>NZ_CP087390.1:0-4656683 GCF_020971765.1 Enterobacter sp. AN-K1 | reverse complement strand
TTCTCATCATCCAGAATGCGAAGGCACATTTTCACGTACGACGTATACCGCATATGGGTGTTCTTCGCCAAAACCGTTTGCTTCAGGGACAGCCATTTGTAAGCCAGTTCCGAAACGGACGTCTTTAGTTTGCGATCGTCATTCACTTGAGCTCGCGGTGAG
The DNA here is from genome assembly GCF_020971765.1 of Enterobacter sp. AN-K1. Lineage (NCBI taxonomy): Bacteria > Pseudomonadati > Pseudomonadota > Gammaproteobacteria > Enterobacterales > Enterobacteriaceae > Enterobacter > Enterobacter sp. AN-K1. Next base: position 4,656,521 of record NZ_CP087390.1, on the reverse strand, counting down.
TTAGGGAACTGGGCGGTATAGTCGAATGTGCCGGTCCTGATGGCGTAGCAAATCGAAGTCCTCAACTCTCCAGCTATCTTTCTGTTTTTGGGTGTATCGGGAACGCCAAGACTTTCACGAACCCGCTCCCCATGGTACATGAACCACAGGCGCAATGAGCCCCCGTGATTCTCTACCCCGGTTGGATATTTAGACATGCCTTTTCCTCGTTATTAAACGCAGGGCTATTTAAGCAGATTTCTGGCGCGGGATCGCCGGGCGTTGCTTTTCAACCCAGTTATCGACTTCGAAACGGTTGTAGAGGATCGGGGAGTTGTCTTTAGGCTGAAGGTCTCCGGAATAGTGCTTATACTCGCGCCCCTCAAGCCAGCTTTTTTCACGGGCCGACTTGATTGCATGCTTTGTCAGCCCGGTTAATGCAATCAGTAGTTCTTCTGATACCCATTTATTGGGCACCAGTTGGATCGTATCGCTCATGGGTTTCTCCAGGCAAAAAGAACCCGGCGCAGGGCCGGGACGAAGGGGTAACGGAGCAGTGCTTTCGCACCCAATAGCTGACTCATTGAATCAGCTATCAGTTGCGTTATTCATCGAAATTGGAGAAGTCATAACTTCGTGTTCGCACAGCAACCCAGCTAGGGTTAGACCTCCCTGTCTTTACTGCTACATGCCAATGCGAGTACGCCATGTACTGCGTATTACTACGCCAGTGATCCATCCCAAGTAGCCGACGAGCGGCCGAATTATTCTTCATAATCTCTCCTCATGCCGCGCGCTGGGCACGCAACTTCTTCAGGTGTTCTGTTGTTTCGATTTCTTCGGCGATCCGCTCGGCCTGTGCTTTGGTCAGCGGCTCGAATTCATGCTGAAAGCGGCCCATGCTGGCGATGCAGGTGCGACCGTTGCGGATGTAGTGGATGACTTCGTGGGTAGCGCGGAGGATTTTGCAGGGCGCGCCGTGGGGATCGGCGTACCAGGTATTAGGCTGGATTATCCTGAACATTGGGCACCACCTTAAATTCGATTACCCAGACCCAAGGGTTGGAGTCGAAACTACCAGCGCCATTTGTCTTATCCCACCACGCTTTAAAGCCGCGCATTTCTGGACACAGACCGACCGGAACGCCAGCGATCGCATAATGCTCAGCATGGTTGAAGGCGCGTCCAGCTACGGTTTCGCAGTGTTCGAGCATGTCACCAAGGTCATTCAGCATGGCTGATTCATCAGCATCCTGAAGTCTCTCGACGCGGATTCCGGTTATCTCCAGGCTGATTCGGCTGGCGTCGCGAGGCATGACAGCACCAGATTGTGGGCGCGTCCAGTCTCCCCACCCCGGATCACCATCGGCCCAATACCAGAAATCCGGTACTTCATGAGGCACTGCGGGATCGAAGAAGTTAAATGAGTCGAGCCGTGAAAATGACTCTCTGACGTAAATAACATCGCCTACTGCACCGAATGGGCATGGGTGCCAGTAATCGCAAACATTTTCCGCATCCTCACTCCACGGCCACCGGCTACCATCTTCGCGCTCTGCAATTTCGGTAGCCCGTGTCTGACGCCATTTTATTGGCCGACGAACCTGCGTCATGCTGCCATCAAGCAAGGCGCGCACCTGATACTCGTTAAAAATCATTCCGCGCTCTTTCACTAGTGCCCCCTCTGCTTATTCCTCAGTTCGATAACACCCTGGCACTCCGCACACGTTTGGCAGCCGGGAACGGCAGCGCGCCGCGGCTCGGGAATTGGTTCGTCGCATTCTTCACAACGTTCAGCTGATACGGCCTTGCGGTTCAGGCGGTGAGTGGAAAGGGCAGCGTTACGCTGAAGCTCTTCAATCTCTGCTGCGGTATCGATGATGTCGGCCATTGTCAATGCTCCCGGAACTGTCGGTTAATTCGGTTGAAGGTGAATGCCAGCAATAAAAAAGGCCTAGTAAGCGACCTGGTGATTAATGCCTTCATGCTTGCCCTCTCTTGATATAAGCCACAGGAATGTGTGTGCATTCATATCCAGACGAAAGGAGGTCAGCGTAAACTTTATCGACAACGCGCTTGTCTCGATTGCACTGGTGAGTACCACCGCGTTTTGATTTGAAATACATGCCATCTTTCGTAAGCCAGTAGTTATCCAGCAATACCTCAGCACCATTTCGTGGGGTGGTAATGTCGGTCAATGGGAATGGTTTAATGAATTTTTCCATGCTCATGCTGCACCGCCTTGCCCACCGACCAGAAATGCACAGTCCTTCTTGTGCTTGTTACAAGACCAAACTACTTCATCATCGCCACGGAAAATATTCACTTCCACGGTCGTTTTATGCTTCGCCACTGCACCGCATTTGCATTTAGCGGAGGTGTTTTTGCTTTTGGCTGACACGCTGCCAACCCTTGGATATTTGCTCACGATTCCACTCCGTAGCGGCGATTAAGCCTGCCTGTGTATACGACGAACTCCAGGAGACTAACTCCCAGAGCTTCAATTTTCTTGTGATGCTTGTTGATGATGGGTGGCACCGTTTCGTTCCAGTTTGGCTTTGGCTTCTTGCGCATGGCCTGCTGGATTTCCTCGGTGCAGCGGCGGCAGGCGGCGCGGATGGCGTTGTCTTTTTCTGGCGTCATGCGGCCTCCCGGCGGGCGAGAAGTTTCGCCCCGAAAGCCATCAGCACGTTCCGGTCCACAGTTGCGAAGTGGCAGTGTGTACGCGGGTACGGTCGCCAGATGATGAGCATCGACCCCTTGTTATTTCCCGATACCGGCTTACCGGTGACCGGGTTGATAAATGCCAGCCGCCCGGCGGTGATGAAGCGAACCTCGCTGGCGGTCTGGATGGCTTCCTTGAACCAGCCAACCGAAGTGTCTGCCGGTACCAGCATGACCGTGCCGATCTGATTGGCGCTCTCGGCGGAGGCCTTCTTAACGAACGGAGTAATGTCGCTGTATGGAGGGTTCAGCCAGACGTAGCCGGGTACGTTCAGGTAATCAGCCCAGGGTGTTTCAAGCGTGTTCTGCTCGGCTGTGATGAACTTGCGGCACAACGCGTTATGCGGCGCTGCGGCGGCATCCAGATGGAAGCAAAACTCTGCATCAAGTGAAGCGAAGAGAGCTGATGGAGTGCGCCATAGGTCGCGCTGATCAGCAGGCGTATTGCTGCCGGTGTAATCGGTCATGCATCCTCCCGCTCCGGATCGTTAACATCCCAGCCATTACGTTCAATATTCGTTTGCAGGCGCTTATCTCCAACATCTTCAATGCTGCGGCCGGTAATCTCCGCGACTTCGGCGTTTGAGTGTCTCCGCAGCAGCGCCAGCTCTTCGAGAGACCACGCTTTCATAGCACTGACTCCATTTCGTCGATGTAGAGGCCCTGAGCAATCAGGCGGCGACGGCGGGCGGCGCGAGCAATGCACTCCTGCCGCCTGCCTTCCTGCGATTGCTCTATGGCGCGCCGGGTGAACAGCCGCGATTTACCCTGCGGAGTAATGACCTTTGGCTTCGTGACCAGGTCGAAAGTGCGGTCGCAGATGCCGTCCTCGTTGAGCCATTTTCCCGACTCAACGATCTGCGCAATCTGTCCGGAGCCGCGGGTAATGCCGTTGGCGACCCGGTTAAACTCGATGAGCGTTACGCCGAACTTCTCGGCGATTTCACTACCGGTTACCGGGCGGCCGCGCGTCTGAATCATCCAGATAACGCGTTCACGGAGGCCGGAGAATTGCCCGGTTCGCCCGGGCCTGCGGTAGAAGGGTGTGCGTTTCATTTCCACTGCTCCCCGAACGTAAAGCCTATTTCCGCCAGCGCCTCGTCCATCTTCTCGATGAACTCAGGCACCATTTCGTTGAAGTCGGACATGTACTGCGGATCCCGCTCAACGACGACGTGGTGAATGCCTTCGCGTTTCATGCGCGGGTCATAGTTGGCAAAGAACCAGGCCTCTTTTCCGGTAACCCACATGCTGTACTGCACCTGGGCCATGTACGCAGACTTGATGGCTTCGAAACCGCCAAGACGGAATTTCATAAAGTCGCGGGAGGTGAACGGGCATTTCAATTCGAGGCCGAACCCGTTACTGCACAGGCCGTCAGGGGAGCACGCAGTGCGCATGCTCTCGTCACGGAACAAGATCGGAGACTCCGTGACTTTCACGTCAGTAGTGAACTCGAAGAGGGTGCGGGCGTCTTCCTCGTACTGCTTACCCCAGGCCAGCGCCTTTGCGTTAACCTCTGGCGCCACGCCGGTGCATACCTCGGCGAGCAAGGAGTGGAAGTAGGACATTTTCATGTCTGTCCACTTCTTTCCCGATCTTGGCTTGGCAATGACGTTGTGCACTTCTGAGGCAGTAATAACGCCGAGCCTGAGTTTATGCCACGCCTCATCCCCCTGTTGGATAGTGGTTACGTCAATACCGGTCCGGGCCAGGATAATATCTGGTGTCATGCTGCCGCCTTAGCCCTTTTCTGAAGGAAACCAAACCCTTTCTGCGCCTCTTCTTCAGTGAGCTCTGACGCCTCAAGAATTTGCCGTTTGAAGATGTCGCTGCACAGTGGGAGGAAGTCTTTCTCCCAGTCTTTATCCAGGGTCGTTAAGAGATCGGTGATCGCCTGAAGCGTTTCTTCGCTTGCTGCTGGTGGAAGCGCTTCTGTGGTGTTGCGCGGCGTGACGTCACGGATATCAACGTCCAGTGATTTGCCTTCCATTTCTTCGGCGGTAGGCTGCTGTCCGATCTCGGGCCAGGCCTTACGCAACGCCTGGGCTTCTGCGCATTTCGCCAGCTGTCCGTATGGGCGCTTTTTCCACATCGCGTTCGGCGCCGTGGTGTCGCGGCCGCCAGTGGCGTAGTTTTCAATCCAATATTCTTTGGCGCTGAACTCGACGATCTCCCCGCTGGGCATGCGCTTGTAGACGGTGTATTTGCACCACTGAGGGAAGGTGACCTCAACACCAGAAAGCGTCTGCGTCGTGTCTGGACCGAACTCTGGTTCGCGGGCACCGGCATAATCACCTGAGCGGTCCGCCTGAATGCGGTAAAGCCCGATGCCCGGCATGACCACGTCGCGCCATTCACTTTTACCTGTTCTCGAATCTTTGACGCTCATCGGCACCAAGTGGACAGGCTTCAGTAGTGGATCCAGTTGGCGGGCGCGGCAGTAATCGAGCGCCATCATTACCGATTCGTCTTTGGCGCCGGGATAGATGCTGTTTTTCAGTGCGCTCCAGGTAGCGACGTCGATACCTTTTTCCTGAAGCGAAGTCGCTGTGATTGTTAATTCGTTTGCCATCGTTAATCCCCTCAAAAATTAAAACGGGCAGCCGGTTCGGTGTTCCCAGTCGTATTCCGCCTGGGCGTAAGCAACTGCCGAAATGAAATCGTTGTAGGCCTCGCCAGCTTTATCGCTGCGAAGTCCTTCGTATGGGCTGGAGTCAATCGGGATCGTGAAGTGGAAGAGGCCGGTTGGCTCTTTCGGCATCATGTCGATGATTTGCTGTGCCCTGTCGTCGATCCACTTCTCCTTCTCGTCGGTGAGCTGCTGCTCAACCCAGCGCCGATCTTCGATTCGGTCGTAAGTGAGGTATGCATTCATGGCTGAACTCCTGAAATTTGGATGTGCAGATCCCGCCCGCAGAAAGCCAGGCCGATCGGTTGAATAGGGTGGTTAGCGGTTTAGCCAGTCGTTACAGTGATGCATTGCAGCCTGGCACTGCTCTACGGTGAACCAGCCGAAGTGACATTCATGAACAGGTATGCCCATCTTTTCAGCCAGCCATTGGTAAGCTTCAGTGCGAGTCATGGCGCCCGACTTCCAGATACGTTCAAATGGCGACTTGCATTTCTTCCTGGCATCACGGGTTGGCTTGTCTGCCAGAGTCCCAAGCGGGATCGCAGTGAAAGGATGAAGTCCGACGTATGCTCCGCAGCATTCGCAAAGATATACATACGGCCAGTCACTGAAGTCGCGCCCATAGACTTCTCCATGAGTGCCGATCCGCACTGAACCAGAGCACAGGTGGCAACTGGTTGGCGCGGGAAGAGGATTCTTTACCCTGGCCGCCGCCTTTTTGCTTGGGTTGGATGGCGTTTTTATTTCCATATCAGCGTCCTCAGTGAACTATTGGGTTGCCGTGACCGTCCAGAAGGACGTCAATCACGCAGTCACTGAGGCGGATGATTTCTGCGTCGGTGTGCAGGTATACCCATTTGCGCTCCTGAATGACTGCTGAGACGCGATAGGTGCGGCCTTCATGCATTGCCATCATGCCGGGCGTGACGCACTGGCGAATGAGCGGGGTGGTGCCGTAGTGGTTGATCATACCTTCACCTCAACCTGTTCCAGGAGGCCAGCTATATGCATCTGCCAGCGGTTCAGCGTCAGCTTGTCGCGCGGTGCCGATACCGACGTCAGCTGCCACTCGTTATCGTTGAGCTTTTTGGCGGTGTACTGCTTGCCGTTGTGGGTGACTGTCATGATGCCCCCCGGGCGCGAAGCATTGCGTCAGCTATCTGGTACGCTTCGGTTGCTGTGCGGTCATCGCTACACAACCAGTCAGGATTCGCTAATCGACCCTGCATAGCCTTGGCCGCGAAGTAGTCGCGCAACATCATTCCCTGATTGCAATCCCTCCAAGCTGTGGCATCTGTCGCCTCCATAGGGAAAGCGTAGCCACCGTCGTTTTTCTTACTCATAAATCCTCTTGGCCTTATCGCGGCGAACGGAACGGTTAATACAAGACTTCTGCGCTTGTGCGGCAAAACAAAAAAAAGTGGCGGTGGATGGCCGCCGGTTGTCATAACTTGAGTCACTCGTAAATAACTCCAGGTATGAAAAAGGCCGCCTACCTGGCAGCCTCAACTTGAATGAGTGCCGGGATGTTTAGCCACGCCCGGCGCGTGATTTCCTTCACTTTCCACAGTCAAAGGAATGCCGTAGACTGGATATTCCACAGTCAATAAAAGGATTTCTTTATGTCCATGAATGTATTTGCAGGAAAGAGAACTGAGGAATCAGTGGCATATGATTTAGCGCTGGCGCTTGCAGTAAAAGACCCATCCGCCAACACGCCAGAAGCTTTAATTGAGCGCATTGCTGATTTGCTTCCTGCCTGTCGTGAAGCAGCAAAGGAAAAGTACAAAGCAGAAGCACCTACGCCTTTTGGGATCGCTATAAAACGATAACTGATGCCAGGGCAGTCTCCAGTGCTGCCTTTATCAAATTCTGCCGATACCAGTGGTCATCTGATGCCCCTTTAACCGCTTCTTCAGCAGCAGCATAAGCTGCGTCAGCTGCTAAAATTACGCCATTGTTGCTTTTAAACATCGCTACTTCATCGTTTTTTATATCCATCACCATCACCTCAAATAAGTGGAGTAGATTTGCCGTCAGCCCCTCGCAAAGAGCTGCTGGTAAAGCTTCCCCGATGTTCGGGAACTGAGCAGCAAACCATTCCGGTGCGGAGTCCTCTTCGTGTGCTATACCCGCCACGCGTTACACACCTGCCTCAATCCCATTGGGCGCCATTTCAATTTGCCAGGAGCGCTCCGGGTGATTTGCTGCTTGACTGAATTCTTAATGAGCAGGCGACTTACTGTCCGCCGCTGGCTAACTTCGCTCAGCTGTCGATGTTTCGTTTCGATGGGCTTATTAAAAACCATAGTTGTTTTATCGTCAACAACAATAGTTGTATTAATGATTAATGTGGTTTTATTTGGTTGTTTTTAAACGAAATTTATTTTTAGCTCCGATGATGGTATGTTTGAAAAAACATCAAAAAGGAGTGGGTAATGGACTTGGATGAAGAAAGAGTGAACATGATGGTTCACGCCATGGGGCGGGCGGTCATGGAGTTGTCACTGGCAGATTTACCTATGACCCAGCAAAACATCATCGACAAGCTGGAACGGTACCGGAAGGAAACGGGAAACGTGATAGGTAAGGGTGTGAACAGGGATGCAGCTGAGATAGTGCGGAAGGGTAAATAAAAACCCGGCGCGGTGGCCGGGTTATTTAATGAAGTATTTTGAAAAGACTGCTATAAGCACAGTAATTACTAGGGCGACAACGATCTTCCATGTCTGACCATTCAGCTCCTTGTGTAAATCTTCTTTCGTGCACATAGTCGCCTTGATAACTGCCAAATCGGAACTGATGGAGATAACTTTCTCCTCCAATCTCTCCACTCTTTTTAGCATGTCATCACCTCCACCGCCTCCAGAGCCATAAATATTATCATGTTCTACAGCGCCCCAGGTGTCAATTGATGGTTTTTTGTTCCTTGCCTTGGCTCGATAATCGTTAGCAACACCAATCGGAGTAACGATTTTTTCTTGAGCATTCATATCGCCTCCGACACCTTAAGGTAGGCTCTGTTCTCATGGATGGCGATCTGGTTATGCATCAGGGTTGCTTGGACGTAGTAATTACCTGGTGACATGAAAGTAGAGTTTTCTAGCCGCAAATCAAGGGAGGCCGCAATATCATCTTCATGAGCTAAAGTATCTTTAGCTCTAAGATGAGTCCCTACCAAAGCGCTTACAGAATGCTCTGCCGCCTCCCCCTCATAAAACATTTCAAGCTGAAGGTAATATGGCTTTTCATGCTTTAGCCCGATGAAGAAAACAGTTATAAAAATATCCGTAACCGTTGGAAACTCTTCACAATCAAGAACCAACAAAGGCATTCTTGGGGATTTCTCAGGAGAGCCTACCCCTTTTTCCCTCGTAGGAAATAGAAAGGCTATTTTTTCTGCGCTCATTGTTTTCCTTTTCCCATCACCAAACCGTCTTTTCAGGCCACCATAAGCACGATCGCAACAACCGAGAGCAAAGTAACCACGCCTACTATCAGATATTCTCTTATCACCCAAACACCTCATCAGGCCACTGCTACAGTTTGTTGTAAGCTATCGATTCATGGATCAGCGCTTTTCCCATGATGTAGAGCTGGTCCTGATTCTCTTCTGTTACATACCAGTCTTTGTAAGCCGGGTTATCTGAAAGCACGGCTAATTGCAGGCCCTGCATTTGCAGACGCTTAACATGGAAGTGCTGCCCAAAGACAAATGCGTATACTCCGTCAACCTTGAAGTTCCTCACTGACACATCGAAGAAGAGGCGATCACCAGACTGAATCGTTGGACACATACTGTCACCGTCTACAGTCATCACCTTCACATCATGCTGTGCGCGATTGCCGAAGAGGGCGCGGGCATGCTCATTTGTGAACTCAATAGCATGCAGAACTTCTACAAACTCAGAAATCATGAATGATCCCGGTCCCGCACTAACAGTGAGGTCGAGAACGTCTACGCGGAATACGTCCGAAGCTGCATTAGTTAATAAAGCTGCCCCTGATTGCTTTCCGTCATTAAGCATCGCCCCTTCTCCAGAGCTGAGCCAATCAGGCATTACCCCGAGCGCGTTAGCAATTTCCACAAGCTTGGTGGTCTGGCTGGCTTTTCCTGTTTCAATTTTCTGAATAGCCGCCTGGCTAACACCCACAAGATCCCCGAGCGCCTTTTGTGTCAGGCCTCGTGCCGCGCGTGCTTCTTTCAGTCTTCCAGCAAGTGTCGTTTTCATAAGGTTAAATGTACAACCGTGGTTTTATTCCATCAAACGAAAATGGTTGTTGACTAAATACAACCATAGTTTTATTCTTCGTTTATATTCACTATGGAGGTTGTTATGAACCCAACCATTAAAACCGCTATCACCATCGTCGGGTCACAAAAAGCCCTTGGTGAAGCGTGCGCAGTGTCGCAGCAGGCGGTTTACAAGTGGCTACACAACAAAGCGAGGGTTTCTCCGGAGCATGTGAACAGCATCGTAAAAGCAACTGGTGGCGAGATTCAGGCCTACCAGATTCGCCCTGATTTGCCGACGCTGTTCCCGTCACCGGCCGACAATAACGCCGCCTAACCGGCGGCCCTAACCACGAAAGGGAAAGCAATGCATTCACTTGCGTATCAACAAGGTAACAAATTTTCGCCAACGGCGATGATTTACCAGAATCGCCGGGAGCCTGATTCCACGGCGTTAAACCTCGATGGGATTCGCGCAGCTGTTCGCGCCTGGGCAGCTGATTGCCGCAGCCGTGAATTTGTCGCTGCTCTGATTGTTGAGGAGTGGCGGGCAACCGGCGGCACCGGGCTGGATATCCCCACTGACTCGCACCGCCAGATGCAGAAGGTATTCCGCTGGATTGATGGTGACACCGAATACGCAGCCAACAACATTCGCCAGCTGGCGCCGGCAATCATGGCCGTCCTGCCGCTGGAGTACCGCAACCGCCTGGCGCCGCAGAACGACACGATGTCGCTGATCGCCTCTGCGATGAAAGAGTGTGCCGAGGCTAAGCAGGCTGTGCTGCTGGACGCTCCAGAGCATCAGAAGATGAAAGAGGTAAGCGAGGGTATAGCGTCGCTGTTCCGCCTCATGCCGGAGCAGGTAGGACCGCTGATGACGATGGTCACGTCGATGCTGGGGGTTATGTGAGAACTACAGAAATGGCGAAAGCCGGTCTGCGCGAACAGAACCGACTTTCTGGTGCAAAAACGAGAGTAGTTGCAGGAGGAATAATGGCAAAAAATCCACGCTATTACCATACCGCTGTACATAAAAACATAACCCGCGACCGCTTCATCCGCTCGGTTAACCCGATTGTGGCAGAGAAGATGCGCGCCATCTTGGAAGAACTGAAACGTAAGGAGAGTGGCCGTGGGTAACGTATCCAATTTAGCCGAAGCCAGAGAGGCCAGAAGGCTCCAGAAACCGCGCACGAATGACGGTAAGGGGTTTGCCTTGCTGCACCGTAAAATTATGGATGTGCCGTTCTATAAGGACGCTGAGGCGGCTCATTTATGGGTTCACCTGCTCCTGCGCGCTAATCACGAACAGACACTGGTATCTACTGATGTTGGCGATGTGATCTGCGAGCGCGGAGAGTTCATCACTGGGCGAAATACTCTGGCAATGGAAACAGGCTTGACCGCTGATCGCGTTAAATCACTGCTCCGTAAATTCCAGAACCTGGGCATGATCACCACCAAATCGAACAACCGTTTTACTGTTCTAAAAGTAGTCAAATACGACGAATATCAGTCAAATTTTTGTCCAGCCGATGTCCAGCCAGTGTCCAGCGCAAACGCAGTAGTACCAATGCCTGTGGAGGTTGAGTGTCCAGCCGATGTCCAGCCAGTGTCCACAGATAACAATATATTAAATAACTCTCTTACTAACGTAAGAGAGTGTGCATCAGCAGCAGAAAAACCAGAGCAGAAAAAACCTTCTCTCAGCTGCGAGCAGGTGGTCGAGGTTTACCATCGCGTACTGCCGGAAGCACAGAGCATCAGAATCCTTACTGACAAACGCCGGGCTCTAATCCGCACGTTTTGGCAGAAAGCCGGGAAAGTAACTCAGCAGCTGGACGGCCATAAGTTCACCTTGAGCGACTGGGAATCCTATCTGAGCTACATCGCCACCAACTGCCGCTGGATGCTGGAAAACCGCCCAGACCAGCGCACGGGACTCACATGGCGCCGCAAGGCTCTCGAATACTTCCTGAACGTGGATGTGTATGCCAAGACGCGCGAGGGGGCCTGTGATGACCTCTGAAATCCTGACCGTACCTCACAACGTCGAAGCAGAGCAGAGCGTCATCGGCGGACTCCTGCTGGACGACGACAACAGCGAGCGTGTTCAAAAAGTGCTGGCAATGCTCAAGCCTGAGTCGTTTTACATCCGGGTTCATCAGATCGTCTTTGCTGAATTACGTGACATGTTCCGAGCTAACAAGCCAGTCGATGGGTTGACGCTTTTCGACGCTCTGGAAAGCAAAGGACTTACGGAGCAGATCGGCGGTTTCGCCTACATCGCGCAGATCGCAAAAAACACACCGAGCGCTGCAAACATCGTGGCATACGCTGCATCAGTCCGGGAAGCTGCAATGGAGCGCTACGGTATCAGCCGCCTGACCGAAGCTACTGAGCTGCTGTATTCCCGCAACGGCATGACCGCCACGCAGAAGTACGAGGCCATTCAGGGTATTTTCACCCAGCTCGCAGACCATTCAAAAACCGGCAGTCGTCGGGGGTTGCGGTCTTTCGGGGATGTTATGGATGACTGGGTAGCGGATCTGGAGAAACGGTTTGACCCTTCAGGCGAACAGCGCGGGATGAGTACCGGTATCCCGTCACTAGACCGGCTGCTGGCGCCGAAAGGTCTGGTTAAAGGCTCTCTGTTCGTGATTGGCGCAAGGCCAAAGATGGGCAAGACAACCCTGTACGGGCAGATGGCGATCAACTGCGCGGTTCGTGAGAAAAAGCCAGCGCTGATGTTCAGCCTCGAAATGCCTGGAGACCAGATCCTTGAAAAGCTGGTTGGTCAGAAGTCGGGCATTAACCCGAGCATTTTTTACATGCCAGCCACGGATGACGCCGATGACCAGTACCAGGGCGATTACGACGGCGACTTTAAGAAGGCGATCGCCACAGCCGGGCGATTGAGTGAAATCGACATGCTGTACATCGACGATACTCCTGGCCTGTCACTGGCGCACATCGTTAGCGAAAGCCGCCGAATCAAGCGCGAGAAGGGCTGCGTAGGAATGATTCTGGTTGACTACCTGACTCTGATGACCGCCGAAAAAGCCGACCGTAATGACCTGGCCTACGGGATGATCACCAAAGGTCTGAAGAATCTCGCCAAAGAGCTTGGCTGCGTCGTCGTGCTGCTGACCCAGCTCAACCGCGAACTGGAGAAGCGAGTGAATAAACGCCCGTTGCCGAGCGATTCCCGCGACACAGGGCAGATTGAGCAGGACTGCGACTACTGGGTTGGTATCCACCGGGAAGGTGCTTTCGATGACAGCGTGCCGCCGGGAGAAACCGAGTTAATCCTGCGACTCAACCGCCATGGCAGTACCGGCACGGTTTATTGCAATCAGATCAACGGGGCAATTTACGACACAGACCAGCAGTCCGCCGCCGCAGAACGCCGCGGGCGTGAGCAGCAGCCGAAAAAGAAAGGGGGGTTCTGATGACCATAACAATCCGTGGGCAGATTCTTGCAGCCCTGCGTAATAACCCGGGCCTGAACAGTGCTCGTATTGCCAGCATGATCGGCATGACCACCAAAAAGATTTCCGGCCCGTTAAGCACGTTGTTTGCAGACGGCCTGATCGAGTTCGAAGGCAAGCACGGCCAGCGGCTGTATCGGCTGACCAGCTACGGCATGAAATACGCACCGGAAACCATACCGGCGATGCCGAAGGGAAATTCGAAGCTGGTTCAGCGTACAGAGGCAAACGTGATCTGCCAGGAGTGCCGGAACAGTCAGGCTATGAAGCGAGTATTGATGGTTTGGGGGAGGGCAGGGGTATGAGCGAATGGAGTGATTATCGCTGGATGGTTAGGACCATGGCGAAGGATAACGGTGTAACGCTCATCAGCATCGCCAGGCACTGCGGCGTATCGAACAGGAAACTTAATCAGATTCTCCAAGCGGGGCCATCCAAAGAACAGGAAGAACTCATAGCCGAAGCTCTGGGGTGCGCAGGGTGTGACCTTGCGGAAATCCACAGGCAAATGGGCGAGTTATCAGACAAGTACGGGAGGGCAGGGGTATGAAAATTTACATCGCAGGACCAATGACGGGTTACGAAAACTACAACCGTCCGATGTTTAACGCAGTAGCACAGCAGATGTTATCAGATGGTCATGTGGCATTAAATCCGGCCACGCTCCCGGATGGTTTATCTAAGCGTGAGTATATGGACATCTGCCTGGCGATGCTTCGCTGCGCCGACGCCATTCACATGCTGCATGGGTGGCAAGAGTCGGATGGTGCTGTCGCTGAGCATGCCATGGCTAAAAAGCTGGGAATTAAAATTTCTTACCAATTTGAAGGAGCTGCCGCATGAAACCAACATACGAAGAACTTGAAGCCAGATGCGCGGCGCTGGCTGCGGAGCTGAGTGCAGTCGAAGAAATCCACAACGAGGCAGTGTTCATCACAGACGATCACTATGAGCAGTGCCCGCCGGAAGTGCAGAAGATAATTAGATCACTGGCTGTGATGCAGATTCCTGCGTACCAGGCTTTCTTGGCTGAAGTGCGGGCCAGTGAGCTTGATAGCCTCGCAGGCGTGGCAGAGACCATGCTGGTTAAATTCAGCAACCAGAGGTGCTCATCCGATATGCATGAGGTTGTTGGCTGGAAAATGGTTCACCAGCAGGCCAGTAACCGCGCCGCCCAGCTTCGCAAAGGAGTGCAGTCATGAGCATTCTGAACATTCTAAACACTGGCCTCGCTCTGATGGGATGGTTATTCATCATGTTCAAAACAGGCCAGTGGTTTATCTCCATTGCGCTAAAGCAGTGGGATAAGCGTAGAAAGCTATCTCGTAGACAGAAGGCAGTAAACGAATTTTACGATGCGTTTGACCTGTCCAGCATCGAACCAGGAACAACGGTGCGCCTGGCGACTAAAGGCGATCTGACAATCATGATGTATCGCACAGAAGGAGCCACCCAATGAGCAACATCGACAAACTGCAGATACGCGCCGAAGACGTTGAACCTGGCGATGTGGTTATCACTTCTCACGGTAAGCGCTACACGGTCAAATCATTCTGGATGGAGGATGACACCGTTACCCTGTTCGGAACTGATGGCTCTGAAACCGGATATGACTACGACGAAATGCTCGACGTTGAGAGGGGCTAACCCATGATCACCTTCACCAAAGAACAGTTAATAGCCCGTATCAAACAAGTAACGGCAATCAATAAATACCGTATCGGTAGGGACCCGTCCGCTGATGGATTGGCGATGGATAACGAGCTGTTTGCTATCGCGCTGGCATCGCTCGAAGCAGAGCCTGTGGCTGATGTTGTTGCATGGTCTTCGCCAAACGAAGAGCGAATCTGTGATGTCCGCCTGCGTCGTCATGACATCAATCCGGGACAGCTCTACACCGCCCCGCCAGCGCCGGTATCTGTTCCTGAGCCCATTAAGCGTAATGATGCGGATGGATGGTGGGTGTACAAAGGGCGTAGAGTCGGTGGTGGCTGCGCGGAGTGGTACAACCGGGCTCTTGATGACTGCCGCGCCGCCATGCTTCAGGGTGTCGAAAACGCCGAGACGCCCACCACCATGCAGACCGCTCCAGCTCTGGATTCTTCGCCAAAAATTGCCGAGTCGCCCACCGGCATAAATCAGGGTAAATCCGAACCTGTAACGACGGCTAACAAGTTGCCATTCGAGCAGTGGCTTTCTCAGCAGACAGGCACTATTGACGTCGAATGTGGATGCGTGATGACGGAGGTGTTTTTCCACTGGTTGCGCGTTGCGTATGAGGCTGGCAACTCTCCGGTGATTCCGGGTGGTTGGGTGGCTTGCAGTGAGCGTATGCCAGACATCGGCACAGAGATATTCTATTTCTGCAAGGATGATGGCCTGAGAGATTGCGGTATTGTTAGTTCATCAAATTTTAGCGGCAGAGGCGACGCACAGTTATACGTTCATGCAGAAGGCTATGACCTGCGTTTGGGCGTAGATATAACCCACTGGATGCCACTGCCAGCAGCACCGCAGCAGGGGGATTCTTTTTAATGTATTTGTTATAGTCCTTTATAGGTAACAATGATTCTCAAATCACGACCTATAGCATTGAGAGAGTCGTTAACGAGGACATAGTCTTTTCTGGGGGTGATATTGCTCGCCCCTTCCAAAGTACTCGCTATAAGATTCAGGTTTCTCGATGCTTTAATTATGCTTTTATGCTGAGGAAGTAAACGTAATTTAACGAAAGCGCCATATAGGGGGACCGCGTTAGATTTTGAAAGCAGTAGGGCCGAAGCGTGCTTTATTTCGTCAATCACTTCATTACTGGCGCTTAAGTTAATAATCTTGTTTTGCTCCCGTAAAAGAATTGCTGAGACCATCCCCAACTGCTCTTTGAAAGAGAGGTAAGGGTCCAAGATGCCCTTTACAAGAATGTGACCCGTCACAAAGACACAAACACCAGTAATGATAGTGGTAAATACCACGATGCTCATATTCCACCAGGCTAATTAGTTATTAGTGCTGACATGGTAATCCAGACATTGCCCATGAGGCGAGATGAATTATTGAATTTGTGTTAGGGTTTGGAGTCTAAGGTAATCCCTTCGGAAAGAACGCAGGTAGCTAGAAAGGTAACTGTATTAAAAACAAAATCTTGCAAACGATGTTCTCCCCGCGTTGATTTCCAATAATCATCAAGCCATAATCATGTCATCGGAGCCTGAACAACTCCGGTGACTTCTGCGCATTTAAGGGGACTTAAATGCGACCACAATCTGAACTCCTCACCTTTTCACAGATGCAGAAATGCACCTGCGATTTTCTGCATTCTGCGTTACCTCTCGGAGGTGGCGCATGAAACAGCACTACTGCATCGTTAACGACACCGTTAAAGAAAACCTCATTGCGTACATTCGCACCCTGCCGGTAAACCCTCGCGCGCCGATGGTGGTCGAGGCCCGGGAAGAGACCCGCACAGATAAGCAAAACCGTCTGATGTGGCCATTGCTGAAGGACCTGTCTGACCAGGTTGTCTGGCACGGCGAAAAGCTTACCCGCGAAGAGTGGAAAGACCTGATCACCGTGCTGGTGAATCAGACCCAGGACCAGGAGCAGAAATCCGCGCCGGGCATCAACGGCGGACGCGTTTATTTCGGCGTCCGCACATCCAAATCCAGCAAGCGCTACATGGTTGACGTCATTGAGGCGATTTACTGGTTCGGTACCGACCGCAGCGTGAAGTTCTCCGAAGCATCCAGTAAGCGCATCGCCTGGGCGCAAGAGTGGAGGGCTACCCGTGGGTAATCCTCTCGCACGCGTCATCACAAATCATATCTTCAACGTTCCGGCGCGCCGCAAGCGTAAGCCCGCGATTAAGCCGTCCGATATCCCGACACTGAAGGGCTACACCGCCCGCCTGGTTGATCAGAAATGGCTGCGTCTCGCGGCGAGGAGAGCGCATGGCTAAGTTACCGCGCCGCAAGTGCGCCCATAAAGCCTGTCGCCAGTGGTTCCACCCGGTACGCGACGGGCAGGTAGTTTGCTCATTCGAGTGCGCCAGCGCGATCGGCAAAGAACAGACCGCAAAAGCCCGTGAAGCCGCTAAGCAGAAGGCGGCGCAGCGCCAGCGCACCGAAGAGAAGGCAGGACGCCAGCGTCGCAAGGCCAAGCGCGAGTCATTCAAGACTAAAGCTCAGTGGGATAAAGAGGCCCAATCGGCCTTCAACTGCTACATACGGATCCGGGACGAGGGAAAAGAATGCGTCAGCTGCGGCAATCCACTCATCGGCAAGAGCAATTACCTGACAGGCAGCGCCATTGACGCCAGCCATTACCGTTCGCGCGGCGCTGCATCGCATCTCAAATTCAACGTGTTTAACGTCCACTCCGCTTGCACCCGCTGCAACCGGCAGTTGAGCGGCAATGCTGTCGAGTACCGGATCCGTCTGATTGAGCGTATCGGACAGGAACGTGTCGAGCGCCTTGAATCTGATAACGATCCGCGCCGCTTCGATATCCCATACCTTCAGCGCATCAAATCCATTTTCACACGCAAAGCCCGCGCGCTGGAAAAACGCCGGGCACGCCGACAGGAGGCCGCATGAGCCACGCCGATTTCCTGCGGTACCAGGCAGAAAGCGTTAAGCGCGCCTGCATGCCCCCAGTAGCAAAGCACAGCCAGACCAAAACCAACCAGCCACAGAAGGAAGCCGCATGAACAGTCAGCAACTGGAATACGTACGTCAGCAGCTCATTGTGGCGACCGCAGATCTGAGCGGGGCGACGAAAGGGCAGCTGGTAGCTTTCGCCGAGAACGCGCAATTCACCGCGACTGCGCGCAGCAGGGGACGGAAAAAGGTATTCGACAAAGATAAGCAGCGCATGGTCAACCCGGACGGCCCGCCGATGAGCGGTAGCCAGTCCCGCGCTAAGGGATCGTCCATCGCGCTGGTGGGTCCGGTGGAGTTCGTGACAGCATCATGGCGCCGCGCTGTCCTGTCGCTGGATGACCACCAGAAAGCTTGGCTTCTGTGGAACTACAGCGAGAATATCCGCTTCGAGTACCAGGTGGCGATCACTCAGTGGGCGTGGGCCGAGTTCTTGGAGCAGCTCGGCGCGAAGAAGGTGGCCGGCAAGACGCTGGAGCGCCTGAAGAAGCTTATCTGGCTGGCGGCGCAGGACGTGAAAGCAGAGTTGGCGGGCAAGGACGTGTATCAGCACCAGGACCTGGCGGCTCTGTGCGGCGTTAAGCCTGATAACTGGTGTCATAACTACGCCGACTACTGGCGGGGCATGTGCTCCATCTTTAATCGGCTTGATGGTGATTCTCTCCGTTGCACTCTGAGAACACGATCACAACAAAAGGCGACTTTTTCGCAGCAGGGTATTGCAAAAGTCAATTAAATAGCATACATTTCATGTAAATCTGATATCGTCGCCATAGCTTCGTAGGTCGACAAAGAATTGAGAGCCTCGCCATCGTGCGGGGCTTTGTTTTTTGTGCTTTCTGTAAACCAAGTGGTCGTTAAAAGTTAAAAATCATTTTTTACTTATGTAAAATGTGGCCTCCAGTTAAAACAGAGAGTCCTCATCATGAAGAACTTCCAGCTTTATGTTGGCGGCACTAACAACATCACCTATCGTTACGAAATCAGAAAGGTGGATGATGCTTTTAGTGTTCGAATATTCAACGTCAAAAACAAGTTGCACAAAGAGGTCGGTTGTAAGTCGCTTCGCTTTGTGTCAGCTCATGATGTTATTGATGAGTGCACATCGCATTACAGGAAACACGCTGAAGGCTTCAGAGGCTTTTTGCGTGGACTCAAAATGTGGTGAATGTGCAACTCAACAAACAGGTCGCTCAGGCGGCCTTTTTTATTGCCTGTAGCTCAGTGGAAAGAGCACCAGCCTTCTAAGCGGTTGGTCGCTGGTTCGAATCCAGCCAGGCGAGCCAAAACCAGCCAAGGTATTTACGGCCAGAGAGCCGGCATTGCCTTACCCTCATCTTCCCGGCCTGTCGCCGGGTTTTTTATTCAGGCCGCAGACAATCAATTCCAGATGCCCCGTAGCTATCGTGTCTGACGGCCTTTTCCCAACTACGACACAGCACCCCGGGCCCGGAGGTGTGGAATGCAACGTATGAACCCAACAAATGGACACGATCTGCCGTACTGGTGGTCGGCGGCCTTGGGACTGTTCTCTTTGCTTAGCCTACAGGATTACGTGTTTATTATCGGCGCGCTGGTATCAGCGTTCTTCACGATAAAAACCTATTACGCAAAACGGAAAGAAGAGCGTGAGCGTATGGCTGAGGAAAGGAAACGAACCCAGCTGCTGGAAAACTACTTATCTGATGTAGGTAAAAAACCTCACTCCGATCGTCCGGCTGCCGCCGAGGTGGTTACGGAGGCAATGCGGAGAATTTCCGGTGGCACAGTTGAAACTGAGTAAGAAAAGCGGCGCGGCGGGCATTGTCTGCTCCGTAGGAACGATCATCGCTATTGTGATGAATGCGGGACACGTCCGGACTAACGAGCGCGGGCTGGAGTTAATCGGCAACGCTGAATCTTGCCGACGAGATCCATATGTCTGCCCGGCCGGTGTGCTGACTGACGGTATGGGGAACACGCATGGCGTGAAGCTTGGCACCGTTAAGTCTGACCAGCAGATCGCAGCCGAATGGGAGCGCAACATCCTTGATGCTGAGTCCTGCGTTAACCGTTACGGGAATGGCAGAAAGCTATCTGACGATACTTTCTCAGCAGCTGTATCGGTAACGTTTCGTGCTGGCTGTGGGAACATGCGCACCTCCACGATGTTCTCTCTTCTCAGAAGTGGAGACATCACGGCGGCATGCAACCAGTTCCCTCGCTGGGTATGGGGAGGCGGCAAGGTTCTGCCTGGTCTGGTAACTCGAGCAGGGAAAGAAAAGGCGCTCTGCCTGGAAGGTGTTAAATGAGCCGGTTAACAGCAATCATCTGTGCTTTCGTTATCTGTCTGCTGGTCTCCATGGCCTGGACGATTAACCATTACCGCGACAACGCCATCACCTACAAAGACCAGCGCGATAAGGCGACGGTCAGGGCCGACACATCAGAGGCGATCACCAATAACGTGATCACCACGATGAACCTCATTCGCGATATCTCACAGGCTACCCAGAATGCAAAGAACGAACTGGCCCAAAAAGGCGAAACGCGCATTGTCTACATCAGGCAGGCACTTGAAGGCGATCCGTGTGCTAACCAGCTTGTTCCTTCTGCCGCTGCTGACAGCCTGCGGGAATACGCAGACAGTTTACGTTCCGGCACCGGTGGTGCCGATAAGCGCTGACCTGACCGCAGACACACCGATCCCCGGAATGGTGGTTCCGTTCACATGGCAGGCAAGTCTCGAGTTAAACGCTCAGCTCTACACGGCGCTGGGGCAGTGCAATCTGGATAAGGCAGCAATCAGGAAAATCGAATCATCAAGAGCCTCGCAATAGCGGGGCTTTTTTATGCGCATCTCACGCGCACATCAACGAGAGCCTTTCAGTAAGCGAGCCTGAGAAAAGCCGTTATAGGTGGCGACCTCTCTCGGGCGGCTTTTCTGTGAGACAGGCTCACTTTCTAAAAGGTAAAGACGCTATGAATAATCCGTCAGTTATTCCGGCCTTCGACTTCCGCGAAATGGTCACGACCCTCGACAACAAGATAATCACCACATCACTCAAGGTGGCGGATTACTTTGGCAAGCGACACAAAGACGTTTTGCGTGCCATACGTAACCTGAAATGCTCCGATGACTTCACCCAGCGCAATTTTGCGCCCATTGATTTCATTGACAAAAATGGCGATGTTCAGCCTATGTATAACATCACCCGCGACGGATGCATGATGCTAGTGATGGGATTCACTGGCAAAACAGCTGCCGCAGTGAAGGAGTGTTACATCAATGCCTTCAACTGGATGGCCGAGCAGCTAAACCGGCGCATGGCGATGGGTGAAGAATTGCAGCATCGCTACGCCATCAAAAAACGCGCTCAAAGCTGAAAGGCACGATCGGAAGCCGTTTGATGAACGAGCGGAAGAAAGAGAAGCGCGTCCTGGAGCTCGAACATGAGCACATCATGCAGGTAACGCAGCCGGAATTACTTATTGGCTGATCGCGGCATTACAGAAGCCCTTCATTGAGGGGCTTCGATAATGACAAGCAGAGGTAAATTATGATTGGCACCCTAACCTATAAAATGACACTTCGCCCATACATGAAGCCCTTGCTGTTTGTCGCGGCAATGACTAACTGGCACTGGTTAACCGATATCTGCTTCAAGAAAGAGATTGTCGCAGAAGGCGCGAAGGTGGAGCTAAATGGCTGACATCTACCAAATCACGCTAACCACCCAAACAGGCGAAACCTTCACGGGCAAGATGTCACGACGTCAGCCTGAACTGGTGAACGGCTTTGTGCCGCTGGCGACCGAGACGGGCGAGTGGCTTTACTTCGCTCCGGCCGATGTGAAGCGTGTGCAGTTCACGCCAGTACCGGCAGAGCAGATCGAACAGCCAGAAGAACTAACAGCGGAGTAACAAACTATGGCGACCAAAAAAAAGACTGGCCGCCCTTCTGATTATCTACCAGAGGTGGCTGCTGACATCTGTTCACTGCTTGCCGATGGGGAAAGCCTGCGCAAAGTTTGTGACCGACCAGGGATGCCTAACAAGGCGACGGTATTCCGCTGGTTGGCACAACATGCAGAGTTTCGCGACCAATACGCGAAAGCCACTGAGACACGCGCAGACGCTATTTTCGAAGATATGTTCGATATCGCTGACGGCGTAAATGAAGAGGCTGCCGCAGTAGCTAAAGCACGTCTTCGCATCGACACGCGAAAATGGGCTCTGGCCCGCATGAACCCGAAGAAGTACGGCGACAAAGTCAGCCAGGAAATCGATCACAAATCTTCAGACGGAACTATGACTCCGAAGCCGACTGTCATCCAGCTGCTCCCCGTTGAGCCGAAATCATGAGTGAAGCCGTTCAACTACCGATCCCCGCCAAGCTTGCGCCGCTGTTCGCTGCGGTGAATAAGCGTTATCGATGCTCGCACGGTGGACGTGGCAGCGCCAAGACGCGCACATTCGCCCTGATGACTGCCGTAAAGGCGTATCAGTCGATGATGAACGGTGAAAGCGGCGTAGTGCTCTGCGCGCGTGAGTTCATGAACTCGCTGGAAGAGTCGAGCATGCAGGAGGTGAAACAGGCGATCCTGTCTGTTCCATGGCTGGCTTCCAACTTTGACATCGGCGAAAAGTACATCCGCACCATCGACAAGAGCGTTAACTACGTGTTCTGCGGTCTCCGGCATAACCTCGACAGCATCAAGTCGAAAGCGCGCATCCTGCTGTGCTGGGTCGACGAGGCTGAATCAGTCAGCGAAATAGCCTGGCAGAAGCTGAGCCCTACCGTTCGTGAAGAGGGATCAGAGATTTGGGTGACGTGGAACCCGGAGCGCGACGGCAGCGCCACGGATAAGCGTTTCCGCAAAGAGGCAGGCGACGACTGCATCACCGTTGAGATGAACTATACGGATAACCCCTGGTTCCCAGACGTGCTGGAAGGTGAGCGACAGAACGATCAGCGCCGACTTGACCCGGCAACATACGCATGGGTGTGGGAGGGTGCTTACCTCGAAAACTCTGACAAGCAGGTGCTGGCCGGTAAATACCGGATCGCTGAGTTCTCGGAAAACCTCTGGAAAGAAGCTGAGCGCCTGTTCTTTGGTGCCGACTTCGGATTCGCCAAAGACCCTAACACGCTGGTGCGCTCGTTCATCCTTCACAACCGGCTGTACATCGAATACGAGGCATACGGTCAGCAGACAGAGCTCGATCACATGCCTGAGCTGTACGACACGATTCCTGGCGCGCGGGACTGGCCAATTAAAGCTGACTCTGCGCGACCTGAGACAATCAGTTATCTCAGGCGGCAGGGCTTCAATATTTCAGCAGCTGAGAAATGGCAGGGTAGCGTTGAGGACGGGATCGCCCATCTTCGCGGCTTCGACGAAATCATTATCCATCCGCGCTGCAAAAACGTGGCACGTGAGGCCCGCATGTGGTCGTACAAAACGGACCGCATTACCGGTGAGGTGTTGCCGAAGCTCGCCGATGGCTATGAGCACTGCTGGGACGGTATCCGCTACAGCCTCGACGGTCACATTAAGCGTAAGGGCCAGATGGCCGGGGTGATGATCCCCAAAAGATTGCGTTAAAAATTAAAGATTCACCAAGAATTGACGTTATTTATTAACGATGTGCTTATAAGGAGATAGTTATGCAACATCATTTCAAAAACGTCATTTTCCAGAGAATCGCGAAGGGTTCAACGGTTGGCATTCAGGTAAAGCTAAAAGATGTTCTCGCTAATGGGAAGACGGAATCAGCTCTGCTAGAGGCTCTTCAGAAGCAATTTAAGGGCGATACGATAAAGGTGAAAAGCTACCAATAAGTTGAGGCCACTTAGGTGGCCTTTTTCATGCCTTAACTCCACCAACGGATAAATCATGACTGACAAATTAACTCTCGCCGTTGGTGATAACGGGGGCTTAGACATACATAAAATCCGGGAGTGTGTTGCATACAGCCCTTTAAGTCCAACTGGCCTGGTGTGGATAAAAAGCTCTGGGAGAGTTAAAGCCGGAGACCATGCTGGAAGCTACAACGGCGCGCGTGGTTACTACTACGTCACCATCAATAAGAAAAAGTATCTTGCCCATAGAGTGGTATGGGTATTGATGCATGGCGCGCTTGGGTCATCGGTTGATGTCGACCACAAAGACGGCAATACCACCAATAACAAACTCGAAAACCTTCGCCCAGCAACGAGAGCAGAAAACCTAAAGAATACCCCACTTCGGAAAGATAACTCATCCGGCGTTAAGGGGCTTTCGTGGCACTCAAAAAACTGCGGGTGGCAGGGGCGAATTTGGGATAACGGAAAAATCCACCGCAAGTTCTCTACATCTAGAGGCGTAGTTGAGGCCTGGCTAATTGAGATGAGGGAGAGTCTTCATGGCGAATTTGCGAGGCACGAATGAGTGATAAATTAACACTTGCGGTAAATCACGCTCTTAACGATGCGCAGATGGCGCGCGCCCGTATGGGACTGATGGCGCCAACGATGGGGCTGGACAATAAGCGCCATTCTGCATGGTGCGAGTATGGCTTCCCTGGGCAGGTAACCTACGAAAACCTTTATGCCCTGTACCGTCGCGGTGGTATCGCTCACGGTGCAGTTGAGAAACTGGTGGGCAAGTGCTGGCAGACTAACCCGGAAATCATCGAGGGTGATCAGGCAGACAAAAAGCGCAAAGAAACCGCCTGGGAGAAAAAGTCCAAACAGGTATTCAACAACCGGTTCTGGCGCTCATTTGCCGAGGCGGATCGCCGTCGCCTTGTCGGTCGTTATGCAGGAATCCTTCTGCACATCCGCGACGAAAAAGACTGGAGCCTTCCGGTCATCAAAGGGCGAGGTCTTCAGAAAATATCCGTGGCGTGGGCCGGATCGCTAACGGTTGGTGAGTGGGACACTGGCCTGAACTCGAATACGTACGGTCAGCCGAAAATGTGGCAGTACGCCGAACGCTTGCCGAATGGCTCAAGCCGCCGCGTTAATATCCATCCCGACCGCGTTTTCATCCTTGGTGATTACTCAGACGATGCTATTGGCTTCCTTGAGCCAGCTTATAACGCCTTTGTGAGCCTGGAGAAGGTAGAGGGCGGGTCTGGTGAGTCATTCCTGAAGAACGCCGCTCGCCAGTTAGCACTTAGTTTCGACAAGGAAATCGACTTTGGCAGCATTGCATCTATGTACGGCGTTAAAGTAGATGAGTTGCAGGATAAATTTAATGACGCTGCTCGCGAGATGAATCGCGGAAATGATGTGCTGCTTTCTCTCCAGGGGGCCAGCGTAACCTCCCTCGTTTCTCCGGTTTCTGATCCGTCTCCAACCTATAACGTAAACCTGCAAACAGCCGCCGCAGGAGTTGATATTCCTACGCGCATTCTGGTTGGTAACCAGCAGGCTGAGCGGTCCAGCACTGAAGACCAGAAATACTTTAATGCTCGCTGTCAGTCGCGCCGAGTAGACCTCGCTTTCGAGATAGAGGACTTCTGCGACAAGCTTATTGACTTGCAGATCGTCGATTCAGTCAGCCAGAAAGCAGTTATCTGGGATGACCTGAACGAACAGACCGGTACTGAGAAGCTCACTAACGCCAAGACCATGGGTGAGATTAACCAGACCATGCAGGGCAGCGGCGATGAACCCGCGTTCACCCGTGAAGAGATTCGCACGGCTGCGGGCTATGACAATGACGACGAAGAGCCTTTAGGAGAAGAGGATGGCGACGAAGAAGGCGAAGCCACCGATTCTTCCGCGTAACTATCAGGATCCGACCGGAGCCGATGCGCTGGAACGCCGGGCAATGAAAGACTTCGCCAGGCGGATGAATAAGATTGGCAAAGCTTACAAATCAGCACTCGACAAAATACCTTCCTCCCTCGCAGTAAACGCCAGATACGAATACCAGCTAAACCCAACGCTACTCTCCATCATCCTGAACGATGCCAGTTACCTGGTTGATCAGGTGCTGCTTGAAGGTGGCGATTACGACCTGTGGTTTTACGAGTACATCGATCTGGCTTCGGAGAAAGGGACCGGGCAGTCGTTCTACAACCTCAGCCAGCAGTCGCCGGTGTACGCCGCTGGTCGTGAGTCGTTAGCGTCAATTCTCGCAAGCGACCCGTACCAGCAACGCATGGCGCTGTTGCATGCCCGTGTGTTTGAGGAAATGAAGGGTCTGACTGCTGACGTTAAGCGAGATATGACACGCGTGCTGACTGATGGCGTGGGCCGTGGACTCAATCCGCTGGACATTGCCCGCAACCTGACAGACCAGACCGGCATCGAGAAGCGCCGGGCGAACCGGATAGCACGCACTGAAGTGACGACCGCGCTGCGCCGGGCTAAATGGGATGAAGACCAGGAGGCGAATGACCTTTACGGCCTTAAAACGCTTCTGGTTCACATCTCGGCTCTGTCACCGACAACCCGACATACCCACACAGTGCGCCATGCCCACCTCTACACCAATGAAGAGGTCCGTGACTGGTACAGCAAGGATGGCAACTCCATCAACTGCAAATGCAGCCAGCAGTCTGTGCTGGTTGATGCGGACGGTAATCCGGAATACCCGGACACCATCACGAAACTCAAACAGGAATATAAATCGATGCAGGCGCGCGGTTACGCCTGGGCGGAGAAATAACTATGCCTATGCAGGTCAACATCACCACGAAGGTGAACAGTCAGTCTATCCGGCGCGAAACATACAACGGGCGTGAGCATCTGGTACTGCCGAGTTACACGCTTCCGGCGAACGTCGTCATGAATGGCGGCTTGTACACGCAAGAACAAATCGACGCCCACTATAAGGGACTGGAAGGCACCCTGGCACCGCTTGGGCATCCTCAGGTTAACGGTCAGTTCGTGTCGGCCTTTTCTCCTGAAGGTCTTAACGTCGGCTACGTAGGCGCGTGGAACCGTAACGTTAAGAAGTCCGGCAATCGTATCTACGTAGAAAAATGGGTGGATGTGGCTCGAGCTGAAGAGTCGGAAGGCGGGCGAGAGCTACTTG
This sequence comes from Enterobacter sp. AN-K1, assembly GCF_020971765.1. Lineage (NCBI taxonomy): Bacteria > Pseudomonadati > Pseudomonadota > Gammaproteobacteria > Enterobacterales > Enterobacteriaceae > Enterobacter > Enterobacter sp. AN-K1. The sequence continues at coordinate 4,629,786 of NZ_CP087390.1, read as the reverse complement.
AGCGCGTCGCAGCTATTGAGCGTGGCGATGACGTTCCGCCTATTCATACCAGTGTCGCCGCTTTCCTCGACCAGCTTGAGCCTAACGAGCAACAGAGAGCTACGGGCGCCGAGTGGGTGGCGAAGATTCACAGCATGGACCACGACGCGATCCTGCTGCACGAAGTCGGGGCGGCAACCCCTGAGCAGGGCGTTGGCTTGATGGTCAATGCCGATCTGGCCCAACCGCTCAAGGCTAACTCGGGCGCGCTGGTTGGTGAATCCTACCGGGAGCGCGAACAGCGTCTCGATCGAGCAGCCAAAGCGAAGTTTGCAGCGGGCCCGGATGAATACGCATGGGTTGCTGATTTCACTGACTCGCAAGCTGTAATCATCCGTAACGGCGGAACCGCTGAGGTGTTTGGCTACAAGTCTGAGGGCGGCGTTATCGCCTTCGACGATACCGGCACCGCAGTAGCGCGACAGGAGTCGTGGGTGGCGGTCGTCGCTAACAAATTCAAAGCTCTATTCACACCGCAGGAACAGCCTGCACCAAACCACAAAACGGAGGGCGACATGCCTTTAACCAAAGAAGAACTGGAACAAATCGGCAGCATGATCGGCCAGGCTGTTGCGACCAATACTGAAGCGGCTATTAAGCCTCTCGCGGAAAAGGTTGATGCGCTACAGGCCAACCAGAAGCAACTCGCTGACACCCTGACCGCCAACTCACGCGCTGAAGAGAAAGCCAAGCGTGATGCGGTTGCTAAGGTCCATGGTGACATCGTGGCCAACGCGCTTTCTGGCGATGCCCTGGACGCAATGTTCAAGTCGCTGGGCGAAGCTGCTCCGCTGGGCACCAACAATGCTCAGCAGTACAAAGAAACCGGCGCACCTGCCGCAGACGAACACTTCAAGTAAGGAGCCGGAATAATGCCACGTTATCGTCGCGTTAATATCGACGGTCAGTCTCTGTACAAGACCGAAACCCGCACTACGGCCGCTGCGCTGCTACCGGGCACCGCCGCAACCATCAACTCATCCGATGAATTCGCTCAGGCCACTGCGCTAACCGGACGCCTGTACATCATCGATGTCGGTTACCACCAGGGCCTGACAATCACCGAAGAAATCCCTGCCGGGGATTCGGCAGTAGGTAACTACGTCGAAGAAGGTCGTGAGCTGGCGCTGCGCTGCCTGCCTGGTGCGTATAAAAAAGACAGCCCGATCAAGCTGGGCACTGCCGGTCAGTTTACCCTGGCAACCGATGACACTGATTCAGTGATCGGATACAGCCAGGATGAATACACCATCGCGGCCAGCACCACCGACTTCATCCGCGTGCGCATGCGCGTTGGCACTGCCGCCGCTGCTGGCGCGTAACAAAAGGACAAAAACATATGTACTTCTCAAAAGAGACGCTGGCGACTAACTCCCGCCTTGGCGGGCACTGGGATGAGCTGTGGGCAAACCGCAACATGTGGAACCTACAGAACGATTCCATCATTGCGGCTAACCGCGCAATCATGACGCCTGACATGCTGGCCTGTAACGCCGTTGGCGGTTTCTCCCGTGACTTCTGGGCTGAGATTGACCGTCAGGTGCTCCAACTGCGCGATCAAGAAATCGGCATGGAAATCGTGAACGACCTGATCGGCGTTCAGACGGTGCTGCCGGTCGGTAAAACCGCCAAGCTGTATAACGTGGTAGGCGATATCGCTGATGACGTGTCAGTAAGCATCGATGGCCAGGCGCCGTTCTCCTTCGATCACACTGATTACGCGAGCGACGGTGATCCGATTCCGGTATTCACTGCTGGTTACGGTGTTAACTGGCGTCATGCTGCTGGCCTTAACTCTGTTGGCATTGATCTGGTGCTTGATTCGCAGATGGCGAAGATGCGCAAGTTCAACCAGAAGCGGGTTAACTACTACCTCAACGGCGATTCAAAAATTCAGGTTCAGTCCTACCCGGCGCAGGGCATTAAGAACCACCGAAACACCAAGAAGATCAACCTCGGTTCCGGTTCTGGTGGCGCGAATATCGACCTGACTACTGCCGACATGACCGCGCTCTTTGCGTTCTTCGGTAAAGGCGCATTCGGTACTACCGCCCGCACGAACAAAGTCGCCGCATACGATGTAATGTGGGTTTCCCCGGAAATCTGGGCAAACCTGGCGCAGCCGTACGTGGTGAATGGCGTTGTAAGCGGCACTGTATTGCAGGCGGTTCTGCCGTTCGCGCCGGTGAAAGAAATCCGTATGAGCTTCGCTCTGACCGGTAACGAGTTTATTGCGTACGTTCGTCGCCGTGACGTGATCTCACCACTGGTGGGTATGGCTGTAGGCGTTGTTCCGCTGCCGCGCCCACTGCCTAACGTTAACTACAACTTCCAGATCATGTCTGCTGAAGGTCTGCAAATTACCGCAGACGATCAGGGCCTGTCCGGCGTTGTCTACGGCGCTAATCTGGCGTAAGGAAACAGCATGGCTAAATACGAAGTTGTGCGCCCATGGTTCGGCGTGAAGGTTGGCGACGTGGTGGAGTTGAAAGAGCTTCACCCGGCGTTGAAGTCTAACGTCAGGCTGATGAAAGGCGAGGCTGGTGGTGAGCTGAAACCTGCGACACCTGATGCCGGTACCGGTGAGAAATCTCGCAAAGAGATTATTCAGGACCGCCTGACCCAGCTGGGTATTGAGTTTAAAGGCACCCTGGGCGCGGGAAAGCTCAGTGAGCTGTTGCCGGATGGCGAACTCGAAAAGCTTTTCCCTGCTGAATAACAGCCGCCGCTAAGGCGGTTTTTTTATGCCCTCTTCGGAGGGCTTATCAGAGGCCCGCATGATTACCACAGAAAAGGCCAAAGAATATCTGAAGTCAGTCGGTATCACGCTACCTGATTTCATCTTAGAGGCGCTCGTAGAGCAGGCCAATAGCATTCAGGAATGCCTTGATGAGCACTACTCACCAGCTACAGCGCTACTGATTCAGTCATACCTGTTGGGCATGATGGCTCTGGGGCAGGGTGACAAGTACGTGTCCAGCCACACCGCCCCGAGCGGGGCGTCAGAATCATTCCGCTATCAGTCGTTCTCAGATCGCTGGAAGGGGTCCTTAAATCTCCTGAGAGGTCTGGATAAGTATGGCTGTGCTAACTCCCTGATCCCTGCCGACCCGACAGCAACACCGGCTTTTGCTGGCATCTGGATCGGGAAGGGCGGCTGCATGTGCGGGGATAAGTGATGACGTACAAATCAGTTAAGCACGGGCTGCCGCGCTCGTTCACCCGCGTCTGGGTGATGACCGACACCGGGCGGGAGACTACCGGCTACGTGAAATCGGACGGCGAGTGGTTCATCAACTGCCCGCGCATCCGGGCGACTGGCGCGAAGGTGCTGCGCTGGAAGGAGGGCTGATGTCATCGGTAGCGAACTGGAGCTATACCGCCACGGCGACCATCTGGCGCAAACTGGAAGGAAATGACGAATACGGCGATCCGCTTGGCTATGCCGAACCTGAGCAAATCCTCTGTGATTACGAGGGCGGGCTCAGCAAGAAGTTAGCCAGCCTGGGCGCTGAAATCGTCGTGAAAAACACCGTCTGGACGGAGTTTGCGCTGGCGGCCGCAGGTGATTACTTGCTGATTGGCGTGTCTACCGAAGCGGACCCAGTTGTCGCCGGTGCTGACGAGGTGCGGCAGGTTATTCGCTACGCCGACACTTTCGAGCGCCTGGCGGATGATTACGCCATCCTGACGGGAGTGTAGCCATGGGCATAAAAGTGAAGGGCATCAGCCAGGCGAAAAGGAATCTTGATCGAATCGTTGGTGAAATTGAAGGGATAAAAGTCCTAAGAGCCATCAAATCAGCATTGCTCATCGTTGCGCCTGAGGCGGCGAGAATGACACCAGTTGGAAGCACATCAAACCTTATCAATTCACAGATACAGGAAGTAGAAGCCAGTGGCACCTTGGTCACAGGGCGCATTATCTACTCAGCAAATTACGCAATCTATGTGCATGAGGCGAAAGGGACCTTAAAGGGACAGCCGCGACCTTTATCACGAGGTGGAGGTAATTACTGGGATCCTGCTGGTGAGCCAAAATTCCTTGAGAAGGCTGGCGATAATACTCGTTCAGATGTTGACTCTGTCGTTAAGAAGGAGCTTTCGCTATGACACCCATGATGCACGAGCGGGTGCGCAACATGTTCGGCGACGCCGGGCTAACTACCGGCTTCACGGTGCAGCAGCTGATGTACGACGACCCTGGCGACCTGTCGAAGGCGATCATGGTATTCAGGCCAAATGGCGGGTCGAATATCCGCACCGATTTAGGTTCTGAGTATCACGTGCTGGTCGACGTCGTTGGGGCGAAAGATAAGCGCAAAGACGCGCTCAATGCCGTGCAGCGCATCGTAGATTACGTCCAGGCCAACCCCATGGCTGACGAGTGTGTCGGATACATCCAGAACATGGGCGCAATTCCCGCGCCGGTGCTCACAGAAGAAGGGCGAATAGTCTTCCGATTGCAATTTGCATGCGCGTTTGGCGACTAGCCATTCCCAACCAAATAACCCGCTCAGGCGGGTTTTCTTTTATACGTCAAAGAGGAGTTTCAAATGGCTGACTGCCCTAACTCGAACGAGCGCCTTTTCGGCGGTGCGATCGTGCTGGAGGTCGCTGACGGCTGCCCTGATGTAAAACCTGAAGAATCAGAGTGGAAATCTCTGGCTGCGGGTACATCAAAGGGCTTCGACTTCAACCCTAACTCGGTTACATCTGATGCAGATGATGGCGGCGGCTATGTCGAAACCATCATCACCAACAGCGATTTCACTATCAGTTTTGAAGGTGAAGTGCGTAAGAAGGACAAACTGGACCAGTACGGTATCGGCAAGTTCATTACGTACTTTGCTGCGCAGCTGAAGGCTAAGAAACAGCCCGGAATCTGGGTTCGTATGGACTACGGCCCGGTCGAATTCGTCGGTTACATGAACATCACGGCGCTGAGCTCAGACGGCGGTACCAACGACATCGTCACTTTATCCACCGAGTTCAAAGTAGGCGATGCAACCACCATCGAAGTGAACGAGCTGACTGCTGTAGCGGTTACTGGCGTGACGGTTACTCCGACAACCAGCACCGGCACGGCGGGCGGTACCAGCACCTTCACGGTGAATATCGCACCAACCGGCGCTACCAACAAAGAATTCACTGTAGCGACTACCGATGCGACCAAAGCAACGGCTACCGCCTCAGGCAACACCGTTACCGTAACGCGTGTCGCCACCGGTAGCGCGCAGATAATCATCAACACCGAAGACGGCAACTTTGTGGCCGTGCATACGGTTACCGTTACCTAACGGACATTCCAAAGGGCGGCGTGCTGCCCTTGATAATGACCGTTTACTGGAAGGCCTATGACTGCTTTAACCGATATTGGCGAACTGTCTATCAGCGACAGCTGCGAAGGCGGGAAAGATTACCTGTTGCGACCTTCATTCGAGGCCATGACCAGAATCGGCACTCCGGAAGAGATTGTGCAGGCATACGCCACCATCCACGGCAATGATGTCGCTCAGCTCATTGAGGTTTGCGCTGGCACGCTGGGGCGCTTTCCTGAATGGCTATCTCCTTCTTTCAACCGCGCCGCTGAGAAACTCTTATCAACGTGCATGCTGGTGCTGCAATCGTGCTGCGATGACGACCTGACACCAATGATCGGCGAGTGGAAGGGGTGGCGGCACTGCGTCGTCTACCGACCGGGCAGATTGCCAAAGAACGACATCATCGTGCTGGCGCAGCACCTCATGCAGCACGGCATCGTCGGAAAAGCCAAGCTTCGCCAGTTGCAGCGCCATGAAACAGGCGAGCGCACTACAGAGTTTAAAGCATTCGACTACATCAGCGCAGCTCGCAGCCACTTCGCCATGAATCGCGCCGAAGCCTCTCAGTTAACGATGACCGAATTTCAGATGCTGCTGGCGGCGAAATACCCGGACCAGAAAGGTTTTACGAGAGAAGAGTACGACGCCGTAGCAGATGCTTATCTTGCCCGAAGAGCAAAAAGGGCAAGACAAGAATGGCGGCATATAGATCAAAACTTATAAACGTTTAAATGGTGGCCTGCTTGGTAGGTTGTCTCCAAAGGAGCCCATTATCTGCTCTCTATCATGTAAAGCGGTAAGCTCATTATCAATAGCGAGGATCAGGTCATGAGCAATCTGGTAATCAACATCATTTGGATCAACATCTTTGAATATCTTATCTTGAGCTGAAAAGTCCTCAATTAATTGATCGTATGCAGGGTGGGAATATGGAATTTTCTTCCCAGAATTTTTCTTGATTCCATGTTCGATTTTCTTTAATTCGGCAATAAGTTTCGTTTGCATTTTAGTCATCCATTCGAGAGCAGGTCCGCGAAATCAATGCGGTGGCTATTCAAATATCATTGAAAATTATGGATAAAACAATATCTAAGTAACGAATATCTATCTGGAGAAACCGATGGCAGGTGAGAAGAACGCCGGTAGCATCGTTTATGAAATCAGCGCCGACGTTGAGCCGCTGTTACAAGGCGGCAAACAGGCCATTGATGCTCTGGATAAACTGGATGCTGCGGCCCAGCAGTCCGGAAAGGGCATGGATAACCTCGACGAGAGCACCTCACAAACCGGGGCCGCGTTTACAGAACTGGCTGGATATGCCAACTCCATGGACAACCAGCTGCGCAAGCTGAACACCAACGTGAGTGGCATTGCCCGTGCAATGGAAGAGGCCAGAAGCGGCACCGGTGGTGCGAGCAGTGAATTCAGCCGTGCAGAATCAATCATCGAGGCGCTGGGTAACCAGTTGGCTGTGCTGGATGAAGCGCAGGAGAACGGCGCGCGCAGTGCGGCTGTTCTTGCTGCACAGCTCCGCGCCGGGTCGAAAGCGACAGACGAAGAGAAGCAGAAGATCGGCGAGTTGACCGGGCGGCTCTTCGACATGAAAGGTGCTGCTGATACTTCGATGGGCAGCAACAAAGGCTGGAAGTCCAGCATGCAGCAGGCCGGTTACCAGGTGCAGGACTTTATCGTACAAGTCCAGGGCGGTCAGTCAGCATTGGTAGCATTCGCCCAGCAGGGCTCGCAACTCGCTGGCGCGTTTGGTCCAGGCGGAGCGGTAGTTGGCGCAGTGATCGCGCTGAGCTCTGTCATTGCTGGCGTGCTGATTACATCGCTTAATGGTGGAAAGAACGCCATGGACGCGCTGAAAGATGCAGCCGAAGCGATGGATAAGGTGATCACCATTTCCCAAAATGGCGTGGCCGCTCTGTCTGATAAGTACGCGAACCTGGCAAGAACAAACGCCGAGGCAGCAACCATCCTGAGAAATCAGGCAATGATTGAGTACAACGCTGCCATAGCGAAGATCCCTAAATCCATCAATGATGCTTCTAATTCTATCGTGGGGTTCACCGACAAGTTGAAGACTTCTTTCGTTGGTGGCATTGCGTCCATCGATGAATTCAACAAAAACCTTTCTACCGTCGGGGCAACAGCTGGCACATACTCGGCAGCCATGGAGCAAGCGAGGAACGCCGGGGCAAGGTTCACCGTTAACGCCAACGCGATCCAGAACACGGTAACCACGCTTGCGGATAAATTTGGCGTGTCTGAGCAGCGCGCATTCGAGCTAAGCAAGCAACTCTCTGATGTGGCGAACAATCCAACGCCTGAAGCACTACAAAGGCTCGTTCTTGAACTTCAGAGCACAGAGAGTTCGACAAAGTCAGGAGCTGATGCAATAAGGACGTTCCTTGGCCCGCTGACGGAACTCGTTCGAGTAGCTGGCGAGGCCCAGATCAATCTCTCCGGAATGAAAAAAGAGGTCGACAATCTTACCTCAGGGCAGAAGAACCTTATAAAGCAGTCAGAACGCAATCTGGCACTGTCTAAGCTACAGGGTGAGGCCCGCGCGCGGTTGCAGGCGCAATATGCTGCCGAAGATGCCGGGTTTGCGAAGGATGATCCGCATGCTAAGCAGATGCAGGATGACGCTGCCGCTACGTACAAAAATACGCAGGCGCAAAAGACACTTCAGTCCGAGCAGAAGAAAGGCGCCTCTCAGGCTGATTCTATTGCTCAGAAACTGGCGAACCTGAAGCAGCAGTCAGAGCTTGCTGCCGAATCAACCAATAATCTGAGTCGCGAGCAGGCGATCCTGAATGCTCAGCAGTCACTTGGTAAAGGCGCAACGAAGGAACAGATCGCGCTGGCTGGGCAGTACGCCGCAACAAAATGGGACACTGCCAACGCCATTAAGGCGCAGTCCGCAGCCGAGAAGCTCCTGCCAGAAGCGCGCGAAAACGCCAACTATAAACAGGATGTTGAGGATCTGAATACCGCTCTGGCTGCGAAGAAAATCAGTCAGGAACAGTTCAATAAGACATCCGAGCGACTGGAGGCAACTCACCAGGCAAACCTCGCAAAAATCCGCGCGCAGCAGGCCGTGACGCCTCAACAAGAGGCAGTTGCACAGGTTGATCCAGTGCAGCAATTAGCTAATCAGCACGCTCAGCAACTGGCCCTTATCCAACAGTTCGAGCAGCAGGGGTTATTAGCTCACCAGAATGCATTAGCCCTTAAAAATGCTGCCGATACGCAGTATGAGCAGCAAAGAACCGCTGCACAATGGGAGCTTCTTAGCCAGCAGAGCCTGGGGTACAGCATGCTGACAAGTGCAGTAGATGCGTTTTCAGGTAATGCATCTAATGCGTTAACCGGGCTGATCACCGGAACGATGTCAGCGCAGGATGCTATGCGTTCACTCGGTAACACGATGCTGAATAGCGTGGTAAATGCGCTAGTCCAGGTTGGGGTTGAGGCCCTCAAAAACTTCATTATAGGGCAGACATTGGGCGCAGCAGCTACTGCTGCTGGAGCATCTCAGGCTGCAATCTTGGCTACAGCTTGGGCTCCTGCCGCCGCCATGGCGAGCCTCGCTTCATTTGGGGCCAACTCAGTTCCTGCCATGACAGGAATTGCTTCAACGGTAGGCCTGGCACAGGGCCTTGCTTTAACCGGTATGCGTTACAATGGCGGCCCGGTGAATGCAGGAGGTCTTTATCAGGTCGGTGAGCGAGGGAAGCCGGAGATTTACCAGGCCAGTACCGGTAAGCAGTACATGATACCGGGCGACAACGGCAAGGTGATCAGCAATAAGGATATGCAGGGTGGGAGTGGTGTAATAATCAACAATATCGTGCAGAATTACACCTCTGCTACCGTTGATTCTCAGGGAACTGTGAACTCAGATGGTAGTATTACCCTCACTACAATTATCGCGGATTTGAATAATGGTGGCCCGATAAGTCAGGGTATAACCAGTAATTTCAACGTGAAAAGAACCCCGAACGGTCAGGGATAAGGAGATTTACGTGGTTATTGAGCCGGGCGAAGTGCATTCAATACCAACTGAGATAGGTAAACCACACAGGATACGCCCGAACAGGGCGGTCGAGTTTGTGTTTACTCTAAGTGATGGATCAACAATCAAGGGAATAACGCCTGCTGGGGAAGAGCTGGAATTTACCAATAATGGCGAAATCGTAGACATAAAAATCAATATCTACGAGGCACCAACCGGGCCCCGGCTTGTTGATTAAGCAAACCCGCTACGGCGGGTTTTTTAATGCCTGGAGTTTAGATGCCAATTATCGACTATCCCGACTGGCTGCCGCTGGCGCAGAAGGCCAGCAAAAACATGACACTCGATACCGGTTTCCAGACCGATCAGCCAGCGGTCGGCCCGGCAATCTTCGAGAATCAAACCGACGACCTGAAAGTGACCTGGTCACTGACGTGGATCTTCACTCTGGCGCAGGAGCGCGCTTTCCAGCAGTGGCTACGCAGCCCGAACTATCTCAACCGGGGCCTGAACTGGTTCCGGATGAATATCAATCTGGGCGGTAGTGGCCTGCAACTCCAGGAGCTTCACTTCACGCAGATGCCGGTGCAAACCAGTATCGACGGCGGGGTGGTGACATGGACAGGAACCGTTATTGCCAACCATCTGTACAACGCTGACGACGAATTCGACGACGTGATTGTTGAGTTGCCGCCTCCATGGCCTTCAGTGTTGGATATCGTTGTCACGGGTTATCCGGACGGTCGCGATCCGGAATCACTACCGAGGGTTCCGTAATGCCGAGCTTCAGGGAGTACAAGCAGCAACGCCCGACGCGCGGACTGTACGACACAATCACGTTCTATCACCCATCTTTTGGCTATGTGCGCCTTGTCGATAAGCAGTTCTTCCCGAAGACGCTCGGCGGCCAGACGTACACGCCAGCGCGCTTTGAAATCGAAGAGAGTCAGCAGAGCGGTACTCCGGTTATCGACGCGACGGTGAAGCTTGGTCGGCTGTCGTCGGATATCAAAGCGCTGATGAAACAGTGGAAGGGTTCGGCCCGGCTGACGGCCATCACGGCCACCCGGCAGATCTTCGACAGCGGCGATGTGTCGGTGCCGATTAAATCCTGGCAGCTTTATGTCAAGACGGTGGATATCGATGCCGACGCCGCATCGGTCACTCTGTCTGTGACCAACCCGCTCAATAATAATATTGGAAAATTATACGATCCCCGCGAATACACTGGACTCCAGTACCTATAAGGCATGCTCATGACTAAAGATGAATTTATTCGGCTGGTCATTGGTGTGCCGTGGGCTAACCGGGCCTGCTCGTTTGAGAAAGTCGACTGCTGGGGATTGTGCGTGTTGTTTTACAGGCATGTCCTCGGCATTGAGCTGCACCAGACGCCGGACTACGAAGCCGGGGCGGACTTCTTCACCTGCTATCAGGGAGACGTCGTTTTCTGGCGCAAGGTCGATAAACCGGTCGAGGGCGGGATATTCGTCGGGTACCGCGGCACGCAACCGGCACACGTTGGCCTGGTACTGAACCGGCAGGCGCTGCACTCGCGTGGAGAGAACGGAAGCGTGCGCATGGACTCGTTGCTGGTCATTCAGCGGGCATTCACCAAAGTGGAGTTTTTCGAACATGGCGCTGGTTGAGATATCGAATTTTCCAGGAACGCCTAAGGTGCGTTGCAGGGTGCCAAACGGCACCCTTTTTTATGACTGGCTGGCGGCCAATGACGCTACTTTCCACCGCGACCTGCTGATCGTCCGCAATGGTGTGAAGCTGGGCGACGATGACGAACTGGCGTTTGAGCTGAGTGAGCTGGACCACATCCAGATATTCGACCAGCCGAAGGGCATTGTCGGCGACATCCTGAGCCCGATTTTTAAAGTCGTTGGCCAGGTGTTTTCGTTCCTGGCGCCGAAGCCGGCAATCGCGAACAACGGCGGTAATACCGTCGACTCACCGAACAATAGCCTGACCGGTCAGACAAACACCGCGCGCGTCTACAAAGCCAAGCCGGATATCTACGGCCAAATCCGTTCGTTCCCGGATCTGATTCAGGAATCGGTATTTGAATACGTTCATCAGACTTCCACAGACGGAGGCCTGAAGTACGTCACTGAATGGATGTGTATCGGTATCGGCAAATACGATTACGAGTCCGTGCGCTACTCAGAATCAAGCCTGGGCTCTCTTGCAGGTGCTGAATTCCAGTTCTTCCAGCCTGGCGAAGTAATCCCGCAGATCGTTGAAGGTTACGGGTTCGATGACGTCGACGGGCAGGAGGTTCCCGGGCAGAACGAAGCCAGCGACTTCCCGATCGAAACAGCAACGGCAAACACGGTGGTCAGCGGAACGTATTCCGGCGGCCAGATAGCGATGAAAATCGTTAAGCAGGCTGAGTTCGACTATTTCATGGGGCTGGTGCTGCCGCACGCTGTAACCTTCACCATCAACGTGACGTATAGCACGGCCTCCGGCAACGTTACTACCGATGCGACATTCTCCGGAACGCTGATCTCCGCCGTTGAAACAAACGACGGCGCGGTTGTTAACCCGGTGCGCTGGTACACGTTTACGATGAACCAGCTGGAGGGGCCGCAGGACATCCCCGCGAATGCCACGATCAACACCACGAAATTCATCCTTAACGATAACGAGGCGCTGGTGGTTGGGCCGTTCTTTTCCCCGGTCGAGTCAACTCAGTTGTGGCTGCATACTCAGTCCAGCCTCGGCGGGAAGAAAGAGACCAACTGGAAGGTGGTTATCTGGAAGATCGACGACGAATACAACCAAGTCCCTGGTACGCAGCAGACGTTTACATACAGGCAGACGACGCCGCATCAGTCGACGAGTGAGGTGTTTTATCGCACTGACAAGATCACTCCGACCGGCGGCTTCGGGAAGTACGCGGTCAGCTTCCAGCGCACGGACAACTCTGGCGACGCGTCACTTCTGAAGGTCGAAGAGATCCACAGCATTAACATCCGTACGAATGTCGTCCACCCGACCGACACGCTGGTGCGCGTAAAAGTCAGGGCGACGGAGAATGCCCTGGGCAGCCGTGAGCGCAAATATAACGCCCTGGTGACGCGTCATACCATCACGTACGACCTCAATACGCAGACGGTGGATTACACGCTGCGGCCGTCGCGCTCGTTCGCTGATGCAGTGGCGCACACCTGGATTGTGATGGGTGAGCAGCCGGTCAGCAGCATTGACCTGTACGGTCTGTACTCTATTGCTGAAAGCCTGCCTGACGAGCGCCTGGGCTACTTCGACTACACGTTTGACGACGAGAACGACTCACTGGGAGACCGCGTGCAGGCGATCTGTAATGCTGCTTCGGTTGTGGCGTACTGGGACGACGGCGTGCTTACGTTTACTCGTGACCAGAAAGTTGACTACCCGGCGGCCGTATTCAACCGTGCGAACATGAAGACGGACGAGTACAAAATGACGTACGAAGCCACTCTTCCCGGCGGTTATGACGGCGTTCAAGTGTCCTACGTTCACCCCACAACGAACAACAAGACGTACATCAACTACCGCGTGCTGAACGGCGCCATCGTCGAGCAGGAAGCGGAGAATCCGAACAAGCTTGAAATAGTCGGCTTACGTAATGAGTATCAGGCCCGGGAGCGCGCATTACGCGAAACCAAGCGCCTGATCTACTCGCGCGTGAAGATGAACGCCAAAGTGTTTGAGGACGGCATTATCCAGGTTGGAAGCGTCATTCAGATGCCTGACATCTACGACAGCAACCAGCAACAGGGTTACATCACCGGACGCGCCGGGAATAACTTTGATACCAGCGAGCCGATCACCTTCACCGGTTCGATGTATGTGCTGGTTACCGACAGCATGGGTAACCCAACTCTGCGCTATCCGGCAACCGCCCGTAGCGACACGAAGTACGGATTCACCGCGGCTATCCCCGACATTCAGCTCAATATATGGAACGGAGACACTGTGCAGCTCCCGTCGCGCTATCTCATTGCGACAGTGGAGGAACTGGACAGTCAGCTATGGACGGTCAACAGCATTAAACCGAACACAGATAACACGGTATCTCTGACTGTCGCGGAATACAGCGACGCCATCTACGAATAAGAACCTTCCCCGACCAACCAGACCTGGCCACCGCGCCGGGTTTTTTTATGGAATCAATATGGCTACTACACCTACAAACCTGCCAGTCCCGAGCGAATCACCGATTGACCTGAAATACAACGCTGGGAAAATTGACGAATTCGTTACCTCTCAGAATCATACGTATACTGACCGTTTTGGCGTTCAGCACTGGACTATATCTGGAATTGAGTACACGGCTTCACAGGCTATCTCCCAGTTTGGTTATATCACACTTGATAGTTTCGAAGAGGGGAACACTCTCACCCTGCCAAATCAGGTTCTTCGCTTTGAGGCAACGGGAGAGTATTACCGTTGGGATGGGGTATTCCCCAAAGATGTTCCGGTAGGGTCTACACCAGAGACAACTGGAGGTGTTGGCATCGGTGCATGGATAAGCGTCGGCGACGCATCTCTACGTGCCGATATCGAAAATGGATATCTCAACCCTAAATACTCTCGAGTTTACCAGACTGTTGCTGATATGAAGGCAGGTAACCTGAAGGTTGGAGATAATGTTACATGGAATGGATATTATGCTGCCGGAGATGGCGGGGGGAATAATGGTGTAGTCGTCTTGGGGCCACAGACTGCTGATGATGGAAGTGTATTTGCACTGAGCAATGGATTGTATGTAGCAGCAATTTTTGGCGATACAGCGGACCCATGCCAGTTCGGCATTTCTCCAACCAGAACTGCAACGCAAAACACAGCATCATTCAATGCCGCTATAAGCTATGGGCTTAATAAAAAGAAAAGATTGTTACATAAAACGCCTGGTAGCTACTTAATTGACCCTATAGACATCGAAGGATCTTCCTTTGACTGGTTTTGGTGGGAGTGTGGGCGAGGAGATGTAACATTGACTTGCAACAGCACATCCTCCCCAGCAATTACTATGAGGGGCATCTTTACACCAGAAGGTGGACCGCTTTTTGCAAATTCTTTCCAGTATGCAACTGTGCTTGGACTTAGAATTAGAAGTCCTTACATCGGTCTTCGTTATGCTTTTACAGAAAACATGCATCTTCGAGATCTTATTTTCAGTGGAATAGGAACTACTGGTATTGCAATTGTTGGTCCTCTAGAAGGCAAGGAGAATGCTGTATGGGATATAATAGAGAGAATAAAATTTGCAAACTGGAAGTCAGCTTATAAATCTGGAGTCGGTCTGCAATCAGAAATAGCAACCAAGCATGTATACGTAGGGGATTGCACTTTCCGTGACTGGGATATGCAAAACTGCGGACTATCTGATAACGATTATGTTTTAGATTGCGGTTACTTCGATGGTGGCCTTTTTGATAGCTTACAGTGGCACATGAATGCGGCTTCGTCGTTTACCGCTCGCGTTCATTGTATGCGTATTTACAAACCAATCTATGTTCGCTGGACGAATTGTTACTTCTGGGAACCCAATGGTATTGGTGTGCACATACTATCTCCTCGCGAATGTGTTATGGACGAAACAAATATGATTGCTGGAGCCGGTCAAAGCGCTAACGATCCTAGCGTTCTTATTGCAAACTTTGATTCATTGACCAGTTATGCCGTTGAAATAAGACCGCGTATCGTGAACGGATATAGCACTCCTGTAGTTATCCAATCTCAGGGGGATATCGATCTTACAGGCATCAAAGAAAGAAATAACTGCCTGGCCAGCACATCATCACCAGCAATTTCTTTGCTTGGTGCAACTGGAGTGAAAGTAAGAAACGCTCAACTAAATAGTTCAGGCGGTCCATCTCTAGCAATCGACAACAGCACCGTTGAGGTATTCAATATCGATTACTCTGGTTACGCTTCACAAGCAACAATATCTAATGGAGGTTCGATAAGTGTTATCCCTGCTAATCGCGTTCGACAGGTTAGTTCGGCGTCATTTGTCGGTGTGTTTGACGATGAAATTCAATACAATGCTACCTCTGGAGGTGCTAACGTGACGCTGCCTTCCGCGACAAACTGCCCAGGAAAAGTAATAAGAATTATTAAGACAGATAGTTCTTCCAATGGGGTAGCTATACTTCCTGCAAGTGGTAATGCGATTAATGGAGCTTCATCCTACAGCCTCACTGCACAATATTCATTTGTACAACTAAGAAGCACTGGAGCAAACTGGATTATTATCGGTAAATCATAACAGGAAAGGCCGCCTGTGCGGCCTTTCACTTCATTTGAGCCTGGCTAACAACTTTTTGCCTAAAGCGGATGAGCGCACCTCTAATAGCTGATAAGTAATCGTTGACGTAAGAATTACGATACATGTTCCTATAACAAATTTTGGGAAGCCAGATATTCTTATATCAAACCAATTGTTTATACTGAGGAAATATAGCACAACTGGATGTATGAGGTACAGTGAGTATGATATAGCCCCTAAATGCAAAAGGAATCTGCTACGGAAAATACCTGCGTTTTTCTCGTACATGGACGCAGAAAGTATAAGGGCAAAAGAAACAACACCCCATTTTTCTGGTCCGTGCCCCATTATTGCTGAATTACCAATCAGCATGAAGAATGAGCAAACAATCACAGTGATCAGAAATGTATTTAAGATAGGTCCGTGTAGTGCTCCTGTCCTTATATGCTTGTATGCATAATATGCAATCATCCCATAGATAAAGTTAAACATCATCGAGGATGAATATATCGATGCCACTGGCATAAGCCACGAATTGATATGGTTTATTGGTGAAGTGGCAGACAGCGTAATCTCACTACCTGTAGTGACCCTTATAATTATGAATAGCGAAAAAATAGCTAATGTGCATACGATTGCTCTGTATTTGTGGCTCACAAACATAGATACCATAAACAGAAGGTAAAAGCTAAGCTCAAACGTAATAGTCCAGGCTACATATAGTGAGTTGTAACCAAAGAATGGAGGCTTTGACATATAATCAAGATGCAACGGAATCATCGACCATAGAATTTTGCTTACCGGGATATTTTGAAGGTATCCGATAGCAATGACTCCTACAATAAGCAGTGGGTAGATTCTGAACACCCTCTTAATCACAAATGAGATAGCGCCCATCTTTCGCCCTAAATCTTTTTCTGTGGAGAGCGCGATTACGAACCCACTAATCACAAAGAACAGGTCAACGCCGAATCCGCCGTTAGAGAACAGCGAATCACCGAGATACCTGATGTTAACTAGGCTTATCTCGTTGATTGTATTTTTGAAATGAGAGAAGAACACTATGATTGCAGCTATCCCGCGAAGATACTGTATAGATAAGACTTCTCTGTTAACATTAGACGAGCTATCAGTCTTCATGCTCAAACCTTTTGAAGCTCATTGCTAAAACAAGCACTATAAGTAAAGTAATGTCAAAAATAAACATTACACGCGTTCCGCTTGAGTATACTGTCGGTGAAAAGCCTATCATTATTGCTGACGAGATAGAACAGAGGCTTATAGCAGCACCCAAATAGAATTTTTTCTTTTCTTCTATTGTACTCAATAAATAGCAATATATTGATGATAAAAATATCATTGTAAATAGATATGATATATACAAGGTATGTTCCCTCCAAGTTACTGGGTTTGCAGTACCTCCACTTAAATAACCATTCGTTAAGCTGATCGTGTTTGTAAAGGAAAATAAATTATAATGCGCTGATAGTACAAATGTGATATAAATCCCGCAAGTAATGGTGGTTATTACTGATGTTATATTAGTTTTATTTTCTTTAATTATATGACAAAGTATAATAATTGCCAGTGCTAGAACTAAATAATTATGTCCACTTAAAATGTGAGCGTTTAGCTTATCCATTCCTAAAGATATCTTATCGAATAGGCCGTAGCTATAGTATTCTGGGAACTTACTTGATTCAATATTGAATCTTATTTTATTCCCAGGAGCGAGAATATTGCTTAAAAAACTTACAAGCACAATAAGGAAGTACAGCAAATCGATTTTTTTAAGAGTTGATGTGCCAATTTTATAACAGACAATCATAGCCAGAAATAATAAAGTTACCGCGCCAAATTGTTCATTGTTACATGAGAAAAATAATAATGCCGAAATTAATATAACCCTAAATTTTGTTGTTTTTATATTGATTTTGTATAAAGACAAAGCAAATATACCTAAAGAAATTGGTATTACATAGTTGTACGCTCCTGAAAACCAAAACACGGACTGACTATAAGTATTAATGTCCAGCATTAACAAAAATGAAACAAATAACGCTAATGATATTCTGAAGCTTTTTTTTGATTGTGAAATAATGGCAATGGAATACCCCATAATAACCACAGACGATATGATTAGAATCTTTGTAATAAACTCAAATCTTATAAATTCAACCATTAACGCTTCTAAGAGGTATCTGCCACTCCAGTGATTATACCTGCCGCTTGTGTAGTCAATAATATTCGTCTTTGATAATACATTCGCAAAAAATGTATCGTCAGATAATATTGTATGATTTGAGTTGATATAAACCACAATCAAAATTAAAAATATCAATATAAATTCAGCTTTGTTTCTTTTATTTGCAATCATATTTAAATCCACTTTTATTTTTTTCTAAGCCCTTAATTATAATTACTGTTTTTTTATCGTAATTATTCAACTCCGGTAAGTACGCCGATGCGTAAAATCCCGAATGGTTGAATGTATCAGGCAGGCTATAAAATTTTGCAACATCTACTCTCTTTCTACTTCTTGTTTTTAGCTGATAAGTTTTGTTACCTATCAGTAAAAAAACCTGTGCAGCATCAGCCACATTACTTTTTATGGATTTGTCAGAAATCGCCCATCCAGAAATAAAAGCTTTTCCATTCTCTATATTACATTCGTCAATTCCATATTTTAATAAGCTGCTGTAATTTTTGTAATGGTTGTTGTCGATGGCTATGGGCTTGTTCCATGAGTTATAAATTATGTATGTTAAAATGCAGCATATAATGCAGATTGGTATAATTATGTATCCTCTCAAATTGTAAATCATTCCCTTTAATCCTTTTTTAATATGTATTTTGGGCGTTTCTTAACTTCTACGTATATTCTTCCAATGTACTCACCAAGCACACCTATTCCGATTAGTTGAATTCCGCCAAGAAATAATATTGAAACAAGAAGAGAGGGATATCCACGAACGGCATTACCAAAGGCAATAGTGTCGATTATCATCCATGATCCATATATGAATGCCACGCCAGCGACTACAAGCCCAATATATGTCCACATGCGAAGCGGAAATGTTGAGAAACTGGTTATGCCTTCGAGCGCAAGATTCCATAGCTTCCAACCATTGAATTTTGTACTTCCTGCTACGCGTTCTGCACGGGCATATTCAACAACATCCGTGCGACCACCAACCCAACTCAGAATCCCCTTCATGAAGAGGTTTCTCTCTGGCATGAGCTTGATGTTTTCGACCACCTCACGGGACATCAGACGGAAGTCACCAACGTTTTCCTCGATCTGCGGGTTACTAATTTTGTTGTGCAGCTTATAGAACCACTCAGCGGTCTTGCGCTTCAATCTGCCATCGGTAGAGCGATCAGAGCGTTTAGCCAGAACCATATCAGCCCCGGCCTGCCATTTCTCTATCAGGTGCGGAATGACTTCGATAGGGTCCTGCAAGTCTACGTCAATCGGGATAATTGCTTCACCGGTAGCATGGTCAAGCCCGGCGAACAGAGCAGGCTCTTTACCAAAGTTGCGAGTGAATGACAGCGGGACCACAAGCGGATCGGCAACAGCAATCGCATCAATTATTGACTCTGTAGCATCTTTGCTGCCATCGTTTATGAAGACTATCTCTACTTCATGCTGCTGAAGCTCTTCAAATTCCCGAACAGTTTTATAAAAAATAGGTATCGCGTCTTCTTCGTTAAAGACAGGAACTACCAGAGAAATTTTCATTTCGCATCCCTAAAGACAATGAACTTTGAATAAATAAAACCGCACACCAGACTGATTGCGGAGAAGAGAATGAGAGTCACAATTGGAGCCATTCCGGACTTATCGGCAGCCCAACCAACAGCTGCGCTCAAGGATCCCATAAACCCTACATACAGCATGTAGCGCATCGTGGTTGTCGAAGACTTAAACGTGAACCTGGCGTTTGCAAAGAAGCTGAATGACACCGCCACGACGAACCCGGCGAAGTTACCAAGTGCCTGGCCTGTGTGAAACGCATATATGCAAATAGCGAACACAACCCAGTGAATGAGCGTGTTTATGACGCCGATCGATGTGTACTTAGCAAAGAGCTTTAACATTATAAAAATCAGTCAATTCGGAAAGGTCTGAAGTTTAGCACCACTGTGAAACTTGATCGACCCTCATATTTGACGATACTGTATTTATATACAGTTGTTTTGGAGGGGCCATGGAGGCAAACGCTCAGCGATACAGGCTTGAAAAATTATGTTGTGTTAACCGCTACTCATGCCTGGTTGAAACGTCAGGTGGATATGCGATTTTTCAGCCTGATCTTGTCCCCGACAAAGGAATGCGCGTACTGGTGCATGCGTTTGGCCAGCTACAGTTCGCGGTCGTTATGGGCGGCGCGCTCATCACAGAAGACGGTGAAAGCATAGAAGGTGATGCTTTAGATGAAGTTGAAGTTATGGGTGTGGTGACCTTCTTTATAAATGGCGCTGCGGCGTTCACAGACGACAATCCGGTGATGTGATGTTTGCCCTGGTCGATGTGAACTCATTTTATGCCAGTTGCGAAACTGTATTCAGGCCCGATCTGCGCGGGAGGCCGGTTGTCGTTCTGTCGAATAATGACGGTTGCGTAATTGCACGCAGCGCCGAGGCAAAGGCTGCCGGGATAGCGATGGGTGAGCCGTTCTTCAAGCAGAAGGAGTTGTTCCGGCGCGCTGGTGTTGTTTGCTTCAGCAGCAACTACGAGCTCTATGCAGACATGTCCAGCCGGGTAATGACCACGCTGGAAGAAATGAGCCCGCGCGTGGAAATTTACAGCATAGACGAAGCCTTTTGCGACCTGACCGGCGTAAGGAACTGCCGGGACCTGACTGAATTTGGTAAAGAGATCCGCGCGACTATTTTACAGCGGACACATCTCACAGTCGGAGTCGGCATAGCCCAGACCAAGACGCTGGCGAAGCTGGCTAACCATGCTGCGAAAAAATGGCAGCGGCAGACGGGCGGCGTGGTCGATCTCTCAAACGTCGACCGGCAGCGAAGGTTGCTGGCGCTTGTTTCTGTGGAAGATGTCTGGGGTGTTGGTCGTCGCATCAGCAAGAAGCTGAACGCCATGGGCATCAAAACGGCACTGGAACTCTCTGAGCAGAGTACGTGGATTATCCGAAAACACTTTAATGTGGTGCTGGAGCGAACCGTCCGTGAGCTGCGCGGCGAGCCATGCCTGGATCTGGAAGAGTTCGCGCCGGTGAAGCAGGAAATCGTATGCAGCAGATCGTTTGGCGAACGCATTACTGACTATGAGCAAATGCGGCAGGCTATTTGCAGCTACGCGGCCCGTGGTGCTGAAAAGCTTCGCGGCGAGCACCAGTATTGCCGTTTTATATCCGCCTTCGTTAAGACCTCTCCGTTTGCCCTTAATGAGCCCTATTACGGAAACAGCGCATCGGTAAGGCTGCTCACGCCAACGCAGGACAGCAGAGACATCATCAACGCCGCGGTAAAGTGTCTGGACAAAATCTGGAAGGACGGTCACCGGTACCAGAAAGCGGGTGTCATGCTGGGCGACTTCTTCAGCCAGGGCGTGGCCCAACTAAACCTGTTCGATGACAGTGCTCCCCGAGCTGGTAGTGAGAAGTTAATGGAGGTACTGGATCACCTGAATGCAAAGGACGGAAAGGGCACGCTCTATTTTGCCGGGCAGGGCATACAGCAACAGTGGCAGATGAAGCGTGAAATGCTTTCTCCGCGCTACACCACCCGGTTTTCAGATCTTCCAGTGGTTAAGTGACGGGCTCTATAAGTTCTGGTCCTTGATTCTTCACATTCCCCACGGCGCGCGTAACGGCATGCCAGATAAACTTGTCGGCGGGGACTGTCCCGTCGGCTATTATCTCCTCAGCTTCTTTCCCACCTACATCCTGACGCATCCATTCCCTTGCAGCTTCCGGCGACAGAACCAGTGGCCGACGGTCATGAATATCGACCAGTCCTTTGGCAGCAGCAGATGTCACGATCAGGAAGCCCTCTGCTTCATCGCCGCGTTCAAATGGTGTGCTGCCGATCGCCGCCATGAATATCGGCTGCCCGTCGGCCCGGTGAATGAAGTAGGGTTGTTTCTTGTCGCCTTCTTTCTTCCATTCGAACCATCCATCGGCAAAACAGATCGCCCGGCCATGCTGCCAGAGAGGTTTGAACATGCGGCTCGTGGCCGCCGTCTCGACGCGCGCGTTAATCAAAGGCGCTTTATCCCACCACCCGGGCGCGTAGGACCACAGAACCGGATCGAGATGTAACTGCTCATCGCGTTCGCTCAGTAGCAGCACTTTAGTTCCGGGCGCCACGTTGTACCGGCCAATAGGTTCCGGGTCATATGCAATGTCGCGATCGCCTTCATCGGCAAGATATGCCAGATAGTCTTCACGGGTTTGTGCTTGTGCAAAACGTCCACACATAGAAACCTCCAGTCAGTCAGACTGAAAGTATAGGGCAGGGATAAAAAGTAGCGCGCGCTGGTTAAGTCTTACAAACGGATTCGGGGCGATTATGCTGATGAGGATGGAGTGCGTAAAGTGGCGTGATGCGAAACTGGAAGGAGCTACGCAAAGTTTGGCGGTGGGGCATGGTTGGGGCAAAAAATTAGCGCAAAACAACTCAAAACCTCATAAGGCAGTGATTCGTCTTGCGCTAATGCTTTGGTTTTATCTAGCTTCTGACTTACTTCAACTCAGTTCGTCAAAAAGATGCCGCACATAATGATCAAACACTAAACCTTTATGCCCGGCGCAGTGCCGGGCGATTCAGCTTACCAGCCACAGACCTCGTGTTCATTTTCCGTATCGTAGGCGCGAACGGTGTTCACCAGATCCTTCACGACATCTGCCGCGACGTCCGGGATCAACAGCTCCATTGGCGCTTCTGTTTCATAATCCACCGACACGCCGTTGCTGTTGTTGGTGACGGTCACGGTATAGGTAGCCTTACCCATTATTTACTCCTTATGCGTGTTGACCACTTTACCGATGCCCGCACCGCTGAGCGTGACGGCAGGATCCGCGAAAAAGTCGATATTAAAATAGGTGTCGTCGGTCAGTAGCTCAATGCGGTGCCATTTTTGTGGTGGGGAGATGCCAAAAGAACCGGCCTCAATGACCACTTCCAGATCGGGCTCGGTGGCGTCGCCATCGGCAAAGCCAAAGTAACGCACCGCACCCTGCATGACGGACAACCGACCGTACACGCCGGCTTTGGTGTTGTGATGGGTAAAAAGCGCTTTTGGGGCGGTCTCTTTATTCCAGAACGGCGTCGAGCGGGTATGAACAAAGTTTTCAGGAATACGTAACATCATAGTTTCCTTCATGTTGGCGGGCGCTTAAAGGGACTTAAGCACCTCAGGTTCAACAAAGAATTCAATATTGAACAGGGTGTCGTCGGTCATCACCTCAATGTGGTGCCATCTCTCTGGCGGGAAAACGCCGAAACGACCCGCTTCAATGACGAGCTCGCTGTCAGGCTCAGGTGTAAATTCATCAGCATAGCCCAGATAACGCACTGCGCCACGCATCACCGACAGGCGAGGGTAAACGCCAGGACGCGTGCCCGTATCAAGGTGACGTTTAAAAATGCCGGCGGGGGCCGTTTCTTTGTTCCAGAAAGGCGTGGAACGGGTGTGAATGCAACTCTGCGGAATGCGTAGCATGTTTCCTCCCTTAAAAGCCTGCTGGTATTAAACTGCTTTCTGAGGGGATGGATTTATCAATAAGTGCATTTAATATGCATCTTATCAATAATAACCGTTTTGCTTTACCCGGCGTTGTTACACAAGGTACTCAGTTGTTATTATCCTTAGTATTTAAGTGGTTATGATGTAACGAAAAAACTTGATCTGTGTCAACATATGACGCATATTGCGTGCGGTTATTTTTCGGCTCAGGTAAACAGAATGACGTTGTATCAAAAGATGTTGGTGTTCTACGCAATCATGGCCTCCATCTGCGCATTAATCACCTGGTTCCTGTCTAAAGATCGTAAACGTATTCGCCTGTTGAGCGCATTCCTGGTGGGTTCCACCTGGCCGATGAGCTTTCCTGTTGCCCTGTTGATCTCTCTTTTCTGAAGCACGCTTCCAGAATCGGCATCCAGACATAGCATTCCATACATTGAGGCTGTATAAATATACAGTCCGTCATACATGGAGTGCTTATGAACAGTTTCTATTCGCAGCAAGCAGGCTGCACTGTGCGCTGGCAGGATCTTCCCGGTGTCGGTGACCCGGTTGTGTTTATCCACGGGTTGGGCTGTGCATCGTCGTATGAATATCCTCGTATTGTCTGTGATACCCGTTTCGGGGGGCGCAGAGCCATTCTGATCGATCTTCCCGGTAGCGGTTACAGTGACAAACCTGACAACTACCGTTATCGCACGAGCGAACAGGCGCAGGTGGTGGTTGAACTGTTAAACCATCTCGGCCTGGATAGTCTCTGGCTGTATGGTCATAGCATGGGGGGGAGTATCGCGATCGAAACGGCAGCACTGTTAACGTCGCGCGTTAAGGGCCTGATAGTATCTGAACCCAATTTTCATGCGGGTGGCGGGATGTTCAGCCGAGCAATTGCGGCCCAAACGGAACAACATTTTCTGGCTCAGGGCTATGATGACATGCTGCGGGCGGAAACGTCGCCGTGGGCTGGAAGCCTTCAAAACAATGCCCCCTGGGCCGTCTGGCGAGGCGCAACAAGCCTGGTCGAGGGCGTTAAACCTGACTGGGAACACCTGTTCTTGTCATTGAGCTGCCCGGTAATGTTAGTTTTTGGTGAGCGATCCCTGCCTGATGACGATTTTAATCGCCTGCAACAAAACGGTGTTGCTGTAAAAATTATCCCTGATGCGGGCCATTCAATGTCCTGGGAAAACCCGTCAGCGTTGGCTCAGGCTTTATCTGGCTTCATAAACGGCTCATGAAGGGGTAGCCCGCATTGCTGCGGGCTGCAATGATTAAGACAGCAGGGCAGACAAGGCTTTCCGCGCAGCAGGCTGAACGTCATACGGGCACTGATAATCCACGTTCTCAATCGCGCGGGTGTAGAGCGCAACCAGCCAGTCATAAACATAGGCTGTCGCCGCATGGACAGGCTGCTCGCCAAGTCGGGTAAGACGGGGAGAAGCGCTGCTCACAACTGGCGTCACAAAAATTGGCTGACCTTTGCGGATCCGGCTTGCAGGCCGTTCAGAAACGGGCGTCATTTCATAGCCAAGCCAGCTAATGAAATTGCCTGTCGCGGCATGCAGCTGCGCGGCACTGCTTTTATCTTTTTCTGCAATGCGTTGCAGTTGCAGCGGCAGATCCAGCCGGTAGCTGGTAACGATCAGCACATCCGCAATCTGCTGTAATACCTCTGCGTCCAGGCCCAGACGGGCAGCCGCCGCGTCGTTGCGACTCCACTGACGAAGATGGTTAACCCACACGTTATGGGCCAGCCGCGCCTTGTCTTTGGTCTGCAACGCGCCTGGATTTTCCTGCGTCTCTTCCGCAAACAGATCGATAACATCGTTAAACAGGCCGCTGACCTGTTCCTCACGAGGCTGGTGAACGGTCAGCAGCGTCTCAAACGCGTTTAACGGCGGCAGAAGCCCCTCAAGCAGTTCACCATGACGAGCGGCACTGCCTTGCAGCGTTCGGACCATTTTTTCGGCCTGTGCCCGCCCTGCGCCTGGCTCCTGAGTGAGAGGCGCGACATATGGGCGCATCAGCGTCGACAGCGACTCTTGTAACAGCCTTTTCAGCGCGCGGAGACGCTTCTGGCGCTGTGCCGGCAGGGTAGCCTGCGACAGCCACTCAATCACCCGCTGCATGCTGTGGGTATCGAGCGCCTGGAGCGTGCCCCAGCGCAGACCCGGCTGGCCCAGCAATTGCTGCACCGCTTCGTCCAGATTCTGCTTTGTGGTAAACCGCGCATCATGAGGGGTAATGGCCCAGACCAGCCCCGGCAACGCGGATTCTTCAACCGGCTGCGTCTCTTTGACCCAGTTTTGCAGGAGCCTTGCCGTTTTCGCGGTCTGCTGGTGGTGCGCCGTCGCATTGCAGATAACCAGGACATCCGGCTGAATGTGCTGACGATAATGCTCCAGCAACCACAGGCATTTTGCCTGCATCATCAGCGGCGTGTTTTCCTCAGAAATGGCAGGGATATCAATGACGTCAACGTTATCCAGCACGCAGTTCTCAACGGGCAGCACCACTTCGCGGGTCAGAGATGCCAGTACATCGACGGGCAGGCTAATGGCGTTAAGCAGCTCGCCGTTTTTTACCGGATGAAGCAGTGTTTCCTGTGCTTCCGGCAGGGTAAACGCCCCGTGCGTAAGGAAGCCTTCGCAGGGCAGACCAAAGCTGTCCACCAGCAGACTCAACGGCGCCGCAAGCGCGCTGGCATGGCTGGTTTGATGCAGCACCTGGGCGAATTTAAGCCACTGCTGGGTTAACTCCTGCTGCTCACCCCACAGCAGAGACCAGACGCTGGCGCGGGTGCTGAGATCAAGTGACGGAACCAGCAGGGCAAACTGGTGCCACAGGGCATCATCAATATGCTGCTTAGCGCCGGGTACTACGCTTTGCCAGAACCGGGCAATGGTCGCGACTTCCCGTGCCGTCATTCCCGGCACGCTCTGCGGTTGACGCAGTGCCCGCCACTTCTCAAGCCGGGCTTCAATCACCAATTTATCCACCGCGCGGATCTGCGGATCCAGCGTGGTGCGCGCGATAAACAGCTGCACCAGCTCGGCCTCCGTTACCAGGCGCAGGCGTAAGGGAAACGCGTCGTCTGCGACCTCGCGGGACGCTCTGCTGAAACGCACGGCCATGTTGGTCGGTGCATGCCCGGGGTTAATATGCGAGAAGTAATCAAACGTGCGTTGACCCGGCGTAACGTTCAGCCGTTCGTCCCCGCTGCCGCAAAGTGCAGCCAGCAGGTGCGCTTTCGCGGCCTGCGAGTGGCCATATAAGCCGATACTGCCCTGGCTGACAAGGGCGCGATCGAGCGCCTCTTCACGCGCGCTTACTGCGTTAAGGCGGGCAAGCAGGGCGTCGGCTTCGTTATCCAGCATCGGGGCGTGCTGTCGCGTCTCGTTGATCCACCCGATTAAGGCCTGAGTGGTGGCAGTCGTCGCAGTCATTTGAGGTATACGCTCCCGCTGTCGATCCAGTAGTGGCTGCCGCTGTGTCGGCGATCGGCCAGAGTATTCAGTTTAAATGTCAGGGCATCAGGCGGCACGGGCGTGCCGTCCTGTAGCCAGGCATCACTCAGCTCGAAAGATTCCGGGCCTTCCTGCTTATTGCCGCCACGCAGCTTCAGGCGCACGTTCAGTACGCCGTCGCCCGCAATGGCTTTCGCCAGCTCGGCTGAGTTGATGCTCAGGGTATAGAGCGGCGTCGCGGGCCAGCGGGCATTGGCCAACTGCCGGAAGCCGAGCGTAACGTTGCCGCGCAGCGGGAAGTGCAGACGGGCGTCCAGTTTCGCGCCGGGTTTATCGAGGTCGATATCGTGATACCAGACGTTCTCGTCCCGCAGGGTATTGATCGTGTTATCCAGCACGCCCAGATAGCGCACCGTAGAGTACGCGCCGATATCCGCTGCTTTAAAGTTAAATCGCGGCAGACGAAGATCCAGCGCCAGGCTACAGAGCATCGCTCCCACCGCAGCGGTGGATTTCGGGTTGCCGATCCGTCCCTGCTGGCTGAACGGATACCATTCATGAACCTGGTATTTATCCAGCCAGACGATGCGGTTGACGGGCACCGGTTGCAGGTGGCGAATCAAGGCCTGAACGCCCGGCAGACAGCCCGGCCGTCCCGTGATAAGCAGGATATCGCAGCTGTAATGAGAGATCGCCTCACATACCGCATGAAGCGGGGCGGCAAGCGTGAACTGACCCGCCAGCATGGCGTCCCGCATCTCCCGGAAGCTGACGTGCAGCGGTACGCTGAACAGATCAAAGTGTTCTGAGCCGGCAGGCAACGCATGGTCGATCGCCTGCTGGAGATAATTCATCACGTTGCGCGTCGGTTTTTGCGCAAGCAGATCGCCAAAGGTGGCATGCAGCCCGGCCAGCGGATCGTCAACATCGCTCGATTCCCACGCCGCCAGGATCGCGTGACCGATCGGCATAAAGAGCTGAAGCGCCGTCTGCTGGCGCAGGACCGCCTGGGTATCGATCCGCCCGGAGTCACCGAACAGGGATGCCATCAGCTGGGAGGCATCGGCTATGCCGGATTTCTGAAGCTGGGTTTGCAGCGCAGGCAGAACGTAGCGCTGGATCACGTCCAGCAGCGTGTCGTCGCCAGCGACCTTAAACCCTTCGCGGAACAGCAGCTGCGGGGTGATTTTGACGTTATTCCCGGAACCATCGTCTAACTGATAGTGCGTGATAGCCATATCCGTCGTGCCGCCGCCGATATCAATCGAGGCCACGCGCAGCGCACGCCCCGGCTGGACACCAGGCTCAGGCGCGCGATCCGGACGGGCGAGGGAGGCGAAAAAGGCCTCGGTCTGGCCGCCGAAATGGGAAATGGCTTCGTTATACAGCCACACCAGCTGGCCGCAGCTGGCCTCGTCCCACTCCATCTGGATTTCAGGAACCGGCACCACGCTTTTTTCCTGCTGCTTGCGGCTGGCAAAATCTTCATCCTGCGGGTGCCAGCCCATCGCTTTCCAGACGATGGCGATAGCTTCGAACATGCGGCGACGGAAAATCTCGCGCTCCTGTTTCGGCATTGCCGAAGGCAGGGTGAGGATCAGCGTCCGCAGCTGGCGGGGAGAGGCCGGGAAGCCGAGCCGCAGGCGGGTGGCCACGCTGTTAATCTGACCAAGCGCCTGAGCCAGCAGCTCGCAGAGCATGTGCGTCATCAGGGTGCTGCGGCTGTACTGCGGAGAGAATACCGGCAGGCGTTCATCCTGCGGCAGCGTAAAGAGCGGTTCCCCGTCGTCGTTCATCAGGTTCATCAGCGGAAACGCGGTTGCCAGCGGTTCGCGCTGAGTTTTGCTGTTCATCTGGCTAAAGCGCCAGTCCTGCACCACCGGCGTCTCGTCCCACAGATAGCGACGCGGGCTGGAGATGCCGCTGTTGCCTTCCGTGCCCAGACGCTGCATCGCCAGCTTACGCGCTTCATCACCCACGCGGACAATCGACGGCCAGACGAACGCATCCTCCCGGCCGCTTTCCACCGAGAAGTGCTGCTTGCCAAAACGCGCTTCGGAAAATTCAAGACGGCTGGTAAACAGCGGTTCATTCAGGAACTGCGGCTCACTCAGCGATCGTACCTGAAGTTCAGCCGTCTGGCGCAGGCCGTCGTTGGCATCACCATGATCTTCAATAATCACGCCGCAGGTATGGGTGTTGCCTACGTCAAGGATCAGATCGACAGGAATAGCAGGGGTGCTCAGGGTATGGGTGACAAACTTCACTTCCGGCACGGTGAGTTGTTCACCGAGCATGGAGAGCAGGTTGAGCCAGTGCGCCTGATATTCAAAGCTGCGCATGGCCTGATGCAGCTCGCGCTCGGAGCGTTTTTCAACCCCGTCGGCAAACTGCGTGAAGGCTTCGCGCAGCCAGCCGTCAATCCAGGTCTGGTCGAGGAAACTCTCAACCTCACTGTCGCGCCAGGCGAGCGCGAAACGCGTGCCGTTCAGGATATCGTTTTCAACCGGCGACAGGGCAGACGTCGCATGCTCTGCAATCTGGCTGTCGAGCGCGACGGTGACCCGGTGCGTATTGCCAGCTGCGTCGGGCGTGGAAAGCTTTCGTACCTGGACGCGCGCCCAGTTATCCGGGCCTTCAACAAACGTCCGCGGCGGGTTAAAGCGCAGGAAAGGGATCGGCAGCCAGACGCCGTCCAGCACGGTCAGGGAGTCATGCAGTGGAATGGTGCTTTCAGGCTTGACCACTTCCGGCTGCCCGCCATCGGTGGCAGGGAGCGTGTACCGGCCGTTAACCAGGTCAAAATCCAGACGCAGCAGCGGGCCATTTGCCGTTTTACGCACGAAACGCCCGTTGCTGGCGGTGTCCTGCGGAGTCAGGCCAAAATCGAGAAACTGCACGCCGCTGTTAGCAATCAGCGTCACGCTCTGTTTATAGTCGCAAAGATTAACCAGCATAGGATCAGACACCTGCTTTCTTGAACGTCAGAGGAACGACGGTGTTGGCATCGTAACGTGCGGTGCATTCCGCCACATCGCTGGCACCTGCCTTACAGGTCACTTCCGGCATCGGATAGCGTGAACCGTCGGTGCAACGCGCGTTTCCGCGCGTTTTGATCAACAGCTCGCCGTTGCTGTGTAATCCGGAAAAGACGTCTACCCGGCAGACAATGTTGTCGCCATGCACGACCCGGGCGAAACCTTTATTGTTCTGGATCTGGTAGCGCAGCGACGGCGGTTTGCCGGTGAGCGGATCCTGCACATCGAGAAACGCGCGCCAGGTGCCGTTCAGGAAGCGCGTTAACCCCGCTTTGACCTGGTTTGCCTCCATCACCATCGCATCTTTCGGTATCGCGGTAATGACCACCGGTTCGGCTGCCGGGGCAGGCGTTTTCACCTTCGGCTCTACCACTTCGGCCTGGTGCAGCGGGAGTTTCAGTTCAAGCGGCTCAACCGTCTTTATGGGGGCCGGAGCAATGGCGACGGGTACTGGCGCTGGTGTGGCAACAGGCGCTGCGATCGGGGCCTGTTTTGGCCAGAGCAGCGGGGTGGCGATGGCTGCAATAATGACGGCGGCAACCGGCAGCAACCACAGGGGGGAGCGACGTTTTTTCTGTATGGCCGCCGGTGCGGGCTCTGGCGGCGCGGCGCTCATGCGCACCGGCTCTGGCGTATACAGTTCATCGTCGGTGATACGGACTGTAGTCACAGGCGTGATAAGCGGCGCGTCGGCCTGCTCAAAGGTCACCACCGGGGCCGGTTCTGGCTCCGGTTCAGGTTCAGGCTCGTTAATCACCACTGGCTCAGGTTCAGGGACCAACGATTCGCGCAGGCAGTCCAGCACGTCGTCGCGCGCGTTTTCGTTAAGGTTGACGAAACCCCAGAAGCAGATCACCGGTTTGCCATCCACCAGGAAAACAAAGTTTTCACCGGGAAACTGAAAGGCTTTTGAGAGCAGAGAGCCAAACAGTTGCTGCGCCGTTTTCGGTGACTGAAGGCATTTTTTACTCAGCGACTCCACGCTGGTGAGCGTGTTTTCCAGATAGCGCAGGGCGCGATAACGATCATCTTCATCCGCCGCCTTCCAGCTGGAGACGGTTCCCTCAACCGGGGAGTACCAGTCAACGCGATCGCCGCCGTCGTTGACCTGGGGGATGGCCAGGCAATCAACGATAGCCTGTTGTTTGCGCAACCGAAGCGCTTCGCGGATTTGCAGCGCTGATTCAAAAACGGCCTGTCCGCCGCCGCCAACGGCCTGAAAATCATCCAGATTACCGCTGCGTAAAAGTGTTTTTGCCACGATTTGGTCCTGTAGACTTTTTCACGCCATTACTTTAGCGAATCAGGTAAGCAAGCAAATGGCTGAGGAGACGGCAAAAGGGACGATTTCTTGCGGCATTGATCGTGACGGTTGTGCTTGACGAATAATGGACCTTAAGGCAAATCGGTTTCTGCGGGCTGATGCTAAAACCAGCGAAATGTACGGCTTTAGAATAACCTGATAGTGATTCGTTATTTGTCAGGCCAAAACGTCTGTGCTGTTATTACTGTTCACTATAATAAAACCGAAAGGGTAATAACCATGTCTACAGGGAAAACTGTGCTCGCCCTCGCGCTGAGCGCGCTGCTACCGGCAAGCGCCGCATGGGCGGCAAACAAAGACACCATTATCTACTGCTCCGAGGCGTCGCCGGAGTCGTTTAACCCGCAGATCGCCAGCTCTGGGCCCTCATTTGTCGCCAGCTCGCAAACGCTGTATAACCGTCTGATTAACTTCGACCCGGTAAAAAACACGCCGGTGCCTTCTCTGGCCGAGTCGTGGACCATTTCGCCAGACGGCAAAACATACACGTTTACCCTGCGTAAAGGGGTAAAGTTCAACAGCAATAAATACTTCAAACCGACCCGTGATTTTAACGCTGATGACGTTATTTTCTCCGTTATGCGTCAGAAAGACCCTAAGCATCCCTATCACAATGTTTCCCAGGGTAATTACGAATACTTCAATGACGTGGGCCTCGACAAGCTCATTCAGGATGTGAAAAAGATCGACGATTATCACGTTCAGTTCACGCTGAGTGAACCCAACGCGGCGTTCCTGGCCGACTGGGGAATGGACTTCGCCTCGATCCTCTCTGCCGAGTACGCGGACGCGATGCTGAAAAAGGGTACGCCTGAAAATGTGGATACCTGGCCAATCGGCACCGGCCCGTATGTGCTTCAGCAGTACAAGGTGGATTCGCTGATCCGCTACGTCGCCAACCCGAACTACTGGGAGGGAGAGGTGCCGACCAAACACCTGATCTTCTCCATCACGCCAAACGTTGAGACGCGTCTGGCGAAGCTGCAAACGAACGAGTGTCAGATCATTCCTGCGCCGTCGCCAGTGCAGTTTGAAGCGATCAAGAAAAACAAAGACCTGACCCTGCACTCGGTGGATGCGCTGAACGTGGGGTACCTGGCGTTTAACACGGAGAAAAAACCGTTTGATAACGTGCTGGTGCGCCAGGCGCTGAATTACGCAACGGACAAAAAGGCCATTGTTAACGCGGTCTTTATGGGGTCTGGTACGGTCGCTAAATCGCCGATCCCGCCGAACATGCTCGGCTTTAACAAAGACCTGAAGGATTACGGCTACGATCCGGAAAAAGCGAAAGCGCTGCTGAAGCAGGCGGGTCTGGATAAGGGCGCGGAAGTGACCCTCTGGTCCATGCCGGTTCAGCGTCCGTACAACCCGAACTCGCGACGCATTGCGGAGATGATCCAGGCTGACTGGGCGAAAGTGGGCGTGAAGGCGAAAATCGTCTCATACGAGTGGGGGGAATATCTTTCCGGCATGCGTAAAGGCGAGCATGATTCCGCGCTGTTCGGCTGGATGTCTGATAACGGCGATCCGGACAACTTCGCCGATGTGCTGCTGGGTTGTAACAGCATCAAAACCGGATCTAACGCCGCGCGCTGGTGTGATAAGGGGTATGATGAGCTGGTGCAAAAGGCCAAACTGACCAGCAACCCGGACGAACGTGCGAAGCTGTATGGCCAGGCACAGGAGATTTTCTACCAGCAGGCACCGTGGATTGCGTTAGCTAACGGCAAAACGTTCTACGCGACCCGCAGCAACGTGACCGGGTACAGCGTGAGTCTGATGGGCAGTGACTTCTCGAAAGCGAAGCTGAACTGATCGTATTCTTGCCGGGTGGCGGCTATGCCTTACCCGGCCTACAGTTACCACCCGTAGGCCCGGTAAGCGTAGCGCCACCGGGCATTTGGAAAGGAGTGACAATGTCACATTTAAACGATGTTATCGCCCGCGTCGATGCCGCCATCGAAGAGAGCATAATTACCCACATGAACGAACTGCTGATCGAATTAAGCGACGATGCAGAGCTCAGCCGTGAAGATCGCTATACCCAGCAGCAGCGCCTGCGTACCGCGATTGCGCATCATGGTAAGCAGCATAAAGAAGAGGCGGAGGCGCGCCATGCCCACCTCACGCAGGGTGGGACTATCCTGTAAGGGTTAAAACTGGCGCCGTGCCACCAGCCAGGCGCCGACCACCAGCATCGCTGCGCCGCAGACCGGGCCTACCAGCGCGCGCAGGGGAACGCCGTTGCTCTTGAGGATGTCCATCACCAGGCCGCCAATCAGCTGGCTTGCTACCAGCACGGCAATGGTCGTTGCCGCGCCCACATTCTGATACCCGCTAATACTGGCAAAGACAAAAAATGACCCCAGCAGGCCGGGGATCAGCGTCCACCAGCGCACCGTCGACGCCAGTTCGCTAAACCCCGCCAGGCCATTTTTCACCAGCAAAATGCTGACAAACAGCACAATCCCCACCAGCGAGTTCAGCAGCATGGCGATAAGAATAGTGGAAGAGGATTGCGTAATGCGCACCATCAGGGTGTTTTGTACCACCAGCCCAATCCCGGCGGCCACCAGAAACGCTAACGTCAACGATTGATTCATGGCAGAGCATCCGGATCGCTGCGCTCATCGAGCTGGAGTTGCATAAAGGTTAAATCCAGCCAGCGACCGAATTTGGTTCCCACCTGCGGCATATTACCGGTGGTAACAAAGCCCAGGGTTTCGTGCAGATGAATCGACGCCTGATTCTGCGCCTCGATACCGGCAACCATCACATGTTTACCAATCTGGCGGGCTTCCTTGATTAATTCCGTCATCAGCAGCCGACCGATGCCTTTGCCCTGATGATCGGGATGAACGTAAACCGAGTGCTCCACCGTATGGCGAAAACCGTCGAACGCTCGCCAGTCGCCAAATGAGGCGTATCCCGTCACAACACCTTCTTCTTCACTGACCAGCACCGGATAACCCAACAGCGTGCGCGCCTCAAACCATGCAATACGGTTATCGGTGTCGACAGTTGTATCGTTCCAGATGGCGGCGGTGTGCAGCACCGCATGGTTATAAATTTCACCGATAGCGGCACAATCTTCTTTGCAGGCATGACGAACGATCATGGTTAACCTCTGGCTGTGTTGTTTACTATAGTAGTACGATTCACTCACAATATTACACAGTTCTTGTGTTGCATCGCTACGACAAAATCCCTATTTTTTTGTCACCAAACTGCCCCGAAAAACCATCCGTACACTATAGTATGACGTCATGAACACAATGACAGACAATATGAATCAACGCATTAGCGCCCGCATACGCCTTGAACGCGAGTCGCGGGGCTGGTCATTAAGCGAACTGGCCGAACGGGCAGGTATTTCACGCGCCATGATCCATAAGATTGAACGGGGGGACAGTAGCCCAACGGCGACGCTGCTTGCCCGGTTATCCGGTGCCTTCGGTATTAGCATGTCTACGCTCATTGCGCGCGCGGAAATGCAGGAGGGCAAACTGTTACGTCTGGCGAACCAGCCCGTCTGGCGCGATCCGCAAACCCACTATTTACGTCGTCATGTGTCGCCGCGCAGCGATATGCCTATTGACCTCGTCCAGGTGGAACTGCCCGCGGGCAGCGATGTGCCGATGCCCGCCTCCTCTTATGCGCTGGCGCGACAGCTGATTTGGTTGCAGGCAGGTGAACTGGTCTTTCTGGAGGGGGACACCCGCCATGAAATGAAGGCCGGAGATTGTCTGGAACTCGGG
The DNA here is from genome assembly GCF_020971765.1 of Enterobacter sp. AN-K1. NCBI lineage: Bacteria > Pseudomonadati > Pseudomonadota > Gammaproteobacteria > Enterobacterales > Enterobacteriaceae > Enterobacter > Enterobacter sp. AN-K1. Next base: position 4,594,819 of record NZ_CP087390.1, on the reverse strand, counting down.
CCGCCGAACGACTGCCGGTTTATTAACGAAACGGATGAATCGTGCCTTTATCTGGTCGTGCGGCTTAATCAGTCCGGCTCATAATGCAAAGGCGATCCGCAGGATAACGTGCCAGACTTGAATGACATTTTCAGCTGTAAGGAGCGATGAATGAGTCAATCAACTACGCAAAACCGACGCTGGGTACTGGCTTCCCGTCCACACGGCGCACCGGTTGCCGAAAATTTCCGCCTGGAAGAGCAGCCGATCCCCACGCCCGCAGAGGGGCAGGTGTTATTACGCACCGTATGGCTCTCGCTTGATCCGTACATGCGGGGCCGTATGAGCGATGCGCCATCCTATTCACCTCCTGTCGAGATTGGCGCGGTGATGGTGGGCGGCACGGTAAGCCGCGTCGAGACCTCCCGCCATCCGGATTATAAAGAGGGCGAGTGGGTTCTGGGCTACAGCGGCTGGCAGGAGTATGAACTTTCCGACGGGAAAGGGCTGGTCAGGCTGGGCGAAAACCTGTCGCACCCTTCATGGGCACTCGGCGTGCTGGGAATGCCGGGCTTCACCGCGTATATGGGGCTGCTTGATATCGGCCAGCCTCAGGCGGGGGAAACGCTTGTCGTGGCGGCAGCCACGGGGCCGGTCGGCGCAACGGTGGGGCAGATCGGTAAAATCAAGGGGTGCCGGGTTATCGGCGTGGCCGGCGGGGAGGAGAAATGCCGCCATGCGGTCGACGTGCTCGGTTTCGACGCCTGTCTGGATCACCATGCGGATGATTTTTCCGAACAGCTGGCGAAAGCCTGCCCGCAGGGCATTGACGTGTATTATGAAAACGTCGGCGGTAAAGTCTTTGACGCCGTACTGCCGCTCCTGAATACCTCCGCGCGCGTACCTGTTTGCGGACTGGTCAGCGGCTACAACGCGACCAACCTGCCGGATGGTCCGGATCGCTTGCCGCTGCTGATGGGGACCATCCTCAAAAAACGCATCCGCATGCAGGGCTTTATCATCGCTCAGGACTATGGTCATCGTATCGACGAGTTCCAGCAGGAAATGGGACGCTGGGTGAAGGAAGGCAAAATTCACTATCGCGAGCAGGTCACCGAAGGGCTGGACGCGGCGCCGGAGGCGCTGATTGGGCTGCTGGAAGGGAAAAACTTCGGCAAGGTCGTGATCCGCGTGGCGGCGGACTAAACAGAGCATCGGTTATGGCGGGCAAAGTCCGCCATAATTATTTGTGAAGATACGATATATTGTCTTTAATTAACCCATAAGCATTGCGCGCCATCGGCCCAGCTGAGCCAGAAGTGGTAAACGTAATATTAATTGAACAATTTTTATTTTAACGCGCGCCCTTCATACCAGGCATGACGATACAGGATATATCAAACCGGCGATGTTTTTTTAAACAGTCGCTGAAAATGGCATTTTGTTTTGGCTACGGGAATTAAACATGCTTGATTTGGAAAATCTGGAAAAAGCACAAAGAATCAGTCTGACGATGCAAGTTGAGAACAGTTTAAAGGGAGCGTTAATTACGGGCTCATTAAAACCTGGGGCTCGACTCATCACGAAAGAGATTGCGGATAAATTAGGCACCAGCATCACACCGGTGCGCGAAGCCCTGTTGCGCCTGGTGTCGGCAGGCGCATTACAGGCCACGCCTGCTCAGGCGTTTTTGGTGCCAGAGGTTACGCTGGAGCGTTATAACGAAATTAACGCCATTCGAAAACAGCTTGAGCCGATGGCCGTTGCGGCGGCGTGTCAGAATATGACCGAGACCAAACTGGATGCATTACGCGCGCTGTCAGATAACTTCAGCACCGCCATGCATCAGGGCGACGTGCAGAAGGCGATCCATGCCAACCGCGTGTTCCGGTTTACGCTCTATCAGTATGCCGAAATGCCGACCCTGAACTCGCTGATTGAGCAGCTCTGGGTACGGATTGGTCCGTGTATCAACTACCTGCATGAAGAGATGAAAGATATCCCTGCAACGACTTACCATTATGCCGATCTGCTTTCTGCGCTTGAGCAAAGGGACGTGACGGCCAGTCGGGAAGCGATCGACCGAGCCATTGATGAAGCTAATATCCTCCTGCAACGGCAATACTACAGTTAAGGATCGCACTGGCGCACTTATTTTTTTATTCGTTTTAAACTTCCCTGAGTATATTCCCGGCGCTTAAGGCTACCGGGAATGATGTTATTTTTTACCGGCAACGTGCGCTGCCGGAAAATGTTTTACTCAAAGCGATAAGAGACCGACAGGCCCACGCCATAGTTACGGCCAGGGGCGGGTTCGTAATAGCGATTGTAGCCGGCGTTAACAATCTCTGAACCGACGTACTCTTTATCAAACAGGTTATCGACGCGACCAAAGATGTCCATTCCCCATTTGCCGTAATTGAGTTTATACCCGGTATTCAGACCGACCACGGTATAAGAGGGCGCTTTGGCGGTATTGGTGTCGTTTGCCATCACGTCGCTCATGTAGCGGGCATCTGCCCCCGCGTACCAGCCTTCCTCAGGCTCCCAGCCAAACGACGCATACCCCATGTTACGGGCGATACCCGGCATCCGGTTGCCGCTACAGTCTGCATTGTTACAGACGTTGGTACGGTAGGTCGCATCGAGATAGGTCCACGCCATTTTCAGCTTCCAGTTTTCGGCAAACTGCTGGTCGAGCGCAATTTCCACACCCTGACGGCGCGTTTTCCCCGCATTTTTGTAGGTAGTGCGACCATCTTTGTTTTCGTCCACCACGATCTCGTTGTCGGTATCCGTGCGGAACAGCGCCGCCGTCAGGATGCCATTACCGATGCGGGTTTTGCTGCCAATCTCATAGGTGTTGTTGGTTGACGGTTGCAGATTAATATTGAGGCCGCCTTTGCCATCAGAACGGTAGGAGAGTTCGTTGATGGTCGGGGTCTCAAATCCCCGTCCCGCCGCGGCATAAAGGTTCCAGGCGTCGGTCACGGCGTATTTCACCGCACCAGCCGGGAGCCATTTATGGTAGCTGGCGTTACCGCTGTCATCGCCGTTTTGCGGGGTAATGTAATGATCGTTGGAGTCAAACCAGACGGAGCTGTAACGCACGCCCGCCTCAACGGACAGCTTTTGCGTGAGCTGCCACTGGGTTTGCAGGTAGGGATCAAGGTTCCACATCAGGTTACGTTCGTCACGGCGTTTGTTACCCTTCACGCCAAAATCCGGCACGCCGTTGTTCATCACGAAGTTTTCATACCCGCGGCGATTTTCACTCATATTTTCGTAGTTAAGGCCGGTGGTAAACGTTACCGGCACCAGCAGCTCGCCGCGGTGGGTCCAGCGGGTATCAATACCCTGATAGTGGCGCTGCATATCAATTACGCCGCCCGAATGCGCTGGATTTTCAGTCTGCGTGGTATCCGGAATGGACTGGTACTGGGTCATTTCACGCTCACCGGCGTACATCATCACGCTGAGGTCGTCCTGTTCGCTCAGCTGGCGGTCGTAGCGGATCCCGGCCTGGGTCTGCTTAATGGTTTTACGCGTATTGTACTGATCGCCACGGGGTGACTGCCGCGGGTTGTTCTGCCACTCCTGATAACTCAGTCCGCCCGGATCGTTGGCTTTCATGTCCACGCTGTTAAAAATCAGCGTTAGCTTGCTGACATCATCAATGCGCACGCCCAGTTTCGCGTTGGCGAGGTTTTTCCGTGCGCCGCTGTGGTCACGATAGCCATGTGTGGTGAAACGGGTGGTGGATACCGCATAGTCCACATCCCCCGCCTGAGTCCCGTCGCCCACCGCACCGGTGGCCTTCATGCCGTAACGCCAGGTGCCGTAGCTGCCGTAATAGCTGCTGGCTTCAATTGTGGCTGGCTGTTGTCCGGTCTGGGTGTTGATGTTGATCACGCCGCCGGAGGCATTGCCGTACAGGGCAGAGAAGGGGCCGCGCAGCACGTCGACGCTCTCAATGCTGTTGAGGTCAATGTTTGACGTCTGCCCCTGGCCGTCGGGCATGGTTGCCGGAATGCCGTCCACGTACATGCGGATCCCGCGTACGCCGAAGGTCGAACGCGCGCCGAATCCGCGAACGGAAAGTTGCAGATCCTGAGCATAGTTCTGGCGGTTCTGGATTTGCAGGCCTGGTACGCTCCCAAGGGATTCAGAAAGGTTGATGCGCGGTGTGGCATGTCGCATATCCTCGCCGCGGACCACGCTGACTGCGGCCGGGGTGTCCAGTTCGGAGACGGTTTGCGGCGTGGCGCTGACGATCAGGGTCTGTTCATCCGCGGCCATCGCACTCAGCGGGCCAAAAATGACGGGAACGAAGAGCAGTGGTAGTGATGCCTTACGGGCAGTAATAATTTTCATGGAGTAAACCGGTTAAGAAAAATTCGAACCAAATCAACTGGAACCTGTGTATATATGTTAAATCCTTTGTAAATGTTATGAAAACTATAACCGCACATTTCGTGAATGTAAGGTTTTGAAGGAAAGAAATACTCCACATTCAACTGATTAATGATTACTATTCTCATTAAAATAACGGCAAAGCGATGACTTTGCCCACCGGAAGTGATGTCAGCGGTAAATCTCCTCATTTAAAAAGGAATTGTTATGTCTTTACGTCATCTGTGCTCGCCGCGCCTGCGTGGGTCTCTGCTGTTGGGCTCTTTACTGTTTGCCGGTACGTTCCAGGTTCATGCCGCTGAAGAGATGCTGCGCAAAGCGGTCGGCAAGGGCGCGTATGAAATGGCCGTCAGCCAGCAGGAAAACGCGCTGTGGGTTGCGACGTCACAAAGCCGCAAAACCGATAAGGGCGGCGTGGTCTATCGTCTGGATCCGGTCACGCTGGAAGTGACGCAGGCGATTCATAACGATCTCAAGCCGTTTGGCGCCACGATCGATAACGCCACCCAGACGCTGTGGTTCGGTAACACCGTCAACAGCGCCGTGACGGCGATTGACGCCAAAACGAGCGAGGTGAAAGGGCGCCTGGTGCTGGACGATCGCAAGCGTAGCGACACGGTGAAGCCGCTTCAGCCGCGCCAGCTGGTGGCCGATGACACGACCAATACGGTGTACATTACCGGTATCGGCAAGGAGAGCGTGATCTGGGTTGTTGATGGCGCAACGCTGAAGCTGAAGGACACCATCACCAACACCGGCACGTTCAGCACCGGTCTGGCCCTGGATGCGAAGGCAAAACGCCTGTATACCACCAATGCGGACGGCGAGCTGGTGACCATTGATACGGCAACCAACAAAATCCTCAGTCGTAAAAAAGTGCAGGATGACGGAAAAGAGCATTTCTACCTGAACCTGAGCCTGGACACTGCCGGCCAGCGTGCGTTTGTGACGGATTCAAAACAGCCAGAAGTGCTGGTGGTGAATCTGAAAGATGGCAGCGTGATGCAGAAAATCGCCGCGCCAGCATCGCTGGCCGTACTGTTTAACCCGGCGCGTAACGAAGCCTATGTGACGCACCGCGAGGCGGGCAAGGTGAGCGTGATTGACGCCAAAACCTACAAAGTGACCAGGACCTACGATACCCCGGTTTACCCGAACAGCCTGGCGCTGTCTGCGGACGGTAAAACGCTGTACGTAACGGTGAAACAGAAATCAACCCGTCAGCAGGAAGCGACCCAGCCTGACGATGTGATTCGTATCGCGCTGTGATGGTGGAATTGCCCGGTGGCGCTGCGCTTACCGGGCCTACAAAACCATGAGATGTAGGCCGGGTAAGGCGAAGCCGCCACCCGGCTTTTTTATTAACGCGAGGTTTCTTCTACCAGCGGTGCGTCGTGCTTTTCATCGTCGTGATGAAGCGGCGCGGTGCTGTGGATCTCGTGAACGCGCTTACGCACGCCGAACCAGCCAGCAATCAGCAGAACCGCCAGCAGTGGGATCGTCGCGATGGTGTAAGTACCGTTCGGGTAGTCAAACGCCATCAGTACCAGCACGCTGAACAGGAACAGCAGGGTGAGCCAGGAGGTCACCGGTGCGCCCGGCATCTTGAAGCACACATCAGCCGCTTTGCCTTCTTTGATCGCTTTGCGCAGACGCATCTGGCAGACCACAATAAAGGCCCAGGAGGCGATAATCCCCAGTGCAGCCACGTTCAGAACGATCTCAAATACGCGGGACGGCACCAGATAGTTCAGGAACACGCCAAAGACGTAAACCACCAGCGTGGCCAGAATCCCCGCATAAGGAACCTGCTGCCTGCTCATCTTCGACATAAACTTCGGCGCAGAGCCTCCCATCGACATGGAGCGCAGGATACGGCCCGTCGAATAGAGCCCGGAGTTCAGGCTGGAGAGCGCGGCGGTCAGTACCACGATGTTCATGATGCTGCCCACGTACGGCACGCCCAGCTTAGAGAAGAAGGTTACAAACGGGCTTTGCCCCGCCTGGTATGCATTCCACGGCAGCAGCAGCACCAGCAGCACCACGGAACCCACATAGAACAGACCGATACGCCAGATCACGCTGTTGATGGCTTTTGGCACCATCGTCTGCGGATCTTTACATTCGCCTGCCGCCGTACCGACCAGTTCGATGGAAGCAAAGGCGAACACCACCCCCTGCACCAGAACCAGCGCTGGCAGCAGGCCGTGCGGGAAGAAACCACCGTTATCGGTAATCAGGTGGAAGCCGGTTGCGTTACCGTCCAGTGGTTTACCGGTACCGAGGAATACGGTCCCGACCACCAGGAAGATCACAATGGCCAGCACCTTCACCAGTGCGAACCAGAACTCCATCTCGGCGAACCATTTCACGCCGATCATGTTCATGGTCCCGACAATTGCCAGCGCCCCAAGGGCGAACACCCACTGCGGCACATCGCCAAACGCGCCCCAGTAGTGCATGTACAGCGCAACGGCGGTGATATCGACGATACCGGTCATCGCCCAGTTAACGAAGTACATCCAGCCCGCGACATACGCGGCTTTTTCACCAAGAAACTCGCGGGCGTAAGAGACAAAGCTGCCGCTGGAAGGGCGGTGGAGTACCAGTTCGCCGAGGGCGCGAAGGATGAAGAAAGAGAAGATCCCGCACACCAGATAGACCAGGGCGAGAGCGGGGCCAGCCATTTGCAGACGTGCGCCTGCACCTAAAAACAGACCTGTACCGATAGCGCCGCCGATGGCGATCATCTGCACCTGACGGTTGCCCATCGCCTTGTGATAGCCCTCTTCATGAGAGTTCAACCAGCGACGTTTCGCAGCATGATGATCGGCTGCGCTTTTATTGCTTGTTTTCATTGAGTTACCTGTTTGCCTGTCTGAACCATTAACGTGATAGTCCTGCCTGGCAGAAGCCGAAACAAACGATTGCTTCTGCGCAGACACATGCCGCCTTTCCAGTCATTCTGTGTATGGATAAGGCAAAACATGGCGAGGCATCCTACCCGCAATTGTTAAGTGACGCAAAATATAACCGTGTCGAAAGTGATGCTCGTCGAAGGAAATCGTGTGGTCAGAGCAGACGGCGATCACAACGCGCTGAATCGTGACGTTTTTTTAGGCAAAAAGGTCTGCGAATGCTGATTTAATCATCAGGTTTACTTAATAGTTACTTATAGGTAGAGCTTATGAATGCCGCAGGGCTGCAATAAGTAATGCAAACGCGGTAGTGTGCTGGCGGCGGCTCGGATAGTACAGATGGTATCCCGTAAAAGCCGGGCACCAGGCTTCAAGCACACGCACTAACCGGCTCTCAGCAAGGGCGTCCTGAACCGCATCTTCCGGGACGTACGCCAGCCCCAGACCGTTTTCGGCGGCATCGATGCGTTGCGGCAGGCTGTTGAGGATCAGCTGGCCGTCAACCCGCACGCGCAGCTCACGTCCGTCCCGTTCAAATTCCCAGGCATATAATCCGCCGCGTGTGGGCAGGCGCATATTAATGCAGCGGTGCTGATCAAGCTGCTCCGGCGTTTCCGGTACGCCGAAACGTTGCAAATACTCTGCCGACCCGACGACCGCCATGCGCATGTCCGGCGCAATACGAACGGCAATCATATCTTTCGCCACCTGCTCACCCAGACGCACCCCCGCGTCAAAGCGGCCATCGACAATATCAGTCAGCCCATTGTCCACCGTGACTTCAACGTTGATATCAGGATACTGCGCCATAAAGGGTTTAAGCACAGGCCACAGCACCGCAGACATGGCGTGCTCCCCGGCGGTAAGGCGAATATTCCCGGCAGGTCTGTCGCGGGTATCACGCAGCGCGGTGAGTTCCTGCTCGATCTCCAGCAGATGGGGGCTTAAGCGCATGAGGAGTTGCTCGCCGGCCTCGGTAGGGGCCACGCTACGGGTGGTGCGGGTTAACAGACGGACTTCCAGCCTCGTTTCCAGATTGCGCATTGCGTGGCTGAGCGCCGACTGAGATACCCCAAGCTGCGCCGCGGCGCGGGTAAAGCTGCGCTCCCGGGCGACGACCATAAAGGAAAGCAGATCGTTGAAGTTGTCTTTTAACATGGCGGTTTACTCGATTTATGAAATGAATTCATGGTTCCTTTCTGATTATGCACTCTAATGCTCCCCATGGCTTTACGCTACTGTTAACGCAACAGCAAACGAGGAGTTAATCATGAAAATTATCCGTAGCGGTTCGTTACCTTCCGTTCAGGGGCCAGAGGCCTGGTTTACCGGCTGCGTGCGCATTGACGCGCCTTTCCAGGCGACTGAACCGGCAAAAGTCGGCGGCGCGACCGTCACCTTTGAACCCGGCGCACGTACCGCCTGGCATACGCATCCTCTTGGACAAACGCTGATCGTGACGCAGGGGCGCGGCTGGTTACAGGAGTGGGGGAAAGAGGCGGAACCGCTGAATCAGGGTGATATCGCCTGGATCCCACCCGGCGTGAAGCACTGGCACGGCGCAAGCGCGCAGACGGCCATGACCCATATCGCCATCGCAGAAGCTGTCGACGGGAGCCCGGTGGCATGGCTGGAGAAGGTCACCGACGAGCAGTATCCGAACGAGTAGTCTGGCGTTTCGTAAACAAATTATTAACGTTATGATTCGATCCGTTTTCTTCAGCATGTGCAGGCGGAACGGTGAAAATCAATATCATAGGCACCAGCGGAAGTGGGAAAAGCACGTTTGGCAGGCGAATCGCGGAGGCGCTGGCTATCCCTTACATTGAGATGGACAGGCTTTACTGGCGAGCGAACTGGCAGGGAACACCGGATGATGAGTTTCTTGCAACCCTGGAAAAAGCGCTCGCCGCCTCGCCTGACTGGGTCCTGGACGGGAATTACAACCGCACACGCGACGTTAAGTGGCGCGACGTCGATCTGGTGGTGTGGATAGATCGTGGGTTTATCCGCACGCTCTGGCAGGCGGTGACGCGGGCCTCCAGACGCGCCTGGCACAAACAGGAGCTCTGGCCCGGCACGGGGAACCGCGAAAGCTTTCGTCGGTCGTTCCTTAGCAAGGACTCTATTATCATCTGGACGATCAAAACCTGGCGCAGCAACCGCAAACGATATGAGGCGGATATGCAAAACCCGCAGTACGCACACATTCGCTTTCTCCGCATTACCCGACGGCAGGATGCGGAAAGACTCATTACATCGCTCAAATCACGCCGATGACAGACTCTCTATTGCCGTTTTCCGGCAATCCAAATGTAAATTAATTGTTTCTCAGAGGTGAAATCCACCTTTAATAATGACGACATGTTAAGTCAAACGAGAACGCAACATGTCATGGCGAATCAGCATTCTGGATAAAAGCCCCGTCGCAGAACACGAAACAGCCGCCGATGCGCTGGCGCGAACCTTAGCACTGGCGCAACAGGCAGAAACGCTGGGCTATCACCGCTTCTGGATTGCCGAACACCACAATACCCCGCAGCTTGCCAGCCCCTCGCCGGAGCTGCTGATTGCCTGGATCCTCGGGCAAACAAAACGTATTCGCGTGGGCTCAGGCGGCGTCATGCTGCAACATTACAGCCCCTATAAAGTCGCCGAAAATTTTAACGTACTGGCCGCCATTGCGCCGGGCCGGGTTGATCTGGGCGTTGGCAAAGCGCCCGGCGGTCTGCCGCTCTCTACCCGCGCCTTGCAGCATGGCCTTAATCCGCAGGAAAAAGGCAGCTTTGCTGAACAACTGACGCAGCTCGATCGCTGGATCCGCCCTGAAAATCAGTCAGCGGAGGAGGACGTTCGCGCCACGCCGCTGCCGCCGGTGCCTGCCCGGGGGTTTCTGCTGGGCGCCAGCACAGAAAGCGCGCTGCTGGCGGCCTCCCTTGACTGGCATTTTGTCTTTGCCGCCCATCTGAACGGTGATCCTGAGCTGCTACGCGAGGTCGTCACAGCCTGGCGTCAACACAGCGTCCGGGAGGTGATTGTGGCCGTGCAGGCCATTGTTGCCCCAACCCAGGCTGAGGCCGATGCGCTGGCGCAGAAGGTTGAAGTGTGGGGCGTGGAGCTGGCAAACGGACAGCGCGTCACCGTCGCCAGCGAAGAACAGGCCTACGCCTTTGCGCGGCAGGCGGGGAGTGAACCGGTGCGCATCGCGCGTCGGGCGCAGTCTCTGCTGGCCGGAACGGCGGCGTCGGTGCTTGAACAGCTCAACGCGCTGCATCAGCAGTGGGGGATTGACGAATTTATCATCGACACGCCGGTCGCTGATGGCGCAACGCGCGTACAGTCCCTGCGACTGCTGGCCGAGGCGCGTCTTAACAGGGAGGTTACCGTATGAGCTTTAGCGAACAACTGATTGCCTGGCGCCGTGAGCTGCACCAGAACCCTGAACTCTCTGGTCAGGAGGTCGAAACAACGGCGCGCCTGCGCGAGTGGCTGACGGCAGCCGGGATTGCCCCGCTGCCTTACGATCTCCAGACCGGGCTGGTTGCGGAGATCGGCACGGGCAACGCACTGGTTGCGCTGCGCGCCGATATCGACGCGTTACCCATCGACGAGCGCAGCGGGGTGCCGTTTAGCTCCCGGCGCGCCGGGGTGATGCATGCCTGCGGACACGACATTCACACCAGCGTGATCCTCGGCGCCGCGCTAAAGCTGAAAGAGCGGGAAGCCTCGCTCAACGGTCGCGTGCGGATCCTGTTCCAGCCAGCGGAAGAGAATTTCGGCGGAGCAAAAAGCATGGTGCGGGCCGGGGCGTTACGCGACGTACGCGCGATTTTCGGGATGCATAACGAGCCGTCACTGCCGGTCGGCGAGTTTGCCACGCGCGGCGGCCCGTTCTATGCCAACGTTGATCGCTTCGTTATTCACGTGACCGGCAAAGGCGCGCATGCCGCACGTCCCCATGAAGGCAACGACGCCATCGTACTCGCAAGCCAGCTGGTAACCGCGCTGCAAAGCGTAGCCAGCCGTAACGTCAACACGCTGGATTCGGTTGTTCTGAGCGTGACGCGCATCGCCGGGGGGAATACCTGGAACGTGCTGCCGGAAAGCGTTGAGCTGGAGGGCACGCTGCGCACGCACCGCACGGAAGTGCAGCAGAACGTGAAAGCGCGCGTCGGTGAAATCGCCGCCGGATTTGCCAGCGCCTTTAGCGCGCAAATCAACATCACCTGGTACGCCGGGCCCACCGCGCTGGTGAACGATGAGCACTGGGCCGGGTTTGCCACCTCGGTCGCGCGCGAAGCGGGATATGAAACCCGGCATGCGGAACTGCACATGGGCGGGGAGGATTTCGCGGTCTATCTGCAAAACATACCCGGCGCGTTTGTCAGCATTGGCAGCAACAGTCCGTTTGGGTTACATCACCCGGCATTTAACCCGGACGAAGCATTAATCGAACCCGCTGCCCGCTATTTTGCTCAGCTCGCGGAAAAAGCCCTGCAACACGTTTAATTAATTTGAGGTGAATATGTCTGCACATCGTCAATTGCGGCTGGGGACCATTTTGCATGGTGCATCCGGAAATATGTCTGCCTGGCGCCACCCGGCGGCGGTCGCGGATGCCAGCATTAATTTTGATTTCGTTAAAGAAACGGCTTTAAAAGCAGAAGAGGGCAAGCTCGACTTTATATTTGTGGCCGACGGCCTTTATATTAACGAGAAATCCATTCCGCATTTTTTAAACCGCTTTGAGCCGCTGACGGTGTTGTCCGCGCTGGCGAGTATCACCTCGCGCCTGGGGCTGGTCGGCACGTTATCCACCTCGTACAGCGAGCCTTTCACCGTTGCACGCCAGTTCGCCAGCCTCGATCACCTGAGCAACGGACGCGCGGGCTGGAACGTGGTGACGTCACCGCTGGAAGGGTCAGCCAGGAACTTCTCCCGCGAAAAACACCCGGAGCATGCGCTGCGCTACCGCATTGCCGATGAGTATCTCGACGTGGTGAAGGGGCTGTGGGATTCCTGGGAAGGGGATGCCTTTATCCGCAATAAAGAGAGCGGACAGTTCTTTGATGCGTCGAAACTGCATACTCTTGATCACCACGGTGATTTCTTCCAGGTTTCCGGCCCGCTGAATATTGGCCGCACGCCGCAGGGACGTCCGATTGTCTTTCAGGCTGGTGCGTCCGACGACGGTAAAAAGCTGGCGGCAAAACACGCTGACGCCATCTTTACCCACCATGACACGCGGGAAGAAGCCCAGGCTTTTTACCGCGATGTTAAACAGCAGCTGGAAAGTCACGGCCGCCGCGCAGAGGATTTACATATATTCCAGGGCGTCAGCGTGATTGTTGGAAACGACGCCGATGACGTAGAAAACCAGTATCAAACTACGGCGGCACTGGTCTCCATTAATGATGCGCTGAATTACCTCGGACGTTATTTCGAGCATCACGACTTCAGCCAGTATCCCCTCGACGCGCCGTTCCCGGATATTGGCGATTTGGGCAAAAACAGCTTCCGCAGCACCACCGATGAAATCAAGCGTAACGCCCTTGAGCGCAACTTAACTCTGCGTCAGGTCGCGCTGGAAGCCGCATCGCCGCGCCCGCGTTTTTCCGGCACACCGGAGCAGGTGGCCGATGGTTTACAGGCCTGGTTCGAAGAGAAGGCGGCGGATGGCTTCATCATTCAGGGCGGCACGCCGGACACCTTCCCGCGCTTTGTTGACCAGGTGGTGCCCGTTTTACAGGCGCGCGGCCTGTTCCGCACCGACTATCCCGGCACCACGCTGCGCGAAAGTCTGGGCTTAGACGAGCCCAAAAATCAGTTCACACAACAATAAAAGAGAAAAACGCTATGCAGAAATCATCGCTTATTCTGGCGCTTGCGCTGGCCTTTACCCCTGCCGTCTGGGCAGAGAACGTCAATATTAACGGCACCGGCGTGAGCATTGAGGCCAATAAAACGCCGATCAATACCGCCAAAAACAGCGATGCGATCGCGCAACTGCCGAAAGACTATCGTTTTGCCGTGCCGGGGAAATTTACCGTGGCGGTGGCGGGACTGAATCAACCGCCACTGACGGTCTTTTCCGACGACAACAAAACTCTGCTGGGAAGTGAGGTCGACATCGCGCGTCTGGTAGCGGACAGCCTCGGACTGGAGCTGAACGTGGTGCCCACCTCCTGGGAGGATTGGCCGCTGGGGGTTGCCTCCGGGAAATACGACGCGGCTATCAGCAACATCACCGTCACTAAAGCGCGCAAAGAGAAGTTCGACTTCGCCACCTACCGCAAGGATTCACTTGGCTTCTACGTGAAATCCACCAGTCCGATCAACTCGCTTGTGAAGGCAGAGGATATCGCCGGGCTGCGCATCATCGTGGGTTCCGGCACCAACCAGGAGGCCATCCTGCTGGCATGGAACGAAGAGAACCTCAAAAAAGGGCTTAAACCCTTTACGCCGATCTACACCAAAGACGACGCGGCCCAAACGCTGGCGCTTCAGTCCGGACGCGCGGACGCCTACTTTGGCCCGAACGTGATCGGTGCCTGGAAAGCGGCGCTTAACGGTAAAACCAAACTGGTCGGCAGCGTCGACGGCGGCTGGCCGAAGGCGGCGCATATCGCGGTGACGCTGAAAAAAGGCAGCGGCCTGGTCGAGCCGGTTCAAACCGCGCTGAACGGCGCGATCAAGAACGGAGATTACGACAAAGTGCTGAACCGCTGGGGGGAAGGCGTGGAGCGTATCCCCAGTTCCGAAGTTAACCCGGCGGGTCTGGGCGATTAAGGAGGCGCTATGCGCGAACAATTTCGTGACGTTTCGCCGGAAGATGCCGATCTTCAGCCCATTATCGAGGGGCTTTTCGGTGAGTACGCCGCTCGTTACGGCGACTACTTTTCAAAGGATGCGGAAGTCGAGCTGACAGAGTGGTACCTGGCGCCGCAGGGGCTGTTTATCGTCCTGGAGCGCGATGGCGAGATCATCGCCACCGGTGCGTACAAGCCCTTCGACGAACACACCGCAGAGATCAAACGCATCTGGACGAATAAAACGCTGCGCCAGCAGGGGCTGGCCGCGCGCGTGGTACAGGAGCTGGAGCGCCGGGCGGTGCTGGCGGGCTACAGCCGCATCTACCTGACCACGGGGTTTCGCCAGCCGGAGGCGGTGCGGCTCTATCTCAGTCAGGGGTATCAGCCGCAGTTCGATCTTAACCGCGATCCGGAAGAGTATAGCCAGCCGCCGTTCGACGGTCGGCTGCGTTTCACCAAGACGCTGATCCGCGAAGCGCTCAGCAAAACCGCATAAGGAGCGACGATGAGCAACGTTGAAACCATAAAAGTGGTCCCGGCACGTTATCCGCTGCGCGCTGCTGGCGCCGTGGTGGCGCTGTTTGTACTGGCGGTCGTGATCCAGTCCGTGGCCTTTAATCCGCGCTGGGAATGGGCGGTATTTGCCCGCTGGTTCTTCGACCCGGTGATCCTCGAAGGCGTCGGCCAGACGCTGCTGCTGACGTTAATAAGCACCGTACTGAGCGTGGTTATTGGCGGCATGCTGGCGCTGGCGCGGCTCTCGTCATCATGGCTGTTGAGCAGCCTGGCGTGGGGTTACATCTGGCTGTTCCGTTCCCTGCCGCTGATCGTGGTGCTGATTATCCTCTATAACTTCTCCTATCTCTACGACACGCTCTCTCTCGGCGTGCCTTTTACCGGCATTACCTGGGGCAGCTTTGAAACCATCAACGTTCTCGGGCAATTTTCTACCGCCATCGTGGGGCTGACGCTGGTGCAGAGCGCCTATACTGCGGAGATCATTCGCGGGGGCTTCCTTGGGGTCGACCACGGTCAGTATGAGGCGGCCGCTGCGCTGGGTCTGCCGGCGTGGCGTCGCACGGTGCGCATAATTCTCCCGCAGGCGCTGCGCACCATCCTGCCGTCCGGGTTTAACGAAATCATCAGTCTCGCCAAAGGGACGGCGATGGTTTACGTGCTGGCGATGCCGGAACTGTTCTACACGATCCAGATGATCTACAACCGCACCCAGGAGGTGATCCCGCTGTTGATGGTGGGGGCCGTCTGGTATCTGGTGATCACCACCGTACTGTCTGCCATCCAGCATGTTATTGAGCGTGGACTCGCCCGCAGCGAGCGCCGCTCCGCCGTAAACCAGAACCGGGCGACCAGTCGCGCGCGTTCCGTCACCACTTCGCCAGCACAGGAGCCTGTTCATGCAAGCCTCTCCTGAAGGACACATTTCCATTACCGGCGTCAGTAAGTTTTTTGGCCGACATAAAGCGCTCGATAACGTCACGCTTGAGATCCCGCCGGGCTCCGTGACGGTGATCCTTGGCCCCTCTGGATCGGGAAAATCGACGCTGCTGCGCACCATTAACCATCTGGAGCGCGTAGACGAAGGCTTTATTCAGATTGACGGGGATTACATCGGCTATCGCCGTCAGGGTGACAAACTCTACGAGCTAAAAGAGAAAGAGATCCTCAAACAGCGCGTCAACGTTGGGTACGTGTTTCAGAACTTCAATCTTTTTCCGCATCTCACGGTGCTGGAAAACCTGATTGAAGCACCCATCGCGCATAAAAAGTTCAGTAAAAAAGAGGCTGTTGAAAACGCCTACAGCCTTCTGGATGTGGTAGGTCTGCGCGATAAAGCCGATGCCTGGTCGCGTCACCTCTCCGGCGGCCAACAGCAGCGTATCGCCATTGCCCGCGCGCTGGCGCTGCGCCCGCGCGTGATGCTGTTTGATGAACCCACCTCGGCGCTGGATCCGGAACTGGTTGGCGAAGTGCTGGACGTGATTAAAAAGCTCGCCCGTTCCGGCACTACGCTGGTGGTGGTCACCCATGAGATCGGCTTTGCCCGGGAAGTGGCGGACCAGGTGGTATTTATGGTCGACGGTAAAATTGTGGAGCAGGGCAGCAGCGACGACGTGTTAAACCGACCGTCGCATCCGCGAACGCGCCAGTTCCTCTCAAAAGTGCTGTAATGAGCGCAGATGAAATATGGACTCCTGGCGGGGCTGGTCTTCACGACGGCGAGCTACGCCAGCATTGATTTAAAGGCCAACGAACAGCCGCTGCCGGTGACGGTTGATCAACAGGCAGTGGCGAAAATCCCGGCGAACTATAAATTTGTTGAGCCGGGTACCCTCACGGTGGCGATTTCAGCCCTGAATTCTCCGCCGCTGGCGCTGCTGGCCAGTGATAACCGCACCCGTATTGGCAGCGACCCGGATATCGCCCGGTTGCTGGCGGGCAGTCTGGGGCTGAAGCTGAAGCTGGTGCCAACGGCGTGGGAAGACTGGCCGCTGGGGATCACTTCCGGGCGTTATGACGTGGCGTTGGTGAATATCGCCGTCACCGAGCAACGTAAGGCGAAGTTCGATTTTGCGACCTATCGCGTCGATTCCCTCGCCTTCTCGGTGAAATCCACCAGCAACGTACAGTCGATCACCCGTGCGAAAGATCTGGCCGGTAAAAAGGTGATTGTCGGGTCAGGCACCAATCAGGAACGTATTCTGCTGGGCTGGAACGAAGAGAATAAAAAGGCCGGGCGCGAGCCTGCGTTGCCGGTTTATCTGACCGACGACGCCTCAGGCAATCTTTATATTCAGTCCGGCAGGGCGGATGTTTTCTTTGGACCGCAGTCCGTTTCGGCCTACAAAGCCGCGTTAACCGGCAAAACCCGCGTCGTGGGATTAGGGCCGAAGAAAGCCTATGTCGCCACCACAACCAAAAAAGGTAATGGGCTGGTGTATGCGTTGCAGGCTGCGCTGGACGGTGCGATTAAGCGCGGGGAGTATCAAAAGGTGCTGGCGCGCTGGGGGGAGGCGGGCGAAGCGGTGACTTCTTCTGACGTTAACCCGCCCGGGATAACCTACTAATGGTGCTCTACACTTAGGGTTTTCATCCCTGAGGGGGCAACATGATCAAACTCTATGGCGTACCCGGCTGGGGATCGGCAATCAGTGAAGTGATGCTGACTCTGGCAGACATCCCGTATCAGTTCGTCAACGTGGACGGGTTTGACCAGCCCGGCCCGCAGCGCGAATTGCTGTTAAAACTGAACCCGCTGTGCCAGGTGCCGACGCTGGAGCTGGAAAATGGGGCGATCGTGACGGAAACCGCAGCGATCGCCCTGATGGTGCTCGACAGACGTCCCGACCTCGCGCCGCCCGTAGGGCAGGCCGAGCGCCAGCAGTTTCAGCGCCTGCTCATCTGGTTTGTGGCGAACGTCTATCCCACCTTTACGTATGCAGATTACCCGGAACGCTGGGTGCCTGATGCCCCGGAACAGCTGAAGAAAAATTGCATTGAGTACCGAAAATCGCTCTATCTGTGGTTCGACAGCCAGCTCAGCGCCTCGCCGTTTGCGTTTGGCAAACAGCTGACGCTGCTTGACGTCTATATTGCCGTTGCGCGTACCTGGGGGCCACGTCATGAGTGGTTTGCCACTAACACGCCTAATATTACCGCCGTCGCGGATGCCGTCTGCGCGCTGCCGGAACTGCACAAGGTGCTAAAAGCTAACGATATAATCTGATAACGTGGAACGCTCACCTATAAAAGGAGCCCTGCCCATGCCACACGTTGATATCAAATGTTTTCCACGCGATCTGACTGACGAACAAAAAACGGCCCTGGCGGCGGATATCGCCGAAGCGATCGCCCGTCATCTGAACAGCAAAGATCGCTCAATCTCCGTGGCGCTTCAGGAGGTTCAGGAAGCTGACTGGAAGGCGCAGGTCTGGGATACCGAGATCGGCCCGAAACTGGATGAACTGATTAAGAAGCCCGGTTATTCGATGTAACTTGCCTGCCGGGTGGTGCAATATCACCCGGCGCTCCTCGCTTTTATTCCCTTTCGCAAAAATCGATAATAAAAACCATAACGATTCCGCTACAATTCATCCTTCCGAACAATATTCGTTGAATCAGCAGGTAAGCACTGCAACTGCACCAGATTAAGTACAAATTAGTAAAAGGATAATTTTTCCATGACAAAATTACCTCAGTTTTCACTCGCCTTTATTCATCCTCGTTACTGGCTCAGCTGGGCAGGCATTGCCGCGCTCTGGTGCACGGTTCAGCTTCCGTACCCGCTGCTGTTGAAAATAGGTCACGGGCTTGGGCGTCTGGCTATGCGCCTGCTTCCACGCCGCGTGGAGATCGCCAGACGAAATCTTGAGCTTTGCTTTCCTGATATGAAAGAGGACGAGTGCGAGCGTTTACTTGAGCGTAATTTTGAATCGGTTGGAATGGGCGTCATCGAAACGGGGATAGCGTGGTTCTGGCCAGACTGGCGCGTACGGAAACACTTCAGCGTAACCGGCTACGAACATATGGAACAGGCGCGGGCGCAAGGAAGGGGAGTGGTGCTCATTGGCATGCATTTTCTCACGCTGGAATTAGGCGCACGCATCTTTGGCATGCTCAACGCGGGTATTGGTGTGTATCGTCCCAACAATAATGCGTTGCTCGACTGGCTGCAAACGCGCGGTCGTCTGCGTTCCAATAAAACCATGCTTGACCGCTATGACCTGAAGGGCATGATCCGCGCGCTGAAGCAAAACGAGATCCTGTGGTATGCCCCGGACCACGATTATGGCAAAACGAATAGCGTGTTTGTGCCGTTTTTTGCCGTCCCGGACGCCGCGACAACTGCCGGGAGCTACATGCTGGTGAAAAGTGCCAGACCGGCCGTGATCCCGTTTGTACCGCGCAGAAAAGCAGACGGCACAGGGTATGAGCTGATTATTCTGGAAGATATTAGCGATACCTTGCAGGGAGGCGACAAAGCGTCGGTGGCCACGCAAATGAACAGAGCGATTGAGCGCGCCGTGATGATGGCGCCTGAGCAATATATGTGGCTGCATCGCCGGTTCAAAACCCGCCCTGAAGGCCAGCCGGACCGGTATAAACGCAAAAAACAGGTCGCGTCTACTGCAAGAACCTTTTCTGCCAGCGATATTTCGGACCGGTCGAGTATCCAGCAGTAGCCCGGCAGGGCGGATGCCGGTGCGCTCCGCCCTTTATAAATCCTGCCGCGCTGGATAGAATTACCGCATCCATATTGACGGGATGCCCAACATGACCGGAAGAGTCGATTATCATCTGGAAAAATACCTCCTCACCGAAGCCGGCGAGCCGGAACGTCTGACGCGCCAGTGGGCGGAGGTGATGCGCGAGTGTCATGACCAGAAATCCGGGGCAGAAGAGCGGCTGCGTCTCGCGCTGCTGAACGTGGATTATGTGACCAGCTTTGAGCTTCCCTTCCGGTTACTTCTTACCCGTGCACCGCAGCTGATTGATAGCATCAGAAATGAGTTTCAGCTCAGTCAAAAAAATGTCCTGTTCAACGGGAAGCGGTTTGGCTGCGTCTACAGCCTTAAACAGGATTTGAACGGCATTCCCGATGAATTTACCTACCACCTGAAGACCCGTATTCAGCGAATCGATGCGTCCGGCGGATCGGAAGTGCCTTACCGGCAAATCGCTCAGCAGGTGAAAGCCCCCCGCGAGCGCCTCCAGCTGGCGCTGGAGCAGGGGCTTACGGTCACCGCGCTTGACGGGCTTTTCTGGTTTGGCCTCCAGCGCATAGCCGCCGACGTGCAGCGGTTAAGGAAGACCGGGATGAGGATAGTGACGTCCGATACGGAGGTGTTCGACACCCTTACCGGAACAACACGGCGCATTCCGGTTTATCGTCTAGAGGTCGCTGCCGCTACTTAGCCTGGAGCAGGATCGCCAGCAGCCCAGGAAAGCGGGCGTCCAGATCTTCTCTTCTCAGTGAGATCATATTCTCGCGCCCCTGCGGGCGCTGCCAGATCACGCCGCTGTTGCGCAGCACGCGCCAGTGGTGAGTCATAGTGGATTTCACCACCTCTTCCGGGCGCAGCGCGTTACAGCTCAGTTCGCTGCCGTCGGCCAGCCTGCGAATAATCGCTAATCGCAGCGGATTGCCGAGGGCGAACAACACATTTTCCAACACTATTTGTTCAGGTTCCGGGTGGTTTGGGATCATCGTTTTCCTGCGTCTCGCGTGAGATTGAGCTATATCAACAATAGGTCAACCGTTAAAAAATAGTTCGATAATACTCGTACAATAGGACTATTATAACAAACGAACGAACTCGCGACCATCCCGGTCGCCACAAACCAGTCATGAAGACTTAAGGAAATAACATGCCCCGACCCATTCCACTCGAACGTTATCGCAACATCGGTATCTCCGCGCATATCGATGCGGGCAAAACAACCACCACTGAGCGCATCCTGTTTTACACCGGGATGAGCCACAAGCTGGGTGAAGTACACGATGGCGCGGCAACCACCGACTGGATGGCGCAGGAGCAGGAGCGCGGGATCACCATTACGTCGGCGGCGGTGAGCTGTTTCTGGCCCGGTATGGACAGAGGCTTTGAACCGCACCGCATCAATATTATCGACACCCCCGGGCACGTGGATTTCACCATTGAGGTGGAACGTTCCATGCGTGTGCTCGACGGCGCGGTAATGGTCTATGACTCCGTCGGTGGTGTGCAGCCGCAGTCGGAGACCGTCTGGCGTCAGGCGAATAAATATCATGTTCCGCGTCTGGCGTTCGTCAATAAAATGGACCGCCCGGGCGCAGATTTCTTCCGCGTGGTGCGGATGATGCAGGAGCGGCTGAAAGCCAATCCGGTCCCGATTGTGATCCCCGTGGGGGCAGAAGAACACTTCACCGGCGTGGTGGATCTCATCAAGATGCGCACTATTCTTTGGGATGATGCGACGCAGGGCATGGCGTTCAGCTATGCGCCAGTCCCTGACGATCTGCTGAGTACCGCCCAGGCGTGGCGAGAAAAAATGGTTTCGGCTGCGGCAGAAGCCAGCGATGAGCTTATGGATAAGTACCTTGAGACGGGCGAACTGGATGAAGCGGAAATCATCCAGGGGCTGCGCGTCCGGACCATCTCCGGTGAAATACAGCCCATGCTGTGCGGCAGCGCTTTCAAGAACAAGGGTGTGCAGCGCATGCTCGACGCGGTGATTGAATTGATGCCGTCTCCACTGGACGTGCCCGCTATTGATGGGGTAGACGAAGACGGACAGCACGCCGAGCGCCACCCAAGCGATGATGAACCGTTCTCGGCGCTGGCCTTCAAGCTGATGAGCGATCCGTACGTCGGCCAGCTGACCTTTATCCGCGTCTATTCTGGCATACTGCGCAAAGGCGACGCGGTGTACAACCCGGTGAAGGGCAAGAAAGAGCGTATCGGGCGCATCGTGCTGATGCATGCCAACGATCGCCATGAGGTGGACGAGCTGCGTGCAGGGGATATCGCAGCCTGTGTCGGGCTGAAAGACGTTACCACCGGTGACACGCTGACCGACCCGAATGCGGTGATCACCCTTGAACGGATGGAGTTCCCGGACCCGGTTATTTCGCTGGCGATTGAGCCGAAAACCAAGGCCGATCAGGAGAAAATGGGGATTGCCCTACAGCGCCTGGCTGCGGAAGATCCGTCGTTCCGCCTGCACACGGACGAAGAGTCCGGTCAGACCATCATCTCCGGGATGGGCGAGTTGCATCTGGAGATCATCGTTGACCGCATGAAGCGTGAGTTTGGCGTTGAGGCGAACATTGGTCGTCCGCAGGTCACCTACCGTGAAACCCTGCGTAAAGCGGTGAAGGATATTGAAGGTAAATTTGTCCGACAGTCCGGCGGGAAAGGGCAGTACGGTCATGTGGTTCTGAGCCTTGAGCCGTTAGCCGCCGGGAGTGGTTTTGTGTTTGAAGATGCCACCAAAGGCGGGGTGGTGCCGCGGGAGTACATCCCGTCGGTGGAAAAAGGCTTGCGAGAAGCCATGAATACGGGAGTGCTGGCGGGCTATCCGGTGGTGGATGTGAAAGCGACCCTGACGTTTGGTTCCTACCATGACGTTGACTCCTCGGAGATGGCCTTCCGCATGGCGGCGATCCTCGGCTTCAAAGAGGGCGCTAGGCGGGCGGATCCGGTTATTCTTGAGCCGGTGATGCACGTTGAGGTGGAAACGCCGGAAGAGTACGCCGGGAACATTATGGGCGATCTCTCCTCCCGTCGCGGCCTGGTGCAGGGAATGGCAGAACAGTACGGCAGCCAGATTATTCGCGCTGACGTCCCGCTGGCTGAGATGTTTGGCTACGCCACCACGCTGCGCTCGATGTCCCAGGGGCGCGCGACGTATACGATGGAGTTCCATCATTTTGCGGAAGCTCCGCGGAATGTGGCGGATGAGATTATTGCGAAGCGTGTTAAGTAATAAAAAGCCCTCTTCCTCAGGAAGAGGGCTTTTCTTTTTTGAGGTGTGTTAATCCAGCGCCTTCACCATTTTCCCGCTCGCGACAAACGTGCCCGCTCCCAGATGATGCAGCGTATTCAGTTTATCCCCGTCAAACTGCCAGCGTCCGGCGACAAATGCGCGTTCATCCGCCGCGGCGGAAACCACTTCGCCAAACAGGGTGTCATATTTCTCTGCCGCAGAGGTTACAGGCAATAACCGGCACTCCATCCACGCCAGACATTTCTCTTCTATAACCGGCAGGCCAAGCTCAGGGCCATAAATAACCGGGATCCCGTAGCAGTTGAATTTATCCTCGTCGCGCCCGCTGACGCTGCCGACCGCCCAGGTCCAGTTGGCTGCCGCCACGCCGGGGATCACAATGCCGAATTTCCCGCTGCGTTCGATCAACTCCCGTGACCACGCGCTTTTGTCTACCACAATCGCGATACGCGGGGGCTCAAATTCCACCGGCATAGACCATGCGGCGGCCATGACGTTGCGACGATCGATGGTCTCATCCCGGCTGGTGATGAGCACGGTTGGACCGTGATTAAGAAGACGGCTGGCATGACGTAATTCAACAGAGCGAAAGTGGTTCATAGGATCTCCTCATGTACACGATGAGTATGACGAAAAAGCACTTTTGCGCATATGCATAAGGGAAAATAGTTTATAAACAGGGGATATCACATCCTGGAGCAAATCATGTCCCCATTTCTGAGTGCTTATTTCGCCCGCACGGGCTGGCAGCAGCCCGTACAGGTTGATATCGATACCCTGCGGGGGCTGCATTTACACCATAACTGCGCGATCCCTTTCGAAAATATTGATGTCGTTTTGCCGCGTGAAATCCATCTGGACGACGGGTGTCTGGTGGATAAACTGGTCACCGCACGTCGGGGGGGGTATTGCTTCGAGCAAAACGGCCTGTTTGAGCGGGTGTTGCGCGAAGTCGGTTTTACGGTGCGCAGCGTGCTGGGGCGGGTTGTGCTGGCCAATCCGTCGCAGATGCCGCCGCGTACGCACCGGTTGCTGCTGGTTGAGCTGAACGGCGAGCGCTGGATCGCCGATGTGGGATTTGGCGGACAAACGCTGACGGCGCCGATTCGTTTGATCGCCAACGAGGAACAGGAAACCCCGCACGGGCGTTATCGTTTGCTGAGCGAGGGTAACGACTGGGTACTGCAATTCCGCCATCACGAGCACTGGCAGTCAATGTACCACTTCGACCTGGCGACCCAGTACTTCAACGATTACGTGATGGGAAACTTCTGGTCGGCGCACTGGCCGCAGTCCCATTTCCGTCATCACCTGCTGATGTGTCGCCACCTGCCGGACGGGGGCAAGCTGACGCTGACCAACTTTAATTTTACCCACTGGCAGAACGGTCATGTGGAGGAGCAGATCCATTTGCCGGATGCGGAGGCGCTGTATAAGCTGATGCAGGCGCGGTTTGGCCTGGGCGTTGATGACCCGAAGCACGGCTTTACCCTGGCCGAGCTGACGGCCGTGATGGCGGGGTTTGATACGCATCCACAGGCAGGTAAATAGCCCGGTGGCGGCTACGCCTTACCGGGCCTACAGCGGCTTGAAACGTAGGTCGGGTAAGGCGAAGCCGCCACCCGACAAAATCAACGGCGCGACCTCACCACCTGATAGCGACGGGTAAAATACTCAAACGGCGCGCTCCACACGTGCACCAGACGGGTGAACGGGAAGATAAGGAAGATCGTCATCCCCAGCACCAGATGCACGCGGAAGATCGGCGCGACGCCGCTCAGCATTTCTGACGAGCCTCCCTTAAACGTCACGATCCCCTGCGCCCAGCCGACCAGCTTCATCATCTCGCTTCCGTCAGGATACTGGGCGGAGAAAGGAATGGTCGACAGCCCAAGGATGCACTGAAGCAGCAGGATACTCATGATGATAATATCCGGCGTGGTGGACGTGGCACGCACCCGCTGGTTGAACAGGCGGCGGATCAGCAGCATCGACCCGCCAATCAGCGTCAGCACCCCGCAAATCCCCCCCGCAATCATGGCTAACTGCTGTTTAACCGCGACGGGTAAAAACCAGGCGTACATCCAGTGCGGGGTTAACATGCCGAACAGGTGCCCGAAGAAGATCCCCAGAATGCCAATATGAAACAGGTTAGAGCCCCAGTTCATACCGCGCTTGCTGAGCATCTGGCTCGACGAGGCGCGCCAGGTGTACTGCCCGTAGTCGTAGCGCAACCAGCTGCCAAGGAAAAACACGGTGGCGCAGATGTACGGATAAATGTCATAGAAAAACACGTTCAGGTAATGTGTCATTTTGGGCCTCCGGCGCTGACGTCCACGTACTGCGGCGCGACGTCCTGGCTAAAGCGTCGTTGATATTGCTGCATCGGCGAGCTGTCGCACGATGTGGCGTTGTCTTCGATAAACTTCACCTGTTCCTCTTCCCACACGGCGTCCAGCGCCTGACGGGTATCATCCCGTTTTTCACCAGACACCTGCTTCGCCACGCTGTCGCTGGAAAGCCGTGTACCGGCCATCGTCAGCAGGGCATCAAACAGCTGGTAATGCGCCACCTCGCGCTGTTTCAGCCGGCCGCCAATCAGCGCCAGGATCGGCGCGACGTTTTGCAGCCCTTCACGCGCCTCGTCATCGCTGACGATACTGAGATATTCCAGATAGAGCGGCAGATAGTCCGGCAGCTCGCGGCAGTCCAGCTGGAGCCCGGCTTTCTCATACTGGCTCATCAGGTCGACCATCGCCTGACCGCGATCGCGGGACTCGGCGTGAACGTGTTCGAACAGCAGTAGCGAGGTTGCGCGCCCCCGTTCAAACACTTCGCACCATTCGGCCTGCTTATCCAGCAGCGGGGCGCTCAGGTGCTGCTGCGCAAACGGCAGCAGCATGGGCGCGTCCTGTTCCACCAGGGAAAGCGCTTCGTCACGGTTTTCCCACAGCAACTCATCGGGATACTCAATGAGCAGCGCGATGATTTTGAGGATCTGCATTATTCTCCCTCCCCGTGTTCGCGCACTTCGGTGATGTTGATCGCGTCGATGCGGCTGCTGTTGAAGAGGTTGAATTTGGTGTCGGAACCGTGGCAGCCGTCGCCAAAGGTGAAGCCGCAGCCGTTTTTCTCCGGGAAGGCGTCGCGCGCCATTTCGCGGTGGCTGGTCGGGATCACGAAGCGGTCTTCGTAGTTGGCAATCGCCAGGTAGCGATACATCTCTTCTACCTGTTCTTCCGTCAGGCCGACCTCTTCGATGGCGCGGGTGTCGGTCACGCCTTCCACGGTCTGGGAACGCTTGTAGTGGCGCATCGCCATCATGCGCTTCAGGGCGCGCAGCACCGGACCGGTATCGCCCGCGCTGAGCATGTTTGCCAGGTACTGCACCGGAATGCGCAGGCTTTCGACCGCAGGCAGCACGCCGTCGCTCTGCGGCAAACCACCCGCGTCCGCGTAGGACTGAATCGGTGACAGCGGCGGCACATACCAGACCATCGGCAGGGTGCGGTATTCCGGATGCAGCGGCAGGGCAAGCTTCCAGTCCATCGCCATTTTGTAAACCGGGGAACGCTGTGCCGCGTCGATGACGTTCTGCGGAATACCCTGTTTCAGCGCTTCCTCAATCACCGCCGGATCGTTCGGGTTAAGGAACACGTCGCACTGGCGCTCGTACAGGTCGGTCTCATGCTCGGTGCTGGCGGCCTCCTCGATACGGTCCGCGTCATACAGCAGCACGCCAAGGTAGCGGATGCGCCCGACGCAGGTTTCCGAACAGACGGTCGGCTGACCGGACTCAATGCGCGGGTAGCAGAAGATGCACTTCTCTGACTTGCCGCTCTTCCAGTTGAAGTAGATTTTCTTGTACGGGCAGCCGCTGATGCACAGACGCCAGCCGCGGCATTTGTCCTGGTCGATCAGCACAATGCCGTCCTCTTCACGCTTGTAA
Organism: Enterobacter sp. AN-K1; assembly: GCF_020971765.1. NCBI lineage: Bacteria > Pseudomonadati > Pseudomonadota > Gammaproteobacteria > Enterobacterales > Enterobacteriaceae > Enterobacter > Enterobacter sp. AN-K1. The sequence goes on along the minus strand of NZ_CP087390.1, from coordinate 4,568,240 downwards.
ATCGCGCCGCTCGGGCAGGTGGCGACGCAACTGGGGTTCAGACAGTGCTCGCACAGGCGCGGCAGGTACATCATGAAGGTGTTTTCAAACTGACCGTACATCTCCTTCTGGATCTTCTGGAAGTTGCGGTCGCGGGCACGTTTTTCGAACTCGCCGCCCAGCAGCTCTTCCCAGTTGGGCCCCCATTTGATTTTATCCATTCGCTTGCCGTCAATCAGCGAGCGCGGGCGGGCGGTAGGAAGGTGATCGCCCTCTGGCGCGCGGTGCAGATCCTGGTAATCGAAGGTGAAGGGTTCATAGTAATCGTCAATCTGCGGCAACACGGGGTTAGCGAAAATCTTCGACAGCACACCCATTTTGCCGCCGAGGCGCGGGGTCAGCTTGCCGTGAATACCGCGGATCCAGCCGCCTTGCCACTCATCCTGATCTTCCCAGTTTTTCGGATAGCCGATACCCGGTTTGGTTTCGACGTTGTTGAACCACGCGTATTCCATCCCTTCGCGCCCGGTCCAGACGTTCTTACAGGTGACCGAGCAGGTGTGGCAGCCAATGCATTTATCGAGATTCAGAACCATGCCAACCTGTGAGCGTATTTTCATTTTTTCGCCTCCTGTACCTGATCCCGACCTTCGCCGTCCAGCCAGTTAATGTTTTTCATTTTACGGATCATGATGAACTCGTCGCGGTTCGAGCCGACGGTGCCGTAATAGTTGAAGCTGTACGCCAGCTGCGCGTAGCCACCGATCATGTGGGTCGGTTTCGGGCAGACGCGGGTGACCGAGTTGTGGATCCCGCCGCGCCGTCCGGTTACTTCTGACCCCGGAATGTTGAGGATGCGCTCCTGAGCGTGGTACATCATGGTCATGCCCGGCGGCACGCGCTGGCTGACCACCGCGCGGGCGGTGAGGGCGCCGTTGGCGTTAAAGGCTTCGATCCAGTCGTTGTCCTCAATGCCCAGCTCGCGCGCGTCGGTTTCGCTGATCCAGACGATTGGCCCCCCGCGCGACAGGGTTTGCATCAGCAGGTTTTCGCTGTAGGTGGAGTGAATGCCCCATTTCTGGTGCGGCGTCAGGAAGTTAAGCGCTTTTTCCGGGAATCCGTTCGGCGGGATTTCGCGCATATGGGTAACGCTGCGGGTGTCAATCGGTGGACGATAGGCCACCAGACTCTCCCCGAAGGCGCGCATCCAGGTATGATCCTGATACAGCTGCTGGCGGCCCGAAATCGTGCGCCACGGGATCAGCTCGTGAACGTTGGTATAGCCTGCGTTATAGGAGACGTGCTCGCTCTCAAGGCCGGACCACGTCGGGCTGGAGATGATTTTGCGCGGCTGCGCCTGAATATCGCGGAAGCGGATTTTCTCATCTTCTTTGTTCAGCGCCAGATGAGTGTGATCGCGTCCGGTCAGTTCGCCGAGGGCTTCCCAGGCTTTGACCGCGACCTGACCGTTAGTTTCCGGCGCAAGGGCGAGGATCACCTCTGAAGCGTCAATGGCGGTCTCGATGCGCGGGCGACCTTTCGCCGGGCCGTCGAGCTTGACGTAGTTGAGCTTGCCGAGGAAATCGACCTCGTTCTGGGTGTTCCACGATATGCCTTTTCCGCCGTTACCGAGCTTGTCCAGCAGCGGCCCAAGGGCCGTAAAGCGCTCGTAGGTTTCCGGGTAGTTACGCTCGACCACGGCGATGTTCGGTGCCGTTTTGCCGGGGATCAGATCGCACTCGCCTTTGCGCCAGTCCAGAATATCAAAAGGCTGCGACAGCTCCCCCGGGGAGTCATGCTGAAGCGGCTGTAGCACCACGTCAGTTTCGGTGCCGAGATGTCCGACGCACACTTCAGAGAAGACTTTGGCGATGCCCTTGTAAATCTCCCAGTCGCTGCGGGACTCCCACGCCGGGTCAACGGCTGCGGAAAGCGGGTGAATAAACGGATGCATGTCCGAGGTATTCATATCGTCTTTTTCATACCAGGTGGCGGTCGGGAGGACGATATCCGAGAACAGGCAGGTGCTGGACATGCGGAAGTCGAGCGTCACCAGCAGATCCAGCTTGCCCTCAATGGCGGCGGTTTGCCATTCCACCTCTTCAGGTTTCACGTCGTCCGTTGAGCCTAAATCCTCACCCTGGATACCGCTCTCGGTGCCAAGCAGGTATTTCAGCATGTATTCATGGCCTTTCCCGGACGAGCCAAGCAGGTTAGAACGCCAGACAAACAGGTTGCGCGGGTGGTTCTTACCGTTATCCGGCTGTTCGCAGGCGAAGCGGATATCGCCCGATTTTAACGCCTGCACGGTATAGTCCTGCGGCGACATACCGGCGGCGTCCGCCCGGGCCTTAACGTGCAGCGGGTTGAGATTAAGCTGTGGAGCCGACGGCAGCCAGCCCATGCGCTCGGCGCGGACATTGAAATCAATCAGGTGACCGGTAAACTTCGATGCGTCTGCAAGGGGAGAAAGCAGTTCCTGTGCGGTGAGCTTCTCATAGCGCCACTGGCTGGCGTGGTTGTAGAAGTACGATGTGCTGTTCATCTGGCGCGGCGGACGGTTCCAGTCCAGCGCGAAGGCCAGCGGCAGCCAGCCGGTTTGCGGGCGCAGCTTTTCCTGGCCGACATAGTGCGACCAGCCGCCGCCGCTCTGCCCGACGCAGCCGCAGAAGACCAGCATGTTGATCATCCCGCGGTAGTTCATGTCCATGTGGTACCAGTGGTTCACACCGGCCCCGAGGATGATCATCGAACGACCGTGAGTTTTGTGCGCCGTGTCGGCAAATTCACGGGCGATTTTTTCTATCAGATAAGCGGGGACGCCGGTAATTTGTTCGCCCCAGGCCGGGGTGTAGGCTTTTATCTCGGCGTAGTTTGTCGCCGCGTTACTGTCTTCCAGACCGCGATCGAGGCCGTAGTTTGCCAGCACCAGATCGTACACGCTAACCACGCGTCTCTGGCTGCCGTCGGCCAGCGTTAGGGTTTTACTCGGTACGCGGCGCGTCAGCACCGGCTCCTGCTTCACACTGCGGAAATGCGGGTTCTCGTTGCCCCCGAAGTAAGGGAAGGCCACGTCTGCCACGCTGTCGTGGGTGATGAGCAGGGAAAGCGTCAGCTCGGTTTCCTGTCCCGCAGCCAGCGACTCCAGGTTCCATTTGCCTTTTTCACCCCAGCGGAAGCCGATGGAACCATTCGGCGCCACCAGATTTCCGGCCACGTCAAAGGCGATGGTTTTCCACTCCGGATTATTGGTTTCACCCAGCCCGTCGGCCAGATCCGACGCGCGCAGCATGCGGCCCGGCACCACGCGACCGTCAGCCTGTTCATCCAGCAGGACCAGCATCGGCATGTCGGTGTAGCGGCGGCAATAGTTGAGGAAGTACTCGCTCGGGTTATCGAGGTGGAACTCTTTAAGGATCACATGGCCCATCGCCATGGCAAGGGCGCTGTCGGTACCCTGTTTGGGGGCCAGCCACTGGTCGCTGAGCTTCGCCACCTCCGAGAAGTCCGGCGTAATGGCGACGGTCTTGGTGCCCTTGTAACGCACTTCGGTAAAGAAGTGGGCGTCCGGGGTGCGCGTCTGCGGCACGTTCGACCCCCAGGCAATGATATAGCTGGAGTTGTACCAGTCCGCGGATTCCGGCACGTCGGTCTGTTCGCCCCAGGTCATCGGCGACGCCGGTGGCAGATCGCAGTACCAGTCATAGAAGCTCAGGCAGGTGCCGCCGAGCAGGGAGAGATAGCGCGTACCGGCGGCATAAGAGACCATCGACATGGCCGGGATGGGGGAAAAACCGGCTACCCGATCCGGGCCGTAGTTTTTGATGGTCCAGACGTTGGCGGCAGCAATCAGCTGGTTAAGCTCTTTCCAGTTTGAGCGGATAAAACCGCCTTTTCCGCGCGCTTTCCTGTAGCTCTGCGCTTTCTGCGGATCGTTCTGGATGGCATCCCAGGCCAGCACCGGATCGGTATGCTGCGCCAGCGCCTCGCGCCAGAGTTCGATCAGCCTGCGGCGTACCAGCGGGTACTTGAGACGGTTGGCGCTGTAGAGATACCAGGAGTAGCTTGCGCCACGTGGGCAGCCGCGAGGTTCGTGGTTAGGCAGGTCAGGGCGGGTGCGCGGGTAGTCGGTCTGCTGGGTTTCCCAGGTCACCAGGCCATTTTTGACATAAATCTTCCAGCTACAGGAGCCGGTGCAGTTAACGCCGTGGGTGGATCGCACAATCTTGTCGAACTGCCAGCGCTGACGGTAGCTGTCCTCCCAGTCGCGGTTGGTGTGGTACACCTGCCCGTGCCCATCGGCGAAACTGTCGCCTTTTGTTTTGAAGTAACGGAAGCGGTCCAACAGTTTGCTCATGACATTTCTCCTGCTTCGATAGCATGGCCGGAGGGTGAGACATCACGCTCCGGCGAAGAGGTAGTTATTATTTTTGTGAGGATTTGCGGCCGTACACCAGCCAGGTGACGAGCACGCAGACGATGTAAAACACGAGGAAGACTTTCATGGCGCCCACCGGGGAACCAGTCATCGCCAGGGATGTGCCAAAGGCTTTGGGAATAAAGAACCCGCCTACCGCACCGATGGCAGAGATAAAGCCCAGCGCGGCAGCCGTTTCGGTCACCGCTTCATGCTGTGCCTGTTCGTCGCTCCCACCCTGTTTTTTCACGCGGTCGAGGGTGATTTTGCGAAAGATAATCGCGATCATCTGGAAGGTCGAGCCGCTGCCCAGCCCGGCGGTGAGGAACAGGCCCATAAAGACCAGATAGAAGGCGATAAAACTGCCTGAACCAGAGCCGGGCAGCGTCAGGAAAATCAGGGCGCTAAAGATGGCCATAAAGACGAAGTTGATCAGCGTCACCCGTACGCCGCCCAGCCTGTCTGAAATCATCCCGCCAGCCGAACGCGCCAGGGCGCCGATCAGCGGGCCAAAGAAGGCGAGGTGGAGGATATTTACGTCCGGAAACTGGGTTTTCGACAGCATAGCAAAGCCTGCCGAGAAACCGATAAACGAGCCGAAGGTGGCCAGATAAAGCAGGCTCAGCAGCCAGAGATGAAAGCGCTTAAGCACCGGAAGCTGGCTGGCAATGGACGCTTTCGAGCTGGCGATGTCGTTCATGCCAAAAAACGCCGCAAGGGTAGCAAGAATCAGCAGCGGCGCCCAGATCCACGCCGCGTTCGCCAGCCACATCGTCGAGCCATCCTCCTGGGGGACGCCGTGAACGCCGAGGAAGGTAAACATCGGCAGAAAAATCACCAGCGGCGCAACCAGCTGCATCACGCTCACGCCCAGGTTACCCAGCCCGCCGTTAATGCCCAGCGCGCTGCCCTGTCTGGCTTTCGGGAAGAAGAAACTGATGTTTCCCATGCTGGAAGCGAAGTTGGCCCCGGCAAAACCGCACAGCAGTGCGATGATGATAAAGACCCAGTAAGGCGTAGCGGTATTCTGGATGGCGATCCCAAGCCAGACACAGGGTACGACCAGGATAACGGTACTTAACACGGTCCAGTAACGTCCGCCAAATATCGGCACCATAAAAGAGTAGGGGACACGCAATATCGCGCCGGAAAGAGAAGGTAATGCCGTTAGCATAAAAAGCTGATCGGTGCTGAAATTAAATCCGACCTTATTAAGATTTACCGCAATAGCGCTAAACAACATCCATACACAAAACGCGAGAAGCAAACACGCCACGGAAATCCACAGGTTTCTACGTGCGATATGTTTCCCTTTATTCTCCCAAAATTGCGCGTTTTCCGGTTTCCAGTTACTCAACAGATGCTGATTACTCTTCTCGCTTTGATGTGACATATCACCCTCTTGCTTACCCAAATGGAGAGAAAAAAGAAGTGAAAACAGAAAGATACCTTTCGGCAGTTTGTAGAAATTTTTGGATGTTATGGGATACATCTGAAAGGATAGATAAAAAAGCGAATCCCTGAGTTTGGAATGGGAATCAGGGTTCGCTTTATGTGTTACTAATTGTAACTATTTGCGGAAATTAATACCCCGATGGGAGTATTAAAACAATTCGAGGGAAATAAGCTTATCCAGATGCTTATTAAATGCCGCGTCGTCCATTTCAGGCATATTTAATACGTATATGCCATCCAGGCCACATACCAGACCAATTAAACGCCAGGCGATATTTTCCGGCTGGTCAGCAAGCGTAAAGGCGTTGGCCTCCGCCCCGGCGCGGATAATCGCGACCGTTTCCTGGTGCCACATCTCCATGGTCAAAACGTAGGCGCCTTTGATATCGCTATCCCGGCTGGCGAGAATTTGTGCCTCCCGCCACAGTCGAATGTAGGGCTCAAACCCGCCGTCATCGCTGCCGAGCATGGCATGCAGGCGCTCACGCCAGCCGGCGTTTTCGCCAACGATTTCAGCATCCAGCAAATCGCGGATTAGCCGGACAAACGCCAGCGACTTAAGCTCGCCCGCCGACGCAAAGTGGTGATGCACCTGCCCGGTGGCGACGCCCGCTTCGGTGGCGATGCGGCGCACGGTCATCGCAGCGAATCCTTCGGTCAGCGCCACGCGCATCGCGGCCTGGAGGATCTCTTCCCGCCGCTCGTCCTTGCTCAGATAACGCATAATTTCTCACTCTCAATGGCAACGAAACGAGTGTAACAAAGAGCTGGACAAGTGTTCAACTTTACGTAGGATCGCATTCTGGACATGTGTCCAGTTTTTAACTGAAAAGGAAATTTATGTTTCGTCAGTGGTTAGCGTTAGTGATTATCGTGCTGGTGTATATCCCGGTGGCGATTGACGCGACGGTGCTGCACGTGGCGGCGCCAACATTGAGCATGACGCTGGGTGCCAGCGGCAACGAATTGCTGTGGATTATTGATATTTACTCGCTGGTGATGGCGGGAATGGTGCTGCCGATGGGCGCGCTGGGCGATCGCATAGGTTTTAAGCGCCTGCTGATGATCGGCAGCGTGCTGTTTGGCCTGTCATCGTTAGCGGCGGCTTTTGCGCCGTCCGCGGGCTGGCTGATTGCCGCCCGCGCGTCGCTGGCGATTGGCGCGGCGATGATCATTCCGGCTACGCTTGCAGGGATCCGCACCCTGTTTATTGACGTGCGGCACCGTAATATCGCCCTCGGCGTCTGGGCTGCCGTTGGGTCGGGCGGCGCGGCGTTTGGCCCGCTGATTGGCGGCATGCTGCTGGAGCACTTTTACTGGGGGTCGGTGTTCCTGATTAACGTGCCGATCGTGCTGATCGTGGTTTCGCTTGCTGCGCGCCTGGTGCCTGCTCAGCAGGGGCGGCCCGAGCAGCCGCTCAATATCAGCCATGCCATTATGCTGATTGTGGCGATTTTACTGCTGGTCTATAGCGCCAAAACCGCCCTGAAAGGGGTGCTGTCGCCGTGGATGGTGGCCTGTACGCTGCTTACCGGAGCGGTAATGCTGTTTATCTTCGTCCGTATCCAGCTACGCGCGCGCGTGCCGATGATCGACATGCGCCTGTTTTGCCATCGCATTATTTTAAGCGGCGTGGTCATGGCGATGACCGCCATGATTGCGCTGGTGGGCTTTGAACTGCTGATGGCGCAGGAGTTGCAGTTCGTGCATGGTTTTACGCCGTTTGAAGCAGGGATATTTATGCTGCCGGTGATGGTGGCGAGCGGATTTAGCGGGCCGATCGCGGGTGTGCTGGTTGGGCGTCTGGGGCTGCGCATTGTCGCGGCCGGAGGCATGGGGCTTAGCGCGGTCAGTTTTATCGGCCTGTCGACGCTCGATTTCAGCACCCAACAGTGGCAGGCGTGGAGCCTGATGGTGCTGCTGGGCTTCAGTGCCGCCAGCGCACTGCTGGCATCGACGTCAGCGATCATGGCTGCCGCGCCGAAAGAGAAAGCGGCCGCCGCAGGCGCGATCGAAACCATGTCCTACGAGCTGGGTGCTGGTCTGGGTATCGCCATTTTCGGTCTGCTGTTAACCCGCAGCTTTTCGGCGTCTATTGTACTGCCGCAGGGGCTGAGCGCGTCGCTGACCGATAAAGCCTCGTCGTCCATCGGTGAAGCGATGAAGGTGGCGCAGGAGCTGACGCCGTCGCTGGCCGAGCCGGTGATGACGGCGGCAAAAACCGCGTTCATCACCTCGCACAGCGTGGCCCTGGGCAGTGCGGGAGGCATGCTGCTGATTCTGGCGGTCGGGATCTGGTTTAGTCTGGCGAAGGTCGGAGGGCAGCAGTAATAAAAAAGGCCAGCCGCGAGGGCTGGCCTTTTGAACTAACAGATCTTAGAACTGGTAGGTCAGACCTACAGCTACGATGTTGTCGGTAGCCACTTTGGCATCTTTGGTGAACTGGCTGTCATCCACGAGGTTGATTTTGTAATCAACATAGGTGGACATGTTTTTGTTGAAGTAGTAGCTCGCGCCAACGTCAACGTATTCAACCAGGTCCTGGTCGCCATAAGAACCGATGTCTTTACCTTTGGATTTCAGGTAAGCGATGGACGGACGCAGACCGAAGTCGAACTGGTACTGAGCCACAACTTCGAAGTTCTGCGCTTTGTTGGCAACGTGACCGTTACCGAACGCCGTCATGTTGCGGGTTTCAGAGTAGGTGGTTGCCAGGTAGATGTTGTTCGCATCGTACTTCAGGCCAGCAGCCCAGACTTCTGCGTTTTCGCCACCGGCGTTCAGGTTGCTTGCAGCACGAACCTGACGGTCGGTACGGTCAGATTTCGCGTAGGTCGCACCCACACCGAAGCCGTCGAATTCATAGGTAGAAGAGAGACCCCAGCCGTCACCGTTGGATTCGGTGATATCGTCACGGTCGTTTTTACCCTGGTACTGAGCAGCCACGTTCAGGCCGTCAACCAGACCAAAGAAGTCGGTGTTACGGTAGGTTGCAACGCCAGTGGTACGGCCGGTCATGAAGCCGTCAGTCTGCGTCCAGGTATCGCCACCGAACTCTGGCAGAACGTCAGTCCACGCGCCGATGTCATAAGCCACACCGTAGTTACGACCGTAGTCGAAGGAACCGAATTCATCGAATTTCAGACCAGCGTACGCCAGACGGGTTTTGTTGCCGTCGGAACCTTGAGCTTCAGAGCGATTGCCCTTGAACTCATATTCCCACTGGCCGTATCCGGTCAGCTGATCGTTGATCTGAGTTTCACCTTTGAAGCCCAGACGAACATACGTTTTGTCGCCGTCGCTACCAGCATCATCAGAAAAATAGTGCAGACCAGTAACTTTGCCGTACAGATCCAGTTTGTTACCGTCTTTGTTAAAAACTTCAGCCGCGTTAACAACGCCAGCTGCCAACATGGAAGTCACTGCCACTGCAACTAATTTAAGTTTCATCTTAAATAATCCTTATAATTTTATTTAGGTATTTCCTAAGCCACCTGAGCGATTTTTAAACGAGGCTTATCGTCAATGGCAGACTATTTTTAAAATTCCGTAGACTGCTTTCAATAATAAGTTTCAAAATATTAAAGATAATTTCAATTAGTGTGATCCTGATCGGATAAATTGCCCTTAAATCGGCCAATCAGGTTAATATATAGACATCAAGTGATTATTAACTAATCAAGATCATATGGCTGTGAATAGTTGTCGGACGTTTTAGTTTTTTGGTGGGATTAAAAGGGTTTGGCAGGGAATGTCAAAGCATGTGGCAGGATAAACTTTTTTAAAACAGTTGATTATAGATTTCTCGGGAAACCAGAACCTGTTTTTTAAGAGAAATATTCAGAAATAAACTATTGCACTTTGTGCTATATAGCGCGGGAATATTGGCGCTGAATTAATTACCTGCGTTGTCAGTTTATGTCAATTTCCACAACAACTCTGGCTTTCTGACAGCACTCTATACAGAAATTTAATTACTCTCTAATGTTACGAATTATATTCGAGGGTGTGATCACATATTAAAATATTGTTAATATTTTGCCGGGCATATTCGGTACCCGGCAAAAATAAAAATGCTATTTGCGGGTGGCATACCAGCACAGTAACGATCCGGCGCACACCATCAATGCCCCTTGCCAGAATGAGAGTGAAAGCGGAGAACTCAACAGAATAGCCGCCAGTGCGGCGGAAAGAACTGGCGTGAAATAAGAGACAGCCGCAAGCACCGTGACGTTACCGTGAAGAATACCGATATTCCAGGCGGCGTAGCCAAAGCCAAGCGCAACCCCACACATCAATAGCTTCACCACAACCGGGACGCTGAACACCATTTCGGGCTGATCGCTGACGGCATATTTGACCCATAGACTCAGAGCGGTCAGCAGGACGAAAAGGGTAATGCCATTTTGCCCTTTGGCATACTTGCTGGTGACGGTGCAGTAGGCGGCCCAGATAAAAGCGCCAGCAAACGCCAGCCCATAACTTAGCGGACTGGAAACGACGTTCTGCATGATGTCATTCAGTTGCAGACCGTTTTCGCCACCTAAAACCCAGCACACACCCAACAGCGAGATGAGAAGCCCAGGGATCACCCACAGGGTGGTTTTTTGCCCGTTGAACAAAATCGCGAACGCAATCGTCAGGCTTGGCCACAGATAATTGACCATACCGACTTCAATCGCCTGTGAGCGCGTCGCGGCATACCCCAGCGACAGGGCCAGGCACATCTCATAGCTGACAAACAGGATGCTGCCCGCAATGAGATAGCGCGTGGAAAAACGCCGAAGATCGGGAAAACCCACCGTCACCAGACACAACAGCCCGCTGACGGTGTAAATCATCGCCGCGCCGCCCACCGGGCCCAGTCCTTCACTGACGCTGCGGATGAGACCCACCATGGTGCTCCACAACAATATGGCCGCCAGGCCTGTCAGCGTTGCTCTTTTTCTGTCCATTACCCTGCCAGTCTTCTAAAAATCAAAGGGAAAACTTATAGCATCTATTTGCTACACCTGGCGAATTTTCAAAGAGCCTGTTAACCCGAAAGGATTAGCAAATCATACCGGCAGTGACTATTAAGGGGGCGAAGTCTGACGACCTTGATTTGACGCAAAAAAAACAGGGGCTTTGCTGTTAGTTTGCGGCGCGAAGTCTTATCAGATAACGAGGACAGCAATGGACGTCAGCCGCAGACAATTTTTTAAAATCTGCGCGGGCGGTATGGCCGGAACAACAGCCGCAATGCTGGGATTCGCTCCCAAAATGGCGCTGGCTCAGGCACGCAACTATAAACTGCTGCGCGCGAAAGAGATCCGTAACACCTGCACATACTGCTCCGTGGGTTGTGGGCTATTAATGTATAGCCTGGGTGATGGCGCAAAGAACGCCAAAGAAGCGATTTATCATATTGAAGGGGACCCGGACCATCCGGTGAGCCGCGGGGCGCTTTGCCCGAAAGGGGCGGGGCTGCTGGACTACGTCCACAGTGAAAACCGTCTGCGCTACCCGGAATATCGTGCGCCGGGCTCTGACAAATGGCAGCGTATCTCCTGGGACGAAGCCTTCTCCCGAATTGCAAAACTGATGAAAGCGGATCGCGACGCCAACTTTATTGAGAAGAACGAGCAGGGCATCACGGTAAACCGCTGGACCTCCACCGGGATGCTGTGTGCCTCTGCGGCAAGTAATGAGACCGGCATGCTGACGCAAAAATTTGTGCGCTCCCTCGGCATGCTGGCGGTTGATAACCAGGCGCGCGTCTGACACGGACCAACGGTAGCAAGTCTTGCTCCAACATTTGGTCGCGGTGCGATGACCAACCACTGGGTTGATATCAAAAACGCTAACGTCGTGGTGGTAATGGGCGGTAACGCCGCTGAAGCCCATCCGGTGGGATTCCGCTGGGCGATGGAAGCGAAAAACAACAACGATGCGACGCTGATCGTCGTCGATCCGCGCTTTACGCGTACGGCATCGGTGGCTGATATCTATGCGCCGATCCGCTCCGGTACGGATATTACGTTCCTTTCCGGCGTGCTGTTGTACCTGATCGAAAATAACAAAATTAACGTGGAATACGTTAAGCATTACACCAATGCCGGCCTGCTGGTACGGGAAGATTTCGCCTTCGAAGATGGCCTCTTCAGCGGCTATGACGCCGGGAAACGTCAGTACGATAAATCGTCCTGGAACTATCAGTTCGACGAAAACGGCTACGCGAAACGCGATGAGACCCTGAGCGATCCGCGCTGCGTGTGGAACTTGCTGAAACAGCACGTTTCCCGCTATACGCCGGACGTGGTGGAAAACATCTGCGGTACGCCGAAAGCGGACTTCCTGAAAGTATGTGAAGTGCTGGCTTCCACCAGTGCCGCCGACAGAACCACTACATTCCTGTACGCGCTGGGCTGGACGCAGCATACCGTGGGCGCGCAGAACATCCGTACCATGGCGATGATCCAGCTGCTGCTCGGCAACATGGGGATGGCCGGTGGCGGCGTGAACGCCCTGCGCGGGCACTCTAACATTCAGGGCTTAACCGACCTCGGCCTGCTGTCGACCAGCCTGCCGGGTTACCTGACCCTGCCGTCCGAGAAGCAGACCGACTGGCAAAGCTGGCTTGACGCCAACACGCCAAAAGCGACGCGTCCGGACCAGGTGAACTACTGGAGTAACTATCCGAAGTTTGCCGTCAGTCTGATGAAATCGTTCTACGGCGACGCGGCGCAGAAAGAGAATGACTGGGGCTTTGAGTGGTTGCCGAAATGGGACCAGGCTTACGATGTCATCAAGTATTTCAACATGATGGATAAGGGCGACGTCACGGGTTACATCTGCCAGGGCTTTAACCCGGTAGCGTCATTCCCGGATAAAAACAAAGTCGTTCGCAGCCTGAGCAAGCTGAAGTACATGGTGGTTATCGATCCGCTGGTCACCGAAACGTCTACGTTCTGGCAGAACCACGGTGAATCAAACGATGTCGATCCGGCAGCGATTCAGACCGAGGTGTTCCGCCTGCCGTCGACCTGCTTTGCGGAAGAGGACGGTTCAATTGCCAACTCTGGCCGCTGGCTACAGTGGCACTGGAAAGGTCAGGATGCGCCGGGCGAAGCGCGTAATGACGGCGAAATTCTGGCCGGGATTTACCATCGTCTGCGCGAGATGTACCGCGCAGAAGGCGGCAAAGGCGCTGAGCCGCTGCTGAAGATGAGCTGGAACTACAAGCAGCCGGATCATCCTGAGTCCGAAGAGGTGGCAAAAGAGAACAACGGCGTGGCGCTGGCCGACCTGTACGATGCCAACGGCAATCTGGTGGCGAAGAAAGGACAGCTGCTCAATAGCTTCGCGCTGTTGCGTGACGACGGTACCACGGCCTCTTCCTGCTGGATCTACACCGGCAGCTGGACGGAGCAGGGTAACCAGATGGCCAATCGCGATAACGCCGATCCGTCAGGCCTGGGCAATACCCTGGGCTGGGCATGGGCGTGGCCGTTGAACCGCCGCGTACTGTACAACCGTGCCTCCGCAGACGTGAACGGTAAGCCGTGGGATCCGAAACGCATGCTGATCGAGTGGAACGGCACGAAGTGGACGGGGAACGATATCCCGGACTTCAACACCGCCGCGCCGGGCAGCAACACCGGGCCGTTTATCATGCAGCCGGAAGGGCTGGGACGTCTGTTTGCTATCGACAAACTGGCGGAAGGGCCGTTCCCGGAACACTACGAGCCGATGGAAACGCCGCTCGGCACTAACCCACTGCACCCGAATGTGGTCTCCAGTCCGGTGGTACGCATCTATGAAGACGACGTGCTGCGTTTAGGTAAAAAGGACAAGTTCCCTTATGTCGGCACCACCTACCGCCTGACCGAGCATTTCCATACCTGGACCAAGCACGCGCGGCTTAACGCCATCGCGCAGCCGGAACAGTTTGTGGAGATAAGCGAAACGCTGGCGAAGGCGAAAGGCATTGCCAACGGCGATCGCGTGAAGGTCAGCAGCAAGCGCGGCTTTATTCGCGCGGTGGCGGTGGTCACCCGTCGTCTGCAAACGCTGAACGTGCATGGCCAGCAGGTGGAAACCGTCGGTATACCACTGCACTGGGGCTTTGAAGGGGTAGCGCAGAAAGGCTACATCGCCAATACCCTGACGCCAAACGTCGGCGATTCCAACTCGCAAACGCCGGAGTATAAAGCGTTTCTGGTCAACATCGAGAAAGCGTAAGGAGCGATTAAATGGCGATGGAAACACAAGACATTATTAAACGCTCCGCGACCAACCCGATAACGCCCGCGCCTCGTGCGCGGGATTACAAGGCAGAAGTCGCCAAGTTGATCGATGTCTCCTCCTGCGTGGGCTGTAAGGCCTGCCAGGTGGCCTGCTCGGAGTGGAACGATATTCGCGACGAGGTGGGGCACTGCGTTGGTGTCTATGACAATCCTGCTGATCTGAGCGCCAAGTCCTGGACGGTGATGCGCTTTAGCGAAACCGACCAGAATGGCAAGCTGGAGTGGCTGATCCGTAAAGACGGCTGTATGCACTGTGAAGATCCGGGCTGCCTGAAGGCATGCCCGTCTGCCGGGGCAATCATTCAGTACGCCAACGGGATCGTCGACTTCCAGCAGGATAACTGCATCGGCTGCGGTTACTGTATTGCAGGTTGTCCGTTTAATATCCCGCGCCTCAATAAAGAGGATAACCGGGTCTATAAATGCACGCTGTGCGTCGATCGCGTCAGCGTCGGCCAGGAGCCTGCCTGCGTGAAGACCTGTCCTACCGGGGCGATCCACTTCGGTACCAAAAAAGAGATGCTGGACGTGGCACAGCAGCGGGTGGATAAGCTCAAAGCGCGCGGCTATGACAAGGCCGGGATTTATAACCCGCAGGGTGTCGGCGGTACGCACGTCATGTATGTTCTGCACCACAATGACCAGCCGGAGCTGTATCACAATCTGCCGAAAGATCCGGCGATCGATACCTCAATCAACCTGTGGAAAGGGGCGCTTAAGCCGCTCTCAGCAGCGGGCTTTATCGCCACCTTTGCCGGGCTGATTTATCACTACATCGGTATCGGGCCGAATAAAGAGGTGGATGACGACGAGGAGGAGCATCATGAGTAAGTCGAAAATGATAGTGCGCACAAAATTTGTCGATCGCGCCTGTCACTGGACGGTGGTCATCTGCTTCTTCCTGGTGGCGGTATCCGGCATATCGTTCTTCTTCCCGACGCTACAGTGGCTCACGGAAACCTTCGGGACACCGCAGATGGGGCGCATTCTGCACCCGTTCTTCGGCGTGCTGATTTTCGTGGTGCTGATGTTTATGTTCGTGCGTTTCGTTCATCACAACATCCCTGACAAGCAGGATATTCCCTGGATTAAAGGGATTGTTGAGGTTCTGAAAGGCAACGAGCATAAAGTCGCGAAGGTGGGCAAATACAACGCCGGGCAGAAGATGATGTTCTGGACCATCATGAGCATGATTTTCGTGCTGCTGGTGACCGGAGTGATTATCTGGCGTCCGTATTTTGCCCAATATTTCCCGATCCAGGTGGTGCGCTACGCACTGCTGATCCACGCGACCTCGGCCATTATTCTGATCCACGCCATCCTGATCCATATGTATATGGCCTTCTGGGTGAAAGGATCGATTAAAGGCATGATTGAAGGGAAGGTGAGCCGCCGCTGGGCGCAAAAACACCATCCGCGCTGGTATCGGGACGTCGAGCGTCTTGAAGCGCAAAAAGAGAGTTCGGAAGGGTTGAAGTAAACCTCGCGCCGTCGGCATTGTCCGGCGGCGCTGCACTTGCGCGGCTCTGAGCTACGTATTGGTAATTAACGCATCAATTCCTGCAAGAACACTACTTCTTGCACTGCGCAGATTACATACATAATTCTTATTATTAAGTTTCTTTGTCTCCACGTGTGTGATGTTGGCTGTATTAAGAAAATATGTCTGGAATTCAATGTTCACCAGTGGCGTTGCAGCGTTTGAATGTCCTCTTAAATGATTGTGATAGCTTAACGGTACAATAAGTCTCGTTGATAAGTCGTCATAAAAATCGTGCTGAATAATCATAAAATAGGGCTGGTATTCACGCGTTCTGTCTGATGGGTTGCGATAAACGTCAAACTGAAAACACATCAAAGCCCTCCAAAATAAGGGTCATCCGATAATAGCCCTGCTTTGGCCGTTAATTCATTCATCGCTTTAATAAATCCCTGATCCTGTTGATGCTGTCGCTTGTGCTCTGCTGTTGTAGAGAGTGGGCGAGGCTTTTTCCCCGTAAAAGGCTTTGTTGTAACACATCTTTCTGTGCGGTTCGGTTTCATGTTTTCTCCTTTGTTGGTGCGGTCATTATCAACCGCAGCCAACAAAAAACAATACTGTTTCCCCTGGTAATCTACATTATGCGAGCCGTCTTCCAGTAATATCAAAACCGCTCTGCAATATAGCGGAAGGGATATTTTGTAGGCTTCACTTTGCCGATCTTGCGTTTCGGTAAATCCACTTTGTCTACGTGAATTTCTTTATAGGGGATCTGGGAAAGCAGATGCGAAATAATATTCAGCCGCACCCGTTTTTTATCTTCTGAGCGCGCCACAAACCACGGCGCCCAGGCGGTGTCGGTCGCTTTAAACATCGCGTCGCGGGCGAGGGTATACTCATCCCACAGATTGAAAGATTTAATATCCATTGGAGACAGCTTCCAGATCTTGCGACCATCATTAATGCGATCGCGAAGGCGTCGCTCCTGCTCTTTTGGCGTTACTTCAAGCCAGTATTTCAACAAAATGATCCCGGCATCGACCATCGCTTTTTCCATCACCGGCGTTCCATCAAGAAATTTTTCGGCCTGCTCCTCGGTACAGAAACCCATGACTCTTTCCACGCCCGCACGGTTGTACCAGCTGCGGTCAAAAATAACGATTTCCCCGGCAGAGGGCAGATGGGGAACGTAACGCTGAAAATAGAGCTGACTTTTCTCTTTATCGGTGGGAGCCGGTAACGCAACAACGCGAAACACCCGAGGGCTGACGCGTTCGGTGATGGCTTTGATGACGCCGCCTTTACCGGCGCCGTCTCGCCCTTCAAAAACAATACAGACCTTTAACCCTTTGGCGACTACCCATTGCTGGAGCTTAACCAGTTCAACATGGAGGCGGCGAAGCTCTTGCTCGTACGCTTTAGTTTTGAGCGGCGCGTTTTTAACGACATCATCAACAACATGGGTTTTCTTCTTACTGACCATGGTGGGTCTCCCTTTGTATCCGGTCGCGGGATCGAGGCCGTACTAAGAGTGTAATAGGCCTGAATGAATGGATTAATGTGTCAGAAATCTGATTTGAACTGGTTCACCATACAAGTTTAATCAATAATGCACGCTGCATATTTTTTAACAGTGGTCGCGGTATGAAAAAGACAATTTTTTCGTTAGCACTGGGTACCTTTGGCCTGGGGATGGCTGAGTTTGGCATTATGGGCGTGCTGACCGAGCTGGCTCATGATACGGGCATTTCGATTCCCTCCGCCGGAAATATGATTTCGTTTTACGCTTTTGGCGTGGTGATCGGCGCGCCGATTGTGGCGCTGTTCTCCAGCAAATTTTCGCTGAAAACAACGCTGCTGTTTCTGGTGGCGATGTGCGTCGTCGGTAACGCGCTCTTTACCTTCTCTGACTCCTACGTGGGGCTGGCGGCGGGGCGCTTAATCTCTGGTTTCCCGCATGGCGCGATTTTCGGAGTGGGGGCGATAATCCTGTCAAAAATCGCGCCGCCGGGTAAAGTGACGGTCGCTGTGGCCGGGATGATTGCCGGGATGACCGTTGCCAACCTGCTTGGCGTGCCGCTCGGGACGTGGCTGGGACATGAATTTAACTGGCGTTACACCTTCTTTTTGATTGCGGTCTTTGACGCGCTGGTGATCCTGTCTGTTCTGCTGTGGGTGCCTGATATTCACGACACGACAACCACCCGGCTGGCAGAACAATTCCACTTCCTGAAGAAACCGGAACCGTGGCTGATTTTTGCCGCTACGATGTTTGGCAATGCCGGGGTGTTTGCCTGGTTTAGCTTCGTGAAGCCGTTTATGGTCAACGTGTCAGGCTTTTCTGAGGGCGTCATGACCGCGATCATGATGCTGATGGGGCTGGGCATGGTGCTGGGAAATGTCTTCAGCGGCAAGCTGTCGTCACGCTTTAGCCCGCTGCGCATTGCTGCCACCACCGACCTGGTGATTGTGGCTTCGCTGCTGGCGTTGTTTGCCTTTGGCGAGCTTAAAACAGCTTCACTGGTAATGGGATTTGTCTGCTGCGCCGGGCTGTTTGCGCTCTCTGCGCCGCTGCAAATTCTGCTGCTGCAAAATGCGAAAGGCGGCGAGATGCTGGGGGCCGCAGGCGGGCAAATGGCGTTTAACCTCGGCAGCGCAATTGGCGCGTATTTCGGTGGATTGATGATTACGCTCGGCTTTAGCTGGAGCTATGTCACGCTGCCGGCCGCGATTTTATCCTTCTCTGCGATGACCTCTCTGCTGATGTATGGTTATTTATGTGCCAAAAAGCGTCAGGCCAACGCAGGTGCGCTGGCCTGATTGCACACTTTGCCCGCTGGTCGCGGGCGCAGAAGGGGACTAAACGAATTTCGCCAGCGGGTCAGCGGCGGCAAAAGCGACCGCTTTGTCTGCTGCTGGCGGGTAAATCAGTTCGTTGGTGATGGCGACTTTGATCTTTTTGCCTTCCTCGCGCACGGATTTAACGCGCTGTTCCCAGCCCTCGGTGTATACCGCGCCCCAGCCACCCAAATCCAGACAGGTGACGTAGTTCACCTGACGGTAAGGATACGGCTCCAGATTTAACAGGCTGGCCGCCGCGTTGTGTCCGGCGAATTTCCCAAGCTGGATCGCGTGCTGGCAGGTCATCAGCGCCGTGTTGCCCGCATCGTCCGTTTTGGCGTGCGCCATATCACCCGTCGCGTAAACCTCAGGATGCGCAGGAACCTGCAACGTGTCGTTGACGATCAGCCGTCCCTGAGTATCGCGTTCCCCGTCAATTTGCAGGCTGAGGGGGTTAGCTTCTACCCCTGCCGTCCACACTACAGTGGCGCTGGCAATGCGCTCTCCGTTTTTCAGCGTTACGCCGCTGGCATCGATGGCTTCAATTTCACTGTTTAAACGCCATTCAACGCCCAGCGCGTTGGTTGCTTCTTCAATTGTGTTACGCAGCGCCTCGCTATAACGCCCGCCGATGGTTGCTCCTCTTTCAACTACGATTACTTTAGTCTTTGTATCAGCGCCGAAGCGAGTACGGAGTCGGGCAGGAAGTTCCGTTGCCAGTTCGATGCCGGTAAAGCCGCCGCCACACACGACCACGGTATTACGCTCCGGGGTGGAGGGGCGCGAAACCAGCGAATCAAGATGCTGCTCGAATAATCTGGCGGAGTCGAGTTGGTCGATATCAAAGGCGTATTCAGCCAGACCGGCAACAGGAGGACGTTTAGTCTGGCTACCGGTTGCGAGGATCAGACGTTCCCAGGCGACGTCAGCAATCGCGCCGTTTGAATCGCGATACAAAACGGTTTTAGACGAGGTATCAATACGTTGTGCTTCGCCCGCAATAAAGGCGATACCCAGCTCAGCAAACAGTTCGGTCAGCGGCGCGACCATCGTCGACACGTTCTCTTCATAAAAGCGTGGGCGAACGCGCAGCTCCGCAACAGGGGCCAGCACGGCAATGCTGAGGCTATTGTTACCCGCCAGAGCAGAAAGGCGCGCGGCGCTGACCGCAGCCCACATACCGGAAAACCCACTACCCACAATTAAAATCTGCTTTTTCATACTCGATCCTTTAGTGCGTCAGGCTGTATGTCTGACATAACTGCCACTATACTTGTCGGAGTTAACTGCGACAACTTCTTTCTGAGTTAAAAATCGTTATAATGCAGCGAACAATGACCCGGAGTGAGCCATGGCGTTTTACAGTTCTGGTGTGGAATATGGCATTCATAGCCTGATGTGTATGGTGGATGCAAAAGGCAATGAACGTGAGATGAGCGTCCGGGAGATGGCGGCCTTGCAGGGCGTGCCGTACGACTATCTTGGAAAAATCTTCACCCGTTTATCACGCGCGGGGCTGGTCATCAGCACCGAAGGCAAAGGGGGAGGCTTCCGGCTGGCGCGTCCGGCAGAGCTGATCAGCGTGCTGGACGTGGCGCATGCCATTGACGGCGAGAAGAATATGTTTGAGTGTCGGGAAGTGCGTCAGCGCCTGGCGGTGTTTGATGAAACGCCACCTGCCTGGGTCTGTAACGGCCCGTGTGGGGTGCGCTCGGTCATGGACAGCGCGCAGCAGCGGATGGAAGAGGAGTTAGGACGCCATACCATCCTGGATCTGGCGCGGAAGATGTATCGAAAAGCGCCGGACACGTTCCAGATCGAGGTTCAGGAATGGATTTCCGATCGCCGTTCGTCCACGTGAAAAGCCGGGCAGGGCAGAGCCGCTACCCGGCCACCGCGGTTAAGAACGTAAATCAATCACCATACGGCCACGGATCTGGCCCTGTTCCATCTCTTTGAAGATGGCGTTGATATCTTCCAGTGGGCGCATTGTAACTTTCGGTTTCACCTTACCTTCAGCCGCAAACTGGAAGGCTTCGAGCAGATCCTGACGGGTACCCACCAGGGAACCCACTACCTGAATCCCATCCAGGACCAGACGTGGAATATCCAGGCTCATCGCTTCCGGCGGCAGGCCAACAGCCACCACGCGGCCACCGGCGCGAACTGCGTCAACGGCAGAGTTGAAGGCCGCTTTCGCTACCGCCGTCACCACCGCCGCATGTGCACCGCCGGTTTTCTCCTGAATCACTTTTGCCGCATCTTCACTGCGGGAGTTCACGGTTAAGTCTGCGCCCATGCTGGCAGCGAGCTTCAACTGCTCGTCATTCACGTCAATGGCGATAACCTTCGCATTGAAGACATTTTTGGCGTATTGCAGCGCGAGGTTGCCCAGACCGCCCAGGCCATAGATCGCAATCCACTGGCCGGGTTTGATGTCAGAGACTTTTACCGCTTTGTAAGTGGTGACCCCGGCGCAGGTGATGCTGCTGGCCGCCGCAGAGTCCAGTCCGTCCGGAACTTTAACCGCGTAATCCGCGGTGACGATGCATTCTTCCGCCATGCCGCCGTCAACGGAGTAACCCGCGTTTTTCACGTCACGGCACAGCGTTTCGTTGCCGGTATTACAATATTCACAGTGGCCACAGCCCTCGAAGAACCACGCCACGCTTGCACGATCGCCTACTTTTAGCGACGTGACGCCAGGACCAATCTCTTTGACGATACCAATCCCTTCGTGGCCGAGGATCACCCCGGTTTTGTCGCCAAAATCGCCATTCTTAACATGGAGATCGGTATGGCAAACGCCACAGCACTCCATCTTCAGCAGCGCTTCACCATGTTTGAGCGCGCGTAAGGTTTTTTCTGTGACATTAACCTGATGATCCTGAGTGACAACAGCAGCCTTCATGTGTTTCTCCTTTCATGATGAGTATCTGCATAGCAGGTCTGATTACCCATTAAGGATTAATACTTTGGCGATGTAATGCAAGGTAACCGCAACATAATGTCATTATTTGATGCATTTTCGGATTAAGAAAAGGCTGTACCCCTCATAAATTGGGGTGAAAAACACTGGCCCGGCGACGCCACCGCCGGGCTCAGATTTACAGTTGCGCTTCTATTACCTCAATCTCTTTTCGCCATTGCGCCTGTAACTGCGGTTTTTGATGTTTTGGCTTGCGCGCCAAATCTTCTTCCAGCAGTGTTTCCAGGGCAACCAGGCGTTCGAGCAGATCGTCAGACGCTGAAGAGGGTGCCTTCAATGCGTTATTCGATGCCTCAGGTACAACCGGAGCGGTGTCCTCACGCAGGCGCTCAAACACCGCCTCCGCATCGTGCCATTCGCTCAGCCTGCCGTCCTCAATCAGCCAGAAGCGGTTACAGCTCTGGCTAATTAACTGACGATCGTGGCTCACCAGCAGCACTCCGCCTTCAAACTGTTGCAGCGTTTCCGCCAGCGCCTCTTTGCCTTCCATGTCCAGGTGGTTGGTCGGTTCATCCAGCATCAGCAGGCTATAACGGGCAAGCGTCAGGCCGATGAACAGCAGGCGCGAACGTTCCCCGCCGCTCAGCGTACTGACTTTTTGCCCGTGACGCGCCCACGGGAACCCGGCACTGATGAGCGCCATTTTACGGGTCTGCGGATCTGGCGCGAAAGGCTCCAGAGCATCAAGCAGCGCCGCATCATCTGGCAACTGGTGCAGCGTCTGGTCGTAGTAGCCGGGTGAGACGCGCGGATGACGCTTAAGCCGCTCGTCCGCGATCTCGTCGCGAAAATGTCGCCAGATAAGCTTCAGCAGCGACGATTTTCCGCAGCCGTTACGACCCACAATCGCCACGCGATCGCCGCTCTTTAGCCGCGCGCTGTTGAGAGTAAACAGGTCTGGCAGACCCGGCGCCGGGGGGACGCCGAGGTGAGTCATTTCCAGCAGGCGGTCGGCGCGAAGCGCGTCCCCGCGCAGGGTTAAGGTCCACGGGCTTCCCGCCGTCAGTTCCGTCTGGGTCTCTTTCAGGCGTTCGACCTGTTTTTCCATCTGCTTAGCCTTACGGGAGAGATCTTCGTTGTCATAGACCTTGCCCCAGGTCGCGAGACGCCGTGCGCTGGCCGTGACGCGGTCGATCTCTTTTTGCTCTGCCTTATGGCGCAACGCATCGCTTTCGTCTTTTGCGTCGAGCGCCAGACGGGCGGCAGTGCAGGGAAGGGCAAAGGCGTGCAGCGTTTTATCGCGCAGGATCCAGCTGCCGTTGGTTACCGCGTCCAGCAGTTGCCTGTCGTGTGAGACCAGCACAAAGCTGCCGGACCAGTTTTGTAGAAACTGCTCCAGCCACAGCAGGGTCGGCAGGTCAAGGTGGTTGCTCGGTTCGTCCAGAAGCAGCAGATCCGGATCGCTTATCAACGCTCGTGCCAGCAGCAACCGCGTATGCTGGCCGCCGCTCAGCGTGGCGGAGGTTAACGCCGTTTCCTGCGTCGTGAAGCCCATTCCGGCCAGCAGCGACTCGGCTTTCCAGCGCAAACTGTCGCGCTCACCGATCGGCAGCTGCGCCAGCACCGCATCCAGCATGGTCAGGGGATCAAGAGTCTCCGGCAGATGTTGTTCCACGCGCGCCAGCAGGCAATGCCCCGCCAGTGAAACGGTTCCGGCAGCAGGGGACTGCGTTCCGTCGAGGATTTTCAGCAGCGTACTTTTTCCGCAGCCGTTATCACCCAGCAGGCCGATGCGATCGCCTTTTTTCAACGTAAAGGAGAGAGAGTCGAAGAGCGTGCCGAACGCCGTATCAACGCGTAAAGAATGTGCAGTGAGTAAAGTGCTCATTGTTGCTTACCCAGGAGTTACAGGCATGTTTATGCCTCGTCAAACATCGCTGACGATAACTCAGTAAGCCCGAGAGAAGGGATTTCAGGGGTTGGTGTCTTCGCTCAAGCGGAAGTTATCGCAGCACGATACCGATAACGCTTGAGCTGGTGCGATCACCAAATGTATGTGAAACATTGAAAATTTCACAGTACAGCATAATTGGCCTCCTTATATATTCAGTAGGTTAATGGATGAAGGGAGTGTAGCGGGGGAAAATGGGTTTGGCTAGTGGGAGGTGCCGTATATTCCCCTCACCCTAACCCTCCTCCCCAAAGGGGCGAGGGGACTGTCCGGTGCGGTTTTCACCCTCTCCCCTTTGGGGAGAGGGCTGGGTGAGGGGCAATGCTTAAATAGAAGTACGACGATAGCTACGGTATTCCGGCATCCAGAAATTATCGTCAATCGCCTGCTGCAACGCATCGGCAGAGGTTTTCACCGCGACGCCTTGCTGCTGCGCCATTTTGCCTACCGCGAAGGCAATTGCGCGGGACACTTTATGAATGTCTTTCAGCTCCGGCAGTACCAGGCCTTCACCGTTATTCACCAGCGGTGAGTGACCTGCCAGCGTTTCGCTCGCGGACATCAGCATTTCGTCGGTGATGCGTGACGCGCCGGAGGCGATAACCCCCAGACCAATACCCGGGAAGATATAGGAGTTATTGCACTGTGCGATGGGATAGAGTTTGTCCTTCCACAGCACCGGATCAAACGGGCTGCCGGTCGCGACCAGTGCCTTACCTTCTGTCCAGGCGATGATATCCTGCGGCGTTGCCTCCACGCGTGAAGTCGGGTTAGACAGCGGCATCACGATAGGGCGTTCGCAGTGCTTGTGCATCTCGCGAATAATCTCTTCCGTGAAGAGGCCGGTCTGCCCGGATACGCCGATCAGAATGTCCGGCTTCACGTTGCGCACCACGTCAAGAAGCGAGAGCACTTCGTTATCCGTATCCCAGTTTTTCAGGTTTTCACGCTTCTGCACCAGTTTGGTCTGGAACGGGAGCAGGTTTGGCATACCGTCGGTCAGCAGGCCAAAACGGTCCACCATAAAGACGCGGGAGCGAGCCAGCTCTTCGCTTAAGCCTTCGCGCTGGGTCTGGGCAATAATTTGCTCGGCGATGCCGCAGCCCGCGGAGCCTGCACCCAGGAAGACAATTTTCTGATAGCTGAGCTGGCTGCCTGCCGCACGGCTCGCGGCAATCAGCGTCCCCACGGTCACTGCCGCAGTGCCCTGAATGTCATCGTTGAACGAGCAGATCTCATCGCGGTAGCGGTTCAGCAGCGGCATGGCGTTTTTCTGTGCGAAGTCTTCGAACTGCAACAGCACGTCCGGCCAGCGGTGCTTCACGGCCTGGATGAAATCATCAACAAACTGATAGTACTCGTCGTCGGTAATGCGCGGGTGACGCCAGCCCATGTACAGCGGATCGTTCAACAGCTGTTGGTTGTTGGTCCCTACGTCCAGCACCACCGGCAGGGTGTAGGCCGGACTGATCCCGCCGCAGGCGGTATACAGCGAGAGCTTACCGATGGGGATCCCCATCCCGCCAATGCCCTGGTCGCCAAGGCCCAGAATACGTTCGCCATCGGTTACCACGATCACCTTGATGTTGTGATTAGGCACGTTTTGCAGAATGTCGTCCATGTTGTGACGGTTCTGATAGGAGATGAACACGCCGCGGGAACGACGGTAGATCTCTGAGAAGCGTTCACACGCCGCGCCGACGGTTGGGGTGTAAATGACGGGCATCATCTCTTCGAGATGGTTCTGCACCAGGCGGTAGAAGAGGGTTTCGTTGGTGTCCTGGATATTACGCAGGTAGATGTGCTTATCGATTTCGGTTTTAAAGCCCTGATACTGGATCCAGGCGCGTTCCGCCTGTTCTTCAATGGTTTCAACCACTTCAGGCAGCAGACCCAGCAGGTTAAAGCTGCTGCGCTCTTCCATGCTAAAGGCGCTGCCTTTGTTCAGAAGGGGAAACTCCAGTAAAACCGGACCGGCGTAAGGAATATAAAGGGAACGATGTTTTTTCAGTTTGTTGTCCATGTCACTCACTCTTTTTAAGAAGATCCGTCCCTGACACTGCTGTTTGTCATCTTTCTGGCCTGTGCTACGGGGTGCGGTCGGGCGGTATTATAAAGGAGCTAAATATTAATTACCGCAACACATAAACAAAAACACCACCGGGGTAACCGATGGTGTTGTGGATTTCGTACTGGAACTTACTTGCCTGCCTGACGTTTCCTGCCGGTGGCGTGGGTCACTTGCGTTTCGCTCCCCTCTTCAATAACCACTTTGCGCTGGTTAGAGAGCTTGTAGTTCAGTCCCAGAATGTGGCGTGCCTGACGGTTCGATTTCATATTAACTCCTCAATCCCGTTGATAGTTTTAAGGACAAGTTTGCTCACGCAAACGAAATGTAACCCCTTAGGTTGCAGATCCAGCTTAGCAGGTTTTTACAAAGGTGCATTTTGCCCGCTAACGACATAGTTGATGGTTTGCTGGTAGATGTCACTGAGGATGTCATTGTCTGTGGCTTCCACCCACCTGGTCAGTTCCATCAAAATGTCATCTTCGGTAACAACACCGTGCTCCGCCTGAAGACCCTGCGCAATCGCGTTAACGAGTTCGGGTTGTGCTGCTGTGGTATGTGCCGGGTAATAAGTAAACATGCTGCCTCCGTGTCGTTGTCTGTTTAATGTTACGGCGTGCAAAATCGTAATTCGCATTCAGATTGGCAAATATTTTCGCCGTTGTGGTTCAGATTCGTCCTGGAAATAAAAATATCATCTCCCGTAGCACAGAAATAAAATTCAGGGTTTCCAGCGGCGTAAATTTGTCGTTTTTTCATAAGGCATGGGCGTTGGCCAGGAAATCAATTCTACAATGCTGCCCCAGGGGGTTTGCCCATAGCAGAAAGCATTACCTTCACCTTGCTCATCCGGAAACGTGAGCGGCTTTGGCGCGGTAAACATCTCCCCGCCAGCAGCGGTGAAAGCGGCTATCGCCTTATCAAAATCATCAACATAAACAGCAAAATGCTGGAGGCCAAAGTCGCTGGCGCGGGCGGGCATTCCCTGTTCAGGGCCATGCATTTCGAAAAGTTCTATGCCGGGTCCGTGGGGCATGACGAGCATGCGAATGGCGTGAATTTTTGTGCCGGGAAATAATTTTAAGGTGTGCTGCTGGGCGGGCTGATCAATATTATCGGTTTGCGCATCGACAGAATGATATAAAACCTGAGCGTCGAAAGCGCGTTCAAAAAATAGGGTGGCTTTTTCAATGTCGGGCACCGTAATACCAATATGGTCGATGCCCCTTACTGACGATGGCATAGTTAACTCCTGCTATAAAAAATTTAAATATAGCAGGAGATAATCAGGCTATTACCACTTCATTTCGCCGGTATTCACTTTGGCACTCAGTTCCAGCGAACTGGCTTCCGCCAGATTCGGCCACTGTTTTTTCATTGTGTTGATGACGCCGGTTGACGCTTTATCTGCCGTGAGGGCCTGTTCAAACTGCTGTAGATAGCGACGGGTAAAGTCGATAGCGCCGGTACCTGCTGGCGGTGTCCCCAGGTAGTGGCCCGGAATAACGTGTTCGGGCTTAAGGGCTGCCATGCTATCCAGCGTATGCTGCCACTGTTTGCGGCTTTCCGGCGTTTGGGTATCTGCCGTCCAGACGTGAATGCCCCATGAGACGCCCGTGCCGCCGAGGATGGTTTTTGCGGATGGGATCCAGACATACGCCGCATAGCTCTCAGGCTCTTCAATATTCACTCTTTCACCGTCAATCATAAAGGTGGTTGAGGCAAGCACTTGCGGCACGTAGAGCTGCGTCGGCGCGCCGTCTTTCATCTGTGGCCCCCAGAAGGCGAGCTTCGCGTCTTTTGTGGCCTTGATATGGTCCACCACCTGTTGCGTGGCGACAACTTTGGCATTAGGGAAGGCTTTCACCAGCGGTTGCAGGCCGAAATAGAAATCCGGATCGCCGGAGGTGATCACGATTTTATTCAGCGTTTTACCGCTGTGGCGAATTTTTTCTACCAGCGCTTCGCCATCTTTCACGCTGAACTGGGCGTCAAACAGTACCGCCTCTTTTGGGCCAGACACCAGGGTGGAAGAAACGGCAAAAATGCCTTTTTCCTGCGGGTTGTACGTATCAACGGTCAACGGCGCGGCAAAGACGGCCGGAGTGAAAAGGGTTGTCAGCAAAGCAAGGCGGGCGATGGTCATGGTCATCTCTCTGTTCTTCAGGAAAGTCTCTATTGTACGGATCTCTTCATTTGCCAGAATTCCTGAAACAGGAGATGCTTAGTTTCATAAATCGAGCAAATGGAGGTCAGAATGGATCGCGTTATTGCCGCCCAGGTGTACAACCGCATCTGTGAGCTGGGGAGTTTAAGCGCGGCGGCGCGGGCGCTGGGGATCTCCCGTCCGATGGTGAGCCGTTATCTGGAGCAGATGGAGAAGTGGGCCGGGGCGCGGCTGGTGAACCGCTCCACCCGCAAGCTGACGCTGACGGCGGCGGGAGAGAAGGTCCTGCAAAAGACGCGTACGCTCTCGCAAATTTCTCAGGAAATTGAAGATCAGTCAGTGAAGGATTTACCCTCAGGTACGCTTCGCGTCGCCTGCGCGCATTTCACCGCGATGCAGATTATCGCTCCGGTGCTGCCCGATCTGTTGCAGCGTTACCCTCAGCTGCGCATTGAGCTGGATGTTAATAACCATCCGGTAAGCCTGGTGGGCGAGCGAATTGACGTGGCGATCCGCATCACCGATAACCCCGAACCGGGCATGATCGCCCGCCGACTGGGAGAGTGTCGGTCCGTACTTTGCGCTTCGCCGCACTACCTTGCCAGCCGGGGCGTTCCAGAGCAGCTGGAGGACTTAGCACGGCACAACTGCCTGCATTACAGCTTTTTTGCCGGTCAGTCGTGGCGTTTTTTGACGCCCGAAGGGGAGCCGATCACGACGGCGGTCAGCGGCAATCTCAGCGCCAGCATCTCGTCACTGCTGATGGAGGCGGCGATAAACCACTGTGGTATTGCCATGCTGCCCGAGCGCGAGGCCGACGCGGCGCTAAGGCAGGGCAGCCTGGTGCCGGTGCTCAGCGCCTTTACGCCAAAACCAATCGGTATTTTTGGTATTTATCAGTCGCGAGACTATCAGCCTGCGGCGCAGCGTGTGTTCCTCGACGCGCTGGCAAACCACCTTGCCACGCGCTCGGACTAGTCTGTCTTCCCTGCAAAATGGATTATGCGTCCTATACTTATCCCTTTGTAAGCCAAAAGGAGAGCAAGAATGACGATTCATAAGCACGGTTCAGCACACTGGTCTGGCGACATCAAACGCGGCAAAGGGACGGTCTCAACAGAGAGTGGCGTCCTTAACCAGCAACCTTACGGCTTTAACACCCGCTTCGAGGGCGAAAAAGGGACCAACCCGGAAGAGCTGATTGGCGCAGCGCACGCGGCCTGTTTCTCTATGGCCCTGTCGCTAATGTTGGGCGAAGCGGGTTATACCGCCGATTCCATCGATACCACGGCGGATGTCTCGCTGGATAAAACCGACAGTGGTTTTGCCATCAGCAAAGTGGCGCTGCAAAGCAAGGTGACGGTACCGGGTATCGATCCGCAGCAGTTCGACGGCATTATTCAGAAAGCGAAGGCGGGTTGTCCGGTGTCGCAGCTGTTGAAAGCCGAAATCACGCTGGATTACAAACTGAACTGATATCTGGCCGGGCAAATGCCCGGCTAACCTTTCACCGCCGCAGGGAAGACCTCGGCAAGCCACGCAATAAACACTCTCAGGCGATGTGTTAAATGCCGACTCTGTGGATAGACCACGTGAAAAGGATACGCCTTAGGACGCCAGTCGCTCAGGATCTCTACCAGCGCGCCCGTTTCCAGATGCGCTCTCGCAGCATAGCCAAACGTCTGAATAATCCCTAAACCCGCCAGCGCCGCGGCCAGGTGTGCGTTGCTTTCATTGACTCCAAGATGGTGCGGAACGCTGATCTCCAGCGGTTCACCCCGATCGAGGAACCGAAACGGGAATGCGCGTCCGGTAACGGGGGAAAGGTAGCTAATCAGCTTATGGCCGTTGCGCAGCTCCTGCGGATAGGCAGGGATGCCGTGAGTCTTAAGATAGCCCGGCGTCGCGCAGGCTAGCATCCGGGCGTCACCGATATGCCGGGCGATAAGCGAAGAGTCATCCAGCGGGCCGCCGCGGATCACGCAGTCTACGTTTCCACTGATTAAGTCTACCGGACGGTCGGCTACCCCCAGGTTGATGCGCAGGTCCGGGTAGCGCTGAAAAAAATCCGGCAGCAGGGGGATCAACACGTCCCGGGCGGTTGACCCCCCCACGTCGATACGCAAATGGCCTTTAGGCGTGCAGCACGATGCGCGAAAGGCGGTATCAATGTCCTCTATATCGATTAATACCCGCAGCGCTTTCTCGTAGTATTCCATGCCTTCTGCCGTCGTGACCACCCGGCGCGTAGTACGATGCAGCAGCCGTGTTTCCAGGTGCGCTTCAAGTGATTTTACCAGCTTACTCAGCGTAGCTATCGGCATGTTCAGGGAGTCTGCCGCTCGGGTAAAGCTTCCGGATTCAACCACCCGCGTAAAGGCGCGCATTGCCATTAGCTGATCCACACAGATCTCCTCTGATTATTTCCTGCTGTGAAAATTCATTTTCATTTTTGCCCGTTTATCACGAATCCCGCAAGATCTAAAGTCTGCCTGACGCGGGCAAACGCTCCTCTTTTACATCACAACAGAAGGTTATGAGTATGAATACAACGCTTGCAGGAAAAATCGCTCTGGTGACCGGCGGCAGCACCGGTATTGGTCTCGCAACGGCACAGGAGCTGGCGGCGCAGGGAGCGAAGGTCTATATCACCGGACGTCGTCAGGCCGAACTGGATGCTGCGCGGGCAGACATTGGCGCCGCGGCGGTAGCTATCCGCGCGGACGTCTCCAGAATGGCCGATCTGGATGCGGTTTACGCGCAGATTGCTAAAGAAGAAGGACGGCTCGATATTCTGTTCGCCAACGCCGGGGGCGGCGACATGCTGCCGCTGGGCGCCATCACCGAGGAGCAGTTTGACCGGATTTTTGCCACCAACGTGCGCGGCGTGCTGTTTACCGTCCAGAAAGCGCTGCCGCTGCTCTCCTCTGGTTCATCCATTATCCTCACCGGATCGACGGTTTCAATTAAGGGGACGGCGAATTTTAGCGTCTACAGCGCCAGTAAAGCCGCCGTGCGTAACTTTGCCCGCTCCTGGGCGCTGGACTTACAGGGCCGCGGGATACGCGTCAACGTCGTCAGCCCTGGCCCCGTGAAAACGCCCGGTCTTGGCGATCTGGTTCCCGAAGAACAGCGTCAGGGATTATACGATGCGCTGGCGGCCCAGGTGCCGCTGGGTCGCCTGGGCGCGCCGGGCGAAGTCGGAAAAGCCGTGGCGTTTCTGGCGTCCGATGCCGCCAGCTTTATAAACGCCACGGAGCTGTTTGTCGATGGCGGGATGGCGCAAATCTAGCGGTTACGCCAGCAGCGTACGCTTCGGTCTCCGGCTGCGGGCTGAAGCGGCTGCGGCCGTTCGCATCCTTCAACTGCCAGCGGGCAGCGGTCGCGGAAGTAGCAGCCATCGGGCAGGCGGCGATTACCGGGGAGATCGGTTTTGCGTAATGCCAGATCTTCGTCCAGCGGTTCTCCGGTACGGGGAACGGAGTCAAGCAGCAGCTGCGTATACGGATGCCGTGGCTTGCCCAGCACCTGGTCCGCCGGACCCAGCTCCACGATCTGCCCCAGATACATTACCGCCACCCGGTCGCTCATGTGCCGGACCACCGAGACGTTGTGCGAGATCAGCACGTAGGTCAGATTTCGCTGCTGTTGCAGGGCAACCAGCAAATTGAGGATCTGCGCCTGGACGGAAATATCCAGCGCGCTGGTGGGTTCATCCAGCACGATGATGTCCGGATCCGAAGAGAGCGCCCGGGCAATAGCGATGCGCTGGCGCTGTCCACCCGAAAACGCATGCGGCAGGCGGTCAAGATATTCCGCCCGAATGCCCACCTGCTGCGCCAGCGTCTCAGCCAGCTGACGACGCTCCCGTTCGCTGCGGCGTTGCTGTATCCACACCGGCTCGGTAATGATGCGCCAGACGGGTAAACGCGGGTCGAGGGACGAGAGCGGGTCCTGAAATACCATCTGCATACCGCCTGCCGCATTCGCGCGCTGACAGGCACCGGTACTCGGTTTGAGCATGCCCATCAGCAGCTGCGCCAGCGTGCTCTTTCCACAGCCGGATTCCCCTACAACGCCCAGCGTTTCGCCGCGATGGATCCGGAGATCCATGCCGTTGAGGGCGTGTACCTGCTCCGTCACGCGCCCCAGCCAGTTTTTGCGCGCAGGAAAATTCACATGCACGCTATCCAGTTCCAGCAGTACCTCAGACATGGCGTGTCTCCTGTTGTGGGTACCAGCAGGCAGCCTGCTGGCCTTCTGCGCCCGTGGAAATTAAGCGCGGCGTTTCGCTGCATTTCGCTCCGGCAGCAAAACAGCGCTCGCGAAAAGCACATCCGCGCGGGAGGTGGCTGAGGTTAGGCACCGTGCCGGGAATGGCCGGAAGGATCTCGCGCGGTTCACCATTTTCCGGGGCACACCGCAGCAGGCCAATCGAATAGGGGTGTACAGGATGGTGGATCAAAGTCTGCGTGCTGCCGCTTTCGATCACGCTGCCCGCGTACATAACGTACATCCGGTCACAAAGCTGCGATACCACCGCCATATCGTGACTGATAAACAGCACCGACGTCCCGCTGGCGCGCGCTTTGTGTTTCAGCAGACGCAGCACCTGACGCTGAACGGTCACGTCCAGCGCGGTGGTCGGCTCATCGGCAATGATCAGCTCCGGCTCGCAGGAGAAGGCAAGGGCGATCATCACCCGCTGGCGCATGCCGCCGGAAAGCTCAAACGGATAGCGATCCAGCACCTGTGCCGCATCCGGGATTTGCATCTCGCCCAGTAGGGCGATCGCCTTCTGCTGCGCGTCGCGGCGGGAAAGCGACTGATGCTGGCGGATCACCTCCACCATTTGCCTGCCAATCCGGCGCGTGGGGTTGAGCGCCGTCATCGGCTCCTGAAAAATCATCGCCACCCTGGCGCCGCGCCACTGACGAAGCTGTTTTTCCGACGCATTCAGGACATCTTCCCCGAGCAGCGTGACCCGGCCATGGTGAACATGGTAACTGCCTTCCGACAGCAGGCGCATCGCCAGCATTGCAGTGACCGATTTTCCCGAGCCAGATTCGCCCACCACGCCGACAATTTCACCCCGGCCAATCTCCAGCGAAACGTGATTTAGCGCGTGGACGTCACCGCGAAAAATGGGGAAGCTCAGGTGCAAATCTTCAATTGATAATACGGAATCACTCATGACTGCTTCCCTCCTGATTTGGGATCCAGCAGGTCGCGAAGACCATCGCCAAACAGATTAAACCCAATTGCCGTGATCAGAATTGCCGCCCCCGGAAACGCGCAGTACCACCACTGGTCAAGCACGTAGTTACGCCCCACGGCCACCATCGCGCCCCATTCGGCGGTGGGTTGCTGCGCGCCTAATCCAATAAAGCCCAGCGTGGCGGCCATCAGAATGGCGCTGCCGATATCCAGCGATGCCTGAACGATCAGCGGCGGCAGGGCGTTACGCAGGATATGCCAGCTGATCAGGTGCCAGCGCGATGCGCCAAAGGTGCGGGCGGCCTGTACGTAGGTAAACTGGCGCACCACCAGCGTTTGCCCGCGTGCCAGCCGCACGTAAAACGGAATGCGTACAATCGCAATCGCCAGCATTGCGTTAAACAGGCTTGGGCCGAGCGCGGCGGCTAGCGCCATCGTCAGCACCAGCGAGGGGATGGAGAGCATAATGTCCATGATACGCATAATGATGGCGTCGCCGCGCCCGCCGAGTACGCCGGACAAACAGCCGAGCAGAGAACCGATGCCGCCCGCAATCACCACCACCGCCAGCCCCGCCGTGATGGACTGCTGGCTGCCTACCAGCACGCGACTGAACAGATCCCGGCCTACCTCATCGGTGCCAAACCAGTGCTGGGCTGAAGGCGCCTGCAATCGCGCGGTCAGATCCAGCGCGTTCGGATCGTGCGGGACTATCCACGGCGAGACCACCATCATCAGCAGCATCACGATCATAATGACCCCGCCGATCAGCGTGAGCGGGCTTTTGCGTAGCATCCAGAACAGCTTTGCCCAGTTGATGCGCTGTTTGGCGGTGCTGACAGGGACGGGCGTTTCCTGAGTTAACATCATTCGGCACCTCCGCGCCCGATTCGCGGGTCGATCCACAGATACAGCAGATCCACCACCAGATTGACGAAGACATAGGCCAGCGATACCACGACCGCGAAGCCCATGACGGCAGGGAAGTCCAGCGCCTGAATGGAGGTCACCACCCAGGCTCCCATTCCCGGCCAGGCAAACACGGTTTCGGTAAGGACTGCCCCATACAGCAGATCGCCCAGCGCCAGCCCGAGCACGGTAATGGAGGGGATCATGGCGTTGGGTAAGGCGTAGCGCAGCACGATGTACCAGCCCGGCAACCCGCTCGCGCGGGCGGTACGAATATAATCCTCGCTCAGCTGCTCCAGCATCGCGGAACGCACCTGACGCGCCACAATACCCAGATGCACAAAGGCCAGGGTCAGGGAGGGTAGAATCAGGTGCTGTAGGGCGTTGAAAAACACCTCGCCGTTGCCTTCCAGCAGGGCGTCCAGCAGATAAAAGCCGGTAACGTGGGCAGGCGGATCGAGCCAGTCGTCCAGCCTGCCGCCGCCAGGCAGAATTTGCAGTTGCCCGTAGAACAGAACGATTACCCCCAGTCCCAGCCAGAAGGCAGGCGTCGAGATGCCCGTCATCGCCATCAGTCGCACCAGGTGATCCAGCCAGCGGTTACGGTACACCGCCGATAAAATGCCCAGCGGTACGCCAATCACCAGCGCCAGCAGCAAAGAGCAGAAGGCCAGCTCCAGCGTGGCGGGGAAAAAGGATTTCAAATCTTCCGCAACGGGGCGACCGGTGCGAATGGAGGTGCCCAGATCGCCGTGCGCCAGCGCCTCTACATAGCGGCCAAACTGAATATAGAGCGGTTGATCCAGCCCCAGCTGCTGGCGGATGCCCTGCACGATTTCATCGCTGGCGCGGTCACCGGCCAGCAGGCGGGCCGGATCGCCGGGGATCAGGTGTGAAATAATAAAAGTAATAATACAGACACCGGCCACCACCAGGATTAACCCCCAGCAGCGCTGGCGCACGATGCTCCAGAACGTCATACACTTCCCCCCGGCGTGGGCCGTTACTTACTCATGGTGGCGATGTTAAAGACCTGCTCAAGCATCGGATTAAAGGTGAAGCCTTTGACCTCTTTGTTCATCGCCAGCTGATAGTTCTTCTGGAACAGATAAACGTAAGCCGCCTCGTCAATCACCACTTTCTGCGCCTGCTGGTAATTTTTGGTGCGTTCCGCCTGATCGGTGGTTTTCAGTGCCGCCTGCAACAATGCATCGACCTCTTTGTTCTCATAGAATGAGCGGTTACCCGGCAGCCCTTTTTTGTCCGATTCGAACCAGTAGTTCATGAACATGTACGGGTCAGCGAAGTCCGGGCTCCAGTTACCAATCGCAATGTCATAATCACCTTTGCCGACGCGGTCGCGCATGGTGGCGTTCGCCAGTTTCTCAAGCTTGACGTTAATCCCCAGCTTGCCCAGGCTCGCCTGCGTGGAGAGGGCGATAGGCTCCCAGTTCGGGTCGTTATCGGAGTAGAGGAACGTCAGGCTGGCCGGTTTATCGTTGACTTTCTCCAGCGCCGCTTTGGCCTTAGCCTCGTCAAAGCTGTACTGCATGGCGTTCGCATCGAAGCCCCACATGCCCTCCGGGATCGGGCCGCGCATCTGCTTGCCGTTCCCGCTGAGAATGCCTTTCACCATCCCCTGATAATCGGTGGCCCAGGAGACCGCACGGCGCAAATCCACCTGATTCATCGGAGGCTTACTGTTGTTCAGATAGAGGTAGGTCACCCGCAGGGACGGGTATTCCGCCACGGCCACTTTGCCTTCCTGCTTCAGGGCAGCAAGCTGATCCACCGGCAGGGCGTCGGCGATATCCAGATCGCCACGGGAAAGTTGCAGGCGACGCGAGGCGCTTTCACCGATAATCTTCACCGAGACGCGCTTGAAGTGCGGCTTTTCACCCGGCCAGTGTGGGTTGGGCACCATCACCAGCTGCTGACCTTTCCGCCAGCTTTTCAGCATAAACGGTCCGGAACCCGCGGTGTTTTGCGCCAGGAAACCGCGCGCATCGTCGGCGGCATTGGCTTTCAGCACCGCCGGGTTGACGATCGACGCGCCGTCATTGGCCAGCGTGTAGAGGAACGGGGCGAACGGCTGGCTGAGGGTGAATTTCACCGTATGCTCATCCACCGCGTCCACTTTCAAATCTTTCGGGAACGCTTCGGAAGGTCCCTGATTAATTTTCAGCAGACGTTCAAACGACAGCTTGACCGCTTCGGCGGTCACCGGCGTGCCGTCGGAGAATTTTGCATTATCTGCCAGGGTGAACGTCCACTCTTTCTGGTCGTCAGACGCCTTCCAGCCCGTCGACAGATCGCCTTCCACCTCCGTGGTGCCAGGCTTGTATTTCACCAGACGCTGGTACGAGGGGTAGGTCACCGTCCAGTCGTTGTTATCGATAGTGACCGCCGGATCCAGCGTTTGCGGATCGGCAGCTTTCCCAATCACCAGCATATCTTTTGGCACCGCCGCCAGCGCGAGAGGGGCGCTCAGGGCGAGCGTAGCGGCAATCAGGGTTGTAAGCAGCGTAGTTTTCATGGCCGGGCTCCAGAATTAGAGTGAGTGTGTGGTCGGATAACAGGCGAACTGGTCATCTAACAGCGGGTAGCTGGCGGCGTTCGGCAGTTCGAAATGCCACCACTCGCTGCTGATGCCCACAAAACCGCCGCCGTACATCACGGCGTTCAGGAGCAGACGATTTCGCTGCGCCTCGGGCGGAACGGAAGGGTGCCAGGCATGAGAACGGTCGTGCATTTCGTCAAACCCGGCGCCCATATCCAGCACGTTGTCGTGTTCATCCATCAGCGTGACGTCAATGGCGGTGCCCCGGCTGTGGTTAGAGCCAATTGCGACATCCACCACGTATTCCGGATTGGGGCAGGCATCCCAGAGTTGCGACTGCGCCTGCTGGGGGCGGTAGGCGTCGTAAACCACCAGCTTCAGACCGGCCAGCGCGGCGATGCTGATCGCTTTCGCCAGCGCGGTGGCGGCATCCGTATGCAACAGGCACGCGGCGTGCTGGTAGATCGGGCGGCCAGTGATGTTATCGGCGGTCGCGTATTTCAGATCGATATGCAGCGTGGGAAAGGTTTTCGCCACATCAATCAGTTGACTCTCTTCAGGCATAGCTCCGCTCCTTTAGCGTTCAAATTGACCAAACTCTTGCTGTAGTTGTCGGTTGATTGCCAGACGTTCCGGCAGCGCATCGCCCAGCGCCTCGACAACGCCCGACAGCAGCAGGTTGAAGAGACAGCTCACCGGCGCCAGCGAATCCCAGAAATGGCCGGTATCGGTCTTCACCTGGAGCAAATCAATCGGGTAATCCCGCGCCCACGGGCACCAGATATCGGTGATCAGCGCCATCGCCAGGCCTTTTTCGCTCGCCACGCGGCAGTACTGACGGGCAATGGCGGAGTAGGCGCGGGTATCCGTCAGCACGATATACGGGTTCGCAAAGCCGGAGTTAAGCGACTCCACCCAGCTACCGGAGAGCCCTTCGGAATAGCTCACCCGCGGGCGCAGATACTCCAGATGGCTGAAGAATGCATTGGCGATCCCGCGCGTGGACTGGATCCCCAGCACGAAAACGGCGTCGGCATGGGTAAGTTGCTGGACCACCTGCCTGAACGTTTCGCTTTGCGCCAGCTGGTAAACATGGGCAATGGCGTCCACCTCCAGCGACAGGGAGTGCTGAAGGCGATCCGACAGCGGCTGTTGCTGCTTCCAGGAGTCGAGACGCTCGTTAATGCCCCAGGGCTGGTGGGGATTGCGCAGGCTTTTTTTGGCGTCGTCCAGGTTGCGATAGCCCAGCTTGCGCAGAAAGCGTCCGACGGTGATCCCGCTGGTTGCCGTGGCCAGCGCCACGCTCTCTGCCGTTTCAAAGGGGATCTGCCCGACGTGCGCCAGCATCCAGCTTGCCACCCGTTTTTCGCTCGGGGTGAGCTGGCTAAAGGTCGCTTCGATACGGCTCAACACCTCAGGTTTGGTCGTCATACCGCCTCGCTGTTAACTGGCTGTCAAAGGCCGGGTTTCTGTTACCGGATTAACAATGCAGGACGCGTGCCATGTTCACATTGCGGCGAAAACGCGCTGTGCAGCAAAGTTAATGCAATATTTGTTTAACAGATGCTCAACATTTGTGCAGCGTAGTTCACTTTTGGTGCAGTGTCCGGCCTGAGCGGTATCTATTTGGTGAATACGTCAGCCTCTTCACATTTTTTGGTAAGATGAACGCTCTGTGGATAAGGGAGGGAGCCTAACATGGCGAATTTGCCCTGGCGGGTCAGCGTGCGCCTGATGGCTCTCGCAAAAAAAATAGCGATGGTCATCGGGATCATTGTGCTCGTGCTGCTGGCGGTGCGGGTTTATCTTTCGCAGCAGGGGCCGGCCCTGCATCACTGGCACACCTGGCGGGCTGACGAAATGTCCGTGCAGGAGATGGATAACGCGACCTTCGCAGCGTATGTCGCGCGGGAAAACGCCATCTTCACCGCTCTCGACGCTGAGGTGACGGCGAATGTCACACCCGCAGAGCGCACGCCGCTGAACCGTTATTACCGCCAGAGCCTGGTGTGGCCAGGACACTTTTCCCCGGATGCAAACCGGTCGTTCGTGCTGATGCCTGCCGGAAAGCCGCGCGGGGCGGTGGTATTGCTACACGGTCTGACGGATTCGCCCTACAGCGTCAGGCATCTGGCTGTGAATTATCAACAGCACGGCTTTGTGGCCGTAGTGCCTCGTTTGCCCGGACACGGCACGGCGCCGGGCGCGCTGACAGACGTTGACTGGGAGGCTTGGCTGGCCGCATCGCGCCTTGCGGTTCGTGAAGCGACACGCCTGACGGGGAACGATCTCCCCCTGCATCTGGTGGGCTACTCCAACGGCGGGGCGCTGGCGATGAAATACGCCCTCGACGCTCTTGATGCGCCTGAACTGCGTAAACCTCAGCAGATCGTTTTGCTCTCACCGATGATTGGCGTCACGGCGTTTGCGCGCTTTGCCGGGTTCGCCGGGCTACCGGCCATGTTACCGGCGTTTGCCAAAGCCGCGTGGCTCAATATTTCGCCGGAATATAATCCTTATAAATACAATTCGTTCCCGGTGAATGCAGCACGTCAGTCCTGGCTGCTTACCCAGGCGCTGCATGAGCAGATAAACCGCGATGTTCATGATCACAAACTGGCGCAGCTTCCGCCGGTGCTGGCGTTTCAGTCGGTCATGGATTCAACGGTCAGTACCCGCGCCGTGGTCAGCGGGCTGTTTGACCAGCTTCCGGCAAACGGCAGCGAACTGGTAGTTTTTGATATCAACCAGGCCGGGAGTTTCCGTCCACTGTTCAGGCCATCGTCCTGGACGGCGGTGGCTGACCTGCTGCCCGGGGCAAAAAGGCGTTACAGTGTCACAATTGTGACCAATGCCAGCCCCGACAGGTTTGATATGGTGGCAAAGACAACGCCAGCGGGTAGCACCCGGGAAACGGTGATGCCGCTGTCTGTCGCGTATCCGCAGGAGGTTTATTCCCTGTCGCATGTTGCTATTCCGTTCCCGCCTGATGACGATCTGTATGGCCGCCATCCTGAGGTGAAAAACCACTACGGTATCAGCCTGGGGACGATAGCCCTGTGGGGAGAAACATCGGTTCTGAGCGTTGGCAAAGATGCGCTGATGCGCGTGACGTCGAATCCGTTCTACGATTATATGCAGACGCGGATCGACAGCCGTATCGGGGAGAATTAAGCCCGACGTGGAATAGATTAGGTCACACCGGGGAACTGTGTTAAACAGTACCGTTCAGGCGTATACCCCATACCGGACCCCGTTTCTGTGCTGACAACTCTTATTTATCGAAGCCAGCTGAGCTTAACCTGCACCTCCGCAGCGTTAAGCGCGCTGGTTGAACAGGCCAGGATCCGTAATACGGAGCAGGGCATCTCAGGCATTCTTCTCTCCCGTGGACGTGACGTTCTGCAAATTCTCGAAGGCACGGAACAGAGCGTCGTCGCGCTTTTTAACACCATCCGTGCGGATGACCGGCATACCGGCGTGGTGGAGCTGATGCGCGATTACGGCCCGCGCAGACGTTTCGAAGACGTGGGAATGCTGCTGTTTGACCTGGATGTTCAGACCCCGAAAGCGGTTCTGGCGTCGGTTCTGCATTACAGCAAGCTGGAAAGCTATCTGACTTCTGAGGATCGGGTCTTCAAATTTATTCAGACCTTTATCACCGGCAAAACCGCTATCCCACCCGCTTCGGACTATGAGCCTGATAAATGGACGCTTTCGCGAGAGCGCGCGCCGTTTGGTAAAGGGTTAGGTCTGCTGGCGGGACAGCCCTGCCAGTTTGCGCTGCAACCCATTGTCGAGCCGTCCGAAGGCAAAATCAGTTCTCTCGAAGCGCTTATACGCGGAAACGACGGCGGCAGTCCGGAGCATTTCTTCCGTAGTCTCGAGCGTGAACAGATTTACGAAGTCGACCTGCAAACCAAAGCCTGGACCTTTGCGCTGGCGCAAAAGCTCGGCATCGGCAGCCACAAACTGGCGGTGAACCTGCTGCCAATGTCGCTGGTTAACGTGCCGGGCGCGGTAGAGTTCCTGGTAACGCAGATCAAAAAGCACAATCTACAGCCAGAGCAGGTGATCATTGAAGTCACTGAGAGCGAGATGATCTCTGGCTTCAACCAGTTTAACAGCGCCATTAAACAGCTGCGCGCGGAAGGGGTTGGGCTGGCGATAGATGATTTTGGTTCCGGCTATGCTGGTCTTTCACTGCTCACGCGGTTCCAGCCGGATAAGCTCAAAATCGACAGAGAGATCGTCAGCGATATCCACCTGAGCGGGCCCAAGCAGGCGATTGTGAAGTCGATAATCAGCTGCTGCACCGATCTGGAGATTACGCTGGTCGCAGAAGGCATTGAGAAGATAGAAGAGTGGTGCTGGCTTGAATCCGCCGGTATTCGCCGCTTCCAGGGCTTTTTGTTCGCCCGCCCGCAGCTCAATGGCGTAGGTGATATCCACTGGCCCCATCGGGTGGGTTAAGCAAATTTTCCCTCGCCATATTTCCCCGACACCCTGCCTGTGCTTAAATAGCTAAACCGGTTTAACATGATTTAGCTAAGAAGGTGATATGGAGACGATCTGGGTACTTGGCGATGCCGTGGTGGATCTGTTGCCCGACGGAGAGGGCAAACTGCTGCAATGTCCGGGCGGCGCACCGGCCAATGTCGCGGTAGGGATTGCGCGTCTGGGCGGCAGAAGCGCCTTTATAGGCCGGGTGGGCGACGACCCCTTCGGGCGCTTTATGCAAAAAACGCTTGCGGATGAGCAGGTTAATACAGAATGGCTGCGGCTCGACCCGCAGCATCGC
Organism: Enterobacter sp. AN-K1; assembly: GCF_020971765.1. Classification (NCBI taxonomy): domain Bacteria; kingdom Pseudomonadati; phylum Pseudomonadota; class Gammaproteobacteria; order Enterobacterales; family Enterobacteriaceae; genus Enterobacter; species Enterobacter sp. AN-K1. The sequence continues at coordinate 4,527,178 of NZ_CP087390.1, read as the reverse complement.
ACCTCCACAGTGGTGGTGGATCTCGATGACGACGGTGAACGTTCCTTTACCTTTATGGTTCGCCCGAGCGCTGATCTGTTCCTCGACTCTGCCGATCTCCCGCCATTCCGCGCCGGGGAGTGGCTGCACGTCTGCTCTATCGCGCTCAGCGCCGAACCCAGCCGTTCCGCGACGTTTCAGGCGATGTCCGCGATCAAACAGGCGAGGGGATTCGTCAGCTTTGACCCCAATATCCGCGCCGATCTCTGGCACGATGAAGTCGAGCTGCGTCAGTGTCTTGAGCGGGCATTAGCCTGTGCAGATGTGGTGAAAATCTCGGTGGAAGAGCTGGCGTTCTTAACCGGAAATGCGCAGGTCCATGAGGGGCTGGCGGCGCTGATGCGCACCTGTCCGGCCAGGCTGGTGCTGGTGACGCAGGGAAAAGAGGGCGTAACCGCCTGGCAGAAAGGCGCGTTGACGCACTATCCTGCATCACCCGTGGAATGCATTGATACCACCGGCGCGGGGGATGCTTTCGTCGCCGGGCTGCTGTTCGGTCTGGCTCGTGATGGCCAGGCCCGTCTTTCAGAGGTCATCACGCTGGCGCAGCGCTGTGGGGCGCTGGCGACAACCGCAAAAGGGGCAATGACCGCGCTGCCTTATCATCACGAACTGTAATTCACCTCTCCAGGCCACCGGTCGGCGGCCTGAATTGTCGCCTCGATCACACTTACTAAAACGGTTTAGCAAAAAACGTTGCCGATCCAAAATTCAACGGTTTAGTATCATCAGCCTAAACCGGTTTAGCAATTTAGCACTTTCACCGATAGTTATTAGGGATGCGACAAAATGTATAAAAAACGCAGACTTGCCGTGATGATAGGCATGCTGGCCGGGAGTACCTCTGTTTTTGCCCAGACGAATATGACACCTATCGAAGCGCGCCTGGCGGCGCTGGAGCAGCGTTTGCAGGAGGCGGAAACCCGCGCGCAGGTTGCTGAAAAGCGCGCCACGGCAGCGGAACAGAAAACACAGCAGCTGGTGGCTGCGCAGCAGGAAGCGCAAACCTCCACACAGGCGGTGGCGCAACGTACCACGGTGCTGGAAGAAAAAGCCGACCGGACAGGCGGTTTTGAATTTCACGGTTACGCCCGTTCCGGCCTGCTGATGAACGACGCGGCCTCCAGCAGCAAAAGCGGCCCTTATCTGACGCCCGCCGGGGAAACGGGCGGCGCCATCGGGCGTCTGGGGAACGAAGCGGATACCTACGTTGAGCTGAATGTTGAGCACAAACAGACGCTGGAGAATGGTGCGACGACGCGCTTTAAGGCGATGCTGGCCGACGGCCAGAAAACCTATAACGACTGGTCGGCAGACAGCAGCGACCTGAACATTCGTCAGGCCTTTGCCGAGCTGGGCAATTTGCCAGACTTTACCGGTGCGCTGAAGGGCAGTACCTTCTGGGCGGGTAAGCGTTTTGACCGCGACAACTTCGACATTCACTGGCTGGATTCCGACGTGGTGTTTCTCGCCGGGACCGGCGGCGGCGTCTACGACGTGAAGTGGAACGATACGCTGCGCAGTAACTTCTCCCTTTATGGCCGTAACTTCGGCAGCGAAGAGGAGATCGACAACAACGTTCAGAACTACATCCTCAGCATGAATCACTTCGCCGGGCCGGTGCAGATGATGGTCAGCGGCTTACGGGCAAAAGATAATGACGACCGTAAGGACAGCAACGGCGATCCGATTAAAACCGACGCGGCCAATAACGGGGTACATGCGCTGGTTGGTCTGCATAACGAGAGCTTCTACGGCCTGCGGGAAGGTTCCGCCAAAACGGCGCTGCTTTACGGCCACGGTCTGGGCGCCGAGGTGAAAAGCATTGGTTCAGACGGCGCGCTGCTGTCAGAAGCCGATACCTGGCGTTTTGCAAGTTACGGTGTCACGCCGCTGGGCGGTGGCTGGCACATTGCGCCCGCCGTGCTGGCGCAAAGCAGTAAGGACCGCTACGTGAAGGGCGACAGCTATGAGTGGGTCACGCTCAATACGCGTCTGATCAAAGAGGTGACCCAGAATTTCGCCCTCGCGTTCGAAGGCAGCTATCAGTACATGGATTTAAGCCCGGAAGGCTACAAGGATCGCAATGCGGTTAACGGTAGCTTCTACAAGCTGACCTTCGCCCCGACGTTAAAGGCGGGCAAAATTGGCGATTTCTTCAGCCGTCCGGAGCTGCGCCTGTTCGCCACCTGGATGGACTGGAGCAGCAAGCTGGATAACTACGCCAGCGATGACGCCTTTGGCAGCAGCGGCTTCAACGCGGGCGGGGAATGGAACTTTGGGGTGCAGATGGAAACCTGGTTTTAACCCTTCACGCTCCCGCATCGCGGGGGCGTTTCGAACACCATAAAAAGAGGTCAGGAAGAGGTATCTATGGATTTTAATCATATTGCGCGCGAGCTTATTCCGCTGCTCGGTGGCAAAGAGAACATTGCCAGCGCGGCACATTGCGCCACGCGCCTTCGTCTGGTGCTGGTCGATGATGCGCTTGCCGACCAACAGGCTATCGGCAAGGTTGAAGGCGTGAAAGGCTGTTTTCGAAACGCCGGGCAGATGCAGGTAATCTTCGGCACCGGGGTGGTGAATAAGGTTTACGCCGCGTTTATTCAGGCGGCAGAGATTAGCGAGTCCAGTAAATCGGAAGCGGCGGATATTGCGGCCCGCAAGCTGAACCCGTTCCAGCGTATCGCGCGTCTGCTCTCCAACATCTTCGTGCCGATTATCCCGGCGATCGTGGCCTCGGGTCTGCTGATGGGCCTGCTGGGGATGGTTAAAACCTACGGCTGGGTTAATCCGGATAACGCGCTCTATATCATGCTGGATATGTGCAGCTCGGCGGCGTTTATTATTCTGCCGATCCTGATTGGCTTCACCGCCGCGCGGGAGTTTGGCGGCAACCCGTATCTGGGGGCAACGCTCGGCGGCATCCTGACTCATCCGGCGCTGACCAACGCCTGGGGCGTAGCGTCCGGCTTCCACACCATGAACTTCTTCGGTCTTGAAATCGCCATGATTGGCTATCAGGGAACCGTCTTCCCGGTGCTGCTGGCGGTGTGGTTTATGAGCATTGTGGAAAAACAGCTGCGCCGGGCCATCCCGGATGCGTTAGATCTGATCCTGACGCCGTTCCTGACCGTCATTATCTCCGGCTTCATTGCGCTGTTGATTATTGGCCCGGCGGGACGCGCGCTGGGCGACGGAATCTCCTTCATTCTTAGCACTCTGATTGCCCACGCGGGCTGGCTGGCCGGGCTGCTGTTTGGTGGGCTCTATTCGGTGATTGTCATTACCGGCATTCACCACAGCTTCCACGCCATTGAGGCCGGGCTGCTGGGTAATCCGTCGATTGGCGTTAACTTCCTGCTGCCGATCTGGGCGATGGCGAACGTGGCGCAGGGCGGGGCGTGTCTGGCGGTGTGGTTCAAAACCCGCGATGCCAAAATCAAAGCCATTACCTTACCGTCGGCGTTTTCCGCGATGCTGGGCATCACCGAAGCGGCAATTTTTGGCATCAACCTGCGTTTTGTGAAGCCGTTTATCGCGGCGCTGATCGGTGGTGCGGCGGGCGGTGCCTGGGTGGTGTCGGTGCATGTCTACATGACCGCCGTTGGCCTGACGGCGCTTCCCGGCATGGCGATTGTCCAGGCCAGCTCGCTGCTCAACTATATTATCGGCATGGTGATTGCCTTTGGCGTGGCGTTCACCGTCTCTCTGCTGCTGAAATATAAAACGGACTCTGAATAATGACCTTATCTTCCCGCTGGCCTGCCGTGTTGCAGGCCGTTATGCAAGGCCAGCCGCGTGCGCTGGCGGACAGCCACTATCCGCAGTGGCATCCCGCGCCGGTGACAGGGCTGATGAACGATCCGAACGGGTTTATCTGGTTTGCCGGGCGCTACCATCTGTTTTATCAGTGGAACCCGCTGGGCTGCGATCATCGCTACAAGTGTTGGGGGCACTGGAGCTCAGCAGATCTGGTGCACTGGCAGCACGAGCCAATGGCGCTGATGCCTGACGAAGAGTATGACCGCAATGGCTGTTACTCCGGCAGCGCCGTGGATAACAACGGCGTGCTGACCCTGTGCTATACCGGCAACGTTAAGTTTGACGATGGCGGCCGCACCGCCTGGCAGTGTCTGGCGGTGCAAAATGACGATGGCACGTTTGCCAAACTGGGACCGGTGTTGCCCCTGCCGGACGGGTACACCGGGCACGTCCGCGATCCGAAAGTATGGTGGCATGACGGGCTGTGGTACATGGTGCTCGGCGCGCAGGATCGACAGCAGCGCGGCAAGGTGCTGCTGTTTACGTCAGCCGATTTACACATCTGGGCGTCCTGCGGCGAAATCGCCGGTCACGGCGTCAACGGACTCACGGACGCGGGCTATATGTGGGAGTGCCCGGATCTGTTTGAGCTTGATGGCACACACGTCTTGATCTGCTGCCCGCAGGGGCTGGCGCGCGAACCGCATCGCTATCTCAACACCTATCCGGCCGTCTGGATGCGTGGGGTATTTGATTATCAAACGCCTGCATTTGCGCACGGCGAGCTGCATGAGCTTGACGCCGGTTTCGAATTTTACGCGCCGCAAACCACGGTGGCAGAAGATGGCCGCCGCATCCTCATCGGCTGGATGGGTGTGCCGGACGGCGAAGAGATGCTCCAGCCTACGCGGGCGCACGGCTGGATCCACCAGATGACCTGTCCTCGCGAACTGCGCTACCGCGACGGTAAGCTCTGGCAAACCCCCGTCCGTGAGCTGGAAACGCTGCGCGAGGATGAACATCTCTGGCAGGGACGCGCCAGCGATGCCCCGGTGCTGGCGGGAACGCGTCTTGAGTTCGAACTGAGCGCATCGAGCGTGAACGTGGATTTTGCCGGCGCGTTGCGGCTGATTGTGGATGATGAGGGGATCCGCCTGGAACGCGCCAGTCTGAAAACCACAGACACGCTGACCCGCTACTGGCAGGGCAATGTTCATCATTTACGCGTGCTGTGCGACTGTTCCAGCGTCGAAATTTTCATCAATCACGGTGAAGGCGTCATGAGCAGCCGCTATTTTCCTGACCATCCGGCCCAGGTACGCTTCGAAGGTGCGTCCGATATCACATTACGCTACTGGTCGCTGCGCAGCTGCATGATAGAATAGAGGTTTTGGCAGCCGGATCTAAGTCGTTGTGAGAAAAACAAAACGCGTCACCATTAAAGATATCGCGGAGCTCGCGGGGGTATCAAAAGCCACCGCCAGCCTGGTTCTGAACGGCCGCAGCAAAGAGCTTCGGGTGGCGGAGGAGACACGCGAGCGTGTGCTGGCGATTGCCAAAGAACATCATTATCAGCCCAGCATTCACGCCCGTTCGCTGCGGGACAACCGCAGCCACACCATTGGTCTGGTGGTACCGGAAATCACCAACTACGGGTTTGCCGTTTTTTCTCATGAGCTGGAGACCCTCTGCCGCGAGGCGGGTGTTCAGCTGCTGATCTCCTGTAGCGATGAAAATCCGGGCCAGGAGACGGTGGTGGTCAATAACATGGTGGCCCGCCAGGTGGACGGGCTGATTGTCGCCTCCAGCATGCTCAACGACGCGGACTATCAAAAGCTGAGCGAACAGTTGCCCGTTGTGCTCTTTGACCGTCATATGAACGACAGTTCTCTGCCGCTGGTTCTCACCGATTCAATTACCCCAACCGCCACACTGGTGGCCGACATCGCGCGCCAGCATCCGGATGAGTTCTACTTCCTCGGCGGTCAGCCGCGGCTTTCCCCGACGCGTGACCGTCTTGAAGGGTTTAAGCAGGGGCTGCGTGACGCTGGCGTCGAGTTACGTCCGGAGTGGATCATTCATGGTAATTACCATCCGAGCTCCGGCTACGAAATGTTTGCCGAGCTTTGCGCACGCCTGGGCCGCCCGCCAAAAGCCCTTTTTACCGCCGCCTGCGGTCTGCTGGAAGGGGTGTTGCGCTATATGGGGCAACATAATCTGCTGCAAAGCGATATGCGTCTGGCCAGCTTTGACGATCACTATCTCTATGATTCTCTAACCATTCCTGTCGATACCGTTCGTCAGGATAACCGCCAGCTCGCCTGGCACTGCTTTGATCTGATTGGCAAACTGATTGAAGGGGAAACGCCGGAGCCGATCCAGCGTAAGCTGGATGCCACCCTGCAACGGCGATACAAGGCCGTAGAGTGACAGGGTAACGTCTGAGGGTGACATCAATAACTTTAATTAATTAAAGATTGGATTCAGCCGATAACCAAAGGGAAATTATATCCCTGAGGTGTGTTATGTCGTTGAAAAAATCATCCCTGATTATCCTGTTTTCCCTGCTTTTCTTCTTTGTGGCCAGCACTATCACCAGCGTTGGGCTCATCATTAAAAGTAATACTTCGCTGGATAATGTGAACAAAGAAATTCAGGTGGTTCTGTCCATTATTGATCCCATTAACCACAGCCGAACCCTGCGCGTCAGGGTTATGGAGTATGTGAAAATGGTGGAAGCGGGGGACGCTACCGACCCGTCTGCGAAACTGGCCTCGGTTAAAGAGGCGCTGACCAAAGCCGATAGTGCATTTTCGGCGTTTATGGCCTCGCCGCGTTTGCCGGACGAAGCCACACTGGTCACTGCCTACCAGGAGGCGTGGCAAAACTACCGTAACCAGGGACTGGCGCCTCTCATCGCCGCTGCCGCCGCTCACGATGTGTCGCGGTTCAACGCTCTTATTCCCGTGGTGTCTCAACTCGATCGCCAATATGAAATTGTGCTCGATCAGGTTCTCTCCGTTCACCAGAAGTACGCCAAAACGCTGAACGAGGATGCGAGCCATAATTTCGTGTCGGGTCTGGTTATTATCGCCTGCATTGCGGTGCTGTTCGTGGTGGTGATCTTCGCCGTCAGCCTGCTGATGAAACGCGTGGTCTTTGCGCCGGTGAACCTGGCGCGCGAGCACTGTCGCCAGATTGCGGCCGGGAAGCTGGACGTACCGGTACCGATTAAGCGTGATTCCGGGAATGAAATCGATCACCTGATGTCCTCGATGGAGCAGATGCGCCAGGCGCTGCTCTCCACCATTTCTCAGGTGCGCGATGCCAGCCACACCGTGACGCATGCGGCGCAGGAAATTGCCTCAGGCAATATCGACCTGGCCTCCCGTACCGAGCAACAGGCTTCGGCCCTGACCCAGACGGCCGCCAGCATGGAAGAGCTGAGCGCGACGGTGGCGAATAACACCGACAACGTTTTCCAGGCCGGTAAGCTGGTGCAGGATGCCGTGAAAAATGCCCATACCGGTGAAGCGGTAACCCGTGAAGTCATCGAAACGATGAATACTATCGCGTCCAATTCGAAGCGTATTGAGGACATCACCAGCGTCATCAACAGCATTGCTTTCCAGACTAATATTCTGGCGCTAAACGCGGCCGTTGAAGCGGCGCGTGCTGGCGCGCAGGGGCGAGGATTTGCCGTGGTAGCAAGTGAAGTGCGCACCCTGGCACAAAAAAGCGCGGTGGCGGCGAAAGATATCGAAAGCCTTATCGCCCAGTCTGTTTCCAGCGTGAAAAACGGTGCACAACTGGTGAATCGTTCGGGAGAGGTGATTGATTCTATTATCAGCTCTGTGAATAAAGTGCATACGCTGATGGAACAGATTTCGGTTGCCTCAGAAGAGCAGAGCCGCGGGATTGGTCAGGTTGGGCAGGCCGTAACGGAGATGGACGGTGTGACCCAGCAGAACGCGGCGCTGGTGCAGCAATCCGCCGCCGCCGCGGCCTCGCTGGAGGAGCAGGCGCAGCAGCTGTCCCAGAGTATCTCGAGCTTTAGTTTGCCTGCTACGGCGTGATGTTCAGAGAGGCTCCTGAGGGAGCCTTTTTAATGTCTGCATGTAGCCGCTGCACAATCTCCTTCAGCCATTACTGTTATCCGTACAAAGCCGCTATGACATAAATTTTATCTTTCCCCGGCAATATTTCTGTTCCTCATCCGTCTACCTCATCAGAGACCATAATCATTCAACATAAACGAGGTACACATGAGAAATTTTGATATGCACGGAAAAGGTCACGGGCGTGGTTTGGGCCGCCATCGTATGGGTAAGGGCATCGTGATTGGCGCAGTCCTGTTCGTGGTGCTTGGCCTGCTGGTCATGTCCCTGTGGAACGCGTTGCTCCCGGCCATCCTGGGGGTTAAAGCCATTGGCTTCTGGCAGGCGCTGGGGATCCTGCTGCTGAGCCGCATTCTTTTCGGTGGGCTGGGTTTCCGTCCTGGTATGTTCGGTGCGCACCGCCGTATGCACGAACAATGGATGAATATGAGCCCCGAACAACGTGAGGCCTTCATTCAGCAGCGTCGGGCGGGATTTGGGCGCCACGGTCATTGCCGGTGGCACGATGGCCGGGATGAAAAGCGAGATGATAACGGTGCGAAAGCGCCGGAAGCCGAGTGAGCAATATGAAAGCCGGTGAGGTGGGGGAATCATTACTGATCTCGGCACTCAATGCCTGCCGCGCGCGGCTAAAAGCCTTCATTCGCGGACGGACTGCGGTTCGTGATGATGTCGATGATATTCTTCAGGAAGTGACCTGGCAGTTGATGAAAGTGGAACAACCGGTCGAGAACGTCGCCGCCTGGCTGTTTCGCGCCGCACGAAATGAGATGATCGACCGGGCGCGAAAAAAGCACGAGGTTTCACTGCCGGGGTACCTGACAGCAGATGACGAAGACTTTCCTGAGCAGGAGATTGCAGAAACGTTATTCGGCGTACCGCAAACGCCGGAGGAAGAGTATCTCAACATGCTGCTATGGGAAGAGTTGGGGCAAGCCCTGTCGGAACTGCCGCCACCTCAGCGCGAGGTGTTTGAAAAAACGGAATTTGAGGGCTACAGCATGAAGATGCTGGCAGAGGAAACAGGCGACAGTGTGCAGGCGTTATTATCCCGCAAACACAAAGCCGTGCGATTTTTGCGTAGTCGCCTCAAGGATATTTATGAAGCGTTGACAGGGCAATAAACTTCGACCACTCTGAAAACCAATATTTTAAAGGGGTCGTTATGCTTCAACGGTTAGCAAAGAAAAAGGTGCTGTTACTCTCTGCTCTGATGGTTACAGGGCTGGTCAGGGCAGAGGAGTCGCTTCCGGATGTGGTGAAGCACTTCAGTGAACAGCAGGACATCAAAATCATCAAGAAAATTGACGCCCCCGGCGGCGCGCCAGCGTGGCTGGGGAAATATCAGGACATGGGCGTGACGCTCTTTCTGACCCCTGACGGAAAGCACGTCGTGTCTGGTTATCTTTATGATGAGAAGGGAACCAACCTCAGCGAGGCCTTTTTCCAGAAAGAGATCTACGCCCCGATGGGCCGCGAGATGTGGAAAAAGCTCAATGCGGCGCATCCCCTGAAAGAGGGCGCGGAGAGTGCCCCGCGCAAAGTCTTCGTCTTTGCCGACCCGTTCTGCCCGTACTGCAAGCAGTTCTGGGCTGAAGCGCAGCCGTGGGTGAAGGCTGGCAAGGTTCAGCTCAATACGCTGCTGGTTGCATTTCTTAACCCGAACAGCGGGCGTAACGCCTCCGCGATCCTGAATGCGAAAGATCCGGTGTCGGCCTGGAAAACGTACGAGCTGTCCGGCGGGAAAAAGCTGCCGAAACCTGAAGCTGCGGCTTCCCGGGAAACCGTTGAGATCCTGCAAAATCACCAGAGGCTAATGGACAGTCTCGGCGCGAATGCCACACCGGCTATTTATTACCTGAATGAGCAAAACGAACTGCAACAGGTCGTGGGTATGCCAGACGCAAAACAGCTTGAGGCGATGTTCGGGCCGAAGCCGTAAAAGAAAGGCAGAAACAGGACGTTTCTGCCTTTTTTCAGTCAACTACCCCAGCGTCCCCGGAGGTAATTTACCGCCTCCTGCGTCTGCGGCTGGTTAAGATAGTCTTCACGGAACAGGATGGTGCCCTTAACGTCTGGCAGTGAATCGTTGAGGTCGAGCTGTTTTTTCAGCTCCGGTACGCCGCCGTTCACCGTCCAGTCCGGTTCGTTTCTGGAAGGCGCGCCCACTTTGTAGAACGCGATCCCGATATACAGGCGGGTATGGGTCGGTTTCACCACGTCAGCCCACCATTTTGTCAGCACATCGTAACGTGCCGCGTCGCGGGCGAAGGGCCAGTAGATCTGCGGCGCAATGTAATCCAGTAAACCCTGCTGTACCCATTTGCGCGTGTCAGCGTAGGATTCATCATAGGCTGCGGCACCGCGCGTGTCCGAGCCTGCCGGGTCGAAGGAGCGATTGCGCCAGACCCCCGCCGGGCTAACGCCAAATTCGACCTCAGGTTTAGCCTGCTTGATCGCCCTTGAGACCTGCACAATCAACTGCTGCGTATTGTGTCGACGCCAGTCCGCTTTTGACGCAAATCCTTCGCCATAGCGCCTGAAGGTCCAGGCATCATTCAGGGTGGACCCCGGCGTCTCGGTGTAAAAATAGTCATCGAACTGAACGCCGTCGACAGGGTAGTGATTTACCACTTCCATCACCACCTGGGTTATCCATTCCCGCACGTCGGGAATGCCCGGGTCGAGAACAAAACGATCCCCCGAGGTGCGGATCCACTCCGGATGCTGGACGTACACGCTGGAAGGATGAAGCGACGAGGTGCGGTTAAGCGCGGCGATGGTCGACGGCTTCGTGTTGGTGGAAACGCGGTACGGGTTAAACCAGGCATGAACCTTCATCCCGCGCTTGTGCGCTTCATCCAGCATAAACTGAAGCGGATCGTAACCGGGATCTTCCCCGATAGTCCCCGTCAGGGTATCTGACCAGGGTAGTATTTTAGAGGCCCACAGCGCCGTACTGTCCGGTTTTACCTGAAAGAAGACGGTGTTGATCCCAAGTTTTTTCAGCTTATCGAGCTTGTCCGTCAGCGCCCGCTGTTGCTGGGCGATACGCTGGTCCGCGCTACGGCCATTCACCGATGACACGGGAGGCCAGTCGAGACGGGAGACGGTCGCCAGCCAGATCCCGCGCATGGGTTCGTTAGTCTGCTGTAGAGGTTTCGCCTGCGGCAGCGGGGTAACGAGTGATTTGGGTGGTTTGGAAGTGCAACTTACCAGTAAAAGCGCGCAGCCAAGCAGCGCGCCAGTCCGTTTTACGTGTCGCATCATTTGCGTGTTAGCTCCTGGGTGTCCGGCTATCCGTCCAGGGATTAAACGCCGGTTCGTCCTGTTCCCCGTTACCGTCATCGTGAAGAGAGTCGAGGTAGAGGGCTTCAACTTCCGCCCGCGCCCATGGGGTGCGGCGCAGGAACTTCAGACTCGATTTAACACTCGGGTCCTTGCGAAAACAGTTGATTTTGATTCGGTTGCCCAGTTCATTCCAGCCATATCGCGCAACCAGCGCGTTAACCTGCATTTCGAGCGTTACGCCATGCAAAGGATCGTTGGAAACATGTGCTGTCATAGGCGTCCGGTAGTCTCATTTTTTATGGGGATGTGATAAACGCTCAAAGGTTACAAGAAAGCAGGGGACGCGGCAATTTCAGCGTGAGGTTCTTCACCCGTGAAGGAGAGGGTTACCCAGTAATTTGAAAGAAAAAGCTATAACGTTGCCTCAGAAAAACTGAGGGCTTTCAGCGATGCCCTAAGTGAACGGAATGACCACCAGAGCCGTATGTTCCCCCTCACCCCAGCCCTCTCCCTCAAGGGAGAGGGGGCCGTCTGTGCAGGCATTATTTTGTGGGAAACCCTCAGCCCGTGAAGGGTGAAGAAGATTTTCCGGTTAACGCTATTTTTTAAACAGTTCAGGCGCCCATGGCGTCGGGTCTACCTCCATAAAGGGCGCACGCTCAAAGCGGGGCTTAAGCGCCCAGGGCACCGTACAGTCGAAAATCGTTTTGCAGGTGATCCCGTTGCCACGAATGGAGGGGCTGTAGTCCGGGGCCTGAGACGGATCGAGCTGGTGTCCGCGGATCCCCGGCAGATGGGTGATGCTGACATCGCCCTGCATACGGGTGGTCATCGCCCACAGGATGTCGTCGCTGTCGAAAATATCCACATCTTCGTCGACGAGAATAATGTTTTTAAGCTCGGAATAGGTGGCTAACGCAATGAGTGCCGCCTGACCCTGACGCCCTTCGTCAGAGGGCTGGCGTTTTTTCACCTGCAATACGCCAAGAAACTTGCCGCCGCCAGCGGTATGCGCATAGACGTTTTGCAGAAAACCGGGGATGGCTTCTTCGACCGCATTACGGATACTGGCCTCCGTTGGCAAACCGGCCAGCGTGGTGTGCTCCTCGCCCGGTCCTACCAGGGTTTGCAGGATCGCCTGATGACGCATCGTGACGGCCTTCACTTTGATTACCGGTAAGGAGGGGTTAGCCTCCCCGCAGTAGCCGGGAAATTCCGGCATCGCGTGCCCGGTGTGGGTATGCTGATCTTCTTCTACACGCACGCCCGGCAGCAGTTCGCCTTCGATGATAATTTCCGCACGCGCTATCGCTTTTTCATTTACGGCCACACCCTGCACCAGCTCGACGGGGGTCTGACGTAACGCGCCGGCGACACCCAGCTCGTTGTAGCCGAAGGGCGTGGTAGGGGCTTCGAAACAGGCGCCAATATAGATAGCGGGATCGAGACCCATATTGATCGTGACCGGCAACGGTTTGCCCGCCTCCTCGGCTTTCTTACGGAACACTTCAATATGGCGGCCCGCGGCAAGAAACATGGAGAGCTCATCGCGCTCCTGCACGCAGAGACGGTGAATAGTGACATCGGTCAGTGAGGCATCTTCCGGATCGCTTGCCAGCACCAGCCCCAGACAGAAGAACGGACCGGCATCTATCGGCGTGTTGGTCGGTGCCGGAAGCAATTTACGCAGATCGAAGTCCGGATCGTCGGCATAAAACACCTGTTCCTGACACGGCGCCTGTGCCGCCGGAACCACAACGGGAGCAATCGGGTTTTTCACGGCCTGGCCGACATGTTTTGCCAGTTCAGAGGGCTCGCAGCCCAACAGGAGCGCCGCCCGCTCGCGGCTGGCGTGCATTCCGACCAGAATACGGGAGTCGGGATATCCCTTAATAGCGTTAAACATCATCGCCGGGCCAATGCGCGTCGGACGTTTTACCGTGCCGCCAGCACCAATATGCCGGTACACACCCGCCAGCTCCGCGTCAGGATCGACCGGATGGCTGGTTTCAAGGTATTGACCTTCATGGCGTTTGAGCAGTTCGATAGCACTTCTGAGATCGTTGATGTGGTTTTTCATATTTCCCTCCTCGGATGAAGGCTTCCATTCTTAACCGGACGAAGAGGGCTATCAATTGCATCATTTATGCTATTTTAATATGAATTTTATTATCAATAATAAAGGCATGGTATGCAGTTTCGACTGATGCGCAATTTCATCGTGGTGGCGGAAGAGCTTCACATGCATCGGGCGGCGGAGCGCCTTAACATGGCGCAGCCAGCGCTGAGCCAGCAGATAAAAACGCTTGAAGATCGTCTTGGGGTCTTGCTCTTTAGCCGGGCGAATCGTCGCCTGACGCTGACGCCAGCCGGTGAGGCATTTCTCAGTAAAGCCAGAGTCGCGATTTTAATGACCGATCAGGCGATTCTGGATGCCAGACAGACGGCCAGAGGGGAACAGGGCGTGCTGAATCTCGGATGTGTTTCAAGTGCGATATTCGACAGTAAGCTGCCCGCCGCGCTGCGGCTTTTACATGAGAAATGGCCCGCCATCAGCCTTTCCATGATGACGGGTAACGTGCAAACCCTTTATACCGGCGTGCAAAGCAACCAGCTGGATGTGGCCATTATTCGTGCCCCGTTACCGCTATTGCCTGACGATCTGCAAAGCCGTCCATTTACAACGGAAAAGGCCGTGCTGGCCTTACCTCGTCAACATAGCCTGGCGGGCTCCGCCGCGCTGACGCTTGCGTCGGTGAAAGAGGAGAAGTGGATCGCCCTGCGCGACCCGGAGGGGATGGGGCTGGAGCAATATTTCTATGATGCCTGCCACAGCGCGGGCATACAGCCTGACGTTGTGCAAAATGCCACCGATGTCCCCACGGTGATAAGTCTCGTCTCGGCAGGGTTTGGCATCGCCATGCTGCCGGCTTCAGCGAAGGCGATATGCGTACAAAACGTCGTCTTTGTGGATATTCTTGACCGACTCCGGGAGAGCGAGCTGACGCTGGTTTGCCACCGGATTATTCGCTCTGAGGTCCTGAAAAAATTGATGAGCATCCTCGATCATACCTGACGTCCGGCGGCCTGAAGAAGCTGTTCTCGCAGCCAGCGGTTAGCCGGATCCTGGCTGTTTTTCGGGTGCCAGTACATACCGATGACGATCGGCGGGAGATCCAGCGGCGGCGGAAAAATATCAAGCGTTTGCGTGAACCGTAGCAACATGCGTCTGGGTAGGGTGCAGAGCAAATCGGTACCGGCAACAATCGCAGGCGCCATCGCATAGCTTTGCGTCGACATCACCACGTTACGCTGGTGGCCAAGCCCCGCCAGATGCTGATCGACAAAGCCCGCGAACGGGTCGCCCTCGGATGAAACCACCAGGTGGGAAAGGCTGCAATAGCTTTCCAGATCCATCGGCCCCGTACCGCGCGGATGGCCTTTACGCTGGGCGGTGGCATATTCATCGTCAAACAGCTTGCGTCTGACCCATGCATCGTGCGCCCCCGCATTAACGCCGACATAAATATCCATATCGCCATTTTCCATCTGCGCTGGCAACAGCTGGGTTTCCGGGAGCGCAAAACGCAGGCGGATGCCTGGTGCTGCGCTGCTAATCTGATTCTGCAACTCTGCCCCCAGCATCAGCGCCGGGTTCTCGTGCAGGGCAATTACAAAGGTGCGGTTGCTGTCCTGCGCGTTGAACGTGGTGGGTTCAAGCATCGCCGATATACCCTGCAAAACCGTCGCGACCTGCGGCCTTAACGCCTCGGCGCGCGGCGTAGGTAACACCCCACGTCCGTGTGGGGAAGGGATAAACAGCGGCTCATTGAACAGGACGCGCAGGCGCGCAAGGCGGGCAGACATCGCCGGCTGGCTGATGCCCAGCCGCGCGGCCGCATGGGTGATATTCTGATCCCTGAGTAACGCATCCAGCGTCAGGATCAGGTCCATATCCATATCGGAGGAGGGCATCTTATTGTGCGTCATAGCTTGCTGCCGTTGTTCAACAGGGAAGGTTAGCCATTGCCAGAAAAGCAGTCACTGCATTACCTGGCTCCTGCATGCGGCTGATCATGACCAGATTTGCGGTCAACGCCTGAGCATACAGGTTGCGGTAAATCAGTCCGGGTATTTGCACCTGTTGCAGGGGGGCGGGAACCAGCGCCAGACCGAGCCCGGCTGCGGCAAATGCCAGAACGCTTAGCGTACTGTTTGAACGATGTGCCACGCAAAAACCATCCCCGAGCTGCTGCGCCAGCAGCACAGTCAGATTTTCATTGGCGTCATGCGCGTCGTACAGGACCAGGGGATGACCGGCGAGCATTTCAACGGAGAGGTGCGGATGGATGGCTAAGGGATGATCGTCACACATTGCGATTATCATCTCCCAGTTTCCGGTTTTCTGCACCCTGATCTGCGGATCGGCTGTCGTACTGTTATCCGGTGTATAACCGACATCAATATGCCCTGCGAGGATCGCAGCTACCTGTTTCTGGGGAGCGATTTCCTGAATGGTGACTTCTGCATCCGGATGGGTTTTACGGAAGCGACGTACATCGGTAATCATTTTGCCACTAAAAATGGCGTTACCGGCAAAACCGACCCGTACACGCCCTGTCTCTCCCCGTATCGCACGCTGGACTGCCAGACGCGTGTGTTCCATCTGTTCCAGCATCAGTCTGGCTTCGCTGAGAAGAAGCGATCCGGCCTCAGTAAGTTCCACACGACGGCTGGTGCGGATAAACAGCGGACCGCCTAACTCGGTTTCAAGGGCTTTAATCTGCATGCTGAGCGCAGGCTGAACAATATTGAGTCGCTCAGCCGCGCGTCCAAAATGCTCTTCTTCTGCAACAGCCAAAAAATAGCGTAAGTGCCGGAGTTCCATTGCCACCCTGACTCATCATTAAAAATGATTGTTTAGTAAAATATATATATTTGAGTATAAATCGCCTCACGTCCAAA
This sequence comes from Enterobacter sp. AN-K1, assembly GCF_020971765.1. Classification (NCBI taxonomy): domain Bacteria; kingdom Pseudomonadati; phylum Pseudomonadota; class Gammaproteobacteria; order Enterobacterales; family Enterobacteriaceae; genus Enterobacter; species Enterobacter sp. AN-K1. Next base: position 4,511,000 of record NZ_CP087390.1, on the reverse strand, counting down.
CTGAACGCATCAACTCAAACAGGAACCAAACAATGCAAACTCACCAACTGCAAGACCGTCAGGATCTTAACGACCTCATGAATGGCTGGATGCACCGCGACCTGGGCGAATGGGAGCAGCTGCGTAATCTTTTTCATCCGGACGGCACAATCGAAATTACGTGGTTCGAAGGGCTCGCGAGCGATTTTGTCGAGGGTTCCATGCGTATGGGCGCTTCAGATTTGCGCACAAAACATATGATTGGCTCGCCCGTCGTCACTTTTAACGACCGCGGCGACAAAGCGATTCTTGAAACCAATGCGATGATCATCGCTGAAAATATAAAACTTAATATTGGATGCGAATGCCACAATCGTTTCTACGATCTGGCAGAAAAGAGAGAGGGCGTATGGAAGCTGTTCCATCGTCAGAGCATCTACGACATGGGTATTTTCACCTTTCCGCTGGGCCCGGTTGAGATTGATTCAAAAATTGCTGCCAACTATCCGCGGGAATATGCCGCGCTAGCTTATCTGCTGGAACAAAGCGGTTTCCCCCTCGGCCGCGTATTTGCCACGCGTGACAGTGAACTAGAAGCGAATATGAAAGCGAACGCAAAAAAATGGCTGGCTGTCTGACAGGTTGAGCGCAGGGCCGGACAGATTTCGCCGGCTGGTTAATACCCGGCCGCGGGGCCCAGGGCGTGAGATAGCGGTCCCAGGCTGAAATATTTAGCCTGGGACGCAGAGACTCTCTTATTGGGCGTCCCGGTTGGTATAAGTCACCGGAACCCACGCGTAGCCTTCCCGCTCACCTTTCTTCACATACCCGATCCCGGGGAAAGGCAGATGTGGCGCCGCAATCAGATCTTTGTTTTTCACAAACTCAGCGAACGCTGCGTTGCGTACCCGGGCGGCTCCGTCCTGATCCTCATCGTAAGCAATCGTCACGTTGGGCTGTGGGAACTGAACTGCGGCAACGTGAATGATGTCGCCGACAAAGGTAATTTTTTCACCTTTGCTCTCCAGCGTGTAGAACGCGGACCCTGGGGTGTGGCCCGGGTGAACCGTACCGCTGATGCCCGGCAGAAGCTGTTCCGTCCCGGAGAAAGTCTTCACTTTTCCGGCATCCAGATAGGGCTTTAAGGTCTTGTGCGCGACGTCGAAGTAGTTCTGGTCATAGCCAGATTTTTTCTGGTTCTCGTCGTTAAAGAAGAAATCGATATCCGGTTTGCCGACATACACCTGTGCGCGGGTAAATACGCGCTGACCGTCTTTGACCAGGCCGCCTGCATGATCGGAGTGCGCGTGGGTAATCAGGATATCGGTGATGTCCTGCGGCCTGATACCCTGCGTCGCCAGGCTTTCAATCAGCCGCCCGCCTTTGCCAGGGCCAAAGAGCTGACCGGAACCGGTATCCACCAGAATTTTGTGGCCGGGCATAGCGATATAGAACGCGTTAATCGATGCTTCCACCGGATTGGCCTGGAAGTTTTTGGCCAGTAACGCATCGGTATTTTCCGCCGTCGTCCGGCGCAGTAAGGCGTGCAGGTCCTGCGGCACGCTGCCGTCCGTAAAGGCGGTGACAATCGTATCGCCAACCTGAACGCTGTAGCCGCTGGCCTGCTGTTTCACCACATGCTGCGGAACGCTGGCCACCGCGTGGATCGCGGGAAAGAATAAAACCGAACCGGTCAACAGGGTTGATAACGCAAGTTTTTTCACAGTAAACATGATGGGCTCCTCAATAGTAAGTTCATCATAGTTCAACTGAGATTTTTGAGAACAGCAGGGAAATGAATGTGACCTATCCATGAAATGGATAGGTCTGAGAGAATGCTTTACAGCACGCCGGTACCGCCGTCAGAGCACCATACTTGTCCGGAGGCGTATGAGCAGGTATCTGAGGCAAAAAGCACATACAGCGGTGCGATTTCAACCGGCTGGCCCGGTCTGCCCAGGGGCGTATCTTCCCCGAACTTCTGAACTTTGGACTGCGGCTGACCGCCGCTGGACTGAAGAGGCGTCCAGTATGGACCTGGCGCGACGGCATTCACCCGAATGCCACGCGGCCCCAGCTGCTGAGCCAGAGACTTGGTAAAGGCCACGTTACAGGCTTTGGTCTGCGCATAGTCCACCAGGATCGCGCTCGGTTTAAACGCCTGAACGGAAGTGGTGTTGATGATCACGGCGCCTTCCTGCAAATGGCGCAGCGCAGCTTTAGTGATCCAGAAGGGGGCATAGACGTTGGTTTTAAACGTCGCGTCGAAATCTGCCGTGGTGAGATCGTCGATCGATTCGCAGTACTGCTGGCGTCCGGCGTTGTTCACCAGGATATCCAGGCCACCCAGTTCTGCGACGGCTTTTTCCACCAGCGTATCGCAGAACGATTCCACGCGAATATCGCCGGGAATGGCGACCGCTTTACGGCCTTCGGCCCGAATCAACGCAATGACCGATGCCGCATCGGACTCCTCTTCCGGGAGATAGCCAATAGCCACATCTGCACCTTCACGGGCATAGGCGATCGCTACCGCGCGACCAATTCCGGAATCACCGCCGGTAATCAGCGCTTTTTTTCCTGCCAGTTTGCCTGATCCGATATAACTTGTTTCACCGTGATCCGGTATTGGCTTCATTTCCGATGCCAGCCCGGGGGCCCTTTGCGGTTGTTCAGCAAACGGTGGACGAGGGTAATGCAGCGTGTGATTATTTCCTGTAGACATACCGGCCTCCTTAATAGTGAATTCCAAGATTAGTCGTTAATTAAACGTAAGCGGGCAAAATTGACAAATTCAGACAAATCTATCTTCTGGTAGCGGATATAAAATATTTTCTCAAGCCAGCATGTAATACCAGAAAAGGGCGACCTCATCTTTTTCCGGCAGGGCGTTGTAAAGGTAGCGATCGTAACCGCCGAGAATAAACCCATAGTGACGATAGAACTGACAGGCAGAAACATTAACGTTCTGCGTCTCCAGCCGTAACCCGGGCGCATTGAGGCTTCGCGCCCAGACGTGGGTGGCGGACATCAGCTTGTGCGCCGCGCCCGTACGGCGTTTTGAACGCTCCACGGCAATGTAATCCACCGAAATAAATTTATTCCAGTTGCAGGACGCGGTAATAAAACCGGCGATTTCACCGTCATCCGTTTCGGCGATAAGAAATATTGAATCCGGATTAACGCAATGATTTTCCAGCGTCTGGAGATCAAGTTCATAGGTTTTAAGATAAGGTTCGGTCAGCGCCTCGATATGCAAATCACCATTGAGAAATGGCTCTCTTGCAATCTCATCAACCTTGAAAGAAAAATCACAACATTCAAGGCGGGCGAGGTCTGTACTTAATCCTTTTCGAATATGCATAGTGTTCCTTAAGTGGGAGTTATAAATAGATAATAGACGAAGCGGCATCCCCTGCTGGCATAACACTCTGTAGATCCTGGTCTAAGCTTGTATTTCGTTCCGCGTAAAAGGTGGTCATTCGAGGACAATGAATGGAATTCAGAACATGTCGCAGGCACTGGGGTGCTGAGTTTATTTCCGATGACGTTGTACGTTTTCGCGTCTGGGCAGAAGGGCAGAAAGATCTCACATTACGTTTAACCGATACCGACATTCCCATGGCGGCGGTGGGCGACGGTTGGTTTCAGATTGACGTGCCCGGCGTCAGACACGGTACGACTTATCAGTTTGTTTTACAGGATGGAATGGCGGTGCCGGATCCGGCCTCACGCGCGCAGCAGGCTGACGTCAACGGCCCGTCGGTGGTGATCGACCCGCGTCGCAGCCAGCCCACTCAGCGGGAATGGCAAGGACGACCGTGGGAAGAGACGGTGATCTACGAGCTGCATATCGGCACCTTCACCGGGGAAGGAACCTTCAGGGCGGCCATCGACAAACTGCCTTATCTGGCCGGGCTGGGTATTACGCAACTGGAAGTGATGCCCGTGTCCCAGTTCGGGGGCGCGCGCGGATGGGGGTATGACGGCGTACTGCTGTATGCCCCGCACTCGGCTTATGGCACACCGGATGATTTTCATGCCTTCATTGATGCCGCCCACGCGCTCGGGCTTTCCGTGGTGCTGGATATCGTACTCAACCACTTTGGCCCGGAAGGTAATTACCTGCCGTTGCTCTCGCCAGCGTTTTTCCATCGGGATCGTATGACCCCGTGGGGCAACGGTATTGCCTATGAGGTTGAGGCCGTCCGGCAATACATCGCCGAGGCGCCGTTATTCTGGCTCTCGGAGTATCATCTTGACGGTCTGCGCTTCGACGCCATCGACCAGATCCATGACGACGCTGAGACCCATATTCTTCCCGAGATAGCGCAACGGATCCGCGACGCATTTCCGGATCGGCATATCCATCTGACCACCGAAGACAGTCGCAACGTGATTTTCCTGCATCCGCGCGATGAGCATGGTCAGACGCCGCTTTTCACCGCCGAATGGAATGATGATTTTCACAACGCCGCGCATGTCTTCGCGACCGGGGAATCACACGCCTATTATCAGGATTTTGCCTTTGAGCCGGAGAAAAAACTGGCGCGGGCGCTGGCAGAGGGCTTTGTCTACCAGGGGGAAATCTCGCTTCAGACCGGAAAGTCGCGCGGGGTAGAGTGTCGCGAGCAACCTCCGCAGTTTTTTGTCGATTTTATTCAGAATCACGACCAGGTCGGCAACCGTGCCCAGGGGGAGAGACTTATCTCTCTGGCAGGCGCGGATAAAACGCGTGTGCTGTTCGCGGCGCTGCTTATGTCGCCCCATATTCCGCTGCTGTTTATGGGCGAGGAGTATGGCGAAACGCATCCGTTCCTCTTTTTCACCGACTTCCACGGCGACCTGGCGAAAGCCGTGCGGGAAGGGCGCGCGAAAGAGTTCACCGGCCATGCCGGGCACGATGAAACCGTACCGGACCCCAATGACGTAAATACCTTTATGCGGTCGAAGCTTGACTGGAACAAGGCAGACACGGAGGAAGGCAGGGCGTGGCTGCACGCTACGCGCGAACTGATTGCGCTGCGTCAGCGCTTTATCGTCCCGCTACTGAAACAGCGGGGCGCCGTGGAGGGTAACGTCCTGCATACGGCGCTCGGCATGGTTGCCGTGAGCTGGCGTTTCCCGTCCGGTACGCTGTCGCTGGCGCTGAATATCGGCAAAAAGCCGCTCGCCTTACCGAACCTGCCCGGAAAAACGATCTTTAGCTGGCCGGAGGCAGTCGATAACCTGCCGCCAAACAGCATTGTTGTTCGCTTAGCTGATGGAGAAGCAGCGCTATGATCCCTTCCTCTACTTACCGAATTCAGTTTCGCAACGGCATGACCTTCGATCGCGTGGTGGACCTGATTCCGTATATGAAAGACCTTGGAATTAGCCATCTTTACGCGTCGCCTGTTTTCACCGCAACCACGGATTCCACCCACGGCTATGACGTGACCGACCCCAACGAAATCGACCCGGCGATTGGCGGGCGGGAAGGGTTTGACCGCATGGCGGCAGCGCTGAAACAGGCGGGGATGGGGCTGATTCTGGATATCGTTCCTAACCATATGTCGACCTCGCTGGAAAACCGCTGGTGGCGCGATGTTATAGAACAAGGCAGGCAGAGCCGCTATGCGGCGTATTTTGATATCGACTGGTCCCGACCGCTGACGTTGCCGTTTCTTGGCGACACCTTTGAAGCCGAGCTGGAGCGGGGGGCTATCACCTTAAAACGTGACAGTGTCACCAACAGCGCAGCGCTGGTTTACTATGATACCGCCTATCCGCTTAATCCCGGCACGTATGCCGAAGGCAAGAGCATCGCTGAGATCCACGAGGCGCAAAGCTGGCGGCTGATGTCCTGGCGGGAAGCGCCGAAACAGCTTTCATGGCGGCGCTTTTTTGAAATCACCGGGCTGGTCGGCGTGCGGGTAGAGGATGAGGCGGTCTTCGCAGACACGCACCGCCTGATCCTTGAGCTTGTTCACGCCGGGGTTGTCGACGGCCTGCGCATTGACCATGTGGACGGGCTTGCCGATCCGCTGGGCTATTTGCAGCGCCTGCGTGCGGCGACCGGGCCGGATTGCTACATCACGGTAGAGAAGATCCTCGCCAAAGGGGAACAGCTTCCTCAGCAGTGGCCGGTCTCGGGTACTACGGGCTATGAGTTTATTGCCTCGCTGGCGGAAGTGCTGGTGGATGATACCAACCTCTCGCGACTGGAGACGCTCTACGACGAGACGCTGGGCACGACCGTGGACAGGCAGGCGGAACTTCGCAAAGCCAAAGGGCTGATGACCGATCGTAATTTTGAAGGTGAATTTACCACGCTGCTCAAAATCGCCAGCGAGCTGGCCGGGCATAACGGCGCCGAAGTGGAGCATGAGGATATCCGCCATGCCCTGCGCGAGCTGCTTATCGCGTTTCCGGTGTATCGCACCTACGGCACCGGAGAGGGGCTGACGCCACCGGATGTGGCGCTGCTCAGTCGCGTGGTCGCCAGCGTCGACACCTCTGAACCCGCGCTCAGCCTGATCGTGCGTATTCTCACCGGCGATCTGCCGGAGGATGACCACACGCTGGCCTCGCTTTTCCGCACCCGTTTTCAGCAACTGACCGGGCCGCTGATGGCGAAATCGGTAGAGGATACGCTGTTCTTTCGCCATAACCTGGAGCTGGCCCTGAACGAAGTCGGCGCCGACCCGACGCCGCGCGCGTTTTCACTTTCCCGTTTTCATCAGGAGATGCGTATTCGTCTTGCCCGCCAGCCCGATGCGCTGCTGGGAACCTCCACCCACGACACCAAACGCGGCGAGGATGCGCGAGCGCGACTATACACGCTGACGGAAGCGCCAGATCTGTGGGGGGAAAACCTGGCGCGCTGGCGCCAGATGAACCAGACGCAGGTTCGATTCCTCAACGACGGCACCGCGCCGAACGCCGCCGACACCTGGATGATCTTCCAGGCGCTGGCGGGCGTCTGGCCAGCCACGCTGTCGCCAGACGATCGTGATGGTCTTAAGTCACTGGAAGAGCGTTTCCTCGGCTTTATTGAGAAAGCCCTGCGCGAGGCCAAGCAGCGTACCGACTGGATCGACAGCAACGAAGGGTACGAGAGCGTGGTGCTGGACTACGTGCGCCATCTGCTCTCCCCGGATAACACCCTGTTCCTGCGTGATTTCAGTGCCGCACTCCAGCCGTTTATTCGGGCTGGGTTAATGAACAGCCTGAGCCAGACGGTGATCAAGCTGACTGCGCCAGGCGTACCGGACATCTACCAGGGCAGCGAAGGGCTTAACTTCAGCCTGGTCGACCCGGATAACCGCCGCGAACCGGATTTCACCGCGCTGGCGGAAAACCTCAGCGTAGCGGATGGAACCATTTTTAACGATGCGCAACGCTGGCGAGACGGCAGCGTGAAGCAGTACGTCACCGCCACGCTGTTACGGCTGCGGCCGCATTACCCCGCGCTTTTCCGCTACGGCGACTGGCTGCCGCTGAAGGTGACCGGCGAGCGGGAAGAGAATCTGATCGTTTATGCCCGCATAAAAGATGACGAGGCGCTGATCGTCGCCGTGCCGCGTCTGGTGTTTGACATCACCGACAATGCGATGCTGTGGGCCAATACTATGGTGGCCATACCCCAGGAGCTGGCCGGGAAGCACTACCGGGATCTGTTTACCGGTGAGCGTCGCCTTCTGCCAGAGACGCTGGATTTAACGTCTGAAAAGGGATGTTTGTTGGTTCTGCTTACCTGCGACTAATCGAGGAGAACAAAAATGCCAAAGGATACAACGTTTGAAATTCGGGCCGGTCATGGCCAGCAGTTGGGCGCAAATTATGACGGGAAAGGGGTGAACTTCGCTCTGTTTTCCGCCCACGCGGAGCGGGTAGAGCTGTGTCTGTTTGATCCTTCGGGAAAAACAGAAATAGCCCGCCTGGAACTGCCGGAATATACCCATGAGGTCTGGCACGGCTATGTGCCGGATCTGAAACCGGGGGCGCTGTATGGTTACCGTGTATATGGCCCTTACGATCCGGAGAACGGTCACCGCTTCAACCCCAATAAGCTGCTTATTGACCCCTATGCCCGTGAACTGGTGGGTGACATTGAGTGGAACGATGCCCACTTCGGCTATGAGCTGGGACACGATGAGCTGGATCTCAGCTTTGATACGCGAGACAGCGCGCCGTTTACGCCCAAATGTAAGGTCATCGACCCCAATGCCGTCGACTGGCAAGACTCCCGCCGACCCGATATCCCGTGGCCGCATACCGTGGTTTATGAGAGCCACGTAAAAGGCTTTACCCAGCTTAACCCGGCTATTCCGCCTGAACTGCGCGGTACGTTTGAGGGGATGGGGCATAAAGCGTCGGTGGAGTACATCAAAAGCCTCGGGATTACCTCGGTCGAGCTGCTGCCGGTTCACTGGTTCCCTGACGATCAGCACCTGCTCGATCGCGGCCTGAAAAACTTCTGGGGCTATAACTCGCTCGGTTTCTTTGCGCCAGCGTCCCGCTATTACGGCCCGGCGGGGATCCAGGGTTTCCGCGACATGGTGCGTGCCTATCATGACGCGGGCATCGAGGTGATCCTCGACGTGGTCTATAACCACACGGCGGAGGGCAACGAGCTGGGGCCAACCCTGTCGTTTAAGGGAATTGATAACTTCTGTTATTACCGCACCATGCCGGATCAGCACCGGTATTACATCAACGACACCGGCACCGGGAACACCGTTAATACTTCACACCCGCGCGTATTGCAGATGGTCATGGACTCCCTGCGATACTGGGCAGAATCGATGCAGATTGACGGTTTCCGCTTTGACCTCGGGACCATTCTCGGACGTGAGCCGGAGGGGTTCGATCCGCGCGGCGGCTTCTTCGATGCCGTGACCCAGGATCCGGTGCTGTCGAAGCTGAAGCTCATCGGTGAGCCGTGGGATATCGGCCCCGGCGGGTATCAGGTGGGAGGCTTCCCGCCTGGCTGGGGTGAGTGGAACGACAAATACCGCGATACGGTACGTGAATACTGGAAGGGGGATAACGTCTCTAACGATTTTGCCGCCCGTCTGTTAGGGTCCGGTGATTTGTACGATCTGCGCGGGCGTCGTCCGTGGGCCAGCGTCAATTTTATTACCGCGCATGACGGCTTCACGCTGAACGACCTGGTGTCGTACAACGAGAAACATAACGCCGATAACGGGGAAGATAATAACGACGGACATAACGATAACCGGTCGTATAACTACGGCGAAGAAGGGCCGACGGAGAACCCGGATATCATCGCCACCCGCGAGCGGCAAAAGCGCAACTTCCTCACCACGCTCTTCTTCTCGCACGGTACGCCGATGCTGCTGGCAGGGGATGAGTTTGGCCGGACGCAAAAGGGCAATAATAACGGCTACTGTCAGGACAGCGAGATCTCCTGGGTAAACTGGAAAGGGCTCTCTGAAAACGACGAGAAGCTGCGCGACTTTACCCGTCGGTTGATTGCCCTGCGCGCGACGCAGCCGCTGCTGCGACGTGAGAACTGGCGCGACGGGCTGGAGATCCGCTGGTTTAACGCCGGCGGCGGACCGCAGCAGTCGGAACAATGGGACGAGGGCTCCACCCTTGGTCTTGCCATCAGCCGCCCGGATCTTAAGCAGGAAGAGGGCGTCTGGCACGACGTGCTGATGCTGTTTAACCCGTTTGAAGGTACGGTGCCATTCCAGATCCCGCAGTTTGGTGAAGGGGGTTGGGTGCTGGAGCTTTCGACGGCGGATGAGGCCCCCACAGGGGAAATCATCACGGAATCCGTCGATTATGAACTGGCCGGGCGGAGTATGACGCTTTTCCGCCGTCCTTAAAGCGAGGCCGCCGCGCGTGCGGCGGTATCATACAGGGAGGAGATCGCGCGGAGTAACTGCGCGGTCTCGCCAATTGATGCTCCCGGAATGCCGCTTTCCGCATGAATGTTGATCAGGCAGGCCTCCCGCACCTCCCGGTACTTCATGCACAGCGCTTTTCCCTCCTCCGTGGTGGAGAAAAAAAGCTCTTTTCCGGCTTTCTCGCTGGTGACATATCCCGCCTTGACCAGCTTTTTCAGCGCATACGTCACCACGTGGGTATCTTCCACGTTCAGCACAAAGCAGATGTCGGCCAGCTTTTTCTTGCGGTTGCGGTGATTCACGTGGTGCAGAAGCGAAACGTCAAAGGCCCCCATATCCGGTTCACCCGCTGCGGTCATGCAGCGCACCATCCATTTGTTAAACGCATTGCTGGTCATGATCAGCGCATATTCCAGCTCTGATAATTCAGCACACCGCTCTGAGACGAGATGACGGGAGGAGACGATTCGCCCGTCCGCAATATCGTCGTGGTTTAACGCTGTCGTCTTTTTCTTTACTGTCATAACAATCCTTCCCCCGAAATGTAAACCCGTCGATAAAATAAGAACATTTTATTGATAAATTGTTTACATGTTTTTGACGTTCAGATATAGCTTTTTAGTGCAGGTTCTGTGGAGCCTGACGCAAAACACAACATCGCGCGCCGTAATGCACCGGCTTCGCTCTGCTGCGAAGTATAAAAAATAGCCGTCGGCGCGCAACGCTCACTTTGGATAGGGTAACGTTTATGGACAGTTCTACACTGTTGCCACTTATCGGGATTCCGGTGGTGGTTATTGGTTTTGCACTGCGTTTCAACCCGCTGCTGGTTGTCGTGGTGGCGGGGCTGGCGACGGGCCTGCTGGTTGGCATGGATTTCGGTATGCTGCTGGAAACCTTTGGCGAAAAGTTCGTGAATAGCCGATCGCTTGCCACCTTCATTCTGATCCTGCCGGTGATTGGCCTGCTGGAGTATTACGGGCTGAAAGAGCGCGCCCAGGCCTGGGTCGCGAAGATCGCCAGCGCCACCTCGGCGCGTATCCTGATGCTCTACTTTGTCGCCCGCGAAGGGACGGCTGCGCTGGGCCTGATGTCCCTTGGCGGCCACGCGCAAACGGTGCGTCCGCTGCTGGCGCCGATGGCGGAAGGGGCGGCCCTGAATGAATACGGCGAACTGCCGCAGACTATCCGCGACAAAATCAAAGCCCATGCCGCCGCGTGTGACAATATCGCGGTTTTCTTTGGGGAAGATATCTTTATCGCCTTTGGCGCGGTACTGCTGATTGATGCGTTCCTGAAAGAGAACGGGATCGAGGGGATCGAACCGCTGCATATCGGCCTGTGGGCCATTCCGACCGCTATTGCGGCACTGATCATCCATATGACGCGTCTGCTGCGCCTCGACGCCAGCATTCGTCGCGACGTGATGGCCTGGAAAGCAGAGCAGGGTACGCAGGAGATCGCACCATGATGACCCTCATCACCATTAACCGCGTGTATTACCTGATCGGCTTCGTCGTGATGCTGCTGGTTGTGATGACCCTTCGCGACCGCGCTAACCCGAAACGCTATACCACGGCGCTGTTCTGGTTTCTGTTCGGCGGGATCTTCCTGTTTGGCGATCTGATGGTGCAGGAGCTGGGTAAGTCGCTGGCGTATCGCATTATTGGCGGCGCCGTTATCGTGATTGCGCTGCTGGCCGGTTTCGGGCTGGTCGGGAAGGGGCACTATAAAATGTCCACCGAGGAGGAGCGTGTTGCCTCGTCGAACCGGCTGAAAAACTGGCTGTTTTTACCGGCACTGATGATCCCCGTGGTAACGGTCATCGGGACGCTGTTTCTGAAAGGCGTGTCGATTGGCGGCGTTTATCTGCTCGACCAGAAACAGCTTACGCTGGCGGCGCTGTGCGTGGCCTGCGTGGCGGCTATCCTTACCGGCTGGTGGCTGACAAAAGGTACGCCGCTGCATGCGGTGCGTCAGTCGCGTCGGCTGGTCGATACCATTGGCTGGGCGGTGATCCTGCCGCAGATGCTCGCTATGCTCGGCGGGGTGTTTGTGGTGGCGAATACCGGCGAATCGGTACAAAAGGTGGTCAGCCTGTTTGTGAACCCGGACAGCCGCTTCATGCTGGTGGTGATTTACTGCGTGGGGATGGCGCTGTTTACCATGATCATGGGTAATGCCTTCGCAGCCTTCCCGGTGTTAAGCGCCGGTATCGCTCTGCCATTCCTGATTAACGTCCATCACGGTAACCCGGCGCCGCTGCTGGCTATCGGTATGTACGCAGGCTATTGCGGCACGCTGATGACGCCGATGGCCGCCAACTTCAACATTGTGCCCGCCGCGCTGCTGGAGCTAAAAGACAAATATCAGGTTATCAAGATCCAGATCCCGACCGCGTTAACCCTGCTGGTGGTGAACGTGTTCTTAATGTATTTCCTCGTGTTTCGCTAAGGAGCTGCAATGGAATTAACGCAACATCAGGCTGACGCCTTCGCCAGAATGCCGTTGACCTATTTACGTCAGGAATACCCGAACCACATTATGCATCTGCTCAACGATGACGGCGACGTTTTGCCGCCTCGCGAGCTGCACCCGATCTTTTACGGCTGTTTTGACTGGCACTCTGCGGTGCACGGCTACTGGCTGCTGCTGCGCTGTCTGCGTCTCTGGCCCGAACTGCCGTGCCGGGAAGAGATCATCACTCTGTTCGAAGAACACCTGATCGACGAGAAGGTGGCGAAGGAGCTGGCCTATTTTACCGCGCCGTTCCGCGCGTCGTTTGAGCGGCCTTATGGCTACGGCTGGCTGCTGGCGCTGGCGCAGGAGCTGAAACAGTCGTCACTGCCACAGGCGGAGCGCTGGTACCAGACGCTGCAACCGTTAACGCGGGATATTCGCCAGCGGCTGGTGGATTACCTCAGCAAGCTCACCTATCCCATCCGCGTCGGAACACATTACAACACGGCGTTTGCGCTCGCGCTGGGGCTGGATTATGCCCGGGCGGTGACGGATGACGGGCTTGAACAGGCGATCCTGGACGCGGCGACGCGCTTTTATCATACGGACACGCAATATCCGGCGCATTATGAGCCGGGCGGCGACGAGTATATCTCCGGGGCGCTGACCGAGGCGTTACTGATGAGTAAGGTGGTAGAGAATTTCCCGGCCTGGTTCGATGCGTTTCTGCCTGAAGTGGGTGCCGTTTCAGCGCTGATGAACCCGGCTGAGGTAAGCGACCGCACCGACCCGAAAATCGCACATCTGGACGGGCTTAACCTCAGCCGCGCGTGGTGTATGAAGCACATTGCCCGCGCTTTGCCGGAAAACCACCCGGCGCAACAGGCGTTACAGGATGCCGTTGCGCGCCATCTCTCGGCAAGCGTGGAGCATGTTGTCGGCAGTCACTACAGCGGCGGCCACTGGCTGGCGAGTTTTGCGCTGCTGGCGCTGGAGTAGCGCTTAGTTATATTTTCGTGCTCATCCTGTTTCCGCAGGATGAGTGATTTTACGCAACCGGCTCGCGCTGACGACGACCGCTACCGCAGAAGCTGCGGCGGCGACCCACAGCGCAACATGAATTGACCTTTCATCTGCGGCCAGCAGAACGGCCACGGCGGCGGCGCCCAGACACTGCCCGAACGTGCGCATAATGGATAAAACACCGGATGCATAGCTCGCATGCTCACGAATAACGTTGGAAAGCATTTCCCGGTTATTGGGACTCTGAAAGCAGCCAAACCCCACTCCGCACACCAGACTCCGCAGGCAGATATCCCACACTGAAGGGCGGTCGGGTAATGTTGCCAGCAGGATCAAACCGACGACAAAAATCATCAGCCCCAGGGTGGATATCGCCGGGGCTGAAATCGTGTCTGCCCACCGGCCTGCATGCGGCGCAATCAGTACGATCCCTAGCGGCCACGGCGTAAACAGCAGGGCAGACAACACCGGGCTGTAGCCGTATTCGCTCTGAAACAGGAAGGGTAGCGCAATAAAGGTGATCCCCTGGCTGACAAAAGCAATCATCGACGTGAAGGCCGCGAGGGTAAAACGTTCATTTTTAAACATCATCGGCGGCAGTAAGGGGTTATCCGCGCGGCGGATCTGCCAGATAAACGCCATGCCGCTCAGCGCAGCGAGCATTGTCCAGCAAAGGCTACCGGGATGATAGTCCTGGAGGCTGTTCGCCGCCATGATCGTCGACCCCAACAGCAGCGCCGACAATATCGCGCCCGGGGTGTCGAAAGGCGCTTGCTTTCGAACCGCATCCCGCGGCAGCGCTTTGACCGCCAGCAGTAAGGCGAGGGTGCCGGGAACAACATTTATCGCAAACAGCCATTGCCAGCTCAGGGTGTGAAGGATCGTCCCGCCCAATACCGGGCCGATAGCGGAGCTGGAGGCGATGAGCAGGGCGTGTAACCCCAGAATGCGGCCAAGCAATCGCCCGGGAAATACGGACCGCAGGATTGCGGGGGCAATACTCAGCGTCGCCGCGCCGCCGATCCCCTGAAGCACGCGCATACCGATAAGCATTTCGGGTGTATTCGCCAGCGCGCAACCCAGTGATGTCAGGGTAAAGGTCGTCAGACCTGCCAGAAATACGGGGCGATAACCCAGGCGGGCCGCAAGCGCCGCGAATATCGCCAGCGTCATCGCAGCCGCCAGCAGATACCCGTTGGCGAACCAGACGGCAATACTGGCAGGTACCTGCATCTCCTGAGCCATGGAGGGCAGGGCAATGTTGATCATGGTGCCATCAAACACGCCCATTAAGGTGGTGGTCATAATTGCGGCCATCACCCGTGCGCGCGCCGGACCAGGCAGTCCTTCGTCGCCGGGTTGACTGGAAAAGAGCATCATCATGTTGTCCTCTGAGAAGAGTGTATGGATGACAAAACTATAAAGATGGCTTTTACAGGGCGGAAGGCGCACCATTTGCACTTTATCGTTGCACGAAACGCCTTATCTGAATGAACAGGAATGAGCGCTATGACCGATCCTGATTTTAATTTACTGATTGCACTCGACATATTGCTGAGCGAAGCGAGTGTCGCAGGTGCAGCATGTCGTCTGAACCTCAGCACCTCGGCCATGAGCCGGACATTAAGCAGGTTACGCGACGTTACAGGCGACCCGATCCTGGTGCGCGCCGGACGTAACATGGTACTAACCCCGTGGGCCGAAGCGACCCGGGATCGCGCCAGACGTGCAGTGCACGAGGCGAGGGCGGTATTGCAGCCCTCAACTGAAACGTTCAGTGCGCAAAGTCTGGCGCGCCTTTTTACCATCAGGGCAAACGATGGTTTTGTGGTGGCGTTTGGGCCTGCGCTTATAGCGGCTGTGGCCGACGCCGCGCCGGACGTCTGTATACGCTTTGCGCCTAAGCCGGAAAAAACGTCGCGCTATCTTCGGGAAGGGCTGGTTGATCTGGAGATTGGCGTCCAGAGCAATATGGGGCCTGAAATACGGCTGCAACGGTTGTTTGAGGATCGGTTTGTGGGCGTCGTGCGTAAGGGACACCCGCTGGCTAAGCAGGCAGAAATAGGCGTGAAGGATTATGTCGCCTGGGGCCATGTGGTAGCGTCACCCGAGGGCGCGTTGCACGGTTCCGTTGACGATGCGCTGGCCGAACTGGGGACAAAACGTAAAATCGCCAGCGTCGTACCGGGATTTCCGACGGCGCTCTCCGTGGCGCTGGAATCGGATCTTATCGCCATGATACCCGCGCTCTATTTACTCAATCAGCAGGTAACGGACCAGGTACATCTGTTCGAGCTGCCGTTCAAAAGCCGTCGTATTACGGTATCGCAGATGTGGCACCCAAGAATGGAACGCGACCCTGGTCACCGCTGGCTGAGAGAGCAAATTCTTGCGATATGCGGTGTGGAGAGGTCAGACATGATTAAGGGCTCTGTATAGCGATTGCTATACACGGCGCTTATGCTATGCTTGTAAAGCAATTGCTATACAAGAGGTATACCCATGAAATCAGATGTTCAACTCAATCTCAGAGCCAAAGAATCCCAGCGGGCGCTTATCGATGCCGCCGCAGAGATCCTCCATAAATCACGAACGGACTTCATTCTGGAGATGGCCTGTCAGGCAGCCGAGAATGTGATCCTCGATCGACGTGTATTCAATTTTAACGATGAACAGTACGCAGAGTTCATTGACATGCTCGATGCCCCGGTCGCGGACGATCCTGCCATAGAAAAACTGCTGGCAAGGAAACCACAGTGGGACGTGTAACAGCACCAGAGCCCTTATCCAGCGTCCATCAACTGGCGGAGTTCGTCAGCGGAGAGGCCGTGCTTGACGAATGGCTAAAACAAAGAGGTCTGAAAAACCAGGCGCTCGGCGCAGCCCGAACGTTTGTCGTTTGTAAAACGGGCACGAAGCAGGTCGCGGGATTTTACTCTCTGGCTACCGGCAGCGTTAACCATACGCAAGCGACAGGTAATCTGCGGCGTAACATGCCGGATCCCATTCCCGTGATTATACTTGCCCGTCTGGCTGTGGATGTCTCGTTACGCGGAAACGGGTTGGGAGCCGATTTACTCCACGATGCGGTTTTACGCTGTTATCGTGTAGCAGAGAATATCGGGGTGCGGGCGATTATGGTTCATGCACTCACTGAGGAAGCCAAAGCGTTTTATATCCACCATGGTTTCAAAGCATCGCAGACTCAGGAACGGACACTGTTTCTCCGGCTTCCCCAGTAGCGATAGTCGGATCGCCGCACGTAGCGGCGGGATTTTAATGGAATGAATGTTTAGCGCGTCTGGCTGATAAGCTTGCGCCAGACTCTGTTATGCAAAGTAAATAGCAGCATCTTATAGAAAGCGGTAGAGAGGATACAGATACCGCTAAGCCCAAGCATGACAATACTTACCAGCGCCGCGGTCAGACTGACGCCCGGAGAAGAATTACCGCTCAGCGCGGCCAGCAGATAGGCTGCCGTTAATACCAGGCTTAGCACCGCCAGCGTAAGATGTAACCGCACGGCACGCATGCTACCTTTGCCAATCATAAACATCGTCACTCCGTTGATGCCAGCGAAGAGCAGGGCGATCAGCACGACCCACACGAATACGCGCTCTGCTGGCTGGCCGAGTGCGGCGAGTACGCCATACCCCAGCCACAGTTGCGGAATGGCGAAACTGACAATCACCCCGAGCGTACTGACCGCCGCCGGAATACCCATGGTATGTAGTCCCACAGGCTTAACCATATCTTCAGCCAACTGCGTCTTAAGCTGCTGCAACTGTGTCGGGGCGGCATTTTTTATGCTGGCGGACACCTCGTTACAATATTGCAGGCGACGGGTTAAAACTTTAAACATTTATATACTCAGCGTTTAGTTAGGTAAAAATGACTGCAGCACACCAACTACATAACGCCCTGACTGGACGGTATTTTGTGGGTTGCGGATAGTCCCTGTGAGTGAACTCCCCACAAAGGCCGATGCGTTGTTGACCGCACTCATTAACTCGCGCTGCAGTGATTTTTGTAACGATTCGCTGGGGAAACGTTTCGGATAAACACCTGCACGGATCGCGGCCTTTACGCCAGCACTGGAGATGCCTGGATTCTGCGCTTTAATAATCTCTTCCGTGATGCGCTTACGCTCGGCACGGCTCATGCTCTGGAACCAGGCGGTAACTTTACCTGAAGATGCCGCTTTCATCAGCTTGTACGTTTCTAAAGTACCTCGTAGCGCGGTTCCTGCCGCAGTCAGCGAAATGACATCCAGAACCGTTGTGGTGGCAACGTACCAGTCCTGGCTGTCGAGCCAGGCAACATCGGAACCATGGTCGTTATGGATAGCCAGCAGACGGCCCGCGCCAATCATGCATTGTGCTCCCGTAGCCAACGAGCCGGACAGGCTAATCGCCGCAATCACGCCGGATCCGCCAGCGGTAAAAGGCACAGCCGCACCAGCACCAAACGCCATGACAAGCGTAACAATCATCGCGCCACAGGCGAAACCGGTTGAAGTGATTTCAGTCGCAAGTGACGGCGTGGTTAACGTCGCCACCACGGCTTTTTCCGCACTGGTTTCCTTAGCATCCGGAATTTTACTGATGACCACATGGCTGACGGTGCTCTGATTTACATCAGCAATGCGTCGTGACGGACGAACCAGCCAGCGTTGCTTGCCATCATCGAAAATGATGCCGACATTGTAAAAGTTACGTGTACAGTCGAGCTGCGCGGCTAGCTTTTTAAAGTCGATATCAGTACCGGCCTGTAGGCCAAGGCTTCGAGAGACATCATAAGAGGGAAGGGTGCTGTCAGGCGACTGCTGACCGGGTAGATTCATCAGAGAGCTCCTTCATCCCGTGAGGACTGTGAATTAGCAGGATAATTTATTGAAAAACTTATGATTCCAACCTTAAGACTTAGATAATAGCAGCGTTAACTCAGCGATCAAATCACAAACTCATTATCACAACAGACCTATGGAGGTTATTTAACATAATATACATTATGCGCACTAAGGTTGTAACAGCAAAATTGTAATGTCCGTTCTGGGATAAGGATAAGTTAAGTGTACATCACATAGATTCACCATCGAGGGATTCTGATGACGGCACACGCAGCGGAGTTTTTCACTATGGACAAAGTTAACCGACTCAAAATCATTCAGGGCGTTGTCGTCCAGCCTCTGACCACACTGATGGCCGCGCAGCGCCTTGATATTTCAGACAGTCACAGCCAACGCCTTCTGTTGCGTTACAATGAATCTGGCCCACTGGGTATGGCTGGCCGTCGTCGCGGGAAACCCGGCAATAATCAACTACCGGATGGTCTTGCCCGGTACGCATTCAATATTATCCGCGAACGCTATACTGACTTTGGGCCTACGCTGCCAGCGAGGAACACGAAGAACTGCACGATGTTCACCTGTCAAAATATTGGGAAGTACATTGAGGTCTGGCATTACCCGGATGGCCGGAAAGAACTCAGGCTAAACGGAGTCATCCTTCCCTACTCCACTTATAATCGTATTCAGGAAATTGATTAGGCTGCTATCGTGGACAACAAGCGCCTCGGGCAGATTCCTTAGTTTATTAAGCTGGTTCAGGACAAACGTTAGAAGATTATTTATACTCTGAATTCTTTTTCCGGTAGTGAGTGACCTGTATGGAAGAATGATAAATGCCCGACATGAGCGAAGAACGGAAGTTCTGAATGCTACTAACATTGAGATGCCTTGAGTCATAACAAGCAAGTCAACATAGTTGGCTTAAGGATAATGATCAATTTCAGCTGATAACTAATAAATGGAAATGTTTTACTATAATAAAATGTGGTTTTGAGGGGTTAGGGATTGAACTTATATGAAATTTTATAGCATAGATTATCTACAAATGCAGTCTAATATCAATGACTATTTAAAATACATAGTTATATTTAGTACTTTATTTATCTTGATCGTTGTTTTTAGCCTGTATATGCGTCATCGCCTGCAAACCAAATATCGTGACTTAACAATCATAGTTTTCTTGTTTTTGCTCTTCATTTCTGGTGTTCAGTATGCTGATTATACTGATAGTCAAAATATACATTCCCAATCCTCGCAAATGGTTAATTTTGTTAGGCTCCTATCACAAAAAAAAGATGTGAATGTAAATGCTATATTTTCCAGTTCCGTACAACTCTCTGATGGCATTATCGTTAAAATTAGTGATGTTTTTTATCGCGTCAATTTGAGCCCGGATCAAAAAACATACAATTTAGTAGAGGTTTCGTTAGTAAACCCAGAAATAGAAATCATAACAAACTGAGGTGTGGAAATGATAATTTATTTACCTATCATTATAAAGTTGGGCCTGGGGATACTGTGTTTAATTGTTCAAATAAATCTTATGGGAAAAGGAAATCTGGCCCCCTCATCTGCAATGGACCAGGTTCAAAACTATGTGCTGGGGGGAATTATAGGAGGCGTAATTTACAACGAATCTATATCGGTTCTTCAATTTATTCTGGTACTAATCATATGGACTCTTTTGGTCTTCGCTCTTAAGTTCCTGAAGGAAAACAATCGATTAATTAAAAGGATAATTGATGGGAAACCGATTACCTTAGTACACAATGGCAGTGTTAATGTTAAGGAGTGTTTACGGAATGGTGTTTCTGCAAATGATCTAATGTTCAAATTAAGAGCAAATGGAATTTATGAGATAGAACAACTAAAACGCGTTGTTCTCGAACAAAATGGGCAATTAACCATCATACAAAGTGGCGATGAAAATATACGCTATCCAATTATAGTGGACGGTTTGGCCAACCATGACCTTCTAGAAATCCTTAATAAAGACAGTGAATGGTTAGAAACTGAAGTTACAAAGAAAGGCTTCAGTAAAATTAGTGAAGTATATTTAGGTGAGTACTTGTCAGGTAGGATTAATTTATACGGATATGAAAAATAACATCCAAACAATAACACCATTTTATCAGGAGGCAGCCATTTCTGGTGTGCCTCCGCCTGAGAATATTGACATTAACGTCCGCTCCTGGCACAGATCAAATATTTGAGCTTTGCGCTGCCCCGGGCATCTGAACTTGGCTTTGACAATGATGTGGAGACTCAATATTAATCTAAAACGTTATGATTAAGAGAACATATTTTTTGTTCTCGCCAGCAGGAATGCCGTAACTGAGGTGGCGTCAGTGATTTTGCCGTCACGTATTAATTGAGCAAAGGCACTAATTTTAATTTTTTTCACCGTCAGGCCGTATTCTTCCTCCTCCAGTTGCTGGCCGGTAAATGTCAGCTCCGTGGCAAGGTAAATATGATAACCCTGGGCTGAATAACCCTGTGCGAGCTTTTGATAACCGACGTACTCCATTTTCCCGGCGCTTAACCCGGTTTCTTCTTTAAGCTCGCCTCTGGCAACGTCTTCAGGTACAGCGTCGCGAGAACATTCCCAACTTCCCTGAGGGAGTTCTGTGGTTCTCTGGCCCAGAGGGTATCGGTATTGTTCAACCAGATAGATTTCATCATTCTCAACCGGAATGATGACCACGAAATCATCTTTTTCAATGACGGAATAAAGCCCCTCGCTCCCATCGGCTCTCAGAATCCGGTCTTCCTTTAGCGACATCCAGCGGTTACGATAAATCTGTCTCGATTCCAGTGTTTTTATCTCTTTCTTCACGGTAAGCCCCTGATTTCTTTGCTTGTAGCTCTCTAACAGTAACGTTAACGCCTTCACCGTGCAATACATCAACGCTCATAACTGTCGTTACGGTCTTGCGTGTTCTCCACGGCAGTCACCTGCACATCCTTAAAGCGCAACCCATCCACACCGGAAATTTTCCCGAACTCTGACGCGTCAATCAAAATTCCGTCCAGCGTTAACCCGGTCACAGGACGCTCCGGATACCCCTCAATGAAAAATGCCCGCGAGAAATATTTGTTGTCTGAGCGACGCGCCGTCATATTTTTAATCGTCAGTCCGCTGACCGCAGTAAGACCGGCTTCGCCCTCAACACCTTCAGCCAGCTTGCGCCAGTGTTCTGGTTTATCAGATAAATTTCCCCGGTCGCCATAGCTGTACTGCGGAAACCAGTTCAGCTGGATCAGCACCGGAAAATGTACGTCCGTAAGATGTAAATTTTGGACGGTGATATCACGGATAAACCCGCCCCGGTTGCGGGCCGACTTAATGCGAAACCCGACGCCCGTACCGTTAAACGCGTTATCTTCTATCAGGACGCGTTCAATGCCGCCTGAGGTTTCGCTCCCCAGCGTGATCCCGGACCCCTTATTCAGCGTACAACCGCGAATCACTATATCCCGTGCTGTACGTGCTTTTTGCGCCGCTTCGCGTCCTCGTCCTGATTTTATGCAGATATTGTCGTCATTACAGGAAACAATGCAGCGTTCAACCCGCACCTGTTCACAGGAATCGATATCAATCCCGTCGGTGCTCGGCCCCGCAGAATTGCTGATTTTCACGCCCTCAACCGTGATATGGCGCGAATAACAAAGGTGCATGTTCCAGAATCCGGACTCCCGACTGGTAAAATCACGCAGCAGAATGCTCTGGCTTTCAAAGACCAGAATATTGCGCGGGCGCTGACAGTCGTAATCAACCACCCAGCGCAATCCTCTGGCGCTGTAATCGCCGACCATGCCGCTGCGCTCGTCATCGCCCCAGAAGCGTCGCCACCAGATAACACCCTGCCCGTCTATCGTGCCTGTACCGGTAATACTGACGTTTTCACAATCGATGATATTAATAATGCCTGCCGGCCAGCGCATATCAATGCCCGCCACCCGGGTGTTTATCAATGGATAATCAGCCAGATCCTGGCTTCCAACGAGCTGTGCGCCAGCGTCCAGGCGAAGCGAAACACCGCTTTTCAGGAACAGTGCTCCGGTCAGAAAACGGCCTTGCGGAATAACAATGACATCGTTCTGTTGAGCGCTATTTATGGCCTGCTGAATGGCAGACGTTGACAGGCGTTGCGCGGTTGGGTCCGCGCCGCACGTCAGAATGGAGACCGCTTTCATGGCTTGTCCTTAAACAGATGAAAGCCTTAGTCTAGAAATCCGCGTGAAGGATAACCTTTGTCTGTTTGACAGCCACGCGGTCAGGCTGGCAAAAAAGCAGATATTTACTGGCTTGCGATCACCGCAACGCCCTTTTCTTTCAGAGCGCTCACCCAGCGTTCATCCGTTGTGTTTTCAACAACCAGCGTATTCACCAGCGACAGGTCGCCAATCACAAACGCCGAGGCCGTGTTGATCTTTTCCGGTGAGGCCAATACCACCGTTTCCGCCGCTCTGCCGGAAAATGCACGTTTGATGCACGCTTCTTCGTAATCTCCGGTGGTCAGCCCGGCCTCAGGATGAACGCCGGTGACCCCCATGAAGAACAGATCCGCATGAATATTATTGATGCCTTCAATAGCGGCCGCGCCGACCGTGACGATGGAGTGTTTATACAAACGACCACCAATCAGGATCACCTCTATGCATGGATGGTCGACCAGCCCCAAAGCGATACCCGGGCTGTGCGTCACCACGGTTATCCGTAAATCGGGTGGTAAGAACGTAATAAGTTCGGAGGTGGTCGTCCCGCCATCAATGATCACCACCTGCCCCGGTGAAATGAGCTGCGCGCCTCGCCGTGCCACGCGTTTTTTTGCATCCATTTTAACGGACTGACGCTCGGCAAAAGGCGCAATCGCTGACGATGCTGGCAGTGCGCCGCCGTGAACACGCTGCAAACGCCCTTCTGCCGCCAGTTCACGTAAATCCCGGCGGATAGTGTCCTCAGACACCGAGAAAAAGAGGCTGAGCGCAGTAGACTGGACCTGACCTTCCGCCTCCAGTTTTTCCAGAATCAACTGTTTACGCTGGCTTGTGAGCATGAATTATTCCTGTTGTTGCACGATATGCCTTGTATTTGCACGATAGTGCTGTTTATGATGCTTACTCTACGAGAGGAGAGCCAAACGTGCAATCAAAACGTGCAGATATACGCATCATCAACAGCGAAACGTTGTCCGACAACTGGTATAACCTGAAAAAATACACTTTTGACCTCAAGCGCAGCGATGGCGACTGGCAGCGACAAGAGCGTGAAGTGTATGACCGGGGGAATGGCGCGACGATCCTGCTCTATAATCGCGACAGCAAAACCGTCATTCTGACGCGTCAGTTCCGTTTCCCGGTGTTTATAAATGGTCACGAAGAGGATCTCATTGAGGCGGCCGCCGGGTTGCTCGATAACCTTGACCCGGAAAGCCGGATTAAGGCCGAAGCGGAAGAAGAAACCGGGTATAAGGTGACGCGCGTAGAGAAAATTTTTGAGGCCTATATGAGCCCGGGCTCGGTTACCGAGAAACTCTACTTCTATCTGGCGGAATATCATCCGCAGGATCGGACCAGCGCGGGCGGCGGCGTTAAAGCAGAGGGAGAAGATATCGACGTACTGGAAATGACGCTGGACGACGCGCTTCGGGGCATTGAAAATGGGCAGATTGTCGACGGAAAAACCATCATGCTGCTCTATCACCTGGCCCTCAAAGGCATTTTATAATCTCACCATTAGCCAGATACCTGCCCCGGCGCAGGTATTTGCCTGTGCTATTCTTGCTGAACACCTCAACATGGAGATGCGAAAATGGCCGACTGGGATCCCTCTCTTTATCTACAGTACAGCGCAGAACGCACACGTCCCGCCGCTGAGTTACTCGCCCGGGTGCCGCTTGCTGACATAACCTCTGGCGTGGATTTGGGCTGCGGGCCAGGCAACAGCACCGCGCTGCTGAAACAGCGCTGGCCTTCTGCGCAGATCGCCGGCGTGGATAACTCCCCGGCCATGCTGGAGGAAGCCCGACAGGCCCTGCCAGACTGCCACTTTGTTGAGGCGGATATCCGTCACTACAAACCTGACCAGCCTCTCAGCCTGATCTACGCCAACGCCTCATTGCAATGGATCCCGGACCATTACCACCTTCTGCCACATCTGGTTTCACTGCTCCAGTTAAACGGCGTGCTGGCGGTGCAAATGCCTGACAACTGGCTTGAGCCGACGCACGCCCTGATGCGTGAAGTTGCCTGGGAACAGGGCTACCCCGATCGTGGCCGCGAGCCATTGCCGGGTATCCATGCCTACTACGATATTCTGACGGAAGCGGGATGCGACGTGGATATCTGGCGCACCACTTACTTCCATCAGATGAGCTCTCATCAGGCGATTATTGACTGGGTCAGCGCGACAGGGTTACGCCCGTGGTTACAGGAACTCAACGAAAGCGAGCAGAAAAACTATCTGAAACGCTACCTTGAGCTGCTGGAAGAGCAGTATCCGCTCCAGGAGAACGGGCAGATACTGCTGGCTTTTCCGCGCCTGTTTATGGTCGCTCAGCGGGTTCCGTAAGCCGGATCAGGAACGCGCTTCCTTGAGCAACTGCTGAATTACGGCCTCCTGCTTGTCGTAGTTCCCCTCGCCAAACGCGGTGTAACGCAGCTGCCCTTTCGCATCGAAATAGTAATGTGCTGGCCAGTACTGATTTCCGAACGCGCTCCAGATTTTGTAGTTATTATCCGTCACTACGCGGTACGGCAGCTGCCATTTGTTGACCGCGTTTTTCACCGATGATAACGGCTTTTCCCAGGGGTATTCCGGGGTGTGGACGCCAATCACTACCAGACCTTCAGACTGATATTTCTTCGCCCAGTCACGCACGTGCGGAAGCGTATGCTGGCAGTTGATACAGTCCCAGGTCCAGAAATCGATAAGCACAACTTTCCCCCGCAAGGCCTCAGACGTGACAGGGTCACCGTTTACCCAACCCGTACCGCCGCTTAATGACGGTAGCTGGCTGCCCGGCGTCGCGTCAGCGACCGGTTGCAGTTTCACCTGCGTGGAGGTGGGTTGCGCAAGGCTCAACAGGGCATTTTCCAGCTGGTCGGCAATACCGTTGGCGCCTTTCAGGGCTGAGGTCATCCCGCTGGCGTTGAACGCAACGGCGGCTAACATCATCACTCCCGCTCCCTGACGCAAACGCGCCATCAATGCGGATTTGGCTCTCAGAGGGGTTATCAACTTACGGCCCCCCGCGACAAGCAGCCCCAGCATCAACGCGCACCCGCTGCCGTAAGCGGCTAACAGCGCTCCGGTTGCGATAGCCGAGTGGCCCGCAATATTAATGCTGAAGATCGCCCCGAGAATCGGTCCGGCACAGGGGGACCACAGCAGCCCGACGGCCAGCCCTGCCAGAAAAGCCGAAACCAGGCCGCGTCGCTGCATGCTGTGGGTGTTGAGAACGTTTCCCGCGCTGACCGCCGGGCGGGCAATGCGCTGAGCGAACTGCGGAAAGATCAGGGCCAGGGCGGCAATGCTCAGTACCAACAGCGCAATCCAGCGACCGATAATGGTGGCGTCAGCGATCCACTCGCTGGCAACCGTTACTACCATCGCCACCAACGTGAACATCACAATCATTCCCGCCAGAAGCGCCAGAATGTGTTTGCGCTGCCCCTGAAAGCCAGCGAACAGCAGAGGAATGACGGGAAGCGTGCACGGACTGAGCAGGCTAATCATGCCGCCTAAAAAAGCGATTATCAGAAACATAACGACCTCACGATACGGTTGCTGCGAAGGTGCAGTGAGGTCATTTCACCGTACGAATGTGTTCAGGCCGTGTGCGAAAAGCTGAATTTTGTCTGCCTGCGTATCGGCGCGGCGTGCAGATACACAGGCGTACAATTAACCGCGCGGAAGGGTCACGCTTACGGCCAGCCCTCCCTCTGCCCGGTTTGCAAGATGCAATTTCCCGTCAAGCTGGGCGGTGAGCTGCGCGGCAATGGCGAGGCCTAACCCGGTGCCGCCCGTTTCCCGGTTGCGCGAGGTTTCAACCCGGTAGAACGGCTGTAACACCGCCTCCAGTTCTGCCTCCGGGATGCCAGGGCCGTTATCCATAATGCGGATCGCTACCTGCCTTTCATTTTCATCAATCTCTATTACCGCGCTATCGCCAAACTTCAGCGCATTATCGAGCAGATTGGTCATTACCCTGCGCAATGCCTGGGGACGAGTGACGATCGGCAGACGCGCATTGCGTGCATGAAACTGCACGTTTTTACCAATGTCCTGATAATCACTGGCGATGCTGTTAACCCACGCGTTCAGTTCCAGCTTCAGCGTGGTCTCTTCCAGAGATTCTGATGACCGGGCATAGGCAATCCCTTCCCGTACAAGGCGCGACATATTATCCAGGTCGCTCAGCAGCTTATCGCGGAGTTCGGGCTGATCCGCCATTTCGATCCGCAGCTTCATGCGCGTGATGGGCGTCTGGAGATCGTGAGAAATGGACGCCAGAATCTGCGCGCGTTCACGCAGATAGGTCTGTATCCGCGACTGCATCTCATTAAAAGCGTGCGCTGCCTGGCGCACCTCAACCGGACCTTGTTCAGTCATCGGAGAATGGGCCGCAGGATCGAGGGAATCAACCGCGCGCGTGAATTGCAGGAAGGGTCGGACAACCTGGCTCACGGCAATCCAGGAGCAGAGCGCGACAAGTAACAGCTGAAGAACCAGCACCACGGGCAACCAGCTGGCGACAGGCGGCATGCGCGGGATCAAATCGATGGTGAGCGGTGCGCCGTCGCGGAGCGTCAGATGGGCCTGAATATGGGAAATCGGCCCTGGCACCGCCGTAAACTGAAGCGGATATTGGGCTGAAAGCGTCTCTTTCAGGGTGCGAATCGCATCCCGCGAGCGCTTGTCAGTTGGCGCGGCGCCTGCCTCGCCGGGGCCAAGGATATAACGATAATTACCGCGACTGAGCCGTTCCAGCCACTCTGGCCGCTCTTTGGCCGGAAGCCGGTTGAGAATAGCCACGCTGGTCGCCACGTCGTTCTCAAGATTGCCCAGCATAACCGTACGCGCGCTGCGCATTCGCTCAACCATGACCAGCGTCAGGCTGAGCGCGTTAGCCAGCAAGAGCCCGAGCAGCACAATGATCAGCAGCCGGGCCAGTAAGGTGCGGGGCCACAGCGTCATTCATTGGCCTCGACGATGGTCACCGGCATGGTAAAAACGTAGCCTTCGCTGCGAACGGTTTTAATGTAGGCGGGCGTGCGGGCATCTTCATTCAGACGCTGTCGCACGCGGCTCACCAGGAGATCAATCGAACGCTCAAACAGCTCAGCATCACGTCCCTGCGTCAGGTTCAGCAGCTGGTCGCGGGTCAGCACCCGTTGAGGATGATCGAGGAATACGCGCAAAAGGCGATATTCCGCCCCGCTGAGCGCCACAACCATCCCCTCGTTATCAATCAGATGACGCGCCACGGTATCCAGCTGCCATTCCCCGAACACCACCAGGCGCCCTGCCTCGGTCACCTGAAGATTAGGCGGCATAGTACGAAAACGACGCAGGATAGCTTTGATACGCGCCAGCAGTTCGCGGGCCACAAACGGTTTCACCACGTAATCGTCGGCGCCCATCTCCAGCCCCAGGATGCGGTCCGTGTCCTCGTTGCGCGCGGTGAGCATCAGGATCGGCAGATCCTTATGCCTGCTGCTGCGCAGCTGTCGACACAGCGTCAGGCCATCATCGCCGGGCATCATCACGTCCAGCACCACCAGGTCGATATGCTGTTTGTCGAGCACTACGCGCATCTCTTTCCCGTTCGCCGCGCTAGAGGCGTGGTAGCCGGATTTCACGAGGTAATCGACAATCAGCTCACGAATATCCCTGTCGTCATCGACGACAAGGATGTGATCAATATGCTCCACCGCAGGCTCCCTGATTAAGAGGTAACGGATTGAAAATAGCACATATCAGAGCTTATCCGCGTCGACAACCGCGTTAACAAAGTCCTGCGGATCTTCCTGCGGCGGGTTGTGGCCAACCGTTGCGCCGAAAGCACGGTGCTCATATTTTCCGGTGAATTTCCCCGCATAGGCTGCGGGTGCAGGATGTGGTGCCCCGTTGTTACCGCCCTCGATGGTGATGGTCGGCACCGTAATGTTCGGCAGCTTAGCCAGCTTTTGTTCGTAGGCGTCATATTTCTGCTCCCCCTTCTCCAGCCCCAGACGCCAGCGGTAATTACTGAGCGTGACGGCAACGTGGTCCGGATTATCGAGGGATTTGGCGCTGGCATTGAAGGTGGCATCGCTGAATTTCCAGTCAGGCGAAGCCTGAGACCAGATCAACCGGGCAAAATCGTGCGTATTTTTAGCATAGCCTTCCGCACCGCGCGGCGTGGCGAAATAGAACTGATACCACCACTGTACCTCTGCCTTCGGCGGTAAAGGCTGTTTGCCAATCGCCTGGCTGCTGATCAGGTAGCCACTCACCGAGACCAGCGATTTCACGCGTTCCGGCCAGAGCGCCGCAACGATATCCGCCGTACGCGCCCCCCAGTCATAACCGGCAAACACCGCCTGTCTGATATTCAGGGCGTCCATCAGGTTGACGATGTCTTTTGCCATTGCCGAAGGCTGGCCGTTTCGCGGCGTTTTTTCAGAAATAAAGCGCGTGGTGCCGTACCCGCGCAGGGACGGCACAATAACACGATACCCCTTTGCGGCCAGCGCGGGGGCCACTTCTGAATAACTGTGAATGTCGTACGGCCAGCCATGCAGCAGGATCACCGGTTGCCCCTCTTTTGGCCCGATATCGACATAACCGACGTTAAGATCGCCAGCGTTAATCTGTTTTACCTGGTTGAAGGCCGACGCGTAATCCTTGCCCATCGCTTCCGCCTGACAGGACATCACGGTGCCAAGCGAAACGGTCAGGGCGACTGCTGAGTATGCGAGTTTGTTAAACATGATGTTATCTCCGGGTGAGTTCAGTTGACGGAGATATATCACCATGCGTTTGTATAGGAGATGTGTGGGGATACGGTTTTATTGCATACCTGTGTATGTACCGCAGAGGCAGATACAGTGTGATACAAACCCAGGTATTAAACGACTAAAGCGAGATTCGGTACCGGACGTAATCGTCAGCTTCACCATAGTGGTCATACAGCTTACGCGCCGGATTGTGCATGCGGGTTACCCAGTAGAGTTTTGACCACCCTTCCCGCTTACCCTCATCGATCAGGGCGTCGATAAGCGCTTTACCCGCCCCTGCGCCACGTTCGGCAGCGTCAACAAATAGATCTTCCAGATAGGGGTAAGTTTGGATATCGAAAATTATGTACGTTAAGGTTAATTTTTTGCCATCACGTCATTAGTATATTCACAAACAGACTCGCCATTATTGACTGTATGCTGGAGATTCAGCTCCGTTAAGTAGCCGTCTGCCAGATACAAAACCCGGTCTGCAGAGGCTATGGTTTCCGGGCGATGGGCTATCAGCAGAACAGGAAGCCCCAGTTGACGTAAGGTCTGGCTTATCCGGATTTCACTCTCAACATCAAGGTGGCTGGTCGCTTCATCCAGTAACAGGAATCCCGGTTTCTTGTACAACGCCCTTGCCAGCAGAATGCGTTGTTTTTGTCCTCCGGAAAGCCCTCCGCCGGTTTCACCAATCAGCGTCTGATACCCCATCGGCATTGCCATAACATCGCTGTCGATAAGTGCCAGTCTTGCGCACTGGATCATTCGTTCATAATTTCGGTCATCACTGAAAAAAATAATGTTATCTGCTACAGAACCTTTGAAAAGATGGTCATCCTGCAGTACGGTACCGATACGCTGACGAACCTGAAAATAATCCGGATGCGTATGCAATATGCCAAATGCCCTGATCCTGCCCTCATCAGGGATGTGGATCCCAAGGATAAGCTTCACCAGTGTCGTTTTCCCGCATCCGGATTTACCTGTAATGGCAACGACTTCTCCGGGATTGAGTGTCAGCGACACCCCGCCGATTATCGGATTTTCCCCTCCCTTGTGGCTGAAGATGATGTGCTCAAGTACTAGAGGAGCATGAGCATATTCATCCATCTCCCTGCGGGATACAGAAGGAATGTGCGAAGCGTTGTTATGCTCACGAAAAGGCTGTTGCTGAAGGCCTTCTGTCGGGGTCAGTACAATATCAGCCAGTCGTTCGTTGTAAACATCGAGCATACGCCAGGAAAAAAACTTATCAGTCAGGCTACTGATACTGGAAGAAAAACGCGTCTGATAGGATAAATAAGCAACCAGCATGCCGACGGTGAAGGTTCCATTCAATACCTCCCCGGCGCCTTTCCACAAAATGATTGCTGATACCACGCTGCCGGTAAGAGTGTGAGCAATGTCATAGCACATCAGCAGACGGCTCTGACGCAACTGCGTATTTCTGCGGGCAACGTTGAGATTCAGCCAGGCGGCCTCACGATGTGCCGTCACACCGTTAATTCTCAGGCTGAGGATCCCGTTGAGTGTTTCAAGAAAATGCCCGGACTCCTTGGCACCTGCATCCCAGGCATCTTCTGCCGACTGTCGAAGGGACGGATACCACAGTGCCCTCAACACACCATAGAAAATGGCTGCAAGTACGGCGATCAATGTCATTTCAGGACTGTACAGCAGCATCATGCAAAGCGCAGTCACCACGAGCAACACATCCAGAATACCTTCCAGCACTTGCGTAGTCAGCGCCTGCTGGATGGTATCTACCGCCTCAAAACGAGCATTAATACTCCCCTTACTGCGTGCATCAAACCAGGCCAGAGGAAGATGGACCAGATGATGGAAAACCCGTGCTGTCCACTGCATGTTAAAATTGACGGACAGTGTAATACTCGCCCACTGGCGGGCCAGTGACAGCAGCATCTGGGTCAGTGACATCAGCAGAAGCGCAATAATAATGACGGTCAACAAACTCTGGTCGGCAGCCACCAGGACTTCATCAATCACCAGCTGGTTGAGAAGCGGGCTTCCCAGTGTCAGGATTTCGAGTGCCACGGCAAAAACGATAATTCGCGACATTGCCGACAACAGACCCGGTGTTTTACCTGTCAGTTGGCGCAGATGGATTTTTTTCCTTTCATCCCGAGCGGTAAAATCACTGGCTGGCATCAGCTCCAGCGCGACGCCGGTGAAATGTTTTCCAGCATCCTGTAGGGAGAGCGTTACTTTTCCCTTTTCCGGATCATGAATAACCAGCCTGCTTCCGCGAACTTTATGTAGCACAACAAAATGATTCATGTTCCAGTGGAGAATACACGGGAGAGAAAGGGATCTTAGGTCCTCAAGCTCCAGCCGAACTGCCCGGCTGGATAATCCGATACCGGCCGCACATTCAGTCAGTCTCTGCAGGGTCATCCCTTGTGAGCTGATACTGAAACGTTCGCGCAGTGTGGGTAAGTCTGTTTGCAGACCATGCCAGCAGGCCATCATGACCAGGCATGCCAGACCACATTCCGCTGACTCTGTCTGTCGGGTGAGAGGAAGCTGTTTTCTCCCGGTCCATTTAAGTGTATCCATCACAGCTTTCCTTTCAGGCTCCAGAGCGGCTCAGTCAGCCACTCCCACAAATTGCGGGTATCCAGGCTGACATCCCCCTCAAGAACCATGCCGGGGCGCAGGGCTTCCTGTTTCCCATAAGCCAGAATAAAAGTATTTTCAGGTTCAACGATGACGCGGTAATGACCTTCATTCTCCTTCCAGGTCACAGGAGATACGGAGAGTAAATCAGAAGATGTCAGCGTTGTATGGCTTATTTCACGGATAGTCCCGTACTGCACACCAAACTTCTGATAGGGGAAGGCAGAGAACCGCAGGGCAATACGCTGCCCCGCCTGAATAAAGCCAGCATTCTGACTGGTAGCATAGAGTTCTATCTGCAAACGGGCATTGTCGGGAATGAGGGTCATGACAGGTTCAGATGCCCTGACAGACTGTCCCTGTCTGACCAGCACGGCAGCAACGGTTCCGGATACCGGTGAAGTCAGCGTGAAATTTTCCTTACCTGCCAGTTCGTCCTGCTGTTGCCTGATCACCTGCAACTGCCTGTCCATTTCAGCCTTCCGGCTATCACCCTGAACGATGAGATGGTCAAGGTCGTCTTTAGCAGCCTCCATCGCGGTGTGCAGTTGCAGAAGCCCCTGACGCTGATCCTCAACGTTTTGCTGTGACGTTGAAACGTCAATCTGCTTCTGCTGGTATTCGATATCTGATACGTAATGCGTATCAGCAAGTTTCTTATAGCGCTCCATAACAGACACGGCCAGCGCAGCCTGATGCACGGCAAGTGACAGACGCTTTTCTGCACTTTTAACCTGAGGTTTCAGGGAAACTATTCGCTGTTGTATGGCATGCTGCTGCTGACTGTTGTCACGCAATTCCAGGGTCTGTTGAGAAGTCAGCATCGTAAACTGAGTTTGTAGGGAAAGTCTTATAGCAGCGAGTGTACCTGCCCCCTGTTCGTTGAAATGTTCACCGCTGATATGATAAAGAGTCTCACCGGCAATAATGTGTTGACCTTCTGAGGCGGTCAATTTGGTTACGTAGCCAGCATATTGAGGAGTGATTTTTACCAGCCCGGATGAGGGCATAACGATTCCGGAAAGGTGAGCCTTACGTGTATAGCTACCATAAAGAATAAAGAGTATCAGGCACAGAAATATGAATAACGTTGTGAGTGCGCTTACTGATAAACCGAATGACGCAGGTAAGACAATCTCACCATAATCAGAATCTGTTTGATGATTTAAAGCCTCTTCCCTGAAGATATTCATATCCCAAATACCCTTCAAAAATTTAACGACAAAACAAAAGCATTCATGCACGAATGAATTATAATAGGATAAAAAAGCCCTCTGCTTCTTATTCTAACTATTAATAGCAATATTGACACCAAAAAAAGAATGGATTGATCTAAAATGTTATAATACTGTCCATGCATCAGACAAAAAGACAATGAAGTCAATATACATGGGATAATATACTTTTTATTAAAAATTGAGTGGAAAACACCGAAGATACAGCCCCTGTATATAATCTCCTCATAATATGGGACTACGAAGGTGGCTATTATAAATGCTATAAAACTAATATGGGAAGGTCCATAATGATATAAATTATCCCTGTAAAGATAAACATTATACTGAACCAGCAAAATGACAAACAACACAACAATAGAAAATTTTATTGAAGTTAAATCTCTACTTGGGCGTAATTTAAAACCATCCAACTTCCTTAAGTAAAAAATATACAAGAAAAATGCAATTGAAAATTCCGCAATAAACAATAAGAAAAATGACACATCGAGAGTAAGATAGCGGAGGGTTATGGATGGCGATAACGTAATTATTATTGAGATAACAGACGCAATAAAAAGAACAATTACGTTTTTCTTACTATAAATGAATGGATAGACATGCCTAAAGATTATCATGTTCAACCTATTATTAATTCATATTTTATATAAGAATCAACAAATATGGCTATGATATCGTAATCATTTTTTGATATCATGCACTTTAACTTCAGTGAACATTTGTAATGATTCCATTCTGCAACACAACAATTTTTATCGGAGTGTACTTTATTTACTTTTAAACCTATTCATCAAGTTAACGCCCCATCGTGTTACTGCTATTAATACAATCAACGCAATAAGAAACCTTGATATAATCCCTGGCCGTGATACTTCGTCAAACTCAAGAACTTCAGCGTATTTCAAAAGGGTAAATGCGATAATGAAAAAAAATAAGTAAATTAGGAAATTTAAAAATTGTTTCATGCTTAACCCGATACTTGTGATTACATTAACTTTATCAAAAATAATAGCTCATCATGACTACTTCGAATAATCATTAAATATCGAAACACCTAGAATAACATTCAGTTATAATGAGCTTTTAAATTATTATCACACACAACTCAAATTACTTACCAACGGCATTGTCCGGGGCCGTTGTAATTATTACTTTTATCTTTACTACCACGATCTGAAAAACTATCTTTTGTGCACTGGCCAGCTATAGCTCCACCAATTACCCCAGCGGTCATACCCACTGGCCCCCCAGGAGAGCCGGCGATTAGACCACCGATGATTCCTGCGCCGCATGAGTCAACGCCCTTGTAAATAGAGCCATTGTTTCCTTTTGAATTACCAGGTTTAGAGCTGGTGTTACGACTACCGGCACCTTCATAATTACCGCTTCCATTGCCGCCACTTACTAATGCTATCTCATTAAGGCTTAATGCTCTTATATTCGACATAAATCATCTCCATTTAATTTAGTTTTGCATTTTGTGCTAAAAAAATATCTTACATTACTTAATGTAAAGAAAGTGTATTTATGTAAGCAAATGTAAATAAGCTATTGAACTTCGTAAACCGTAGCTCCATTTGGGAGCAGTTCAGCTCCTGCATGGGCAGGCCTATAACACGAAATCGACCTGGAGGTACGGTAATGTTCAGGCATCTTTTCTGACGTCCAGCGCGCAATCACTTCTGCGTCGTAACAGATTTTACAGCCATGGCGCATCGCTTCGTTACGGACGTGCCAGAGTGTTTCGGCTTCTTCGGGCCTGGCTTTTCTTGGCATTACATACTCCTTTATGGATAAATCTGAATAACAAAAGCACGACCAACTGGAATGTGATATTGATGAAATATCAGAACCCAAACAAATGATAACGCTCAAATATGGAGATCACCGGATGACGATACCCACGCTTACGACAGAACGCTTATTACTTAAACCCCTTGTTGCCGCCGATGCCGTCCAGATCCAGCAACGCTATCCCCGCTGGGAGATTGTCCGCTATATGGTGGCTTCAGTCCCCTGGCCCTACCCGGAAAACGGTGCTGAAAACTACGTCAACAACGTTGCACTGCCCGACATGGACAAAGGGATTGCGTGGTTCTGGACGATTCGCCGTCGCGAAGCGCCTGACGAACTGATGGGGGTGATTTGCCTGTATGACGTGGAGGACAACAACCGGGGCTTCTGGCTTGCGCCGGAATTTCAGGACCAGGGATATATGCGGGAAGCGAGCATTGCGGCAACGGATTATTGGTTTAATACGCTCAATAAACCGGTGTTACGTGCGCCGAAAGCGGCGGCCAACAGCCGCTCCCGACGTATTTCAGACAGCAGCGGCATGCGGCTTATCAGGACGGAGAAGAAAGCCTACGTCAGCGGCATGCTGGACTCGGAACTGTGGGAAATCACCCGCGACGAATGGAATGCCCGTCAGGTCAGCTGATAATACTTATCCGGCATCAGTCTTTCAGGGATGTTCTCTTCATCGTTCATCTGCAACAGATCGCGCTCCATCATGTTGCAGATGGCGTCCAGCGGCAAATCGTTATCTTCCGTCCCAAACGGATCTTCCAGCTCTTCTGCCAGCGTATCCAGCGAGATAAAAGTGTACGAAATCAGCGCAGAGACAAAGGGCGTCATGTAATGCAGATCCACAACCAGCGCAAACGGCAGCATGATGCAGAACAGATACACCGTCCGGTGCAGGATCAGCGTATAGGCAAACGGGACTGGCGTATTGGCGATACGCTCACAGCCAGCCAGCACGATGGACATGTCATTCAGGCGGTTGTTGAGGCTGTGAAACAGGATGTCTGAAAGCTGCCCGCTACGCCGCCGCACGGCCAGCCATTCCCCCATGATCAGCAGGATACGGTTCGCCGGTGAGTTGGCGCCCATCACGTTGCGTAAATCGTGAGGCGCCAGATAGCGAGACAGCTGATCGGCATTGGTTTCTCGGCGCAGGGTCATACGTAGACAGTTAGCAAAGGCGATTTGCAGGCGAACAAACTCGCCGAGATGTTTATCATCCGGTAAGGTGTTTTTTACCTCGCGAAACAGCGAGCGCGCCGCTATCATCAACTGCCCCCAAAGCAGACGTGCCTCAACGTAGCGGGAATAACAGGCGTTATTACGGAATCCCAGGAAGATGGCAATAGCCACACCCAGAATGCTGAACGGCGCGACGGTAAACCGAATGCCCAGCGAGGTATACCACGGCAGCATGACAATCACGGCGATGGAAAGCAGGAAGTTAAGCAGCAGTCGGGTATAAATTTTGGGGAGTACCGAACCATGCCAGACAAAAATCAGTTGCAGCCAGTGCTGTTGAGGTCGAACAATCATAATCAGCTTCAGATAAGTAAAGAGCGCGGCTATTAAACGTGATCCCCCTCACGGTTGCAAGCTTGTTACTAATTCATTGCATTTTCTGACCTGCAAAGCTTTACGCGCACGGTGCTGCATGTGCTTTTTAAAAAAAGAGCACATAGTATGTTGTAACTAAATAGGGTCTGTAAAAAACCCGGCAAACGCCGGGCATCATGATTAGCAGAGCGGTTTCACCGCATCGCGCATGCCTTTGCTTAAAATCGCATCCAGATCCTGCGCAACCTGTTCTACCAGTCCGTTCACCTGAGTCAGATCCTGCTCCCAGTGCTCGCTCACGCTTAACACCGACGATACCAGCTCACGGGTAGTGACCTGTTTGTCGTGATGTTGCGTCCACAATTGCTGGTAACGTTCAAGCCAGTGCGCATCGTCCTGCACCGGATAAGGCTCACCGTTGCGTTCGGCGCGGTAGAACGCAATCAGCGCCGCCAGGGCAAAGGTCAGGCGTGCTGGCAGTTTGCCGGTCGCCTTCTGCCCTGCCAGCAGTTGCGGCAGAATGCGGGTGCGGTACTTGGTCATCCCGTTCAGGGCAATCGACAGCAGCTGATGCTTAATGTACGGATTACGGAAACGCCCCGTTACGGCACTGGCGAAGGAGTGCAGCTCGTCGCGCGGCAGATCAAGGACCGGAATAATCTCCTCATAAATAGCCTTCTCTACGAACGCGCAAATTTCCGCGTCGTTCATGGCTTCCCCTACCGTATCCAGGCCGGCCTGAAAAGCGACCGGAACCAGCGCCGTGTGCGCGCCGTTGAGGATCGCCACCTTACGCTCTTTATACGGTTTGATATCGTCAACAATCAGGACGTTGAGTGGGTATTTATCCAGGCGCAATTCAGCTGCAAGTGATTTCGGCCCCTGAATAACAAACAGATAGAAATGTTCCGCCGTGTCGAGGAAGCTGTCGTGATAGCCCAGCCCGGCTTCCAGCTCTGCCACCTCATCACGCGGATAGCCGGTAACAATGCGGTCAACCAGCGTCGAACAGAAAGTGTTAGCATCATTCAGCCACGCAATGAATGCCGCCGGCAGCGCCCACTCCTGTGCATAGCGCAGCACCAGTTCACGCAGGGCATCGCCGTTGTAGTCGATGAGTTCGCAAGGAATGATAATCCAGCCTTTATCCGCTGCCCCGTTAAAGTGGGTAAAACGCTCGAACAGCAGACGCGTCAGTTTGGCCGGATAGCTGACAGCTGGCGCATCGTCAAACTTATCCCCCGCGTGATAGCTGATCCCCGCCTCCGTGGTATTGGAGAAGACAAACCGCATGTCCGGGTTATGGGCGAGCTTCAGAAATTCATCGTACTGGCTGTAGACGCTGATTTCACGATTCACGGAACGAATAAGACGCGCATCGCTTACCGCTTCCCCCTGCTCATTCAGACCGCGAATAATCGTTGTATACAGACCATCCTGGGTGCTCAGGGACGGCGGAAAATCGCTCTGGATCGGCCGCACAATCACCACACCGGCATTGAGATTGGTATGCTCGTTTAAGAGGTCGATTTGCCAGTCAACGAACGCGCGCAGGAAGTTACCTTCGCCAAACTGGATGATACGTTCAGGATAGCGCGCACCGGGGAAATCACGACGGTTGAGTGTGTTCACAATGGAGGTCCTTTATGATTAGTCATACAGCCTGATAAGATTGGTGTGATAACTTATCAAAACTTCAGGACCATAACCCCTGTCTGGATCAACTCAGGATGCGATGGTGAAAAATAATCACAGAAATTTATAGAACACCGAGGTCGCCGTCATGTCCCCGTTCGGCATCAGGGCGTAGCGTGGGATCTCCCCCGCCTTTTGCCAGCCTGCTCTCTGGTAAAACGTCTCCGCGCCGCTGCCGGTTGAGGTATCAAGCACCAGTACCGTAAGCGCTTTTTCACGTGCAACCGCCTCCAGGGCTTCCATCAGCGCCATTGCCGCCCCTTTACGGCGCGCTTTCTCATGAACCAGCAATTTCGCAACATCTGCACGGTGCGGCTGGTTTTCAGGCTGATCGGTGATCAGCTGGACCGTGCCAACCAGCCCCTGCTCCGCATCAAAACAGCCCAGGACGGTACGCTCGTCGCGCCCGACGCTGTCTGCGACGCCGACCCAGAAGGTTTGGGCTTTCCCGGCAGAAAAAGGCAGCATAAAGCTGACGGAGGCGCCGCCGTTGACACAGTTCATGAGAATATCGTTCAGGGCATCGATGTGGGTGAGGATGTCCTGCCGGGAGAGAGGTTTAATCAGCATGGGAGAGTTCATTGTGCGTCCTTAGGTTGAATCTCTCCACTTTGCTATTAACATTTTTGTAACGCAATAAGTGATGACATAGGATTTCGTTATGTCATTTTTCGCCGTGGTGTTGCCGCTTCATGGCGTACATCTGCGCATCCGCATGCTTTAACCACGCCTGCATATCGTTACGGTGATGATCGAACTCGCTTAACCCCCAGGAGAACTGTAACGACCAGGGATGCAGCTGGCGCGCGTTGTAATTTTCCGTTTGTTCGACAAGATACTGCATCGCGATCCAGGCGCCAGGCTCATCGGTATCCGCAAACAGTACCGCGAACTCATCTCCCCCGAAACGTACCAGCAGATCGGCCTCGCGGAATGAGGAACGCATCAGGGCGGCCATCGCTTTCAGGGCTTTGTCGCCCTCCTGGTGCCCGAAGCGATCGTTAATCGATTTGAAATGGTCCAGATCCAGCCAGCCAAGGGTTAAGGGTTCTGCCCGACGCTGCGAAACCGACAGTGCAAACTGCGCAAACTGGTTAAACCCGCGACGGTTAAACAGCCCCGTGAGTTCATCGGTTGTGGCCGCGCTAACGGCCGCAAATTCATCCTCTGCCAGCGCGCTGAGATCGGCCAGTACGGCGGCATCCGCCGCGGTAAACTCACGAGGCGCGTAATCAATAAGACACAACGATCCCACGCACGCCCCGTCACGTAAACGCAGCGGGAAACCGGCGTAAAAGCGCACGCCCGGATCTCCCACCACCTGCGGATTATCCGCAAAGCGTTCGTCCAGCAGCGTGTCACTCACCACCAGCGGCGCGTCACCCAGGATCGTATGACCACAAAACGAGAGATCGCGAGGCTGGGTGGCAGGTACCTGGCCGTCGGCAGACTTCACGATCGCGGCGTGGTCATCCACCAGCGTAATCATCGCCAGCGGCACCCTGAAAAAGCGTGTTGCCAGCCGCGTAAGACGATCAAACGCAGGGTAATTGTCGATCTCAAGCAGACCGGACTCGCGCAGAGCATTCATGCGCTCCGCTTCATTCACGGGAATTTGAGGTGCCTTCATAACGTCTCCTGACGCTGAGCATTAGTAAAAGCGTAGCTTAAACAGAGACATTGTCAGTTCAGGAGGCACGATTTACCTCTATGACCAGCCAATGATGGATTACGTTGACGATATACTGTTGTTGCTGCGCACTCAGCGGCACGCCCTGCGGGATAGCGTGCCACTTAGCCAGACAGCCCCGACAGCAGGTTGCCGTGGCATGCTGGGCGATAAAAACCGGATGGCCGCGCATTGGCGTCTGCTTACCGTCATTCACCGGGTGTGCAGGCGCCAGCCGCGCGGCGACAAAATCAGCAGCATGCTTATCGATAGTCTCCGCGCCCTTATCCCAGCAGTATTGCCGCTCTTTCGTCCCTAAATGAAATCGTGAACGGAACGTGGAGCGAGCCAGGCGCGCGAACAGAGGATCTAACGTGGACATCAGTATACGGACCGTCCAAGGCGTTTGGTCAGCTGTTCCAGCGCCGCCACGCCCGCCAGTGAATTTCCGGTCTCGTCCAGTTCCGGGCTCCAGACGGCAATCGCCATCTCGTGAGGGACAATCGCCACGACCCCACCGCCAACGCCGGATTTAGCCGGCAGCCCCACGCGCCAGGCAAACTCCCCGGCATTCTGATACATCCCGCTGGTTGCCATTAAGGCGTTGATCTGCCGGGCCTGCATCGGGGAGACAACGTCCTCGCCCAGATGCGGGGCATGGCCCTGATGCGCCAGAAACAGAAAAGTCTGCGCCAGTTCGACGCAGTTCATCTTCAGCGCGCAGTAATGAAAATAGTTTTGCAGCACCGTGGCGACGTCATTATGAAAGTTGCCGAAGGACTTCATCAGCCAGGCAATGGCGGCGTTACGTGCAGAGTGTTCAAATTCAGAGCGCGCTACCACCGGATCGTAGGCGATGTCCTGCACGCCGGAAAGCTGCCGCACAATCTGGAGCATCCGCTGGCGCGGCGCGCTCAGCCGGCTTTGCAGCATATCGCACACCACCAGCGCCCCGGCGTTAATAAACGGGTTACGCGGCTTACCCTGTTCGATTTCCAGCTGGAGAAGGGAGTTGAACGGCTGACCGGACGGATCTTTGCCCAC
This sequence comes from Enterobacter sp. AN-K1, assembly GCF_020971765.1. Taxonomy (NCBI): domain Bacteria; kingdom Pseudomonadati; phylum Pseudomonadota; class Gammaproteobacteria; order Enterobacterales; family Enterobacteriaceae; genus Enterobacter; species Enterobacter sp. AN-K1. The sequence goes on along the minus strand of NZ_CP087390.1, from coordinate 4,470,191 downwards.
CCGCTGCCAGATCTCCTGCTCGTCATACTGGCGCATGGCGGCAACGAGGCTAAGCACTTTTGAGATCGACTGAATCGAAAAGCGCTCAAGCGCGTCTCCCGCCTGAAAACGCTGACCGTCGACAGTACAAATGGCGATACCGAGCTTATTACCGCTGATCGAAGCCAGCGCGGGAATGTAATCGGCAACCTTACCCTGCCCCAGTAACGGACGAACCTGCGCCAGAATCTCGTCCAGCATCTCATTATGGATGACCGCAGCCACACTTTGCTCCTTGCCCTCAGGCTAAAACGGGCTGCGAGTATAACAGAGGCTGATACGTCACGTCAGGCAGGGAGACGAAAACGCGAGACGGCCTGCAACAAAAGATCGGACTGCTTATGCAGGTGCTCAGAGGCATTTGACGCTTCGCTAACCAGCACATCTGTCCGACGCGATACCTGATTCAGCGCCTGAAGCTGACGGGTCATCTGATGAATGCTGTCCCCCTGATTCAGGGTAGCCAGCGAAATATCATTCAGCAGGCTGCTCAGATTCGCCACCAGCCCGGTGACCTGTTGCAAATTCTCTTCCAGACGGTTTACCACCTGAGAACTTTCTTCAATGCCCTGTAGCGAGTGGTTAATTAGCGCCTGGATGGTTTGCGTAGAGTGACTGCTTTTTCTGGCCAACAGCCCCACTTCCCGGGCAACCACCGCAAATCCGCGCCCCTGCTCTCCTGCATGGGCGGCTTCAATGGCAGCATTGAGGGCGAGAATGTTGGTCTGAAACGCCACGCTGTCGATCATCGCGACGATCCCGCGCATCTCTGAGGATCGGTCGACGATCGTCTGCATCGAGCCATTCACCGCTGACATCATTTGCTCCCCACCAGCGGCAGCCTGTCGGGCTTCATCCGCGCGCGAGCGGGCGAGTTTAGCATAACCCGTGTTCCCCTCAACGTGGGTTTCGAGATCGGCGATGTGTGCGGTCACCTCCTCCAGCTCTTTGGCCTGTCGCGTAGACTGCTGATAAAGCTTCTGATTCCCCTGCGCAAGCGATCCGATATTTTCAACCATGGAGGTAGTGGCCTCGCTGACCTGGGTCACCAGTTGCTGGAGCCCGCGCTGCATGGCGGTAATACTGCCGCTGAGCTGGCTGATTTCACGGTTAAAGCGCACAACGTCAGGCGGCGTGCCTGACAAATCCCCTGCCGCAAGCTGGTTAATCTGGATAATCAGACGGCGTAGCGGGGATATCACCCACTTCGCCATTCCGAACCAGACGGCTATGGCAATGGCCAGTAGCACCAGCGGCGCAAACAGGAACAGCCGTTGCAGACCTGAGAGTTGTTCCATGAGCGACTGACGCCCCTGTATCGTCTGCTTCTCACTCCGTTGCTGATAGCGTGCGAAATTGTCATTAAAATCGGTCTGAAACGCCTGGGCGGGTACGGCGAAAAAGAGGTCGATGCTGTTGGTTTTCACCAGCCCCTCCGCCTGCTCTCGGATGGCGTCGAAAAACAGCTGATAGCTGTTAACCAGCCCGTTGTCTTTCGGCGGATTAAGCGCGAGCCAGGCCTGCCATGCCTGCTGTGACGCCGCCAGGGATTTTTGCGCCTCGTCCATCAGGCTATGCCAGCTTCCTTCCGAGCCGGTCTCTTTATCCTGCATAAAGTACACGCCGGAGCGGTTGAGCAGATCGCTGGCCGCCAGCAGAGAAATACGGGCCTGATCCAGCCTGCTCTGCTGCTGCCAGGCCAGCTGATTGCGCTGTTCGTTACGCTGGGCTTCATTCAGGGAGGCGGTCAGCAGGAAGGAGGAAGAGAGTTGCAGGGCGGAGAAAAGGCCAATGATACAAAAGATGCCGGTCAGCAGGCCAAACTGACGAGGGATAAAGCGCGGCGCAAGACGACTAAAAATTTGCGTTAGGTTCATAATTTTCTTCTGTAACAATACGTTAGACGCGAGCGAGTCTACGAAACGAAAATGACAGAACCATTACGCAAAAATGACAGGAAACGTGAACTGCCGGGTAGCGGCCTGGCCTTACCCGGCAACAAGACTAGACGCGATCCTTCCACACCGTCTGCACATTACAGAACTCATGCAGACCGAAATGAGAAAGCTCTCGCCCGAAGCCGCTCTTCTTCACCCCGCCAAACGCGACGCGCGCATCGCTGGCGCTGTAGCCGTTGATAAACACCCCGCCGCACTCCAGCTCACGCGCGAAGGTTTCAGCCAGCGCATCGTTCGCGGTAAAGACCGTCGCCGATAAGCCAAAATCGCTGTCGTTAGCCAGCTGCAACGCGTGCGCCGCATCGTTCGCGATGGTAATTGCCGCCACCGGACCAAACAGCTCCTGACGAAAGGCCGTCATCTGTGGGGTGACGCCGCCGAGTACGGTTGGGGCATAATAGTTTCCGCTCCCGGCAAGCTTCTCTCCGCCGAGCAGCAGGGTCGCCCCTTCCGCCAGCGTAGCCTGCACCTGCTGATGCAGTTCATCGCGAAGATCAAATCGCGCCATCGGGCCAATATAGTTATCTTCCTCATCCGGTGCGCCTATCTTCAGCGCCTTGACCGCGTCAACAAAGCGTTGGGTAAAGGCGTCCGCCACGCCCGCTTCCACAATAAAGCGTTTCGCCGCCGCACAAACCTGCCCGGTATTCTGATAACGTCCGGCCACCGCCGCGTTGACGGCCAGATCCAGATCGGCATCGTTCAGAACGATAAACGGATCGGAGCCGCCCAGCTCCAGCACGCATTTCTTCAGCGCCGCGCCCGCCTGCGCGCCAATTGCCGCACCAGCCCGAACGCTGCCGGTTACGGTCACCGCCGCGATACGACGATCGTTAATCGCCTGACTGACGCCGTCATTCGTCGCATTCACCCAGCCAAAGACCCCCTCCGGGAAACCGGCATCCGCGAACACCTTCCCGATCAGCTCCGCCGAGCCGAGCACATTTGGCGCATGTTTAAGCAGATAGCTGTTCCCTGCCAACAGGATCGGCACCGCACCGCGCAGCACCTGCCAGAGCGGAAAGTTCCACGGCATAACAGCCAGAATCGGCCCCAGCGGGCGGTACTCAATCACTGCATTATCGACCTGGGTAGATTCCGGGTGCAGCATCGCCGGGCCGTGTTCAGCGTACCAGTCGCAAAGGCTGGCGGATTTAGCCACCTCCGCACGCGCCTGCACAATGGGCTTGCCCATCTCCCGGGAGATAGTCTGCGCCATCTCTTCCGCACGACTACGCAGCGCCGCACCCAGATCGCGAAGTTTTTGCGCCCGGTGCGCCACGCTTTCGCGTCGCCACTGACGAAAACCGGTATCCGCCTGCGCAATGGCACGCTCAACGTCACCGGACGTTGCCCACGGGTAAGCAGCCAGCGTTTCGCCGGTAGCCGGGTTGACAGAGTGGGCATGGGTAGCAGATGAATAGGTCATGATGTTCTCCACGTAATAACAGTTGATTGATTGTGGCCTACTCTGCTATTTCTTAAAAATGAATAATACTCACCACCTTATTCACGAATCGAGAACGGTATGGACTTAACACAGCTTGAGATGTTTAACGCCGTCGCACTGACCGGCAGCATTACCCAGGCGGCGCAGAAGGTACACCGGGTGCCGTCAAACCTCACCACCCGCATCCGACAGCTAGAAGCGGATCTCGGCGTGGAACTGTTTATTCGCGAGAATCAGCGCCTGCGGCTTTCCCCCGCCGGGCACAATTTTTTGCGCTACAGCAAGCAGATCCTGGCGCTGGTTGACGAAGCGCGAATGGTCGTCGCCGGGGATGAACCGCAGGGATTATTCTCGCTCGGCGCGCTGGAAAGTACCGCCGCCGTGCGCATTCCGGAAAGTCTGGCGCGGTTTAACCAGCGCTATCCGCGCATTCAGTTTGCGTTGTCCACCGGGCCTTCCGGTACGATGATTGACGGCGTGCTTGAGGGGACGCTCAGCGCCGCCTTTGTCGACGGGCCGCTCTCGCACCCGGAACTGGAAGGGATGCCGGTTTACCGGGAAGAGATGATGCTGGTCACCCCTGCGGGTCACGCAGAAGTATCAAAAGCCACGCAGGTGAGCGGCAGCGACGTGTATGCCTTTCGCGCCAACTGTTCTTACCGGCGTCATCTGGAGAGCTGGTTTCATGCCGACCGGGTCACGCCGGGAAGGATCCATGAGATGGAGTCCTATCACGGGATGCTCGCCTGCGTGATTGCCGGGGCAGGCATTGCGCTAATGCCCCGCTCCATGCTGGAGAGCATGCCGGGGCATCATCAGGTGGCGGCGTGGCCGCTGGCGGAAAACTGGCGCTGGCTCACCACCTGGCTGGTGTGGCGACGCGGGGCGATGACTCGCCAGCTTGAGGCGTTTATCGCGCTGCTGAACGAGCGTCAGCCACCAGCGCCCAGTTGTTAATGTTGAACGTAGTCCTGGAGTCGAAGGAAAATTTTCCCCTTCATATACAACGTGGCCTGCCCGCCAATCAGCACGCGGTCGCCTTTCAGCTCGCAGCGCAGATCCCCGCCGCGCAAGGAGACCTGGCGGGCCGACATCTGCGTTTTACCGAGCTTTTCGCTCCAGTACGGGATCAGCATGCTGTGAGCTGATCCCGTCACCGGATCTTCCGGCACCCCTTCCCCCGGGCAGAAGAAGCGGCTGACGAAATCATACTCATCCCCCGGCGCCGTAACGCAGACCATTTTCCCCAGCGGGAGCATAGCCGCGATATCCGGCGTCAGCGCCTCCACCTGCCGCTGGCTGTCGAGCACCACCATGTAGTCACGCCCCACACGCACCTCGTTTGCCGCGTTAATGCCCAGCGCGCTGAACAGCACTGCGGGTGGAGTATCGACAACCTCAGTTGACCACGCTGGGAAATTAAGCGTCAGCCAGTCGCCGCTGCGTTGTACCGTCAGATCGCCGACAAAGCGCGTGGTGAAGGTGATTTCCGTATGCGGATAATCCAGGTATTCGAAAATAACGTGAGAAGCCGCGAGGGTTGCGTGGCCGCAGAGGTTTATTTCATCCTGCGTGGTAAACCAGCGCAGTTCAAACCCGTTATCCGTTCGGACAAAGAACGCCGTCTCTGACTGATTATGCTGCTTCGCCATCTTCAGCAGCGTCTCATCCGGCAGCCACGCTTCCAGCGGACACACCGCCGCCGCATTGCCGCCGAACGCCCTGTCGCTGAAGGCATCTACCAGATAAAAATCAATTTCCTGCATCGTTTGTTCCTCTTAGATTTATTCAGCGCAGAAATACTGTGCCCTTCAGATACAGCGCCGCCTGCCCGCCCATCCGCACGCGGTCGCCCTTGAGTTCGCAGCGTACGTCGCCACCACGGGCAGAAACCTGGCGGGCAAACATCTGTGTTTTGCCAAGCCGTTCACTCCAGTACGGGATCAGCATGGTGTGCGCGGAGCCGGTGACAGGATCTTCCGGCACGGCCACGCCTGGCGAGAAGAAACGGCTGACAAAGTCGTATTCCCCCTCGTCCCGGGCAGTGACAGCCACTTTATGCTCGCCCGGCGTCATGGCGGAGAAATCCGGATTAAGGGCTTCAACCTGCTCGCGGCTCTCCAGTACCAGCACCCAGGCGCGGCCTTTTCGCGCCTCGACGTAGTGGCTGATACCGAGTGCGGTGAGCATCTCCGGTGGCGGCGTCTGTGCCTGCGTCGGGCAGGCCGGGAAGTCCAGCGTCATCCAGTCACCTTCACGACTGACGGTCAGGCGACCAGAGGCAGTGTCAAAATGAAGGCGTGAGTCCGGATAATCCAGTTCGTGAAACAGTACATACGCTGCGGCAAGCGTCGCGTGACCACAGAGATTAACCTCGGTGAGCGTGGTGAACCAGCGCAACTCGATCCCCCCTTTGGTACACACAAAAAACGCGGTTTCTGACTGGTTATGCTGTTGTGCCATCCGCAGTAACGTCTCATCCGGTAGCCACGCGTCGAGCGGGCACACCACCGCCGGGTTGCCGCCAAAGGAGGACGCGCTGAACGCATCTACCAGATAAAAATCAATCTCCTGCATCGTGTTACCGCCTGTTTTTGTTGTGTTGTTCTTTATCTTCGATGAAAATACCCCCGTTCGCTACCGCTGCATGAAGGTAAATTTTGTGATTCACATCACATAACGGTTGAGTTTTCGCCGTTTAAGGCTTTAAGATCGTCTCCTCATCTTTCAGGCAACGAATCCCAGATATCCCTATGACAACACACACGGTTTCCCGCAGGGTCGCGTGGCTACGCGTGGTCACGCTCGCCATCGCCGCGTTTATTTTCAACACCACGGAATTTGTTCCGGTTGGGCTGTTGTCCGACATCGCCGCCAGCTTCCATATGGAAACGGCACAGGTTGGCATTATGCTGACCATCTATGCATGGGTGGTGGCGCTGATGTCGCTGCCGTTTATGCTGCTGACCAGCCAGATGGAACGTCGTAAGCTGCTGATTGGGCTGTTTGTGGTGTTCATTGCCAGCCATGTGTTGTCATTTATGGCATGGAACTTTACCGTGCTGGTCATCAGCCGCGTTGGCATCGCGTTTGCCCATGCCGTTTTCTGGTCGATCACCGCGTCCCTCGCCATTCGTCTGGCTCCGGCGGGAAAACGCGCCCAGGCGCTGAGCCTGATTGCCACCGGTACGGCGCTGGCGATGGTGTTAGGCCTGCCGATCGGGCGCATTGTGGGACAATACTTCGGCTGGCGCACCACCTTCTTTGCCATCGGTATGGGGGCGCTGATCACCCTGGTGTGTCTGATCAAACTGCTGCCAAAACTGCCCAGCGAACACTCCGGCTCGCTGAAAAGTCTGCCGCTGCTGATGCGTCGACCGGCGCTGATGAGCATCTATCTGCTGACCGTGATTGTGGTGACCGCCCATTACACGGCCTACAGCTATATTGAGCCGTTTGTTCAGGTTGTGGCGGGCTTTAGCGCTAACTTTGCCACCGTTCTGCTGCTGATCCTGGGCGGCGCGGGGATTATCGGCAGCATCCTGTTCGGGAAGCTGGGCAATAAGCACGCGTCTGCGCTGGTAAGCAGTGCGATTGGTCTGCTGCTGGCATGCCTGCTGTTACTGATGCCTGCGGCAGGCAGCGAGAGTCATCTGGCGATCCTCAGTCTGTTCTGGGGCGTGGCAATCATGATTATTGGTCTGGGAATGCAGGTCAAAGTGCTGGCGCTGGCCCCGGACGCCACGGACGTAGCGATGTCGCTCTTCTCCGGGATTTTTAATCTGGGGATTGGAGCCGGTGCGCTGGTGGGAAATCAGATCAGCCTGCATGTATCGATGTCGGCCATTGGTTATCTCGGGGCGATTCCGGCGCTGATCGCGCTGATCTGGTCGGTGCTTATCTTCCGTAAATGGCCGGTCGCGATGGAAGAACAGTCCAGCCACGGTTGACGTTTGTTATGCCGGGTGGCGGCTTCGCCTTACCCGGCCTACGAAGCATTAATATCCGTGTTCTTCATCACCGCCAAGATAACGGAATCTTTCATCTGTCATTTTGGTCTGACAATCATAGATACCGATTCTCGTTGCCAGAGGAGTGGTTGCAGAAGACGCATCGCTTTATATTCATAAGAATTATATCCATTGCGAGTAGGCCGGGTAAGGCGAAGCCGCCACCCGGCAACGTTCTCAATGATACGTCTTAACAATCTCCAGCACGCCGTTAATAATAAACTGCACGCCCATACAGACCAGCAGAAAACCCATCAGTCGGGAGATAGCTTCAATCCCCCCCTTACCCACCCAGCGCATAATCGCCCCGGAGCTGCGCAATGACCCCCAGACGATAATAGCGATAAGCGCAAAAATGATCGGCGGCGCAACGGTGATAACCCAGTGCGGGAATGTCGTCCCATCACGCACCGTTGAGGCGGAACTGATGATCATCGCAATCGTCCCCGGCCCCGCCGTGCTCGGCATGGCTAACGGCACAAACGCGATGTTGGCGCTCGGTTCGCTTTCAAGCTCCTCCGATTTGCTTTTGGCTTCCGGGGATTCGTGCGCTTTATGCGCCGGGAACAGCATCCGGAAACCAATAAAGGCCACAATCAGCCCGCCAGCAATACGCAGACCGGGAATCGAAATACCAAAGGTATTCATCACCAGTTGCCCGGCGTAATAAGCCACCATCATTATGGCAAAGACATAGACAGAGGCCATCATCGACTGCTGATTGCGCTCTGCGCTGTTCATGTTCCCCGCCAGCCCCAGAAAAAGCGCCACCGTCGTTAACGGGTTCGCCAGCGGCAGCAACACCACCAGTCCAAGCCCCACTGCTTTAATCAAATCCAACATAATGCACCGCAGTCCTTATCCTTATTCAACATCGCAATTATAGGGGCAAATCCTCGTCCGGAGCCATCCGACAGCGTAACCATAATTGTCTCGCGTAATTCATAACCCCAGATTATCTGTATGATTTAAAAGCGTACAGAATAAGTTCCTGAAGCGTTTTAGCATTTCGTGGCATCGGCCGATTCATTCAGTTGACTTATACTTGCCTGAGCAATAATATCTGCCGTGACTAAACTACTTGCCAGGGCAACCATTGTGAAAAGCACCAGTGACCTCTTTAACGACATAATCCCACTGGGTCGTCTTATTCATATGGTTAACCAGAAAAAAGATCGCCTGCTCAATGACTATCTGTCACCGCTGGATATCACCGCAACACAGTTCAAAGTGCTGTGTTCCATTCGCTGCGAAGTGTGTATCACGCCGGTTGAGCTGAAAAAGGTGCTCTCTGTCGATCTGGGTGCGTTAACCCGCATGCTGGATCGTCTCGTCTGTAAAGGATGGATAGAACGAAGCCCTAACCCGAATGACAAACGTGGCGTACTGGTGAAACTGACCAGCGATGGCGCGGCCATGTGTGAGCAATGTCATCAATTAGTAGGACAAACACTGCACCAGGAACTGACAAAAAACTTATCGGCAGATGAAGTGGCAACGCTTGAGCTCTTACTCAAGAAAATCCTGCCGTAAACAGAAAAAGAGGTATGACGATGTCCAGACGCAATACTGACGCTATCACCATTCATAGCATTTTGGACTGGATCGAAGATAACCTGGAATCTCCACTCTCTCTTGAGAAAGTGTCTGAGCGTTCAGGTTACTCAAAATGGCACCTGCAACGGATGTTTAAAAAAGAGACCGGCCATTCATTAGGACAATATATTCGCAGCCGCAAGCTGACGGAGATTGCCCAAAAACTGAAAGAAAGCAATGAGCCGATCCTCTATCTGGCGGAACGCTACGGATTTGAATCGCAACAAACCCTGACGCGTACGTTCAAGAACTACTTTGACGTGCCGCCTCATAAGTACCGTATTACCAGTATGCCGGGTGAATCCCGTTATCTGTATCCGCTAAAACATTGCAGTTAATCATCGCCTGTTAAGACGTAACCGAGGAAATCATGAAATTTATCGCCTCCGCCGCCCTCACCTTGCTGGTGCTGGTTTCCGGCCAGAGCTTCGCGGAGCAAACCCCCAATGCGGGGCAGCAAAATAATCGTGACACCATGATTATGCCGTCCACGCAAAACCAGTCGCCCTGGGACTTCAATCACATGGGCGCTGGCAGCGACAAATCCGACGAATTAGGCGTGCCGTATTACAACCACGACCTGTAATTCGTTTTTGCCCCGCTAATGCGGGGCTTTTTTCTGCCTTAACCCCGCACCTGCGTTGCCCGACGCACCCGCAAGCCAAAGACGTTGATATACAGCCCGGCCATAATCAGCCCTGCGCCACACAGTTGCAGCACGCTGAGCGTTTCATCCAGCAACAGTGCGGCGCTGGCAAGCCCGACCACCGGTACCAGCAGCGATAATGGCGCCACACGCCAGGTTTCATAGCGTCCGAGCAGCGATCCCCAGATACCATAGCCAATGATTGAGGCGACTAACGCCAGGTAGATCAGCGACAAAATCGTCGTCAGGTCGATCTCCACCAGGCTTTTCAACATCGCCTGCGGACCATCCAGAATAAACGACGCGGCCATAAACGGCACGATTGGGATCAATGCGCTCCAGACCACCAGCGATAAGACCGGCGGACGCGTCTCGTGCTGCATTATCAGTTTGTTAAAGATATTGCCGCACGCCCAGCTCAGCCCCGCCGCCAGGGTGAGCATAAAGCCTAGCAGCGCGACATGCTGACCGTTGAGGCTGCCTTCAATCAGCACCAGCACGCCAAAGACCGCAAGGCTAATGCCCGCCAGCTGCTTGCCCTGCAAGCGTTCGCCGAAGACAAATGCGCCGAGAATGATGGTAAAGAACGCCTGCACCTGAAGCACCAGCGAAGCCAGGCCCGCAGGCATACCGAATTTGATGGCGCAAAAAAGAAACGCAAACTGACCAAAGCTGATGGTAAGGCCGTAGCCCAGCAGCAGCTTAAGGGGAATTTTCGGGCGGGCAACGAACAGCAGCGCCGGGAAGGCCACCAGCAGGAAGCGCAGCCCCGCCAGCATCAGTGGAGGCATGTTGTGCAACCCCATTTTGATGACCACAAAATTGAGTCCCCACACCACGACAACCAGCAACGCTAACAGCCCGTCTTTCCGCGTCATTTTCCGCCCCTGAATTATTAAAATTTTGTAAACACTTCAAGGTAACAGAAAAAATAGCCCCGCGAGAAGATCATTAATTCTGGTACTGGAGAGAAGCACCTGCGGATAAATTGGGTGCTATACAAGCTGCCGATCCCATGATAATCCTGTAATAACACAACAAAAAAAGCATAAGCATTTGTCGGGCAGGAAAATGAAACCATCAATCAGGCGCTCAACCGCAGCGCTGCTGGCATCGTCATTGTTATTAACAATTGGCCGCGGGGCAACGCTGCCCTTTATGACCATATATCTCACACGCGTGTACGATATGAGCGTGGAGAATATTGGCTATGCCCTTACCGTGGCGTTGACCATTGGCGTGGTGTTTAGCCTGGGGTTTGGCATCCTGGCGGATAAGTTCGACAAAAAACGCTATATGCTGATCGCCATCGTAGCCTTTATCGCCGGGTTTGTGGCGATTCCGCTGATGAATAACGTGACGCTGGTGGTGCTGTTCTTTGCCCTGATTAACTGCGCCTATTCCGTCTTCTCAACGGTGCTGAAAGCATGGTTTGCCGACGTGCTGACCTCCAGCGAAAAGGCGCGCGTTTTCTCACTCAACTACAGTTTCCTGAACATTGGCTGGACGATCGGGCCGCCGATCGGCACCCTGCTGGTGATGTACAGCCTGCAACTGCCGTTCTGGCTGGCCGCCTTCTGTGCCGCACTGCCGCTCGGGTTTATCCATTTCTTTGTGCAGAAAAGCATAGCCTCAGACAGCCCTGAGGAGAAAATGCCGTGGCAGCCCTCGGTGCTGCTGAAAGACCGGGCGCTGTTCTGGTACACGCTCTCCGGCCTGCTGGCGTCGTATGTGGGTGGATCGTTCGCCACCTGCATTTCCCAGTATGTCCTCGCCGCACATGCGGACAGTGATTTCGCAGAAAAGGTGGTGGCCGTTGTGCTGCCCGTCAACGCGGCGGTGGTCGTCACCCTGCAATACGCGCTTGGACGTAAGATCACCGCCAGCAATATTCGTCCGTTAATGACCGCCGCGACGCTTTTTTTCATCCTCGGGCTGGGCGGGTTTATGCTTTCCGGCGAGAACCTGATTTACTGGGGGATCGCGGCGGCGATTTTCACCCTGGGTGAAATTATTTATGCACCGGGTGAATACATGCTGATCGACAATATCGCCCCGCCGGGCATGAAGGCGAGCTATTTCTCCGCCCAGGCGCTGGGCTGGCTCGGCGCGGCGGCGAACCCGATGATCACCGGGCTCATCCTGACCCATCTGCCGCACTGGTCATTATTTATCATTATGATGGCCGCCATCATTGCGGCCTGGCTGATGATACTGCGCGGGATGCGCGTGAAAAGTGAAGATAGCGTGTCGGGTGGCGCTGCGCTTACCCGACCGACAAAACCCTAATCGTAAGCCGGGTAAGGCGAAGCCGTCACCCGGCAAAACCAACACCCTAGTGGTGCAACATCTCCTCCACCACCTGCTCTTTGTACATCTCATTCGGGTAGTAGGTCGGCCAGTTATCCATCTCTTTCAGCAGCGCCTCGTGGGAGGTGTTGCCCATAAAGATATGGAAGTGAGAAGAGGCTTTCGGCCCGATGATATGGTCGCTGAACTGCACAAACTTAGGCGCCTGGCTCGCGTTATCCTTGCATTCAAACAGGTAGCGCACGCCTTTTTTCCCCGACGCATAGGTCAGAATTTTGTAGCCGCTGTAGTCGTAGCGGCAGCTGCTCACCGTTTTGCCTCGGTGGAATTCCATCACGTTGTTTTCAATGCCGATGGCGTCCACGTCCGTCGCGTACCCCTTGCGGTAGTAGGTCTTCACCTCGGCAGCGGATTTTTCTCCCTTCTGCGCTTTCTTTTCGAAAACCGGATCCAGTGAACCATCAAGCAGGAACGGATAAACGGACTGCCAGGTCCCGTCCCAGTCAGACAGCTTCCTGTCCCTGACGTCTTTATCCTCAAAGACGCCGTTTGCCGCCTTCTGTTCCGCCTCTGTCATCTGATGACCGTGCGAATGGGCAAAAAGCGAGCCGCTTACCAGCAGCGTTCCCAGAGTCAGCGCAATTTTTGCAAGTTGTGCAGCCACAGCAAAATCCTCATTCCGTTTTATAAGAATGAGGATGTTATATTATAACATTTCAGATCGCAACCAGCCCGCGAACGCCCTCCTGCTCCATGTTCTCCCCGCGCCCCTGCTGGACGATGCTGCCGCGCGACATCACCAGATAGCTGTCGGCCAGCTCTGCCGCAAAATCATAAAACTGCTCCACCAGCAGGATGGCCATATCCCCCCGGTTCGCCAGGCTGCGGATCACCTGCCCAATCTCTTTAATCACCGACGGCTGAATACCTTCCGTGGGTTCATCCAGAATCAGTAACCGTGGACGGCTCGCCAGCGCGCGACCTATCGCCAGCTGCTGCTGCTGACCACCGGAAAGATCGCCTCCGCGTCGGTGCTTCATCTCCTTCAGCACCGGGAAAAGCTGCCAAATCTCCTCTGGTACGCTCCTTGCGTTTCCCGCGGAGAAGCGTGACAGCCCCATCAGCAGGTTTTCTTCTACGGTCAGACGCGGAAAAATCTCCCGCCCCTGCGGAACATAGGCCACGCCGGACTGCACCCGCTGGTGCGGTTTACTGTGAGTGATGCTCTTTCCCTGCCAGACCACCTCCCCGCCTTTCACCGGGATCAGCCCCATCAGGCACCTCAGCAGCGTGGTTTTGCCCACCCCGTTGCGCCCCAGCAGGCAGGTAACTTCCCCGACGACCGCCTCAAAGCTCACCCCGCGCAGAATATGACTTCCGCCGTAGTACTGATTCAGTTCGCTAACCTGTAACATCACCTCTCCTTAACGTCCCAGATAGACGTCAATTACCTGTTCATTGGCCTGTACCTCGCGAAGCGAACCTTCCGCCAGTACCCGCCCCTGATGCAGCACCGTGACGTGGTCGGCGATGGTCTCGACGAAACCCATATCGTGCTCAACCACCATCAGCGAATGCTTGCCTGCCAGGGTGCGGAACAGCTCGGCAGTGTATTCCGTCTCTGCGTCGGTCATACCGGCGGCGGGTTCGTCCAGCAGTAACAGGTGCGGGTCCTGCACCAGCAGCATGCCGATCTCCAGAAACTGCTTCTGTCCGTGGGAAAGCAGTCCGGCACGGCGATCGCGCTCGCTGCCAAGCCGCAGCAAAACCAGCATCTCATCAATGCGGTCGCGCTGCTCGCCGCTGAGCGTGGCCCGCAGGCTCGCCCAGACGGACCTGTCGGCTTTCATGGCGATTTCGAGGTTTTCCCCTACGGTCAGCGCTTCAAACACGGTCGGCTTCTGGAACTTACGGCCAATGCCCTGACGGGCGATGGCCGCCGGTTCCAGGGCAGTCAGATCGATGGACTGATCGTAAATAGCTTTCCCGCTTTTTGGCCGGGTTTTGCCGGTAATCACGTCCATCAGCGTGGTTTTACCGGCGCCATTAGGGCCAATGATGCAGCGCAATTCTCCGACGCCGATGTTCAGCGAGAGATCGGTCAACGCCTGAAAACCGTCGAAACTGACGTTAATGGCCTCGAGCTGCAACACCGGATCGGTCTGCTCGCGGTAACGGTCGCCAGGTAGCTGGCGGGTAAAGAGTCCTTCAGAGGGCTGCATTAATTCTCTCCCTTACGAAACAGACCGAACACGCCGCGCGGTAAAAACAGCGTCACGGCGATGAAAATCAGCCCCAGAAACAGCTGCCAGTACTCCGGCATCGCCACGGTGAAAAAGCTCTTCGCACCGTTGACCAGCGCCGCGCCAATCACCGGGCCCACCAGAGTGCCGCGTCCACCCAGCGCTACCCAGATGGCCGCTTCAATCGAGTTGGTCGGCGACATTTCACCCGGGTTGATAATGCCCACCTGCGGAACGTACAGCGCTCCCGCCAGGCCACACAGCACGGCGGAAAGCGTCCAGACCAGCAGCTTGAAACCGCGCGGATCGTAGCCGCAGAACGTGAGACGGTTTTCCGCATCGCGCACCGCCGTTAAAATGCGGCCAAATTTACTCTTCGCCAGCGCGTAGCCTGTGCCCAGGGCCAGAAGCAGCAGCACGACCGTTGCGAGAAACAGCGCGATCCGCGTGGTGGTCGCCGTGACGGAAAACCCGAGCAGCGTGGTAAAGCCGGTAAAGCCGTTATTGCCGCCAAAGCCGGTTTCGTTGCGAAAGAACAGCAGCATGCCCGCGTAGGTCAGCGCCTGGGTCATGATGGAGAAATAGACCCCTTTGATCTTCGAGCGAAAAGCAAACCAGCCGAAGACCAGCGCCAGCAGGCCGGGGATCGTCACAATTAACACCAGAGCCCATGCAAAATGCTGCGTTCCCCACCAGAACCAGGGCAGCTCGCTCCACGAGAGAAACGACATAAACGCGGGCAGCCCGTCCCCGGCCGCCTGGCGCATCAGGTACATGCCCATCGCATAGCCGCCCAGGGCGAAGAATATTCCGTGCCCCAGTGAGAGCATACCGGCATAGCCCCAGACCAGATCGAGGGCCACGGCGACAACTGCGTAGCAGAGGATCTTGCCGATGAGCGTCAACATCCACGTAGAAACGGCCAGCGGATGCGTTGCGGGCAACAGCGCGAGAAAAGGCAGCACCAGCAGCGCCGCAACCAGCAGACTGCCGAAGATTTGCGTGGAGCGCGGTGCCCTGCGCGCCAGTGTTAAGGTCAATGGCTGGCTCATCAGTCTGTCACCCTCCCTTTAAGTGCGAATAACCCCTGCGGACGTTTCTGAATAAACAGAATGATCGCCACCAGAATCAGGATTTTGCCCAGCACGGCGCCCATCTGCGGTTCAAGAATTTTATTGAAGATCCCCAGACCAAAGGCCGCCGCGACGCTACCGGCCAGCTGGCCGACGCCGCCGAGCACCACCACCAGGAACGAATCAATGATGTATCCCTGGCCCAGCTCCGGTCCCACGTTCCCCAGTTGGGACAATGCCACGCCGCCCAGCCCGGCAATGCCGGACCCGAGGCCAAACGCCAGCATATCTACCCGTCCGGTGGGGACGCCGCAGCAGGCCGCCATGCTGCGGTTTTGCGTCACCGCCCGCACGTTCAGCCCCAGACGCGTTTTATTCAGAATGAGCCAGGTGAAGAACAGCACCATCAGCACAAACCCGAGCACCACAATGCGGTTCCACGGTAGCGTCAGGTTGGCGAAAACCTGCACCCCGCCGGACAGCCAGGCCGGGTTTGCGACCTCAAGGTTCTGGGCGCCAAAGGTCATGCGCACCAGCTGGATAAGCATCAGGCTGATCCCCCAGGTGGCGAGCAGGGTTTCCAGCGGGCGGCCATACAGATGGCGGATCACCGTGCGCTCCAGCACCATCCCGATACCTGCCGTCAGGCAAAACGCCACCGGCAGCGCCACCACCGGATAAAGCGCCAGCCACTGAGGCATCCACTGCGCCATAACCTGCTGCACCATCCAGGTGGCATACGCCCCGAGCATCAGCATTTCGCCGTGGGCCATGTTAATCACCCCCAGCAGACCATAGGTGATAGCCAGCCCGAGCGCGGCCAGCAAGAGTACCGATCCCAACGACAAGCCCATGAAGGCCTGCCCCAGCAGTTCGCCCCACATCAGCCGGTGCTGAATACGGTCCAGGCTCTCAGCGGCGGCGGCACGTACCCGTGCGTCCGGCTCGGTTTGCGCCCGGGTGAACGGCGTCAGCGTGGCCTGAACGTCCGGATCGTCAGACTGTCCCAACAGTTCAACCGCGTTGAGGCGCGTTTCCGCCTGCGGACTCGCCAGCTGAAGATTTGCCAGCGCCAGCCTCAGCGACTGTCGGGTGACGTCATCCGTTTCGCGGTTAGCCCGCTGTTGCAGAAACCCGAGCATATCCGGCTGAGCGTCACGCTGAAGTTGCCGCGCGGCATGACGCCTTTCGGTGACACTGTCACTGACAAGCTGATGCGTCGCCAGCGCCGTGACGGTTAACACGCGCAGCCGGTTGGTCAGCCGCACGGCTTTGGTCGTTCCTTCGGCGCTCTTTGCCGCGCCCAGGGCAACCATTTCGCCGTCGATGCGGGTAAAAGCCTTCTTCTGGCTGTCGGTGTAGAGGTTCTCCTGTTGCAGCGCCTTAAGCAGCGGCAAACGTGCAGGTTCCGGCGTGGCTGCCCAGCGGGTCAGCATGGCGGTCTGCTGGCTGCGGCTAGCGGCAACGAAATCATCGGCATCCGATGCCTGCACCATCCCTGGCAGCAGTCCGGTAAGCCACACAATCGCAATAATTATGCGCATGGCGTTCATGACGTCTCTCCCTGGTGGTTGCTTAGTTGCTGGCGGTTTTCATCGGCTGGTCAGGTTTTTTGTCATTCCCGGCGATAAACGGGCTCCACGGCTGAGCGCGTACCGGCTGTTCGGTTTGCCAGACGACATTGAACTGGCCGTTGCCTTCGATTTCACCAATCATGACGGGCTTATGCAGGTGGTGGTTGGTGGCATCCATGGTCAGCGTAAAGCCGGACGGCGCGTTGAACGACTGGCCCGCCATTGCCGCGCGCACTTTGTCCACGTCGGTTGTCCCCGCTTTTTCAACCGCCTGCGCCCACATATGCAGGCCGACATAGGTCGCTTCCATCGGATCGTTGGTGACGACGGTATCGGCATTCGGCAGCTTATGGGCTTTCGCGTAGGCTTTGTAGGCCGCGACAAAGGTCTGGTTGGTCGGGTTATCGACGGATTCAAAGTAGTTCCACGCCGCCAGGTTACCCACCAGCGGTTTGGTATCAATGCCGCGCAGTTCCTCCTCGCCCACCGAGAACGCCACCACCGGCACGTCCGTGGCTTTCAGCCCCTGGTTCGCCAGCTCTTTATAGAAAGGCACGTTGGAATCACCGTTGATGGTGGAGACCACTGCCGTTTTACCGCCCGCGGAGAATTTCTTGATACTGGCGACGATGGTCTGGTAATCGCTATGACCAAACGGGGTGTAGACCTCTTCAATATCTTTATCTTCCACGCCTTTCGAGTGCAGGAAGGCGCGCAGGATCTTGTTCGTGGTGCGCGGGTAAACGTAGTCCGTTCCCAGCAGGAAGAAGCGTTTCGCGCTGCCGCCGTCCTCGCTCATCAGGTACTCCACCGCCGGGATCGCCTGCTGGTTAGGCGCCGCGCCGGTATAGAAGACGTTAGGTGACATCTCTTCACCTTCATACTGCACCGGATAGAACAGCAAACCGTTCAGCTCCTCAAAAACCGGCAGAACTGATTTACGCGATACGGAGGTCCAGCAGCCAAACACCACGGCGACCTTATCCTGGCTCAGAAGCTGGCGGGCCTTTTCGGCAAACAGCGGCCAGTTGGATGCCGGGTCAACCACCACCGGCTCCAGCTTTTTCCCGAGCACGCCGCCTTTGGCGTTGATTTCGTCGATGGTCATCAGGGCGACATCTTTCAGGGGCGTTTCTGAAATGGCCATCGTGCCGGAGAGTGAGTGCATGATCCCGACTTTAATGGTCTCTGCGGCCTGGACGCCAAAACTGACCCCCATGGCGACCACGGAGGCGGACAAGGCGAACGCTTTTATAAAGGTACGACGGTGCATATTTTCACTCCTGAAAAAGAAATCTGTGCGAAGACGTCCGTTACCGCCCGGACGCAGAAAAAGTAACGTCAGTTTCAGGAGAGCAAAAAGGGTGCCAGGTTGCAGAGGCAGGATTTAAACGGGTTCGAAGAGAGGATCTACGGGAAACGACTCAGAATGGTACAGCGCTGCACTGTAATAATGCAGCGCTGTGAACGATGTTACCAGACGTCGCTGGCGATTTGCGTCACCAGGCGAACTTTATCCCACTGCTGGGCTTCGCTCAGGCTGTTACCCTCTTCCGTGGAGGCAAATCCGCACTGTGGGCTGAGGCAAATCTGCTCTTTCGCCACGTAGCGCGCGGCCTCTTCCAGACGCGCTTTCACCCCTTCCGGGTTCTCCAGTTCACCGTGCTTGGTGGTGATTAGCCCCAGAACCACCTGCTGTTTACCCGGGCGCACAAAACGCAGTGGCGCAAAGTCGCCGCTACGGTCGTTGTCGTACTCCAGGAAGAACGCGTCGACGTTCACCGTACCGAACAGCACCTCCGCCACCGGCTCATAGCCGCCTTCGGAAATCCAGGTTGAGCGGAAGTTGCCGCGGCAAACGTGTAGCCCAATGGTCAGATCGTCCGGTTTGTCCTCCAGCGCCTTATTCAGCACCCGGGCATAGGTTCGGGCAAGTTCGTCTGCATCATCACCGCGCTCGCGGATCTGCCGGCGCTGGTCTTCTGAACAAAGGTAGGCCCAGACGGTGTCATCCAGTTGCAGATAGCGGCAGCCTGCATCGTAAAAGGCCCGAATGGCATCGCGCCAGGTGGTCGCCAGATCGTCAAAGTAATCTTTCAGATCCGGGTAGACCGTGGCATCAATATCCTTGCGGCCACCGCGGAAGTGCAGCACGCTCGGGCTCGGAATAGTCATCTTCGGCTGTGCGTTACCGCTGATGCTTTTGAGGTAGCGGAAATCTTCCAGCATAGGATGATCGCCGAAGCCCAGTTTGCCCGTTACGCGCACGCCATGGGCTTTGGTCTGCACCCCGTTGAACTGAATGCCCTGCTGCGAATCATAACGCTCTACGCCCTGTAGCCCGTCAAAGAAGTCAAAGTGCCACCAGGCGCGGCGGAATTCACCGTCCGTTACCACATGCAGACCGCAGGCGCACTGCTGCTCGACAACATGGCGAATGGCCTCGTCCTCAACCGCGCGAAGCTGACCGGCATCGATCTCACCGCTGGCAAATTGCAGACGGGCCTGTTTAACAGAATCCGGGCGTAAAAAACTGCCGACTACATCGGCGCGGTACGGGGCGTGGTGTCGCTGCATGGAAATCTCCTCTGTCTGTCGGCGTTAATTGCCCACAGTGATAATTCATCTCTTGAATCTTTAGACTTCTGGATGTCTAAACGTCCTAAAAGATGTCATACCGGCTCGCCGCCGACAAACGAGAAAATTTCATCTGTGTTGAAATAAATTCATGTTCACAGAGCGGGTGATGAAGATCCCGCAAACGCGAACCGCTCATCTTCCCAGCCGGTCATGCCCCCGAGCATAATCTTGACCGGCAAACCCAGTCGCGCCAGCTTCAGCGCCGCCCTGTCCGCCCCGTTGCAGTGCGGGCCTGCACAATAGACGACAAACAGCGTGCCCTCTGGCCACGCTTTCATCCGCTCGGCGGTGATCTGGCTCCAGGGTAAATGCAGCGCGCCGGGCAGATGCCGCCGGGCAAAATGTTCAGGTTTTCCGACAACGTGCAGCAGAACAAAGTCCTGCTCACCGCTGGATACCGCGTGATGGACATCGGCGCAGTCCGTCTCGACGCTCAGACGACGCAGAAAATGCCCCACGGCTTCCTGCGGCTCAGCAGCCGGAAATTCAGTAACATAGCTCATGAATCTTCCTCATTTGTGGTGTTTGTGTTAACACTACTCTATCCCTTAATTCAGCCCATGAATGCGTCCGCCTATGCCAGAAAACAGCAAAAAGATGACAAACTTAAGACATCCCTCGCCGCGCGCGGTCGTGCTGGCATATGACGGTTTATGTACCTTTGAGTTTGGCGTGGCGGTAGAAATCTTTGGCTTGCCGCGCCCGGAGATGGGCGATGACTGGTATCAGTTCGCCGTGGCGAGCGTGGATGACGGCGAACTTCGGGCAACGGGCGGGATCCGTATTCTGGCCGATGGCGATCTGGGTCTGCTGGAAACGGCGGATCTGGTTGTCGTACCCGGCTGGCGAGGGCTGGACGAACCCGTACCCGACGCGCTCTGCCAGGCGCTCCGCGCGGCGCATGCCCGCGGTTGCCGGCTACTCTCGATCTGTTCTGGCGTATTCGTTCTGGCAGCCTCAGGCCTGCTTGACGGGCGGAAGGCAACCACCCACTGGCGCTACACTCAAGCTCTGAAAGCACGCTATCCCGCTATCACCGTGGTCGAAGATGTGCTGTACCAGGATGAAGGCGATATTCTCACTTCCGCAGGCAGCGCCGCGGGGATTGATCTGTGCCTGCACGTGGTGCGCCGGAATTACGGTATTGAAGCGGCAAACCGCGTGGCGCGTCGGCTGGTGATCCCGCCCCATCGGGACGGCTCGCAAACCCAGCAGCTTAGCCGACCGGTGGCTCAGTTGCGGGAGAGCCAGCGCCTGGGCCAGCTGTTTGATTATCTTCACCAGCATCTGGCCGTTTCCCATACCGTCGAATCGCTGGCCCTGCGGGTGGGTATGAGTCAGCGCACCTTTCTGCGCCGTTTCCAGGACGCGACCGGAACAACGCCCGCGCGCTGGTTATTAACTGCACGATTGCAGCGGGCAAAAGATTACCTCGAAAACAGTCGGCTCAGCATCGACAATATTGCGGAACAAACCGGTTTTGGACAAAGCGGCACGCTGCGCCACCATTTCCGGCAGCAATTTGCGCTTTCGCCCGCGCAATATCGCAAACAATTTTCACAGCCGGTACGATAAACGGGCAAAAAAAAACCGCCATAATCTGGCGGTAAATGCTTGCATGGATAGATTTGTATTTTGGTATCTACGCTCCGGTATTCCATACCGGGATGTGGATCATCTGCAATCTACCACTGTGAGCCTCAACGAAGCATAAACGAATCGATTAACCCGCTTTGGTATTAATTTGCAGATAACGCATCAGCCCCTGCTCTGCACTCTGGCGGGCATCATCATTAATCGCTTCGAGATAAAACGCACGAGAGACCCCATACGGCGCCTGCTCGGATGGGTAAACGGCGAACTGGAAGGTTTTGCCCCTCGCCTTATTGGTACAGCCCAGCTCCCAACGATCTTCACTTACCTGGGTGCTATTACATTCGACACGTCCGTAATCGCTGGTTAAATACGATCCGACACGGCTTTTTGCTGACTGAATATATTCTGGTTCTTCATTTGAATAGATGCTGGCCGCAGCACCCACCGCAACCACTACGCCCAGAAGTGATAGCACGATTATTTTTTTCATTTATTCGATCCAATCCTTAGCCAGAAAAATCTTATTGTAAATGATTTCCCAATAAATCTAGCTTCTCTTTGCATACCAGAAATGGGAGTTTACAACGGCGATATTGCTTTTAAGAATAGTCTTAAGTGAGTTTTATTGCGACCACAATTTTTGACAGTCTATTTTCTCAAATTTAAACAGTCGAATAATTACTCTATGAAATTATCCCTACGATGACCGTAGCGTATTTTCAGGGGATAAAGGATGTTCAGAAAAGAATTTTCGCTACTGCTGGTGATTAGCGCCCTGTTCTCAGGGCAGATTTTGGCGGAGCACAAAGGGCATGAATTTGTGTATGTGAAAAACGCCGACCATCAGCTTCGTCATGAAGCTGACAGCGACGAGTTACGCAGCGCGGCTGAGGAGTCTGCGGAGGGGTTGCGCGAGCACCATGCCTGGCAGAAATCGCGCAAACCGGATACCCACTCTGCGGGTTAGCTGCCTTTACGCTTCGGCAGGGTCTTCATCAAATCGTCAGGGCTGACGGAGGCCACAATGCTTCCCGGCGGCGGCATTTTGAAGATGTGATTCTTCATCTTGCCGATAACGTGCATTTCACACGGACGGCAGTCAAACTTCAGCGTCAGCACTTCATCGCCATTCACCAGCTGCATCGGCGTCGCTTTCCAGCTTTTAATATTGCCTTTCGCCTGTTTCGGACAAAGGTTAAAGGCAAACCGCAGGCAGTGTTTGGTGATCATCACCGGCACATCGCCCTTCTCTTCATGCGCTTCATACGCGGCGTCAATCAGCTGCACGCCGTGACGATGGTAAAACGCACGCGCTTTGTGGTTGTAAACGTTCGCGAGGAACGAGAGATGCGTGTCCGGGTAGACCGGCGCAGGCACCGTTTCGGCCTTACGGCTGCCGCGCGGATAGTTTGCCAGACGTGCTTCATCCAGCATCTCTGCCGTTTCACGGCGGAACTGGTTCAGCAGGCTGTTCGGCACGAACAGCGCGTCCGGCAGATTCACCTCAGTATTGCGCGCGTAATAAATGGTCTGCCCCAGCTTCGCCACGCCATCCTTGAGGTTGCTAAGCGCTTTCTCCGCATTGTTCGCCACCTCGAACAGGCCGTCGAGCGTATGCGTCACGCTGATACCGTCTTCGCAGGTCATGGTCAGGATCAGCTGCTCTTCCCAGCCCCCCAGCGCGATATCCACCGCAATGCGGCGCTCGCTGGAGGTCTTGAGCAAGGCCTGCTGCCAGTTGTGATCCAGGTTACGGTTAAGCGCCGCAT
This sequence comes from Enterobacter sp. AN-K1, assembly GCF_020971765.1. NCBI lineage: Bacteria > Pseudomonadati > Pseudomonadota > Gammaproteobacteria > Enterobacterales > Enterobacteriaceae > Enterobacter > Enterobacter sp. AN-K1. The sequence continues at coordinate 4,447,287 of NZ_CP087390.1, read as the reverse complement.
TAGGACGGGCTTTGTAGAGATCGGCAGGCATTTCGTTCGGCCAGACGCGATAGCGATTTTCGCCGGTTTTCTCCACCGTATTGGCGCGGAAACCCACTACTTCACGTTTGATCATCACGTTGAGACCATCGCCGTTCGCCAGCGGCTCTGTAACCTGAACGTCAAGATGATCTTTCGCCACTTTCAGCACTTCACCCACCGGTAAACCGATAAACTTCGGTGAATCGAACGCGCCAATATCCCCTTTACGGGCATTCACGAAATAGTCCGTGCTGCCGCGGTGGAAGGTCTTGTCCGTCGACGGAATAAAGAAATGCTCTGTACGACCGGCGGACGCGCGCGCCAGGTCACCGCGATCGTCGATGATGGCATCCAGCATCTGACGATAATGGGCGGTGATATTTTTCACGTAGCTCATGTCCTTGTAGCGCCCTTCAATTTTGAAGGAGCGTACACCGGCATCGATCAGCGCGCCGAGGTTGGCCGTCTGATCGTTATCTTTCATCGACAGCAGGTGTTTTTCGAATGCCACCACGCGGCCCTGATCGTCTTTCAGGGTATAAGGCAGACGGCAGGCCTGAGAGCAGTCGCCCCGGTTAGCGCTGCGCCCCGTCTGGGCGTGAGAGATATTACACTGCCCGGAATACGCCACACACAGCGCACCGTGGATAAAGAATTCAATGGTCGCGTCGGTCGCCTGGTGGATATCGCGGATCTGGTTCAGGTTCAGCTCGCGCGCCAGAACAATCTGCGTAAACCCGACGTCCGAAAGAAACTTCGCCTTCTCAACGGTGCGGATATCGCACTGGGTGCTGGCATGCAGCTCAATCGGCGGGATATCCAGTTCCAGAACGCCCATATCCTGAACGATCAGGGCGTCAACGCCGGTCTGGTAGAGATCGGTAATAAGACGCTGCGCGGGCTCAAGCTCATCATCATGAAGAATGGTGTTCAGGGTCACGAACACCTTCGCCCCGAAACGGTGGGCGAACGGGACCAGCTCGGCAATGTCGCGCAGGCTGTTGCTGGCGTTATGACGGGCACCGAAGCCAGGGCCGCCAATGTAGACGGCATCTGCTCCGTGAAGAATGGCTTCACGGGCAATGGCGGCGTCGCGGGCCGGGCTTAGCAGTTCAAGATGATGGGAGTGCAGGCGCATACTTCGTCGTTATCCGTTATGGTCAAAATGGCGGCTATTGTAGTCAGAAGTCTGTGCCAGTGAAACCGTTTTGCGACGCTTTAGCGGGGATAATGGATCAGAGAGTGAAAATGCACCGTCCGGGCGCTGCTGTTGCGGTACGCGTGCGGTTTATCGCCGGCAAAACGCACGCCGGAATCAGCGTATAGCGTGCGCCAGACACCGTCAATCTGCATGTCCAGCTCACCGCTTATCACCACCACGTGCTCGATCACCCCGGCTTCGTGCGGCGTGGACTCACTCAGTGCGCCGGGCGACAGGGTGATGGAGAAATGGTCGAACTTAAGCTGTTCATCCCAGGGGAAAAGCGGTTTCACCACCATCGCCTGCTGCTGAGGATCGAACACCGCCTGCGGTTCGCTTTCTGGAGTGATAAACGCCGAAAAAGGTACGTTCAGCCCGGTGGCGATTTTCCACAAAGTAGAGACCGTCGGGCTGGACTCATTGCGTTCGATTTGCCCAAGCATCGCTTTCGACACGCCCGTCTCTTCCGCCAGTTTCGACAGGCTCCAGCCCCGTGCCTGACGCAGCGCTTTCAGTGTGGTTGCCAGGTGTTGAGTGATATCCATAGTTCCTCCCGTTGCGGCAAAGCATACCACTTGTACGCTATAGCGCACAGTGATACCTTATCCCGGACGTTATAACGCACAACGGAGTATCCATGCGATCGACTGCCTCTCTCTTTCCTGCCGTGCTGGCCGGTTTTGTTGCCGTTCTGGTGGGCTATGCCAGCTCTGCCGCCATTATCTGGCAGGCGGCTGCTGCGGCTGGCGCCAGTACACAGCAAATTGCCGGATGGATGACCGCGCTGGGGCTCGGGATGGGGATCAGCACGCTGGCATTGTCGTGGTGGTATAAAGCCCCCGTGCTGACCGCCTGGTCGACTCCCGGCGCGGCGCTGCTCGCCACCAGCCTGCAAGGCGTGACGCTGGCGGAAACCATCGGGGTATTTATATTCGCGAATGCGCTGATTCTGCTGTGCGGCGTCACCGGCCTGTTTGCCCGGTTGATGAAACTAATCCCGCACTCGCTTGCCGCCGCTATGCTGGCGGGCGTGCTGTTACAGTTTGGCCTGAAGGCATTCAGCAATCTTGAGGGACACATTTTTCTTTGCGGCAGTATGCTGGCCGCCTGGCTGGTGACCAAAGCCGTAGCGCCCCGGTACGCCATTGTCGCCACGCTGCTGGTGGGCGTGTTCGTGGCATGGGCCGGAGGTGACGTTGTCACGGACAGGATGACGTTATCGGTCATCATGCCGGAATTCATTGCCCCTGCGTTCACCATCACCAGCCTGATCAGTATCGGCTTACCCTTCTTCCTGGTGACCATGGCGTCGCAGAATGCGCCCGGCTTCGCCACCATGCAGGCATCGGGCTATCCGCTGGCGGTCTCACCGCTGATCGTTGCCACCGGCGGGCTGGCGCTGCTGTTATCCCCCTTCGGCGTTTATTCTATATGCATCGCCGCCATCACTGCCGCCATCTGCCAGAGCCCGGACGCCCATCCGGATGCCAGTAAACGCTGGCTGGCCGCGGCGGCGGCAGGCGGGTTTTATCTGCTGGCGGGGGTGTTCGGCGGGTCGATTTCCGGGCTGATGGCCGCCCTGCCGCTGAGCGGCATCCAGACGCTGGCCGGGCTGGCCCTGCTCGGCACTATCAGCGGCAGCTTGTATCAGGCACTGAACCATGAAGCAGAGCGCGACGCGGCGATCGTTACCTTCCTGATGACCGCCAGCGGCGTCACGCTCCTGGGAATTGGCTCCGCCTTCTGGGGGCTGGTGCTGGGAGGGATCTGTTACGCCGTCTTCTCACGCCTTCGCCGCGCGTAGCTGTGACGGCGTGATGCCGGTCATGCTGCGAAAACGGTTACTGAAATGGCTGGCGGAGTTAAATCCGCAGGCCAGCGCGATGTTGGTGAGCGGCGTGGTCGTATGCTGTACCAGCGCTTTGGCCTTCTCCATGCGGCGCTGCATAACGTACTGATGCGGCGCCAGCCCCATCGACTGGCGGAACATCCGCGCAAAGTGATACTCACTGAGTGCGGCCTGGCCCGCCAGTTCCGCTAGGGTTAAGGGTTGTGCAAGGTTTTCCTCGATAAAGGCCAGCACGTTGCGCAGTACAAACGGTGATAACCCGCCGGTCACTACCGGCAGCTTCCACTGTACGCTGGAATAGTGCTGGACCAAATGCGTCAGCAATAAGGTCGACGCGGTGCTCAGGGTGAGCTGATTGGCGTTTTGCTGCCAGTCGCAGCCGAGCAAAAACTGGCGATAAAGGGCGGTGATTTTCGGATCGCTGCCGAAGATTTTTTCCTCCAGCGTCAGCGATAGCGGTCGTTTATCCCAGATTTTCTCCCCCACGTCCCGCAGGTGTTCATCGGTGCAGTAGAGGTGCACAAACGACAGGTCGTCACGAATATCCCACGTGGATTCGCTCTCTTCCGGCATCAGACAAAAACGGTCCGGCCCGCCGCCATTTTTCCAGCCACCCGGCGTTTTTTGATAGCTTTCATAGCCATCCGCCACGTACAGGCTAAGGGTGTGATGGTTGCTTTTCACCGTGATCGTGTCGTGCTTGTTGTACCACGCCGCCAGTTGAATGCCAGTATTGAGCGCGACGGTTTCCCGCAGCACTGCATTTTGTTGGCGTAACGTTTCAAAGGTGTCGTAAACGAGAGACATGGCCGTAAACAGGTGATTTATCAGACTGTCAGTCTAAGAAGTGTTGCAGCCTGTTACCAGCCATTGTGCGAGAAAAAAGCGCAAGAATTTGCAAGTCCGGCGCAAGGCGATGAAAGCCGGCCCCCCCTTCTTTCGCCACACTGTTGTTTTTCGCGGTATGAGAAGAGAGACACCATGAACGCATTACTCTATGGGCTGGTCGTTGTTATCTGGGGCACAACCTGGATCGCCATTTTTTTACAACAGGGGCCGGTTGCAGCGCCGGTCTCCATTTTCTGGCGCTTCGCCGTGGCCAGCGCCACGATGATGATCGTCCTGGTCGCCCTTCGCCGCCTGCGCAGGCTGGCGCTGCGGGATCATCTCTATTGCATGCTTCAGGGCTGCTGCGTTTTCTGTTTCAACTTCTGGTGCTTTTACACCGCCGCCGCCCATATCAATACCGGCCTTGAGTCGGTGATTTTCTCGATGGCCGTGCTGTATAACGCCATCAACAGCTTTATCTTCTTCGGCCAGCGCCCACCCGCACGCTTCTGGACGGCGGCAGCGCTGGGGCTTATCGGGATCATTACCCTTTTCTGGAACGATCTGCTCGCCAGCGGCTGGAGCGCGTCGTTGCTTACGGGCATCGGGCTTTCCGCCCTCGGCACCTACGGCTTCTCGCTGGGGAATATGATCAGCATGCGTCATCAGCGAAACGGGCTGGAAACTATGACCACCAACGCCTGGGCGATGCTGTACGGCACCGTCGTGATGGGCCTTATCGCGCTCTTCAGGGGCGATAGCTTTATGCCGGAATGGACGGTGAGCTATATGGGGGCGCTGCTCTATCTTGCGCTGTTTGGCTCGGTGATTGCCTTCGGTGCCTACTTTACGCTGGTAGGCCGCATTGGTCCCGGTAAAGCCGCGTACAGCACGCTGCTGTTCCCGCTGGTGGCGCTGTCGATTTCAACGGTGTACGAGGGTTACGTGTGGCATCTCAACGGGATCGTCGGCCTGCTGTTGATACTGGGCGGGAATATGGTGATGTTTACGAAGCCGGAAACCTGGTTCCGCCGCCTGCGGACGGCATAAAAAAACGGCCTGCGAAAATGCAGGCCATTTTTTATTAATTTGCTGTCTGATGAACATCAAACATGGTGGCATCCGTCGCCATGTCATCCACAACCTGCTTCAGGGTGCCGAAGCCCATTGGCGTATTCTCGTTCGCCAGCTCTTTCCCTTCACCCTTACGAACAACCTTAATCACTGGTTTGTTCGTGGCCGCATCGATTAACTCACCTTCGAAGAACAGATGCGTATCCATGGTACGATGGCCCGTTGCCATCTGCGTACCCGCAACCAGCAGCGCCACAGGCACCACTTCATAGAACTGCAAACCTTCTTTGTCTGAGCTCACACCCGTGATGGCGCCGCGGAAGATCAGGCTATGTTTGCCCGGCGTCGTCACAATCGGCTTACGCTGGCCAATCGCGGTTTTCAGTTTGGTATTGGTATAATTCAACAGCTCATCAAGCGTTTTTTGCCCAAGCTGAGTGGTCGGTTTTGGCGTCGGATAATAGGTTATCGGCGTCCAGATAATGCTGTCGTAATTCGCCTCATTATAGGACGGGTCAACCCAACGCAGGGTTGGCTTCCCGGTTGCAGATTTCATCTCCTGCAAGCCGGAGTAATCTTTTAAAAAGCCTGAATATTGATCGGGGGCTGCGACTTTTGACGCACAGCCGGAAAGGGCCAACAGACCAGAAAGCACTGCAACTTTAAAAAAAGTGTGAGTACGCATGATGGTATTCCATGTTATCTGCAAGTATGCACTTGAAGTTATAACAAAAAACCGGGCGATGTGTTGTGGCAAAAAATGACGAAGACAGCACAAATAGCGAAAAAACTGCCCGACCGAAACCGGGCAGTGAAAAATTACTCCTTCAGGTCCACTTGCCAGAACAGGTGCTTGCCGAAAGGATCGATTTCATAGCCCGTGACCTCTTTACGGACTGGCTCAAAAATCGTCGAGTGGGCAATCATTACCGCCGGCATTTGATCGTGCATCATCTGCTGCGCCTGCTTGTACAGCGCCACGCGTTTTTCGCGATCGGTTATCGATTTAGCTTCGGCAATCAGGTTATCAAACGGCTTATAGCACCATTTGGCCGAGTTCGACCCGCCGTTGGCGGACGTACAGGTAAACAGCGGGCCGAAGAAGTTATCCGGATCGCCCGTCGCCGTTGTCCAGCCCATCAGTGCGGCCTGATGCTCCCCGCCCTTCACGCGCTTCAGGTATTCGCCCCATTCGTAGGTCACGATTTTGGTCTGCACGCCCACTTTCGCCCAGTCCGCCTGGATCATCTCCGCCATACGCTTCGCGTTCGGGTTATACGGCCGCTGCACGGGCATGGCCCACAGATCGATGCTTACGCCGTTGGCAAATCCCGCCTCCTTTAGCAGCGCTTTCGCTTTTTCTGGATCGTAATCATAGTCTTTCAGCTCGCTGTCGGCACTCCAGACGCCAGGCGGCAGCAGGTTTTTCGCCGCCGTGCCGGTGCCGTGGAACACCGCCTCAATGATGGCGGGTTTGTTAATTGCCATCGCCAGCGCCTGGCGCACTTTTACGTTATCCAGCGGCGGCTTTTGCGTGTTAAACGCCAGGAAACCGGTATTCAGACCGGCCTTGCTCATCAGGTTGATGTCTTTGTTAGCCTTCATACGCGGCAGGTCCGCCGGATTCGGGAACGGCATCACCTGGCACTCATTCTTCTCGACTTTGGCAAAACGCACCGAGGCGTCCGGCGTGATGGTGAACACCAGACGATCCAGCTTCGATTTTCCCTGCCAGTAGTCGGGGAAAGCGGTGAAGAGGATGCGGGAATCCTTCTGATATTGCGCCAGCTTAAACGGCCCGGTGCCAATCGGCTGCATATCGACCTTTTCTGGCGTGCCCGCTTTCAGCATGGCATCGGCATACTCCGCCGACAGAATGGAGGCAAAGTACCACGCCAGATCAGCGACAAACGGCGCTTCCGGATGCGCCAGGGTGAAGCGCACGGTGCGATCGTCAACTTTATCAATGGCGGTAATCAGGCTGCCGAACTCCAGACTTTCGAAGTTGGAATAACTGCCGTTGGAGACGTTATGGTAGGGATGATTCACATCCTTCTGGCGCATAAACGAGAAAATCACGTCGTCCGCGTTGAAGTCGCGCGTCGGCGTGAACAGCTTATTACTGTGGAATTTCACCCCTTTTCGCAGGTGGAAGGTGTAGATCTTGCCATCCTCGCTGACCTCCCAGCTTTCCGCCAGGCTCGGCACCAGTTCGGTAGTGCCCGGTTTGAAATCGACCAGACGGTTATAAACCGGTACGGCGCTGGCGTCCACGCTGGTCCCCGACGTATAGAGCTGAGGATTGAAATTTTCCGGCGATCCTTCGGAGCAATACACCAGCGTTTTTGCCGCGACGGTGGAACTGACCGTCAGCGCAGCAAGCGCCAGCGTTATCATTGTGAATGTGCTTTTCATCATTTATTCCTGTCTTTTTAATTCGACGGCTAATTACTTCTTTTGCCATTTCATAAATAACATTAAAGTGATGGCGCAAACACATGAAAAATAAATACAGAAGGAAACACTATGGGCTCAGAACTCTCCAGACAATTAACCCAACGCTTTTTCCGCTATCTCGCCATCACCAGCCAGAGCGACCCGAAAGTCAAAACCCTGCCCTCCACCCCGGGTCAGCACGACATGGCACGGGAGCTGGCGAAGGAGCTGGAAATGCTGGGGTTAGACGATATTGTGATTGATGAGTTCGCCACCGTTACCGCCGTGAAAAAAGGCAATGTTCCCGGCGCGGCGCGGATTGGTTTTATTACCCATATCGACACCGTCGACGTCGGTTTATCCCCGGATATTCATCCACAAATATTAACGTTTACGGGGGATGATCTCTGCCTGAATAAAGAGAAAGATATTTGGCTGCGCGTAAATGAGCACCCGGAAATTCTGGCTTATCCTGATGAGGAGATTATTTTCAGCGACGGAACCAGCGTATTAGGCGCAGATAATAAAGCGGCCGTCACCGTGGTCATGACGGTGCTGGAAAACCTCACCGCTGAACATAAGCATGGCGATATTGTGGTGGCGTTTGTACCCGATGAAGAGATTGGCCTGTGCGGCGCGAAAGCGCTGGATTTAAAGCGCTTCGACGTCGATTTTGCCTGGACCATCGACTGCTGCGAGCTGGGGGAGATTGTTTACGAGAACTTTAACGCGGCGGCGGCTGAAATTCGCTTTACCGGCGTCACGGCTCACCCGATGTCCGCCAAAGGGGTGCTGGTCAATCCGCTGCTGATGGCAACGGATTTCATCAGCCATTTCGATCGCCGGCAAACCCCGGAATGCACCGAGGGGCGCGAAGGTTATATCTGGTTTAACGGCATCCAGGCCGGGCAGAACGAAGCGATACTGAAAGCCAATATTCGTGATTTTGACAAAGATGGTTTCGCCGCCCGCAAGCAGCACATTGCCGATGTGGCGGCGCAAATAGCCGCGCAGCATCCAACGGCAAACGTGGAATACCGCATTGAGGATACCTACAGCAATATCAGCAATGCGATTGGCGAAGACCGCCGCGCGATCGACCTGATGTTCGAGGCGATGGAATCGCTCGGCATCACCCCAAAACCGATCCCCATGCGCGGTGGCACGGACGGGGCGGCCCTGTCAGCCAAAGGCCTGCTCACCCCGAACTTCTTCACCGGCGCCCATAACTTCCACTCGAAGTTTGAGTTTTTACCGCTGTCGTCGTTCGAGGCCTCCTGTCGCACTGCCCTGCAACTCTGTCTGCTGGCGGCGCGTTAAGCGGGCTTGCGTGCGAGCATGGTAGCGAAGCGCAGCTTGATACGGTTCCCGTTGGCATCGGTACGGTGGAGTTCCCCTACCTCTTCGTTGTACTTGATCAGCTCCCAGCCTTCGTAGTAGTTGCTCAGTTCACCGGTTTTGAAGGCAAACGGGAAGCCGACTGTGCACGGATAATCCTCCGTATCCATGGCAGCAACGATCAGGTTATAGCCGCCTGGTCTGGTGCAACGCTGCATATTGGCGATAAGACCAGGGATGGTATTCGCTTCGAGGAACATCAACACGACGGTGGAAAGAATAAAGTCATATTCGCCGTCAAAGGTCAGGTTGTTCAGATCCTTAATCGCCGTTTCCAGATTCGCGATCCCTTCCGCCGCCTTAATGCGCTCAATGTTATCGATGCTCATCGGGTTTTTATCCCACGCCGTCACGTCATAGCCGTTAGCCGCGAGGTAGAGGCTGTTGCGGCCATTTCCGCAACCCAGATCGAGCGTTTTACCGGGCTTAACAATGTCCGCGCTGAGCAGCACCTCTGAGTGCGTGCGGGTCAGCCCATATTTCTCAGTAAAGTAGTTTTCATCGACAGTCATTATTTTTCCTCAGATTGCATAAGCAGTGCCTTATCAGCGCGCACCAGAAGTTTGCCCTGCATCAGCAAGATAAAAGTACGGACCAGCAGCATCGCGATGATGACGTTGGTGAAAATAAACAGGGGAACCGCGAGGGCATGAAAGAACCCTGACGGACTGCTCTGCCCCAGATGTAAACCGGTGGTCGCCAGCGCCGACACCCCGAACGAGAAGCTCCAGAACGACGCGTTGAACGGCTGCGACAGATACCACGGCATCAGACGCAGCATAAACAGGAGTTGCAACAGGCCATAGCCGAAAAGCATTTTGGCGAAGGTGTCCGCTTCGCCGCCGTTGACGCTAAACCAGGCGCTACAGGCCACCAGGGCAGGCGCAAGCTGGATCCCGAGCGAGGTACGAAGGGCAGCGGGCAGTTCGCCCGCGCTGCGCAGGCGTTGCAAAATGACCGGCTCCAGGCTCAGCCAGGAAAAGACCCCGGCACCAAGGAACACCAGCCCCGCGTCGTGGAAGCCTAGCGCACCGCAGGCCATCGCGCTGATAAAATTGTTCGCTACCGTCGGCAGATACAGTCCCGGCGTCGTGGCTTCTTCCGGATGCTTGCCGCGCCACAGCCCGGCGCTTTGCCAGGCGGCATACGCAAGCTGGATCACCACGCCCACGCTAAACAACCCCAGCGCCAGCGGGCGATACCACGGCACAAAGCCGATGGCCACCAGCAGCGTTGTGGCAGGAAACAGGCTGACAAAACTGCTCATTACCGGATGCCGCATCTCGGCCAGCACGCTATGTGGAAACCGTACCGCACGGGTAAGAAACGCCACGCTCAGAAGGAACCAGATCCCCACCGCCAGCGCCACCAGGATCTCGCCCGGCCAGCGCGTCACCGGCCAGATGGTGCCGGCGTAACGCCAGGCGAACCCCATGCCTATGGTCCCGAGGACCATACCGAAATACCCGGCGGGCAAGTTAAGAACGCGTTGGTTTTGGTTATGCATTTTATTAAACTTTAAAATGTATTTTAAATGCCATTTTAAGGGGTTTCCTGAGCGGACGCCAGCACTTCGAAAAACCAAAACTTTGCTACGTTTATTGAAAGGCTTTTCAGGGATAACACGATGACAAAATATCGGCTTAACAATGAAACGCGTCTCTGGCGCTGGCAGGACGGATCAACGCCGTGCACAACGCCTCTCAGACAAATTATTGCCGTGAAGGATTTTAACGATGTGACCAGCGGGACTAAAGGCGGTTGGGTTGAGGATGAACACGCGCTCGCCCAGGATGGGGATTGCTGGGTTTACGATGAAAACAGCGTGGTGTTTGCCGGGGCCAGGATATCCGGTAACGCCCGCCTCACCCAACCCTGCATCGTAAGCCACCGCGCACACGTTGGCGGCAACGGCTGGCTTGACGCGGCAGAGGTGAGTCACGGGGCGGTAGTAAGTGACAACGTCACCATTCAGCACTCCACCGTACGCGGGGAATGCCGTATCGCGGGTGACGCGCGGGTGTTGCATAACAGCCTGGTGATTGCAGCCAAAGGGCTGACACCCGACCGTGAGCAGATCCTGCAAATCTATGACAGAGCCACGGTCAGCCAGTCGCGTATTGTGCATCAGGCGCAAATCTACGGCGATGCCATGGTGACCTGGGCCTTTGTTGAGCACCGCGCCGAGGTGTTTGATCGCGCCATTATTGAGGGCAACGCGCTGAATAACGTCTGGGTGTGCGACTGCGCCAAAGTGTACGGCAACGCCCGTCTGCTGGCCGGTCTGGAGGATGATGCCATCCCGACCGTGCGGTACAGTTCACAGGTCGCGGAAAACGCCCTCGTCGAAGGCAACTGCGTCATTAAACACCACGTATTAATAGGCGGCGAGGCGTGGTTACGCGGCGGGCCGATCCTGATTGATGACAAAGTGGTCATTCAGGGGCGGGCGCGTATCAGCGGCGATGTCCTGATTGAGCATCAGGTGGAAATAACGGACGATGCGGTTATCGAGGCGCTGGAGGGTGAAAGCATTCACGTCCGGGGAGCCAAAGTGATCAACGGCGACACGCGGATCACCCGGACGCCGCTGCTGGGGGCGCTATAGCGGGAAGATTCTGGCGTACAGGTTCACGTCATCGTAGCGACCGTTGAGCATTTCCGCTTCCCGCAAACAACCTTCCAGCGTGAAACCGTTGCGCTGCGCCACCCGGTTACTGCTCTGGTTATCCACGCGACACTTGATCACAAAACGGCGGATCTCACCGCGCTCAACGTAATAGCGCATAAACGCCTGGAGCGCCTGAGAAAGAATACCCTGCCCCTGATGCGCCTCGTCAAGCCAGTAGCCGATATACCCGGCCTTATTCGCAGGCTCGATCGCGTTGAAGGAGAGCACGCCCACCAATTCGTCATTCATAAAAATCAGGAACATTTTGGCGTAACCGCGCTGGTGCAACATCTGGTTGCTCTGCACGTTGCGGCGCGTGTCCTCTTCGCTGCCGACATGCTGCGCCCAGTCGAAGGCGGTTTGCAGCCAGGTTTTGTTTTTGATTACGAGGTTATGCAGATCGGTGGTATAGCGCTCTTCGACGGCGCGAAGCTCGATTTCCTGGTTAACGGGGATGATTTCTGAAGACATGGTGCCTCTTAATTGCCGGGTGGCGCTAACGCTTACCCGGCCTACAAATGCGTCCAGAGCAGGCCGGGTCGCCACCCGGCACAAACCCATAAGGACTAGCGCATGATCCGGTCGTCAACGTAGTTACGTTTGTCCGGCGCGGGCGGGAAGTACTGATACAGCCAGGTCTCGCTGATGGCATCGCCCTGACAGCGCAGGAACAGGCGCATATCCACCGGCTCGGTGGAGTCAGAGGTTGGATACCAGTCAAACAGAATGCGATATCCGTCGAACGGCTCGACGTAGAGGATCTCCACCTGCTTCGCTTCACCGCTGGACAGGGTGATCACCGGCTCAATGCCCTTCGGTGCGGCGGCCTTCAGATCGCCCCCGACGAAATCAATGGCAAAGCGACGGGCCCACACTTTCGGGTAATTTTCACCCGGCGCCCAGCCCTCCGGGAAGCCTCCCATACCGGTACGGGTGGCGTAGACGTTTGCCAGCGGGGAACGCACCGGCGGCTGCGCGCTCCAGTAGAGACGGTATTTGAAGTCCAGCTCATCACCCGCCTGCACCGGTTTCTCTGGCTGCCAGAAGCAGACCACGTTATCGAGCGTCTCGCCGGTTGTCGGGATCTCCATCAGGGCAATGGAACCTTTCCCCCAGTTGTTGCGCGGCTCGACCCACAGGCTTGGTCGCTTGTTATACCAGCCCATGACGTCCTGGTAATGAGAGAAGTCACGGTCAAGCTGCAACAAACCAAAGCCCTTCGGGTTTTTATCCAGGTAGGCGTTAAATTGCAGCTTTTGCGGGTTGTTCAGCGGCCGGCAGATCCACTCCCCGTTACCGCGCCACATCGCCAGGCGGTCTGAATCGTGGATCTGCGGATGAATGGTGTCGCACATGCGGCGTTCGTTGTTGCCGCAGCTAAACATGCTGGTCATTGGCGAGATGCCGAGCTGCTTGATGTCTTTGCGCGCATAGAGATGGTTTTCGACGTCCATGATCACCTGGCTCTTCTCACAGTGGATCACAAACTTATAGGCACCAGTAATGCTCGGGCTGTCCAGCAGCGCATAGACGGTAAAGGTGGTATCACCCGGCTTCACGGTTTCAAACCAGAAGGAGGTGAAATCCGGGAACTCTTCCGGGGTGTCGGTAAAGGTATCCACCGCCAGACCACGCGCAGAGAGGCCGTACTGGTAGGTATCATCCACCGCGCGGAAGTAGCTCGCGCCCAGGAACGAAACGATATCGCGTCGCGCCAGCTCCGGCGCTTTAAAGACGCGGAATCCGGCGAAGCCGAGGTCGCTCTGCCCTTCAAGCTGGCGGGTATCCACGCCCGTATCGCCGTAGCTGAACAGCTCAGGCCGGAAGTGGATCTCACGCGCCTGAGAGGTGGTTTGATCCAGCGAGAACATGCGCACGCGGCGGCGGAACCCCATCCCCATATGGAAGAACTGGGCGTCCAGCTGACGGCCTTCAATGTTATTCCACAGCGACTGCTTCTCATCGTAACGGATGGCGTTGTACGCCTGCGGCGTCATGGTGGCCAGCGTTTCCGGCAGCGGACGCGGCGCACCGCCCCACGGGGTTTTCGCCAGATCGTGCGCCATGGATTGCAGAACAGAGAAGTCAAAGCGACGGCTCTGACCGTCGGCAATGTCGGAGTCAGCAGCATACGCCGCCTGGGAAAACAGAGAAGCAAGGCCAGAAGTGCCGCTCAGGGCAGCCATTGCCAGGGAACCTTTGAGAAAACGTCTGCGATTCATGCCTGAGAAAACGTCCTTATGGTCGTGTGAATGAGTTTCGCGCGCAGCGAAATGACGGCAAGAAAGAACGCACAGCCTAAACAAAAACGGTTAAGAATCCAATTGTTGGCGGGTGATTATCTGAACAAACCGAGAAATATTTTCTGTCGACCAGAACGGCCTGAAAAAGGGGTAAAGTTATGTATAAAAGAGTCCCGGCTGGACATCAACAGCCGGGACCAACGAGGCGGTTATTTTACGCTGACATCGATACCCGGGAAGTACTTATCAGCCAGTTTAGCGATCGTGCCGTCGGCACGTACTTTATCAATTGCGGCATCAAGCTGCTTTTTGGTGGCCTCATCCCCCTTACGCAGCCCAAAGCCGATCCCACTGCCGAGGATGGTGTCGTCCGACACCGGTTTGCCGATAAAGCCAAACCCTTTACCCTGCGGCTTACTGAGGAAACCTGCCTGCCCGGCCGCTGACATGACCAGCGAGGCATCGATGCGGCCATTCAGCAGATCCCCCCAGGCCATATTCTGATCTTTATAAGACACCACGGTGACACCGTGCTTTTCCCAGTGCTCTTTGGCGTAAGTTTCCTGAATTGAACCCTGAAGAACGCCGATGGTTTTGCCCTTCAGCCCTTCGGGGGTAGCCTCTACCGCAGAACCGGCTTTGCCCACCAGCTGGGAGGGAATGCGATAGATGGGCTGGGTGAAATCAATGCTTTTGCGACGCTGTTCGGTGATGTTCATCGCCGAGTTTATGGCGTCGAACTTTTTCGCCACCAGACCGGGGATCAACGCATCAAACGAGGTTTCAACCCAGCTGCACTTCAGCGCGGCGGCTTTACAGATGGCATTTCCCAGCTCTATGTCAAACCCTTCCAGCTCCCCTGACGCATTGCGGCTTTCAAACGGCGGATATTCCGCTTCCAGCCCGTATCGCAACTCGGTAGCGGCAAACGACGAGAATGAACACAACAGTCCCATGCCGACAACTAACGCGCGTAATTTCATCTCAAATTCCTTAACGTGGTGTAACCCGACAAAGGGCCTGGGCACCTGCCCGTAACGTCGCCTCATCTTTCGCAAAAGAGAGACGGATTAACTTATTGTCCGTGCCATCGGCATAAAACGCCGACAGCGGAATGGTGGCAACCCCGTACTCGACAATCAGCCTTTTCACCATCTCGCTGTCGCGCTCGTCGCTAAAGCCGCTGTAATCCGCCAGCAGGAAGAACGAACCGGCACTCGGTAGCAGCCTGAACGGTGAGTCGGCGAGCAAACTTTGCAGCAGATCGCGCTTGCGCTGATAAAACGCCGCCAGCGACAGCCAGGTTTGCGGATCGGTCATGTGTTCGGCAAACGCGTACTGCATCGGCGTATCGGCCGAGAACATTAAAAATTGATGGACTTTACATATCTCATCCATCAGCTCCGCGGGCGCCACACAATAACCCACGCGCCAGCCGGTGACGTGATAGGTTTTTCCGAAAGAAGAAATAATCACGCTGCGCTCCGCCAGCTGGGGGTGCGTCGCCATTCCGTGGTGCGGTTCGCCATCAAAAACGACGTGCTCGTACACTTCGTCAGACAAAATGATGATGTCGGTGTGGCGCGTCAGCGCTGCCAGCTGGTGCAGATCGGCGGCTGAAAACACCTGTCCGCTCGGGTTGTGCGGCGTATTGACGATGATCATCCGCGTGCGCGGGGTAATAGCCGCCCGTACTTCATCCCAGTTCACGGCAAAATCCGGTACCGTCAGCTTAATGGCAATCGGCGTCGCCCCTTGCAGACGCACAATCGGCGCATAGCTGTCAAAGGAGGGCTCGAAATAGATCACCTCATCCCCAGGATGAACCAGGCCGCTGATGGCTGAGTAAAGCCCTTCGCTGGCGCTGGCGGTCACCAGCACCTCACTCGCCGGGTCATAGCGTGTGCCATAGAGCGAGGCAATTTTGTCCGCAATGCGCTCCCTGAGCGGTTGCAGCCCGGTCATGGAGGCGTACTGGTTATGCCCTGCCTCCATGGCGCGGGTCACGCCGGTGATAAGTTTTGGGTCGCAGGAAAAATTCGGCGCACCCTGAGAAAGGTTGATGGCGTTATGCCGGGCTGAAAGCTGGCCGATAACGGTAAAAATGGTGGTTCCCACATCGGGCAATTTGGATCGTGTCTGCACCGGCGTTTTCAAAGTCATCCTCTGTCCCTTCTCGTGGTGAATGCATAACTATTCAAACAACAACTTCATTGCCGGGACAATCGAATTGTTGTCATAATAGCCATGACAAAAACGCATAGCTAAGGTGAGATATGTCGCGTCGATCATTTCCGCTCAATGCCGTAGAGACATTTATCGTGACCGCGCGTCACCTGAATCTAACCCATGCCGCCAGGGAGCTTTGTCTGACGCAGGGGGCGGTAAGCCGCAAAATCGCTTCGCTGGAAAGCTGGTTCGGCTTCCCGCTGTTCGAGCGCCATGCGCGCGGCCTGCGTCTCTCCTCTCAGGGAAGCGCCCTGCTGCCGGAGCTGCAATCTGCGTTTGAGCACCTGCTGAACGTTGCTGAACAGGCACGAACGCACCAGACCGTTATTCGTCTGAAAGCGCCTACCTGCGCGATGCGCTGGCTGGTGCCGCGGCTGCTACAGGTGGAGCGCGAACAGCCGGAACTCCAGATTGCGCTGACCACCACCACCGATCATAACGTCAATTTCAAAACCGAATCCTGTGACGCGGCGATTGTGTTTGGGACACACATGAGCGCCGGCGATCTGCTGTTCGAAGAGGCCTTAACCCCGGTGATGAGCCCGGTACGGGCCGGTTCTGCGCTGGAAACTCTCACCTTCCTTCACCCCACGCGGGACAAAACGGACTGGACGCTGTGGCTGGCGAAACAGCCGGGTCCGCCGCCAGCTATGCTCAAAAATCAACACTTCGAAACCATGGATCTGGCCATTACCGCCGCCATTCAGGGGCTGGGCATCGCCATCGCGGATGAAACGCTGGTGGAGGAGGACGTGCGCGCCGGACGGCTGATGCGGCCTTTTGACACAAGCATAAAGACGGGGGCGAGCTACCGGCTGGTATTACGCGACGCACCCGGCCCGGAAAACGGGCTGGATGCGTTTCGCGCCTGTTTGCTCAGTCGAGGCTGACGTGGTGTTTCATCACCCGTTTGAAGAGGCTCATTCGGGCACGCATGAAGCGGTTTTCAAGCCGAAAACCTGCATGTTTATTCACACCGATACGTAACAGCACGTCCCGCCCTTTCCGGCAGGCGGGCCAGCGCGTGGGCCCTGCCAGACTATCGCGTGCCCCCGCATCCCGGGCGAAGCTCACCCAGTAGTCCGCCACCTGAGCGGCGAAGGCCAGATCGCGTTCATTTACATACTGCCGCGAGGGTTCCACCTGTCCAAGGGTATCGAACACGTAGGGCACTTCGTTGCCGTGCCAGGCGCCGTTGATGTACGTCGCGTGCTCCGCTTCGGCCACATAATCAAACCAGTATCGCCAGCACAGGCCGCCCGCCCGCTGCTGCGCCTGCATCACCACGTATCCCATAGTGGTGAAGGCCATGTCGCGGCATACCTGCCTGCCAAGTTCCTCATCGCCCTTCACGCCAGGATAAAGCAGCTTAATCAGCCCCAGGCCAAAGCGCCGCTCGCGGCGAAGCTTCTGGATCTGCCCGGCCAGATCGACCCCGAACACCGACATCACGCTGGCTTCGTCGCTGTTTGACCCAATCATCACCGGTAAAGGATGCTGGCGGGCCGCGAAGAAAACGTCGAGCATGGCCTCAGGCAAAACGCAATCCCCCACGATGGGCGCAGGGGCGATATTCAGCGGCGAGGTCAGCGGCCAGAACGCCTCAGGCGGGATCGCGCGAAGCTGTTCAGCGGTGGCATTTTGCAGGCCGAAATGGGCGGCAATCGCTTCGCCTTTATGCATGGCCTGCTCGCGTGGCGTGTCCGGCAGCGTGTACCCGCTTTGCACAATGGCTTTATGGAACAGTCCTCGCGCAAGCGGAGAGGCCATCAGCGACAGCACGCTGCGCGCGCCGGCCGACTCGCCAAATACGGTGATGTTCTCAGGATCGCCGCCGAACGCGGCGATGTTATCGCGCACCCATTCCAGGGCCTGGATCTGATCGAGCAGCGCAAAGTTATGCACCACGCGCTCTTCTTCCCCCTCCAGCGCCGGATGGGCAAAAAAGCCGAGGTGTCCGAGACGGTAATTGATCGTCACCACCACCGTGCCGCGCTTCGCCAGCGCCCTGCCCTTATACGGAGGCAGCCCGCCAGCGCCGAGGGTAAATCCTCCGCCGTGCAGCCAGACCATCACCGGAAGCGGATCGGCGCGTGCGACTGGCGACCAGACGTTAAGGTACAGGCAGTCTTCAGAGAACTGGCCGGGATCGCCGCCACCCAGCTCCTGACAGCTTTCGCTGCTCTGCCAGCTGGAGGCGGAGAACGCCGTCGCCGGACGTACGCCATCCCAGCGCGCGGGAGGACGCGGGGAGCGCCACCGCCACTGGCCTACGGGCGGTGCTGCATAGGGAATGCCGCACCACACGTGGGTATCGCCTTCAGTAAAACCAATCAGTGCGCCCTGGCGCGTTTCAACCACAGGGGCGGAGGGATTTTCCATACCAACCTTCTTTTTCCATCACACCCTTGCAGAGTAACGGTTTCAGAGCAAACCGCAACGCTGTTTGCTGCGCGCTTCCGCCTCCTCGTAAAGCGAAAACTCGTCGTAAACCGCACAGCCGAGCGCGGCTTCGAAAGCATTGCGGCTGGCATTGCCATGGCTGCGCGCCTGCGTTTCATTGCCAAGATTCGACTGGAAGATCCCCGCCGCACTGACGGGCAGAAAATCCTCGTAGGTGATGGGCTGTGCCACAACCCAGCCGCGTTCGATCAGCGGCTGCGGATCGTCGCCGGGACGAAATGCGTGGCGATGCGCCTCACCTGTCGGGGTCAGACGGTAGCGGAAATAAGCCAGCCGCTGACGGCGCAGGAACATTTCGCTGTCCGGGAAGGCGCTGAAGATCTCGCGCAGGTGAAGCTGGTGGGTCAGGTTGTCTTTGCCGGTCCCGGCCTGGTTTAACAGACTGTCGTACAGCTCGCGCCCTTTCGGCGTAAGGGCCACGCCGCGCTGCTCAATCTCACCGAAACGCGCGGTATGGGTGCCCTTGTGTTCTCCCGCGAAAAGCACCGGCTCCTCCAGCGCCTTAAAGCTGGTCTGGCGCAGGAGGATCGGCACCTCGCGGCGCGGCGGGCCTTCAATCAGAATTTTCGGCTCAATGCCGTACTTCGGCATTAGCTCCTGCACCCGGTCGATATCCAGCGTGCGCGGCGTGAGATGGTTGATATGGCACCCCGGGAAACAGACCACGTCGGCAATCAGGCGATGTTCGTTGCTCAGCGCCAGATAGGTTTCCTGATCGACCGTCGCATGGCGATGCCAGCGGAAGGTTTCCAGGGCTTCCTGCACAAATTCGCGCGCCTGTGCCTCAGTAAAGTGTCCCTGCGCATCATGCAGGTCGATCAGTTCCAGGCAGCGCGGCGTAAAGATGTTGCGCCGGGAGAGGATCTCCGCCGCCCTTTCGCGCAGCGCAACGTTTTCAATCAGCTCAAGGCGCAGCAGCGAGGTAAAAATGCGAAACGGATTACGGCAGAGCGCCGCATCGTCTGTCGGACGAAACGCCGTCGAGTGGACGGGCACGCCCGCCTGGGAGAGATCGTAATAGCTGACCGGGTACATGCCCATAATGGCGAAGATCCGGCGCAGGGTGGAAAGCTCCTGCGCGGTGCCAACGCGGATCGCACCGTGACGTTCAACATTCAGGCGCGCCAGTTCGTCTGCGTTTGCCAGTTGTTCATGTAAAAGTGGGTTATTTTCCAGAACCGCCAGGTTAACGTCCGCCACCAGTTCCAGCAAGGTGCCGTACTGCGGAACTTCCTGCTGGTACATCGCCGACATAGCCTGCGAAAAATGTTCCCGAATATCATCAGCCGTGATGGTGTTCGCCATGATGTCATGCCTCCAGTGAATACTACCTGGAGTGTAGAGAAGCCCGTTCCTTTCGTTGGGAAGAATTTACGAATTGTGATCCAGGCAGACCAGTGGTCAAAGCGTGGGCATTTTCGAAAAACGGTTGTAACTCAAATAGATCAAATGTTAAAAATATTTTGCTATCAGGTTATCAAATTCAAACATCTTAACTTGTCACCCGCGTCGCTCTGTTTTTAACATCGCCTATGGAAAAAAATGGTCTGTTCAGTCAGCGCATACGCTTGCGCCATTTGCATACTTTTGTGGCCGTCGCTCAACAGGGAACGCTGGGGCGAGCGGCTGAAACCCTTAACCTCAGTCAGCCTGCACTATCCAAAACGCTGAACGAACTGGAACAGCTTACCGGAACCCGCCTGTTCGATCGCGGCCGTCTGGGCGCTCAGCTTACTCTCGTGGGTGAACAGTTCCTGACGCATGCCGTTAAAGTTCTCGATGCCCTCAATACCGCCGGTCAGGCGCTCAACCGTAAAGAGGAGTCGGCCAGCGACATCGTGCGCGTGGGCGCGCTGCCAACGGCGGCGCTGGGTATACTGCCTGCGGCGATCGGCCAGTTCCACCGTCAGCAAAAGCACGCCACGCTTCAGGTCGCGACCATGAATAATACCATGCTGCTGGCGGGCCTGAAGTCAGGCGAGCTGGATCTGGGCATTGGGCGGATGTCCGATCCGGAACTGATGAGCGGCCTGAATTACGAGCTGCTGTTCCTGGAATCGCTGAAGCTGGTCGTGCGTCCGAATCATCCCCTGTTGCAGGACACCGTGACCCTGAGCCGCGTGATGGAGTGGCCGGTGGTGGTCTCACCAAAAGGAACCGTTCCGCGTCAGAATGCGGAAGCGTTGCTGCAAATGCAGGGCTGCACGCTGCCTTCCGGGTGTATTGAAACGCTCTCGGCGTCGCTGTCGCGCCAGCTTACGGTGGATTACGACTACGTGTGGTTTGTGCCGTCCGGCGCGGTGAAGGACGATCTGCGACGCGGCGTGCTTACGGCGCTGCCGGTAACATCGCCCGGCGCGGGAGAACCGATTGGGATCCTGACGCGGGTAGATGCCCCGCTCTCTGAAGGTGCCCAAACGCTGTTAAGCGCCATTCGTAAATCAATGCCTCTCTGACCCTAAATGCAGAACCCGCCGCGAAGGCGGGTCTGTCTTACTCAGAACGTTTCCCAGTTATCACCGGAGACGGCCGCCGCCGGGGTTAAAGGCGCGGATTTCGCTGCGGTTGCAGGGGCTGTAGTCCGTCCAGCCCCTGCCCCGATGAGACGAAACGCGCCAACGGCCTCCGTCAGACGTGCGCCCTGCTCTTCCAGCGAGGCCGCCGCCGCAGAAGCTTCTTCCACCAGCGAGGCATTCTGCTGCGTCACCTTGTCCATCTCGGAAATCGCCTGGCTCACCTGAACAATGCCGCGGCTCTGCTCATCGGACGCCGCTGCAATCTCCAGCATAATATCGGTGACGCGCTTAACCGCCTCGACGATCTCATCCATGGTATTGCCCGCCGCAACCACTTCCCCGGAACCCTGATCGATAAGTGAAACAGATTCATTAATCAGGCTTTCAATCTCTTTCGCCGCATTCGCGCTGCGGCTTGCCAGGGTGCGGACTTCACTCGCCACGACCGCAAAGCCGCGTCCCTGTTCACCCGCACGCGCCGCCTCGACCGCCGCGTTGAGCGCCAGAATATTGGTCTGGAACGCAATGCTGTTAATCACGGCGGTAATTTCAGAGATCTTCTTCGAGCTGGTGGAAATATTACCCATGGTTTTCACCACGCCGGAGACCATCTGCCCTCCGCGGCTGGCCTTCCCGGAGGCATCTTCTGCCAGTTTACTCGCATGATGCGCGTTATCGGCGTTCTGTTTCACCGTCGCGGTAAGCTGCTCCATGCTGGCCGCCGTTTGTTCAATCGCCGCCGCCTGCTGCTCGGTACGGGAAGAGAGATCGGTGTTACCCGCAGAAATCTCGCTGGTTCCCCGGTAGATCTCCTCCGCCCCTTGCCGCACGGTGCCTACGGTGGTCACCAGCGCGTGCTGCATCGTTTGCAGATCGCGCGTCAGGCGGCCAATTTCGCTGCGCCCGGTCGGTTCGTCCGGCATGGTCAAATCGCCTTTTGCGATATTTTCGATACGCGTAGCGGCTCGCTGGAGCGGGTTTATCACCGTACGGCGCAGCACCACAAAGGTGATCACCGCCAGCGCCAGCGCCAGGCCAAACGCGCCGAACATAAACATCAGCCCCAGCCGGGTGCGGGTGTGAGCCTGTGCCGTCAGCGCGTTGGCGCGTTCGGTGCGGATTTTTATCGCCTTCAGCAGCACCGCGTTATAGGCATCGTCCAGCGGACGCGCGGTCTCATTTTCGTGGTTAATAATGGCTTCAAACATGCCGTTTTTGGCATATTTCAGCATCGGCTGCATACCGGCGATGTAGGCGTCATAGCGGGCTTTCAGATCGCCATCCAGCGCTTCATCAGCCGGGGTACGAACGGTGCGCTTCATATAGGCGGCAAATCCTTCCTGCGACTGCCTGATGCGGATCTCAGCCTCAGCGATGTTTTGTTTCATCGCCTCCATCTCCGCGATACGGCTCGCCGCACCCGCGTGGATCATGTTGATACGGGCGGTGCGTAAATGGTTGGAACTGTTTGACAGACCGGTGCGCACCTGGATTTCTGCCGTGACATCCTGCTGATCGTTATCGGCCTGGAGCAGGAAATAGCCTGCCAGACCTGAGCTCAATGCAAACAGGAGAATAATGCCACCGAGAATGGAGGAAAACAGCGGAACCAGCCGGATGTGATGCAAGAAACTCAGCTTAGGCTGCGCCTGCATCGATGTTGTGTTGTCCATGACCGTCGACTCTCTTATAGGTAAGATGCGTAATAACACGCCTGTAAAAGAGTCATCGGCACGCCAGGGAATTAAATTACGTCTAAAAGCGCCGGACAGGTCACACTTTAGAGAAGATCAGGGAAGAAATGCCAGCGGAAAAAACCGCTGGCAGAATAATCAGTTGTCGCCGAAATGGATAACGGTGCGAATGGATTTTCCTTCGTGCATCAGATCGAAGGCTTCGTTGATCTGCTCCAGCGGCAGGCGGTGCGTAATGAACGGATCAAGCTGAATTTTACCGACCATCGCATCTTCAACCATGCCCGGCAGCTGAGTACGGCCTTTCACGCCGCCAAATGCTGACCCGCGCCATACGCGCCCTGTCACCAGCTGGAAGGGACGGGTTTTGATCTCCTGACCCGCGCCGGCCACACCGATAATGATGCTCTCGCCCCAGCCTTTGTGGCAGCACTCCAGCGCTGAGCGCATTACGTTGACGTTGCCGATACATTCGAAGCTAAAGTCCACGCCGCCATCGGTCAGCTCCACGATCACGTCCTGAACCGGTTTGTCGTAGTCTTTCGGGTTGATGAAGTCGGTCGCCCCCATCTCACCTGCGAGCTTAAATTTCTCCGGGTTGGTATCCACAGCAATGATACGCCCAGCTTTCGCCTGTACCGCGCCCTGGATAACCGCCAGACCGATCCCGCCCAGGCCGAACACCGCCACGGTGTCCCCCTCTTTCACTTTCGCCGTGTTATGCACCGCGCCGATACCGGTGGTGACACCGCAGCCGAGCAGACAGACTTTATCCAGCGGGGCCTGCGGATTCACTTTCGCCAGTGAGATCTCGGCGCACACCGTGTATTCGCTGAAGGTGCTGGTACCCATGTAGTGATAAATGGGCTCGCCGTTATAGGAGAAACGGGTGGTGCCGTCCGGCATAAGTCCTTTGCCCTGCGTGGCGCGCACGGCCTGGCAGAGGTTAGTTTTGCCGGATTTGCAGAACTTACACTCGCCGCACTCTGCGGTGTAGAGCGGGATCACATGGTCGCCGGGCTTCAGGCTGGTGACGCCTTCACCCACTTCCACCACCACACCGCCCCCTTCGTGGCCGAGCACCGCCGGGAATACGCCTTCCGGATCGTCACCGGACAGGGTAAACGCATCGGTATGGCAAACGCCGGTGTGGGTAATTTTGATCAGCACTTCGCCTTTCTTCGGCGGAGCAACATCAATTTCAACGATTTTCAGCGGCTGGCCTGGGCCGAACGCGACAGCTGCGCGAGATTTCATGATGTCTTTCCCTTGTTGTGAGGTGTGTGGGTTTATTTTAGATAAGAGCGCAGTAAATGGCCGACTTCCGCCATCCGCACTGCCCGCTGATCCGGGGTGGTCTCCCCCGTCACCAGCTCATCTTTGAGGTGAATTTCGACCATTTCCCCCATCAGACCATTGGCAGCGCCGCGCACGGCGGCAATTTGCTGCAAAATGGCGAGACAGGGATCGCCCGATTCCAGGGCGCGTTCAAGGGCATCAACCTGGCCCCGAATGCGGCGGACGCGGGTCAGAATACGTTTTTTATCTTCGGGTGAATGCGGCATACGCCCTCCTGATACTATAGGGGGGTATTGTATCGCTCATGGGAAGTTAATGTAAACATTAAGTTTTATGAGGGTATTATGTAATTTATAGTGTGTTTCTTTTCTTGACTCGAACATCTGAACTAAGCTATGACACATTCTGTAAAAACATAGTTGTAATAAATACCGTCGTATCCGCATTTTTGAAGGTTTCTGCATTCACGCAAATTCCCGTCCCCACCAAAGACTGTAGGTTTCTTAAGAATACAATGAGGAATATACTAATACGCGATAGTTAACATTTTTAAATGTCAAATGCTTTTTATGAATGAAAACTTTTATTAAGGGCTTTTAATGAGCATTTTCTTAAGACGAAGTATATATGCATTATACAAAGATAGTTTATTTTTCTTTCTTCTTAGTTTGGTTGTATTGATACCTTTCAATTTCCTTAGCGATAAATACACTCAGGAGATAGAAACTATCATTGAAGAACATATGGCCCCTCATTCTCTTGCAGCAATGCTTGTAATAGCAACGTCTATTACGTCTCTGACACTTCGATTTGTCGGAAGCATAAACGTCAAGAAAAAATATAATAAACTCATATATACACTCATTATTTTCCCTGTTATCAAAGTAGGGAAAGCGTATGCTTCTACGATGGTCGGCATGATGACAGGGTTAGCCTTAATATTATCCTTCTCTGAAGGCATATCAAAAGCAATAATACCTTTATTTTTCATTGTTTGTATTTCTATGTACTGGTTTCTTTTTGAAGCGATATTGTATGTTAGTAAAAATGGCCTGCCATCAAACGTCAGTAAAAAAACAACAAATATTTTATTGCTAATAATAGTAATTATAATACCCGCAGTGTATTTCTACATTGTATGAAGTAGCTATCAATGAATTCAAAACCAGATGGCCATACCTAAAAATTGCGGCCAGTTTTAAACTCAAGTTAAGATCCGTATTGAGCAGGCAAATGAGATCACTATAGCCTGTCTGTACAACTGCGGCCACGGTGTTATTGGCCTTGAGGCATTTAGCACTAATACACATGCTGGTCACAAGCTGCTGGCTTAGCCACTCTTTCTTCGCCTGCCAGCTCGGGTGTGGAGAGGCGGAAATGCTGTATCAGGTGTATTCGACCTGCTTCAACGAGTTCTATGTTGAGCAGCTACAGCTGTTTAACGAGCGGTTGGGGTTTACCCTTAACGTCTCTCTCAGAGATGGTGCAACCATATTTAGGGTTTACCCCCACCTCGACCAACCCTATTTAGCTCAAAATGTTAAAAATCCGCACTTATATGGCACAATGTGAACAGAAATAACATTCTCGTCACCTAACATACTCGCTACAAACAAAATGGTGGTGTTAATGATTGTACTAAAGAGCTTTTTATTCTTCGTTGGCGCAGCAGCCGCTTGCGCACTTATTGTACTGTGTCTTTGGGTTGATATGCGGTTTGTCGGCCATGATATTCCGGAATTATCACTGACCGAAATTATGCAGGAAACGGTATTAGCGACTATTGTCTTTCTCCATTTTCGTCTGGCGAAAATGGACGAATCCATGCGTTACTGTAATATTCTGGTGGGCGGATTTTTCCTGACAATGCTAATTCGTGAACTGGACGCGCTTTTTGATCTCATTTCTCATGGGAGTTGGGTGTGGTTCGCGCTGATTACCGCTCTGCTGGCGTTAATTCGCCCCGTTATGCATTTTCGCGCTACCCTGGAACAGCTGGCAAAATATACCCAATCCCCCTGGTACGGCATTCTGTTGAGCGGCCTGCTGGCTGTACTGGTCTTCTCCCGCCTCTTTGGAATGCAGGTGCTGTGGCACGACATCCTGGAGCATGGCTATATGCGTGTCGTGAAAAACGCCGTGGAGGAAGGTTCGGAATCATTCGGCTATATGCTGTGCCTGGCCGCATCCCTTGGCTATTACGTTACCTTTCCCGCTCACGCACGACAAAAATAATCTCTTCGTGCTGCGTAGAGAGAGACGGCGAAGGAAATATAGATCAACGACATCCCTAGGACGTTAGGGTAGTCATGTAAGAAAGACATGTCCTAAAAAGGGGCAATCTGCCGTCGATTTCAGCGAATTCTCGCTCACTCCTGCAATCAGCGTCTATCCTTAGACTACCAACAAAAGGAGGCTGGAATGTCTGATTTCGACACTGATAAAAATGCACAGTACGCTGGCGATAAAGCCAAAAACAAACTTGATGAATTATCCGGCTCTGCGCAGCAGCAGTTTGGTGAATTCGTTGATTCCCCTAAACACCAGGTGAAAGGTGCAGCGAAAAAATATGCTGCCCAGGCCAGTGATGCCGTCTCGGATGTCACTGAAGCCGTCAGAAACAATCCCTTAACGGGCTTAATCGCTGCGGGTGCGGTAGGTATCGTTCTGGGACTTCTGCTGGGACGTAAATAATTTCAGGCCCTTCGGGGCCTTTCCTTTTCCCTTCTTTCCTGCTCTTTCCCCCCCTATAGTTGATAGTTTTCCTGACAAAAACACGATCCACGTGAAAAGTTGTACAATTTTAATGTACAGATTTGATCGAATAGTATAAATTCAATGCCACTGATGTTACAAAATTGTTTGTTAACGGTGGAAAATTATGCGTCGCAACCATGCTCCCTCTACAGCATAAAGCGCTATCACCTTGTATTTTAACAAGGATAACGTCCCAACACAGCAGGAAACCCTTGGTGCCATCGTCAATGAGATCATCAAAGAAAATGTACAACTGAGCAGAATGACAATCTGTACAAAGCTGTTGCGCAGAATTGAAGAGTCAACGTCTGACGTTGAGAAAGCGCACTATAACGGTCTGATAGCCCTCTTCTTCGAGCGTTAACCTGAACACTGTTTTTTTAACTTACTAAGTTAGTCATGCTGAGTGAGAATAGAGCTCCTGAATGCGATGACTAACCCCATGCTACAGCCTGCTGCGTGTAGCAGAGTGAGATTGAAGCTATGCATAGAACTAAATTTGAACGACTTAAGGATGACCTTATCGGTGAGGCCGTATTATCCATACTGAAAGAGAACGGACCTATTACCTTTGTGTCTCTTGCTAATCGCCTGCGGGCGATGGCTAACGTTGAATCAAATGATGAACGTAAAAATGCATTGATTGCCGCTGAAGATGAAGTGCGCCAGCGTGTAACCGGCGTCTCGCACGACCGGGGAAGAGTGATGGGCGATTATGAAATTGGGCGCATGCGCTCTCTCTTTACTCACAACACGCTTCTGACCCCAGACAAGAAACACTAATTTTAACCGAAACGGTGACCACCATGAGTAAAGCGATTATGCAGCAGACGTATAATTTTGAAGCCCTGCACGATAAAGAACTGGCGGAACATTTTCTTAATGCTGGAAAGCATCTCAGTGGTGAGGTTGAAGTGTTGGGCTCGGCAATACGCTGTATTATGCTGACCGGTGACAATCTCTCAAATAAAGAGATTATCCTGCAACTGATTCACGCCCTCGAAATTACCGAGGAGCCCGAAGCCTGCGATGTCATTCGAAACACGCTTGAAATTGTTGTCGGTTTTACGCGCGATGATATCTGATAACAGATTATTGCCCTGGTGAGTGACTGTTTTTGCTGGTGGTCGAAGAGTTAAGTCTGTCGTACCACCAGTATAGTGAAGCCATTAACTAAATAGCCGTACCATTCGATCCAGCTCATCTTCTTTAACCGCCCGGGAAAGATAATATCCCTGGAAGCGCTTAACCCCTAATGCGACAAGTTTTTCAAATTTTTCTTCGCTATCGACGCCTTCCGCAACGCATTCCCTTCCCGTCATGTCGCTGTATATCTGTATCGCTTTAATAATGCTATTGTCATTGTCGTTAGCAACAAAGTGCTCAACTATATCGCGGTCAAGCTTCAGTCCATCAACATTAATCTGTCGGATGGGTAACATAGCGTAATTTCTGGAAAAGCAATCATCCAGAAACAGCCGGCATCCCTCGGCGCGTAAACGCTGGAGAATGACAGGAATATTTGGATCCTTTGTTACATCAATGGTTTCAGCTAATTCGAAGACAAGTTTCCCGGCCCACTGCGGTTTCAGTAACATTTCAACGGCTTTTTTCGCCATTCCCGGCAGCGCGTTCCCGGCAGCCAGTTGAGGAGGAATATTAACCGAAAAATAATATTTTCCATTGTATCTGTTGATACCTGATACGGCCGCGTGAATGACTAACGCCGTCAGCTTGAGCCAAATTTCGCCATTTTTTATCCCATCCAGAAATTGGCCTGGTTTCAGGACCTGACCGTTTTTATGCCAGCGCAGCAGAATTTCAAAGCCTACTCCTTTTTTATCGCTATCGGTAATAATTTGATAAGCCGCAAAGATTTCCCGCTTATGTAACGCCTGCAATATATTTATTTCTGCTTCCGAAAACCCCTGCGCTTTGTTCTTTACTGCACAGACCTCATCCCTTAAGACACGTGCATCGCTAAACCACACTCTGATAAGATATAATTTACTCAACCCCACTTTCCGATGGGTATAAATGGTTTTATCTGACAACCCTAACCTCGCTGACTGCTCTTTTATCGAAATACCTCGATAAAAATTCAGCAATACGGTTAATTCACGTTTTGATAAACCATGCAGGCTTTCCTTACCTTCTTTCTCAGGTCCTTCACGCAATAAACGTGACGAATCGGCATGTACATCAGAAATATTCTCTACACAATTCATTACCTCTGAAATATTCGCCACCCTGATCCTAGACAACGATCTGGTATTATTAACGAGACTTTTCAGCGTGGCATAAAGCCACCTTTCTGGTATTGCACCATACAGGGTCACGCTACAAATAACCGGCAGTGCATTCAGAACCGAGACCAACCGTTTCAGGCTTTCAAGAAAGGCAGTCACGTCGCGACCAAGAAAAACAGAAACTTCAGGCTGTTGATTTTGCATCATTTTTTGCACATCACCTGAGCAAACTTCATCCTCTTCAAAATGGAGGCGCGTGGCGTTTACGCCACGAGACTTCAGAAGCAGGCTATACCCCTCGAAGGTGAAACCGCAGGCTGAAATAACGAATCGTTGCTTGTAGCAAGTACCTTGCATAAAAGGTAAGTTTTGAGACATAACCTGCTCCTGAGAATGTAAATATCATTCCCAAATGTGATTAAAGCCAATATTCTTTGTCGCATTGAATAATTTTACCGCACCCCATTTGGTTAATAAACCGTTATCAATGTTATGCACGGGAACATCTTTGCGTTAATCAACCCACTCATCCATATGCAGAATAAATATTACTTTCTTTTCATATAACGACAGTAAATATGCACTTCACAAGGTATAATGAAAATTCCGAAAAAGAAGACCAGACACTTCATCTTATCGGCCCAGACAAAAAGAGAAAATGCTATGGATAATCACATTTCATCCAGGGCTTTGCTACATCGAAGGGATGTTATTAAAAACAACCCGCGATTTGGTGAAGCTATAACAGAGCACTACAGAATTAATGATGCCATTTATAAAAAACAACCCTTGTTCTATAAAACGATGCTTCAGGAATCACGCTTCAACATAATACTGTCAATGTGTTGTTTTGTTTTTGGTAATCAGGCTGAGTCAGTTTCAGAGATAAAGGCACTGTGTACTCGCTATAATATCGCCAGCCCTAACAGTGTTATCGCGATCATCACAATACTTAAGACCACCGGGCGAATTAAGACCTGGCGCTGTACCGAAGATCGCCGAAAAACAAAAATCGCACCAACGGAAAAAGGACTGGATGAGCTGAAACGCTATATGTCCGGGGCGTTTACGCCTGTTAGCATTCTTTTTCCGACATTCAATATAAATGCTAACCTTCTGGACAATGACATTCTGAGGCACAACTTTTTCCGGCGCGCCGCAGAGTACCTTTTCCGCGGATTAACATTCAGGAAAGTGCTTCCGGAGGTAGGTTTATTTATTGATAAGGATGGTGGCCGAATGATTATGCTCTATCTCTATTTGCAGGCCATTAAAAACAAAACAGCACACGGTGCCATAATAGCGTATTCAGCCAGCACACTGGCAAAAGAATTTTTCGTCTCGCGTATCCACGTCAACCGCATTATCAAATCGGCGCAGGAGGCAGGTTACCTTAAAGATCGCGGCGATGGCCGGATGTCAATTTACCCGGCATTTATCGAGCTGGTCGAAAATTATGCCGGATTATATTTTGCGTATGTCACACATTACATCAACGTGGTACCAAAAGAACGACGCCATGTTGTCAACATGACGCCTACAATCTGATCTGACGGGCGTTCGGTTTGCTGAACGCCTTTTTTACCGCTCGCGCAGCGCCTCTTTTGCCTTATTCAACGGTTTCAGCAGATAATCAATGACGGATTTACTGCCGGTTTTGATATCAACCGTGGCTATCATGCCCGGGAACACCGGAAATTCCTTGCCCTGCCTGTTGGTCAGATGGTTACTGTCTGTACGGATATAAACGCGATAATAATAAACATCCCGTTTCACCTCGTCCTGAAGGGTATCCGGGGAAATCATCGTCACCTCCCCTTCCAGCCCGCCGTAGATGGAGTAATCATAGGCGGTGACTTTCACCAGCGCTTTTTGCCCGGGATGGATAAACGCGACATCGCGCGGCGAGATTTTCGCTTCTATCACCATCTGGTCATCAAGCGGTACCAGGCTCATCAGTTTGCCGTTCGGCGGGATCACCCCGCCCACCGTCGTCACGTCAATGTCCTTCACGATGCCACGCACCGGCGCATTAAACGTTAAGCGGGTGAGTGAATCTTCGCGTCCTTTCATGACCGAACGCTGCGCTTCCATTTCCGCGTTCGCTTTTGCCAGTTCTTCGCGGGCGCGAACGTAGTACTGGT
Organism: Enterobacter sp. AN-K1; assembly: GCF_020971765.1. NCBI lineage: Bacteria > Pseudomonadati > Pseudomonadota > Gammaproteobacteria > Enterobacterales > Enterobacteriaceae > Enterobacter > Enterobacter sp. AN-K1. The sequence goes on along the minus strand of NZ_CP087390.1, from coordinate 4,416,215 downwards.
TTTTCATTTCGGTGATTTTGCTCTCCAGCTCATTTTTTTGACGTTCAAGGCGTAAGACTTCGACCTTACTGGCCGCCCCCTGCGTCACCAGCGGGCGCGTTAATGCCAGTTCACGCTGCACGAGATCCGCTCCCTGGCGTAAACCCGCCAGCCCTTTTTCAAGGCTTTCGCGACGTGACTGATAAAGCGCCGTTTCCTGTTTGACCAACTCAACGTCGTCATCCAGCTCTGCCGGGAATGTCAGCCCGGTGTCGTTTACCTCAGCATTCAGACGCGCGGCCGTCGCCATCGCGGCGTTTAATCGAGACTCGCTCTCCAGCACGCTGGACTCGGTTTTCGTCCGGTCCAGTTGGGCAAGCTGTTGACCACGCTCGACGATATCGCCCTCGCGCACCATCAGACTGTGGATAATCCCCCCTTCCAGGGACTGGATCACCTGCTCGTGGGAGGACGGGATCACCTTGCCGCTACCCGTCGTGACCTCATCCAGCTGGAACAGGCTGGCCCAGGTTATAAAGACCACCAGCAGGGCAAACAGCGACCATGCCACCAGCGACGAACGCGGCAGGCGCGGCTCCTTGAGCCGGCTGTTAAAGCGGGAGAAATCATTCATGCCACGCCCTCCGTTTTCAGTTTAACCGTGCGCTGCGGCGCCTGCTGCGGGGCCATTCCGTGCTGGCGTAAAATGGCATCACGAGGGCCATCCATCACCACTTTGCCGTTTTCCAGGACGATGATGCGGTCAACCAGGTCCAGAATCGGCAGACGATGCGTCGCCACCACCAGCGTCCGGCGCTTACCGAGCCACTGGTGCAGATGCTGGATAAACTGCTTCTCGCTGACCTCATCCAGCCAGGCGGTGGGTTCATCCAGCAGCAGAATATTCGGCGAGGTGATCAGCGCGCGCGCCAGCAGCAGCGCCTGACGTTGCCCGCCGGAAAGCCCCGTTCCGCCCTCATTGATGATGGTGTTCAGCCCCATTTTCTGCTTGCGCACAAACTCCAGCGCGCCGCTGTTGACCAGCGCCTGATGGATTTCCTCGTCTGTCGCCAGCGGATTACCCATCAGGATGTTGTCGCGTACGGAGCCGAAGAACAGCCGCGCCTGCTGGCTGAGCAACTGCATGTCGCGGCGCACGTCGGCCGGGTCAAGATGATTGAGAGCAATATCGTCCAGCAAAATGCTGCCCTGCTGTGGCTCCTGCATTCCCGCCAGCAGATGCAGCAAGGTGCTTTTCCCCGAACCATTCCGCCCGAGCACCGCCACGCGCTCCCCGGCGCGAATGCGCAGTTTGCTGATATTCAGCACGGTAAGCTTCTCTTCTTCATCGTAATAAAACCCGACGTCGTCCAGCCGATAATCACCGCGCAGATGGGCTTTATGCACTTTTTTGCCGTGCTGGGGATCGTCAATCGGGCGCTGCATCAGGTCATCCAGTCCCTTGCGGGCCACCTTTGCCGACTGCCAGCGGGAGAGCACGCCGGAAATCTGCGACAGGGGCGCGATGGTGCGGGACGCCAGAATCGAGGTCCCCACCAGCGCACCGGTGGTCATGTCGCCGCTGATAACCAGATAACACCCCACCAGCAGCACCACGGCGTAGACGATAGACTGCACCTCCTGGGTCCAGGTCAGCAGCAGCCCCGTCAGCCAGCGCTGCTTCATGCCGACGCTCGCGGCAACGTCATTGGTGTTATTCCACTGGTTCTGGAACCTCTGCTCGGCGCGCATTAGCTTGATGTCCTCAAGCCCCTGCACCGCTTCCACCAGCGTGGCGTTACGAATCGCCGATTCACGCATCCCTTCGCTGGAGAGTTTTCCCAGCGGGCGCTGCACCAGCAGGCCGGGAATGAGCAGCAGCGGTACGGCCAGCAGCACCACCAGCACCAGCGGGCCGCCAATCATCCACAGAATGAAGACGAACAGCAGGAAGAACGGCAGATCGGAGATAGCGGCAATGGTGGTGGAAGTGATCAGCTCCCGCACCGACTCCAGCTCGCGGATCTGGGCGATAAACGACCCGGTCGATTTCGACCGTGCGCCGTTTTTAATCCTCAGGGCGTGGGCAAACACGCGCTCGGAAATACGCAGGTCGGCGCGTTTCCCTACCACGTCCGAAATATGCACCCGCAGCATGCGCATGATGAATTCAAACACGATGGCGATCATCACACCGCCAAACAGCACCCACAGCGTGGCCTCCGACTGGGACGGCACCACCCTGTCATACACCTGCATGGAAAAGACCATGCCGGAGAGCGCCAGCACGTTGGCGACCAGCGCCACCAGCATTATGTCGCTGTAACGACGCCAGTCTTTCAGCGCCAGCTGCCAGAACCAGTTTTTCTCATAGGGTTTGATGTAATCATCCACGCGCGCATCCGGCGTGGACTCCAGGGGACGCAGCACCATCAGCCCCTTTAACCGCGAACCGAGTTCGTCGCGCGTCAGCGTCGTCTCCAGGCCCCCGTCGCCGCTAAACTGCACGCTGACGTTCTCTTCGTTGTCCATACGGTTGATGACCGCAATTTGCCCGCCGGTGAACTCCGCCAGCAGCGGTAAACGCCACGGATCGAGCGCTACGGCTCCCGCCGCCACCCAACGCATCCCCAGCCCAAGCTGGCGCGCCATCTCCTCCAGCACCAGCTGGCGTGGAGACTGGCTTTCATGGTTAATCGTGACCCGAACATGCTCCGCCGAAAAATCCAGCCGATAATATTTCGCGATGATGAGCATGCCCTGCAACCAGGGTTCGTACTGTGGATGTGTCTTCATAATGCTACGTCCTGTTCAGGGCGATGATTTCGCACTGAAATGATACCTTTCCGGGATGATTAGAAATCGAACACTGTCTAAACGAGCCCGCAAAATAATCTTGTGAAATATAGGGTTATGGCTATTCGTGTAAAGAAACGCAAAAGGCCGCGAGGATCGCTCCCCGCGGCGTTGTTTTACGCAATTAACAGTTGATGATTGGCCAACAGCGTCGCCAGATCCGTCTGCACGCCGTTCAGCGTTACCAGCGTGGTGGGCGTGAACTGACCGCCCGTCCCGTCCAGGTCAACCTGGATCTCGGTGTTGCTGCCGTTTTGCACAACGCGGATGTAGTCGGCGATGTTGCCCGCGCTGCTGTCCAGCGTCGCCACGCCGTTCACGTAGCTCGCCGAGCCGGTGCCGGTATAGCCGCTGTCGGAAAGCAGGTCGCGCAGATCGATACGGTCCGTATCCGCCGTCCCTTCCCAGGTGCCGACGGTAAAGCCGTTCACCACATCGCTACCGTTGCCGCCCGTCGCGTCAGACGCGTTGATCAGCTTATAGAGCAACGTATCGTGACCGCCGCTGCCGATGTTGAAGGTGTCGTTCCCGCCCCGGCCTTCGAACTGGTTATCACCGCTGTTGCCGGTGATCACGTCGTCATAGTCGGAGCCGTTAATCCCTTCAATATTCAACAACCGCGTGGTACCGAATCCGGTGTCCTGCGCCGTTGAGAGGCGCAAATCAACGGTTATCCCAGAGGTGGCATTACGATAATCCACCACGTCCATGCCGCCGGTATTGCTCCAGGTGTCGTAGTCGGAATGGGTATTCCAGCCGCCGGAGCCGTTATAGGTATAGGTCCCATCCTCTGCGATAAAGGTGTCGTTATACCCGGTGCCGGTAATGGTTCCGCTGTGGCCGCCGGTGGCCGCTTCGGCGGTGAGAACATAACCCTCTTTGCCGTTGCCCGCGTCCAGGCCGGTCCAGGTGACGTTATCCGAGACGCCGTTGGTGATCTTCACGATCTCCGCCGAGTAGGTTTCGTTCGGATCCAGCCCGTAGAAACTCACCAGCGCAGAGGTATCGTTCGAGCCAATGCCGGACTGAGCGTTGATGATCTGCGAGGCCACCAGCACGCCCGCAGCGTTATACAGATTGACCGTATTGCCGTAGTACGCGTTGATGCCTTCGCTATCGACAATGTGCAGATGCATCGCGGTACCGTCAGCGATCTCCGCATTGTTCTGCACCAGCACCACCTTACCGTTCTGCTGAGACACCAGCAGATCCTGCGCACCGTCCCAGTTGTAGTCCACCGCGGCGACGCCGGTGACGTTGGCCAGCCCAGAAGCCAGCTGGCTTGAAGTCCAGGTTGAGCCGTAGCCGTTGTTGGTGAACAGGGTCGCCGTCTGTGAGCTGCCGTAGGTGCTGAGCTTGATGATGTCCATCTGCCCGTCACCGTTCCAGTCTACCGCCACCGACAGATAGCCCGCCGTGGCGTTAGAGGCTTCCACCGCGCTTTTGGTCGTGGAAAGCTGCCCGGTACCGTCGTTGTAGTAAATCACCCCGCCGTTGTTGTTGTAGCTGCTGCCCAGGTACAGATCCATGTAGCCATCGCCGTTGAAGTCCGCCCACGTCATGGAGGCCGCCGTGGTGGTATTCGCCGCGTTGGCCACAAACACGTTGGTCAGGTTCTGGCCAATGGAAAGCGTACCGTTCCCGTTGTTGGTAATCACGGTGAGCGAGTACGCCCCGCTGCGGTTGGTGTGCTGCACGATGTCCACGGTACCGTCGTTGTTCAGGTCGACGCCGGAGATTTCACGCCCGGAATCGAACTGGCCGTAGAATCCACCTTCCCCGCCGGTGCCGTCCGGCGACAGAACGCCGTTGGTGTTCACCAGGTAGGTCAGGGAGTCCATACCGGCATCGCCGTACGCCAGATCAAGATAGCCATCGCCGGTTTTGTCGTAGGCAATTACGCCGCCGTACCAGATGGTGGTCCCCATCGCCAGCTGGCTGGCGGTGTAGCTGCTGCCATCGTAGGTCCACATCACCTGCGTAGAACCCGCGTAGGTGTTCTCAGTTGCGAAAATATCCTGGGTGCCGTTACGGTCAAAGTCGGCGGCGGTCTGGCTCACCACGTAATAGCCACGGGTGTTGCTCAGCGTATTGCCGGCATAGGTCGAGCTATCGCTGCTGGAGTAAGACTGGCCGTTAGCAATGATATTCCACAGCCCGCTGCTGTTCATGCCGAGAGTCATGGTTGAGTTGTTGCTGTTCCCCGCAGTGGTCGCCCAGTCGGTATTCACCGAGGTGGTATCGATCACCAGGCTACCGGTTGCCGTACCGGTGGTGTTACCGTTGCCCGCGCTACTCTTCACCTGCGCGGTTACGTCGTAACTCGCCACACTCAGGGCATCGCTGTCCGGGATCTGTAGATACCAGGTATTGTGATCCGGGTCGACGACCACCGCACCGCCGGTCTGGGAGGTGTAGGTTTTCCCGTTCACCGTCACCACCAGATATTCACCGTTCACCAGGTCTGCGGAGACCGTACCGCTGACAATCGGCGTGGTATCCGAGGTGGTCTGGGCAGTAATCGCCGCGGTGGTGGTCGGGATGCTGGTATCGACGTTCAGCACAAAGCCATCCGATGCCGTGTAGTTACCGGCTTTGTCGGTGACGCGCAGAATGTAGGTGTGATTCCCGTCGAGCAGGCCGTTGTCCTGATAGGACCAGCTTGCGCTGCCGTTCATCGTGACCTGACCCAGCAAGATCCCGTCCCGGTAAAGCTGCACGATTTCGCCATCTTCCGGAGCGCGGTTAAGCGTACCGTTGATCAGCGGCGAGGTATCGTCCGTCGCGACTGATGCGCCGTACGTGCCTGTACGTTCACCTTCCCCGTCGGTATAGCTGACCACCGTTCCCACCGTGTCAGGCGGCGTGGTATCAACCGTTACCACCTGCGAAGAGGTTGAGCCGACGTTGCCCGCCTGGTCGATGATCCGCACCTGGTAGGTGTAATCCCCGTCTGCCAGATCGCGGGTATCCGTATAGCTCCAGCGCTGGTTAGTGACGGTAGTGTCAATCCAGGTATTACCGCCGTCGAGGCTGATCTGTACGCGCTCGTCGCTGGCCAGCGCGCTGCCCAACGAGCCGTTGATCGTCAGCGAGGTGTCCATGGTGATGAAATCACTCCCGGACTGCCCGGTATCTTCGCTGATGCTGTCAATGGTGATGCCGTACTGCGGCGCCTGGGTATCCACCGTCACGTCCTGCGTGGTGGTGGCCCCAACGTTGCCCGCCTGATCGACAACCCGCACCTGATAGCGGTAGTCGCCGTCGGCCAGGGTGCGGGTGTCGTTATAACTCCACCGGGTGCCGCTTACCGTGGCGTAAACCCAGGTGGTGCCGCCATCCATGCTCACCTGCACATACTCACCCGCCCCGAGTTCGGCCCCGAGCGTCCCGTTGAGCGTGTACGAGGTCGAACTGGTCAGGAAGTCGTTATTGTCGAAGCCGGTATCGACGGTGATGTTATCCACGGTCACCGTAATCGCCGCATCCGGCGCGACCGTATCGACCGTCACCTGCTGATGAGCGCTGGCACCCACGTTGCCCGCCGCATCCACTACGCGAACGTAGTAGTCATAGGTCTGGTTACCCAGCGTGCGGCCGTCCACGTAGTACCAGCTGTTGCCAGTGACGATCACGTTCTGCCAGGTGACCCCGCCGTCGATGCTGATCTGGGCATATTCGCCGTCGGCCAGCGTTGCGCCGAGCGAGCCGTGCAGCGTCAGGGAGGTGTCATTGGTGATAAAGTCGCTGCTGCTCAGGCCGGTATCGTCGCTGATGCTGTCGATAGCGATCGTTTTGCTGGCGTCCGGCGCGACGGTATCAATGGTCACCACCTGGCTGGTAGTGGCGCTGATATTCCCCGCGTCGTCAATCACCCGCAGCTGATAGTTGTAGTCTCCGTCGGCCAGCGTGCGGCCGTCAACGTAGGTCCAGCTCAGGCCGCTGACGCTCACGTCAGTCCAGGTTGCGCCACCGTCGAGGCTGATCTGAGCGTGGTCGCCGCTGCCCAGGGCCGCGCCGAGCGTCCCTTTCAGGCTGATCTGGTTGTCGCTGGTAATAAAGTCGCTGTCGGACAGGCCGGTATCCTGCGAGACGGAATCCACGGTAATGGTCGCCGCCGCAGGCTTCGTCAGATCGATTACCACGTCCTGGCTGTCCGTTGCCCCAACGTTGCCTGCATTGTCGATCACGCGCACCTGGTACTGGTACGTACCGTCGGTCAGGGTACGGCCATCGGTGTAGCGCCAGGTGGTGCCGGTGACGGTCAGGTCAATCCAGGTGGTACCGCCGTCAAGGCTGATCTGCGCCTTCTCGTTGTTGCCGAGCTGCGCGGTCAGGGAACCATTCACCACCACCTGGCTGTCGTTGGTGATGAAGTCATTCGCGCTGAGGCCGGTATCGTTTTGCAGGGAATCAATGCTGATCCCCATCGACGGTGCGGTGAGATCCACGGTAACGGTATGGTTATCGCTGGCGCTGTTGCCGATGGCGTTGCTCACCTGCGCGTTAATCACGTACGAACCGCCGTCCGCCAGTGCGGTCACGTCTGCGCTGCCAACCGTATAGCTCCAGGTGCCGCCATTTTGAACGGTAGCCGTGTAGGTTTTACCGTTAAGCGTAATGGTCACCGTCTGGCCCGTTGGCGCGTCGGTGGTGCCGCTGATAACCAGCGGCGTGCCGTGCTCGGCGGCGTTGACGATATCGTCCTGCGCAAAGGTGTTAATGGCGATGCTCGGCACGTCGCCGTTCAGCGTCACGTCGTGCGTTGCGCTGCCCGGGTTACCCGCTTTATCGCTCACCGTCGCGGTAAGGGTGTAATCCCCGTCGCTCAGTCCGAGGAAGTCGCGTCCCGGCACGAAGACGGACCAGGAGCCATTCGCCGCCACGGTCGCCTGATAGCTGTGGCCGTTGAAGGAGACGGTCACCGTCTGGCCCTGCTCCGCGGTGGTGGTCCCGCTGATGGTCTGTCCCGCCAGCTGCTCGGCGTCGTTGACGATATCGTCATCGGCCACGGTGCTGATGGTCACGGCTGGCGCGACGGTATCGACCGTTAAGGTATGCGTCGTCTGGCCGTTATTACCCGCCTTGTCGTTCACCGACGCGGTGACCGTCAGCGCGCCTTCGCTCAGGTTGGCAAGATCGGCGGCCGGGACGTCGAGCGTCCAGGTGCCGTCGTTTGCCACAAGCGCAGTGTAGGTTTTCCCGCCCAGCGTGACGGTCACCGTCTGGCCTGCTTCCGCGCTGGAAGAGCCGTGTACGGTGAGCGGCTGTTGGGCTTCCGCCGCATTCAGCACATCGTCGCCCGACAACGTGTTCACGCTAATCACCGGCGCGGTGGTGTCCACGCTGATGGTGTGCGTCGCCGAGGCGCTGTTCCCGGCGCTGTCCTGCGCCGAAACAGAAACCTGGTAGCTCGCGCCGTCGGCCAGGGTGCCCACGTCGGCGGCCGGTACGGTGGTTGTCCAGGAGCCATCGCTCTGGATAGTGGCCGTATAGCTCTTACCATTCAGGGTGATAGTGACCTGCGTACCGCTGGCGAACTGCGCGCTGGAGCCGTTGATGACCAGCGACGCCCCCGCTTCTGCCGCATTGATCACGTCATCGCCGCTGAGGGTGTTGACGGTCAGCGCGACCGATGCGGTATTTACCACCACGTCATGGGTCTGGGTGCTGCTGTTGCCCGCGCTGTCGGTGATTGTCGCGCTGAGGGTCACGGTGCCGTCGGTCAGGGCAGAAATGTCGCTGGCAGGAACGCCCACGCTCCATTTGCCACTGGCGTCAACGGTGGTGGTGTACTGGTTCGAACCTATCGTGATGACCAGCTTATCGCCGACGCTGGCGCCGGTTGCGGTGCCGCTGATGACCTGCGCCTGCCCGTGCTCAACGCTGTTGATGACGTCATCGCCCGCCACGACGTTAAAGCTGACGGTCGGCGGCGTAGTATCGAGCGTAATCGCTTTGCCCGCGCTGCCCGGGTTACCCGCGGCGTCACTCACGCTCACCTGCACGGTGTAGCCGTTATCCGCCAGAGTGGACAGATCGGCGGCCGGCACGTTAATGCTCCAGACGCCGCCCTGCTGAACCTGTGCGGTATAGCTGTTTCCACCGAGGTTAACGGTTACCGTCTGACCGACTTCAGCCGTGGTGGTGCCGGAAATGGCCACGCCCGCAGCCGCTTCGCTGCCGTTGATCACGTTGTCGCCGGCTACCGTGTCAATGGTCACGGTTGGCGCCGTGGCATCCACGCTGTACTCCCGGCCCGCAGACGCGCTGTTGCCGTTCACATTGGTCACGCTCACCTGCACGCTGGCGTCGCCGTCTTTCAGACCCGCAAGATCCGAGGAAGGCACGGTGGCCGTCCATTTGCCGTCGGCATCGACTTTGGCGGTGTAAGACTTGCCGCCAAAGGTGACGGTAACGGTCTGGTTCTCTTCCACATTGGAGGTGCTGCCGGAAAGCACCAGATCCGCACCTTTCTCCGCCGCGTTAATCACGTCGTCGGTGGCGATGGCATCAATGCTGATCGCCACGGCTGCCAGATCGACGGTGACGTCGTGGCTGATAGAGACCGGATTGCCCGCCGCGCTCTGGCCTGCAACGGTCACGGTAACCGTGCCCGCAGCCAGGGCCCCGACGTCTGCTGCCGGGATCGCCGCGCTCCAGGTACCGTCTGCCAGCACGGAGGCCGCATAGGTTTTGCCATTGACGGTCACGGTGAGCGTAGTGCCTGCCGCCAGTCCGTCGCTGGAGCCGGTGACAATCAGGTTCTGTCCATGCTCGATGCTGTTAATCACATCGTCGCCCGCGACGGTATCCACGCGCAGGCCCGGCAGGCTGGCGTCGATAGTGATATCGCGCTCGCCCGTTCCCGTATTGCCATGGTCATTAGTGACGGTTGCTGACACCGTTAAATCGCCATTGCCCAGCGCCGTCAGGACGGATTCCGGCACGTTGACGGACCAGGTCAGATCGCTCTGCACCGTCGCGGTATAGGTGTTGCCGCCGATGTTCACCGTCACGGTGTTACCGATGTCCGCGTTCGCCACCTTACCGGTAATGGTCTGGCCTGCGGCCACTTCCGCCGCGTTGATGACGTTATCCCCCGCCACGGTGTTGATGGTGACGGTTGGCAGCGCGGTATCGACAAGCAGGTTCGTCGTAGTGCTGATGCTGTTGCCCACACCGTTGGTGGCCGTCGCGCTCAGGGTGTAGCTGGCCTGACCGAGACCGGCCAGATCCGCAGCCGGAACCGTCAGGCTCCAGGTGCCGTCTGCCGCAGTCGTCGCCGTGTAGTTTTTACCGTTCAGGGTCACGGTGACCACGGTGCCTTCCGCCAGGTTAGCGCTGGTGCCGCTGACGCTCAGATCCTGGCCTTTTTCAACGGCGTTCAGGACGTTGTCATCGCTGATGGCGTTGAAGCTGACCGACGGCAGACCGGTATCGACGGTCACATTATGCGTGCCGCTGCCGGTATTGCCCGCCGCGTCGGTGACTGACGCAGTGACGGTCACGCTGCCGTCGCTGAGGCCTGAAATCACATTCGCCGGAACGCCCACGCTCCAGTTACCCGCCGCATCCAGCACGGTGGTGTACGACTGGCCGCCGATGGTGACGATGACGGTGTCGCCCGCCGCCGCGCCGGTGGCGGAGCCGCTGATAATTTGCGCCTGATTGTGTTCAGCCACGTTAATCACATCGTCACCTGCAACGGTGTGGATGGTCACCGCAGGTACGGTGACGTCCACCGTCAGGGTGTGGTCAACCGACGCCGGGTTACCCGCCTTGTCGCTGACTGAGGCGGTGACCGTCACGCTGCCGTCGGTTAATCCTGCCAGATCCGCCGCCGGAACGTTCAGCGTCCAGCTGCCGTTCGCGCTGACGGTTGTGGTGTAATCTTTGCCGTTCAGCGATACGGTCAGCGTCTGGCCTGCTTCGGCGGTACTGGTGCCGGAGATTGCCAGGTCTGACTGAGCTTCCGTGGCGTTCAGTATATCGTCGGTGGCAATCGTGTTGATGGTCACGGACGGCGCGGTAGCATCCACGCTGTACTCACGGCCCGCCGAGGCGCTGTTGCCGTTCACGTTGGTGACGCTCACCTGCACGCTGGCGTCGCCATCCTTCAGGCCAGCCAGATCCGCTGACGGCACGGTGTAAGTCCAGTTGCCGCTGTCGTCCACGGTGGTGGTGTAGATCCTGCCGTTCAGACTGATGGTCACGGTCTGCCCGGCTTCCACGTTGGTGGTCACACCGGACAGCACCAGATCCGCGCCCTTCTCCGCCGCGTTAATCACGTCGTCGGTGGCAAGCGCATTGATGCTGATGGCAACGGTAGCCAGATCCACGGTCACGTCGTGGCTGATGGTGATCGGATTACCCGCCGCGCTGTCACCGGTAACGCTGATTTTCACGGTGCCTTCCGGCCACGCGCTCACGTCGGTGGACGGGATCGCCGCGCTCCAGGTGCCGTCTGCCAGTACCGTTGCCGCGTAATCTTTACCGTTGACGGTAACCGTCAGCGCCGTGCCCGGCGCCAGCCCGTCGCTGGAGCCTGAAACAATCAGGTTCTGCGCGTGCTCGATGGTGTTGACCACGTCGTCACCCGCCACGGTATTCACGCGCAGGCCCGGCAGGTTAGCGTCGATAGCGATCTCGCGTTCGCCGGTGCCGGTGTTGCCGTGGCCGTTGGTGACGGTCGCCGTCACGCTCAGGCTGCCGTTGCCGAGTGCGGTCAGCACGTCAGACGGCACGTTGACGGACCAGGACAGATTATTCTGCACCGTTGCGGTGTAGCTGTGGCCGCCGATAGTCACGGTCACGGTGTTGCCCGCTTCGGCATTCGCCACGGTGCCGCTCAGTGTCTGGCCTGCCGCCACTTCCGCCGCGTTGATGACGTTGTCGCCCGCCACGGTGTTGATGGTGACGGTTGGCAGCGCGGTGTCGACAAGCAGGTTCGCAGAACTGCTCACGCTGTTGCCCACGCCGTTGGTGGCCGTTGCGTTCAGGGTATAACTGGCCTGACCGAGACCGGCCAGATCCGCAGCCGGAACCGTCAGGCTCCAGGTGCCGTCTGCCGCAGTTGTCGCCGTGTAGTTTTTACCGTTCAGGGTCACGGTGACCACGGTGCCTTCCGCCAGGTTGGCGCTGGTGCCGCTGACGCTCAGATCCTGGCCTTTTTCAACGGCGTTCAGGACGTTGTCATCGCTGATGGCGTTGAAGCTGACCGATGGCAGGCCGGTATCGACGGTCACATTATGCGTGCCGCTGCCGGTATTGCCCGCCGCGTCGGTGACTGACGCAGTGACGGTCACGCTGCCGTCGCTGAGGCCGGAAATGACGCTGGCCGGGACGCCCACGCTCCAGTTACCCGCCGCATCCAGCACGGTGGTATAAGTCTGGCCGCCGATCGTGACGGTGACCTTATCGCCCGCCGCCGCGCCGGTGGCGGAGCCGCTGATAATCTGCGCCTGATTGTGTTCAGCCACGTTAATCACGTCGTCGCCTGCCACGGTGTGGATGGTCACTGCCGGAACGGTGACGTCCACCGTCAGGTTGTGGTCCACCGACGCCGGGTTACCCGCCTTGTCGCTGACGGCCGCGGTCACGGTGACGCTGCCGTCGGTTAATCCTGCAAGGTCAGCTGCCGGCACGTTCAGCGTCCAGCTGCCGTTCGCGCTGACGGTTGTGGTGTAATCTTTGCCGTTCAGCGATACGGTCACCGTCTGGCCTGCTTCGGCGGTGCTGGTGCCAGAGATTGCCAGGTCGGACTGCGCTTCTGAGGCGTTCAGGATATCGTCGGTGGCAATCGTGTTGATGGTCACGGACGGCGCGGTAGCATCCACGCTGTACTCGCGTCCCGCAGACGCGCTGTTGCCGTTCACGTTGGTGACGCTGACCTGCACGCTGGCGTCGCCGTCTTTCAGACCGGTCAGATCCGCAGACGGCACCGTGGCGGTCCATTTACCCTCAGCGTCCACCGTGGCGGTGTAGTTCTTGCCGCCGAAGGTGATGGTGACGTTCTGGTTTTCTTCGACGTTCGAGGTGGTGCCGGAGAGCACCAGATCCGCACCCCTCTCGGCGGCGTTGATCACGTCGTCGGAAGCGATGGCGCCAATGCTGATGGCGACGTTTGCCAGATCCACCGTCACATCATGGTTGATAGTCACCGGATTGCCCGCGCTGCTCTGGCCTTCAACGTTCACGGTGACCGTGCCTGCGGCAAGGGCACTCACGTCCGCAGAAGGGATCGCCGCGCTCCAGGTGCCGTCTGCCAGCACGGTAGCCGGATAGGTTTTACCGTTTACGGTGACGGTCAGCGCTGTGCCCGCCGTCAGGCCGTCGCTTGAACCCGTGATAATCAGATTCTGCCCGTGTTCGATGCTGTTAATCACGTCATCGCCCGCTACGGTGTCCACGCGCAGGCCCGGCAGATTCGCGTCGATAGTGATATCGCGCTCGCCGCTGCCGCTGTTGCCCACGCCGTTCGTGACGCTGGCGGTCACGGTCAGATCGCCATTGCCCAGCGCGGTGAGCACAGACTCCGGTACGCTGACGGACCAGGTGAGATTGTCCTGTATCGTTGCGGTGTAGCTGTGGCCGCCAACAGACACAGTCACGGTGTTGCCCGCTTCGGCATTCACCACTGTGCCGCTAATGGTCTGGCCGGTTGCCAGCTCCGCTGCGTTGATCACGTCGTCGCCCGCCACGGTGTTGATGATGACGCCAGGCAGCACGGATTCCACGTTCACGGTGTGCGAGGTGCTGGAGCTGTTGCCGACGCTGTCCGTCGCGGAGGCCGACACGGTGTAAAGCGCTTCACCCAGTTGCCCCACCTCGCTCGCCGGAACGGTTGTGGTCCACTGGCCATTGGTGTCCACCGTGGCGCTGTACGCTTTGCCGTTGAGCATCACGGTGACCACCGCGCCCGCTGCCAGCCCGGAAGCCGTACCTGTGATGGTCAGATCCTGCGTTTTCTCGCTGCTGTTGATCACATCGTCACCGGACACGGTGTCAATGGTCAGCACCGGCGCGGTGAGGTTGACTTCAACCTCGTGCGTTGTGCTGTTGCTGTTTCCGGCTTTATCGGTCAGCGCCGCGGTGATGGTGTAATCCCCGGCGGCCAGGGCACTCACGTCCGTCGCAGGCACGCCCACGCTCCACCTGCCGGAAGTGTCCAGGGTCGCGGTGTAATCTTTGTTATTGATGGTGACGGTCACCACGTCGCCCGCCGCCGCACCGGTCACGGAACCGGTGACAATCAGCGCCTGCGCATGCTCGGCGCTGTTGATCACGTCGTCGTCGGAAACGGTGTTAATGGTCAGCTGTGGCACCGTGGTATCCACCAGCACATCGCGGTCCGCCGAGGCCGGGTTACCCGCCTTATCCGCGACGGCTGCCGTGATGGTGTAATCGCCGTCGGTAATCGCGCCGATATCCGCAGACGGTACGGTGACGCTCCAGCTGCCGTTCGCCTGTACGGTGGTGGTGTAGTCCACGCCGTTCAGCGTCACGGTCACGGTCTGGCCCGCTTCGGCGTTGGAGACACCGTTAACGACCAGATCCTGCTGCGCTTCGGCCGCGTTGATGATGTTGTTGTCGCTGACGATCTCGATGGACACCGTCGGCGCGGTGGCGTCCACGCTGTACTCGCGGCCCGCCGAGGCGCTGTTGCCGTTCACGTTGGTGACGCTGACCTGCACGCTGGCGTCGCCGTCTTTCAGTCCGCCCAAATCGGCAGACGGTACGGTCGCCGTCCAGTTGCCGCTGGCATCCACCGTCGCAGTGTACAACTTGCCGCCGAAGGTGATGGTAACGGTCTGGTTTTCTTCCACGTTGGTGGTCGAGCCAGACAGCACCAGGTCCGCGCCTTTCTCAGCCGCGTTGATTACGTCGTCCGATGCAATCGGATTAATGCTGATGGCGACTGCCGCCAGATCCACTTTCACGTCGTGGCTGATGGAAACCGGGTTACCCGCCGCGCTCTGGCCGTCAACGGTCACGGTGATCGTGCCTGCGCTCAGCGCGCCGACGTCCGCCGCCGGAATAGCCGCCGTCCAGGTGCCGTCCGCCAGCACGGTTGCCGCGTAGGTTTTGCCGTTGACGGTGACCGTCAGCGCCGATCCGCTCGCCAGCCCGTCGCTGGAGCCGGTGATAATCAGGTTTTGACCATGTTCGATGCTGTTGATCACATCGTCGCCTGCTACGGTATCCACGCGCAGGCCCGGCAGGCTGGCATCAATCGTGATGTCGCGTTCGCCGGTGCCGGTGTTGCCGTGGCCATTGGTCACGCTCGCTGTTACGGTGAGATCGCCGTTACCGATAGCGGTTAAGACGTCAGACGCCACGTTAACCGACCAGCTCAGGTCGTCCTGAACCGTCGCGGTATAGGTGTTGCCCCCGATACCGACCGTGACAGTGTCACCGCTCGCCGCGCCGCTCACTTTCCCGCTCAGGGTTTGTCCGGAAGCCACTTCCGCCGCGTTAATCACGTCGTCGGTGGCAACCGCATTAATGGTGACCTGCGGCAGCGCGCTGTCGACCAGCACGCTATGGCTGGTATTCGCGCTATTACCCGCGGTATCGGTCACGCTGGCCGTCACGCTGTAGCTCGCTTCGCCCAGTACCGAGACGTTTGCCGCCGGAACGGTGACGCTCCAGTTACCGCTGGCATCGGTGGTGGCGGCGTAACTGATACCGTTCAGGGTTACGGTGATGCGGGTCCCGTCCGGCTGGTTGCTGGTGCCGGAGATCAACAGGTCCTGGCCTTTTTCGGTCGCGTTGATCACGTCGTCAACCGCCAGGGTATTGATGGCAATCACCGGCGCGGTCAGGGAGACGTCAAACGCGTGCGTCGCGCTGGTGCTGTTGCCCGCTTTATCGGTGAGTGTCGCGGAAATCGTCTGGTCGCCGTTAACCAGCGCGCCCACGTCCGTCGCCGGAACGCCCACGCTCCAGTTGCCGGACGCATCCAGCATCGCGGTGTAGTCTTTCCCGTTCAGGCTCAGGGTAATCACATCGCCCGCCTGCGCGCCCGTCACCTTGCCGGTGACAATCAGCGCCTGGCCGTGCTCGGCAATATTAACAATGTCGTCGCCCGCCACAATGTTGAAGGTAATCTGCGGCACGGTAGTGTCGACCAGCACGGACGCCCCCGCGCTGGCCGGGTTGCCCGCTTTATCGGACACGGTCACCGTGACCGCCGCGCTGCCGTCGGCGATCCCCGCCAGATCCGCCGCCGGAACGTCCAGCGTCCAGCTGCCGTTCGCCTGCACCTGGGCGGTGTACTGATTGCCGTTGAAGGTCACGGTGACCGTCTGGCCTGCTTCGGCAGTAGACGTCCCGCTCAGGGTCAGATCCTGCGCCGCCTCTGCCGCATTCAGCATGTTGTCGCCGCTGATGGTGTTGATGGTGACCGCTGGCGCGGCGGTATCGACGCTGAATGCCTGCGAGGAAGAGGCCGCGTTGCCGTTCACGTTGGTGACGCTGACCTGTACGCTGGCGTCGCCGTCCTTCAGGCCGCTCAGATCGGCAGCCGGTACGGTGCAGGTCCAGTCGCCGTTGGCATCGACCGTCGTGGTCCAGGTTTTACCCGCAAAGATAATGGTAACGGTCTGGCCCGCTTCAACGTTCGAGGAGGAGCCGGACAGCACCAGATCCTGGCCTTTTTCTGCCGCGTTAAGCACGTTGTCGTCCGTCACGCTGTTGATGCTTATCGCCACCGGGGCGAGATCGACATCCACAACGGTACCGATATTCACCGGGTTGCCGGAGGTATCCTGCGCGCTGGCGCTGATGGTGAGCGACCCGTCCGCCCACCGGGAGACGTCGGCAGCCGGAACCGCAGCCTGCCAGGTGCCATCCGCCAGTACCGAGGCGGAATAACTCTTGCCGTTGATGGTCACGGTGACGGTGCTACCCGCCGCCAGGTCGGTGCTGGTGCCGGAGATAACCAGGTTCTGCGCGTGTTCAATAACGTTAATGACGTCGTCACCGGCGACGGTATCAATGCGCAGGCCGGGCAGCTGGGCGTCAATGGTGACATCCAGGGAAGACGATCCGGTATTGCCGTGCGCGTTCGTCACGCTGGCCGATACGGTCAGGTCGCCGTTACCGAGCGCGGTTAACTGACTCTGGGTTAACGGCAGGCTCCAGGTGAGATCGTCCTGTACGGTGGCCGTGTATGTCTGCCCGCCGAGGATAATCGTGACGGTATCGCCCGATGCCGCGTTAGAAACCTTTCCGGTCAGGGTTTGCCCTGCGGCCACTTCCGCCGCGTTGACGATATTGTCGCCCGCGAGGGTGTTGATGGTGACCACCGGCAGCGAGCTGTCCACCAGCACATCGTGCGTGGCAGCGGCGCTGTTGCCCACATTATCGGTGACGCTCGCCGTCACGGTGTAATTGGCTTCACCCAGCGCGCTCACCGCAGAGGCGGGGACGGTAACGCTCCAGTTGCCGCTGGCGTCGGTGGTGGCGGTGTAGTTGATACCGTTCAGATTAACGGTGATGGTGGTTCCTTCCGGCTGGTTGCTGGTACCGGAAAGCAGCAGATCTTCGCCCTTCTCTGCCGCATTGATCACGTCATCCGCGGCCAGCGTGTTAATACCGATAACGGGCGTCACAGTATTGACCACCACATCCACTGAACTGCTGCCGGTGTTGCCGGATTGGTCGGTCACGGAGACGTTAATGGTCCAGGTGCCGTCCGTCAGCCCCTGAACGACGGACGCAGGCAGGCCGAGGCTCCAGTTGCCTGCCGCATCCACCACGGTGGTGTAGTCCACGTTATTGATGGTGATGGTGACCAAATCGCCCGCCGCCGCGCCGGTGACGGAGCCGCTCAGGATCTGCGCCTGAGCATGGGCCAGCTGGTTAACGGTGTTGGTGTCGGTGACGAAATCGTTGATGGTCACCTGCGGCACGGTGGCATCCACCAGCCCAACGCGGTCCGCGCTGCTGCTGTTGCCCGCCACGTCACTGACGGTGGCCGTCACGGTGACATTGCCATCGGTCAGCGCGCCTACGTCGGCGGCAGGCACGTTCAGCTGCCAGCGACCGTCCGCCTGTACCGTGGTCTGGTAAGATTTACCGTTCAGCGTCACGGTGACCGTCTGGCCCGCTTCAGCGGTTGTGCTGCCGCTGAGCACCAGATCCTGCTGCGCTTCTGCCGCATTAATGATGTTGTCGTCGGTCAGGTTATCAAGCGTAATGGCTGGCGGCTGCGTATCGACGATCACCACGCGTGAGGCGTCCGCGCTGTTGCCGTTGACGTTAGTCACGCTGACGCTCACCTGCGCACGCCCGTCGATCAGCGTTTCCATCGCGCTCGCCGGAACGGTCAGGTGCCAGGAGCCGTCCTGCTGCACCTGTGCAGTAAAGGTTTGATCCGCGAATTTCACCACCACGGTCTGCCCGGCCTCCACGCCCTGCGTCTGACCAGAAAGCGTGACATCCGCGCCTTTTTCCGCCGCGTTGAGCATATCGTCAGTGGTTACGGTATCGATGGTGACGGCCACCGCATTCAGGTCAAGCTCGATCGGGTGTTCAGCCGCCACAGTGTTGCCCCAGGCATCTTCCGCGCTGACGCTGACGGTCATGCCTCCCGCCGTCCATGCCTGAAGGTCCGCCGCCGGCACGCCAATCTGCCAGTTGCCGCTGGCGTTAACCGTGGTGACGTATTCGACATTATTGATGGTAACGGTGATCTGTGTGCCTTCGGCCAGATGAGTGCTGGAGCCGGTTACGGCCAGATCCTGCTGCTGCTCGATGGCGTTAATCACGTCATCGCCAGAGATCGTGTTCACGCGCAGGCCCGGCAGTTCGGCGTTGATGTTGATATCACGTTCGCCGGTGCCGGTATTGCCGTGCGCATTGGTGACAGAGGCGCTGAAGGTTAAATCGCCGTCGCCAAACGCCTGGAGGTCGGCCGATGGGATCGTCACGCTCCATTTGAGGTCGCTGCCAACCGTTGCGGTGTAGCTCTTGCCGCCCACGGTGACAGAGACGGTATCGCCCGCCGCCGCGCCGGTGACGCGTCCACTGAGGGTTTGGTCAACCGCCGCTTCGGCGTTATTGACCAGGTTATCCCCGGCAAAGGTGTTGACGATCACCTGCGGCAGCACGGTGTCTACCAGCAGATTCGCCTCGGCGGAGCCGCTGTTACCTACGCTGTCGGTGCCGCTGACGCTGACGGTGTAAAGGGTATTCGCCAGATCCAGCACGTCGGAAACCGGCACCTGAACGGACCAGCGACCGTTCTCAACGGTGGCCTGATAGTTAACGTTGTTCAGCGTCACGGTGACAGCGCTGCCGTTCGGCAGATTACTGGTCCCGCTCAGGCTCAGGGGCTGCATGGCCTCCTGCGCATTCAGGACGTTATCCTGGCTGATGGGGTCAAGGGTAAATTCCGGCGGGTTGCCGCTCAGCGTAATGCCGTGCGCCGCGCTGCCGGTGTTGCCTGCCGCATCGGTCACGGAGACCGAAATGCTGTGGCTACCTTCCCCCAGCGCGCCAATGACGGAGGCAGGCACGCCGACGCTCCAGCTGCCGTCCGCCTGGACGGCACCGGTAAAGGTCTTGCCGCCAACGGTCACGGTGACAACGTCGCCCTCCGCCGCGCCGTTCGCCTGACCGGAAATAATCTGCGCCTGCCCCTGCTCGCTGGTGTTCAGAATGTCGTCGCCCGCGACGGTGTTGATAGTGACCACTGGCGCTGCGGTATCGACCGTGAAATCGGCGGTGGTGGATGACCCGTTACCCGCTTTGTCGCTGACGTTTACCGTCAGGGTGTGCTCGCCGTTAGCCAGCGCCTGTACTTCACTGGCCGGAAGCGTAACGGACCAGCTGCCGTCGCTGCCCACGGTCGCCGTGTGATTTTTGCCGTTCAGCGTGACCGTCACAATCTGGCCCGCTTCCGCATCGGTTTTCCCGGTCAGCGTCAGCGGCTGATTATGTTCAGCCGCGTTGATGATGTTGTCCTGGGCGATCGTGTCGACAGAGATCACTGGCGAGGCGGTATCCACGCCAATCGTCTGGCTGCCGGACACGGTGTTGCCCGCCGCGTCTTTTCCGCTGACGTTGACCGTCCAGGTACCATCGCCCAGCGCCTGTGCGTCGGCAGCAGGGACCTTCACGCTCCATGCGCCGTTTGCCCCCACTTCTGCGGTATAGGTTTTACCGTTGAGCGTGACGGTAAGCGCCGTTCCCTGCGCCAGGTTTTTGCTGGTGCCGGACAGCGTAAAGCCAGCGGCCTGCTCGCTGGCGTTGATCACGTTATCGCCCGCCGTGGTGGCGAGCGTCACGCTGGTATCCGCTGTAGAAACGGTTACGGTAATACTGCCCGCAGAGGTCGTTTTACTGCCGTCGATCTGTACGACGGACCAGGTATGTTCCCCGTCCGCCTGGGTCGGGAGTGTTACCGTCCAGGTGCCGTCCTTCGCAACCATGGTGCTGGCGATGGTGCTGCCGTTGCCGTCTTTAACCTGAATGGTCGCGCCCGGCTGCCCGGTACCGCTGAAGGTGGGGGTGTTGTCATCCGTGACCGCTTTTGCACTCAGCACGCCCTGCTTGTCACCCGCGTTGTCCGTCAGCAAAAATGTCGGCGTGGCACTTTCGACTTCTTTTGTATTATCAATAACCCTGGTTTTGGTTTCGCCATCGCCGCCGTGAGCCAGCAGTGCGCCGATCGCACCGCCCCCTAACGCCGCACCGGCAATCCAGCCCCACGGCGCATCGCTTAAGACGCTTCCCTGCTCCAGGAAAGGTTCAATGCTGCTAATGGGTGCAGCCTGGGCGGTTAATTCGGTGGCGGCAACGCCTGATGCTTCCCCGGCATCGGCAAATGAAATATGCGTCAACGCCTGATTATCGTTAAATACCAGCTCGGAATGATTATGGGTTTCCGTGTCTTCGACAAAATAATTATTGCAGCGGATCACGCTGCCATCTTTCATATAAATGAGGAGGTCATTCCCCTGGCGGACATAACGCACCACGTCCTGAGCAGAACCCTGAATTTCAATCACGCTCGGTGAGGAAATAGAGACCGAGAGATTCCCCTCTCCGGTTAATTTCGTCTTCTCTGCCGTTTTGCGAATGATGACATCAACAACTTTTGCGGTACTCATATTCTTCTCCTTGCAGGTGCGCGTATTCCTGTGGATATGTCCACCAGAGGGATGTAGCTATCCTTGGGAAAAATCACCCATTATTGTCTGACTTATTTCGCGCAGAAAGGCGCGCCTTTTTTTAACTTAAATCAGGTAATTTCGCGGCAGCGTTTTTCTCTATTCCGATAAGCGGCAAGAGATTATCCACCGCAGAGGCGTAATTAATCGCCGCACTCCAGCCATCGTATTCAGCCATTATTTTCGCTGAGGTGGCAGACCAGACATCCTGCTCCACGCTGAGCAGATCGTTAATGCTGCGCTTGCTCAGGGTATATTCATTTTTGTAGACATCGCGGGCGCGCAACGCATTTTCCAGCTGACGCTTCCCGGCTTCCATTCGTCCACGCGCCCCGGTCCAGTCGGCCTGTGCGACGGAGGCTTTTTGCAGGACATCAAAACGGGCCTGATCAACCTGGGACGATGCCATTGCCCTTGCGCCCTCGGCCTGACGGACGCGCGCCGAGACCGCGCCGCCCTGATAAAGCGGTGCGTCAATATTGAGCTGGATCTGATCATCCCAGTACGCGCGATTATCAGACTCATAGCGGGTGCGGCCCCCTTTCAGGCTTAAGGTCGGCCAGTGCTGAGACCTGGCGGTTTCTACGCCGTACTGGGCTGAACGCTCCATGTTCTGCGCGGCCATCACCGTTGGGATCAGTGAATAATCAATCCGATTGAGAGAATCCGGCTCCACGGCCAGACCTCCCGGAACCGGTGAATAGCGTTCAGCCTGTATGCCAGTTAATACCGCCAGCCGCGCGCGGGCGCTGTTCAGAGACGCATTATACTGCTCTACCGTCGCCTGCATCCCGGCGATACGGGTGCGGGTCTGAAGCTCATCAGAGGTGGAGCTTACGCCAGCATCGGCGCGGAGTTTTGCCAGCTGCTCAACGTTTTTAAGCGCCTGCACGTTCTCTTTTGCCGCCTGCAACAGATCGCTGTAGCGTTTTACTTCCACATAGCTGAGGGCCGTTTTTTCCGCGACGGCAGACATCGTGCTCATCAGCTGGTAGCGATAGCTGTCACGCTGAGCTGAAGACTGGCTGATGCTGTTATTGGTCTTGCCAAAATCGTACACCAGCTGCGTCAGGCTCAGGCCCCAGGCTGCGGAATTTCGCAACGAGCCGCTTGAATCGGTGGTCTGGCTGTGACCCGTACTCCCGTTCAGGGCTATTTGTGGCATCCAGCCACTGCGCGCTTCGTCTATTTGTGCCTGGCCGATCCCCAGTTGCGCTGCCTGCTGGCTCACCGAGGGGTCGCGATCGAGAGCGAAAAGAATACTTTCTTTCATCGTCATTGCCGCAACGGGAGATATCCCCGCCTGGCCGTTATTTGCATTAGCCGCAGTCACCACCAGCGAAATTAAGGTCAGGGAGACAGATAATCTGAGCAACCTGTTATTGCATTTCATCTTCATAATATCCCCCGACTCCAGGTGATAGCCAAATAAATACCCAGGAAGAGGTACAAATAATTCTTCAGAAATCCCTCACCTCTTCTCGATTAATTTGGGTAATAGTTCCCCAAGCCCATTTCAATTGAGATGAGAGCCGTTCAATCTCTTTTTTTCTTTTAAGAATTTACTTAAATATTTATTGATTCGCAGCATAACAAAATGTGATATGAGCAACCACACCCGCAATGTTAATGCGGTGTTACAAATAAGAAAAAAGATGGGGTTTTTGGACAAAACGTTATAAAAGGCCTTTCAGATGAAACAAATAAACCCCCTGTAATATAAAGAAAATTCTAAAATGCCCCGGTGTACATTTTTGCGTTAATTTCACCCCGAATCAGACACAAAGATTTTCAAAGAAATGTCAACTTAAGTAATACACCGAATAAAATTGAATTATTTTACTTTAAAAATAAAAACTCATAGATATATGCACTAATTTATAATTACAAATTAGTTAAACATTCTGGTTAGAGCCAATAATCCGGCAGCTTAAGCCAAATTTTCAAGTAAAACATAGCGATAACAACATACCTAAAAGATACATACATGTTTTTGATGACTGATTAATGCGATATCAATAATCACATCATTAAACTGTTTTTGGATAACATCCCGCACCTGTCGCGATTCCCTTTCCTGCAAAATGCTGTAAACTGCGATTTATTGCGACATTTTGCAGGATACTGCCCCATGCATAAAACCGCCAGACAGAAATATGTGCTTGATATCATTACTGAGCAAGGCCAGGCCAGCATTACCGAGCTGGCAGAGCGATTGCAGGTTTCGGCGGACACCATCCGTCGCGATCTGACCGACCTGGAAAAACAGGGACTGGCACAAAAAAACCATGGCGGCGCCATCGCGCTGAATCTCTCGACGATGACCCGAGTAAGCAGGAATAGCTTGCTCCCTGAAATTAAGCAGCGGCTGGGTAAACAGGTTGCGCAATGCGTGCCTGCGGGCTCGACGCTTTTTCTGGACGCCGGAAGCACACTGCTGGCCGTTGCCTCTTTCCTTCAGGGGCCGCTGACCATCATCACCCCTTCTCTTGATATCGCCCAGCAGGTTAGCGATCGGGAAGATATTGACCTGATCCTGCTCGGTGGAAAGTGGGATCAGAAACAACGCCTGTTTGCCGGAAGCGCCACCCTTTCCCTGCTCTCTCGCTACCGGGCGGATATTGCCATCCTTGGCGCATGCGCCATCCATGCCGAACTCGGATTGAGCGCCAGTCAGGAGGCGGATGCCGAAGTGAAGCGTGCCATGCTGGCCGCAAGCCAGGCGCACTGGGTAGTCGCCGACCATCTAAAACTCAACCAGTGCGAACCGTATCTGGTGTCAGGGTTATCCGAGATTCATCAACTGTTTTTAGATCGTCCCTGGGCAGAGCTCGGGGACCATAGCGCCTTGCAGGTTACCGTTGGCGCGCATTAACGTGGAGAAGGTCATGAATAAAGTGAAGACAATGAATATTGCGCTGATCGGGTATGGTTTTGTAGGTAAGACGTTCCATGCCCCGCTGATCCAGTCCGTCGAAGGCCTGAAGCTGGCGGTGGTCTCATCCCGGGATGAAGAGAAAGTGAAACGCGACCTGCCGGACGTCCTCGTTGTCGCCACGCCGGAAGAGGCCATTCAGCATCCGGATATCGACCTGGTGGTTATCGCCTCCCCTAACGCGACCCATGCGCCGCTGGCCACCCTGGCGCTCAATGCCGGCAAGCATGTGGTAGTGGATAAGCCGTTTACGCTGGATATGCAGGAAGCGCGAGATCTGATTGCGCTTGCGCAAGAAAAACAGCGCCTGCTCTCGGTCTTCCATAACCGCCGCTGGGATAGCGATTTTCTCGGCATTAAGCAGGTGATTGAGCAAGGCCGTATCGGTAAGGTGAAACATTTTGAGTCGCATATCGATCGTTTCCGTCCGGAGGTTCGCGTGCGCTGGAGAGAGCAAAACGTGCCCGGCAGCGGCCTGTGGTTCGACTTAGGCCCGCATATGATTGACCAGACGCTACAGCTTTTTGGTCTGCCGCAGTCGGTACAGGGCAACATCGCCACCCTGCGTGACGGCGCGGAGATTAACGACTGGGCGCACGTGGTGCTGAATTATCCGGAACACAAAGTGGTCCTCCATTGCAGCATGCTGGTGGCGGGTGGCGTTGCCCGCTTTACCGTCCACGGCGATAAGGCCAGCGTGGTGAAAGCGCACATCGATCAGCAGGAAGCCCAGCTGCTGGCAGGCGTCGTTCCGGGTAGCGAAAGCTGGGGTGAAGACAGCGACGCTATGGTGCTGTTTAATGCCCAGGGTGAAGCCAGCGCTATCCCTGCGCCAAAAGGCGACCAGCGGCAGTACTATATAAACGTGCGCGATGCCCTGAACGGCAAGATTGACAACCCGGTCCATCCGGTGGAAGCCCTGGCGGTGATGGCGGTGCTGGAAGCGGCGGTAAAATCTTCGGAAACGGGTTCAACTCAGGAACTGGACTTAACGGCGCAGGAGCGCGCGCAACTGCAATAAGCCGCAAAAAAATGCCCTGCGGGTTCGCAGGGCATTATCGGTTACTGACGCTTTTTCGGCATCATGCGCAGCAGCGTGTTGTCCTTCCAGAAGTAGTGATGCATCAGCGCGGCAAAGGCGTGCAAACCAATCACGAAGTACCCCAGATTCGCCAGCGTTACGTGCCACTCCTTTAGGGTATCCACCAGGTCAAAATTCCCCTCCGCCGCATGCGGCATCGTCAGGCCAAACGCAAACCAGTCATTTCCCCGGTTATACATCATCACCATACCGATCAGCGGCAGCGCAATGAACAGCAGGTAGATTACCAGATGCCCGAGATGGGACAGCCCGGTGATCATCGCTTTTGGTTTCGGTTGAATAGGCGGAGCCGGGAATTTGAGGCGGATAAGCAGGCGCGCCACCATCAGCACCAGGATGCTGATCCCGCAGGAAACGTGGATCATATTAATAAGCGGACGATCGGTTCTTGGGAACCACCCTCTGAACTCCATGGCGCAATAGGCCATAATGACTAACAGAAAAACCAGCCAGTGAATGCTGATTTGCAGACCCGTATATTTTGTGCGCATGTTGTTTCCCGATAAAGAATCATTATCGCGCCAACATAACCACCTTTCCTGAAAATGTGAACCCCCTCGCATGGAGGGGGCTCCTGATTACGACTGCAAATAGACCACCTGCGTCTGCAAATACTCATTCAGACCGTGTTTGCCATCCGCCCCGCCGATACCGGATTTACGCCAGCCTGCATGGAAGCCCTGCATCGCTTCAAAGTTTTCACGGTTAATGTAGGTCTCGCCGAACTTCAGACCCTTAATGGCTTTCATGGCGACGTTCAGGTCCTGCGTATAAACAGACGAGGTTAAACCGTAGTCGCTGTCGTTGGCCATGTTCAGCGCCTCTTCCAGGGTGTCGAATGCCACCACTGGCAGCACCGGGCCAAAGGTCTCTTCGTGCATGATGGCCATATCCTGACGTACGTCCAGCAGCAGCGTTGGGGGATAAAAATACCCTTTGCCTTCTGCCGCTTTACCGCCAAGGACCACTTTAGCCCCCTCCTGCACCGCGCGCGCCACCTTCTGCTCCACGCGCTCCAGCGCGGCGGCGTTGATCAGCGGCCCCATGGCAATATCCGTTCGCTCAGCCGGATTGCCAAACTGGACGGCTTTCATTGCCTCGCCCAGACGATTAACAAAGCGGTCGTAGATCCCCTTCTGGACATAGACACGTTCCGCGCAGTTACACACCTGCCCGGTATTGATGACGCGTGAATCCACAATGGCCTTCACGGCCAGCTCGAGGTCAGCATCGTCCATCACGATCGCCGGGGCTTTACCGCCCAGCTCCAGCCCCACTTTGGTGATGTTTTTCGCCGCCGCAGCCATGATCTTTTCACCTGCCCCGACGCTGCCGGTCATGCTGACCATCGCCACTTTCGGGTTCCCGGCCAGCTCCTGTCCGACGGTTTCACCCCGGCCCAGCACAAGGTTAAAGACGCCTTTCGGCAGGCCAATCTCATCGACGATTTTGGCAAACGCAATGGCGTTGTTTGGGGTAAATTCGCTCGGCTTGATAACGATGGTGTTACCGGTGAGCAGCGCGGGAGCGAGCTTACGGGCAATCAGGAAGAAGGGGAAGTTCCACGGCAGAATGCCGGTGGTGACGCCCAGGGCACGCTTAAACACCAGAATATTTTCGCCCGGACGGTCGCTCTGAATGATTTCCCCTTCATAACGGCGCGCCCACTCGGCCATATAGTCGATATAGTCAGCGGTAAAGTTCACTTCCACTTCCGCCAGCTGCTGGATCTTGCCGCCTTCGGCCACAATCAGCGCGCTGATTTCACTGACGCGCTCGCGGATCCCGGCGGAAATTTTGCGTAGCCAGCTGGCGCGTTCAATAGCAGGCAGCGCCTCCCAGCCAGCCTGCGCGCGATCTGCCGCGTCAATGGCCTTGCGGGCGTCCTCGGCGCTGCCATCGGGAATACGGGAAATGACCTCTTCCGTGGCCGGATTGATCACGTCAATCCATGCATCACCCTGCCAGGCAACAAACTGTCCATCAATATACATAGGATGTTGTACGGGTACTGTCATAACCTGCTCCTGTAATCACACTGTTTTTAACAAGTAAACTTAATGTTAAAAACTATAATTACCGGGGCAATTGCCTACTCTATGAGTCTGTTTTTGTGAGATATCTCATAAAAGAAACGGGTCAGCCCGTTTCCAAAATCACAAATCGGCAACACAGGATGCCCGTTTGCGTAAAAGATGGCGCAAACGGGCAGAGCATCACAGCAGGGAACGGCTCACCAGCGCGTCGGTGAGAATGACGTCGTTTCGCAAGATCTGCCACGCGGCGTCCACGTCGGCAGGGATATCGACATGGGCAATGAAATCACGTCCCGCCGGACCGTAGCCGTTGATGTCGTCCCTGAGTCGCGGAAATTCACCCAGCACCAGCGACAAGTAGCGCTCTACCGGCCATAACCCCTCGACCGGGCCGCTAAACACCAGACCGTCGTCGCTGTTTTGCAGCACGGGCGTCAGGCCGGGATGACTCACCCATGCGGGCGATGCGGCCTCGTCGCGGCATACGCGGGCGAACGTAGCCATTGTGCGACGCTGCATTGTCGGGTCCTGCACCACCAGCACCCGGGCGGCGTTCAGTCCGGATTGTTTCATCAACGCCCGGCTGAAGCGGGCGTTTTCGCCACAGTTGGTCGACTGATCCTCAACGTGAAGATGCTCGGCCGGAATGTTCCAGAATTCACGGGCGATGTCGGCCAGAATAGCCGCCTCAGCACGTCCGGTGGTGGGTATCCTGTTATAGCGGGGGTGTTTCGCAATCGCGGCGTAGAGGAAGGTCGTCGAGTGACCGATCCCGCCGCTGATGATCAGAGGAACACCCTGTTCAGCCGCGATTTTACAGGCAGCATCAATCGCGGGGATCACCGCATTACCCGCCAGAATCACCAGATCAACGGGCTGGTTGTCCTGATAGTCGTCCTGAGCAAGCCACGCCCCAACGGTATTCACGGCGTCGAGGGTTGTGCCAGGCAGACAGGGGAAAAGTGCCATTGTCATCGTTACCTCCTTACAGCATACAGAGCCTTCGATTATCCCCCTTTCCTCGCGTCATGCTATGGCATGAATGCTGAAAAAACGGGCCGGGATGTGCTCAAAAAGCACTCACATTTGATTAACATGAGAAAATCGTATTCACTTGAATTATGATTTGCGTCAGCCTTAGAATCATTAGCCCGCTCACAATTCAACTTTTTGAAAGGTAAACCCCGTTATGCGCCTGCCCCAACGCGACCCTTATGCTCCTCGCGAGTGGCAGCCACACGAGAAACCCGCCCTGCTGGGTTCCCCTTCCACCCCGGAACATCCGACGTCGAAACGGATCGCCTATGGCGTGGTCGGCCTGCTGGTGTGTCTGACCGGGGCACTGGGTAACGCGGTCGTCACCGCCAATCTGCAAAATCTGCAAGGCACCTTTGGCGCCTGGTCGACTGAAATCGCCTGGTTGCCTGCCGTCTATGTCATGACCAACGTCTCCATCAACCTGCTGCTGGTAAAGTTTCGCCAGCAGTACGGTTTGCGCGCCTTTACGGAAGGCTTCCTGGTGCTGTATGTGCTGGTCACCTTTTTCCACCTGTTTGTGAACGATCTCAGCTCGGCGCTGATGGTACGGGCGGCTCACGGGATGGTCGCCGCCGCGCTCAGCTCGCTCGGCATTTATTACCAGATACAGGCCTGGCCCGCGAAGCACCGACTGAAGGCGCTGACCATCGGCATAACCGGGTCGTCGCTGGCGATCCCGCTGGCGCGGCTGTTCTCCACCGAGCTGTTACAGCTTGATGAGTGGCGCGGGCTGTACTTCTTCGAGCTGGGTCTGGCCCTGATCTCCCTGGCCTGCGTGATGGCGCTCAAGCTGCCGCCGGGCGATCGACGCAAGGTCTTCGAGAAGAAAGATTTCATCACCTTCTTTTTGCTTGCGCCCGGCATGGCGCTGCTGTGCGCGGTTCTGTCGTTAGGGCGTCTGGACTGGTGGTTTGAAGCGCCGTGGATCGGCTGGGCGCTGGCTCTCTCGCTGGTGCTGATTGTCTCCGCGATCGTGTTTGAACATAACCGCAACAACCCGCTGCTTAATACCCGTTGGCTCTCCAGCGGCAGCATCGTACGCCTGGGGCTGATTATGCTGCTGATCCGCATCGTACTGGCGGAGCAGAACACGGGCGTCATCGGCTGGCTGCAATATGTAGGCTTACAGAATGAACAGATGACCCATCTGGCGTGGGCAATTTTTGCCGGGATCGTCTGCGGTATCGTCACCAGCTGTCTGACGATCAAGCCCACTAAACTGGCCTGGCCGATTATCACCTCGCTGGCGCTGATGATCGTTGCCTCGCTGCTGGACAGCCAGTCCAACAACCTGACCCGGCCGGATCAGCTTATTTTCAGCCAGTTCCTGCTGGGCTTCGGCAGCGCGTTCTTCCTCGCGCCTGCGATGCTGGCCGCCATTGGCGGGGTGATCGCCGATCCGCGCAATCTGGTCAGCTTTTCCGTGATGTTTGGTATGAGTCAGAACCTTGGGGGGCTGCTGGGGTCCGCGATCCTCGGCACCTTCCAGACCTGGCGCGAGAAGTACCATTCCAGCCTGCTGGCTGACCAGCTCACCACCCTTAACCCGCTGGTGAACGAACGGATTCAGCTTTACACCCAGATGTACAAAAGCCTGATTGGCGACAGTTCCCTGCTGGGAACTCAGGCCATAACCCAGCTCCAGACGGTGACGGCGCTTGAGGCAAACATTCTGGCTTACAACGATACTTATCTCCTGACGGCGAGCATTGCCACTGCCACGCTGGTCTGGATTTTATGGCGCTTGCTACGCCTGCGCATCACCGCCCGTATGGCCCTTAAGAACGCCACTGGCAACAAGTAATGACTATTTATCAGGAGAAGTTATGAGTCAGCAGGATGCCGCCAAAGATCAGGCCAACACCCGCAAAAATGTGCGCGTCGTTTCCATCTTCACCGCCGCGGCCATCGGCATTGTCGGGGTACTGGTGATCCTTTATGCCTGGCAGCTGCCCCCGTTTACGCGTCATGCCCAGTTTACCGATAACGCCTACGTGCGCGGCCAGACCACGTTCATCAGTCCGCAGGTAAACGGCTACATTACCGAGGTCCATGTTCAGGATTTCGCGCAGGTTAAAAAAGGCGAGCTGCTGTTGCAGATAGATGACCGCATCTATCGCCAGCGCGTCCATCAGGCCGAAGCGCAGCTGGCAATGAAAATTGCAGCCCTGAATAACAACCTGCAACAGCGCAAAAGCGCGGAAGCGGTGATTGCCAAAAACGAGGCGGCGCTGAAAAACGCCCGTGCCCAAAGTCTGAAAACCCAGGCGGATTTGAAACGCGTGAAAGAGCTGACCGCGGACGGCTCCCTCTCCATTCGCGAGCGCGATTCGGCACTGGCCAGTGCCGCCCAGGGGAGCGCCGATATCGACCAGGCGAAAGCAACGCTTGAGATGTCGCGTCAGGATCTACAAACGGTCATCGTCAATCGCGGTTCGCTGGAAGCGGACGTTGAGAATGCGAAAGCCGCGCTGGAGCTGGCGCAGATCGATCTGCAAAACACCCGCATTGTCGCGCCGCGTGACGGTCAGCTTGGGCAGATTGCAGTGCGTCTGGGGGCGTACGTCACCGCCGGGACGCACCTTACCACGCTGGTCCCGCCGCAGCACTGGGTGATCGCCAATATCAAAGAGACGCAGCTGGCGAATTTACGCGTCGGACAGCCGGTGAAATTTACCGTCGATGCCTTAAACGATAAAGCCTATCAGGGCCGCGTAGAGAGCATATCCCCGGCCACAGGGGTCGAGTTCAGCGCTATCACCCCGGACAACGCCACGGGCAACTTTGTTAAAATCGCCCAGCGCATCCCGGTACGCATTGAGGTACTCGGTGAGCCGGAGGCGTACCGGTTGCTGCGTCCTGGCATGTCGGTGCAGGTGACCATCGACACGCGGGAGGCGAAACAATGACGCTTCGCCCGATAGCCGGCCTGCTGATAATGACTATCCTGGCGGGATGCCAGTCGGTAGACGTTGAGCCCGCCAAATCGTCCCTGCACATACCGGCCCAGTGGCGCGCGACGTCGGGGCCAGCCAGCCCGACAGAGCAGCTCTGGTGGCGAAATTTTCACGACAGCAATCTGAATCGCTATGTGGATCAGGCGCTGAAGAATAACAGCGACGTGCTGATTGCCCGCGAGCGGATTAACGAGTACCAGGCCCGGGTGTACGCCGCTGACGGCAGCCTGTTCCCGTCGCTTGACGCGGGCGTGACCGGGACGCGCGCGCGCTCGCAGTCCGCCGCCACGGGGCTTCCGGTATACGGTACGTTGTACAAAGGCAGCCTGACCGCCAGCTACGACGTGGATATCTGGGGCGTAAACCGCAGCACCTCCCGTGCCGCTGAAGCGTCGCTGGAGGCACAAAAGGCGGCGGCTGCGGCGGCTGATCTTACCGTCGCATCCTCGGTGGCCTCCGGGTACGTCACCCTGCTGTCGCTGGACGAACAGCTGCGCGTTACCCGGTCCACGCTGAAGTCGCGTGAAGAGGCGTTCAACCTCGCCAAACGACAGTTTGAGACGGGATACAGCTCTCGCCTTGAGCTGATGCAATCGGATTCTGAGCTGCGCGCCACCCGCGCCCAGGTTCCACTGCTTCAGCACCAGATTGCGCAGCAGGAAAATGCGCTTAGCCTGCTGCTGGGCAGCAACCCGGGTGACGTTGCGCGCGGTGAAAGCTTTGATGCCCTGACGCCGCTGAAACTGCCCTCCCAGCTGCCGTCGACGCTACTGAACCGACGCCCGGATATCGTCCAGGCTGAACGTCAGCTGATTGCGGCGGACGCGACGCTGGCGGCATCGCGCGCCAGCCTGCTGCCGTCGATCAACCTCACGGCCACGGGATCGGTGCAGGATCGCACGCTGTCGGGATTGCTGGATAACCCGCTACAGCTCTGGAGCGTGGGCGGCAGTATTCTTGCGCCGCTGCTGAACCGTCAGGCGCTGAATGCGCAGGTAGATATCTCTCAGTCCCAGCGGAATCAGGCGCTGTATAGCTACGAAAAAACCGTGCGTAACGCGTTTGCTGAGGTGAATGACAGCCTTGATGCCATCACCCGCTATCAGGAACAGCTTACCGAGCTGCTGGCACAGCAGACGGTCGCGCAGGAGACGCTGCGGATTGCGCAAAACCGCTACCGCAACGGATACTCTTCTTATCTGGATGAGCTCGATGCGCAGCGCACGCTGTTCTCGGTGCAGACCAGCGTGGTACAGGTGAAAAACAACCTGCTGCTGGCGCAAATTGATTTGTATAAAGCGCTGGGCGGCGGCTGGAGCAGTGCCTGAAGACATGCCCGGAGGCGCTGCGCTTACCGGGCCTACATTTCGCACCCGACGATACCCTCCAGGGAGTCAATCTATGCAACAACAGTGGTGTTCAGTAGATACTTACATGATTTCTTCGCTTATTCCTGAGGATGAGGTTCTCCAGAGCGTGCTTGAAAACAACAAACGCGCCGGTTTGCCCGAGCACGATGTTGCCGCTAATCAGGGGCAACTGCTGGCGCTGTTTGTCCGCATGACACAGGCGCGTCGAATACTGGAAATCGGTACGCTGGGTGCGTATAGCTCAATCTGGATGGCGCGCGCCCTGCCGCCGGATGGAAAGCTGATTACGCTTGAAGCGGACCCGAAACATGCCGCTGTTGCACGCCAGAACATTCACCTTGCGGGACTCAGCGATCGTATCGAATTGATTGAAGGCCCGGCGCTAAAGTCGCTCGAGAATTTCGGTGACGTCCCTCCCTTCGACCTGATCTTTATTGATGCCGATAAGCCTAACAACCCCGGTTACCTGGAGTGGTCGCTGCACTACTCCCGCCCCGGCACGGTCATTATCGGTGACAACGTGGTACGTGACGGCGAGGTGATTAACGGGCAAAGCGACGATGCACGCGTGCAGGGAGTACGGAAGTTTATCGAGATGACTGGAGATAACCCGCGCTTAACCGCCACTGCGCTGCAAACGGTGGGCATTAAGGGATGGGATGGGTTTACGCTGGCGATGGTGAACGGGTGAACAAAAGCCGGGTGGCGGCTACGCCTTACCCGGCCTACATGTTTTACCGTAGGCCCGGTAAGCGCAGCGCCACCGGGCAACGGTTTTAGCCGGAAATCTGCTCCATCGCCTGCAAGATACGCTTATCCGAAATGGGATACGGCGTTCCCAGCTGCTGAGCGAAGAAGCTGACGCGCAGCTCCTCGATCATCCAGCGGATCTCCCGCACGTCGTCGTCATCGCGACGCGCCGGCGGCAGTTTATTGAGCCACTGCTGCCAGGCCTGCTGCACGTTTTCGACTTTCAGCATCTGCGCACGATCGCGATGCGGATCGACCGCCATTTTCTCCAGACGCTTCTCTATCGCCTGCAAATAACGCAGCGTATCGCCCAGACGCTTAAAGCCATTGCCGGTGACAAAGCCGCGATACACCAGCCCCGCCATCTGCGCCTTGACGTCCGACAGCCCCAGGGCCATGGTCATATCCACCCGCCCCTTCAGGCGCTTGTTGATATTGAACACGGCGGTAAGGATCTGCTCGACCTGTTTGGCAATCTCGACCACGGTGTCGTTCAGCTCCGCGCGCACCTTTTCATGAAGCTGAGCAAAGCCCTCTTCCGTCCAGACCGGACCGCCGGCCTCGTGGATCAGCTTATCCACACCGCAGGAGATGCAGTCGTCGATCAGGTCCAGCACCTTACCGTACGGGTTAAAGTAGAGCCCCAGCTTGGCTTTGTTCGGCAGCTTCTCGTGCAGATACTTAATCGGCGACGGGATGTTAAGCAGAAGCAGTCGACGCAGCCCGCGCCACATCATCTGCTGTTGCTCCTGCGGATTGTCAAAGAGCTTAATCGCCACGCTGTCGCGCTCATCCACCAGCGCGGGCCAGGCTTTGACCTTATAGTTCCCGCGCTTCTGCTCGTAGCTTTCCGGAAGCTGACCAAAGCTCCAGATGTGCAGCCCGCTCTGCTCAATGCCGTCATCGGCCACCGCAGAGAGCGTCTCCTGGACTTTACCTTTCAGCGCCTCTTTCAGCTCCGTCAGAGAACGGCCTTCGAGCAGCTTTTTGTTTTTATCGTCCACCACGCGGAATGTGATTTTCAGGTGATCGGGCACCTGATCCCAGTTCCAGTCGTCGCGGTCGATGGTGGTCCCGGTCATACGGCGGAACTCACGCTCCAGCGCGTCCAGCAGCGGCAGCTCGAGCGGCGTGACGCGGCCTAAAAACGCTTCGGCGTAGTTCGGCGCTGGCACAAAATTACGCCGCACCGGTTTAGGCAGGGATTTGATTAATGCAATGACCAGCTCGCGGCGCAGGCCGGGGATTTGCCACTCAAACCCGCTCTCTTCCACCTGGTTTAACAGCGGCAGCGGAATGTGCACCGTCACACCATCGGCATCCGCGCCCGGCTCAAACTGATAGGTCAGACGCAGCTTGAGGTTGCCCTGATGCCAGAAGTTCGGGTAATCGAGCTTGCTGACCGACTCCGCGCCCTCTTTGATCAGCATGCTCTTTTCGAAGTTGAGCAGGTTCGGGGCCTCTTTGCTGGCTTTCTTCCACCAGCTGTCGAAATGGCGCGCCGAGATCACATCGTGACTGATGCGCTGATCGTAAAACTCAAACAGCGTCTCGTCGTCCACCAGAATGTCGCGACGGCGGGACTTGTGCTCAAGCTCTTCCACCTCGGCGCGCAGCTTCAGGTTTTCGCGGAAGAAGGCATGACGCGTCTGCCAGTCGCCTTCCACCAGCGCGTGGCGGATAAACAGCTCGCGACTCAACGCCGGATCGATCTGGCTGTAGTTAACCTTACGCGCGGCCACCACCGGCAGGCCGTAGACGGTGACTTTTTCCGTCGCCATCACCGCGCCCTGCCCGCGCTCCCAGTGCGGCTCGCTGTATGAGCGTTTCAGCAGGTGCTGCGCCACTGGTTCAACCCACTCCGGATCGATACGCGCGGCGATACGCCCCCACAGACGGCTGGTTTCCACCAGCTCGGCGACCATGGTCCACTTCGGCGGCTTCTTAAACAAACCGGAGCCCGGGAAGATGGAGAAACGCGCGTTGCGTGCGCCGGTATATTCCTGCTTATCCGCATCCTTCATCCCGATATGAGACAGCAGGCCAGTCAACAGGGCGATATGAATTTCGCGGTACTCCGCCGGTTCACTGTTCACCGGTATACCCAGCTCTTTCACCACCTGGCGCAGCTGGGTGTAGATATCCTGCCACTCGCGTACGCGCAGATAATTGAGGAAATCCACCCGGCACTGACGGCGGAACTGGTTCGAGGAGAGCGCTTTTTGCTGCTCGCCAAGGTAGTTCCACAGGTTCACAAAGGCGAGGAAATCGGACTCTTTATCGTGGAAGCGACGGTGTTTTTCATCCGACGCCTGCTGCTTATCCATCGGACGCTCGCGCGGATCCTGAATGGAGAGCGCCGAGGTGATGATCATCGCCTCGCGCACGCAGCCGTGTTTTTGCGCCTCCAGCACCATGCGCGCCAGACGCGGGTCGACCGGCAACTGGCTAAGCTGGCGGCCCAATGGCGTTAGCTTGTAGGCCGTCGCCTGTTCGTCGGTGGTGATGGCCCCCAGCTCTTCCAGCAACCGCACCCCGTCCTGAATATTGCGCTTATCCGGCGCTTCCACAAACGGGAAGGCGGCGATATCGCCCAGCCCCAGCGCGGTCATTTGCAGGATAACGGATGCCAGGTTGGTCCGCAGGATCTCCGGATCGGTAAACTCCGGGCGCGACAGGAAATCGTCTTCCGAATAGAGACGAATACAGATCCCTTCCGACACGCGGCCGCAGCGGCCCTTACGCTGATTAGCCGACGCCTGCGAAACCGGCTCAATCGGCAGGCGCTGAACTTTGGTGCGGTAGCTGTAGCGACTGATGCGCGCCGTACCCGGGTCGATCACGTATTTAATGCCCGGTACGGTCAGCGAAGTTTCGGCCACGTTGGTCGCCAGCACGATGCGGCGCCCGCTGTGCGGCTGGAACACGCGGTTCTGCTCGCTGTTCGACAGGCGCGCGTACAGCGGCAGGATCTCAGTATGGCGCAGATCGCGCTTGCTGAGCGCATCGGCGGTATCGCGGATCTCGCGCTCGCCGCTCATGAAGATCAGAATGTCGCCAGAACTCTCGTTGCCCAGCTCGTCGACGGCATCAAAGATGGCCTGAAGCTGGTCGCGCTCGGTATCGTCCGCCTCTTCCACAATCGGGCGATAGCGCACTTCCACCGGATACGTGCGTCCTGACACCTCGATAATCGGCGCATTGTTGAAATGTTTTGAGAAGCGCTCCGGGTCGATGGTCGCGGAGGTGATGATGATTTTCAGATCCGGACGCCGGGGCAGCAGCTCTTTCAGGTAGCCGAGCAGGAAGTCGATGTTCAGGCTGCGCTCGTGCGCTTCATCGATGATGATGGTGTCGTACTGCATCAGCAGACGATCCTGCTGGATTTCCGCCAGCAGGATACCGTCGGTCATCAGCTTAACCATGGT
Source organism: Enterobacter sp. AN-K1 (assembly GCF_020971765.1). Taxonomy (NCBI): domain Bacteria; kingdom Pseudomonadati; phylum Pseudomonadota; class Gammaproteobacteria; order Enterobacterales; family Enterobacteriaceae; genus Enterobacter; species Enterobacter sp. AN-K1. Next base: position 4,379,582 of record NZ_CP087390.1, on the reverse strand, counting down.
GTTATCGCTGACGTGGTCGCTGAATCGCACCTTGTAGCCGATGCAGCCACCCGGCTCCGTTTGCAGCTCTTCCGCAATACGGTTCGCCACGGTGCGCGCCGCCAGACGACGCGGCTGGGTGTGACCGATCAACCCTTTCACCCCGCGGCCCAGTTCCATGCAGATTTTCGGCAGCTGAGTGGTTTTACCTGAACCGGTTTCCCCCGCGACGATCACCACCTGGTGGTCGCGTACGGCCTCAAGAATGTCCTGTTTCTTCTGGCTGACGGGCAGATTTTCCGGATAGGTAATCTCCGGACGTGCGGCTTCACGCAGCACAACTTTCCCTGCCGCCTGTTCAATCTCGTTGGCCATCTCCTGGTAAATGGCCTGTTGTGCATCAGGATTTTTAACCTTCTTAACGCCGTGCAGACGGCGCGCAAACCGCTGTTTATCGCGCAGCATCAGCGAATCAAGCTTTTGCATCAGCATCGGGAAGGTCAATTTTTGGTGTTCTGTCATAGCGTTAACGGGCAGTGCACTGCCGGATAAAATCTCTTTTTAATGATTGGTATAGAGTACCACATCAGGGCTTTTGGCGCCTTATTCAAAAAATTCGAACATAGGCTTCGATATATTGCGCTATCCCTGTGGCAGGATTGTGAATAAAGTGTCAACAAGCAACGGGGCAACCCCCTCAATCAAATACAAAACAGGAATTTCCCATGAGCAAAGTATTAGTGTTGAAATCCAGTATTCTGGCAGGGTATTCACAGTCTGGTCAGCTGTCTGACTATTTCGTTGAACAGTGGCGTGAGCAGCACAGCGCGGATGAAATCACCGTGCGTGACCTGGCGGCAAACCCAATTCCTGTGCTGGACGGCGAGCTGGTTGGCGCGCTGCGTCCGAGCGATGCGCCTCTTACCCCGCGTCAGCAGGAAGCCCTGGCGCTCTCCGACGAGCTGATTGCTGAGTTGCAGGCGCACGACGTTATCGTGATCAACGCCCCAATGTACAACTTCAACATTCCTACCCAGCTGAAGAACTACTTCGACCTGGTGGCGCGCGCTGGCGTAACCTTCCGTTACACCGAGAACGGCCCGGAAGGTCTGGTGAAAGGCAAGCGTGCGGTTGTACTGACCAGCCGCGGCGGTATTCACAAAGATACCCCTACCGACCTGGTCGCACCGTACCTGACGCTGTTCCTGGGCTTCATCGGCATTACCGACGTGAACTTCGTGTTCGCTGAAGGTATCGCTTACGGCCCGGAAGTGGCCACCAAAGCGCAGACCGACGCGAAAGCCGCTATCGACAGCCTGGTCGCTGCCTAAGTTTTCCCCCTCTCACCGCCCGGTGGGAGGGTTTTTCTTTTCCCCCGTATTTCGTTATCATCCGCACCCACTCTCCAGCCCGGCGGCCTGATGTCTGTCATTATCGATACGTTTATTGCACCACCCTGTCACGACGACATTGAGATCCTCTGGCAGGACGAGCATCTGCTGCTGATCAATAAACCTTCCGGTCTGCTCAGCCTGTCGGGGAAAAATCCGCAAAACCTCGATTCCGTCCACCACCGTCTTGTTCAAACCTTTCCCGGCTGCACGCTGGTGCATCGTCTTGATTTTGGCACTTCGGGTCTGATGGTCATTGCGCGTAACAAAGCGATCAACGCCGCGCTTTGCCACCAGTTCAGTCAGCGCGCCGTGAACAAGGTTTACACCGCCCTGTTGTGCGGACATGTGGAACAGGACGAAGGGACCGTGGATGCGCCGATTGCCAAAGATCCGGCGCTGTTTCCGCTGATGACGATCTGTGCCCGCACCGGTAAGCCCGCTCGCTCGCGCTATCGGGTGGTGGAACGTATTTACCAGGATACGATAATGCCGCTGACGCGGGTTGAGCTTACCCCGGAGACCGGGCGCACCCACCAGCTGCGCATTCACTGCCAGCAGTTAGGCCACCCTATTCTTGGGTGCGATCTGTATGGTGGTCTGGAATGGCCGGGGGCGGAAGAAACGCCCCGGCTGATGCTGCATGCAAGCGCTCTGAATTTTATTCATCCGCTGAGCGGCGAAACGATAAACGCCCGTCACGCCGCGCCGTTCTGAGCGGGGATTACCACATTAAATCGTCAGGGATTTTGAAGTCTGCGTACGGATCGTCTTCGTCCTGCTCTTCCTGACTCAGGGCGCTGTTTAGCACAATGCTGTCCGCATCGCGCTGGGCAATTTTATCCGCCACTACCGCCGGGATAATCGCGTAATCACAGTCGCCATTCGCGTTAATCACCAGTCGGGCAATCGCCAGACGGCCGTTGATCAGCTGGGTTTGCGTCTGCTTATCGACCTCGATTTTTTTGATAAGGTTGCCGTCGGTAAAGTTAAAGGTAATGTTGCCCTTCGCCACGGTGATGCGGTTCATCTCAATCAGCTGCTTCACCTGCGCCCTGAACTCTTTTGCCAGCACCGCCTGTTTTTGCTGTTCGCTCAGCTGCTTATCACGCTCCAGCTGGGCTTTCTTGTTCTCTTCAACAGCCTCTCTCGCCTCGCGAGCCTGGACGCGGGATTTTTTCGCCGTGCGCTGGACCTTCGCCATCTTTTTACTGCTGACTAAGCCCGCTTTCAGCATCTGCTCTTGTAGGGTGAGTTTTGTCATGTTCGTTTAAACCGGTTGGAAATGTCGGGGGATTATACCTGAATCGCGCAGTTCATGAAGAACCCTCATGTTGCAGTGAAATTAAGTCACTTCCCCTGCGCCAGTGGCTCAGGCATAAATTATGCATTGATAACGTTCCGGCAACATGAACTTAGGATGCATAACCAAATGAGTCAGGCTTTCACATTTACCCTTAAGCGCAGTTGCTTTGATGAAAATTATAACCCGTCAGAAAACACGCGTACCACCACCAACTTCGCCAACCTGGCGCGTGGCGAGAAGCGTCAGGAGAACCTGCGCAATACGCTGGTGATGATCAACAACCGCTTTAACGCGCTGGCGAGCTGGGATAACCCGAAAGCTGACCGCTATGCCGTCGAGCTGGAGATTATTTCAGTCGATATGAATATCGGCGGCGATTTTACTTTCCCGGCCATCGAAATTCTGCAAACGACGATCGTGGATAAAAAAACCCACGAGCGCATCGAAGGCATCGTCGGAAATAACTTCTCATCGTATGTTCGTGACTATGATTTCAGCGTCCTGCTGCTGGAGCATAATAAAGACCGGGCCCGTTTCTCTCTCCCCGAGAATTTTGGCGAGCTGCACGGCAATATCTTTAAAAGCTTCGTTCATTCTGCGGAATATCAGGCGAACTTCAAAAAAGCGCCGGTGATCTGCCTGAGCGTCTCCAGCAAAGACACCTATCGTCGTACCGGTAACCACCACCCGGTGCTGGGCTATGAGTACCAGCCGGACGGCGAGTCGCTAACGGAACAGTACTTCGCGAAGATGGGCCTGAAGGTTCGCTATTTCATGCCGGAAAACAGCGTCGCGCCATTCGCCTTCTTCTTCACCGGCGATTTACTGCGTGATTACACCAATCTGGAACTGATCGGCACCATCAGCACCATGGAGACGTTCCAGAAGATCTATCGACCAGAAATTTACAATGCCAATTCCGCTGCGGGACAGTGCTATCAGCCCGACCTGAATCAGCAGGATCACTCATTAACCAAAATCGTCTATGACCGTGAAGAGCGCAGCCGGCTGGCCATTGAACAGGGTAAATATACCGAAGAGCGGTTTATCAAACCCTATAAAACCCTTCTTGAGCAGTGGTCTCAACACTTCACGCTTTAATTTAATACGGATAAAAGGTTCTTTTATGAAAACATTGCTCCCGACATCAACGGCTGGCAGCCTGCCGAAACCCACCTGGCTTGCACAGCCGGAAACGCTCTGGTCGCCGTGGAAACTCCAGGACGAGGAATTACTGGCAGGGAAACAGGATGCGCTGCGTTTGTCTCTGGATGAACAGATTCGCGCCGGGATTGATATCGTCAGCGACGGGGAACAAACCCGCCAGCATTTTGTCACCACCTTTATTGAACATCTCAGCGGCGTGGATTTTGAGAACCGTCAGACGGTACGCATCCGTAACCGTTACGATGCGAGCGTACCGACCGTGGTAGACGCGGTGGCGCGCCAGAAGCCGGTGTTTGTTGACGACGCTAAATACCTGCGCCAGCTGACTGACAAGCCGATCAAGTGGGCGCTGCCCGGCCCGATGACCATGATCGACACGCTATACGATGCCCACTATAAAAGCCGCGAAAAGCTGGCCTGGGAGTTCGCTAAAATTCTCAATCAGGAGGCCCGCGAGCTGGAAGCGGCCGGCGTCGACATTATTCAGTTCGACGAACCTGCCTTTAACGTCTTTTTCGACGAGGTGAATGACTGGGGTATCGCCGCACTGGAGCGCGCCATTGAAGGGCTGAAATGCGAAACCGCGGTACATATCTGTTACGGGTACGGCATCAAAGCCAATACGGACTGGAAAAAGACGCTCGGCTCCGAGTGGCGCCAGTATGAAGAGGCATTTCCAAAGTTACAGACCTCGAAGATCGATATCATCTCGCTGGAGTGCCACAACTCGCGCGTGCCGATGGATCTGCTGGAGCTTATCCGCGGTAAAAAAGTGATGGTCGGGGCAATTGACGTCGCCACCCAGACCATCGAAACGCCGGAAGAGGTGGCCGATACGCTGCGCAAGGCGTTGCAGTTTGTTGATGCAGACAAGCTCTATCCGTCCACCAACTGCGGTATGGCCCCCCTTTCCCGCCAGGTCGCCAACGGTAAGCTGAAGGCGTTAAGCGCCGGGGCTGACATTATCCGTCGCGAGCTTGCCCGCTAACCTTCAGGTTTGCCAGTACAGTGGCGTACCGAATCGCTCAATATAGTAATCAATCACCGCCCTGACGTTCAGGGGCGGATGACGCGCGTTCGGGTAAATCGCCGCAATTGTCAGTGGCTCCGTATTAATTGAACACTCCATTTCCGGCAGCAGTGCCACCAGCTCACCGCTTTTGAGCCGTTCGCTCACCATCCAGTCCGGGAAAAGCACAACGCCCATGCCGCCCAGCGCCGCGATCAGGAGCGTTTCCGCGTTATTGGAAGTCATCAGCGGTACAATGGGATAGTGAACCCACGCCTCGCCCGGCTGCCGGATCAGCCAGCGGTTAGGCCCGGACGAGCCGCGGTAAACCAGACAGTGGTGACGGCTGAGATCGTCCGGCCCCTCGGGCGCGCCATGTTTTTGCAGATAGTCCGGCGAGGCCGCCAGATGGTAGAACTGCTGCCCGAACACCCGGGCGTGAAACGAGGAGTCCGTCAGCGCGCCGATGCGGAAGATAACGTCCGCGGCGTCACGGTGCGGATCGATAAAATCGTCGGTGAGGGTCAGTTCAATGGAGAGACGAGGGTAACGCGCCAGAAGCCCCGGCAGGCCCGGCGCGATGTGCCTCTGTCCGAAAAAGACCGGGCCATTGATACGCAGCGTGCCCGACGGCTCGCGGGCGCGTTCATCCAGCTCGCGTCGCGCGTCCTCCATATTCCCGGCCATCGCCCGGGCATAGCGCACAAAAAGATGCCCGCTCTCTGTGGGCATAATCGCCCGCGTGTTGCGGTAGAAAAGCTGTTGCCCGAGGGCGTCCTCAAGCTGGTGGATCACGCGTGAGACCTGCGACGCAGAAATCCCTTCCCGCCTCGCCACCACGGAAAAATTCTGCGTTTCATAAACGTCGATGAAGATCAGCAGCGCGCGAATGCTGATATGTCCGGCATCCATCATTAATGCATTTCCTGCAAAGGTGTTTCCTGCATTATGGCATTTTTCTCAATGATGTTCAGACGTAATCTTCTCCGCCTGGAAAAAGGAGAAAAAGCGTTATGCACATTATTTTAATTTTACTGGTGATTGCCGGCGGCATGGGGCTGTCCGTGGAAGCCGGGCTGCTGGGGCCGCTGGGCGCAGAGGTGGGCGACCTGTGGGCGGCGTTCAGCATATTCAGCGTGGGAACGGGGCTGACGTTTCTGCTGATGCTGTTTTTCAGCCCGCGCAACAGTCCCTCATTTTTTGCGCAGCCTTCATGGCACCTGTTGGGCGGCGTGCTCGGCCCGGTTTACGTCATCATTCTCACCATTGCCACGCCTGCGATCGGCATTGCCATGACGATGATCGGCATTCTGGCAGGCCAGGTTTTTAAAAGCCTGATTATTGACCACTATGGCCTGCTGGGTACGCCGCACCGCAGGATCGATACAAAACGCATTATTGCGCTGGGATTTATCATCGCCGCGCTCATTCTCGTGGCGCAGGGGTAACGTTATGACAGTAATTATGATTATTCTGGCGGTGATTGGCGGCGCTACGCTGAGCATTCAGGCTGCCATTAACGGGCAATTAGGCAGCAGCGTGGGGGTATTTAAAAGCGCGTTTCTGACGTTTTCCGTCGGCGCGCTGGTGACCGCCATGCTGATCTTCTTTTTTGAGCCGAAACAGGCGGTCAGCCTGATGGATGTGCCCAAATGGCAGCTTCTGGGGGCCCTGTGCGGCGTGCCCTATATCGTGATTATGGTGCTCGCAGTGCAGCGCATCGGGACCGCCGTTGCCACGGTAGCGGTTATCCTGGGCCAGCTGGCCATGAGCATGCTGATTGATAACTTTGGCTGGCTGAACAATGAAGCCATTCCGTTTTCAGTGAGCCGTTTCGGGGCCGTCGTCTGCCTGAGTATTGCGCTCTTCTTCATCTACTCAAGCAGTAAACCTCAGCCCGAAGAGGATTAACCGCCCTCTTTGCGGGTAAAGAACAGCGTCACCGTGGCGACGGTGACGCCAAATTTCTTCATCTCGGTTTTATTAAACAGACGGGTGCTGTCCTGCAAATACATCCAGTCATCAAAGTGCAGCAGCCAGGTTTTACCGTCCGCCTTCACGTTCATGCTGTAGCGCCAGTTAAGGGCATTGCCCGCCGCCTGGCCTGTCGCGACACCTTCTATGTCACCCGCCGTGCCTTCATAGCGATTCTGCCCTACGCGGCGGATATGCCAGACGCGCTGCTGCTTCTCGCCGTCATCGTAGACAAAATGTTCATTCAGGGTCAGCGTATCGCCGATAACATCCCCGGCGATCTCGACGTGAAAACGACGGATCTGCTTACCGCTGCGATCCTGCACCATCCCCCACGCCTCGGTTTTCCCCTGGAAGTAAGTAAAAATATCAAGCCGTGGCTGCTGCTGACGATACTCTGTCACCTCGGTGCTACATCCGGCCACCAGCATCGTCAGGGCAAGCGCCATTAACAGGAAACGTTTCATTGTGGTCCTCCGATTAACTGCTGACGCAGTTCAGGATACTCGCTCAGCCATGCTTCACTCTGCGGCTCCTGCTGCAAAATGCCCTGCGCCTGCCACTGGTCGCGGGTCGCCTCAACCAGGTCGTCACCATCGATGTCCCGGGCATAGGTGATAATCAGCGCATTATCGCCGTCTAACCCTGTATAGCTGCCGTCGGGCGTCAGAAGCTGAGAGGTATAAACGGTAAATGGCCCCCAGACGCTCGCCGATCAGGTAGGCCACCGGCCCGCCCAGGGTCGCCAGCACCGTCAGCAACCAGCCCGGCAAGGTGGTCGTGCGGGTCAGTTGCGTCCAGACGGTGGCAAACATTAGCCACAGCGCCACCATCCATAGCGGCATCAGGGACGCGCCCGTGAACGCAATCAGCCCCGTCAGCGTCCAGTAGAGATCAAACCCGATGGCCAGCAGAAATACCTGCCCGTAGCGCTTCACACGCGTTCCGCAGTCAGCTGCACCACGCTGATGGTGCGGGCATTAAACCCGGCTTCACAGTAGCCGAGGTAGTACAGCCACATCCGGCGGAAACGGTCATCAAACCCGAGCTTTTCAATCTCCTGCCAGGCGTGAACGAACCGCTGACGCCAGTGCGCCAGCGTGCGGGCGTAGTCCGGTCCCATATCGAAGAGGTTACGCACCACAAAATCGGTATGGCGGGTCATGAGTTCATTCATGGCGGTGATGCTGGGCAAAAAGCCGCCGGGGAAGATGTAGCGCTGAATAAAATCGACGCTTTTGCTGTAGTCGCGATAGCGTTGATCCTGAATGGTGATGGCCTGAATCGCCATCCGCCCGCCTGGACGCAGACGCGCCTGGCAGGTGCGGAAAAATGTTGGCAGGTAGCGTTGACCGACGGCCTCAATCATCTCAACCGACACCAGCTTGTCGTAGACCCCGGTCAGATCGCGGTAGTCGCAGAGCTGCACCTCAACACGATCCTGCAACCCTGCCCGGGCGATGCGCGCGGTGGCCCAGTGGTACTGCTCCTGCGACAGCGTGGTGGTGGTCACCCGGCAGCCGTAATGACGGGCGGCATATTCCGCCATCGCCCCCCAGCCGGTGCCAATCTCCAGCAGATGATCGTTTGCCGTGAGCGCCAGCTGGTCACACAGCCTCGCCATTTTCGCCTGCTGAGCCGCGGTCAGATCCTGCTCGTCCCCGCTAAACAGCGCGCTGGAGTACAGGAGATGTTCATCAAGGAAATGGGCGTAAAAGGCGTTGCCCAGATCGTAATGGGCGGCAATATTTTCCCGCGCCTGCGCGCGGGAGTTGCGCCGCATCCAGTGCCGCAGCCGCTCCACCGGTTTCCCGAGCAGGCGAAACCCTTTTTCCAGCTTTCCGAGGATTTGGCTATTGCGCGCAATCAGCTCCAGCAGCGGCGTCAGGTGGGGCGTCTCCCAGTCGCCATCCATCCACGCTTGTGCCGCGGCGAGGCTGCCCCCGGTTAAAATGCGCCAGTAGACGCCCGGAGCAAGTACCTGCACCTCAGCGTGAAGCGCGGCGGAAGCGTCGCCGAACTGGAACGTCTGCGCGCCTTCACGCAGCGTCAGCGAGCCACCGTGCAGGCCATTCAGCAGGCGGAAGAGCAACCATCGCGCGACGCGGACGTTGCGCGGGATATCGGGTTCAAGCGCAAAGACGGGATTGGTCATGAGCGTTCACTCCTGCTGAGGGGATGGTTATGCAGCGGTACGCGCTTCAGCCACAGCCTGAGCGCCTGCCAGTAAATGGCGAAAACGGTTTTGAGGGTCATCAACGGGATCCGCGCCAGCAGCGAACGCAGCGCCGTGCGCGTCAGCGGGACCCGGCGCAGCGTCAGGGTGGCATCAAACACCTTCGTCTCCTGATGGTTTTCGATATGCATGCGCAGCGTGCTGTCCGGGCTGTTGAAGCGCCAGTGGTAGATCATGTCCATCGGATTAAAGGGCGAGACGTGAAACGCTTTCTCCGTCGGCGGGGCGTCCCGCCCCGCTACCGCGTAGTAATGTCGTTCATTCCACGGCGTGTTACGGACTTCGGCGAGAACCCAGCGCAGGGTGTCTTCCCCGTCATAGCAGTAGTAGAAATTGACCGGGTTGAAATGAAAACCGAAATAGCGCAGCTGAGTCAGAAGCATGACCCGCCCCGCCGGACGTTCGCCGGTCAGATTTTCCAGACGCTCAAGGACACGCGCTTTGAGCGGCGTGCCCAGCGGGTAATCCGCATCATAAAATGCCGCGGGCGCAACGCGGTTACGACGCACGCCGACAGAGGGCAGCGCGTCCAGCTCATCCAGATCGAGCCAGGCCATAAACACGCTGTAGGTAAAGTGGTGCGCTTTCGGCGCAAGCCGACGATGGCGCAATGTACCGTGGTAAAGGCAGCTGTTCATCTCAGTTGCCCTCCCCGGTCGCGATAGCGTTGACCACGTCCAGCGCACTGCGCACGCCATCTTCGTGGAAGCCGTTGTACCAGTACGCGCCGCAGAACCAGCTCCGCTGGCGACCGTTTATTTCGCCGCGCCGGGCCTGAGCTTGCCAGCTTTGCGGGTTAAAAAGCGGATGCTCATAGACAAAGCGGCGCAGCACAAACCGTTCCTCCACCGGCGTTTCCGGGTTGAGGGTGACGCAAAACAGCGGGCAACCCGGCGGCAGTCCCTGCAAGATATTCATGTTGTAGGTGACGCAGGCGCTGGCCTGATCCTGCTCGCTGAGGCGGTAGTTCCAGCTCGCCCACGCGCGTTCGCGCACCGGCAGCCAGCGCGGATCGCGGTGAAGCACCACCTCGTTACGCTGCCAGCCGATATCCCCCAGCACCTCGCGTTCAGCCTGCGTTGGGCTGGCGAGCATCGCCAGCGCCTGAACGGAGTGGCAGGCGAAGATCACCTGATCAAAAGTGTCTGTTACGCCCTCACGCGCAATATCAACCCCACGATCGTGGCGAATAACCTGCTGCACCGGCGCGTTAAGGTGCAGCGTCAGGCGATCGCCGAGCGTATCCAGCATCGCGCGGATATACTCTCTGGAGCCGCCTGGCACCACGTACCACTGCGGACGATGGGTAATGTCCAGCAGACCGTGGTTTTCAAAAAAGCGTAAAAAGAGCGGCAGCGGAAAGCGTTTCATCTCCTGTAGCGACGACGACCAGATAGCCGCCCCCATGGGCAGGATGTAGTGGCGCGCAAAAAAGGGCGTAAAACGGTGCTGGCGCAGGAACGTTTCCAGCGTGGCGGAACCATCGACTTCGCCCCGGAGCGTCTGTTTCGCCAGCCGGTTAAAGCGCACGATCTCCTTCAGCAGCGTCCAGAAAGCCGGGTTGAGCAGATTACGTCGCTGGGCGAACAGCGACGTCAGCGTGTGCCCGTTGTACTCCAGCCCGCTCTGCGGGTTGTGCACCGAAAAGCTCATCTGCGTTTTTTGCCCGCAGATGCCCAGTTCGCTGAGCAGCCCCATGAAGCGCGGATAGGTGCGATCGTTGTAGACGATAAAACCGGTATCGATGGCAAAGCTGCCCTGCGACGTGTCGACATCCACCGTTGCGGTATGGCCGCCCGGCGTGGCCTGCGCCTCAAACAGCGTGACCTGATGATGTCCGGCGAGCCGCCAGGCACAGGTTAACCCGGCGATGCCGCTGCCGATAATCGCGATTTTCATGGTCGCACCATCCTGCGCAGCAGTGCGCGCTGAAGTACATCGGGCAGGCCGGAAAGCAGGCGCAGCGCCAGGCTGAACCCGGCGGGAAACGCGATGTGATCCTTCCCTTTTGCCAGACCGCGACGAATGGCGTGGACGGCGTCCCCCACGCTGACCCGGCCCGGCATCGGGAAATCGTTTTTGCGGGTCAGCGGCGTGTCGACAAAACCGGGTGAAACGACCGTGACGGCAATCCCTTTCGGTTCCCAGTCGAGGCGCAGCGTATCGGCGAACCAGGTTAACGCCGCCTTGGAGGCGCCATACGCTTCGGCTCGCGGGAAGTGAAGCCAGTGCGCCATCGAACTGACCAGCACCACGCGGTTGCCGGATACCAGCTGCGGCTGCAACGCCGCAAGGCAGTTTACCGGCCCGATGAAATTGGTGGTCATGACCCGCGCCACCAGCTCGGCATCCACCTCGCCGCGGTCGAGATACTCGCAGGTTCCGGCGCAGAGAATCACCGTGTCGGCAGTACAGTCCGCCAGCGCCTGGCGACAGGCGTCCCTGTCTGTCATATCGAACAGGCGCACCGTAATGTTGGGGCTGTACTGATGGACGGCTGCCAGACGTTGCGCATCGCGCCCGCAGGCAATCACCCGGTAACCATCGTCGGCAAAAGATTTCGCCAGCCCCGCCCCGATGCCCGAGCTTGCGCCGGTGATCAGAACCGTTTTCATGATTTCACTCTTCGCTTCACGCCGCGCACGGCCCAGCCGAGTATCGGGAGATGTTCGTAAATCATCTCTCCGGCATCGTAGTAATCCCGCTGGCGAACAATGCGATCGTCGCGCATGTCTACCACGGAGCAGCCCGGCAGCTGGCGCATTGCCCCCCCGGCGATACGTGGGTGCGACCAGTGCATCATCCAAGTGACAACAAAGCGATCACCCTGCTGCAACGGTGCATCGACGGTAAAGCGACAGTGCTGGACGTTAGCCAGCAGATGGGTGAAATAGCGCTGAATCGCGAACACCCCGCTGTGTTCGCCAAAGGGATCGATAAGCGTGGCATCGGCGCGATAAATCCCCGCCAGCGCCGAAGGTGGCTGGGTATCCAGCGTGGCGTAGTAATCAACGAACCGACTGATGACGGACGGCAACGTGCTCATGGGTCACATCCTGGGTGTAAACAACGTAGCGGAATCGCATAATTTAAACTTACACAATTAACTTTATTTGTCCAAGTTTGCGCAGATATATTTTTTATTCTTATTATTTTTCAGTTACATGGAATATCACCACGCACAACCATTTTGTGAAAAATATGAATTTCGCCGCCAGGCTGCCGATTTTTTAGGGATAACCTTAAGGCAAAGGTGCCATTTATCTTCCAAACTTATCCTTTTAATTCATAAGGATGTCACGCGATGAAACATTTACTGATGACGCTCTTTTCCAGCCCGGAATCCTTGTTGCAGGTCATGAGTCACCAGGAAATTATCGAAGCCGTAGAGGATGGCGACCGCATCATCATCGATCAGGATGGAAACGCCTCGGTTAACTACAAAAGCCACGAGGTGCGGCAGGACTTTCTGCGCCATGTCAACGCGCTGAAGAGGGCCTGAAATGGGAACGGCAATATTCATGGTATTAATGGTATGCGGGTACTGGTACACCAGCCGCGACCTCTCAACACGGTTTAAAATCAAGCGATCCTTTGGCTGGGACGTCTATTTTCTTGTTGCACTGTATGGCTGTATTTTTGTTCTTCAGGGGGTGATCGCCACCGGCCTGCTGTGGCTGCTGTTGTTCGCCCTCTCCGCCGCCGATAACACGTTCCATTTCACGTCAGCAAAATATGCCGACTGGCAAATTGATTTTATGAACTGGAGCTTCCTGGGGATTCAGGCCCCGGTGGTGGTGATGCTGACCTTCGCGATCCTGTTTTGTCTTTACCGATCGAACTGGGCCGGAAGCGCGCGGCTGGACGGCGATGGCCGGAAAAAATTGTACAAGCGGCTGGCGCAGTCGAGCGGGATTGAACAACTGCTCTATCAGTGCATGGAGGAAGGTGAACTGGCGCACGTCACGCTGAAATCGCGGCGGATCTATATTGGCATGATCCATACCGCCACGCTGGAGTATGAAAAAACGGCCAATATCGTGCTTATTCCGATGCTGAGCGGCTACCGTGACGGGAAGAACATGCAGCTCTGTATCGAACATAACTACAGCAAATGGTATGCCGAGCATGACATTACGCTCGATTCGGAGCCCAAAAGCGCCATGGATTTTCGCAAAGTGATCATGCTGGATCAGATCGAGAGTATTTCGCTGTTCGATCCGGCAAGCGCCAGCGCGCTGGCGATGCGTGAATGAAAAAAATGGCGCCTTATCGTAATAAGGCGCCAGGATTAACCAGGATGAACGCTAAACTTATGGCGTGACAATATTGAACCAGAAGTCAAATGTGTCCATGTAGCTCAGCATCTCTTCCAGCTTCGCTCCGTCTCCGCTCACCTTCACGTCACCCTTATCCATCGCCTGCTTCAGCGTCTCTTTCTTAAGGATGATGTCGTTCAGCGTGGTGCGGTCCAGGGTGATGGTTGCGTCGGCATCCTTCGCCTGCGCGTTGGCGGTATGGTTCAGCACGCCGTTTTCCAGCTCCAGCTTGTATTTGCCGCCATCCTTACCGAGATCGATGTTAAAGACCGCTTTCGCATTACCGGCCCGCACCCCGTTGATGTGCACGCCCAGGTAGTCGAAGAACATTTCCGGGGTCATCGCCCGCACGGTATCCGGGCTGGCGGTGTTCGGCGTCGGCAGCTTCTTCACGCCATTACGCAGTTCCTGCGCGCCGGTCAGATAGAAGTTACGCCAGGTGCCCGCTTCCGCCTGGTAACCTAACTGCTCCAGCGCGTCGGCTTCCAGATTACGTGCCGCAGCGTTCTGCGGATCGGCGAAGACGATTTTGCTGGTCACCTGCGCCACCCAGCGGTAGTTGCCCTGCTGATAGTCAGCTTTGGCTTTCTGCATGATGGCATCGGCCCCTCCCATGTATTCCACAAACTTCTTCGCAGCCTGTTCAGGCGGCAGTTCGTCGAGGGTAGCCGGGTTGCCGTCGAACCAGCCGAGATAAAACACGTAGGTGGCTTTGACGTCGTGGCTGACGGAACCGTAATAGCCGCGGCTCGCCCACTGTTTTTCCAGCGATTCCGGCAGTGTAAATTCAGCGGCGATCTCGTCGCGGGTCAGCCCCTTGTTTGCCATACGCAGGGTCTGGTCGTTGATGTAGCGGTACATATCGCGCTGGCCTTTCATTAGCTTGACGATATTCTCGTTGCCCCAGGTCGGCCAGTGGTGCTGCGCAATAATCACTTCCGCGTCCGCGCCCCAGCGCTCAATGGCGGCGTTGATGTACTTAGACCAGGCCAGCGGATCGCGGATTTTCGCGCCGCGCAGGGAGTAGGTGTTGTGCAGGGTATGGGTCACGTCCTCTGCGGCTTCGATCATTTTCTTCTCTTTGACATACCACAGCATTTCAGACGGGGCTTCTGAGCCCGGCGCCATCATAAAGTCGTAGGTCAGCCCGTCAATCACCTCTTGCTGACCGGTATGGGTAATGTAGTTGGTCGGCGGGATCAGGGTCACCGTACCCGCAGAGGTGGTGGTGCCAAGACCCGCCCCCACCTGGCCTTTTGCATCCGGCTTCAGCAGGTTGCCGTACATATAGCTCGCACGGCGGCTCATCGCATTCCCGGCCATAATGTTTTCGGAAACCGCTTCTTTCATAAAGCCTTCCGGGGCGTAGATCTTCACTTTGCCGGACTTCACGTCGGCTTCGTCAACCACACCGCGCAGGCCGCCGTAGTGGTCGACGTGACTGTGGGTGATCACCACAGCGACGACCGGTTTCTTGCCGCGGTTTGCATAGTAGAGATCCAGCGCTTCTTTCGCCGGTTCAGCGCTTAACAGCGGGTCGATAACGGTGATGCCCTTCTCGCCTTCAATGATGGTCATGTTGGAGAGATCGAGATTGCGGATCTGATACACGCCGTCGGTGACCTTAAACAGCCCGCCAATGTTGATCAGCTGTGACTGACGCCACAGGCTCGGGTTTACCGTATCCGGGGCTTTTTCACCCTCTTTCACGAAATCATATTTCGCCGGGTTCCAGATAACGTTCCCCTGCTCGCCTTTAATCATGTTTTGTGGCAGCGGGGCGATAAAACCTTTATGGGCGTTCTCAAAGTCGGTTTTATCGGCAAACGGTAATTTGTTATACAGGGCGTTATTTGCCTGCCGGGTTGTGGCAGTGGCATCCTGCGGCTGCACTTCCGCAAACGCGGAAAGCGACAGCGACGTTAACACACCGGCAAGCGCCAGATGTTTAGCAATTAGGGTTAATTTCATTGAATGGCCTCATAGATTAATTGCGCCGCCTGGATATTTACTGTTGGCGGATAATTTTAATGCGAACTCATTGACGACCATTCTAATCAGAATACTTTCTCATCATAGTCCCATATGGGACTGGTTATTTATCGGTTCGTAATCCGGGGGCTATTGCTGCTATACTCGTTACCACGGCAGACGTTGCGGGGAGAGGCTTAGCGTGAATTTTCAGGATATCCATACCTATTATCAGCAACTCAATATTGGGCAATTCTTTCCGCACATGCTTTGTAAAGGCGAGGCCTTATCCGTTGCCGCAAATAAAAAATTCACCGTCGAGCCTGGCTATATCTATTTTTGCACTGAAGGATCGCTGACAATATTAATGCCTGATGATGGCCTAAATATTGGCAATACTATCGAGTATATGCCGATAGGGTTAATGGAAAGGTATTGTCCACTGGCGAAGTATGAATATCGCAGCAGTGCAAAGGTGAAGCTGGTGAGAATAGCCTGGGCCGACTTCGACCAGCTATTTTTCGGGGGCGGGTGTGAGCGCATGCAGGCGCTGGCCACCATACTGACCTACATGTCCATTTTCACCATCGACCTGCACAATGAACGCAGGCAGGTCACCAGCTACCAGACCATCAAACCGATGCTGTACCGCTATCTCTATCGGCAGGAGACCCACACGGGAGAGAATGAGGGCCTGGCGCTGTTTATCATTAAGCGCACTAACCTGTCACGCACGCATGTCTTTCGCGTGCTGGCAGATCTCAAAGCCGGGGGCTATATCACCATGAAGCGCGGGAAGCTGGTGTCGATTGACCGGCCCCTGCCGGAAGCGTATTAAGCTCATCTTCACGCCTTGAGCAACACGCGGGAACGAACGGCCTTATTTATCCCGGCCAGCCGACTTGGGCCGTAAATTCTCATCGAAGACCAGCCGTTTGCGGCCGGGCTCTTCTTCCCGCAGCGGCTCAACCTGATGCATCGTGAGCTTACAGCGTTCCACCAGCACCTGATACTCTTTTGTGCCCTGCTTCTTCCACGCTATCTCCTGCGCGCTTAACTCACGAATCGCTTTCGCCGGACTGCCAAGAATCAAGTGATTCGCAGGCATCTCCGCTTTGGCCTTCACAAACGCCGCCGCCCCGACGATGCTGTTTTCGCCGATCGTCGCCCCGTCCATCACGACCGCATTCATCCCCACCAGCGCATTACGGCGGATAATGCAGCCGTGCAGGATCGCGCTGTGGCCGATATGCCCGTCCTCTTCCACCACCGTGTCCTGCTCCGGAAAACCGTGCATCACGCAGTTATCCTGGATGTTCGCGCCGTCTTTAACCACGATCCGGCCAAAATCACCGCGCAGGCTGGCGTTAGGGCCAACGTAAACGCCCTTGCCCAGAATCACGTCGCCAATCAGCACCGCGGTCGGGTGTACATAGCTCTCGTCAGGCACGACCGGCGTCAGACCATCAATTTGATAAACAGGCATACCCTCTCCTTATGTGATATTCAGACCACCAAAACGCTGGTGATAAAGCGTGCCGGGAGCGGGCAGCTCGCCCACGGAGGTTTCCCCCTTCTCACTGACAAACGCCAGGGCTCCCGCCGCCACGCGCTGATAGATGTTAATACACAGCTGTCGCGCGCTCTGTCCCGCCCAGTGCGCAGGAAGTAACTCCTCCGGCAACAGCGGATCTTTCAGCACCACGCGACGATAAAAATGAATGAGTAACAGCTGGATCTGGAAGCAGCGTTCCGGGGTCAAATCCTCAGGCGGTGCTTCTTTCAGCAGCGGCAGCAGCGGACGGAACGAGTTGATAAACGTTTCGTACATCGCGTTTTGTTCGGTCAGCTGCCAGCACTCTTCCACCCGCGAACGCAGCGCCGCGCGGGACAGCGCCAGCGGCGAATGGGCCTCAAAGAAGATGACGTTTTCCGCCACGCCCGCGTCGTGGAGCAGCGACTGTACGTCCGCCAGATGCTGCGACGGCGAGGCCATCAGGCTCGGTGCCAATGTGCCAAACCCTTGCCATATCAGCTGTTTTTTCACATCGGCCAGCGTGGTTTTATCCAGCCCTTCTGACAGCAGAAGCAGCCACTTGCCGTCCCAGGCGGGCAGCTCCGCGCGGTAGATTTTGCTTTCCGCACGGCGGGTCAGGCGCAGCCCTTTGTCGCTGAGACGGTAAAAGCTGCGGCGGCCAATGCGGGACACGTCCAGCCAGCCCTCTTTGTTGAGGCGAAACAGCGCGGTGCGCACAAAGCGCTCCCCGAAACCCATCCCTTCCAGCAGGGCCGCCAGGCTGCCGAGCCAGATCTCTCCGCCGCGATGGGAAAGCGCGTCGCCATACAGCGAGGAGATAAGCGACGTTCCGCTGACGGGAACAGAGCTGACTGCGTGCTGGATAAAGGCATCAAGTTTATTCATGTGATTCATTCTGTTGTTATTTTTTTCGTGGATGAATCATAGCATACGAATCTGGGGTGTACCCTCACCCTAACCCTCCCCCAAAGGGAGAGGGAACTTAATACACCCTCTCCCTTTGGGAGAGGGCTGGGGTGAGGGAAATTCAACCGTTGGCTGCCACTTTACGCAAATCAAACACCCGGCAGGCTTTACCCTCGGAGCGCGGAATGCTGCCGCAGTTAACGATCATCACGTCGGTTGAGATCCCCACCATCGATTTAATCCGATGACGCAGCTGATGGCACACCTGACAGCGCTGTTCATGGGTCAGCGTTAAGCTGCTCTGTTTCAGCTCGACCTTCACCGAAAGTGAATCAAGATGCCCGCGGCGGTTCACCTCCAGCTGATAGTGCGGCGAAAGGTGTTCGAACTTAACGATCTCCTCTTCCAGCTGTGACGGGAAGACGTTAACCCCGCGAATGATGAGCATGTCGTCGCTGCGCCCGCTGATGCGATCCATCCGGCGCATGGTGCGTGCGGTGCCCGGCAGCAGGCGCGTCAGATCGCGGGTGCGGTAGCGGATCACCGGCAGCGCCTCTTTGGTCAGCGTGGTGAACAGCAGCTCACCCTGCTCGCCGTCGGCCAGCGGCGTGCCGTCATTCGGGTTGACGATCTCCGGGTAGAAGTGATCTTCCCAGATGGTCGGGCCGTCGGCGGTTTCAAGACACTCCATCGCCACGCCCGGCCCCATCACCTCGGAGAGACCATAGATATCCAGCGCGGTAATGCCCAGCCGTTTTTCAATTTCGCGGCGCATCGCCTGCGTCCACGGCTCGGCGCCAAACACGCCGACGCGCAGGGAACAGGCGCTGGCATCGCCGCCCATCTGACGCTCCAGCTCTTCAATCAGGTTCAGGCAGTACGACGGCGTCACCATGATCATATCCGGCTGGAAATCGCGGATCAGCTGCGCCTGCTTCTCCGTCTGGCCGCCGGACATCGGGATCACCGTCGCTCCCAGACGCTCGGCACCGTAGTGCGCCCCCAGCCCGCCGGTGAAGAGCCCGTAACCGTAAGCGACGTGAATTTTATCCTTCGCGCTGCCCCCGGCGGCGCGCAGGGAACGGGCGACGATATTGGCCCAGTTGTCGATATCATTCTGGGTATACCCCACCACGGTCGGCTTTCCGGTGGTGCCCGACGAAGCGTGGATGCGCACAACTTGCTCCATCGGCACCGCAAAGGTATCAAACGGGTAGTTGTCGCGCAGATCCTGCTTGGTGGTGCACGGGAATTTTTGCAGGTCCGCCAGCTCGGTGAAATCGTCAGGGTGAACGCCCGCGGCATCAAACTTGCGTTTGTACATCGGAACGTTGTTGTAGGCGTGGTGCAGCGTCCACTTCAGGCGCGCGGTCTGCAACGCCTGCAATTCATCAATGGACGCGGTTTCGATCGGATCAAGCTTTGTTGTATTTATCATCGCAGGGTACTCACATTATTGTTCGCTCAAACACGCTCAAGGATCATGGCAATGCCCTGACCCACACCGATGCACATCGTACACAGCGCGTAGCGACCGCCGCGTCGGTGCAATTCATTGCTTGCGGCCAGCGCCAGTCTGGCACCGCTCATTCCCAGCGGATGACCTAGCGCGATCGCCCCGCCGTTCGGGTTGACATGCTCCGCGTCATCCGGCAAGCCCAGCTGACGCAGCACACCCAGCGCCTGTGCGGCGAAGGCTTCATTAAGCTCAATGACGTCCATATCGGTGATACTGAGTCCGGCACGCTCCAGCACCTTGCGGGTGGCGGGCACCGGGCCTAATCCCATCAGGCGCGGCTCGACGCCCGCTGTCGCCATGGCCACAATGCGGGTGCGCGGGGTTAACCCCTGGGCAAGCGCCATCGGCTCGCTGGCGATAATCAGCGCCGCCGCCCCGTCGTTGACGCCAGAGGCGTTCCCCGCCGTCACCACACCGTTCTTACGGAACGGGGCTTTCAGCGCGGCAAGCTGTTCCAGGGTGGTTTCGGCGCGCGGATGCTCGTCCACGCTCACTTCCGTTACCGCACCTTTTTTGCCCGCCACCTGTACCGGGATAATCTCCTGCGCCAGAACGCCATTCTGCTGCGCCCGCGCGGTGCGCTGCTGGCTGCGCAGGGCAAATGCGTCCTGATCGGCACGGCTTATATTTAACAATTCCGCTACATTCTCTGCCGTTTCCGGCATGCTGTCAGTTCCGTATTGCTGATGCATGAGCGGATTCACAAATCGCCAGCCGATGGTGGTGTCGAAGATCTCCGCCTGACGCTGAAACGCCGCCGTGGCTTTGCCCATCACGAACGGCGCACGGGACATGGATTCGACGCCACCTGCGATCAGCAGATCGCCATCCCCGGCCCTGATGGCGCGCGCCGCAAAGCCAAGGGCATCCAGACCGGAGCCGCACAGGCGGTTAATGGTGGTGCCGGATACCGTCTGCGGCAGCCCGGCCAGCAGCGCCGACATGCGCGCCACGTTGCGGTTATCCTCCCCGGCCTGGTTCGCGCAGCCGAAGATCACGTCATCTATGCGCTCCAGATCGAGCTGCGGGTAACGCGCCAGCAGCGCACGCAGCGGCACGGCACCTAAGTCATCGGCGCGCACGCTGGATAATCCTCCGCCGTAGCGACCGACCGGGGTACGCACCCCCTCACAAATAAATGCGTCACGCATCAGGCTTCTCCTGTCACACTGCCGCCGGTGCGGTGCGATTTCCCGCGAAAAAGAGCGACGGTTTTCTGGTGTTGGTTCTGAATTTCAATGTCGTAGACGCCGGTCAGTTTGCCCTGATGCTTCACCCGCGCGGTGGCGGTGAGCTTATCTCCGGCAAAGCCCGGACGCAGAAAATCGATGGCGCAGCCTGAGGCCACCGCCGCCAGCCCCTGACTGTTGCAGGCGTAGGCAAAGGCGGTATCGGCCAGCGAGAACAGCTGTCCGCCGTGGCAGGTTTTATGCCCGTTGAGCATCTGCGGGGTGATGGTCATGGTCACCACCGCGTAGCCCTCGCCCATGTCGATAATGTCCATCCCCATCGCCTGCGCGCAGGCGTCCCGTTCGTACATCGCGCGGGCGTTATGCCAGGCGTTATGACTCATAGCTACTCTCCAGAAGCGCACGCTGGCGCAGCAGTGAACAGGGGCGATAGCGTTCCTCGCCGTAGTGACGTTGCAGGTTTTCCAGCAGCGTTAACAGACGCTGCCAGCCAAGGCGTTCGCCCCAGGCGATGGGCCCGCAGGGATAGTTGACCCCTAAGCGCATGGCGGTATCGATGTCTTGCTCGCTGGCGACCCCTTTTTGCAGGGCGTCCAGCGCTTCGTTGGCAATCATCGCTACCGTGCGCCAGACCAGCAGGCCGGGGTAATCGGCAATCTGTACCACCCGTTTCTCCTGGTGCTGCAACCAGTAAATGGCTTTCTGCGTGGCGGCGTGCGGGTTGCCCGGTGCGGTGGCTATCACGGCCACATCCCGCTCGATGCGGTCGACCACCACCACCGGGCAGCCGTGGCGCAGCGCCAGCGATTGCGCGGTTTCACCCTGCGTTTCGATCAGCAACAGATCGTCAATTTCCGTGACACCGTCACTTCTTCGCTGTGCGCGCATCGGGCTGAAGCTGTCGCTGACCGGGGCGAGCCAGCTGACGGCGGGTTTCTCCTCCAGCCAGCGGTAAACGCCCTGCCCGCTTTTCTTACCCAGACGCCCCGCCAGCACCAGCTCCTGCTGCACCAGCGACGGCAGAAAACGACGCTCCTGCCAGAAGGCGTTAAACACGGAGCAGGTCACGGCAAAGTTGACGTCCTGACCTATCATGTCCGTCAGCTCAAGCGGCCCCATCGGGAAGCCTCCGCCGTCTCGCAGGGCGGCGTCGATCACCTCGGGCGTTGCCACCTGCTCTTCCAGCGCGCGCCAGGCTTCCGAGTAGAACGGGCGCGCCACGCGGTTGACGATAAACCCCGGCGTGGACTGGCAGCGTACCGGCTGCTTTCCCCAGCTCAGCGCCAGCTCGCACAGTGCATCGGCCACTTCGGGAGAGGTCGCCAGCCCGCTGACCACTTCCACCAGCTTCATCACCGGGGCAGGATTGAAGAAGTGCAGCCCGGCGACGCGTTCAGGGTGGTTTATCTCCGCTGCAATCGCGGTAACGGAAATGGACGAGGTATTGCTGGCAAGCAGCGTCTGCGGCGGGCAGATCTCTGCCAGCTGGGTAAACAGCGCTTTTTTTACCTCAAGCCGCTCGGAGGCCGCCTCGATCACCAGATCGGCTTTCGCCAGAGCACTGATAGTCGTCACCGGCGTCAGGCGGGCGAGGATCTGTTCCCCGGCGTCGGCAGAGAGTTTTCCGCGCGCAACGCGAGAGGAGAGCCGCTGATGAATGCCGTCGATGGCGCGGGAAATCGCCGCTGCATCAATGTCGTACACCAGAACCGGATGACCGTGGCTGGCTGCCACTTCGGCAATCCCGGCGCCCATGGTGCCGCTGCCAATGACGGCGACCGTATGGATATTCACCATCTTATTTCCCCGTAAAGTTCGGCGCGCGTTTTGCCAGGAACGCGCTGACGCCTTCCCGGTAGTCGTCGCTGCGTCCGGCCAGACGTTGATAGTCGCGCTCCAGATCAAGCTGGGCGTCGAGGGTATTGGTTTCGGCGGCGTTAATCGCCTGCTTGATCAAGCCCAGGCCAAAGGTCGGCTGCGAGGCAAAATGCAGCGCCATCTGCTGTGCGGTGGCGGAGAGCTGCTCGTCGTCCACCACCTGCCAGATCATTCCCCAGGCCTGTGCCTGCTCGGCGCTGAGCTTATCACCCAGCAATGCCAGCCCCATGGCGCGGGCGCGTCCGGCCACGCGCGGCAGCAGCCAGGTGCCGCCGCAGTCCGGTACCAGCCCGAGCTTGCTGAAGGCCATCACAAAACTGGCGGAGCGCGCCGCAATCACCATGTCGCAGCCGAGGGCCAGCGTGGCACCCGCCCCCGCCGCCACGCCGTTAACCGCGCAAATCACCGGCTTCGGCAGTTTTGCCAGGCGGCGCACCAGCGGGTTGTAAAAAGTCTCAACGGACATGCCCAGATCGGGCGCGGGGCCGTTCGGGTCCACGTTACGGTCGTTAAGATCCTGCCCGGCGCAGAAACCGCGTCCTGCCCCGGTGATCAGCAGGCAGCGGATGGCGTCATCACGCTCGGCCTGCTTCAGGCATTCGGAAAGCTGCTGGTGCATGACGTCGTTAAAGCTGTTCAGGCGCTCCGGGCGGTTCAGCGTAATGGTCATTACGCCCTGCTCAACATGGCTCAGAATAGATTCCACAATTAGCGTCCTTTAAAGTCTGGGGTGCGTTTTTGTAAAAAGGCGTTGATACCTTCCCGGCGATCGTCGGTGGCCGCGAGCAACGCAAACAGCTGACGCTCCTGCGCCAGCCCGGCCTGAAGCGGGACTTCCTGCGACTGGCGAAGCGCCTGCTTCGCCGCCTGTAGCGCCAGCGGCGAGTGGCGCGCCATCAGCGCCGCCTGCTTCAGGGCGTACTCCAGCGTCAGCGAGGCCGGGTAGACGTCGCTGGCCAGCCCGGCGCTGTGCGCCTGAACCGCCGTGATGCTTTCGCCCGTCAGCACCATTTTGCTGGCCAGCGATTTGCCCACGCTGCGGATCAGCCGCTGGGTGCCCCCTGCGCCCGGCATGATCCCGAGGGTGATTTCCGGCAGGCCAAAACGGGCGTTATCGCCGGCAATCACGACATCGCAGAGCAGCGCCAGCTCACAGCCTGCCCCCAGCGCGAAGCCGTTCACGGCGGCAATCAGCGGTTTGGTGAAGGCGTTGATCCGCGCCCACAGCTGCGGACGGATATCGTTCAGGGTGGCGGGCAGGTCTTTCTCCGCCATTTCGTTGAGATCGGCCCCGGCGGCAAAGCAGCGTTCGTTGCCGTACACCACGCAGACGGCGATCTCAGCATCCGCGGCGGCGGTCTCAAGCTGCTCCGCGATTTGCAGGAGCAGCGCATTGTTGAGCGCGTTGCGCGCCGCCGGACGGTTAAGCGTCAGCTGCAACACGCGACCGTGACGGGTGACAATCAGTTCACTCATGCCATCCCCTTCGCATCAAAATCGACGATAACATCGGCGGTTAACGGCAGCGCCTGACAGCTCAGCACATAGCCTGCGGCCAGCTCGTCCGGCTCCAGGCTGTAGTTGGTCGCCATATCGACTTTTCCGCGCAGCACTTTGCATTTGCAGGTGGCGCATACGCCGCCCTTGCAGGCGTAAGGCAGATCCGCCCCCTGACGCAGGGCCGCGTCAAGAATGCTCTCGTCGTCCGCCGTCAGGGTGATCTCCCTGTCGCGCCCGTCCTGACGGACGGTGACCTTCTGCCCGTCGGCCTGCACGCTGGCTGTCCGTTTAACGGCGGTACCCGGCGTGTTAAAGCGCTCAAGATGGATCGCTTTTTCCGGCATACCCAGCGCTTGCAGCGCCGCTTCGGCCTCATCCATCATCGCCGACGGGCCGCAGATGAAGGCTTCATCGTACTGACGGAAATTCACCAGCGTTTTTGCCAGCGCCTGGAGCTTTTCCCCGTCAATGCGGCCATGGAGCAGATCGCTGTCGAGCGTCTCCTGGCTGAAGATGGCGATCAGCTGCAAACGCTGCGGGTATTTATCTTTCAGGTCCGCCAGCGCCCGGCGGAACATCATGCTCTGGCTGCTGCGGTTGCCGTAAATCAGGGTGAAGTGGCTGTGGGCTTCAGTGGCCAGCGTAGCGGACAGAATCGCCAGCATCGGGGTGATCCCGGACCCGGCGGCAATCGCCAGATAGTGGCCTTCGCGTTCGGCCTGCGGCTGATAGCCAAACTGCCCCTGGGGCACCATCACCTCCAGCGCCATGCCCGGTTTGATCTCGTCCCGGGCATAGCGGGAAAAACGTCCGCCCTCGATGGCTTTGACCGCCACGCTGATCTCACCGCACGCGGTGCTCCGGCAGATGGAGTAGCAGCGGCGCAGTTCATCCCCGCCAGGACTGGCTTTCAGGGTCAGATGCTGACCGGGACGGAAGCGGTACGCCTCCTGTAACGCCTGCGGCACCGCGAAGGTAATGGTCACCGCGTCGCGGGTTTCGGATTCTACTTTTGCCACTGTTAATGAATGAAACGTTGTCATGGCAGCCTCAAATACATTTGAAATAGTCGAAGGGCTCACGGCAGGTATTGCAGCGGTAGAGCGCTTTGCAGGCCGTGGAACCAAATTCACTGATAAGCGAGGTATCGGTGCTCGCACAGCGCGGGCAGCTCACCTCCGCGGGAACGTGGGCATGGCAGCTATGGCCGACAGGTGGGCTGATGCCATATTCACGCAAGCGCCTGCGGGCATCGTCGGTCATCCAGTCGGTGGTCCACGCGGGCTCCAGTTGCAGCACAATATGTACCGGGCTAAAGCCGTTCCCGGTCAGAGTTTCGCGGATCGCCCCCAGCAGATGCTCCGTTGCCGGACAGCCCGAATAGGTTGGCGTGAAGCCGATGACCCAGCCTTCCCCCTGCGCCTTCACGCTGCGCACCATGCCTAAGTCGGTAATGGTCAGCACCGGCACTTCCGGGTCGGGGATCTGGCTTAACAGCGCCCAAATCTGCGGGATTTGTGCAGGCGCGATGTCGACGAGGCGTTGCATGGCGTCCTCCTTTACCACTGCTGGCCGGGGTAAACGCGCTGGAGATACTGCATCTCTGCCAGCATCGGCCCGAGGTGTTCGGTATGTAGCCCCTTCTTGCCGCCCGTGCGATACGCCACCTCTTCGGGCACGCGGAGGGTGGCTTCCGCCAGGCCAGCAAACACTTCGCGCTCCCACGGGTCCCGCAGGTCGCGCGGATCAACCGCCACGCCGTCATCAATCAGCGCCAGCTCGACGTCGTCGGCGTCGAACAGTTCAGCCGTAAAGCGCCACAGGCTATCCACCGCCTGCTGCATTTTTTGTGCGGAGGTTTCTGTTCCGTCCCCCAGCCGCACCAGCCAGCCGCGGCTAAAGCGCAGGTGATAGCGTGCCTCCTTAATGGCTTTTGCCGCGATGGCGGCAAGCTGACTGTCGCTGCTATGGATCAGCCGCTCGTAGAGCGCCACGTTCCACGCATCCATCAGATACTGACGGGCAATGGTGTCAGCGAAGCTGCCGTTTGGTTGTTCCACCAGCAGCAGATTGCGGAACTGACGCTCATCGCGGCCATAGGCCAGGATGTCTTCATCGCCCTTACCCTCCCGTTCAGCGGCGTAGGTCAGGAAATTGCGCGCCTGCCCGAGCAGATCAAGGCCGATATTGGCGAGCGCCAGGTCAATTTCCAGCTCCGGCGCGTGGCCGCACCAGGCGCCCAGACGCTGTGAGAGCACCAGACCGTTGTCGCCCAGACGCAGGGCATAAGCAGATACGTTGTTCATCCCCAACCTCACATATGCTCGATGCCATCAGGGATGGTGTAAAACGTCGGATGACGGTAGACCTTACTTTCCGCCGGATCGAAAAACTCCCCGCTCTCTTCCGGCTGGGAAGCGACGATTTCACTCGCCTTCACCACCCAGATGGAACAGCCTTCGCTGCGGCGGGTATAGGCATCGCGCGCGTTTTCCAGCGCCATGCGGTCGTCGGCAGCGTGAAGGCTGCCCACATGCCGGTGCGACAGCCCCTGCTTCGAACGGACAAAAACTTCGTATAACGGCCAGTAAACATTGCTCATGGTTGATTCCTCTTATGCGGCCTGGCGGGCGCGTTGTTTTGCCGCGTGGGCCAGAGCGGCTTCACGCACCCATGCGCCGTCGTCCCAGGCTTTACGTTTTGCGGCCAGACGTTCGTGGTTGCAGATCCCACGCCCGGTGATCACCTCGTCAAATTCCTGCCAGTCGATTTCGCCGAAGCGGTAGTGGCCGCTCGCTTCATCGAAACGCAGGTCGGGGTCCGGCACGGTCATACCGAGCATCTCCACCTGAGGCACCGTGTTGTCCACGAAGCGCTGGCGAAGCTCATCGTTGCCAAAGCGTTTGATCTTCCAGGCCAGACTGCGGGCGCTGTTTGGGGAGTTGTCGTCGTTGGGTCCAAACATCATCAGCGCGGGCCACCAGAAACGGTTGATGGCGTCCTGCAACATCTGCCGCTGGGCTTCGCTGCCCTGCGCCAGCGCCATGCAGGCCTCAAAACCCTGACGCTGGTGGAAGCTCTCTTCTTTACAGATTTTCACCATCGCCCGGGCATACGGGCCGTAAGAGGTACGGCACAGCGCCACCTGGTTCACAATGGCCGCCCCGTCCACCAGCCAGCCAATGACCCCGATATCGGCCCAGCTCAGGGTCGGATAATTGAAGATGGAGGAGTATTTCATCTTGCCGTCGAGCATCTTTTGATAGATGTCCTCCCGGGCGCAGCCCAGCGTTTCCGCCGCGCTGTAGAGGTACAGGCCGTGTCCGGCTTCATCCTGCACCTTCGCCAGCAGAATGGCTTTCCGGCGCAGGGTCGGCGCGCGGGTGATCCAGTTACCTTCCGGCAGCATGCCGACAATCTCAGAGTGGGCGTGCTGTCCAATCTGGCGGATCAGCGTCTTGCGGTAGGCATCTGGCATCCAGTCCTGCGGCTCGATGGCCGTCTCCTGTGCGATGCGTTGCTCAAAGCGTTGTTCTTGCGTCACATAACCACCTTTGTGATTCGTTAAATCACCACAAATAGCAAAATGGTGAATCATTTGTTTTCTTAAAAGTTACACAAAGGTTAAATATAACCCCAAGAAGCGTTTGTTTATTTTGTGACGACGCTCGCAAGCCTTTTCATGAAAGGCCGATGACGCAAGGCTTCTGGGTGGTCAGGTTAAGCAATACAGATCACAGCGTTAACAATTCATTAAAACTCAGCTTGATTTTTATGATTCGAGATCAAACTATTTATAGTGAAATTACGAAACATCTGGAGAGAAGAAATGCAGCAGTTAGCCAGCTTCTTGTCCGGCACCTGGCAATCAGGCCGGGGCCGCGAGCGCACCATCACCCACGCCATCAGCGGGGAAACGCTATATGAAGTGACCAGCGAAGGGCTGGATATGGCGGCCGCGCGCCGTTACGCCATTGAACACGGCGGAGAAGCGCTCCGTGCAATGAGCTTTATCGAGCGCGCCGCCATGCTGAAGGCGGTGGCCAAACATCTGCTGAGCCAGAAGGATCGGTTTTATGCCCTGTCAGCTCAGACCGGCGCGACGAAGGCCGACAGCTGGGTGGATATTGAAGGCGGTATCGGCACCCTTTTCACCTACGCAAGCCTCGGCAGCCGTGAGCTGCCGGACGATACCCTGTGGCCGGAGGATGAACTGATCCCGCTGTCGAAGGAAGGCGGCTTTGCGGCACGTCACGTGTTAACGTCGAAATTCGGCGTGGCGGTGCATATCAACGCGTTCAACTTCCCGTGCTGGGGGATGCTGGAAAAGCTCGCGCCCACCTGGCTTGCCGGGATGCCCGCCATCATCAAGCCCGCCACCGCCACCGCGCAAGTGACTCAGGCGATGGTGAAAGCGATCGTCGAGAGCGGGCTGGTGCCGGACGGCGCCATCAGCCTGATCTGCGGTGGCGCGGGCGATCTGCTTAACCAGCTCGACAGCCAGGACGTGGTGACGTTTACCGGATCGGCCAGCACCGGGCAGAGTCTGCGCGTCCACCCGAATATCGTCGCGCATTCCATTCCGTTTACCATGGAAGCAGATTCTCTCAACTGCTGCGTGCTGGGTGAGGACGTGACGCCGGAACACCCGGAGTTTGCGCTGTTTATCCGAGAAGTGGTGCGCGAGATGACTGCCAAAGCCGGGCAAAAATGTACCGCCATCCGCCGCATCATCGTGCCGGAAGCGCAGATTGACGCCGTCAGCCAGGCGCTGATTGCGCGGCTGGAGAAAGTGGTCGTCGGCGATCCGGCCCAGGAAGGGGTGAAGATGGGGGCCCTCGTCAACGGTGAGCAACGTGCTGACGTGCAGGAAAAAGTCGATCATCTGCTTGCCGCGGGCTGCCAGATCCGTCTGGGTGGTAAAGCCGATTTGCAGGCGGCTGGCGCATTCTTCCCGCCCACCCTGCTGTTCTGCCCGCAGCCGGACGAAACCCCGGCCGTCCACGCCACCGAAGCCTTTGGCCCCGTCGCAACCCTGATGCCCTGCCGTAACACCGAACACGCCATGCAGCTGGCGCGGGCGGGTGGCGGCAGCCTGGTGGGAACGCTGGTTACGGCAGATACCCGCATGGCGCGGCAGTTTATTGCCGGGGCAGCGCGCGCCCACGGACGCATTCAGATCCTCAACCAGGAATCCTCGAAAGAATCCACCGGCCACGGTTCACCGCTGCCGCAGCTGGTGCACGGTGGTCCGGGACGTGCGGGCGGCGGCGAAGAGCTGGGCGGCCTGCGCGCGGTGAAGCACTATCTTCAGCGCACGGCCATTCAGGGCAGCCCGTCCATGCTCGCCGCGATCGGTAAACAGTGGGTCCGTGGCGCGGAGGTGCAGGAAGATCGCGTTCATCCCTTCCGTAAATACTTCGAGGAGTTACAGCCGGGCGACAGCCTGCTGACCCCGCGTCGTACCCTGACGGAAGCGGATATCGTGAATTTTGCCTGCCTGAGCGGGGATCATTTCTACGCCCATATGGACAAAATTGGCGCGGCGGAGTCGATTTTTGGTGAGCGCGTGGTACACGGTTATTTCCTGATTTCCGCCGCGGCGGGGCTGTTTGTCGATGCCGGGGTTGGGCCGGTTATTGCCAACTACGGCATGGAAAACCTGCGCTTTATCGAGCCGGTCAAGCCGGGTGATACCATTCAGGTGCGCCTGACCTGTAAACGTAAAACGCTGAAGAAACAGCGCACTGCCGAGGAAAAACCCACCGGCGTGGTGGAATGGGCGGTGGAGATCTTCAACCAGCACCAGCAGGCCGTGGCGCTCTACTCCATCCTGACGCTGGTGGCGCGCCAGCAGGGTGACTTCTGACGCACCTCTTTCTTGCCGGGTGTCGCTCCGCTTACCCGGCCTACAACTACCTGACCGGGGTGTGATGCACCCCCGCTCTTTTTTTAACCTGGCAAGACTGACAAACAACCTGGCAGATGCAGGCAAACGCTTTTCGTGCGCGCCTGTCAGGATAAGGCTGACACAACACAATAAACACAACAAGATGAGGTCTGCGATGGGAAGCAATTCTTCTTTTTCTGCCCGTAGAACGGCACTGGCCATGGCCGTTGCGCTCTGTTGCGCCTGGCAATCCCCTGTTTACGCTCACGGCAGCGAGGCGCATATGGTCCCGATGGACAAAACGCTTCAGGCGTTTGGCGCGGACGTGCAGTGGGATGATTACGCCCAGATGTTCACCATCGTCAAAGACGGTGCCTTTGTGAAGGTCAAACCCGGCGCAAATACCGCCATCGTTAACGGCAAACCGCTGACGCTCCAGGTGCCCGTGGTGATGAAGAACAATAAGGCGTTTATCCCGGAGACCTTTATCAACGATGTTTTTCAGTCCGGTCTTGATCAGACATTCCAGGTTGAAAAAAGCCCCCACCCGTTAAACGCGCTGACGGCTGATGAAATCAACCAGGCCGTAGCCATTGTGAAAGCCTCTGCGGATTTTAAACCCAATACCCGCTTTACCCAGATTGCGCTGGCGGAGCCAGAAAAGGCCAAAGTCTGGGACTTTGTGCTTAACGGCACGGCGGTGGATGCGCCCCGCCAGGCCAATATCATCATGCTTGATGGTAAACACATCATCGAAAGCCGGGTGGATCTGAAGGACAAAAAGATCCTCCGCTGGGAGCCGATCAAAGACGCGCACGGCATGGTGCTGCTGGATGACTTCAATACCGTGCAGCAGATCATCAATGAAAGCCCGGAGTTTGCCGCCGTGCTGAAAAAGCGCGGCATTACCGACCCGAAGAAAGTGATCACCACTCCGCTTACCGTCGGCTTTTTTGACGGCAAGGATGGGCTGAAACAGGAAGACCGCCTGCTGAAAGTGATCAGCTATCTCGACGTGGGCGACGGTAACTACTGGGCGCACCCGATCGAAAACCTGGTTGCGGTGGTGGATCTCGAGCAGAAGAAAATCCAGAAGATTGAGGAAGGCCCGGTCGTGCCGGTTCCGCTCACGCCGCGCCCTTATGATGGCCGCGACCGCGTTGAAACGGTGAAAAAACCGCTGGAAATTATCGAGCCGGAAGGCAAGAACTACACCATCACCGGGGACAGGGTGCACTGGCAGAACTGGGATTTTCATCTGAGCCTGGACTCACGCGTCGGCCCGATAATCTCCACCGTGACCTATAACGACAACGGCAAAAAGCGACAGGTGATGTATCAGGGATCGCTCGGCGGCATGATTGTGCCGTACGGCGACCCGGATATCGGCTGGTACTTTAAAGCCTACCTGGACTCCGGCGATTACGGCATGGGTACCCTGACCTCCCCGCTGGTGCGCGGCAAGGATGTTCCGTCTAACGCCGTGATGCTCAACGAAACCATCCCGGATTACACCGGCGCGCCAATGGAGATCCCCCGGGCGATCGCCATTTTCGAGCGTTACGCCGGGCCGGAATATAAGCATCAGGAATTAGGTAAACCCAACGTCAGCACCGAACGCCGCGAGCTGGTGGTGCGCTGGGTCAGCACCGTGGGTAACTACGATTACATCTTCGACTGGGTATTCCACGAAAACGGCACTATCGGCATTGATGCAGGGGCTACGGGCATTGAAGCGGTGAAAGGCGTGCAGACGAAAACCATGCATGATGCCACCGCGAAGGATGACACCCGATACGGAACGCTGATCGACCATAATATTGTCGGTACCACCCACCAGCACATCTACAACTTCCGTCTGGATATGGACGTGGACGGCATCAACAATAAGCTGGTGGCCATGGATCCGGACGTCAAACCGAACACCGCTGGCGGACCGCGCACCAGCACCATGCAGGTTAATCAGTATGATATTGATACCGAACAGCAGGCGGCGCAGAAGTTTGACCCGGGCACCATCCGCCTGCTGAGCAATACCAGCAAAGAGAACCGCATGGGCAACCCGGTCTCGTATCAGATCATCCCTTACGCGGGCGGCACACACCCGGTAGCGTCCGGCGCGAAGTTTGCCCCGGACGAGTGGATTTATCACCGCCTGAGCTTTATGGATAAACAGCTGTGGGTGACGCGTTACCATCCCGACGAGATGTACCCGGAGGGAAAATACCCGAACCGTTCCACGCACGATACCGGCCTCGGCCAGTACAGCAAAGATAACGAATCGCTGAACGACCAGGATAACGTCATCTGGATGACCACCGGCACCACCCATGTCGCCCGTGCCGAGGAGTGGCCGATAATGCCGACGGAATGGGTGCACACGTTACTCAAGCCGTGGAATTTCTTTGACGAGACGCCAACGCTCGGCAAGAAAAAAGAGCAGAAATAACCCACCGACCGGGCGTAATGCCCGGTTTTTCATCCGCTTACTTGCTGAATTACTCTCCCCGATTATAGTTATTGTTACCTCGCTTAATCCTTTTGCATTTCTTGACACACTTTCACCAGGATTCGGAGTCTCCACAAACAACGTCACAGTTTACTGAGAGGTTTTAGGATGAGAATCAATGAGATCGTCAGGAGTCTCGCGCTGGCGGGATGTTTTATTTCTGCCAGTTCCGCCTGGGCCGCAGAAGCACCTAAGGATGCCACCGCAGCAACGCAACAGGCCAACAACGCACTCTTCAACCAGCTTCCTTTCTCCGATAACACCGATTTTACCAACGCCCACAAAGGGTTTATTGCCCCGCTGCCTCAGGACATTATCAAAGGTGAGCAAGGCAACACCGTCTGGGATCCGCAGCAGTACGCTTTTATCAAAGAAGGCGATAAGGCGCCCGACTCGGTTAACCCGAGCTTATGGCGTCAGTCCCAGCTGATTAACATCAGCGGTCTGTTTGAAGTGACCGAAGGCGTTTACCAGATCCGTAACCTCGACCTGTCAAACATGACCATTATTGAAGGTAAAGAAGGCATTACCGTGGTCGACCCGCTGGTGTCGGCGGAAACGGCCAAAGTCGGGATGGATCTTTACTATAAAAATCGCGGTAATAAGCCTGTGGTCGCCGTTATTTACACCCACAGCCACGTTGACCACTATGGCGGCGTGCGCGGCGTGGTGGACGAAGCAGATGTGAAGTCCGGCAAGGTGAAAGTCTACGCGCCCGCCGGATTTATGGAGGCCGCCGTCGCGGAGAATATCATGGCGGGTAACGTCATGAGCCGCCGCGCCAGCTATATGTACGGCAACCTGCTGAAGCCGGATGCGAAGGGCCAGGTCGGCGCGGGTCTCGGCACCACCACCTCCGCCGGGACGGTGACCCTGATCGCCCCGACCAATATCATCGAGAAAGATGGTCAGAAAGAGGTGATCGACGGCCTGACCTATGATTTTATGCTCGCGCCGGGATCGGAAGCGCCTTCTGAGATGCTCTGGTATATCGAAGAGAAAAAGCTGATCGAGTCTGCGGAAGATGTCACCCATACCCTGCACAACACCTACTCCCTGCGCGGGGCGAAAATTCGTGAACCATTGCCATGGTCGAAATACATCAACCAGGCGATTGTACGCTGGGGTGATAAAGCCGAAATCATTATGGCGCAGCACCACTGGCCGACATGGGGCAACGACAACGTGGTTAACCTGCTGAAAAGCCAGCGCGACCTGTATCGCTACATCAACGACCAGACCCTGCGCATGGCGAACGAAGGGCTGACCCGTGACGAGATTGCCGCCAACTTCAAACTGCCAAACTCCCTGGCCAATACCTGGGCAAACCGTGGCTATTACGGTTCTGTCAGCCATGACGTTAAAGCGACCTACGTGCTCTATTTAGGCTGGTTTGACGGCAACCCGGCGACCCTGGACGAACTGCCGCCTGAAGAAGCCGCGAAGAAATTTGTGGACTATATGGGCGGTGCGGATGCCATCCTGAGCAAAGCGAAAACCGACTTTGACCAGGGGAACTACCGCTGGGTGGCCCAGGTGGTCAGCAAAGTGGTCTTTGCCGATCCAAATAATCAGGCCGCGCGAAACCTGGAGGCGGATGCGCTGGAGCAGCTGGGTTATCAGGCTGAATCAGGCCCGTGGCGTAACTTCTACCTGACCGGCGCCCAGGAGCTGCGTAACGGCGTGGTGAAAGGACCGACCCCGAACACCGCCAGCCCGGATACCGTGCGCGCGATGACGCCAGAAATGTTCTTTGACTATCTGGCGGTGCACATTAACGGTGAAAAAGCGGCGGATGCAAAATCGGTGTTTAACATCGACCTCGGCAGCGACGGCGGTAAATACAAGCTGGAGCTGGAAAATGGCGTGCTGAACCACACGGCGAACGCCGAAGCGAAAGACGCTGACGCGACCGTGACCCTCAACCGCGATACGCTGAATAAAATCATCCTGAAAGAAGTGACGCTTAAACAGGCGCAGGATAACGGCGATATCAAAGTGACCGGCGATGCCGCAAAACTTGATGCCATGCTCGGTTACATGGATAAATTTGAATTCTGGTTTAACATTGTGACCCCGTAAAGGCAGCACTCGCGGGCGGACGTTCCGCCCGCTCAAGGAAAATTCTCTTCAATGGAAAAAAGACATCCAGCCACACCCGAACCCGCGATATGGCCTACCCGTAAATCAATGGTTGTTCACGGGCTGGCCGTGAACCTGCCGTGGCTCGCCTTTGTGAATGCCAGCTTTGCCCTTATGGTCCTGCTGCGCAATTCGCTGTTCGGCCATATCGATGCCCTCCTGCACATCAGCCCCCCTCTGCGGCAGATGATTGACGCCTCCATGCTGGGCGTGGTGATCCTTTCCGTGGCGCTGGTGATCATGGCCTGGCGCCACATCCGCGGCGTCAGCGCCGTTTTGTTTATGTGCAGCCTGCTGTGGTCGATAAGTTGTTACTGGTTTATCAACGTGTTACAGCTTCCTCATCCCTGGCCTATATTCGTTACCCTGCTGATGGCCGGTATGACCGCGCTCTATTTTCACCCGGTGGCACTGCTCTGCTTCACCGTGCCGCTATGGGTAAGCCTGCCCGTTGCCAGCATGCTGCTGAATCAGGAAATTAATTATCGCTTTGCCGGGCTGTGGGTGGTGTTCACGTTCATTCTCGTGTGCGGGCGCTATATCCTGTTGAGCTGGTTTGAAGAGGCGTGGCGTCGCAACCAGCAGAATCAGCGTTTAATTTCGCGGCTGGATGCGCTGGCCCATCAGGATCCGCTGACGAAAACGGCCAACCGCCGGGCGATGGAGCTGGTGCTGGAAAATGCCGTAGAGCAAGGCAAACGCTTCGCGGTGCTGATGCTGGATGTCGATTACTTCAAATTGTATAACGACACCTACGGTCACCAGGCCGGAGATGCGTGTCTCGCGCGGGTGGCAGAGGTGCTGAACACCTCGGTGCGCACGCCAGAGGATGTGGTTTCGCGCTACGGTGGCGAGGAGTTTGTGGTGATCCTCTTTGACTGCGAAGAAAGCATTGCTGAGAAAGTCGCCGCGCGGATCCAGGCTGGCCTGCGCAACGCAGCCATTCCGCACAGCGCGTCGAAGGTGAGTGAATGTGTGACGGCGAGTATGGGCATTGCAGGCTATACCGCAGGGCTGGCCGGCCCGGAAATCATTGCCCGCGCCGATGCGGCGCTGTACAGGGCGAAGGAGGCCGGGCGGGATCGGTGGTCGCGTTAAATAATGCCGGGTGGCGGCTACGCCTTACCCGGCCTACGGGATCGGTTTCGTAGGCCGGGTAAGCGCAGCGCCACCCGGCGTTTTTTTAATACCGCACACACACCGACTTGGTTTCACACCAGCCGTCCAGCCAGTCGGGGCCGAAATCGCGCCCGGTGCCGGACTGCTTCATGCCGCCGAACGGCAGGTTGGCGTCTATCAGCGTGTGGCTGTTCACCCACACGGTTCCGGCCTGTAACCTGTCGGTATACGCCAGCGCTTTACTGATGTTCTGCGTCCAGACGCTGGCCGTTAAGCCATATTCAGTGTCATTCGCCAGCTGAAGCGCCTCTTTCCCATCGGCCACACGAACCAGGTTCACCACCGGCCCGAAGACCTCTTCACGCGTCAGTCGCAGATGATTATCCGGGTTGACCACCAGCGTTGGCGAAACGTAATAGCCTTTGCCGTCTGGCCCCCGGTTCCCGGCGATCAGCTCCGCATTGTGCGCCTTCGCCTCATCCAGGAACGCCTGAACCTTATCGCAGTGGGCGCGCGACACCAGCGGGTTGATAAACGCCTCCGGCGACATGCCCGGCCCGACGCTGAGGGATTTCACGGCCTGTTCAAACCCGCTGACCAGCGTATCGAACAGCGGAGCCTCAATATAAATGCGCGAGCTGGCCGCGCAGACCTGCCCCTGGTTCAGGAAGCTGCCGGTCATCAGCCCTTCAATCACCCACGCCGGATCGGCATCTTTCAGCACGATGGCCGGGTTTTTGCCGCCCAGCTCCAGCGTCACGCCCGTTAGCGTGTCCGCCGCCGCGCGGGCAATCTGCTTGCCCGTCGCCGTCGAACCGGTAAAGCTCACTTTGGCAATGCGCGGGTGCGAGGTCAGCGCCGCGCCACAGACGGCGCCGCTGCCGGTCACCACGTTGAAAACACCCTCCGGGATCCCCGCCTCGCTCGCCAGTTCCGCCACCCGTAACAGGGTGAGCGGCGTGGTTTCCGACGGTTTGATCACGATGGAGCAACCTGCCGCCAGCGCGGGCATCACTTTCCACATGCCAATCATCAGCGGGAAGTTCCACGGCACAATCCCCGCCACGACTCCCACCGGCTCTTTACGCGTCCACGCCTGATAACGCGCGCCCTGCGGCAGTGGAATCGAGAGATCGAGGGTTTTACCGGCAATTTTGGTGGACAGCCCTGCCGTGTAGCGCATCCAGTTCAGGGTGCAGCCCACCTCGAAGGCGCGGGAAATGTTAATCGATTTCCCCTGCTCCAGGGTTTCGAGCTGTGCCAGCTCTTCGCCATGCTGTTCCACCAGATCCGCAAACCGCAGCAGGATACGTTCACGCTCTGCCGGCAGCCGTCCGGCCCAGCTTCGGGCGACAAAGGCGCGCCAGCCAGACATCACCGCACGATCGACATCATCGACGCTGGCATCGGCGGTGGTGGCAATAACCTCTCCGGTCGCCGGGTTGTAGACGTTCAGACGCTTTTCGCTATCGGATGCCGCCTGACGCCCTTCGATCCACAGGCCGTGCTGGCGATCTAAAAACTGCTGCACGCCCGGCAGGATGGCGACGTGTGATTCGGACATAGGATACTCCTTCGTTATGCTTCGCAGGGTGTGTATGCAGTCTAAGAGGGGATTCGCATTCCTGCTTTTGTCTGTGTGACATTCGCTTTGCCAGCTGTGACAGGCTCCGCAAATCGTGATAATTCCCGCTTATATCGCTGTAACCGTTGAGTGTTCTTTCCTATAGTCAGCCTCGTAGCCCTGACAAAATGCAACATAAATGCAACAATGCGAAAACAGTGACGGTGCAGCGAGAACATCAATGGCGTGTGCAAGCGAACAGGACAATTTTCAGCAGTGGCTGGCGCAAATTAACCAGGTTTGTGGGCGCTTTGCGGCACGTCCGTTAGAGGGGGCGTTTCTCGGCGAGCTGGAAACCAGCTATACCCAAAGTCTGAAACTGAGCACGGTGACCGCCGCAGGCGTTAACCTGTTTCGCACCCGTCAGGAGATCAAAAACGGCAACGATGCCTGGTTCTACACCGTGTTTCAGCTGGAAGGCAGCGCCGGAATCGAACAGGACGACCAGCGCGCGATGCTGAAAGCCGGGGATATCACGCTGATTGACGCCTCCCGCCCGTGCTCCATTTACTGGCAGGAGCGTTCCCGCCAGATTTCGCTCCTGCTCCCGCGGCAAATCATTGAGCAACACGCGCGTTTTCAGGAAGTGAGGTGCGCGCTGCCCCTCTCCCGCAGTCTGCCTACCGTACAGCTGAGCTACCGTCTGTTGCAGGAGAGCATGGGCAATGCCGATCTCAGCGCCAGTGAAAGCGAAGCGGCGCTGGAGGCGATGGTGTGTCTGCTGCGTCCGGCCTTCCAGCAGCGTGACGAGGTGCTGCCGCGCAAGGAGCGTCAGTTCCGCCACGTTTTGTCCCTGATTGATGATCATATTCAGTCGGAGGCGTTAAGACCGGAGTGGATAGCCTCAGAGAGTGGCATGTCCGTGCGTAGCTTGTACCGCATGTTTGCCGGGAAAGGGCTGGTGGTGGCGCAGTATATTAAGAACCGTCGCCTCGATTTATGCGCTCAGGCGCTGCGTTCCATCAGCGATGACGAAAAGCTGGCGGGGATTGGCTACAGCTGGGGCTTTACCGACCATAGCCATTTTTCCACCGCCTTTAAGCAGCGTTTCGGGGTTTCGCCGGGCGAATACCGTAAGCGTTACCGCTAGCTATTTTTTCAGCCACTTGCCGTTAATTCCCTTCACGTACTCACCCGGCTGCGCGCGGGCCACCAGCTTTTGCCCCGCCATTTTCGCCACCTCGTCGACGGGCAAATTATTACTGTCAGCCAGCTGCTGGTAACTTTCCGTGCGTGCGGCGTTGATACGGTTCACCAGCGCCAGGGTTTCAGCGTCGTGCTGAACGGGCGCAAGATAGCCGCTCAGGGTTTCCCCTACGCGCCCCTGGGCACGCGCATCGTTGAGCGTAAGCGTGGCGGCGTGAACGTTCATCCCCAGCGCCAGTAACATCAGAGCTAATCGTTTCATGACATCCTCAGAACAGATCGCTGCGGGATTTCAGCAGGGCTTCAACGTCTTTATCCACCTTGATATGGATTTCATGCTCGATTTTCACGTTCATGTTGATGGTGATCGGCTCTTTGGGCGCCGCCACTTCAATGCGCGGCGTGCAGCCTGACAGCAGCGCGACGACGGCCACGGTGAGTACACCAGCCCTCTTTTTCATTGTTGTTCCTCACTTTCCTTGCCTGTCGAACCGCGGAGAAGGGGTATCGCCGCATGTTGCTCAAACCATGTTTGCAGATTGTCCCCAAAGCGCAGGCTGCGCCAGAGGGTAAAAATGTTCTCTTCATGGGTGTAATTCAGGTTTACGAAACTGCTTTTGCCTTCGACGCGGCTGGTGCCTTTAATGGCCGCCTGCATGGTTAACACACCCAGATTATCCACATTGAGTTTTGTCCACGACTGCGAAATTTCCATATAGCGGAGCCAGTTGATCGCCGCCCCGGCAACCATGTTGTCTTTCACAATGGCATCCGCCGTGTCCTGGTCGATGCGCAGCGTCATCGGCCCCGGGTTGGTCAGCCAGCCATCTTTAATGATCCATTTTTCATTGTCCAGCCAGAACGGCAGCGCGCCGCTCACCGGGCCGGACATGGCAAACTGCTTCGGATTCACCGCGCTTATCAGTTCGCTGGAGGAAATATTATCCACGCGCAGTAAAGCCGGATCGTGCTGCGGCATTCTCAACTGCTGCATGGTGATTTTCCCGCCGAGCGCTTCCACCTTCACGTTGGTGAGCAGGAGCGGGTTCGCTTCGGTCCAGGGATAATCGCCCTGGAGATCCGCGGTGATATTTCGGGCTGTGACCAGGTTTTTCACCTCGTCGATTCGTAACGTTACCGGCCCGCGCGTGCCCAGCGACCAGGTACCCTGGCTTAAGCGGAACGGAAGAACAAAATCCACGCCGTTGATCTCGTTATCCGGCATCCACGCGCTGCCCGCTTTCAGCACCCCGTGCCCCCCGGCCTCAAACCCCTGATCGGGGGCCGCGGAGAAAGCCACCTGCGCGTACATTTCGCCGCCGCGCAGGGTCATTTTCCAGTCTGGCGGGATCAGCGGCTGAAACACCGTAAGAGACTGTTTTGGCCACCAGGCCTGACCGCGAAGGCGTTCGCCGTCCCAGCGTCCATTCACCTGGACCGGGCCGATGTCGTCCGCATGCAGGTTCCCTTTAAACTGGAACACCGTCGGGTCTGTCCCGTCAACGCTGAAGGTCAAAACGGACGGCGGCAGCACGCTTCCGCCTGAAAAGCTTGTTTGCCCGGCGTTAAGCGCGAGCGCGCCGCTAAAGGTGGGGTTATCCGGGTCCCGCGACCAGCGCACCGGGTGATCCAACACCAGGCGCGGCTTGCTGACCAGCATCGTACCGTACTGCAATTTGTCGAACCCCGTGGAAAGATCGGTCAGTTCGATAACGTTGTCGCGCCACTCCCCGGTTCCCCGGACATCCCAGCGCGCGTTCATTGGCGTGAAATTCCCTTTACCCCAGTAGCGCCACTGCCACAAACCGTTGTCCGGTAAAAAGTCGTTAGCCTGGCCGTCCAGATGCAGCTCAAAATCGCCCATCTCGTTTTCATGCGCCCGCAGAATGGCTTGCAGGCGGCCGTCCACGCCCTTCTGCGTGAGCTTCACGCCCGCCAGCGGCCAGCGGATCTCATCGATATCCAGCGAGTCGATGATGCGCCCGCGCGAGCGCAATAAAGCGCCGGGTTCAAACGTAAGCTGCGGATCGTAAAGGCTGCCGGTCAGCATCGCCGGGAGCCTGGCATACAGGATCAGATCGTTTTGCTTGGCTTCCCCGCTCAGGTGCAGCGGCATAGCGCTGTTATCCATACTGAGCGAGCCGGGACCGATATTCAGCACCGCGTTGCCCTTACCCGCATCCCCCTGGGTCAGCACGTTGAGCCGCCCCGTGAAGGTGGCTTTCTCCAGCCCCTGCTGCCAGTTATCCACTTTCAGCCCGACGCGTCCGCTCATTGGCACGCCGGAGGCTAACCAGTTCCAGCGTCCGTCGCTGATGGTCAGCTGCTGAGCGGTGATCTGCCACGGTAAATCGAGCAGCGGCTCGGGGTTGTCCCGCGCCATGACCACCAGCTGGCCCTGATTGTCCTCCCAGTCCAGATCGGCATCGACCAGCGAGGATAACTGTGGCACGTTAAAGGTCGCGACCGTATGCCCTTTCACCGGCACGCCGTCCGGCACCAGCGGCAGGGTAAATTCACCAACCAGCTTCACGGGCTGCGGCTGATCCGGCAGTTGCACATCGAACTGGCTGATGGAGAGGGTCTGGCCGCGCAACTGCCCCTTAATGCTCACCTGCTCGCCGTTATAGGTGATGTCCTGGCGGGCTGGCGTGAGTGAGGCTTGCAGCTCACCCTCCCACTGCTGCCAGGGAGAAAGGGTAAAGCGGTGGATGGTCAGCCAGGTGTTGGGCAGGATGGCCTGCCACTGCGCCAGCGTTTTCGGCGCCACCGTTGAGGGCGCCGATTGCGGTAATTTGCTCAGGCAGACAGAGTTAAGTGTAAGTGCGCCAATATCCAGATCCCAGCGGCTGGGATGTGACAGGGTCACGTTTTCCACGCGGGCAATTTCACACTCTTCTACCAGATAGCGGAGATCGGGGATGATCAGGGCGTGACGCGTGAGCCGTGGGCTTTTTTCAAACGCGATGCGCGTTCCAACGGGGAGCCAGATCCCGGCGAGCGTGGGTACCCACTGGGCGAGCGTCATCAGCAGCGTCAGCGGCACAAGAAATAGCAGCAGTAATAGCGCGATTGCGGCTTTGTATTTACCCTTCATGGGCAGTTAATATCCTGATTTTGCGAAAAAAATAAGCCGTTCTTGCCGCTCATTGTCGCATGTTTAGCCAGTCAGTTGAAGGTAATGCCATTTTTAAGAGTAGATGCTCTACAATAATTCATAGAACTTATTGATTTCAATGAATTTTGAAAAATTGTAAGATAATTTTAAACATGCTAACGTGGTTCCAAAATCACTGGAGAAAGTCTTATGAAACTCGCGGTATATAGCACAAAGCAGTACGACAAAAAGTATCTGCAACATGTTAACGAGACGTACGGTTTCGATCTTGAATTTTTCGACTTTCTGCTAACTGAAAAGACGGCTAAAACCGCCCACGGCTGCGAAGGCGTGTGTATCTTCGTTAACGACGACGGTAGCCGACCGGTGCTGGAAGAGTTGAAAAAACAGGGCGTGAAATACATTGCCCTGCGCTGCGCGGGCTTTAACAACGTCGATCTCGATGCCGCCAAAGAGCTGGGTCTGAAGGTCGTTCGCGTCCCGGCCTATTCTCCGGAAGCCGTGGCAGAACATGCGGTCGGGATGATGATGTCGCTCAACCGTCGTATTCACCGTGCCTATCAGCGAACCCGTGATGCTAACTTCTCTCTGGAAGGGCTGACCGGCTTTACCATGTACGGTAAAACCGCAGGCGTCATCGGTACCGG
Source organism: Enterobacter sp. AN-K1 (assembly GCF_020971765.1). Taxonomy (NCBI): domain Bacteria; kingdom Pseudomonadati; phylum Pseudomonadota; class Gammaproteobacteria; order Enterobacterales; family Enterobacteriaceae; genus Enterobacter; species Enterobacter sp. AN-K1. The sequence goes on along the minus strand of NZ_CP087390.1, from coordinate 4,337,505 downwards.
CAAAATTGGCGTGGCCGCCCTTCGCATCCTGAAAGGATTTGGCATGCGCCTGCTGGCGTTTGATCCGTACCCAAGCGCCGCTGCGCTGGAGCTGGGCGTGGAGTATGTCGATTTGAAAACGCTCTTCTCGCAGTCTGACGTTATCTCCCTGCACTGTCCGCTGACCCCGGAGAACTATCATCTGCTTAACCAGTCGGCGTTCGACCAGATGAAAGACGGCGTGATGATCATCAATACCAGCCGCGGCGGGCTGATCGACTCTCAGGCGGCTATCGAAGCGTTGAAAACGCAAAAAATCGGCGCGTTGGGTATGGATGTGTATGAGAACGAACGCGATCTGTTCTTTGAGGATAAATCTAATGACGTGATCCAGGACGACGTGTTCCGTCGCCTGTCTGCCTGTCACAACGTGTTGTTCACCGGACACCAGGCGTTCCTGACCGCCGAAGCGCTGATCAGCATTTCGGAAACCACGCTGGGGAATTTGCGTCAACTCGAAAAGGGCGAAGCGTGCCCGAACGCGATAGTGTAAGCCTGGTAAGCCGGGTGGCGGCTACGCCCTGCCCGGCCTGTGGATTGCGTTAATTGTAGGCCCGGTAAGCGCAGCGTCACCGGGCTTTTTGGCTTCAATCCTGCCACGCGCAGGAAAGTCTTAGCTGACGTTTGCCGTTCTGCTTTATCCAGTGACCCGAAAACAGGTAATAATTTTGATTAAATAAGTTTGATTTTTACCTCATACCCCTCGAGGCCTGTCATGGCTTCACGAGCGATAAACTCAATTTCAGACACTTCCTGCCCTGTTTTTTTACGTAACTCTGAAATTTTTTTGGTTATAAGCGCTGAAATTTCTTCTTCTGCCTTTTGCGTCAGTGCGTCAACGTTCATGTTTACCTCTTGCAACCGTTTACTGTTTCCATTCTCCAGCAGGCGACAGCTAACGATTAACTGCCTTTAACCATAACTGTATGTAAAGAGTAGACTATCTGTGTAACGTATGCTGCTGTCGCATTTAAATATGCATTTAGATTGCATTATTTAAACAAGGTGTTATTGTCCCAAAGCCTTAGAGCACAAAAAAGATAAATATAAGAAAAGCTTTGACTCACACTCGCCCCGCATCAGGGGCATTTTTTTGGCTGTTTGTAGGCAAAAACCCGCCATTAGCGGGTTTTTGTGTTATTCGAGAAAATTATTTAAAGACTTCTGCAACGGCCTGGAAGTTAGGGCCATGCTCGCGGGCAGCAATGATGACGTAGTATTTCCCGCCCTTCTCGTCTGCCAGTTTTGAGAGTTTTTGATGAAGATCTGAAGGTGAAGAAATTTGTCCACCTGAAGCCCCTACAGATACATTACCAAGGTATTCAAGCTTGAAGTGGTGCGCTTCATCCTTGGAAATCATATCTGCCGCAGACGCGCCGAAGCTTGCTACTGTTAAAGCCAATACACTCCCTAATAGTGCTTTTTTCATATCATTCCTCCTGTTGATGAATCTATATATTTAACATTAGCAGCAAATATGTAAATGATCCGTATCAATATTGTAGAAGGATTGAGCATCACGACCAGCCATTACTGACCTGAACAGCGGGTACAGCAGGTTCATCTACTATACTGACCTGTGCAGTCGCCATTTATCTGCCGGTTGCGCCTGAAGCAATTGAAACTTACCTGTACCATGACCATCAGGAGAACAATATGCACACGAGTAAAACCCTGAAAAGGCTGCTAGCCGTATCAGCAGTTGCAGCAATGTTCAGCACCGTTGGCGTACAAGCCCAGACAACCAGCGCCGCGCAAACTCAAACTGCGGGCCAGGCTCAACCGGACGCCAGACTCAGCTCCGGCGACGAGAAAGCATTGAAGGACATGGCGCAGGCCAATATCAACGAAGTTGCCGCCGCCAGGCTCGCCCTCGACAAGGCCCAAACCAGTGAAGTGAAAACATTCGCCCAGAAAATGGTCGACGATCACGGCGCCGCGCTGACCAAAGTCAAGACCGTTGCCCAGAAAAAGGGCGTGGAGCTGCCGACCGAACCAGACGCCGCGCATAAAGCCCTGAACTCAAGGCTGGAAAACCAGCGCGGTGACGCTTTTGACAAAATGTATATGGAATATGCTGGCGTGAAGGACCACGAGAAGGTGCTGTCGAAGCTTAAAAGCGACGCCAGTAAAATCGACGATCCAGATGTGAAGGCTCTGGCCAACGAGCACACTCCGGTCGTTGAGCAGCATCTGAAGTCCGCCGAGCAGATGTCAGCGCGTGCTGGCGCATCAGCCGATAAATAACGCGTCGGTAAAACAACTACTGCAAAATAAAGTGGGGCCCGCAGGCCCCACGCTTATTTCCCCTTCCTGCTGAATTATTCCGGCAAGGCGTAGACCACCACCTGATCGCCCACCTGATCCTTCAGGATCGTATTCCCGCCAGCCACGAAGGCCACATACTGGCGACCTTTATATTCATAGACGGACGGGTTCGCTACCGCCGGAGCTTCGGCCTGATCGGACCACAGCTCTTCACCGCTCTCTACCGAGTAGGCACGCACTTTGGCATCCATTGAGGCACCGATGAAGATCACGCCGCCCGCCGTCACTGCCGGACCACCAATGGTAGGCGAACCCCAGCTTTCCGGCATGAAGAAGCCATACTGCTGGGAGGCGCCAACCGGACGACGCCATTTCACATCGCCCGTGTGCATGTCCAGCGCCACGATTTCACCAAACGGCGGTTGCCAGCACGGCATGCCAAGCCAGTTGCTCGCCACCAGCAGACGCATACCGTACGGGGCGCCTTCCTGTGGGGCAAAGCCGCTTTCGTTGCCGGAGTCTTTGTCTGCGTTATCGTAATCCTCACGGCTGTACAGCTTCACGTACTGGACGATATGCGAGGTGTTGACGATGGCGATCTGTTTTTGCGGATCGAACGCCACCCCACCCCACTGGACGCCGCCGGCGCTATCGGGATAGGTGAGCGTGCCTTCGCCTTTGGTGGTTGGCGGGGTATACATTCCTTCATAGGTCAGGTTATCCCACAGACGGGAGCACTGGCCGCCACCGACGATATCCGCCAGCTTCCAGATTTCCGGTTTTTTCGACTGGTCGAGCAGCGGCGCGGGTTTGGTCGGGAATGGCTGCGTGGGCGAGAGAACTTCGCCCTGGACCGAACCATCACCCTGCGGAACCGGACGTTCTTCGATTGGCCATACGTCCTCCCCCGTCAGGCGGTTAACCACAAACAGGAAACCCTGCTTGGTGGCCTGCACCAGCGCCGGGATCTGCTTGCCGTCTACGGTGATGTCCATCAGCGTCGGGGCGGAGTTGATATCGTAATCCCAGACGTCGTGGTGTACCCACTGACGTGACCAGACCACTTTACCGGTGTTGATGTCCAGGGCGGTGGTCGAGGTGCCAAGCGGAATAGCGTCTACGCGGTTGCCGCCCCAATAGTTGGGAGACGGCGATGAGACCGGGAGATAGACCAGCCCGTTAGCCTCGTCGGCGGACATGTGCGTCCAGACGTTGGCGGTACCGGTACGCTTGCGGATCTCTGCCGGGATCGCCTCAAAGGTCCACTCAAGCTTACCGGTCTGGGCGTTGACTGAAAATACGGTGCCCGGAGGGGCTTCGGCATAGGCCCAGTCCTTCCCGGCCCAGCCCACCAGCAGATGGTTGCCGACAACGGTTGGCGGTTGCAGGACAGAGAGCGGATACTTCGCGTTAACGGTATTCCACTGGTTCAAATCCAGCACGCCGTTGTTCGCAAAGCCGCTGCACGGTTTGCCTGAATCGGCGTCCAGCGCAAAGAGCTTGCCATCAACGGTGCCCATATAGACCATCTTCTGGCATGCCTCACCTGTCACCGGATTTTTAGCCTGCCAGTAGGAAACGCCGCGATTTTTCAGCACCGGCTGGGTCAGCGCCTTGCGCGACGATTTGGTGTCATAGTGCCACTTCTCTTTACCCGTCCCCGGATCCAGCGCAATCAGGCGATCGAATGGCGTGCCAATGTAGAGCGTATCGTTGGCGAAAATGGGCGTTGCGGACCAGACGGTAGCTGGCGTATCGCCTTTACCATCCGAGACGTCGCCGGTATGGAACTCCCAGACTTTCGTTAATTTCCCGACGTTATCCGCCGTAATTTGGGTCAGGGGACTGTATTTCTGCGCGTTAAGCTGGCCGTGGAAGCTGTCCCAGGTGGCGGTGCCGGGCACCAGCGGCGTCGCTGGCTGGCTGGCCGAGGCGACTCTCTTTCCATCACCGCTGCCGGTTGAGGCATCGTCGGTGGTTTTTGTGGTTCCGGGCGCCTGCTGATCGGCCGCATCAATGTTCAGTGATTCCTGTGTCCCCTGCGAGGCTTCAGCGGCCTTATCCTGCGCCTGTAGCGCGAGCGGAGCGACCAGCAGCGCCAGCGCCGTCATGCTGACTTTTATGAAGGGATAATGCTTATCGTTGTGCACGGGCGGCTCCTCAGCTTCTGACGGGATGGTTGTAACGAGCGGAATGGCTGCTCAGCATAATCAGACCAATCAGGCCGACCACCATGGCTGCCGTTATGATGAACTGGTGCAGCAGCGCGGCGGCGAAAGCAATACCCGCCAACACCACCAGGGTGACAATAATCAGAAAAACGCGCGCCCCGCGACGCGATGCCGCACGTAACATAAAGGTCAGGATCGCCAGCACTACGCTGGCAATGACCACGCCCAGTGCGCCAATGGTGCCAGTGACGCCGGTAAGCGGCGTCCACCAGGCGTATAGCGCCACCGCGAAGGCTATTATCGCGGTCAGCAGCAGCAAAATGCTACCGACCCGCGAGGATTGAGAATGCAACATACCAGGAAACCCCCTCTAAAATGCAAAATTGACCATTATTAAGGCGTTTTCGTGAATATATACCCCTGCTGCCCGCCACTATTAAGGGAACGCGACGTGTGGAGCGGCGGCATATTTCACTAAACGTAACTGAGTATAGAAGAGGATTTTCTTATGGGGCGTTTAATAGCAGGCATACGACGTCCTTAACCCCTTCGCCACCATAAAGAGAGCGTTATGTTACAAGACGGTTCGAAAGCTACGAGCGGGTTACACGATTGTCTACATTCTGTTTTTTAATTTCAGGCATAACGGGATTATTTCACGCCCAATAAAATAATTAAATAAGCCCCCCTTCAATATGATGGCGCCTTATGGTACTTAATAAAACAGGGTGTTTATTCTTTAATTAACAGACGTGCAGGCAGGGAAAGTCAGTCGTTATTTGTTCGTTAATTTAACAAATCCCTTTCTTAATTAACCGCCTGTTAAAACATCGTCAAAGAATAACGATAGTTATTGCAGGCATACACATAAGGTTTTCGGTATGCAACATCAAACCCCTCCCACCCGTGACGTAATGGCGCAGCGACGACTACAGACAGATAAAAACTAAATAAGTCGTCGTCCCTCTAACAACGCGGTAAAATATGATGAATAAAGCCACAACTCTCTCAGCTAATATTACAACACGCTCTAACTGGCACTGGCAGGATAATATCTGGACGCTGGGCCTTTATGGTACAGCCGTCGGAGCGGGAACACTGTTCCTTCCCGTGGAAATCGGCACCCGTGGTCCGGTTATTTTTCTGGTTATGCTCCTGCTGGGGCTGCCGTTATCCCTGATCCCCCATTTACTCCTTTGTCGTGTGTATATGCGTGAAGAGAAGACTGAAAACGGCACGTTGCCGATCTTCGGCTCCTTCTTCAGCGGAAGGGGTGAAAAGCTGATCACCCTGTTCTATTGTGTGACCTTCTTCCCGGTAACCCTGGTATACGGGGTGGCGCTGATTAATGCGCTGAGTAATTTACTGGTGGAGCATCTGCATATTACCGCCCTCAGCCGTGGGCCATTGTCGTTTATCGTGGTTGCTGCGCTGTATGTGGTGCTTAGCAAGGGCCGGGACAGAGTCGTGGCCATTATGAGCGCACTGGCGCTGCCGTTCGCGGCATCTGTACTGCTGATCGCCGTATCACTTATCCCGGGATGGCATCTGTCTAACCTGACCGATACGGCCGCTGAAATGAACGCCACGCCGCTGCCGGTAACGCTGAAAAATATCTGGCTGACGCTGCCGCTTATTACCTTCTCGTTTTGCTGTGCGCCTATGGTCTCCCCGCTGAGCTCTTACTACCGGGAGAGGAAAGCGGAGGGTGAGAAAAAGGCACTGTTCGTGATCCGTATCGCCTACTTAGCTATCTTCGCCAGTATCCTCTTTTTCGTGCTGAGCTGCGTGCTGGGGATCCCCCATGACAACTTTGTGCGAGCGAAGGCGGAAAACCTGAATGTGCTGTCGGTGATGAAGGGAAACGGTGATTTCAGCCTGATTTACCACATTGCCCCGCTCATCGCTATCATCGGTATGACGAAATCCTTCCTCGGCGTAGGTCTGTCGGTCGCACAAACGTTTGGTCAGCTGGCTGCCAGCGTATCCGGCAAAAAGGCCAACGCCAGCAAGCGGCTGGCCTCTCTGGCGCTGTTCCTGCTGACCTATGGCATTGTTTATGCCAATCCGGATGTGCTCAGCCTGATTGAAATGTTCTGCGGACCACTGATCGCGGTGATCCTGTTCCTTATCCCGGCGTACCTCATATACACCCGCCCCTCGCTGGCAGAGCTTCGCGGCGTGACGGTGTTTTTGGTCGTATTGGGGGGGCTGGCAACGCTGTCTGCATTGCTCTGGACAATGCTTTAGGCTGAACGTCGTTTGACTGTACCCATATACAGTAGTATTTTACGTTCAGGCTGAATCACATGCGTAATATCCATAAGGTAAACAATCATGTTTGTGGAACTGGTTTATGACAAGCGAAACGTACAGGGGCTGGAGGGAGCCAGGGAAATCATTCTGGCCGAACTGACAAAACGCGTGCACCGGATTTTTCCTGATGCCAGCGTGACGGTTAAGCCAATGCAAGCGAACGGCCTGAACAGCGACGCCAGCAAAAGCGACCGTGAAAAGCTCAACCGCATGCTTGAGGAGATGTTCGAAGAGTCGGACATGTGGTTAATACAAGAGTAACCGGGCGCAAAGCCCGGTTCTGGCTTCGGGAGACAAAGAGCATACAACGTTAACTTTACGTAATTTCTTCCGCTATCGCGACGTACCGATTTACGCCTCCATGGTTCCCACAGCATAATCCCACCGATCCGATTGTAAGACATATCCAGCGCGCGCCACATTTTCTTCCTGCCCTGTACTTTCAGTCTGACTGACTGGAGGTTTCTGTGTGTGGCCTTTTATGAAGAATCCGGTTTGGGGTTATTCGAGGTAGCCCGCTGAAAAGGAAACGTGAGCAAGCTCATCCGCTATGAACGAGGAACGGACGATCTAAGGGGTGTTCATTTCCTGGCCATTCGTTTGCCAAGAGCAAAGCAGACCATTGGCAGGGGAAGCGTCACTACCAGCAGCATCCATAGCAAAGTATATACTGTGTCCACCCCGTCATTTTGCAGATTGGTATACAGCTTTACCGGTATACCCTGCGGGAAATAAGCAAAGATCATCACGATCCCGAACTCGCCTACCGCGCGAACCCAGGCGAGTGTTACGGCAGAAGCCAGCCCAGGCAATGCCAGGGGTAATGTAAGAAAACGAAAGCGGTTCCAGGGAGAAGCTCCCAACGTTTGTCCCGCTTCAAGAATATTTTTGGGAACAGTGGCAAACGCCGAACGCGACACCACGATAAAATAAGGCAAAGCGCCGTAAACCTGAGCCAGCACAAACGCCGCCGGATTATTTACCAGCGTAGCTCCCAACAGTGAAAGCCAGCGGCCAATCACGCCATAAGGCCCGAAAGCCGAAACCAGCAAAATCCCCATTGCCAGCGGTGGCGTCAGCAGTGGGATCATCACCAGCAGTTCACCGATCAATCGTTTTCGACCCGTGGCTTGTGACAGCCACCATGCCACCGGCATGCCGATAAGAATGATAATTCCGAGCGCCAGCACACCCAGTCCCATTGAGACGGCAATGGCGCTGTCGTCGCGCCAGGCCAGCTTCAGATGATGCCAGGGCGTGACGCTAATCAGCGTGATAAAGGGGATACTTAACAGCAGGATAGCGGGCAGAGATAACCACCCCGCCACCCAGCCCGGTTTTCTTAGCGGACGTATAAGCCGTCTCCTTTAGGTTCGGCGTAGCCAAACGCTTTGAACAATTTCTGCCCCTCGGCGCTTTGCATGAACGATACGAACTTTTGTCCCTGTTCTACACCATTCGGCGCGTTTTTCAGCACCGCCGCATAGAACACCATTGGTTGAGTGTGCAGGATTTGATCCTGGCCTTTACTGTCTTTAATGGTAAAACTGACGGTGTCATACCACTGTTTCGTCATCGCCGGGTTGCTGAGGTTTATTTCATCCGGCAGCGCGACATACGGCAAATGCGCTGAGCGAACTTCACTCTCGTATCCCGCTGCTGCATCCACCTGACCGCTTTCCAGACGCGCCAGCAGCCCTCCTTCCTGATGAGTCTGCTGTGGGTTTTGCAGCGAGCCTAAAATTTTATCGGTGATGCCCGGCATGTTGTAATACTTTTCCGCCAGCATCAGTCTAAACACAATATTCTGGCCTTTTGGGTCGACATAAGGATCGGTGCGGCCAAATAAGACATCTTTCTGCGTCAGCAGAGTCAGCCACGAGCCGTCTTTCTTTCTGCTGGCCTGTTCAAACTGCGCTGCATGTTTACCCTCAGGGCTGTAAGCGACCACCATGCTGGTACTGGCGACAGGGACCGCCTCATCTATCAGCCCGGCGTCTTTGAGAATTTGCATCGGCCCCGGGGTGATGGAGACAAACACATCGGCCTCAATTTTGTGGCTTGCCAGCAGGCGTGCCATCCCGTATGCACCCTGACCCTGCCCCTGATAGCCGTCGTTATTTGCTCTGGAAAAAGCCGGACCTAACCCCTGGTCCATTACTTTGCCCATGGAACCGGCATAAGTCACCCTGATATCCTTTGCCAGCGCCATGGATGGCATTTGCAGCAGCGCAACCGCCACCAGCGCAACCTGCATTCGTTTCCTGGCCATAAACACCCTCTCGTTATATATTCTTTTATATATCGAATTTTCCAGAAAAATCACCGCAATGACAACCTCCTCAAGCGCGCCGTTGATGCAAGGTTGAATTAAAGGAAATCGGTCTGGGTGGTGCATGGTCGACTTAGTCAGATGTTGTCATCCAATTGTGGGCAATAGTTCATGAAACATGCTGCGTAAACTCCTCGTGGCTTTGCGTAGAAGAATCTTGAACTCATTGTCATCAATGTCTTTTGCACAGTTGTAGCCCAACTCGCTATATAGTTAAATATATAGCGATTAAATAACTTCTGAGGGTTGTATGAATTTGTATATGTTTTATGTCGGCGGAAATGCCGGTAAATCCAATATTGAAGTCCACGACATCCAGTTTGTGGCGGCACGTAAGCCCAATGATGCCTGGCCTGCACTGCGTGAAGCATGGTTTGGTGATAGTGATAAAATTCATATAGACGGCTATAGCCGTATCACGTGGGCCGACGGATACTCTGTCACGCTTTCCCCGGAGCCGCCCCAGTCTACGAAGAGATTATTTTTCGTCAATGCGGGTGGTTACAGGCCGGATACGCTTGCAGAACTGCACGAATATGATCTGTTCGTCGCCGAAAATGCCCGGCAGGCTAAGGAGAAAGCATTACTAACGCTACTTTGCGGTGTCGATCAACAACATAAGGATAATTTAAAAGAGGTTGATGATTGCCTGTTGCTTGAAAAGGTTGGAGGGTTGTTTATTCATCTGACACCCTGCGATACAGGGCACCGCGATCTTCCAGAGTGGCAGGGATATTTACCGATAGGCGCATGAAACTGCATAAAGAGACGCATCGCTTCAGGATGAAACAGGTCCCCTTTTAGTATTGCTCAGGATGCCCCTCGAGTCTGAGGGCGTCCTGTTCATTGAATATTTACGCTTTTGCGTCTGGCTGTTTTATTGCATATCCAACATACGACTTCTTTAACTGATCCAATGTTTCCGGCACCAGGCTCGTCACCCGTTCAAACCGGCACTTTATTCGTTACCAGGATGGCAATGGCATGGCGGCCATCGCCGTGTCGTTGCCGCTGGTGGGGCCGAAGCGCATTTCGGAACAGGTGATGGCCAGGATAGCGATAAGCTGATTAGATCAGAATGTGTAACTCATGCTTACCGAGACGCTACGCGGTTCGCCATAGACGGCAGAGTCATCAAGGTATGAGTAGTATTCGCGGTCGAACAGGTTACGAACGTTTGCCTGCACCGCCAGCTGTTTCGTCAGCTGATACTGCGCGAACAAGTCGACGAGCGGATAGCTGCCCTGATAGAGGCGCTGCGTCTCGCCGTCCGGACCGGTGACATCTTTGTACACCTGATTCTGCCAGTTCACGCCGCCGCCTACGGTCAGATCCGGAAGCGCCGGGACGCGGTAACGGCTGAACACCTTAAGCTGCGTCTGCGGCGCAAAGCTGTTGAAGCGGCCATCTGAATCACGGGCAACATAGCGGGTCGCGCTGAAGGTAAGCTGTAGATTGTCGGTAACGGCACCGTTCACCTCAAATTCCGCCCCTTTGCTCACTGCGCCTTTGGTTGCGCGATAAGCTTGTTCGCTGGATCCATTAACGAATACCCCGCTGATTTCCTCCCCCGCGTTCTCCTGTTCTATGCGGAATACGGCAACGTTGGTGGTCAGTCGACCGTCCATCCAGTCTGCCTTCAGGCCGGTTTCATAATTTTTACCGGTGACGGGAGAGAGCCATGCCCCCTCTTTCGTGCGTTTGGTTTGCGGGGCAAAAATTGAGGTATAGCTGGCGTAAGCGGAAAGGCTGTCGTTGATGTCATACACCAGCCCGCCGTAAGGGGTGGTGTTGTATTTACGCATATCGCCGCTGCTGCCATCTGAGCTGTACTGGGTATAACGTGCGCCAACGATTAGCGACAACGGATCCGCCAGCGACAGGCGTGCCGCCGTATACGCCGATTTTTGCCGCACGATATCATCCGCATTTTGATACCAGTCGCCCCACTCCGGCTCGGCCACGCTGCCGTCCCAGCTGTTGTTGAAGATGCCAATCTGAGCACTGTCCATTGGCCCGTCTTTGCTGAAGGTAGCATTGTGCTGTCGGCTATAGTTGGCTCCGGCCATCAGCTGATGTTGACGCCCGAGAAGTTCAAAAGGCCCGCTGGCGTAGGCATCAAAGGCGTCCAGAGTGCGCTTGCCGCGATCCTTACTACCCCAGCCTGATGCGCCTTCTCCGGTGGTGGCGTCCGGATTGCCCATCACATAAAGCAGGGTATCATTGAACGTTTGCTCGCCGTGGGTTCCATTGAAACGCACCGACCAGCCGTTATCCCAGTTGTGGGTGAGGTTAGCAAAAACTTTACGCGACTCAACGGAGTATCCCGTCCAGTCTGCCGAGGTATTGACGTTGCGATCGTAATGGGTACGGCTGCCGTTACTGTACAGGCTGGGTAATCCGCCCCAGGTCGGGTTGGCTGTGTTTGTTTGCTGATAGTCCCAGCCCAGCGAGGCCGTCGTGTGTTCCGTTACATCGCCTGCAATGACGCCATAGAGAAATTTCTTGCGCTTGCCATATCTGTCGAGCCAGCTGTCCTGATCCTGATAACCTGCCACGACGCGCCCACGCAGGCTGCCGTCGGAATTGAGGGGCGCGGAGATGTCGCCCACATAACGCTGTTTGTTCCAGCTTCCGTAACTTGCGCTGACGTTGCCCCTGAAGGTTTTACTGTCGGCACGTTTACGCACCATGTTCACCGTTGCTCCCGGATCGCCAGCGCCGGTCATCAGGCCGTTTGCGCCACGCACAATCTCTATACGATCATAAATGGCAGTATCTTCCTGCGCATCGCCAAAATTCCACGCGTCGCCCATTGATGTGGGGATCTCATCGTAGGCGAAATTGGTGATTTCAAAGCCGCGGGAAAAGTAGCTGGAACGCTCGCTATCAACCTGCTGCGACGAAACGCCGGTGGCATTGGTAAGTACCTGGTCAATGGTTTGCAGGTCTTGATCCTGCATACGCTGGCGCGTCACGACGCTGACTGACTGGGGGATATCGCGCGGGGTCAGCAGCATTTTGGTGCCTGAACGCGTGGTTTTTACCGCATAATCCTGCTGCGAGTCGGCGCTCCCGTTCCCGTCACCGTAGACAACCATCTCTTGTTCTTGCGTATTTTCATCCGCCTGTGCCGGGTGCATGACGGCGGACATTGCCAGCGCAAGCAGTGAAAGTGAGAAGGAAGCAGGAATTAATCCTGCGGGCGCTTTCGCGCGATTAGCCCTGCCTTTAAAAATCATCATGTTACCTGTCTGTTGTTGTCGTTATGTGCAAATCATTCATCCAAATAAGAATGGAAATGATAATTATTTGCTTTATTATGCACAGGTAATTTTGTAAGTTAAATGTAAATAAATGTATATTTATCAAAATCAGCGCGGCTCGCGCATGACAGGAACAAAAAATGAACACATTCCATTGGCTAAAAGGAAAGACATGGGGCTTAAGCATTCTTACCGCGGCGTTAACCCTGAGCGCAACGGCGTCAGCAGCCCTCCCGGATTCGGCTGAGCTCAAGCAGCGCGAACTCGCTGACGGTCTGTATGAGATGGTTTACTCCCCAACGGCAAACGCGTTGTACGTTGCGAGCGCACAGAGTTTCAAAAACGTCAACGGCGGGGTGCTCTATAAACTGGATCCCACAACGCTTGCCACGCAAGGTGAAACCCACACCGACCTGAAAAACTTCGGCATGGCAGCGGACGATAATGGCAAGGTCTACTACACCACCAACACCCTTGATGGCGGGGTATCGAAAGTGGACGTGCAAAGCGGCAAGGTGCTACAGCGCCTGATGTTTGAAGGCAAAGACAAGGATGGCGACCCGGTTGGTGCGCGTGAAATCCTCTTCCACAAGGGACAACTGTTTATCGGCGGCGTTGCCGACCCTGGGTTTATCTCCGTGGTTGATGCCAACACCATGACGCTAAAAGCCCGAATCGAAAATGCCGGGAAATGGGTGACGGGGATTATTTATTCGCCGCTGACAGACCGCCTTTATGCCGCCAATGGCGGCGGTGAAATTCTGGTGATTAACCCGGAGACGTATAAAATCGAACAGCGCTGGACGCCGGGAGATAAAAAAGCGTATTTGTTCCTGAATATGGCAGAAGATCCGGCCACCGGGCGCCTGTTCGTGACTGATGATTCAAAAGCCAAAACCACACTGGTATTTGATGAGCGCAGCGGGAAAGTTATCAAGCGTCTTAAAGGCGATGCGCTGGGAATTAAGTTTAACGCTGAGCGCAACGAAATTTTCATCACTCAGCGCGAATCCAGGAAGGTGTTGCAGCTTGACGCCGGGAGCTATGCTGTGAAAAACAGCTGGACGTTCACCAGCCATCCCAACAGTCTTCTGGTAACACCGGACGGTAAAACGTTATACGTAACCGTGAAGCAGGACTTCAATGACGACAACACGACGAAAGGCCCGGATAGTGTGGTTCGTATTTCATTAAATTAAACAATATACAGCCATCCTGTGAGGGATGGCTGACTTATAAACGTGGACGCTGAAGCAGTATATTTAGTCCGGCCAACGGATAAAGCCGGGTTAAAGCGCCAGATGTTCTAAAGTCGCGGGGATCCTTACTGGGTAAAAGTAAAGGTGTAGGTACGTGAAGCTGACCCCTATTCTCCTGCAAATTTCGCAGAATTAAGGATTCATTTTGGGAAAGAAAAAACCGGGCCTCGCGCCCGGTTCTGTTCCCACACTAAAAAGCCTTACGCACTCAATCCGCGATTCTCCAGCATCGGTTCGATCTTCGGATCGTGCCCGCGCCAGTTCCGGTAAAGTTCAGCTAAATCAGTGCTGTTGCCGCGGGACAAAATCGCCTCGCGGAATTTCTGTCCGTTCACGCGCGTCAAACCGCCCTGCTCGACAAACCACTGATATCCATCGTCCGCCAGCATCTGCGTCCAGAGATAGGCGTAATACCCTGCCGCGTAGCCGCCGCCGAAGATGTGGGCGAAATAGCTGCTGCGATAGCGCGGCGGTACGGCTGGAAGATCCAACCCCTCTTTTTTCAACGCGGCGGCTTCAAAGGCTTCCACGTCTTCAACGGGCTCCTGAATGCCGTGCCAGTTCATATCCAGCAGCGCGGCGCTCAATAGCTCCGTCATGTCATAACCCTTATTAAACTGGGTCGCATTGAGCATTTTTTCCCGCAGCGCATCCGGCATCGGTTCGCCGGTTTGATAATGACGAGCAAAGTGCGCAAACACCTGGGGATGGCTGGCCCAGTGTTCATTGATTTGCGAAGGAAATTCAACGAAATCACGTGGCGTGTTGGTGCCTGAAAGCGTGGCATAGCGCTGGCTGGCAAACAGGCCATGCAGGGTATGGCCAAACTCGTGGAACAGGGTAATCACATCATCCCAGGAGATTAGCGCGGTCTGCCCGTTCGCCGGTTTTTGATAGTTGCAGACGTTATAAATCACCGGACGCGCGGCAAACTCATAAGACTGCTCAATAAAATTCCCCATCCACGCGCCGCCCGCTTTGGAATCACGCGCGAAAAAGTCGCCGTAGAACAGCGCCATGCCTTCACCCGTGTGGTCGAAAATCTCCCACACGCGAACATCCGGGTGGTAAACCGGAATATCGAAACGCTCGACAAAGCGGATACCGAACAGCTGCGTGGCGGTCCAGAATACGCCATCTTCCAGCACGGTATTGAGCGCGAAATAGGGTTTGATCTGCGACTCATCCAGCGCGTATTTCGCTGAGCGCACGCGTTCGGCATAAAACGCCCAGTCCCAGGCCTGTACCGTAAAACCACCCTGCTCGTCGTCGATGACCTTCTGAATATCCGCCTGCTCCAGCGCGGCCCTGCCGCGTGCCGCAGGAACTATCCCGCGCATGAATTCGAGCGCGGCTTCCGGCGTTTTCGCCATCTGATCGGCAATGCTCCAGCTCGCATAGTTGTCAAAGCCGAGCAGCTGCGCCTGTCTTGCCCGTAACGCGGTAAGCCGACGGATCAGCTCGCGCGTATCGTTTTCGTCGCCTTTCTGAGTGCGTTCCCAGCCCGCGCTGAACAACTTTTTACGGGTCTCGCGCAACGACAGCGCCGCCAGCGCGGGCTGTTGCGTGGTATTCAAAAGCGGGATCAGCCAGCGATCCGTCAGCCCTTTTTCTGCGGCAGCGTGAGCCGCGGCAGCCACCTCCTCCGCACTGAGCCCGTCAAGCTGGTGAACATCGTCCACCACCAGCCCTCCCGCCTTGTTCGCCGCCAGCAGGCGCTGGTTGAACTGGCTGGTCAGGGTGGCGGCTTCGGTATTCAGGGCTTTCAGCTCGGCTTTTTCATCGGCATTCAGACGCGCGCCAGCAAGAACAAAGTGCTGATACATCTCCTCCGTCAGTCGTCGGGATTCGGCATCCAGCGCCTCGCGATCCTGCCAGACGGCTTCCACGCGGGCGAAAAGCGTATCGTTTAGCCAGATATCGTTCGCCAGCCCGGCCAGTTCGGTGGAGAACTGCTCGTCCAGTGCCTGAAGATCATCGTTGGTGTGTGCGGACGTCATGGCGAAGAACACGCTGCTCACGCGCGACAGCATGGCCCCGCTCTTTTCCAGCGCCAGCACGGTATTGTCAAAGTCCGGCGCGGCGCGCTGCGCGATAATCGCGTCAATGTCTGCACGCTTCAGGCGCATTGCTTCATCAAATGCCGGACGATAATGGCTGTCGTTAATCGCATCAAAACGTGGCGCCTGATAAGGCAACAGGCTAATTTCAAAAAAAGGATTGTTGACCGACATCGTTTACTCCTGAGCACGGTATTTCTCCCCAGAGTAGGCCAGCCTGCGCCGGCCTGCAATGGCGTCATACAAATGTTGCCTTAACGACGTGCCGGAGAGCGTGCTATGTTAGTACAACACAAAAAGCGTTGAGGAACAGTGAGATGATTATTTTAGTTACCGGGGCGACAGCGGGTTTTGGTGAAAGCATCACGCGTCGCTTCGTCGCCAACGGACACAAAGTGATTGCAACAGGGCGTCGTCAGGAGCGTTTGCAGGAGCTAAAAGACGAGCTGGGTGACAGCATTCTGACCGCGCAGCTGGACGTCCGCAACCGCGCCGCCATCGAAGAGATGATTGCCAACCTGCCTGCCGAATGGCGTGAAATTGACGTGCTGGTCAATAACGCTGGCCTGGCACTGGGCATGGAGCCTGCCCACAAAGCCAGCGTGGAAGACTGGGAAAACATGATCGACACCAACAACAAAGGGCTGGTGTACATGACCCGCGCCGTGCTGCCGGGCATGGTTGAACGTAACCGTGGCCATATCATTAACATCGGTTCCACCGCCGGAAGCTGGCCTTACGCGGGCGGCAACGTCTATGGCGCGACCAAAGCCTTTGTCCGCCAGTTCAGCCTGAACCTGCGCACCGACCTGCACGGAACCGCGATCCGCGTGACCGATGTTGAACCGGGTCTGGTAGGCGGAACTGAATTCTCCAACGTGCGTTTCAAAGGCGACGACGCGAAAGCGGATAAAACCTATGAAAACGCGAATGCGCTGACGCCGGAAGATATCACCGAAACCGTCTGGTGGGTCGCGAATCTGCCGAAGCATGTCAACATCAATACGGTTGAGATGATGCCCGTCAGCCAGACCTATGCCGGACTCAGCGTGCATCGCGGTTAATTTACCCCACCCGGCCTGCGGGCCGGGTATGTGATGGCAGGGAAAAGAATGGTAGTATGTTCAGGTTAACTCTCTGAGAAATCACAACCCATGGCCGCTGAATCGCAACTTAATCCTACCCAGCCCGTTAATCAGCAAATATATCGCATCTTACGCCGTGATATTGTTCGCTGCCTGATCCCACCGGGAACGCCACTCTCAGAAAAAGAGGTTTCGGTACGTTTTGACGTTTCCCGTCAGCCCGTACGTGAGGCGTTTATTAAGCTCGCAGAAAACGGCCTTATTCAGATCCGCCCTCAGCGCGGCAGCTATGTAAATAAAATTTCGCTTTCGCAGGTACGGAATGGCTGTTTTGTTCGCCAGGCCATCGAGTGCGCCGTGGTGCGTCGCGCCGCGTCGCTCATCAACGATAACCAGTGCTACCTGCTGGAGCAAAACCTGCATCAGCAACGAATCGCCATCGACCGCAAACAGTTAAACGACTTTTTCCAGCTGGACGACGAGTTCCACCAGAAACTGGCGCAGATCGCCGAGTGCCAGCTCGCGTGGGATACCGTCGAAAACATCAAAGCTACCATCGACCGCGTGCGCTACATGAGCCTCGACCATGTTTCTCCGCCAGAGATGTTGCTGCGCCAGCATCATGATATTTTCAGCGCGCTGGAAAAACGCGACGTGGAAGCCGTAGATAAAGCGATGACGCTTCACCTTCAGGAAATTAGTGAGTCAGTTCAGTTAATTCGCCAGGAAAACCGCGAGTGGTTCAGCGAAGAATAAAACTTCGCCGCCCCCTTTCGGTTGCGGCGAAGTAATTAGCGGACCACTAATACCGGAATAGTGGCGTAGCGCAGGATAGTTTCAGCATTCGAACCCAGCAGATGGGTTGTAATGCTCGGATTTTTTGATCCGATAACAATGACATCATATTTCCCCTCTTTGCTGAGCTTGATGATTTCATCGCGTACGTTGCCGAAGCGAACTTCACAGTCAATATTGTCCGGGGACATATCAAAGAGCCGTTTCAGCGCCTTCATCTTCTTATCAGACTCGGCGGTCATATACTCTTCGAACTTCTTAATATCGGCATTGAACCCCCGCAGTAACGAACGGCTGCTGTTAGGGAGAATGTTGACCAGGGTGATCGTCGCGCCTTCCGCCTTCGCGAGGTTGACCGCGTGGCGTACCGCTTTATCGCTCAAATCCATTTCAAACACGTCAACAGGCATCAAAATTTTCTTATACATAAGCCTGACTCCTTTTCCGATGAAGGGTTATTTTCTGCCTCCAGAATGACATTGTGGATATAAACAAAGCCTAAACACTTGCACCCGGAAACTATCAATTAAGGAAAATAACTGTCCGCTTTGTAAAGTGGTGTCCTGAACCGTCAACGCCTGCATGAAATAAGAAAAAAGTGTGAGCTTGATCAAAAGCAAATAATTTCGTTAAAGAGAGGCGTATTAATAGTGCCCCGTGAACGGCAGCCGTTGAATTAGCGCCGTAACGGATAAGTACGAGAGGAGAAAATACCATGATGACATACGACCGTAACCGAAATGCAATCACCACTGGCAGCCGCGTCATGATTAGCGGCACAGGCCAGTTCGGCGTGATTAAAGCGATCCACAGCGACGGCCTTAATGCCGAGCAGGTGCGTCGTGGTAAAACGGTTGAAGTCGAAGGATGCGAAGGTAAGTTCGAACCGATTGAGCTGATTCGCCTGGGGATGCACTAAGCTGCGCCCCGACATGCCGCCGCGGACGGCGGCATGTCATCGCGTTAAAGCCGGGAGGCGTACTCAGCAACCGTGGCCTTCGCGCCTTTTTGCAGCAACGTTTGATAGGCCTGCATGACCGCAGCCACAAACACCGCGTCCTTCGGCAGCTCGTTACCGAAAATAGCCTCAATGCCCAACAGCGCGCTAACGCGGCTTTCGCCTTCAGCGCTACCGTTTACCGCCGCCTGAATCACCGCCAGCTGCGGATCGCTCACCTCAATCGCGTTACCCTGCTCATCCACACCGCCGACATAACGCATCCAGCCCGCAACACCGAGGGCCAGCAGCGGGAAGGGTTTCTGGTGGACAAGGTGCCAGCGCACGGAATCGAGCATCCGCTGCGGCAATTTCTGGCTACCGTCCATGGCGATTTGCCAGGTGCGGTGGCGCAGGGCCGGATTGCTGTAACGTGCGATCAGCAGGTCGGCATAGTGAGCTAAATCCACCCCCTTCACTTTCAGCGTCGGCGCCTGCTCTTTCAGCATCAGCGCATGCGCGGCTGCGCGATAATGTTCATCTTCCATGCAGTCGTTAATGTGCTGATAACCGGCCAGGTAGCCGAGATAGGCCAGGAACGAGTGGCTGCCGTTAAGCATACGCAGCTTCATCTCTTCAAACGGAATGACATCAGAAACCAGTTCCGCACCGGCCTTTTCCCACTGTGGACGTCCGGCGACGAAATTATCTTCTACCACCCACTGGCGGAACGGCTCGCAGGCGACACCTGCCGGATCGCGTACGCCGGTCAGCTGTTCAATTTTATCCAGCGTTTCAGCCGTGACGGCGGGCACAATACGGTCCACCATGGTTGACGGGAAGGTGACGTTCGCTTCAATCCAGTCGGCCAGTTCGCCGTCAACAGCGCGCGCGTAGGCGCAGGTGACATTGCGCATCACATGGCCGTTTTCCGGCATGTTATCGCATGACATCACGCTGAATGCTGGCAGCCCCGCCGCCTTACGCCGCGCCAGCGCTTCAACCACTACGCCTGGCGCAGATTTCGGCTGATGGGGGTTTTGCAGGTCGGCAACGATTAACGGATGATCGAACATCAGTTGTCCGGTTGCCGGGGAGTGGCAATACCCTTTCTCGGTGATGGTCAGGGAAACAATGGCGACCTGCGGATCGCACAGCGCCGCCAGCACGGTTTCAAGGCCGTCGACCTGCGCATGCAGCGCATTTTTGACGACGCCGACCACGCGCGCCGTCCACGCATCGGCAGACATCTCTGCTACGGTATAAAGATTATCCTGTGCCTTCAGATCGGCGATCTGCTGTTCGCCGCCAATCAGGTTAACTTCGCAGTAACCCCAGTCGCTGCCCTGTTCTGCGGCGAGTATATCGGTGTACACCGCCTGGTGCGCACGGTGAAACGCGCCAAACCCTAAATGAACAATGCGTGCCTTGAGGCTGTCGCGATCGTACTGAGGACGCGTTGCCTTCGCCTGTAATAAACGGTTTTCCATGATTGAGACTCGTTAATTATGAACGCTGAGATCCGCAGCCGCTCTGGTGACAGTGCGGCTGCGCCGGTTGACTAAACCAACTAGAATGGCAGTGTCATTACTTTATCCTGCCGATCACAATACTGGTTATGCTGCCATGAACATTGATTTACATTAACTTTCGGCCAAGTGGTGTGATATAAAAATCAAGTTGTGTGACATCTGGCAAAAGATATAAACCAGATCATACAGGGGTGCGCACCGTCTGCTCGCCGGACCGGACCGTCGGCTCACGCCACAACCTGTCGTAGGAATAGCCTGTTAAATCTTCCACGACCCGGCGAGCTTCGGCGGATACGCGTTGGGGAGAGCCGTTGGCTTTCAGGCGATCCAGCTCATCCACAAAGATTTTGTGCGTACGCTTGTTCAGGTTGAATGTCAGAGCCTGCCACAGGGCCAGGATAAGCAAGGCAGCAGTGCCGATGAACATCAGCATTGCGATGGTGTGGATGGCTTCGGTTGGCTGTGTCTGGCTCCCTTTTACAAATCCGCCGCTTTGTAACAGGAGACCCACAATAAAGGTGGCAATAGCGACCGTGGTTTTTCGGGAAAATGTCATTACCGCGGCAAACAGTCCCTCACGACGCTGACGGCTGACCATTTCATCGATATCTGGAATGAACGGGAACACGTTCCACGGTGTAAACTCAAGGACGCAGCGCCCCACCTGATACACCCCGGCCAGAATGACCAGCGTCGCGACGGTATTCAGCGCAGGGATCTGGTACACGGCAAAGAAGCCCCCCAAACAGAGCAACATCAGTGAATAGGCAAATACATATAGCTTTGATGGCCCATATCTGATGATCCCTATACCCGCAATTAACGTGACGGGCAGCCCCACAATACTCATCGACAGCAGCGTGCCTGCCAGTGAGGAAGAGACATTCAGACAGTAGACGCAGAAAAATACAAATACCGTGTTGTAGACATCTTTGCCGGTAAACGACAGCAGATAGATGGCGAGATGTTTCCTGAAGGCCCGGATTTTCAGGGTGGAACCATACTCCTTAAAAAGTCGTCCAAAGGCAGCCAGCTTCTCCCCTGCTGTTTGTGGGCGTGTGTTTTTTTCCAGCCCGGAGAGCATTTCCGGCGTCAACTCGCGTTCCCAGGTCACTTTCCACGAGATGAATACACATACCATAAACAGTACAGCAAAAATAACGCCGTTTATGAGGTAGGCATGGGCGCTGTTTTCCCCGAAATAGCCGATCAGTAATCCGGGAATAAATGTCGCCAGAAACGTCCCGGACGCTGAAAGAAACATGCGACAGGTAGAGAGTTTGGTCCGCTGGTTAAAGTCTTTTGTCATTTCTGACGGTAACGTTTCCCACGGGATCAGTACCATTGCAGCAATAATTTCAAATGCTAGATAGACGGCGAGATAAAAACCGTATGTCATGCCATCAAGCCACAGCAATGCATAGACCAGCATCAACGGTGCACCGATCAGCAAAAAGAAACGTCGGCGACCAAATTTTTTACCAAAATAGTTTTTGTAAAAATGGTCAGTGAAACTTCCCATAAACAAACTAACGATAGCATCGACAATGCGCGCTATAGCAACAATAGACGCCGCTTCAACCGGTGACAACCCAACAAATGTCGTATAGAAGAATAATAACCAGGCGCCGATAACGGTAAAGGCACCGCCGCCCATAATATCCGTTAGTCCGTAGCCGATACTAACCGGAATAGTAATTTTTTTTGCAGTACGAGACATGTTCCATCCCCACTCAGTGAGTAGAATTTAGAATCTGAAATAGTTTTCAGCATTATCATGGCAAATATTTTTAACCATCTTCGTTAGGATGGTGTTATTATCCGGAACTTCACCACGCTCCACCCAGCCACCAATGATATTGCACAAAATACGACGGAAATAATCGTGGCGAGTATACGAAACCAGACTACGGGAATCGGTTAACATACCGACAAAATTCATTAATAGCCCCTGATCCGCAAGGCTATGTAGCTGGTTTTCCATTCCGCGTTGAGTGTCGTTAAACCACCATCCGGAGCCAAACTGTATCGGCGATTTAACGCCCAATTCCGCAGTCTGAAAATTAGCGATAGTCGTCGCGACAATATCGTTATAGCTGGCGTTGAGGTTATATAGAATGGTTTTGGGCAAAGCTTCAGCCTGCGCCATTGCATCCAGGAGTTGGTTGAGATTGGCCGCAAGATTCGACTGATCGGTCAGCGAGTCAAAACCAGTATTACTACCCAAAGAACGGTACATGCGGGAATTATTATTGCGAATCGCACCGAAGTGTATCTGCATTGCCCAGTTATGCTGCCTGTAATTATGCGCCAGCATAATAAAAATGGCACTGTCAAGAATCGCATTATTACGGGCGTCCAGATTTTCACCCCGGCGCTTTCGGGCAAACACGGATTCAACCTGACTTTCATCTGCTGACTGAAAATGGATCTCCACGGGTCCGTGATCGGAAATTCGGCACCCCATTTCGTGGAACCAGGCAATACGCTGGCTCATTCCCTTAACAAAATCGCTGAATGTCTGGATTTTAGATCCTGTCGTCTCACCTAATCGATCGATAAAGTCGGCAAACTGTTCCGCGTTTTGCGCAAAAACATCGTCCGGACGAAAGGTCGGTAATACCTTAACGTTGAACGTCGCGTCATCACGCAATAATTGATGGTAGCGTAAATCATCAAGCGGAGCATCTGTCGTGCAAATAACTTCTACCCTGGAGCGTTTAATGAGTTCCCTCGGCGTAAAATCAGGCTGATGCAATAGCAGATTACAGTGCTCCATTATTTCACGCCAGTTATGCCTGCCCAGCGGTTCGTCACAGTTAAAATAGTGGTGAAGTTCTAAATGAGTCCAGTGATAGAGCGGATTTCCATAGCTCGCTTCGACCGTTTCAGCCCATGCCGCAAATTTATCCTCCGCCGGGGCATCGCCCGTAATGTATTTTTCGTCAATACCGTTGGCGCGCATGGCGCGCCATTTATAATGATCGCCAGCCAGCCAGAGTTCGGTAATATTATCGAGATTTTTATTCTTGAAGATATCTTTCGCGTCCAGGTGACAGTGATAATCAATAATTGGCAGCGCTTTCGCGACGTTACGATAAAGTTCAACACCTCTCGCATTGCCAATCATAAAGTTATCGTTAATAAAACTCATGACAGGGCTCCATATTTCCGCTGCTTCGCTGCGGTATCGCTCTGGCGCAGGGGTTCAGCTGCATCTTCCACCAGGCTCAAATCGCGGTCGCGCACTTCTGGCATCAGCAAAGCGGAGACCAGCCCAATCAGCGAGTACGCCACCAGCATCGCCACAATCGGCCACCAGGACCCGGTCATATTGCAGAAGATCCCCGCCAGCACCGGACCAAAGCCTACCGCCACCAGACCGCCCGCCTCTTTGGAGATCGCCATGCGGGTAAAGCGGTTTCGCGAACCAAACATCTCCGCCATGGTGATGTTTTCCAGCGCAAACAGCCCGAGCACCGCAAAGTTATGAATAACGATGATAGAGAGCATAATCACGCCCGGCGCGTAACTCTTATCGACGATAATCGACAGCATCGGGTAAGCCAGAATAATGGCTGAAATGTTAAGGATGATATATGGCAGACGGCGCCCCACTTTATCGGACAGCCAGCCCAGCAGCGGGATGGAGACGAAGCCAAGAATCGAGCTGATCATCAGCGCATCGGTTGGGATCGCCTTATCAAATAACAGCGTCTGTACCAAGTACCCGGCAAGGAAGGTCTGGATAAGCCCAGAGTTACCGGCCTGACCAAAGCGCAGCCCCGTCGCCAGCCAGAACGATTTGCTCTTAAACATCGCGCCGACCGAGGTATCCTGCGCAGCAACCGGCGCAACGGCTTCGGCATCGTTTACCTTCTCAAACACCGGGCTCTCTTTAAGGTTCATACGCAGCCAGATGGCGAAGATCATCACCACCACGCTGGCGAGGAACGGCACGCGCCAGCCCCAGGCAATAAGTTCTTCACGATCGAGGGCAAAGAACATCACGGCCCAGATCGCCGTGGCGCTCAGCGTCCCGCAGTTGGTGCCCATGGCCACCAGCGAGGAGATGATGCCGCGTTTACCCTTCGGGGCGTATTCGGCCAGCATGGTGCCTGCGCCGGAGATTTCAGCCCCCGCGCCCAGCCCCTGAATAATACGCAGCGTCACCAGCAGCACCGGTGCGAAAATCCCGATCTGCGCGTAGGTTGGCAGGACGCCGATTAAGGTGGTGCAGATCCCCATCATGGTGATGGTGATAAACAGCACTTTTTTACGGCCAATTCTGTCGCCCATTCTGCCGAAGATAAATGCCCCGACAATACGCGCGATGTAGCCTGCGCCGTAGGTGCCCATCGCCAGGATCAGCGCCATGGCCGCGGACTGCTCAGGGAAGAAAATTTCATGAAACACCAGCGCGGCGCCAAGGGAGTAGAGCTGGAAATCCATAAACTCCAGGGCGGTGCCCAGCCAGCCAGATACGGCGGCTTTCACCAGATCTGACGTACTTCTTTGAGGTTGTGCTTGAGTCATAATGGCTATCTCTGCAAGGTAAGATGCGTACCACTGAGAGCCTGTCTTCGCAGGCTCTTAACCGCGTGAATTATTATTGGTCGAACGTGAGCAAGACTTTGCAGCACTGCCGCTGGTCTTTTTCAAACAGTTCGATGGCGTCTGTAACGTGGTGATAGTCAAATGTATGGGTGACCAGTTTTTCAGGGTCGATCAGCCCTTTTTCCAGCCAGTCAATGACCACCGGGAATTTGTTGGCATTCAGGCGCGAAGAGAAGATCGACAGCTCTTTGCCGGTGATCCCCTGCTGCACAATCTGGCTCGGGTCGCTGGAGAAGCCCATCAGCACGATGCGCGCCGCCGGAGACGCCAGCGTAATCGCTTCCTGTAAAATGGACGGATGACAGGCAGCATCGATGATTAACGTCGGCTTGATGCCTTTTTCATCCAGCGCGGCCTGTAAAGAATGCTCGCCGTTGTTGAAGACCCAGTCTGCGCCGCTGCGTTGCGCCATCTCCAGCCGCTCATCAATGCGATCCACCACGATGACCTGCTTCACCTTGTAAACGCCCTTCAGCGCCTGCACGGTGACCAGCCCCATCGGGCCTGCGCCGTAAATCAGCGCCACATCCTGTTCGGTGGGTTTCGCCTGCCCCGTCACGTTGGCGGCAATGGTGAATGGCTCAACCATCACCGCGTGGTGGTCAGGGATCGCATCCGGAATGCGCCAGGCATTTTTCGCCGGCACCACGGCGTATTCGCTGAAGCCGCCGTCACGGTGGACGCCCAGCACCACCAGCGAAGTACAAACGTTCGGTTTTCCAACGGAACACGGGTAGCAGTGCCCGCAGCTGATCACCGGATCAACCGAAACGCGCTGGCCCAGTCGGGTGCCCTCCACGCCTTCGCCAACCGCGTCTATTTCGCCAAAGAACTCGTGACCGATTACCCGCGGGTATTTCGCAAACGGGTTATGCCCGCGATAGATATGGCTGTCTGAACCGCAAATACCGGCGAGCTTAATTTTGACGCGGACGTCGCCTGCGCCCGGCAACGGGAGAGGACGCTCTTCAATCACCAGCACATCCGGCTGTTGGATCACTACGCTTTTCATCATTCGCTCCTCGTTTACCAGTTCCAGAGGGTGCCGTCTTCCAGACGAGCCACCGGCAGATAAGCCGGATCGTACGGGTATTTCGCCGCCAGCTTCTCATCAAACTCAATGCCCAGCCCTGGCTTGTCGCCCGGGTGCATATAGCCGTTATCGAAGCGCCAGCTGTGCGGGAACACTTCCAGCATCTGCTCCGAATACCCCATATACTCTTGCACGCCAAAGTTCGGTACCCACAGGTCAAAATGCAGCGCCGCGGCGTGGCAAATCGGCGACAGATCCGACGGGCCGTGTGAGCCGGTACGCACCTGATAAAGTGAGGCAAAGTCCGCAATGCGACGCATCCCGGTGATGCCGCCCGCATGGGTTATGGTGGCGCGGATATAGTCAATGAGCTGCTCTTCAATCAGCTGCTTGCAGTCCCAGATGCTGTTGAACACTTCCCCCACCGCAATTGGCGTGACGGTGTGCTGGCGGATCAGGCGGAAACACTCCTGGTTTTCAGCGGGAGTCGGATCTTCCATCCAGAACAGACGGTACTCTTCAATGCTTTTGCCGAATCGCGCCGCTTCGATGGGCGTCAGACGGTGGTGCATGTCGTGAAGGAGATGTTCATTGAAGCCGAACTGACTGCGCACTGCGTCGAACAGTTTCGGCGTGAAGTCGAGGTATTTTTCAGTGGACCATAGCTGCTCTTCCGGCCAGGCGCCCTTGGTCGCTGGCTCATACGCCAGCCCTTTTCCTTTTGCCATGCCGTAGGTGGTTTTCATTCCCGGCACGCCGCACTGCACGCGAATTGCCTTGAAGCCCATCTCTTTATGACGGGCATAATCTTCCAGCACGT
Source organism: Enterobacter sp. AN-K1 (assembly GCF_020971765.1). Taxonomy (NCBI): domain Bacteria; kingdom Pseudomonadati; phylum Pseudomonadota; class Gammaproteobacteria; order Enterobacterales; family Enterobacteriaceae; genus Enterobacter; species Enterobacter sp. AN-K1. The sequence goes on along the minus strand of NZ_CP087390.1, from coordinate 4,310,975 downwards.
CGTCAATGGTGTGCCCGGTGGTGTGACAATAAACCATCACCCCTTCCCGGGAGGCTCCGCCCAGAAGCTGATAGAGCGGCATGTTCGCGGCTTTCGCCTTAATGTCCCACAGCGCCATATCCACGGCAGAAATCGCTGACATGGTGACCGGACCACGACGCCAGTAAGCGCCTTTATAGAAGAACTGCCAGATATCTTCGATGCGGTGCGCATCGCGGCCAATCAACTGAGGGCACAGGTGATCTTTCAGGTAGGAGGCAACGGAAAGTTCACGTCCGTTCAGCGTGGCATCACCCAGGCCGACAATGCCCTCATCGGTGGTGATTTTAAGGGTGACAAAGTTACGCCCCGGGCAGGTGACAAATACTTCAGCCCCGACAATCTTCATAATCCATTTCCTTACATCGCTCGTTGTGATGCAGGAAATTTACGCAACTACACTACTACCATACAAGTATAATGATCGTAAAATCAGCGGGCGATCACACTATAAGGACGCTTATGCGCGTCCCCAACCGGCCACGATGATCAACATGCCGCACAGGGCAATCAGCGCGCCTGCCCAGTCATACAGGCTTAGCCTGACGCCATCGACAACGCGCAGCCACAGCAGCGCGGTACAGACGTACACTCCGCCGTAGGCCGCATATACCCTCCCGCTGGCGGCCGGATGCAGGGTGAGCAGCCAGACAAAAAGGGCCAGGGACACACCCGCCGGGATCAGCAGCAGCGCGGAAGCGCCCCGCTTTAGCCAGAGCCACGGCAAAAAGCATCCGATGATTTCGCACAGCGCGGTCGCGAAAAAAAGCAGCGTCGTTTTGAACATTTTTCTCGTTTCGTGAGGATTGATTTAGACATCATACGCGATAATGTTCACATCGTTCCCATACCTGCCGCGCGGGTATGACACCCTTTCGGATTGGTGTAGAATCCAACGGGGTAATCCGATTGTCTGCACCCGTTTAAAGGAAACGCTATGACTACATTAAGCAAACGCCTTTGTCTGACAGCCGTACTGGCGCTGTCATCGTTCGCCTTCGCCGCAACGGCATCAGCCGAAACCAGCAAACTCATCATTGAGTCTGGTGACAGCGCGCAAAGCCGTCAGAACGCCGCCATGGACAAAGAACAATGGAATGACACCCGCAGCCTGCGTCAGAAAGTGAATAAGCGCGTGGAAAAAGAGTGGGATAAAGAAGACGTCGCGTTTGATGCCCGCGACAAATGCCAGCAAAGTGCCAACGTCAACGCCTATTGGGAGCCTAACACCCTGCGCTGTCTGGATCGTCGCACTGGCCGCACGGTAGCACCGTAATGTCGACGCCGTGTGACGTTAAGCTCCGTCCGCTGGAGCGCGAAGATTTACGCTTTGTTCACCAGCTCGACAACAATGCCAGCGTGATGCGCTACTGGTTTGAAGAGCCTTATGAGGCGTTTGTCGAGCTGTCCGATCTCTACGACAAGCATATCCACGATCAGAGTGAACGCCGGTTTGTGGTGGAGTGCGAAGGTGAGAAAGCCGGGCTGGTTGAACTGGTTGAGATCAACCACGTTCACCGTCGAGCGGAATTTCAGATCATTATTTCACCGGAGCACCAGGGGAAAGGTCTTGCGTCGCGGGCGGCAAAGCTGGCGATGGATTACGGGTTTAACGTCCTGAATCTCTACAAGCTTTACCTTATCGTCGACAAAGAGAACGAAAAAGCGATTCATATCTACCGTAAGCTGGGCTTTATGGTGGAAGGTGAACTGATCCATGAGTTCTTTATTAACGGCGAATACCGTAACACCATCCGCATGTGCATTTTCCAGCATCAGCATCTGGCCGGGCATAAGTCCTCCTCCGCCAGCCTGCTTAAACCCACCGCGCAGTAACCTGCGCGGTTTTATTCTCAATAATATTCAATGCTGTTTTTGATGGTGTACTTGTGCTCAACGGCAGGTTTGACGCTGTCATCGGTGATCACCAGCTCACAGCTCACCGGGTTATTGTGGCGATCGTAATCACAGCTCTGCTTTACATTGCCCATCGGTTTATCGTTCAACAGGCTTACCGCCGTATAATCCATGCGCTTGCGCAGATCTTTCGACGGCACCGACTTGACCGATAAACGCTTGTCGCCGGAAACCGTAGTTTTACCCAGCGGGTAGCCGTCGGCGTCATACTGGTACTTCACTTCCATCTCTTTGCTGTGCGCGGCAACCACAAACCCGTTATCGTCCGTGTCCCACGTCAGGCCGGCAGACGGCAGTTCCGCCAGCTGACATTTTCCCTGCAACTTTACCTTCTGCTGCTGGGTTTCCGCATCGACGTAGTAGTTAGCATCCAGCACCAGCGCAACGCCCGTATTAGCGTCGAGATCGTGCAGTTCAAGCGTATCGAAACACCCTTCCGTTGACATCGTGCCGGTCACACGTTTAGAGACTTCACCCTTATCGTTGAACAGCGTCTGGGTAAAATCCTTCACCGGCCCGCGCAGAGGATCAAAGTCAAACTCGTTCGAAAAACTCGCCATCTCCGGCGTAAATGACAGCGGCGCGGTGTTGTTGTCGCATCCCACCAGTACCGTTGCCAGTAGCGTTATCGCTGCGTATTTGTTCACATCATTTACCGTTCAAAGAGAGATACAATCATATTAGCAAATACAGCAACTTACATAACAGCACTTCATTTGACTCTTTGCGCTGTATAAATCCGTCGTTTGCATTGACGAGACCTGCCAAAGTGGCTACTTTGGGCGCGGAAGATTCCACACTATTATAAAATTAGATTCTTAAATTTTCGGGTTAACATCATGATTTACGACTGTTTTTTATACTATGACGAAGATATGTTGCTCGACATCAGATTACATACTCTCGCTGATGTCGTTGACCGTTTTGTCATTGTAGAAGCAACACACTCTTTTACGGGCATACCGAGAGAATTGCATTTCGATATTACAAAGTTTGCCAAATTCAAAGACAAAATCATTTACGTGCCTTTTGACGCGCAGCCTATTTTAAACCGTGCGGATAATAACCAGGTTGATGCCTGGGCAAATGAAGCAGCGCTTCGCAACTCCATTATGAACGGGTTAAAAGACGCGGCTGACGACGATCTGATTCTGGTGTCAGACGTTGACGAAATCTTCTCTCCCGACACGGTCAGGGCCATTAATCCGCGCGCGCTCTGCACGACTATTCATCAAAACGTGTTCAACTATCAGTTTAATCTTCAGGTTCACAACACGGATGGTACGCCGAGAAAATGTACCTTGCCCCGCGCGACGTCCTATTACAACCTTAAGCATTTCTTCCACGGTGAGCCTGAATCTTTCAGAAACTGGAAGCGTGCGCGCAAAGATAAAAACTGGTCATGGTTTAAATGGAACTGGCTAAAAATCAATAATAAAATTGTGAAAGATGGCGGCTGGCATTTCTCATGGGTAATGACTCCAGAAAGAATTTCCGAAAAAATGTCTACCATTTCTCATACCGAATACGATCTGCCGGAATTTAATAACCCGGAACATATTATGAAGGTTATTACCAACGCCGAAGATATCTGGGGACGAGACCGAAAACTGGTCAGGCAAGAGGTATCAAAACGCACCCTGCCTTCTTATCTGGTAGACAATCAGCACCATTACTCGCAATTTATTTTATGACGCAGGCAGGGCTCCAGGACAATTCAGAAAGACAGGTCCAAAAACAAAAGCTTACCCTAACCCTGCTATGCTTACAGTCTACACAGTGAAAAGGAGCTACAGATGAAACGGTTACCCTGGATTACCGCCCTGCTGTTAATGAGTGCTTCACCCGCTCTTCTTGCGGCCCCGGACTCCTGCGAGCGCGTGAAAAGCGACATTCAGCAGAAGATTATCAACAACGGCGTACCGGAGTCTGGCTTTACCCTGAACATCGTCCCGAACGATCAGGCCGATCAGCCGGATGCGCAGGTCGTTGGGCATTGTGCCAACGATACTTTCAAAATTTTGTACACCCGCACCAGTAGCGGCAACTACCCGGTGAGCGGCGCAGGTACGCAAGAGAATGCGCCCGCTGAGCCGCAATGATTTTCCCACTCAATTCCCCTGATTTGACGAGGATTAATATTTAATACCTCTAAATAAGTAACACTCCCCCCATCATTAGCCCGGTTGTAGTCACGGGTGAAAATAATTATTAACAATGATGGGGTGAGTTATGTCCGAAGTTGAACATCACGGCGGTTTAAGCCGTCGAACTCTGGTTAAATCTACTGCCATAGGATCCCTGGCGCTTGCCGCCGGTGGGATCGCATTACCTTTTGGTCTGAAAAGCGCCGCCGCCGCTGTGCAGTCCGCTATTCAGCCCGCAGAAGATAAAGTCGTCTGGGGCGCCTGCTCGGTAAACTGCGGTAGCCGCTGCGCGCTGCGTCTGCACGTTCGCGATGACGAAGTCTACTGGGTTGAAACGGATAATACCGGCGAGGATATCTACGGCAACCATCAGGTTCGCGCCTGCCTGCGAGGCCGTTCAATTCGCCGTCGCATTAATCACCCAGACCGTCTGAATTATCCGATGAAACGCGTGGGCAAACGCGGAGAAGGCAAGTTTGAGCGTATCACCTGGGAAGAAGCGCTGGACACCATCGCCGCGAGCCTGAAAAGCGTGGTCGAAAAATACGGCAACGAAGCGGTCTACATTAACTACTCCTCCGGAATTGTAGGCGGCAACATCACCCGCTCCTCCCCTTATGCCTCGCTGGTCGCGCGCCTGATGAACTGCTACGGCGGCTTCCTCAGCCACTACGGCACCTACAGCACCGCGCAGATCGCCTGCGCAATGCCCTACACCTACGGCAGCAACGACGGCAACAGCACATCGGATATCGAAAACACCAAACTGGTCGTGATGTTCGGCAATAATCCGGCGGAAACGCGCATGAGCGGCGGCGGGATCACTTACTACCTCGAGCAGGCGCGCGAACGGTCAAACGCGCGGATGATCGTTATCGATCCACGCTATACCGACACTGCCGCAGGGCGTGAAGACGAGTGGATCCCAATTCGTCCTGGCACCGATGCCGCGCTGGTGGCTGGTATTGCGTGGGTGCTGATTAATGAAAATCTGGTCGATCAACCTTTCCTCGATAAATACTGCGTGGGTTATGACGAAAAAACCCTGCCGGAAGGCGCACCGGCTAATGGTCATTACAAAGCCTATATTCTCGGCCATGGTGATGACAAAACCGCGAAAACCCCTGAGTGGGCGTCTCGAATAACGGGCATCCCTGCCGATCGCATCATTAAGCTGGCCCGTGAAATCGGTTCGGCGAAACCGGCCTACATTTGCCAAGGCTGGGGCCCGCAGCGTCAGGCTAACGGGGAGCAAACGTCCCGCGCCATCGCCATGCTGCCGATCCTGACCGGCAACGTCGGCATTAACGGCGGCAACAGCGGCGCGCGCGAATCGACCTACACCATCACCATCGAACGCATGCCGCTGCCGGAAAATCCGGTGAAAACGCAAATTTCCTGCTTCAGCTGGACGGATGCCATTGCCCGTGGACCGGAGATGACCGCCCTGCGCGACGGCGTACGCGGCAAAGATAAGCTCGATGTGCCGATCAAGTTCATCTGGAACTACGCGGGTAATACCATCATCAACCAGCATTCCGATATCAACAAAACTCACGACATTTTGCAGGATGAGAACAAGTGCGAAACGATCGTCGTCATCGACAACTTTATGACCTCGTCCGCGAAGTATGCCGATATTGTTCTGCCGGACCTGATGACCGTCGAGCAGGAAGATATCATCCCCAACGATTACGCCGGCAACATGGGATACCTGATTTTTCTCCAGCCGGTTACCGCCCCGAAGTTCGAGCGCAAGCCCATCTACTGGATCATGAGTGAAGTGGCGAAACGCCTCGGACCGGATATCCATCAGAAATTCACCGAAGGCCGTACGCAGGAGCAGTGGCTGCGCTACCTGTACGCCAAAATGGTCGCCAAAGATCCGCTGCTGCCATCCTACGATGCGCTGAAAAAAATGGGTATTTATAAGCGCAAAGATCCTAACGGACATTTTGTGGCCTATAAAAAATTCCGTGACGATCCGGATGCCAATCCGCTGAAAACCCCGTCGGGCAAAATCGAGATCTACTCCAGCAAGCTGGCGGATATTGCGGCAACCTGGGAACTGCAAAAAGACGAAACCATCACCCCGCTGCCGGTCTATACCTCAACCTTTGAAGGCTGGGACGCGCCCGAGCGCAGCAAATTCCCGCTGCAACTGTTCGGTTTCCACTTTAAAGCCCGTACCCACTCCAGCTACGGCAACGTGGATGTGCTCCAGGCCGCCTGTCGCCAGGAGGTGTGGCTTAACCCTGTGGATGCGGAGCAACGTGGAATCAAAAACGGGGATATGGTGCGCGTCTTCAACGACCGCGGCGAAGTGCGTATTGCCGCGAAAGTCACCCCGCGCATCATGCCCGGCGTAAGCGCGATGGGCCAGGGCGCCTGGCATGACGCCAACATGAACGGCGATCGTGTCGATCACGGCTCCTGCATCAATACCCTGACCACACACCGCCCGTCACCGCTGGCGAAAGGCAACCCGCAGCACACGAACCTGGTGCAGATCGAGAAGGCATAAGGATTAACCGATGACTACCCAGTATGGATTTTTTATTGATTCCAGCCGCTGCACCGGGTGTAAAACCTGCGAGCTGGCCTGCAAGGATTACAAAGACCTGACCCCGGACGTCAGCTTCCGGCGTATTTATGAATATGCGGGCGGCGACTGGCAGGAGGACAACGGCGTCTGGCATCAGAATGTCTTCGCCTATTACCTGTCGATTGCCTGCAACCACTGCGAAGATCCGGCCTGCACCAAGGTCTGCCCGAGCGGGGCAATGCACAAGCGCGACGACGGTTTTGTGGTGGTGGACGAGGATGTCTGCATCGGCTGTCGCTACTGCCACATGGCCTGCCCGTACGGCGCGCCGCAGTACAATGCCGCCAAAGGCCACATGACCAAGTGCGACGGCTGCCACAGCCGCGTGGCGGACGGCAAAAAGCCCATCTGCGTCGAATCCTGCCCGCTGCGCGCGCTGGACTTTGGCCCGATTGAAGAGCTGCGCAAAAAACACGGTCAGCTTGCTGCCGTCGCGCCGCTGCCGTCTGCGCACTTCACGAAGCCGAGTATTGTGATTAAACCTAACGCCAACAGCCGTCCGACGGGTGACACCACCGGCTACCTGGCAAACCCGAAGGAGGTGTGAGATGGGAAGTGGATGGCATGAATGGCCGCTGGTGATCTTCACCGTTTTCGGGCAGTGCGTGGCCGGCGCGTTAATCGTGATGGGCTTCGTCTGGCTTAAGGAAAATGATGACAAGGCCAGCATGCGCATCGTGCGCAGCCTGTTTTTTCTCTGGCTGGTAATGGGTATTGGGTTTATGGCCTCGGTACTGCATCTTGGCTCCCCGCTGCGTGCCTTCAACTCGCTTAACCGCGTGGGCGCGTCAGCGCTGAGTAATGAGATCGCGGCGGGTTCGATCTTCTTTGCCGTGGGCGGTTTCTGGTGGCTGGTGTCGGTTATCGGTAAAATGCCCCCAGCTTTGGGCAAAATCTGGCTGGTTGTCAGCCAGATCCTGGGCATCGTTTTTGTCTGGGCGATGACCCGGGTCTATCAGATTGAGACTGTCCCGACCTGGTATACGGGTTACACCACGCTGAGCTTCTTCCTGACGATGGTTCTGGCTGGTCCTCTGCTGGCCGCGCTGCTGCTGCGCGTCGCAAACGTGACATTCAAAGGTACTCTTGCTGCGTCAGTCAGCGTACTGGCACTTATCGTCTGCGTGGCGGTCGTCGTGTTGCAAAGCAATACGCTGGGGACAATACAGAGTTCCATCCAGCAGGCTAACGCCCTGCTTCCGGATTATGGTTCGCTTCAGGTATGGCGCATCGCGTTGCTGGCGGCGGGTTTAGGCTGCTGGATCTGCCCGCTGATTCGTCGTCAGGAGCCAAAAACGCTCGGCCTGTTTGCAGGTGTCGTGCTGGTGGCGCTGGGTGAACTGATTGGCCGTGGGCTATTTTATGGTCTGCATATGACCGCAGGGTTAGCAATTGCAGGTTAACACAGGTGCGCGGGGCTACCCGCGCGCAAGTAAGGAAAGTTGTAATGAATGACGTCTCACACCGCGAATCGTTCGCGTTCAGCGCCCGGGTACTGGGCGCGCTGTTTTATTTCGCTCCAGACAGCGAGCAGACCGCGCCGCTGGTGAGTGCCCTGACCGCAGGTGACTGGGTTCAGGACTGGCCGCTGGCGGAGGGAAATCTGCTGCCTGTCGCCAGTATGTTTAAGACCCCATCGGATGAAGCGTTGAAAGACGCCTGGCAGCGTCTGTTTATTGGCCCGTATGCCCTGCCCGCCCCCCCGTGGGGCTCGGTCTGGCTTGATCGCGAGTCCGTGCTGTTTGGCGATTCGACCCTCGCGTTGCGTCAGTGGATGCGTGAAAACCATATCGCCTTTGAGATGCAGCAGAATGAGCCCGAAGATCATTTCGGAACGTTGCTGATGCTGGCGGCATGGCTTGCCGAGAACGGTCGCGAAACAGAACGCGACCAGCTTCTTGCCTGGCATCTGCTGCCATGGAGCACGCGTTTCCTTAGCGTATTCGTTGAAAACGCGGCCCATCCGTTCTACACCGCGCTGGGTAAACTTGCCCAGCTGACGCTGGCGGAATGGCAGTCCACTTTGCTGATCCCGATTGTCGAAAAAACGCTGTACCGATAACAGCACCTGGCTTGTCCACCCGTTGTGCAGGCCAGGCTCGCACATTTTTGCTGCAACACAACGTCACAACTGCTATACTGTATATAATTACAGTATACGGGGGTGCACAATGGCTGTTGAAACAAAATTTGTTGTCGTAAGAAAAGGTGAAGAAAAAATGACATTTGCCAGTAAGAAAGAGGCTGACGCTCACGACAAGCTGCTCGATATGGCAGAAGCGTTTACCGACTGGCTGTTGCAAAGCGGAATGCAGATGGATGAAACGCAGGCGGAGAACCTTGGTCTTTATCTCGCCGAGCAGAAAGAGTCCGTGCAGCATATCCTGCGTACCAGCAAGCTTCCCGAGCTCAATGCTGAAACGGATAAAACAGCATCAGATGCGGACAGCAGCAAAAAAATCCGGGCCGTCAAAGCCGCCTGATCGTCAGAGCGTCTCATCACCTGTCCTGCCGCCGCGGGCCGGAAACGGCTCGCGGCTTTATTAAGGTCGGCTGAACCTTATATTCATCAACCGTAACCCTGAAAATACGTCCTGTTATCTTGATTTGTCCGCCTCAACGTTTACGCTGATATTCAGCCTTTTTGCTTCCATGGTTATCATTGTTTTGGCCAGGTCCTTATCGCCCCCGTGCACTTTATCTATCAGATCCTGTACAAGGGTCATCATCAGGAAGTTTTTATTTGCAGGATAGAAATCTGTCGTAGTGATCCCGTTATCCTTCAGGCGCTGATGCGCCACCGTCTCTGTATCTGCGATTATTTCAGCTACTTTCTCATGCATGATCTCGATCTGCTCGAAAACAATGCGGTTAATCATTTCAATCTGTTCTGGCGTAAAATTCGGTTCCATTATTTCCCCTCGTCAGGCGTATGTTAAAAACACGTGAATCACACGTTGAGCGCCTCTGAATGGTGCGGTAAATTATCACACAACTCTTGTAACTCGTTGATCAGCCTGGCCACATGGAAACCGTCACAGACAGAATGATGGACCTGAACGGCGAAAGGCAACAAGACCTTTCCATCCTGGTTATAGTATTTTCCAAACGTGAACATGGGCGCAAAAAAATTCCGCATGTTAGCGACGTTGACGTTGAAACTGCTAAAGCTGACCCACGGAATATCCGATATGAAGAATATATTCTCCCGGGACTCTTCTTTAGGCCAGTAAGCAAGGATATTGCCATAGCGGGCAACATCTTCTGCATAAACGCGCTGAAAATGGTGAATATTTCCATCGTAATGACTCCATAACGATGAAAATGTCTCCGTTTCTTTATGGAAAAGGGTATAGCTTGGATGAACCTCATTCCATATTACAAGCTCATCATCCTTCATGGCCATACGGAATTCCGGATGCCGGTTTACGACGTCAGAAATAAGGGAAATAATCGCAGGATAAAATTTCCAGCCAACCTCTTTGATATGCTTTAGCAGCACGGTAATGTCCAGCTGAACCGTTTGGTTAAATGTAGATTGAGCAAAGCCCTGAAATACTTCAAAGTGTTCCTTTCTTGCCCAACGTGATAAGTCAACTACCGTATATTCTGGCATTATTTTTGTCATTTCAGAGCCTTAGTTGAGCTGCGCTATATAAAATAGTAGCGTATCACAAACGTAGGGGCTGTATAGACCGTAGCGAAGAGGCACCCTAAATTTTCAGCGTATCAATCACCGCTCTCAGCGCCGGGGATACGTTGCGGTGTGGATAATAGAGGTACAGTCCGTCCATCCGCAGGCTGTAGCGCTGTAAGACGCGTATAAGCGTGCCACGCTCCAGATCGTCAGCCACCAGCTCAACCGGGACATAGGCCAGCCCGAGTCCCAGCCGGGCCGCTTCGGCCTCCATGTAGCTGTCGGAAAAGGCCCATTGCCCCTCCGGGCGGTGAGTAACATGCTTCCCGTCCTGAACAAGCTCCCATTGATAGTGGTTACCGTCGGCAAACTGGTAGGCAATGCAGGGATGAGCATCCAGATCGGCGGGCGTCTGCGGGAAACCATAGCGCCGAAAATGCGCCGGAGCGGCAACCACAGCCATCTCCATATCGGGCGTGATGCGCACGGCAATCATTCCTTGTCCCACCTCCGGCCCAAGCCGGACGCCCGCGTCGAATCGCTCGGCAATGATATCCACGAACCGGCTCTCATTCATCAATTCCAGACGGATATCCGGGTAACGCTGTTTGAAGATAGCGAGCTTTGGCAGCAGGCATTTTTCGATGGCGTGCTGGCTGGCATTAATACGCACCGTGCCGGATGGCGTCTGGCGGTAATGCGCCAGTCTGGTCAGCCCGGTATCGAGCGCATCAAAGGCTGAACCAGCGGTCTGGTAAAGTTGCTCCCCGGCGTGGGTCAGCGACAGTTTGCGCGTTGTACGCACCAGAAGCCGAACGCCCAGCCGCTCTTCCAGCTCGCGAACCGATCGACTGATCCCGGATTGTGCCAGCCCGAGCCGTTGCGCGGCTGCCGTGAAGCTTCCCTCCCGCACCACCTGGATAAACAGATACAGCTCATTGTAGTTTTCCCGCTTCGCCATCATGCCTCATCAATTCATAACAATATGATATTAATCCTAGCAGCCTTTGGCCTCTAATCAGCACTATTTCTGCTAACTATAATGACCGCATTACAACAACACACGGTACCTCTTATGCAAACATTCACCCAAAAACTGTCCGTTGCGCTGCTGCTATGCGCATCATTAAGTGGAGTGACAACAATGAGTTATGCAGAAACACGAAATCCTGCCGCCCCCGTTTCGATGGTGACAACCTGGGATAAGACCTTCGCCGAGAGCAATAAAGTCGACCACCGCAAGGTGACGTTCGAGAACCGATACGGGATCACCCTGGTCGGCGATCTGTACATTCCCAGGAACAGCGGCGACCAGAAGCTGGCGGCGATTGCCGTCAGTGGACCGTTCGGTGCGGTAAAAGAACAATCCAGTGGTCTTTACGCCCAGACTCTGGCTGAACAGGGGTTCGTGACCCTGGCCTTCGACCCATCCTACACGGGTGAAAGCGGCGGCCAGCCGCGTAACGTTGCCTCCCCTGACATCAACACCGAAGACTTTAGCGCCGCAGTGGATTTCCTCGGATTACAGAAAGAAGTCGACCGTAACCGTATCGGCATTCTCGGGATCTGCGGCTGGGGTGGTATGGCGCTGAACGCGGCATCCATGGATACCCGCGTGAAGGCGGTCGCCACCAGCGTAATGTACGATATGAGCCGCGCGATGGGTCACGGCGTGGGCGACGGGAAAGATCGTTATTCAGCGGCCGATCGCCGGGCCGTGTTGCAGTATCTGAACGCGCAACGCTGGAAAGATGCTGAAAGCGGCACCTTCGCCCATGGCGGCCACGATATTTATGTCGATGAAAACGGTAAGGTAACGGCGGCCGGGCGTATTCTGCCGGAAGCATTGCCCGCCGATCCGCATCCGGTACTGAAAGAGTTCTATGATTACTACCGTATGCCGCGCGGCTTCCATGCCCGTTCCGTAAACTCCACCGGCGCATGGACCGCGACCATGCCGTTGTCCTTTATGAATATGCCGCTGCTGAGCTATGCCGGGGAGATCACCATCCCAACGCTGATTGTGACCGGTGAAAACGCGCACTCACGTTATTTTGCGGAAGATGCGTTTAAAGCTGTCGGCAGCAAACAGAAAGAACTGGTGATTGTTCCCGGTGCGAATCACGTTGATCTCTACGATAACGTCGCAGGGAAAATCCCGTTCGCGCAGTTCGGGCAGTTTTTCAAAACCAGTCTGGATTAATTCTCTTAGCCCCCGGCAATCAGGGGGCTTATCTTCTCTTCGCCGTGAATTACACCTATGTCCACACTGAATCAAACCTCATCCCGTGATGCTGAGCGTGCACACTGGGGCGGTATTTTTGCCATGACCCTGTGCGTTTTTGTCCTCATTGCCTCGGAATTTATGCCCGTCAGTCTGCTCACGCCCCTCGCCAGAGATTTAGGGGTGACAGAGGGGACGGCTGGCCAGGGGATCGCCCTCTCTGGTGCGCTGGCTGTCCTGACCAGCCTTTTTCTTTCCCGGCTTGCCGGGAATATGAATCGCAAACATCTTCTTTCAGGCATGACCGTCCTGATGGCGCTGTCAGGGATCATTATCACCTTCGCCCCAAACGCTTTGATGTATATGGCAGGCCGGGCGCTGATCGGCATCGCCATCGGCGGTTTCTGGTCGATGTCTGCTGCCACCGCCATTCGGCTGGTGCCTCAGCATCAGGTCTCTCGTGCGCTGGCGATTTTTAACGGCGGCAACGCGCTGGCGACGGTGGTCGCCGCCCCGCTGGGCAGTTATCTCGGCTCGACCATTGGCTGGCGCGGCGCGTTTCTTTGCCTGGTTCCCGTGGCGATTGTGGCGTTCATCTGGCAATATTTTAGCCTGCCCAACATGGGCGGGAACCAGCGGCCGTCGCCACATAAAAGCGTATTTCGCCTGCTCCACCAGCCTGCGGTTTCGGTGGGTCTGATGGCGTGCGGCCTGTTCTTCATGGGACAGTTTGCGTTATTTACCTATGTGCGCCCCTTCCTCGAAACCGTCACCCACGTCAGTCCTTCCGGCTTATCGCTGATCCTGCTCACTATCGGTATCGCAGGTTTCATCGGCACGCTGATCGTCGCGCTGGTCCTGAATGCCGCGTTTTACCTCACCTTAATGGCCATACCGCTGCTTATGGCGCTGATTGCAGGGGTATTAATGCTCACCGGGGACAGCCTGTGGATCGTGGCCCTGCTGTTAGGTTTCTGGGGAATGCTGGCAACTGCGGCCCCCACGGGCTGGTGGACGTGGATAGCCCGTACGTTACCGGAAGATGCCGAGGCTGGCGGCGGGCTAATGGTCGCGGTGATCCAACTCTCTATTGCGCTTGGCTCAACGGCGGGTGGCGTGGTGTTTGATACCTTTGGCTGGCAGAGCACCTTCGCTTTAAGCAGCATATTACTCCTGAGTGCAGGGGTGCTGACTTTTACGACGTCGCGCCATCGGAAATAAGGCATTATATTAACAGGGTTGTTTTATTTAATTACAAAACCTCGCTCACCTCCCGTTGAAATAATAATTAAGCAATATCCTGGTCAGCCAGCGACATCGCTTTGTTAGCTTGAGCGTTCAGGCAAAGCTCAAACCGGAGGTATTCTTTGCTGATTAAATTAAAGAAAGAACGAACGCATCAGGAGGATCGTCGTCTTGCCCTCTGGCTGGCGACCTCCGCGGGACTGCTGAATGCCATTGCGCTGGGCGCGTTCGGTTTTTTTCCCTCGCATATGACGGGCAATACCTCGCAGCTATCCAGCGAAGTTTCCTCCACCGATCTCAGCGATATTCTTTTCTTTGGTGCCATTATTCTTTCGTTTGTCTCAGGCGCCATCGCTGCGCGGATTATTGTTATCTGGGGGATTATCCATAACGTCAGGCTGGTATTCAGCCAGGTTCTGTTTGTTGAAGGGTTATTACTGGCCGGGGTATCCCTGTACGAAATGTATTTTCACTCCTTCGCCACGAATCAGGAGATTATTATTTTCCTGTGCGGGTTGATGGGAATTCATAATTCCACCTCCACTCAACTATCCGGCGGTCGGGTGAGATCCACGCACATCACCGGCACGCTGACCGATGCGGGCATTTCGCTGGCCTCCGTTATGGTCGCCATGCTGCGCCGGGATTACTCCAAAGATACGGCCGCGCAAAAGAGTCAGCTCAAAACCCATTTAACTACCCTTTTCTCCTTTATCAGCGGCGGGATCGCGGGGCTGATCCTGTTCAGAGAGTTTGGATTCCACGCGATGCTGGCGCTGGGCCTGTTGCTGGTAATCGTCGCCGCCTTCTCTATCGTCCGCATCTCGTGGCGCGTACGCAAGGTGCGCGCCGCGCTCAGTCGACAAGTATAATCAGCACGCTTTATGTGACGTTGTCACGTAAGGCGTACTTCTTTAAGACTATTCTGCCTGCCCACTGACAGCCCTTATGCCATAAGGCTTCACTCAGGTTGTCACTAATTTCATAGGGTTACTGATTTACCCCCTTCGCTGGAACCCTTCCGTTTCGCTTGCTATAGGTGAAGTACCCCTGCCGAAACATGGCATAACAACAGGCAACCGGTGGTTGCTATAACGCATGCGCACAGGGAGACACACCGCAATGCACCCATTACTTAAACGTTCGCTGCTTTTTGTCGGCGCGATTATCGTGGTTCTCGCTCTCCTCACCTGGGGAATAGGACTGGAAACGATTAAGGCGCGCCAGGTTGACCTGATTTACCTCGGGCAACAGCACCTGATTCTGGTCTTTTCATCCATGTTCTTTGCCCTGCTGGTGGGCATTCCAAGCGGTATTCTGCTGAGCCGTCCGGCCGCGCGTGGTATCGCCGAATATGTGATGCAAATCTTTAACGTGGGCAACACCCTGCCGCCGCTGGCCGTTCTGGCACTGGCGATGGTGGTGATTGGCATCGGTGATAAACCGGCCATTATCGCCCTCTTTCTGGCCTCTCTGCTGCCGATTGTGCGTAACACCTATGCCGGGCTGTGCTCTGTTCCCGCGTCGTTGCTGGAAGCGGCAAACGGTATCGGCATGACCAAATGGCAGCGCCTGCGTCAGGTTGAGATCCCTAACGCGTGGCCGGTGATGCTTTCCGGTATTCGCATTGCCACTGCGATTAACGTCGGTACCGCACCGCTGGCATTCCTGATTGGCGCCAGCAGCTACGGCGAGCTGATTTTCCCGGGGATCTATCTGAATGATTTCCCGACGCTGATCCTGGGCGCGGCGGCCACCGCTCTGTTCGCCCTGATTCTGGATACGCTGCTGGCGGCACTGGGTCGATTACTGAGCCCGCATCTCGCGCGATAATTATAACAAGGAGCATCTATGAGACTGTTTTCCGGGCTGACGGCGCTATGCGCCGCCGCGCTCTTCACCAGCCAGGCGCTCGCCGCGCCGCTGATCCTGGCCACCAAGAGCTTTACCGAGCAGCACATTCTCTCGGCCATGACCGTGCAGTATCTGCAAAAGAAAGGGTTTCAGGTACAGCCTCAGACCAATATTGCAACGGTGATTTCCCGTAACGCGATGATCAACAAGCAGATTGATATGACCTGGGAGTATACCGGCACCTCGCTGATCATCTTCAACCACATCAACAAACGCATGTTGCCGCAGGAATCGTACGAGACGGTGAAACGCCTCGATGCGAAGCACGGTCTGGTGTGGCTTAAACCTGCCGATATGAACAATACCTATGCCTTTGCCATGCAGCGCAAGCGCGCCGAGGCTGAACATATCAATACCATGTCTGAGATGGTGGCAAAGATTGAGCAGATCCGTAAAACCGATCCGGATAACAACTGGCTGCTGGGCCTTGACCTGGAATTTGCCGGGCGCAGCGACGGGATGAAACCGTTGCAGGCGGCCTACAACATGGAGCTGGACCGCCCGCAGATCCGCCAGATGGATCCGGGTCTGGTCTATAACGCGGTGCGCGACGGGTTTGTCGATGCGGGGTTGATCTACACCACCGACGGGCGCGTAAAGGGCTTCGATCTTAAAGTGCTGGAAGATGATAAAGGCTTCTTCCCGAGTTACGCCGTGACGCCAGTTGTTCGAAAAGACACGCTGGAGGCTAATCCGGGGCTGGAGGAGGCGCTGAACACCCTATCAGCCCAGCTCAATAACGACGTTATCACCGAACTGAATAAGAAGGTGGATATCGATCATCAGTCACCGCAGCAGGTCGCCCGTGATTTCCTGCGTAGCAAACAGTTGCTGTAGGAGGCGCTATGGAGACGATTCACTATATTCTCGACAACTGGGACTATCTCTTAACCCTGACGCTGCAACACCTGTGGCTGGTGGCGCTCGCCGTGGGCCTGGCGATTATTATTGGCGTGCCGCTGGGCATTTTAATTGTCCGCCATAAATGGCTGGCAACGCCGGTGCTGGGGATTGCCACCATTGTGCTCACCATCCCGTCAATTGCGCTTTTCGGCCTGATGATCCCGCTCTTTTCGCTGATCGGTCAGGGCATTGGCGCCCTGCCCGCGATTACGGCAGTGTTCCTCTATTCGCTGCTGCCGATTGTGCGTAACACCCACACGGCGCTCGACAGCCTGCCGCCGGGCCTGCGTGAAGCGGGACGCGGCATCGGCATGACCTTCTGGCAGCGTCTGCGCTGGGTGGAAATCCCGATGGCGTTGCCGGTGATTTTTGGCGGCATCCGCACCGCCGTGGTGATGAACATCGGCGTCATGGCGATTGCCGCCGTGATCGGCGCGGGCGGGCTGGGCCTGCTGCTGCTTAACGGTATTGGCGGGAGTGATATTCGTATGTTGATTGCGGGCGCGCTGATGATTTGTCTTTTAGCGATTGTGCTCGACTGGTTGCTGCACCGTTTGCAGGTGGTACTGACTCCGAAGGGGATTCGATAATGATAAAACTGGAAAACCTCACCAAACAATTTTCACAGAAACACGGCCAGACGTTTAAGGCCGTCGACAACGTCAACCTGAACGTGCCTGAAGGGGAAATGTGCGTGCTGCTCGGCCCGTCCGGCTGCGGGAAAACCACTACCCTGAAGATGATCAACCGTCTCATTACGCCAAGCAGCGGGACGATCCTGATTAACGGCGAAGACACCAGCGGAATGGACACCGTGACCCTGCGTCGCAACATTGGCTACGTGATCCAGCAAATTGGCCTGTTCCCCAACATGACCATCGAAGAGAACATTACCGTCGTGCCGCGCATGCTGGGCTGGGATAAAGCGCGCTGTAAATCCCGTGCCGAAGAGCTGATGGATATGGTGGCAATGGATCCGCATAAATTCCTTCACCGCTATCCGCGCGAAATGTCCGGCGGTCAGCAGCAGCGTATCGGCGTCATCCGCGCGCTGGCAGCGGATCCTCCGGTCCTGCTGATGGATGAACCGTTCGGCGCGGTCGACCCGATTAACCGTGAGGTGATCCAGAACCAGTTCCTGGAGATGCAGCGCAAGCTGAAAAAGACCGTGATGCTGGTGAGCCACGATATTGACGAAGCGCTGAAGCTGGGCGACCGTATTGCCGTCTTCCGTCAGGGACGTATCGTGCAGTGCGCCAGCCCGGACGAGCTGCTGGCGAAACCCGCGAATGAGTTTGTTGGCTCGTTTGTTGGTCAGGACCGGACGTTGAAACGCCTGCTGCTGGTATCGGCGGGCGACGTCACCGACCAGCAGCCTACCATTACGGTACGCGAATCGACGCCGCTGCCGGAGGCCTTCGCCACCATGGATGACAACGATATTCGCGCCATTACCGTGGTTGATGAGCACGGCAAACCGCTCGGCTTTGTGAAGCGCCGCGAAGCGCGTAACGCCAGCGGCAGCTGCGGGGATATTCTGCATCCGTTCCGCATGACCGGTAAGGCCGAGGATAACCTGCGCGTGGTGCTTTCTCGCCTGTATGAGAGCAACACCAGCTGGATGCCGATTGTGGACGAGGACGGACGCTATAACGGCGAAATATCCCAGGATTATATTGCGGAGTATTTGAGCTCAGGGCGTACGCGCCGGGCGTTGAATATTCATAGCGAGAGTTAAGCATTCAGGCCGGGTACTGCCCGGCCTTTTTCCGCACGCATACCTTTTGCTAACCTCCCGATTTACCGCCACAATATTGTATCGTCCCCGTTAAATCACGGCTTCATGCAACGTCTTCACGCTTACCCCGACATCCGCGCGATGTTTCGTCGTCTCCTGATTGCTACCGTCACCGGCGTGCTGGCGGCGCTGGCCGTTGCGGTGTTCCGCCACAGCATGTATCTGCTGGAGTGGCTATTTCTCAGCAACGAAAGCGGAAGTCTGGTGAACGCCGCAGCCGCGTTATCGCCCTGGCGGCGGGCGCTGACGCCTGCGCTGGGTGGTCTGGCCGCGGGAATGCTACTGTGGGGATGGCAGCGCATGACGGCACAACGTCCCCACGCCCCCACCGATTATATGGAAGCGCTTGAGACGGGTGACGGCCAGTTTGATTACGGCGCCAGCCTGGTGAAATCCCTCGCGTCGTTGCTGGTGGTCGCCAGCGGCAGCGCCATCGGCCGTGAAGGCGCCATGATCCTGCTTGCTGCCCTCGCCGCCTCCTTTTTTGCACAACGTTGTACGCCGAAATCCGAATGGAAACTGTGGATCGCCTGCGGTGCCGCCGCCGGGATGGCCAGCGCCTATCATGCGCCGCTGGCGGGCAGCCTGTTTATCGCAGAGATCCTGTTTGGCACGCTGATGCTGGCCTCCCTCGGCCCGGTGGTGATTGCTGCTGTAGTGGCCCTGCTGACCACGCGCCTGTTAAGTCCCGGCGCGAATACGCTATATGATGTCCATCTCAGCGAGATGCTTACGGCGGTGGATTATTTCCTGATCGTTGGCGTGGGTCTGCTGGCTGGCGTTTGCGGCCCGCTGCTGATGTGGCTGATGGCGGCCAGCCACAGGCTGTTTCTGCGTCTCAAACTTTCACCGCCGTGGCAGCTGGCGCTGGGTGGTCTGATCGTCGGGCTGCTGTCGCTGCTGACGCCGAAGGTATGGGGGAATGGCTATAGCGTGGTTCAGGCGTTTTTGCAGTCGCCGCCGCTGCTGTCGGTGATTGCTGGCGTCTTTATTTGCAAACTGCTGGCGGTGCTGGCAAGCAGCGGGTCCGGCGCGCCGGGAGGCGTGTTCACGCCAACCTTGTTTGTCGGTATGGCAACGGGAATGCTGTTTGCGCAGATCTTTGCGCTGTGGTTTCCTGGCTCTGAGACGGCGATCCTGCTCGGGCTGGCGGGTATGGCGACGCTGCTCGCCGCCACAACGCATGCGCCAATCATGTCGGCCTTGATGGTATGTGAGATGACCGGGCAGTATTTTTTACTTCCCGGTTTGCTGGTTGCCTGTGTTGTGGCGTCGGTATTGTCGAGAACGCTACGCCACGACTCGATCTACGGCCAGCATACCGCCGAAAGCCGAGAGATCGATGTAGTGCGCTAATTCGCGCTGCTCGGCGCGGGGCAGATAAGGCAGTTCGCCCACCAGCGGGCCAGGCAGCTTTTTGCTCAGCACATCGATGATTTCAGCGTAGTGCGCAAGGCCCGGGTTAATACGGTTCGCCACCCAACCAATCAGCGGCAGGCCGTCATTAGCGATAGCCTGCGCCGTCAGCAAGGCATGGTTGATGCACCCTTCCTGAATGCCCACGACCATAATCACCGGCAACTGCTCCTGCACCACCCATTCGGAAAGGGGACGTAAATCGTTCATCAGGCTGCGCCAGCCGCCGGTCCCTTCAACGACAACGTGGTCAACCTTTTCACTCAGATTTGCCAGGCCATCAGAAAGCAGGCTGTAGTTGATAAGCCCACTGTGAGCGACGCTGCTTTCCTCTTCGCTTAAGGCGATAGGATTAACGGCATCATAAGGCAGTTCCAGAGACGAGACGCTTTGCAGAACCAGGGCATCCTTATTGCGCAGCCCTTCTGGCGTCTCTTTACTGCCTTTTGCAACCGGCTTGTATCCTGCAACGCGTTTACCGCTTGCCGCCAGGGCCTGAAGTAACGCGCGGGATACGACTGTCTTCCCGACAGACGTATCCGTACCAGTAATAAAGAAACGCTTAAGCATGACTCATTCCACCTCTTGGGTATGCTTCAAAATATAAACCAGGTAAATAATTCAGTGGGGAAAGTCTACGGGATGCGTGCGCTACCGGGCTTGAGATAGCGCAATTTTTCGTACATCTCTGGAAAAGAGTTAGCCCTGTAGCAAACGAATCAGTAACGAGCCGTTGTACATCGCATCTTTTACCAGCGCGGCGCCGGCCATCGTACCCTGGTTGGAAAATTGCGTACTCTCGACCACGATGTTTTTACTGTACGCGGGAAGCGCCTGCTGATTGATGCAGGCGGAAATCGCCGGAAAGAGGATATCCGCCGCCTGACTGAGCGGGGAGCCGATCAGTATTTTTTGCGGGTTAAACAGGTTCACCATAATGGCCAGAATGCGCCCGACATTATTGCCCACGCCGGTAATAATGTCCTTCGCCAGCAGATCGCCCTGCCTTGCCGCAGCGCACAGTGCCTCGACGCTTAAGGGTTGACCGTGCAGCGTGGAGCTCATCGACTGGCTGAGCCGCACCTGCGCCAGCTCCAGCACGCTTTCGACGCTGGCAATCGTCTCCAGACAGCCATGGTTACCGCAGTAGCAGCGTTTTCCGTACGGATCGACCTGCGTATGGCCGATCTCCACCAGGCTACTGCTGCCAGCATGCAACAGACGCCCGTCGGTGATCACACCTGCGCCAACGTTATGATCAATCACCACCTGAATTACGTCGCGCGCCCCCCGGGAGGCACCAAACAATGCCTCCGCCATCGTCCAGGCGCTGATATCATGCTGAATGTAGACCGGCACACCGGTGTGGTTTTCCAGCACGTCGCCCAGCGGCATCTCTTTGACGTTTTCATAAAACGGCATGCGGTGAACAATGCCATTTTCGGTATCAATAATTCCCGGCAGGGTGATCGCAATCGCCGTTAAACGTTCAAGACGCTGCTGGTGACGAATAAAGAACTGGTCGATGTGGGTCAGAATGGCATCGAGAAGTGGTTGCTCTGCATTAAGCGGGAGTTCCAGCCGGTCTTCCACCACCAGCTTGCTGCTGAGGTCGCGCAGCGCGAGGAAGATTTCCCCGCGGCTAATCCGCAGCGACAGGTAGTGCCAGGCTTCCGTTTCCACCACCAGCCCTACCGCCGGACGGCCACGGCTGCCCGGCTCCTGAATTTCTGTCTCCTGAACCAGATGGGCTTCCAGCATTTCGCGGACAATCTTGGTAATACTGGCGGGTGCCAGTTGTGCCAGACGCGAAAGATCGATACGCGAAACCGGACCAAGCTGATCAATCAGGCGATAAACGGCACCCGCGTTGGTCTGCTTGATCTGATCGATATGCCCTGGCTGACTATCAGCAACCACCTCGTACTCCCTTATTTTCGAGCTTCGAAATAAACTGAGGGCTATGGTGAAGCACTTCAATGGCTGACGTCAAATTTTTACTTAGCCATGTGATTTACTGCACATTTTCGCCCACTTTTCCCTATAAATAACGCCCGCGAGAAGCGGTAATTAATTGTTCTTTGAAACGCTGTGCCGCATGGCTCTGTTCATGATGTTTAGACCACACCAGCCACATCTCTGAGACTGCATCCTGCTCGGCTATCTTCACCCAGCGCATTTCCGCCAGTTGTACCCGTTTAAATGAGGCGGGGAGAATCGACACGCCAAGCCCTGCGGCAACGAGACCAATGATCGTCATGGCTTCCCCCACCTCCTGCGCGATAGTCGGGACAAGGCCATATCGCCGCATCAGACCAAGAATATCGTCATACAACCCGGTACCCACCTGTGGGTCAAAAAAGACAAACGGCTCTTTCGCCAGTTCAGCCAGCGTGACGCTGTGCTGCGCGGCGAGCGGATGATCCCGGGGGATCATCGCCATCAGCGGTTCGCGGAGGATCGCCTGCCACGCCAGGGTATCAGGCAACTGCGTGTTACGCATCAGCCCCAGGTCGAGCGATCCTTCGTTAAGCGGCGATATCTGCTCCCGGGTATTTATTTCGCGCGTCTGAATATGCACATCCGGAAAGTTACGGCGAAACGAGGATAGCGTTTGTGAAACAGCGCTGATAAAGGGGGCCGATGAGGTAAACCCGATGCGCAGCTCTCCCGTCTCCCCAAGATAAAGCCGTTCCGCTCTGGCGGCGGCGTCCTCCACCATACTCAGGATCTGCCGGCTATCGGCGAGAAACTGTTTTCCCGCCGCCGTCAGGCTCACGCTGCGGTTGGTTCGCGCCAGCAGACGCGCCCCGACCTGCTGCTCCAGGATCTGGATCTGCTGGCTTAGCGGTGGCTGAGAGATATTCAGCCTTGCCGCCGCACGACCAAAATGCAGCTCTTCGGCGACGGCGACAAAATAGCGCAGATGGCGCAGCTCGATATTCATATTTTTAAAGTATCATTTGAGATTATTAATATATTAGACAGAATATTTACATTTTCCTACCCTAATCTTGTGGTCATACCCGTCACCAGAAACCACGGGGATGTTTAAGCAAGGATTATGTGTGAGCCGTACAACGACCGTTGATATCGCGCCGGCCAGCGACATTGATGATTTACCCGCAGCACCGCAGCCGGTTCAGTTTATTAAACGTGGTACCCCCCAGTTTATGCGCGTCACGCTGGCGCTCTTCTCAGCGGGTCTCGCCACTTTCGCCCTGCTCTACTGCGTTCAGCCGATCCTGCCGGTCCTGTCGCATGAATTTGGCGTGTCGCCAGCCAGTAGCAGTATTTCGCTCTCCATTTCCACCGGGATGCTGGCGATCGGTCTGCTGTTTACCGGGCCACTTTCGGATGCCATCGGACGTAAGCAGGTCATGGTAACGGCGTTAATGCTGGCCTCCGTGTGTACCTTGCTGTCCACCATGATGACCAGCTGGCACGGCATTCTGGTCATGCGCGCGCTGATTGGGTTATCCCTGAGCGGCGTTGCGGCGGTCGGGATGACCTATCTCAGCGAGGAGATCCACCCGAGCTTCGTGGCCTTCTCCATGGGGCTGTACATTAGCGGGAACTCTATCGGCGGGATGAGCGGACGGCTGCTCAGCGGTGTGTTTACCGATTTCTTTAACTGGCGCATTGCGCTGGCCGTTATCGGCTGCTTCGCCCTCGCTTCGGCGCTGATGTTCTGGAAAATCCTGCCGGAATCGCGCCATTTCCGCCCGACCTCCCTGCGTCCGAAAACGTTATTTATCAACTTTCGTCTGCACTGGCGCGATCAAGGGCTGCCCCGTTTGTTCCTGACCGGTTTCCTGCTGATGGGCTCGTTCGTGACGCTGTTCAACTACATTGGCTATCGTCTGATGCTTTCACCGTGGCATCTTAGCCAGGCATTGGTGGGTTTGCTCTCGGTGGCGTATCTCACCGGGACATGGAGTTCGCCAAAAGCGGGCGCCATGACCGCGCGCTTCGGCCGTGGTCCGGTGATGCTGGTATCCACCGCCGTAATGCTGTTCGGACTGCTGATGACGCTTTTCTCTTCCCTGTGGCTGATTTTTTCCGGAATGTTGCTCTTCTCTGCGGGCTTCTTTGCCGCGCATTCCGTTGCCAGCAGCTGGATTGGCCCGCGCGCGCGCCGCGCTAAAGGTCAGGCTTCCTCACTGTATCTGTTCAGTTACTATCTTGGTTCCAGCATAGCCGGTACGCTCGGCGGGGTGTTCTGGCATAACTACGGCTGGAACGGCGTGGGCGGATTTATCGCGCTGATGTTGTGCGCGGCACTGCTGGTGGGCGCGAGCCTGCATAAACGACTGCATTAACATTCAGCCCTCTTCGTGTTTAAATCGAGCCGATGCTAATTTTTGTCATCGGCTGATTCAGACACGAGGACTTCATGAAAAACAATAACTATCAACAACTCACACGTACCTTCCAGCGCCTCTCCCGCTTCTCGCACCTCTCCTCCATCGCCAGCTGGGATATGTTCACCATGATGCCGCCAGGCGGCAGCGCCGCGCGCGGTGAAGCGCTGGCGGAGATGAGCGTCCTGCAACATCAGATCCTGACCGATAAAAAAGTGGGTGAATGGCTGGCGGCGGCGGCAGACGAAGATCTGAACGACGTTGAGCAGGCCAACCTGCGTGAAATGACGCGCCACTACCAGCAGGCCACTTTACTGCCGGAATCGCTGGTGGAGGCCAAATCGCTGGCAGGCAGCAGGTGTGAACACGCGTGGCGCACTCAGCGTCCGGCCAACGACTGGCAGGGCTTTTCAGCCAACCTGAAAGAGGTGGTGAAACTCAGTCGTGAAGAAGCCCGCCTGCGCGCTGAGGCTAAAGGCTGCACGCCTTACGACGCGCTGCTGGATATCTTTGAACCCGACATGACCAGCGCTCGCCTGGATGTGCTGTTCGGCGATCTGAAGTCCTGGCTGCCGGAGCTGCTGGCAAAGGTTGTGGAAAAACAGGCTCAACGATCGTTCGTTCCGCCACAGGGTCCCTTCCCGACCGCCACGCAGCGCGAGCTGGGCCTGGAAGCGATGAAAATGCTTGGCTTCGATTTTAACGGCGGTCGTCTGGACGTTAGCGCCCACCCGTTCTGCGGCGGCGTGCCGGAAGATGTGCGTATCACCACGCGTTACGATGAAGATGAACTGCTCAGCGCGCTTTTCGGCGTGATCCACGAAACCGGACATGCCCGCTACGAGCAAAACCTTCCGCGAGCGTGGGCCGGCCAGCCCGTTGCGCTGGCGCGCTCTACGGCGATCCATGAATCCCAGAGCTTGTTCTTTGAAATGCAGCTGGGCCGCAGCGACGCTTTCCTGAAGCATCTGCTTCCGGCGGTTCATGCCCGTTTCGGTAGCCAGGCGGCATTCAGCGAAGAGAATTTTATTGCCTGGAACCAGCGCGTGAAGCCGGGCTACATCCGCGTTGATGCGGATGAAGTGAGCTATCCGGCGCATGTGGTGCTGCGCTATGAGATCGAGCGCGCGCTAATCAATGGCGAAATTGAAGTCGATGATATTCCCGCGTTATGGGATGAGAAAATGCAGGCCTGGCTTGGGTTATCCACCAAAGATAACTACCGCAACGGCTGTATGCAGGATATCCACTGGACCGACGGCGGTTTTGGCTACTTCCCGTCTTACACGCTGGGGGCAATGTATGCGGCACAGCTGTTCCATGCCGCCAAAACTGCGCTGCCGGGGTTGCAGGCATCCATCGCCGGGGGCGATTTCTCGGCGCTGTTTGACTGGCTGCGTCAGAATATCTGGCAGCACGGCAGCCGTTTCAGCACGTCGCAGCTCATCACCCAGGCTACAGGTGAAGATCTGAATATCCGCTACTTCCGCGAACACCTGACGTCCCGCTACCTGTAACCGAACGCGCCGGGGGTCCACCCTGGCGTTGTACATATGGTTACACGCCGATACCAATCACTCACGGAAACCCCGAATTTACAGGGATATAGTTATTTCAACGGCCCCGCAGTGGGGTTAAATGAGAAACCAAATTCGAGGGTATGAAAATGAAAAAAGTATTAGCTCTGGTTGTTGCCGCTGCTATGGGTCTGTCTTCCGCTGCATTCGCGGCTGAAACTACCGCCACCGCAGCGCCTGCGGCATCCACCGCTGCTCCGGCCAAAACGGTTCACCATAAAAAACATCACAAAGCGGCTAAACCAGCGGCAGAACAGAAAGCGCAGGCCGCGAAAAAGCACCACAAAAAAGCGGCAAAACCTGCGGTAGAGCAGAAAGCCCAGGCGGCTAAAAAGCATCACAAAAAAGCGGCAAAACACGAAGCGGCTAAACCTGCTGCACAGCCAGCAGCGTAAGAGTACAAGCTTAACCGTGCCCTTCGGGGCACGTTGGTAAACCGGCGCTGAACGGGTTTGCGGTCAGCGCCGTTTTTTTATCCGGAGGGCGTATGCTGCGGCGCTATCGGTTTGAGTTCATTCTTATCCTGCTAATTTTATGCGCGCTCATCGCCAGCCACTTTTATCTTTCCTGAATGTAGCACGCTGATTTTACTCCCACTTTCTCGCCGTCGCGTCTATAGTATTTTCATAGGGTTCACTTTTAATAATCATAATTACCCCCACCAGAGTGTGATATGCGTAAATCTGTTGTGTTGTTACTGGGAACGTTTAGCCTTTTTGCTGGCTTTTCACATGCGGATGATGGCGACGATGACGCCATTAGCGCCAAAGAGGTAAAGACGCTGTTTTTTGGTCATGACGATCGTACGCGTGTCACCGATCCTACCGAATCGCCCTGGGATGCCATCGGGCAACTGGAAACCGCCAGCGGCAATTTATGTACCGCAACCCTCATTACGCCACGCCTTGCGCTTACGGCGGGTCATTGCCTGTTAATGCCGCCTGAAGGCAAACCGGATAAAGCGATCGCCCTGCGCTTTGTGTCGCAAAAAGGAATATGGCGCTACGAAATTCACGGTATTGAGGGGCGTGTGGATCCGTCGCTTGGCAAACGCCTGAAACCGGATGGCGATGGCTGGATTGTGCCGCCCGGGGCGGCCTCCTGGGATTTCGGGCTGATCGTTTTACGTTATCCGCCGTCCGGGATCACCCCGCTGCCGCTCTTTGATGGCGATAAGGTCGCGCTCACCGCCGCCCTGAAAGCCGCCGATCGAAAAGTGACGCAATCAGGTTATCCTGTTGATCACCTCGATTCGCTGTACACCCATACGGACTGCGTGGTGACGGGCTGGGCGCAAAACAGCGTACTGTCGCATCAGTGCGATACGCTACCGGGTGATAGCGGATCGCCCCTGATGTTAAAAACCGATAACGGCTGGCAGCTGATTGGCGTTCAGAGTTCTGCGCCAGCGGCGAAAGACCGCTGGCGCGCCGATAACCGGGCGTTGTCGGTGACCGGTTTTCGCGACCGGCTGGAAGCCCTGGCGCATCAGTAGGTCACTCAGGCCAGTTTTATCATGATCATGCCGGCGAGCAGTAATACCAGCCCTATCCAGCCTTTATTGTTTAAACGCTGCCCGAACATAATCCAGCCTGCCGCCAGGGTGGCGGCAATACCGAAGCCCCCCCACAGCGCATAGGCCACGGACAGATCGATGCCTTTCACCGCCTGCGACAGGGCGCTAAACGCCCCCAGAACCGCGGCAATCGATAACAGGCCGTAGGCTTTGCGACGAAAACCGTCGGAGAACTTCAGAAAGACGTTGGCAATAATTTCCAGAACGATGGCGAAAGCCAGCCAGGCCGCGTGGATCCATTCAAACTGCTGCATGGGTCTGCTCCTTCTGCTGTTTTGCCGGTTTACGTGTACCCGATTTAATCAGCACGATACCTGCGACCAGGGTCGTCAGCCCGGCAATTTTCATTGTCGTCAGGGTTTCATCAAATAACATGACGCTAAACAGCGTAATCAATAAAATACCAATACCTTCCCACAATGCGTATGCCACGCCCAGCGCGATTTTTTTAACCGCAAAAGAGAGGAAAATATAGGAAAGCGTAATCATGACCAGCATCAAAATAAAACCGGTGCTGCCATCACTCACGCTTGCCCATTTCATCGACAAGGTGCCGGTAATTTCAGCGACGATCGCCAGAGCTAATAAAATCCAGTAAAACATGTTTTTTCTCCTGCTTGAGAATATAATCCATCGAGGCTCGCTGCGGACAGCAAACCAAAAATTGGGAATTAAATCAGTTAGCTAAGCGCATAGCGCCAGCTCAGGCAGAAGACGTGACTATAGCGCGGAACGCCAGTGTTGCTCACCAGAAAGCAGGCAGAGGGAGGTTGAAAACAGAGCAGAGTTGTTTGAAAAATACGTCCTGAACAAATTGTCCATAAAATTACAATTATCCGCGGTGTTGCTTCTCGTCTTTGCGGATGAAAATTGTCCTCGGTAGTTGAACACGCCTGATTTGTATC
Source organism: Enterobacter sp. AN-K1 (assembly GCF_020971765.1). Taxonomy (NCBI): domain Bacteria; kingdom Pseudomonadati; phylum Pseudomonadota; class Gammaproteobacteria; order Enterobacterales; family Enterobacteriaceae; genus Enterobacter; species Enterobacter sp. AN-K1. The sequence goes on along the minus strand of NZ_CP087390.1, from coordinate 4,282,708 downwards.
ATAAGCCAGGAATTTACTCAAAGCCTTTTCATTTCTTTACCCAGTCTGTTTGATTTTGGTTAGTTTTTTTAATCCGCTTTCCCCTCTATTATAAATAAAAAACTGTTCAGGAACGTCCATGGCCAAACCTATTATCACCCTCAACGGGCTTAAGATCGTCATCATGCTGGGCATGCTGGTGATCATTCTGACCGGCGTTCGTTTTGCGGCCGATATCATCGTGCCTTTTATCCTGGCGCTTTTTATCGCGGTGATCCTCAATCCACTGGTGCAGCGAATGGTACGGCTGCGCATCCCGCGTGTGCTGGCGATAAGCCTGCTTATCAGTATTATTATCGTTGCGATGGTGCTGTTAGTCGCCTATCTGGGAACCTCCCTGAACGAGCTGGCGCGGACGCTACCGACATACCGCTCTTCCCTGGCGACCCCGCTGCTGCAAATTGAACCCTGGCTGCAACGCGCGGGTATCGAAGTCTCGGTTGAGGAACTGCTTAAATACATCGATCCGAATGCCGCCATGACGATTGTCACCAGCCTGCTGGCACAACTCTCCAACGCCATGACCTCGATTTTCCTGCTGTTCCTGACGGTTGTGTTTATGCTGCTGGAAGTTCCACAGCTGCCTGCAAAGCTCCAGCACATCATGGTGCGTCCGGTAGAGGGAATGGGCGCCATTCAGCGCGCGCTCGACAGCGTTTCACGCTATCTGGTGCTGAAAACGGCCATCAGCCTGGTGACGGGATTAGTGGTCTGGGGGATGCTCGCCGCGCTGGATGTGCGTTTTGCCTTTGTCTGGGGGCTGCTGGCCTTTGCGCTCAACTATATTCCTAACATCGGCTCCGTGCTGGCGGCGATCCCCCCTATCCTTCAGGTGCTGGTTTTCAGCGGTTTGTATGATGCCCTGATTCTGCTGGCAGGCTATCTGGTGATTAACCTTGTCTTCGGGAACATTCTCGAACCACGGATAATGGGACGCGGGCTGGGGCTTTCAACCCTTGTTGTGTTCCTGTCCCTGATTTTCTGGGGCTGGCTGCTCGGGCCTGTCGGCATGCTGCTCTCCGTTCCGCTGACAATTATTGTCAAAATTGGCCTGGAGCAGACCGCCGGTGGACAAAGTATCGCTGTACTGCTGAGCGACATGAGCCATAAGGCCGATTAATTGTCCATTGAGAGCATGGGCTTACCCGTTCTTCCCGCTTCGCGGTAGTTGCCCACTGCCCGCTGCCATTCCGACAGCGGGTAGAGGGTGACATCGCTGCACTGGCTGGCGCGTAGTTTAGGCCAGATGCGCCGAAACTCCGCCTGCCACGCCTCAGCGCTCAGCGCGTCCAGATAGTTACGAATGTGAAACCACGCCACGCGCGGCAACGGCCGCTGCTGCCGGAAGGTCTGCCCGGAGAGTAGCCCGTAGCAGACAAAGGTGCCGGTTTCGGGCATCACGCTCAGGATCGTCTCCGCCAGACTGCCGCCCGTGGCGTCGTACACCACCTCCGCTTGCGCGGCGGCAGCGTTGACGGCGGCCGTATCATGTTGCGCAATCGGGACGATCCCCATTTCAGCCAGACGTTGAGCGTGCACGGGCGAGCGATGGATCCCGTAAACCGCCTCTGCACCCGCCTGGCGTGCCCATTGCCCGAGCAGAACGGCGCAGTCAGAACCGGCAGCGGTGAGCAGCACCGTTTTCCCGACCGGAGGATAGCGGTCCAGCATCATCTGTGCGGCAAGCGGGTTGATATACCCCCGCGCGGCAAGAAGCGAGTCGACGTCGTCCGGGACGGGAACCGCATACGCCGCCGGGCAGTCGACATAGCGCTGCCAGGTTCCCTGCCCCCGTAACGGCAGGACCCGCTTGCCCAGCAGCGCCGGATAAGCGGCGGGCGTTTCGGTCACTATTCCGACCCCTTCATAACCGGCTATCGCAGGCAGCGGCGTGCGATGGCGATATGCTCCGGTGATGGGGATGAGATCGGAGGCGTTCACCGGGGAAAAAAGCATGCGCACACGTATCTCTCCCGGCTGTCGCGGCGTCAATGGCGTGGTTTCCGCTTGCAGTACCAATTCAGGCTCACCAAACCGGCGATACCAGAGGGCCAGATTACGCATTGCGATCGCGCCATCCCATTTCCGGTGCGACATGTTTCAGGATGGACTCGATCACATGTGCGTTGTATTCCACGCCCAGCTGATTCGGCACGGTAAGTAACAGCGTATCTGCTTCCGCGATCGCTTCATCCTTTTTCAACTGTTCAATCAGCTTGTCTGGCTCTGCGGCATAGCTGCGTCCGAAAATGGCCCGCGTTTTCTCATCCAGATAGCCCACGCTGTCGCTCTCATTGCGGCTTGAGCCGAAATACATCCGGTCGCGATCGTCCATCAGGGCAAAAATACTGCGGCTGACCGAAACGCGTGGCTGACGGGTATGCCCTGCCTCTGCCCAGGCCTGTCTGTAGGCACGGATCTGTTTTGCCTGCTGAATATGGAACGGCTCGCCGGTTTCATCATCTTTCAGCGTTGAGCTTTGCAGGTTCATCCCCAGTGTTGCCGCCCATACTGCCGTTGCATTAGAGCCAGCCCCCCACCAGATACGATCGCGTAAGCCTTCTGAATGCGGCTCCAGACGCAACAATCCCGGCGGGTTTGGGAACATCGGCTGTGGGTTAGGCTTCGCAAACCCTTCACCGCGTAATACATCAAGCAGTACCTCAGTGTGGCGGCGCGCCATATCAGATTCGTTTTCCCCTTCCTGCGGCACGTAACCAAAATAACGCCAGCCATCAATCACCTGCTCCGGGGAGCCCCGGCTGATACCAAGCTGTAATCGCCCGCCGGAGATGAGATCTGCCGCGCCAGCATCTTCCGCCATATACAGCGGATTTTCATACCGCATGTCGATCACGCCCGTCCCGATTTCGATGCGTTTGGTTTTCGCGCCTATTGCCGCCAGCAAGGGGAATGGCGAACTGAGCTGGCGGGCAAAGTGATGCACACGGAAATAAGCCCCGTCCGCGCCCAGCTCTTCGGCGGCGACCGCCAGATCGATGGACTGTAGCAGCGTGTCAGCCGCGGTTCGCGTGCCGGACTGGGGTGACGGCGTCCAGTGACCAAACGACAAAAATCCGATCTTTTTCATAGTGGAGTATCCTGATAAAGCATTGCGTTATCCCTACTCTACGCATTAACGATTGAGAATAAATGGTGATTATTTAACGGAATGCTTCAAATAAACTGACAGAAACACGCAAATCGCACGCTGCCTTCCCGCAGAGGAGACATTCTCCTGACATCTCATAATGGGATATAGTGTGAACTATTCTCTTTTTAACAGGTAACATCAGCAATGGCTCTGATCCCCAAAAACTACGCACGGCTGGAAAGCGGCTACCGTGAAAAAGCGCTAAAAATCTACCCCTGGGTTTGTGGACGCTGTTCGCGTGAGTTTGTTTATTCAAATCTTCGTGAACTCACGGTTCACCATATCGACCACGATCACACCAATAACCCGGAAGATGGCAGTAACTGGGAGCTGTTGTGCCTGTTTTGCCATGACCACGAACACTCAAAGTACACCGAAGCGGATCAGTATGGCACCACCGTTGTCGCGGGTGAGGATGCGCAAAAAGACGTGGGTGTCGCCACGTTTAACCCCTTTGCCGATCTCAAGGCGATGATGAACAAGAAGAAGTAATATCGACGGCTTCACTGCCCATACCTGCCGTATGGGCACTTATATTCCTTAAATATTTCATTAAATACCCTTTCCGCCAGATTTGCCTCGCCACCATTCTTGACATAACCCTCTCCCTCCTGCACCCGTACGACGTCACTCCTCGTTCCCCCTTGATCTTTGCTATCAATATACAATACTGTATATAAATACAGTATTGATTAACGGTGATCATAATGCAGTTTTTCACCCCACCTGGCGATACCAGAGCGAGCTGACCATGTTTGCACTGTGTGATGTGAACGCTTTCTATGCTTCCTGTGAAACGGTTTTTCGCCCGGACCTGAAGGGACGACCGGTGGTCGTGTTATCCAATAACGATGGGTGCGTCATCTCTCGCTCCGCTGAAGCCAAACCCTTTGTGAAAATGGGTGAACCGTACTTCAAACAGAAAGATCTCTTCAGGCATCATGGCGTGGTTTGTTTCAGCAGTAATTATGAACTTTACGCGGATATGTCCAACCGGGTAATGAACACGCTTGAAGAGATGTCGCCTCGTAGCGAAATATACTCAATTGATGAGATCTTTTGCGATCTTACCGGCGTGCGTAATTGTCGCGATCTTTCCGACTTTGGGCATGAAATGAGAGCGACCGTACTGCAACGCACCCATCTGACCGTCGGAGTGGGCATCGCACCCACAAAGACGCTGGCGAAACTGGCAAATCACGCGGCGAAACGCTGGCAGCGCCAGACGGGAGGCGTTGTTGATTTATCCAATGTGGATCGTCAGAGAAAGCTGATGGCGGCGCTACCCGTCGAAGACGTTTGGGGTGTAGGACGTCGCATAGCGAAGAAGCTTGAGATGATGGGGATTAAGACCGTCCTGCAACTGGCAGACACCGATATCCGGTTCATAAGAAAACATTTCAATGTCGTGCTGGAGAGAACGGTGCGTGAATTACGGGGCGAATCGTGTCTTGAACTGGAAGAGTTTGCCCCGGTAAAGCAAGAAATCGTCTGTTCGCGCTCGTTTGGCGAACGCATCACGGAATATGACGATGTACGCCAGGCCATCTGTAGTTATGCCGCCCGGGCAGCAGAAAAACTTCGCAATGAGCATCAGCATTGCCGCTTTATCTCCGTATTTGTTAAAACCTCGCCCTTCGCGCTTAACGAGCCATATTATGGCAATAGCGCGTCGGTAAAACTGCTCACCCCAACCCAGGATAGTCGGGATATTATCGGCGCATCAGTTCGTTGTCTGGATGCGGTCTGGAAGAACGGCCATCGGTACCAGAAAGCCGGAGTGATGCTGGGAGATTTTTATAGCCAGGGCGTCGCGCAACTTAATCTGTTTGACGACAACGCACCCAGGAAAAACAGCCAAAAGTTAATGGATGTATTAGACCATCTGAATGCTGAAAATGGCCGTGGCACGCTTTACTTCGCGGGACAGGGTATTCAGCAGCCGTGGCAGATGAAACGGGAAATGCTTTCACCCCGCTACACCACCCGCTTTGCGGATCTCCTCACTGTTAAGTGATATTAACAATTGCTGCTAAGTTGTAATTTTCCCCTTGCCGGACCGGACAAATCGGTTATCGTGCCAGGCAACTTTCGCAGCAATAAAAGACAGTGGGATGCGCTATGGCGATTTTTGATGGTCACAATGACCTGTTGCTTAATTTATGGCTTCACCATCGCCAGGATCCGGTAACGGCCTTCTTCTCCGGCATTGAGAAGGGACACCTCGATTATCCGCGTATGCAGCAAGGCGGATTTTCCGGCGGGCTGTTCGCGCTGTTCGTGCCGCCGCAGGAGTATATCGCCCGCATGGCGCCACAATACGCCAGCGAGCCGTGGCAGCCGGTCGACATTCTCTGGCAGCAGTTGACGATCCTTAAGCAGCTTGTCGCACACTCCGATGGCCGGGCACGATTGTGCCTGAGCGCGGCGGATATCGAACGCTGCCGTCAGGATAAAGTGCTGGCGATGGTGGCGCATATTGAGGGCGCGGGCGGTTTTGACGGCGAGGGAGACGATCTACAGGCTTTCTATGCCGCCGGGGTGCGCAGCATTGGGCCTTTCTGGAACATTGCTAACCGTTTCGGCACCGGCGTTAACGGGGCGTTTCCCGGCAGCCCGGACAGCGGCCCAGGGCTTACCGCTGAGGGTATCGCCCTCATTAAGCACGCTAACGCCCTGAACATGCTGATTGACGTTTCGCATATGAATGAAAAAGCGTTCTGGGATACCGCTCGTCATTCCTCTTCACCGCTGGTCGCCACCCATTCCAACGCCCATACGCTATGCCCGCAACCGCGCAATCTGACCGATCGGCAGCTGCTGGCTATCCGCGACAGCGGCGGCGTGGCAGGCGTCAATTTCGGCAACGCGTTTCTGCGCGCCGACGGTAAACGCGATAGCGATACCCCGCTGAGTACGATTGTTCGCCATATCGACTATCTTATTAACATCATGGGTGACGATCATGTCGCGCTGGGCTCCGATTTTGACGGCATTACGTTGCCTGATGACTTACACGATGTGAGTGGTTTACCGCGGCTAATCAGCGCATTGCGTGACAGCGGCTATGATCAATTTGTGCTGAATAAGCTGCTGTGGGGCAACTGGCAAAAGGTATTGCAAAATGTTTGGCAACAATAGGTTACGTTGTAAACATTAAGTTAATTCCTTACATCTTTCGGGTTGAGCTTTGCCCTCCTGTGACGCATTATTTGATGACCATCACAAAACTGGCACAAACAATGGCGTTGGTGCTGCATTTTTAAAGAGGAAAAAACGATGTGGAAGAAACCTGCTTTTATTGATTTACGTCTTGGCCTGGAAGTGACCCTGTACATTTCCAACCGCTAATCGCTCTGCCCGCCATCCGTGCGGGCATTTTTGTTTGACTACCTGGCCCATCTTCATGTTTATAAAAGTCCTCGGTTCCGCCGCTGGCGGTGGTTTCCCCCAGTGGAACTGTAACTGCGCCAACTGTCAGGGTTTGCGCGACGGTACCCTTCAGGCGACCCCTCGCACCCAGTCGTCGATCATCGTCAGCGATAACGGCAAAGAGTGGGTGCTGTGTAACGCCTCCCCCGATATCAGCCAGCAGATTGCCCATACGCCAGAACTGAATAAGAAAGAGGTTCTGCGCGGCACGCATATTGGCGGCATTATTCTCACCGATAGCCAGATTGACCACACCACCGGGCTGCTCAGCCTGCGCGAAGGGTGCCCGCATCAGGTATGGTGTACGCCGGAGGTGCATGAAGATCTTTCCAGCGGATTCCCGATTTTTACCATGCTCCGGCACTGGAACGGCGGCCTGATTCATCACCCGATCGCGCCGCTTACCGCCTTTAGCGTGGAAGCCTGCCCTGATTTGCAGTTTACCGCTGTCCCCATCGCCAGTAACGCACCGCCCTATTCGCCGTGGCGCGACCGCCCGCTGCCGGGGCATAACGTGGCGCTGTTTATCGAAAACCGCCGCAACGGTCAGACGCTGTTCTACGCACCGGGTCTCGGTGAACCCGATGACACCATCCTGCCGTGGCTTAAAAAAGCGGACTGTCTGCTGATTGACGGTACCGTCTGGCAGGACGATGAACTCCAGGCCACCGGCGTCGGGCGCAATACCGGCCGCGACATGGGCCATCTGGCGCTCGGCGATGAACACGGCATGATGGCGCTGCTGGCCTCGCTGCCGGCAAAGCGCAAGATTCTGATCCACATTAATAACACCAACCCGATCCTTAACGAGCAGTCGCCGCAGCGTCACGCCCTTGCGCAGCAGGGAATAGAAGTGAGCTGGGACGGGATGAACATCACGCTTCAGGACTAACTATGCACATTCGCGAAACGCTCTCACCGCAAGAGTTTGAGCACGCCCTCCGGGCGAAAGGCGCCTACTATCATATTCACCATCCGTACCATATCGCGATGCATAACGGCGAGGCCAGCCGCGAGCAGATCCAGGGCTGGGTGGCGAACAGGTTTTACTACCAGACGACGATCCCGCTGAAAGACGCGGCAATTATGGCGAACTGCCCGGATCCGCACACGCGTCGCAAATGGGTGCAGCGGATCCTCGATCACGACGGTAGTAACGGTCATGACGGCGGTATCGAAGCCTGGCTACAGCTGGGCGAAGCCGTGGGGCTCAGCCGCGAGGACTTAATCAGCGAACGCCACGTGCTGCCCGGCGTCCGTTTCGCCGTCGACGCTTACGTTAACTTCGCCCGCCGCGCCAACTGGCAGGAGGCGGCATGCAGCTCGCTCACCGAACTGTTCGCCCCGCAAATCCATCAGTCGCGTCTCGACAGCTGGCCACAGCACTACCCGTGGATCAAAGAGGAAGGCTATTTTTATTTCCGCAGCCGCCTCAGCCAGGCCAGCCGCGACGTTGAACACGGCCTGGAGCTGGCGAAGCGTTACTGCGATAGCGCGGAAAAGCAGAATCGGATGCTGGAGATCCTTCAGTTCAAACTCGATATCCTGTGGTCGATGCTCGACGCGATGACCATGGCCTACGCGCTACAGCGTCCGCCTTATCACACGGTCACCGACAAAGCGGCCTGGCACACAACCCGACTGGTATAAGCATGCAAAAAAACTCCATCGTCGCCTTTCGTCGCGGCTATCGCCTGCAATGGGAAGCCGCTCAGGACAGCCATGTCATCCTCTATCCGGAAGGCATGGCTAAACTCAATGAGACCGCGGCCGCGATCCTCGAACTGGTCGATGGCCAACGCGACGCGGCGGCCATCATTGCCATACTCAACGAACGGTTCCCGGAAGCCGGCGGCGTGGATGACGACGTCGTAGAATTCCTGCAAATCGCTTATCAACAGAAGTGGATTATTTTCCGTGAGCCAGAATAAACCCGCCGTCAATCCACCGCTGTGGCTGCTGGCGGAGCTGACCTATCGCTGTCCGCTACAGTGTCCTTATTGCTCTAACCCGCTGGACTTCGCCCGGCAGGATCAGGAGCTGACCACCGAACAGTGGATTGAGGTTTTCCGCCAGGCGCGGGCGATGGGCAGCGTGCAGATAGGTTTTTCCGGCGGCGAACCGTTGACGCGTAAAGATCTGCCGGAGCTGATCCGCGCCGCTCGCGATCTCGGTTTTTATACCAACCTGATCACCTCGGGAATTGGCCTGACGGAAAGCAAGCTCGACGCGTTCAGCGAGGCCGGTCTGGACCATATCCAGATTAGCTTTCAGGCCAGCGATGAAGTGCTCAACGCTGCGCTGGCGGGGAACAAAAAAGCCTTCCAGCAGAAGCTGGCGATGGCCAGAGCGGTCAAAGCCCGCGATTACCCGATGGTGCTGAATTTCGTCCTGCACCGGCACAATATCGATCAGATCGATAAAATCATCGAGCTGTGCATCGAACTGGACGCCGACGACGTCGAACTTGCCACCTGCCAGTTCTACGGTTGGGCGTTCCTTAACCGTCAGGGGCTTCTGCCGACGCGGGAACAGATCGCCCGCGCGGAACGCGTGGTTGCCGAATATCGGCAAAAAATGGCCGCCAGCGGCAATCTGACCAACCTGCTGTTCGTCACCCCCGATTATTACGAAGAGCGGCCAAAAGGTTGTATGGGCGGCTGGGGGTCGATTTTCCTCAGCGTGACCCCGGAAGGCACGGCGCTGCCCTGCCACAGCGCGCGCCAGCTGCCGGTGGATTTCCCGTCGGTGCTTGAGCAGAGTCTGGAATCCATCTGGTATGACTCTTTCGGCTTCAACCGCTATCGCGGGTTTGACTGGATGCCGGAGCCGTGCCGCTCCTGCGATGAAAAGGAGAAGGACTTCGGCGGCTGCCGCTGCCAGGCCTTTATGCTCACCGGGAATGCGGATAACGCCGATCCGGTGTGCAGCAAATCGCCGCATCATCATAAAATCCTCGAGGCGCGACGCGAAGCAGCCTGTAGTGATATGAAGATCGGTCAGCTTCAGTTCCGCAACCGTACCCGTTCTCAGCTTATCTACAAAACCCGGGAACTGTAACGATAATGACCACCCGCATCGTGGAACTGGCAGGCGGTTTACGCGCAACGCTGGTGCATCAGCCGCAGGCGACACGCGCGGCGGCGCTGGCGCGCGTGAGTGCCGGAAGCCATCACGAACCACCGCGCTTCGCCGGTCTTGCGCATTTGCTTGAGCACCTGCTGTTCCGCGGTAGCCAGCGCTATCAGGGCGATGATCGACTCATGGCCTGGGTCCAGCGCCAGGGCGGCAGCGTCAATGCCACCACGCTGGCTCGCCACAGCGCTTTTTTCTTCGACGTTGCCGCCGATAACCTGTCCGACGGCGTCGCGCGGCTGCGGGATATGTTGCTGGCGCCGCTGCTTTCACCGCATGACATACAGCGCGAAGTGGCGGTCATTGATGCGGAAAACCGGCTCATCCAGCAACATGATTCCGCCCGGCGCGAAGCGGCGGCGCGCCACGCGATGGAAGAACCCGCGGTTTTTCGCCGTTTTCAGGTGGGTAGCAAGGAGTCTCTCGGGCAGGACCCGGGATCGCTGCAAGCCGCGTTGCGCGACTTTCATCGTCGCTATTATGTGGCCGGACACCTGCAATTGTGGCTGCAAGGGCCGCAAACGCTGGATGCGCTGGCCGAGCTTGCCCATACGTTTGCGTCAGATTTTGCGTCAGGAGGCATGCCTGAAACCGCTCCCCCGTTGCGTCTTAGCGCTGAAGCAGATTATCAGCTGGCGGTGACGGAGCGACCCGCACTGTGGCGTTGTCCGTTAATCCGAAAAAGTGACAACGTCACTTTATTTCGGGAGTTTTTACTGGACGACGCCCCCGGAAGCCTGATTGCCGGGCTACGGGCGCGTGGACTGGCAGAAGAGGTAGCCCTGAACTGGCTTTATCAGGATGACGATTACGGCTGGCTGGCGCTAACGGTTGATAGCGAACGGCCCGAGGACATTGACCCGCATATTACCCACTGGCTACGGGCGCTACAGCAAACGACGGATGAGCAGCAGCGGCATTATTATCGGCTGGCACAGCAGCGTTTCAGCGCCCTGCCGACGCTGGAGCAGCTGCGCCAGCGGGCATTTGGTTTTGCGCCCGGCGCGGCGCCCGTAGGTTTTTCCGCCTTCTGTGCTGACTTACTGGCGGCGCCAGTCTCGTATCTGGCCTGCAAAAAAATGGAAACCGCTGAAATTATTGCCAGCCAGGGTTTTGCCCTGCCGCTTAGCCATTGGCGTCGCCAGCCGGTTGCAGATGATAGCCCCATCGCGTTTTCCTTCTACCCGCAGACTGCCAGGTATGCTGCGCCAGCCCCGACGTCAGAAGCCGCTCCACTGCTGCATTTGTCGGCGCAGACACAACCGCCGACGCTGATCCTGCGCAGGCCTTTTTATTCGCGCGTGGACAGGTCACAGGGGGTGGCGATGGGCAAACAGTTACGCCCTCTTCTTGCTGAACTGCGCCATATCGACGGCAGCGGCGAGTGGCAAACGGTTGACGGTAGCTGGCAGCTCACGCTGCGGCTTCCTGACGCCGTGGTGACGGCGGAACCCATCATCGGGGCGATAATCGATCGCCTCTCCCACCCCGCTCCGGCGATTACGTCAGTGCCAGAAGGCATTGCCATCCGTGAGCTGCTTCAGCAATTGCCTGAACGTCTGGCATCGGATCCGCCGCGGGACGGCTGGCTGGCGGCGTTAGTTGGCGGCAGCGCCGGGCACGCGCACGGGTTAGCCCGGCAGCTTGGCCTGCTCCGGGTGCCGGTTAACGCTAAGCCGTTGCCGTTAAGCGGTTGTCCCGGCGGGATCGAACACATCCCGCACGCCAGCGCGGATTCGGCGCTGCTGGTGTTTATTCCCCTGCCGCCGGGCGCGTCGCTCGCCGCGCTGCGGCTGCTGGCGTTATGCTGCGAACCGCAATTTTTCCAGCGCCTGCGCGTGGAACAGCAGATTGGCTACGTGGTCAGCTGTCGTTATCAGCGTATTGCCGATCGCGATGGCCTGCTGCTGGCGTTACAGTCGCCTGACCGTTCTCCCGTGAACCTGTTGGGTTGCTGCAAACGATTTTTGCGTGAGCTGACGCCGTGCGATGAGGCAGCGTTCAGCGTGTTGCGACAGCAGCTGGCGACGCAGATCCGCTCACCGATGGATGCCAGCGCCACGGCAGTGGCCGCCCTGCGCCAGCGCTATGGTTTGCCGGTGTTAACACCGCAGGCTATTGATGCCCTGCAACCTGACGAGATAATCGCGCTATGGCGCGAGATGACTCGCCGACGCTGGCGGGTGCTTTTCACGGGCTGACCGGAACCGCCGCTTTCTTCCTGTGCGTAGTTTTTAGTCAAAAAAAAGCCCCGTACTATGACGGGGCCGGGCTGCTTATTTCGCTGTTATTTATCCAGCGCGTAGGCAATCACGTAGTCACCACGATCCGGCGACTGACGTGCACCGCCGGCAGAGATCAGAATGTACTGTTTGCCGGTTTTCGGTGATACATAGCTGACAGGTCCGCCCTGGCTACCCACCGGGAGACGCGCTTTCCACACTTCTTCCCCCGTAGAGGAATCAAAGGCGCGCAGGTAGTAATCCTGGGTTCCCGCAATGAAGACCAGACCGCCCTGCGTGGCCAGCGTACCGCCCAGCGTCGGCATACCGACAGGCATTGGCATGCGCATTTTTACCCCAAACGGACCGGTATCCTGAACGGTACCGACCGGCACCTGCCAGACGATTTTCTGCGTTTTCAGGTCAATCGCGGAGAGAGAGCCAAACGGTGGTTTCTGGCACGGAATGCCCAGCGGTGACATGAAACGGTTTTTGTTGACCGAATACGGCGTTCCTTTCATCGGAACGGCGCCCATCCCGGCGTTCACGGCTTCACCGCCCGTGTTTGCCACCGCGCTCTGCGGATCTTGTTTAATCAGCTGGACCCACAGACCCAGACGCATGTCGTTGACGAAGATGTACTGGTTGTTCGGATCCGTGGACAGACTACCCCAGTTCATTCCCCCCAGCGAGCCCGGGAAGCTCAGGGAAATATCGGTTCCCGGCATCGTGTACAGACCGTCATAACGCATTGATTTGAAGCTGATACGACAGGCCAGCTGGTCAAACGGCGTCGCCCCCCACATATCCGATTCTTTCAGGGTTTCCGCGCCAATCTGCGGCATCCCCACAGAGCGCGGCTGCGTTGCCGGGTACTGTTCACGTGGAATATCCGCTGGTTTTACCGGAACCTCTTTCACTTCAGTGAGCGGTTTACCCGTCAGGCGATCAAGAACGTAAATTTGCCCCGCTTTGGTGCCCACCACCACCGCGGGCTTGTTGCCCTCTTTCGTCGGGAAATCAACCAGGCTCGGCTGCATCGGGATATCGAAATCCCAGAGGTCGTTATGCACGGTCTGGTATACCCACTTCTCTTTCCCGGTAGTCGCATCCAGCGCGAGGATTGAGGTGGCGTATTTGTGATCTTCCGGAATACGGTCAGCGCCCCACAGGTCGACAGAGGAACTTCCCATCGGGATAAACACGGTATTCATCGACGCATCCCAGGACATAGGGGCCCAGGAGTTTGCAGAGCTACGTTTGTAGTGTTCGCCCGGCTTCAGAACATAGTTCGGATCCGGATTACGCGGGTCGAACGCCCAGCGCAGCTGGCCGGTGATCACGTCATAACCACGTATAACGCCTCCCGGCATATCGGTGCTGACGTTATCCGCAACGCGGCCGCCAACGACAACCGTCGTACCCGCCAGCGTCGGGGCCGACGTCAGCACGTAGGTGGGATCTGACGCGTCGCCCATCCCTTCATGCAGGTTAACGCTGCCGTTAGTACCGAAGTCCGGGCAGAAGTTGCCGTTATCGGCGTCTAACGCGATCAGCTTACCGTCGATGGTGTTCATCAGGATACGGCGCTGGCATGCAGCGCCCGGTGCCACCTGCGCTGGCAGGACCGGCGTGGAGCCGGCTACCGTTGGCTGTGCCAGCGGTTTGGTGGCATCAAAGTACGCCAGGCCACGGCAGCGCATCCAGATTGCAGACTTGGCGTTGATTTCCGCTTTCCAGATCTCTTTCCCGCTATCGGCATCCACGGCGATCACGTTGTTATGCGGCGTACAGAGGAAGACACGATCGCCAACCTGTAGCGGCGTTTGCTGATCTTCTGCGCCATTGCCGTCCGGACTTTCCGGTACGTCACCGGTATGGTAGGTCCAGACCGGTTTCAGGTTTTTCACGTTGTCACGGGTTATCTGGTCCAGCGCCACAAAGCGACTACCGCCAGCCGTATTACCGTAGTGATCCCAGTTCTGCTGTTTCGCATCATCTTTTACCGGCACCAGCGGGCGTTTTTCACCGCTAAACGGCACGGTCGGATGGGGTTGAAACATCTGAACAAAGGTGACGCCCATGGCGACAATAAGGACCGCGCAGACCCCCAGGGCCCCTTTTGCGCAGGACGGTTTTCCTTCACGTTTACGCAATGCAGGCCAGGTGGCGGCTGCCAGCACCATCAGCCCGGCGGGTACCATTAAACGGGAAACCAGCGGCCAGAAGTCGAGCCCGGCATCGAAAAATGCCCAAATCAGGGTGCCAAGAAACACCAGGGCAAACAGCCCCACGGCAGAGGACTTGCGGCGGAAGAACTGAATCGCAGAGAGCAGAGTGATAACCCCGGCGATGAGAAAATACCAACTCCCCCCCAGGGAAACCAGTTTAAAACCGCCGATGGCAAAAAAGAGCCCCGTTACAAGAAGTATCACACCCACCAGCAGGCACCACGGGCCTAACCAGCCGGATGGGCGGGGATTATTGTCTGACATAAAAATGAATCTCCTGATTACTTTATAACAGCAGGGTTTTATTGACTGCCACGATGCTAAAACCCTGCATAACATCAATTGTTCGTGTGCGAATCATAAATTAAAATTATAATGTAGACAAAATGTATTCTGTCGGAAGAAAAGAAAACTCACTAAAGTGCAGGAACATAACAAAATAAAAAAATGGGATATCACTCTGTAATTCGCCAATACCAGAATATTTGACCAGTCAGTTCCGGCTTATGCGATGAATATCAGGTTTGCCGACAAGACAGCCCCGATAACCTAAGATTTTTGCATGATGAGAATTAACTTATTGCCTATTAATTAAGCTTCACAAACACGATCAGCTCGCGGATTTCACGATATACGTCACTACACCAAAGATATCGAGCGTATCGTCGCTGCCGACAATAATCGGTGAATAGGCGCTGTTCATGGGGTTGAGTTGAATATTGGGACGCAACTGGAGGCGCTTCACGGTAAATTCGCCCTCTACCGCCGCAATCACGATATCGCCATGCTCAGGCTTGCGGGAACTGTCCACCACCAGCAAATCACCGTTATTGATCCCCCCTTCTATCATCGAGTCACCGGCGGCTTTGACAAAGTAAGTGGAGCTGGGATGGGCGACTAATAACTCGTTTAAATCGATACGCCGCTCTACATAATCCGCTGCCGGGCTGGGGAAGCCGCACTGTACTAAGTCGCTGAAAAGTGGAATAGCAACGATTTCACGCAACTCTGCGGGTCTGAAAAAGATCATGATAAACACCTCCACACTGTTTTTATATACAGTAGTTTTAACTGAGGTATCGATCAAGCCATGTCAGCATAAGCGGCTGGCTACGCCTTAACCGCTTCGCTTATAACCCCCTATAGCAATGAAGATTATTTGTTTTGTAAATTTTTACGCATGGGCAAGCTTAACGCGTCATAAAACATCACTATCAAATCACTTACCAATGACTTCAAAATACACAAAAGACAACTTAGCATCACTGCGTAATCACTATCCGTTGACTTTCTATTTAGACTGGCGCATATTTTACAGCACAAATTAACAAGACAATTTTTGGAGGACGTTTTCTATGCCTGCCCGTGATTATCCCGATAAGCGTGTTGCTCGCGGTGTCGCAAAGGAGGCCGAACTCAGGATGTTAAGCGCGCGCATCGATCCTGCGCTGATGGAGTACATCCGCATTACTGCGCATGAAACACGGAAAAGTAAGCAAGAAATCGTGGCGGAAGCATTAGCGCTTCACCGCCAAAAAAGTCAGATTGGATCATAAACAGCAAAAGCCCGAAAAATCCTCCGGGCTTTTGCTGCCATCGGGATTACCCCACCAGCGAATTTAACGTCTCCAGCGCCTCAGGCGGCAAAACCAGATCGGCTGCCGCCAGGTTTTCACGCAGATGCGCCACCGATGAGGTTCCCGGGATCAAGAGGATATTTGGCGAGCGTTGCAGCAGCCATGCCAGCGCCACCTGCATCGGCGTCGCGCCCAGCGAATCCGCCACCGCCTGTAGTCCGGAAGATTGCAGTGGCGTGAAACCACCCAGCGGGAAGAACGGCACCCAGGCAATCCCCTGCTGCGCCAGTGAATCGACCAGCGCATCGTCACCGCGATTCACAACGTTGTACATGTTCTGTACGCACACCACGGAAACCATCTTCTGCGCTTCAGCAACCTGCGAAGCGGTGACGTTGCTCAGCCCAATATGGCGAACCAGCCCCTGCTGTTGCAGCTCCGCAAGGATGCTCAGCGGCGCGGCAATCGAGCCTTCCGCCGGTCCATGGGCGCTAAACATGATCCGCAGGTTAACCACGTCCAGCACATCCCGCTTCAGGTTACGCAGATTGTCATGCACCGCCTGCGTCAGCTCCTGCGCGGAAAACGCCGGCAGCCAGGAGGCATCCTCGCCGCGTCGGGCGCCGATCTTGGTCACAATCGTAAGGTCGTCCCGGTACGGATGAAGCGCCTCGCAGATAAGCTGGTTGGTCACATGAGGTCCGTAAAAATCGCTGGTATCAATGTGATTCACACCCGACGCCACCGCTTCACGCAGCACCGCCAGCGCCGCATTTTTGTCTTTTGGCGGACCAAAAACGCCAGGCCCGGCAAGCTGCATCGCGCCATAGCCAAATCGTTTAACCGTACGCGTTCCGAGCGTGAACGTTCCGCTTTTATCTATGCTGCTCATGCTGACCTTCCTCATAAAAAATGATCCGGATTTACAACAGGTTCCGCAACGAAACCATTAGTTAAGCAATAGTAAAATTAAAGTTTAAATTCGCTACGACGATAGTATTGATGTAACCCTGCCTCTTCTCTTACGGATGACCGCCATGCTGAAAAATCTGCACGTGATTACCGGTATTATCTTTGCCCTCACCATATTCTGTCTGCTGCAAGTTGTCACGGGAGGGTTGTTCTACTCTGCCGTTAACAACGATCGTCACAACTTTCAGAACTCCGGGTTACTCAATGCCCAACAGGAGAGCCTGAGCGACAGCGTTAACACGCTGGTGAAAACACGCGTTACCGTCACCCGCGTGGCGATCCGCTACCTGAAAAACCAGCGCGATCCGGCCTCTCTCGCAGCAATCAACACGCTGTTGGGCACCGCGAACGGTTCGCTGACCAAGGCCGAAGACTATTACAAAAACTGGCAGGCGATTTCGCAGGTGAAGGGCCAGAATGCCGCGCTCACCGAAGAGATGCAGAAAGCCTGGAAGCAAATGCACGAGGTGATGCGCTTGTCCATTGAGTATCTGCGCGCCGATAACTATCAGGCCTATGGCGACCTGGACGCCCAGCAGGCGCAGGATGAGATGGAGGCGGTCTATACCCGCTGGCGCGCTGAAAACAACGTGCTGCTGAAAGCCGCCGCCGAAGAGAATCAGAGCAGCTTTACCCAGATGCAGTGGACGCTGGCGGCGATCTTCCTGACTGTGATCGCCGTGCTGGTGGTGATCTGGCAGGGTTTACAGCACCTGCTCCTGAAACCGCTCAACGCCATCATGAACCATATTCGCACCATCGCGAGCGGCGATCTGACGCAAAATGTCGCGATTACCGGGCGCAACGAGATGGGCCAGCTGGCTGCTGGTCTGCACGAGATGCAGCAGTCGCTGGTGAGCACCGTCAGCGCCGTGCGCGGCAGCACCGATTCTATCTACACGGGCGCAGGAGAAATTGCCGCCGGGAGTAACGACCTTTCCGCGCGAACCGAGCAGCAGGCAGCCTCGCTGGAAGAGACCGCCGCCAGCATGGAAGAGCTGACTGCCACGGTGAAACAGAACTCGGATAACGCCCGTCAGGCGACGCTGCTGGCGAAGAATGCGTCTGAAACCGCCGCACGCGGCGGTCAGGTGGTGGATAACGTGGTGCGTACCATGAATGACATTGCCGACAGTTCTCAGCAAATTGCGCATATCACCGGCGTTATCGATAGCATTGCCTTCCAGACCAACATTCTGGCGCTCAACGCGGCGGTTGAAGCCGCCCGTGCCGGGGAACAAGGTCGCGGCTTTGCGGTCGTGGCAGGTGAAGTACGGACGCTGGCCAGCCGCAGCGCGCAGGCGGCAAAAGAGATCAAAGGGCTTATCGAGAACTCTGTCAGCCGGGTGAATACCGGCTCGGAACAGGTGAGCGAGGCGGGTGCGACCATGAAAGAGATCGTCGCGGCCGTGACGCGCGTAACCGATATTATGGCTGAGATTTCCTCGGCGTCTGACGAGCAGAGCCGCGGTATAGAGCAGGTCAGCCTGGCGGTCTCGCAGATGGACAGCGTCACGCAGCAAAACGCCGCACTGGTACAGGAGTCGGCAACGGCGGCGGCAGCGCTGGAAGATCAGTCTGAACAGCTGCGTCAGGCCGTGGCGGCATTCCGGCTGAACGCTCAGGCATCGCTGGCGGCTCGCCCTAAAAACGTGAAAACGCCCGTACTGCTGCGCCCGTCAGCGGCAGGCGCGAATACAGCTGACGCGAACTGGGAAACCTTCTGAGTGACAGGCGGGCATCTCGCCCGCCTTCCTGATTAGCGGCTGCGCTTGGCGTGGCGCTCCCAGTTATCTCGCTTCGCATCCTCTGACTTACGCAACGAGACATAGCATGCTCCGCTGCCGCCGTGATGCGGCTGCGCTTCGCAAAAGGCCTGTACTTCGTCGAACTCGGTCAGCCAGCGCGCAAGATAGCTGCGCACCACGTTAGGATGCGACTGCTGTTCACGCCCTTTACCATGCACGATGATCAGGTTGCGTAGCCCGTCACGTCCGGCCTGGCGAATAAAGGAATAGACCAGCTGGCGGCATTGCTCCGCAGGCTGGCGTAACAGCGTTAAGCTGGCCTGACGGGAATATTTGCCGGAACGCAGCTTATCAAATACCCCCTGCTGTACCCCTTCGCGCTGGTACATGAGCGGCTCGGCAAGGGGCAACAGTTCCAGAAACCCCAGCGTCAGAAAGTTATCGAGCTGCTCAGTATCTATTTCCTGACGCGCCCGCGTGTTGCGGCTCTGCTGCCAGTGAATATCCGCGCAGCGTTTGAGCGGCTGGACATCCTCCATGGCGTCAAGAAAAAGTGATTTGTCGTCAGGGTTCATGGAAATCCTCCGGCTACATCTGAGTGATGTACTATACCTGCGCCCGT
The DNA here is from genome assembly GCF_020971765.1 of Enterobacter sp. AN-K1. NCBI lineage: Bacteria > Pseudomonadati > Pseudomonadota > Gammaproteobacteria > Enterobacterales > Enterobacteriaceae > Enterobacter > Enterobacter sp. AN-K1. Next base: position 4,263,576 of record NZ_CP087390.1, on the reverse strand, counting down.
TGCGGGTCTCAATCATCCAGGCACGGGTTCAAATAATGGCTTAAGGAACAGATAATCGCAGACGCAATAAATTTAATCTAACCTTAACTTAAATTTCAGCCGTAATTAATTAAATAATTTACGTTAAAAAATCGTGAAATCAATCACTCAACGTCCTTCTCTTTTAAGAAAAAGCTGTTATAACTTAATAAACCTGCCCAATGGATAATGCATGTAGGATCCGCGAAAGGACGCACGACTGTGTGTACTGTGGAGTCTGTCTGATGTCGGGCAGACTCTATTTTTTTATTGTTGTTATTTTGATTAAATTAATTTCCTGGCTTCCCTTCGAAACTGCGTGATTAATGATTCGGCAAGCGGTGTCTGGCGAGAATCACGACGCTGAATTAAATAATATGCTGCTTTAGGCAGGGTTTCGACAACCGGCAGCATTATCAGACGGTGCGCCAGAAGCGGATCGCAGCCCAGCTCCTGCGGTAAAATGCTGATGAAATCGCTTTGTGCGACGAGGCTAATACAGGAGGAAAAGGTCTCACAGACAACGCCAATTCGCGGTATTTGAGATCGATGGCTAAAAGTATCCTGCAACTGCTTATAATAACTTCCCCGGGGCGTAGGCATCGTCCAGTTATATTGCAAAAGCTCATTAATTGAGGTCGCCCCTGTCGCCGGATGCCCTGCCCGACAAAATACAGCAAAAGGCTTTTCGAACAGCTTTTCAAACGTAAATTCGTGATCGTACGGCCCCTGATAATAGGTATTGATGGTAAAGTCCAGCTCACCCTGACGTAATTCATTAATCATCGACACCAGCTGGCCTTCCATAATCCGTACGTTGACCTGAGGATGCTGCGCATGAAAACGCGTAATGACGGCCGGCATCAGGCTGCGTGAAATACTGGCCCCCATCCCAATATTGATCTGCCCGGCAAGCTCGCCCTGTCGCTGGCGGATGTCATCCTGCGCTGCACGCAGCTCTTCCAGAATCAAATTAGCGCGGTGATAAAACCCTTCCCCGCACTCGGTCAGCGCGACGCCTTTACTCCGGCGCACAAACAGCTGGGCCGCCATACCCTCCTCCAGCTCTTTAATGGATTTGGTCAGCGCGGGCTGCGAAAGATTAAGCGTCCGGCTGGCGCCGCGAATGCTGCCCTGTCGCGCCACCTCGACAAACGCCCTGATTTGATGAAATTTAATCTGAAATGACATAACGAGACCGATAACCGTTGTTTATCAGAGTAAAGAAACTGTCATCTACTTTAATGGAAACGGATGTGCGAGGGTAATTCCTGAACGGTTAAAACTGTGAAAAAACGATTAGTGATAAGTAAAAACTATCACAGCGTGAAGCAGTTCACATATTTTAATGATGACAGGAAAAGATATGAACGCACTGGCGCAGTACATTCAGACATTAGCTCCACAACTGAGCGCATGGCGTCGCGATTTCCACCATTTTGCGGAATCCGGCTGGGTAGAGTTTCGAACAGCTGCGAAAGTCGCGGAGATCCTCGACTCGCTGGGCTACGAACTGGCGATGGGGCGCGACGTGGTCGATGCCGAAAGCCGTATGGGACTGCCCGATGATGCCACCCTTTCGCGAGAGTTTGCCCGCGCCCGGGCGCAGGGTGCGCCGGAGAAATGGCTGGCGCCGTTTGAGGGCGGATTTACCGGCATTGTGGCGACCCTGAATACCGGACGTCCGGGCCCGACGCTGGCGTTTCGGGTAGACATGGATGCACTTGATTTAAGCGAAGCGCTTGACGAAAGTCATCGCCCCTTCCGCGACGGTTTTGCCTCCTGCAATGCGGGAATGATGCATGCTTGCGCGCACGACGGCCACACCACCATTGGTCTGGGGCTGGCGCAGGTGCTTAAGCAGAATGAAGCGCAGCTCAACGGCATCATCAAACTGATCTTCCAGCCTGCTGAAGAGGGTACGCGCGGCGCGCGGGCTATGGTCGCCGCAGGCGCGCTGGACGGCGTGGACTACTTTACCGCCATTCATATCGGGACCGGCGTTCCGGAAGGGACGGTGATCTGCGGCAGCGATAACTTCATGGCGACCACCAAATTTGACGTGCGCTTTACCGGGGTCGCCGCACACGCTGGCGGTAAACCAGAAGAGGGCCGTAACGCCCTGCTCGCGGCTGCCCAGGCCGCCATCGCGCTGCATGGCATCGCACCACACAGCGAAGGCGCGTCCCGGGTTAACGTCGGGGTCATGCAGGCGGGCAGCGGACGCAACGTGGTTCCGGCTGATGCGTTGCTTAAGGTTGAAACCCGCGGCGAAAGCGAGGCTATTAATCAGTATGTCTTTGAGCGCGCACAGGCGGTAATTACCGGCGCGGCGGCGCTCTACGGCGTAACAGCCGGGGTAAACCTGATGGGGGCGGCGACCTCCAGCGCCCCTTCTCCGGCCTGGGTCGATTATCTGCGCGAACAGGCAAGCCAGGTGCCCGGCGTGACTCATGCCATTGATAAGGTCAAAGCGCCTGCGGGCTCCGAAGATGCCACGCTAATGATGGCCCGCGTACAGCAGAACGGCGGCATGGCCTCGTATATGGTCTTCGGCACCGAGCTGAGCGCCGGACATCACAACGAAAAATTCGATTTTGATGAGCAGGTGATGAACGTTGCCATCGAAACGCTGGCGCGAACTGCGCTTAATTTCCCGTGGACGCGAGGTGTGTAATGCAGGAGAACTACGCTTTTATCGCCGATGCCATCGACACGCGATGTCAGACGTTTACCGATATTGCCGACGACATCTGGGATCATCCCGAAACGCGCTTCGAAGAGTTCTGGTCCGCCGAACGGCTCGCCAGTGCGCTGGAAGCCGAGGGCTTTGCCCTGACGCGGGAAGCCGGAGGCATTCCCAATGCCTTTATTGCCAGCTACGGCAGCGGCAAGCCCGTTATCGCCCTTCTGGGCGAATACGATGCCCTGGCCGGGCTAAGCCAGCAGGCGCACTGCGCGACGGCGCAATCCGCCACCCCGGGGGCGAACGGCCACGGCTGCGGGCATAACCTGTTAGGCACTGCTGCCTTCGCCGGGGCGGTGGCGGTGAAAAGCTGGCTGGAACAACACGGCGGCAGCGGAACGGTACGATTTTACGGCTGCCCCGGCGAGGAAGGCGGCTCCGGTAAAACCTTTATGGTACGTGAAGGGCTGTTTAACGACGTGGACGCTGCCGTGACATGGCACCCGGAGGCCTTTGCCGGGATGTTTAACGTCAGCACACTGGCCAATATTCAGGCCGCCTGGCGGTTTAAGGGGATCGCCGCTCATGCCGCAAACTCCCCACATCTGGGGCGCAGCGCGCTGGATGCCGTGACGCTGATGACCACCGGTACAAACTTCCTTAACGAACACATCATTGAAAAAGCGCGCGTTCATTACGCCATCACCGATACCGGCGGGATTTCGCCCAACGTGGTACAGGCCCAGGCCGAGGTGCTGTACCTGATCCGCGCCCCGGAGATGGCCGATGCGCAGCAGATCTACGCGCGCATCGAGAAAATCGCCCAGGGTGCGGCGATGATGACCGAAACCACCGTCGAGTGCCGCTTTGATAAAGCCTGCTCCAGCTATCTGCCGAACCGTACGCTCGAAGCGGCGATGTACCGCGCATTGCAGCATTATGGCACGCCGGCCTGGACGGAAGAGGAACGCGAATTTGCCCGTGAAATCCGCGCCACGCTCACGGCAAACGACCTGCAAAACAGCCTGAAAAACATTGCCGCAACGGGGGCCGAAGAGGGAAAAGCGTTTGCCCGACGCCATCAGGAGACGCTGCTGGTGGATGAAGTTGCCCCTTACGCCATCACCGATAACGTGCTGGCAGGCTCCACCGATGTGGGGGATGTCAGCTGGAAGATGCCTGTCGCACAGTGCTTTAGCCCCTGTTTTACCGTCGGCACCCCACTGCATACCTGGCAATTAGTGGCGCAGGGGCGTACCTCAATTGCCCATAAAGGCATGTTGCTGGCCGGAAAAGTGATGGGCGCGACCGCGCTGCATCTGCTTCAGGATGCCGACCTGTTGCGAAAATGCCGGGAAGAGTTCGAACAACACATAACAGAAAAACCGTACGAGTGTCCGATCCCGCAGGGCGTGACACCGTCACCTTTAAAATAAAAAAACACAACACAACAACACAACAACAGTCCCGAGGAACGCCCATGAGTATGTCTTCCATACCTTCGCATTCCCCATCCGGTAAGCTCTATGGCTGGGTTGAAAGGATCGGCAATAAAGTGCCGCACCCTTTCCTGCTTTTTATCTATTTAATTGTCATCCTGATGGTCGCGACGGCCGTGCTGTCCGCCTTTGATGTGAGCGTGCGCAGCCCGGCCGACGGCAGCATGGTGGCAGTGAAAAACCTGCTCAGCGTTGAAGGGTTGCACTGGTTTTTGCCGAACGTGATTAAAAACTTCAGCGGTTTTGCGCCGCTGGGCGCCATCCTGGCGCTGGTGTTAGGCGCGGGACTGGCCGAACGCGTGGGTCTGCTGCCCGCGCTGATGGTGAAAATGGCCTCGCACGTCAGCGCGCGTTATGCCAGCTATATGGTGCTGTTTATTGCCTTCTTCAGCCATATCTCGTCCGACGCGGCGCTGGTGATCATGCCGCCGATGGGGGCGCTGATTTTCCTCGCCGTTGGCCGTCATCCTGTTGCGGGTCTGCTGTCGGCGATTGCGGGCGTCGGCTGTGGGTTTACCGCTAACCTGCTTATCGTGACCACCGATGTGCTGCTCTCCGGCATCAGCACAGAGGCAGCCAGCACCATCGATGCGACTATGCACGTCAGCGTGATCGACAACTGGTACTTTATGGCCAGTTCGGTGATTGTCCTGACGATTGTCGGGGGTCTGATTACCGATAAGATCATTGAGCCGCGCCTGGGTAAATGGGAAGGCCGGAGCGATGAAAAGCTGGAGACGCTGAGCAAAGAGCAGCAGTTCGGCCTGCGCGTAGCCGGGATCGTCTCGCTGGCGTTCATTGCGGTGGTGGCGCTGATGGTGGTGCCGGAAAATGGCGTGCTGCGCGATCCGATCAAACACACCGTACTGCCCTCGCCGTTTATACAGGGCATTGTGCCGCTGATAATTCTCTTCTTCTTCGTCGTTTCGCTCGCGTTCGGCATCGCCACCGGCAAAATCCGCCGTCAGGGAGATCTGCCGCACCTGATGATCGAGCCGATGAAGGAGATGGCGGGTTTTATCGTGATGGTGTTCCCGCTGGCGCAGTTTGTCGCCATGTTTAACTGGAGCAATATGGGCAAGTTTATGGCCGTGAGCCTGACGGACGCGCTGGAGGCGGCGGGGTTGAGCGGTGTTCCGGCGTTTGTCGGCCTGGCGCTGCTGTCGTCCCTGCTGTGCATGTTTATTGCCAGCGGGTCGGCCATCTGGTCGATTCTGGCGCCCATCTTTGTCCCCATGTTTATGATGCTCGGCTTCCATCCTGCGTTCGCCCAGATCCTGTTCCGTGTCGCCGATTCCTCGGTGATCCCGCTGGCGCCCGTGTCACCCTTCGTTCCGCTGTTTTTAGGCTTCCTGCAACGCTACAGACCGGAGGCTAAGCTGGGTACCTATTATTCGCTGGTTCTGCCCTATCCGCTTATCTTCTTAGGGGTATGGCTGGTGATGCTGGTGGCGTGGTATCTTGTCGGCCTGCCGATTGGACCGGGTGTTTACCCGAGGCTGAACTAAGGAGTACTGATGCTGAGATTACTCGAAGATAAGATTGCGACGCCGCTGGGGCCGCTGTGGGTTATCGCGGATGAAGCGTTCAATCTGCGCGCGGTTGAATGGGAAGAGCACAGCGACCGGATGGTTGAGCTGCTCAACATCCATTATCGCGCCGAGGGTTACGAGCGTATTACTGCCCGTAATCCTGGCGGGCTGAGCGATAAACTGACGGCCTACTTCGAGGGCGATCTCAGCATTATTAATACCCTGCCAACCGCCACGGCGGGCACCCCTTTCCAGCGCGAGGTGTGGCAGGCGCTGCGTAATATTCCCTGCGGGCAGGTGATGCACTACGGTCAGCTGGCAGAACAGCTTGGCCGTGCCGGCGCGGCGCGCGCGGTCGGTGCGGCAAATGGCTCTAACCCCGTCAGCATTGTGGTGCCTTGCCATCGCGTGATCGGGCGCAACGGCACCCTCACCGGCTATGCCGGGGGCGTACAGCGCAAAGAGTGGCTGCTGCGTCACGAAGGGTATTTTCTGCTGTAATTCCCAGGCTTTTTGTGCTTAATTTTCTTCCTGTTAGGTTCATAATCCTTAATCATTCTGTGGAATTTCAAGGAGATGGCAACACGCTGCCGTCTCTTGTCTTTATTGGGGGTTTGCCAGACTTACGTCCTTACCAAAAAGATGTTAAAATTGACCAATATCAATTAAGGCTTGAGCAAACCTATGATCCCGGAAAAGCGAATTATACGACGCATTCAGTCTGGCGGTTGTGCTATCCATTGCCAGGATTGCAGCATCAGCCAGCTCTGTATCCCGTTTACTCTGAATGAGCACGAACTCGATCAGCTTGACAATATCATCGAGCGCAAAAAGCCTATTCAGAAAGGGCAGACGCTGTTTAAGGCGGGAGACGAACTGAAATCGCTCTATGCTATCCGTTCTGGCACCATCAAAAGCTACACCATTACCGAACAGGGCGACGAGCAGATCACCGGCTTCCATCTGGCAGGCGATTTAGTCGGCTTTGACGCCATCGGCAGTGGCCATCACCCGAGCTTTGCTCAGGCGCTGGAAACCTCTATGGTCTGCGAAATTCCGTTTGAGACGCTGGACGATCTGTCCGGTAAGATGCCGAACCTGCGTCAGCAGATGATGCGTCTGATGAGCGGTGAGATTAAAGGCGATCAGGATATGATCCTGCTGCTTTCCAAAAAGAATGCCGAAGAGCGTCTGGCCGCCTTTATCTATAACCTCTCCCGCCGTTTCGCGGAACGTGGCTTCTCCCCGCGTGAATTCCGTCTGACCATGACGCGCGGCGATATTGGCAACTATCTGGGCCTGACCGTGGAAACCATCAGCCGTCTGCTGGGTCGCTTCCAGAAGAGCGGAATGCTGGCGGTTAAAGGTAAGTACATCACCATCGAAAACGGTGAAGCGCTGGCCATTCTGGCGGGTCACTCACGTAACGTGGCATAACTCTCCCGGATATCTTATGCCAGGTCGATAAATTTTCATGATTATTGATCTGGCAAAAACTTCCCCCCTGTTTCATTCAAGATATATAGGTTACTCTTTTACTTACAGACTGTGGTGACAGTAGTAAGGAGACCTGTATGGCAAAGTATCAAAACATGCTGGTGGCTATCGATCCTAATCAGGACGATCAGCCGGCATTACGACGTGCTGTGTATTTACATCAACGGATTGGTGGCAAAATTAAAGCCTTTTTGCCGATTTATGACTTCTCATACGAGATGACCACCCTTCTGTCGCCTGACGAGCGCACCGCTATGCGTCAGGGAGTGATCAGCCAGCGTACCGCGTGGATCCGCGAGCAGGCGAAATATTACCTGGAAGCGGGCGTACCGATTGATATCAAAGTGGTCTGGCACAACCGACCTTTCGAAGCCATTATTCAGGAAGTGGTGGCCGGTGGGCATGACCTGCTGCTGAAAATGGCGCACCAGCATGACAAACTGGAATCTGTGATTTTCACTCCAACCGACTGGCACCTGCTGCGCAAATGCCCTTGCCCGGTATGGATGGTGAAAGATCAGCCATGGCCTGAGGGCGGGAAAGCCGTCGTGGCGGTGAATCTGGCCAGCGAAGAGGATTATCACAATTCGCTGAACGAGAAGCTGGTGAAGGAAACCATCCAGCTTGCCGACCAGGTTAACCACACCGAAGTCCATCTGGTGGGTGCCTATCCGGTTACGCCAATCAATATCGCCATCGAGTTGCCTGAATTTGACCCGAGCGTGTATAACGACGCGATTCGCGGTCAGCATCTGCTGGCCATGAAAGCGCTGCGCCAGAAATTCAGTATCGATGAGAATATGACGCACGTAGAAAAAGGGTTACCGGAAGAGGTTATTCCGGATCTGGCGGAGCATTTGCAGGCCGGGATTGTGGTGCTGGGCACCATTGGCCGGACCGGTATTTCTGCCGCGTTCCTGGGAAATACCGCCGAGCAGGTGATCGACCATCTGCGCTGCGACCTTCTGGTCATCAAACCGGATCAGTATCAAACGCCGGTTGAACTGGACGATGAGGAAGACGATTGACCCCCAAAATAAAAGCCCGCCGGTAACGGCGGGCTTTTTTTGTTACGCTTCGCTCAACCGCTGCGTCGGTGCCTCGTCGCCGGCATTCATCCAGGGCGCGTGCAGAACCATGCTCGGCAGCGCCAGCTTGATCTCCTGCTGGTTCAGCCCCTCCAGAATACGGATATTGATCTCCTGCTGAATATCCATGTACTTGTTGTAGTCCGCCGTATTAACGATATGGACCACCTCGAAGGTCAGGCGATCGCGATCGAAGCCCAGGAAATGGGCGCGGTCAAACTTCGTTTCCCCGACGTCGGTAATGATCTGTTTGACCATATCACCCACTGAACGCAGTTTGTCCGGCGCCGTGTCGCTGGCAACCCCGAAGGTAAAGACGATCCGGCGCGTTTGCATCCGTTTGTAGTTATGCAGCGTCTGTTGCAGCAGAATGGCGTTCCCGCAGACAATCTGCTCCCCGCTCAGGCTGCGGATACGGGTGGTTTTCAGGCCAATGTGCTCTACTGTCCCTGCGACATCGTTAAACACCACAAAATCGCCAATTTCGAACGGCTTATCAAAACCGATGGAAAGCGATGCAAACACGTCGCTCAGGATCGTTTGCACCGCGAGGGCGATAGCAATACCCCCTACCCCAAGGCTGGCAACCAGAGCAGTGATGTTGACGCCCGCGTTAGCAAGAATAGACAGCAGCATCACTGACCAGACTATGGCACGGAGGATAAGCCCCGTGATCACCAGCGTCACCGGGTTTTTATGGCTTCCCGGCGCCAGCATGACGTGACGAAGCCACGACACCACCCCCTGATCCATCCACAGCGCCACCTGGATAGCGAAGACCAGGAACCAGGCGTGGCTCACGGTACCAAAGAGATGATCCGGTAAGTCGACGAAACGCAGGCTGAACAACAGCGCCACGACAAAAAGCAGGAAGCGGCTGGTGCGGTTAAGCATATCCGTCAGGATAAAACGCATCCGGTTGGTGGTGGGGTGCTTGTCGCCCCAGGTAGTGATCCCTTTCTTAACGAAGGCTATCAGACGCGTCAGCAGCCAGTACACCAGCAGAGTCACAAAAACCACCGTGGCGACGCCGATCCAGAAAGATGGCGTCATCATCAGCTCGATGATGTCGAAGCGGGACAAAAATCGCATTACACCTCCTCGTATTACACAAAGGGTAAAGTATAGACAGAGGAGAAAAGCTGGCCGCAGAAATAAGAAAACCGCCCCAGGGGGCGGTTTGTCAGGATGAAGCGCAATTACAGCGCTTTCAGGATCGCATCCACGCTAGCCTTGGCGTCGCCAAACAGCATGTGGGTGTTATCTTTAAAGAACAGCGGGTTCTGCACGCCAGCATAGCCGGTGTTCATAGAGCGTTTGAAGACAATGACGTTCTGCGCCTTCCACACTTCGAGAACAGGCATACCCGCAATCGGACTACGCGGGTCGTCCTGCGCCGCCGGGTTAACGGTGTCGTTCGCGCCAATCACCAGCACGGTGTCGGTGTCGGCGAAATCATCGTTGATCTCGTCCATTTCCAGCACAATGTCGTAAGGCACCTTCGCTTCCGCCAGCAGCACGTTCATGTGGCCTGGCAGACGCCCCGCCACCGGGTGAATACCAAAGCGAACCTTGATGCCGCGCGCGCGGAGTTTCTCGGTGATTTCCGCCACCGGATACTGCGCCTGCGCCACCGCCATGCCATAGCCTGGGGTGATGATGACGGAATGCGAGTTTTTCAGCATCTCTGCGGTGTCTTCCGCGCTGATTTCACGGTGTTCACCCACTTCCTCATCAGAACCGGTTGATGAGCCGTCAGAACCGAAGCCACCCGCAATGACGCTGATAAACGAACGGTTCATCGCCTTACACATGATGTAAGACAGGATCGCACCGGAAGAACCGACCAGCGCACCGGTGACAATCAGCAGGTCGTTGCTCAGCATAAAGCCTGCCGCCGCCGCCGCCCAACCGGAGTAGGAGTTCAGCATGGAAACCACCACCGGCATATCTGCTCCGCCGATAGACGCCACCAGATGCCAGCCGAAGGCCAGCGCGATGATGGTCATCACCAGTAACGCCAGCACCTGCAAGCCTACGCTTTCGGTACGCACGAAGACCACCAGCAGCACAAAGGAAACGACCAGCGCCGCCAGGTTCAGCTTGTGGCGGTTAGGCAGCATCAGCGGTTTGGAAGAGATCTTCCCGCGCAGCTTGCCGAACGCCACAATCGACCCGGTGAAGGTCACCGCACCGATGAAGATGCCGAGGAACACTTCGGTCAGGTGGATGTTCACCAGAATCGGCTCCAGGCCCGGTTCGTGGTACAGGTAGCTGTTGAAGCCCACCAGCACCGCCGCCAGACCCACGAAGCTGTGCAGAATGGCAACCAGCTCCGGCATCTCGGTCATTTCAACGCGTTTCGCCAGACGAATACCAATCGCGCCGCCGATGATCATCGCCACCAGGATCCACGCCACGTTGCCGGTATCCGGCCCAAAGATGGTGGCAATCAGCGCAATCGCCATCCCGGCGATACCAAAGTTATTTCCCTGCTGAGACGTTTCGTGTTTGGAAAGCCCCGCCAGACTGAAAATAAACAGGATTGCAGCAACAATGTATGCGGCTGTAACTAATCCTCCAGACATATGCTACCCCTTAGCCTTTACGAAACATTTTCAGCATGCGCTGAGTCACGGTGAAACCACCGAAAATATTGATACTGGCGATCAGCACCGCAATGAAGCTCAGGAAGCTGATCCAGCCGCCATGACCAATTTGCAGCAATGCCCCGACCACGATAATCCCGGAGATGGCATTGGTGACCGACATCAGCGGGGTATGCAGCGCATGAGAAACGTTCCACACGACGTAGTAACCCACCACGCAGGAGAGCGCGAAGACGGTGAAGTGGCCAAGGAACTCTTTTGGCGCGACATCCGCCAGCCAGCCAAACAGGATAATAACCAGCGCCATGATGGCGTATTTGCGCCACGGCGACGCAGGTTTTGCTGGCTCCGCGGGATCTGGCGCCGCTTTCGGCGCAGCCTGAGGTTGAGCGGAAACCTGAATCGGCGGTGCAGGCCAGGTGATTTCCCCTTCACGCACCACGGTAACGCCACGCACCACCACATCATCAAAATCAACGGTAATGTTGCCGTCTTTCTCTTTGCAGAGCAGCTTCAGCAGGTTAACGAGGTTCGTGCCGTACAGCTGAGAGGACTGGGTTGGCAGACGCCCTGGCAGGTCGGTATAACCGATCACCTTCACGCCGTTCGCGGTCGTCGTGACCTGGTTTGGCACGGTATACTCACAGTTACCGCCGTTTTGCGCCGCCAGATCGACAATAACGCTGCCCGGCTGCATGGAATCCACCATCTCACGGGTGATCAGCTTCGGCGCCGGTTTACCCGGAATAAGCGCGGTGGTGACAATGATGTCCACCTCTTTTGCCTGCGCCGCAAAGAGCGCCATTTCCGCCTTAATAAAGGCTTCAGACATGACCTTCGCGTAACCATCACCGCTGCCCGCTTCTTCCTTGAAGTCCAGCTCAAGGAATTCGGCGCCCATACTCTGCACCTGCTCCTTCACTTCCGGCCGGGTATCAAACGCGCGAACAATAGCGCCCAGGCTGTTTGCGGCCCCGATAGCGGCAAGACCTGCCACACCGGCACCAATCACCATCACCTTCGCGGGTGGTACTTTACCTGCCGCCGTAATCTGACCGGTAAAGAAGCGACCAAACTCATGCGCAGCTTCGACAATGGCGCGATAGCCGGCAATGTTCGCCATGGAGCTCAGCGCATCCAGAGACTGCGCGCGCGAAATACGCGGCACGGAGTCCATCGCCATCACGGTGACACCGCGTGCTGCCAGCTTCTCCATCAGCTCCGGGTTTTGGGCTGGCCAGACAAAGCTCACAAGCATCGTGCCCGCGTTCAGCAGTTCAATTTCACTCTCTTCCGGTGCGTTGACCTTCAGGATGATGGGTGATTGCCAGACCTCAGCACCGTCCACTACTTCCGCGCCAGCCTGAGTAAAGGCCTCGTCATCGAAACTCGCCAGTTTGCCCGCGCCGCTTTCAATCGCGACGGTAAAACCCAGTTTAAGCAGTTGCTCCACCGTTTTTGGTGTCGCCGCTACGCGGGTTTCATTGGCTAACCGTTCTTTTGGTACCCCAATACGCATAGTTTTCCCTTCCATCGGTTTTTGATGATGGTTTGTCGATAATTGCCCACGGTTTGTATCAATTTTCACCATCGAGATATCGACGGAGAATGATTAACCCCGGAAAATAAAACAGTAACAAACTTTCTATAACCTACTGAAAATAGCGCCCGTGATCTACCGCCAGAAAACACTATTTCTTACTTTATCTGTGAAAAATAAGCGATCGGGGTCACTGACAGAGATATTTACCTTAAATTCGCCTTCAGGACCGATAAATCGCGCAAGCGAAGCGGTAAAAACATGATATAGCGCCATAAAAGAACAACTCATTAACATTAAATTAACTTGTAAAAGTCATATGCTTAATCAGTTTTGCTTGTGAAGCGCCTGTTTTTTCCACATATCACAAAATGTTATCGAATCAGGTCCTTTGGTGAGCACAGGCTGTGAAAAATGCCGCAGACAGCGACGGGTGTTAAATGCCATAATCGGGACCGTCTCAAATTAACAACAACACCAGTACATGGTTTGCGCAAGGCGAAGGATTATTTTTATGAAGCTTAAGAACACACTCCTGGCGTCCGCACTTCTTTCCGCGACCGCCCTGTCTGCGAATGCCGCGACAGAGTTGACGCCGGAGCAAGCGGCAGCGTTAAAACCTTTTGACCATACGGTCATTGTGGGTCGCTATAACTCTATTGGCGATGCCGTCGCCGCCGCATCAAAAGCCGCCGATAAAAACGGCGCTGCCTCGTTTTACGTTGTTGACCAGTCCGATCAGGGCAACAGCGGCAACCAGCGCGTGACGATTGCGCTGTACAAAGAGAATGCCCCAAAAGCAGATGAACAGAAAAACCGCGTGATTAACGGCATTGTTGAACTGCCGAAAGATCAGGCTGTTCAGCTGGAACCGTATGACACCGTGACCGTTCAGGGCTTCTACCGCAGCCAGCCTGAAGTTAACGATGCCATCACCAAAGCCGCGAGAGAAAAAGGCGCTTACGCGTTCTATATCGTGCGTCAGGTTGATGCCAACCAGGGCGGAAACCAGCGCATCACCGCCTTCATCTATAAGCAAGATGCGAAAAAACGCGTAGTACAAAGCCCGGATGCCATTCCAGCGGATTCAGATGCGGGACGTGCCGCGTTAGCGAAAGGCGGTGAAGAAGCGAAGAAAGTGGAAATTCCGGGCGTTGCAACCTCGGCGGCACCAAGCGCTGAAGTGGGTCGTTTCTTTGAAACCCAATCCACCAAAGGCGGTCGTTATACCGTTACGTTACCAGACGGCACGAAAATTGAAGAGCTGAACAAAGCCACTGCCGCGCAGATGGTTCCGTTCGACAGCATCAAGTTTACGGGCAACTATGGCAACATGACGGAAATCTCCTATCAGGTGGCGAAGCGTGCTGCGAAGAAAGGCGCGAAGTATTACCACATCACCCGCCAGTGGCAGGAACGTGGTAACAACCTGACCATCAGCGCCGATCTGTACAAGTAACAAAACGGTTTCATAAAGGCGGCGCAGTGCCGCCTTTTTTGTTACTTTTTTTCTGATTTCTGCCACACGTCATTGCATGCATCCTTCACACTCCGTAAAATCCCGCGCCTTAGCGTGATCCACCATTTTTATGCGCCTTAGCGAAATAATTATTCTGGATTTGGACTTTTCATAACAGGAAGCCAATGGAAAAGAAACTTGGCCTGAGTGCTTTAACTGCACTTGTATTGAGCTCAATGCTGGGCGCGGGCGTATTCAGTTTGCCGCAGAACATGGCGGCCGTCGCCAGCCCGGCCGCATTACTGATTGGCTGGGGCATTACCGGTGTCGGGATTTTGCTGCTGGCGTTCGCCATGCTGCTGCTGACCCGTATCCGACCGGATCTGGACGGCGGAATATTCACTTACGCCCGGGAAGGTTTCGGCGAGCTGATCGGCTTCTGCTCCGCCTGGGGTTACTGGCTGTGCGCGGTGATCGCCAACGTCTCCTATCTGGTTATCGTCTTCTCGGCGCTCAGCTTCTTTACCGATACGCCCGAACTGCGCCTGTTTGGCGACGGCAATACCTGGCAGTCCATCGTCGGCGCCTCGGTCCTGCTGTGGATAGTTCACTGGCTGATTTTGCGTGGCGTCCAGACCGCAGCCAGCATTAACCTGGTGGCGACGCTGGCCAAGCTGGTGCCGCTTGGCCTGTTCGTCGTGCTGGCCTTCCTCGCCTTCCGTCTCGATGTCTTTACGCTCGATTTCAGCGGCATTGCGCTGGGCGTCCCCGTCTGGGAACAGGTGAAAAATACCATGCTGATCACCCTGTGGGTGTTCATCGGCGTTGAAGGTGCCGTCGTGGTCTCTGCCCGCGCGCGTAACAAGCGCGATGTGGGACGCGCCACGCTGTTGGCCGTACTGGCGGCGCTGGGCGTTTATCTGCTGGTGACGCTGTTGTCGCTCGGCGTGGTGGCCCGCCCTGAACTGGCGGAAATGCGTAACCCGTCCATGGCCGGGCTGATGGTGAAAATGTTGGGCCCCTGGGGGGACGTGATTATCGCGGCGGGTCTGATTGTTTCCGTTTGCGGCGCCTATCTGAGCTGGACCATTATGGCAGCGGAAGTCCCGTTCCTGGCCGCCACGCACAAAGCTTTCCCGCGCCTGTTTGCCCGTCAGAACAAAAACAGTGCACCATCGGCCTCTCTGTGGCTCACCAACATCAGCGTGCAGGTCTGTCTGGTGCTGATCTGGCTCACAGGATCGGACTATAACACGCTGCTGACCATTGCCTCCGAGATGATTCTGGTACCCTATTTCTTAGTGGGCGCATATCTGTTAAAAATTGCGACCCGCCCGGCACACTATGCGGTAGGCGTCGGCGCCTGTATTTACGGTCTATGGTTGTTGTATGCTTCCGGACCGATGCATCTGCTGCTGTCCGTGGTGCTCTACGCGCCGGGCCTGCTGGTGTTTATCTACGCTCGCCGTACACATCAGCTTGATAATGCCCTTAAGCGCCGCGAAATGGCATTGATAGGTTTGCTGTTAGTCGCTGCCGTACCGGCAACGTGGATGTTAATGGGATAGCGCCGCCTGTCCCATTGTTGAACTGAAAAGGAGATTACGATGGGACACACGCAGCAACGCCCAATATTGATCACTGGCGCAGGCCGTCGCATCGGCCTCGCCCTCGCCCATCACTTTCTCAACCTTCGCCATCCGGTTATCGTCAGTTACCGCACGGAATATCCCTCCATTGAAGGGCTACGAAATGCCGGAGCAGTCTGCATTCAGGCGGATTTCTCCACGGATGAAGGTATTCTCGCCTTCGCGGACAAAGTGAAATCGACCACCCACGGGCTGCGGGCGGTTATTCACAACGCCAGTACCTGGCTTCCCGAAAAAGCAGGACATTCGCTCAGCGAAACGCTCGCCTGCATGATGCAGATCCACGTTAATGCGCCTTATCTGCTCAACCACGCCCTACAGGATCTGCTGCGCGGACACGGCCATGCCGCAGGCGACATTATCCATTTCACCGATTACGTGGTAGAGCGAGGAAGCGACAAACACATCGCCTACGCCGCCAGCAAAGCCGCGCTGGATAATATGACCCGCTCGTTCGCGCGCAAGCTGGCGCCCGAGGTAAAGGTCAACGCGATTGCTCCGGCGATGATTTTATTTAACGAAGGCGATGATGCCGAGTATCGTCAGCAGGCGCTCAACAAGTCGTTGATGAAAATCGCGCCCGGCGAGAAAGAGGTGATCGACCTGGTCGATTATCTGCTGACCAGCTGTTACGTCACGGGCCGAACGTTTGCCGTGGACGGCGGCCGCCCGCTGCGCTAGTGAAAGCGGCTCCAGAAGAAGATGAGCACCCAGGCGCTGAGGCTCCAGCAGACCACCGCCCCGCCCAGCGCCAGGGGCAGACGCAGAAAACCGGTGAAGTACCACAGCGACAGCAGGTAGATAAAATACGGGATGATCGACCACATCCCGAACACAATGGTGGCGCGCAGCGCCTCAATACCCCGCTCAGAGGCCACAATATAGTGCGCGATTAACGCAAAGGTGGGAAACAGCGGGATCAGTCCGGCAATGTAATAGTTCTTCGTTTTAGCCAGCACCCCAATCAGCAGCACGACCAGCGCACCCAGCGCGGCTTTTATCACCAGCCCCATTCTTTTCCCTTAACAATCAAATAACATTCCCGTGCAGGATAACGGAACTCCGGCTAATTTTGAAAGATTAATGGAAGGTTAAGGTTGCGCGGTGTATGTTGACGTTTTTCGCGATGACAGACGTTGTATGAATAAGATTGTTTATGTTGAAGATGAACCCGAGGTGGGGCAATTAATCGCCGCTTATCTGGGTAAACATGATATGGAAGTGGTTGTCGAGCCTCGTGGCGATCGCGCTGAAGACGTCGTCAACCGCGAAAATCCGGATCTGGTGTTGCTGGACATCATGCTGCCCGGGAAAGATGGTATGACGCTCTGCCGGGATCTGCGCGCGAAATGGGACGGCCCGATCGTGCTGCTGACCTCTCTCGACAGCGATATGAATCATATTCTGTCGCTTGAGATGGGCGCAAACGACTACATCCTGAAAACCACGCCGCCGGCGGTTCTGCTAGCCCGTTTACGCCTCCATCTGCGTCAGCGTGCCAGCGCTGAGCGTGAAGCGCCTGCGCCCTCCTTAACGCCGCATAAAGCGATGCGTTTCGGCACACTTTCTATCGACCCGGTCAACCGACAGGTTATGCTTTCCGGGGAGCTGATTGCGCTCTCAACCGCAGATTTTGACCTGCTGTGGGAGCTGGCAACCCATGCCGGACAAATTATGGACCGGGATGCATTACTGAAAAATCTGCGCGGCGTAAGTTACGACGGAATGGATCGTAGCGTTGATGTGGCGATTTCACGACTGCGTAAAAAACTGTTGGATAACGCCACGGAACCTTACCGCATCAAAACCGTACGCAACAAGGGCTATCTGTTTGCACCGCACGCCTGGGAAACCTGAAAAAGGAGCAAACAGGAATATTCGAAAAATAACTGACGATGCATCGGAATTGTTATCGATATTCGTCGAAAGTTATCGATTATATGCATCGTCAGTTATGACATATCCCCTGGTCTGATTCCTCTCTCCAGTTCTATTTCGATGTGCATTTTTCGCGTAAACAAAAGTAGCGCTAATGTATTTGATTGCTATAGTACAATATATATTCAGCAGAGCAGGCACCATCATCGATCAAAAATCCGTCACTTAAATGCACATTAGGCTAAAAATGATCTTTACAATTGACTCAATCATTATCTTATCCTTATGAAAACAAAGGGGATAATGGCGAACATATAAATAATATCGATCTTTTTCAATAGCTTACGTGTTTGCAGAAATCTAATTCTCATGCTAAACCTTATACTCTCTCAATTATTTAATGAAAGAGGTATAGCAATGTCATGGAGAGTCATTAGCTCGGTAATTTGTCCTAACACGGGAATCGTTTATTCAAGCATCTTGGGACTCAAGTTCTTGAAACTCATCATTTGGTATGAAAGCGATGTCTATTTGTACCCCGGTGACAGGATATATCCGACAAAAAATGGCGTCTTCATAAATGGTGTTTTCAAGCCTATATCGATATACAACATATCACCTTACAACGAAATGTTGTGGAGTGAAATTAAAAACAAGATGGCCTGCCCATACAATCGAAACCAGCACGAGGAGATATGCACTTACGCGGTGCATTGCAACGCGCGGAAATGCCCGCATGGGTTTGCCACCAACCCACTGATTGTCAGCACAGGTAAATCCAGACATTAGCGAAAATCGGAAATATTGAGATCAAGATAATTAATATTTCTGCTGCACCGCCTTTGTCCGGATAAATCTCCGTGACTACAGCCCAAATGCTCCTGTGGGGACATTTGGGCTGTAGTCACGCCTGGCAACTCTGGCTTCTTGTACCAAATTAATTTTTATTGTGCAATTTTAAGCAAGCCATCCGGAAGGCTAAAATAAAAATTGCTAATTAACCCTGCCCGTGCATTAATGGTCTCGTTAGTCCGATCCAATAATAGTTGGACAAGTTGCATGACAATTCTCATAACCAGGCGCTATCGCTGATATCCCCTCCTTTTGAGTCCACACCTTAGCATTATATGTTTATTAGCTTTTATATCACTTCGGAAATGTTCAAATGGAGTCTTTATGTCATCAAAAATTTTAGGTCTGGTTAAGTGGTTTAAGGAAGATAAAGGCTTTGGTTTTATCTCCCCTGTAGATGGCAGCAAAGATGTTTTCGTGCATTTCTCTGCCCTTCAGGGAGAGAACTTCAAAACACTTTTTGAAGGTCAGAAAGTCGAATTTATCATCGTAAGCGGCGATAAAGGCCCTGCTGCTGCGAATGTAACGCTTTGCGATAAATAATATCAGCACACAGCCGCGTTGACGATGATGTTGCTTCTGGCTCGTGGACTGCACAAGCAGTCTACAATCCGATGCTAACTGCTTGTAAATCAGTAAAGTGTTATTGAGGTCAGGCGGCCGCGAAAAACATCGTCTCTTCCACTTCTTGTATGAGTATTTCTTCAGAGACGCTGAGAGGATTTAAACAAAGCGCTACAGTAGGGACAGACAAGCTGGGCCCCCTTTTGTATGCGAGTGAAACTGTGCTCTGACTCTTTAGCGCAGTTTGGACATGAACATTTGACTAAATAATTGCGACGAAGTTGCGAGTTTTTACGTCCCGACATAGGCTGCTCCTGAATGAAAAGGATTGCCACCATACACGTTAAGGCAGGATATTGCTTGCTTTTATTTCCCAAAGAGAGCAAAAAAAGGAAAGGAGCCACGCTTCTGGAACATTCTTACCTTGCACAATAACAAAGAGATATAGAGTGATATATGAAAAAGGTGATCATTTTTTTTAATGCCAACCCCAGCAAAGTCATTATCGTGCTTAAGGGCATAACGTCTGTACGCCAGACATATCCGGATGGTGAAGAAATTAATCTTCAGATCATGACTGCAAGCTTTCCGTCGTTGACGGGAGATCATAATTCTATCTATGTTGCTTCAGACAGGGAACTTACCTCTCAGGAAATATCTGATGCTGCCAAACAATATTTATAATATTTTCTGTCACTAGTCCGGTTAACAACACAGCATTTATTTCACTCAGAATGAGAAAAATTACAATCCATCATTATTAATGCCTGCAAAATGCAGGCTTTTTTACGACATTGCCCTTTAAATTTAACTATTCCGCATAATCGTGCTGTTCACTTTGCTCCCTCTGTTTCCGAAGAAAGTGTATCATCAACCTTCTTCGTTCCTGTGGTGATATGGATGTCCACGCAGGGCTGACGAAGTAAAGCCGGGTTCTTAATTGATTGATTTAGCGGTGCTATCCAATGAAAAAGCTGTTTGTGCAGTTTTATCTCCTGCTGTTTGTCTGCTTTCTGGTGATGACCATGCTGGTCGGGCTGGTCTACAAATTCACCGCAGAGCGCGCGGGCAGGCAATCCCTGGACGATCTGATGAAAAGCTCGCTCTATCTGATGCGTAGCGAGCTGCGAGAAATTCCTCCTCATGACTGGGCGCGCACGTTAAAAGAGCTGGATCTGAATCTGTCGTTTGATTTGCGTATCGAACCCATGAAGGATTTTGACTTAGCGCCGCCTGCGATGCAGCGTCTGCGCGACGGAGACATCGTCGCACTGGACGAGAAATATACCTTCATTCAGCGTATTCCACGCAGCCATTATGTTCTGGCCGTCGGGCCAGTGCCCTATCTCTATTACCTGCACCAGATGCGCCTGCTGGATCTCGCTCTGCTGGGCTTTATTGCCATTTCGCTCGCTTTACCTGTGTTCATCTGGATGCGACCGCACTGGCAGGACATGCTGAAACTAGAATCCGCCGCACAGCGTTTTGGGGAGGGTCATTTAACTGAACGCATACATTTCGACAGCGGTTCCAGTTTTGACCGGCTCGGTATTGCCTTCAACCAGATGGCCGATAACATCAACGCCCTGATTGCCAGCAAGAAGCAGCTGATCGACGGCATTGCGCATGAACTGCGCACTCCGCTGGTACGCCTGCGTTATCGCCTGGAGATGAGCGAGAACCTCACCGGGGCGGAATCGCAGGCGCTCAATCGGGATATTGGCCAGCTTGAAGCGCTGATTGAAGAGCTGCTGACCTATGCCCGCCTCGATCGGCCTCAGACGGAGTTGCACCTCAGTTCACCGGATCTCCCCGTCTGGCTACAGACGCATATTAACGATGTGCAGAGCGTTAACCCTCAGCGAAAACTGCTGACAGCCATTACCCCCGGCGCGTACGGCGCACTGGACATGCGCCTGATGGAACGCGTGCTGGATAATCTGATGAACAACGCCATGCGCTACAGCGAAACGACGCTGCGCATAGGTTTAGATTTGCAGGGAAGCCAGGCGATTCTGTGTGTGGAAGACGATGGCCCCGGCATTGAGCCGGCGGAGCGTGAAAAAGTTTTTGAGCCGTTTGTGCGCCTCGATCCCAGCCGCGACCGGGCTACCGGCGGCTGTGGTCTGGGGCTGGCTATTGTCCGTTCTATTGCCCAGGCGATGGGCGGTTCGGTTCGCTGCGAAGCGAGCGAGCTGGGTGGAGCCCGGTTCGTCTTTAGCTGGCCGATCTATCACAATCTTCCCCTTCCCGTACCTGCCTGACCTAAACCGCACGCTGGCCTGACCCGGCGTGTTATGCTATATCAGTAGTATGTTGTAACTAATTAAGGGCTGCCATGGCAACTTACGATCTCATCGAAAGGCTTAACACCACATTTCGGGAAATAGAGCAGGCGTTACTGACCCTCACGGGGCAACTTCAGGACTGCCGCCTGCTGGCCGCCCGCGTCTTTTCCCTGCCCGAGGTGGCGAAAGGCGCGGAGCACGACCCGCTGAACACCATTGAGGTGACGCAGCATATTGGCAAGGCGGCGCTGGAAATGACGTTGCAGCACTTTCGTCGCCTTTTCATCCAGCAGCAGTCCGAAAATCGCAGCAGTAAGGCCGCCGTTCGCCTGCCCGGCGTCATCTGCCTGCAAACGGATGCCGCAACGCGTGAAGGAATTGAGGCGCAGATTACGCATATCAATACGCTGAAAGCCGCGTTTGAGAAGATTGTAACCGTTGAGTCCGGGCTGGCGCCGGCTGCCCGTTTTGAATGGGTGCATCGCCAGCTTCCGGGGCTGATCACCCTGAATGCTTACCGCACGCTGACGGTACTGCGCCATCCCGCCACGCTGCGCTTCGGCTGGGCCAACAAGCACATCATTAAAAATTTCACGCGCGATGAGATCATGGCTCAGCTGGAGAAAAGCCTGAAATCGCCGCGAACGGTCGCCCCGTGGTCGCGGGAACAGTGGATTGAACGGCTGGAGCAGGAATACCACAGCATTGCCTCCCTGCCAGCTGATACTCGTCTTAAAATAAAGCGTCCGGTGAAGGTGCAGCCTATCGCCCGCGTCTGGTACGCCGGGCAACAAAAGCAGGTGCAATACGCCTGCCCGACGCCGCTGATTGCGCTCTACGATGCCCATCAGGGTGCGGTGGTGCCGGATATCGGGGAACTGTTGAACTACGATGCTGAAAACGTTCAGCATCGCTATAAACCCCAGGCGCAGCCGCTACAGCTGATTATTCCGCGGCTGCACCTGTATGTGGCGCAGTGATTACCTGAGGCTGCCCACCATCGCTTCCGGGCGGACCCAGGCATCAAACTCGGCGTCCGTCAGGTAGCCCAGCGCCAGCGCAGAGGCTTTCAGGGTAAGCCCCTCTTTATGCGCTTTTTTAGCGATTTCGGCCGCTTTGTCATAACCAATATGGGTATTCAGCGCCGTTACCAGCATCAGAGACTCATTCAGCAGCTGGCTGATTCGCTCGCGATTAGGCTCAATGCCCACCGCGCAGTGCTCGTTAAAGCTCTCCATGCCATCGGCCAGCAGACGAATCGATTGCAGTACGTTGTGGATCACCATCGGGCGATAGACGTTAAGCTCGAAGTTACCCGACGCGCCGCCCATGTTAACCGCCACGTCATTACCCATCACCTGACAGCACAGCATGGTCATGGC
Organism: Enterobacter sp. AN-K1; assembly: GCF_020971765.1. Taxonomy (NCBI): domain Bacteria; kingdom Pseudomonadati; phylum Pseudomonadota; class Gammaproteobacteria; order Enterobacterales; family Enterobacteriaceae; genus Enterobacter; species Enterobacter sp. AN-K1. Next base: position 4,241,035 of record NZ_CP087390.1, on the reverse strand, counting down.
TTCGCACTGAGTCGGGTTCACTTTACCCGGCATAATGGAGCTGCCCGGCTCGTTTTCCGGAATGCTGATTTCGCCGATGCCGCAGCGCGGGCCGGAGGCCAGCCAGCGCACGTCGTTGGCAATTTTCATCAGCGAGGCCGCCAGCCCTTTCAGCGCGCCATGGGTATGTACCAGCGCATCACAGGTCGCCAGCGCTTCGAATTTATTCGGAGCGGTAACAAACGGCTGCCCGGTGATCTTCGCCAGCTCTTCGGCCACACGCACCGCGTACTCGGGATGGGTGTTTAAGCCAGTGCCCACCGCCGTCCCGCCGAGCGCCAGCTCCGCCAGATGCGGCAGGCTATTGTCGATATGCTTAAGGTTGTGCTCCAGCATTGCCACCCAGCCGGAGATCTCCTGGCCGAGCGTCAGCGGCGTGGCGTCCTGAAGGTGCGTACGACCAATTTTAACGATGTCGCGGAAGGCCTGCGCTTTCTCATTAAGCGTAGATTTAAGCACGTTGAGCTGCGGGATAAGCTGCTCGCGGATAGCGATGACGGCCGCCACATGCATGGCCGTCGGGAACACGTCGTTGGAACTCTGGCTTTTGTTCACGTCATCGTTCGGGTGGATCTTGCGCTCCATGCCGCGCACGCCGCCAAGCAGCTCGCTTGCACGGTTCGCCAGCACCTCGTTCATGTTCATGTTGCTCTGGGTGCCTGAGCCGGTCTGCCAGATGGCAAGGGGGAATTCGTCGGGATGTTTGCCCGCCAGCACTTCGTCGGCGGCATTGATGATGGCGGTGGCTTTATCGGCATCCAGCAGGCCCAGATCCTGATTGACTTTGGCGGCAGCGCGTTTGGTCAACGCCAGCGCCTGGATTAGCGAGACGGGCATTTTCTCTGTCGAAATGCGGAAATGCTCCAACGAACGCTGGGTTTGTGCGCCCCATAGCTTGTCGGCCGGGACGTCGATGGCGCCCATGGAGTCTTTCTCGCGGCGATGCATTGTCATTACTTACTCCTTGATAACAAAGATGGGATTGCTCACATGCTTAAGAGATAAGTATTGATGACTTCTGAGAAACGTTATGGCGCTTTGTGCGCTCTTTTTGATGTCGGGTGGCGGCTGCGCCTTACCCGACCTACGAGAATGCAGGCCGGGTAAGCGTCAGCGCCACCCGGCAATTTACAGAATTACTTCACACACGCCGAACACTGGGAAGACTGGATCTGTTTGAAGAAGTCGTTACCTTTGTCATCCACGAGGATGAACGCCGGGAAGTCTTCCACTTCAATTTTCCAGATCGCTTCCATACCCAGTTCCGGGTACTCCACGCACTCAAGGCTCTTGATACTGCCCTGCGCCAGCACCGCTGCCGGGCCACCGATGCTACCGAGGTAGAAGCCGCCGTGCTTGTGGCACGCGTCCGTCACCTGCTGGCTGCGGTTGCCTTTCGCCAGCATGATCATGCTGCCGCCGTTTGCCTGCAACTGGTCGACGTAGGAGTCCATACGGCCCGCCGTGGTTGGGCCTAACGAGCCGGAAGCATATCCATCAGGCGTTTTTGCCGGGCCTGCGTAGTAGATCGGGTGATCTTTAATGTACTGCGGCAGCCCTTCGCCGTTGTCCAGGCGCTCTTTCAGCTTCGCATGGGCGATGTCGCGGCCCACGATAATCGTCCCGTTCAGGGAGAGACGGGTCGAGACCGGATACTGCGAAAGCTGCGCGAGGATCTCTTTCATCGGACGGTTCAGGTCAACGCGTACCGCTTCCCCCTCGCCCGCTTTACGCAGTTCTTCAGGGATATATTTGCCCGGGTTGTTCTCCAGCTTCTCGATCCAGATGCCGTCGCGGTTGATCTTCGCTTTAATGTTACGGTCCGCTGAACAGGAAACGCCCATCCCCACCGGACAGGAAGCACCGTGACGCGGAAGACGGATCACGCGCACGTCGTGAGCGAAGTATTTGCCGCCAAACTGCGCGCCCAGGCCCAGATTCTGCGCTTCGGCCAGCAGTTCCTGCTCAAGCTGCACGTCCCGGAACGCCTGACCATGTTCGTTACCTTCCGTTGGCAGGCCATCGTAGTATTTGGTTGAGGCCAGCTTAACGGTTTTCAGGGTGCTTTCGGCAGACGTACCGCCAATCACAAACGCGATATGGTACGGCGGGCAGGCCGCGGTGCCGAGGGTGCGCATCTTCTCGACCAGATAATTCTTCAGCTTGCCCGGGGTAAGCAGCGCTTTGGTTTCCTGGTAAAGATAGGTTTTGTTGGCTGAACCGCCACCTTTGGCGATGCAGAGGAATTTGTACTCGTCACCGTCGACGCTGTAGAGGTCAATCTGCGCAGGCAGGTTGGTGCCGGTGTTCACCTCTTTGTACATATCCAGCGCCGCGTTTTGCGAATAGCGCAGGTTGTCTTCGGTGTAGGTATTGTAAACGCCGCGCGCCAGCGCCGCTTCGTCACCGCCGCCGGTCCAGACGCGCTGGCCTTTTTTACCGGTGATAATCGCCGTGCCGGTGTCCTGGCAGGTCGGCAGAATGCCTTTCGCCGCGATATCAGAGTTACGCAGGAATTGCAGGGCAACGTACTTATCGTTCTCACTGGCTTCCGGGTCGCTCAGGATATCAGCAACCTGCTGCTGATGCGCCGGACGGAGCATAAAGGAAGCATCATGGAAGGCTTGCTGCGCCAGCAACGTCAGCGCCTGCGGGTCAACTTTGAGGATCTCCTGCCCTTCAAACTCAGAGACAGAAACGTAATCGCGGGTTAACAGGTAATACTCGGTCTGATCCTGACTGAGGGGGAAAGGATCCTGATAATGGAAGGGTTTATTCGACATTGTTCTCTCACTTACTGCTTCGGTCTGTTTATTCAGGGCAGATGTTCCGCTGCCCGGCTTAAAAGCGAGTCAGCTTATCCTACACAATTTTTTAACAAAAACTGAGACTAGTACGACTTTTTACATCCGCAGGTTACTTCCATTCGGTTTATTGCTTTAATACGCGGAGTTAATTCCACATATGAATCAGGGCTTGATAATGCAAAAACTCATCAACTCAGTGCAAAACTACGCCTGGGGAAGTAAAACTGCGTTAACGGATCTCTACGGCATCGCCAACCCGGACAACCTGCCGATGGCAGAGCTGTGGATGGGCGCGCATCCGAAGAGCAGCTCAAAAATTGAAGATGCCAGCAGCCAGGTTCGCAGCCTGCGTGACGTCATCGACGCCGACAAAGCCGCACTGCTCGGCGATAAAGTGGCGAATCGTTTTGGTGAGCTGCCATTTCTGTTCAAGGTATTGTGCGCCGACCAGCCGCTCTCCATTCAGGTTCACCCGAACAAAAAAGCCTCTGAGCTGGGCTTTGCCAAAGAAAATGCCGCCGGTATTCCATTAGACGCCGCAGAGCGTAACTACAAAGATCCTAACCACAAGCCGGAACTGGTTTTCGCCCTTACCCCTTTCCTGGCGATGAATGCCTTCCGCGAGTTTTCCGAGATCATCTCCCTGCTGCAACCGGTCGCCGGGGCTCACAACGCGATCGCCCATTTCCTGGAAAACCCGAACGCAGAAGCCTTGAGCGAGCTGTTTGCCAGCCTGCTGAATATGCAGGGCGAGGAAAAATCCCACGCGCTGGCGGTGCTGAAAGCCGCGCTGAACAGCCAGCAGGGTGAGCCATGGGACACCATTCGCGTAATTTCCGCGTTTTATCCGGACGACAGCGGTCTCTTCTCTCCGCTGCTGCTGAACGTGGTGAAGCTCAACCCGGGCGAAGCAATGTTCCTGTTCGCTGAAACCCCGCACGCCTACCTCAACGGCGTGGCACTGGAGGTGATGGCTAACTCCGATAACGTACTGCGCGCGGGCCTGACGCCAAAATACATCGACATCCCTGAGCTGGTTGCCAACGTGAAGTTCGTGGCAAAACCTGCTGCGGAGCTGCTTACTCAGCCGGTGAAAAACGGCGCAGAGCTGGACTTCCCGATTCCGGTTGACGATTTTGCCTTCTCGCTGCACGACCTCAGCGCAGACGAAACCGCCATTGCACAGGAGAGCGCCGCGATCCTGTTCTGTGTAGAAGGCGAAGCGACGTTGCACAAAGATAGCGAGCGTCTGGTGCTTAAACCGGGTGAATCCGCCTTTGTCGCGGCCAACGAGTCGCCTGTCCGGGTGAGCGGCACCGGTCGCCTGGCGCGTGTTTTTAATAAGCTTTAGGGACTTACTGAATTTTTTAACAACTCTTGCTAAGCTAGTAACAGGCGTTGTAACACCAGGCGGTTTTAACCGCCTGGTTTCATTTTAGGGATAATCGCAATGAAAAAATCGGTCGTAGCGGTAGGAGTGATTGTTGCTTTAGGCGTGATCTGGACGGGTGCTTCCTGGTATACCGGGAAACAGCTGGAAAGCCGTCTGGCAGAGATGATGACGCAGGCAAACAGCGAGATTAAGCGCAGCGCGCCTGAAGCAGGTCTGGAGCTGAGCTACCAGAACTACCAGCGTGGCGTGTTTACCAGCCATATGCAGGTGGTGGTGAAGCCGGTTGCGGGTAATCAGAACGCCTGGCTGAAACCGGGCCAGAGCGTGGTGCTGGATGAAGTGGTCAGCCACGGTCCGTTCCCGCTGGCGCAGTTGAAAAAGTTTAACCTGATCCCCTCCATGGCATCCGCCAGAACCGTACTGGTGAATAACGAGGTGACGAAGCCGATTTTCGATATGGCGAAAAATGAGTCGCCGTTTGAGATCAATACCCGCATCAGCTATGCCGGTGATACGCATTCCGACATCGACCTGAAAGCCCTGAATTACGAACAAGGCACTGACAAAGTCGCCTTCAGCGGCGGTAATTTCCAGCTTGATGCCGATCGCGACGGCAAGAATGTCTCCCTGACCGGCGATGCCGCCAGCGGCCTGGTGAATTCAGTCAATGAATATAACCAGAAGGTTCAGCTTACCTTCAACAACCTTAAAGCCAGCGGCAATAGCCGTATGACCGATTTTGATGAGCGTATCGGCGACCAGAAACTGAGCCTCGATAAGATCGCCATTGCGATCGAAGGCAAAGAGATGGCGGTGCTGGAAGGCATGGATCTGGACGGTAAGTCTGACGTCTCCAAAGACGGTAAAAGCATCAACACCCAGCTGGATTACAGCCTGAAAAGCCTGAAAGTACAGAATCAGGATCTGGGTACCGGTAAGCTGTCTCTGAAAATCGGCAACATTGACGGCCAGGCGTGGCATGAATTCAGTCAGAAATACAGTAAAGAGAGCCAGGCTCTGCTGACCGATGCCGCCCTGCAACAGAACCCGCAGGCGTACCAGCAGCAGGCGATGACGGTGCTGTTTAATAACCTGCCGATCCTGCTGAAGGGCGAGCCGGTGATTACCGTTGCGCCACTGAGCTGGAAAAACGGCAAAGGCGAAACCAACTTCAACCTGTCGCTGTTCCTGAAGGATCCGGCCGCTGCGACCGGCGAACCGCAGACCCTGGCGCAGGAAGTTGACCGCAGCGTGAAATCGCTCGACAGCAAGCTGACCATCCCGATGGATATGGCGACCGAGTTCATGACGCAGATTGCGAAACTTGAAGGGTATGGTGAAGAAGATGCAGGCAAACTGGCAAACCAACAGGTGAAAGGCCTGGCGGCGATGGGCCAGATGTTCCGCATCACGAAGGTGGAAGACAACACCATTTCCACCAGCCTGCAATATGCGAATGGCCAGGTGACGCTCAACGGCGACAAAATGCCGCTGGAAGAGTTTGTCGGTATGTTTGGTATGCCGACGCTGGGCATGCCGGCACCGGCTGAACCGGCAGCGCCGCCGGCAGTACCGCAGCAGTAAACGAAAAACCCCTCGCATGAGGGGTTTTTTATTGCCGGGTGGCGCTGACGCTTACCCGGCCTCCGATCCTGAGTCGTTGTAGGCCCATGCAAGCAAAGCGTTTACTTCACCGTCACTAACCGCGCAGCCACAATCTGATGCCCGGCCTGCACGTCCGTATTTTCAATGCGCTGCATGATCCTGTCTGCCAGGGTGTACCCCATCTCACGAGCCGGCGTCGTCGCCCAGACGATGGGGAGATCGTCTAACGCATTTTCACCGACATCCGCAAATGCCCCCAGCGCCACCTGATGGCCGAAGAACGTTTCTACCCCGCCCTCACCGCTCTGGCGTCCGGCGCGGATTAAACCGAACCACGCCCCCATCGCAATGACGTCGTTATAGCAAATCACCGCGCTGATCGTCGGGCTGTTGCGAAGCAGCGTGCCGATGGCTTCCGCGGCTTTTTTCTGGCTGGATTCACACTCCACCACCCATTCGCTGTGAAACGGCAGGCCGTATTTGATGAGCGTGGAGCAGTAACCGCCCACCCGCTCGGCACGCGTCAGGGACGAGCTTTTACCGCCGAGCCAGGCGATGCGCTGATGGCCGCGATGAATAAGATGCTCGGTCAGCATTTGCGCGGCCTGCATGTTATCTGGCCGAAGGGTATCGGCTTCGTCGAGATAGCTGGCGCGCGAGGCAAACACCAGCGGTACGCCTTTCTGCGCCGCGCGCTCACACAATTCACTGCCCACGCCGGACGCGCCGGCCACGATCACCCCATCCACCCCTTGCGTCAGCAGCATATCCAGCCTGGAGAGCAGCTGCTCCGGTTCGCGCCCACCGTGGAGCAGGAAAACCATTCGCCCCTGCGCTTCAAGCGCCTCGGTAAGCCCGGCGGTCAATTCTGCATAAAACGGCGACGTGAGGTCGCGAACGATCAGCCCTATCACCCCGCTTTGCCCACCGCGCAGCGCCGACGCCTGGCGATTACGCACAAAGCCTAACTGCTCAACGGCCTCGTTGACGCGCTGACCCGTTGCAGGAGAGATGCGCCCCTTCCCGCTCAATACCAGCGAAACGGTGCTGACGGAAACCCCCGCCGCCAGCGCGACATCGTTGATGGTGATCTTTTTCGCTACAGCCATGTGGTGGCGTGACTCCTTGATAATGAGATCGCTAAAACGTTTTATCAATACGTTATCTTTATACTACCAGTAAAAGCCTGAGAATGTGATTTAGCGCGCACTAAAGTTTGATAAAACGTTTTATCTTCTCGCCCCATCGAGGTCGTTAAATCTCTTTCTACCATTTAAGGAGTCGTTTTATGACGACGAAAGCAGCACAAAAAATATCGCTGTGGGAGTTTTTCCAGCAACTGGGTAAAACCTTTATGCTGCCCGTGGCGCTTCTCTCTTTTTGCGGGATCATGCTGGGGATCGGCAGCTCGTTAAGCAGCCACGACGTCATTACCCTGATCCCTTTCCTCGGAAATCCGGTACTTCAGGCGATCTTCATCTGGATGAGCAAGGTCGGCTCTTTTGCCTTTAGCTTCCTGCCGGTAATGTTCTGTATCGCCATTCCTCTGGGTCTGGCGCGCGAAAACAAAGGCGTGGCGGCGTTTGCGGGCTTCGTTGGCTATGCGGTGATGAACCTTGCGGTTAACTTCTGGCTGACTGCCAAAGGGATCCTGCCGACGACCGACGCGGCGGTACTGAAAGCCAATAACATTCAGAGCGTGATTGGTATTCAGTCCATCGATACCGGGATCCTTGGAGCCGTGATCGCGGGGGTGATTATCTGGATGCTGCACGAGCGCTTCCACAACATCCGCCTGCCCGATGCGCTGGCCTTCTTCGGCGGGACCCGCTTTGTGCCAATCATTACGCTGGTTGTGATGGGTCTGTTTGGTCTGATCATCCCTCTGATTTGGCCGATTTTTGCCATGGGGATCACCGGTATCGGCCGCATTATCAATGGCGCGGGTGATTTCGGCCCGATGATTTTCGGTACGGGTGAACGTCTGCTGCTGCCATTTGGTTTACAGCATATCCTGGTTGCCCTGATCCGCTTTACCGAAGCCGGCGGTACCATGGACGTTTGCGGTCATTCCGTTAGCGGTGCGCTGACCATCTTCCAGGCCCAGCTGAGCTGCCCGACCACTCACGGCTTCTCTGAAAGTGCGACGCGTTTCCTCTCTCAGGGTAAAATGCCTGCCTTCCTCGGCGGCCTGCCGGGCGCTGCGCTGGCGATGTACCACTGTGCCCGTCCGGAAAATCGTCATAAAATTAAAGGTCTGCTGATCTCCGGCGTTATTGCCTGCGTGGTGGGCGGTACGACAGAACCTATCGAGTTCCTGTTCCTGTTCGTAGCGCCGGTACTGTACCTCATCCACGCCGTACTGACGGGCCTGGGCTTTACCGTGATGGCTGTGCTCGGTGTGACCATAGGTAACACCGACGGTAACGTGATTGACTTCGTGGTCTTCGGTATCCTGCACGGTCTGTCCACCAAGTGGTATCTGGTGCCGGTTGTGGCCGCCATCTGGTTCGCGGTTTACTACGGGATCTTCCGCTTCGCCATCACCCGCTTTAACCTGAAAACGCCTGGCCGCGATACCGATACGGCCACCAGCGTTGAACAGGCGGTAGCTGGTACCGTTGGGAAATCCGGATATAACACGCCGGCTATTCTGGCGGCGCTGGGCGGTGCGGATAACATTACCTCTCTGGATAACTGCATCACCCGCCTGCGTTTGTCGGTGGCGGACATGTCCAAAGTGGATACCAACGCACTTAAAGCTAACCGGGCTATTGGCGTAGTACAGTTAAATCAGCACAATTTGCAGGTCGTCATTGGCCCGCAGGTACAGTCAGTGAAGGATGAGCTGGCAACCCTGATGCGAACCGTCGAAGCCTGATGTCTCGCCCCCCTCGTCATGAGGGGGTTTTACTTTACGGAGCACCGTCATGTTTGATTTTTCTACCGTCGTGGATCGACACGGCACCTGGTGTACCCAGTGGGATTATGTCGCTGACCGTTTTGGCGCTGCCGACCTGCTGCCCTTCACCATCTCTGATATGGATTTCGCCACCGCCCCCTGCATTACCGATGCGCTGCACCAGCGAATAAACCACGGGGTGTTTGGCTACAGTCGCTGGAAAAATGACGAATTTCTGGCCGCCGTGGCGCACTGGTTCCGGCAACGCTTTAACAGTCAGATTGATACCGAAACCGTGGTGTATGGGCCGTCGGTCATTTATATGGTCTCGGAGCTGATCCGCCTCTGGTCCTCGCCTGGCGACGGCGTGGTGGTCCATACCCCGGCTTACGATGCCTTTTATAAAGCCATCGAAGGCAACCAGCGTACCGTTGTTTCCGTGCCGATGCAGAAAACAGCGCATGGCTGGGAGGGCAATATGGCCGGGCTGGAAGCGGCGCTGTCAAAACCGGAAAACAAGGTGCTGCTGCTGTGTAGCCCGCAAAACCCGACCGGCAAAGTCTGGACGCGGGAAGAGCTGACCACAATGGCGGCCCTGTGTGAACGTTATGACGTAGCGGTGATCAGCGACGAAATTCATATGGACATGGTATGGGGCACGCATCGTCATACCCCGTGGAATGAGGTTGCGCGCGGTAAATGGGCGCTGCTGACCTCGGGTTCCAAAAGCTTCAACATTCCGGCGCTGACGGGTGCCTGGGGGCTTATCGCCGATGACGCCAGCCGTAGCGCCTATCTGAATGCATTAAAAGGTCGGGACGGACTCTCTTCCCCTTCCGTGCTGGCGCTGACCGCGCATATTGCTGCCTACCGACAGGGAGAACCCTGGCTGGACGCGCTGCGGACCTATCTCGAAGAAAACCTGCGCTACATTGCTGACGAACTGAATACTGCATTTCCGACACTCAACTGGCAACCGCCCGAGGCCACCTATCTGGCATGGATCGATCTCAGCCCGCTTGGCATTGATGACAATACGCTGCAAAACGTGCTGATTGATCAGCAAAAAGTGGCCATCATGCCGGGATATACCTATGGGGATGAAGGTAAAGGCTATGTGCGTCTGAACGCTGGCTGTCCGCGTAGTAAGCTTGAACAGGGCGTTCAACGCCTTATCGCTGGCATCAACACTCTGCTGTAAATCATTTGCGCAACGGAATATTCCCTTGCGCAAATAGCTTTTTACCCCGTTTTATTTTTATAATATGGCGCACTTTAACCAGCAAAGAGTGCGACCATGATTGATACACGCCTGCCTTTAACTGATATTCACCGCCACCTCGACGGAAACATTCGTGCCCAAACCATTCTCGATCTTGGTCGCCAGTTCAATTTAACCCTCCCTGCCGAAACGCTTGAAACCCTGATCCCGCATGTTCAGGTCACGTCGAACGAACCGGATCTGGTGAGTTTTCTGAGCAAGCTCGACTGGGGCGTGAAAATGCTGGCCTCGGTCGATGCCTGTCGCCGCGTCGCCTTTGAAAACATCGAAGATGCCGCGCGCAACGGCCTGCACTATGTCGAACTGCGTTTTTCCCCGGGCTATATGGCGATGACCCACAACCTCCCCGTAGCGGGCGTGGTTGAAGCGGTCATTGAAGGCGTGCGTGAAGGCTGCAAAACCTTTGACGTTCAGGCGCGTTTGATCGGCATTATGAGCCGTACCTTCGGTGAAGCGGCCTGTCTTCAGGAGCTGGAAGCATTACTGGCGCATCGCGACCAGATCACCGCCATCGACCTGGCCGGTGACGAGCTGGGCTTCCCGGGCAGTCTGTTCCTGTCTCATTTCAACCGCGCACGTGATGCAGGATGGCATATTACCGTTCATGCGGGGGAAGCCGCGGGGCCGGAAAGCATCTGGCAGGCCATTCGTGAACTGGGTGCGGAACGTATAGGTCATGGCGTGAAAGCCATTGAAGATCGCGCGCTGATGGATTTCCTCGCCGAACAACGTATTGGAATCGAATCCTGCCTGACCTCCAATATTCAGACCAGTACAGTGGCGTCGCTGGCGCAACACCCGCTGAAAACCTTCCTCGAGCACGGGGTGCTGGCTTCGCTGAACACGGACGATCCGGCGGTTCAGGGCGTGGATATTATTCACGAATACAACATCGCCGCACCACAGGCCGGGCTGAGCCGCGAGCAGATCCGTCAGGCGCAAATCAACGGGCTGGAGATCGCCTTCCTGACGCCTGAAGAGAAACAGGCGCTGCGCGATAAAGTTGCTCAGTAGTCCTCTTTACTGCCGGGTGGCGCTGCGCTTACCCGGCCTACGAAAGCGTTTGGCACTTATGCCAGACAGAGCGTTGCGCGATGTTTGGCAGATTCGATCCCGAGCTCGATCAGCTCCATAATCTGGATTGCCTGGCTCGCCGGAACCGGATTTTCACCTGAACCGTTCAGCGCGTCACGAATGGCGGCGTAATACGCTGGATAGTTCCCCGGCAGGGTCAATACCGTCTCTTCAACCAGTACCTCCCCCTCCGCACGCGTCACCACCCCGTCGCGCATGTCGTAGCCCCAGTCCTCCTGCGGTAAGCGTTCGCCATTTTTGAGGCGCTCTTCCTGCGGATCCAGGCCGAACTTCACATAGCTGCCGCGCGCCCCGTGAATGATATAGCGGGCCGATTCCGCCGCCGCAAGCATTGTCCCGTGCAGCACAATGCGCCGCTGCGGATAACTCAAAATGGCATGGAAATAGTCGGTGGTCTGCGCCCCCGGCCTGAGCTGCGCTAAATCGACCGTCATGCTCACGGGCAAACCAAACAGATGAACGGCCTGATCGAGAAGATGCGGCGCTAAGTCATACCAGATGCCGCTACCCGGTCCCGCCTGCTCGCGCCAGCGATCTCGCACCTGCGGACGATAACGATCGAAATGCGACTCAAAAAAGGCAATTTCGCCGAGCGTACCTTCGTTTATCAGCGCCTTAACCGTCAGGAAATCGCTGTCCCAGCGCCGATTGTGAAAGACCGATAATAACCGACCCAGACTTCGCGCCAGCGCATCCAGCTCGCGCGCCTGTGACAACGTCACGGTGAAGGGCTTATCGACAACAACATGTTTCCCTGCCTCCAGCGCCGCTTTCGCCAGGGGGAAATGAGTGTCGTTAGGAGTAGGAATGACAATAAGGTCAATATTAGGATCGTTAAACAGATGCTTAGGCTCCGTTACCACCGGCACGGCTGGCCAGTCGGCGCGGACCTTAGTCTCATCGCTGCTTGTGATAGCCGCCAGTTCCATTCCCGGCGTGCCGGCAACCAGCGGTGCATGAAAGGTTTTGCTTGCGTACCCGTAGCCAATAAGACCGACGCGGATGTTTTCACTCATCGTTTGCCCCCTCGCTGTGCGCTTATTTATCACTGGCCTTGTGCTTAACGCACAGATTAATAATGTGCCCTGTGAGTTAAAATAGCATCTTGCGACAGCGTTTTTTGTTACCTCGCATTAAAGTGTGTATATGGGTTCGGGGAATCGTTCCCAAAGCGCTTGCTCTGGCGAAAAGGGCGCTGTAACATTTGTAATCTGTATTTATGGATAAATTACAAACACAAATTATGTCGTCAATAATTAATCGAATCATTGAATTAGCGGGATGGATTGTCCTTGGGGTTTCAGTCGTGTTGCTCGGCATTGCCAGCCATATCGATAACTACCAGCCGCCGGAGCCTGTTACTGTCGCACAACAAAAGTAAGCCGTGTCGTCATAAAGCGTGACACATTACGTCATGGAACGTATTGCCAGCCGTAATGAACGGGGTTACCCTTCTCTTCCAGGCATCTGCTGATGCCTGAATCTTCGCAAAGAAAACTCCTAATTTCGTCGCGTTACCCGAGTGGACAGTTTACGTCTTTATTAATCCGTTTATTATTCGAACGCATTACCTTTATGGGTATTACCCTTTTATATGGAAACTTATTAACATGACAGTTCAGGACTATTTATTAAAATTTCGCAAGATCAATTCCCTTGAAAGCCTGGAAAAACTGTTTGACCATCTGAACTACACGCTGTCGGATAATCAGGACATCATCAATATGTACCGCGCTGCTGACCATCGTCGCGCCGAACTGGTCTCTGGCGGTCGTCTGTTCAATGTGGGGGAAGTGCCTAAATCCGTATGGCGTTACGTTGTATAAGAAAGTAGCCTTCGGCGTGAAATGTTATATACTCTCCGCCCTGCAAATTTCTGTATAACATTTCGCGCAGACTATGGGAGAGCGTATGACCGCATTGCCTGGAGAGAGAATTGGGGGCTGGTTAATCGCCCCGCTGGCATGGCTGCTGGTGGCATTATTAAGCGCTTCGCTGGCGCTGTTGCTATACACCACCGCACTGGTTACGCCTCATGCTATCCAGACACTGATGTCCCAGAGTGCGCTCAATATTGCAACGTGGTTTGTGTCGTTCGTTTTCGCGATCGCGATGTGGTACTACACGCTGTGGCTGACTATCGCCTTCTTCAAACGCCGCAAAAACGTGCCAAAACATTACATTATCTGGCTGCTGGTCTCCGTGCTGCTGGCTGTCAAAGCATTCGCTTTCTCGCCAGTGTCTGACGCGCTGGCGGTTCGCCAGTTACTGTTTCCGCTACTGGCGACGGCGCTTCTGGTCCCTTATTTCAAGCGTTCGACGCGCGTTAAGAAGACCTTTGTCAACCCGTAATAACCTTACAGTTAACCTGTTGTGGCCTGTTGTCGTTTATCCGATAATAGGCGGCTATTTTATTTCAGGCTAAATAATGACCGATTACTTACTGCTCTTTGTCGGAACTGTGCTGGTTAATAACTTCGTACTGGTGAAGTTCCTTGGCCTGTGCCCGTTTATGGGCGTCTCCAAAAAGCTGGAGACGGCAATGGGCATGGGGCTGGCGACCACCTTCGTGATGACGATGGCCTCCATTTGCGCATGGCTGATTGATACCTGGATCCTGATCCCACTGGACATGCTCTACCTGCGCACCTTGTCCTTTATTCTGGTCATTGCGGTTGTGGTGCAATTTACCGAGATGGTGGTGCGGAAAACCAGCCCTGCCCTGTATCGCCTGCTGGGCATTTTCCTGCCTCTCATCACCACCAACTGCGCGGTGCTGGGCGTGGCGCTGCTCAATATCAACCTTGGGCATAATTTCCTGCAATCGGCGCTGTACGGTTTTTCCGCGGCGGTCGGTTTCTCTTTTGTTATGGTCCTGTTCGCCTCGATTCGCGAGCGTCTGGCCGCGGCGGATATTCCCGCGCCGTTTCGCGGTAACGCCATCGCTCTGGTGACCGCAGGTTTAATGTCTCTGGCCTTTATGGGCTTTAGTGGTCTGGTGAAGTTGTAATGAGTGCTATCTGGATTGCCATCGCGTCCATCAGCGTACTGGGACTCGTCTTTGGCATCATTCTGGGTTATGCCTCCCGCCGGTTTGCGGTGGAGGACGATCCGGTGGTTGAAAAAATTGATGAACTTTTACCGCAGAGCCAGTGCGGGCAGTGCGGCTACCCTGGCTGCCGCCCTTACGCTGAGGCGGTGGGCGTGCAGGGCGAAAAGATCAACCGCTGCGCACCGGGTGGCGAAGCGGTCATGCTTAAAATAGCTGCCCTGCTGAACGTCGATCCCCAGCCTGTCGACGGCGATGAACAGGCCCAGGAGCCCGTTCGTGCCCTTGCTGTCATCGACGAAGCCAACTGCATTGGCTGCACCAAATGTATTCAGGCGTGTCCTGTTGACGCCATTGTGGGCGCAACGCGCGCGATGCACACCGTTGTGGCGGATCTGTGCACCGGCTGTAATCTCTGCGTGGCGCCCTGCCCGACGCAGTGTATAGAACTACGCCCGGTTGAAACGACTACTGAAAGCTGGAAGTGGGACCTTCAGACCATTCCGGTTCGCAATATTCCTGTGGAACAACATGCTTAAGTTATTTTCTGCCTTCAGAAAAGAGAAGATCTGGGATTTCGACGGCGGCATTCATCCGCCTGAGATGAAATCGCAGTCTAACGGCACGCCGCTGCGCCAGATCCCGCTGGCGACCCGTTACGTTATGCCCCTTAAACAGCATATCGGCGCGGAAGGTGAACTGTGCGTGAAAGAAGGCGATAGCGTTCTTCGCGGCCAGCCGCTGACCTTTGGTCGCGGACGGATGTTGCCGATACATGCCCCGACTTCCGGTAAGGTGGTGGCTGTTGCCCCCCATACCGTTGCCCATCCGTCGGCGTTGTCTGAGCTGAGCGTGATCATTGAAGCCGATGGTGAAGACCGCTGGATCGATCGTGACGGCTGGAGCGACTACCGTTCCCACAGCCGTGAAGCGCTGATTGAACGCATTCATCAGTTCGGCGTGGCGGGTCTGGGAGGCGCAGGCTTCCCGACCGGCGCTAAGCTTCACGGCGGCGGCGATAAAATCGAAACGCTGATCATCAACGCCGCCGAGTGCGAACCGTACATCACCGCCGATGACCGTCTGATGCAGGACTGTGCCGCGCAGGTGGTGGAAGGGATTCGCATTCTTGCGCATATTCTGCAACCCCGCGAAGTGCTGATCGGTATTGAGGACAATAAACCGCAGGCCATTTCGATGCTGCGTGCGGTACTGGCGGACAGCCACGATATCGCCCTGCGAGTGATCCCGACCAAATACCCGTCCGGCGGGGCAAAACAGCTGACGCAGATCCTGACCGGCAAACAGGTCCCCCACGGGGGCCGTTCGTCCGACATCGGCGTGCTGATGCAAAACGTGGGAACCGCCTACGCGGTGAAACGTGCGGTGATTGACGGCGAGCCATTGACCGAGCGCGTCGTCACGCTGACCGGTGAGTCCGTCTCCCGTCCCGGCAACGTCTGGGCGCGTCTGGGTACGCCGGTGCGTCATCTGCTGGAACAGGCTGGCTTCTGCCCGGGTAGCGATCAACTGGTCATTATGGGTGGCCCGCTGATGGGCTTTACCCTGCCGTGGCTGGATGTGCCGGTGGTGAAGATTACCAACTGCCTGCTCGCCCCTTCCCCAACGGAGATGGGCGAAACGCAGGAAGAGAAAGGCTGCATACGCTGTAGCGCCTGTGCGGACGCATGCCCGGCAGATTTACTGCCGCAGCAGTTGTACTGGTACAGCAAAGGCCAGCTGCACGATAAAGCCCAGGCGCATAACCTGGCTGACTGTATTGAATGCGGTGCCTGCGCCTGGGTCTGCCCAAGCAATATTCCGCTGGTGCAATACTTCCGTCAGGAGAAAGCCGAAATCTACGCCATCTCCATGGAAGAAAAACGTGCCGCTGAAGCGAAGGCCCGCTTTGAAGCGCGTCAGGCGCGACTGGAGCGCGAGAAACAAGCCCGTCAGGAACGCCATAAGCAGGCTGCCGTCCAGCCTGCGGCGAAAGATCAGGATGCCATTAACGCAGCCCTGGCCCGCGTGCGCGAGAAGAAAGCCACCGCCGCCCAGACGGTTGTGATCGCTCCGGGAGAAAGACCGGACAACAGCGAAGCGATTGCGGCCCGCGAAGCGCGTAAAGCCGAAGCTCGCGCGCGTCAGGCGGAGAAAGCGCAACACGCCAAACCGGAAGCCGATATCGACCCGCGTAAAGCGGCAGTGGAAGCGGCTATCGCCAGGGCAAAAGCCCGTAAGGCCGGTCAGCAGACAGTGGTGGTTGAACAGGAAGCGACGGATCCGCGCAAGGCGGCCGTTGAAGCCGCTATCGCCCGTGCCAAAGCACGAAAAGCGGCACAGGTTCAGCCTGCCGAAGAGAGTGAAGCGCCTGTCGACCCGCGTAAAGCCGCCGTTGAAGCGGCCATCGCCCGTGCCAAAGCACGAAAAGCGGCACAGCAGGACGAACGGCCTGCGGCCGCCAACGACGATCCACGCAAAGCCGCAGTCGCCGCCGCGATTGCGCGCGTTCAGGCAAAGAAAGCCGCGCAGCAAGCCGTTAACGAGGATTAAATGGTTTTCAGAATTGCAAGTTCCCCTTATACCCATAACCAGCGCCAGACATCGCGTATTATGATGCTGGTGTGCCTGGCCGCGCTGCCAGGTATTGCCGTACAGTGTTGGTTTTTCGGCTGGGGTACGCTTTTCCAGTTAGTTCTGGGTTGCGCCAGTGCCGTCGCAGCGGAAGCAGCGATCCTGAAGCTGCGCAAAATGGAAGTGACTCGCATCCTGAGCGATAACTCCGCCCTGTTGACCGGCCTGTTGCTGGCCATCAGCATTCCCCCGTTCGCCCCGTGGTGGATGGTGGTATTGGGAACGGTGTTTGCGGTGATCATCGCCAAGCAGCTGTACGGCGGGCTGGGCCATAACCCGTTTAACCCGGCGATGATTGGCTACGTGGTACTGCTGATCTCCTTCCCGGTACAGATGACCAGCTGGCTGCCGCCGCATGAGATCGCCGCCACCGTCCCCGGCTTTATGGATGCCCTGCACGTTATCTTTACCGGCCACACCGCGCTGGGCGCAGATATGAACGCGCTTCGCATGGGCGTGGACGGCATCAGCCAGGCCACCCCGCTCGATACCTTCAAAACCTCCCTGCGTGCCGGACACAGCGTGGAGCAGGTGATGAAATCGTCTATTTACAGCGGCGTACTGGCGGGTGCTGGCTGGCAGTGGGTCAATCTGGCCTATTTGTTGGGCGGCGCGTTCCTGCTGCAACAGAAGGCGATCCGCTGGCATATTCCGGTGAGCTTCCTGGTGACGCTGGCCGTCTGCTCGACGCTCGGCTGGGTCATCTCACCTGAGTCACTGGCCAGCCCGCAGCTCCATCTGCTCTCCGGCGCGACCATGCTCGGGGCATTCTTTATTCTGACCGATCCGGTCACCGCGTCTACCACCAACCGTGGTCGTCTGATTTTCGGCGCGCTGGCGGGCTTGCTGGTCTGGCTTATTCGCAGCTTTGGCGGTTATCCGGACGGCGTGGCATTTGCCGTGCTGCTGGCTAACATCACCGTTCCGCTCATCGACTACTACACGCGGCCACGCGTGTACGGTCATCGCTAAGGGTCACGCCATGCTAAAAACAATGCAAAAACACGGCGTTACGCTGGCGATCTTCGCTGCCGCCCTCACCGGGCTGACCGCGCTGGTAAATGAACTGACGAAAACTACCATTGCAGAGCAGGCAATGAAGCAGCAAAAGACGCTGTTCGATCAGGTGATCCCATCCGACCTCTACGATAATGACCTGCAAAAAAGCTGCTTTGTCGTGCAGGCTCCGCAGCTCGGTAAAGGACCCCATCGCGTTTATATTGCCCGCAAGGGCGATAATCCCGTGGGTGCCGTCATGGAAGCCACCGCGCCGGACGGTTACTCCGGTGCGATTCAGCTGCTGGTGGGCAGCGATTTTTCCGGCACCGTGCTGGGCACGCGCGTGACGGAGCATCACGAAACGCCGGGCCTTGGCGACAAAATTGAAACACGCTTAAGCGACTGGATCTTACACTTCGCCGGAAAGATGATTCATGGCGAAGACGATCCTGCTTTCGCGGTGAAAAAAGATGGCGGCGAGTTTGACCAGTTCACGGGTGCCACGATTACCCCACGCGCGGTGGTCAACGCCGTCAAGCGCGCCGGGCTGTATGCCGAAACGCTGCCCGCGCAGATCAATCATCTTTCCACCTGTGAGGAGTGACCATGAGCCAGGTTAAAGAGGTTATCGTCCAGGGTCTCTGGAAGAACAACTCCGCGCTGGTACAGCTGCTGGGGCTGTGTCCGCTGCTGGCGGTGACGTCTACCGCCACCAACGCGCTCGGGCTGGGGCTGGCGACCACGCTGGTGCTGACCCTGACTAACTTTTCCATTTCTGTTTTGCGCCGCTGGACGCCGTCGGAAATCCGTATTCCGATCTATGTCATGATCATTGCGTCGGTGGTCAGCGTGGTGCAAATGCTGATTAACGCCTACGCATTTGGCCTGTACCAGTCGCTCGGGATTTTCATTCCGCTTATCGTGACTAACTGTATTGTCGTAGGCCGCGCTGAAGCCTTTGCGGTGAAAAACAATCCGGCCATATCCGCGCTGGATGGTTTTTCCATCGGCATGGGCGCGACTGCCGCCATGTTCGTCCTCGGCTCTCTGCGTGAAATTTTGGGCAACGGTACGCTCTTCGACGGTGCGGACGCGCTGCTTGGCGGCTGGGCGAAGTCGCTGCGTATTGAGGTGTTCCATACGGACACTCCGTTCCTGCTGGCCATGCTGCCGCCTGGAGCCTTCATTGGCCTTGGGATGATGCTGGCGTTAAAATACCTGATTGATGAAAAACGTAAACGCCGCGCCGCTGAGCGCAGCGTACAGGAAGGGATCCCCGAGAAAGCAGTATGAATAAAGAGAAACGCATTGCGATCCTGACGCGCCTGCGCGATGAGAATCCTCATCCAACGACAGAGCTGAATTTTAACTCGCCGTTTGAACTGTTGATCGCGGTGCTGCTCTCTGCACAGGCGACGGACGTGAGCGTCAACAAAGCCACGGCCCTGCTCTACCCTGTCGCCAATACGCCGCAGGCCATGCTGGAGCTGGGCGTTGAAGGTGTGAAATCCTATATCAAGACCATTGGCCTGTTTAACAGCAAGGCCGAAAACGTCATTAAGACCTGCCGGATCCTGCTGGAGCAGCACGGCGGCGAAGTCCCGGAAGACCGCGCTGCGCTGGAAGCGTTGCCGGGCGTCGGGCGTAAAACGGCAAATGTGGTGCTGAACACGGCGTTTGGCTGGCCGACCATCGCCGTGGATACCCATATCTTTCGCGTCTCTAACCGCACCCGGTTCGCGCCGGGTAAAAACGTGGAAGAGGTGGAAGAGAAGCTGTTAAAAGTGGTCCCTGCGGAATTTAAGGTGGACTGCCACCACTGGCTGATCCTGCACGGACGGTATACCTGTATTGCCCGTAAGCCACGCTGCGGTTCCTGCATTATCGAAGATCTCTGCGAATACAAAGAAAAAGTCTATCCCTGAGCGTAAACCACCTTACTTCTTACCTGTTCAAGCCCTTAAAATTAACAAGGGCTCTGATATCTTCCCGATTGACCATAAATTGCCCTCTCTTTCTCCTTTACGCATTGTCGATTCTTCGGTCATTTAACACTCAAACAGGTTAATAGTTTTTTCATCACCAAAAATTTCTATACATCTGTGATCGCGATCACTCTGATAACCTGATGTTGGATTTTTGTTGTTAAAACCCGCCCACCCCCTTTGTCAGACAAGATTTCATCGATTCCACACCGCACATAAGACCAGTCATTTTTCAGAATATGGGCTATATCACTGCCAATCACCCAAAATAGCAGAACATATCGCCATACAGCCGTTGAACAGGGTCGTTTACAGTGAAAAAAACCATCAATTTTGAACGGATGAGATTTAACGCTGTATAACATTTGCATGAACCGATGATTATACCGCCAGAGTTATATGTAACAGATTATTACAAACGTATTGCCAGATGGGGCTGGATAGTGAACATTACCCGCCGTTTCCCCTCCCAATATAACTATAAAGCGGATGGACTACGGTCATCACGCTATGAACACCCCCGTTAATATGGGATGTAAAAAAAGAGGTATATGTGTCTACTGCAAACAATAAACCAACAGATGAGAGCGTAAGTCTTAACGCTTTCAAACAGCCTAAAGCGTTCTATCTCATTTTCTCGATCGAATTATGGGAACGTTTTGGCTACTACGGCCTGCAAGGGATCATGGCGGTTTACCTGGTTAAACAGCTGGGTATGTCTGAAGCTGATTCCATCACGCTGTTCTCTTCCTTCAGCGCCCTGGTGTATGGCCTGGTCGCTATCGGCGGCTGGTTAGGCGATAAAGTTCTCGGTACTAAACGAGTCATTATGCTGGGCGCCGTTGTTCTGGCGATTGGCTATGGGCTGGTTGCCTGGTCCGGGCACGATGCAGGTGTGGTTTACATGGGCATGGCTACCATCGCGGTAGGTAACGGCCTCTTCAAGGCGAACCCGTCTTCCCTGCTCTCTACCTGCTACAGCAAAGATGACCCACGTCTGGACGGTGCATTTACCATGTACTACATGTCCATCAACATCGGTTCCTTCTTCTCTATGCTGGCAACCCCATGGCTGGCCGCAAAATTCGGCTGGAGCGTAGCGTTTGCGCTGAGCTTCGTGGGTATGCTGATCACCGTTGTGAACTTCCTGTTCTGCCGTAGCTGGGTTAAAGACTATGGTTCAAAACCAGACTTCGAACCCGTGCACATGGGCAAACTGCTGGCAACCATCGTCGGCATCGTGATCCTTGCCGCTGTCGCCACCTGGCTGCTGCACAACCAGGGCGTTGCACGTGCCGTACTGGGCGTGGTTGCGCTGGGTATCGTGTTTATCTTCGCGAAAGAAGCCTTTGCGATGCAGGGTGCGGCACGTCGTAAGATGATTGTGGCGTTCATCCTGATGCTGGAAGCGATCATCTTCTTCGTTCTGTACAGCCAGATGCCAACGTCTCTGAACTTCTTCGCTATCCGCAACGTTGAGCACTCCATCCTTGGTATCGCGTTCGAGCCGGAGCAATATCAGGCCCTGAACCCGTTCTGGATCATGATTGGTAGCCCGATTCTGGCCGCTATCTATAACAAGATGGGCGACCGTCTGCCTATGCCGCACAAGTTCGCTATCGGTATGGTGCTGTGCTCTGGCGCGTTCCTGGTGCTGCCGCTGGGGACGAAATTCGCGACCGACGCGGGTATCGTGTCTGTTAACTGGCTGATCCTGAGCTATGCGCTGCAATCCATCGGTGAACTGATGATCTCCGGTCTGGGCCTGGCGATGGTTGCGCAGCTGGTCCCTCAGCGTCTGATGGGCTTCATCATGGGTAGCTGGTTCCTGACCACCGCTGGCGCGGCTATCATCGCAGGTAAGATTGCGAACCTGATGGCGGTACCAGACAACGTTACCGACCCGCTGGTTTCCCTGAATGTCTACGGCACCGTGTTCATGCAAATTGGTATCGCGACCGCCGTGATTGCCGTGCTGATGCTGCTGACCGCACCTAAACTGAATCGTATGACGCAGGACGACGACAAATCCGCTAAAGCGATCAAAACCGCGAACGCGTAATGTCATCGGGAAACGACTGAACAGAAGCCGCTAATTGATTAGCGGCTTTTTTTTTATCCGAACGCGCACTAACATAGCTGGAACCTCAGCAAAAAGGAGTTACCGATGAAACTGTTCTATAAACCGGGCGCCTGCTCTCTTGCTTCCCATATTACGCTTCGCGAGAGCGGTAAAGATTTCACGCTGGACGGCGTTGACCTGATGAAAAAGCGTCTGGAAAACGGGGATGACTTTTTTGCGATTAACCCAAAAGGCCAGGTTCCGGCCCTGCTGCTGGATGATGGCACCCTGCTGACCGAAGGGGTGGCGATTATGCAATTCCTGGCGGACAACGTACCGGATCGTCAGCTCCTTGCCCCCACCGGCAGCATTGCGCGTTATAAAACGCTGGAGTGGCTGAACTATATTGCCACCGAACTGCACAAAGGCTTTACGCCCCTGTTCCGCCCGGACACGCCGGAAGAGTACAAACCTACCGTGCGCGCGCTGCTGGAGAAAAAGTTGCAGTACGTTAACGACGCGCTGAAAGACGACCAGTGGATCTGTGGCTCGCGTTTCACCATCGCCGATGCCTATCTGTTTACCGTTCTGCGCTGGGCGCGCGCGGTTAAGCTGAACATGGAAGGATTAGACCATGTCGCATCGTATATGACGCGCGTGGCGGAGCGTCCTGCGGTGGCAGCGGCGCTGAAAGCGGAAGGGTTGAATTAACCGAGCGGCCTGGATTGCCGGGTGGCGCTGACGCTTACCCGGCCTATAAATTCCGTAGGCCCGTGCAAGCGCAGCGGCGCCGGGCGTTTTCTAAAGCTGCGTTGCGCTAAAATAGTGCTCCGGCTTCGCGATGCGATCCTGCGCCGCGACGACCTGGAGCTCATATTCCTGCATCGTCTTCGTCGCAATCATGATTTCATAAACGGCTGCGGTGACGTGCTCCAGCGCATCGCGCAGGCTCGCGCCCTGCAATAGCTTCACCAGCAGCAAACCGCTGGTCACATCCCCGACCCCGACAGGCTGACGTGCACCGAAATCCACCAGCGGTCGACTGATATGCCAGGCTTCATCCTTCGTCACCAGCAGCATTTCAAAACGGTCCTGGCTCAACCCTGCGCGTGCCAGGTGCTTAACCAGCACAATCTCTGGCCCCTGGGCGATCAGCTCACGAGAGGCGCTTACAGCCTCTTCTACGCTGTTGACCGGATGCTCGCACAGGATCTCAAGTTCAATCAGGTTGGGGGCAATAATATCGCTGGCGGGCAATGCATGACGGACATGAAACTCCGCAACGCCCGGCGCTACGATGCAGCCTTTTTCCGGATGTCCCATCACCGGATCGCAGAAATATTTCGCCGCGGGGTTTGCCGCTTTCACCTGGCGCACAATGCCGAGGATATGTTCCCCCTGCTCCGCCGAACCCAGATAGCCGCTCAGTACGGCATCGCAGCGTTTAAGCTGGTCGATATCCGCAATCCCCTGAACGATTTCCGTCAGATGCGACGGCGGCATTACGCAGCCGGTCCATTTACCGTACTGGGTGTGATTCGAGAACTGGACGGTATTGAGGGGCCAGACGTTAACGCCGAGGCGGCGCATCGGGAATTCCGCAGCGCTGTTGCCAGCATGTCCAAACACAACGTGGGACTGAATGGCGAGGATGTTCTTCATGTTGTACTTACCAAACCCTGTCAAAACAAAAGGGGCGTGGTTTCCCACGCCCCTGCATACTTTTAATTACTTCCAGCAGACCAGGCAGTAATTTTTCTTACCGCGACGCAGCAGCGTGTAGCGACCATAGAGACGGTCGTTCTCGGTAAAGGTGTATTCCGGATCGGCCTGTTTTTCGCCATTAATGGTGATCGCGTTAGAGGCGATGGTTTTACGCGCCTGACCGCGAGACGGCTGGAGCTCGGAGTCCACCAGCGCCTGCATCAGATCGGCGCCTTTTTCCATCTCAACCATCGGCACGCCATCCTGCGCCAGCTGTTCGAAATCCGCTTCGCTTAAATCGCTCAGGGTTCCGTTGAACAGGCTAGCCGTAATGCGCTTCGCCGCCGCCAGACCTTCTTCGCCGTGAACCAGTTTAGTCACTTCGTCCGCCAGCACGTACTGGGCGCGTGGTGCTTTACCGCTGTTCTTGTCTTCTTCTTCCAGCGCATTGATTTCTTCGATATCCATAAAGGTGAAGAACTTCAGGAAGCGATAAACGTCGGCATCCGCCGTGTTGATCCAGAACTGGTAGAACTTGTACGGGCTGGTTTTCTTCGGATCCAGCCATACCGCGCCGCCTTCGGTCTTACCGAACTTGGTACCGTCGGCTTTGGTGATCAACGGCACGGTCAGACCAAACACCTGATTCTGGTGGAGGCGACGGGTCAGATCGATACCGGAGGTGATGTTACCCCACTGGTCGGAACCGCCAATTTGCAGAGAGACGCCGTGCAGTTTGTTCAGGCAGGCGAAGTCATACCCCTGCAACAGGTTATAGGAGAACTCCGTGAAAGAGATACCCTGATCGTCACGGTTAAGACGCTGCTTTACTGCTTCTTTGTTAATCATCTGGTTAACAGAGAAGTGTTTGCCGATGTCACGCAGGAACGTCAGCACGTTCATGCCACCAAACCAGTCGTAGTTGTTCGCCGCAATCGCAGAGTTGTCACCGCAGTCGAAATCCAGGAACGGTGCAACCTGTTTACGGATCTTATCCACCCACTCCTGCACGGTGTCTTCGGTGTTCAGCTTACGCTCAGCGGCTTTGAAACTTGGGTCGCCAATCAGACCGGTCGCGCCGCCAACCAGTGCGACAGGCTTATGGCCGGCCATCTGGAAGCGTTTCAGGCATAACAATGGAACAAGATGCCCCAAATGCAAGCTGTCAGCGGTGGGATCGAAGCCGCAATAGAGCGCGATCGGGCCTTGCGCCAGTCGCTCTGCTAACGCTTCCTCGTCAGTCACCTGGGCCACGAGGCCCCGCTCTTGCAATTGTTTAATCAAGTTACTGCTTGCCATCAAATTCTCCATGTATAAACGACTGCACCTTTGCCGGTACACGACTTTTCGCCTGATGCGAAAGGACCATAGAATAAAGCGCCAGCGCGGTGTGCGCTAGCGCTTAAATCAACAAATTTTGGGGATTACGGGGCCAGTCTGTCGATTTTCCAGCCACCGTTGTCGCGCTGGTATAAAAAGCGGTCGTGCAGGCGGTGTTCACCGCCCTGCCAGAATTCCATCTGCTCAATGGGGATGCGGAACCCGCCCCAGAAACTCGGCAGCGGTACTTCACCCTGCTGAAACTTCTGTTTGAGTTCGAGGAATTTACTTTCCAGCACACCGCGGGCTGAGATTCGGCTGGACTGTTTAGAGACCCAGGCGCCGATCTGACTGTCGCGCGGGCGACTGTGGAAATATTTTACCACTTCGAGCGTAGAGAGGCGCTCCGCCTTGCCGGTGACCATCACCTGGCGCTCCAGCATATGCCACGGGAAGAGCAGGCTAATACGCGGATTATTTTCAAGGTGATGCGCTTTACGACTGCCAAGATTGGTGTAGAACACCAGCCCTTTCTCGTCATAATGCTTGAGAAGAACGATGCGTTGATACGGCTGACCATTTTCATCAACCGTGGCAACGACCATTGCCGTCGGGTCAGCCAGTTTCGCTTCGCAGGCCTGCTTCAGCCAGCGTTCAAAAAGCACCAGCGGTTCGGCGGGAAGATCCTGGCGGCGCAGACCGCCTTTGGTGTATTCACGGCGCAGATGCGCAATTTGCTGTAGTTCGTCGTTATCTGACATGGCGTTAGCTGAAAGTGAGATTGGGTGGCGCTATTGTGCGCGCCCCCTTCAAAAATCTCAACGCTTCGGATTTTCAAGCTGACAATTGTTCAGCACAATGCGGTCACGCTTGTAGACGGTGGCGCTGTCGCCTTTCGACCAGAAGACGTAGATCCCGTCTGAGTAGCGCGCACCGGAGGCCGACATTCCCTGCTTCAGCGTTAACAACTTATTGTCATAAACAAAGCTGGCTTCCTGATGCGGGTTGTTCAGCTTCACCGTCAGCGGTTTTTCATCACAACGATATTCCAGCGTATCGGTTTGCATACGCTCAACGAACTGGTTATAGACGCTGCATCCGGTCATAAGAAAAGGTACAGCAATGAGAAGAAGTTTTTTCATGGGCAGATTCCGAAGACTATCCTGGTCCTGGAGGGCCTAACCGCCCTCCTGTTTTTCCCTATTTTACGGGTTACGCCTCCCGCTGAATTTCAGTTAACTCTGATTATGGCGCGGGTTTGCGGGGAAAATGGCCCCAAGGACGCTCGCCTCCCGCGCACCGGTTACGGAGGGTAAATTCCCCGGCAGACCGGCAACCGTACGCCAGGCAAGCCAGGCGAAGGCCAGCGCTTCCATATCGTCTCCGCTGATCCCGGCTTCATCAGTGGTCGTGACTTCGGTGCCTGGCAGCAAGGCGGCGAGGCGTGCCATCACCAGCGGGTTGCGGCTTCCGCCTCCGCATACCAGCAAGCGCTCACATCCGCCGCTCAGCAACACCTGTTCAGAAATCGATACCGCGGTGAGCTCCGTCAGCGTAGCCTGCACATCCTGAGGCGCAAGGCCGGGGAAGCGCGCCAGCTGACGTTCAAGCCAGCCGTAGTTGAAATATTCCCGCCCCGTGCTTTTCGGCGCGGGCAGAGCAAAGAAAGGATCGCTTAACAGGGTTTGCAGCAAGGGAAGGATCACTTTCCCCTGGCTGGCCCACTGCGCGTCTTTGTCGTAGGCTTTGCCGCTCTGACGCCAGATCCAGGCATCCATCAGCATATTACCGGGTCCGGTATCGTACCCCCGCACGGGCTGCCCGGGAATAAGCATCGACAGGTTGGCGATCCCGCCGATGTTCAGGACCATCCTGCGCTCTACCGGGTGCGCCAGCAGCGCCTGATGAAATGCCGGAACCAGCGGCGCCCCCTGCCCGCCGAGGGCCATATCGCGACGACGGAAATCACCCACCACCGTCACGCCGGTTTTTGCCACAATCTGGTTGTTATCGCCAATTTGCATCGTGTGCGGCGCCTCGCCGACAGGTTCATGCCAGACGGTCTGCCCATGGCAACCTATTGCCACGATATCCTGCGGGTGGAGTCTTTCCTGCTGCATCAGGGCCAGTACCGCCTCAGCAAACAGCGCCCCCAGACGCACATCCAGTTGGCCCAGTTGGGAAAGCGTCAGCTGTTGTCCCTGGCAGATGTTCAGGATCTCTTCTTTTAACGAGACAGGAATAGGCCAGGTCAGGCTTGCCTGCTGCGCCACCATGTTTTCATCAATGGCGGCCAGAACGACATCCACACCGTCAAGACTGGTACCAGACATCACACCGATATAGCGACCCGATTTCATGCGCTTTCCTTACGTTACATGGGCTAAGTGCAAACACTCCATCATAAATAACGCGGCTTTGCTATGCGGTGATAATATTTTTTAACAATCTCAGACCTGTAGCACAGACGGTTTTTGTTTATGTCCCGTTAAGCCCTGCTGAAGTAAAATTTATCTATTCGGCATGCAAAGATATGAACTGTGGTCAGGAATGCCATATAATTTAGCCATAACGGATGCCCCAACCGGGCGTTTTTTGGTGAACAGGAGAGTCAAATGATTTTACGTGTACTGGGCGTTTCGCTGATTGGTTTAACACTGGCGGGTTGTGTGAATGACAGTTCACTCTCCGGCGACGTATATAGTGCTTCTGAAGCTAAACAGGTACAGAACGTGACATACGGTACTATCGTTAATGCCCGTCCTGTTCAGATTCAGGGTGGCGATGACACGAACGTGGTGGGCGCAATCGGTGGTGCTGTGCTGGGTGGTTTCCTGGGTAATACCATTGGCGGCGGCACCGGACGTTCTCTGGCTACCGCAGCGGGCGCAGTTGCAGGCGGCGTAGCGGGTCAGGGCGTTCAGGGCGCGATGAACAAAACTCAGGGCGTTGAGCTGGAAATCCGTAAAGACGATGGCAGCACCATTATGGTTGTGCAGAAACAGGGTAACACCCGCTTCTCTGCTGGCCAGCGTGTTGTACTGGCAAGCAACGGCAGCCAGGTTACCGTCTCCCCGCGCTAATATCCTGATGGATGTGGTCTGTTCAGACCGCATCCATTTAACAAAATCATCGTTTCCAACAATATATTTGCACAATACATTCACACGGTGAATTATTCATTTCATCTGTTCTTGTCCGTGCGCAAAGTATTTTTTATTTCCCTCACTTAGACTCTTCGCAATCTCTTTTCTTTTTTAATTTTTAAATTCTCTATGCTTGCGATCTGTCGATTTGTAAAGAACCGCTTTGTGGCCTTCGCGCTTGGATGCATTGTTATCATTGCCGTATTACAAGCTTTTTTTATAAAACTTGTTGAATGGGTTCCTTCGTTTTCACCTTTGTTTTTCCCTACGCTGACGATATTTCTTCTGGTGTTTCATCTGTTTATTGCCTGTTTTATGGCAATGAAATACTGGTGCGACAGAAGGCGATTATATCTTGTTCCCATTGCCCTGGCCTTTGCCGGCTCAGCGTTATTGATGGTGGGGACTCTGTCCAGCTTCCCGGCCTGGCTTGATCTCTATCAGTTCAACGTGGCGAACTATAATGACGCCATGATTTTCTATATGTTCCGCCACTTTTTAATGGCGGTGCTGATAATCATCTCGGCATTGCTGTATACCCTGCGTACGTCCGCTCTCTCACGAAGCACCCACATCGGTATCGTTGTCGGCGCCTCGCTCTTTACGGGCAGTATGCTTGGGCTGGCATTGTTCTATTCCAGCCATTCAACCCTGCTCACACTGGACCTGGTAGACAATGAAACCCGACAGTTTATGGTTCTCTGGAGCCAGGCGATTAATATCATTTTGATCGTCCTGTGGGTAGTAACGTTAATCACCCTGATGGCCATTACCCGCGTGAGGAATTTGTTTTGGGTCGGCGGCAATTTTTTATGCGTCTGTTATATCGTCACCCTGCTCATGCTATTGTTAGGCGGACACGCTGAAGATATTTCATGGTACCGGGCACGGTTATTCGAAACTGTCGCTACATTAATCATTATCTTCATCTTACTTTCCGATGTATTTAATTTGTATCGTGACTCGCATGTAAAATATCAGCAGTCTTATCAAAACTCGATCCGCGATCCCCTCACCCGTCTGTATAATCGTAGCTATTTCTATGATTCATTAAACCACGCGCTGAGTACAGCAACCCTGGCGCACCCGGTATCGGTGATCGTGAGCGATCTTGACCGTTTCAAACGCATTAACGACTGCTACGGCCATTTGCAGGGGGATAAGGTTTTACAGTTTGTCTCAAACCTGTTGACCGATTCAGTGCGACCGCAGGATATCGCAGCGCGGATCGGCGGCGAAGAATTTGTGCTCATGCTGACAAATACCCCTTCCGATCTTGCGCAACAGGTTGCCGAACGCATACGTCTCAAATTGAGCGGTTTCGACAACGTTAGCAGCGGCGGTTATCTCCCGGAACCGATAACTATCAGTATGGGGGTATTCACCGCCACCTCGCCGGAGACCAGCGCTGAAACCTGTGTGGAAAGCGCGGATAAAGCCATGTACGAGGCAAAAGAGACGGGCCGCAACCGGGTGGTGGTGTTCAGAACATGACAAAGGCCTTGCACCAGCAAGGCCTGTGAATAACGTCAGTCGCGCGACTGTAAATCGTGGATGTTTTGTTCAAGACGGGCGATGAGTCCGATCAGCATCTCCAGCTCAGCGGGGGAAATACCGGCCAGGATCTCCCCTCGCGTTTTACTGATGACGGTCTCCATCTCAGTAATAATCGGGGCCGCTTTTTCCGTCAATTTAATCCGCTTGGCGCGACGATCGCTGGCGCAGGTTTGTCGGGAGATGAGTCCCTTCTCTTCCAGCTGGTCAAGGGTACGCACCAGAGAAGGCTGCTCAATACCAATCGCTTTTGCCAGTTGGATCTGTGACTGATCGGGCGGGAGCTGATGAATGTTATGCAGCGTAACCCAGTGCGTCTGCGTAAGTTCCAGAGGTTTCAGGCGATGGTCAATCAGAGCACGCCAGATGCGTACCAACCTTGCCAGATCAGAACCTAATGGCGATTCCAATTTCATCTCCTTATAATTAGCTTGCTAAGTGATTATAGTGATTTTAGAATAGTTTGCAGTATTTGTATTGCCAAAACAAATGCAATCACGGTATTCATCATTCCTTAAAGGATGATTTACACTGAATGGTAATGCGCCATCGCATTGAAATCTGCCAATGTGGCCCTCATTCCACCGCAAAGGATCGCTGCTTGTGACGTTGTTTTCCTTCTCCGCAGGGTTGCCCCTCCAGGATTTGATTGTTGGCGCATCGGTCTACTTTCCGCCACTGTTTAAAGCCGTAATGGTCGGTTTTGTAATCTGGCTCATTGCGCATCGTCTGCTGCGCGACTGGATGTATTCTGGTGAAATCTGGCACCCGATGTTAATGGATCTCTCCCTGTTTACCCTCTCCGTCTGTCTTGGCCTTGCCGTGTTAACCGTGTGGTGAGAATAGCATTGAAAACGTTAAAATATTTTTCCACTCTTTTCGTTTTAGCGCTGGCGGTGATGGCCGGCTGGTGGCTCTGGAATTATTACATGCAGTCGCCCTGGACGCGTGACGGCAAGATCCGCGCGGAACAGGTCAGCATCACGCCACAGGTGTCCGGCAGTATCAGCGCGCTGCTGGTGAAGGACAACCAGTACGTTCATGCGGGCGATGTGTTATTTCGCATCGATGAGACCCCTTTCCACATTGCGGTGCTTAATGCCCAGGCGCAGCTCGCAAAAGCTCAATCAGATCTGGCAAAAGCCAATAACGAAGCCGAACGCCGCCGCCATCTGTCGAGAAATTACATCTCTGCGGAGGATCTCGATACCGCCAATATCAATGTAAAAGCCATGCAGGCCAGCCTGAAGGTTGCAGAGGCAACGCTGAAACAGGCCGAGTGGCAACTGACCCAGACCATGGTCAAAGCCCCGGTGGATGGATGGATCACGAGCCTGTCTACCCGTGTGGGTGATTACGCCACCACAGGCCAGCCGGTCTTCGCCCTGGTCGATAGCCACTCTTTCTATGTTGTAGGTTATTTTGAAGAGACCAAGCTGCGCCATATCCGCGAGGGAGCGCCTGCCCGGATCACGCTTTACAGCGGCGCAGAAACGTTACAGGGTCACGTTAGCAGCATAGGTCGGGCAATATACGATCAGAGCGTGGAAACCGATTCTGGCCTGGTGCCTGACATCAAACCCAACGTCCCGTGGGTGCGCCTGGCTCAGCGGGTGCCTGTTCGCGTCGAGTTTGATCAACTGCCGAAAGACATTACCCTGGTCTCTGGCACAACCTGCACCGTCGCCATCGGATCGCGATGATGAACCTG
Source organism: Enterobacter sp. AN-K1 (assembly GCF_020971765.1). Lineage (NCBI taxonomy): Bacteria > Pseudomonadati > Pseudomonadota > Gammaproteobacteria > Enterobacterales > Enterobacteriaceae > Enterobacter > Enterobacter sp. AN-K1. Next base: position 4,209,748 of record NZ_CP087390.1, on the reverse strand, counting down.
GGGGCTTTCTCCTGGCGCAATACGCCGTGGATAAAAGCGACACGGCCGCAGTGGCGTTATGCGCTGCGCAACGGCATCGCCATGTGCCTTGCGCTTACGGTTGCCTATTATCTGAATCTGGATGAGCCTTACTGGGCGATGACCTCTGCGGCGGTCGTCAGCTTCCCTACCGTCGGGGGCGTTATCAGTAAAAGCCTCGGGCGCGTGGCGGGTAGCCTGCTGGGGGCAACCGCCGCACTGCTTCTTGCCGGCCATACCCTGAACGATCCCTGGCTCTTTCTGTTAAGCATGTCGGCATGGCTGGGGCTGTGTACCTGGGCCTGCGCCCATTTTACCAATAACGTTGCCTATGCGTTTCAACTGGCGGGTTACACCGCGGCCATTATCGCCTTTCCGGTCGTCAACGTGCTGGACACCACCGAGCTGTGGGATATCGCCCAGGCACGCGTGTGTGAAGTGATGGTCGGCATTCTGTGCGGGGGCGTCATGATGATGATCCTGCCCAGTACCTCAGATGGCACTACGCTTATCACCGCCCTTAAAACGATGCACGCACGTTTGCTGGAACATGCCAGCCTGCTCTGGCAGCCTGACAGCAGCGATGACATCCGCCTCGCGCACGAAAAGGTCATCGGCCAGATCCTGACCATGAACCTGTTGCGCATCCAGGCTTTCTGGAGCCACTACCGTTTTCGTCGCCAGAACACGCTTCTGAACTATTTACTGCACCAGCAATTGCGGATGACGAGCGCGATCTCGAGCCTTCGCCGGATGTTGCTGAACTGGCCTGCACCGCCAGCCCATACCCGGGAGATTATCGAGGCGCTGCTCGCCGCTCTTGCGCGTCCGGATGCCGATATCTATACCGTGGCCCGCATTATCGCGCCGCTCGCCCCAACGGATGAATATGACTACAGGCACCGTGCCTTCTGGCAGCGTCTGAACTATTTCTGCCGCCTGTATCTGCGCAGCAGCCGCTGGTTAAAAGCCGTCGAGAATGCCACGCCCGTCACCGAATTTTCCGTTCCCGGTAGTCCTGCTCTGGCGCGCCATACCGACGCAATGGAGGCGCTGTGGAGCGGTTTTCGTACGTTTTGCGCGTTAACGGCCGTGGGCGCATGGGCCATCACCACCCAATGGGATGCGGGCAGTGCGGCCCTGACGCTTGCTGCAATCAGCTGCGTGCTCTATTCCGTCGCCGCTTCCCCCTTTAATTCCCTGACGCTTCTGCTGCGTACGCTGGTACTGCTGTCGCTATTCAGCTTCGTGGTGAAATTTGGTTTGATGGTGCAGATAACCGACCTCTGGCAATTTCTGCTGTTTCTCTTCCCGCTATTAACCACCATGCAGTTGCTCAAACTGCAAATGCCTAAACTGGCCGGTCTGTGGGGTCAGTTGATTGTTTTTATGGGCTCATTTATCTCTGTAACGAATCCACCGGTTTACGATTACGCTGATTTTCTCAACGACAACCTGGCGAAGATCCTCGGCGTGGGGCTGGCGTGGCTGGCTTTCGCTGTGCTACGCCCGGGCTCGGACGCGCGTAAAAGCCGCAGGCATATTCGGGAGTTGCGCAGGGGTTTTGTCGATCAGCTGAGCCGCAGGCCGCATCTGCGCGAAAGCGAGTATGAATCGCTGGTTTACCATCATGTCAGCCAGCTGAACAACAGCCAGGATTCACTCTCCCGTCGCTGGCTGCTGCGCTGGGGCGTGGTGCTGTTAAACTGTTCGCACGTGGTGTGGCAGCTGCGCGCCTGGGAGACGCGTTCCGATCCGCTGTCGCAGGTCCGTGATAACTGTATTTCCATGCTCCGAGATGTGATGAGCGAGCGCGGGGTGCAGCAGCGCCCCCTGAGCGTCACGCTCGCCGAGCTTCAGCGTATTTGCGACGCGCTGGCGCACCATCATCAGCCTGCGGCCCGCGATCTGGCGTCCATTATCTGGCGGCTGCACTGCTCCCTGTCACAGCTTGAACAGGCGCCGCCACCCGGAACGATTGGCGATCAGATCACCCCGCAGGCATAGCGCGCCCCGCCGCCGCCAAGCGGTTTAGGCTGATCGGACATGTTATCGCCGCCCACGTGGACCATCAGCGCCTTGCCTTTGACCTCGTCAAGCTTTTTGAGTCGTGGCGCCACAACCGGATCGGTGGCTTTACCATCGTTATTTACCACCAGCACCGGCAGATCGCCGAGGTGCCCCATCCCTTCCGGGCCTTCATGCTTACCGGAGTTGTGCGGGTCGAGATGCCCCCCTGCGGCTTCCGCAGCTGTTGGTTTCCCCTCTTTCATTGCGGGTTGACAGCTGCCTTTGGCATGAACGTGAAAACCATGTTCGCCGGGTGGAAGAGCCTTGAGATCGGGAGCAAATTCCAGCCCTTTATCGGTTTCGGTGATTTTCACCGTCCCGATGGACTGGCCTACCCCCTGAGAAGTGACGAGATTCATTTCAACGTCCTCGCTGGCTGCCTGCGCACCTGCACAAACAACCAGCGTGACCATTGCCAGAGCAAAACGCTTCATAAGACCTCCACGGGTTATTTTTTGCACCTTAAGTCTATACCAGCGGCGCAGATTTCACCGGAAAGTCAGGTTCAGGCGTGCTCAGGGTACGTCGTAGCCCAGCGCCGCCTTGCGGATGCGGAACCACTGCTGACGCGTCATATCCAGCTCCTCAGCCACAAGCGCAGCGCGGACGCGCTCAATTTTGCCGGAGCCAATAATTGGCAGCGGTTTAGACGGCAGGCGCAGGATCCAGGCGTAAACCACCTGCTCGATACTCTCCGCATTCAGTTCGCGCGCCACCGTTTCAAGCTCGTTACGCAGCGGCTGGAATGCCTCATCGTTAAACAGGCGGCCGCCTCCCAGACAGGACCATGCCATTGGACGGATGCGCAGCTGTTGCATTTGGTCGAGCGTGCCATCCAGCAGCAGCGGCTGATGAACAGGCGAGATCTCCACCTGATTCGTCGCCAGCGTAAACGGCAGGCGAGACTGCAATAGCGCAAACTGTGCCGGGGTGAAGTTAGACACGCCAAAATGGCGCACTTTGCCGCTCTGGTGAAGCGTCAGGAAGGCTTCCGCGACCTCATCCGCATCCATCAACGGATCGGGTCGGTGGATCAGCAGCAGGTCGATACGATCGGTGGCCAGGTTAATCAGTGACTGCTCGGCGCTTTTAACGATATGCGCGCTGTCAGTGATGTAATGCCCAAGCGCATGCTCCGGTTTTGCTGTGGTGGCAATACCGCATTTGGTCACAATCTCCATACGTTCACGCAGCGCCGGCGCACGCTTCAGCGCTTCGCCAAAGGCAGCCTCGCACTGATAGCCGCCATAAATATCAGCGTGATCGACGGTGGTGATCCCGAGATCGAGATGCTCTTCTATAAAGTCCGCCAGCTGGACCGGAGACATATTCCAGTCCATAAGGCGCCAGTAGCCCATAACAAATCGGGAGAATTCCGGGCCCTGCGGGGCAAGGGTAATACGCTGAACCATAACATTTTCCTCAAGGAAGTCATGTCACCAGTATACGCAATTACCCTGCTAAAACAGTGAAGGTTGCTGAGGTTCTACGCTTTCAACCGCTTTGTTTGCACGAATTTTACGCAGCAGACGCTGTCGACAGAGCCGTAAGACCTCCTGCTTTTGCGCGTCGCTGAAATTTTGCCAGTTAAAACGTTCATCGCGCGTGCGCATGCAGCCACGACAGTATCCTCGTTCATCTACCTGGCAAATACCCCGGCACGGGCTCTGGACAGGGAAAAACTCCAGTTGCTCTGCCACACCTACCTCCAGAACGTCATTATTCCCTACAGTGAAGACCCTAAATGGCTTGCGTGCAAGGATGTCCGCCACAAACAGAGCATTAAGGTTTCGCTAATCTTCCCTTCTTATACTCGCCGCATTGAAATAACGAATGGTCTGGTCATCATGTGGTTCACTAAAAAGTTACACTGTAACGATATAAAATTTACTCTGGGCTGTGCACTTTTCTTCACCGTACTGAATGCACTGTTTATCCAGCGCAGCTGGTCAATCATTGCGCCTGCGCATCTGCACGATCTCCTGTTTGCTGCCAGCGTGCCGCTGGTGCTGTTCTGCGGCTGGGTGATTGTCTTCAGCCTGCTGAATATTCCCTTTATTCGCAAGCCGCTCATGATTGTCCTGACCCTGGGATGCGCCGCCGCAACCTGGTTTATGTATACCTATGGCACGGTTATCGATCAGAACATGATTGTGAACGTGTTCGAAACTAATTCCCAGGAAGCGACTGCCCTGGTGACGCCGCAGATGATCCTGTGGCTGGTCGTTGCGGGTCTGGTTCCATCGATTATTTTAGCCCTGACGCGCATTCGCACCGGAAAATGGTGGTATGCCCTCCTGACGCGTGTCGCCGCTATGCTGGGCGCGTTGCTGGTGATCATCCTGGTCGCGGCGGTGTTTTATAAAGACTATGCTTCGCTGTTCCGCAATAACAAAAGCATCGTCAAAATGGTCACCCCGGCGAATTACGTGAGCGCCGTGGTGAAATACAGCAAAATGCGCTGGTTTGCCGGCGACCAGACGCTGGTCCGCATTGGCGAGGATGCTCATAAAGGCGCGCTGATTTCCAGCCAACGCAAGAAAACCGTGCTGATTGTGGTGGTGGGCGAAGCCTCCCGCGCCGCAAACTACTCGTTAAATGGTTACCCGCGTGAAACCAACCCCGAGCTGAAAAAGCAGGATGTCATCAACTTCCCCCAGGCCTCCTCCTGTGGCACGGAAACCGCCGTTTCCGTCCCCTGCATGTTCTCCGGCATGACGCGGAAAAAATATGACGCGGACCTCGCCCATCACCAGGAAGGTCTGCTCGATGTACTTAACCATGCCGGTTTCAACCTGCTGTGGCGCGACAACGACGGCGGGTGTAAAGGCGCCTGCGACCGCGTGCTGCACACGGACATGACCCAGTGGAAACTGGATCAGTTCTGTAAGGACAAATCCTGTATCGACGACGTCAACCTCTACCGTCTGGACAACGTACTGGATGGAATAAAGCAGGATACGGTTCTGGTTATTCATCTGATGGGCAGCCACGGTCCGGCCTACTACAACCGTTATCCGGACAGCTTTCGCAAGTTCACCCCAACCTGCGATACCAATGAAATTCAGGATTGCGATCATCAGTCGCTGATCAATACCTATGACAACTCGATTTTGTATACCGACAGCGTGGTCAGCCGAACCATCGACGCGCTAAAAGCCCGGCAGGCCAACATGAACACGGCGCTCATTTACCTCTCCGATCACGGTGAATCGCTGGGTGAAAGCGGAATTTACCTGCACGGTACGCCGTATATGCTGGCCCCGGAGCAGCAAACGCATATTCCGTTTATGTTCTGGCTCTCCCCGGATTATGCGAAAAACTTCGGCGTAAACACGGATTGCCTGCGTGACCATGCCGCAAAAGAGGCGGTTTCACAGGACAATTTATTCGCCACCGTTCTGGGCATGATGGACGTGAAATCAGCGGTTTATCAACCGCAGCTGGATATTCTGTCGCAATGTCGTCGCTAAGCGGGCTTGCATTAGACCGAACGGTCTATTAGAGTAAGGGCATGAGCAGACACACTGAACACGATACACGAGAACATTTGCTGGCTACCGGCGAGCGCCTTTGCATGCATCGCGGGTTTACCGGTATGGGGCTGAGCGAATTGTTAAAAACCGCTGAAGTACCTAAGGGATCGTTTTATCACTATTTTCGATCCAAAGAGGCGTTTGGCGTTGCCATGCTGGAGCGGCACTACGCCAGCTACCATCAGCGCCTGGCAACCCACTTCGCCAGCAGTAAAGGTGACTACCGGGATCGTGTTCTGAACTACTATCAGGAAACGCTGACGCAGTTCTGTCAGCAGGGCATCATCAGCGGCTGCCTGACGGTAAAACTGTCTGCCGAAGTGTGCGATCTCTCCGAAGATATGCGCACCGCCATGGATAAAGGAGCCAGCGGCGTGATTGCCCTGCTGGCTCAGGCGCTGGAGAGCGGGCGCAATGAAAAAACGCTCTCCTTCTCCGGCGATCCGCTCACGCAGGCACAGGTGCTCTATTCCCTCTGGTTAGGCGCCAACCTGCAAGCAAAAATGTCTCGCAGCGCCGTGCCGCTCGAAAGCGCGCTGGCGCATGTGAAAAACTGTATTACCGCGCCTGGCGTGTAGCCGGCGTTTTTATTTACCCTTTTACTAGTCGACTGGTCTACTCAGGAGCCGTTATGTCCGCTGAAAAGCTGTTTACCCCACTGAAAGTGGGTGCCGTTACTGCCCCAAACCGCGTGTTTATGGCCCCACTTACCCGTCTGCGCAGCATCGAGCCGGGCGATATCCCAACGCCATTGATGGGTGAGTATTACCGTCAGCGCGCCAGCTCGGGCCTGATTATCTCCGAAGCCACGCAGATTTCTGCTCAGGCAAAAGGCTACGCCGGTGCACCGGGTCTGCACAGCCCGGAACAGATCGCCGCGTGGAAAAAAATCACCGCAGGCGTGCATGCTGAAGATGGCCGTATTGCGGTTCAGCTGTGGCACACCGGTCGTATCTCACACAGCAGCATCCAGCCTGGCGGTCAGGCGCCGGTTTCTGCCTCTGCCCTGAACGCCAATACCCGCACTTCCCTGCGCGATGAAAACGGTAATGCGATCCGCGTCGACACCACCACGCCACGCGCGCTGGAGCTGGACGAGCTCCCGGGTATTGTGAATGATTTCCGTCAGGCCGTCGCCAACGCCCGTGAAGCGGGCTTCGACCTGGTTGAGCTGCACTCTGCGCACGGTTACCTGCTGCATCAGTTCCTGTCCCCGTCTTCCAACCAGCGTACCGACCAGTACGGCGGCAGCGTTGAAAACCGCGCGCGTCTGGTGCTTGAAGTGGTTGATGCTGTTTGTAATGAGTGGAGCGCAGACCGCCTTGGTATTCGTGTCTCCCCGATCGGTACTTTCCAGAACGTCGACAACGGTCCGAACGAAGAAGCAGACGCGCTGTATCTGATTGAAGAGCTGGCGAAACGCGGTATCGCCTATCTGCACATGTCCGAGCCGGACTGGGCAGGCGGCAAGCCTTACAGTGAAGCCTTCCGTCAGAAAGTGCGCGAGCGCTTCCACGGCGTGATTATCGGGGCGGGTGCGTATACGGCAGAGAAAGCCGAGGATTTGATCGGTAAAGGCCTGATCGACGCCGTGGCCTTTGGCCGTGACTACATTGCTAACCCGGATCTGGTTGCCCGTTTGCAGAAAAAAGCCGAACTGAACCCGCAGCGTCCTGAAAGCTTCTATGGCGGCGGCGCGGAAGGTTATACCGACTACCCTTCACTGTAATCCCGCTTTGTACATTGATAGCGGCGACCTTTCGCCGCTATACTAAAACATCGTTTCTGTTCAAAAAGATAATCCATTCCACTGGTTAATGAGGAAATTATGCGCCTACTTCACACCATGCTGCGCGTTGGCGACCTGCAACGTTCCATCGATTTCTACACTAACGTTCTGGGCATGAAGCTGCTGCGCACCAGCGAAAATCCGGAATATAAATACTCTCTGGCGTTTGTCGGTTACGGCCCGGAATCTGATGAAGCGGTCATCGAGCTGACCTACAACTGGGGCGTGGACAGCTACGAGCTGGGTACAGCTTACGGCCACATCGCGCTGGAAGTGGATAACGCCGCCGAAGCCTGCGAACGTATCCGCAGCAATGGCGGTAACGTCACCCGTGAAGCCGGTCCGGTTAAAGGCGGTACCACCGTAATTGCGTTTGTGGAAGATCCGGACGGTTATAAAATCGAACTGATCGAAGCCAAAGACGCTGGTCGCGGCCTGGGCAATTGATCCCGCAGGGCGCACTATGCGCCCGTTGTTTTGCTGCATCCCCTCTCAAAATTTGCCATAATGCGCACTGCTTTTTCCCCCTTGTAAGAGACCCTGATGTCCGATAACGCTCAATTTACCGGTCTGTGCGACCGTTTTCGTGGTTTTTATCCCGTTGTCATTGATGTTGAAACAGCCGGATTTAACGCTAAAACCGATGCGCTGCTTGAGATTGCCGCCATCACGCTGAAGATGGATGAACAGGGCTGGCTTGTACCGGACACCACGCTGCATTTCCACGTTGAACCCTTTGAAGGGGCAAACTTACAGCCAGAGGCGCTGGCCTTTAACGGTATCGATCCGACAAACCCGCTGCGCGGGGCGGTAAGCGAATACGAGGCGCTGCACGCCATTTTCAAAATGGTGCGCAAAGGCATGAAAGAGAATGACTGTAGCCGCGCCATCATGGTGGCCCACAATGCCACCTTTGATCACAGCTTCACTATGGCTGCCGCCGAGCGTGCCTCGCTCAAGCGTAATCCATTCCATCCGTTTGTGACCTTCGACACCGCCGCGCTGAGCGGCCTGGCGCTGGGGCAAACCGTGCTCTCTAAAGCCTGCATCACGGCGGGTATTGCGTTTGACGGCACCCAGGCGCATTCCGCGTTATACGACACCGAGCGTACGGCGGAGCTGTTCTGTGAGATCGTCAACCGCTGGAAACGTCTCGGCGGCTGGCCGCTGCCGATGGGCGACGAGGCCGATCTTCAATCGTAGGTTGGGTAATCAACAGTCCCACAGGCAAAAAAAAGCGACCAACATAATGTGGTCGCTTTTTTATATCCGCAGAAAACTTACTCTGCGTCCGGCTCTTCGGTTTTATACTTCGCCGCAGTCTCTTTGATCAGCTGTTGCAGTTCGCCGCGCTGATACATTTCAATCAGGATGTCGCATCCGCCGACCAGTTCACCATCAACCCACAGCTGTGGGAAGGTCGGCCAGTTGGCGTATTTTGGCAGTTCAGCGCGAATGTCCGGGTTTTGCAGGATATCAACGTAAGCAAAACGCTCACCACAGGCGGACAGCGCCTGAACCGCTTGCGCGGAGAAGCCGCAGCTTGGCAGCTTCGGAGAACCTTTCATGTACAGGAGAATCGGGTTTTCAGCGATCTGGCGCTGAATTTTTTCAATAGTGGTGCTCATGTCTTGCTTCCTTTAACTTCTGTTACGGCATCAGTCTGACATTGTAGCGGGTCAGGCCGACATCGGAAAATAACATTTTTGTCACGTCTAATTATTTTATCGCTTATCGCATAAAGTTGCATTGCTAATGTCGTTTATCCCCAGACGGGGTGCGGTTTTGCTTAAGGAGCGAACAGGAGTGCGTCAGAATGGTGAATTTTTTTGCACTTGCTAACGAAACATAATTTTTGAATGAAAAATGCTATTAACTTCTTCTGAATTTATGGATTAGAATCGACAGGTTTTGTAAATCTCACGCGGGTATGCATTGTGGCCTGCATTTATCAGGGGACTGCCCAGTGGCGCGGATAACTAAAATCTCGATGACGCTCTGTGCTTTACTGTTTACCACACTCTCATTTACGCCAGCGGCGAACGCCTCTGAACAGGCGCGGCATTCTGCTGTACAAAAATCGCATCTGGCAAAAACCACAGAACGTAAGAAAAAAACCACCAGTAAAACAGTAAAGAAGAAAACCACCGCTCAGACCAAAAAGACCGCCTCCAGTAAACCCAAAACTCTCCGTTCCGGCACGCACAAAACCACCCGCACGACCGCCAGCCTGGTGAATGAAAAATGCACCGTGCGCAAGGGCCATAAAACGAAATGCGCAAAAGTGACGAAGCTGGCTGACGTGCATAAAGCGCGTATGCAGAAAGCGCAAAAAACGGCGATGAACAAACTGATGGGGCAAATAGGTAAACCGTATCGCTGGGGTGGCACCTCTCCGCGCACCGGTTTTGACTGTAGTGGGCTGGTTTATTATGCCTATAAAGATCTGGTGAAGTTTCGCATTCCACGCACCGCCAATGAGATGTACCATCTGCGCGACGCCGCGCCTGTAAACCGTGGCGAACTGCAAAATGGCGACCTGGTGTTCTTCCGCACCCAGGGACGCGGTACGGCCGATCACGTTGGGGTGTATGTGGGTAACGGTAAATTTATCCAGTCACCGCGCAGCGGTCAGGACATTCAGATCACCTCTCTCAGCGAAGATTATTGGGTGCGCCACTATGTGGGTGCGCGCCGCGTGATGACGCCAAAAACCATTCGCTAAACCCTGCCCTGCCGCCTCCATGGCAGGGTAAGTTCCTCTTTTGCATACCCTTTCAATTTGCTATTCTGTCCTTGTTGTCTGTAGGGTTATTGGCAACGTATAAAACTATAAGGAGAGAAGCAATGTCGTTCGAATTACCTGCACTACCGTATGCAAAAGACGCCCTGGCCCCGCACATTTCCGCGGAAACCCTGGAGTACCATTACGGCAAGCATCACCAGACCTATGTCACCAACCTGAACAATCTGATCAAGGGCACCGATTTTGAAGGCAAAACGCTGGAAGAGATCGTGCGCAGTTCAGACGGCGGCGTATTCAACAACGCCGCACAGGTGTGGAACCACACCTTCTACTGGCACTGCCTGGCCCCCAATGCAGGCGGAGAACCTACCGGTGAGCTGGCGGCAGCGATTAACGCCGCGTTCGGCAGTTTCGCGGATTTTAAAACGAAGTTTACTGACGCAGCCGTTAAAAACTTTGGCTCCGGCTGGACCTGGCTGGTAAAAGAGGCTGATGGCAAACTGGCTATCGTTTCCACTTCTAATGCGGGTACCCCTCTGACCACCAGCGCCACGCCGCTGATGACCGTGGACGTATGGGAACACGCCTATTACATTGATTACCGTAATGCGCGCCCGAACTACCTGGAACACTTCTGGGCACTGGTTAACTGGGAATTTGTTGCGAAGAACTTCGCCGCGTAAGAGACACGCAGAAGGGGCAGCCCTTCTGCGTTTTTGTTTATTCCGCCGTACACACCGCTTCAGGCTGTTTACGACCAGACATCATCACCAGCAGCAGGCCGAGTGCAGCAATGATCGCCCCCATCACCGGCACAAAGCTGTAACCCAAACCACCGGAGATCACCGCCCCGCCCGCTGCGGCCCCCAACGCATTGCCCAGGTTAAACGCACCGATATTCACCGACGAAGAGAGCCCCGGCGCTTCGTGCGCAACGCGCATTACACGCATCTGCAACGGTGGCACCACGGCAAAGGTTGTGGCGCCCCACACCACCATGGCAATCGCGGCACCCACTTCGTTACGCGCCAGCCACGGGATCGCCACCATGATGACAATCAGCAGCGTTAAAAAACCTTTCAGCGTCCCGCTGACGGAGCGGTCGGCAAATTTCCCGCCGAGATAGTTGCCAATCGAGAACCCGACACCAATCAGCACCAGCATCGCGGTAACAAAGAGTGGCGTTGCGTGGGTAATGTCGTGCAGCACCGGGGAGATATAGGTGTAGAGCGTAAACATCGCCCCCGCCCCCAGTACCGTGGTGAGCAGCGCGGACAACACCTGAGGACGCATCAGCACCGCCAGCTCTTTACGTACTTCCGGACGTTCTCCCGCACTTCCTTTCGGCAGTGAGAAGAACAGCGCAACCATCGCGACCACGCCCAGTCCGGCGGTTGCGAGGAAAGACATACGCCAGCCGATGGCTTCTCCCAGCCAGGTGGCAGCGGGAACGCCGCCGATATTAGCGATGGTGAGGCCCATGAACATAGTGGCTACCGCGCTGGCCTGCTTATGTTTTGGCACCACGCTGGCGGCAACAACCGAGCCCAGTCCGAAGAAGGCGCCATGGTTGAGGCTGGTCAGAATGCGCGAAAGCATCAGAGTGGTGTAATCGGGCGAAATCGCGGAAAGCACATTTCCGAGAGTGAAAATCGCCATCAGGAAAATCAGCGCATTGCGGCGAGCGCGGTGGGAAAGCAGCAGCGTCATCAGCGGCGCGCCCACCATCACGCCAATCGCGTAGGCGCTAATTAACATACCGGCCGCAGGAATTGAGACGTCCACACCCCGGGCGATAACAGGCAATAACCCCATAGGGGAGAATTCAGTGGTGCCAATCCCAAAGGCGCCAATCGCCAGGGCCAGCAGGGGAAAATTGATTTTCATGAAGAGACTCCGGATACCGTGCCATAACCCGGCACAGAACTAAGAAGTCAAAAGCATGACATCAATCACAAAAAATGAGAAGTTAACATTTTGGCAAAAGATTTTTGCCGGAGAGGTAACAATAGCGGCAAGAGAGGGAGAAGGTTCTCCCCCCTCCTGAATCAGTGCAGCGCAGCGGTTAAACCACCCGCAACAATCAGGGCAAGAACAACAATGGTGGTAAACAGCGAAAACTTCAGATCGGTACTCATCAATTTTTCTCCTTTTATTCACCCTACGAAAAGTGAGCTTGCTCATTTTTACACAGTTCAGGTCAAAAATCTTCCAGGATTTAAGCGGATATCCACTTTACCTCTTCCCCTTTTCATCAAGATAGGACAAAATTCCACGCTAAATTTATTAGCGTACCGGCCACTGACCCCCTCCTGACGTCCTGTGTCGTTTTCCCGGCGTGTCGCAACTCATGTTTGCGTGATAAGGGTGAGAGAAGGCAAACGTTTACCTTCAATTTTTTCAGGAGCTTAGGATATGGTCTGGAGTGACATTTAATGGCAACAATTAAAGACGTAGCAAAACGCGCAAACGTTTCCACCACAACCGTATCACATGTTATTAACAAAACGCGTTTCGTCGCTGAAGAGACGCGTAATGCCGTCTGGGCGGCAATCAAAGAACTGCACTACTCGCCAAGTGCCGTCGCCCGCAGCCTGAAGGTTAATCACACCAAATCGATTGGCCTGCTGGCCACCAGCAGTGAAGCGGCCTACTTTGCTGAAATCATCGAAGCCGTTGAAAAAAACTGCTTCCAGAAAGGCTATACCCTGATTCTGGGCAACGCGTGGAACAACATTGAAAAACAGCGCGCTTACCTGTCAATGATGGCGCAAAAGCGCGTCGACGGCCTGCTGGTAATGTGTTCTGAATACCCCGAGTCGGTCCTTTCCATGCTGGAAGAGTATCGCCACATTCCGATGGTGGTCATGGACTGGGGCGAAGCGCGCGCAGACTTCACCGACTCCGTTATTGATAACGCCTTTGAAGGCGGCTACATGGCGGGGCGTTATCTGGTAGAACGCGGTCATCGTGAAATTGGCGTGATCCCGGGTCCGCTGGAGCGTAACACCGGGGCTGGCCGTCTGGCCGGTTTCATGAAAGCGATGGAAGAGGCGCTGATCACCGTGCCGGAAAACTGGATTGTTCAGGGCGACTTCGAGCCGGAGTCGGGCTATCGCGCCATGCAGCAGATCGTCTCCCAGCCGCATCGCCCTACCGCGGTGTTCTGCGGCGGCGACATCATGGCGATGGGCGCGCTCTGCGCGGCGGATGAACTCGGCCTGCGCGTCCCGCAGGATATCTCTGTGATCGGCTATGACAACGTGCGCAACGCCCGCTTCTTTACCCCGGCGCTGACCACCATTCACCAGCCGAAAGATTCGCTGGGTGAAACGGCCTTCAACATGCTGCTGGACAGGATCGTCAACAAGCGTGAACAGTCCCAGTCCATTGAAGTTCACCCGCGCCTGATTGAACGCCGTTCCGTTGCGGACGGTCCGTTCCGCGACTACCGTCGTTAATCTCATTACGGGGCCAGCTATGCTGGTTCCCGCAACCACTCCCGGTTCAGCGTTTCGCTGTCGCCCAGATAATCCAGCAGCCAGGCCATGGCGGGCGAGACGTCGTTTTGCTGCCACGTCAGACAGCACGCGGCATCCGGGAAGGGGTTTTCCAGCGTCAAGGCCACCCACTCTCCCGCATCGATGCGCGGGCGCGCAAAATGCACCGGCACCATGCCAACGCACAGCCCCGCGCTCAGACAGGTGGCCGACGACTCCCAGTCCGGCGCGACCACGCGGCGCTGATTATCCAGCAGCCAGGTAATGCGCTTGGGCAGCGAGCGGGAGGTATCTTCCAGCACCAGCGAGGGCCAGTTGCGTAAGGTGTCATCGCTCAGCGGACCTTCCAGCGCCGCCAGCGGGTGATCGCGTGCGACCACGCAGGTCCAGCTCAGCATGCCCATGTCGCGAAACGCGTAGCGCCCCCCAACCGGGATCGCCTGGGTTGCACCAATCGCCATCTCCGCCCTGCCGTCCGCCAGCGCATCCCAGACGCCGTTGAACACTTCCTGCGAAACACGCAGTTCGACGTCGGAAAAATGACGATAGAAATCGACGATCATCTGCCGGGTCCGCTCCGGCTTAACGATGTTATCCACCGCGATAGCGAGATGCCCGCGCCAGCCGTTGGCGATCTGCTGGCACTGCTCACGGGTGATCTGCATTTTTTTGATAACAGACCGCCCTTCCTTCAAAAACCACGCTCCGGCAGGCGTGAGCTCCACGTCGCGATGGCGCCGCTCGAACAGCGGGACCGCCAGCCACGCTTCCAGCTGGCGCACCGTATAGCTGATAGCCGAGGGAACGCGATGCAGCTCCTGGGCGGCACCGGTAAAGCTGCCGTTACGCGCCACGGCATCAACCACTTCAAGGGAATAATCTGACCACATCTTTAGCCTGCAAATTTTTTGAATGCACCCGCCAAATATTAGCGTTTCACAAGCCGCTTTGCACTCCCTACACTCTGCGCCAACGTACACCTGCCTCCTCAGGAGAAAAAAAGTGCAACCCAGGAAAGGATTTTTAGTCTGGCTCGGCGGCTTGAGCGTGCTGGGCTTTTTGGCGACCGATATGTATCTGCCCGCGTTCGCCGCGATGCAGGAAGATTTGCAAACCCCTGCCGCCGCCATCAGCGCCAGTTTAAGTTTGTTCCTCGCTGGCTTTGCTTTTGCGCAATTGCTGTGGGGGCCGCTCTCGGATCGTTTTGGCCGTAAGCCCGTCCTGTTGTTGGGGCTGGCGATTTTTGCCGTAGGCTGTCTGGGCATGCTGTGGGTCCGCGATGCCGCCTGGTTGCTGGCGCTGCGCTTTATTCAGGCGGTCGGTGTCTGCGCCGCAGCGGTGACCTGGCAGGCGCTGGTGACCGATTACTACCCCGCCTCGCGCACTAACCGCATATTCGCCACTATTATGCCGCTGGTCGGCCTGTCGCCGGCGCTTGCCCCGTTACTGGGCAGCTGGATCCTGGCGCATTTCGACTGGCAGGCCATCTTCGCCACGCTCTTTGCTATTACGCTGGTCCTGATGCTGCCTGCTTTCGGGCTTAAACCTGCGCATAAAAAAGAGACGCATCCGGACGCAAAGCCCATCACCTTTACCTCTTTACTGTGGTCGAAAGCCTATCGCGGTAACGTGCTGATTTATGCTGCCTGCTCTGCCAGCTTCTTTGCCTGGCTAACCGGTTCGCCGTTCATTCTGCATGACATGGGCTACAGCCCGGCGGCTATCGGCCTGAGTTATGTACCACAGACCATCGCCTTCCTGGTGGGTGGCTATGGCTGTCGCGCCGCGCTGCAAAAATGGGAAGGCCAACAGATGCTGCCCTGGCTGCTGGTGCTGTATGCGCTAAGCGTGATTGCGACCTGGGCTGTCGGCTTTATTCCCGGCGCCGGGCTTGCAGAAATTTTGATTCCGTTCTGCGTCATGGCGATCGCTAACGGGGCCATCTACCCTATTGTTGTAGCCCAGGCGTTGCGTCCATTTCCGCAGGCGACAGGCCGCGCTGCCGCGCTGCAAAATACCCTGCAACTTGGCCTGTGCTTCCTGGCAAGTCTCGTGGTCTCTGCGTTGATTGCAACCCCGCTGCTCACCACCACCAGCGTGATGTTGGTCACCGTTGCGCTGTCGGGTTTGGGCTATCGGATGCAGTCCTCAGCCCATCGCGAGCAGAGTGAAAACGCGCAGACAGAAACGTCGCACGCCTGATTGCGCGGGAAACTATGTTAAATACCAGTGATTAGGTTGCTAACAATTTTCTGTTGAATCACCAAATTTTGCGGCCTATACTAAATTTGGTTCGATTAAATACGATAAATATTAAGTGTTAACGGGAGCCGGAGCGCTCCCGTTTTACCATGGAAGGCATTTCGGCAAGGGTTATCTCCCTTCCTCTGTTCTACGTCGGATATTAGCCTCGCGGGCATTTACCGTGAGATTTCTCACAAACCAAAAAAGCGTCTACGCTGTTTTAAGGTTCTGATCACAGCAAGGTGATGGAGAAGCTATGAGTTCATCGTGTATAGAAGAAGTCAGCGTTCCGGACGATAACTGGTCCCGGATCGTCAGTGAACTGTTGGGACGTGCGGGCATTACGATTAATGGCTCATCCCCCTCCGATCCCCAGATAAAGCATCCCGATTTTTTCAAACGCGTGTTACAGGAGGGGTCGTTAGGGCTGGGTGAAAGCTATATGGACGGCTGGTGGGAGTGTGAGCGGCTGGATATGTTCTTCTCCAGCGTATTACGCGCCGGTCTTGAAAAACAGCTCCCTCGTCATTTCAAAGATACCTTACGTATCGCCTCCGCCCGCCTGTTCAATCTGCAAAGTAAAAAACGGGCGTGGATCGTCGGTAAAGAGCATTACGACCTGGGCAACGATCTGTTCAGCCGTATGCTCGATCCTTTAATGCAGTACTCCTGCGGATACTGGAAAAAAGCGACGACCCTGGAAGAGGCGCAGCAGGACAAGCTGCAACTGATCTGCGATAAATTGCAGTTACAGCCCGGTATGCGTGTGCTGGACATCGGCTGTGGCTGGGGTGGTCTTGCCTGGTTTATGGCTAAAAATTACGGCGTCAGCGTAGTCGGCGTCACGATTTCGGCTGAACAGCAGAAGATGGCGCAGGAACGCTGTCTGGGTCTGGATGTTGATATTCGGCTTCAGGACTACCGCGACCTGAACGAGCAGTTCGATCGCATTGTTTCCGTAGGTATGTTCGAGCACGTGGGGCCGAAGAACTACAAGACTTACTTCGAGGTCGCCGATCGTAACCTGAAGCCTGAGGGAATTTTCCTGCTACACACCATCGGCTCTAAACGCACCGATAACAATGTGGATCCCTGGATCAACAAATATATCTTCCCGAATGGCTGTTTACCCTCTGTTCGCCAGATTGCGAACGCCAGCGAACCGCATTTTATTGTGGAAGACTGGCATAACTTCGGCGCAGATTACGACACCACCCTGATGGCCTGGCATGAACGTTTCCAGGCTGCATGGCCTGAAATCGCCGACAACTATTCGGAACGATTCAAACGGATGTTTAGCTATTATCTGAATGCCTGTGCGGGCGCGTTCCGTGCGCGGGATATACAGCTGTGGCAGGTGGTGTTTAGTCGTGGGATTGAGCACGGTCTGCGTGTGGCTCGCTGAAAAAATAACCCCGGTTAACCGGGGTTATTTTTTATTCTTCTTCCATGGTTTTAATTATCGCCGCCTCTTTCGCCGCCAGTACGCGCTCAACGGTATCCACGACCGCCTGGGTCTGGGGATCAATTTCGATATTTACGCGCTGCCCCAGTTTTTTTGCCCCAAGCGTAGTACGTTGCAGCGTTTCAGGAATTAAATGCACGCAAAAACGCGTTGGCGTCACTTCACCGACGGTCAGACTAATCCCATCGATGCCAATAAATCCTTTATAAAGGATGTATTTCATTAATGACGGATCCTGCACCTTAAACCAGATTTGACGGTTATTTTCCGAGGTCACGATTTTCGCCACTTCTGCGGTGGTCATAATATGGCCCGACATCAGATGCCCGCCAATCTCATCGCTGAATTTCGCCGCGCGTTCAACGTTAACGATATCTCCCACCACCAGCTCACCCAGGTTAGTGATACGCAGCGTCTCTTTCATTAAATCAAAGCTTATCTGGTTACCGTTAATTTCGGTCACCGTCAGGCAGCAGCCGTTATGCGCTATCGACGCCCCGGTTTCAATGCCGTCGAGCATATATTCAGGCAGCTCAACTACGTGAGTGCGGAAATTCGGTTTTTCATCAATGGACACCACTTTGGCAGTGCCCTGCACAATACCAGTAAACATGCTTACAGCTCCTGTTCATTCCGAACGGCGATGACACCGTATAATCCCACCACAATAACAGTTGAAAAAACAGGTTGCCAGTGATGCGCAATTTCTGGCGATTTTTTCACTAGATAATTAGTTAAACCCCGCTACAATAGCTGGCATCCCTCTGTTTTTTCTTCTTGCTGCCAGTAACGGCGGCCTTTTTAGTCTCTCAAATAACTACAATACAAAGGTGTTCACGTGCAGAAGTATATGATCGAAGCGCGTCAGTTATTGGCACTGGCCATACCGGTGATCGTCGCGCAGGTAGCCCAAACCGCAATGGGATTTGTGGATACGGTAATGGCCGGTGGTTACAGCGCCACCGATATGGCCGCCGTGGCGATCGGAACCTCAATCTGGCTTCCGGCCATTCTTTTTGGTCACGGCCTGCTGCTGGCGCTGACGCCCGTTATCGCGCAGTTTAACGGCTCCGGTCGACGGGACCGCGTGGCCCATCAGGTGCGCCAGGGCTTCTGGCTGGCCGGGGGGGTCTCCGTCCTGATTATGATCGTCCTGTGGAACGCCGGGTATATTATTCGCGCCATGCATAATATCGACCCGGCGCTGGCGGATAAGGCGGTCGGTTATCTGCGCGCCCTGCTCTGGGGCGCGCCCGGCTATCTGTTCTTCCAGGTGGCACGTAACCAGTGTGAAGGGCTGGCAAAAACCAAGCCGGGCATGGTGATGGGCTTTATCGGCTTGCTGGTGAACATTCCCGTGAACTATATCTTCATTTACGGTCATTTTGGCATGCCGGAACTCGGCGGCGTGGGCTGCGGCGTGGCAACGGCTGCGGTGTACTGGGTGATGTTCGGTTGTATGCTCACCTACATTAAACATGCGCGATCCATGCGTGACATTCGTAACGACGCCTCGTTCAGCGCACCCGACTGGACGCTCATGACCCGTCTCATTCAGCTGGGGTTACCCATTGCGCTGGCGCTGTTCTTCGAAGTGACGCTGTTTGCCGTCGTCGCCCTGCTGGTCTCGCCGTTAGGGATTATTGATGTCGCAGGACACCAGATCGCCCTGAACTTCAGCTCTTTGATGTTCGTCCTGCCGATGTCCCTGGCTGCCGCGGTGACGATTCGCGTGGGCTTCCGTCTGGGGCAAGGCTCGACGCTGGACGCGCAAACGGCAGCCCGCACCGGCCTCGGCGTCGGCGTCTGCATGGCAGTCTGTACCGCGCTCTTTACCGTGCTGTTGCGTGAGCAAATTGCCCTGCTCTATAACGACAACCCGGAGGTAGTGACCCTGGCCTCGCATCTGATGCTGCTGGCGGCCATTTATCAGATCTCTGACTCCATCCAGGTGATTGGCAGCGGCGTGCTGCGTGGGTATAAAGATACGCGTTCCATCTTCTTCATCACCTTTATCGCTTACTGGGTGCTAGGTCTGCCGTGCGGGTACATTCTGGCGCTCACGGATCTGGTGGTGGATCGCATGGGGCCAGCCGGATTCTGGATGGGCTTTATCATCGGCTTAACGTCTGCGGCCATTATGATGATGCTGCGTATGCGCTTCCTGCAACGTCAGCCGTCTGCGGTAATTTTGCAGCGCGCTGCACGTTAATGACACAGTAGCCGCCGGCTGGCGGCTACTTTCTCTTCACTTTGCGCGGTAATGAAGCAATCGCGTGAAATCAGAGAGAAAAATGCATTTTCCCTCTTGCCACCTTGGGGCTGTGCCGCTAATATTCGTCCCCGTTGTCACCGACAACACAATGCGTTCATAGCTCAGTTGGTTAGAGCACCACCTTGACATGGTGGGGGTCGTTGGTTCGAGTCCAATTGAACGCACCATTCTGCGTCTGTAGCTCAGTTGGTTAGAGCACCACCTTGACATGGTGGGGGTCGATGGTTCGAGTCCATTCAGACGCACCAATCTGTTTTCTCGCACATTTCATTCCCGTTCAGCCTCATGCAGAGGCAGCAAACCTTTTAAGCACATCGAAAGTGACTTCCAGCCCGCGCGTGCAGCGAAAGAGCGGAATGGCATAAGCCCCATCAGGTTAGCAAAACGCCCGGCGTTTGCCGGGCGTGAAAACAACGTCAATCAATGATTACGGCTTATGTTCAATCGCCGGGTTGTTGTTGATGGCGATGCGCTGCGGTTTCTCTTCTTCCGGGATATCCTGGTGTAATTCAATCGCCAGCAAGCCGTTTTCCAGCGAAGCGCCGGTTACTTTCACATGCTCCGGCAGACTATAGCTGGCCCGGAAGTCGCTGCGGCTGATACCCCGATGGATCCACCCTTCTTCGCCGTTTTCGGTTTTCTCTTCTTCACGTTTACCGCTGATATTCAGCTGACCGCCAACGGTTTCAATTTCCAGTTCGCTCTCTTTCCAGCCCGGCACGCTCAGCGTCAGTTCATAGCGGTTATCACCCACCCGCCGGATATTGTAAGAAGGCGTGGAGGGCAACGGCGTACTGCCGGTTAGCTGGCTAAAAAGGCGATCGATACGGTTAAAACGGTCCGCAAACAGAGAGTCGGAGAGATCGTTCAACATGGGAAAAGCTCTCAGAGTCATCATGTACCTCCTGAACAGTAAAAAAGAATATTCAAAAAGTTCATGTCTTACGGGCAGGTATTCCTTACCCGCTTTCTATATGAGGTTACCGCACAATATTTCAACCTCAGGAGCCGCAAAATGTAGCTGGAACCTAAAAAACGCAACGGGCCGTTAAGCCCGTTATTCGTTACATCATCGCAGTTCTATCACTCTCGCCCGCTCAGCCTGCTTTCGGTAGTGGTCATATCGCTCCCGGAACCATGCCTGCTGTTCATAACTCATATTGCCGGTCACGGCATCGACATCAACTGGCTGGCCCAGGGCGTACATACGGGCAAAACTACGTGCCAGAAAATCAAAATTCTTTAATGCGTTTATATCTTGTCGCTTCATTAGCATATCCCTCCAGTCAATGTGATTACTGTTCAAGGTCATATGCTTTTCTGATCTCAGTATCCGCCCGAAAAAGATCGTTTTTTGAGCGATGCGTGCGCATCCATCTGCCAGTGTTCACATTTCAGGAACGACAAAACTCTTCAGCCCTGGTCATAATTTTCCCTCCCTTTTATCAATCATGCAGAAAACATAAACGCCAGCCATGCAGTAAGTTCGCCATGTAGCCGGAAGGTGCGAACGGCATGCTTTAATGCCAGACGCTGTAACAGGTCGCCCAGCGCGTTCAG
Source organism: Enterobacter sp. AN-K1 (assembly GCF_020971765.1). Lineage (NCBI taxonomy): Bacteria > Pseudomonadati > Pseudomonadota > Gammaproteobacteria > Enterobacterales > Enterobacteriaceae > Enterobacter > Enterobacter sp. AN-K1. The sequence goes on along the minus strand of NZ_CP087390.1, from coordinate 4,188,545 downwards.
GTGGGTTTCCACCTGCAAGCGTCTTATCAGTTCGAATAACAGACAAAGAACGTTTACACTGGCGGATTAATACTGATTTCCTGAACAAACGGGTAAATGGGTGAATCCGGGCTTGTTGGCCATATAGAGAAGGGCGCATGTAGGTTGCCGCGGTTGTGTATCGAACTGCGCATTGTTTTCTACAACACGCTGCTCCTGGCCTTTCACGGCTGTTTTCTTTTTCGTCTGCGCTTGCCTGGCGGAGGGGGAGGGTTTTACCTGCCGGGGCAGTTCGGAGGCACCATAACCTGAACAGAATCGCTTCGACTGGCTCAGACTTCCGTCATTGCAGACAAAACGACCATCCGATGTACAGTGTGCTATGCCATCTTTTGAGCCCGAGCAGGGCTGTCTTCCACGGGCGGCATCAGCCTGCATGTTAAAAAGTACACTGACCGTAAGATGGAGAATTCTCCTGATAAAATCAGCTGGTTCTCCTCACTGACGCTGTGCAGGTCAAGCCCGCCGGCGAAGTTACCGTACTTTTTAACCCCCATCACATACAGATAATCGTTAAACCTGGGACCAAACAGTCTTTCCTTTCAGAAATCAGGCAGAATCATATCTAATCAGCCAGGGTCAATTGAATTGACCTTCCCATAAGTTCAGGAAGGGGCGCAACATCCCCTCTTCAAAACGTCTTAATTTTTTTCCTTCATTGAATGATTTAACCTTTCTCCTGCTACGCTTATTTTATGGTTCAGAAATGCAGGAACGCTTTCGATGAAAAAAATCGCCATTATCGGCTCAGGTCCAACAGGGATTTACACCTTTTACTCACTTCTTAACAACGCAGCACCGCTTTCGATCACCGTGTTCGAAAAGGCAGACCAACCCGGTGTCGGGATGCCCTACAGCGACGAGGATAATTCCCGGCTGATGCTGGCGAACATCGCCAGTATCGAAATCCCGCCCATTTTTATTACCTACCTCGACTGGCTCAAACAGCAGAGTGCGGCCCATCTTGCCCGCTATAACGTCGATAGTGAGAAGCTGCACGACCGGCAATTCCTGCCGCGTATTCTGTTGGGTGAATATTTTCACGATCGGTTTCTCGCCGTCGTTGCTGAGGCGAAAAAGTCGGGCTTTAATGTCGAGGTGCACCCCAACGCAGAAGTCACGGATATTAAGGCTGATGCAGACGGCGTGGCCCTTTCAGTGAACGATGCCCCTTTCTCAAGGCGGTTTGATCTTGCGGTTGTTGCCACCGGCCACGTCTGGCCTGATGAAGATGAAACCACCCGCGCATATTTCCCAAGCCCATGGTCAGGGCTGATGGACGCGGAGGTCCGAGCCTGTGAGGTGGGGATCATGGGTACCTCCCTCAGCGGGCTGGACGCTGCAATGGCGGTTGTGATGCAGCATGGCCGGTTTAGCGGGGAGCAGTTCGTTGTCAATAAAGGCAGCGAAGGGTTAAATATCACGCTGATGTCCCGCACGGGCGTTCTGCCGGAGGCCGACTTTTACTGCCCTATCCCTTATGAACCGCTGTCCGTGTTAACGGAGTCTGTGGCGGAAAGTGAAATCGCCAAAGGCCCGGACGGGCTGCTTGACCGCATCTTTGCGCTGATGGTGAAAGAGCTCGAGCTGGCCGATCCGCGCTGGTGCCAGGCGATATCGCTCGGTACGCTGAATGCCGACACGCTTCGTGATGTCTGGTTTGAGGATCGTAAAAAGCATGGCCCTTTCACCTGGGCCGAAGCGAATCTGAAAGAAGTGGAGCGCAACAAGCGCGAAAAACGCACCGTTGCCTGGCGCTATACCGTGCTTCGTCTGCATGAAGTGGTTCAGGCCATCGTCCCTTCACTCAGTGAGCATGACAGAGAGCGGTTTAAATCCGGGCTGGAGCGTGTGTTTATCGATAATTATGCCGCCATTCCACCGCAGTCTATCCGCCGGTTACTGGCGCTGCGCGAGGCAGGGATCATTAGCGTGGTCGCACTCGGTGATGATTACGACCTGGATATCGGCAGCGATCAGACCGTCATCACCACGGCAGAAAAGCGTTACCGCTTCGACGTGTTTATTGATGCGCGCGGGCAAAAGCCACTCAGAAACAAGGACATTCCCTTCCCCACCCTGCGTAAACAGCTTGCGGAAACCGGCGATGACGTCCCGGACGTGGGGGAAGACTATACGTTGCTGGCGCCTGCATCACTGCGGGGGCGCATCGCTTTTGGGGCGATCCCCTGGCTGATGCACGATCATCCCTTTGTTCAGGGTTTGTCTGAGTGCGCTGAAATTGGTAAAGCGATGGCGAAAGCGGCTGGAAAACCTGCGTCGGGCGTGCGAAGGAAGTTACCATTCATGGAATTTTAACAGAGCTTCCCTGCCCTGCGGGGTCGGGTTACTCGAAGAAGACGTCCGGGTTTTCCGACAGCGACACGAACGATTTAGTGTTCTTGTCCAGGGCAAGGATTTTGCCGCTTTCGATGTCATATACCCAGCCGTGCAGGCGAATGGCGTTGTTGCGCAGGCCTACCGCCACCGACGGATGGGTCTTGATATTGCTCAGCTGCGCAAAGACGTTCTCCTGCACCATCGCATTCACCTTATCGATTGGCTTATCCCAGGTTTTCTTCTCAACCACCGCTTTTGCCGCATCAGAATAGCGCAGCCAGTGGGAAACGGCCGGCATCGGCTCCAGATCGGCGTTGTCAGCAATCGCCTTCATTGCGCCGCAGTTGGAGTGGCCGCAAATAACGATATCGGTCACGCCCAGGGCAACAACAGCATATTCGATGGTCGCAGAGACACCGCCAGGCTCCGGCCCGAACGGAGGCACAATGTTGCCCGCGTTTCGAATGACAAAGAGCTGTCCTGGCTCCTGTTGCGTAACCAGTTCCGGAACCAGACGGCTGTCGGAGCAGGAGATGAACAGCGCTTTGGGATTCTGACTGGACGCTAAACTACGAAAAAGCTCTTTACGTTGCGGGAAAATCTCTTTTTGAAAGCTGAGAAAACCTTCAATGATATGTTGCATAGCCATTTCTCTTTTATCTGTTTTAGTTTAGGTATGATCGCGATCACACTCGTAAAATTTAACCACCGCACCTTAGCGGAGACAAGCAATATATTTCTGGCCCGACCGCTGCACGATCTCATCCGCGTTCGCCGGGATGTTCTGCCCTTCAAAGGCCCCGTACAGGCGCTGGTACGTTTTCCCTGTCAGTCGGCCAATCACCGACTCAACGGTGCGGACAGGCAGTGGCAGCATATTCGGATAACTCCACATAAACGACACGGCGTCCACACCGGGCGTAACCTGCAAAATATCACCGGCCAGCAGCACGCCGTCGCCTGACTGCCAGTGCAGCACCGTGCCGCCTGCAAAATGCCCGCCCAGCCGCAGAAGAGTCACCAAAGGCATAATCTCCAGGGCGTCCTCCTCCCAGAAGCGTATCGCCGGGCTGTCACGCATCACCCACTGCCGATCGCTGGCGTGCAGGTAGATCGGTGCGTTAAACGCCGCGGCCCACTCCTGCATGGTGGTGTAGTAATGCGGGTGCGAAATCGCGATCGCGCTGATCCCCCCGAGCGCGTCAACTAACGCTCTGGTCGCCGGGTCAAGATTGGCGATACAGTCCCACAGAACATTGCCCTGTGGCGTACGCAGCAGAATCGCCCGCTGGTTGATGGCAAAAGCGGGAACGGTTTTGATGCTGAACAGCTGCGGCTCCAGCTGTTGCCATTTGTTGGTGTGCGTGGTCGTAAGGCTGTCGAAGTCCGTCCATGCCTGGCCCGTCACCGGGACATACTGGCGCTCATCGTCGCAAATCGGGCAGTTTTTGGGCTGTTCATCGTAAGCGGTACCGCAGGTTTTACAGAGTGTAATCATCGGCTTTCCTCAGCAATAAAGCACTGAGTATGGCAGGGATTATCCATATGTGCTGAGGGGTGCCTGGCCCGCTTTTTTTGACTTATACTATGCCAGTATCAAAAACTGAATAACGCAGGTGGCACATGGAAATTGATCTCGATAACTTAGTCTTTAACGGGCTGGATGAAGCAGAAGAGCGCAACGCGGAACGTCTCGACGATGCGGATAAAAAAGCCCAGGCGATTGTCGCCGATGACGACTGCGGCGATGCCTGCAAGATCTGAAGAAAAAGCACCGGGCTCCCCGGTGCTTTTTTTATGAATGCCTTTTACTACCGGCTATCAGATCTCCGGCGTTTTGCTAAACCCGGTCAGCATCAGGATCAGGCTTTGGGGAGATGACCCCGTCTCAAACTGATAGTGATTTCCCTGACGATCGCCGCCGATATACCACGAAATGTCGGTTTTCCCTTCTGCCAGCGCCTTGCGCACCGCTTTATCCACGTCCACCATCCGGTATTCGCGGGAGTGGTTCAGGTACAGCACCGCATCCGAGCGATAGTTGCAGGACGGTCGTGACTGCCAGCTCACGGTGGCCGGTTCCCAGTCGTTACTCGCCGGATAGAAGAAGATTTGATCCGCGCCGTCAGTTTCCACTTTCCCGCCATAAATTCTCACGCGGTATTTAAACTGGGCAGGATCCTGTCCGACAGGCAGCGGAGGGATGTTGAACTTCACCAGCGACAATGTTTCGCTGTTTTTCGTGCGTCCACCGTTCTTCCAGTTATCCTGCACCAGTAAGACCTGGGGATCGGGCTGTGAAAGTGCCGGTTCCATGCTGCTGAGCCAGACGTTAGCCTTCGCTTTTGAATAACCATACGGCACGGTGGTGCCGCAATCCATTCCCCGGTTCATGCACAGGTCGGTCATAAATCGCGCGGCATCTTCCGTCCAGCCGTTCATGAAGTCAGCATGCGCCGTATACAGGCTCCCCCACCGCTCTTCACGCTCACTACCATGCATGATGGGGTCGAGGGAAAGCTGGACTTTACTGGTATCCAGAGAGCTAATTGTCGGGAGCACGTACGCAATATTCATGTTCACCGTCGGGATCTTCACCGGGAAGGCGGACGGACACTGTCCTTTCGTATCGTAGGTGGCGTTAGCCAGGCCGTGGGCGGGCTTCAGGTTGACCCCGTCCCAGCAGTTCGGGAACTGAATGCCGATATTAAACTGCACGGCATCCTTCGCCTTGCGTAAGCCGCAGACTTCACCCGTTCTGGTGGTGTAGCCCTTGCCATTGGCGCATAAAAAGGTGATATGCGGATTTGGCGCGGTGCCATGATGATCGCCCGCCAGCAGCGACAGCCCCGGCGGAAACGGATGAAGCGGCCAGGCGTCAACGTTCGATGCCTGATAATAGGTTTTTTGATAGGCGGGTTTGACTACCGTTCCGTCCGGCAATTTTAGCGACGGAGCCCAGTAGGCCGAGCTGTCTGCTTTGTTATCGCAGGTGGTCTTTTCCTGGGTACGCAGAGATTCACGGCTGGAGTAAGCATCCGCGTGCACGTTACCAAAAAAATCGTGCAGCATAGCCTCATTGGGCATGCCGAACATCATAATGGCATCATCGCCGAGGGTGTGGGAATAACTGCATACAACATGCGCCTGTGGACCAGCGTGTACCGCCTGCATGGTAAGCAGAAGTGCAGAGGCAGAAAGCGCGGGGGTTAATACTGTCCGTTTCATTATTATCTCCATCTGTGAAAGGAGATAGTGGTAACAAAACGGCCATCATTTACCGAGGATTTGCCTGGGTATTTTTCCCTTCATCCTCGCTTTACAGACACCACGCACAGCTCATTCCAGTACATTTCGCGCGTCCGGCGCAGTTCAGCGTGACGTTTTATCATGGAACCACTCCGGGTCGATGTTGGCTACGTCCACGCCATACAGGCTGGCGACAGGTAGTATTGACTCAAGAACACGTTGCGCGCTGTTCTCCGCATTCATTGGTCGGGGCGCAAATAACCGCCGTAACGTGCTTATCCATTTTTTCATCGTCATTACCCTTCTCGCTTAACCTGTCCTCAGTTAAACACCCAAATTGCGCCCGGGGGAAATATCAAAATCCACTGTCGATGTGCAGGATCTGCAAATAGCGCCCCGCCGTCTGCTCTCTTCTTTAACACCTTGTTCACTCATGCTTTTTTTCTCATAGCAAAGAACGATTTCTTATTTGGCGATAGCTTTCCCTTATGGGAGCGTAACGGGGTAAAACAAAAACAACGGGATGGCGTATGACTATGGCTGCAAAAATGAAAGGGTTTAAAAAACGGGCGCAGGTTCTGGGATTAGTGGCAGCCTGGGGCCTGGTTTCAGCGCAGGCGCAGGCCGATCGGCTGGCGGATATCAAGGCAGCAGGCGTGGTGAAAGTGGCCACGTTTGATGCCAATCCACCCTTTGGCTCGATTGATGCCAAAACGCATGAGATCGTGGGTTACGACGTGGACTTCGCCAAAGCGCTGGCGAAATCGCTCGGCGTCAAGCTTGAACTGGTCGCCACTAATCCGGCTAACCGTATACCGCTGCTACAGTCCGGAAAAGCGGATCTCATCGTGGCGGATATCACGATCACTCCGGAACGCGCACAGGTCATTGATTTCTCAACGCCTTACTTTGTCACCGGCCAGCAGTTCCTGGTTCCGGCAAAATCACCGGACAAGCTTGATGACTATAGCCGGGCACGCATTGGCGCCGTAAAAGGTACGACGGGTGAACAGGCGCTGCACCAGCGTTTTCCGCAGTCCCGCGTCCTCTCTTATGATGATATTCCGCTGGCGCTGACGGCACTGCGCAATGGCAACGTGCAGGCCATTACCCAGGACAGCACCATTCTGGCCGGTCTGCTGGCGCAGGCGCCGGATAAAGCCGACTTCAAAATCCTGCCCGACCTGCTCAGTAAAGAAGAGATTGGCGTGGGGGTGAAAAAGGGTGAAACGGCGCTGCTGAAAGCCGTTAACGATGAGCTGGTAACCCTGGAGAAAAACGGCCAGGCGGCAAAAATCTATGACGTCTGGTTCGGTCCAGGCACCCCAGCTCCACAGCCTCGTAACTTTAAAATAGAAGCCCGGTAATATGCTCTCAGGTTTATTTTCACGCTCCGCGGCCAATGCCGCGGATTTTTCACTTCTGGAACAGGCCAGCGTTGAGTTTCGCCATGTGGACAAACGCTACGGCGATCATCCGGTTTTAACCGACATTAACCTCACCATCATGCCGGGTGAAGTGGTTGCCATTCTCGGCCCTTCGGGTTCCGGAAAATCGACCCTGATTCGGCTTATCAACCAGCTTGAGAGCCTGAGCGGCGGGGAGATTCTGATCGACCACAAGCCGACCGGACAGCTTTCCGGCAGCAGGCTACGTCAGTTACGCAGCCGCGTCGGGTTTGTGTTCCAGCAGTTCAATCTCTATGCCCACCTTACCGCCAGTCAGAACATCACCCTGGCACTGGAGCACGTTCACGGCTGGAAACCCCTGCCCGCCCAGGAGCGCGCGCTGGCGCTGCTGGAGAAGGTCGGCATGCTGGAGAAGGCGCACCGCTTCCCCGCTGAACTTTCCGGCGGACAGCAGCAGCGCGTGGCGATTGCCCGTGCTCTGGCCTCGTCGCCGCAAATCATTCTCTTTGACGAGCCGACGTCGGCACTCGACCCGGAAATGATTGGCGAAGTGCTGTTTGTGATGAAAACCCTCGCGCACAGCGGGATCACCATGATTGTCGTTACCCATGAGATGCAGTTCGCCCGGGAAATTGCCGATCGAATCGTCTTTATCGACGGCGGAAAAATTCTGGAAACCGCGCCCCCGGCGCAATTTTTCAATCAACCGTCGCATCCCCGTGCGAGGCGTTTCCTGCAAAAAGTGCTGGATCCGCTGCATCAGGAGCAACTGTAATGCCCGCTCTGGACTGGCAGGGGGTGCTGGCCGGACAGCCCCTGCACTGGATCCTCTCCGGATTTCTCACCACTCTGTGGGTGACGCTGGCGGGGATTATGCTGGCCAGCCTGCTCGCCTTGTTCTTTATGCTTTTGCGGCTTTCCGGGGGACGTTTCGGGACATTGATCGTCAGCTGCTGGGTATCGCTGTTTCGCAATACGCCGCTGCTGGTACAGCTGCTGTTCTGGTATTTCGCCGCCTGGAACGGGTTGCCGCAGGGGCTGCGTGACGCGGTGAACGCAGACCACAGCTGGTCCATTTTACCCGGTGACGTCTGGTGGTTTACGCCAGAGTTTTTATGCTCCGCCTGGGGGTTAGGCGTCTTTACCTCGGCGTTTTTAATTGAAGAAGTGGAATCGGGGCTGCGTTCCGTACCTGCCGGGCAACGGGAGGCGGCGCTCGCTCAGGGATTTTCCTCATGGCGTCTGTTTCGCTACATTCTTCTGCCACAGGGGCTCGCTAACGCGTGGCAGCCCGTCGTTGGCCAGTACCTTAACCTGATGAAGCTCTCCTCGCTCGCGAGCGGGATTGGCTTCGCCGAACTGACCTACCAGGTCCGCCAGATAGAAAGTTACAACGCCCATGCACTGGAAGCCTTCACCTTCGGTACGGTGCTCTACTTGCTTACCGGGATGGTGACGGGAAGCGTGCTGGTGCGCCTCGGCCCCCATTCAGGGAGGAAAAATCATGATCCCCGGATTTAACGTTATTGTCGAAAACCTGGATTATCTGCTTTGGGGACGTGCGGCTGCGGGAGAACCCGGCGGCGTACTGCTCTCACTGCTGATGGCCGCAGGCGCCGCCGCGCTTGCCCTGCCCGGCGGGATTGTGCTGGCTTGCGTCGCCTGGCGCTATCCCGGCGTGGTGCGCAGTGCGCTGTTTGCGTGGGCAGAGTTGATTCGCGGGATCCCCCTGATCTTCGTGATATTCTGGATGTGGTATCTGCTGCCGCTGATAACCGGCAGGGATCTCCCGGGCGCGACGACCGTCACGCTGGCGCTGGCCTGGTTTACCGCGGCTGCGGTGATGCATTCGGTGTTAGCCGGACTGAGAGCCCTGCCGTCGGGCCAGAATGAGGCCGCGCTTTCTCAAGGGTTCAGTACGCAGCAAACGCTGTGGCGCGTGCTGCTGCCGCAGGCGCTGAGAAATATTCTGCCGTCGCTGGTGGGGATTTTTATCAGCCTGCTGAAGGATACGTCGCTGGCGTTTATCGTGAACGTTCCTGAACTGACCACGGTGGCGGGACAGATCAACAACCGGGTGCAAATTTACCCGGCGGCCATTTTTATCTTCACGGGTGTGATCTATTACCTGCTCTGCTGCTCGCTTGAGCTGCTCGCGAAGCGCTGGCGAGTTAGCCGGCCAGCGCTTTAACCACCGTTTCCATCGCTTTGGTGGTCAACTCACTGCGCTTAACGCGCTGGTTCGCCAGCGCGGTACGCAGAACGCCCGCAATGACAATATGTTTCGGCTCCTGCCCTAAATCACGCATTTCGAGAACGACCTTGCCTACCACCCGACACATCTCCTGGTAAAGCGCTTCGTCTTTGGTCACATTGCCCATTGCCATCACTCCGTTGCCCTAAACCGTCAGCTTAAATCATTCGTCGGCTGGATACAAAAAAGAAGCCCGGCGTGTAGTTCGCCGGGCTTCGTCTGGAAAATCAGGAGATTAGTTGTTTACCGGGATGACTGCGCCTTTGTATTTGGTGCGGATCCAGTCCTGAATCTCTTTGGAGTGCAGCACGTTCACCAGCGCGACGATATCCTTCTTCTTCTCGTCACCGCGATGAACGGTAATGATGTTGGCGTACGGGTTATTCTCACCGCTTTCAACCGCAATTGGATCGTGCACCGGATCCAGACCGGCATCAATTGCGTAGTTGGCGTTGATCACCACCGCAGCACCTTCGTCGTTGTTGTACATCTGCGGCAGCAGAGATGCCTCAACGTTAGGGGTGAATTGCAGCTTTTTCGGGTTCTCCACGATATCGCTGATGCGCGCGGTCACTTTATCGATGCCTGGCTTCAGCTTGATCACGCCCTCTTTTTCGAAGATGGAGAGAATACGCCCTTCCTCGGAAACCGCATCACGCATGATGATTTTGCCGCCTTCCGGCAGATCCTTCAGCGATTTGTATTTTTTCGAATAGATACCGATCGGCTCAATGTGGATTGCGCCCGCACTGACAAAATCATAATCCTTATCGCCCGCGTGATCTTTCAGGACGCTGTTCAGGTAAGGGATGTGCTGGAAATAGTTGGCGTCAATGTCATGCCCCGCCAGCGCCGTGTTTGGCAGAATGTAGTCCTGGAATGGTTTAATCTCCAGATCGATCCCCTGCTTCGCCAGAATCGGCTTAGCCTGCTCCAGAATTTCCGCGTGCGGGGTGTTGGACGCCCCCACGGTGAGCGTGTCCGCCCAGGAGGCAAAGCTCAGGGCACTCAGGGTTGCGGCGGCGATCAGTGTCAGTGTCTTTTTCATGATGTGGTTCCTGTGTGTATTTATTAGCGTTTATCTAACAGTGAAGTAATGGCATCGCCGCAGAACTGGATAATGAACACGATGATCAGAATGGTCACCGTTGCCACCAGCGTGACGTCACCATGGTTGCGCTGGAATCCTTCCAGATAAGCCAGATTTCCCAAACCGCCGGCACCTATCACCCCTGCCATTGCGCTGTAGCTCACCAGCGCAATCAGCGTCACCGTCATACCTGAAACCAGTGCGGGTGAAGATTCCGGCAATAAAACCCGAAACACTAACGTGCTCAGCCGCGCGCCCATCGAACGCGTGGCCTCAATGACTCCTTTGTCTACTTCTCGCAAGGCAATCTCGACCAGACGGGCGTAGAACGGCGCCGCGCCCACAATCAGGGCGGGCAGCGCAGCGTTAGCGCCGAGAATGGTCCCCACAACGGTCTTGGTGAACGGGATCAGCAGAACGATGAGAATGATGAACGGAATCGAGCGGAACACGTTCACCACAATCGACATCACGCTGTAGACCGTGCGGTTGTGGAATAACCCGCCGCGGGCGGTTAAAAACAGCGCCAGACCGAGCGCGATCCCCAGGACAAACGTCGCCACGCCGGAAAGCGCGGTCATGTAAAGCGTCTCCTGGGTTGCAGCCCAAAGCTGATCCCACTTCAGGTGCGGAAAGAGTTCTTCAGCCATGCTTGATTACCTCGCCTTCAATATCGCTTTGCTTCAGGTCGGCGAGGATATTGTTCAGTTGTTCGTCCGATGCCACCACGTGCACCCAGAGCTGCCCGAAAACACCGTGGGCGGTTTGCGTCATTTTGCCGTGCAGGATGTTAAACGGCAGGCCGTAGCGCAGGGTCAGTTCACCGACGATCGGCCTGTGCGTGCTGTGCCCGGTGAAGGTCAGCCTGATCACCGTGCCTTCCAGATCGTTTGCCAGTTCGGTATTGAAGGTCTCTTCCTCCGCGTACTGGCTCACCTGGCGGACAAACTGCCGGGTGATCGGCTGCTGCGGATGCGTAAACACGCTCAGCACGTCCCCCTCTTCCACCACCTTGCCGTTTTCCATCACCGCCACGCGGTCGCAGATTTTGCGCACCACGTGCATCTCATGCGTAATGAGTACGATGGTCAGGTTAAAGCGACGGTTAATGTCCAGGAGCAGATCGAGGATCTGATCGGTGGTCTGCGGATCCAGCGCCGAGGTGGCTTCGTCACACAGCAGTACGTCCGGATGATTGGCCAGCGCGCGGGCAATGCCCACACGTTGTTTTTGCCCGCCGCTCAGCTGGGATGGGTAGGCATTCTCGCGCCCCTTCAGGCCGACCAGCTCCACCAGCTCGGCAACGCGAGCCTGAATTTGCGCTTTTGGCACACCGGCAATTTGCATTGAAAAGGCGATATTTTCCTTCACCGTGCGCGACCAAAGCAGGTTAAAGTGCTGGAACACCATGCTGATTTTCAGGCGTGCCTGACGCAGCGCTTCTCCCTTCGCGGCGGAGATATCCTGACCGTTAATGGTGACGCTGCCGGCGCTGGGCTTTTCCAGACCGTTCAGCAGACGGATCAGCGTACTTTTCCCGGCCCCGCTGTAACCGATGATCCCGTAAATCTGTCCCTGTTCTATCGTCAGGTTGACGTTATCTACGGCTGTCAGCGCCTGTTTCCCGTTGTCAAAAACCTTCGAAATATTGCTGAGTACAATCATTCTTATTCGTTATCCGTTTCGCATATAGCGGTTTAGCAGTATGGATGTCCAAAAGATAGTAAACAGCCGTTATCAGCTTTTAAATGACCAAAAAAGAATTTCTTATAATGCTCAGGAATAAGCAGCGAACTGGCGGGTGAAAAGCATTTAGATGAATATCAGCAATAATTATCTGCCATTTGCATATCAGGTCTTACTCACCCGACGAAATCGGCTAATTTTGCAGCACTTTATGCGGATATAGCCATCCTCACATCCGGACAACTTTACGTCTTGCTGTCTTTCCATCTGAAAACACAAGGATTATTCCTTTCCGTTCTAAAACTCAGTGAAAGGTTCTTTATTGAGAAAATTTCATGGTTCTATCATCCGGTCATCACCCCTTCACAGGACATGACCATGACGCTTTACCACTCCGTCACCGAACTGATTGGCCGTACGCCGCTCATCCAGCTGCACAAGCTGGACACCGGCCCCTGCTCGCTGTTTCTGAAGCTGGAAAACCAGAATCCCGGCGGCTCGATTAAAGACCGCGTCGCGCTGTCGATGATTAATGAAGCCGAGCGTACGGGCCAGCTACGGCCCGGCGGCACCATTATTGAAGCCACGGCGGGGAACACCGGCCTGGGGCTGGCGTTGATTGCGGCGCAGAAGGGCTACTCGCTGATCCTGGTGGTGCCGGACAAAATGAGCCGCGAGAAGATTTTCCACCTGCGCGCGTTAGGGGCGCAGGTCGTGCTGACCCGTTCAGATGTGAATAAAGGGCATCCGGCCTACTACCAGGATTATGCCCGGCGGCTGGCGAACGAACTGCCAGGCGCGTTTTATATTGATCAGTTCAATAACGCGGCCAATCCGCTGGCGCACCGCACCACTACCGCACCGGAACTGTTTGAACAGCTTGACGGCCAGATCGATGCCATCGTCGTCGGCGTGGGGTCCGGCGGTACGCTGGGCGGCTTACAGGCGTGGTTTGCAGAACATTCGCCGCAGACGGAATTTGTGCTTGCCGATCCGGCCGGGTCGGTGCTGGCGGACCAGGTTGAGACCGGACGCCATCACGATGCCGGATCGTGGCTGGTTGAGGGGATTGGCGAAGACTTTATCCCTCCGCTGGCGCACATCGAAGGGGTTAACCGCGCCTGGCGCATTACCGATGGCGAGGCGTTCACCACCGCCCGCGATCTGCTAAAAACGGAAGGGATCCTGGCGGGCTCTTCCACCGGCACGCTGCTGGCGGCGGCGCTGAAATATTGCCAGGCGCAGACTACGCCAAAACGTGTGGTCACCTTCGCCTGCGACAGCGGCAATAAATACCTCTCGAAGATGTTCAACGACGACTGGATGCGCCAGCAGGGGCTGATTTCGCGTCCGCAGGCAGGCGATCTCTCGGACTATATTGCCCTGCGCCACGATGAAGGCGCGACGGTGACTGCCGCCCCGGACGACACGCTTTCCACCGTGCTGGCCCGCATGCGCCTGTACGACATCTCCCAGCAGCCGGTGCTCGATAACGACAAGGTCGTCGGCATCATCGACGAGTGGGACCTGCTGCGACACATCGGGGGAGATGCCGATCGCTTCTCTCTCCCCGTGACGGCGGCCATGACGCGTCAGGTCGAATATCTGGATAAGCAGGCCCCGGAGAGCGCCCTGTACGCCATCTTTGACCGTGGCCTGGTGGCGATTATTTATGACGAAGATCGCTTTCTGGGTCTAATCACACGCAGTGATGTACTCACCGCCTGGCGTAACCGCCTGACAAAATAAAAGGAGCAAAAGATGAAAAACCTGGCCACCCTCAGCGTTCACAGCGGTGAGTATCACGACCCGCACGGCGCCGTGATGCCGCCAATTTACGCCACGTCGACGTTTGCGCAACCGGCACCGGGTGAACATACCGGCTACGAATACTCCCGGAGCGGCAATCCAACCCGCCACGCGCTGGAGACCGCCATTGCCGAACTGGAAGGCGGCACGCGCGGGTACGCTTTCGCGTCAGGGCTGGCAGCCATTTCCACCGTGCTCGAACTGCTGGATAAAGACAGCCATATCGTCGCCATTGACGACGTGTATGGCGGTACGTATCGCCTGATCGAAAACGTGCGCAAGCGCAGCACCGGGTTACAGGTGAGCTGGGTTAAGCCGGACGATGTAGCCGGGCTTGAGGCCGCCATTCGCCCGGACACCCGCATGATCTGGGTGGAAACGCCAACGAACCCGCTGCTGAAACTGGCCGACCTGGAGGCCATCGCGGACATTGCCCGGCGCCATAATGCGATCAGCGTGGCGGATAATACCTTCGCCTCCCCGGTCATTCACCGGCCGCTGGAGGCGGGGTTCGATATAGTGGTCCACTCCGCCACTAAATATCTCAACGGTCATTCAGACGTGGTTGCCGGGCTGGCTGTTGTCGGGGCAAATAAGGATCTCGCGGAGCGTCTGGGCTATCTGCAAAACGCGGTTGGCGGCGTTCTGGATCCGTTCAGCAGTTTCCTGACGCTGCGGGGGATTCGCACCCTCTCTCTGCGCGTTGAGAAGCACAGCGCCAACGCACTGGCAATTGCGCAATGGCTGGAGCAGCATCCGCGGTAGACCGCGTGTTCTATCCCGGGCTGGCGTCACATCCCCAGTATGCGCTGGCACGCAGACAAATGGCGCTGCCGGGCGGCATGATCTCCGTTGTGATTAAAGGCGATGTGCAACGCGCGGCAGAGGTGATCCGTCATCTTACGCTCTTTACCCTGGCGGAAAGTCTGGGCGGTGTGGAGAGTCTGGTGAGCCAGCCCTACAGCATGACCCACGCCTCCATACCTCTGGCGCAGCGTCTTGCAAACGGCATTGTGCCGCAGCTTATCCGCCTGTCGGTGGGGATTGAGGATGCGAAGGATCTGATCGCCGACCTTCAGCAGGCGCTGGAAAAGTGAGCAAAAAACGGCGGGCGTTGCGCCTGCCGTCATAAGATGACATTAGACCTTAACGCCTTGATAACAAACTTATGTGAATCTGCACAGATTGTTTTGAAACGCTGTTTCCATTTTCCTTTTTACTGTAAATCAGCGTATAATGCGCGCCAAATCCCTGGTGAATGGTTTCAGCGCTTGGAATACAAAAAACAACGTACAACTTCTCCTCTCCTTCGTTGGGCTGGCACTCAGGCACACTTTCTTCTGCACGCTCATTTGATGTCACCTATTCTTAGTGCGTGTCATATACTCTTTCGCAACACAGGTTTGACTCCGCGGCGGTGCGCCCCCGGAGCGAGATTTCCATATCCTTCCCAACTTAAAGACTAAGACTGTCATGAAAAAGACGAAAATTGTTTGTACTATCGGCCCGAAAACCGAATCCGAAGAGATGCTGAGCAAAATGCTGGATGCCGGCATGAACGTGATGCGTCTGAACTTCTCCCACGGCGACTATGCTGAACACGGTCAGCGTATCCAGAACTTGCGCAACGTGATGAGCAAGACCGGGAAAAAAGCGGCAATCCTGCTCGACACCAAAGGTCCTGAAATCCGCACCATCAAACTGGAAGGCGGTAACGACGTTTCCCTGAAAGCGGGCCAGACCTTCACCTTCACCACCGACAAATCCGTTGTGGGTAACAACGAAATCGTTGCCGTGACCTACGAAGGCTTCACCAGCGATCTGTCTGTTGGCAACACCGTGCTGGTAGATGACGGCCTGATCGGCATGGAAGTGACGGCGATCGAAGGTAACAAGGTTATCTGTAAAGTGCTGAACAACGGCGATCTGGGCGAAAACAAAGGCGTTAACCTGCCGGGTGTGTCCATTGCGCTGCCAGCGCTGGCTGAAAAAGACAAACAAGACCTGATCTTCGGCTGCGAACAAGGCGTGGACTTCGTTGCTGCCTCCTTTATCCGTAAACGTTCTGACGTGGTTGAGATCCGTGAGCACCTGAAAGCGCACGGCGGCGAGAACATTCAGATCATCTCCAAGATCGAAAACCAGGAAGGCCTGAACAACTTCGACGAAATCCTCGAAGCGTCTGACGGTATCATGGTAGCGCGTGGCGACCTGGGCGTAGAAATCCCGGTTGAAGAAGTGATCTTCGCGCAGAAGATGATGATCGAGAAATGTGTTCGCGCGCGTAAAGTGGTTATCACCGCAACGCAGATGCTGGACTCCATGATCAAAAACCCACGCCCTACCCGCGCTGAAGCAGGCGACGTAGCAAACGCCATCCTCGACGGTACCGATGCCGTTATGCTGTCTGGCGAATCTGCAAAAGGGAAATACCCTCTGGAAGCGGTCGGTATCATGGCGACCATCTGTGAGCGTACCGACCGCGTGATGAAAAGCCGTCTGGATTACAACAACGACAGCCGTAAACTGCGCATCACCGAAGCCGTGTGCCGTGGTGCGGTAGAAACCGCTGAGAAACTGGAAGCCCCACTGATTGTCGTGGCGACCCAGGGCGGTAAATCTGCGCGTGCCGTGCGTAAATACTTCCCGGATGCGACCATTCTGGCGCTGACCACCAACGAAACTACCGCGCGTCAGCTGGTGCTGAGCAAAGGTGTGATCCCACACCTGGTGAAAGAGATTGCCTCTACCGATGATTTCTATCGTCTGGGTAAAGAAGTGGCGCTGGAACTGGTTGATTGTGGCCTGGCTCAGAAAGGCGACGTGGTGGTTATGGTTTCTGGTGCATTGGTTCCAAGCGGCACCACCAACACGGCATCTGTCCACGTGCTGTAATATTTCACGAACAAATTATTGTTTTGTTAAAAAGCGTCCTTCGGGGCGCTTTTTTTATTCCCGCCTTTAACCAGAACTATTCAAAAAGCAAATCGGGTTTTTCTATTTAATCGCGATTTATCTAAGATGAATCCGATGAAAAATGCCTTTTTTAACATAGCTTTTTCGTCAAAATTGCCGATTTCGTTGCTTCTTTGAGCGAACGATCAAAAATAGGCGTAATCCCATCAAAAAAATATTCTCAACCCAAAAAACTTTGTGTAATACTTGTAACGCTACATGGAGATTAACTCAATCTAGAGGGTATTAATAATGAATCGTACTAAACTGGTACTGGGCGCGGTAATCCTGGGTTCTACTCTGCTGGCAGGTTGCTCCAGCAACGCTAAAATCGATCAGCTGTCTTCTGACGTTCAGACTCTGAACGCTAAAGTTGACCAGCTGAGCAACGACGTGAACGCAATGCGTTCCGACGTTCAGGCTGCTAAAGACGACGCAGCTCGCGCTAACCAGCGTCTGGACAACCAGGCTACTAAATACCGTAAGTAATAGTACCTGTTAATAAAATGGCGCACATTGTGCGCCATTTTTTTTGCCTTCGTCAAACCTCTACTGAAGCGCTTTCTCTCCCTCACCTTCCGCCACCGCCGCTGAGACACGACTGTTCTGCACCGACAGGACAGAATTGCTGGCTGACGAACCATTGCCTGCTGAAACGGCCACCGGGATCCCCGCTCTGCGCGCCAGGGCTTTATCGATAAGCGTTTTATCGCTACCTGACTGCGCTGCAAAGGCGGTAAACGCCGCCGAGTGCGTGAACGGCACCGTCTGTGGGTTTTCGCCCTCAGCCTGCGCCAGCGGCCTGTGCACCTCGATATAACGTTTGCCGTCCGGCTCGACGGAGAACTTCACCGGCTCATTGATGATCTGCACCCGCGTGCCGACGCGCACTTGCTCAAACAACGCTTTGATATCGGGCGCATTCATTCGCATACAACCCGAGCTGACCCGCAGCCCTACGCTGTCCGGCGCGCTGGTGCCGTGAATAAGATATTCCCCATTCCCGATGCCCAGACGCAGCGCAAAGCGCCCCAGCGGGTTATTTGGCCCTGCGGGTACCACAGGCGGCAGTTTAATGCCCTGGGCCAGTGAGCGCGCTCTGATGCCCGCTGTGGGGGTCCAGGTAGGGTTAGGGATTTTCTGACTCACACGGGTGGTGCTGACCGGTGTTTCCAGCCCAAGCTGACCAATACCCAGCGGATAGACCTGCACGATATTTTCGCCAGGCGGATAGAAGTAAAGACGCAGCTCCGCCAGATTCACCACAATGCCCTCACGCTCGGTGTCCGGCAGTAGCATCTGGGAAGGGATGGTAATGACCGTTCCTGGCGCAGGGTTCACCGGAGCAATGGTATTATTGGTTTCAAGGATCAGCTGTGCGGCGGTATTAAAGCGACGAGCGATAGACTGAAGTTTATTGTCACCTTCCTGAATGGTGTATGTCTGGTTTTGCCCAATCAGGCGGCTGCCTGCGGGCGGTAAAGGATAATCAACCGCCCAGGCTGAATTAACAGCACTGAGCGAACCAAGGAGTAATAGAGTTATTAGAGATGCGCGCTTCATGCTGAGATTCCTTATTCACTGACCAAACGTCAGAAAGCTGAAAAACCAGCGAGGTGGAAACCACCTCGCGAAACAGAATGAATGCTGTTCTGTCAGTTTAGCTAAGGATTGCGGCTTTGGCGCGTATGGCGCGGATCATCGCTTCCAGTCCCTGGGATCGGGACGGGGTGAGGTGCTGGGTTAAGGCCATTTTTTCAAACCACGGGCGAACGTCAAAGGCGACAATATCCTGCGCCGACATCTGGTGATAAAGAATAAATACGACGGCAATAAGCCCCTTCACAATGGCGGCATCGCTGTCACCCTGTAATTGAATTACGCCTTCGTCCGTCTGCTGCATCAGGATCCAGACCTGGCTCTGGCAGCCCTGAATGATGTTGTCCGGGTTATGCGCCTCTTCGCTGAGCGGCGGCAGGCGCTGACCCAGCTCGATGATATAAAGGTATTTCTCTTCCCAGTTTGCGCAACGCCCAAAGTTGCGCAGCAATTTATCTCTGTCCGGCAAATCTGCCATCTCTCGCCTCTCCGTTAGCCAAGCAGCTGGTGAATACGTTTTAGTCCCGCCACCAGTCTGTCGACCTCTTCCGTTGTGTTGTACATCACCAGCGATGCGCGGCACATAGCCGGTACCTGATAATACGCCATCAGCGGCATCGCGCAGTGATGCCCGGTACGCACGGCGACGCCGTAATTATCAAGGAAACTGCCCACATCATAGGCGTGATGCTTGCCGAGGTTGAAGGCTATCACACCCAGACGGTCAGCAGGGCCATATAAGGTCAGTTCCGGGACGCTGGCCAGCTCCTGCAAGGCATAATGCATCAGCTGCTGTTCGTACTCCTGAATCGCCGCCAGCCCCGTTTCAGTGACGTAGCTAATGGCCGCGCCCAGCCCGATGATCCCGCCCGTGTTGGGCGTACCCGCCTCGAAGCGCCAGGGCGCACGGGCGTAGGTTGTGCCGTCCGTCAGGCTGACGGTGGCGATCATTGACCCGCCCCCTTCCCACGGCGGCATGGCCTGGAGAATGTCCTCTTTCACATACAACACGCCGATGCCCGTCGGGCCATACAGCTTGTGCCCGGAGAAGACGTAGAAATCGCAGTCCAGGGCCTGAACGTCAACCGCATGGTGCATCACCGCCTGGGCGCCATCAATCAACACTTTCGCACCAACCTGATGGGCTTTGTCGACGATCAGCGCCACCGGATTTTCCGTCCCCAGCACGTTTGAAACGTGGGTCACCGCCACCAGCCGCGTTCTGTCGTCCAGCAGGGCGTCCAGCTTTTCCAGCTGGAGCGTGCCGTCTTCATTCAGGGGGATCACCCGCAGTTGCGCCCCCACACGCTCACAGAGCATCTGCCAGGGCACGATGTTGGCGTGGTGCTCCATCTGGGTGATGATGATGTTATCCCCCGCGTGCACCTGCGCATTGCCCCAGCTGTTAGCCACCAGGTTGATCCCTTCGGTGGTGCCGCGCACGAATACCAGCTCTTCCGGCGAACGCGCGTTGAGGAAGGCAGCAACCTGCGTGCGCACGTTTTCCATGCGCTGGGTCGCCTCGGCGCTCAGGGTGTGGATCCCGCGATGTACCGCCGCATAACCGTGGCGGTAAAACTCGGCTTCCGCATCCACCACCTGATTTGGTTTTTGCGCGCTGGCCGCACTGTCGAGATAGGCCAGCGGCAGACCGTTCACTTCACGGGTCAGTACCGGAAAATCTGCCCGGACTTTCTCTACGGGAAATGTCATGCTTCGCCTCCAGGCAGCCGCTGACCGATACGGGCCAGCACCTGCTGTTTAAGTCCGCCATCGGGCAGCGCTTCCGTCAGCTCAGCCGCAAAGGCGTAAATAATCATCTTTTGCGCGGCCTGCTGGTCTATCCCGCGCGAGCGCAGGTAGAACATCTGCTCATCGTCAATACGCCCGACCGTCGCGCCGTGGCTGCATTTCACGTCGTCCGCATAGATTTCCAGCTGTGGTTTGGTGTCCACCTCTGCCAGACGTCCCAGCAAGAGGTTGTTGTTGGTCATCTGCCCGTCAGTTTTGATGGCGTGCTGCGCCACGTTTATCAGGCCGTTAAACACCGCACGTCCTTTGTCGCTGACGATGGTTTTGTGCAGCTGACGGCTGTTGCAGTAGCCTTTGTTATGCTCAAGCCAGGTGCGCGTGTCGCACACTTCTGACTTCACCGGCATCGCCAGGCTGTTAATACGCAGCGTAGTGTTTTCACCGTTCAGCTGGGTGCTGGTATTGTGGCGCAGCACCGCGCCGCCAAGCAGGAAGCTATGGCTGTACGCCGCGGCATCCTGGCCCAGCAGAATATCGTTGTGGGCGAAGTGGTGACTGAGCGGATTCTCAAACGCCAGCTTGATGTGGTGCAGCTGGGCATTGGCCGCCACGTTCATCGTCAGACGCGAACCGGTAAAATGACGGGTGTCGTTAAGGCTGACGTAATGCTCGATCACCGTCGCCTCCGCCCCTTCTGCCAGCTCAAGATGGTGGCGATAGTGGGCGGTGTTAATCTCATCACCCTCAACGCCCTGGGTAATATGCATCAGCAGCAGCGGTTTCGCCGGACGCTGGTTACGCTTAACGCGAATATGGGTGATAGATTGCGACAGGCTCTCTGTCAGGTGCAGGAAGACTTCAGGCTGAACGGGCGCGTTCAGCGACTGACGTTCATCGTTAATGACGATATCGAACCCGCTCTCCTGCACGCTGTCGCTCAGCTCCGCACGGAACAGACCGTCGACAAACACCAGACGCACGGAATCCACGGTCAGCGCCAGCATGTCGCGCTGATCGGGGCTGACCTGCGCCAGACGGGTGACAAACTCGCCGTTCAGCAGGCCATCCAGCGGGGTATATTTCCAGTTCTCATGTTTACGCGTCGGTAAACCGAGACGCAGCATCTGCTGGAGATGGTGCTGAGCCTGTTCAGAGCGCGCTCCACCCTGCGCTTCAAACAGCCGGTGCCACTGCTGGAGTGCATTACTGCTGTTCGGTAAGCCAGCCATAACCCTGCTCCTCCAGTTGTTTAACCAGCGTAAAGTCACCGGATTTCACAATGCGTCCCTGGTAAAGCACATGGACATAGTCCGGTTTGATGTAGTCAAGTATTCGCTGGTAGTGAGTCACGATGATAAATGAGCGGTTGCCGTCACGCAGGGAGTTCACCCCGTCGGCAACGATCTTCAGGGCATCGATATCCAGCCCTGAATCGGTCTCATCGAGAATGCACAGCGCCGGTTCCAGAACCGCCATTTGCAGAATATCGTTACGTTTCTTCTCACCGCCGGAGAAACCCACGTTTACCGAGCGGGTCAACAGATCTTCCGGCATTTTCAGCAGCTTGATCTTCTCTTCCATCAGATCCTGGAAGTCAAAGCGATCCAGCGCCTCAAGGCCGCGATACTTGCGCACCGCGTTCAGCGCGGTTTGCAGGAAGAACTGGTTGCTGACGCCCGGAATTTCCACCGGATACTGGAAGGCCATAAAGATGCCCTCGCCGGCACGCTCTTCCGGCGACATCTCCAGCAGATCTTTGCCGTTAAACTCAACGGAGCCGCTGGTAACTTCATAATCTTCGCGTCCTGCCAGCGTCGCTGAAAGCGTACTTTTCCCGGAGCCGTTTGGCCCCATGATGGCGTGAACTTCACCCGGTTTGACGTCAAAATTGAGGCCACGCAGGATCTCTTTCTCTTCCACGCTAACCTGTAAATCTTTAATGCTTAACATGTGCTTTCCTTAACCGACGCTGTGTTCAAGACTAATGGCGAGGAGTTTCTGGGCTTCAACGGCAAATTCCAGCGGCAGTTCAGAGAACACGTCCTTACAGAAGCCGTTAACGATCATTGAAATCGCATCTTCTTCACTGATCCCGCGTTGCAGGCAGTAGAAAAGCTGATCTTCACCAATACGTGACGTAGTTGCCTCATGCTCAAGCTGGGCGCTGTTATTGCGGCATTCGACATACGGGAAGGTATGCGCCCCGCAGTCCGCGCCAATCAGCATGGAGTCACACTGGGTGAAGTTACGCGCGTTGGTTGCCGTCGGCATGATTTTCACCAGCCCGCGATAGCTGTTCTGGCTGTGACCGGCAGAGATCCCTTTGGAGATGATGGTCGATTTGGTGTTTTTACCGATGTGGATCATCTTGGTGCCGGTATCGGCCTGCTGATGACCGCTGGTCAGCGCCACGGAGTAAAACTCACCGATGGAGTTGTCGCCGCGCAGAATACAGCTCGGGTATTTCCAGGTAATGGCGGAGCCGGTTTCTGACTGAGTCCAGGACATTTTGCTGTTTTCGCCTTCGCACAGCGCGCGTTTGGTGACGAAGTTCAGAATACCACCGGTGTTGCCGTCGCCCGGGAACCAGTTCTGTACCGTAGAGTACTTCACTTCCGCATCTTTATGGATGATCACCTCTACCACCGCCGCGTGCAGCTGGTAGCTGTCGCGCACAGGAGCGGAGCACCCTTCGATGTAGCTTACGTAGCTGCCTTCATCGGCCACCAGGATGGTGCGTTCAAACTGGCCGGTTTTTTCCGCGTTGATGCGGAAATAGGTCGAGAGCTCCATCGGGCAGCGCACGCCTTTCGGCACGTAGATAAAAGTACCGTCTGACGCCACCGCCGCATTCAGTGCCGCGAAGAAGTTATCGTTACTCGGCACCACGGTACCAATATACTTTTTCACCAGCTCGGGGTGATCGTGAATGGCTTCACCAAAGGAACAGAAAATGATCCCCTGCTCCGCCAGTTTTTCACGGTAGGTGGTTGCCACCGAGACGGAGTCAAAAATGGCGTCTACCGCCACCTCTTTGCCTTCGCGCACGGGCACGCCGAGCTGATTAAACGCCTCTTCCACCTCTTTACTCAGGAAGCTGTTCTCCGCGCCGGTTTGCTGAACCGCGCCGGGTTGCGAGGCACAGGTATCATCACAGCTGCCGCAGGAGGGCGCGGAGTAGTAGCTATAATCCTGATAGTTCAGCTTATCGTAATGCGCTTTCAGCCAGTGGGGTTCTTCCATCTCCAGCCACGCGCGGAATGCGCTCAGGCGAAACTCCAGCATCCACTCCGGCTCGTTACGTTTCGCCGAAATGGCGCGCACGACCTCTTCGTTGATGCCTTTCGCCAGCTCATCGGTTTGCAGCTGCGTAAAGAAACCCTCTTTATAGTTGAGGTGTCCGCCGCTCCAGGTGTTTACATCACTCGTTGCTTCAGTATTACGAGACATAGTACCGCCTATACCCCAAAGCTTTCGCCGCAGCCGCATTCGTTCTGGGCTTTCGGGTTATGAAATTTGAATAACTGGTTTAAACCTTCCCGAACGTAGTCGACTTCGGTTCCATCGATAAACGGCATCGCCTGTAGCGCGACGTATAACTTTGCACCGTCGGTTTCAAAGACCAGATCGTCCTTTTCAGGTTCGGTTACGGTATCCAGCACGTAGCCAAATCCCGCGCAGCCAGTCTGCTTAACGCCTAAGCGTACGCCGAGGATGTCGGGATTTTTTGCCACCAGCTCATGAATATGCGCCGCCGCCGCGGGCGTCAGCGTTAAGCCACGCCAGGCAAAATCGGCCGGATTGAAGGTTTCTGAATGCAGTTCCATAGGTCCACCTCATCTGATAAGCCACCAGGGCATAACACCATGTTAGTGATAACGATTATCACTTCAACCCCCTGCGAGCAGGGGCTTTGGGCTAAACCGCCCTTTTTGGCTACTTTCATTAAGCATAGACCCTGTGACGGGATGCGGATGGGATGGTTAGATTTGTTCAATGTATTGATAAATAATGCATTTCATAAGAAAGGCGGTAAGGTGACGGGCAATGATAAAAATTGTATTGGAAATACCTATTTTTGAGATAGCTATCTTCCAATAAGAAAGCTGACTCGAAAAGACAAAAAGGCCCTGACGGACCCCTTAACATCAGTGATGGAACGAAACGGCGAAACCCTGTTCACGCCAGTGGTCGAGCTGCTCCTGTTGACGAGGCGTAGGCGCTTTACCGGTCCAGACGAAGATTTTTTGCCCGGGGAAGAGTTCAGGACGTGGAGAATCAATCGGCTCAGCCAGCACGTCGATATGCCAGCCCTTGTAGGCAAGACGGGCCGCTTCCAGCCACAAATGCGTACGGTCGTCGCACTCCCACCCAATCAGCAGCGCATCCTTACCTGCTTTTTTTCGCGACTCACCCAGGCTTGCAACGGCAAACTCGATCAGGACACCGTCCAGCAGGCTCGCCATGTGACGCACCGTATTCTGGTCCTGGTTCATTCGCTGCCGCACAGGGGTGATGATGTTATCTATCAGAACATCCATCGCATGGTCACGGCGGAACTCGCCGATTTTGGCGCGCAGTTTTGCCGGACTGGCATAGCGCAGAACGGTTAACATCTCTTCCTGAAAAGATGCCCAGTTTCCCTGAGTCATCACTTCTGTATTTTCAAGAAGCGCTTTTACTTTACCGACCGAAACACCCGTTTTCATCAGGCGTTTGATCTCTTCGATACGCAGGATATCTTCATCGTCAAACTGACGATGACCCCCTTCGCTTCGCTGCGGCTTCAACAATCCATAACGGCGCTGCCAGGCACGCAGCGTAACGGGGTTGATACCGCATCGTTCGGCCACTTCGCCGATACTGTAATAGGCCATTAACTCCCTCACGCACAATACTTCCATACCTAACCAAACCAACCTTATCAGATTGTACAAATCATTTGTATAACTAACTCCTCGTTCTGAGACAAGTGAATGGCTCAACGAACCACTCACTCGTTAATGTATTGTTGTATAAATTTAGCCGTACGTACAGGTCACTTTTAAGAGTTACGTACAGGTTTTTATAAATCGTACTTTTTCTCGGGCCAGGCAATCGCCGGTATGCCCCCCAGGCGCGGGCTGGCGAAAAGGTGCCCCTGGAACTGAGAAATCCCGGCTGATTCCAGCCACATCCACTCTTCAGCCAACTCTACGCCTACCGCACAGAACAGAATTTCCAGGGACGCGCAGCATTTAATAATTGACTGAATGATCGCCTGACGCGGGCCGCTCTTGTGCACGTTGGCAATCAAATCACGGTTGATCTTGATTCTGTCCGGCTGAAACTGGGCCAGCAGTTGCAGACCGGCGAATCCCGCGCCAAAGTGATCGATGGCCACGCTGATCCCGGCGCTTTTAAGCTGTCTGACCGCGCTGGTGAACTCTTCGAAGCGCGAGATCGCCTCGCTCTCGGTGAACTCGACCACAATTTGCTCCGGCACAAAACCGTTCGCCTCAATTGCCGTCAGTAAAAAATCGACGGCGCCAGGAACATTGACCAGCGTCATCGGCAGCAGATTAATGGACAACGTTTGAGTCTGTAGGCCCAGCGCGCTGGCCATCGACAAAGCCACCTGTTTACTCTTCAGATCCGATTCGTACAGCGCCTCACGCGACAGGTTGGCAAAATAGCTTTCCGGGGACTCACCGGACGGCGTGCGGATCAGGGCTTCCCAGGAAACTACCTGCTGCATAAACGGATCGACGATAGGTTGAAATGCGAAACTACAGTCCGCGCCCTTTGCCACTACTGTCGGCTGGGAGGATAACGGCGTATTTTCGGTGACAAACTCCCAGGCGTCAGCCGGAGGCAGCTCAAAGTAGTTGGCTTTTTCAGTGGCCTCAACGAAGGTGCGGAAAAATTGCAGGGCGCGATCGTTATAGGTCAGCTGATAGCGCGTTGTGCCTTTATCGAGTACCTGTTGCAGCACTTCGTCGGTATCGTACTGACGAAGGTCAAAGAGCTCCATACCCACGTTGCCAAAACGTCTTGAAGGCCCGTGATCGCTTAACAATTCGACCACGTTGTGATGCCGTGGGTCACGGCAGATGAGCTCATAGATCTCCTTAACGTTATCAGCGGGCCCTTCAAGTAACTGAAAAAAGTGTGTGCCGTTAAACAGCAAAATCCCCGTCACATCGAACTGGCGATTTCGACAATTTGCAGCAGCGACCATGTCTTCCAGCGCTTTCACTGGAACGTCCTCGCAGATGTGACTGCGGTAAATGATGGTTGTGAGCATGCTAATCCTGAAGATTGAGGGGGTGACCACGAAAACACGTGGGGAAAACTCTGTTATAGCACATTAATTGCCCAACAAATAATTTACATCTCAACGATTTACACGGCTTTTTTGCGTCATTTACGGGCTTGTACAACTCTCCGATGCCGCTTCGGATTGTACAATATATCTTGTGAATCCCGCAGTAAATCGTATAATAATAAGCATATGATAAATAATGATTTTATAAAATATATTATAAAATATTTAAAAAATATTTAAAAAATTGTACATTTTAAATGTACAGATTTGAAAATTATGTATACCTTAAATGTAACGTTACTGATTACGAAAATTTACAGGAGCGAAACATGCAGCAGAACGGACACCTCGCAGACTCGGCAACAGCGATTGCGCAGTATTTCGAAAAAGCCGCGCTTCCAACCCAACAGGAAACATTGGGTCAGGTTGTTGTTGAAATCCTTAGCGACGGGCGAAATCTGAATCGCAAATCGCTCTGCACAAAACTGTTGAGTCGCCTTGAAAAGGCCAATGGCCCGGAAGAGGAACATCATTATCACATGCTTCTTGGCCTGCTCTTCGAACGTTAATGTCATGAACAGCAGTGATGCGGACAGACTGATCGACAAGCTTATTGGAGAAGCCGCTCTTTCACTATTGAAGGAGCGCGGTCCCGTGACGACCGAGGGATTGGTTCAGCGTCTGCGTAACATGCAAGCATATGAAACGGATCCCCAGCGGCGGGAGACATTAGCGCGAGTGATAGCTGAAATCAGCTCTGGCACGGTCGCTTTTAAAGGTCGCAGAACCGCACAAGGACGAATACAGAGAGAGGGATCTCTCAAAAATAACCGAGACAATGTAGTGCCGTTATTTGGAAATGGAAAACCGTCCGATCCTAAAAAGATACATTGACTACAACTTTACAGCTACGGTGAGAACAAATGAGACAAAATATTCAGCTTCAACCCGAATACCACTCCGCCTTTTTAGATAGCGCGTTGTCGGAGTATTTCCGTCACGCAGGCGATCGCTTTGCTGAAGAGTCTGCCATTTTTTCGACTGCGGTTCGTTGTGTTCTCGCTTCCGAAGGTCATTTGACCAACAAAGCGATCATTCTCTGGCTAATCCAGACGCTGGAATCCACCGACGATGTCGTTAAGGCGGATGTGATCCGCAAGACGCTGGAAATTGTCGTCGGTTACACCATGGACGATCTTTAACGCCTCCCCCATCCCTACGGATAGCGTGTCATCGTCAATTCTGACGAACAGACTGACGATGACACACCCTCTCTCCTCTAACGCCCTGTTAATCAAGAACGCTGAATGTGGCATGGATCCTGCTTAGTCCGCTAAAGGACTGGGCTTTCCAGTAAACATTGCTTCATTTCTTAACAGGTCTGTTATTGATGAAAAAAATCGCCAGCGTCTGCCCCTACTGCGGTGCAGGCTGCAAACTAAACCTCGTCGTAAAAAATAACCGCATTATCCGTGCCGAAGCCGCTGATGGCGTAACCAATCAGGGCACGCTTTGCCTGAAAGGTTTCTATGGCTGGGACTTTCTTAACGACACACGGCTGCTTACCCCCCGTCTGACGCAGCCCATGATCCGCTACAGCAAAGGCGAGGCCTTTACCCCTGTTACTTGGGAAGAGGCCATTCGTTATACCGCTCACAGGCTTAAAAGCATCAAAGAACAGTATGGCCCTCGGTCCATTATGACCACGGGTTCCTCACGGGGAACGGGCAATGAGACCAACTATGTGATGCAAAAATTTGCCCGAGCGGTGCTGAATACTAACAACGTCGACTGCTGCGCCCGCGTCTGTCACGGTCCGTCCGTTGCCGGTTTACAGGAGACCCTCGGCAACGGCGCCATGAGCAATTCCATTAACGATATTGAAAACTCAAAATGCCTGCTGGTATTCGGCTATAACTGCGCCGACTCTCACCCCATCGTCGCCCGACGCGTGCTTAAAGCACGTGAAAATGGCGCTAAAATCATCGTCTGCGATCCGCGTCATATTGAAACGGCACGCATTGCCGATCTTCATCTTCAGCTAAAAAATGGCAGTAACATGGCGCTGGTCAATGCCTTTGGCTATGTCCTGCTGGAAGAGGAACTGTACGACAAAAACTACGTTGCCCGCTTTACCGAAGGGCTTGAGGCGTACCGGCTGACGGTAAAAGATTACGCACCCGAGCAGGTTGAACATCTGACGGGGATCCGCGCGCGGGATGTTCGTCAGGCAATGCGCATGTTCGCAGCGGCGCCTTCAGCAACGGTGATGTGGGGGATGGGCGTCACGCAGTTTGGTCAGGCGGTCGATGTGGTGAAAGGTCTCTCCAGCCTGGCGCTGCTGACCGGCAACCTGGGCCGCCCTGCCGTCGGCGTGGGTCCGGTTCGCGGGCAAAATAACGTTCAGGGTGCCTGCGATATGGGCGTTCTGCCCAATATGTTCCCCGGCTACCAGGACGTCACTGACCCGGCGGTCAGACTGAAATTTGCCGATGCGTGGAAAATCAATGTCAACCGGATGGACGATCGCGTCGGGACGCGTATCACCGAAGTGCCGCATCTCGCGCTGGAAGGAAAGATCAAAGCGTATTACATCATGGGGGAAGATCCGCTTCAGACAGAAGCCGATCTGGGTCTAGTCCGCCGCGGCTTTGAGGCGCTCGATTTTGTGGTGGTTCAGGACATCTTTATGACCAAAACGGCAGAGGTGGCTGACGTGCTGCTCCCTGCCACCTCATGGGGAGAGCACGCCGGCGTGTTCACCTGTGCCGATCGCGGCTTCCAGCGTTTCGGCAAAGCCATTGAGGCCAGCGGCAACGTGAAGCGCGACTGGGAGATCATCAGCCTGCTGGCCACGGAGATGGGTTATCCCATGCATTACGAGGATAACCAGCAGATCTGGGACGAAATGCGCGAGCTGTGCCCCCTCTTCTACGGCGTGACCTACGAAAAAATGGGCGAGATGGGTCATGTGCAGTGGCCCTGTCCCACCCTCGATCATCCCGGCACTCCCTACCTGTACAAGGATAATCAGTTCGACACCCCCACTGGCAAAGGCCAGTTATTTGCCGCCCCCTGGCGCGCCCCGGCGGAGATACCGGATGCGGATTACCCGCTGGTACTGTGCACGGTGCGCGAAGTGGGTCACTACTCCTGTCGCTCAATGACCGGGAACTGCGCGGCGCTGCAAAGCCTGGCCGACGAGCCGGGCCGGGTGCAGATCAACCCGGCCGACGCGGATGAACGGGGGATTGCCGAGGGCCAACTGGTCTGGGTACGTTCACGCCGGGGTAAAGTGATCACGCGCGCCAGCATCAGCGAGCGCATCAATGCGGGAGCAATCTATATGACCTACCAGTGGTGGATTGGCGCCTGTAATGAGCTGACGCAGGATAATCTCGACCCGATCTCCAGAACGCCGGAAACGAAATATTGCGCCGTGCAGCTGGAGGCGATCGAGGACCAGCGCTGGGCGGAGGATTTTGCGGCTTGCGCGTACCAGACCATGAAGACGCGTTTGATCGCTGCGGTTAACGTTTAAATGCATTGCCGGGTGGCGGCTATCGCTGCCCGGCCCGCTATCCGCTGCTGTTTTACGTTATCTGTTGTGCATAATTATTTTCCAGGTAATCGCGAAGCAGGTTCGGACGGCTCTTTTTCTCCATCAGCCTTCTCAACAGTACGATCAGCTCGTAATCGCTTCGCAGATTAAATTTCTGCATCATCATATATTTATGGGTAAAGACCGTTTTTTCGCTCATCTTCAACGCGTTCGCGGTCTGCACCACCGACAGCCCCCGGTAAAAATTGACCATAATACGAATCTGTTGCCGGGATAAACCTTTATGCTGGCAGTCGAAACAGGTCTTTTTATTCAACGTGTAACCCGGTAATTGCGTCCTGAACCACGCGATAAACAGAACGCCGCTAATACGGTCAAGCGACGCCCGGCGCGGAAGAAAAATAATGTCCTGAAAGCAGGAAGGCAGCGCCGAAAAGCGCAGCTCATCGTCGACGAGACCTATCACAATTCCTTTTTGCCGGGCCAGTAACTCCGGAAAACAGGTCAGCGTTTCCCCCTGACATAATGAAAGAACAATAATATCGGCCTGGCTGACGTTTTCATTGGTCAGCGCCAGGTGAAATGTGATGGAGCGATGAAAGTTATGCTTAAAAAAATCTTCGAAAAAGCTCTGTAGCCCAGCCTGAAAAAACAGATCCGTTTCCTGAATCAGAATATTTAACATAGTTCACACCAACGTCTTTAAAAAAGGCTTATCACCGGCATTTAGTTGTACTGCATCGTCATCACCACAACCGCAATGATGCTCCCCGGCGTGGCGCCTCCCGGCATAGATTTTACCGAGGCCAGCATAGCCATTGTCGCGGTTCTGTCCGCGGCAATGGTCTGGGTCATACTGGTGCCTGTTCCTTTAAGCGCGCCGGTTTGGGCATCGCGCATGGCTATCGCCACATGCGTGGCCGAACCGCTGTTCATAAAATAGTCCGCACCCGCCTCGGGATCGGGGCTGCCGGTGAAAGCGACGGTCACACTCTGCGTTCCGGTTGGGCACTGGGTAAACAGCAGACTGAAAGGCACCGGATCCGATGTTGAGCCCGGCGTCGCCATATTGGTTGCCTGAATATTGCCCAGGTTGACATCGAGGCTGTTACTGCCGCCATTAAATATGCACGGCGACGCAACGATATTTCCCGTCACACCGATGTTGACGCTATCAGCGGAGCATACCTTCCCGCTGAGTAAAGCAAGTAAAATCAGTGTCCTGCATCTTATTTTCATCTTCTTACCTGCTACTGGTAGGTCACATTAAGGGTGGCGGAGGCATTCGCTGAACCTGACTCCACGCGGGGTAACGTCTGGTAATATCGGGCCGTTAATGGCAACGTCTCTTGCCCCCCGTCAGACCGCCGCAAGAATAGTCGGCTGTTCATCACCAGCGGAGCACCGTTATAGATAAGCTGCACCCCCACCCCTTTCGCAGTGCCGGCATTTCCCTGCCCGGTTAAGGCCATCACGCTGGTATTGGCGCTGTCCGGGTTCTGTATTCCACTGAGCGAGACCGTAATATTGGTTCCGGCGGCGCAGGTTAAGCCCAGGTTTTGCGTGTTCTGTGCCCCCATCGGCGTGGTGCCCACCGTGGAGCCGAACGCCGAGGCGGGAATATCCCCTATCGGAAACGTCAGCTGGGCCGTATTCACCGTGCACGCCAGCGCATTGATGGTGCCGGAGGTGAGCTGCGTGGTCAGACCGTCACGGTAGAGGCCATCGCTTCCCTGAAGCGTCACGACGCCGATCGTCCCGGGGGTTAATACCCCCGATGAGACCGGGCCCGTCACCACCAGCTCAATCCTCCCGCCGTACCAGTCCACATAGGAGGTCTGCGCATTGTAGGAAAATGTATTGCTCGGGTTTTCAAAATAGCCGTTGGAAGAAAAGCGTATCCCTATCCCGCTGACGTTCGTGTTGTAAACATGGTTGCCGTAGCTGCTCAACGTGGCGCCGTTGTAGCGCAGGCTGAATCCCAGCATCAGCGGATTCGTACATCCGGTAAGATAGGAGCCTGTGGCTGACGCCGCGCCGGAAAATACCACCGTGCCGACAGGCGCATCGCGCTGCACGTTGATCGTCCCCACGGACAGGGTGGAAAGCTGCGGGGTGATGGTGGTGCAGGTACCGGCACGAGCCATATTTGCCGCCGCGAGCAAACAGAGCAGCAGCATCGCGTTAAGACATTTCATGTTAGCGTTCCTGACGGCAGGTGGCGTGCATATCAGCGATCCCACCGTACGTTGAGTGATTCGGCAGCGTGAAATCAGCGCGGCATTGCTGACTGGATTGACTTCCCCATGTAGCGACTAACGTTCCCTGCTCGCGCATCCCGGTTAAATAGACCTGACCGCGATCGCCGACAATAAAACTGCCGCTGTCATCACCCACAAGGGTGACCACCGCCCCAAACGGAACGGCGCGGTCGTTGTCGGTCAAGGTCATCAGCACCCGGCGACCTGACTTCGGCAGATAATCGGCTCTCACCACCGCTCCCCGCGTCGGCGTCACCGTGCGGGTGTTGATCTCCAGCTCGACATCGTCCGGCATCGTTTCCGGGTCGAGGGTGAGATCGTTTTTCCGGTAGACAGAAAGGTTACTCACGACCGTATATCCGCGAAGATCTGTCCGTACACCGGGCTGATTGCGGATATCCACGTCGTGGGCGCCAGGGGCTTTGATTAAGACGCTGGTCTCCCCCAGCGGCTGGGAAAGCGTGATGCCATCAGCATGGGCGAGAATGCCGCCTTGCAGCCCGTAATTCAGGCGTTCACTGTTTTTGTCATAACCATAACCTGCCGTGACTTCGCCATAGGCGCCTTTGTAGTCCGCGTTAACATTGCCGGTATAGCCCACGCCCTCTGTGCCGTATCCCTGCTGTACGTTCCAGCTCAGGGCACGGTTCTCGAGCGCTACCCCGTTCAGGCCGACGTTATGCGTCGTCCCGTTATTCCCGCTGGCGTTCATGCCATAGTTAGCCCATGTCTGCGGCAAAAATTTATCCAGCGGAATGCTGACGTTGAACGCCAGAAGCTGGTCGTGGTTAGCGTTTTTTTGGCTGTCGCGGGTTTCTGACGCTGAGCGGACATTTTTGCTGTAGGTCCATGTCAGGCCATAGCTGATGTTGTGCCAGTAGTTGCTATAGCCGACGCTCCACGAAGCCATCGACTTACCGTCATTCCAGTAATCTTCCCGCGCCGCAGTGAGGGTAAGCGCGCCCAGGTTATCCCCCAGCGTCTGGCTCATCGTCAGCTCGGCACGGTTACGTCGCCTGTCCTGAAGCGCGCTGCTGTCGCCGTAAGAATCGAGGACGTCCTGCATGCCGTAATAGCCGCGGGTCGAGTAGCGATACCCGGCAATCGAAAAGTTGGTACCGGTATTGATAAAATTCTTGCTGTATCGGGCCCGCCACGACTGACCGTTTGTTTTCGCGGCATGCTCCGGCGTTGACCAGCCCTGAGTGACGTCTGCGGATATCGCCCCGAGATCGCCCATATTCTTGCCCACCCCCAGAGCCGCCGACTGGTACTTATCTGCCCCCTGGACGCCGCCATAGAGCGTTATACCGTGAGGGAGGCCGTAAATTCCGGTCAATTGCCCGAAGGGGGTTTTCTCCACGCTACGGTTATACGAGCGATACTGCCCGGCGGTAAGGGCATATTTCAGGCGCCCCTCCCGTTGCAGGACCGGCAGCGAAGCGTACGGCAGGGTGAAATGTTGCTCCCTACCATCAGCTTCGACGATCGTGACATCAAGATCGCCCGCGCCGCCGGTGGGATACATATCCGCGATCTCAAACGCGCCCGGCACCACATAGCTTTGGTAGATTTGATAGCCATTCTGACGCACCACGACCTGCGCGTTAGTTCGCGCAATACCGCGCACCACCGGCGCATAGCCTTTCAGGGAATCCGGCAGCATATCGTCGTCAGACGCCAGCTGGACGCCGCGAAACGGCATGCTGTCAAAGACATCGGCAGGCGCGGAACTGTCTCCGAGCGTAAGCTGGGCTTGCAGGGGATTAATCGCGCGCTGCATCCAGGTATAGACGTTGTCCCACTTATCCTGGCCGGACGCATCGCGGGACCAGGTGGTGTAGTTGCGTAACCGCCAGGGACCGACGTTGATCCCCGGCCGCAGGTTTGCATACTGGCTGTCGCTGCGGGTGCCTGCCCCGCTTCTTGCCCGGCTGTTTGCCCCGCTCAGGCTGTAGTTGAGCATGGCCGCGGTAATGCCTTCATCCCACATATCCGGCGGAACGTAACCTCTCGCTGGCAGGTCTATAGCCGCCTGTGGAATGCTAATCGCCAGACGCTGGGCGCCAAACTGGAAATCCGCGCTGGCCTGTGGGATCGCCCTGAGATCGGCGCATTCACCTTCCCCGGCGGCAAGCTGTGGGAAAAGCGCCGTTTTCACGCCCCACGCTTTTAACTGCCCGTTTCTCAGGCACGGCTGCAACGTTTCACTGCCGTTAGCATCCTTCACTGCCATAAAACGAATATCCCGCGTTTCCAGCAGCCGATCGTCAAGAATAATATCAACGTGGTATGTCCCGGGCGCCTGCGAGCCGGATTCAAAGGCAGATAAATCCGCTTTCCCCATTCCGGGATTATCCAGCTCTACCAGTTCCGTATTAAACGTCTCACTGGCATACAGTGTGGGAGAGACACCAGCAAGCGCGAGGGCAATAAATATTGCCAGGCGCGCAGGCTGCATTGTATTCAATGCCGTTGTCATGACGAACACCTGATAAACGCGTAAGGATCACAAACTGGCCCGGTGTAATTCGCCAGGGCTGCCATAATCGTTAATGACTTTAAACGTCAGCGTATTGCCACTGGTTCCGTTCGGTAACTGAAAACGGGCTGAGCCTGAAGGCATCACGTACGTGACATCGTCAAGTTTCTTATCACCCAACGTAATTTCATTGAAATTGATAACGTACGGCGTAGGGTTATTAACCTGAAGGGAATTCCCCGCACGATGCCAGGTTAATTTATTGGCTTGCTCCTCGGGGGTAGACGCACGAAGAGTCTCTGGTCGATAAATTAATTTGATGCGCGTTTTGACGGCAATTTGTAGCGAGTTCATCTGCTTTGAGGCTGACGGAATAGCTTTAATGTTCAGCCAGAATAAACTCTCCTGCCTCTGTGGCAGCGAGCCGGTCATGACAATACGCTCAAGGTTTTTTTGCCCGCCGTCCAGCCGATACAGTGGTGGCGTAATAATAAAAGGCGCTTTACCCGATTGTTCATCCTGAACATCTATCCACGACTGGATTAAATAAGGAACGTTATCAGGATTAATAATACCTATTGACGCCTCTTTTTTAGCCCCATCGAAAATAATACGGGTGCCGCCAATAATTACTCCTGCACTGACGGATGTTAACGTCAGCGGTAACAGCGCCATAGCCAGGCCCATTGTCGTGATAAAACGCATTTTAATACCTCATAAAACAAGGGGCCGGGCGGCCCCCTGCTGATTACTGCAATGACTTAGTTGTACACCACTGAGAAGTTTGCGACCGAGTTAGCCGGGCCCGCGGTCACGGATGCCGCGGTGGAGATATACTGCGCGTAGAAGTTCAGCGTATTATCAGCCGTACTGCTGAGCGGGTAAATATAGCTGTTGCTGCCGTGCAGCGGCAGATCGGCTTTATCTGCCGTCATCAGGTTAATCGCCACCCCGGTGGCCGCCCCCGCCACGGACGTATCAATCGCCAGCAGGCTAGCGTTGGTTAAATCCGGCGTGCCGTCAAAACGGACTTTTGCATTGGTGACCGTTACCGGACAGTTTTTCAAAATAATATTGAATTGCGTCGCAGCCGTTCTCGCCCCGGTTGTCGGGAATTCCGTTTTATAATAATCGCCTAATACCACCACCTGATTCTGGGATGCCACATCAACGTCGCAGGCAGAATCCAGAATATTCCCGTTAAAATTAACGGTACCGGCCGCTGCGAATGCATTGGTCATGGTGAGTACAGAACCTGCCGCTAACATTGCCATCATCAATTTTGTATTCATAATTTTATATCCCGTATTACTTTATTTATTACCGACATTCAGTTGCAGAAACAAAAGACCTTCCGACGAGTCAAAATTTATACAACTCTTTTTCCGCATACAATCAATTTTGAGGTCTAGCTGTAGACCCTCTTTTAACAATTACAAAACATATTCACTCGGAAACACCTTAAGAATAATGGCCAAAGTCTACTTTTAGACCTGAATAAAAAAGGTTTCAATTTCAATTAATTAAGACTCAAAAAAAAGCGAGTCTATAATTAGACTCGCCGCAAACATTCCCTGATCTGCTGGTTTTTAAGATAATTCTTTATGCCGATCAAAAAATGATCGCATCAGTCAGTGAGGTTTCACATGAATACCCGTTTCGCGCCTGAGTCAGATATTGATAAGTCAACAGTGCTCGGCGCTAAGCCTTTTAAGCACATTGAAAAAATAATCGATAATGTTTTGCCGCATGCGGAGAGAAGCATTATTGCCAGAGGAGAAATTATCCATTATTGCTCCGGCGATACCCGTCAATGCTTTTTACTGTTGCATGGCAGCGTGGCGTTGCACCGTCGCGGGGACGGTATCGTCTTAAATTCTGAATCCGCGCCATTTATACTCGGCGTGAGCAGCCAGTTATCGTCTGAACACCTGTACGTCAGAGCGCTGGAAACCTCAGAGGTGGCCAGCGTTTCGCTGGCGTGTTTCAATCATGTTGTCGCACAACAGAATTTATGGGAGCACTTCTCAAACCTGCTGATCTACACCGCATCGCGCGTCTACGAACATTGTGCCCAGATATCGCAAATGTCGGCTTATGACATTATCCGCTTTCAACTGGTTGAGTTAATGCAGGAGCCGGAAGCCATAAGACAAAACATTACCGCCGCAGCCTATATCAAAAGCCGCACCTATCTTTCACGCAGCGGCATTATGCGGATCCTCGCGGAGTTGCGGACGGGGAAATACATCACCATGGAGCGTGGCGTACTAGTTGAGATCCATCACTTACCCCGTAAGTACTGAGGCTGTATTTATCTCTGGAGAAGGTGGAAAAGAAGAGCGACACTATAGAGAGTACAGTCTCTTTCCAGGTTAACGCTATGTCTTCTGACAAACCATCGCATCGCGGCTCTCCCTATGCTCAGGAACTGATTTCTCATTTACAGCCGCACTGCGCCACGCATAAAACCGATCCCGGCGAGCAACTTGATCTCCAGGTTGACGGGCAGAGCATGTGTTATTTAATTCTTGATGGCACGGTCGCCATATACAGAAGAAGCGACGACATGATGCTTTCAACGGCGCGCAGTCCCGCCCTGTTTGGCCTCGCTAACCTGACGGACATTTATTTTAATGACTACCTCCGAACGGTAACGCCTTGCCTGATTGGTGTGCTCACGACCGATCGGGTGGCTCAAATTATCAAAGAGAAGGCGCTGTGGGGGCTGCTTTCTAATCATCTGATGTTTGTCTATAACCGCCTCTATCACAACGTCATGCCGAAAGGCGCGCCAACCGCGTACGAGATGATTCGCCAGCAGCTCGTGCTGCTGATGCAGGAAGATGACAGCTACCGACGCAGCGTGACGGCGGAAAGGTATATCAGGGATAAAACCCATCTTTCCCGCAGTGGCGTAATGCGGATCCTGGCTGATCTGAAAACGGGTGGGTTCATCGAAATGGAAGAAGGCCGGCTGATTAAAATTAACAAACTGCCTGCCAGATACTGAATGTCAGACACAAAAAAGGCCGCGCTTGCGGCCTTTTCTTCACTGCTTAATGGACGTGAACGCCCAACCGCCAGGCAAAGTAGATCTCTTCTTTCAGTTCGTTTGAAGAGAGCGCCAGCAAATCCGTAAATTCCAGCTCAAGCTGTTTCAGCTTTTTCAGGTACTGGGCGGGAGACAGATTGCTTTTATCGCGACGTAAATATTCAATTGCCAGCTGTGTTGGGGTTATTTCAGTATCCATGATGTCCTCGCTTATGTTCAAAACGTGACCAGTATATCACAATCAGGCGGCTAATTTTTGACCAAAAACAAGACATCCGGAAACTTTACACAACGGCCGTCGTCAGCCTGGATGAACAACACAGGCGATCCTGCTCGTCCAGAATATCAATCTGCCACACCTGATGACGGCTTCCGGCATGCAGCGCCCGGCAGACGCCGCGCACGCGCCCGCTGCGAACGGAGCGGATGTGGTTGGCATTGACCTCCAGACCCACCACCTTCTGCTCTCCTTCCGTACACAGGTAGCCCGCCACCGACCCCAGCGTTTCGGCCAGCACGACGGACGCGCCGCCGTGCAACAGGCCAAACGGTTGATGAGTACGGTTGTCTACCGGCATCGTCGCTTCCAGTTCGTTGTCGCCAATGCGCGTGAACTGGATATCCAGCAAACCGACCATGTTCTCCGCGCCCATGGCATTTAAGGCCTCCAGCGTGACCGCACGTTTCCAGATCATCCGATAATCTCCAGTAAAGCCTGCAATGGATGGCGGACGCCGTTACCTTCCACCCGTTTCACCTGGCTGCGGCAGGAGTAGCCCGTCGCCAGACAGCGGTTGCGTGGCAGGCGCTGCATCGCCTGATGCCACGACAGCTCGT
This sequence comes from Enterobacter sp. AN-K1, assembly GCF_020971765.1. Classification (NCBI taxonomy): domain Bacteria; kingdom Pseudomonadati; phylum Pseudomonadota; class Gammaproteobacteria; order Enterobacterales; family Enterobacteriaceae; genus Enterobacter; species Enterobacter sp. AN-K1. The sequence goes on along the minus strand of NZ_CP087390.1, from coordinate 4,149,859 downwards.
AAATGCCGAGCGAATTAGCGTGGTTTTTGACTTCATGGCCGTAGGTTCCGGCCATACCGCAGCAGCCCACGTTAACGCTTTCCAGCTTCGCGCCAAACCGGGCAAAGATAGAAGCCCACTGGGCAGGCGCCATCGGCAGCGCCGTCACTTCGGTGCAGTGCCCAAACAGGTACCAGGCTTCTCCACTCACCTCCTGAGAGGGCGTTTGCGTCAGCACCGCAGGCAGCCACTCGTGTACCAGTAAGACCTGAAAATCACCGCGCTTATCGCCGAGCGTCTGCTTATATTCATCCCGGTAACAGAGCACCAGCGCCGGATCGACGCCCACCATCGGCATACCGAGCTGCGCCACGCGATTCAGAAAATCTGAAGTTTTCTGCGCGGTTTTCGCAAAGCGGGTGAGGAAGCCTTTAATGTGCTGCGCCTTGCCGTTCGGCGAGAACGGCAGCACCACCGGCTGGTAGCCGATTTTCTCGGCCAGTCGGACAAAATCGGCCACCACCTGCGCATCGTAATAGCTGGTAAACGGATCCTGCACCACCAGCACCACCTTCGCTTTCTGCTCAGGGCTTAATGCTTCCAGTTGTTCCAGGGTCATGTTCGCCGAGCGGTGCCCCACCAGCCGACGCTGGAGCGATGGCACCGACAGCAGCGGCAGATCCACCATGCCGATATGTTTTTCTGACAGTTTGCGCACCAGCGGCTGGTTGATAAAGAAGTTAAAGGTTTTTGGCGCACGGGCCATCAGCGGCGCGTAACTCTCCACCGTCGCCACCAGATGATCGCGCATCGGGCGCAGATAACGCGTGTGGTACAGCTGGAGGAAGCGGGAACGGAATTCCGGTACGTCAATTTTAATCGGGCACTGGGTTGAACACGCCTTGCACGCCAGGCAGCCGGACATCGCCTCTTTCACCTCATGCGAGAAATCGTATTCACCTTTGTTCGCATGCCAGCTGTTGCGGGTGCGTTCGATAAGCCCGCGCAGGCTGGCGCGTTTTTCCGGCAGCTCCTGTTCCAGCTTGAGCGGGTCAACGCCGCGGTCGGCCAGCAGGCGCAGCCATTCGCGCACCAGCGTGGCACGCCCTTTCGGGGAATGAATGCGGTTGCTGGTGATTTTCATCGACGGACACATCGGGCTTTTCACATCGAAGTTGAAGCACAGCCCGTTGCCGTTGCACTCCATCGCGCCGCGCCAGGAAGCGCGTACCGCAATCGGAATTTGTCGGTCATAGGTGCCGCGCTTGACGGCGTCCACCTGCAACATCGGCGCATCGATGCCCTCCGGCGGGCAGATTTTTCCCGGGTTGAGGCGGTTATCGGGATCAAAAGCGGCTTTCACCTTACGCAGCTCGGCGTAAAGTTGTTCGCCAAAAAACGCCGGGCTGTACTCGGCGCGGAATCCTTTGCCGTGCTCGCCCCATAACAAGCCGCCGTATTTGGCCGTGAGGGCCACGACCTGGTCGGAGATCTCCTTCATCAGGATCTCCTGCTGCGGGTCGCACATGTCCAGCGCCGGGCGCACGTGCAGCACACCCGCGTCCACGTGCCCGAACATGCCATAGCTCAGACCATGGCTGTCGAGCAGCGCGCGAAACTCCACAATATAATCAGCAAGGTGCTCCGGCGGCACGCAGGTATCTTCCGCAAACGGAATAGGCTTCGCCGCCCCTTTCGCGTTGCCGAGCAGCCCCACCGCTTTTTTACGCATCGCGTAGATTCGCTCGATGCCGGAGAGATCGTTACACAGCTGCCAGCCAATGACGCCGCCTTCCCCCTGGGCAATCAGCTCGTCCAGACGCTGGCAGAGCGTGCTTACCTGGCTCTCAATCAGCTCTGCGTCATCCCCGGCGAACTCGACGATGTTCAGGCCGAGCATCTCTTTATCCGGCACGTCGGTAATCAGTTCGCTCACCGAATGCCAGACGATATCTTCCCGGGCCAGGTTCAGAACTTTTGAATCGACGGTTTCCACCGACAGCGCCCGCGCCTCCACCATAAACGGTGCATTACGCAGCGCGGAGTCAAAGGAGTTGTATTTGACATTCACCAGACGGCGCACCTTTGGCAACCGGGTGATATCCAGACGCGCTTCGGTGATGAAGGCCAGCGTCCCTTCTGACCCGGTCAGTACGCGGGTAAGATCGAACTGGCTCAGATCGTCATTAAAGACATGGCGCAGATCGTAGCCCGTCAGGAAGCGGTTAAGCTTCGGGAATTTGTTGAGGATCAGTTCGCGATTTTCGCGGCAGCGCTCCAGCACGGTACGATAAATCCGTCCGCTGGTGGTGCTCTCTTTTGCCAGCGTTTCGGCCAGTTCGATCGGCATCGGTTGGGTATCGAGGATATCGCCCCCCAGCAGCACCGCCCGCACACCCATAACGTGATCGGAGGTTTTGCCGTAGACCAGCGAGCCCTGCCCCGAGGCATCGGTGTTGATCATCCCGCCAATGGTCGCGCGGTTACTGGTGGAAAGCTCTGGCGCAAAAAAATAGCCGTAAGGTTTCAAAAACTGATTCAGCTGATCTTTGATCACCCCCGCTTCCACTCGCACCCACCCCTCTTCCGGGTTGATCTCAATGATGCGGTTCATATAGCGGGACATATCAATGATGATGCCCTGGTTCAGCGCCTGCCCGTTGGTACCCGTCCCGCCGCCGCGTGGGGTAAAGACCAAGGTGCTGAAACGCTCCTGCGACGCCAGACGGGCGATGAGCGCCACATCGGCGGTAGAGCGCGGGAAAACGACGGCATCGGGAAGAAGCTGGTAAATACTGTTATCGGTCGCCATCGTCAGCCTGTCGGCATAATCGGTGGCGGTGTCACCTGTAAAACCCTGTTGCTCCAGTGCCTGCAAAAAATTAAGCACCAGCTGAACGACGCCCGGTGCCTGAGAAATCTGTGGGATCATTGCTGTCGACCCTAATGAGAATAGTGTGAAATCGTTTGCGTTGTGTCTGGAAAGTTTTATCACATTTTTTTCTTATGTGCTTCGTAGAATTACGGGCAAAATCCGCCTGTCAAAAATCGCTGAAATCACTAATGATTAGAGAGATGCGGTTTATATTCCCATCAGCCTTGCTGGTGTTCATTTAAGGAAAGTTTCGTTTATGGTCAATCTTCGTCAGCCCAGGGATGTCGCGCAGATACTGCTGTCGGTGCTGTTCTTAGCCATTATGATTATTGCGTGTCTGTGGATTGTTCGTCCTTTCGTGCTCGGATTTGCCTGGGCCGCGACCGTCGTCGTCGCAACCTGGCCTTTACTCTTACGTTTGCAGAAACTGCTGTTTGGTCGCCGCGGCCTGGCCGTGCTGGTGATGACGCTGCTGTTGTTCCTGCTGTTTATTATTCCCATTGCACTGCTGGTTAACAGCCTGGTTGACAGTAGCGGCCCGGTTATTCGCGCGGTCACCAGCGGTGATATGACGCTGCCGGATCTCGCGTGGCTGAACAGTATTCCTGTTGTGGGCGCAAAACTGTACAGCGGCTGGCACAGCCTGCTGGAGATGGGCGGTAGCGCCCTGATGGCCAAAGTGCGTCCGTACATCGGCACAACCACCACCTGGTTTGTGGGGCAGGCTGCGCACATTGGTCGCTTCATGATGCACTGTACGTTGATGCTGGTCTTCAGCGCCCTGCTGTACTGGCGCGGCGAGCAGGTTGCGCTGGGGGTACGTCATTTCGCCACCCGACTGGCAGGTAAACGCGGCGATGCGGCCGTGCTGCTGGCAGCCCAGGCCGTCCGCGCGGTAGCGCTCGGCGTGGTGGTCACAGCGCTGGTGCAGGCTGTACTTGGCGGAATCGGGCTGGCAATTTCCGGCGTACCTTATGCCACCATTTTCACCGTCGTCATGCTGATGACCTGTCTGGCTCAGCTCGGTCCGCTGCTGGTGCTGGTTCCCTGCATTATCTGGCTTTACTGGACGGGGGACACGACCTGGGGCACGGTGCTACTGGTCTGGAGTTGCGTGGTGGGCACCATGGATAACGTGATCCGTCCCCTCCTCATCCGCATGGGCGCTGACCTGCCGCTGATTCTGATCCTGTCCGGGGTGATCGGGGGGTTAATTGCCTTCGGCATGATTGGCCTGTTCATCGGTCCGGTGCTGCTTGCGGTAACCTGGCGTCTCTTCTCCGCCTGGGTGCATGAAGTGCCGCCGCCGGGAACCGACCCTGACGTCATCTTAAGCGAACTTGAAGAACTGGAAGATAAGAACGCGCAGTAAGAACGTAGGCCGGGTGGCGCTAACGCTTACCCGGCTACACTCTCCACAGCAATACTTAAACGTTGCTAAACTATTTATTCTCTGCACACTGGTCAGACCCGCCTTTTTCTGCCTAAAACCGTCATTCTCTTCAAGAAATCTTTACCTGCCTTTAACTATTGAGACGAATCCGATCGACTCAAAATCCTGGCATGCCTACTATTAAGACACGGTTATAAATCAACACCTTGATTTATAAGCATGGAAATCCCCTGAGTGAAACAACGAATTGCTGTGTGTAGTCTTTGCCCATCTCCCACGATGGGCTTTTTTTTATCCTTTTTACGCCCGTGTAATGTCACAGCGGCTGAGCATACGCCATTCCCCCGCCAGCTCCCGCGTCTCCCCGGTTACCAGCACGTTCACCACCTCGCGTATATCCGCCGAGGACGCGCCAACCTGTAGCTCAAATTCCCCTGGCTCGACAATCCGCTTCCCGTCCCGGCGGGTGAAATTAAACATCTCCACCGGCAGGGTAAAGGTCAGCGTGGCGGTTTCTCCCGGTAAAAGCGTAACGCGCTGGAACGCTTTCAGCTCCTGAAGCGGACGCACCTGCGTAGCGACCTTATCGCGTACGTACACCTGTACCACTTCGCTGCCGCTGCGCTCGCCGGTGTTGGTGATATCGACGCTTAACGCCACCTCTCCGTCGATCGGGACGCGGCTTTCCGTCAGGCGGGCCGCGCCCCAGCGAAACTGCGTCCAGCCGAGACCGTAACCGAACGGGTAAAGTGCGCCGAAATGGAACGCAAACGGCGTGCCGCCGCTTTTCAGCTTGTGGTTATAGTAGTACGGCATCGCCCCGGCGTTTTTCGGCACGCTCACTACCAGCCTGCCCTGCGGCTCCGCGCGGCCGGTTAAGACATCGGCAATCGCCCAGCCCCCTTCCTGCCCCGGCGCCCAGGCCATCATCAGCGCGGCCACCTTCTCTTCCAGCCCCTGAAGGTTATAAGGACGCCCACCCGTCATGACGACAATCACTGGCTTACCGGTTGCCACCAGCGCCTCCAGCAGCTGTTGCTGCACGCCCGGCAGATCCAGCGAATCGGTATCCGAACCTTCCCCCACGGTGCCGCTCTGGAATAGCCCGGCGAGGTCGCCCACGCAGGCCACCACCATGTCACTCTCTTTTGCCGCGCTCACGGCGTCGGGGATCAAATCCGTGCGTTGTGAAACCGGCGATTGCTGCATCGGCTTACCGCCGCTGTCGCCCGGGAACACCGGCGCGCCCGCCATCCGTTTTTCGATAATGAGACACCCTTTGGCGTAACGTATCTGTGATGCGCCAAGGTACTGTTCCAGCGCCGCGCGCGGGGTAGTCACCTGCGAGGTCTCTTCAACCATATCGCTGATAATCAGGTGAACCGGGAAGCTGTAGCCGCTCAGTAACGCCAGTGGATCGTCCGCCGTCGGCCCCACTACCGCTACACGGGGTTTTCCGCCGAGGGGCAAAATGCCGTTATTTTCCAGCAGCGTGATCGATTTTGTTGCCACCTCGCGCGCCACCTGCCGGGTCGCCTCATTCTGCAAATCGATACCGTCTTCGTCGGCGTACGGTTTTTCAAACAGCCCGAGACGGAATTTTTCACTTAGCACGCGCGCCACAATCTCATCCACTTTCGCCATTGAGATGAGCCCACGCTCTACCGCTTCAGCCAGATGACGCGCGCAGTCATCCTTCGGCAGTTCCACGTCCAGCCCGGCGTTAAACGCCAGCGCCGCCGATTGTGCTGGATCGTGAGAAATCCCGTGGTGCTGGTGCAGCAGGCTGACGCCGCCGTAATCCGCCACGATAATGCCGTCGAAGCCCCACTGTTCACGCAGCACGGTGGTGAGCAGAAAATGGTCGCTGTGCCCTGGCTGATTATCAATGTCGTGATAGGCTGGCATCACCGAACCGGCGTTGGCCAGCTTTACCGCCATCTCAAACGGCAGCAGGAAGGTATCGTTAAGCTCGCTGAAACCGAGATGGACCGGCGCATGATTGCGCGCCCCTTCGCTGAAGGAGTGGCCGACGTAATGTTTCAGGGTCGCCAGCAGATCGCGCTTATCGCCCTGCAACCCCTTCACGTACGCCGTCGCCATCACCCCTACCAGCCACGGATCTTCCCCAAAGGTCTCTTCCGTCCGTCCCCAGCGCACATCGCGCGAGACATCCAGCACCGGGGCCAGCCCGTGCTGGCACCCGACAGACCGGGCCTCTTTGCCAATCTGCTCCGCCGCGCGCTGCACCAGCGCCGGGTCCCAGGTAGAACCGTAGTTCAGCGACGACGGGAACAGCGTTGCATCTTTGCACAGCAGCCCCACCAGACACTCCTCATGAAACAGCGCCGGAATGCCGAGCCGGGTCTCCTCCATCATCATGCGTTGCAGGCGGTTGGCGGCACGCACGCCGGTTTTTGCATCAACAATGTGCGTGCCGAGCGGGCGGGTGATCTGCCCGACGCCCAGCTTCAGCCTTTCGCTGAGGGACGCCTGTTCACTCACGCCGGCGAATTCATCGCTCAGATCGCTGCGCTCGCGGTGGTTGCCGTGTTCATCGAGGATCAGCCAGTACGCGTGCATCTGGGCAAATTTCTCTTGCGGCGTCATACGCGCCAGTAAATCAGCGACACGCTCGTGTACGGAACGTCCCGCGTCCTTGTAGATCGCAGTCATGGTTTACTCCTGTAGTGCGGATTGGGTTGCCGGGCTGAGCTGCCCCGTATCGTTTCGACTATCGCGTTTGCTGGCCAGCTCGCGGGCGATGCTGTCCACCAGTCGGCTGTTAAGTTTGTAGATGGCAAGGAGCGCCACCATGCAGAGGAACAGCGCGCAGGGGATCAGGGTGAACAGGGCATTGATGGTTGCGAGAACGTGAGGCGCCTGGTTTGCCTGACCCGGCGCGTAATCCACCATGCCAAGCACCCAACCGACCACCGCCCCGCCCAGCGCCAGCCCAAATTTGATGGCAAACAGGGCGGTAGAAAAGACCAGCCCGTCAAGGCGGCGGCCGCTACGGTGTTCTTCGTAGTCCACCACATCGGAGAACATGGTCCATTGCAGCGGCGTGGTCAGGTTCTGAATAAAACTAAACACAATATTCAGACCGAATATCAGCCACACCTGCGAAGGCGGAATGAAGAAAATCAGCGCGCCAAAAATAACGAAAGAAATAATGGTCCACTGATAGGCACGCACCCGGTCAAATTTCCCCAGCAGACGTTCAGATAATAATGCGCCACTTAAGGAGGCCACCATGCCGGAAACAATAAAGGCAAAAACCAGTTCCGGACGTAACAGAACATAGTTAACGTAATACATGGTCGCAGAGCCACGCGTCACGACGGCGGTTAACAGTAAAATATTAAACAGAAAAACAATTCGCCACTGGCTATTGGCGGCCAGCAGTTTTAAATCCGTCAGCATCGAGCCGGAGGTGTCATTGCGCGGCGAGTAACGCTCCCGGGTCATAAAGAAGCAGCAGAAGAATAAAACAATACCCAGCAGCCCCATCAGGCTCATGGCATAGAAATAGCCTTTTTGCACATTCCCCTGTCCTAATAATGAGACCAGCGGCAGCGCGATGACGGTTACAATCAACCCGCCGATAAACGACAGGCCAAAGCGCCAGGATTGCAGCGAGTGGCGTTCGCGCGGGTCGAGCGTCAGCGCGCCAGGCATGGCACAGTAAGGGACGTTAATCGCGGAATAGATCAGACTCAGGATGGCATAGGTTACGCAGGCATAGACAATTTTTGCCGTCGCCCCGGCATCGGGTACGTAGAAGGTAATCAGGCAGCTCACGCCAAACGGAATGGCAAACCAGAGCAGCCAGGGACGAAAACGACCGTGGCGGGTCTGAGTGCGGTCCACCAGCGCGCCAATGCACGGGTCGACAAACGCATCGACCACGCGCACCACTAAAAACATGGTGCCCATAATGGCCGCAGGCAAACCGAATACGTCCGTATAGAAATAAGCGAGAAATAACGTTGCCGTTTGCCAGACCAGCGCGCTGGCCATATCGCCGAGGCCATAACCTATTTTATCTTTGGTACGTAATACAGAGGAGATTGTCATTGTTATTTGCCTTTTTATCAGGTTAAAACGTATTTCAACCAGTCGCGCATCATCCCGACGGATGTACGCGGTAAGGCTCAAGTATTAGCAACGCCCTGCCCGCTAACAATTGTCTAAATTAACAGATAAATTATGATATTTGGTTTTTTGCTTTATTTGTGATGGTGAGCATATTCGCAGGAAAATAAAAAAGGCGAGGACAGATATCCTCGCCTTTTTCAGGTTGTGCAGGTTTTACTTGTTCAGCTCTGCCAGGCTCAGCCAGGTCTGCACCACGGTGTCCGGGTTAAGGGAGAGGCTATCAATCCCCTCATCCATCAGCCAGGCCGCAAAGTCTTCATGGTCAGAAGGACCCTGGCCGCAAATCCCGACATATTTACCCTGTTTCTTCGCCGCGCGGATGGCCATGGAGAGCAGCGCTTTCACCGCCTCGTTACGCTCATCGAACAGCTCAGAGACGACGCCGGAGTCGCGGTCCAGGCCGAGCGCCAGCTGCGTCATGTCATTCGAGCCAATGGAGAAGCCGTCGAAGTGCTCCAGGAACTGCTCGGCCAGCAGGGCGTTGGACGGGATTTCGCACATCATGATGATCTTCAGCCCGTTCTCGCCGCGCTTCAGCCCCTGACGCGCCAGCTCGTCCACCACCGCTTTCGCCTGGTCCACGGTACGCACGAACGGGATCATGATCTCCACGTTGGTCAGCCCCATGTCATTGCGCACGCGTTTTACCGCCTCGCACTCCAGCGCGAAGCAGTCGCGGAAGCTTTCCGACACGTAGCGTCCGGCGCCGCGGAAGCCCAGCATCGGGTTCTCTTCTTCCGGCTCGTAGCGTTCACCGCCCACCAGGTTGGCGTATTCGTTGGACTTAAAGTCCGACAGACGCACGATCACGCGTTTCGGGTAGAAGGCCGCGCCGAGCGTGGCGATCCCTTCCGTCAGACGACCCACATAGAACTCTCTCGGCGAGTCGTAACCCTTCATCATCTCGCGGATTTCGTTTTGCAGTTTTGCGTCCTGGTCGTCGAACTCCAGCAGCGCACGCGGATGCACCCCGATCATACGGTTAATAATAAATTCCAGACGCGCCAGGCCCACGCCTTCGTTCGGCAGGCAGGCGAAGTCAAACGCGCGGTCCGGGTTGCCGACGTTCATCATGATCTTCAGCGGCAGGTCCGGCATGGTATCCACGCTGGAACTTTTCACGCTGAAGTCGAGGATATCGGCATACACGTAGCCGGTATCGCCTTCGGCACAGGAGACCGTCACCTTCTGGTCGTCCTTCATGCGCTCGGTGGCATCACCGCAGCCGACTACCGCCGGGATCCCCAGCTCACGGGCGATAATAGCCGCGTGACAGGTACGGCCGCCGCGGTTGGTGACGATGGCAGCCGCTTTTTTCATGATCGGTTCCCAGTCCGGGTCGGTCATATCGGTCACCAGCACGTCGCCAGGCTGAATGCGGTTCATCTCGCTGATGTCGTGGATCACTTTCACCGGACCGGCACCGATGCGGTGACCAATTGCGCGGCCTTCCGCGACAATTTTGCCCTGCGCGTGCAGGGTGTAGCGCTCCATGACCTGACCGCGTGAACGTACGGTTTCCGGACGCGCCTGCACGATAAACAGCTTGCCGGTGTGTCCGTCTTTCGCCCACTCGATGTCCATTGGACGGCCATAGTGTTTTTCAATCTGCACCGCCTGCTTCGCCAGCTCTTCCACTTCGGCGTCGGTCAGTGAGAAGCGATCCCGCTGCTCCTGCGGCACATCTTCAATGGTGACCTGCTTGCCATGCTCTTGCGTCGGAGCATAGATCATGCGAATTTTTTTCGAGCCCATGGTGCGACGTACCACTGCCGGACGGTTAGCCGCCAGCGTAGGCTTGTGCACGTAGAATTCGTCAGGGTTTACCGCCCCCTGCACCACCATTTCGCCCAGACCCCACGCGGAGGTGATAAACACCACCTGGTCGAAGCCGGATTCAGTGTCGATAGAGAACATCACGCCGGAAGAGCCTACGTCGGAACGCACCATGCGCTGTACGCCTGCGGAGAGCGCGACGCCGCGGTGGTCATAGCCCTGATGGACGCGATAGGAGATGGCGCGGTCGTTGAAGAGGGAGGCGAAGACGTGCTTCACCGCCACCAGCACCGCGTCATAGCCCTGAACGTTCAGGAACGTTTCCTGCTGACCGGCGAAAGAGGCGTCCGGCATATCTTCCGCGGTGGCGGAAGAGCGCACGGCAAAGGAGGCCTGCGCGTCGTCAGCGGAGAGCTGGTTGTACGCGTCGTGAATGGCTTTTTCCAGTTCCGGCTGGAAAGGTGTGTCGATAATCCACTGGCGGATTTGCGCGCCGGCTTTGGCAAGCTCGGTGACATCATCAATATCCGTTTTATCCAGCAGGTCGTAAATGCGCTGGTTTACACCGCTCTGGTCTAAAAACAGGTTAAACGCATCGGCGGTTGTGGCAAACCCGTTAGGTACGGAGACACCCATACCGGACAGATTTGTAATCATTTCACCCAGGGAGGCATTTTTGCCCCCAACTCTGTCTACATCATTCATGCCGAGTTGGTTATACCAAAGCACCAGCGGTGACGAGCCATTGTTGGACATCGAAACAATCCTTTTGTGATATTTGATCGGAGTAAGAAACACCTGACTACGTATTTATACTGGCATATTTATTTCCGCTAAAAAAACGGTGAATCGTGTAAGCAATTTAAATTTTCAACTTTTCGGACAGTTTCCCGGCACTCGCTAACCCGATGATTCCTATAGATTCCGGCAAAAACCATAGAAATAAAGCCGCTATTCGAAAAATGAAATCCACTTTTCAGGAAAATCAAAAACACCATTTCATTTTAAATTCAGATAAGTTCTTTGCTGTGAAATTAACTTTTTTAATTTATGCTTTCAGGCAATTACGTACGCTATTCAGGGTGGATAAAATGGATAATGCTGTCGATCGCCACGTTTTTTATATTTCTGATGGGACGGCGATAACCGCCGAGGTGCTGGGACACGCGGTGATGTCGCAGTTTCCGGTATCGATAAACAGCATCACGTTGCCGTTCGTGGAAAATGAGAGCCGGGCCAAAGCGGTCAAGGACCAGATCGACGCCATTTACCAGCAGACCGGCGTTCGTCCGCTGGTGTTCTATTCCATTGTGATCCCTGAGATCCGCAACATCATTTTGCAAAGCGAGGGCTTCTGTCAGGACATCGTGCAGGCGCTGGTTGCTCCCTTGCAAAGCGAGCTGAAGCTCGACCCGACGCCGATCGCCCACCGTACCCACGGGCTGAACCCCGGTAACCTGACCAAATACGATGCGCGTATTGCCGCCATTGACTACACCCTGGCGCACGACGACGGGATCTCCCTGCGCAATCTCGACCAGGCGCAGGTGATTTTGCTCGGCGTGTCGCGCTGCGGTAAAACCCCCACCAGCCTTTACCTGGCCATGCAGTTTGGCATTCGCGCCGCCAACTACCCCTTTATTGCCGATGATATGGATAACCTGGTGCTGCCCGCCGCGCTCAAGCCGCTCCAGCATAAGCTGTTTGGGCTGACCATCAACCCGGAACGACTGGCAGCGATCCGCGAAGAACGTCGCGAGAACAGCCGCTACGCCTCGATGCGCCAGTGCCGAATGGAAGTCTCCGAAGTCGAAGCGCTATACCGGAAAAATCAAATTCCCTGGCTGAACAGTACCAACTATTCAGTAGAAGAAATTGCCACCAAGATCCTCGATATCATGGGGCTGAATCGCCGCATGTACTAATATGCTAGTACATTAATCCAGTTTCAGTTATTATCATGCCATCCTCGGGGCGACGTGCCCCGAACTTGAAATCAGCAGGGATTGGTTTAAGGTGATGGCCATCACTTCCCGGTAGTCTGCCGATGAAGCAAAAAATTTCTGAGACATTCCATGAACAAAACCGACGAACTGCGCACCGCGCGCATTGATAGCCTGGTCACACCGGCTGAACTGGCCCGGCTGCATCCCGTTTCCGCCGAGGTGGCGGACCATGTGACGGCCTCCCGTCGCCGCATCGAAAAAATTCTCAATGGTGAAGACAAACGTCTTCTGGTGGTGATTGGCCCCTGCTCCATCCACGACCTCGACGCGGCAATGGATTATGCACAACGCCTTCAGACGCTGCGCGGCACGTATCAGGATCGCCTGGAGATCGTGATGCGTACCTACTTTGAAAAGCCCCGTACCGTCGTGGGCTGGAAAGGATTGATTTCCGATCCCGATCTGAACGGTAGCTACCGGGTGAATCACGGTATTACGCTGGCGCGCAAGCTGCTGTTACAGGTTAACGAGCTGGGCGTGCCAACTGCCACCGAATTTCTGGATATGGTGACCGGACAGTTTATTGCCGACCTCATTAGCTGGGGCGCGATTGGCGCACGTACCACCGAAAGCCAGATCCACCGTGAAATGGCGTCGGCGCTCTCCTGCCCGGTGGGCTTCAAAAACGGAACGGACGGCAATACCCGAATTGCCGTAGATGCCATCCGCGCGTCACGCGCCAGCCATATGTTCCTCTCCCCGGATAAAAACGGCCAGATGACCATCTACCAGACCAGCGGCAACCCGTTCGGACATATCATTATGCGTGGCGGTAAAAAACCGAATTACCATGCAGAAGATATTGCCGCCGCCTGCGAAACGCTGGCGGAATTTGACCTGCCGGAGCATCTGGTGGTGGATTTCAGCCACGGCAACTGTCAGAAACAGCACCGCCGCCAGCTGGACGTCTGCGAGGAAGTTTGCCAGCAGATCCGCAGCGGCTCGACCGCCATTGCAGGAATTATGGCGGAGAGTTTTATCAAAGAAGGCACGCAGAAGATCGTCGCCGGACAGCAAATGGTCTACGGCCAGTCGATCACCGACCCGTGCCTGAGCTGGGAAGACAGCGAGCTGCTGCTGGAGATGCTGGCTTCAGCCGTGGACACACGCTTTTAAAATCCTGCCGGGTGACGCTGCGCTTACCCGGCCTACGGTACGTGCCCTTCTCCCTCTCCCCGTGGGAGAGGGTCGGGGTGAGGGCATCAGACCGCACCTCTCCCCCAAATTTGATCCCGTCACACAATTTTCACAAAAACGCTTGCCGTGAATTTGCAGTTTATTGATAATGATTATCATTGTTACATTGATTGTTATTTATAAACATTATGTCACCTACCGATAACAGCGCGGCAACGCCAACAAAAACACACACAGCACCGTCCCCTGCTCCCACCGATCGCCGAATCGACAGCAAAAGCCTGTTGGGTGAGGAGGGACGGGTCATTATCGAGCATGACGGCCAGCACTACCTGCTGCGCCAGACCAATGCCGGAAAACTGATCCTGACTAAATAAACCAGACAACACATTCGCCAGCCACCCAGGTGATCCCCAGGCAGCCAGCGCTTTTCAATTCTTATGGAGAGTTGCTATGCCACACCTGCAATCCGCGTCTTTACGCCCGTCTCTTCTGGCGCTGGCGATTGTCAGCACCCTGCCGGGCGTTACGTTTGCCGCCGCAGACGAGATCACCGTCACCGCCACCGGCAATGCCCGCAGCGCCTTTGAAGCCCCCATGATGGTGAGCGTGATTGACGCCACCGCGCCGGAAAACCAGACCGCCAGCTCCGCCGCCGACCTGCTGCGCAAGGTGCCCGGTCTGATGCTGGACGGCACCGGGCGCACCAACGGTCAGGACGTTAACCTCCGGGGCTATGACCGCCGTGGCGTGCTGATACTGGTGGATGGCGTGCGCCAGGGCACTGATACCGGACACCTGAACAGCACGTTCCTCGATCCGGCGCTGATCAAACGTATTGAAGTAGTACGTGGTCCTTCCGCCTTGCTGTACGGCAGCGGCGCGCTGGGCGGCGTAATTTCGTATGACACCGTCGACGCCAGCGATCTGCTGGATGCAGGTAAAAACAGCGGCTATCGCGTATTTGCTACCGGTGCAACGGGCGATCATAGCATCGGGATGGGTGCCAGCGCCTATGGCCGCACCGATACCCTGGACGGTCTGGTCTCCTGGTCCAGCCGCGATCGCGGCGACATTCGCCAGAGTGACGGCGCGAGGGCGCCAAACGACGAATCCATCAACAATATGCTGGCGAAAGGCAGCTGGAAAATCGATCCGGCGCAGACGCTGAGTGGCTCCCTGCGCTACTACAACAACGACGCGCAGGAGCCGAAAAATCCGCAGACCACGGATGCCAGCAGCAGTAACCCGATGACCGATCGTTCCACCATTCAGCGCGATGCCCAGCTTGGCTACCGCATTGCGCCAGCCGGAAACGACTGGCTGAACGCCGATGCGAAAATTTACTGGTCCGAAGCGCGGATCAACGCCCAGAACATCGACGCCAGCGGCGAGTTCCGTAAGCAGACTACCAAAGGCGGCAAAGTGGAAAACCGCACCCGCCTGTTCAGCGACTCCTTCGCCTCGCACCTGCTGACCTACGGCGGGGAATACTATCGTCAGGAGCAACACCCTGGCGGCGCGACCACCGGCTTCCCGGACGCGAAAATCGACTTCAGCTCCGGCTGGTTGCAGGATGAGATCACTCTGCGCGACCTGCCGGTAACGCTTCTCGGCGGGACGCGTTACGACAACTACCGCGGCAGCAGCGACGGTTACGACGACGTGGATGCGGATAAGTGGTCATCACGCGCCGGGTTAACCGTGAGTCCAGCCGACTGGCTGATGCTGTTCGGCTCTTACGCCCAGGCCTTCCGTGCGCCAACGATGGGCGAGATGTATAACGACTCGAAGCACTTCTCTATCGGCAGCTTCTACACCAACTACTGGGTGCCGAACCCGAACCTGCGTCCGGAAACTAACGAAACCCAGGAGTTCGGTTTTGGGCTACGTTTTGACGATCTGCTGCTCGCCAACGACGCGCTGGAGTTCAAAGCCAGCTACTTCGACACCAAAGCGAAAGATTACATCTCCACTACCGTCGATTTTGCGGCGGCCACCACCATGTCCTATAACGTACCAAATGCTAAAATCTGGGGCTGGGACATGATGGCGACTTACGCGACCAGTCTGTTCAACCTGGACGTGGCCTACAACCGCACACGCGGGAAAGATACCGACACGGGCGAATACATCTCCAGCATCAACCCGGACACCGTCACCAGCAAGCTGGATATCCCCGTGGCGCAAAGCGGCTTCTCCGTGGGCTGGATCGGCACCTTCGTCGAACGTTCAACGCACATCAGCAGCAGCTACAGCGAGCAGCCTGGCTACGCAGTGAATGATTTCTACGTCAGCTATAAAGGCCAGCAGCAGTTCAAAGGCATCACCACCACCCTCGTGCTGGGGAACGCCTTCGACAAAGCCTACTGGTCACCACAAGGCATCCCGCAGGATGGCCGCAACGGCAAGATCTTCGTCAGTTATCAATGGTAATTCCCTTCGGGGCAACGATTCAGAAGGATAAGATTATGGGTCACTACACACGCTGGCTTGAGCTTAAAGAAGAACATCCGGGTAAGTACGCCCGTGATATCGCCGGATTAATGCACATCAGCGAAGCAGAGCTGGCATTTGCGCGCGTTGGACACGACGCCTGGCGGCTGCGCGGTGAAATCCGTGAGATTCTGGCAGCGCTGGAGTCGGTGGGGGAAACCAAATGCATCTGCCGTAACGAATACGCCGTTCACGAACAGGTCGGGGCGTTTACTAACCAGCACCTCGGCGGCCACGCCGGACTGGTGCTGAATCCGCGCGCGCTGGATCTGCGTTTGTTCCTCAACCAGTGGGCGAGCGCGTTTCACATAAGTGAAACGACCTCCCGCGGCGAACGTCAGAGCATTCAGTTCTTCGATCATCAGGGCGACGCTTTACTGAAGGTCTACACCACGGATCACACCGACGTTGCCGCCTGGGGCGACGTGCTGACCCGTTTTATCATTGCCGATAACCCCACTCTGGCACTGAAGGCTGTCGATGCCCCTGCGCATTCCGACGGTGCTGATGCAGGCTCGGTGGAGAAAGAGTGGCGCGCCATGACCGATGTGCATCAGTTCTTTAGCTTACTGAAGCGCCATAACCTGAGCCGCCAGCAGGCGTTTCGTCTGGTGAGTGACGATCTGGCCTGTAAGGTGGATAACAGCGCGCTGGCACAGCTGCTGGAGACGGCGCGACAGGACGGAAACGAAATCATGATCTTCGTCGGCAACCGCGGCTGCGTGCAGATCTTCACCGGTGTGGTGGAAAAACTGACGCCCATGAAGGGCTGGCTGAACATCTTCAACCCAACCTTTACCCTGCATCTGCTGGAGGAGACTATCGCCGAGACGTGGGTAACGCGCAAGCCTACGGCGGACGGACACGTTACCAGCCTGGAGCTGTTTGCTGCGGACGGCACTCAGATCGCCCAGCTCTACGGGCAGCGTACCGAAGGCGAGCCTGAGCAGAGCCAGTGGCGCCGCCAGATTGACGCCCTGACGCCAGAAGGGCTGGCCGCATGAAAAACTGGTTCGCCCTGCTCTGCGCCCTGCCGCTGGTCGCCGTCGCCGCGCCGGAGAGAATTGTCGCCCTCGGCGGCGACGTGACGGAGATCGTCTACGCCCTCGGCGCGGAGTCTTCTCTGGTTGCGCGCGACAGTACCAGCCA
Source organism: Enterobacter sp. AN-K1 (assembly GCF_020971765.1). NCBI lineage: Bacteria > Pseudomonadati > Pseudomonadota > Gammaproteobacteria > Enterobacterales > Enterobacteriaceae > Enterobacter > Enterobacter sp. AN-K1. The sequence continues at coordinate 4,132,887 of NZ_CP087390.1, read as the reverse complement.
GTGGCCGCAGGCGACAAATGCGCTGCCTGACGTGGGGTATCTTCGCCAGCTGAATGCGGAGGGAATTTTGTCCGTACGCCCGACGCTGGTGCTGGCAAGCGACCAGGCGCAGCCCTCTCTGGCGCTGAAACAGGTTGAACAGAGCCACGTCCGGGTGGTTACCGTTCCCGGCACGCCTGACCTGCGCGCGATTGACGAAAAAGTACAGGTGATAGCTCAGGCGACGCATCATGAGGCGCAAGGGGAAACCCTGCGCAACTCGCTGCGTCAGGCGCTGGCGGCACTGCCCTCAACACCGCTCAACAAGCGGGTGCTGTTTATCCTCAGCCACGGCGGAATGACCGCAATGGCGGCCGGGCAACAGACCGGCGCGGATGCGGCAATACGCGCCGCCGGGTTGCAGAACGCCATGCAGGGCTTTACCCGCTATCAGCCGCTTTCCCAGGAGGGGGTGATGGCCAGCCAGCCGGATCTGGTGGTGATTTCGCAGGACGGTCTTAACGCGCTGGGCGGCGAAGAAAATCTGTGGAAACTGCCCGGCCTGGCGCAAACGCCAGCGGGACGAAGCAAGCAGATGCTGGCTATTGATGATATGGCCCTGCTGGGCTTCAGCGTCCGCACGCCGAAAGCCATACAACAGCTGCGTGCCAGAGCGGAGCAACTGCCCTGATGTCCCGGCGCATCACGTTATCGTTATGGCTTCTGGCGGGGTTGCTTACCGTCATGACGTTCATGGCCACCGGTTTTGGGGCGTTACGCCTGCCGGTGAACGTGCTGTGGAGCGGCAGCGATGAGACACTACGCCAGATCTGGCTTACCATCCGTCTGCCCCGCGTACTGCTGGCGCTGGTGATTGGCGGATCGCTGGCGCTCGCCGGCTGCGTCATGCAGGGGCTGTTCCGCAATCCACTGGCCGACCCGGGCCTGCTCGGGATCAGCAGCGGTGCGGCGCTGGCCGTCGCCCTGTGGGTGGTGCTCCCGCTCTCGCTGCCTGCGCTGGTGATGCTTTACGCCCCTATGCTGGCGGCATTTCTTGGGGCGCTGGCAGCCACTGGCGTGATCTTCCTGCTCAGCAAGCAGCGTGACCCCTCTCTGTCACGTCTGTTGCTGGTGGGTATCGCCATCAATGCCCTGTGCGGTGCGGCAGTGGGTGTGCTTTCGTGGGTCAGCAATGACGCCCAGCTGCGTCAGCTTTCACTCTGGGGAATGGGAAGTCTTGGTCAGGCACAGTGGTCAACGCTGCTCGCCGTGACCTCGCTGATGGTGCCTGCCGTTCTGGCGATCTGGCGTTGTGCCAGCGCATTAAATTTACTGCAACTGGGTGAGGAGGAAGCGCATTACCTTGGCGTGGACGTTGCCCTTGTACAGCGAATATTACTGTTATGCAGCGCCCTGCTGGTCGCTGCGGCTGTCGCCGTCAGCGGCGTGATTGGCTTTGTCGGACTCGTGGTGCCGCACCTGATGCGCATGTGGCTGGGCGCCGATCACCGGGCAACCCTCCCCGGCACGGTACTCGCGGGCGCATTACTGCTGCTGGTGGCGGATACGGTCGCGCGCACCCTGGTCGCTCCGGCAGAAATGCCGGTCGGCCTGCTCACCAGTATCCTTGGTGCACCCTGGTTCTTATGGCTCATTTTTCGTCGTGGAGAACAGCATGGCTGAACGTTATACGGCTGAAAATCTTACTTTTATCCGATCTGGCCGCACGCTGACAGATAACGTTTCGCTGTCACTGTCGCAGGGAGAGCTGGTTACATTGATCGGCCCCAACGGCGCGGGGAAATCCACGCTGCTGCGGCTGCTGACCGGCTACCTGAAACCCGACAGCGGCGGCTGTTCGCTGGCGGGAAAAGCGCTGGATGAATGGCATCCGCAGACGCTGTCCCGCTATCGGGCAGTGATGCGCCAGCAGTCTCAGCCTGGATTTGACTGGCAGGTGGAGGAGATCGTTGGCATGGGGCGTGCGCCCTGGACGCGTCACCCGGAACCGTCGATTGTGCGTGAGGTGTTGCAGCTGACCGGTTGCCTGCCGCTGGCCGGCAGGCGTTATCATGCCCTCTCCGGCGGCGAGCAGCAGCGCGTCCAGCTCGCCCGCGCGCTGGCGCAGCTGTGGCGTGACGGAACGCCGCGCGGCTGGCTGTTTCTCGACGAACCCACTTCAGCGCTGGATCTCTACCACCAGCAGCATCTGCTGCGCCTGTTGAAATCGCTGACCCGTCAGGGCCATCTTCACGCCTGCGTGGTGCTGCACGATCTCAATCTTGCCGCATTATGGTCGGACCGGATCCTGCTGTTACACAACGGCAGGATTGTTTCTCAGGGCATACCGGAGACGGTTTTGCAGGCCGACGCGCTGGCACACTGGTACGGTGCGCAGGTGCACGTCGGCAGACATCCGGCGCACGCCGCACCGCAGGTTTTTCTCGCCCCTTAGCTTGAGCAGCTCACTTCCAGCCGCTTGCCCCAGTCCGGCGGGCGGCTGACATAGTCATCCTCCCGGTCGGCAAACGGCGTGCGCAGGGCGATATGCAGCCGATGCAGCTCGGTATAATCCCCCTGCTCTGCCTGCTCAATGGCCCGCTGCGCCAGCCAGTTGCGCAACACCATCGCCGGGTTAACCGCCTTCATCCGCGTCTGGCGGGTATCGTCATCAATCTGTTCCTGCTGTAAACGCGTCCGGTAAACGGCAAACCAGTCATCAAACGCCTGACGATCGATGAACTCGTCGCGCAGCGGTGACGCGGCGCTCTGCTGCGCGGTCTGGCTCAGCATACGGAAGGTTCGGGTATAGTCGCTGCCTTCACGCACCATGATGGCAAATAGCCCATTCAATAGCGCGTTATCGCCTTTTTCCTGCGTCATCAGCCCCAGCTTGTTGCGCATTAACACACCATATTCTCGCAGCAGGATCTCCTGATAGCTGTCCAGCGCATCGTTCAGGGCATCGACGTCGATAAACGGCGACAGGCTTTGCGCAAGCCGCTGAAGGTTCCACAGCCCCACCGCAGGCTGGTTGTCGAAACGGTAACGCCCCTGATAGTCCGAATGGTTACAGATGTAACCCGGCTGATAGTCATCAAGGAAGCCGTACGGACCGTAGTCAAACGTCAGCCCTAACAGGGACATGTTGTCGGTATTCATCACCCCGTGGGCAAAGCCGACGGCCTGCCAGCGGGCAATCATTGCGGCAGTGCGCGCGACAATATCCCGGAACCAGAGAACATAGCGGTCCGGCTCGTTTTGCAGGTGCGGCCAGTGACGGCGAAGGGCGTAATCGGCAAGCTGGCGGACCTTATCCGGCTCGCGGCGATAGTAGAAGTGTTCAAAATGACCGAAACGCAGATGGCTTTCCGCAACGCGGACCAGCATCGCTCCCTGCTCCATCGTTTCACGGGCCACCGGCGTGTCGCTGGTGACAATGGAAAGCGCGCGTGAGGTAGGGATCCCCAGGGCATGCATCGCCTCGGAAGCCAGACCTTCACGGATGGTTGAACGCAGCACCGCGCGGCCATCCCCCATGCGTGAGTACGGGGTTAGCCCTGCCCCTTTCAGGTGCCAGTCGAGCGTTTCGCCATTCGGCAGAAGTTGTTCACCCAGCAGGATGCCGCGGCCATCGCCGAGCTGTCCCGCCCAGACGCCAAACTGATGTCCGCTGTAGACCTGAGCCAGCGGCTTCATGCCCGGGAGCAGCGTTTCGCCGCCCCAGACGCCGGCGCCTTTTTCTGGCTGAAAAAGCGTCGAAGGGATGCCAAGCGAATCCGCTAATGCATCGTTATGCCAGATAAGACGCGCGTTCTGTAATGGCGTTGGCTTAAGCGCGGTGTAAAAGCCGGGTAATTCATCGTGCCAGTGAGCAGTAAAAGACAGGGTCATAAGTCCTCCTGCTTTAAGTGTAGAGGGTTTCCCTGGACGTAAACACGGGCGAAGAAAGGGGTTATTGCTGAACGAGAGTCGTGACCCGCTCTGCCGGGACGGCAGGCCACAGGCTTCCCTGCATTGCACCGAAATTGAAGGGCAGCACGCGTTCTAAGATGCCGTGATCGTCAATTCCCGAGACCATGACCGACTGACAATGCGGCGCGATCTGCCAGAGAATGGCGCGCATAAAAGGCTCAAACGAGAGTGCCGACGCGCGCTGCTGGATAAAGTTTTTATCCAGAATCACCCGTTTGAACAGACCATCATAAACCGGTTTAAGGGAAGATGCCCCTGCACCAAAGTTAGCCAGTACTAAGGGGAAATGGATCGCCATTCTTGCCAGACAGGTATCGTCTTTCCCGTTATTTAAACCTGGATAGTTCTCATTAACAGTAAACTCAAGAAACGGATAACGCTCGAGGATTGAAACAGCGTTCTCATTAGTTAATAAAAACTCAACAATTGCAGGTGTAATATTGATCCATGCAATTAACTGATGCTGAATAAAAAATAGCTTACAGGTATCGAGTAATTGCAGTTTCTCCTGAAACAGCGCTAATTCATCTTCCTGAGAAAGATGTGGGATAACCAGTTCAGTCGGGATCCGTACGTCCGCACCCACGCCAGTAAAGTTAACCAAAATCTCTAAACCTTTAAGCAAACCTGCACTATCACGCGCCGGAAGGAGTAAAAGTTCAGACTGGTAAGCATTATCTAGCGTAATAATCATCGCGCTTGTCCTGCATTAAAGATGAGAGAGAACATCCTGGAGCAATTGCAGGCACAATTCCACTGTCTTGATTTTAATAAGATTAATTTCATTCTTTCCGTATTAATTTTCAGATTTTTCCCTGAATCTAAATTAATTTTATCCTGGTTATTGAATAATAGCCAGTTTTAGATAAAACAGGCACATGCGGACATAAATAATTGGGCAAAAATTTAACTTTAATCAACCCGCAAGAAAAGCCTGACGTCTATTTTCACCGCCAGGCCCTCCGCACTGCATTTTTATGCAGCGGTTAAATACGTCTGGCCTGCCAGAAGTTTTTACGCCAGTAAACATTATCCAGAGAGGAGCGCATCACGCCACGGCTGGTCGAGGCATGAATGAACTGATTATCGGTATCATAGATGCCGACATGAAGGCCGCTTTCACCGGAGCCCGTTTTAAAAAAGACCAGATCGCCGGGCAGGAGCTCGTCTTTATCAATTTCAGTGCCGATTTTCGCCTGCATACGCGTTTCACGCGGAAGCTGGAGGTCAAATTTATCGCGGAAGGTCATCAGCACAAATCCCGAGCAATCCACCCCGCCCCGGCTCATGCCGCCGTAGCGATAAGGTGTGCCGCGCCAGTTGCTGAGCTGATCGTTCAGGCTGGCAATGACCGTAATGGAATCGGAAAGCCGTGGGTTGGGCGGAGGTGCACGATGGCTGCTGCATCCTGCAAGAAAGAGCGCCGCAACAAGGAGAAACCAGAATCGCATTTCAGACGAATCCTCTGCTTTTTTTGTTCTTTCGGTAATTTAGCGTGCATCTATGCAGCTGTGCAAGAAAGGTTATTCCTGCGCCGTGGAAATGAGCATCTTGTGGCCTTCAATATCCAGCCTCCGGAACGACATGTGGTAAGCGCTCGCAAGATTGGCGGCCGTCAGCACGCTGTCGCGCGTTCCGCTGGCAATCAGCTTGCCACGCGCCAGCAACCACACCCGATGCGCGTGGCGCAACGTATGGTTTAAATCATGGCTGCTCATCACAATGGCAATCCCCTTGCGACACAGCGCGCTGAGCAGGGTATCCAGCGCTGCCTGTTGGGCAACGTCCAGCCCACTCATCGGCTCGTCCAGCAGCAGCAACCGCCCGTGAGGATTTCCCGCCGGATGGATCTGAAGGATAACGGCCGCCAGACGCACGCGCTGCCACTCGCCGCCGGAAAGCTGATTTGCCTGCCGGGTAAGCTTGTCGTCTAACCCGAGTGCCGCAGCAACCTCGTTGAGCAATCCCACCTGATTTTTGTCAGGCAGATGCAGCGTCAGGTAGTGCCAGACGGGCATCGCAAAGGGCGGAACCTGCTGCTGAACCAGATAGCTTCGACGGGAGGCAAGTGTAGCGGGTAGCCAGTCGACGAGCGATTGCCCGAGAAAGGTAATCTTTCCTTCCCCGGTGGTCAGCCCCGCCATGCACGCCAGTAGCGTGCTTTTTCCGGCGCCGTTTGGCCCAACCAGGTGAAGGATTTCACCTGCGTTGACTTCGGCGGTAACAGGCTCAAGACGCCCCTTGCCGGCAACGTCCGTGAGCTGCATCAGCAGCGTCATTATTTCGCCAGCGCCAGCTTAATTGATTCCATCACGATAGGATCTTCAGGCGTCATGTCAGGCGAAAAACGCTGCACGACCTGACCGTCACGGCCAATCAGGAATTTTTCGAAGTTCCACAGAATATCATCCGGATAGAGCGGCGCGCGGCCTTTACTTGCCATACGCTCATAGAAACCACTCTCTTCAGGCGCAACGGCGGTCGGCGCCGCGGCCACCAGTTTGGCATACAGCGGATGACGATTTTCCCCGTTCACATCAATTTTGCTGAACATCGGGAACGTCACGCCATAGGTTGTGCTGCAAAAGGTCTTAATCTCCTCTTCGCTGCCCGGCTCCTGGCCCAGGAACTGGTTGCACGGGAAGCCGAGTACGGTAAAGCCGTCTTTTTCCCAGGCTTTATGAATGTTTTCCAGCAGTTCATACTGCGGCGTAAGGCCACATTTCGACGCCACGTTCACGATGAGCAGCACCTTGCCCTTGTAGCCTTCCAGCGTGGTTTTCTCGCCGTCAATGGTCGTCACTTCGGTATTCAGAATATCAGACTGCATAGCATTCCCTCAGGTTGACTTACAGGTTGTGTTTTAACGTCCAGCTTTTAATAGTAGCCAGATAAAGACCGGTGCGCCCAGCGTTGCGGTCACCACGCCTATGGGCAACTCAGCGGCCGTCAGGGCGAGCCGGGCGATGATATCGGCAACCAGCAGCGTTGCCGCCCCGGCAACCGCCGAGGCCGGGAGCAGGGTTCGGTGGTCCGTAATGCCGCACAGGCGCAGCATATGCGGGATCACCAGCCCAATAAAGCCAATCGCCCCCGCCAGCGCCACGCTTACGCCTACCATCCAGCCAATGGCGATAACCAGCACGTTGCGCCAGAATCCAATCGGCATCCCGAGCTGGCGAGCAGACGTTTCGCCCAGCGCGAGAATATTAAGAGGCTGCGCCTGGAACGCCGTCCACAGGATGACCGGGATCAGGAGCACCATCAGCCACCCCTGACGCCAGTCAACACCCCCAAATCCCCCCATCATCCAGTACATTAACTGGCGCAGATCGAAGGAGGTAGAAAAGTAGACGGCCCAGGTCATCAGCGCACTACAGATGATCCCCAACGCTACCCCCGCAAGCAGCAGCCGACTGGTGGATAAGTGGCGGCGGGCAAAGCGCAGAAGGATAAGGGTTATCAACAGCGCGCCAAGGATGGCGCTGAGGCTAATCCCCCAGCCGGAGAGCTCGCCTCCCCCCAGCATCACGGCGGCGATAAGCCCGACGCCTGCGCCATTTGACACCCCGAGAAGCCCGGGTTCCGCCAGAGGGTTTTCAAATAATGCCTGCATGATCGTGCCGCACAGCGCCAGCGCAGCGCCGACTAAAAGGACAGCCAGCGTCCGCGGCAGGCGGATCTGCCAGACAAAGAGTTGTCCTTCAGGCGTAAACCAGCTTTCCGGCCCCAGCCACCGATCGCCCGCACACAGGCTGACGGTGGTGGCGACAATCAACAGCACCCCGAGCAGACACAGGCGGCGAAGATCGGAGCGGTGCTGGCGGCGGGCAAGATCAAGCATAGACGATAGGTTATCCGGTTGAGATATCATTGATTTTACGGCGGGTTTAGCAAATAGCGCAAAGAAAAAAGGCCGCGTGAGCGGCCTTTTTAGTTAGTTCATATTACTCTGCTTTGGGCGTTGCGTTTTCGACACGGCTTTTTAACTTCTGTCCGGGTCTGAAGGTCACCACGCGGCGGGCTGTAATGGGAATATCTTCCCCCGTCTTCGGGTTACGGCCCGGACGTTGGTTTTTGTCTCGCAAATCAAAATTGCCAAAACCGGAGAGTTTAACCTGCTCACCATTTTCCAGAGCACGACGGATCTCTTCGAAAAACAGCTCTACCAGCTCTTTGGCATCCCGTTTGCTAAGCCCAAGCTTATCAAACAGATATTCTGACATTTCAGCTTTTGTAAGCGCCATAGGTTCAATCCCTCAATGATGCCTGGAATCGCTCTTTTAATGCCTCTACACATTTGGCGACGGTAGCGGCAATCTCCTCTTCTTCGAGTGTACGGCTGGTATCCTGAAGGATAAGGCTAATAGCGAGGCTCTTGAAACCTTCTGCTACGCCCTTGCCGCGGTACACGTCAAATAAGTTTACGCCAACTACCTGATTTACGCCAACTTTCTTACATTCGGCCAAAATATCTGCTGCGGGCACATTTTCAGCGACCACAACCGCGATATCACGGCGGTTTGCCGGGAAGCGGGAGACGTCCTGCGCCTGAGGAATGACGCGGTCTGCAACCGGGTTCCACTCCAGTTCGAATACGATGGTACGGCCATTCAGATCCAGCTTACGTTCCAGTTCCGGGTGAACAACCCCAATGAAACCAACACGTTTGCCGTCTAAATAGATCGCCGCACTCTGACCCGGATGCAGGGCTGGAATCGCTTCTGCGCGGAATTCAATTTCGGATAATTTACCGGTCAGATCGAGAATCGCTTCCAGATCGCCCTTCATATCGTAGAAATCAACCGTCCCTTTTGCCAGGTCCCAGTGCTCTTCAAAGCGGTTACCGCTGATGGCGCCGGCCAGCATGAGATCCTGACGGATGCCTAAATTCGCCTGAGTATCCGGTACAAAGCGCAAACCGCTTTCGAAAATACGCACGCGGTTTTGCTGACGGTTCTGGTTATAAACGATAGTACCCAGCAGCCCCGTCCACAGGGACAGACGCATCGCTGACATCTCGCTGGAAATCGGGCTTGGCAGGATCAGCGCTTCCTGACCCGGGTGGATCAGCTGTTGCAGCTTAGGATCAACGAAGCTGTAGGTGATCACTTCCTGGTAGCCTTTGTCGTTCAGCATGGTTTTCACACGCTTCAGAGACAGATCGGCCTCGCGATGGCTGCCCATCACCAGACCCGCCTGCACCGGCTCGTCAGGGATGTTGTTGTAGCCGTAAACGCGGGCCACTTCTTCCACCAGATCTTCCTCGATCTCCATGTCAAAACGCCAGGACGGCGCAACGGCTTTCCACTCGTCCTGACCCTCAGTAACTTCGCAGCCCAGACGCGTCAGAATGTCGGTCACCTGCGCATCGGCAACGTGGTGACCAATCAGACGATCCAGTTTGCTGCGGCGCAGGGTAATGGTCGCACGCTTCGGCAGCGTCGCTTCGTTGGTCACATCGATAACCGGACCCGCTTCGCCGCCGCAGATGTCGATCAGCAGGCGAGTCGCACGCTCCATCGCTTTGTATTGCAGCGCAGGATCCACGCCACGCTCGTAGCGGTGAGAAGCATCAGTGTGCAGACCGTGACGGCGTGCGCGGCCGGTGATGGAGAGCGGGCTGAAGAACGCGCATTCCAGCAGGACGTTTTGCGTCTCGTCGTTAACGCCAGAGTGCTCGCCGCCGAAGATCCCGCCCATCGCCAGCGCTTTGTTGTGATCGGCAATCACCAGGGTGTCAGCGTTCAGTTTCGCTTCGCTGCCGTCCAGCAGAACCAGGGTTTCTCCCTCTTTCGCCATGCGCACGACGATCCCACCTTCGATACGATCTTTATCAAAGGCGTGCATTGGCTGGCCCAGCTCCAGCAGAACATAGTTGGTGACGTCGACGACTGCATCGATAGAACGGATACCGCAGCGACGCAGTTTCTCTTTCATCCACAGCGGGGTTGGCGCTTTAACGTTAATACCTTTCACCACACGACCGAGGTAGCGTGGGCAGGCCTCAGGCGCGTCTACCTGTATCGGCAGCACGTCACTGATGGTTGCCTCAACCGGAGCGATCTCCGGCACGTTCAGTTCAGTCTGGTTCAGCACGGCCACGTCGCGGGCCACACCGATGATGCCTAAACAGTCAGCACGGTTTGGCGTTACGCTGATTTCGATGGTGTTGTCATCAAGCTTCAGGTATTCGCGGATATCAGTACCAACTGGCGCATCCTGCGGCAATTCAATAATGCCAGAGTGATCGTCGGAAATACCCAGTTCGGAGAAGGAGCACAGCATGCCTTCAGACGGCTCACCGCGCAGCTTAGCCGCTTTGATTTTGAAATCGCCCGGCAGCACCGCACCGACGGTCGCCACGGCCACTTTCAGGCCCTGACGGCAGTTTGGCGCACCGCAGACGATATCCAGCAGACGGTCACCGCCCACATTGACTTTTGTTACGCGCAGTTTGTCAGCGTTAGGGTGCTGACCGCACTCAACCACTTCACCCACGACCACGCCGGTGAAGGCGCCAGAAACCGGCTCTACACCGTCAACTTCCAGACCCGCCATGGTGATCTGGTTGGAAAGCGCGTCGCTGTCCAGCGTGGTGTTCACCCATTCGCGTAACCACAGTTCACTGAATTTCATTGTTCTGTCCTGCCCTTATTTAAACTGTTTGAGGAAACGCAGATCGTTTTCGAAGAACGCACGTAAGTCGGTTACGCCGTAGCGCAGCATGGTCAGACGCTCCATACCCATACCGAACGCAAAGCCGGAATACACTTCCGGATCGATACCCACGTTGCGCAGCACGTTTGGATGCACCATGCCGCAGCCCAGCACTTCCAGCCATTTGCCGTTTTTACCCATCACGTCAACTTCCGCAGACGGTTCGGTGAACGGGAAGTAGGACGGGCGGAAGCGAACCTGCAAATCTTCCTCAAAGAAGTTGTTCAGGAAATCGTGCAGCGTGCCTTTCAGGTTGGTAAAGCTGATGTTTTTATCAACAATCAGACCTTCCATCTGGTGGAACATTGGGGTGTGGGTCTGATCGTAGTCGTTACGGTATACGCGACCCGGCGCGATGATGCGGATTGGCGGCTCCTGCTCCTTCATAGTACGGATCTGAACGCCGGAAGTCTGAGTACGCAGCAGACGGGTAGCGTCAAACCAGAAAGTGTCGTGGTCAGCACGTGCCGGATGATGGCCAGGAATGTTCAGGGCATCGAAGTTGTGGTAGTCATCTTCAATTTCCGGGCCAGTCGCCACGGTAAAGCCGAGCTCACCGAAGAAACTTTCAATACGATCGATAGTACGAGTCACCGGATGCAGACCGCCGTTTTCAATACGACGACCCGGCAGAGAAACGTCAATCGTTTCTGCCGCCAGACGCGCATTCAGTACTGCGCTTTCCAGCTCGGCTTTACGCGCGTTCAGCGCCTGCTGTACCTGCTCTTTGGCTTCGTTAATCACTGCACCGGCTGCCGGGCGCTCCTCTGCTGGCAGTTCACGCAGGGTAGTCATCTGAAGGGTCAAATGCCCTTTCTTGCCCAGATATTCGACGCGGACATTGTCTAACGCGGCAACATCTGAGGCCTGGTTAATGGCGGCCGTTGCACTGGCAACCAGCTCTGCGAGATGTGACATGGTTTTCCTCATTATGTCGGTGCAGACACCGAATTGTTGGACGTATTCTCTTAACTTCAGGCACAAAAAAAGCCTCCATCGGGAGGCTTATCTGGCGCTGTTTTTCGTTTCATCTTTCACGCGCTAGCCTCCTGAAGTCAGGTGCTAAAGTAAAAGAAGAAGCGGAAAATAGCAGCATTCATGCTTGCGTTACCTTGTAGGGTAAAAACCGTTAAGACCTTATTGAAAAGCCTGCACGGATAAATGTCAATCTTCTGATGGTGTTAAATGAAAAGAGGAGGCAAAGCCCCCTCTCTCAACTGGCTTATGCCAGTGCTGCTTTCGCTTTTTCGACCAGAGCGGTGAACGCTACTTTGTCGAATACTGCGATGTCAGCCAGGATCTTACGGTCGATTTCAACAGAGGCTTTTTTCAGGCCGTTGATGAATTTGCTGTAAGAAATACCGTTCTGACGTGCTGCTGCGTTGATACGCGCAATCCACAGTTGACGGAACTGACGCTTACGCTGACGACGGTCACGGTAAGCGTACTGACCTGCTTTGATAACAGCCTGGAAGGCAACGCGGTATACGCGTGAACGCGCACCGTAGTAGCCTTTAGCTTGTTTCAAAATTTTCTTGTGACGTGCACGTGCAATTACACCACGTTTTACGCGAGCCATGTGTGCTCTCCTGTATCTATTCTAAGTTAAAAAAGTTAAACGTTAACGACTTATGCGTACGGCAGGCACGCGATGACCAGGCCCAGATCGCCTTTAGAAACCATGGCTTTTGGACGCAGGTGACGTTTACGCTTGGTAGCTTTCTTAGTCAGAATGTGACGCAGGTTAGCGTGCTTGTGCTTAAAACCACCTTTACCGGTTTTTTTGAAGCGCTTAGCAGCACCGCGTACGGTCTTAATTTTTGGCATTTTAATAACTTCCACTTCGCATTGTTAAATAAACGAAACATAGGCGAACAAAACCTATGGGGCCCGAAGGCTCCACAGATTTTGCTGCTTGAAGGCCTTACTGTTTCTTCTTAGGAGCGAGCACCATGATCATCTGGCGGCCTTCGATCTTCGTAGGGAAGGATTCGACTACTGCCAGTTCACTCAGATCGTCACGGACGCGGTTAAGCACTTCCATACCAATCTGTTGGTGGGCCATCTCACGACCGCGGAAACGCAGCGTGATCTTGGCCTTATCGCCATCTTCCAGAAAGCGAATCAGGCTGCGGAGTTTTACCTGATAATCGCCATCGTCGGTACCAGGACGGAATTTAATTTCCTTAACCTGGATAACTTTTTGCTTCTTCTTCTGTTCCTTAGAAGACTTACTCTTTTCATAAAGGAACTTGCCGTAGTCCATGATACGACAAACTGGCGGTTCGGCGTTAGGGCTGATTTCAACTAAATCTACTCCAGCTTCTTCAGCCTTTTCGATCGCTTCTCTCAGACTCACAATCCCCAGCTGCTCGCCTTCCAGACCTGTTAAGCGAACTTCCTGGGCGCGAATCTCGCCATTGATACGATTCGGACGTGCCGTTTGAACTCGTTTTCCGCCTTTAATACCTTATTCCTCCAGTTGTTGAAGACTGCGGCTGCGAATCTCTTGTTGCAGCTTCTCAATCACTTCACTTACGTCCAGGCTCCCCAGGTCTTTACCACGGCGGGTGCGAACGGCAACTTTGCCTGCTTCCACCTCTTTATCACCACAGACCAACATATACGGGACACGACGTAAAGTGTGCTCGCGGATTTTAAAGCCAATCTTCTCATTTCTCAAGTCTGCTTTTACGCGAATGCCCGCATTTTGTAGTTTCTGCGTCAATTCTTTAACGTAATCCGCCTGAGAATCGGTAATGTTCATCACCACGACCTGCACTGGCGCAAGCCAGGTTGGGAAGAAGCCCGCGAACTCTTCGGTCAGGATGCCGATGAAGCGCTCCAGTGAACCGAGAATCGCACGGTGAATCATAACCGGCACCTGACGCTCGTTGTCTTCGCCAACATAAGAGGCGCTTAAACGCTGCGGCAGGGAGAAGTCCAGCTGTACCGTTCCGCACTGCCATGCGCGATCGAGGCAGTCATACAGGGTAAATTCAATTTTCGGACCGTAGAATGCGCCCTCGCCCAGCTGGTATTCGAACGGAATACCGTTCTCTTCCAGCGCCACGGCGAGATCCGCCTCTGCGCGATCCCATGTCTCATCGCTGCCGATACGTTTTTCCGGACGCGTTGAGAGTTTGACCACGATCTTCTCGAAGCCAAAGGTGCTGTACATATCGTAGACCATACGAATACAGGCGTTAACTTCATCACGAACCTGATCTTCAGTACAGAAGATATGCGCATCATCCTGAGTAAAGCCACGAACACGCATCAGACCGTGCAGCGCACCTGATGGCTCGTTACGGTGGCAGCTACCGAACTCCGCCATACGCAGCGGCAGATCGCGGTAGGATTTCAGACCCTGGTTGAAGATCTGAACGTGGCCCGGGCAGTTCATTGGCTTGATGCAGTATTCACGGTTCTCAGACGAAGTGGTGAACATCGCATCTTTGTAGTTGTCCCAGTGGCCGGTCTTTTCCCACAGCACACGGTCCATCATGAACGGGCCTTTCACTTCCTGATACTGGTACTCTTTCAGCTTGGAGCGCACGAACGTTTCCAGTTCACGGAAGATAGTCCAGCCGTCGTTATGCCAGAACACCATACCCGGCGCTTCTTCCTGCATATGATACAGGTCAAGCTGCTTACCGATTTTACGGTGGTCACGCTTAGCCGCCTCTTCCAGGCGTTGCAGGTATGCGTTCAGGGCTTTCTTATCGGCCCACGCGGTACCATAGATACGCTGCAACATTTTGTTGTTGCTGTCGCCACGCCAGTAAGCGCCCGCGATTTTCATCAGCTTGAAGTGATGACAGAAGCGCATATTCGGCACGTGCGGACCACGGCACATGTCGACGTATTCCTGGTGATGGTACAAGCCTGGCTTGTCATCATGAGCGATGTTTTCATCAAGAATCGAGACTTTGTAGCTCTCGCCGCGCTTCACGAAGGTTTCACGCGCTTCGTGCCAGCTGACTTTCTTCTTAATGACGTCATAGTTGGTTTCGGCGAGCTCGTGCATACGTTTTTCGAGCGCGTCGATATCTTCCTGGGTCAGGGTGTGGTCAAGGTCAACGTCGTAGTAGAAACCGTTGTCGATAACCGGGCCGATCGCCATTTTGGTGTTTGGCCACAGCTGCTTGATAGCATGGCCTAACAGGTGCGCGCAGGAGTGACGAATGATCTCCAGACCTTCTTCGTCTTTCGCGGTGATGATCGCAAGCGTTGCATCGCTTTCAATCAGATCGGACGCGTCTACCAGCTCGCCGTTTACGCGGCCTGCAATGGTTGCTTTTGCAAGTCCAGGACCGATATCCAGGGCAACATCCATTGGGCTAACAGCGTGGTCGAAATGGCGTTGGCTGCCATCAGGAAGAGTAATTACAGGCATTTTATATCCTTATTTGCAGTGATGCCCCACACATAAGAGCATATACAAAGAAAATAATCGTGATTAAACAGTAGATTACGAAACCATCTGACCAACAATCGTCAAATTGGTTCGTCATCATTCACCGGCCGATTTCAGAATAATGCGTGTTTACGGCAGGCGTCGTAATGGTAACACTATTAACAGGGCGAATGCACCTTCCTGCGACCGTTTTGAACCGCACATCCTTTTGTATGCGTTCATGAACTTTTGCTGGCGGAGGCTCGCAATCCGAAAGTGCTGAGCTATTCTTGACTTGGTCCTTAAACATCGAAGGGGTATCACATGAATGTATCCAGCAGAACCGTTGTGATATTGAATCTACTTTCCGCTGCTTGCCTGGTATTGATTCTGGCTGACAGATTCCATTGGTTTTAAGCCGAACCGGTGTTCCGGCATAACCTGTTGTCCCGGGTTGAGCGCCTTCTGGCGCAAATTTTGATAGACTAAGGGTATCAACTGACAAGGATTAGGTTATGCCAACAAAAAGATTTGCCGTGAAGCACTGGAAAATGGTCGTGGTGTTAATTGCTATTTGCGGCGCGATGTTGCTGCTGCGCTGGGCCGCAATGATCTGGGGCTAATATTTTGTCAGCGAAAACGTGGCGGTAATTTACTGAATAAAATTTAACTATCTTTACGATAATTTAGGGTACAAAAACCGGTACGTCATAAACCGGTTTTCGACAGGCTGTGACAGCGTATATATTGCGTCACAGGTGGCAGTTGAAATATCAGGACCACTCACCCGCCACCAGCTTGTGTACATCAAATGCGTCATTCATTGACTGGCCGGTAGACTGAGAGCCGGGGGCAATGTTGGAGCCTGCTTCTACATCAGAGGCTTTAGCGATCCCAATTTGGTTGTTAACGTCACTGGCAGGTTGTGTCATATTATCAGCAGCAAATACGCCAAATGAAAGTGCGGAAAGCACCATCGCTGCTGTAGCGGTTTTGATTTTTTTCATAATTTTATTCTCATACTTATTTAATGCGTTTAATGCGATATGCCTGAGGCGATTTTTTCGCCTGTGCCGTAAGTGTAGATCTGGATCACATTTTTGCCTAGTCAAATTATTTATCAATTCGTGTCAAATAAACTGAATAAGCTCTGACCAGCAATTATGGAGAAATTATGAAGAAGTAATCAAACCCATTATTTATTTTAAAACGCCGTTTAATATAAATAAGCACAGTTTCAGAAAATAAAAAACGGGCCGAGAAGAGTCCCGGCCCGACGAAATTACATTTTATAACCTAAAGAAATCGTGGTTCGGCGATCGGTATGTTCCGGCGCAGAATCAGGTGGGGATGAGTTCCAGGTTACGTTGTACGCCACCTTGAGTCCAAAGTGTTCGTTGATGGCCACGTTCAACGCACTTTCAGAGTTCAGCGTTGTATCTTCAGCGCCAAACACCGACACACCCTGGGTGAATTTTGCGTTATCCGTCATCTGCCATGCGTAGGTGCCCGATGCATAACCCAGCGGCTGCGTTTCATCTTCGCCGTTGGTGTACTCGTCGTAACGGACACCCGGACCGAATTCAAAACGCAGGCTGTGCACCGGCCCATTGAGGAACTGACGACCATAACCCGCAGTCACGACATCACGCTGGCGATAGCCGTTGTAGCGGTCAGTCAGCCAGCTCGCCTGCCCGAACAGGTAGTCATAATCGGTCATGTTGTATCGGCTACGTCCGCCTACCGCGTATTTCTCCGATGAGCGTTGATCGTTAGCAGAGGTGTTGCTGGCATTTCCCCACAGCGACCAGGCCGTGGTGTTGCCGTACCAGGTCAGGGTGCTGTCTGCTGTCAGGGAGGAGCTTTTCGTGTTACCGGATTGCGCCAGATACCCGGCATTCACGTTACCTTCAAAGGGTTTTTTGGCAGTGGAGGGATCGTCCATGACAGTAAAAACGGTATCATCGGCGGTTGCATTCAGTGACGCAAATACGCCACCCGCCAGCATCAGTGCTGCGGGTACTGTCTTCAAAAGCTTCATTTTATTTAAGGAGTCCGTACAACATAAAAAGAGACCGTCACGGTCTCGGAAACTTTCTTGCGGATCAATGACAAGGCGACCATAGAAAGGTAACAAATTATAAAAAGCCGCAAATAACATAGCAATATTTTCTTCTTTCATTTTTTGAATAAGAACGATCCCAAAACGCGTTTTATTTTATATGCCCGGCGCAGGTTATTTGTCAGCATTCATATTTAAAATCATACTGTTATTTACGTTGCCTTCCTGCCAAACGGTGCCAGGCTTAAAAGAACCCATGATAAAAGGAGGTCATGATGGCTTCGATTTATACGCTGACACTCTCCCCTTCCCTCGACTCCGCGACCATAACGCCGCAAATCTACCCGAAAGGTAAGCTGCGCTGTAGCGCGCCGGTGTTTGAGCCGGGTGGCGGCGGCATCAACGTGGCGCGCGCTATTACCCATCTTGGCGGAAAAGCCACCGCCATCTTCCCCGCTGGCGGCGCCACGGGAGAACATCTGGTGGCGTTGCTGGCAGATGAACAGGTTGCCGTAGACACCGTCGACGCAAAAGACTGGACCCGACAGAACCTGCATGTCCATGTTGAATCAAGTGGCGAGCAATATCGTTTTGTGATGCCGGGGGCGAAATTGACCGATGATGAGTTTCGTCAACTGGAAGAGAAAGTGCTGACCATTGAAAGCGGCGCATTACTGGTGATCAGCGGTAGCCTGCCGCCGGGCGTCGAAACAGAGAAACTGACGGCGCTGGTTCAGGCGGCGCTCCAGCGCGGCATCCGTTGCATTGTCGATAGCTCGGGCGAAGCCCTGAAGGCGGCGTTAGAACCCGGACAACTTGAACTCGTTAAACCTAACCAGAAAGAGCTCAGCGCCCTGGTTAATCGAGAACTCAGCCAGCCTGACGACGTGCGTACTGCCGCAGAAGAGCTGGTACGTACGGGCAAAGCGCATCGCGTTGTGGTTTCTCTCGGTCCTCAGGGTGCGCTGGCCGTCGACAAGACGGGCTTTGTGCAGGTTGTGCCACCGCCGATGAAAAGCCAGAGCACCGTGGGTGCCGGTGACAGTATGGTTGGCGCGATGGTGCTGAAGCTGGCGCAGGGCGCTTCGCTTCTGGAGATGGCACGCTATGGCGTCGCGGCAGGGAGTGCAGCCACCATCAATCAGGGAACGCGTCTGTGTTCGCTTGCGGATACCCAGAAAATTGTCGATTACCTGGCGAGAAGCTGAACCTGCTTCCCCTTCCCATGGAAGGGGAAGTCGCTAAACAGAGCGTATCGACTATGCTAAGAAAACTTTCAGGATAACAACGAGGTGAATTATGAGCAGTGGTGATATCACCCGCTACGTCGTAACTGTCAATATTCATGAAGCATCGCTGACCGAACTGAATGAACTCAACAACGCGTTCACGCGGGCGAATTTTCTGCTCACGCTGACGGACGATGAGGGCAATATTCACGATCTCGGCTCACTGGCATTTGGCCTGATAAGCCCGCTGAGCCAGGAAGAGGTGAAGGCGCTGGCCAGTAGCCTGGTGGAAAGCGTGACTGACAAAGCCACGGAAATTGATGTGGATAGCTGGGAAAACTGGCATAAAAAAGCACAATAAGTGCCCTGTATAAAATTAAACCGCTCAGTTGTGCGTTAGTTCCTGTTTTTTTATAGCCGTTTTGCGCTAACTTTATGATCTGGCAGACAACATGGGAGAGACATCATGTGGCAGGCTATCAGTCATCTTTTAAGTGAGCAGCTGGGTGAAGGTGAAATTGAACTGCGTAACGAACTGCCAGGCGGAGAGATCCATGCCGCATGGCATTTACGTTACGCCGGACGCGATCTTTTCGTTAAATGTGATGAGCGCGAATTGCTCCCCATTTTTACTGCCGAAGCCGATCAGCTTGAGCTGTTATCGCGCAGTAAAACAGTCACCGTTCCGCAGGTTTTAGCCGTCGGCAGCGATCGTGACTATAGCTTTCTGGTGATGAACTATCTTCCCGCGCGTCCTCTGGATGCGCACAACGCTTTTATTCTCGGGCAACAGATCGCCCGTTTGCACCAGTGGAGCGATCAACCTCAGTTTGGGCTCGATTTCGATAATGACCTCTCCACTACCCCACAGCCAAACGCATGGCAGCGCCGCTGGTCGACTTTTTTCGCCGAGCAGCGCATCGGCTGGCAGCTGGAGCTGGCCGCTGAAAAGGGATTAGCGTTCGGCAACATCGACGCGATTGTTGAACACATTCAGCAGCGTCTGGCTTCGCATCAGCCTCAGGCTTCCCTTCTGCATGGTGATTTATGGTCGAACAACTGCGCGCTTGGTCCCGATGGTCCCTATATATTTGACCCGGCCTGCTACTGGGGCGACAGAGAGTGTGACCTCGCAATGCTGCCGTTGCATCCTGAACAGCCGCCGCAAATTTATGATGGCTATCAGTCTGTCTCGCCGTTACCTGCGGGTTTCCTTGATCGTCAGCCGGTTTATCAGCTGTACACCTTGCTAAACCGGGCTATTTTGTTTGGCGGGAGTCATCTGGTGAATGCCCAGCGGGCGCTGGACCGCATTCTGGCCGCATAGCGGGAGGGGGCGGCTTCACGCCCCTTCCCTTAGGATTTACAGGAAGCCAAGCAGCGTAAAGAAGAAATAGCCGGCCACAATGATAATGACCGGCAGGATGTAGAGCGGGAAAAACTGCACAAAAATGGTATGACGCGGCACGACAATGCGCGATTCGATCTGCTCGCGGTTCATCCCGTCAGGGCCTTTCGCCTTCTCAAGGATCAGCTGGTCTTCCACCCCTTCGCGTAAAAAGCGGGTCTGGCGACTCATGCGCGCGCCGGAGGCCTGCAACGCCATCGCGATAAATATCAACGCATAGATTATCCAGAAACCGACATTCAGCTGGTGGTGAAAATCCGGCGTGGGCGAGTTGAACCAGAAGACGTTCAGGAACGGGGTGTTAAACCGCATCATCTCAATCATGACGTGGGCAAAATCAAGCATAACGGCGTTGATGCCCGGCTGTTTTTCGCTGTGATCGTACATAAATTTGAGTACGGAGATCAGCGTTGAAATCAGGGCGGGAATGAAAATAACCCAACCAGCAATACGTTTTAAGACCGCAATGCGTCCAGCTTGTTGATACGTCATTAGTTCCTCTTCATAAAGACGCGTTATTTGTGCCTAAGTCTACCTGCTGTCGGTCATTTTCGCCCGCTCTTTGAATGCAATATGCTAAATTGCTTGTGCTTAGCACCGTTCGTCTTACCCCCCAAGATAAGGAGATGTTGTAATGTCGACCCCGCGCCAGATACTTGCCGCTATTTTTGACATGGATGGATTGCTGATTGATTCCGAACCCCTGTGGGATCGGGCTGAACTGGACGTGATGGCCAGCCTCGGCGTCGATATCAGTCGTCGTAACGAGCTTCCCGATACCCTGGGGCTGCGCATCGATATGGTGGTTGACCTCTGGTATGCCCACCAGCCATGGGTTGGCCCGGATCGCGACGAAGTTACGGCGCGCATTATCAACCGCGCCATTTCTCTCGTAGAAGAGTATAAGCCTCTGTTACCGGGCGTACGCGACGCTATCGCCCTGTGCAAGGCGCAAGGGCTGAAAGTGGGGCTGGCCTCCGCCTCACCGCTGCATATGCTGGAAAAAGTGCTGACGATGTTCGGGCTGCGCGACAGCTTCGACGCGCTGGCCTCGGCCGAAAAGCTTCCTTACAGCAAGCCACATCCGCAGGTGTATATGGACTGCGCCGCGAAACTGGGGCTGGATCCGCTTACCTGTGTGGCGCTGGAAGATTCGGTTAACGGTATGGTGGCGTCCAAAGCCGCACGTATGCGCTCCATCGTTGTGCCGGCTGAAGAAGGCCGACACGACCCCCGTTTTGCCCTCGCGGATGTCAGGCTGACGTCTCTTGAAGAATTGACTGCCCGCCATCTGCGCGGGGAGTAACGCCCTCTCAGGCAGCTTCGGCTGCCTGCCTCGTCAAATCAAAACATCGTTTTAGTTTATTTGCTTTTCTCATTCCAGACTCCTATTCTTACGTGCAGAATGACAATAACCTGACTTCTGAGGCGCGTATGATACTGGATGCTTTTACTCTGGCAGGAAAAGTGGCGATGGTGACCGGGTGCGATACCGGTCTGGGGCAAGGTATGGCCATTGCCCTCGCCCAGGCAGGATGCGATATCGTGGGGGTTAACCGCAAGGTTCCTGACGAAACGGCAGCGCGCGTTACGGCGCTGGGACGACGCTTTATCGCGATTCGCGCCGATCTTGGCAAGCAGGAGAGTATTCAGAGCGTGGTGGATACCGCAGTCGCTGAGATGGGTCGTATCGATATTCTGGTTAACAATGCCGGCACCATCCGCCGTGCCGATGCGCTGGAATTTAGCGAGAAGGACTGGGACGAGGTCATCGATCTCAATCTGAAATCGGTCTTTTTCCTCTCTCAGGCAGTGGCGAAACAGTTTATCGCGCAGGGTCAGGGCGGCAAGATCATTAACATTGCCTCCATGCTCTCCTTCCAGGGCGGCATCCGGGTGCCCTCCTATACGGCGTCCAAAAGCGGCGTGCTGGGCCTCACCCGCCTGCTGGCGAACGAATGGGCAACGCTGGGCATTAATGTGAATGCTATTGCGCCGGGTTATATGGCGACCAATAACACCCGGCAGCTTCGCGATGATGAGCAGCGCAGCCAGGCGATCCTCGACCGTATTCCGGCGGGTCGCTGGGGTCAGCCGGAGGATTTACAGGGTCCGGTGGTGTTCCTGGCCTCATCGGCCTCTGATTACGTTAACGGTCATACCCTCGCCGTAGACGGTGGCTGGCTGGCGCGCTAACCGCGCGTTTGTGACAAAGAGTTACACCGTCACCTCTTTCACACACTGTATAAAAACCCTATACTGTATGAATCGACAGTTTACCGGGTTTTATCATGACGGCGGAAGGCCACCTGCTTTTTTCACTTGCCTGTGCAGTGTTTGCCAAAAACGCTGAACTGACCCCTGTGCTGGCACAGGGGGACTGGTGGCATATTGTCCCTTCCGCCGTGCTGACCTGCCTGCTGCCCGGACATAGATCATCCAAAGTCATTTCTTGGCCAGCGGCTGAAGTGGATTTCAAAACCCATCGCCAGAGCCTTTGGTCATCGCGGGTTTACCCACAGCCTGATGGCCGTATTCGGCCTGCTTACACTCTTCTATTTGAAGGTTCCGGAGAGCTGGATCGTCCCGGCGGATGCCATTCAGGGTATGGTGCTCGGCTACTTAAGTCATATCCTCGCCGATATGCTGACGCCAGCGGGCGTACCGCTGCTCTGGCCCTGCCGCTGGCGTTTCCGCCTGCCCATTCTCGTGCCGCAAAAAGGCAACCAGCTGGAGCGCGTTCTGTGCATGGCGCTGTTTGCGTATGCCGTCTGGATGCCGCAGACATTGCCCGAAAATGGTGCAGTGCGCTGGTCATCGCAGATGATCAACTCGCTGCAATTTCAGTTCAATCGTTTTATTAATCACCAGATTGAACATTAAACCGACAATATAATCACTTTTGTCATAAACCATTCCATATGGATATAAGCGCGACATCACACTTCTGATAACCTTGCGCCAACAGGTTCGGTAAAAACCGACCGTATAATAAATCAGGAGAACGGGGATGAATTTTCCACTCATCGCGAACATTGTTGTGTTCGTCGTATTGCTATTGCTTCTCGCCCAGGCTCGCCACAAACAGTGGAGCCTGGCGAAAAAGGTACTGGTCGGTCTGGTCATGGGCGTGGTGTTTGGCCTGGCCTTACACGCCATTTACGGCTCCGATAGCCCGGTACTGAAAGATTCCATTCAGTGGTTCAACATTGTCGGTAACGGCTATGTACAGCTGCTGCAAATGATCGTTATGCCGCTGGTATTCGCCTCTATTCTGAGCGCCGTAGCCCGCCTGCATAATGCGTCTCAACTGGGTAAAATCAGTTTCCTGACCATTGGTACCCTACTCTTCACCACGCTGATTGCGGCGCTGGTGGGTGTGCTGGTAACCAATCTGTTTGGCCTGACTGCTGAAGGTCTTGTGCAGGGTAGCGCTGAAACCGCGCGTCTGACGGCGATCGAGACCAACTACGTGGGTAAAGTGGCCGATCTGACCGTACCGCAAATGGTGCTCTCCTTCATTCCGAAGAACCCGTTTGCTGACCTGACCGGTGCAAGCCCAACCTCCATTATCAGCGTGGTGATCTTCGCGGCGTTCCTGGGCGTGGCGGCGCTGAAGCTGCTGAAGGACGATGCGCCAAAAGGCGAGCGCGTGCTGACTGCCATTGATACCCTGCAAAGCTGGGTGATGAAGCTGGTGCGTCTGGTCATGCAGCTGACGCCGTACGGTGTCCTGGCGCTGATGACCAAAGTCGTGGCAGGCTCCAACCTGCAAGACATCATCAAGCTTGGCAGCTTTGTGATCGCCTCTTACCTGGGGCTGGGCATTATGTTTGTGGTGCACGGTATCCTGCTGGGCGTGAACGGCGTTAGCCCGCTGAAATATTTCCGCAAAGTCTGGCCGGTGCTGACCTTCGCCTTTACCAGCCGTTCCAGCGCGGCATCTATCCCGCTGAACGTGGAAGCACAGACCCGTCGTCTGGGCGTACCGGAGTCTATCGCCAGCTTCTCAGCCTCCTTTGGCGCCACCATCGGGCAGAACGGCTGTGCGGGTCTCTACCCGGCGATGCTGGCCGTGATGGTTGCCCCAACCGTGGGGATTAACCCGCTGGATCCGGTCTGGATTGCGACGCTGGTGGGTATCGTGACCATTAGCTCCGCCGGTGTTGCGGGCGTGGGCGGCGGCGCGACCTTCGCTGCGCTGATCGTTCTGCCTGCGCTGGGACTGCCGGTGACGCTGGTTGCCCTACTGATCTCTGTTGAACCGCTGATCGATATGGGTCGTACCGCTCTGAACGTGAGTGGCTCAATGACCGCCGGTACCCTGACCAGCCAGTGGCTGAAGCAGACCGACAAAACGATTCTCGACAGTGAAGAAGATGCGGAACTGGCCCATCGTTAATCACGGCTGAAATAAAAAAACCGCCTGCGGGCGGTTTTTTTATGGCTGTTATTCTTCAACCTCTTCATCCTGGCGGGTCTGCACAGCCCATCGCTGCGCCGATTCCGGCACCGTAAACGCAGGGGAGCGACGGAAGTGCTCGCCAATCAGCACGAAGGCAACGTATTTACCCCGTAACATCCAGACATCGCGAAAACCATCCACTTTCAGGGCATGGTCAGGCGGCGCGGGTTCAACGCGGGGCACATAGCTAATAACCTGGCGGTTTTGTTGACGAAGAGGTTTCATAAGCGACGGGTTCACTAAAGCAAATTCTTAAAGCAGGAAATTTCTATCATAGCCGATTCTCCCCCCACCCGTCGCGCCTGACGTGAGGCAGATGGCTCCTTTCGCTAATCACTTATCTGAAAACGCTTAGTTCGCCTGCTAATTCATCACATTGTTCTATCCTTAATAGGGTTTTCAGGAACGAACAAAGGAGAATCGTGCAATGTCGAACAATGATAAACCACATCAAGCCCCTATTCATGGCACCGAAGAATCTCAACCGGGAATGGACTCACTCGCCCCTGCGGATGGCTCTCATAAACCGTCGCCGGGCCTGTCCGCGCCGGGCGAGCAACCTACTGCACCGGGAAGCGTGAAGTCGCCCGATGCGGATAACGAGAAGTTAAAATCTCTCGACCCGCACCGCAAAGGGGGTGAAGGCTATGCGCTGACCACCAATCAGGGCGTGCGTATCGCCGATGACCAGAACTCCCTGCGCGCCGGAACGCGCGGCCCGACGCTGCTGGAAGATTTCATCCTGCGGGAAAAAATCACCCATTTCGACCATGAGCGTATTCCTGAGCGTATCGTTCACGCTCGCGGCTCCGCGGCGCACGGCTATTTCCAGCCGTACAAGAGCCTGAAGGCGATCACGAAGGCGGATTTCCTTTCCGATCCGAACAAAATCACACCGGTATTTGTGCGCTTCTCTACCGTACAGGGCGGCGCGGGTTCGGCCGATACGGTGCGTGATATCCGCGGCTTCGCCACCAAATTCTATACCGAAGAGGGCATTTTCGACCTCGTCGGGAATAACACCCCGGTTTTCTTCATTCAGGATGCGCATAAGTTCCCTGACTTTGTCCATGCGGTAAAACCAGAGCCACACTGGGCCATACCGCAGGGACAAAGTGCGCATGACACCTTCTGGGACTACGTCTCCCTGCAACCGGAAACCCTTCACAACGTGATGTGGGCGATGTCTGACCGGGGGATCCCACGCAGCTATCGCACCATGGAAGGGTTTGGTATTCATACCTTCCGTCTGATTAACGCTGAAGGTAAAGCGACGTTTGTGCGTTTCCACTGGAAACCGGTCGCGGGGAAAGCATCCCTGGTGTGGGATGAAGCACAGAAGCTGACCGGGCGCGATCCGGACTTCCACCGTCGCGAACTGTGGGAATCCATTGAAGCCGGTGATTTCCCGGAATACGAGCTGGGGTTACAGCTGATCCCGGAAGAGGACGAGTTCAAATTCGACTTCGACCTGCTCGACCCGACCAAGCTTATTCCTGAGGAGCTGGTGCCGGTTCAGCTGGTGGGCAAAATGGTGCTTAACCGCAACCCGGATAACTTCTTCGCGGAGAATGAGCAGGCTGCGTTCCACCCGGGCCATATTGTGCCGGGGCTGGATTTCACCAACGATCCGCTGCTACAGGGCCGTCTGTTCTCTTACACCGATACGCAGATCAGCCGTCTCGGTGGACCGAACTTCCACGAAATTCCTATCAACCGTCCGACCTGCCCGTACCATAACTTCCAGCGTGACGGGATGCATCGCCAGGATATCGATACCAACCCGGCGAACTACGAGCCAAACTCCATTAACGATAACTGGCCGCGTGAAACCCCGCCGGGGCCAAAACGTGGCGGATTTGAGTCGTATCAGGAGCGCGTGGACGGAACAAAAATTCGCGAGCGCAGCCCGTCATTCGGCGAATATTACGCTCAGCCTCGCCTGTTCTGGAACAGCCAGACCCCGATTGAACAGCAGCACATTATCGGCGGTTTCAGCTTTGAGCTGAGCAAAGTGGTGCGTACCTACATTCGCGAGCGCGTGGTCGACCATCTGGCGCATATTGATATCCAGCTTGCTCAGGGCGTGGCGAATAATCTCGGCATCACGCTGACTGACGAGCAATGCCATGCCGCACCGCCAAAAGACGTGAACGGGCTGAAGAAGGATCCGTCCCTGAGCCTGTACGCGGTACCTGGCGGGTCAATTAAAGGCCGCGTAGTGGCTATCCTGCTGAATGATAAACCGCGCGCCAGCGACGTGCTGGGGATCATGAAGGCGCTCAAAACCCAGGGCGTACATGCCAAACTGCTTTACTCCCGCATGGGTGAAGTGACAGCCGACGATGGCTCTGTCCTGCCAATTGCCGCGACCTTCGCCGGGGCACCGTCGCTGACGGTTGACGCGGTGATTATGCCGTGCGGCGACGTTGAGAGCCTGCTCGGTAACGGTGATGCCGCCTATTATCTGCTGGAAGCCTATAAGCACCTGAAGCCAATCGCCCTGGCAGGCGATGCGCGGAAGTTTAAATCTCTGCTGAAGGTACCGGATCAAGGGGAAGAAGGCATTGTCGAAGGTGATAATATTGACGATGCGTTTATGACCCGGTTGTTTGACCTGCTTGCCGCGCACCGCGTGTGGTCGCGCAGCAGTAAGATTGACCAGATACCGGCGTAAAAAAAAGCCGGGTGGCGCTGCGCTTACCCGGCCTACATTTCGATTGCTTTTGTAGGCCCGGTAAGGCGAAGCCGCCACCGGGCTTTATCTTAAAGATCCGCGAAAGTTCCCAACCGATACCCACGCTCGGCAATCGCGTACTTCAACGACGCCGACGTCAGCACATCCAGTTCCGCCAGACGCGGCCAGCAGTAGGCGCTCTTACGTACGATGTTATCGACAAACGCCGGGTGCGCCATTACCTCAAGCGAGCGCTCCCCTTTTGCGGCGGAGTCATCCAGCACCTTCAGGAACAGCGCTTCGTCGATCTCGTCGCCATAAAATGCGCTGCTGAACCCCTCCGTTGACGTCACCGCGACGTCCGGCAACCCGCGCACCTCACGATCCACGCGCATCGCCACGCCTTTACGTTGCGCAAACTCTGCCACAAGCGGGAAAATCGCCGGGATCATATGCACATGATGATGGCTGTCAATATGGGTAGGCTCGCGGCCAAACACATCCACAAAGCGGTTAAACTGGCAATCCAGCTCGCGGGCAATCTCATCGAGCGGCAGAGCGCCCTGCTCCGCCATTTCCCAAATCCATTTCCCCAGCTGGCCGTCGCGCGTCAGGCCCGGCATTGGCGAAAGGGGCAACCCAAGCGTCAGCACAAAGTGCATGCCCACGCCCAGCTCGGGCAGCTCACGGCTTAACTGCGCCGCATGTTCCACCGCCTCACCGTTGATGAGCGCTGTTGTAGAGGTCACGACGCCCCGGCGACAGGCTTCAATAATGCCGTAGTTCTGCCCTTTTGACAGGCCAAAATCATCGGCATTGACGATCAGCAGGTTTTCCATCGCGCCTCCTCTTAACGGTGTGTGAGTTTCAGTTTCTCAACCGTTGCAGCAAAGTTTGGCAGCCATTTTTCATGCGCCAGGATCATCTCACCCGCGAGTTTTTCAGCGTCACGGTCAGAATGCACCAGCGGGCTGAGGTTCAGCGCCAGCAGCACGTCATTCAGCTCGCCGCTCAGGGCCGCATTGCTCGCCGCCACTTCAAAGCCTTTGATGGTGTGAATCAGGCCCATCACCTTATCGTCGAAATGGGTAATGCGGGGATGCGGTTTTGCACCCTCGCGCCCAAGGATGCAGGTCATCTCAACGGCCCAGTCTGCCGGAATATTGTCGATGTGCCCGTGATGGGGAACGTTTACATAGTGCTCGGCCTGCTTGTCATTGTAAATGGCGTTAATCACTTCACACGCGGCATCCGAATAGTATGCCCCGCCGCGCTGCTCCAGCTCTTTCGGTTTGACGTTCAGGTTCGGATCTTTATACAAATCAAAAAGCTGCTTCTCTACTTTCTGTACAACCTGAGCGCGTGCGCCACCTTTGTAATATTCGCCCATTTCAATGGCCAGCATCTCTTTCTGCTTGAAGTAGTAGAGCAGATACGAGCACGGCAGCAGATTCAGGGAGCGGATCAGCCCTTCGCTGAATGGCAGATCGAAAATGTTTTTCACCGAGGCCGCGGTCAGGCGACCAGAGGCGACGCCGTCGAGCAGTTCCGCAAAGCGCGATTGCCCGTTCACTATCACATCTTTGATAAAGACCATGTGATTCAGGCCGAACAGATCAATGGACAGATCATCGTTATCGGTCAGTTCCAGTACATCGCGGATGAACATCTTCATGCCAATCGGAATATTGCAGACGCCGATAAAGCGTTTGAAACCGGTGTGGCGATAGACTGCCTCGGTGACCATCCCGGCCGGGTTGGTAAAGTTGATCACCCAGGCGTTCGGGCAGATCTCCTCCACGTCTTTAATGATGTCAAAAATGACCGGAATAGTACGCAGGCCTTTAAACAGGCCACCTGCCCCGTTGGTTTCCTGGCCCAGATAACCGTGGCTCAGCGGAATGCGCTCGTCCAGCTCACGCGCCTTCAGCTGGCCGACGCGCAGCTGCGTGGTCACGAAGTCAGCATCTTTCAGTGCCAGGCGGCGATCCAGCGTTTTATGCACGGTTAAGGGCACGCCCGCTTTTTCAACCATGCGTTTGCACAGTTCAAAAATAATATTCAGCTTCTCCTGACCTTCTTCAACATCCACCAGCCATAATTCGCTGACCGGTAATTCATGATACCGTTTCAGGAAACCTTCAAGTAATTCCGGGGTATAGCTGCTGCCGCCACCAATGGTTACGACTTTTAATTTCTGTTGCATAATATCTCCCTTAGCATATCAGGTTAATCGCCTGCAAGGTATAGCGTACTCTTCCCGCTATTTGGGCAAGCCATTACGTCACTGTTCCTGGCGGATAAACCGCCGAAAGTTAATTAATTACCGTTAAATTTTTGCGGTAACTGTTCGGTGTGAATGAAGTCAATTTTTTAAAGGTTTTAATAAACAGGCTGGGGCTGCTGTAACCCGATTCGTAAGCGATATCGGTGACAGAGTAGTTAGTAATTTCCAGCTGTTTTTTGGCAAAGTTAATGCGGATTTCATTAATGATTTGCACAGGCGTTTTACGGTAATAACGCTGCGTGGCGCGCGTCAAATATTCCTGCGATTTACCCGACAGCGCCACCATATTCTCCAGGGCGTTATCGCTGAACTGTCCTTTATCGTGCATCAGCTCCACGGTACTGCGCAGCCACTGAGGAATATCATCCACCACCTGCTGTTCTTCACGGTGATGGCGGAGGCGATTCATGACGTAGAACGTCACGGTTTCAATAAATTCATCAAATTCATTGTCGCGGAAATTCAGCGATGCGATAACCGTTTCAATCCAGGTCATAAACTCATTTTTAACGCGATACACCTGTGACGCCACAAAGCAGAACGGCACCAGCGGCAGATAGTGCTTCTCGAAGAAACGCCTGCTCACCCCTACGTTCAGAATGCGTGTCGCACCAAACTCATAAAAGCTCTGGTGATAAGATCCCATTGGCAGGAAGACGAAATCGCCACGCTCAAGCAGGACGCGCTTACCGTTGATCTCCTGATAGTAGCGGCCGGTCAGAACAATCGTGAACTCGTAGTAGTCATGCTGGTGCAGACCGCTGGCGCTCTCCGTTTTGTTGTAAATCACCACGTGAAAATTTTTGCCATTAAACAGCTGTTGCTCATGTGCGGTTTTGATTTCCATCGTGCTGACCTCCTGCTACTTCAACTGACTTATTGCATCTTCTCGTGAAGCTCGATGAGCTCCGCGACCAGCTCGCGTGCCAGCATGGAGGTCATCAGATGATCCTGCGCATGTACCAGCACCAGACTCACTTTCATCTTCCCTTCGCCCTGGTCGCTTTCGATGAGCTTCGTCTGCACCAGATGCGCTTCGTTTAACGCTGTACGGGACTGCTCCATCATGGTTTTCGCGGCAACGAAGTCGCCCTGCTTAGCCTGCTTAAGCGCCGCATACGCCAGGCTGCGTGCCTGCCCGGAGTTGATGATGAGGCCCATCACCACCTCTTCCAGTTCGTTCTCTGCGGTTTCTTCGGCAACGATACTCTCTAAATCTAACATCTTTAAGCTCCTTTCCGCTGGCGCGAGTTGCCCCGCGCCGTGCAATTTTAGAATTTCAGTGCGAGGGCGATATCCTCTTCGCTCTCTTCTTCATCGATAACCGTTGCGGCCTTGTTCGCAATCGCCACGAACGGCATGTAGAGCAGGGTTGCAATCCCGAGGTTGAATATCGCCAGCAGGAAGGCCGCCACGCTACCGTTGGTGTTGAAGAACGCGCCCAGACCAGCCGGCATCGTCCACGGCGCAATGTTGGTCACCGGCGGGATAATGCCCAGGTAGTACGCCGTCAGCGTAATCGCGGCCAGCAGCGGCTGAACCAGGATGAAGGGAATGAACATCACCGGGTTCATGATAATTGGCAGACCAAACAGGATCGGCTCGTTAATCTGGAAGATGCCTGACGGCAGGGCCAGCTTCGCAACCTGACGATGGTCAGCGCGGCGAGAGACAATAAAGACCGCGATGATCAGACCCAACGTCGCCCCGGTACCGCCCAGGAAGATATAGGAGTCAAGCATCGGCTTCGCCCACACATGGAAGGTTTTACCGGCCGCCAGCGCCGCATCGACGGAGCCGTACTGCTGGTAAAGCGCGACGTTTTCCAGTGCCCATGGGGTCATAATACCGCTGTCCAGCGCCGCCAGTGCCAGTGAACCATGCACGCCGAAGAACCACAGCAGGGAGGTAAAGATGACATACGCCCAACCGACCACGCTACCCATCGACGCCAGCGGCGTTGAGATAGAGTCCATAATGATCTGGTGGAAGTTTGTGCCCCAGTGAGAGAGCGCCCAGGCAATAATCCCCATGATGGAGAGAATAATGAAGCCCGGAATCAACGCGGAAAATGAACGAGAAACGGAGGCCGGAACGCTATCCGGCAAGCGGATAACCCAGTTACGGCGAATAATGAAGGTGAACATTTCGGCCACCACCAGCCCGATAATAATACCGGAAATGATGTTTGCCCCACCCAGCCAGTTGGCGCCAACGGCGTAAGCGTCACCCACGCTGTACGGTGTGACGGTCATGAACGCGGCAATGGACAGTAAGCCTGCCGCCAGCGGATCCACTTTACGCTCTTCCGCCAGCGCCATTCCGATAAAGAAAGGCGCCATTAGCGACATAATACCCAACGTACCGTTGTATACGTTGCCGCCAATGGCTTTTAAACCATTAAGGGTTTCAATAGTTGAAGCATCTAACCTAATTCCTAATGAATAAAAAAAGGAACCTTCTCCAAAGCTCAGAAAAACGTTGTTAATTAAAACGAACATTGCCCCGGCTAATGTCAACGGCATTAATTTAATAAAGCCGTTCTTAATGGCATTAACGTGAGGCTGCTTTCCTATTTTAACAGCAAAAGGAAGGAGTACCTTTTCAAGTGAAGCGATGACTTTACTCATAGGAAAATACCCTTAAATGCCGCAACGACCGTTACGGCGTATTGTGTGTGAAATAACTCTTTGACGGGAAAAATAAAAAATTAATTAGCAGCTTTTTTAATCGCCGCAACGGCAGCTTTTAATACACCTAAACCATCAATCTTGCCGTATAAAACGGAATCGATCACTTCGACCGGCTTATTGGGTAGCAGACGCTGAATTTCTGGCAGCATATAAGCGATTTGCGGCCCGAGTAAAATAACGTCGGCTGTCTGGCCCTTCTCGCCCGCCAGCGTTTCCGGAAACGCCTCAACCACCACAGGGACTTCATATTTTTCGGCCTGCGCGCGCATTTTGGAAACCAGCAGCGAAGTGGACATGCCCGCAGAGCAGAACAGATAGATATGTTTCTTTTCCATGATAACTTCCCTCTTGTTTGGCTACCCGCCGTCGCGCTATCACTCGACTCGCTATCCTGGCTGACGGGCAGTGTGCTGAACATTGTTTGTCGTTGAAGTGAGTATACGCAATGGTACAGGGAGGGGATAATTCTGGATAGACTGAAATTGTCTCTCATTGACCTGGCTTGTTGACTACCTTCACATTTCAGGCAAATAATTCGCGCCAAGAAATAAGATTCACGTATGCATAAAAAAACCGGCCTTCCGGCCGGTTTGTTAACGCTCTCAGGCAAGCAGGCTTACTGTGCCTTAGGTGCCTGTGGGTCGGTGTCGTATTCGGCACAGGTCTGGTAACCAGAATTGATCACGTGACCCGTATCATCCAGGGCGACAAAATAGGTCTCTGCCTTACCATCACGTTGACCCAGAATATAGGTCTGGCAGGTACCACGCGCGTGGATCATAGTGACTTCTGAAGAAGGTTTACCGGCAATGGCTGCAACCTGGGAACGCGTCATGCCTTTTTTGACGTCTTTTACCACTGGCTGTGTGAACTGATCTTTAGTGCGATCGTAAGCTGTACACCCTGCCAGCATAGTCAGTACCGCCGCTGCGCTTAAAATTCCTGCTACGTTCTTGTTCATATTCCGTCCTCTTGTTTATCAGCGTGTTAACTAAGCATGGGATAAAAATTACTATTGTTCAACTTTGCGAGTTACGCCAGACGAATTTCGGAAAATTCTAATAAAACAACGGTAAGCTGCTAAATCGCTGTAAAACAGTACACTCAAAACTGTGATCCTTGTCGTTTCCCCGACAAAGGGTTAGTTTTAACAGATCACACTTTCTGTTTGGTTCTGCATAGGGAGGGCGTAATGGCTCTGCAACAAGAAATTATTCAGGCGCTGGGCGCGAAACCTGCGATTGATGCCAATGAAGAGATCCGTCGTAGCGTTGATTTTTTGAAAGCTTACCTGTCTGCACACCCTTTCCTGAAGACGCTGGTGCTGGGCATCAGCGGCGGTCAGGATTCCACTCTGGCCGGTAAGCTGAGCCAGATGGCCATCTCCGAGCTGCGTGACGAGACCGGTGACACCGCGCTGCAATTTATTGCCGTACGTCTGCCGTATGGCGTGCAGGCCGACGAGCAGGACTGTCAGGATGCAATCGCGTTTATTCAGCCGGACCGTGTTCTTACCGTAAACATCAAAGGTTCGGTACTGGCCAGCGAGCAGGCCCTGCGTGAAGCCGGTATTGAACTGAGCGATTTTGTCCGCGGCAACGAGAAAGCCCGTGAGCGCATGAAAGCGCAGTACAGTATCGCAGGGATGACCAAAGGGGTCGTCGTCGGCACTGACCACGCCGCGGAAGCCATCACCGGCTTCTTCACCAAATACGGCGATGGCGGCACGGATATCAACCCCCTCTTCCGCCTGAACAAGCGTCAGGGCAAGCAACTGCTGGCGGCGTTGGGCTGCCCGGAGCACCTGTATAAGAAGGCGCCAACGGCGGACCTGGAGGACGATCGCCCTTCCCTGCCGGATGAAGCGGCGCTGGGCGTTACGTATGACAACATCGATGATTATCTGGAAGGCAAAACGCTCGACGAAGGTACCGCTAAAATTATCGAAGGCTGGTATCTGAAAACCGAGCATAAGCGCCGTCCGCCCATTACGGTGTTTGATGATTTCTGGAAAAAGTAAAAGCAAAACGGTAACTCCGCTTTGCAGGCCGGGTAAGGCGTAGCCGCCACCCGGCTCTTTTTTAACCACCAAACACCTGCTACACTGTATGCCTGAACAGTATATGGAGCAGTATGTGAGCAGGCGTCAATCCGCCCCGCGTCTTGAGTTCGAAGCGGCGGCTATCTACGAATATCCCGAGCATCTTCGCCCCTGGCTTGAGGCACTGCCTAAACAGCCTGGCGTCTATTTCTTCCACGGCGACAGCGACACCATGCCGCTCTATATCGGCAAAAGCGTGAATATCCGCAGCCGGGTGATGTCGCACCTGCGTACGCCGGATGAAGCATCGATGCTCAGGCAGTCCCGGCGGATCACCTGGATCGAGACGGCAGGCGAACTGGGCGCGCTTCTGCTCGAAGCCCGGCTCATCAAGGAACAGCAGCCGCTGTTTAACAAACGCCTGCGCCGCAACCGCCAGCTGTGTTCCTTGCAGATTAACGCAGGAAAACCGCAGGTCGTTTATGCCCGGGAAGTGGATTTTTCGCATGAACCCAATCTTTACGGTCTGTTTGCCAACAAACGTGCCGCACTGCAAACCCTGCAATCCCTGGCTGATGAATTACAGCTTTGTTACGGCCTGTTAGGACTGGAAGCCACCACCCGTGGTCGCGCCTGTTTCCGCTCAGCTCTGAAACGCTGCGCCGGGGCGTGCTGTGGAAAAGAGAGCGTTGAAGAACATCATGCCCGGTTTATGGCTGGCCTTGCCTCTATCAGCGTTAACTGCTGGCCGTGGGAAGGCGCGGTGGCGCTGAAAGAAACCCGCGATGGGATGACGCACTATCACATCATCCGCAACTGGCTCTGGCTTGGCGCCGTTGAAAATCTGGATGACGCTACCGCTCTGCTGCGCACCCCTGCCGGTTTCGATCAGGATGGTTACAAAATTCTCTGCAAGCCACTGTTAACCGGAAAATATGAGATCATCGTCCTCAATGACCCGGCAGCCAGGTAATTTCACTGAACAGCAGCGACCCCTTCGTTTCCAGTAAACGGAGGGTATGACTGCCCGCTTCCCAGCTGGCGCCCTGATCGGCGGTCAGTAATTTGTCGCCCAGTTGCCAGGCGCCGCTTAATACGAATGCCACCCCACCGCGTGATGCGAAGGTAGTGAACGTCCGGGTAGCAACGCGCACCTTTGCCTGGCAGCAATCCCGTCGGGTCATGATGTTGAAGTCCATCGACATCTGCCCCTCTGTGAGCACGGCTTTCACCGCCAGATCGCCCGCAAATCGGTAAGGCTGATGATGCTTCAGGGTATGACAAAACGCCCTGCCTGCATCCAGGGTCACCTCGCCGCCCTCCAGCAGCGTAATCACCCGGTCAACGCCCGGGAACGCGGAAAATTCGCCGTTACTGGCGATGGAGGCAATACTGGCCCGCCAGAAAAAATCCCGCGTCGCGGGAGGAAAACAGCAAATCTCACGCGTCTCACCCGCACCATTACGCCAGAGACTGACCGGCATTTTACGGATATCAAAGAATTCCATGACCACTCCTGAAGGACGCACCGTGCGCCAGGGCATTTTCACAGACGTATTATCGGCAGCAGTCAGCCCAGACCTTAGGCATGGGATAAAAGAAAAACCGCCGGTCCTGTCCACAGCGTTTTCGCTTTTGTAGACAGGAGCCCGGCGGTCTTAAGAGAGTGAACCGATTATTCGGTTGGTGCAGGCATTTTACCTTCCGGCGCTGCACGTTCTGTCAGACGCTTCTCAAAATTGGCATTAAATTGCTTTTTCTGTTCCGGCGTCAGAATGTTGTAAATCTTGTTCTGGGTTTCCATGTGGGCCAGCATGCGCGCTTTATGCTGCTCGGCCATTTTGTCGATTTGCGCTTCCGCTTTTGCTTTATCGAAGCTGTCGCTGGCAATGATGTCATGCATTGCGCGGCGCTCTTCCAGCGGAGGACGTTTCATCTGGTCACGCTGGCTTTTCATGATGTCGCGGATCTGCTGCTTCTGCGCATCGGTGAGGTTCAGATCTTTAAACATCATCATCTCATGGTGCATACCCGGCTTGCCTTTATGATGCATCATCATTTTGCCTTCCGTCGGCGCGGCGGTAGTGGTCGCGGTATCGGCGGCGAACGCCATGCTGGTAGCGCCCAGAGCCAGGGTAGAGGCAACAAACAGTGCAGTTAATTTACGCATAATGTCTTTCCTTACTTTCAGTTATTCTTCGGCGCTATGCCGTGTTGACGAGATTAACTTTACGGGGTTTATCGTCAATTAGTCAGAGCAACGGTAAAACAATGAAAGTGTAAAAAACAACTTTTCGCCAATTGTGGAGAAATTAAGGAAAAAGCGTGGAGAGATGAAACAGAAATATTCAACAGGATGATTTTAAAGAGATTATGGAGAAGTATAGCGAAGTGCCGTTTAATAATAAAGCAATTCCCCAGGAATATTCCGCAAACAATACCAGAGCGCTTTTAACGCTAAGAAATTTATTCTTCATTTCCCCTCCGGTCTGCGCGAGGGGAGACGATCAGGGCATTTTTTCCAGCATCAGGCCAGCTCGCAAACCAAACGCGACCAACGGATTAGGAAATAAAACATATTCCGTGGATTTCTGTACCGCATAGCGCGTCTCACCATCTTCCGCCAGCAGGACGCCCTGGCGAAACGGCGTAAAGTTCAGCGTGTGGGGCGCCATATGTAGCTGGAAAGCCTCGCTTTGACGCGTGATCTGCTGCACGACCCGATAGCGCACAACGGGTTCCCGGGAGGGTTCCGGCGCAACCCCGGCGAGCAACGCCCGAAGCGCCTGATGCGTAGGGGCAAAACGCGTCAGGTCGTTTTGCCCGAACGGCAGCGCTTTTCCCAGCTCCAGGGTGCAGGATAACGCGCCAACATTCTCGCAGGTGAAGTGGGTAAACGTGCCGCCTGGCGTCTGGTGGAAAACCAGCGCCTCCAGCCCCGCGTCGCCAAGCCAGGTCAGAAACGCCTCATCCCACGGCTGATGACGCTGCGGTAACACGCCAAAACGCACGTGGTACGAGGCGCGAATGGCCGTATGCAGATCGAGGTGCCAGCGCGTTTCCCCCGCCCCGGCAAAAAACGCCGTGACCACCTTCTCCAGCCATTGCGCGCGTGTCGTCTCATCACTCTGTGGAAACTGCGCCCAGCGACCACCAAACATGCGGTTGATGTCGCTCACGAGATACCGTTTATTTTGCGCCAGCGCAGGCGGATTTCCCAGCACCACCAGCAGACGGCAGTGCAGCGTGATCTCTGCGCGAAACAGCGCGCGCAGCAAAAGATCGACAATCTCCACGGGCGCGGTTTCGTTTCCGTGAATGCCGGTCGAAAGCAGCAGCGACAGGTCATATTCCCCCGTCGGCGTCAGTTCAAGCACGCCCGGCCCCAGCCATCGCCAGTGGAACGAAGGGCCTTTCCCCTCGTGCCGCTCCGGTGTCTCTTCAGCCAGCGTCAGCGCCAGTAAGTTTTCCATATCGTCTCCTTAGCGCTGGAACGGATAAACCGATCCCAGTTGCAGGATTGTCGATAATGCATCCAGCGCCTCGCGGCCTTCGCGCAGCAGCTGCGGATCAACCAGATCGGCCTGAACCAGACGGTCGCGATAATAGCGGTCCACCCAGTCATTGAGGGTATTGAACAGCGTGTCGTTCATCATCACCGCCGGATTCACGGCCTGCATCTCCTCCGGCGTTAACACCACGCGCAGTCGCAGGCACGCCGGTCCCCCGCCGTTGGCCATACTTTCCCGCAGATCAAACACGCGCAGTTCATCAATCGGGTTATCCGCCTGCACCAGTTCGCTCAGATAGCGCCAGACGCCCTGATGGTTGCGGGACTCCTGCGGCAGCACCAGCATCATGCTGCCATCATCCCGGCTCAGCAGCTGGCTGTTGAACAGATACGTTTCGACCGCATCCTGCACGCTTACCGCCTGCGTGGGCACCTGAATCGGCATAAATCCCGGCACGCGTTCGCGCAGCGTGGCCAGCAACTTTTCCTGATGGGCAAACGCCTGCTCGTGGCAGAACAGCACCTGACGGTTGGAAACGGCAATGACGTCGTTATGAAACACGCCCTGGTCGATCACCTGCGGATTTTGCTGGGCAAAAATCACCTGAGAAGGATTAACCTGGTTCAGCCGCGCAACCGCCTGGCTTGCGGCTAAAGTTTGTCTCGCCGGATAACGAACCGGCGCGGCGTGGCCGCCCTCTTCCCGTCCATAGATAAACAGCTGCAAACCCGGCTCGCCATAGTCGCCGCCCAGACGGTTGTGGTTTGCCGCCCCTTCATCGCCAAACATCGCGACCTGCGGCAGCGCCGAATGTACCTCGAAATGCGCTTCATGATTAAAAATGGCGCGCAGCACGCGCCCGGTGGTCTCCGCTTCGCTGGCGCGGTGGAATTTGTTGTTCAGGTTAGCAACGGTCAGATGCACTTTGCCGTCCAGCGTATCCGCCGACGGCGCAACGGTGGCGGCATTCGCCACCCACATCGAGGAGGCTGAACTGGCCGCCGAAAGCAGGTGTGGCGTCTGCGTGCCTGCTTTTTCCACCACCTGTTCATCCGTACCGCTGAACCCCAGCTGGCGCAGCACGGCCACGTTTGGTCGCTCCTGAGGCGGGATCACCGCCTGCGGGAAACCGGCATCGGACAGCGCCTTCATTTTCAACAGACCCTGCTTCGCCGCCAGCTTCGGGTTCGAGACCTGGAAACGGTGCTTCGTCGAGGCTTCATTACCGAACGA
Source organism: Enterobacter sp. AN-K1 (assembly GCF_020971765.1). NCBI lineage: Bacteria > Pseudomonadati > Pseudomonadota > Gammaproteobacteria > Enterobacterales > Enterobacteriaceae > Enterobacter > Enterobacter sp. AN-K1. The sequence continues at coordinate 4,094,207 of NZ_CP087390.1, read as the reverse complement.
CAGCCCGGCATAGTGGTGCGTCAACCCCACGAGGCCGTCAAAGTTAACCTCACGCGCTTTCATGGGCGTCACCCTCTGTAAAATCCAGCCCCGGATTCAGCGTCTCCGGCAGCGTCAGCGCCGGGGTTTCCAGGCTTGCCATCGGCCACGCGCAGTAATCGGCGGCATACCAGGCGCTGGCGCGATGGTTGCCCGACGCCCCTACGCCACCAAACGGCGCGGTGCTCGCCGCACCGGTCAGCGGTTTGTTCCAGTTTACGATCCCGGCGCGCGCTTCCAGCAGCAGCTGTTCGAATTTCTCGCGATGCGGCGATATCAGGCCGCTCGACAGGCCGTAGCGGGTGTTGTTGGCCATCTCGATCGCCGACTCAAAATCGTCATAGCGCCAGACGCACAGCAGCGGGCCAAAGACCTCTTCATCCGGCACGTTGTTCGTCGCACTCATCTCAATAATCCCCGGCGTCAGCAGCGACGTGCCCGGCTGAACCAGCTTCGGCTCCAGCAGGGTTTTCGCCCCGTGCGCCACGTGCTCCTGCCACGCTTTCAGCACGTTCAGCGCCGCCTGCGCGGAGATCAGCCCGCCGATAAACGGCTGCGGCTCGGCATCCCATTTCGCGGGAACCAGACGCGCGCTCACCTCCACCAGACGCTTCAGGAACGCATCCCCCTGCGCGCCGCGTTTAACCAGCAGGCGGCGGGCGCAGGTACAGCGCTGTCCGGCGGTAATGAACGCCGACTGAATGGTCAGATGGACCGCGGCATCGATATCATCCGGATCTTCCACAATCAGCGGGTTGTTGCCGCCCATCTCCAGCGCCAGAATTTTTTCCGGCTGCCCCGCCAGCTGGCGATGCAGCTGATAGCCCGTTCCGGCACTGCCGGTGAACAGCAGACCGTCAATGTCGCTCAGCGCACTCAGCGCCTGACCTGTTTCACGCCCGCCCTGCACCAGATTCACCACCCCCGGCGGCAGCCCCGCCTGCTCCCAGAGTTTTATGACTGCTTCTCCGGTTAAGGGGGTTAACTCACTCGGCTTGAAGATGACGGTATTCCCCGCCAGCAGCGCAGGCACAATGTGCCCGTTCGGCAGATGTCCGGGGAAGTTATACGGGCCAAACACCGCCAGCACCCCGTGCGGACGGTGGCGCAGCGTGGCGGCGCCGTCTGGCATCTCGGTATGCTGCTCGCCGGTGCGGGTATGGTACGCCTTCACCGATATCGCAATTTTGTTGATCATCGCCGTGACTTCGGTTGTTGCCTCCCAGCGCGGCTTGCTGGTTTCGCAGGCAATGATGCGGGTCAGCTCGGCTTTATTGGCCTCCAGCAGCGCAGCAAATTTCTCAACCAGCGCCTGGCGCTCGGAGAATGGCCGTTTCGCCCATGCTGGAAACGCGCGCCGTGCAGCCTGGCAGGCCTGCTCAACCTGCCCGGCGCTGGCGTCGTTCCCCGACCAGAGCACCTCCTGGCCGACCGGGTTAGTTTTTGTCCGCGCGTCACCTTCGCCCGTTACCCAGTCACCGTTAATCCATAGAGTCATGCTGTTTTCTCCTCAGGGCAGAGTCGCACCAGGCGAACCGTGTCGCCAGCGTTACATTTCAGGGCATCCAGTTGCGCAGCCGTCAGTACCAGACGCTCGCATGATGGGTTGGTTCGCACCAGCATGGCGCGGAAGTTGGTGTAATTCTCGTTAGAGACCAGGCAGGCTGGCCACTCGCCCGGCGCGGGCTGGCCTTCTGAAACCTCAACCAGGCGGCTTTTACGGATGGCGCGAACGCGGTCAATGTCGCATTCCAGCGTCGGGCCGCCGTCGAAGATGTCGACGTAGTTACGGTAGCGAAATCCCTCTTTCTCCAGCACTGCGCGGGCCGGGGCGGTTTGCGGGTGAACTTCGCCGATCACCGCCTGCGCTTCAGGGGTTAAGAAATGGGTATAAATAGGATGCTTCGGCATCAGCTCGGCGATAAACGCCTTCTGACCGGTACCGCACAGGTAATCCGCCCGGCTAAATTCCATGGAGAAGAAGCGTTCGCCCAGACTCTCCCAGAACGGCGAGTAGCCCGTCTCATCAATCACGCCGCGCATCTCCGCGACCACTTTTTCGTTGAAGCGGTCGCGAAAGGCGGCCATAAACATAAAGCGCGATTTGGAGAGCAGATAACCGTTGCCCTCTTTGCGCCAGTCCGGATCGAGAAACAGGGTGCAGAGTTCGCTGGCGCCGGTATGGTCATTACAGAGGAAGAGCGTCGGCAGCGCGTTGTAAACGTTCAGCTCTTTCGAGGCGTGGACCATCGTGCCGACGCGGTAGTTGTACCACGGATCGTTAAGCCCGACGGCCACCTCGATGGCGCAAATCCCCGCCACGGTTCCCGTGTCGGTATCTTCCAGCACGAACACATAGCCCTGTTCGCTTTTTGGCAACGTCCCCTGCCAGGTTTGCAGGGCGCGCTCAATGCGCGCCGACAGCGTTTTTTCATCGGCAGGCAGCGAGGTTAGCCCGCCCCCTGTCTTACCGGCAAGCTGCATAAGCCCGGCGAGATCGCCGTGCGCAACGGGACGGATGACCATCATGATGACACCCCGGACTTCACCTGTTCGCAGGCCAGCGCAAAACGATCTAAGCCAGTTCTGACCTCTTCCTCGCTGACGATCAGCGCAGGGGCAAACCGCACCACGTTAGCACCGGCAATCAGCACCATTACGCCCTGCTTTGCCGCTTCCTGTGAAATCAGCTTCGCTTTGCCGGCAAACTCAGGGGCAAGTTCACAGCCTATTAACAGCCCCAGACCGCGGATCTCTTTGAACAAGCCGGTCTGGTTATTGATGGCAGTAAGGCGCTCAACAAACCACTGGTGACGCTGCTTCACGCCGTTCAGCACCTCAGGGGTGTTGATGATATCCAGCACCTGTCCGGCGACAGCGGTTGCCAGCGGGTTGCCGCCGTATGTGGTGCCATGGGTGCCCACGGTCATCACGCTGGCGAATTTATCGGTGGTCAGCATCGCCCCCACCGGGAAACCGCCGCCGAGCGCTTTGGCTGTTGAGAGCACATCCGGGGTCACGCCATAGTGCATGTAGGCGTACAGCTCACCCGTGCGGCCCACGCCGGTCTGGACTTCGTCAAAAATCAGGACCGCGTTATGCCGATCGCACAGCTCGCGCAGCCCTTGCAGGAACGCTTTCTGGGCGGGCATGACGCCGCCTTCCCCCTGCATGGGCTCGACAATCACCGCACAGGTGGTGTCGTCAATCAGCTCGCTGGCAGAGTGTAAATCGTTATACGCCACATGCCGGATATCCGGCGGCAGCGGCGCAAAATCCTGAGAATATGAGGGCTGACCACCCGCGCTGACGGTAAACAGCGTGCGGCCATGGAAGGCATTTTTAAAGGCTACGATGCCGCTCTTGTGCGCGCCGAATTTATCGTGCGCATATTTGCGCGCCAGCTTCAGCGCCGCTTCGTTCGCTTCCGCGCCGGAGTTACAGAAAAAGACTTTTTCTGCGAAAGTGGCGTCGATCAGCTTCTTCGCCAGACGCAATGCCGGTTCGTTGGTATAACCGTTGCCGGTATGCCAGAATTTCGCCGCCTGGTCATTCAGCGCCTGCCGCAGCGCTGGGTTTGCATGCCCCAGCGCATTCACCGCAATCCCACCCGCAAAGTCGATATACTCTTTGCCCTGCTGATCCCACAGGCGAGAGCCTTCCCCACGTACCGGAATAAAAGCCGCCGGAGCGTATACCGGCATCATCCATTCATCGAAATTTTCACGCGTAACTGACAGAGACATAGCGACCTCACCCGGTAAATAAAAGGTTGTTTAAATGTTAAATAATTGAGTGTTTGCACTGTGAATGTAGATTGCAGCGTTCGTGCCAGCCAGCGATAAAAATGCATAAACGGGTTGGGGTAACAGAATATCAATGAGTTACAATATGGAGTTATTCACTGTTAATGCATAAATAGTGAATATTTTTACGACAAGCGGCGCTTTGCCGCATGAAAACAAGAAAGAGTATGCAGAGGCCAAATATAATTCTGGAATTGTGATCGCTCGCGAAATTTATCGGTCCTTTATGCCCTGTTCGAGGGCAAAACGCGCCGAAATGGTGCAAATATTGCACCGTCGGCATTATCTGTCGCAGTAATTGGGCGAAGCGGATAACAGACGACGTAAATTCTGCTACCATCCTTGCACTATTCACCTTGCATTGGCAGCGACTATGAAATTTGTCTCTTTTAATATCAACGGCCTGCGTGCCCGCCCTCACCAGCTTGAAGCGATTGTTGAGCAACATCGGCCAGATGTGATCGGCTTGCAGGAGACAAAAGTTCACGACGATATGTTCCCGCTCGAAGAGGTAGCGAAGCTGGGCTATAACGTTTTTTACCACGGTCAGAAAGGCCACTACGGCGTTGCGCTGCTGACCAAAGATACGCCGGTGTCGGTGCGTCGTGGCTTCCCGGGTGACGATGAAGAGGCGCAACGCCGCATCATCATGGCGGAAATTCCTTCCGCGCTCGGCAATGTGACCGTCATCAACGGCTATTTCCCGCAGGGTGAAAGCCGCGATCATGAAACCAAATTCCCGGCCAAAGCGAAGTTTTATCAGGATCTGCAAAACTACCTGACAACCGAACTCAAAAAAGAAAACCCGGTGCTGATCATGGGCGACATGAATATCAGCCCGACGGATCTGGATATCGGTATTGGCGAAGAGAACCGTAAGCGCTGGCTGCGCACCGGCAAATGCTCTTTCCTGCCGGAGGAGCGCGAGTGGATGGAGCGCCTGCTGGGTTGGGGGCTGGTGGATACTTTCCGCACGGCTAACCCGGCGACGCAGGATCGCTTCTCGTGGTTTGACTATCGCTCTAAAGGCTTCGATGACAACCGGGGCCTGCGCATTGATCTGCTGCTGGCGAGCGCCCCCCTGGCCGAACGCTGCATCGAAACCGGTATCGACTATGATATCCGCAGCATGGAAAAACCGTCCGACCATGCGCCGGTATGGGCAACGTTCAAGCTGTAACCTTCAGTGAATATTAAAAAAATCAGTCTCCTGTGCGCCCTTCTGGGCGCATTTGTTTTGACCGTTGTTTTGCTTCCTCCAGGCATGCTCTCCCTCGACACGCTAAAAATGCACCAGCAAACGTTGCTCGATCGTGTGGAGCAGGCGCCTCTTCAGAGCGCGCTGATCTATTTTGCGGTTTACGTTCTGCTCTCCGCGCTGTCGATCCCCGGAGCCGCGCTTCTGACGCTGCTCGGCGGGGCGCTTTTCAGCCTGTGGGAGGCGACGCTGTTGGTGTCATTTGCCTCGACGCTCGGCGCCACGCTTGCCATGCTCGTTAGCCGTTATCTGCTGCGCGACTGGGTGCAACGGCGCTTTGCCGCACAGATGAGCACGATAGATGCGGGGATGGATCGCGACGGCGCACGCTACCTTTTTGCCCTGCGCCTGATGCCGTTGTTCCCGTTCTTTCTGGTTAATTTGCTGATGGGGCTAACCCGTCTCAGGGTGCGTCACTACTGGTGGGTCAGCCAGCTTGCAATGCTACCTGCCACCGTCATTTATCTGAACGCCGGACGCGAGCTGGGGAAACTCACCTCGCTGCGCGATATTCTGTCGCCGGGACTGCTGTTCGCCTTTACACTATTAGGGTTATTACCGCTGGTCACTCGCTGGCTGTTTTCCCGTTACATCCCTTCGATTAAAAAGTGAGGCATTATGCGCCGGGTGCGTTTTTGCGCGTTTCTGACGAATCTGCTGCTGGCAACCTCTGCCTTCGCCGCAGAGAGCTGGCAATCCATTCAGCAACAGGCCACCGGGCAGACCGTCTGGTTTAACGCCTGGGGCGGTGACGAGGCCGTTAACCGCTACCTCGACTGGGTAAGCGGCGAGATGAAAACGCACTACGCCATCAACCTGAAGATCGTTCATCTGGCCGATGCCGCCGACGCGGTGAAGCGGATCCAGACGGAACAGGCCGCAGGACGCAGCAGTAACGGGTCGGTGGATCTGCTCTGGGTAAACGGGGAAAACTTCCGCAACCTGAAAGCGGCAAACCTGCTGCTCACCGGCTGGGCGCAAACCCTGCCCAACTGGCGCCACGTCGATACCCGTAAACCGGTAACGGAAGATTTTGCCATCCCGACCGATGGGGCAGAATCCCCGTGGGGCGGCGCGCAATTGACCTTTATCGCCCGTAAAGCGAGTACGCCGACACCACCGGCAGATCCCCACGCGCTGCTGGTATACGCCCGACAGCACCCTGGCAAGGTGAGCTATCCGCGACCGCCGGATTTTACCGGCACGGCGTTTCTTGAGCAGCTACTGCTGGCGCTGACCGCTCATCCGGAGGCGTTAAAAAACGCGCCAGACAGAACCTTTGCGCAGGTCACCGCGCCGCTGTGGGATTACCTTGATACGCTGCACCCCCTGCTGTGGCGCGAAGGGAACGATTTTCCTCCGTCGCCTGCGCGCATGGATACGCTGCTGGCCAGCGGCAGCCTGAACCTGTCGCTCACCTTTAACCCCGCCCATGCGATGCAAAAGGTGGCGAGCGGTGAACCGCCTGCCGACAGCTACAGTTTCGGCTTTCTCAAAGGCATGATCGGCAACGTCCATTTTGTCGCTATCCCGGCAAACGCCAGCGCGAGCGCAGGCGCGAAGGTGGTGGCGAATTTCCTGCTGTCACCGCAGGCGCAGATCCGCAAAGCTAATCCTGCCGTCTGGGGTGACCCGAGCGTGCTGGATGGCGAAAAACTGCCTGCGAAAGCGGCAAAACAGCTTCGCGCCTTTACCCCCTCAGGCACGCCTGATGTACTTCCCGAACCTCACGCCGCCTGGGTTAACGCCCTGGAGCAGGAATGGCTTCGCCGCTACGGAACCCGCTAAGCGGGCTGGTCTGGGCGGCAATGGCGGTCATCTATCTGCCACTGCTTCCCGCCAGCGGCATGCTGCTGGCCCCGGCGTTTTCTCCCGGCAACTGGGCGACGCTGTTTGCCGACCCGCAGCTGCCGCAGGCGCTGGCCGCCACGCTGGTTTCCACGCTTATCGCGACGCTGGGCTCACTGTTTATCGCCCTGACCCTGCTTGCGCTTCTCTGGCCGGGTGAAGGCTGGCAGCGCCTGAGCACCCGTCTGCCGTGGCTGTTAGCCGTGCCGCACGTCGCCTTCTCCACCAGCGCGCTGCTGCTGTTTGCGGAAGGCGGCCAGTTTTACCGGATCTGTACGGTCTGTTCGCCGCAGCTTGACCGCTACGGTATCGGGCTTGGCCTGACGCTTGCGGTCAAAGAGAGCGCGTTCGTTCTGTGGGCAATCTACGCCGCGCTGCCTGAAAAGCGTCTCGCACAGCAGAAAATCGTCCTGCATACCTTCGGCTACGGACGAATGCAGGCGCTCAACTGGCTCGTCCTCCCGGCAATCGCCCCCGCGCTGGGCGCAGTCATGCTGGCGGTGCTGGCCTGGTCGCTTTCCGTGGTGGATGCGGCGATCGTGCTCGGGCCAGGCAACCCGCCTACGCTGGCGGTACTGGCCTGGCAGTGGCTCGCCCAGGGCGATGCACAACAGCAAACAAAGGGAACGCTGCTGTGTCTGGTGTTGCTCCTGCTGCTGGCGGCGCTTGCCGCGGTGGGATACGGCTTCTGGACGGCATGGCGGCGCGCCCAGCGTGACCCCTCCGGAGTTCGTCGCGCTTCGCATACTGCGCTGCCCGCACGGACGCTGGGCGGGTTACTGCCGCTGTGCGGCGTGCTCTGTGCGCTGGTTCTGCTGATGCTGGCACGCCGGGACGACATCGGCCCCGTCAGCGACAGCCTTTCACTGGGACTGCTGTCCAGCCTGACAGCGCTGGCCATCCTCATGCTCTGGCTTGAGTGGGGACCCCAGCGCGCCGCGGTGTGGGTCTGGCTGCCGCTCGCCCTCCCGGCGCTGCCCCTCGTGTCCGGGCAATATGCCGTGGCGCTGTGGCTGGGCATCGACGGCCAGTACGCTGCGGTGCTCTGGAGCCATATGCTCTGGGTTCTCCCGTGGATGCTCCTGGTGCTGCAACCGGCCTGGCGCAGGCTCGATCCCCGGCTTATCCTCACCGCCAGAACGCTGGGCTGGCGACAGGCGAAAATTTTCTGGTTGGTGAAATGCCCCCTGATGATTCGACCGGCCCTGCTGGCCTTTGCCACCGGCTTTTCCGTGAGCATGGCCCAGTACATGCCGACCCTCTGGCTGGGAGCGGGACGTTTCACCACCCTGACGACGGAGGCGGTCGCCCTCAGCAGCGGCGGCAGCATTCCGATCCTCGCCAGCCGGGCGCTGTGTCTGTTGCTGTTGACCAGCAGCGTATTTGCCCTTGCCGCGCTGCTCTCCCGGCTCGTGGGCCGTCACAGACAAGGATTACGTTAATGCTGAACGTGAAAAATCTCACCATTGCCCCACTCTTACATGAGGTCAACTTCCGCGTCCCGGCGGGGGAGATTGTCACGCTGATGGGGCCCTCCGGGAGCGGGAAATCGACCCTTTTCGCCTGGATGGTGGGGGCGTTATCCGCTGATTTTAAGGCGCACGGCGAGATATGGCTGAACGATCGCCGCTGCGATATGCTCCCCGTGGAAACGCGCGGGATCGGCATTCTGTTTCAGGATGCCCTGCTGTTTGACGCCTTCAGCGTGGGGCAAAACCTGATGCTGGCGCTGCCGGCGCACATCGTCGGGCGCGCCCGCCGCAACGCGGTAGAACAGGCCCTGGACACTGCCGGGCTGGCAAACCACTACGCCAGCGATCCGGCGACCCTTTCCGGCGGCGAGCGCGCCCGGGTCAGCCTGTTGCGCGCTCTTCTCGCCCAGCCGCAGGCATTGCTGCTCGACGAGCCGTTCAGTCGACTGGATAAAACGCTGCGCGCCTCATTCCGGGCGTGGGTATTCGAGGTTACTCGCCAGCGCAGGATCCCGGTGGTGCTGGTCACGCATGATGAGGACGATATTCCGCCCGGCGGCGAGGTGATTGAGATTTCTCGCTGGCAATAATGTGCTAACGCAATGTTTTTGGCTTCAGGAGAGACGACAATGCCCCCCTCTTTTAATGACGTCAGGTTTTTCGATGAAACGTGTTTCTCAACTGACCGCGCTGGCCCTGATCTGCGGCCTCGCCTCACTCTCCTCCACGGCGGCTGATATGCCCCACTCCCTCACGCTGGACCAGCTCCAGGCGCAAAACGGCGCGGTAATTGATACGCGCGTCAGTGCGTTCTATAACGGCTGGCCGCAGACCCTGAGCGGAACGTCCGGGCATGAACCCGCCGCGCTTAATCTCTCTGCCAGCTGGCTTGGGGCAATGAGCGATGAACAGCTCAGCGGCTGGGCAAAACAACATCGGCTTACGCCAGACATGCCGGTCGCGCTCTATGGCAACGATGATGACAACCAGACCGTCAAAGCGCGGCTGGAGAAAGCGGGCTTTACCCACGTCTCCACCCTGAGCGATGCCCTGCAACAATCCGACCGTCTGCAACGTCTGGCACATTTCGAACAGCTGGTTTATCCGCAGTGGATCCGCCAGTTGCAGCAGGGCAAACCCGTTACCGCCGCACCAGCCGGAGAATGGAAGGTGATCGAGGCTGGCTGGGGTGCGCCGAAGCTTTATCTCCTGAGCCACATTCCCGGTGCGGGCTATATCGACACCAATGAAGTGGAAAGCGAACCGCTGTGGAATAAGGTCTCTGACGAAAAGCTGAAAGCGATGCTGGCGAAGCACGGGATCCGTCACGATACCACCGTCATTCTGTACGGTCGCGACGTGTATGCCGCCGCGCGCGTGGCGCAGATCATGCTCTACGCGGGCGTGAAGGATGTGCGAATTCTGGATGGCGGCTGGAAGGCGTGGTCCGACGCCAGCCTGCCCGTTGAGCGCGGAACGCCTGCAAAGGTGAAGCCAGCCCCTGATTTTGGCGCGCCGATCCCGAGCCAGCCCCGGCTGATGGTGGATATGGAGCAGGCCCGGGGAATGCTGCACCGTCAGGACGCCTCGCTGGTGAGCATTCGTTCCTGGCCAGAGTTTATCGGTGAAACCAGCGGCTACAGCTATATCAAGCCAAAAGGTGAGATTGCCGGTGCGCGCTGGGGCCATGCGGGCAGCGACGCGACCCACATGGAAGATTTCCACAATCCGGATGGCACCATGCGCAGCGCCGATGATATTGCCGCCATGTGGAAAACATGGAATATCCTGCCGGAGCAGCACGTTGCGTTTTACTGTGGTACCGGCTGGCGCGCGTCTGAAGCCTTTATGTACGCCCGCGCGATGGGCTGGCAGAACGTTGCCGTCTACGACGGCGGCTGGTACGAATGGAGCAGCCATCCGCAGAACCCGGTCTCCACCGGGGAGCGCGGACCGGAAAGCGCACGCTAGCGGGGAAGTGATTTCAGCGTGATATAACCGCTCCAGATGCGCGTTGTGGTGGTCAGCCAGCACAACGCGCCAAATGTCCAGGCAAACAGCGCGAAATGCGCCGGAAACAGGCAGCACAGCACAAACAGCGCGATGGTCTCCGTTCCTTCCGTTAATCCTCCAATGTAATAAAGCGACTTGTGCGCATAGCCGGGATTGTCGATATCATGCTTCCCCGCCAGCGCGGCAAAGGCCAGGAAGCTGCTGCCCGTCCCCATAAACGCGAACAGCAGCCAGGCGGCGGCGATCGCGTTATCAGCCGGAGCGGCCAGCGCAAAGCCAAACGGCACCAGGGCGTAGAACAGGAAGTCGAGGGTGATATCAAGAAATCCTCCCGCGTCCGTCAGGCCACGGCGACGCGCCAGCGCGCCGTCCAGACCATCCAGCAGCCGGTTCAGCACAATGGCGAGCAGCGCCGCCGGATACCAGCCCAGCGCCAGAAACGGTAACGCCAGCACGCCAATCGCAAACCCGGCGAGCGTTAAGCCATCAGGCGTGATAAACGGTTTATCCAGCGTGGCGGCCAGCTGATTTAACCCGGGTTTCAGTCGGGGGTGCAGATGTTTATCCAGCATGCGGTTTACCTTTAAACTTGGCGCACAGCCCCTGAGCCGGGATATCCAGCGCGGCGTTAAAGCGGGCGGAAAGATTCTGAAAGGCAATCAGAGCCGTCATTTCGGTGATGGTCTCTTCCGTAAAGTGGCGCTTCAGCAGACTTTTGATATTTTCATCCACCTGAGGTGGCGTGGCGGTGACCGCTTCCGCATAGGCCAGCGCCGCGCGCTCCTCTTCGCTGAACAGGGTGGAATTTTGCCAGTCGCTGACGGCCTGCACTTTATCCAGCGCCCCGCTCCGCTCGGCCAGACGCAGGCTGTTGGCATCAATACAAAATGCGCAGTGGCAGATCTGCGAGACCCGCGTCATTAGTAGCGATCGCAGAACCGGCGTCAAACGCGCCTTGCGCCGCTCCAGATAGCCGACAAACAGCGCCACCAGCCAGAAAAGACGCGGCATGCGCCCCCACCAGCGCGTGGGGTTCAGCACCGCGCCGAAGTGTTTTTTCTGCATGGCGGCGATGGGGCTGAGGCTGACGGGAAGGGTTTCCATGGGCGCAACCCAGGCGGATGTCTCTTTCACCTGATTCTCCTGATGACTGGACTCTTTGGAAGGGCACGATAATATGTCGTTTTTCGCTATTAATTATTGACGAACATGCTGAAAACACTCGATGTGGTTGCGGCCATCCTCGAAAAAGAGGGCAAGATTTTGCTGGCGCAGCGTCCCGAACATGCCGATCAGCCAGGAATGTGGGAATTTGCGGGAGGGAAGGTTGAAGCCGGTGAGACCCAGCCGGAAGCGCTGATCCGCGAACTGCGCGAAGAACTCGGCATTGAAGCCGTGCCCGCGCGGTATGTGGCAAGCCACCAGCGGGAGGTGTCGCAGCGGCTGATTCACCTCCACGCCTGGCATGTGCCTGAATTTAGCGGTCAGCTGAAGGCGCATTATCACTCGGCGCTGGTATGGTGCACGCCAGAAGACGCGTTCACGTATGCTTTAGCCCCGGCGGATATACCGCTGCTGGAAGCGTTTATTCTTTTACGCGACGCCAGACCAGCGGATTTGTACTGAGGGTGCGTTCATCACGCTGGCACTGCAACAGCACGCCATCTGCCCTGACTACTGCGCCTTCGGAATAGTTTTGATCCTGATAGATACAGCACTGATTACACGGCTGCGCACGCTGGCCGCCAGCGCTAAAAACCTCTGGCGGCACGTTGACCTCGACATCCGGGCGAATGCGGTCAGCCTGTGCCCCGGCGGACACCATCAAACATAACGCGGCCATTGCGTAACGGTTCATAGACTTTATTTCCTTTGCATCGTTTATATCTATAACGGTCGATCCGGACGGGATCTTTAATTTATCTCGTCATCGCTTTTGGTTATGATGCGCGCCCTGTCATTAATTTCCCTTGCGGCATAAATTTCTGCTTGCCTCTCAAAGCGGTGCGGGTGGTATAGTCAAAAAAACGACACAAAACATCTACGCCACACGCATAAATTATTATAAGAGGTTCTTATATCTATGGATCAGACACGCTCTCTGGAAAGCTTTCTTGCCCATGTTCAGCAGCGCGACCCGCACCAAAGCGAGTTTGCCCAGGCCGTTCGTGAAGTCATGACCACCCTGTGGCCCTTCCTTGAGGAAAATCCGCGTTACCGTCAGATGGCGCTGCTTGAACGTCTGGTAGAGCCGGAGCGCGTCATCCAGTTCCGCGTGGCGTGGGTGGACGACCGCAATCAGGTGCAGGTCAACCGCGCGTGGCGCGTGCAGTTTAACTCCGCCATTGGGCCGTTTAAGGGCGGGATGCGCTTCCACCCCTCGGTGAACCTGTCGATTCTGAAATTCCTCGGCTTCGAGCAGACCTTTAAAAATGCGCTCACTACCCTGCCGATGGGCGGCGGTAAAGGCGGGAGTGATTTCGATCCGAAAGGCAAGAGCGAAGGCGAAGTGATGCGCTTCTGCCAGGCGCTGGTCACTGAGCTCTATCGCCACCTTGGGCCGGACACCGACGTTCCTGCCGGGGATATCGGCGTGGGGGGGCGTGAAGTGGGCTTTATGGCCGGGATGATGAAAAAGCTCTCCAACAACAGCGCCTGCGTCTTTACCGGCAAAGGTCTGTCGTTTGGCGGTAGCCTGATTCGCCCGGAAGCGACGGGTTATGGTCTGGTCTATTTCACCGAAGCGATGCTTAAGCGTCACGGGCTGAGCTTCGAGGGAATGCGCGTGGCGGTCTCCGGCTCCGGCAACGTGGCGCAGTACGCTATCGAGAAAGCGATGGCGTTTGGCGCGCGCGTGGTGACCGCCTCCGACTCCAGCGGTACCGTGGTGGATGAAGCTGGCTTTACGGCAGAAAAACTGGCGCGTCTGTGCGAAATCAAAGCCAGCCGTGACGGTCGGGTAGCGGATTATGCCCGTGAATTTGGCCTGACCTATCTGGAAGGTAAACAGCCGTGGGGCGTGCCGGTGGATATCGCCCTGCCGTGCGCGACGCAAAACGAACTGGACGTGGATGCCGCCCGGACGCTGATTAGCAATGGCGTGAAAGCGGTAGCGGAAGGGGCAAATATGCCCACCACTATTGAAGCGACCGACCTGTTCCTGGACGCGGGCGTGCTGTTTGCGCCAGGCAAGGCGGCGAACGCTGGCGGCGTGGCAACATCCGGTCTGGAAATGGCGCAAAACGCCGCGAGAATGGGCTGGAAGGCAGAGAAAGTGGATGCCCGTCTGCACCACATCATGCTCGATATTCATCACGCCTGCGTGGAGTACGGCGGCGAGGCCTCGCAAACTAACTACGTGCGCGGGGCGAATATCGCCGGGTTCGTGAAGGTAGCCGATGCGATGATCGGACAGGGTGTGATTTAGTTTCGCTGCATTCTCGCCCTTGTAGGCCCGGTAAGCGTTAGCGCAACCGGGCTTTTTTCAGGCCGCAGAGGGGCTTTCGCCGGGTGGCGGCTTCGCCTTACCCGGCCTACGGTTTAAGCGGTTGTATTTTTGGCTGCGCTTTTCTTCTTTTTGAACGGTTTCTTCGCCCCGCCGCCCGGGGCGACCATTCCCCGGAATCGCTTCACTGGCGTACTGCGCGCCTGGTCAATCAGCTGATAAAGCGTCCCTACCAGCGGCTGCATAAAGTCCTGATAACGGCACTGCTTTTCGCTGATCTGCGTCAGCACCGACTCCCAGTGCGCGGTCATGTCCGGTCTGGCCGCCAGTTCAGGGAGGGAGTGGATGAGCGCCCGTCCCGGCTCTGTTGAGTGGATGTAACGCCCCTTCTTCTCAAGGAAACCACGCCTGAACAGTAATTCGATAATTCCCGCGCGGGTCGCCTCCGTACCCAGACCGTCGGTGGCGCGCAGGATCTTCTTCAGATCTTTATCCTGCACAAAGCGGGCGATGCCGGTCATGGCCGACAGCAGCGTCGCGTCGGTGAAATGGCGCGGCGGCTGGGTTTGTCGTTCAACCACTTCGCCCTTCTCGCACAGCAGTTCGTCGCCTTTGGCCACGACCGGCAGCGGCGTGCCGTCGTTCTCTTCGTCACGTTCTTTGTTGCCGAGCAGCGTGCGCCAGCCCGCTTCCGCGAGGAAACGCGCTTTGGCGATAAATTTGCCTTTGGCAATCTCCAGTTCAATAACGCACTTGCGGAACACCGCGTCCGGGCAGAACTGCATCAGATACTGACGTGCGATCAGGTTATAGACCTTTGCTTCGTTGTCGGTCAGGTTGACGTTGCTGGTGCGCGCCGTCGGGATTATCGCGTGGTGGGCATCGACTTTTTTATCGTCCCAGCAGCGGTTATGGGTATCCGGGTTTACCGCCGGTTGCGGCAACAGATCCGGCGCATGGACGCCAATGGCATTCATCACCGAGTGGCGTCCGGCGAAGTGTTCTTCCGGCAGATAGCGGCTGTCCGAACGCGGATAGGTGATCAGTTTGTGGGTTTCGTAGAGCTTCTGGCAGATATCGAGCACGTTCTGCGCGCTAAGACCAAAGCGCTTAGCCGCCTCAATCTGCAACGCCGAAAGGGAGAACGGCAGCGGTGCGGGCTCCGTTTCCCGTTTGTCGTTATAGCTGGTGACGATTGCGGGCTGGCCGGTAATGCGGTTGACCACGTGCTCCGCCAGCGGGCGATGCAGCAGCCGTCCCTCTTCGTCCTGATATGACTCACAGGCATCGCTTGGCTGCCAGACGGCGGTAAAGCGTTCGTCTTTCGGCGTGACGATATGCGCTTTGACTTCGAAGAAGTCTTTGGCGACGAAATTTTCGATCTCTTCGTCGCGACGCACCACCAGCCCCAGCACCGGTGTCTGGACACGACCGACGGAGAGTACGCCCTGATAACCCGCGTTGCGCCCGAGAATGGTGTAGGCGCGGGTCATGTTGATCCCGTACAGCCAGTCCGCACGGGCACGCGCCAGCGCGGAGACACACAGGGGAATAAATTCGCTGTTGGCGCGCAGGCGTGAAATGGCCCGCTCTACCGCCTGAGGGTTGAGGTCGTTGATCAGGCAGCGCTGCACCTGCTGGCGCTTTTCCGGCGCCAGCTCCAGGTAGTCCAGCACTTCATCGACCAGCAGTTGCCCTTCCCTGTCCGGGTCACCCGCGTGGACCACTTCCGTCGCCTCATGCAGGAAGCGCTTAATGACGTTGAGCTGTTTGGTGACGGAAGGACGCGGTTGGAGACGCCACTTTTCCGGCACAATCGGCAGATCGTTGAGATTCCAGCGGGCGTAGCGGCTGTCGTAGACATCCGGCTGCGCCTGTTCAAGCAGGTGACCGATACACCAGGTGACCACCTGCCCGTTACCGCATTCGATAAAGCCGTCGCCTTTGCGATGCGGCCTGGGCAGCACATCGGCGATGGCACGCGCCAGACTCGGCTTTTCGGCAATAAACAACCGCATCGAATTAACGGATCTCAATCATCGGGCGACCACCGCGGGCGGTCACCAGCTCACCAATGGCCGTCAGGGTGATGCCAAACTCGGCAGCCGTCGCCTGAACGTCAGCTTCAGCTTCCGGCGTCACCGCCAGCAGCAGGCCGCCGGAGGTTTGCGGATCGCACAGCAGGTTACGCCACGCTTCCGGCATTTCGCCCATTAAATGGCCGTAGCTGGCGAAGTTGCGCTGCGTCCCGCCCGGCACTGCGCCCTGAGCAATGTACTCTTCCACGCCCGGCAGCTTCGGCACATCCTGATACCAGACCTGCGCCTGCACGCCCGCGCCCTGACAGACTTCAGAGAGGTGCCCCAGCAGACCAAAACCGGTCACGTCGGTCATGGCCTTCACGCCGTCGATATTGGCGAATGCCGCACCGGCGAGGTTCATCTGGCACATCACTTCCGTTGCCAGACCGATATGCTCGGGCTTCAGCAGGGATTTCTTCTCGGCAGTGGTCAGTATGCCAATGCCCAGCGGCTTAGTGAGGAACAGCTTGCAGCCCGCCTGCGCGGTGCTGTTGCGCTTCACGCGCTCGGTCGGCACCACGCCGGTGACGGCCAGGCCGAAGATCGGCTCCGGCGCATCGATAGAGTGCCCACCGGCCAGGGCAATACCCGCCTGCTGGCAGGCAAAGCGTCCGCCTTCGATCACGTCGCGGGCAATCTCCGGCGGGAGGGTGTTAATCGGCCAGCCCAGAATGGCGATCGCCATAATCGGTTTACCGCCCATCGCAAAGATATCGCTGATGGCGTTGGTGGCCGCAATGCGCCCGAAGTCGAACGGGTTGTCGACAATCGGCATAAAGAAGTCAGTGGTGCTGATAATGCTGGTGCCGTTACCCAGGTCATAAACCGCTGCATCGTCACGCGTTTCGTTACCGACAAGCAGGTTCGGGTCGACAAACTTCGCCTGCTCACTGTGCAGGATGGTCTCCAGCACTTTCGGGGAAATTTTACAACCGCAACCGGCTCCGTGGCTGTATTGCGTTAAACGAATGGTTTGCTCGCTCATGGACGTCTCCTGTCATCTCAATCGCGCTATGGTAGCGCTCATTCCATAAAGAGGTAAGTATGACTGTCTGAATTCTGCGGCGGATGCTCAGAATCCAGACAGTTTAGCGCGGGTGATTAAAAACGGCTGACGAAAGGCGTAGTGTCCGGCACGCTAATGGTGCTGGAAGCTTTAAGCTGCGGGGTGCCGAGATAGAGGAAGCCGACAATTTTATCCTGTTCGCCGCAGGAGAAACCTTCCCGCACGGCGGCGCTCCCGGTCAGCGGCCCGGTACGCCAGATGCCGTTAAAGCCCTGCGCGACGGCGGCCATCTGCATTGCCATTACCGCGCAACCGGCAGACATCTCCTGCTCCCAGACCGGCACTTTATGATCGGCCTGACATTTTGCGACTACCGCGATGATCATCGGCGCACGGAACGGCGCGTTGCGGGCTTTATCAATCCCCTTCTCATCCTGGCCTGCGGCAACAGCCCCCTGCTCCAGCAGCTGGCTGAAGCGGTTGCGCCCTTCGCCTTCAATGATAAAGAAGTGCCACGGCTGCAATGTGCCATGGTCCGGCGCACGCATTCCGGCACGCAGAATGTTTTCCAGCTGCTCGCCGACGGGTGCCGGTTCGGCCAGGCGGGAAGCGCTACGACGGTTAACAAGCAGTTCAAGTGCGTCCATTGGTTAACTCCTTTCATGAAATTTACTCACAAAATTAACACGACAGCAGAATTTGTTACAGCGTGGCAGGCGATTCCTGCTGACAAGTGGCGGTTGGGTCATTACGATAACCGCACATTACCGTCCCGTGGCGACGGAAACAGTCCTTTTCTGGTTAGGGAGAATACATGCGAACCCTTTGGCGAATCTTTGCCGGTTTCTTTAAATGGACGTGGCGACTGCTCAACTTCGTCCGCAACCTGGTGATGAACATCTTCTTCATCTTCCTGGTCCTGGTATGCGCAGGTATCTGGATGCATATCAGCAATGCAAACCAGTCGCAGCATTCGACGCGCGGCGCGCTGTTACTCGATATCACCGGGGTGATTGTTGATAAGCCATCGACCAGCAACCGTCTGGGCGTGATTGGTCGCCAGCTGTTCGGCGCAACGTCAGACCGTCTTCAGGAAAACTCCCTGTTTGATATTGTCGACACCATCCGTCAGGCTAAAGACGATCGTAACATTACCGGTATCGTGCTGGACCTGAAAGATTTTGCCGGCGCCGATCAGCCGTCAATGCAGTACATCGGTAAGGCGCTGCGCGAATTCCGCGACAGCGGTAAACCGGTTATTGCCATTGGCGACAGCTACACCCAGGGACAATATTATCTGGCGAGTTTTGCCAATAAGATCTGGCTTTCGCCACAGGGCACGGTCGATCTGCATGGCTTCGCCACTAACGGTCTGTACTACAAATCGCTGCTCGATAAGCTGAAGGTCACTACCCACGTCTTCCGCGTCGGGACCTATAAATCCGCCGTGGAGCCGTTTATCCGCGATGATATGTCCCCTGCCGCCCGTGAAGCGGACAGCCGCTGGATTGGCGAGCTGTGGCAGAACTACCTCGGCACCATTGCCGCTAACCGTCAGATTACCGCTGAGCAGGTCTTCCCGGGCGCGCGCGGCGTGCTGGACGGCCTGCGCAAGGTGGACGGCGATACAGCGAAATACGCGCTTGATAACAAACTGGTCGATCAGCTGGGTTCCAGCGCTGAAATTGAAAAAGCGCTGACCAAACAGTTCGGCTGGAGTAAAGAGGATAAAAACTACAGCGCCATCAGCATGTATGACTACGCCGCGAAAAAGCCGGACGACAGCGGTGACAGCATCGCCGTGGTGTTTGCTAACGGGGCCATTATGGACGGCGAAGAAACGCCGGGGAACGTCGGCGGGGACACCACCGCGTCGCAGATCCGCGATGCGCGCCTGGATCCGAAAGTGAAGGCGATTGTCCTGCGGGTGAACAGCCCTGGCGGCAGCGTCAGCGCCTCTGAAGTGATCCGTGCTGAACTGGCCGCCGCGCGCGCCGCAGGCAAGCCGGTAGTGGTCTCGATGGGCGGCATGGCGGCTTCCGGGGGATACTGGATCTCGACGCCAGCCAACTACATTGTGGCTAACCCAAGCACGCTGACCGGCTCGATTGGCATCTTCGGCGTGATCAACACCGTAGAGAACAGCCTGGATTATCTCGGCGTCCACACCGACGGCGTCTCCACCTCGCCGCTGGCGGACGTGTCCGTTACCAAATCCCTGCCGCCTGAAGTGTCTGAGATGATGCAGCTCAGCATTGAGAGTGGCTATAAACGTTTCATCACGCTTGTTGCGGACTCCCGTAAAAAGACGCCCGATCAGATTGACCAGATCGCTCAGGGCCACGTCTGGACCGGCCAGGACGCGAAGAGCAACGGCCTGGTAGACAGCCTGGGTGACTTCGACGACGCCGTGAAGAAAGCGGCGGAGCTGGCGAAGCTCAAGCAGTGGCACGTGGACTATTATCAGGACGAACCAACGTTCTTCGATATGGTCATGGACAGCATGTCCGGCTCCGTTCGTGCCATGCTGCCGGACGCGCTTCAGGCTTATCTGCCGGCGCCGGTGGCGACCGCGGCGAAAGCCATGAAAGCGGAGAGCGACAAGCTTGCAGCCTTTAATGATCCACAAAGCCGCTACGCGTTTTGCCTGACCTGTGCGAACGTGCGTTAAAAACCGTCCCCTCTTCCCGTGAAGAGGGGATTTTTTCTTTTGAAGAACAAGAACTCATTACCATGCAGAAGAAATCAATTTATGTCGCCTATACCGGCGGTACCATCGGTATGCAGCGCTCAGAAAATGGCTATATCCCGGTTTCCGGCCACTTGCAGCGCCAGCTGGCGCTGATGCCTGAATTCCACCGTCCGGAAATGCCTGACTTTACCATCCACGAATATGAGCCGCTGATGGACTCCTCCGACATGACGCCGGAAGACTGGCAGCATATTGCGGACGATATTAAAGCCCATTACGACCAGTACGACGGCTTCGTGATCCTGCACGGCACCGACACCATGGCGTTCACCGCCTCGGCGCTCTCCTTCATGCTGGAGAACCTGAGCAAGCCCGTCATCGTGACCGGCTCGCAGATCCCGCTGGCGGAACTGCGTTCAGACGGGCAGATCAACCTGCTTAACTCCCTGTACGTGGCCGCTAATTACCCGATCAACGAGGTAACGCTGTTCTTCAACAACCGGCTGTACCGCGGGAACCGTACCACTAAAGCGCACGCCGATGGCTTTGACGCTTTTGCCTCACCTAACCTGCAACCGCTGCTGGAAGCGGGGATCCATATCCGTCGTCTGGGCACGCCGCCCGCACCAAATACCGCAGGCGAACTGATCGTTCACCCGATCACCCCGCAGCCGATCGGCGTGGTGACGATTTATCCGGGTATTTCCGCCGACGTGGTGCGCAACTTCCTGCGCCAGCCGGTAAAGGCGCTAATACTGCGCTCCTATGGTGTGGGTAACGCCCCGCAGAACGGTGAATTCCTGAAAGAGCTTCAGGAGGCGAGCGATCGCGGGATTGTGGTGGTCAACCTCACCCAGTGTATGTCCGGCAAAGTCAATATGGGCGGCTACGCCACCGGTAATGCCCTGGCGCACGCTGGCGTGATCAGTGGTTTCGATATGACCGTTGAGGCAACGCTGACTAAACTTCACTATTTACTGAGTCAGGATCTGGATATTGATTCCATTCGCCGCGCCATGATGCAAAACCTGCGCGGTGAACTGACGCCGGACGAATAAGGAGGTCCCATGAAGCAACGCGCCCTGTTACTGGTCGATTTGCAAAATGATTTCTGTGCGGGCGGTGCGCTGGCCGTCGCGGAAGGTGACAGCACCGTAGACGTCGCGAATTCGCTGATTGAGTGGTGTAAAGCTCGTGGTGAAGCGGTGGTGGCGAGTCAGGACTGGCATCCGGCAAACCACGGCAGCTTTGCCAGCCAGCACAACGTTGAGCCTTACAGCCAGGGCGAACTGGACGGGCTGGCGCAAACCTTCTGGCCCGATCACTGCGTGCAGCAGACGGAAGGCGCTGAGCTGCATCCGCTGCTGAACCAGAAGGCCATCGACGCGGTGTTCCACAAAGGTGAAAACCCAACCATCGACAGCTACAGCGCGTTCTTTGATAACGGTCATCGTCAGAAGACGGCGCTGGACGCGTGGTTGCGCCACCATGAGATCACCGAGCTGATTGTGCTGGGCCTGGCGACGGATTACTGCGTGAAGTTCACCGTGCTGGATGCGCTCCAGTTGGGCTATACCGTGAATGTCATCACCGACGGCTGTCGCGGGGTAAATATTCAGCCGCATGACAGCGCTCAGGCGTTTATGGATATGGCCGCAGAAGGCGCAACGCTGTATACGCTGGCTGACTGGATGGAGACGCAGGCGTAAGCTTTTTAGCCGGGTGACGGCTTAGCCTTACCCGGCCTACTTTCTCTGGTTTTGTAGACCGGGTAAGCGTCAGCGCCACCCGGCATTTCTTCCCCAATCCCCATAAAGTGAACTCCCTCGCATCACAAGCGAAACGGCGATGCTATTCTCTTCAGGCTGTTTTTTCGCCACGCCTTTTCTGTGGCGTGGTTATTTTTGTTCAGTCAAAGAGGAAATTATATGAAACGTTTGCCCTTGCTGGCAGCATTACCCTTGCTTTGCGCGTCACTGGCTTCCGCCGCGCCCCTGATGTCCGTGGGTTACTTCAATGGCGGTGGCGATGTTACCGCCGGACCGGGTGGCGATATTAATAAACTGGACGTCCGCCAGATCACCCACCTCAACTACTCGTTTGGTCTGGTCTATAACAACGAGAAAGACGAAACCAACGCCGTGCTGAAAGATCCGGCAAAACTGCATCAAATCTGGTTATCACCTAAGGTGGCATCCGATCTGGCGTTACTTCCTCAGCTTCGTAAACAAAACCCGAACCTGAAAGTCCTGCTTTCCGTTGGCGGCTGGGGGGCGCGTGGTTTTTCTGGCGCAGCGGCAACCAAAGAGAGTCGCGCGGTATTTATTCGCTCCGCGCAGGAGATCGTCAGTAAATACGGCCTGGACGGGATCGACCTGGACTGGGAATATCCGGTCAACGGCGCGTGGGGACTGGTCGAGAGCACCCCTGCCGACCAGGATAATTTCACCGCGCTGTTAAAAGAGATGCGTGACGCGTTTGGTAAGAAAAAGCTGGTCACGATTGCGGTGGGCGCGAATGCGGAAAGTCCGAAAAGCTGGGTGGATGTGAAAGCCATTGCCCCCCTGCTCGATTACATCAACCTGATGACCTACGACATGGCGTACGGTACACAGTATTTTAACGCGAATCTGTATGACTCCAGCGCCTGGCCAACGGTGGCTGCCGCAGACAAGTACAGCGTCGATTTTGTGGTGAATAACTATCTGGCCGCCGGGCTGAAGCCGCAGCAGATGAACCTCGGAATTGGTTTCTATGGGCGCGTGCCGAAGCGCGCCGTTGAACCGGGTATCGACTGGAGCAAATCGGACGCGCAGAACAATCCGGTGACGCAGCCCTACTTCGGGCCGCAGGAACTGGGCCTGTTCAAATCGCTTGGCTATGATCTGACCAAAGATACCTATGTGAAATACAACGATATCGTCCGCAAGCTGCTGAACGATCCGCAGAAACGCTTTACCGAGCACTGGGACGAACAGGCGAAGGTGCCGTGGCTGTCGGTGAAATCCGCCGACGGGAAGGCGCTGTTTGCGATTTCCTATGAGAACCCGCGATCCGTGGCGATCAAAGCGGATTACATTAAGGAGAAAGGTCTGGCTGGCGCCATGTTCTGGGAGTATGGGGCTGACGACGAAAACCAGCTCGCGAAACAGCTGGCGGAGTCGCTTGGGATCCCGCACTAAAGTGCAGTGTGCCGGGTGGCGCTAGCGCTTACCCGGCCTACATGGGAGCTTTATTTGAAGGTCGCAATCGGCTTCGGCGCGATGCCGAACTCTTCTTTCAGCTCGCGCTTGCTTTTCATCACCATCTGACCGCTAGTGTCGATGGTCATGTGCTGGGCGTCGGTATTGTGACGCGCCTGCCACAGCATCACCAGCTGCAAACTGTTCTCTTTTTGCTCAGGTGTGAGCGCCACACCGTCCGGCCATTTTCCCAGCTCAACGGCCGTTACCAGACGCTGATAAACCTCCGGGGTCATACCTGCAATCATGTCATCAATATTCATGATCTCTCCCTTTCAAAGGAATAATTTGCTGAATCGTTTTTTCAACCCTTGGTCTGGTCGCCGTTTTCATCATCGGTAAAGCTCATGGAAGCTGAATTTACACAGAAACGCTCCCCCGTCGGCTGCGGGCCATCCGGGAAGACATGCCCGAGATGGGCGTCACAGTTCCCGCAGCGAATTTCGGTGCGCACCATGCCGTGCGAGGTATCCGTCAGGTAGCGGATCGCATCATCGCTGACAGGCTCGTAAAAGCTCGGCCAGCCGCAGCCAGAATCGTACTTCGTCTGGGAGTTAAACAGCGGTGCATCACACACCAGGCAGTGGTAGACGCCTTCCCGTTTATTGTGCAGCAAACGCCCGGAAAACGGCGGTTCTGTGCCGTGATTTTGCGTCACGTAAAACTGCATCTCTGTAAGGTTTTTTTTCAAATCGTCGGGGTTACGTTGGTTCGACATATGCTTACATCTCGCTGTTGAAACAGACATCTTTTAACCCAGATTCTAACAAAACATTAACACCCGCGCGTGCACTTTTGTTCTAAACTTATGTGTCGCGAAAAGGCGGTCAGGCAATTGTGATCAATTTCACATTTTAATCCTGCGAGGCCTTTAAAATTCCGGGCGCAGCCCCCATGTGGTTGCTAGCTCAAAGGGAAAGTGAGGCGAGTCAGTCGCACAAACGTTAGTCACAGGATTGATTTGTCGCAATGATTGACACGATTCCGCTTGACGCTGCGTAAGGTTTTTGTAATTTTACAGGCAACCTTTTATTCACTAACAAATAGCTGGTGGAATATATGACTATCAAAGTAGGTATCAACGGTTTTGGCCGTATCGGCCGTATTGTTTTCCGTGCTGCTCAGAAACGTTCTGACATCGAAATCGTTGGTATCAACGATCTCCTGGACGCTGAATACATGGCGTACATGCTGAAGTACGACTCAACTCACGGTCGTTTCGACGGCACCGTTGAAGTGAAAGACGGCCACCTGGTTGTTAATGGCAAAACCATCCGCGTTACTGCTGAGAAAGACCCAGCTAACCTGAAATGGAACGAAATCGGTGTTGACGTTGTAGCTGAAGCTACCGGTATCTTCCTGACCGACGAAACTGCACGTAAACACATCACTGCGGGTGCGAAGAAAGTTGTTCTGACTGGTCCTTCCAAAGACAACACCCCAATGTTCGTTCGCGGTGCAAACTTCGAAACTTACGCTGGCCAGGACATCGTTTCCAACGCATCCTGCACCACCAACTGCCTGGCACCGCTGGCTAAAGTTATCAACGACAACTTCGGCATCATCGAAGGTCTGATGACTACCGTTCACGCAACCACCGCTACTCAGAAAACCGTTGATGGCCCGTCTCACAAAGACTGGCGCGGCGGCCGTGGCGCGGCTCAGAACATCATCCCATCTTCTACCGGTGCTGCTAAAGCAGTAGGTAAAGTACTGCCAGAACTGAATGGCAAACTGACTGGTATGGCGTTCCGCGTTCCAACTCCTAACGTATCCGTTGTTGACCTGACCGTTCGTCTGGAAAAAGCTGCTTCTTATGAAGAAATTAAGAAAGCAATCAAAGCTGCTTCCGAAGGCCCAATGAAAGGCGTTCTGGGTTACACCGAAGACGACGTTGTATCTACCGATTTCAACGGCGAAGTGTGCACTTCCGTGTTCGATGCTAAAGCAGGTATCGCACTGAACGACAACTTCGTGAAACTGGTTTCCTGGTACGACAACGAAACTGGCTACTCTAACAAAGTACTGGACCTGATCGCTCACATCTCCAAATAAGTTGAGATGAGTGCTTGATCCTAAAAGGCGACTTCGGTCGCCTTTTTTATTGTTTTTAGACAGAGGATTGCTTAATGATTAATAAAATTTTTGCACTTCCGGTAGTCGAACAACTTACCCCTGTGCTCTCCCGCCGTCAGATCGACGGTGCTGATATCATCGTCGTTGATCATCCGCGCGTTAAAGCCTCCGTAGCGCTCAATGGTGCCCACCTGCTCTCCTGGAAACCAGAAGGTGAAGAAGAAGGCCTGTGGCTGAGCGAGGCCACCTCGTTCAAAAAAGGGGCGGCGATCCGCGGCGGCGTACCGATCTGCTGGCCATGGTTTGGCCCGTCAGCGCAGCAGGGTTTACCCTCACACGGTTTCGCCCGTAACCAGCAGTGGACGCTGAAAGCCCACAACGAAGATGAAAACGTTGCGGTGTTGACCTTTGAACTCCAGGCGAATGATGAAACGCGTGCCCTGTGGCCACACGAGTTCACCCTGTATGCCCGCTTCAAGCTGGGTAAAACCTGCGAAATTGAACTGGAAGCGCACGGCGAATTCGAAACAACGTCCGCCCTGCACACCTATTTCAACGTAGGCGACATTCAGGCCGTTAAGGTGAGCGGACTTGGCGATACCTTTATCGACAAAGTGGATAACGCGAAAGAAGGCAAGCTGGACGACGGCGTGCAGACTTTCCCGGATCGTACCGACCGCGTGTATCTGCACCCGGAAGCCTGTAGCGTCATCCACGACAGCGCGCTGAACCGCGGTATTGATGTGGTTCATCACCACCACAGCAACGTGGTGGGCTGGAACCCGGGCCCTGCCCTTTCCGTCAGCATGGCGGATATCCCGGATGACGGTTACAAGACCTTCGTGTGCGTGGAAACCGCGTGCGTGACCGCGCCGCAGAAAACCAGCGAAGAAAAACCGTCCCGCTTAGGCCAGACGATCAAGATTGTGAAGCGCTAATATTGTTCAGGCATCATAAAAAACAAACGGGGCGCTAGCGCCCCGTTTTAATGCATCACGTTCTGGTCAGAACTTGTAGGTCACACCCACGGAGAAGATGCCAGACCAGGACTTGTCGACCATCGGGCTGTCTTTCACTTCATCGCTCAGACGAATGTAACGGCCAGTACCGTACACATTCCAGTCACCGAGGAAGTTATACGAGGCGGTGAGTTCCAGGTACGGGTCCCAGCCATCATCCGCGCTGTAGCTCTTCAGACCGCTGCGGCGAGACTCCGCTTTAGACACGCCATAGTAGTAGTCGTTGTAATTCTCGCTGCTGTACTGCACACCGATACCCGGCGTCAGCGTCACTGCGCCGTTGGTATAGCGATAAAGCCACGCCAGATCCCAGATGAAGCCGTTGCTGTTGTCCAGGGTATCGCCCGCCAGCGCAGTGCGCAGGAAGCCATACTCGGTATTATGGACGTAAGAAAGCCCCGCCATCAGTGAGCTTCTGCGTTTGTCCAGCTGACGAAGCGCATTGCTGTCGCTGTCGCCTGGTTTAAAGTGCGTTGGATCGTAATAGGCCATGATGGAGAGCTTATCGGCCGTATCGTTCCACAGATAGTAGCCACCGCCCAACCCACGGAACCAGAAGTTATCGCCTTCATAGGTGACAACGGGGACAGGATAAACGTCGCGGTCATACTGCTTGTACGGGCTGTTAATCACGCCAGCACCCGCGCCAACAGTCCACTGGCTCTCAGCCTGTACGGTGCTCGCTGCGGTAGCGGCAAGGATGCCCAATGCCAGAAGTTTGAGTTTGGTCACAATCCATTCTTTCCTGTAGTCAAATAATCAGCGGGTGAAGTGTAACCGCCATTCCCGTACATCCCAAAATTTTTTGCGCGCTAATCCGTTTGATTAACCCGTTATTTTTCATTTTTCAGATGACATCCCGCTTTCATTTATGTGACCGATAAATGAAAAACCCACTTTTCGCTTATAACCGCAGTGGAAATTTTTGGATGAGTTATTGATATGTCATTGAAAGTAGATTTTATCCGTATGCAAGTTTTGCAATTGCCATCTACGCTTTAATTTAAGAAGAGGTTTTGCTGAACACCCTGCGGTTCATAGCCTTCGACCTGGCACACAGGTTGCTGCTCTGGCAGTGAGGTGCGAAAAATTCTCTTCCGGGAGCCTCCACTACTCATACGAACGGCTCTTATCCTGTGCTAAAAAACGAAAGGACGGCATGCCATGAATATATTCGATCACTATCGCCAGCGCTACGAAGCTGCCAAGGACGAAGAGTTCACACTGCAGGAGTTTCTTACCATTTGTCGGCAAGATCGCAGTGCCTATGCCAATGCGGCAGAACGGCTATTGATGGCTATTGGTGAGCCAAACATGGTTGATACTGCCCTGGAGCCACGGCTTTCCCGTCTATTTTCGAATCGGGTGGTCGCCCGATACCCGGCGTTTGAAGAGTTCTATGGCATGGAAGACGCCATTGAGCAGATCGTCTCCTACCTGAAGCATGCCGCTCAGGGGCTGGAAGAGAAGAAACAGATCCTTTACCTGCTGGGTCCTGTCGGTGGGGGTAAATCCTCCCTGGCTGAACGGCTGAAAGCGCTGATGCAGCGCGTGCCGATCTATGTGCTGAGCGCCAACGGCGAACGCAGCCCGGTCAATGACCATCCGCTGTGCCTGTTTAATCCGCAAGAGGATGCGCAAATTCTGGAAAAAGAGTTTGGCATTCCGCATCGCTATCTCGGTACGATCATGTCGCCGTGGGCGGCAAAACGTCTGCACGAGTTTGGCGGGGACATCACCAAGTTTCGCGTCGTGAAAGTGTGGCCGTCTATCCTCGAGCAGATCGCCATCGCTAAAACTGAACCCGGTGACGAGAACAACCAGGATATCTCGGCGCTGGTGGGTAAAGTCGATATCCGTAAGCTGGAGCATCACGCGCAAAACGACCCGGATGCCTACGGTTATTCCGGTGCGCTGTGCCGCGCCAACCAGGGGATTATGGAATTTGTCGAGATGTTTAAAGCACCGATCAAAGTGCTGCATCCGCTACTGACCGCCACCCAGGAAGGGAACTACAACGGGACAGAGGGTATTTCCGCCCTGCCGTTTAACGGGATTATCCTTGCCCACTCTAACGAATCTGAATGGGTGACCTTCCGTAACAACAAAAACAATGAGGCGTTCCTTGACCGTGTGTATATCGTCAAAGTGCCTTATTGCCTGCGGATCTCCGAGGAGATCAAGATTTACGAAAAACTGCTCAACCACAGTGAGCTGGTCCATGCCCCTTGCGCACCGGGAACGCTGGAAACGCTGTCGCGCTTCTCGATCCTGTCGCGCCTGAAAGAGCCGGAAAATTCCAGCATCTACTCAAAAATGCGCGTGTATGACGGTGAAAGCCTGAAGGATACCGACCCGAAAGCGAAATCGTACCAGGAATACCGCGATTACGCCGGGGTCGACGAAGGGATGAACGGTTTGTCGACGCGTTTCGCGTTTAAGATCCTCTCCCGCGTCTTTAACTTCGACCACGCGGAGGTGGCCGCCAACCCGGTACATCTGTTCTACGTGCTGGAACAGCAAATTGAACGTGAACAGTTCCCACAGGAGCAGGCTGAACGCTACCTGGAGTTCCTGAAAGGCTACCTGATCCCGAAATACGCCGAGTTTATCGGCAAAGAGATCCAGACCGCCTACCTGGAATCCTATTCCGAATACGGCCAGAACATCTTCGACCGGTACGTCACCTACGCTGACTTCTGGATCCAGGATCAGGAGTATCGCGACCCGGATACCGGCCAGCTGTTTGACCGTGAATCCCTGAACGCGGAACTTGAAAAAATCGAGAAACCAGCCGGGATCAGCAATCCGAAAGACTTCCGAAACGAGATTGTGAACTTCGTGCTGCGCGCCAGAGCGCATAACAACGGCCGTAATCCGAACTGGACCAGCTACGAAAAACTGCGCACGGTTATAGAGAAGAAAATGTTCTCTAACACGGAAGAGCTGTTGCCGGTCATCTCGTTCAACGCCAAAACCTCAACCGACGAGCAGAAAAAGCACGACGATTTTGTCGACCGTATGATGGAAAAAGGCTATACCCGCAAACAGGTCCGCCTGCTCTGTGAATGGTATCTGCGCGTGCGTAAATCGTCTTAAAACAAGTGCCCGGTAATGCGCTTACCGGGCCAACAAAATGTCCGGCACTTACGGACGCTGCAAGTTGGCAAATGCAGTACGGGGGATATATGACCTGGTTTATTGACCGGCGTCTTAACGGCAAAAACAAGAGCACGGTGAATCGCCAGCGCTTCTTGCGCCGTTATAAAGCGCAAATTAAACAGTCGATCTCCGAGGCCATCAACAAACGCTCGGTGACCGACGTCGACAGCGGCGAATCCGTCTCCATCCCTAACGATGACATCAGCGAACCGATGTTTCATCAGGGGCGTGGCGGCCTTCGCCATCGTGTGCACCCAGGTAATGACCACTTCGTCCAGAATGACAGAATCGAGCGGCCACAAGGCGGAGGCGGCGGTTCTGGCAGCGGTCAGGGACAGGCCAGCCAGGACGGTGAAGGCCAGGACGAGTTCGTCTTTCAGATTTCAAAAGACGAATATCTCGACCTGCTGTTTGAGGATCTGGCCCTGCCGAATCTGAGAAAGAATCAGCACCGTCAGCTCAACGAATACAAAACCCATCGCGCGGGTTATACCGCAAACGGGGTGCCCGTCAACATCAGCGTGGTGCGTTCACTGCAAAACTCGCTGGCGCGACGCACGGCGATGACGGCAGGCAAACGGCGCGAACTGCGCGAGCTGGAAACCAGCCTGAAAGTGGTGGAAAACACCGAACCGGCGCAACTGCTGGAAGAGGAGCGCCTGCGAAAAGAGATCGCCGAACTGCGGGCGAAGATCGACCGGGTGCCGTTTATCGACACGTTCGACCTGCGCTACAAGAACTACGAAAAACGGCCGGAGCCTTCCAGCCAGGCAGTAATGTTCTGCCTGATGGACGTGTCAGGTTCAATGGATCAGGCCACCAAGGATATGGCTAAGCGTTTTTATATTCTGCTCTATCTGTTCCTGAGCAGAACGTATAAGAACGTGGAGGTGGTCTACATCCGCCATCACACTCAGGCGAAAGAGGTGGATGAACATGAGTTCTTTTACTCGCAGGAGACCGGCGGCACCATCGTGTCGAGCGCCCTGAAGCTGATGGACGAGGTGGTGAAGGAGCGCTACGATCCGGCGCAGTGGAATATCTACGCCGCGCAGGCATCGGATGGCGATAACTGGGCGGATGACTCGCCGCTGTGTCATGAAATTCTGGCGAAGAAGATCCTGCCGGTGGTGCGTTACTACAGCTACATTGAAATTACCCGTCGCGCCCACCAGACGCTGTGGCGTGAGTATGAGCATCTGCAAGCGATGTTCGATAACTTTGCGATGCAGCACATTCGTGACCAGGATGACATCTACCCGGTCTTCCGGGAACTGTTCCAGAAACAGTCGTCCACCAGCAACGCATGACCCAACAGCCAGCGCACCCGCTGGCTGTTTTCTTTCAGCCCTCTCCGTCCCGTGCTAATGTAGCAAGCTACGTATTGGCAAATCACAGGTGAAATCGTTATGTCTGATGACGTGATCGGGACGACGACCCATCAGCGGCTAATCAGCTTATTAACCGAGCAGGAGGCGCGCTTTCGCGTGGTGGCGCATGAGGCCGTTGGGAAATGCGAAGCGGTCAGTGAAATTCGCGGGACCGATCTCCGGCAGGGTGCAAAAGCACTGGTCTGCAAGGTAAAAGGCAACGGTGTTAAGAAACATATTCTGGCAATCCTCGCCGCCGATCGGCAGGCCGATCTGAGCCTGCTGGCCAGTCATTTCGGTGGGCTAAAGGCCTCGCTCGCCAGTCCGGCAGAAGTGGATGCACTTACCGGCTGCGTTTTCGGCGCCATTCCCCCCTTCAGCTTTCATCCGGATCTGACGCTGGTCGCCGATCCGCTGCTGTTTGAGCGCTTCGATGAGATCGCCTTTAACGCCGGCCTGCTGGAAAAGTCGGTGATTATGGACACCCAGGACTATCTGCGTATCGCCCGTCCTGAACTGGTGACGTTCCGTAAACAATAAATACTGCGGCTGGCTAACGGTCAGCCTTTTTCCAGCAGCAGCACGGAAGCAATCAAAATAATCGCGATAATAAAAAACGATGAGGAGATAATCAGCGTTTCGACAAACATAGGATCGTTCATGATGCCCTCTGCTTTGCCCATTTGCCTCTTTTTTACCCCCGCACAATGACAGTTAAATGACAATGACGCGTCCGTGAAATGACTATTTTTTCGCTGAAACGATTCGCTGTTACCTATCCTCCACCGTATAAAGTCACTGTTTAAATACTTTATTTGTTACCGGTATCACGAAAAGAAATTTACGTAACCCCGATGCCAGATCTCGCAATTGTTAACCTTTTCATCATGGTTAACCCTGTTTACGGAGCACCTCAAAAATAAACCTTACACTGGCAAGGTGAATACAATGACCGAAATAATTACCCGTAAAGAAAAGATCAGTTATGGGTTAGGCGATATGGCGAGCCATATTGGGCTGGATAACGTCATTATTTTTCTGACGTTTTACTATACGGACGTGGTGGGGCTACCTGCCGCATTCGTGGGCACCATGTTTCTCCTGGCGAGAACCGCCGATGCCATAATAGACCCGGCGATGGGCTATATCGCAGACAGGACGCGCACGCGCTGGGGCAAATTCCGCCCCTGGATGCTGTGGCTGGCGCTGCCCTTTGGCGCAAGTTGTCTGCTGACCTACGCCGTTCCGGCGTCGCTCGATCTGCACGGTAAAATGATTTTCGCCACCGTCAGCTATACCCTGATGATGCTGATGTATACCGCAATCAATATTCCCTATTGCTCCATGGGCGCGGTGATCACGCCCGACAACGATGCGCGAATTTCCCTCCAGTCCTATCGTTTTTTCCTGGCCACGCTGGGTGGCGCGCTGTCGACATTCTTTATGATGCCGCTGGCAGAGTTTTTAGGCGGCGATGATAAATTACTGGGCTACCGCTGGGCGATGGCCATTATGGCGACCATCGCGGTCATCATGTTCTGGATCTGCTTCGCCAATACGCGTGAACGTATTAAGGCTCCCGCTACCCACAATAATTATCTTGCGGAACTGCGGGATTTATTACGAAACGACCAATGGCGGGTTGTCGCCGTCCTGGTATTAACCAACATTGGTTTTGGCGTTATTCGCCTTGGCGCAATGATGTATTTCGTCACTTATTATCTCGGTAGCGCGAGCTATTTTATGTGGATGCTCGGCGCGCATATTCTTGGAAAAGCCGCAGGTAGCGCGCTGGCTAAACGTCTGACGCAGAACGTGAGCAAAGTGCAGATGTTTGGCTACTGTTCCGTGCTGGCGGGAGTACTCAGTATCGCCCTGTTCTTTGCGCCTAAGTCGGTGCTGATTCTGGTACCTATGACGTTCATCGTCTCCACCCTTTACCAGGCCACCACCACGCTGATGTGGGTAATGATGGCGGACGTCGCCGATTACGGCGAATGGAAACAGGGGAAACGCATGGACGGCGTGATCTTCTCCACCTTCCTCGCCGTACTCAAGCTGGGAATGGCGATCAGCGGCGCGATTGTTGGCTGGACGCTGGGCTTAAGCGGCTATGTCGCCAACGCCCCGGAACAGACCACCACGGCCATGTACTGCATCATCGCCCTCTTTACCGTCGTGCCTGGCGTCTTGTCACTCTGCGCGTTTGCCACGCTGCGCTGGTACAAGCTCGACGACAGCACAATGCAATCCATCCATCTTGCCAAATACCCTGTTTAGAAGGACGCGTTTTCCATGAGTGAGCTGATCCAACATTCCAACAGTATCGAATGGCGTTTTGAACGCCAGATCCTGCGTATTGAACCGTGGGGTGAAAACAGTCTGCGCGTCAGGGCCACCTGCTCCCCGACTTTTGATGACGCCTTACAGGCACTGTTGCCCGCCGCCCCTTGCCAGGCTGAGATTGTCGCCGAAGCGGAAAGCCTGACGCTGCGCAACGGCAATATTACCGCGACGCTGAACCTTAAAGGTCAGCTGGCCTTCTACAATCAGCGCGGCGAACTGCTGCTGGAAGAGATGTGGCGCCAGCGTTCAACGGTGGGTATCGGTGCCAGCGAGAAGAGCCAGGATAAATATGTCAGCGCCCTGAAGCTGGATGGCCGCGAATTTAAGCCGCTAATGGGGGGGAAATATCAGCTCACCGTCCGGTTTGAATCGCGTCCGGATGAACGCATCTATGGCATGGGTCAGTATCAACAGCCGTGGCTGGATCTGAAAGGCTGTACGCTGGAACTGGCGCAGCGCAACTCCCAGGCCAGCGTGCCCTTTATGCAGTCCAGCCTTGGCTATGGCCTGCTGTGGAACAACCCGGCGATTGGTGAAGCCAGCTTTGCAAAAAATCAGACGGAATGGCGCGCCCGCGTCACAGGAGAAATGGACTACTGGATCACCGCCGCCGACACGGTGGCGGATATCACCCGCCAGTATGTGAAAGCCACCGGTACTCCGCCCCCCGCCCCGGCGTTTATCAGCGGGCTGTGGCAGTGCAAATTACGCTACCGCACCCAGCAGGAGGTGCTGGAGGTTGCGCGGGAGTATCGCCGCCGTAATCTGCCGCTGTCGGTGATGGTCATCGACTTTTTCCACTGGCCGAATCAGGGCACCTGGTGCTTCGACCCCGTAGACTGGCCCGATCCTGAAGGGATGGTCGACGAGCTGCGCGAAATGGGTATTGCGCTGATGGTGTCGGTGTGGCCAACGGTAGAGGCGCGCAGCCCTCTCTACCCGCTGATGAAAGCCAAAGGCTGGCTGGTCAGCAGTGAACGTGGCGTACAGGTCAACCTCGATTTTATGGGCAATACCACCTTCTTTGATGCGACCCATCCTGAGGCGCGGAAATTCGTCTGGGATACGGTGAAGAAAAATTACTACGACATGGGCATTAAGCTGTTCTGGCTGGACGAAGCGGAGCCGGAATACCGCGCCTATGATTTTGACAACTATCGCTACCACGCCGGTCCGGTGCTGGAAGTGGGCAATCGCTACCCGCGTGACTTTGCGCAGGGCTTTTACGATGGGCTCCAGGCAAACGGCGAAACCGACATTGTTAACCTGGTACGCTGCGCCTGGGCTGGTAGCCAGCGCTTCGGCGTGCTGGCGTGGTCGGGTGATGTCCACTCCTCGTTCCATGCTTTTCGCAATCAACTCGCCGCGGGACTGAATATGGGGCTGGCGGGGATCCCATGGTGGACGACCGATATCGGCGGCTTCCAGGGAGGGAACGTTAACGATCCGGCGTTCCACGAATTGCTGATCCGTTGGTTCCAGTGGGCAGTGTTTACACCGGTTCTGCGCATGCACGGCTATCGCGAACCGCAGATCCAGCCCCCGGAGCGCTACCGTGACGGCATTCCTCAGTGTAACAGCGGTTCGCCTAATGAGCTGTGGAGTTACGGAGAAGAGAATTACGCCATCATGCAGCACTGGCTTACCGTTCGCGAAACCCTGCGCCCGTATATTGACGCGTTGTACCAGCAGGCTCATCTGCACGGAGATCCGCTCATGCGTCCGCTGTTCTGGCACTATCCGCAGGATAAGCAGAGCTGGGCGTGTGAAGATCAGTATCTGTTTGGCGAAGATCTGCTGGTGGCACCGGTTATGCAGGCCGGTCAGCGTGAGCGCGATGTCTGGCTGCCGACGGGCAATAGCTGGGTCGCTCTTAACGGTGAGCGCTACGCCGGTGGGGAGCATATCCGGGTGCCAGCGGCGCTGGAAACCATCCCGGT
This sequence comes from Enterobacter sp. AN-K1, assembly GCF_020971765.1. Taxonomy (NCBI): domain Bacteria; kingdom Pseudomonadati; phylum Pseudomonadota; class Gammaproteobacteria; order Enterobacterales; family Enterobacteriaceae; genus Enterobacter; species Enterobacter sp. AN-K1. Next base: position 4,059,392 of record NZ_CP087390.1, on the reverse strand, counting down.
GTTTATCCGCGAAGGGAGTCCGCTTATCCAGCAACTGGTGGACTGACGTCAGGCAAGTGCCCAAAAATAGACAATTTTTTCAGTAAAGCCTGCCTGCCGTCGCGTTTGCGCGTAAAGTAAGCAGGCTTACTATTTTTGGCAAGGATCCCGTCATGTTCGACCCTACACTGCTCATACTTCTGGCCCTGGCTGCTCTGGGTTTTGTCAGCCACAACACCACCGTCGCGATTTCCATTCTGGTCCTGATCATCGTTCGCGTCACACCGTTGAATACCTTCTTCCCGTGGATAGAAAAACAGGGGCTTACCATCGGGATCATTATTTTGACCATCGGTGTGATGGCCCCGATTGCCAGCGGAACGCTACCGGCCTCAACGCTGCTGCACTCCTTTGTAAACTGGAAATCGCTGGTGGCGATTGCGGTGGGCGTTTTTGTCTCATGGCTTGGCGGGCGCGGCGTGACGCTGATGAGCAGCCAGCCTTCACTGGTGGCCGGGCTGCTGGTGGGCACCGTGTTAGGCGTGGCGCTGTTTCGTGGCGTGCCGGTTGGCCCGCTGATTGCTGCCGGACTGGTTTCGCTGTTTATCGGGAAGTCGTAGTCAGGCTGGCAATATAGCGGGCGGGCGTCTGTCCCAGTCCTTTCTTAAACATGGTGATGAAGGCGGTGGTGGAGTCATACCCCAGCGCCTGCGCCGCCTGCTGAACCGACTTTCCGCCGATCAAAAACTGCAATGCGACAATCAGCTGGAGCTGGTGCCGCCAGCGGCGAAAGCTTAAGCCAGTCTCTTTCACCACCAGCCGCGCCAGATTGCGTTCGCTCATGGCAAAGTGGCTTGCCCACTGCGCCAGCGTCTGCCAGGCGGCAGGTTCGTTTGCCATGGTCTCGCTCATCAGGCGAATTTTTGGATGCGGAGATACCGGCAGCTGTAGATGCTCCTGCGGTTGCAGGGGCAGTTCATCAAACAGGACGTCAACCAGCCTTCCGGTAGCGGGAAGAGGCAGTTCCTCCCGTGACCTGTCCGCAAGCGCCATCACCAGCTCCCGCACCAGGGGCGATATTTTCAGCGTACAGGTACGCGTCGGCAATTCGAGCGCACCGGGTTCAATAAACAGCAGACAGAGCTGCGCGCCGGGCGTCGCCTTGTTGCTGTGCGGCGTTTGTCCCGGGATCCACACCGCATACTGGGGCGGCACCATCAGCATCGCGTTCTCCACTTCACAGGTGATCGCTCCCCCCAGCGCCATAATCAGCTGCCCTTTGCGGTGCTGATGCAGCGGAATATATTGTTCCTGTGCCACCACGCGGATGCGAAAGGCCACCGCCGCGTCGTGCTGGCTATCGGGATCGTAGCCATCGAGCCCCAGTCCGTACATAAAGTTGTCCGATATTAGCGATAAACTGTCATTTTAGCCTGATTTCAACCACGACTTAAATCGGTATGGTATGCGCTCGCCTGAACGTAAGAGACAATAATGACTACTGCTATTCAACCTTCCGGGAAACAGGGTGCGCTGCTGATTGCAGGCATCCTGATGATTGCCACGACGCTGCGCGTCACCTTTACCGGTGTCGCCCCCCTGCTCGATACCATCCGACAGGACTATGGCTTAAGCACGGCGCAAACCGGCCTGCTCACGACGCTGCCTCTGCTGGCCTTCGCCTTTATCTCTCCCCTTGCCGCAGGCGTCGCCCGGCGCCTGGGCATGGAGCGCAGCCTTTTTATCGCTCTGCTGCTGATTTGCATCGGGATTGGCGTACGTTCGCTGCCGTCGGCCTCGCTGCTGTTTATCGGTACGGCGATCGTAGGCTGTGGGATTGCGCTGGGCAATGTCCTGTTACCTGGCTTAATCAAACGTGATTTTCCGGGCCAGGTCGCAAAACTGACGGGGGCTTATTCGCTGACGATGGGAGCCGCTGCTGCCGCAGGGTCGGCGCTGATCGTCCCGCTGTCGCTGGGGAGTGGTGGCTGGCACGGGGCGCTGTTGATGCTGATGTTCTTCCCGCTGGTGGCGCTGCTGCTGTGGTTACCGCAATGGCGCCAGAAGCCGGCCGCCACCCTGACCGGAGCGGGCGCGCTGCACAATCGGGCTATCTGGCGCTCGGCGCTCGCCTGGCAGGTGACGCTTTTTCTGGGCATTAACTCGCTGATTTACTACGTCATTATCGGCTGGTTACCCGCGATTTTGCTTAGCCATGGCTACAGCGAAACGCAGGCTGGCTCCATGCACGGGCTTCTCCAGCTGGCAACCGCGGTTCCCGGTCTCGCCATTCCGCTGATCCTGCACCGTCTTAACGATCAGCGTGGCATTGCCGGGCTAGTCGCCCTGATGTGCGCCGTCAGCGCGGCCGGGTTCTGGTTCGCGCCGGGGCTGGCCGTCGTCTGGACGCTGGTGTTTGGCTTTGGATCCGGCGCCACCATGATCCTCGGCCTGACGTTTATCGGGCTGCGCGCCAGCTCGGCCCATCAGGCCGCGGCGCTCTCCGGCATGGCACAGTCGATTGGCTATCTTCTGGCGGCCTGTGGCCCACCGCTGATGGGGAAAATTCACGATACCGCCGGAGACTGGCGCATTCCGCTGCTCGCCTGCGCGCTGGCCGCGGTGGTGATGGCGTTATGCGGTATGCTTGCCGGGCGTGACCGGGAGATCACACCCCGCTGACATTCAAGGCAGACCCGGAGGTCTGCTTTTTTTATCCCTGCGCCGCCCGCAGCATGGCCTGTACCAGCACGACCGGGCGCCCTTGCAGCGCGGCCCGCTCATGCTGGAACAGGGTGAGGACAAAGAAAGGATGGGTTACCAGCTCTGCCGCGCGGATCTCGCCCTGCTCGTCCCAGCCCGTTACGCGCATGTCGCCCCGCTCAAGCTGGTCGGCAAACTCAGGTGAGACGCCGTAATTGCAGTGATACCCCTCCTGAATTTCCGGCTTGCCATACGCTTTAGCAATCAGCGTGTTATTCCGCAGCTCGATCGCGTCGGTTTTTTCCACCAGCGAGCAGGTCAGCGGCGCAATTACCATCCTTCCCTCGGTGTCGGTTTCGGCATGGCCTGCATCGTGCCAGCCCAGTACATTACGCGCATACTCAATCAGCGCATGCTGGAACCCGCCGCAGGTGCCGAGAAAGGGGATGCTATTCTCACGCGCGTAACGCGCCGCAATAAACGCCGCCTCGGTGTTTTTATACGGGCTTGCCGGTACCAGCCAGATGGCATCGTACCCGACGAGGTCTTCGGCGCTGGTCAGCCCAGGCGTGGCGAGCCAGTCATAATCAGCGGTGAGATCCAGAACCGCAGCGGCGTCGTCAATCGCCAGCGGGATCGCCTGGTGCGCAATAACATCGGGATTGTAATCACCAACCAGCGCAATGCGCAGCGTCGTTTTAACCGGGGAGAGTTCCATCAGAGATTCCTTATGCCGGAGGATTTTCAGATAACATAAGGAACCTCAGACTACCGATCTTTTGCAATTATCACAATACCTTAAATTGGGTGGATAAAAGCCGGGTGCTATAGTGTTCTTGCAGAACGTCGTAAGGAAATGAGGAGGACCCATGATTCAATGTAAACGCGTGTATGAGCAGGCGACCTCAAAAGACGGTTACCGGATCCTGGTCGACAGACTCTGGCCGCGAGGGATAAAAAAGACCGACCTCGCCTGCGATGAGTGGTGTAAAGCGCTAACGCCGTCCAGCGAACTGCGAAAAGCCTTTCACAGTGAAACGATAGATTTCACCGCGTTCAGTGAAGCCTATCGCAAAGAGCTGGCGCAGCATCCGGATGAAGGCAAACGCCTGGCGGCTCTCGCCAAACAGCAGACCGTGACGCTACTCTATGGGGCGAAAAATACGGAGCAGAATCACGCGCAGGTACTGGCGGACTGGCTGCGTAAACTGTGATTAACCGATCGCCAGCTCATCCACGTTGTGTGGCATCTCGTCGGGAGTAAGCGGCATCAGATGTTCCGGGCGAACAAACGCAAAACCGTGCTGATTATCAAAGGCATAAACATCACCGGTGACCAGCCACAGCGCACGCGCTGTCGTGGCGGGTAATTGCGTCATGACGCCGTTAACCGGGTTCACAAAACGCTGGCCCGGCTGACAGAGGCCAAACAGCTCGACGGATTTACCGATATTTCGACGGCCTGCCGCCGTACGCGCACCCACGATCATCGCCATGCTGCCCGGTTTTAACTGAAACATACTTCTTCTCGCAAACGTACTGCCAGAAACTGGCTAAGAATAATCCTAAAGAGAAGTGTATCGCAGTTTTATTGCCGTTGTCATCTGGTCGGTTGCGGGTGATCGCGGCGGTAGAGATCCCATTCATCGATCACTTCCCCGCCTGGCAATTTGCACTCGGTACGTACGCCCTGCGGGCTTTGAACAGGGATTTGCTCTCCCCCTTTCTCCAGACAGTACACTGACGCCGGGTTTGCCATACCAATAGCGTGCGGCGGTTGAGGCGCATCAGGAGGGGTTGTCTTTGTTGAGCAGGCGGCCAGCGGTAAAACCAGCGCCAGGAGAAGATATTTCATTATCATGATCCTTCAGGGTGTAAAAACGTCAGAGTAACGGGTCATCGCCGTTTTCTCCATGATTTCTCCATTAAACCTGCACGATTCCCCCTTATAGTGATGCCTGTTCTCACACTGACCAGAGAACATCATTCCGTAATCAAGATGTTTTGCCCCGATCTCAACATCGGGGCTTTTTTTTAGCCTCCCCCTAATCCGCCTTCAGAAGAATCTATAAAATTAATCCTGTTCATGTTTTACTATGGCTGGAGTCTATATTTTCAGCACAACATGCAGATACAGAGGTCTTCTGCATGGGAGTCATCCTGCCTCATGTCAGATATCATTCTTGCCCGTGTTTCGGAAACCCTCTCCACTGAGCAATCTCTCGACAGTCTGGTGCGTCAGCTACTGGAAATGCTGGAAATTGTGACGGATATGGAATCAACCTACCTGACGAAAGTCGATATCAATGCGCGTTTGCAGCACATTTTATATGCCCGTAACAGCAAGCAAATGCAGATCCCTGAAGGATTCAGCGTGCCCTGGGACGAAACGCTGTGTAAGCGCGCCATCGACAGCGACACGTTGTTCAGTAACGAGGTGCCCGACCGCTGGCCGGAGTGTGAAGCGGCCAAAGCACTGGGCATTACAACCTATATGAGCGTGCCGGTTCACCTGGCTGACGGTTCTCTGTATGGCACGCTTTGCGCGGCCAGCACCGCACAGAAACAGTTCAGCGAGCGTGGCGAGCAGGTGATCAGGCTCTTTGCCGGGTTAATTGGTCAGTACATTCACAAAGAGTCGCTTGTGCTTCAGCTTCGCGAAGCAAATGCGGCGCTCATTGCCCACTCTTACACCGACGCCCTCACCGGCCTGCCGAATCGTCGCGCCATTTTTGAAAACCTTACCACCCTGTTCTCACTGGCGCGCCATCTTAACCGCAACGTCATGATGGCCTTTATTGACCTCGATGATTTCAAGCGAATCAATGACCAGTACGGGCATGAGGCGGGCGATCGCTTCCTTGTACAGGTCGGCAAGCGGCTGACTCACGAGCAAACGCAGGATGAGATTATTGGCCGGCTCGGCGGCGATGAATTTCTGGTTGCCAGCCTGAGTCACAGCGATGATGGCGACGCCAGCAAAGAGGTCAACGCAATCAAAACCCGCCTCAATGGTCTTATTGCGGGCGAATACGGGTTAGGTAATGCCACTATTCTTTATCCCGGCGCAAGCCTTGGCGTCGTTATTGTTGATCCTCACCGCACTGATGAAGATAGCGCCCTGCGCACCGCAGACCTCGCGATGTATCAGGATAAAAAAGGAAAAAGCAAAACAGGCTTTGTCGCGTTAGATTAAAATCGTACACTCTACGGCCTTATACAAACTCAAACAGGTGATGGCATGAGAATAGGGATCCTCTTTCCGGTGGTTATTTTTATCACGGCGGTGGTGTTTTTAGGCTGGTTTTTCCTTGGTGGTTACGCCGCGCCGGGGGCTTAAATGAGAAAAACGACCATCATCATGCTGATTGTCGCCATCGTGGCCGTCGCCGGTACGCAGTTGGGCTGGTGGTAACGCCCAAAGTAAAAAGGCCGCCGTCAGGCAGCCTTTTTTAACTCAGGTCAGCTTTAGCTTTTGATTTTTCTGTAGATAAACAGAACAACCAGCGCGCCAATCACCGCGACGACAAAGCTGCCGAAGTTGAAGCCATCAACTCTGCCAAAGCCGAACAGGGTACTGATCCAGCCACCGACGACTGCACCCACAATCCCCAGAATGATCGTGACGATGAAACCGCCGCCATCTTTGCCCGGCATAATCCACTTCGCCAGGATCCCCGCAATCAGCCCAAAGATAATCCAGGATAAAATTCCCATAGCTTTCCTCTCTGTATGGTTTTTGTCATTAAATCAACGACACAGAAAAGGATAGCACAGGATCTGAGAAAGGAAATTTGTGATAAGAATCACACGGTTCGTTTGATTAAAATATGAGCAGTAAAAAAATGCCGTTCCACACTCATCGTGGGGTTGCATCTTTTACTGAGAAAGATTATCTTTCTCATTACTGAATAGTTGAGCAAATCACTCAGGTATTCAGTACGACATTGCTCACATTGCTTCCAGTATTTCTTGCCCACTCTTGAGTGGGCTTTTTTTTGCGCGAACCCACCAAAATCTGGCGTTTCTTCAGTGGAGGTGAAACGCTATTCTCGGTGGCTACTGAACAACAAAAACGTTGATAACATGAACGTATCAAGCAAGTTTGTCATCTGCCTTAATCTTGTTTCTGCCAGTACGTTACTGCTACTGCTCTCAACACGGTTTGAGTGGTTCTGATATGAAAGGAGCCTGGCATGGTGGCTTTCCTTTCGATTCCGTGCAGCCTCAACTCTCATACTTGTAGCTTTTATGACCTGTGTTAAGATCCCTGCACCTCAGGACGTGGTGGGACAACAGGAAAATGAAGAAGGCCATTGCCGTTGCTATCATCTCAACCTTTATGGTCGTCCTGTCGCTGTATGCTGTTAACGCCATTATCGCTGAGCAGCAAAAGAACCGGCAGAGGGAGATCTCCCACACGCTCTTAAGCTATTCTGAAGAGTTAACGCAAAATATCGCCAGTACGCTTAAAAATACCTCCGCGCAGGGATGCGATAGCGCCAGTCTGAACGTCTACCGAAAATTAAAGATGCGAAGTCTCTATTTCGCCGATGTGGGGTTTATTGAAAAGGGGAAAATCACCTGCACCGCGTTTTGGGGCAAGCTGGCAAATCCCATCGCCCTTCCCTCTGAGCTGCATAATACCCAGAACGGTTTCAGCCTGGCGCAGTTTTCGCAGAAAGATTTCTTTGTCGGCAATGCGACAATCTATAACCACCTTATTATCTTCACCTCCCGTTCAGCCTACGATAAATTTGCCCCCGTTACCGCCAACTATTCGCTTCGTTCTTCCACTAAAGATTTCGGCCGCACCTTTTTCACCGTTACGCCGCCATCAGAAAACTTCAGCCGCTTACAGTCTCTGTTATTTACGCTGGCTGTGACAGAGTGCAGTACACGCTGGGATTTGTGCGTTACCGTCACACACCATGATGCCGGACTGGCTTCGCTCTCCCACGTAGTGATGGTGCTTCTGTGCTTGTTTTTATACTTTATCTGGGTATCCCTGACGCTGTTTTCTCTTCGACTTTATGAAGACCGACGTTCTCTGGAACGAACGCTGGTCAAAGCGGTAAAAGCGAATACCATCAGCGTTCATTTTCAGCCTGTTATTCGGGTTGCTGATAAGAAAATCGTCGGGGTTGAAGTGTTATCAAGATGGCAGGATAACAATCACAAAGAGGTTTCTCCTGAGCTGTTTATCCCGTTAATTAAAAAAATTGGCCTGTATAACGTTTATTATCAGAACATGATAAAGAAATCCCTGGCGGAAATTGCCGCGCTGGCCGCTGAACATCAGTTAATGATTTCACTGAACGTTGGCCGGACGGAAATTGAAGACGGCAAATTCCTGGCGGTATTACGTCATGAATGCTCAGAGAACGCGATTCCCTTATCGTTAATCAAAGTTGAGTTATCCGAAAATGGCGTTTCCACCGCGGCCATCCTTGAAGAGTTTTGTGAGGAGCTTAAATCGGCAGGCGTCAAAATTTCAATAGACGATTTTGGTGTGCAAAACTCTAATCTGGCCAGGCTATCAAATCTCAAATATGACGAAATCAAGGTGGATAAGTCGTTAGTGGACGGCATCAGCGAGCACTATAAACAGGATATCCTGGTGATCTTCAGCGACGCGCTCGCTAAACTGCACAAAACCCTGGTTTTTGAAGGGGTTGAAAGCGAAACGCAATATCAGTTCATCGCGCAGAGATACCCCGATGCCCTCGTACAAGGCTGGTACTTTTCAAAGTCGCTAACCCGGCACGACCTCGCCAGGCTGCTGGCAGACTCAGCGCGATGACGCGTTATTCATTGCCCCACTGATTCAGGAAGTTCGCAATATCGTCAATGCGCGCTTCGTCTATCTCCGCCTGGACAGCCATCTCCCGCTGCGCCTCTTCACTGATTTCCTCATTGTTGTATAAGCGAGTGAGCAGCAGCTGGAAATAGTGTGCCAGCGGCGTACGCTCTGCCTCTTCTACCGGTTTCGCCGTTTCAGTCGCATACTCGTCGACGATGTCATAATACTTGAGCGGGATATCATGGTTCATAGCGTTGTTTCCGTCTTGTGTGCATAAAAAACGGGAACCCTCAGGCTCCCGTTGTCATTTAACCCAGCGAGTGGATTACATGTTCGCGATAATCGCGTCGCCAAACTCTGAGCATTTCAGCAGTTTAGCGCCTTCCATCAGACGTTCAAAGTCATAGGTGACGGTTTTCGCGTTAATCGCGCCTTCCATACCCTTAACGATCAGGTCTGCGGCTTCGAACCATTCCATATGACGCAGCATCATCTCTGCGGACAGAATGATAGAGCCTGGGTTGACTTTGTCCTGGCCTGCGTATTTAGGTGCAGTACCGTGAGTTGCTTCGAACAGGGCGCACTCGTCACCGATGTTCGCGCCCGGGGCGATACCGATACCACCCACCTGCGCGGCCAGCGCATCGGAGATGTAGTCACCATTCAGGTTCATACAGGCGATCACGTCATACTCAGCAGGTCGCAGCAGGATCTGTTGCAGGAACGCATCGGCAATCACATCTTTAATGATGATCTCTTTACCGGTGTTCGGGTTCTTAATTTTCTGCCATGGGCCGCCGTCGATCAGTTCACCGCCGAACTCTTCGGTCGCCAGCTGGTAGCCCCAGTCTTTGAACGCGCCTTCGGTGAACTTCATGATGTTGCCTTTGTGAACCAGGGTCACAGAGTCACGATCGTTGGTGATAGCGTATTCGATGGCGGCACGCACCAGACGCTTGGTCCCTTCTTCGGAGCATGGCTTGATGCCGATGCCGCAATGCTCAGGGAAGCGAATTTTCTTCACACCCATCTCTTCGCGCAGGAATTTAATCACTTTTTCTGCATCAGCAGAGTCCGCTTTCCATTCGATACCGGCGTAGATGTCTTCTGAGTTTTCACGGAAGATAACCATGTCGGTCAGTTCCGGGTGCTTAACCGGGCTTGGGGTGCCCTGGTAGTAACGCACCGGACGCAGACACACATACAGATCCAGTTCCTGACGCAGCGCCACGTTCAGGGAGCGAATGCCACCGCCAACTGGTGTGGTCAGAGGGCCTTTGATAGCAACGCGATAGTCGCGGATCAGGTCCAGCGTTTCGGCTGGCAGCCAGACGTCCTGGCCATAAACTTGAGTCGATTTTTCACCGGTGTAAATTTCCATCCAGGAAATTTTACGCTCGCCTTTGTAGGCTTTCTCAACAGCGGCATCAACCACTTTCAGCATTGCCGGGGTAACGTCTACGCCGATACCGTCGCCTTCAATGAACGGGATAATCGGGTTGTGAGGAACGTTAATCTTGCCGTTTTGCAGGGTGATCTTTTTACCTTCCGCCGGAACAACTACTTTGCTTTCCATTAACCTCTCCTTCGAGCGCTTCTGGTTGTTACTGATCTTATGTTAATAAATTGTAATGAGCCTTCCGATAGTACCTGATTGTCCGACGCCATGAAAGGTCTTCGTTATTAGGCTATAATGCGGCAATTGATAACGCCTGAAAATACCATGACGAAAACTTCTTTTAGAAAACACCGGGTTGAGCGATTCAGCTCACGACAAGCCACCAGAAGAACGCCAGAACCCCAGCCAACGCGGGTCATACTGTTCAATAAACCCTACGATGTATTGCCGCAGTTTACCGACGAGGCCGGGCGCAGCACGCTGAAGGACTTTATTCCCGTTCAGGGAGTGTACGCGGCGGGACGTCTGGATCGTGACAGCGAAGGGTTGCTGGTGCTCACCAATGACGGCGTGCTCCAGGCCAGGCTCACTCAGCCGGGCAAGCGTACCGGGAAAATTTACTTTGTGCAGGTTGAAGGCGAGCCGGACGACGCGTCGCTGGCAAAACTGCGTAACGGCGTAACGCTGAACGACGGTCCCACCCTGCCGGCTGGTATTGAGCGCGTGAATGAACCCGAGTGGCTATGGCCGCGCAACCCGCCGATTCGTGAGCGGAAATCCATTCCCACCAGCTGGCTTAAAATCACCCTTTATGAAGGCCGCAACCGACAGGTCAGGCGCATGACTGCGCATGTGGGCTTCCCTACCCTGCGACTCATTCGCTATGCCATGGGCAGCTACACGCTGGACTCGCTGGCAAACGGGGAATGGCGGGATGTTACCCCTAAGGAGAACTGATGTTTAAACCTCATGTTACGGTCGCCTGCGTGGTCCATGCGCAGGGGAAATTCCTGGTGGTGGAAGAAACCATCAACGGCAAAGCGCTGTGGAACCAGCCTGCCGGGCATCTTGAAGCCAATGAAACCTTACGCCAGGCGGCAGCCCGTGAGCTGTGGGAGGAGACGGGTATCCGCGCCGAACCGCAGCATTTTATCCGTATGCATCAGTGGATAGCGCCTGACCAGACGCCTTTCCTGCGCTTCTTATTCGCCGTTGAACTTAACGAAACGTGCGCCACTGAACCGCACGACGACGATATCGATCGCTGCCTGTGGGTGACTGCCGAGGAGATCCTGAACGCGCCAAACCTGCGTTCGCCGCTGGTGGCGGAAAGCATCCGCTGCTGGCAGTCTGCGGCGCGCCTGCCGCTGGATATCATTGCAGAGTTTAACTGGCCGTTTACAGAGGGTGTCAATGGTGGGGGGGCGTGATAGAATACGCCGCCTTGAAGTTCAATGTCGTGAGTATTCCATGTCAGATAACAGCCAGAAAAAAGTAATCGTCGGCATGTCCGGCGGTGTCGATTCCTCCGTTTCCGCCTACCTGTTGCAGCAACAGGGCTATAAGGTGGAGGGCCTGTTCATGAAGAACTGGGAGGAAGACGATGGCGAGGAATACTGCACTGCCGCTGCGGATCTCGCCGATGCGCAGGCCGTGTGCGATAAGCTCGGCATCGAACTGCACACCGTTAACTTTGCCGCAGAATACTGGGACAACGTTTTTGAACTCTTCCTCGAAGAGTACAAAGCGGGCCGCACGCCAAACCCGGATATCCTGTGCAACAAAGAGATCAAATTCAAAGCCTTCCTCGAATTCGCCGCGGAAGACCTGGGCGCAGACTACATTGCGACCGGCCACTACGTGCGTCGCGCGGATGTGAATGGCAAAAGCCAGCTGCTGCGCGGCCTGGACGGCAACAAAGATCAGAGCTACTTCCTCTATACGCTGAGCCACGAACAGATTGCCCAGAGCCTGTTCCCGGTCGGCGAGCTGGAAAAGCCGGAAGTGCGTAAGATTGCTGAAGATCTGGATCTGATTACCGCGAAGAAAAAAGACTCCACCGGTATTTGTTTTATCGGCGAGCGTAAATTCCGCGAGTTCCTGGGGCGCTACCTGCCTGCACAGCCGGGCAAAATCGTCACCGTTGACGGCGATGAGATTGGTCAGCACCAGGGGCTGATGTACCACACTCTCGGCCAGCGTAAAGGTCTGGGTATCGGCGGCACCAAAGAGGGCAGCGAAGATCCGTGGTACGTGGTCGACAAAGACGTCGAAAACAATATTCTGGTTGTGGCTCAGGGTCACGACCACCCGCGCCTGATGTCCGTTGGACTGATCGCGCAACAGCTGCACTGGGTCGATCGCGAGCCGCTGAAAGGCACGCTACGCTGCACAGTGAAAACGCGCTACCGCCAGACGGACATCCCTTGCACCGTAACCGCACTGGATGACGATCGCATTGACGTGCGTTTCGACGAGCCGGTTTCCGCCGTTACCCCTGGCCAGTCTGCTGTTTTCTACAGCGGCGAAATTTGCCTCGGCGGTGGGATCATTGAACAGCGCCTGCCGCTGCCTGCTGTTTAAACCGTTTGCACACATAAAGGAGACCGTGTGGCGAAGAACTATTATGACATCACCCTGGCGCTGGCGGGAATTTGCCAGTCAGCCCGTCTGGTGCAACAGCTGGCGCATCAGGGTCATTGCGACGCTGATGCCCTGCACGTTTCACTCAACAGCGTTATCGATCTTAACCCAGGCTCCACGCTGGGCGTCTTTGGCGGCAGTGAAACCAATCTTCGTCTCGGTCTTGAAACTTTGCTCGGCGTGCTCAACGCCAGCAACCGTCAGGGGTTGAACGCGGAACTGACCCGCTACACCTTAAGCCTGATGGTGCTGGAACGTAAGCTTAATGCGGCAAAAGGCGCAATGAATACCCTGGGCGACCGCATCGCCGGGCTACAGTGCCAGCTCGACCACTTTGACCTCCAGTCTGAGACCCTGCTCAGCGCGATGGCCGGTATCTACGTTGACGTGATTAGCCCGCTCGGCCCGCGTATTCAGGTCACCGGTTCGCCTGCCGTATTGCAAAGCCCACAGGTACAGGCGAAGGTACGCGCCTCGCTGCTGGCAGGCATCCGTGCCGCCGTGCTGTGGCAACAGGTCGGCGGTGGCCGCCTACAGTTAATGTTTTCTCGTCATCGCCTGACGACTCAGGCAAAACAAATTCTTGCTCATTGTTAACCTCCCGGAGTTGCGAATTATGGAATTATCCTCACTGACCGCCGTATCCCCTGTCGATGGACGCTACGGCGATAAAGTCAGCGCGCTGCGCGGGATCTTCAGCGAATATGGCCTGCTGAAGTTCCGTGTTCAGGTTGAAGTACGCTGGCTGCAAAAGCTGGCCGCCCAGACAGCAATCAAGGAAGTTCCTGCTTTTGACGCAAAGGCAAACGATTACCTTGATAAAATCGTTGCTGAGTTCAGCGAAGAAGATGCCGCGCGCATTAAAACCATCGAACGCACCACCAACCACGACGTGAAAGCGGTTGAATACTTCCTGAAAGAGAAAGTAGCAAGCGTCCCTGCCCTGCACGCGGTCTCTGAGTTTATTCACTTCGCCTGTACGTCTGAAGATATTAACAACCTGTCTCACGCGCTGATGCTCTCTACCGCGCGGAAAGAAGTGGTACTCCCTTACTGGCGTAAAATCATTGATGCGGTGAAAGCGCTGTCCGTGGAATACCGCGACATTCCGCTGCTGTCCCGTACTCACGGCCAGCCAGCAACCCCATCCACCATGGGTAAAGAGATGGCGAACGTGGCGTACCGCATGGAACGCCAGTATCGTCAGCTGGAGCAGGTTGAGATCCTCGGCAAAATCAACGGCGCGGTGGGTAACTACAACGCCCACATCGCCGCGTACCCGGAAGTGGACTGGCACCAGTTCAGCGAAGAGTTTGTGACCTCTCTGGGGATCCAGTGGAACCCGTACACCACCCAAATTGAGCCGCACGACTACATCGCCGAGCTGTTTGACTGCATTGCGCGCTTCAACACCATCCTGATCGACTTCGATCGTGATGTATGGGGTTACATCGCCCTGAACCACTTCAAGCAGAAGACCATCGCCGGGGAAATCGGTTCGTCCACCATGCCGCACAAAGTGAACCCAATCGACTTCGAAAACTCCGAAGGTAACCTGGGTCTGGCGAATGCCGTGTTGCAGCATATGGCGAGCAAGCTGCCGGTCTCCCGCTGGCAGCGCGACCTGACTGACTCCACGGTGCTGCGTAACCTGGGCGTAGGTATTGGCTACGCGCTGATCGCCTACCAGTCCACCCTGAAAGGTGTGAGCAAACTGGAAGTTAACCGCGACCGTCTGCTGGACGAGCTGGATCACAACTGGGAAGTGCTGGCGGAGCCGATTCAGACCGTGATGCGTCGTTACGGCATCGAAAAACCGTACGAGAAACTCAAAGAGCTGACCCGCGGTAAACGCGTTGATGCTGAAGGTATGAAACAGTTTATCGACGGTCTGGCGCTGCCAGAAGAAGAAAAAGCGCGCCTGAAAGAGATGACCCCGGCAAACTATATTGGCCGTGCCATCGCTATGGTTGACGAGCTGAAGTAATCGCCCTTCCCCCTTTCCACCTGGAAAGGGGGCTGCTTTACATCATCGAGCCGACATTTCACGTCACATTATCTGTTTTGCCGGGATTAGAGCCTGCCGTCAGGCTGAATGTTATTTTTTGCCGTGGAATAACTTTCCGGAATATACCGTTTTAAGCCGAACGGGCACAGTTTGAACTGGCACGGGATTTCAGCCGTGCACGGGCGATCCATCTCCTGTCGGTTGCCTGGACACGCGTTTTTCTGTATGAACCCCATCCAGCCTATTGATGTAAAGGGCATTGCCTGCGCTATCCATACTCTACGCCGCCGATCGTTAATCAGGATCCCCTGGTTTGAAGTGGTGATGATTTCACCTGTACGAACGTAATAATCTCCCTTTAACCACAGGATATAATTCAGGCCATACTGTGTTTCAACTTTGCAAAAGATGGTTCCGCTTTCCGGGCTCGCAATAGTCTCAACAACCTTCCATTCCATAAAGTCCTCTTTACTCGCTATATTGCTGTTTTGTTGTGTAAAAATGCTGCTTTTCTGGCACATCTTATGCAAATCTAATTTCGCACCATAAAATAAGCGTAGACAAAGCCAGGCATAGTGAGAACATCCTTACAAAAAAAAGGGCAATATTTACAAAACTGGCGTGCCCGTGCTGTCCAAAAAGCGACTCGCCTTCAACAGTTCATAAACGGATGGCTGTTTTATCGGGATTGCGAAAGCTTGCGAAAACAAGTCAGTTTATATTACCCGCGCCTGCTGGGGGCGCATGAGGCTTACGTGAGTTGGGTGGGTGATATGAACCAGGCTCAGGTCAACATACTTAATAATCAGGTGCCTGGCGTCATCCCCCCCTGTGTTCGGGAGCATGAAAAAAATCATTTAATTTCATTGCGCTGGTGTCAACCTGAATAATCAGCGTTAAACTATTCATACCATTTATAAAGGGAGAAGTGATGATGCGCGTACTGGTTGTTGAGGATAACGCATTGCTACGCCATCACCTGAAAGTTCAACTTCAGGAGATGGGTCATCAGGTGGATGATGCTGAAGACGCAAAAGAGGCCGATTATTATCTCAATGAACACCTGCCGGACATCGCCATTGTCGATTTAGGGCTGCCGGATGAAGACGGATTGTCCCTTATCCGCCGCTGGCGTAGCCATGACGTTTCCCTGCCGGTACTGGTGCTGACTGCCCGCGAAGGCTGGCAGGACAAGGTTGAAGTCCTGAGCGCTGGCGCGGATGACTACGTGACCAAACCCTTCCATATTGAAGAAGTCGCTGCGCGTATGCAGGCGCTGCTGCGCCGCAACAGCGGGCTGGCGTCACAGGTTATCTCTCTGCCGCCGTTCCAGGTGGACCTCTCTCGCCGCGAATTTTCTATTAATGATGAAGTGATCAAGCTGACCGCATTCGAATACACCATCATGGAAACGCTGATCCGTAACAACGGTAAAGTGGTGAGCAAAGATTCCCTGATGCTTCAGCTCTATCCGGATGCCGAGCTGCGCGAAAGCCACACCATTGACGTGCTGATGGGTCGCCTGCGTAAAAAAATTCAGGCGCAGTACCCGCATGACGTGATCACCACCGTGCGTGGTCAGGGCTACCTGTTCGAATTACGCTAAATGAAAGGGATATTGCGCCACATTTTACCCCTTTCGCTGCGGGTTCGCTTTTTGCTGGCAACCGCCGCCGTCGTGCTGGTGCTGTCGCTCTCTTATGGGATGGTGGCGTTGGTCGGTTATAGCGTGAGCTTCGATAAAACCACCTTCCGCCTGCTTCGCGGCGAAAGTAACCTGTTTTATACCCTGGCGAAGTGGGAGAACAACCGAATCACCGTCGAGATGCCGGAAAACCTGAATCAGCAGAGCCCGACGCTGGCGCTGATCTATGATGAAAAAGGGAAATTGCTTTGGGCCCAGCGCGATGTCCCGTGGTTGAAAAAGCGCATCCGTCCGGAATGGCTGAAAACCAACGGTTTTCATGAAATAGAAGCCGACCTCAACTCCACCAGCAGCCTGCTGCGTGACGATCGCGCCTTACAGATCAAGCTAAATGAGATCCGTGCCGAAGATGACGACACGGAGATGACCCACTCTGTGGCCATCAACCTTTACCCCGCCACCCTGAACATGCCGCAGTTAACCATTGTGGTGATCGATACCATACCGGTTGAGCTGAAACGCTCGTATATGGTCTGGAACTGGTTTGTGTATGTTCTGGCTGCCAACCTGCTGCTGGTGATCCCTCTCCTGTGGGTTGCTGCGTGGTGGAGCCTCCGCCCGATTGAATCCCTTGCCAAAGAGGTGCGCGAGCTGGAGGAACATCACCGCGAGAAGCTAAACCCGGAGACCACGCGTGAGCTGACCAGCCTGGTGCGCAACCTCAACCGCCTGCTGAAAAGCGAACGTGAACGCTACGACAAGTATCGCACGACGCTCACCGACCTTACGCACAGCCTGAAAACCCCGCTGGCCGTGATGCAGAGTACCCTGCGTTCCATGCGCAGTTCGAAAATGAGCGTGGATGACGCCGAGCCGGTGATGCTGGAACAAATCAGCCGTATTTCACAGCAGATCGGCTATTACCTGCACCGCGCGAGCATGCGTTCCGGAAGCGCCCTGTTGAGCCGTGAACTGCACCCGGTAGCCCCGCTGCTGGATAACCTCACCTCTGCGCTGAACAAGGTGTACCAGCGTAAAGGGGTCAACATCAGTCTGGATATCTCACCGGAAATTAGCTTTGTCGGTGAGAAAAATGACTTTATGGAAGTGATGGGAAACCTGCTCGATAACGCCTGCAAATATTGTCTGGAGTTTGTCGAGGTGTCCGCGCGGGTAACGGATAACGAACTGCATATTATCGTTGAGGATGATGGTCCTGGCATTCCCTGTAATAAACGCGAAGTGGTGTTCGATCGCGGCCAGCGCGCCGATACGCTGCGGCCAGGCCAGGGCGTCGGATTATCCGTCGCCAGGGAAATCGTCGATCAGTACGAGGGCAAGATTGAAACCGGTGAAAGTTTGCTGGGCGGTGCCCGTATGGAAGTCATTTTTGGCCGCCAGCATCCCGTATCGAACGATAGTTGACCCGAAATGTGAAAAATACGCGGATCTCGCAGTCAGGGGGCGGTGCTTCCGTTATAATCCGTCTCAGTAAGAGCCTGCGGAATACAAAAATATGGATTATCAATTAACGCTTAACTGGCCCGAATTTATTGAACGTTACTGGCAAAAACGCCCGGTCGTTCTTAAACGCGGGATCAGCAATTTTATCGACCCTATTTCTCCTGACGAACTCGCTGGTCTGGCGATGGAAAACGAGGTAGACAGCCGTCTGGTGAGCCACCAGGACGGGAAATGGCAGGTCAGCCACGGTCCCTTTGAAAGCTACGATCATCTGGGCGAAAACAACTGGTCTTTACTGGTGCAGGCGGTCAACAACTGGCACGAACCCACCGCAGCCTTAATGCGTCCCTTCCGCGCCCTGCCAGACTGGCGAATGGACGATCTGATGATCTCCTTCTCCGTTCCCGGTGGCGGCGTGGGTCCGCATCTGGATCAGTACGACGTGTTTATCATTCAGGGTACCGGTCGCCGTCGCTGGCGCGTGGGCGAAAAAGTGCCAATGAAGCAGCACTGCCCGCACCCGGATCTGCTTCAGGTTGATCCGTTTGAAGGGATCATTGATGAAGAGCTGGAACCAGGTGACATTCTTTATATCCCACCGGGCTTCCCGCATGAAGGTTATTCCCTGGAGAACTCGCTGAACTATTCGGTTGGTTTCCGCGCGCCAAGCGGGCGCGAGATGATCAGCGGATTTGCTGACTATGTTTTACAGCGTGAGCTGGGCAGCTACCGTTACAGCGATCCGGACGTTCCGGCGCGTGAGCACCCGGCGGATATTCTGCCAGAGGAGCTGGATAAGCTGCGCGGGATGATGCTGGATCTGATCAACGAACCGGAGCACTTCAGACAGTGGTTTGGCGAGTTTATCAGCCAGTCGCGTCACGAACTGGACGTCGCACCGCCAGAGCCGCCGTATCAGGCAGATGAAATTTATGATGCGCTCCAGCAGGGCGATAAGCTGGTTCGTCTGGGCGGATTACGCGTACTGCGCATTGGCGAAGAGGTATTCGTCAACGGCGAGCGCCTGGACTCTCCGCATCGCCCGGCGCTGGAAGCGATTGCCAGCCATATGGTGCTGACTGCGGATACCTTTGGCGACGCACTGGACGATCCCTCCTTCCTCGCCATGCTGGCCGCGCTGGTGAACAGCGGGTACTGGTTTTTTGAGGACTGAGCCGCTTTAATGCCCGGCGACGCTGCGCTTACCGGGCCTACGATCGAAATGTAGGCCGGGTAAGGCGTAGCCGCCACCCGGCTTTGTTTTACTTCCGCTCCCCCGCCGCAAAATCCTCAATCTCACCCGCCCAGTCTGCCGGATATAACCCTTCCCGCACGTCCCGATGAAACGTTGAATATGGCCAGTCGACGACTTTCCCGACATAGCCATGCTTCAGCGGATTGATGTAGACGTAATCCATATGCCGCCGATAATCCTGCTCATTGCGAATAGTGTGCTCCCAGAAACGCGGTTGCCAGACGTGGCGCATTTCAATGTTGCGGCTAAACGTTTTTTTGATGTCGCGCCAGCGCGCTGAAAAGTCACTGTCTCCTTCCGGCAGGGTCCAGATACAGTGCATATGTTCAGGCAGGATAACCCAGGCGTTAATGGTAAAGGGCTTCGCACGCTTAACCGTGGCGGTAGCGGAACGCAGGCTGTCGATGTGGCGAGTAAGTAAATCGCTCTGGCGGTTTTGCAGATTGACGGTGAAAAACCAGGTCCCACCGGGGATGTAGTGGCGGCGGTAGTTTGACATTGGCACTCCTTGCCCATTGCCCGGTGGCGCTGCGCTTACCGGGCCTACGATCGAAATGTAGGCCGGGTAAGGCGTAGCCGCCACCCGGCATAAAACATTACCGCTTCGCGGTTAACTCCGCTATCCGCACGATCACCTGCACCGCTTTCTCCATCCCTTCCAGCGTCACGAATTCATGCTTGCCGTGGTAGTTATATCCACCGGTAAACAGGTTCGGGCACGGCAGGCCCATAAACGACAGCTGTGAACCATCGGTACCGCCACGGATCGGTTTCATCACCGGCTCGATGTCACAATCGCGCATCGCCTGCTGGGCGATATCAAGAATATGCGGATGCTCCATCACCTTATCGCGCATATTGTAATAGCTGTCTTCGATGATGAGTTCAATATAGCAATCCGGATGTAGCCCCTTGCCGACCTTTTTCGCGATCTCCATCATCTTACGTTTGCGTGCTTCAAAGGCTTTGCGGTCGAAATCGCGGACAATATAGTGCATCTGCGCGCTGTCCACGGTCCCCTTGATGCTGGTCAGATGATAAAAACCCTCATACCCTTCCGTCATCTCCGGGCTCTCTTCGGCGGGCACTTCCGCATGAATACGCGCAGCCAGCGACAGCGCATTCACCATCACCCCTTTCGCAGACCCCGGGTGCACGTTATTCCCGACGATTTTGATCGTCACCGATGCCGCGTTAAAGTTTTCATACTCCAGTTCACCCACGCCGCCACCGTCGACGGTGTAGGCCCACTGCGCGTTAAACGCCTCAACGTCAAAGTGTTTTGCGCCTTTTCCAACCTCTTCATCCGGCGTGAAGGCCACGCGGATATCGCCATGTGGGATATTTTTGCCCTTCAGCACCGCCAGCGCCGTCATGATCTCGGCGATGCCCGCTTTGTCATCGGCCCCCAGCAAGGTTTTGCCGTCAGTGGTGATTAACGTCTGCCCCAGCAGCTGATGCAGTACCGGGAACATCACCGGCGACAGCACTTCGTCGCCAATGCCCAGCGCAATATCACCGCCGCGATAGTTTTCAACAATCTGCGGGTTTACGTGTTTACCGCTAAAATCAGGTGAGGTATCGACATGAGAAATAAAGCCAATTGCCGGGATATCGCCGTCAATATTCGCCGGCAGCGTTCCCATCACGGTCCCTTTTTCGCTGAGCGTGACATCAACCAGCCCCATGGCCTCCAGCTGCTCTTTCAGCAGATTTAGCAGCTTCCACTGGCCTTCGGTGCTTGGCACCTGTCGGACCCCCGGCTTAGATTGGGTATCCAGCGAAACGTAATGTAAGAAACGCTCAAGTAGTTTATCCATGCAGTCACCCTCACTTTTTGTGACAACATTATCATTAAGCAGCAAAACGCAAATATTGCGTCAGGTCACTTTTATCCCGCAAACGAGAACTTTTTACGTTTATATCGTTGTGCGTTAATAAATGTAGCTTATGAATAAGTGAGAAGGATTGGCGATTCAATGGGTTTGCCGTAGAATGTCCGCCCTCATTACGAGTCACCAAGGTGGTTACACACAAACCCCGCTTCAGTCTGCTGCCTGAGGCGTCTATATGGGACAGCGCGAAAATTGAATACACAACCCCGTTCCCTTTCACCGCTGGTGCAACTGGAACGAATTCGTAAAAGTTTCGATGGCAAAGATGTCATTTCCGACCTTAATCTGACCATCAATGACGGTGAGTTTCTCACGCTGCTCGGCCCCTCCGGCTGCGGCAAAACCACCGTCCTGCGCCTTATCGCCGGGCTGGAAAGCGTCGATAACGGCCATATCCATCTTGAGAACCAGGACATAACCCAGGTTCCAGCCGAAGATCGCCACGTCAATACCGTCTTTCAGAGCTATGCCCTGTTCCCGCACATGACCGTGTTTGAGAACGTGGCGTTTGGCCTGCGGATGCAAAAAACACCGGCCAGCGAGATCCCACCTCGGGTTACCGAAGCCCTGCGCATGGTACAGCTGGAGGCGTTCGCCCAGCGCAAGCCGCATCAACTTTCCGGTGGTCAGCAGCAGCGTGTGGCCATTGCCCGCGCCGTGGTCAACAAACCTCGCCTGCTCCTGCTGGATGAATCCCTCTCCGCGCTGGACTACAAGCTGCGCAAGCAGATGCAGAACGAGCTGAAAGCGCTTCAGCGTAAGCTCGGCATCACGTTCGTGTTTGTTACGCACGATCAGGAAGAAGCCCTGACCATGTCAGACCGTATCGTGGTGATGCGCGACGGCAAGATTGAGCAGGATGGCACCCCGCGTGAAATTTACGAAGAGCCGAAAAACCTGTTCGTCGCCAGCTTTATAGGCGAAATCAATATTTTCAACGCCACGGTGATTGAGCGTCTGGACGAGCAGCGCGTTCGCGCGAACGTGGAAGGCCGCGAATGCAATATTACCGTCAACTTTGCCGTCGAGAAGGGGCAAAAGCTCAACGTCCTGCTGCGCCCGGAAGATCTCCGCGTTGATGAGATCCACGACACGGCTGACGTCGAAGGTCTGATCGGTTACGTTCGCGAACGCAACTACAAAGGGATGACCCTCGAATCCGTTGTGGAACTGGAAAACGGCAAAATGGTGATGGTCAGCGAGTTCTTTAACGAGGACGATCCGGACTTCGACCACTCGCTGGATCAGAAAATGGTCATCAACTGGGTAGAAAGCTGGGAGGTTGTACTGGCTGATGAAGAACACAAGTAAGTTCCAGAATGTGGTGATTGCCACGATCGTCGGTTGGCTTGTGTTGTTTGTCTTTCTACCCAACCTGATGATCATCGTAACCAGCTTCCTGACCCGCGACGACGCGAACTTCGTCGCGATGGTCTTTACGCTGGACAACTACGCGCGCCTGCTCGATCCGCTCTATTTTGACGTGCTGCTGCACTCGCTCAATATGGCGCTGATTGCTACCCTCGCCTGTCTGGTGCTGGGGTATCCATTCGCCTGGTTCCTGGCCCGCCTGCCGCAAAAAGTACGGCCGCTGCTGCTGTTTTTACTGATTGTACCCTTCTGGACCAACTCGTTAATCCGCATCTACGGGCTGAAAATCTTCCTCAGCACCAAAGGTTATCTGAACGAGTTTCTGCTGTGGCTGGGGGTGATCGAGACGCCGATCCGCATCATGTTCACCCCGGGCGCGGTGATTGTCGGCCTGGTCTATATCCTGCTGCCGTTTATGGTGATGCCGCTCTA
This sequence comes from Enterobacter sp. AN-K1, assembly GCF_020971765.1. Classification (NCBI taxonomy): domain Bacteria; kingdom Pseudomonadati; phylum Pseudomonadota; class Gammaproteobacteria; order Enterobacterales; family Enterobacteriaceae; genus Enterobacter; species Enterobacter sp. AN-K1. Next base: position 4,036,795 of record NZ_CP087390.1, on the reverse strand, counting down.
CTCCAGCATTGAAAAGCTCGATAAACCGCTGCTGGAAGCGGCGAAAGACCTGGGCGCCAGTAAGTTACAAACCTTTGTCCGCATCATTATTCCGCTGACCATGCCGGGTATTATCGCCGGCTGTCTGCTGGTCATGCTGCCTGCGATGGGCCTGTTCTACGTATCGGACCTGATGGGCGGGGCGAAAAACCTGCTGATCGGTAACGTGATTAAGAGCCAGTTCCTGAATATCCGCGACTGGCCGTTCGGCTCGGCCACCAGCATAACGCTGACGGTGGTGATGGGGCTGATGCTGCTGGTTTACTGGCGTGCATCACGCCTGCTGAATAAGAAGGTGGAGCTGGAATGATCGGTCGACTGCTTCGCGGCGGTTTTATGACCGCCATTTATGCGTATCTCTATATTCCGATAATCATTTTGATCGTGAACTCCTTTAACAGCTCACGCTTCGGGATCAACTGGCAAGGGTTTACCACCAAATGGTATGGCCTGCTGATGAACAATGACAGCCTGCTACAGGCCGCTCAGCACTCGCTGACGATGGCGGTATTCTCTGCCACCTTCGCGACGCTGATTGGCTCGCTGACCGCCGTGGCGCTGTACCGCTACCGTTTTCGCGGTAAGCCGTTCGTCAGTGGCATGCTGTTTGTGGTGATGATGTCCCCGGATATCGTGATGGCCATTTCACTGCTGGTGCTGTTTATGCTGCTGGGCGTCCAACTCGGTTTCTGGTCGCTGCTGTTCTCGCATATCACCTTCTGTCTGCCGTTTGTGGTGGTAACCGTCTACGCGCGTCTGAAAGGGTTCGACGTACGCATGCTGGAAGCGGCGAAAGATCTGGGTGCGAGCGAGATGACCATTCTGCGCAAAATCATTCTGCCGCTGGCGATGCCCGCCGTGGCAGCAGGATGGCTGCTCAGCTTTACCCTGTCGATGGACGACGTGGTCGTGTCCTCCTTCGTCACCGGGCCGAGCTATGAAATTCTGCCGTTGAAGATCTACTCAATGGTTAAAGTCGGTGTTTCACCCGAAGTGAACGCGCTGGCGACTATTCTGTTGGTGTTATCGCTGGTTCTGGTAATTGCCAGCCAGGTTATTGCTCGTGATAAAACAAAATCTCAGGGGACACAGAAATGAAAAAAATGCTTGCCGCTGCGGCACTGGTGCTCGGAATGGGCGCCGCGCATGCTGATGACAGCAAAACGCTCTATTTCTACAACTGGACCGAGTATGTGCCGCCGGGCCTGCTGGAGCAGTTCACCAAAGAGACGGGCATCAAGGTGATCTATTCGACCTACGAGTCGAATGAAACCATGTACGCCAAGCTCAAAACCTATAAAGATGGCGCGTATGACCTGGTGGTGCCGTCGACCTATTTCGTCGACAAGATGCGCAAAGAAGGCATGATCCAGAAGATCGACAAAACGAAGCTAACCAATTTTTCAAACCTCGATCCTGAGATGCTAAACAAGCCGTTCGACCCGAACAACGACTACTCCATTCCGTACATCTGGGGCGCGACGGCAATTGGCGTCAACAGCGATGCCATTGATCCAAAAACGGTTTCATCCTGGGCTGACCTGTGGAAGCCGGAATACAAAAGCAGCCTGCTGTTAACCGACGATGCGCGCGAAGTGTTCCAGGTTGCGCTGCGTAAACTCGGCTATTCCGGTAACACCACCGATCCGAAAGAGATCGAAGCGGCGTATAACGAACTGAAAAAGCTGATGCCAAACGTGGCGGCGTTCAACTCGGATAACCCGGCTAACCCGTATATGGAAGGTGAAGTGAATCTGGGTATGGTCTGGAACGGCTCTGCGTTTGTGGCGCGTCAGGCCGGGACGCCGCTGGAGGTGGTCTGGCCGAAGGAGGGCGGCATCTTCTGGATGGACAGCCTCGCGATCCCGGCGAATGCGAAAAACGTCGAGGGCGCCCTGAAGCTGATCAATTTCCTGCTGCGCCCGGATGTGGCAAAAGAGGTGGCGGAAACCATCGGCTACCCGACGCCAAACCTGGCCGCGCGGAAGCTGCTCAGCCCTGAAGTGGCAAATGATAAATCGCTTTATCCGGACGCTGAAACCATCAGCAAAGGGGAATGGCAGAACGACGTCGGTGACGCGAGCCGCCTGTATGAAGAGTATTATCAGAAGCTAAAAGCAGGCCGTTAATGCGTAACGGGCGACGCAATGTCGCCCGTTACTCTTACAGCCCCTTCAGGAGTTTATCCACAAAGGCTGGCACCACCTCGCTCGCCAGACCGTAATGTTTCTCTTCAAACTCGCTCCCGACCTGGCTTGGCTCCAGATTAAGCTCCACCGTATGGGCACCTTGCAGTCGCGCTTCGTGAACAAATCCTGCCGCCGGATAGACATGTCCTGAGGTACCAATGGCGATAAAGACGTCCGCCATAGCCAGGGCGCTATAGATCTCATCCATTCCCAGCGGCATTTCGCCAAACCAGACCACATGCGGACGCAGACGCGAAGGGAACTGACAGCAGTGGCAGCGGTCTTCGTCCAGCACGTCCTCTTTCCAGTCCAGCACCTGACCACTCCATGCGCACCGCACCTTGAGCAGTTCGCCGTGCATGTGAATGATGTTGTGGTTTCCGGCCCTTTCGTGAAGATTGTCGATGTTCTGCGTGACCAGCAGAAAACGATCCCCCAGCGCTTCCTCCAGCTTTGCCAGCGCCAGGTGCGCCGCATTCGGTGCAATCTCCGGCTGCTGAAGCTGGCGACGGCGGGCGTTGTAGAACGCCTGCACCAGCGCCGGGTCGCGGGCGAAACCTTCCGGCGTCGCCACATCTTCAACTCGGTGTTCTTCCCACAGTCCGTCCGCCGCGCGGAAGGTCTGAATACCGGATTCGGCGGAGATCCCCGCCCCGGTCAACACCACCACTCTGGGTTTATCCATCGCTTCTGGCATCATCCTGTCTCTGAAAAAGATCCGCTGACGCAGGCGTTCACGTAAGCGGCGTTTATTTTTGCGAAAACGGCTGAGTCGACCCTGGCGACGCGACAGCATAATAACCTCGTAAACTAATCGGTGAGATGAAGGAATGCGGCTCCGCGCATGCCTCCTGCGTCCCCGTGTCGCGCACGCTCAATGCGCGGCACGCGGGCGACCGGCAATAAATGTCGGGGCAGACGCCCGGACAACTGTTCCGTAATCGCAGTGAAATTTGACAGCCCTCCCCCGATCACCAGCAGATCCGGGTCGACGATGGTCAGGATATTCCCCAGGCACACGGCCAGCAAGTCGAGATAGCGTTCAACGTGCTCTCGCGCCTGCGCATCCCCTTGTTCCCACAGGGTAATGATTTGGGGGGCGTCATGTTTCTGATGATAGAAGTGTTCATAAAGCCATGCAAACCCACGGCCTGAAAGGTAACTCTCAATACAGCCGTGCTGACCACAACCGCAGCGGATCAACGGGAAATCACGTCCGACAACATCCAGCGCATCCACCGGCAGACGGATATGACCAAATTCGCCGGTAATGTAGCTGCGCCCGGTAATGGGCTTACCGTTAATGACTATCCCGCCCCCCACGCCGGTTCCGAGGATCAGCCCCATAACCAGCGGATAGCGACGAAACTCGTCGTCCCAGGCCTCTGAGAGAGCAAAACAGTTGGCATCGTTGTCTAAGCGCACGTCGCGCTCAAGGAGAGCAGAAAGATCGGCACGCAGCGGTTTGCCGCTGGCAGCAGGAACGTTGGCGGCATACAGCGTGCCATCGTCGGTTTCGGGCATACCCGGAATACCAATGCCGACGCTGCCTTTGACGCCAAAGCGTTCATCCGCTTGCGCCACCAGCGCGGCAATGGCGGTTAAAAATTCATCGTAGCTTTCGCGCGGCGTGGGTACGCGGGTTTCCCATTGTAGCTTAAGGTCTTTATCGAACACGCCGAGCGCAATCTTGGTGCCGCCAATATCAAATCCGTAATACATGATGCATTCCTCTGTTTGATTCAGCGGCCAAAAGACCGCTAAACCATGACGAAATTACTGGCCACTTAATACCCTCGCCGGATCAATTCGGCTTGCGCGACGCGCCGGATACCAGCTTGCCAGCAGACTCAGTAAAAGTGCTGTCACCAGCACATAAATAACGTCCAGCCAGTGCAGTTCAGACGGCAGGAAGTCAATAAAATAGATATCGCCTGACAGGAACTGATGGCCAATAAGCGCTTCAATTCCGTTAATAATCGGCGTCAGCTGAAGGGAAACCACCACGCCGATCGCCACACCGCAAAGGCTGCCAAACAGCCCCGCCAGCAAACCGTACCAGACGAAGATGGCGCGAATAAGACCGTCTTTCGCCCCTAAGGTACGCAGCACGGCGATGTCGCCGCTCTTATCCTTAACGGCCATGACCAGCGTCGAGACGATATTAAAACACGCCACCCCAATCACCAGCACCATCGCCAGATACATAATCGCGCGGATCATCTGGATATCACGGTACATATACCCGTAAGTGCCGATCCAGCTTTTGATGTAGACATAGTTATTGGTCACGCTGCCAGCGTCACGCACCAGTTTATTGGCGTTGAAGACGTCGTTAACCTTAATGGCAATGCCCGTCACGCTGTCGCTCATATCCAGATACTGGCGCGCATCTTCCAGCGGCACCATCGCGAAGCTGTGATCGAGCTGGCCGCTCAGCTGCAAAATACCGGTGACGTGCAGACGTACGCGCTTAGGCTGCTGCAATTTGTGATCAGCGCTGGCGTTCGGGATCATGATCGAGACCCAGTCGCCCTGCTTCACCTTCAGCGCATCGGCAACGCCTTTGCCCATGATGATCTGCTGCTCGCCAGCCTTAAAGTTTGCCCATGCGCCATTTTGCACATAGCGCGGCAGCGCACTCAGACGCTCTTCCTGACGAGGATTTACCCCTTTCACCTGAATGGCGCGCAGGTTTACCCCGCTCTCTACCAGCCCGGTAAAGTTGATGTAAGGTGCAGCCGCCGCAATGCCGGGCACCTTTTCCACTTTGTTAAGGGCATCACGCCAGTTGGACCACGGCTGGTTAGCCGGCTCGATTTCACCGTGGGGGACAACGGCCAGAATGCGGTTATTCAGTTCACGCTCAAAGCCGTTCATGGCGCTTAAGCCCACGATCAACACCGCCACGCCCAGGGCGATACCGATGGTGGAGATCACGGAGATAAGGGATACCATCCCGCTCCGGCGACGACCGCGGCTAAAGCGTAACCCGATGAGTAACGATAACGGTGAAGCCATTACTCCGCTCCCATCAGCGTCAGTTCAGCATTCAGACGACCGTCGCGCATTTCCAGCTGACGCCCCATCCGCTTAGCCAGTTGTAAATCGTGGGTGACCACCAGAAACGCGGTTCCCTGCGCGGCGTTCAGTTCGCCGAGAAGCTGGAAAATGCTGTCTGCGTTACGCGCATCGAGGTTACCTGTCGGTTCATCCGCCAGCACCAGGCGCGGGTTGTTGACCAGCGCACGGGCGATGGCCACACGCTGACGCTCACCGCCGGAAAGCTCAGACGGACGGTGATTTCCGCGATGACCCAGCCCTACCGCTTTTAGCATGTCGCTGGCGCGGGCATTAATTTCCGCGGGTTTCTTTTTACCAATCAGCAGCGGCATTGCGACGTTTTCCAGCGCCGTAAAGTCCGGCAGCAGATGGTGGAACTGATAGATAAAGCCCAGCTCGCGGTTACGCAGCTCGGCTTTCGCCGTAGACGACATTTTACTCAGCGGCTGACCGGAGAAGATCACATCGCCTTCGGTTGGCGTGTCCAGCCCGCCAAGCAGATGCAGCAACGTACTTTTACCGGAACCGGAGCTGCCGACAATCGCCATCATCTCGCCTTCACCCACGCTAAAACTCACATTGTGCAACACGTCGGTCTGCACAGTGCCTTCCTGATAGCGTTTGGACAGGTTGTCGCACTGCAACAGGATCTTATTCATAACGTAAAGCCTCAGCGGGTTGAGTGGCGGCAGCCCGCCAGGAAGGATAAAGCGTAGAAAGCAGCGCAATGGCCATCGCGGCCAGCGCAATACCGACCACCTGGAGCGGCTCGATTGCCACCGGCAGCGCCGCGCCATCAAGCAGCGCGCCGATAATCGGCATGAGATTGTTGAGCTGGCTGGCGAGCAGCGCCCCCAGCGCCGCGCCGAGCAGCGCGCCGATGATGCCAGCGCTGGCGCCCTGGACCATAAATACCGCCATGATCTGGCGCGGAGTCAGCCCCTGAGTTTGCAGAATGGCGACTTCGCCTTGCTTCTCCATCACCATCAGCCCGAGCGAGGTGATGATATTAAACGCGGCAACGGCCACGATCAGGCTCAGCAGCAGCCCCATCATGTTTTTCTCCATGCGCACGGCCTGGAACAGTTCGCCCTTCCGGTCGCGCCAGTCCTGCCATTTCGTCCCTTCCGGTAGCGTCTGCTGGCTAAGGGTATCCACCTTCAGCGGCGCATCAAGCCACAGACGCCAGCCGGTGATATTTCCCGCCGGGTAGCGCATCAGACGCGAGGCGTCCTGAATGTTAACCAGCATCTGGTAACCATCGACTTCGCTGTTCGCCGCAAACGTGCCAATCACGTTGAACAGGCGCTGGCTTGGCAGACGCCCCATCGGCGTAAACTGACTGGCTGACGGCACCATCACACGCAGCTGATCGCCACGGTTGACCCCGAGCTGCCCGGCAAGCTGCTCGCCGAGGATGACGTTGTATTTACCCGCTTCCAGGTCGGTTTGTTTCACATTGACCAGGAACGGCGTCAGCGGATCTTTTTGCGCCGGATCGATACCCAGCATCACCCCGACCGCCACGCTACGGGCGCTTTGCAGCACCACATCGCCCGTCGTGAGCGGCGCAACGCGCGTGACACCCTGTAACTTCACCGCGCTTTCCGGCAGCTGTTGCGGGTTAACGGACCCCTGAGTGGAAGAGAGAACGGCCTGCGGCATCAGCCCCAGGATATTGTTTTGCAGCTCGCGCTCGAAGCCGTTCATGACGGAAAGCACCGTCACCAGTGCCATCACGCCAAGCGTAATGCCAATAGTCGAAAGCCAGGAGACAAAGCGACCGAAGCGGTCCGCGGCGCGCCCACGCATGTAACGTAAGCCTATAAAGAGTGCGACAGGTTGATACATGAAATCCGTCTGTTTGCTGATAGCAGACCCACGAGTATATAAGCGAATCCGCTAAGCGTAAATGACTGAAACCGTAAGATTCGGTAATCATTTTTCCGAAAAATTCAGATAAATCATCATGCTACTGACTGAACTTCCGCCAGACAGCCTCCACCTTTTCCGAAAATCGTCCTGATACAGACTGTTACCCGTTACATCAGGGTTTCATTTTACAACAATCGACCTTTCGTTTATGGCAACAAGGTCGTCACGCACAATGAAACAAAAAGCATTATGGATTAACCAGATAAAAGGTCTGTGTATCTGCCTGGTGGTGATTTACCACTCGGTGATCACCTTTTATCCTCACCTGGACGGGCTACAGCATCCGTTATCGGGCCTGCTCGCCAAATGCTGGGTCTACTTTAATCTTTACCTTGCCCCGTTCCGTATGCCGGTGTTTTTCTTTATCTCCGGCTATTTGATCCGTCGATATATTGACGAGGTGAACTGGCGCACCAGTCTCGACAAGCGGATCTGGAGCATTGTCTGGGTTTTGGCCCTGTGGGGCGTCCTGCAATGGCAGGCGCTGACTCATCTGAATGCCTGGCTCGCCCCCGAGCGAGAGCTGGCGACAGCATCCAATGCGGCCTACGCCGATTCCGTTTCAGGGTTTGTACGGGGAATGCTCACGGCCAGCACCAGCCTATGGTATTTGTACGCCTTAGTGGTCTACTTTACGCTCTGTAAGCTGCTGAGCCGCTGGAAACTGCCGATGCTGGGGCTTCTGGCGCTGGCAAGCATCGCCATCAACTTCCTGCCGTTACCGTGGTGGGGAATGAACAGCGTGGTGCGCAACATGGTCTACTACAGCCTCGGCGCATGGTACGGCGCGCAGTTGATGGCGTGGATGAAAGGGATGAATTTGCGCCGCAGCTGGCTGATCCTCATCGCCTCTGGTGCGGTGTCGGTGGTGCTGTGGTTCGCTAACGTCCCTCTGCCGCTCTCTCTGCTGTCAATCGTGGTTATCATGAAGCTCTTTTACAGCTTCGAGCAGCGTTATGCCGTTCATCCCAATAACCTGCTGAACGTCATCGGTTCAAACACCATCGCGATATATACCACCCACCGCATTTTAATCGAGGCATTTAGCCTGCTCCTGATCCGCGAAATGAATGCGGCGTACTGGCCGATCTGGGCGGAGTTAACGCTGATTCTGGTTTATCCATTTATCAGCCTGCTCGTCTGCACGCTGGTTGGGCTGGGGGCACGTAAGCTCTCGACCGCCCTCTTTGGCGATCTTTTCTTCTCCCCTCCCGCGCGGCTTTCGCCCGTGCCCACGACCCGCTAACTAACCCTGTCCCATACGGGCTACAAAATAAGGCCTGCACAGACGGCTCCCTCTCCCTATGGGAGAGGGCTGGGGTGAGGGTGAACATACAGCTGTGGTGCTCGTTCCGTTCACCTTATGTTCCTTGCTATTCTTTAACCGCACGAGCGGTGAACGTGCCAGGGTGGCTCATTCGCCACCACCCTGGCAACCCGGGCTCCCGGCGGTAAATCGTCGCTTCGCGATACCCTCGGCTTATTCCTTCCGGCTATCGGGTCGGGCATGAGCCTGCATCCATGCAGGCCACGCCCTCTCGGCGCATCCCTGCGCCTCGCCCCGGCCTTCAGGAAACGCCTCAGCGATTTACAGCCGGACCAGGGCATCGCTGAAAGCCCTCAGTTAGTCTGAAGACAACGTTATTGCTTCTGCTTTCAAATTACTGAGGAACCCTCTACCCATCCGGGGGCACTTTCCCTCTTGTGCGGTTACGATTTGCTTATGTAAAACGATCGAGGATAATAAAGACATTGCGTATCAGTGATATGCCCCAATACTGTTGGTATATCCCCAAGAGACTCTGACATAGCCATGCCTGAACACTATCGTTACTCCTTGCCTGTCAAAGCGGGCGACCAGCGCCAGCTGGGCGAACTCACGGGCGCGGCCTGCGCCACCCTGGTGGCGGAAATTGCTGAGCGGCATCCAGGGCCGGTGGTGCTGGTTGCCCCGGACATGCAAAACGCTCTGCGCCTGCACGACGAAATTCGTCAGTTCACCGATAGCCTGGTGTTCAGCCTGGCCGACTGGGAAACGCTTCCCTACGACAGTTTTTCTCCGCACCAGGAGATCATCTCTTCGCGCCTGTCGACGCTGTATCAGCTTCCCACCATGCAGCGCGGCGTGCTGATTGTACCGGTGAACACCCTGATGCAGCGCGTCTGTCCGCACAGCTATTTGCACGGCCATGCGCTGGTGATGAAAAAAGGCCAGCGCCTGTCGCGCGATGCCCTGCGCGTGCAGCTGGACGGAGCCGGCTATCGACATGTCGACCAGGTGATGGAGCACGGCGAATATGCGACGCGCGGTGCGCTGCTGGATCTCTATCCGATGGGCAGCGATCGGCCATATCGTCTGGATTTCTTTGATGATGAGATCGACAGCCTGCGCGTGTTCGACGCTGACACCCAGCGCACGCTGGAGGAAGTGGACTCCATTAACCTACTGCCCGCCCATGAGTTCCCGACGGATAAAACCGCCATCGAGCTGTTCCGCAGCCAGTGGCGCGACAGGTTCGACGTGAAGCGCGATGCCGAACATATCTACCAGCAAGTCAGCAAGGGCACCCTTCCGGCCGGGATCGAGTACTGGCAGCCCCTGTTCTTTAACGAACCGCTGCCGGCGCTGTTCAGCTACTTCCCGGCGAATACGCTGATTGTTAACACCGGGGATATCGACGCCAGTGCCAGCCGCTTTGAAAGCGAAACGCGCGCCCGCTTTGAAAACCGGGGCGTTGACCCGATGCGTCCGCTGCTGCCGCCGGAAATGCTGTGGCTACGTACCGACGAGCTGAACGCCGAGCTGAAACGCTGGCCGCGCATGCAGCTCAAAACCGACGCGCTTGCCGAGAAGGCGGCGAACACCAATCTCGCGTTCCGGACGCTGCCTGACCTGGCCGTCCAGGCGCAGCAGAAATCCCCGCTTGATAATCTGCGCAAGTTTCTTGAGTCCTTCACCGGGCCGGTGGTCTTCTCCGTTGAAAGTGAGGGTCGCCGTGAAGCGCTGGGCGAACTGCTGGGACGGATCAAAGTTGCGCCGAAACGCATTCTTCGCCTGAGCGAAGCGACCGGAAATGGCCGTTACCTGATGATCGGCGCCGCCGAGCACGGATTCATTGATACGCTCAATAACCTGGCGTTGATTTGTGAAAGCGACCTGCTGGGCGAGCGCGTCGCGCGCCGTCGTCAGGACAGCCGTCGCACCATCAACCCGGACACCCTGATCCGTAACCTGGCCGAACTGCACCCCGGTCAGCCGATCGTTCACCTTGAACACGGGGTGGGTCGCTATCAGGGGATGACCACCCTCGAAGCAGGCGGCATCAAAGGTGAATACCTGATGCTGACCTACGCCAACGACGCCAAACTGTACGTGCCGGTGTCGTCCCTGCACCTAATCAGTCGCTACGCCGGGGGCGCGGAAGACAACGCGCCGCTGCATAAGCTGGGCGGCGATGCCTGGGCGCGCGCGCGCCAGAAGGCAGCGGAAAAAGTGCGCGACGTGGCCGCCGAGCTGCTGGATATTTACGCCCAGCGTGCGGCCAAAGAGGGCTATGCGTTTAAGCATGATAAAGAGCAGTATCAGCTGTTCTGCGACAGCTTCCCGTTTGAAACTACGCCGGATCAGGCCCAGGCCATTAACGCCGTGCTGAGCGACATGTGCCAGCCGCTGGCCATGGACCGCTTGGTCTGCGGTGACGTGGGCTTCGGCAAAACCGAAGTGGCGATGCGTGCCGCCTTCCTGGCGGTGGAAAACAACAAGCAGGTGGCGGTGCTGGTGCCGACTACCCTCCTCGCCCAGCAGCACTTCGACAACTTCCGCGACCGCTTCGCCAACTGGCCGGTGCGCATTGAGATGCTGTCGCGTTTTCGCAGCGCCAAAGAGCAGACGCAAATCCTGGAACAGGCAAGCGAAGGCAAAATTGATATTCTGATCGGCACTCACAAGCTGCTGCAAAGCGACGTGAAGTGGAAAGATCTGGGGCTGCTGATCGTGGATGAAGAGCACCGCTTCGGGGTGCGCCATAAAGAGCGCATCAAAGCGATGCGCGCCGACGTCGACATTCTGACCCTGACCGCAACGCCGATCCCGCGCACCCTGAACATGGCGATGAGCGGCATGCGCGATCTGTCGATTATCGCCACCCCACCGGCGCGCCGTCTGGCGGTGAAAACCTTTGTTCGCGAGTACGACAATCTGGTGGTGCGCGAGGCGATCCTGCGCGAAGTGCTGCGCGGCGGCCAGGTGTATTACCTGTATAACGACGTTGAAAATATTCAGAAAGCCGCCGACAGGCTGGCAGAGCTGGTACCGGAAGCGCGCATCGCCATTGGTCACGGCCAGATGCGCGAGCGCGAGCTGGAGCGGGTGATGAACGATTTCCACCACCAGCGTTTCAACGTGCTGGTGTGTACCACCATCATTGAGACCGGGATCGACATTCCAACGGCGAACACCATCATTATCGAACGTGCGGATCACTTCGGCCTGGCCCAGCTGCACCAGCTGCGCGGGCGCGTCGGGCGCTCGCACCATCAGGCCTACGCCTGGCTGCTGACGCCGCATCCGAAGGCGATGACCACCGACGCGCAAAAGCGTCTGGAAGCTATCGCCTCACTGGAAGATCTGGGTGCTGGCTTTGCGCTGGCGACCCACGACCTGGAGATCCGCGGCGCCGGTGAGCTGCTGGGTGAAGACCAGAGCGGCTCCATGGAAACCATCGGTTTCTCGCTGTATATGGAGCTGCTGGAAAATGCCGTCGACGCGCTTAAAGCCGGACGTGAACCGTCTCTGGAAGATCTCACCAGCCAGCAGACCGAAGTGGAACTGCGCATGCCTTCTCTGCTGCCGGATGATTTTATTCCTGACGTGAATACCCGTCTGTCGTTCTACAAACGCATTGCCAGCGCGAAAAGCGAAGGCGAGCTGGAAGAGATCAAAGTCGAACTGATTGACCGTTTTGGGATATTGCCCGATGCGGCGCGCAACCTGCTGGATATTGCCCGCCTGCGTCAGCAGGCGCAGAAGCTGGGCATTCGCAAGCTTGAAGGCAATGAGAAAGGCGGCGTAATTGAGTTTGCCGAGAAGAACCACGTCGATCCGATGTGGCTGATTGGCCTCCTGCAAAAACAGCCGCAGCATTTCCGTCTTGATGGCCCGACGCGTCTGAAATTTACTCAGGATCTGACGGAACGTAAAACCCGCATGGACTGGGTGCGTAACTTTATGCGTCAGCTGGAAGAGAACGCCATCGCATAACGGTATCCCCCGCCAGCGCCCGGCTGGCGGGGGGACAATTTACAAACTCTTTGCACTTCGCCCGAACTTCCCGACTATACATTCGCCATAATTATCATTAACGCCTTATAAAACAATAACCTTATCATTTGTATGGATTATGATAATGATGATTTCTTCGCGTTTTACCCGCTGGTTAACTCTGTTTGCGCTTGCCGCGACGGTTGCCGTCGCGCTCCCTGCTCGCGCAAATACCTGGCCTCTTCCGCCTGCCGGCAGCAACGTCGTAGGTGAAAACCGCTTTCACGTGGTTGAAAACGATGGCGGTTCGCTGGAAGCGATTGCCAAAAAATATAACGTCGGGTTCCTGGCGCTGTTGCAGGCCAACCCGGGCGTAGATCCATACGTGCCCCGGGCAGGCAGCGTACTGACGATTCCGCTGCAAACCATCCTGCCGGACGCGCCGCGTCAGGGCATTGTGATTAATCTCGCCGAGCTGCGTCTGTATTACTACCCGCCGGGCAAGAACGAAGTGACCGTCTACCCTATCGGTATTGGTCAGTTGGGGGGCGATACGCTCACGCCTACCATGGTCACCACCGTCTCTGATAAGCGCGCTAATCCAACCTGGACCCCGACGGCAAACATTCGCGCCCGTTATAAAGCTCAAGGTATCGACCTGCCTGCCGTGGTGCCTGCTGGCCCGGATAATCCGATGGGGCACCATGCGATTCGCCTGGCGGCATACGGTGGGGTTTATCTTCTGCACGGAACGAATGCGGATTTCGGGATCGGGATGCGCGTCAGCTCCGGCTGCATTCGCCTGCGCGATGACGATATCAAAACGCTCTACCGCGTGATCGCCCCTGGCACGAAAGTGAATATCATTAATACGCCGATTAAAGTGTCTGAAGAGCCGGGTGGCGTCCGTCTGGTTGAGATCCACCAGCCGCTATCGAAAAACATCAATGACGATCCGCAGACGCTGCCGATTAATCTGAATGCCTCGATGGTGAGCTTTAAAACGAATGCCAATACCGATGGCGCGGTGATGGAGCGGGCGATGGAAGCGCGCTCGGGGATGCCAACCGATGTCACGCGGCATCATGAGGTTGCTCAGCAATCAATGTAAAGCAGTAATAACGACAAACGCCCTGCATCAGCAGGGCGTTTTTTATTGCAGTGGCATAACGGAGGGTTGCGTTACGCTTATTTGTAGATAACAGCGGTACCGTGCAGGGTGTTAGGACCGGTCACAGAGGTGATGCGGAATGATTTCGCACCCATTTCGTCAGCTTTTTGTGCCAGCTGATCTTCCAGAGAGCCCAGATTAGTCCCGGCAGTGGCAGAGATGGTACCGACTTTCTGCTGGTCTGCTGGCGTGGATTGCACTTCAACAGCAGCGAAGCTTGCGAAAGAGAGTGAACTCAGAACGGCGGCAGCGATGAGGGTTTTAACGTTTTTCATGATTTTATACCTTTAGGCAGATGATGTAGTGGTCGTTAGTTATTTAGTTAACGATCGATAGGTAAATGATAGGTGTGATCCAGGTCACACGTCAACCAATTTTTATAATGGTCGTTAAATTAATTTCATTTGCCTTATATTTCATAAAGATAAAATTAAATTATTTTTCAGAAATCACCGCTGGTCGTTGCAGACGTTTATTTTTATAATGACTATTCAACAAAACAACAGAGGACCAACGGCACATGACAACCGATGTTACGCGTTGCGCGAAGAAAAGCCGTGGCCGACCAAAAGTGTTCGACAGGGATGCGGCGCTCGATAAGGCCATGACGCTCTTCTGGCAGCATGGGTATGAAGCTACGTCGCTTTCCGATCTTGTGGAAGCAACGGGCGCGAAAGCCCCTACCCTGTACGCAGAGTTCACCAACAAAGAAGGCTTATTCCGGGCCGTTCTGGACAGATACATCGCGCGCTTCGCGGCAAAACATGAAGCCCAGCTGTTCTGCGAAGAAAAAACGGTTGAGCAGGCATTGCAGGATTATTTCACGGCAATCGCGACCTGCTATACCAGCAAGGACACGCCTGCGGGCTGTTTTATGATCAACACCTCCGCGACCCTCGCGGCATCGTCTAAAGAGATTGCCAACACGGTCAAATCGCGGCATGCGATGCAGGAGGAGACGCTCAGCACGTTTCTGGCTCAGCGTCAGCAGCGCGGCGAAATACCGGCGCATTGCCGTCCGCAGGAGCTTTCCCAGTATCTGAGCTGTATTTTACAGGGGATGTCCATCAGCGCCCGTGAAGGCGCGACGCTGGAAAAATTGCAGGGGATTACGCAAACAACACTGCGCCTGTGGCCTGAACTTCTTAAACTCTGACGCAAAAAAAAAGCTCCTCAGCCTGAGCGCATGAGGAGCTAAGTTCAGAGAACATCTTTTTTACACTTTGTTATTCAGTATCAGCTGACCGTTGCTGTCGAGAGGGATCTGCGTGCCAGGATCTTTATCCATGCGGATTTTGCCCTGCTGATCGCCAATTTTGTAGGTTACGTCGTAGCCCAACATTTTTTCAGACTTGTCATACACGGTTTTACAGCGCTGCTGCGTTGTGGTGTAGGTATCATTTTCCTGCATCGCGCCCTGTACCTGGTTACCGGCATAACCGCCACCCAGCGCACCAACCACCGTCGCGACATCCTTACCACGGCCGCCACCAAACTGATGACCAATCACCCCACCAGCAACCGCGCCCAGCACGGAGCCAGCGATACGGTTTTCATCCTGAACCGGACGACGATGGGTGACAGAAACATTACGGCACTCCTGACGAGGCGTCTTGACCGACTCTTTGATCGGTGTAGCGGAAACCACCTGCGCATACTGCGGGCCACGATCAAGTACGTTCAGACTGGCAACGGCAGCCACACCTAACGCAGCTGCGACGCCAATCCCTATACCCGCCAACATTGATTTATTCACGGGACTTCCTCCTTTGTTGCAATTGGTAGCAATTTTGCAGCGCAATAAACGCTTCGCCAATAAGATAAAGGATCAAAATCAGGGCTGTTGACCGGGACAACGTGGGTTTAAGAGAACTCTTAAGCGTCAGGAGGGAAATGCACAGCATGATGTGCTAAGAATTCCCTCCGGAGGGCCCGGAGGGAGAGAGAAATTAGTGCAGCTTCAGGCGTGGACGGATCACGCGGTTGATGCGGCCAACCAGCATCATCAGGCCGGTTTTGAAGTAGCCGTGCAGCGCAATCTGGTGCATACGGTACAGAGAAATGTACACGAAGCGGGCGATGCGCCCCTCCACCATCATGGAGCCGCGCATCAGGTTACCCATCAGGCTGCCCACGGTGGAGAAGTTTGAGAGCGACACCAGAGAGCCGTGGTCTTTGTAGACATAGGCTTTCATCGGTTTGCCTTTCATCTGCGCCAGGATGTTATGCAGCACGAGGCTTGCCATCTGGTGCGCGGCCTGAGCGCGAGGCGGTACAAATCCGCCTTCCGGACGTGCGCAGGAGGCACAGTCGCCAATGGCGAAGATGTCCGGATCGCGCGTGGTTTGCAGCGTCGGCTCTGTCACCAGCTGGTTAATGCGGTTCGTCTCCAGCCCACCGATATCTTTCATGAAATCAGGCGCTTTGATCCCCGCAGCCCAAACCATCAGGTCGGCCTGGATATATTCGCCGTCTTTGGTATGCAGGCCGCCCTCATCCGCGCTGGTCACCATGGTCTGGGTCAGCACGCGCACGCCCAGTTTGGTCAGCTCGTTGTGCGCCGCGCCGGAAATACGCGGCGGCAGCGCAGGCAGAATACGTTCACCTGCTTCCACCAGCGTCACATTCAGCGCTTCGTTAGTCAGCCCTTTGTAGCCGTAGCTGTGCAGCTGTTTGACCGCATTGTGCAACTCCGCCGATAATTCAACGCCCGTTGCGCCGCCGCCCACGATAGCAATGTTGACCTTGCCGTTAGCACCCATGTTGTTGGTGTACTTCAGGAACAGGTTAAGCATCTCCTGATGGAAACGACGCGCCTGATGCGGATTATCCAGGAAGATGCAGTGCTCTTTTACGCCTGGGGTGTTGAAATCATTGGAGGTACTGCCCAGGGCCATCACCAGCGTGTCATAGGCCAGCTTGCGCTCAGGAACCAGCAACTCGCCTTTATCATCACGCAGCTCAGCCAGCGTGATGGTTTTGTTTTCACGATTGATATCCACCACCGAACCCAGCTGGAACTGGAAGTGGTGGTTACGCGCATGCGCCAGATAGCTCAGCGCATCCACGCCCTCATCCAGCGACCCGGTCGCCACTTCGTGCAGTAACGGCTTCCACAGATGACTGTGGTTACGATCCACCAGCGTGATTTTGGCTTTCTTACCGCGACCCAGCTTCTTACCCAGCTGTGTCGCGAGCTCCAGTCCGCCAGCACCACCGCCGACAATCACTATCTTTTTCAATGGCGTAGTCAACGTGACCCCCTCAAATTATTAACCAATTGTTAATTAAAAGTTATATAAATAACCCTTAATTAACAACAGGTTACTGCGCTGAAACCATTCAGATTCATTGAGAATAGCACGTCAGGCGCATTGGTCATACCAAAATTGATATGTATCAAGTTTTGATGGTTTAAAAGTAGACAACTCTGACAAAAAAGAGGCCCGGTACGCTTTCACGTACCGGGCCTTTATCAGGTTCAGGGAGATCAGCCCAGCGTTTTAAAGGCTTTAATACGCTGCAAGTGCGGGGAAATGTTTTTGAACTTGTGGGTCTGCTCTTCGTCCCAGACAATTTCGTAGTAATGGTGCAGAAGCTCGGCGGCGCGGGAGCTGTTCAGCGCTTCATCGTTGCGGGAAAGGATCACCAGACACCGATCGCGGTTCTTTTCACGGAAATTGCTCACGCATTTAGTTGCGATGTCGGCGTACTCCTCCGGGCGATCGATTTTGCCTTCCATGTTTTCGTTCGGAAAGAGGTTAGGATTAAAAATGACCTGACGGATATCGCACAAAAAACCGATGCGCTCTGCCCAGTATCCTCCTAACCCCACGCCGCAGATCAGCGGGCGATCGTCGATATTGAGCTGCAACATTTTATCCACTTCTTTAAGCAGATGCTGCATGTCATGCTTCGGATGACGTGTGCTGTAACTGATCAGCCGGACATCCGGATCGATAAACTGCAATTGCAGCACTTTCTCATGATTACCAGGACTGTTTGAGTCAAAACCGTGTAAATAAATGATCATCGTCTCACCACGCTACGCCTTCCGGGATGAATTAAAGGGCTGCTTTATGTGCCTGCCAGCGCTCGTTCAGGGCTTCAAGCCGGGCGTTTACCGTTTTCCAGCGCGCCGAGTCCATCAGCTCCTGACGACTAAATGAACCTTTATGATACAATTGTGTAACACGTTCAGCATTGATCGGCGACAGGTTATCCAGCACGCTCACCGCCCCTTTACGATTATTGCAGACGAGGATCATATCGCAACCCGCATCCAGCGAAGCCTGCCCACGTTCGGCATAGCTACCCATAATTGCCGCCCCCTCCATGGATAAATCGTCAGAGAAAATTACGCCATTGAAGCCTAATTCCTGACGCAGTACGGTTTTCAGCCAGTGCGGAGAGCCGCTGGCCGGACGCGGATCGACCTCACTGTAGATGACGTGCGCAGGCATGATGGCATCCAGCTTGTTATCAGCGATCAGCGAGCGGAAAACCGACATGTCTTTAGCGCGAATGTCTGCTTCCGAGCGCGGATCGCGCGGGGTTTCTTTATGGGAATCCGCCGTCACCGCCCCGTGGCCCGGGAAATGTTTGCCGGTGGTTTTCATGCCCGCAGCATGCATACCGTCAATAAAGCGCGTCGCCATTGCCAGCGCAATACGCGGATCGTCATGATACGAACGCTCACCAATTGCCGCGCTAATGTGTCCTACGTCCAGCACCGGGGCGAAGCTGATGTCGATATCCATGGCGATCATCTCGCTGGCCATCAGCCAGCCGGCGTCCTGCGCCAGTTGACCGCCCTCTTCGATCCCCAGCAGCGCAGCAAAAGATTGCGCGGCGGGTAAACGGGTAAACCCTTCGCGGAAACGCTGCACACGCCCACCTTCCTGGTCTACGGCCACCACCAGGTGATTGCGCGACGCCGCACGGATCTGGCGAACCAGCTCACGCAACTGCTCCGGATCAAGATAATTGCGGGTGAAAAGAATCAGCCCCCCTACCAGCGGATGCGCCAGAATTTCGCGCTCTTCCGCATCCAGCTCAAACCCTTCGACATCCAACATTACTGGACCCACACCAACCTCTCTTATCCTTTCGTTTGTAACTGACGCCAGGCATCATTTGCCAGCGCAATAAATTGTTTGTCATCTGTCTGCTGAAGGCGCATTTCAAACCATCCCGCCATCAGCATCAACACCCACGGGCGCCAGCGCGCGACCTGCCGCGCAAGGGTGAGCGCATTGATGTTGGCGTTTCGGGCATAGGCGGTTATCAGCTGCTCGCGCGACGCCTCATCAGGCATCCAGACCGCAGCGAGTTCGAGCGCCACGTCACCGTCTCCGGCATATTCCCAGTCGATAAGTTTCTCGCCTGCCGTGGTATGAACGATATTACCCGCGTGGACATCCATATGCAGCGGCGCCAGACGTAACGCCTGCGGCTCTCCCGCTCTGCGTAGCCGCTTAAGCTGCGCCAGCCAGTAGGGCGTGCGTCGTCCAGGCGCAGCCTGCTGCCAGTAGTGATCCAGCAAAGGAAGTAACGTTACCCGCCAGCCCAGACGCGGCTGGCGATGCAGATGATACAGCATGGCTGCAAGCGCAGGCGTATCGGGAAGCTCGCTTTTGATCTCACCCGCAATAAACGCCACCGTCATCCAGTCTCTGATAAAGAGATGAGGTTGTGGCGCAAGGTCGGCGGGCAGGCGCTTCAGGGCGCGGAACTGGCGACGAAAATGGGAGGCAGGCGCGGCGGCATCGTGATGCTGACGTAAAACCAGCCGATGGTCGCCACGCTCAATAATGCAACTCGCGCCGCCAAGCCCGGCGGGGGCTTGCGGCGCGATAACACGGTACTGAGGGAAATAACGCGTCAGGACGTCATGACGCGTGCGCTTATTGTTGCGTAACGGCACCTTTACCTGACCAGATAATTTCGCCGGTCTGAACCAGCATTAACTGCATCTGCAACGACGGCGTGTTCACGTTGCCTGTCGCGTTAGAATAAAGGACATACTGCGCGCCAACGTTGCGGGCAATACCAATCGCTTTACTGCGCGAACCCAGGCTGTCCTGAGGCGACAGACCAAGCTGCTGCTTGGCGACCGCGAGCTGCTGAGCTGAGACCAGCGTAAATTTACCGTTGTTTGCCAGCGCGTTGCGCAGGGTTTCCGTCGCTTCTCCCGCATTCAGGGAACCGTTTGTACGGTTGTTCACGCTGTCCACCAGCAGCACGCTGCCGGGCGTAACGCCCTGTGCCTGCAACATTTTGCCCACCATCGGCTGCATCGCGCCGTTCCAGTCATAGTGGCGTACTCGCGGCGCAGGCTGTGCGGTGTCGTCCGGATGTTCGATCGGGCCAGGCTGCGCCGGAATGGTCGGTACAGACGGCACGGTTGGAACAGGCTGCGCTGGCGTTGTTGTCTGTTCCGTTCCCGGCTTCGCCTGATCTACCGGTGCTGGTTCTTCCGTTCGCGTCACACAACCCGCCAGAAAGAGTGCAAAAGCACTCAGGAGCGCATAACGGCTCATTGTTTTAATCAAGGTTCACTCCTTACAAATAAAGATAAAGTCTCACCTTATGTGCACCCAGATAGCTGGCGCTGCCGTAGAGCGTGACTGACGATCTTGCCGGGATGGTCACGCTGCGCGGCGCCTCAAGCGGGTGCATCTCAAGACCTCTCACGTCATACCAGTAGAAGCGATAATGCACCGTCACTGGCTCTTGCCTTTCGTTATAGAGCGTAGAGGAGGCTGAAGACTGGATTTCGCTTATGGTCAGCGAAGGTTTCTCCGCCGTGATGCCCGCAGCAAGCACTGAGGACTCCATCACCAGCGTCTGTTCTTCACTGACCGGGATGGCGGGACGCGCGCTGCACCCAACCATTACCAGCGTCACGATCAGCGCTGCAATACGCCCAGTTAACATATTAAAGACCTTTATGTGCCAGCATCGGTCCCAGTGGACGTCCACCCAGCAGATGCATATGAATATGATAGACTTCCTGGCCGCCATGGCGATTACAGTTCATGATCAGACGGTATCCGTCTTCAGCAATCCCTTCCTGCTCTGCGATTTTCGCGGCTACCGTAAGCATACGGCCCAGCGCCACTTCATGCTCGGTTTTAACGTCATTAACGGTCGGGATCAGAATATTGGGAATAATAAGGATGTGCGTCGGCGCCTGGGGAGAAATGTCGCGGAAAGCCGTGACCAGTTCATCCTGATAGACAATATCCGACGGAATTTCGCGGCGGATAATTTTACTGAAAATCGTTTCTTCAGCCATGACCTTTTCCTTTTAAGTTTAATCTGGCGTCGTGCGTCCGTTGTTAACACACATTGTCTGATTTACTGCGTGACACAAGACAAGAGTATGAGCGAGTTTCTCCTGTCCTTTCAACCTTCTCCCGTGATTTCTTTCCTGATTGTCCGCCATCTGGCTTAAGAGGCGTCGCTTTAGGACATTTCTTTTCTGAAACCTTATTTCAGTTCATTCCGAAACATCTGTTTACAGCGTTAATCACAATGCGTATATTTCGCATTTGCATTTTCATGCGCATTTTTAACATAGAAAACGACGTCAGCCCGTGCTAGCGGGACTGTCGCGAATTACCTTCACCATTCACTAAGGGTTTGATGATGTCTTTCATTAATCACACCAGGGATGGGCAACATCAGCCTGCCGCAACACCTTCGTTGCTGGCCGCCTGCATTGCTATGGCATTGACGCCAACCGCCGCTTTCGCTGCTTCAACCACCGAAGATACCGTCGTCGTAGACGGGGGTTTTGACAACACACAGGATCTTTCTGCCAGCCAGGATCAGGATTACAGCGTAAAAACCACCACCACCGGCACCAAACTGTTGCTGGTTCCCCGCGACATCCCACAGTCCGTCAGCGTTATCAGCCAGCAACGTATGGCTGACCAGAATCTGCAAACCATCGGACAGGTGCTGACGAATACCACGGGCATTACGGCCCAGGTGCAGGACAGCGACCGTACCGTGTTTTACTCACGCGGCTTTTTCGTCAGCAACTACGCCTATGACGACCTGCCAACCTCCATCAGTGAAGTGTGGAACTTTGGTGATACCGTCGCGGATACCGCGATTTATGACCGCATCGAAGTGGTTCGCGGCGCCACCGGCCTGATGTCCGGCACGGGCAACCCGGCGGCGTACGTTAATATGGTGCGTAAGCACGCGGACAGCCCGGAATTTAAAGGTAACGTCTCCGCCAGTTACGGCAGCTGGGACAAGCAGCGCTACGTGCTGGATCTCCAGGCGCCGCTGGTAGAGTCAGGTAAGGTACGGGGCCGTCTGATTACGGGTTATCAGGACAACGACAGCTTCGTGGATAACTACCACTACCGGAAGAAATTCCTCTACGGCGTGATGGACGCGGATGTCACCGACAGCACCACCCTCTCGGTAGGGTATGAATATCAGGAAAGCCATACCGCCGACCCGACCTGGGGCGGGCTGCCGACCTGGTACAGCGACGGAAGTAAGACCCACTACAATCGTAGCCAGACCGTCGCACCTGACTGGGCTTATTCAGATAAAGACAGCACCCGCATCTTCGCTAACCTGACTCAGCGTTTCGATAATGGCTGGGAAGCGCACATCAACGGCATGCACGCTGAAACCAACTTCGACTCCAAACTGATGTATATGTCCGGCTATCCGGATAAAGAGACCGGTGCGGGCCTGGTGGGTTACGGCGGCTGGAACCGTGGGGAACGTAAACAGGATGCGGTTGACGCCTTCCTGCGCGGCGGCTTCGATCTCTTTGGCCGTCAGCACGAAATGATGTTCGGCGGCAGCTTCAGCCGTCAGCGTAACCATTACGACAACTCCATGCCGGATGCGGTATACGGCATGGTTGATGTCGGCAACTTTAAGAACTGGAACGGGAACATCGCCGATCCCCAGTGGACGCCGTGGAAACTCTACAGCAAGGATGATATTCGCCAGTCTTCAGCCTATTCGTCGGCTCGTTTCTCGCTGGCCGATCCGCTGCACCTGATCCTGGGCGCGCGCTACACCCAATATAACATTCGTTATAACCCGGCAGGATCGCCGAATACCCGTCTGGAAAGCACCAAAGATGATGTCACGCCGTACGCCGGCCTGGTGTATGACATCAATGAGGACTGGTCGACCTACGTCAGCTATACCTCTATCTTCCAGCCGCAGGATAAGCGCGATGCCAGCGGACGTTATCTTGACCCTACCACGGGTAAAAGCTACGAAGCCGGGGTGAAGGCGGACTGGTTTAATACCCGCCTCACCACCTCGCTGGCGATTTTCCGCATTGAGCAGGATAACGTCGCCAGCAACACCTATACCTACATGCCGAGCGGTGAGTCGATCTATGAATCGCTGGACGGGGTGGTCAGCAAAGGGGTCGAGTTCGAGCTCAACGGTGCCCTGACCGATAACTGGCAGCTGACCTTCGGCGCGACGCGTTACATCGCAGAAGATAAGAATGGCAACGCCGTCAGCTCCGATCAGCCGCGCACAACCATGAAGCTCTTCACCCGCTATCAGTTGCCAATGCTGCCGGAACTGACCGTGGGCGGTGGCGTAAACTGGCAGAACAAAGTGTGGACGGACGTGGAAGGCGGCCCGGCAGGACGTTCCCGCGCGGAGCAAGGCAGCTATGGGCTGGTGAACCTGTTCAGCCGTTATCAGGCCACCAAAGATTTTGCGGTGCAGGCTAACGTCAACAACCTGTTCGACAAAGAGTATTACGATTACGTCGGCTCTTATGTAGTGTATGGCGCGCCGCTGAACGTCTCGGTGAGCGCGAGCTACGATTTCTGAGTGACAGAAGCCCGGTGGCGCTGCGCTTACCGGGCCTACCCATCACGTAGGCCGGGTAAGACGCAGCCTCCACCCGGCACCACAAGCAGCAGTAATAAAAAAGGCAGCCATTCGGCTGCCTTAGTCTCCCCAGGTCACAGCTTAGTTGTTGCGGATGTACTCATCCATTTCGGTTTTCAGGTTATCGGATTTCGTACCGAAGATTGCCTGAACACCAGAACCTGCAACAACGACGCCCGCTGCGCCCAGTTTTTTCAGACCCGGCTGGTCTACTTTCGCAACGTCGGCAACGCTCACACGCAGACGAGTGATACACGCGTCCAGGTTAGTGATGTTCTCTTTACCGCCGAAAGCAGCTACCAGAGCAGGCGCCATTTCGCTGGTCGCACCGGCTTTGCTGTCTTCCGTTGCATCTTCACGACCCGGCGTTTTCAGGTCCAGTGCTTTGATCAGCACACGGAAGACGGTGTAGTACACCACTGCGTAGCCCGCACCCACAATTGGGAACAGCCACAGCTTGCTGCTGTTACCGGACAGAACGATGAAGTCGATCAGACCGTGAGAGAAGGACGTACCGTCACGCATACCCAGCAGGATACAGATTGGGAATGCCAGACCTGCCAGTACCGCGTGGATGATGTACAGGATCGGCGCAACGAACATGAAGGAGAACTCGATCGGCTCGGTGATACCGGTCAGGAACGAGGTCAGCGCTGCGGAGATCATGATACCGCCCACTTTTGCACGGTTCTCTGGTTTAGCAGAGTGCCAGATCGCAATTGCGGCGGCCGGCAGACCGTACATTTTGAACAGGAAGCCACCAGACAGTTTACCTGCCGTTGGGTCACCCGCCATGTAGCGTGGGATGTCGCCGTGGAACACCTGGCCTGCTGCGTTGGTGTATTCACCAATCTGCATCTGGAATGGAACGTTCCAGATGTGGTGCAGACCAAATGGTACCAGGCAGCGCTCAATGAAGCCGTAGATACCGAACGCCACAACCGGGTTCTGGTAAGCCGCCCACTGAGAGAAGGTCTGGATTGCCGTACCGATTGGTGGCCAGATGAAAGACAGAACCACACCGGTGAAAATCGCGGCCAGACCAGAAATGATCGGCACAAAACGTTTACCCGCGAAGAAGCCCAGATACTCAGGCAGCTTGATGCGATAGAAGCGGTTAAACATATACGCTGCAATCGCACCGGAGATGATACCACCGAGAACACCGGTGTCCGCCAGATGCTTAGCGGCAATCTCTTCAGCAGGTAAATGCAGTACCAGCGGCGCAACCACAGCCATGGTTTTCACCATGATGCCGTAAGCAACAACGGACGCCAGCGCGGATACACCGTCGTTATTGGTGAAGCCCAGAGCAACACCGATAGCGAAGATCAGCGGCATGTTAGCAAAAACAGAACCGCCTGCTTCGGCCATCACGTGGGAAACTACGGCTGGCAGCCAGCTGAAGTTTGCAGAACCGACACCCAGCAGGATACCTGCGATAGGCAGTACGGATACTGGCAGCATCAGCGATTTACCGACCTTTTGCAGGTTAGCAAATGCATTCTTAAACATAATTGAGAGTGCTCCTGAGTATTTGTGCTTTTTTTACGTTTTCACGCATTGGCCCGGGGGGAGTACCGCGCCGTGGACAGGACATCTAAGCGCCCTTTATTTATTACACAGAGTAAAATAATTCCCTCTGAGTTTGTTTGACGGCTATCACGTTTCAGTTCAAGACGGCCAAAAAACTTGCAGATATTTACATAAAGCATGTCTGGATGTGTCTAAAAACGCCATCACCGCCCCAAATGAGGCGGTGAACTTTACTCGTTTTACTTATTAATTACGAGCCTAAAAATAACAGGCGTATCAGACAGATTGCAGGCGGGCGGGGTCGATATGGAACAGACTGGCGAAGTTTTCCGTTGTCACGCGAGCCAGCTCTTCAATACTGACACCTTTCAGAACGGCCATATACTCAGCGACATCCCGGGTCATCGCTGGCTGATTCTCTTTGCCGCGATGAGGCACCGGCGCCAGGTACGGTGAATCGGTTTCCACCAGAATACGATCCAGCGGAACATAGCGCGCCGCATCACGCAGTTGCTCGGCATTGCGGAACGTGACGATCCCCGAAAACGAGATATAAAAGCCTAAATCAAGCAGCTTACCCGCCGTTTCTCTGTCTTCAGTGAAACAGTGTAGTACGCCACCGCAATCCGTCACCTTTTCTTCCCGCAGGATCGCCAGCGTGTCGGCACGCGCATCGCGGGTATGAACGATAACCGGCTTATTCAGTTCACGGCCAATACGGATATGGTTGCGGAAGGATTCCTGCTGGCGAGGTTTCGTTTCCGGGGTGTAGAAATAGTCCAGGCCGGTCTCGCCCATCGCCACTACGCCCTCTTCTGCGGCAAGACGGCGTAAATCCTCAACGTCGTATGCTTCATCCTGATTCAGCGGATGCACGCCGCAGGAGAAGACGACATTATCGCGCTCGCCTACCAGTTCACGCATGGAGCGGTAACCCGGCAACGTGGTCGCCACGGCCAGGCAAAATTTCACATCGCGCGCGGCGGCTTTCGCCAGCACGTCGTCCACATTTTTATGCAGGGACTGATAATCCAGGCCATCGAGATGGCAGTGTGAGTCGACTAAAAACATAATGTCTCTCTCAGAGGTGGGAAACCGGCGGTATGACGCCCGGTTGCAGGTAGTGTTCGATACGCAGTAACTGGTCGGTCAGTAAAAGCTCGCGATTGAGACCGGTCACTGTCAAAAGTTGTTCACGGCTCTGGCAGATATCATGAAGGATAGCGTGCAGCGACTGCCCTGACAGGCGATTCGCCAGCGTGGTGACCAGCGCCCACACGTCAGGGTTAGTCAGAAGCGTCGCCCCCTGCTGGATTTTGAGCGCATCCAGCAGCAGTGCGGCCAGCCAGTGTAGCCGTTCCGGAGCCTGATCGCTGTTCAGCGCTGGCAGCACGCTCAGCCAGTCATGGCTGTCGAGGGCTGATTCAACCGCACGACACAGCGTTTCACGCTGAGACCACACTTCCGGCTGCAATAAGGCCAGCGCAGCCGCAGGCGCACCGCTGCACAGGCGCAACGCCGAGCGCGCCGCATCTTGTGACACCGTCACTTCTCGCTCAAGCCAGGCGAGCGCCCAGGATTCCTGAGGGACAGCGAGGTGGTGAAGACGGCAGCGACTGCGCAGCGTCGCCAGCAAGCGTTCCGGCTCGCGGCAGGAGAGGAAAAACCAGGTATTCTCTGGCGGCTCTTCCAGGGTTTTTAACAGGGCGTTGGCTGCGGCTTCCGTGAGCAGCGCGGCGTCTTTCAGCCACACCACTTTCGCCCCCCCCAGACGCGCATATTCGTACAGTTTCTCACTGACCTCACGCACCGCGTCGATACCGAGCGTATTTTTGCCCTTCTCGGGTTCGAGGGTGTAATAGTCAGGATGCGTGCCCGCCTGCATGAGCTGGCAACCCCGGCATTTACCGCAGCTTTTATGTCCTTCCGGCTGTTGGCACATCAGAAAGCGGGTGATGGCGTAAATCAACGCATCATCACCCATTCCCGGCAGCGCCTGGATCAGTAACGCATGATGCCCCCGACCAACCTGATAGCTGCCGATCAGCTGTTCAAAGTGTGGGCGCAACCATGGATACCATTTCATGCCTGCTGCTCCTGTAGCCACTGCGTAACGGTCTGCTGAATATCACGCGTAACGTCTTCAAGGGATTGCGTCGCATCGATGGTACGAATGGTCTTGTCCTGCCCGGCCAGTTCCAGATAACGCGCACGGGTGCGGTTAAAGAAATCAAAAGACTCCTGTTCAATGCGGTCCAGTTCGCCGCGGGCACGGGCGCGCTTCAGGCCCACCTCAGGAGTTACGTCCAGATACAGCGTCAGGTCAGGACGGAAATCGCCCAGAACCGCGTCGCGAAGCGTAGCCAGCATGGCCTGATCGATACCCCGGCCCCCGCCCTGATACGCCTGGGTTGAGAGATCGTGGCGATCGCCAATCACCCATTTCCCTTCTGCCAGAGCGGGTTTGATCACCGTCTCCACCAGCTGAACGCGCGCAGCATAGAACATCAGCACTTCCGCTTTGTCGGTAATAACTTCATCGCCAACGGATTTGATATCCAGAACCAGGCTGCGCAGTTTTTCCGCCAGCTGCGTACCGCCCGGCTCGCGGGTAAAGACCATGTCGGCGACGCCAAGCGACGTAAGCGTATCCACCACCACGTTACGGGCAGTTGTTTTGCCCGCCCCTTCGAGTCCCTCAATGACAATGTATTTACTGCGCATTTTTTTCCTTAAGTGCCTTCAGATAGTCCTGCACGGAGCGATTGTGGCTGGCCAGGTTGGTATTAAACGTATGCCCCCCTTTTCCGTCAGCCACAAAATAGAGATACGGCGTTTTGGCCGGGTGCGCGGCGGCCTTTAACGATGCTTCACTCGGCGTCGCGATCGGTCCAGGCGGCAGGCCGCTAATCACGTAGGTATTATACGCCGTTGGCGTCTCCAGATCTTTTCTGGAAATCCTGCCGTTGTAGTTTTCGCCCATGCCGTAGATGACGGTAGGATCGGTTTGCAAACGCATGCCTATGCGCAGACGGTTAATAAACACCGAGGCAACCTGGTCACGTTCGGCAGCAACGGCCGTCTCTTTCTCGATGATCGAGGCCATCGTCATGAACTGGTTTTGATCTTTATAAGGCAGGCCCTCTGCTCGCCCTTTCCAGGCAGCGTCTACCGCCGCGACCATTTTGTTGTGCGCGCGCTTCAGAATGGCCACATCCGTCGTGCCTGCCGTATACATCCACGTATCGGGCCAGAACCAGCCTTCCACCCACTCGGGATGTTCGAATTTTAAGGCGTCTGCCACGGTCTGGTAGCGGTCATCTTTCAGCGTATGCTTAATGTATGGCGCGTCCCGCAGCTGCCTGAGGTAATCGCTCAGACGCATACCTTCCACAAAACGCAGCGGGAATTGGGCTTCTTTACCACTTTCCAGCAGTTGCAGCATCTCTCGCACGGTCATGCCAGGGGTAAAGCGATAGGTACCGGCCTTGAAATGGGACAGGTCCGGTTCAATACGCAGCAGCCACTGGAATACGCGTGGGCGATTGATAATTTTGTCGTCATACAGCTGCTGACCAAGCGCCTGCCGCCCGGTCCCCGCTTTCAGGGTAAAAATCGTCTCGTCTTTTATCAGGATCTGACTCTCCGCCAGCTGACGGACTTTCCACACTCCCGCTCCGCCAGCGATACCGAACGCAACGATAAGAAGGAGGACAAAACGTAACATTTTCTTCATGACTACCTGGTTTGCTCACATAACGGGGCCAGAAACTGGAACAGCTCGCGGGATGACCAGCATTTTCGGCCATAAGCGCGAACGGGGACAACGGGCATCAGCGCATTGCAGATAACGGCTTCATCAGCAGTCAGCAGCGCCTCTTCCTTAGCGTTGACTTCGACAACGCGAAAGCCTGCGCGTGCCAGCTGGTGCAGACAAAACTGCCGCATAATGCCGTTGACGCCGGCCTGCTCCAGCGAAGGCGTGAACACGTCACTGCCCTTCCGCCAGAGTAAATTAGCCGCACAGCATTCCGTAATGTACCCTTCGCTGTCAAGAACCAGCGCCTCCCCGGCCTCCGTCTGCTCAAGATGAGTACGAATAAGCACCTGTTCAAGGCGGTTGAGATGCTTTATACCCGCGAGCATCGGGTTTCGCCCCAGACGTACCGGACTTAGCGCCAGGGCTACGCCCTCTTCACGCCAGTGCGCATAATGGGAAGGATAATCTGAAACGGAAAGGACCCGCGTAGGATGCAGACAGGCAGATCCGCTATAACCCCGGCCACCGCTCCCGCGGCTGATAATGACTTTCAGGACGCCGCTTGCTTTATCTGAGGCCAGCCTACGCATTTCACTTTCAAGAATGTCCCACTGCGAGAAGGGGATCAGTAATGCTTCGCAGGCTTTTTGTAAACGAAGGATATGGGCCCCGAGCAGGCACACGCCACCGTCGAGAATACGCGCAGTCGTGAAACAGCCATCGCCAAACTGGGTCGCCCTGTCGCTGGCTGGCAGCGTTTCTTGCTCAAGGCCATTAATCAAAAACATGGTGGCTCCTTATGCGTGGAGGCTCAGTCTGGCAGGATGTGAGCAGCCGGACAAGGGGATTTCACCTAATAAAAAAGGCCCGGCAAGCGGACCTTTTTTATCGTCAGCGACTAATCAGACTCAGACCTTTTTGAAGATCAGAGAACCGTTAGTCCCACCGAAGCCGAAGGAGTTACACAGGGTGTACTCCATACCGCTAACCTGGCGCGCTTCGTGAGGAACGAAGTCCAGATCGCAACCTTCATCCGGGTTATCCAGGTTGATGGTTGGCGGTACAGCCTGATCGCGCAGCGCGAGAATAGAGTAGATTGATTCTACTGCCCCCGCAGCACCCAGCAGGTGACCGGTCATGGATTTCGTGGAGCTCACCAGCACACGGCTGGCAGATTCACCGAAGATAGACTTAACAGCCTGCGCTTCTGCTTTATCGCCCGCAGGGGTAGACGTCCCGTGCGCGTTAACGTAGCCAATCTGTGCCGGGGTAATGCCCGCATCACGGATGGCGTTTTCCATCGCCAGCGCAGCGCCTGCGCCGTTCTCTGGAGGAGACGTCATGTGATAAGCATCGCTGCTCATGCCAAAGCCAACAACTTCAGCATAAATTTTCGCGCCACGTTTTTTCGCGTGTTCGTACTCTTCCAGTACGATCATGCCTGCACCGTCACCCAGTACGAAACCGTCACGGTCTTTATCCCATGGACGGCTCGCCGCCTGCGGATTATCGTTGCGGGTAGAGAGCGCACGCGCTGCACCGAAGCCACCGACGCCCAGCGGGGTACTGGCTTTTTCAGCGCCGCCCGCAACCATAGCATCTGCATCGCCGTACGCAATGATACGCGCGGCCTGGCCGATGTTATGCACGCCAGACGTACAGGCTGTCGCGATTGAGATGCTTGGGCCACGCAGGCCGAACATAATGGTCAGGTGACCTGCCACCATGTTGACAATCGTAGACGGAACGAAGAACGGGCTGATTTTACGCGGGCCGCCATTCATCAGAGATGTATGGTTTTCTTCAATCAGACCAAGACCGCCAATCCCGGAGCCGATAGCGGCGCCGATACGGGTCGCGTTCTCTTCCGTAATCTCAAGGCCAGAATCCTGCATGGCCTGAACGCCAGCGACAATTCCATATTGAATGAAGGCATCCATCTTGCGCTGTTCTTTGCGCGAGATGATCTCTTCACAGTTAAAATCCTTTACTAAGCCAGCAAATTTCGTTGCATAGGCGCTAGTATCGAAATGGTCGATTAGGCTGATGCCGCTCTGACCGGCAAGGAGAGCTTTCCAGGTGGACTCTACGGTATTGCCGACAGGAGACAACATGCCAAGTCCGGTCACAACTACACGACGCTTAGACACGCTTGTCCTCCAGGGAGGGATAAAAAAAGAGATTCGTGGGACAACAAAAGATAAAACTCAGGCGGTCGAATGACCGCCTGGAGATGTTCACTTACGCCTGGTGACCGTTGATGTAATCAATGGCAGCCTGAACGGTGGTGATTTTCTCAGCTTCTTCGTCCGGAATCTCAGTATCAAACTCTTCTTCCAGAGCCATTACCAGCTCAACGGTGTCAAGAGAATCTGC
The DNA here is from genome assembly GCF_020971765.1 of Enterobacter sp. AN-K1. Taxonomy (NCBI): domain Bacteria; kingdom Pseudomonadati; phylum Pseudomonadota; class Gammaproteobacteria; order Enterobacterales; family Enterobacteriaceae; genus Enterobacter; species Enterobacter sp. AN-K1. Next base: position 4,005,563 of record NZ_CP087390.1, on the reverse strand, counting down.
GCCCAGGTCTTCAACAAAGGAAGCGGAGTTCACAACTTCTTCCTGCTTAACGCCCAGCTGTTCGCCGATAATTTTCTTAACGCGTTCTTCGATAGTGCTCATACTCTTAAATTTCCTATCAAAACTCGCTTTCGCGATGGTTTTCGTAGTGTATAAAATGTTGAAAAATTTGCAACTAAATCCCGGCAGGTCTTACCACGATTTTACGTTATTTTGAGGCCATTTGCCCAAATAACGCAAATATTTTCGATCGTGATTAAACCATGTACATCCCGCCGTTGACGTGGAGGGTTTCACCAGTGATGTAACCCGCTTCGTCAGAGGCTAAAAATGCAACCGCGCTGGCGATTTCTTTAGGGTCGCCAAGACGACCCGCCGGAACTGCCGCCAGCGTACCCGCACGCTGCTCATCAGTCAGCGCACGCGTCATGTCCGTTTCAATAAAGCCCGGAGCAACAACGTTTACAGTAATTCCGCGGGACGCGACTTCACGCGCCAGCGACTTACTGAAACCGATCAGACCTGCTTTCGCCGCAGCGTAGTTAGCCTGACCAGCATTTCCCATGGTACCAACCACAGAACCTACAGTGATAATACGACCATGACGCTTTTTCATCATAGCGCGCATTACCGCTTTTGACAGACGGAATACAGATGACAGGTTGGTTTCGATAATATCGTTCCACTCGTCGTCTTTCATTCGCATCAGCAGGTTGTCGCGAGTGATCCCGGCATTATTGACCAGAATATCCACTTCGCCAAACTCTGCGCGAATATTTTCCAGAACAGATTCGATAGATGCTGGTTCAGTCACATTCAGTACCAGACCTTTACCGTTCGCACCCAGATAGTCGCTGATGGCCTGTGCGCCATTCTCACTGGTCGCAGTCCCGATCACCGTCGCGCCGCGCGCAACCAGTGTTTCAGCAATAGCGCGCCCAATACCGCGGCTTGCGCCGGTCACCAGGGCAATTTTTCCTTCAAAACTCATGGTATTCCTCTTTTATTGCGAGAGTGCCGCTTTCATGGCTTCCGGCTCGTTAATCGCCGAGGCAGTCAGGGTATCTACAATACGTTTTGTCAGACCGGTAAGTACCTTACCTGGACCAACTTCATACAGATGTTCAACGCCCTGAGACGCCATAAATTCAACGGTTTTAGTCCACTGAACCGGGCTGTAGAGCTGGCGAACCAGCGCGTTACGGATAGCCTCCGGCGCGGTTTCGCACTGCACATCGACGTTATTCACAACGGAAATCGTCGGTGCGTTAAAGGTCATTTTTTCCAGCTCAACCGCCAGCTTATCGGCAGCGGGCTTCATCAGCGCGCAGTGAGACGGTACGCTCACCGGCAGGGGCAGTGCACGTTTTGCGCCCGCAGCTTTACAGGCAGCACCTGCACGCTCAACCGCTTCTTTATGACCTGCGATAACCACCTGGCCTGGCGAGTTAAAGTTTACCGGAGAAACGACCTGACCTTCAGCAGATTCTTCACAGGCTTTAGCGATAGACGCATCATCCAGACCGATGATGGCAGACATGCCGCCCGTGCCCTCTGGCACCGCTTCCTGCATGAATTTACCACGCAATTCAACCAGGCGTACCGCGTCAGCGAAGGCAATCACCCCTGCGCAGACCAGCGCAGAGTATTCACCCAGGCTATGACCCGCCATCAGCGTCGGCGCTTTGCCGCCCTGCTGCTGCCATACGCGCCACAATGCGACGGAGGCTGCCAGCAGTGCCGGTTGAGTCTGCCAGGTTTTGTTCAGCTCTTCAGCGGGGCCCTGTTGGGTCAGCGCCCACAGATCATAACCCAGCGCGTCAGAGGCTTCACGGAAAGTCTCTTCAATAACCGGATAGTTTGCTGCCATTTCAGACAACATCCCAACAGTTTGCGAGCCCTGTCCCGGGAACACAAAAGCAAATTGCGTCATTTTTTAATCCTTATCCTAGAAACGAACCAGCGCGGAACCCCAGGTGAACCCGCCACCAAAGGCTTCAAGCAAGACCAGTTGGCCCCGTTTAATTCGTCCATCGCGTACCGCTTCGTCAAATGCGCACGGTACCGATGCCGCAGAGGTGTTGCCGTGGCGATCAAGCGTCACCACAACGTTATCCATAGACATGCCCAGCTTCTTCGCCGTCGCGCTGATGATACGCAGGTTCGCCTGATGCGGCACCAGCCAGTCGAGTGCGGTGCGTTCAAGGTTATTGGCTTCCAGCGTCTCATCGACAATATGCGCAAGCTCAGTCACCGCCACCTTGAATACTTCATTACCTGCCATGGTGAGGTAAATGGAGTTATCAGGATTAACGCGATCGGCGTTAGGTAGCGTTAACAGCTCGCCGTAGCGGCCATCGGCATGCAGGTGCGTGGAGATGATGCCCGGCTCTTCGGACTGCCCCAGCAGCACCGCGCCCGCGCCATCGCCAAAAATAATGATCGTGCCGCGATCGGTTGGATCGCAGGTACGCGCCAGCACATCAGCGCCGATCACCAGCGCATATTTTACGGCGCCCGATTTTACATACTGATCGGCGATGCTCAGCGCATAAGTGAACCCCGCGCACGCTGCTGCAACATCAAATGCCGGACAGCCTTTGATGCCGAGCATGTTCTGCACCTGGCACGCTGCGCTTGGGAAGGCATGCGTGGCAGAGGTTGTCGCCACCACAATAAGCCCGATCTGTTCTTTATCAATGCCAGCCATCTCAAGCGCTCGCTGAGCGGCTTCGTAGCCCATGGTGGACACAGTTTCGTCTGGCGCGGCGATACGACGTTCACGGATACCTGTGCGCGTGACAATCCACTCGTCAGACGTATCTACCATTTTTTCAAGATCGGCGTTGGTACGCACTTGTTTTGGCAGGTAGCTGCCGGTACCTAAAATCTTCGTATACATGTACGCTCAGTCACTTTTAGCTAATACAGATCCCAGGCGAGCGGCAATCCTCTGAGGGACTTGACGCTGCACCGCCTGCACTGCCTGTTCAATCGCGACGGTAAATGCTCGCTGATTGGCGGCGCCATGACTCTTAATCACGATGCCGCGCAATCCTAACAGACAGGCGCCATTATACTGGTCGGGGTTGAGGTGACTGAATCGCCGCGTCAGGCTTTTTTGTAACCAACGCTTTAATAAAATCAGCCACCAGGACCTTTTTTTACCTTCTCCCTGCGATTTCAGCAGAGAAAGGAACATTCGTACGACCCCTTCCATGGTCTTCAACGTCACGTTTCCGGTGAAGCCATCACACACTAATACATCCGTTTTGCCCGTCAGCAACTCATTGGCTTCGAGATAACCAATATAGTTGATGGAGGGGACCTGTTTGAGTATTTCCGCAGCGTCGCGGATACTGTCCAGGCCTTTAGTCTCTTCTTCACCAATATTCAGTAAAGCAACGCGGGGATTGTTAATCCCGACCACGTCTTCAGCCAGCACCGACCCCATAACGGCAAACTGAGCCAGCATTGTACTATCACAATCCACGTTAGCGCCCAGATCCAGCACCACCGTTTTGCCCTTCTGCTGATGCGGTAATACCGTCACCAGCGCCGGACGCTCAATGCCCTCAATCGGCTTGAGCAATAATTTCGACAGCCCCATCAGCGCGCCAGTATTTCCCGCGCTGACGCAAGCCTGCGCTCGCCCTTCTTTCACCAGCTCCAGCGCCATTCGCATAGAGCTGCCACGGCTATTACGAATAGCCTGCGATGGCCGGGCATCACTGGCAATAACTGACTGCGCAGGAATAATCTGCAGACGCGAACGTTGTTCAAAGTCAGCTTTTGCAAGTAATGGCGTGATTGTGTCGGGATTACCGACTAAAAGAAGTGTGAGTTGCGAATTAGAATTCAGTGCCTGCAATGCTGCAGGCACTGTCACGGTAGGGCCAAAATCTCCCCCCATGACATCTAACGCCAGGGTTAGACGTGTCAAGGTATCGTCGCAGCCTGGTTCGGTAAACTCCCCGTTTGCACGGGGAAGTTCCTCACTAAGCCTAATCACGCTGACGCGTGATTACTTAGTGATAACCTTGCGGCCGCGGTAGAAACCGTCAGCGGTGATGTGGTGACGCAGGTGTTTCTCACCAGAAGTCTTGTCTACAGACAGGCTGGTAACTGCGGTCAGCGCGTCATGGGAACGACGCATGCCACGTTTGGAACGGGTTGGTTTATTCTGTTGTACGGCCATGGACCTTACTCCTCAATTACTTACGCTTTAAGCTGGCTAATACGGCAAATGGGTTTGGTTTTTGCGCTTCATCAGGCAGTTCCCCAAAGACCATGTCCGCCTCGGACACTTCACAGTGTTCAGAATCATGCACCGGAACGACTGGCAGGGAGAGGATGACTTCATCTTCAACCAGCGCCAGAAGATCGATTTCACCGAATTCGTTAACCTCAATCGGCTCATACGCTTCCGGGAGTGCTTCAGCCTGTTCGTCAGAACGAACCGGACTAAAACAATACGTTGTGTGAACATGCTGTACAAACGGTTTCCCGCAACGCTGACATTCGAGCGTTACCGTCACCTTTGCATCACCGGTTAACACGGCGAGACGCTGGTTGTCGATAGCGAACGACATGGAGCATTCTACATCACTGTCCACACTGACTACAGATTCGGCAATACGCTCAGCCTGATCGGAAGAATAGATTCCTTCGTAATCGAGGCGTTTTTGAGCCGTACGAACCGGATCAAGAGTCAGGGGTAATTTTACCTTTTGCATAGGGCGCGCATATTAACTTTGTAACGTCATAGAGTCAAAGAAAAAGGCAACCAGAGCTGCCTTTTGCCAATTATTCGCACACATTGCGGCCTGTAGTTTAAAATGGCTGGCATCAATACGCTATATCTGGTGATAAAAATATGCCAAATCTCGTCCTTGCTTCCACTTCACCTTATCGCCGAATGCTGCTGGAAAAGCTCGGGATCCCGTTTGAATGCGCTGCGCCGGAGGTGGATGAAACGCCACAGCCGGGCGAGTCACCGCGTCATCTGGTGACCCGTCTCGCGAAAGAGAAAGCACAGTCGCTGGCCGTACGTTACCCCGCACATCTGATTATAGGCTCCGATCAGGTTTGTGTGCTGGACGGCGAAATCACCGGCAAACCGCATACGGAAGAAAACGCCTGCCAGCAGCTGTTGCGTGCGCGAGGCGGTATCGTGACCTTTTATACCGGCCTGGCGCTTTATAATTCGGCTTCCGGTCATCTGCAAACCGAGTGCGAGCCGTTTGATGTGCACTTCCGTCATCTTAGCGAGCAGGAGATTATGGATTATGTGCGTCGGGAACGTCCGCTAAACTGTGCAGGGAGCTTTAAAAGTGAAGGACTAGGGATTGCGTTGTTCGACAAGCTCGATGGCCGCGATCCCAACACGCTGGTGGGGTTGCCGCTGATTGCGCTGTGCCAGATGTTAAGGCGAGAAGAGTGTAATCCGCTGACGATGTGACCGTTGCGGCCTGATGCCCACAGGGAGAGGGAGAAAAACATGTAGGCCGGGTAAGCGCAGCGCCACCCGGCACAAAATCAGCCGCGCAGAACTTTCAGACAGCGTTTGAGCTGCTCATCCAGCGGCGCTTCAATACGGATAACTTCGCCGGTATTAGGATGGGTAAATTTCAGCGCTGCCGCGTGCAGGAACAGACGCGACAGCCCTGTTCCCGCCAGCTGCTTATCAAATTCGCGATCGCCATAGCGGTCATCAAACGCAATCGGATGGCCCGCAAACTGGGTATGGACGCGAATCTGGTGGGTACGCCCCGTCACCGGACTACAGCGCACCAGCGTGGCGAATTCGTAGCGCTCTTCAACTTTAAAGCGCGTCTCAGACGGTTTCCCTTCCTGATTAACACGAACAATGCGCTCGCCGCTTTGCAGAATATTTTTCAGCAGCGGCGCCTGCACCACTTTCACGTGGGACTGCCACTGGCCGCGCACCAGCGCCAGGTAATCTTTCTGCATCCCTTTTTCGCGCAGCTGTTCATGCAGTGAACGCAGCGCAGAACGTTTTTTCGCCACCAGCAGCACGCCAGAGGTATCGCGGTCAAGACGGTGAACCAGTTCGAGGAAACGCGCTTCCGGGCGCAGCGCGCGTAACCCTTCAATCACGCCGAAGCTCAGACCGCTCCCCCCGTGTACCGCCGTTCCGGACGGTTTATTCAGCACCAGAATGTGGTCGTCCTCATAAAGGATAACGTCGCTCAGGGCCGCGACTTTTTGCAGCTTCGGAGAAACGACCTCTTCTTCACGCTCTGCAACACGTACCGGTGGAATCCGGACTTCATCGCCCGCCTCGAGCTTATACTCTGGCTTCACGCGTTTTTTGTTCACTCGCACCTCGCCCTTACGCAAGATGCGATAAATCATACTTTTTGGCACGCCCTTCAACTGGGTGCGCAAAAAATTATCGATACGTTGCCCCGCCTCGTCGTCGGCGATGGCAACCATTTTTACGGTTGGAGTCTCTGTTTTCATGGTTGGCGATTCTAAATAGCGTCAGGCATTAGCGCCACTCATTTTTCTATGCTTATATTTACTTTTATCCGGACCACTCCCCTTTCGCGCAATCGATTTGGTGGTTATTAAACCAATCACCCCGTTGAAGTGAAGAAACTGTGAGTAACCGGGTGATAATTGGTAAAAGTCATCTTGCTATAACCCGGCGAGCAGTGGAATAATGAATCCGTTTTCCGCGTTAAATCCGGGTTTTGTAAGGATGTCGACGGAATGACCAATTTTGTCTGACCGATCATCCACGCAGCAATGGCGTAAGACGTATTGATCTTTCAGGCAGTTAGCGGGCTGCGGGTTGCAGTACTTCCCGGTATAAGGATTGTTCTCTGGAGAGTTTTCCCAGGCAATTCCCCTGATAATTGCGCTGTGTTTCCGTATGAAACACAGGCAACCGACACTCTGCGCCTCTTAAGCGAGCGACAACCGTGAGGTTGGCGACGTGAATAGACACGAGGCCATCGGTTCATACCCCGGAAAGCGTCACCTTGCCCGCAGCTTTGTCGTCAATGTAAGAATAACGAGTAAGTTACGATGAAAAGAATGTTAATCAACGCAACTCAGCAAGAAGAGTTGCGTGTCGCCCTTGTGGATGGGCAGCGCCTGTACGATCTGGATATCGAAAGTCCTGGACACGAACAGAAAAAAGCGAACATTTACAAAGGCAAAATCACCCGCATTGAACCAAGCCTTGAAGCTGCATTTGTCGATTACGGTGCTGAGCGTCACGGTTTCCTTCCTCTCAAAGAAATCGCCCGCGAATATTTTCCTGCAAACTACAACTCCCATGGCCGTCCGAACATTAAAGATGTTCTGCGTGAAGGTCAGGAAGTTATCGTCCAGATCGATAAAGAAGAGCGTGGCAACAAAGGTGCCGCACTGACCACCTTTATCAGCCTGGCAGGAAGCTATCTGGTATTGATGCCAAACAACCCGCGTGCGGGTGGCATCTCTCGCCGTATCGAAGGCGATGACCGTACCGAGCTAAAAGAAGCGCTGGCAAGTCTCGAGCTGCCAGACGGCATGGGCCTTATCGTGCGCACCGCAGGCGTCGGCAAATCTGCCGAAGCGTTGCAGTGGGACCTGAGCTTCCGCCTGAAGCACTGGGAAGCCATCAAGAAAGCGGCTGAGAGCCGTCCTGCTCCGTTCCTGATCCACCAGGAAAGCAACGTTATTGTGCGTGCCTTCCGTGATTATCTGCGTCAGGACATCGGTGAAATTCTGATTGATAACCCGAAAGTGCTTGAGCTGGCTCGCCAGCACATCGCCGCGCTGGGTCGCCCGGATTTCACCAGCAAGATTAAACTGTACACCGGTGAAATCCCGCTGTTCAGCCACTATCAGATTGAATCCCAGATCGAGTCTGCCTTCCAGCGTGAAGTGCGTCTGCCGTCCGGCGGTTCTATCGTAATTGATACCACCGAAGCGCTGACCGCTATCGATATCAACTCCGCGCGTGCAACCCGCGGCGGCGACATCGAAGAGACCGCCTTCAACACCAACCTTGAAGCCGCTGATGAAATCGCCCGCCAGCTCCGCCTGCGCGACCTGGGTGGTCTGATTGTTATCGACTTCATCGACATGACCCCGGTTCGCCACCAGCGTGCGGTTGAAAACCGTCTGCGTGAAGCGGTACGCCAGGATCGCGCACGTATCCAGATTAGCCATATCTCGCGCTTCGGCCTGCTGGAAATGTCCCGTCAGCGTCTGAGCCCGTCACTCGGCGAGTCCAGCCATCACGTCTGCCCGCGCTGTTCCGGTACGGGTACCGTGCGTGACAATGAATCGCTCTCCCTCTCTATTCTGCGTCTGATTGAAGAAGAAGCGCTGAAAGAGAACACCAAAGAGGTTCACGCCATTGTTCCGGTGCCGATTGCCTCCTACCTGCTGAACGAAAAACGTGCAGCGGTAAGCGCAATCGAAGCGCGTCAGGGCGGCGTTCGCTGCATCATCGTGCCAAACGACGAGATGCAAACCCCGCACTATCACGTGCTGCGCGTGCGTAAAGGCGAAGAGACAAGCACCCTCAGCTACCTGCTGCCGAAGCTGCATGAAGAAGAAATGGCGCTGCCATCGGATGAAGAGCCTGCCGAGCGTAAACTGCCTGAGCAGCCTGCATTAGCAACCTTCATCATGCCGGAAGCCCCGCCGGAAGCGACGCTGGAAAAACCAGCGGCAAAACCTGCCGTGCAAAAGGCGGCCCCTGCCGCGCCAAAAGCGCAGCCTGAGCAGCCGGGTCTCCTGAGCCGCATCTTCGGCGCGTTGAAAAAAATGTTTGCTGGCGAAGAAGTTCAGCCTGAGCAGCCGAAAGAAGCGCCAAAAGAAGCGAAACCAGAGCGTCAGCAGGACCGTCGTAAGCGTCAGAACAATCGTCGCGATCGTAATGACCGCAACGACCGTAGCGATCGTAACGAGCGCCGTGATAATCGCTCCGAGAACAACGAAGGTCGTGAACAACGCGAGGACAACCGTCGCAACCGTCGCGAGAAGCAACAGCAGAACGTTGAAGATCGTGAGATTCGCCAGCAGGCGGGCGATGAGTCCGAGAAGAGCAAACAGCGTGACGAGCAGCAACCTCGCCGCGAGCGTAACCGTCGTCGTAACGACGAGAAACGCCAGGCCCAGCAGGAAGTCAAAAACCTGAACCGCGAAGCGCCTGTTGAACAGCAGGACACGGAGCAGGAAGAGCGTACTCAGGTTATGCCGCGTCGTAAGCAGCGTCAGCTGACCCAGAAAGTACGTGTGGGTGCTGTTCAGACGGAAGAAAACGACGTTATCGCGGTTGAAGCAGCAGAAAGCACAACGGGTACCCAGGTTGCAAAAGTTGACCTGCCAGCCGTAGTGGAAAATCAGGTTGAGCAGGACGAAAGCAGCGAAAACCGTGACAACGCAGGTATGCCGCGTCGCTCCCGTCGTTCTCCGCGTCACCTGCGCGTGAGTGGCCAGCGTCGTCGTCGCTACCGTGACGAGCGTTACCCGACTCAGTCGCCAATGCCGCTGACCGTGGCGTGCGCGTCACCTGAGATGGCATCCGGTAAAGTCTGGATCCGTTATCCGGTTGCTCGCCCGGAGCAGGCTGTTGAAGAACAGGCTGTGACCGAAGAGGTGATTGCACCGCTAGCAGCGGTGGAAGACGTCGTGACTGAAGCGGCAACCGTGGTTGAACCGCAAGTTGTTGACACGGTGGCACCGCAGGCTGTGGAAGTGGAAACGACCCATCCTGAAGTCATTGCTGCGCCGGTTGATGCCGCTCCGCAGATCATTGCCGAAGAAGATACCGTGGTGGCTGAAGAAGTCGCGGAGGAAGCTGAGCCGGTCTCCGCAGCAGAAGAACCCGCAGACGTTACCGTCGAAACGGTGACGGAAGAGGTTGTTCAGGACGTCGAGATTCAGGTTGAGCCTGTTGTCGAAGAGGTCAAAGAGGCTGAAGTGAAATCCGAGCCGGTTGAGGTCGTTGCCGCTCCAGCGCCTGCTCACGTTGCTACCGCGCCGATGACTCGCGCCCCGGCACCTGAGTATGTACCTGAAGCGCCACGCCATAGCGACTGGGTTCGTCCGGCATTCAACTTCGAAGGCAAAGGTGCTGCCGGTGGTCACAGTGCAACGCACATGGCTACTGCGCCAGCTACTCGTCCTCAGCCTGTTGAATAACGCACGCTAAGACTGAAAGCCGACCTTCGGGTCGGCTTTTTTATGGCTGTTGCAGGGGCTTTCTCATTCCGGTGACCTCCGGCATTATCTGCCGCATCAGCTCCAGAAAACGCCGCAAGCGCGCCGGATAATAACGAGACCAGGGGTAAACCAGATGTACCGGTAACGCTGCCGGCTGCCACTCTGGCAGTAGATGCACCAGTCTTCCTTCCTGAATATCATCCTGTACTGTCCAGCTGGATACCACCGCCACGCCCAGCCCGGTGAGTGCCGTATTGCGCGCCACATACAGGCTGTCGGTACTCAGGCGTGGCGTAATGGTAACCCGCGCCGGGGCAGATGATGCATCGTGGAAAAGCTCCACATGGCGTTGATAAAAAGAGCTGATGGCAATCCAGGGAAGCTGCTGCAAATCTTCCGGCGTTTTAACCGCGGGATAACGGGCCAGTAATTCCGGTGAAGCCACCACCGAGCGCGGCACTTCAGCCAGCAGCACGGACACGGTTGCCGGATCGACTTCCACACCCACCCGAATAGCACAGTCAAGGTTGTCGCCGAGGAAATCAACCGAGCGATCGTTGAGCATCCACTCTACAGAAAGCTGGGGATAGCGCTGCAAAAATTCGGTTAACGGTTTCAGAAGCTGATCCTGGCCAAACGCGTGCGGGGCGCGCACCCTCAGCACCCCAACCGGTTCATCTTCCGTCTGCCCTACCTCGTCTTCCAGCGCCAGCCAGCTGTCAATCACCCGTCGGGCATGCTGATAGCAGCGTTCGCCGTCATCGGTCAGCCGGGTCGTATGGGTTGTGCGCAGCATCAGGCGTACTCCCAGCATGGTCTCAAGCGACTGCAACCGTCGGCTCACCGTGGCCTGGGTTGTTGCCAGCTGACGTGCCGCCGCAGAAAGAGACCCCGCCTCCACAATGCGAACAAACGTTCGCATCAGTTCTACCCGATCTATACGCTCAGACCTTTTCATACCATTTTTACCCATACGCCACACGTATAAGCGTTTTACCACCGCGCCCGCTACCGTCGCAAGGCGTACTGATAAAAAATAGCCGCACACGACGAATGAGGAACATCTTATGAACACAACCACCACCCGGGCCGTAAGCCGCTGGGTAATCTTAATGCTGGCGCTCGGTGCGGGCTTTAGCGTGGCATCCATCTATTATGCCCAGCCTCTGCTGCCGCTGATGGGCTCAGACCTGCATCTGAGCATCGAAGGCATGGGCATGGTCCCGACGCTCACCCAGGCGGGTTATGCCCTGGGCATCCTGTTTCTGCTCCCGCTCGGCGATCGTCATGACCGCAGAACGCTGATCCTGATAAAAAGTGCGGCCCTGGCGCTGTTCCTGCTGGGTTGTAGCCTGACCGGACAACTGCACTCCCTGCTGCTCACCAGCCTGCTGATTGGCATGGCCGCCACCATGGCGCAGGATATTGTCCCGGCCGCAGCGATCCTCGCGCCGGAAGGTAAACAGGGAAAAACGGTCGGCACGGTGATGACCGGCCTGCTGCTGGGGATTTTGCTCTCCAGAACCGTCAGCGGTGTGGTCGGTGAAGCCTTTGGCTGGCGGGTGATGTATCAGCTGGCTGCTGCAAGCATTGCCTTTGTCGGCGTGGTGATGTGGGCCGTACTCCCACGTTTTGCTATTCACTCCACGCTGAGCTATCCCGCGCTGATGCGTTCCATGGAGCACCTGTGGCGTCGTTACCCGGCACTGCGTCGCGCGGCGCTGGCTCAGGGTTTTCTGTCGATTGCCTTTAGCGCATTCTGGTCAACGCTGGCGGTCATGCTGCTGGAACGGTATCACCTTGGCAGCGCCGTAGCGGGTGGATTTGGTATTGCCGGAGCCGCTGGTGCGCTGGCTGCACCGCTGGCAGGGGGTCTGGCAGATAAGCTGGGCGCCGGTAAAGTGACCCAGCTGGGTGCCGCGCTGGTGACCCTCTCGTTTGCCCTGATGTTCATGATGCCGGCACTGGGTGTACACGGTCAGTTGATCCTGATTGCCCTCTCCGCGGTCGGTTTCGATCTCGGCTTGCAGTCCAGCCTCGTGGCCCACCAGAACCTGGTCTACAGCCTTGAGCCGCAGGCCCGCGGACGCCTGAACGCCCTGCTGTTTACCGTCATTTTCATCGGAATGGCGCTGGGTTCGGCATTAGGCAGCAATATCTATACGCTGGCAGGCTGGTCTGGCGTGCTGGCTCTGGCAACCCTGTGTGGTGCCATTGCGCTGGCTATCAGAGTGATTGAAAGCGCCCGGGTGCTGTCCGCACAGGCAGAAAGTGTGTAAAAAAAATGCCCAACCCGGACGGGTTGGGCAGTCAAAACATGCCCAGTTTCAAGACATGTCAAACAGGTCAGAGTCTTATTTGTTCATCTGGAACAAAGACATACCCTGCATATCGCTAAAGGCTTTATACGAGGCCTGCAACGCCGCCTGCTGCATGGTGTAGGACGAAATCACCGAGTTCCAGTCCACGTCAACCAGGTTACTCATCTGCTGCGTCTGACCCAGCGCGCGGTCTTCACCCAGAGCGTCCAGCTTGCCCAGCTCATCCAGCTTGATGCCGAGGTCGGCGCGCACGGTCAGCACGTTGTTGAGGGAGTTGCTCAGGCCACGGTTGGCTTTATCAATAGCCGCCGTAAACGCCTCGGCTTTCGTTTCGTCCTCCCCAATCGGCGTATTCAACGCTTCAATTGCGGAGTCGAGGATCTTAAACAAATTCGTTTCCGGCGCACTACCATCTGGCTCTGGCTTGGCATTGCTGGTGAAGCTATCGAAAACTTCAGTGCCCGTATGGCTAATTTGCATCGTGCGCGCGGAGTCAACCTGCTGGCTGATTGGCGTTCCGCCGCCCTTATAATCACCCGTCGCCTGGTCGAAAGCCGCCGCTTCGGTCTTGTAACCGGAAAAAATATAGCGACCGTTACCGTCCGTGCTGTTAGCCAGGTTCATGAGCTGATCGCGAATACCTTGCAGGTTCGTGGCCAGCGAAGCGCGGTCATCGTCACTTAACGTACCGTTGCCCGCATTGACAATCTTTTCCTGAGCAGCCTGGATGGCGGTTGTCACTTGCGATAACACGTTCTCTTCCAGCGAGACTTTCGTCGTAGCGAAGGAGCGTGCCAGCGCATACTGGCTGTTTTGCGTTTGAGCCTGAGAGAGCACAACGGCCTGCGAGGCGGCAATCGGATCGTCAGACGGACGGTTGATACGCTTCCCCGTAGACATCTGCTCGCCGTAGCTGAGCCAGAGACTTTGGGAGTTCGTCACGCCGCGCATGCTTTGCTCATACATCATTTGAGTACTAATACGCATTTTTTATGCCTCAGCCTTAGCGGATATTGATCAATGCATCAAACAGCGTGCTCGCCGTTTGCAGCACCTGCGCATTCGCCAGATAGTACTGCTGATAGCGTTGCAGGTTGCCATACTCTTCATCCAGGTTAACCCCGGAGATTGACTGCTGTTGTTTGGTCAGCTGCGTCACCACGTTAACTTTGGTTTCGCTGCTGGTTTTCAGCGACGCCGTGGTGCTGCCCACCGTACTGACCAGCGCGGCATAAGCATCGTTAAAGGTTTTGTTCCCTCCCACCAATTTGGCGCTCTGTAAATCCAGCAGCTTCTGGCCATTGGTATTGTCGCTTTCGCCGCTTCCTTTCGCGGAGGCCATCGCCAGTTTGGATTCGTCGCTGATCGCTACGTCCATATTCACAATGACGTCATTCACCGGTTTGACGATGAAACTGTCTTTATTATCGGCTGAGCCGCTAATCTTAACGTTGAGACCATCAAACGACAGATTACCGCTGGCGTCAGGCTTGGCCGTGAAGCTGGTATTGTCCGACAGACGCGTGATTGTCCAGTCAGTACCGTTGTACTCAACTTTATAGTTTGTCGCCTGGACCTTTGTACTGTCCGTCATCGTGGCCGTAACGGACGCGCTTCCGGTGTTTTTACCGTTACTCAGCACTGCCGGAGAGCCAAAATCAAACAGCTTGCCGCCTGCATCCCCGTTGGCATCAAAGCCAGCCTGGTGCTGGGTATTCATGGCATCCGCAAACGCCAGCGCCATCTGGTTAAGGGTGTTTCGCGCCTGATCCAGATCCTGAGAACGGAACGTTAACAGCCCCCCAAGCGACCCCGTGGTGATCTGTTTTTCTGAGATCTCCACGTTGCCCGCTGCGGTATCCACATACGCAATTGTTGTACGCGCTGGGTCCGCACTGGATTTCACCGCCGCCAGCTGGCTGGCGTTGCTGCCCTGTACCAGGGTGTAACCGTTGGCGATAGAGATGTTGTAGGTGCCGCTGTCCTGTACGGTGACGTCCACACCGACAATCTTGTTCAGTTCACTCACCAGCTGATCGCGCTGATCGAGCAGTTCATTCGGGGATGCGCCCGCACCGACGCCAGTCAGCCGGGAGATCTGATCATTAAGATTGGCAATCTGTTTCGCGTAGTTATTGATCTGATCGACGCTGGTAGAAATCGCCGTATTGACCTGCGCATCCTGATCGCGGAGATATTGATCGTTGGTTTTAAACTGGTTTACCAGACCATCCGCCTTCCCGAGTACCGTCTGGCGAGCAGCCGGATCTTCTGCGTTACTCACCAGCGTTTGCAGGCTTTTAAAGAAATCCTGGAGGTTGGCAGAAAGCGAGTTCGTGGTATCAGAAAGCACGTCGTCAATTTTTGACATCTGCTGGTAGCGCGTGGTCAGCCCACTGCTCTGGTTCTGCGCCGCGCGCAGCTGGTTGGTGATAAACGCATCATATTCACGCTGAACACCGGAGACATAGACCCCGTTACCCACCCAGCCACCGCCGGTCAGGGTGCTGTTTGAAGCCCCCAGAATGGTGGTCTGGCGGGTATAACCTGCCACGTTGTAGCTTGAAATATTATTACTGACGGTATTGAGTGCCGACTGCGCAGCACTGAGGCCACTCATGGCGCTGTTAATCAAACTGGACATGGGGGTTCCTTTTATACGTTCAGACACGAGTCCTGATGAAGGTTATCGGCAACCTCCACCGGGACTTGAGAACTTTCAGAACAGATTTTCGAGATCTGTGCTATACGCTTTGCTGACCTTCTCAGACATGGATTTCAGCTGCTGGATCATGCTGGTTAGCTTGCGCGCATAGTTTGGATCGGTCGCGTAGCCAGCATTCTGCAATGCCTGAGCGCCCTGCTCTGGCGTGGCGGCCTGGGTCACGGCGGTGTAGCGCGGATTCCGGCTCAGCAGCCCGACATAATCCGACAACGCTTCCAGATACGAGCTGTAGACGCGGAATTTGGCTTTCACCTTCACTGCCGCACCGTTCTCATATTCGGTGGTGGTGATTTCCGTGGTCGGCCCTTTCCAGCTGGAGGTGGCCTTCACGCCAAAGATGTTGAAGCTCGGCTCGCCGTTCTCCCTGCGGATCTGACGTTGCCCCCAGCCCGACTCCAGCGCCGCCTGCGCCAGAATCAGATGGTGCGGCACGCCGCTCTCTTCACTGGCAAGACGCGCCGGGAGGGAGAGCTGCGCCAGGAAGTCTTTGCTGTCGCCGGAGAGCGGCTCGTCACGCGTTTCTGCCGGTTTCGGCATCGCCTTACGCACCATCTGCGTCAGCGCCTGATTTTGATAACTGGTCACCTTTTCCAGATCAAACTTCAGCGGCACCTGCTGCGGGGCCTCTTCAGGCGGGAGCCCCTGAGCGGCTGCGGTCTGCTTCACAATCATATCCGCCAGGCCGAGCCCCTTTCCGGCGGTCATTTGCTGGGCAATCTGCTGATCGTACATGCTGGTGTAAAGCCGCGTGGAATCACTGCTGAACATGCCATCTTTCGGCAGGGTTTCACGCATGCTTTTCAACATCATCTGCACGAACATGCCTTCCACCTGACGGGCAACCGGGCGGATATTCGCCGCCGGATCCTTGCCCGCTTTGGTTTTCAGCTCGTTGAGCGACTGGGCATCCCAGGCGGCACTGGTCAACAGTTTGCTATCGGTCAGCATTTAGATGATTTCCAGTCTGGCGCGCAGGCAGCCTGCACTTTGCATGGATTGCAGAATGGACATCAGATCCATTGGCGTTGCACCCAGCGCATTCAGAGCACGCACCACGCTGTTCAGGTTGGCGCTGGAGCGCACACTCTGCAACGAACCGCCGCTCTGTCGCAAATCAATCTGCGTTTGCGGGGTCACTACCGTCTGACCGCCACCAAACGGGGTATCCGGCTGGCTGACGTTGGCCGAGCGGTTAACCGTGACGGAGAGATTGCCCTGCGCCACGGCGCAGCTGTCCAGCGTCACTTCGCGGTTCATCACCACCGAGCCGGTACGGGAGTTGATAATGACTTTCGCATCCTGCACCGGCACGTTCACTTCCATATTCTGGATATCGGCCAGCAACCGCACCTGGTTGCTGCTGCCGGTTGACGTGCGGATCTGCACGGTACGGGCATCCAGCGCGGTGGCGCTGCCGTAGCCCCGGCTGCGGTTGATGGTGTCAGCGATCTGCTGCGCCATCGTAAAGTCTTCGTTATTCAGTTGCAGGTTAATGGTGTTGCCGGTGCCGAACTGGGTCGGCAGCTCACGTTCGATGATCGCGCCGTTGGTAATACGTCCCCCGTTCAGCTGGTTCACCTGCACGCTGCTGCCGCCCGCCGACGCGCCTGCTCCGCCAACCAGAATGTTGCCCTGCGCCAGAGCATACACCTGGCTGTCGACCCCTTTCAGCGGCGTCATCAGCAACGTACCGCCACGCAGGCTTTTGGCGTTACCCATCGACGAGACAACCACGTCGATGGTCTGCCCCTGACGCGCAAAGGCCGGATAAGACGCGGTCACCATCACGGCCGCCACGTTTTTCAGCTGCATGTTGGTCCCGGCCGGTACGGTAATACCGAGCTGCGAGAGCATATTGTTCAGGCTCTGGGTGGTGAACGGCGTCTGGGTCGTCTGGTCACCCGTCCCATCCAGCCCCACCACCAGGCCGTAGCCAATCAGCGAGTTTTCGCGCACGCCCTGCACGCTGGTGAGATCGCGTATGCGATCGGCCTGCGCAACGGTAGCGACCAGCGACAGCGCCACGGCGAAGAGAAATTTATACATAGGTCACCTCGCTTACATCGGCGATAAGTTAAGGAAGAAGCGTTGCAGCCAGCCCATATTTTGCGCTTCGTTGATATAGCCGTTGCCGACGTACTCAATGCGCGCATCCGCCACCTGGGTGGACGGTACGGTATTGGTGCCGCTGATGGTGCGAGGGTTAACCACACCGGAGAAGCGAATGAATTCCGTACCCTGGTTAATGGCGATCTGTTTTTCGCCCACCACGTGCAGGTTGCCGTTCACCAGAACCTGGTCAACCGTAACCGTCAGCGTTCCGCTGAAGGTATTGCTGGCGTTCGCGCCACCTTTACCGTTAAAGGTGTTGCCGCCGGAGGCTTCCACATCCGCACGGGCGTTGCCGAACAGCCCTTGCAGATAGCGCGGTACGGTGTCGAAGCCAAAATTGGTTTTGCCGTCGCGGCTGGCGTTCGCCGACGAGCTCTTACTCGCACTGACGTTTTCCTGCAACACAATGGTCAGCGTATCGCCAACGTTACGCGGACGACGGTCTTCAAACAGCGGCTGATAACCGTAGTTAATCGGCTGCGCGGTCTGGAAAATTGAGCCGTTCACCACCGGCGCGGGGCCGGGAACGGGTTGGGCGGTAGTCGCACCCTGTACCAATGGTTTAGACGGGATCCAGGCACACCCGCTGAGGGTGACGGCCAGAACAGTCAGGATCGGATAACGAAACGCCGCGTTTTTTTGCATTGCCTTCATCTTCGAAAACAGGGAGCCGGTGCGACGTTTACCGCACCGGGCTACACCTTAGAGTTGCGTCAGTTTTTGCAGCATCTGGTCGGTCGTCGACACTGCTTTACTGTTAATTTCATAGGCGCGCTGGACCTGGATCATATTCACCAGCTCTTCCGCCACGTTAACGTTCGAGGTTTCCACATACCCCTGATACAGCAGCCCCGCCCCGTTCAGGCCCGGGGTACTTTCATTTGGCGTGCCGGAAGACTGCGTTTCGGTGTAGAGGTTCTCACCGATGCTTTCCAGTCCGGTATCGTTCATGAAGGTGGTCAGGTTGAGCTGTCCAACCTGGACCGGCGCGGCCTGACCTTGCTGAGTGACGCTGACGATACCGTCACGACCAATGGTGATACTCAGCGCGTTCGCCGGGATGGTGATCGCAGGCTGAACCTGGAAACCGCCCGCCGTCACCAGCTGGCCGTTCTGATCCACCTGGAACGAACCGTCGCGGGTATAGGCGGAGGTCCCGTCAGGCAACTGCACCTGGAAGAAACCCTGACCTTTAATGGCAACGTCTTTACTGTTGTTGGTCTGGGACAGGTTGCCCTGGCTGTGCAGACGCTCGGTGGCGACCGGGCGCACGCCGGTACCAATTTGCAGACCGGACGGCAGCGTGGTTTGCTCAGAAGACTGCGCCCCTGGCTGACGAATCGTTTGATAAAGCAAATCTTCGAAAACCGCACGCTGGCGCTTGAAACCATTGGTGCTGACGTTTGCCAGGTTGTTGGCAATCACATCCATATTGGTTTGCTGTGCGTCCAGACCGGTTTTCGCGATCCATAAAGAACTGATCATAGGGAGTCCTGTTAACTCATAGCCAGAAGTTGGTTAGCCTTGCCTGCGTTTTCATCGACGCTGCTGATGATTTTCATCTGCATTTCGAAGCGGCGGGCGCTGGCGATCATGTCGGTCATGGCTTCCACCGGTTTGACGTTACTGCCTTCCAGCACGCCGGACATCACGCGGATGGTCGGGTCGGCCTGTAACGTGGCGCCACGCGTGGCCTGCGCCGCCTGGGTCAGACGGAACATCCCGTCATCGCCACGCTGCACTTCGTTGCCTTCCGCTTTCACCAGCTTCAGACGACCGACAGGCGCAACGGTGTTCGCCGGGTCGCCCGGGTTTAACGCCGAGATCGTCCCGTCTGCCGCAATGGTCAGCTCTGACCCTTCCGGCACCGTCAACGGACCGGCTTCGCCCATAACCGGATGCCCCTGAATCGTCAGCTGCCCGGTGGCGCTCACCTGGATATTACCGTTGCGGGTATACCCTTCCCCGCCGTCAGCCGTTTGCACCGCCAGCCAGCCGTCCTGCTGAAGGGCAACGTCCAGCGGACGCGCGGTGTAATCCATCTGACCTGGCGTCATGTCGGCGCCCGGCGTGGAGGCGGTGACCAGCGTACGCGTGGGCAATGACAGCCCTTCTACCGGCACCGCACGCAGCGCGTTGAGCTGCGCACGAAAACCTGGCGTGGAAGCGTTCGCAAGGTTGCTGGCGGTAACAGCTTGCTGATTGAGCGTCTGGCTTGCTGCGCCCATCGCTGTATATATTGCGTGATCCATTGCGCTTTCCCGTCAGCTGCTTAACGCAGGTTAACCAGCGTGTTGAGGATCTGATCCTGGGTTTTGATGGTCTGCGCGTTGGACTGGTAGTTACGTTGCGCGACGATCATGTTCACCAGCTCTTTACTCAGATCGACGTTGGAGGCTTCCAGCGCGCCGTTAGTCAGCGTGCCGAAGTTACCGGAACCCGCGGTTCCCAGCAGGGCAACCCCGGAAGACTGCGTGGCAGACCAGACGTTATCCCCTTCGGATTTCAGGCCTTCGTTGTTGGCGAAGTTTGCCAGCACGATCTGGCCCAGCACCTGGGTCTGTTCGTTCGAATAGTTACCGACAACGGTACCGTCATCGTTGATCTGGTAGCTCACCAGATCGCCCGGCTTATAGCCGTTCTGGCTCGTCGCCACGATGTTGTTCGCACCGGTGTTTTGCTGCATGGAGCTCTGGAAACTCAGAGAGAACACGGCAGGATCCGCACCGCTAATGGTGCCTGTAGTGATATTGATAGCTGGGGTGGCATTTGGCGTAGCGCTTATTACGCCAGCAGCATTGTAGTTGTAAACTCCCGCCAGGTTACCGTTGCTGTCGAAGTTCATCTGTGCTGCTTTTCTTGCAGAAGCACCCGCTACGCTTCCATCCTGGGTATACACATCCCATTTGTTGTCAGCTGTTTTGACATAAAACAGGTTCATGTTGTGCGCATTACCCTGGCTGTCAAACACCGTCACGGTGCCTTTCTTGTTGTAAGAGTCAGGGTTGGACGGATCGAAGGCGACGGTTGGCGCGGTATCGGTGGAGTTCAGGTTGATCTGCTGAGAGGCCGTGGTGGTGGACTTCGCCGCCATCAGCGTCGTTGGGATGGAGATCGCCTGCGGATTCGCACCGGTTTGCACCGTAGGCGGCGTGCCGGCCACCGGATAACCGGTTAACTGAAGCCCCTGCATGTTCACCAGGTTACGGTTTTCATCCAGCTTGAACTGGCCGTTGCGGCTGTAGAACACGGAACCGTTGGCATCCACCATACGGAAGAAACCGTTCTGGCTGATGGCGACGTCCAGACCGCGACCGGTGTTGGTGGTCGTCCCGTCGGTGAAGTCCTGGGTGATACCCGCAACCTTCACGCCCAGACCCACTTTAGAGCCTGCAAACATATCTGCAAAAGACGCAGAACCGGATTTAAAACCATAGGTCGCGGAGTTGGCGATGTTGTTGCCAATGACGTCCAGGTTGGTGGCCGCAGCATTCAGGCCGCTGACCGCTTGAGAAAAGGCCATGACTTACTCCTGATAAGTATGAAGGCTTAGATAATCTGCCGAACTTCGTCGAGTGTGGTGGTACCGGAGGTACCCAAATCCAGTTTGTTGCCATCGCTACCCTTGATGACGCCCTGAACCAGGGCAAACTGTAGCGGCTGAGCCACCAGCTGAGTGGTGCCGTTGCTGGCGCTAATCGCAACCTGATACGAGCCGTTAGGCGCTTTAGTGCCGTCGGTCAGGCTGCCATCCCAGGTAAAGGTATGAACGCCCGCTTTAAGCTCGCCAATCTCAATCGTGCGCACCACGTTGCCGCTGGCGTCTTTGATTGTGGCGGTGACTTTGTCGGCCGGCTGCTGCAACTCAACGCCAAACGGCGTCGTGGTGGTGGTGGACGTGCCATCGGTAGTGCTGGTGCCCGCCAGAATCGTGGTCCCCGGGATCATCACCCCGTGACCGATCAGGTTGGCGGCCTGCAAGGACTGGCTGTTATCGATTTGACCGGAGACCGAGCCGAGCGTGGTGTTCAGTTTCTCAATGCCGCTGACGGTACTGATCTGCGCAAGCTGCGTGGTCAGTTCGTTGTTCTGCATCGGATTGGTCGGGTCCTGATTTTTCAGCTGCGCCACCAGCAGGGTCAGAAAGCTGCTCTGTAAATCGGAGGCATTGCTCCCGGTGAGAGAGCTGGAACCGGTCGCACTGCTGGTGCTGTTGACGCCGGTATTTGTCGGGTCATTCACGTTTACGGCGATGGACATGCGTGTCTCCTTTACTGGCCGAGAGTGAGTGTTTTGAGCATCATGCTCTTCACGGTATTAAGCACTTCGACGTTTGCCTGGTAGCTACGCGACGCGGACATGGAGTTCACCATCTCCCCGACCACATCCACGTTCGGCATTTTCACGTAGCCGCTGGCATCCGCGAGCGGGTTGCCAGGCTCGTAAACCAGCTTGTCGGGTGCCTGGCTCTCAACCACGTCCGCCACTTTTACGCCGCCCGTTGCCGCACCCGGTGCAGCATCAACCTGGAAGACAACCTGTTTAGCGCGATACGGTTGCCCGTCAGGGCCGGTCACGCTGTCGGCGTTGGCCAGGTTACTGGCGGCCACGTTCAGTCGTTTGGACTGCGCCGTTAATGCCGAACCGGCGATATCAAAAATATTCAGCAAGGCCATTTACTAATTGCCCCCCTGTAGGACGGTCATCATGCCTTTAATTTGCCCGCCGAGTAGCGTCAGACCTGTCTGGTATTGCAGGCTGTTATCGGCAAACTGTGTGCGCTCCCGGTCCATGTCGACGGTGTTACCATCAAGTGAGGGCTGATCGGGAATACGGTAAAGCAGGTCGGTCGTTGGCGCGGTCATCGCCTGAGCGGGAATATGACGTGAGGATGTCAGGGCCAGTGAGACACCCGTTCCTTCGGCACGTCCACGCTCCATCACTTGTTTGAGTTCACTGGAAAAATCAATATCGCGCGCCTGATACCCGGGGGTATCCGCGTTGGCGATATTGGCGGCTAAAATCTCCTGCCGCTGGGCGCGTAAATTGAGCGCTTCCTGCTGAAAACGTAACGCGGCGTCGAGTTTATCGAGCATGTCTCCTCCGCTGATGAGAAAATTTCAGTTCACAGCTTAAATCTCACCCCGTCTCCCCTATCGACGGAATAAGCGCAAAATGCGTCGCTATTTGTTGCGTTGATGGAAAACCACTGCGGGTAGAATTTGCTAAATTCTGGACATGGTGGAACGTGCGATGCGGACTTTTAAACGTGGCCTGGCGGCGACCCTACTGCTTTTAAGCCCTCTGGTGCAGGCTGAGGGGTTAGAGGACCAGCTCAATGCATTCTTTGCGCAGAAGCTGGCCGGTTTCAGCGATGACGTACGCGTGACCGTGCGCACCCCGCCTAACCTTTACCCTTCCTGCGAAGCCCCGTCATTTAGCGTGACCGGCAGCACCCGCTTATGGGGCAACGTGAACGTGCTGGCGCGTTGCGCCAATGAAAAACGCTACTTACAGGTTGCGGTTCAGGCGACGGGCAATTATGTTGTCGCCGCCGTTCCCATTCCCCGGGGCAGCCTGCTGCAACCTGACAGCGTAACGCTGAAGCGAGGCCGTCTGGATCAGCTTCCACCGCGGACGATGCTGGATATCAACCAGGCTCAGGAGGCGGTCAGCCTGCGCGATGTCGCTCCTGGACAGGCGATACAGCTATCCATGCTGCGCCAGGCGTGGCGGGTGAAAGCGGGACAACAGGTGATGGTGGTCGCCAATGGCGAAGGCTTTAGTATCAACAGTGAAGGAAAAGCGCTGAATAATGCCGCAGTGGCACAAAATGCCCGGGTCAGAATGTCCTCAGGCCAGGTGGTCAGCGGCACGGTCGGTCCTGATGGGAATATTCTGATTAACCTGTAATCTTTTTAAAGATTTCGCGGCGACTGCCGATAAATATTCAACAAATGATGATGTCAGGCGCAAACGCCGCGAACCCTCGATGAGGACAACACTATGAGCATTGATCGTACATCAGCCCTGAAGCCGGTTAGCACTGTACAACCTCGCGAAACGAATGAGGCTGCCCCGCAAAAAACGCGTCTGGAAAAAACGTCGACGGCTAACAGCACCAGCGTCACGCTGAGCGATGCGCAGTCGAAGCTGATGCAGCCAGGCAGCAGCGATATCAATATGGAACGTGTTGAAGCGCTGAAAACGGCTATCCGTAACGGCGAACTGAAAATGGATACCAGCAAAATCGCTGATGCGCTGATTCAGGACGCACAGAGTTTCCTCCAGAGTAACTAACCGTATGAGTCGACTGTCAGAAATACTGGATCAGATGACGGTGGTCCTGAACGACCTGAAAACGGTGATGGATGCAGAACAGCACCACCTCTCTTCTGGTCAAATCAACGGCAGCGCGTTGCAACGCATAACTGAAGATAAAAGCTCGCTGCTGGCGACCCTGGATTATCTGGAAAAACAGCGACGCGCTGAGCAAGACGCGAAACGCAGCGCCAATGATGAGATCAACGAACGCTGGCAGACCATTACAGAAAAAACCCAGCATCTTCGCGATCTCAACCAGCATAACGGCTGGCTGCTGGAAGGACAGATTATCCGTAATCAGCAGGCGCTTGAAGTGTTAAAGCCCTATAAAGAGCCGGGGCTGTACGGTGCGGATGGTCAGACGGCCACGGCACGTATCACGGGTGGGAAAAAGATTTCGATTTGACGCAGTAGCGGCACGTCATGAAGCGGGGAGCACCTTCTGGTGAACTCCCCTTTTGGCGTTTATACCGTGCGGCGGGTGAACTCTTTCACTTTGAAGCCAAGCACCGCCAGCGTGGCAAAGTACGCCACCACACCGACCACCACCACGGCCATCAGACGCATCAGGCGGTAAGGCATGGTGCCCTGCGCCCACTCAGGCATGACATACAACATGCCAACCAACGCGGCCGCCATCACCACTACCGCAATCGCCAGACGCAGCAGGAAGCTTGCCCAGCCCGGCTGCGGTGTGAAGATATCCTGCTTGCGCAGCTGCCAGTACAGCAGGCCGGCGTTCAGACAGGCCGCCAGACCAATCGACAATGACAGCCCCGCGTGTTTCAGCGGTCCAATAAACGCCAGGTTCATCAGCTGCGTCATGATCAGCGTCACAATGGCAATCTTAACCGGCGTTTTGATGTCCTGACGTGAATAGAAACCGGGCGCAAGCACCTTCACGACAATCAGCCCCATCAGCCCCACCGAGTAGGCTACGAGCGCACGCTGGGTCATGGCGGCATCAAAGGCGGTGAATTTTCCATACTGGAACAATGAAACCGTCAGCGGTTTTGCCAGGATCCCCAGCGCCACCGCGCTTGGCAGCGCCAACAGAAAACAGAGACGCAGGCCCCAGTCCATCAGGCGGCAGTATTCATCGTGGTTGCCGCTGGCGAAACTTTTCGACAGCGACGGTAGCAGAATAGTCCCCAGCGCCACGCCCAGCACCCCGGATGGAAACTCCATCAGACGATCGGCGTAGTACATCCAGGACACCGAGCCCGACACCAGGAAAGAGGCGAAGATGGTATTGATGATCAGCGAGATCTGGCTGACGGACACGCCGAGTATCGCCGGTCCCATCTGTTTGATAACGCGCATTGCGCCCGCATCTTTGAAATTAATGCGCGGCAGAACCAGCATGCCGATTTTTTTCAGGTGCGGAAGCTGATAAGCAAGCTGTAACACGCCGCCGACGGTCACGGCCCAGGCCAGCGCCAGCACCGGTGGGTTAAAATGCGGCGCGGCGAACAGCGCAAAGCCAATCATGCTGACGTTGAGGAACGTGGGGGCAAAGGCCGGAACGGAGAAGCGGTTCCAGGTATTCAGGATGGCACCCACCAGCGACGCCAGCGAAATCAGCAGAATATAGGGGAAGGTTATACGCAGCAGTTGGGTGGTCAGGGTAAATTTATCCGCTGTGTCAGCAAAACCCGGCGCCGTCACCATGATCACCCAGGGCGCTGCCAGCATCCCCAGGACGGTCACGATCGCCAGCGCCAGCGTCAGTAATCCGGAAACGTAGGCCACAAAGACGCGAGTGGCATCTTCGCCCTGTTTGCTTTTATATTCTGCGAGGATCGGAACGAATGCCTGTGAGAAGGCCCCTTCGGCAAAAATACGGCGCAGCAGGTTTGGCAGCTTAAAGGCGACGAAAAAGGCGTCAGTCGCCATCCCGGCGCCAAAAACCCTTGCCACAATGGCATCGCGCGCAAAGCCAAGCACGCGGGAAAACATGGTCATCGAGCTGACGGCCGCCAGCGATTTTAATAAGTTCATTAACGTGAAGTTCCACAACCCTACGGATTTCCAGGACGGGCAAGCGTTAGCGCCACCCGGCAAAGCCAACAAGCGGCGCTTAGTCTAACCGGATTTCAACGAATTACTATCGGCAGATGTTACAACGCGTTATTCCGACATGGCTTCGCGCCAGAGTCGTTCCACAATGCGCTGCGCCAGAATAGCCTGCTCCCCGGACGTTTCAGGAACCGTCTGATTCTGCACGCAGGTGATGAAGTGACGCGCGCAGCCCACAAAACCACGCTGCTCCAGGGTGCTTTGCCAGCCGGGAACCGGTAACGCGACCACGCCATTGCCCTTCTCTTCCCGCCACTCTCGCATATCGGTGACGTCATACAGCGCGCCATCCGTAACGGCCTGCACGGACTCGCGCTGGCTGCCCGCCCGACGATGCATGCTGGTCGTCACCTGCAAATGCTCAACGGCAAAATGATGTTCGGCGTAAACCATCTCTCCCTGCTCGTTGGTCAGCAGCGTGCCGCTTTGCAGCTGGGCTTTTCCGTTACTCAGCCACAGGGCCGTATCCACGACGTGGAGATAATCATCCAGCAGCGTGAAGCGCAGGTCGTTAGGCCCCACGCTGTCGGTACGGTGCTTATCCATACGCAGAGAGGCGAACGAGCCGGACTGCGCTTTAAGCTGCTGATAGAGCGGTGCAAAACGGCGGTTGAAGCCGACCATCAGCGTCAGCTTTTTACGCGCGGCCAGCTCAATCAGTCGCTCAGCATCCTGTACATTTTCCGCCAGGGGTTTATCCACGCAGACGTGAACGCCTGCGTTAAGCAACTCGCTCACCACCTGGTAGTGCGTCGCGGTTGAGGTATGCACAAATACCGCATCACATTCACGGGCTAAATCCTGTAGCGAACCGGCATAAGGGATGCGCCAGGTTTTGCAGATGCGCTCTGCTTTCTCGCGGGTGGGCGACCACGCCCCTTGCAGCGTCCAGTCGGACGCGGCGCCTAAAACGGGCAGCCAGGCTTTTTGCGCGATCCCTCCCAGCCCCACAACACCAATGCGTAATGTTGTCACGATTAATCTCCCAGATGTGCGAGTAACGCATCCAGACGCTGCTTCAGCCCGGCAACCTCGTCTTCCAGGGCCGCCACGCGCGCGTTCAGGCTGTCGTTTGATGCTGGCGTGTCGGATTCTACGGCCAGCGCAGAGGGCTCAACGTCGCCGCTAAAAAGGTGCATGTAGCGGCTTTCACGCTTGCCCGGCTCGCGGGGCAGACGCACCACGTAAGGACCGTCCTCGCGTGAGGCCAGCCCCTCCAGCGTCTGTTCAACGTCCTGCATATCCTGAAACTCATGCATGCGGGAGGCGCGTGTGCGCAGTTCACCCGGCGTCTGCGCCCCGCGCAGCAGCAGCGTGGTGATCACTGCCACTTCCGCGGCGCTGAGTTTTAAATCGCCAAATTCGGAATTACAAAAGCGCTGTTCATATTTAGTGACGCGATTACCGAAGCCGCTGACGGTGCGCAGGTAGTGGCGCTTCACCAGCTCGTCAAGGGTATCCTGCACCTCGTGCTCGCCAAGGTTCATCACCGGCTCACGGTTCGTCTTCTGGTTGCAGGCCATCGTGACGGCATTCACGGACAGAGGATACTGTTCCGGCGTGGTGACCTGCTTTTCCAGAAGGCAGCCGACCACGCGCGCTTCGGCGCCATTTAACTGATATTTCATTTTTTCTCCTTAACGACCCGCGGTCCACTCCTGCGTGGTGAGCGCGGTGAGCACATGGTCCCGCCACTCGCCGTCAATCAGCAGATAATCTTTGGCATAGCCCTCTTTCTCAAACCCCAGGCGGGCCAGCAGATCGCCGCTGCGCTTATTGTGCGGCATGTAGTTGGCCATAATGCGATGGATATGTTGCGTGCGCTGCATGTAGCGAATCGCCGCCGTCAGCGCCTCAAACATGAGCCCCTGCCCCTGCCATTTCTGACCGATGGAATACCCGAGGTAACAGGCGTGAAACGACCCGCGTACCACGTTTGAAAAATTGGCAATGCCAACGATCTCTTTCTCTTCCGGATCGAGAAGCGCGAAATAAAACGCACTTCCCTGTTTATGAAATTCCGCAATCATACTGAGGCGCGCCTGCCAGCCAGAGGGGTAGCAGTGGCTCTCGTCCCGAACGGGTTCCCAGGGTTTTAAAAACTGGCGATTCTCGGCGTAATAATCCGCCAGACGCCAGGCATCACGCTCATGCACCAGACGAACGACCAGCCTGTCCGTCGTCAGACGCACTTTTGGCACATTACTGCGATAGCCAAACATCGTTACCACTCCTTCCCGTCGCTTCTGCTCTGCCTGTTAGCTTTACTATACCTGCGCCTGTGCCTTCTGTGAAAACAGTGACATACCATTTTGATCGCTTTTCACATTTTTCGATGAGAACTCTCTATCAAAGCACCTTTTTGATAAAAAAATATTGTCGCCAGCGGGTATGGGAAAAAGCCCGGCGACACCGCAGAATGTTAGCGTGCTTACCTTTTATTTTCCCTGGAGGGAAAATGTCCCGCGTATCACAGGCCAGGAGCCTGGGTAAATATTTCCTGCTCGTCGATAACATGCTGGTCGTGCTCGGCTTTTTTGTCGTTTTTCCGCTTATATCGATTCGTTTTGTCGATCAAATGGGCTGGGCGGCATTGATGGTCGGGATCGCGCTGGGTCTACGCCAGTTTGTACAACAGGGTCTGGGCGTGTTTGGCGGCGCAATAGCCGACCGCTTCGGCGCGAAACCGATGATCGTCACCGGCATGCTGTTACGTGCGGCGGGATTCGCCACCATGGCAATCGCTCATGAACCCTGGCTGCTGTGGTTCTCCTGTTTCCTTTCCGGGATTGGCGGCACCCTTTTCGACCCACCGCGTACCGCGCTGGTGGTTAAGCTTATCCGTCCGCAACATCGGGGGCGCTTCTTCTCGATTTTGATGATGCAGGACAGCGCTGGCGCGGTGGTTGGCGCCCTGCTGGGAAGCTGGCTGCTGCAATACGATTTCCGCCTGGTTTGCGCCACCGGCGCGGTGTTGTTTATTCTCTGCGCGCTGTTTAACGGTCTGTTTCTGCCCGCGTGGAAGCTGTCGACGGTGAAGGCGCCTGTGCGGGAAGGGCTTGACCGCGTGCTGAGCGATAAACGCTTCGTCACCTATGTGTTAACCCTGACCGGCTACTACATGCTCGCCGTGCAGGTCATGCTGATGCTGCCCATTATGGTTAACGATATTGCCGGCACGCCGGCAGCGGTGAAATGGATGTATGCCATTGAGGCCTGCCTCTCTCTGACGCTGCTCTATCCGATTGCCCGCTGGAGCGAGCGCCGTTTCCGGCTTGAGCACCGTCTGATGGCCGGGCTGTTGCTGATGACGCTGAGCATGATGCCCATCGGCCTGGTGAGTTCGCTTCAGCAACTGTTTATGCTCATCTGCACCTTCTATATTGGCTCAATCATTGCCGAGCCAGCCCGTGAAACGCTGAGCGCGTCACTTGCCGACGCCCGGGCCCGCGGCAGCTACATGGGCTTCAGCCGTCTCGGGCTGGCTCTTGGTGGCGCACTGGGTTACACCGGTGGCGGCTGGCTGTTTGATGCCGGAAAAGCGCTCCATCAGCCGGAGCTGCCGTGGGTCATGCTCGGCATGGTCGGCTTTATGACGCTGATTGCCCTCTGGTGGCAGTTCAGTGATAAACGCAGCACCCGCGGGATGCTGGAGCCTGGCGCCTGACCCTCTTTCACTATCAGTTTTTTCTGCTGGTTTCTGTTGGATCACCCTGACATACTGGCGTATCAGGACAGATGCGCCGATTTTATGTTGAGGAACGCCATGAAAAAGATCGTTATTGCCGCTGCGTTAATTGTCAGTGGTCTGCTGGTGGGATGTAACCAGCTTACGCAGTACACCGTCAGTGAGCAGGAAATTAATCAGGCGCTGGAAAAACATAATAACTTTTCAAAAGATATCGGCGTGCCCGGCCTTGCGGATGCGCATATCGTCCTGACGAATCTCGCCAGCCAGATTGGGCGCGAGGAGCCTAACAAAGTCACCCTTTCCGGCGATGCCAGCCTCGATATGACCTCGCTCTTCGGCAATCAGAAAGCGGATATCAAGCTGAAGCTTAAGGCGCTGCCGGTCTTTAATAAAGAGAAAGGGGCCATTTTCCTGCAAGAGATGGAAATCGTCGATGCAGTTGTGACGCCGGAAAAAATGAAACCGGTGCTGCAAACGCTGATGCCGTATCTCAACCAGTCGTTGCAGAACTACTTTAACCAACAGCCTGCCTATGTTCTGAGCGAAGACAAGAGCAAAGGCGAATCTCTGGCGAAAAAATATGCCAAAGGGATAGAGGTGAAACCGGGTGAAATCATCATCCCTTTCACCGACTAAACACTCCGGGCGCTCAGGCGCCCGTTTTTTTTAACGGAATAGTGTGCAAACGAAAACGTTTCCGCTTATGATTTGTGTCCGGCAAAAACAGCCCTCTTATGACTGATCTCTTTCAAGCCGGAGCTTCCATGACTGTACAATCCCAGGTTCTCAAAATCCGCCGCCCAGACGACTGGCATATCCATCTTCGTGATGGCGACATGCTGAAAACCGTCGTGCCGTATACCAGCGAAATTTATGGCCGTGCGATTGTTATGCCTAACCTGGTTCCGCCAGTCACTACCATCGAGGCCGCGATTGCCTATCGCCAGCGTATCCTTGACGCCGTTCCGGCCGGACACGATTTTACCCCATTGATGACCTGCTACCTGACGGACTCGCTGGATCCGAATGAAGTTGAGCGCGGGTTTAACGAAGGTGTATTCACCGCCGCGAAGCTCTACCCGGCGAATGCCACCACTAACTCCAGCCATGGGGTGACCAGTATTGATGCCATCATGCCTGTTCTGGAGCGTATGCAAAAACTGGGCATGCCGCTGCTGGTGCACGGGGAAGTGACCCACGCTGACATTGATATTTTCGATCGCGAAGCACGTTTTATCGAAACGGTCATGGAGCCGCTGCGCCAGCGTCTTCCGGGGCTGAAAGTGGTGTTTGAACACATTACGACTAAAGATGCCGCAGAGTATGTCCGGGATGGAAACGAGCTGATTGCCGCCACCATCACCCCGCAGCACCTGATGTTTAACCGTAACCACATGCTGGTGGGCGGCGTTCGCCCACATCTGTATTGTCTGCCGATCCTCAAGCGCAACATCCACCAGCAGGCGCTACGTGAGCTGGTCGCCAGCGGCTTCCCGCGCGCGTTCCTCGGCACGGATTCCGCCCCGCATGCCCGTCACCGTAAAGAGGCGAGCTGCGGCTGTGCAGGCTGTTTTAACGCCCCGACCGCCCTGGCAAGTTACGCAACCGTGTTTGAAGAGATGAATGCGTTAGACCATTTCGAAGCCTTCTGCTCCCTTAACGGCCCGCGTTTCTACGGTCTGCCGGTTAATGACACGTTCATTGAGCTGGAGCGCAAAGAAAGCCAGGTTGAAGCGTCGATTGCGCTCACCGACGATACGCTGATCCCCTTCCTGGCCGGTGAAACCGTAAACTGGACGGTAAAACGCTAAAAAAATCGCGCCCCCTGTTGTCAAACCGACAATATAACTGTATAAATAAACAGTACATTACACAGGGGGCATTTATGCGTATCGAAGTCACCATAGCCAAATCCACCGTCCTGCCTGCTGGCGCACTCGACGCTCTGGCGGGTGAACTATCCCGACGTATTAACAGCACTTTTCCTGAAAACGATGGTGCCGTAACGGTACGTTATGCGACAGCAAACCATCTTTCCGTCATCGGCGGCGCGAAAGAAGACAAAGAACGCATCAGAGAAATTTTGCAGGAAACATGGGAAAGCGCCGACGACTGGTTCATCACTGATTAAAATTTGCTCCCTCATTGTGTTTTTTTGCCGGGTCGCCCCGGCTTTTTTTCGTTTCGTCTCCTGAAAGTTCAAAATATTTCAGCATCTTCTTAGAAAATCGTGAACAAGATGGCGTTTTATTGTTCGAACAATCCTAAAAAGCATAAAAATGTGTTGCTACCCGTTTATTTTTTCCTTCTGAACCCTTATTAATTGATATACTGAAATTGCTTTCAGAAAAACATGCATTGAACCTCAAAGTCGTTGTCTTCTAACACGCATTAAGGGGGTTATAATGGAAAAGAATAGTGAAGTCATCCAGACCCATCCGCTTGTTGGCTGGGATATCAGCACCGTAGACAGCTACGATGCGCTGATGCTGCGTTTGCACTACCAGACCCCAAATCAGCAAAACCGTGATGAAGCGGAAGTTGGACAGACGCTGTGGCTTACAACAGACGTCGCCCGTCAGTTTATCTCTATTTTAGAAGCAGGCATCGCAAAAATAGAATCTGGCGACTATCAGGAAAATGAGTATAAACGGCATTGACCTTATGCCCCTTTTCACTCAACAGGCACCCTCGCGGTGCCTTATTTATTTCGCTCTTGTATAAGCCCACTTAGTTAATTACTCTGCTAACAAAGCGTTAGTAAAGAGAAGCCTATGAAATACGATTTAATCATTATCGGAAGCGGCTCCGTAGGATCTGCCGCCGGTTATTACGCCACGCAGGCGGGTCTGAAAGTGCTGATGATTGACGCCCACCTTCCCCCCCACTCTGAAGGAAGCCATCACGGCGATACCCGTCTGATCCGTCACGCTTACGGTGAAGGTGAACGTTATGTACCGCTGGTGCTTCGGGCTCAGACGCTGTGGGATGAGCTGACCGCCCTCACCGAAGATCGCATTTTTGAGCGCACCGGGGTCGTTAACCTGGGGCCAGCCAGCTCCACGTTTCTGGCGACCGTCGAGGAGAGCGCGAAAGCCTACCGCCTGGACGTCGAGCGTCTGGATGCAAACGGCATCATGGCGCGCTGGCCGGAAATTTCTGTCCCTGACGACTACATTGGGTTGTTTGAAGCCAACTCTGGCGTGCTGCACAGCGAAACGGCCATTAAGACCTGGATTGATCTCGCCGCCAAAGCGGGCTGCGCGCAGTTGTTCAACTGTCCGGTCACGGGCATCACCCACCATGCAGAGGGTTCAACCGTCACCACCTCTGAAGGTGAATATACCGCCACGCGTCTGCTGGTGAGTGCGGGAACGTGGGTGACGAAACTGCTGCCGGACCTGCCCATCCAGCCAGTGCGCAAAGTCTTCTCCTGGTTCCAGTCTGACGGGCGTTACAGCAGTCAGAACAAATTCCCGGCGTTTACAGGCGAGTTACCCAATGGCGACCAGTTCTACGGTTTTCCCTCGGAAAAAGACGCGCTCAAGATTGGCAAACATAACGGCGGGCAGGTAATTTCCTCTGCGGAAGAACGCAAGCCGTACGGCGCTTATCCGCAGGATGGTTCCGAAGCCTTCACGTTCCTGCGTAATATCCTGCCGGGCGTAGGCGGGTTGCTTTACGGCGCAGCGTGCACCTACGACAACACCCCGGATGAAGACTTTATCATCGACACCCTGCCGGGACACGACAACACCCTGCTCATAACCGGGCTCAGCGGCCACGGGTTTAAATTTGCCTCTGTGTTAGGTGAAATCGCCGCCCAGTTTGCTCAGGGGATCGCGCCTTCGTTTGATCTCAAGCCCTTCGCGCTTTCGCGCTTTGATCGATAATACCTCTACAGGCTCCGAATAACCGGGGCCTGTTTAGCGAGAGGGGCATGATGCGCAGACTGGTGAATTACCTTATCAATAACATCCGCGAGCATTTCATGCTCTACATTGCTCTTTGGTCGCTGCTGGCGATCATTGACGTTATCTATATTGTATTCTTCTGAAAGTTCTTGCTGACGTTTATTGACACTCCTTTAAACTTATTTAACTTATATTTTTTAAAAAACGTCACCTCAAATTTATTGAACGAAGCGATTGAAATACATTGCGGAAACATATTCAAATTCGCTGAAATAAATTAAATAAAATACATTATTCATTTTTTTCAGTTGCATTATTTATTTAAGCCGTCCATTTTTATTGCTCAGTCATTTGAGAACGGAAATTCATATGCAATGGCGTAACTCCTCCCGTCGCTACGGAATAATATCCATGTGTTTACACTGGCTATTTGCACTTGCCGTCTATGCCATGTTTGGTCTCGGCCTGTGGATGGTGACATTAAGCTATTATGACGGTTGGTATCATCAGGCCCCCGAATTGCACAAAAGCATTGGGGTTCTGCTGATGATGGGTCTGGTTTTTCGCGTGATCTGGCGACATATCTCTCCGCCCCCTCCAGCACTCAAAAGCCATGGCCGACTTACCCGCATAAGCGCTGTTGGCGCACATATCGCACTCTATGCCCTGCTGTTTGCCATTCTGATCAGCGGCTATCTTATTTCGACCGCAGACGGTAAACCGATCAGCGTGTTTGGGCTTTTTGACGTCCCAGCCACGCTGGCTGACGCCGGTTCACAGGCTGACACCGCAGGTGTGGTTCATCTGTGGCTGGCATGGAGCGTGGTGATCCTGTCTGTCCTGCATGGCCTTGCGGCCCTGAAACATCACTTTATTGATAAAGACGATACGCTGAAGCGCATGCTTGGCCGTTCGTCAGTTGACTCTGGAGCATAAAATGAAAAAACGCCTGTTGGGTATCGCATTAGGTTCGCTGCTATTTACCACCGGTTCGGCCATTGCCGCTGACTATAAAATTGATAAGGAGGGCCAGCATGCCTTTGTCAATTTCCGTATTCAGCATCTGGGTTACAGCTGGTTATATGGCACATTCAATGATTTCGATGGCACATTTACTTTCGACGAGAAAAACCCTGCTGCCGATAAAGTGAACGTCACCATTAATACCAACAGCGTCGACACTAATCACGCCGAGCGTGATAAACATCTGCGCAGCGCTGAATTTCTGAACGTGGGCAAATTCCCGCAAGCTACTTTCGCGTCGACAGAGGTGAAGAAAGACGGTGATAAGCTCGCTATTACCGGTAATCTGACGCTGAACGGCGTAACAAAACCGGTCACACTGGATGCCAAATTAATTGGACAGGGCGACGATCCGTGGGGTGGCAAACGTGCTGGCTTTGAAGCCGCAGGCAAAATTCATCTAAAAGATTTTAATATCACCACGGATTTAGGCCCGGCATCGCAGGATGTTGAGTTGATTATTTCGGTGGAAGGCGTTCAGCAGAAGTCATAAAACAGGCCCGGCAGGCTTTCGCGCCGCCGGGCAGTGTTTTACTCCGGGTCCGGAATACCCAGTTTGGTATTCAGTCGGCCCCGGGATTTATTAAAGATCTTATTCCCGTTCTCGCGTCCGGCACGGCGACGACGTTGCTCTTCTTCAGGCAAGATACTCTCTTCACTGCACAGCTCGCTACAGCAGCCATTAAACTTCTCGGCACATGCAGGGCACTGAATAAACAGCAGATGACATCCGTCGTTTTTGCAGTTGGTATGCGTATCGCACGGCGTACCGCACTGGTGGCAGTGCGCGATCACGTCCTCTGAAATTCGCTCGCCCATACGCTCGTCAAACACAAAGTTCTTACCGATAAAACGCACCGGTAAACCCTGCTCACGGGCGCGACGGGCATACTCAATGATCCCACCCTCAATGTGCCAGACTTTATTAAACCCGTTGTGCTTCATCCAGGCGCTGGCTTTTTCACAGCGGATCCCCCCGGTGCAGTACATAACGATCTTTTTGTCTTTATGCTCCTGCATCATCTCAACGGCTTTTGGCAGTTGCTCGCGGAAGGTGTCGGCAGGAATTTCCATCGCATTCTCGAAGTGACCCACTTCATATTCGTAGTGGTTACGCATATCAATGAACACCGCATCCGGATCGTCGAGCATCGCGTTCACTTCAGCGGCCTTCAGGTACTCCCCCACATTAGCGGCATTGAAGCTCGGATCGTCAATGCCATCCGCCACAATACGCTCGCGCACCTTCATGCGCAGCACCCAGAATGATTTACCGTCATCATCCAGCGCAATGTTCAGGCGTAAGCCGTTAAGCGCCGGATCAAACCCGTAAAGGAGGTCGCGGAAGGCGCTGACCTTGCTTTCCGGCACGCTGATCTGCGCGTTAATCCCCTCACGCGCCAGATAGACGCGACCAAACACGTTCAGGGCGGTGAAAGCCTGGTAAAGCGCATCGCGGGTCGCCTGGGGATCATCGATGGTGAAATACTTATAGAAAGAGATCGTTGTGCGCGGTTCGGTTTCGGCCAACATACGCGCTTTCAACATCTCATTCGAAACGCGGTTGTGTAACACTGGCATGGTGTACAAGTCCTGCAATCGTTGAGAAATAAAAATCGGTCGGCATGATATAGCAAACAAAGACAATTTACATCCACACAATTTACGCTACATTTCAGTCAACCTGATTAATCAGACTTAACATTTGCATATTCTTTCATGTTTCGATGACAGACATTTTGGCTATGCCTTAAAAAATGAGACAATATCCTTTCAGGACGTTAGAACACAGGACAGACATGACCCAGTTACCGAAATTTACTGCCGCGCTTTTGCATCCCCGCTATTGGTTAACATGGTCAGGCATTGGCTTGTTGTGGCTAATTGTACAGCTGCCTTATCCCGTCATTTTCCGCATGGGTAAAGGACTGGGCCGCATTGCTCAGCAGTTTATGAAGCGTCGCGCCAGGATCGCGTATCGTAACCTTGAGCTTTGTTTTCCTCAGATGAGTGAATCTGAGCGCCACGACATGGTGGTTAAAAACTTCGAATCTGTCGGCATGGGGCTGATGGAGACCGGTATGGCCTGGTTCTGGTCGGATAAACGCATGGCGCGCTGGACGGAAGTGGCCGGGACCGGCATGGAGCCGGTGCATACTCTTCAGGCCAACCAGACTGGCGTCCTGCTGATTGGCGTTCATTTCCTGACGCTCGAAATTGGCGCGCGCATGTTCGGCATGCAGGCGCCGGGTATAGGCGTTTATCGTCCTAACGATAATCCGGTGATCGATTTGATCCAGACCAACGGACGCATGCGCTCCAATAAAAGCATGATCGATCGCAAAGACCTGAAAGGGATGATCCGCGCCCTGAAAGCAGGTGAAGTGGTCTGGTATGCCCCGGATCATGACTATGGCCCGCAATCCAGCGTGTTTGTCCCATTCTTTGCGGTGGAAGATGCAGCGACGACCACCGGGACCTGGATGCTGGCGCGGATGTCCAAAGCGGCTATCGTGCCGTTTGTGCCGCGCCGTAAACCAGACGGTTCAGGCTATCAGCTCATCATGCTGGAGCCGGAACTCGCGCCACCGCTGATTGATGCAGAAACCACCGCCCGCTGGATGAACGGCGTTGTCGAGAAATGCATTATGCTCGCGCCGGAGCAGTACATGTGGTTGCATCGCCGCTTTAAAACCCGGCCTCAGGGCGTTCCTTCCCGGTATTAACCTGCGTGCGGCCTTCCGGGCCGCATGTTGTTTTAGCTTTAAAAGCTCCCCGTCATTGCGGCAATCATACCCCGGGCGCATAATTAGCAGGCTTATTACCTCACTGTTCACGGTGCCCTGCACCTCATTATGCGGATAGTTATGTCCCCCACAGATGCTCCCATAAACTGGAAACGTAACCTGACGGTTGCGTGGCTGGGTTGTTTTCTTACTGGCGCCGCCTTTAGCCTGGTGATGCCCTTCCTGCCCCTCTACGTTGAACAGCTCGGCGTCACCGGACATAGCGCCCTGAATATGTGGTCCGGCCTGGTGTTCAGCATTACGTTCCTGTTCTCCGCCATTGCGTCGCCTTTCTGGGGTGGGCTGGCGGATCGCAAAGGCCGCAAAATTATGCTGCTGCGCTCCGCGCTCGGCATGGCGATCATTATGCTGCTGATGGGGGTGGCGCAGAATGTCTGGCAGTTCCTGATACTACGCGCGCTTCTGGGCCTGCTCGGGGGATTTATCCCTAACGCCAACGCCCTGATCGCCACCCAAATCCCGCGCCAGAAAAGCGGCTGGGCGTTGGGCACGCTATCCACTGGCGGAGTAAGCGGCGCACTGCTGGGCCCACTGGCGGGCGGGCTGCTGGCCGACCACTACGGACTGCGGCCGGTATTCTTCATTACCGCCAGCGTGCTGTTCCTCTGCTTCCTGGTGACGCTTATCTGTATCCGCGAGAATTTCACGCCCGTGGCCAAAAAAGAGATGCTGCACGCCCGGGATGTGCTGGCCTCGCTGAAAAACCCAAAGCTGGTGCTGAGCCTGTTTGTAACCACCATGATTATCCAGGTGGCCACCGGTTCAATCGCGCCTATACTGACGCTCTACGTACGCGACCTGGCGGGAAACGTCAGCAATATCGCCTTTATCAGCGGCCTAATCGCCTCTGTTCCCGGCGTGGCGGCGCTACTGAGCGCGCCGAGGCTCGGCAAGCTGGGAGACCGTATCGGCCCGGAAAAGATCCTGATCTGCGCCCTGATCGTCTCCGTCCTGCTGCTGATCCCCATGGCGTTGGTGCAGTCTCCGTGGCAGCTCGGCGTCCTGCGCTTCCTGCTGGGGGCTGCGGATGGTGCGCTACTCCCGGCTGTACAGACGCTGCTGGTCTATAACTCCACCAACCAGATAGCCGGTCGTATTTTCAGCTATAACCAGTCGTTTCGCGATCTGGGTAACGTCACCGGACCGCTGGTTGGCGCGGGGATTTCGGCCAGCTTCGGTTTCCGGGCGGTCTTTATCGTGACGGCAGGCGTCGTGCTGTTCAACGCCGTTTATTCGTGGCTCAGCTTATCCCGGGCGCTACGCCCGGCGCGAATAAGACCACATCGTGACGGCTAATTTTCGCATTCATACTTGCAAAATCACATAATCAGCTATTCTTTCCCTGAATACCTTCACGAAAAACAGGGAGACACCAATGACCATGTACGCCACGCTGGAAGAAGCAATTGATGCCGCTCGCGAAGAGTTCCTCGCCGATAATCCCGGCGTTGAGGAAGAAGATGCTGACGTGCAACAACTCAATATCCAAAAATACGTCCTACAGGACGGCGATATTATGTGGCAGGCCGAATTCTTTGCTGATGAAGGTGAAGATGGTGAATGTCTGCCGATACTCAGTGGTGAAGGTGCGCAGGCGGTATTCGACGGCGACTATGACGAAATTGAGTTACGTCAGGAGTGGCTGGAAGAAAATACGCTGCACGAATGGGACGAAGGTGAGTTTCAGCTCGAACCGCCGCTGGATACCGAAGAGGGTCAGGCCGCAGCGGACGAATGGGACGAGCGATAAGTCACCGCTACTCGTAGGGGCCGTGGCTGGCATCGATGGGCAGCAGTAGCGTGTCGAAAATCAGAGAAAACGGCAGATCGAGCACGGTGAGATAGCGCCATGCGGAATCACGGACATCCCACTGTACGCCGGGGTAGTACTGATTCCCGTGGCCCTGCCCGGGGATGGTGCGGCTGATAATGCTGCCGCAACCGCTGAGCAGGCATGCCATCATGACGACAATGATTACTTTCATTTCTGACCTCTAAAAAAATACCGGCGATTAAGCCGGTATTTTATTTGGCGGGTGGCGCTTCGCTTACCCGCCCTACTTAACAACTTACTTCGCCTTCAGGGCCAGCGGATTGAGCTTCACGTCCTTGTAGTAGTTCACCCACGAAGAGTATCTCTCCGGAGAGGACCACACGCGGTAGTGAAGCCGTGCCATCGTCACCGGATCGCTCAACAACACCAGACGACGGTCGCGGTTAAGCTTTTCTGGCGTCTCGTTCAGCGCCTGCTCAACGTGGCGATCGCGGGCGATCTCCAGCACCTGGCTGGCGCGGTGACGCGCCGTCGCCATCGCGGTTGCCAGCGCGTTGAATGACGGGTTAAACACGGCATGCATAAAGCCATCATCCAGCGTGCGTTTGCGGTTCTGCTCCAGATAGGTATCGGTATCCACCAGCACCTG
Source organism: Enterobacter sp. AN-K1 (assembly GCF_020971765.1). Taxonomy (NCBI): domain Bacteria; kingdom Pseudomonadati; phylum Pseudomonadota; class Gammaproteobacteria; order Enterobacterales; family Enterobacteriaceae; genus Enterobacter; species Enterobacter sp. AN-K1. The sequence goes on along the minus strand of NZ_CP087390.1, from coordinate 3,965,950 downwards.
CGGCGGAGAATACTCTTCCGGGATCAGGAACAGCTTCCAGCGTTTGGTACGCAGGCCCACCGTGGAACGGCTGGAGATCACCGATACAAACGGCGACAGGATCAGCGAGAAGACGATTGGCGCAAGCCAGAACAGGAAACGCAGATCCAGCCAGGCCATACCAACGGCCCACACCAGGCCCAGCAGCAGCTGAGAGCCGTGGCGCATAAAGGCTTCACTCCACGGCGTAGAGTCATCGTCACGCTGCGGTGAATTCCACACCACTTCCCATCCCAGGAACGCGCTCACCACAAACACCGTATGGAACAGCATACGCACCGGCGCCAGCAGGACCGAGAACAGCACTTCCAGCAGCAGTGAAAGGGTCACGCGGCAGAAACCACCGTACTCCTTCGAACCTTTGCACCAGATCAGAATGATACTGAGCAGCTTAGGCAGGAACAGCAGCACCATGGTCGACGCGAACAGCGCGATCGCCAGCTCCGGACGCCACTGCGGCCACACCGGGAACAGCTGGCGCGGTTGCAGGAAGTACTGCGGCTCCGTCAGGGCATGCACAACCTGCAACGCGGTTGAGAGCGCCAGGAACATAAACCACAGCGGCGCAGACAGATAGGACATAACGCCCGTCAGGAACACCGCACGGTGAACAGGGTGCATCCCTTTCACCAGGAACAGGCGGAAGTTCATCAGGTTACCGTGACACCAGCGGCGGTCGCGTTTGAGCTCATCCAGCAGGTTCGGCGGCAGCTCTTCATACGAGCCAGGCAGATCGTAGGCAATCCAGACGCCCCACCCTGCGCGACGCATCAGCGCAGCTTCCACAAAGTCATGCGACAGAATGGACCCGGCAAACGACCCTTCACCCGGCAGCGGCGCCAGGGCGCAGTGCTCGATGAATGGCTTCACGCGGATAATGGCGTTGTGGCCCCAGTAGTGGGATTCACCCAACTGCCAGAAGTGCAGACCGGCAGTAAACAGCGGCCCGTAGACGCGGGTCGCAAACTGCTGGCAGCGCGCATACAGCGTGTCCATACCGGACGCTTTTGGCGAGGACTGAATAATTCCCGCGTTCGGGTTGGCTTCCATCAGACGGACCAGCCCGCTCAGGCAGTCGCCGCTCATCACGGAGTCTGCATCCAGTACCACCATGTAGCTGTACTGGTTACCCCAGCGACGACAGAAGTCATCAATGTTTCCGCTCTTACGCTTAACACGACGACGACGACGACGGTAGAAGATCTGCCCTTCGCCCTGCACCTCGGCAATCAGCTCCATCCAGGCTTTTTGCTCCGCCACGCAGATATCCGGATTGTAGCTGTCGCTCAGGATATAGACGTCGAAATGCGCCGCGTTACCGGTCGCCTTCACGGACTCCCAGGTAGCACGCAGCCCGGCGAATACGCGGTCAACGTCTTCGTTACAGATAGGCATGATCAGCGCGGTACGGTGCTCAGGATTGAGGGGTTCATCCCCGACCGTCGACGCGGAAATACTGTATTTGTCACGCCCCATCAGCAGTTGCAGGAAGCCCATCAGCGCCGTCCAGAACCCGGCGGAGACCCAACAGAACAGCACGGCGAACAGCAGAAGAATGCCGCTCTGTAAAATATACGGCAGCAGCTGCATGAAGGAGACCCAGATATCCTGGCCAATCATGTCAGCAGGGTTAATCAACGCCCAGCCCTGGTACGGCAGAATGGTTTTCATGTACCAGGTGGCGACAACCGTCTGCGCCAGCGTCAGCAGCAGCAGAATGTAACGACGAATCGTTCCCACGGTACGCCATTTCTGCTCGGACGCCTGCTGTTCTTTGGTCAGACGTGACAGATAGCGCGGCGTCACGTCTCGCCCACGCAGGCGATCCCAGAAGCGGCCCACCGGGTTGGTGCGCCACGGATCGGGGAACATGGAGGAACGCGTGGCCTTCGGCATCGCCTGTAGCTGGTCACGCCCTTCGTCATCCTTGATTAACTGCCCTTCTGCCAGCGAGTCCGGCCATGCCTGCTCCAGACGTGCCTTCACTGACCCCAGCGGCGTATCATCATCACGGGAAAAGTGACGATGTTCACCATCCAGCGCGGTGTGAACCGCGCGGATGTCGCTCGCAGGGAGTGCCGCTTTTTCGATGTCCGTCAGCGGCATGGCATCAATATATTCAGATGTATTATTCATTGGCAGGTAGCTGATAGCTCCAGGTTTCACTCAGCGGCTTATCGTTACTGACCAGCGCGGCGCGCATTTCAGTGGTCTGTTTCGGATCTTTCACCTTCACGCGCAGGGTCAAACGCCACCCTTTGGTGACCGGGTTGTAACGCACGGCGTTCTCAACGATTTCACCGTTATCGCCAATGCTGGCCTGTGCCGTCACGGCAGTATCCGGGGCCAGTTTTTTCATATCCTGCCCGGTGAAGTCCACGATAAATGCCAGCGTGCCATCCGGCTGACGAATCAGGTTGGACTGCTTCACGTCACCCGTCGAACGACGCGTCTGCATTACATACGCGTTATCCGGTGCGTGCAGTTTGTCTTCGTCACGGCTGAAGGTGATCGCATACTTGAAGTTCATCTCTTTACCGGCTTCCGGCAGCTGATCCGGTGTCCAGTACGCCACAATGTTATCGTTGGTTTCATCGTTAGTTGGAATTTCAACCAGCTCAACCTTGCCTTTACCCCAGTCGCCTTTCGGCGTAACCCAGGCGCTTGGACGCAGATCGTAGCGGTCATCCAGATCTTCAAAGCGGGAGAACTGACGGCCACGTTGCAGCAGACCAAAGCCCTGCGGGTTTTCCATCGCAAAGCTGCTGACGGCGAGGTGTTTCGGGTTGTTCAGCGGACGCCAGATCCACTCGCCGTTACCCGCATGAATGGAGAGGCCATTGGAATCATGCAGTTCAGGACGGAAATTGGTCGCCGGAGAGGGCTGGTTCGGCCCGAACAGGAACATGCTGGTCAGCGGTGCGACGCCCAGTTTGCCCACTTTATCGCGCAGGTAAACTTTAGACTGTACGTCAACCACCGTGTCACGCCCTGGCATGATCACGAAGCGATAAGCGCCTGTCGCACGAGGGGAGTCCAGCAGCGCATAAATTGTCAGACGTTTGTCGGTTGGTTTTGGACGTTCGATCCAGAACTCGCGAAAACGTGGAAATTCTTCACCTGATGGCAGCGCGGTATCAATTGCCAGACCGCGCGCAGAAAGCCCGTACACCTGCCCCGCGCCAATCACGCGGAAGTAGCTGGCGCCAAGCATGCTGACGATTTCGTCGTTTTTATCTTTGCTGTTAATCGGATAAAGCACCTTGAAGCCTGCGAAGCCGAGGTCTTTCACCGTGTCTTTATCGTGTTGCACATCGCCAAAATTGAAATAATCCGGGCTGTACTTGATTTTGCGTACCGCGGTCGCCGTCACTTCGTTGATGGCAACCGGCGTGTCGAAGTACATACCCTGGTGGTAAAATTCAAGCTTGAACGGGGTTTTAATATTGTTCCAGTACGCTTTATCGTGATTGAACTGGATCTGCTGATAGTCCGCGTATTTCATGTCGCGGAAAACGGAGGGCAGGTTACTTTTTGGCGCTTCGTAGCTCTTGCCCGCCATCGATTTAGCCTGTTTTGCGACATCATCGATGTTAAAGGCCAGTGCAGATGAGGTATACAGTGACAACAGCACTGCTACACCCAACCAACGCATTTTCATCATTTGTGGTTTATGTTTCATAATAAGTAAGCACTTCCCCCTTTGTGTGCTTATATCGATCCGATCCATTTTAATGGAAACTCAGGCAATCCGACAACATTATCACTGCTTTGTTCAGCTCGCTGGCTCATGGATTAAGCAAATGAAAGAACCCGCTTTTCACTTTGCGTGCTTATCCTGGAGACAGGGTGTCGGTCTTGGTGTAGGGTTGGCTCCGAATGTAACCATTATGAGCCTTAGGGATAAGGCGAAAAGTCTGAGAATGCGCAAAGTTATATGAGCACAACCCCTGTACAACGTGAATATTTCCTCGACTCGATCCGCGCATGGCTCATGCTATTGGGGATCCCTTTTCATATTTCACTGATCTATTCCAGCCACACCTGGCACGTGAACAGCCAGATGCCCTCCTGGTGGCTGACGCTGTTTAATGATTTTATCCATGCCTTCCGCATGCAGGTATTTTTTGTCATTTCGGGTTATTTCTCTTACATGCTCTTCTTGCGCTACCCCCTCAAACGATGGTGGAAAGTGCGCGTGGAGCGCGTGGGCATACCGATGTTGACGGCCATTCCGCTGCTGACGCTGCCGCAGTTCATCATGTTGCAGCATGTTAAAGGCAAGGCGGAAAACTGGCCGAATCTCTCCTTCTATGAGAAATACAACACCCTGGTCTGGGAGCTGATTTCCCACCTCTGGTTCCTGCTGGTACTGGTGGTGCTAACCACGGTGAGTTTGTTGATCTTCAGCCAGCTGCGCCAGCGCGCGAACACCGCATCCTCGACCTTCTTCGCCAACATCACCCTGGGCAAGCTGTCGCTGCTGTTTCTTGCGCTGGGGGTCGCGTATGCCGCCGTCAGGCGTACCCTGCTCATTGTCTACCCTCCCATTCTGAGCGATGGGCTGTTTAATTTCGTGGTGATGCAGACCCTGTTCTACATTCCCTTCTTCCTGATTGGGGCGCTGGCATTTATTCATCCCCGGCTTAAAGCGCTGTTTACCACCCCCTCCCCCTGGTGTGCGGTGGGTGCTGCGCTGGCCTTTGCCGCCTATCTTCTCAATCAGCGCTATGGCAGCGGGGACGCGTGGATGTATGAGACAGAGAGCGTGATAACGATGCTGATGGGCCTGTGGATGGTTAACGTGGTGTTCGCCCTTGGCCATCGTCTGCTGAATTTTAAATCCAGTCGCGTCACCTATTTCGTTAATGCTTCGCTGTTTATCTACCTGGTTCACCATCCGCTGACGCTGTTTTTCGGGGCGTACATTACGCCGCATATCGCCTCGAATGCGCTGGGCTTCTTCACCGGCCTGGTCTTTGTGGTTGGCATTGCCATCGTGTTGTATGAAATCCATCTGCGGATCCCGCTTTTGCGTTTCCTGTTCTCAGGCAAACCTCAGGTTAAAGCGGGATAACAAAACGGCGCCTCCAGGGCGCCGTTTTTGCACTTCAGACATCAAAATGCCTGGCTGCGCGCGGTCAAAATCCGCTGATACAGGTCGGCGGTGTGCTCATCGAAACAGACAAAAATGACTTTTTCCGGCATGGGTTTGAGGGAAAGGTAGTGATAAACGGTATTCACGGCGATTGTAGCTGCCGCTTCCTTTGGATAACCGTATACCCCGGTGCTAATGGCGGGGAACGCCATGGTCTTGTACCCGTTATCCGCCGCAAGCCGCAGGCAGTTACGATACGCCTGCTCCAGAATCTCAGCCTCATGGCGGTCGCCACCGTGCCAGACGGGTCCAACGGTATGGATCACCGCTTTGGCCGGGAGATCGCCTGCAAGCGTAATAACAGCATGCCCCGGCGGGCACTCTCCCTGCTGCTGACGCACGGTTTTGCATGCTTCAAGGAGTTGAGGGCCTGCGGCCCGGTGAATGGCACCGTCCACCCCGCCCCCACCCATCAGGGAGGAATTGGCTGCGTTGACGATCACGTCAACGTGTACCGTCGTGATATCGCCATGAATAACGTCGATTTGCGGTCTCATAAACACCCTCTACAACCCGCCTTTTTCATCAGTGTATCGCAGAGGGAGAAGGAGAAAAACTGCCGTGAAAAAAACGTCGGTTAGCGGTAATCCACCTGAACGACCGCAAGCGTTTTCTGTTCATTCAGGTATTTCATGCTGACAGCGGCCAGAGCTGAATGAGGATGATGGCCCCGGAGCGCCTCGTCATAACTGATGGTATGCGTTTTCATACGGTTATTTTCCGGACAGGAGATCGCAAACTGCTGATGCCGGGGCGTGACTTCGCACGGGTCAGCGACCACCGCGCCACGAAAATGAATCACCCCACCATTTTCTATAGTTGCTGAATAAGCCGGAGATAAAAAAGAGGACAGGATCAGTCCCAGACCAGAAATAATACACGCTGCGGATTTGAACATTATTTGTACTCCTCAATGAAATTCGTCCTTGAGGGGTAAAAACGCTCCGTTATGACGTATCAATTTAAGCAACCCGATGACTGGGTTCTTGATATCAGCATAGCTTACCTGTGCAGCGCCGCCACTTTATTAAATCATTGATTTCATGAATTATTAAAGCGTACTTACCGGTGCGTTCCACTGCTGTGATAAATGAAGCGATTTTCCATCGGAAACGGTGACGATTATTTTTACCGCATCCCCTGAACGAATATTTAAACTGATTCGCGTTAAATCAATCGGCTGATTAGCGGGTATAAAAAGAGTATTTTTCTGCCGCGATGTACTTTGTCCCGCTTGCCCCTGTCGGACAGATAACACCTCAACCTGACATTCGCAGGCGTCTGCCAGCGTGACCTGAGGAATAATGGTTGTCATATTTGCCTGCTGTGAGGTGCTGAACGTTATCTGGCTGGCAAGCGCAGCAAGGAGAATGAAGGTGCTCATGAGATCCTCCCGAAAAAAAACAGGGCACATGCCCTGTTTTTTGGTACAGAATTGAATCAGTACTGATGTGCGGTCGCGTTGTTGCCAAAGCCAACCTGGTGCACAGTCACCGTTGAGCCGGACGCTGTCTGGTCTACCGCCGCGCCGTTGCCGCCGCCGAACTGTTTCACGTTGATAACAGAGTCTTTGCTATTCCACTGGTCGATGGTGGCGCTGTTACCAAAGCCTTTTTGCAGCAGATCGATAGAACTGTCATCAGAGCCCTGACCAACATCTGCGCCGTTACCGCCACCGTGCTGGGTAATGGTCAATTCAGAATCTCGGGCGTCCGTCTGCAAAGCAAGCGCGGAGTTACCGCCGCCGTACTGGTAAATGCTCAGGGTTGAGTCAGGGCCGTTATTGCCGCCACCCCAGCCACCACCGTGGCCGCCGCCAAATTGTGGTACCGCACCTGCGAAAGCACTGCCAGAAACTACGATTGCTGCAATAACTGCCACTTTGAAAAGTTTCATGGTAAACCCCCATCGGATTGATTAAGGCGTCACACATCGCTAGCGTTGAATAACGCGAATAGCCATTTGCGACTGTCTCTGTACTACAACTGCTGTTTTCTGCGTACCATACTGCGTTATATTCGCCCTGTTACCCGAGCCTTTCTGGATAATCATGGCGGTGTTGCCAAAAGCGCCCTGCTTAATACTCGCATCGTTGCCGTTACCGGTCTGATCGATATAAGCAAGGTTATACGTCCCTGACTGATCAACATGCGCGCGGTTATTCCCGCCCTCCTGGGAAATAATGGACAGCAATTTAGAACCGCCCTGGCGTACATCAGCATTATTACCTGAGCCCTGTTGACCAATAATGGCTGCCTGATTGTATGAAGCTTTACTTAATTCATTTATCGCAAAATTATATTCAGAACTGGCTAAATCTGAATCACCTGCGATTACAAACCCAGGCGCACCCAGTAATGTAAACATCATAAACAACATTTTGTTTTTCATGCTGTCACCCTGGACCTGGCTATAAAATAGGTATGTCTTTACCCGTTAACGCGATTCGTTTTGTTAACGCCGCGTTACGGAAAAGAGTATGTCTGCCGAAACATATTTAATATCTCACCCGTGTGCCTTATTTTTATATGCTCATTCACCTCAAAGTCGTAAATCTCGCCTGAAACGACGCGACACACCACTAATGCAGAAATAAATTCTTGTCTGAGCGCCTGGACAACAGCGAGACAGGCTGTCCAACCTGTACCGGCTTCTACAGACAAACACGGCAATGTCTTTTGCCAGGGGCGTGACACGAAGCAAGTTTTCTTAAGAAAAATTTCCAGCTTAGAGAAGTCTTAACTTTTTAGCTGAGTTCATACTTTTTACCGGCTGGCTTACAATAATTAAAAGCCCAATAATTCAATTCGTTATAATATATTGTATGACTTTCAAAATCTGTGCACGTTTATACACCTGTACAACTTCCCCCTTATCTTAAAATCTATTCACCCTGCAAAATACACAACTTAATATCGAATTTTACATTCTGTTACATGATTAACACTTGCTTTAAAGTTTGCAATAGCTAGATTGAAAACAGCAGTACGTTATTTGTTTTTAATTTTACCGCCTCCTTTGGAGGAAGGTTTTTTAACTACACACAGCAGTGCCACACCTGTCAGTACTTCTGGTGCCCTTTTCAATAATACGAGGGCAGCTGCCGGGTGTCATAAATAACGTGGGGTTTCATCATGTTTAATGAAGTCCATAGCTTACCCGGTCATACATTATTGTTGATCACAAAACCTTCCCTACAAGCGACAGCGTTATTGCAGCATTTAAAACAATGCCTCTCGCTTAACGGGAAACTGCATAATATTCAACGTTCTTTTGATGATATCGCTCCTGGCAGCATCATTCTTCTCGATATGATGGAAGCGGATAAAAAACTGGTCCATTACTGGCAGGATAATTTAAGCAGGAAAAACAATAATATCCGCGTATTGTTATTAAATACGCCTGATGAGTATCCTTTCCGCGATATTGAGAGCTGGCCGCATATTAACGGCGTGTTTTACGTCACTGAAGAAGAAAACCGTGTCGTGGAGGGTTTGCAGGGCATATTGCGGGGGGAGTGTTATTTCTCGCAAAAACTGGCCAGCTACCTCATTACCCACTCCGGAAATTATCGCTATAACAGTTCAGAATCTGCACTTCTGACGCACCGTGAGAAAGAGATCCTGAACAAACTGCGTATTGGTGCTTCAAATATTGAAATCGCCCGTTCGTTATTTATCAGCGAAAATACGGTTAAGACGCATCTTTATAATCTTTTCAAAAAGATAGCTGTTAAAAATCGCACGCAGGCGGTGTCGTGGGCAAACGATAACCTCAGGCGTTAATAGCATGAAACGCACCCTAAGTTGGATTGCCGCCGCAGGCATTATGCTTGCTGCCGGAAACCTTCAGGCTGTTGAGGTGGAAGTTCCCGGACTGTTGACCGACCACACCGTCACCTCTGTCGGACACAATTTTTATCGTGCCTTCAGCGATAAGTGGGAAAGCGATTATCCGGGTAACTTAACCATCAACGAACGGCCCAGTGCGCGGTGGGGAAGCTGGATCACAATAACCGCTAATCAGGACGTTATTTACCAGACTTTTTTATTCCCAACGAAAAGAGACTTCGATCAGAACGTCGCTTTCGCGCTGGCACAAACAGAAGAAGCTATTAACCGCCTACAGTTAGACAAAGCCCTTTTGAACACAGGCGATTTAGCAAAAGATGAGTTCTAGCAACGACACCTATTTCGGAGGCTGTAATGCGTCTCGCACACACAGTGATTTCGTTAATGCTCATTGCGCCGTTGAGCTGGGCCGGAAATATGACATTCCAGTTCCGCAACCCTAATTTTGGCGGCAACCCGAATAACGGAGCCTTTATGCTTAACCAGGCTCAGGCTCAAAACTCCTATAAAGACCCCAGCTATGACGATGATTTCGGTATCGAGACCCCGTCGGCCCTGGATAATTTCACTCAGGCCATCCAGTCGCAAATATTAGGTGGCTTATTAACCAACATTAATACCGGAAAACCCGGACGGATGGTCACTAACGACTTTATCGTCGATATTGCCAATAAAGACGGACAGCTTCAGTTAAATGTGACAGACCGAAAAACCGGTAAAACGTCGACAATCCAGGTTTCCGGTTTGCAGACCAGTTCAACTGATTTCTAAACAACCCCAAAATAAGGACAATTATTATGCAGCGCTTTTTTATTTTAGTTGCAGTGTGCTTATTAAGCGGTTGTTTAACTGCCCCGCCAAAAGAAGCCGCTAAACCCACCCTAATGCCTCGTGCCCAGAGCTACCGGGATCTGACACATCTGCCGGTCCCTACCGGGAAGATATTCGTCTCGGTCTATAACATTCAGGATGAGACGGGCCAGTTCAAACCGTATCCGGCCAGTAACTTCTCGACGGCCGTACCGCAGAGCGCCACCGCGATGCTGGTCACCGCCCTGAAAGATTCTCGCTGGTTTATCCCGCTGGAACGTCAGGGGCTGCAAAACCTGCTTAACGAACGAAAAATCATTCGTGCCGCGCAGGAGAATGGTACCGTTGGCGTCAATAACCGCATGCCGCTACAGTCTCTCACCGCAGCCAATATCATGGTGGAAGGCTCGATTATCGGCTACGAAAGTAACGTGAAATCGGGCGGCGCGGGTGCGCGTTACTTTGGCATCGGGGCCGACACGCAGTATCAGCTGGATCAGATTGCCGTCAACCTGCGCGTGGTTAACGTGAGCACGGGTGAGATATTATCCTCCGTGACCACCAGCAAAACGATTCTCTCTTATGAAGTGCAGGCCGGGGTGTTCCGCTTTATCGATTACCAGCGTCTGCTGGAGGGTGAAATTGGCTATACCTCTAACGAGCCGGTCATGCTGTGTCTGATGTCGGCCATCGAAACCGGCGTGATTTTCCTGATTAATGACGGTATCGATCGCGGCTTGTGGGATCTTCAGAATAAAAGTGACGTGAGTAATGCGGTGCTGGTGAAATACCGAGAGATGTCGGTGCCGCCAGAGTCATAATCGGCGGCGCATAAAAAAGGCGAGATTTCCGTCTCGCCTTTTTTTATTTACTTACCGCAGGAACGCTCTGGCTCTTCTCGCGTCGGGCCGCAAGCCAGAGGCCGCTGTTCTTCATGGCGTAGCCAAACAGTAATCCCAGCATGAGCGAAGGGACCACCAGCTTCCAGTCCCCCTGCCCCGCAAAGGTCGCGCAGGCACCCATGAACGTGCCGGGCACAAAGGACAACAGCAGATGTTTTGCCTGAACGCACATCAGGAAGGCCACAATGCCGGTGATGGCGTACCCCAGGATTTCCACATGCGGCGCCAGCGCGCTGCCTTTCATAATGACCAGCGCCCAAATCACACCGCTCATCAGAGTACAGCCGGAGATGAAGAGCCCTTTGAGACCACCCTGCGGGCAGGCGAAATAGGCCGTGCAGCCAAGAAAACCAGCCCAGCTCAACAAGCCGAGAGAGACAGCCACCCAACCCCAGAGGCCGGAGAGGATGCCAGTCGTGATTGCAATACAAAGTAGTATGTTCATGGTGCGCATCTTAGCAGATGCGCACCATAGAAATGAGATCAGAAGCACATTACGTGCAAGTTGAAATGTATCGTTGCAGGATTTTTGTGATTCAAATCACTCTTCGTTCTCTTCTTCCAGCTCGTCCCACATGGCAGCGATGGCGTCACGCGTCAGCGGAGCCAGCGTTCTCCAGAACGGCGAGGTGGCGTGGGCTTCAACTTTACCCAGGAAGGTGCCAACCCACGGAAGCAAATACGTTTCGAACAGGGTTTCAATCGCCTCGTTCTCATCATCACCTGCATTATCTTCAATCCAGGAGGCCGCCAGCAGCAGGGTACCGATATGATCGGCAGGCATATCCGTCAGCGGCATGCCGCGTTCTGAAAGAAACGCCCGAACTTCCGCTTCGGTCGTACCTTCCTGCCAGGCAGAACGATACGGCGACACGCGACACTCTTCTCCCACAAACAGCGCGTTGTAATCCGTTGAAATCTGCTGCATATCGCAGCTTTTTTGCAAGCGTTCCAGCAACTCATCCTGTTCCAGCGGCCAGCTCTGCGCCAGTTTACCTTCACGAATCAGGGTAAACAGCGGAACCAGCAGCGGATCCTGCGGCTGGCGGTAATATAAGGTGCCCAGCACGCGGCAAAGGATGGAAAACTCATTCATGTTTTTATTCCGTTATTAATTAAAGATCGGCAAATTCATCAATCGGCGCCATGCCGCGCGACTCAAGGAAGTCGAGCATACGACGCGGCGTGACGTTCAGGATCTGTTCTTCCGGGAAATTCACGTCCCGCAATATTTTCAGGCACTCGCTAAAATCACCCAGCGTGAAGGCCGTGTGTGAATCAGAGCCCAGCGCCACCATGCCGCCCGCGTCACGCACGGCCGCCGCCACTTCGCGGCAGTTGGCTTCACTGCCCTTACGCGAGTGAACAAAGGAGGAGTTGTTAATCTCCAGCGCCACGCGGTGCTTCGCTGCCGCCTGCGCCACGGCCTGAATATCAATCGGGTATTTCGGATTTCCCGGGTGGCTGATAATGTGCACGTTGCCGCTGGCAATAGTGGCAATCATCGCTGCGGTGTTGGTCTCTTTATCCTGGGGCGCAAAGACCGGCTCGTGGAAGCCAGCGAGGATCAGATCTAACGAGGTCAGCATCGGACCGGTGCAGTCAATCTCACCGTCGGTATTTTTGATGTTCGCTTCGATGCCACGCAGTATCCCGATACCGTCCACCAGGCGTGGCCAGATACGCATATTCACAAAATGCCAGTAGTGCGGCGCATCCGCCATATCCGGACCGTGATCGGTTATCGCAAACAGTTTAATGCCTTTCAGCTTCGCCTGAGCGATATAATCATGGAGGTTACTGTAAGCGTGGGTACTGGCGACGGTGTGCATATGCAGGTCAACGGGATACATCTTTCTCTCCTCTGCGGTTTTTCCCAAGGATAGCAGTTATCAGCGGCGAATATTAGCAAAAACCCGGCGAACGCCGGGTTTCTCTCAGTAGCCTCGCTGTCTGTCGACCTGTCCGGTCACCGCGTTGCCCTTCTCTATTTCGCTGATGGTATGCGAGATGTACGCCACGGCCTCCGCCGGTCGCGTCACGGCCGCAATATGAGGCGTCATCGCCACGCGCGGATGTGCCCAGAGCGGGCTGTCTGTCGGCAGCGGTTCGCGGCTATAGACATCCAGCATTGCGCCTTTCAGTTTACCGCTATCCAGCGCTTTCAGCAGATCGTCTTCCACAACGTGTACCCCGCGCGCCAGGTTCATTAAGTAGCTGTCTTCTGCCAACTGGTTGAGGAGCGTGCCATTGATAATGCCGACCGTTTCCGCCGTATTCGGCAGCAGGTTAATGAGGACGCGAGTCCCTTTCAGGAACGCCGGGAGTTCGTCCGTTCCGGCAAAGCTCTCGACGCCTGGATAATCCTTACGGCTCCGGCTCCAGCAGCGCAGTGGGAAGCCCCACGGCGCGAGCGCTTCGGCGACTTTCGAACCCAGTACACCCGCGCCGAGGATGCCGATGGTGAAATCTTCATGCTGATAATCCGGAAGCGGTTCCCAGTGGGATTGCTGTTTAAACGCCTGATAATCGTCGAAGCGGCGGAACCAGTGCAGCACCTGGCTCACGGCATATTCCTGCATCTGCTGCCCCATACCGGTATCTTCCAGACGAAACAGGGGAATATCCTCCGGCAGCATTTCAGGGTGTGCCTTCAGCTTACTGAGAATGGAATCCACACCCGCACCAAGAGCAAACACCGCCTTCAAACGGCGTCCCTGAAGCATTTCGACCGGGGGATGCCAGACCAGCGCGTAGTCGGCATGTTCATTATCGCCCTGTTTCCATTCGCGAACGCGTGCGCCAGGCAGTGCCGCCGTGAGCGCGTTAATCCAGTAAGCCGTATCAAAAGTGGGGTGATAGAAGATAATATCCATAGTCATTGCCTTTTATTGCGCTGTTTTATTTTCATTTTCAACTGGCTTGCCAGCATAACAAATTTATCGCTAAACCGCGTTGCTGATAAAAGAGGCGCATTTCGCACATTTCGGAATCAGGTTGCCTGAAGTTTGTCTAAACACGCTAAATTACTGAAAAAGTGGGTTGACGGCAGTACGGCTTTTCCTTACATTAGCGCCCGTCCCGACAACAACGGGATGACAATATGGTGAGGTGTCCGAGTGGCTGAAGGAGCACGCCTGGAAAGTGTGTATACGGCAACGTATCGGGGGTTCGAATCCCCCCCTCACCGCCATATTCAAGACAAGAGCTCGTACGAAAGTACGGGCTTTTTTCTTTTATATTCTCCGTAAGGAGATTCGCTCCCTGCGTTCTTTATGTCGGGTGGCGCTACGCTTACCCGACCTACAAAAAGCTAGTCTTCAACCATCTTTGCATACTCTTCGGTGAGAAAATCCACCAGCGTCCTGACCGATGGCAGCAGGCCGCGCCGGGATGGATACACCGCGTGGATCACTTCCCGTCTGGGTTCCCAGGCATTCAGCACCCGAACAAGTTCACCTGAAGCCAGCTGATCCTTCACCATCAAAATGGGCAGCTGTACCACGCCCACGCCCGCCATCGCCGCCTCCCGCAGCGCCAGCATGTCGGTAGTCACCAGGCGCGGCGTGAAGTGAATTTCTGCCTTTGCGCCCTCCGGCCCGCTCAATTCCCACTTATGCAGGTGCTTGCCCGCCCCCATACTTAACCCCGGCCACTCGCTGAGTTCAGAGGGCATCGCCGGGTTGCCCATCCGTTCAATCAGTGCCGGCCCGGCAACCAGACAGTGCCCCCTGTCCGCCAGCACCCTTAATACCAGATCGCTGTCATCAAACGGGCGCGGACGAACGCGGATCGCCACATCCACCCCCTCCGCCACCAGATCGACCCGGCGGTTGGTGGCTTCGAGCTGGAGGTTGATCCCTGGATAGCGCGCCATAAACCGCGCCAGCATGGGCCCCACGTGAACGTGCAGCAAGGTGACAGGACAGGTGATCCGGACCATACCGCGCGGCTCAGCCTGTAAAGCAGCCACCGCCTCCTCCGCAGCTTCAGCTTCCACCAGCATGGCTTTACAGTGCTGATAGAACGTCTGCCCCACCTCCGTCACTGCAAACTGCCGCGTGGTACGTTGGATCAACCGAACGCCCAGGCGTTCTTCCAGCTGCGCAATCCTACGGCTCAGTTTCGACTTAGGCTGATCGAGCGCCCGACCCGCCGCCGCAAAGCCACCATGCTCCACCACCTTCACAAACCATACGAAATCATTGAGATCCTGCATACGCCTCCATTGTTCCATTTAAGGAACAGTGAATGTCATTTTTGCTATCTACCGGGATATTAACCCTGAATATAAGCTAATTCCATCAACAGGACATCAGGAGTTAATCATGAAAAACGTAACAGGCGTGTATACCGCACCTCGGCCGCACTGGGTCGGTGACGGTTTTCCGGTTCGTTCGATGTTTTCTTACCAGACGCACGGCGAGCCCCTGAGCCCGTTCCTGCTGCTGGACTACGCCGGACCGCATACCTTCCCGGCGGACGGCGCGAAACGCGGCGTGGGCGAGCATCCTCATCGCGGTTTTGAAACGGTGACCATCGTCTACTCAGGCGAAGTGGAGCACCGTGATTCCACCGGCAGAGGCGGCGTTATTGGCCCAGGCGACGTGCAGTGGATGACGGCAGGCGCAGGCATTTTGCACGAGGAGTTCCACTCCAGCGCGTTTTCGCAGAAAGGCGGTGAACTGAAAATGATGCAGCTGTGGGTCAACCTGCCCGCCAAAGACAAAATGGCGACGCCTGGCTACCAGAGCATCACTCAGGCGGATATCCCGGTGGTCACCCTGCCGGATAACAGCGGAACATTGCGCGTGATTGCTGGCCGTTTTGGAGAGGTAACCGGCCCGGCGCATACCTTCTCACCGCTGAACGTGTGGGATCTCGCGCTGCGCCAGGGTAGCCATCTGACGCTCAATCAGCCCGAAGGCTGGAGCACGGCGCTGGTTGTCGTTGAAGGCAGCGTGACGGTGAACGGCACCACGCCTGCCGGTGAGGCGCAACTGGTCGTGCTGAGTCAGAGCGGTGACAAACTGCATCTCGAAGCCAGCAGCGATGCCAAAGTGCTGCTGATGGCCGGGGAGCCGCTGAATGAACCCATCGTGGGCTATGGCCCGTTTGTGATGAACAGTAAAACCGAAATTGCCGAGGCTATTCGCGATTTCAACTCCGGCCGCTTTGGCCAAATCTAAACGTAATAAGGAGCGCATTATGTCTACCCCTGCAAACTTCAACGGTGCACGTCCCGTTATTGACGTAAACGATGCCGTTATGCTGCTTATCGATCACCAGAGCGGGCTGTTCCAGACTGTAGGAGACATGCCAATGCCTGAGCTGCGCGCCCGTGCAGCAGCGCTGGCAAAAATCGCCTCGCTGGCGAAGATCCCGGTGATCACCACGGCGTCGGTTCCACAGGGACCGAACGGCCCGCTTATCCCGGAGATCCACGCCAACGCGCCGCACGCACAGTATGTGGCACGCAAGGGTGAGATCAACGCCTGGGATAACCCGGAGTTCGTGGCGGCGGTGAAAGCCACCGGGCGCAAAACGCTGATTATCGCGGGGACGATCACCAGCGTCTGCATGGCCTTCCCGTCCATCAGCGCGGTGGCGGACGGATATAAAGTGTTTGCGGTGATTGATGCCTCCGGCACCTACAGCAAAATGGCGCAGGAGATCACCCTGGCGCGCGTGGTGCAGGCAGGCGTGGTGCCGATGGACACGGCTGCTGTTGCTTCCGAAATTCAGCGCACGTGGAACCGTGAAGATGCGGGTGAATGGGCTGAGGTGTACACACACATCTTCCCGGCCTACCAGCTGCTGATCGAAAGCTACAGCAAAGCGCAGGACGTGGTGAAAAATAGCGAAGTGCTCGATTCGCAGCGTTAATCCTGCGCGCTGCGACATAAGCTGATTAAGGCTTAACCGAACAAGCACGAATGCTGAAAATCTGCTTGACCGTTTTAGCGCAACTCCCTATAGTAGCGCCCCGTTGCCCCCCAAGCGGTCAGGCAGCAAAACAATATGGTGAGGTGTCCGAGTGGCTGAAGGAGCACGCCTGGAAAGTGTGTATACGGCAACGTATCGGGGGTTCGAATCCCCCCCTCACCGCCATATTCAAGACAAGAGCTCGTACGAAAGTACGGGCTTTTTTCTTTTATATTCTCCGAAAAGGGGGGGATGAGAACCCCCGACTGGGGTTCGACAACTGGCGGCAGCCAGTTGGACAGACTGAGAGCATAGCGAACAGGCTGCCCGCAGGGCGAGCGAAGCGAGTCAATCCCCCCCGGTGCGACACGAGCTGCCTCACCTACAAAAAAAAGCCCGTACAAAAGCACGGGCCTGTCTCAACCATTCCTCAGCTATTCAGCTTTCCAGCCGGTTGCTTTCCCTCGGGAGCAAGTCTCTGGCCAATATTCAAACCCGCTTCATCCTTACGCTCCTCCAGCCAGTAATCCGCATTTTTAATCCCCAGCCGAACCGGGTCAAAGTGTGGATCCAACCCCTGTGCATTCTGGATTTCATAATCCTTCAGGCTGGCAAACGCTTTTTTATGCAACAGAACGATGGCAATAATGTTGAGCCATGCCATCAGCCCTACGCCAATATCCCCTAATCCCCAGGCCAGATCCGCGGTGCGTACCGTGCCATATACCGTCGAAGCCATCAGACACAGCTTGAGCAGGAACGTCAGCCACGGGCGATGAATCTTACGGTTGATGTAGGCGATATTCGTTTCAGCGATGTAGTAGTAAGCAATGATCGTGGTGAAGGCAAAGAAGAACAGCGCGATGGCAACAAAATAATTACCGAAGCCCGGCATCATACTTTCCATTGCCGTCTGGACATATCCCGGTCCTGCGGCCACGCCCGCTATTCCGGTATAGAGCGCTGCGCCGTCGACGCCCTGCACGTTATACAGCCCGGTGATCAACAGCATAAACCCGGTCGCGGAGCAGACAAACAGCGTGTCGATGTACACGGAGAACGCCTGAACCAGCCCCTGTTTCACCGGATGGCTTACGGCCGCCGCCGAGGAGGCATGTGGCCCGGTACCCTGCGCCGCCTCGTTGGAATAGACGCCACGCTTGACGCCCCACATGATGGCCTGGCCCAGAATAGCGCCAAACCCAGCTTCAAGGCCAAAAGCACTTTTCCAGATCAGCAATATAACTGAAGGAAGCTGATCAATATTGATAGCGATAATCACGCACGCGACAATAATATAGCCGAGCGCCATAAACGGAACCACCATGCTGCTAAAGCTGGCAATCCTTTTTACGCCACCAAAAATAATAAAACTCAACAGCACAGCAAGTAACGCCGCCGTGACATTTGGGCTCAGACCAAAGGCAATATCCAGGCTCGCACCAATGGAGTTTGCCTGCACACCTGGCAGTAATAATCCGCAGGAGAAAATCGTTACGATGGCAAATAACCATGCGTACCACTTCACGCCTAACCCTTTCTCAATATAAAAGGCAGGACCACCACGATATTCGCCGTTAATTTTCTCTTTATAAACCTGACCTAACGTGGATTCGACAAAAGCAGAGCTTGCCCCCAAAAATGCCACGATCCACATCCAGAAAAGCGCACCGGGTCCACCAAAGGTAATGGCGGTCGCTACACCGGCAATATTCCCTGTCCCCACGCGGCCCGCCAGCGTCATCGTCAGCGCCTGAAACGACGACACGCCTGCCTCGGTAGGACGCCCCTGAAACATCAGGGTAATCATAAGTTTTATATGCCGTAATTGCAGAAAGCGACTACGCAGCGAGAAATAGAGGCCGACACCCAGACATAAAAATATTAACGCCGGGCTCCAGATAACACCATTAATTGCACTAACCAGTTCGTTCATGTATGACCCTTAGCGTGATGTTCCAGAGGAAACGATCCCCTGGCGAGTTTCTTTTTAGAATTTTGTCTGAACAAGTACGAAACATAGATAATTACCCAAAAGACACCAACTTAATTTTTACTGCTTAGTCATGTTCTGTGACAACATTCACGTTTAATTTTAAACCAATAATTAGCATGATCATTATATTCATAGATATTTTGTGGGTATTATAAATACATATCACATTTCCGTGACCTGTATAAAAAGCGTTCGCAGCAAATTAACAGTAATATTATTATTACCGCAAAACGGGGCGTAAATCCTGTTGAATGCTATAGGAAATAAATATGATTTAAAAAAGCCACGCGTGCAGAGGGAATAAAGGAAGCTTCCCGGCATAACGCCGGGAAGAAATGACTTAAAATGTGAAATGATCTTAGTCGGAGTACACTTCCAGCGTTCGTTGGCACAGCGCTGAGCGGACGCAGTCCTCTTTTGTGAAGCGGACCACCCCTATCATCTCATCTTCCTCAAAACGTGACATGGCATCGCTCAGGCCGGACTTCACGCCCGACGGCAGGTCACACTGGGTAATATCGCCGTTGACGATAACCGTCACGTTCTCCCCGAGGCGCGTTAAAAACATCTTCATTTGCGCAGCGGTTACGTTCTGAGCCTCGTCAAGAATAACGACCGCATTTTCAAATGTACGTCCGCGCATATAGGCGAACGGCGCGATTTCCACCTTGCCAATCTCTGGTCGCAGGCAGTACTGCATAAAGGAAGCGCCCAACCGCTTCACCAGCACGTCATAGACGGGCCTGAAGTACGGGGCAAACTTCTCGGAAATATCGCCGGGCAGGAAGCCCAGATCTTCATCCGCTTGCAGTACCGGACGGGTAACGATGATCCTTTCCACGTCCTTATGAATCAGCGCCTCCGCCGCTTTGGCGGCGCTGATCCAGGTTTTCCCGCATCCGGCTTCCCCGGTTGCAAAGATGAGCTGTTTACTCTCGATAGCATTCAGGTAGTGCGCCTGAGCTTCATTCCGCGCCACAATTGGCGATGCATCGCGGCTGTCCCGCGCCATGCCAATGGATTCTACGCCGCTCATCTGCACAAGCGAGGTGACCGATTCTTCTTCACGCTGCTTATGGCTACGTGAATCCCGTCTCAGCACACGTTTTGCTTCACGACGAGCTTTGATCACTGCTTTCTGTCTTCCCATGGATAGCACCTTGAGTTGTTGGTATTCATCACACGCGCCAGCATCGGCACGATTATGCGCACGAACATCAGAGGGTTGGCTTCCTTGTAAGCCATTGCTTGCATTACCGGATGACGATATACAACGGCTACGCGCACCGTTATGCACGTCGGTAGAAAAAGGTTCTTGAGGTGAAGGAGAGAATTTGGTGGTGAAGAAATCGCTGCCGGAGTCTGAGCCTCCGCGCCGGGTACTGCGGTTGATGTGTTTACCTTGTCCAGTACAGGACGCAACCATTCGCGATCTCCATAGTGAGTTAGCATCACTGCCGGGAACTACCGCTGTCTTCTCTTAAGTACATCAGGAATTATCATAAATGCAACATTTATTTTACCTGAATGCAACTTTTAGGACTGCCCCTACATGGAAAATCAGTCTTATATAGAAATATTACAGAAATATAACAATAAGATAGTCCTTCGAAAAAATAATGTCCCCGCGAACTGTCGCAGGGACGATTATCAGGCTTCTATCAGACCCTGAGCGAGCCAGGCGTTCGCGTCACGCGCGCCGGGCAGGGCAAAGAAATAGCCGCCGCCGATGGGCTTAATATATTCCTCCAGCGCTTCGCCGTTGAGCCGCTTCTGCACGGTGAGGAATCCCTTCTCCAGATCGTGCTGATAGCAGACAAACAGCAGTCCCATATCAAGCTGACCGGAGTTGGTCACCCCCAGCGAGTAGCTGTAGCCCCTGCGCATCATCAGGCTGGATTGCGTCTCTTTGGTGCGAGGATTGGCGAGGCGAATATGGCTGTCCAGCGCGATGACATCCCCGTTCGGATCGCGGGCGTAGTCGGGTTCATCGTGCTCGTGCTTCATGCCGAGCGGTGCGCCGGTTTGCTTATCGCGACCGAAGATAGTTTGCTGCTCTTTCAGCGGCGTGCGGTCCCAGAACTCCACGTGGAACTGAATGATACGCACCGCCTGATAGGTGCCTCCGACCGCCCAGGCCGGTTCGCCCTGATCCGCCGTCACCCATACCACGTTCTTCATCAACGCGGTATTGCTGCTGTCCGGGTTGGCGGTGCCGTCTTTGAAGCCCAGCAGGTTGACCGGCGTCTCTTTCCCTTTACTGCGCGCGGCGTGGTCAGAGATAAAACCTTCCCGCTTCCAGCGCACGCTCAGCAGATCCGGGGTGTGCTTGATAATATCGCGCAGGGCATGGATCACCGTATCCTGGGTATTAGCGCAGATCTGCAACAGCAGATCGCCGTGGCACAGCGCCGCGTCGAGAGAATCATTCGGGAATCGCGTCATTTTTTGCAGCGCTTTCGGCTTCTGCTTCGCCAGTCCGTAGCGATCATCAAACAGCGATTCCCCCACCGACACGGTGATGGTCAGATTATCGGGAGCGATAAACGCGCCGAGGATGCCGGAATCCATCGGCGGCAGGCGCGGATTCGGTGTTTCCGGTGCGGGACCGCCGGCGGTGAGGAAGGCAATACGCGTGGTCAACAGCCTGAACAGACGCTCAAGGTCGGCTTTATCACTCGCCAGCGAATCGAAAGCCACCAGCATCATCGAGGCCTGCTGCGGCGTCAGGATCCCCGCCTGGTGCTCACCATAAAACGGCTGCGTTTCCATACGCGCATCCGGGGAGAGCGTGCCAGGGGCGCTTTGCGGTTTTGCCGCATGCGCCACCGGACAGCCTCCCGCCAGGGCAAACGCGCCGCCCAGCGCCCCTACCCCTTTTAACAACCGACGTCGGGAAGGTTCCGCCACGTCGTATTCGTCATGCTTGTTCATCGCTTAATCCAGACCCAGTACGCCACGCAGCAGGGAGAGATCTTCCGCCAGGGTGGTTATCGGGCCTTTCAGCGCGTTACGGTCAGCATCGGTCAGCTTGTCGTAGGTTTCGAACCCGTCTTTGGTGCGGTATTTCGCCAGGATAGCGTCAACTTTCTTAAAGTTGGCATCCACTTTCGCCAGCAGCTCGCCGTTCTCTTTTTGCAGCTGAGGCCGCAGCAGCTCGACAATTTTCTGTGCGCCGTCGACGTTCGCCTGGAAGTCCCACAGGTCGGTGTGGCTGTAACGATCTTCTTCACCGCTGATTTTGCTGGCGGCCACTTCTTCAATCAGGCCCGCTGCGCCACCCACCACTTTCGACGGTGGGAATGCCAGCTCGCTGATGCGTTTTTGCAGCTCCAGCACGTCGCTGTTGAGCTGCTCGGCGTATTTCTCCATCCCACTGGTGGAGTTATCGCCAAACAGGGCTTTTTCCAGACGGTGGAAGCCGGTGAATTTCGGATCGGTGGCCTTCTGCTCGTAGTCGTCTTCACGGGCGTCAATGCTGCCATCGAGGTCAGAGAACAGTTCGGCAATCGGCTCAATGCGCTCGTAGTGCTGACGGGTAGGCGCATACTGGGATTTCGCTTTTTCGATGTCGCCCGCTTTCACCGCGTCGGTAAAGGCTTTGGTGCCTGCCACCAGGTCCGCTGTCTCTTTGGTGACGTAGGCTTTATAGGCGGTAATGGCGTCGCCGAGGCTCAGCAGCGCCGTGCCTTTGGCCGCGTCCGCCGTCGCTGCGCCTTTGACGATCAGCTTACCTTTCGGGTTAGTCAGCAGGCCGCAGGTCATGTCATATTCCCCGGGCTGAAGATTTGCGGTCATCTTCTGGCTGAAGCCCGGCGCGATATTCTCGCGCTCTTCCACCACCATCACGCCTTTCAGAATTTCCCACTCCAGCGCCTTCTGGCTGTGGTTCTGAATAATAAACTGCGTTTTACCGCTGTTAACCGTGATGGTCATCGGCTCGCACTGTTTATCGTTGACGGTGACTTTTACCTGCGGAATATCTGCCGCCTGAGCGGTGAAGGCAGACACGAACAGCGCGGCAATGCCTGCGCATAACGCACTACGACGGAACTGAATGGCCATGACTCTTCCCTTTAAAAGTATGTTGTAACTAAAACAGCACTTACGGCGCTACGCGCGACGTCTGCGAGCCGGTACGCGGCGGCATAGCGAACAGGATCAGCGCCGGAACCAGATAGATAAAGTACATCGCCACTTCGCTGACGCTCGGCGTTTCCTGGTAGCCGAAGATCCCTTCGAGCAGGGTACCGGTCAGTGAATGGGTCGACAGGACGTTGCTGAGATCGAACGCCACGTCCTGGAAGTGGTTCCACAGACCCGCTTCGTGGAAGGCGCGGATCGCCCCTGCCGCCAGCCCTGCGGCCACCAGCAGAATAAACAGGCTGGTCCACTTGAAGAACGCGCCCAGGTTAAGACGAATGCCGCCCCAGTAGAGCAGGAAGCCAAGCACAACCGCCGTGGCCAGCCCGAGCACCGCGCCCAGCGGCGGCCAGATGCCCACGTCCTGCTGAAAAGCCGCGAGCAGGAAGAACACAGACTCCAGGCCTTCACGCGCCACGGCGAAAAAGACCATCATGATCAGCGCCCAGCCGTGGTGGTTGCCTTTTTGCAGGGCGTTATCCACCGCCTGCTCAAGCTGTACCTTCACGTTACGGGAGACCTTGCGCATCCAGAACACCATCCAGGTGAGGATCACCACCGCAATCACGGCGACGATCCCTTCAAACAGCTCCTGCTCTTTCTGCGGGAACTCCCCGGTGGTTTCGTTGATGAGGATACCGAGGCCCAGGCAGAGCGCCGCAGCAAGGAAAACCCCAACCCACATGACGCCAATCCAGCGTCCGCGCTGGGTACGCTTCAGATAACTGGCGATAAGGCTAACAATCAGGGCCGCTTCAAGGCCTTCACGTAACATAATGAGAAAAGGAACAAACATGCCGACACCTTAAATGTTTATCGCGGTCAACTGATGCAAAGAAAAGTAAATTCTTGTGATAGTGATTATCATTACGGCAACAAGAAAAACAAGCGAAATGTGTTGAGTTTTGATGACCAGATGTAAACGCATTGCGGAGTAATAATTGCCTGAGTAACCGTTACGTTTATAAGGTATAACGAAAATGCCCATTTACGGTTAACCGGGGCTGTGGCTAAATGTCCGCCTCGAAAACCAACTGAAAATAAGCCATGTTTAAAATTGTCCATTTCCTGCTGGCGCTGGTGATTATTCTTGCGCTCGCCTGGCTGGTGAGTTTCGACCGCCGAAAAATTCGTATTCGTTTCGTTTTACAGCTGATCGTGATCGAAATCGCGCTGGCGTTCTTTTTCCTCCACGCAGAAAGCGGCCTGTTTATTATTAAATACGTTTCCGGTTTCTTTGAGTCGCTGCTTAAATTCGCTGCCGAAGGGACGAATTTTGTCTTTGGCGGGATGGGTGAAAAAGGGCTGGCGTTCATTTTCCTTGGCGTGCTCTGCCCCATTATTTTTATCTCGGCGCTGATTGGTATTCTTCAGCACTGGCGTATTCTGCCGATCTTTATTCGGGTGATCGGGACGCTGCTGTCAAAACTGAACGGCATGGGCAAGCTGGAATCCTTTAACGCGGTGAGTTCGCTGATCCTCGGTCAGTCGGAAAACTTCATTGCCTACAAAGGCGTGCTGGGCGATCTCTCCTCGCGTCGTCTGTTTACGATGGCTGCCACGGCCATGTCGACGGTTTCGCTGTCGATTGTCGGGGCCTATATGACTATGCTCGACGCCAGGTTTGTCGTCGCGGCGCTGATCCTGAACATGTTCAGCACCTTTATTATTCTTTCGGTCATTAACCCGGCCCGCCCGGAAGCGGAGCCGGATATCAGGCTGGAAAAACTGCACGAATCCCAGAGCTTCTTTGAAATGCTGGGCGAGTATATTCTGGCCGGTTTTAAGGTGGCGATGATTATTCTGGCGATGCTGATTGGCTTTATCGCCCTTATTAGCGCCATTAACGCCCTCTTCTCCGGCATATTTGGCATGAGCTTCCAGCAGATTCTGGGTTATGTGTTTTATCCGCTGGCGTGGCTTATTGGTATTCCGCTGAGCGATGCCTTAAGCGCGGGGAGCATTATGGCAACTAAACTGGTGGCGAATGAATTTGTGGCGATGATCGAGCTGCAAAAAATAGCCCATCAAATGTCACCGCGCGGGCTGGGGATTTTGTCCGTGTTCCTGGTATCGTTCGCTAACTTCGCTTCCATCGGCATTGTGGCGGGGGCAATAAAAGGTCTGAATGAGCAACAGGGTAACGTGGTGTCGCGGTTTGGTTTACGCCTTGTATACGGGGCAACGCTGGTAAGCCTGCTGTCGGCAAGCTTTGCGGGGTTGGTGCTGTAAGTTTTGTGCCCGGCGGCGCTTCGCTTGCACGGGCCTACGATACAACAACGGCGGGTTTCCCGCCGTTTTTCATTAAAACTGCACGCACACCGGCTGGTCGACCCGCATCACCGACTCCTGCGCGAAGCGTGACTTATAGATCCCGCGCAACGCTTCGATATTCTTCTCACTCTGCGCGTCTTTAGCGTGGATCAGCATCAATGCCTTGCTCGGCTCGCGCGCCACTTTTCCATCATTCCCCAGCCACTGACCGCGCGCATCAAATACCGTTAAACCATCGCGAAAGCGTGGCGTCACGTCCTGGTCGACAAACTGCTGCCATTCGTTGCCTGTGATTTGCGCCCCGGCAGGACGGTTTAAGCCGAAATAAAGCGTGGTCTGCTGCATCTGATTTTCTGCTTTGCAGGTTTCCACCGCCGCGTGCTGTGCGGGTGCGCTACAGCCCGACAGCATCACGAATGCTGCCACCATTAACCCTGTTTTAATTCTCATTGATGAAGACTCACATAGGTGAAAGGACTATCCCCTCTCCCCACCGGGGAGAGGGTTAGGGTGAGGGGAAAATTACTCAGCCTGGAGCTTAGACGGCGGCGCTGAGTGATAGTGCGCGTCCGCCTCCGCAAAGCGTTTCTGCATAGACGCAGACGGCGCTTTACCCAGCAGGCTAAACACCACGATACCGAGGCTGCCGAAGATGAAGCCCGGAATGATTTCGTACAGGCCCAGCCACGCGAACTGTTTCCAGACGATAACGGTTACCGCACCGATAATCATCCCCGCCAGCGCGCCGTTGCGGGTCATGCGTGACCACAGTACAGAGAACAGCACCACCGGACCAAATGCCGCACCGAAGCCCGCCCAGGCGTAGCTCACCAGCCCCAGGACGCGGTTTTCCGGGTTTGCCGCCAGCGCAATCGCCACCAGCGCAACCACCAGCACCATAAAGCGCCCTACCCACACCAGCTCTTTCTGGCTCGCGCCCTTACGCAGGAACGCTTTGTAGAGGTCTTCGGTGATGGCGCTGGAGCACACCAGCAGCTGACAGCTCAGGGTGGACATCACCGCCGCGAGGATCGCGGAGAGCAGAATACCGGCAATCCACGGGTTGAACAGGATCTGCGCCAGCTCGATGAACACGCGCTCGGCGTTCTGGTTCACCGCGCCCGCCTGCGCCGGGTTGTTGTTGAAGTACGCGATACCGAAGAAGCCGACCGCACACGCCCCCGCCAGACACAGGATCATCCACGTCATGCTGATGCGACGCGCGTGAACGATGGTGTGGTGAGAATCCGCCGCCATGAAGCGCGCCAGAATGTGCGGCTGGCCGAAGTAGCCCAGGCCCCAGCCCATCAGAGAGACGATGGCGACGAAGTTCAACCCTTTCAGCATATCGACGTTTTCGATGCTCTTCTGCTTGATCACTTCCAGCGATTCGCCAAAGCCGCCGACGGTGAAAATGACAATCACCGGAGTCAGGATCAGGGCGAAGATCATCAGGCTCGCCTGCACGGTATCGGTCCAGCTTACCGCCAGGAATCCGCCCACGAAGGTATAGAGGATGGTTGCTGCGGCGCCGGCCCACAGGGCGGTTTCATAGCTCATGCCGAAGGTGCTTTCGAACAGGCGCGCGCCCGCCACGATGCCGGAGGCACAGTAGATGGTGAAGAACAGCAGGATCACCACCGCGGAGATAATGCGCAGGATACGGCTGTTATCTTCAAAGCGTCCGGTGAAGTAGTCCGGCAGCGTCAGGGCGTTGTTGTTGGCTTCGGTGTGCACGCGCAGACGGCCTGCCACCAGCTTCCAGTTGATCCACGCGCCGACGGTCAGGCCGATGGCGATCCAGCTTTCGGAGATACCGGAGATGAAAATCGCGCCCGGCAGCCCCATCAGCAGCCAGCCGCTCATGTCGGAAGCGCCCGCAGAGAGTGCGGTGACCATCGGGCCTAAGCTGCGCCCGCCGAGGATGTAGTCGTCAAAGTTTTTAGTGGAACGCCATGCCAAAAACCCTATCAGGATCATGCCAAAAATATAAACGAGAAATGTCACCAGCATCGGTGTGCTAATAGCCATTCAAATTCTCCAAAATGTCGAGCGACAACCGTCCGGGTTGCCTTGTTATGTCATCACCGGAACGTAGTGATGTGTGTATGTGTTTCCGTTGGGCGCGCTATCCTGCCGTATACGCATCCCACTGACAAACGATTTAACACTGCATTTACATGAATTTCATCCCTGGTTTTATACGTCTTTCCTATAGGTTGCACTCGCTCACGCTTTTACGGGTTGCACCTTTAAAAAGTGTTAAGCACCGCATAAAAACTGGGCTCAGAAACCGCCGCACGTTCTTTTTCACAGCTAACTAATCGTTAACAATCCATTCATTTTCCAGCTTGCAGACCAGGTCACATTTAACACGGTTGCACAAAGTTGCAACATGGTGGATATTTCACGCTATCAACAGAACGCTATTACAGAACAACAGGAGTTTTGGCATGGGGATGACCACCATGGGGGTTAAGCTGGATGACGCTACCCGCGAACGGATTAAAACCGCTGCGACCCGCATCGACCGCACACCGCACTGGTTAATCAAGCAGGCGATTTTTAACTATCTGGAAAGACTGGAGAGTGAAGAAGGTCTGCCGGAGCTGCCTGCCCTGCTGGCGGGTGCAGCGAACGAAAGCGAAGAGGCCGCGACGGCCGTTGAAGAGAACCACCAGCCGTTCCTGGAATTTGCCGAGCAGATCCTGCCGCAGTCCGTCAGCCGTGCCGCCATTACCGGCGCCTACCGCCGTGCCGAAACCGACGCCGTGCCGATGCTCCTGGAGCAGGCGCGCCTGCCGGAAGCCGTTGCCGCTCAGGCGCACAGCCTCGCGTATCAGCTCGCCGACAAGCTGCGTAACCAGAAAACCGCCAGCGGACGCGCCGGTATGGTGCAGGGTCTGTTGCAGGAGTTCTCCCTCTCCTCGCAGGAAGGCGTGGCGCTGATGTGTCTGGCGGAAGCGCTGCTGCGTATTCCGGATAAAGCCACCCGCGATGCCCTGATCCGCGACAAAATCAGTAACGGCAACTGGCACTCCCACATTGGCCGCAGTCCGTCCCTGTTCGTTAACGCCGCCACCTGGGGCCTGCTGTTTACCGGCAAGCTGGTCTCCACCCATAACGAAGCCAACCTGTCGCGCTCTCTGAACCGCATCATCGGCAAGAGCGGCGAGCCGCTGATCCGCAAGGGTGTGGACATGGCGATGCGCCTGATGGGCGAGCAGTTCGTCACCGGGGAAACCATTGCCGAAGCGCTGGCGAACGCCCGCAAGCTGGAAGACAAAGGCTTCCGCTACTCCTACGACATGCTGGGTGAAGCGGCGCTGACCGCCGCCGACGCGCAGGCCTACATGGTCTCTTACCAGCAGGCGATCCACGCCATCGGTAAAGCGTCCAACGGTCGCGGTATTTATGAAGGTCCGGGCATCTCTATCAAGCTTTCCGCCCTGCACCCGCGCTACAGCCGTGCGCAGTACGACCGGGTGATGGAAGAACTCTACCCGCGCCTGAAGTCCCTGACCCTGCTGGCGCGCCAGTATGACATCGGCATCAACATCGACGCCGAAGAGGCGGACCGTCTGGAGATCTCCCTCGACCTGCTGGAAAAACTGTGCTTCGAGCCGGAGCTGGCGGGCTGGAACGGGATTGGTTTCGTTATCCAGGCCTACCAGAAACGCTGTCCGTTCGTCATTGACTACCTGATTGACCTGGCCAGCCGCAGCCGTCGCCGCCTGATGATCCGTCTGGTGAAGGGCGCCTACTGGGACAGCGAAATCAAACGCGCCCAGATGGAAGGTCTGGAAGGTTATCCGGTCTATACCCGCAAGGTCTATACCGACGTCTCTTACCTCGCCTGCGCGAAAAAACTGCTCGGCGTGCCGAACCTGATTTATCCGCAGTTCGCCACCCACAACGCCCACACCCTGGCGGCGATCTACAGCCTCGCGGGTCAGAACTACTATCCGGGCCAGTACGAGTTCCAGTGCCTGCACGGCATGGGTGAACCGCTGTACGAGCAAGTGACCGGTAAAGTGGCCGACGGCAAGCTGAACCGTCCGTGCCGAATCTATGCCCCGGTAGGTACCCACGAGACCCTGCTGGCCTACCTGGTGCGTCGTCTGCTGGAGAACGGGGCGAACACCTCCTTCGTTAACCGCATCGCCGATACCACCCTGCCGCTGGACGAACTGGTGGCCGATCCGGTACAGGCCGTTGAGAAGATGGCGGCGCAGGAAGGCCAGATTGGTCTGCCGCATCCGAAAATTGCCCTGCCGCGCGAGCTGTACGGCGCGGGCCGCGTCAACTCGGCGGGTCTGGATCTGGCGAACGAACACCGTCTGGCGTCGCTCTCTTCCGCCCTGCTTAACAGCGCATTGCAGAAGTGGCAGGCCAGGCCGATCCTTGAGCAGTCCGTTGAGGACGGTGAAATGCAGCCGGTGATCAACCCGGCAGAGCCGAAGGATATCGTCGGCTACGTGCGCGAAGCCACGGAAACGGAAGTGGAGCAGGCCCTGGAGAGCGCGGTGAACAACGCGCCAATCTGGTTTGCCACCCCGCCGCAGGAGCGTGCCGCCATTCTGGAACGCGCGGCGGTGCTGATGGAAGATCAGATGCAGCAGCTTATCGGCATTCTGGTGCGTGAAGCGGGTAAAACCTTCAGCAACGCCATCGCCGAAGTGCGCGAGGCGGTCGACTTCCTGCACTACTACGCCGGTCAGGTGCGCGATGATTTCGACAACGAAACCCACCGTCCGCTCGGCCCGGTGGTGTGTATCAGCCCGTGGAACTTCCCGCTGGCGATCTTCACCGGCCAGATTGCCGCGGCGCTGGCCGCAGGCAACAGCGTTCTGGCGAAACCGGCAGAGCAGACCCCGCTGATTGCCGCCCAGGGCATTAGCATTCTGCTGGAAGCGGGCGTACCGGCGGGCGTGGTGCAGCTGCTGCCAGGGCGCGGTGAAACGGTCGGGGCCAAACTGACCTCCGATAACCGCGTACGCGGCGTGATGTTTACCGGTTCTACCGAAGTGGCCTCCCTGCTACAACGCAACATCGCCACCCGTCTGGATGCGCAGGGCCGTCCTACCCCGCTGATCGCTGAAACCGGCGGCATGAACGCCATGATCGTGGACTCCTCCGCGCTCACCGAGCAGGTCGTCGTTGACGTGCTGGCCTCTGCTTTCGACAGCGCGGGCCAACGCTGTTCCGCCCTGCGCGTACTGTGCTTACAGGATGACGTGGCTGACCACACGCTGAAGATGCTGCGCGGTGCGATGGCGGAATGCCGCATGGGCAACCCGGGCCGTCTCACCACCGACATCGGGCCGGTGATCGACGCGGAAGCCAAAGCCAACATCGAAAACCACATTCAGACCATGCGTGCCAAAGGCCGTCCGGTGTTCCAGGCGGTGCGCGAGAACAGCGAAGATGCCCGCGAGTGGCAGACAGGCACCTTCGTGCCGCCAACGCTGATTGAGCTGGCAAGCTTCGACGAGCTGAAAAAAGAGGTCTTCGGTCCGGTACTGCACGTGGTGCGCTACAACCGTAACAACCTCAACGAGCTGATAGATCAGATCAACGCCTCGGGTTACGGCCTGACGCTTGGCGTGCATACCCGTATCGACGAAACTATTGCCCAGGTGACCGGCAATGCTAAAGTCGGCAACCTGTACGTCAACCGCAATATGGTTGGCGCGGTCGTGGGCGTGCAGCCATTCGGCGGTGAAGGTCTCTCCGGCACCGGCCCGAAAGCGGGCGGTCCGCTCTATCTGTACCGTCTGCTGGCAAACCGTCCGGAAAATGCGCTGGGCGTGACGCTGGCGCGTCAGGACGCGGAATATCCGGTGGATGCGCAGGTGAAAGCCGTGCTGACCCAACCGCTGGACGCGCTGATTAAGTGGGCTGAAAATCGTCCCGAGCTGCATGCGATTGCACAGCAGTACGGCGAGCTGGCGCAGGCGGGAACACAGCGTCTGCTGCCGGGTCCTACCGGTGAGCGCAACACCTGGACGCTGATGCCGCGCGAGCGTGTGCTGTGCGTGGCGGATAACGAGCAGGACGCGCTGGTGCAGCTGGCAGCCGCAACGGCAACGGGCTGTGAGGTGCTGTGGCCGGAAGATGCCCTGCATCGCGACCTCGCCAAACAGCTGCCAAAAGCGGTCTCGGCCCGCATTCGCTTTGCGAAAGCCGATGCCCTGCTGACCCAGCCGTTTGACGCGGTGATCTACCACGGTGATTCCGACCAGCTGCGCGAACTGTGTGAGCAGGTGGCGGCCCGCAGCGGTGCCATCGTTTCCGTGCAGGGCTTTGCGCGCGGGGAAACCAACCTGCTGCTGGAGCGTCTGTACGTTGAGCGCTCGCTCAGCGTCAACACCGCGGCGGCGGGCGGTAACGCCAGCCTGATGACAATCGGTTAATCGTGTAAACTCTCTCCGGTGACGCTACGCTTACCGGGGCTACAAAATCACCGTAGGCCGGATAAGCGCAGCGCATCCGGCTTTTTTACACGGAGGGAATGATGAAAAGAATATTTCTCGCAGGCGCAGCACTGCTGCTCAGCGCCAGTGCGCTGGCCGACGAGTGCGACAAAGCGACCACCCAGACAGAACTCAGTGCCTGTGCGGCAGAGCAGTACCAGGCTGCGGATAAAAAGCTCAACCAGACGTACCAGGCCGCCATCAAACGCGCGGCAGCCCCTCAGCGCGACCTGCTGAAAAAGGCGCAGCAGGCGTGGATCGCCCTGCGTGACGCAGACTGTAAATTGATGGGTTCAGGAACCGAAGGTGGCACTATTCAGCCGATGATTATCAACCAGTGCCTGACGGAGAAAACAGCGGAGCGCGAAGCCTTTCTGGCCTCGTTGATGCAGTGTGAAGAGGGCAATTTAAGCTGCCCTTTCCAACCGGCTGATTAGCGCACACGGATCCCTTCGATAATCATCCGCTGCACGTTATCCAGCGTACTCTGGAAAAACGCCTCGTCCTGGAGCGTTTTACCGGTCACCGCCTCGACCTGGGCCGCGAAGTCAGCGTAGTGCTGGGTTGAGGCCCAAATCATGAAGATCAGATGATGCGGATCGACGGGCGCCAGTTTTCCGCTGGCGACCCATCCGGCAATAATGGCCGATTTATCGTCCACCAGCTGCTTTAAATCGCCGGTCAGCTCCGCCTGCAACAGCGGCGCGCCCTGCAACATCTCCAGGCAGAACAGCCTTGATGCCTGCGGGTAATCACGCGATACCTCCAGCTTCAGGCGTATGTACTCCTCTATCGCCACCAGCGGGGCCAGCTCTTCGCGAAATGCTTTAAGTGGTGCGAGCCAGATATCCAGGATCTGCTGCATCACCGCCACATACAGCGCCTCTTTCGACGGGTAGTAGTAGAGCAGATTGGTCTTGGACACCCCGGCCTGCTCCGCCACCTGCTCAAGGCGCGTACCGTGAATACCAAACTGCGAAAATGTCTCCAGCGCGGCGCTGAGGATCGCCTGTTTCTTGGCGCTCACCGCCTGCGAACGTTTACCGGGTGTTTTCACTGCGCCTTGTGTCATTTTCGCTCTCCTTATTCTGCGTAGCCAACAGCATAGCAAAACCCCCGTCTCGCCACGACCTTCTGCACTCCCATCGCGCATGAGTGCCTGTTTTCTGTGCAATGTTTTTGACCATTTAGTCCACTTTCACACGCATCATCTCACCAACCTCTGATTAACACATTAATAACACTGCCATTTTCAAAAGTGGCACTGCCTTTGCAAAATCGTATTCACCTGCAATGTAGTGAAGAGAGGTTCGTGATGAAAATTGGCGTATTTGTACCGATCGGCAACAACGGCTGGCTTATCTCGACCACTGCCCCGCAATACATGCCGACCTTTGAGCTGAATAAAGCCATCGTGCAGAAAGCGGAGCACTACCACTTCGACTTTGCGCTCTCGATGATCAAGCTGCGCGGTTTCGGCGGTAAGACCGAATTCTGGGACCACAACCTGGAGTCTTTCACCCTGATGGCGGGCCTGGCGGCGGTAACCTCGCGCATCCAGATTTACGCCACCGCCGCCACCCTTACCCTTCCCCCGGCAATCGTGGCGCGGATGGCCTCCACCATCGACTCCATCTCCGGCGGGCGCTTTGGCGTTAACCTGGTCACCGGCTGGCAAAAGCCGGAGTACGAGCAGATGGGGATCTGGCCGGGGGACGATTACTTCTCCCGTCGCTACGACTACCTGACCGAATATGTGCAAGTGCTGCGCGATCTGTGGGGCACCGGCAAAAGCGATTTCAAAGGCGACTTCTTCACCATGAACGACTGCCGCGTCAGCCCGCAGCCGTCGGTGCCGATGAAGGTGATATGCGCCGGACAGAGCGACGCGGGAATGGAATTCTCGGCGAAATACGCCGACTTCAACTTCTGCTTCGGCAAAGGCGTTAACACCCCGGCCGCCTTCGCGCCCACCGCGGCACGCATGAAAGCGGCCGCCGACAAAACCGGGCGCGACGTGGGCTCCTACGTGCTGTTTATGGTGATTGCCGACGAAACCGACGACGCCGCGCGCGCCAAATGGGAACGATACAAGGACGGCGCGGATGACGAAGCGCTGAGCTGGCTTACCGA
The DNA here is from genome assembly GCF_020971765.1 of Enterobacter sp. AN-K1. NCBI lineage: Bacteria > Pseudomonadati > Pseudomonadota > Gammaproteobacteria > Enterobacterales > Enterobacteriaceae > Enterobacter > Enterobacter sp. AN-K1. The sequence continues at coordinate 3,932,243 of NZ_CP087390.1, read as the reverse complement.
GCAGAGCCAGAAGGATACCCGCTCCGGCGCGGACACCAACGTTCGCCAGATGGCCGACCCGACGTCTGCCGTCAATATCAACATGGGCACGCTGGTTGGCTCGTATGCCAGCGTGGCCAGAATGCTCGACGAAGTGGCTGCCGTGCCCGGCGCCGAAGGCGTGCTGCTGACCTTCGATGATTTTCTCACCGGCGTGGAAACTTTCGGCGAGCGCATTCAGCCGCTGATGCAGTGCCGCGCCCACATCCCTGCCGTGACGAAGGAGGTGGCGTAATGACGACCCTCAACGCTCGCCCGGAAGCCATTACCTTTGACGCGCAGCGCAGCGCGCTGATCGTGGTGGATATGCAAAACGCCTATGCCAGTAAAGGCGGGTATCTGGATCTGGCCGGGTTTGACGTCTCCACCACGCAGCCGGTGATTGAGAACATCAAAACCGCCGTGAGCGCCGCGCGTGCTGCGGGCATGCTGATCGTCTGGTTCCAGAACGGCTGGGACGACCAGTACGTCGAGGCTGGCGGTCCCGGCTCACCCAACTTTCACAAATCCAACGCCCTGAAAACCATGCGCCAACGGCCCGAACTCCAGGGCACGCTGCTGGCGAAAGGCGGCTGGGATTATCAGCTGGTGGATGAGCTGGTACCGGAACCCGGCGATATCGTGCTGCCGAAACCGCGCTACAGCGGCTTTTTCAATACCCCGCTCGACAGCCTGCTGCGCAGCCGGGGCATTCGCCATCTGGTCTTTACGGGCATTGCCACCAACGTGTGCGTGGAGTCGACCCTGCGCGACGGCTTTTTCCTCGAGTATTTTGGGGTGGTGCTGGAGGATGCCACCCATCAGGCCGGGCCGGATTTTGCCCAGAAAGCCGCCCTGTTCAATATCGAAACCTTTTTTGGCTGGGTCAGTAACGTCAATGATTTCTGCGACGCGCTGGATCCCCCGCTCGCCCACATCGCCTGAGGAGAACCGCTATGCCGAAATCCGTGATTATTCCGCCGGGCACCAGCACCCCGATTGCCCCGTTTGTCCCCGGCACCCTCGCCGACGGCGTGGTGTATGTCTCGGGCACGCTGCCGTTTGATAAAGACAACAACGTGGTGTTTATCGATGACCCAAAGGCGCAAACCCGCCACGTGCTGGAGACAATCAAAACCGTGATCGAAACGGCGGGTGGGACGATGGAGGACGTGACCTTCAACAGCATCTTTATCACCGACTGGAAAAACTACGCCGCGATTAACGAGATTTACGCGGAGTTTTTCCCCGGCGATAAACCGGCGCGGTTTTGCATCCAGTGCGGGCTGGTAAAGCCCGAAGCGCTGGTTGAAATTGCCACCGTTGCGCACATCGCGAAGTGAGGCGGCCATGAAACTGTCCATTTCACCGCCCCCCTTTGCGGGCGCGCCCGTGGTGGTACTGATTGCCGGGCTCGGCGGCAGCGGCAGCTACTGGCTGCCCCAGCTCGCCGTGCTGGGGCAGGAGTATCAGGTGGTGTGCTACGACCAGCGGGGCACGGGGAATAACCCGGATACCCTGCCGGAAGACTACACCCTCGCACACATAGCCGACGAGCTCGCGCTGGCGTTAGCCGAGGCCGGGATCGCCCGTTACTGCGTGGTCGGTCACGCGCTGGGGGCGCTGGTCGGCCTGCGGCTGGCTATCGATAAGCCCGACGCCCTCACCGCGCTGGTCTGCGTCAACGGCTGGCTGACCCTCAATGCCCATACCCGCCGCTGTTTTGACGTTCGCGAACGCCTGCTGCATGCGGGCGGCGCGCAGGCGTGGGTAGAAGCACAGCCGCTGTTCCTCTACCCGGCAGACTGGATGGCCGCCCGCGCCCCGCGGCTTGAGGCCGAGGAGGCGCTGGCGCTGGCCCATTTTCAGGGCAAAGCCAATCTGCTGCGCAGGCTGCATGCCCTGAAGCAGGCCGATTTTAGCCGCCACGCTGCACGCGTTCGCTGCCCCGTGCAGATTATCTGTTCCACCGACGATCTGCTGGTGCCGTCCGTCTGCTCCGCTGAACTGCACGCCGCCCTCCCGCACGCCCGCAAAACGGTCATGCGCCAGGGCGGGCATGCCTGCAACGTGACCGCGCCGGACACCTTTAACACTCTGCTGCTGAACGGGCTTGCCAGCCTGCTGCACAGCCCAGAACCCGCTTTGTAAGGAGCTTGAATGAGCGAAGCCATCACGCCCGCCGCGCTGGAAACGCTGTTTACCGGCGCACGTACCCATAACGGCTGGCTGGATATACCGGTCAGTGACGAGACGCTGCGCGAGATTTATGACCTGATGAAATGGGGGCCGACGTCCGCCAACTGCTCCCCGGCGCGCATTGTGTTTGTGCGAAGCCCGGAAGGAAAAGAGAAGCTGCGCCCGGCGCTCTCCAGCGGCAACCTTGAGAAAACGCTCACTGCCCCGGTCACGGCGATTGTCGCCTGGGACAGCGAGTTTTATGAGCGCCTGCCTGAACTGTTCCCACACGGCGATGCCAGAAGCTGGTTTACCTCCAGCCCCGCGCTGGCGGAAGAGACCGCCTTTCGCAACAGCTCAATGCAGGCCGCGTACCTGATTTTCGCCTGCCGCGCGCTCGGGCTGGACACCGGGCCGATGTCGGGTTTTGACCGGGAAAAAGTGGACGCGGCCTTTTTCACGGGCACGCTACTCAAAAGCAATCTGCTGATTAACATCGGCTATGGCGATACGACCAAACTTTACGGACGCCTGCCGCGTCTGGCCTTTGACGATGCCTGCGGGCTGGCGTAAGGAGCGAACGTGATGACACCGGATAAACAAACCTTTCGCGACGCTATGGCCTGCGTCGGCGCAGCGGTCAATATCATTACCACCGACGGCCCGGCAGGCCTGGCGGGCTTCACCGCCAGCGCGGTATGCAGCGTCACGGATTCCCCGCCTACCCTGCTGGTGTGCCTGAACCGCGGCGCGTCGGTCTGGCCGATTTTCAGCGAGAACCGCACCCTGTGCGTTAACACGCTGAGTGCCGGACAGGAGCCTTTATCCAACCTGTTTGGCGGGAAAACGCCGATGGCGGACCGCTTTGCCGCTGCCCGCTGGCAGACAGGCGACACGGGCTGCCCGCGTCTGGAAAATGCGCTGGCCTCGTTCGACTGCCGCATCAGCCAGGTGGTGAGCGTTGGCACTCACGACATTCTGTTTTGCGACATTGTATCCATCGTACGCCACCCGGCGCCGCAAGGGCTGGTGTGGTTTGACCGCGGCTATCACGCACTTATGCGACCCGCCTGTTAATCCGCCTTCAGGAGACAGATCATGTTCGGACTTCCCCACTGGCAGTTGAAATCGACCTCCACAGAAGCAGGCGTGGTCGCGCCGGATGAAAGGCTTCCGCTCGGGCAGACCATGGTGATGGGCGTGCAGCATGCGGTCGCGATGTTTGGTGCGACGGTGCTGATGCCCATGCTGATGGGGCTGGATCCTAACCTCGCCATTTTGATGTCGGGTATGGGTACCCTGCTGTTCTTTTTTGTCACCGGCGGGCGTGTGCCCAGCTATCTGGGCTCCAGCGCCGCCTTCGTGGGGGTGGTCATTGCAGCGACCGGGTTTAACGGTCAAGGTATTAACCCCAACCTGAGCGTGGCCCTCGGCGGCATTATCGCCTGTGGGCTGGTCTACACCCTGACCGGTCTGGTGGTGATGAAAGTCGGCACGCGCTGGATCGAGCGGATGATGCCCCCCGTCGTCACCGGGGCGGTGGTGATGGCGATAGGCCTGAACCTCGCGCCGATTGCGGTGAAGAGCGTATCCGGCTCACCATTTGAAAGCTGGATGGCGGTGATAACGGTGCTGTGCATCGGCGTGGTGGCGGTCTTTACGCGCGGCATGATCCAGCGTCTGCTGATCCTGGTCGGGCTGATTGCGGCCTGTCTGGTCTACGCGCTGCTGGCGAACGTGTTCGGTCTCGGCAAACCGGTTGATTTCACACTGATTCACCAGGCCGCCTGGTTCGGCCTGCCGCAGATGACCTCCCCCACCTTTAACGCTCAGGCGATGATGCTCATCGCGCCTGTCGCGGTGATTCTGGTGGCTGAAAACCTGGGCCACCTGAAAGCCGTAGCGGGAATGACCGGGCGCAATATGGATCCGTATATGGGGCGGGCGTTTGTGGGAGACGGTCTGGCGACCATGCTCTCCGGCTCGGTCGGCGGCAGCGGCGTGACGACCTACGCGGAAAACATCGGCGTGATGGCTGTGACCAAAGTCTACTCGACGCTGGTCTTCGTGGCGGCGGCGGTGATGGCGATGCTGCTCGGCTTTTCCCCGAAATTCGGCGCATTGATCCACACCATCCCGGCCCCCGTGATTGGCGGCGCCTCGATTGTGGTATTTGGTCTGATTGCCGTGGCAGGGGCACGTATCTGGGTGCAGAATCATGTTGATCTGAGCCAGAACGGTAACCTGATCATGGTGGCGGTAACGCTGGTGTTGGGGGCGGGTGATTTCGCCCTGACGCTGGGCGGATTTACGGTGGGCGGGATTGGCACGGCGACCTTCGGCGCGATCCTGCTCAATGCCCTGCTGAGCCGCCGGAAAAGGGATGTACCGCAAGGAAAAGCCATCACCCCCTCCACCTGAAATACGTGCCGCTTTCTTGCCGGGTGACGCTACGCTTACCCGGCCTACAATTGGCAAGTAGGCCCGCGCAAGCGAAGCGCCGCCGGGCTAAACGGGCAGGCTGCGCGTTATTAGCTATCTGCCCCTTGTTCAGCGCTCAATCCGGCAGTCGCCTTACGTCGTTTTTTTAACTTCAACTCGCTCACCAGCACCCCGGCGATAATAAACGCCGCGCCCACCAGCGCCAGCAGGGGCAGACGTTCCCCGGCGAGTCGCCCGAAAATACCCGCCCATACCGGTTCACCGGTATAAATGACCGTCGCCCGAGTTGGGGATACGCTGCGCTGCGCCCAGTTCATGGTGACCTGGATAATGGCGCTGAAAATGCCCAGCCCCAGCGCCACGACGATAAGCCCGGTAGACATCGGCGGGACGGACTCCCCTGCCGGCACCATCGTCGCGAACGCCACCAGCGACGCGGTGGTAAGCTGCACCACCGTCACCCGCTTGACGTCCACTTTTCCTGCCCAGGCGCTAATCAGGATAATTTCTGCCGCAATGGCGACGGCCCCCACCAGAGTGATGATCTCCCCCGGCCCCAGCGCCAGCAGATTATTTTCCGGCCCGGCTAATAAAATAAGGCCGATGAACGCCAGCACGATGCCAATGCACGACATCAAGCCCGGCATTCTGCCGAGGCACAACCACTGCAACAGCGGCACCAGCGGTACGTACATGGCGGTGATGAAGGCGGATTTACTGCTGGAGATAGACTGGAGCCCCCACGTTTGCAGGCTGTAGCCCATGGCAATCGCCACACCAATGGCGACACCCGCCTTAAGCTCTCTCAGGGTCAACCCGCGCAGGGTTTTCAGCGAAATAAGCGCCACGGCAATCGCCGCGGTTGCAAAGCGCAGCCCTACAAAGAAAAACGGATCGCTCATCGTGACCGCGTACTGAACGGCAAGAAAGGTTCCGCCCCAGAACATGGTGATCAAAATCAGGATCGCTTCCTGAGGCTTAATGGAGAAGGTAAAACGGGAAACGGACATGGGACACCAGCACGAAGAATTAATCCTGTAGTGTGCGATGCCTTTGATGACAGTTCAATGTAGCTGACATAAAAAAACCGCCGGGAAACCCGGCGGCAGGGCGTTAACCCGGCGTACTACTTATTGCTGCCGTGGCTATTTTTACCCCCTTTTTTACCAGCCTCTGATGCGCGCTGAGGGTCGTTTTTGAAGTTGCCCCCGCTAGACTGGCCACCTTTACGACCTGCTTCTGATGCTCTTTCACGGTCTTCAGCGAAATTACCTGAACCACCACGATGGTTTGCCATCTCTAACCTCCAGAGTGTGAAACATTAGACATCATATTGCATTCAGTAAAAGAGGATTCTTTCACCTCGCGGCTCAAGGGCAGTGCCTTTATCTGTGCCGCGTGAAACTAAGCTTAGTGTAATGCGGCTATCCGGCAAGCGAGAGGTAATATTCTGCAACATGATCTCAGCCTTTCGTATGAAATATCGGGGAAGTTATTCATAAGCCATTCTTATATTTTGAAAAATCCGCGCCGTGAAAGTTGTTTCATTTTGCTACAAGACACGTAACCAAAAGATATTGTTATATATCAAAGAAATGCCGTTCATTTTTGCAGTCTGGCTGTGATGTCATATCTTTAAAGGAACGCAGCGATCCGCTGTAAGAAAAACCAACGAGGAGTGATGCAAAATGGCAAAAGTTCTGGTGCTCTATTATTCCATGTATGGACACATTGAAACCATGGCTCACGCAGTAGCAGAAGGCGCAAACAAAGTAGACGGCGTTGAGGTCGTGGTTAAACGCGTACCGGAAACCATGCAGGCGGAAGCCTTCGCCAAAGCCGGGGGGAAAACACAAAACGCCCCGGTCGCTACCCCGCAGGAGCTCGCGGACTATGATGCCATTATCTTCGGCACCCCGACCCGCTTCGGCAATATGTCCGGCCAGATGCGCACCTTCCTCGACCAGACGGGCGGGCTTTGGGCCTCCGGCGCGTTATACGGCAAGCTGGCCAGCGTGTTCAGCTCTACCGGCACGGGCGGCGGCCAGGAGCAGACGATCACCTCCACCTGGACTACCCTTGCCCATCATGGGATGGTGATTGTGCCGATTGGCTACGGCGCGCAGGAACTGTTCGATGTTTCCCAGGTTCGTGGCGGGACACCGTATGGCGCGACAACCATTGCCGGTGGGGATGGTTCACGTCAGCCAAGCAATGAAGAACTTTCTATCGCCCGCTATCAGGGTGAATACGTCGCGGGTCTTGCCAAAAAACTGAACGGCTAACCCAACAGGAGGACAAGTATGCCAACTCAAGAATCCAAAGCTCACCACGTGGGCGAATGGGCAAGTTTACGCAATACCTCTCCGGAGATTGCCGAAGCCATCTTTGAAGTCGCCAATTATGACGAAAAGCTGGCTGAGCAGATTTGGGAAGAAGGCAACGATGAAGTGCTGGTTCGCGCCTTCGAAAAAACCGACAAAGACTCGCTGTTCTGGGGCGAGCAAACCATCGAACGTAAAAACGTCTGAACGTTCCCCCCGCGCGCGGGGGTTTTCTTCTATTTCGCCGCGTTGTTCATCACCGCATTGAATTTATCGACTGGACAGAAGCCGTTCGCATCCACCGGACAGCCCTTCAGCTCCAGCGTCACGCGCTGCGCAGGGGATTGCAGCGACAGTACGCTGGCGTTACGCAACTGCTCTGAACTCTGGTAGACATACTCAATTTTCATCAGCTCCTGATTAGTGTTTTTGTCATGCCAGCGCTGGAAGACAATTTTACCGCCAATCGGGGTTCGTTCCTGCTGGTCGTGCAGCTGATAAGGCCTGAAGTCCAGCGCGGTCAGCAGCGAGGCGATGTTGGAGTCGTGCCCCACCAGCAGGGTGATCTTTGGCGCTTTTGCCTGGTCGGTCACCAGCGCTTTATCAATGTACTTCACCAGCGGTTTAGCCACGTTCTGCGCCACCTCCGTCGACGTAAACAGCGAGTCCTGATAGCCGTTTTTCAGCTTCGACAGCACGCGCCACTGCTGATCGGTTTTGATTTCCCCCCAGGCCACCTGGTCTGTCGGGAAGCCTTCGTAATACTGAAGCGTGAACGCATCCACCAGCGAGTTACCCACCTTCAGCGGCCCGGAGACGCCCGGCTCTTTTTCATAATCGGCGCTGAACGTATCTTTCGCCTCCGTCAGGGAACAGACTTTTTTCTCCTTGCAGGACGGCGATTCGCTGTAGTTTGTCAGCTGTTCCAGCAGTTTGTAGCTTTCATCCAGCTGCATTTTCTGCCGTTCCGTCTCCATCGCTTTCAACGCTTTCTCGCGAAACTCAGTAGAGTTATCGGTAATGACCGGATTGAAGGTGGGGTCCATGGTGCCCATTTTTTCCTGGTGATGCACAGGAACATCGCACCCCGGGAACGCGCCGGTGATAAAGAACTGCGCGGTCGCCACGGTGCGCTGGAGGCTGTTGGCGTAGGCATAGACGGTATCCGCTGGCGGGCATTCACCCGTCTTCACCATCCCCTGCTCGGCCAGCCACTCGCGCATATAGTGACCCATATACACTTCCAGTACGCCGCCTTTGGTGGTGAGCTGTCCACCCGGGACGTCCCACTCCGGCCACTGCTTCGGCGTGGACTGCTCCAGCACGCTGCCGTTATTGGCAAGCGGCGCGCGCAGGTTATGGCGGCTCATGATGAGCACCTGTTCCAGCTGATAGCCATCCGGCGTGTCCTGCGCCTGTGCGCCAAAGGTCACGGACAGGGTACCTGCAACGGCAACTGCGAGTAGTGCTTTTCTCATCCCTAATTCCTCACACGTTTTTAATGTCGCCCTGAGTGTGACAGATCCGTGACAGTTTTTTCGGGAAGCATTTCTCAAACTGATGATTAACGTGCTTACGGCGTGTGCCGATTAGTTTTATAAAAAAACCATACCCCACCGGAGAATTCGCTGTGAAACGTACCCGCCTTGAAGAGAGCACCTGCCCCGTCGCCCGTTCGCTGGATATTAGCGGCGACTGGTGGTCGCTGCTGATTGTTCGCGACGCGCGCTACGGGGTGGCAGTCGATATTCTGTTGGCCGATCTCACCGATGAAGCCGGGATCCGCGCTACGTAAAACAGTAGCCTAACGCTGAAGCTGGTCGCCGTATTCGCTCATCCAGGCGGCCAGCGGCGAGAGTGCGTCCTGAAGGGTTAGCCCCAGCTCGGTGATCTGATACTCCACGCGCGGCGGGATCTCCGGGTAGACAGTTCGCGTCACCAGCCCGCGCTGCTCAAACAGGCGCAGCTGCTTCGTCAGCTCTTTCTGAGTGATGGGGGCAGCGGCACGCAGCAGATCGCCAAAGCGAACGGGCGTATTGAACACAATCAGGCGATAGAGAATGGGGATCGCCCACTTACCGGAAATCAGGTTCACAAACTGCGTCATCGGGCAGGTATACGCCTCAGATTTTTTTTCGCAGCACGTTTCCAGCATCTCTGCCATTTCACACCTCTTGCCTCGTTAGTATCCATTTGGTACCTGGTTTCCTTTCGATACTAACGTTTCTATAGTGCTTTCTCCAGAGACATTTCAGGAGAAGAACATGGGTCGTTTAACCGATAAGTATACGTTGATTACCGGCGGCACCAGCGGTATCGGTCTCGCCACCGCGCAGGCGTTTATCGCCGAAGGGGCGCGCGTCGCCGTGACCGGACGCAACCCGGATACCCTCGCCCAAGCAGAGCGCATTCTGGGCGATAAGGCCTGGGTGATCCCAACCGACGCAGGCGATATTTCGTCGCAAAAAGCGCTGGCGGAGACCCTCGCCGCCCGCTGGCCGCGCCTCGACGCGGTCTTTCTCAACGCCGGTGACGTGACGCACGCGCCGCTGGAAGCCTGGCAGGAAGAGGCCTGGGACCGTCTGATGAACATCAACCTGAAGGGACCGTTCTTTTTAATTCAGGCGCTGCTGCCGCTGCTGAATAACCCGTCCTCGGTGATCCTCTGCGGCTCCGTGAGCGCACGCATCGGCCTGCCCACCAGCAGCGTGTATGCCGCGAGCAAGGCCGCCCTGCTGTCGCTGGCGCGCACGCTGTCGGCGGAGCTGCTGCCGCGCGGGATCCGCGTCAACGGCCTGAGCCCCGGCCCGGTGGAAACCCCGGCGTTCACGAAAACGGGCTTAAGCGACGAGGCGCTTAACGCGATGATGGCAGAAGTCATTAAGCTGGTGCCGCTGGGCAGAATGGGCTCGACGACCGAGCTGGCAAAAGCCGCGCTCTATCTGGCGTCCGACGAGTCGAGCTACACGGTGGGAACGGAGCTGCTGGTGGACGGCGGAATGGGGAGCCTGTAATTCAAAAGGCGCTGATGCCGGTGACCGCGCCGACATACAGCGCCGCCCACGCACAGGCGGAAAGCAGGCTGACGGCGTAGACCTTGACGGCGTTCAGCCTGAGCATCCCGGCCGCCAGCGGGACGATGTAACGCAACACCGCCAGGAAGCGCGACGTAAAAAGCACGATGACCCCGTTCTTTTGCAGCTGATGCTGGACCCGCAGGAACTTATTGGCATGCTTTGAGGTGAAGCGCGTGACCATCCTGGTATGCCCCATCAGTTGGCCGATATGGTAATTCAGCACCGAACCCGCCGTTGCCCCCATCACCACGGCGAGCCACGTCAGCGCAGGATGCATGCTCCCCTGGCTGACGGTAATGCACGCCAGCAGCATCACCGACGCAGGCGGCAGCACGGAGGAGATCAGCACCGTCGATTTGCTCAGCGCCATCACGAATAACAGCACAAACAGATGTGCCGGATATAGCGCAAAATGATTCAGCAGGTTATCAAACCATGTCATTTTCCCCTCCCCCGTTAATAATTTAATTGTCCATTTAAAATGAATAACCTTAAATAAACCCTCAACATTTTATTAATAAGATTTACCTAAACCGTTCTTAAACATTATTTAATTTTCTGAGCACTAAATTTAAACAGGCGTATTATCCCTCTCGTTTTACAACGATCTCGTTATGGCGAGGCTCCTGTACAAATACACGTTATCGCTCTGGTGGGTTCGAGAGAACCGGCACAGGGTAAAACAGGCACTGTCGAATCAAGGCTTTGTCAGTATAACTTCCCTTGTGGGATACGGTGTACAGTGCTGAACCCAGGACGTGGGGATCTCCTTTCCGACATGCCCTGTCTTGCTCGCCCCTGAGAGATTTTATTATTCAAAGGGAATTTACTATGTCTTACGCTATTCACAACCAAAACCTGGCTTTTAATGACAGCGCCATCGCGCAATATATGAATACCGATTTTATCGTTATCGATATTTCATTATGCGTAGCTCTGGCACGCGAGCAGTTCTTTGAAAAATTAAAAGATGATGATATTCCGTCGCATATTTTTATCGAAGATAACGGTCGCCTCGCGGGTTTAATCGCCGTACGCATATTATTGCAGGCCACGGACACCGTGCAGCCTGTTAAGGGGTTGATGATATCGGATTTTATTCAGCTCAAACCGGAAGATGAGCGGGCGGATGTCGCCGGGCTGCTGGCGCACGCGGGTGCGGATGTAGTGCCGGTGGTGACCCACGGCAAGCTGGTAGGCTGCCTTACCGAGCGTGAAATCGCCCATCTGCTGGAAGATGACGTTACTGAAGATGCCCAGCTTCAGGGGGCGACGCTGCCGCTGGAGAAGCCCTATCTGGAAACCAGCGCCTTCAGCCTGTGGAAGAAACGCTCCGTCTGGCTGCTGCTGCTGTTTGTTGCGGAAGCGTATACCAGTTCGGTGATCCAGCATTTTGAAGAGGCGCTGGAATCTGCCATCGCGCTGGCGTTCTTTATTCCGCTGCTGATTGGCACCGGCGGAAACAGCGGGACGCAGATCACCTCGACGCTGGTGCGCGCCATGGCGCTGGGTGAAGTCCACCTTCGCGATGTGGGTCGCGTGCTGCGCAAAGAGATCAGCACCTCGTTAATGATTGCCGCCACGCTGGGTCTGGCGGGCTGCGTTCGCGCCTGGATGATGGGTATTGGGATGGAAATCACGCTCATCGTCAGCCTGACGCTGGTCTGCATTACACTGTGGAGCGCCATCGTCTCGTCGGTGATCCCGATGGTACTGAAACGCTGCAAAATCGATCCGGCGGTGGTCTCCGCACCGTTTATCGCCACGCTCATCGACGGCACCGGGCTGATTATCTACTTCAAAATCGCGCAGTATACGCTGGGGCTGGAATAACGAAAAAACCCTGCGATATTGCTATCGCAGGGTTTTCGAATTTGGCGGAAGCGTAGAGATTCGAACTCTAGAACCCTTTCGGGTCGCCGGTTTTCAAGACCGGTGCCTTCAACCGCTCGGCCACGCTTCCAAAGTGAGGCGCACTATAAACATCTCTGAGCATGATGTAAAGCACGAAATTGCATAACATTACACGTCTTCCGTCCTCCCCTTCCGTCCCGCTGATTTCTTCGCCATCGACTGGCTAAAATGTAAACATTTATTTTTACATTCATAACGTTTATTAGATTCGCGGGTGGTCATTTAGACTCTTTTTCGCACAACACCCATTAACCGTAGATCACTGCGATAAGAGATTAGCCATGACTTTATTTAACGACGATTATGAATTTTTTATTTATCAGTGATAACTATTACCTTTGCCATGGTGTATCAAGCTCCCTGACATCAACCCATTTGATTCGCGATGACGCGGATATTCACGATCTTGATGGGGTCGATCAGGCGATGGATATTATCATTGCGATTGAACAGGATAAGTTACGCAATAAAACCATTCGGCAGGTCAAAAAAGTTAAGCGTGATTACATTGTCCTGATGCATGAGATAGAAGCCAACCGCGCAGTGAGAATCGATAATATTATCTATTCGTCGATGCATTTTACTGCTCACCCTTTTCAGCAGCTGATGCGCTTTTACCGGGCGCTCAGAACACACTCCTTTACGCGACGCGAATATGACGTGCTGAAGCTGTTTCATTTGGAAAACCATGAGATCGCGAAAAAGCTGCAACTGTCACAAAAAACGACCAGCACCTACCGCGTGAGGATCCTCGAGAAATTAAATATGCGCTCAAAAAACATTCTGGCGATGACCCGTGTAAAATCGGCGATCGTCGATTAAAAGCTGTAACATTTTGCCTTGCCACAAAAAACCGGGCCGTCACGTTTCGACCTGAGGGGGTTTGGCTGGCGCGGTATACCAGTTCTCTTTGGCAACCATTACGCTGCCCTCTGGCTGCATAACAAAATTCGGGGACATGATCTGCACGTTAAATTCGTTAAACACATCCTGTATCTGGCTATGCAGTTCATTGCGGGCAACCGCGAGGGACTGTTCGGGCAGCAGACGGACCTGCAATTCGTAAGCGATATACCAGTCCATTAACCCTAACTGGCGTACCAGCGGCGGCTCGGAAAGGTCAATCCCTTTTGCCCGTTTCGCGGCCAGCTCCAGCATGGCATGCACCTGACGCCATGGGGTGTCATAACCGATCGTGACGCTGACCGTCAGATTGAGGCTGCCATCGGGCTGTAGCGCGCTCAGATTGGTGATCTTACCGCTCACCACCACCGCGTTGGGCAAGGTAACGACATAATTTTCCCGGGTAATAATTTTGGTCGCCAGCATGCCAATTTCACTGACCTTGCCTTCGTTATCCGCCACCCGAATGACATCGCCTTTGCGCAGCGCGCGGGAGTAAATCAGGACCAGACCGCTCATGGCATGGTTCATCACCCCTGCCGAGCCCAGCGTTAACATCAGGCCAAAGAAGACGCTAATACCTTTAAACGCCAGCGAGTTTGCACCGGGAAGAAACGGCCAGGCGGCGGAGAGAGCAAATAGCCAGCCGGTATCGTATTGATCGCGCAGCGCCATCCTTTGCGCTTCCATGCGCGCCAGCACGCGCTGTGCGGCCTGATCGAGGGTAAGATCGTCCCCTTCGTCCAAATCCCCTTCCGTCAGCAGCATCACAGGTTTCCCGTTCATCACTATTAGCCGTCCCTGCTGGTTATAGCGGGTCACGGGAACGATGCTGAGCGGCTCACGCACATCCGCCTCGGTAAAATTGCGCAGGGTGTTGCGGATGCGTAAAACGCGTTCTTCCGGCGTGGTCAGGCCAAATTTCGCCTGGAGCATGACGATGGGCTGATGGAAGATGTAGACCGTTCGGGCGCGCTCCTGCTCCGTAGGCGCCTGGCGGGGCTCTGCGGCATACGATGAGAAGGCGCTCAGGGCGGCAAAACAGAACGCAAACGCGAGCAGGATCTTTTTCATCCTTACTACCCCAGGTCAGAAATCTTGTTATTTTTCAGGCAACCCGCGAATGCCAGGTGGGTATGTTGAGAATAGTCCAGCCTTTCGTTTCTGCAACAAGCGACGGTGAGCGTGTTGCTCTCAGTCACAATATATGTATTATGTTATAACATAACAATTTCGGATTGCGTTCTATGTTACTTAAAAATGGGTTATTTCTGGCTTCACTGCTCTCCATGGCGCCTGCCGCTTTCACCGCAACCACCTGGCCCCTCACGATTGAAAATTGCGGCGTTAAGCAAACCTTTACGCAGGCTCCTCAGCGCGTCGTGACCGTGGGTCAGCATGAAACAGAATTACTGCTCGCACTGGGGCTGGAGAAAACGATCGCCGCGACGTCAGTCTGGTTCGGCAAGCTCCCGGCCCCGCTGGAGGATGCCGGAAAAAACCTCCCCCGGCTTGCAGATAATTCCCCCTCCTTTGAAGCCGTGGCAGGGCAGAAACCTGAACTCGTTCTCGCACAGTATCACTGGCACATTGGTCCGCAGGGAGAAGTGGGAACCCGTGAGCAGTTTGCGTCGCTGGGGATTAATACGTGGATCTCCCCTGCCGACTGCACGGATAAAACGGTAACGGAAACCTCAAACGCAGACGGAGCACGTAGCGCGCCGTTTTCATTGGCGGAAATTACACGGGAAGTGACAGATCTGGCGACGATTTTTGATGTTTCCGCGCGAGGTGAGCAGCTCAATCGTGCGCTGGCGGAGCGTATTAAAAAGGCCCAGGCGCGCGTCTCAGCGAAACCGCTTAGCGTTGTATTCTGGTTCTCCAGCAGCCGTCTGAATGGCGATCCCTGGGTGGCCGGGAATTACGGCGCGCCTGGCTGGATCAGCCGCACGCTGGGGTTGAAGAACATTATTGACTCTCACGACGAATGGCCCGCTGTAACGTGGGAACATATAGCCCGATCGCAGCCGGACGTGATTGTTATCGCCGGGATGTCCCGCAGGCTCTACCCTGCCGATGACGTTGAGGTAAAAAAAGCGTTCTTGCGCAGTGACCCGGTGACAAAGAACATGCCTGCGGTCAGGAACAACCACATCATCGTGGTGCCAGCGATGTCGTTAAACCCTTCATTGCGTAACGTCGATGCGGTTGAGCTTATCAGCGATCGGCTGGCTACTTTCCGGGATGAACAATGAGTCATTTCGCTTTTGACCGCCGCCAGCAGGGTTTACTGGCAGCAGGTGCCATGGCGCTGCCGCTGATGCTGGTCTTTGCCGCCAGTATCGGTGATATGCCGGTGTCGTATGCCAGTACCGGGAAAGCGATCCTCAACGGACTGGGTTTGACCTCTTATGCGTTGCCGCAAATGGAGGAAGGTATCGTCTGGCAATATCGCATGAGCCGGGCAGTAATGGCCGCGTGCAACGGCGGCGGCCTGGCGTTGTGCGGGCTGGTGTTACAGTCGATCCTGCGTAACCCTCTGGCTGAGCCTTATCTGCTGGGGATTTCCGCGGGCGCATCGCTGGGGGCCGTCTGCGTGATGCTTCTCGGCATCGGGGGGAGCGTGATTGGCGTAAGCAGCGGTGCGTTTGTCGGTTCGTGCGCCGCCTTTGCGCTCATCATGGTGATTACGAACGGGATGAGTGAAAGCCCGTCGCGCATTTTGCTGGCTGGCATTGCGGGCACCCAGCTCTTCAACGCCATGACCGCGTACGTCGTCAGTACGTCCGCCAATGCCGAGCAGTCCCGTAGCGTCATGTTCTGGCTGCTGGGAAGTCTGAGCGGCGTGCGCTGGCCTGACGCGCTGCTGGCGCTGGCCGTTACGCTTGCGGGTTTACTGGTGGTATTGCTCTTTTCACGGGCGCTGGACACCTTCACCTTCGGGGATGAGGTCTCCACCACGCTGGGGATCCCGGTTACCGCCGTGCGTATTGTCTTATTGCTGACCTGTGCCATTGTTACCGCAACGCTGGTGAGCGCCACGGGCGCAGTGGGGTTTGTCGGGCTGGTCATTCCCCATGTAACGCGCATGCTATGTGGGCCGGGCCATCGTCTATCTATCCCGCTGACGTTTCTTATCGGCGCCCACTTTATGATCCTCGCCGATATCGTCTCACGCACGCTGATTGTGCACCAGGTTCTGCCCATCGGGGTGGTGACTGCGCTGGTAGGCGCCCCCGTCTTTGTGGCGTTGCTTTATCAAAACCGAAAGGAGCATCCATGAATATTACTGTGGCCGGGTTAACCGTAACCCGACAAGCGCAGACGGTGCTTAAGGATATCGATCTCGACCTGCCATCCGGGCAGATTATCGGCCTGTTAGGGCCAAACGGCTCGGGCAAGTCGACGCTGCTGCGCTGTCTCGCCGGGCTGTTTCCACGACTCAGCGAACGCGTGGCGCTTAATGGCACAACGCTCGGCATGATGCCGCTGAAAAAACGCGCGCAGCACATGGCGTTTGTCCCGCAACATGCTGAGGTCGACGGAGAACTGACCGTTGAGGACATTGTCAGACTGGGGCGTACGCCCTACCGGAAAACATTCCAGAAAACCTCGCGCGACGATGAGGCTGCGGTTGAGCAGGCGATTGGCCTGATGCAGTTATGCCGCTTACGCCAGCGGCGATGGCACTCTTTGTCTGGCGGAGAGCGCCAGCGAAGCCAGATAGCCCGCGCGCTGGCCCAGCAGCCGCAGGTGCTGTTGCTCGATGAACCGACAAACCACCTGGACATTCAGCACCAGCTGGAGCTGATGCGGCTCGTTTCACAGCTGCCGCTTACGGTGGTGGTTGCACTGCACGATCTCAATCTTGCGGCCAATTATTGCCAGCGTCTGATCCTCCTGAAGGCCGGGCAGATCGCCGCCACGGGCGCGCCAGAAGCGGTTCTGACGCCGGCAAACATCGAGGACACCTGGTGCGTAAAAGCTCAGGTCTGCAAGGCCGACGCCGGGATCACGATAAGCTATAACATGGTGGCATGACGGAAGCCTGGCGCAAAAGCAAAAACCCCTGCGATATTGCTATCGCAGGGGTTTCGAATTTGGCGGAAGCGTAGAGATTCGAACTCTAGAACCCTTTCGGGTCGCCGGTTTTCAAGACCGGTGCCTTCAACCGCTCGGCCACGCTTCCTAAGTGAGGCGAACTATAAACACCTCACCGCGCGCTGTAAAGAGTGCGCGCATTCGTTCGCTTTAAAAATAGCCAAAATGCGTTTAATCGGTTGAATAGACGACAGATTGGCCGTTTTGACAGCATAATATCCACTGCGGATCGTTAGTGCTTTTTGATGTACATATCTTTGGTGTAGTAGTACCCGAGCTTGTCTGGCGTGAAGCCCCCTACCCACGGTTTCACCAGGTGCGTGCGCACGTAATGATAGACCGGGATCGCCGGTACATCCCGTCCCAGCAGATCTTCTGCCTGCTGGTAGAATTTACCGCGCTCCTCCGCCGTTTTCGATTTCGCCGCGTTCACCAGTGCCCGATCGTAGTCCGGATTGCTGTACTGAGTGGTGTTTTGGCTGTCCCCGGTACGGAAGTTGTTCAAGAAGGTTGCCGCATCGTCGTAATCGGCAATCCAGGCGTAGCGTACCGCGTCAAAGTTATGGGTGTGCATGGTATCAAGCATGGTTTTCCACTCCTGATTTTGCAGCTTCGCCTCCACGCCGAGGTTCTTCTTCCACATTGAGCTGGCGGCAATGGCAATACGCTGGTGCGATTCCGAGGTGTTATAGAGGAGATTAAAGCTGAGCGGATGGCTGTCGTTAAATCCGGCTTCGGCCAGCAGCTTTTTCGCCTCGGCAATGCGTTTATCCATCGGCCAGCTGGCGTAATCCGGGTTCTGGAGCTTGACGCCGCCAATATCCGGCTGGCTGATCAGCCATGCCGGGCGCTGGCCCTGCCCTAATACTTTCCCGGCGATGATGTCTTTATCCAGCGCCAGGTTCAGCGCCTTGCGCACGCGGGCGTCGTTGAACGGCGGCCGGGTGGTGTTGAACTGATAATAATAGGTGGCAAGCTGCGGTGAAACGTCCAGCTCGCTCCCCAGCGTTTTCTTCAGCTGAGCAAACTGGTTGATCGGCACCGTGTAAACAATGTCGATTTCGCCCGCTTTGTAGCGGTTGACGTCAGCAGCTTCAGAGGAAATGGGCAGATAGGTCACCTTGTTGATGACGGTATGTTCGTTATCCCAATATTTCGGGTTACGCACCGCCACAATGCGTTCGTTAACCACCCACTGTGACAGTTTATAAGCCCCGCTGCTGACGAAGTGCTCCGGTTTGGTCCACTTATCACCGAAACGGCCTACCAGGACTTTATCAATTGGCACCAGAGACGGGTGAGCCAGCATCGCCAGGAAAGCGGCGTTAGGTTGCGTGAGCGTAACTTCCAGCGTGCTGTCATTGATGGCTTTCACCCCCAGCGACTCGGGCGCTTTTTTGCCTTCTGCAATATCAGTGCCGTTGACGATACGCATACTACCGGGATAGCTGGCATACGGAGAGGCGGTTTTCGGGTCGACCAGCCGCTGCCAGCTCCAGACAATATCTTCCGCGGTGATGGGGGTTCCATCGCTCCAGGTAATGCCCGGACGCAGATGGAACGTCCAGACGGTGTTGTCTTTATTTTCCCATTTCTCCGCCAGGCGCGGCTGGATTTCACCTGCCGGAGAGACGCTGACCAGCCCGTCGAATAAATCGCTGATAATATTGAATTCGACATCGCTTTCGACTTTATGCGGGTCGAGCGAGGCGGGTTCACTGCCGTTGTTCCTGACCAGTTCCTGCTTATCTGCCAGCTGGGTTCCTGCCGGCACGTTAGCCGCCCAGGTTGCCGTGCTGGCGCACAGGATCCCTGCGGTTAACAAAGAGAGTGTAAAGTGCGTGCGTGTTTGTGGTTTCATTTCCTTCGCCTTATTGTCTGTTTTTATGACGATCCGGAAATAACTCTTAGCGGCCTTAGGGAAATAACGCAATATTTTTCAGTGACCTATAAGAGGTTGATCTGAATACGCCCTACAAACCGCACTTCATTCTGAGTACAAAGGCTTTGCCAGAATAAAAAACCAGTATAATCCCTAAGGGGCTGAGTAAAGATGGGTAAAACCACTTTGCGTCTGCCGCGCCGTTTCCTATTCTTTGCGCTAATTACATCTGTCATAAGAGAGTGACTCATGGATCGTATAATTACTTCTTCACGCGACCGCACATCGCTACTCAGCACCCATAAGGTGCTGCGCAATACCTATTTCATGCTCAGCCTGACGCTGGCGTTTTCGGCGATCACCGCGACGGCCAGCACCGTACTGATGCTGCCTTCTCCGGGCCTGATCCTCACGCTGGTAGGTATGTACGGTCTGATGTTCCTGACCTACAAAACCGCGGATAAACCGGTGGGGATTCTCTCCGCGTTCGCCTTTACCGGCTTCCTGGGCTACATTCTGGGGCCAATCCTGAATGCCTATCTGTCTGCCGGAATGGGCGACGTAATTGGTATGGCGCTGGGCGGTACCGCGCTGGTGTTCTTCTGCTGCTCGGCCTACGTGCTGACCACCCGTAAGGACATGTCCTTCCTTGGCGGTATGCTGATGGCAGGTATCGTGATTGTGCTGGTCGGTATGCTGGCGAACATCTTCCTGCAATTGCCTGCGCTGCATCTGGCAATCAGCGCGGTGTTTATCCTGATTTCATCCGGCGCAATCCTGTATGAAACCAGCAACATCATTCACGGCGGTGAGACGAACTATATCCGCGCCACCGTGAGCCTGTATGTGTCGCTGTACAACATTTTTGTCAGCCTGCTGAGCATCCTGGGCTTCGCCAGCCGCGATTAACTCACCGTGCTGTGAACAGGGCCCCGCTTATGCGGGGCTTTGTTTTTTTGGTAGACTGAGGCGGTTTTTGACTAACGCGTGAATGAATATGTTGAGTTTTGAAGGCAAAGAGATCGAAACCGATAACGACGGTTATCTGAAAGAGAGCAGCCAGTGGAGCGAAGCGCTGGCGGAGAAAATTGCGGAAAACGAAGGAATTACCCTCTCCCCGGAACACTGGGAAGTGGTGCGCTTCGTGCGAGAATTTTACCTTGAATTCAACACCTCGCCGGCTATCCGCATGCTGGTCAAAGCCATGGCGAATAAATTTGGCGAAGAGAAAGGCAACAGCCGTTATCTGTATCGCCTGTTTCCGAAAGGCCCGGCTAAACAGGCGACAAAAATCGCCGGCCTGCCAAAGCCGGTAAAATGCATTTAATAGCGAATACTGAAGTCAGCGTATTCCCGGTCGGGTTGATGCGGTTCCGTTAGCACCTTATCAACCCGCGCGCTGCGCGGTCCGCCCGCTTTCAGCCACGCCACCAGCTTCTCAACCCGATCCGCCTCACCGCAGGCCACAACCTCCACGCTGCCATCATCCATGTTACGCGCATACCCTGTCAGCCCGAGCTGAAGGGCTTCGCGCTGGGTGCTGTAGCGGAATCCGACGCCCTGTACAAGGCCATGAACCCAGGCAATGGTGCAAACATTTGACATCATCCTTCTCCTTATCCGACTGGCGCGTTGCATTTCCTCACTGAAGTCGGGAAAATGGCGGCCATTTCATTGGAATCGACAGAATAGCAAATTATGAGTGTACGTTTAGTGTTAGCCAAAGGGCGCGAGAAGTCATTACTGCGCCGCCATCCCTGGGTCTTTTCCGGCGCGGTTGCCCGCATGGAAGGTAAAGCCAGCCTCGGTGAAACCATCGATATTGTTGACCATCAGGGGAAATGGTTAGCACGCGGCGCATACTCGCCAGCATCTCAGATCCGCGCGCGCGTCTGGACCTTCGATAAAGAAGAAACCATCGATATCGACTTCTTTGTCCGTCGTTTGCAACAGGCGCAGCAGTGGCGCGAGTGGCTGGCAAAGCGTGACGGGCTGGACAGCTATCGTCTGATTGCCGGAGAGTCCGACGGGCTGCCGGGCGTTACCATTGACCGCTTCGGCAATTTCCTGGTGTTGCAGCTGCTGAGCGCCGGGGCGGAATACCAGCGTGCCGCGCTGATTAGCGCCCTGCAAACCCTGTTCCCGGAATGTGCCATTTACGACCGCAGCGACGTGGCGGTACGTAAAAAAGAGGGCATGGAGCTGACGCAAGGCCCGGTCACCGGCGAACTGCCGCCTGCCCTGCTGCCTATCGAAGAACATGGCATGAAGCTGCTGGTGGATATCCAGGGCGGCCATAAGACTGGTTATTACCTCGACCAGCGTGACAGCCGTCTGGCAACGCGCCAGTACGTTGCCGATAAACGCGTGCTGAACTGCTTCTCTTATACCGGCGGCTTTGCGGTCTCTGCCCTGATGGGCGGCTGTGATCAGGTGGTGAGCGTCGACACCTCACAGGAAGCGCTGGACGTGGCGAAGCAGAACGTTGAGCTGAATAAGCTGGATCTGAGCAAAGCGGAGTTTGTGCGCGACGACGTATTCAAACTGCTGCGTAAATACCGCGACCAGGGCGAGAAATTTGACGTCATCGTGATGGACCCGCCGAAGTTTGTTGAAAACAAAAGCCAGCTGATGGGCGCCTGCCGTGGCTATAAAGACATCAACATGCTGGCGATCCAGCTGCTGAACCCGGGCGGCGTGCTCCTGACGTTCTCCTGCTCTGGCCTGATGACGACAGATTTATTCCAAAAAATCATCGCCGATGCCGCAATAGATGCGGGTCGTGATGTACAATTTATAGAGCAGTTCCGTCAGGCCGCCGATCACCCGGTGATCGCTACCTACCCGGAAGGGCTGTATCTGAAAGGGTTTGCCTGTCGCGTCATGTAACTTGAAAAGAGAAATATTGCCCGCACATAGTGTGTATGTAATGTTTCCCGGGAGGTGACTATGATTGCCAGCAAATTCGGTATCGGCCAGCAGGTCCGCCACACCTTGCTTGGATATTTGGGTGTGGTCGTGGATATCGACCCGGAGTATTCCCTTGATGAACCGTCAGCAGACGATCTGGCCGTTGACGCAGAGCTTCGCGCCGCGCCCTGGTATCATGTGGTTATGGAGGGCGACGATGGTCAGCCTGTCCATACCTATCTTGCCGAAGCGCAGCTGAGTGGTGAACTACAGGATGAGCATCCGGAACAACCCACTATGGACGAGCTTGCTCAGACCATCCGCAAACAGTTACAGGCACCAAGACTGCGCAACTAAAGGTGTAAAAAAGCCCGTCAAACGGGCTTTTTTTTATTTTGCCAGCCCCAGACGGGGAATATCGATTGCCGGACAGCGATCCATCACCACCTTCAGCCCGGCATCGCGCGCCAGCACGGCCGCCTGCTCATTAATCACGCCCAGCTGCATCCACAGCGTTTTCGCGCCGATGGCAATCGCCTCCTGCGCCACGCCCCAGGCCGCCTCTGAATTACGAAAAACGTCCACCATATCCACCTTTTCCGGCACGTCCGCGAGCGTCGCATAGCCCTGCTGGCCCAGCAGCGTTTTCCCCGCCACCTTCGGCGAGACCGGGATCACGTGATAACCCTGATCCAGAAGGTATTTCATGACCCGATAGCTTGGGCGATCCGGTTTATCGCTCGCGCCGACCAGCGCGATAGTGCGCGTGGACGTCAGAATCTCGACAATGTCGTTCTCTTTCATGCTCTTCCTCCTGGCTTTTTTCAAAGTGTACGTCAAAGCGGACATCTCAACCACGCATCCCATACAGAAGTATGAGGGCAAAACGGCAGAATATGTCTATATGTTAGTAAACGTGTTTGTCGAAAACTTTTGATACATTCTTACCGGGTAGTTTGTCTACAGGAGTCTGCTATGAAAACCGGCATTGCCTGGGCTGTGGTTGCGTTAATCATGCCGGTTTGTGTTTTCGCAACCACCCTCAGACTCTCAACCGACATTGACCTGCTGGTGCTGGACGGGAAAAAAGTCTCCAGCTCCCTGCTGCGGGGTGCAGACAGTATCGAGCTGGATAACGGCCCTCATCAGGTGGTTTTTCGGGTGGAAAAGACCATTCGCCTCGCCGACAACGAACAGCAGGTGTACATTTCGCCTCCGCTGGTGGTCAGCTTTAATACCCAGCTTATCAGCCAGGTCAATTTTCGTCTCCCGCGCCTTGAGACAGAAAAGGAGTCACTGGCATTTGATGCCTCGCCGCGCATTGAACTGGTGGACGGGGACTCCATGCCCATCCCGGTAAAACTGGATATTCTGGCGCTGACAAAAAGGTCAAAGGGAACAGACTATGAAGCGGACACCGAGACCTACAACAGGGCCAGCAGGCGCGCCTCGCTGCCCCAGTTCGCCACCATGATGGCGGATGACAGTACCCTGCTTTCGGGCGTATCGGAGCTGGATGTACTCCCCCCTCAGTCGCAGACCCTTACTGAGCAACGCCTCAAGTTCTGGTTCCAGAATGCCGATCCGGACACGCGCGCCCGTTTTCTGCAATGGGCGAAGCAACAACCTTCGTCGTAAGCCACATTTTTTCGTCCTTTCTCTTGCAGCATCAGCCAGTTCCCGTCATCGTGTAGCGAGGTAACCTCACGGATAAGATTATGGAACTGACAACACGCACACTTCCGGCGCGCAAGCACATTGCTCTGGTTGCGCACGATCACTGTAAACAAATGCTGCTTAACTGGGTTCGTCGCCATCAGCCTCTTTTACAGCATCATGCCCTTTCTGCCACGGGAACAACCGGCAACCTGATCCACCGCGAAACCGGTCTGGAAGTGAATGCCATGCTGAGCGGCCCGATGGGGGGTGACCAGCAGGTAGGTGCTCAGATTTCAGAAGGTAAAATTGACGTTCTGATTTTCTTCTGGGATCCGCTGAACGCGGTTCCGCATGATCCGGACGTTAAAGCGCTGCTGCGTCTGGCGACGGTGTGGAACATTCCGGTAGCCACCAATCTTTCAACGGCAGATTTCATCATTGAATCGCCGCAGTTTAACGATCCGGTGGAGATTTTGATCCCGGATTATCAGCGTTATCTTGCGGAGAGACTGAAGTAGTTTTTTGCCCGGTGGCGCTGCGCTTACCGGGCCTACAGAATTTGCCCGGCGCGTTACGGCTTTCTCGCCACCGGCACGTCAATACTTTTCAAAATATCGACAAACACCGACGGCTCCTCTTTGTTGAACAAGAGCCACACGCGATGGCGCGCGCGGGTTATCGCCACGTACAGTAAACGCCGCTCCTCTGCATCCGGGAAATCTTCCGGAACAGGTAATAACGCCTCTTCCATCACGGATTCCCGCGCCGGTGCAGGGAAACCGTCACTCCCCTCTTTTAGCCCCACCACAATCACGTAGTCGGCCTGCTGCCCTTTACTGGCGTGAATGGTCATAAAATCGAGCTGAAGTTTTGGCCAGCGCGTCGCCGCTTTTTCCAGCGCCGTCGGCTTGAGGTGGTGATAACGCGCCAGCACCAGAATGCGCTCATCCGGTTTCGCATAGCCGCTCAGTTTATCCAGCAGCGGCTCCAGCTGATCGTCCGCCAGCAGCGTGACGGCCTTTTTATCCCCCGACGTCAGGCTGTTAAGCGGTTTCGACAGCTGGTGCGGGTTCTGCTGAATAAAACGGTTGGCTATTTCGCCAATCCGCGAGTTGAAGCGGTAGGTGGTGTCCAGATCGCTGCGATCGCCTTCCCCAAAATAGTGGTGGAAGGCCGTCGTGAGGGATAGTTGCGCCCCGCTGAAACGGTAGATAGCCTGCCAGTCATCGCCCACGGCAAACAGCGACGTGTGTTTATTCTGCGCCCGCAGCGCCGAAAGCAGCGCAGCGCGCTGCGGCGAGATATCCTGAAACTCATCCACCAGAATGTGTTTCCACGGGCTGACGAAGCGCCCTTTCTCCAGAATGATGATGGCCTGATGGATCAGCCCCGAAAAATCGACCGCGTTTTCGTCTTTCAGCGCGGTTTTCCACGCTTTCAGTATCGGCGCCATCAGCTTAACCCGTTTAGAAAACACAGCGCGGATCGACTCCGGTGCGCTTTCTATCATCTCCGCCTGAGAGCCGCCGTGCATGCGCATCAGGCTTACCCACCGGTCGAGACGAGAGCCCAGCCGGCGCGCCAGTTTTTCATCCTGCCAGAAGCTGCCCTCCGGCACCTCCCAGTTGAGTTCCTCTTCAAGCCACTGACGCCAGCCTTTCGCCTGCGCCTTTTTTTCACTGCACTGCTGACGCCATGCCTTGATAAACAGCGCCTGGCGAGCCTGAGCGTCATTTTCCAGCTTGCTGACAACAGGGACTTTTTTGCTGCCCTGTTGAATGATGTGTAAAGCGAGGGAGTGGAACGTGCGCGCCGAGATATCCTGGGTATGCAAACGCGCCTGAATGCGCTCATCCATCTCCTGCGCAGCCTTGCGACCAAAGGCCAGCAGCAAAATCTGGTCGGCAACCGCCTCGCCCGTTGTCAGAAGCCAACCCGCGCGCGCCACCAGCACCGACGTTTTGCCGCTCCCGGCGCCTGCAAGCACCAATAAAGACTGCTCGCCATTCACCACGGCGCGCGCCTGGGCAGGATTGAGGGGTGATGACTCCACCGTACTGAAAAAATCGGCATATTGCGTAAGCATCGCCTCAGTCCAGGCCTGGTTATGCGCCAGACGGCTTTTCTCGATATCGCTCAGCCAGGCCTGACACTTCCGCCACGCGTCGCGGCAGTTCTCAAATTCCTCAAGCCGCGCCACCGGTAAAGGCAATGCCGTCAGCGCCTGGGCGATTTTTTGCTGAAGCCCGGCGGTTTGCTGGCGCGTCAGCCACTTCTGCTGCGTATTGCTTAGCGCGATATCGTCCAGCACCTGTTGTAGCACCTGTGCGGCTATCACGCTCATCTCCTGGCTCCACTGCTGCCAGCGCGTGTTCAGATGATGGTGGAAGCGTTGGGTTTCCGCCCACTCGGTCCCGTGGAGTCGCACCACTTTGTCTGCCGGCAGGACGAACTCCAGCTCCCCCCATACCAGCCCTCGTTTACAATGAATGGCCAGTAGCTGATTAAACGGAATAAGGTATTCGTGGCGTTCCCCGGAGACTTTCACTCCCGCATTGAGAAGGACAACCTTGTCGTAAGGGTGCTGCGCCAGGCGTTTGCCCATTGAAGTTGCTTTCAGTTCCATATCCTGCCGGATCCACGAGGTCATAATTTGTCAGACAGTTTAACTGCCAGTTTTAAGGTGCTCCAGCCCAAAAAAACGTTACAATCACCGGGCGTTAATCATATCGAAGGAAATGAGGGTTTATGCGTACCGTTCTGAATGTGTTGAATTTTGTCCTTGGCGGTTTTGCCACCACCCTTTCCTGGCTTTTTGCCACTCTGGTGAGCATCGTGCTCATCTTCACCCTTCCGCTGACGCGCTCCTGCTGGGAAATCACCAAACTGTCCCTCGTTCCTTATGGAAATGAAGCCGTACACGTGGATGAGCTGGAGCCGGAAAGAAAAAATGCCCTGATGAATACCGGCGGCACGCTGCTGAATATTTTATGGCTGATCTTCTTTGGCTGGTGGTTGTGTCTGATGCATATCTTCGCTGGTATCGCCCAGTGCATCACGATTATAGGCATTCCGGTTGGCATCGCTAATTTCAAAATTGCTACCATCGCCCTGTGGCCGGTAGGACGCCGTGTTGTCCCGGTCGAAGTCGCGCAAGCCGCGCGTGAAGCCAACGCCCGTCGCCGTTTTCAGTAATAAGGACTGGCCGCACTCATGCTAAGCCCCCTGCTTCGTCGCTATACGTGGAACAGTAACTGGCTGTATAACGTCAGGATCTTTATCGCCCTCTGCGGCACCGTCGCTCTGCCGTGGTGGCTAAATGACGTGAAGCTCACCATCCCCCTCACGCTTGGGGTGGTGGCCGGTGCGCTGGCGGATCTCGACGACCGCCTGGCCGGTCGTTTGCGTAATCTGGTCATCACGCTGGTCTGCTTCTTTATTGCTTCCGCCTCCGTTGAGCTGCTTTTCCCCTGGCCCTGGCTGTTTGCCTTAGGGCTGACGGTGTCCACCAGCGGCTTCATTTTGCTCGGCGGCCTCGGGCAACGCTACGCCACTATCGCGTTTGGCGCCCTGCTGATTGCCATTTACACCATGCTGGGCGTCTCTCTTTACGATCAGTGGTATCAGCAGCCGGTCCTGCTGCTGTTGGGCGCTATCTGGTATAACCTGCTGACCTTAACCGGACATCTTATTTTTCCGGTTCGTGCCTTACAGGACAACATTGCCCGCAGTTACGAACAGCTGGCCCACTATCTGGAGCTGAAATCCCGGCTGTTTGATCCGGATATTGAAGAGGACAGCCAGGCGCCCCTGTACGATCTGGCGCTGGCAAATGGCCAGCTGGTCGCCACGCTAAATCAGACCAAAGCGTCTCTGCTCACCCGTCTGCGCGGCGATCGCGGTCAGCGCGGTACCCGGCGCACACTGCACTACTACTTTGTCGCCCAGGATATTCACGAGCGCGCCAGCTCCTCGCATGTGCAGTACGCTGACCTGCGCGAGAAATTCCGCTACAGCGACGTGATGTTCCGTTTCCAGCGCCTGCTGTCAATGCAGTCTCAGGCCTGCCAGCAACTTGCGCGCTCAATACTGCTGCGCACGCCCTATCAGCACGATCCTCGCTTTGAACGCGCATTCAGTCATCTGGATGCGGCCCTCGATCGCGTTCAGGCCAGTGGGACATCGCCGGAACAGTTCAAAGCCCTGGGATTCTTGCTCAACAACCTGAGAGCCATCGATGCTCAGCTCGCCACCATTGAGTCTGAACAGGCGATGGCAATGCCGGGCAATGACGCCGACAACCAGCTTGCCGACGACAGTCTCAACGGTTTCAGCGATATGTGGCTGCGCCTGAGCCGTCATTTTACGCCGGAATCCGCCCTCTTTCGCCATGCGGTAAGGATGTCGCTGGTTCTGTGCGTCGGCTACGCGTTTATCCAGATAACAGGATTGCACCACGGTTACTGGATCCTGCTGACCAGCCTGTTTGTCTGCCAGCCGAACTATAACGCTACCCGCCATCGGCTCGCGCTGCGTATTGTCGGGACATTAGTCGGGGTCGCCATCGGGCTGCCGGTGCTCTACTTTGTGCCATCCGTAGAAGGGCAACTGATCCTGATTGTGATTACCGGTGTACTGTTTTTCGCCTTCCGCAATGTGCAGTACGCCCACGCCACGATGTTCATCACGCTGCTGGTGCTGCTCTGCTTCAATCTGCTGGGTGAAGGCTTTGAAGTGGCCCTCCCTCGCGTTATCGACACGCTAATCGGCTGCGCCATTGCCTGGGCGGCGGTGAGCTTTATCTGGCCGGACTGGCGTTTTCGTAACTTACCGCGCGTGTCCGACAGAGCAATGAACGCCAACTGCCGCTATCTGGATGCTATTCTTGAGCAATACCATCAGGGTCGCGATAACCGTCTGGCCTATCGGATTGCCCGTCGCGATGCGCATAACACGGACGCAGAGCTGGCTTCCGTTGTCTCGAATATGTCAACTGAGCCGCGCGCCACGGCAGAAATCCGGGAGACAGCCTTCCGCCTGCTGTGTCTGAACCACACGTTCACCAGCTATATCTCTACACTTGGCGCCCACCGTGAGAAACTGACAAATCCGGGCATCCTGGCGCTGCTGGACGACGCCGTTTGCTACGTTGATGATGCGCTTCATCATCAACCTGCGGATGAGCCACGGGTTCACCAGGCACTGGATGAACTGGTGCAACGTATCGCACACCTTGATCCTGGCACCGACAACAAAGCTCCGCTGGTCCTACAGCAAATTGGCCTGCTTATCGCTTTGCTGCCGGAAATTTGTCGGCTGCGACAGAAGATCGCTACCTGGCGGAATGATGGCCCTGCGACTCAGGCAGCGCATTAAACCACTCCATAAGCTCCCGGCGAATATCCGCCGGGAGTGCCGCTTCATGTAACCCTTCGATGGCGCCTTCAAGCGCGAACAATACCCGGATACTCAGCGCTTTATTCTTAGAGCGCATTTTCAGCCAGCTCGTCTTCGCCCCCAACTGTCGTAGCGTCTCTTCATTGGTAATGCCCGCCTCCATAAGCAGGACCTCAATCTGAAAGGTCAGGTTCGGCAGATCCTTAAGCCGATTACGCTGATGGCGCTGGTAGCGCTCTTTCCTGGCGGCATCGAGCGCAAACGAGGAGAGCTGAAGCAGCTTTTCCCTGTTTTGCCACAGACCTTCATCCACACGGTAGTAATTAAGCAGCACTGGCCGTCCTCGTTTCATCAGTGTCAGAAAAGAGGAGGCGTTTTTTACACAGTATTTTGCACTTTGCTCACAGGCGCGAAGGTACAGCTCGCCGTCAGACACCATCGCGAACACCGCTTCATCCACGGCCAGGGTATAACCGCCAAACAGGGCGCGATGATGAATTTCGCCCAGCGGAGAGAGGTATTCCCGAGATTGATAAATCCGATCATAAGATATCTTTTTCATGATAATTCCATTAAAAATCATACAGTAAACACGATATTTCTTACTAACGGATCCGTTAGCAGGAAAATAGGCAACTTATTGCCGTTGGGCAAGATGATTTTTTCAGGTTCACCAGGAATGGATGAAATTTGCGAGTCGCTTTCCGAAAATGAGGTTGATCTTTATGCACACAGGGGTTACTGTATATCCATACAGTAACTACAGGGCTGGAATGAATATGTACACTTCAGGCTATGCAAATCACTTAACACCTTCCACTTCTGCCGCAGGCAATGCTGCGCAGAATTCTATCGGGCGTGTATCGACAGGGCTTATCAGTGAAGTGGTTTACCGTGAAGACCAGCCGCTGTTAACACAACTCTTACTCCTGCCGCTTTTGCAGCAGCTCGGGCAACAGTCTCGCTGGCAGCTCTGGCTGACGCCACAGCAAAAATTAAGTCGTGAATGGGTTCAGTCGGCTGGCCTGCCGTTAGCGAAGGTGATGCAGATTAATCAACTCTCCCCTTGCGATACGGTCGAGTCGATGGTCCGGGCATTACGTACCGGGAACTATAGCGTCGTGATTGGGTGGTTGCCGGAGGATCTGTCGCAAGAGGAACATTTGCGTCTGACTGAAGCGGCTGAAGAAGGTAACGCGATGGGTTTCATCATGCGGCCGGTTCGTGGAGATTCCTATCGCAGAGGACAACATCCCGGGCTAAAAATTCACTCAAATGTGTACCATTGAGTCATTTTAAGAGTTTTCCTGGAATTTTTTTCGACCGCAGTATGCAAAAAAAGTTCAACGCGCCAAAACTGCGGCAAGGCTTGTCTGACGCGGTTCTCGTTAATTTTACTGCACAAAATTCGTTCAAAAATTGTTAAATATTAGGTATACGGAACTTTTTTTTTCATATGCCTGACGGACTTCACACTTGTAAGTTTTCAGCTACGTTGTAGACTTTACATCGCCAGGGGTGCTCGGCCTAAGCCGAAGATATCGGTAGGTTTATATTTGACCACGCCCCCCGGTGAAGGATTTAACCGTGATTCCTCCGATGGAGATATTCATGGCAAATTTTGGATGATAACGAGGCGCAAAAAATGAAAAAGACAGCTATCGCGATTGCAGTGGCACTGGCTGGCTTCGCTACCGTAGCGCAGGCCGCTCCGAAAGATAATACCTGGTATGCAGGTGGTAAACTGGGCTGGTCTCAGTTCCATGACACCGGTTGGTACAACAGCAGCCTGAACAACGATGGCCCTACTCACGAGAGCCAGCTGGGTGCAGGTGCGTTCGGTGGCTATCAGGTTAACCCGTATGTTGGCTTTGAAATGGGTTACGACTGGTTAGGTCGTATGCCTTACAAAGGCGACAACGTAAATGGCGCTTTCAAAGCTCAAGGCGTACAGCTGACCGCTAAACTGGGTTACCCAGTAACTGACGATCTGGACGTGTACACCCGTCTGGGCGGCATGGTATGGCGTGCAGACTCCAGCAACAGCATCGCTGGTGACGACCACGACACTGGTGTTTCCCCAGTATTCGCTGGTGGCGTTGAGTGGGCAATGACCCGTGACATCGCTACCCGTCTGGAATACCAGTGGGTTAACAACATCGGTGACGGTGCTACCGTTGGCGTTCGTCCAGACAACGGCATGCTGAGCGTTGGTGTTTCTTACCGTTTCGGTCAGCAGGAAGATGCGCCAGTCGTAGCTCCAGCTCCGGCTCCAGCTCCAGAAGTACAGACCAAGCACTTCACTCTGAAGTCTGACGTTCTGTTCAACTTCAACAAAGCTACCCTGAAACCAGAAGGTCAGCAGGCACTTGATCAGCTGTACACCCAGCTGAGCAACCTGGATCCTAAAGACGGTTCTGTAGTGGTTCTGGGCTTCACCGACCGTATCGGTTCTGACGCTTACAACCAGGGTCTGTCTGAGAAACGTGCTCAGTCTGTAGTTGATTACCTGGTATCTAAAGGTATCCCAGCTAACAAGATCTCCCCACGTGGTATGGGCGAATCTAACCCAGTTACCGGTTCTACCTGTGACAACGTGAAACCACGCGCTGCACTGATCGACTGCCTGGCACCAGATCGTCGCGTAGAGATCGAAGTTAAAGGTATCAAAGACGTTGTAACTCAGCCTGCGGCATAAGTTATCGTCTTATAAAAAAACCCCGCGATGCGGGGTTTTTTATTATCTGAAGAAAAGTAAAAAGCTTATTTTTTACCTAACAGTGCCTGTAGATCGTTCTTCAGCGTCGACATCTGGCTGGCATACTTCTCTTTGTGCTCGGCATCTTCAATCAGCTGCACCACCGTTTCCGACAGGGTTTTCCCGCGCCGCTGCGCAAGCCCGGCCAGACGCTGCCAGACCATGAACTCCAGGTCGATGGATTTCTTACGGGTGTGCTGATGCTCGGCATTGAAATGCCGTTTACGACGAGCACGGATAGTTTGCTTCATCCGGTTTAACAAGGCCGGATTAATGTGTTTCTCAATCCAGCCGTTGACCTGTACCGGTTCGTTTTCGAGGGTCAGCAACATATCCACAGCTTCTTGTGCCGCGCTGGCTTCGATGTAGCAGGTGATCAGCTCCCCTTCACGGTGCTTTTTGACCAGGTACTTCCATTTCCAGCCGCTTTCGAGGTTTTCCAGTTGTTGATATTTCATTGCGATCTCAGTGTTACCGTGTAACTCTGTTCAGAATATCAGTTTTTTGGCAATCTGCTGAAAAGAAATCATATCCTGTGAAACGCCGCAGGCGATCCGCATGACGAAAACCCGAATCCTGATTGGGCAGAGTGCGCCGCTTACGGTATACTCCACGGTTTTACTTCTGACTAAAAAACATCAACTTTGACCATTACGAAACTTGCATGGCGTGACCTGGTTCCGGATACCGAGAGCTATCAGGAGCTGTTTGCACAGCCAGACCTCACAAAAGAACACGAATTCATACTTAGCGATACACAACCGCGTTTGCATTACGCGCTGGAGCAGATGTCATCCCCATGGGCTACATCTCCTTTCATGCTGCTCAAAGCCCCGGAAGAAGCCGAGTATCTGACGCTTCTCGGTGATGCCATGCGCCAGTTGCATCCAAAAACGAATGCCGTTTTTGGTGGTCAGTACCATATTGCCGGACGTGACGTGACCTTCGAACCTGCCACGCAGGCAGACGGACAATTCGCTGCAAAAGGCGAAGTGATCACCGCCAACTGGGTGGAAGCAGAACAGCTGTTCGGCTGCCTTCGTCAGTTCAATGGCGATGTGTCACTGCAACCCGGTCTGGTACACCGCGCGAACGGTGGTGTGTTGCTCATCTCCCTTCGCACCCTGCTCGCACAGCCTCTGCTGTGGATGCGCCTGAAAACGGTGGTGATGCAGCAACGTTTTGACTGGATAGGCTACGACGATTCACGTCCACTGCCTGTTTCCATTCCGTCTATGCCGCTGTCGCTGACCGTCGTGCTGACGGGTGACCGTGAATCTCTGGCTGATTTCCAGGAAATGGAGCCAGAACTCGCGGAGCAGGCGGTTTACAGTGAATTTGAAGACAATATTCAGATCGCCGATGCCGATGACATGGCGCAGTGGTGTCAGTGGGTTATGGCCGTGGCGGAACGTTTCGCGCTGCCCTCGCCTGCCGAGGATGCGTGGCCGGGCTTAATCCGCGAGGCCGTACGCTATACTGGCGATCAGGAAACCCTGCCGCTCTGCCCGCTCTGGATCGGTAAACAGCTGCGTGAAGTGGGCGTTATCAGCGGCAACGGTCCGTTTACTGGTGAGCAGCTTAGCCAGATGCTGGCCCAGCGTGAATGGCGTGAAGGTTATCTTGCTGACCGTATGCAGGATGAAATTCTGCTGGAACAGATTCTTGTGGAGACCGAAGGCGAACGTATCGGGCAAATCAACGCCTTGTCCGTCATCGAGTTCCCCGGACACCCGCGCGCCTTTGGCGAGCCTTCCCGTATCAGCTGTGTCGTGCACATTGGTGACGGCGAATTTACCGATATCGAACGCAAGGCCGAACTGGGCGGAAACATTCATGCCAAAGGCATGATGATCATGCAGGCATTCCTGATGTCTGAACTTCAGCTGGAGCAGCAGATCCCCTTCTCTGCCTCGTTGACCTTTGAGCAGTCCTACAGTGAAGTCGACGGCGACAGCGCCTCGATGGCAGAGCTGTGCGCCGTGATCAGCGCGCTTGCAGACGTACCGATTAATCAGAATATTGCGATTACCGGTTCCGTAGATCAGTTTGGTCGTGCTCAACCGGTGGGTGGACTGAATGAGAAAATCGAAGGCTTCTTTGCTATCTGCCAGCAGCGCGGTTTAAACGGCAAACAGGGCGTGATTATTCCGGCGCCTAACGCTCGCCATTTGAGCCTGAGCCAGGCGATTCTGGATGCGGTAGAGCAGGAACAATTCGCCGTCTGGGCCATCGAAGGGGTTGAGGATGCTCTACCCTTACTGACAAACCTGGTCTGGGACGGCGAAGGCCAGACAACCCTGATGCAGACCATTCAGGAACGTATAGCTCAGGCGACACAGCAGGATGCTCGTCATCGTTATCCGTGGCCGTTACGTTGGTTAAGTTGGTTTAGTGCTAACTGATCGGACTTGTTCAGCGTACACGTGTTAGCTATCCTGCGTCCTTCACTAAAATAAGGCTTACTGAGAACATGGTAGATAAACGCGAATCCTATACTAAAGAAGACCTTCTTGCCTCTGGTCGCGGTGAACTGTTTGGTGCGAAAGGCCCGCAGTTACCGGCCCCAAATATGCTGATGATGGACCGTGTCGTGAAAATGACCGAAACCGGCGGCAACTTTGATAAGGGTTACGTAGAAGCAGAACTCGATATCAACCCGGACCTGTGGTTCTTCGGTTGCCACTTTATTGGCGATCCGGTAATGCCTGGCTGCCTGGGCCTCGATGCCATGTGGCAGCTGGTTGGCTTCTATCTGGGCTGGCTTGGCGGTGAAGGTAAAGGCCGTGCGCTGGGCGTAGGCGAAGTGAAATTCACCGGTCAGGTTCTGCCTACCGCGAAGAAAGTCACCTACCGTATCCATTTCAAACGCATCGTTAACCGCCGCCTGATTATGGGCCTGGCGGACGGTGAAGTGCTGGTAGATGGTCGTCTTATTTATACCGCGAACGACCTGAAAGTGGGTCTGTTCCAGGATACCTCCGCTTTCTGATAACGGGATGTAGCCCCTTCCAGAAAGGCGAAACCTCCGCATTGCGGAGGTTTCTTTTTAAAGAGACGGTATCAAGCAAGTACTGCCCTGTCTCCGATGGCTTCTCGCCAGCCCCCTAGCCATTGGGACCTTTGATTCAGGGCCTGATAGGGACACATTTCTTTTGAACGTCCGGCGATGCCAGCCTGATAACCACGTTGATGAGCCCTTTCCAGGCGATCTCGTTTCTGTCTCTTCATGCCTCGTTTCCCTCATTCTTTTGTCTGGTGGAAAGAAAACAGTGGTTGCAATATGTGCAAGCACAGTTAACGAATACCCCGAATCGGCGTCAGCGTCAACGTTCAAAATTCATACGGGTGTCATATTTGTGAGCTACATGGAAGATCGTTTGTACAAAAAATGTGACGCGGGACAAGTAACAACCTGAACGCAAAACGAAAAAAAAGCCGCAATCAGCAGGAAGCTGAGTGCGGCTTTCGTCGATGAATTTTACTTATGGCAGCCGGGAAATCTCTCTTGCGATAGCAGCCGACTCCTGTGCCCACCCCTGCGCAAGCACTTTCACCATTTCGTCATAGCCATCTTTCTGCTGCTTCAGTTCCAGATGGAAAGGACGCTTAATCAGCTGGCCCTGATGATTCAAGAGCCACTCCCCGCTGATAACAACGGCACCATCATAGCGGCCATGGAATCCCGTCACGTTAACATTCAGAGTGTCCTGATCGCTTCCCAGAGGCTGCGAGGCGACGACCCAACCAGGGAGCTGGCTGCTCAGATTCGCCACCAG
Organism: Enterobacter sp. AN-K1; assembly: GCF_020971765.1. Lineage (NCBI taxonomy): Bacteria > Pseudomonadati > Pseudomonadota > Gammaproteobacteria > Enterobacterales > Enterobacteriaceae > Enterobacter > Enterobacter sp. AN-K1. The sequence continues at coordinate 3,896,901 of NZ_CP087390.1, read as the reverse complement.
CGTATTGCGTAGCTGCTGATCCAGCGGGCTGGCCCACAGGTTATTGTTGGCGATAACGTACTGCACATCGCTGGTCTGGTAGACCACCCCATTGCCCGCCAGATAATCTGGCACGGCAACCTGTTCAACCCACAGCAGACGGCTGCCCTGCGAGGCGCTGCTCTGCGCACCGGACTGGGCGCTTAACGGCAGCTGGTAGTAGCTTTTGTTATCGCTTCCAGAGCTACAGGCCGTTAATACCAGTGCGCCTGCGATGATTAGCCATTTTTTCATTGTTTCGCCCTCTTAGGCTCAGGATCCTTTTTGTCTTTCGCTTCAAACACCAGTGCGTTGCTCTTTTCATTGAGCGTTTTCAGAACAGGCTGTAGCTCGCGTAAAACCTGATCAAGACGTTGCATATCCGCCACCATCTTGTTGTAGGCCGCTGAGCCCGGCTGGAAGCCCTGCATACTGCGATTCAGTTCGCGCAACGTTTTCTGCATATCCTGCGGCAGCTGCTGCATGGACTGGTTAGCGGTGATCTTGTTGATATTATCCAGCGTGGTTTGCAGACGTTGCATCGTCGCCTGGCTCTGATGCAGTGATCCCGTCGCAGCCTCAAGCATTGGATTCAGCGGCAGATTGTTGATCTTATCCAGCGTTTCCATCAGGCGCTGTTGGATCTGCGCCAGGCCACTGCTGACCGTAGGAATGATTTTGTAGCCGCCAAATTCACGGATACCCGTCATTGGTGGCGCTTTTGGATAGAAGTCCATATCGACATACAACGCCCCTGTGACCAGGTTGCCGGTTTTCAGCGAGCCGCGCAGCCCGCGATTCAGCAGGTCGCTGATATGCTCCCCAATATCCTGGTCCTCGCCTATCTGGTTAATCAAACGCTCAGGCTCAATGCGGATCAGCACCGGAATACGATAATCATCATCAAGCATCTGCTTCAGTCCCGGAACAAAGTAAGGCACTTGTCCCACTGTCCCCAGACGAATACCGCGGAACTCAACTGGTGCCCCTGGCTGCAAGCCGCGTACGGAATCCTTAAAGAACATCAGATAGTCGATGTGATCGGTATAGAGCGCATCCTGAATACTTTTTTGATCGTCAAACAGCCTGAAGGCGGTTTTCTCCGCCACCGGTTGCCCGAGCTCCATGCCTTCCGGCACGTCAAAACTGACGCCCCCACCAAACAGCGTGGTGAGTGAACCCATCTCAACGCGCATCCCCGCAGAGGTGAGATCCACCGCGATCCCGCTGTCTTTCCAGAAGCGAACGTTGCTGGTCACCAGGCGGTCATTAGGCGCATTGATAAATAGCTGATAGCTGATGGTCCGTTTTTGCGGATCGAAGGTGCTTGTTTCTACCGAACCGACGCGATACCCACGGAACAGCACCGGATCGCCCGGCGAGAGCTGGCCCGCTTTTTTGCTGTCCAGAATAACGCGGATCCCTTTTGCATCCGGTGGCGCAAGCGGCGGTGAATCCAGCAGCTGATAGTTTGCTGGCTGGGCGCCTTTGTTGCCGGGCTGGAGTTCAATATAAGCCCCGGACAATAGCGTCCCTAATCCGCTGATCCCTTCTCTCCCGACCTGCGGTTTCACTACCCAAAAAACAGAATCTTCATGGAGCAGTTTTTCCATGCCGGCATTCAGGCGGGCCTTGATTTCAACATGGGTTAAATCATCCGTCAGGGTCGCGCTTTCCACGACACCCACATCCACGCTGCGGCTCTTGATGGTGGTTTTTCCGCCCTCAATCCCCTCTGCATTGGTGGTAATTAGCGTGACTTCCGGTCCCTGATGGCTGTAATGATAAAACAGGATCCATGCACCGATCAGCGCGGTCACGATGGGGAAAATCCACACCGGCGACCAGTTTCTGACCTTCTGCACTTTAGCCTCTCCACTCTTATTTTCCATGCTCTTACTCTTCCTCATGGCTTGAATCGGGCTCACGATCCCACGATAAACGAGGGTCGAAGGTCATGGCCGCAAACATGGTCATAATGACGACCAACGCAAACATCAGCGCTCCCATAGCGGGATAAATACTCATCAGCCCCCCCATACGCACCAGCGCTGAGAGAACCGCAATCACGAACACGTCAATCATCGACCAGCGGCCAACAAATTCCACGACCTCATAAATCAGATGCATACGCTCGCTGTCTCGCTTACCGTGCCCTTTTGCATCCCAGCAAAGCCAGGCAATGGCAATCATCTTTAAGGTCGGAACCATAATACTGGCGAGGAATATGACGCCTGCTACAGGGTAAGACCCCTCGCTCCACAGCAAAATCACCCCGGCCAGTATGGTCGAGGGCATTCTGTCGCCGAGCAGATCGGTGATCATGATCGGCAAGATATTGGCGGGCAGATAGAGCATGACAGAGGTCACCAGCAGCGCCATGGTCCATTGCAGGCTATTTTTACGCCGGACGTGACCTTTTGTTTCACAGCGCGGGCACACCTCGACATCCGCGGGCAGCACGGCGGTGCAGCACGAGCAGGAGCGAAGCCCCTGACGGATACCCGGTACGCCCACCTTTACCGTCTGCGAGAGCGTAGGCGCCGGGGCAATATCGTCCCAGGCCCAGCGTCGGTCCACGCACTGGAACGCGCGCAGTTGTAGCACGCAGTACAGACACCACGGAATAAAGCTGCTGCCAATCCCCACATCGCCGTAGGCCATCAGCTTCACGAAGCTGACCAGGATACCCGCGAGAAAAATTTCCGCCATCCCCCAGCTTTTCAACTGGAACAGGATCCGCGCGAGTTTGATTTTAAGGACAGTGGGCATCCTGACGCGGTTGACCAGCAGCAGAATGACGACCAGGCAAAAAGCCGGGACGATCTGCACGAAAAGAAGAAAGAAGGTGCCAAGGCTGGCGTAATCTTCCGAGAACATCACGCCTGGTATTTCCAGTAAATCCACCTGGCTGGTCATCCCGCCCACTTTCATATAGATGAAAGGGAAGAGATTGGAGAGCAGTAACATGAATAAGGCTGCCAGCGCATAAGCCGTAGGACGCTGCCTTGGCGCGTCCCACTCGGTCGTCAGCGTAGCGCCGCAGCGCGGGCAGGCAGCCTTATGTCCGTGACCAAGCTCTGGCAACGCCACGAGCATATCGCATTGCGAGCATAATATATGCCGATCGGCATGGTGCTGGTCACACATAGATTATCCCTGTTTATGCGCCGTTTTTCAGAGACTCAAGGTACTCCCAGCGCTCAAATGCCTCTTCCAGCGCCTGTTCAGCCTGGGAGAGTTCAGCCAATACTTTCTGAGTATAGTCGTGAGGCTGCGTAAAGAATGACGCATCAGCGACCTGGATTTGCAGTGCTTCCAGTGCAGCTTCCAGCTCTTCCAGACGCTGCGGCAGCCCTTCCAGCTCGCGCTGCAAGTTATAACTCATTTTAGCAGGAGACTTTTTGACAGTTTCTGCTTTTGCAACAACAGGTTCGGCGACATTTTTGGTCTTCGCCTGTTTTTGCGCCAGCGACTGCGATTGCTGTCCACGCGCGTCATGATAGCCGCCCACATATTGACCGATGCGTCCTTCGCCTTCGAAGATCCAGCACTCGGTCACGGTGTTATCGACAAACTGACGATCGTGGCTGACCAGCATCACGGTTCCCTGATAACCATCAATCAACTCTTCCAGCAGTTCCAGCGTTTCGACATCCAGATCGTTAGTCGGTTCATCGAGAATCAATAAGTTACTGGGTTTCAGGAACAGACGCGCCAGCAAAAGACGGTTACGTTCTCCCCCGGACAGCGCGCGCACCGGCGTCATGGCGCGTTTCGGGTGGAACAGGAAGTCCTGAAGGTAGCCCAGCACGTGACGCGGCTTGCCATTAACCATGACCTCCTGTTTACCCTCGGCGAGGTTATCCATCACCGTACGGTCTGGATCCAGCTCGGCGCGGTGCTGGTCGAAGTACGCCACTTCCAGTTTGGTACCGCAGTGGATACGACCGCTGTCGGCCTGGAGCTGACCGAGCATCAGTTTCAGCAGTGTGGTTTTACCGCACCCGTTCGGGCCGATCAGCGCAATTTTGTCGCCGCGCTGAACCTGAGCGGAGAAATCGTTCACCAGCACTTTGCCGTCAACCGAATAATTCACGTTCTCCATTTCGAAGACAATCTTGCCCGAGCGGGACGCCTCTTCCACCTGCATTTTGGCGCTACCCATGACTTCGCGGCGTTCGTTACGTTCGCGGCGCATCGCCTTCAGGGCGCGAACGCGGCCTTCGTTACGGGTACGACGCGCTTTAATGCCCTGACGGATCCATACCTCTTCCTGGGCCAGCTTGCGGTCGAACTCGGCGTTTTGCAGCTCTTCCACGCGCAGGTTTTCTTCTTTCTCCAGCAGATAGGTATCGTAATCGCCCGGATAGGTCACCAGCTTGCCGCGATCGAGATCGACAATGCGCGTGGCCATGTTGCGGATGAACGAACGGTCGTGGGAGATGAAGATAATGGTACCGTTAAAGGTTTTCAGGAACCCTTCCAGCCAGTCAATCGCTTCGATATCCAGGTGGTTCGTCGGTTCGTCCAGCAGCAGCACCTTAGGCCCGCTCACCAGGGCACGGCCCAGCGCCGCTTTACGCAGCCAGCCGCCGGAGAGCGCCGACAGCTCCATATCCGCTTCCAGGCCAAGCTGGGCCAGCACTTCGTTAATGCGGTTTTCCAGCTGCCACAGACCGTGGTGATCGAGCATCTCCTGCACTTTTGCCAGCTCGTTGAGATTCTTGTCGCTCGGGTCCGTCATCACCAGATGCGAAATCTCGTGGTAACGCTTGAGGTATTCCGCCTGCTCTGAAATCCCTTCGGCCACAAAATCGTACACGCTGCCGGTGACGTTACGCGGCGGATCCTGTTGCAGACGAGAGACGATCAGATCCTGCTCGTAAACAATACGGCCGTCATCCAGCCCCTGCTCACGGTTGAGGATTTTCATCAGCGTCGATTTACCTGCGCCGTTACGGCCCACCAGACAGACGCGCTCGTTATCTTCGATATGCAGCTCTGCATTATCGAGAAGCGGTGAGTCGCTGAAAGAGAGCCACGCGCCGTGCATACTAATTAAAGACATTTATTTTTCCTTTCAGACCGCGGAGATCAGCCAGCAGTTGTGGATTTGACGGTTACGGGCAAAGTCCTGAGACAGCGTTTTTTGGCTGATTTCTTGTGCTTTCAGTCCCAGTTCGGCCAGGCCGTCGTGATCCATGCGGAATCCGCGCTTGTTATTCGAGAACATAATGGTGCCGCCTTTACGCAGCAGACGCTTCAGGTCGGTCATCAGGCGCAGGTGATCGCGTTGAACATCAAAGCTATCCTCCATACGCTTAGAGTTAGAGAAGGTCGGCGGATCGATAAAGATCAGGTCAAACTGCTCGTCGGTATCGCGCAGCCAGCCCAGCACGTCGGCCTGTAACAGGCGATGCTGACGTCCGGTTAAGCCGTTAAGACGCAGGTTGCGCTCAGCCCACTCCAGATAAGTCCGGGACATATCTACCGTGGTGGTGCTACGCGCGCCGCCAAGCCCCGCATGAACGCTGGCGCTGCCGGTATAGGAGAACAGGTTCAGGAAGTCTTTACCCTTGCTCATCTGGCCCAGCATGCGGCGGGCGATACGGTGATCGAGGAACAGGCCGGTATCAAGGTAGTCGGTCAGGTTAACCCACAGCCGCGCGTTATATTCGCCCACTTCGATGAAGTCACCCTTCTCGCCCATCTTCTGATACTGGTTTTTGCCTTTCTGACGCTCACGTGTTTTCAGCACCAGCTTGTTTGGCGAAATGCCGAGTACGGCGATGGTGGCCGCAATCACATCCAGCATACGCTGACGCGCTTTTTGCGCATCGATAGTTTTCGGCGGGGCGTATTCCTGAACCACCACCCAGTCCGCATAGCGGTCAACCGCCACGTTGTACTCGGGCAGGTCAGCGTCGTACAGGCGATAACATTCGATGCCTTCTTGCTTCGCCCACTTCTCAAATTTCTTCAGGTTTTTGCGCAGGCGGTTGGCGTAATCTTCCGCCACGCCTGACGGTTTGCTATCCGCCGCTACCTCTGCCAGATGGTAGTTTTTCTGCACGCAGTCCAGCGGGCCGTTTTTCGCTTTGAACTGGCGATCGGCACGCAATTGCAGGCAGCTCAGCAGCTCCGGCGAGGCGCTAAACAGGGAGAGGTTCCAGCCGCCGAAATGCGCTTTCATGTTGCGGCCCAGCAGGCTGTGCAGTGCAATCAGCGCCGGCTCGCTGTCCAGACGCTCACCATACGGCGGGTTGCTGATCACCGTACCGTACGGGCCTTTTGGCAGAGGATTGGTCAGATTCGCCACGTCCTTCACCTCGAAGGCCACCAGCTCGCCGATACCGGCACGACGGGCGTTGCTGCGCGCGCGTTCAATCACCCGTGCGTCGCTGTCCGAACCGTAAAAGTGAGAGGTGTACTCCGCCAGCCCTTTACGGGCGCGGGCCTGCGCATCGTCTTTGACCTCTTTCCAGATGGCCTCATCGTGCTGCGCCCAGCCTTTGAAGCCCCAGTGGCCGCGGTGCAGCCCTGGCGCACGGTCGGTGGCCAGCATCGCGGCTTCAATCAGCAGCGTACCGGAACCGCACATCGGATCGAGCAGCGGCGTACCTGGCTGCCATCCGGAGCGCATCACGATAGCGGCAGCCAGCGTTTCTTTGATCGGCGCCATCCCGGTGCGATCGCGATAGCCGCGCAGATGCAGGCCTGCGCCACTCAGATCCAGGGAAATACTGGCCGTATCGCCGTTCAGCCAGACGTTGATACGCAGATCCGGGTTTTCACGGTCAACGTTCGGACGTTCTTTATTACGACGCGTGAAGCAGTCCACAATGGCATCCTTAACGCGCAGGGCACCGTACTGGCTGTTGCGGATTTCATCGTTGACGCCGTTGAAATGCACCGCAAAGGTGGCGTCCGGGGTGAAGATCTCTGTCCAGTCGATCATCTGTACGCCGGTGTAGAGATCAAGATCGCTGTAGACCTTGCACTCTTTCATCGGCAGCATGATGCGCGACGCCAGACGGCTCCACATCAGGCTCTGGTAAATAAGCCGCGTGTCGCCCTCAAAATGGACACCACCCTGAACCACCCGGCACTCTTTCGCGCCCAGGGCTTCCAGTTCAGTTTTTAACAGCTCTTCCAGCCCACGGGCCGTACTGGCAAACAGAGAATTCATATCGTCACTTTTACTCATAGAAAATTGTCGCGCATTATAGCTAATATGGCGTGTATGTCATAAAGTTGAAGGCTTATTTTCTTTAGCGGGAGTGTGCAGTGGCGACGTTATCCAGGCTTTTTATTCATCCGGTGAAATCCATGCGCGGCATCGGCGTCTCTCACGCGCTGGCCGATATGAGCGGATTCGCCTTCGATCGTATTTTTATGGTCACCGAGCCTGACGGTAAGTTTATCACCGCACGTCAGTTCCCGCAGATGGTTCGCTTTACCCCTTCCCCGCTTCATGACGGGCTGCATTTGACTGCGCCGGACGGTTCAAGCGTCGTGATCCGCTTTGCTGATTTTGCGCCGCTTGATGCGCCAACGGAAGTGTGGGGCAATCATTTTACCGCGCGTATCGCGCCGGATAACATTAACCAGTGGCTGAGCGGCTTTTTCTCCCGTGACGTTCAGCTGCGCTGGGTTGGGCCTGCGCTGACCCGTCGCGTGAAGCGCCACGATGCGGTTCCTCTCTCCTTCGCGGATGGTTTTCCCTTCCTGCTGACCAGCGAGGCCTCGCTGCGTGATTTACAAAATCGTTGCAAAGCCAGCGTGCAGATGGAGCAGTTTCGCCCGAATCTGGTGGTGACCGGAGCGAATGCCTGGGATGAAGATACCTGGAAAGTGATCCGCATCGGCAGCGTTATTTTTGATGTCGTGAAGCCGTGCAGCCGCTGTATTTTTACCACCGTCAGCCCGGAGAAAGGTCAGAAACACCCTTCCGGCGAACCGCTGAAAACCTTGCAGTCATTTCGTACCGCGCAGGATAACGGCGATGTCGACTTCGGCCAGAACCTGATCCCCCGCTCCAGCGGCGTGATCCGCGTGGGCGACGAGGTCGAAATTCTCACCCGCGGGCCTGCCAGGGTGTACGGCGCAGGTCAGGAAGAAGAGATGGTTGACGTTGTCACCAACGTCGCTTCCGCGGTGGATATTCACTGGGAAGGCAAAGTTATCCGTGGTAACAATCAGCAGGTGCTACTGGAACAGCTGGAGCAGGCAGGTATCCGCGTACCGTATTCCTGTCGCGCGGGGATTTGCGGATGCTGTCGCATTAAACTGGTCGATGGTGAAGTGAATGCGCTGAAGAAATCTGCGATTGGCAGTGACGGCACGATCCTGTGCTGTAGCTGTGTCCCGAAAACATCCGTACAGCTGGAAGCTTAAACTGCCTGTTCAAGGCTGAAGGAATCAACGTGCAGCTGTGGCTTCAGCCTGTCATTCATCACTTTGATGGCATCACCTAACTGCATAACTCGCCCGGCAATGGTCACGCCGGGTTGGGCCAGCAAACAGAGCGCAGCGTTTTCACCGGGTTCAACCACCAGCAAATTCACCTCTTCTTCGGTATCGCTCAGATTGACGCTCGCCGCATCGCCGATAGCCGGGGTCCAGCACATGCCGTGGGCGAGAAAATGCCAGCTTTTCGGCATTTGCGGTTTCAGGAAACGGATCGCCACCAGCGCATTTAGTACCAGTTCAGCGCGCTGTTCTTTGGAGAGATCGAACTCACGGCATTTTTCTTCAAAAGAGAAATAGAGTGCAGCGTCGTCAACGCAAAAGCCTGAGGGAGCAAACGCGTCTGGCGTTAACATTCGGCGCGCAAAACGAGAGCGAAACAACATGCCATTGGCTAAGTCGAGCATCATACGGTCATGCTCGTCACAAAAATACCAGCGCCAGTTATCGTCAGGTTTAATTCGCATGTTTCTCTCCCGTCCCCTAAACGTCCTGTACTAAAAATGTCCTGTTTGCCGCTTCGCTTATAACCCTAGTAATAAAAGACTATAATGTTTAAATAAGCAACAATGACGGAATATAAAACAACCAGGGCTGGAAATAAAGCCCTGGTTGTCTGATTAAGAGAAAAGATTAGATATGCGTGACGATTTCTTTAATCAGCGGCGGCCCTTTAAAAATAAAGCCGGAATAAATTTGCACCAGCGATGCACCTGCCGCCATCTTCTCACGTGCAGCGATGACAGAGTCAATGCCACCCACGCCAATAATCGGCAGCTGGCCTTTTAATTCCGCGGAGAGTGCGCGAATAATTTCGGTGCTTTTTAATTGTACCGGACGGCCACTTAATCCCCCCGCTTCGTCACAGTTTTTCATTCCCTGAACGAGAGAGCGATCGAGTGTCGTATTGGTCGCAATCACACCATCAATATTATGGCGAACTAAACTGTCGGCAACCTGGATCAATTCTTCTGCCGAAAGATCCGGGGCGATCTTAACCGCGACCGGAACATATTTATGGTGGATCGCCTGTAGCGCCGTTTGTTTATTTTTAATGGCGCTAAGAAGATCGTCGAGCGCTTCGCCATATTGTAATGAACGCAGCCCTGGGGTGTTAGGCGAGGATATATTCACCGCGATATAACCGGCATAGGCATAGACTTTTTCCATACAAATCAGATAGTCATCTTTACCCTGCTCGACCGGCGTGTCTTTATTTTTGCCAATATTAATACCCAGCACGCCATCAAAATGGGCTTTCTTAACGTTCTCAACCAGATGATCGACGCCAAGGTTATTAAAGCCCATGCGGTTGATCAGCCCCTCGGCTTCAACCAGGCGAAACAGACGTGGCTTGTCATTTCCCGGCTGCGGACGCGGCGTCACCGTCCCGATTTCGATCGAGCCAAAGCCCATCGCACCGAGTGCATCAATGCATTCGCCATTTTTGTCCAGACCGGCCGCCAGGCCCAGTGGATTTTTGAAAGTCAGGCCCATGCACTGAACTGGTTTTTCCGGCACGTTTTGACGCACCAGCGCGGCCAGAGGCGTTCCTGTAATACGGCGTAACTGCTGAAATGTAAATTCATGAGCGCGCTCAGGATCGAGCTGGAAAAGGGCTTTACGAACGAAGGGGTAGTACATGAACTCTCCTGGATTCCCGGTGTGCAAACCGGGAGGGGATTATGTGCGATTCCGCCCGGAAAGGGAATTGACCTGTGGCAAAAAAAGCCACGTAAAACGCAATCGTTTACTTATCGGTTCGCTTCTTATGCATTTTTCTGCATTCATCCTGAGGATAAATCATTTAGTGGAATAACCACGCAATGTCACACTCCTGAAAATTGTTATGAATGTTAGATAAAAGCAAACAATTAGTTATAAGGAGCAACCATGCGCGTCATTACCCTGGCCGGAAGCCCCCGCTTCCCCTCTCGCTCCAGCGCACTGCTGGAATACGCTCGCGAAAAGCTTAATGCTCTGGATGTCGAAGTGTGTCACTGGAATTTGCACAATTTCGCGCCTGAAGATCTGCTCTACGCCCGTTTCGACAGCCCGGCGCTGAAAACCCTGATCGAACAACTTAAGAGTGCTGACGGGCTGGTCGTCGCGACACCGATTTATAAAGCCTCTTTTTCCGGCGCACTGAAAACGCTGCTCGATCTGCTGCCCGAACGCGCGCTGGACGGTAAGGTCGTCCTGCCGCTGGCCACAGGCGGTACGGTAGCTCATTTACTGGCGGTGGATTATGCCCTCAAGCCGGTTCTGAACGCGCTGAAAGCGCAGGAGATCCTGCATGGCGTCTTCGCTGACGACTCACAGGTAATCGACTACCAGCATAAACCCCATTTCACGCCGAATCTGCAAACCCGCCTCGACAGTGCACTCGAAACCTTCTGGCACGCCCTGAACCGTCGGGATCGCCACGCGGCAGCATTTCATCAATCACAAGGAGTGGCGCATGTTTAAAACAGTTACCCGTATCGGGCTGGCAGGTCTGCTGGCAGTGGCGTCGCTGGCTCAGGCGGCGGAGAAAGCGCCGGAGAGCCTGCGTATCGGTTATCAGAAAGGCAGCGTCAGCATGGTGTTGGCGAAAAGCCATGCGTTGCTTGAGAAGCGTTTCCCGGAGACCAAATTCTCATGGGTCGAGTTCCCTGCCGGACCACAGATGCTGGAGGCGCTGAACGTCGGGAGTATTGATTTAGGCAGCACCGGCGATATCCCGCCGATCTTTGCGCAGGCTGCCGGGGCGGATCTGGTTTACGTTGGCGTTGAGCCCGCCAAGCCGAAGGCAGAGGTTATTTTGGTGCCCGAAAACAGCGAGATCAAAAGCGTCGCCGGCCTCAAAGGCCATAAGGTTGCTTTCCAGAAAGGTTCAAGCTCGCACAACCTGCTGCTGCGCGCGTTGCAGGAGGCCGGCCTAAAATTCACCGATATCCAGCCCGTTTACCTGACGCCTGCCGATGCGCGCGCGGCGTTTCAGCAAAAAAATGTTGATGCCTGGGCTATCTGGGATCCGTACTACTCCGCCGCACTGTTGCAGGGCGGTGTGCGGGTGCTGAAAGACGGCACCACCCTGAAGCAGACCGGTTCGTTCTACCTGGCGGCACGTCCTTACGCTGAGAAAAATGGCGCATTTATTCAGCAGGTGCTGGATACCTTCTCTCAGGCCGATGCGCTGACCCAAAGCCAGCGTCAGCAGAGCATCACGCTGCTGGCAAAAACCATGGGCCTGCCTGAACCGGTGATCGCCACCTATCTTGACCACCGTCCTCCCACCACCATAGCACCGATTGACGCCCACGTTGCCGCTCTCCAGCAGCAAACGGCAGACCTCTTTTATCAAAACCGCCTGGTTCCAAAGCAGGTGAATATTCGCGAACGCATCTGGCAACCCGCTGGCATTGAAGGAAAAAAATCATGAGTCTGAATCTTTTCTGGTTTTTACCCACCCACGGTGATGGACACTATCTTGGCACAGAAGAAGGCGCCCGCCCGGTCGATCACGGCTATCTACAGCAGATCGCCCAGGCGGCAGACCGCATCGGTTTTACCGGGGTACTGATCCCGACGGGCCGCTCGTGTGAGGATGCGTGGCTGGTTGCCGCGTCAATGATCCCCGTCACCCAGCGTCTGAAATTCCTGGTAGCCTTGCGCCCGAGCGTGGTGTCGCCCACCGTCGCGGCGCGTCAGGCGGCAACGCTGGACAGGCTTTCCAACGGCCGTGCGCTGTTCAACCTGGTGACGGGCAGCGATCCGCAGGAGCTGGCGGGCGATGGCGTCTTTCTCGATCATACCGAGCGCTATGAAGCCTCCGCAGAGTTCACCCGCGTCTGGCGACGTCTGCTGGAAGGGGAAACCGTCACCTTCGAAGGGAAACATATCCACGTTCGCAATGCGCAACTCTACTTCCCGCCGGTACAGCAGCCGCGCCCTCCTCTCTATTTCGGCGGATCGTCGGACGTGGCGCAGGAGCTGGCGGCTGAGCAGGTCGATCTCTATCTGACCTGGGGCGAGCCACCGGAGCTGGTGAAAGAGAAAATTGCTCAGGTACGCGCTAAAGCCGCAGAACATGGCCGTACGGTACGCTTCGGCATTCGCCTGCACGTGATCGTCCGCGAAACCAACGACGAGGCCTGGCAAGCCGCCGACCGTCTGCTCGCTCATCTGGACGACGACACTATCGCTAAAGCACAGGCAGCGTTTGCCAAAACCGACTCCGTGGGCCAGCATCGGATGGCCTCCCTGCACAACGGCAAGCGTGAAAATCTTGAGATCAGCCCGAACCTGTGGGCCGGGGTAGGTCTGGTGCGCGGCGGTGCCGGCACGGCACTGGTCGGCGACGGTCCAACCGTAGCGGCACGCATTAATGAATACGCGGCGCTGGGGATCGACAGCTTTATCCTGTCTGGCTACCCACATCTGGAGGAGGCGTACAAGGTGGGTGAACTGCTGTTCCCGCATCTGGATGTCGCTATCCCGGAAATTCCGCAGCCACGTCAGCTTCAGTTGCAGGGCGAAGCCGTGGCGAACGCGTTTATCCCGAGAAAAGTCGCGCAAAGCTAAGGAGCCACCATGTCTGCAACCGCACAAAAATGGCTGCTGCGCGCCGCGCCGTGGTTTCTGCCCGTCGGCATTGTCCTCGTCTGGCAACTGGCGTCTTCAACTGGCTGGCTGTCGAGCCGCATTTTGCCCTCTCCGGAGGGCGTTGTGGAAGCGTTCTGGTCGCTAAGCGCCAGCGGTGAGCTGTGGCAACATCTTGCCATCAGCTCCTGGCGCGCGGTAATTGGCTTTTCGATTGGCGGAAGCATCGGCCTGACGCTGGGGCTGATCAGCGGCCTGTCACGCTGGGGTGAGCGGCTGCTGGATACCTCCGTTCAGATGCTGCGCAACGTGCCGCATCTGGCGCTTATTCCGCTGGTTATCCTGTGGTTTGGCATTGATGAGAGCGCCAAAATTTTCCTCGTGGCGCTGGGAACGTTATTCCCGATTTATATCAATACCTGGCATGGGATCCGTAATATCGATCGCGGTCTGGTGGAGATGGCCCGCAGCTATGGCCTGTCAGGTTTTGCCCTGTTTACCCATGTGATCCTGCCGGGCGCCCTGCCCTCCATTATGGTTGGGGTGCGTTTTGCGCTCGGCCTGATGTGGCTAACCCTGATCGTGGCGGAAACCATTTCGGCTAACTCCGGCATTGGTTATCTGGCGATGAACGCCCGCGAGTTCCTGCAAACGGACGTGGTGGTGGTTGCCATTATCCTTTATGCCCTGCTCGGCAAACTTGCGGACGTCAGCGCCCAGTGGCTGGAACGTAGCTGGCTGCGCTGGAACCCGGCCTACACCGCTCAGGAGGCGAAAGCATGAATACTGCACGACTGAACCAGGGAACACCGTTACTGCTGAACGGCGTGACCAAACGCTACGGCGACAACACCATTCTGAATGCACTGGATCTGCATATTCCTGCCGGACAGTTTGTGGCCGTTGTCGGCCGCAGCGGTGGCGGCAAGAGTACCCTGCTGCGTCTTTTAGCCGGGCTGGAAGCGCCAAACAGCGGTGACATTCTGGCAGGCACTACGCCGCTGGCCACGATTCAGGATGATACGCGCATGATGTTTCAGGACGCGCGTCTGCTGCCGTGGAAAACGGTGATGGATAACGTCGGGCTGGGCCTGAAGGGCAGCTGGCGGGAGGACGCCCGGCAGGCACTCGCTGCGGTAGGGCTGGAGAATCGCGCGGGAGAGTGGCCTGCGGCCCTGTCGGGTGGACAAAAGCAGCGCGTAGCGCTGGCACGCGCGCTGATTCACCGTCCCGGCCTGTTGCTGCTCGATGAACCGCTCGGCGCGCTTGATGCCCTGACGCGGATCGAGATGCAGGATCTGATTGAAACCCTCTGGCAGACGCACGGCTTTACGGTACTGCTGGTGACGCATGATGTCAGTGAAGCCGTGGCAATGGCAGACAGGGTGCTGTTAATAGAAGAGGGCAAAATTGGTCTGGATCTGACGGTAGATATTCCACGTCCTCGCCGCGTGGGATCGGCCAGACTGGCGGAGCTGGAAGCCGAAGTACTGGATCGGGTGATGAAACGTGGGGAAGCGGAGATTCAGCGGATAAAGGCTAATGCCTGATGCCCTCACCCCGGCCCTCTCCCACAGGGAGAGGGAGAAAACCGATGCCCCGCGACCCCACGTAGGCCCGGTAAGCGTAGCGCCACCGGGCTTTTTTACATCAGGCCAGCGCCTTAGCAATCTTCTCGTACAGATCGCCAGACAGATTTTCCAGCCCTTTCAGCTGCTCAAGCGCGGCGCGCATTTTCGCCTGACGCTGCGCATCGTAACGTTTCAGGCGGATCAGCGGCTCAATCAGACGAGACGCCACCTGCGGGTTACGGCTGTTCAGCTCGGTCAGCATTTCAACCATGAACTGATAACCGCTGCCGTCTTCGGCATGGAACGCGGCCGGGTTGCTGCTGGCGAAGGCACCAATCAGAGAGCGGACGCGGTTCGGGTTGCTCATGGTGAACGAACGGTGCTTCAGCAGGCTGCGTACTTTGCTGAGCACATCGGCTGCCGGGCTGGTGGCCTGAAGGATGAACCACTTGTCCATCACCAGACCATCCTGATGCCACTTGTCGTCGTACTCCTGCATCAGCGCATCGCGGCACGGTAGCTCGGCGGCAACGCTTGCGGCCAGCGCGGCCAGGGCATCCGTCATGTTATCGGCTTCGTGGTACTGCTTGCTGACCAGCGTGTTCGCCAGCTCTGCCTCACCAAACGCCAGATAGCGCAGGCAGGTATTGCGCAGGGAACGTTTACCGATATCCGCATGTTCCACCCGATACGCGTCCAGCTTGTTGGCGTTGTAAATGGCGAGGAACTCATCTGCCAGTTCGGTCGCCAGCGTGCGGGTCAGCGCTTCACGCACGGCGACGATGGCAATCGGGTCGATGATGTCAAACAGCTCGGCGATTTCAGTCGCAGAAGGCAGCGTCAAAATTTCAGCCGCCAGCGCCGGGTCAATGTTCTCATCCAGCAGGATGGCACGGAACGCGTCTGCCACATGAACCGGCAACGTCAGCGGCTGGCCCTGCTGGTAACGGTTGACGTTCAGCTTGATGTAGGTCGCCAGCAGGCTTTGTGCCGCATCCCAGCGCGAGAAATCGTTGCGCGCGTGACGCATCAGGAACGTCAGCTGCTGATCGCTCCACTTATATTCGAGTTTCACCGGCGCGGAGAATTCGCACAGCAGGGCAGGAACGGGCTGGAAATAGACGTTATCGAAGATAAAGGTCTGCTCTGCCTGGGTCACGTTCAGCACGTTATGCACCGGGTGGCCGCCCTTCTGTAACGGGATCACGTTGCCTTCGTTGTCGTACAGCTCAACGCTGAATGGAATGTGCAGCGGATGTTTCTCTTCCTGCTCGGCCGTTGGCGGCGTGCGCTGGCTGATGGTCAGCGTGTACTGCTCGGTTTCCGGGTTGTAGTCGTCTTTGACCGTCACAATCGGCGTACCGGCCTGGCTGTACCAGCGGCGGAAATGAGACAGATCGACGTTAGAGGCGTCTTCCATCGCCTGAACAAAATCGTCGCAGGTGGCCGCACTGCCGTCGTGGCGTTCGAAGTAAAGCTGCATCCCTTTCTGGAAATTCTCTTCACCCAGCAGGGTGTGGATCATACGGATAATTTCAGCGCCTTTTTCATACACCGTCAGGGTGTAGAAGTTATTCATCTCAATGACTTTATCCGGGCGGATCGGGTGCGCCATTGGGCTAGCATCTTCTGCAAATTGCAGACCACGCATGGTGCGCACGTTGTTGATGCGGTTTACCGCCCGCGATCCCAGATCGGAGCTGAACTCCTGATCGCGGAAGACGGTTAAGCCCTCTTTCAGGCTCAGCTGGAACCAGTCGCGGCAGGTGACGCGGTTCCCGGTCCAGTTATGGAAATATTCGTGGCCGATAACGCGTTCGATATCGAGGTAATCTTTATCCGTGGCGGTATCGGTACGCGCCAGCACGTATTTAGAGTTAAAGATGTTAAGGCCTTTATTCTCCATCGCGCCCATGTTGAAGAAATCGACCGCAACGATCATATAGATGTCGAGGTCATATTCGAGGCCAAAGCGCGTTTCATCCCACTTCATGGAGTTGATGAGGGAGGTCATTGCCCACGGTGCGCGGTCAAGGTTGCCACGGTCCACGAACAGCTCCAGCGCGACTTCACGGCCAGAGCGCGTTTTAAAGGTGTCGCGCAGGACATCGAAATCTCCCGCCACCAGCGCAAACAGATAGCAGGGTTTCGGGAACGGATCCTGCCACTGTACCCAGTGACGGCCATTCTCCAGTTCCCCTTCAGCAATCCGGTTGCCGTTGGAAAGCAGGTACGGGTACAGCGTTTTGTCGGCAATAATTTTGGTGGTAAAGCGCGCCAGGACGTCCGGGCGATCCAGATACCAGGTAATGTGGCGGAAACCTTCGGCTTCACACTGGGTACACAGGGCTACGCCTGACTGGTAAAGTCCTTCCAGCGCGGTATTGGCGGCAGGGCTAATTTCATTCACGATGCGCAGGGTAAAGCGTTCCGGCAGGTTGTCGATGACCAGCTGGTTGCCTTCTTCTTTATAGTCTGACCAGGCTTCATCGTTAATATGCAGGGAAACCAACGTCAGGTCTTCACCATCCAGACGCAGCGGCACGGCAGTCGCGCTCTGGCGCGTCACCTGGCTTATCGCCGTCACCACGGTTTTTGTGGCATCCAGGTCGAAAGTCAGATCGATATCGCTTATCAGGTATTCCGGCGCACGATAGTCGTGGCGGTATTTAGCTTGTGGCTGTTGTGTCATAGAAAACCTTATGCATCGTTTGTCGAGTAACGATTCAATATATTCCTGTTGTGTAAAACGCGCTATGCAGAATGTTCATCTTTTCAGGCACAACGCCCTTTTTAGCTACATTTTTATAACACGGGGCACGAAATGCTCTCGACCATAAAGTGTGCTTATGTTGTGATCGGGGTTCAATAAATCACTAAACAGGGTATACTCCGGAGTTGTTTATTGTACTAAACGCTCCCGTGAGAGGATGCTACAGCGCACCTATGACTCAATTCGCTTCTCCGGTTCTGCATACGTTGCTGGATACCGACGCGTACAAGCTGCATATGCAGCAAGCCGTGTTTCACCACTATCATGATGTCCATGTTGCGGCGGAATTTCGCTGCCGGGGTGACGACTTGCTGGGTATCTACGCAGATTCCATTCGTGAACAGGTCGAGGCCATGCAGCATCTGGCGCTCACCGATGACGAATATCAGTGGCTTTCAGGCCTGCCTTTCTTTAAAGCGGATTATCTGAACTGGCTGCGTGAGTTCCGCTATAACCCGGAACAGGTCACCGTCACCAATGATAACGGCAAGCTGGACATTCGTCTGACCGGCCCGTGGCGTGAGGTGATCATGTGGGAAGTGCCGCTTCTGGCCGTAATCAGCGAGCTGGCCCACCGCTATCGCTCCCCTGAAACCGGTGTGACGCAGGCGGTTGCCGCTCTGGAGAATAAACTCGTTGAGTTTTCCAGACTGACCGAAGGGCTGGATATGTCCCGATTCCGTCTGATGGACTTTGGCACGCGCCGCCGCTTCTCTCGCGAGGTTCAGGAAGCCATTGTCAGACGTCTGCAACAGGAGCCGTGGTTCGTTGGCACCAGTAACTACGATCTGGCACGTCGCCTTGATTTAACGCCTATGGGCACCCAGGCACACGAATGGTTCCAGGCGCACCAGCAGATCAGCCCTGACCTTGCCAACAGCCAGCGCGCCGCCCTCGCCGCGTGGCTAGAGGAATACCCGGATCGGCTGGGTATTGCCCTTACCGACTGCATTACCATGGACGCGTTCCTGCGCGACTTTGGCCCTGAGTTTGCCGAACGCTACCAGGGTTTGCGCCATGATTCCGGGGACCCGGTTGAATGGGGTGAGAAAGCCATCGCCCATTACGAAAAACTGGGCATCGACCCCATGAGTAAGGTGCTGGTCTTCTCCGATAACCTTGACCTGGCGAAAGCCGTCGACCTTTATCGTCATTTCTCATCGCGGGTGAACCTGAGTTTCGGGATTGGTACGCGGTTAACCTGTGATATTCCTCAGGTGAAACCGCTGAACATCGTCATAAAACTGGTGGAATGTAACGGTAAGCCGGTCGCGAAGCTCTCCGACAGTCCGGGCAAAACCATCTGCCATGACAAAGCGTTTGTCCGCGCATTACGTAAAGCCTTCGATCTGCCTCAGGTTAAAAAAGCCAGCTAACGGCTTCGGGGGAGCCTTCATGGCTCCCCTTCTCTTATTAATTTCTTATTTCTTCTCTTAAGACGGTGAAATTTACTTGTCTGATAGCGGATGGCAGGTAACATAGATATCCCCCCTATAAGGGCGGACAAGTGTTTATTTTTTCCGACTATTAACAGAGAGAATATTATGAGCGTTGTGCCTGTAGCCGACGTACTCCAGGGCCGTGTCGCCGTTGACCAGGAGGTCACCGTGCGCGGATGGGTGCGTACTCGCCGAGATTCTAAAGCTGGCATCTCCTTCCTCGCCGTCTATGACGGTTCCTGCTTTGATCCTGTACAGGCCGTCATTAATAATTCTCTGCCCAATTACAATGATGACGTTCTGCACCTGACAACCGGCTGTTCCGTGATCGTCACCGGTGTTGTGGTGGCCTCTCCGGGCCAGGGTCAGAGCTACGAAATTCAGGCGACCTCGGTGGAAGTGACCGGCTGGGTTGAAGATCCTGACACCTACCCGATGGCTGCAAAGCGTCACAGCATCGAATATCTGCGTGAAGTCGCGCACCTGCGTCCGCGCACCAACCTGATTGGTGCGGTTGCCCGCGTGCGTCATACGCTGGCGCAGGCGCTGCATCGTTTCTTTGACGAGCAGGGTTACTTCTGGGTTTCTACTCCGCTGATCACGGCTTCCGATACCGAAGGCGCAGGTGAAATGTTCCGCGTTTCAACGCTGGATATGGAAAACCTGCCGCGTACGCCGGAAGGTAAAGTCGATTACGACAAAGACTTCTTTGGTAAAGAAGCCTTCCTGACGGTTTCCGGCCAGCTCAACGGTGAAACCTACGCCTGTGCGCTGTCTAAGATCTATACCTTCGGCCCAACCTTCCGTGCGGAAAACTCCAACACCAGCCGTCACCTGGCGGAATTCTGGATGCTGGAGCCGGAAGTGGCCTTTGCCGATCTGAATGACGCGGCAGCCCTGGCAGAAGCGATGCTGAAATACGTGTTTAAAGCCGTTCTCGAAGAGCGCGCAGACGACATGAAATTCTTCGCTGAGCGTGTCGATAACGACGCCATCGCCCGTCTTGAGCGCTTCGTCTCCGCAGACTTCGCGCAGGTGGATTACACCGACGCGGTCGCAATCCTGGAAAAATGCGGTGAGAAATTCGAAAACCCGGTTTACTGGGGCGTGGATCTCTCCTCCGAGCACGAACGTTATCTGGCAGAGAAGCACTTTAAAGCACCGGTTGTGGTGAAAAACTATCCGAAAGACATTAAGGCGTTCTATATGCGCCTTAACGAAGACGGTAAAACCGTTGCCGCGATGGATGTCCTGGCGCCGGGCATCGGTGAGATCATCGGTGGCTCCCAGCGTGAAGAGCGCCTGGATGTGCTGGACGCGCGTATGCAGGAGATGGGCCTTAACCCGGCGGACTACAGCTGGTATCGCGATCTCCGTCGCTACGGCACCGTTCCACACTCCGGCTTTGGCCTGGGCTTCGAACGTCTGATTGCTTACGTAACAGGTGTTCAGAACGTACGTGATGTGATTCCGTTCCCACGCACACCGCGTAACGCAAGTTTCTAACCGACCAAATCATTAATGGCCAGCAAATGCTGGCCATTATTTTATCCTGCAATGTCAGTTTTCGTCAGTCAGAAGTAAGCGTCTTTAAACCACAACCCCGCTATTACCTCTACCTGTTACGTTTTGTTTCCACGAAATATCCTGAGACAAAAAAATAACCCCATTCTTATTGCGCTTAAAACAATTCTTACGCAATAGCATAAAAAAAAACCAATTTCACAGCCATCTGGATGGCTTTTGTCAATCATAAGAAAAAATGAGCCGTTTAACTTCTGTTTATACGAAAGGCCTTTAGCTAAATTAAACATAAGTAAATCATATATATAAGAATAAAGCGGATGTTTAATTCGCCAGGCGGCACTGAAATTTGAGGTGCTTCACAAAGTTCCCAAAAATACATATTTAGTTACACATATTTTCTTTTGGTAACTGAATCTTGAAGATTGTAGCACTTTCAGTGTAGCGAAACGGTTCTATGAATGGAAAGATGCCTGTCAGACACATAAAGACACCTAACTCTCATCAATAGTTCCGGAAACATTTATTGACAGAATTTATTGGCGGCAGTGGCGAGTGTCATAAAAAAACCAATGAGGGTAATAAATAATGATGAAGCGCAATATCCTGGCAGTGGTAGTCCCTGCCCTGCTGGTAGCCGGTGCAGCAAACGCTGCTGAAATCTATAACAAAGACGGCAACAAATTAGATCTTTACGGGAAAGCAGTTGGCCTGCATTACTTCTCTGATTACGCGGGCAACGATGGCGACAACACTTACGCGCGTCTGGGCTTCAAAGGTGAAACTCAGATCAACGATCAGCTGACTGGCTACGGTCAGTGGGAATACAACTTCCAGGGTAACAACTCTGAAGGTGGCGATGCACAGAACGGCAACAAAACCCGTCTGGCATTCGCAGGTCTGAAATTTGGTGACGCAGGCTCCTTCGACTACGGTCGTAACTACGGTCTGGTCTATGACGCAATCGGCATCACCGATATGCTGCCTGAGTTCGGCGGCGACACCGGCGCGAGCGATAACTTCTTCGCAGGCCGTACGGGTGGTCTGGCGACTTACCGTAACAGCAACTTCTTCGGCCTGGTTGACGGTCTGAACTTTGGTGTTCAGTACCTGGGCAAAAATGAACGTGATGACGCAGTACGTTCCAACGGTGACGGCTGGGCAACCTCTCTGAGCTATGATTTCGACGGTTTCGGCATTGTGGGTGCTTATGGTGCAGCTGACCGTACCAACAACCAGCAGACGCTGGAATGGGGTAAAGGTGACAAAGCTGAACAGTGGGCAACCGGCCTGAAATATGACGCGAACAACATCTACCTGGCAGCTATTTATGGCGAAATGCGTAACGCAGCGCGTCTGGGCAGCCGTGGTTTCGCTAACAAGTCTCAGGACTTCTCTGTCGTCGCTCAGTACCAGTTCGACTTCGGTCTGCGTCCATCCATCGCTTACTACAAATCTAAAGCGAAAGACGTAGAAGGTATCGGTGACGAAGACTACATCAACTACATCGACGTTGGTGCGACATACTACTTCAACAAAAACATGTCTACCTATGTTGACTATCAGATCAACCAGCTGAAAGACGACAACAAGCTGGGCATCAACAACGACGATATCGTGGCTCTGGGTCTGGTTTACCAGTTCTAATCAGCACACCTCGTTGTTATATGCTTAATGAACAGGGCTTCGGCCCTGTTTTTTTATTCCTGAGAGAAAATAATAGCGACTTTTGAAAAGCCGCACGCTTTTCGTCGCAAACGGTTGGCATTTTGTAAATCTACCGTTAACCTGATAGCGGATTTCACTTCTGTAATCACAATGGAACTTCGTCATGTTTGAGAACATTACTGCCGCTCCTGCCGACCCAATTCTGGGCCTGGCCGATCTGTTTCGTGCCGACGACCGCCCTGGCAAAATCAACCTGGGTATTGGTGTATATAAAGATGAAACCGGCAAAACTCCGGTACTGACCAGCGTCAAAAAAGCTGAGCAGTATCTGCTGGAAAATGAAACCACCAAAAACTACCTCGGTATTGATGGTATCCCTGAATTTGGTCGCTGCACCCAGGAGCTGCTGTTCGGCAAAGGCAGCACCATTGTGAGCGAAAAACGCGCCCGCACGGCGCAGACCCCAGGCGGTACCGGCGCACTGCGCGTAGCGGCAGATTTCCTGGCGAAAAACACCTCTGTGAAGCGTGTGTGGGTAAGCAATCCAAGCTGGCCGAACCACAAGAGTGTTTTTAATTCTGCGGGTCTGGAAGTCCGTGAATACGCCTACTACGACGCGGCAAACCACGCGCTGGATTTCGACGGTCTGCTGGCCAGCCTGAGCGAAGCCCAGGCGGGCGATGTGGTGCTGTTCCACGGCTGCTGCCATAACCCAACCGGTATCGATCCTACGCTTGAACAGTGGGAACAGCTGGCTAAGCTGTCCGTTGAAAAAGGCTGGCTGCCGCTGTTCGACTTCGCTTACCAGGGCTTTGCCCGTGGTCTGGAAGAAGATGCAGAAGGTCTGCGCGCATTCGCCGCCGTGCATCAGGAGCTGATTGTCGCAAGCTCCTATTCCAAGAACTTTGGTCTGTATAACGAGCGTGTCGGCGCCTGTACGCTGGTGGCTGCTGACGAAGCAACCGTCGATCGCGCATTCAGCCAGATGAAGTCCGTGATCCGCGCTAACTACTCTAACCCACCGGCACACGGTGCGTCTGTGGTCGCGACGATCCTGAGCAACGATGCGCTGCGCGCAATCTGGGAACAAGAGCTGAACGATATGCGTCAGCGCATTCAGCGCATGCGTCTGCTGTTTGTGAACACGCTGGCTGAGAAAGGCGCTGACCGTGACTTCAGCTTCATCATCAAGCAGAACGGCATGTTCTCCTTCAGCGGCCTGACCAAAGAGCAGGTGCTGCGCCTGCGTGAAGAGTTTGGCGTGTATGCCGTTGCCTCTGGCCGCGTGAACGTTGCAGGTATGACGCCTGACAACATGGCGCCGCTGTGCGAAGCCATTGTCGCGGTGCTGTAACCTGCACCCATAAAAAAAGCCTGCATCGCGCAGGCTTTTTTATTTTACCGGGTTTACCAGACAGGCATTTCATCCTGAAGGAACGGGTTATGCAACCGCTCATCGCCCAGCGTCGACATTGGTCCGTGGCCAGGGATAAACGTCACATCATCACCTAACGGCAATAACTTCTGCTTAATCGACTGAATCAGCTGACCGTGATCGCCGCGTGGGAAATCACTGCGTCCTACGCCCCCTTTGAAAATCACGTCACCGGAAATCAGCAGGCGCGACACGTCATCAAAGAAGACAATATGGCCGGGCGTATGCCCGGGGCAATGCAACACCTGTAAAGCTACATTCCCTACGTTAACGCGATCGCCTTCGTTCAGCCAGCGGTCCGGTGTCAGTGGCTGACACTCATCCAGACCAAACATACGGCTTTGGGCAGGTAGCCCCTGAAGCCAGAACTCATCTTCTTTTTCCGGGCCGATAATCGGCACACCGTAGTGTTCAGCCAGTTCTGCCGCTGCACCCACATGGTCGAGATGGCCATGGGTGAGTAAAATCTGCATCAGCGTTACACCGCTGGCAGCGACTTCCTGCTTGATTGTCTCAGCGTCGCCACCGGGATCAACAAGCGCGGCCAGTTTAGTTTGTTCACACCAGATCAATGAACAGTTCTGTGAGAACGCGGTAACCGGAATAATACGATAGTTCATACTGCTCCTGTGTTTCGTTATTACCAGTGCCGAACCGGCCCGGTATCAATATGCACAAAGTTGCTACGTGGGTAGTATCCTACACCACCTGCGCGCATAGATAACGCCGCTTTGCGAATATTGGCTAACGAAACGCCTTCAATATGGAAATCCATCGCCTGCCCTTTAGTGTGATAGCTTTTTTTCGCTACCCCACGGCTGTGGGCGCGCAGTTCATTGTTGGTATCCAGAGAGCGATAGCCAGAAATGAGTTGCACCGGCCTTTTGGTCCCCAGCAGTCCCTGCAAGCGGTAAAGCTGATCGAATAATCCAGGGTCGATGGCTTTGATTTTATTCGCGCGGAAATCACGGAAAAAATGGTTGAGTCTTGCTAATTCATCCTGAATATAGCCTCTGCCATCGAAAAATTCCGCTTTAAGCGTCTCACCAGTATGCAGATTGTTGAGCGTTAAAATACGCGGACGAGGTGTCGAGAGGGTGGCAAATGCTGGCGTCGGAAGGATGGCTGCTGCGCCCAGCGCAACGCCACCTAACGCCAGCAATTTGCGGCGATTAGCGTCAAATTTGTCCATGATAATCAGGTCTACAGGTAAAAGAAATTGTCAATATGCTTAGCGCACGAAGGGCACCATAACTGGCAAAGCCTGCTACGTCAAGGCGCCCAACCCCAGTGAATACGCGGCTTGCAGACAGATCGCCTCATATTCACCATAACTTACGACAATCATTTTTACCGAACTACTTCATTTACCTGATTAATTGTTCCGCTTTTGGCAAAATTTGTGCGCCGGATCGCGCTGTCAGATCATAATTGTAAATATCTGTACGATACTGGGTGCGTCCGTCCGCGCCTACAAACGCCGTCAGATAGTAAAGATTGACCGGAATATTGTGGCGGATATTGACGTAACGCGTATCCCCCTGCTTCAGGGCATCTGATATCCGCGTATCGTTCCAGCCTGCATCCTGCAACAGCATATTCGCCAGCTCGGAGGCCTTGTTCACGCGAACACAGCCCGAGCTAAGCGCGCGTGCATCTTTCTGAAACAGATTATGGTTCGGGGTATCATGCAGGTAGATAGCGTCCGAACTTGGCATATTGAATTTGTAACGTCCCAGCGAGTTATGTGCGCCCGGTGCCTGCTGGAAACGGAACGGCAGGTTCGAAGGCGTAATCGTTGACCAGTCGACCATCCAGGGGTCAATCGCTTCTTTGCTGTTCCAGCCCCGCATCACCGTATAGTTGTGTCGCTCCAGATAACCCGGGTCATTCCAGACCTTAGGCAGGATATCTTTGCGCGCCAGCGTCGGCGGCACGTTCCACGGCGGGTTAACCACCACGTTATTCAGCGCGCTGCTCATCATTGGCGTTTTACGGTCAGGTCGGCCGACAATCACGCGGGACGCCAGCACTTCGCTACCGTCCTGATAGTAGACCAGGGAGTACGCCGGAATGTTGACCATAATGCCGGTGGATAACGTGCCCGGCAGCAAGCGCAAGCGCTGGATATTCAACGCCAGCACCCCTGCCCGCTGGGCCGGAGAGACGTTCAGCCAGTCGCGAGTAGATGGACCAATCACGCCGTCAGCGCCAAGCCCCTGCGCGGCCTGGAACTGCTTCACTGCGGCGACCAGCTCGCGATCGTAAGCGGCGGGCTTATTGCTCAACGCAACGGCCGTTTTCTCTTTTACCGGCGCCGACGGGCTGACGACCGCATTTTGCGTCTCGTCACCGGGCAGAGCAATTTTAGGGCCGCTGTCGAGAATGCCGGAGCGTTTCATAATTTCGCGGATCGCAGGCACATCGCTGCTCCACTGCCCCGGACGCAGCGTTGTGGTGCCACGCAGCTGAGGCCACGGGCGGGAATCCGCGACCAGCTCAAGAAGCGACTGATGCATCGTGGCATATTGCGGATGGGCAGGCGCAAGGCTTGCGATAAAGCGCGGCAGTTCGCCGTTATCCAGCGACAGCTGCCACTGATTAATGACGGACAGCGCAGGCGTCGCCAGCTTGTACGGTTTACTGCTGTATAACCAGCGGTTGCCGTTCACCGAAATCCCCGCCACAAACTGTAAGTAGCCCATCATGGCATCAGACAGCACCACGTCACGCGCCTGTCCGGAAACGGCAGGGTCGGTCAGGAGCTCAACCCAGGTCGTGAACTGCGGCTGAAAGCCTGCAATCGCCACTTCAGCCAGCTGCTGCTGGAAGGCTCGTACCGCCTCGCGATTTTCCCACATCGGTTTCATATCGCGCGCAGCGTAAAGCAGCGTGAGCTGGTTAATATAAGCGGGAGTATAGCCCGAGGGCAGGCCGGTCATAAGCTGCTGGCGTAATGATTCAGTATCGATGCCTTCCGGCAGCGGTTTAATGCCGGCCATGATGGCCGTCGCCGGAGACTGATCCAGCGGTTGTGACAGCGACGTCGGCTGCGCGCCCATCGTCGCGGAGCTGTCAGTCGGTACAATTTCAGGCTCATCGGCCTGAGCGGTAAACAGTGGAGCAAACATCACTGTCAGGCACAAACTCAGCGCAGACAGCTGACGACCACGATTTTTCTTAAGCAACATCCCTTGCCCCCTGTTTTTCACGACATGCCCATTATTCTGGAGCTTTCCTTCAGTATAGAAAGGCATACTCGCTGCTGCCTTACCTTATGTAAAGAAGTTTAAAGATAACGCAGCCCTGAACACAAGTTAAGTGAATAAAAAATGCGGCGCATGAGCGCCGCTATTTGTCGCACCCCGGGTTAAGAGGCGTCAGCCGTGCCCGGTAATGACTCCGGTGGCTGCGGGGCGAAACCTCGCAGGCCCACGACGTGTACGTGTTCACTGTTCTGAAACACCTTACGCACCAGCTTATAGGTTGTCCCTTTTTCCGGACTGATGTTTTCCGGCGCCGCGATGATGAGCTGCATATCGAGTCGCTCGCAAAGCTCAAACAGCGTGGCGATGGAGCGGGCGTCGAGACGCGCGGCTTCATCGAGGAACAGCAGACGGCATGGCGAGATGTCTTTGCCGCGCAGACGACGCGCTTCATCTTCCCAGCTCTGCACCACCATCACCAGAATCGACATACCGGTACCGATGGCTTCACCGGTAGAGAGCGCACCGGATTCCGCGCGCAGCCAGCCGTCTGAGCCACGGTTAACCTCAACTTCCATTTCCAGATAGTTGCGGTAGTCCAGCAGCTCCTCGCCGATGGTTTGCGGCGTACGCTGGCCCATGTCAATCTGCGGATTCAGACGCTGATATAGCTTCGCCAGCGCTTCGGAGAAGGTCAGGCGGTTACTGTTGAACAGATCCTGATGCTGTTCGTGCTGTTCAGACAACACGTCCAGCAGCGTGGAGTGCGCCTCACGCACGTTCACGTTCAGCCGCACGCTGTTGACCTGGCCAAACGACACGCTTTGCAGGCCCTGGTTCAGCTGACGGATACGGTTCTGCTCGCGCTGAATGGTTTTACGAATAATATTCGCCACGCTGCGGGAGCTGATTGCCAGCTTCTGCTCGCGGGAGGTCAGCTCCTCCGTCAGACGGCCCAGCTCGATCTCCATCTGTTCGATCGCTTCCACCGGATCGTCGGTACGGATGATGTCCTGACGAATACGCTCGCGTAAGTGCTGATAAACCGCCACGAAGAACTGAATTTTGCGCTCAGGACGCTTCGGATCTTCGGACATACGCAGCACGTCGCGCAGGTGTTCATTATCCGCCACCGCCAGACGCAGCGCGCCCAGCGCCTTATCCGACATAGAGCGCAGTTCATCGGCAGACAGGTACGCCAGCTCGCGACGATGCAGACGACGCTCCACGTTGTTATCTTTCACCATGCGCATCACCGCGCACCACCCCGCCTTCGCGGTCACAACCTGTTCACGCATCTCATGATAGTCACGCTCCAGCTTGCGCAGGCGTCGCGTCAGGTTGTCCATCTCTGCTTCACAGAAGGTCAGCGCTTTTTCCAGCTGATTACGACGCGCGCGGTTGTTACTGAGCTGAGCATGCAGTTCATCGCGGCGAATACGCGCCCGCTCTTCTGCACCGCTGTCGGCGCGAACGCCGATGTCCTGCAACTCTTTATGCAGATCGTTTAACAGCTCTTTCTTGGTGTCGAAGGAGCTTTTCAGCGAGGCCATGACCTGGCTGTACTGGCTCAGCTGTGCGGCGTGAGTACGCATCGCTTCACGGGCGCGCGTACGCTCTGCTTCGGCCTGCTCAAGACGCTGGCGCAGCTTTTCATTAAGATCGCTGTTCCCGCTCAGCATTTCTGCTGAATCGGAGTAGCCGAAGTGTGCGCGACGTTGCACCACTTCCGTCAGGGCAAACGCCTGCTGACGCGCTTCGCGCTGCACCTGCTGTGACCAGGCATAATCCTCTTTTAACTGCTCAAACTGTTCCGGGTCGCTCTGGAGAACGGAAACCATCGGCTCCAGTTTTGCCAGCTGATTGCCGTGCTGCTGCACAAAGCGCGCCGCTTCCTGCGCTTCGTCCAGACGTTCCTGAATTTCGTCCACGCGGTCGGCGAGTGTATCGTCCGCCAGCAGGTTCAGGCGCGGCAGGATACGGTTAAGGGCCGCAACGCCCTCTTTCGCCTGCTCGAACTGCACGCGGCTTTGCTGGTTGTCATTTTCATGGCTGGCAAGCGCACGCTCCAGCTCACCACGGCGGGTGTTGAGCTTGCGAATTTCAGCTTCCGGATCGGGCTCAAAGGCAACGCCCAGGTGGCTGCCGATAAAGCGGCTAAACGCCTGATGCAGACGCTGCGTTTTTTGAACATCAAACGACAGGGTTGCAAAACGTTCAGAAAGCGTTTCGCGCTCGGCGTGCAGGCTTTCAATACGGTTTTCACGCGCGGCGCGGCCAAACAGCGGCAGTTCCGGGAAGCGCGAATAGCGCCACTGGCGATCGGCGATTTTCACCACCACCGCTTTTTCCAGCTCGTCGACGCTGAATACGCTGTCATCAAACGACTGCGGATCCCCTTCGATGAGGTAGAGATCTTCCGGGCAGTCTTCCAGCCCTGCAAGCTGGTCCGAAATCAGCGACAGATCAGGCACCACAATCGCGTTACGGGATGGACCGTACAGCGCGGAGAAGTACGGCGCATCGTCCAGGCCGACATCGTCGTAAATTTCAGACAGCAGCACGCCGCCGAAACGCTCGGCTAAGGCATTCAGGCGCGGATCTTCTGAGCCGCCAGGCTGGCTTAAACGCTCAATCTCTTCATCGACGTCACGCTTGCGCGCACCCACTTCGTCACGCTCAACAATCGCTTCACGCTCGCGCTCCAGCAGTTGTTGCATGTATTCGGTGACGTCCTGGCTGGAGGCAAACTCCTGGCCACACTGTTCGCTGAGCTGGTTCAGGCTGCTTTGTGCAGCCAGCCAGATCGGCGCACGCTGTAAGAGCGTCTTCGAACGCGACTGAAGCTGTTCCAGCTCCTGACGCAGCGTCATGCGCTGTTCGCTGGCGTTCGATACGGTATCCGACAGGGCCGCAATACGCGCTTCCAGCTCCTGGTGCAGGGCCTCAAGCTCGTCGAAATCGTAATTTTTACCCTGACGCTTGCAGAATTCCGCCAGCAGACGCTCGGCTTCCTGCTGTTCACGCAGACGCTGTTCCAGCTCGTTCAGGCGCATGCGCAGCGACTGCACCTGTTCGGCCAGATGGCGTTGATTGACGCCGTCGCGCAGCAGCTCACGGGCAACGTCCCACGCTTCGTTACGCGCCAGCGGACCGTTAATCGCCACCACCAGCTGGTACGCCTGCTCAAACTGGCTATGCGCCGTTTGCGCCACGCTCATTTTCTGATCGAGAGAAAGCAGTTTCTCAGTGGCTTCCTGCTCTTTGGCCTGGAAGGTATCCAGCCATTCGTCAGCGCTTTCCGGGGTCAGGTCCGGCAGATGGCACAGCTCTTTGGCACGCTGCAACGCCTGCAACGCCTGGTTGTACTGAATCGCACGCGTCTGCTGCACGTCCAGCGCCTGCTGGTAATCAGCAAGCTGGCTTTTCAGCTCATCCACTTCCAGCTCGGCGGCTTCCGCGCGGGCTTCGTTCTCTTCCTGCAAATCGGCGGCTTCGGCCACCACTTCATTTTGCTCTTCAAGACGAATTTGCAGCTCATCCAGATCGGCTTCATAGCGCTCGATTTTTTCCTGCTGACGCAGCGCGGTCTGTACCAGGTTCAGGTGATCGCTGGCCGCCTGGTAATCGGCTTCCAGATCCCCTTCCGCACCGTTGTGCTCGCCCAGTTCGCGCGCCATTTCGACATGCTTATACTGCTCAGCCACCAGCTGTTTGCGGGAGGTAAACAGCTCGCGGCGGTATTCCAGCGCCTGATCGAGATGAATACGGCGCTCGTTGGCGTGGCGCATATAGTCCGCCGCCACGTAGTTGGTGGCTTCGCTGATCAGGTGCTTAAACAGGTCGCGGTCAGACTGTGTGACGCGAATCGCTTCCAGCGTCATGCGGTTTTCACGCAGCGCGGCTTCCATATCCTGGAAAGCCTTACGCACGCCGCTGTTTTCCGGCAGCAGGTAGTCGCGCAGGGAGCGCGTAATGGCGCTGGAGATACCGCCGTACAGGGAGGCTTCAATCAGACGGTAGTATTTACTACGATCTGACGCGCTGCGCAGACGACGGGCTACCACGCCGAGATCGAACATCAGAGAGTGGTAGTCGGTAATGGAGTTAAACTGCTTAAACTGCACGCCTTCGATAGCTTCCAGCTTGTCCTTCAGCTCCTGAAGCGTGAGGACGCGCGCCTGACGTTCATTCAGGGTTTCCGTCAGCAGCGCGGTCGGCTGCACGGAGGTTGGCAGCCCCTGGATCGCAAACGGTTTGATATCTACTTTACGGTCGCGACCGGCAACCTGTTGCAGGCGCACGCCTACAACCACGCGCTGATGACGGGAGTTGATCACGTCCAGTACGGAATAACAGACGCCCGCTTTCAGCTTACCGTGCAGACCTTTATCGCGGGAGCCGCTCGTGGCGCCCGCTTCGGTGGTGTTACGGAAGTGCAGCAGGGTCAGGTCAGGGATCAGCGCCGTCACGAAGGCCGCCATGGTGGTGGATTTACCCGCCCCGTTACCACCGGAGAGCGTTGTCACCAGCTCATCCAGATCGAATGTTCGGGCAAAGAAGCCGTTCCAGTTGATCAGCGTTAGTGAGCGAAATTTACCGCGTTCAATCATTACTCTTCCTCCCCGCTATCCGGCTGATTCTCTTCGTGCTCGTCATTGAGCTGCAAATGGTTTTCCACCGGCATCGCTTCACCGTCACGGATCATGCGCAGCTGCGCTTCACGCGCATCGTCACCCGCACGCACATCGGCGCCAAAACGGAAGACCGATTCGGTAATACGGAACTTGCTGCTGTCGTGACCCATGAACCAGACCATTCCCAGACGGCGCAGACGGTTCAGGGAAGAGCGAACTTTTTCCTGTAATTTCTGACGGTCCAGATCGGACCCCGTTGAGCGGTTATTCACCAGCTTGAGCAGCTTGCTTTCATCCGCCAGCGACAGCAGCTCATCGTAAAGCTCCTGCTGGGTGAAGATCCCTTCATTCGCCAGACGTTCCGGGCTGAGATAGAGGTAGCAGAGAATTTTGCCGACCATCATATCCAGTTCGGAAAGCACCGAGCGCGGAATAAGCGTGGTAGAGCGCGGACGCAGGTAGAAAAAACCTTCCGGCGCGCGGATCAGCTCAACGTTATAGCGAGCGTAAAACTCTTCCAGGTACTCCTGAAAGTCCATCAAAAAGGCGTGATTATCCAGCTCGTCAAGGCCAATGTGACGACCGGCACGCAGCTGGCTATCCAGCGCCGGAAACAACGGATTCGCCAGCGCCTGTGCCAGCTTAACTGGCATCACGTGTTCAATATTTGTCAATGACATGCGCCTGTACCTTGGCTCCGTAATCGTTAATCGGCTGCCACTTCGGCGGCAGTCCGGTGAAATCGGCTTGTGCGATGCCCAGGCGCACCGCCTGGTCTACAACAATGCGGGCAACATCGAAGTGGCGCGCGCGCGGATACTGCGCCAGATAGTCGCGTACCACGAGGCCAAGATCCAGCGGTGCTTGTCTGGTTTTGTAGACAGCGAGCTGTTCTTCGATCATCGCCGCAAGCTGCTCGCGAATTTCGTTAAATTCTTCGTATTCCAGATCCGGCGGCAGTTCACCGGTGACCTCTTCATCACGCAGCGCCATCTCTTCGTCGCGCATATCCAGCAGACGATCGGCGTTGGCGTAGGTCAGCGCCCACGGCGCATCGAAGTAGGTCTGTACCGACTGGCGCAGACGCTGAGCAAAGACGCGATTCTTATCCATATCGATGGCGGTACGGATAAATTTATGCACGTGGCGGTCGTAACCGATCCACAGGTCGATTGACTGCTGGCCCCAGCTGATAATGCGGTCAAGCTTGCTCTGCAAATCAAACACCAGACGGTCGATAAAATGCAGATCGTCGTGCGCCATTGTCGCGTCCTGGATGCGCAGCAGATTGGCCTGTAGCTTATCCCCCGCCGCCTCCAGCGTATCCTGCAACTCACGCAGCGTACCGGACGTTTCTGACAGCAAGAGTTCACAGCTGGAGATGGCCGCACGCCAGTCTTTATTAAGCAGTTGAGCGATATCGTCTTTCACCTGCTGCTGCTGTTCGTCCATCAGACGTTGAGTCAGATCGATACTGTCGAAAATCTCGGCGACCGAATATTTCAGCGGCGCGTAAACGTTGCGATGCCAGTGGAATTCGTCACCGTTTTCATCAGCCGCGTCGGCGGCACGCTTCAGCTCACCTGCAACAATAGAGAGCTGCATGGAGAGACGCAGCGTGGAAAATTCGCGCTGGCGGATGTAATAGTCGGTAATGCCAATGCCCAGTGGCGTAAGACGATAGATGGCGTTTCCTTCCGCCTGCTCGCTGGTAAAGCGGTTCAGCAGACGTTGACGCACCATATCATTGATTGCGTTGTTGGCACGCACGCTAATGGTTTCGCTGGTTTGCTCAAACGCATCACTGACGTGGCGGAACGCATCCACCAGTTCGCCTTCACTCATTTCGCCATCCAGGCGTTCGCCGTTTAGCGTCGCAACCGCCAGCAGGAATGAGAGTCTGTCTACCGGCAGCGAGATGGAGAAATCGTTTTTCCTGGCCCAGGCAACCAGTTCGGGGACTGTCTGGGAAAATTCACTCATAGATTATCCTTGCATCTGCGGCTTGCGCGCGGTGACGTGTATATAGCGGCCAAGGCTCAGATAAGGCTCCTGGCGGCAGTACCGCGTCTCTATTTCTGTTAAGGCGTCTAAACAGTCATCCTGTTTTTGTTTATCACGCAGATAATCATGAAACACCCTCACGCCGGTTTTGCCGGTAATTTCCCAACCGATCTCCTCCAGCCAGCCATAGACCTGCTGCGGTTCACGGGGGAAATCCGGTGAAAGCGTGCGTCGTTTCTTTTTATACATGCCCTGCTGTACATAGCCAAAATTGCCGACCAGCACGTTTCGCATTAGCAGGCCGTTGGCATTGTAAAACATCAGCGATAACGCACCGCCCGGGCGCAACATCGACCACAGCGTTTTTAACATCGCTTGTGGTTCGGCGATCCATTCGAGCACAGCATGAAACAATATCAGATCAACCTGCGTTTCCAAATGCTGCGGAATGTCCTGAGCGGCGCAATGTATAAAATGCATGTTGTCGCTCACACCTTTCTCTTCTGCCGCTCGCCCTGCGCGCGCAACCATCTCGGCAGAAAGATCGCAAAGCGTGACGTGATGTCCCCGCTGCGCCATCAGAATTGCAGTCTGACCTTCCCCACCGCCGGCATCCAGCACGCGCAACGGTCGGTCACCGAATTCAGCCAGCAGCTTGTCCAGATCCTGCCAGAGGATCGTCTGACGAAGCTGACCTTTGGTGGTGCCATAAATGTTGCGCGAAAACTTTTCCGCGATGTCATCAAAATTGCGATCCCGCATTGGGAGGGTTCCACTCACTGCAAAACCGCTATTTTGTCACACCCGCGCGGAGAATGAACCACTCTGGTGTAATATCACCGACAATCGCCTGCTGTATGGTTAAAAAAGGAACCAAAAAGGATGCTTTTTACCCTAAAAAAATATATCGGAGGCATGATGCTTCCCCTTCCCCTGCTGTTGCTTTTCATCGCGCTGGGGCTGGCATTAATATGGTTTAGCCGCTTTCAGAAAAGCGGTAAATCCCTCGTTACCGTGGGCTGGCTGGCGCTGCTGTTACTCAGCCTGCAACCGGTCGCTGACGGTTTATTACGTCCGATTGAAAACACCTACCCGACATGGCAGGGAAATCAGAAGGTGGGCTATATCGTGGTGCTGGGCGGCGGATATACCTGGGATCCGAACTGGGCGCCCAGCTCGAACCTGATCAACAACAGCCTGCCGCGCCTGAACGAGGGGATCCGCCTGTGGCTGGCCAATCCGGGATCGAAGATGATCTTCACGGGCGCTGCGGCAAAAACCAACCCGGTCAGTACCGCTGAAGCAGGAGCAAGAGTGGCTGAATCGCTTGGCGTACCACGTTCCGCCATCATCACGCTGGATAGCCCAAAAGATACCGAAGAAGAGGCGGCGGCGGTGAAACAGGCCATCGGTGATGTACCGTTCCTGCTGGTGACCTCTGCTTCACACCTGCCGCGCGCAATGATTTTCTTTGAGAAGCAGGGCCTGCATCCGCTTCCTGCTCCGGCAAACCAGATGGCTATTGACGCCCCGCTCAATCCGTGGGAACGGATAATCCCGTCCCCGGTATGGCTGATGCACAGCGATCGCGTCGGCTACGAGACGCTTGGCCGCCTCTGGCAGTGGCTCAAAGGTTCGTCAGGCAAGCCAGGGCAGGAGTGATTTTGCGGCCAGATCGAAACTGGCGCGATTAAAGCGCCCGGTGTTGACCAGCTGCGCCACCTCATCCCAGAGAAGATAGAGCCAGCGTCGCCAGAGAAAGGCCTCCGCAACGGGGGCGCGCTGAAGATAGTGCCAGAGCAAATCTTCCGCCGCCCCGCCCTCGCTCAGCCTGAACAGTTCGTACTCGCGCGGCGCCCAGAGCATGATCCCCGGCCCGACCATCGCCAGCAGCTGGTCGCTGCGCGAGTCTTTAAGCATACTGCGCAGCGTGAAATTGCCGTGAACCAGCACGCAGTTGTCGTTAAAGCCCTCAAACAGCGTCGGCAGACACTCCCGGGTGCGGAATAAAATACGTTTGTCCTGCATCGTTAAACCGGTGTTGTTGAACTGGTTCAGCGTGCCCCACAGCACTTCAACACGCTGGCGATACCACAGCGGCCACAGGTTTTCCTGCGTGCTGTCCACCGCGCCAACAAGACCCCGGCTGTCCTGCCGATGCCAGGCAAGCAGAGCCTCGACAATCTGATCTTTCAGCTGTTCCCAGCGCTCCGGTGTACGCGTCGGGGCTTCAACAGAAACCCCGCGTAAACGTTCGATAAGTAGAACATCCGGGCCGGGATGCTCCTCATGGGTCATCACGCCGTAGACCGTCGGCATGCGGACAGTCCCTTCCCGCGCCAGCATCGACATTTTCCAGGCCAGCTGTCTGGCGACGCCCGGCGAGGTAAAACTTCTGGCCATCAGCGGCATGGGGTTTCCCTGACTGTCATACAACGACCAGAGTGCGGTATCGGCCTTTTCATTCACGCATTCCACCCGGCTTAGCTTTTCGCCAAGGAGATGGCTGAGTTCAGCACGCAGCTGTTCCATATGAGATTACCCCCATTAAGACTACTGCTTTTATAATGAGCGCGCGAAACCCGGATGTCACCCGGTAGAGATCAATAATGAAAAAGAAAAGGAAAATAGCCAGGCGGGAGAGCATCCCCCCAGACGAGGGGATGCCAGCGAATCAACGCATTTCGACGCGTACGCGCTCGAGATCTTCAGGGGTATCCACGCCGGTGCCAGGGATTTCCTGGGCAACCGCAACGTGAATTTTCTCGCCGTACCACAGCACGCGAAGCTGTTCGAGCATTTCAATATGCTCCAGCGGGCTTGGTGCCCAGGCGACGTAGCGACGAATAAAGCCGGCGCGGTAGCCGTAAATACCGATGTGGCGCAGGAAGGTTTCGCCGATTGTCTCTTTCGATTGCGCGAAACGATCGCGATCCCACGGAATGGTGGCGCGGGAAAAATAGAGTGCGTAGCCCTCTGCGTCCATGACCACTTTCACCGCATTCGGATTGAACGCCTCTTCAGCGTGGTGAATCGGCACCGCGAGGGTCGCCATCCCGACCTGACGCTGTGCCAGGTTGTCGGCCACCTGACGGATAATCGCCGCCGGGATCATCGGCTCATCGCCCTGCACGTTCACAATCACCGTCTCGTCGCTGAAACCGCATTTTTCGACGACTTCCGCCAGGCGCTCGGTGCCTGACTGATGATCGGCACGGGTCATGCACACTTCCCCACCCGCGGCCTCAACCGCGCGCGCAACATCCGGGTGATCGGTGGCGACGATGACGCGTCCGGCGCCCGATTCGCGTGCCCGTTCAAGGACATGCACAATCATCGGTTTGCCATTGATATCCACCAGCGGTTTACCTGGCAGGCGCGTGGAAGCATAACGCGCAGGGATAATGACAACAAAACTCATGGTTTGATCTCTTCTGCCACCAGGGAACGGGCTTCATTTTCCAGCAGGACCGGAATGCCGTCACGCAGCGGGAACGCCAGGCTGTCCAGTTTGCAAATCAGCTCTTGTTTATCCTGGCTGTAATACAGTTTGCCGTTGCACACCGGGCAGGCAATAATTTCAAGTAAACGGTGATCCATAGTTCCTCCGTATGGGTAATCGCTAAAGCTTATCACATTCCCTTTTCAGGGAGTGCCTGTTTCCCAGCCACCTCGACAGGTCGTAAACAGCCCCGCAGGCACGCGACCGAGTACAATTTCATGCGCCCCCTGCCAGCGGGCAAATTCACTGAGCGCAGTCGTTAACCCTTTTTCCAGGCCAGCCGTCACCTTTATGCCCTCTTCAAGCCAGAGCGCGATAATTTCAAGCATGCCGGTTTTACGGTGCATTTTAGCGTCCATGCGCCCGACTAGCTGGCCTTTGTGCAGCAGCGGCAAAACAAAATAACCATACTGCCGCCTGGGCGCCGGAGTGTAGCATTCCAGACGGTAGCTGAAATTAAACAACTGCCCGGCCCGCTTTCTGTCCCAGACAACGGGGTCGAACGGCGACAGCACGGCACTGTGGGTCGCCTGGAGTTTGCCCTCCTGCGCCTGCGCCAGCAGAGGGAACAAATCCGCATGCAACCACATTTCACCTAACGACTCTACCGAGACCGGCATGACGCGCTGTTCGCGCTGCCACGATTCCAGCAGTGGTTTTAGCTGCGGCTGACGCAGACGATAATAATCCGCCAGCCACTGTGGGCGGAAGATGCCAAGGCTGCGGGCGCTGTTCCCGAGCATGATGGCTTCGGCTGCGTCCTGAGACAGCAGGTCACGCGTATCGTCCCAGTGAGGCATAACACGGTGCGTGAGGTCATAGACGCGCTGAAAGTTGCGGCGCTCGACCACCATCACTTTGCCCGACGTAAACAGCCCTTCAAGATGGCGTTTGTGCGGTTTCCACTCCCACCATCCGCTTGCGCCTTTTCGCGGGTGTTCAAAATCCGCAGAGCGTACCGGCCCGTTTTCCTGAATATGGGCAATCAGTTGCTCTATTTCATCCGCGTGTTCCACCATCCACTCCTGACGGTATTTCCAGCCCATTTTGTCCGGGGCGAGCATGCGGTGACGCATCAGGGCAAAATCGCTTCGCGGGAGAAAACAGGCTTCGTGCGCCCAGTATTCCATCAGTTCGCCCTGACTTAGCGCATTATCCAGCCACTGCGGAGGATAGTTTCCCAGGCGGCTAAACAGGACCAGATACGGGCTACGCGCCACGATGTTAATGGTGTCGATTTGCAGCAACGACATGCGTTGCACGGTAGAGAGGATATCAGCTGGCTGCGCGCGGCGGCGGGGCTTTTTCAGAAGCCCCTGGGCGGCAAGATGCAGGTTTCGTGCGGCTGCAAGTGAGAATTGCGGTAGAGACATGCGTTTTCCTGTCAGTCAAAGCGCCACCGGAACCGCGTAGAAGTTACTGCACTAACGCGAGCAGTTCCTTGAGCAAATGTTCCGGCTGTTCGCCGCTGAGTTCAGCGTCAACCGGCAGATACCACCAGTTTTCTTTCGCAAAGGCCCGGCATTTTACCGCGTCTTTTTCCGTCATGATCAGCGTCTGTCCCGGCGCTGCCAGCCTTTCAACCTCTTCGGCAACTAACGCCTGGTGATCGGCGAGCGGCACCCGTTTATCAAGCTTTGCGCCGCACTGCTCCAGCGTTGCGAAGAAACGCGGCGGATGACCTATACCGGCCATCGCAACCAGATGTTCCAGTTGCGCGACGTCTTTACGCACGCCGGTCAACATATTCACGGCCTGTCCGGGACGAAGATGCATCGGGATTTCGCCCGCTCTGGCTTCACCACCGTTTACAATCACAGCATCGACGCTCTTCAGGCGCGACGCACGCTCACGCATTGGACCGGCTGGCAGCCACCAGCCGTTGCCAAAACGCCGCACGCCGTCAATGACCACGATCTCTTTGTCACGCGCCAGCGCGTAATGCTGCAAACCATCATCGGTAATAACGATTTGTACGTCATGCTCCGCAAGCAGTGCCTTCACGGCATCACTGCGCACCGGCGATACCGCAACCGGCGCGCCGGTACGCTGGTAAATCAGTACCGGCTCATCACCGGCTTCAGCGGTTGTCGTAGCTGGGCTCAGCA
Organism: Enterobacter sp. AN-K1; assembly: GCF_020971765.1. Lineage (NCBI taxonomy): Bacteria > Pseudomonadati > Pseudomonadota > Gammaproteobacteria > Enterobacterales > Enterobacteriaceae > Enterobacter > Enterobacter sp. AN-K1. The sequence continues at coordinate 3,857,960 of NZ_CP087390.1, read as the reverse complement.
CCAGTGGATACTGCGCCGCTTTACCACCGTAACCGCGTGAGACAACTCCCGGGCGGATACCGCGTTTATGGAGCTGTTCTACCAGCCAGATCACCACCGGGGTTTTGCCGTTTCCACCCGCCGTCAGGTTGCCGACCACCACCACCGGTACCGGTGCGCGCCAGGCGCGCTTGATCCCGAGGCGGTAAAGCAGACGAATAGCACCGCTCACCAGGCCATACAGCCAGGAGAGCGGGAGAAGCAGCACCCACAGAGGGGATTCCCCCGACCAGATGCGTGCAATCATTGACCGAACTGCATTTTATGAAGCTGCGCGTAAACACCACGCTGTTCCAGCAGGTCCGCATGGCTGCCGCGTTCAACGATCACGCCATCTTCCACCACCACGATTTCGTCAGCCTGTTCGATGGTCGACAGACGGTGCGCAATAACCAGCGAGGTACGGTTTTTCTGTAATTCATCCAGAGCAGACTGGATAGCGCGTTCAGATTCCGTATCCAGTGCGGACGTTGCTTCATCGAGGATCAGAATCGGGCTGTTGCGCAGCAGCGCACGGGCAATCGCGATACGCTGACGCTGACCACCTGAGAGCAGCACCCCGTTTTCGCCAATGATCGTATCCAGACCGTTATCCATTTTGTTAATGAAGTCCATCGCATAGGCCATACGCGCCGCATTCTCAATCTCTTCACGGCTGTACTCTTCGGTACGGGCATACGCAATGTTGTTCGCCACCGTATCGTTGAACAGATGCACGTTCTGCGAGACCAGCGCGACCTGGTTACGCAGCGACTGGAGGGTATATTCCCGCAGGTCGTGACCATCAAGCAGGATCTCGCCCTGGTCGATATCGTAGAAACGGGTAATCAGGCTGGCAATGGTCGACTTGCCCGAACCGGAACGACCGACCAGCGCAACGGTTTTACCCGCCGGGATGGACAGGCTGATATCACGCAGCGCCGGCACTTCACGGCCTGGATAGGTAAAGGTGACGTTACGGAATTCCAGGTCGCCTTTAGCGCGCTCGATCACGCGTGTACCTTCATCTTTTTCCTGTTCGGAATCGAGGATGCTGAACAGCGTCTGACAGGCTGCCATCCCGCGCTGGAACTGGGCGTTGACGTTAGTCAGCGATTTCAGCGGACGCATCAGCGCAATCATGGATGAGAACACCACCGTAATGGTACCCGCAGTCAGGGTTTCCATGACGCTCGGGAAACTGGCGGCATACAAGACGAAGGCCAGGGCCAGAGAGGCAATCAGCTGAATGATCGGATCGGAAATCGACGAGGCCGATACCATTTTCATTCCTTGCAGGCGCATTCTGTTGCTGACCTTGTCAAAGCGTTTGGTTTCGACTTCCTGACCGCCGAAAATCAACACTTCCTTATGGCCTTTCAGCATCTGCTCGGCGCTGGTAGTCACCTGCCCCATCGTATTCTGCATATTTTTACTGATGTTGCGAAAACGCTTTGATACCACGCGGATCGCGATGGAGACAATCGGCGCCAGCACAATAAGGATCAGCGACAGTTGCCAGCTGTAATAGAACATCATCGCGAACAGGCCGATGATGGATGCGCCTTCACGCACAACGGTAATCAGTGCGCTGGAAGAGGACGACGCCACCTGCTCTGAATCGTAGGTAATACGCGACAGCAGGGTGCCGGTTGACTGTTTGTCAAAGAATGAGACCGGCATCCCCATCATATGGCTGAACAGCCGGCGGCGCATGGTCATCACCACTTTACCGGATACCCAGGAGATGCAGTAGCTGGATACATAGCTGGAGATTCCGCGTAAGATCATCAGCCCAATAACCACCAGCGGCATCCATAGCAGCACTGAACGATCCGTTTTACCGAAACCGTCATCCAGTAACGGTTTGAGAAGCGATAACATAAACGTATCGCTGGCTGCGTTGAGGATTAACGCTACGCCCGCCACGATCAAGCCTGCTTTGAAAGGAGCAATCATCGGCCAGAGCCGGCGGAACGTTTGCCACGTGGAGAGATCTTTGTCGTTATGCATTCAAAAAACCAGCATTTGTTGAAATAGCCGCATATTCTACCCGTTATCTACGGGCGCGCCAAACCACTGATGATACCAACGCGGTAAATAGTGTTCGCGTAAGCGACGAATTTGCCGACTATGGTGCGAAAAGGTCACAGATATCTGCCCGGAATGCGGGGTATCAAGCCAGAGATATCCCTCCGTTCGATAGCGCCGGACCACTTTAATAGAAGGGAAACGCCACGCGTTATAGCGAGCCATCGAGGCCAGCGAAACCTGCCCCTCTACGCGCTGTAGCAACGGTGTTGAAGATGACGTGTTACTTCCATGATGTGGCACCTGGATCAGTGTAGACGCAAGCTGACGCCAGCGATGGCTTAGCATTGCCAGTTCTGCCTGCGCTTCAATGTCTCCGGTCAGTAAAACGCTCTGTTCGCCGTCATCGATTTTTACCACGCAGGAGCGATTGTTACCTTTCGCCGAGGTGTTTTCGGGTGGCCAGTGCACGGAGAACGTTAAACCCTGCCACTGCCATCGCTGTCCTCGAAAGCACGGAAGATGTCCGGACCAGGATAAGGGGCTCCTGATCCACATTGCGGGCCAGGCAGCTTTTAGCGATGCCAGTCCCCCCGTGTGGTCGAGATGTTCATGGCTCAGGATCACCCCTTCCGGTCTCAGATGATGCCAGCGTAGCCAGGGGATAATCAGCTGTTGCGCACTGTCCCCACCGGGCCATGCCAGCCCGGTGTCATACAGAATGGCCTTGCCGTGACGCTCAATGACCATCGCCAGCCCCTGCCCTACATCCAGCATATGCAGGGACCAGCTGTCTGTTTTAACCCTGTGCCAGAGGGGAAAGGCCAGCACCACGCTGCCTGCCAGACAGACTGCGGGTGCTGCGCTGAAGGCCCTGAATCGCCAGCCAATGACCAGCAGCCACGGCAGTAACGTCAGGTATTGCCAGCGTTCATCAACGTCCTGCCAGCCATTCGGTAAACGCATCAATAGCCAGAAAAGCCCTGCCAGAGATTTATCAGTAGCCAGCCAGACGATACTTTCCAGCGCAGCGACCGGAAACAGATGCAGAAACATGCCGAGCAGGATCAGCGGAACTGAGATAAACGTGACCAGAGGAACGGCAAACAGGTTCGCCACCAGCGAGGAGAGGCTGAAACCATGGAAAATCAGGACCTGAAGCGGCAACAGAAGCAGCAGCATTCCAACCTGCAAATACACTAGCGTCGCCAGCGGCCGCAGGCGCCGGCCACGTTGCCAGTGAGGGAGAGGCAACCACTGATACCAAAAAATAAGCGCGGCGACCGCAAACGCAGACAACGCCAGGCTTTGTGACAGGACCGCCAGTGGGTCGAAAATCAGGATCGCCGCCACGCAGGTAAGCCATACCTGCCAGGGCGACCACTGGCGACCGCTCATTTTTAATGCAGCCAGTACCACAAGCGCGATAACCGTGCGCAGCGCGGGCGGCTGCATGCCCGTTAGCCATGCGTAAAACGCGGCAAAAATCAGCCCTGCCAGCAAGGGGATTTGCCAGATAATCCAGCGGCCCGGCAGGAAGAACTGGATGCCCCGCGTCAGAAACCAGATGACAGAAGCGGCCAGCGCAATATGCAATCCCGAGATTGCCATCAGATGCATCGTTCCGGTCTCACGCATCAGGTTTTTTATCTCCCGCGAGACCGACAGCCGCTCCCCCATCCCCAGCCCCAGGATCACGGGTCCCCACTGATATGCTGAAAGAGTATTCTGTAGTGATGTCAGGTATTGCGCACGCAGACTACAGCCTTCGTCAACGAGCGCCGCATGGGTAAACCGTCCACTCAGCGTCTGGTGTCGGGCAAAGGCATTTTTCTGTGAATCATAGCCGCCATCGTTGAGTTCTCCGTGTACCGCCCTGAGCCGCAGGGTCATTGCCCAGCGTTGACCCACGCAGACGTTTTGCGGCAGATAGTTGCCATACAGCGCCACGCCCATGGCAGCCCATACGCGTTCTCCATTGAGGCTGACAATCTTTCCCTGATGCATCTTTGCGCCGTCCGTTGCGGTAATGACCACCTCGGCCTGCTGCGGTGCTTGCGTTAAATAGTTCATCGGCCACACGCTTTCCTGAGCGGCCAGGATCCCCCAGCACATAAAAAGCAATGCGAGGCCTGAAAACCTGAGCCATTTTCTCTGCTGTACGGATAACGCAATTCCTGCGGCAATCAGCAACCAGACAAGATGCACATCTGGCAAAACGGGTAACCAAAAGAGCGGGATTATGGCCAGAATGGCGCACATACTGATAACGTGGATCCCCATCTTCACCTCCATGTTTCAGGCGATTATGCGGCGGGACTGATGCGTCGTCAGACAGAAAAGGCGTGATTTACAGCGGGCGCTGCAACGTTTTTAAGCGTTTACAGCAAAGAGAAAATTTAAATGCGGCGCGTATTCAGAAATGCAGGGGCGGGATACAAAAAAAGCACCCTAAGGTGCTTTCTTTAAACTCAGTTTAACCCTGATGATTAAACTCAGTTACCGTAAATATTGGCGCGATCGCGCAGTTCTTTACCCGGCTTAAAGTGCGGAACATACTTTCCTTCCAGCTCCACTTTATCGCCAGTCTTCGGGTTACGCCCGGTACGTGGTGCACGATAGTGCAGAGAAAAGCTACCGAAACCGCGGATTTCAATGCGCTCGCCCTGGGCAAGAGTGGTAGCCATATGCTCCAGCATCTCTTTAACGGCATCTTCCACAGCCTTGGCAGGGATATGCGGTTGCTGACTGGCAAGTCTTTCAATCAATTCTGACTTGGTCATGATTCCTCCGGTTCCTTTCAAACCCATTAGCTGAACAGCTTATTAAACAAGGGCGGCCGTAGCCGCCCTTTGTTATTGATTACAGGACGAATCCTGCAATCTGTCAAGTCTGCTCTCCATCCTTCGCGCTGTAAATGCGTTACAGCTCAAATGATGGTGCGAACCTGAACTTACTCGCCTTTAGCTGCTTTGAAAGCTTCAGCCATTGCGTTGTTAGAGAAGTTTGCATCTTCCTGTTTGTTCACAGTTGCGATTGCATCTTTCTCATCAGCTTCGTCTTTAGCACGGACAGACAGGCTGATTGCACGGTTCTTACGGTCAACACCGGTGAACTTAGCTTCAACGTCGTCACCAACGCTCAGAACCAGAGTTGCATCTTCAACGCGGTCACGTGAAGCTTCGGAAGCGCGCAGGTAACCTTCAACGCCGTCAGCCAGTTCTACGGTTGCGCCTTTAGCGTCAACAGCAGTCACTTTACCGTTTACGATTGCGCCTTTCTTGTTCAGTGCAACCCAGTTGTTGAACGGATCTTCTGCGAGCTGTTTAACACCCAGGGAGATACGCTCACGCTCTGCGTCAACTTGCAGAACAACTGCTGCGATTTCGTCGCCTTTTTTGTATTCACGAACTGCTTCTTCGCCTGCAACGTTCCAGGAGATGTCAGACAGGTGAACCAGGCCATCGATGCCGCCGTCCAGGCCGATGAAGATACCGAAGTCAGTGATAGACTTGATTTTACCTTCAACACGGTCGCCCTTGTTGTGGGTTTCCGCGAACTGCTGCCATGGGTTGTTTTTGCATTGCTTCAGGCCCAGGGAGATACGACGACGTTCTTCGTCGATATCCAGAACCATCACTTCCACTACATCACCAACGTTAACAACTTTGGATGGGTGGATGTTTTTGTTGGTCCAGTCCATTTCGGAAACGTGCACCAGACCTTCAACGCCTTCTTCGATTTCAACGAAGCAGCCGTAGTCAGTCAGGTTGGTAACGCGACCAGTCAGTTTAGTACCTTCTGGGTAACGCTTAGCGATAGCTACCCATGGATCTTCGCCCAGCTGTTTCAGGCCGAGGGATACACGAGTACGCTCGCGGTCGAACTTCAGCACTTTAACAGTGATTTCGTCGCCCACGTTCACGATTTCGCTTGGGTGCTTAACGCGTTTCCACGCCATGTCGGTGATGTGCAGCAGGCCATCAACGCCGCCCAGGTCAACGAATGCGCCGTAGTCAGTGAGGTTCTTAACGATACCTTTGACTTCCATGCCTTCCTGCAGGTTTTCCAGCAGCTGATCGCGTTCTGCGCTGTTTTCGGATTCGATAACGGCACGACGGGAAACAACAACGTTGTTACGCTTCTGGTCCAGCTTGATTACTTTGAACTCAAGCTCTTTGCCTTCGAGGTGCAGGGTGTCACGGACTGGACGAACGTCTACCAGAGAACCTGGCAGGAACGCACGAATACCATTCAGCTCAACAGTGAAGCCACCTTTAACTTTGCCGTTGATAACACCGACCACAGTTTCAGCTTCTTCGTAAGCTTTTTCCAGCGTGATCCATGCTTCGTGACGTTTAGCTTTCTCACGAGACAGCAGGGTTTCGCCGAAGCCGTCTTCTACTGCGTCCAGAGCAACGTCAACTTCGTCACCAACCTGGATTTCCAGCTCGCCCTGGGCGTTTTTGAACTGCTCAGCCGGGATGGCAGACTCAGATTTCAGACCGGCGTCAACCAGTACAACGTCTTTGTCGATAGCAACAACAACGCCACGAACGATGGAACCCGGACGGGTTTCGATTTCTTTTAAGGATTCTTCAAACAGTTGAGCAAAAGATTCAGTCATGTTTAATCTTCAGGTTAATATTAACGTCCACCTGGCTCCGTGCCGGATGGGGTTGTTTCACATACCCGCCGTCAATCCATTGCAGCGGGGGTACTGCTAAATCGGTCGCGATTACGCGAGTGCCAGTTTTTGGCGCGCATATTGTAGCGCTTTTTCAATCACTTGCTCAATAGTTAAACTGGTTGAATCCAGCACTAATGCGTCTTGCGCGGGAACAAGTGGTGCGACGGCGCGGTTACGATCGCGGTCATCGCGCTCTTTTATCTCGGATAAAAGGCGATCAAAGTTAACACTAAACCCCTTTTCCTGCAACTGAAGCATGCGGCGTTGAGCACGTTCTTCTGAAGAGGCGTCAAGGAAAATTTTCACTGGCGCATCGGGGAATACCACGGTTCCCATGTCGCGGCCGTCGGCGATCAGCCCCGGCGCTTCACGGAAACCGCGCTGGCGACGTAACAGCGCTTCACGAACGCGTGGGAAAGCCGCCACCTGAGAGGCCGCATTGGCCACTTCTTGCGTACGGATTTCACCGCTGACATCTTCCCCTTCAAGGATCACTTCAAGGTTGCCATCGGTCGAGACAAAGCGCACATCCAGATGCGCAGCCAGCGGTACCAGAGCTTCTTCAGACGCAACATCCACATGATGATGCAGCGCAGCCAGCGCCAGCACGCGATAGATTGCTCCCGAATCTAAAAGATGCCATTGCAATGCTTCCGCCATCGCTTTGCACAGAGTACCTTTCCCTGCGCCACTTGGCCCATCAATGGTGATTACCGGGGCAATTGCCGTCATCTTTTTCTCCTTAATTAAGGCATACCGTTTACATGAACGCCGCGCATTATACGCGCCAACGTGCGCAACTGTTACCTTTGCGTGCAAATTACGGAATGATTGAAGCAGAGTGTAGAAGAAATGAAAGAGGATGAGTGTCAGAAAGCGTAAGGAAATGCCGCATCAGGTGATGCGGCATACGATCATCAGGCCAGGGTGCTAATGCGCGCCAGCTGTTCGAAGTAGTCCGGGAACGTTTTTGCCGTACACTTCGGATCAAGGATAGTGACTGGCGTATCTGACAACGCCACCAGCGAGAAACACATCGCCATGCGGTGATCGTTGTAGGTGCCAATTTCTGCAAATTGCAGTTTTGCCGGCGGCGTGACGCGAATGTAGTCTTCGCCCTCTTCTACCTCGGCCCCCACTTTACGCAGCTCGGTTGCCATCGCGAACAGGCGGTCCGTCTCTTTCACACGCCAGTTGTAAATGTTTCGCAGCGTGGTGGTGCCTTTCGCAAACAGCGCAGCGGTGGCAATGGTCATCGCCGCATCCGGAATATGGTTCATATCCATATCGATGGCGTTCAGCTCACCGTGGGTGCAGGAGATGAAGTCATCGCCCCAGGTCACCACCGCGCCCATTTTTTCCAGCACGTCAGCAAAACGGATATCGCCCTGCACGCTGTTGCGGCCAATGCCCGTCACTTTAACCGTACCGCCTTTAATCGCGCCTGCGGCAAGGAAATAGGAGGCGGATGAAGCATCGCCTTCAACCAGGTAGTGGCCCGGCGACTGGTACTGCTGCCCACCGCGAACCACGAAACGCTGATAAGACTGGTTTTCCACCTCAACACCAAAGGTGTTCATCAGGTGCAGGGTGATATCAATGTACGGCTTAGAAACCAGGTCGCCTTTAATGCTGATGACGGTGTCCTGTGGTGCCAGCGGTGCGGTCATCAGCAGCGCGGTCAGGAACTGGCTGGAAACGCTACCGTCAACCTCAACATTGCCGCCAGTGAATCCCCCGCGCAGACGCAGGGGCGGGTAATTTTCCTGCTCAAGATAATCAATCTGCGCGCCGCCCTGACGCAGGGCATCCACCAGATGGCCGATCGGACGCTCTTTCATTCGCGGCTCACCGGTCAGCACAATATCGTTACTCCCCAGACACAGCGCTGCGGCCAGAGGACGCATCGCGGTACCGGCGTTACCCAGGAAAAGCTCCAGCGCTTCAGCAGAATGTAACGCGCAGCCGTTACCGGTGACTTCACAACGGGTACGATCGTCAGACAGCGCGTACTGAACGCCCAACGCTTTCAGTGCATTGAGCATATGGCGCACGTCATCGCTGTCCAGCAGATTAGTGAGGACGGTGGTGCCGTTTGCCAGAGCTGCCAGCAGCAGAGCGCGGTTCGAGACACTTTTTGAACCAGGCAGATTAATGGTGCCATCTACCCGCGCGATAGGTTGTAACGTCAGGGATTCCATGAAACTCAACTCTCAACTCAACATAATAAAAACCCCGCAGGAACGCTGCGGGGGTGAAAAACAGCCAATTAACCGTGACGACGTTCGAAGTCGATCATGAAATCAGTCAGGGCTTTAACGCCCTCCAGCGGCATGGCGTTATAGATAGAGGCGCGCATTCCGCCTACCACACGGTGGCCTTTCAGCGCATGCAGACCCGCCGCGAAGGACTCTTCCAGGAACACGTTATCCAGGTTGCTGTCCGCCAGCTGGAACGGCACGTTCATGCGCGAACGGTTAGTTTTGGCGACATCGTTACGGTAGAAATCGCTCTTGTCGATCACGCCGTACAGCAGTTCAGCCTTTTGCTGATTGATCTTATCCATCTGCGCCACACCGCCTTTTTGCTTCAGCCATTTGAAGACCAGGCCGGAGAGATACCAGGCAAACGTTGGTGGGGTGTTGAACATGGAATCGTTGTCGTTCAGGACGGTGTAATCCAGAATTGACGGGCAAGACTTATGGGCTTTCCCCAGCAGGTCTTCACGCACAATAACGATAGTCAGACCCGCAGGACCGATGTTTTTCTGGGCACCCGCGTAGATGACGCCGTAGCGGCTGACATCCAGCGGGGTGGACAGAATGGTTGAAGAGAGATCCGCCGTCACAATGACATTTTCGCCAAAGTCTGGCTCTTCGTGAATGGCAATACCGTCGATGGTTTCGTTCGGGCAGTAGTGAAGATACGCGGCGTTGTCAGAAAGCTGCCACTCACTCATCGGCTTCACGGCGCGCAGACCGTCAACGGTCACTTTGGCATCGATGACATTCGGCGTGCAATATTTGTGCGCTTCTTTTACCGCACTGGCCGCCCAGTAGCCGGCATCAACGTAATCAGCGGTGGTTTTGTCGCCCAGCAGATTGAGCGGGATACCCGCAAACTGGCCGCGTCCACCGCCGTGACAGAACAATACTTTGTAGTTCGAGGGAATGTTCAGCAGATCGCGAAAATCCTTTTCTGCTTCTTCCGCCACCTGAATAAACGCTTTACCCCGGTGGCTGACTTCCATCACCGACGTACCCAGACCGTTCCAGTCACACAGCTCCTGTTGAGCCTGTTTGAGCACGTCTGCCGGTAACATTGCCGGACCTGAACTGAAATTAAAGACTTGAGCCATTTCCCCTCACCACGCTAAAAGCCATAAGTTATAACTGTGGATATCGGTTTTATCATTCAGTGACACGCGCCGCAATGTCTAAAACTGATGGCCGAAGAAATGTGCCCCTCGTCACACAATACAATCTGCCGTACCGTTGTCACAAAACCGACAAAATCGCTGTCAGGTGTTACGTTTAGCCCGGCTAACCTTCGTCCATTCTGGATTCGTACAGCGGGGGCATAATTGATGTTCGCCCGCCTGCATAACCACGACATGACTACATTTTATGCAGGCGTACTCGCCCGCTTCAGGTACAGTTTTGTATCGCTCGATGAGCATATCCGGCAGGATGCACAGGCCGGGCTTCACCTCATCGTCGGAATAGTAATAGACGCTGATTTGACCATTCGTTTCCATAATCGCCAGACGCACCTGCCCCAGTTGCTCAACGCTGCTCAAACGGAGTTCCATAAAGAACTCAAACTCCGTCATATTGGCGCTTTGCACATTCTCCCAGGCCAGTTGACCATCTTCGACAATCACCACCGGCTTCCCTTCGAGCAGATCTTCCAGTTTCTCACTTTTCGACATCAGCCACATGACCAGCCGGTACAGCAGTGCAAGCGTCACGAAGACGATAAAGACCGGCACCATCGGCACATCGTCATAAAAGGCAACGTCCCCTGCCGCCGACCCCAGCGTCAGGATGATCAGCACTTCAAACAGCGACATCTGCCGCACGCCGCGACGTCCGGTGATTTTCAGAAACAGGAAAACGAGTACAAAGGTGTACAGGCTGCGCAGCGCTACTTCGCCTAAAAACTCAGGAGGGACTTTATCAAACGCCATCCGCTGGAGATTGAAAGCTTTCATTTTTTTATGCCTTAACAGTAGGTTACTGCTTATAAGCATAGTCCAGCCATTTATTTTCGCCGGAGATAGCACCCGTCACGCAAAACCCGTATCATTGCGCGCTTTACGTACGATAAAAGTGAACGCCATGACTCAAACGTTTATCCCCGGCAAAGACGCCGCTCTGGAAGATTCCATCGCTCGCTTCCAGCAGAAACTGACCGACCTGGGCTTTAATATCGAAGAAGCCTCCTGGCTGAATCCGGTGCCTCACGTCTGGTCCGTGCATATTCGCGACAAAGACTGTGCGCTGTGCTTTACCAACGGTAAAGGCGCGACCAAAAAAGCGGCGCTGGCCTCTGCACTGGGTGAGTATTTTGAGCGTCTGTCCACCAACTACTTCTTCGCCGACTTCTGGCTGGGCGAAACTATTGCCAACGGTCCGTTCGTTCACTATCCGAACGAAAAATGGTTCCCGCTGACCGAAAACGATGAACTGCCGGAAGGCATTCTCGATGCCCGCCTGCGCGCGTTCTACGATCCGGAAAACGAACTGACCGGCAGCATGTTGATCGACCTGCAATCCGGCAATGAGGATCGTGGGATCTGCGCCCTGCCGTTCAACCGTCAGTCTGACGAGCAGACCGTTTATATCCCGATGAACATCGTCGGCAACCTGTATGTGTCTAACGGCATGTCTGCCGGTAATACCCGCAACGAAGCGCGCGTGCAGGGATTGTCTGAAGTTTTCGAGCGTCATATCAAAAACCGCATTATTGCTGAATCCATCAGCCTGCCGGAGATCCCGGCTGACGTGCTGGCGCGCTACCCGGGCGTGGTGGAATCCATCGCCAAACTGGAAGCAGAAGGTTTCCCAATCTTTGCTTATGACGGCTCTCTGGGCGGCAAATATCCGGTTATCTGCGTGGTACTGTTCAACCCGGCAAATGGCACCTGTTTCGCCTCCTTCGGCGCGCACCCGGACTTCGGCGTGGCGTTGGAGCGTACCGTAACCGAACTGCTGCAAGGTCGTAGCCTGAAAGATCTCGATGTCTTTACTCCGCCAACCTTTGATGACGAAGAAGTCGCCGAGCACACCAACCTCGAAACGCACTTCATCGACTCCAGCGGTTTGATCTCCTGGGATATGTTCAAACAGGACGCGGACTATCCGTTCGTGGACTGGAGCTTTGCCGGTACGACGGAAGAAGAGTTCGCCACCCTGATGGCGATCTTCAACGCGGAAGATCAGGAAGTCTACATTGCCGACTATGAACACCTCGGTGTTTACGCGTGCCGTATTATTGTGCCAGGTATGTCGGACATTTATCCGGCAGAAGATTTATGGCTGGCGAACAATAGCATGGGCGCACATCTGCGTGAAACCCTGCTGGCCCTGCCAGGCAGCGAGTGGGATAAAGAAGATTATCTGAACCTGATCGCCCAGCTGGACGAAGAAGGACACGATGATTTCACCCGCGTGCGCGAACTGCTGGGTCTGGCGACCGGAAAAGATAACGGCTGGTACACCCTGCGCATCGGCGAGCTGAAAGCGATGCTGGCGCTGGCGGGCGGCGATCTGGATCAGGCTTTGGCCTGGACCGAGTGGACGATGGAGTTTAACCAGTCCGTCTTCTCCGCCGAGCGCACTAACTATTACCGTTGCCTGCAAACGCTGCTCCTGCTTTCTCAGGAAGACGACCGCGAGCCATTGCAGTATCTGAACGCCTTTGTACGTATGTACGGTGCGGATGCCGTTGAAGCTGCCAGCGCGGCGTTGAGCGGTGAAGAACCATTCTACGGCCTGCAAGCGGTTGACAGCGATCTGAAAGCCTTCCCGGCGCATCAGTCACTGCTGAATGCGTATGAAAAATTGCAGAAGGCAAAAGCCGCTTACTGGTCAAAATAAGCGCATATAACATTAATGGCTGTAGGCGTATTCAATCGCCTGAGCTATATTACGGGGCAATTTCATTGCCCCTTTTTTTTTTTATTTTTCCGCAATGACGTTTAATTGTAATAATTAAGTTAATCACGGGTAAATATAAAAACGCTTACCTGAGCTTTACTGTTACTAATTATAATAAATACTCCATTTTAATTAACTGTTCCACGGGAGGCTGAAGGAAAAAATTCAACTCTTTTCATAACTTTTAAAATTTATTTTTATACGGATAATCAAATACTTACTCCGCTTTTGCTGTAAAACCATACACACTGCGGGCCTATAAGCCAGGCGAGATATGATCTATATCAATTTCTCTTCTATAATGCTTTGTTAGTATCTCGTCGCCGACTTAATAAAGAGAGAGTTAGTGTGAAAGCTGACAACCCTTTTGATCTATTACTCCCCGCTGCGATGGCGAAAGTTGCCGAAGAAGCGGGAGTCTACAAAGCCACGAAACATCCGATGACGACGTTCTTTCTGGCCATTACGGCTGGGGTGTTCATCTCCATCGCTTTCGTCTTCTATATCACAGCCACCACCGGCACTGCCGGGATGCCTTTCGGCATAGCGAAACTGATTGGTGGTATTTGCTTCTCACTGGGCCTGATTCTCTGCGTCATCTGCGGCGCCGACCTCTTCACCTCAACGGTGCTGATTGTGGTGGCAAAAGCCAGCGGAAGAATTACCTGGGGTCAACTGGGGCGCAACTGGCTCAACGTTTACGTTGGCAACCTGATTGGCTGTCTGCTCTTTGTTCTGTTGATGTGGCTCTCTGGCGAGTATATGACCGCCAACGGCGGCTGGGGGCTTAACGTCCTGCAAACCGCCGACCACAAAATGCACCATACATTTATCGAAGCTGTTGCTCTCGGCATCCTCGCAAACCTGATGGTCTGCCTGGCGGTCTGGATGAGCTACTCTGGTCGTAGCCTGATGGATAAAGCCATGATTATGGTTCTGCCGGTTGCGATGTTTGTTGCCAGCGGCTTTGAGCACAGTATTGCGAATATGTTCATGATCCCGATGGGGATTGTTATCCGCAACTTTGCAAGCCCGGAGTTCTGGACTGCTGTAGGTTCAACCCCGGAAAGTTTTTCACACCTGACTATTATGAACTTCATTACTGATAACCTGATCCCCGTCACTATCGGGAACATTATCGGTGGGGGTCTGTTAGTTGGGTTGACATACTGGGTCATTTACCTGCGTGGCGGCGATCATCATTAATGGTTGTCTCAGGCAGTAAATAAAAAATCCACTTAAGAAGGTAGGTGTTACATGTCCGAGCTTAATGAAAAGTTAGCCACAGCCTGGGAAGGTTTTACGAAAGGTGACTGGCAGAATGAAGTCAACGTCCGTGACTTCATTCAGAAAAACTATACCCCGTATGAAGGTGACGAATCCTTCCTGGCTGGTGCGACTGACGCAACCACCAAGCTGTGGGACAGCGTAATGGAAGGCGTTAAACTGGAAAACCGCACTCACGCGCCAGTTGATTTTGACACCTCCGTTGCTTCTACCATCACTTCTCACGATGCTGGCTACATCAATAAAGCCCTTGAGAAAATCGTTGGTCTGCAAACTGAAGCACCACTGAAACGCGCAATCATCCCGTTCGGTGGTATCAAAATGGTTGAAGGTTCCTGCAAAGCGTATAACCGCGAGCTGGACCCAATGCTGAAAAAAATCTTCACCGAATACCGCAAAACCCATAACCAGGGCGTATTCGATGTTTACACCAAAGACATTCTGAACTGCCGTAAATCTGGCGTTCTGACCGGTCTGCCAGATGCCTATGGCCGTGGCCGTATCATCGGTGACTACCGTCGCGTTGCGCTGTACGGTATCGACTTCCTGATGAAAGACAAATACGCGCAGTTCGTCTCTCTCCAGTCTGACCTGGAAAACGGCGTAAACCTGGAAGCGACTATCCGTCTGCGTGAAGAGATCGCTGAACAGCACCGTGCGCTGGGTCAGATCAAAGAGATGGCGGCTAAATACGGCTGCGATATCTCTGGTCCTGCAACCAACGCTCAGGAAGCTATCCAGTGGACCTACTTCGGCTACCTGGCCGCTGTTAAGTCTCAGAACGGTGCAGCAATGTCCTTCGGCCGCGTATCCACCTTCCTGGATGCGTACATCGAACGTGACCTGAAAGCAGGCAAAATCACCGAACAAGACGCTCAGGAAATGATTGACCACCTGGTCATGAAACTGCGTATGGTTCGCTTCCTGCGTACCCCAGAATATGATGAGCTGTTCTCTGGTGACCCAATCTGGGCAACCGAATCTATCGGCGGTATGGGCGTAGATGGCCGTACTCTGGTAACCAAAAACAGCTTCCGCTTCCTGAACACCCTGTACACCATGGGTCCTTCTCCGGAGCCGAACATCACCGTTCTGTGGTCTGAAAAACTGCCTCTGAACTTCAAGAAATTCGCCGCTAAAGTGTCCATCGACACCTCTTCTCTGCAATACGAGAACGATGACCTGATGCGTCCTGACTTCAACAACGATGACTACGCTATCGCTTGCTGCGTAAGTCCAATGGTTGTTGGTAAGCAAATGCAGTTCTTCGGTGCGCGTGCAAACCTGGCGAAAACCATGCTGTACGCAATCAACGGCGGCGTTGATGAAAAACTGAAAATGCAGGTTGGTCCTAAGTCTGAACCGATCAAAGGCGACGTGCTGAACTATGACGAAGTCATGGACCGCATGGACCACTTCATGGACTGGCTGGCTAAACAGTACGTGACCGCGCTGAACGTTATCCACTACATGCACGACAAGTACAGCTACGAAGCCTCTCTGATGGCGCTGCACGACCGTGACGTTGTTCGCACCATGGCGTGTGGTATCGCAGGTCTGTCCGTTGCGGCTGACTCCCTGTCTGCAATCAAATATGCGAAAGTTAAACCAATTCGTGACGAAGATGGTCTGGCTATCGACTTCGAAATCGAAGGCGAATATCCGCAGTTTGGTAACAACGACGCTCGCGTTGATGATATGGCGGTTGACCTGGTAGAACGTTTCATGAAGAAAATTCAGAAACTCACTACCTATCGTAACGCTATCCCGACTCAGTCTGTTCTGACCATCACCTCTAACGTTGTGTATGGTAAGAAAACCGGTAACACCCCGGACGGTCGTCGTGCTGGCGCGCCATTCGGCCCAGGTGCTAACCCAATGCACGGTCGTGACCAGAAAGGTGCGGTTGCCTCTCTGACCTCCGTTGCTAAACTGCCGTTTGCTTACGCGAAAGATGGTATCTCTTACACCTTCTCTATCGTGCCAAACGCGCTGGGTAAAGACGACGAAGTGCGTAAAACTAACCTCGCGGGTCTGATGGATGGTTACTTCCACCACGAAGCGTCCATCGAAGGTGGTCAGCACCTGAACGTGAACGTGATGAACCGTGAAATGCTGCTCGACGCGATGGAACATCCTGAGAAATATCCTCAGCTGACCATCCGCGTATCTGGCTACGCAGTACGTTTTAACTCCCTGACGAAAGAACAGCAGCAGGACGTTATTACCCGTACTTTCACTCAGTCCATGTAAGTGGAATTGACTGAAATCACGCGTTAAAAAGCGTACAATAAAGGCTCCACGCAAGTGGGGCCTTTTTAACACCCTCGCTTTATCAGTCTCTTTTGTCCGCTATCTATACTTAATGGATAACAGCCAAAACAGACTCGACATAGCCTTTGAGCTGTGCATCTACATAGGCCCCCGGATGGGCCAAATTCGGAGATATCACCGCAATGTCAATTATTGGTCGCATTCACTCCTTTGAATCCTGTGGCACCGTCGATGGCCCGGGGATCCGCTTTATCACTTTCTTCCAGGGCTGCCTGATGCGCTGCCTGTACTGCCATAACCGTGACACCTGGGACACCCATGGCGGTAAAGAAGTCACCGTTGAGGATCTGATGAAAGAGGTGGTGACCTATCGCCACTTCATGAACGCGTCCGGCGGTGGCGTGACGGCATCCGGCGGTGAAGCCATACTTCAGGCTGAATTTGTGCGCGACTGGTTCCGCGCCTGCCACAAAGAAGGCATTCATACCTGCCTCGACACCAACGGCTTTGTGCGCCGTTACGATCCGGTTATTGATGAACTGCTTGAAGTGACCGATCTGGTGATGCTCGATCTCAAGCAGATGAACGATGAGATCCACCAGAATCTGGTTGGCGTTTCAAACCACCGTACGCTGGAATTTGCCAAATACATTGCCAATAAAGGCGTCAAGACCTGGATCCGCTACGTGGTGGTGCCGGGCTGGTCAGATGATGATGACTCTGCACATCGTCTGGGTGAATTTACCCGGGATATGGGTAACGTGGAGAAAATTGAACTCCTGCCCTATCACGAACTGGGTAAACATAAATGGGTGGCGATGGGTGAAGAGTACAAACTCGATGGCGTGAAGCCGCCGAAAAAAGAGACGATGGAGCGCGTCAAAGGTATTCTTGAGCAGTATGGCCACAAGGTCATGTATTAACGAAAAGGCCCGGTGAAAACCGGGCCTTTTTATATTCTATTTAAAGACGCCATTAATAACGGAAGTCACAATCGCCGTACTCAGCGCAATTAAGACCAGGTCGTCACCTACCACGCGCCATTCATAGCCCGGATAGGAAGGAAGCTGACCCAGCATATCGGCTGGCACGGTTTTCTTCGCAATGCCCGGAGGCAGTGGCTTACCGCGCGCCAGGTTTTTCGCAATTCCCGGAGGCAGAGAGTCGTAGCCTGTTAAGCCGTAATTCAGTGCCAGATGGCGGGCATGATCGAAGCTCACGCGAGCATCCACATCATTACCGACATCTTTGCTGTTTTTAAAGCTCTTATCCGATTTCCCAGGGTTATCCTGACCGTTATTGTGTTTATTACCATGGTTACCAGCGTTCCCGTTACCATGATTGCCGCTATTACCTTGTCCGCCACCGTTTCCGTAACCACCGCCATTCCCGTTTCCTGGATTAGCCATGGCCGGAGCCGTTGCAAACGTTAAAGCCAACACTACGGCAAGTGCGGTAGTGGAAAAACGACGAGTAGACATGATTGCTGCCTTTTAGTGGTAAACTCATTTGAATTATCGCCAGGCAGTAAAAACTCACAATAAGTAAAAGTCTTATATGTGACAGGGACAAAAAAGCCTGTCATCGACAGGCTTTTAATAAGTCATGCATGGGCCACTGGCGTTGGATGTTCGCCCACTTTGCGCAGCAGCATTAACAGATAAATAAACGACACGCTGGCGATCATAATAAACAGCAGATTGTCAGAATAATTTTGCATGAGCATAGCGGTAAAAGTCGGCCCCAGTAAACTGCCGATGGTGTAACTCAGCAACAAAGCCTGGTTCATTGCAACCAACTGGTGATGCTCAACTTTCTCACAGGCCCAGGCCATCGCGACCGGATAGAGCGTAAAGCCCGCAGCTCCCAGAATGAACAGCGCAGGCGCCATTGCGGCGTTGCTGAGCATGGCGAGACAGCCCATGATGACCACGAAAACCTGGACGCGCAGCACCAGCAGACGACCAAAGCGGTCCGCCAGGCGGCCAATCGGCCACTGCCCGACAATCCCCGCGCTGACCATCACCGCCATCCAGAAACCGATCCCTGAATCACTGACGCCCTGATGGTTAAGATAGAGCGGCATCAGGCCATAGAGCGAGCCCAGCACAATCCCGGAAATAATGCAGCCGTTAACCCCCAGACGCGCCTGGCGCAGTCTCAGCATCGGCCAGACGTGGGTAGCTTCCTGATGCTCGCTGTTTTGATTCACAATGCGGGTAAAGAGCAGCGGCAGGATCGCCGCCAGAACCATGCCCGTCACCCACGGCAGCACGCTCATCAGGTCGGTTGGCAGTTTGCTGACCATCAGCTGTCCCAGAACGGTACCGACGTAGTAAACCATCATATAGGCCGCCAGCAGACGCCCGCGATTACGGGACGTTCCGCTGCACATTAGCGCACTTTCAACCACCACCCAGATCATGGCGCAGCCGACGCCCGCAATAAAGCGCCAGACCATCCAGCTCCAGAAGCCGACCATGAGGCCTAAACCGGCGCAGCCGACGGCAAAGATCAGCGACGCCAGATAATAACTGCGGTTAAAACCAAAGCGCTTAATAAGGCTGCCCGTTAATAAGGTGCCCAGCAGATTGCCCGTAAAAAAGGACGAGCTAACCATACCCACCTGCCAGGTCGGTAAGTTTTCATGGGCGAGCCATAGCGGGACGAGTGTGTTTAACACCGCGATCGCCAGGGTCAGCAAAAGCAGGCCACAGAGCAACAAAAGCACCGGGCGGGTATAGGTGGTCATGGATTAAAAACCGTGAGGAAGTTCAGATTTCGTGCGCATCATGCCACTGGCAAAAACAAAGTCAATCCACCGATTCAGGCGTCACGCACGTTATGCGCCTTGTCGATTTAAAAAACTCATCCTGCTAATGCAAAGCCTGCTACTGATATTAATTATCTATTTGTTTTTATTTATTTCCGGGAATTTTTACAACGAAACATCAGTCGAAAAATTTCATGAATGAAAAAAGAAAAGCCGGGCGCTATGTCCCGGCTTTTTATAACAAAATCTAAAATTAGCTGGCGATAGCCATACCGACCGTCATATGCAGACCGTAAAATACGCCGCGACCAATTAACTCCCCTGCCAGCACCAGCACAAAGGCCAGGGACAGTAACGGCAGCGCAGGCGAGTAACCTTTAAGCTGAGGGGCAATCCAGCACACCAGCGCCGCCGTCAGCAGCACCACACGCCAGGCCATCAGCGAACCGTAATCCGGCACCAGCGCCGAAGCCTGCTGGATAGAGCTGTGAATGGTCGCCAGCTCCGCTCCCTGCATGAGCGCGACAACGGTACTGATTACCAGCGCCAGCAGCGAGACCGCGGGCAGCAGGCGCATCGCCCAACCATTAATGCCAGCCACACGCAGCAGCAGATAACCCAGCAGCGGCCCGCCAATAAACATGGTCAGGAAGAAGCTCATCGGCGTCCAGACGCTGTACCAGGTCGGAACGGTATCGATGGTGTTGTACACCCGGACCATCATCCAGACGAAGACAACGCCCAGTACCATGGTGACGATGAGCCACAACGCGCGTAACCCTGACGGCAGCTTTTTCACCGCTGCCAGTAACCACCCCAGCCCGCCAACGGCAAAGAAGATTGCCCCGCTGGCAATCTCGTTACTCAGCGAAGAGGCACCTACGCGGTTCAGGGAGTTGAACGCGCGCATCGGTGAGCCCAGGTGCAGCGTAGAGGCGATAAACCCAATGCCCATCAACACCCACAGGCCAAACATGCTTAACACCAAACGCTGCTGCTGTTCAGCATTGAGGTTCCCTTTTAACAGCGCCAGCGCAAGGACGATAAACCCGCCCGCCACGCACTGCCCAAAGACCGTGAAGATCATCAGCGGCCATTCATGCCATCCACTTCCCATCTCACACCTCCTTCGGGTTTGCCAGGTAGCCGGTGGTGTCACCCGTCGGACGGCTGTTGGCGTTAGGTTTAATCACAATACTCGGCTTCGTGAAGTGCGCAGACGGCAGCGGCGCGACGGCAGCAAGCTGACCGTGTTTTTTGCGCAGCTCTTCAATCGGGCCAAAGTCCAGCGCGCGCAGCGGGCAGGATTCGACGCAGATGGGCTTTTTGCCGTCCGCCACGCGGCTATGGCAGCCGTCGCACTTGGTCATGTGGCCTTTGGCGGCATTGTACTGCGGCGCGCCGTACGGGCAGGCCATGTGGCAGTAGCGACAGCCGATGCAGACATCCTCGTCCACCACCACAAAACCGTCGTCGCGCTTGTGCATTGCCCCGCTCGGGCAGACCTTGGTACAGGCCGGATCTTCGCAGTGGTTGCAGGCAATCGACAGGTAATAGGCGAAGACATTCTGATGCCAGACGCCGTTATCCTCCTGCCAGTCGCCGCCCGCGTATTCATAGATACGACGGAAGCTGACGTCCGGGGTCAGATCTTTGTAATCCTTGCAGGCCAGCTCGCAGGTTTTGCACCCGGTGCAGCGGCTGGAATCAATAAAAAATCCATACTGGGTTGTCATCGGTTACTCCTTACGCCTTTTCAACCTGAACGAGGTTTGTGTGGGATGGGTTGCCCTTCGCCAGCGGCGATGGGCGCTGCGTAGTGAGAACGTTGATGCAGCCCGCCTGATCGATACGGTTCGCATCCGGGTTATACCAGGCCCCTTCCCCCAGCGCGACAACGCCAGGCATCATACGCGGAGTCACTTTAGCTTCGATATGCACTTCGCCACGTCCGTTGAAGATACGTACGCGATCGCCATTACTGATGCCGCGCGCTTTCGCATCCATCGGGTTGATCCACATCTCCTGTCGGCAGGCCGCTTTCAGTACGTCAACGTTGCCGTAGGTGGAGTGAACACGCGCTTTGTAGTGGAAACCGGTCAACTGAAGCGGGAATTTCGCCGTCAGCGGATCGTTGTAGTTTTCGAAGCCTGGCGTATAAATCGGCAGCGGATCGATAACGTCCCCTTCCGGCAATTCCCACGTTGCGGCAATTTTTGCCAGCTCTTCGGAGTAGATCTCGATTTTGCCCGACGGCGTGGTCAGCGGATTGGCCTGCGGATCGTCGCGGAAGGCTTTATACGCCACGTGATGCCCTTCGGGATCGCGCTGCTTGTACATGCCCTGCTTGCGGAAGGTATCGAAGTCCGGCAGGTCAGGAATGGCTTTGCGTGAGAGCTCATGCAGATGGCGCATCCACCCTTCCTGAGTACGTCCTTCAGTGAACTGCTGCTCAACGCCAAGACGTTTCGCTAGCTCGGAAGTCATCTCATAGATGGTTTTGCACTCGAAGCGCGGTTTGATGGCCTGGTCAGTGAAGATCACATAGGACATGTTGCCGCAGGAGGCATCCAGCGCGAAATCCATCTGCTCAGACGCGGTGCAGTCTGGGAGCAGAATATCGGCATACTTCGCCGATGAGGTCATGTGGCAGTCGATCACCACAATCATTTCGCACTTCTTGTCGTCCTGCAAAATTTCATGGGTGCGGTTGATTTCAGAGTGCTGGTTGATCAGGCAGTTACCGGCGTAGTTCCAGATCATTTTGATCGGCACGTCCAGCTTATCTTTGCCCCGAACACCGTCACGCAGCGCGGTCATTTCCGGGCCGCGCTCGATCGCGTCCGTCCACATAAACATGGAGATGCTGGTCTGAACCGGGTTATCCAGCGTTGGCATACGTTCAAACGGGACTTCATACGAGCCTTCACGCGCCCCGCTATTACCGCCGTGAATACCGACGTTGCCAGTCAGAATCGAGAGCATAGAAATAGCGCGGGTAGCAATTTCGCCGTTCGCGTGACGCTGTGGTCCCCATCCCTGGCTGATATAAGCCGGTTTTGCTGAACCAATTTCACGGGCCAGCTGAACAATACGTTCGACTGGAATGCCGGTAATGGTGGATGCCCACTCAGGGGTTTTCGCTACCCCGTCGCTGCCCTGACCAAGAATGTACGCTTTGTAATGCCCGTTAGCCGGTGCGCTGGCTGGCAGGGTCTTCTCGTCATAACCAACGCAGTATTTATCAAGGAACGGCTGATCGACGAGGTTTTCAGTGATCATCACATACGCCAGCGCATTGACCAGCGCCGCATCGGTACCAGGGCGAGTAGGGATCCACTCGTCTTCACGTCCCGCGCCGGTATCGGTATAGCGCGGATCGACGATGATCATACGTGCGTTGGATTTGGCGCGCGCCTGCTCAAGATAATAGGTTACCCCACCGCCGCTCATCCGGGTTTCGCCTGGGTTGTTACCGAACAACACCACCAGTTTACTGTTTTCGATATCCGACGGGCTGTTACCGTCTGCCCAGCCGCCGTAGGTGTAGTTCAGCCCCGCAGCAATCTGTGCGGAAGAGTAGTCGCCGTAATGATTGAGATAGCCGCCGCAGCAGTTCATCAGGCGCGCCACCAACGTTTTACCCGGCGGCCAGGAGCGGGTCATGGTACCGCCCAGCGTCCCGGTGCCGTAGTTGAGGTAGATGGATTCGTTGCCATACTCTTTGATCAGGCGCTGCATGTTAGTCGCGATAATATCGTAGGCTTCGTCCCAGCTAATACGCTCGAACTTCCCTTCCCCACGCTTACCGACGCGCTTCATTGGGTATTTCAGACGATCCGGGTTATAAACGCGACGGCGCATTGAACGGCCACGCAGACAGGCACGAACCTGATGTAACCCTTCGTAGTTATCATCGCCGGTATTGTCGGTTTCGACATATTTGATTTCACCGTCAACAACATGCATACGCAGAGGACAACGGCTACCACAGTTAACGGTACAGGCACTCCACACCACTTTTTCCGGGGCTGAAGCGGGAGACAGAGCCTCCGCCGCCGACGCCAGACGGGTAAAAGGGAGCGTAAAGGCGCTGCTGGCAACCGCCAGACCGCCTATTGCCGTGGTTTTCATCAACCCACGGCGAGTGACCTCGGCAGCCATTAACGCTTCAGGCGCTTTGATTTTCATAAAGACTCACTTTGGTTGCTCACAAAGAAATAAAGGGCGGCATACACCGCTATATAGTTTTATGTATAACGATATTTTTGGTTATCAGTGTTTTATGCTGACTTTCGTTCGGAGGAGTATTACTACTTTAGAGGGAGGGGTTATTGCTTCGTATCAAATCAGAGGCATAAAAAAAGCGCCCTGAGGCGCTTTTTTGTCTTAGAGCAAATAATTAGCCGATGAACTGCTGGCCTTTCATGTAAGGGCGCAGCACCTCCGGGATCTCAATGCGTCCGTCAGCCTGCTGGTAGTTTTCCAGCACAGCAACCAGCGTACGGCCTACTGCCAGACCAGAACCGTTCAGGGTATGAACCAGACGGGTTTTCTTGTCAGATTTGCTGCGGCAACGCGCCTGCATACGACGCGCCTGGAAATCCCAGACGTTGGAGCAGGAAGAGATTTCACGGTAGGTGTTCTGCGCAGGCACCCAGACTTCAAGGTCGAAGGTTTTGCAGGCACCGAAGCCCATGTCGCCGGTGCACAGCGCCATACGGCGGTACGGCAGGCCCAGCAGCTCCAGCACTTTCTCAGCATGACCGGTCATCTCTTCCAGCGCGTCCATAGACTCTTCCGGACGAACGATCTGCACCATCTCTACTTTATCGAACTGGTGCATACGGATCAGACCGCGCGTATCGCGACCGTAAGAACCGGCTTCAGAACGGAAACATGGAGAGTGCGCGGTCAGTTTGATTGGCAGATCGTCTTCGTCGATGATCTCATCACGCACGAGGTTGGTCAGCGGCACTTCCGCGGTTGGGATCAGCGCGTAGTTGCTGCTGTCTGCTTCCTCGTCCAGCGGACGGGTATGGAACAGATCGCCGGCAAATTTCGGCAGCTGGCCTGTACCGTACAGCGTATCGTGGTTAACCAGATACGGAACGTAGGTTTCGCTGTAGCCGTGCTGCTCGGTGTGCAGATCCAGCATGAACTGCGCCAGAGCGCGATGCAGATGGGCAATTTGACCTTTCATGACCACAAAGCGAGAACCCGTCAGCTTAACCGCAGCCGCAAAGTCCAGGCCCGCGTGCATTTCGCCCAGCGTGACGTGATCGCGCACCTCGAAGTCAAACTCGCGAGGCGTGCCCCAGCGTTTCACTTCAACGTTGTCGTTTTCGTCTTTGCCGACAGGCACGCTGTCGTCAGGAATGTTCGGGATCGCCAGAGCGATATCACGAATTTCAGCCTGAAGAACATCCAGTTCAGCTTTCGCCTGATCCAGCTCTTCACCCAGTTTGTTCACTTCCAGGCGTAATGGCTCAATATCTTCCCCGCGCGCTTTCGCCTGGCCAATGGATTTCGATCGAGAATTACGCTCTGCTTGCAGATTTTCAGTTTGTACCTGCAAAACTTTACGACGCTCTTCAAGAGCGCGCAGCTTATCTACATCCAGCTTAAAGCCCCGGCGTGCCAGTTTTTCAGCGACTGCGTCTGGCTCATTACGCAGCAGATTGGGATCGAGCATGCTTATCCTGTGCTTATCGAATTAAAAAAGGAAAAAGTGACCACAGCCTGCGGCCACAGAGATATATTGCCAACATTACCGCAACGATTGAACTAACGGTAGCGTTTTATAGGGCTATTTTGATCCTGTCCGGCAAGCCAGGCGAGCTTTTCGCCAATCTTACCCTCAAGACCTCTGTTTGTGGGATGATAATAGCGGGTTTGTGCCATCTCCTGCGGGAAATACTCTTCCCCGGCGGCGTAGGCGTTGGGTTCATCATGGGCGTAGCGATACTCCTGCCCATACCCCATCTCTTTCATCAATTTGGTTGGCGCATTGCGCAGATGAACCGGCACATCGTAGTCCGGACGTTCACGCGCATCCGACATCGCCGCTTTGAAGGCGGTATACACCGCGTTACTTTTCGGCGCGCAGGCCAGATAGACAATTGCCTGCGCAATGGCACGCTCACCTTCCGCGGGTCCGACGCGGGTAAAGCAGTCCCAGGCGGAAATAGCGACCTGCATGGCGCGTGGATCGGCATTACCGACATCTTCTGACGCGATGGCCAGGCAGCGACGCGCGACATATAACGGATCGCCACCGGCGGTAATGATACGCGCGTACCAGTAGAGCGCCGCATCCGGGGCGCTGCCGCGCACGGACTTATGTAATGCAGAGATCAGGTCGTAAAAACGATCGCCTTTATTATCGAAGCGTGCGCTGCGCTCACCGGCTATTTCGGTCAGCAGCTCCTGCTTTAGCACCCGCTTTCCGGCATCATCCACTTCGGCCATATCGGCCATCATTTCCAACGTATTCAGCGCCCGACGCGCATCGCCGTTGACCAGTTCAGCGATCGCACGACGCGTGTCGTCCGGCAGAACGATATCCTGTCCGCCGTAACCCCGCGCTTTGTCCTCCATCGCCTGGGTCAGAACCTTTTCGATATCCTCTGTGGTCAGGGATTTAAGCAGGTAAACGCGGGCGCGGGAAAGGAGCGCAGAGTTCAGCTCAAACGACGGGTTTTCCGTGGTTGCGCCGATGAAGAAAATCGTGCCGTCTTCAATGTGCGGCAGAAACGCATCCTGTTGGCTCTTGTTGAAGCGGTGGACTTCATCGACAAACAGAATGGTGCGGCGCCCGGCATTACGGTTTTGCCGCGCGCGCTCGATCGCCTCACGAATCTCCTTTACGCCGGAGGTAACCGCCGAGATGCGCTCAACGTCCGCGTTAGCATAGCGGGCGATCACTTCAGCGAGGGTAGTTTTACCGGTTCCAGGTGGGCCCCAGAGGATCATGGAGTGCAGATGCCCCGCCTCAATAGCGCGCGGCAAGGGTTTCCCCGCAGCAAGCAGGTGTTGCTGGCCGATGTACTGCGCTAAATTTTCTGGCCGCATACGGGCGGCCAGAGGTTGAAACGCATTATCTGAAAAATCGAGCGACAGGTTGCTCACTCATGCCTCTTACTTATTACGTTGGTCGTCCACCGTTACGCCCTGCGGCGGGGTAAAGGTGAATTTCGAAGCATCTACAGCGCCGTTTTGCTGAGACTTAAGCTGATAGCTACTGCGCTGATCGTCCTGCTCAACCGCACCGAACTGATTAATGGTACCGTTGCTGCTCACGTTAATGGTGAACTGCTTCAGGTTACCGTTGCTGCCTTTTGGCGTCAGGACGAACTCATCTCCGTTTTGTTTAATGTTGTACTGCTGCCAGTCGCTGGACTGGTTACGGGCAATGAGCATAAACGGCGTATTACTGGTCGCATCTTTCAGCCAGGTGGCGGTCGCCTGCTCAACAAACGGGTTGTAGAACCATAAGGTTTTCCCGTCGGACACCAGCACGCTTTCATCCGGCTGGGTCATGTGCCAGTTGAAGAGATTCGGGCGTTTCACCCACAAATCCCCCTGACCTTCCTGCACCGCGTTGCCACTGCCGTCAGTCACTTTTTGCGTGAAGCTGGCGTGGAAGCTGCTCACTTTATCCAGTCGGCTTTTAAGGTCGCTGGCTGCATCAGCCCAGACGCTGCTGGCAACAAAACTGGAGAGTAATGCACAGGCGATGGCGATTTTTTTCATTGTTATTCCTTAAAATACGTCTTCCCGATATGGGGGTTCCGTTTCTATTCTGGACCTGCCCGAAGGCAGGCGACAGAAGAATATGCTTAATTTTTGCTGATTTACCCTTCTTTGCAATCGCTGAAGGTTAATCAAACGGCGGTGGCGCCAGCACCTCACGGTTACCGTTATGCCCCTGTTCGCTCACAATACCCTGGGCTTCCATCTGCTCGATAATACGCGCCGCGCGGTTGTAGCCAATACGGAACTGGCGCTGGACGCCGGAGATGGACGCCTTACGTTTTTCGGTAACGAAATTAACCGCCTGGTCAAATAACGGATCCAGCTCTTCGCCGCCGTCAAAACCACCGCCGCCACCTTCGCTTTCACTGTCGGAGGTGATGCCGTCAACGTATTGCGGCCGACCGCGCGCTTTCCAGTCCTGCACCACCGCATGCACTTCCTGGTCGCGAACAAACGCACCGTGTACGCGCACCGGCGAGGTGGAGTTCGGGCCGGAATAGAGCATATCACCCATACCCAGCAGCGACTCTGCACCGCCCTGGTCAAGGATAGTACGCGAGTCAATTTTACTCGACACGGTAAACGCGATACGGGTCGGGATGTTTGCCTTAATAAGACCGGTGATAACGTCTACGGACGGACGCTGCGTCGCCAGCACCAGGTGGATGCCCGCCGCACGCGCTTTCTGTGCCAGACGCGCAATCAGCTCTTCCACTTTCTTGCCAACGGTCATCATCAGGTCGGCGAACTCATCCACCAGCACGACGATGTAAGGCAGTTTTTCCAGCACCGGATGCTGGGCATCCATGCTGTCACCCGGCTTCCAGTATGGGTCCGGAATCGGACGGCCCATACGTGCCGCCTCAGCGATTTTCTCGTTATAACCGGCCAGGTTACGAACGCCCAGCGCCGACATCAGCTTGTAGCGACGCTCCATTTCATTGACGCTCCAGCGCAATGCGTTGGCGGCGTCCTTCATGTCGGTCACCACTTCCGTTAACAGGTGCGGAATGCCTTCGTAGACGGACAGTTCAAGCATTTTCGGGTCGATCATGATGAAACGCACATCTTCAGGCTGCGCTTTGTAGAGCATACTGAGGATCATGGCGTTCACCCCGACCGATTTACCGGAGCCGGTGGTACCCGCAACCAGCAGGTGCGGCATCTTCGCGAGATCGGCAACCACCGGATCGCCAGCGATATCTTTACCCAACACCACGGTCAGAGGGGACGGGTTGTCGCGGAATTTGGTGTTATCCAGAACTTCACGCAGATAAACGGTCTGGCGTTTCTTGTTTGGCAGCTCAAGGCCAACGTAAGGCTTACCTGGGATCACTTCCACCACGCGTACCGCCACGGTCGACAGAGAACGCGCCAGGTCACGGGACAGGTTAGAAATACGCGCCGCTTTTACGCCTGGCGCCAGGTTCAGTTCGAAACGGGTGATCACCGGGCCAGGGGAGTAGTTCACCACGTCCGCTTTAATACGGAAGTCAGCCAGACGCGCTTCCACCAGACGGGCCATCTGCTCAAGAGCAAAAGTATCCACCGGTTCGACTTCCGCTGGCGGCGGCGTTAACAGATCCAGCGACGGCAACGGCGTACTTGGTCGTTGCAGCGGACGGCTGTCTCCGTTACGCATCAGCAGCGGGTGAATCAGGCTTTCCTGCGGCTGTGGTGCTGGCTGCTGGAACTGCGGCTGCGGCGGTTGGGCCGGCGGTGTATGCGGCTGCGCATAAGCCTGCGGCGCTGGCGCCTGACGCACCGGTTCCGCTTCTGGCATCACGCTCGGCGTGAACAGCGGTTCGCTCGGACCGTCATCCACCAGATCTTTCATCGGTGAAAATTCAAAATCCGAGAGCGAGAACGGGTTTGCCCCCGAAGGCTGCTCACCGGAATAACGTTGCTGCTGCGTGGCCGCAAACTGACGCGCTAATTCCGCTTCGGCAGCATCATCTTCATCCTGCTGAGAATGAACATCGTGTTGGTACTCATTCCCGTAGCGTTGAGTCTGCTGGGCGGCAAACTGACGCGCCAGCTCACCCTGATGCAGTTCGTCGGCATCATCTTCGTAGTCGGACTCACGGGCTTTTTCTTCCGCCATACGCTGGGAAGGCAGTTTAATGCCATAAGAGGCCAGCTCCCGGCGCGTCGGTACGCGCACGCGATTAGGGCGCGGCAATTGTGGACCAATGCCCTCTTTTACCTGAGGACGCGGCGCACCGTCGGTTGCCGGGCTGAATAGCGGAGCGGACGCGGCAGCGGCTGCCGTTGCCTGCTTCACGGTTTCCGCTCCTGACGCAACGGCTGGCGCTGGATCTACAGGTGCAACGCTTGCAGAAGGCGCTTTTACAACAGGCTCCTGCACCGGCTCAGGCACGGGCTGATACCAGGCGGCAAGCTGCTCGCGCTCTCGGGCACGGCGCTCTTCCACCTCTTCAAAATAGTACAATGGCGGACGGGATGGCTTCGCTTCCTCCACCACTTCGGGTTCAGACACCGGCGCAACGTATGGCTGTTCAGGTTCAGCAGGTTCGGGCGTATAAGCCTGATACGGCTGTTGCGGCTCGCTGGCAGGCTCAGGCGGCTGATACGGTTGCTGCCACTGTTCCTGCTGCACAGGAATATAGCTTTCAGGCTCCGGCGCAATGGTCGGTTCAGGCGTATGGACGCCTGGCGCAGTCTGCCAGTCCACCTGCGGTTGCTGGATCGCGGACTCCGGTGCCGGAACAGGCGAGGACGGCATCACGGCTTCAACAGGCGCAACATGGGCCTGCGCAGCCGTCGTTGCGGCAGCAGCAGCGGCTACCGGTTCAGTCACGGAATGACCATGCAACAGCGGATCGTATTCATCATACTCACCCGGCGTAGCTCGATGACCAGAGAACAACACATCATCAGGATCGACGGCCGCGCCGCGATACTCAATCTGCTCCTCTTCATCCATACGTTTGCCGGAGAAAAGCGCGGCATCCGTTTTACGGCCTAACGGGTTAGCAAATTTTTCAGCAACGCGCTGGCGGCGTGCCAGAGCGCCGCGCAGAATACGGGCACGGCGGGATTCACGACGCTGCACGGGTGCCTCGTCTTCCTCTTCGTACTCATCTTCATATTCGTCTTCATCGACCCACGTATCATCACGACGGGTGCGATTGCTGGCAAACGTCAGCAGAGTCAGAATAAAGCTGCCGATTTTTTCGGCAATGCTCACCCAGGACCAGCCGGTAAACAGCGTCAGTCCCGCCGCCCAGATACAGAGCAGCGCCAGCGTGCCGCCGCTGCTGTGAAGCATCGGTTGCAGCGCGGAACTTAACAGGCTGCCAATCACCCCGCCAGAGGCGAAATACCAGATATCATCGGCATTGATCGCCGCCAGCCCACAGGAGGTGAGGATCAGCGCCAGGGCGCCAATCAGACGCAGCGAAACGGCAAAATAATCGATGTAGTCGTCGTTCTGTCGATGACGCCAGGCAAACCAGCATCCGCCAATAATGATGACGGGAAGGGTATAGGCCATCACACCGAAAATGAAGAAGAGCGTGTCCGCAAGCCAGGCGCCGGGAACGCCACCTAAATTATGGATAGGCTCATGCCATGCGGTTTGCGACCAGCTAGGGTCTGAGGGGTTGAAACTGAGTAAGGCAGCCATCAGCCAGACGGCAAAAAGGGCAATAACAATCAGTAACGCCTCAAGGAGACGACGTCCGCTGCTTAGCTTAGATAATGTGACTTCTTTGTCTTCAGTGTATTCCTGGCTCAAGAAAGGCTCTCCAGGTATCAGGCATGTCCTGCCTGTGTGCTAAAACGGACAACAGCGCCGGGACTCCCCGGCACTGTTGCTGTATGGATTAACAGGAGTGTAATCAAACTACACTGATTTTGCACCTGTTCCGTGTTAGCGCGTCTTAATAACCAGACGATTGCTCTGTTTGACCTCTTCCATCACCACATAAGTACGGGTGTCGTTCACGCCTGGCAGACGCAGCAGGGTTTCACCCAGCAGCTTACGGTAGGCGGACATATCAGGCACACGGGTTTTCAACAGGTAGTCAAAATCACCGGAAACCAGATGACACTCTTGAATTTCTTCAAGTTTTTGTACAGCGGCGTTAAATTGCTCAAACACATCTGGTGCACCACGATTCAGAGTAATCTCAACAAATACCAGAAGTGAGGCATCCAGATAATGCGGGTTCAGCAGAGCCGTATAGCCCTGAATAAAACCCTGTCTTTCCAGTCGACGCACACGCTCAAGGCACGGCGTCGGGGAAAGTCCCACACGTTTTGAAAGCTCGACGTTGGAAATACGCCCATCCTTTTGCAATTCATTAAGAATGTTACGATCGATACGGTCGAGATCTTTGCCAGGGCGCTTCTTGCTATCTACCATTATTATTGTCTCTCTGTATTCCTTCCCTACTCCTGCCTGGACCCTGTGCACATCACTGTTCAGAGCCTGGACCCGTTATTCATCACATCGCCTGGTTATGTATTAGACGCGATGTAGATTCGGGTTCTGCGGTAAGAAGACCGTTGCCCGAAAGCAGTCACAGACATCACGTATGGCGTCTGTCCACACCATGCGTAGATTTCACTGACCCGGTAAAAATGGCATTTCCGTGCATGTCTATGCGGCATGCAGTTCGTGCGTCTTTTTTTCTTCCTTGAATGTTTTCGCAAAAGCGCAGGGGATTGTCAAAGCAAAACATCGATTTTTAGTACAACATGCCGGATATTCATTACGGAGGGGCATTAATCCTCATTTTATTGCCTTATAAACACGCGGTTTTCAGTAGCAGAAGTGATGTGACCGCCTCTGACCCATAGGGCGCGTCTATTGCATATATCGGAAGCAAAACTCTCCTGCTCTTTTTTTACGGCAACAAATTCCCTACAATCCAGCCCATTGCCTGCCAACAACAATGGGGATCTCATGGGCACGACCAAACACAGTAAGCTGCTAATCCTTGGTTCTGGACCTGCGGGATATACCGCAGCGGTCTATGCTGCACGCGCTAACCTGCAACCGGTACTGATCACCGGGATGGAAAAAGGCGGTCAGTTGACCACCACCACGGAAGTGGAAAACTGGCCTGGCGACCCGAACGACCTGACCGGGCCGCTGCTGATGGAGCGCATGCACGAGCATGCCGCCAAATTCGAAACCGAAATCCTGTTCGACCACATCAATAAAGTGGATTTGCAGAACCGTCCGTTCCGCCTGACGGGTGACAGCGGCGAATACACCTGCGATGCGCTGATCATCGCCACCGGCGCCTCTGCCCGCTATCTCGGCCTGCCGTCTGAAGAAGCGTTCAAAGGCCGCGGCGTGTCAGCCTGCGCGACCTGCGACGGTTTCTTCTATCGCAACCAGAAAGTTGCGGTTATCGGCGGCGGCAACACCGCTGTGGAAGAAGCGCTGTATCTGGCAAATATTGCCTCAGAAGTACACCTGATTCACCGTCGCGACACCTTCCGCGCGGAGAAGATCCTGATTAAACGCCTGATGGACAAAGTGGCGAGCGGCAACATTGTGCTGCATACCAACCGTACGCTGGAAGAAGTGACTGGCGATCAGATGGGCGTGGCGGGACTGCGTATCCGTGATACCCAGAACACCGATAACGTCGAAACGCTGGAAGTGGCAGGCCTGTTTGTGGCAATCGGTCACAGCCCGAACACGGCTATCTTTGAAGGCCAGCTGGAGCTGGAGAACGGCTACATCAAAGTGCAGTCTGGCATTCACGGCAACGCCACCCAGACCAGTGTTCCGGGTGTCTTCGCAGCTGGCGACGTGATGGACCATATTTATCGTCAGGCGATCACCTCTGCGGGCACCGGTTGTATGGCCGCGCTGGACGCAGAACGCTACCTGGACGGGCTGGCTGAACAAGGCAAATAATCTTTACAAGTCAGTAACAAACGTAAATAAAGGCGGCCACTGGTCGCCTTTATTTTTGCTCGCGTGTAACATGCAGAGGTCTAATTTCTTATAACGTCACCTGCAAAGTACGCAATGGAAAAAACCCGTCAACAAGAGTTAACCCGCTGGCTGAAACAGCAAAGCGTTCTGTCCCGCCGCTGGCTTATGATTTCCCGCGTTCTGGGATTCATCAGCGGTCTGTTGATTGTTGCCCAGGCATGGCTGCTGGCCCGCATTCTCAACCATATGATCATGGAGAACATCCCGCGCGAAGCGCTGCTGTTGCCGTTTATCGTTCTGGTGCTGGTTTTCGTTCTGCGTGCGTGGGTGGTCTGGCTGCGCGAGCGGGTTGGGTTCCACGCCGGGCAGCACATCCGCTATGAGATTCGCCGCAAGGTGCTCGATCGGCTTTCGGAAGCCGGGCCTGCGTGGATCCAGGGTAAGCCAGCCGGCAGCTGGGCGACGCTGATCCTTGAGCAAATCGACGATATGCACGATTACTACGCGCGTTATCTTCCCCAGATGGCGCTGGCGGTGTTTGTGCCCCTGATGATTGTTATCGCCATCTTCCCTGTTAACTGGGTGGCGGCGTTGATCCTGCTAGGCACCGCCCCGCTCATCCCGCTGTTTATGGCGATGGTCGGCATGGGCGCGGCAGATGCTAACCGTCGTAACTTCCTGGCGCTGGGTCGGTTGAGCGGTCATTTCCTGGACCGTCTGCGCGGAATGGAAACCCTGCGGATCTTCGGTCGTGGTGAAGCGGAAACCGAAAACATTCGCCTGGCGTCGCAGGATTTTCGTCAGCGCACCATGGAAGTGTTGCGCATGGCCTTTCTCTCATCTGGCGTGCTCGAATTTTTCACCTCCCTGTCGATTGCGCTGGTGGCGGTTTACTTTGGCTTCTCCTACCTCGGCGCGCTGGACTTTGGCCACTACGGTACGGCGGTCACGCTTTCCGCCGGGTTCCTGGCGCTGATCCTGGCCCCGGAATTTTTCCAGCCGCTTCGCGATCTCGGCACCTTTTACCATGCCAAAGCGCAGGCGGTGGGTGCTGCCGACAGCCTGAAAACCTTCATGGAAACGCCGCTGGCGAATCCGGAGCGTGGTGAGGTAACGCTGAATACGAACGATCCGGTGACCATTGAAGCACAGGATTTTTCTGTTCTGTCGCCTGAAGGCAAAGTGCTGGCCGGTCCGCTGAACTTTACCCTGCCTGCCGGGCAACGTGTGGTGCTGGTGGGTACCAGCGGCTCAGGTAAAAGCTCATTGTTGAATGCGCTGTCAGGTTTTATGGCGTACACCGGATCGCTGCGTATCAACAAAACGGAGCTGCGCGAGCTCGATCCGGATGCCTGGCGTAAACAGCTGAGCTGGGTGGGGCAAAACCCTCAGCTGCCAGCTCCGACGCTGCGCGAGAATGTGCTGCTGGCACGCCCGGATGCGCGTGAAGATGAGCTGCAATCGGTCCTCGACCGCGCCTGGGTCAGCGAGTTTCTGCCGCTGCTTGCGCAGGGTGTCGATACCGTCATTGGCGATCAGTCTGCCGGGCTGTCAGTAGGCCAGGCACAGCGCGTCGCGGTCGCCCGTGCGCTGCTGAATCCCTCTTCGCTAATGCTGCTGGACGAACCTGCGGCCAGCCTGGACGCTCACAGCGAGCAGCGCGTGATGGATGCGCTTAACGCAGCCTCACGCCAGCAAACCACCCTGATGGTGACTCACCAGCTGGAAGGTATTGCCGACTGGGATCAGATCTGGGTGATGGAAAACGGACACATTGTTGAACAAGGCGATTACGCCGCGCTTGTTGCCGCGCAGGGGCCGTTTGCGACCCTGCTGGCGAACCGTCAGGAGGATATCTGATGCGCGCCCTGCTTCCGTATCTTGCACTGTATAAACGCCACAAATGGATGCTGACGCTCGGGATCGTGCTGGCGATCGTTACTCTGCTGGCCAGCATCGGTCTGCTTACGCTTTCCGGCTGGTTCCTCTCCGCGTCTGCGGCCGCAGGCTTTGCCGGGCTGTACAGCTTTAACTACATGCTGCCTGCCGCCGGGGTGCGCGGCACGGCGATTACGCGAACTGCCGGACGCTACTTCGAACGTCTGGTCAGCCACGACGCGACCTTCCGCGTGCTGCAACACCTGCGTATTTACACCTTCAGCAAACTGCTGCCCCTCTCCCCTGCCGGGCTGGCACGTTTTCGACAGGGCGAATTACTCAACCGCGTGGTCGCAGATGTGGATACGCTGGATCACCTCTATCTGCGCGTCATTTCACCTATGGTGGGCGCGTTTGTAGTGATTGTCGTGGTCACGCTGGGGTTGAGTTTCCTGGATGTTCCCATCGCACTGACGCTCGGCGGCATCATGCTGATGACGCTGATTATTCTGCCGCCCCTGTTTTATCGTGCAGGTAAAACCACCGGGGAAAACCTGACGCGCCTGCGAGGGGAATATCGCCAGCAGCTCACCGCCTGGTTGCAGGGACAGGCCGAGCTCACCCTTTTTGGTGCCAGCAAATGGTACCGCGCCCGCATGGAAAATACGGAGCTGAACTGGCATGAAGCCCAGCGGCGCCAGTCTGAACTGACCGCGTTCTCCCAGGCGCTGATGATGTTAATTGGTGGGATTGCCGTTATCGCCATGCTCTGGATGGCCTCCGGTGGCGTGGGCGGTAACGCGCAGCCTGGCCCGCTGATTGCGCTGTTTGTTTTCTGCGCCCTGGCAGCCTTTGAAGCCTTAGCCCCGGTCACGGGCGCCTTTCAGCATCTCGGCCAGGTGATTGCCTCTGCGCTGCGCATTACGGATATTGCCGAGCAGGAGCCGGAAGTGAAGTTCAGCGCGGGTCAAACCGCTGTGCCAGAGCAGGTCGCGCTGACGCTCAGCAATGTCACTTTCGCCTACGACAAGCAGGCGCAAAACGCGCTGGAAGACATCACCCTTTCTGTTGATGCCGGGCAGCGCATTGCGATCCTTGGCCGTACGGGATGTGGGAAATCGACACTTCTGCAACTTCTCACGCGCGCGTGGGACCCACAGCAGGGCGAGATTCTGTTTAACGACGTTCCGCTGTCTGGTTTTAGCGAAGCGGCCTTGCGTAAAACGGTCAGCGTCGTGCCCCAGCGGGTGCATCTGTTCAGCGCTACGCTGCGCGATAATCTTCTTCTGGCGGCACCAGACGCCTCCGACGATACGCTGCGGGCAATGCTGGAGCAGGTTGGGCTGCACAAGCTGCTTGAAGACGACGGGTTGAACAGCTGGCTGGGTGAAGGGGGTCGACAGCTTTCCGGCGGCGAACTGCGTCGTCTGGCCATTGCGCGTGCGCTGCTGCACGATGCGCCGCTGATGCTGCTGGATGAACCGACAGAAGGACTGGATGC
The DNA here is from genome assembly GCF_020971765.1 of Enterobacter sp. AN-K1. Taxonomy (NCBI): domain Bacteria; kingdom Pseudomonadati; phylum Pseudomonadota; class Gammaproteobacteria; order Enterobacterales; family Enterobacteriaceae; genus Enterobacter; species Enterobacter sp. AN-K1. The sequence goes on along the minus strand of NZ_CP087390.1, from coordinate 3,821,666 downwards.
CACGACAGAGAGCCAAATCCTTGATTTACTGGCGAATGTGATGAAAGGTAAAACCGTGCTGATGGTCACGCACCGTCTGCGAGGGCTGGTGAATTTCGATCAGATAATTGTGATGGACAACGGACACATAATTGAGCAAGGTAGTCACGCAGAGCTGCTGGCAAAACAAGGTCGCTACTACCAGTTTAAACAGCGCCTGTAGACTATATTTGTAGCGTCCTCTCTCGCGTACTGGAGTTCTGTTGTCATGCGCCTGGTGCAGCTTTCTCGCCATAATATTGCGTTCCCTTCTCCGGAGGGGGCGCTGCGTGAACCTAACGGCTTGCTGGCTCTGGGCGGCGATCTCAGCCCGGCACGGCTCTTAATGGCTTACCAGCGCGGCATCTTTCCGTGGTTTTCTCCTGGCGACCCGATCTTATGGTGGTCTCCTGACCCGCGAGCCGTGCTGTGGCCTTGGCAGTTTCACCTGAGCCGCAGCATGAAGCGTTTTCATGCAAAATCACCCTTTCGCGTCACGCTTAATCACGCCTTCGGCCAGGTTATCGAAGGCTGCGCTGAAGATCGTCTAGAAGGCACCTGGATAACCCGCGATATCATTATCGCCTATCACCAGCTTCATGAGCTGGATTACGCGCATTCGATCGAAGTGTGGAGCGGCGACGACCTCGTCGGGGGCATGTACGGCGTGGCGCAGGGTACGCTGTTCTGCGGCGAGTCGATGTTCTCCCGCGCCACGAATGCGTCGAAAACCGCGCTGCTGGTTTTTAGCCAGGAATTTGCCCGACGTGGAGGACAGTTAATGGATTGTCAGGTGCTGAATGAGCATACCGCCTCGCTCGGCGCCGTTGAAATCTCCCGCCGACACTATATCGAACACCTGGAACAGTGCCGAAAGGAGACCCTACCACGCGATTTTTGGGTTCCCAGAACGCTCTTTATACCCAATGCCTAAATGTTTTCCGCATATTTTTTATGAGGGTGTTATAATTACGCCGCAGAGTAGCTTCTGCCTGTTGCCCCGCCGCCGTTTGGGACCCTCGCTTCAGATAACGTCCTTACGTTTATCCTGTCGTCTCCCCTTTACGAATGCGCTTTCCGTTCGGTTGTACCGTGACGCTTGGGCAATACGCTGAGACTGTTTTGCTGCGTTTTAAACGCGCAATTCTTTACTTAATTGAGGAATTTCGGCATTATCTTGCCGGTTCAAAACTTGGTAGTGATACCCCAGAGGATTAGATGGCCAAAGAAGACAATATTGAAATGCAGGGTACCGTACTTGATACGTTGCCTAATACCATGTTTCGCGTAGAACTGGAAAACGGTCACGTGGTAACTGCGCACATCTCCGGTAAAATGCGCAAAAACTATATCCGCATTTTGACGGGCGACAAAGTGACTGTTGAACTGACCCCGTACGACCTGAGCAAAGGCCGCATTGTCTTCCGTAGTCGCTAATTGTTTTCGCCTGTAATGGCAGATGAATATTTAAAAGGTCGGGACAATCCCGGCCTTTTTTATTTTTGGCTTTAGTGTGGCTGTTCAGGAAGAGGTATTTTAGTGCGTTCTGATGCCCTCACCCTGACCCTCTCCCACAGGGAGAGGGAGAAAAGCGGACACAAAAAAGCCGGGTTAAAAACCCGGCTTTTACACTAAAGAAAATCAGTGAGCCGCTTCCGGCTTGTGCTTCGCCGCACTCTGGAAATCGTACGTCAGTTCGTTCTTCGCCTGATCCAGCCCCACCGTTACCTGGCCGCCGTCCACCAGCGAGCCAAACAGCAGCTCGTTCGCCAGCGGTTTCTTCAGGTTGTCCTGAATCACGCGCGCCATCGGACGGGCGCCCATCGCACGATCGTAGCCTTTCTCAGCCAGCCAGTTGCGGGCCTCCTGGCTCACTTCCAGCGACACACCTTTCTGATCCAGCTGAACCTGCAACTCGACGATGAACTTGTCCACCACCTGATGAATCACCTCGGTAGACAGATGATCGAACCAGATAATGTTGTCCAGACGGTTACGGAACTCCGGCGTGAAGATCTTCTTGATCTCTTCCATCGCATCGGTGCTGTTATCCTGGTGGATCAGGCCGATGGATTTACGCTCGGTTTCCCGCACGCCCGCGTTGGTGGTCATCACCAGCACCACGTTGCGGAAATCGGCCTTGCGCCCGTTGTTATCGGTCAGCGTCCCGTTGTCCATCACCTGCAACAGGATGTTGAACACGTCCGGGTGCGCTTTCTCGATTTCATCGAGCAACAGTACCGCGTGCGGATGCTTGATAACCGCGTCCGTAAGCAGGCCGCCCTGGTCAAAGCCCACGTATCCCGGAGGCGCACCAATCAAACGGCTGACGGTATGACGCTCCATATACTCGGACATATCAAAGCGCAGCAGCTCAATGCCCAGCGCTTTCGAGAGCTGAACCGTCACCTCGGTTTTCCCCACGCCGGTCGGGCCAGCGAAAAGGAAGGAACCGACAGGCTTGTGGTCATGCCCCAGTCCGGCACGGGCCATCTTGATCGCTTCGGTTAAAGCCTCAATGGCTTTATCCTGACCAAAGACCAGCATTTTCAGGCGATTGCCGAGGGTGCGCAGCGTATCACGGTCGCTCTGAGAAACGCTCTTCTCAGGAATACGCGCGATGCGGGCCACCACGGACTCGATATCCGCCACGTTCACAGTTTTCTTACGCTTGCTGGCTGGCATCAGGCGCGCACGCGCACCCGCCTCATCAATCACGTCAATCGCTTTATCCGGCAGATGACGATCGTTGATGTATTTCACCGCCAGTTCCACCGCCGCACGGACCGCTTTCGCGGTGTAACGCACGTCGTGGTGTGCTTCGTACTTGGTTTTCAGGCCGTTGATGATCTGCACCGTTTCGTCAACCGACGGCTCGGTAACGTCGATTTTCTGGAAACGACGCGCCAGCGCACGATCCTTCTCAAAGATGTTGCTGAACTCCTGGTACGTCGTGGAGCCCATCACGCGGATCTTGCCGCTGGAGAGCAACGGTTTGATCAGGTTAGCGGCATCCACCTGGCCACCGGAGGCCGCACCTGCGCCGATGATGGTGTGGATCTCATCGATAAACAGGATGCTGTTGGTGTCCTGCTCCAGCTGTTTTAACAGCGCTTTGAAACGTTTTTCGAAATCACCGCGGTATTTGGTGCCCGCCAGCAGCGAGCCAATATCCAGCGAGTAGATGGTGCAGTCGGCAATCACTTCCGGCACGTCGCCCTGCACAATGCGCCAGGCCAGCCCTTCGGCAATCGCGGTTTTACCCACGCCAGATTCCCCCACCAGCAGCGGGTTGTTCTTACGGCGACGGCACAGCACCTGGATGGCACGCTCCAGCTCTTTGTCGCGGCCAATCAGCGGGTCGATACCGCCAACGCGAGCAAGCTGGTTAAGGTTGGTGGTGAAGTTTTCCATACGATCCTCCCCGCCTGCTTGCTCTTCATTGCTGTTGATCTGTCCGCTGGGATCCGATGCCTGGTTAGGCTCGTCTTTTCGCGTTCCGTGAGAGATGAAGTTGACCACGTCGAGCCGGCTGACTTCGTGTTTACGCAGCAGGTAGGCCGCCTGGGACTCCTGTTCGCTAAAGATGGCGACCAGAACATTGGCGCCAGTCACTTCGCTACGTCCGGAAGACTGGACGTGGAAAACCGCGCGCTGCAACACGCGCTGGAAGCTGAGCGTCGGCTGCGTGTCGCGCTCTTCTTCACTGGCTGGCAGCACCGGAGTAGTTTGTTCGATGAAGGCTTCGAGTTCCTGACGTAGCGCCACCAGATCCACGGAGCAGGCTTCCAGCGCTTCGCGGGCAGATGGGTTGCTAAGCAGTGCGAGCAGCAGGTGCTCGACGGTCATAAACTCATGTCGGTGCTCACGCGCTCTGGCGAAAGCCATGTTTAAACTGAGTTCCAGTTCTTGATTGAGCATAGGCACCTCCCCCAATTTTATGCCTTATCAGGCCTTTTCCAGCGTACACAGCAACGGATGCTCGTTCTCCCTTGCATAGTCGTTCACCATCGCTACTTTGGTTTCCGCAACCTCGGCAGTAAAGATGCCGCAGATCGCTTTGCCACGATAATGAACGGTAAGCATCAGTTGCGTTGCACGTTCAACATCATAAGAAAAGAACTTTTGTAGCACGTCAATAACAAATTCCATCGGCGTGTAATCATCGTTCATTAACATAACTTTATACATAGATGGCGGTTTTAGCGCGTCGCGCACTTTATCTTCCGCCAGCTGGTCAAAATCCAGCCAATCGTTGGTCTTACCCATTATGCATAACCACTTTGAATCTACCTCAGATGTTAGATAACAATCATCTATTACTGTCATCCGCGATGTCTGTCACAAACTGTTGCAATAGCGTTAACTGCCTCAAATTTTGGTTGATTATTGTCCCAACTCCAGCGCCAAACGCTTGACGGCTTCTTCCGTTTCTCTAAATTGTACAAGCGTGAGTTGGCGAGGTTTTGAACAGCCCCCACTCCACCACCGGTTCATTCCATCTTAATTTATAAGATTTACGAAGGATGTCGAAGCATGGAAATGGGTACTGTTAAGTGGTTCAACAACGCCAAGGGGTTTGGCTTCATTTGCCCCGAAGGCGGCGGCGAGGATATCTTCGCTCACTATTCCACCATTCAGATGGATGGTTACAGGACGCTCAAAGCCGGGCAGTCCGTCCGGTTCGATGTACACCAGGGGCCAAAAGGCAATCACGCCAGTCTTATCGTGCCCGTTGAAGCAGAAACGGTTGCATAGCTCTCTGATTCATTGTGTACACCCCGCAGGCAAAATGCCAGCCCGATCGGCTGGCATTTTTATTTTCGGGTTATTCCCGCGCCAGCGCATCCACCGGATCCAGCCGCGCCGCGTTTCGTGCCGGTAGCCAGCCAAACAAAATGCCGGTAAAGGTGGAGCACAAAAACGCGGTGAGGATCGCCATCGGTGAGAAGCCAATCTCCCACCCCGGCAAAAAGAGCTGGAGCGCGAAGGCGATCATCATCGAGAGCGCAATCCCCATTGCGCCTCCCACCAGACACACCAGCACCGCTTCAATCAAAAATTGCTGGAGCACATCGCTGGCTCTGGCCCCGACCGCCATGCGAATGCCGATCTCGCGCGTACGTTCGGTCACCGACACCAGCATAATGTTCATCACCCCTATCCCGCCGACGACCAGCGAAATCACCGCCACCAGCGTCAGGAACAGCTGAAGAGTACGTGTGGTCTTTTCGGCCGTTTTCAAGAGGCCGTCCATGTTCCAGGTGAAGAAATCCTTTTTCCCGTGGCGCAACGTTAACAGCCGCTCGAGCTGCTGTTCCGCCAGCGCGCTGTCGTAGCCCTCTTTCACTCGCACGGTAATGGAGTTGAGCCAGGACTGTCCCATAATGCGCCCGGAAATGGTGCTGTACGGCAGCCAGACGCGCAGGATCTTGCTGCTGCCAAACATGGACTGTTTCTCTTCCGCCACACCAATCACCGTGGCGGGCATGTTACCCACCAGGATCACTTCCCCCACCACACGGGTTTTATTGGGGAAAAGCTGTCTGCGCGAGTTAGCGTCTAACACCACCACCTGCGCCCTGCCCGCCAGCTGTTCCGCGTTGAAGGTCGCCCCTTCGCTGAAGGTCATGCCGTAGACGTTGAAGTAATCTCCGCTGACGCCGTTAGCGCTGGCCGCCACGTCGATGTTGCCGTAGCGCAGACGAAGGTTTTGCGACACGGCAGGCGTGGCGGAGTTCACCCACGGCTGCTTCTGAATAGCCGCCAGATCGTCGTATTTCAGCGCCTGCTGATACTGCGGCTCGTCGTCGCCAAAATCTTTGCCGGGGTAAACGTCGATGGTGTTAGTCCCGATGGCGCGAATATCCGCCAGCACCAGCTGTTTCGCCGCATCGCCCACCACCACAATCGACACCACCGAGGCAATACCGATAATGATGCCGAGCATGGTCAGCAGGGTGCGCATTTTGTTGGCCGCCATCGCCAGCCAGGCCATGGTCAGCGCTTCACGAAAGCCGCTGGAGAACTGTCCCCAGCCGGTGGACGCAGGTAAGGCTTCTTTCGGCGCCGCCGCTCTGGACTGACGTGGCGGCGGGTTGCTGACCAGCTCGCCGTCGTGGATCTCGATAATGCGTTCCGCCTGCGCTGCGACCTGCGGATCGTGGGTGACAATAATCACCGTATGCCCCTGATCGCGAAGCTGATGCAGGATCGCCATTACCTCTTCACCGGAATGGCTGTCGAGCGCACCGGTTGGCTCATCAGCGAGGATCACCTGTCCGCCGTTCATCAGCGCACGGGCAATACTCACGCGCTGCTGCTGACCGCCGGAAAGCTGCGAAGGCTGATAATCAACACGCTCCGCCAGCCCAAGACGCGTTAACAGCGCCTTCGCGCGTTCAAGGCGTTTTTTGCGCTCGACGCCCGCATACACCGCCGGCACCTCCACATTCTGCGCCGCGCTCAGGTGTGAAAGCAGATGGTAACGCTGAAAAATAAAGCCAAAATGCTCGCGACGCAGCTTCGCCAGCGCGTCGCCGTCCAGGGTGGAAACATCCGTCCCGGCCACGCGATAGGTGCCGCTGGTGGGCTTATCCAGACAGCCGAGAATGTTCATCAGCGTTGATTTACCCGAGCCCGACGCCCCGACAATCGCCACCATTTCACCGGCTTCAACGCGCAGGGAGATGCCCTTCAGCACCTCCACCGGCCCGTCGCCGGACGGATAGCTGCGACGAATGTCATTCAGCTCAAGCAGCGCCGTCATTGCGCGGCTCCGGGCAGGGTTTCGCTGGTGACCACTTCCTCACCCTCTTCCAGCCCTTTTACCACCACCACATCGGTGTCGTTACGTGCGCCAATCACCACTTCCCGCTCGCGGGTTTCGCCGTTGCGCAGCACTTTCACCTTGTAGCGATTGTCCCCGGCGGATTCACCCAGCGCGGAGAGCGGAACCGTCAGCACGTTTTTCACGCCGGTCAGCTGGATATGCACCTGGGCGGTCATCTCCAGACGCAGCACGCCCTGCGGGTTTGGCACCTCAAAACGCGCATAGTAGAAGATGGCGTCGTTAACCTTCTCCGGCGTCGGCAGGATATCTTTCAGCACCCCTTCATAGCGGGTTTGCGGATCGCCCAGCACCGTAAACCAGGCTTTCTGCCCCGGCTTAAGGTGAATGACGTCCGCTTCGGATACCTGGGCTTTCACCAGCATGGTGCTCATATCCGCCAGGGTCAGGATGTTCGGCGCCTGCTGCGCGGCGATGACCGTCTGGCCTTGCAGGGTGGTTATCTGCGTCACTTCCCCGGCCATTGGCGCAACGATTTGCGTGTAATCGAGGTTGGTTTTCGCCGTATCCAGCGAGGCCTGATTCCGTTTGATTTGCGCATCGATGGTGCCAATCTGCGCCTGCTTCACCGCCAGCTCCGTGGCGGCTGTGTCCAGATCCTGTTTCGAGATAGCCTGCGTTTTCGCCAGCGCCTGCTGGCGCGTCAGGGTGACCTGAGCGAGATTACGCTCCGCCTGAGCCTGCGCGCGCTGCGCGCGCAGCTCCATCAGCGTCGCTTCCACTTCGCGGATTTGGTTTTGCGCCTGCTCAGGATCGATCACGCCCAGCAGCTGGCCTTTTTTAACCTTATCGCCAATCTCAACTGACAGGGTTTTAAGCTGACCGCTGACCTGCGCGCCCACGTCAACCTTACGCAGGGCATCCAGTTTCCCCGTCGCCAGCACGTTTTGTTGCAGTTCGCCCGGACGAACAATCAGCGTTTGATACTGTGGTACCGGCGCGTTCAGTACCTTCCATAACCAGAATCCGCCCGCTAACACCACTACCGCCAGCAGCAGAAACAGCTTTCTGCGTTTTCCCTTCAGGTTCATAAATATTCCAAATAATTGTTCTGGCTATCATCACCGTTGATTTTATCTAAACCACTCCTCAACGAAACCCCCGATCCCCGTAATCGTCGGGAATTGTTTACCCGATGTTGATAAAGCGCCTGCTGAAATAGCGATATTCCACCAGAAGCAGGATCTAACATGTCTTCCATCGTCGATACACCTTATTCAACGCTGCCCCAGCCTAAATCGGGCTGGCAACTGTTTAAAAGCCTGGCATCGGGTTCCCTCACGCCGGGGCTGGCGTGGCAAAATCCGGCCTATCGACGTAAGTTTATGTTGCGCTCGCTGGCAACGCCGTTCACCACTGCGCGCCTGCTCGGAAACCTTGCAAAACAGCCCCGTCTGATGCAGATCCTGCGCGTGCAGCCCGGCCTGCCGTGCCGCCTGCACCGGCCGTGGCTGACCGTCAATATGGGCCGTCAGACTACGCTGGACGCATTGAACGATCACTATGAGATGATGAGCCGCCATCTTCCGGCGTCGCTGCTGAACGGTTACCTCTCCAGCCAGGGCATTATGCTGGTGACGTTAACGGGCAAAGAGGAGCAGCAGTTTAGCGTTCGCCTTAGCGCGGATGCGTTTCTGGACAAAGAAGGGGAAGCGACCCTCACTTTTTGCGACCACCAGAACACGGTGCTGGCCGAGCTGACCTTTACGCTGTGCACATACCAGGGCAAGCCAACGCTCTTCATCGGCGGAATGCAGGGGGCGAAAGCGCATGTCCCGCACGAGCACATTCAGCTGGCGACCAAAGCCTGTCACGGACTGTTCCCAAAACGTCTGCTGGTTGAAGCGGTCATGACGCTGGCAGGCGCCTTCCCGGTCGAGCAGATCCTCGCGGTGAGTAACGCCACCCACATCTACCGCAGCTGGCGCTATCGCAAGAAAAAAGAGGGAAAATTGCTGGCTGACTATGACAGCTTCTGGCGCTCCCTTGGCGGACAGCAGCAGGATAACGGCAACTTTGCCCTGCCGCTGACCATGCCACGCAAACCGATGGAAGAGATTGCGAGTAAAAAACGGTCCGAATACCGCCGCCGCTATGCCCTGCTTGATAGCCTGATCCAACAGGTTTCGCAGGCGACTGCCCGTTAATCGGCCCTCCCGCGAGCCAGCCAGAGGACGCGGGAGAACATTTTACGCAGCAGCGTGGGCACCGACTCCACGCCTCGCCTGCCCGCTTCCGTCGCAACTTCAATGGCCAAATCCGGTTTTGACGACCGATGGATAGCTTTGGCAATCACCCGGCGCATATTCATGGGCACATCTACCGGGATCATCGCCACGCGGTGAAAGACGTCGTCAAATCCCTGGCGGTACATAAAGTGCTCCATGTCCATCGCAGGCAGCGCGGTCAGATGTTCCCGCTCCTCTTCACGATCGTTATTGAGCAGGCTGCGCACGGTCGCCGCATATTTTTTACCCGCCTCATCGCCATCCACCAGTACGTGCCACTCTATCCCCATCCGGCGCGCAAATTTGATCAGCGGTTTTAAGCCAGACTGAGCAAATTCGATCACTTTGATCCCTTCGGCGTCAAAGTGGTGTCCGCACTGGCGAGCCAGCTCGTTTATCACCCAGGTTTCCGTTTCCCCCTCCACCAGCAACCAGCAGCGGGCAAACAGGGAAGAGGCACGGTTAAAACGGATATGAAACGCAATCCGTCGGCCATCTTCGGCATTTAACCCGCCGGGCCCGAGCCGGTAGGCGGTAACCCGCGAGGATTCACGCACCAGGCGGCAGACATACTCCACCGGCGTCAGGGAGAGCAGCTCTCCGGAATTCGTGGTGGTGACTCGCTGCAACGGCAGCAAATTAAGAAGATGCCACGCCACGGAAAGCATAATCGGGTGCAGCCGCGTTTCCGGATCTTCCACCAGCAGCAGCGGGCGCGCGTCCCGATCCAGGCGCACCGTCCCTTTCGCCTGTAAAAGCGTGGAGAATAATCCCAGCAGGATCACCCGATGCGTGCGCCCGCCGGGGCGGTCGATCATGCGGTTGATAATATCGAGATAGCGCCAGCTTCGTTGTTCATCGTGCGAGCGGCGACGCATCAGACGGTGGCGCGCCTGCCCCGTTCCCTGCTCGGAGAAATAGTGCTCCAGCAGTTGCACCATGGCAGACAGTCCCTGACGGATCTGGCCGTCGGTGAGGTTCTGCGGCCGTGAGACCAGTTCACGGGCGAGGAAATCCAGTTCGCGGGCGGTCACCTCCACCTCGGGCATATTCGGCACGGTGCCGTTACGGATCCTCCGCATAAAGCGCGCGTCTCGTAAGCGCAGCACGGGGGAGAGGCGGATAAGATGGCGGGCAAGCTCGTCAATATTATCGAGCGGGATCGGATTTCCCTTCTCATCAAGAAATTCACGCAGGGTTAACACCCCGTCGTTTTGCGCCATTTCGCCCTCAAGGCGATAGAAAATACGCTGGAAACCATCTTCACAGGGCACCCAGCAGGGCGACATAGGGCGAAAACGACGCACGCGATGGCGACCGGGCTCGGATTCGCGGAAGGTCAGAATGATATGCAGGTGTTTCTCGCGTCCGTTGACATCCCCTGGCGGAAACCAGAAGTCATCATGAACGAAGTGGTACAAGTTCTCTTCGGGCGAAAGCAGCAGCGTCAGGGCATCCAGCAGGCTGGATTTACCCCAGGCATTTTCGCCTATCAGGACGTTGTTCTGTTCCAGTTGCAGCGACAGGCGGTTAATCCCGCGAAACCCGACAATCTCCACACGTTCGAGTAGCATACATCCCCCGCAATTCGGCCACTTTTTCCTTCAAGTTATCAGCAGTATAGCGGCAGGCTGTGGGTCACGACAGCAGAATATACGCCCCCTTAATTATTGGGCTATGCTCTTATTACCTCCGATCTGAACAAGGATTGACATCACATTGCCTTAAATCAAATTTAGTGAATTTATTTGAGTGGCGAAGGGATGTTGATGGTTTCAAAATACTGGCTCTTTGAGTCGTCATCCCTTTATGGCGATATAACCCGCGCGCAGGAATGGGCGCGGACGTTTATTATTGAGGTGGTTATGTTCAGAAAATTAGCGGCAGAATGCTTTGGTACATTCTGGCTGGTGTTTGGTGGCTGCGGTAGCGCAGTACTGGCAGCCGCATTTCCGGAATTAGGTATTGGCTTTGTCGGCGTCGCGCTGGCATTCGGTTTAACTGTATTAACCATGGCATTCGCCGTGGGGCATATTTCCGGCGGTCATTTCAACCCGGCCGTCACATTAGGATTATGGGCGGGCGGACGTTTCCCGGCGAAAGATATTATTGGCTATATTATTGCCCAGGTTATTGGCGGTATTATTGCCGCGGCGGTGCTGTACGTAATTGCCAGCGGAAAAGCCGGGTTTGACGCCGCGGCCAGCGGATTTGCGTCGAACGGCTTCGGCGAACACTCTCCAGGCGGCTACTCGATGCTGTCTGCCATCGTGATTGAAATTGTGCTCACCGCAGGCTTCCTGTTGGTGATCCACGGCGCAACGGACAAATACGCGCCTGCGGGCTTTGCCCCCATCGCTATTGGTCTGGCGTTGACGCTGATCCACCTCATCTCCATTCCGGTGACCAACACCTCCGTTAACCCGGCGCGCAGCACCGCGGTGGCTATTTTCCAGGGCGGCTGGGCGCTTGAACAGCTGTGGCTGTTCTGGGTGATGCCTATTATCGGCGGTATTCTGGGCGGCGTGCTGTATCGCACCCTGCTGGAAAAACACGATTAATGGTTTTCCCCCTCTCCCTGTGGGAGAGGGCCGGGGTGAGGGCATCAGGCCGCACCACCCCAAATAGACAAGCCGGGTAAGGCGCAGCCGCCACCCGGCTTTCTTTTGCCGCTTTACTGTACAGCCTTTATTGGGTAGTGTCTCTGGCGCTTAACGAAAACTCAAAAGGACCGGCTGTTCATGTTCTCAGGACTCCTCATCATTCTTCTGCCCCTGATTGTGGGCTACCTTATTCCGCTGCGTCATGAATCGGCCTTAAAGCTTATTAATCGTTTTCTCAGCTGGATTGTTTACGTCATTCTGTTCTTTATGGGGATCAGCCTGGCCTTCCTGGATAATCTGGCGACGAACTTGCTTTCCATCCTGCATTATTCTGCGGTTACGGTAGTGGTTATTCTGCTGTGCAATATTGCTGCGCTGTTCTGGCTGGAACGCACTATTCCCTGGAAAAATCACCACCATCAGGAAAAGCTTCCCTCCCGTATTGCGATGGCGCTGGAATCATTAAAACTATGCGGCGTGGTGGTTCTCGGTTTTTTACTGGGGCTGACCGGCTGGGCATTTTTACAGCACGCAACGGAAGCCAGCGAATATACGCTTATTTTCCTGCTCTTCCTGATTGGTATTCAGCTGCGAAATAATGGCATGACGCTGAAACAGATTGTCCTTAACCGCCGGGGCATGATGGTTGCCGTTATCGTTGTGGCCAGCTCACTGGCGGGGGGAGTGATTAACGCCTTTATTCTCGATCTGCCGCTGAAAACCAGCCTGGCGATGGCGTCCGGTTTCGGCTGGTATTCGCTCTCCGGTATTCTGCTGACCGAATCGTTTGGTCCGGTGATTGGCAGCGCCGCCTTCTTTAACGATCTGGCGCGCGAGCTGATAGCCATCATGCTGATCCCCGGCCTGGTACGCCGCAGCCGCTCTACCGCGCTGGGCCTGTGCGGGGCCACCTCAATGGACTTTACCCTGCCGGTATTACAGCGCTCGGGAGGGCTGGAGATGGTTCCTGCCGCCATCGTACACGGTTTTATTCTGAGCCTGCTGGTACCCATTTTGATGGCGTTCTTCTCAGCCTGATACTGCTTTGGCGGTAGTGAACCTGCCGCCAAAATTGCGCTAAATCAATAACCCTCCACTTAGTATAAGAAAGCACTTTTCTCCGTTGTGGCACAGGCATAACCTTAAACATGTATCTCAAATATAACTTTAACAGGTGTGATTATGTTTTGTGTGCAATGTGAACAAACCATCCGTACCCCAGCAGGCAACGGCTGCTCTTACGCGCAGGGTATGTGCGGCAAAACCGCAGAAACGTCCGATCTCCAGGATCTGCTGATTGCGGCGCTGCAAGGCTTGTCCGCCTGGGCCTTCAAAGCCCGTGAATATGGCATTGTTGATCACTATGTCGACAGCTTTGCGCCGCGCGCATTTTTCTCCACGCTGACTAACGTTAACTTCGATTCTCCACGCATTGTGGGCTATGCCCGCGAAGCGATTGCCCTGCGTGAAGCCCTGAAAGCGCAGTGCCTGAATGCCGACGCCAGCGCCCGCGTGGACAACCCGATGGCGGAGCTACAGCTGGTGAGCGACGACCTGGGCGAGCTACAGCGTCAGGCCGCAGAATTTACTCCCAATAAAGACAAAGCGGCGATTGGCGAAAACATCCTCGGCCTGCGCCTGCTGTGCCTGTACGGTCTGAAAGGTGCTGCGGCCTATATGGAACACGCGCACGTACTCGGCCAGTACGACAACGCTATTTACGCCCAGTACCACAAAATCATGGCCTGGCTGGGCACCTGGCCTTCCGATATGAACGCCCTGCTGGAATGCTCGATGGAAATCGGCCAGATGAACTTCAAAGTGATGAGCATTCTGGATGCCGGTGAAACCAGCACCTACGGCCACCCAACGCCAACGCAGGTCAACGTCAAAGCGACCGAAGGCAAATGCATCCTGATCTCCGGTCATGACCTGAAAGATCTCTACAACCTGCTGAAGCAGACCGAAGGCACCGGCGTTAACGTTTATACCCACGGCGAAATGCTGCCCGCGCACGGTTACCCGGAGCTGCGTAAATTTAAGCATCTGATCGGTAACTACGGCAGCGGCTGGCAGAACCAGCAGGTGGAGTTTGCCCGCTTCCCTGGCCCAATCGTCATGACCTCTAACTGCATCATCGACCCGACCGTCGGCGCGTATGACGACCGTATCTGGACCCGCAGCATCGTCGGCTGGCCGGGCGTGAGCCACCTTGAAGGCGACGATTTCGGTCCGGTTATCGCTCAGGCGCAGCAGATGGCAGGCTTCCCGTACAGCGAAATTCCGCACCTCATCACCGTCGGTTTTGGTCGTGAAACCCTGCTGGGTGCGGCGGATTCCCTGATTGACCTCGTCAGCCGTGAAAAACTGCGTCACATCTTCCTGATCGGCGGCTGTGACGGCGCGCGCGGGGAACGTAACTACTTCACCGATTTCGCCACCCGCGTACCGGAAGACTGTCTGATCCTGACCCTGGCCTGCGGTAAGTACCGTTTCAACAAGCTGGACTTCGGCAACATCGAAGGTCTGCCGCGCCTGGTGGATGCGGGTCAGTGTAACGATGCGTATTCAGCCATCATTCTGGCGGTCACGTTGGCAGAGAAACTGGGCTGCGGCGTGAACGATCTGCCGCTGTCGCTGGTGCTCTCCTGGTTCGAGCAGAAAGCGATCGTTATCCTGTTGACCCTGCTCTCTCTCGGCGTGACCAACATCGTCACCGGGCCGACCGCGCCAGGCTTCCTGACGCCGGACCTGCTGGCCATCCTGAACGAGAAATTTGGTCTGCGTTCTGTGACCAACGTTGAAGATGATATGAAGCAACTGCTGAGCGCGTAAGGAGTAACTCATGACCATGCCAACCTCACAATGTCCGTGGCGGATGCAGGTTCATCACATCCATCAGGAGACGCCGGATGTGTGGACGCTGTCGCTGCTGTGCCATGACTATTATCCGTACCGCGCGGGCCAGTATGCGCTGGTGAGCGTGCGTAATTCGGCGGATACTCTGCGCGCCTACACGATCTCCTCCACGCCGGGCGTGAGCGAGTACATTACGCTCACCGTTCGTCGTATTGATGACGGCGCAGGATCCGAGTGGCTGACCCGGGACGTGAAGCGCGGGGATTACATCTGGCTGTCTGATGCGCAGGGCGAGTTTACCTGTGACGACAAGACAGAAGATAAATTCCTGCTGCTGGCGGCGGGCTGTGGCGTGACGCCGATTATGTCGATGCGTCGCTGGCTGGCGAAATACCGACCTCAGGCCGACGTGCAGGTGATTTTCAGCGTTCGTTCCCCGGAAGATGTGATTTTTGCCGAAGAATGGCGCAACTATCCGGTGACGCTGGTGGCTGAGCACAACGCGACGCACGGTTTTGTCGCGGGGCGCCTGAGCCGCGAGCTGCTGCAAAGCGTGCCGGATATTGCGAACCGCATCGTGATGACCTGCGGCCCGGCGCCGTACATGGAGATCGTGGAGAAAGAAGTGAAAGCGCTCGGCGTGACCCGCTTCTTCAAAGAGCAGTTCTTCACGCCTGTAGCGGAAGCGGCGACCAGCGGGATGAAGTTCACGAAGCTGCAACCGGCGCAGACCTTCTTTGGCCGCGTGGGCACCACGCTGCTTGAAGCGCTGGAAAGCAACAACGTACCGGTGGCAGCGGCCTGTCGCGCCGGGGTGTGCGGTTGCTGTAAGACCAAAGTGGTTTCCGGTGAGTACACGGTCACCAGCACCATGACGCTGACCGACGCGGAAATCGCGGAGGGCTATGTGCTGGCATGTTCGTGCCATCCGCAGGGCGATCTTGTCCTCGCATAATCTGTCGTGGTTCACCTGTAGGCCCGGTAAGCGTCAGCGCCACCGGGCTTTTTGCCGGGTGGCACTACGTTTACCCGGCCTACATTGTGCCTACTGCCTGTGCGGCAGCCCGTTATTTGTTTGACTTTGCCAGGCACGTCGCGCAGAAAAACCACCTGGACTTAAAGAATACTGAGCAGGCAATACAGCGACTTTCTTCTAAGCTTGTAAGCGATATCACAAAAAGGAGACGGACAACCATGAAACAAACTGTGGCTGCATACATAGCGAAAACCCTTGAGCAGGCTGGCGTAAAGCGTATCTGGGGCGTCACTGGCGATTCTCTGAACGGACTCAGCGATAGCCTTAACAAGATGAAAACTATTGAGTGGATGCCCACCCGCCATGAAGAAGTCGCCGCCTTTGCCGCCGGTGCCGAAGCGCAGCTTACGGGTGAACTCGCCGTCTGTGCAGGTTCCTGCGGACCGGGAAACCTGCACCTCATCAACGGTCTGTTCGACTGTCACCGCAACCATGTTCCGGTGCTGGCGATTGCGGCTCACATTCCGTCATCTGAAATCGGTAGCGGCTATTTTCAGGAGACGCATCCGCAGGAGCTGTTCCGTGAATGCAGCCACTATTGCGAGCTGGTCTCATCGCCGGAGCAGATCCCACAGGTGCTGGCGATAGCCATGCGTAAGGCGATCCTGAATCGCGGGGTTTCGGTGGTTGTGCTGCCGGGGGACGTGGCGCTGAAGGCCGCACCTGAAACCGCCACCACCCACTGGTACTCTGCGCCCCAGCCAACCATTACCCCTGCCGAAGAAGAGCTGAAAAAGCTGGCACAGCTGCTGCGATACTCCAGCAATATCGCCCTGATGTGCGGCAGCGGCTGCGCCGGCGCGCATAAAGAGCTGGTGGAATTTGCCGGCAAGCTGAAGGCGCCAGTGGTGCACGCCCTGCGCGGGAAAGAGCACGTTGAATACGATAATCCGTACGATGTCGGCATGACCGGGCTGATCGGTTTTTCCAGCGGCTTCCACACCATGATGAACGCCGACACGCTGATCCTGCTCGGCACCCAGTTCCCGTACCGCGCGTTCTACCCGACGGATGCCAAAATTATCCAGATCGACATTAATCCCGGCAGCATCGGCGCGCACAGCAAGGTGGATATGGCGCTTATCGGCGATATCAAATCCACCCTCGCCGCCCTGCTGCCGCTGCTGGAAGAAAAAACGGACCGCAAATTCCTCGATAAAGCCCTGAGCGATTATCGCGATGCGCGCAAGGGGCTGGACGATCTCGCCAAACCGAGCGAAAAAGCGATCCACCCGCAGTATCTGGCGCAGCAGATCAGCCACTTCGCCGACGACGATGCCATCTTCACCTGCGACGTAGGAACGCCCACCGTCTGGGCCGCGCGCTATCTGAAAATGAACGGCAAACGTCGCCTGCTTGGGTCGTTCAACCATGGCTCAATGGCCAACGCCATGCCGCAGGCGCTGGGCGCAAAGGCGACGGCACCGGAACGTCAGGTGGTGGCGATGTGCGGCGACGGCGGGTTCAGTATGCTGATGGGGGATTTCCTGTCGGTGGCGCAGATGAAGCTTCCGCTCAAAATCGTGGTCTTTAACAACAGCGTTCTGGGCTTCGTGGCGATGGAGATGAAGGCCGGAGGCTACCTCACGGACGGCACCGAACTGCACGACACCAACTTCGCCCGCATCGCCGAAGCCTGCGGTATCACCGGTATTCGGGTGGAGAAAGCCTCAGAGGTGGACGACGCCCTGCAACGTGCCTTCGCCATCGACGGCCCGGTGCTGGTGGATGTGGTGGTCGCCAAAGAAGAGCTGGCGATCCCGCCTCAAATCAAGCTGGAACAGGCCAAAGGTTTTAGCCTCTACATGCTGCGCGCCATCATCAGCGGGCGCGGTGACGAAGTGATCGAACTGGCAAAAACCAACTGGCTCAGGTAAAACATTTCACAAGACCTCTTAGATTAAAGGGATGTGAAATGATTGATTTACGTAGTGATACCGTTACCCGTCCGAGCCGCGCCATGCTCGAAGAGATGATGGCCGCCCCGGTCGGGGACGACGTCTACGGCGATGACCCGACGGTCAACGAACTCCAGCGCTATGCGGCAGAGCTGAGCGGTAAAGAGGCTGCCCTGTTCCTGCCCACCGGCACGCAGGCTAACCTGGTGGCGCTGCTCAGCCACTGCGAGCGCGGCGAGGAGTATATCGTCGGCCAGGGGGCGCATAACTACCTGTACGAAGCCGGCGGTGCGGCGGTGCTTGGCAGCATCCAGCCGCAGCCGATTGACGCCGCGCCGGACGGTACGCTGCCGCTGGACAAGGTCGCGGCGAAAATCAAAGCCGATGATATTCACTTCGCCCGCACTAAACTGCTGAGCCTCGAAAACACCCATAACGGTAAAGTCCTGCCGCGCGAATACCTGAAAGCGGCATGGGACTTTACCCGTGAGCGCAAGCTCGGCCTGCACGTTGACGGCGCACGTATCTTCAACGCCGTGGTGGAGTACGGCTGCGAGCTGAAAGCGATCACCCAATATTGCGACTCGTTCACCATTTGCCTCTCTAAAGGGCTGGGTACGCCGGTAGGTTCCCTGCTGGTTGGCAGCGCGGACTACATCAGGCGCGCCAACCGCTGGCGCAAAATGACCGGCGGCGGGATGCGTCAGGCGGGTATTCTGGCGGCAGCCGGACTGTACGCCCTGAAAAATAACGTGTCACGCCTGAAAAACGATCACGACAATGCAGCGTGGATGGCAGCGCAGCTGCGTGAAATCGGCGCTGATGTCATGCGTCACGACACCAACATGCTGTTTGTCCGCGTCGGCGATGAGCATGCTGCCGCGCTGGGCGACTTTATGAAAGCCCGTGGCGTGCTGATTAACGCCTCCCCGGTCGTGCGGCTGGTGATGCACCTTGACGTTAACCGCGAGCAGTTGACCGAGGTGGTGAAACACTGGCAGGCATTTTTACAGCGTTAAGGAGCATACCGTGCCGCAACGTATTCTGGTGCTCGGCGCCAGCGGGTATATCGGTCAGCATCTGACCACTGCGTTAAGCCAGCAGGGGCACCAGGTGCTGGCAGCGGCACGCAACACGGAACGCCTGCAAAAGCTACATTTGCCTGGCGTGACGTGTCACAACGTTGACCTTAACTGGCCGAAAGCGCTTCCTGCGCTGCTGGAAGGGGTCGATACGCTTTACTACCTTGTCCACAGCATGGGCGAAGGCGGCGATTTTATCGCCCACGAGCGTCAGGTGGCGATGAACGTTCGTGATGCGCTGCGGCAAACGCCGGTGAAGCAGGTGATTTTTTTAAGCTCGCTCCAGGCACCTGAGCACGAGCAGTCAGACCATCTGCGCGCCCGGCAACTGACGGCAGAAACGCTGCGAAGCGCCCATATACCCGTCACCGAACTGCGGGCGGGGATCATCGTCGGCGCGGGTTCCGCCGCATTCGAAGTGATGCGCGATATGGTCTACAACCTGCCGGTGCTGACGCCGCCGCGCTGGGTACGCTCGCGCACCACGCCCATTGCGCTGGAGAATTTACTCCACTATCTGGTGGCATTGCTGGATCACCCGGCGGAGCAGCATCGCGTGCTGGAGGCGGCAGG
This sequence comes from Enterobacter sp. AN-K1, assembly GCF_020971765.1. Classification (NCBI taxonomy): domain Bacteria; kingdom Pseudomonadati; phylum Pseudomonadota; class Gammaproteobacteria; order Enterobacterales; family Enterobacteriaceae; genus Enterobacter; species Enterobacter sp. AN-K1. The sequence continues at coordinate 3,802,519 of NZ_CP087390.1, read as the reverse complement.
CCCGGAAGTGCTGAGCTATCAGGCGCAGTTCGAACATTTTATGCGGGTGAGCGGCCGCCGCCGCTGGCTGATCCCTATCCCCTTCCCGACCCGCTGGATATCGGTGTGGTTTTTGAATGTGATCACCTCCGTGCCGCCGACGACCGCCAAAGCGCTGATCCAGGGGCTGAAGCATGATCTGCTGGCTGACGATCGCGCGCTGCGCGCCTTAATCCCTCAGGAATTGATCCGCTTTGACGACGCGGTGCGCAATACGCTGAAAGAGGAAGAGAAGCTGGTGAACTCCAGCGACTGGGGCTACGACGCGCAGGCGTTTGCCCGCTGGCGGCCCGAGTACGGCTATTATCCGAAACAGGCGGGCTGTACGGTAAAAACCTCTGCCAGCCTGGCAGCGCTGTGGGAAGTGGTGAATCAGATCGGCGGCAAAGAGCGCTATTTCTTCGGCAATATTCTCTGGAAAACGCGCGGCGCGCTGGATCTGCTGGTCGGTCACCGGCTGGCAAAAGGCCGCCCTGCCCATCCCTGGCTGAAGGAGGGCGATACCGTCGACAGCTGGAAGGTGATTATCGTTGAGCCGGAAAAACAGCTGGCGCTGCTGTTTGGCATGAAGGCACCGGGGCTGGGGCGGCTCTGCTTCACCCTGAAGGACAACGGCGACCATCGTGAACTGGACGTTCGGGCATGGTGGCATCCGCACGGAATGCCGGGTTTGTTTTACTGGTTGCTGATGATCCCGGCACACCTGTTTATCTTCCGCGGAATGGCGAAACGGATAGCGCAACTGGCAGAACAAAAGCAGGAAGGTAACTAAATAAAACGCTTTTTCTTTCACCTTTCCCATTGCAACACATCGTAATTCACGAAAGAATGCGCACGAAATTCTTTTCAACACAGTGGATTGATATGAAGGTACTGGTTACCGGGGCGACCAGCGGCTTAGGCCGAAATGCGGTCGAGTTTCTGCGCAACAAAGGCATCAGCGTGAGGGCCACCGGTCGCAATGAGGCGATGGGTAAGCTCCTGCAAAAAATGGGCGCTGAATTTGTCCATGCCGATCTGACGGAGCTGGTCTCCTCTCAGGCCAAGGTGATGCTCGCCGGTATCGATACGCTGTGGCACTGCTCCAGTTTTACCTCTCCGTGGGGTACCCAGGAAGCCTTTGATCTCGCCAACGTGCGCGCCACGCGTCGTCTGGGCGAATGGGCCGTCGCCTGGGGCGTGCGTAACTTTATTCATATTTCCTCCCCGTCGCTCTATTTCGACTATCACCACCATCGAGATATTCAGGAAGATTTCCGCCCGGCGCGCTTCGCCTGTGAGTTTGCCCGCAGTAAAGCGGCGGGCGAAGAGGTGATCGACCTGCTGGCCCAGTCAAACCCGCACACCCGCTTTACCGTGCTGCGTCCGCAGAGCCTGTTTGGGCCGCACGACAAAGTCTTTATCCCGCGACTGGCCCAGATGATGCACCACTACGGCAGCGTGCTGTTACCGCGCGGCGGCGATGCGCTGGTGGACATGACCTATTACGAAAATGCCGTTCACGCCATGTGGCTGGCGAGCCAGCCGGAATGCGATAAGCTGGTGTCGGGGCGCGCTTATAACATCACCAACGGCGAGCCCTGTACCCTGCGCAGCATTGTGCAAAGGCTGATTGACGAGTTAAAGATCGACTGCCGGATCCGTTCCGTTCCCTACCCGATGCTGGACATGATTGCCCGCAGCATGGAGCGCTTTGGCAGTAAATCGGCGAAAGAGCCTGCGCTGACGCATTACGGTGTGTCGAAGCTCAACTTTGATTTTACGCTGGATATTTCGCGGGCGGAGAACGAACTGGGGTATAAACCGATTGTATCGCTGGATGAAGGGATAGTGCGTACGGCGGCGTGGTTACGGGATCACGGGAAGTTGCACCGGTAAGCGTTCCAGCCTCATGTAGGCCTGGTAAGCGCAGCGCCACCCGGCAAAAAACAGAGAGTGCGGACTGATGCCCTCACCCCGGCCCTCTCCCACAGGGAGAGGGTGCAGACACTAAAACGGCAACCCTGGGGGTTGCCGTTTGCTGTTTATAACGCCGTCCAGGCTTCAGCCCATGCCAGACCTGCGCCTGGTTCATAGTACGTTGGAGAGTTGTTACACCAGCCGCTGTACGGGAACGGTTTGCACTGGAACAGTTTACCGTGGTTGTTCACGATATCACCGGCGTTGTACTTGCTGTTCGCGCTCCATGCCGGGTAAGACGTATCTTCTCCGGATGGCGTTGCCGCTTTCGCTTTCACGTTCAGCAGGTAAGACGTGGTGCTGCTCAGCTCGCCATCGCTGACGGTCAGGCTCACTTCATACTGCTGCGCCGTCGCAGACTCTGGCGCGGTGAAGGTCACAACCGCTTTGTCCTGACCGGAAACAGTCTGACCATCCTGGGAACGCCAGGTATAGGTCAGCTTGTTGCCATCTGGATCGGTAGAGCCTTCCGCGCTCAGAGAAACCTGCGCACCCGCTTCAACTGCGCCGATCGGACCGGCAATCTGCGCAACCGGCGCGTGGTTCACCACAACAGGTTCGACCGGGGTTTCATCCGGCGTTGGTGTTGGCGTTGGCGCTGGCGTTTCATCGCCAGATGGCGTCGGTGTTGGCGTTACCGGGGTTTCGTCCGGGGTAACGGAAGAACCATCATCGTTAACGATTTTCACGTTAAAGAACTTCTGCACGCACTTGCTGTAGTCGCCTTCTTTAAAGGCGCTGAACGGAGTCTGGTAGCCCACCAGCTGGCAAGAGTAGGTTTTGCCGTCCGGGGTATCCGCGCTCCATCCCCAGTCCTGTTCCCAGTAAATCTTCAGGGCGCCTGCGCCACCTTCGTCGAACTGCTTCATGTTGGCGCAACCCAACACCTCGTTCGCCGGAACAGGCACTTTCAGGTAGTTTGCAAACTCTTTGTAGTACTTGATACGGTTCTGAGACTGCGCAATTTCAGTCGGGCCGCCGCACTCAACGCCGCCGTTGATGATCTGGGTGGTCACACCAAAGCCCGGAACCAGACCGTTGGCTTTATCGTGGTCGTTCGGCTGCCATGTACCGTCGATGACCTGCAACATGCTTGGTTTTGGCGGCTGCGGATAGGCGAAGAAGAAGATCGCACTCGCCAGGTTCAGCCAGGTGTCCGCCACCAGCTCAGGTTTGTCGAGCAGCGTACGCACGTCGCCGTACATCGCTTCAGAGAATGGACCGTAGTTGTAGTTGTAGGACAACTGTTTCGCCCCACGACCGAAGTAGCTCAGGAAATCGCCGTCTTTATCTTTACCGCAAGGCCAGGTCTGCCCCTGCCAGACGTCCGGGTTACATTCGCCGTTATAACCGCCCTTCTGCCCTTCGCTCCAGCCCATTTCACGTACGTGGACCAGCGCCTGACGCCATTCGGCTTCCGGACGCCAGCTTTCGTGGCCGCCAGTTTCCTGGGCAAAGTGGGCAAACATGGTGGCCAGCTCTTTGCGGCAGATGGCGTCGCTGTCACGACCGTCATTGTAGGTCTTACACAGCGCCGGGAATTTACCCACGGCTTTCAGGAAGTTGCTGTAGGTATAGGCCTGCGCGCGCAGCGGGAAGAGATATTCCCAGTCGCTGGCTTTCACAATCCCTTCAACGCGTTTAACGTTGTCCGGGTTTGCCGCCCGGCCTGGCTCAATCAGTTCGACCTGCGCGTTATCCAGCGTCTGGATGGTCTCTTTAACCGAAGCCATCAGCGGGAAGTCCGTCAGTTCCTTCTCTTTCTTCGCCAGATCGCTGGCTTTGATGGTGTACGGCTCACTGCTGGTCTCCTTCAGATTCGCAGCCTGGGCCATGAATGGCGCCACGCAGGCTCCCGCAATGAGTACACTCAGTAACGTCCTTTTGTTCATTTCAGTTTTCCTGTTTATTTCAAATTAAATGTTAATATCCCGGCTTAGGTATTACTCCGTTAATACATAAACCACATTCAGCTGTTTTCACTTTTCGAAGAACACCTTCAGGAATTCTTCAAAAATAAAAAACGTTAATATCGTGTTGCTAATTTCAGTTGCTGATATTTGGCCCAGACCTTATGGGCATATTTCATCCTCTGCGGATAATTTTCTTTTTTCAGCCCAGCGTTATACGCGCCAACGGCTTCCCAGTTATAGCCATACACCCTGATCATCCCGGAGAGAATAGAAGCCCCGACCATGATCGACGTACACGGCTCCGTGATTAATCGGTATTCGTCGATGCCTCTGCTTTCCAGCGCGGAAAAATGCGAACTGTTGATTTGCATCAGCCCGACATCCCGCGTGCCATCGCGGTTTTGCCCAACCGCATACGGATTCATACCGGATTCCACATTCGCTATCGCGTACAGTAAATAAGGATCGACATGATAATAATGCGCCGCTTTATCCCAACAATTTGCCAGGGCGCTTTGGCTTATTATCAATAACAACAAAATCAACTTTTTCATTTTTACCTGCTGACAGTTTCGGTTATTTCTCCTTACCAACATCCTGTAAAATGAATTTTGAATGACTCCCCCTCTGAAGGGGGAGTCATTAATGGGTTAGATTATTTGCAATCTGTTGATGCGCCTTCTTTTACCCATACGTCGCTGTTGGCTGGGTTATCACCACGGGTCCACCATTTCGCACGGTAAACGTTACCTTCATAGGTGGTGGTGTCGCCGCCGTTGTACACCAGGTCAGAACGCCAGTTCATCTTCACGTTGCTCACCAGTTCCCATGCATCCACACCGAAGCCAGGCTGATTGCCCTGAGTCCAGTACTTCGCTTTCCACACCAGATGGTCGAAGCTTACGGTATCGCCACCGTTGTAGATTTTGCTGGATTCCCACGCCGCGTATTTGCTGGCGTTAGCATCCACAGGGGCATCGCAGCTTCCTTTGTCAGACGGAGGAGTCACATCATCAGCCGGAGGGGTAACGTCATCCGCCGGGTTAGTGTCTTCGTCAGCAGGTACCGGTGCAGGCGCCGCTTTCGGATTCACGGTAACCTGGACGTTAGACTGCACGCTGGTCTTACCGTCGCTCACCACCACGCTCAGGGTGTAGGTAGACGTCGAGCTCACTTCCGGCGCCGTGATATTCACGTTCGCGGAGTCAGTTCCGGTGGCGTGCATATCTGCTGGTACGCTCCAGGCGTAGGTCAGCGCATCACCGTCTGGGTCCGCGGCCTGGGCATGCAGCGCATAGGTTTCACCAGATTCAAGCGTGATCGCTTCCATTGGGTTTAAAACCGGTGCCTGGTTAGCTTTCGGCGCCTTGTTCACCACCTGGACATCAATCGCGTTGCTGAGGCCTTTTGCATCGGTCACCGTCAGGCGGAACGTCATGGTCTGGTCGGTGGTCGCGGCAGCAACGTTGAAGGTCGCTTTCGCTTTGGTGCTGTTGTTGATGGTGACAGACGGACCAGAGACCTGAGTCCATTTGTAGGTAATCGCATCGCCATCAGGATCGCTGGAAGCAGAGCCATCGAGCGTGACGGTTGCCGGGCCAGACACGTTCTGATCGGCAGAGGACGCGATTGGCGCGTGGTTGGTGACCACCGGATCAACCGGAGTCGAGTCGCCGCCCAGCAGGCTTTCGTTCATCGCATTCAGAATGTCGCCGGTATCAGAGTCGATAGACCACGCGAACAGACCGCCCAGTTTATTGGCCAGAACATACTTGCCTTTCGCCGTGGTTGAACGCGCATCTTCATACGAGATCAGGTCGCCGGTGGATTTGTTGAAGACATAAGGAGCTTCAGCGGTCGTGTCGTAGCCGTATTCCCAGCCCGGTTTGCCTTTGTATTCGTTCACGATCTGACGATAGTCAACCACGCCCGGTTCCCAGGTGCCTTTCACCATGCCAGTTGCCGTACCGGTGAATGGATTGTCACCGGTGTAGCCATGCACGCCGGTCCAGCCGCGGCCATACATGCCCGCACCCACCACGATCTTGCCTGGCTGTACGCCCTGCGCAAGCAGCGCGTTAACGCCGTTTTCAGTGGTGTAATCCGTGTCCGGACGCCATGCTGGCGCACGCAGCGCAGCCTGGTGGCCGAGAACGGTGTTGCTCCAGCCGCCGTAGAAGTCGTAGCTCATCAGGAAGATGTGGTCGAGATACTGCTGAGCCGTGGTGTAATCCACGTCTTCGATCTTATCGCGGCCTGCACCGATGGCGCTGGTCAGTTCATAGGTACGACCCGTCTGTGCAGACAGCTCGTTCAGCATGGTGCGCAGGTCGTGCATCAGTGCGGTATAGGTCGCTTTATCCTGCTGCGGGTTGCCGATGGTTTCGGTTACACCGCCACCGCCCGGGAATTCCCAGTCGATATCCACACCGTCAAAGAATTTCCACGTCTGGAGGAAATCTTTCACAGAAGAGACGAAGCGTGCGCGGATAGCCGGGTCGCCCATGTGGAAGAACGGATCGGAAAGCGTCCAGCCGCCGATAGATGGCAGCACTTTCAGGCCTGGATGCGCTTTTTTCAGCGCCATCAGCTGGCCAAAGTTACCTTTGTACGGGTCATCCCAGTTGGAGACGCCAGCCTGTGGTTTTTGCAGCGCAGCCCATGGGTCGTGGATCGCCACGGTAAAGTCAGGACGGCCCTTACAGTCGTTCTGAAGCACGCGGAAGCTGTTACCGCCTTCAATGGTTTTCAGGCCGTCGTTGATGCCGTCACCGCCACAGATTGGAATGAAGCCGTACAGAATGTGGTTGAGGTTTGCCGCAGGGATCTTATCAACCGGGAAGTTACGGTCGTAAACGCCCCATTCCGGGAAGTAGGCCGCAACCACTTTATCGGTATGCTTCGCGAACGCTTTGTTGTTCTCCTGGAGAGACGTATTCAGCGGCAGCAGGTGGCTACCGTCGGTGTCAGCCACAATAATCAGCTTACTGGCGCTTTTCGCACAGCCGCTGGCGTTACAGACTTCAACCTGTTCCTGATAACGCCCGCCTTTTTTCACTTTAAACGTTGCAGAGCCCGTCGCACCGGCTGCGCCGGTCCATACGGTCTGTCCGTCCAGCAGAACTTTCGCAGAAGTTGGCGCATCACCACTCCAGACGTTCCACTCAACTTTTACATCCACGCCATCGTTATGCACTTTGACAAGATTGTTATAATCCTGAGCAGCCTGATCGACTTCCACCAGGGCAAATTTGTCATTGCCATAGCCGATCGTCGGTGCACCTGGCGCTGCTGCAAATGCGGAGCTGGTTGCCGCCGCAATAAAGAGCGCCAGATATTTTGGCTTCATAAATTTCATTTTTATTTCCTGATAAATTTATTTATAACGTAGTAACCCATGTCTTCCGTGAGATCATGGATGCGTTTCGCGTAATGCGTATTTAACCAACGTGAGTGCCGTGAACAAAAAATTGTTGCTGCGTTGTATTCCTCCATTAAAAGATACAAGCCAAATCCCGTGTAGCTTATATCTCTTACGATACACTGAGCGTAAAGGATCGTCCTTTCCTTCCTCCATCAAAAAGATTTATAAAAAATCTTGACCTGTATATTTAAAATGTGAAAGCAATTTGCTGACTAATAAACACCCCTATTCCAGCAAAGGCGAGATAAGGACCAAAAGAAATAGTGAGGTTATTTTTATTTAAATTATTTACGGCGAAATAACCGACAATACCGCTTAACGCTGCCGCCAGTTCAATAGAGGGCAACGCCTGCCAGCCGCACCAGGCGCCCAGCGCCGCCAGTAGCTTAAAATCCCCGTAACCCAGACCTTCTCGTCCCGTGATCAGTCGAAAAGCCCAGTAGAGCAGCCAGAGCGACAGATAGCCCGCCACCGCGCCGAACAGCGCATCGCGTAGCGGCAACGTGTGGTCAAACGCATGGAGCACTAACCCCGCCCACAGCAGCGGCTGGGTCAGGCAGTCCGGAAGCAGCTGGTGCTGCCAGTCGATCATGGCCAGCGGCAGTAAAAAAGCCGCCAGTAACCACAAAGAGAACAGCGCCTGAACGTCCGGCATGCACCAGGCCGTGATGCCAAAAAACAAGGCGGAGATCAGTTCGACCAGAAAGAGTCGCAGCGGGATCGCGCTGCCGCACTGGTGGCAGCGCCCCCGTAATAAAAGCCAGCTGAGCAGCGGGATGTTTTCCCACGCCGCAAGCGTGTGCTGGCACACCGGACAGTGCGAGGCCGGAAAGAGCAGATTGCCATTGCCCTCCTCATCCATCACCATCCCCGGTACGCGCTCGGCGACAACGCCAAGAAAACTGCCCACAATGCCACCCAGGACCGCACTCATTATCGGGAACCCTACCGGGCAGGCGTCCCGTATCAGCGCGAAGGTATTCATGCGTTTTTTGACCAGGTGAGCTGCACCTGCGCTTTCACGTCGCTGAGGTGGTCAACCGGCGTGAGGTTTATTTTTTGCAGTCTCACACCAGAGGTCTGATTAATTTCGCGCAGCCAGCTTTTTAATTCATACACATTCACCCGATTCACCACGAACGATAAAGTTTGCCCCTCCTGGCGCACATCCGTCAGTGAAAGGTTAATTTCATGAGCGCTGTTCTCGACCACCGTACGCGGATTATCCGTTTTGACTAACTGGACCTGAAGATGATTTTTATCAATTTCACTGCGCATCCAGTTAAGCGTCTCTTTTTGTCTTTTAAGCGTCGATTTACTATTTTGAATCATATTATCCAAGGGGATCACTCCTGTGTAATACACCGCTGCCCCCACAATGGCAACGGCACATATTTTTAAAATAATTTTTTCCCGGGCGCTGTAATTCTGATAGCGCGCTTTCAGCTGCGCGATTCGCTCTTTCATTTATGTTTCCCTGCGATCATGGCGGTATACGGTTCGGTTGTTGAAACAGGCTGTAAGGTAAAATCAAAATTCTCACGGGTCTGGTTAACAAACGCCTGCAACGCGGGCTGGTTTTGCGCGCTGACGCTGAGCGTCAGGGTGTTTTGCTGCGCATCGTATTCCAGCAGATCGATCTCCATCGCAGGGACTGCCTGCCGGGCTTTCTCCAGCTCATCAAGCTGAAGAAAGAATCCCTTGCTCTGTTTTTTCAGGCTTTGACCAAAGTGATATTTGATATTGGTCTGCTGACGCATGCTGGGGAAATGGTGCTGATAAACCTGGACTATCTCCTCCTGCACCCGATTTTCCTGCTGCACCAGCATCCAGGCCATCGCAATGCGTGGCCCCAGCAGCAGACCAACAGACAGCACGCCCGCCGCCACCATCGCCGCTTTCATACTTTTCGCCGCCCGCCCATGACCGGCCTTAAGGCTGAATTCACCGTGAAGCAGGTTAACGCGACAGGTTTGCCACTGCGGCTGGATCAGCGCCAGCGGATGCTGCCAGGCATGCTGCACGTCAACGTGCACCTTCGCAGGCGCATCGCCGTAGCACCACACCTCCCCGACCCCGGCTTTCTGCATTAACAGCGGCAGCAGGGCTGCCTCCATTTCACCCGCCACATGGGGCGATAAACGCAGCCAGTAGCCATCATCCTGCGCGACCAGCGTGCTGCCCCCTGTCGTCACGGGCAGCAGCCAGGCATCAGGCAGGGCCTGAATCACGTTTAATCCGGCCTCCTGACAGCGGGTTAATGCCGCGCGCAGGCGGTCGGCGTCAATGGCCACGGCGTCGACGTCGGCGCCTTTTTTGTGGAGTACCGTCCAGTGGAGGTTGTCCACGTCGCCAATCAGCGTCTCTTCCGCCATCCACGAGAAGGCCATCGCCTGAGAAGCCATCTTTTTCGGCAGCGTAAAATGGCGGAAAATCATGTCGCTGGCGGGCAACAGGAGACAAACGCGCGTAGCCAGGGGGTGTTCGGCCAGCATCTCCAGGCTGTCGACCACCTCGACGCGCTCGCTGCCGGACTCACACCACATTATTTTCCCGCCCTCGCGGCTGTCGGGACGAACAAAAAGTACCTGTTTCATAACGTTCTACTTTTCTTATTCAATCATTCGGTAACGACGCTGCCACGTCACGATCTCACCGGCTTCGTTATTCACCTGAAGCTGGCTGACCACGCGAAGCGTTAATTCATCGGTATTGCCGGTGTAATTCACGCGGAAGTACCGGCTGTTTATAGAAAATTGATCCGCCACCTGCGGGAGATCGTCTTTTAACTGCGGGAAGGCCTGCTCCAGCGCTTTGCTGAACGCTTCCATATTTTCCCAGCCCGATTCCGGACGCGCATCCAACAGGCGAACGACGTCATCCCGCGTCAGTTTTCCGGGGAACATGGCCGCCAGCACGGCGGCCTGTTCCGGTTGCAGGGTGTTGACATCAACCTTGCTGGCAGCGTCCGGCAGCGCGCATAACAGCTTGCTCACCTTCGGATACGCCGTAACAGGGAACGCAGGCAGCAGTTTGATTTCCGCGATGCTGCGCATCATCTGATTTGCCGGTTGCCGCGCGGGCACGACGCCAGCCCACGCATCGCTTTCGGCCCCCTCCTTCGCCGTGGTGCTGTCACCATCGAGATAATCCACCAGCTGGAAATAGACCGCCTCCGCCGTGCCCGGGCTGAGGCCGCTTTCCGTCAGAAGTTGTTCAACAATCCGCGCTTTACGCGGTTTTTCCGCCACCGCGGGAGCGCTTTGCCCCTGGGGTGCGATGTCGGCGGTCAACAGGTTATTGACGTTAAAGCAGTCCTGCGCATCTTCCACCTGGCTCACGACCGTATAGTCCTCACCCTGCGTCTCCAGCGGCTGATGCCAGTCGCCGTCCAGGGCCAGCGGCTTGCTCTCGCCGCTGGCGTCGGTCTGTAACCGGTCCTTCACCACTTTTTCCTGGGTCTGCATCGCCCAGCGCAGCTGCTGCTGGCTTACCTGATAATGCGTTTTCTGCAAATTACGGCAGAACTGCTGGCTGATTTTGGCGGCCAGCGCCGACATCATCACCAGCAAAATCAGCACCACCAGCAGGGCGACGCCCTGTTGTTGACGGATCCGTTTCATGGTCTGGTCTCCGGCGAAGGCGCTGGCGCTGCGGCAGCGGCCACCTCCGGCATATCACCCGGTGTAGTGAACACCCAGCGCCAGGTATCCCCGCTTTCCATCGTCAACGTAACCTCCACGCCGTCCGGCAGATGGGCAGCGTCGTGCCAGGCTGTCTGCCAGCCCTGACGATAAAACCGCCACTGCAATGATTTTACGCCGCTGACAATGGGCACTTCGTCAGGCTTAACGTCCGCCGGAGCGTCAATGACCGGCCAGACGTCGCGATACAAACGCCCCTCTTCCAGCCGCCAGCGCACGCGCTCCAGCTGGACCGTTCCGCTCACGCCATTCAGGGTGGTCAGTTCAAGAGCATCGCCCTCCTGACGAAACAGCTCCGGCTCATTACGCGGGGCGCGCGCCTGAAGCTGGAAAAAATCACGCTCCATCAGACTCCAGGCGCGCTGAAGCTGGTTGAGCTTTGCGGCGCTGGCATCGGTGGCCGAGCTGGTACGCATCGCGCCGTCCAGAATTTGCCAGGCCAGGGTGCTGATCACCGCGAAGATAGTCAGCGCAATCATGATCTCCAGCAGGGTAAATCCGCGCTGGCGTCGCGTTTTCTTCACTTGCTCTCTCCCGGCGGAATGATGCGCAGGGAGATAACCGGCTGGCTCTCATCGCTTTCCGCATACACGCGTAGGGTATTCGCCCAGACGTTGTCGGCGGTTTTCACCCGCTGCTTACGCCAGTTCCAGCTGCGCCCGCCCATGATTTCCGTCCCCTGCTGTTCAGCATCCGGGAAGTCGGTTCGGGTGAGCTGTGCTTCCGCCAGCTGATTTTCCGCCACCCAACTGGCCTGCAAGGTATCGGCCAGGCCATGGGTAAAACGCACGTTCAGGGAGACCGAGTTCATCAGTGCCAGCGCGGCGGTGGAGAAAATCACCAGAGCGACCATCACCTCCAGCAGCGTCATCCCCTTTTGCTTTTTGTTGCCGTTAGCCATCGTTTTCTACCGATACCGGCGCCGCACCGTGCGACACCACGCGGAAATGGTGCTGTTTGTCGTAACTTTGCAGCGTCAGCGTAAAGCGGCTGATTTCACCGTCCGGTAAAAAGATCACCTGCGGCTCGGAGGTCACCGTCGCGGCCAGACGCTGCGGCGAAAGCGACACATGCATCTCTTCCGGAAAATCACCTTTGGTGTTAATGCGTCCGGCAGATAATGGCATCCAGTGCCGCTCGCCATTTTTATCGGCGATCGTCACCAGCTGATATTTATCGGTGGCGATCACCAGCCCGACAATATTTCCGTCCATCACCGCACGGTCTGAACCATAATCAACGAGCGCTTTTAATTGCTGGCCAAATATATCCGCGCCGCTGCGCGAAGGAATGGTGGACACCACCATCATGGCGCAGCTGGCAAATATCACCAGCGCCAGAATAATTTCCAGTAACGTAAAGCCGCGTTGATTTTTCATTATTTCTCTTTCTTATCCAGAGACCAGTTTGTAATGTCATCGGCGGTATTGGCTTCGCCGTCCGGACCGGCTGAGAAGACGTCCACCGCGCCGTGTTCACCCGGGCTCACCAGAAGATAATCATTGCCCCAGGGGTCCTGCGGCAGGCGACGGATATAGCCGTCCGTGCGGTAGCCGTTCGGGATTGGCGCGATTTCAGGTTTGGTCACCAGCGCCTGCAAACCCTGCTCTGTGGTCGGGTAGCGGTGGTTATCCAGCTTGTACATATCCAGCGAGCCTTCGAGCGCGACAATATCGCTGGTTGCTTTTTGCGTATCGGCTTTTTCCTTATTGCCCATTAAATTTGGCACCACCATACTCGCCAGTACGCCGAGAATAACAATGACCACCATTAATTCGAGCAATGTAAAGCCCGCCTGGCGAGCCAGGTTTTTACGTTTTAAAGCCATGATTTAACCTACCATATTATTAAGTTGCAGAAGCGGTTGTAATATTGACAGAACGATGAATAAAACAATCGTCGCCATGGATACCACCAGCGCCGGTTCAAAGACCGACAGCGTTAATGTAATTCGATGTTGTAAGGCCGATTCCTGATTTTCCGCCGCGCGATCCATTAAATTACCTAATTCCCCGCTCTCTTCACCGGAGGCAATCATATACAGCATGGTGGGCGGGAATAATTTCGCCTGTTCCAGCGCCGCATACAGCGACGCCCCCTGGCGCACGGTGTCGGCGGCCTGCTCCAGCACCTGCCGGGCATAGCGGTTTTCAATACCGTCCATCGCGATATACATTCCCTCCAGCAGCGGCACGCTACTGGCCTGCAAAATGCTCAGGGTACGGATATAGCGGGCACTGTTGATGGCGCAGACCAGCTTTTTAATCGGCGAGCCGTTCACCAGCCAGCTGTGCCAACGAAAACGGTTTTTGGCATTCCTCAGCCAGGTTTTGAAGCCGATAAAGCCGCCCCCCAGAATGCCCACAATATAAATGCCCCAGGCTTGCAGGAAATCACTGACCGCAATCAGCGTCCGGGTGGTGATCGGCAGCTGCTGCTTCATGTGGGTAAACTGCTCGATCACCTGCGGCACCACCGCCACCAGCAGGATGCTGATGACCGCGATGGCGACCACGGTGAGGGTTATCGGGTAGACCATTGCCTGCGTCAGCTTGCTTTTCATCTTCTGGCGCTGCTCGTTGTACTCCGCCAGCTTTTCCAGCACGTCGCCCAGGTGACCGGTTTTCTCCCCGGCCATCACCAGCGTGCAGTAAAGCTTGTCGAAGGTGCGCGGAAACTGGCTGAAGGCATCGAACAGGGTGTGGCCTTCCACCACCTTCTCGCGGATCTCCACCACCATCGCCGCCAGCTTTTTGTCTTCCGTCTGCTTCGAGATCGCTTTCAGCGCGCTCTCCAGCGGCAGCGCGGCGTTGACCAGCGTCGAAAGCTGACGGGTAAACATCGACAGCACCGGAGTGGAGAGCTTCACCCCGGTTTTCGCTTTCCCGCCAGCCGCCGTTTCGCGGGTTTCGGTGATGCTGACGGGCATCAGCTTTTGCTCGCGAAGCCACTGGCGAACCTGCTTCTGCCCCTCGGCCTGTAACGTCCCGCGCTGTGTTTTCCCCGCGGCATCCGTCGCCGTCCAGGCGTAGAAAGCCATTACGCATCCCCCCCACGTTCGGCGGTGACGCGCATGACCTCTTCCAGAGACGTCACGCCGCCGATCACCTTCAGCAGCCCGTTTTCACGCAGGCTGTAGGCCTGCTTAAAAAGCTGCGTTTCGAGGGACATTTCGTCCTTATCTTCATGGATGGCGCGGCGCATGGCGCTGTCCACCACCAGGAATTCATGGATACCGGCGCGGCCCTGATAGCCGCTCTGACGGCAGTGTTCGCCCCCCACCGCGCGGTAAATCGCGTCTGGCGGCGCGGCCATAAAGCTGAACAGCGCTTTTTCATTGGCGTCCAGCGGACTGGTGGTCCGGCAGTGCGTACACAGCCGACGCACCAGACGCTGGGCAATGACACCGAGCAGCGATGAACCGATTAAGAAGGACTCCAGCCCCATATCCCGCAGACGGGTTATCGCCCCTGCGGCACTGTTGGTGTGTAGCGTCGACATCACCAGGTGACCGGTCAGCGACGCCTGCACCGCAATCTGGGCGGTCTCACCGTCGCGAATTTCCCCGATCATCACCACGTCCGGGTCCTGACGCAGAATGGCGCGCAGCCCGCGGGCAAAGGTCATGTCCACGCGCGGGTTAACCTGCGTCTGCCCCACCCCTTCCAGCTCGTACTCAATCGGATCTTCCACGGTCAGAATGTTGCGTTCGTGGCCGTTCAGCGCCGAAAGAATGGCGTACAGCGTGGTACTTTTACCGGAACCCGTCGGGCCGGTAACGAGGATGATCCCGTGCGGGCGGTCGATCAGCCCTTTCAGCTTCTCCAGCTCTTCATCAATCAGCCCCAGCTTGTTGATGTCGGGCTTGAGATTGCTTTTATCGAGCAGGCGCATCACCACGCGCTCGCCGTACTGGGACGGAATGGTCGAGACGCGCACGTCGATAGCCTTGCGACCGATGCGCAGGGAGATACGGCCATCCTGCGGGAGGCGTTTCTCGGCGATGTCGAGTTTCGACATCACCTTGATACGCGACACCAGCAGCGGGGCGAGCTTACGCGCCGGTTGCAGCACCGGGCGCAGCACGCCGTCAACGCGAAAGCGTATGTTCAGGGTGCGCTCGAAGGTTTCGATATGAATATCCGACGCGCCGTCCTTCACCGCCTCGCCGAGAATGGCGTTGATCAGGCGGATCACCGGCGAGTTTTCGTCGTTATCGAGCAGATCTTCGTTATCCGGGATCTCCTCGGTTAACGCCATCAGATCGATATCCGCGTCCATGTCGTCCACCAGCTGCTGCGACACGCCGCTGCTCTGCTGCCAGATTTTGGCCAGCATCTCGTCAAACGCTTCCGGCGCCAGGGTAACCGGGACAAACGCGCGTCCCAGCACCCGGCGCACCTCCAGCAGCGCTAACGCCGGGGTGTCCTCACGGATATAGACGTCATTGTTGTAAAGCAGAACGCCGTTTTCTTTTGCGTAGTTGCTGCTACACAGGGTTTTAGTCAGTTCGTCCACGTTTCCCCCCGCCTTACTCTTTAAACGGATTGCGTGCCGCGTGGGTTTTCACGGGTGCAGTGCTGGCGGCAGGAAACGCTGGCAGTACGGCGTTGTCGCTCGGCTCGACAATACCGAGCTTTTTCTCTTCCACGCGCTGCATCTGGCGCACCCGGATCTGATCATATTTCTCTTTCGAGGCTGCGCTGTAGTTGTCGTCGTCACGCAGGACGGTGGTATGAATAAACACCATCAGGTTGCGTTTGGAAGTATCCTGCGAGGTGTAGCGGAACAGCTGCCCGACCAGCGGGATATCGCCGAGCAGCGGCACTTTGGAGACCGACTGTTTGGTCACATTTTCCATCAGGCCGCCGAGCACCACCGTCTGGCCACTGTGGACCATCACTTCGTTATTGATCGTGCGCGTGTTGAAGGTTGGGCCGAGGCTGGAATCTTCCGTTGCGCTGTTGTCGACGCTGGATACTTCCTGCTCAATCTTCAGGTGGATCATGTCGCCATCGTTGATTTGCGGCACAATCTTCAGCTTGGTCCCCACGGTTTTACGCTCAACCGAGTTAAAGACGTTGTCGCCGCTGGTGGTTTGCGAACCGGAAAGCACCGGCACATCCTGACCGACGTTGAACGACGCTTCTTTATTATCCAGCGTGACCACGCTTGGCGTGGAGAGGATGTCGTTTTTACCGTCGGTGGAGAGCGCGGTCACCAGCGCACCGAAATCACCGTTAAAGAAGCCGGTCGCAAGGCCCGTGAAGCTCGCCCCTTTCATGGTGCCATTTTTAATCTGGCTGATTGGCAGGCCGGTAGCGCCAAACTGCACGCCGCCGTGCTTGCTGGTCCACTGCACGCCAAGATCCAGGCCGTTGCCGTCCTGCACTTCGGCAATGATCGCTTCCACCAGCACCTGCGGACGGCGAATATCCAGCTTGTCGATCACCTTCTCCAGGGAGTTCATCACGTTAGGCTGCGCGGTGATCACCAGGGAGTTGGTCGACTCGTCGGCGGTAATATTCAGGTCGGTTGAGGCGCTCGCGGTTTTCGCTTTGGCCGCGCCCGGCTTGTCTTTCAGCTGCTCGCCAATCCCCGTCAGCACCGGTACCACTTTGGTGGCGCTGGCATATTTGAGGTAGAAGACGCGGGTGTTCCCCTCGTTATTCTGCTCGCGATCCAGCTGATGGATAAGGGAACGGGTACGCGCGCGCGCATCTTCCGAGCCGCTGATCACCAGGCTATTGGTTTCGTCATCCGCCACCACCTTAGTCGCCAGCTGCGGCGCATTCTGCCCCTTCTGCTCTTCGTTGTTGAGGTTATTCAACATATCCGAAAGCTCTTTGGCAGAGGCAAAGCGCAGCGGGATGATTTCGCGGCGCTGAATACCGTCTTTATCGACGCGCTGAACCAGATCCACCAGGCGGTTCACCACCGAGGCTTTACCGGTTAACAGCAGGACGTTGGACGGCTCAAAGTGGACCACATTCCCGATGCCGGTGGCATCGTTGAGCTGACGCAGCAGCGGGGCCAGCTCGCGAACGGGTACGTTTTCCATACGCACCACGCGGGTGATAATCTCGTCACCTTTGCCCGGGTTCTTGCTGTCTGCCAGCGGCGCACCGGCGGTACGCGCTACGCTTGAGCGCACCACTTTGACCATGCCGTTGTCCATCGGGATCACCGACAGGCCGTAGAGATCCAGCACGCTCAGGAAGAACTGGTAATACTCATCCTCCGTCAGCACGTTGTAGGTTCTGACCGAGACGGTTCCCTGGACGGACGGATCGACCAGAATAGTTTTGTTGAGATTGCGACCTACCGTATCGATAAACTCGCGAATATCAGTATTTTTAAAACTTGCGCTAAAGTTAGCTGCAAGCAGCGAACTGGAATATAACGACAATGCGGTCAGCGCCACGCACGCCCAGGGAAATTTTTTCATGTCTGCACACTTATTAATTGTTTAGAACATTAACCCGAATATTTTCAAGGTGAGCGTGACGTCGTACGATGACCTCCGCTTCTTTCATTTTCGACCAGTTGGCAATAATGCTTTTCGCTTTTGCTTCATCGGTCATATCGACAGAGTTAACCTGAATCGCCACATCGCCTTTTTCCAGACCTGACTGACTGTAAAAGGCGGAGGCATTCCTTGGGTTTATCCTGTAGCCTTCCAGTCGGCCTTTTTCAATGATGGGTTTTAACACCAGATAATCATCAAGATGCACACTCTCTGCGCCAGCATCTTTCGTCGATTTTGTAACCGGGCCGCTCTCCACGCCCCCCTTAAAATAGTCCGGTTTATTTAACGCCAGTACCTGCGTAGCACCTTCATAATTAACCACCACATTATCTTTGTTTATTTCCTGAATAAATGCGTCGTTAAACCCGGCGAGCGGTTCACCCTCGCGGTAGCTTCGCTGGCCGCCCGGGGTTTTGATGACAGCGAAGGAGAGCCAGGCGTCATCACTGCGCACAATGCCTTCAATCTCCGCCGCCAGCGGGGGTTTTGCCGCAGCCGATAAATTCTCCTGACGGACGGCAGCCGTAAAAAGCGTGAAGGGTTTGTCTTCGCGCGTTTTTTTCAGCGGCTGTAGGTCAGAATTAGCAAACTTATTCATAACTTTTTTATAATCTTTAAAGGTGAGATAGCCTTGCTGGCCACAAAAAATGAGCAGCAAAAACATAATACAAGGCGTTATCCACCGTGACAGAAATGAGAACCTCATTTTTTATCCGGCCTATAGCAAAGCAAAAATAAGCAGCGTCATACTGCGCCAATATGGAGGAAAATAGTAATAAGCTGTTGCAAACGCGACCACTGACTTCGCCACCAACTTTCATAAAGAAAAATATTGACCGTATAAATTCCAGATGTTAGGCGCAGCCGGCTGGATATTTTTACTCTGTCTGCAAATTGACCGCTCAGGGGCATTACCTTACTTTCTGCTGCTGTTGCTATTCCTAATCAGAGACGGTAAGTCGTTATGTATCAGAGCCACTTTAATTTTAAAAATCCGCCATTCAGGACAATCACCCGTTTATCCGGTGATTTTCTGGTGCCTTATCATCAGGACGTGTTCAACCTGCTGAAAGAGAAAACCCAGCTGGCGGGAATTATCGGGCTTTTTTGCGACGACGCTCCGCTTCTGGGTCTGTTCATCGACGCGCTGAAAGCCAGCAACCATACCGTTCTTGCCATCAACGCGTTTCCCAAACTGAGTGCCAGTAGCCTGCTGTACAAACTCAACCCGGGAACGAAAGCGATTAAAGATCGCATGCAGGCGGTGGATGCCGTCCTGCGCCAGTGGCAGGAGGGGAAAGCGAAATCCAGAGTAGTGACGATCGCCCATGCCGAAGCCATGAAGGAGAGCTGCCGTGAAGTCCTGGGAACGCTGCTCACGCGCGCCCAGGAGCTGAACTTCCGGCTCGCCGTGGTACTGACGGGCAATGCGGATCAGGAGATCCTGCTAAAGCAACCTGAACTGCGCGAATATACGCACACGCATCATGCCCTGCGCCCCCTGACCTGCCGCGAATACCTGAGCTATGTACAGGCCCAGTGCGAAGAACACGGCTGCGAAAACTCGCCGTTGCCGCCTGCCCGCGTGCGCAAAATGCACACGCTAACCAAAGGCAACATCAGCAAACTGAACGCGCTGGCGCACCTGTCAATGCTCGCCGCCTGGACGGAACGCGCGGCCCAGGTCAGCCCACGTCATTTACGTCTGGCGGCGGGAGAGATCCTGCCCGCCCAAAAACACGGTAAGCGCCTGGCGACCGTGGGGCTGTTTGCGTCCGTGCTGTTTGCCGCCTGCGGCTGGTATTTGACCTCATCGATCGGTGCACGCCTGCCGATCCAGCTGCCGGTGCCCGTCAGCTGGAAACAGCAATCGCTAAAAGTCGAAGCGCCCGTAGTGCCGGTTATCGACAACGAAATAGTTAATCAGCCGGATGCGATGCATCAGCTGTATCTCATGTGGGGGTATGACGCCTCGGCCGAAGATGCGCTGTGCCAGAACGCCGCCAAAGTGAACCTGATGTGTAAACAGGGGAACGCGTCGCCGGAGACGCTGGCGCAGGAAGGGTATCCGTGGGTCAGTGAACTGAAAACCAGCGGCCATCTTAACTATGCGGTGATCGCCAGGGTCGGGAACACGTCCATTGACCTGTTAATGAATAACCGGACCTGGCAGGTGAGCCGCAGCTGGTTTAACCGGCACGCGACCGGCAACTTCACCCAGCTGCACCGCCTGACACCGGAAGGTAAAGACGCGATCGGCGCGGCCAGCGACAGCAAAGATATGGCCTGGCTGGATCAGCAATTAAGCCTGGCGCTGAGCCAGCCCGAAACGCATGCCCGGATCTGGACCACAGAGATGATGAAACGCACCCGCGAGTTCCAGCAAAAAATGCATCTGCACGTGGATGGCATCCCCGGCGAAGATACGCTGATGCAGCTGATGCGCGTGACCAACAGCACGCCGGGCGTACTGATTCAGACCACCCGCACCACCCCGGACGCGAAAATGCAGGAGAAGAAAGCCTAATGTCGACCATCTGCCTTGCGGCCCAGCGCAGCTATACAACCGGGGAAGCGGTCTGGTTTTCGTACCGTCTCCCCAGCCTGAAAAACGTATTCGGCAAAACAGCGTTATGGCTGGTCGGGATTTGCGTCATGCTGGTTGTCGGCCTGTATATGCACGTCTACTGGAACCTGCACCACCCGGCGCCTGAACCGGTCAACGCCAGCGTTGCGAAACCGGAAACGCAGCTTTCGGATATGCATTACGTGTACGTGAGTAAACCGTTCCCGCATCCGCAACCTAAAGCTGCGCCAGTGCCAGTTGATGTTCCATCGATGCAGGATCTGCCGATCAACAGTGATGATGGCGACTGGCAGCAAGCGCCCGACGGCGCAGTGCCACACGACGCCTCGCGGGATACCTTACCCGGGACCGAAGCGCATGAGCACGATAACGCTCCCGCCAGCACGGGCAGTGAAGAGTCATCATTAACGGAATTATTTAAGCAGGCGCTAAAAGAGCAGGAGCAGGATTATTCTCAAGGAAAAATTCCCGCGCCGCCGGTTGACGAAACGCAGGATAATTCACAAGCCAGTGTAAAAAACAGTGGAAATAGCCGTTCTCCTTTCAGTGAAAAAGGAGACGGCGGGAGCAGGTATTAATATTTTTCAGGCAGTGCGGTAAGGTTAAGCAGTCGACCTTTTTCCACCACAATATATTGACCCTTTTTCAGATCGGAGAGGATTTTAATAATAGTGCTACGTGCCAGGTTAGTGTATTCCTGAATGTAATCATAAACGTTAATATCACGCTGTTGTTGAACAATCAGGTCGTTAATCTCATATAAAAATTCGCGGACAACGGAATACGCACTGCGGGCAACCAGAACATCATCACGTTTGCTCAGCATGCAGATGTACCAGGAAAGGACTTTGGTCAGTTCTGGCCACAGATTTTTTTCGGTCATCAGCTGGGCGAAGACCTCTTTCTTGATCGAGCGAACAACCGTATTCGTCCGAACAAGGCCGTACATATGGGTGGCGCTGTAATACATTGACGACAGGCCGAAAATGCATTGCCCGGTGACGGTGAACATGCACAGTTCGTCAGATTCACGTCGAAATTCGACTTCACCGCTGACGATAATATGAATATAGTCGGAATCAGAAGTGGAAATTTTCTGCCATTTTTTTAACGTTCTTTCTTCAACGCCTGAGGTTGCAGAAATGATCTTTTCCATTTCATGTTGCGGACGTAATTTTTTTCCATAGATGCTTAACATTGTTATACCCGATTTAAGATGTGATTTTTAAAAAGCATGGCCACGGTGTTGTTACCGAGCCATAAATATTTTTCCTGATGAAAACGTCAAGAATAAACAAAAAAAGAGTGAAGCTTTTTATTAATTCGCCAAATTACTTAGCGCGCTATGTGTCCATCTTAAATCGGGATAATTTTAAGTCAATTAACTAAAAATGAAATGAGTTTGTACTTAGGATTAATCTGATAGAAACTTGCTAAAATATACTCATTCGGGGGTAATCCGAAGGTTTACCCCTGCCCGTATTTCTCTAAAAGTGCTTCAGCAATCGCCATGGTTTCAACATCTGCAACGCCACTCCATAACTGCGGACGGAAATGCATCTGGAAAACCATGATGATGCGTTTTTGCTGTTCGGGCGTACTGTTTTCTGGCACCTCGTAACCGTAGCGCGCCAGCAAATCGAGCAGTGCTGCGGTATCAACCTGCTGATAATGCGGTCGCCCGTTGATATAAAAATTCACGCGCCCCGGATCGGGCCAGGCTCCGATACCCTGCTGCGCCAGTTCGCGCCACGGAAACAGCGGGCCAGGATCGTCTTTACGCTGCGGGGCGATATCCGAGTGTGCCACCACGTTCTGCGGTTTAATGTCGTAGCGGGCGATGATGTCTCTGGCAAGCGGGATCAGCGCCGCAATTTGCCCCGGTTCGAAGGGGGTAAAGGTTTTCACGTCACCGGTTTTCCGCCAGCCGCGGTTTTCCAGCTCAATGCCGACGGAGGTATCATTTATGCGGTTGGTGCCACGCCAGAAGCTGATGCCCGCATGCCAGGCCAGTTCGCTCTCAGGGACCAGCTGCCAGATACGCGGTTTGCCCTGCGGAGCTGGCGGCTTTGCGGGGATGAGATAGTGAGAGCTGACGTTTTTATCGGTCAGGGTCGCAAGCGAGGTGTCGAAATCATCGGCGGTGTAGTGAATAACCAGCACCTTTATACGCGGGTAGGCCGCCTGCGCCTGATGGCGCGTATCCAGCTCGTACGCGCCTTTATCAACAATGCCCTCTTCCGAGGCGCATCCTGCCAGCAACATCGCCAGCAGGAGGGTTGAGAGCGAACGCTTCATCGACGGGTTTTCACCGCCGTGCCGCTTACGCTCACCATCAGCATGCTGGCATCTTTTCCGACCGTTTCGTAGTCGATATCAATGCCCACCACCGCATCCGCGCCCAGCGCTTTGGCCTGCTCGCCCAGCTCCTTAAACGCAATCTCGCGCGCTTTACGCAGCTCTTTCTCGTACGCGCCGGAGCGTCCGCCGACGATATCCCGAATGCCGGCAAAAAAGTCGCGGAAAATGTTGGCGCCCAGAATCGCCTCACCGGTGACCACGCCGCAGTACTCGGTAATCGGTTGACCTTCCAGGGTTGGCGTTGTTGAAAATTGCATACTTTCTCTCCTTCTTTAGCGTTCAATGCGTTAGCGACAGCATTATCGGTTCGTTACGCTATGATTGAAAGGATAGTTAATAAATAAGGAAATCAACATGCGCTACTCTGCTTTAACGCTTTTAGTGCCATGCGCGCTGGTGCTCAGCGCCTGCACAACGCCGGTCACGCCAGCCTTTAAGGATATCGGAACCCGCAGCGGCCCTTGTATTGAGGGTGGCCCGGATGCCGTGGCGCAACAATTTTATGATTACCGTATTCAGCATCGCGGTAATGACCTGACCGCCCTGCGCCCGTACCTGAGCGATAATCTGGCGAAACTGCTCACCGACGCTTCGCGCGATCCGCAGCATAACGCCCTGCTGTCATCCGATCCGTTCTCCAGCCGCGCCACGCTCCCGGACAGCGCCGACGTCGCCAGCGCGTCCACCATACCGAATACCGACGCACGCAATATTCCCCTGCGCGTGAAGCTCACCCAGGGGACGCAAACCTGGCAGGATGAGGTGCTGATGATCCGTGAAGGCCAGTGCTGGGCAATAGACGATGTGCGCTACATTGGCGGCAGCGTTCATGCCCCGGCGGGCACCCTTCGCCAGTCGATTGAGAACCGCTAACGCATCCGTTCAATAAACGTTAACCCCGTAAAATGTCCGGCATTTCCTGCGGAATGCCGACATTTATACTCGCCCCCCATTCCCGTCGCTATTTTGTGCTATGTTTAAGAGTAAATACGGGTTATATTTAACTTTTAACGCAGAAATATTGCATAACTATTCTGTCAACGGTACTATCTGCGGCCTCAATTGCTATAGATTGCCTGGATGAGTAAAGACTGCCCCGATGAGTATTAAACTAAACGGCATTAACTGCTTCTACGGCGCACACCAGGCGCTGTTCGACATTACGCTGAGTTGCCCGGAGGGCGAAACGCTGGTTTTGCTCGGCCCAAGCGGCGCGGGAAAAAGCTCTCTTCTGCGTGTCCTTAATCTGCTTGAAATGCCCCGTTCAGGTACGCTGGCGATCGCCGGTAACCATTTCGATTTCGCCAAAACGCCTTCTGATAAAGCGATCCGCGAACTGCGTCAAAACGTCGGCATGGTATTCCAGCAATACAATCTTTGGCCTCACCTTACGGTGGTGCAGAACCTTATTGAAGCGCCGTGCCGCGTGCTTGGCTTAAGCAAAGACCAGGCGATGGCGCGTGCCGAAAAGCTGCTGGAGCGTCTGCGCCTTAAGCCGTACAGCGATCGTTATCCGCTGCACCTTTCCGGCGGTCAGCAGCAGCGCGTGGCCATTGCCCGTGCGCTGATGATGGAGCCAGCCGTGCTGCTGTTTGATGAGCCTACCGCCGCGCTGGACCCGGAAATTACCGCCCAGATCGTCAGCATTATTCGTGAACTGGCGGAAACCAATATTACGCAGGTCATCGTTACCCATGAAGTGGAAGTGGCGCGCAAAACCGCCAGCCGCGTGGTGTACATGGAAAACGGGTATATCGTTGAGCAAGGTGATGCGAGTTGTTTCACTCAACCGCAAACCGACGCCTTCAAAAACTACTTATCACACTGATGTGTTAGGGAAAAAGATAATGAAAAAAGTATTGATTGCCGCGCTGCTCGCTAGCGTCAGCCTTTCCGCTACCGCAGCTCAGACCATTCGTTTCGCCACTGAAGCGTCTTATCCTCCGTTTGAATCCATTGATGCCAACAATAAGATTGTCGGCTTTGATGTGGACCTGGCTAACGCCCTGTGTAAAGAGATTGATGCGACCTGTACCTTCAGCAACCAGGCCTTCGACAGCCTGATCCCAAGCCTGAAGTTCCGTCGTATCGACGCCGTAATGGCGGGCATGGACATCACCCCTGAGCGTGAAAAACAGGTTCTGTTCACCACCCCTTACTATGACAACTCTGCGCTGTTCATCGGTCAGAAAGGGAAATACGCCTCTGTTGATCTGCTGAAAGGCAAGAAAGTGGGCGTGCAGAACGGCACGACGCACCAGAAATTCATCATGGATAAGCATCCGGAAATCACCACCGTGCCGTATGACAGCTACCAGAATGCGAAGCTGGACCTGCAAAACGGTCGTATCGATGCGGTGTTCGGGGACACGGCTGTTGTGACTGAATGGCTGAAAGCGAACGACAAGCTGGCCGCCGTGGGTGACAAGGTGACCGATAAAGACTACTTCGGTACAGGTCTGGGTATTGCCGTACGTCAGGGCAATACCGAGTTGCAGCAGAAATTCAACGCTGCGCTGGAAAAAGTGAAGAAAGACGGCACCTACGAAACCATCTACAAAAAATGGTTCCAGAAGTAATTCCTGATGAATGAAATTTTTCCTTTAGCAAGCGCCGCCGGGATGACCGTCGGCCTTGCCGTTTGTGCACTGATTATCGGCCTCGTACTGGCGATGTTCTTTGCGGTGTGGGAGTCCGTTAAGTGGCGCCCTGTCGCATGGCTCGGTTCAGCGCTGGTGACTGTGCTGCGTGGACTGCCGGAAATTCTGGTGGTCCTGTTTATCTATTTCGGCTCCTCACAGCTGCTGTTAACGCTGTCGGACGGCTTCACGATTAATCTCGGCTTTGCGCAGATCCCGGTGCAGATGCAGATTGAGAACTTCGACGTCAGCCCGTTCCTGTGCGGCGTGATTGCGCTCTCCCTGCTCTATTCGGCCTATGCGTCACAAACGCTGCGCGGCGCGCTGAAAGCGGTACCGCAGGGTCAATGGGAATCCGGCCAGGCGCTGGGTCTGTCGAAAGCGGCGATCTTCTTCCGCCTGGTGATGCCGCAGATGTGGCGTCATGCCCTGCCAGGGCTGGGTAACCAGTGGCTGGTACTGCTGAAAGATACCGCGCTGGTGAGCCTGATCAGCGTGAACGATTTGATGTTGCAAACCAAAAGTATCGCCACCCGTACGCAGGAGCCGTTTACCTGGTACATCGTCGCGGCGGCTATCTACCTGGTGATCACGTTGCTGAGCCAGTACGTTCTGAAGCGTATTGATCTGCGCGCAACGCGTTTTGAACGGAGACCAGGCTGATGCTGGATTATTTACCCGAACTGATGAAAGGGCTGCACACCAGCCTGACGCTGACCGTCGCGTCTATCATCGTGGCGCTGATCCTGGCGCTGATCTTCACCATCGTCCTGACGCTGAAAACGCCGGTGCTGGTGTGGATTGTACGTGGCTACATTACGCTCTTTACCGGAACGCCGCTGCTGGTGCAGATCTTCCTGATTTACTACGGCCCGGGCCAGTTCCCGTCGTTACAGGAATATCCGGTTATCTGGCATCTGCTCTCTGAGCCATGGCTCTGCGCCCTGATTGCCCTCTCCCTGAACAGCGCGGCCTATACCACGCAGCTGTTCTACGGTGCCATTCGCGCGATCCCGGAAGGCCAGTGGCAGTCCTGCGGGGCGCTGGGCATGAGCAAGAAGGATACGCTGGCGATCCTGCTGCCTTATGCCTTTAAGCGCGCCCTCTCTTCCTATTCCAACGAAGTCGTGCTGGTGTTCAAAAGTACCTCTCTGGCCTACACCATCACCCTGATGGAAGTGATGGGCCACGGACAGCTGCTGTACGGACGCACCTACGACGTGATGGTGTTCGGTGCGGCGGGTCTGGTCTATCTGGTGGTCAACGGTCTGCTGACCCTGATGATGCGTCTTATCGAGCGTAAGGCGCTGGCGTTTGAGCGCAGAAATTAATCGACTTAATGCATAAAGCTGTTTTCGTAGTGCGGGTAACCTGATGGGTTACCCGCATTTTTTTATGCATTAAATAATATTTAATCATATTTATTGCATATAAATTCATTGAGTGGCATTGTACATCCATGCCGCAGACACGGCGCATAATGACAAGATTGACAGACGGGAGCATTACAATGAAAAAGTTAGTTCTGGCCGCATTACTCGCAACCTTCGCCGCTGGCGCATCCGCCGCCGATAAAATCAATTTCGGCGTTTCTGCCACCTATCCGCCGTTTGAATCGCTGGATGCCAGCAACCAGATCGTCGGCTTCGACATCGACCTGGCGAAAGCGCTGTGCAAGCAGATGCAGGCCGACTGCACCTTTACTAACCACGCATTTGACAGCCTGATCCCGTCCCTGAAATTTAAAAAGTACGACGCGGTGATCTCCGGCATGGACATCACGCCAGAGCGCAGCAAGCAGGTCGCGTTCACCGACCCGTACTACGCGAACTCTGCGGTGGTGATTGCGAAGAAAGGGGCTTATAAATCTTTCGACGAGCTGAAAGGCAAGCGCATCGGCATGGAGAACGGCACCACACACCAGAAATACCTCCAGGACAAGCATCCTGAAGTGAAAACCGTGGCCTACGACAGCTACCAGAACGCCATTATCGACCTGAAAAATGGCCGTATTGATGGCGTATTTGGCGACACCGCGGTCGTGAATGAGTGGCTGAAAACCAACCCGCAGCTGGGTACAGCGACGGAGAAAGTGACCGATCCGCAGTATTTCGGCACTGGCCTCGGTATTGCCGTGCGTCCGGATAACAAGGCTCTGCTTGAGAAACTGAACGGCGCGCTGAAAGCGATCAAAGCTGACGGCACATACCAGAAAATCAGCGAGCAGTGGTTCCCGCAATAACCTTTTTTGCCGGGTGACCTGGCCTACGGGGGTGGTCTGTAGGCCAGGTCACCCGGCAATTTCTTAAAGCGGCACAAAGAACCTGAACCGTGCCCCGCTCACGGACTCCATCAGCCTGATCCCCCCGCCGTGCAGCTCCAGCATTCTTTTCACGATTAACAGCCCTAACCCGCCCCGGTGCTCCCGCGAGGCCTGTGGATTTAACGCTGACGGACGCTGGAACAGATCGTCCCGTAATGCGGCATCAACACCCGTTCCGCTGTCGGCCACTTCAACCTGTAACCGGTCGTTCTCCTGCCACACCGCCAGACGAATGTCTCCACCTGCTGGGGTATGGCGTATCGCATTATCCAGCAGATTCGTCACCACCCGTTCAATCATGGAAACATCGGCCAACACCTGCGGCAGCGGACCCGGGACGTCAATGTGCAGATTTAACTCACGCGTGCGGGCAGCGAGTTCAAACTTTTGCGCCACGTCGGAAATCAGTTCAGCCATGGCAAAACGCTCGCGCTGGGGCTTGATGCCGCCGTGCTCAAGACGCGCCAGCTCGAACAGCTGCTGCGACAGATGGCGTACCTTTTGCCCCTGACGCAGCGCGGTAGCGAGGTACTGCTGATGCTCCTGCGGCGACAGCGTTGCGGATTTCAGCGACAGCGTTTCCAGATAACCCAGCAGCGACGTCAGCGGGGTGCGTAAGTCGTGCGAAATGTTGGCGATAAACTCCCGGCGCTGGCGGTCGCTGTCGGCCAGCCGATCCCACTGAGAGGTGATTTTGCGCGCCAGCTCGATAAAGGTATTGCGCAGGATCGCCACTTCATCCTGGCCGGCAGGCTCAAGCGGCTGGGCCGCCAGCTGCTTAATCGCGCTGATGCTGTCCTGCTCCAGCCCGGCCACGTCCAGCGTGAGCTCTTTAACCGGGCGCGTCACCCAGTACCAGAGCAGCAACCCCGCCAGCAGACCAAACAGCGCCACCAGCAGCATCGACCACAGCGCCGTACTCCAGAGCGCTTTGTGCCAGGCCATCTCCGCCAGCGCGTTGGACTCCTCCCCCTGCAAAATAATGTACAGATACCCCTTCAGCTCACCGTCCTGCCGCAGCGGGGTGGCGCTGAAGACTTTCTTATTCTGGCTTCGGGGATCGTCGCCAAACACCGGCATCACCGTCCCGCTGAGGAAATTCTGTATCGGCACGAGGTCAATTTTTTGCCGCTGAATGTGCCCCGGCGGGGCGGCATCGGCCAGGATATCGCCATCTGGCGAGACAACATACAGCTCGACGCTCGGATTAAAGGTCATCAGCCGGTCGAACAGCGGTTTTAAGGCGCTGCGATCCACCCTGCCCTGCGCATCCAGAATCGCTTCCCGCTGCACAATCTGCTGCGCCAGCCCACCGGAGAGCCGCTGCACCATCGCATTGCCGTACTGCATGCTACTGTAGAGCTGCACCGCACAGGCGACGGTGGCGCAGAGCAGCAGTAACGCCGTAAACAGCAGCGTCAGGCGCTGGCTCAGGCTAAAGCGACGCATCATGATTCTGCTCCGCAAATTTGTAGCCTTTGCCCCAGACGGTGCGAACGATCTCCGGCTCGGCGGCATCTTTCTCTATTTTAATGCGCAGGCGGTTAATGTGGGTATTGACGGTGTGTTCGTAGCCTTCGTGCTGATACCCCCATACCTGCTCCAGCAGTGCCAGCCGCGAAAAGACCTCTCCGGGATGGCGGGCAAAGAAATAGAGCAGTTCAAATTCGCGCGGGGTGAGATCGACGTGTTGACCGTTAAGGCGCACGGTGCGCGCCAGCGGATCGATAGTCAGTCCGTGCGCCTGAATAATGCCGTCCGTCTGCGCCTGGCCCATCGCCTGCTGACGGCGAAACAGCGCCTTAATGCGGGCAATCAGCTCCTGCACCGAGAAAGGTTTTGCCAGATAATCATCCGCCCCTGTTTCCAGGCCAGTAATACGGTCAGTTTCACTGCTGCGGGCGCTAATGATGATAATGGGCAGGTAGCGGGTCATCTGGCGGATACGGCGGCAAATCTCCAGACCATCAACATTCGGCAGCATCAGATCGAGGATCACCGCGTCCCACGGCTGTGTTTCAAGACGCTGTAAGGCGTTGCCCCCGTCGGGCTCGTGGGTAATGGCATAGCCTTCATCTTCCAGGTTAAGACGCAGGAGTGCCGCGATATCGTGGTCATCTTCTACCAGCAGGATCTGCTTCATGGGTAAGCCTTCAATCATTTGTTATGACGTAAGCTTACCTGATTTCGAGCGGGGGAAGAGTTCACATTTTGTTGAACATTGTGCGGGGTTTATGCCGGGTGGCGGCTTCGCCTTACCCGGCCTGCGCTTTGGTTAACAACGTCAACACTTCATAATGGGCGGTATGGGGGAACATATCGAAAAGCTGAACGCGCGCAATGCGGTAGCCCGGCAGGCTGGCGATATCCTTCGCCATGGTCTGCGCGTTACAGCTGGAGTAGACAATGTACTCCGGCGCCATCTGGCTCAGGTAGTCGCAGAGCGCCTGGCCGATACCCCGGCGCGGTGGGTTCACCAGCACCAGCTCCGGCACGTTGCCCTGTCCGGTGGCGAACCGGGTCGAGTCTAGCGCCTGGAAGTGCAGATTCGTCAGCCCCAGCTCCGCGGCGGACTGCTTCGCGCAGGCAATCGCTTCGGCGGAGATCTCAATTCCGGTGAGCTGCATGTCTGGCGTGGCACAGTGCAGGCCAAAGCCGCCGACGCCGCAGAACAGATCCCACATGTGATGAACCTGTAACGCACGCACCCAGTCGCGCGCGGTGGCATACAGCGCGCTGGCGACGGTGGGGTTAGTCTGAAAGAAGCTTTGCGGACGGATCCACAGCGGCACGCCGTTAAAGCTCTCCGCCAGGGCATACTGTTCGGTGAAGAAAATCTCTTTTTCCCCTTCCATGATCGCCATATGCACCGGCTGAATATTTGCGGTGATAACCTTGAGCTGCGGAAGCTGTTCCTGCAACCCTGGAAGCGCCGCGCGCAGCTGCTCCAGCTTGTTTTCCGAACGCAGCACAAAGCGCAGCATCATCCCGCCGTCGATCTGGCTTTCGGTCAGCAAAAGGTATTTCAGCTCGCCGCGCCTGCGGGCAACGTTATAGGGCGTTAACCCCGCCCGGGCGATAAACGGTTTCAGCGCGCTAAACACCGGCTCAAACGAGGCGGGATATAGCGGGCAGTCGGTTAAATCTTCCGGCGTGCCGTCGCGGTGCAGCATCCCCAGCAGCGGCTTTTCAACGCTGCCGCTGACCACCATTTTGGCTTTATTGCGAAAGCCCTGTTCCGGGCCACTGACGGGTGCGCACCACTCGCCCACCGCATGTGCTGTCAGCAGCTGTTGCAGGTCGGCCATTTTGGCGGTGAGTTGTTGAGAGACCGGCTGTTCTATCCACTGACAGGAGCGGCAGCGTCCGGCGTCATAGAGTGCGCACTGCATATGAAAACCTTAAGAAACACGAGGGCTGCGATTATACACATTATTGCAGGCGGAAGAACCGCCGACTGGAAGCCGGGAGATAAAGCAGGCAGAGCACCAGCATATCCGGCAGTTTTTGCATCACCAGTGAATGGAAAATCTCGCGTCGCGACTCACCGGGTATGCTGAACAGCTCCGGATAGCCATAGCCCAGCGAGGCGGCCCACAGGTAGCCTGCGGCGGTGATCTGCGTAAGCAGATACACCCAGCGCGCCCAGTTACGTCCTTTCACCAGCGAGAACGCACAGTAGATCTCAATAAACACCAGCATCAGGCTGCTGAGAAACACCAGCGTCAGATTCCACGTCTGCGCGCTGCGGTGAATAAATTCCCCCATTCCGCGCGGACCCAGCGTGTTCATTATCATCAGCACATCCAGGCAGCGGATCATAATAATGGCGAGCGCCGCCACCTGCACCAGTGCAGGGACGTTCGGACGAGCGTGCGAATGACGTGTTTTTTGTAAGAATCCCAATGTTTTTACTTCCCTGAAAAACAGTGCCGCGTCATACGCGGCACATCACTGGAAATAGTAATTCCTTCAGCCGCGTCTTGCACGCTGGATATCGCGCACACGCTGTTTTTCCGCGCGCGCCATCAAATACCAGGCGATAAATCCGACAATTCCGACCACGCCAAGGATGATGGACGCCAGGGCGTTGATCTCCGGATTCACCCCCATCCGCACGCTGGAGAAGACCAGCATCGGCAGCGTCGTCGCGCCCGGCCCCGACACAAAGCTGGCGATAACCAGATCGTCGAGCGAGAGCGTGAACGCCAGCAGCCAGCCGGAGATCACCGCCGGCATAATCATCGGCAGCGTGATGATGAAAAAGACCTTCAGCGGCGTTGCGCCGAGATCCATCGCCGCCTCTTCAATGGAGCGATCCAGCTCGCGCAGCCGCGAGGAGATCACCACCGCCACATACGCCGTACAGAAGGTGACATGTGCCAGCCAGATGGTGAGCATCCCGCGATCCGCTGGCCAGCCGATGGCGTGCGCCAGCGCGACAAACAGCAGCAGTAGCGACAGGCCGGTGATGACGTCCGGCATAACCAGCGGGGCGGTGATCATAAACGCGAAACCATTCGCCCCGCGGAAACGGCCAAAGCGCACCATCACCAGCGCGGCAATCGTGCCCAGCACGCAGGCCATCGTCGCCGCCAGCGCCGCAATGGTCAGGCTCAGCCCCACCGCGCTCATCATCGCATCATCGTGGAACAGCTCGCTGTACCAGCGCGTGGACCAGCCCGCCCAGACGGTGACCAGCTTAGAGCTGTTGAACGAGTAGATCACCAGCATCAGCATTGGCGCATACAGGAAGGTAAAGCCGATCATCAGGATCGCAATTCGCCACGGGGAGCGTACTACCGGTAAGTTGTTCATCCGTGGTCTCCCATCTGTTTCTGCTGATGTTTGTGGAACCACATGATCGGCACGATCAGCAGCAGTAACATGACGATCGCCACCGCCGAGGCCACCGGCCAGTCGCGGTTATTGAAGAACTCCTGCCACAGCACGCGGCCAATCATGATGCTGTCCGGGCCGCCGAGCAGTTCCGGGATCACAAACTCCCCGACCGCCGGGATAAATACCAGCATCGATCCGGCGATGATCCCGCCTTTGGTGAGCGGCACAATGACGCTGAAGAAAGTCTTCAACGGGCGTGCGCCGAGATCCAGCGAGGCTTCCACCAGCGAGTAATCGATTCGCGTCAGCGCCGTATAGATCGGCAGCACCATAAACGGCAGATAGGCATAGACAATCCCGATATACACCGCAAGGTTGGTGTGCAGGATCGTCAGCGGCTGGTCGATGACCCCAAGCCACAGCAGGAAGTTATTCAATATGCCGTTATTCTTCAGGATCCCCATCCACGCGTACACGCGGATCAGGAACGACGTCCACGACGGTAAAATGACCAACAGCAGTAAAATATTTCGCGTCGACGGCTTGCTGTGCGCCACTGCCCACGCCAGCGGGTAGCCCATCAACAAGCAGCAAATCGTAGAAATAGCCGCAACCTGTAACGACTGCAAATAGGCTTCGAAATAGAGCGGATCGTCGGTCAGTTGCAGGAAATTACCGAGGTTTAAGGTCAGCGTCAGCTGCCCGTCGGCCCACTCCCACAGATCGGTATACGGTGGGATCGCCCGCGCCATCTCCGCCAGGCTGATCTTAAAGACGATCAGGAACGGCAGCAGAAACAGCAGGATCAGCCAGATATAGGGCATGGCGATGACCAGCTTGCGGCCATGCGCCATCTGCATGCGCGCCAGCCAGAGCGCGAAACCGCCCGGTTTTTTGACGCGGGCTGGTGGTTCAAATGTGCTCATGGCCGCTCCTTATACCGTCAGGACTACGCAACTGTCCGCATCCCAGCAGAGGCTCACTTCGTCGCCCCAGGTTGGCTGTCCCTTGCGATACCGGTGTTCGTTCTGTAACTGGGCGCTGAGCATCTGGCCGCTTTTCAGGCGCACATGGTAAATCGACAGATCGCCGAGATAGGCAATGTGCACCACTTCGCCCACGGCAAAGTTATAGCCATCGGCGGGCGGCTCATCGCAAAGCATGATTTTTTCCGGGCGCAGGGCAACGTAAACCGGCACGTTGTCCACCACGGAGTTATCAGAATCAACCTTCAGCGGGTGCACCAGCCCCGGCGATTCAATCACCAGACCGTCGTCCTGGCGTTCCTTCAGTAGCCCTTCGAAGACGTTCACCGAGCCGATGAACTCCGCGCTGTAGCGGGTTGTCGGGTGTTCATAGATCTCTTCCGGCTCGCCGATCTGCACGAACTTACCGCGATTCATGATCGCAATGCGCCCGGCCATGGTCATCGCCTCTTCCTGGTCATGAGTCACCATCACGCAGGTCACCCCCACGCGCTCGAGGATATCCACCACTTCCAGCTGCATCCGGTCGCGCAGCTTTTTATCCAGCGCGCCCATCGGCTCGTCGAGCAGTAATAATTTTGGACGCTTCGCCAGACTTCTTGCCAGCGCCACGCGCTGACGCTGGCCGCCGGAAAGCTGATGCGGCTTACGCTTCGCAAACTCCTGCATATGCACCAGGCTCAGCATCTCTGCCACGCGCGCGGTGATTTCGGCTTTCGGCAGTTTGTCCTGCTTCAGGCCGAAGGCGATGTTCTGCTCAACGGTCATGTGCGGGAACAGGGCATAGGACTGGAACATCATGTTTATGGGCCGCTGGTACGGCGGCACGCTGGAGAGGTCTACCCCATCCAGCACGATCTGCCCGGCGGTAGGCTGTTCAAAGCCTGCCAGCATACGCAGCAGTGTGGATTTGCCGCAGCCCGATGCGCCGAGCAAAGCAAAAATTTCACCTTTGTAGATCGTCAGGCTGACATCGTCCACGGCATGCTGGCCGTCGAAGGATTTGGTGAGGTTACGAATTTCAAGAAGCGGGGTCAGCGCTTTACGGACTTTCGCCTGCGGGCGGGGGATCGCGTCATTCACGGGGTGTTCTCCGGCATAGATCAACACTGGTGCAAACGCACCGTCAGGGTGCGCATCGCCGGGCGGCGCTAACGCTTGCCCGGCCTACGGGATCTGTCGGCCCGGTAAGCAACAGCGCCACCGGGCAACGATATCAAACGCCGTTACTTACCGCTTTTCACCTTGGTCCACGCGCGGGTACGCACACGGTCAATTTTTGGTTCCTGCACTTTCAGGGTGAACAGCTTGGCAAACACATCGGCTGGCGGGTAGATCGCCGGATTATTGCGGATATCTTCGCTCACCAGCGGCACGGAGGCCTTGTTACCGTTGGCGTAGTAGACATGGTCGCTGATGTGGGCAATCACGTCCGGACGCATCAGGTAGTTGAGGAACTGATACGCTTCCTCTTTATTTTTCGCATCAGCCGGCATCGCGAAGACGTCGAAGAACGCCAGCGCCCCCTCCTTCGGAATGAAGTAGGAAACATTCACGCCGTTTTTCGCCTCTTTCGCGCGGTTCGCCGCCTGCCAGACGTCGCCCGCCCAGCCGATGGCCACGCAGATATCCCCGTTAGCCAGGTCATTGATGTACTGAGAGGAGTGGAAGTAGCGAATATTCGGACGCAGCTTCAGGAGCAGGTCAGTCGCCGGACCGGTGTAGTCGTCAGCCTTGCTGCTGTTTGGATCTTTGCCGAGATAGTTAAGCACGGTGGCGAAAATCTCTTCCGGCGCATCAAGGAAAGAGACGCCGCAGCTTTTCAGCTTCTCGAGGTTTTCCGGCTTCAGCACCACGTCCCAGCTGTCCAGCTTGACGTCCGGGCCCAGCGCCGCTTTGACTTTATCCACGTTATAGCCAATACCGGTGGTCGCCCACAGGTAAGGCATCGCGTATTTATTCTCCGGATCGTGCTTCGCCACCAGCTTCAGCACGTCCGGATCGAGGTTTTTCCAGTTTGGTAATTTGCTCTTGTCCAGCGGCTGGAAGACACCGGCGGTCAGCTGACGCTCCAGGAAGCTTGCCGACGGCACCACCAGATCGAAACCGGTGCTGCCCGCCATCAGTTTGCCTTCCAGCACTTCGTTGGAATCGAATACGTCGTAGACAACCTTAATGCCGGTCTCTTTTTCAAAATTCGCGACGGTGTCCGGCGCAATATAGTCAGACCAGTTATAGACGTGCAGCGTTTTTTGTTCCGCAGCGAGCGTGCCGGCAGAGACGGCCATCAGAGCACCCGCAACCAGACCCGATAACCATTTTTTATTCAAGGCGATCATATTGTTATTCCTTCTGAAAGTTCGTTAACAAACGAACCAAATCTGTGCAGCCTGAAGATATGCAATAATCATGCATAGTTTGTCGCTCTGCCCGAAATAAAATACCCCCCTCATTCCGGCAGGTTCCGCTCGCTTTTTTAAGCACCGCAAGAATAACTGTAGCCCGTGTCTCCGGCTATAGCCCAGACGAAAAAACGCCTTTTATCAATTTTTTATGCAGATTATGTCTACGTGATAAGCCGAAACGGCCGCAGAGGAGGTGAAAAACTCTTTAAAGAAAGGTTAAAAGCAGCAGAAAAAACGGTGTTATGCAGCCGCTCTGGCAGCGACTGCGCAAAAGTCAGACAGGCTTAGTGGAGAAAATTGGGAGATGCATCATTATTCTCGGCGTCATCTTCCGCGCTATACAGCAGGTGATGTGCGTTGGCTTCCATCATTACCATGGAAATTTGCTCTTCGCTCAGGCGCATAAACCAGGCGAACTGCTTGAAGGAGAGCCCCGCGCCGGAGAATAAAGACTGGCAAACCACCAGCTTTGGCAGATTATCATCCTGTATGTCGAGAAACGCTTTCACCGTCAAAGAACTGGCGTTGATCGCTGACAGATCAGAGGCCAGCGCCAGCAGCGCTGAAGGCTTTACTTCGGCCAGCGCGGAGAAAAGGATCACGTCGTTGATCAGATCGATTTTGGCATCGAAAATGCCGTCGAAATTTTGCATGTGAGGCAGATGCAGCGCCTGGCAGGAGTCGCATTCGAAGAAAGTAATACCGGCATCATCGAGCCATTGACGTAACGTATCCAGTGTAGGTACGACCTGTAAATCCATCGCTGTGCAGCCTCTTAAATAAAAACGTTGTCCAGATTACGCAAAAAGTGCGCGCCGATCCATTTAACCGCCCGTTTTCAGGCAAAATCCCGGCGTAGCATGGCGTTCAATCCATGCGATCATTTTACCTGCAATATCGACGCCTGTGGTTTTTTCCACCCCTTCCAGCCCCGGCGAGGCGTTGACTTCCATCACCAGCGGCCCGCGCCCGGCACGCAGCAGATCGACCCCCGCCACGTCCAGGCCCAGCGTCTGCGCTGCTTTCACAGCAATCTCGCGCTCGCGCTCGCTAATAAGGGCCACCCGCGCGATACCGCCGCGGTGCAGGTTAGAGCGGAAGTCGCCCTCTTTTGCCTGCCGCTCTATGGCGGCCACCACTTCATCGCCCACCACAAAGCAGCGGATGTCGCACCCGTTGGCCTCTTTAATATACTCCTGCACCAGAATATGGGCATTCAGACCGCGAAACGCGTCGATCACGCTTTCCGCCGCCTGACGCGTCTCCGCCAGTACCACCCCAATACCCTGCGTACCTTCCACCAGCTTAATAACCAGCGGCGCACCGCCCACCATGTCGATTAAATCGCTGGTGTCGTCCGGGGAGTGGGCAATCCCGGTGACGGGCAGATCGATCCCCTGGCGCGCCAGCAGTTGCAGCGAGCGCAGCTTATCGCGGGCGCGTGAGATCGCCACGGACTCGTTGAGCGGATAGCTTCCCAGCATTTCAAACTGGCGCAGCGCAGCCGTACCGTAATAGGTGATCTGGGAGCCAATGCGGGGGATCACCGCATCAAAATGCGGGAGTTTGCGGCCTTTGTAATGAATCGACGATGCCGCAGGGTCGATGTTCATATAGCAGGACATCGGATCGAGGATCTCAATCTGATGTCCGCGTTTCGCCGCCGCTTCTCGCAGGCGTTTACATGAATAGAGCGTTCCATCCCGGGACAATATGGCAATTTTCACCCTGCACCTCTCTAAAGACATGGTAAAAGCCTGCCTATCATACACGAGGCGCAGGAGGAATGGACTACCGCGTTGCCCAGCCCTGTTTGTGCAGGTAGTCGAGAATGAACGGGCGGTTCTCTTTGATGATGGTGCGACGAATATGGTCGCTCCAGGTGTCGCGGCGGTTGTTGCTGTCGCGCGTCAGATAGTAGTTCGCCAGCTCTTCATCGTATTGATGCAGAACGTCCTGGTCGACCGGCTGGTAGTGGTTTTCATGCACCAGCATCGCAGCAGGAATGCGCGGTTTCAGATCCGGGTTATCCGCCGGCCAGCCGAGGCACAGACCAAACAGCGGCAGCACGTGTTTCGGCAGCTTCAGCAGTTCCGTCACGCTTTCGATGTTGTTACGCAGCCCGCCAATATAGACGCCGCCAAGCCCCAGCGATTCCGCCGCCGTGAACGCGTTTTGCGCCATCAGCGCCGTATCCACCACGCCCAGCAGCAGCTGTTCCGCCAGCCCCAGCTCGGCCTCGGGGCAGATTTGTAGATGACGGTTAAAATCGGCGCAGAACACCCAGAACTCAGCCGCCTGGGCAACGTGCTTTTGTCCGCCCGTCAGCGTTACCAGCTGCTCACGCATCGCCGGATCGGTGATGCGGATAATGGAGCTGCACTGCAAAAAGCTGGAGCTGGAGGTGCCTCTTGCGCTGTCGATGATCGCTTCCCGCTGCGCCTGGGTAATCGGCTCATCGGTGAAATGGCGAATGGAACGGTGGGAACGAAGCAGGTCAATGGTTGGCGTCATTTTGTCTCTCTTTGTGTTGCGTAAAACGTATGGCAGCCAGTATAGGCAATGATCCACCTGATGTAATTGGCGAAACATAGCCTGACTGTATCAAAGTGACAGGTGAAACCTTCTTTCCATGACGGCAGGTTATCGTGCACTATAGGCGCTATTCGCCGTCAGGCTTGTTTTTTGAGGAGAGAGAAATGTTTGCAGTAATTTTTGGTCGTCCAGGATGCCCTTACTGTGTACGCGCGAAAGAGCTGGCAGAGAAACTGACTGAAGAACGTGATGATTTCAACTTCCGTTACGTGGATATCCACGCGGAAGGCATCACTAAAGCCGATCTGGAAAAAACCGTGGGTAAACCGGTTGAAACCGTGCCGCAGATCTTCCTCGATCAGAAACACATCGGCGGCTGCACCGATTTTGAGGCCTACGCCAAAGAACACCTGGGCCTGTTTGCGGCTCAGTAATGCGAAGACGCCCTCACCCTGAGGGCGTTTTTATTTACGGTGCTTCCGCTGTTGCAGCAGGCTGCGCGTAAATAAGAAACAGAGCGCGCCCAGCGCACACCAGAAAACGCCACTCAGTAGCCACGCCACTTCCTGCCAGACGCTTCTCGACGAGAGAAACAGCACGCGCATCAGAAGCAGGCAGAGCGGGGCCGCAAGCATTGCCCCAATAAGCGGCATCACCACCTCGCCTTTACGCGAGAGAAAACCAGCGACTACCCCCGGCAGGATGAAGAACAACAGGCCCAGCTCGGGATGACCGGACGCTCTGAAGGCGCCTTTCACGTTAAAAGCGAGCGACATGCAAACGACCGTAAACAGCAAAAAACAGCTGATTACGCCAGCCCAGTTTCGTTTAAAGTTCAAACTATCCTCCTGACTTATCTCTATCAAATACAAAAATCGTCCGGTGGACGCCCAGTCAGATAAAGCAATGCGGCAATCCTTGCCAAAGCACGCACAGAAGTCGTGCGATAATAGGTGGCTGTCGGTAGCTATTACGATTAAACTAACCGACTGCTAGTGTTTAGGGTATTTATCAGGAAGCAGGGAGATGCAAAGTGATTCCCTGACTCTGAAAACAGTAGCCCAAATAGTCCTTTCATTCAACAACTTACTGGTAAACAAGAAGTTAGCCTCCGTGAATATAAACGTCGCAGACTTGTTAAATGGGAATTACATCCTGTTATTATTTGTGGTACTGGCGCTGGGCCTTTGTCTGGGTAAATTACGCCTGGGTTCAGTTCAACTTGGTAATTCCATTGGCGTTTTAGTCGTCTCCCTGTTATTAGGTCAACAACATTTCAGTATTAACACGGACGCGCTTAACTTAGGTTTCATGCTGTTTATTTTTTGCGTAGGCGTGGAAGCTGGTCCGAACTTTTTTTCCATTTTCTTCCGAGACGGCAAAAATTACCTGATGCTGGCGCTGGTGATGGTCGGCAGCGCCCTGCTGATTGCGTTAGGGCTGGGCAAACTGTTTGGCTGGGACATCGGCTTAACGGCCGGTATGCTGGCAGGCTCGATGACCTCCACGCCGGTGCTTGTTGGCGCGGGGGATACGCTTCGTCATTCTGGCATGGCAGGCACGCAGCTTTCCTCCGCGCTGGACAACCTGAGTCTGGGCTATGCCCTGACCTATCTGATTGGTCTGGTGAGCCTGATTGTTGGCGCGCGCTATCTGCCAAAACTTCAGCATCAGGATCTCCAGACCAGCGCCCAGACCATCGCCCGCGAGCGCGGCCTGGACACGGACTCCAAACGTAAAGTTTACCTGCCGGTGATCCGCGCCTACCGCGTCGGGCCGGAGCTGGTTGCCTGGACCGACGGGAAAAACCTGCGCGAGCTGGGGATCTACCGTCAGACCGGCTGCTACATCGAACGTATCCGTCGTAACGGCATTCTGGCAAACCCGGACGGTGACGCGGTGCTCCAGATGGGCGATGACATCGCCCTTGTTGGCTACCCGGACGCCCACGCGCGTCTCGATCCGAGCTTCCGCAACGGGAAAGAGGTGTTTGACCGCGACCTGCTGGACATGCGTATCGTCACCGAAGAGATTGTGGTGAAAAACCACAACGCCGTGGGCCGCCGTCTGGCACAGCTGAAGCTGACCGACCACGGTTGTTTCCTCAACCGCGTGATCCGCAGCCAGATTGAAATGCCTATCGACGATAACGTGGTGCTCAATAAAGGCGATGTGTTGCAGGTCAGCGGCGATGCCCGACGGGTTAAAACCGTTGCCGACCGTATCGGCTTTATCTCGATCCACAGCCAGGTGACGGACCTGTTAGCCTTCTGCGCCTTCTTCATTGTCGGCCTGATGATCGGGATGATAACCTTCCAGTTCAGCAACTTTAGCTTCGGCATTGGTAACGCAGCCGGTCTGCTGTTCGCCGGGATCATGCTGGGCTTCCTGCGAGCGAACCATCCCACCTTCGGCTATATCCCTCAGGGGGCGCTGAACATGGTGAAAGAGTTCGGTCTGATGGTCTTTATGGCGGGTGTCGGCTTAAGCGCCGGGAGCGGCATTGGCAACGGCCTGGGCGCGGTCGGCTGGCAAATGTTGGTTTCCGGACTTATCGTCAGCCTGGTACCGGTGGTGATCTGTTTCCTCTTCGGCGCCTACGTGCTGCGCATGAACCGCGCCCTGCTCTTCGGCGCGATGATGGGCGCGCGCACCTGCGCACCTGCGATGGAGATCATCAGCGACACCGCGCGCAGCAATATTCCGGCGCTGGGCTATGCAGGCACGTACGCGATCGCCAACGTGCTGCTGACGCTGGCAGGTACGCTGATCATCATTATCTGGCCAGGACTCGGATAAATCTCAAGTTTGCGTGTGGCACAAAAAATTTTCGTTACGCGCAGAACTTTTTACGCAGGGTGCAGTCATAACTAGTGCCACTGCTTTTCTTTGATGTCCCCAATTTGTGGAGCCCATCAACCCCGCCGTTTTGGTTCAAGGTTGATGGGTTTTTTGTTGCCTGAAGAAATACAAATTTAAGATTCAGGATTGTAGGCCGTGTAAGGCGAAGCCGTCACCCGGTAAGTAGGGTAGTCGAATCGACTCCAGGCAAAAGTTTTGGGCCGGTAACATCATGGTGCCCTTCTGCTAATCGCGTGGCATCTGCTCACGGG
The DNA here is from genome assembly GCF_020971765.1 of Enterobacter sp. AN-K1. Lineage (NCBI taxonomy): Bacteria > Pseudomonadati > Pseudomonadota > Gammaproteobacteria > Enterobacterales > Enterobacteriaceae > Enterobacter > Enterobacter sp. AN-K1. The sequence goes on along the minus strand of NZ_CP087390.1, from coordinate 3,761,160 downwards.
CAATTCGCCCCACCATCACCCGGATCTCCTCCCGAGTTAACGGCGACCGATCGGTCACAAAATGCAGCGTCATCCCCTCGATAAACGCATCCAGCGCGCGGGCGGTGGCCGGATCAAACCACTGCTCCAGCGTAGCCTGGCTCATCTTCATCCAGTCCTGCATCACCGTTTTCAGCGCGGCGCTGCGGTGCATAAACGCGTACAGCTGATACATCAGCGCCATATTGTGTGGCGTGGTCACGGCTGAACTGTGGATCAGCGTGGTAATCGCCTCGCACGCCCTCTCGCGCCCCGTAACCCCCGCGAAGAAATCCCGGTACTGCTGAGACATCTGCTGCGTAAACCACGTGAATGCCTCCTCCAGAAGCGACTCCATCCCGTCGAAATAGTAGGTCATCGACCCCAGCGGCACGCCTGCGCAGGTAGCAATTTTGCGGTGCGTGACGGCATGAATACCGTGCTCAGCAATGGTGTCCAGCGTCGCCTGGAGTATCTTCTCGCGGCGGTTAGGGTCGTTCGGTGGTCTGCTCATAAAATCCTCATCCGGTTTATGTACAAATGTACACAAAGTTGCTAGTGTTGTCGCTATTGTTGTACTTCTGGTGCTGATCCCAATGACGCTAACTTCTCCTCGCAAAGCCCTGCATCTGCGCATGTGGGCGCTGTTTATGTTCTTCTTCATCCCTGGGCTGCTGATGGCTTCCTGGGCAACGCGCACCCCGGCAATCCGCGATACGCTATCCGTTTCGACGGCGGAGATGGGGATCGTGCTGTTTGGCCTGTCGATTGGCTCGATGAGCGGCATTCTCTGCTCGGCCTGGCTGGTGAAACGCTTTGGCACGCGCGCGGTGATCCGCACCACCATGTGCTGCGCCGTGGTGGGAATGCTCGGTCTGAGCGTGGCGCTGTGGTTCGCCTCGCCGCTGATGTTTGCCCTTGGCCTGATGGTATTTGGCGGCAGCTTTGGTGCGGCGGAAGTGGCCATTAACGTCGAGGGGGCCTCCGTTGAACAGGCGATGAACAAAACGGTGCTGCCGATGATGCATGGCTTTTACAGCCTCGGCACGCTGGCTGGTGCGGGCGTGGGGATGGCGCTGACGGCGCTGGGCATTGCGGCCAATGTGCACATTTTACTCGCGGCGCTGGTCTGTATTATCCCGATCCTCACCGGCATCAGGGCTATTCCCGCTGGCACAGGACAAAATGCCTCGGACGAACAGAAGTCTGCGGCAAAAGGGTTGCCCTTCTATCGCGATTTCCAGCTGATGCTGATTGGCGTGGTGGTACTGGCGATGGCGTTTGCTGAAGGCTCCGCCAACGACTGGCTACCGTTGCTGATGGTGGACGGGCACGGATTTAGCCCCACCTCCGGCTCGCTGATTTACGCCGGGTTTACGCTCGGCATGACCGTCGGACGCTTTACCGGGGGCTGGTTTATCGACCGTTACAGCCGCGTGGCTGTCGTCCGTGCCAGCGCCCTGCTGGGTGGGCTGGGCATCGCGATGATTATCTTTGTGGATGTGGACTGGATTGCCGGCGTGTCGGTGATCCTGTGGGGACTGGGCGCCTCCCTTGGCTTCCCGCTGACCATTTCCGCTGCCAGCGATACCGGCCCCGACGCGCCGACGCGCGTGAGCGTCGTGGCGACCACGGGCTACCTCGCTTTCCTGGTGGGCCCGCCGCTGCTTGGATTCCTCGGTGAGCACTACGGGTTACGCAGCGCGATGCTGGTGGTATTAGGGTTAGTCATTATTGCCGCCCTGGTGGCGCGAGCGGTGGCAAAACCGGAAGCAGAAACAACGTCAATGGAGAAGGGATATGAGCGTTAAACTGATTGCAGTCGACATGGATGGCTCCTTCCTGAGCGATGCGAAAACCTATAACCGCGCGCGTTTTCTGGCGCAGTACGCGCGCATGAAAGCGCAAGGCATCCGTTTTGTGGTCGCCAGCGGAAACCAGTACTACCAGCTGATCTCATTTTTCCCGGAGATCGCCCATGAAATTGCCTTCGTTGCCGAAAACGGCGGCTGGGTGGTGGATGCGGGCGAAGACGTGTTTAACGGCGAACTGTCGAAAGAGCATTTTCTGACCGTCGCCACCCTGTTAAACGACGTGCCCGGCATAGAGATAATTGCCTGCGGAAAAAACAGCGCCTACACGCTGAAAACGTATAACGACCTCTTCAAAGAGATTGCTGCGAAATACTATCACCGCCTTGAAAGCGTCAGCAGCTTTGACAACCTCAACGATATTTTCTTCAAATTCGGGCTTAACGTCTCTGACGACGAAATTCCGCGCATTCAGGCGCTGCTGCATGAGAAGCTTGGCGACATCATGGTGCCGGTGACCACGGGACACGGCAGTATCGACCTGATTATCCCCGGCGTGCACAAAGCTAACGGCCTGCGGATCCTGCAAGCGCGCTGGGGCATTGAGGACAGTGAAGTGGTGGCCTTTGGCGACAGCGGTAACGACGTGGAGATGCTGCGCCAGGCAGGGTATGGCTTCGCGATGGCCAATGCCAGACCGCATATTAAAGCGGTGGCCCGCTATGAAGCGCCGAACAATAATGACGAAGGGGTGCTGGACGTAATTGATAGGGTGCTGGATGGGAGGGCGCCGTTTAATTGATTCCGTGCGCTCTGGTGCCCTCACCCTAACCCTCTCCCACAGGGAGAGGGGACTGTCCCGAGCTCGCCCACGGGGGAGAGGGAATAAGAATTACGGTTGCAGGGCGTTTCCGACGCGTTTGTCTTTCAGGAATACCACCATCAGGGCAATCCACAGCACGCCGTTGGCGAGGTTAAACAGGCTGAACAGTCCGTTACCGCCGAAAGCATAGGCATGCTTGCTCACCTCAATACCGACGGTGAAAATCAGCATTTGCAGCATCCCCATCGCGGCAGACACCGTGCCTTTACTCATTTCACTGGCGAACAGCGTCAGGCGCACCAGGCCGGCATTCGCCACGCCAATACCAAACGCATAAACGCTCAGCCCCGCCGTCATCCACAGGTACGCATGGGACGAGACTACGGTCGCCACCGCCGCGATAATCAGCCCTGCCGCTATGGGCCAGCCCCCCATAATAATCAGCGAACGTACGGTACGGCGGGACGTCAGACGCGCCAGCACCAGGTTACCGATAATCAGCGCGCCAAAAATCGGCACCTGTAACAGGCCATACTCATAGCTGCTAAGCTGTTCGCCGCTGATGATAATGACCGGCGACTGGGCAATCCACGCCAGCAGCGGTAGGCTGACAAAGCCCGTCGCCAGCGCGCCCGCGACAAAACGACCGTTTTGCAGCACCGCCTTATAGTCACGCCCCAGCTCTTTAAGCGAGAGCTTTTCGCCCAGGCGGGTGGCGGTCTCCGGCATCGCACGGTGCAGCCCAAAGAAAGAGATGGCCGCAAGCGCGGCAAAGAGGACGAACATCCCTTCCCACGGCGCAACGTGGACCCATGCGGCTCCCACCAGCGGCCCCAGAAGCGGCGCAATCAGCGCCACGTTCGCCATCAGCGCGGTTATTTTGATACATACCGCCTCCTCAAACGACTCCTGAATAGCGGCGTAGCCCACGGCGCCAATAAAGCACAGGCTCACGCCCTGAAGGAAACGCAGCAGCGTGAATTGCTCAATGTTCTGCGCCAGCAGCGTGGCGAGACAGGTGACGATAAACCACACCACGCCCGTCAGCATCACCGGGCGGCGGCCAATACGATCCGACAGCGGCCCTAAAAGCCACTGTAAAAACATGCCGCCCGCCAGATAGGCGGTCATGGATGTAGGTACCCACTCAATACCTGCGTTGTACTGCTCAACCACAGCCAGCATGCCTGGCTGGATCATGTCGTTGCCGATGTAGGTAGAGAATTCGTAAAGCACCAGACACAGAGGAAAAAGTAACGCCTGACGACCCAGACGATTACCGGAAGAAGAACGGTTTATCATGCAATCTCTTTAGTATGAAAAAATCGCGATGAGTGTAATGAATTGCCGCTGTCTGAGATAGCATAATCACGTGAAAACACAGAAATAAGGCACTTATCGTTGTTGTTTAAGGTTTCCTTAAGTTGCCCTCCCTATGATAGTGCTATTTCACGTTATTGACCGAAACTATGACACACGCCGTCAGCCCTTCAGAATTATCTAAGTTACCGACAAATAAGACAAAAAGCCTTTACCGTTTTTCTGCCCGCTTTTATGGTTATCAGCTTTTCGGGCTGATCGTCCTTGCGCTGCTTTTTACCTGGCTTTCGCGCGATGAATCGCTTGACCGATGGATAACCGGCTTCTGGTATGACGCGGCGACGCACCATTTCCCGCTACAGCAAAACCCGCTGCTGGATCTGCTGAACCATCGGCTGGCGAAATATGTGACCATTGCGCTGGCTGCCGCATCGCTGATTTACGGCGCTTACAAACGCAATGCCCGGCTGGTGACGGCCGCGCTTCTGATGGGGCTGGGGGCGCTGGTAGTTGGGGTGCTGAAAAGCATAAGCCACCACAGCTGTCCGTGGGATCTGGTGGAGTATGGCGGCAAAGCCGTCTCGTATCCCCTGTTCAGCGCCGTTCCGGCAGACAGCGGACCGGGACGCTGCTTTCCCGGCGGCCACGCCTCAAGCGGGTTTATGGTGATGGGGTTGTTTTTTGCCTTCTGGCGTGAACGTCCGCGCCTGGCATGGTCCTTTGTCGCGTTAGGCGTTGTTATGGGGCTGCTGATGGGATTCGGCCAGGTCATGCGCGGCGCGCATTTTTTCTCTCACAACCTGTGGGCCGGGTGGTGGGTCTGGTTTTCCCAGGTGCTGGTTTACGGGCTGGTTTCCACCTGGTTTGCTAAAGAGTAACGAGATTATGTTAGAAAATCTGAACTACGAACTGTTTTACCTGCTCAACGCCACGCCAGCATCACCGGAATGGATGATCGATCTCGCCACCTTCATTGCGAAAGATGTGATCAGCATTGTACCGGCGATGGCGGTGATCCTCTGGTTATGGGGACCTCGTACACAGGTCACCGCCCAGCGCCATCTGGTGATCAAAATGGCGATGGCGATCGGCGTGAGCGTGCTGGCAAGCTACGTGCTGGGCCACGCCTTTCCGCACGATCGTCCGTTTGTCGATCGCGTCGGCTACAACTTCCTGCACCATGCGCCGGATGACTCGTTCCCGAGCGATCACGGCACGGTGATCTTCACCTTTGCGCTGGCCTTCCTGTTCTGGCATCGCCTGTGGTCTGGCATGGTGCTGATGGGGGTGGCGGTCGCCATCGCCTGGTCCCGCGTCTACCTGGGCGTGCACTGGCCGCTGGATATGGTCGGCGGTTTCCTGGTGGGGCTGATGGGCTGCGTCAGCGCAGCCATCCTGTGGAGCCTCTTTGGTCCGGCGCTTTATCGTGGATTATCACAGGCCTATCGCGTTCTGTTTGCCCTTCCGATCCGCAAAGGCTGGATACGTGACTAACCCCGGTCCGTCAGGTTACACTTGAGCCCCCGCCCTGCGGGGGCTCACTTTTTTAGCCCGAGGATCTATGGAAACACGTCGCGATGACCGCATTGCTCAGCTGCTTCAGGCGCTGAAGCGCAGCGATAAGCTGCATCTTAAGGAAGCCGCTACCCTGCTTGGCGTGTCTGAAATGACCATTCGTCGCGATCTGAACAGCGACAGCGCCCCCGTTGTGCTGCTTGGCGGGTATATTGTTCTGGAGCCGCGTAGCGCCAGCCATTATCTGTTAAGCGATCAAAAAACACGCCTGGTGGAAGAGAAGCGCAAAGCCGCGCGGCTCGCCGCCTCGCTGGTGCAGCCGCATCAAACGCTGTTTTTTGACTGCGGTACGACAACCCCGTGGATCATCGAGGCCATCGACAGCACCGTTCCCTTTACCGCCGTCTGTTATTCGCTAAACACCTTCCTGGCCTTGCAGGAGAAACCGGCGTGCCGGGTGATTTTGTGCGGCGGCGAGTTTCATGCCAGCAACGCCATCTTCAAGCCGCTGAATATTCAGGACACGCTGAGCAATGTATGTCCGGATATCGCCTTTTACTCTGCGGCGGGTGTGAATGTGAAACAGGGGGCAACCTGTTTTAATCTTGAAGAGTTACCGGTGAAACAGTGGGCGCTCAACGCCGCACAGCAGCATGTGCTGGTGGTTGATCACAGTAAATTTGGCAAGGTTCGTCCGGCAAGGATGGGGGAACTGTCGCGCTTTGACGCCATCGTCAGTGATTGCCGCCCGGATGACGAGCTGGTGTCGTATGCAAAGGCGCAGCAGGTGAAGTTGATGTATTGAGGTTATGCCGGGTGGCGCTTCGCTTACCCGGCCTACAACAGCTCGAACGAAGGCCGGGTAAGCGCAGCGCCACCCGGCAAAAACCTAGCTGAACCAGCTGCCAAACCAGCCGTGGAACTTCATTAACACAAAGTCCCACATCCGGCTGAAGAAGCCCCCCTCTTCCACCGCTTCCATCACCACCAGCGGACGCTGCTCAATGGATTTGCCGTTAAGCTGGAAATCTATCGTCCCGACCACCTGGCCTTTTTTCAACGGCGCGGTCAGCTGTGGCTCGGTCAGGGTATAGCTGGCTTTCAGGTTTTTCAGCTGACCGCGTGGAATGGTGACGGAACCCGCTTCACCTGCCCCCAGGTTCACTTCACTTTTATCCCCAAACCAGACGCGCTGGCTGACGAAGGTGGCGTCCGGCTTAATCGGCGTGACGGTTTCAAAGAAGCGGAAACCCCAGGTCAGCAGTTTTTCGGATTCATTAAAACGAATGCGGTCGGTTTTCGTCCCCAGCACCACCGAGATCAGGCGCATGTCGCCCTGCGTCGCAGAAGCCACCAGGTTGTATCCGGCCCCGGCGGTCGTCCCCGTTTTCATGCCGTCCACGTTAACGTTACTGCTCCAGAGCAGACGATTACGGTTAGGCTGGCGGATATTGTTGAAGGTAAACTCTTTCTCTTTATGGATGGCGTACTCATCCGGCACGTCATGGATCAGCGCTTTGCCCAGCAGCGCCATATCGCGCGCGGTACTGAACTGACCGGGCGCATCCAGGCCGTGAACGGTTTTAAAGGTGGTGTTGGTCAGACCCAGTTTTTGCGCGTAGCCATTCATCAACCCAATGAATGAGTCCTGACTGCCTGCGACGTAATCGGCCAGCGCAATACAGGCATCATTTCCCGACTGAATAATGACCCCTTTATTCAGATCGGAAACGGAGACCTGATCGCCGGGCTTCAGGAACATGACGGACGAGCCGCGCAGCGCCGGGTTACCCGTCGCCCAGGCATCTTTGCCGACGGTGACCATGTCATCCAGCTTGATCTTGCCCGCTTTCAACGCCTGGCCCACAACATAGCTGGTCATAATTTTCGTCAGGCTCGCCGGGTCGAGTTTTTCGTCGGCGTTACCTTCCGCCAGCACTTTCCCGCTGGCGTAATCCATCAGGATCCAGGCGCGCGCATCGACAGGCGGCGCTTCGGGCGCCGTCTGTTCCGCCGCATGGAGCGTTGGGGCAAAAAGGAAAAGCAGCGCCGAGCCTGCCGCCAGGCTGCGCAGAGAAGAAGTTTTTTGCGTCATAAATGCCACCCGAGTGTCCATTCTAAAAATCACGTCACAATCACCGTGTCGCAAGAAGCGATGAGTAATAGCGCACTACAGCGTTCAAAGAAACCTGTTCCAGGTAAAGTTTTTAAAGTTTATGCAATAACATTCAGATACGCTTTGATTGCGGCGTTTTTTTTAGCATCTGTTGCGTAATTGTTAGGTTTATCTCACCATGGCGAAAAGCTGACTCGGATTCACATCTCATCGGGAGTAAATATGATTACGCTGTGGGGCAGGAACAATTCGACTAACGTGAAGAAAGTGCTCTGGACGCTGGAGGAGCTGGATTTACCGTTCAACCAAATCATGGCTGGCATGGCGTTCGGGGTGAATAAAGACGCCGACTATCTGGCGATGAACCCAAACGGACTGGTGCCGTTGCTGCGCGATGACGAGACAGACGCCACGCTGTGGGAGTCCAACACCATCGTGCGTTATCTCGCCGCGCAGTACGGCCAGGGTCGGCTGTGGGTTGAAAATCCAGCCCGCCGCGCGCAGGGCGAAAAATGGATGGACTGGGCAAACCAGACGCTTTCCCCCACGCACCGGGTGATCCTGATGGGGCTTGTCCGCACGCCGGAAGCCGAACGTGATTATCCCGCCATTCATGCCGCCCAGGACGCCTGCGAATCCCTGTTCGCGATGATGGACGACGAACTGGCGAAGCACGCCTGGTTCTCCGGCGACACCTTCGGCGTGGGCGATATCGCCGTCGCCCCCTTCGTCTGGAACCTCACTAACATGGGTCTTAGCTGGAGCCCGCGCCCTCACCTGGAGCGCTGGATCCAGCAGCTTAGCGAGCGCCCGGCGTATCGCAACGTGGTGATGATCCCGGTGACCTGATTACGACCTGGACGGGCTGACTTTCAGCAGTTGCCCGTCCGTCTCGTCAGTCAGCACGTACAGATAGCCATCCGGCCCGACGCGCACATCGCGAATACGCTGATCTTTATCGCCCAGAATGCGTCCGTCCTCCGTCACGCTATTGCCCTTCACGCTCAGCACGATGACGTCTTTCTCCTTCAGCGCGCCGATAAACAGCTTGTTTTTCCACTGCGGGAAGACGTCGCTGTTGTAGAACGCCATGCCGCTGACGGCGGGCGATACTTTCCAGACAAACAGCGGCTTTTCGGTGCCCTCAACGTGCTCGCCTTTCGCTTCCGGGATTTTCAGGCCGCTGTAATTGATCCCGTGCGTCGCCAGGGGCCAGCCGTAGTTTTTGCCCTTCTCAGGAATGTTAATCTCATCCCCACCGCGTGGTCCGTGTTCGTTGAGCCACAGCGTGTCGCTCCACGGATTCATCGCCATCCCCTGCGGGTTGCGAATGCCATAGGACCAGATTTCCGGGCGCGCACCGGCGGTGTTCACAAACGGATTATCCGGCGGCACTTTTCCGTCCTCCGTCAGGCGCACCACCTTGCCCTGAAGCTTGTCCAGCTCCTGCGCCGTCGGGCGCTGGTTGTTTTCACCCAGGCCAATAAAGAGATAGCCTTTGCCGTCGAACACCAGCCGTCCGCCAAAGTGGTTGCCGGTAGAGAGCTTCGGCATCTGTCGGAACACCACCTGGAAGCCCTCAATGCGCGAAAGGTCATCGCTCAACCGCCCGTAGCCCACCGCGGTACCCGCTTTGCCATCATTACCTGCCTCGGCGAAGCTGAGCCAGACCCGCCGTGACTGTGCAAAATCCGGGGCCAGCGCGACGTCCAGCAGTCCGCCCTGGCCGCTCGCCCACACTTTCGGCACGCCGACAATCGGATCGGAGAGCCCTTTTCCAGCCTGCCAGTGCTTAAGCTGCCCGTCTTTGAGCGTGATGAGCAGCCCCTTGTTATCTGGCAGAAACGCCAGCGACCAGGGGTGATCCAGTTTTGTCTGTAGCACGTCGACCTTAACCGTCTCAGGCGCTGCAAGCAGTGAAAGCGGGAATAACAAGACTGGAAGGAAAATCAACGAGGATCGAGGCATAACGCACTCCTTTATCGACATATGGCTTAAAGATTAGCCACTGTTCCCGGGTGCGTTACCACTTTTACAAAAGCTTAATCAGAAGGGGGAGTTGCCTCCCCCGGGTTCAGTGCCGGGCAAGCGTTTCCGGCTTGTTCAGACACATGATGCAAAGCGCGAGCGTGGTCAGGCAGTTTTCAAGCTTCTCCGCGTTAACGGCAATAAAATTCGGGCAGTCGTGACGTCCGTTCATCAAACAGACTCCGGCGATGGAGAGCACCTCGGCGGCGCGGCGCAGCGCCACTAATTCGCTTTCAGCGTAGTGCGCTTTCAGGATGGGTGCTTTTTCACGCATGAAATTGCAAAGTTCAAAGAAGTTATCACGCAGATTTTCGCTTTCGCTGACTGACATATACCCTTTCGCCTTGCGGAGTTGCAGATATGCGGCCAGGTCGATTCGGGCGTTGATCAGCTTGTTAAGCAGATCGCGTTTCAGTCTGTCAACGGACATGCTATTTCCTCCCCTGTCAGCCATGTTACCTTATTAAGGATAAGGTCATTTTTTGTACAATGTAATGCCTGAGATCAATAAACGATAACTGATTAACATTCTTTACAATGTTACAACGATTGCCCGCCTCAACTGCGCCATCAAGAGTGTATAAATCCCCCGCGATACGCTGTAAAATCCCGCCCTGATAACTCCATAATTGATGAATTTTTAACCTATGAGCAATGTTACGCACCCGCCGAAAATCGGCTTTGTCTCCCTCGGCTGCCCGAAGAACCTGGTGGACTCCGAACGCATCCTGACTGAACTTCGCACTGAAGGCTATGACGTGGTGCCAAGCTACGACAACGCCGACATGGTGATCGTCAACACCTGCGGGTTCATCGACAGCGCGGTCCAGGAGTCACTGGAAGCCATTGGTGAAGCCCTGACGGAAAACGGCAAAGTGATTGTCACCGGCTGCCTGGGCGCGAAGGTGGATCAGATCCGCGAAGTGCACCCGAAAGTGCTTGAGATCACAGGCCCGCACAGCTACGAGCAGGTGCTGGAACATGTTCATCACTACGTCCCCAAACCAAAGCACAACCCGTTCCTGAGCCTGGTGCCGGAACAGGGCGTGAAGCTGACGCCGCGCCACTACGCCTACCTGAAAATTTCCGAAGGCTGCAACCACCGCTGTACCTTCTGCATCATCCCGTCGATGCGTGGCGATCTGGTGAGCCGTCCGATTGGCGAGGTGCTGGCAGAAGCCAAACGCCTGGCCGACGCGGGCGTGAAGGAGCTGCTGGTCATCTCCCAGGACACCTCCGCCTACGGTGTGGACGTCAAACACCGCTCCGGTTTCCACAACGGCGAGCCGGTGAAAACCAGCATGGTCGGCCTGTGCGAGCAGCTGGCTAAGCTCGGGATCTGGACGCGCCTGCACTACGTCTATCCTTACCCGCACGTTGACGATGTGATCCCGCTGATGGCGGAAGGCAAAATCCTGCCGTATCTGGATATCCCGCTACAGCACGCCAGCCCGCGCATTCTGAAGCTGATGAAACGTCCTGGCTCCGTGGATCGCCAACTGGCGCGCATCAAGCAGTGGCGTGAGATCTGCCCGGATCTGACCCTGCGCTCCACCTTTATTGTCGGCTTCCCGGGTGAAACCGAAGAAGATTTCCAGATGCTGCTCGACTTCCTGAAAGAGGCGCGTCTGGATCGCGTCGGCTGCTTCAAGTACAGCCCGGTTGAAGGCGCAACCGCCAACGAGCTGGCGGACCAGGTGCCGGAAGAGGTAAAAGAGGAGCGCTGGAACCGCTTTATGCAGCTGCAACAGCAGATCTCGGCTGAACGCTTGCAGGAGAAAGTGGGCCGCGAAATTCTGGTGATTATCGACGAAGTGGACGAAGAAGGCGCGATTGGCCGCAGCATGGCGGATGCGCCTGAAATCGACGGCGCGGTGTACCTGAACGGGGAAACACAGGTTAAGCCGGGTGATATTATTCGCGTGAAGGTTGAAAACGCGGATGAGTATGACCTGTGGGGTAGCCGGGTTTAAACACCCTGCTTCCCTTTTGTAGGCCGGGTAAGGCGTAGCCGCCACCCGGCACATTTCACTGCACTACCCCTTAATCCTCGGATCCAGCGCGTCGCGCAGCCCATCCCCCAGCAGGTTAAACGCCAGCACGGTCAGGAAAATCGCCAGGCTCGGGAAGATCGCCACGTGTGGCGCAATCACCATATCCGCCCGCGCCTCGTTCAGCATCGCCCCCCACTCCGGCGTCGGCGGCTGTGCCCCTAACCCCAGAAACGACAGGCTGGCCGCCGAGATAATCGACACGCCTATGCGCATGGTGAAATAGACCACGATAGACGAGACCGTTCCCGGCAGAATATGGCTGAACAGGATGGTGGCATCGCTGGCTCCCATGCTGCGCGCCGACTCGATAAAGGTCTGCTGCTTCAGCACCAGCGTGTTGCCACGTACCAGACGCGCGAAAGCGGGAATCGAGAATACCGCCACGGCGATAATGACGTTCGCCATGCCGCTGCCCATCACCGCCACCACGGCAATCGCCAGCAGAATACCGGGAAAGGCAAACAGCACGTCGCAGATACGCATGATGATGCGGTCCCACCAGCCTTCGTAGTACCCGGCCACCAGCCCCAGCACGGTGCCAATTGCTGCGCCCATCAGCACCGCGAAGACCCCGGCCGCCAGTGAGATCTGCGCCCCTACCAGCACGCGGCTAAAAATATCGCGCCCGAGCGAGTCCACGCCAAACCAGTGCATCATCGACGGACCATCGTTCAGCCGGTCGTAGTCGAAGTAGTTTTCCGCATCAAACGGGGCTATCCAGGGGGCGATAATCGCCACCAGGATCAGCAGTAACACAAACAACCCGGCGACCATAGCGACGGGCTGACGACGGAATCGACGCCAGAACTCAACCCACGGGGTGCGAATATGGTCCGGCCTGATCCCCGGCATAGCGTTTAAAATGGCCTGGCGACGCCAGTTCAGTAATCGCATCTTACTTATACCTGATGGCCGGGTTAATGGCGGCGTACAGCACATCCACCACTAAGTTGATAAGAATAAACTCCAGCGAGAAAAGCAGGACTTCAGCCTGAATAACCGGATAGTCACGCATATCGACCGAGTCGACCAGCAGGCGCCCCAGCCCCGGCCAGTTAAAGACCTTCTCAACCACGATAGAGCCCCCCAGCAGGAAGCCGAACTGTAGCCCCATCATCGTGACCACCGGGATCATCGCATTACGAAAACCATGCTTCAGAATGACCCATTTCTCACTCACCCCTTTTGCCCGCGCGGTGCGAATGTAATCTTCGCTCAGCACGTCGACAAACGAGGCGCGGGTAAACCGGGCCATAACCGCCGCAACGGCCGCGCCTAGCGTCATAGAGGGCAGAATGTAGTGCTTCCAGGTGTCGGCCCCGACGGTCGGCAACCAGCCCAGCTCGACGGAGAAAATCTGCATCAGCAGCATGCCCAGCGCAAACGCCGGGAAAGAGATGCCGGTGACCGCCAGCGCCATACCGAGCTTATCCGGCCAGCGGTTGCGCCAGACGGCGGCGACAATCCCCGCGCCCAGGCCAAAGACAACCGCCCAGCTCATACTGGCAATCGTTAACCAGAAGGTAGGCATAAAGCGGCTGGCAATCTCCTCCGACACCGGACGACGCGACACCATTGAGATGCCGAAATCGCCCTGAAGGACATTGCCAATGTAACGCAGAAATTGCCTGTACAGCGGCTGGTCAAGACCGAGCTGTTTACGCACCAGTTCAATAACCGTCGCATCCGCTTCCGGTCCGGCAATCAAACGCGCCGGATCGCCGGGCAGCATATGAACAAACAAAAACACCAGCACGGCCACAATCAGCAGCGTCGGGATAAGCCCCAGCAGGCGTTTACACACATAATTCAGCATGAGTTTTATTTCAAATCCGCGTCATCAAAGCTAAAGCCCGTATCCGGCATGATGTAAAAACCGGTCAGCGCTTTGTTGTGGGCTGAGACCAGTTTTTCCACCACCAGCGGCACCCACGGCGACTCTTTCCAGATAATGTCCTGCGCCTCTTTGTACAGGCGTGCTTTCTCTTCCGGTTTGGTGGTTTTCAGGGCATCGGCCAGAGCTTTATCCACCTGCGGATTACTGTAGAACGCGGTATTGAACAGCGTTGGCGGCCAGTTCTGGGAAGCAAAAAGCGGCGACAGGGACCAGTCCGCTTCTCCGGTTGAAGCCGTCCAGCCGGTGTAGAACATCCGCACGCCGCTCTCTTTCTGTCCTTTGCCTTCCACTTCCGCCGCTCGCTGTCCGGCATCCATCGCCGTAACCCTGGCTTTAATGCCCACCTGCGCCAGCTGCTGCTGGGTAAATTGCAGCACCTTCTGCGCGGTACTGTGGTTATGCGACGACCACAGCGTAGTGCTAAAGCCGTTCGGATAGCCCGCCTCTTTCAGCAGTTCCCGCGCTTTCGCCGGATCGTAAGGCCACGGCTGATAGCTTTGCGCGTACTCAATGGTTGGCGGCATCACGCCCGTCGCCGGGGTGGCGTAGCCGGCAAAGGCCACCTTCACCAGCGCCTGGCGGTTAATGGCGTAGTTGATGGCTTCACGCACCTTCGGGTTATCAAACGGTTTCTGCGTGACGTTCATGCTGATGTAGCGCTGCATAATCGACGGGCTGGCCACCAGTTCCAGCTTGCTGTTTTTCGCCAGCAGCGCCGCCTGTTCGTACGGGATCGGGAAGGCAAACTGCGCTTCGCCGGTTTGCAGCATTGCGGCGCGGGTGTTGTTGTCCACTACCGGCCGCCAGGTGATGGTATCCAGCTTCGGCAGCCCCTGCTGCCAGTATCCGGCGAATTTTTTCACCTTCACAAAATCGGTCTGGTTCCAGGTGAGCAGTTCGTACGGTCCGGTCCCCACCGGGTGGAAGCCAATCTCTTTGCCGTATTTTTTCAGGGCGGCGGGGGAAATCATCGCCGTCGCGGGATGCGCCAGGATATTGATGAACGCCGAGAACGGCTCTTTGAGGGTGATCTTCACCGTCGCCGGATCAACCACCTCGGTTTGGGCGATATTTTTATACAGGTTGTAGCGTTTAAGACCGTTTTCCGGATTGCTGGCACGATCCAGGTTGACCTTAACCGCCTCGGCGTTGAAATCGGTGCCATCCTGGAACTTCACGCCGGTACGGAGCTTAACGGTATAGACCAGCCCGTCGTCCGACACGGTATAGCCTTCCGCCAGCACGTTTTTCAGCTTCATTTCGCGGTCCAGGCCGAACAGCCCCTGGTAGAAGGATTTTGCCACCGCCTGAGAAAGAGTGTCGTTGGCATCATACGGATCCAGGGTCGTGAAGTTAGACCCCACAGCCACCACCACATCTTTCGCCGCGAACGCGGGGGCGGCGGCCAGCGCAGCCGTCACGCTCGCGGCCAGCAGCCATTTACGAGCAACAAAAGGAACCATTGTGTTCTCCTGCCTGTTGTAAGTTATAACCGCGAGAATGCATTGCCCTGACGCGGTGGTGCGACAAAATGACCGGGTCCCACCTCACGCAGCGCCACGCGCTCCAGGGTTTCGCCCCGTTTACGAATATTGCTCGGCATTTCGTCCTGCAACAGCACGCGCTGGGCGTGACGATGCTCAGGATCGGCAACCGGTACGGCAGCCATCAGCTTGCGGGTGTACGGGTGCTGCGGGTTTTCAAACACCGCCCGACGGGGGCCGATTTCAACAATTTGCCCCATGTACATCACCGCCACGCGATGGCTGATCCGCTCCACCACCGCCATATCGTGGGAGATAAACAGAAACGCAATGCCCAAATCCCGCTGTAAATCGAGCAGGAGATTGATGATTTGCGCGCGGATAGAGACATCCAGCGCTGACACGGACTCATCCGCAATCACCACTTTCGGATTGAGGGCCAATGCCCGCGCAATGCAGATACGCTGACGCTGACCGCCAGAAAATTCGTGCGGATAACGCCAGGCATGCTCCGGCTTCAGGCCCACGCGCTCCAGCAGCCATGCGACGCGGCGCTGCGCGGCTTCACCGTCGAGCAGGTTATGCACCCGCAGCGGCTCCATAATCGAGTACCCCACCGTATGGCGCGGATCGAGCGACGCATAAGGATCCTGGAATATAAACTGAATATCCCGGCGCACCGCCTGCAATTTACTGTTAGGGAGCGTGTCGATGCGCTCACCGTTGAAGGTGATGCTCCCCTCCTGCGACGCCACCAGCCTGAGCAGCGCCCGCCCGGTGGTGGATTTACCGCAGCCGGACTCCCCCACCAGCGCCAGCGTTTCGCCCGGCCAGAGATCAAAACTGACGTTTTCAACCGCATGCACTTCGCGCTTCACGCGATTGAGGATCCCGCTACGCAGCGGGAAACGGGTCACCAGGTCACGCACTTCGAGGATTGGCCTGCCGGGAACCACCGTATCCTGCTCGGTTTCGTCTTCCTGCTGGCCCTGTTCGGTCTGTGAGAACAGCGGAAAACGGCGCGGAAAATCACTGCCATTCATTGCCCCCAGACGCGGGACCGCCGCCAGTAGCGCTTTGGTATAAGGATGCACCGGCGCATGAAAGACCTGCTCCACCGTGCCGGTTTCCACGGCATTGCCCTGATGCATAACCAGCACCCGATCGGCAATATCCGCCACCACCCCCATATCGTGGGTGATGAAAATCACCCCCATCTCCATCTCCTGCTGCAACACCTTAATCAGTTGCAGGATCTGGGCCTGAATGGTGACATCCAGCGCCGTGGTGGGTTCGTCCGCAATGAGCACCGCCGGACGGCACGACAGCGCCATCGCAATCATCACCCGCTGGCGCATGCCGCCGGAAAGCTGATGCGGATAGCGGGACAAAATCGCGTGCGCCTCAGGGATACGCACCAGCTCCAGCATCCGTTTTGCTTCGTTGAGCGCCTCATCACCGCTCAGTCCCTGATGCAGGCGGATAGATTCGGCAATCTGCTCGCCCACCGGAAAAACCGGGTTCAGGGAGGTCATCGGCTCCTGAAAAATCATCGCAATATCTGCCCCGCGCACCCCCTGCATCTGGGACGCGCTCAGCTCGTTGAGATCGATAACCTGACGGTTGCGACGGCGCAACAGCATCCGCTCGCTGGTGACCTGCCCGCCCGTCTGCTCAAGCAGACGCATCAGCGCCAGCGCGGTAACGGATTTACCGGAACCTGATTCGCCAACAATCGCCAGCGTCTCGCCGCGCCTGAGCGAAAACGATAAATTCTGTACTGCGGGGATGAACTGCCGCTCTTCCTGAAACGCAATATTCAGTTGGTGGACAGCCAGCACTTCGCAGTTGTCCAGCTCTTCACGGTGCGGCACGCAATGCCCCCTTATTCACGATAAATGCCTGTGCTGGGCGCATCGCCGGCATACCCCCACGCCCGGTACATCCCTTCACTGTTGAACGGCAGAGCCACGTTGCCCTCCCGATCCACCGCAATTAAGCCGCCAATCCCGCCCAGCGCCGGCAGTTTCTCCATCACTACCCGCTCGCAGGCCTCACTCAGGCTTAATCCGCCGTAATCCATTAGCGCGGTAATGTCGTAGGCCGCCAGCGCGCGGATAAACACTTCGCCGGTGCCGGTGCATGACACCGCCGCGGTGGCGTTATTGGCGTAACACCCGGCCCCCGGCAGCGGGCTGTCGCCGACGCGACCGGGAAGTTTGTTGGTCATACCGCCTGTCGACGTCGCGGCGGCGAGATTACCGGCTTTATCCAGCGCCACCGCGCCTACCGTGCCCATTTTGCTGCGTTCATCGAGCGGCGCGGCATGGTCCAGCTGCGTCATCCCCGCTGTACGGGCGTCCAGCAGTTGCCGGTAACGCTCCTCGGTGGAGAAAAGATCGGGCGAGATCGTGTCCATCCCGTGCTCGACGGCAAATTTTTCCGCCCCCGCCCCGGCCAGCAGCACATGTGGGCTTTGTTCCATCACCAGACGCGCGGCCAGCACCGGATTACGCAGACGGCTGACGCCCGCTACCGCGCCCGCCTTCAGGGTGACGCCGTCCATCACGCAGGCATCCAGCTCGTGCGTTTCATCGCGCGTAAAGACCGAGCCAATACCGGCATTAAACAGCGGGCACTCCTCCAGCAGACGTACTGCTTCGGTCACCACGTCCAGCGCGCTGTCGCCCGCTTCCAGCATCCGCTGGCCTGTTTCCACAATGGCGTTCAGCGCATCAATATAACGCTTCTCCTGCTCGGGACTGAGCTGTGCACGGGTGATTGCCCCGGCACCGCCATGAATTGCGATAACCGCTTTACTCATTTCGCATCACCCATCAGCCTGGCTGGCTGCTTTTTCTATAAATATCATTATCGTCGACGAATCTTCAGATGATTTTTGAATATAGAAAGACGCAACTGTGATGTAAAGCGTACACCCATCGGGTCATACAGTTAGCCGCACTTTTCTGCCATAATGAGCGCTTTCGTTGTTACTCCGCAGGAGCCCACCATGGATTTTACCGCCGGACTGATGCCGCTTGAGACGGCACTCTCGCAGATGCTTGATCGTATTACTCCACTGCACGACGTTGAGACACTGCCGCTTGTGCGCTGTTTTGGCCGTATTGCCGCGCGCGATATCGTCTCGCCGCTGAACGTGCCGGGGTTCGATAACGCGGCGATGGACGGCTATGCCGTACGTCTGGCGGATCTGCAAACGGGTCAGCCGCTGCCGGTGACAGGTAAAGCGTTTGCCGGGCAGCCGTTTAACGGTGAGTGGCCAGCGGGCACCTGCGTGCGCATTATGACCGGGGCACCGGTGCCAAAGGGCTGTGAAGCCGTGGTGATGCAGGAAGAGACCGAACAAACGGACGACGGCGTGCGCTTTACCGCCAGCGTCAAAGCGGGACAGAATATCCGCCACATCGGGGAAGACATTACCCTGGGCGCAACGGTCTTTGCCGCCGGGCAAAAGCTGACGGTCGCCGAACTGCCGGTGCTGGCATCGCTTGGCATCGCGGAGATTGACGTGGTCCGCAAAGTGCGCGTGGCGGTGTTCTCCACGGGAGACGAGCTACAGCTTCCGGGTCAGCCGCTGAACGAGGGGCAGATTTACGACACCAACCGTCTGGCGGTGCACCTGATGCTTGAGCAGCTGGGCTGTGAGGTGATTAACCTCGGTATCATTCCTGACGATCCGCAAAAACTGCGCGCGGCGTTTATCGACGCTGAAGCCTCTGCCGACGTGGTGATCAGCTCCGGCGGCGTATCGGTTGGCGAAGCGGATTACACCAAAACCCTGCTTGAAGAGCTGGGCGAAATCGCCTTCTGGAAGCTGGCGATTAAACCGGGCAAACCGTTCGCGTTTGGCAAACTTCCGCACAGCTGGTTCTGTGGCCTGCCGGGTAACCCGGTCTCCGCCGCGCTGACCTTCTACCAGCTGGTGATCCCGCTGCTGGCGAAGCTTTCAGGCAACAATGCCAGCCCGCTGCCGGAGCGTGTGCGCGTGCGGGCGGCAACGCGCCTCAAAAAATCACCGGGCCGTCTCGATTTCCAGCGCGGCATTCTGGCGCGCAACGCCGACGGCGAGCTGGAGGTGAGCACCACCGGGCATCAGGGTTCGCACATCTTTAGCTCCTTCAGTCAGGGTAACTGCTTTATCGTGCTGGAGCGCGATCGCGGCCACGTTGAGGCGGGCGAATGGGTTGAAGTGGAACGCTTTAACCACCTGTTCGGAGGCTGACATGACGGTGGAACTGAGCGACCCGGAGATGATGCGCTATAACCGCCAGATCGTGCTACGCGGGTTTGATTTCGAGGGCCAGGAAGCGCTCAAGGCGGCCAGCGTGCTGGTTGTGGGTCTTGGCGGGCTGGGCTGCGCAGCGGCGCAATACCTGGCTGCGGCGGGTGTCGGCCGCATGACGCTGCTGGACTTCGATACCGTGTCGGTGTCCAACCTGCAACGCCAGACGCTGCACAGCGACGCGACGGTCGGTCAGCCTAAAGTGGAATCAGCACGCACGGCGCTGGCGCGCATTAACCCCAACGTTCAGTTCACCCTGATTGACGCGATGCTGGATGACGACGCGCTGTTTGCGCAGATTGCACGGCATGACCTGGTGCTGGACTGCACCGATAACGTCGCCATTCGCAACCAGCTCAATGCGGGCTGCTTTGCCCGTAAAACGCCGCTGATTTCCGGCGCGGCCATTCGCATGGAGGGGCAAATCACCGTCTTCACCTACGCTGAAGGAGAGCCCTGCTACCGCTGCCTGAGCCGTCTGTTTGGCGAGAATGCGCTGACCTGCGTCGAGGCGGGCGTGATGGCGCCACTGGTTGGCGTTATCGGTTCCTTGCAGGCGATGGAGGCGATCAAAGTGCTGGCGCACTACGGCACGCCCGCAGCGGGTAAAATCGTGATGTATGACGCGATGACCTGCCAGTTCCGCGAGATGAAGCTGATGCGTAATCCCGGGTGTGAGGTGTGTAGCCAGTAAAAAAGTCGGGTGGCGGCTTCGCCTTACCCGACCTACAACGGCTCAAACGGCGCCACCCGGCAACAGCGATGCAAACGTAGGCCGGGTAAGCGTTAGCGCCACCCGGCAACCGCATCAGACAGACGTCCGTCCAAACGCCCCCTGCCAGTCCTGCTCAAACTTCACAATTGCCGCATCCACGGCCGGAGAGGTAATAAACTGCTGCGCCACGTCCAGCGGCAGCGTGATGGATTCGCACCCTGCCAGCAGGCAGTCCAGCGCCTGGCGCGGGGTTTTAAAGCTCGCCGCCAGCACTTTTGACTGCGGGGCATGCAGGGTCAGCAACTGTTGCAGTTCGACCACCGTCTGGATCCCATCCCCGCCCTGCGCGTCCACGCGGTTCACATAAGGAGCCACATACTCAGCCCCCGCCAGTGCGGAGAGCATCCCCTGCGCTGCGCCATACACCGCCGTACCCAGCGTCGGGATCCCTTCTGCTTTCAGCATTTTGATCGCCGCCAGTCCTTCAGCGGTCACGGGCACTTTCACCACCAGGTCATTGATTATCGCGCGCAGCTTACGTGCGTCTTCCACCATTCCCTCGGCGGTCTTCGCCATCACCTGAGCGAACAGCCGGCCCTTGCCGCCCAGCGCGTCGTGCAGCGCGGGCAGCAGCTCTTCCAGAGGCGTTTTACCCGCCGCCACAATGCTTGGGTTAGTGGTCACGCCCGCCAGCGGGAAGATACGCGCCAGCTTTTTGACTGCCGCAACGTCAGATGTGTCGAGATAAAGTTCCATGATGTCACCCTCAAAATTAGCCTGCACTTACCCTATCACAGCAAAACCTGCTCAGGAATTGACCCATATCAAGATAACTTTCATTCGAAAGTAATTTAATCTTCATATGTAATTAGAGGGCAAGAAAATGATCTTCAATATACAGCGTTACTCCACCCACGACGGTCCCGGTATTCGAACCGTGGTATTCCTGAAAGGCTGCTCGCTGGGCTGTCGCTGGTGTCAGAACCCGGAAAGCCGCTCCCGCACGCGGGACGTCCTGTTTGATGCCCGCCTGTGCCTGGACGGCTGTGACCTGTGTCAGCAGGCCGCGCCGGGGTGTGTTGAACGCGCGCTGAACGGGCTGGTCATTCATCGTGAGAAGCTCAACGACGAGACGCTCACTGCCCTTACCGACTGCTGCCCGACCCAGGCGCTTACCGTCTGCGGTGAAGAGAAGCAGGTGGAGGAGATTATGGCCACCGTGCTGCGCGACAAGCCCTTCTACGACCGCAGCGGCGGCGGGATCACCCTCTCCGGCGGCGAGCCGTTCATGAACCCGGCGCTGGCACATGCCCTGTTTAAAGCCAGCCATGAACAAGGCATTCATACCGCCGTTGAAACCTGCCTTCACGTCCCCTGGCATTATATCGAGCCGTCACTGCCGTATGTCGATCTGTTCCTGGCGGACCTGAAGCATGTGGACAGTGACGTATTCAAACAGTGGACCGATGGCTCAGCCAGACGGATCCTGGACAACCTGAAGCGCCTGGCTGCCGCCGGGAAAAAAATCACCATTCGCGTGCCGCTGATCCAGGGCTTTAACGCCGATGAAGCGTCGGTTACCGCCATTACCAATTTCGCCGCCGACGAACTCGGCGTTCACGATATTCATTTTCTGCCGTATCACACGCTGGGCATGAACAAATACACCCTGCTCGGCCAACCCTACTCTGCCCCTGACAAACCGCTGGATAACCCTGCCCTGCTGGACTTTGCGCAGCAGTACGCCTGCCAGAAAGGGTTAACCGCGACCTTACGAGGATAAACCTATGACAACCCTGAATCTCAACACCCTCAGCGAGCGCATCAAGGCGCACAAAACGGCGCTGGTGCATATCGTTAAGCCGCCGGTCTGTACCGAGCGCGCACAGCATTATACCGAAATGTATCAGCAGCATCTGGACAAGCCGATCCCGGTACGTCGCGCACTGGCCCTCGCCCACCACCTGGCAAAACGTACCATCTGGATCAAACACGACGAGCTGATTATCGGTAACCAGGCAAGCGAAGTGCGCGCCGCGCCGATTTTCCCGGAATATACCGTCTCCTGGATTGAGAAAGAGATCGACGATCTGGCGGACCGCCCGGGCGCAGGCTTTGCGGTCAGCGAAGAGAACAAGCGCGTGCTGCATGAGATCTGCCCGTGGTGGCGCGGCCAGACGGTGCAGGACCGCTGCTACGGCATGTTCACCGACGAGCAGAAAGGCCTGCTGGAAACCGGCATCATCAAAGCGGAAGGCAACATGACCTCCGGTGACGCACACCTGGCGGTGAATTTCCCGCTGGTACTGGAGAAAGGGCTTGACGGCCTGCGCGCGAAAGTGGCCGAGCGCCGGTCGCGCATCAACCTGACGGTGCTGGACGATCTGCACGGCGACCAGTTCCTGAAAGCCATTGATATCGTGCTGGAAGCCGTAAGCCTGCACATCAAACGCTTTGCCGACCTGGCGCGTGAAATGGCCGCAACAGAAACCCGCGACAGCCGCCGCGACGAGCTGCTGGCCATGGCGGAAAACTGCGACATCATCGCCCACCAACCGCCAAAAACCTTCTGGCAGGCGCTACAGCTGTGCTACTTCATTCAGCTGATCCTGCAAATTGAGTCCAACGGTCACTCCGTCTCCTTTGCCCGTATGGACCAGTACCTTTACCCGTACTACCGCCGCGACGTGGAGCTGGACCAGAGTCTGGATCGCGAACACGCCATTGAGCTGCTGCACAGCTGCTGGCTGAAGCTGCTGGAAGTGAACAAAATCCGCTCCGGCTCGCACTCCAAAGCCTCTGCGGGCAGCCCGCTGTATCAGAACGTCACCATCGGCGGCCAGAAGCTGGTCAACGGTGAACCGATGGACGCGGTCAACCCGCTCTCTTACGCCATTCTCGAATCCTGCGGCCGTCTGCGCTCCACCCAGCCGAACCTGAGCGTGCGCTACCACGCGGGCATGAGCAACGACTTCCTCGACGCCTGCGTGCAGGTGATCCGCTGCGGCTTCGGGATGCCGGCGTTTAACAACGATGAAATCGTCATCCCGGAATTTATCAAGCTCGGCGTGGAACGAGAGGACGCGTATGACTATGCGGCGATTGGCTGCATCGAAACCGCCGTTGGCGGCAAGTGGGGCTATCGCTGCACCGGCATGAGCTTTATCAACTTCGCCCGCGTGATGCTGGCGGCGCTGGAAGGCGGTCGCGACGCCACCAGTGGCCAGGTGTTCCTGCCGCAGGAAAAAGCGCTTTCTGCCGGTAACTTCGGGAATTTCGATGAGGTCATGGCGGCGTGGGATAACCAGATCCGCTACTACACCCGCAAATCCATTGAGATCGAGTACGTGGTGGACACCATGCTGGAAGAGAACGTCCACGATATTCTCTGCTCGGCGCTGGTGGACGACTGTATCGAACGCGCGAAAAGCATTAAGCAGGGCGGCGCGAAGTATGACTGGGTTTCCGGCCTACAGGTGGGGATCGCCAACCTCGGCAACAGCCTGGCAGCGGTGAAGAAGCTGGTGTTTGACCAGGGCGTTATCGGTCAGCAACAGCTGGCGGCGGCGCTGGCGGATGACTTCGAGGGGCTGACCCACGAGCAGCTGCGCCAGCGCCTGATCAACGGCGCGCCGAAGTACGGCAACGACGACGACAGCGTGGACCTGCTGCTGACCCGTGCCTACGAAACCTACATTGAAGAGCTGAAGCAGTACCATAACCCACGCTACGGCCGCGGCCCGATTGGGGGTAACTACTATGCGGGCACGTCGTCTATCTCCGCAAACGTGCCGTTTGGCGCAGCAACCATGGCAACGCCGGACGGCCGTAAAGCCCACACTCCGCTGGCGGAAGGGGCAAGCCCGGCCTCCGGTACCGACCACCTCGGCCCGACGGCGGTGATTGGCTCCGTGGGTAAACTGCCGACGGAAGCGATTCTCGGCGGCGTGCTGCTAAACCAGAAGCTGAACCCGTCGACGCTGGAAAACGACAGCGATCGCCAGAAGCTGATGGTGCTGCTGCGCACCTTCTTCGAGGTGCATAAAGGCTGGCACATTCAGTACAACATCGTCTCCCGTGAAACGCTGCTGGAAGCGAAGAAACACCCGGATCAGTATCGTGACCTGGTGGTGCGCGTGGCGGGTTACTCGGCGTTCTTCACTGCCCTGTCGCCAGATGCGCAGGACGATATTATTGCCCGTACTGAGCATACGCTGTAAAAAAACGCCCGGTGGCGCTTCGCTTACCGGGCCTACATTGTCCCCCCGTAGGCCGGGTAAGGCGAAGCCGCCACCCGGCTTTCTGACTTTCATTCGAAATTAAATTTGTGCTCCCCGTCACCTTGTTATTAGAATGTTTCAAACGCAGTGACCCAGGAGCACAGTATGACCGTAAAAGTTATCGTCACCGATATGGACGGAACTTTCCTTGATGATGCCAAGCAGTACGATCGTGACCGCTTCCAGGCACAGTTTGAGCAGCTTAAAGCCCGCGACATTGAATTTGTTGTCGCCAGCGGCAACCAGTATTACCAGCTCATCTCCTTCTTCCCGGAGCTGAAAGATCAGATCTCCTTCGTCGCGGAAAACGGCGCGCTGGTCTTCGATCACGGCGAACAGATTTTCCACGGCGAACTGACGCGTCATGAGTCGCAGATCGTCATTGGCGAGTTGCTGAAAGACAAAGGGCTGAACTTTGTGGCCTGCGGGCTGGAGAGCGCGTACGTCAGCGATAAAGCACCAGAAGCGTTCGTGAAGCTGATGTCGAAACACTACCATCGCTTAAAACCCATCAGCGATTACCGCGAAATTGACGACGTGCTGTTTAAATTCTCCCTGAACCTGCCGGACAGCGATATCCCGAATCTGGTTGATAAACTGCATGTCTCCCTGGACGGCATCATGAAGCCGGTCACCAGCGGCTTCGGTTTTGTCGATTTGATTATCCCCGGCCTGCACAAGGCCAACGGCATCAGCCGCCTGCTTAAACGCTGGAAAGTCTCACCTCAGGCGTGCGTCGGCATTGGCGACAGCGGCAACGATGCGGAAATGCTGAAGCTGGTGAAATACTCCTTTGCGATGGGCAACGCGGCGGACAGCATTAAAGAGGTCAGCCGTTACACTACCGACGATAACAACCATCAGGGCGCGCTGAATGTGATT
Organism: Enterobacter sp. AN-K1; assembly: GCF_020971765.1. NCBI lineage: Bacteria > Pseudomonadati > Pseudomonadota > Gammaproteobacteria > Enterobacterales > Enterobacteriaceae > Enterobacter > Enterobacter sp. AN-K1. The sequence goes on along the minus strand of NZ_CP087390.1, from coordinate 3,735,911 downwards.
CAGGCCGTGCTCGACGCGCACTCCCCGTTCGACGCCTGATCCCCCTACCTGCCGGAGCCTCGCTCCGGCCTCTCACTCTTTTCCCATCCTGTGGCACCCGTCAAGGTTTTAAACTTGCATTAACTTTTTTTTAACTTAAAGTATCACTTGTAGACACTTTTACTTTCGAATGAAAGATGCGAGGCAGTTATGACCTTTACCAGCGAAACGTTGCCAGCGGACCATAAAGCGGCAATCCGTCAGATGAAACGTGAATTACGCGCGCAGATCGGCGACGTGCAGGCGCTGTTCGACCGGCTCAGCGATAAAATCGCCACCCGCGTGGCGGAAATCAACGCTCTCAAAAACAAAGGCGAAACCGTCTGGCCAGTGATCCCTTTTGCCGACGTGAAAAACGGCACGATCACCACCGAACAGCGCGAAGCCGTTAAACGTCGCGGCTGCGCGGTGATCAAAGGCCACTTCCCGCGCGAGCAGGCGCTGGCGTGGGATCAGTCGATGCTCGACTACCTCGATCTGAACAAATTTGACGAGGTGTACAAAGGACCCGGCGATAACTTCTTCGGCACCTTAACGGCCTCTCGTCCGGAGATTTATCCGATCTACTGGTCTCAGGCGCAAATGCAGGCGCGCCAGAGTGAAGAGATGGCGCAGGTACAGTCATTCCTGAACCGTTTATGGACATTTGAGAGCAACGGTAAACAGTGGTTCGACCCGGACGTGAGCGTGATTTACCCTGACCGCATCCGCCGCCGCCCGCCGGGAACCACCTCGAAAGGACTTGGCGCACACACCGATTCTGGCGCGCTGGAGCGCTGGCTGCTGCCCGCTTATCAGCAGGTCTTTGCCCGCGTGTTTGACGGCAACGTCGAGAAATACGATCCGTGGAATGCCGCGCATCGTACCGAAGTGGAAGAGTACACCGTCGATAATACCACCAAATGCTCGGTGTTCCGCACCTTCCAGGGCTGGACGGCGCTGTCGGACATGATCCCCGGACAGGGCTTGCTGCACGTGGTGCCGATCCCGGAGGCAATGGCCTATATTCTGCTGCGTCCGCTGCTGAACGACGTGCCGGAAGACGAGCTGTGCGGCGTGGCGCCGGGGCGCGTGCTGCCGATTTCTGAGAAGTGGCATCCGCTGCTGATCGAAGCGTTAACCAGCATTCCGGCGCTGGAAGCCGGTGATTCCGTGTGGTGGCACTGCGATGTGATCCACTCCGTCGCGCCGGTGGAAAATCAGCAGGGCTGGGGCAACGTGATGTATATTCCTGCCGCGCCAATGTGCGAGAAGAATCTCGCCTATGCGAAAAAGGTCAAGGAAGCGCTGGAAACCGGCGCGTCACCGGGCGATTTCCCGCGCGAGGATTATGAGAAAAGCTGGCAGGGCCGCTTTACCGTGGCCGATCTCAACATCCACGGCAGGCGCGCGCTGGGCATGGCTTAACCGTCGTACAGCCCTTCCCGCTCTACGGCGGTACGTCGTTTCCCCTGACGTATCCGCCGGACCGACTCCCGCACGGTCAGCGTGCCGTTTAGCAGCAATGTTCCCACCGGCGCGTCCGGGCGCATCAGCCGCTGCTGGAGCATATGCACCGCTTCCGTTCCCAGCTCATCACGCGGAACATGTACCGCGGTTAAGGGCACATCCTGAATCGCCGCGAGATTAAAGCCGTCGATGCTCATCACCGAGACATCATGCGGCACGCGCAGACCGTGGTTTTGCAGCGCGCTGATGGTCCCCGCCGCCATAAAATCGCCACCAACCAGGAACGCCGTCGGCAGGTCCTTCCCTTTCTGCTGGTGAAGCCACTCGCTCACCAGCTGCTCCGTCTCTCTGGCGCTGAAGCTGGACACCATCAGCAGGTCGCGCCTGTCGCTGAACCTGAGGTTATGACCGTGCCACGCGTCGCGGATCCCGGACAGGCGCAGCTCCATGGTGTAGCGACGCAGGCACAGCACGTTCATCACCTCCCGGTGCCCCATCTCGAACAGGTACTCTGCCGCCCGCTCGCCAATCGCGCGATGATCCGGCGCGACGGCGGGCAGGCGCATGTGGCGGTCCCGGCAGTTAATCAGCATACAGGGTTTGCCCATGTCTACCGCCAGATCGTGGATATGCGGATCGTCGATACCAAGGAGGATCGCCGCCTGAGTGTCCGTTTCGTTCATGCGGGCCAGAAACAGCTGGGCATCGCTGTCGTTCTCCTCCAGCGCACAGTAACGCAGACGCACCTCGTGCGAGGCCAGCCCTTTGCTCACGCTCTGGATGACGCGGTAGTAAAAGATGTCGGACCGCTCGTCAAACGCCCGCTGCGGGGCAAACACCACCAGGCTGTTAAGCAGCAGACGCCCCGCCGCCATGCCGTCCATTACCCCCAGCTCCCGCGCGCACGCCAGCACCTTTGCCCGTGCTTTTTCGCTGGTGTTTGCCTTCCCCGCCAGCACGCGAGAAACGGTGCTGATGGAGAGCTGCGTCCGGGCGGCGATTTCGGTGATTTTAAGCCTTTTGTCCATTTTGTGATCTGGCTCCGGATGTGAAATGAAAAAATTTTCACAACATGTTTATCAGGTAATAACTTGCGAGAAGGCCATAATGCCGAAAATTAAACCTCGGTTATGAGAAAGTTTGCACAAAATCCACTATTCCCTGCCCAATTTCTTTCTTAAGGTGAACCTGTCACACAACTTCCATACTAGTTGTATAGCAGCTTAGCGCTCTAAAACAGATAACTTTCAAACGCCTGACGCTGTGTGACACCTGAACCTTTGTCCCCTTACCGTCCGTCTTGTGGAGAAGAAAATGAGTCAGGACATCAATAACACCGTAGCGACAAGCAAAACACGTCGCGTCATCAGGAACCTGCGCTGGTACGTACTGGTGCTGTTTCTTCTCGGCGTGACCGTTAACTACATCACCCGTAACTCGTTAGGTATTCTCGCCCCTGAACTGAAAGAGAGCCTCGGGATCACCACCGAGCAGTACTCCTGGATCGTCGGCGCGTTCCAGATCGCCTACACCATTTTCCAGCCCCTGTGCGGCTGGCTGATTGACGTTATCGGCCTGAAAATCGGCTTTATGGTCTGCGCCGGGATCTGGGCGCTGATGTGTATCTTCCACGCGGGCGCCGGAAGCTGGCTGCACCTGGCGATTCTGCGCTTCTTTATGGGTGCGTCCGAAGCCGCCGCCACGCCAGCGAACGCCAAAACCATCGGTGAATGGTTCCCGAAATCAGAGCGCCCTGTTGCCGCAGGCTGGGCGGGGGTAGGCTTCTCCATTGGGGCCATGCTGGCCCCGCCTATCATCTACTTTGCCCACGCGTCCTTCGGCTGGCAGGGTGCGTTTATGTTTACCGGCGTGCTGGCGCTGCTGTGGGTGATCCTGTGGTGGGCGTTTTATCACAACCCGGAACAGCACCCGAACCTGAGCCGCGATGAGCTGGCGTTTATCAAGCAGGATAACGAACCTGCGCCGGTCAAACTGCCCTTCCTGACCGCGCTGAAAACCGTCTCGAAGAACAAACGCTTCTACGGTATCGCTATCCCGGCCTTTATGGCGGAACCGGCGTGGGCCGTGCTGAGCTTCTGGGTGCCGCTGTACCTCGCCAAAGAGCACGGCATGGACCTGAAGCAGATTGCGATGTTCGCCTGGCTGCCGTTCCTGGCCGCCGACCTCGGCAGCGTGGCAAGCGGCTACCTGACGCGTCTCTATACCCGACTTTTCGGCTGCACCCGCGTCAACTCGGTCGTCGCCAGCTCCGTCACCGGCGCGTTTCTGATGATCTCCCTCGCCGTCGTGGCCGTAACCCGCGACCCGTATATCACCATCGTGCTGATCTCCATCGGCGGCTTCGGGCACCAGATCATCTCCTGCATGCTGAGCGCCCTGGTGGTGGAGTCGTTCGACAAAGGCCAGATGGCGACCGTCAACGGCATGCGCGGCTCGGCGGCGTGGATCGCCAGCTTCCTGTTCTCCCTTTTGATTGGGGTGACCGCCGACAAAATCGGCTTCAACCCGCTCTTTATCGCCATGGGCTTCTTTGACCTGCTTGGCGCTGTTTTCCTGGTGGCATTTATTGCTGAACGTCGCGCCAAGCGCACCTGATAGTGGATGTATTGCATATGAAAACCCTGAAAAACTGGACCGTCGATACGCAGTCGGCGAATCATCTGGAACTGCTGATCGATAACCAGCACCGCCTGTGCCTGTATGTACTGGAAGAGAATCTGTTCCGCGTGCTGATCAAACGTAAAGGCGAGCTGGCGCTGGACCGCACCTGGAGCATCGCGCCGGAACAAGATGTGCCGTGGGAAGGCCGCCGTCGCGACGATGTCAGCGGCTTCACCTGCCCGACCTGGACGCTGACGCAGCAGGACGACGCGTTAACCGTAGCGACCGAACAGCTGCGCGTCACCGTCCACCAGCCGCTGTGGCTGGAGTGGCACTACCGCAATGAGGCGGGTGAATGGCTGCCGCTGGTCAATGACCGCCCGACCAGCGCCTACCTGCTAAACGCCCACGGTGACGGCGTGGCGCACTATCTCAGCCGTCGTAAGGATGAGCGTTTTTACGGTCTGGGTGAGAAAGCGGGTGATTTACAGCGCAACGGCAAACGCTATGAGATGCGTAACCTGGACGCAATGGGCTATAACGCGGCCAGCACCGACCCGCTTTACAAGCACATCCCGTTCACCCTCACCCGTCGCGATGACGTGAGCTACGGTCTGTTCTACGATAACCTGAGCAGTTGCTGGCTGGATCTGGGTAACGAAATCGACAACTATCACACCGCCTACCGCCGCTGGCAGGCTGAAGCGGGCGATATTGACTACTACCTCTTCACCGGCAAGCGCGTGCTGGACGTGACGAAAGCCTTCGTGCGCCTGACGGGGAAAACGCTGTTCGGACCGAAGTGGAGCCTGGGCTACAGCGGCTCGACCATGCACTACACCGACGCGCCGGACGCGCAAAACCAGCTGATGAACTTCATTCGCCTGTGCGATGAGCATGCCATTCCGTGCGACTCGTTCCAGCTCTCCTCCGGCTATACCTCGATTAACGGCAAGCGCTACGTCTTTAACTGGAACTACGACAAAGTGCCGCAGCCGAAGGTGATGAGCCAGGCGTTCCACGACGCGGGGCTGCGGCTTGCGGCCAACATCAAGCCGTGTCTGTTGCAGGATCATCCCCGCTACAGCGAAGTGGCGGAACGCGGCCTGTTCATTCGTGATTCAGAAACCGATGCGCCTGAACGTTCCAGCTTCTGGGATGACGAAGGATCGCATCTCGACTTCACCAACCCGCAGACGGTGCAGTGGTGGCAGAACGGCGTGACCACGCAGCTGCTGGAGATGGGCATCGACTCCACCTGGAACGACAACAACGAGTATGAAGTGTGGGACGGGGAAGCGCGCTGCTATGGCTTCGGTCAGGAGATCGCCATCAAGCACATTCGCCCGGTGATGCCGCTGCTGATGATGCGCGCCTCGCTGGAAGCGCAGCAGCGCTTTGCGCCGGAGAAACGTCCGTATCTGATCTCCCGCTCCGGCTGCGCCGGGATGCAGCGCTACGTTCAGACCTGGAGCGGCGACAACCGCACCAACTGGGACACCCTGCGTTATAACATCCGCATGGGGCTGGGCATGAGCCTGTCCGGACTGTTCAACGTCGGTCACGACGTCGGCGGTTTCTCCGGCGACAAGCCGGATGCCGAGCTGTTCGTGCGCTGGGTACAGAACGGCGTGATGCACCCGCGCTTTACCATTCATTCGTGGAACGATGATCACACGGTGAACGAGCCGTGGATGTACCCGGGCGTCACGCCTGCGATTCGCAGCGCCATTGAACTGCGCTACCGCCTGCTGCCGTATCTCTACACCCTGCTCTGGCAGGCGCACGCCGACGACGAGCCGATGCTGCGCCCGACCTTCCTCGATCATGAGCACGATGCGCAGACGTTTGAAGAGTGCGACGACTTCCTGCTGGGCCGTGACCTGCTGGTGGCCAGCGTCGTCGAAGCCGGGCAGCGCGAGCGCCGCGTCTGGCTGCCGGATAACGAAACCGGCTGGTACGATTTTTACACTCACGCGTGGTATGCGGGCGGGCAATCGATCGTCCTTGATGCGCCGCTGGAAAAGCTGCCGCTGCTGGTACGCGCCGGGGCCGGTTTGCCGCTCAGCGAGCGCATCCGTCACGTGAGCGCAGATAAAGACGATACCCGTGAGCTGAAACTGTTCCCGGTGAAAGGCGTCGGCACCACCGCCGGGCTGCTGTTTGAGGATGACGGCGAAAGCTGGGGCTACCAGAACGGCAATGCGCTGTGGGTGGAATGGGAGATGGTGTGCGACGGCGCAAGTATCAACCTGAAGGTGAATGCGCGCGGCGACTATCGTCCGGCATGGAAGGCGCTGAAGGTGTCATTACCGGCGGGGGAAAAACGTACGTTGCGGGTGAACGGAGTTGAAGGGGGCGAGTGGGTGGTGTAGTGCGGCCTGTTGCCCTCACCCTAACCCTCTCCCACAGGGAGAGGGGATAGAACGTAGGCCGGGTAAGGCGAAGCCGCCACCCGGCTATTTTTTTAACTCTCGATACCTTTACTGCGCAGGTAATCTTCGTAGTTACCGGTGAAGTCCACCACGCGCTCTGGCGTAATTTCGATCACGCGGGTCGCCAGCGAGCTGACGAACTCCCGGTCGTGAGAGACGAAGATCAGGGTGCCCTGATACATCTCCAGCGCCATGTTTAGCGACTCAATAGATTCCATATCCAGGTGGTTGGTCGGTTCGTCCATCACCAGAATATTCGGTTTTTCCATCATCAGCTTGCCGAACAGCATACGGCCCTTTTCACCACCGGAGAGCACTTTGGCTGGCTTTTTGATGTCGTCCTGGCTGAACAGCAGACGCCCCAGAATGCTGCGTACCGCCTGCTCGTCGTCGCCTTCCTGCTTCCACTGGCTCATCCAGTCGAAGACGGTCAGATCGTTTTCAAACTCATATTCATGGTCCTGCGCGTAGTAACCAATCTGCGCGTTTTCAGACCATTTCACGGTACCGTTATCCGGTTGCAGTTCACCGACCAGGGTTTTCAGCATAGTGGATTTACCCACGCCGTTGGCGCCGAGGATGGCAATCTTCTCGCCCACTTCCAGCAGCAGGTTGAAGTTTTTGAACAGCGGGCCTTCATCGAAGCCTTTGGTGAGGGCTTCCACTTCCAGCGCGTTACGGAACAGCTTCTTGTCCTGCTCGAAGCGAATGAACGGGTTCTGACGGCTGGAGGCTTTAACCTCTTCCAGCTTGATTTTGTCGATCTGACGGGCACGCGACGTTGCCTGGCGCGATTTAGAGGCGTTGGCGCTGAAGCGGCTGACGAAGGATTGCAGGTCAGCAATCTGCGCTTTCTTCTTGGCGTTGTCGGCCAGCAGACGCTCGCGCGCCTGGGTGGCAGCCGTCATGTACTCATCGTAGTTGCCCGGATAAACGCGCAGCTCGCCGTAGTCCAGATCCGCCATGTGAGTACACACCATGTTCAGGAAGTGACGGTCGTGCGAGATGATGATCATGGTGCTGTCGCGATCGTTCAGCGTCTGCTCCAGCCAGCGGATGGTGTCGATGTCCAGGTTGTTCGTCGGTTCGTCGAGCAGCAGGATGTCCGGGTTAGAGAACAGCGCCTGCGCCAGCAGCACACGCAGCTTCCAGCCTGGCGCGACTTCGCTCATCGGGCCGTAATGCTGTTCAACCGGAATACCGACGCCCAGCAGCAGTTCGCCCGCACGCGCTTCCGCAGAGTAGCCGTCCATTTCGCCGTATTGCGTTTCCAGGTCGGCCACTTTGTAACCGTCTTCTTCGCTCATCTCAGCGAGACCGTAGATACGATCGCGCTCCTGCTTCACTTCCCACAGCTCCGCGTGCCCCATGATCACGGTGTCGAGCACGGTGAACTCTTCGAAGGCGAACTGATCCTGACGCAGCTTACCGATGCGCTCGTTAGGGTCGAGCGACACGTTACCGAGCGTTGGCTCCAGGTCACCGCCGAGGATCTTCATAAAGGTGGATTTTCCGCTACCGTTGGCACCAATCAGGCCGTAACGGTTGCCGCCGCCAAATTTGACGGAAATGTTTTCGAACAGCGGCTTACTGCCAAACTGCATAGTGACGTTGCTGGTAACTAACACGGAGAGATTCCTGCGAAAAGTGTGATAAACGCGGCATTATGCCACAATTCCGAATTGAGATCCCGTGTTGCGGTAATCCACTAAACTTTAACAAAATCGAAAAAAATGTGATTTCGTACACATCTGAATTCCCAGTTAACGGGAATGCACATATAATGCGCTCCCATTACCGATTCAGACTTATCAACTCATCGCCAGAATGGCTTAGATACCTCGCATAACATGAACATGAAATTAACAACGCTTTTTGCGGCGGCGTTAGCCGTAGTAGGTTTTTGTAAGACCGCGTCTGCGGTGACGTATCCCCTGCCGACAGACGGAAGCCGTCTGGTGGGTGAAAACCAGGTGGTGACGGTGCCGGAAGGGAACTCTCAGCCGCTGGAATACTTCGCGGCGCAGTATCAGCTCGGTCTGTCGAACATGCTGGAGGCGAACCCGGGCGTTGACCCGTATCTGCCGAAAGCGGGTACCGTACTCAACATTCCACAGCAGCTGATCCTGCCGGATACCGTGCACGAAGGTATCGTGATTAACAGCGCCGAAATGCGTCTGTATTACTACCCGAAAGGCACCAACACCGTGATCGTGCTGCCTATCGGTATCGGTCAGCTGGGTAAAGACACTCCGCTGAACTGGACCACCAAAGTGGAGCGTAAGAAAGCGGGCCCAACCTGGACGCCGACCGCCAAAATGCACGCTGAGTACATTGCTGCCGGCGAACCGCTGCCAGCCGTTGTGCCTGCCGGCCCGGATAACCCGATGGGTCTGTACGCGCTGTACATTGGACGTCTGTATGCCATCCACGGTACTAACGCCAACTTCGGTATCGGCCTGCGCGTAAGCCACGGCTGCGTGCGTCTGCGTAATGAAGACATAAAATTCCTGTTCGATAACGTGCCGGTCGGTACGCGCGTGCAGTTCATTAACGAACCGGTGAAAGCGACGTCAGAGCCGGACGGCAGCCGTTACATTGAAGTGCATAACCCGCTGTCCACCAGCGAAGATCAGATCAACAACAACGAAATCGTACCGATTAAGCTGACCAGCGCGGTGCAGTCTGTCACCTCTCAGGCGGATGTTGACACGACCATTGTTGACCAGGCGATTCAGAACCGTTCCGGTATGCCGGTGCGTCTGAACTAATCGTGAGAATAAAAAAAGCGGGCCGCGGGGCCCGCTTTTTTTTATCCGTTATTCACGATAACGATGCCGCCATGGTCATAGCGATAGTGACAATGGGCGTACTCCAGCGGCGTACCATCTTCAAGATAGATCACCTGCTCTACCTCCAGCACCGGGTCGGTTGGCTCGCAGACAAGGTGTTGCATATCCAGCGCACTGGGCTTCAGCGCCCGCACCACCCGATACGATCCCATGATCTTCAGCCCCAGCGTCTCCTGTACATACCGGAATACCGAACTTTCAAGATGGGTTTTGTTCAGACCGGGCACCAGATTGAGCGGCATTACCGTAGCGTCCAGAGACATCGGCTCACCGTTCAGTAAACGCAGACGGATAAAGTCATAGATCGGCGTATTCGGATTTATCATCAGCGATGCCTGCTCTTTCTCGTTCGGGAAGCGCAGTTCGAAGTGCACCACCTGACTCGTCACCGTGCCTAAATGTTCCCAGGTTTTGGTCGCCCCGAAGTAGTCGCTGCCGGAGAGATCCCACTGGGAAAGCTGGAGGAAATTTTTGCGGATGAACGTGCCCTGCCCCTGTCGGGTATAGACCAGCCCTTCTACGATCAGCTGACGCATCGCCTGCTGAATGGTCATCCGGCTGGTGCTGAACTCCGCCGCCAGCGCAAACTGGTCCGGCAGAGGTTCATTGGCGGCGTACTGCTGGGTGATAATGCGTTTCTTAATTTCCCGCGCTATGGTGATGTACTTCGCCGCCATCGTCCTTCCTTAAATTAGTGTTCTGTCCCGCTGTTTTTCAACGCCACTCGCTCGGCAACTTTGAGGAAAGGCAGGTAGAAGAATACACCAAATACGATGATTGCCAACTGCACCACCACCGCCCGCCAGTCCCCCGCCGTCGCCAGCCAGGCGCTGAGGATCGGCGGGGTCGTCCACGGGATCATCACCACGCAGCGCGACATGAGCCCCAGCGTGGTACAGAGCCACGCAAAGTAAATTCCGATAGCGGGCAGCAGCACGAACGGGATCATCAGCGGCAGGTTAAAGACTATCGGCAGGCCGAAAATCACCGGCTCGTTGATGTTAAACAGACCCGGCGCCAGCGACAGACGCGCCACCTGCTTCGCTGATTTCTGTCTTGAGAAGATGAAGATAGCAATCAGCAATGAGATTGTGCTGCCCGTCCCGCCCACCATGCCAAAGGTCGGCACAAAGATGTTGTTGATGATGTGCGGGATCGGCTGGCCGTTGGCAAAGGCCAGCATATTCTCATTGGTATTGATCAGCAGAAATGGCTCCAGCACCACGCTGTTGACCACCGACTGATGAATACCGAGCGTGAACAGGAAGTTACCGAAGCTGTAAATGAAGATCGTCCCGGGCAGGCTGGTGTTGATCAGCCGCAGCGGCTGCTGAATAAATGTCGTAATGAGATGGATCAGATCCGTGTGCAGCACGTTCGCCAGTATAGCCGCCAGCACCGCAAACAGGGAGAGCGTGAGGATCGTCGGGATCAGCGCGGTAAAGGATTTGCTCACCGCTGGCGGTACGTTCTCCCCCAGCGAAATGTGCAGCGCCTTCAGCCGTGAAATGGCGATAAACAGCTCGGTTGAGAGCAGCCCAATCAGCACCCCGGCGAAAATCCCGGTGGAACCGATATTGGCGAACGTCAGCACCTGGGTAACGTTTACCGTGGCGTCGCTGCCGACGGGAGTAATCTGTAAGCGCATCGGCATCATGATGATGAAACTGCTGACGGCGATAACCACTGCCGAGACCGGATTGTCGAAATCTTTGTTGCGCGCCAGCGACCAGGCAATCATCGGCGCCAGCAGCAGCGCGGCGATGTTCAGCGTGCCGTTGATGATCGCCTCGCCCCACACCTTAAACTGCGTGAGCGTGTCGCCCTCTAAGATCCAGGGGAACACCACGTTATTCACCAGCACCGCCAGACCGGCAAGGATGAAAATCGGCATTACCGTGGCGAAGGCATCGCGCAGGGAGCGAAGATGCACCTGGTTTGCCAGGCGCGCCGAGAACTCAACAAATTTATCGACAAAAGACTGCATGTGCGGTGTTATTTTTGTTTCAGACATAGCGGATAGTTCCCATCAATCAGTCACAAAAACGGCCCGGCAGCGTACGGCTTACATCTCGCGTCCGTTGGTATGGATAACCTGTTTTAACCACGCATAGCTCTTCTTCGGCACGCGCTTCAGGTCTTTCAGGTCGTGGTTTTCACGGTTGACGTAGACCACGCCGTAGCGCTTGCGCATGTCACCCTGCGAGCTGAGAATGTCAATCAACCCCCAGCCGAGATAGCCCCATACCTCTGCCCCGTCCTCGAACATCGCCTCTTTCATGGCCTCGATATGCGCCCGGTGGTAGTCGATGCGGTAGGTATCCTCTATGGGGTTTACGCCATCCCAGGACTCAATCACCCCAATGCCGTTCTCAATCGGGAATACTGGCATCCGCCAGTCGTTGGCATAGCGGGTGATGATGGTGCGAAAGCCCAGCGGGTCGATCTGCCAGTTCCACTCGGTGGCCTTCAGGTACGGATTGTTTTTCTCGCCGTGCAGCAGGTAATAGTTCACCGGCGTGCCTTCCGGGATGGCATCGCTGTCCAGCGTTTTGCTGGCGTAGTAGCTGAAGGCCATAAAGTCGTTCTTCGTTCGCGCAAACAGCGCGAGATCGTCTGCGCGGTAGATATCGCCGAAGCCTTCCTGCTCCACCACCGCCATCACCGCCGGGCTGTAGCCCTGGCCCGCGAAGACGCGCAGCAGGTTCTGGTTGAGGAATTCGTCGTACTGCTGGGCGCAGAAGATGTCACGCGGTTTGCAGGTGGCCGGATAAATCAGCTGGTGCGCCAGCATGCCGCCCATCAGCTTGCCCGGCTTAGTCTGGTGCAGGTACTCGGTCAGCGCCATGTGCGCCACCATGGTGTGATGCTGCACTTCGTACAGCTCGCGCAGGGTTTCCTCCCCCTTCATATAGCCGGAGATGCGGAAGGCTATCGGCATGTGGAAAATATTCTGCTCGTTAAAGGTCAGCCAGTACTTCACCCGGTCACCAAAGCAGTCGATCATCTTTTTGCCGTAGCGGATAAACGCCTCCACGACGCGACGATCGTTAAATCCGTTGTACTCCTGCGCCAGCGCCAGCGGCATATCGAAGTGGTAGAGGCAGACCATCGGCTCGATACCGCGGGCGATCAGATCGTCGATAAAACGGTCATAAAACGCGATGCCTTCGGCGTTGAACTCGCCGTCACCCTGCGGGCAGACGCGGCTCCAGGAGATCTGGAAGCGGTAGCAGTTCATGCCCAGATCCTGCATCAGGTCGAAATCTTCCCGGTAGCGGTGGTAGGAGTCGGTGGCCACTTTCCAGTCAGAGATATTTTCACCGGCTTCGCGAATGTCGTACACCGACATCCCCTTTCCGCCCTCATTCCAGGCCCCTTCCGTCTGCATGCTCGACACCGAGTTGCCCCATAAGAAGTTGGCTGGCAGTGATTGATTCATGGTTGCCTCCTATATGACTAGTCATTTAAATGATATGACTAGTCATATAGCCGGAGATGAAATTTCGATCAAAGGGGAGGAACGATTTTTGTGAGATGGGTTTGAATAATGACGAGGGATGTCTTGCGAACTGCGCCCTGGCAGCAAGTCATATTGCTGCCAGACGTAAATGAGTCTGCGCAATTCAGGGGAAAGATACCGAACCGCCAAACTCCATATAGATTTTTGCCAGATTATTTAACTGGTTAAAGCGATTTTCATACAGTGCCAGTTCGGCCTGACGGCGTTTCTCCTGAGCATCAAGCCAGAAAGAAATTCGCACCGCGCCCTGGCGATAGCGAACTTCGTTTAGCCTCTCTGATTTTTTCGCCAGTTCCAGGCCTTCACGTAGAAGCGTCTCCTGTTCCAGGAGTTGATGACGCAAAGCAAGCGCATCTTCTATGCTACTCATCGCCTTGTAAAGTTCCTGTTTAAACTCCAGAACCCGTTGCTCGTAGTCGTTTCGGGCAATCTTCACGTCCATGCCCCTTTCTCTCCATTCCAGGAACGGCAGGGTCAGGTTTGCTCCAACAGAGCCGACAGGATTTTCCAGGAAGGCCATAAGGCTGCTGCTGCTGGTGCCAAGCGAGCCGGTCAGACTAAACGCTGGATAAAATGCAGTACGCTGGACATCAACGGTGGCCAATGCTTCCCGTACCCGCCACTCTTTAGCGCTGATATCGGGTCGATGCCGCAGCACGTTGACCGGGATCTTTCCACTGACCTGCGGCAGTGGTCCCATTGGTAACGCTTTCGGTTCGACTATCGCGCTGCCCGGCGCGGTTCCAAGCAAAACGGCTTGCTGATTGAGCGCCTGTAAACGTTCATTCTTCAACGCCGCCAGCCTGTTTTCCTGCGAAAGCACGCCCTGCTGAGCATCCACAACATCCAGAGAGGAGGCACCGCCCGCGGCATAGCGCGCGTTAGCCAGGCGCAGCGTCTCTTTTGCATAGTCGATGCTTTGTTGCAGGACAGACAGCTGCTGGTTAATAAAGCCTAAGCGCCAGTAATTATTACTGGCATTTGAAAGCAGCGTCAGGCGTGCAGAACGCAGATCCTCTTCCGAGGCAAAACGTGCCCACGCCTTCGCATCGCGCTGCCGCGCTATTTTGCCCCACAGATCCAGCTCATAGCTGGTATTAATACTGGCAACGCTGCCCCTGCTCCAGTTGGCTGAGCTGTTCAGCTGTTTTTTACCGTCAAGCGCGAGCGAACCTTTTAGTCCCGGATCGTTTGTGATGCCAATCCGCTCTTCTTCCAGGCGGGCGCGATAAACACGCAATACTGCTCCAGCGACATCGTTATTGCGCACCATCACCTGCCGCAGCCAGCCGTCGAAGTCTGGATCGTTAAAGGCCTGCCAGTCGAACGGCATCCTCTCCTCCGCAGCATCCGCCTGATACCAGTTGGCAGGGTATTTCACCTCAGGAGGCTGATAGTCGCTTTTCAGAGAGTCGGCGCAGCCAGCACTAAGCAGGACAGCAAGGCATACCGTTAAAGGGGATAATATTTTCATGGGTTACTCGCTGGCCAGTGAAACGACCGGATCCATCCTTGCTGCCTTGCGGGCAGGGAGATAACCAAAGATCATGCCGATTAAAGTTGAGCAGAAGAATGCGGCAGCAGCGGCCTGCCACGAATAAATGGCGGTGAAAATGCCCCCTGCCAGCTCGGTGAACAGCGCTCCGGCGGCATACGACAGTGCAATACCTAACACTCCGCCTATTAGACATACCAGCACAGCCTCAATCATAAACTGCTGCATGATATCGCCCTGACGCGCACCGACCGCCATTCGTACGCCAATCTCATGGGTCCGTTCCGTGACCGACACCAGCATGATATTCATCACCCCAATGCTGCCGATCATCAGCGAGATGCAGGCCACCATCAGAATCAGGATGCTAAAGGTCATTGAGGTCCGTTCTATTGATTGTCGAATCTGCTCGAAATTATAAAGCTGGAAGTCTTTCACGCCGTGGCGTTGAGTGAGAAGCTGAGAAATAGCGCTGACCGCTGCCTCGTTGGCAACATCATCCTTAAGCCTTACGCTGATGCTGGTCAACACCGGTTTTCCTGTCATTCGATACATCACCGTGCTGTAAGGCATCCAGACGTTAATGCGATTAGGCGCATAGCTTCGGCTGTTCCCTTTGGCGATGCCGACAACCCGTGCAGGCACGGAACCCAGAAAAACGATTTGCCCAAGTGCCTTGAGTCCCGCATCGTCAAATAACGCCTTGCGGGCGTTTTCATCAATGATGACTTCCTGCGAGGCATTTCGATCGTCCTGGAAAGTTGATCCCTGCAACAGTTCAATACCGTTTACGCGAAAATGATCGCGCCCAACGCCATTGATCGTGGCGGTAGCGGATTTACCCAGAAAGCGAATGTTGTCGGAAGCGTTAACTTCGGGGCTGACGCTGTCAACAAACCCCTGCTTTGCTAATGCTTCGGCGTCTGCCGGGACCAGTGTACGAATGGCTTCAGTGCTGTCGTCAAAGAAATCCCTTCCCGGGTAGATGCTCACCACGTTGGTTCCAAGCTCCTTGATATTATCAAGGGTTCGCTGTTTCGCGCCTTCTCCCAGTGCCACCACCGTAACAACCGCGGCGATACCAAAAATAATGCCCGTCATGGTTAACGTCGTGCGCAGGCGATGCGCATTCATCGCTTTTAACGCCATGTGCAGGGATTCACGGGTACGGTCAACAATACTTTGCCACCAGCTCTGCTGAACGCTGTCAGGTCGTTTAAGGGCAACCCCGGAGGTAACACGACTGCCGGTATCAGAAATAATTTCACCGTCACGCAGCTCAATAATACGGTTAGCATGCTGCGCTACCTTCATATCATGTGTCACCATAACCACGGTATGGCCACGCTGATTCAGTTCACTGAGTATTGACAGTACCTCCTGACCGGACTGCGTATCCAGCGCGCCGGTGGGTTCATCCGCCAGAATGATTTCACCGCCGTTAATCAGCGAGCGGGCAATACTCACACGCTGCTGCTGGCCGCCTGAAAGCTCTCCCGGTTTATGATGTTCACGACCTTCCAGCCCGAGTCTTCCAAGCAATGTCGCCGCGCGCAGACGGCGCTTTTCGCGCTCACTATTGGCATAAATCGCCGGAATTTCAACGTTACTTAACGCGCTCAGGTCGGGCATTAAATGATAACGCTGGAAGATAAAACCGATGTGCTCACGGCGGATCCTTGCCAGATCGTCAGGTGAAAGCTGGGCGGCATTTTGACCGCTGATAAAGTAATCGCCACAATCAGGGACATCGAGACAGCCCATAATATTCATCAGGGTTGACTTACCGGAACCGGAGGCGCCGATGATCGCGACCATCTCCCCAGCAGCGATAGTCAAATCAATCCCTTTAAGCACGGTGAGATCCTGTCCACCGTTCCTGTAGGTGCGGCTGATGCCCTTGAGTTCTATGATATTACTCAAGATACAAACCCTTCCCCGGGCGCTTTTTCACCCGGCTGCGATAACACAACTTGTTCCCCGACTTTTACACCGTCCAGGATCTGGATATCCACACTGTTAGTAATGCCGGTTTTGACCTCACGGGTTTCCAGCCGGTTATCACTGGTCAATATCTGCACCTGCTGTTTGTTGCCACTCACCTTGTGCACAGCCTGAATCGGCACCAGTAACGTATTTTTAGCTTCTCCAGCCAGCAAGGTCACCTGTGCTGTCATGGCAATTCGCAGCCGATTTTCTGGATTGGGGACATCCAGCAGCGCGTTGTAGTACACCGAAGCATTTGACGTGCCTGACCCTGAGGCTGAGCTACTGCTGGCAAGGCTATCATCTTTCATAACCGACTCAGGTGCCAGTTCAACGGTACGTAACGTGGCGTCATAATGCTTATCCGGCTCAGAGAAAATGGTGAATCTGGCTTTCTGTCCCGGTGAAATTCGCGTGATATCCGCCTCAGAGATCTGGGCTTTAATTGTCATCACGTCCAGACGTGCGAGTTTGATAATGGTCGGCGCACTTTGGCTGGAGTTAACCGTTTGGCCCTGTTGGGTGACAACGGCAATAACAATGCCGTCCATGGGAGCAACAACTTTTGTATAACCCAAATCGACCTTTTTCTTGTCGACATCAATTTGCGCCTGGACGAGTTTGGCATTCAGTGCCGATAGCTCAGCGCGGGTACTGGCCAGCGTGGTTTCAGCCGTTTCGAAATCTTCTCTCGAGCTGGCATCCTCATTTAACATCTGGCGCTGGCGCTTAAAACGCAATGAGGCTTGCTTCAACTGCGCCTGCTTAGCCTGAAGGTCCGCTTTTACCACGTTGAGAGCAGCTTCTGCGTTGCGTAAATCATTCCGCTGCGGCACGTCATCAATTTCAGCGATGAGCTGTCCTTTAGTGACACGATCGCCTAACTTCACTTTCAGCGACTTAACCTGGCCAGAAACCTGTGCCCCAACGTTGACCCGCTCAATCGCATCAATTCGACCGGTAGCAAGTACGGCGTTTTCAATATCGCCGATGCGTACTGGAGCGGTAACATACTCAGGAACCTCGGGGCTTCTCAGGAAGAAGAACAAGGCGATGCTAAAAATAATTAGCAGAGCCGCAGCACAGGTCATTACGCGTCGGGGAGGGAATTTTGTTAACATTACGCAGGTTTTCCATAACGATAAACAGCAGTGAATCAGGCATCATAGTAACATCGCCAGTATTTACGGGAGGTAAACCCGCGCTATTTGGTGAAGTAGCGTCATCGTAGACCCCCGCCATCAATTACACAGAATCACCAGGTCCGCCTGTAAACCGCCGCAAGCGTGGGATTTTGTGCCTAAATCCACAGAGTCCCCTTTTGCTGAGCCCCACCTGCGATTTTTCCCATAATCGATTCATTGTGCATTAAGTGCTTAATTATAGTTGCAACTCACATATGATAATAGTAATTATTATCATTAGCATTTGCACTGATGGTTTATCTGGCAAGGTATACAGAGGTATCAGGAAACAAGCCTCTCCAGGTTTGTTGAACGGTCTCACACTCAACAAATGCATCTGAACACCGCGGCGTGGCAGCACGACGCCGCCTGGGCTGTTCAAAAGGACAACGGCGCGTAAGCGTTAATGGAAGCCGGGACAAGGAATTCCCGATTCACCAGCCTACGTCACGGAACAGTCAGCGACAGGACCGTTCGTAAGGCTGGTGAAACTCAAAAAGGACGCAGCGTCTGTCAAAGCAGGCTTAACGAAAATTAACGTCCTGCTGCTGGCATATGACTGCGTCGACTTCCTGATTTAGTTCGTCAAGCGGAGAGGGATTTTCTCATGCGTATTTTGTTTGTAGGCCCGCCTCTCTATGGGCTGCTGTATCCTGTGCTGTCTCTGGCACAGGCGTTTCGCGTTAACGGCCATGAAGTGCTGATCGCCAGCGGAGGAAAATTCGCCCAAAAAGCGGCAGAAGCAGGGCTGGTGGTATTTGACGCCGCACCCGGTTTTGATTCTGAAGCTGACTATCGCCGCCGCGAGGCACAGCGAAAAGAAAGCAACATCGGCACAAAAATGGGCAACTTCTCATTCTTCAGCGAAGAGATGGCCGACCACCTGGTGGAGTTTGCCGGACACTGGCGGCCCGATCTCATCATCTACCCGCCGCTCGGGGTCATCGGGCCTCTGATTGCCGCCAAATACGATATACCGGTCGTAATGCAAACCGTCGGCTTCGGCCATACGCCCTGGCATATCAAAGGCGTAACGCGTTCGCTCGCGGACGCCTATCATCGCCACGGCGTTGGGGCCGCACCGCGCGATATGGCCTGGATCGACGTAACACCACCGAGCATGAGCATTCTTGAAAACGACGGAGAACCCATTATTCCCATGCAGTACGTCCCGTACAACGGCGGCGCGGTGTGGGAACCGTGGTGGGAGAGGACGCCCGACCGTAAACGTCTGCTGGTGAGTCTCGGTACCGTCAAACCGATGGTCGACGGCCTTGACCTGATCGCCTGGGTGATGGATTCCGCCAGTGAAGTCGATGCCGAGATCATCCTGCATCTTTCGGCCAATGCGCGGTCGGATCTGCGCTCACTGCCCTCAAATGTTCGCCTGGTCGACTGGATACCCATGGGAGCCTTCCTGAACGGCGCAGATGGCTTCATTCATCATGGTGGCGCGGGCAATACCCTGACGGCGCTGCACGCCGGTATTCCACAGATCGTCTTCGGCCAGGGTGCCGATCGCCCGGTAAATGCCCGCGCTGTTGTCGAACGCGGCTGCGGGATCATCCCCGGCGACGACGGCCTGTCGAGCAGCATGATCAATGCTTTCCTCGACAATCGCGCGCTTCGCGACGCCTCTGAAGAGGTAGCGGCGGAAATGGCAGCGCAACCCTGTCCGAGCGAGGTGGCGAAAAGCCTGATCGCGAGGGTACAGAAAGGGTAGCCACTACGCCGTCATGACGATCATACGCCAGCACGCATCCAGGAGATACGCCCGTAACAATGCGGGACCGGATCGGGCTGGCGCTTTTTTTTGCACAGCGATCCGACTTGGATCCTATTGTTTACAGACGGAGGAGGCTTAATGCCTGCGACTCACTCTCCCACTCCTGCGCGGTCCTGGATAGTTCGCCTGGCACGCGTGTGCTGGGAACGTAAGAAACTTAGCATCATCGTAGTGGTAGCGTCGGTCTCGACCATTCTGCTGGCCGCGCTGACGCCGTTGCTGACAAGGCAAGCGGTGAACGACGCGCTGGCGGGCAATCCGACTCGTCTGCCGTGGCTGGCCTGCGGGCTATTGCTGATTGCCTTTTTTGATTTCATCGGTAACTACGTGCGCCGCGGTTATGCCGGGGAGCTCTCGCTCTGGGTGCAGCACACCCTGCGAGGACGGGCATTCGACAGTATTCAAAAACTTGACGGCGCAGGCCAGGACGCACTGCGCACCGGGCAGGTGATTTCACGGACCAACAGCGATCTGCAGCAGGTGCATACCCTGCTACAGATGTGCCCGGTGCCGCTGGCGGTGTTCACTTATTACATTGCCGGCATTGCCGTGATGCTGTGGATGTCACCCGCCATGACGCTCATCGTCGTGTGCGTACTGGCATGCCTGGCTATCACTGCGCTGCGCGCGCGTCGCCGGGTCTTTGCGCAAACCGGGCTGGCCTCGGACCGACTGGCAAATCTCACCGAACATATGCGCGAGGTGCTGGCGCAGATCTCAGTGGTAAAATCCTGCGTGGCGGAGCTGCGTGAAACGCGCTGGCTGGATCGCCAGTCGCGGCAGATGGTGCGGGTACGCATCGGCGCGGCCATCTCGCAGGCGATACCAGGTGCCACCATGCTGGCGCTACCGGTGCTCGGGCAAATCGTCCTGCTGTGCTACGGCGGCTGGTCGGTTATGCACGGGCGCATCGATCTCGGCACCTTCGTGGCGTTTGCCAGCTTCCTCGCGATGCTGACCGGGCCAACCCGTGTACTGGCATCGTTTCTGGTTATCGCCCAGCGCACCCAGGCGTCCGTGGAGCGCGTGTTTGCTCTGATCGACACCCGTTCGCAGATGGAAGACGGGACGGAGGCGGTTAACGGTCAGGTTATCGGGCTGCAACTGGAGAATATGAGCTTCGAGTACCGTGGCGGCAGACGCATCCTCAGCGATGTCTCCTTTTCCCTGCACGCCGGTGAAACGGTGGCGGTAGTGGGCGCATCGGGTTCCGGGAAATCCACGCTGCTGATGCTGCTGGCGCGTTTTTACGATCCCAGCGCCGGAGAGATATGGCTCAACACCAGCGCAGGCCGACAGAACCTCCGCGATCTCAGGCTGGAGGCGCTTCGTCGTCGGGTAGGCGTTGTGTTTGAGGATGCTTTTCTGTTTGCCGGTACGGTGGCGGAAAATATCGCCTACGGGCACCCTCAGGCAACGGCGGACGACATTCGCCTCGCGGCGAGGGCAGCAGGAGCCAGCGATTTTATCAACGCCCTGCCGAAAGGCTTCGATACCCAATTAACCGAACGCGGTACGAATCTTTCCGGCGGACAGAGGCAGCGAATCGCGCTGGCGCGGGCGCTCATTACCGCGCCGGAAGTGTTGATCCTCGATGACACCACCTCTGCGGTCGATGCCGGTACTGAAGCGGAGATCAACACCGCGCTGAGTCGCTATGCTGACGAAAAGCATATGCTGCTGGTGATTGCCCGACGCCGTTCGACGCTTCAGTTAGCCAGCCGGATTGTGGTGCTGGATAAGGGCCGGGTGGTGGACACCGGAACCCAGGCAGAACTTGAAGCGCGCTGTCCGGCGTTCCGCGCGCTGATGACCGGCGACGGCGATTTCCTCGCGCCTTCCCACAGTGGGCCTAACGGATTGTGGCCGACCGTACCAGCGGCACAAGACGATGCGGCGCAGACGGGGGATAAAGGCTTTGTCGCCCGTATGACGCGCGTGCCGGAAAATGCAGTACAGCAGGCGCTGGCCGGTAAAGGCCGCAAAGTCACGTCGCTGCTGAAGCCCGTGGCGTGGATGTTCGTCATCGCCGCCCTGCTGATCGCCCTCGATTCGGCGGCAGGCGTCGGGGTAATGATACTGCTGCAGCGCGGCATTGACTCCGGCGTTGCCACAGGCGATATGTCGACTATCGGCCTCTGTGCCCTATTCGCCCTGTGCCTGGTGGCCGTGAGCTGGTGCTGTTATTCACTACAGACTGTCTTCGCCGCCAGAGCGGCAGAGTCAGTCCAGCATACGGTGCGCTTGCGCAGCTTCGGCCATATGCTGCGTCTTGGTCTCCCCTGGCATGAAAAGCATGTCGATTCACGTCTGACCCGCATGACCGTAGATGTGGACTCTCTCGCCCGCTTTCTGCAAAACGGCCTTGCCGGTGCAGCCACCAGCCTGGTGACAATGTTCGCCATCGCCGCCGCCATGTTCTGGCTCGACCCGCTCCTGGCGCTGACGGCATTAAGCGCGGTGCCAGTGGTCGCACTGGCAACCTGGATTTATCGCCGCCTCAGCTCCCCTGCTTATGCGCAGGCGCGGCTGGAAATAGGCAAAGTCAACAGCACCCTGCAGGAGAAAGTCTCCGGCTTGCGCGTTGTGCAATCGCATGGCCAGCAGGAACAGGAAGCCGCCCGGCTGCGCGCGTTATCGGATCGGTTCCGTGCGACCCGCGTACGTGCGCAAAAATACCTTGCCGTCTATTTCCCGTTCCTGACCTTCTGCACCGAGGCCTCCTATGCCGCCGTTCTTCTGGTGGGTGCATCGCGAGTCGCCGAAGGCGAAATGACCGCCGGGGTGCTGGCGGCTTTCTTCCTGCTGCTGGGGCAATTCTATGGGCCAGTACAGCAGTTATCAGGAATTGTCGACGCCTGGCAGCAGGCGACGGCCAGCGGCAAACATATCAATGAACTGCTGGCGACCGAAGGCACAGAGAACATCGAGCCCTCTTCCGCACCGCCCGCCACCGGCGCGCTGCATCTTGATGAGGTCACGTTCAGTTATCCCGACAGCCCTGAACCCGCGCTGAACAAACTTACCCTGACAATCCCTGAGGGAAGGGTCGTCGCGGTCGTTGGTCGCAGCGGTGCGGGTAAGTCAACGCTGATTAAGCTGATCGCCGGATTGTATTCCCCCACCCACGGCAGGATCAGCATTGGCGATCGGATAATTGATGATGCCTCGCTTGCCGATTACCGTCGCCAGATTGGGCTGGTCGATCAGGATGTGGCGTTGTTTAGTGGTGATATCGCGGAAAACATTCGTTATTCACGGCCATCCAGTACCAATGACGACGTTGAGATTGCCTCTCAACAGGCAGGGCTGTATGAGACGGTGCGCAATCTGCCGCAGGGATTCCGCACACCGGTGAATAACGGCGGTGCCGATCTGTCCGCAGGTCAGCGCCAGCTGATTGCGCTGGCCCGCGCACAACTGGCGAATGCTCACATCCTGCTGCTCGATGAAGCCACGTCACGCCTGGATCGCACATCCGAAGAGCGATTGATGTCATCGTTAACAGACGTCGCGCACACCGGGAAGCACCTGGCGCTGATTGTGGCGCACCGTCTGACCACCGCGCAGCGCTGCGATCTGATTGCCGTTATCGATAAGGGGCAGCTTGCGGAATACGGCACCCACGAACAGCTGTTAGCGGCCGGCGGCCTCTACACCCGCTTGTGGCATGACAGCGTCGGCAGCTCTGTTCCCCATCGCCAGCACGACATCACGGGGGAAATCGTGGAAGAGTAATTGCGCACGTAAGACATTACAAAACACGCGCTAAAGCGGCTGTTCCCGGAATAGCCGCTTTAGCTATTTATACTGACACCCTTCATATTCAAAGAGAGTGAATGCTGAACATGCAACAACATCCCTCTGCTATCGCCAGGCTGCGCAGCCAGCTGGCAGCAGGCCACATTGATAACCTTTCTGACTTCTGGCGAGACGCTGAGTCGCTAAATGTACCGCTGGTGACGCCAGTCGACGGAGCGAAAGACGAGCGTGATGTGACATTTCTGTGGCGCGCCAGGCACCCTCTACAGGGCGTTTATCTGCGTCTGAATCGGGTGACGGATAAAGAGCACGTGGCGAAAGGGATGATGACCGCCCTTCCCGCGACGGATATCTGGACTCTGACACTGCGTTTACCCGCAAGCTACTGCGGCTCCTATTCGCTGGTGGAAATCCCCCCCGGCACCCCGGCCGAGACGATTGCACAGTCCGGAGGCCGCTTTGCTACCCTCGTCGGGCACGTCGATCCGCTAAACAAAACGCCGGGGATCAACGTTCGGGGAAGCACACAGGAGTCGGTGCTGGCGCTTGATAAAGCCCCCGCCCAGTCCGAATGGCGCGGCGGGTCACCCAGCGGGCAATTGCTTACCTCGGCGCGCACTCTCGCCGGGGAATCGCGCCGGGTTCGGCTCTATCTGCCGGACGTTGATGTTTCGCAGCCCCTCGGCCTGGTGGTACTGCCCGATGGTGAAACCTGGTTCGATCACCTTGGCGTATGCGCGGCAATTGACGCCGCCATAAACAACGGACGCATCGTGCCTGTGGCTGTACTTGGCATCGACAATATCGATGAACACGAGCGAACTGCGATACTCGGCGGGCGCAGCGAGCTGATAAAGGATATCGCCGACCAGTTGTTGCCGACGATCCGCGCCGAACACCCGCAGCGGCGGTGGGCAGACCGTTCGCGCACCGTGCTGGCCGGACAGAGCCTCGGCGGGGTCAGCGCGCTCATGGCCGCTCGTTACGCACCGGAAACGTTCGGGCTGGCGCTCAGCCACTCCCCTTCGATGTGGTGGACGCCAGAGGGTGCCAGCCGGCCAAACGTGTTCAGCGAAACCGATTCGTCATGGGTGAGCGAACATCTGCTTTCTGCCCCGCCGCAGGGCGTGCGCATCCGCCTGTGCGTGGGATCGCTGGAAGGTTCGACGGTACCCCACGTTCAGCGGCTGCATCAGCAGTTGCTTACCGCTGGCGTCGACAGCCATTGCGCAATGTATACCGGGGGTCACGATTACGCATGGTGGCGCGGCGCACTGATTGACGGGCTTGGTTTACTCCAGGGTTGACTTGACCCGCGAACACTTTCAGGCAACTGTACAGGCTTCCTGAATAAAGAAAATGTCACCTGCGGAAAAGGAATAAACATCAGATGTATGCCCGCGAGTATCGCCCAACACGCTCACGCAAGGCGCTTGTCACTCTTCTTTCTGGTCTCAGCCTTATCTGGAATGCGCACGCTTTCGCAAAGCCGGATATGCAGCCACTGGGGCCGAATATCGCCGATAAAGGCTCTGCGTTTTACCATTTCAGCGTCAACTCGTTCGACTCCGACGATGGCAGCCGCCATTATCGGGTATGGACGGCCGTGCCAAATAAAGCCGCACCGGCGTCGGGCTACCCGATTTTATATATGCTCGACGGCAACGCAGTTATGGACCGCCTGAACGACGACCTGCTCAAACAGCTGGCAGAAAAATCACCGCCGGTGATTGTGGCTGTCGGGTATCAGACCAACCTCCCCTTCGATCTCAACGGCAGGGCCTACGACTATACGCCAGCAGCAGAAAGCGGCAAAACGGATACCCGCAACGGGCGTTTTAGCCGTAAGAGTGGGGGTAGCAACGACTTTCGCCAGTTACTGGAAACGCGTATAGCGCCAAAGGTGGAACAGGGATTGAATATCGATCGGCAGCGTCGCGGCCTGTGGGGGCACTCCTACGGCGGCCTGTTCGTGCTGGATGCATGGCTGTCTTCCCCTTATTTCCGGACGTATTACAGCGCCAGCCCGTCGTTGGGCAGAGGCCATGATGCGCTACTGAGCCGCATCACGGCGGTTGAGCCGTCGCAATACTGCGCCAGGCGCCTGATGATAATGGAAGGTTCGGCGACGCCGGGCGATAACCGGGAAACGCATGCTGCCGGAGTGCTGACGAAAATTCATGCCACCCTCGCCACGCTGGAAGATAAAGGCGTCAATGCCGCCTTTTGGGATTTCCCAAACCTGGGACACGGGCCGATGTTCAACGCCTCCTTCCGCGGAGCGCTGTTAGATATCAGTGGTGAAAACGCAGGTAACACAGCAGGCTGTCATTCATTAAGCCGCTAAACACTGCCCGCCTTGACGCGGGCAGTACACCTGTAACACTACGATCAAAATGACGCGGTAACACCGGCATAATAAGCCCGGCCAGGCTCGTTATAGGTATTCGCCCCTTCGGAAGATCGGTAGATCTGTTTATCTAAGATATTGCTAACACCAACGTTAAGACGCAGATTTTTATTAATATCGTAATTGAAGTTCGTCCCCACCAGCGAATAAGCGCCCAGCTCTTTACCCGACAGACCGCCAGTATCTTCACTACGAGTTTCCGAATGAGTACGCGGTTTTTGTCTGCCGTATAACGTCCAGTTGACGCTGGCAGAGAACGCCTGGGTGATGGTCCAGTCAAGCGAGTTATTAATGGTGTATTTCGGGATGATCGACAGCGGGTTACCGGTGTCTTTTTGCTCCGAGGTGATCATCCAGGTGGCATTGGTATTCCAGTTCAGACGATCTTTCACCAGCGGGAACGCCATGCTGGCTTCGATACCGTCCACCAGCGCTTTCCCGCCGTTCTGCCACTGGAGAATATATGCGCCGGAAGCGGTTTGCCCGATAACATTATCGCCGGCCACGATCTTATTCTGGTAGTCATTGCGGAAGTAGGTCACGCTGGCATGGTAATCTTCCCAGGCGAACTCCAGCCCAATTTCTTTATTGATGCTGATTTCCGGATCGAGATCTTTATTACCGATCAGGTAGCAGCCGCCCGATGTAATATCTTTTGGACAACCGTTGCCTTTCGAGTAGAGCAGATAACCTTCGCTGGATTGATACAGGTTTGGTGCTTTAAAGGTTCGGGCAATCCCCGCTTTGACTTTGAAGTAATCCCCCAATTCCTGCGAGAGGTTCAGGCTGGGGCTGAAGTTACCGCCGGAATCGTTGAGATAATCAAAGCGCAGGCCGGGAATGATATTCGTGCCGGGAACCGGCTCAATATTATCTTCAATATACAGCGCACTGATTTGGGAATGGTTTTTACTGCTGCGATCCGCAGCCGAGCCAGAAATGCCGCCGATATCACTGTCATCCACGGTCAGGCTGGTAGAGGAAGGATCGTCGAGCTCATCGCGGCTCCACTCCGCACCCACGGTCAGCGTTTGATCGACCAGCGCATTCAGCGGAATATTAAGCTCGCCGCTGGTTCGCCAGGAGCTCAGGCGATTGGTCGTGAACTTTTCATCCGCCGAAATACGCCCTTCACCGCCACCGGATAATCCTTCATTCATGCGGGTGTTATTGGTTTTCTCATAATAGACACCAAAACGGCTTTGACCCCAGTCCCAGATACCATTGTGCGTAACGCCATAATTCTGCCGGTAAAGGCGGTTCGTCTCCTCGCCGGATTTCGCCAGGCTTTCAGTGACGGCACTGGAAGAACTATTTTGCGTATCGCCCGCATAGATATTCCCCTGACGGCTATATCCGGCTTCGAAATCGATAATTTGCTGCGGATTTAATTTCCACGAGACAACGCCGTTAATATCTTTGTTGCGCACCCCTTCATGCCCGGCCGCGTTTTTCGTACCGGCCGAGGAGTTAATATCCCAGCTGTCGGCATCGGTTTTATTCAGGTTTCCGTACAGGCGCATGGTCAGCGCATCGCCAGCCAGCGGCCCGCTAAGGCTGAAGTTGGCGCGACGCGTAGCGCCTTCGTCGCTGCTTTCCGGCTGGTTGGTGTATAACGACAGCGAACCGTGCCAGTCGTTGGTAGGGCGTTTGGTAATGATGTTCACCACCCCGCCCGCTGCGCCCGAACCGTAGCGTGCCGCCGCAGGGCCGCGGATCACTTCAATACGCTCAACCTGTTCCGGTGGCACCCAGTTGGTGTCGCCGCGGGTATCACGCTCTCCACGCCAGCTATAACGCACGGCGTTGCGCGACGTCACCGGCACACCATCAATTAAAATTAAGGTGTTCTCCGGCCCCATGCCGCGAATGTCGATCTGGCGGTTATTACCACGTGTACCCGAGGCGCTGTTGCCGGTCAGATTGACACCGGGCATTTTGCGAATAATATCGGAGAGATCGTTGACCGGAGGGTTCTTTTTAATATCTTCGCTGGTAATAATCGACA
The DNA here is from genome assembly GCF_020971765.1 of Enterobacter sp. AN-K1. Lineage (NCBI taxonomy): Bacteria > Pseudomonadati > Pseudomonadota > Gammaproteobacteria > Enterobacterales > Enterobacteriaceae > Enterobacter > Enterobacter sp. AN-K1. The sequence goes on along the minus strand of NZ_CP087390.1, from coordinate 3,708,360 downwards.
CGCCCGGCTGCTGTTTGAGTACCTGCTCAGCGGTGGCTTCCACCACCAGGGTCTCGTCGTTATCATCGGAGGATTTTGCCAGTGATACCTGACTGTTCAACCCTGCCAGGAGCGCAGTGAGCGGCCAGAAGATCTTGATAATTCTCATACCCATTCCCTAATACATGCCTAACGTAAAAGTGATCGATCGTTAAGCTCACATCCTTGCCAGATATTTTAAACTGCCATTATTTTTATAATAAGAATGATAATTAGTATCATTTGGAGAGGATTAAGGCAATCCTTAATACACGGATGCGCGCATTAATGAAACGCACGCATTGGCCCGGAGTGATTCTTCCCGGGTACCGCCCTGTGCGTTCGTAAAGCTGGCATACTGAAACAGCGGAAGAAGAGAACAGCCCATTGGTATTTCGTGTAGTGACATAACGTTAATATGTCATTACAAGGGAACGCAGCCCCGGTAAGCGCAAGCGCCACCGGGGAAAGAAAGGTTATTGTTGCGCTAACTGATTGCGACGGTACTCGCCCTGGCGCTCCAGCATCCAGCCAGGATACTCGCGCGGCAGCGCGCTGACCGCATCCAGCTGTTTCAGCTCATCATCGCTCAGCTGAACGCCGGTTGCGGCAATGTTGTCATCCAACTGATCGACCCGTTTCGCACCAATAATGACGCTGGTCACCGCCTTCTGGTGCAGCAGCCACGCCAGCGCGATTTGCGCCACGGAAACGCCTTTACTTTCGGCGATGGTACGCATCACGTCCACGCAGTCGAAGGCGCGATCTTTATTCACTGGCGGGAAGTCGAACGCCAGGCGACGACTACCGGCCGCGCTCTGCCCGTCGCGATCGTATTTTCCGCTCAGCAGACCACCCGCCAGCGGGCTCCATACCATCAACCCGACGCCTTCGCTCTGCATCATCGGCACCAGTTCGCGCTCAAGGTCGCGCCCGGCGATGGTGTAGTACGCCTGCAATGAGGCAAAACGCGCCAGCCCCAGACGCTCAGAGATGCCGAGCGCTTTGGCAATCTGCCATGCCGCCCAGTTCGAGACGCCGATATAGCGTACGTGACCGTGCTGCACAAGATTATCCAGCGCGTAAAGCGTCTCCTCGATGGGGGTCGCGGGGTCGAAACCGTGCAGCTGATAGAGATCGATATGATCCAGCTGCAAGCGACGCAGGCTCTCCTTCACGCCGCTGATGATGTGATAGCGCGAGCTACCGCGCGAGTTCACCCCCGCTGTGCCGGTTTCACCGAACACCTTGGTGGCAACGACCACGTTTTCGCGCGGAATTTTCAGGTTCTTCAGCGCCTGCCCGGTGATCTCCTCTGAACGCCCTTCCGAGTAGACATCTGCCGTGTCGATAAAATTGATCCCGGCGTCCAGCGCGCGGCCCACCAGCTGCTCGGCGTCGCTTTGCTGAAGCTGACCAATTTTGCCCCACATGCCGCCTTCACCGCCGAAGGTCATGGTGCCGAGGCAGAGTTCAGAAACAAACAGTCCGGTATTGCCCAGTTTTTGATAACGCATAACGCTTTCCTCGCATGTCGATTGGGTGTCTGTTAGTTATACCCGCCCCCCAGCCATCGCGAATGTGGCGTTCCTGTCCGTTTCTTGCCCAATCCTCTGAATCTATCCGCGTGGGGCGTCGCCAAAGACGCTGTAGTCTGGCAGCCGCACCTGCTGATACGGCTCCCAGCCGCCGCCGAGGGCTTTGTAGAGCGCCACCAGATCAAGCGCGCTCTGCACCTGCGCCTGCGCCCGCTGCTGTTCGGCCTGAGCGAGCTGACGCTGGGCGTCCAGCACGTCAATAAAGCTGGCGATCCCCTGCCGGTAGCTGTCGCTGGCGAGATCAAAGGCGTTTTGCAGCGCGTCGATGGTTTTCGCCAGGCCCGCTTCACGCTGCTGGTCGGTGCGATAGCTCACCAGCGCGTTTTCAACGTCGCCGAGCGCCGTCAGTACCGTCTGGCGATAGTCCAGCACTGCCGCCCCCTGCTGCGCGCGCGCCACCTTGACGCTGGAGACCAGCCGACCGCCCTGGAAAATCGGTATGGAAACCTGCGGGCCAAAGCTGTAGAAGTGGCTGCTCCAGTCGGTCAGCCAGTTAGATTCACTGTTGCGCAGGCCAAACTGTCCGGAGAGGGTAAAGCTCGGGAACAGTTCTGCCACCGAGACGCCAATCTGCGCCGTGGCGGCATGGAGATTCGCCTCGGCTTCGCGCACGTCCGGGCGACGGCGCGCCAGGGTGGACGGAATACCGGTCTGCACAATATCTGGCAGGGCAGGCATCGGCTGCACGGATTGCAGTTCGGCATCCAGCGCGCCCGGCGGTTTGCCGAGCAGGATCGCCAGCCCGTTCATCGCCTGGCGTTCCTGCGCCTGATACTGCGGCAGCTGCGCTTCAAGATTGCCCAGCTGCGCCCGGGCGTTCTCCACGTCCATCTGCGGCGACAGCCCGCCCCGCTGGCGGCTTTCGGTCAGATCCAGCGTCTGCTGTGCGCTTTCAATTTGCGTATTAAGCGTGGCAATGATGCTCTGCGCCCCACGCAGCTGTAGCCACGCCCGCGCCACTTCGGCTTCCAGCGAGACCAGCGCATCGTTACGCTGCTCGATCGCCGCCCGCTGCTGCGCCTCGGCCGCTTCTACCTGACGGCGCACCTTGCCCCACAGGTCGATTTCCCACTGGGCGTCGAAGCTGCCCTGATAGAGGTTTATCGGCTGCGTCAGCGGGCCTAACGCGCCCCGCAGTTCAGGATCGACATTATTCAACTGGTCATACACGCCGTGGGATTTCAGCTCCCCTTCCAGCCCAAGCTGCTGGCGCGTCGCCTGCACATTGCCATTCACCGACGGGAAAAACGCCCCGCCGGCCTGGTTAATCTGTTCGCGCGCGCCGGCAATGCGTAATACCGTTTGCTGTAGCGTCAGATTCCCGGCGATGGCGCGTTCAATCAGGCTGTCGAGCTGCGGCGAGCCGAAGGTTTTCCACCAGCGCGGGTTAGTGGCCGCGGAGGAAGTTTGCGATTTCACCGCGCTGTCGCCCTTATCGTTCCAGTGCGTGCTGGCGGGCGGTTCAGGCTGTTGGTAGTCCGGCCCGACGGCGCAGCCCACCAGCAGCATCATTATCATCAGGGGGTGTAAACGTCTGTGTATCATCAGTGTGCTCCTGCACTCCCCTCGCTCTTAACCGGCGAGAGCAACAAACAAAACGGAATCAGTAATAGGGCCACCGCGCTCAGAATGGTGAAGACGTCGATGTAGGCCAGAAAGCGCGACTGCTCGATCATCGTCTGGTACATCCGCCCGGTGGCAATGCCGGTCGGATCGCCCACCTGAGTGGTGAAGTTCTGGATCGCCTGGGCGCTTTCGCGAATCGCCAGCTGGAACTGCTCGTTAAACGGCGAAGCGTGGTAAGCCAGATGCGCGCTGTGCGCCTGCGAGCGCTCGGTGATCGCCGCCGTCGAGAGAGAAATCCCAATCGAGCCGGCCACGTTGCGGAACATGGTAAACAGCGCCGCCGCGTCGGCGTTAAGCCGCCTCGGGATCGAGATAAAGGCGATGGTGGTCAGCGGCACAAACAGGAACCCCAGCCCTATCGACTGCGCGCTGCGGAACAGCACCAGCGTTTCGAAGTCGATATCCGGCGTCAGCGTGCGGGACCAGAAGAACGACACCGCCAGGCAGGTAAAGCCGAAGGCGATGATCCAGCGCGTCTGCACCACCGGCATCAGCTTCAGCACCAGCGGGATGGTCAGCACAATCAGCACCGCGCCGGGCGAGAGCACCAGCCCGGACCAGGTGGCGGTATAGCCCAAATCCTGCTGCGCCAGCTGCGGAATAACCACCGAACTGCCGTACAGGATCATCGCCATCCCCGCCATCAGCAGGCTGGAGATCGCAAAGTTGCGGTCCTTCATACAGTGCAGATCCACCACCGGCTTTCTGGCATACATCAGCCAGTAGATCGCGCCGATAATGCCGACCAGCGTCAGTACTGCGAAGGTGCGGATAAAGTTCGAATAAAACCAGTCATCATCTTCGCCCCGGTCGAGCATCACCTGCAAACAGCCAAGACCGAGGGCGATCAGGCCGATCCCCGTCCAGTCGACGGTGAGCTTCTCTTCCGACTTTTTCTCCCACGGCGGATCTTCCAGCAGCTGATAGATGGCCAGCACCGTCACAATCCCTACCGGGATATTGATAAAGAACACCCAGCGCCAGGAGTAGTTATCGGTGATCCACCCCCCCAGCGTGGGGCCGAGTACCGGCGCGACGATAATGGCAATGGATGAAAGGCCAAAGGCTTTGCCCCTGTCCTCCGGCTTGAAGTAGTCAAGTAGCACCGACTGCTGGGTAGGCTGCAACCCGCCGCCAAAGAACCCCTGCATCACGCGGAACAGGATGATTTGCCATAGCTCGGTGGCGATGCCGCACAGGAACGAGCAGATGGTGAACATCACAATGCAGATCAGGAAGAACTGCTTGCGACCAAACAGGCGGCTCAGAAAGGCCGAAATCGGCAGCACGATGCCGTTCGCCACCAGGTAGCTGGTGAGCACCCAGGTGGATTCGTCATAGCTGGCCGAGAGCGACCCCGCGACGTGGGGCAACGCCACGTTGACGATGGTGGTGTCCAGAATTTCCATAAACACCGCCAGGGTGACCACAATCGCCACCGCCCACGGGTTACTGGCGGGCTTCCAGTTATCGTGGCTGTGATCCGTCATTCCACGGTGACCTTCGGTTCAACCGACAGCCCCAGCGGCAGCGGCTTGTTCGGATCCAGCCCTTTATCAATGACGATTTTCACCGGCACGCGCTGAACGATCTTCACAAAGTTACCGGTGGCGTTTTCCGACGGGAAGGCGGAGAAGCGCGAGCCGCTGCCCTGCTGGATGCTGTCGATATGGCCTTCCAGCTCCATATCCGGCCAGGCATCGACGGACACGGTCACTTTGTCGCCCGGCTTCATGCGCTCAAGCTGCGACTCCTTGAAGTTCGCCACCACCCACACGTTCGGGGAAACCAGCGAGAACAGCGCCGTACCTGCCTGCACCAGCGTACCGGGCTGGACGTTGCGTTTGGTGACAAAACCGTCGAACGGGGCGCGGACTTCGGTATAAGAGAGGTTCAGGTTGGCGGTTTCCAGCTGCGCTCTGGCCTGATCGACCTGCCGTTCGCGGGCTTCGACGTTGGTCTCCTGCTGGCGGATTTGCAGCTGAACCTGCTCCGCCACTTCCAGCTGCGCCTGCGCGCTGGCCAGACCCGCCTGGGCACTCCGCAGTTGAGCGTTCGCGGCATCGATACTTTGTTGCGTGGTCGCGCGCGGGTCAACGCCGCGCTGACGGCGGTACTCCGCCTGCGCGTTGGCCATATCTGCCTGGGCTTTCAGTACCTGGGCTTTGGCTTCATCGCGCTGAGCGGGATATTGCACCTTCGAGAGCGCCAGCTGCGCCTGCGCCTGATGCAACTGCGCAACCGCCAGCCCAAGCTGAGCCTGGGCCTGATCGCGCTGGGCGGTGGTATCACGCGGATCGATCACCACCAGCACATCCCCTTTCTTCACGCGCTGGTTATCCCGCACGCGAAGTTCGGTGACGTAGCCTGCCGTTTTTGGGGCAATGGTCACTACGTCGCCGTCGGTGAAGGCGTCGTCGGTGGTCTCTTCGTTACGAGTTAAAAACCACCAGACCAGCGCCACAATCACCATCACGATGACCACGATGCCAAGGATAATTAACGGTTTTTTCCCCGGGCGCTTGCGCTCGTTATTGTTTTGATCCTGCTCGTCAGCAGGTGGGTTTTGATCTTCTGCCATAGTTCAGCAACGGTCCTGTCAGTGAGCGGCATCACACTATGCCGTTCACTAAAGCTAGGACGTTGCTATACATTTGCCAGGAAAAACTGACAAATTGCGCACTATATGAGAAGGAATAGTCCGAAACCGACCGCCGCTGACCAGAGCAGCATCGGGATTGACCATAAATGGAAGCGCCACCAGATGCGGCGATCGTTGGCCATCCGCAGGGCGATGAGGTTGGCCAGCGAGCCAGGCAGCAGCCCAAAGCCGCCGACGTTGACCGCCCACGCCAGCAGTACCGTTGGGGGAACATAGTTAAGCAGCAAAATGGTGGACGGCACGTTACTGATCACTTGCGAGAGACCAATCGCCGTCAGCCATAATCCCGGCTGTGACAGACCGCTGACGCTATGGAGAACGTTCTGCAATACCGGAAGCTGGATCAGGAGATGGACGTCAATAAACATCGCCATAAACACCAGCAGCAGCGTCCAGTCAACGCTCACCAGCACCCGCCGGGCGAGGAACAGGAAGCCGCACGCCACCAGCAGCGCGCCCGCCAGCGCCTGGTTTAACTCCAGAGCGATAAGAAAAACGATATACAGCCCCAGGCAGCTCCAGACGAGACGCGGCTGCCACTGGGGGCCGGTTGTACCGCTGTGGTACTGCAACGATTTATTCGGGAAAGCAAACCAGCCCACCGCCAGCAGCGACGCCACGATCGCCAGCGCCAGCGGCGCCATCTGCCCGGTAAACGCGGTAAACGACAGGCCGGAGCGTCCCCACAGCAGAATGTTCTGCGGGTTACCGATAGGCGTGAGCAGCGAGCCCGCATTGACGGCCAGCGCTTCAAAGATAATCAGACGGGTAACCGGTATTTCGCACAGCTTACGCAGCGTGAGCGTAAGCGGCACCACGATAAAAAGCGCCACGTCATTAGTGAGAAACGTCGACAACAGCGCCGCCGAAAAGACCATGAACAGGGCCAGTTTGCGCTCGGTGGCGAAGCGGCGCACCATTTTGCGCCCCAGCACGTCAAAATAGCCGCTCAGCTCCACGCCTTTGGTGAGCATCATCAAACCGCTCAGAGTAATAATGGTGCGCCAGTCTATGGCCGCCGGCCAGGTGTGCGGCGTGAAGGGCACAAAGACGCTGAGCCCAACGCCAGTGATCAGTAAAAGATGGAAAAAGCGATCGCGTTTCAGGGCCTGCAAGCCGGGGATGTTCATTCAGCGGAGGGACCGTATTTGAGCGTAAACTCGCGGAACTTCAACAGCGTCTCTTCACTGACGTGGTGTTCCATACCTTCGGCATCCCGACGGGCAATTTCCGGGCTGACGCCCAGCACCAGTAAAAAATTCTCGACGATCTGGTGTCGCTCGCGGCTCTCCTGCGCCAGCTTTTCGCCCTCAGCGGTGAGAAACACCCCGCGCCAGGGGATCATTTCGATCAGCCCGACCGACGCCAGACGTTTTAACATTTTGGCAACGGTTGGCTGCGACACCCCCAGGCGTGCGGCCATATCCACCTGGCGCGCTTCTCCAACCTCACGGATCAGATCAGAGATCAGTTCGACATAATCATCAATCAGCTCCCGGCGGTGCGCCTCACGCACCTGGCGGAAGCCTTCCACATGCTCTTCAACGTTCACCAGTTGCGTCGTTTTTTTTGTTGTTGGCTTACCTGCGCGACGGTTCATTGTGCTTCCTCAATGGGGTTGACGCTTCCAGCGCCCTGTAACGGAGCGCACATTGTAAACCATAGCTCTACAAGCACAAAAAATTAACGAATTAGCCATAGCTATACAATATAGCCTGTGCTATATCTGTATGTAATGCAGTCACCCTTCACGGATCGAAGGGATCATGAATCAGGAGGTCTTATGAATGAATTCAAGAGGTGTATGAACGTGTTTACCCACTCTCCTTTTAAAGTGCGCCTGATGCTGTTGAACATGCTGTGCGATATGTTTAACGCCAAACCGCAGCAGGACGACAATTCTTCCCACTAAGCGGCGTCGCGGTACGCCGCTTCATTTTCCCGTCACACTTACGTTGTAAACTGGCCTGTTCCCGATTATTTTTGCGGATTTGCAGCCCCCTTCGCAAAACATCTGTTTAGCAACTGTTGACCTTAATTCACGCTCGCACTATCTTCTTGCAGCCCTGCACAATTTGCGGCTCGCTGAAGCGGACCTCTCATTCCCTTTCCACGCACTGTCCGGCAGGCTTTGACCCTTGACGCCAGGGTGAGCACATGGCGTTTTCGTGATAGTGATCTATGAACGTAACCCTGATTGATACACTTGTTACCCGCAGCCGGGCCTTAAGCCCGTGGACGGGATTCTATTTTTTGCAATCGCTGTTGATTAACTTTGCTCTTGGCTACCCCTTTAGCCTGCTTTATGCCGTCGGATTCACCTGTATTCTTCACCTGCTCTGGCGAAGCGCACCGCGCGTGCAGAAAGTGCTTATCGGGATCTGTTCTCTGATTGCTGCCGCCTATTTCCCGTTTGGCCAGGCCTATGGCGCGCCGAACTTTAATACTCTGCTGGCGCTCCACTCCACCAATATGGAAGAGTCCACAGAGATCCTGACGATCTTTCCGTGGTACAACTACGTGGTTGGCCTTTTCATTTTTGCCCTCGGCGTGATTGCGGTTCGTCGTAAGCCCGTCGGGAAAAAGGCATGGGGTAAAATTGAAAGCCTGTGCCTGGCCTTTAGCGTGGTGACGTTTTTTGTTGCACCGGTACAAAATCTGGCCTGGGGCGGCGTGTTTAAGCTTAAAGATACCGGGTATCCGGTGTTTCGCTTCGTCAAAGACGTGGTGGTGAATAACGAGGAAGTGCTCGACGAGCAGGCGCGTATGGCCGAGCTTTCCACCATGAAAGATACCTGGAACGTGCTGGCGGTGAAACCGAAGTATCACACTTACGTGGTGGTGATCGGGGAAAGCGCGCGTCGCGATGCGCTCGGCGCGTTTGGCGGTCACTGGGATAACACGCCGTTTGCCAGCGCCGTTAACGGTACGCTGTTTACCGACTACGTGGCGGCCAGCGGCTCGACGCAGAAATCACTCGGTCTGACGCTCAACCGCGTGGTGGATGGAAAACCGCAGTTTCAGGATAATTTTGTCACCCTGGCCAACCGGGCAGGTTTTCAGACATGGTGGTTCTCTAACCAGGGACAGATCGGCGAGTATGATACCGCCATCGCCAGCATCGCGAAGCGTGCCGACGAGGTACAGTTCCTGAAAAGCGGTGATTTCGAAGCCGATAAAAACACAAAAGATGAAGCGTTGCTAAAAATGACGGCGCAGGTCTTTGCTACTCAGCGCACCCAGCCGCAGCTGATTGTCCTGCACCTGATGGGGTCACACCCGCAGGCATGCGATCGTACCGGGGGAAAATATGCGGAGTTTGTGCAATCCAAAGAGACCTCGTGTTATCTCTACACCATGACGCAAACCGACGATCTGCTCAGCAAGCTGTACGCACAGCTGCGCAACAGCGGCGACAGCTTCTCGATGGTCTATTTCTCTGACCACGGTCTGGCATTTAAGGAGCGCGGTAAACAGGTGCAGTATCTGGCACACGATGACAAGTTCCAGCAAAACTTCCAGGTACCGTTTATGGTGCTGTCGAGTGATGACAAAACGCATCGCATCATCAAAGCGCGCCGTTCCGCGAACGATTTCCTGAAATTCTTCTCACAATGGACGGGGATTAAGGCGAAAGAGATAAAAAATGATTACCCGTTTATCTCCGGGAAGAAGGGCCCGCCAGTTTACATTACCAACTTTAAGTTACAGAAAGTCGACTATAACCATCTTGGGACGGATATTTTCGATATTAAGAGTAAGTAATTTCTGCCGTTTCGTGCGGGCTGATGCCCTCACCGGCCCTCTCCCATGGGGAGAGGGTACAAACAAAAAAAATCCGCCACATTGGGCGGATTTTTTACTGGCTCACCGAAGTGATTAGAAGCGGTAACCTACACCCGCGATCCAGGTGCCAACGTCAACGTTGCGGATACGGCTCTGCTCATAGGAGAAGTCCAGAGCAACGTTTTCGATTGGGTTGAACTGCATACCTGCGCCATAGGAGAAACCATAGTCGCTGTTGCTTGCAGTACGGTTCAGACCCTGGTTTTCGGTCTGCTGGAATTTACCGTAGCCAACACCTACAACACCGTAGATGCTTGCCCAGTCATTCAGGCGGTAAGCAGGACCCGCGGTGATGCCGTAGTACTGACCTTTATTGTAAGAGCCATTTTCAGTACGATCTTTCTCGGTGTAAGTGAAAGAACCGATCACACCCAGCGGGTTGTTGTCTTGCTCGTAACGGTACTTCAGGTTGAAACCGTTGGTTTTGTTCATCACGCCCTGCATATCGCTCTGAGCGTAACCACCGGTTACAGTAGAAGTTGCCGCTACAGCGGTACCTGCGGAAACAGCCAGAACAGCTGCCAGTGCTGAAAGACATGCAATTTTTTTCATAACCACCTCAAATGTGCTTCAAGTAAGTCCGTAAGTTTTAAATATATCAAAAAATTCTGTGAAACTCTTTGTCATTCACGATGTCTAATGCGACCTTTCCTGTAACAGAACATTTCCAGCACCAGCTATCTCGTTCAAATAACTCCAGATTTTCACCTGTAAATGCTAATAGTGCGCGTCATCGCCATTTAGTTCATCCAGATTATTCCTAATCTTTCAGGCGATAAAATCATCAACGTTTTCTCATTTTACGGATTTTCCCTGGATTTTTTTCAACAGTAGCTCAACCGTTGCAGCTTATTTCCATTACACTGCGACTTTTACCTCATTTGACATAAATTGACAGGAGAAAGGATGCCAGGTTTACCTCGTAAATCGTCGGTCTGGATGCCGGTGGCAGTCATACTTATCGCGATGATGTCCATACAAAGCGGCGCGTCGCTGGCAAAATCGCTGTTTCCGCTGGTTGGTGCGCCCGGCGTCACGGCGCTGCGTATCGCATTAGGCACCCTGATCCTCGTGGTTGTTTTTAAACCCTGGCGGCTACGGTTTAAAAAGGAGCAGCGACTGCCACTGCTTTTTTATGGGCTGGCGCTGGGAGGGATGAACTACATGTTCTATCTCTCTATTCAGACGATCCCGCTGGGGATCGCGGTCGCGCTTGAATTTACCGGCCCGCTGGCGGTTGCCCTCTTCTCTTCTCGTCGTCCGGTAGACTTTATCTGGGTCGTACTGGCCGTGCTGGGGCTATGGTTCCTGCTGCCGCTCGGGCAAAGCGTTTCACAAATCGATCTGACAGGGGCTGCTCTGGCGCTGGGCGCGGGGGCATGCTGGGCGGTGTATATTCTCACTGGCCAGCGTGCGGGGGAAGAGCACGGCCCCGCGACGGTCGCCTTAGGCTCGCTGATTGCCGCCGTTATCTTTGTCCCGATTGGAATGGCACAAGCGACAGACTCAATATGGCAATGGTCAATCCTGCCGGTTGGGCTGGCGGTTGCCATTCTCTCCACGGCGCTGCCCTACTCTCTGGAGATGATCGCCCTGACGCGCCTGCCCACACGCATTTTTGGTACGCTCATGAGCATGGAGCCCGCGCTGGCCGCCATCTCAGGAATGATTTTCCTCGGTGAAACCCTGACCCTGGTACAAACGCTGGCGCTCTGTTCCATTATCGCGGCGTCAATGGGCTCCACCCTGACCATGCGTCCGGAACCTAAAGTGGAAAAAATAGACCTCAACTAAGCCTTAAATTCTGCATGGCTAACCCGCCATGCAGAATATACGCCACGTCAGTAGCTCAAATAATTTCTTACAAACTCTCTCATATTGCCAAAATATTTCACCTGCTCGCTTTCCTGGAGAGTGAATTAAGATTGATCTGTATCAATTTAAATAAACCACTTACTTTTCAAATATTTGATAATAAAACCTTCCTTTCGCTATTAAACCGATAGGCAGAGCCAAACCGCAGAGAAAAAATCCGGTGCTATACTTAGTCCCGTAATTACCTGGGACACAAACATCAAGAGGATATGAGATTATGAGTACCGCTAAACTGGTGAAAACGAAAGCGTCTAATCTGCTTTATACCCGTAACGATGTATCGGATAGCGATAAAAAAGCGACCATCGAGTTGCTGAATCGCCAGGTGGTCCAGTTCATCGATCTTTCGCTGATCACCAAACAGGCCCACTGGAATATGCGCGGTGCAAACTTTATTGCCGTTCATGAAATGCTGGATGGCTTCCGCACAGCACTGGTGACTCACCTGGATACCATGGCCGAGCGCGCCGTACAGCTGGGTGGCGTGGCACTGGGTACCACACAGGTGATCAACAGCAAAACGCCATTGAAAAGCTATCCGCTGGATATCCATACCGTCCAGGATCACCTGAAAGAGCTGGCGGATCGTTATGCGATTGTGGCGAACGATGTTCGTAAAGCGATTGGCGAAGCCAAAGATGAAGATACCGCTGATATCTTCACTGCCGCATCACGCGACCTGGATCAGTTCCTGTGGTTCATCGAGTCCAACATCGAATAATCCCTGCGGATTGTCCGAATAACCCTCGCCCCTGGCGGGGGTTTTGCACATTTATGGTGCGCACTTTTGCCCGCAACGGCCGCAAAAGTGAATAAAATGTAATAATCACCTCACACAACCGTTAACGGAAGATTGTTTTTTCGTCAGATTCTGCGCTAAATATCCCCCTGTCAGAAGACCTTAACGAAGCGCACCAAAACGGTGCTCCATTCTGGTGCAACCTGGCAGAATTGCCACGCTTTTTGTGCAATGCGTGACATCATCCCCTTTGCAAAACAACAGCTTGTAAAATTGGCACGATTTTTTCATTGTGCCTGAGGTTCTCGCAGGGGATCGCCCCGTGGATATAAAAGGAAATGCTATGAAGTCTGTATTAAAAGTTTCACTGGCTGCACTTACCCTGGCGTTTGCGGTGTCCTCGCAGGCTGCCGACAAACTGGTTGTGGCGACTGACACGGCGTTCGTACCGTTTGAATTCAAACAGGGTGATAAATACGTTGGTTTTGACGTGGATCTGTGGGCCGCTGTCGCAAAAGAACTCAAACTGGATTACACCCTGAAGCCAATGGATTTCAGCGGCATTATCCCGGCACTGCAAACCAAAAACGTTGACCTGGCGCTGGCAGGCATCACCATTACCGAAGAGCGTAAAAAAGCCATCGACTTCTCTGACGGCTACTACAAAAGCGGCCTGCTGGTGATGGTGAAAGCGGATAACAACGACGTGAAAAGCGTGAAAGATCTCGACGGTAAAGTGGTCGCAGTGAAGAGCGGAACCGGCTCCGTTGATTACGCGAAAGCCAACATCAAAACCAAAGACCTGCGTCAGTTCCCGAACATCGACAACGCTTACATGGAACTGGGCACCAACCGCGCTGACGCGGTGCTGCACGACACGCCTAACATCCTTTACTTCATCAAAACCGCCGGTAATGGCAAGTTCAAAGCGGTAGGTGATTCCCTGGAAGCTCAGCAGTACGGTATTGCGTTCCCGAAAGGCAGCGACGACCTGCGTAACAAAGTTAACGGCGCGCTGAAAACCCTGAAAGAGAACGGCACCTATAACGAAATCTACAAAAAATGGTTCGGTACCGAGCCTAAATAATTTCACCTGACTTCAGGTTTGTAACGCCCGGTGGCGCTTCCGCTTACCGGGCCTACGTTTTTTGTTTTTCACCACGGTATACAGGAATACATCATGCAGTTTGACTGGAGCGCCATCTGGCCTGCCATTCCTCTCTTGCTTGAAGGCGCTAAAATGACCCTGTGGATTTCGGTCCTCGGTCTGGTTGGCGGGTTGATTATCGGTCTGGTGGCCGGTTTCGCCCGCACCTACGGCGGCTGGATTGCAAACCACATCGCACTGGTTTTCATCGAAGTGATCCGCGGCACCCCCATTGTGGTGCAGGTCATGTTCATCTACTTCGCCCTGCCGATGGCCTTCACCGACCTGCGCATCGACCCGTTCAGCGCCGCCGTTGTTACCATCATGATCAACTCCGGCGCCTACATTGCGGAAATTACCCGCGGTGCGGTGCTGTCGATTCATAAAGGCTTCAGCGAAGCCGGCCTGGCGTTAGGTCTTTCCCGTCGCGAAACCATTCGTCACGTGATCCTGCCGTTGGCGCTGCGCCGCATGCTGCCGCCGCTGGGTAACCAGTGGATCATCAGCATTAAAGACACCTCGCTGTTTATTGTTATCGGCGTGGCCGAACTGACCCGTCAGGGCCAGGAGATCATCGCGGGTAACTTCCGCGCTCTGGAAATCTGGAGTGCGGTCGCCGTTGTCTATCTGATTATCACGCTTGTCCTGAGCTTTGTTCTGCGTCGTCTTGAAAGAAGGATGAAAATCCTGTGATTGAATTTAAAAACGTTTCCAAGCACTTTGGCCCAACCCAGGTGCTGCACAATATCGATTTGAACATCAGGCAGGGCGAAGTGGTGGTGATCATCGGGCCGTCCGGTTCCGGTAAATCCACCCTGCTGCGCTGCATTAACAAGCTTGAGGAGATCACCAGCGGCGATTTGATCGTCGATGGTCTGAAGGTTAACGATCCGAAAGTGGACGAGCGCCTGATCCGCCAGGAAGCGGGCATGGTGTTCCAGCAGTTCTACCTGTTCCCGCACCTCACGGCGCTGGAAAACGTGATGTTCGGTCCTCTGCGCGTGCGCGGGGCCAGCAAAGCGGCAGCGGAAGCGCTGGCAAAAGATCTGCTGGCGAAGGTTGGTCTGGCGGAGCGTGCCCACCACTATCCTTCCGAACTGTCCGGCGGCCAGCAGCAGCGCGTGGCCATTGCCCGTGCGCTGGCGGTGAAGCCAAAGATGATGCTGTTCGATGAGCCAACGTCGGCACTCGACCCGGAGCTGCGTCACGAAGTGCTGAAAGTTATGCAGGATCTGGCGGAAGAAGGCATGACGATGGTGATCGTTACCCACGAAATCGGCTTTGCCGAAAAGGTGGCGTCCCGTCTGATCTTCATTGATAAGGGCCGTATCGCGGAAGACGGGAATCCGCAGGCGCTGATTGCGAACCCACCAAGCCAGCGCCTCCAGGAGTTCCTGCAACACGTCTCCTGATAGCCACACCCAGAGCCGGGCATGCCCGGCTTTTTTACGCCGGATTGTTCCCAAAAACTCCCCTCCGCTCCCCGCGCTCTATACTTATCATTTTGCACGATATTTTTGTCGGAGGACGCCGTGCCGTGGATCCTGTTGCTACTGTTTAGCCTGTTTAGCGCGCCATCACTTGCTGTAACCCTTCCCGGCGTTACCACCGGAGCCACCGCCACCCAGCAAAATGCGCCGCCAGAGCCAGACGCTGAAAAGAAAAAAGCCGCCTACGGCGCGCTGGCCGACGTGCTTGAGAACGACACGTCCCGACAGGAGTTGATCGATCAGCTGAGGAAAGTGGCCGCCACGCCGCCTCAGGATCCGGTTCCTGCTATTGCGCCGCCGGAAGCCGAAGAAGAAAAAACGGTGCTGGAAAACGTCACCGACATCAGTCGCCGCTACGGGGAAGCCCTGTCGTCGCGTTTTGCCCAGCTCTATCGCAACCTGGTTGGCACCTCACATAAGCCTTTTAATCCTCACACCTTTTCCGCAGCCGCCACCCAGTTTGCTATTCTGGCTGGCGCCGTCTTCATTTTTTACTGGCTGTTGCGCCTGTCTGTCTGGCCGCTTTACCGGAAAATGGGCCAGTGGGGACGCAAAAAGAATCAGCATAAAAGCAGCTGGCTGCATCTTCCGGCAATGATTACCGGGGCGTTTGTCATCGATTTGCTGCTGCTGGCCCTGACGCTGTTTGTCGGCCAGATGCTGGCCGACCGACTTAATACCGGAAACAAAACCATCGCGTTTCAGCAGGGACTGTTCCTCAATGCCTTTGCCCTGATTGAGTTCTTTAAAGCCCTCCTGCGGTTGATCTTCTGCCCGCGCGTGCCGGACCTTCGCCCCTTCGCCATTTCGGATCAGAGCGCCAAATACTGGGCGGTGCGGCTCAGCGTGCTGAGCGGGTTGATCGGTTATGGCCTGCTGGTTGCCGTGCCGATTATTTCCAACCAGGTTAACGTGCAGTTCGGGGCGCTGGCGAACGTGCTGATCATGCTGTGCATTACCGTCTGGGCGCTGTACCTCATCTTCCACAATAAAAAAGCGATCACCGACAGCCTGCTGCACCTGGCCGATCGCTCCCTCTCCTTTTTCAGCCTCTTTATTCGCGCCTTTGCGCTGGTGTGGCACTGGCTGGCCAGCGCCTATTTTATTGTGCTCTGTTTCTTCTCCCTGTTCGATCCGGGCAATAGCCTGAAATTTATGATGGGGGCGACGTTCAAAAGCCTGGCGATTATCGGCATTGCGGCCTTTGTCTCTGGCCTGCTCTCCCGCTGGCTGTCGAAAACGATCACCCTGTCGCCGCAGGTTCAGCGTAACTACCCGGAACTGCAAAAGCGGGTAAATGGCTGGATGACGGTATCCCTGAAGGTGGCGCGTATTCTGACGGTCTGCGTGGCAATTATGCTACTGCTGAACGCGTGGGGGCTGTTTGATTTCTGGAACTGGCTGCATAACGGCGCGGGGGAAAAGACCGTTGATATTCTTATTCGTATCGCGCTGATCCTGTTCTTCTCCGCCGTCGGCTGGACGCTGCTGGCAAGCCTTATCGAAAACCGTCTGGTGTCGGATGTCCACGGCAGGCCGCTGCCGAGCGCCCGCGCCCGCACGCTGCTGACCCTGTGCCGCAACGCGCTGGCGGTGATCATCAGCACCATCACCATCATGATTGTACTGTCGGAAATCGGCGTGAATATCGCCCCGCTGCTGGCGGGTGCCGGTGCGCTTGGGCTGGCGATCTCCTTTGGTTCGCAGACGCTGGTGAAGGATATTATCACCGGCATTTTTATCCAGTTTGAGAACGGGATGAACACCGGGGATCTGGTGACCATAGGACCGCTCACCGGCACGGTGGAACGCATGTCCATTCGCTCCGTCGGCGTACGTCAGGATACCGGCGCGTACCACATTATTCCGTGGTCATCGATCACCACCTTTGCCAACTTTGTGCGCGGCATTGGTTCGGTGGTGGCGAATTATGATGTCGATCGTCATGAGGATGCAGATAAGGCGAAGCAGGCGCTGCGGGATGCGGTGAGCGAACTGATGGAGATGGAGGATATTCGCGGGCTGGTGATTGGTGAACCGTCGTTCGCGGGTATCGTCGGGCTGACGAACACTGCCTTTACCCTGCGCGTGTCGTTCACCACCCAGCCCCTTAAGCAGTGGACGGTGCGCTTCGCCCTCGACAGCATGGTGAAAAAACACTTCGATCTGGCGAACGTGAGAGCGCCGGTGCAGACGTATCAGGTATTGTCGCCGCCCGCTTCGCCGCTGCCTCCGCAGGAGCCGACGCTGTAACCGAGCCGGGTGGCGGCTTCGCCTTACCCGGCCTGCGATGGGGGGCTATTTGCGGCGTTTGTTATCGTCCATAAAGGTCCAGGCGATAAAGCGGCTCTGCTTCTGGCCCTGCGCCATCTCTTTTTTGACTACCTTCACCGCGCCGACGTCGGTCAGCGCGCGGTAAAGCGGCGGCAGGTTATCGCCGCGGGAGACCAGCGTGGTAAACCATTTCACCTGACGACCGAAGCCCTTACTCTCGGCAATCATGCGCAGAATAAATGCCACTTCCCCGCCCTCGCACCATAGCTCCTGCTGCTGGCCGCCAAAGTTCAGCGCGCCGTCTTCAGCCTGGCCCAGGTTACGCCGCTTGCGTTCACTTCCCGCACGTGCGGAGGCGGCGGAGTCGTGGAAGGGCGGGTTGCACAGGGTGGCATCATATTGTTCGTTCTTGTGAATAATGCCGTTGAAAATAGCAGCGGGATCCTTTTGACGACGCAAACGAACGGCCCGGCTTAACCCTGGGTTAGCGTTGATAATGGCCTGTGCGCTGGCAAAGGCCTCGGCGCCGATCTCGCTGCCGGTAAACCGCCACTGGTACTCATGTGCGCCTATCAGGGGGTAGATCAGGTTCGCGCCCGTACCGATATCAAGCACGGTGGCCTGTTTCGGCACCACGCCGCCATTATCATCTGCCAGCAGATCGGCAAGATGATGGACATAATCCGCACGTCCTGGCACCGGTGGGCAGAGAAAGCCATCCGGGATGTCCCAGTGCGTAACGCCATAAAAATGGGCCAGCAGCGCTTTGTTCAGCGTCTTAACCGCCAGCGGATCGGCAAAGTTTACCGACGGTTCACCGGCTGGTGTCTGAACAATAAAATCCTGCAATTCCGGGCAGCTCAGGCACAGGGCTTTCATGTCGTAGCGGCTACGGTGGCGGTTACGCGGGTGCAATCCCGGCTTTTGGGAAGTCATGGCATTCTCCTTTAGACAGCCGCGTAAGATACCCTGTGACGGCGCGGGGGTAAATATCTGTCTGCGCTGCACAAAAAACCTACGAAAATCAGCATCCTGTATGTCTATGATCTGTCAGCAAATTGTCAGAATTTATCGTTCAAAAAATAAGCAGATCATCATCAAATTTTTGCGCTAAATCACGCGCGTCAGGCTTCTAAACTTAAGAGGAATCACCTGTTGTTTCCCCTGAGGATGTGATTATGAAAAAGTATCTGACCTTTATTATTGCGGGTGCGCTGGCAGGCGCATCGTTCTCAGCCTGGTCCGTTCAACCTCTGACCGACAGCAACGACACCAGCCAGCTACGTGCGGCCGGGACGGTCTCTGTCAGCCGGGCAAGCAACCTTGATGACCTTCAGGACAAGCTGGCCGAAAAAGCGCGTCAGGAAGGGGCTAAAGGCTTCGTGGTGAACGCCGCCGGTGGTGATAACCATATGTACGGCACCGCGACCATCTATAAATAACGCCCTCTTTTCCCACACTGCATCTGCAAGGCAGATGCAGTTCTCATTTCCTTCCTTCGCCTTGACTGTGCGTTTTTTAACCCCATATTAAGATGAATGGCTTAAACAGATCAGGAGAACATGATGGCTTCCGGCTGGGCGAATGACGACGCCGTTAACGAACAGATCAACAGTACCATTGAAGATGCGGTCGCGCGTGCTCGCGGTGAAATTCCGCGCGGCGAAAGTTTGACGGAATGCGAAGAGTGCGGGGATCCGATTCCTGAAGCACGGCGTAAAGCCATTCCTGGCGTACGGCTATGTATTGCCTGTCAGCAGGAGAAAGATTCAAAAAATGCGGCACATTCAGGATATAATCGTAGAGGATCGAAAGACAGCCAGTTACGTTGACTTTCCTTTACCGAAGTTAACCGCGCCAGCCGTTTACTTTACGCTCACGACTTTTAGCGAAACGCGTAGCAAAACGTGCCCTTCCGATGGCTTCTGTAAAGCGCATCCCCAAGAAATGTCAATTGCGCTTCTGAATTTATTAATAATCAATAAGTTATTTGTCATTCAATTTTTTTGAGTAACCACGTCAATTCTCTTCGATTTTATCTTCCACTAAAAACCGTGATACTTATCACATCGACGGAACATCGTCCCCTTAACAGAATAGCCTGCGAGAATTGACCTATGAAAACCATCAAATATGCTGTTGCCGCTGTTGCCCTGTCCGCTCTGTCTTTCGGCGCTTTCGCCGTAGAGCCAGTCTCCTCTACTCAGTCACAGGATCTGAACAAAATCGGGGTGGTGAGTGCTGAAGGCGCGACCACGCTGGACGGTCTGGAAGCCAAACTGGCGGAAAAAGCTGCCGCTGCCGGCGCAAGTGGATACACCATCACCTCCACTAACGGTAATAACAAACTGAGCGGTACCGCGGTTATCTACAAGTAATCGAACGAATTATGCTCCACCCTCACCCTACCCTCTGGTGAGATGCTCCAACCCTCATTGACCCTGTTGTTGTTACCCTTGTTTGCCCGTCCGCCACTGGACGGGCTTTTTTTTTGCTTAAAACGACTGCGCCACGCGCTGCAACCCGGCGTCCACGGACGCCACTTCCCCTGCCGCCAGCAGACAGCAGGCCATTTGCAGCTTGATAGACTGCGGAACCGGCACCTTTCCGGCCAGACACTGTACGATCCAGTGCGCGGTGACTTGCGGATCTTTCGACTCAGGCAGGATCACATCGCTGTTCTCTTCCCCACGTTCCAGCACGACCCGCGTCCCGGCAGGCTCAATCAGCATCAGCTGTGGACAACGCTGCGGGTTGGCGTAAACCTCCCCTTCAGTTCCATGCATCAGCAGCGCTCGCCCGCCGATTTCGGCAAAGAATTGACCGACCCGCGTCACGTACTCCGGATGGGAGACGCTGGAAAGACGCAGCGCGGCGTCTTCGGCAAACGGCGTCGCCAGCTTCGCCAGGGTGTGGGCGCTGTTACGTACCCCCATGCGCCAGCGCATGTCCAGCTGCTTTTCCAGCGGCGGGCAGAGCGCGCGCACGGGAATATAGACCGGCTGGTTCCCCTCCAGCTTTGCCTGCGCCTGGCCAGCATGGAGAGTGGGTTCGATGCCTAATAATTCCAGAATGGTTTCTGTCAGCACGCGCGTCGGATCTTCGCTCACGCCATGCACCACCACCGGGAAACCGAGTTTCTGCAACAGAATAGCCAGTAGCGGCGTGAGGTTTGCCTGCTTACGCGCGCCATTGTAGGTCGGGATCACAATCGGCATCGGCTTCGTGACGGGCGGGGTTAAACGCATCGTCTGCGACTGCATGGCCTCATAAAAACCGCGCATCTCCGCCTCACCTTCCCCTTTGATGCGCAGCGCAATCAGAATGCCGCCCATTTCCAGATCCGGCACGTCGCCATTGAGCATATGCGTGTACAACGCACGGGCCGTTTCCTGATCCAGATCGCGAGCATGGTTTTTCCCACGCCCTACCTCTTTGATAATTTTGCGGTAATCCACGACATTTCTCCTGACAGCATCATCTTGTTAACAATATAGCCCGATGAACACGCACCCGATAGTGTTTTGTGATCATTATCAACCTGCTGTTTTCAGGTAAAAAAAATAAACTCAAGCACTATTTGCATTATTTGTGATTGGAACTAAAGATTCGTACCTGCCCTTTTTTTGATTAAATAAACATCTGAAAGTTATTAAGGGTCAACGGTAAAAACGTCCAGGCAACGTTTTTGCCAGAAACACATCGGGATTTACTATGAACAAGGTTGCATTAGGGTTGTTTATCGCCGCAGCGGTGGGATGTTCTGCATCCGCATTTGCGGCAATCAACGGTGAAGGGCAGATTAATTTCACCGGAGAAATTATCGATTCTGCTTGCCAGGTCGTGAATGAATTAAGTAATCCATTAGATGTTCAGTTAGGAAAAGTATCTAAAACGGTATTTACCGGCGCAGGCTCTACCAGCACACTCACGAAGTTTGATATTAAGTTAACCAATTGTCCGGAAACCGTAACCTCGGCTGCGATTAACTTCGGTGGTACCCCGGATGCGAATAATAATGCCACGCTGGCATTAACGCCCGATACCGGTGCAGCTACTGGTGTGGCGATTCAGCTACTGGATGCTTCCGGGCAGCCTGTCACCCTGTATACCCCTTCGATGCAATATCCTTTAGTCTCCGGTACGGAGGTTAACGACCTGGAGTTTGGTGCGCGTTATATTCAAACTCAGGCGGCAGTCACTGCGGGCCCTGCTAACTCTGTATCGACCTTCACCGTTATTTATAACTGATCTTATCAATCCTGAGATATTAATGCTCTTGCGGGCATTAATATCTCATCTTTTTAATGAGAAATCTTTATGCGCCACGGTTATTTACTGAGCACTCTTTTACTGGTAGCAGCCTCGGCACAGGCGGGTGTCGTGATCAATGGCACCCGTCTGGTCTATCAGGGAGATAAAAAGGAATCATCTCTTGGTCTTTCAAATACAGATACCACGGATTATCTGGTGCAGTCCTGGGTCGATTCCGGCGGTAAAAACCCGGCCAAAGCCCCGTTCCTGATCACCCCGCCGCTTTTCCGACTGGATGCGAAAGAGGATAACGTCCTGCGCGTGGTGCGTACGGGAGGAAATTTACCGGAAGACAGGGAATCTCTGTACTGGCTGAATATTAAAGCGATCCCTTCCTCAAAGCATGTTGAGGGTGTAAATACGCTGCAAATTGCCATTAACACCCGAATTAAATTGCTCTATCGCCCGTCAGCGGTAAAAGGCAAACCAGAAGATATGGCCGATAAACTTGAATGGCATCGCGAAGGGAATGATTTAGTGGTGAACAATCCCACGCCTTTCTATATGAATTTTCAGGCCGTCACCCTGAATGGTCAGAAAATCACGAAAGCCACCTGGGCTGTGCCAAAAACTGAAACGCATTTTGCTTTACCTGGCAATGTCGGAGGCTCGACCGTCGCGTATTCCATTATTACTGATTACGGCAGCATCAGCCAGACATGGTCTAAACACGTTCATTAATAATATTGCCCGGTAATAAAATCATCATGTACCGCCATAAAAAGCCGTTCACCTGCCGATTTTCGTCATTACTGATGACTTTTTGTTGCCTGGCAATGGCGATCTTTGCGCAGCAGGTTTTGGCTGATGATTATTTTAACCCTGCCCTGCTGGACATTGATAATCCACAGCAGGAAAAGACCGATCTGTCTGTCTATGAAAAAGGTCCCGGTCAGGCGCCAGGTAAATATCAGGTCGCGGTATTTATCAATAACAATAAAATTGATACCCGTGACGTGACCTTTAACGTAGTTAAAGATCCGCAGGGCACCAGCACGCTTCAGCCTTGTTTTACACTGGACGAATTAAAGAGCCTCGGGATCAAAACGCAAAAATATCCGCAGCTGAGGGCAGAAGGTCAATGCGCCGATCTACACGCCATCCCTTCGGCATCCGCGACCTTTCGCGTGCGCAATCAGCAGCTGCTGCTGAGCATTCCGCAAAAGGCGCTCGGACAGGTGCCACGCGGTTACATCGACCCGAAAGAGTTTGACGAAGGGATCAACGCGGGCCTGCTTAATTACAGCGTCAACGCCAGCCAGAGCCATGCGCGCCAGCAGGGTGAAGAGGATAGCAGCAGCCAGTACGTTAACCTGCGTCCCGGCTTCAACCTCGGGGCATGGCGCGTTCGTAACTACTCCACCTGGAATCGCAGCACCACGGGCCACGAGGAGAAACAGAAATTCACCTCCGTTTATACCTATGCGCAACGCGATATGGTGGCGATGAAAAGTGACGTGACGGTGGGCCAAAGCACCTCACCTTCCGACGTTTTTGACAGCGTCCCCTACACCGGCGTGGAGCTGAAATCCGACAACGACATGCTGCCGGACAGCGAAAAAGGCTATGCCCCTATTATTCGCGGCACCGCCCACAGTAACGCGCTGGTGATGGTCCGCCAGAACGGGTACGTGATTTATCAGAACACGGTCGCGCCGGGCGCATTCGAAATTAACGACCTCTACCCCACCGGCAGCAGCGGCGACCTCCAGGTCACGGTGAAAGAAACTGACGGCAGCGAAAGTCATTTCGTGGTGCCGTTTGCCTCCGTGCCGGTATTGCAGCGTGAAAAAAACCTGCGCTACAGCGTAACCGCCGGGCGTTATCGCTCTTATGACAAAGACGTTGAAAAGACCCCGTTTGCCCAGGGAAGCGCCATCTACGGTTTACCTCACGGCTTCACGGCCTACGGCGGCGTGCAGCAGAGCAGCCACTATCAGTCCCAGGCGCTCGGCGCCGGGAAAAACATGGGCGATCTCGGGGCGTTCTCCATTGACGTGACCCGCGCCAGAGCCCTGCTGAAAAAACAGCAGTCCAGCAAGGGCCAGTCGTGGCGCGTACGCTACAGCAAAGATTTCGCCGGTTCAGGCACCAACTTTTCGCTTGCGGGCTATCGCTATAACAGCAAGGGGTTTTACACCCTGGACGACACTATGGAGTCGTATACCCGCGCCGACGACTGGTCTGCTCCCCAGCAGCGCCGCGCCCGTACAGAAGCCACCATTGACCAGACGCTGCCAGAAGGTTGGGGGTCGGTGACGCTGAGCATGGTGAAGGAAACTTACTGGAGCCAGAGCCAGAACATGACCTCCCTGAGCGTCAGCTACAACAACAGCTGGCACGGCGTGAGCTACAGCCTCAGCTACAGCATGAACAAAAACACCCACGACAGCGATGAAGACGGTAATGAGGTAACAAACGACAACCAGTTCTCGCTGAGCGTTTCGGTTCCGCTGGATCGCTGGATGCATAATACCTGGGCCACGTACAACCTGAACAACACCAAAGATGGCACCACGCAGAACATCGGTCTTAACGGTACGGCCCTGAAAGAAGACAACCTGAACTGGAATATCCAGGAAGGGCTGAGCAGCACCGGCAGCGGTAACTCCACCAGCATCAACACCGATTACAAAGCGACCTACGGCGAAGTGAGCGCAGGCGTCAGTCAGGATAAGTATCAGCAGACCCTGAACGTCGGTTTGCAGGGCGGCGTGGTGGCCCACGCTAACGGGATAACCCTGAGCCAGCCGCTCGGTGAAACCATCGCGCTGGTGAAAGCGCCAGGTACGCACGGCACCCATATCACCAACCAGACAGGCGTGGAGACTGACTTCCGCGGCTATACCGTCGTGCCGTTCGTGACCGCGTATCGCCATAACACCATCGCACTGGATACCGAAACGCTGCCGGAGGATGCCGACGTCACCCACGCGGCGCAAATTGTGACGCCGACCCGAGGGGCCGTGGTGCGCGCCAGCTTTACTACCCGCGTGGGTAATCGCGTCCTGATGACGCTTACACAAAATGGTAAACCGCTGCCCTTCGGCGCAACGGTCACCACCGGGGATAAGGACAGCGAATTTATTGTCGGAAATGACGGCCAGACTTACCTCTCGGGTCTGCCACAGGAAGGGCATCTCAACGTTTCCTGGGGACAGGAGGCGAGCGAGCACTGCGTCGCTGACTATGCGCTAACGGATGAGAAAGAGAAAACCAGCATCATTAACGCTGCCGCGCAGTGTCATTGATTACCGTTCAGGCTAACGATTATGCAAATGATTAAACAGTGCTTTTTCTTACTGGTTCTGGGAACCGCCGCGTTATTTATGCCGCATGCGAAGGCGACCTGCACCACGCCGGATCTGCCCAAAATGATTAACGTGGCCTCCATCTCTGTACCGACGACGCTGGCCGTTGGCGCAACTATCCCGGGTACAGAGCAAAGCGTTCATGTTGCCGGGCACTGCGATCAGAGTATTGACAGCGGTCTGGAAATTGTTTCCTGCTACTACGGCACCGGCGCGGAAATTCCCGGGCTCAGGGGCGTTTATGATTCCGGCGTACCGGGGATTGGGGTCGCACTAATGAACGATCAGGGTCAGCGAATCAGCGGAGCAGGCGGAGTACAGTGCGATTCACGCGGAACGCCTGTTGCCTATGTTTCTACCGATGGCACACAGTCGTTTAACTTTGACGTCACGCTTGAACTGGTGAAAACAAGCGACGCCGTGACATCCGGCACGCTGGTGCAGTCTCAGACCGAATTCGGCATTGGCGTTTTTGGCCATGAAGGGATCGGCAGCCCTAATCATATTGCGTATGCAGGTAACGTCATTTTGCATCAGGTCACCTGCTCTGTTTCGCCAAAAAATCTCACCGTTAATTTGGGCGATTTTCCCGTCAGTGATTTTATGAGCGTGGGGTTTTTATCCAGCCCCGCTCAGACGTTTAATATCACCGTTAACTGTGACACAACCGTTCAGCCTGAGCTAAAAATCACCAGTGCTAACGGGTACGAAACGGCATTTGAGGGAGTGATCAAACTGACGAAGCAGACGGGCATGGCAAGGGGCGTCGGGGTAAGAATGCTGTTTGATGACCATATCGCGACCTTTGACTCCTACGTCAACACCCAAAGCCAGGCCGTTGCCAATGAAACGCTGGATATCCCCTTTCAGGTTCGCTACGAGCAGACCAGCGATGTGGTGACGCCCGGCCCCGCCAACACCGTAGCAACCATCACTCTCGCCTATAAGTGACAAACATGAAAAAGACAATCGCGTTTCTGACGGTAGGCTTACTGGCCCAGGCTCACGCAGACGACATTCAGATCCAGATGACGGGAAATATTTACGCCAATACCTGCATTATTGACAGCGCCAGCCGCAACCTGACGGTGGACTTAGGCCTGGCGGTGTCGGGCAGTTTTAAAGACGTGGGGGATACCGGTGAGTGGAAAGACTTTTCCCTGTCAGTATCGCACTGCCCAGCCACGCTGGCGCTTGCCACGGCCTTTTTCTATGGCCAGGCAGACAGCGTGCATCCGACCAAATTTGCCAATATCGGTAGCGCAAAGGGACTGGCGCTGGAGCTGGCAGACCGACAGGACAAAATACTGATTGCCCCGCAGGCCGCCTTTAACGCCGCCATCAATCCGAGCGACCACACGGCAACCTTTCCTCTGTCCGCACGCTACTACGCCACCTCAATGCCCGTCACTGCCGGGACGTTCAACAGCGTGATTCAGGTAACATTCACTTACCAGTAGGACCGCGCCTCTTTGCACGGATGCTTTTTGTACGCCCGGCAGAGGGTTTTGCCGGGCGTTTTTTTACCTCCGGCACTTCTGGCTGCTCAATCGGGAAGATCGGCAGCGCATTCAGCAGCCGCTGGCCATAGTTTTTGGTAAGCAGGCGTTTGTCATAAATCACCACCTCGCCCCAGCAGCCGTGGCTACGGATCAAGCGCCCGACCTGCTGGATCAGGTTAAACGACGCCGCAGGCAGGCTTTGCACTTCAAACGGATAACGGTTAAGGCTTTTCAGCCATTCGCCTTCGGTGATCACCACCGGGCTGTCGATGGGCGGGAAGGCAATTTTATGGATATGCACCTGCGTCAGGTAGTCGCCTTTTAAATCCAGCCCTTCCGCAAAGGACTGTAGCCCCACCAGCACGCTACGCTCGCCGTTATCAATGCGTTTACGGTGCGTTTCCACCAGCCGATAGCGCGGCTGATCGCCCTGCACCAGCAGGAGTAAGCGCAGATCGGTGACGTGCTCCAGGAAGCGTTGCATCGCGCGGCCGCTGGCAAACAGCACCAGCATACCGGGGTATTTTTTACTCTCAACCTGCTCGCGGAAGTAGGCCGCCATTTCCGCAATATGCTGCTCTTCGTTATCGATAAGCGGCTCATAGTTCATGCGCGGGATCACCAGCTTGCCCTGCTCACAGTGGTTGAACGGCGAGTCCAGGGCCACAAAACGGTCCCCCGCTTTCTCTTTCAGGCCGCTCATTTCCTGTAACCTTGAGAAGCTGTTCAGTGAACGCAGGGTTGCCGACGTCACTACCACGTGCGGCACGCTGCGCCAGATCAGCTTTTCCAGCTGATCGGCCACGCGGATGCCCACGCAGTGGAAGAACAGATGTACCTGTCCGTCTCGCACTTCGCGGGTGGCCCACTTTGTCACTGGCGCCCCGGACGCCTGCGCCATCGAGGCCAGCCGCCAGAGTTTGCTCTGCGCCTCAAACATGCCCAGCGCGCGGTTCATTTGCAGCAGAATGCGGTGCAAGCGCACCACGTCATGGGTACCGGTTTTCTCGCTGAGATCGTTGAGGAACATCTCCGCCAGCCCGCGCAGCTTTTCAAGGTGCTTCGCCAGCTGCTGGCAAATCTCCATCACTTCCTGTGGCAACTCACCCATCGCAAAGCGGTGTTCCGCTTCCTGGGTGGCGGGGAGATACAGGTTGAGAATGTTATTCAGCGAGGCGATGAGGCCGTACACCTCTTCACAGTGCTCGCTCAGCCGCTCCGGGACCGCCAGCGGCGGCGTGGTTTTCGGGCGGAACTGCTCCATGCAGGTTGCCACCAGCTTGCAGAACAGATCGAGTTGCAGGCGAAACAACGGGGCAGTAATTTCCGCACTCATCTCCAGCGCATCCCGCGCCACGTCGGGCAGATGATGACCTTCATCGAGCACCAGCAGCAGGTTTTTGGGCTCCGGCAGGACCGCTTCACTCTCCAGGGCAGCCATCACCAGCGCATGGTTGGCGACAACCACCTCCGCTTCCTGAATCTCACGCCGGGCGACAAAGAACGGGCACTCGCGATAGTAATGACAGTTGCGGTTCAGGCAGCTCGCTTTATCGGTGCTGAGCCTGCGCCACAGGTCGTCGCCGATCGCCTGGCTGGTGTGATCCCGCAGGCCGTCCCACCTGTAGCCGTCGAGATCGGCCTTTAGCTTTGCGCACTGCTCCTGCTCCGCCTTGTTGTTTGGCGTCAGCTCGTCATCAAGAAACGCGAGCAGATCCTGCTGGGAGGGTTCACTGCTGGCCAGCGCCGCCAGATTGCGCGGGCAGACGTAGCGCCCGCGACCAAAGGCGGCGGTGAACCGTAAATCGGGGATAATTTTGCGCAGCAGCGGCAAATCTTTGCTGAAGATCTGATCCTGCAAGGCCACGTTAGCGGTACTGACCACCAGCGTTTTGTCGTCTTCCCGCGCGATGGCAATGCCGGGAATGAGATACGACAGGGTTTTCCCGACGCCGGTCGGGGCTTCAATCGCCAGATGTCGCCCGTCGTCCCCGGCGAGCGTTTTGGCCACGTCAGCAATCATCTGCCGCTGCGGCGCTCGGGGGATAAAGTCGGGGATCTGCTGTTGTAGCGCCTTATACCATGCGCCAATTTGCGCCTTGAGCGCAGCGGTTAAAGCCATTGGAAAACCTGAAACACTGTATAAACAGCCACTATTGTGGCACTTTCTCTTCGCTGCCGCAAAAAGAAAAGCCCGGCTTTACGACCGGGCTTCCAGATTACTGCGGGTTAGCAGGTTTACGCGGGCGGCGTCGGCGCTGCCCCTCGCCTGCCGGTTTCCCTTCGCCGCTACGCCACGGGTTTTCACCGGCTGGTTTGCTGTCGTTATTACGACGCGGCGGTTTGCCCGAAGATTTCGGCGCGCCACCTTCGGCACGACGCGGCTGCTGACCGCGACCACCGCCACCCTGACCGCGACCGCCGCCCTGACGACCGTTCTGAATTGGCTCAGCTTTGATCGACGGGTCCACTTCATAACCCGGGGTTTCAATGCGCGGGATCTCTTTCTTCAGCAGGCGTTCGATGTCGCGCAGCAGCTTGTGTTCATCCACGCAGACCAGAGAGAGCGCTTCCCCGGTTGCCGCCGCACGGCCGGTACGGCCGATACGGTGCACGTAGTCTTCCGGCACGTTTGGCAGCTCGTAGTTCACCACGTGCGGCAGCTCTTCAATGTCCAGGCCACGGGCGGCGATGTCGGTTGCCACCAGCACACGTATGTCGCCGGATTTAAAATCAGCCAGCGCGCGGGTACGCGCACCTTGACTCTTGTTGCCGTGGATCGCCGCGCTGCGAATACCGTCTTTATTGAGCTGTTCCGCCAGGTGGTTAGCGCCGTGCTTGGTGCGGGTAAAGACCAGTACCTGCTGCCAGTTGCCCTGGCCGATCATCTGGGAGAGCAGTTCCCGCTTGCGCTTCTTATCCACAAAGTGCACGTGCTGCGTCACCTGCTCGGAGGCGGTATTGCGGCGCGCGACTTCCACTTCCAGCGGGTTATGCAGCAGCTTTTCCGCCAGTGCCTTGATCTCGTCGGAGAAAGTCGCGGAGAAGAGCAGGTTCTGACGACGCGTCGGCAGCTTCGCCAGCACGCGGCGAATGTCGTGGATGAAGCCCATATCCAGCATACGGTCGGCTTCGTCCAGCACCAGAATTTCGATGTTATCGAGCTTCACCGCGTTCTGGTGTTCCAGATCCAGCAGACGCCCCGGCGTTGCCACCAGCACGTCCACGCCGCCGCGCAGCTTCATCATCTGTGGGTTAATGCTTACCCCGCCGAAAACCACCAGCGAACGAATGTTGAGGTAGCGGCTGTATTCACGCACGTTCTCGCCAATCTGGGCCGCCAGTTCGCGGGTTGGGGTGAGGATCAGCGCACGCACCGGACGACGGCCTTTGGCGTGCGGCTGGTTTTTTACCAACAGCTCCAGCAGCGGCAGGGTAAAGCCCGCGGTCTTACCGGTACCGGTCTGCGCGCTTGCCATCAGGTCACGGCCCTGCAAAACGGCCGGAATGGCCTGCTGCTGGATAGGGGTTGGCTCAACGTAGCCCTGCTCTGCGATGGCGCGCAGAATTTCCGGGTTCAGACCAAGGGAATCAAAAGACATAAAAACTCCGAACCGCCCCGACCATCACAGGTGTAGTTTTCAGGGAGATATAACGAATAGAAGGACAAAAACCACAATGTCGCGAAGGAGCGGAGTGTAGCAGCTTTTGTGACGTGGCGCATAAAATATCCCCGGCGATGACTCGACGTTTGCGCAAATCAGGCATAATCTTAATCAATCGATTGATTAATTTTTAATGCTGCTATGAATACAACCCCAACGACAACCAAAGGCGAACAGGCGAAAAGTCAGCTTATCGCCGCCGCGCTGGCGCAGTTTGGCGAGTATGGTCTGCATGCTACCACGCGGGATATCGCCGCTCAGGCCGGGCAGAATATTGCGGCCATCACCTACTATTTTGGCTCAAAAGAGGATTTATACCTCGCCTGCGCCCAGTGGATCGCGGATTTTATCGGCACCAGCTTTCGCCCGCACGTGGAAGAAGCCACCGCGCTGTTCAGCCAGCCAGAGCCTGACCGGGCTGCCATCCGCCAGCTGATCCTTAACGCCTGTCACAACATGATCCGCTTGCTGACGCACGACGATACGCTGAACCTGAGCAAATTTATCTCCCGCGAGCAGCTCTCCCCCACTACCGCGTACCAGCTGGTGCACGATCAGGTGATCGCCCCGATGCACAGCCATCTGACCCGGCTGATCGCCGCCTATACCGGACGGGACGCCAGCGATACCGACACCATTTTGCATACCCACGCCCTGCTGGGCGAAGTGCTCGCCTTCCGTCTGGGGCGTGAGACCATCCTGTTACGTACGGGCTGGACACAATTCGATGAGGATAAAGCCGCGCAAATTAGCCAGGTCATTACCTGTCACGTTGATCTGATCCTGCAAGGCTTAACGCAAAGGAGCCAGAAGTCATGAAAAAACCTGTCGCCATCATTCTGGTGGTTGTTGTGTTACTTGCTGCGGGAATCGGTGGCTGGCTGTGGTATCAGAGCCAGCAGGATCGTGGCCTGACGCTGTACGGCAACGTGGATATCCGCACCGTGAACATGAGCTTCCGCGTCGGCGGACGGCTGGCCTCGCTGAACGTTGACGAAGGCGATGCCATCAAAGCCGGGCAGACGCTGGGAATGCTGGACAAAGCCCCGTTTGAGAACGCGCTGATGCAGGCAAAAGCAGGCGTCTCCGTCGCACAGGCGCAATACGACCTGATGCTGGCGGGCTACCGTGACGAAGAGATCTCCCAGGCGGCCGCTGCCGTTAAGCAGGCAAAAGCCGCCTATGACTATGCGCAGAATTTCTATAACCGTCAGCAAGGCTTATGGAAAAGCCGTACTATTTCCGCCAACGACCTGGAAAACGCGCGCTCATCCCGCGACCAGGCACAGGCGACGCTGAAATCTGCCCAGGATAAGCTAAGCCAGTACCGCACCGGTAACCGTGCGCAGGACATTGCCCAGGCGAAGGCCAGCCTTGAGCAGGCGCAGGCGCAGTTAGCCCAGGCGGAGCTGGATCTGCACGACACCACGTTAGTCGCCCCGTCTGACGGCACGCTGATGACCCGCGCCGTGGAGCCGGGCAGCATGCTCAGCGCGGGCAGCACCGTGTTAACGCTCTCCTTAACCCGTCCGGTGTGGGTGCGCGCTTACATTGATGAGCCAAATCTGGGCCAGATGCAGCCGGGCCGCGAACTGCTGCTCTATACCGACGGTCGCCCGGACAAGCCGTATCACGGCAAAGTGGGCTTCGTCTCCCCTACCGCCGAGTTCACGCCAAAAACCGTTGAAACCCCGGACCTGCGTACCGACCTGGTGTATCGCCTGCGCATCATCGTCACCGATGCGGACGACGCGCTGCGTCAGGGCATGCCTGTTACCGTGACCTTAAACGACGGGGAACGACATGAATGATGCGGTTATCCAGCTCAACAATCTGGTCAAACGCTTCCCGGGAATGGCTAAACCGGCGGTCGCGCCGCTGAATTGTACGATTCAGAAAGGCTATGTGACCGGGCTGGTGGGGCCGGACGGCGCGGGTAAAACCACGCTGATGCGGATGCTGGCGGGATTGCTGAAGCCGGATGAAGGCAGTGCCAGCGTGCTTGGCCTCGATCCGATCAAAGACGACGCGGCGCTCCACGGCATGCTCGGCTATATGCCGCAGAAGTTTGGTCTGTACGAAGATCTGACGGTAATGGAAAACCTCAACCTGTATGCCGATCTGCGCAGCGTTACCGGCGAAACCCGGCAGAAAACCTTCCAGCGTCTGCTGGCGTTTACCTCCCTCGGCCCGTTCACCGACCGGCTGGCGGGCAAACTTTCCGGCGGGATGAAGCAGAAGCTGGGGCTGGCCTGCACGCTGGTGGGCGAACCGAAGGTGCTCTTGCTGGATGAACCCGGCGTGGGCGTGGACCCGATTTCCCGCCGCGAGCTGTGGCAGATGGTGCACGAGCTGGCGGGTGACGGCATGCTGATCCTCTGGAGTACCTCTTACCTTGATGAAGCAGAGCAGTGCCGCGACGTGCTGCTGATGAATGAAGGCGAACTGCTCTATCAGGGCGAACCCACCGAGCTGACGCAAACCATGGCCGGGCGCAGTTTTCTGCTGCACAGCGCGCAGGAGTCCAACCGCAAGCTGCTGCAACGGGTACTGAAGCTGCCGCAGGTGAGCGACGGGATGATTCAGGGCCGTTCGGTGCGCGTGATCCTCAATAAAGAGACTACCGCCGACGATATCCGCCGTGCGCAGGGTATGCCTGAGATCGACATGACAGAGACCGCGCCGCGCTTTGAAGATGCGTTTATCGATCTGCTGGGCGGGGCGGGAACCTCAGAATCACCGCTTGGCGCCATCCTGCACACGGTGGAAGGCACGCCGGGCGAAACGGTCATTGAAGCAAAATCGCTCACCAAAAAATTCGGCGATTTCGCCGCCACCGATAACGTCAATTTTGCCGTGAAGCGCGGCGAGATTTTTGGCCTGCTCGGGCCGAACGGCGCGGGAAAATCGACCACCTTTAAGATGATGTGCGGCCTGCTGGTGCCGACGTCCGGCAAGGCACTGGTGCTGGATATGGATCTGAAAGTCAGCTCCGGCAAGGCGCGCCAGCACCTGGGCTATATGGCGCAGAAGTTTTCGCTCTACGGCAACCTGACGGTGGAGCAAAATCTGCGATTTTTCTCCGGCGTCTATGGCCTGCGGGGACGGGCACAGAATGAGAAGATCGGCCGCATGTGCGACGCCTTCGGCCTGACCGATATCGCCTCACACGCTACCGACGCTCTGCCTCTTGGCTTCAAACAGCGGCTGGCGCTGGCCTGCTCACTGATGCACGAGCCAGATATCCTGTTTCTTGATGAACCGACTTCAGGCGTGGACCCCCTCACCCGCCGCGAATTCTGGCTGCATATCAATAGCATGGTGGAAAAAGGCGTGACCGTGATGGTCACCACCCACTTTATGGACGAGGCAGAGTATTGCGACCGCATCGGGCTGGTCTATCGCGGCAAGCTGATTGCCCACGGCACCCCGGATGACCTGAAAGCGCAGGCCGCCGACGACGCGCAGCCAGACCCGACCATGGAGCAGGCGTTTATCACCCTCATCCACGACTGGGATAAGGAGAATACTCATGCGCAGTAACGCCCTTTCCTGGCGCCGGGTGCGCGCCCTGTGCGTCAAAGAGACGCGGCAGATTGTGCGTGACCCCAGCAGCTGGCTGATTGCGGTGGTGATCCCCCTGCTGCTGCTGTTTATTTTCGGCTACGGGATTAACCTCGACTCCAGCAAGCTGCGGGTCGGGATTTTGCTGGAGCAGCAGAGCGAAGAGGCGCTGGACTTCACCCACGCCATGACCGGCTCGCCCTACATCGATGCCACCATCAGCGACAACCGGCAGGAACTGATCCAGAAAATGCAGGCCGGAAAAATTCGCGGTCTGATCGTCATTCCGGTCGATTTTGCCGCCAATATGGCACGCCCGGGCGCCGATGCGCCAATTCAGGTGATCACCGACGGCAGCGAGCCTAACACCGCCAACTTCGTGCAGGGCTATGCGGAGGGGATCTGGCAGCTCTGGCAGATGCAGCGCGCCGAAGACCGGGGGGAAAAGTTTGAACCGCTGATTGACGTGCAGACGCGCTACTGGTTTAACCCCGCCGCCATCAGCCAGCATTTTATTATTCCGGGGGCGGTCACCATCATCATGACGGTGATTGGCGCGATCCTCACCTCGCTGGTGATCGCCCGCGAATGGGAGCGCGGCACCATGGAGGCGCTGCTCTCGACCGAAGTGACGCGCGTCGAGCTGCTGCTCTGCAAGCTGATCCCCTACTACTTCCTCGGCATGCTGGCGATGCTGCTGTGTATGCTGGTCTCGGTATTTATTCTTAGCGTGCCGTACCGCGGCTCGCTGGTGCTGCTGTTCTTTATTACCAGCCTGTTTTTGCTCAGCACGCTGGGGATGGGACTGTTAATTTCTACCATCACCCGCAACCAGTTTAACGCCGCGCAGGTGGCGCTTAATGCCGCCTTCCTGCCGTCGATTATGCTCTCCGGCTTTATCTTCCAGATAGACAGTATGCCGGCGGTGATCCGCGCCGTGACGTACATCATTCCGGCGCGCTACTTTGTGAGCACCCTGCAAAGCCTGTTCCTGGCGGGAAATATTCCGGTGGTGCTGATTATCAACACCCTGTTTTTGCTGGCGTCGGCGGTGATGTTTATCGGGCTGACGTGGATGAAAACGAAAAGAAGATTAGATTAGCCATCGGATTTTGTAGGTCGGGTAAGCGCAAGCGCCACCCGACAGGAGGACGACGCGATGTTTCACCGTTTATGGACATTGATCCGCAAAGAGCTGCAATCCTTGCTGCGCGAGCCGCAGACCCGCGCCATTCTGGTGCTGCCGGTGCTGCTTCAGGTTGTACTGTTTCCGTTTGCCGCCACACTCGAGGTCACCAACGCCACCATCGCCATTTACAACGAAGACAACGGCAAGCATTCCGTCGAGTTGACGCAGCGTTTCGCCCGCGCCAAAGCCTTTACCCATGTCCTGCTTCTGGAAAGCCCGCAGGCGATCCAGCCCACCATCGACACGCAAAAAGCATTATTGCTGGTACGCTTCCCGGCGGACTTCTCCCGCAACCTGGACACATTCCAGACCGCGCCGATGCAGCTGATCCTCGACGGACGTAACTCCAACAGCGCCCAGATTGCGGCGAACTATTTGCAACAGGTGGTGAAGGATTACCAGCAGGAGCTGATGGCAGGCAAACCCAAACCCAACAACAGCGAGCTGGTGGTGCGCAACTGGTACAACCCGAACCTGGACTATAAATGGTTTGTGGTGCCGTCATTAATCGCCATGATCACCACCATTGGCGTGATGATTGTCACCTCGCTGTCCGTGGCGCGCGAACGTGAGCAAGGTACGCTGGATCAGCTGCTGGTCTCACCGCTCGCCACCTGGCAGATATTTGTCGGCAAGGCGGTGCCGGCACTGATTGTCGCGACGTTCCAGGCCACCATCGTGCTGGGGGTGGGAATATGGGCGTACCAGATCCCGTTTGCCGGATCGCTGGCGCTGTTTTACTTCACGATGGTGATTTACGGCCTGTCGCTGGTGGGGTTTGGGCTGCTGATTTCCGCGCTCTGCTCAACGCAGCAGCAGGCGTTTATCGGGGTGTTTGTCTTTATGATGCCGGCGATCTTGCTTTCAGGGTACGTTTCGCCAGTGGAGAACATGCCGGTGTGGTTACAGGATTTGACGTGGATAAACCCAATTCGTCACTTCACGGATATCACCAAGCAAATCTATCTGAAGGATGCGAGTCTGGATATTGTGTGGGGAAGTTTGTGGCCGCTACTGGTCATCGCGGCCACAACGGGCTC
Organism: Enterobacter sp. AN-K1; assembly: GCF_020971765.1. Taxonomy (NCBI): domain Bacteria; kingdom Pseudomonadati; phylum Pseudomonadota; class Gammaproteobacteria; order Enterobacterales; family Enterobacteriaceae; genus Enterobacter; species Enterobacter sp. AN-K1. Next base: position 3,672,500 of record NZ_CP087390.1, on the reverse strand, counting down.
AGTGGCCTATGCGATGTTTAGACGAAACATCGCGTAGCTTTTTCTCTTTGGTGAGCAACGACACCACCGCAGGCCCTGCGAGGATAGCCAGACCCGCCAGGGCCAGCAGCAGGTTGTTTTGCAGCACGCGTGACAACAGCCACAGGACGATCATTGCCGCACCAAAATACCAGGTGGTGGTGAGCTCTTCGAGCACATCACCCACTTCACGCCAGCGCGCGTCGTGGTGACGCTGTAAAAACAGCATCGACAGCACGGTCACGCCGTAAACCACGCATAACCCTAAGCCGACACGCACCAGCGTGCCGCTCATCCAGCCCATCACCAGTACGGCCACGACCAGTAAATGCAACATTATCTGCCAGCAACTCAAACCGGTTGCGACACGAACGCGTTGTTGCCACTTCATGGCTTCTCTCCTGAAGGATTTTTCTCTGCTAATTCAGACTACCGCACTTTACGGAAAATTCCGTAACGCCGCATCTTTTTGTGACGCCTACTACACTTTATTTTCATCGGGATAGTCACCCAGGAAGGTGTTTATGAGCAAAAAAACGCAGCATTTCTCGCTTAAGGTGCTGACGATAAACATTCATAAGGGCTTCACAGCATTTAACCGCCGCTTCATTTTACCGGAGCTGCGCGACGCGGTACGCACCGTCAGCGCCGATATTGTCTGCCTCCAGGAGGTCATGGGCGCGCACGAAGTGCACCCGATGCATTTCGAAAACTGGCCCGACACGCCCCATTACGAATTTCTGGCGGATACCATGTGGAGCGATTACGCCTACGGGCGCAATGCGGTCTACCCGGAGGGGCATCACGGTAACGCGGTGCTGTCGCGTTTTCCTATCGAGCATTATGAGAACCGCGACGTCTCCGTTGGCGAGAGCGAAAAACGCGGGCTGTTATACTGTCGTATCACCCCCCCGGCGCTCGATTTTCCCATTCATGTGGGCTGTGTTCATCTTGGCCTGCGTGAAGCCCACCGTCAGGCCCAGCTACAGATGCTGGCAGACTGGACCAATGCGCTGCCGGAGGGCGAGCCCGTAGTGGTGGCCGGTGATTTCAACGACTGGCGACAGCGGGCCAACCATCCGCTGAAGGTGAAGGCGGGGCTGGAGGAGATCTTTACCCGCTCACGCGGTCGTCCCGCGCGGACGTTTCCGGTGCGCTTCCCCCTGCTGCGCCTTGACCGCATCTACGTAAAAAATGCCCACGCCAGCAGCCCGACGGCGCTGGCTTTACTCAACTGGCGACATCTCTCCGACCATGCCCCACTCAGCGCGGAGATCCACTTATGAAATGCTCATGGCAGGAAGGTAACCGTATTACGCTGCTGGAAAATGGCGATAACTTTTATCCGGCGGTTTTTGAGGCGATTAGCCACGCACAGCAGAAAGTCTTTCTCGAAACGTTTATCTGGTTTGAAGACGACGTGGGCAGGCAGTTGCACAGCGCACTGCTGCATGCCGCCCGTCGCGGTGTAAAAATCGAGGTTCTGCTCGACGGATATGGTTCGCCGGATCTCAGCGACGAATTTGTTAACGAGCTCACCGCCGCAGGGGTGGTGTTCCGCTATTACGATCCCGGCCCGCGTCTGTTCGGCATGCGCACCAACCTGTTCCGCCGAATGCACCGCAAAATTGTGGTGGTGGATGAAACGGTGGCCTTCGTTGGCGGCATTAACTACTCCGCCGAGCATATGTCGGATTACGGTCCCGAAGCTAAACAGGACTACGCGATCCGTATCGAAGGACCGGTGGTTCAGGACATCCAGCTGTTCGTGCTGGAAAACTTACCCGGCAAAGAGGCCGCACGCCGCTGGTGGCGACGCCGCCATCGCCCGGAAGAGAACCGCAAGCCCGGCGAGGCGCAGGCGCTGTTCGTCTGGCGGGATAACGAGGAGCACCGGGACGATATCGAGCGTCATTACCTGAAGATGCTGGCGAACGCGAAGCGCGAGGTGATTATCGCCAACGCCTATTTCTTCCCCGGTTACCGGATTTTGCACGCCATGCGCAACGCGGCCCGACGCGGCGTGAGCGTGAAGCTTATCGTGCAGGGTGAGCCCGATATGCCGATTGTGAAGGTGGGCGCGCGTCTGCTCTATCGCTATCTGGTCAAAAGCGGCGTGCAGATCTATGAATATCGCCGCCGCCCGCTGCACGGCAAAGTCGCCGTGATGGATGACCACTGGGCGACCGTTGGCTCCAGCAACCTCGATCCGCTGAGCTTATCGCTCAATCTGGAAGCGAACCTGATCATCCACGATCGCCAGTTTAATCAGACCCTGCGCGATAACCTTCAGGGTCTTATCAATAAAGACTGCGTGCGTGTGGATGAGTCCATGGTGCCGAAACGGAGCTGGTGGAACGTGGGCATCGGCGTGGTGGTGTTCCACTTCCTGCGCCACTTCCCGGCCATGGTGGGCTGGCTGCCCGCGCATACGCCGAAACTGGCGCTGGTGGATCCGCCTGTGCAACCCGAAATGGAAACCCAGGACCGCGTAGAGGCGGAAGATGGAGGGAAAACCTGATGTCGAAATCTCATCCTCGCTGGCGGCTGGCGAAAAAAATCCTGACCTGGCTGTTCTTCATTGCCGTCGCGGTCCTGCTGGTGGTGTATGCCCAAAAGGTGGACTGGGAAGAGGTGTGGAAAGTTATTCGCAACTACAACCGGACAGTCCTGCTGGGGGCCGTTGGGCTGGTGATTGTGAGCTACCTGATGTACGGCTGCTATGACCTGCTGGGACGTGCCTACTGCGGACATAAGCTTGCCAAACGGCAGGTTATGCTGGTGTCATTCATCTGCTACGCCTTTAACCTGACGCTGAGCACCTGGGTGGGCGGGATTGGTATGCGCTATCGCCTGTACTCCCGCCTTGGCTTACCGGGCGGCACCATCACGCGTATTTTCTCCTTAAGCATCACCACCAACTGGCTGGGGTATATCCTGCTGGGCGGGGTGATTTTCACCATCGGCGTGGTGCAGCTGCCTGCGCACTGGTACATCGATGAGGCTACCCTGCGCATCCTGGGCATCGTACTGCTGCTGATCATCGCCGCCTACCTGTGGGCCTGCGCCTTTGCCAAACGTCGTCACATGACCATTAAAGGCCAGAAGCTGGTGCTGCCGTCATGGAAGTTTGCCGTCCTGCAAATGGTGGTTTCCAGCGCTAACTGGATGGCGATGGGGGCCATTATCTGGCTGTTGATTGGCGAAGATGTGAACTACTTCTTCGTGCTGGGCGTGCTGCTGGTAAGCAGTATTGCCGGGGTGATTGTGCATATTCCGGCGGGTATTGGCGTACTGGAGGCGGTGTTTATCGCGCTGCTTGCGGGGGAGCATGTGTCTCACGGGACGATTATCGCCGCCCTGCTCGCGTACCGCATGATCTACTACTTCCTGCCGCTGGCGCTGGCAACGGTCTGTTATCTGGTGCTGGAGAGTCGGGCGAAGAAGCTGCGCGCGAAGAACGAGAGGATGTTGGCGAAGTGAGTTGTGTCGGGTAGCGCTGCGGTCTGATGCCCTCACCCCGGCCCTCTCCCACGGGGAGAGGGAGAAAAGCCCGCACCGTGCAATCCCCTCTCCCTGAGGGAGAGGGTTAGGGTGAGGGGGAAATAACTAGCGACGGTTGCCGAAGATACGCAGCAGCATCAGGAACAGGTTGATGAAGTCCAGATAAAGCGTCAGCGCGCCCAGAATCGAGTATTTGCGCAGGTTTGAACTGTCGCGAACATCAATTTGTTCACCGATGTTTTTCAGCTTCTGGGTGTCGTAAGCGGTTAAGCCCACGAAGATCACCACCCCGATATAGGTCACCGCCCACATCAGCGCGTCACTCTTCAGCCACAGGTTCACCAGCGACGCCAGCACAATCCCAATCAGCCCCATAAACAGCATGTTGCCGAAGCCGCTCAGGTCACGTTTGGTGGTGTAACCGTACAGGCTCATCACACCGAACATCCCGCCGGTCACCACAAACGTGCTGGCGATGGAAGAGTAGGTGTAAACGATGAAAATACTGGAAAGCGTCAGCCCGGTCAGCGCCGAATAGAGCATAAACAGCGTGGTCGCCATACCCGCACTGAGCTTGTGCACCAGCCCGGAGAGCACGAACACCAGCGCCAGTTGCGCAATAATCAGCCCAAAGAAGGTGATTTTGCTTGAGAAGATAAACATCATCAGTTCAGGCGTGTTTGCCGCATACCACGCGATAAACGCGGTAAGCAGCAGGCCAACCGTCATCCAGCCATACACCTGAGCCATGTAGGTTTGCAGCCCGCTACGGGTCTGCTGAACTATCGAATCGGAACGCGGAAATCGGTCCATGATTCACTCCTGATTAAGTAAACACACACGTTAAGAGTAACACATCCGCGTAAACCAACTACCAACGGCTGGCGGCATGCTTATCGCTGTCGCGTGATTCTACCCAGCGCTCACCTTCCGGCGTCGCTTCACGCTTCCAGAACGGCGCTTTGGTTTTAAGGTAATCCATGATGAACTCCCCCGCCGCAAAAGCACTCCCGCGATGGGCGCTGGTGACGCCGACAAACACAATCTCTTCGCCGGGCCACATTTCGCCGATGCGATGGATAACCGTAACGCGCCCTAGCGGCCAGCGGCCTCGCGCCTCTTCCACAATGGCCGCCAGCGATTTTTCGGTCATTCCCGGATAGTGCTCCAGCGTCAGCGCTTTTACGCTGTCGCCGAGATTATGATTACGCACTTTCCCGGTAAACGTCACGACCGCGCCGTCTTCGTCGCGCCCGGCCAGCCAGTCATATTCCGTGCCCACGTTAAAACGCTCATGGCCGACCAGAATTCGGGTTTCCGTCATCTTAACCCCCTGTGACCGGCGGGAAGAAGGCCACTTCGTCCCCATCGGCCAGCGGGTGGGTTAACTCCACCAGCGTCTGGTTCACGGCGGCCAGCAGTTTGCCTTCGTCCAGCGCCAGCGCCCAGCGGTCGCCTTGCGCCGCCAGATGCGCACGCAGGGCGGCGACGTTTTCGAAAGCGCCGTCCAGCGTCAGGCTGTCGGTATTGACCAGCTCACGGACCTGGGCAAAAAAGAGCACCTTAATCATGGCTTACCACCTTAAAATCGCCGGATTTGCCGCCGCTTTTTGCCAGCAGACGCACCGGGCCAATCACCATATCTTTCTGCACCGCTTTACACATGTCGTAGATGGTCAGCGCCGCCACGGAGGCCGCCGTCAACGCCTCCATCTCCACGCCGGTTTTCCCGGTTAAGCGGCACAGGGACTCGATACGCACGCGGTTATACTCCGGCTGCGCCTGCAAATTTACCTCCACTTTGCTGAGCATCAACGGATGGCAGAGCGGGATGAGGTCCCAGGTACGTTTAGCGGCCTGAATACCGGCGATGCGGGCGGTGGCAAACACGTCACCCTTGTGATGGCTGCCGTCGATAATCATCGCCAGCGTCTCCGGCAGCATGGTGACGAACGCTTCAGCACGCGCCTCGCGCACCGTTTCGGCTTTGGCGGAGACATCCACCATATGCGCTTCGCCAGCGGCGTTTATGTGGGTCAGTTGTGACATAGCTTATTTCTTTAAATGGGGATGGAAATTACACGGACGGGTACGGGCATCCAGCTGCGGGGCAATAATGTTTTCCCACGCGGTGCGGCAGGCTTTGGTCGACCCCGGCATGGCGAAGATCAGCGTCTTATTCGCCACCCCCGCGACGGCACGGGACTGAAGCGTAGAGGTACCAATCTCTTCAAACGAGAGCATGCGGAACACTTCGCCGAAGCCTTCCACTTCGCGATCGAACAGCGGGAGCAGCGCTTCCGGCGCCTGGTCGCCTGCGGTAAAGCCGGTGCCGCCAGTGATCAGCACCACCTGGACGTCATCACCCGCAATCCACTGTGAGACCTGAGCGCGAATGGCGTAACGGTTTTCTTTGACGATCGCTTTATCAACAATCTGGTGTCCGGCTTCGTGTGCCGCCTCGCGCAGCCAGTGGCCGGAGGTATCATCCTCTTCACCACGACGATCGGAAACGGTAAGAATAGCAATGCGTGTCGGGATAAATTCCGCGCTTACCTGACTCATCTTCTGGTTCCTTCTAAAGCCTGATTACCCGCCGATATAGGACAGGTTCTGAGTAATGCCGGTGTTGCCCTGATGCAGGAAATGGGTCTGCTTTTTGTGCGTCAGCGCCTCGGAAATGCGTGCTTCAAGCGCGTCCTGTTGGGCGTCATCTTCCAGCAAATCGCGCAGATCGACGCCGCCATCCCCGAACAGGCAAAGATGGAGCTTGCCGACGGAGGAGACGCGCAGACGGTTGCAGCTGGCACAGAAGTCTTTTTCATAGGGCATGATCAGGCCGATTTCGCCTTCATAATCCGGATGACAAAAGACCTGCGCCGGGCCATCGCTGCGCTGGCGGATCTGGTGGATCCAGCCGCGTTTCAGCAGTTCGTCGCGCAGAACCATGCCGGAGATATGATGGCGACGGAACAGCTCGCTACCCTCCCCGGTCTCCATCAGCTCAATAAAACGCAGTTGAATGCGGCGCGGTTTGATCCACGCCAGGAAAGTGTCCAGCTGATGGTGGTTCACATCACGCATCAACACGGTATTGACTTTGACCTTGTCGAAACCGGCGGTGAACGCGGCATCGATGCCGTCCATCACCTGCTGGAACTTATCCTGGCCGGTAATGGCGTGGAACTGACGGGCGTCCAGGCTATCGACGCTGACGTTGATCGCCGTCAGCCCCGCATCGCGCCAGTTCGCCACGTCACGCGCCATGCGGTAACCGTTGGTGGTCACCGCGATCTGGCGGATACGTTCGTTTTCACGCACGGCGGCAATGATGTCAGGGAAATCACGGCGCAGGGAGGGCTCTCCCCCGGTAAGACGCACTTTTTCCGTGCCAAGTTCAGAGAACGCGCGCGTGACGCGGCGTACTTCATCCACGGAGAGAAAGCCATTATTGGTGACGCTGCCCGGCTTGTAGCCATCGGGCAGGCAGTAGGTGCAACGGAAGTTACACACGTCGGTAATCGACAAACGTAAGTAGAAAAACTTACGCGCGAAAGCATCAGTAAGTTGTGAAGCCATGTACACCTTTCCAGATCGGGAGGCACAGTCATTTCTTTCTGTACCCTGGTGGCAAATCCGCCACGGCCAGGGCGCCATATCTCTCGACACAGGCGCCAGGGCTAGAGTGTATGTTTTCAGTTTTGAAAACGTGGTTATGGCGATAGTAGCGTGGAAATCGCCACTTCGCCATTGTCGCTTTTCGCTATATAAATTTATATATAACGATGTTATCGTGCATTTTCACTACAGAATACGCAAAAACAGCGCTTTCGCATTGATATACGTCATTATGGTTTGTGAGAGGCATCGTCTTTTAGGAGTAGTTGCGTTACTGTGACGCAAGCTTAACAGGATAAGGAATAGGTATGCGCAATCGCACTTTTGCGGATCTGGACCGTGTGGTCGCTCTTGGCGGAGGTCACGGTCTGGGACGAGTGATGTCGTCGTTATCGTCACTGGGCTCGCGCCTGACGGGCATCGTGACAACAACGGACAACGGCGGCTCAACCGGGCGGATCCGACGCGCTGAAGGCGGGATTGCCTGGGGTGACATGCGCAATTGCCTCAACCAGCTTATCACGGAGCCAAGCGTGGCCTCGGCGATGTTTGAGTACCGTTTTGGCGGGAATGGTGAACTTTCAGGCCATAACCTTGGAAATCTGATGTTAAAGGCGCTGGATCACCTGAGCGTGCGCCCTCTGGAAGCGATCAATTTAATTCGTAACCTGTTAAAGGTGGATGCATTCCTGATCCCGATGTCCGAACAGCCGGTGGATTTAATGGCGATCGATGCCGACGATCACGAAGTGTATGGTGAAGTGAATATCGACCAGCTTCTTCTTCCGCCAAAAGAGCTAATGACCTACCCCAGCGTACCCGCAACGCGTGAAGCGGTAGAAGCGATTGCCGAGGCCGATCTGATCCTGATTGGGCCGGGAAGTTTTTATACCAGCCTGATGCCGATCCTGCTGGTGAAAGAGCTGGCGCAGGCGCTGCGCAGAACGCCTGCGCCCATGGTCTATATCGGTAATTTAGGCCGCGAACTCAGCCCGGCGGCGGCAAGCCTGTCGCTGGCGGATAAGCTGGACCTGATGGAACAGTACGTTGGTAAGAAAATTATCGATGGTGTCGTGGTCGGGCCAAAAGTGGATGTATCGGGGATTGGCGATCGCGTGGTGGTGCAGGAGCCGCTGGAAGCCAGCGATATTAAATATCGCCACGACCGCCATCTGCTGCGCGAGGCGCTGGAAAAGGCGATTCAGGCATTAGGTTAGGTTCGTTTTGTGCGGCCTGATGCCCTCACCCCGGCCCTCTCCCACAGGGAGAGGGCGAAAACGCCACCGGGCAAAAAACTACGATGCCGCAATAAACAGATCCCGCAGCTGATGCAGCTGATCGCGGATTTGCGCGGCCTCTTCGAACTCCAGGTTCTGCGCATGCTGCATCATCTGCCCTTCCAGCTCGTGGATCTTCTGCTGCAACGCTTTCGGCGTCAGCGCGACGGTATCCTCTTCCACCACTGAACGGGCCTTGCTGCGGCCTTTCGCTTTGGTCTTCGCAATGTTCTGACCCAGCGCCAGGATATCCACCACCTTCTTGTTCAGCCCCTGCGGCGTGATGCCGTGCTCTTCGTTGTAGCGCTGCTGCTTCTCGCGACGACGTTCCGTTTCGCCAATCGCTTTGGCCATCGACGGGGTGATTTTATCCCCGTACAGGATCGCCTTCCCGTTGACGTTACGCGCGGCGCGGCCAATGGTCTGGATCAGCGAGCGCTCGGAACGCAGGAAGCCCTCTTTGTCCGCGTCCAGAATCGCCACCAGCGACACCTCAGGCATATCCAGCCCTTCTCGCAGAAGGTTAATACCGACCAGCACGTCGAACTCGCCCAGACGCAGATCGCGGATGATCTCCATACGCTCCACGGTATCGATATCCGAGTGCAGATACCGCACCTTCTCGCCGTGTTCTTCCAGATACTCCGTCAAATCTTCCGCCATACGTTTGGTGAGCGTGGTAACCAGCACGCGCTCGTTGATGGCGGAGCGGGCACGTATTTCCGAGAGCAGATCGTCCACCTGCGTCGCCACCGGACGCACCTCGATAATCGGATCCAGCAGCCCGGTCGGACGCACCACCTGGTCCACCACGTCATCACCGGATTTTTCCAGCTCGTAGTTGCCCGGCGTGGCCGATACGTAGATGGTCTGCGGAGCAAGCGCCTCAAATTCTTCAAACTTCATCGGACGGTTGTCCAGCGCTGACGGCAGTCGGAACCCGTACTCCACCAGCGTCTCTTTACGCGCGCGGTCACCGCGGTACATCCCGCCGATCTGGGGGATCGTAACGTGGGATTCGTCGATCACCAGCAGGCCGTCCGCCGGAAGGTAGTCAAACAGCGTCGGCGGCGCTTCGCCCGGCCCGCGCCCGGAGAGGTAGCGCGAGTAGTTTTCGATGCCGGAGCAGTAGCCCAGCTCGTTCATCATCTCCAGATCGAACTGGGTACGCTGGCTCAGGCGCTGCTCTTCCAGCAGCTTATTGTTCGCCAGCAGCACCTTGCGGCGGTCCGCCAGCTCGGTTTTGATCTCTTCCATCGCCTGCACAATACGCTCGCGCGGCGTTACATAGTGCGTTTTCGGGTAGATGGTGAAGCGCTGGATCACCGACTCGACGTGACCGGTCAACGGATCGAACAGCGACAGGCGTTCAACCTCTTCGTCGAACAGCTCCACGCGCAGCGCCATATCGTCCGACTCCGCCGGGAAGATATCAATCACCTCGCCGCGCACGCGGAAGGTCCCGCGCTGGAACGCCTGATCGTTACGGGTGTACTGCAACTCCGCCAGACGGCGCAAAATCGCACGCTGATCGATGATCATCCCCTGCGTCAGGTGCAGCATCATCTTGAGATAGAGATCCGGATCGCCCAGGCCGTAGATCGCCGACACCGAGGCCACCACCACCACATCACGACGCTCCAGCAGCGCCTTGGTCGCCGACAAACGCATCTGCTCGATATGTTCGTTCACCGAGGCATCTTTCTCGATAAACGTGTCGGAGCTGGGAACGTAGGCTTCCGGCTGGTAGTAGTCGTAGTAGGAGACGAAATACTCCACCGCGTTTTCCGGGAAGAACTCTTTCATCTCACCATACAGCTGCGCCGCCAGCGTTTTGTTCGGCGCGAGAACCATCGTCGGACGCTGGAGATCGGCAATGACGTTGGCAATGGTGAAGGTTTTGCCCGAACCGGTAACCCCCAGCAGGGTCTGGTGCGCCAGCCCGTCCTCCAGCCCCTCTTCCAGGCGACGAATAGCCTCGGGCTGATCCCCGGAAGGACGGAAAGCAGAATTCAGTTTAAACGGTTTACTCATGGGCGACGACCTGATGACAGAATAAGCGGCAGGTGAGTAATTTTACTCGTTGTGGCCAGGATTGCCAGTAAAAAACACTGGATGAAAAACCAGTAGCATGTCAGGATATTTAGCGTAGCGCAGAGAGGATTAGTGCGTTCGCGAGCCAAATTTCGACTGTGACAAAATAAAACACCAGCCTCAGGGGGTTATCCCCAGAACTATTACTTTTTTAACATTTGTCAAGGGCGGTTATGAAAGTTTTATGGCAACAGGTCTCGCTGGCGTTGAGGGAATTGCTTTTATCTAATTCGTTAAAAAATAAAGACTAATTTATTAAGCCGCGTTTCGCATCAATTTGGTTGTAACCCGCGTATTCTCTCGCTTATCGCGGGTTTTCTAACTCTAATGCACAAGGTTATCCACAGGAATAGTGGATAACTGCCTCCAGCCCGTACAGCATGCACTCCAGCAAATTCCCGGTTTTTCCCACGAAGCGGCAGTAAAAAATTTTTATCACTCTTTTTTGCCTGGAAAACGTTCATTTTTTCATAAGCGACTGGCGAGATCTTAATCACAATTCTGTCATTTCTCCTGCACCACAATTCGACATACGCAGCACCAGGAGTGTGCAATTCGTATAAACGTTCAGCTTTTGATAGTGAGTTATTCCTAAAAATGGCCTTTTTTTAATCATTATGAAGTTCCTGGCAGGCGTTTTGCAGACATCACTCTGTGCATCACCCCACACATTTTTAAGGAGAGAAAGATGTTGAGTCTGCGTGCTGTAAATCAGTTTTACGGAAGCCAACATACGCTATGGAACGTGAATATCGATTTCCCGCAAGGCATCTGTACGGGCATTGTTGGCCTGCCTGGCATGGGCAAATCCACGCTTATGAACTGCATTACCGGAAAGGTGCCCGTCGAGAGCGGCACCATCATCTGGCATGAGGCTGGCGCGCCGCCGCATAACTTGCTCAACCCTGCGTCAGCATTCCCGGCGCCGCCGACGATAGGCTACGTCCCGCAGGATCGGCGAATATTTTCTCAGCTCACCGTCGATGAAAATCTGCATATCGCTATGCGGGCGACGGGGAAACCCGACCCGGCATCAAAAAGTGACGTGTATGCCCTGTTTCCGGAGCTCTATCCGCTGCGACAGAGCCGTGCCTCTGCGCTGTCCCCTGACGACCAGTATCAGCTGGCCCTCGCCAGTGCGCTGGTTAATCGTCCGCGCGTGTTGATTCTGGATGAGCCCATGCATGGCGCAGGGCACGGTTTCGCGCGCAGGCTGGGGCAGTTGCTGGTGCGGTTGAATCGGGAGCTGGGAATGACGGTGCTGTTAGCGGAGCAACAGCTGTCGTTTATCCGCCGGGTAGCGGATCGTTTCTGCATGCTCTATCGCGGACGTAACGTGGCACAGGGCCACGTTAACGAGCTGGATGACGACCTTATTGCGCACTGGATGGCGCGGGACATAAGGCGCTGAGGTCGAGATAGCGTCCGGTTTCCGCCTGCTCTGCGCCGTCGGCAAGCCTCGGGATCTCGCCGAGAAACGGCGCAGGCAGCACCCGCTTCAGCGTCGCCAGATACTCAGCATGACGTTTACCCGGCGCTACCACGTCATTGGCAATCCACCCTGCCAGACGCAACCCGGCCTGCTGCACGGCCTGGGCGGTCAGCATGGCGTGATTGATACAGCCAAGCTTCACGCCAACCACCAGAATGACCGGAAGCTGCTCGGCCTGCACCCAGTCAGCAAATGTCTGCTCGTCGGACAGCGGGGTAAACCAGCCGCCAGCCCCCTCCACCAGCACCCAGTCGGCCTGTGTTTCCAGGTCGCGTAACCCGGAAGAGAGCACCGAAAAATCAATCGGACGATCTTCATCGACGCTGACGATGTGCGGCGAGGTGGGTTCAGCAAAGGTATAGGGGTTCACCGCAGAATAGGCCAGCGTAAGGCTGCTGTTACGCTGTAGCGCCAGCGCATCGGTATTACGTAAGCCTTCCGGCGTCATCTCGCTGCCGGAGGCTACGGGCTTATACCCGGCCGTAGTTTTCCCCAGCAGACGCGCCGCCTGCAACAGCGCGGCGCTGGCAACCGTTTTACCGACTTCAGTGTCCGTGCCGGTAATAAAATAACGTTCAGTCACGTTCAATAATCCCATGAAAAAGATGATAAGAGAGCGGGAACCGGCCCTGCTCCTGCGGCCAGGCCAGCTCGAGACGCTGGAGTTGGCCGCGGGTAAGGGGTTTCTTCTCCCGTCCGGCGTGCAGGTGCGTCGCGCCTATACCCTTAAGCGATCGCATGGCGCTTAACGCATCGCTAAATTCGAGGGTGACGGTCTGGACCATGCAGCGATAGCGCCAGCCTGCCAGCGCCTGAGTGACCTGTTGGTGCGAGAGAAACCGGTTGGCGTGCGGCTGCGCATCCACTGCCCTCCACGCCTGATTCAGCTCTGGCAACGAACTTTCCAGCAGGGTGGTAAAGGCCACCGCTCCGCCGGGCCGTGCCACACGGTAAAGCTCGCGTAGGGCCTGCGGCAGGCTGGCGCACCACTGCACCGCCAGATGGCTCCAGACAAGGTCAAACAGCGCATCCTCCAGCGGGATGGCCTCGATATCGGCCACCAGATAACGGTCTGCTGACTGCTGCTGGCGGGCCTCATCCAGCATCTGCGCGGATAAATCCAGCGCCGTGACGTGGCTACCCGTTGCGCGCCAGTAGCGGCTATTGCCGCCAGGCCCGCAGCCAGCGTCGAGCACCTGCGCAAAACGCCCCTCACCGAGCGCGGCCAGCAGCCCGCGGGCGCTCAGGCGTTGCAGCTCATCGTGCTGTGAATAGCTTTGCGCTGCCCGGCCAAACGCGGCGGCAACGGCCTGTTTATTGACAGGAGACATACAGTGCCTCCAGAAGCGTATCGATATCCTGCGGCTCGTGCGCTGCCGTGAGCGTCAGACGCAAGCGCGCGGTGCCTGGCGGCACGGTGGGTGGGCGGATCGCCGTGACCCACTGCCCCCGCTCTCGTAGCGCCTGTGCCAGCATCAGCGCCCGAGGGTTTTCACCCACAATCACGGGCTGAATGGCGCTGTGCGAGTCGGTAAGCCGGTAAGGCAGTGCGCTTACCCCCCGGCGAAAACGCTGAATATGGTCGGCCAGGCGCGCCCGGCGTTCAGCGCCGTCTTCGCCGCGGATCACCGCAAGCGACGCAGAGAGCGCCACGGCCTGCGCCGGGGGCATGCTGGTGCTGTAGATCAGGTGCCGGGCGAACTGCACCAGGTAATCGGCCACCGGCTCGCTGCACAACACCGCGGCGCCGCTGACGCCGAAGCCTTTGCCGAAAGTGACCACCAGCAGTTCCGGCCTGACGCGTTGCTGGTGCGCGCTTCCGCGCCCCTCCTCGCCGGTGACGCCAATACCGTGGGCATCGTCGACCAGCAGCCAGGCGTTCTGCTGTTTTGCGACGTCATGCAAGGTGGCAAGGGGCGCGCTGTCGCCGTCCATGCTGAATACCCCTTCCGTCACCGCCAGCTGAAGCCCTGAACAGGGTTTACCCAGCAGGACGTTCAGCTGAGAGGCATCGTTATGGGCAAAACGCCGCAGCTGCGCCGGGCTGAGACTGGCCGCTTCAAGCAGGGACGCGTGGCTCAGGCGGTCCGCGATGATGCGGTCGTCTTTGCCCATCAGGGCGGCAATCACCGCCTGATTCGCGGCAAAACCGGAGATAAACAGCAGCGCCCGCGGGTAGCCCAGCCAGTCGGCCAGCTCTTCCTCCAGCGCCTGATGCGCCGTGGTGTAGCCGCTGACGTGCCCGGAGCCACCGCTGCCCACGCCGTAACGATCCGCGCCCTGCTGCCAGGCGCGAACGATCTGCGGGTGCTGGCTCAGGCCCAGATAATCGTTGCTGGAGAAATTACAGAACCGCTCTCCTTCCCGGGAGAGAAAACGGCCTGCACCGTTTTCCACTACCCTGCGCACCCGAAACGCATCCGCCGCCCGCCGCTCGTCGAGCGCGGTCCTGATACGTGCCTGCCAGGTCATACGGCTGCCGCGTTGTAGAACTGGTCGGTGTCGGCGTTAAACATCTGCTGCTCCAGCTGCTGCTGTTGCTCGTTATCCCCCGCCTGTACCTCGGACTGGTGTGGGTTCAGCCCCAGCTTGCGGAACAGCTGGACATCTTTGTCCTCTTCCGGGTTTGGCGTGGTCAGCAGTTTGCAGCCGTAGAAGATGGAGTTGGCCCCGGCCATGAAGCACATCGCCTGGGTCTGCTCGCTCATCTGCTCGCGACCGGCAGAGAGGCGAACGTAAGAGGTCGGCATCATAATGCGCGCCACCGCGATGGTGCGGATGAAATCGAAGGCATCCACGTCCTCGTTATCCGCCAGCGGCGTCCCTTTTACCTTCACCAGCATGTTGATGGGCACGCTTTCCGGCGGGGTCGGCAGGTTTGCCAGCTGTAACAGCAGGCCGGCACGATCTTTTACCGTCTCTCCCAGTCCCACGATCCCGCCGGAACAGACCTTGATCCCCGCATCACGCACTTTATCCAGCGTGTCCAGACGCTCCTGATAGGTGCGCGTGGTGATGATGTTGCCGTAGAATTCCGGCGAGGTATCGAGGTTGTGGTTATAGTAATCCAGCCCCGCCGCCGAGAGACGCTGCGCCTGCTCTTCGTTCAGCGTACCAAGGGTCATGCAGGCTTCAAGCCCCATCTCCTTCACCCCCTTCACCATTTGCTCCAGATAGGGCATGTCGCGGTCATGCGGATTTTTCCACGCCGCGCCCATGCAGAAGCGGGTCGAGCCAGCGTTTTTGGCCTTGCGCGCGGAGTCGAGCACCTGCTCGACTTCCATCAGGCGCTCGGATTCGAGACCGGTTTTATAGCGCGCGCTTTGCGGGCAATATTTGCAGTCTTCCGGGCAAGCCCCGGTTTTGATCGACAGCAGCGTGCTGACCTGAACATGACGCGGATCGAAGTGCTGGCGGTGCACCTGTTGCGCCTCAAACATCAGCTCCAGGAAAGGTTTGTTGAATAATTCAGTGACTTGCGACATCGTCCAGCGTGCGTGGTGAGCCATCGGGCTTCTCCAAAGGGTTTTGTTAATTGTCGGTTCGGTTTATACTTGTAAACCTAAAACTTTTCAAAATGGTTTACAAGTCGATTATGACCCAGGACGATCTCGCCTTCGACAAGCAGCATATCTGGCACCCTTACACCTCCACGACCCGCCCCCTTCCCGTCTATCCGGTAGCCTCGGCCCACGGCTGCGAGCTGCATCTTGCCAGCGGCGAGCGGCTTGTTGACGGGATGTCCTCCTGGTGGGCGGCGATCCATGGCTACAACCACCCGCGACTGAACGCGGCGATGAAAGCGCAGATTGACCAGATGTCACACGTGATGTTTGGCGGGATCACGCATCAGCCCGCGGTGGATTTATGCCGTCGCCTGGTAGCGATGACGCCTGAATCGCTGGAGTGCGTTTTCCTGGCCGACTCCGGCTCGGTGGCCGTGGAAGTGGCGATGAAAATGGCGTTGCAGTACTGGCATGCGAAGGGCGAAACGCGCCAGCGGTTCCTTACCTTCCGCAACGGCTATCACGGCGACACTTTCGGCGCGATGTCGGTATGTGATCCGGACAACTCCATGCACAGCCTGTGGAAAGGCTATCTGCCAGAAAACCTGTTTGCGCCAGCACCGCAGAGCCGCTTCGACGGCGAATGGAACGAGATGGACATGGTGGGCTTCGCGCGGCTGATGGCGGCCCATCGCCACGAGATTGCCGCCGTTATTCTCGAACCGATTGTGCAGGGCGCGGGCGGAATGCGGATGTACCATCCCGAGTGGCTGAAGCGCATTCGGAAGATGTGCGACCGCGAAGGGATCCTGTTGATTGCCGATGAGATCGCCACCGGCTTTGGCCGCACCGGGAAATTGTTCGCCTGCGAGCATGCGGGGATCGCGCCGGATATTCTGTGCCTGGGGAAAGCGCTCACCGGCGGCACCATGACGCTCTCCGCCACGCTTACCACCCGCCAGGTTGCCGATACCATCAGCGACGGCGACGCGGGCTGCTTTATGCACGGCCCGACGTTTATGGGCAACCCGCTGGCCTGCGCCGTGGCAAGCGAAAGCCTCGCCATTCTGGAAAGCGGCGCATGGCAGACGCAGGTGGCGGCGATTGAGGCGCAGCTGAAGCAGCAGTTAAGCGCGGCGGCGGAGGCGGAATACGTCGCGGACGTCCGCGTACTGGGCGCCATCGGGGTAATCGAGACAACGCATCCGGTGAACATGGCCGCGTTGCAGCGCTTCTTCGTTGACCAGGGCGTGTGGGTGCGACCTTTCGGTAAGCTGATTTACCTCATGCCGCCGTACAGCATTTCTGCGGATCAGCTCCGCAAGCTGACCGGTGCAGTGGTTGAAGCCGTTAACACTTCAGCGCATTTCGCGATTTAACCCCATGCGTTACACTTTCTGAATGAGTGAGTAACGAGGGAAATCGGATGAAAATCATCAGTAAAGATTTGCGCGACGGCGAAAAGCTGCCGGAACGTCACGTGTTTAACGGGATGGGTTATCAGGGGGATAATATCTCTCCCCATCTGGCGTGGGACAATGTGCCAGCGGGAACCAAAAGTTTTGTCGTGACCTGCTACGATCCGGATGCGCCAACCGGGTCGGGCTGGTGGCACTGGATCGTGGCAAACCTGCCCGCCGACACGCGCGTGCTGCCGCAGGGCTCCGGTTCCGATCTGGTCGCTCTGCCTGACGGTGCGATTCAGACGCGCACTGACTTTGGCAAAGCGGGCTACGGCGGCGCGGCGCCGCCAAAAGGGGAAACGCACCGCTATATCTTCACCGTGCACGCGCTGGATGTGGACAAGATTGAGGTCGACGAAGGGGCGAGCGGCGCGATGGTAGGCTTTAACGTGCATTTCCATTCGCTGGGTAGCGCGTCGATTACGGCGATGTATTCGTAAAAAAAGCCGGGTAGCGGCTACGCCTTACCCGGCCTACATTTCGTACTCGTAGGCCCGGTAAGCGCAGCGCCACCGGGCATAAAATCACAGCACCGAAGGTAACAGCCCCACCAGCCGTCCTTCCTCCAGAAGCTGCATCGCCTTATCAATATCCGGCGCAAAGAAGCGGTCGTCATCGTAGTGCGTAACGTGCTCGCGCAGTTCCTGGCGCGCCTGCTCCAGCAGCGGGCTGGATTTTAGCCCTTCGCGCAAATCAATACCCTGACACGCCGCCAGCCACTCCACCGCCAGCACGCCGCGGGTGTTAGAGGCCATCTCCCAGAGGCGACGCCCGGCAGCCGGGGCCATCGAAACGTGATCTTCCTGGTTGGCTGAGGTTGGCAGGCTGTCCACGCTGTGCGGATGCGACAGGGCTTTGTTCTCGCTTGCCAGTGCCGCGGCGGTGACCTGGGCGATCATAAAGCCCGAGTTGACCCCGCCGTTGCGCACCAGGAATGGCGGCAGCTGGGACATGTGCTTATCCATCATCAGCGCGATTCGACGCTCAGACAGCGCCCCGATTTCGGCAATCGCCAGGGCGATATTATCTGCGGCCATCGCCACCGGTTCGGCGTGGAAGTTACCGCCAGAAACCACCTCGTTTTCCTGAGCAAATACCAGTGGGTTATCGGACACCGCATTGGCTTCGACCAGCAGCACTTCTGCCGCCTGGCGCAGCTGCGTCAGGCATGCGCCCATCACCTGCGGCTGGCAGCGCAGGGAATACGGATCCTGCACCTTCTCACAGTTGTGATGCGAATCGGCAATGTCGCTAGTATCGGTAAGTACGTGGCGGTACATGGCGGCGGCATCAATCTGCCCGCGCTGGCCGCGCACCTCGTGGATGCGGGCATCGAACGGACGACGCGAGCCGAGCACCGCCTCAGTGGTCAGTGCACCGCACACCACCGCCGAGGCGAACAGATCTTCCGCTTCAAACAGACCGCGCAGCGCGAAAGCGGTCGACGCCTGCGTGCCGTTGAGCAGCGCCAGCCCCTCTTTTGCCGCGAGGGTGATCGGCGTTAAGCCAGCTTTTTTCAGCGCCTCTTTCGCAGGCAGCCACTCCCCTTGCCAGCGCGCCTGGCCTTCACCCAGCAGGAGCAGCGACATATGCGCCAGCGGCGCCAGATCGCCGGAGGCGCCGACGGAGCCCTTCGCCGGGATCCACGGATAAACTTCCGCATTGACCAGCGCCATCAGCGCCTGGATCACGCTCAGACGAATGCCGGAAAACCCACGCGCCAGGCTGTTGATTTTCAACACCATCATCAGGCGGACGATCTCATCGTCCAGCGGCTGGCCAACCCCCGCCGCGTGCGACAGCACCAGCGAACGCTGTAAATTCTCCAGATCGTGCGTGGCGATGCGGGTCTGCGCCAGCAGGCCAAACCCGGTATTGATGCCGTAGGCGGTGCGCCCCTCCGCCACAATCGCCTCCACGCAGGCCACGCTGTCGTTAATGGCACGGTGGGCGCTTTCATCAAGGGAGAGTGTCACCGGCTGACGCCAGACGTGACGCAGCTGTTTGAGCGTCAGCGAGCCGGGAGTAAGTGTTAACGCGTTCATGCAGGCTTTCCTTGTGTGGCGGGGATCATCGGCAGGTTCAGGCCCTGCTCTTTGGCACAATCAATGGCAATCTCGTAACCCGCATCCGCGTGACGCATCACGCCGGTTGCCGGGTCGTTGTGCAGCACGCGAGCGATACGCGCGGCCGCTTCATCAGTTCCGTCACAGACGATGACCATCCCGGAGTGCTGGGAGAAGCCCATCCCGACGCCGCCGCCGTGGTGCAGCGATACCCAGGTCGCGCCGCTGGCGGTGTTCAGCAGGGCATTCAGCAGCGGCCAGTCGGAGACCGCATCCGAGCCGTCGCGCATGGCTTCGGTTTCACGGTTCGGACTGGCGACAGAGCCGGAGTCCAGGTGGTCGCGGCCAATGACGATCGGCGCGGAGACTTCGCCGCTGCGCACCATTTCGTTAAAGGCGAGGCCGAGTTTTTGCCGCCACTCCAGCCCGACCCAGCAGATACGCGCCGGCAGGCC
The DNA here is from genome assembly GCF_020971765.1 of Enterobacter sp. AN-K1. Lineage (NCBI taxonomy): Bacteria > Pseudomonadati > Pseudomonadota > Gammaproteobacteria > Enterobacterales > Enterobacteriaceae > Enterobacter > Enterobacter sp. AN-K1. Next base: position 3,653,007 of record NZ_CP087390.1, on the reverse strand, counting down.
CTGGAAGTTAATGCGTTCGCGCGCCATATCCAGCCAGCGATGCAGGTGTTCGTCATCGGCGACAATCTCTTTCACTCTGGCGTCGGTTTTGTAGATATCCTCCGGGTCGCCGGACAGGGCAACCCAGCGGAACGGCCCAATGCCGCGGCAGAACAGAGGACGAATATAGGCGGGCACGAAGCCGGGGAAGTCAAAGGCGTTAGTCACCCCCATCTCTTTCGCCATCTGGCGGATGTTATTCCCGTAATCAAAGGTCGGAATACCCATCTTACTGAAGGCCAGCATCGCGGAGACGTGTTCCGCCATGGCGCGTTTGGCCGCCAGTACCGTGCCCTCAGGATCGGTTTCCGCTTTTTGCTGGTAGTCTTCCCACGTCCAGCCTTTTGGCAGATAGCCGTGGAGCGGATCGTGAGCGCTGGTCTGGTCGGTGACCAGGTCCGGACGCACGCCGCGCGCCACCAGTTCCGGCAGAATATCCGCCGCGTTGCCGCACAGGGCAACCGACACGGCTTTGCCTTCAGCGGTGTACTTTTTGATGCGCGCCAGCGCGTCATCGAGGTTGTCGGCCTGTTCATCGACATAGCGGGTACGCAGACGGAAATCGATGCGGCTCTGCTGGCACTCAATGTTCAGGGAGCACGCGCCCGCCAGCGTCGCGGCCAGCGGCTGCGCGCCGCCCATGCCGCCCAGTCCGGCGGTGAGCACCCAGCGGCCTTTCAGTGATCCGTTATAGTGCTGACGGCCCGCTTCCACGAAGGTTTCATACGTGCCCTGCACAATCCCCTGGCTGCCGATGTAGATCCAGCTACCCGCGGTCATCTGGCCGTACATGGCCAGCCCTTTTGCGTCCAGCTCGTTGAAGTGTTCCCACGTCGCCCAGTGCGGCACCAGGTTGGAGTTGGCAATCAGCACGCGGGGCGCATTTTTATGGGTTTTGAATACGCCAACCGGTTTGCCGGATTGCACCAGCAGCGTTTCGTCGTTTTCGAGATTCGTCAAAGACTCAACAATCGCGTCATAGCACGCCCAGTTGCGCGCGGCGCGGCCAATGCCGCCGTAGACCACCAGCTCGTGGGGATTTTCTGCTACCTCAGGATCAAGGTTGTTCATCAACATGCGCAGCGGTGCTTCGGTGAGCCAGCTTTTTGCGGTGAGCGTGGTGCCGCGCGCGGCGCGGACATCCTGCTTGCGGTATTTATCTGACGACATTGTGTGTTCCTCATAAGGGACAGGTGATGCATTTAGATATACTTGTATAGACAAGCACACACAAGGTCGGATTTAACAAAAAAGATACAATTTTGCTATATTGCGTTAGCGATCACGCTTATAAAACTTATGACATAAAGTGGCCCTGCAACCGGTAGCGATTCCCCGGGAATAGCAGCTTCGCATGCGACACAATTTGCGAGGACGACCAGGTACGACGGCGGATCAGCAGACAGGGATCGTGCTCTTTAATACGCAACAGCACGCACTCCTGCGGCGTGGCGCGCACGGCTTCCACGATATGCTCCCCTTCCGTCAGCGGGGCGACGAGCGAGAGATACGCATGCGGTGTGGTTTGGGTGTAATCCTGGCTCAGGTAATCCGGTATCCGCTCCGCGTTGACGCAGCGATCTTCAATCTGGACCGGAATGTCGTTCTCATAATGCACCATCACCGAATGGAAAATCCGGGTGCCCTCGGTAACGTTCAGCTCGATGGCCTGTTCGGCGCTGGCCTGCGTCTCTTCAAGCACCAGCACCTCGCAGTGGTGCTGATGGTTGCGGGCGGCAATTTCATCGGCAATGCTGCGGATTTCAAACAGCGCCGACTGTCCTTTTGGCTCGGCGACAAAGGTTCCGACACCCTGCAAACGCACCAGCAACCCTTCATCGGTCAGTTCACGCAGTGCGCGGTTGATGGTCATTCGGCTAAAGCCAAACTGCGCCACCAGCTCGGCCTCGGACGGAATGCGGTCGTGCGGGCGCCAGACGCCGGCGGCGATTTTTTCGCTGATCGCCTGCTTCACCTTTTCGTAAAAAGGCGCGGGAGGGCTCGGCTGCGGCAGGGGCGAGCGTGAAAACATCATGACTCCTTGAATGTTGTTATGCCCACCAGTGAGCAATTTGCCAGGCCAGTCGGGCGGCGAGCTTAGCGCCCTGACCGTCCCGATCGTAGTGCGGATTAAATTCCACCAGATCCGCCGCCTGTAGTTTACCGCTTCGGCAGATACGCTCAATCACCGGGAACAGATCCAGCGCCGGGATCCCCAACGCCGCAGGGGCGGACACGGCGGGCATTTCTGCGGCAGGCAGCACATCGAGGTCAACGGTGAGATAAACCCGGTCTGCCTGCGCAAGCACGCTATCCAGCGCGGATAGCGCATCCCGGCGAAAATCGAGATCTTCAACCAGCGTCACGTTCAACCGCTCAGCTTCCTCCCACAGCGCCTGAGTATTCGCCGCACGGCTTACCCCCAGGCAGGCGTAGTGAAACACCCGCGACTGAGACGCGCAGTAGTGCGCCAGCTGGCGGAACGGCGTGCCGGACGTTGCCCGTTCGGCCTTGCGTAAATCGAGGTGCGCATCCAGATTGATCACCGCAAGGCGATCGTTCGGAAAGGCGTCCAGCACGCCGCGCCCGTGCGCCCAGGCGGTTTCATGTCCACCTCCGAAAACCAGAGTACGCATCCCGGATTGCTGGCACGCGGTTATGGCCTCGCTCAGCGCCTGCTGTGCCGCCTCCAGCGCGTGGCCTTCAACATAAATAGCGCCCATATCCACGAGGCGCGCATGCCCCTGATGGCTCGCCATATTCGCCAGCGCGCCACGCAACACATCGGGCGCCTGTGCAGCACCGGGCCTGCCCTGGTTACGCTTAACCCCTTCATCACATTCAAAGCCCAGCAGGGCGATGCCTGACGGCGCGGGAGAAAAGTGTTCGCGCTGTTGTATGGTCTGGAAGAGACGTTTCGCGGTGCTGGACTCGGCGCTGTCGTCACGACCCTGCCAGACCTGCGGAGAGACGGGATGCCACAGTTTCATGCTACCTGCCCCCGAAACACGCGTTGATACATAGGATTCCGCCCCGGCTCGTAAACCATCTCAACCGGATGATTCGCCTCCCAGACGACGAAATCAGCCACATAACCGGGCTTTAACTGCCCGTGCGTCGCACCACGTCCTAGCGCCTGCGCCGCATGCCGCGTCACGCCAGCCCAGGCCTCTTCCGGCGTGAGGCCAAACTGGACGCAGGCCATGTTCATTGCCAGATGCAGGCTGGCAAACGGGCTGGTGCCCGGATTGTAGTCGGTAGCCACCGCCATCGGCACGCCCTGCTCTCTCAGCTGCGCTACCGGTGGACGCTGGCGCTCCTGAAGAAAATAGAACGCGCCGGGGAGCAATACCGCCACCGTGCCGCTTTGCGCCATCGCCTGAATACCTGAATCATCGAGATACTCAATATGATCGGCCGACAGCCCTTTATACTGGCTGACCAGCGCCGCGCCGCCGAGATTCGACAGTTGTTCTACATGCCCTTTTACCGGGATCCCGAGCGCGGCGGCGGCCCGGAACAGGCGCTCGGTTTGCGCCGGGGTAAAGCCGACGTTTTCACAAAACACGTCCACCGCTTCAAATAACTCTTTTTGCCACAGCGTGGGCATGATCTGCTCACAGACCAGCGCCAGATAGGCATCCGGATCCTGTCGGTACTCGGCAGGAACGGCGTGCGCGGCCAGCAGCGTCGGGCTGATATCGACCAGATTATTCAGGCTGAGCTGGCGGGCAACCAGCAGCATTTTCTCTTCGGCTTCGGCATTCAGTCCGTATCCCGATTTGATTTCAACGGTCGTTACGCCTTCATTCATCAGCCGCTGGAGTCGCTGCTGCGCCACCGTCAGGAGCGTTTCCGGCGAACTGTTGCGGGTGGCCGTGACCGTGGCGTTAATTCCGCCGCCCTGCGCGCTAATGGTCTGATATGACACGCCGTTAAGCCGTTGCTCCCATTCCGCTGCGCGATCGCCGCCGAACACCAGATGGGTGTGGCAATCGATCAGGCCGGGGGTAACCAGACGCCCGTCGAGATCGACACACTGACGATGCCCGGAGGGGATCTCGGATTCAGGAATAATGGCCAGAATCGTCTGGCCGCGCACAACGAGGGCATGTTGTTCTCTCAGGCCGTAGGGCTCCGCCTCACCTGTCGCCAGGGTTGCCAGTCGCGCATTTCGCCATATCACATCATCGGGATGAAGCTGCTGCATGTGCCTTCCACTTGTCATGGGTTGTATAGACATTTATTTTCATCTGCCGCCTGCTGTCAACCGCATTGGGGGAAAATGTTATTTATTTGTGATGACTTTCCCGTCGCCTGCGGGCAAAAATGCAACTTTTCCGGTTTTTATCTTCCCGTTTCGCTCAACTTAGTATAAAAAAGCAGGCTATTTCGTCTATCCAGATAAGACTTGCATACCCAGGAGCATTACCTTGAATATTTCCAGGATTTCCCGTCTGGCGTTGGCACTCGCCTTTGGCGTGACTTTATCCGCTTGCAGTTCAACACCACCGGATCAGCAACCTTCTGAGCAGGTTGCTCCGGGCACCGCTTCCCGTCCGATCCTGTCAGCGGCTGAAGCGAAGAACTTCACCCGTGCGCACTATTTCTCGGCGATGGATCCCAATGCAGCCCCGTGGACGCCTTCTTCTATTAACCTGCCGAAACAGCCAGACTTCGTTGTCGGCCCGGCCGGGGCAGAGGGCGTTACACACACCTCTATTCAGGCAGCCGTTGATGCCGCAATTACCAAACACAGCGCATCTCGTCAGTACATTGCCATCCTGCCGGGTGAATACGAAGGAACCGTTTATGTTCCGGCGGCACCGGGAAGCATTACGCTTTACGGCCTGGGCGAAAAAGCGGTCGACGTAAAAATTGGCCTGGCGATTGATTCAGAGATCGACAGCACCACCTGGCGCCATCTGGTGAACCCGGCCGGTAAATACATGCCAGGTAAACCGGCGTGGTATATGTTTGATAACTGCCAGCGCAAGCGTGCCGCCACCATTGGCGTGATGTGTTCAGCGGTATTCTGGTCACAGAACAATGGCCTGCAATTGCAGAACCTGACCATTCAGAACACCCTGGGCGACAGCGTTGACGCAGGTAATCATCAGGCCGTGGCGCTGCGTAGCGATGGCGACAAGGTACAGATTAACAACGTCAATATCCTGGGCCGCCAGAACATCTTCTTCGTGACCAACAGCGGCGTGCAGAATACCCTTCAGAACAACCGTCTGACGCGTACTCTGGTCACCAACAGCTACATTGAAGGCGACGTGGATATGGTCTCTGGCCGCGGCGCGGTGGTATTTGATAACACCGACTTCCGCGTGGTGAATTCACGTACGCAGCAGGAAGGTTACGTCTTTGCCCCGGCCACGCAGTCTAACCTGTTCTATGGCTTCCTGGCCGTGAATAGCCGCTTTACTGCTGCTGGCGATGGCGTGGCGCAGCTTGGTCGCTCTCTGGACGTGGACTCCGCCACTAACGGCCAGGTCGTGATCCGCGACAGCGTGATTAACGAAGGCTTTAACATGGCAAAACCGTGGGCGGATGCGGCGATCTCGAAACGTCCTTTCTCCGGCAACACCGGCACGGTGGATGAGAAAGACAACGTGCAGCGTAACCTGAATGACGCTAACTTTAACCGCATGTGGGAATATAACAACCGCGGTCTGGGTAGCAAAGTGGTTGCTGAGCCGAAGCAGTAAAATGCCTGCTGCCGGGTGGCGGCTGCGCCTTACCCGGCCTACCTCATGCATTAACCGCGCATAAAAAAACCTCGCATTTGCGAGGTTTTTTTTCGTCTACGGATCAATGAGCGTTAATCACAACCCACATCGGCCCTTGTCCGACCGCATAGCGTCCTTTCTCTTCCAGTAGACCCTGCACGCCCTGGATTTCATAGAGCGCAATGTGGTGGGATTTCTGCCCCGCCGCAATCAGGTATTTGCCGCTGTGATCGACATTAAAGCCGCGCGGCTGGGTTTCTGTCGGCTGGAAGCCTTCAACTGCCAGAACGCTGCCGTCTTCGGAGACGCTGAAGACGGTGATCAGACTGGAGGTACGGTCACAGGCATACAGGTGACGGCCATCCGGCGTAATGTGAATGTCTGCCGCCCAGCGTGTGTCGGAGAAATCAGATGGCATCATGTCCAGCGTCTGTACGCACTCGATCTGCCCGTTAGGATCGTTCAGCTCCCACACGTCTACCGAGCTGTTCAGCTCGTTAACGACATAGGCATACTGCTGATTCGGATGGAAGACCATGTGGCGCGGGCCTGCGCCTTCCACGGTGGTGACTTCCGCCGGGCTCTGCGCGACCAGATGGCCGTCATCGCTCAGGGTGAACAGGCAGATGCGGTCCTGCTTAAGCGCTGGCACCCACAGCGTGCGGTTATCCGGCGAAATGTTGGCGGAGTGGCAACCTTCTAGCCCTTCTACCACGTCGACGGTTTCAACGGGAATACCGTCTTCCAGGCGGGTGACGCTCACGCAGCCTGCATTGTAGGAGCCGCTGAAGATAAAGTTGCCTTTATGGTCAGTGGAAATATGGGTCGGGCTGCCCGGCAGCGGGGCTTCTGCGGTATAGGTCAGCGCGCCGTCGTCCGGGGAGATGCGGTATGCCAGCACGCGGAATTCCGGGCGTACGCCGACATAAAGAAAACGTTTATCCGGGCTGACGACCATCGGCTGCACCTGGCCTGGCACATCAACAACCTGAACCAGCGTAAGCGAACCTTCTGTATTCAAACGCCAGACATGGATCTGCTGACTTTCAGGACTGGCGGTATAAACGGTTTGTTTCATGAATACTCCTGATTATTTTTAACGGTGAATGCTGAATTGTAGTCCGGGATTTTGCAGGGTTCCGCTCTCGGTGTACCATCCCGACAGACCTTAAATTCAACATTAACCCGGAAGAAAAAATGACCTCGCGAGTGATTGCCCTGGATTTAGACGGAACACTGCTTACCCCTCAGAAAACCCTGCTCCCCTCTTCTCTTGAGGCCCTCAAACGAGCCCAGGAAGCGGGGTATCAACTTCTCATCGTAACGGGTCGACATCACGTAGCCATTCATCCTTTTTATCAGGCACTGGGCTTAGATACACCTGCAATTTGTTGTAATGGCACCTATTTGTATGATTATCAGGCAAAAAAGGTTTTAGCCTCCGATCCGCTTCCCGTTACGCAGGCGCTGCAATTGATTGATTTACTGGATGAGCATGCCATTCACGGCCTGATGTATGTGGACAACGCCATGGTGTATGAACGCCCTACCGGCCATGTGATCCGCACCAGCAACTGGGCTCTGTCTCTGCCGGAAGCGCAGCGTCCGGTGTTCACTCAGGTTTCCTCCCTGCGCCAGGCGGCGGAAGACGTCGACGCAATCTGGAAATTTGCCCTGACCGATGAAGACACCGCCAAACTGAATACTTTCGCAAAACATGTCGAGCATACGCTGGGTCTGGAATGTGAATGGTCCTGGCACGATCAGGTGGATATCGCCCGCAAAGGCAACAGCAAAGGAAAGCGTCTGACCCAGTTCGTTGAATCGCAGGGCGGATCAATGCAGGACGTAATTGCCTTCGGCGATAACTATAACGACATCAGCATGCTGGAAGCGTCCGGAACGGGCGTGGCGATGGGTAATGCCGATGACGCGGTGAAAGCGCGCGCTGACGTGGTGATTGGCGATAACACCACCGACAGCATCGCGCAGTATATTTATACCCACCTGCTGTAATCAGGCGGTTATGGAAACGCTCTTGATTTGCGCGTAAAGCCACAGGCCAGGCTTGATGCCCAGCTCATCCCTGGCCCACGGGCTGATGCGCGCCCACAGCGTTCTGTTGCCTACTTCCAGCTGCACTTCCACCTGGCCGTTATCATCAAAACACTGCGCCACTTTTGCGCGCAAAATATTGCGGATACTGGTTTGCAGCGGCGGTTGCAGGACCAGGGAGACATCCGACGCCTGAATGCGGATCCGTAACGTGGACTGAATCGGCGTATCGATTTTATTCACCCACAAATGCTGATCGCCCAGCGCCAGCGCGGTCATCGCGTAGTGCGGATGGTGCTCCAGCACGCTCACCTTCAGAATGCTGCTCTGCTGCTCCTTTGGCAGCCATGGATGCATAACGCTGCTGCCCCACACCTCCTCCAGATTGCCGAATGCCTTCACCCTGCCCGCTTCCAGCACCAGCACTTTGTCGGCCAGATGTAAGATCTCATCCAGCGAATGGCTGACGTAGAGCATTGGCACATTGATTTCCCGCGCCAGACGTTGCAGATACGGCAGCAGCTCGCGCTTGCGCGGAATATCCAGCGAGGCCAGCGGCTCATCCAGCAGCAACAGTTCCGGCGCGGTTAACAGGGCGCGGCCAATCGCCACGCGCTGTTTTTCACCACCCGACAGCGACGACGGCAGACGATCCAGCAGCGGTTCGATGCCCAGCAGCGCCACCAGCTTATCGAACTGTCCGGCCATGTTTTTTGCCATGCCGTAACGCAGGTTCCCGCGAACGCTGTAGTGCGGAAACAGGCGCGCATCCTGAAACACATAGCCGATACGGCGTTTGTCCGGTGACAGGCAGACCTTCTTCTCCGCGTCATTTAAGACGCGGTTATTTAGCACAATACGGCCAGACTGGGGACGCGTCAGGCCGCTAATCGCATTAATCAGCGACGTTTTCCCCGCCCCGGACACGCCAAAAATGGCGGTGATACCGCTGGCAGGCAGCGTTTCGTTCAGCGTCAGGGTGTGGCTGCCCAGGGTTTGCGTAAAGTTGAGTTCCAGCATCACGATTTCCCCATCCGTTCACGGCTGAGGCGCGCCAGCCACTCAGATACCAGCAGCGAGACCAGAGCGAGCACAATCGAAATAATACACAGCCGGGCCGCCGCACCTTCGCCGCCCGGGGTCTGAATCAGGGTATACATGGCCGACGGGATGGTCCGCGTCTCGCCGGGAATGTTCGACACAAAGGTGATGGTCGCGCCAAACTCACCCAACGAGCGGGCGAAGGCTAACACCGTACCGACGATAATGCCCGGTAACGTGAGCGGAAGCGTAATGGTCAGGAATACCCGCCAGCGGCCTGCGCCCAGCGTGCGGGCGGCCTGTTCTAACCGGATATCCACCCCTTCCAGCGCCAGGCGGATAGCGCGCACCATCAGCGGGAAGGACATTACTGCCGCGGCCAGAACCGCGCCGCGCCAGCTGAAAGCAAAGGTCAGTCCGAACCAGTCGTACAGCCATTCGCCGATAAAACCGCGCCGCCCCATGGAGATCAGCAGCAGATATCCGACCACCACAGGCGGTAAGACAAGCGGAAGATGGAGAACACTGTCGAGCAGGGCTTTGCCTGGAAACTTCACGCGAACCAGTAACCAGGCAAAGAACACCCCAAAGGGCAAACTCAGCGCAACCGCCAGGGAAGAGACTTTCAGGCTCAGCAGCACGGCCTGCCATTCAGGTTCGGTCAATATCATTCGTGAGTCGTAAATCCGTAACGTTTAAAGATAGCGGACGCTTCCGGCCCCTTCAGGTAGTCAACGAAGGCCGTCACGCTCGCATTTTTATGTCCATCAACTATCGCAACAGGATATTCTACTTTCTTATGCGAGTCTTCCGGGAAGGTGCCCACCACCTTCACACCTTTACTGGCGACGGCATCGGAGCCGTAAACGATCCCGAGTGGCGCTTCGTTACGCTCCACCAGCGCCAGCGCGCCACGCACATCTTCTGCGGGAGCCAGCTTCGGCGATAAGGTCTCCCATGCACCCAGTTTTTGTAGCGCTTCTTTCGCATAAATCCCGGCAGGAACATGCTCCGGATCGCCTACCGCCAGACGGCCACCGTTGAGCAGACGGGTCCAGTCCGTCTGTTTGTTGATGGCGATGTCGTCCTGCTTGCTGTTTGTGGGCGCGACCACCACCAGGCTATTTCCCAGCAGCGTTTCGCGGGTAGCCGTATCAACAGATTTTTTCTCCACCGCGTAATCCATCCATTTCTGATCGGCAGAGATGAACAGATCCGCGGGTGCCCCCGCTTCAATCTGGCGGGCCAGCGTGGACGAGGAGGCAAACGACGAGACCACCTCGACGTTTTTCTCTTTTTTGTATACCGCAGCAATATCCTGCATCGCGTTAGTCAGCGACGCCGCCGCAAAGACCGTGATTTTTCCTTCATCCGCCAGTGCGTGGGCGGTGAGTGAGAGAGTCAGCGTTGCCCCTGCGAAAAGGCGTACCCATGAACGTGCCATTTGAAGCTCCTGTGCGTGTCGTTATATACAAATAAATATAACGATATATCGCAGGCGTTCCTAGCGCTAAATCGTACCCATTAATGCGTAAACTCAAGGAACGTTGTAAAAGATATCGGCGGGAAAGGAATAAACTTGAGAGCAAAACGCCCGGGCTGGCCGGGCGTTTTGGAGGAAATCATTGCTGCTTTTTAGGCTGGTCACGACGATGACCAATGTTCGAAAAGACGTTGAACACTTCACCCAGGCCGTAGATGGCACCGAGGATGATAGCCATCACTACTGGCACCATGATTACCGCGAATACCAGACTTTTCAACAACTCTAACATGGTTTTCTCCAGATCTTGTGAACGGCTTATTCTACCCTGAAAAGTAAGAAAAACATCCCCTTTTGTGCGGTGCGCTTTCCGCCCCCGGGCATTTGGGTCACAATAGCCTTTTTGCCGGGACACTGTTATGCAGGCCGAAATTCTCCTCACACTACGACTTCAGCAGAAGCTTTTCGCCGATCCGCGACGCATCGCCCTGTTAAAACAAATAGAACAAACTGGCTCGATTAGCCAGGGAGCCAAAAACGCCGGCATCAGCTATAAAAGCGCCTGGGATGCGATTAACGACATGAACACCCTGAGCGAACATACGCTGGTTGAGCGCGCCACCGGCGGGAAAGGCGGCGGCGGCGCCGTGTTGACGCGTTACGGGCAACGTCTGATCCAGCTCTACGATTTACTGGCGCAGATCCAGCAAAAAGCATTTGATGTGCTGAGCGATGACGACAACCTGCCGCTGGACAGCCTGCTGGGCGCCATCTCCCGTTTCTCTTTGCAGACCAGCGCCCGCAACCAGTGGTTTGGTACGGTGACGGGGCGCGATCATTCGCAGGTGCAGGAGCATATAGAGATTCTGCTCGCGGACGGTACGACGCGCCTGAAAGCCGCCATCACCGCGCAAAGTGGTCAACGCCTTGGGCTGAACGAAGGTCAGGAGGTGCTGGTATTACTCAAAGCGCCCTGGATCAGCATCGCACTCAACCCTGAGCAGGCCGCAGAGGCCGACAACCAGCTACGCGGGCGTATCAGCCACATCGAGCGCGGCGCAGAACAATGTGAAGTGCTGATGACCCTGCCGGATGGACAGTTGCTCTGCGCCACCGTTCCGGTGAACGACGCGACCGAATTAGACGAAGGTGCTGTGGTGACCGCATATTTCAATGCAGACAGGGTAATTATCGCCACATTGTGCTAAGCGCATTGACAACCCTGCTTCCACTGAGTATCCCTGACATCTGTTGCTGCAAAAAATGGGATAACACATGTCATCATTGCATATTTCGCAAGGCACGTTTCGTCTTAGCGATACCCGTACCTTATCGCTGCCAGAGTTAACCCTTCGCGCCGGAGAAAGCTGGGCGTTTGTGGGCACGAATGGCAGCGGAAAATCCGCGCTGGCCCGCGCTCTGGCAGGCGAATTAACCCAACTGAAGGGTGAACGTCGGTGCACCTTTACCCGGCTGACGCGCCTTTCCTTCGAACAGCTGCAAAAGCTGGTCAGCGATGAGTGGCAGCGTAACAATACCGATTTGCTCAGCCCCGGCGAAGAAGATACCGGCCGCATGACGGCGGAAATTATCCAGGATGAGATAAAAGATCCTGCCCGCTGTCAGCAGCTGGCGGAGCAATTTGGCATTACCGCCCTGCTTAATCGCCGCTTTAAATACCTTTCAACCGGTGAAACGCGCAAAACGCTGCTGTGTCAGGCGCTGATGAGCGAGCCGGAACTCCTGATCCTGGATGAACCGTTTGACGGACTGGATGTGCAATCCCGCGCGCAGCTGGCAGCGTTGCTGGCGTCGCTTAACCAGCAGGGATACACGCTTGTGCTGGTTCTTAACCGCTTTGATGAGATCCCGGATTTCGTACAGTATGCGGGCGTGCTGGCGGACTGTAGCCTGACCGAAACCGGCGAGAAAGCCGTACTGCTTCGGCAGGCGCTGATTGCGCAGCTGGCGCACAGCGAGAAACTGGACGGTATTGCCCTGCCGGAGCCGGATGCGCCTTCGGCACGCCACGGGCTGGAGCCTGACCAGCCGCGCATTGTGCTGCGCGATGGGCTGGTTGCTTACGACGATCGCCCTATTCTTAATCACCTCAGCTGGACGGTTAATCCTGGTGAGCACTGGCAGATCGTCGGCCCCAACGGAGCGGGTAAATCCACGCTGCTGAGCCTGATCACCGGGGATCACCCGCAGGGATACAGCAACGATCTCACCCTGTTCGGCCGTCGCCGCGGCAGCGGGGAAACCATCTGGGATATCAAAAAGCACATCGGCTATGTCAGCAGCAGCCTGCATCTGGACTACCGGGTGAGCACCACGGTGCGAAACGTGATCCTCTCTGGCTTCTTCGACTCCATTGGTATTTATCAGGCGGTATCCGACAAGCAGCACAAGCTGGCGCAGCAGTGGCTGGATATTCTGGGTATGGATAACCGGGTCGCCGATGCGCCATTCCACAGCCTGTCGTGGGGGCAGCAGCGGCTGGCATTGATCGTCCGCGCGCTGGTCAAGCACCCTACGCTGCTGATTCTTGACGAACCGTTGCAGGGGCTGGATCCGCTCAACCGTCAGCTGATCCGCCGCTTTGTGGATGTCCTGATTAGCGAAGGTGAAACCCAGCTGCTGTTTGTGTCCCACCATGCTGAAGATGCCCCGTCCTGTATCACCCATCGGCTGGAATTTGTCCCTGACCGCGAGCAATACCGCTACCTGCTGAGCAAAATCGATTAACGCGTGGAGGGCGCTGCCCTCCGCTTTTCAGACAACCTGCAACAATACATCTCTATCTCTTTGATCTACAATGCACTCAGTCTGTGAAAAAGCGCGTGTGAAAACCAGTGTAAACGATACCACTATTTTATCCCATGTCACACTTTTCGCGTCTCTGATATGCTATGGTTAATTCATACCATAAGCCTAATGGAGCGAAATATGCGAGTTCTGGTAACAGGTGGTAGCGGTTACATAGGAAGTCATACCTGTGTGCAACTGCTGCAAAGCGGCCACGATGTCGTCATTCTTGATAACCTGTGCAACAGTAAGCGCAGCGTGCTGCCGGTCATTGAACGCCTTTCGGGTAAACAGCCGACTTTCGTGGAAGGCGACATCCGCAATGAAGCGTTGATGACTGAAATCCTTCACGATCACGCGATTGAAACCGTTATCCACTTCGCGGGCCTGAAAGCGGTTGGCGAATCGGTGGCAAAACCGCTTGAGTACTATGACAACAACGTCAACGGTACCCTGCGTCTGATCTCCGCCATGCGTGCGGCCAACGTTAAAAATTTTATCTTCAGCTCCTCCGCGACCGTCTACGGCGATCAGCCAAAAATCCCTTACGTTGAAAGCTTCCCGACCGGTACGCCGCAAAGCCCGTATGGCAAAAGCAAGCTGATGGTAGAGCAGATCCTGACCGACCTGCAAAAAGCCCAGCCTGAGTGGAGCATCGCCTTGCTGCGCTACTTCAACCCGGTCGGCGCACATCCGTCAGGTGATATGGGCGAAGATCCGCAGGGCATTCCTAATAACCTGATGCCGTATATCGCGCAGGTTGCCGTAGGGCGCCGCGATTCCCTGGCGATTTTTGGTAACGATTATCCCACCGAAGATGGCACCGGCGTGCGCGATTACATTCACGTCATGGATCTGGCCGACGGCCACGTGGCGGCGATGCAGCAGCTGGCGGATAAACCGGGCGTGCATATTTACAACCTCGGCGCCGGGATCGGCAGCAGCGTGCTGGACGTGGTGAATGCCTTCAGTAAAGCCTGCGGCAAGCCGGTGAAGTATCACTTCGCTCCCCGCCGGGATGGCGACCTCCCGGCTTACTGGGCCGATGCCACCAAAGCGGATAAAGAGCTTAACTGGCGTGTCACCCGCACGCTTGATGAAATGGCACAGGATACCTGGCACTGGCAGTCACGCCATCCGCAGGGTTATCCGGATTAAGGATTTGTCATGACGCAATTCAATCCCGTCGATCACCCGCATCGTCGTTTTAACCCGCTCAGCGGGCAATGGATTTTAGTTTCACCGCATCGCGCCAAGCGCCCCTGGCAGGGGGCGCAAGAGACGCCTGCCAAACAGACGCTGCCGCAGCATGATCCGGACTGTTTCCTCTGCCCGGGCAATACGCGCGTGACGGGCGATAAAAACCCGGACTACCAAGGCACCTTCGTGTTTACTAATGACTTTGCCGCGCTGATGACCGATACGCCAGACGCGCCGGAAAGCCATGACCCGCTGATGCGCTGCGAAAGCGCCCGCGGCACCAGCCGCGTGATCTGCTTCTCGCCCGATCACAGCAAAACGCTGCCGGAGCTGAGCGTGGATGCCCTGAAAGAGGTGGTCAGCACCTGGCAGGCGCAAACCGCAGAGCTGGGGCAGAGCTATCCCTGGGTGCAGGTGTTCGAAAACAAAGGCGCGGCGATGGGCTGCTCCAACCCGCATCCGCACGGTCAGATCTGGGCGAACAGCTTCCTGCCGAATGAAGCCGAGCGTGAGGACCGACTGCAAAAAGCCTATTTCGCCCAGAACGGTTCGCCGATGCTGGTGGATTACACCCAGCGTGAGCTGGCGGATGGCAGCCGTACCGTGGTGGAAACCGAGCACTGGCTTGCGGTGGTCCCTTATTGGGCGGCGTGGCCGTTTGAGACGCTGCTGCTGCCGAAAGCCCATGTTCAGCGCATTACCGAACTCAGCGACGCCCAGCGTGACGACCTGGCGCTGGCGCTGAAAAAACTGACCAGCCGCTACGACAACCTCTTCCAGTGCTCCTTCCCCTACTCCATGGGCTGGCACGGCGCGCCGTTTAACGGCGAAGAGAATCAACACTGGCAGTTACATGCACACTTCTACCCGCCGCTGCTGCGTTCTGCGACGGTACGTAAATTCATGGTGGGCTATGAAATGCTGGCGGAAACCCAGCGCGACCTGACGGCGGAACAGGCGGCAGAACGTCTGCGTGCCGTTAGCGACGTCCATTACCGCGAATCAGGAGTCTAAAAATGAGTCTGAAAGATAAAACACAATCCCTGTTTGCTGAAAAATTTGGCTACCCTGCCACCCATGTTATCCAGGCGCCAGGCCGCGTTAATCTGATCGGCGAGCACACCGACTATAACGACGGTTTTGTACTGCCGTGTGCCATCGACTACCAGACGGTGATCAGCTGCGCGAAACGCGACGATCGTCACGTGCGAGTGATCGCCGCGGATTACGGCAACGAAATTGACGAATTTTCCCTCGATGCGCCGATCGTGACCCACGACAGCCAGCAGTGGTCGAACTATGTTCGCGGCGTGGTGAAGCACCTGCAAAAGCGTAACAAGAATTTCGGCGGGGCCGATCTGGTGATCAGCGGCAACGTGCCGCAGGGGGCCGGATTAAGCTCTTCCGCATCGCTGGAAGTGGCGGTCGGCACCGTGTTCCAGCAGCTTTATCATCTGCCGCTGGACGGGGCGCAGATCGCCCTCAACGGTCAGGAAGCGGAAAACCAGTTCGTGGGCTGCAACTGCGGCATTATGGATCAGCTGATTTCCGCGCTGGGCAAGAAAGAACACGCTTTGCTGATTGACTGCCGCTCCCTCGGAACCAAAGCGGTTCCGCTGCCTAAAGGTGCGGCTGTGGTGATCATCAACAGCAACTTCAAACGCACCCTGGTGGGCAGCGAGTACAACACCCGTCGCGAACAGTGCGAAACCGGCGCGCGCTTCTTCCAGCAGCCAGCCCTGCGTGATGTCTCACTTGATGAATTTAACAAGGTTGCTCACGAACTGGACCCGGTTGTCACGAAGCGCGTGCGTCATATACTGACGGAAAATGCCCGTACCGTAGAAGCCGCCTCCGCGCTGGCGAAAGGTGACCTGAAACGGATGGGCGAGCTGATGGCCGAATCGCATGCCTCCATGCGTGACGATTTCGAAATCACCGTGCCGCAAATCGACACCCTGGTTGAAATTGTGAAAGCCACGATTGGCGACAAAGGCGGCGTGCGTATGACCGGCGGCGGATTCGGCGGGTGCGTCGTCGCCCTGGTGCCGGAAGAGCTGGTCCCTGCCATTCAGGACGCGGTGGCTAAACAGTACGAAGCCAAAACGGGCATCAAAGAAACTTTCTATGTCTGCAAAGCATCACAAGGAGCCGGACAGTGCTAAACGAAACACCAACACTCGCACCGGATGGTCTGCCGTATCGCCTGTTAACCCTGCGCAACAGCGCCGGGATGGTGGTTACGCTGATGGACTGGGGCGCAACGTTACTTTCTGCCCGCGTACCGATGCCTGACGGCAGCGTGCGCGAAACCCTGCTTGGCTGCGCATCGCCGGAGCAGTATATCGAGCAGACCGCTTTTCTGGGCGCATCCATAGGCCGCTACGCTAACCGCATCGCCAGAAGCCAGTTTACGCTGGACGGCGTATCGTATTCTCTGCTTGCCAGCCAGGGCGAAAATCAGCTACACGGCGGCCCGGAAGGGTTTGATAAACGTCGCTGGAAGATTGTGCAGCAAAATGACGGTGAGGTCTGGTTCTCTCTGGACTCCCTCGATGGAGACCAGGGCTTCCCGGGCAATCTCACCGCAACAGCGCGCTTCACCCTGACCGAAGATAATCGCTTCGCCATTGAGTACCGCGCGACCGTCGATAAGCCGTGCCCGGTCAACCTGACTAACCACGCCTATTTCAACCTTGACGGTAATCAGACCGATGTCCGCAGCCACAAACTCCAGATCCTGGCGGATGAGTATCTGCCGGTCGATGAGATGGGTATCCCTTATCAGGGGCTGAAACCGGTAAGCGGAAATAGCTTTGATTTCCGTCAGCCGAAAACCATTGCTCAGGATTTCCTGAGTGATGACGATCAGCGCAAGGTGAAAGGCTACGACCACGCGTTCCTGTTGCAGGCAAAAGGCGATCTTTCTCAACCTGCCGCACAGGTCTGGTCTGCTGATGAGAAGTTACAGATGACGGTCTACACCACCGCCCCCGCCCTACAGTTCTACTCCAGTAACTATCTGGAGGGTACCACGGCGCGTGAACATGACGCCTACGGCGCCTGGCAAGGACTGGCGCTGGAAAGCGAGTTCCTTCCGGACACGCCTAACCATCCTGAATGGCCGCAGCCGGATTGCGTGCTACGTCCGGGTGAAGAGTACGTAAGCGTCACCGAGTATCATTTCATTCCACGCGCTTAATGTCCGGCGGCGCACGGGCCTACGAATATAGGCCTGATAAGCGAAGCGCCATCCGGCAAAAAAGACTGGCCCTCATCGCGAGGGCTTTTTTATCTCCGCCTTGCTGAAAATAGCGGCGATCGCAGACAAAATCATAACCCTGGATTCACATGCATCTTACACTCTCGAACTATTTTCGCTATGGTTAGGGTTAAGCGTTGCTGCTGGCACAGTCACGGCAATATAATGAGAATTGTTATCATTCAAAATGCTTGAGGAGTAAGAAATGGCTAATACTAAGCTTGTCCTGGTGCGCCACGGCGAAAGCCAGTGGAACAACGAAAACCGCTTCACCGGTTGGTATGACGTTGATCTGTCCGAGAAAGGCGTGAGCGAAGCAAAAGCGGCAGGTAAACTGCTGAAAGAAGAAGGCTTCACCTTTGACTTTGCTTACACCTCTGTGCTGAAACGTGCCATCCATACCCTGTGGAACGTTCTGGACGAGCTGGATCAGGCCTGGCTGCCGGTTGAGAAATCCTGGAAACTGAACGAGCGTCACTACGGTGCGCTGCAAGGTCTGAACAAAGCGGAAACCGCAGAAAAATACGGTGACGAGCAGGTTAAGCAGTGGCGTCGTGGTTTTGCGGTCACGCCTCCAGAGCTGAGCAAAGATGACGAGCGCTACCCGGGCCACGATCCGCGTTACGCGAAGCTGACTGAGGCTGAACTGCCGCAGACCGAAAGCCTGGCGCTGACCATCGACCGCGTTGTGCCTTACTGGAACGAAACCATTCTGCCACGCCTGAAAAGCGGCGAGCGCGTCATTATCGCTGCTCACGGTAACTCCCTGCGTGCGCTGGTGAAATACCTGGACAACATGGGTGAAGATGAAATCCTCGAGCTGAATATCCCTACCGGCGTGCCGCTGGTGTACGAGTTCGACGAAAACTTCAAGCCAGTTAAACATTACTACCTGGGTAACGCCGACGAAATCGCTGCAAAAGCGGCGGCCGTGGCGAACCAGGGTAAAGCGAAGTAATTTTCGCCGGACATAAAAAAAGCGTGGAGCAATCCACGCTTTTTTATTGCCCGGGACAAACTTAGCCGCGACGCGCTTTAACCGCATCCGCCAACTGACGCAGGATCGCATCGGTATCGTCCCAGCCAATGCAGGCATCCGTCACGCTCTTACCGTAGACCAGCGGCTCGCTGCCCTCCAGGTTCTGGTTGCCTTCCACCAGATGGCTCTCAATCATCACCCCAATCACTGCGCGTTCACCGCTGGCGATTTGCTGACACACATCTGCGCCGACTTCCATCTGCTTTTTAAACTGTTTGCTGGAGTTGGCATGGCTGAAATCGATCATCACCTGCGGTGCCAGACCCGCTTTCTCCAGCCCTGCTTTTACCTCCGCTACGTGTTTAGCACTGTAGTTAGGCTCTTTACCGCCGCGCAGTATAATATGGCAATCGCCATTACCGCTGGTATTCACGATAGCGGAGTGGCCCCACTTGGTCACCGACAGGAAGCAGTGCGGCGCGCCAGCCGCATTAATGGCGTCAATAGCGACTTTAATGGTGCCATCAGTGCCATTTTTGAACCCCACCGGGCATGACAGGCCAGACGCCAGCTCACGGTGAACCTGAGATTCCGTCGTACGCGCGCCAATAGCGCCCCAGCTCATCAGGTCAGCCAGATACTGCGGGGTGATCATATCGAGGAATTCTCCGGCAGCAGGCAGCCCGCTGTCGTTGATCTCCAGCAGCAGCTTACGCGCAATGCGCAGGCCGTCGTTGATCTGGAAACTGTTGTCCATATGCGGATCGTTGATCAACCCTTTCCAGCCCACGGTGGTACGCGGTTTTTCGAAATAAACGCGCATCACGATTTCCAGTTCGCCTTTCAGCTCTTCACGCAGGGCGAGCAGACGGGACGCATACTCTTTGGCCGCAGCAGGATCGTGAATGGAGCACGGCCCAATGACCACCAGAAGACGATCGTCGCTACCTTTCAGGATCTTGTGGATCGCCTTGCGGGCATGAGACACCGTGTTGGCGGCATTTTCGGTGGCGGGGAATTTTTCAAGGAGCGCTACGGGAGGTAATAACTCATTGATCTCTTTAATGCGTAAATCGTCGTTCTGATAATTCATCTTCTTTCCGGCTCTGCCATATCTTTAGTAATGAAAGCAATCCTTTCAATCTAACTTGTCGGCCACGAAGTGTAAACGGGCTTTTACACTTCGCGCAGATAATTCCTGGAATTCGCCTAAAATACACAACAAAATAGCGAAAAATGAGATCTGGCCTAAGCTTTTTACTTGTAACGACTGTTTTTAAATATTTATACGCGATTCCATCCTGACATAAATCAGGAAACTGGGATCTTTCGCCACTGAACAAGATGCACTGTTGGAGAATGTTATCCAGCGTAACGATAAGAACAGGAGCACCATGATGAAAATGACGAAACTGACTACGCTTTTCCTGACGGCAACCCTTACTCTGGCAAGCGGTAGCGTACTGGCTGCTGACGCAGGCTCATCCGGCAGCAACGGCGACGCGAATGCCGCTGCCGAAGCAGGCCAGGTTGCGCCGGATGCAAAACAGAATATTGCGCCAAACAATGTTGATAACAGTAATATCAACACGGGCAATACCAACACCGGCGGGACGAACACAGGCACGATGAACCATGAGGGTATGACTACCGACGAGGTTCATAAAAACTCAGTGTGTAAAGACGGGAAATGCCCGGACCCGAATGACAAAGTAGGCAGCGATGCCAATACCAAAACGGACGGTACTACCCAGTAACCTTCCGTAAGGTAAAACAGGGAGAGCGAATGCTCTCCTTTTTTATTTAAGCTCTTAAAAACGCTAAACTAAAAATAATAATAAATCAGGAACGATACCATGGCGCACTCCCACTCCCACTCCCATTCCCACTCCACTGGCGATGAAAATGCCAAACGGCTTCTGCTGGCTTTTGGCGTCACTGCCACCTTTATGATAATTGAGGTCACAGGCGGACTGATATCCGGATCGCTGGCGCTGCTGGCCGATGCCGGGCATATGCTGACCGACGCTGCCGCGCTCCTGTTTGCTCTGCTGGCCGTGCAGTTTGCCCGTCGCCCTCCCAATACCCGCCACACCTTTGGCTGGCTCAGACTGACCACGCTTGCCGCCTTTGTGAATGCGATTGCACTGGTGGTCATTACTCTTCTTATCGTCTGGGAGGCTTTTCAGCGCTTTCGGCATCCACAACCGATAGCCGGGACGACAATGATGGTTATCGCCATTGCCGGGTTGGTCGCCAATATTCTGGCGTTCTGGATATTGCACCGCGGCAGCAGTGAAAAAAATCTGAACGTACGGGCCGCGGCGCTTCATGTGCTGGGCGATCTGCTGGGTTCCGTAGGTGCCATCGTAGCCGCGCTGATCATTATGGGCACGGGCTGGACTCCCATCGACCCGATTCTTTCCGTGCTGGTATCGTGCCTTGTATTACGCAGTGCCTGGCGGCTGTTGAAAGAGAGCGTCAATGAGCTGCTGGAAGGCGCTCCCACGTCGCTGGATATTGGCGAGCTAAAACGCAATCTGTGTCGTTCCATTCCTGAAGTCCGTAACGTTCACCACGTTCACGTCTGGCTGGTGGGTGAGAAACCGCTTATGACGCTGCACGTTCAGGTTATTCCGCCCCACGATCACGATGCGTTGCTTGAACGTATTCGGCACTTCCTTGAGCATCACTACGAAATTGCGCACGCCACCATCCAGATGGAGTATCAGCCATGTAACGGGCCAGACTGTCACCTGAACGAGGCGCAGTCCGGCCACTCACACGCCCATCACCATTAACGGGAAAGCGCGCGCGAGCCACGCTCACGCGCGCTGTTAATCCACATGCGGCTACCGTTCAGGGCAATGACCGTCAGCAGCATGTACTCCAGCGACATGGCATAAACACCCTGGCGGGCAAAAATCACCACGCTAATGACGTTGATGACCACCCACAGCAGCCAGTTCTCAACGTATTTACGGGTCATCAGGATCATTGCGGCAATCGACAACACCATCATGCAGGAATCCCAGAACGGGAAGGCATCCGGCTGAAGCTCAGGCATCGTCACATTTAATCCCAGACCCGACATGACCGAGACCGCCACGCGCGTCAGGAAGGCAAATACCGGATCAATAAAGACGGTCATAAAGCCGATAGCCACCACGCAGGCCGCGAACCAGGCGATGGCTTTTGGCAACGGCAGCCAGCGGATTTGCAGTTCCGCCTCCTGCTGACTGTTTTGCCGAGACCAGGCGTACCAGCCATAGATATTGGCTGCGAAGAAGAACAGCTGTAGAAGCAGGCTGGCGTAGAGCTGGATCTGGAAAAAGATGATCGCAAACAGCGTGACGTTTATCAGCCCGAACGCATAGTTGCTGATCTTCTCAAGGCTGGCCAGCCAGATACAGAGTAAACCGGCCAGCGTACCCACCGCTTCAATCCACGACAGGTCATAGCCGCCCGCACCAATCGGGATATGAACCAGGATGTTCTGTGTGCTAAAAAAATCCATTTTTTCTCCGGGGCGTAATAAGTTAAGTACGTAGTGTAGCCGCAAAATCCAGCATACGGTTAAGTGGAATTAACGCGCCTTCACGCAGAGCGGCATCCACATGGATCTCATGCGCTGCGCCACCGTTTTCCAGCCCCTCCGCAATCGCTTTGAGCCCATTCATCGCCATCCACGGGCAATGCGCGCAGCTTCGGCAGGTCGCCCCTTCTCCGGCGGTCGGCGCTTCGAGCAACGTTTTTTCCGGCACGGCCTCCTGCATCTTGTAGAAGATACCGCGATCGGTCGCCACAATGAGCTGCTTGTGTGACAGGGTTTTCGCAGCATGAATGAGCTGGCTGGTTGACCCGACGGCATCCGCCATGTCGACGATGGACTGCGGGGATTCCGGGTGCACCAGAATCGCGGCGTCCGGGTATAACCCTCTCATGCGCGTCAGGGCCTGGGTCTTAAACTCGTCGTGAACGATACAGGCGCCCTGCCAGCACAGCACATCCGCACCGGTTTGTTTTTGTACATAGTTTCCCAGGTGACGATCGGGCGCCCAGATGATTTTCTCCCCCAGGCTGTCCAGATGCTCAATCAGCTCAACGGCGATACTGGAGGTCACTACCCAGTCTGCCCGGGCTTTCACCGCCGCAGACGTGTTGGCATAGACCACCACGGTACGATCAGGGTGGGCATCACAGAAGGCGGTGAACTCATCAATCGGGCAACCGAGGTCAAGGGAGCATTCGGCATTCAGCGTCGGCATCAGTATGGTTTTTTCCGGGCTGAGAATTTTTGCCGTTTCGCCCATGAAGCGCACACCTGCAACCAGCAGCGTGGAGGCAGGATGTTTTGCACCGAAACGCGCCATTTCCAGGGAGTCTGAGATACAGCCGCCCGTCTCTTCTGCCAGCTGCTGAATTTCCGGGTCGGTGTAGTAATGCGCCACCATCACCGCATCACGCTCTTTAAGCAGGCGCTTAATTTTTTCACGATAGAACTGTTTTTCATCCCGGCTTAGCGGAGCGGGCTTCGGCGGGAAGGGATAGATTGCGGTTTCGGGATCAAACATCACACTCATTATGGCTTCTCGTTTTACTGGCTTAACAATATTGCCTTTGTTTTGCATGAGATAACAAAAATGAGGCAATGGTGTTTTGTATACTAAACAAGATAGCGAATTTGAGGGGGAATGTCATCGGGAATTGATGCCGGTAGCATCTGTCGGGTGGCGGCTTCGCCTTACCCGACCTACAAGGCACTGGCGAACGACAGATAGCAAAAAGGCGCCTTTAGGGCGCCTTTCAACACTGGTGGGTCGTGCAGGATTCGAACCTGCGACCAATTGATTAAAAGTCAACTGCTCTACCAACTGAGCTAACGACCCCTTGCGGGATGTACTTCAAATCTATTCAGGCTGGTGGGTCGTGCAGGATTCGAACCTGCGACCAATTGATTAAAAGTCAACTGCTCTACCAACTGAGCTAACGACCCATTCGGGTGTTGCCTGAATTATCACTCGGAACCAATAAAATTGGTGGGTCGTGCAGGATTCGAACCTGCGACCAATTGATTAAAAGTCAACTGCTCTACCAACTGAGCTAACGACCCGAGTGGTGGGTGATGACGGGCTCGAACCGCCGACCCCCTCCGTGTAAAGGAGATGCTCTACCAACTGAGCTAATCACCCACTCTGTACTGCCAGAACTGCTTTAAGTGGTGGGTCGTGCAGGATTCGAACCTGCGACCAATTGATTAAAAGTCAACTGCTCTACCAACTGAGCTAACGACCCACTTTTGCGCTGCTTTCACGTTGTTTGATATCCCGTGGCAACGGCGGCATATATTACTGATTTAAGAATTCTGCGCAACAAAAATTTCGATGAAGATCACTTAACTGCTTAGGAATCATGCTGCACGACCAGAAATGACGCGATTTCTGGTCATGCGATAATCAACCCATCGAACTTAAACGTTTTTGCGCTTGTTTGGCGCCGTCTGTACCCGGGAATTTTGCAACCACCTGCTGATAAACCGCTTTGGCTTTTGCAGTGTCGCCTTTGTCCTGCATGATCACGCCGACTTTATACATCGCATCAGGCGCTTTCGGTGATTTCGGGTAATTTTTCACCACAGAGGCAAAATAAAACGCCGCATCATCCTTTTTACCCTTGTTGTAATTCAACTGACCCAGCCAGTAGTTCGCATTTGGCTGGTAAGTGGAATCAGGGTACTTCTTAACGAAGTTCTGAAACGCAACGATAGCATCGTCCTGGCGCGATTTATCCTGCACCAGGGCAATGGCCGCGTTGTAGTCCGTATTCGCGTCACCGCTCTGTACAGGCGCACCAGACGACGCGGAGGCATCTGCCGCAGGTGCAGGCGTTGCCGCACCGCTTTGATCGCCTGCTGCTGGCTGTGCTGCTGCTCCGCCGCTGTTCAGGCTATCCATCTGCAACAAAATTTGCTTCTGGCGCTCCACAACCTGATTAAGCTGATACTGACTCTCCTGGATCTGACCACGAAGGGAATCAATATCATTCTGGTTATCGGAAAGCTGCTGCTGGAGTTGAGTTAAAAGCTGGCTGTGAGCGTTAGAAATACGCTCGAGTTGAGTGACCCGGTCTTCTACCGAGCCTGAGCCGACACTACTGATTGGTGCCTGAGCAAAAGCGGCCCAGGGGGCCGCTATTCCAACCAGTAACGACAGACTCATCAGATGATGTCTGAAGTTACTGCTCATGCAATTCTCTTAGTAAACGAGTACGGCACGACGGTTTTTGGAGTAAGCCGCTTCGTCGTGACCCAGTACTGCTGGTTTTTCTTTACCGTAAGAAACGATGGAGATCTGGTCAGCAGAAACGCCTTTACCCTGGAGGTACATTTTAACAGCGTTTGCACGACGTTCACCCAGGGAGATGTTGTACTCCGGAGTACCACGTTCGTCCGCATGACCTTCTACGGTGACTTTGTAAGACGGGTTGCTACGCAGGAAGTTTGCGTGCGCATCCAGCATTGCAGCGAAGTCAGAACGGATGTCGTATTTATCCAGATCGAAGTAAACGATGTTGTTCTGCTGTAACTGCTGCATCTGAAGACGCGCTTGCTCTTCAGAAGACATATTGCCATTGCCGTTAGCGTCCATACCGGTGCCGGCACCCATCATGCCTTCGCCGCTCTGGTCATTGCTTGCATTCTTGTTAGAAGAACACGCTGCGATTGCCATAACAGGCAGAGCGATCATCAGCCCCTTCAGCACTTTGTTCAGTTGCATTTCTAAGATTCCTTTAGTAATCAATTAATTATTATTACAGATACGGCGACCAGGCAGGTGATTTTACCTGTCCATCAGTTGCCGGAAGACGCGCTTTGAAACGCCCATCTGTAGAAACCAGATTCAGCACGGATCCCATCCCCTGAGAAGAGCTGTAGATTACCATGGTGCCGTTAGGTGCCAGACTTGGCGTTTCATCCAGGAACGTTGACGACAGTACTTGTACGCCCCCCGTTACCAGATCTTGTTTGGCAATGTGCTGCTGACCACCCGCAGTACTGACCATTACCATCGTTTTACCATCGGCACTGACGTCAGCATCCTGGTTCTGAGAACCTTCCCAGGTAATACGCTGCGCTGCTCCGCCGTTGATATTCACTTTATAAACTTGTGGACGACCTGCCTGGTCAGACGTAAAGGCCAGATTCTGGCTGTCCGGGAACCAGGTTGGCTCAGTGTTGTTGCTACGACCATCCGTGACCTGACGGATCTGACCAGAACCAATATCCATCACGTACAGGTTCAGGCTACCGGTTTTAGACAGGGCAAACGCCAGTTTGGTACCGTCCGGAGAGAACGCAGGCGCACCGTTGTGACGCGGGAATGACGCAACCTGACGCACAGCACCGTTAGAGAGCGTCTGGATAACCAGCGCGGAACGGCCGCTTTCGAAGGTCACGTACGCCAGCTTAGAGCCGTCCGGAGACCATGCCGGAGACATCAGCGGCTGTGGTGAACGGTGTACGGTGAACTGGTTGTAGCCATCGTAATCAGAGACGCGCAGCTCATAAGGGAACTGGCCGCCGTTGGTCTGTACTACGTACGCGATACGAGTACGGAACGCACCTTTAATACCGGTCAGCTTCTCAAACACTTCGTCACTCGCCGTATGGCCTGCGTAACGCAGCCACTGCTTGTTCACCTTATACGTGTTTTGAGCCAGAACGGTACCCGGCGCACCGCCGGTATCCACCAGCTGATAAGCGACGTTATAGCCGCCGTCTGGCGCAGGAGTAACCTGTCCGACAACCACGGCATCAATACCCAGTGCAGACCATGCAGCAGGTTGAACTTCCTGAGCGGTACCCGGCTGCTGCGGCAGACGAGAACGATCTAAGGGGTTAAATTTACCGCTGTTACGCAGGTCAGCTGCAACAATGCCGCCAATGTCTTCAGGCGCAGCGCCCGGGCCTGCCCACTGGAACGGAACGACACCGATTGGACGCGCTGAGTCGTTCCAGTCGGTAATGTCGATGCTTACTGTGGCATGCACTGCTGACGTCAACAGTACTAAAAAACCAAAAGCTAATCGTAATGCCTGCTTCATCATATCTCCCTTATCCGAACAATAAGTCCTGGATAATTTAGCAGAAGGTTAACAAACTCAAATACACAAAACTATCAGAACCCGATAACCGCAGCTCTGCTTATGGCTTAAAGTTCAGCGAAGCGTCTTTGAACACTTCATAGACAGCCTGTGACGGAGGTTTTGGCAGTTTTGCCTGATTCACTGCCACAAGTGCAGCCTGGCATAATGCGTCATCGCCTCCTTCAGACTCAACGCTCAGCACGGTACCATCAGTATGCAGTTTAATATGCAGTCTGCATGTTTTCCCTGTATACAATGATTTATCGTTAAGCCTGCTGGATATAGCCGCAGCAATCTGGTTCTTGTAGTCGTTAATCTCAGCGCCAGAAGCACCGTTGTTCTTAGTGTTACCGCTTCCCGCCGGGGCTGCATTACTCCCTTTTGCCCCACCGCCAGTTTTCGGCGCATTCTTACCAGAACTCAGGTCGCCAATGATATCGTCAGCGGTGGCTGCTTCAGCGGCAGCTTTTTCAGCAGCGGCCTTCCTGGCAGCGGCTTTTTCAGCGGCAGCTTTCTTGTCGGCTGCGGCTTTTTCGGCAGCAGCTTTTTTATCAGCCGCAGCTTTTTCAGCGGCAGCCGCTTTTTCAGCCGCAGCCTTCTCGGCAGCAGCCGCTTTCTTCGCAGCATCGGCAGCAGCTTTCTTCTCTGCTTCCTGAGCGGCTTTCTTCGCGGCTTCTGCTTCCGCTTTCTTCTGGGCATCAGCAGCGGCTTTCTTCGCAGCTTCTGCTTCCGCTTTCTTCTGGGCATCAGCAGCGGCTTTCTTCGCAGCTTCTGCTTCCGCTTTTTTCTGAGCATCAGCAGCGGCTTTCTTCGCCGCGTCAGCCGCTAATTTCGCCTGTGCGTCAGCCTGCGCTTTTGCATCAGCCGCGGCTTTGGCTGCCGCCTCTTCCGCCTGCTTCTGCTGTTCCTGCGCCTTCTTCGCTGCGGCTTCAGCCTGTTTCTGCTGCTCCGCCTGCTCTTTAGCGGCTTCCTGCGCCTGCAAACGCTCTTTCTCAAGCTGCTTCAGACGTTCCTGCTCGGCGGCCTGCTTTTCACGCAGCTCTTCCGCCTGCTGTTGCGCCTGTTTTTCTCGCTGCTCTTCAGCACGTTTAGAGCTCGCCTGCTGCTGTTGCTGACGATTATAGTTCTGAACGATCGCACCAGGATCCACCATGACGGCGTCGATGGACGAGCCACCACCGCCGCCTGATGCATCAAGGTGCTCATCGAACGAACTCCAGATCAGCGCTGCAAAAAGAATTACGTGCAGCACTGCGGAGACGATTATCGCTCGCTTAAGCTTGTCGTTCTGTTCGGTTGCCTTTGACACTATCGGTTCCCAAAAACTACGCAGATGATCAAATAGGCTGAGTCATTAAGCCAACTGACTTAACGCCCGCGCTATGTAGCAAGTTCAGCGCTTTGATAATTTCATCATATGGTACGTCTTTCGCACCACCGATTAAGAAGACCGTCTTCGGATTTGACTCCAGGCGTCGTTGCGCTTCAGCAATAACCTGCTCTGGCGGAAGCTGATCCATACGATCTTTCTCTACCACCACGCTGTACTGCCCTACGCCGGAAACCTCAATGATGACCGGAGGATCGTCATTGGTGCTTACCGCCTGTGATTCTGTCGCATCCGGCAGATCAACTTCCACGCTCTGGGTGATGATGGGCGCTGTCGCCATAAAGATCAGCAGCAGCACCAGCAGCACGTCCAGTAACGGAACGATATTGATTTCGGACTTGAGCTCGCGACGACCTCGTCCACGCGATCTGGCCATGGTTTACCCCTTGTTGCTCTCGGTGCTGGTAAACGCCTGACGATGCAGAATCGCGGTGAACTCTTCCATAAAGTTGTCGTAGTTCAGTTCCAGTTTGTTCACGCGCTGGTTCAGACGGTTGTACGCCATTACCGCCGGAATTGCGGCGAACAGACCGATTGCGGTCGCGATCAGTGCTTCTGCGATACCCGGCGCAACCATCTGCAACGTTGCCTGCTTCACCGCCCCAAGGGCGATAAAGGCGTGCATGATCCCCCACACCGTACCAAACAGGCCGATATACGGGCTGATGGAGCCAACGGTTCCGAGGAAAGGAATATGCGTTTCAAGATTTTCCAGTTCGCGGTTCATGGAGATGCGCATCGCACGCGACGCCCCTTCTACCACGGCTTCCGGCGCATGGCTGTTAGCGCGATGTAAGCGAGCGAACTCTTTGAAACCGCTGTAGAAAATTTGTTCGGAGCCTGAAAGGTTATCACGGCGTCCCTGGCTTTCCTGGTACAGACGCGAAAGCTCAATACCCGACCAGAACTTATCTTCAAACGCTTCGGCTTCGCGGCCAGCGGCATTGAGGATACGCGTTCTCTGGATGATGATGGCCCAGGATGCGATTGAAAAACCAATCAAAATCAACATGATAAGTTTAACCAGAAGGCTTGCCTTCAGGAACAAATCAAGGATATTCATGTCAGTCACTGCTTAAACTCCGCGACAATAGACTTAGGAAGCGCACGAGGCTTCATTATGGTTGGATCAACACAGACAATCAGGACTTCAGCTGAGTTCAGTACCTTGTTCTCTGCATTGACTATCCGCTGCGTGAAAACCAGTGAAGTTCCGCGCATTGATGTAATTTCTGTTTGGACTTCGAGCATATCGTCGAGTCTGGCAGGCGCAAAATACTCAAGCGTCATCTTGCGTACCACGAAGGCAACTCGCTCAGCCAACAGCACCTGTTGACTAAAGTGATGATGGCGCAGCATCTCTGTGCGTGCCCGTTCATAAAAAGCAACGTAGCTGGCGTGGTAGACCACACCACCGGCATCGGTATCTTCGTAGTAGACACGAACCGGCCATCGAAACAGCGTTGTATTCACTTTACATCCCGGTAATACAAGAAAAGTTGGAGCTTTCAAACTTCGCTACTATACGCGCGGGAATGATGGTTTGGAATGGGGGAAAGTAAACGGAGAGTAAATTTTTATGGGCCAGGGTAAGCCCATAACGTTAACGGACATTTCTTATTCAGAAGAAGAAGAAAATCAAACCGGCGAGGAGAACCAGATCGGCAATCAGTGGGCAGAAGATGCCCTGCCAGTGTAGCGCTTTCGGACGAAAGCCGACACCGTGAATCACGCCTGCGCACACCGCCCACATAATCAGGAAGCCGTGCCAGATTTCAAGCTCGCTGGTTTTCGCCGCGAAGCGCGACGGGTCCCAGAAGATACAGCCTGCCAGCAGTAATGCCATAATGAGGGAAAGCGCCCTCAAGGGGCGCTTATCCATTACCGCATATAACGTTGCGATAATATTCATTAGTGCTTTTCTTCACCTGCTTTGGTCGCTTCTACATGCTCAAGCGCCAGGGCAGTGATGACACCAAACGCACAGGCAAGAAGCGTCCCTAAAATCCATGCGAAATACCACATATTCAGCTCCTTACTTAGTACATAGAGTGGGTGTTGCTTTCGATATGTTCTTTAGTGATACGACCGAACATTTTCCAGTAACACCAGATGGTGTAAGCCAGAACAATCGGAACGAACACGCAAGCCACATAGGTCATTAAGTTCAGCGTCATATGGCTGGACGTTGCATCCCACATGGTCAGGCTGGCATTCATCATGGTGCTGGATGGCATCACGAACGGGAACATCGCAATACCGGCCGTCAGGATGATGCACGCCAGCGTCAGGGAAGAGAATACGAACGCCAGAGCGCCTTTCTCCAGACGAGACGTCAGCACGGTCAGCAGTGGCAGCAGCACACCCAGAGCAGGGATAGCCCACAGCACAGGGGTATTGTTGAAGTTCACCAGCCATGCACCGGCCTGACGCGCCACCTCTTTGGTCAGCGGGTTAGACGGTGCAGCATGGTTGATAGCGGACGTCACCACGTATCCATCAATACCATACACGACCCACACACCGGCCAGCGCGAAGCAGACCAGCGTCACCAGCGCCGCAACCTGAGCGGTAGCGCGGGAACGCAGGTGCAGTTCACCTACGGTACGCATCTGGAGATAGGTTGCGCCCTGGGTGATGATCATCGCCACGCTCACCACGCCCGCCAGCAGACCAAACGGATTCAGCAGCTGGAAGAAGTTACCGGTGTAGAACAGACGCATATATTCGTCGACGTGGAACGGTACGCCCTGCAACAGGTTACCGAACGCCACACCAATGACCAGCGGTGGAACGAAGCTACCGATGAAGATGCCCCAGTCCCACATGTTACGCCAGCGGGTGTCTTCAATCTTGGAACGGTAGTCGAAACCCACCGGACGGAAGAATAAAGAAGCCAGCACCAGAATCATCGCCACATAGAAGCCGGAGAACGCAGCCGCGTAGACCATCGGCCAGGCAGCGAACAGCGCGCCACCTGCGGTGATCAGCCACACCTGGTTACCGTCCCAGTGCGGGGCGATGGAGTTGATCATGATTCGACGCTCGGTGTCATTACGACCGAGGAAACGGGTGAGCATGCCCACGCCCATGTCGAAACCATCGGTGACCGCAAAACCAATCAGCAGAACACCGATCAGCAGCCACCAGATAAAACGCAATACTTCATAATCGATCATTTGATGACTCCTGTCTTAGCGTGCCGGCTGAGTAGTCGCAACAGACTGCTCGTAGTGGTAGCGACCGGTTTTCAGGCTGCTTGGGCCAAGGCGCGCGAACTTGAACATCAGGAACAGTTCAGCCACCAGGAACAGGGTGTACAGACCGCAAATGAGCAGCATGGAGAAGATCAGGTCGCCTGCGGTCAGGGAGGAGTTCGCTACCGCTGTTGGCAGCACCTCACCGATCGCCCAAGGCTGACGGCCATATTCCGCAACAAACCAGCCGGACTCGATAGCAATCCATGGCAGTGGGATACCGTACAGCGCGGTGCGCAGCAGCCATTTTTTCTCACCGATACGGTTACGAATGACTGACCAGAACGAGGCCGCGATGATCAGCAGCATGATAATGCCGCAACCCACCATGATGCGGAACGCGAAGTACAGCGGCGCAACGCGTGGAATAGAGTCTTTGGTTGCCATCTGGATCTGCGCTTCCGTCGCGTCGGAGACGTTCGGGGTATAGCGTTTCAGCAGCAGACCGTAACCGAGGTCTTTCTTCACGTCGTTAAATTGATCGCGAACGGCCTGGTCGGTAGAGCCGGCGCGCAGCTGTTCCAGCAGCGAGTAAGCTTTCATCCCGTTACGGATACGCTCTTCATGCTGCACCATCAGATCTTTCAGGCCAGTCACCTGTTTGTCGACGGAGCGCGTGGCGATAATACCCAGAGCGTAAGGAATTTGAATGGCGAAGCGGTTTTCCTGCGCTTCCTGGTCAGGCACACCGAACAGGGTAAACGCTGCCGGTGCCGGCTGGGTTTCCCATTCAGCTTCAATTGCGGCGAGTTTGGTTTTCTGCACGTCGCCCATTTCGTAACCGGATTCATCACCCAGAACAATCACGGACAGAATCGCGGCCATACCGAAGCTTGCTGCGATAGCAAAAGAACGCTTGGCGAACGCGAAGTCGCGGCCGCGCAGCATATAGTAGGAGCTGATGCCCAGCACGAACATCGCGCCGCACACATAGCCAGACGCCACGGTGTGAACGAATTTAACCTGGGCAACCGGGTTCAGGACCAGCTCAGCGAAGCTGACCATCTCCATACGCATGGTTTCGAAGTTGAAATCAGATGCGATTGGGTTTTGCATCCAGCCGTTCGCCACCAGGATCCACAGTGCGGACAAGTTGGAGCCTAATGCCACCAGCCAGGTTACCGCCATATGCTGGACTTTACCCAGACGGTCCCAACCAAAGAAGAACAGACCTACAAAGGTGGATTCGAGGAAGAAGGCCATCAGACCTTCAATGGCCAGCGGCGCACCGAAAATATCCCCCACATAGTGGGAATAGTAAGACCAGTTTGTCCCGAACTGGAACTCCATGGTCAGACCGGTTGCCACGCCCAGCGCAAAGTTGATACCAAACAACTTGCCCCAGAACTTGGTCATATCTTTATAAATCTGTTTGCCGGAGAGGACGTAAACCGTTTCCATGATGGCCAGCAGGAACGCCATACCGAGCGTCAGCGGCACAAACAGGAAGTGGTACATCGCGGTCAAGGCAAACTGTAAGCGCGACAGTTCGACTACGTCTAACATTATGACTCCTTGCTCATCGCATGAAGACTCCGAGAGTGAACCCCGTTAGATAAGGATCCACACGCATGCCCCAATACAAAGTTATCTGCTTCCCTTCTTCGTTGCTTATTCTCTTCAGGAGGAAAAAGCAATGATGAAAGGTTACAAATACGTTAAGAAAAAACCAAATTGATCCCGTAAATATAATACGCTGCAAAACCCTTACAATAAACAGGTTTTTATTCGAACAGATTTACGTTTTTCGACGGCGATCAATTTATAGCAAAATTACCACTTTTCGGCCATTTTGATCGGGAACAATTTAACGCCTTTCGGAGGCTTTTTCCAAGGATTAAACATTGATTTAAATCAAAAACAGTCAGAGCTGTTAATGATGTTTCTTTGTGGTGCGGATAGTAAAAACCTTGTTAACAATATGTATATTTAAAGGCGTTATTGGTTATAAAAGCCAGAAGATAATATAAACAGTTGTGATTTTTATTAACGCGCAAGAAAAAACGCATTTTGCCGGAAGATAAACATATAATGTTATCTGCTTCACAGTATTTTTCTTTCGCTTTGCTACCCGCCGAAAAGATTACATTTCATTCACCTTTAATAATCTTAAAATTAACACCCTTTCGTGACTATTGATGAAATAAAGGCCGCAGGAATGCGGCCTTTATTTTGTTCGGAGGATTACCTTTCAATTTTTATGCTAAAGGTGCGTGACTGGCATGGCCGGAACGACCCCGTAATGGCTGAACCCTCCGCCCCTTGCGCTTTGCGCACCTCATTCATGTCCGTTTCGCAACAGGCCTGGACCTCACGGTTCACAGACAAAGCCACATCACCGGAGCGGGTCTCCGAAGGGTTGTACAGACGAAGAATCATCTCGTCACGATCCTCCGCTTTTTTCAGCGCACTGAGTACGCATCCGTTAGGCGCCAGCGTTAGCAGGCTATAGCTACAGGGTGTGGTGAAAGAGGCGCGGTTAAGCTTCATCGCATCCCACGGGATTTTGTTATAGCAGAGCGCTGGCGTTAACCACGACTTCGCCTGCTGCGCAACGCCAGCACTGACGGGCGTACCATTAAAACTGAACAGGCTAAAGCGACAGGTTAACTGGCCCCGCATCTGCGAATCCGGCACCGGCATTTTGATCCCGGACGGTCTGCCGGGGCGCAGCAGTAAATCTTCTTTCCCAAGCACCCCCACGCCGCGAAGCAACGTCAGGGCAAACGTTTTTTGACGCTCGCCAGTCACTTCAAATTCGCGCAACCCTTCGGTAAACAGGGCCATTCCGTTACGCCGTTCCTGGAGCACCGCGTAGTTGAGCAGATTCCACACCGGCAGCGGCGCTTCCTTCCAGCCCTCCTCCTGCCAGTTCGCCATCGCTTCATCCTGTACAGGACGCGTCAGCGAACCGAACTGGGTATCGGCTAACACCGTGTCTGTGGTAAATGGCGTCGGGATCAGCACCCGCACACGGTGGTCATCCGCGTGATTTCCGAGACGCGCCTCAACGTCGATACGTCGGCTGTTATGGCTGAGCGTGACCGTGAGTTCTGCCTCAAGCGTTCCCGTCTGCTGACGCGCAGAACGTTCGGCGAGATCCGCCGGCACCGCCATGCGATGGCGGATCACCGCCCTGCTCTGCCAGGCCTCGTGGATCACCTCAACCTCATGCTCGCCCTGAGCGGAAGTGAGTCTCCACTCTTCCCGTGAAGGCGAGTAGTCGTACTCATCGCCATCATCCGAGCTCTCTTCTATTTCCAGCGCGCGGTCATAGATAAGCCCGGACGCTTTATCGAGCAGACGCAGGGTGCCGTCGTCGTTTAACGTTATTTCCCAGAAAGCATTTTCCAGTAACGCCTCCGACGTTTTTTCTGCCGCCAGCAGCTTGCCGGCCACGTGCGGCTCGATATAGAGCGTGCGGTAACCCATTGATGGCAGGATCTGGTTGAGCTGGATGTCAAATTCCATAAAGGGATCGTAGTTGCCGTAATGCACAATTTGCCGGTCAATCAAGCCGGGGTCGATTTCACGCGCGCTGCGCAGGCAGTAAGGGATTTCATTCCCCCTATCGTCCAGCAGGCGGAACTGGCTGGCGCGCAGACGTATCGTGGTGTTAATCACTTCCTCACGCGGCCAGGGCGTGAGGTTAAACATCACCAGTTTGTCTTCCTCGCTCTGTGGCATGTTGTCAACAATCTTGCGCATATAGAAGCACGTCAGGTTATCGGCCATGTCTTCCGCCAGCTCGAAGCGGGACATCACCTCACGATGCACTTTGTCACTACAGCAGCAGCCGATACTGTCATGGGCGTGATTCTTGAGGATCTCTTTCCACATTTTTTCCAGCAAGCCGTGGTGATACTCAAAGCCCAGCGTCCAGGCAAGCGTGGCCAGCGGCTCAAGGACGTTGACGATTTTATTCTCTATCCGGGCGTGGGCGATTTTGATGTCCATCCGCGTGGAGCCTATCGTCCGGTGCACCCGCATATATTTACCGTCAATAAACTCCCCTTTCAGCGTCGCCAGTTCATCGCGGTGCGCGTCAATGTGGTCAAACACCTCCTCGAAGCGGCTCATCACAAACTGACGCTGCGGATAGATTTCGCGCAGCTTATCCATCACCGCAAAGATGTTCTGCTGGAGCGGCATCTGATCATGGCCGTTAGGCAGTAAGATTTCTTTCGTCACGGAGGCTTTTTCAAGCACCTCGAAGTACGTGTCGAGCCGTTTGCGCAGCCCGGCCTCATCCTCCGGTAAGTACTTACCAATCGCGTAGCCCAGCGGTAGCACCTGTGCCGTCACTTCGCTGCCGTCCTGGCTTTGCCAGAGAAATTCGGTTTTATCGGTACCGTGCCGCTCGGAACACCCGCGCCAGAACATGGTACGCGTGATGCCAAAACCGTTGTAAATGTGCGGCAGTTGGGAGGACATGCCGAAGGAGTCCGGCAGATAGCCAATTTTCATCGGCTCGCCAAAGGCCAGACAGTCGCGAATGCCGTACATCAGATTTCGGACAATCGACTCGCCAGAAACAAGGGTGGTGTCCGTCTGGGTATACCACGGCCCGATAATCAGCTTCCCGGCCGCCACCAGCGCCTTCACGCGTGGCCTGTTTTCCGGTTTCACGGCAAAATAATCTTCCAGCACCGCCGTCTGGCCGTCGAGTACGTAGTATTTATACTCTGCGTCCTGCTCAAGACGAGTGAGGATCTCTTCCATATTATTGACCAGAAGAATACGTGATGCTTCGGTGGTGAAGTACCACTCCCGGTCCCAGTGCATATGTGGCGTGATATGAACGCGAGATACAGCTTTCATCTTCGTTTCCTGTCAGTGCGTGTTTAGGAGGGTATGTCTTCAGTCACGTAGGTGCCGCTCTTCACGGCCTGGCGTCGCCAGAGCAGTAAAATGAGCGTAGAGATTGCGGCGCCAATCAGCGCGGCGCCAAACCAGCCGACAGCGGCCATCACGCCGCCCAGCCCGGCATCATGCAGTAAGAAGAGCGAGAAAATGCCCGCGCCGGGGGTGGATAGCCCAATCCCCATCGCCCCGACAATCGCTCCGGTCACCATTGACCCCAGAACAAATGAGCCAATGACCCGCAACGGATCCTCGATAGCCATCGGAATTGCCCCTTCGGTGATGCCCGCCAGCCCCAGCAGCCAGGTGGACTTCCCGGTTTCAATTTCGAACTGTTTGAACAGGTTCGGAGCCAGCATCGTTGATGCCGTCACGGTAAAGGCCGATACCATTTTGACGGAGGCAAAAATCGCATAAGGCCCGTATACGCCATTGGCCATCGCTCCCAGACAGAACGCGTAAGAGGCTTTGTTGACCGGACCGCCCAGATCGAACGAGCACATAAAGCCCAGGATCGCCCCCAGCAGCAGCGCATTCGCGCCGGACAGACCGTTAAGCCAGGCGGTCAGGGCGTTATTGATCCAGGCCACCGGTTCGCCGATCACAAACAGCATCAGGCTGCCTGCGCCCAGCACGCCAATCACCGGATAGAGATAAAAGGTCAGAAAGCCGTTGTAGCGGCTACTCAGTCGGATGTGGTTTTTTACCCAGCGCATCAGGTAGCCCGCAATCAGCCCGCCGACGATGGCCCCGAGAAAACCAGAGCCGATCATATTGGCGGCAAGACCCGCCGCAAAGCCCGGCGTTAGCGCAGGTTTATCCGCCAGCGAGTAAGCGGTATAGGCCGCCAGAACAGGCACCATCAGAATACCGAGCATCCCGCCGCCCAGTTTGCGGTACATCCACAGCCACGAATTTTCCTGATCGAACAGATGCTGCAAGCCCAGGATTTGCGCCAGCAGTACCGACACTGCCAGCACCGTGCCGCCAGCGACAATCAGCGGCACCGCAAAGGAGATACCGCTGAGCAGCGCCTGCTTGAGTTCGGTTTTAACGCACTTTTTCGCGTCCGAGTCGACGTGCGCAGGACGCGCATCGGATACAGGCTGTAGCGCCAGCGCACGCTCAATGAGCGCTTCCGCATGGCGTAAGGGTTCCGCGACGGGCACGGAAATGGCGGGGATCCCCTGAAAACGCTCACGCTCTTTGATCGCCACTTCCGCCGCGAAGATACACGCTTTTGCCTCCTGCAACTGCTGCGCGGTGATGCGCCCCTCAATACCATTTGCCCCCTGCTTTTCGACCACCACATTGACGCCGAGCTTACGTCCCGCTTTTTCGAGATATTCCGCTGCCATGTAAGTATGGGCGATCCCGGCCGGACAGGCGGTTACGCAGACGATCGTCGGGGCATTCACCGCAACGGCGGTTTCTTGTGCGTCAGGCGCCGTCTCCATCGCCGCAAGCACCGCTTCCGCGCTGGTCGCCGTCATCACGCGCGCCCTGAGCTCGTCATCCGCCAGGCGAGACGTCAGTTCCGTCAGGACCTGAATATGCGTTGACCCCGCTTGAGCGGGAGGAATGGCGAGCAGAAAAATCAGCTCGACCTCCTCCGGCCCGTCCACGCCTTCCCAGGCCAGCGGCTCGCGCAGTGTGGCCACGGCAAAAGCCGCTTCCTTTACCGCCACTGATGTACCATGGGGTACGGCCAGCCCCTCGCCCAACGCCGTCGGGCCAAGCGATTCCCGATGGAAAACGTCTGCCAGAAACGTATCGGCGTCGGCTATTTTGCCCAACGCCACCAGCCGCGTCGCAAGCTGACGGATTGCCTCATCACGGCTGGTAAACTGCGCCTGCACGCAGACAGCACGGGGGTCGGTCAGAGTCGTCAGGTTCATAAAGATCCTCACCTATCCAAAGTTATTGTCTGGGGAGGATTGTGGCAGACCAGATAATACATTTATGTGATCATTTTCACTAACATCAATATTTGTATCTTATTTGTATTATTTACAAATTCACCACTGAAGGCATAATTCCCTGAAAAGGTATTAAAAAGGCGCGACACAATGGGCAATAAACCGATGTACCGGCAGATCGCCGATGCGTTCCGCGAGAAAATTAATGCCGGTGAGTTAAAACCTGGCGACGCACTGCCGACGGAATCCAGCCTTCAGGAGGCGTTTAGCGTCAGCCGGGTCACCGTGCGGCAGGCTTTGAAGCTGCTCGCCGACGAGCAGATCATCGAAAGTATTCAGGGCAGCGGCTCGTATGTAAAAGAGGAGCGGGTGAATTACGATATTTATCAGCTCACCGGCTTTTACGAAAAGTTAGCGGATCGCAACGTCGATACGCACAGCGACGTCAGCGTCTTCGAAGTGGTGAAAGCCGATGAGCGGCTCGCGGCAAAACTTGCGCTCAATCCGGACGATAAGGTCTGGCACGTCAAGCGCGTACGCTTCATCAGGGAAAAGCCGGTGAATCTGGAAGAGACATGGATGCCGCTGGCGATGTTCCCCGACCTCACCTGGGAAGTGATGGAACAGTCGAAATACCATTACATTGAGCAGATCAAAAAGATGGTTATCGATCGCAGCGAGCAGGAGCTGGTGCCAGTCATGCCATCGGATGAGGCGATTGCCGCCCTGGCGCTCGATCCGGCGAAACCGATTCTGGAAAAAGTCTCTCGCGGCTTTCTTAAAGACGGCCGGGTATTTGAATACAGTCGCAACGTGTTTAACACCGACGACTATAAATTCACCCTGGTGGCTAAACGCAGGCAATAAAAAAAGGCCGCTTTACAGCGGCCAACCATGTCGAAACGGACATTTTTTTATACTTCAACGCGCCCCATTCGGGGAGCAGAGAGGACTTACTTAATGATGGATTTCAGTGCTTCACCGATATCCGCCAGGCTTCGAACGGTTTTCACGCCCGCGGCTTCCAGTGCTGCGAATTTCTCATCAGCCGTACCTTTACCGCCTGCGATAATCGCGCCCGCGTGACCCATACGTTTGCCTTTCGGCGCGGTCACACCCGCGATGTAACCCACCACCGGCTTGGTCACATGATCTTTGATGTAAGCAGCCGCTTCTTCTTCCGCGCTACCACCGATCTCACCGATCATCACGATCGCTTCGGTCTGTGGATCTTCCTGGAACAGCTTCAGGATGTCGATGAAGTTAGAGCCCGGGATCGGGTCACCGCCGATGCCCACGCAGGTGGACTGGCCGAAACCGTAGTCGGTGGTCTGCTTAACCGCTTCATAGGTCAGGGTACCGGAACGGGACACGATACCCACTTTGCCTGGGCGATGAATGTGGCCCGGCATGATGCCGATTTTGCATTCGCCTGGAGTGATAACGCCTGGGCAGTTCGGGCCGATCATGCGCACGCCTGCTTCGTCCAGCTTCACCTTCACGGTCAGCATATCCAGCGTCGGGATGCCTTCGGTGATGGTGATGATCAGCTTAATGCCTGCGTCGATCGCTTCCAGAATAGAGTCTTTGCAGAACGGCGCCGGTACGTAGATCACGGTCGCGGTTGCGCCCGTCGCTTCTACCGCTTCACGCACGGTGTTGAACACCGGCAGGCCCAGGTGCGTGGTGCCGCCTTTACCTGGCGTTACGCCGCCAACCATCTGCGTACCGTAGGCAATCGCCTGTTCGGAGTGGAAAGTCCCCTGGCTACCGGTGAAGCCCTGGCAGATAACCTTGGTATCTTTATTAATTAAAACGGACATTATTTCCCCTCCACTGCGGCAACAACCTGCTGAGCTGCATCCGTCAGACTTTTCGCTGCAATAATATTCAGGCCGCTGTCAGCCAGTTTTTTCGCGCCGAGTTCAGCGTTGTTCCCTTCCAGACGTACAACAACCGGAACGTTAACGCCCACTTCTTCTACCGCGCCGATGATACCGTCGGCGATCAGGTCGCAACGTACGATACCGCCGAAGATGTTCACCAGAACCGCTTTCACGTTGCTGTCAGAGAGAATGATTTTGAACGCTTCGGTTACGCGCTCTTTGGTTGCGCCACCGCCCACGTCGAGGAAGTTCGCTGGCTCACCGCCGTGCAGCTTAACGATGTCCATGGTGCCCATTGCCAGGCCCGCACCGTTAACCATGCAGCCGATGTTGCCATCCAGCGCCACGTAGTTCAGTTCCCACTGTGCAGCCTGCGCTTCACGCGGATCTTCCTGAGACTGGTCGCGCATTTCGCGCAGATCGGACTGGCGGAACAGCGCGTTGCCGTCAGCGCCCAGCTTGCCGTCGAGGCAGATCAGGTCGCCTTGGGTGGTGATCACCAGCGGGTTGATCTCGATCAGCGCCAGATCGCGCTCCAGGAAAATGGTCGCCAGACCCATGAAGATCTTGGTGAACTGCTGAACCAGCTTGCCTTCCAGACCCAGTTTGAATGCCAGCTCACGACCCTGGTAAGGCATTGGGCCCGCCAGCGGATCGATAGCCACTTTGTGGATCAGGTGCGGGGTTTCTTCCGCCACTTTTTCGATTTCCACGCCGCCTTCGGTAGACGCCATGAACACCACGCGACGGGAGCTACGGTCTACGACTGCGCCGAGGTACAGTTCTTTCGCGATGTCGGTTGCCGCTTCAACCAGGATCTGGTTAACCGGCTGGCCGTTCGCATCTGTCTGGTAGGTTACCAGACGCTTGCCGAGCCAATGTTCAGCAAACGCACGGATCTCTTCTTTGCTCTTAACAACCTTCACACCGCCCGCTTTACCACGGCCACCAGCGTGAACCTGACATTTAACTACCCACGGGCCGGAACCGATTTTAGACGCGGCTTCTTCTGCTTCACGCGGGGTAGTACAGGCATAACCCACCGGAGCCGGTAAGCCATACCGGGCAAACAGCTGTTTGGCCTGATATTCATGTAAGTTCATGTGTTCTATCCATCCTTCAGGTAATCGTTAGGTAGTGCTTTTGTAGGCCCGGCAAGCAACGCGCCGCCGGGCAAGACTGCAAAAACTAGACGTCCAGCAGCAGACGCGTTGGATCTTCCAGCAGCTCTTTAATGGCAACCAGGAAGCCTACGGACTCGCGGCCGTCGATCAGGCGGTGATCGTAAGAGAGCGCCAGGTACATCATCGGCAGGATCTCCACTTTACCGTCTACCGCCATTGGACGATCTTTAATGGCGTGCATACCCAGGATCGCGCTCTGCGGCGGGTTGATGATCGGGGTAGACATCAGCGAGCCGAACACACCACCGTTGGTAATGGTGAAGTTACCGCCAGTCAGGTCCTCAACGGTCAGCTTGCCGTCGCGGCCTTTCACGGCCAGCTCTTTGATTTTCTTCTCGATGTCAGCCATACCCAGGGTATCCACGTCACGCAGAACCGGGGTAACCAGGCCGCGTGGGGTAGAAACCGCCATGCTGACGTCGAAGTAGTTGTGGTAAACCACGTCATCGCCATCGATAGACGCGTTCACTTCCGGGTAGCGTTTCAGCGCTTCAACTACCGCTTTCACGTAGAAGGACATGAAGCCCAGACGGATACCGTGACGTTTTTCAAACGCGTCACCGTACTGCTTGCGCAGATCCATGATTGGCTTCATGTTGACTTCGTTAAAGGTGGTCAGCATCGCGGTGGAGTTTTTCGCTTCCAGCAGACGCTCGGCCACGCGCTTACGCAGGCGGGTCATCGGCACGCGTTTTTCGCTACGTGCGCCCAGAGCTGGCTGTGCCGCTGGTGCTGCCGCAGGGGCTTTCGCTTCCGCTTTCGCCTCAGAAGGCGCTTTTGCCAGATGCTTGTCGATGTCTTCGCGCGTCAGACGGCCACCCACGCCGGTGCCTTTGATGGCTGCCGGATCGAGGCTGTGCTCAGCCAGCAGGCGACGGATCGCCGGGCTGAGCGCGTCATTGGTCTGATCGGACAGAGACGCCTGCTGGCGCTGGGCCGGAGTAGACGCTTTCTCTTCAGATTTGGCGCTGGACTCTTTGCCCGCGCTATTGCCTTCACGCAGGCGACCCAGGATCTGGCGAGAAGTGACGGTCGTACCTTCATCTTCCAGGACTGCATCCAGAATGCCATCCGCTGAAGCCGGTACTTCCAGTACCACTTTGTCAGTTTCGATTTCTACCAGCACTTCGTCACGGGTTACCGCGTCGCCTGGTTTTTTGTGCCAGGTGGCGACGGTTGCATCTGCTACGGACTCAGGCAGGTCGGGAACAAGAATATCTACGCTACTCATTATGTATCCTTTAATTAATCGACGTTCAGCGCGTCATTGACCAGATCTTGTTGCTGCTTCTGGTGAACGGACATATACCCTACCGCCGGAGAGGCGGAGGCCGGGCGACCTGCATAACGCAGGGCAGACCCAAATGGAATCACTTCACGGAAATGATGCTGGCTGCAATACCATGCGCCCTGGTTGAGCGGCTCTTCCTGGCACCAGACAAAATCATGAACGTGAGCGTACTGTTTCAGCACTTCCTGCATCGCCTGATGCGGGAACGGATAAAGCTGTTCGATACGCACGATGGCGACATCTTTCTGATCGTTCTTACGGCGCTGTTCCAGCAGGTCGTAATAAACCTTACCAGAACACATTACGACACGCTTAACGGCCTGCGGATCCAGCTCGTCAATTTCACCGATGGCCGGCAGGAAGGTGCCGTTTGCCAGCTCTTCCAGGCTGGAGACCGCCAGTGGATGGCGCAGCAGGGATTTTGGTGACATGACTACCAGCGGACGGCGCATACCGCGCAGCGCCTGACGACGCAGCATGTGGTAAACCTGAGCCGGAGTGGACGGCACGCAAACCTGCATATTCTGCTCGGCGCAGAGTTGCAGATAACGCTCCAGACGCGCGGAGGAGTGCTCCGGACCTTGTCCTTCATAGCCGTGCGGCAGCAGCATCACCAGACCGCACATACGGCCCCACTTCTGCTCACCGGAGGAGATGAACTGGTCGATGACGACCTGCGCACCGTTGGCGAAGTCACCGAACTGCGCTTCCCAGATGGTCAGGGTGCGGGGTTCTGCGGTGGCGTAGCCGTATTCGAAGGCCAGAACCGCTTCTTCTGACAGCACGGAGTCCCAGACCTTGAACTGGCCCTGACCGTTATGCACGTGCTGAAGCGGAGTGTACGTTGAACCGTTAGACTGGTTGTGTACAACCGCATGACGGTGGAAGAAGGTGCCACGACCCGCATCTTCACCGGACAGACGAACCGGAATACCTTCGTCAACCAGCGTCGCATAGGCCAGCGTTTCCGCGCCGCCCCAGTCGAACAGCTTCTCACCCGCCGCCATTGCCTGGCGATCGCCATAGATCTTGGCCACGCGGGACTGCATCTCGATCGCTTCCGGCACGGTGCTGATGCGTTTAGCCAGTTCCTGCAAACGCTTCATCTCAACCTTGTTCGGGTAGCTCTCGTCCCACTCGTGGTTGAGGTACGGCGACCAGGTGAAGGAGTGCATGTTCATTGGGCGCAGCTCTTTCACTACGCATTCACCCGCATCCAGCGCGTCGCGATAAAGATTGACCATCTCGGTCGCATCTTCCAGCGTCGCCACTTTTTCGCTTTCCAGCTTGTCAGCGTAGATTTTACGCGGCGTCGGGTGTTTTTTGATTTTCTGGTACATCAGCGGCTGGGTTGCACTTGGCTCATCCGCTTCGTTGTGGCCGTGACGGCGGTAGCAGAAGAGGTCAATGAACA
Organism: Enterobacter sp. AN-K1; assembly: GCF_020971765.1. NCBI lineage: Bacteria > Pseudomonadati > Pseudomonadota > Gammaproteobacteria > Enterobacterales > Enterobacteriaceae > Enterobacter > Enterobacter sp. AN-K1. The sequence continues at coordinate 3,609,053 of NZ_CP087390.1, read as the reverse complement.
CGTCGCGCTTGAAGGTGTTACGGAAGTCCAGCGCCAGACGGGTAACGAAAGCAACGGCTTCAGGGTCATCCGCGTTAACGTGGAAGATGGGTGCCTGAACCATTTTACCGATGTCGGTGCAGTACGGGGTGGAACGCGCATCCAGCGGGTTAGAGGTGGTGAAGCCCACTTGGTTGTTGATTACGATGCGAACGGTACCGCCCACTTCATAACCACGCGCTTTCGACATGTTCAGGGTTTCCTGAACCACGCCCTGCCCTGTGACCGCCGCATCACCGTGAATAGTGATTGGCAGTACTTTATTGCTGCTCGGCTCGTCCAGACGATCCAGACGCGCACGCACGGAACCGATAACCACCGGGCTGACGATTTCCAGGTGCGACGGGTTAAACGCCAGCGCCAGGTGAACCTGACCGCCCTCGGTTTCGATATCCGACGAGAAGCCCATGTGGTACTTCACGTCACCGGTGCCGAGGTGCTCTTTATGTTTACCCGCAAATTCGTCGAACAGATCCTGCGGCTTTTTACCCAGCACGTTAACCAGCACGTTCAGGCGACCACGGTGCGCCATGCCCAGCACCACTTCGCGCGTGCCGCTCTTACCGGCATGACGAATCAGCTCTTTCAGCATCGGGACTAACGCATCGCCGCCCTCCAGTGAGAAGCGTTTTGCGCCAGGGAATTTCGCGCCCAGATAGCGCTCAAGGCCTTCCGCTGCGGTCAATTCGCTGAGGAAACGTTTTTTCTCTTCTGCTGAGAAATTCGCGTGGCCTGCCACGGATTCGATACGCTGCTGGATCCAGCGTTTCTCTTCGGTGGAGGTAATGTGCATATATTCCGCGCCGATGGAGCCGCAGTAGGTTTGCTTGAGCGCGTCAATCAGATCGCCCAGCTTCATCGTGTCTTTGCCGATGGCAAAGGAACCTACGTTAAAGCTTTCCTGGAAATCGGCCTCGGTCAGATCGTGATAAGCCGGATCGAGATCCGCTACACGTTCCTGCTGCCACAGTCCCAGCGGATCGAGATTCGCATGCTGGTGACCACGGAAGCGATAAGCGTTGATAAGTTGCAGGACTTTAACCTGCTTCGCATTGGTGTCAGGGTCGGAAATCGCAGAAGAGTAACGTGAGGCATCCTTCGCCAGACGACGGAAATAATCACGTGTTTTTGAATGGAATTGATCCGGTTTGACCCCTGTACCAGGCAACTGCTGGAACATGGAACGCCAGTTTGCGTCCACTGAGTCAGGATCGGTTAAGAAGTCTTCATAGAGCTGTTCTATCCAGCTCTGGTTTGAACCAGAGAGGTAAGAAGAGTCCAGCCAGGCTTTCATTGCGCCGTTCTGCATCGTGATCCCTTAAGCATTTTTATGCTTACTTTCGCCGTAGAAACTACCACGCACACCACGTGTACGTGCCGGGGTTCACCTGCGAGCTCTTTTCATTTGGCCCGCGAAGGAACCTTTAGAAACTGTCTAAACTTCAGGGCAGTTTTTAAAGGTTTCTGCAATTTGCCCGGTGACGCTACGCTTACCGGGCCTACTGTTACGTAGGCCGGATAAGCGAGCGCCATCCGGCGTTGTTACTTACGCACTGCGCTGCAACAACATCGACTTAATATGGCCGATGGCGCGCGTCGGGTTCAGCCCCTTAGGACACACACTGACGCAGTTCATGATGCTATGGCAGCGGAATACGCTGAAAGCGTCACTTAGCCCTTCCAGACGATTCTCGGTTTCGGTATCGCGGCTGTCGATCAGGAAGCGATAGGCAGCCAGCAGACCCGCAGGGCCGATAAATTTATCCGGGTTCCACCAGAATGACGGGCATGACGTTGAACAGCATGCACAGAGAATACACTCGTACAACCCATCGAGTTTTTCACGCTGCTCAGGAGACTGTAAGTGCTCGCGAGCGGGTGGATTTTGCCCATTATTCAATAAGTAAGGCTTAATCTTCTCATATTGTGCATAGAATTGCCCCATGTCCACCACCAAATCACGCACGACCGGCAGGCCAGGCAGAGGACGGATCACAATTTTCTGGCCAGGACGCTGTAGCGCTGAAATTGGCGTGATACAGGCCAGACCGTTTTTGCCGTTCATGTTTACACCGTCAGAGCCACACACCCCTTCACGGCAGGAGCGGCGGAACGACAGCGTAGGATCTTTCTCTTTCAGCTGGATTAAGGCATCCAGCAGCATCATGTCACGACCTTCTTCCGCTTCGAGGGTGTAATCCTGCATACGCGGAGCATCGTCTACATCCGGGTTATAACGATAAACTGAGAATTCGAGTTTCATTATCCTGTCTCCGCATTAGTAAGTACGAATCTTCGGCGGGAACGCCGGACGCAGTTTCGGTTCCATGTTAACGCTACGACGCGTCATGGTTTCCGACTCTGGCAGATACAGGGAATGGCACAGCCAGTTTTCGTCATCACGATCCGGGAAGTCGAAGCGGCTATGGGCGCCACGGCTTTCGGTACGGAAGTTTGCCGACATCGCAGTGGCGAACGCGGTTTCCATCAGGTTATCCAGCTCCAGGCACTCAACGCGCTGGGTGTTGAACTCGCTGGAGGTATCATCCAGACGGGCATTCTTCAGACGCTCGCGGATCGCTTTCAGCTGCTCAAGCCCTTTGGCCATCGCGTCACCTTCACGGAATACCGAGAAGTTGTGCTGCATACACTCTTGCAACGCCTTACGGATCTCCACCGGATCTTCGCCGTTACGATTATCGTTCCAGCGATTGAGGCGCTCAAGAGAGGCATCTATTTCGTCGTCGGTCGCATCACGCAGCGCGCCCTGCTCGGCAATAGACTCCTGGAGATGCAGACCCACCGCACGACCAAATACCACCAGGTCCAGCAGGGAGTTGCCGCCCAGACGGTTTGCGCCGTGCACGGATACGCAGGCAATTTCGCCTACCGCGAACAGGCCAGGGATGACCACGTCTTCGCCCTGCTCGTTCACGGTCAGCGCCTGACCGGTCACTTTGGTCGGAATACCGCCCATCATGTAGTGACAGGTTGGGATAACCGGAATTGGCTCTTTCACCGGGTCGACGTGCGCGAAGGTGCGGGACAGCTCCAGAATGCCCGGCAGACGGGATTCCAGCACTTCTTTACCCAGATGGTCGAGTTTCAGCTTCGCGTGTGGACCCCAAGGGCCGTCACAGCCGCGGCCTTCACGGATTTCGATCATGATGGAACGCGCCACCACGTCACGGCCCGCAAGGTCTTTTGCGTTTGGCGCATAACGCTCCATGAAGCGCTCGCCATGTTTGTTCAGCAGGTAACCACCTTCACCACGGCAGCCTTCTGTCACCAGTACGCCCGCACCGGCGATACCGGTTGGGTGGAACTGCCACATCTCCATGTCCTGCACCGGCACGCCAGCGCGGATCGCCATCCCAACGCCGTCACCGGTGTTGATATGGGCATTGGTAGTGGACTGATAGATACGGCCTGCGCCGCCGGTCGCCAGAACGGTTGCGCGGGCTTTGAAGTAGACCACCTCACCGGTTTCGATGCACAGGGCGGTACAACCCACCACGGCGCCATCGGCGTTTTTCACCAGATCCAGCGCATACCACTCGGAGAAAATTGTGGTGTGGTTTTTCAGGTTCTGCTGATACAGCGTGTGCAGCAGCGCGTGGCCGGTACGGTCAGCCGCCGCTGCGGTACGTGCCGCCTGCTCGCCGCCGAAGTTTTTCGACTGGCCGCCAAACGGACGCTGATAGATGGTGCCATTTTCCAGACGAGAGAACGGCAGACCCATGTGGTCCAGCTCCAGAATCGCTTCCGGGCCGGTTTTACACATATATTCGATGGCATCCTGGTCACCGATGTAATCGGAACCTTTTACCGTATCGTACATATGCCATTCCCAGTTATCTTCATGGGAATTACCCAGCGCAACGGTGATACCGCCCTGCGCAGACACAGTGTGGGAACGGGTCGGGAATACTTTAGAGAGCAGCGCACAGGTCTGGCCGCTCTGGGAAATTTGTAGTGCGGCGCGCATACCTGCGCCACCCGCACCAATCACAACAGCATCAAATTCTCTGACTGGCAGTTTCATTACACACCCCACACCACAACAAATCCATAAATGACGTAAACCAGCAGAGCAACAACAATAATCAGTTGCAGCGGAAGGCGAATCGCCAGCGGTTTAACGTAATCGGTCAACACCTGCCACATGCCAATCCAGGCATGAATAAGGATGGAGAACAGGGCCAGCAGGGTGAACACTTTGGTGAAGGCCGATCCGAAGAAACCACTCCAGATTTCCCACGTCAGCGTGCCGCTGGTCGCGAAGAAACCGATCATATAGATGATGTAAAGGGTGAGAACGATGGCGGTAGCACGGACCAGGATGAAGTCATGTACGCCGTTGCGTCCTAATGCGGAGGCGTTGCTTACCATACGAGAACTCCTGCGAGAAGTGAAAGCACGACAGTGATCACAAATGAAATGTTAGCGGTACGTTTACCGGCCTCGAACGTCTCTTCCAGGTAGCCAAAGTCCATCAGCATATGGCGAACGCCGCCAACCACGTGATAGGCCAGCGCGGTCAGAATGCCCCACATGATAAATTTCACGAAGAAGCTGTTCATAATGGCTGAGGCCTGGAGGAATCCTTCAGGGGATGAGAGGCTGGTTCCCAGTAACCACAGCAAGATACCGACCGCCACAAACGTAATCACACCAGTAACACGGTGCAGAATGGACGCTATTGCTGTTACAGGGAATCGGATCGTTTTCAGATCCAGATTGACAGGTCTTTGTTTTTTCACATTTCTTATCATGAATAACGCCCACATGCTGTTCTTATTGTTTCCTTCCTCCGGACTGCGATGCGGGTCAGACAGCGTTCCTTTTCTATAACTGCGCGTCATGCAAAACATTGCTTCCAAATGCTAAAACGACACGTTACAACGCTGGGTGGCTCGGGATTGCAGGGTGTTCCGGAGACCTGGCGGCAGTATAGGCCGTTCACAAAATCATTACAATTAACCTACATACAGTTTGTTGGGTTTTCTCTGGATCAGTGATCGGGGTCACGATAACAACATCTTTTTAATTTTTAATCATCTGATTTGACAAATGTTAAACAATATTGTTACAAACGTCATCAGAAAAGGCATATAATGCGCAAAAGTTATGAGGTCTCTCTTTCACCTGACAAATAGTTATGTAACAGTGTGATGGTATTGACCGAAGTTATCAGGACAGTTATTAGTGATATACAGGTTTGAATAATTCGGACTGCAAAAACGCTGATTTGCTGTTGTTTCACTGATATTTCATTCGTTTACCTGCAAGGCGCCATAGCTCTGTACCCTGGTTTCTCCTCGTGAGCTGAGCGGTAAGCCAAATAACAATCTGGTAACGATGATTAACAGCTGAAAGCAAATCCGGTAAAGCGCAGTCTTAAGCATAAGGCGCTAAGGAGACCGTAAATGGCTGATACAAAGGCAAAACTCACCCTAAATGGTGATGATGCTATTGAACTGGATGTGCTAAAAGGCACGCTCGGTCAGGATGTTATTGATATCCGTACGCTGGGTTCCAAAGGGGTATTCACCTTTGACCCTGGATTCACCTCCACCGCATCTTGCGAATCCAAAATCACCTACATTGACGGTGACGAAGGTATCCTGCTCCATCGCGGCTTCCCCATCGATCAGTTAGCCACCGAATCCAACTATCTGGAAGTGTGCTACATCCTGCTGAACGGCGAAAAACCGACGCAGGCCCAGTACGATGAATTTAAAACCACCGTGACCCGTCACACCATGATCCATGAGCAGATTACCCGTCTGTTCCATGCGTTCCGTCGTGACTCTCATCCGATGGCGGTCATGTGCGGTATTACCGGTGCGCTGGCGGCGTTCTACCACGATTCTCTGGACGTGAATAACCCACGTCACCGTGATATCGCGGCGTTCCGTCTGCTGTCTAAAATGCCTACCATGGCGGCGATGTGTTACAAATACTCTATCGGTCAGCCGTTTGTGTACCCACGCAACGACCTCTCCTACGCGGGTAACTTCCTGCGTATGATGTTCTCCACGCCGTGCGAAGAGTACGAAGTGAACCCGGTGCTGGAACGCGCGATGGACCGTATTCTGATCCTGCACGCTGACCACGAACAAAACGCCTCGACCTCTACCGTCCGTACCGCGGGCTCTTCCGGCGCGAACCCGTTCGCCTGTATCGCTGCGGGCATCGCCTCCCTGTGGGGACCGGCGCACGGCGGCGCGAACGAAGCGGCGCTGAAGATGCTGGAAGAGATCAGCTCCGTTGAGCACATTCCTGAGTTCGTGCGCCGCGCGAAAGACAAGAATGACTCCTTCCGTCTGATGGGCTTCGGTCACCGTGTTTACAAAAACTACGACCCGCGCGCGACCGTCATGCGTGAGACCTGCCACGAAGTGCTGAAAGAGCTGGGCACCAAAGATGATCTGCTGGAAGTGGCGATGGAGCTGGAACACATCGCGCTGAACGACCCGTACTTCATCGAGAAGAAACTCTACCCGAACGTCGATTTCTACTCTGGCATTATTCTGAAAGCGATGGGCATTCCGTCTTCCATGTTCACCGTAATCTTCGCCATGGCGCGTACCGTGGGCTGGATTGCGCACTGGAACGAAATGCACAGCGAAGGCATGAAAATCGCGCGTCCTCGTCAGCTGTATACCGGCTACGAGCAGCGTGATTTTAAGTCTGACATTAAGCGCTAAAAAACACGCCCGGCGGCGCTTCGCTTGCCGGGCCTACAAGTGCGAGATGTAGGCCGGGTAAGGCGTAGCCACCACCCGGCTTTTTTACATCTGGCACCCAGGACACCAGTAAAACGGCCTGGAAGAGATCGTCGCCTTCTCAATCACCCCGCCGCACCGCTCACACTTTTTACCTGCCCGATGAAACACCTTGAAGCGGAACAGCGCCCCGTGATGCTTGTTCTCATCCACCACGCCGCGCGTGTTGTACGACAGCCGTGGAATATCCAGTAACGCGTGCGACAGCGCCTCCAGCTGTTCATCGCTCAGCTGCGACGCTTTGTGCTGCGGCGCCAGCCCCACTTCCCAGAGGATCTCCACCCGCAGGTAGTTTCCCAGCCCCGCCAGAAATGCCTGATCGAGCAACAGCCCGGAAAACTGCCGGTTGCGGAATGTGGGGGATAACAACCGGGCTTTCACATCGCTTGCCGTCAGACGCATGTCGAGCACGTCCGGCCCGACCCGCTGTAAGAACGGATGCGTCAGCAGCTGCTCCGGCGTTAACATTTCGATATCAGAGGCGCTGTAGAGCAGGATCGCCTTATCCGCCGTTTGTAGCCGCACGCGCAGCACGCGGGTCGTTTGCGGCTGCTCGTCCGCCTCCACCACCCGCCAGACACCGTAAAGCTGATTATGGCTGTATAACGTCAGGTTATGGGAAAAGTGGGTGAGTAACGCCTTGCCGCGCGTTTCAATGTGGGTCACCGTCTGCCCCACCAGCTGCGATTCAAACGGCTTGAGTTGAGGAAAGGCAAACCAGACGTGTGTCAGAGGTTTGCCCTTTATCGCCGCCTCCAGGCTATCCGCCGCGCGGCGGATCTCCGGACCTTCTGGCATGTTATTGTCCTTTCATGATTATTCTGCGCTGACAACAATGCCCTCTTCCGAGAACGCCGCCCGCAGGCGTCGCGCAAACTGGAGCGCATGCTCGCCGTCACCGTGCAAGCACACCGTATCCGCCTGAACGTTTGCCGTTGTACCCTCCGTTGAGGTTACTCGCCCGAAGCGCACCATCTCCAGCGTCTGCGCCAGTGCTTTAACTTCGTCGGTGATCAGCGCACCGGCCTGCGTACGCGGAACCAGACTACCGTCCGGCAGGTATCCCCGATCGGCAAACACTTCCTGCCGCGTAGTCAGCCCCAGCCGCTCTCCGGCACGGATAAGCTCGCTGCCCGCCAGGCCTACCAGAATCAGTTGCGGATTACAGTCCCGCACCGCACGGGCAATGGCATCCGCCAGCGCCGGATCTTTCGCCGCCTGGTTATAGAGCATGCCGTGCGGCTTGACGTGGCGCAACACGCCATTCTCAGCGCGCACTATCGCCTCCAGCGCGCCGATCTGGTAGAGCATTTGCGCGTAAACCGTCTCAGGCGGCAGATCCATCGCTGTGCGACCAAAGTTTTCCCGGTCGGGAAAGCTGGGGTGAGCGCCAATCGCCACACCGTTTTTCATGGCATTGCGCACGCTCGCCAGCATGGTCTGCGCATCGCCGGCATGAAACCCGCAGGCGATATTCACCGAGGAGACCAGCGTCATCAGCGCCGCATCGGCGTTGCTGCCCTCCCCCAGATCGGCGTTTAAATCAATCTTTACCATCGAGCCTCCACGCCAGCTGTTCGAGATAACGCTGCTGATCCTGCCGGGCTTTCAGCGCCTCCTCCAGCGAACACTGCACAAAATGAATGGGCTGACCGAGAGGAATTTGCGCCAGATGGTAGCGATCCGCTTCGATAATGCAGGCAATACGCGGATATCCCCCCGTGGTTTGCGCATCGTTCATCAGTACGATGGGCTGCCCGTTGCCCGGCACCTGAATCACCCCGGGCAACAGACCATGGGAAAGCAGCTCCCGGTCAGTCGTGCGGGTCAGCGGCTGCCCCTGAAGCCGGTAACCCATGCGGTTACTCTGCGGGCTGATCTTCCACGGCGAGCGCCAGAAAGACTCTTTCGCGGCTTCATCAAACTCATGGTATTCCGGTCCTGGTAAGGCGCGGATCACGTTCCCCCACAGCAGCTGTTTCACGCCCTGCGTGGTGGTGAAATGGCGCGTTGAGGTCTTTATCCGCAGACGATCGCCGTCACGCAGCAGCCGTCCTTCATGGCCGCCCATTCCCGCTTTCTGGTCGGTGCTGGATGAGCCCAACACCTCCGGCACGTCGATCCCCCCCGCCACCGCAAGATAGCTGCGCACGCCGTGCAGAGGACGCTTGAGCGTCAGACGCTGCCCGGCCTTCGCCCGCAGGCGCCAGCCGGTCCACACCGCTTTGCCGTCCAGCGTCGCGTCACAGCCCGCGCCGGTTAAGGCAAACCAGGTTTCCTGACCAAACTCAATCACGCACTGACCCAGCGTAATTTCTAACGCCGCCGTGCTGCCTGCGTTACCTACCAGCAGGTTGGCAATCTCCAGCGAAGGGCGATCGAGCGCACCGCAGTAGCTCACGCCCGACTGACGCAGCCCAAAACGCCCGGCATCCTGTACCGAGGTGTAAAGCCCTGCGCGAATAAGCGTTAACATACCCCCTCCTTCTGCGGGATAAAGCGCAGGGTATCCCCCGGACGCAGAAGTATGGGCGCGTCCTGGCCTGGTTCAAATAACGGCGTGGACGTGTGCCCAATCAGCTGCCAGCCTCCCGGTGAGGCGAGCGGATAAATTCCCGTTTGCTCGCCACCAATCGCCACGCTGCCCGCCGGTACGCTCAGGCGCGGCTCAGCCCGGCGCGGAGTATGCAGCTGGGGCGATAACCCGCCCAGATAGGGGAAACCCGGCTGAAATCCCAAAAACCAGACAACATAGTCGACTGAGCTATGCAGCTCCACAACCTGCTTCTCCGTTAATCCACAGTGTTCGGCCACCACGCCAAGGTCGGGACCTCCCTTGCCGCCATAGACAACCGGGATCTCAATCGTCCGCGATTCCGGCTCCAGCGCCTCGCTCTCCTCCCACCAGCGTTGCAGACGCTCAATGGCATCCAGCGCCCCCGTGTGCGGATCACGCAGCACCACGGTGATATTATTCATACCCGGAATAGCTTCAACCACGCCGGGTAGCTCGGGCAGTCGCTGAGCCAGACGCCAGATACGCTTTTGCGTAGCAAGCGTCACCGGAGGCTCAAGCTCCAGAACTACCGCGGTTTCACCCAGAAGATAACAACGCGCTCGCTGCACTTAACTACCTCTCATCAGGCCGGATTAGGGATATCAATAAACGTCACATCCAGATCGGTATTTTCCGTCAGCCACTCGCTGAGGGCGCGGATGCCGCCACGCTCGGTGGCGTGATGGCCCGCCGCGTAAAAATGCAGGCCTTGTTCACGGGCTGAGTGAATGGTCTGCTCGGAGACTTCGCCGGTAATGAAGGCGTCGACACCAAAACGCGCCGCGCTGTCAATAAAGCCCTGGCCGCCGCCGGTGCACCATGCCACGCGCTTCACGGTATCCGGCCCGGTGTCGCCGCACCACAGCGGACGACGCCCCAGGCGCGCTTCGATCCACGAAGCCAGCTCCAGACCCGGAACCGGCATCGACAGTTCGCCCCACGGCACCAGAGGTTCAATTTCACCCATCACGGTAATCCCCAGCAGCTGCGCAAGCTGAACGTTATTTCCCAGTTCAGGATGCGCATCGAGCGGCAGGTGATAGCCGTACAGGTTGATGTCATTCGCCAGCAGCGTTTTGAGTCGGTTGCGCTTCATGCCGCGAATAATCGGTGATTCGTTTTTCCAGAAATAACCGTGGTGGACAATCACCGCATCGGCTTCCTGACGCACCGCCTCATCCAGCAGCGCCTGGCTTGCCGTCACGCCGGTGATGATTTTTTGCACCGCCTCGCGCCCCTCCACCTGCAAGCCATTCGGGCCGTAGTCGCTAAACGAAGCCGTGTTGAGTTTTTCGTTAATCAGGCGTTCCAGTTCACTGTTTTTCATCATCATTCTCTCAAACTTTTCGGGCGGCTTCGTACGCCGCCAGCGTGGCGACGCGCGCCTGTTTATGGTCGACAATGGGACGGGGATAGTTCAGGGTAACACGCTGTTTATCCGCCCATACCCAGGGTTCATGAATGGCTTTGGCCGGGACATCCTTTAGCTCAGGCAGCCAGCGACGGATAAACTCGCCGTCGGCGTCAAATCGTTGTCCCTGCGTGGTCGGATTGAAGATCCGAAAATAGGGAGCCGCATCCGTTCCGGTGGAGGCCGCCCACTGCCAGCCGCCGTTATTCGCCGCCAGATCGCCATCGATCAGCTGAGAGATAAAATAACGTTCTCCGGTTCGCCAGTCGATAAGCAGATCCTTCACCAGGAAGCTGGCGGTAATCATACGCAGACGGTTATGCATCCACCCGGTTTCATTGAGCTGCCGCATAGCCGCATCAACAATCGGGAAGCCGGTGAGCCCACGCTGCCATGCTTTAAGCAGCTTCTCATTCGACTGCCACTGTACCTGTTCGGTCCAACGAATAAAGGGCCGATGTTTACACAAATCAGGATGATACGTCATCAGATGGCGATAAAACTCACGCCAGATCAGTTCGTTCAGCCACACTGCGCCCCCCCCCCCGTCTAAGGCCTGAGGCTGTTCCGCCAGCAGGCGATGTAAACACTGGCGCGGAGAGAGCGCGCCCAGCGCTAAACAGGCCGACAAGCGGCTGGTGCCTTCAGTCGCTGGAAAATCCCGACGCGCCTCGTACTCTGCCGCCCCCTGCGTGCAGAACTGACGCAACCGGTCAATAGCTGCTTTCTCACTGGCGGGGAATACTGTTTCATCGAACGACTGCTGGGGATAATTCAGCCTGATCGCCGGCAGATCCGTTATCGTTTCCCCTCTCACGGTCGGGGCGGTAACGCACTCAGGTAGTCCCTCTTTCAGGCGTTTGATAAAGGCATTTTTAAACGGCGTGAAAACTTTATACATTTCGTGGCTACCGGTCATTACGCTGCCCGGTGCGAGCATCACGCTGTCATCAAAGCCTTCACAGACCACGCCCGCAAGGGTTTTCTCCAGCTGACGATCCCGCTGTTGCTCGTTGAATTCATACTGATAGTTGTAATAAAGATGCGTTACTGCGTGCTGCTGGCAGATTGCCTGCACCGTCTGGCGCTGCGCGGCAAAATCATGGGCCTCTTTATAGATCAGCGGAATGCCTTTTTCAGCCAGTGAATGTTGCAGGTCATTCAGATACGCGCTGAGTAGTGCCGCTTGCCGGGGCGCCATGTCATGCTGCCGCCACTGTTCAGGTGTGGCGATAAACAGGGCCAGCACATTCGCGTCTTTAGCGCGGCAGGCCGCCGCGAGAGCGAAGTTGTCGTGAATGCGTAAATCCGCGCGAAACCAAACCAGATGGGTGGGCATAAAACTCCTGGCAATTGTCCATTATGTCCGTAAGGGCATGCCGTAAAAGGAAAAAGGCATGCATTGAACTACTTTGCCATGAAGTGTAGACGGGATGAAATAAAAAAGGCCGCCCGAGGCGGCCTTAACGCTACTTGTCCTGCGCTATCAGGGTAAAGGCAATAAACACATCCGGTTTATCACTCTTTACAACGAGTGCGCTGGCGACAATGAACGCGATGCATAAATAGCGTTTCACTATGCGGTCCCTGCTGCTAACCGCTCCACCTATCACCACCGGTGATAAATCGGTGGACACAAGCCCGGGTAGGTGGGCTGCTTTACGGCTATGGATACACCTTTCCCAGGACCGATGCCCATTTGCGAGATGGCGGAAAGGGACGTGGCATCATAATTAGCACCAACGCCAAAAGTAAGTTATTTCAGTAAAATTAGGAATTTATAAAGGTGAAGTGGATTGTGAACTTTTTAAAGAAGGGTATGATAAAAATCCCGGGTAGGGGCTGCAAGATTACCCAAAGGACCGCGAATCCCGAGGGACAAAAAAACCGCCACATTGCTGTAGGCGGTTTTTTTATGGCTACGATGTCACACCGTATCAGTAGAAATCGCAGGTCGCTTTCTCGGCCTGATCCATCCACACCGGCTTCTCGCTGGTTTTCGCCCAGACGCGGTGCAGGTAACTGTAGAAACGTGCGCGATCTTTCCAGAACAGCATCACCGGCAGGGCCAACACGCCAGCCACTACGGCGAAAGTGCGACGCATGAAAATGATATGAGCCGGAAACTCTTTATAAAGATCCATAATTTTCTCCCCTGTAGTTGGCCGGAAACCGTCTCCGGAAAATGTGAAATCTGTGACCTGGTTAAAATAATACCGCTTTGTTTGTAATTTTACTACTCATCCGACCACTTATTTTCATCCATTTCGTGAATATTTACATTCCCGCCTGTAATTAAGTTACAAAAAAGTTAACGATTTACTTACCAATAGTTAAATTGTGGTCTTTCCCTTTTTATACTTTTTTTACACCTGCCCTTCTGATTTTTGCGAAATCTTTGCGCCATAAATCCTACCGTTTGTACAACAACAAAAGTCACCCGGAGGTGGATTGTGAGTGCAGGTCTGATTGCCGGCATCGTGCTGGTGTTCCTGTTATTGGGTTATCTGATTTATGCCCTGATTAATGCGGAGGCATTCTGATGGCTGCTCAGGCGTTTTTGCTTATTGCCAGCTTTTTACTGGTGCTGTTTGTGCTCGCCAGGCCGCTGGGAACAGCGCTGGCGCGTCTGATAAACAACGTGCCATTGCCGGGCACGCGAAATATTGAAAACGTGCTCTGGCGCATTTCAGGTATCAGCGATCGGGAAATGAACTGGCGCCAGTACCTGATGGCGATACTGCTTCTGAATATCCTGGGGCTTATTGCCCTCTTTACGCTGCTGATGCTCCAGGGCAGTCTGCCGTTGAACCCGCAGCAGTTACCGGGTTTATCCTGGCATCTGGCGCTGAACACGGCGGTCAGCTTTGTCACCAACACCAACTGGCAGTCTTACGCTGGTGAAACCACGCTCAGCTACTTCAGCCAGATGGCCGGGTTAACCGTGCAAAACTTTCTTTCTGCGGCCAGCGGTATCGCGGTGATCTTCGCCCTGACGCGCGCGTTTGCCCGTCAGAATGTCAGCACCCTCGGCAACGCCTGGGTTGATGTCACGCGCATCACCCTTTGGATCCTGGTGCCTGTTGCGCTGATTATTGCCCTGTTCTTTATTCAGCAAGGCACTCTGCAAAACCTGCTGCCTTATACCCCTTACACCTCGCTTGAAGAGGCCAGGGAACTCCTTCCTATGGGGCCGGTGGCGTCGCAGGAAGCGATCAAGATGCTGGGCACCAACGGCGGCGGCTTCTTCAACGCCAACTCATCGCATCCGTTTGAAAACCCAACGGCATTAACCAATTTTGTACAGATGCTGGCGATCTTCCTGATCCCCGCCGCGCTCTGCTTCGCCTTTGGCGATGTGGTTAACGATCGCCGCCAGGGACGTACGCTGCTGTGGGCGATGTCGTTGATCTTCGTGGTCTGCGTAGCACTGGTGATGTGGGCCGAATGGAACGGCAACAGCCACTTCATGCAACTGGGGGCAAACAGCAATATCAACCTGGAAGGCAAAGAGAGCCGCTTCGGCATTCTTGCCAGCAGCCTCTATGCGGTGGTCACCACGGCGGCCTCCTGCGGGGCAGTGAACGCCATGCACGACTCTTTTACCGCGCTCGGCGGCATGATCCCGATGTGGCTGATGCAGATTGGCGAGGTAGTTTTCGGTGGGGTCGGTTCGGGGCTGTACGGCATGCTGTTGTTCGTTCTGCTCGCCGTGTTTATCGCCGGGCTAATGATCGGTCGCACGCCGGAGTATCTCGGCAAAAAAATCGACGTCCGCGAAATGAAATTAACCGCGCTGGCAATTCTGGTCACCCCCACCCTTGTGCTGCTCGGTACCGCGCTGGCGCTGATGACCGACGCCGGGCGCAACGGCATCTTTAACCCGGGCATTCACGGCTTTAGCGAAGTGCTTTACGCCGTTTCGTCTGCCGCCAACAACAACGGCAGCGCCTTTGCAGGATTAAGCGCCAACTCGCCGTTCTGGAACTGTTTGCTGGCGTTCTGCATGTTCATCGGACGTTTCGGCGTGATTATTCCCGTCATGGCGATCGCTGGAACACTGGTGAATAAGAAGATCCAGCCGACCACCACCGGTACGTTACCGACTCACGGCGCGCTGTTCGTCGGCCTGCTCATTGGCACCGTTTTGCTGGTGGGTGCCCTGACCTTTATCCCCGCCCTCGCGTTAGGCCCGGTTGCGGAATATCTCTCTTTACGCTGATTTTGCGGAGAATTTGTCATGAGTCGTAAACAACTGGCCCTGCTCGAACCGACGTTAGTTCGTCAGGCCCTCATGGATGCGGTAAAAAAACTGAGCCCGCGCGTGCAGTGGCACAACCCGGTGATGTTTATTGTCTGGACTGGAAGTTTACTCACCACCGCACTGGCGATTGCCATGGGAACGGGACACCTTTCAGGAAATGCAACCTTTACCGCCGCCATCAGCCTGTGGCTGTGGTTTACCGTGCTGTTCGCCAACTTCGCCGAAGCGTTAGCGGAAGGCCGCAGTAAGGCACAGGCCAACAGCCTGAAAGGAGTAAAAAAGACCGCCTTTGCGCGCAAATTACGCGAACCTAAATACGGCGCGCAGATGGACCACGTTCCGGCGGATGAACTGCGCAAAGGTGACGTGGTGCTGGTGGAAGCTGGCGACATCATCCCCTGCGACGGTGAGGTGATTGAGGGCGGCGCGTCGGTAGACGAAAGCGCCATTACCGGGGAATCCGCACCGGTGATCCGTGAGTCGGGCGGAGATTTCGCCTCAGTTACCGGCGGAACGCGCATTCTTTCCGACTGGCTGGTGATCCAGTGCAGCGTTAACCCGGGCGAAACCTTTCTCGACCGGATGATCGCCATGGTGGAAGGCGCACAGCGTCGTAAAACGCCGAATGAGATCGCCCTGACCATTCTGCTGGTGGCGCTCACCATTGTTTTCCTGCTGGCAACGGCGACCCTGTGGCCTTTCTCCGCCTACGGCGGTACAGCGGTTAGCATCACCGTACTGATCGCCCTGCTCGTCTGTCTGATCCCCACCACTATCGGCGGCCTGCTTTCCGCGATTGGCGTGGCGGGGATGAGCCGGATGCTGGGCGCGAACGTCATCGCCACCAGCGGACGCGCCGTTGAAGCGGCGGGTGACGTAGACGTGCTGCTGCTGGATAAAACCGGGACCATCACCCTGGGCAATCGTCAGGCCTCTGACTTTCTACCTGCTCCCGGCGTGGATGAAAAAACGCTGGCTGACGCGGCGCAGCTTTCCTCGCTGGCCGATGAAACGCCGGAAGGCCGCAGTATCGTGATCCTCGCCAAGCAGCGCTTTAACCTGCGCCAGCGCGACGTTCAGAGCCTGCACGCCACGTTCGTGCCCTTTACGGCGCAAACCCGAATGAGCGGAATTAACATTCAGGACCGGATGATCCGTAAAGGGTCCGTTGATGCCATTCGCCGTCATATTGAAGCCAATAATGGACACTTCCCCCCGGAAGTCGACAACCTGGTGGAAAGCGTGGCGCGTCAGGGAGCAACCCCGCTGGTGGTGGCGGAAGGTGCAAGCGTTCTGGGGGTTATCGCCCTGAAGGATATCGTTAAAGGCGGTATTAAAGAGCGTTTCGCCCAGATGCGTAAGATGGGCATTAAAACAGTGATGATCACCGGGGATAACCGTCTGACTGCGGCGGCCATTGCCGCCGAAGCGGGCGTGGATGATTTCCTTTCCGAAGCGACGCCGGAAGCGAAGCTGGCACTCATTCGCCAGTATCAGGCGGAAGGCCGTCTGGTGGCGATGACCGGCGACGGCACCAACGACGCCCCGGCGCTGGCGCAGGCCGACGTGGCGGTGGCGATGAACTCCGGTACCCAGGCGGCAAAAGAGGCGGGCAACATGGTGGATCTCGACTCGAACCCGACCAAGCTGATCGAAGTGGTACATATCGGGAAGCAGATGCTGATGACGCGCGGCTCGCTGACCACGTTCAGTATCGCCAACGACGTGGCGAAGTATTTCGCCATCATTCCGGCGGCTTTTGCGGCAACCTACCCGCAGTTGAATGCCCTGAACGTGATGCACCTGCACTCTCCGGCCTCGGCCATTTTGAGCGCGGTGATCTTCAACGCGCTGATTATTGTCTTTCTTATTCCGCTGGCGCTGAAAGGGGTGAGCTATAAGCCGCTGACGGCCGCCGCCATGCTGCGCCGTAACCTGTGGATTTACGGTCTGGGTGGGCTGGTGGTGCCCTTTATTGGGATCAAGGTTATCGACATGCTGTTAACGCTGTTCGGGCTGGTTTAAAAGGTGGATCCAATGACGATGTTACGTCCCGCTATACTGTTGTTTATTCTGCTGTCTCTGATTACCGGCGGGCTTTACCCGCTGATGACTACCGCGCTGGGCCAGTGGTGGTTTAAAGATCAGGCCAACGGCTCGCTGATTATCCAGAACGGTGAAAACCGCGGCTCGCGTCTGATTGGGCAGAACTTTACGGACCCGCGCTACTTCCAGGGACGCCCTTCCGCCACTGCGGAAAGCCCGTATAATCCAATGGCCTCCGGCGGCAGCAATCTGGCTGGCAGTAATCCTGACCTGGACAAAGCCGTTGCTGAACGCGTTGCCGCCCTGCGCGCCGCGAATCCGCAGGCCAGCCGTGAGGTGCCGGTTGAGCTGATCACCGCTTCCGCGAGCGGGCTGGATTACAGCCTGACGCCGGATGCGGTGGTGTGGCAGATCCCACGCGTGGCAGCCGCCCGTCAGCTGACCGTCGAGCAGGTGAGCCAGCTGGTTGCAGAACATACGCAAAAGCCGCTGGTCAGCTTCATCGGCATGCCGGTAGTGAACATTGTTGAGCTGAATCTGGCGCTGGACGCGCTAAGGAAGAACTAAATGACCGACGAGCCCATGCGCCCGGATCCGGACAGGCTGCTTGAACAGACGGCTGAAGCCCACCGCGGCAAGCTGAAAATTTTCTTCGGCGCCTGCGCGGGCGTCGGGAAAACCTTCGCTATGCTGACGGAAGCCCAGCGGCTTCGGGCGCAGGGGCTTGATATTCTCATCGGCGTGGTGGAAACCCACGGTCGCAAAGAGACGGCTGCGCTGCTGACGGGGCTGGCGACGCAGCCGCCCCAGCGTATCAGCCATCGCGGGCGGCTGGTCACGGAGTTTGATCTTGATGCCGCCCTCGCCCGCCGCCCTGCCCTGATCCTGATGGACGAACTGGCGCACAGCAATGCGCCAGGCTCCCGCCATCCGAAGCGCTGGCAGGATGTTGAGGAGCTGCTTGAGGCAGGCATTGACGTCTTCACCACGGTGAATGTTCAGCATCTGGAAAGCCTGAACGACGTAGTGAGCGGCGTAACCGGTATCCAGGTGCGGGAAACCGTCCCCGATCCGTTTTTTGATTCTGCCGATGAAGTCGTACTGGTTGACCTGCCGCCGGACGATCTGCGCCAGCGCCTGCACGAAGGCAAAGTGTATATTGCCGGCCAGGCCGAACGCGCCATCGAACATTTTTTCCGCAAAGGAAACCTGATTGCCCTGCGCGAGCTGGCCCTGCGCCGCACCGCCGA
The DNA here is from genome assembly GCF_020971765.1 of Enterobacter sp. AN-K1. Lineage (NCBI taxonomy): Bacteria > Pseudomonadati > Pseudomonadota > Gammaproteobacteria > Enterobacterales > Enterobacteriaceae > Enterobacter > Enterobacter sp. AN-K1. The sequence continues at coordinate 3,590,695 of NZ_CP087390.1, read as the reverse complement.
TCGCGTTGATGACCAGATGCGCGCCTGGCGAGACCTACAGGGACAAGAGCGCGTCTGGCACACGCGGGACGCCATTCTGTTATGCATTGGTCACGGCAGCGGCAACGAAAAACTGGTTCGCACCGCCGCCCGGCTGGCAGCGAAATTTGGCAGCGTCTGGCACGCGGTCTACGTCGAAACGCCGCAGCTGCATGGTCTGCCAGAAAATCAGCGTCGCGCCATTTTGAGCGCGCTGCGGCTGGCGCAGGAGCTGGGTGCCGAAACCGCCACCCTTTCCGAACCGCAGGAAGATAAAGCCATTCTGCGCTACGCGCGCGAGCACAACCTGGGCAAGATTGTCATTGGACATCGACAGCATCGCCGCTGGTTTAGCCGCGAATCTTTTGCCGACAGGCTGGCCCGCCGCGCGCCGGATCTTGATTTAGTCATCGTCGCGCTGGATGACAAGCCCGCCCCTCTGCCCAACCGTACGCCGGATGCTCGCACCTTTGGCGATAAATGGCGCATTCAGATCCGGGGTTGCCTGGTGGCCGTGGTCCTTTGCGCCCTGATTACGGTGATTGCCAGCCAGTGGCTCATCGCCTTCGACGCCGCCAATCTGGTCATGATTTATCTGCTCGGCGTCGTTGTGGTCGCGCTCTTTTATGGCCGCTGGCCGTCGGTGCTGGCAACGGTGATCAACGTCATCAGCTTCGACCTTTTTTTTATCGCTCCGCGCGGGACGCTTGCTGTCTCGGACGTGCAGTACATTCTGACTTTTGCCGTGATGCTTACCGTCGGGCTGGTGATCGGGAATCTGACGGCAGGCGTACGCTACCAGGCACGCATTGCCCGCTATCGCGAGCAGCGCACGCGCCATCTGTATGAAATGTCAAAATCGCTGGCGGTTGGCCGCACGCAGCGAGATATCGTGCAGACCAGCGAGCAGTTTATTCGTTCGACCTTTCATGCCAGTAACCTGATTTTGCTCCCCGACGAACAGGGGCGCCTTCGCCCGCTGACCTCCCCTTCGGGGATGACGCCCTGGGATGAAGCGATTGCCCGCTGGAGTTTCGATAAGGGGTTACCTGCCGGCGCCGGCACCGACACGCTGCCCGGCGTGCCTTACCAGATCCTGCCGCTGCGCAGCGCGGATAAGAATCACGGGCTGGTCATCGTCGAGCCGTCTAACCTGCGTCAGCTGATGATCCCAGAGCAGCAGCGCCTGCTGGAAACCTTCACCCTGCTGGTCGCCAGCGCCCTTGAACGGCTGGCGCTCACCGCCAGCGAAGAGCAGGCGCGGCTGGCAAGCGAGCGCGAAAGTATTCGCAATTCGCTGCTGGCAGCGCTGTCTCACGATTTGCGCACCCCGCTTACCGTGCTGTTTGGCCAGTCCGAAATTCTGACGCTGGATCTGGCGGCGGAAGGATCAAAGCACGCGATGCAGGCCAGCGAAATTCGCCAGCACGTGCTGAATACCACGCGCCTGGTGAACAACCTGCTGGACATGGCGCGCATTCAGTCCGGCGGGTTTAACCTCAAAAAAGAGTGGCTCACCCTTGAGGAGGTTGTCGGCAGTGCGCTGAAGATGCTGGAGCCGGGTCTCGGCGGGCGCCATATTGAGCTGGACATGCCGGAACCCCTGACGTTAATCCATGTGGATGGCCCGCTGTTTGAGCGCGTGCTGATTAATCTGCTGGAAAACGCGGCTAAATACGCCGGGACAAAGGCCCGGCTGGGGATTGCTGCCAGGGTGGATAAACGTGTGCTGCGGCTCGACGTCTGGGATACCGGGCCGGGTATTCCGGCTGGTCAGGAGCGCGCCATATTCGAAAAATTTGCGCGCGGTAATAAGGAATCCGCCATTCCGGGCGTTGGGCTGGGTCTGGCGATCTGCCAGGCGATTGTCGACGTGCATGGTGGCACCATTTCCGCAGAGAACCGCCCGGAAGGTGGGGCACGCTTTTGTGTTACACTTCCTCTTGAAACCCCACCAGAACTTGATGAATTACCAGAGGATTTGTGATTAACGTTCTGATTGTTGAAGATGAGCGCGCTATCAGCCGATTTCTGCGTACCGCGCTGGAAGGCGACGGCTTGCGCGTGCATGAAGCCGGTACGCTTCAACGGGGGTTAATTGAAGCCGCCACCCGCAAGCCAGATCTGGTGATCCTGGATCTGGGACTTCCGGATGGCGACGGCATCGATTTTATTCGTGAAGTGCGTCAGTGGAGCCAGATGCCCATTCTGGTGCTCTCTGCCCGCACCGAAGAGACGGATAAAATCGCCGCGCTGGATGCCGGAGCGGATGATTATCTGATCAAACCGTTTGGCATTGGCGAGTTACAGGCCCGGCTTCGTGTGGCGCTGCGTCGACACAGTGCCACGTCCCCTTCCGATCCGGTGTACGCCTTTGGCGATATCCGCGTCGATCTTGCCGCCCGCCGCATCGTGCGAGGGGAAGAAGAGATCCACCTTACGCCTATCGAATTTCGGCTGCTGGCCGTGCTGCTCAATAACCACGGAAAAGTGTTAACGCAGCGACAGCTGTTAAGCCAGGTCTGGGGACCGAATGCTGTCGAGCATAGTCACTATTTACGCATTTATATGGGACACCTTCGCCAGAAACTTGAAGCCGATCCCGCGCGTCCTCGTCATTTATTAACAGAAACCGGTATCGGATATCGGTTTATGATATGAATAAGTATTCACTTTAATTTTAAATAAAAAACATACCAGCCTGAATATAGCCATGAAAATAACGATGAGATTATTTTCATGGCTATATTCGCCCTCTTTAAACACAATTAAAACATCTATTTAACACCAAACCAACAAAACAGCATTTTGATCTGCGTTATTCACTGAAAACGACTAATTATTTCTGAAATGATCGGTTATTGGTGATCTGTTTCACAGTTAATCCCTTTTTCCTGGATAAAATGACCATGCTTTCAATTACTGAAAGGAAACTGAACATGGAAAACAATAATCGTTTAATGCCCCATATAAGGCGGACAACACATATCATGATGTTTGCCCACCGTAACTGTTTTGACTTTCATCTCTTTAACGCCCGGTAGTCCTTCGACTTCTGGCGCATCTGCTTACAGGTTATCCTGAAAAACGCTATTTTACAGGCTGTTGCCTGTGAACACCTGCGCTCACTCCCTGTGATTCAGATTCTCCGCAACCGGGCGGACTGAATTCTACTCAGCAAAAAAGCAATTAACTGATTTCGTATCAGCGGACACGCTTTGCTTTTTTTTCCGGAAATAATCGATTTCTTTACCGCAAGAAGTCGAGGGCCCCATATTGCCTGAAATAAAGAGATAAAGATGAAAACGTTAAAAATTGCCGTCAGCCGTGCCTGCCCTGAATGCTTTACCACTTCGCGCGACATCGTGGATATCACCGCATCGGATTATATTGATGTGGCAGCCGTGGTTCTGGCCGTCAGCGATATTTTCAATGGCGCCATAGAAGAAATAGAAGCCACGGGATTCGGTATCCCGGTGTTTATTGCCACGCATAAAGAAGAAAGGGTTCCGGCTGAATTTCTGTCGCGTATTCACGGCGTTTTTGAGTACTCCGACACCAGCAATGCGTACTACGGACGCCAGCTTGAAGCGGCTGCGCAGAAGTACGAAACCCAGCTCCGCCCGCCGTTCTTCCGCGCGCTGGTCGATTACGTCCAGCAGGGGAACAGCGCGTTTGACTGCCCCGGACATCAGGGAGGCCAGTTCTTCCGCCGCCATCCGGCCGGAAACCAGTTTGTCGATTTCTTTGGCGAAACGCTTTTCCGCGCCGATCTGTGCAATGCCGACGTGGCAATGGGCGATCTGCTGATCCACGAAGGCGCGCCATGCATCGCCCAGCAGCATGCGGCAAAAGTCTTTAATGCGGATAAAACCTACTTCGTGCTGAACGGCACCTCCTCTTCCAACAAGGTGGTGCTCAATGCCCTGCTCACACCAGGCGATCTGGTGCTGTTCGATCGCAATAACCATAAATCTAATCACCACGGGGCGCTGTTACAGGCGGGCGCGACGCCGGTGTATCTGGAAACGGCGCGCAACCCGTACGGGTTTATCGGCGGTATCGACGCACACTGTTTCGACGAGAGCTACCTGCGGGAGCTGGTGTCAGAGGTCGCGCCTGGCCGTGCGCGGGATGAACGTCCGTTCCGTCTGGCGGTGATCCAGCTGGGCACCTACGACGGTACCATTTATAACGCCCGTCAGGTGGTGGATAAGATTGGTCACCTGTGCGATTACATTCTGTTTGACTCCGCCTGGGTGGGTTACGAGCAGTTTATCCCGATGATGGCCGACTGCTCGCCGCTGCTGCTGGAGCTGAACGAAAACGATCCGGGCATTCTGGTGACCCAGTCGGTGCATAAGCAGCAGGCGGGCTTCTCGCAAACCTCGCAAATCCATAAGAAGGACAGCCACATAAAAGGCCAGCCGCGCTATGTCCCGCATAAACGCCTCAACAACGCCTTTATGATGCACGCCTCCACCAGCCCGTTTTATCCGCTGTTTGCCGCCCTGGATATCAACGCCCGCATGCACGAGGGGCAAAGTGGGCGCAACATGTGGATGGACTGCGTGGTGACGGGTATCGAAGCGCGGAAACTGATCCTTCAGAACTGTCAGTTTATTCGTCCGTTCGTGCCGGAGACGGTGGATGGCCGTCAATGGGAAAGCTGGGATACGGCCGAGATTGCTACCGATCTGCGCTTCTTCCATTTCGTTCCGGGCGAACGCTGGCACGCCTTTGAGGGATATGCCGAGCATCAGTATTTTATCGATCCCTGCAAACTGCTGCTGACTACGCCGGGCATCAACGCCCGCACCGGTGAGTACGATGATTTCGGCGTGCCCGCGACCATCCTCGCCAACTTCCTGCGTGAAAACGGCATCGTGCCGGAAAAATGCGACCTCAATTCCATTCTGTTCCTGCTCACCCCGGCGGAGGACATGGGCAAATTGCAGCAGCTCGTCGCCCAGCTGGTGCGCTTCGAAAAACTGCTCCAGAGCGATGTGCCGCTGAAAGAGGTTCTGCCCTCTCTTTATAAGCAACATCCGGAACGTTATGCGGATTATACCCTGCGTCAGATTTGTCAGGAGATGCATGACCTCTACGCCCGCCATAACGTGAAGCAACTGCAAAAAGAGATGTTCCGCAAGTCTCACTTCCCACGCGTCATGATGAACCCGCAGGAGGCGAACTATGCCTATCTGCGCGGTGAGGTCGAGCTGGTGTCCCTGCGCGACGCGGAAGGCCGTATCGCCGCGGAAGGCGCGCTGCCTTACCCACCGGGGGTGTTGTGCGTGGTGCCGGGAGAAGTCTGGGGCGGTTCCGTGCTGCGCTATTTCGCCGCGCTGGAAGACGGGATCAATCTGCTGCCGGGTTTTGCGCCGGAGTTACAGGGGGTTTACGTCGAGGAGTGTGACGGTCGCAAACAGGTGCGCTGCTACGTCATCAAACAACCTGCCGCTCAGCCATCGCTGCTGAAAGGAGAAAAATTATGAGTAAGGCCAACAAGATGGGCGTGGTGCAGCTCACTATTCTCACCATGGTGAATATGATGGGTTCGGGGATCATCATGCTCCCCACCAAGCTCGCTGAAGTGGGGACGATTTCGATTATCTCCTGGCTTGTTACCGCCGTGGGTTCGATGGCGCTGGCGTGGGCGTTTGCCAAGTGCGGTATGTTCAGCCGCAAGTCCGGCGGCATGGGCGGCTATGCCGAATATGCGTTTGGTAAGTCCGGTAACTTTATGGCGAACTATACCTATGGCGTGTCGCTGCTGATCGCCAATGTGGCGATTGCCATTTCCGCTGTCGGTTACGGCACAGAGCTGTTTGGCGCGACGCTGACCCCGGTGCAAATTGGGCTGGCGACCATCGGCGTGCTCTGGATCTGCACCGTCGCTAACTTTGGCGGCGCGCGCATCACCGGACAGCTCAGCAGCATCACCGTCTGGGGCGTCATCATCCCGGTTGTCGGCCTGTGCATCATCGGCTGGTTCTGGTTCAGCCCGACGCTGTACGCCAATTCCTGGAATCCGCATCACGTACCGTTCTTCACCGCCGTGGGATCGTCCATCGCCATGACGCTGTGGGCCTTCCTCGGGCTGGAGTCGGCCTGTGCGAATGCGGAAGTGGTGGAAAACCCGGAGAAAAATGTGCCGATCGCGGTACTCGGCGGGACGCTGGGGGCGGCGGTGATCTATATCGTCTCGACCAACGTGATTGCGGGAATTGTGCCCAACATGGATCTGGCTAACTCCACGGCGCCGTTCGGACTGGCGTTTGCGCAGATGTTTACGCCGGAGGTAGGGAAAGTGATCATGGGACTGATGGTGATGTCCTGCTGCGGCTCGCTGCTGGGCTGGCAGTTCACCATCGCCCAGGTATTCAAATCTTCCGCTGACGAAGGTTATTTCCCGAAAATCTTCTCCCGCGTCACCAAAGCGGATGCACCGGTGCAGGGTATGCTGGCGATTGTCATCTTCCAGAGCGGATTGTCGCTGATGACCATTAGCCCGTCGCTGAACAGCCAGTTTAACGTGCTGGTCAACCTGGCGGTGGTGACGAACATCATTCCGTACATTCTGTCGATGGCGGCGCTGGTGATTATTCAGAAGGTGGCGAAGGTGGATCCGCGCAAAGCCCGGGCGGCCAATATCGTGGCGCTGATTGGGGCGATTTACAGCTTCTATGCGCTCTACTCGTCCGGTCAGGAGGCGATGCTGTATGGGGCGATGGTGACATTCATGGGCTGGACGCTGTACGGTCTGGTCTCACCACGGTTTGAACTGAAGAATAAACATAGTTAAAAAAGAAGCCCGGTGGCACTGGCGCTTACCGGGCCTACGAGGTCAATGCAAAACGGCAACCCTGAGGTTGCCGTTTTTTATGTTTTCTCCCTCTCCCAGTGGGAGAGGGCCGGGGTGAGGGCATCAGCCCGCACCAGATCACGACTTACGCGTTTTTCAGCACTTCGCTGACAATCTCTACCGCTTCTTTCTCAATCTGCTGACGATGCTCAGCGCCGAGGAAACTTTCGCAATAGATTTTGTACGCATCTTCCGTACCGGATGGACGCGCGGCGAACCAGCCGTTTTCGGTCATCACTTTCAGGCCGCCGATGGATGCGCCGTTACCCGGCGCCGCCGTCAGACGCGCGGTGATCGGGTCACCTGCCAGGGTACTGGCACTGACCATCTCCGGAGAGAGTTTTGACAGAGCTGCTTTTTGCGCAGACGTGGCGCTAGCCTGAATACGGTTATAGCTTGGCGCACCAAAACGTTCCGCCAGCTCGTTGTAATGTTCCTGCGGGTTCTTACCGGTGACCGCGGTGATTTCCGCCGCCAGCAGGCACATGATGATGCCGTCTTTATCGGTTGACCATGGGGTGCCGTCGAAGCGCAGGAAGGATGCCCCCGCGCTCTCTTCACCGCCAAAGCCGAAGCTGCCGTCGTGCAGACCGTCAACAAACCACTTGAAGCCCACCGGCACTTCCACCAGCTTGCGACCCAGTGCGTCGACCACACGGTCAATCATAGCGGAAGAGACCAGCGTTTTACCCACCGCGACCTCTTTGCCCCACTGCGGACGGTGCTGGAAGAGATAATTGATTGCAACAGCCAGGTAGTGGTTCGGGTTCATCAGCCCTGCCGGGGTGACGATACCGTGGCGGTCGTAGTCCGGGTCGTTGGCAAACGCCAGATCGAACTTGTCGCGCAGCGCCAGCAGGCCAGCCATTGCGCATTCGGAGGAGCAGTCCATACGGATCGCGCCGTCTTTGTCCAGGTGCATAAAGCGGAAGGTCTGATCGACGTGATCGTTCACGATGGTCAGATCCAGCTTGTAGTGCTCGGCAATGCGTTTCCAGTATTCAATGCCGGAGCCGCCCAGTGGATCCACGCCCAGCTTCAGACCGGCTTTCTGGATAGCGGCCATATCGACGATATCCGCCAGCCCTTCCACGAACGGCTGCACCAGATCCTGCTCTTTCACGTGGCCGGAGGCCATGGCTTCATCCAGCGAGATGCGTTTCACACCGTTCAGACCGTTAGCCAGTAACGCGTTGGCACGATCTTCCACCACTTTCGTGACGTTGGTATCCGCCGGGCCACCGTTAGGTGGGTTGTACTTGATGCCGCCATCTTCCGGTGGGTTGTGGGACGGGGTGATCACAATGCCGTCAGCCTGCGCGCCACCTTTTTTGTTGTGTACCAGAATAGCGTTAGAAACCGCTGGCGTTGGCGTGAAACCGTTGTTCTCCTGAACAATCATGTCTACGCCGTTCGCCGCCAGCACTTCCAGCACGGAGATAAAAGCAGGTTCAGACAGGGCGTGGGTATCTTTCCCTACATAGCACGGACCGGTGACGCCATTTTTGGCGCGCTCTTCCGCGATGGCCTGAGCAATGGCCAGAATGTGCGGTTCGTTAAAGCTGTGGCGCGCCGCACTACCGCGGTGGCCAGATGTACCAAACTTCACTGCGTGTTCTGCGTTGCCCACCACCGGCTTCAGCACGTAGTACTGCGCGGTCAGTTGAGCGACGTTAATCAAATCGCTTTGTTGTGCAGGTTGTCCTGCACGGCTGTGATTTGCCATTGCCTGGTCCTTCTGATGCAAGGGTTAAATTGTACCGCAAACCTTTTCGATCAATTCCGCCGGGAACTGCATGGACTGCATGATATGTTCGATCATGCTGCACTTACGGCCCGTATTGGTGTTGGTGATCACCCAGTATGGTGTACCGGGAACGTGTTTGGGCTTGGTTTGGTTGCCATTTTGCAGCAGGGTCTGCTCGTCGCCTGCGAAGTAAACGCGCGTGCGACCGTGCAGCGACTCTGTCGCTTCTGCAAATGCGTTGTTATCCAGTGAGTAAAGTGTAGACAGCACCAGCATAAAGCGGTTAACCGCCTTTTTCTGCTCGGCATATTCATCGGACAGCAGCAGCTCGCGCATCGCGCGCACTTTGTCTTTTGCCGGCATGACGGCAGGTTTTACTTGTGCAACAACGCTCGGCTGAGACACGACATCTTTAGTGACAGGAGTGGGCTGTGAGGCGGCGGAAATTTTAAGCATGCGCCGTAAAATGTCGGACGCGCTCTCCCCAATATGCCGCGTCTGGCTGGCAATATACTGATAGAGTTCGTCATCAACTTCGATTGTTTTCATCTTAATCCAGTGCGATATCTTATCTGAATACAAGTCGTTGAGATTATAAGGTCAAATCCCAACAGCGGATAGCGTCAAACCAGGTTGGCGGCAAAAGTCAGATTAAACTGGATCCTTGCCCCCGGGCGGCAGAATGGTCAACATGATACCCTAACCTGATAAACCTAAAAAAAGAACTTTGCCATGAAATTGAATACCCGAGCGCAAACTGCACAATCGCCGAACAATAATTCTCCCATCGTACTGGTTCACGGCCTGTTTGGTAGCCTGGATAATCTGGGTGTGCTTGCGCGCGATTTAGTGGCCGATCACGCGATCCTCCAGGTTGATATGCGCAATCACGGTCTTTCTGGGCGCTCGGAGGAGATGACCTACGCAGCCATGGCGCAGGATCTGCGGGACACCCTCGATGCGAATAATATCCAGAAAGCGACGCTTATCGGGCATTCAATGGGCGGCAAAGCGGTGATGGCGCTCACTGCGCTGGCCCCTGAGCGAATTTCCGGGCTGGTGGTCATCGACGTTGCGCCCGTCAATTACGACGTTCGCCGTCACGATGAGATTTTTGCCGCCATCAATGCGGTCACCGAAGCGGGTGTCGCAACCCGCCAGCAGGCGGCTGCCGTTATGCGTGAGCATCTTGATGAGGAAGGCGTGGTCCAGTTCCTGCTGAAATCGTTTGTTGACGGACAATGGCGCTTTAACGTCCCGGTATTGTGGGATCAGTATTCGCATATTGTGGGCTGGGAAACCGTCCCCGCCTGGCCGCACCCTACCCTTTTTATTCGCGGCGGCAACTCCCCTTACGTCACTGATGCGTACCGTGACACGCTGCTGGCGCAATTCCCGCAGGCTCGCGCTCACGTTATTGCGGGTGCCGGGCACTGGGTACACGCGGAAAAACCGGATGCCGTCCTGCGCGCCATTCGCCGCTATCTTACTGATACAGCGAATTGATTAAAAAGCCAGCGACCGGAAGACGACGGGCTTCCAGTCGTTGGCGTGTGGATTTGGGTGATGTATGATGGCGCGCTTATCGCCCGGGCATTAGCAGGGCGGCGTGTTTCCCCCGAAGTCTCAGAATCATGGCCAAAGAACAAACGGACCGTACGACACTAGATCTGTTCGCGAATGAGCGTCGACCGGGACGACCGAAAACGAATCCGCTTTCGCGCGATGAACAGCTGCGTATCAATAAACGCAACCAGCTTAAACGCGATAAAAATCGTGGGCTTAAGCGTGTCGAACTGAAGCTGAATGCCGATGCCGTCGATGCGCTTAACGAGTTAGCTGACGCGCGCAACATCAGCCGCAGCGAACTGATCGAAGAGATGCTGATCGCCCAGCTTGAGACGTTACGCGGCAAGGCGTGAGTCAGAAAATCCCCAATATTACCTTTTTCATGTAGCACAGAGTGCAGTCCTGCGTGATAGCTGTTTCCGCAGGGTTGCCTGTTCTGCTATTATTGCCCTTATCCGTGGACAATTTGCGCCACCATACCATTAAGTTTCAAGAGGTTATTTTACTCATGGCAATCATCGGCATTTTCTTTGGCAGTGATACCGGCAATACTGAAAATATCGCAAAAAACATTCAAAAACAGCTCGGTAAAGACGTTGCTGATGTGCATGACATCGCCAAGAGCAGCAAAGAAGATCTCGAGGGCTATGACATCCTGCTGCTGGGCATCCCGACCTGGTACTACGGTGAAGCACAGTGTGACTGGGACGATTTCTTCCCGACGCTGGAAGAAGTAGACTTCAACGGCAAGCTGGTTGCCCTGTTTGGCTGTGGCGATCAGGAAGACTATGCTGAGTATTTCTGTGATGCGCTGGGCACTATTCGCGACATCATTGAGCCACGCGGTGCGGCGATCGTCGGTCACTGGCCAACGGCGGGTTACCATTTCGAAGCGTCCAAAGGTCTGGCAGATGACGATCACTTCGTTGGCCTGGCCATTGATGAAGACCGTCAGCCAGAGCTGACCGCTGAGCGTGTAGAAAAATGGGTTAAGCAGGTTCGTGAAGAGCTGAACCTGGACGATATCCTTAACGCCTGATATCCCTGCGGCGCAACTCCGGTTGCGCCCGTTTTCCAGGTAGAACCGATTAAATTAATTGCTACAAACTTTTAACTTTTTCGCCCAGACCTGTACAATATCCCCCTGGTAAAAAGTGGGTGCCATCGAACAAGTTTGTTGGTGATACCACGTTTTTATAAGCATACTTTGCTTGAGACTTGCAGTTTTCATTTAGCCATGGCAGTTCTATAATGAGACGCATTATCCCAAGTGCATTTTCTGTCACTTCTTCTTTTGAAGTGAATCGTTTAGCAACAGGACAGATTCCGCATGACTGACAACAATACCGCATTAAAGAAAGCTGGCCTGAAAGTAACGCTTCCTCGGTTAAAAATCCTTGAAGTGCTTCAGGGGCCAGACAATCACCATGTCAGTGCGGAAGACCTTTATAAGCGTCTTATCGATATGGGTGAAGAGATTGGGCTGGCAACCGTCTATCGTGTGCTGAACCAGTTTGATGACGCGGGCATTGTTACTCGTCATAATTTCGAAGGCGGTAAATCCGTGTTCGAGCTGACTCAGCAGCATCACCACGATCACCTGATCTGCCTCGACTGTGGCAAGGTCATTGAATTTAGCGATGATTCCATTGAATCACGCCAGCGTGAAATCGCCGCCCGTCATGGCATCCGCCTGACCAACCACAGCCTGTACCTGTACGGTCACTGCGCTGAAGGCGATTGCCGCGAAGACGACCACGCGCACGACGCGAAATAATATCGTGTTTATACTCTGAGCCAGCCGTAAGGTTGGCTTTTTTTTGCCTGAAAAAAGCCCGGTGGCGCTGCGCTTACCGGGCCTACGGGCTGTGACACCGTTGTAGGCCCGGTAAGCGCAGCGCCACCGGGCGTAAAGCAACTTATTTATTGTTATTGCGAATCTCGTCCCAGATCTTATCGCAACGCTTCGCCACTTCCTGATCGTTACCGCTTTTCCGCGCCTGGATACAGGCCTGGTAATCCATCACGCGAACATTTTCCTGCGTCGCAAACTGCTCATGCGCTTTCTCTTTTTTCAGCACATTCAGCACGCTCTGGCAGGCTTCAATCTTCTCTGGCGATCCTTGTGCTGTATTGATGCAGGCGCTATACGCCTCCTTCAGACGGGAGTCTTCTTTCTGCGCCTGATCCTGCGCACACGCCACCAGCCCCGATGCCAGCAGCGCAACGATTACCATTTTTTTCATCATATGCAGTCTCCATGCAGGCGGGATTTCGCCCGCCAGCGTGTTCATCAGAAGATTGTGAATGGCGCAATGACCATGAATTTCACGTCACGTTCATCCTGGAAGATGTTGCCGTAACCGCCCGCGTAGCTCGGGATATCGGAGTGGTTGTCATACTGGGTGAAGTGCAGTTTGAACATCGTGCCTTTCGCACGGCCCTCCTGAAGGGTGTAAATCGCATCCAGACTGTATGAAGACTCTTTCAGACGGTAATTCGGATCGTAGTAGGCGTCTGGCGTAGCCATATCTGCTGGCTTCGCGTCCCAGGCGTACGCGTAGGACGCACCCACCGCCCAGCCAGGCAGGTTCCAGTTCTTCAGGTCATACATTGCGCCGAAGAAGACCGCCTTTTCGCCGTCGGCGTTAAAGTCAGAGCGGTTATCCCACCAGATATCCAGACGACCATTGGAAGAGGCGTAGGTTGGCGTCATACGTTGCAGGAAGTAGCCCTGCTGCCCTTCTGCCTTGACCCATGTTCCCTCCAGACGTAAATCAACCTGACCTACCTTGTAGCCGAAGGTCAGCGCCTGTAACCACGCGGTGCCGTCATAGATATCATTTACGCTGCCATCACTGACTTTGTCGCGCGTACCGTAGAACTGATAGCTGGTGCTCAGCGGGCTACCCGCGATATCAAATTTGTAGCTGGCTTTAGCAAAGTACTGATCGATATAGCCTTCAGCCTGACCAAAAGCAGCTTCCAGCACCAGATCGTTTTTGAAGTCGTACTTCGCCCCCAGCGAGTGGAGATAATCAACTTTGGTTTTTTTATCATTCTGATAGAACTTGTCCATCTCAATGTGCCACGGCGCTTTGTACTCGTTGGTCCACATATAGGAGAAGCTCAACGCCCCCGCATCGCCGTAGTCAAAATTAGCACCGGCTTCCGCACCCTGATAGGTACCTGGCATAAAGCTCCAGTGCGGTGCTAACAGCGTCTGGCCGGTTGGCTGGATATAACCTCCACGCGCCCAGACCGGACCATATTTGAATTTTGCAGCCGCTTTATACAGGCTGATTCCGCTTTTATCGCCGGACCAGTCTTCGTCGTAGGCTTTATTGCTGGAGGAGAACGCAATTTCGTTCGGATGGCCGCTGTCGCCATTTTCGGCCATTTCAATTGCGGTGAACGCTGCAATATCGATCCCGAACATATCGGCGGCATATCCCGACTGGAAATCAAGGTTGGCGTTCCAGGTCGAGTGAGAAAGGTTGGTTTTGTATTTATCTTCAGTGACGTCTTTACGGTCACGCTCACGCTGCCAGTAATAAATACCGCCCGTGAGGGTGGAATCTTCGATGAAACCTGCTGCTTTTGCCTCTGGCGCAACCACCAGGCCCGACATTGCTGTCACACCGGCGATAGCCAGCGCCAGCGCACTACGTTTGCCACTGAACGTACGCATAGATTATTCCTCTTTGACGAATTAAAACGCCTTAAACGGCGAAAAACAGAAAAGACCAAGTGGTCAGGGGTAGTCAGAAATACCCTCGAATTAACTACCGTCTTTAGGTTATTTTTCGCGGCGCGAATTATCAATGCTTTTAATCAGGCAAAAGTCAGGATTATGACGAAGAGCACATATTTCGTAGTGCTTTGTAACATTTACCGGAAAGCAAGTACTGGCGGGGGAATGCGCTAATTTTCAGTAAGTAACATTGATATTGTGAATATATTTTTCAGCGTTTCTGTTTTTGGAAAACAACAAACTTTTTTAAATAAAATAAGTAGCACCACATTGACCTGGAATGTTGGCTTTAATTCATCATCCCGATGCTTAACGACATGATCGTTAAATAAAAAAACGCCGCATTACGCGGCGTTTGTTTCTCATTGACCATGCCAGCGTTATTATTCGCCGATCTTAGTCCAGGTATCACGCAGACCGACGGTACGGTTAAATACCGGTTTTTCCGCCGTGCTGTAACGGCTGTCCAGGCAGAAGTAACCCTCACGTTCAAACTGGAACGCTTTACCGGCTTCAGCGGCTTTCAGAGACGGCTCGGCATACCCCTGTTTGATAATCAACGACTCAGGGTTGATAACCGCCAGGAAGTCCTCCGCAGCGCCTGGGTTAGGTACGCTGAACAGACGATCGTAGAGACGGATCTCAACCGGCAGCGCATGCTGCGCACTCACCCAGTGGATCACACCTTTCACTTTACGGCCATCCGCCGGATCTTTACTCAGCGTCTCTGCGTCGTACGTACAGAAGATGGTCGTGATGTTACCTTCCGCATCTTTCTCTACGCGCTCGGCTTTGATTACATAGGCGTTACGCAGACGCACTTCTTTGCCCAGCACCAGACGCTTGTACTGCTTGTTCGCTTCTTCGCGGAAGTCGGCGCGATCGATCCAGATTTCACCGCTGAACGGCACGTCGCGGGTACCCATTTCCGGTTTATTCGGATGGTTAGGCATCGAGACCAGTTCGCTTCCGCCCTGCGGATAGTTTTCGATGACCAGTTTCACTGGATCGATCACTGCCATCGCGCGCGGCGCGTTTTCGTTCAGGTCTTCACGAATGCAGGATTCCAGAGACGCCATTTCGATGGTGTTGTCCTGCTTGGTAACGCCAATACGTTTGCAGAACTCACGAATGGACGCCGAGGTATAGCCACGACGACGCAGGCCAGAGATGGTCGGCATACGCGGGTCGTCCCAGCCTTCAACGTGCTTGTCGGTGACCAGCAGGTTCAGCTTACGCTTGGACATCACGGTGTATTCCAGGTTCAGACGAGAGAACTCGTACTGACGCGGATGCACAGGAATGGTGATGTTATCCAGCACCCAGTCGTACAGACGACGGTTGTCCTGGAATTCCAGCGTGCACAGAGAGTGCGTAATGCCTTCCAGCGCATCGCTGATGCAGTGGGTGAAGTCGTACATCGGGTAGATGCACCACTTGTTACCGGTCTGGTGGTGTTCAGCGAACTTAATGCGGTACAGCACCGGATCGCGCATCACGATGAACGGAGACGCCATATCGATTTTGGCACGCAGACACGCTTTACCTTCTTCGAAGCCACCGGCACGCATTTTTTCAAACAGCGCCAGGTTCTCTTCCACGCTACGATCGCGGAACGGGCTGTTTTTACCAGGCTGAGTCAGCGTACCGCGGTATTCACGGATTTCGTCAGCAGACAGCTCGTCAACGTATGCCAGACCTTTGTTAATCAGTTCAACCGCATAGGCATACAGCTGATCGAAATAGTCTGAGGAGTAGCAGATATCGCCAGACCAGTTGAAGCCCAGCCATTGCACGTCGTTTTTAATCGACTCAACGTATTCGATGTCTTCTTTTACTGGGTTGGTGTCATCGAAACGCAGGTTGCACTGCCCCTGGTAATCTTGCGCAATACCAAAGTTCAGGCAGATCGATTTGGCGTGACCAATGTGCAGGTAGCCATTTGGCTCCGGCGGGAAACGCGTGTGGACTGTGGTGTGCTTACCACTGGCCAGATCTTCATCGATGATCTGACGAATAAAGTTACTCGGGCGGGCTTCTGCCTCACTCATCGTGGATTCCTCAAAGCGTAAACAACGTATAACGGCATATGATCTTATAAGCCGGACGTAGTGACAACCCTTAAAACGTCCCGGAAGAAAATAATGGGGGCAATTGCTGCAAAAAAAAGCGGCGGAGGATATCCCCCGCCGCTAAAGGCATAACTCTACTCAGGAGCGATTACTTGCCTTTAATCTCATACAGTGGCGTCTGGCCTGCAACCACCTGACCCTGCGCCTGGATCACCAGACCGCTGAAGTCGTCGATGTTGCTGCACACGACCGGGCTTATCATGGAGCGCGCGTTGGCATTCAGGAAGTCCAGATCCATTTCCAGAATCGGCTGACCTGCCGCCACTTCAGCACCCTCTTCCACCAGACGAGTAAAGCCCTGACCGTTCAGCGCAACGGTATCGATACCCATATGGACAACGATCTCCGCGCCTTTTTCCGTTTCCAGGCAGAACGCGTGGTTGGTGTTGAAGATTTTCACGATAGTACCGGCAGCCGGAGAGACCACGGTTTTGTCCGTTGGTTTCACCGCCACGCCGTCACCGACCGCTTTGCTGGCGAACGCTTCGTCAGGCACCTGCTCAAGCGCAACAACGTCACCTGTCACCGGAGAAACCAGCGCAGCGATGGTCACCGCGTTTGGCACAGCCTGCGGTTTTGCAACCGGCGCGTCAGCCACTGCCGCGTTATCCGTTGAGGCGGCAGCGACCGGCCCACGGGCAACCACTTTTTTCATTTCATCGCCGATAGATTCGGCTTTCGCACCCACGATAACCTGGATGGTTTGTTTGTTCAGTTTCACCACACCAGACGCACCCAGGCGTTTGCACATTGCATCGCTCACGCGCGCGGAGTCACCTACGGTCAGACGCAGACGGGTAATACAGGCATCGATCGCTTTCAGGTTGTCGGTGCCACCCACAGCGGCAATGTAGTTGGTTGCCAGCTGGGTTAAACCCTCTTCGGTATTGCTGTTGGCTTCACTGGTCACAACATCATCTTTCGTATCTTCGCGGCCCGGCGTCTTCAGGTTAAACATACGAATAACCGCGCTGAACAGAACGAAGTAGATAACGAAGAAGATCAGGCCCATCACCATCAGGATCCAGACGTTGCTGCTTGCCGCCGGCAGGTTGTACATCAACACATAGTCGATGGCGCCTGCGGAGAAGGAGAAGCCAGCATGGATACCCAGAAGGGTGGCGACGAACAGGCTGATACCGGTCAGGATCGCGTGCATCAGATACAGCAGCGGAGCCAGGAACATGAACAGGAATTCCAGTGGCTCGGTCACGCCGGTCAGGAAGGCGGTGATCGCAACGGACAGCAGCATCCCGCCAACCATTGGGCGACGCGCTTTCGGCGCAGCCAGGTACATTGCCAGCGCCGCGCCAGGCAGACCAAACATCATGATTGGGAAGAAGCCAGACATGAACATGCCCGCGGTGCCGTCGCCTGCGTAGAAGCGGTTGATATCACCGTGGAATACCGCGCCGGCCGCGTTGGTGAACTCACCAATCTGGAACCAGGCGATGGTGTTCAGTACCTGATGCAGACCGGTTGGGATCAGCAGACGGTTAATGAAACCGAAGATGCCCGCGCCCATTGCGCCCGCAGACACGATCCACTCGCCACCCGCATGGATAGCATGCTGCACCGGTGGCCAAACGTAGCCAAAGATGGCGGCGAGGATCAGACAGAAAAAGCCCGTCGCAATCGGCACAAAACGTTTACCGCCGAAGAAGCTCAGGAAGTCAGGAAGTTTGATACCTGCCCAACGGTTGTACACGGCGCCACCCACCAGGCCGGTAATGATACCTGCCAGCACACCCATATTGATTTCAGGGTTGATGGTTACCATCGCTTTCGTGAGGATGAAGTAACCGACAGCCCCTGCCAGTGCCGCGGCACCAGCGCTGTCTTTTGACCAGCTTGACGCCACACCGATGGCGAAAATCAGCGCCAGGTTGTCAAAAATTGCGCCGCCTGCCTGGGCGATAAACGGCACGTTAAGAAGATCGGGTTGCCCGAATCGCAGCAGCAACGCTGCAACCGGTAGCACGGCGATAGGGAGCTGCAAAGCCCTACCGAGGCGCTGGAAAAAACCTAAAATATTCATCCTATTCCCCCTACGAGACCCTTTGTTAAGACTCGCGCATAAACTATGTTTTTATTGTGTCACGAACGATAGATACAGTTGATGATTCACTGGCAGTGTGAGTGTGTGAAAAATTAATTCGTATCGCAAATTAAACACCTATTTTTTGTGATTATTGTCACCAAATATCGTATTAAACCCTCCCTTTCACTGGCTAACGACGAAAACTTATTTTATCATTCAAAAAATCAAGACGGATTGATCCGGCCTGAAAGGTTCCAGGTTACGCTTAGTTCAGGTTGCACTAATCATCCGCCCACTTTTACTTAAACTTTAGAGGTGAATAATGAGACTGATTCCCCTGGCAACAGCTGAACAAGTCGGAAAATGGGCTGCTCGTCATATCGTTAACCGCATCAACGCATTCAAACCAACAGCCGATCGTCCTTTCGTTCTCGGTCTTCCAACCGGCGGCACGCCCCTGACCGCGTATAAAGCTCTGGTTGAAATGCACAAAGCGGGCCAGGTTAGCTTTAAACACGTTGTGACCTTCAACATGGACGAATATGTCGGCCTGCCGAAGGAACATCCGGAAAGTTACCACAGCTTTATGCACCGTAATTTCTTCGATCACGTTGATATTCCGGCTGAAAACATTAACCTGCTGAATGGAAACGCGCCTGATATTGACGCAGAATGCCGTCAGTATGAAGAAAAAATCCGTTCCTACGGTAAAATCCACCTGTTTATGGGCGGCGTAGGCAACGATGGTCATATCGCGTTCAACGAACCGGCATCTTCACTGGCTTCCCGTACCCGTATTAAAACGCTGACCCATGATACGCGCGTGGCTAACTCCCGCTTCTTTGACGGCGACGTCAATCAGGTGCCTAAATACGCGCTGACCGTGGGCGTGGGCACGCTGCTGGATGCCGAAGAAGTGATGATTCTGGTGCTGGGCGCGGTGAAAGCGCAAGCGCTTCAGGCTGCCGTTGAAGGCAACGTGAACCATATGTGGACGATCAGCTGCTTACAGCTGCATCCAAAAGCGGTTGTCGTGTGTGACGAACCGTCCACCATGGAGCTGAAAGTGAAAACGCTGAAATACTTCAACGAGCTGGAAGCTGAGAACATCAAAGGTCTGTAATTGAATAACCGCCTCTTTTATCCGAGGCGGTCGCTTTTTTTAACCGGGGGTCGATATGTACGCTTTAACCCACGGTCGGATTTATACCGGCCATGAAATTCTGGATGACCATGCGATTGTAATCGCCAATGGCCTGATTGAACGTGTTTGCCCGCTGGCGGAACTGCCGCCGGAGATCGAACAGCGTTCCCTCAATGGAGCAGTAATCTCCCCCGGTTTCATCGACGTACAGCTTAACGGCTGCGGCGGTGTCCAGTTTAACGATACCGCAGAGGCGGTATCGGTTGAAACGCTGGAAATCATGCAAAAAGCCAACGAGAAATCGGGCTGCACCAGCTATCTGCCAACGCTGATCACCAGCAGCGATGACCTGATGAAACAGGGTATCCGCGTCATGCGCGAATACCTGGCAAAACATCCGAATCAGGCGCTGGGCCTGCACCTGGAAGGACCATGGCTGAATATGGTCAAGAAAGGCACCCATAACCCAAACTACGTGCGCAAACCGGATGCCGAGCTGGTGGATTACATGTGCGCCAATGCCGATGTGATCACCAAAGTAACGCTGGCCCCGGAAATGACCGGCACGGACGTTATCAGCAAACTGGCCGCCGCCGGGATTGTGGTGTCTGCGGGCCATTCGAACGCGACGCTGAAAGAGGCGAAGGCCGGTTTCCGCGCAGGCATTACGTTTGCCACACACCTTTATAACGCGATGCCCTATATTACTGGCCGCGAACCGGGACTGGTTGGCGCCATTCTGGATGAACCAGACGTCTACTGCGGCATTATCGCCGACGGCTTGCATGTCGATTACACCAACATCCGCAACGCCAAACGCCTGAAAGGCGACAAGCTCTGCCTTGTGACGGATGCTACCGCTCCGGCAGGGGCGAATATTGACCAGTTCATTTTTGCTGGTAAAACAATATACTACCGGAATGGACTGTGTGTGGATGAGAACGGCACGCTGAGCGGTTCTTCTCTGACGATGATCGAAGGGGTACGTAACCTCGTTGAACATTGCGGCATCGCGCTTGAGGAAGTGCTGCGCATGGCCACGCTTTATCCGGCGCGCGCCATTGGCGTCGATAAACAGCTCGGCGGTATTGCGCCAGGTATGGTTGCAAACCTGACGGCGTTCACACACGATTATAAAATTATTAAGACCATCGTTAA
Source organism: Enterobacter sp. AN-K1 (assembly GCF_020971765.1). Classification (NCBI taxonomy): domain Bacteria; kingdom Pseudomonadati; phylum Pseudomonadota; class Gammaproteobacteria; order Enterobacterales; family Enterobacteriaceae; genus Enterobacter; species Enterobacter sp. AN-K1. Next base: position 3,570,264 of record NZ_CP087390.1, on the reverse strand, counting down.
TGGTAACGAGGTCGTCACTGAGTAAGTAAAAGTATGACACCAGGCGGACAAGCTCAAATCGGTAATGTCGATCTCGTTAAACAACTTAACAGCGCGGCGGTTTATCGCCTGATTGACCAGCACGGGCCAATCTCACGCATTCAGATAGCCGAACAAAGCCAGCTTGCTCCCGCCAGCGTGACAAAAATTACACGTCAGCTCATTGAGCGCGGCCTGATCAAAGAAGTCGATCAGCAGGCCTCCACCGGGGGCCGCCGCGCGATTTCCATCGTCACGGAAACCCGCAATTTTCAGGCCATTGGCGTTCGCTTAGGACGTCATGACACCACGCTTACGCTCTACGATCTGAGCAGCAAGGCCATTGCCGAAGAACACTACCCCCTTCCTGAGCGCACGCAGGAGACGCTTGAACACGCGTTGCTGAATACCATTGCGCATTTCATCGAAAGCTGTCAGCGCAAGATCCGTGAACTCATCGCCATCTCGGTGATTTTGCCCGGCCTGGTTGACCCGGAAAGCGGCGTTATTCGCTACATGCCGCATATTAAGGTAGAGAACTGGGGGCTGGTTGAGGCGCTGGAAAAGCGCTTCAAGCTGACCTGCTTTGTTGGTCACGATATTCGCTCGCTGGCGCTGGCGGAGCACTACTTTGGTGCGAGCCAGGACTGCGAAGACTCTATTCTGGTGCGCGTTCACCGTGGTACAGGTGCGGGCATCATCTCGAATGGCCGCATTTTTATTGGCCGTAACGGTAACGTAGGCGAGATTGGTCATATCCAGGTGGAACCGCTTGGCGAGCGCTGCCACTGCGGTAACTTTGGCTGTCTTGAAACCGTTGCCGCCAATGCCGCCATTGAACATCGCGTTCGCCATCTGCTGGAGCAGGGTTACCAGAGCCGCGTCACGCTGGACGATTGTAAGATCGGCGCCATCTGCAAAGCGGCAAACAAAGGCGATGCGCTGGCCTGCGAAGTGATCGAACAGGTAGGACGCCACCTGGGTAAGACCATCGCCATTGCCATCAACCTGTTTAATCCGCAGAAAGTGGTGATTGCCGGCGAGATCGTTGAAGCCGAAAAAGTGTTACTGCCCGCCATTGAAGGCTGCATCAATACCCAGGCGCTGAAGGCATTTCGCCAGAATTTGCCGGTGGTGCGATCTACGCTCGATCACCGCTCGGCAATTGGCGCATTCGCCCTGGTAAAACGTGCCATGCTCAACGGGATCCTGCTGCAACATTTGCTGGAATCCTGATCGGACCTTATAGTAACGCCTTCTTTTTTTGATGTCGGATTGTCCATGACCATTAAGAATGTAATTTGTGATATCGACGGCGTGCTGATGCACGACAACGTTGCCGTGCCGGGTGCTGCGGAGTTTCTTCACCGCATCATCGACAAAGGAATGCCACTGGTTCTTCTCACGAACTACCCTTCACAGACTGGTCAGGATCTGGCAAACCGCTTTGCTACCGCAGGCGTCAACGTCCCGGACAGCGTGTTCTATACCTCTGCGATGGCGACCGCGGATTTCCTGAAGCGTCAGGAAGGCAAAAAAGCCTATGTCGTTGGTGAAGGTGCGCTGATCCACGAGCTGTATAAAGCGGGCTTCACCATCACCGACGTGAACCCGGACTTTGTCATCGTGGGCGAAACGCGCTCCTTTAACTGGGAGATGATGCATAAGGCAGCCTACTTTGTCGCCAACGGTGCGCGTTTTATCGCCACCAACCCGGACACGCACGGTCGTGGTTTTTATCCCGCCTGCGGTGCGCTTTGCGCCGGTATCGAAAAAATCTCGGGTCGTAAGCCGTTTGTTGTCGGTAAACCGAGCCCGTGGATCATCCGCGCCGCACTGAATACGATGCAGGCACACTCAGAAGAAACCGTCATTGTGGGCGACAACCTGCGTACCGATATTCTGGCTGGCTTCCAGGCGGGGCTTGAAACCATCCTGGTGCTTTCTGGCGTTTCACAGCTTGATGACATTGATACGATGCCGTTCCGGCCAAGCTGGATTTACCCTTCTGTCGACGAAATCGACGTTATTTGATTCAGAACCACGCCTAAGGGCGTGGTTTTTCATTTCTGCCGTCTGAAAACATCACTTCATCTAACGAAATCAGCCCTTCATTGAGAAATCATCAATAGAATTGCTTAAGACATACTCTTTTTTTAAGATTCGGCAATCGCCATTGCACTTTTTACGTTTTCATCGGTAAAACGCTTGCGCCCCCTCCCCCTTTTACGGCATTTTCATAAGCAAGCAACATCACAACGCAACAGGGTTAACGGAGAAGGTTATGTGTTCTATTTTTGGCGTACTGGATATTAAAACTGACGCGGGCGAACTGCGTAAAAAAGCACTCGAATTGTCCCGCCTGATGCGCCATCGCGGTCCGGACTGGTCAGGCGTATACGCCAGCGATAAAGCGATTCTGGCTCATGAACGTCTCTCCATTGTTGATGTCAACGCTGGCGCACAGCCGCTGTATAACGAGAAAAAAACGCACGCGCTGGCTGTTAACGGTGAAATTTACAACCATCAGGCGCTGCGCGCCGAGTACGGCGATCGCTACGCGTTTCAGACCGGCTCAGACTGCGAAGTGATCCTGGCGCTGTATCAGGAGAAAGGCCCGGAGTTCCTCGACGATCTGCAAGGTATGTTCGCCTTCGCGCTGTACGACAGCGAAAAAGACGCTTACCTGATTGGCCGCGACCATATCGGTATTATCCCGCTGTACATGGGACACGATGAGCACGGCAACTTCTACGTTGCCTCAGAGATGAAAGCCCTGGTACCGGTGTGCCGCACCATCAAAGAGTTCCCGGCAGGTAGCTACCTGTGGAGTAAAGACGGCGAGATCCGCCCGTACTACCAGCGCGACTGGTTTGATTATGAGGCGGTGAAAGACAACGTGACGGACAAAGCCGAACTGCGTCAGGCCCTGGAAGAGTCAGTGAAAAGCCACCTGATGTCAGACGTACCTTACGGCGTACTGCTCTCCGGCGGTCTGGACTCCTCCGTGATCTCCGCGATCACCAAGAAATTCGCCGCACGTCGCGTGGAAGATCAGGAGCGCTCTGAAGCCTGGTGGCCGCAGCTGCACTCCTTTGCCGTGGGTCTGGAAGGGGCACCTGACCTGAAAGCCGCCCAGGAAGTGGCAAATCATCTCGGCACGGTGCACCATGAAATTCACTTCACCGTACAGGAAGGTCTGGATGCGATCCGCGATGTGATCTATCACATTGAAACCTATGATGTGACCACCATTCGCGCCTCCACACCGATGTATTTGATGTCGCGGAAGATCAAAGCGATGGGCATCAAGATGGTGCTCTCCGGCGAGGGTTCTGACGAAGTGTTTGGCGGTTACCTCTATTTCCACAAAGCGCCAAACGCCAAAGAGCTGCATGAAGAAACGGTGCGTAAGCTACAGGCGCTGCACATGTTTGACTGCGCGCGCGCCAACAAAGCGATGTCCGCCTGGGGTGTGGAAGCCCGCGTGCCGTTCCTCGATAAGAAATTCCTTGATGTGGCGATGCGCATCAACCCGCAGGACAAAATGTGCGGCAACGGCAAAATGGAGAAACATATCCTGCGAGAATGTTTTGAATCCTACCTGCCGGCGAGCGTGGCGTGGCGTCAGAAAGAGCAGTTCTCGGATGGCGTGGGTTACAGCTGGATCGACACCCTGAAAGAGGTGGCGGCGAAACAGGTTTCTGATCAACAACTGGAAACTGCGAGCTTCCGTTTCCCGTACAACACGCCAGCCTCGAAAGAAGCGTATTTGTACCGTGAGATCTTTGAGGAGCTGTTCCCGGTTCCAAGCGCAGCAGAGTGCGTACCGGGTGGCCCATCGGTCGCCTGCTCTTCTGCTAAAGCCATTGAATGGGATGAATCATTCAAAGCGATGAACGATCCGTCAGGACGCGCGGTGGGCGTTCACCAGTCTGCCTATAAATAATGTTCAGAGTATCATCAGGCCCTCCGGGGCCTGATTTTTTTGTCTCTCTTTTCTCCGCATAAAATCGATTAATAACCAATAATTGTCGAATATTCGGCCTCGCTGTTCGCAACCTAACCAAACAGTCACATTCCGGCTATTTTCATTGAAAAAGGTGTTGACGCTGCAAGGGTCTATACGCATAATGCGCCCCGCAACGCCGATAAGGTAACGCGAAAAAAAGATGGCTACGTAGCTCAGTTGGTTAGAGCACATCACTCATAATGATGGGGTCACAGGTTCGAATCCCGTCGTAGCCACCATCTTTTTTGCGGGAGTGGCGAAATTGGTAGACGCACCAGATTTAGGTTCTGGCGCCGCAAGGTGTGCGAGTTCAAGTCTCGCCTCCCGCACCATTCCCAGGTAAGCGTTGCACGGATGGGGTATCGCCAAGCGGTAAGGCACCGGTTTTTGATACCGGCATTCCCTGGTTCGAATCCAGGTACCCCAGCCATATTTCTTCGATTATGCGGTTCTCCGCGGTATTGGGGTATCGCCAAGCGGTAAGGCACCGGTTTTTGATACCGGCATTCCCTGGTTCGAATCCAGGTACCCCAGCCATCGAAGATTGCAGTACTGGCTACGTAGCTCAGTTGGTTAGAGCACATCACTCATAATGATGGGGTCACAGGTTCGAATCCCGTCGTAGCCACCATATTTATGTTATCGAATACGATTCGGTAAACTGAACATTGTTGGGGTATCGCCAAGCGGTAAGGCACCGGATTCTGATTCCGGCATTCCGAGGTTCGAATCCTCGTACCCCAGCCACTTTAAAGTCGTTAAGCAGTTTGTTTAACGCAATTGGGGTGTCGCCAAGCGGTAAGGCTCTGGTTTCTGATACCAGCATTCCGGGGTTCGAATCCCTGCACCCCAGCCACTTAAAACAAACAAGCCCGCTCTGCGGGCTTTTTTGTTTTTGTACAGAATTGTGCGGCCTGATGCCCTCACCCTGACCCTCTCCCACGGGGAGAGGGGAAAAGGATTAGAGTCCGAGGGCGTATTTCAGGGCCTGACGCTTCAGCCCACCGGCACGCTCCGCCGCCATCAATCCAATATTGCGCACTATACGCACCGGACCAACATCGTTGCTGAACCCGGCATAGAACAGATCCATCCCCGACTGCATAATGAAGTTATCCGCCATACGGCGCGTCTGGTAGCGCTTCAGTACCTGATGGCTGGCCCAGGCTTCCGCGTGGGCGCGAGCGTTACCCAGCACATCCAGTAACGCATCGACGTCACGGTATCCCAGATTCACCCCCTGCCCCGCCAGCGGATGAATGGTGTGCGCCGCGTCCCCCACCAGCACCAGTCCTTCACGGGCATACTGCAACGCATGGCGTCGCATCAGCGGGAATGCGCCGGCGGCAACCGGGGTCACGTTGCCCAGACGGCTGGGGAAGTGCTGGCGGATTTCGCGCTGCAACTGATCCATGGACAGCCCCTGCAACTGTCGAATGCGCGCCGGTTTGTCGTACCACACCAGCGAGGCCCAGTTATCAAACAGCGGTAAGAATGCATGCGGGCCGTTCGGCGTAAAATGCTGCCAGGTGCTTTCGCCCGGCGCGTTTTCTGACTGAACGGTGATCAGCATGCAGGACTGCTGGTACTGCCAGGCATGGATCCCAATGCCTGCCATCAGCCTGACCTGCGAGTTCGCGCCATCCGCCCCTACCACCAGCTTCACGGCCAGCTCATCGTCGTTGTCCAGCGTCAGGAGATACCCGCCATCATGACGATGCAGGGCTTTCAGCGAGTCCGGAACGCGCAGCGTCACCTTCGGGTGCGCCTCCAGCGCCTGCCAGAGTGCCTGCTGGAGCACGTTGTTTTCCACCATATAGCCCAGGCGCGGCAGTTTCAGCTCGGCGGCATCAAACGACACGTGAGCATTTTCCCACTCCCAGGTTTCAAGACGGCTGTATGGGTGCGCGCGCATCGCCAGCACCGCCTCCCAGACGCCCAGCCCGCGAAGCAGATCAACAGAGGCCGCGCTGATGGCGGAAATACGCACGTCCGGTTGGCTGGCAGGATCGAATGCCGGCGGAGCCGCCTGTTCAATAACGGTTACGTCAAATCCCTGCTGCGCCAGCCCCAGCGCCAGTGCGCCGCCGACCATACCGCCGCCAACAACGGCAACTTCGGTTTTCAGGAGTGTCATGGTCACTATTCCTTATTGGAGAATACCTTAAGTTTACCGGATTTTTGCGGCCCTGAGGTTGACAACCTTCATACTGGTCACAACCGCACCAAAGCATTACAATACGCGGCTTGCAATCCTGAGCTGAGCAAGTCGATGACTAAAAAACTCCATATAAAAACCTGGGGCTGTCAGATGAACGAATACGATTCATCGAAGATGGCCGATCTGCTGGATACCACCCACGGATACCAGCTGACTGAAAATGCGAAAGAAGCCGATGTGCTGCTGCTGAACACCTGTTCAATTCGTGAAAAAGCACAGGAAAAAGTTTTTCATGTGTTAGGCCGCTGGAAGCTTCTCAAACGGAAAAATCCGGACCTGATTATTGGCGTGGGTGGCTGCGTCGCATCGCAGGAAGGTAAGCTGATCCGCCAGAGAGCCCCCTATGTGGATATCGTTTTTGGCCCTCAGACCCTGCACCGCCTGCCAGAGATGATTAATCAGGTTCGCGGCAGCCGTAGCCCGGTGGTTGACGTGAGCTTCCCGGAGATCGAGAAATTTGACCGTCTGCCTGAGCCGCGCGCTGATGGCCCGACCGCCTTCGTCTCCATCATGGAAGGCTGCAACAAATACTGTACTTACTGCGTGGTGCCTTACACCCGCGGTGAAGAAGTGAGCCGCCCGGCAGACGATATTCTGTTTGAAATCGCGCAGCTTGCCGCGCAGGGCGTTCGTGAAGTGAACCTGCTGGGTCAGAACGTGAACGCCTGGCGCGGGGAAAACTACGACGGTACCACCGGCAGCTTTGCTGAACTGCTACGTCTGGTGGCGGCGATTGACGGCATCGACCGCATTCGCTTTACCACCAGCCATCCGATGGAATTTACCGACGACATTATTGACGTCTATCGCGATACGCCAGAGCTGGTGAGCTTCCTGCACCTGCCGATCCAGTGCGGTTCTGATCGCGTGCTGAACCTGATGGGTCGTCCACATACGGTGCTCGAGTATAAGTCCACCATCCGCAAGCTGCGTGAAGCGCGCCCGGATATCCAGATTAGCTCCGACTTTATCGTCGGCTTCCCTGGCGAAACCGCTGATGACTTTGAGCGCACCATGAAGCTCATCGGCGAGGTGAATTTCGACGTCAGCTACAGCTTTATCTTCTCTGCGCGCCCGGGCACCCCTGCGGCCGATATGGTTGACGATGTGCCGGAAGAAGAGAAAAAGCAGCGTCTGTATATTCTACAGGAGCGTATCAACCAGCAGGCCAACGCCTGGAGTCGTCGTATGCTCGGTACTGTCCAGCGTATTCTGGTGGAAGGCACCTCCCGTAAGAGCGTCATGGAACTGTCTGGTCGAACCGAAAATAACCGCGTGGTGAATTTTGAAGGCACCCCGGACATGATCGGTAAGTTTGTGGACGTCGAGATTGTCGAAGTACTCACGAACTCGCTGCGCGGGAAGGTGGTACGCACTGAGGACGAAATGGGTCTGCGTATTGCCGAGACGCCGGAATCCGTTATCTCTCGCACCCGCAAAGTCAACGATTCTGGCGTAGGTATTTACCAGCCGTGATCCTCCTGGCCTGCCTGTCCGGCAGGCCTTGTATTTCCTCTCATCACCCCCAATATCTACCGCAACGCTTGCGCCTTTATTCTGTGGCGTGAATAATTTCGGTAATGACCGTTTTATTACGCCGTGTGGCCACAGGTCAGTTAACCAATTAAAGAGGAACAGTTTGAACATAGATACGCGTGAAATTAGCCTTGAGCCCGCAGACAACGCTCGCCTGCTGAGCCTGTGCGGGCCGTTTGATGACAATATCAAACAACTGGAGCGACGTCTGGGTATCGAAATCAATCGTCGCGATAACCATTTCAAACTCACCGGACGCCCAATCTGCGTCAACGCCGCGGCAGATATTCTCCGCAGCCTGTATGTTGATACCGCCCCGATGCGCGGTGAGATCCAGGATATTGAACCTGAACAGATCCACCTGGCCATTAAAGAGGCGCGCGTGCTTGAGCAGAGCGCGGAAAGCGTGCCGGACTATGGCAAAGCCATCAACATCAAAACTAAACGCGGCGTGATTAAGCCTCGTACCCCGAACCAGGCGCAGTACATCGCCAACATTCTCGACCACGACATCACCTTCGGCGTAGGCCCGGCGGGTACGGGTAAAACCTATCTGGCCGTTGCCGCTGCGGTCGATGCGCTCGAGCGTCAGGAGATCCGCCGTATCCTGCTGACCCGCCCTGCTGTTGAAGCCGGTGAAAAACTGGGCTTCCTGCCGGGCGATTTGAGTCAGAAAGTAGATCCCTACCTGCGCCCGCTGTATGACGCGCTGTTCGAAATGCTCGGCTTCGAGAAAGTTGAAAAGCTCATCGAGCGTAACGTGATTGAAGTTGCTCCGCTGGCCTACATGCGTGGCCGTACGCTTAACGACGCGTTCATCATTCTGGATGAGAGCCAGAACACCACCATCGAACAGATGAAGATGTTCCTGACGCGTATTGGCTTTAACTCGAAAGCGGTTATCACCGGTGACGTCACCCAGATTGACCTGCCGCGTAACACCAAATCGGGTCTGCGTCACGCCATCGAAGTCCTGGCCGAGGTAGAGGAAATCAGCTTTAACTTCTTCCACAGTGAAGACGTGGTACGCCATCCGGTCGTCGCGCGTATCGTTAACGCTTATGAGGCCTGGGAAGAGGCAGATCAGAAGCGCAGGGCCGAACTGGCCGCAGAACGTAAGCGCGAAGCGCAGGAGCATGAACAGAAATGAGTCAGGTGATCCTCGATTTACAGCTGGCCTGTGATGATAATTCCGGCATGCCAGAAGAGGCACAGTTTCAGAAATGGCTGGATGCCGTTATCCCCCAGTTTCAGGAAGAATCAGAGGTCACGATTCGCCTGGTGGATGAAGCAGAAAGCCATGAGCTCAACCTGACCTACCGCGGGAAAGATAAGCCGACCAACGTGCTCTCTTTCCCGTTCGAAGCCCCTCCGGGCATTGAGATGCCGCTGCTGGGCGATCTGATCATCTGCCGTCAGGTGGTTGAGCAGGAAGCCAAAGAGCAGCAAAAGCCGCTGGAAGCGCACTGGGCACACATGGTGGTGCACGGTAGCCTGCATCTTCTGGGTTACGACCATATTGAAGATGACGAAGCGGAAGAGATGGAATCCCTCGAGACAGAGATAATGCTTGCTCTGGGCTATGAGGATCCGTACATTGCCGAGAAAGAATAGTCAGTCACTGACTACCATGCCGCCGCGCAGGGACATAGCGCGGCGGTTAACATTGAACTAACAAGAGAACCCTTAACAAACGCCATGAGCGACGACAATTCACACAGTAGCGACACGACAACCACTAAAAAGGGATTTTTCTCCCTCATTCTGAACCAGCTTTTCCACGGCGAACCGAAAAACCGTGATGAACTGCTGGAGCTGATTCGTGATTCCGGGCAGAACGACCTTATCGACGAAGATACGCGCGAAATGCTCGAAGGGGTGATGGACATCGCCGACCAGCGCGTCCGCGACATCATGATCCCCCGCTCGCAGATGATTACCCTGAAACGCAACCAGACGCTGGACGAGTGCCTCGATGTGATTATCGAATCGGCTCACTCACGTTTCCCGGTCATCAGCGAAGACAAAGATCACATTGAAGGGATTTTGATGGCGAAAGATCTGCTGCCGTTTATGCGCAGCGATGCCGAAGCCTTCAGTATGGAAAAGGTGTTACGCCCGGCCGTGGTTGTGCCGGAAAGTAAACGTGTGGATCGGATGCTGAAGGAGTTTCGCTCCCAGCGCTATCACATGGCGATTGTTATTGATGAATTTGGTGGCGTTTCCGGTCTGGTCACAATCGAAGACATCCTTGAGCTGATCGTGGGCGAAATCGAAGATGAGTATGACGAAGAAGAGGATATCGACTTCCGTCAGCTGAGCCGCCACACCTGGACCGTGCGCGCGCTGGCCTCCATTGAAGACTTCAACGATACCTTTGGCACCAGCTTCAGCGATGAAGAAGTGGACACCATTGGTGGTCTGGTGATGCAGGCCTTCGGCCATCTTCCGGCCCGCGGTGAAACCGTTGACATCGATGGTTACCAGTTCAAGGTCGCAATGGCTGACAGCCGACGTATTATTCAGGTTCACGTCAGAATGCCGGACGACTCACCGGTGCCAAAACTGGAAGATTAATGTAAATGGCATTTGCCCCACTCTTTGAACGCCAGCGCGTCCGTTTGCTGCTGGCGCTGTTACTCGGAGCCAGCGGTACGCTGGCTTTTTCTCCTTACGATATCTGGCCAGCCGCTATTCTCTCCCTGATGGGGCTACAGGGTCTTACCCTGAACCGTCGTCCGGTACAGGCCGCGGCCATTGGCTACTTCTGGGGGCTGGGGCTGTTCGGCTCTGGTATCAACTGGGTCTACGTCAGTATCGCGCAATTTGGCGGAATGCCGGGGCCGGTTAACGTCTTCCTGGTTGTGCTGCTCGCCGCCTATCTCTCGCTCTACACCGGCCTGTTCGCGGGCATCCTGTCTCGCCTGTGGCCAAAAACGACCTGGCTGCGCGTGGCGATAGCGGCACCCGTTGTCTGGCAAATCACCGAATTTCTGCGCGGCTGGGTACTGACCGGCTTCCCGTGGTTGCAGTTCGGCTATAGCCAGGTAGACGGCCCGCTGAAAGGCCTGGCCCCGGTCATGGGCGTGGAGGCGATCAACTTCCTGCTCATGGCGGTCAGCGGCCTTCTGGTGCTGGCTCTGGTGACACGTAACTGGAAGCCGCTGGTTGCCGCGTTGATCCTGTTTGCCCTGCCCTTCCCGCTGCGTTATATCCAGTGGTTTACGCTGGAGCCCGCGCGCACCACGCAGGTTTCTCTGGTACAGGGCGATATCCCGCAGTCCCTAAAATGGGATGAGAATCAGCTGCTGAACACGCTGAAAATCTACGCCAACGCCACTGAAAAGGTGATGGGCAAATCGCAGCTCATCATCTGGCCTGAGTCTGCGATCCCGGACCTGGAGATCAATCAGCAGCCCTTCCTGAAGATGATGGACGATCTGCTGCGCGCGCGCGGCAGTACGCTGATCACCGGAATTGTGGATGCGCGTCTCAATCAGCAGAACCGCTATGACACGTACAACACGATCATTACGCTCGGTAAGGACAGCGAATACAGCTATACCTCCACCAATCGCTACAACAAAAACCACCTTGTACCGTTTGGCGAATTTGTTCCGCTGGAGTCTATTCTGCGCCCACTGGCACCGTTCTTTGATTTGCCGATGTCCTCATTCAGCCGGGGCCCTTACGTTCAGCCGCAGCTGCATGCGCACGGTTTTGCCCTGACGGCCGCCATTTGCTACGAGATTATCCTCGGCGAGCAGGTGCGCGATAATTTCCGCCCGGACACCGACTATCTGCTGACCATCTCAAACGATGCGTGGTTCGGTAAATCGATTGGCCCGTGGCAGCACTTCCAGATGGCGCGAATGCGTTCTCTGGAGCTGGCGCGTCCGTTGCTGCGCAGCACCAATAACGGCATTACCGCCGTGATTGGTCCGCAAGGTGAAATCCAGGCCATGATCCCGCAATTTACCCGTGAGGTGCTGACTACTAACGTCACGCCAACTACCGGGCTTACGCCTTACGCGCGCACCGGGCACTGGCCGCTGTGGATCCTGACTACGCTATTCGGCTTTGGCGCCGTACTGATGAGCCTGCGTCAGCGTCGTAAATAACCTTACCTTCTGTTGCCGGGTGGCGGCTACGCCTTACCCGGCCTACTCTCCAGCGCCGCCACCCGACAATTTCCTCCCAAACTTCAATTCTGGCACGCCTGTTGCTTTGTTTATTCACATCAACGCTGTCTGGCTTAACGTGCAACTTTGTCGCACCAGCGTAGATCATCGGTAGCACCGAAACGGTGCAACGAGGGATTATTGCCTCTGAATGGTGCGGCGCGCTTCGCAAAAATAAACAATAACGCAGCAAAATCTTTACATTAAGCCAGACTAAATGTTAACAAGCTTGCATAACACTGCACTCGCATTGCGCGAGATATAACAACATCACAATGGGTATCTATGCGTCACTGGCGCTGATAAGAAAGGAGTTGGGTATGCAATTACGTAAACTGGCCACAGCAATGCTGGTTATGGGAATGTCTGCGGGGGTTGTCCACGCTGAAGACGCTCCGGCAGCAGGAAGCACTCTCGACAAGATTGCCAAAAACGGCGTGATCGTGGTCGGCCACCGTGAATCTTCTGTCCCGTTCTCTTACTACGACAACACGCAAAAAGTCGTGGGCTATTCACAGGATTACTCCAACGCCATCGTTGAAGCCGTGAAGAAAAAGCTGAACAAACCTGACCTGCAAGTGAAGCTGATCCCCATCACTTCACAAAACCGTATTCCTCTGCTGCAAAACGGCACATTTGATTTTGAATGTGGCTCAACCACCAACAACCTTGAGCGTCAGAAACAGGCCGCTTTCTCGGACACCATCTTCGTTGTGGGCACCCGCCTGCTGACGAAGAAAGGCGGCGACATCAAAGATTTTGCTGACCTGAAAGGCAAAGCGGTTGTCGTGACCTCCGGTACCACGTCCGAAGTGCTGCTGCACAAGCTGAACGACGAGAAGAAAATGGACATGCGCATCATCAGCGCGAAAGACCATGGCGACTCCTTCCGTACCCTGGAAAGCGGCCGTGCTGTCGCGTTTATGATGGATGACGCCCTGCTGGCGGGCGAACGCGCGAAAGCGAAGAAACCAGACAACTGGGAAATCGTCGGTACCGCCCAGTCGAAAGAAGCCTACGGCTGTATGCTGCGTAAAGGTGACGAGGACTTCAAGAAACTGATCGATGACACCATCGCTCAGGCGCAAACCTCCGGCGAAGCGGCAAAATGGTTCGACAAATGGTTCAAGAACCCAATTCCACCAAAAAACCTGAACATGAACTTTGAACTGTCTGACGACATGAAAGCGCTGTTCAAATCACCAAACGACAAAGCTCTTAACTAATTAGAACGACAGGGGCGGGATCTCCTGCCCTCTCGATTGTCGGGAAGCATGGACAGACATACGTTGAGTGGTCGTTCCCCACTCAGCGCAAAAATTGAGCTTCTCACCAATCTTCGAGGGTAGCGCTGCTACCCTTTTTTTTCTGGAGTTTACTATGTCAATTGACTGGAACTGGGGCATCTTTCTGCAACAAGCCCCGTTCGGCAACACCACCTATCTCGGCTGGCTGTGGAGCGGCTTTCAGGTTACCGTTGCGTTATCGATAACGGCGTGGATTATCGCGTTTCTTGTCGGTTCGCTGTTCGGTATTCTGCGTACCGTCCCTAACCGTTTTCTCTCTTCGATTGGCACGCTCTATGTGGAACTGTTCCGTAACGTTCCGCTGATCGTGCAGTTCTTTACCTGGTATCTGGTGATCCCGGAACTGCTGCCGGAAGATCTCGGCATGTGGTTTAAGGCCGAGCTGGATCCTAACGTACAATTTTTTGTCTCCTCTATGCTGTGTCTGGGGCTGTTCACCGCTGCGCGCGTCTGCGAGCAGGTACGTGCCGCCATACAGTCACTGCCGCGCGGGCAAAAGAATGCGGCACTGGCAATGGGCCTGACTCTGCCCCAGGCCTACCGTTACGTACTGCTGCCTAACGCTTACCGCGTCATCGTTCCGCCGATGACGTCCGAGATGATGAACCTGGTAAAAAACTCGGCTATCGCCTCAACCATCGGTCTGGTGGATATGGCGGCACAGGCGGGCAAACTGCTGGATTACTCCGCTCACGCCTGGGAATCCTTCACGGCGATCACGCTCGCCTATGTTCTGATTAACGCTTTCATCATGCTGGTGATGAACCTGGTTGAACGCAAAGTACGCCTGCCGGGCAATCTGGGGGGCAAATAAATGTACGATTTTGACTGGAGTTCCATTGTTCCCTCCATGCCCTATCTGCTGGATGGACTGGCAATCACCTTAAAGATCACCGTTATCGCCATTATCGTCGGTATTGTCTGGGGCACCCTGCTGGCAGTGATGCGCCTGTCGAGCTTTAAGCCGCTCGCCTGGTTTGCCACGGCTTACGTTAACGTATTCCGCTCCATTCCACTGGTCATGGTGCTGCTGTGGTTTTATCTGATTGTTCCCGGCTTTTTACAGAACGTACTGGGACTGTCGCCAAAGACCGATATCCGCCTGATCTCTGCCATGGTGGCGTTTTCCATGTTTGAAGCCGCCTACTACTCAGAGATCATCCGCGCAGGTATTCAGAGTATCTCTCGCGGGCAGTCCAGCGCTGCGCTGGCGCTCGGTATGACGCACTGGCAGTCCATGAAGCTCATTATTTTGCCGCAGGCGTTTCGCGCCATGGTTCCGCTGCTGCTGACGCAGGGCATCGTCCTGTTCCAGGATACCTCCCTGGTCTACGTGCTGAGTCTGGCAGACTTCTTCCGTACCGCCTCCACCATTGGCGAACGTGACGGAACGCAGGTTGAGATGATCCTCTTCGCGGGCGGGGTCTATTTTGTGATTAGTTTAAGCGCATCGCTGTTGGTCAGCTGGCTGAAGAAAAGGACGGTATAATGATTTCCCTGAAAAATGTTTCTAAATGGTATGGGCACTTTCAGGTGCTGACCGACTGCTCAACGGAAGTGAAAAAAGGCGATGTGGTGGTGGTATGCGGCCCGTCCGGTTCCGGTAAGTCCACGCTTATCAAAACCGTTAATGGGCTGGAACCTGTCCAGCAGGGCGAGATTGTCGTTAACGGTACCAAAGTAAATGACCGCAAAACCAACCTTGCCCAGCTTCGCTCTCACGTAGGGATGGTGTTCCAGCATTTTGAGCTGTTCCCTCACCTGTCCATCATTGAGAACCTGACGCTGGCGCAGGTCAAAGTGCTGAAGCGCGACAAAAAAGCGGCGCGCGAAAAGGGGCTGAAGCTGCTGGAACGCGTCGGGCTGTCTGCGCATGCGAATAAGTTCCCGGCCCAGCTTTCGGGCGGCCAACAGCAGCGTGTGGCAATCGCGCGTGCGCTGTGCATGGATCCGGTGGCAATGCTGTTTGATGAGCCGACGTCCGCGCTCGACCCTGAGATGATCAACGAAGTGCTGGACGTCATGGTGGAGCTGGCGCACGAAGGGATGACCATGATGGTGGTGACGCACGAAATGGGCTTCGCCCGTAAAGTGGCCAACCGCGTGATCTTCATGGATGAAGGGAAAATTGTTGAAGACTCACCAAAAGAAGAGTTCTTCGCAAATCCTAAATCTGAACGTGCAAAAGACTTCCTCGCCAAAATCCTGCATTAATCTTTTTAGTGCGCAATCTGCGGATTGCGCACTGCTTCACGCTTTAGATCTCTTTTTCTATTCGGCGTCACATCGCAGCGTTAACCTTGTCACAAATAATGCTGAGAATGGAGAACGCTATGGCACAGCCAATTATTCTCGACTGCGATCCGGGTCATGATGACGCGATCGCACTCGTCCTTGCTCTTGCTTCCCCTGAACTGGACGTAAAAGCTGTCACCTCCTCCGCCGGGAACCAGACGCCGGATAAAACCTTGCGAAACGTGTTGCGCATGTTGACGCTGCTGAAACGCACCGATATTCCGGTCGCAGGTGGCGCCGTTAAGCCACTGATGCGCGAGCTGATCATTGCGGATAATGTTCACGGTGAGAGTGGGCTGGATGGCCCGGCGCTACCGGAGCCGAATTTCGCACCGCAAAACTGCACTGCCGTCGAGCTCATGGCGAAGGTGCTGCGTGAGAGCGCAGAGCCCGTGACGCTGGTGGCGACCGGCCCGCAGACCAACGTTGCGCTGCTGCTGAACAGCCATCCTGAACTGCACAGCAACATCGCCCGTATCGTCATCATGGGCGGGGCAATGGGGCTGGGGAACTGGACGCCAGCAGCAGAGTTCAACATCTTCGTTGACCCGGAAGCCGCGGAAATCGTCTTCCAGTCGGGCCTGCCGATTGTGATGGCGGGGCTGGACGTGACGCATCGGGCACAGATTATGACAGACGATATTGAACGCTTCCGCGCCGTGGGCAACCCGGTTGCAACGACCGTGGCCGAGCTGCTCGACTTCTTTATGGAGTATCACAAAGCCGAGAAGTGGGGCTTCCACGGCGCCCCGCTGCATGACCCATGCACCATCGCCTGGCTGCTGAAGCCGGAAATGTTTACCACGGTCGAGCGTTGGGTTGGTGTGGAAACACAGGGGAAATATACCCAGGGAATGACGGTGGTGGACTATTACTCGCTGACGGGAAACAAGCCGAATACCACGGTAATGGTGGATATCGATCGGGAAGCGTTTGTGGATTTGCTGGCGGAGCGGCTGCCTTATTATTCTGCGGCCTGATGCCCTCACCCCGCCCCTCTCCCACAGGGAGAGGGTGCAAACAGTTTTGCTTTTACCTACGGCTCAAATGGCCGACGCTGGAACTGGTCGTGCCCGCACTTCGGACACAGCGACAGCACCTCCGGCGTATAAACGGCGATATGGTGGTGGCACTTCTCACACACCAGGTTCCCCAACCCCACTACTTCGCCGCTGTGATAGACACCGTGGTGGTTTAAATCCTGAAACACCTCACGCCATTCCAGCTGAGTTTTATCGGTAATATCCGCCAGCTCCTGCCACAGGCTCTCTTTGATGACCCGCATAAAAACGCTGTCGGCGATCTCGTCCTGGCTCTCTTCATAGCTTCGCGCGAACTCCTCCAGGTCACGGCGCACGGCGCGCGTCACCTCTTCCACTTCGGTTCGCGTTAACTCACCCGTTTGCGTCACGCGTGCGCGTGCCTGTTCGACCAGCGCGTCGATATCACGCTCGCCGTTACGCAGCCGTTCCGTCAGAGTCGCTACCAGTTCACGGTAAAATTGAGCAACCTTGTTCATCATTTTGCCTCCCGGGTAAGTAACTGTCTCTAATAATAGACCTTATTTCGCCGCCGCTTTGTCAGGTGAAGCACAGACCCGGTAAATTCCTGCAAAGTGCATTTGCGTGAAAGGCTGTTTTGACGCGGGCGTTTGGGCTATGCTATGCGGATCTGAATTACCACATCCATTGGCTACATTTGTAGCTGTATTGAACACAGGACCACTGGCTGCCATGCAAGAGCAATACCGCCCGGAAGAGATAGAATCAAAAGTCCAGCAACACTGGGACGAGAAGCGCACCTTTGAAGTAACCGAAGACGAGAGCAAAGAGAAGTATTACTGCCTGTCGATGCTTCCCTATCCTTCTGGTCGACTACACATGGGCCACGTGCGTAACTACACCATCGGAGACGTGATTGCGCGCTACCAGCGTATGCTGGGCAAAAACGTTCTTCAGCCTATCGGCTGGGATGCGTTCGGCCTGCCTGCTGAAGGCGCGGCGGTGAAAAACAACACGGCACCGGCTCCGTGGACGTACGACAACATTGCGTACATGAAAAACCAGCTGAAAATGCTGGGCTTTGGCTATGACTGGAGTCGCGAGCTGGCAACCTGTACCCCGGAATACTACCGCTGGGAGCAGAAATTCTTTACCGAGCTGTATAAAAAAGGCCTGGTGTACAAGAAGACCTCTGCCGTTAACTGGTGCCCGAATGACCAGACCGTTCTCGCGAACGAACAGGTTATCGACGGCTGCTGCTGGCGCTGCGACACCAAAGTAGAGCGTAAAGAGATCCCGCAGTGGTTTATCAAAATCACCGCCTACGCTGACGAACTGCTGAACGATCTGGATAATCTGGACCACTGGCCAGATACCGTTAAGACCATGCAGCGCAACTGGATCGGCCGTTCCGAAGGTGTGGAAATTACCTTCAACGTTGAGAACTACGACCAGACCCTGACCGTCTATACCACCCGTCCGGACACCTTCATGGGCGCGACCTACCTGGCCGTGGCCGCAGGTCACCCGCTGGCGCAGAAAGCGGCAGAAAACAATCCGGAACTGGCGACCTTCATCGACGAATGCCGCAATACTAAAGTGGCCGAAGCCGACATGGCGACGATGGAGAAAAAAGGCGTTGATACCGGCTTTAAAGCCATTCACCCGCTGACGGGCGAAGCGATCCCTGTCTGGGCAGCCAACTTCGTACTGATGGAATACGGCACAGGCGCAGTGATGGCCGTGCCGGGTCACGACCAGCGCGACTACGAATTTGCCACCAAATACGGCCTGACCATCAAGCCTGTTATTCTTGCTGCTGACGGCTCTGAGCCCGATCTCTCTGAGCAAGCGCTGACTGAAAAAGGCACCCTGTTTAACTCCGGTGAGTTCAGCGGCCTGAGCTTCGAAGAAGGCTTCAACGCCATCGCCGATAAGCTGGCCTCCCTGGGCGTGGGCGAGCGTAAAGTGAACTACCGTCTGCGCGACTGGGGCGTTTCCCGTCAGCGTTACTGGGGTGCGCCAATCCCAATGGTGACTCTGGAAGATGGCACCGTGATGCCAACGCCGGAAGATCAGCTGCCAGTGATCCTGCCGGAAGACGTGGTCATGGACGGCATCACCAGCCCGATCAAAGCCGATCCTGAATGGGCGAAAACCACCGTCAACGGTCAGCCAGCGCTGCGTGAAACCGACACCTTCGACACCTTTATGGAATCCTCCTGGTACTATGCGCGCTACACCTGCCCGCAGTACAAAGAAGGCATGCTGGATTCCGATGCAGCAAACTACTGGCTGCCGGTAGACATCTACATCGGTGGCATTGAACACGCCATTATGCACCTGCTCTACTTCCGCTTCTTCCACAAACTGATGCGTGACGCAGGCCTCGTCAACTCCGACGAGCCGGCAAAACAGCTGTTGTGTCAGGGTATGGTGCTGGCAGATGCGTTCTACTACGTTGGCGCGAACGGCGAGCGTAACTGGGTTTCTCCGGTTGATGCGATTGTGGAGCGCGACGAGAAAGGCCGTATCGTGAAGGCGAAAGACGCCGAAGGTCATGAACTGGTGTATACCGGCATGAGCAAGATGTCCAAGTCGAAAAATAACGGTATCGACCCGCAGGTAATGGTTGAGCGTTACGGCGCTGACACCGTGCGTCTGTTCATGATGTTCGCCTCCCCGGCAGATATGACGCTGGAATGGCAGGAATCTGGCGTTGAAGGGGCAAACCGCTTCCTGAAACGCGTCTGGAAACTGGTGTACGAGCACACCTCTCAGGGTGATGCGCCAGCGCTGAACGTGGCTGCACTGAGCGAAGATCAGCAGGCGCTGCGTCGTGATGTTCATAAAACCATTGCGAAAGTCACCGATGATATTGGTCGTCGTCAGACCTTCAATACCGCAATTGCGGCTATTATGGAACTGATGAACAAGCTGGCGAAAGCCCCGCAGGACGGCGAGCAGGATCGCGCCTTAATGCGTGAAGCGCTGCTGGCGGTCGTTCGCATGCTTAACCCGTTCACGCCGCACGTTAGCTTCACCCTGTGGCAGGAGCTGAAAGGCGAAGGCGATATCGACAACGCGCCGTGGCCAGTGGCGGATGAATCCGCTATGGTGGAAAACACCACGCTGGTGGTGGTGCAGGTTAACGGTAAAGTGCGCGGTAAAATTACCGTCGCGGTCGACGCAACCGAAGAACAGGTTCGCGAGCGCGCAGGCCAGGAGCATCTGGTCGCGAAATACCTTGAGGGCGTTACCGTACGTAAAGTGATCTACGTACCGGGTAAACTGCTGAATCTGGTCGTTGGCTAAGCGCGGGAGGAAACGTGCGACAACTGGCAACAATACTCTTATCTCTGGCGGTGCTTGTCACCGCTGGCTGCGGCTGGCACCTGCGCAACACCACGGCAGTGCCAGCTCAGATGAAAACGATGATCTTCGACTCATCCGATCCGAACGGACCGCTGAGCCGGGCCGTTCGTAACCAGCTGCGTTTGAACGGCGTTGAAATTATTGAGAAAGGAACACTTCGCCAGGACGTGCCATCGTTCCGTCTTCTGGGAATGAGTCTGAATAAAGACACGGCTTCTATTTTCCAGGATGGTCGTACGGCAGAGTACCAGATGGTAATGTCGGTTAACGCAACAGTATTGCTGCCGGGTAAGGACATTTATCCGATCAATACCAAAGTTTATCGTTCCTTCTTTGATAACCCACAAACAGCGCTAGCCAAAAGCGCTGAGCAGCAAATAATTATCAATGAAATGTATGATAAGGCAGCAGAACAGCTGATTCGTAAATTGCCAAGTATTATGGCAACTTCCAGACAAGGTGCTGACATCATTGAGAAACCAGATGTTAAATCAAATCTGGATTCAACTTTCATGGGTAACTGATGATCAGGTTGTATCCTGAACAACTCCGCGCGCAGCTCAACGAAGGGCTGCGCGCGGCCTATCTGCTACTCGGCAATGACCCCCTGTTACTTCAGGAAAGCCTTGATGCGGTTCGCCATGCGGCAGCCGCACAGGGTTTCGATGAGCATCATACGTTCCAGATCGATAACAGTACCGACTGGAACGCTATCTTCTCGCTTTGTCAGGCCATGAGCCTGTTTGCCTCTCGTCAGACAATCCAGATCCTGCTGCCGGAGAATGGTCCTAACGCTGCCATCAATGAACAGCTGGCTATGCTGGTGAGTTTGTTACACAGCGATCTGCTGCTTATCGTACGCGGCAACAAACTCACAAAAGCGCAGGAAAACGCGGCCTGGTTTACCCGGCTAGCCCCCAGTGCGGTGCTGGTCACCTGCCAGACGCCAGAGCAGGCGCATCTGCCAAAATGGGTTGCCGCGCGAGCAAAGCAGCACAATTTGCAGCTGGATGAGGCCGCCAGTCAGCTCCTGTGCTACTGCTACGAAGGCAACCTTCTGGCACTGGCGCAGGCGCTGGACAGGCTCGCCCTGCTGTGGCCCGATGGTAAGCTGACGCTGCCGCGCGTGGAACAGGCGGTGAATGATGCCGCGCACTTTACCCCCTTCCACTGGGTTGATGCGCTGCTGTCGGCGAAAAGTAAGCGTGCTCTGCACATCCTGCAACAGCTGCGCCTGGAAGGGAGTGAGCCGGTCATTCTGCTCCGTACGCTCCAGCGCGAATTACTGCTGCTGAACAACCTTAAACGCCAGTCAGCACACACACCCCTGCGCGCCTTATTCGACAAACATCGCGTCTGGCAAAACCGTCGGGCGATGACCACGGAGGCGATAAACCGCCTGAGCCAGGAGCAGTTGCGTCAGGCAGTACAACTTCTGATGCGCGCCGAACTGACGTTAAAACAGGATTACGGCCAGTCTGTCTGGGCGGAGCTGGAGAGCCTCTCTTTGCTGCTCTGCCATAAGGCGCTGGCAGACGTATTTATCGATGGGTGATATGCATTCTTTACAGGCAATGTATGGCGGGACCTTCGACCCGGTACACTATGGGCATCTTAAGCCGGTAGAAATCCTCGCGAATTTGATTGGGTTGCAGCGGGTAATCATCATGCCCAACAATGTTCCGCCGCACCGTCCTCAGCCAGAAGCAACCAGCGAGCAGCGTAAAGCGATGCTCGCACTGGCTATCGCCGATAAGCCTCTCTTCACGCTGGATGAGCGTGAACTGCGCAGGGATACCCCTTCCTGGACATCGCAAACGCTGCGGGAGTGGCGCGCTGAGCAAGGGCCCATGAAACCGCTGGCGTTTATCATCGGCCAGGATTCCTTGCTCAACTTTCCCAGCTGGTACCAGTACGAAACCATTTTGGAAAACAGTCATCTGCTGGTCTGCCGCCGTCCGGGCTACCCGCTGACCATGCGCGACGCACAGCATCAGCAGTGGCTTGACGCGCATCTGACGGACAATATAGAAGACCTGCACAGTCTCCCCGCCGGGAAAATTTACCTCGCTGAAACGCCGTGGTTTGATATTTCCGCAACCCTCATCCGCGAGCGTCTCCAGCAGGGTTTAGACTGTGACGATCTCCTCCCCTCGCCCGTGCTGGCCTATATCCATGCGCACGGTCTGTATCAGAAAAGTACAGATGTCTGAGCATCGCCGGCGAAATTGTCCGTTAATGATTATCCTGCCTTGACAGGCTAAGCCATACTGATATCCTCCGCTGCCAGACTTTCCCGCCGATCGCTGCTTTACAGAAATTGTTTTACAAAAATGGCGATGCAATATCAGGCGGAGGGTGGGATGATACCCGCCTTCAAAAGCCGGGCGGTGACATTTGTCCCGCGACTGGCGTCAGTTCAGGTATACTGACTGACCACGAATTCATAGTTGTACAATCTCATACACCCAGGGGGAAAACTTGCAGGGTAAAGCACTCCAGGATTTTGTTATCGACAAAATTGATGACCTGAAAGGTCAGGACATCATCGCTATCGACGTTAAGGGTAAATCCAGCATCACCGACTGCATGATCATCTGCACCGGGACCTCAACTCGTCACGTTGTTTCGATTGCTGACCATGTTGTTCAGGAATCGCGCGCGGCAGGGCTGCTTCCGCTGGGCGTTGAAGGTGAAGCGACCGCTGACTGGGTGGTTGTCGATCTCGGCGATGTGATTGTCCACGTCATGCAGGAAGAGAGCCGTCGCCTGTATGAGCTGGAAAAACTCTGGGGTTAATGCGTGAAGTTGCAACTGGTCGCCGTCGGCACCAAAATGCCGGACTGGGTACAAACCGGTTTTACTGAGTATCTGCGTCGTTTCCCAAAAGATATGCCGTTCGAACTGGTGGAGATCCCAGCAGGAAAGCGCGGCAAGAACGCAGATATCAAACGTATTCTCGATAAAGAGGGAGAGCTGATGCTGGCTGCCGCAGGCAAAAACCGCATCGTGACCCTCGATATCCCGGGCAAACCCTGGGATACGCCGCAGCTGGCGCACGAACTGGAGCGCTGGAAGCAGGATGGTCGGGACGTCAGTCTGTTGATTGGCGGACCAGAGGGGTTATCTCCCGCCTGCAAAGCGGCAGCAGAACAAAGTTGGTCACTCTCGGCGCTGACGCTGCCCCACCCGCTTGTACGGGTTCTCGTGGCAGAAAGTTTATACCGCGCATGGAGCATCACTACCAACCACCCTTATCACCGCGAGTAATGACTGACCAGGGTAATTTAAGCAGCGGATGAAACTACAGAATTCTTTTCGCGACTATACGGCTGAGTCCGCGCTGTTTGTGCGCCGGGCGCTGGTCGCCTTTACGGGGATTTTGCTGCTTACCGGCGTGCTGATCGCCAACCTCTATAATCTGCAAATTGTCCGCTATACCGATTACCAGACCCGCTCAAACGAAAACCGTATCAAGCTGGTGCCCATCGCGCCCAGCCGCGGCATTATCTACGATCGTAACGGCACGCCGCTGGCGCTCAATCGCACCATCTACCAGATAGAAATGATGCCCGAGAAAGTGGATAACGTGCAGGATACGCTGAACGCGCTGAGAAGCGTTGTCGACCTGACTGATGACGATATCGCTGCGTTCAAAAAAGAGCGTGCACGTTCTCACCGCTTCACCTCCATTCCGGTAAAAACCAACCTGACGGAAGTGCAGGTCGCCCGTTTTGCCGTTAACCAGTACCGTTTCCCCGGTGTGGAAGTCAAAGGCTATAAACGCCGCTACTATCCTTACGGCTCCGCGCTGACGCACGTCATTGGTTACGTCTCCAAAATCAACGATAAAGACGTCGAACGCCTTGATAAAGACGGCAAGCTGGCTAACTACGCCGCAACCCATGATATTGGCAAGCTGGGGATCGAACGTTATTACGAAGACGTGCTGCACGGTCAGACCGGGTATGAAGAGGTTGAAGTTAACAACCGTGGCCGCGTGATCCGTCAGCTGAAAGAGGTTCCCCCGCAGGCGGGGCATGACGTCTATCTGACGCTCGACCTGAAGCTACAGCAGTATATCGAGACGCTGCTGGCGGGTAGCCGTGCTGCGGTTATTGTGACCGACCCGCGTACCGGCGGCATTCTGGCGATGGTTTCGATGCCAAGCTACGATCCGAACCTGTTCGTGGATGGCATCTCCAGCAAGGATTACTCCGGCCTGCTCAACGATCCAAACACGCCGCTGGTGAATCGCGCGACGCAGGGGGTTTATCCTCCAGCTTCAACGGTTAAACCGTATGTCGCCGTGTCTGCGCTAAGCGCGGGCGTCATCACCCGTAATACCAGTCTGTTTGACCCCGGCTGGTGGCAGTTGCCTGGCTCTGAGAAACGCTACCGCGACTGGAAAAAATGGGGCCACGGCCATCTGAACGTGACCAAATCACTGGAGGAGTCGGCGGATACCTTCTTCTATCAGGTCGCCTACGACATGGGTATTGACCGTCTGTCTGAATGGATGAGCAAATTCGGCTACGGGCATTACACCGGCATAGATTTGGCGGAAGAACGTTCCGGCAACATGCCAACCCGCGAATGGAAGCTGAAGCGCTTTAAAAAACCCTGGTATCAGGGTGACACCATTCCGGTGGGGATCGGCCAGGGCTACTGGACGGCAACGCCGCTGCAAATGAACAAGGCAATGATGATCCTCATTAACGATGGCGTTGTGAAAGTGCCGCACCTGCTGCAAAGCACCGTTGAAGACGGCAAAAAAGTGCCGTGGATACAGCCGCACGAGCCGCCGGTGGGTGACATTCATTCCGGCTACTGGGAAATCGCGAAAGACGGCATGTACGGTGTAGCCAACCGCCCTAACGGGACGGCGCACAAATATTTCGCTGGCGCACCGTATAAGGTTGCCGCGAAATCAGGTACGGCTCAGGTCTTCGGTCTGAAAGCGAATGAAACTTATAACGCACATAAAATTGCCGAACGTCTGCGTGACCACAAGCTCATGACGGCGTTTGCCCCTTATGATAACCCGCAGGTTGCGGTGGCGATGATTCTTGAGAACGGCGGCGCAGGCCCGGCGGTGGGTACCATCATGCGTCAAATCCTCGACCACATCATGCTGGGTGACAACAACACCGAACTGCCAGCTGAAAACCCGGCAGCCGCTGCGGCGGAGGACCAATAATCATGACGGATAATCCGAATAAAAAATCGCTGTGGGACAAGATCCACATCGACCCTGCCATGCTGCTGATCCTGCTGGCTCTGCTGGTCTATAGCGCCCTCGTTATCTGGAGCGCCAGCGGCCAGGATATCGGCATGATGGAGCGTAAAATCGGCCAGATCGCCATGGGTCTGGTCATTATGGTGGTGATGGCGCAAATACCGCCGCGCGTGTACGAGGGCTGGGCGCCCTATCTCTATATTTTCTGTATCATTTTGTTGGTGGCAGTAGATGCTTTCGGCGCCATCTCGAAGGGGGCGCAACGCTGGCTGGATCTGGGGATTGTCCGCTTCCAGCCGTCGGAAATCGCCAAAATCGCCGTCCCGCTGATGGTGGCGCGCTTTATTAACCGCGACGTCTGCCCGCCGTCGTTGAAAAATACCGCTATTGCGCTGGTGCTGATTTTCCTGCCGACGCTGCTCGTGGCCGCACAGCCGGACCTCGGTACTTCAATTCTTATCGCCCTCTCCGGCCTGTTCGTCCTGTTCCTGTCCGGCCTGAGCTGGCGTCTGATTGGTATCGCCGTGGTGCTGGTTGCCGCGTTTATCCCTATCCTCTGGTTCTTCCTGATGCATGATTACCAGCGTCAGCGCGTTATGATGCTGCTCGATCCCGAGACCGATCCGCTGGGCGCAGGCTATCATATTATTCAGTCGAAGATTGCGATTGGCTCCGGAGGCCTGCGTGGTAAAGGCTGGCTGCACGGTACGCAGTCGCAGCTCGAATTTTTACCGGAACGCCACACCGACTTTATCTTTGCCGTTCTGGCTGAGGAGTTAGGGCTGGTTGGCATCCTGGTGCTGCTTGCACTCTACGTGCTGCTGATCATGCGAGGTTTGTGGATTGCCGCGCGCGCGCAAACCACCTTTGGTCGCGTGATGGCAGGCGGATTAATGTTGATTTTGTTCGTTTATGTCTTCGTAAATATTGGTATGGTGAGTGGTATTCTGCCGGTTGTTGGCGTACCGCTGCCGCTGGTGAGTTACGGGGGCTCGGCACTGATCGTGTTGATGGCCGGGTTTGGTATCGTCATGTCGATCCATACCCACAGGAAAATGTTGTCCAAAAGCGTATAAAAATAAGGGGATCGCAATGCGTAAGCAGTGGCTGGGGATCTGCATCGCAGCAAGTTTACTTGCCGCCTGTACAAGTGATGATGGTCAGCAACAGGCAACCGTCGCGCCGCCGCAGCCTGCGGTCTGTAATGGCCCGATTGTTGAGATTAGCGGTGCCGATCCCGTTTATGAACCGCTGAACGCCAGCGTGAATCAGGATTATCAGCGCGACGGTAAAAGCTATAAAATCGTTCAGGATCCTTCCCGTTTCAGCCAGGCTGGCTTTGCTGCCATCTATGATGCTGAGCCCGGCAGCAATCTGACCGCGTCGGGTGAAACCTTCGATCCGATGCAGATCACGGCGGCACACCCGACGTTGCCTGTCCCGAGCTATGCACGCATCACTAACCTGGCGAATGGCCGAATGATCGTGGTGCGTATCAACGATCGCGGTCCTTACGGCACCGATCGCGTGATCTCCCTGTCCCGCGCGGCGGCCGACCGTCTGAACACCTCAAACAATACTAAAGTGCGTATCGACCCGATTATCGTGGCGCAGGATGGTTCACTGTCTGGCCCGGGCACGGCCTGTACCACGGTCGCGAAACAGACCTATGCCCTGCCCGCTCGCCCGGATCTGAGCGGTGGTATGGGGGGCGCTTCAACGCCGGCAGAGCCCGCACAGCCGCAGGGTGAAGTGCGTGCTATCAGCAACGATACGCTGCAAAGTGAAGACGCGACCGGCGCCCCGGTGAAAAGCAGTGGTTTCCTTGGCGCACCCACCACGTTAGCGCCGGGCGTGATTGAATCAAATGAACCTGCCCCAGCGCCTGCGCCCGTCGCTGCTGCACCCGCTACACAACCCGCCCCGGTGACCGCGCCTGCTGCTACGCAGACTGCGGCGCCTGCGACGGCGAGCGGCAGCTACGTGGTTCAGGTTGGCGCCGTCAGCGATCGGACCCGTGCAGAGCAATATCAGCAGCGTTTAAGCAAGCAGTTTGGCGTGCCAGGCCGCGTTGAGCAAAACGGTGCGGTATGGCGTATCCAGATGGGTCCATTTGCCAGCAAATCGCAGGCAGGGTCCCTGCAACAGCGTTTGCAGAGCGAGGCGCAGCTCCAGTCGTTTATCGCTGTTGCAAAATAATTATTCGGTGGTATCCGAAATGTCAGTTTGTGTAAAGCACGTTAACACTCTCATGATGAAAGTCGGATGCCTGCCCGTATAGCATTTGCTATAGTAAGGCACTTTTTTTAATTCCATCACGGATGTCGTAGTTCTGACCATGAAGACCACTTTTTCTGCTCGTTTTGTGCAGCGCATGGCGCTGACCACGGCCCTTTGCGCTGCTGCGTTCTCCGCAGCTCACGCGGACGACCTGAACATCAAGACCATGATCCCTGGCGTTCCGCAGATCGACGCGGAATCCTACATCCTGATTGATTACAACTCCGGCAAAGTTCTGGCAGAACAGAACGCCGATGCCCGCCGCGATCCGGCCAGCCTGACCAAAATGATGACCAGCTATGTTATCGGTCAGGCCATGAAAGCAGGCAAATTCAAAGAAACCGACCTGGTGACTATCGGTAACGATGCGTGGGCAACCGGCAACCCGGTGTTCAAAGGTTCATCGCTGATGTTCCTGAAGCCAGGCATGCAGGTTCCGGTCTCTCAGCTTATCCGTGGCATCAACTTGCAGTCCGGTAACGACGCCTGCGTGGCCATGGCCGATTTTGCAGCGGGCAGCCAGGACGCGTTCGTGGGCCTGATGAACAGCTACGTCTCCGCCCTGGGCCTGAAAAACAGCCACTTCCAGACCGTTCACGGCCTGGACGCCGAAGGTCAGTACAGTTCCGCGCGTGACATGGCGCTGATCGGTCAGGCGCTGATCCGCGATGTGCCAAACGAGTACTCTATCTACAAAGAGAAAGAGTTCACCTTCAACGGCATTCGTCAGACCAACCGTAACGGCCTGCTGTGGGACAACAGCCTGAACGTCGACGGCATCAAAACTGGCCACACCGATAAAGCCGGCTATAACCTGGTGGCCTCCGCCACTGAAGGCCAGATGCGTCTGATCTCTGCCGTGATGGGGGGGCGTACGTTTAAAGGCCGCGAAACGGAAAGCAAAAAGCTGCTGACCTGGGGCTTCCGCTTCTTCGAAACCGTGAACCCGCTGAAAGCCGGTAAAGAATTTGCCTCTGAACCTGTCTGGTTTGGCGATAACGATCGCGCTTCCCTGGGCGTGGACAAAGATCTCTATCTGACGATCCCACGCGGTCGTATGAAAGATCTGAAAGCCAGCTACGTGCTGAATACCACCGAGCTGCACGCCCCGCTGCAAAAGAATCAGGTCGTGGGTACCATTAACTTCCAGCTGGATGGCAAAACCATCGATCAGCGCCCGCTGGTGGTGCTGGAGGAAATTCCTGAAGGCAATTTCTTCGGCAAAATCATTGATTACATTAAGCTGATGTTCCATCACTGGTTTGGTTAAAAATTGAACACTTGAAAGTGTGATTTTGATCCCCATATACTACGTATCAGTAAAACTCCCGCCCCGTGGCGGGAGTTATTATTTTTTATACACACGCCGGAGCTGACATGAAAACCAAACTTAACGAACTGCTTGAATTCCCTACCCCTTTTACTTACAAAGTAATGGGTCTGGCGAAACCTGAGCTGGTTGATCAGGTGGTTGAAGTGGTACAGCGCCATGCGCCGGGTGACTACTCTCCATCAGTCAAACCGAGCAGCAAAGGTAACTACCACTCGGT
Source organism: Enterobacter sp. AN-K1 (assembly GCF_020971765.1). Classification (NCBI taxonomy): domain Bacteria; kingdom Pseudomonadati; phylum Pseudomonadota; class Gammaproteobacteria; order Enterobacterales; family Enterobacteriaceae; genus Enterobacter; species Enterobacter sp. AN-K1. The sequence goes on along the minus strand of NZ_CP087390.1, from coordinate 3,541,249 downwards.
CTCAATCACCATCACTGCGACACACATTGAGCAGGTTGAGACGCTGTACGAAGAGCTCGGCAATATCGAAATTGTTCGTATGGTGCTGTAGTCCCTCTGCGGTTACCCGGTTTGCCGGGTAACCCACTTCCCCGCTGTGATATACTCCCCGTTACCTATTCTCCCTTGTCTTCGGAGACGTCCTTTTGTACCAGGATAAAATTCTTGTCCGCCATCTTGGGCTACAGCCTTACGAGCCAGTCTCTCAGGCTATGCATGACTTTACCGATATGCGCGATGACACCACCCCTGATGAAATCTGGCTGGTTGAACACTTGCCGGTGTTTACTCAAGGCCAGGCAGGAAAAGCCGAACATTTATTGATGACGGGTGATATCCCGGTGATCCAGAGCGATCGCGGTGGACAGGTAACCTACCACGGCCCGGGCCAGCAGGTAATGTATGTCCTGCTTAACCTGAAACGCAGAAAGCTGGGCGTGCGTGAGCTCGTGACCTTACTGGAACAAACCGTGGTGAACACGCTCGCTGAGTACGGTATCGATGCTCACCCTCGCGCCGATGCCCCGGGCGTCTATGTTGGAGAGATGAAGATCTGTTCGCTGGGGCTGCGTATCCGTAAAGGCTGCTCGTTCCACGGGCTGGCGCTGAATATCAATATGGATCTGACCCCTTTCCAGCGCATCAACCCATGCGGGTATGCCGGTATGGAAATGACGCAAATGCGCCAGTGGGTCGATACCGCCACCCCTGAGAATATCCGCCCCGTGCTTCTGAAGAAGTTTTTAGCGCTGCTTAACAATCCTGACTACGAATATATTGCTGCTTAACACACTTCCGACAGTGGTTCGGTTATTTGACCAGCCACTGCTTAATTGCCGCATTTACGCTTTACAATAAACCGCATATTCTATATTTTCGAGTCGCCCATATATTAGCGTCCCATATTAATTAGAACCTTAATAGTACCATCACCGGGTATCGTGTAACGTGCGTGATAATCACCCAACTGCTTGTTTTCGATAAACAAGGGAAACTTGCGAAACACTTTACGAATCTCTGCAAGCATAATAAATAAATTCAACTATCATTCATATTGTGAATGGATACGGAGTAAGAGCGTGGAGCCTACTAATTTACCAGCCAAACGCCTGAATGAAACCAGCGGCGAAGATAAGCCGCAAATTTTCCGGACTTTACGTAATATTGATCTCAATTTATTGACTATTTTTGAGGCGGTATATGTCCACAAAGGTATCGTTAATGCTGCGAAAATTCTTAATCTCACGCCCTCCGCTATTAGCCAGTCAATTCAAAAATTGCGCGCGATATTTCCCGATCCCTTATTTATTCGTAAAGGCCAGGGCGTAACCCCCACCGCGTACGCCACCCATCTGCATGAGTACATCAGCCAGGGTCTGGAATCGATTCTGGGCGCGCTGGATCTCACCGGCAGTTACGATAAGCAACGAACCATCACCATAGGCACCTCTCCCTCTGTGGGCGTTCTGGTCATGCCCGCTATTTACCAGGCTGTTAAACAGCATGCGCCACAGCTGCTGATCCGCAACGTGCCCGTTAACGATCCGGAAACTCAGCTGGCACAATTCCAGACGGACCTTATTATCGACAGCAACAGCTTCGCGGCCAGGGCATTAGGGCATAACGTTCTCTATACCGACTCTCTGGCGCTCGTATGTCGTCAGAGTCATCCTGCTTTGGGCGCAGCTTTGACGCCTGAAAATTTGCGTCATTACGAACATGCAACCTTTATGTCCGAGGGGCAGGGTCCGGATCCGCTGCGCCAGCGTATTGACGAACTGTTCCCGGACCGTCTGATCAGCTTCAGCAGTTACAATATGTTTACCCTCGCGGCCCTTATTGGCAGCAGCGATTTGCTCTGTATTATGCCTGTGCGTCTCTTCACTCTGCTTCAAAAGTGCTGGCCGCTGGAGAGCATTCCATTGAGTCAACTTACGACGGAATCTGTTGAAATCTCACTGCATTACAACAAGCTAAGCCTGCGCGATCCGGTGCTGGAAAACGTCATTAACGTGATCCGCCAGGCGTTCTAATCCCGCCTTTCAGCACAAGCCCCTGCCGCAAGCGGGGCAAAAGGCACAAAACAACAACTATTTTACAAATTGGCGACCTGGCAGGCTGCTTTATCGCCCCTTTAAATGATATACTGCCTGTCGTTCGTTCAAAAATAGTTGATAATTACAACATTCCCTTGAATTGAAACGCTTTCCTTCGATATTCGCAACTGGAACACGCACGCTATGAGTAAACCCATTGTGATGGAACGCGGTGTTAAATACCGCGATGCCGATAAAATGGCCCTTATCCCGGTTAAAAACGTGGCTACAGAGCGCGAGGCGCTGTTAAGAAAACCGGAATGGATGAAAATCAAACTTCCGGCCGACTCTTCGCGTATCCAGGGGATCAAAGCGGCGATGCGCAAAAATGGCCTTCACTCTGTCTGTGAAGAGGCCTCCTGCCCTAACCTTGCTGAATGTTTCAATCACGGTACCGCGACATTTATGATTCTGGGTGCCATCTGCACCCGCCGCTGTCCGTTCTGTGACGTTGCCCATGGCCGTCCTGTTGCGCCTGACGCAAACGAACCGCAAAAACTGGCGCAGACGATTGCCGATATGGCGCTGCGTTATGTTGTTATCACCTCCGTTGACCGTGACGATCTGCGCGATGGCGGTGCTCAGCATTTTGCTGACTGTATTACCGCCATCCGCGAAAAAAGCCCGAACATTAAGATTGAGACGCTGGTGCCAGACTTCCGTGGCCGTATGGATCGCGCGCTCGATATCCTGACCGCGACGCCACCAGACGTGTTCAACCACAACCTGGAGAACGTACCGCGTATCTACCGACAGGTACGTCCCGGTGCAGACTACAACTGGTCGCTGAAGCTGCTGGAGCGCTTTAAAGAAGCCCATCCGCATATTCCAACCAAGTCCGGCCTGATGGTCGGCCTGGGTGAAACCAACGCTGAGATCATTGAAGTGATGCGCGATCTGCGCCGCCACGGCGTCACCATGCTGACGCTGGGCCAGTACCTCCAGCCAAGCCGTCACCACCTGCCTGTACAGCGTTACGTGAGCCCGGATGAGTTCGATGAAATGAAAGCCGAAGCGATGGCGATGGGCTTTACCCATGCCGCGTGCGGTCCGTTTGTTCGCTCCTCTTATCACGCCGATATGCAGGCGAAGGGCGAAGAAGTGAAATAAAGCTGTAAAATTTATTTACAGTAAAACAAAAAACCGGCCTCGTGAGCCGGTTTTTTTATGCAAGCCTTGCAGCATTGCCATTACTCTTTGTGTGAAAGCTTCTGTGCAGTGATGTCATCTTCGGCGCTTTTCTTTGCTGCCGCGTCGTCATCGTTCATTGCTTTCTTAAAGCCCTTAATGGCAGCACCCAGGTCTCCACCCAGCGTGCGTAACTTCTTGGTACCGAACAGCAGGACGACCAGTGCGGCAACCACCAGCAGTTTGGTAATACTAATCTCACCCATAAATACCTTCTTTACATGAAACAGGCTGCATTCCGCCAAAAAACCTGAACGTATTAACGGTCATTTGGCGCGTGCACACAATAGCAATCTGTAACAAGGTGAATCAAGCATTGTTGAAAAAAACATCACATTAATTGCGGTGGCGCAAACCTGCGGTTGCGCAGAACAGGTAATTGCTGACGCGCAAGCGCTATTCGGGCGGAAATTATCTCCGTCAGCAATAACGCAGGCGTCTCCGCTGCTGCCGCAACCGTCACCCCCAGCGGATCGACAACCCTGCTCTGCCCGATATTTTTGTTACCACATTCACCCGCGGCTACCACGTAACAGGTGGTATCCAGCGCACGTGCTGCCAGCAGCGTCGCCCAGTGATGCTCCTTAAGCGGTCCTTTGACCCACGCGGCAGGCAGAACCAGCACCTCGGCCCCCTGCAATGCCAGGTTCAGCGCCAGCTCGGGAAAACGGATATCGTAGCAGGTCATCAGGCCAATCTTAAAACCCTCGACCTCAATCAGCGGCGGAATTACACTCCCCGGATCGACCAGGCGCGACTCCTGAACGCTGAACGCATCATACAGATGAAGTTTGGCGTAGCTCGCGACGATGGCACCCTCACGTATCGCCACCAGCGTGTTTACCGCGCGCCCCGGCGAGGACGGAATATGGACCGTCAAGATGGTGGTGAGCGTGTTGCCAACGCTTTCGGCCAGCAGTCGTTTCAGAAACGCCCCTTCCAGCGTTTGCGCAGACTTTACCGACAGGTCTGGATCGCCATCATCACGGGCCAGTAACGCCTCGGGAAGTACCAGCAACGACGCCCCCTTTTGCTTCGCCTGATGCATCAGGGAGACGCATTTTTCCGCGTTTTCATTCCAGTCCGGCGTCACCGCGAACTGCCCTACTGCAACATACATAATTGTCTCCCGGTTAAAAACAGCGTTACACTCGACGCACTTACACAGCAAATAGCAGGTATTGACAGTGTTACAACTACTTATAGCCGTTTTTATTGGTGGAGGCACGGGTAGCGTTGCGCGGTGGCTCTTAAGCATGCGGTTTAACCCCCTGCATCAGGCCATTCCGATGGGGACACTGGCGGCAAATCTGATCGGGGCGTTTATTATTGGGATGGGGCTGGCCTGGTTTAATCGTATGACCAACATCGACCCTATGTGGAAGGTTCTGATTACAACTGGTTTCTGCGGCGGCTTAACAACGTTTTCTACCTTCTCTGCGGAGGTGGTCTTTCTGTTTCAGGAAGGCCGGATGGGCTGGGCGCTGACCAACATTGCCGTTAACATGCTTGGCTCGTTTGCGATGACTGCGATCGCATTCTGGTTATTTTCCTCCGCCAGCGGACATTAAGCGCGGCAACCTTAATGTTGGCTTAATTTTTCTCTGTCACTCTTGGCTCAATATTGAACGAGGGTGATAGCATGAAAGAAACTCTGTCAGGCGTGGGTATGGTATTGCTAAGCGTCGCGATCGTCGCCAGCTTCCTGAAGATCTATCTTATTGGTTGATTCAGAACGAAAAAAACCCGCTCATTGAGCGGGTTTTGAAATTCTTGCTGACGCGTCTGAATTACAGAGCGATTACGTTAGCAGCAGAAGGGCCTTTGGCACCGTTAGTGATTTCGAACTCTACGCGCTGACCTTCAGCCAGAGTTTTGAAACCATTAGACTGGATTGCAGAGAAGTGTACGAACACGTCTTTGCTGCCATCTTCAGGAGTAATGAAACCGAATCCTTTGGACTCATTAAACCACTTAACGTTACCTTTAATCTTAGACATCAAAATTACCTTTACATTAAAAAACGACACAAATGCTGTGTCGGGTATCAGTACAACAATTGTGAGGCGTTTTGTCCAGCGGATCTTTGATAAAAAGTGACAAAAGTCGCGTTAATTTTCGCTGTCCGATTTTTATCCTTTACATTTCAATGTCTGTGCGTTTTTTGGTCGATTTACCAGAAAAATTCAGTTAAAACTGAAACCGCATCCAGGCAAAGTAAACGTTACCGTTGTTATACGTCCCCGGTATGTAGGTCATCTGAAACGTCGCCGGACCGTAACCGATGGAGGCAAGCGGCAGCAGTACCGGAACAGGAATGTATTTCCAGTTATCACGCGCCGTGAACCCTGCCGTATAGCCCAGCCCCAGACGGAAGTTGTCGTCTGATAACGGACGCCAGGTTTTTTCCCAGCCGTAGCCACCAATAGGCTCCCATTTATTGTAGGAGTCCTTAAACGCCATCAGGTACAGGCCATGCCAGTTACCTTTTTCATCCCAGCGAGACTGACCGAAGCCGGCCCCCCACGGACGCTCGTTATAACGGTCAGTTTTTTCTTTATCGTAGGCAAAACGTGCATGCCACGTAATGGCCGGAATGTAGAGATCGTAGTGCTCAGGTTCATTCCATGTTTGCGCGACGTTATCCGTGAAGGTGGTGAACCAGCCTTTATCCGCTGTATTGCTCTCTGCATTAACAGCAGACGCAAATGATAACTGCCCAATAATAAACAATAAAATCAGGGGAAATTTAATTCGTACAATCACAGTGCCATTACCATATTTAGTATTCGGTGCAGACTTTAACACAGAATACTTGAATGAACGCTTAACAGCATCGGTGTTATTCCTAATTACCCTCCCGTTTCTGGGAATAATCTGAGGAAACATAAACTGCATGCCTGAATAAGCACATGCAGTTGACATATTTAACGTTGGTGTAACAACTTGTAGAGTGCGGGAATAACTAACATCGACAATAACGGTGCCGTTACCATGCCACCAATCATCGGCGCGGCAATACGTTGCATCACCTCTGAACCACTCCCACTGCCCCACATGATGGGCAGCAGTCCCGCCATAATAGTGGCGACCGTCATCACCTTCGGACGCACACGCAGCACGGCTCCTTCGTGGATTGCCCGCATCAGCACCGTATTTTCCCCTTCTGGCTCCAGCCTGTGATATTTATCAAGCGCATGATTCAAATAAAGAACCATAATTACGCCGAATTCTGCCGCCACTCCGGAAAGGGCGATAAAGCCAACGGCCCCCGCCACTGACAAATTATATTCAAGCAGCCACAGTAACCACACGCCCCCAATAAGCGCGAAAGGCAATGTCCCCATTATTATCAGGACATTTGATATCCGCCTGAAGGTTAACCATAAAAGGACGAATATAATCATCAGCGTGACAGGTAAGACTATTTTGAGCGTCGCGGTCGCCCGTTCCAGATATTCAAACTGCCCGGACCAGGAGAGAGACACGCCCTGCGGCAATACCACCTTCTCCTCCACCCGTTTTTGCATTTCATCCACGGCGGATTTCAGATCGCGCCCGCGCAAGTCCACGTAGATCCAGCTGGAAAGGCGCGCGTTTTCACTTTTGAGCATCGGTGGGCCTTCCGTCACGACGATATCGGCCAATTCCCCCAGCGCCACCTGGCTACCGCTGGCGGTCACTACCGGCAACACCCGCAACGTGTCGACGTTATCACGCAAATCGCGGGGATAACGCAGGTTAATGGGATACCGCTCGCGTCCCTGGATCACCTCGCCAATGTTATCGCCCCCGACCAGCGTGGAGACCAGGCTTTGCAGTTCATCGACGGAAACGCCGTAGCGCGCGGCTTTTTGCCGGTCGATACGTATATCCACGTAGCGCCCGCCTTCCAGACGCTCCGCCAGCGCAGAGGAGACGCCAGGAACGTCCTTCACCACCTGCTCAATCTGCCGGGCCACGCGCTCAATGTCGGCAATATTATTGCCGTTCACCTTAATGCCGACCGGGCTTTTGATCCCGGTTGCCAGCATGTCCAGGCGGTTACGGACAGGCGGCACCCACACATTGGCAATACCCGGCAGCGACACGGTTTTATCAAGCTCCTCCACCAGCTTTTGCGGCGTCATTCCTGGCCGCCACTGCTCGCGGGGCTTAAAGTGAATGGTTGTTTCCAGCATGGTTAATGGCGCGGGATCGGTTGCCGACTCCGCGCGACCGGCTTTGCCAAACACGCTCGCGACCTCCGGTACGCTTTTGATCAAGCGGTCCGTCTGCTGAAGCAGCCGCGATGCCTCGCGAGCAGAGATCCCCGGCAGCGTGGAGGGCATATAGAGTAAATCCCCTTCATCCAGCGGCGGCATAAATTCGCTTCCCAGGCGGCTCAGCGGCCAGAGCGTGGCGATCAGCAGCAGACATGCCAGTGCCAGCGTCATTTTCGGGAAGGTCAGTACCTTGTCCAGCAGCGGCTCATACAGGCGGATCAGGAGGCGGTTGATCGGGTTTGCCTTCTCATCCGGGATTTTCCCGCGAATGAAAAAGCCCATTAGCACCGGCACCAGGGTGATCCCAAGCCCGGCGGCCACGGCCATCGACCAGGTTTTGGTGAACGCCAGCGGCGAGAACATTCGCCCCTCCTGCGCTTCCAGCGAAAAAACCGGTATAAATGACAGCGTGATGATTAACAGGCTGCAAAACAGCGCCGGTCCCACTTCGACCGCCGCCTTTTCCGCCAGACGCCAGTATTCCCCCGGCGCGGGCTCCTTGCCCGGATTATCATGCCGCCACTGCTCCAGCACCTTGTGCATGTTTTCAATCATCACAATTGCCGCATCCACCATCGCCCCGATGGCAATGGCGATCCCGCCGAGCGACATCATATTCGCGTTAATGCCCTGATAGTGCATCACCACAAAAGCCCCGAGGATCCCCAGCGGCAGAGAGACCATCGCCACCAGCGCGGAGCGCAGGTGGAAAAGGAACAGCGCGCACACCAGTACCACCACGGCAAACTCTTCGAGCAGCTTGTGCGTCAGCGTTTTGACCGAGTCCTCAATCAGCGTGGAACGATCGTAGACCGGAACAATCTCGACGCCCTGCGGCAGCGTTTTTTGCAGCTCGCTCAGTTTCGCTTTTACCGCACGAAGCGTTTCCAGCGCATTCTGCCCGTAGCGCATCACGATCACGCCGCCAGCGACCTCCCCTTCACCGTTAAGCTCCGCCACGCCCCGGCGGATCTCCGGGCCAATGCCAATGGTGGCGACATCTTTCAGCAGGACAGGTACGCCATCGCGGGTGGCGATCACCACATTGCGAAAATCCTCCAGCGAGCGCAAATAGCCCGTTGTCCGCACCATATACTCCGCTTCGCTCATCTCCAGCAGGGCGCCGCCGCTCTCTTTATTGGCGGCCTGCACCGCGCCCGATAGCTGGCTGTGGGTAATATTCAGCGCGCGCATCTTCGCCGGGTCCGCCACGATCTGATACTGACGCACCATTCCGCCAATGCTTGCCACTTCAGATACATTCGGTACCGTCTTAAGCTCGAACTTAAGCGTCCAGTCCTGAAGGGCCCGCAGATCTGCCAGGCTGTGTTTTCCACTACGGTCGATCAGTGCATATTCGTAGATCCAGCCCACGCCCGTCGCATCTGGCCCCAGCGACACCTTCACGCCTGGCGGAAACTGCGCCTGTACCTGGCTTAAATATTCCAGCACCCGGGATCGCGCCCAGTAGAGATCGGTGCCATCCTCAAACAGCACATACACATAAGCGTCACCAAACATTGAAAAACCACGCACGGTTTTAGCTCCCGGCACAGACAACATGGAGGTTGTCAGGGGCCAGGTCACCTGATCTTCAATCACCTGCGGCGCTTTTCCGGGGTAACTCGCTTTGATAATGACCTGCACATCAGACAGATCGGGCAACGCGTCCAGCGGCGCGCGCTGCACCGCCCACCAGCCCCAGCCGGCCATCATCAGCGCGGCCAGGATCACCAGCAGGCGGTTACGCAACGAAGCGCGAATCACAGCGGCAATCATGGCGTCACCTCCGGCATCACGCTACGCAGGCTGGCTTCGGAATCAATGAGGAATTGCCCGGACGTCACCACCTTATCGCCCTCTTTGACCCCGGACAGGATCGCCGTCCAGCCCTGCGCCGTCAGGCCGGTTGTCACCGTCACAGGCTGGAAATAACCGTCCCCGGTGGCCAGCAGCAGACGCGCAGACTCTCCGCTGTTAATCACCGCCTCTTCCGGCACCGCCAGCACCGGCGGGCCTTTCATCTCTTCCGCACGCCTGACGGAGAGGTACATGCCTGGCTTCAGCTTATGTGCGGTATTTTCCAGCACGATACGGGCTTTCAGGGTTCGCGTGGTCGCCTCCATCTGCGGCAGCAATTCGCTGACCGTGCCGTGGAATTGCTCCCCCGGCCAGCTTTCTGACGTTGCTACCACGTTGCTGCCCACTGCCAGAGACTGCGCCTGCGTTTGCGGGTAATCGACCACCAGCCAGACCGGATCGAGGCTGGCGATCTCAAACAGCGGCGCCGTTGCGGTGATTTGCGCCCCTTCCCGCACGTCCAGCTTCACCACATAACCCGCCCGGTCAGCGCGCAGGGTGAGTGTGGTCTGCGGCTTACCGCTACGCTCCAGCAAACGAATGACCTCTTCCGGCATAAACTGCAACGCCAGCCGCTCGCGTGCGGCGCGGGTCAATGCGGCATCGCCAAGCTGACGAACCGCGAGATACTCCTGCTGGGCGGTGGTCCATTGCGGGATCCACAGTTGCGCCAGCGCCTCTCCGGCTTTCACCTGCTGCTGTGGCGCATTAACAAACAATTTTGACACCACGCCATTGGCCGGGGCTGACACCACCGAGACGTTACGTTCATCCGTTGCAACCGTGGCAAAGGCCGAGAACGGCGAAACCAGCTGGCGCATCTCAACGTTGGCGGTTTTCATCCCCAGGTTTTGCTGCTGTTGAGTGCTGATGACCACGCCTGACGCCGCCTGTGCTTCATCGGCGTAGCGCGGGACCAGATCCATATCCATAAAGGGGGATTTACCCGGCTTATCGAAGCGCTGACCGGGCACCATAGGGTCGTACCAGTAAAGCACCTTACGTTCAGAGGGTTGTGCAGCCGCAGCCGGCTGATGCGTCTGCTTCTTTCCGACAAAATAGCCGCCAGCGGCAGCTATCGCGATGGCAATCGCCATTAACGTTGTTTTTTTCATTGCGCCAGCTCCTGCGGGATCAGCCAGTTCACGGCAGCCCAGGTTCGCGCCATTTCGCGCTCCGCCTGGTTCACCGCCAGTTCCGTATCCAGTACGCCACGACGCGCCTCCAGCAGGGCCGGAAGCGCCGACTGTCCAGAGCGATATTGCGCCGTCAGTACCGCCAGCCGTTGACGCTGCAACGGTAGTACCTCGTCCCGCTGTCGCTGCCACACCGTTTGCGCAGACTGATACTGCGCCACCAGCGTTTGCACCTGGGCAATGTGTTCACGTTTGAGCAGCGTCAGTTGATCCACCGCCTGCATTGAGCGGGAAACATCGGCGGCGTAATCCTTGTCCTGACGTTTTGACTGGAACAAAGGCAGATCCACGCTGAACATCACGCCAGCCATATCGTCATAGCCTTCGGCGCGGTGGGCGTAATAGACCTCCACATCCACATCGGGTATCGCCGCCACGGCAGATTGCGCTGAACGCGCTTTCGCGGTCTCGGCTTCACGTCGTGCGGCCTCCACTTCCGGGTGCCTGACGATCCCCTCCTGCAACGTTTTTTCATCGGCAGGAAGACGCTGATAGCGCGGCAGCGGACCGCGAACCGCCGTAATCGCGTGCCCCGTAAGCTCCAGCAGACGGCTTTGCGCCAGCTGCACATCCCGCTGCGCCAGCGTCTCTTTGTCGCGCATGGCGCTGAGGATCATTTGCAGGGCCAGTACGCTGTCCGGCGTGGCGCTTCCCGCCCCGACGCTCGCCTTCTGCACGCCCCGCTGGCGTTCCGTTTCGCGGACCAGCGTTCTGGCCGTGTTCAGCGCCTGCTGGGCCAGCGCCAGATCCAGCCAGGCCTGGGCGGTATCACGCTGAAGCGCGGCGCGGACGGCCTCGGATTTTGCCAGCACGCTTCGCGCCTGCGCCTGAAAGGTCTGCGCTTTACGTTCCCGCTTCTCTGAGCTGACGTAGCTTTGCATGATGCCAACCTTCTGCATGGTCATCCCTTCGCGCGTCAGCCGCCGATCGTTGCTGCCCTGTACCGGCACGTTTTCGATACCGAATTTCAGTTTTGGGTCAGGTAATTGCGTGGCGGAATCCGCCATCGCATCCAGCGCCTGCGCTTCGTTACGGCTGGCAGAGAGTTCTGCCGAGTAGCGCTGGGCTTCGGTCAGGGTGTGTTCGAGCGTCCACGGCTCCGCCTGCGCGGCGGAGGTTAACAGGCCGAACAACACCCCACCGAGCCACAGGCTCAGTGTGTGTTGTTTCATGGTGACCTCGCTTAGCGTGCTGGCGTCAGCGAGATAATCTGGAAACCGTCACCCGCACGCTCAAGCGTGAAGGTCACTTCATCCCCTGGTTTGGCGTCATTCAGCGTGGCGCCGGCAGATAAAGTAAACGGCATGGTCATTGCTGGCCATTTTAGTTCCGGTATGGCCTCGTGCCGGAGCATGACGGCGCTGTCAGAGATCGACTGAACCACGCCGTGGCCCTGCCAGGTCTGGTTTGCCTGAACGGTATAAGAAGCGAAAGAGACGGACGCGCCAACCAGCGCGGAAAGGAATATAGTACGCATGAAAAAAACTCCTGTTAAACGTTAAGTAAATGAAAATCAACGAATTAACAGGTTTTTACTCCCGAAACCGGCAATAGCGGATCGTTGCCGGCGGCCCCACAGCAGGAGGGGTAACGGACCACGCAGGATGGCTTGCAGACGAGCACTCTGGGGTCGTTAAGGTCAGGGTCATGGCGGCAGGCAGCGCCACCAGATGCGGCTGGGCAGGATCTTTTTGTACCTGATCCGGCACACAATGTTTTTCACACAGCGGTGAAGCACCGGCAGCATAATGCGGCCCCGGTTGCGCCATCATCTCCATATGCTGGATGGTGGCTACCTCACCGCGCAAATCCATTGAACATTGATGGGAGGCGACGGCAACCTGACTCTGGATCAACAGCCAGCCAAACGCCAGCAAAAACATCAGCAGATGTTTTTTGATAAAGCGCAGGCGATATGTCCAGCTGGCGTGCATATTCAGATCGTCGGATAGGGTAAAAGTGAACCGAGTATAAGCAGGCAAAAGAATGAAAGAGAAGTGGTTTTAAAGAGATTTACGTTTTAAATCGATTGTCGGCAAATAATACTCAAAACCTTAACACTTCACCATCATTTTAATGACATATAATATCTATTCATCAGGTCAATAACGTCTTAATATAAATGACGCAGGGTTAGCAAAAATATCGTCATCAGTGCCTTTAGTAGTCTCTTTCTTGATTTTAATCAGCAAGGACTGGACATTTATTCGGCACATTTCAGCTTCTTTTTTATTGATTATTTGTCTCTCGGGCAGCAAGGATACAGGGGAAATCATGCTTACTTTTCTCGAACTCCTCATTGGAGTCGTGGTCATTGTCGGTGTAGCACGCTACATCATTAAAGGTTACTCAGCCACCGGCGTGCTATTTGTCGGCGGCCTGACGCTGCTGATCATTAGCGCGCTAATGGGTCATCAGGTTTTACCCGCCAGCGAAGCCAGTACCGGATATACCGCTACCGATATTGTGGAATATATAAAAATTCTGCTGATGAGCCGCGGCGGCGATCTGGGCATGATGATCATGATGCTCTGCGGATTTGCTGCCTATATGACCCATATCGGCGCGAATGATATGGTGGTAAAGCTGGCTTCTAAGCCGCTGCAATATATTAATTCCCCCTATCTGCTGATGGTCGCGGCCTATTTCCTGGCCTGTCTGATGTCATTAGCCGTTTCCTCAGCAACGGGCCTTGGCGTGCTGTTAATGGCAACGTTGTTCCCGGTAATGGTTAACGTCGGGATCAGCCGTGGCGCAGCGGCGGCTATTTGCGCCTCTCCGGCGGCGATTATTCTCTCCCCTACTTCCGGTGACGTAGTGCTGGCCGCAAAAGCCGCGGAAATGTCGTTGATTGACTTCGCCTTCAAAACCACACTGCCGATCTCCATCACCGCTATTCTCGGCATGGGCGTGGCGCATTTCTTCTGGCAGCGCTATCTCGATAAGAAAGAGAACGTCAGCCACGAAATGATGGACGTCAGCGAAATCACCACTACCGCCCCGGCGTTTTATTCCATCCTGCCCTTCACGCCGATTATTGGCGTGCTTATTTTCGACGGCAAATGGGGCCCGCAGCTGCACATCATCACTATCCTGGTGATCTGTATGCTGCTGGCGGCCATCCTGGAATTCGTTCGTGGTTTTAATACCCAGAAAGTGTTCACGGGTCTGGAAGTTGCCTTCCGCGGTATGGCGGATGCCTTCGCGGGCGTGGTGATGCTGCTGGTTGCCGCGGGGGTGTTTGCCCAGGGGCTGAGCACCATCGGCTTTATTCAGAGCCTGATCTCTATCGCCACCTCGTTCGGCTCGGCCAGCATTATCCTGATGCTGGTGCTGGTGGTGCTGACCATGCTGGCGGCGATGACCACCGGCTCCGGTAACGCGCCGTTCTACGCCTTTGTTGAGATGATCCCTAAGCTGGCGCACTCCTCCGGCATCAACCCGGCTTACCTGTCCATTCCAATGCTTCAGGCTTCCAACCTGGGTCGTACCATTTCTCCGGTATCGGGCGTGGTGGTTGCGGTTGCGGGGATGGCGAAAATCTCTCCGTTTGAAGTGGTAAAACGCACGTCAGTGCCGGTGCTGGTTGGCCTGATTATCGTTATTATCGCCACCGAAGTGCTGCTTCCCGGCGCTGCCTAAGCGAAATTCCTGATTTCCAAAAAGCGCCTGCGGGCGCTTTTTGTGCTTTAATAACCCCCAGAAATTAATCGCGCCCAACCAATCAGGAAAGCAAATGTTCAGGAAGGATATCGTTATCCCGTCTGGCGCAGTAGCGCTTGCACTCTGTGTCTTCTCAATTCAGGCAGATCCGCTTAAGCCAACCCAGTACGGCGATTTCGATCGCTACGTTCTGGCCCTTTCCTGGCAAACCGGATTTTGCCAGAGCATGGTCGAACGTAACCGTGACGAACCGGAAGAGTGTCGCCTGCAAAAAGAGAGCAGCAACAAAACCGATTTTCTGACCGTCCACGGCTTATGGCCCGCGCTGCCGAAATCTATTGCCGCTCGCGGAGTGGATGAACGCCGCTGGATGCGCTTCGGCTGTGCCACTCGTCCGGTTCCAAATATGCCGGAAGCAAAAGCCAGCCGCAAATGTGACGCCGCAGAGACCGGACTATCGCTAACCGGCGCGGCGAAGCTGAACAGCGTGATGCCCGGCGCGGGCGGCAACTCCTGCCTTGAACGTTATGAATACGCGAAACACGGCGTCTGCTTTGGTTTTGATCCCGACGCTTACTTCGGCACCATGGTGCGCATGAACCAGGAAGTGAAGCACAGCGCGGCAGGAAAATTTCTGGCGGAAAATTATGGCAAAACCGTCCGCCGCAGCGACTTCGATGCAGCCGTGGCCAAAAGCTGGGGGAAACAGAGCGTAAAAGCGTTCAAGCTTACCTGCCACGGCAATCCGGCTTATCTGACCGAGATGCAGATCTCGCTGAACGCCAGCACCATCAACAACCCGCTCTCTGCCGGCTCCTTTGCGCCACAGCCGCATCCGGGCAACTGCGGCAAACAGTTTGTCATTGATAAAGCCGGTTACTGATGCTGCGCCGGGCACCTTTTTGCCCGGTTTTTCATTGATTTCCGTGATATGACGATTAACCTCACACTTCCGCTCACACGCATCATTTTTCCAGCTAAAGCATTATTAATCCGGTAAACATCACTGAAACCTCCCCGCCATAATCATGGCGTTATCTACAGGAGGAATTTCACATGGCTAAAAAACTGATTGCACTGTGCGCCTGCCCGATGGGCCTGGCACATACCTTCATGGCAGCCCAGGCGCTGGAAGACGCGGCGACGGAAGCCGGTTATGAGGTAAAAATTGAAACCCAGGGCGCGGACGGGATCCAGAATCGCCTGACCCCGCAGGATATTGCCGACGCTGACATTATTATCCACGCCATCGCGATCACCCCGGAAGACAATGAGCGCTTCGAAACGCGCGACGTGTATGAGATTACGCTTCAGGACGCTATTAAAAACGCGGCAGGCACCCTGAAAGAGATCGAAGAGATGATTGCAGCAGAACAATAATAATCCTCACACCCAGGGGTTTTCGTCATGGCTATTAAAAAACGCAGCGCGGTTCGCCCGGACAGTCACGCGGGTGACACACTTGCCATCAAATCCGCACCGGTTGCCGCCGGTGCGTCTTTCTGGAAAGAGCTTCCACAGCACATTATGTCGGGGATATCCCGCATGGTGCCAACGCTTATCATGGGCGGGGTTATCCTCGCCATTTCACAGCTCATCGCCTACGTCTGGCTGGAGATCCCGCCTGACACCGGTATTCTCGACGCGCTTAACTCAGGCAAATTCACCGGTTTCAATCTCTCGGTATTGAAATTTGGCTATCTGACC
The DNA here is from genome assembly GCF_020971765.1 of Enterobacter sp. AN-K1. NCBI lineage: Bacteria > Pseudomonadati > Pseudomonadota > Gammaproteobacteria > Enterobacterales > Enterobacteriaceae > Enterobacter > Enterobacter sp. AN-K1. The sequence continues at coordinate 3,525,235 of NZ_CP087390.1, read as the reverse complement.
GAATCGTTCGGCGGGCTGCTGTTCAGCTTCGCCATCCCGATGTTTGCCGCCTTTGTCGCCAACTCTATCGGCGGAAAGCTGGCCTTCCCGGCCGGGTTTATCGGTGGCCTTGTCGCCACGCAGCCGACGCTGGTGCTGAACTTTGATGCGGAAAAACTGACCTGGCTTGCCACCAAACCCGTGCCCTCCACGTTTATTGGCGCGCTGATTATCGCCATAGCCGCAGGCTATCTGGTCAAATGGCTGAATAGCCGTATTAACGTACCGCAGTATCTGCTGGCCTTTAAAAGCACCTTTCTGATCCCAATCCTCTCGGCGCTGTTTGTGATGCTGGCGATGTATTACATCATCACGCCGATTGGCGGCTGGCTGAATGCAGGTATGCGGACCGTACTGCTGGCGGCGGGTCAGGCGGGCTCCATGATGTATGCCATCGGGATGGCGGCAGCCACGGCGATTGATCTTGGCGGCCCCATTAACAAAGCGGCGGGATTTGTTGGCCTGGGGCTGACAACCGATCATGTCCTGCCCATCACCTCCCGCGCCGTGGCGATTGTTATTCCGCCCATTGGTCTGGGGCTGGCCACGCTGATTGACCATCGTCTGACCGGCAAACGACTGTTTAGTCCGCAGCTTTATCCGCAAGGCAAAACGGCCATGTTCCTCGCCTTTATGGGCATCAGTGAAGGGGCCATCCCGTTCCTGCTGGAAAATCCGCTTGCGACGCTGCCGGCGTATATGGCGGGTGCGATCGCGGGTGCGATGACCGCCACCGCGCTCGGTGCCGTGCAGTGGTTCCCTGAATCGGCGATCTGGGCGTGGCCGCTGGTCACCAATCTGGGGGCGTACATGCTCAGTATTGTGGTCGGGGCGGCGATCACCGCGCTGTTGGTCGTGATTATTCGTAACAGTCTGCACAAGCGCGGAAAACTCGCTATCGACACGCTGTAACGGGGTGAACCATGGAATTACTGAGAAGGCTTCGTGCCTGGCTGGCTGCGGAAAAACTGGACGGCGTGCTCATCTCTTCGCGCCAGAATAAACAGCCGCACCTGGGCATTTCAACCGGTTCGGGATATGTGCTGGTGTCACAAACCGCGGCACATATCCTGGTGGATTTCCGTTACTACAGCGATATCGCTTCACGAGCGGCGGGCTATGAAATGCACCTGCTTAACACGGAGAACCCGTTTGCGCAGGCGGTGAATCAGATTATTGCGAAGGAAGATCTCACCCGTCTTGGCTTTGAGGGTGAATACGTGAGCTGGCAAACAGGCGTGCTGTGGCACGATACGCTAAATACCAACCTTTGCAGCACCTCGCTAGACGCGCTGCGGCAGATAAAAACCGCTGACGAAATCGACCGTATCCGTGCAGCGTGCGGCATTGCCGACCGCGCCGCACAGCACATCCGGCGTTTCATTCAGCCCGGTATGCGCGAGCGTGAAGTCGCTGCCGAGCTGGAGTGGTTTATGAAGCAGGAGGGTGCGGACAAGCCCTCTTTCGACACCATTGTCGCCAGCGGGCCGCGCGGTGCGCTGCCCCACGGCAAAGCCTCTGACAAAGTGATTATGCCTGGCGAGATGATCACCCTTGATTTCGGCGCCCAACACCAGGGGTATTGCTCGGATATGACAAGGACCTTTCTTGTCGCCGGGCAAAACACGCCGCCGGAGGAGCACCCTCTCTATGCGGTGTACCAGATCGTTCTGGCGGCACAACAGGCGGCCATTGATGCCATCCGCCCCGGCGTTTCCTGTCATCAGATCGATAGCGCCGCACGTTCCGTGATTGAACGTGCAGGTTACGGCCCGCAGTTCGGGCATAACACCGGTCATGCCATTGGTATTGATGTCCATGAAAATCCACGTTTTTCCCCTACCGACCGCACCCCGTTGCAGCCCGGCATGGTGCTGACCGTTGAACCGGGGATCTACCTTGAACACCAGGGCGGGGTACGAATTGAAGATGTGGTGCTGGTGACGGAAACGGGCGCCGAGGTGCTTTATACCCTCGACAAACGGCTATTACTGACGGGAGAACAAGAGTGGACAGAGATTTACTGCGCGCCCTGAGCGAAGCAGACGCCATTGCGGCCTCAGAGCAAGAGGTGCGCGACATCCTGCTCAGTGAGGCGCAAAAATACCATAAAGAGGTTCAGTTTGATGGGCTGGGTTCCGTGCTTATCCGCGTCAACCAGAGCCGGGGCCCGAAGGTGATGGTCTGCGCCCATATGGATGAAGTCGGTTTTATGGTGCGTAGCGTCTCGCGCGAAGGGGCCATTGATGTCCTGCCCATCGGCAACGTGCGCATGATGGCCCGTACCCTTCAGCCGGTGCGCATCACCACGCGTAACGGGGAAAAAATACCGGGACTGCTGGATGGGGATCTGAAAGGAGAAAACGTTGAAAATTTACATGTCGACATTGGCGCGACGTCGGCGGAGGAGGTGTTCGCCGCCGGTATCGACGCAGGCGACCGCGTGGCGTTCGATACACCCTTTCAGACCCTTCCCCACAATCGGGTGATGGGTAAAGCCTTCGACGATCGTCTCGGCTGTTACCTGCTGATCGCGCTGCTGCGTGAGCTGCACCAGACGCCGCTCGACTGCGAGCTTTGGCTGGTGGCCAGCTCAAGTGAAGAGGTCGGCCTGCGCGGCGGCCAGACCGCCACGCGCGCCATTCATCCTGATATCGCGCTGGTGCTGGATACCGCCTGCTGGTCAAAAAATTTCGATTATGGCAGCGCCAACCATCGCCAGATCGGTGCGGGCCCGATGCTGGTGCTGTACGACAAAACGCTCATCGCCCCAGCCAAACTGATTGCGCTGGCTGAGACGATCGCGCGCTCGCAAGGGATCCCGCTGCAAAAAGACATGTTCAGCAACGGCGGAACGGACGGCGGGGCGATCCATCTCTCCGGCACTGGCGTGCCGACTCTTGTGCTTGGTCCCCCAACCCGACACGGGCACTGCGCGGCATCCATTGCCGACGAAAAAGACATTCATCACACCCAACAACTGCTTGTCGCGCTTGTGGCATGCATGAACCGTGAGACCGTGGATCATCTGACGGACTTCAGATGCTGATCTCACGCGGCCAGGAGGAAGTATGCTTTCAATTGAATTTTTCTGCCCACTGCCCAACGGCCTGCATGCGCGTCCGGCCTGGGCGTTAAAAGAGCAGTGCAGCGCATGGCGCAGCGACATCCGTTTTATCAACAGACGGCTTAACACTCACGCGGATGCCAAAAGCTCGCTGGCGCTGATCAGTACCGGTACGCTGTTTAATGACAGCTGCGTGCTGGAAATTAACGGCAGCGACGAGGAGCAGGCCCGACGCGTGCTGGAGGCGTATCTCACCGGCGCGTTTATCGACAGCGACAGTATTCCCTCCGGCGACGCGCCGCACGTTGCGCATCCCCTGCCCCGTTCGCTTGTAAGGCTTGCTCCCCACCTTCAGCACGGCATTACGCTCGCCAGTGGCATCGGGGCTGGCACTCTGCGAGGCTGGCAGAGCGATAACCTCAAACGTTATTGTCAGATCCCCGCCTCGCCGGAAGATATTACCCGCCTGGAACACAGCCTGGCGACGCTGGCTGAACAGCTCAACCACCGCCTGCGCGGGCTGGACGGCGAGAGTAAAACCATTCTCAGCGCGCATCTTTCGCTGATCCAGGATGAGGAGTTTGGCGGCACCATACGCCGACTGATCGCCGAGGAGCGGCTAAGCCTTGCGGAGGCGATCATTCGTAACATGGAGCTGATCTGCGACAAGCTGTCGCTCTCCGCCAGCGACTACCTGCGTGAACGCGTCAGCGATATTCGCGACATCAGCGAGCAGCTTCTTAACATTACCTGGCCGGAGTTACAGCAAACCTCCGCATTCACCCTCAGCGCCCCCACCATTCTGGTGGCGGAAGATCTGACGCCCAGCCAGTTTCTCAGCCTCGACACGCAGTACCTGAAAGGCATGGTACTTGAAAAAACAGGCCGGACGTCGCACACGCTGATCCTGGCACGCGCGGCCTCCGTGCCTGTGCTGAGTGGTTTAACGGTCGCCTCGCTGGCGCCGTTGATGGGAAAAGAGGTCATTCTGGACGGCATCTGTAGCGTGCTGGTCGTTGAACCCAACGACGCGGTGAATGATTACTACAGCGTGGCGCAGCGCCTTGCCGACCGACGCCACCAGCAGCAGATCAAAGATGCGGGTCTTCCTGCGCTCACCCGCGACAACGTGCCGGTAGAGATTGCCGCCAACATCGGCAGCGCGCTGGAAGCGCCCGGGGCGTTTACCTGCGGCGCGCAGGGTATCGGGCTGTTTCGCACTGAAATGCTGTATATGGACAGAGACACCGCGCCGGACGAGCAGGAGCAATTCGAAGCCTATCAGCAGGTGCTGCTCTCCGCGCAGGGCAAGCCGGTCATCTTTCGCACAATGGACATCGGCGGCGATAAGCATCTCTCTTACCTGAACATTCCCCAGGAAGAAAACCCCTTCCTCGGCTATCGTGCCGTTCGTATTTATCCCGAATTTGCCGATCTCTTCCGCACCCAACTGCGCGCGATCTTACGCGCAGGCGCCAGCGGCAATGCGCTGTTGATGATCCCGATGGTGCACAGTCTCGATCAGATTTTATGGATCAAACAGGAGCTGCAAAACGTTCGTGACGCCCTGGCCTCACAGGGGTTACGTCACACCGCACACCTGCCGCTGGGGATCATGGTTGAAGTGCCTTCAGTCTGCTTTATCATCGATCACTTCTGCGAAGAGGTGGATTTCTTCAGTATCGGCTCGAACGATATGACTCAGTATCTCTACGCTGTCGATCGCAACAACCCGCGCGTTTCGGGGCTGTATAACCCCATCACACCGTCTTTTTTACGAATGGTTCGCCAGATCGTCACCGCAGCGCATCGTCACGGGAAATGGGTCGGCATTTGCGGGGAACTTGGCGGAGAGCAGCGCTACCTCCCTCTTCTGCTTGGTCTGGGCTTAGATGAGTTCAGCATGAGCGGGCCGCGCATCCCTGCGGTAAAAACCCAGCTGCGTCAGCTGGACATGGCAACCTGCCGGGCGCTGGCGGAAAAGGCCTGCGACAGCCGCAGCGCAGAGGAAATTGAAGCCCTGCTGGCGGATTTCACACCGGAAGCGCCGCCGCGTCCCTTGCTGGCCCTGGAGACTATCGTGGTCAATGAGCCGCTGACCTCAAAAGAGCAGGTGCTTCAGTTCTTATGCGGAAATCTTGCGATTCATGGCAGGACCGAAAACCCGCTGGAGCTTGAAGAAGATCTCTGGCAGCGCGAAGAGATTGTCACCACCGCCGTCGGGTTTGGCGTGGCGATCCCTCACACCAAATCGCAATGGATACGCCACTCCAGCATCAGCATTGCACGCCTGGACAAGGCGATTGACTGGGAGTCGGATTTGGGCGACGTCGAGCTGGTGATCATGCTGACGCTCGGCGCTCAGGAAGGGATTAATCACGTGAAGGTCTTTTCCCAGCTGGCGCGGAAGCTGGTCAATAAAACGTTTCGCGAGTCGCTGTTTGCAGCAATGACGCCGCAAAGTATCCTGGATCTGCTGAACGCTGAAATCATGTTCTGACTGTCACTGAAAGCGTGCGCGATACTCCCCCGGCGTCAGGCCAAACTGGCGCCGGAACAGACGGCTAAAATAGTCGCTATCGGCATAGCCGCAGCGCTTCGCCACTTCCCCCACCGGCAGGTGGTATTTTTGCAGGATGGTTCTCGCCTTCGCCATACGCACCCAACGAACGTAATCCACAAAACTCATCGTCCCCTGTTGGGAGAACAGGCGTGACAGATGGTTAGCCGAAATATTAAATAGCGCGGCGACGCTGTCCCGCGACAGGGATTCAGCATAGTTTTCCTGCACCCAGTTACAAATGCTCTGATAGAGGAAATCCCCGCGCGACAGTCCCGGTTCAGGCAGCGACGACACCACTTTCCGGCACCAGTGCAGCAGGCTCAGCACCAGCGGTTGAATAATGGCCTGATCCTGCGGGGAAGCGCTCAGGTGTGTCAGGGCCATCAGCATCGCAGCACATTCGCCTCGTTCAGGATGAGGAAGCTCAACGTGTCGCTGCGCAGGCACGGATCGCCCGTGACGGGTATCATGAAACACCAGCCCCAGCCACGACGGCGCAAAAAGAATGCTCAGCAGCATGACCGGTCGTTCAAACACCGGGACGCTGGCGGCCTGGGCGGGAAGAAACAGCATTTCCCCCTGGCAGAGGGTCTGCTGCCCGGTAACCAGTCTGTTGCCATATTCCCCGCGAAGAACGACATCAAGCCGTGGCCAGTCGCGGCTCACGCTTCCGACAGCGTCAGACGCGCCACGTTGAGCAAACCAGACTCGCCCCAGCTGCTGTGGGTTGAGCACCAGGCCGCTCAACAGATCGGCAAAAAACTGCTGATCGGCGGGCAACAGGGTTGCGCGCATATCACCCCCTGCGCGCATCCGGGCGTACCAGGTCGAAGCGATGGCTGTCACTGATGGCGTAGTAGGCTGTAGGTCCACCCGCACGCAGAATGGGCTGCGCTTTCGCGGTCTGGTAAATCCCCTCTTCCAGCAAACTCTCGGCGATATGGACGCCCACGACTTCGCCGAGCACCAGCCAGGTATCAATCGGCGTCCCATCCGCGCCGGTAAGTTGAATGCACTGTGACAATCGACACTCGAAATTCACCGGGCTTTCCGCCACGCGCGGCGAGCTCACAAGCTGGCTGGCTACGGGCGTCAGGCCGGCAAAGGTAAATTCATCCTCGCCATGTGGGAGCGTGGCGGAGGTTTCATTCATCGCCTCGGCCAGATCCCGCGTTGCGAGGTTCCAGACAAACTCCCCCGTTTCGGTAATATTCCGCACGCTATCCTTCCAGCCGTTGCTTGAAAAACCAATGATCGGTGGGCGATAGTTAAAGCAGTTAAAGAAGCTGTACGGGGCAAGGTTCAGTTGACCGGCCTTATCACAGGATGAGATCCAGCCAATCGGACGTGGACCGATAATGGCGTTCAGAGGGTCGTGCGGCAGGCCGTGCCCCTGAGACGGTTGGTAAAAGTACATATCGCTCTCTCTACGCTGGGGCTGCAACGCGCATTGCCCGGGTTCAGTCTTTCCAGCGTAACGAAATTTCCGTTCAGCGTGAATCGGGACGCCGGGTTTATTGCCAAAAATTCATATGGCGCATGATTGTGACCTTCATCACTTCAAACTTACGGTTTCAGACAGTATCATCAGATAAGTTAAACCCTCGCTGCCAGACGGCGAGGGTTTTCTTTTGGATTGGTTTCTGCGTTACACGCAGCATTAACGACATGGAGTAAAAATGTCCAGACCTACGATTATCATCAATGAACTCGACGCAGAACGTATTGACCGACTGTTGGAGAAACCAGAATTCGCCTCGCTGCCGGTAGCCGATGCGCTGAACGAAGAGCTCGACCGGGCGCAGATGTGTACGCCTGAGACCATGCCGCATGATGTGGTCACCATGAACAGCCAGGTGAAGTTCCGCAACCTGACCACCGGAGAGGAGCTCACTCGTACGCTGGTCTATCCGGCGCAGATGACCGACAGCAGCACGCAACTGTCGGTGCTGGCACCCGTGGGCGCAGCGCTGCTTGGACTGCGCACGGGCGATACCATCCACTGGGAACTCCCGGGCGGCGCCTCAGCTCACCTGGAAGTGCTTGAGCTGCTCTACCAGCCAGAAGCCGCTGGCGATTACCTGCGTTAATCCCTTCTGAACAAGCGACCCCGCTTTGCACAGAGGATGCACCCGCATCCTCTTTCCGCAAATTCACCCTATTGTGCTATACCGGACAAAAACTGCTTAATCCACGCTTAGTCTGTTGTAGTGCCGTGGGGACGGTCATGGGTGAGATACTTGTTATCGCACTGGTTTTTCTCATCATCCTGGCGATCCTCGTCGTGGCGGTGCTGTATCTTGAGCGCCACTGGTGAGTGAGGAACCTCACACAACGCCGCCGGGGAAGGCATTCACCAGTCCCTTCACTTTCTGCTGCGCTGCCTCCGGGGTGTCTGCGCCAGGCACCAGGATCACCTTGCGGCACTCCTCCTCCCGTTTTTCGAAGATCTTATAGGCGCGTTCCGCATCAGCCAGCGGAAGATAGTGGGTCACAATATCTTCTGGGGTAAGCAGCCCTTTTTCGATGAGCGGCAGCAGCTCTCCCAGCCAGGCATGGACGTGGGTCTGCCCCATCTTAAAGCTCAGCCCTTTATCGAAGGCATCGCCAAACAGGAAGCCGTGAATAAAACCGGCGTACACGCCCGGCACGCTGACCACGCCGCCGCGTCGCACCGCAGCAATGCACTGGCGCAGGGCTTTGCCGCTGCTGCCTTCAATTTTCAGGTTACTGAGGATCGTTTCCGTGGTGCTGCCTTTGGCCTCAAACCCGACGGCATCAATCACCGCATCCACTCCGCGCTGTCCGGCCGTTTGCTCAATGATTTTCTCCGCCGCGTCGTTATCGTCATCAAAGTTAATCGGGATCGCGCCGTAGCGCTCCTGGGCAAACCGCAGTCGATAGGGATGATGGTCAACCACGAAAATCTGCTCTGCGCCGAGAAGCCGCGCGCAGGCAATGGTCAGTAACCCCACCGGCCCGGCCCCGAATACGGCGACGCTGGAGCCTTTCTGGATCTGCGCATTTTTTGCCGCCTGCCAGGCGGTAGGCAGAATATCTGACAGGAAAAGCGCTTTGTCGTCAGACAGCAGCTGGGGCACTTTAAACGGCCCCACGTTGCCTTTCGGGACGCGCACATACTCCGCCTGTCCGCCCGGCACGCCGCCGTAAAGATGGCTGTAGCCAAACAGCGCGGCAGGGGCGGGAATTTGCTTTTTGTTCAGCGCCGCGCCCTGTCCGCGGTTCGTGTTTTCGCAGGCCGCGTACTGTTGCATCTGGCAAAAGAAGCAGTCACCGCAGGCAATCACAAACGGGATCACCACCCGGTCACCTTTCTGCACGTTTTTCACTTCGCTCCCGCACTCCACCACCTCGCCCATAAATTCATGACCAAAGATATCGCCGTGCTGGACCTTGGGAATTTTTCCGCGATAAAGATGCAAATCAGAACCACAGATCGCCGTGGCCGTTACGCGCAGGATGATATCGTCAGGCTGTTCGATGCCCGGATCGGGGACATTATCGACCCGAACATGATGTGGACCGTGATAGGTGAGAGCTTTCATGCAACCTCCGAAAGGGTGTGGGTAAGCTTATAAAAGGGTAGCTACCTCTCGGGATCTGCCCCGGAATCCGGCTGTTTTGAGATTTATCCTGGCGAGATAAAAAAGTGCTGTCGGGATTACAGAAACCTTTTATATTTTGTGGTTGAATGATTTCAGCGTTTATAAACAAGGAGAAACGGTTATGTATCAAACAATCATTATGCCGGTTGATGTTTTCGAAATGGAACTGAGTGATAAGGCTGTACGTCACGCGGAATTTCTCGCGCAGCAGGACGGAGTTATTCATCTTCTGCATGTTTTACCGGGCTCTGCCAGCCTGAGCCTGCATCGTTTCGCTGCTGATGTGCGTCGTTTTGAAGAGCATTTACAGCATGAAGCCGAGACACGCCTGCAAACCATGGTCGGGCACTTCAGCATCGATCCTTCCCGCATCAAAACCCACGTCCGGTTCGGTAGCGTGCGCGACGCCGTTAATGAGCTGGCGGGGGAATTAAATGCCGACGTGGTAGTGATTGGTTCACGTAACCCTTCCATCACCACTCACCTGCTGGGGTCGAACGCCTCCAGCGTGATCCGCCACACCCACATTCCGGTGATGGTCGTGAGATAAAAAAAGAGGCCACCTTTTGGTGGCCTCTGGCATTGCAGGTGTCGTCTTGCTTTCTTTTATTATGCGGTTTTGGTGCGGATCAGATAATCAAACGAGCTCAGCGACGCTTTCGCACCTTCGCCAGTGGCGATGATGATCTGTTTGTACGGCACGGTGGTGCAGTCGCCCGCCGCAAATACGCCCTTCACGCTGGTTTCGCATTTCGCATCAATGATGATCTCGCCCATGCGGTTGCGCTCAATCGCGCCTTCCAGCCAGGTGGTGTTTGGCAGCAGGCCAATCTGAACAAAGATCCCTGCCAGCGCCACGCTGTGGATATCGCCACTCACGCGGTCACGGTATTCCAGACCGGTCACTTTGCTGCCGTCGCCTTTCACTTCTGTCGTCTGGGCATTGAGCACAATATCGACGTTATTCAGGCTACGCACCTTATCCTGCAACACCTGGTCCGCTTTCATCTCCGGGGCGAACTCCAGCAGGGTAACGTGTTCAACAATTCCCGCCAGATCGATAGCCGCTTCCACGCCGGAGTTACCGCCGCCGATCACCGCTACGCGTTTACCTTTGAACAGCGGGCCGTCACAGTGCGGGCAATAGGTCACGCCTTTGGTGCGGTACTGATCTTCGCCCGGGACGTTCATGTTGCGCCATTTCGCGCCGGTGGCAATGATCACGCTGCGCGCCTTCAGCACCGCGCCGGACGCCGTTTCTATCTGGTGCAAACCACCCTCGACCGCAGCCGGAACCAGTTTGCTGGCGCTCTGGCTGTCAATGACATCCACGTCGTAGTCGCTGACGTGCGCTTTCAACGCCCCGGCCAGCTTCTGGCCTTCGGTTTTCGGCACGGAAATGTAGTTTTCAATGTCAACGGTATCCAGAACCTGACCACCGAAACGCTCGCCCATCAGACCGGTACGGATCCCTTTACGTGCGGAGTAGACCGCTGCCGCCGCGCCCGCCGGGCCGGAGCCAACAATCAGTACGTCGTACGCATCGCGTTGGTTCAACTCTTCTGCCGCACGTTTTTCTGCGCCGGTATCCACTTTGGCGACGATTTCGGTCAAGGTCATACGCCCCTGGCCGAACTCCTGACCATTCAGGTAAACCGCCGGAACGCCCATCACGTTGCGCTCGGTGATTTCGTTCTGGAACGTACCGCCGTCAATCGCCGTGTGCTTAATGCGTGGGTTGAGGACTGACATCAGGTTCAGCGCCTGCACCACGTCCGGACAGTTGTGGCAGGAGAGTGAGTAATAGGTTTCAAACTCAAAATCACCGTCGATATCGCGGATCTGCTCCAGCAGCGCCTGCGCTTCTTTTGACGGATGACCACCGGTCCACAGCAGCGCCAGCACCAGGGACGTAAATTCGTGCCCCAGCGGAGAGCCCGCGAAACGCGGCCCCTGGTCAGACCCTGGGTTGGCGATCAGGAAAGAAGGCTTACGGACTGCCAGCGTGTTGTCTTCTTTGAAGGTCACCTTCGGCGACAGCTCAGCAATCTCTGTCAGCAGCGCTTTGATTTCTGCCGATTTCGCGCTGTCGTCCAGCGTGGCAATCAGCTCAACAGGTTTGGTCAGTTTCTCAAGGTAGGCCTTGAGCTGGGTTTTCATGTTAGCGTCGAGCATTATTCTTCCCTCTCTTAAAACGTCATCATGCAAGCCGCCTTATACGGGCTGCCTGAATGCAACTTGCATCATGGTGCTGGAATGAAATGGGCGCGGGGAGCGCCCATTGATTGCCGGGTGGCACTTCGTTTACCCGGCCTACGATACTGTAGGCCTGTGCAAGCGTAGCGCCGCCAGGCTTTACAGACTTAGATCTTGCCGACCAGGTCCAGAGATGGAGCCAGCGTCGCTTCGCCTTCTTTCCATTTCGCCGGGCACACTTCGCCTGGGTGAGAAGCAACGTACTGAGCCGCTTTCACTTTGCGCAGCAGGTCAGATGCATCACGGCCGATACCTTCAGCGGTAACTTCGATAGCCTGGATAATGCCCTGCGGGTCAACAACGAAGGTCGCGCGGTCTGCCAGGCCTTCATCTTCACGCATGTTGTCGAAGTTACGGGTCAGGGCGCCAGTCGGGTCGCCGATCATCGCGTATTTGATTTTCGCGATAGTTTCAGAGCTGCTGTGCCACGCTTTGTGGGTGAAGTGGGTATCGGTAGAAACAGAGTAAACGTCTACGCCCAGCTTTTGCAGTTCTTCGTAGTGGTCTGCCACGTCGCCCAGTTCGGTCGGGCAAACGAAGGTGAAGTCAGCCGGATAGAAGAAGAACACGCTCCAGCGGCCTTCGGTATCTTTCTCAGTTACTTCGATGAACTCACCGTTTTTGAACGCCTGGTTTTTGAAAGGTTTAATTTTGGTGTTAATCAAGGACATCTGTACTTCCTCCGTGTTTTCGTTGAGATGTAAGGTAACCAACTTTGTTCATCGGGGCTAATGCGTATGCTTTATCAAATCAATCAGCCAAACCTTACAACAACAACAAGACAGCAAGGTGAACCTTTTACAGGAAAGCCTGAAAGTAAAAAGGCCGCCTCAACGGGCGGCCCTGATACCTGAATTCCCCGCAGGTACATTCAGTGCCAGCCGAAGCTGGCGTTGCGTTGCGCTCTACATACCTTGTATCAAGGCCGTAACAGCGGTTTGATTACAGCATCCGTGCGCGCATTGAGCAATGCATAAGAGGGATAGTCCTGCCTATGGTTGTGATAGGCAGAATCGAACAGGTCTCAGAAACGTTATAAATTTAATTTCATTATAAATTTCGCGCTATATATAAATGCCAGTTGTCATTCAAATAATTCAATCACACTTTAAAGATAAAATTACCTTAATAAATCTTGAAGTTGTGTTTCAATAATCCAAAGCCGTGATATATTAAGATCACTTAATTTTTAAATTAAGCGAGTTACCCCCACGGATTGTTAAAGGTAACTTCCCTCTGTCGTACTCCATGATGTGATAACGACAGCAAACACAGCACACTCAGGACGAAACATGGCCAACCTCTACGACCTAAAAAAATTCGATCTCAATCTGTTAGTCATCTTCGAATGCATTTACCAACATCTCAGTATCAGTAAGGCTGCCGAGACACTTTATATCACGCCATCCGCCGTGAGCCAGTCGCTGCAACGTCTGCGTGGCCAGCTCAATGACCCCCTGTTCATCCGCTCAGGTAAGGGAATTACGCCGACCACGGTGGGCACCAACCTGCATCATCATCTTGAACAGAATCTCAACCAAATTGAGCAGACGATCAACATGATGCATCACTCGGACATCAAGAAAAAGTTCGTTATCTATTGCTCTCAAATGATGTCGCCCGGCTATATGCTCGAACCAATGAAGCTGCTAATGTCAGAGGATAATTATGAGATAGAACAACGAGATATGCTTATCTCTCCGGAATCCGCAGAGGACCTGCTCGCCTACCGTAAAGCCGACCTGATCTTTACTATTGCCCCAATTAAGAATCGCTCTGTGGTGTGTTCTCACTTTGCCACGGTGCCAATAGCGTTAATCTGCCGAGAAAACCACCCAAGACTCGCCGATACGGTCAGTCTTGAAGCGTTATACCGGGAAAAATTCACCTTTTACCAGAGTGCGCACCCGGGCGTTAAAGAGTTCCAGAATCGCGCCAATGACCTTTTCCCGGAAAGAGATATTGCTTTTCGCACGGACTCCATCATTTCGCTTATCTCCATGGTCAGTTCATCTGATCTGTTAGGCTTTATACCCGTATCAATCTATGAAGCCTATAAAGAGACGTTAAAAATAAAACGGATCGCCGCCCCATTTGAATTGCCCGAAATACATGTCTATATGCTTTACAGCCGTTCATCGCTGAACAGCAGCGTTTTTTCAACGTTCATTGAGAAAATGCATAAACTCTGTCTTTCCGCTCCATCTGCGTAAAATCATTTATATGATGAATATAAAAATCGCAAACTGAAAAAATGATCCCGTGAAAATAATGAAAAATGATTTCATAATATCGTCTTAATTTTTTCCAGACATTTAATACGCAGGATGCGATTAACCATGTCGATCTATAAAATCCCTTTACAGGAAAATGTTTTAGACGCTTCAGCGGAACGCATAGACTGGACGCTAAACAATTTCTCCAGGGTATGCGTTTCCTTTTCCGGTGGAAAAGATTCTACCGTGATGCTGCATCTCGTTGCCCAGCAAGCACGGCAATTAAAGCGAAAAATAGATGTCATCTTTCTGGACTGGGAAGCGCAATTCTCCTCAACCATTCAGCATGTTGACACGATGAGAACGCTGTATCGGGATGTTATCCATCAGTTCTGGTGGGTAGCGCTTCCGCTCACGACCCAGAACGCCCTGTCACAGTTTCAACCTGAATGGCAGTGCTGGGAACCCGGGACAAACTGGGTTCGCCAGCCACCGGAAGATGCCATTACCGATTATCACTATTTCGATTTTTATCAGCAGGGAATGACGTTTGAAGTCTTCGTGCGAGAGTTTGCCGAATGGTATGCGCAAAAACGTCCTGCCGCCGTTATGGTGGGGATCCGCGCCGATGAATCCTACAACCGCTTTCTGGCTATCGCGTCGGCACGTAAGCAGCGCTTTTCTGACGATAAACCCTGGACGACCGTCGCACCGGGCGGGCACACCTGGTACATCTACCCTCTGTACGACTGGAAAACCGCCGACATCTGGACGTGGTTCGCGAAATCAAAATGTTGCTATAACCCGTTATACGACCTGATGTACAAGGCGGGGGTGCCGCCGCGTTATATGCGCATCTGCGAACCGTTTGGCCCGGAACAGCGTCAGGGCTTGTGGCTCTATCATGTCATTGAACCCGAACGCTGGGCGGCGATGTGTGAGCGTGCCTGCGGGGTGCGCAGCGGCGGTATTTATGCCGGGCACGATAACCATTTTTATGGCCACCGGAAGATCCTGAAACCAGACCATCTTGGCTGGCGCGAATACGCCATGCTGCTACTCGACAGCATGCCGCAAAATACGGCGGAGCATTACCGCAATAAAATTGCGGTTTATCTCCACTGGTATCAAAAGCGAGGCATGAACGATATTCCCGATACGCAGGAGGGCGACATTGGCGCCAAGGACATCCCCTCCTGGCGACGTATCTGTAAGGTTTTACTTAATAACGATTACTGGTGCAGGGCCCTGTCATTTAGCCCAAATAAGCCTAAACACTATCAGCGCTACAGCGACAGAGTGAAAGCAAAACGCAAGGAGTGGGGGATTTTATGCAACAACGAATAATCACCGAAATGGAAACGTACCTTCAGGCACTTTCTGAGGAAGAGCGAATAGCCGCTATTAATGCGTTTCGTCAGGCATTACATGAAATCAGCCCTTTTCGCGATCAGCCCGTCGATTGCGTATTGTGGATAAAAAAGACAAACATCAGCGCTAACGATTACAACCCAAATAACGTCGCGCCACCGGAAAAGCGGCTACTCAGCAAGTCACTGGAGCTGGATGGATTCACACAGCCTATCGTGGTGACGGAAAATGCGCCACAGCACTACGAAATTGTCGATGGTTTTCACCGCCATGATATCGGCAGTAATCGGGCGACCCTGAAGCGCCAGCTTAAGGGTTACCTTCCTGTCACCTGCCTGCGTAAAGCGCGGCAGGAAAAATTCGACCGCATGGCTGCGACCATTCGCCACAACCGCGCGCGCGGACGCCACCAGATCAACGCCATGTCAGAAATCGTGCGCGAGCTGGTGCTTATGGGCTGGAGTGAGCAGAAAATTGGCCAGGAGTTGGGTATGGACAGCGATGAGGTACTGCGTCTGAAGCAGATCAACGGTCTGCTCGAACTCTTCGCAGACCGTCGTTTTTCTGAAGCCTGGACGGTGAAATAGTCAGAGCGCGTTTAACCGCGCTGCCGCTGCCAGCAGCGTCGATTCCTGCTTCGCAAAGCAAAGTCGGATCAGCTTATGCGGGAAGGGATCGGCGCAGAACACCGACAGCGGAATGGCCGCCACGCCCACCTCTTTCGTCAGCCACTGGCAGAAACTCACGTCGTCCAGATCGGAAATCGCGCTGTAGTCGGCCAGCAGGAAATAGGTCCCTTCACAGGGTAAAATCTCCAGACGGCTTTTGCTCAACACAGCCACAAACCGATCCCGACGCGCACGGTAGAAATCCGGTAGCTCACGGTAGTGTCCGGGTTCGCTGCGCAGCATATCCGCCAGCGCCAGCTGAGCGGGTGTGTTCACCGCAAACGTCAGATACTGGTGCACTTTACGCAGCTCAGCGCTGATGGCGGCGGGCGCCACGCAGTACCCGACCTTCCAGCCGGTCATATGGTAGGTTTTGCCAAATGACGATACCGCGATTGCACGCTCACGAAGCTGCGGATGCGCCAGCACGCTGGCATGCCCCTCTTCGGCGAAGCAGATATGCTCATACACCTCGTCGCTCAGAACATAGATTTCACGTTCGGCGATGGCCTGCCACAGGGCGGCAAAATCGCTCTTCTGCCACACCGTCGCCGATGGGTTGTGCGGCGTATTCAGGATCACCAGCCGGGTTTTATCGCTCAGCAGCGCGGCAAACGCCTGCCAGTCCGGACGAAAATGCGGCGGCTGGAGCGCCACGCGTTTCACTACGCCGCCAGCCAGTTCAATCGCCGGGGCGTAGCTATCGTAGCTCGGGTCAAAACAAATCACCTCATCGCCCGTACGCACTAGGGCGGTTATCGCCGCATACAGCGCTTCGGTCGCCCCTGCGGTTACCGTGATATCGCTGTTCGCATCAGGTTTATAGCCATACAGCTCAGCCGTTTTATCCGCAATGGCTTCACGCAACGCCTGCACGCCGGTCATCGGCGCGTACTGGTTGGCTCCCTGCGCCACGTGGTACGCCAGACGCTCCTGCAAATAGCGCGGGCCGTCAAAATCCGGGAACCCCTGCGAGAGGTTAATGGCGTTATGCTGCTGCGCCAGGGCGCTCATCTGGGTAAAAATCGTCGTGCCGAGATTTGGAAGTTTACTCTGCGGGATCAACGGGTTATTGCTCATTGTAGTGTGCCTGCCTGTAATACTTATGTTGCTGACACTATAACACGATGTTAGTCTTTGGCAATCAAGACGCTTAGACGTCTAAACGATATAAATATTCCTGACCGAGAGGGTAAAAGGAAATGACAGACAACCTGCAACTCACACACCTGGTCGAGGCCTGCCGCTGGATTGGCGCTAAAGGCTGGGCGCCCGCTACCGGCGGCAATATGTCCGTGCGTCAGGATGAACACCTGTGCTGGCTGAGCGAATCCGGAAAAGACAAAGGCAGCCTGACCACCGCCGATTTTCTACAGGTTGAAATCGCCACCAACCGTGCGCCGTCTGGCCGTAAACCATCGGCAGAGACCGGGCTGCATACCCTCATCTATCGCCTGTTTCCCGAGGCTAACGCCGTCCTGCACGTTCACACCGTCAATGCCACGGTGCTGTCGCGTCTGGTCAACGAGGCCGAGCTGAAGATCACCGGTTTCGAGATGCAAAAATCCCTTACCGGGCAGACCACGCACCAGGATACGGTGGCCATCCCGGTGTTTGATAACGACCAGGACATCGACGCCCTCGCCTCGCGCATCGCCCATTACGCGCAGGAACGTCCGCTTAATTATGGTTTTCTTCTGCGCGGCCATGGCTTAACCTGCTGGGGACGCGACGTGGCCGAAGCCCGCCGTCATCTGGAAGGTTTAGAATTCTTATTTGAATGCGAAATGCGTTTACGACAATGGGAGAGAGTATGATTCGCGCGATTGTGACGGATATTGAAGGGACCACCAGCGATATCCGTTTTGTCCATGATGTTTTGTTCCCCTACGCGCGTGAGCGGCTGGCGGCCTTCGTGACCGCGCAGCAGTACGCCGAGCCGGTCAAATCGATTCTGGACAACCTGCGCGATGAAATCAGCGCTCCGCATGCCAGCGTCAGCGATCTCATCAACGTACTGTTTACCTTTATGGATGAAGACCGCAAATCGACGGCGCTCAAAGCCCTGCAAGGCATCATCTGGCAGGACGGTTACGTCAACGGTGACTTTACCGGACACCTCTATCCTGACGTACTGCCCGCGCTGGAAAAATGGAAGGCGCAAGGGATTGATCTCTATGTTTATTCCTCTGGCTCTGTCGCCGCGCAGAAACTGTTATTTGGCTACAGCGACGAAGGTGATATTACTCATCTGTTCAGCGGCTATTTTGATACCCACATTGGCGCCAAGCGCGAGGTGCAGTCTTATCAAAATATTGCGGCGCAAACGGGCATTGCCCCGTCGCAGATCCTGTTTCTGTCGGATATTCATCAGGAGCTGGACGCGGCTGAACAGGCGGGTTTTCGCACCCTGCAACTGATTCGCGGTGAAGATGACGGCGCAAGCCATCATCATCAGATCCACCAGTTTGACGAGATTAATCCGGAGCAGATCCCTTCATGAGCGCATTGACCATTTATTCCGATAAAGACGCCAGTCAGCACCAGTGGCACAGCACCGACGCCGCCGAGATTGCCCAACAGCTCAACGCCAAAGGCGTGCGGTTTGAACGCTGGGCTGCGGATCGCGATTTAGGGCACGATCCCGCGCCTGAAGCCGTGATCGCGGCCTATCAGCATGCGATCGACAAGCTGGTGGCAGAGAAAGGTTACCAGAGCTGGGACGTGATCAGCCTGCGCGCCGACAATCCGCAGAAAGAGGCGCTGCGCGCGAAGTTTCTGAACGAACACACTCACGGTGAAGACGAAGTGCGCTTTTTCGTGGAAGGGGCGGGATTGTTCTGCCTGCACATCGGCGATGAGGTGTACCAGGTGCTGTGCGAGAAAAACGACCTGATTTCAGTCCCTGCGGGCACGCCGCACTGGTTTGATATGGGCTCAGAGCCGAACTTTACGGCGATTCGTATTTTCGATAACCCGGAGGGTTGGGTCGCACAGTTTACCGGGGATGCGATTGCGGATGCGTATCCAAGGCTGGCATAGGTATTTACATTTCTAGTGCCATTAACGTTAATCAATGGCACTTTTAACGAATCAAAATGGAATATCATCTATAAAAGCTATTTTTTTATTCACTTTCATGTTAAAAACGTCTTCAATATAAATTCGAAGTTGCTCTTTTATTTTTTCGCTACCCTCCAACAGCTCGTTAAGCTGCGAACTCTTAGTAGTTATCTCAACTATTAGCGAATCATCAGAAGGCCAGATGTCATCTATGCTAAAACGATCATATACTTTAAAACCCCTCATTACTTCGAGCGATAACTTTGCCCCATACTTATGCCATAGCTCTTTTGTTAAAATCTTACGTTTATCAATATTAGAAAAAGCATCATTGTAAAAATTCGAAAAGCATTTATTGATATAAGTTACATAATATTCGTGAAGTTTTTGATAATAAATTTCATTAGTTAAAAAACCATTAAGTGTCATGAAATTTATTTTTGAAGCAGTCGATTCACCATTTATAATATAATTACTTATGATAGTATGCGATTCCGTTTCGCTTGGATGTATTTCATCTCCTTCACAATCCAGTAGTATCATCTCACTATCAATTAATGACATTAGATGGAAAAAATAAACACTACGTTCTTTTTTTCTTGATGATAAAGAGGTTAACTCATAAGACTGCGCTTTCATCAATGACGTTATCGAATTGAATATATTTTTATCATTATTTGATCTTCCACTTTTCTTACTCATTTCTTGAAAAGCAAAAACATTTTTTGTTACGTTGAAAATTTTTTCATAAACAATACCATCCGGCACGCCGATTTTCTCTTTGTTATTAAAATTCAATTCATAGTTTAGTACTGGGTGATTACTCCAGTTTTTCAATGGCTCATAATCAATATTAGGATCATTGGGCTTAATGTTTTTCACTAATAACGCCCAAACATTTTCTTCATTTTTCTTACAACTAATTATGAGAGTTGTATAAACTAATACATCTCTAACTTTTGTCGCTTTGTAAGCAATAATATCTATTTCTCGCGCAACACTTTGAACATCATCTATATAATATTTATTATTAATAACCCCCCAACCATGATTATTTAAAAAATCAGAAACTTTACTTTCTAAAATAAATCCAGTACTTTTAAT
Organism: Enterobacter sp. AN-K1; assembly: GCF_020971765.1. NCBI lineage: Bacteria > Pseudomonadati > Pseudomonadota > Gammaproteobacteria > Enterobacterales > Enterobacteriaceae > Enterobacter > Enterobacter sp. AN-K1. Next base: position 3,505,262 of record NZ_CP087390.1, on the reverse strand, counting down.
ATTATCAGCATAAATTTGTAATTTATCATTCATTTTAGCCCCTTGAGCACGATGTTTTATCATTTACCATATAATTAACTTTGCTATTTTCTTATCTATATTATTTCATTCAAAATTAACGATATATTCACATCAACCAACCTCGCCAGATGCACAAACTCCACCACATCTAACCTGCGCTCCCCGTTTTCAACTTTAGCAATAAACGACTGTGGTTTTCCCAGCGCTTCCGCAAGCTGCGCCTGAGTAATCCCCTTCTCTTTACGGGATTTCTTCAATGCATTGATAACACGTTGGTATTCATCCGAGTAAACTGAGGCCATTGTTCCGATTCCATACAAATATCCTGAAATCGAATATCCTCCCGTTGTGTTTTTATCCCAAAACAGGATAATTAAGCGCGTAACAAACATACGTAAGGAGGACACAATGCGTCATCAGAACTGGCATCCTGCCGATATCATCGCCGCACTAAAGAAACACGGAACAAGCCTGGCTGCGTTGTCCCGAAAGGCTGGATTATCTTCATCCACACTGGCAAATGCGCTTTCCCGACCATGGCCTAAAGGGGAACTGCTTATCGCTCAGGCTCTTAACCTTCCACCGGAGGTGATATGGCCGGAAAGATACTTTGATGAAAAGGGAGAGCCAGTATTTCGTCAGATGAGGAATACTAAAAAGAGAAACCTTTCTTCAACATGATCAACGCATTCTCCCCCTCACCCCATCCCTCTCCCTCAAGGGAGAGGGGGTTGAAGAGTCTTCACATACCCCACCAGCTGATCCAGCACAACACCCTACCCTTCATGGAAGCCCATCTGCTCATGCTGCTCGCGGATCTCCTTCGTCGGATGACGCGCAATCGCTGAGGTCGCGCGGTGCATCCACCACGCGCTCCAGTTTTAAGTCTGTGTCAGGATCGAGCGTCACGATGTTGTCCTCTCAGGGAACGCCCGTAAAGGATAGCCGGACTCAGGCAAATTTCCCTTTCGCTACCTCGTCCGGTGTGACCACGCCTGTATCCAGCACCCAGCCGCTAATCAGCGAGGCGGGGGTGACGTCAAACGCCGGGTTATAGACCTGCGCCTCTTGCGGCGCCCACTGCACCGCGCCAAAGCTCCCCGCCACGCCCGTCACTTCACTGGCCGCGCGCTGCTCAATCGGGATTGCGTCACCGTTCGGGCAGTCCGGGTCGAGGGTCGTTTGCGGGGCAGCGACGTAGAACGGAATGCCGTGAAACTTCGCCAGCACCGCCAGGGAATAGGTGCCGATTTTGTTCGCCACGTCGCCGTTGGCGGCAATGCGGTCTGCACCCACCCACACGGCGTCCACCTGCCCTTTTGCCATCAGGCTGGCGGCCATGGAGTCGGTAATCAGCTGATACGGTACGCCCAGCTCGCCGAGTTCCCACGCGGTCAGCCTGCCGCCCTGCAATAGCGGACGGGTTTCATCCACCCAGACGTTGCTTACCTTGCCTTCCTGATGCGCGCGGGCAATCACCCCCAGCGCGGTACCGACGCCCGCCGTCGCCAGCCCGCCGGTGTTGCAGTGGGTCAGCAGACGGCTGCCGCGCTTCACCAGCGCGCTGCCAGCACTGGCAATAGCGTCACAGAGCCGTTTGTCTTCGTCAATCAGCCGCAGCGCTTCAGCCACCAGCGCCGGAACATAATCTTCCTGCCACAGCGCATTCTTCATGCGATCGAGGTTATTCATCAGGTTCACCGCCGTCGGGCGGGAGGCGCGCAGGGTTTCCAGCGCCACCGCCAGCTCGTCGCGGCTTTTGCCGCTTTCCGCTAACAGCGCCAGCAACAGGCTTGCAGAGAGACCAATCAGCGGCGCGCCGCGCACCCGCAGGGCGTGGATGTGCCCGACCAGCGCCTCGACCGTCGAGGCATCCAGCCAGCGTTTCTCCTGTGGAAGCGCCTGCTGGTCGAGAATAAAGAGCTGATTATCCGCCACCCGCAGGCTGGTCGTCTGTAATGTCTGCATGTCGTTAATTCCCTGTTGCGTTGTTGTAGCACATTGTGTCAGGATGAAATCCAGATGTATAGACGTCTACATGTCTTAATTAGCAAAACTGAGGAGCAGGCCATGTCGCAATACCGTACCTTTACCGCTCAGGACGCCGTGGAGTATGCCAGGCAGTTTGGCGGACTTGACGATCCTTCATCGCTGGTAGAGGCGCAGGAAATCGGCGACGGCAACCTCAACCTGGTCTTTAAAATTTTCGACCGCGCGGGCGTGAGCCGCATCGTCGTTAAGCAGGCGCTGCCCTATGTACGCTGCGTCGGCGAATCCTGGCCGCTGACGCTGGATCGTGCCCGTCTTGAAGCGCAAACCCTGGTCGAGCATTACCAGCACAGCCCGCAGCACACGGTGAAAATCCACCACTTTGACCCGGAACTGGCGGTGATGGTGATGGAAGATCTCTCCAGCCATCGCATCTGGCGCGGCGAGCTGATTAACAACATTTACTACCCCCAGGCGGCGCGTCAGCTGGGGGAATATCTGGCTCACACCCTGTTCCACACCAGCGATTTTTATCTGCATCCGCACGATAAAAAAGCGCAGGTAGCGAAATTCATCAACCCGGAGATGTGCGAGATCACCGAAGATCTGTTCTTTAACGATCCGTACCAGATCCACGCGCGCAACAGCTACCCGGCCGAGCTGGAAAACGATGTTGCCGCCCTGCGCGACGACGCCCAGCTTAAAATCGCCGTGGCCTCCCTCAAGCACCGCTTTTTCTCGCACGCCGAAGCCCTGCTGCACGGAGACATTCACAGCGGTTCGATTTTTGTGGCCGACGGCAGCCTGAAGGCCATCGACGCTGAGTTCGGCTATTTTGGGCCGATTGGCTTTGACGTTGGCACCGCCATCGGCAACCTGCTGCTGAACTTCTGCGGCCTGCCTGGGCACCTCGGCATTCGCGATGCCGCCGCCGCGCGCGAGCAGCGCCTGAACGATATTCAGGAACTGTGGAACACCTTCGCGGAGCGCTTCCAGGCGCTGGCAAACGAGAAAGCCCGCGACGCCGCACTCAGCGCGCCGGGCTATGCCTCCGCGTTCCTGAAAAAGGTCTGGCATGACGCCATCGGGTTCTGCGGCACCGAGCTGATTCGCCGCAGCGTCGGGCTTTCACACGTGGCGGATATCGATACCATCCAGGATGAAGCCATGCGCCACGAATGCCTCCGCCATGCAATATCCCTCGGTAAAGCGCTGATTGTCATTGCCGACCGCATCGACAGCGCGGAAGAGCTGGTGGCGCGAGTGCGGCAGTACAGTTGAGAACGTTTGCCCGGTGGCACTGCGCTTACCGGGCCTACGGGTGCAAAATGTAGGCCGGGTAAGGCGAAGCTGCCACCCGGCAAAAACTCACCCCAAATACTCAATCACCGACATCCCGCCGTTATAGTCCGTGCTGTAAATAATCCCCTGCGCATCCACAAACACGTCGCACGACTGGATCACCTGCGGGCGGTTGGGCCGCGTATCCATCATCCTCTCCGGCGCCGCGGGCACCAGCGCTCCCGTTTCTACCGGGCGATACGGATTGGAAATGTCATACGCGCGCACGCCCGCGTTCTGGTACGTCGCGAAGATCAGCGTTGAGCTGACGAAGCTTCCCGGCCGGTTCTCGTGCAGGTTGTGCGGGCCGAAATGCGCCCCTTTCGCCACGTAGTCGGTTTCATCCGGCTGCGGGAAGGTCGAGATGCTGACCGGGTTCGACGGCTCGCGGATATCAAACAGCCAGATCAGCTTTTCGCCGTCTTCCTGATTGTCGAGCACCGCTTCGTCCAGCACCACCAGCAGGTCGCGGTCCGGCAGCGGCAGCGCGGTGTGCGTTCCGCCGCCAAACGGCGGGCTCCAGTTGCGATGGCTAATCAGCTTCGGCTGCGCGCGGTCCTTCACGTCCAGCAGCGTCAGGCCGCCGTCGCGCCAGCTGCCGTAGGCGGTGTCGCCGGCAATAATCGCATGGTGCAGGGCGTAACGTTTTCCTTCCGGCCAGTCCGGCTTCTCACCTTCGGCCTGGTTCATCCCGGGCAGCCACCAGCGCCCCGCGACTTCAGGCTTACGCGGGTCCGCTAGATCGATAGTCAGGAAAATGTAATCGGTAAAGCCGTCGATCAGCGCTGAAACGTAGGCCCAGCGGCCGCCGACGTACCAGATGCGGTGAATGCCGATGCCACTCAGCGACAGAAAGCCGATTTCGCGTGGCCTGTCCGGCGTGGAGATATCAAAGACGCGAAGCCCGGCGCTCCAGCCTTTATCCTGCACGTCGCTGACGGTCTCCCCCACCTGGCGGGTGTAGTAGACCTTCTCATCGGCAAAACGCGCATCGGCAAACAGATCCCGGGCGTTAATCACCAGCAGCAAATCATCGTGCGCCTGGAGGTGTACGTTCCAGGTACCCGGCGGCGCGGGCACGTAACCTGCGGCTTTTGGTTTTTTCGGATCGCGCACGTCGACAATGGAAAAGCCCTGCGACACCATATGACCGATATAGGCGAAACCACGGTGCACCATCAGCTGTACACCGTCCGGACGACCGCCCTGGTCGCTATGGCCAATCAGCCGCATATTGCGGCTGTATTCGGGAGGGGGTAATTGAGACACCTTATGCTCCTTACGCCCGGTGGCGCTACGCTTACCGGGCCTACGGGTGCGAAATGTAGGCCGGGTAAGGCGCAGCCGCCACCCGGCTTGGTTTACTTGTTTTTAGCGGCAAGCGTCGCAAACCACGGCGCGATAAAATCTTCCGTCTGGCCCCAGCCCGGAATGATTTTCCCCAGAGAAGCCACGTTCACCGCGCCCGGCTGGGCGGTCAGCAGCGCCTGCGGAATAGCCGCCGCCTTGAAATCGTAGGTGGCAGGCGTCGCTTCTCCGGCAATCTTATTGGCGATCAGGCGTACGTTGGTCGCGCCAATCAGCTTCGGATCTACCGCCACGCTCACCTTCCACGGGCTACCCGGCTCGCGCATCAGCTGGAGATCCTGGTTGGAGATGTCGATGCTGTAGAGCTTGATCTCGGTGCGGCCGTTCTCTTTCAGCGCCTTATACGCGCCCTGGCTGAAGGCATCCCAGGTCCCCCAGATGGCGTCGATTTTACCTTTCGGGTATTTCGCGAGGATCGCCCCCACCTTGTTGGCGGTGTCGCCCTGCACGTCAGAGGAGACCGCGCCGATGGACTCCAGCTCTTTAATCTCCGGATACTGCTTTTGCAGTTCTTTATACGCCGCCTGACGGCGCTCCATCGGCGGGAAGCCCGCGACCCACAGCTTGACGATATTGGCCTTGCCGTTGAAATCTTTCGCCAGTTGACCAAAAGAGAGGCTGGTCAGGGAGGCATCGTCCTGCTGGGTAACGGTTACGCCCGGGATCTCGCCGTTCACGGCGGTATCAAACACCGAAACTTTAATCCCGGCATCCACCGCCTTCTTTACCAGCGCGGTGGAGTACGGATCGCGCCCCTGAGAGAGAATAATCCCGTCGTATTTCTGGCTGATGGCCTGGTTCACGAAATCCTGGAATCTGGCGTCGTCCCCGTTACTTAAAAACGTGCTGACCTTAAAGCCGAGCTTTTTCCCTTCCTGAATCGCCCCGGCAACAAACTGCGTGGTATTGTCGTCCGAGCCCAGGTTGCGGATCACCGCAATGCGAATGGGGCCGTCATGGCTGGCAATGGCGGCCGGAACCGGCGCGGGGGTAGCCGCCAGGCCCGGCAAAGAAGTGAGTAATCCAAGAGCTACCAAAGAGAGCGCAATCTTTTTCATTTATTATCCCGTTGTGTTGTCAGCGTTTTTGTATGTAAGTAATCGCCAGTGCCATCGCGAGCACCAGCCCTTTTATAATGTCCATGGCATAATACGGCACGGAGAGCATCACCAGCCCGTTCGACAGCACGCCGAGGATCACCGCCCCCACCAGCGTGCCCAGCGCGTTCGGCTTGCCGGACCCGGCCAGCGAGAACCCGATCCACGCCGCCGCCACCGCATCCATCAGGTAGCCGCCACCCGCATTCACCTGCGATGAACCGATACGCGAAGCCAGCAAAATTCCGCCCAGTCCCGCCAGCAGCGAGGCGATCATGTAGGCCGCCACCTTGTAGCGCGTGGTGCGAATACCGGAGAGACGCGCGGCTTCCGGGTTGCCGCCAATGGCGTACATCCGGCGTCCGTGGGTGGTCAGCGACAGGCCAAGCTGCGCCAGAATCGTCACCACCAGCATGACGATCACAATGGTCGGCACCTGCCCCAGCAGGCTGAACGCCGCCGGAATGGTCCCTTCCGCCATGTCGCCGCTCGGCAGCACCATGTTCTCGGTAATCGACCCGCCGTAGCTGTAGGTCATCGCCACGCCCTGGATGACAAACAGGCTGGCAAGGGTCGCGAGCATGTCCGGAATGCGCAGGATGACGATCAGAAAGGCGTTAAACAGGCCGACCAGCGTGCAGAGCGCAAGGGTAAGCAGAATCGACTCGGTGGTGCCGAAGCCGTGCCAGACGAAAAGCGAAATCACCAGCGCGTTCGCCAGCGACGCGGTTGACCCCACCGAGAGATCGAACCCGCCGACGGTCAGCGAAATCGAGACGCCGATGGCAATCACCGTCACGATGGCAATCGAGCGCAGAATGTTGATGATGTTGTTCGGATCGAGGAAGCTGTCCGACGCCAGGCCAAACACCGCCACCAGCGCGACGACGGTCAACAGCATGCCCCACCTGTAGAGAAAATCGAAAATCTGCTGACGGCCAGACGCCGCCGCGTTCACTGAAAGGGCCTTGCTCACGACGCCGTTCCTCCGGTTGAATAATAAAGTAGTGTCTCTTCCCGGGCCTCGGCTCCGGCGATTTCCGCCACGATGCGTCCGTCCCACAGCACGCAGATGCGGTCGCACAGCCCGACCAGCTCGGCGAACTCGCCCGAGGCGTAAATGACACCTTTGCCCTCGCGCGCCAGGCCGTCGATCAGCTGAAACAGATCGGTTTTGGCCTTCACGTCCACGCCTTTGGTCGGCTCGTCGAATATCAGCACGCTGGCGTCATTGCGCAGCCATTTGCCGATGGCGACCTTCTGCTGGTTACCGCCGGAAAGCCGACGCAGCACCTGCCCCGGCCCGCGCGTGCGCACACCGACGCGGGCGATCACCTCTTCTGCCCAGCGCCACGCCTGACGATGACCAAACAGGCTCCAGCGCGAGAAGCTGTTATCGGCACACACGGCAAGGTTCATGCTCACCGGCTCGTCGATAAAAATGCCCTCTTTGCGCCGCTCCTCCGGCACCAGCGCCAGACCGCGCAGTACCGAGTCTGCCGGATCGCGCGGTTTCCAGGCCTGATGGTTCAGCTCGCCGCGCGCGACGCGGCTTTTGCTGGCGCCAAACAGCGCCTTGCAGAGTTCCGTTTTCCCCGCCCCCGCCAGCCCGGCAATGCCGAGGATTTCACCTTTGCGCAGGTGCAGGGAGATATCTTTCAGCAGCGCATCGTCGTGCAGCCCTTCCACCCGCAGCAGCGTCTCCTCACCGTGCGGCGGGCGCGGGGGCGGATAGATATCGCTCAGCTCGTGGCCGAGCATCTTCTCAACAATCGCTTCGCCGCTCAGATCCGCCATCGGGCCGGACTCAATCAGCCTGCCGTCGCGCAGCACCGTCAGGGTGTCGCAGATGGCCTTCAGCTCGTGAATGCGGTGAGAGATAAACACTACGCCGATACCCTGCTGTTGCAGACGTCTTACTACCGCAAACAGACGCTCACTCTCGTGCGCGTCCAGCGGCGCGGTGGGCTCATCAAGGATGAGAAAACGGCAGTGGTGCGACAGCGCCCGCGCCAGCAAAATCTGCTGTTTTTCAGCCAGCGTGCAACTGTCGATGGAGCGGCGTACGTCGAGCGAAACATCCAGCTGCGCCAGCGCCTGCCGCGCCTGCTGGCGGATGTCGCGCCAGCTGTAGCGATGCCCCGGATGCGCCAGCTGGTCGAGCATGATGTTTTCGGCAATGCTTAACCCGGGAATGAGCGCCACATCCACCTCCTGCTGCACAAGGTGGATACCCAGCCGTTTGGCGTCCAGCGGCTCGCGGATACTTACCGGCTGGTTGTTAATGCAGATTTCGCCTTCATAACGATCGTGCGTCCCGCACAGCACCGCCATCAGCGTCGATTTCCCCGCGCCGTTGGCGCCGGTCAGCGCATGCACCGACCCGCCGTTCAGGGTGAAATCCACGCGCGACAGGGCCTGAAAGCCGGAAAAGGCCAGGCTGATACCGCGCATCTCAAGGCGACTGGAAACCATCCGCGTAAATCCTTCATTACTCTTCTGATTTAGCGAATTTTTCACAGCTCTTGTTGACTGACAACGACGTAAAAGGCATAAGTTAAAGCAAAATATTATTAGCCATCCGGATGTCCAGACATAACATCGGGTTAGCGCTTGCTAAAAAAGGACAACTTCATGAGCAACACCGATATCCGCGTCGTGCCCGGCCCGGCGAACTACTTCTCTCATCCGGGAAGCCTTGCCCACCTGGATGATTTCTTTACTCCGGAACAGCTTTCCCGCGCGGTGTGGATCTACGGCGAGCGGGCAATCGAGGGCGCACGCCCTTATCTGCCGCAGAGTTTTAACGCGACGGGGGCAAAACATCTGCTGTTTAAGGGCCATTGCAGCGAGCGTGACGTCACCCATCTGGTGAACGAGTCGGGTAGTGAAACCAGCGTGGTGATTGGCGTGGGCGGCGGTGCGGTAATGGATACCGTCAAGGCCGTGGCGCGTCGTCTGGGCGTGCCGTTCGTAGGCATTCCCACTATCGCCGCCACCTGCGCGGCGTGGACCCCGCTCTCCGTCTGGTACAACGATGCCGGTCAGGCGCTACAGTTTGAGATTTTTGACGACGCCAACTTTCTGGTGCTGGTGGAGCCGCAGATCATCCTTAACGCCCCGGCGGAATATCTGCTGGCGGGCATCGGCGATACGCTGGCGAAGTGGTACGAAGCGGCGGTGCTCGCCCCTCAACCTGAGAGTCTGCCGCTGACCGTGCGTCTTGGCCTGAACGGTGCGCTGGCGATCCGTGACGTGCTGCTGGCACGCAGCGAAGAAGCGCTTGCGGATCAGCAGCGCGGCGAACAGACGCAGGCGTTCCGGGACGTGGTGGATGCGATTATTGCCGGAGGCGGAATGGTCGGCGGTCTGGGTGAGCGCTATACCCGCGTGGCGGCGGCGCACGCGGTGCACAACGGCTTAACCGTGCTGCCACAGACGGAAAAATACCTGCACGGCACCAAGGTGGCCTACGGCATTCTGGTGCAGAGCGCCCTGCTCGGTCAGGACGACGTGCTGGCGCAGCTGGTGGCGGCGTACCAGCGCTTCAATCTGCCGACCACGCTTCGCGAGCTGGACGTCGATATTCACAACCGCGACGAGCTGGATAAGGTCATTGCCCACACCCTGCGCCCGGTGGAGTCGATTCACTATCTGCCGGTGACGTTAACGCCTGAGGTTCTGCGCGCCGCGTTTGCGAAGGTGGAATCCTTCAGCCGTTAATCGCGCCGACGGGCTATACCTAATGATGATTCTCTCCACTCTTGCAACGAGGTCATCATGCAGATCGATTTAACAGGTAAAAAGGCGCTGGTTACCGGCGCCAGTCGTGGGCTGGGTCGGGCGATTGCGCTGTCGCTGGCACGCGCCGGTGCCGATGTGGTTATCACCTACGAAAAATCCGTCGATAAAGCCCAGCAGGTTGTCGATGAGATCAACGCGCTGGGGCGACACGGCGAGGCGATTCAGGCCGACAGCGCCAGCGCGCAGGCGATTCAGGATGCGGTCACGCAGGCGGCGCGCTCCCTCGGCGGGCTGGATATTCTGGTCAATAACGCCGGGATTGCGCGCGGCGGCCCGCTGGAGTCCATGACCCTGGCGGACATCGACGCTCTGATCAACGTCAACATCCGCGGCGTGGTGATCGCCATTCAGGAAGCGCTGGTGCACATGTCTGACGGCGGTCGCATCATCAACATCGGTAGCTGTCTGGCGAACCGCGTGGCACAGCCGGGGATCGCCGTCTACTCGATGACCAAGTCTGCCCTTAACTCCCTCACCCGAGGTCTGGCCCGCGATTTAGGCCCGCGCGGCATTACCGTCAACCTGGTCCACCCCGGCCCGACCAACAGCGATATGAACCCGGAAGACGGCGAACAGGCTGACTCTCAGCGTCAGCTTATTGCCCTGGGCCATTACGGCCAGCCGGAGGATATCGCAGCGGCGGTCACCTTCCTCGCCAGCCCGGCTGCGGGGCAAATTTCCGGCACCGGTCTGGATGTCGACGGCGGTCTGAACGCCTGATCGCAAATTTACTGTATGCCTCTGTCGCCCGGCAGAGGCCTGTTCGAGCCGCCTCGACGATTCGCGTTTTGCCGCTTTCTCGCGGTTTTTCTCCGCTCTACAGTAACCCATAAGAAATTCGGAATTTATCTAATAGTCTTATTATTTCCTTATATTTTGTGTGGGCGTACAGTGGAGGTACGGATGAAGATTGTCTGGTCAAAGACCGCTGAGAAGCAATTTTCTAAAATCGATACGCGATATCAGAACCGCATTAAATTCAGGCTGGAGAAGATGGATGATAAAACATCACCTGTCGCGGATATCAAGAAATTATCATCTCCCGAAAACCACTACAGGCTGCGATTAGGTGATTACAGGGTAATTTACACCTTCGGGGATCCGCCGGGTGATATCTGCTACGTAGTGGCGGTTAAACGCCGGACAACAACCACCTACCTTCATGAGGAGCATACGGAATATGACTGTTCAGTTCATAAAGGATAAAGAAGGGAAAAAACAGTATGTTGTCATTCCTTATAGTGAATATTTTCGCATGCGTTTAGCCACGCTTGAGTATGACGATGAGGATGAAAGCGACTGGGAAGATATCCCTTATGAATCAGATATCTACGATAACGTAGGTTTACCGGGGGAAGTGTGCGACGTCATGCATAACGAGAACGTCAGCCTACAGGCCGCCTGGCGCATTTTACGCGGCATGTCCCAGCAGGAGGTGGCGGAGAAGCTTGGCATCAGCCAGTCCGCCGTGTCACAGCTGGAAGCGCTGGACTCCCGACCGCAAAAGCGCACCCGCGAAAAGCTGGCGGCAATTTACGGCTGTAAACAGGAGCAGATCAGCCTCTATTTACCAAAAGAGGGTTAACAGCACTTCGCCCCGCCCTTGCCGCCGTAGCGGGCGTCCTGACGGTCGCGGAAAAATTCTTCGTAGGTCATGGGCGTCTGGTCCGGGTGGTTGACGCGCATATGCTCGACGTAGTTGTCGTAATCCGGCACGCCAATCATCATTTTAGCGGCCTGGCCCAGGTATTTACCTGCTTTGGAAAGGGTGTCGAACATAGTTCTGATCTCACAGGAAATGTAGGCCGGGTAAGGCGAAGCCGCCACCCGGCACACGGGTTAATGCGCCCCTTTCGCCTGGGTGACAATCTCGTCCAGGTTCTCAGGCATTGGCTCATACGGCGTCTCTTTCGCCGTCGGTTTGTCGACTTTCAAAGCCGCCAGCGCGGTTTTCAGAGAATACAACGCCAGCACCACAACCACCACCATAAAGAAGATGGTCAGCCCGGCGTCCAGACGGTTGTTAAACACCAGCTGCGACAGTTGAGATTCGGTGTACTGTGCCGGGATCTTACCGCTGTCGATCATCGCCTGGAACTTGTTGGCGATCGCCAGGAAGCCCACCTTATTGTCCGGGCTGAAGGCTTTCTGCCAGCCCGCGGTCAGGGTACAGATCAGCAGCCACGCCGTTGGCACCAGCGCCACCCATGCGTAACGCTGGCGCTTCATCTTGAACAGGACTACGGCACAGAGCATCAGGGCCATGCCCGCCAGCATCTGGTTGGCGATACCGAACAGCGGCCACAGGGTGTTAATCCCGCCGAGCGGATCGACCACGCCCTGATGCAGGAAGTAGCCCCACGCCAGCACGCACAGCGCCGTCGCCAGCAGGTTAGCCGGGAGTGAATCGGTACGCTTCAGGTTCGGGGAGATCACCCCCAGCAGATCCTGCAACATAAAGCGCGCCGCACGCGTACCGGCATCCACCGCCGTCAGAATAAACAGCGCCTCGAACAGAATGGCGAAGTGATACCAGAACGAGACATCCATCAGCCCGCCCAGCGCGCCGTGCAGAATGTAGGCCATGCCCACCGCCAGCGTTGGCGCCCCGCCTGCGCGGGAGATAATTGACTGCTCGCCGACCTCATTAGCGATATGCGTCAACGTTTCAGGGGTAATCGCAAAGCCCCAGCCGCTGACCACCTGCGCGGCAGAGGCAACCACGTCAACGGTGCCGGCCGGGGCCAGTACCGCCATTGGGCTGTTCATCGCAAAGTAAACGCCCGGGTCAATAATACAGGCCGAAACCAGCGCCATAATCGCCACGAAGGATTCCATCAGCATGCCGCCGTAGCCAATCAGGCAGGCCTGATTTTCATTCGCCAGCATCTTCGGCGTGGTTCCGGAGGCGATCAGCGCGTGGAAGCCCGACACCGCGCCGCAGGCGATGGTGATAAACAGGAACGGGAACAGGTTGCCGGTCCAGACCGGGCCGGTGCCGTCAATAAATTTGGTCAGCGCAGGCATGGTCAGGGTCGGGCGCATAATCAGAATGCCGATCGCCAGCCCGACGATGGTGCCGATTTTCAGGAAGGTGGAGAGGTAGTCACGCGGGGCCAGCAGCAGCCATACCGGCAGCACCGCCGCCACGAAGCCATAGCCCACCAGCATCCAGGTCAGTTGCACGCCGGTGAAGTCGAAGAACGGCGCCCAGGTCGGGCTTTCCGCTACCCAGCCGCCGGAGATAATGGCAAACACCAGGAACACCAGGCCAATAACTGAAACTTCACCAATGCGCCCCGGACGCAGATAGCGGATATAGATCCCCATAAACAGCGCCAGCGGAATGGTGAAGGCGACGGTATAGGTTCCCCACGGGCTGTGGGTCAAGGCTTTCACAACGATCATCGCCAGCACCGCGAGGATGATCACCATGATCATAAAGGTCGCCACCAGCGCAATCACCCCGGCGGTTGCGCCCATCTCCTCTTTCACCAGCTCACCCAGCGAACGACCGTCGCGGCGGGTGGAGACGAACAGCACCATGAAGTCCTGCACCGCGCCCGCCAGCACCACCCCCGCGAGGATCCAGATCATCCCTGGCAGGTAGCCCATCTGCGCGGCCAGTACCGGCCCCACCAGCGGGCCTGCCCCGGCAATCGCCGCGAAATGGTGACCGAACAGCACTTTTTTATCGGTCGGCACGTAGTCCAGCCCGTCGTTATGACGCACGGCCGGCGTCATGCGCGTGCCGTCTACGCCCAGTACCGTCTTCGCGATATAGCGGCCATAAAAACGGTATGCGATCAGATAAATGCAGACGGAGGCGACGACGATCCACAGCGCGTTGATCTGCTCCCCCCGGTTGAGGGCGATATAGCCCAGGGCAAAGGCTCCCACCACGGAGAGCACCGCCCACGTAAGGTATTTCCCTGAGTTGTTCATAGTTGTTGTCCGTTGTTGTGAAACAGTGAGATGTTACATTTTGTTTCTAGAACAACGGATAAAATTTAACAACTTTGAAACGCAATAATGCGTGGTCAAACCAGAGATTTACACCACAGTGTTAAGCCGATCACTTTCAGCTGAATGACTTACCCCAACACCATCGTACTCAACCGACAGGTACAGCACCGCCGCCCCTGCTCGTCGAACACCACGATCTCCCAGCTCTGGCTGGAACGGCCCAGATGCAGCGGCTGACACACGCCGCGTACCTTACCGTGAGAGACCGCGCGGTGGTGCGTGGCATTCAGTTCCGTGCCCACCACGTTCTGCCCGTCACGGGTCATCAGAAAACCGGCCATTGAGCCCAGCGTTTCCGCCAGCGCCGCCGAGGCGCCACCATGCAGCAGGCCAAACGGCTGGTGGGTGCGGGCATCCACCGGCATCTCTGCTTCCAGCGTATCGTCCCCGAGGCGGGTATAGACGATGCCAAGGTGCCCCACCATCGTATTCAGGCTGGTGGCGTTCAGCTCCTCGAGCGTTAAATGACGTTTCCAGATCATTACGCCCCCAGCGTGGAGCCGCCGTCCACCACGATATCCTGCAAGGTGATATGGCTGGCGGCATCGGATGCCAGGAACAGCACGGTCGCAGCAATCTCCTGTGGACGGGCAATTTTACCGAGCGGAATGCCGAGCTTGAACTGCTCGCCAAAGCCGCGAATGCGCCGCTGTTCCGCATCATCGCTGGTCCACAGGGTGCGCTGCATGTCGGTATCCGTTGAACCCGGCGACACCAGGTTACAGCGTACGCCGCTGCCCGCCAGCTCCAGCCCGACGGTCAGCGCCAGGCTTTTCAGCGCCGCTTTCGACGCGCCGTAGGCGCTCATGCCGATGCGCGGCGTGTGCGCCGCGTCAGAGGCCACCGTCACAATCGCCCCCCCCTGCTGATGACGGAACTGGCCCATCGTCTGCTGGAACAGGTTGAACGCGCCGCCGACGTTGACCGCAAAGGTCTGCTGCCAGTCCTCCTGCGAGAGCTGATCCGTCGCGCCCATACGCAGAATGCCCGCCGCGTTAACCAGCACATCGAGCCGCTCAAGGCTGCTGAGCAAACGCCCGCAGACGTCACTCGCCTGCGCCGCATCCGCCACGTCCAGCGTTTCGGTGGCAAACGGATATTCGCCGTGAGGGAAAGCCAGATCGAACCCGGTCACCTGCGCCCCGGCCTCCACAAATGCCAGCGCGGTCGCATAACCAATGCCCTTACCCGCGCCCGTCACCCAGACCGTTTTACCGGTGAAATCAAAAGCCATCACTTCACCTCGCGGGAGAGCAGCGCCCACCAGGCATCGAGGGTCGGATTTTTTGCCAGCATCACGAAATCAATGTCGCCGTGCACTTTGCGCCAGCGGGCGGCCAGCGCCATCATCCTCACTGAATCCAGACCGTAGTCGATCAGGTTTTCGTCATCCATCGGCTCGTCGGACTCGTCCAGCAGCGGCAGGATCAGCTCACGCAGCGCGGCTTTCGTTGTCGGAACGGACGGCAGCAGCTCGTCGGTCATAACCACGCGGCCCGAACGTCCTGCCACGTATTTCAGCGACATCAGGTGCTCGTCGCGGGTGAAATCCGCCAGCGCGTCGGCGATAAAGAACGGTTTGATGTCGCGCATAAAGGCGTCGGTGGCGGTGGTCATGCAGCCGATGTGGGCGTACACGCCGGTGATCAAAAGCTGGTTGCGCCCGGTCTCTTTAAGCATCTGCTCCAGCGGCGAGCGGTGAAACGCGCTGTAGCGCCACTTCACCAGCACGGTGTCCGCTTCGTCCGGGGTCAGCTCAGCGACGATGCGCTGCTGCTCCGGCGAGCGAGTCAGGCCCGGCCCCCACATATCGTTCAGCAGGGCGCGGTCTTCGTCGCTCTGATCTTTCGGCTGCGCGGTGTAGTACACCGGAATATTGTGCTCTTTGCAGTACGCGCGCAGTTTAGCGATGTTCGCCACTACCTGCTGCATCATGTCGCTATTTTCGCCCCAGAAGTTCAGGAAGTACTCCTGCATATCGTGGATCAGCAGCGCGGCGCGCTCCGGTTCAAACGCCCAGTTCACTTTACTGGTCGGCAGTTCGGCGGCGGTTGGCAGCGCGTATGCGGTTAATTTTGGAATGGCCATTATCTGTTCCTCAGCCCCGGGCGCGTTCAGCAAGCCACAGGCGCAACTGTTTCTTATCAACTTTGCCGACCGGCGTGAGCGGAAGCGCATCCACGCACTCCACGCGGTCCGGCAGCTTAAATTCGGCGACGCCCTGCTCGCGCAGGAAGCGGCGCACCTCCACCGCGCGCAGGGGCTGTTTCACCACCAGGTACGCGCAGCTTTTTTCGCCCAGCAGGCTGTCTTCCATGCTCACCAGCGCGGCGTGGATCACCGCGTCGTGGCGCAGCAGCAGGTTTTCGATCTCTTCGGCGGCGATCTTCTCGCCACCGCGGTTGATCTGATCTTTCTCGCGCCCCTGCACGGTGATGTAACCCTGCTCATCGATGGCGATCAGATCGCCCGAGCAGTAGAAACCGTTGGCATCAAAGGCGCTGGCGTTGTGTTCCGGGCTATTGAAATAGCCGCGGAAGGTGTAAGGGCCGCGCGTCATCAGACGCCCGACTTCCCCGCGCGGCAGCGGGTTGCCGTCCTCGTCCGCCACCCACACTTCATCGTCCGGGCACATCGGGCGGCCCTGGGTATTGATGATGCGCTCCGGCGCATCGTCGAGGGCGGTGTAGTTCACCAGCCCTTCCGCCATGCCAAACACCTGCTGAAGCTGGCAGCCAATTTCCGCCGGAATACGTGCCGCAAGCGTGGCGGAGAGACGTGCGCCGCCTACCTGGAGCAGTTCGAGGGATTTCAGCTGGGCGTTCCCCGCGCCGTCGGCAATCGCCTGCAACCACAGGCTGACCGCGGGCGGCACCAGTGAGGTGACGTTTATCTGATGCTGCTCAATCAGCGGGAAGCAGAGCGTGGCGCTCGGATCGTTCGCCAGCACCACGCAGCCGCCCGCCGTGAAAACGCCTAACGATCCCGGCGAGCTCATGGCGTAGTTATGCGCCGCGGGAAGTGCGTTCAGATAGCGGGTGTGCGCAGTGATTCCGCAGATTTCGTTGCTGCGACGGATGCTGTAGTCGTAGTCGTTGTGCGTACGCGGGATCAGCTTCGGCGTGCCGGTGCTGCCGCCGGAGAGCTGGAAGAACGCCACTTCGTCGGCGGGCGTCGGGTTCGGGATGAAATTGTCCGCCGGGCGTGCAATCGCCGCCTCCAGCGCGTGTTCGCCCTTATCGCCGCGTAGCAGCACAACGCGTACCGAGCGATGCGCATCCACAAAGGTATTGAGAAAATCATCACCCGCGAACAGCGTGTGGTCGCGGTCGGCAATCAGCACGGCGGGTTTGATCTGCTCCGCGTAGGCGTTGAGTTCGCTGCGCTGATGGCTAAAGAGCGCGTTGACCGGTGCGACGCCGATTTGCAGCAGCGCGAAGAAGGTGATGTAGAACTCGGCCACGTTGCCGAGCTGCACCAGCGCGGTCTCGCCGCGATGCAGCCCCTGCGCCTGAAGGACAGACGCCAGATTCGTCACCGCCTGATTAAACGCGCGGTAGGTGATGCGGCGATCGCCGTCAATTATCGCGACCGCATCGTTGTCCGCATGGTCCGTCAGGATGTGGGTCAGCGGCAGATCCTGCCAGTAGCCTTTTTCACGGTAGCGGCGGGCAAAATCCTCAGGCCAGCGGGTAAAAGGGATGGTCATGAGTATTCCTTAGTGCAAACCAAACACGTTGAGCATGGTGGAGAGCTTCACGCCCGTCTCGCGCCACTCGCCCACCGGGGAGGAAGCAGGCACAATGCCCGCGCCGGCAAACAGGCGAACGGTATTCTGATGCAGCCGCGCGCAGCGGATAGTTACCACCCACTCGCCGTTACCTTCGCTGTCGCACCAGCCGACGATGCCGCCGAACAGCTCACGATCGAACGGCTCCAGCTCGGCAATCAGCTCTTTTGCCGCCTGATGCGGGAAGCCGCTCAGCGCTGGCGTCGGGTGCAGCAGGCAGGCCAGCGTCAGGGCGTTCTCGTTTTCACGCGCGTCACCTTCTACCGGCGTCGCCAGATGCCACAGGGTCGGCGTGGTGATCAGCTGCGGGGAAGCCGGCATGGTCAGATGATGGCTGCGCGGTTCCAGAATGGTTTTCATCGCCTGCGTTACCAGGTCGTGCTCGTGACGGTCTTTTTCGGAGGCCAGCAGCTTAGTGCCCGCTTCGCGATCCAGCACATCGTCCGGCTGACGGCGCGCAGAGCCCGCCAGCGGCAGCGAGCTAAAGTGCTCGCCCTCTTTACGCAGCAGCAGTTCCGGGCTGGCGCCCAGCAGCACGCCGCCGTCTTCCAGCGGTACGTGGAAGTTAAAGCTAGCCGGGTTCTGGGCGATAAGACGCTCCATCAGCGCGCTGCTATCAATCTGTTTGTCGGTGGCGATATCAATCAGGCGCGACAGCACCACCTTATTCACCTGCGGCGTGGCGGTGAGCGACGCGGCGCGGGCGACCATCTCCTCGAAAACCGGCTGCGGCGGGATCTCGGTGCGTTGTTGCACGTTCAGCGTCTGCGCGCCGGAGGCGTAGCGTGCGGACTGCTGACGCGCCGGGCGGGAGAAGGTTTGCCAGCGTTGCGGAATAAACAGCGATGACGGTTTGTGGGTATCGAAGGGGATCGCCCCTACCATCACCGGATGGGCAATGCCGCTGTTTTTCGCATTCTGGAAAGCCTGAGCTAATTTCTGCTGAAAGGGGCCCGCCGGATCGTCACCGCCGACGGCGGGTTCAGAAAAACGGGCAAAACAGCCTGACGTGGTAAAACTGCGATAGGGCGACATAAAGAAAAAGCTGTCTGATTGCAGCGTGGTCGCGGTGTGCTGAAGGTCCTCAGCCAATGACGTATCCATATCATCCTCCTAAAATGATAAAAGCAGTAATAATGATTATCATTTATATTTTCGTCGGCTAACCTAATCCCACATCGCCCTGGTGTCAACCGCAGAGCAAACAACTTGTGCGACTAACGCTTGCATACCTTCCCCGCAATCATGAAAATGAGAAGCATTAACTTCAACAAAAACAGGATGCCGCTCTGTGAAACTCCCTGCCGTTTGCCGTAATGCCTTTCTTTTAACAGGACTTTTTGTTTTAGGACTAACCTCAGCGACGGCCGCCGACTGGCCGCGTCAGGTCACAGACAGCCGCGGCGTACATACGCTTGAGAGCAAACCGACGCGCATTGTCTCCACCAGCGTGACCCTAACCGGCTCCCTGCTGGCCATTGACGCCCCGGTTATTGCCAGCGGAGCCACCACGCCAAACAACCGCGTAGCGGATGCACAGGGCTTTTTACGTCAGTGGGGCGATATCGCGAAACAGCGTAAGGTTGCCCGGCTGTACATCGGCGAGCCGAGCGCCGAAGCCGTCGCGGCCCAGATGCCGGACCTGATTTTGATCAGCGCCACCGGCGGGGATTCCGCGCTGGCACTCTACGATCAGCTTTCCGCCATCGCCCCGACGCTTATCATTAACTACGACGACAAAAGCTGGCAGGAACTGCTGACCCAGCTGGGGACGATCACCGGGCAGGAAACACAGGCCGCAGAGCGCATCGCTGCCTTCGATAAACAGCTCGCCCAGGTGAAGCAGCAGATGAAGCTGCCGCCGCAGCCGGTGAACGCCATCGTCTACACCGCCGCGGCGCACACGGCGAACCTGTGGACGACAGACTCGGCTCAGGGCAAGCTGCTGCACCAGCTGGGCTTCACGCTGGCGGCGTTACCTGATGGATTGCACACCTCGCAAAGCCAGGGCAAGCGTCACGACATTATTCAGCTGGGCGGGGAAAACCTGGCGACGGGGCTGAACGGCGAAGGGCTGTTCGTGTTTGCCGGCGACCAGAAAGACGTGGACGCGATTTACGCCAACCCGCTGCTGGCGCATCTGCCGTCGGTCAAGAACAAGCGCGTCTGGGCGCTGGGAACGGAGACGTTCCGCCTGGATTATTACAGCGCGTTGTTGGTGTTGCAGCGTTTGAATTCAATTTTTAAATAAGTGGCACGTTTCCCGTAGGCCCGGTAAGCGCAGCGCCACCGGGCGTTTTGTCGGGTGGCGGCTACGCCTTACCCGACCTACAGGTTCTGCCTGAACCGACGCAACTCCACCAAAACCGCCAATAAAATTACGCCAACCACGGCTAACACAAACCCGCTGCTGCTCGCCGACGCCACCGGGGTCATTATCGCTCCCAGCCCGCCGAGGATCGCTGCGCCAATCGCATCGCCCGTGACGTTCTGCGCCGTCCACAGGCCGTTAATGCGCCCGAGCATCCCTTCCGGCGTCTGGGTCTGGATCAGGGTGTACTGTAAAAGAGAGCTGACCGCGCTCAGCCAGCCAAAAATCACCAGACACATCACCCCCAGCGCCCACACCGGCATCAGGCTGAAGAAACCAATCGCGATAAACGAGGCCAGCGTCGCCACCAGCATGATTAACCCCGGTCTCGCGCTCTGCGCCAGGTTTCCGCTGGTCAGCGCCCCGCACGCGGCGCCGAGCGGAATGGCGGCGTACAGCACCCCAATCTCTGAGGCGCTCATCTGCCACTCGCCCGCCAGCGCCGGGTACAACACGCGCACGGCGCTCGCCATCGTCAGCAGGCCGCCGAGCAGCGCAATGCCGCCAATCAGCGGGTTGCTGAACAGAAAACGAATCGCGGCCATCAGGGACTTCAGCGGATGCTCGCGCGGCTGCGGCGGCGGTGGCAGGAGCGGCAGACGCAGCAGCGTCAGGGTGGTGATAAAGGTTCCCGCCGCGGCAAGGCCGTAGTTCCACGCCACGTTGCCGGTCGCCAGCAGCAGGCCGCCGACCATCGGCGAAATCACCGATCCCAGACGCACGGTGAGCATGGTGATCGCCCCCGCCTGCATCAGGTTCTCGCGCCCGACCAGCGCGGGCGTGGCCGCCAGCAGCGCCGTCACGCCTAACGAGGCAAAAAAGCCGTCCCACAGGCCCAGGGCATAAATCGCCATCAGCGACGGCTCCGGCAGCATTGCGTTCAGACACAGCCCGACAAAGCCCACCCCGCAGGTGCCGCGCGCCAGCAGGATCAGTTTTTTACGCTCGTAGCGGTCCGCCAGTACGCCGCCCACCATCAGGCCGATAAACATCGCCCCGCCGGTTAAGGTGACGGATAACCCCACCAGCCAGCTGGAGTGGGTCATGGTCTGGATCTGTACCGGCACGGCGACCCCGAGCAGGCCGAGGGATAAAATGGAGATAAAGCGGGCGATAAAAACCGCTCGAAACGCCGGGTGCGTTTTCAGCAGGCTGAGGTTGAGCAGCCAGGATTTTTGATTCATGACAAGGCCTTGAGGTATCGGTCTACCATTTCCATGGGCGCACATGCTAACATAGCCAAATAAGATAGATAACGATAATTACTATCATTATCACATCATGGACGTTGCTATGTCGTTTTCCTCTTCCGCGGTGCGCGCCGTAGCCGTGCCCGTTTTATTGCTGCTGTTGATCCTTGCGATTGCACTCAGTTTGCTGGTTGGCGCGAAGCCGCTGCCCGCGTCCGTTATTGTCGATGCACTCTCCGGTACCTGCCAGAGCGCCGACTGCACCATCGTGCTCGACGCCCGGCTGCCCCGCACCCTTGCCGGCCTGCTGGCCGGTGGCGCACTCGGGCTTGCCGGTGCCCTGATGCAAACCCTCACCCGCAACCCGCTGGCGGACCCTGGCATTCTCGGCGTGAACTCTGGTGCCAGTTTCGCCATTGTGCTCGGCGCGGCGCTGTTTGGTTTCACCTCTCCGTCTGAACAGCTGGTGATGGCCTTCTGCGGCGCGCTGGCCGCCTCGCTGGTGGTGGCCTTTACCGGCAGCCAGGGCGGCGGACAGCTCAGCCCGGTACGTCTGACACTGGCGGGCGTGGCGCTCGCGGCGGTGCTGGAAGGCTTATCGAACGGCATCGCCCTGCTCAACCCGGACGTGTATGACCAGCTGCGCTTCTGGCAGGCCGGTTCGCTGGATATCCGTACCCTTGATACCCTGAAAGTGGTGGCATTCCCGGTGTTTATCGCTGCCGCCGTAGCGCTGTGTTTAAGCCGGGCGCTCAACAGCCTGAGCCTCGGCAGCGACACCGCGACCGCCCTCGGCAACCGCGTGGCGCGCACGCAGCTGACGGGCCTGCTTGTCATCACCGTGCTGTGCGGCAGCGCGACCGCCGTCGTCGGGCCGATTGCCTTCATCGGCCTGATGATGCCGCACATGGCGCGCTGGCTGGTGGGGGCGGATCACCGCTGGTCGCTGCCGGTCACGCTGCTGGCGACCCCTGCCCTGCTGCTGTTTGCCGACGTACTGGGCCGCCTGCTGGTGCCGGGTGAATTGCGCGTCTCGGTGGTCAGCGCCTTTATCGGCGCGCCGGTGCTGATCTTCCTGGTACGACGCAGACGCGGGGGTGGCGCATGATGGCCCCGTCCCGTAGATTACTCACCAGCGTCGTCCTGCTGGTCGTCGCCAGTCTGCTGCTGGCGGTCTGGAGCCTGCAAAGCGGTGCCGTAACGCTTGATTTCGCGCAGGTCTTTCACGCTCTCACTGGCAGCGCGCCGCGTAACATCACCATGGTGGTCACCGAATGGCGACTGCCGCGTGTGGCGATGGCGATCCTGGTTGGCGCGGCGCTCGGCGTCAGCGGCGCAATATTCCAGTCGCTGATGCGTAACCCCCTCGGCAGCCCGGACGTGATGGGCCTGAATACCGGCGCGTGGAGCGGCGTGCTGGTGGCGATGGTGCTGTTCGGGCAGCATCTCATGGCCATTACCTTTACGGCGATGGCGGGCGGCATTCTCACCTCCCTGCTTATCTGGGCCCTGGCCTGGCGCAACGGCATCGACACCTTCCGCCTGATCATCATCGGGATCGGCATCCGCGCGATGCTGATGGCGTTTAACACCTGGCTTCTGCTACAGGCGTCGCTGGAAACCGCACTCTCCGCCGGGCTGTGGTACGCCGGTTCCCTCAACGGTCTGACGTGGGGAAAAACCTGGCCCGCCGCGCCGCTGATTATCCTGATGTTTATTGGCGCGTTGCTGCTGGTCAGGCGCATGCGGCTGCTGGAGATGGGCGACGACAGCGCCTGCGCGCTGGGCGTGAGCGTAGAGCGCTCGCGCCTGATGCTGATGCTGGTGGCGGTCTTGCTGACCGCAGCGTCTACCGCCATCGCCGGGCCGATCTCGTTTATTGCCCTTGTCGCGCCGCATATCGCGCGGCGACTTAGCGGCACCGCGCGCTGGGGATTAACCCAGGCAGCGCTGTGCGGCGCAGTATTACTGCTGGCCGCCGATCTCTGCGCTCAGCAGCTGTTTACGCCTTATCAACTGCCGGTGGGCGTGGTGACCGTCAGCCTCGGCGGGATTTACCTCATCGTCTTGCTCGTTCAGGAGTCACGCAAGAAATGACAGATTCAACACCCCGCTTGCGCGGCGAAAACTTGACCCTCGGCTACGGTAAAAAAATCATTGCCCGGGACTTATCCGTTGCCATTCCGGACGGCCACTTCACCGCCATCATCGGGCCAAACGGCTGCGGCAAATCGACATTGCTGCGCACGCTGAGCCGCCTGATGTCGCCGGTTGAGGGCAGCGTGTTCCTCGACGGGGAGCAGATCCAGCGCTTCGCCAGCAAAGAGGTGGCGCGCCGAATTGGGCTGCTGGCGCAAAACGCCACCACGCCGGGGGATATTACCGTGCAGGAGCTGGTCTCACGCGGGCGCTATCCGCACCAGCCGCTGTTTACCCGCTGGCGCAAGGAGGACGACGAGGCCGTGAAGCGCGCGATGCAGGCGACGGGCATCACCGATCTGGCCCAGCAAAGCGTCGATACCCTCTCCGGCGGACAGCGCCAGCGCGCGTGGATCGCGATGGTGCTGGCGCAGGAGACCTCCATCATGCTGCTGGACGAGCCGACGACCTGGCTGGATATCAGCCATCAGATTGACCTGCTGGAGCTGCTGAGCGAACTGAATCGTACGCAGGGGTACACCCTGGCGGCAGTGCTGCACGACTTAAACCAGGCGTGCCGCTACGCTACGCATTTGATTGCGTTGCGCGACGGCGAGATTGTGGCGCAGGGCGCGCCGAAGGAGATTGTGACGCCGGATCTGATCGCGCGGATCTACGGCATGCGCTGCATGATTATTGACGATCCGGTGGCGGGTACGCCGTTGGTGGTGCCGTTGGGCAAGCGTGCGGTCTGATGCCCTCACCCCGGCCCTCTCCCACGGGGAGAGGGAGCAAACCATCCCCTCTCCCCGTGGGAGAGGGTTAGGGTGAGGGGCTTTAAACGTTACCCCAAAATTTCCTTCAGTACCGGCCCAATCTTTTCAAACGCCTGCGGTGAAATAATATCCACGTGGGCGCAGTCCTGGCTGTATACCTCCAGCTCACCCACCCACGGCGCCCACACGACCTGCGGATCCATCGTTCGCGTTCGCTCGGCGACAAACAGCGTCGCTTTACCGTCAAACCGCGCGCTGTGTGCCGTGGTGAGCAGCCGCACCGCGTCCGCATAGTTGCCTTCAATGGCGTTAAACAACTCGCTGGAGCCCTGCCCCTGCTGGGCAGCGATAAACGCCTGGCGTTCGCGCTCAATTTCCGCCAGCACCTCCGGATCGAGGCCGTTGGCCTCTTTCTCCGCCCAGTTCTGGGTTTCCGGTGGCCAGGTATCCAGCAGGCCGAGGAACGCTACGTCTTCACCCTGCTCGCGCAGACGCGCCGCAATGCCCTGCGCCAGCGTGCCGCCGAGGGAATAGCCGAACAGATAATACGGCCCCTGCGGCTGTTGCTTACGCAACGTGTTCAGATGATGTTCGATCACCGCATCGAGATCCGCACACTGCTGCATCGGCCCGTCAGGCCGGGGAGACTGAATGCCGACGATTGACCAGCGCGGGCTGAGGTAGCGCGCCAGGACGCTAAACTGCCAGGCAAAGCCGGACGCCGGATGGAAGCAGAACAGCGTGGGGCCGTTGCTTTCACGCAGCGGGAGAACGGTTTCATACCCCAGACGCTGCGCCTGCTCGTCGCTCATCTGCGAGTCCAGCAGGGCGCTAAGCTTGCTCACCGTCGAGGCGACCATAATCTGCCCCGGCGTGACCTTGCGGCTGAACGCACGGCTGAGCTGAGCCGCAAGGCGCATCGCCAGCAGCGAGTGGCCGCCGAGGGCAAAGAAATCGGCCTTGATATCGTTCACCGCGCAGCCCAGAAGGGCAGAAAACGCCTGCGCCACGGCGACTTCGGTTTGCGTCTCGGGCGCGCGACCGGAAGTTTTGCTGGTCAGCTCCGGCAGCGGCAGCGCCTTGCGATCCAGTTTGCCGTTGGCGCTTAACGGCAGCGCGCTGATTTGCAGCAGCACCACCGGCACCATATGCGGCGGCAGCTGGGCTTTGAGTGATGCAAGCAGCGCGTCGCGATCCAGCGGTAAGCCGGATTCAGAGACAACGTATCCCACCAGCTGGCGGGCATCGCCGCCCGTAGCAGCCGCCTGGTTGAACACGCAGGCGTGCGCCACCGCCTGGGCCACATCCGGTAGCGCGAGCATCGCCCGGTCGATTTCGCCCAGCTCGATGCGCTGGCCGCGGATTTTCAGCTGATCGTCGCTGCGGCCCAGATATTCCACCGCGCCGTTGTCCAGCCAGCGGGCAACGTCCCCGGTGCGGTACATTCGCTCGCCGGGGGCAAACGGATCGGCGATAAAGCGGCTGGCGGTAAGGTCGGGGCGTCCCAGATACCCCTGCGCCAGCTGAATGCCGGTGAGATACAGATCCCCCGCCACGCCGAACGGCACCGGGCGCATCATCGCGTCCAGAATGCGCAGCCCCGTATTCCACACCGGGAAGCCGATCGGCACGCTGTTGCCTTCCACCGCCGCCAGCTCGGGGCCAAACGCCGGATACCAGCTCACATCCACCGCCGCTTCGGTTGGGCCATAGAGGTTGTGCAGCGGCGCATGGGTGAGCTGTTCCCACTCGCGACACAGCGCAGTCGGCAGCGCTTCGCCGCTACAGAACACCTGCTTAAGGGTTTTGCAGCACACAGCGTTTTCCGGGGTCAGAGAGGCGACAAAGGCCGCCAGCATCGACGGCACGAAGTGGGTGGTGGTTACGCCATATTCTGCGAAGAAGCCCTGCATCGCCTGCGGATCGCGGTGCGCGTCCGGCTCGGCCATCACCAGCTTCGCCCCGGCGATAAACGGCCACCAGAACTCCCACACCGACACGTCAAAGCTGCACGGCGTTTTCTGCGCCACCACGTCATGCGCCGCCAGTGGATAATGATCCTGCATCCACTTCAGGCGGTTAACGATGGCGGTATGGCCGACCATCACCCCTTTTGGACGCCCCGTCGAACCGGAGGTAAAGATGATGTACGCGGTCTGCTCCGGCTTCGCCAGGCGCAGAGGTTCAGCATCGGTGGCCGGTAATAGTGTGTTGTAACTAAAGGTGGCGATCGGCAGATCGTTAAAGCGCGGAAGCTGCTCGTCGGTGGTAATGAGCAGCGACGGCTTCGCGTCCTCCAGCATCATCCGCAGACGGTCATCCGGGTAACCGGTATCCAGCGGCAGCCAGGCGGCGCCAGCTTCAACAATCCCGTGCAGCGCCAGGGTCAGGAACACCGAGCGCGGGAGCGCCACCGCCACGCTGTCGCCCGGCTTCACGCCGCGCGCGCGCAGCAGGTTTGCCAGCGCGACCACCTGCTCGCGCATCTGGCGGTAGTTCAGTTCAGTATGGGCATCCGCCAGCGCGGGGGCGTCCGGCGTTTTGCTCGCCTGCTCCGCCACAAGATCCGCCAGCGTGGTGGACGGCAGCGCCAGCCCGGTATCGTTGATGCGCGCCAGCCGGGCGTATTCCTGCTCTGATACGGTTTCCACGTCGCCACAGCCCAGGTCCGGATTGGCGGCAAACTGCGTCAGCATTGCGTTCAGGCGCGCCGCGTGCCCCTTCAGCGTCGCCTCGTCGTAACGCTGCCCGTTGGCGAGGATCTCAATGCTCAGTCCGCCCTGCTCGTCCGGGAACAGCGCCAGCTCCAGATCGTTCACCGGGCCGGTTGCCAGCGTGTGGGTAATGGCCTCCACGCCGTCGATATTCAGCTGATAATCGAACACCTTGACGTTCAGCACCGGACCAAAAAGGGCTTCGTCGCCTGCGGCACGTCCGCTGTCGCGCACGATCTGCTCGGCGTCGTAACGCTGATGGCGGCGCATCTTTTTCAGCTGGTTCGCCAGGCGCAGCGCCAGTTCCGGCAGGCTCTCCTGCGGGCGAATATTCACCGCCAGCGGCAGGACGTTGAGCACCGGTCCGGTCGCGGTCAGCGCGGCGGAGCCCATGCGGCGCATAAAGATAAACCCGGCGGCGTAGTCCAGCCGTCCGGTCAGGCGGCCCAGCCACAGCGCCACCAGCGCAAGGGCCAGATCGGTACGCTGCGCCTGGCCTGCCTTCTGTGCAAGCTGGCTGAACGCACGGCCGTCCATCGCAATTTTCAGGCGCAGGATATCGGTGGTGGCGGCGCGTCCCGGCAGCGGCGCGGAAGAGAGCGAGACCGGAGAAGGAAGCTGTTTGCGTTGTTCGGCCCAGAAAGCACCGTCGCGCTGATACGCCTCGCTGTCGCGATAGCGCTGATACTCCTCCACCACCTCGGCGAACGGGGTGAACGGCGAGGCCGGCGTGGATTCACCTTTCTGCCACGCAGCGTAAATGGCGGTGATCTGACGGGTAATAGCAGGGAAGCTGAAGCCATCCACCACCAGATGATGATACCGCTGATACCAGTACCAGTGGCTTTCTCCCACCTGGATCAGCTGGTGAAACGCCAGCGGCTGACCGCTGTCGACGCGCAGGTTCTGGTTGAGATCGGCCTCCATCAGCGCCACGGCGGCGTCGTGGGAGTCAACGCGCACGATGGACGGCTCCGGCAGGAGCATGGCCTCATCGATCCACTGCCACACCTCACCGTTATCTTCGGCAAAACGCATCCGCAGGGTGTCGGCCTGCATCATGCCTTCAGCGATGGCTTTTGCCAGCAATGGCGCATCGATAGCGCCTTTCAGCTCGGTGTAGTGCGCGACGCTCCAGGCGTTTGGCAGGGAGGAAAGCTGCTCTGCCATCCAGATCCCCGGCTGGGCGGCGACAAGAGGGAGACGGTTCATGCGCGCTCCCCCGCAAAACATGACGGCTCAAGCGTCTGCCACTGTTCCGCCAGCCACTGCTGGCACGCCTCCTGAGATTGCGGTTCGCAGACCACGCGCCAGCCCGCGGGCAACTCGCACTGCTGCGGCCACAGGCTGTACTGCCCCTGGTCATTTTGCAAAATGGCGAACTGTCCCTGCGGATTATCGAAAGGATTGCTGAATTCCATACAGACTCCGTTATTGAATAAGCGGCTGCCAGAGGGTCATCAGCCCCTGCGTCAGCCCACCGCGCCAGCAAAGCGCATCGTGTCCGCCGTCAACCTGACGCCAGAAAACCGGTTGCTGAGTGTGTAGTTCGGCGAGGATCGCCTGGTTTGCGCGCAAAATAAGCGGCTCGTTGCGCCCGGCCTCAAGGACGATGCGCAGCCCGCGAGCGGTTTTGTCACCCGCTTTGAGTTGTTCGATGAGCAGCCCGTCCTGCTGCGCGCCGCGGTGCGGCCACCAGTAGGATCCGGACTGGCTGAGGATGCAGCCAAAACGCTGCGGCCAGTTGAGGCCCGCATAGAGGGAAGAGAGCCCGCCGAAGCTCTGACCCGCCACCACGGTATGGTCGGCGCGGTCGCTGAACGGGGCCATGCTTTTCACCTGCGGGAGAAGTTCGTCCTGCACCGCCAGCCAGAAATCAGGGTTACACGGCAGCTCGCGGCTGCGGTGTGCGGTGTCAATCACGTCGATTAAGACATAGACCGCAGGCGGCAGTTTGCCTTCATGGGTGAGCGACGCCAGCGCAGGCCAGACGGGCATGCTTTCGGCCCAGAACTGCCCGTCGAGCAGCACCGCCAGCGGGCGCTCGGGGCTTTCATCCCCGGTGGTAAAAATCCACACGCGGCGACGGTTCTTCAGACGCGCGCTGTGCCACTCAATGCAGACAGGCTTATTGTAAGGGGTATCGGGATGGTTCCAGCCGGGCTGTACGGGCGCCTCCGGCATCTCCAGCGCCGAGACGGCGTGCCCGCGCCCGCCGCGCCAGCTCTGGGCATTCAGCGGGTCGGACACCGCGTGCGGCAACAGTTTGCGCCAGCCTTCGCGCAGCGCCATGCGGTCCGGCTGATCGCCTTCAAACACTGCGCTGGCAAAATCGTTTTCATTGTCGGAGGGGATAAAACAGTAGCTGCCGCGCCATTCGGGGTTGAACTCGCCCTGCCACTGCCAGACGTCGGTATCCGGGATACGTTCAAGGGACTGCGGACGGGCATTTTGATGGTGATCGGTCACACCGGTGACGTAGAGCCAGACGCGTTTAACCGTCGACGTTTTCTGCGTTCCCGCCGGGTCCCGCCACCAGAATGTCACGCGATAGTTTTCCTGATGACGTTCCCGTTCCGGCCCGTCTTTCGCCTGCCACCACGCTTCACTTCCGGTTGTTAACGCCGTCACCCTTATAACCCCATGTTTAACAGTCTTTTTTGTTGCAGAGCAAATTTTATTGATAATATTATTGATAACTATTTTCATTTGCAATAGCGTAATGCCCGCGCTGTGGGAAGCGCGCTCATTAAATAACCATAAAAGCGGGACGTACAATGAATAAGAAGATTCACTCTCTGGCCTTGCTGGTCAATTTAGGGATTTATGGTGTCGCGCTGCCCGCCATGGCAGACGACAACACCGCCTCCGCGCAGCACGAAGACACCATGGTGATCACCGCCGCCGAGCAGAATTTGCAGGCGCCGGGCGTGTCGACCATCACCGCCGACGAGATCCGCAAAAACCCGCCCGCGCGCGACGTGGCGGAAATCATCCGCACCATGCCGGGCGTTAACCTGACCGGCAACTCCACCAGCGGCCAGCGCGGGAACAACCGTCAGATTGACATTCGCGGCATGGGCCCGGAAAACACCCTGATCCTGATTGACGGCAAGCCGGTTACCAGCCGCAACTCCATCCGTCTGGGCTGGCGCGGCGAGCGTGATACCCGCGGCGATACCGGCTGGGTCCCGCCGGAGATGATCGAGCGCATCGAAGTGATCCGTGGCCCGGCTGCTGCCCGCTACGGTAACGGCGCGGCGGGCGGCGTGGTGAACATCATCACCAAAAAATTCGACGACCAGTGGCACGGCTCCTGGAACACCTATCTGAACGCGCCAGAGCATAAAGACGAAGGTTCCACCAAACGCACCAACTTCAGCCTGAGCGGCCCGCTGGGCGGGGATTTCAGCTTCCGCATGTACGGTAACCTGGATAAAACCCAGGCCGACGCGTGGGATATCAACCAGGGACATCAGTCCGATCGCACGGAAGCTTACGCCAACACCCTGCCCGCAGGCCGTGAAGGGGTGGAAAATAAAGACATCAACGGCGTGGTGCGCTGGGACTTCGCACCGATGCAGTCCCTGGAGTTTGAAGCGGGCTACAGCCGCCAGAACAACCTGTATGCGGGTGACACGCAGAACACCAACAACGACAACGCGCTGGTGAAGAAAAACTACGGTAAAGAGACTAACCGTATCTATCGTCAGAACTTCGCGGTGACCTGGAACGGCGGCTGGGATAACGGCATCACCACCAGCAACTGGGCGCAGTACGAGCACACCCGCAACTCTCGTCTGGGTGAAGGGCTGGCGGGCGGTCTGGAAGGCCTGTTCAACAGCAATAAATTCACCGATACCGACCTGGCCGACGTGATGCTGCACAGCGAAATCAACCTGCCGATTGATTTCATTGTGAATCAAAACCTGACGCTCGGCACCGAGTGGAACCAGCAGCGCATGAAGGACTCGACCTCCTTCACGCAAACCCAGCAGGGGGGCACCATTCCGGGCATGAGCGAAGACCGTAGCCCGTACACTTCAGCGGAGATCTTCTCCCTGTTTGCCGAAAACAACATGGAGCTGACCGACAGCACCATGCTGACTCCTGCCCTGCGCTTCGACCACCATACTATTGTGGGTAATAACTGGAGCCCGTCCCTGAACCTGTCGCAGGGTCTGGGGGATGACTTCACCCTGAAGATGGGCATCGCGCGCGCCTATAAAGCGCCAAGCCTGTATCAGACCAACCCGAACTACCTGCTGTACAGTAAAGGCCAGGGCTGCTACGCCAGTTCCGACGGCGTGGGCTGCTACATGATGGGTAACGACGATCTGAAAGCGGAGACCAGCATCAACAAAGAGATTGGCCTGGAGTGGAAACGCGACGGCTGGCTGGCGGGCGTGACCTGGTTCCGCAACGACTACCGCAACAAGATTGAAGCGGGCTACGCGCCGATTGGCCAGACGTCCACCGGCAAAGTCACCACCGATATCTACCAGTGGGAAAACGTGCCGAAGGCGGTAGTAGAAGGTCTGGAAGGCTCCCTGAACGTGCCGGTCAGCGACACCATCAACTGGACCAACAACATCACCTACATGCTGCAAAGCAAGAACAAGGAGACCGGCGATCGTCTGTCGATCATCCCGGAGTATACGCTGAACTCTACCCTGAGCTGGCAGGTGCATCAGGACGTATCGCTCCAGTCGACCTTCACCTGGTACGGCAAGCAGCAGCCGAAGAAGTACAACTACAAAGGTCAGCCGGTCACCGGGTCTGAGAAAGACGAAGTCAGCCCGTACAGCATCGTGGGCCTGAGCGCGACCTGGGACGTGACCAAAAACGTCAGCCTGACCGGCGGCGTGGACAACGTCTTCGACAAGCGCCAGTGGCGTGCGGGTAACGCCCAGACCACGGGTAATACCACCACCGGCGCGTATATGTACGGTGCGGGCGCGTATACGTATAATGAACCGGGCCGTACCTGGTATATGAGCGTGAATACGCGTTTTTAAGGCACTGAAGTCAATCCTTCCCTCTCCCCTCCGGGGAGAGGGTCAGGGTGAGGGGAAAAACCATGCACACCACCCACAGCACATTTTCTCTCGCCGGCCACACCCTCCACCGCATCACTTTCGACCCCGCCACCTTTACCGACGCCGATCTCCTCTGGCTCCCCCACCACGCCCAGCTCGCTGACGCCGGACGCAAACGCAAGGCCGACCACCTGGCAGGCCGCATCGCCGCCGCGCACGCCTTACCTGACCACACCATGCCCGCCATCGGCCCCAGCGGGGAACCGCTCTGGCCGCAAGGTATTTCCGGCAGCATCACCCACAGCGGCACGCAGGCGATAGCCGTCGTCACGCAATACCCGGCGCTTATCGGCATCGATTGTGAAACGATCCTCTTCGAAAACGAAGCCAGGGAAATCAAAGACGGCATTATTGATACGCAGGAAGAACCTGTGCTTTCCCGCCAGGGATACCCGTTCGCCCTCGCCCTGACGCTGGTCTTCAGCGCCAAAGAGAGCCTGTTTAAGGCCCTCTTTCCGCAGGTACAGGCCTGGATGGGTTTTGACTGCGCCCGCGTTACCAGGCTCGACGACAAGACGCTCACGCTGGCGTTGACCCGTCAACTGGCAGGCTTTGAAGAAGGCACCGCCTTCCGCCTGCACTGGCAGCAGCACGGCGAACAGGTCATCACCCTGCTGTCACACGCTCCTGGCGACGAGCCTTCACGCTGGTCACCACAAACGTCACGATAAACACCATCGCGAACAGGACCACAATGGTCGGCGCAGGCGCGCTGTCGAGATAAAACGAGGCATAAACGCCGCTTACCGACACCAGCGCTGAAACGGCGACCGCCACCAGCAGCGCCATGTGAAAGCGTCGGGTAATCAGCACCGCCACGGCGCCGGGCGCAATCAGCAGGGAAATCGACAGAATGATCCCCACCGCTTTCAGCGTCGCAACGATGGTCAGCGAAACCATGCACAGTAAGCCGTAGTGCAGCCAGCGGGTGCGCAAGCCACTCGCCTGCGCCTGCTGATAGTCAAAGCAGAACAGCAGAAAATCGCGCCACTTCAGGCCAATCACCAGCGCAATCAGCCCCGCGACGAGACCGCTTTGCATAATGTCCATCCCGTTAATACCCAGCATATCGCCGAACAGAATGTGGTCGAGATGCACCTCAGGTTTGACGGCGATATAGAGGATCAGCCCGGCGCCGAACATGCCGGAAAAGACGATCCCCATGACCGTATCCTGTTTGATGCGACTGTTATCCTTCAGATATCCGGTGGCGACCGCGCAGAAAAGACCGGCCACGAACGCGCCCAGCGCCAGCGGCAGGCCCATCATCCAGGCCAGCACGACGCCGGGAAACACCGCGTGGCTCATGGCGTCGCCCATCAGCGCCCAGCCTTTCAGCACCAGAAAAACCGACAGCAGCGCGCAGGGCACGGCCACCATGAGTGAAATCAGCAGCGCGTTGTTCATAAACGCAAACTGGAACGGTTCGAGAAGCAGCGTCAACATGGGTGTGCCTCCCGCGCCCGACGGCGGCTGGCAAGCAGCCCGTGCTTCGGCGCAAAGACGAACGCCAGCAGGAACAGCAGTGTCTGGGCCACGACGATAATGCCGCCGGTGGCGCCGTCCAGGTAATAGCTGGCCCACGCGCCGAGGAAGCTGGTGATGCTGCCAATGGCGACCGCAATCATCAGCAGGCGCGGGAAGCGGTCGGTCAGCAGCCACGCGGTCGCGCCGGGCGTGACCACCAGACAGATCACCAGAAATGCGCCGACGGTTTGCAGCGCCGCCACGGTAGAGACCGCCAGCAGCGTGAAGAAGAGAATTTTCAGGCGTTCAGGACGCAGGCCGATGGCGCGGGCGTGGTTCTCATCAAAAAAGGTCACCATCAGATCTTTCCATTTGAACAGCAGGATAACTATCGACACCACGCCGATAATCGCCAGCTGGACGATATCTTCCGGGGCGATAGCCAGAATATTGCCGAGGACGATGGTCTGAATGTTCACCGAGGTCGGGTTGAGCGAGACCATAAACAGCCCCAGCCCGAAAAACGAGGAGAAGATCAGCCCGATAATGGCGTCCTCCTTCAGGCGGCTGCGCTGGTTGAGAAACAGCATGCTGCCCGCCGCCAGCCCGCCCGATAAAAACGCCCCCAGCGAGAACGGCAGCCCGAGCATGTAAGCGCCCGCTACGCCGGGCACGATGGAGTGCGACAGTGCATCGCCGATCAGCGACCAGCCTTTGAGCATCAGATAGCAGGAGAGAAACGCGCATAGCCCGCCCACCATCGCCGAGACCCACATCGCGTTGAGCATGTACTCGTAGCCGAAGGGTTCGAGAAGCACGTTCATTTGGCCTCCTGTCGGTGCGTGACGAAGGGGCGTTCGTCATCGGTAATAATGCGATCTTCCGAGCCGCTGAGCACCACGTGGCGCAGCACGCCGCTAAAGGCGCGCTCGAGATTCTCGGCGGTAAAGGTGATATCCGTCGGGCCGCTCGCCAGCACGGTGCCTTTGACCATCACCGTGTAATCGCAGAATTCCGTGACCGAGCCCAGATTGTGGGTCGAGACCAGCATCGTTTTACCCTCGTCGCGCAACTCCCGCAGCAGGCTGATGATCCTGGCTTCGGTTTTGACGTCCACGCCGGTAAACGGCTCGTCGAGCAGGATCACCTCGCCCTGCTGGGCAATCGCACGGGCCAGAAACACGCGCTTCTTCTGCCCGCCGGACAGCTCGCCAATCTGCCGATGGCGCAGCTCGAGCATATCTACACGCTTCAGGGCGTCGGTGACGATCTGCTTATCGCATTCTTTGGGACGACGCATAAACCCCATATGCCCGTAGCGGCCCATCATCACCACGTCCTCGACGAGCACCGGAAACGACCAGTCGACCTCTTCCGACTGCGGCACGTAGGCGACCAGGTTCTGACGCAGCGCCCGGTGAGGCGGCAGCCCCAGAATGGAGATAGTGCCGCTCGCCGCCCGCACAAACCCCATCACCGCCTTAAACAGCGTGGACTTGCCGGAACCGTTCACCCCCACTAGGGCGGCAATCGATCCGCCCGGCACGCTGAACGATGCGTCGCGCAGCGCCGTGTGGCCGTTGCGGTAGGTCACGGTCACGTCGGTTACAACAATCCCCTTCTGCATGGTTACTCCTTCATCCCGTCGTGGATGCCCTGCACCAGCGTGCGGGTGGTGACGTTCAGCAGATCGATATAGGTCGGCACCGGGCCGTTTTCCGCGCTCAGAGAGTCGACGTACAGCACGCCGCCATAGTGGGCGCCGGTTTCACGCGCCACCTGACGGGCGGGCTTATCCGAGACCGTGCTTTCGCTGAACACCGCCGGAATGTGATGTTTTTTCACCAGATCGATAACCTTGCGCACCTGCTGCGGCGTGCCCTGCTGATCGGCGTTGATCGGCCACAGGTAAAGCTCCTTCAGGCCCAAATCCCGCGCCAGATAGGAGAACGCCCCTTCGCTGGTCACCATCCAGCGTTTGTCTTCCGGTATATCCGCGACCTGCTTGCGCAGCGGTTCGAGAGTGGCGGTGATCTTCTGCTTGTAAGCATCAGCGTTGCGCAGATACGTCTGTGCGTTGGCCGGATCGTACTTTACCAGCGCGTCGCGGATGTTATCGACGTAAATCAGGGCGTTGTCCGGCGACATCCACGCGTGCGGATTGGGCTTGCCGTTATAGGGCCCTTCGCTGATGCCCATCGGGGTGATGCCTTTGGTGACAATCACCTCCGGCACGCCGTTCAGATGCTGATAAAAGCGCTGGAACCACAGCTCCAGATTCATGCCGTTCGCCAGGATCAGCTGTGCCTTCTGCGCGCGCTTGATATCGCCCGGGGTGGGCTGGTATTCGTGAATTTCCGCGCCCGGTTTGGTGATGGAGGTGACCTCTGCGGCATCCCCCGCCACGTTTTTCGCCATATCAGCAATAACGGTAAAAGTGGTGATGACCTGGAACTTTTCAGCCGCCAGCGCGCCGGTCGTGGTCGCAGTCATGAGCAGCGCGCCGAGCAACAAACGCTTCAATCCTTGCCGTGGATGCATCGCAGAAGTCTCCTGAGGTGATTAAATTCAAAGCAAAATTAGCCTGTGCTATAAGGTATAGCACAGGCTATATTTAAATGAAAATAATTATCATTAAAGTTGTGTCAATGAAGGGCGCGCCTGATGACGCTTCGCTTATCAGGCCTACGGTAAAGCATATTTGTAGGCCGGGTAAGCGCAGCGCCACCCGGCAAGAAAGATGGCTGGATTGTTAACGACAGGGGTTTGTCATCATTTAAACATCCGGAAACATCACGCTATTCCCCGGCGCTTCCCTGTGCAGATGGATAAAGTTCAGGTGCCGTTCATACTGATCCAGAATGTCCGTAATCACCTGCTCCTTGCTGTAATCCATCAAATCATTCCCCTGGCTGCCTTCCAGCAGGAAGGTCTCCAGCCGGTAGTAGGTCGACTTCCCGCTGCGCGCCCGGTAGGTGAACCCGGGCACCGAATACTGCTGCGGCCAGATCTGATAGACAAAGTTCTGCTCGTCACCCATGTGCACCAGCAGATCCAGGTGCCCCAGATTTTCGCCCTCTTCCGGGGGCAGGTTTTTCAGCTCAACGTAGGCGCCACGCAGCTTCAGCTCCTGGGCCACCTCTTCCATCGCCGGGAAGCAGACCGTCTCCATCATCTGGCTGGTGTAGCGCGTGCCGGGGTAGTTCATCAGGCGCGAGAGGCGTTTCTTCCAGCTCAGCCTGTCCTGCGCGCCCAGCGGACGCGGGGCGGTGTCGCGGCTGGCGCTGACGCGGCGGTAGTCTTCCACCTTAAGCGATTTATACAGCCCGGCCATCACGAAGAAGATCACGAAGCTGAACGGCAGGCCCATGATCACCGTGGTGTTCTGCAACGCCGAGATACCGTTGGTCATCAGCATGCCGAGCGTCAGCAGGCCGATGGCGACGGACCAGAAGATGCGCAGCCAGTTCGGCGCGTCGCTGTTAATGTCCTTGAGCTTCGAGGTGAAGTTCCCCAGCACCAGCGCGCCGGAGTCCGCCGAGGTGACGTAGAACAGCAGGCCGGTAATGGTCGCTACGGACGCGCTAAAGGTAAACGCCGGATACTGCGCCAGCAGGCTGTAGAAGCCGCGCTCCGGGTGCGCCATCGCTTCCTGGGCAAAAGTCGCATTGCCGTGGATGATCTCGTGCAGCGCGCTGTTGCCGAAAATCGACAGCCACAGCAGGGTAAAGGTGAACGGGATGATCAGCGTGCCCATCACGAACTGACGGATGGTGCGCCCACGCGAAATACGCGCCAGGAACAGGCCGACAAACGGCGACCACGCCACCCACCACGCCCAGAAGAAGAGCGTCCAGTTGTTCATCCACTCTGTCGGACGGTCAAAGGCGAAGCTGTTCAGCGTCATGCCCATAAAGCGGTTCACGTAATCACCCACGTTCAGCACTAAGGCATTGAGCAGGAACGAGGTGTCGCCCATAAACAGCACGAACAGGATCAGCCCCAGCGCCAGCGCGACGTTCAGCTCGGAGAGCACGCGAATCCCTTTATCCACGCCAGAGGTCACCGAGATGGTGGCGATAATCACCGACAGCGCAATCAGCGCCGCCTTCGCCGCCATCGAATCCGGGATGTCAAACAGCACGCTCAGCCCGTAGTTAAGCTGCACTACGCCAATTCCGAGCGTTGTCGCGATACCAAAGATGGTGCCGATCACCGCCGCGATGTCTACCGTGTGCCCAATAGGGCCGTTGATCTTTTTGCCGAAAATCGGGTACAGCGCGGAGCGGATGGTAAGGGGCAAATTATAACGATAGCTAAAGTATCCGAGCGCCATGCCCATCAGGGCGTACATCGACCAGCCCGTCAGGCCGTAGTGGAACAGCGTCCAGACCATCGCCTGGCGCGCAGCCTCCATCGTCTGCCCTGCCCCTTCCGGCGGCTGCATATACTGCGTGACCGGTTCCGCCACGGAGAAGAACATCAGGTCGATGCCGATGCCGGCGGCAAACAGCATTGCGGCCCAGCTCAGCAGGCTGAACTCGGGCTTAGACTGCTCTGGCCCGAGCTTCACCGAACCGAAGCGCGAGCAGGCAATGCAGACCACGAAGACGATATAGAGCGTCGCGGCCAGCAGATAGTACCAGCCGAAGGTCTTCGACACCCAGTTCAGGGTGCGCCCAATCCACTCGGCAGAAAAATCACGAAAGAAAATGGTCGTCAGGGAAAACAACAAAATCAGCCCGGCGGACGTATAAAAAACGACCGGGTTGATTTTGTCTTTTTCTCTGTCCTGTGAAAGGTCTGTCATCCAGTATCCCCACTGTTTTTGTAACTATTGAAATCCAAAATCGCAACAATTAAGACACATTTTATATTGAACGTCCAATCAAAAACCGCTTTAATAGTTAACCAACGCTGATGAATGGAGTGGCAAAAATGCCCAAAGTGGGGATGCAGCCGATCCGGCGCAGGCAGCTAATCGATGCCACGCTGGAAGCAATTAATGAAGTGGGAATGCATGACGCAACCATCGCGCAAATCGCCCGTCGGGCGGGCGTATCCACGGGGATCATCAGCCACTATTTCAAAGATAAAAACGGTCTGCTGGAAGCGACCATGCGTGACATCACCGGTCAGCTGCGCGACGCGGTATTAAGCCGTTTACGCGCCCTGCCGGACGGCAGCGCAGAGCAGCGATTGCAGGCGATTGTCGGCGGCAATTTTGATGAAACCCAGATCAGCGGCGCGGCGATGAAGGCCTGGCTGGCCTTCTGGGCCAGCAGCATGCATCAGCCGATGCTCTACCGTTTGCAGCAGGTCAGCAGCCGCCGGTTGCTCTCTAACCTGGTGTACGAGTTCCGCCGCGAGCTGCCGCGTGAACAGGCTGAAGAGGCGGGCTACGGGCTCGCCGCACTGATTGACGGGCTATGGCTGCGCGCTGCGCTCAGCGGCAAACCGCTGGATAAAACCCTGGCCCAGTCGCTCACCAGCCACTTTATCAGCCAGCATTTACCGACCGATTAACCGAGGAGAATTTATGTCCCGAATGGCAGAACAGCAGCTTTATATCAATGGTGGTTACACATCGGCCACCAGCGGTCGCACCTTCGAGACCATCAACCCGGCGAACGGTGAAGTTCTGGCAACCGTGCAGGCCGCCGGGCGCGAAGACGTGGACCGCGCCGTGGAAAGCGCACAGCGCGGGCAGAAGATCTGGGCGGCGATGACCGCCATGGAGCGCTCGCGCATCCTGCGCCGCGCCGTCGATATCCTGCGCGAGCGAAACGACGAGCTGGCAACGCTGGAAACCCTCGACACCGGTAAAGCGTATTCCGAAACCTCGACCGTCGACATCGTTACCGGCGCGGACGTGCTGGAGTACTACGCGGGGCTGATCCCGGCGCTGGAAGGCAGCCAGATCCCGCTGCGCGACACCTCGTTCGTCTACACCCGCCGCGAGCCGCTGGGCGTGGTGGCGGGCATCGGCGCGTGGAACTACCCGATCCAGATCGCCCTGTGGAAATCTGCCCCGGCGCTGGCGGCGGGCAACGCGATGATCTTCAAGCCGAGCGAAGTGACGCCGCTTACCGCCCTGAAACTGGCGGAGATCTACACCGAAGCAGGCGTGCCGGACGGCGTGTTTAACGTCCTGCCGGGCGTGGGCGCAGAGACCGGCCAGTTCCTGACCGAGCATCCGGGCATCGCCAAAGTCTCCTTCACCGGTGGCGTGGCCAGCGGCAAAAAGGTGATGGCGAACTCGGCGGCCTCGTCCCTGAAAGAAGTGACAATGGAGTTGGGCGGCAAATCGCCGCTGATAGTGTTTGACGATGCGGATCTGGATCTCGCGGCAGATATCGCCATGATGGCGAACTTCTTCAGCTCCGGCCAGGTGTGCACCAACGGCACCCGCGTGTTCGTACCCGCGAAGGTCAAAGCCGCGTTTGAGCAAAAAATCGTTGAGCGCGTGGGCCGCATCCGCGCGGGCGACCTGTTCGATGAAAACACCAACTTTGGCCCGATGGTCAGCTTCCCGCACCGCGACAGCGTGCTGCGCTACATCGCCAAAGGCAAAGAGGAAGGCGCGCGCGTGCTGTGCGGCGGCGACGTGCTGAAGGGTGACGGCTTTGACAACGGCGCGTGGGTGGCCCCGACCGTGTTCACCGACTGCACCGACGAAATGACCATCGTGCGCGAAGAGATCTTCGGCCCGGTGATGTCCATTCTTACCTATGACACTGACGAAGAGGCCATTCGCCGCGCCAATGATACCGACTACGGTCTGGCGGCGGGCATCGTCACCGCCGATCTGAACCGCGCCCACGGCGCTATTCATCAGCTCGAAGCGGGCATCTGCTGGATCAACACCTGGGGTGAATCCGCCGCAGAGATGCCGGTCGGTGGCTACAAACACTCCGGCATTGGCCGTGAGAACGGCGTCATGACGCTTCAGAGTTACACCCAGGTGAAGTCCATCCAGGTTGAGATGGGTAAATTCCAGTCCATATTTTAACCGGGAGGTTTATTTGCAATTTGACTACATCATTATCGGAGCCGGCTCTGCCGGCAACGTACTGGCAACACGACTGACTGAAGATCCGAACACCACCGTCCTGCTGCTTGAGGCGGGCGGGCCGGACTACCGCTTTGACTTCCGCACCCAGATGCCTGCCGCGCTGGCCTTCCCGTTGCAGGGCAAGCGCTACAACTGGGCGTATGAAACCGAGCCTGAGCCTTTCATGAACAATCGCCGCATGGAATGCGGACGGGGTAAAGGGCTGGGCGGCTCGTCGCTGATCAACGGCATGTGCTACGTGCGCGGTAACGCGATGGATCTGGACAACTGGGCGAAACAATCGGGTCTGGAGCACTGGAGCTACCTCAACTGCCTGCCCTACTACCGCAAGGCAGAGACCCGCGACGTGGGGCCGAACGACTACCACGGCGGCGACGGTCCGGTGAGCGTCACCACCTCTAAGCCGGGCGTGAACCCGCTGTTTGAAGCGATGGTAGAGGCGGGCGTGCAGGCGGGCTACCCGCGCACCGACGACCTTAACGGCTATCAGCAGGAAGGCTTTGGCCCGATGGACCGTACGGTCACGCCGCAGGGCCGACGCGCCAGCACCGCGCGCGGCTATCTGGACCATGCCAAACCGCGCCCGAATCTGACCATCCGCACCCACGCCATGACCGATCACATTATCTTTGACGGCAAGCGCGCGGTGGGCGTCGAGTGGCTGGAAGGCGAAAGCACCATTCCGTCAAAAGCGACGGCGAAGAAAGAGGTGCTGC
Organism: Enterobacter sp. AN-K1; assembly: GCF_020971765.1. Taxonomy (NCBI): domain Bacteria; kingdom Pseudomonadati; phylum Pseudomonadota; class Gammaproteobacteria; order Enterobacterales; family Enterobacteriaceae; genus Enterobacter; species Enterobacter sp. AN-K1. Next base: position 3,464,279 of record NZ_CP087390.1, on the reverse strand, counting down.
TGTGCGCGGGCGCCATCGCGTCTCCGCAGATCCTCCAGCGCTCCGGCGTGGGCAACGCTGAACTGCTGAAGCAGTTTGATATCCCGCTGGTACATGATTTACCCGGGGTGGGTGAAAACTTGCAGGATCACCTGGAGATGTACCTTCAGTATGAATGTAAGGAGCCGGTCTCCCTCTACCCTGCCCTGCAATGGTGGAACCAGCCGAAGATTGGCGCGGAGTGGCTGTTTGGCGGCACAGGCGTGGGCGCGAGCAACCACTTCGAAGCGGGCGGATTTATCCGCAGCCGCGAGGAGTTCGAGTGGCCGAACATTCAGTATCACTTCCTGCCGGTGGCGATTAACTACAACGGCTCGAACGCGGTGAAAGAACATGGCTTCCAGTGCCACGTTGGCTCCATGCGCTCGCCGAGCCGCGGCCACGTGCGCATCAAGTCGCGCGATCCGCACCAGCATCCGGCGATCCTGTTCAACTACATGTCCCACGAGCAGGACTGGCAGGAGTTCCGCGACGCGATCCGCATCACCCGCGAGATCATGCACCAGCCTGCGCTGGACAAGTATCGCGGTCGTGAAATCAGCCCGGGCGTCGAATGCCAGACCGACGAACAGCTGGACGAGTTCGTGCGCAACCACGCCGAAACCGCCTTCCACCCGTGCGGCACCTGCAAAATGGGCTACGACGAAATGGCGGTGGTTGACGGCGAAGGCCGGGTTCACGGGCTGGAAGGGTTACGCGTAGTGGATGCGTCGATTATGCCGCAGATTATCACCGGCAACCTGAACGCCACCACCATCATGATTGGCGAAAAGATTGCCGACGCCATTCGCGGGCGCGAGCCGCTGGCGAAGAGCACGGCGGCGTATTATGTGGCGGATGGGGCGCCGGTTCGCCGCTGAGTGCGAACTTCTCCCCTCACCCCGGCCCTCTCCCAAAGGGAGAGGGTTAGGGTGAGGGGAAATTATTTCCGAAATGCTTCAAGCCGCTTAACCTGCCGTCCTTCCCCGTCAAAATTCTCCGCCGCCAGCCAGGCGCGCAGCTCTGCATCGCGCTGCGGCCATTCGCCGTCAATAATCGAAAGCATATCGCTGTCGCGGTTGCGTCCTTTACGCACCAGCTTCTGGCGCAGGCGCCCTTCCCAGACAAACCCCAGCCGCTCCGCCGCGTTGCGTGAGGCGATGTTCATCGAATCGCACTTCCACTCCAGCCGGCGATATTGATGCTCAAAGGCATTTTTCAGCAGCAGCCACACCGCTTCGGTACCCACGCGGGTGCCCTTCATTCTGCGCGACCAGGTGACGTGGCCGATCTCAACCGAGCCCTGAAAGCGTTCTATCGCCATATAGCTGACCAGCCCTACCGCCTTTTCGGTGCGCAGATCGATAACGGCAAAGGGCACCAGGTCGTCATCCAGCACCTTTCCCAGCACCCAGTGCGCAGTGGCCTCAACGCTCACAGGCTGGGTGCTGGCAAGCCACGTCCAGTCGCTGTCGTCACCCAGCGCATAGGCTTCAAACAAATCAGCCGAATGGCGGTCAGCATCCAGCGGCTCCAGGCGGCAATACTGCCCGGTGAGCAGGGTACGGGTTAACGCGCGGGCGCATTTCCAGTCCGGGACAATATCATTAACGGTTTGACCATGTTGATTGATTTCGGGCACGGCGGTGACTCCCTGAAAGGTAAGGAGTTTGTTATAGCAGGTTAAAAAGCGAACGAAAAGAGAGGTGACTCATAACCAGACCGAATGCGTTATTCCCGGAGGGCATAAGCAAAGCAGAATTTCGACTTTGAGGAAATCCTCAGCCAGCCTACCGTAACGGTGCATAAAACAATCACAATATATTTTCTTCAGGGATCGCTATGAATAAAAAACTGCTGCCGTTACTGGTGCTGGCTGCGCTCTCAAGCGCTGCTCACGCCGCTACCCCGCCCAACACGCTGGTTGTCGCCCAGGGTCTGGATGATATCGTGAGCCTTGACCCGGCCGAAGCCAACGAACTTTCCAGCATCCAGACCGTACCGAGTTTGTATCAGCGTCTGGTACAGCCGGACCGCGATAACCCGGAAAAAATCACCCCGGTTCTGGCCGAAAGCTGGGAAGCGGACGCGGCAGCAAAAACCCTGACCATCAAACTTAAGCCCGATGCAAAATTTGCCTCCGGCAACCCGCTGCGCCCGGAAGATGTGATCTTCTCATATACCCGCGCCGTGACGCTGAACAAATCCCCGGCGTTTATCCTCAACGTACTGGGCTGGGACGCCAGCAACATCGCCAGCCAGCTCAAGAAAGTGGACGACCATACCCTCACGCTTCGCTGGACGGCGGACGTCAGCCCGTCGGTAGCGCTGAATATACTCTCCACGCCGATTGCCTCCATCGTCGATGAAAAGCAGGTTGCGGCGAACGTGAAGGATAACGACTTCGGCAACGCGTGGTTAAAAATGCACTCTGCGGGCAGCGGCGCGTTCAAAATGCGCGTTTACCAGCCGCATCAGGCCATCGTGCTGGAAGCCAACGAATCCGCACCCGGCGGCGCGCCGAAGCTTAAAAGCATCATCATTAAAAACGTCCCCGATCCCGCTTCCCGCCGCCTGCTGATCCAGCAGGGTGATGCGGACGTGGCGCGCGATCTGGGTGCAGACCAGATAATCGCCCTCAGCGGCAAGCCGGGTGTGAAGGTGCTTAGCATCCCTTCTGCCGAGCAAAACTATCTGGTGTTTAACACCGGCAACAGCGCTAACCCGCTGCTGAATAATCCAGCGTTCTGGGAAGCCTCGCGCTGGCTGGTGGATTATGAAGGCATCACCAAAGATCTGCTGAAAGGCCAGTATTTTGTTCATCAGAGCTTCCTGCCGGTCGGCCTGCCGGGCGCGCTGGAGGACAATCCGTTCACGTTTGACCCGGCAAAAGCAAAAGCGATCCTCGCCAGGGCGGGCATCAAAGACGCGCATTTCACGCTGGACGTAGAGAATAAACCGCCGTTCATCACCATCGCGCAATCCATGCAGGCGAGCTTCGCTCAGGGCGGCGTGAAGGTGGATCTGCTGCCCGCGGCGGGTAGCCAGGTGTACGCCCGCGTGCGTGCGAAACAGCATCAGGCGGCCATACGTCTGTGGATCCCGGACTACTTCGATGCACACTCCAACGCCAGCGCCTTCGCATGGAATGACGGGAAATCCAGCACCGTGGCCGGGCTTAACGGCTGGAAAATTCCGGAGCTGAACAACGCTACGCTGGCGGCGGTTGCCGAGCCGGATCCGGCAAAACGTCTGGATCTGTATAAGAAGATGCAGGAACAGTTACAGCATAACTCGCCGTATGTGTTCGTTGACCAGGGCAAAACCCAGATCGTGGTGCGCGATAACGTGAAGGGGTATCAGCAGGGGCTGAACGCGGATATGGTCTGGTACGATCGCGTTACGAAGTAGCTTTTCCCCCCTCTCCCTCTCCCGTGGGAGAGGGTTGGGGTGAGGGCAACATCGCGCAACAGAGCCGCCTGTTTCCCCTCACCCCTGCCCTCTCCCACAGGGAGAGGGGGTCGTTCGTGCATATTTTCAGGATAACGATTTTCCCATGCCACATCTTTCCACCCGCGTGCTTCAGGGTCTGCTGACTCTCCTGCTCACGCTGTTCGGGCTACTGCTGGTCACGTTTGCGCTCTCTGCCTTTTCCCCGGTCGATCGCGTATTGCAGATCGTCGGCGATCACGCCAGCCAGTCCACTTACGATCAGGTTCGCCACCAGCTTGGGCTGGATCGGCCTCTTCCCGTACAGTTCTGGCACTACCTGCAAAACCTCGCTCACGGGGATTTAGGCACCGCCAGCGCTACCGGTCAGCCGGTATTGCAGGACCTGCTGCACGCCTTTCCCGCCACGCTGGAACTGGCAACGCTGGCGCTAATTATCGGCACGGTACTCGGCGTGATTGCGGGTGTGCTGTGCGCCCGCTACGCCGGTTCGCCACTGGACTTAGCGATCAGAACGCTCACCCTGCTCGGCAATTCGGTGCCGATATTCTGGCTCGGACTGCTGATGCTGGCTCTGTTCTACGCGAAACTACAGTGGAGCGCTGGCCCCGGCAGGCTGGACGACATCTGGCAATTCACCGTTGAGCCACGAACCGGATTTGCGCTGGTTGATACCTGGCTTTCCGGCGACCGCGAGGCGTTCCGCAACGCCATCAGCCACCTGGTGCTGCCGGTGCTGCTGCTGGCCTACTACTCGCTGGCAAGTATCACCCGCCTGACGCGCTCCGCCTGTCTGAGCGAGATGAACAAAGAGTACATATTGCTCGCCCGCGCCAAAGGCGCCGGAGAGATGACCATCCTGCTGCGTCACGTGCTGCCGAACATTCGCAGCACCCTGCTGACGGTGATTGCCCTGGCCTACACCAGCATGCTGGAGGGCGCGGTATTAACCGAAACCGTCTTCTCATGGCCGGGCATCGGGCGCTACCTCACCACGGCCCTGTTCGCCGGTGACACCACCGCCGTGATGGGCGGCACGCTGCTGATTGGCGTCTGCTTTGTTCTGATCAATAACCTTACCGACCTGCTTGTGCGGGCGACCGATCCCAGGGTGCGCTAATGCCGTTTTATCTCTTCTTACGCCGCCTGCGCCGCTCCCCTGCCGCGTTTTGCGGGCTGATCGCCATCGCGCTGCTGGTGCTTATTGCCCTGTTAGCACCGTGGCTTGCACCGCATGATCCCAACTGGCAGGACGCCGCCGCGCGTTTGCAACCGCCCAACGCGCAGCACTGGCTGGGTACCGACAGCTATGGGCGGGATCTGCTCTCCCGATTAATCTACGGCACCCGTCCGGCACTGGGGCTGGTGGCCTTAGTCACCGTTATTACCCTCCCCGCCGGTCTGCTGGTGGGGATTTTGTCAGGCTACTACGGCGGCTGGATGGAGCGCATCCTGATGCGCTTTACCGACGTGGTGATGTCGATGCCGCGCCTGATCCTCGCCTTCGCGTTTGTCGCGATGCTCGGCCCCGGTCTGGTGAACGGCGCGCTGGCGCTGGCCTTAACGACCTGGCCTGCCTATGCGCGCCAGGCGCGCAGTGAAATCCAGCGTCTGCGCCACAGCGATTATCTGGCCGCCGCGGAGATGATGGGCATTCGCGGCCCGCGCCTACTGGTCGGCCATATTCTGCCCCTGTGCCTGCCCTCCGCGATTGTGCGGCTGGCGCTGGATCTGGCCGGGATCATTCTGGCCGCCGCCGGGCTGGGCTTCCTTGGCCTGGGCGCACGTCCACCGATGGCGGAATGGGGCGCGATGATAGCCGACGGCATGCAGGTCATTTTTGACCAGTGGTGGATTGCCGCCATTCCAGGCGGGGCGATTCTGTTTGCCAGCCTGGCCTTTAACCTGCTGGGCGATGGCCTGCGCGACGTACTGGAGCCACAGCATGACTGAACACCGCGTCATCGTCGATGCGCTAAATATCGACTACCCCGCCGCGCGCGTGGTCCACAACCTGAGCTTTACGTTAGGCAACGAGCGGCTGGCGCTGGTGGGAGAATCCGGCTCCGGCAAGTCCATGTCTGCCCGCGCCCTGATGGGGCTGGTGCGCAAGCCCGGCATCGTAAGCGCTAAGCGGCTTAACGTGCTTGGCAACGACCTGCTGACCCTGAACAGCCGCCGCTGGCAGGCGCTGCGCGGTAACGGCATTGCGATGGTTCTACAGGACCCGCGCTACGCGCTAAACCCGGTGAAAACCGTCGCCGCCCAGCTTGATGAAGCGCTGACCCTCCATCAGCGCCTGCCCCGCGCCGAACGCCTGGCGCGCATTCACGATATCATCCGCGCCGTGGGGCTGAACGAGCACGTGCTCCAGCGCTATCCCGGCGAACTCTCCGGCGGCATGGGCCAGCGCGTGATGATCGCCATTGCGCTCGTCAACAACCCGCAGGTGCTGATCGCCGACGAACCGACTTCCGCGCTGGACGCTCGCCTGCGCAACCAGATCCTGGAGCTGCTGGTACAGCAGTGCGAGGCGCGGCAGATGGCGATGCTGTTAATCAGCCACGACTTGCCGCTCGTCGCGGAACACTGTGACCGCGTGCTGGTGATGTATCAGGGTGAGAACGTTGATGAAATGGCGGCGAGCCAGTTGCCGCAGGCAACCCATCCCTACACGCGCACGCTCTGGACCTGCCGCCCGAACGCCGGGACGTTTGGCCAGATGCTGCCGACGCTCGACCGTTCGCAACCGTGGAAGGAGGCCGACAATGGCACTCGTTGAGGTTAACCAGCTCCGGGTGAGTTTTGGTGAAAAAACGGCGGTTTCCGCCGCCAGTTTTGCGATCGAAAAAGGCGAAACCTTCAGCCTGATCGGTGAATCCGGCTGCGGCAAATCGACTCTTCTGCGCGTGCTGGCGGGGCTGCTGCGCGAGTGGCATGGCCACATTTCCGTCCTCGGGGAAAATTTACGGCCAGGACGACGTTTTGAAGGCGCGCTTCGCCGTAACGTGCAGATGGTGTTCCAGGATCCGTGGGCGTCTTTGCACCCGAACCACACCATTGCCCGCACCCTGTCGGAGCCGTTAAACATCCACGGCGAAACCCAGGTTGCCGAAAAGGTGGCGGATGCGCTGCAACAGGTGGGTCTGGCTGCCGACGCGGCCAGGCGTTACCCGCATCAGCTTTCCGGCGGACAGCGTCAGCGCGTGGCCATTGCCCGCGCGCTGCTGCTGCGCCCGCAGCTTCTGCTGCTGGATGAACCGACCTCGGCGCTGGATATGTCGGTACAGGCGGAGATCCTGAACCTGCTCAACCGCCTGAAGGCGCAGCACGGCATGACCTACCTGCTGGTGAGCCACGATGCGGACGTGATTGCGCATATGTCCGACCGGGCGGCATTTATGGCGCACGGGAAGATCCAGCGGGTATTTGACCGTGAAGCCATGTTGCGGGGGGAGCACAGGATGGGGTAAACCGTGCGGCGGCGAGTGCCGCACGCATTTCGTAGGCCGGGTAAGGCGTAGCCGCCACCCGGCAAAACGTTACTTCAGCAGCTTCACCGTGGCATCAATGTCGATCTCATCTTCAGTGAAGATCATCGTCGTGTTCTGGAAGGTGGTGATCGCCAGCTTCTTCACCGTGCGCATTTCGCCCGGCTTTTTCTCGGTTTTTGGTTTGATGCTGTTCATCAGCAGCCCCACCGACAGCACCGCATTCTCTTTGTCGATTTTGGTCTCAACGGGCTCTTCCTCGCTGAACACCACGAAGGATTTAATTGAGGTGAGCTTCACGCGCTCGCCCGCAATATAGAGATGCTTACTCTCCGGGATCACCTTCACCGCATACGCGGAAAGGCCTTTGCTGTTGGTGGTTGGCTCGAAAGTCACCGCCGCATCTTTTTTAATCAGATCAGGGTTGGCGACCTTAATCACATGAAAATAGCGGTTGTCGCCGTTTTCATCTTTGATAAATCCAAAGCCTTTATCTTTAAACCACGTTGTGATTGTACCGTTCATCGCTGTTACCGCCTGTCAGATCCTAAGACTAAAGTTTTGCAGCGCGCAGTGTAATGCACAATGGCTGACGAGACAAAAAAAAGCCCCTGCACGGGAGCAGGGGAAAGTTCATGTCAGAGCTTTTTAGTATTGTGTATTTAGTTGAACACCATCCCACCATCAATCAGCAGCGACTGACCGGTCATGTAGTCGGAATCCGGCCCGGCGAGGTAAGAGACGCAGGCGGCCACGTCTTCCGGCTCGGACAAACGGCCAAGCGTGATGCGTTTGGCAAAGGTTTCCGTCCCGTAGCCAAGCGGTTTACCCGCCGCCTCGGAGACCTGACGGTCGATTTCCGCCCACATCGGCGTTTTGACGATCCCCGGGCAGTAGGCGTTAACGGTGATCCCCAGCGGCGCGAGATCCCGCGCGGCGGTCTGGGTTAAGCCGCGCACCGCGAATTTACTGGAACTGTAGACGGCCAGCTCCGGGTTACCGGTGTGGCCCGCCTGGGAGCAGGCGTTGATGATCTTGCCGCCGTGCCCCTCTTTACGAAACGCGTCAATTGCGGCCTGAATGCCCCAGATCACCCCTTTCACGTTGATGTTGTAAACCTTGTCGACAATCTCCGGCGTGATGGATTCGATGGGCGTGGACGGCGCCACCCCGGCGTTATTGACGATGACGTTAAAACCGCCCAGCGCGGTGCGGGCTTTTTCCACCGCCGCGAACACCTGCTCGCGGTCAGAGACGTCCACCTTCACGGCGACGGCCTTCCCGCCGTTACGGGTGATCTCATCCGCGACCGCTTTCGCCGTCTCTTCGTTGTAATCCGCAATAGCAACGGCAAAGCCGTCCTTCACCAGGCGAAGCGCGATCGCTTTGCCAATCCCCTGGCCGGAGCCGGTTACGAGAGCCACTTTTTGCATTTCTCTGTCCTTATATTGATTCACAAAATCTGGCTGAGATGGAGCTGGCCCATCAGCAGCGGGTTATCGCTGTAGTCGACGGGAATGGCCACCACGGCCGGGCCATCGACATCCATTGCCGCACGCAGCGTCGGTTCGAGCGCATCGGCGCTCTCGACGGCAAAGCCTTTCGCACCGAACGCGTCGGCATAGACTTTGAAATCGACCGGGCCGAACTCGACGCCGGAAAGCCTCTGGTATTTTTTCTCTTCCTGGATGGCCACCATGTTGTAGGCGTTATCCACCCAGATGATGTGCAGCACATTGGCGTTGAGGCGTACGGCGGTTTCCAGCTCCATGCTCGACTGCAAAAAGCCGCCGTCCCCGGAGACCGAGACCACCTTGCGCCCCGGGTTGACCAGCCACGCGCCAATCGCCCACGGCAGCGCCACGCCCATGGTCTGCTGACCGTTGGAGATCATCACCTGACGCGCCCGGAAGCTGTAGAGGTAGCGGGCGATCCAGATATGGAAGCTGCCCATGTCGACGGTGAGCGTCACGTCGTTGTTCACGATGTCCTGCATGGCCCGGACGATGCGCAGCGGATGCAGCGCAAACTGGTTGAGCGATGCGCCGCGACGGTCGAGGAGGTCCCGCTGATGCTGGCGATCGACAAGAATTTCCGAGGCGCGCTGGCTGAGTTCAAGTTTGTGCTCGATTCGACTGGCAAGCAGATTCAGCGTGGCGGCAATATCCCCGACCAGTTCCAGATCGGGAACATACTTGCGCTCCTCATAGGCGGGCAGCACGTCAATGTGCACCAGCGTGGCGTCGCCGCTGTTCCACATGGACGGCTCGTACTCCACCGGGCTGTAGCCGATGCAGATAATCAGGTCCGCCAGATGCAGCAGCCGGTCGCCAGCCTGGTTGTTAAAGAGGCCGACGCGTCCGGCGAAGCGGGTGAAGTGTTCCTGATTCACCGCCCCGGCGGCCTGATAGGTGCTGGTGACCGGAATACGGCTTCTCTCCAGCAGCTTATGCAGCGCGGCGCTGTTGGCGGGCTGGCTGGCCATCAGGCCGAGTAAGATGACCGGGTTTTTGGCCTTCGCGATAAGCTTCGCCACGTCGTTGATGGCTGACTCCGGCGCCGGGCCCATCAGCGCCGCGGTGCTGGCGGGTAAAATAGCCCCCGTGGTGGGCTGGTCGACAATATCCTGCGGCAGGCTGACAAACGCCCCGCCCGGCCTGCCCTGCTCGGCAGCGCGAAACGCGTTCGACACCACCTCGGCAATCGCGTCCGGTGAATTGACTTCGACGGCGTATTTGGTGACCGGGCTGAACATGGCGACGGTATCCATGCTCTGGTGCACCAGTTTCGCTTTATCTGCCCGCTTCACCGCCCCGCCCAGCGCCACCACCGGGTCACCTTCGCTGTTGGCGGTGGCGATGCCGGTGATCAGGTTGGAGCAGCCCGGCCCGGAGGTGACCAGCGCGACCCCGGCCTTACCGGTTAGCCGCCCTACCGCTGCCGCCATAAACGCCGCGTTCGCCTCGTGACGCACCGGGATAATCTCGATGGAGGAGTCCAGCAGGGAGTCAAAGACCTTGTCGATTTTTGCGCCCGGTATGCCGAACACCTGCTTCACACCCTGCGCTTCCAGCTGGCCGACAACCATATCGGCGCCGTGCGCCCACTGACGTGACTGTTTCTCACTGTTCACGGTAGTTCTCCTGTTAGTTTTCGACGGCGCGGATAGCCGCATCAAGGTTGCTGGGGTGCAGGTTGGCCTGTAAAAACGCGCTGTCGGCGGGCAGGTCAATCATCAGCTTGTGGATTTCGCCGAAGGTGAGCACGCCGTTCTCCAGCTGATAGTCGAGCAGGTGGCCCCCGCCCTGACGGTCGTCGGTGATAAAGTGTTCGTGATAGCCCGCCACGTTAATGCCCTGCATATGCTGCGGGGTGCGGAACCCGACCAGTACGCCCTCGCGCTGGTTAAAGCGGAACACCGGCTGGTCATCCAGCACGTCGGTCATCGCCCGGTACGGCGGCGTCTGGCGCGGTACGGTGCGGGTGTGCGCGTGGCGGAAATTGCCGTCGATGCGCAGCGCGCAGAACAGGTTATCGGAGGGGATTTGCTTGTCGATCACGTCGTGGATCTGCTGACGGCTGACCGGCCCGTCGAAGGCTTTGCGGTACTGCGGCTGGAACCAGGTCATCACCGCGAACGGCGTTTTTTGCTCCGGCTTCGCGGCGCGGGCGCTGCCGTCGGCGCGCAGCTGGTACACCTGGCTGCTGAAGGCAATCATTTCACCGTCCAGCTCGTTAAAGGTACCGAGACCAAAATCACCATGTGCCAGCAGGTCGGCGATGGTCGTCTCCCCTTCGTAGACGCCGCTTAGCAGGGCGCTCATTAGCGATGTCTGATAGATCACGCTGTCAGGATGCTGAGCCGAGAACCCACGCAGGGTCTCGCATAAACTCGCCTCACAGTCGCATGCAGATGAATGCATCATCATGCCCGTCCTCTTCAACTTTATTTATAAAGGTTAAATAAATGTTGACCCGATTCAGCAGAGAGTTCCAATATAGAATCCATGCTGGTTTGAGACGTTTTTGATATGGAACTTCGTTATCTGCGCTATTTTGTCGCGGTAGCACGCGAGCGACACTTCACCAGGGCGGCCAAAGCGCTGGGTATTTCACAGCCTCCTCTGAGTCAGCAGATCAAACGGCTCGAAGAGGAAGTGGGCACGCCGCTGTTCAGGCGCCTGACACGGGGCGTGGAGCTGACCGAAGCGGGAGAGGCCTTCTATGAGGACGCCTGTAAGATACTGGCGCTGAGCGATGCCGCGCTGGAGAAAGCCCGGGGCATCGCGCGCGGGCTGAACGGCAGCCTGTCGATTGGCATCACCAGTTCAGATGCTTTTCATCCCAAAATCTTCGCCCTGATACGTCAGTTTCAGGTGCAGAACATGGCGGTGCAGGTTCACCAGGTGGAAGCCAATATGTCGTCGCTGACGACGATGCTGGCGGAGGGTGAGCTGGATATCGCCTTTGTGCGCCTGCCGTGCGAAAGCAGTAAGGTGTTCGAATTAAAAATCCTCGATCGGGAGCCGATGGTGGTGGCGCTGCATCGCGATCATCCTCTGGCGGCATGTGGCGATCTGGCGCTGGATGAGCTGCGGGATACGCCGGTGGTGCTGTTCCCCCAGGAGGTAGCACCGGGGCTGTATGACCGCGTTTACGGCAGCTGCGAGCGGGCCGGGATCGATATGCAACACACGCTGCAATCTTCACAACTGTCCTCTTCCCTGAGCATGGTCTCCGCTGGCGGCGGGTTCGCGCTGGTGCCGAAATCCATGGCCGCTATTTCTCCGCCGAATGTCACCTACCATGCGCTGCGCTCGCCGGAGCTTTATACCGATATCGCGCTCTGCTGGCGGCGTTTTGAACGCTCGCGGACGGTGAAACGGTTTCTGACGATGATGAGCGAGGGGTAGCTACGGTGTGGCTGTGCCCGGCGGCGCTGCGCTTGCGCGGGCCTACGGTTCGTGTCGCGGGTTGGTTGGCTGGTTGGCGGTTTTGTAGGCCGGGTAAGGCGCAGCCGCCACCCGGCAATGCCCTTTGGAAGCCGCCTCGCAAACTTTTAAGCAACCTTATGTAATTCAGGGGCATCCCTTTTCATCCCTTCTCCGCGGTTTTAAAGTGCCTGCGTTGCGGCACATCCGTAACCGGGCGTAGGAACCCGTTAGCATGACATGACATTTTTTTTGGACAACGAGGATGCTAAATGGCGACTACCCCTGGATTTTCATACGTACACGCTGAAGAAAGCGCTGTTCATCACCTTCTTCACCTGCAACTTCCCGATTCTGCGGATCTCTTTGAACTGGCTGGCACCTGTGCGGCGTACGTGAGCGTACTGGTGGAAACGGACGATGCGGTGACATTTTCCACGCTCTGTAAGCAACTGCTGGCAGCGCTGAAGCGGCTGCGGGAATGCTGCGATGCAGGTGGACTATGCCGAGGCGTTAACGCTGGCGGTGATGGGCGGGACGTTGCCTGCGAGCGTGGCGAAAGAACTCACCGGGCTGTTGCATGATATGGTCTGGCTGCTGGCGGAGTTTGTGAAGGAGCCTTATATAACGGCGCACTGAGGCGGGTGATGGGAGGCCGGGGCTCTGCTGGGGTAAAAAGCAGGATTTCGGCCTTATGCATAATGCAATGTGGTTTGTTGAATGTCCGTTAAGAGCGAAGAGCGGACATCAGGACTGTAAGAAGTATGAAGACTGTATTAATAAATTTGCTTATTCGCACATTGATTCTCACCTGACACATCTACTCAGTAATCAGCGTCAACCCCGGATAAGGTAGTGGTGCATCCTGTCTTTATTGCGTTAGTCTGTCTGGAAAGGATCACAAACAAGAAGTTCTGTATGGAAATTATTTTAATGCGTCATGGAAAGCCTGCATTTAAGGGATCTGCAAAGGTAACGAGCCGTGAAATGGCCAACTGGATTGCTGAATATGATCTTTCTGATACAGGAGAAGATATCCCGCCTGAGTCCAGTAAATCATTAGCATTCAGCGCATCGCGAATCATAAGTAGTCCTCTTCCCAGAGCCCTTTCTTCGCTGAGGGCATTAGGGTGCGAGCCGGACGTCATTGATGAGGTTTACAGGGAAGCTGGCCTGCCGGTATTTCACATGCCCGGTTTAAGGTTATCTCCAACCATGTGGGCAGCTATTTTTCGCGTCATGTGGCTATGCGGCCTGTCCCGTAATGTAGAGCGCATGGGAAAAGCTAAGCAGCGTGCTGCTCAGGCTGCGAATCGCCTCGTCGGGTTGGCAAAAGCATCCGACGGCCCTGTGCTTTTTATGGGACATGGGGTGATGAATCGGCTAATTGCAAGAGAACTGAGGTCGTTGGGTTTTAAAGAATCTCGTTGTCAGGGTAATGGTTACTGGAACGCGAGTATCTACAGGCTCCAGTAAGCAGATATCGTGAAGACACAGTTAATTAATTGGCTCCCTGTAGATTATTACATGCCAATGTCAGCAACGTCCGCTTCTGGCACAGAGCGGACATTCATATTCATCTCTCTTCCTCTCTATCGGCCCGCCGCCACTCTCAGGTATGAATGCGTTTATCACCTTGTTTAGAAAAGCGATGGGCAGCACGGCCGCCCATTACTATGCCGAACGGAAAAACAGTGGCCGTTAACCCGGCCCCTCGCTCCCCGCCGCCAGCAGCGGCACCACTACATCGCTGATGGGCACCGCAATGCCGTGTTTGCGGCCGTAGCGCTGGATGACGCCATTACGGATATCCCACTCCATCGGGCGATCCGCCTGACGGTCGGCGAGGATCGACGTGCCCAAATCCACTGGCGCGCGCTGAAAGTCCGCCAGAATCTCCTGCGCCACGTCATCGGCCAGCTTCGCCCCCTCGGCGCGGGCGACGGCCAGCCCCTCGCGCAGGTAGGCCAGCGCCAGTTCGCTGATATCCTCGCGCCTGAACATCCCGGCGCGGCGATTGGCCAGCACCATCAGCCCGGCGACCGCGTTTTGCAGCAGCTTGCGCCAGGCGACGGTGGGGAAATCAGCCGAGAGTTCAACGTCACAGCGCGTACCGCGAAGCGCCTCGACCACCCGCTGCGCCTGCGGCACGTCCGGCAGCGTCAGGCGCGGTTTAGCCCGCAGCCAGACGGAGGCGTCCGGCTCGCGCTGAGCGGGGAACCAGACCACCGAGGGCAGCACCGTTGCGCCATTGACCAAAGGCGCGAGCTGGGCTTTCTGCTCCACGCCGTTTTGCAGCGCGCAGACCACGGTGTTTTCATCGCACAGGGCGCGCAGCCAACCGGCGCTGTCGGCATTTTGCGTCGTTTTTACCGCCAAAAAAACGAGGTCAACGGGGCGCGTAATGACGCTGGGATCGGTGAGTACCGGACCGGGCACCACAATTTCACCCTCATCGTGACGCAGGCGCAGTTCCGGATGCGCGGTGCGACCACACAGCAGCGGCGTGCGGCCCGCTTCATGCAGCACCGCGGCGATGGTGGTCCCAATCGCACCGGGTCCTGTCAGCGCAATGGTTGGATAGTCAGACATGGGTCACTCCCCTTTTGCTAAGCCTGCTATCAGTTATACCACCCTGAGACGAGCGCGCCACGCCCATTGTCTATACTCAACTCATAACAGACAACGGAGTGCGCCATGCCTTTACCCGACTTCAAATCCTCTGAACCTTATACCCTCGGCATTGAGCTCGAACTCCAGGTGGTTAACCCGCCGGGTTACGATCTGAGCCAGGACTCCTCTGCCCTCATCGCCGCCGTCAAAGACGACATCAAAGGGGGGGAAGTCAAACACGACATCACCGAAAGCATGCTCGAAATCGCCACCGGCGTGTGCCAGACCATCGACCAGGCAGCGGCGCAGTTTTCAGTGATGCAGCAGAGTATCCTGCGGGCGGCGGAAGATCAGCATATCCAGATCTGCGGCGGTGGGACGCATCCGTTCCAGAAATGGCAGCGGCAGGAAGTATGCGACGACGAGCGCTATAACGTCACGCTGGAGCGCTTTGGCTATCTGATTTTGCAGGCGACGGTGTTCGGCCAGCACGTACACGTCGGCTGTCGGACCGGGGACGACGCCATTTACCTGCTGCACGGCCTGTCGCGCTTTGTGCCGCACTTTATCGCCCTGGCCGCCGCATCAGCGTATATGCAGGGCACGGACACGAAGTTCGCCTCATCGCGTCTCAACATCTTCTCGGGCTTCCCGGATAACGGTCAGATGCCGTGGGTCAACAGCTGGCAGGAGTTCGAGGGGCTGTTCCGCCGCCTGAGCTCCACCAGCATGATCGACAGCATTAAGGATCTGCACTGGGACATCCGCCCCAGCCCGCACTTCGGCACCGTCGAGGTGCGGGTGATGGATACGCCGCTGACGCTCAGCCACGCCATTAACATCGCCGGGCTTATTCAGGCGACGTCGCACTGGCTGCTGACCGCGCGGCCGTATAAGCATCAGGAACGGGATTTTCTGCTCTATCGCTTTAACCGTTTTCAGGCCTGTCGCTACGGGCTGGAAGGCATTCTGACGGACGTACATACCGGCGAGCACAAAACCGTGGCGGAAGATATCGCCTGGCTGCTCGAGCAGGTTGCGCCGTCGGCCGAGAAGCTCGGCGCGACAAGCGCAATCAATGAGATTGCCCTGCTGTTAAAGCAGGGCAAGAGCGAGGCGCAGCGCATGCGGGACTTTATCGCCGATGGCGGCTCGCTGATTTCTCTGGTGCAGAAGCACTGTGAGCTGTGGGCGACGAGTCCGTAAGGCCGTGGCCCCACTCGCGCAGGCGCTGGAACAGCACGAACAGCGCCGGGATGAACACTATCCCCACCACGGTCGCCACCAGCATGCCGCTGAACACCGTAGTGCCGATGATGCGGCGGCTCTGGGCACCCGCCCCGGTCGCCAGCATCATCGGCAGGACGCCGATAATGAACGACACGGCGGTCATCATTACCGCGCGGAAGCGGCGCGATGCCCCCTCCCGTGCGGCATCGACAATCGCTATTCCATCCATGCGCCGGGCGCGGGCAAACTCCACGATAAGAATTGCGTTCTTGGCGGCGAGGGCTATCAGTAGCACCAGACCTATCTGCACATACACGTCGTTGGCGTAGCCCGCCAGCCACAGCCAGACCAGCGCCCCGCCGATGGCGAACAGCACCGAGAGCATCACGCTCGCCGGCAGCGTCCAGCTCTCATACTGGGCGACGAGAAACAGCCACGCCATCACCACCGCCGCCAGCACAATCCATATCGCCTGATTGCCGGTCTGCTGCTCCTGATACGACATGCCGCTCCAGGCGTAGTCGTACCCGGCTGGCAGGTTTTCCGCCAGAATCTCGCCCATCGCCGCCATTGCGGTGCTGCTGCTCACCCCTTCCGCTGCCGAGCCGCTCACCGATACCGACGGGAACTGGTTGTACTGCTGTATAAATGGCGCGCCGACGGTCGGCGTGATGGTGATGAGGTTGCTCAGACGCACCCGCTCGCCGCTGTTGCTGCGCACAAACAGCTCGCTGATTTGCTCCGCGCGCTCGCGCCACTGCATCTCGTTCTGCATCACTACGTGGTAGACGCGGTTGTTGACGCTGAAATCCCCGGCGCGCGTGCCGCCAAAGGCGGTTTGCAGGCTGCTGAAGATGCGTGACACCGGCACGTCGAGGCGGGCCGCGCGCTCGCGGTCAACGGTGAGCGTCATCTGTGGCACGTTGCTGCTCCAGGTGGTGAACACGCGGCTCAGCTGCGGGTTCTGGTTGGCTTTCGCCAGCACCTCACGCGTCACGCGCTCCAGCTCCGCCGGACTTTGCCCCGCCTGCGCCTGAATGCGCAGGTCGAAGCCGGAGGCGTTGCCCAGCCCCGGCAGCGTCGGCGGCGCAAAGGTCATGATGGTGGCTTCCGGCAGGGCCAGCAGCTGGCGCTGAAGGATGCCCATCACCTCATCCAGCGGCGGACGCTCGCTCCAGTCTTTGAGCATGATGGAGATAAACCCGCCGTTCGATGCGCTGGTGCCGTTGAGGATGTTAAACCCGGAGACCTGAATCACGTCTTCTACCGCCGGGTTGTTAGCGATCAGCTCGCGCGCGGTGGTCATCACCGCTTCGGTGCGCTCCAGCGAGGCTGCCTCCGGCAGCTGGACGCTGGCGAAGAAGTAGCCCTGATCCTCCTGGGGCAGGAAGCCCTTTGGCATCGACATGAAGCTGAATACCACCACCGCCGCCGCACCCGCGGTGGCCAGCAGCGCCAGCCACGGGCGCAGGTTTAAAACGTTCACGATGCGGGTGTAGAAACCGCGCGTGGCGTCCAGCCCGTGGTTAAAGGCGCGATAGAATGCCGCAGGTTTCTCCGGTCGCGGGCGCAGCAACAGCGCGCACAGGGCGGGCGTAAGAGTCAACGCCACCAGGCTTGAGAGCGTGACGGCAGTCGAGAGCGTCACCGCGAACTGGCGGTACAGCTCGCCCACAATCCCCGGCAGGAGCGCCACCGGCACAAACACCGCCAGCAGCACCAGCGTGGTGGCAATCACTGGCCCAGCGATCTGACGCAGCGCCAGTGCGGTCGCCGCCGTCCGGCTCTGCCCTTCCGCCATCAGCGTTTCGACGCTCTCCACCACCACGATGGCGTCATCCACCACCATGGTCAGCGCCAGAATGATAGCGAACAGGCTCAGCGTATTGGCGGAGTAGCCGAGCATATAGAGCACCGCGAAGGTGCCCACCAGCGACACCGGAATGGCAAGGGCAACAATCAGCGTCGCGCGCCAGCTTTGCAGGAACAGGGACACCACGACCACCACCGCCAGCATCGTCAGCGCCAGCGAGACGCCAATCTCTTTGATGGTGGCGGCCACAAACGAGGTGGTGTCGAATTTGACTTCATAGACCAGATCGTCCGGGAAGCGCGTGGATAACCGTTCCAGCTCCGCGCGCACCGCATCGGCCACGCGCAGGGCGTTAGCGGACGGCGTCGGGTAGATGCCGAGGTAGGCGGAGTCGTGCCCGTTCAGCTGCGCGCCAGAGCTGTAGCTGCGCGAGCCAAGCTCGATGGTGGCGACGTCCTTCAGGCGCACCAGCTGACCCATCTCCCCGGCGCGGATAATGATGTTGGCAAAGTCGTCGGCCTGATTTAAGCGCCCCAGCCCGTTAATGGTCAGGGTCTGCTGCTGGCCGTTAAACACCGGCGGCGTGCCGACCTGGCCTGCCGCCCCCTGCACGTTCTGCTCGCGCAGCGCCTGCGCCACGTCATCGCTGGTCACGTTCAGGGCGTTCATGCGGTCCGGGCGCAGCCAGATGCGCATGCTGTAGTCCCGTGCGCCAAACATCTGTACCTGCCCGACGCCCGGCAGACGCGACAGCGCCTCGCGCACCTGGGTGCTGGCGTAGTTGCTGACGAACAGCGGCGTGTGGGTGTTGTTCGGTGAGTAAAGGCTTACCCCCATCATCAGGTTGGTGGCGCGCTTGCGCACCTGCACGCCGTTTTGCTGTGCCTCGGTCGGCAGTTGCGCCACGGCCTGCGCCACGCGGTTCTGCACGTCGATGGCGGCGAGATCCGGGTCGGTGCCTGCCGCAAAGGTAATGTTCAGGCTATAGCTACCCTCGTCCGAACTGGTGGACTCCATATAGAGCATATGATCCACCCCGTTCAGCTGGGTTTCCAGCGGCGTGGCGATGGCCTCCGCCACGTCAGCCGAGCTGGCGCCCGGCCATGACGCTGACACATTCACGACCGGCGGGGTGATCTGCGGGTACTGCTCCACCGGAATAATCCTCAGCGCGATGGCCCCCAGCAGGGTGATGACCAGCGCAATCACCATCGCAAAGCGCGGGCGTTTGATGAAAAACGTCAGCATGATGGCTCCTTAATTCAGTATCTGGACGGCAACGCCTGGCTGCACGCGCTGCGCACCGTCAGTAATCGCTCGCTCACCGGGCTTCAGGCCGGAGGCAATCTGGAACTGCTGGCCGATCTGTCCGGCGACCTTCAGCGGACGCATTTCGGCTTTATCCTCGGCGTTAACCACCCATGCGAAGAACCCGTGGCCATTCTGCTGTACGGCAGCGGCGGGCAGAGTCAGCACTGGTTGCTCACTTGACGGACGCAGGTAGACGTTCACGTTGCCGCCGGGCAGCAGCTGATGGCGCGGGTTGGCGAACTCGGCGCGCAGCATCACGCTGGCGGTGCGCGGGTCGATGCGGTTGTCCACGGAGGTGAGTTCCCCGCTGATGCGCTGGCCGTTGCTGTCAATCAGCGCCTGCCAGGCCTGCTTCATGGCGCTGATATCCGCATGCTGTCCGGCTTTAGTGGCAAACGCGCCCTCTTCCAGCGCAAAGGCGATGCGGATGGGATCGAGCTGCACCACCTCCACCAGCACACCGCTGGCAGGATTCACCAGGCTGCCGACGTGAAAGTTGCTGTGCCCCACGCGCCCGTCAATCGGTGAGGTAATGCGCGTGTAGTTGAGGGTGACGCTGCGGGTGTCGAGCCGGGCTTTCGCCTGCTCCAGCGCGGCGCTCGCTACGTCGCGCTGCATGCGGGCGTTGTCCACGTCGTGGCGGCTGATGGCGTTGCTGCTGCCCAGGCTTTCGAAGCGTGACAGCTGCTGCTGCGCCTGACGCAGCGTGGCTTCGGCGCTTCTCACTTCGGCCTGCGCCAGACGCAGGGCGGCGCGCGGCTCGGCGTCGTCCAGTTCGAACAACACGTCGCCTTTTTTCACGTACTGCCCGTCGCGGAAGTGGATTCTGGTGATGACGCCTTCCGTACGCGCGCGCAGTTCAACGGTGTGGATAGCTTCAATGCGACCCGGGATCTGACGCTCGGCGGCGTGGGCGGTCTGCTCCACGGTGGCGACACGCACGGGAATGGCCGCGGCGAATGCGGGTGGCAGGGTGCAGGTGAGGAGCGCGAACAGGAGTGGGAATTTCATGGGAGTACCTCGGCGTTGTTTTCCCTCACCCCGGCCCTCTCCCACAGGGAGAGGGTTAGGGTGAGGGCAAAAGGTTATGCAGCCTTACGGAACCTGCGGGTCAGTCGCTTCTCGATTTCGACGACGAAGAACATCACCCCCGCCACCGCCAGCGTCACGAACCAGTAGCGCAGCGGCAGCGCTTCGGTGCCGAACAGCATCTGCATAAACGGCAGGTAGATAATCGCCGCCTGGAGCAGGAACAGTACGCCCGTTACCAGCCAGATCCCTTTGTTCGCCAGCAGGCCGCGGTTCAGGGAGAACCCGTCGGTGTTGCGGCAGTTAATCATGTATACCCACTGGGCGCAGACCAGCATCTGCAACAGCACGGTGCGGATGAACTCCGCGCTGTGGCCGCGTGGGGCCAGCCAGGCTTCCAGCGCAAAGGCGGCGATGGCAATCATGGTGCCGACGAAGGCCACGCGCCAGACGGCGTAGGCGTCCATCACGTGCTGCCCGGTCTGACGCGGCGGGCGGCGCATAATGTTGCGCTCGGCGGCCTCGAAGGCCAGGCCGAAGGAGAGCGTGGCGGAGGTCGCCATGTTCATCCACAGGATCAGCACTGGCGTCAGCGGAATGATGTTCCCCGCCAGCAGCGCAATCACAATCAATAGCCCCTGCGCCAGGTTGGTCGGCATGATGAACAGAATGGTCTTCTTCAGGTTGTCGTAAACGCGACGCCCCTCTTTTACCGCGCTGGCGATGGTGGCGAAGTTATCGTCCGTCAGGACCATGTCCGCCGCCTCTTTGGTCACTTCCGTGCCTTTGATGCCCATCGCGATACCCACGTCCGCCTGGCGCAGCGCCGGGGCATCGTTCACGCCGTCACCGGTCATGCCGACGATTTCGCCTTTGTCCTGCAACGCTTTCACCAGGCGCAGCTTATGCTCCGGGCTGGTACGGGCGAAGATGTCATACTTCACCGCCGCTTCCGCCAGCTCGGCGTCGTCCATCTTCTCCAGCTGGTAGCCGGTAACCGCCTGCTCGCTGTTGGTGATCCCCAGCATCTGGCCGATGCTCATCGCCGTCTGTGGGTGATCCCCGGTGATCATCTTCACGCGGATCCCCGCCTGCTGGCAGGCGTTAATCGCCTCAATCGCTTCCGGACGCGGCGGATCCATCATCCCGGCAATGCCGAGGAAAATCAGGCCGTGACTCAGGTCGTCGTGAGTTAATGCCTGCTCGCCGTTCGCTGGCTTGAACGCCGCGGCGACCATGCGCAGCCCCTGACGCGCATAGCGCTCCATCTCCGTTTCCCAGTACGCGCGGTCAAAGGCTTGCGCACCGTTGCGGGTCTGCTGCTGCTCACACAGGGCGAAAATCACGTCCGGCGCGCCGGTAATCAAAATCTGCTCCTCACTGCCAATCTGGTAGTGGGTGCTCATGTACTTGTACTGAGAGTCGAACGGGATCTTGTTAACCAGCGTGGTCACGACCGGCTCGAGGTGGGCCTTGGCCGCCAGCACCTTCAGCGCGCCCTCGGTTGGCCCGCCGGTGATGCCCCACAGGCCACGCTCGTCCTGAATCAGCTGGCTGTCGTTACACAGGTCGATGGTGCGCAGGTACTGCTCCAGCACAGTGCCCGGCTGGATCTGCACCGGCTCGTCGCTGCCTTCGAGGTAGATGTTGCCCACCGGCTCGTAGCTGTTGCCGTCCACGCGATAGCAGGTGTCGGCGGTGATGATGGCTTTCACCGTCATCTCGTTCATGGTCAGGGTGCCGGTTTTATCCGAGCAGACCACGGTCATCGCGCCCAGGGTTTCAACCGTCGGCAGCTTGCGGATAATCGCCCGCTTGCGCGCCATCGCCTGCACGCCCAGGGAGAGGATAATGGAGATAATCGCTGGCAGACCTTCCGGCACGGAGGCTACCGCCAGGCTAATCAGGGAGAGCAGCAGCTCGCCCATCGGGATCTCGCGGAACACCAGGCTGAAGACAAACAGCGCGGCCATCATCGCCAGAATGATGGCGAAGATCGCTTTGCCCAGCTTGTCCATCTGCACCAGCAGCGGGGTGCGGTGTTTTTCAATGCCCGCCATCATCTGGTTGATGTGGCCGAGTTCGGTCTCCTGGCCCGTGGCAATGACCACGCCAACGCCGCCGCCCGCGCTTACCGTCGTACCGGAAAAGACCAGGTTCGTGCGGTCGCCCAGCGGTAATTCGCCGTTCAGCGGGTTCGTGTGTTTATCCACCACGGTGGATTCACCGGTCAGAATTGCCTCTTCCACGCGTAAATTATGCGCTTCGATTAAGCGCATATCCGCCGGTATACGATCTCCTGCGCGCAACACAATAATATCGCCCGGGACGATTTCCGTCGTCGGGATAGTTTCATGGTTGCCGTTACGAATAACGCGCGCCTCGCTGGAGAGCATATTGCGAATACTCTTCAGGGATTTTTCCGCGTTACTTTCCTGAATGTGGCCAATTAAGGCATTGATTACCGCCACGCCCAGAATAACCAGCGTATCAACCCAGTGTCCCATTACTGCCGTTAATACGGCGGCTGCCAGCAGGACGTAAATCAGGACATCGTTAAAATGCGCGAGAAAACGCAGCCAGCCCGGCTTGCCTTTTTTCTCCGGCAGCGCGTTCGGGCCATGCTTCTGTAAACGCGCCTGCGCCTCGGCACGGTCCAGGCCATTAGCCTGACTCTGCGCCTGAGCAAGCACCTGCTCTACGGTCTGCTGGTACGCCTGCCCGCCTGCGGGTGGCATATTCTGCGAGAAATTTTTTTTGGTCATGGTATTTTTCCTTCAATATCCGGTGGACGGAAGCCGGAATTCCTTTCTGGCTTTAAATAATTCATTTTTAAGTCTTGCGGGTTAAATTGATCTACCGCAATATATTGACTACCCGGTTATTCAAAACTGATTAAAATTATTTCGACGCGTTGATTTTTACAAAATATTTCTAAACCAACACTAAACGAGGAGGAAGCATGTTTGGTATTTATCGCGGACGGCGTCTGGCGTTATACATTGTCGCAGCCATTGTTATTGCGACGTTAATTGGATATAGCACCTATAGCTTTGTAAAATTATTTTCGTGAGAAAGACGTTTATTTACATAACGCGATATTAATTTAATCGCCCCGAAAATATTATCTATTTTCT
Organism: Enterobacter sp. AN-K1; assembly: GCF_020971765.1. NCBI lineage: Bacteria > Pseudomonadati > Pseudomonadota > Gammaproteobacteria > Enterobacterales > Enterobacteriaceae > Enterobacter > Enterobacter sp. AN-K1. The sequence continues at coordinate 3,441,256 of NZ_CP087390.1, read as the reverse complement.
GTTATTAATTCGCAGAATAACGGTGGCCTTTTACCCAATTTTGCCAGCGGGGATGATATTGCTTTACGTTTCAGGATGCCGGACAATGACATTTTTAACTGACGATTAACATTACGATGAAACACCCGTTAGAATCGCTGCTCACCGCAGGGGGCATTTTGCTGATGGCCCTGCTCTCCTGCCTGCTGTTACCCGCGCCGTCGCTGGGTCTGGTGCTGGCGCAGAAGCTGGTTCAGACCTTTCATATGGTCGATCTGAATCAGCTGTACACCATTCTGTTCTGTCTGTGGTTTTTGGTGCTCGGCGCCATCGAATTCTTTATCCTGCGTTTCATCTGGCGCCGCTGGTTTTCACTGGCGTCGTAAGCCAGTGAGATCGCGCATCCCGTGGATCAGCGCTTCACACCAGGCCGCGTAGTCGTGGCCGCTGGATGAGGGGTGGAAGCTGACGCGGTAGCCTTTATTCCTCAGCACCTGTTCAAAATCCTGCGTGGTGCGATAGATGCCGCCGCCCGGCCCCGTGGTTTCAAACTTCCCGGCCTGTAACCAGAAACGCACCGGATACGGTCGAGACTGTTGGTATTGACGCGTCAGCCAGCCGGGGGCGTCACCTTCTGGAGCCCACCAGTAAGAACCGGAAAGGCTCAGCACGTTGCCAAACAGGCGCGGATAGCGCAGCGCCACCCATGAAGAGGCAATTCCCCCGTAGCTTGATCCTGCCAGTACGGTTTTCTGCCGCTGCATGCCGATGCCCTTCCCCCGCAGCCACGGCAGCAGCTCGTGCGCCATAAAGTCAGCAAAATCCGGGTTCGGCGGCAGCTCGTTGCCGCGACGGGCGTGATCGAGGCTGTCGATAAACACCACGTTAATCGGAGGCAGGTGATGTCGGGCAATCAGACCGTCCAGCACGTTGGCAAAATGGTATTCGTCCTGATAAACCTGTCCGTCGAAAAGGATGAGCGTCCAGCGTGCAGGCTGTGCGCCGCGCGGTTGGTAGATCATCACGTCGCGGGCATTGCCGAGGATGTTGCTGCTCAGCCTCTGGCGGCTCAACGTCCCGTGTAACAGCTGCTGTGCCGTAGCCCGAACGGAGCAGTAGCGCGCCGGGCTGAGATCGAGCAGAGAATAGCGATTCCAGCGATCGGTCTTCTGCTCCCCAAAGCTATTCGGGTTAAGCGGATCGGCCTGCGCGCTTACCAGGATGGCGCGGCGTTGATCGCGGGCAGAGCCTTCAACGATCGGCACATCGGGGGCGAGCTTGTACTGCATCACCGTATCAGCGGGGACCACGTAGCTGCGGAACCAGACGTCGCTGTTGCCCAGGCGGAACAGCGGATCGTGATCCCCCGCCGGCGAGCCGAGAATGAAGACGTTATCCCGCGCGCCGCGCCACAGAAAGGTCACGCGCTTATGGCTCGCATCTACCGGCTCCACCATCGGCGTTCCCTGTCGACGCTGCGCCTGCCAGAACGCCTCGGTACTTCCACCGGCAGAAATGACGTTTGCCAGCGCCTTCAACGTCGGGCTTTCTGGCGCCAGCATCTGCACGCGTGGTAACGGAGAGGTCTCTTTCATCCGCCACTGAAAACGCCACGGCTTGCCAGCTTCGCCGTGTAGCACCAGCGAGGTGTTCTGTTTCACCGGCAGGGCAAACAGCAGCGTGTGTTCCCCGTCCGCAGGACCGTTTTCGATCAGCGTGCGGATGCGACGGTTTTGCCCATCCAGCAGGCGCGCATCCGTCACGCCATGCAGCGTGGCGGAAACGTAATTTTCATCCAGCTCGGGCAGGGAGAAGCAGACTTCGCCGCTGGCATCAAACTTTCCCTGAACATCGCCCTGCCGGGACGACTGCTCGCACGTTGCCGCCACGGCGGGCAGCGCGCCGATCCCCAGCAGCAACCCACTCCATACCCTCTTCATTACCGCTTGTTCCCCAACGAAATTTGTTAACAACGCTAATGCAAATGGTAATAATTTGCAATATCATCAACGGCGTTTTACCGGTGTTTTTATGGCGATAGCAACCAAGGACGTTCAATAAAAATGTTTAAAAATAATAAGATAATGCAGCTCTGGCTGCTGAGTCTGGCGACGACCAGCGTCGCGGCTCAGGCAGAAACGAAAGAAGAAACGATTACGGTGACGCAGGGCGTTACTGAAGAGCCCACTGCGCCCGTAAAAGGCATTGTGGCGACGAAAACGCTCTCCGCCACCAAGACCAGCGCGGAGATCGTGAAGACGCCGCAGTCGGTATCGGTGATCACCCGCGATCAGATGAACATGCAGGACGTCACCTCCGTTTCGCAGGCGCTGCGCTACTCGGCGGGCGTGTTTACCGAGTACCGGGGCTCGTCTAACCGTAACGACGAGGTGTTTGTGCGCGGCTTTAGCTACGTGCCGAAATTCCTCGACGGCTTAAGCTTTGGCGCAACGGCTTCCTCACAGACGGGCACAGTTGACCCGTGGCTGCTGGAGCGCGTGGAGCTGGTGCGCGGCCCGGCGTCGGTGCTGTTTGGACAGGTGAATCCGGGCGGGTTAATCAGTATGACCAGCAAGCGCCCGACGGCGGAGGCCATTCACAACGTGCAGTTCCGCACCGGCAATAACGATCTCGCCGAAGGTGCGTTTGATTTCGGCGGCAAGCTGAGCGACGACGGCCGCGTGCTGTATCGCGTGAACGGTATCGCCCGTACGCAGCATAATCAGGTGGACGATTATAAAGAGACGCGGATGGCGATCGCCCCGGCGATCACCTGGTACCCGAACGATCAGACCCGCTTTACGCTGCTGACCAGCTACCAGAAAGATCCGGATGCCGGATACCGCAACTTCCTGCCCGCGTATGGCACGGTGAAAAGTGCCGACGGGAAGTACATCCCGCGCGACTTTAACGTCAGCGATCCGAATTACAATCAATCCTGGCGCGAGCAGACGATGATTGGCTACGAGCTGGAACACCAGTTCGCCGACAACCTCACCTTCCGCCAGAACGCCCGTTACGCCACCATCAAGCAGAAATATCGTTATCTGGTTTACGCCAACAGCACGGCCAACAGCACGGTGTTGACCCGTCGCGCCCAGCGTGAAGAGCGCACGACCAACGAATTTGGCCTTGATAACCAGCTGGAATATCTGCTGGAGACCGGAAGCGTCAACCACACCCTGCTCGGCGGGTTTGATTACAAGACCAGTAAGGATAAACAGCTGCTGGCGCGCGGGAGCGGCTCACAGTATGACCTCGACTGGACAAACCCGGTTTACGGCGTGAACGTGGATGAAAGTACCTTCAAAACGGCCACCGACGAGCAGCAAAATCTCGACCAGATGGGCCTGTATCTTCAGGATCAGATGAGCTGGAACAACTGGGAGTGGCTGGTTTCCGGGCGCTACGACTGGAGCGAAGTGCGTACCAACGACTTCACCGATAACAGCTTTACGCAGCAGAACGACAGCAAATTTACCTGGCGCACTGGCCTGCTGTACGCGTTTGATTCTGGCCTGTCGCCGTACATCAGCTACAGCACCTCGTTTGAACCGAACCTGCAAACCAACCGTGCGCCGGGCGTCGCGCCATTCAGGCCCACTACCGGGGAGCAGACCGAGATTGGTCTGAAATATCAGCCGGTCGACACCACGCTGATGACCCTGGCGCTGTACGATTTGACTCAGGACAACGTAGCGACCTATAACAGCGCTGAAGGCTGGTTCGAAAATGCGGGCAAGGTGCGTTCGAAAGGCGCTGAAGCGGAAATCCACGCCACGCTGATGGATAACATCAACCTGATTGGCTCCTACACTTACACCGATGCAAAAACCGAAAGCACCACGGTGGCGGGAACTGAAGGCAAAACGCCTGCGCGCATTCCAGCGCATATGGCATCGGCGTTCGCCAGCTATACCGTTCCGGGCGGAGCGCTGAAGAGCCTGACCGCTGGCGTGGGGATGCGCTACATCGGCACCAGCTACGGCGATGCGAAGAACACCTTCAAGGTGCCATCGGTGGATCTGTATGACGCGATGCTGCGCTACGATCTGGGCGAGATGAACCGCAGCCTGAAAGGGGCAAGCGTGCAGTTCAACGTCAATAACGTGGCAGACACGAAGTATGTGGCGTCATGCGCAAGCGATACGGCGTGCTTCTACGGGATTGGCCGGACGGTGACGGCGACGGTGAATTACAGCTGGTAAGCATGGTGCGGTCTGATCCCCTCACCCCGGCCCTCTCCCCAAAGGGGCGAGGGTGTAATCGTCCCCTCTCCCCTTTGGGGAGAGGGTTAGGGTGAGGGGATGTTTTTCAGTGCGCCCGACCGTGGTTTTCTTTGCGATACGCCCCGGGCGGCTGGTTGAAGGTGCGGGTAAAGATGCGGGTAAACGTCTGCTGCGAGTCAAACCCGTAGCGCAGGCAGATATCGTACACGCGCTCGTCTGACTCACGCAGATCGCGCGCCGCCATCAGCAGCTTGCGTTCGCGGATGTAGCGCCCCAGACTTTCGCCTTTGTACTGCATAAACAGCCGCTGTAGATGCCATTTTGAGTAACCCGCATGGCGGGCAATCTCTTCGATGCGTAACGGCTGGTGTAGATTGTCATCAATCCATTCGACAATCGTATCAATGACCTGAGCGGAAATCGTCATACTGCTCTCCCCCTCTGCTTCTCGCTTAAACATTATTCCCACCACTCGCGAAATTGTTGCGTGGTATCACTCACCCGCACGGGCTCGCCCAGCTCCGGCGTCAGCAGCCGGTAGTTTTTATCCTTACTGGCTTTCGCCAGCTGGATCAGTGGATCGTTCCAGGTATGTTTCGCCAGCACAAAACGCCCGTTATGTCCCGGCACGACCGCTTTGGCATTGAGATCTGCCGAGGCCTGCGCCGTTTCTGCCGGGTGCATATGGATGTACTTCCAGTCCTGGTCGTACTGGCCGTTTTCCATGATGGCTAAGTCAACTCCGCCAAACTGCTCGCCAATCGCCTTGAAGTGCGGGCCGTAACCGGAGTCTCCGCTGTAGTAGACCTTTCGCTCTGGGGTGACAAACATAAAGCTGCCCCACAGGGTCTGGTTACGCTTAATGCCGCGCCCGGAAAAATGGCGCGCCGGCAGAACGTGTACCGTCAGCGCATCGCTGATATGCACCGACTGGTTCCAGTCCCGCTCGTCGATAATCTCAGGGTTCATCCCCCAGTAGCGCAGATGCGACCCCACGCCCAGCGGCGTGACCACGCGCTTAACCTTCGGCAGCAGCGCCTTGATGGTGGCGTAATCCAGATGGTCATAGTGATCGTGGGAGATAATCAGCAGGTCGATCTCCGGCATGCTCTCCGCACGCCACGGGTACTCCCCCGCAAACGCTTTATTGAGGAAGGAGAACGGTGCGGCGTAGCTACTCAGAACCGGATCGATCAGGATGCGTTTCCCCGCCAGCTGCATATACCAGGAGGAGTGGCCGAGCCACACCAGTGTGTCCTGTTCAGGCGACAGGCTCGCCAGATCGGTTTTCACCAGCGGCAGCGGCTGCGCAGGACGGGCGTTTTCGGTTTTACGGGTAAGGAACTGCCACCATGCCACCAGCATATTTTGTTGCCCGGTAAAGCCCGGCGTAGGGAGCGTGTTATGGAATTGCCCGTCGCGATAGTGCGGAGAGGCTTCCACTTCAGAGAGCTGCGCACCCTGCGGTGGCTGGCCAAATCCGGCATTCAGTACAAACGGTAAACTGGCAGCTGAAGCAATAATCATGACTAACACCACGCAGATGAATAGAGGCTTTTTCATTTCCTGACCCGCCTACGCGCCCCATCCGATGGTTTGCGCGGGTGATACTTGATTATGAGTGAGTAAGCACTCATTATAGATAGGATGATTACGCCGTCAAGAAGGTTTTCGATCTTTGACATTCCGCGTTGCAGCGTATCAAGGCTCGTGTTTCAATCAGGGCTTTTACAATTGACGGGAGGAAAAATTTAGTGGCACGTCCGAAGAGTGAAGATAAAAAACAGGCCTTACTGGAAGCAGCAACGGCTGCGTTTGCGCAGTCAGGTATTGCCGCCTCAACGGCGTTAATTGCCCGTAATGCGGGCGTCGCTGAAGGGACACTGTTTCGCTACTTTGCTACCAAAGACGATCTGCTGAATGCCCTCTACCTGCATCTGAAGCAGGATCTCTGCCAGACCATGCTGGCGAATCTCGATCGGACCATCACCGAGCCAAAAGAGCATACCCGCAATATCTGGAACAGCTATGTGGACTGGGGCATTCGTAACCCCCTGGCGCATGCGGCTATCCGTCAGATTGGCGTCAGTGAAAAGCTAAACGCCGAAACCGAGCAGGCGGTGAAAGACATGTTCCCGGAACTGCATGAACTGTGTCGTCGTTCGATCCGCCCGGTGTTTATGTCTGACGAGTTTAAGACCTTCGGTGATGCAATGTTCTTATCGCTGGCTGAAACCACCATGGAGTTTGCCGCGCGCGATCCGTCCCGTGCCGTCGATTTTAAAGCGCTGGGCTTTGAAGCCATGTGGCGCGGGCTTGCTGAGGAAGATAACCATGGACAGTAAATCCTTGCAGGAACATGCCAGACGCGTCGCGCTGGAGATGCCTTTTACCGAACATTGCTGGCCGTTTGGCCCGGAGTATGACGTGTTTAAGGTGGGCGGGAAAATTTTTATGCTGATGGCGACGGCTCACGGTCGGGCCCACGTCAGCCTGAAATCCGATCCGGAAAAATCGCTGCTCAATCAGCAGATCTACCGTGGCGTGGAGCCCGGTTACCATCTGAATAAAAAACACTGGATCTCCCTTTATGGCACGGACGACATCACGCCTGAACTGGTCACCGACCTGATTACGGATTCGTGGAATCTGGTCGTTGATAAACTGCCGAAAAAAGATCAGAAGTGGATTCGGCCAGCCTGATTGTTCGTCTCAGACGAACAGAATAAGCGCTCGAATCGCACTTATCTTTTCCCGCTTCGCGCGGTAATCTGCTTTCCTTTCACGCCCGCCCGCGGGCGAATTTCATCACCAGGAGTTGTTATGGATATTATTTCTGTCGCCCTGAAACGCCACTCTACCAAGGCGTTCGACCCAGCCAAAAAACTGACCGCAGAAGAAGCGGAAAAAATCAAAACGCTGCTGCAATACAGCCCGTCCAGCACCAACTCCCAGCCGTGGCACTTTATTGTTGCCAGCACTGAAGAGGGTAAAGCGCGCGTGGCAAAATCCGCGGCGGGCACCTATGTGTTTAACGAACGCAAAATGCTGGATGCCTCTCACGTGGTGGTGTTCTGCGCGAAAACCGCGATGGACGATGCCTGGCTTGAGCGCGTTGTCGATCAGGAAGAGGCTGACGGCCGTTTCGCCACGCCAGAAGCTAAAGCCGCGAATCACAAAGGCCGCTGCTATTTTGCCGACATGCACCGCGTGGATCTGAAAGATGACGACCAGTGGATGGCGAAGCAGGTTTACCTGAACGTCGGCAACTTCCTGCTGGGCGTGGCCGCGATGGGCCTGGATGCGGTACCCATCGAAGGGTTTGACGCCGCGATCCTCGATGAAGAGTTTGGCCTGAAAGAGAAAGGCTTCACCAGCCTGGTGGTGGTCCCGGTTGGGCACCACAGCGTGGAAGATTTTAACGCCACGCTGCCGAAGTCTCGTCTGCCCCTGAGCACGATTGTGACTGAGTGCTAATGAAAATGGGCCGCTGCATGCGGCCCGTTACGTTTTACTGATGACAAGCCTGCGATGCGGATGAACCTCACGATCGTTTCCCCAGGCAAAAGCAATCCAGCGCTCTTCCAGCTCAGCGTAGGAATTTACGGGCGTTAACGTCCACTCTTCTCCCACCGTACCGTCCGCCACGCTAATGCGATAGTTCATGGTAAACGCCCAGTCGATCATGCGCAGCCAGAACCGTTGCCCGTCGCCCGTTTGTTCGCTGTCAGAGACAACGATGTCGTATTCGCTTAGCACCCACTGAAAAAAGAGTTGTGGTAACCCGCTTATCACGCGTTGATGAACGGCACGCGGAGTACGCCACACCATCACCTGCGTGGCGGCACCGTGGGGAAAGGTAATTTCTTTATGAAATTTAAGCTTTACGGCATACGCCGTATAAGGTTTGCCGTCATCGGTGGTCACGAGACGATATTCATCACCATAACGCGATTTCAGGAGCCGGTATCCGACAGGCAGCAGAAACCCCGGCAGATGAAAATCCGCCGTACCTCGTGCCAGGAACGCTTCGGTGTGTTCGACGTTTCGGGAGATAAGGCCGAGTTTTTGGCTGAAATCTGCGGAATCAATCATCAGTGGCGACATTTGTTGTTTCTCATGGCGTGAGTATAGTCGACTTAATCCCTCATCGAAATGATGTCGATTCAGTCGGTTGGTTTAAGTTAAACGCCACCTTATACCTGTCTCATCCGCTTAGCAGAGCCAGCTCTGATTCCCTGAAAGCCCCTCGCAAAAAACTTACTTCCCCTGCTCCGCCAGCCACGCCATCGCCTTCTCCCCTGCCTCATCCACGGGTAAATAGACCAGCAGCCGCGATCCGTTTCGCGGGGCGGAGTACCAGTACATCTGCTGGAGATGAAAATCCCCCAGCTCGGGATGGGTGAACAGCTTGAGCTGGTTCTCCACGCCGCGCACGTCGTTACGCTGGTGCCACAGGGTTTTGAACTCTTCGGACACCGCAAAAAAACGCGCCAGCTTCGCTTCCCAGAGCGGGTCGCCACGGTGCTCAGCCATGGCCGCGCGGAAGTAGGAGACGAAAATCGGCAGCACGTCGTCACGTTTGCCGAGCCGCGCGCGCCACGCCGGATGGGTGAGGAACAGGTAAATACAGTTGCGATCTTCCGGCGGGATGGCGTTGAAATCGACACCCATCAGGTGGCCGAAGCTGTCGTTCCACGCCACGATATCGAAATTCGGTTTCTGAATACTGGCAGGTTTCGGCATCAGGGTATCCAGCAGGCGACGCGTGCCTTCGCTGATCCCCTCGCAGCACACCGCCTGCGGGGCTTCGCCCGGCGGCAAACCGGCGAGCACAAAAAGATGCCGGGCTTCGGTCGGGGTGCATTGCAGCGCTTTTGCGATGGCGGCCATCACCGCGCTGGACGGATTGACGTCCCGGCCCTGCTCCAGCCAGGTGTACCAGGTCACGCCGACATCCGCGAGCATCGCCACCTCCTCCCGACGCAGGCCCGGCGTGCGGCGGCGGCCGCTACGCGGTAAGCCGAGCCGCTGCGGATCAAGGCTTTCGCGCCGGGCACGCAAAAACGCGCCCAGCTGCTTGCGGGTGTCATCCTGGAGAGAGGTGACAGGTTCAGACATCAGCGCCATAACATCTCCTGCATGGTAGTGCCAGTACCAGTATAAGCAAGAACTGGTACCCGTTTATCAGATGGTTGATGCTACGACTCTACGCTGTTTGACGCAATGGAGTCACCATGAATACGTCAGTTGTTTCACCGGGTCGTGCGGGCCTGATATTGCTGTTAACCGGCCAGATGCTGCCGCTGATTGATACCTCAATCACCAACGTGGCGCTGGATTCCATCACCCATTCGTTACACGCCACCGCCACCGAACTGGAGCTGATCGTCGCCCTCTACGGCGTGGCCTTTGCCGTCTGCCTGGCACCCGGCAGCAAGCTGGGCGATAACCTTGGCCGCCGTCGCCTGTTTATGTGGGGCGTGGCGTGTTTTGGCCTGGCCTCGCTGCTGTGCGGCATGGCGGGCAATATCGAACAGTTGCTTGGCGCGCGCATTCTTCAGGGCGCGGGCGCCGCGCTGATCATGCCGCAAATTCTCGCGACGTTGCATGTGACGTTAAAAGGAACGGCACACGCCAGAGCGATCAGCCTGTTCGGGGGTATCGGCGGAATTGCGTTTATCGTCGGCCAGATGGGTGGCGGCTGGCTGGTATCGGCGGACATCGCCGGGCTGGGCTGGCGCAACGCCTTCTTTATCAACGTGCCGATTTGTCTGGTGGTGCTGGCGCTGAGCCGTCGCTACGTGCCGGAAACCCGCCGCGACACGCCGTCGCGCATTGACTGGACCGGGACTGTCCTGCTGACGGCAATACTGTGCTGTCTGCTGTTTCCGATGGCGCTCGGCCCGCAGTGGCACTGGTCGTGGCCGCTGAAGGCCGCACTGCTGGCGATTGTGCCGCTGGCCTGTTTGATGGTGCTGAACGCGCGCAAAAAAGAGCGTGAGAATGCCCACCCGCTCATCGCGCCACGCCTGTTACAGCTGCGCAGCATCCGCTTTGGCGTGCTGATCGGGATACTCTTTTTCAGCGTCTGGTCCGGGTTCATGTTCTGTATGGCGCTGACCATGCAAAGCGGTCTGGGGATGGCGCCGTGGCAGTCCGGGAACAGCTTTATCGCGCTTGGCGTCACCTATTTTATTTCTGCCTGGTTCGCCCCACGCCTGATTGCCCGCTACAGCACCAGCGCCATCCTGCTGACCGGGCTTGCGATTCAGCTTGTCGGCCTGGTGACGTTGATCGCCACGTTCCGTCACTGGGGAATGCAGAATACCGCGCTGACGCTGGCCCCGGCCACCGGGCTGGTGGGTTACGGGCAGGCGCTGATTGTAAACAGCTTCTACCGTATCGGGATGCGCGATATTCAGCCTGACGACGCGGGGGCCGCGAGCGCGATTTTAAGCACGCTGCAACAGGCTGCGCTGGGGCTTGGCCCGGCCATTTTCGGCGCGATTTTGCTGCACGGGCTGCAAAATCATCACGGAGATTATACCCAGGCGGTCAACGTCTTCCTGATGGTGGAAACGGCCATGATGGTGGTGCTGGCGCTGGTCACGCTGCGTATGCGTCATCGTCTGTGTTTACCGGTCGTCAAGGCCTGTCCGGCGACAAAATAAAACTGCCTGAATTTGCATAATAGATCCGCAGCCGCCATTATGGGGCTGCATCAATACAGGAGACGTTATGCAGGAATTAATTGCTCAGGTTGAAGAGTTAGGGATTGAAATTAATCACACCACCTCTTTAGTGATTATCTTTGGTATTATTTTTCTTACGGCCATTATCGTTCATTTTATTCTGCACAAAGTGGTGCTGCGCGCATTCGAGAAACGCGCCCAGGCCAGCAGTCATTTATGGTTGCAGATCATTACGCAGAACAAATTATTTCACCGTCTGGCGTTTACCCTCCAGGGGATAATCGTCAACGTTCAGGCGGTTCTGTGGCTGCAAAAAGGCAGCGAAGCGGCGGAATTACTCACCACCTGCGCGAAATTGTGGGTGATGGTTTATGCCCTGCTCTCCTTCTTCTCGTTGCTGGACGTGATTTTCAATCTGTCGCAGAAAATGGCTACCGCCTCGCAGCTGCCGCTGAAGGGGATATTCCAGGGCGTTAAGCTGGTGAGTGCCATTCTGGTGGGGATACTGATTATCTCCCTGCTGATCGGTCAGTCACCCGCCATTCTGATAAGCGGCCTGGGTGCGATGGCTGCCGTTCTGATGCTGGTCTTTAAAGACCCGATACTGGGCTTAGTGGCGGGCATTCAGCTCTCCGCCAACGACATGCTCAAGCTCGGCGACTGGCTGGAGATGCCGAAGTACGGCGCCAACGGCACGGTGACCGACATCGGCCTGACCACCGTTAAAGTGCGCAACTTCGATAACACCATCACCACCATCCCGACCTGGGCGCTGGTGTCCGATGCGTTCATCAACTGGAGCGGCATGTCCGCCTCCGGTGGTCGCCGCATCAAGCGTAGCCTGAATATCGATACCACCAGCATTCATTTCCTCGACGAGCAGGAGCAGCAGAAACTGATTCAGGCGAAACTGCTGAAGCCGTATCTGGCGGCGCGTCATGAGGAAATTAACCTGTGGAATCAGCAGAACGGCGAAGGGGAATCGGTATTAAACCTGCGCAAGATGACCAATATCGGCACCTTCCGTGCCTACCTGAATGAATATCTGCGTAACCACCCGCGCATTCGCAAAGATATGACGCTGATGGTGCGCCAGCTCGCGCCGGATGCCAACGGGCTGCCGATTGAAATATATGCCTTTACCAACACGGTGATCTGGGCGGAATACGAAGATATTCAGGCCGACATCTTCGATCATATTTTCGCGGTGGTAGATGAATTTGGCCTGCGTATTCACCAGTCGCCAACCGGAAACGATATTCGCTCGCTGGCTGGCGTCATCGCCAGATAATCAGGAGCTGGCGCGGGAAATAAAGCGCCAGTCCATCATGACCCTTTCCGTGGGCGCATCCGGGTTGTCGATCTTATTTAACAGCAGATTGACCGCCTTGCGCCCGATATCCCGCGACGGCTGTTCAATAGTGGTGAGTGAAATCATCTCCGCCAGCTCAGTGCCGTCAAAGCCGACCACCGCGATATCTTCTGGCACCCGCAGCCCTGCCTGCTGAATGGCGCGCAGCGCCCCCGCCGCCAGCGTATCGGAAACGGCAAACACCGCATCCGGCGGGTTTGCTTTTAACAGGTTTTGCATCGCCGCCATGCCCGCACCGGAGCTGAGCTCACTGGCGTACTCCACCGCCTGATAGTCCAGATCCCGCAGGTGTATGACGCTCTTATAGCCGCGCTCGCGCAGACGGGCATATTTGTAGCTGAGGTCGTGGTTGATGAGCGCAATGCGTTTGCGTCCCCCGTCGGCAAGCTGGCTGACAACGTGCTGGGAGGCATCAACATCATTAATCCCCACGCAGGAGACCGCGCCCGCATCGGCGTATTCAGCGCACTGCACCCACGGCGCGTTGCCAATCAGCGCGGCCAGCTCCGGCAGTTTCGAGAACGCATCCATGGTGATAATGCCGTCGACGATTTTGCCGGAGAGCAGGCTTAAGCCCGAGCGGGAGCGCTCAATATCCGAGCCGGAGTTGCACAGCAGAATGCGATAGCCGTTCTTTTCTGCCTCGGCTTCAATGCCCTTCACCACTTCGGCGCAGAACGGGTTGGCGATGTTCGAGACCATCACCAGGATCATATAGCTGCGGGCAGTGCGCAGCTGACGCGCCAGCAGATTGGGCTGATAGTTACTCTCCTGGATCGCCTGCAAAACGCGCTCGCGGTTTTTCGCCTTCACGGTATCGCTGTTATTCAGTACGCGGGAGACCGTTGCCACGGATACCCCGGCCAGTTGAGCGATTTTCTGAATTGACATAGCGACGATACATCCTGCGGTTAGCGTTTTGTGCAGGCTACCATAAATTGGTTGCCCGGCGAACCGGGCAATGCGTCAGTATTCCACGCGCACCCAGCGCTGCTGCTGATGACTTTTCATAATCGCATCAATGATATACATCACACAGGCGCCATCGTGGAAGGTGGCAAACTGCGGATTATCCGGCATCGCGCCCGCCTGCACGGCACGGTAAAACTGCGCCATCATATTTTTAAAGGCATCCGGCCAGCCTTCAATGTGCCCGCCGGGGAAGTGGGCGCTGTCGGCCACGTCACGGTTCATCAGGCCCGGATCGTCGCTGAGCGTCTGGTTTGCCCTGGCGCGATGGCCGATCCACAGCTGCTGCGGGATTTCCTGATCCCACGCCACCGACTGCTCGCTGCCGTTAATTTCAAAGGTCAGGCGATTTTTTCGCCCCGCGCTCACCTGCGAGACGCTAAAGCTGCCCTTGCTGCCGTCGTCAAAGCGGAACAGCACCGAGCCAAAGTCTTCGGTGGTGACCGGTTTGTCTTCATACTCCGCCTGCTCGTCATGGGAGAAGGTCTGATGACCGCCCACGCTGGCCTTGCGCGTCGGCCAGACGGTGGATAAATCAGCCATCACCCCGGTAATGCGCCTGCCGGTCACATACTGTACCGTATCGCACCAGTGGGAGCCGATATCCGCCACCGCCCGCGACGCGCCGCCGAGTGCGGCATCAACCCGCCAGTTGTAGTCGGTTTCCAGCAGCATCCAGTCCTGTAAATAGCTGCCGTGCGAAGCAAACAGCCGCCCGAGGCTGCCCGCACGCATCATGCTCGCCGCCTGGCGCACCATCGCAAACTGGCGATAGACAAAACTCACGCCATGCACCACGCCCGCCTGCTCCGCCAGCGCCACCAGCTCGCGCGCCTCGTCCGGCGTCATGCACAGCGGCTTTTCGGAAAACACATGCTTGCCCGCGCGCAGGATCTGGCGGTTAATCTCCGCGTGCAGGTGGTTCGGCGTGCAGTTGTGCACCGCGTGCAAATCAGGGAGCGCGAGCAGTTCCTCCACGCTGGCACAGGCGTGCGGCACATTGAGCTGGCGCGCCTTTTCCTGCGCCTTAACGAGCGAGCCGTCACAGAGCGCGACCACCTGCACAAACCCGAGACGCCTGAGCGCCTCGATATGCGCCGGGCCAATAAACCCGCTGCCGATAATCCCGACGTTAATCATGGCTGCCCCCTGCGGCGAAATCATCAAACGCCCGTCCGGAAACCGGGATGATATTACGGCGGATAAATTCGCTGCCCTCACGCGCGCCGGCATCGCCATCCTTCAGGCAGCACTCCCACTCCAGCACCGCCCAGCCGTCGTAGTCGTACTGGGTCAGCTTGCTGAAAATGCCCTTAAAGTCGATCTGTCCGTCGCCGGGCGAGCGGAAGCGTCCGGCGCGGTTGATCCACGGCTGGTAGCCGCCGTAGACGCCGCTGCGCCCGCTGGGGCGGAACTCGGCGTCCTTCACGTGGAACGCTTTAATGCGCGCGTGGAAGATATCGATAAAGGCCAGATAGTCCATCTGCTGGAGCAGCATATGGCTTGGATCGTAGAGAATATTACAGCGCGGATGGTTATCGACCAGCGCCAGAAAACGCTCGAAGGTGACGCCGTCGTGCAGATCTTCCCCCGGATGCAGCTCAAAGCAGACGTCCACGCCCTGCTCGTCGAAGGTATCCAGAATCGGCCGCCAGCGGGTTGCCAGCGCCTGGAACGCCTCCTGAAAGCGCTGCTCGTTGTGCGGCGGCCACGGATAGAAAAACGGCCAGGCCAGCGATCCGGAGAAGGTGGCGTGCGCTTTCAGGCCTAACCTGGCCGAGGCGACCGCCGCCTGCTTCAGCTTTTCCGTCGCCCACGCCTGACGCGCCGCCTCGTTACCGCGCACGGAAGCAGGGGCGAAATGGTCAAACGCCTCGCTGTAAACCGGGTTTACCGCAACAAGCTGCCCTTCCAGATGGGTCGACAGCTCGCTGATGACCAGCCCATGCGCGGCCAGCTTGCCCGCGATTTCATCGCAGTAGGCCTGACTCTCTGCGGCTTTCTCCACATCAAAGATATGCGGATGGTTGCAGGGGATCTGCACCGCTTTGTAACCCTTCCCCGCCGCCCATCCTGCCAGCCCGTCGAGCGTGTTGAAGGGCGCTTCCCCGCCAATAAACTGCGACAGAAAAATGCCCGGTCCTTTCATTGTCCTCATACCACCTCCTGAACGTTACGCCTTGTCATCGTCATACTTAAACGTGAGAAGGAAAATCAGCGCGATCGCCGCGGCAGCCACCGCCGGGATCCACCAGAATGTGACCCACGCCTGCGGCACGGTCTGTCCTGCCACCAGGCGGTTGTAGAGCGCGCCGGAAATCTGCGAGCCGAGCAGCATGCCGATGCCGTAGGTGAACATCACGATCATGCTCTGCGCCTGACCTTTCACCTTTTCGCCCGCCACGCGGTCGGTATAGATAAAGCCGACGACAAAGAAGAAATCGTAGCAGACGCCGTGGAGCAGAATGCCGAGATACAGCAGAATGCGCCCCTCCTCGCTGACGCCCAGCGCGAACATGGCATAACGCACGAACCATGCCAGCATGCCGATCAGCAGCATATATTTCACGCCCAGGCGGCGGAACAGCAGAGGGATAATCAGCATGAAGACGATCTCAGACATCTGCCCGAAGGACATGGCGGTGCTGACGTCGGCAATCCCGGCATCCGCCAGATACGAGGCGGTGTAGGCGTAGTAGGTACCGAGCGGGACGGAGATCAGCATCGCGCAGACGGAGAAGACGAAGAAGTGGCGGGTTTTGAGCAGCGCGAAGGCGTCCGCGCAGAAGAGATCCCGCACCTTTACCGGCAGGCCTTTCGCTGGCGCGGGCGTGTGCGGCAGCGTCAGGCTGTAGAGCGCCAGCAGCACGGAGCTTATCGCCGCCACCTGGAAGATGGTGACGCTGGACGCCACGCCGGTGACGCCGATGAAAATGCCCGCCGCGATCCAGCCGATGGTGCCGAACACGCGCACTACCGGGAAGGTTTTATCCACGTTCGCCAGGCTGTGAAACGCAATGTTGTTGGTCAGCGCCAGCGTCGGCATATAGCAGAGCGTGTAGCCAAACAGCAGGCCAATCAGCAGCGCGCCGTTCTCGGCAATCAGCGCCCCCGGCACGAACCAGAGGATCGCCGCGCCCGCGAGGTGCATCACCGCCATCACCTTCTGCGAGGCAAAGAAGCGGTCCACCAGCATCCCGAGCACGAACGGCGAAAGAATGGAAGCGATGGGTCCGGCAGAGAACGCGTCGCCAATCAGCAAAGACATGTTGTGCCGGGTCATCACCAGGCCAAGCGTGACCGACCAGCTACCCCAGATAAAAAATTGCAGAAACATCATCAACGACAGACGCGGCACCAGCAGCCGGTGCTGCGCTATCGCCTTTTCACTACTCTCAGTTGACACCATGATAAGCCTCACCCGGAAAAAGTAATCGATTACAAATTCGTTCAAATGAAAAGTAATCGATTACAAAATAAAGATCCTGTGGATCAAAACAGAATTGGGAGGGGAGTCACGATAAAGGTGAAGGGGAGGTGCCGGGTGACGGCTGCGCCTTACCCGGCCTACTAAATAACGTCCCCGAACATGTAGGCCCGGTAAGCGCTGCGCCACCGGGCGTGAAGGCGGGCAGTGTGGTGCGGTCTGGTTTGGTGCGGTCTGGTGCCCTCACCCCGGCCCTCTCCCACAGGGAGAGGGTGCAAATACTAAAAACGGCAACCAGGTTGCCGTTTTGCTTTTACCTTCGTGAAAGCTTAAACGCGATAAACAGGAACACCACCCACACCGGCAGCAGCATCGCTGACAGGCGCATCTCATCCATGGTGCACATCAGCACCAGAATCAGCCCGAGGAAGGCGATACAGAGGTAGTTCCCCGCAGGATAGAGCAGCGCTTTAAACTGGGTCTCGCGCCCTTTGCGGCGCATTGCCGCGCGGAAGCGCAGGTGCGCCAGGCAGATCATGATCCAGTTCAGCAGCAGCGTGGCGACAACCAGCGCCATCAGCAGGCCAAACGCCTCTTTCGGCAGCAGATAGTTAATCAGCACCACCAGCGAGGTGATAGCGCCAGAAAGGAACAGCGAATTGATCGGCACGCCGCGACGGCTGACGCGGGTGAGGAACTTCGGCGCGTTGCCCTGTACGGAGAGGCCAAACAGCATGCGGCTGTTGGAGTAAACCCCGCTGTTGTAAACCGACAATGACGCCACGAGAATGACGAAGTTCAGCGCCGAAGCCACCACGTTGCTGTTCAAATCGTGGAAAATCATCACGAACGGACTACTGTCAGATTTCACTTCCACCCACGGATAGAGCGCCAGCAGCACCACCAGCGAGCCGATATAGAACAGCAGGATACGGTACACCACCTGGTTGACTGCTTTCGGAATGCTTTTGTGCGGATCGCGCGCTTCAGCCGCGGTGATGCCAATCAGCTCCAGCCCGCCGAAGGAGAACATAATGACCGCCAGCGACAGGATCAGCCCTTTCCAGCCGGTCGCCAGAAAGCCGCCGTGCTGCCACAGGTTGTCGATGCTTGCACGCTCGCCGCCGTGACCGGAGAACAGCAGCCACAGGCCAAAGCCGATCATGCCAATAATCGCCAGCACCTTGATGAGCGCAAACCAGAACTCGGTCTCGCCATACAGGCGCACGTTCACAAGGTTAACGGCGTTAATGATGATGAAGAAGGCCGCGGCCCAAATCCAGGTCGGCACGTCCGGAAGCCAGTACTGCATATAGATGCCAGCGGCGGTCAGCTCTGCCATGCCCACCAGCACGAACATCACCCAGTAGTTCCAGCCGGAGAGGAAGCCTGCGAACGGCCCCCAGTATTTATAGGCAAAATGTGCGAAGGAGCCGGACACCGGCTCTTCAACGACCATCTCGCCGAGCTGGCGCATGATCAGGAAGGCGATAATCCCGGCGAGAGCGTAACCCAGCAGAACCGCCGGGCCAGCCATTTGGATGGCGGGGCCGATGCCGAGAAACAGCCCGGTACCGATCGCGCCGCCAAGGGCAATTAACTGAATATGTCGATTTTGCAAACCACGTTGCAGCGTCGGACTCTGATCCGACGAAGCTTCAGCGCTACCATGGCCTGAAGCGGATGACGCGTCTTTCACGCCCTACCCCTGTCTCTTTTTTAGAAGGGGCACGTTT
Source organism: Enterobacter sp. AN-K1 (assembly GCF_020971765.1). Taxonomy (NCBI): domain Bacteria; kingdom Pseudomonadati; phylum Pseudomonadota; class Gammaproteobacteria; order Enterobacterales; family Enterobacteriaceae; genus Enterobacter; species Enterobacter sp. AN-K1. The sequence goes on along the minus strand of NZ_CP087390.1, from coordinate 3,422,849 downwards.
TAACACTTCATGCTGGTGGTAGCAAGCTTAACGCTGGGCCAGCGCATGCGCCCGGCGGATAAACGTCACGACCCGATGAGCCCGCCGTCCGCTTTGGTAATCACCACCGTTGACGATCGCGGACGCCCGTTCGGGCTGGCGTCTGGCCAGTTGGAAACGGCGCGCGGATTGGCCGGGTCGGTAATATCATCCCCGCCCTCCCCCGGATGCTGAATGTTGATAAACAGTGTGCGGTTGTCCGGCGTAAACGCAATGCCGGTGATTTCACATCCGCGCGGCCCGGTCAGAAAACGGCGATACTCGTTGGTGCCCGGAATGGTGGCGACCATCTGGTTATTGCCCATCCCCTCGTACGCTTTCTTATTGATGGTGCTGGAGGAGACGTCGGTCTGGATCCACAGGACGCCCTGGTGATCGAACGACAACCCATCCGGGCTGCCGAATGCCGCGCCCTGCATGGAGCCTTTGGCCTTCGGATCGTCGCCGTCGGTACGCCCGGCCATAACCAGAATATCCCACTTAAAGCGTGCGGCGGCAGGATCGGCACCCTCTTCGTGCCAGTGCATGATGTGACCAAACACGTTGTTGGCGCGCGGGTTAGCGGCATCGACCGGTGCCTTCCCCTCTTTACCGCGATCGCTGTTGTTGGTGAGCGTACAGTAGACGCTGCCGCTGGCGTGCGGATCGACGGCAATCCACTCGGGACGATCCATTTTCGTTGCCCCCACCGCGTCGGCCGCCAGGCGGGTTTTGATCAGCAGATCGCCCTGGCTTTCAAACCCGTTGCTTTTATCCAGGCCATTTTGCCCGAAGATCAGCGGCAGCCAGTCGCCGCTCCCGTCTTCGTTGAACCTGGCGACGTACAGCGTGCCGGACGTCAGCAGCTGCATATTGGCTTCACGGTTCGCGGGATCGTATTTTTTGTCGGAGACAAACTTATAGATGTACTCAAACTTCTGGTCGTCGCCCATGTAGACCACCACGCGATTATCGGCGGCGAGCGTGACGGCGGCCCCCTCATGCTTGAAGCGGCCCAGCGCGGTGTGCTTGCGCGGCGTGGAGGTCGAGTTGTAGGGATCGATCTCCACCACCCAGCCGAAACGGTTGGGTTCGTTAGGGGTTTTATCGACGCTGAACCGCTCATCCACCTCGTTCCAGCGATAGGACTCATCGCTGTCGCTAATGCCGTAGCGTTTTTCCAGCGGATTGAGATCGGCTTTTTTCACAAAAATGTCCGACCAGTTCTCCTCGCAGGTGAGATAGGTGCCCCAAGGCGTGTGGCCGTTGGCGCAGTTCTGCATGGTGCCCAGAACGCGTTCCCCCTGCGGATCGGCGGCGGTTTTCATTAAATCCTGATGCCGCGCCGGGCCGGTAAGCTGCATCGGCGTATTGACGGTAATACGCCGGGCGAAGGAAGACGGACGCACCACCTCCCAGCCGCTGCCCGTTTTTTTCACTTCCACCACCGACACGCCCATCGCGTTCTGCCCCTTGCGGGCTTTATCGAGGCTCCAGTTCGCCGTACCGTCGGTAAACAGCATCCCGTTATCGATGTATTCATGGTTCAGCGCCAGCAGGCCATGTTCCGGGTTTTGCGCCCCCTGCGGCAGGCTAAACCACGCCATGCCGTCGTGGTGCATGCCCGCCTGCACAGCCTGTTCGTCTGTGGTATTACTGGCGTCCGGCTTAAATGCCGGCATGTTGTCTTTGATTCCCGTCGGATCACCCCAGCGATAGAACGGGCGGGCAATATAGCCTTCTGGCACCCTGACCGTGTCTTCCGTGGAGACGTCGATGCTGGTAAAGCCCAGGGAAACCGCTTTTGCCAGCGCGGAAGGCTTCGATACCGCGGCAATGGCATTTTCGGGTGTGATCAGATACGGGAATGATACGGCGGCCCCCGCTACGGCCCCCATCTGGAGAAAACGGCGGCGGGAGAGGAACACCTCTGCAACCTCGGAGAATACCGGGTTAGCGCTGCGGTTACTGATATCGTCGCGATGTTCTTTTTTAAATACGGATTTGAGGGGTCTGCCCATAGCGGCTTCCTGTCATTGGCCAAGAGGTAAGGATGTGGCGACCAGTGTAAGAAGCTTTTATTACAATTTTATAACACGACAACGAAGGGATTGGGGCGTCCCTGCCCCGGATAACGAGGTGGAACGCTTAGAACTCGTAGCCAACCGAGACCTTAAAGGTACGCGGCTCGCCCTGAGTGATGTAAGTACCGGAATCGTCCACGCTTGACCAGTAGTTCTCGTTGGTCACGTTGTCGATGCCTGCCCGCACGGTCATCTGGTTTTCATTGTGGTTCACCGCGAAGCGATAGCGCATGCCCAGATCCAGCGTGGTGTAGCTGTCCAGCTTTTTGGTGTTCGCAAGATCGGCATACTGCGTGCCGGAGTGGTTAACGCGCGCGGTCGCCGTCAGGCCTTCAATCGGCTTGATATCGTACTCTGCGCCCAGCACGGCGTAGAAGCTCGGAATACCGATCGCATCGTTGCCCTGATTGACGCCGTTTTTGGTTTTGGTCAGCTCAGCCTGCAACCAGGTGGCGCTGGCATTCAGACGCATCCCAAGCATTGGCTCGCCGAAGACGTTCAGCTCCACGCCGCGGTTACGCTGTTCTGCATCCAGGCCGTAGTGACCGCTGTCGTCAAGGATCGCCGACGGCATTTTGATCTCAAACAGCGCCAGGGAGCCGCCCACGCGGCCAAAGTCCGCCTTTACGCCCACTTCGTTCTGCTTAGAGTGCACGATACCGGTGCTCTGGCCGTAGTTGTTTGCTGAGCGAGGCGCAGTTTCACCGGGCTGTAACGCCTCGGTGTGGTTGGCGTAGAGGGAAATTTCCTCCCACGGTTTATAGACTACGCCGTAGGTTGGCATCCAGCGGCTGCCGTCGAAACCGTCCGCGTCGTTTTCCGCGCCGGTGATTTTGTTGTACCCGCGGATGACAACTTTCTGATGACGTGCGCCTGCGGTGAACAGCAGCTTGTCGTCCAGTACGCCCAGCGTATCGCTCAGCAGCCAGCCCTGGGTACGGGTGCGCCCGCTGGTCAGCGGATCGCTGTATTTCCCGCCTGAGCCGTTGAAGTTAGTGCTGTCCGGCATATCAACGCCGGTGTTGTGATAGATGTTGGTGGTCGGGTTATCTGCCGCCGCCGACATTTTCCACGCGATTTTTTCGTTTTTGGTCATCGCTGAATACCCGACGTTGACCTTGTGCGAGACAAAACCGGTGTCAAAGTTACCGCGAATGCCCGCCATGCCGCTGACGGAATCGCTGATGCGGTTGGTATCAAGGCGGCTGACCGTCGCATTACCGCTCTTATCGAGGAGCTTCGGCGCGCTGTAGATCCCTTCTTCGTGCGCGTGCTGCGCGCCGAGACCGGTATATGCCGTCCAGCTATCGGTGATGTCATACTCGCTGCGCCACATCCCGAACTCGTTTTCGATATCGCTGTAGGCCCACTTCTGCGAGAAGTTGCGATCGTTCTTCGGCGGCTCAGGCACAAAGTCCACCGCCGAGATGTTGACGCTGGTTGGGCTGCCGTGGAAGGTTTTTTTCTGGTAGCCCAGGTCCAGCGAGGTGCGGAAGCGGTCGCCTTTGTAATCCAGGCCGGTGGAGAGCAGCGTGGTGCGGCGGCGGTCGTTCGGCACGCCGGTTTCCCCTTCGCGATGCACGAGGTTCACGCGCGCGCCAAACTGGTCGTTATCGCCAAAGCGACGACCCGCATCCAGCGTGGTGCCAATCTGGGAATCCGAGGTGTAGTCAACGCCCACTTTCGCCTGCGGGGTGTCGCCCGCGTGTTTGGGCTCAAGGTTGATCATCCCGCCCACGCCGGAGCTTGCGGCGCCGTTCATCAGGGAGTTGGCCCCTTTGAAGATCTCGATACGGTCGACCATCTGGGCATCCACCACCTGACGCGGCAGCACCCCGGACAATCCGCCAAAGGTCATATCGTCGCCGTCAAACTTCAAGCCGCGAATGCGGAAGGTTTCCGCGCTGTTGCCGTAACCCTGAACAAATTGTACGCCCGCGTCGTTGGCAACCACGTCAGCAATGGTTTTTGCCTGCTGATCTTCCACCAGCTTCGAGGTGTAGCTGATGATGTTGAACGGCACGTCCATGGCGTTCTGCTGACCGAGCATACCCATGCGCCCGCCGTTCGCCACCTGGCCGTCGAGGAAGGCTGGAAGCAGCTGGTCACCACCGGGTTTGAAATCACTCCCCGCCGTGGACTGGACCACGATGGTGTCCTCTTTTTTCTCATCCGCCGCAAAAGCGGAGTGTGTAACCGCGCCGATGGCAATCGCCAGCAGCGTTTTGTGCATTGTGGTGTTGTTCATAATGAGCTCTTAACGTGCGCGCAAAAATGACCCGTTGTCGGGCCTTAAAAGTTATTAAAAGAAATGCAAATGAGAACTATACGCATTATGAATGCGTAATCAAGTGTCAACGGACATCTCTGAGCGAGAAGAGACAAGAAACAAGGCTGGCGGGAGGTATGGCGCGCAACCACCCCGAAACAGGGGTGGTTGCTAAGGCATTATTTTTTCTTGAAAATATCGGCGGTACCGTGAATTTTGTTGTTGGTGTTGCCGGAAGTCAGCACCAGAACATCAGCACCTTCTTTATCGGCTTTCTCGATCAGCTCTTTTTTCGCGTCGTCTACCGAGACTTCATTGGAAGTGCTAACCGTACCAATTTTTTCATACTGTGATTCCACTTTCTCAAACTCGTTTTTCGTCAGCAGTTCAGCCGCAAAGGTATTGGTGGTAAACAGAAATGCAGCGCCCATCAAAATAGCAGTCGTTTTTTTCATAACCTTTTTCCTTGAGATTAATCAGCAACTACGAAAAGCCCCACGAGTAAGAGTGAGGTGATATGAGCATGGTAGAGGAATAGCAAAATTGCCATAGGGTAAGAAAAATACTGTTATAACAGTCAATTGTGCTGTGAAAAATGTGCGTTAACGCTACTTTCGCGAGGGGTATTTCATGGAGAAAATCAGCAGGACGTCGCGCAGGCGGCAATATGTGAAATTTAATGGCACGCCCTGTAGGATTCGAACCTACGACCTACGGCTTAGAAGGCCGTTGCTCTATCCAACTGAGCTAAGGGCGCACGGAGAAGAGTGTACTTCGCGGTGGTGAAACGCCTGGAATTATACGGTCAATGCGTAGTGAGTCAATGCCTTTTCCGCCTTCTCTGGCGATAATGACTAGCTGATTGTAAATACGGCTGTTTTTTCAACATTTATCCCTCTTTTACGGGCTGCGAAAAGGCTTAGCCGCTTTTAAGTAACGCCTGCTGTTTTCCTGTTTACTTCACCTTCACACTGTCCTGCGGTAACCCGGCCGCCTGGAGGCTGGAAGTGAACAGGACGACGGAGTGACAGCGCCAGACCAGACAGGTTTTCCCTCGTGCGTGCAGCACATCTCACACGATATTACAGGCATTAAGCTTGAACCCATTGTCGCCCTCTCATCTTCGCGCACGGTGGGGGCCGAAGTGCTCAGCGTGCTGTCGCCGCATCAGCAAAACGAAAGCTTTTTCCAGGACTGGTCCGCCGCCCGGGCGCTTATGCTGCTGGAAGCACAGATCGCCGCGTTAAAAAACCCCTGCCCCTGTGACAACCTTTTCATAAATTTGCCGATAACCGTTCTGACCATACCGGAAATGTTTCAGCGTTTACTGCAACTTAACAGCCCACCGCTGAACATTGAACTCGTGGAGCCTGCCTCGTTCTTTACACTCTCAGACCCGGCGCGTCTGAGGGTGAGTTGTGCGCTTCAGCAGTTGACCGCGCGAGGACACCGGATCTGGCTGGATGATATTGATGAAGCGTCAGGACAAGCATTTTTATCCTGCCGCCTGCCATTAAGCGGAATAAAAATCGATAAGATCGCTTTCTGGCGTTTACGTGAAACGCAGGCGCTGACACAGCTGGTCACCCTTTGTTCAAAAATCGCTGCGAATGTGCTTATTGAAGGCATTGAAACAGAACGGGACCGTACTTGCGCGCTTCATGCTGGCGCGCGCTTCGGTCAGGGATATTATTGGCCATCCTGGAGATGGCAGGAGGACTGAACGGTCATCGCCAAGAGGGAAGCTATGCGAATGACAGTGCGCCGTTACCGGCGTCGTCGGACAGGAAGTGATTCACTGGGTTCTACGCACTCGCCTTTTGCTCTCCCATTTTTTGATCGTCTCGAATATTTGAGCCAGTCAATCAACCAGACCCGCAAAACCGATGCTCCCTTTATCATTCTGGTCACACAGGATAATTTTTTCCGTTCCGGTTTACTGAGCGGGCAGTCGCCCCTGAGCAATTGCTGCGACTATTCCACGCTGGAAGCCGCCCTCAGTGATTTAAATCACTGGCCTTCATCACGTCTGGTAATAGACATTGAGAGCCGCGCCTCGCCGCTCATCGACCTGCTGGACCGATTACGCCGCCACAGCCTGTTCGCCCCCTACCTGACACCCTACCTGCTCGTCCGCGCCGATGATTATGATGCTCGCCTGTTTTGTAAAGCGGCTGGCCCTTTTCATGTGCTTGAACGCCAGCTAACGGCGCTGGCTATGCAACAAACCTTGCTGGAAGCACCGTCACCGGCCGGCAACCGCAAAGAGTGGTTTTCACGGGATGAATGGCCGATCTTACAGGCGCTGTCGCAGGGGAGCTCCTTGCGGCAGATCGCGCAGTTACAGAACCGCCCCTACAGCCGCATTATTTACCGTCTCAGCTGCATCCTGGCGAAACTTGGGCTGAATCATCGTCATGAGTTGCTACATCTTCTCAACAACCTCTCAGATTTCACGTATTAACGTATTCAGTAACTTCTTAATTCCTAAAGACCTTTAGGAAATTACTTAGGATGTATGTTAAATTTTTGTGTTTTTTAACAAAACTTTCGATTTTATAACTATTCCTAATTCCAGGTCTTAAACCATGCGAAATGCTGCCGGTACGCTCAACGAGAGTGATTTTATCCATGCGTTAAGGTTCTGGCGCTTCAGTTAACAGGATGATAATGGTGTAAAAACAAGCGATTCACCTGTAAAAGAATGCGATGAGAGGTGAAGAAAACAGCAGATAGTACTGTTCTGTTGTTGGGAACGGCAATTTGCCAGGAGGCGTTTGAAACGGAGAGATGACGCACGAAATGGCGGATTTCAGGGATGGCAGGCAGGCGGGATGTTGGTTGTCACAGCCTGCCCGCTGTTAACATTCATTTAACATACAGTAAAATCGTTTATTTTTTGTTATTACATAAAGATGAAAGTGTGTGGTAAATGCAATATCAGGACATTTTTGCTAATTTTAAAAAGTTAGTGATTCAGATCCAGAACATAATAATCAGCAATATATGGATATTAATTTACAGGCTTTTCGGACAATACTTAAACGGTATAATAAGACGTGTTTGACACGCGAATAAGAAAAATCATTTTGCCATAACCAGCCTTATGAGATAACTGCGCTGAGGCATTGATATCACCACTACGTAAACAAGGATGCTTTCGCTCTTCCCAGGGACATTTACCGTACAAGGATCTGCGCAATTATCCTTCCGGCTTTTCGAGAGTTTTAACAAAACTCAGCATAACGCTTTTAACAATCTGAGGCATAAAAAATGAAACCGGCATCCGTTATCATTATGGACGAACACCCTATCGTCAGAATGTCGATAGAAGTCCTGCTACAGAAAAATAAAAACATCCAGGTCAAACTGAAGTCAGGCGACAGCCACGAGGTGCTTGACTGTATACGCAACCACCCCATTGACCTGGTCATTCTCGATATTGAAATGACGGGCACGGATGGGTTCGTATTACTGAAAAGAATCAGGAACTTAAATAAAGACATTAAGGTTCTTTTCCTCTCTTCGAAATCTGAAGCCTTCTACGCAGGACGCGCCATCCGCGCCGGGGCAAATGGTTTTGTCAGTAAGCGAAAAGATCTGGGGGAAATTTATAACGCGGTGGAAATGATCCTGACGGGCTATTCCTTCTTCCCCTCAGAAACATTGAGTTTTATAAACCATCTGGGCTCGCGGACGGGCGCCGCTGTGGATATGCCATTATCAAATCGTGAAGTGACGGTTCTGCGATATCTGGCGAACGGATTATCTAATAAGGAGATTGCGGATCAATTATTACTTAGCAACAAAACAATTAGCGCCCATAAGTCTAATATCTTTTCCAAGCTGGGCGTGCAAAGTATCGTTGAATTAATTGATTACGCGAAGGCGCACGAATTACTATAATCCTACCCTCTCCCTGCAACATATAACCGTTACAGGGAGAGTGGATACGATTAATTATAATTAATCATGAAAGTTGCATCGGCGTCAGCCCGTCCCGGCTGCGGGTTATCCGCCGTGGCGATATAATTGGCATAAAACGACAGTTCGGCATTTCCCTGCGCATCTACCGCCACCGTCTGGCTGGTCTGCTGCAACGCGAGGCGCGTTTTATCCCGGTCGAGGATCTCCACGGCCACGTTGCTGGCCGCGCTGGCATCATTCAGCGCCAGCAGGCTATTATCATGCCCGTCCATCTTCCCCGTAAATGTGACCGAAGCCGCCCCCGGCGGACATCCGGTCAGCTTCAGGGTGAACGGTACAGGCTGCGTCCGGCTCCCCGTTGTGCGAAGCTGTTTCGTGGGCCAGGTGCCGAGCGTGACGGTTTTATTGCTGTCGTCCCCCTCCGCCACGCAGGTAAAATCCACGATATTGCCGTAGAGCTGAATGTTAATTTCCCCAAGCGCTGTCTCTGCGTGTGCAGGGGAGCAAAGCGCAAAGAGCGCGGCGGCTAAATACCGCATTCCGTTTCGCATACCTGCTCCTTAGTCGTAGTCGACGCGTAAATAGCCGCGAGAGGTAAAACGCCCCTCGGCAGGTTTTTTACCGGTTACGCTGACGGGCCACGCGCGGATCCCCACCTGCGCCTGAGCGCTGTCGTCCAGACGGAACGGGATTTTGCTGGTCAGGTTGTTGGGCGTCAGCGGCACGCCATTACTGTTGGCAATCACAAAACCCACATCCGCGTTATCGGAAACCAGCGCACTGCCTGAAACCTTCTCCGCTTCAACACGCATCGTGAGCATGGCGTTCGCCTCGACGTTGGTGCATTTGATGCCGATGGTTTTGCTTTGCGCTGAGATCCCCTCCGGCTTATTCCCGATGCCTGCTTTACTGAACAGGGAGGCGCCGATGTCTCCGAAATCGAACTCCACCACATTCCCGGCATTGATTTCACAGCTCTGAGGCACCTGAATAGTCCCGCTGTAGCTGATGGTATAAACCGGCGTGGTGAGCGGATCCGAGGAGGTCGTGGTGACGTAAACCCGGAACATGGTCGCCCGGGGGATCACCACCATATTGATAAAGCGTCGGGTCACTTTAAGCCGGAAGACGAGGCTGGAATCCTGTACGCCAAACGGTTTGTTTTTAGACACATTCGGGTGGCTCCCCATCTGGATGTAGCTTTTGGGCGGATAAAACGTGCCAGCGTAGCTGTCGGTAATTTTCATCGCCCCGTCCAGATAGTCGTTTAGCTTCAGATACTGGTAGCCATCGCTGGTGCCCGTAACAGGGAAATCGGTAACATAGCTGCGCTTGGTGGTGTTCCCGGACGTTCCCTTAGGGCAGACGGCGTTGACGCCCACCCACTGGGACTTCTCGCTGAGCGTGACAATCTGCCCCACCTGGTTATTGGAGCTGTTAAATTTATCCGTCAGGTCGTAATACACCTCCGTCGGCACGCCATTTTCATTGACGCAGACCGTGGCGAAGGCCTCAGATAGCGGAAAAAACGCCAGCAGGGATAGCCCCAGATAATGGATTTTATTCACAGCGGATCCCCTTAAGTGTGATCGCCTGTTGCAGGCTTTGTTCTGGCAGGCTGTAGGGCGCACGACACTGGGACTGTTTCCCGTCTCCCCACTGAATCAGCAGTTCACCGCTCAGCGGCAGCCCGCTCAGGTAAATCTGACCGTCATCTCCCACCATGCTGGTTACGCCGCTCTGCGTCTCACGCACCACCGCCCCAAACGGTACAGGCTGGTTATCACGCTTCACGGTGAGCAGCGCACGCACGCCGATGCGGGTGTCAAAACTGGCGCGCACCAGCGCACCGTTCGTCGGCACGACGCTGGAAACGTTATTTTCAATGTCGGTGTTGTTGCTCATGGTGTTGGTGTCGAGCGCCACGCGGTTGTAACGGTACACCGTGGCGTACGGCATCACCGCATAGCCACGCCAGTCTGTTTTGACGCCGGTCTGGTTTTCGACGCTCACGCCTGACGCGCCCGGCGCTTTGATCAAGACGTTGGTATCGCCCAGCGGCTGACTGAATGTGATGCCGTCTGAATGCCCTACCACGCCGCCGGAGAGCTGCCAGTTGAGGTCGTGCTGATCCCGGGCGTAGTTGTAGCCCACGCCCAGCGTGCCGTACGTCGCCTGCCAGTTAGCGCTGGCGCTGCCGCTGGCACCGTTATTGCTGGTGTGACCCTGCGTGACGCTGTAGTTCAGGTTACGATCCTGGAGCAGCGTTCCGCTGATCCCGGTCTGCCAGCTGGTATCACCGTCGCTGTTACGGCTGGCAGAGGCTGTGGCATAGGCCCGGTCAATCGCGTTATCGCGACGGTAGCCGTGACGGGTGAACAGGCTGAACGGGACGGAGACGTTGAACGAGGCGATCCGGTCGGTTCCGTCAATGCCGACGGCCTTGTTCCACGACCAGGATAAGGCGTAGCTGACCCCTTTCACCCCGCCCGCGTAGCCAAGCTGATACCAGACGTTGGATTCGCTGGTGCCCCAGTAACTCTGCTGGCTGCCCGACACGTACACCGAGCCGTAATCGCCGAGAGACTGGGAGATATTGAGCTGGAAACGCCCTTTTTTATTCAGCGTCAGGTTGTGATAGCTCTGCACGTCCGGCACGCCGTCATCGTCCTGATCGTCGCCATACTGGTAGCCTTCCATTGTGCGCCAGGCCACATCGTCGAGGGTGTAGAAGCCTTTGGTCGAGTAGCGATAGCCCAGCAGCTGGAAGTTGGTACCGAATCCGTTAAGGGATTTTGCGTACAGGAACCGCAGGGACTGCCCTTCATGGCGGCTGTCATCGGCAAGCTGGCTGCGGGCATGGGTGAGATCAAGTGAAACCGCCCCCCAGTCACCGAGGTTTTTACCCGCGCCAATGGCGATGGCGGTATAGCGCGAGGCCAGCTGCGTTCCGCCGTACAGCGTGTAGCCGTCGGCAAGACCCGCAATCATCGTACCCTGAGTAAAGAACGGCGTGTCCTGCTCGCTGTTGCCGCTGCGATAGTCCCCTGCCACCAGATCGTATTTCCAGCGTCCTTCACGCTGGAGCAGCGGAACGGTGGAATACGGGACGGTGTAGCGCTGCTGGCTGCCGTCCTTCTCTTCCACCGTCACCTCCAGGTCACCGCTTGAGGAGGTCGGGTTAAGATCAGTTATCGCAAAAGCCCCCGGCTGCACATAGCTCTGGTAAATCACGTATCCGTTCTGGCGGATCACCACTTTGGCAGGGGTGCGGGCGATTCCGCGCACGGTAGGCGCGTAACCTTGCAGGCTGTCCGGGTACATACTGTCGGACGAATAGAGGCGACCACCGCGAAAACCGACGCTGTCGAAGACATCGTTACCGGTGTTGCTGTCGCCAAGCACCAGCTCGCTTTTCAGCGGGATGATCGTACGCTGCGCCCAGGTACCAATATTTTGCCAGCTGCTGTGCCGCTGGCCGTTGCTTTCGGTATAACGCCACGCGCCGTTATTGCGTAATCGCCAGGCGCCATAGTTCAACCCGCTTTGCAGGTTCAGATAGTAGCTGTCGTCGTCGCTGCCCCGGTTGCCGGTAAAGCTGTAGTTCAGCAGCGCGGCGGGGATGCCTTCATCCCACTGTTCAGGTGGAATATACCCGCGGGCGCTGTTTTGCATCGCCACCTGAGGCAGGCTGACGTTCAGGCGCAACGAGGCGAAGTTGAACGCCGTTTCGCTGCCCGGAATAGCCGTGGTGAGCGGAACGCAGGTATCGCCCTGCACGTTGCTCAGTTCCGGGAAGGCGGCGATATTGACGCCAAAGCGATCGAGCATCGCGCGCGTAATGCACGGCGACAAACCGCCCGCGACCGGCGGCGTGTTGTCAGCTTGCTCAAACCGCACGTCCTGCGTGCCGATAAACTCATCGTTACGCCAGATATCGACGCGATAGACGCCCGGTGCCTGCTGGTGGCCTTTTTCAAAACGTGACAAATCCGCCACGTTCGCCGTGTCATCGGAGAGAAACGCCGGGTTAAAGTAGCTTTCGCCCCAGCCAGTGAGTGGCCAGAGCGTTGCCATCAGTGCCAGCGCAACCGGGCAGTAACGCCATTGAGTGTTCATCGCCCTGTCTCTGCTCACAGGCTGACGCTACGCGCCGGCGTAATGGCGCCATAGTCATTCACACTCTGCCAGGAGAGCGTGCCGCTCGCAGCGGCAGGCAGCACCTGCTGCGCCGAGCTTTTAGGAGCAACCATCAGGTTATCCAGCGTCTGACCGCCGAGCTTCAGATTGACCAGCGTGACGTAATACGGCGAGGCATTGCTCACCTTAAGATGGTTGCCGACGCGCTCAAAGCGCAGCTGTGAGAGCGCCTCTTCCGGCGGCATCGCCAGGTTAGCCGGGCGAACAAACAGCTTGATACGTGACAGAATAGCCAGTTGCAGGACGTTGTTGCCGTCCTGATGTTTTTTGCTGACGGAGGGAATCGCTTTGACATTCATGTAAAAGAGCGATTCGCGATCGGCAGGCAGCGCCGGGCCTGCGTAGATAATGCGCAGGGTGTTTTCGCTGGCCGGCTCGCTGACAAACAGCGGCGGCGTGACGGCAAAGGTTTTTTCCTTTTGCCCGTTGGCATTTTCTATCCACGCGTTAATTAAATAGCGCTCTTGTTTATTGCTGTTGGTGATCGCCAGCGACGTTTGTTTGGCATCGGCCGGATAAATAACGCGCGTCGCGCCCAGCGCAATCCCGCCGGACGCATTCGCGCTGGCAGAAACCATCATCAAAATAAAAGCTAAAAACAGTCCAGGTTTAATCAGGGTGTTCATCACAACCGTACCTTTAATAATTAGTTCGCAGGCGTCAGGGATAAATCAACGTAAACCAGACATTCGACTGAATAGTGCCTGGTACAAGGTGTTCGGAAATTGCCCGGTAGCGGGCGCTGAAATGAAATACCAGCTCGCGGGTGTCAATGGGTAACCAGCTCACCGCCGTCGCGTTCGGGATGATCTGACGTTGCTGTTCGTCAAAAAGCGCCAGCCCGACACCGCTGCTGACCGCATTTTCCCCCGGCCGCGATGTCGCCAGGAAAACCTGCGGATCTTCTGCCGGTGTCACTCCCTGGAACTGGATCCCCACGGTGCGGGAGACGTCCACGCTGCAATCCAGCAGACGTACGGTGAAAGGCACATTAACCGTGGAAAAGCTGCCGACGCCGGAAAAGGCGTTTGTGCGGTATTGCCCCATATCCACGCGCATATTCTGGCTGTCCGGGGCCACGGCGCAGCCGCCGTTCACCAGCTCTCCCCTGAGGTGTACTTTGCCGCCGTCTATGACCACGGTATGTGCGTTTACCGCTGAGGCAATCGCAAGGGCACACAGCAGTATCCCAGTCCTTGTCATCCTTCGCTCCCGGTATAGGCGATCAAAAGACCTCTTCCCTGAGGCCAGCCACATCCCTGTACTCAGGCATTACTCGTATTTCATTACGAATGTTGCGTCCGCGTTTGCCTGGCCTGGCTCGGTGGTCGCCGCCGTGGCTTTATAGCGCGCGGTGAAGTTCAGGGTGTTAGTCCCTTCAATCAGGTTCTGCGCCGCAGAGAAGGTGGCGCCGTCCGGGGTCAGCGTGGAGGATTTGCTGTCGAGGATCTCAATACCCACGCCCTTCGCGGAGTTGTCGTTATTACCGGAGCTTACCGCCAGCAGCGTTTTGTCGGTGGCGTCGATCTGGCCGGTAAACGCGACAGCAGCGGTTTTCGCTACCGCAGGATCGCAGTCGTTCAGTTCGATGGTGAACGGAATATTGGAGGTGGTGTCACCCACTTTAGTGAATTTCGCGGTACGGTACTGGCCAAGATTAACCGTCTGCTCTGAAGAGTCAGTATTCACTGAACACGCGGCATTCACTAATTCACCTTTAAAATGCACCGTACCACCGTTTACAGATACAGGCGTGGTAGTATCTTCTGCGTGAGCGGCACCCGCGACCAGGGCCAGAGTTGCAATAACAGTAGAAGCAATGTTGCTGAGTTTCATGTCTATTCCTTTAAAATGTAAATAACCCTTCCCGCGCATATTCGGGAATAAGAAATACGATCAATTAAAAAATTGAAGGCTTATTTCGGAGAGGACAAAGTAGCTCAGGAATTTATTTTGTAATATGTCAAAACGCTGCCATTTTGCCAGGTCACATCCTAATCACCTCTAAGAAATTGACCATGCCGTGAGAAGGGATTTTGCGGGACATCGATGAAATCTCGTAAAGGGTGACTGACAGCGGCGCTCGCTTCTGACAAAATACAGGCAATCCCTCCTTTCTAACGTTACAGACGGAATCTTCTCTCTGATGGCAGCAAAGATTATTGACGGTAAAACGATTGCGCAGCAGGTGCGCTCTGAGGTTGCGGAAAAAGTGAAGGCGCGTAAAGCCGCCGGATTTCGCGCCCCCGGGCTGGCCGTTGTGCTGGTTGGCAGCAACCCGGCTTCGCAAATTTATGTCGGCAGCAAACGCAAAGCGTGTGAAGAGGTGGGGTTCGTCTCCCGCTCTTACGATCTGCCGGAAACCACCAGCGAAGCGGAACTGCTGGAACTGATCGACACTCTGAATGCCGATAAAGAGATCGACGGCATCCTGGTTCAGCTGCCGCTGCCTGCGGGCATTGACAACGTGAAGGTGCTGGAGCGCATCGCGCCGGACAAAGACGTTGACGGTTTCCATCCGTATAACGTAGGCCGACTGTGCCAGCGCGCGCCGCGCCTGCGTCCGTGCACCCCGCGCGGCATCGTGACGCTGCTGGAGCGTTATAACATCGATACCTATGGCCTCAACGCCGTGGTGATTGGCGCCTCCAACATCGTGGGCCGCCCGATGAGCATGGAGCTGCTGCTGGCGGGCTGTACCACCACCGTTACCCACCGCTTCACTAAAAACCTGCGTCACCACGTCGAAAACGCCGATCTACTGATCGTTGCGGTCGGCAAGCCGGGCTTTATTCCGGGCGAGTGGATCAAAGAGGGCGCAATCGTCGTGGACGTGGGTATTAACCGTCTGGAAAACGGCAAAGTGGTCGGCGACGTGGTGTATGAAGATGCCGCAGCGCGCGCATCCTATATCACTCCGGTCCCGGGCGGCGTAGGCCCGATGACGGTAGCAACACTGATTCAGAATACCTTGCAGGCGTGCGAGGAGTATCACGACGTAGAGGACGCGTAATCATGGCAACTTTTTCTTTAGGTAAACACCCGCACGTTGAGCTGTGCGATCTGCTGAAGCTGGAAGGCTGGAGCGAAAGCGGCGCGCAGGCGAAGATCGTCATCGCCGACGGGCAGGTAAAAGTAGACGGCTCGGTGGAAACCCGCAAGCGCTGCAAAATTGTCGCGGGTCAGACCGTGAGCTTCGCAGGACAAAGCGTGACCGTGACGGCCTGAGCTGTCTGATGCCCGGTGGCGCTGCGCTTACCGGGCCTACGTACTGTCTCCGTTTGTACGCCGGGTAAGGCGAAGCTGCCACCCGGCAATTTCTCTCACAATCCCCTCACACCCATCACGGTTAATTATCGATCAACTTCAAATAATCACTATTCCCTCTGGCGAAATGTGAAAATTAAGTTGCGCGATTTTCAGACTTTCCCCACGATAAGTAGAACGTTCTACTAAAACGTTCTACTTACAATAACAGCGTGAAAAAAGCGCTACTCGGGGGAAATCAGCATGAGCCTGATAACAGGGTTTGTTAAATCGCTGTCTAAGTTATCGATGATTGGTCGCGCCTTAATGCTGCCAATTTCACTGCTTCCCGCTGCGGGCCTGCTGCTGGCCTTCGGCGATAAGTTCCATCTGCCGCTGATGATGAACGCCGGCGGGGTTATCTTTGATAACCTGCCGATGCTGTTCGCCATCGGCTCTGCCGTCGGACTGGCTTCGGAATCCGGCATTGCCGCACTCTCTGCGGCGGTCTCCGTGTTTGTCACCAACATCACCATCAGCACCGTGCTGAGCATCACGCCGGAAATGGCCTCTCAGGGCGGCAAATACGCCATGGTCGTTGGCATTCCGACGTTGCAGATGGGCGTCTTTGGCGGCCTGATCTGCGGTATTCTTGCGGCCTGGTGTTACAACCGCTTCCACACCATGCAGCTGCCGGAGTTCCTCGGCTTCTTCTCCGGCAAGCGCTTTGTGGCGATCGCGACGGCGTTTCTGTCGTTCCTGCTCGGCCTGCTGCTGCCGTACGTCTGGCAGCATATTCAATCCGGGATCGACGCCCTGTCCGTGGTGGTGAACGGCGATAACCAGGCGGCCTCGACCTTTATCTTCGGGCTGGTGGAGCGCGCGTTGATCCCGCTCGGCCTGCACCATATCTGGTATCCATCCTTCTGGTATTCGTTCGGGGATTACACTACCCAGGCGGGTCAGGTGATCCACGGTGACCAGACCATCTGGTTCAAGATGCTGGAAGAGGGAGTGAAATCCTTCAGCAGCGACACCTACCAGAACGCCGGGAAATTCATGCAGGGTGAGTTCCCGCTGATGCTGTTCGCACTGCCTGCGGCGTGTCTGGCGATGTACCACGAAGCGCACACGAAGAATAAGAAAATCGCGGCCGGTATTCTGTTCTCTGCGGCCCTCACCTGCTTCCTGACGGGCATCACTGAGCCGGTAGAGTTCACCTTTATCTTCGTGGCGCCGATCCTTTACGTCTTCAACGCCATTATGGCGGGCCTGGCGTACATGACCATGTACCTGCTGCATGCGCACATCGCCAAGTCGTTCTCGGCGGGCTTTATCGACTACCTGTCGTTCGGGATCCTGCCGTCGTTTAACGGCTATCAGACCAACTTCCTGAGCGCCATTATCATCGGCATTCCGATGGCATTGATCTACTACTTCACCTTCCGCTTCGTGATCCGTCGCTTCGACGTGAAAACGCCGGGCCGCACCGAAGTGACCGCCAGCGCGAATGACAAGTCCGATTCCGAACTTGCCACCGAAATCATCGGCCTGCTGGGCGGTGCGCAGAACATTGATTCCGTCGGCTCCTGCATCACACGTCTGCGTCTGGAAGTGGCGAAGAGCGAAGCGGTGGACCGGGACGGGCTGAACGGGCTTGGCGCGCGCGGCGTGGTGTTCGTTGGCGATAACGGAATACAGGTGATTTTCGGGGCCAGAGCACAGTTTATCGCCCAGACCATGTCCACGATGATTGGCAAATAATAAGATGCCTGAAGGAGGCGTCTCCTGTACGCTGGGGGACGCCTCTTATCTGGCTGATAATTGGGAAATTTCAGGGAGCGGTTTTGAAGAAAGTCAGCATTATTGATGTCGCAAAGCATGCGGGCGTGTCGGTTTCTACCGTTTCGCTGGTGCTGCGCCAGAAAGGGAAGATCTCAGAGGCGACGATCGGGAAGGTCAATGCCGCCATCACAACGCTGGGTTATGTTCATAACGTCGCAGCTGCCAATCTTCGCGCCAACACCTCCAACTTAATCGGCCTGATCCTGCGCGACTTCAGCGACAGCTTTTCCATCAAGGTGATGGCGAGCATCGTTCAGGAGCTGGAGAAACAGGGTTATATGGTATTTCTCGGTCAGCCGCTGAACGACGGCGAACATCTTGAGCGTACCCTGCTCTCGTTTAAGCAGCAGGGCGTGGCGGGCGTCATCTACCTGGCGTCGGACACCCGCGCCGCCTCTCTTCCGGAACACATTCGTCACTGCCCGCTGCCGCTTGTGGCGGTTTCGCAGTCGTTGCTGGAAGAGAAATGCAACCTGGTGATGCGCGATAACCGCCAGGCGGCGAACCTGGCCGCGCGTTATCTTATCGAGCGCGGGCACCGTAACATCGCCTACATTGGCGGGCGCGACGGGTGCCGTATCCGCGAGCAGCGCCTGCTTGGTTTTCGCAGCGCGATGACGCAGAGCGGCCTGGTCTGGCGTGAGGAATATTCTCCCGCCTGCACCGATGACACGCAGGCGGCGGCCATGGCGACTCGTCAGCTGCTGGAGAAGAACAACACGATTACCGCCCTGCTCTGCCATTCACCGGACGCGATGATCGGTTCAATCTCAGGTATTCACCAGGTGGGGCGCACGGTGGGTAAAGACGTGTTTTTAACCCAGCAGGTGGCGCTGATTGGTTTTGAAGATATGCTCCACGTTAATCTCACGTCGCCGTCACTGACTTACGTTTCGTCTGCCAGCGAAGAGACCGGCCGCCAGGCGGCAGGGCTGATGATCCGCAGGCTGAAAGAGCCGGATCTGCAAACGCAGCGCATTACCCTCTCCGGGCAGCTTATCGCGCGGGAATCGGCGTAAAATCAGAATTTAGCACAGGTTTGCTGCGGCGGATCTGCTGCTATATTCCCATGATTTGCCATGGATAAATGCAATGCCTACCGTTATCACCCACGCTGCCGTACCTCTGTGTCTGGGCTTAGGGCTCGGAACCAAAGTCATCCCACCCCGCCTGCTGTTTGCCGGGATCGTCCTCGCCATGCTGCCCGATGCCGACGTACTGGCGTTTAAATTCGGTGTCGCCTACGGGAATATTTTCGGCCACCGCGGTTTCACTCATTCGCTACTGTTTGCCCTGGTGGTGCCGATACTCTGCGTGCTGGCAGGCCGACGTTGGTTCAGGGCCAGCCTGACGCGGTGCTGGCTGTTTTTAACCGTGTCATTGCTGTCGCACAGCTTGCTGGATTCAATAACGACAGGCGGGAAAGGCGTCGGCTGGCTGTGGCCCTGGTCTGATGAACGCTTCTTTGCGCCGTGGCAGGTGATTAAGGTCGCGCCGTTTGCGCTGTCACGCTACACCACGCCGTACGGGCATCAGGTAATCATTTCAGAACTGCTGTGGGTGTGGCTGCCGGGGATGGTGCTGATGGGGTTGCTGTGGTGGAGGCGGAGGTAAAAGAAAAGCCGGGTGGCGGCTACGCCTTACCCGGCCTACTTTCACCTGTAGGCCCGGTAAGCGTTAGCGCCACCGGGCGTTACGGACCTACTTACGACGCCAGGTGGTTCCCTGCGGGCCGTCTTCCAGAATAATGCCCATCTCGGTCAGACGGTTACGCGCCGCATCCGCCGCCGCCCAGTCTTTCGCATGACGCGCTTCGAGACGTGCTTTGATCAGTGCTTCAATTTCCGCCACTTCACCGTCGTCCGCCTGCGCGCCGCTTTGCAGGAACAGGTCCGGCTCCTGCTCCAGCAGGCCGAGCACGGAAGAGAGCTTACGCAGATGAGACGCCAGCGCATTGGCCGCCGCCATATCTTCTGACTTCAGGCGGTTCACCTCACGCGCCATGTCGAACAGCACGGAGTAGGCTTCCGGGGTGTTGAAGTCGTCGTTCATGACCTCAACGAAGCGGGCCTCGAACGCCTCACCGCCTGCGGACGGAACAGATTTATCGGTGCCGCGCAAGGCGGTATACAGACGCTCCAGCGCAGCGCGAGCCTGCTTCAGGTTCTCTTCGCTGTAGTTCAGCTGGCTGCGATAGTGGCCAGACATCAGGAAGTAGCGCACGGTTTCCGCGTCGTAATACTTCAGCACGTCGCGCACGGTGAAGAAGTTACCCAGCGATTTCGACATCTTCTCGCGGTCAACCATCACCATCCCGGAGTGCATCCAGTAGTTCACGTACTCGCCGCCGTGTGCACAGGTGGACTGCGCGATTTCGTTTTCATGGTGCGGGAACATCAGATCCGAACCGCCGCCATGGATGTCGAAATGGTTGCCCAGCTGCTTGCAGTTCATCGCGGAACATTCAATGTGCCAGCCCGGACGCCCTTCGCCCCACGGGGATGGCCAGCTCGGTTCGCCCGCTTTGGACATCTTCCACAGCACGAAGTCCATCGGATTACGCTTCACGTCAACCACGTCCACGCGCGCGCCGGCCTGGAGCTGGTCCAGATCCTGGCGGGAAAGCGCACCGTAGGTTGGGTCCGTCGGCACCGAGAACATCACGTCACCGTTGTCCGCCACATAGGCGTGACCACGCTCGATCAGCTTTTGGGTGATATCAATGATTTCATGGATATGGTGGGTCGCACGCGGCTCGCTGTCCGGGCGCAGAATATTTAAGGCATCAAAATCCTTGTGCATTTCGGCGATCATGCGATCCACCAGCGCAACAAAGCTTTCGCCATTTTCATTAGCACGTTTAATGATTTTGTCGTCGATGTCGGTGATGTTGCGCACGTACTTCAGGTTGTAGCCCAGGAAGCGCAGGTAGCGTGACACCACGTCGAACGCGACAAAGGTACGGCCATGGCCGATATGACAGAGATCGTAAACCGTAATACCACACACGTACATGCCGACTTCCCCGGCATGGATAGGTTTAAATTCCTCTTTTTGGCGCGTCATTGTATTAAAGATTTTTAACATCGAAGATTCCATGTAAACACGTGTGTGGATTGTTTGTTCCTTATAATACCCATAATTCGGAGTACGGTCAGCACACAATGCAAGGTGATCGTGTCCTGTGGTTATGCTATAACAAGCCCCTATATGTGACCCGAGCACGGGTCGACGCACCACAATAACGGAACAGGATGCAAAAATGGTTACTTTCCACACTAATCATGGCGATATCGTAATCAAAACCTTTGATGACAAAGCGCCTGAAACAGTTAAAAACTTCCTGGACTACTGCCGCGAAGGTTTCTACAACAACACTATTTTCCACCGTGTGATCAACGGCTTTATGATCCAGGGCGGCGGTTTCGAGCCTGGCATGCGCCAGAAAGAGACGAAAGAAGCGATCAAAAACGAAGCGAACAACGGCCTGAAAAACACCCGTGGTACGCTGGCAATGGCCCGTACTCAGGCGCCACACTCTGCGACCGCACAGTTCTTCATCAACGTAGCGGACAACGACTTCCTGAACTTCTCTGGCGAAAGTCTGCAAGGCTGGGGCTACTGCGTATTCGCAGAAGTGGTTGAAGGGATGGACGTGGTCGACAAGATCAAAGCCGTTTCTACTGGCCGCAGCGGTATGCACCAGGACGTTCCTAAAGAAGACGTTGTGATCACAAGCGTGACCGTCAGCGAGTAATTCGTGGCGACACTCTTTATTGCGGATCTGCATCTGCAAACAGAAGAACCGGCGATAACCGCCGGTTTTCTGCGTTTTTTACGCGGTGAAGCGAAAAGCGCCGATGCGCTATACATTCTGGGTGACCTGTTTGAGGCCTGGATAGGCGACGACGATCCGAACCCGCTGCACCGTGAGATGGCTGCGGCCATTAAAGTGCTGGTGGATTCCGGCGTCCCCTGCTATTTCATTCACGGCAACCGTGATTTCCTGATCGGCCAGCGCTACGCCCGCGAGAGCGGTATGACGCTGCTGCCGGAAGAGCAGGTGCTCAACCTCTATGGCCGCAATATTCTGATCATGCACGGCGACACGCTCTGCACTGACGATACCGGCTACCTGGCGTTTCGCGCCAAAGTTCACACCCCGTGGATCCAGAAAGTGTTCCTCGCCCTGCCGCTGTTTATCCGCAACCGCATCGCCGCCAGAATGCGCGCGGGCAGCAAGGCCGCCAACAGCAGCAAATCGATGACCATCATGGACGTCAATCCGCAGGCGGTGGTGAAGGTGATGGAGAAGCATCGCGTTCAGTGGCTGATCCACGGCCATACCCATCGTCCCGATGTGCATTCCCTTATCGCCAACGGCGAGCCCGCCCATCGCGTGGTTTTAGGCGCCTGGCACAGCGAAGGATCGATGGTCAAAGTTACGCCGGAAGGTGTCGAACTGATCGCCTTCCCGTTTTAACGCCTCCCCGTCTTTTCGCTCATTTCCCGACCACGCAACCGTTTTCCTTGCCGGTATTACATGCTATTCTCTGTGCCCTCGAAAGCAGTGTGTTCCGCACCACAGGAGTTTTAAGACGCATGTCTTCCCGCAATAATCCGGCGCGTGTCGCCATCGTGATGGGGTCCAAAAGCGACTGGGCTACCATGCAGTTCGCCGCCGAAATCTTTGAAATCCTGAATGTTCCGCACCACGTCGAAGTGGTTTCCGCGCACCGTACGCCGGATAAACTGTTCAGCTTCGCCGAAAGCGCCGAAGAGAACGGTTACGAGGTGATCATTGCCGGTGCGGGCGGCGCAGCACATCTGCCGGGCATGATTGCCGCCAAAACGCTGGTGCCGGTACTGGGTGTTCCCGTGCAAAGCGCCGCGTTAAGCGGGGTGGATAGCCTTTACTCTATTGTCCAGATGCCGCGCGGTATTCCTGTCGGTACCCTGGCGATTGGTAAAGCAGGTGCGGCAAATGCCGCCCTGCTGGCCGCGCAGATCCTGGCGACGCATGATAAAGATTTGCACCAGCGTCTGGCGGAGTGGCGTAAAGCCCAGACCGATGAGGTGCTGGATAACCCGGATCCGCGGGGTGCAGCATGAAGCAGGTTTGCGTTCTTGGTAATGGTCAGCTTGGCCGGATGCTGCGTCAGGCCGGTGAGCCGCTGGGTATTGCCGTCTGGCCCGTCGGGCTGGATGCCGAGCCGGAAGCCGTGCCGTTCCATCAGAGCGTGATCACCGCCGAAATTGAACGCTGGCCGGAAACCGCCCTGACCCGCGAGCTGGCGCGCCATAACGCCTTTGTGAACCGCGACGTCTTCCCGATCATTGCCGACCGTCTCACGCAAAAACAGCTTTTCGACAAGCTCGGCCTCGCGACCGCGCCGTGGCAGCTTCTTTCCGATAAGCGCGAGTGGGATGACGTGTTTGCGATGCTGGGAGACCTGGCGATTGTGAAGCGTCGCGTCGGCGGCTACGACGGCCGCGGGCAGTGGCGCCTGCGCGCGAACGACACCGCCGAGCTGCCGGACGACTGCTACGGCGAGTGCATTGTTGAGCAGGGCATTAACTTTAGCGGTGAAGTGTCGCTGGTTGGCGCGCGCGGGCATGACGGGCACACCGTTTTTTACCCGCTAACGCATAACCTGCATCAGGACGGGATTCTGCGCACCAGCGTCGCCTTCCCGCAGGCCAATGCTGACCAGCAGGCGCAGGCGGAAGAGATGCTCTCTGCCATTATGCATGAGCTGGGCTATGTGGGCGTGATGGCGATGGAGTGTTTCGTCACGCCGTCGGGTCTGCTGATCAACGAACTTGCGCCGCGCGTGCACAACAGCGGCCACTGGACGCAAAACGGCGCCTCCATCAGCCAGTTCGAGCTGCACCTGCGCGCCATCACCGATCTGCCGCTGCCGCAGCCGGTGGTGACCAGCCCGTCGGTGATGATCAACCTGATCGGCACCGATCTGAACTACAACTGGCTGAAGCTGCCGCTGGTGCACCTGCACTGGTACGACAAAGAGGTGCGTCCGGGGCGTAAGGTCGGCCATCTGAACCTGAACGATACCGACACGGACCGCCTGAGCGCCACGCTGGAAGCGATTGTTCCCCTGCTGCCGCCAGAATATGCGAGCGGTATTGTCTGGGCGCAGTCAAAACTGAAGTAAGTATCCCTCGCCGGGGAGTTGACCTTCCCCTTCCCCGGCGTACAATCCCCGCCCATTGCTGCTCAGTTTTCTTCTGGAACCACCATGAACGATGGAACGGACTATCGCGCGATCCTCGCGTCCGATACCCCTTTAATCGACGTTCGCGCGCCGATCGAATTTGCCCAGGGTGCGATGCCCGCCGCACTCAACCTGCCATTAATGAACGACGATGAGCGTGCCGCCGTCGGCACCTGCTATAAACGCCAGGGTCCGGACGCCGCGCTGGCGCTCGGCCATAGCCTGGTCAACGGCGAGACGCGCGAGGCGCGCATCAGCGCCTGGCGGGAAGCCAGCCTTGCCCATCCTGAGGGCTACCTTTGCTGCGCGCGCGGTGGCCAGCGCTCACACATCTCCCAGGCCTGGCTGAAAGAGGCGGGCATCGACTACCCGCTGATCCGCGGCGGCTATAAGGCCCTGCGTCAGACGGCGATTCAGGTGACCATTGAGCAGTCACAAAAGCCGATGGTGCTTATCGGCGGCTGTACCGGTAACGGTAAAACGCTGCTGGTGAAGCAGCATGCACAGGGCATCGATCTGGAAGGGCTGGCGCACCATCGCGGCTCGTCGTTTGGACGCACGCTCACCCCGCAGCTTTCTCAGGCGAGCTTCGAGAATCACCTTGCGGTTGAGTTATTGAAAAAAGACGCCGCGCGCTGGGTGCTGGAAGATGAAGGCCGGATGATTGGCTCTAACCACCTGCCGGAATGCCTGCGCGACGGCATGGCTGAAGCGCCTGTCGTGGTGGTCGAGGATCCGTTTGAGATCCGTCTTGAGCGCCTGCGCGAAGAGTATTTCGTCCACATGTGGGCCGACTTTTCTGCCGCCTGCGGTGAAGAGGCGGGCTGGAAAGCGTACAGCGAATATCTGCATCACGGCCTGTACGCCATTCGTCGCCGTCTGGGGCTGCAACGCTTTGCGGAATTTACCGCCCTGCTGGATGCCGCGCTTGTCGAGCAACAGCGTACTGGCAGCACTGACGCGCACTTCAGCTGGCTTGTGCCGCTGCTGAAGGACTATTACGACCCGATGTACGGCTATCAGCTGGAGAAAAAGGCGGAGAAGATTGTGTATCGCGGGACGTACGAAGAAATTGCTGAGTGGCTCGATCGCTGAAAAAAGCCGGGTGGCGAGGTAAAAGCAAAACGGCAACCTGGGTTGCCGTTTTTAATGTTTTTTCCCTCTCCCCGTGGGAGAGGGTCAGGGTGAGGGCATCAGGCCGCACCCTACATGACAACTTAGAAGTCGTAACGCAGACGCACCAGGTTCATATCGCCCAGGTTGTCGGTGCTGGAGGTGAACACGTGTTCGTAATCTACGCGGAAACCGTAATCCAGCTGGAAGCTAATACCCACACCGTTGTCGATGCGCTGATAGTTACGGCCATTCACGTACTCAATACGGTCGCCCATGAAGTACGGCTGGATGGATTTCACCGCATACTGACCAACCGGGAACTTGTAACCCGCAAAGTATTCAATACCCCATGCATCACCGGCGAAGTAGTCGTTAACGGACACTTTTTTGGTGGTCAGGAAGTTCTGATACCAGCCGCCGCCTGCGGAGAAGGTCCAGTTATCCGGCGTCCAGCTCAGGGCGGTACCAAGGATGTTCTGGTCGTAGGATTTGCTGTCGCCGTTGTCCGGGTTACGCATGTCCGCGCGGGTGTAGTTCCACGCTGCGCCCCAGGTCAGATCGGTAGTCAGGTGATAATCGATACCCAGTGAACCGCCGCCTTTACGTTTGTAACGCAGGCCGTTGCCCGGCAGGTATTCGCTGTCTTCAAACAGGTAAGAGGCGTAGATGTCAGCATCGCCCACAGTTTTCTTGTACTTCAGCATCTGGCGTGAACGGTAAGAGCCGTCATAGTCGCCGTTGATCCCGTTACCTGGCGCCTGACCAATCATGTCGTAGTCCCAGATATCGGTTTTTGCGCCCACTACGTCATAGTACACGCTGTTCTGCTGGCCGAAGGTCAGCGTACCCCAGGTGTCGCTCTTCAGACCGGTGTAGAGCATACGACGAGAGGTGTCGTGCGCGCCGTCGGCGTAGTGATGATCCCAGTTGAACTGCGCCGGAATGTTCACACCCAGCTCGTAGTAGCTGATCCAGCTGATGTCATCGAACAGGTAGTAATCCGCAGCGAAACGGAAGCGGGTGCCGCCGTCAAAGCCGTTGCGCTTGTAGCTGTTTTTGCCGTCATCACCGGTCATATTCTGGAACTGAGGACGAATACTGCCGCCAACGGTGAAGTTCAGGCGGCTCAGCGGGTTACCCGCCTGCGGATCCTGTTTCAGAAGGGTGATTTCCGCCTGAGATGCGAAAGAAGCCAATGCCACTGCTGCGCCGATCGTTGTCGCCAGCGCTGTTTTTCTTATAGTCATTCTTTTTCCTTGATAGACACGCTGCTAAATATTTAGCTGGTGAATATTAACCGGAAAAATTCGGGCTGTGTGGGCGGTTTTTTAATGTTTTGTGCTACTAAATGCAGGGGCATTAACGATTTGTGCCGTTAAGCGATGACGCACCAGCAGAAATGCCGGTGCGTCATCATCACGTCAGTAAACTAGCTGACAAACTGGCGGAATAGCGCTTTACCTTTCAACAGCCGGGTTCCGAGCCAGCCGCCGCACAGGGACAGCAGCACGGCGCCGCAGACGGGCAGCGTGAGCCACAGCCGCCAGTCGGGCTCCCACGGGAAGTCGAAGACTTTGCTCTGGAGTACCGCCAGCGCGGTTTCCGCCCCGATGGCCGCCACCAGGCCCGCCACCAGACCGAGCAGGGCAAATTCGCTCCACAGCGTGGCGCGCAGCAGCCGTTTACTGGCTCCCAGCGTGCGGTAGACCACCAGCTCCTGATGACGCTGACGCATGCCCACCTGCACCTGCGCCAGCAGCAACAGCACACCGCAGACGGTCACCAGCACTACCATCACCTCCAGCGCGCGGCTCACCTGCTCCAGCACCTGCCCGACCTGTTTGAGGATCGCGCCGATATCCAGCAGGCTCACCGTCGGAAATTCCCGGTTAAGCTGCGTCAGCATGCCGTTGCCGTTTTCCCAGCGGAAGCTGGTGAGCCAGCTCTGCGGCTGTCCGTCCAGCGCACCCGGCGGGAAGATGAAGAAGAAGTTTGGTCGCAGGCTTTCCCAGTCCACTTTGCGCAGGCTGGTGACTTTGGCGGTGAAATCCTGGGTATCGCCGGTGAAGGTCACGCTGTCTCCGAGCTTCACGTTCAGGCGTGTCGCCAGCCCCTCTTCCATCGACACTTCCCCCGCTTTCGGCGGCCAGGTGCCGGCAACGATCGGGTTATGGTCCGGACGTTTCGCCTGCCAGGTCAGGTTGAGTTCGCGATTGAGCGATTCATCCTTATTTCCCTCCGTCGACTGGCCGTTGATCTGCGTCAGGCGGGCGCGCACGATCGGATAGAACGATTCCGGAATAATGTGATGCTCAGACAGGAAACCCTTCAGCGGCGTCACCTGTTCGGGAGCAATGTTGATCAGGAAATAGTTCGGGCTTTCCGGCGGAAGCTGTTGCTGCCAGCGATCCAGCAGATCCCCGCGCAGCACCAGCAGAAGCGCCAGCAGCATAAACGACAGCGAAAATGCCGAGAGCTGGCTGAGGGTAGACCACGGCTGGTGCAGCAGGCGGTTAACCGCTAACCGTATGGGGAGTGATTTAACTGTCAGCTTTCTCAGGACATTAAGCAGTATCCAGCCCACTACGCCGCACAGCAGCGCCAGCACCACCGCGCCCGCCAGCACCGCCCACAGCAGCGTACTGCCGCCCATCAGCCAGGCCAACAGCCCGACCGCCACCGCAATAATCACCGGCAGGTAGAACTTCAGCGGCCAGACGCTGGCCACCACATCGCGGCGCAGCACGCGCAGCGGCTGGGTGGCGAGCAGCAGCCGGTACG
Organism: Enterobacter sp. AN-K1; assembly: GCF_020971765.1. NCBI lineage: Bacteria > Pseudomonadati > Pseudomonadota > Gammaproteobacteria > Enterobacterales > Enterobacteriaceae > Enterobacter > Enterobacter sp. AN-K1. Next base: position 3,395,127 of record NZ_CP087390.1, on the reverse strand, counting down.
GGCGTAACCCCACCAGCAGGGAGATCGTCGTCATCGCGCCGATGGCCCACAGCCACGGCCAGAGGCTGGCAGGCGGTAATGCGGCGGGCAATACCGGTTTGAGCAGCACCATCAGCAGCTTTTCAAACAGCAGCCCTATCGCCCCGCCGGTCAGAGCCGACAGCGCCAGCACCATCAGCCACTGGCCGACAATCAGCTTGCGCAGCTGCGCGCGGCCCGCGCCGAGGGTTTTGAGGATCGCCACCAGATCGTAACGGCTGCGGCAGTAGTGCCCCATCGCCACGGCAACCGCCGCAATGGCAAGCAGCAGAGTTAACAGCGCCGACAGCAGCAGGAACTGCTGGGAACGTTCGAGGGATTTGCCGAGCGCCCCGTCATCCTGCTCCAGCCCGTACCAGCGGTGTTCCGGCTTGAGCTGCGGCAGGAGCCATTTTTCGTACGCCTCCAGCTGCGCAGGCGTCCCGCCAAACTTATACCGCCAGGTGACACGGCTTCCCGGCTGGACGGCGTTGGTTTTCGCCACATCAGCGCTGTTCATCAGCAGGCGCGGCGCAAGCTGGAACGGATTAAATCCAGAGTCGGGCTCCTGCACCACTTCCCCGGCAATTTTGAGTGTCGCGTCGCCGACGTCGATACTGTCGCCGGGTTTCAGGTTCAGCAGCGCCATCAGTCGCGATGCCAGCAGGACCGTACCGGCCGTCGGTTTTAGCCCCGGCGGGCTGGTTTGTAAGTCACCATACATCGGGTAGATGTCATCCACGGCTTTTACGCTGGCAAGCTGCGGCGTGTCGCCCGCAAAGGTCATAGTCTGAAAGGTGATCTGCTCCCCTACCTTCAGCCCCTCTTTGCGCGCTTCCTCAATCCAGCCCGGCGGCACGGGGCGAGAACTTTGCAGAGCCCGGTCCCCGGCCATAAATTCCCGACTCTGCTGGCTAAGCCCTTTCTCCATACGATCGCTGACGCTGCCGAGCGCCAGCACGCAGGCCACCGCCAGGCTCAACGCCAGCCAGACAATCAGCAGCGAGGGCGAGCGCCACTCGCGCCAGAACCAGCGGGCAATCATGCTTCCTCCTGAAGAATACCGTTCACCAGCCGCAGGCGGCGGTCGCAGCGGGCGGCCAGCTGCGGATCGTGGGTAACCAGAATCAGCGTGGTGCCGTGCTCGCGGTTGAGGGAAAACAGCAGATCGGCAATCTTGTCTCCGGTTTTACGGTCAAGGTTACCAGTGGGTTCATCGGCAAACAGCACTTCAGGGCGCCCGTTAAACGCCCGCGCCAGCGCCACGCGCTGCTGCTCACCGCCGGAAAGCTGTGCCGGAAGATGGTCGAGACGTTTGCCTAGCCCCAGCTGTTCCAGCAACGCCTTCGCGTGATCGCGGCTTTCACGAGTATTGTCACCACGCAGCAGGCCGGGCAGCTCAACGTTTTCCAGCGCGTTCAGCGTCGGGATCAGCATGAATGACTGAAAGACAAACCCGATATGCCGGGCACGCAGCGCGGCGCGGGCCTCTTCATCAAGCGCGTGGAGGGGCTGGCCGACCAGGTTCACTTCACCACTACTGCCATCGTCCAGACCAGCGAGAATGGCCAGCAGTGTGGACTTACCGGAACCGGATTCACCAATCAGGGCGATGGTTTCGGCACGTTTGACAACGAGTTCAACTCCGGTGAGGATGGAAAGCTCGTGTTCTCCCTGACCGACGGACTTCTTAAGACGATGAACTTCAACAATGTTTTCCGCTGGCATTTGCCCTTCCTGTTTTTGATGCTGATGACCTTCCGCGCGGCGGCTGCGGACACGTTATTGATTCTGGGCGACAGCCTGAGCGCGGGCTATCGTATGGCCGCCAGTGCGGCCTGGCCCGCCCTGCTCAATGATAAATGGCAGTCCCGGGCGTCTGTCGTGAACGGCAGCATCAGCGGCGATACGTCGCAGCAAGGCTTATCGCGCCTGCCTGCCCTGCTTAAGCAGCATCAACCGCGTTGGGTGCTGGTTGAACTGGGCGGTAATGATGGTTTGCGCGGCTTCCAGCCTCAGCAAACGGAGCAAACGCTGCGGACCATTTTGCAGACCATTAAGGCCGCCAACGCCCAGCCGCTGCTGATGCAAATTCGCCTGCCCGCCAACTACGGCCGTCGGTATAATGAGGCGTTTAGCGCGATCTATCCTAAGCTTGCCAAAGAGTTTGATATTCCGCTGCTGCCATTTTTCATGGAAGAGGTCTATCTGAAACCCCAGTGGATGCAGGATGATGGCATACACCCCAATCGCGATGCCCAGCCGTTCATTGCCGACTGGATGGCAACCCGGCTGGCTCCTTTAGTAAAACATGACTCGTCAAACAGCTGAGAACCTGACAGGTAAAGTTATGCAAAAATCGGTCTTAATAACAGGATGTTCCAGCGGAATTGGCCTTGAAAGCGCCCTTGAACTGAAACGCCAGGGGTTTTGGGTACTGGCAGCCTGCCGTAAACCCGAGGATGTCGAACGCATGCGAGGGCTGGGATTTACCGGCATTCTGCTGGATCTCGATTCGCCAGAGAGCGTAGAGCAGGCCGCCGATGAGGTTATCGCCCTGACCAACAACCGTCTTTACGGTCTGTTCAACAATGCGGGCTACGGCGTGTACGGCCCGCTACAGACTCTCTCACGGGAACAGCTGGAGCAGCAGTTCTCCGCAAACTTTTTCGGGGCGCATCAGCTTACCATGCGCCTTCTCCCCGCCATGCTGCCGCACGGCGAAGGGCGCATCGTGATGACCTCCTCGGTCATGGGCCTGATCTCCACGCCGGGGCGCGGGGCTTACGCCGCCAGCAAATATGCGCTTGAAGCCTGGTCCGATGCGTTGCGCATGGAGCTGCGCCACAGCGGTATTAAGGTCAGCCTGATTGAACCGGGCCCGATCCGCACCCGCTTTACGGAAAACGTTAACCAGACGCAGGCGGACAAACCGGTCGAAAACCCCGGCATCGCGGCGCGTTTTACGCTTGGGCCAGAAGCCGTTGTTGCCAAAGTGCGCCACGCGTTTGAGAGCGATACCCCTAAAATGCGCTATCCGGTCACGCTGGTAACCCATGCCGTCGGCTGGTTGAAACGCCTGCTGCCGGGGCGGATGATGGACAAAATTTTGCAGGGTTGAGTTGAAGCGACGACGCTTACCCCCATGTAAAGAGTAAACCGATAAAAGAGAATGCCGCATGTCCGTACAGAATATCGTCAACATAACTGAAGCTAACCTGCAACAGACGCTCGAACAGTCAATGACTAAACCGGTGCTGTTCTACTTCTGGTCTGAACGCAGCCAACACTGCCTGCAACTGACGCCGGTCCTGGAAAGCCTTGCCGCGCAGTACAACGGTCAGTTCATTCTGGCGAAGCTGGATTGTGACGCCGAACCAATGGTGGCTTCCCAGTTTGGCCTGCGCGCGATCCCAACCGTCTACCTGTTCCAGAACGGTCAGCCGGTGGATGGCTTCCAGGGGCCGCAGCCGGAAGAGGCGATCCGCGCCCTGCTGGATAAAGTTCTGCCGCGCGAAGAAGAGCTGAAAGCGCAGGAAGCCATGGCGCTGATGCAGGAAGGTAAGTACGACGAGGCGCTGCCGCTGTTAAAGGACGCGTGGCAGCTGTCGAACCAGAACAGCCAGATTGGTCTGCTGCTGGCAGAGACCCAGATTGCGCTGCACCGCCCTGAAGACGCGGAAGCCGTGCTGAAAACGGTGCCGATGCAGGATCAGGATACCCGTTATCAGGGTCTGGTGGCGCAGATTGACCTGCTGAAACAGGCGGCCGATACCCCTGAAATTCAACAGCTTCAGCAGCAGGTTGCGGACAACCCGCAGGATGCCGCGCTGGCAAGCCAGCTGGCGCTTCAGCTTCATCAGGTGGGGCGTAACGAAGAGGCGCTGGAGCTGCTGTTTAGCCATCTTCAGAAGGACCTGGGCGCCGCAGACGGACAGGCGCGGAAGATGTTCCAGGAGATCCTGGCCGCGCTGGGTACCGGTGACGCGCTGGCGTCGAAATATCGTCGTCAGCTGTACGCGTTGCTCTACTAGTAAAAAAATGCCCGGTGGCGCTAACGCTTACCGGGCCTACAAAAGCCGATATTACCCCGTCTTTTTCAACTGCGTCACCACCAGCTGGTGGCGCGCGTTGTAAAACTTCCGATAGGTCAGGTAGCAGGCAATGATGGTGGACAGGCTCGCCGTAGAGAGCAGCATAAACGTCACCATAATCTGGTACTTAATCGCTTTTACCGGATCGATACCGGCAAAAATCAGCCCCGACATCATGCCCGGCAGGCTCACCAGACCCACCGTTTTGGCGGAATCCACCGTTGGGATCAGCGAAGAGCGAATGCTGTCGCGGATCAACCGCGCAGAGGCCACCTTCGGCGTCGCGCCCAGGCTTAGCTTCTCCTGAAGCTGCTGCTGTTCACTGCTGAACCGTTGCCCCAGATTGTTGTAGCACAACCCGACCGCCACCATCGCATTGCCCGCAATCATCCCGGAAATGGGGATCACCTGCATCGGCGTAAATTCTATCGAGCCGGAGAGTACCAGTACCGCCAGCGTTAACGCGGTCCCGGTAGTGATGGCGATCAACGACGAAATGAACGCTTTATCGATGTATTTACTGCGTTTCTGCGCGTTCCATGCCGCGTTAAAGCAGATAAACAGCACCATCAACAGGGTCAGCACGGCATGATTGACGTTGAAGATGTATTTCAGCACATAGCCGACGATGATGAGCTGAATGACCGCGCGGGCGATACTCCAAAGAATATCTTTTTCCAGCCCCAGCTTTTCCCGGTAGCTGACCACAATCGCCACCAGCACCAGGACCATCGACAGCGCCAGCGATTCGTTGGTTATGTTATGTTCACCCACGATGAGCCTCCTCCATTTTCCCGCCCTGCGGCCTGAGCGTGATGACATCATCCGCATGGGTAATTTCATTTGAATCATGCGTCACCCACAGCACGGCAATATTCTGCTCCCGGGCGTAGCGATGGATAATGTCATTGACGTTGCGCTTGTTAGCGTCATCCAGCGCGCTGGTGATTTCGTCCAGCAACAGCGCCTTCGGCAAGAATTGCAGGTTACGGATCAGCGAGACGCGCTGCTTTTCCCCTCCCGACAGTTCGGCGATCGATTTGGTCAGCGTCTCCGGCGAAAGCCCGAACCGGGTCAGATCGTCGGTAAACTTTTTCGGATCAGGCGTTTGGTTGCGGATGTGCCAGGGGAAAACCAGATTGTCGTACACCGTGTCGCCAAACAGGGACGGCGTTTGCACGCAGTATGACACCTGCTGGCGATAGCTTTCCGGTGAAAGCGTGGCGATATCTTTTCCTGCAAACAGGATGGTTCCCTCCGTTGGGCTCAGTAGCGAAGCCACAATTTTCAGGAGGGTGCTTTTGCCGCAGCCGGAGGGGCCAGTTATCAGTTTAAATTCGCCCGGAGAGAGACAAAAATCGACGTGCTGAAGGATGGTGTTATCACCCACACGAAAGCCAACATCCCTGATATCCAGAAGATTTTTTTTATTATTCATTCCGATTCCGTTAACCGCTGTAATAAGAACAGCCTTTAGCATAATCCTTTCCGCTACGCAGCGCGAATAGCCTTAACATATAGCAAGTGTTAAACTTTTTGCTCGCTAATTGTCACCTCTATAACTACAGGAAGTCAGCAACATGACACATATCTTTTATGAGTTCTCTTCCCTGAAGCCTGGTGTTCCTGATGTGGAAACATTAATGGAAGTCATCAATTCTTCTGAACTCACGCGTTTTGTCATGGGTGCAGAGGTGGTCGATTTTGTTAAGAAGGCGCTCATCGTTAACACCACAATCGGTAGCTTTAAAAACTGCTATTTTGCTTTCGATGATGGAGCGTACTTTCTCGAGTTTGACGGCAAGGGTAAATCCAGACGCTTTACTGAGGTGCCGGACTGGTTCGTTTCCCCCGCGGAATTTGCCCGCTCGCAATGGCTGATTAACCATGATCTGGCCGATGTGAAGGCGACGGCGTTTATTGACGTGCTGATGTCCTACCCGCTTAAAGAGCGCCGGGCGCACTGCAATCTGCTGTTTGGTCTGGATCTGCATAAGGTCAATGTGGTTCCGGCGCCTACAGCCCCTGCCGGAAAAATGGGCAATAAAAACGGAAAAACCACCAAGCCTCGCGTCACAGATCTCGGCTCTTTTGAGCTTTTTACCGCGTTCTTTGCGCGTATGAAAACCGCCGTCAATGCTAATGAATTCCCTACCCTACAGGTGCTGACCGGCCAGGAGGATCTTACAAAAGCGCCGCACAGCTTAAAGCAAGGGATCAGAACCTGGTTTAAGGCGATTACCGGCGATCTGCCGCCGAACAACAAACGTGTCGGGGCGGGCAATGCGGTATTGTTCTGCGCTCCCGTTCGCGAGCAGATCCAGCAGATAGAGGCCATCGGCCTGGAAAAATACTATCAGGGCTTATCAAAAGCTATCGCTGACGCCGGGGATGGGTTTATCACTGACTTCAGCTATACCTGGTCTGAAAAGTAACGCTTTGCGCCCCGCATCCCGAACGGGGCGTTTTATTTCTGCCAGTCCGGTTCCCACCTCTTTACAGGGGCGAAATCCTGTTCGTTAGCCGATATACTTACGTTCAACAAATACGCAATTTTTCTCGTTACGGCATGCAAAACAGGAGGTTTTTATGCTCATCGTTGTTCCTGTCCTTATTTTCGTTGCGCTGGTTATCGTGGGCGCAGGCGTCAAAATTGTCCCGCAGGGTTACCAGTGGACCGTCGAACGCTTCGGTCGCTACACCAATACTCTTCAGCCGGGTTTAAGCCTGATCGTCCCGTTCATGGACAGAATTGGGCGTAAGATCAATATGATGGAGCAGGTGCTGGATATCCCTTCCCAGGAAGTCATCTCCAAGGATAACGCCAACGTCACCATCGATGCGGTGTGCTTTATTCAGGTGATTGATGCGCCGAAAGCGGCCTATGAGGTGAGCAACCTGGAGCTGGCGATCGCCAACCTGACCATGACCAACATCCGTACCGTGCTTGGCTCAATGGAGCTGGACGAAATGCTCTCCCAGCGCGACAGCATTAATACCCGCCTGCTGCACATTGTGGATGAAGCCACCAATCCGTGGGGGATCAAAGTGACCCGCATTGAGATCCGCGACGTGCGCCCACCGGCAGAGCTGATTGCTTCCATGAACGCGCAGATGAAGGCCGAGCGTACCAAGCGTGCCTATATTCTTGAAGCCGAAGGGGTGCGTCAGGCTGAAATCCTGAAAGCGGAAGGGGAAAAACAGTCGCAGATCCTGAAAGCCGAGGGCGACCGTCAGTCTGCCTTCCTCCAGGCGGAAGCGCGTGAACGTTCGGCAGAAGCGGAAGCCCGCGCGACGCAAATGGTCTCCGAGGCGATTGCCGCCGGGGATATCCAGGCCGTGAACTACTTCGTCGCGCAAAAATATACCGATGCGCTGAAGGAGATCGGCTCCGCGAACAACAGCAAGGTGGTAATGATGCCGCTGGATGCCAGCAGTCTGATGGGATCTATCGCCGGAATTGCCGAGTTGATCAAAGACGGCGGAAACGAGCGTAAAAAATGATTGAGCTCATCGTTGCACATCCTCATGCGTTCTGGCTAAGCCTTGGCGGCTTACTGCTGGCCGCCGAGATGCTTGGCGGCAACGGTTATCTGCTGTGGAGCGGGGTTGCCGCGGTGATTACCGGGCTGGTCGTCTGGCTGCTGCCTGTCGGCTGGGAGTGGCAGGGCGCGCTGTTTGCCGTGCTGACGCTGCTGGCCGCCTGGCTGTGGTGGCGCTGGCTGAACAAACGGGTGAAGGCGCAGAAGCCGGTCGACGCGCACCTCAACCAGCGTGGGCAGCAGATCGTGGGTAGACGCTTTACGCTTGATAACGCGCTGATCAACGGACGCGGTCATATGCGCGTGGGGGACAGTTCGTGGCCGGTGGTGGCCGACGATGACCTCAGCGCCGGCACGCGGGTTGAGGTCATTGCGGTGGAAGGCATTACCCTGCGGGTTAAAGCCTGTTAGACGTGGGTTTTACGGTGGCAGCAGCCGGAAAGATTGTCGATAATCGGGCACTCGGCGCTGTCATCTCCCGGGCAGGATTCTGCCAGCTGTAACAGTTGCTCACGCATCGCCTGTAATTCGATGATATGGCGTTCGATCTCCGCCACTTTTTCCAGCGTACGTTTTTTCACGTCGGCACTGTGGCGTTTCGGATCGTTAAACAGGTTAACCAGCTCGCCGCACTCTTCAAGGTTAAATCCTACCTGTCTTGCCTGGCGCAGTAACGTCAGTTCATCAAGATGCAGCTGCGTATAGCTGCGGTAGCCGTTTTCACTGCGCAACGGTGGCGTCACCAGCCCTTTTTCCTCATAAAAGCGAATCGCTTTGCTGGTTAAGCCGGTTTTTTTCGCAACATCGCTGATATTCACATTTCCCCCTTGACCTTCCCCTTGATGGAAGGTTTAACCTTCATAACAGTTAGCGAAAAGCAGAGTGAAGGTCAACAATTGACCAGAACATTATACGGGAGTTTTGTTATGTCTCACACTATTGACCTGACACTGGACGGCCTCTCCTGCGGCCACTGTGTCAAACGCGTTAAAGAAAGCCTGGAGCAGCGTCCTGACGTGGAAAGCGCTGAGGTGACTATCGATCATGCCGCCGTGACCGGCAGCGCCAGCGCCGACGCGCTGATTGATACCATTAAACAGGCCGGTTACGGGGCGGAGTTAAGCCACCCAAAGGCTAAACCGCTGGCAGAGTCATCATCCCCGTCGGAAGCACTGACAGCGGCCACTCCTGAGCTTCCGGTAGCTGATGATATTGATGACAGCCAACAGCTGCTGATCAACGGCATGAGCTGCGCCAGCTGCGTCTCCCGGGTACAAAACGCCTTACAGGCGGTACCGGGCGTCGCACAGGCACGGGTAAACCTGGCGGAGCGTACTGCGCTGGTGATGGGCAGCGCCTCCGCCGCAGAGTTAGTGCAGGCCGTGGAGAAAGCGGGCTACGGGGCGGAGGCCATCGAAGATGATGCCGAGCGCCGCGAGCGCCAGCAGGAAACGGCTGTCGCCACTATGAAGCGTTTCCGCTGGCAGGCGATTGTCGCCCTGCTGGTCGGTATTCCGGTGATGGTGTGGGGCATGATGGGTGACAACATGATGGTCACCGCTGACAACCGCACCCTGTGGCTGGTGATTGGTCTGATTACCCTTGCGGTGATGGTGTTTGCTGGCGGACATTTCTATACCAGCGCCTGGAAGAGCCTGAAAAACCGCACCGCGACGATGGACACGCTGGTCGCGCTCGGTACCGGCGCGGCGTGGCTGTATTCGATGAGCGTGAACGTCTGGCCGCAGTGGTTCCCGATGGAGGCGCGCCATCTCTATTATGAAGCGAGTGCGATGATTATCGGTCTGATTAACTTAGGCCATATGCTCGAAGCCCGCGCGCGTCAGCGCTCGTCGAAAGCGCTGGAAAGATTACTCGATTTAACCCCGCCGACGGCCCGCGTGGTCACGGACGACGGGGAAAAAAGCGTTCCGCTCTCAGAGGTACAGCCGGGAATGACGCTGCGCCTGACCACCGGCGACCGCGTGCCCGTCGACGGTGAAATAACCCAGGGCGATGCCTGGCTGGATGAAGCGATGCTGACCGGCGAGCCGATACCCCAGCAGAAATCTCAGGGCGATGCGGTGCATGCGGGTACGGTGGTACAGGACGGCAGCGTACTGTTCCGCGCCAGCGCGGTCGGGAGCCATACCACGCTGTCACGCATCATTCGCATGGTCCGCCAGGCGCAGAGCAGTAAGCCGGAGATTGGTCAGCTTGCCGATAAAATCTCCGCCATTTTTGTGCCGGTGGTCGTCGGTATTGCCCTGCTGAGCGCGGCGATCTGGTATTTCTTCGGCCCGGCGCCGCAGATTGTCTACACCCTGGTGATCGCCACCACGGTGCTGATCATCGCCTGCCCTTGTGCTCTTGGTCTGGCCACGCCGATGTCGATTATCTCTGGCGTCGGACGCGCCGCCGAATTTGGCGTACTGGTCCGGGATGCTGACGCCCTGCAACGGGCAAGCACGCTGGACACCCTTGTCTTTGATAAAACCGGCACGCTCACCGAGGGCAAACCGCAGGTGGTGGCCGTCAGTACCGTTGGCTGTACGGAGACGGACGCCCTGCGCCTTGCCGCCGCGCTGGAACAAGGTTCCAGCCACCCGCTGGCGCGCGCCATCCTGGAGAAAGCCGGTGATGGCCGTCTGCCGCAGGTCAGCAACTTCCGCACCCTGCGCGGTTTAGGGGTCAGCGGTGAAGCCGAAGGCCATACGCTGCTGCTGGGCAACCAGGCACTGCTGACTGAACACGGCGTTGATACGTCCGCGCTGGACGCAGAGCTAAATGCGCAGGCCTCTCAGGGCGCGACGCCGGTTCTGCTGGCGAGGGATGGTCAGGTGGCGGCGCTGCTGGCCGTGCGCGATCCGTTACGCCAGGACAGCGTAGATGCCTTACAGCGCCTGCACCGCGCGGGCTATCGTCTGGTGATGCTGACCGGGGACAACCCGACCACCGCCAACGCCATTGCGAAAGAAGCCGGTATTGATGAGGTGATCGCGGGCGTGCTGCCGGACGGCAAAGCGGACGCCATCAAGAACCTGCAAAGTCAGGGTCGCCAGGTGGCGATGGTGGGCGACGGCATCAACGACGCCCCGGCGCTGGCGCAGGCTGACGTAGGTATTGCGATGGGTGGCGGGAGCGATGTCGCCATTGAAACCGCGGCGATCACCCTGATGCGCCACAGCCTGATGGGGGTGGCGGATGCGCTGGCGATTTCGAAAGCCACGTTGCGCAACATGAAGCAGAACCTGCTGGGGGCCTTCGTCTATAACTCGCTCGGCATTCCGATTGCCGCCGGGATCTTGTGGCCGCTGACCGGTACCCTGCTGAACCCGGTTGTTGCGGGTGCGGCGATGGCGCTCTCGTCAATTACCGTGGTGAGCAACGCTAACCGTCTGCTGCGGTTTAAACCGAAGGATTGAACCTTGTACCCGTACGCGCTAGCATGAACCTTTCCGGTCATGGAGCGCGTATGGGTCTGTTTAATCGTCTAAAAACATCGTTTCGCGCCCTCTTTCCTCGCCGTTATGCCTGGCCCGGTATGGATATTTCGCTTCCGGGCGGGCAGCATCTGCACCTGGTGGGAAGCATTCATATGGGCACGCAGGATATGTCCCCCCTGCCCTCCGGCCTGATTAAACTGCTGAAGCGCGCCGACGCGCTAATCGTCGAAGCCGACATCTCCGGCCATGAATCGCCGTTTGCTGGGCTGGAAAGCGATCGCCCCCTGGCGGAACGTCTTAACGAGACGCAGCTGGCTGAGCTTACCCGTCTTGCGGATGAGACCGGCGTCTCGCTCTCTATGCTCGACACTCTGCCCCTGTGGCAAATTGCCATGGTGCTACAGGCCACCCAGGCGCAGCGCCTGGGGCTGCGCGGCGATTACGGTATCGATTATCAGCTGCTGAATGCGGCAAGGGCGAGCAATATGTCCGTCATTGAACTGGAAGGCACGGACAGCCAGATTGCGCTTCTTCGCCAGCTTCCCGATGACGGCCTGATACTGCTGGATGATACCCTGACCCACTGGCACACCAACGCGCGTCTGCTGCAAACGATGATTGGCTGGTGGCTGGATGCGCCGCCCGCAGACGGTAAGCTGGCGTTACCGTCGACGTTCAGTGAATCGTTGTATGATGTGCTGATGAACGCGCGCAACCAGGCGTGGCGGGAGACACTATATGCCCTGCCTGCCGGTCGTTATGTTGTCGCGGTTGGCGCGTTGCATTTGTACGGAGAAGGGAATTTGCCGTCGCTGCTGAAATAAAAAAATGGCCAATATCTCTATTGGCCCGTCAAAGAGGAATTTCATCGTTTTTATTATACCGAAGTGACCTTCGGCTACGCCGATTGTCGCTCAAAGTAACCATCACTGCCAATACTATTGCGCAAGATGGTGCTATTTTTTAGACAAACGTCAGGCGTATGCTGCTGGTATGAATCGTCTGTCGTAAGAAGGATAGCCATGACTCCCGCCGTTAAATTACTCGAAAAAAACAAAATTTCTTTCCGGATCCACACCTACGATCACGATCCGAACGAAACCAACTTTGGTGATGAAGTGGTGCGCAAGCTGGGGCTGAACGCGGACCAGGTCTACAAAACGCTGCTGGTCGCGGTGAACGGCGATATGAAGCACCTCGCCGTGGCAGTGACGCCCGTCGCCGGACAGCTTGATCTGAAGAAAGTGGCCAAAGCGCTGGGAGCGAAAAAGGTCGATATGGCTGACCCGATGGTTGCGCAACGCACAACGGGTTATCTGGTCGGCGGGATCAGCCCGCTCGGCCAGAAAAAGCGTCTGCCGACGCTGATCGATGCGCCTTCGCAGGAATTTGAGACGATCTATATTTCTGGCGGCAAGCGCGGGCTGGATATCGAACTGGCCGCAGGCGATCTGGCGAAAATGCTGGACGCGAAATTTGCGGATATTGCGCGCCGGGATTGAGAAAATTGCCCGGTGGCGCTGCGCTTACCGGGCCTACGATTCGAATGTAGGCCGGGTAAGGCGAAGCCGCCACCCGGCAAAAAAACGCACTACTGCCAGCTCACCTCGCCTTTCGGCTCATACATGTTCACGTCAATCGGTGAATTTTGCTGGATAAACTGCTTCAACACTTCCGCATCAATAAACCCGGTATTTACATAGCCCGGTTTGTTATCGATATGCGGATAGCCGTCGCCGCCGGTGGCGTTAAAGCTTAACGTTGCCAGGCGGTAGGTTTTCGCCGGATCAACCGGTTCGCCTTCGATTTTGAGATCGTTAAGCTTGCCGTCCTTCGCGACGAAGCTGACGTTAGCAAACTGCGGATACGCCCCGGAATCCGGCTTCATCTGCGCCACGGCGGTCAGGTAGTCAATCACCTCCTTCCCGCTCATGTCCGCATAGACCACCACGTTGCCAAACGGCTGCACTTTGAGCACGTCTTTATAGGTGATGTCTCCGCCTTCAATGGAATCACGAATACCGCCGCCGCTCATCACGCCGAAATCCGCATTCGTGCGCGCCATCTGCGCGGCCAGCACCAGACGCCCCATGTTGGTCTGTACAAAGCGGACTTTGCTGCGGTCCCCTTCCAGTCGTCCGTTAAGCGTGCCAATCTTCACGTCCAGCTGCACTTTCCCTTTGCTCTGGAACGGCGTCAGCAGAGAGAGCATCTGCTGGTTTTCAGCGATCTCTGGCGTGTAGAGTACGCGCTCGCTTTTGCCGTCCGGGTAGGTCACTTTCTTCTTCAGGTTGACCGGGATGAGCTGATAGTGCACCAGCTTCATCTCGCCGTTACGGAATTCGAAATCCGCGCGGCCAACGTATTTACCCCACTCGTGGGCCTGTACAATCCAGATCCCGTTCTGACGATCAGGCGCGCACGGGGTGCCGGGCACATAATCTGCCTGCTTTTTATTCTCAGAAGCCATGCAGACCGGATCCTGTGAGTGACCGCCCACAATCATCGCCAGCGAGCCCGCAGGAAGGCTGCGCGCCATCTCCACGTCGCCCGGCGCGTTAGAGCCGTGCTGACCGTTATCGTAATGCCCCATGTGGGTGGTCGCGATAATCACATCCGGTTTTTCATTCTGCTGCAACTCCTGGATCACCAGCTTCGCTTCGTCCGCCGGTTTACGGAATTCGATGTCGGTGAAAAATTCAGGATTACCAATTTTGGCCGTATCGTCGGTGGTTAAGCCGATGACCGCGATCTTCAGATCCTGACGCTTAAACAGCGCCCACGGTTTAAACAGGCGCTCGCCGGTGCTTTTCTGATAAATATTGGCGGAAAGGAACGGGAATTTGGACCACTTCTCCTGCTGGCGCAACACGCTCAGCGGATTATCAAACTCGTGGTTTCCAACCGCCATCGCGTCGTAACCGATTAAATTCATGCCGCGGAAATCAGGCTCGGCATCCTGCAAATCAGATTCCGGTACCCCGGTATTAATATCCCCGCCCGACAGCAGCAGCACGCTGCCGCCCTGGGCCGCGACCTCTTTACGAATGCCGTCCACCAGCGTTTTTTGCGCCGCCAGGCCATATTCACCGTATTCGCTGCGCCAGAAATGGCCGTGATGATCGTTAGTATGCAGAATGGTAATTTTATAGGTTTTATCTTTTTCATACGCCTGCGCGGGCAGGCTTGTCAGCCCCCATGCGGCGATGAGCGCCAGCGCGACGCCACGCTTCATTAACTTCATCTTCTCTCTCCCTGACCCATAGACAAACGCAAAAATTACAGTGACTCACAAGAATAGACAAATAAGTTTTCAGAATTGCGACTTTCTTCAAATGTCACGGACGGGTATGTTAGTCGGATAATAATTACTCCCTGCATCTCTAATAACAAATCGACGTGGTATTTATGGCAATCAGTGAATCAACCCAGCCCGTCCAGGGCGCTCCGGCGTCGCCGCCGAAATCGCGCACTTCCTTTAAAGTATTAGGCGCAATCAGTCTCTCTCATCTGCTCAACGACATGATCCAGTCGCTGATTCTGGCGATCTACCCGCTGTTGCAGTCTGAGTTCTCATTAACCTTCGTGCAGATCGGGATGATCACCCTGACCTTCCAGCTGGCCTCTTCGCTGCTACAGCCGGTGGTGGGCTACTGGACGGACAAATACCCGATGCCATGGTCGCTGCCCATTGGCATGTGCTTTACCCTGAGCGGGCTGGTGCTGCTGGCCATGGCGGGCAGCTTTGAGGCGGTTCTGGTTGCCGCGGCGCTGGTGGGAACCGGTTCATCGGTGTTCCATCCGGAATCGTCCCGCGTGGCACGTATGGCCTCCGGCGGACGTCACGGGCTGGCGCAGTCTCTGTTCCAGGTGGGGGGTAACTTTGGTAGCTCCCTCGGTCCTCTGCTGGCGGCGGTAATTATCGCGCCTTACGGCAAAGGCAACGTGGCGTGGTTTGTGCTGGCCGCGCTGCTGGCGATTGTCGTCCTGGCGCAAATCAGCCGCTGGTATGCCGCGCAGCATCGCGTAAATAAGGGAAAACCTGCCGCGAAGATAACCAATCCCCTTCCGCGCAATAAGGTGATCCTTGCCGTCAGCGTGCTGCTGGTGCTGATTTTCTCGAAATATTTCTATATGGCGAGCATTAGCAGCTATTACACCTTCTATCTGATGCAAAAATTCGGATTATCAGTACAAAACGCCCAGTTCCACCTCTTTGCCTTCCTGTTTGCGGTGGCGGCAGGCACGGTGATAGGCGGCCCTGTGGGGGATAAAATTGGACGTAAATATGTCATTTGGGGCTCTATCCTCGGCGTCGCGCCGTTTACGCTTGTTTTACCGTATGCAACGCTGGAATGGACCGGAATATTGACGGTGATTATTGGTTTTATTCTCGCATCGGCATTTTCAGCCATCCTGGTCTACGCGCAGGAGCTGCTGCCGGGACGTATCGGTATGGTTTCCGGCCTCTTTTTCGGTTTTGCCTTTGGCATGGGCGGCCTTGGCGCAGCCGTGTTGGGGATGGTTGCAGACCACACCAGCATCTTCCTGGTCTATAAAATCTGCGCTTTCCTGCCACTTCTGGGGATGTTGACCATATTCCTGCCTGACAATCGTCATAAAGCGTGACTTCACGGCTGCCAAAGTTAAACTTTGGCAGCCGGATAACCTGATGCCATAAGGCTTTCCTCTCCCTCCCCTCAGCAAATTTATCAAAATCTGCCTTTTTTCATGCTTATTGCCTTTTTATTGTGATTTCAACAATTATTCATAAACATAAGCGTAAAAATTGTCATAAACTATTAATCGGCTTTTTGGTATTTGCACCAAAAATGGATCACCCATCGCGAAAGGAGACGGAATGCACCACGCCACACCGCTTATCACCACCATTGTTGGTGGACTTGTGCTCGCTTTTATTCTCGGCATGATTGCCAATAAACTGCGTATTTCGCCCCTTGTAGGCTATTTGCTGGCGGGCGTGCTGGCAGGGCCCTTTACGCCGGGTTTTGTCGCAGATACCAAACTGGCGCCTGAGCTGGCGGAATTGGGCGTAATCCTGCTGATGTTTGGCGTCGGACTGCATTTTTCCCTGAAGGATCTGATGGCGGTAAAGTCGATCGCCATACCGGGAGCGATCGCCCAGATAGGGGTGGCGACGCTGCTGGGCATGGCGCTTTCGGCGGTGCTGGGCTGGTCAATCATGACCGGTATCGTATTTGGGCTGTGTCTTTCAACCGCCAGTACCGTGGTGCTGCTGCGCGCGCTTGAAGAGAGACAGCTGATAGACAGCCAGCGCGGACAAATCGCGATAGGCTGGCTGATTGTTGAAGATCTGGTAATGGTGTTGACGCTGGTTCTGCTGCCTGCCGTTGCCGGGATGATGGAAAAAGAGAATATCGGCTTCGCCTCGCTGGCGCTGGATATGAGCATTACCATCGGTAAAGTCGTGGCGTTTATCGCCATCATGATGCTGGTGGGCCGCCGTCTGGTGCCGTGGATCATGTCCCGCAGCGCCGCCACGGGCTCGCGTGAACTGTTCACGCTTTCGGTCCTTGCGCTGGCGCTGGGCATTGCCTTTGGCGCCGTCGAGCTGTTTGACGTCTCCTTTGCGCTGGGCGCGTTCTTCGCCGGGATGGTGCTGAACGAGTCCGAGCTGAGCCACCGTGCCGCGCACGATACCCTGCCGCTACGTGATGCATTCGCGGTGCTGTTCTTTGTCTCCGTCGGGATGCTGTTCGACCCGCTGATCCTCATTCAGCAGCCGCTGGCCGTGCTGGGTACGCTGGCAATCATCATCTTTGGTAAGTCCGTTGCCGCCTTCTTCCTGGTACGGATGTTCGGTCACTCGCCGCGCACGGCGCTGACCATCGCCGCCAGCCTGGCGCAGATTGGCGAGTTCGCCTTTATTCTTGCCGGTCTGGGGATGGCCCTGAACCTGCTGCCACAGGCGGGGCAAAATCTGGTGCTGGCGGGGGCGATCCTCTCCATCATGCTAAACCCGGTATTGTTTGCCCTGCTGGAGAAATATCTCGAGAAGACCGAAACCCTCGAAGAGCAAACCCTGGAAGAAGCGATTGAGGAGGAGAAACAGATCCCCGTAGATATCTGCAACCACGCGCTGCTGGTCGGTTTTGGCCGCGTCGGCAGCCTGCTCGGTGAGAAGCTGATGGCCCAGGGGATCCCCCTGGTAGTGATTGAAACCTCCCGCACTCGCGTCGACGAGCTTCGCGAGCGCGGCATCCGCGCGGTGCTGGGCAACGCGGCTAACGAAGAGATTATGAATCTGGCGCATCTGGACTGCGCTCGCTGGCTGCTGCTCACTATCCCGAACGGTTACGAGGCTGGCGAGATTGTCGCCACAGCCCGTGAAAAATGCCCACATATCGAAATCATTGCCCGCGC
The DNA here is from genome assembly GCF_020971765.1 of Enterobacter sp. AN-K1. Lineage (NCBI taxonomy): Bacteria > Pseudomonadati > Pseudomonadota > Gammaproteobacteria > Enterobacterales > Enterobacteriaceae > Enterobacter > Enterobacter sp. AN-K1. The sequence continues at coordinate 3,377,622 of NZ_CP087390.1, read as the reverse complement.
CCATTATGATGACGAAGTGGAGTACATCACCGAGCGCGGCGCGAATCAGGTGGTGATGGGTGAGCGTGAGATTGCAAATACAATGCTGACAATGCTGACAAAACCGCCAGTTGAAGAGGCGGTGACGGGTTAAGTTTTGTGCGGCCTGATGCCCTCACCCTGGCCCTCTCCCACAGGGAGAGGGAACAAACACTAAAAACGGCAACCACAGGTTGCCGTTTTGCTTTTACCTGTCCCAATACGCCTCTTCGAGGCTGTCTTCCCGTTCCGGCAGCCCCCGCGTTAAGCGCGGTGAATGCTGGTTCAGCACCTGATAACTCACGCGGTTCGCGTACTTGCACACCTGCGCCAGCGAGGAGTAGGTCAGCCAGTTGAAGGTGTGCTTGCTGGAATTCGGCACATTGGTTTTGTGGTAGGCGTTGGCGGTGATGTCGTGCAGCAGCGCGGCCAGCGCGCCGTCGCCCGCGCCGTTGGTGTTCATGATCTTCTCGGGGCCACCCATATACGGTGCGATGTGGGAGAAGATACGCAGCGGGTTGATGCAGTCTTTATGACGCATGGCGCGGCTGAACTCGTACTGGTTAAATTCGGCGATTGCGCCCGGCAGCAGCGGGTGCTGGGTTTTCCGCTTGCTCTCTTCTTCCGTGAAGCCCGCCATATACAGCCCGACCGGCCCGGCGGTGCAGAGCACCAGATCTACCCAGTCCAGCGCCTTATCAGACGCCAGCAGCGGATCGCTTTCGCCGGTCAGCGCTTCGGCTTCTTCTTCATTCATCGCCAGAATCGAGACGTGTTCTTTCAGGAAGGCCTGCCACCACTCCGGGTTGTCGGCAATGACGAATTTGGTGCCCAGCGTCAGAACCACAGGCACGTTGTATTTCTTCGCGTACTCAATTGCCTTCATGGTTGCGTCCGGCATTGGTTCGCCCGGCTTGCAGCGCACCAGATAGGAGGTCAGTACCAGCGCAGACGCGCCCGCGATCACCTCTTCCGGGATACTTTCAGCGCGCAGCTTGTTCATATGGCCGGGGCTGATGGCAAAGGTACGCTCGCCGGAATCGCTTATCAGCGTAAAGCAGCGGCCAATCGGCCCGTCAACGCCCTGCAAATAGTTCAGATCGGTGCGGCTGGAGGTATTGCACAGGTAGCGGTAGGCATAGCCACCGATTTCGATATTGCTGCACATCACGCCAAGCAGCACCGAGCGGTCGTCTGCCAGTACGGAGTAGTTGTGCATGGTGTTGCCGATGGTACCGCCGGCAAACTGGTGGGTGATAAGATTTTCGCGCACCAGCTCCTGATACAGCACTTCAGCAACGTCATCCTCAATCACCAGCGAGTGCCCGGCGCTCAGACCGTAACGTGCGACAAACGCATCATCCACTTTGGCTTCAATGTCCACCAGCGTCTGATCGATACCGACCACCCAGGCAGCGCTGGTTTCGCTTTCCTGCTGAATTTGCTGTAACAGCGGATCGCGGGCATCGACGGGGAAATAGTGTTTGGACTTACGTTTACCGGGAAATTTCATGGTCTGAACTGTGCAAAGAATACGGGCCGGGAATGGTAGCACAAACCCGGCCCGTAACGCGATCAGCGGCGGGTGGTGACCAGTGACACCATCATGTCGATGTGTTCAGGGGAGTCGTTAAGCGCAGGAATGTATTCGTATTTCGTTCCGCCCGCCTCCATAAAGAACTCTTTGTTCTGGACAGCAATCTCTTCCAGCGTTTCCAGACAGTCCGCCGAGAAGCCCGGCGACATCACCTGAATGTGCTTCACGCCCTTCTCGCCCAGCATCTTAAGCGTTTCATCAGTATACGGGGTGAGCCACGGTTCACGGCCGAAGCGCGACTGGAAGGTCATCATCACCTTCTCAGGCGGCAGGCCGAGGGCGGAGACCAGCTCGCGGGTGGTATCGCGGCAACGCTGGGGGTAATCATCCCCTTCGTTCGCGAAACGCTGCGGAATACCGTGATAGGAGAGCAGCAGCAGATCCGGCTCGCCGTGTTTTTCAAACGACGCGCGCGCGCTGCTGGCAAGCGCCTGAATGTACAGCTCGTTATCGGCGTAGTCGCGGATAAAGGTGATACCCGGTATACGGCGGCGGGTCGCCAGAATGCGCGCCAGTTCGTCCCAGACGGCAGCTACCGTGGAGCACGAATACTGCGGATAAAGGGCCAGCACCACAATGTGTTCAACGCCCTGCGCCAGCAGAGAGTCGACGGCGCTTTCCAGGGACGGCTTACCGTAGCTCATGCCGAGCGCAACGGGCATGTCCGGCAGGCGGGCGGCCAGCGCCTTCTCCTGACGACGGCTGTACACCATCAGCGGCGAGCCCTCTTCCATCCACACGGACTGATAGAGCTTTGCCACACGCGGGGAACGAATCGGCAGAATGATGCCACGCAGCAGTGGCCACCACAGCAGTCTTGGGGTATCCACGACGCGCGTGTCGCTTAAAAATTGTCGCAGGTAGCGTTTGACCGCCGCTGGAGTAGGTGCTTCTGGGGTGCCCAGATTGGCAAGCAGGATGCCGGTTTTCGCCTGACTCATTCACGCCTCTTAACCATTTGATAGGCTGTCAATTGTAGCGGAAATGCGTTTAAACGAAACCCATTGCTGTAATAGGTAAGATGAGAATTTTTCTCACCCGGGGCTCCGGGTGAGAGAGGTGCGCTTAGCCGAGGATTTTTTCCAGCTCTGCACGTACGTCAGCCACGGCTTTGGTGCCGTCCACTTTCGCGTATTTGGTGTTACCCGCCTGCGCTTCTTTGGTGTAGTAGCCGATCAGCGGTGCGGTCATCTGATGATATTCCACCAGGCGTTTACGCACGGTTTCTTCCTGATCGTCTTTACGGGTGGTCAGCTCTTCGCCGGTCACGTCGTCTTTGCCTTCAACCTTAGGTGGGTTGAATTTGATGTGGTAAACGCGGCCAGAAGCAGCGTGTACGCGACGGCCAACGATACGGTCAACGATCAGCTCGTCTGGTACGTCGAACTCCAGCACGTAATCCACGTTGATGCCCGCTTCTTTCATGGCGTCAGCCTGAGGAATGGTGCGCGGGAAGCCGTCCAGCAGGAAACCGTTACGGCAGTCTTCCTGAGCAATGCGCTCTTTAACCAGCGCGATAACCAGTTCGTCGGTCACCAGTTTGCCTGCGTCCATGATGTCTTTCGCTTGTTTACCCAGCTCGGAGCCAGATTTAACAGCGGCGCGCAGCATGTCACCGGTGGAGATTTGCGGAATACCGTATTTCTCCATGATGAACTGAGCCTGAGTTCCTTTACCCGCGCCCGGAGCGCCAAGCAGAATAATACGCATTGCGAAAATCCCCTCAAAAGTCGATTCAATTTTTCAAAAAGCGCTAAACAATACCACCAGAACGGGTATGGCTCAAGGAAGGCGGGAAGGCTGAAACGGTTAACGGGAGGAGATAATTTGGCTTCGGGCGGTCTGGTGCCCTCACCCTAACCCTCTCCCACAGGGAGAGGGAACTCTTTCACCCTCTCCCTGTGGGAGAGGGCCGGGGTGAGGGAAGATTACGCCAGCAGCAGCGCATTCACACGTTTAATGAACAGGTTAGGATCTTCCAGCGTACCGCGCTCGGCCAGCAGGGACTGATCCAGCAGCAGTTCAACCCACTCCGCAAAGCGGGCGTCGTCCTGGGTATCCGCCGCGCGTTTCACCAGCGGGTGATCCGGATTAAGCTCAAAGATATATTTCACATCCGGCACGGCCTGGCCCGCCGCAGCGAACAGTTTCGCCATCTGGGTGCTCATTTCGTCCGCATCGGTGGTGACAATGGCTGGCGTATCGGTCAGACGGTGCGTGAAGCGCACCTCTTTCACGCGGTCGCCCAGCAGCGTTTTAACGCGCTCAACGAACGGCTCCAGCGCCTTCTCGGCTTCTTTCGCGCTGTCGTCCACTTCATCCGCCAGCTTATCGATAGACTCGTCGGCTTTGGCAACGGACTGGAAGGATTTACCGTCGAACTCGGTCAGGTAGTTCATCATCCACTCGTCGATGCGGTCAGACAGCAGCAGCACTTCGATGCCTTTCTTACGCAGTAGTTCCAGATGCGGGCTGCTCTTCGCTGCCGCATAGCTGTCGGCGGTGATGTAGTAGATCTTCTCCTGCCCTTCTTTCATGCGGGAGACGTACTCTTCCAGCGACACGGTCTGGGCGGAGGAGTCGTTGTGCGTAGAGGCGAAGCGCAGCAGTTTAGCGATAGCTTCCACGTTCGCAGTATCTTCCGCCGGACCTTCTTTCAGCACCAGGCCAAACTGTTTCCAGAAGGTCTGGTATTTTTCCGCATCGTCCTTCGCCAGTTTTTCCAGCATCTGCAACGCACGTTTGGTCAGGGCGTTGCGCAGGTTACGGGTGACGGTGCTGTCCTGAAGAATTTCACGGGAGACGTTCAGCGGCAGATCGTTGGAGTCTATCAGGCCACGCACAAAGCGCAGGTAGTTCGGCATGAACTGCTCGGCGTCGTCCATAATGAACACGCGCTGCACGTACAGCTTCAGGCCGTGCTTGTGATCGCGGTTCCACATGTCCCACGGCGCCTGTGCCGGGATGTACAGCAGGCTGGTGTACTCCTGCTTCCCTTCAACACGGTTGTGGCTCCAGGTCAGCGGATCGGTGAAGTCGTGGGCGATGTGCTTGTAAAACTCGTTGTACTCGTCGTCTTTAATTTCAGCTTTATTACGCGTCCACAGCGCCTGCGCCTTGTTGATTTTTTCCCAGGAAACCACGGTTTCGCCGTCTTTCTCTTCCTGTTTTTCAATCTCAACCGGCAGCGCGATATGGTCGGAATATTTGCTGATGATGGAGCGTACGCGCCAGTCGTTCAGGAAATCGTCTTCGCCTTCACGCAGGTGCAGGGTGATTTCGGTGCCGCGATCCGCTTTGGTGATGTCATCAACGGTGTATTCACCTTCACCTTTAGACTCCCACAGCACGCCGTTCTCGGCGCTGTCGCCCGCGGCGCGGGTGCGCACGGTAACTTTGTCCGCCACGATGAACGCCGAGTAGAAGCCTACGCCGAACTGACCGATCAGCTGGCTGTCTTTCGCCTGGTCAGAGCCCATGGACTCAAGGAACGCTTTGGTGCCGGATTTGGCGATGGTTCCGAGGTGGTCAATCACCTCGTCGCGGTTCATCCCGATGCCGTTATCGGCGATGGTCAGGGTGCGGTTCTCTTTATTAAACGAGACGCGCACGCGCAGCTCGCCGTCGCCTTCATACAGATCCGGGTTAGACAGCGCGCGGAAGCGCAGCTTGTCCGCCGCATCAGAGGCGTTGGAAATCAGCTCACGCAGGAAGATTTCTTTGTTGGAATACAGGGAATGGATCATCAGGTGCAGAAGCTGTTTTACTTCTGACTGGAAACCACGGGTTTCTTGTCCTTTCATCTAAGTCGACCTCAACAATGCCATTTAATGGGGTTGTAAAACGTTGAGTGAGAGATGGGGATAAGGGGAGGAATTTTCAAGCGGAGGCCGCGCGCGCAGCCTCCGTTTGGTCAGAAAATAATCTTGTGACGTCCGGCCAGCGAGTGTGACAGCGTGGTGCCGTCGACCATCTCCAGCTCACCGCCGACCGGCACGCCGTGGGCGATGCGGCTGGCGTCAACGCCGTACTGCGCGCACAGCTCGGCGATGTAGTTGGCGGTTGCCTCCCCTTCCACCGTCGGGTTGGTGGCGAGGATCACCTCTTTGATGGTTTCCGACTCCAGGCGCTGCTCCAGGCGATCGAGACCGATATCGTCCGGGCCGATGCCATCCAGCGGGGAGAGATGCCCCATCAGCACGAAATAGCGGCCGGAAAACTGCCCGGTTTGTTCGATGGCGTAGATGTCCGCCGGACTCTCCACCACGCAAATCTGACCGTTTTCCTGACGACGCGGGTTCGTGCAGATGTTACATACGTCCTGCTCGGTAAAGGTCCGGCAATCCGCACAGTGGCCAATTTCTGACATGGCGCGGGTCAGAGCCTGCGCCAGGCGCATCCCGCCGCTGCGGTCGCGCTGCAATAGCGTAAACGCCATACGCTGCGCCGACTTCGGGCCAACGCCCGGCAGGCAGCGCAGTGCTTCCATTAACTGCGTGAGCAGCGGACTGGTTTGCATCAGAATGGCATCTTAAAGCCCGGCGGCAGTTGCATACCGCTGGAAACAGAGGCCATTTTCTCTTTCTGGGTTTCGTCGATACGGCGAGCGGCATCGTTAAACGCGGCTGCAACCAGATCTTCCAGCATCTCTTTGTCGTCTTCGAGCAGGCTCGGGTCGATTTCAACGCGACGGCAGTTATGCGCACCGTTGATGGTCACCTTGACCAGACCGGCACCGGATTCACCCGTGACTTCCAGCTGAGCGATCTCTTCCTGCATCTTCTGCATTTTTTCCTGCATCTGCTGAGCCTGCTTCATCAGACCACCCAGACCGCCTTTTCCACCAAACATAGGCTTCTCTCTTCTTTCACGTTAAGGATTACAACCGTAAGTCAGACTCACGATCAAATGGGGCGAATACTCTCTTCATCCAAATCGGCGTCGAAGAACCGGCGCAGGGTCTGGATGTTGTTATCCGCAATTATCGCCTCGCGCGCCTGCGCGAGCTTCTCTTCATAAATGGCCTGACGCCACTCGAGCGGCGTTTTCACCGCCGGATTATCATCTTCAATGATAGTCAATTCAACCGGTACACCCTGTAATGCGGTAAGCGCCTCGGCCAGCGCCTTTTGCGCGCCAGGGGAGTTGAGGTGCCGCTGGCCAGGGCGCAGGTGCAGACGCACCTGATTACCGTCCTGCTCTTTCCAGGCGTTCAGCGCGACCTGCTCCACCAGCTTCGGCAGTTGCAGTTTGCTGACCTCGGCGGCCCAGGCGTCGCGCTCAATGGATTCTTCCGCGAGCTTCGCGGATAGCTCCGGCGTTTTTTCATGCTCCAGCGCCTTTTTCAGCGCTTTTGGCGTGGCGACCACTTCCTTGACCGTTTCAACAACGGTGGTCGCCTTCCAGCGGTATGCCTCTTCTTTCGCCGGGGCTTTTTGCTCGAGCGCGGACGGTGCCGGACGCGACTGCACGCGCTCCGTTACCGAGGCCAGTCGTTCAAGCGCGGCGTTGTTCACCGGCCGCGCTCTTGCAGGCGCTGCCGGTTCACTCTTTTTTGGTTTGGTTGCTCCCTGCGCACGTTGCAACTGGCTTCGTGCGGCAAGCACCGAACTGGTGGCATCCGACAGCGGCACGTTTTGCGGCGGCGGCGATGCCGGTTGCGGTGGCACCTGCTGCGGTGACATTACCGCGGTCGGCGCAACCGGCGCAAAGGACTGCCGGGGCGTTTCCGGCTCCGGCAGTGGCTTGCGCGGATGGAAGGCCAGCGCGCGCAGCAGCGTCATTTCAACGCCCATCCGGCGATCCGGTGCAAACGGCAGCTCTTTGCGGCCAATCAGCAGCGTCTGATAATAAAGCTGAACATCAGCCGGCGGCACGGTGCGCGCAAGTTCACGCATCCGCTGTTCAATGGTCGCCATGTCCGCGCCAATAGCCGACGGAGACAGTTGCAGCATCGCCACACGGTGCAGCAGGCTGAGCATCTCGACCAGCAGCGCTTCCCACTCAATGCCACGGGCAGCGGCGTCGTTGACGAGGGTCATTACCCGCTCACCGTTGGCGGCAATCATCGCTTCAATAAGCGACAGCGCCTGATCGTCATCCAGCGTGCCGAGCATGGTACTGACCGCGTCGGTGGAGAGTTTACCGTCACCGCTGGCAATCGCCTGGTCGGTCAGGCTCAGCGCATCGCGCAGGCTGCCGTCCGCGGCACGGGCCAGCAGTTGCAGCGCACGCGGCTCGTGGACAATGTTCTCTTCATCGAGGATATGCTCAAGCTGAGCGCGGATCTGCTCAACGTCGAGCGCCTTCAGATGGAATTGCAGGCAGCGCGAGAGGATCGTGACCGGCAGCTTTTGCGGATCGGTGGTCGCCAGCAGGAATTTGACATGCGCAGGCGGCTCTTCCAGCGTTTTCAGCAGGGCGTTGAAGCTGTGGCGCGACAGCATGTGCACTTCATCGATCAGATAGACCTTGAAGCGGCCGCGCGCCGGGGCGTACTGCACGTTGTCGAGCAGATCGCGGGTGTCTTCCACTTTGGTGCGCGAGGCGGCGTCGATCTCAATCAGATCGACAAAACGCCCCTGCTCGATCTCACGACAGTTGTCGCACACGCCGCACGGGGTGGCGGTGATCCCGGTTTCGCAGTTCAGACCTTTTGCCAGCAGACGGGCAATAGAGGTTTTACCGACGCCGCGGGTGCCGGAGAAAAGATAGGCGTGATGGATGCGACCTAGCGACAAGCCGTTCGCCAGGGCCGTCAGCACATGTTCCTGACCGACAACGTCAGCAAAGGTTTGTGGTCGCCATTTACGGGCTAACACCTGATAACTCATGGGCAGGCTCTGCAACGCTGGAAGGTGAATTAATGGAGGGGAATGCTATCACAACCTCACCCATTGAGCGAGGTTGTGAGATACGGGATTAATGTCCCGGGAATGGCACCAGGCAGTAGCTGGTAATACCCTGTTTTTCCAGGCGCTGCTCGCCGCCGAGATCGAACAGGTTGATGATGAATGCCGCGTCGGTCACTTCCCCGCCCAGACGACGGATCAGCTTCACGGTCGCTTCGATGGTGCCGCCGGTTGCCAGCAGATCGTCCACCACCAGCACTTTGTCGCCTGGCTTGATGGCATCAACGTGAATTTCCAGCTGATCGGTGCCGTATTCCAGCTCATAGCTCTCAGCAATGGTTTCACGCGGCAGTTTGCGCGGCTTACGCACCGGCACAAAACCCACGCCCATCGCCAGCGCAACCGGTGCGCCAAACAGGAAGCCACGGGCTTCAGTACCTACTACTTTGGTGATCCCGGCGTTTTTATAACGCTCAACCAGCAGTTCAATGCTGAGGGCGTACGCTTTCGGGTCTTCCAGCAAGCTGGTGACATCGCGGAAAAGAATGCCAGGTTTTGGATAGTCCTGGATACTTTTGATGCTATTTTTCAGATATTCAAGCTGCTGTGCAGTTGCGGTCATCGGTTTGTGCCTAAATGAAACAGTGTTACTCACGGCGCGCGACGAGTCGGTCAAAGTAACAGTTGTTTAACCTTTGACCAGGCGCACCTGTGCTCGAAAACGGTCGAATTTACTGGCTGAGCGCCATAATTGCAACCGCCATGATGAGGCTTCAGTGCTTTTGTTGCTTTTCATCAACCACGGGGATCCGCCACATAAAGATCAGCAGGCAGACCAGGATCGCCAGCAGCAGAATGCGCACCCACATCATTTTCACCAGCCATAACGAGACGGCGAAGGTGATCAGGATGAAGGCAATGGCGCGCGGCTTAGCCCCGGGCGGCATGGCCCGGTGTTTTTGCCAGTGCCGCAGGTAGCCGCCAAACCACGAGCGGTACAGAAGCCAGTGGTGAAAACGCGGCGACGAGCGGGCGAAGCACCAGGCGGCCAACAGGATAAACGGGGTGGTCGGCAGCAAGGGTAAAACCACACCCAGCGTGCCCAGCACTACCGCGAGCCAGCCAATGATGATTAAAATAGTACGCTGCATAATGCGAATCGTTATCAAACTGAACGGCTACTTTACCACTGGAGAGCGCCTTGAAAACAGCACTGCTTCTTGAGAGGCTGCAAAATCAGCTGATCGCGCTGCGGGCGCAGGCCACGCCGTTGATGGGCCACGCCACGCTGAAACCGCGCTTTGACCGACAGCTCTTCCGCACCCGCAGCACCGTCATTGAGGATTATCTTGCTGAAGCGCAGACCAATCTCGACGAGCTTCGTCACGCGGTTGAGAGTGAACAGCAGGAACAGGTCGCGTGGCTTGCGGAGCATCTTACCGAGCAGATCACCGCCCTGCACCGGGAAATCGCCGCCTGGCCGTTACGGGCGTGGGACAGCGCCTCGCCGGGGCTCGGTAAATGGCAGCGCAAGCGGCTGGAGAACCAGGAGTTTGAGCGCCGTCTGTTTGAGATGAAGCGCGAGCGCGAAGCCCGCCTGAACACCAGCGAAACGCTGGAAGAGCAGCAGTTATTAATGCGTGAAATCAGCGCGCTGGAAGGCCGTATCGTCCGCTGCCGTCAGGCGCTGGATGAGATTGAACGCGTCATTGAACGCCTGACCCGTTAACAGGAGCCACTGATGTCACTGGAAAATGCCCCCGACGAGGTCAAGCTGGCCGTCGATTTAATTATGCTGCTGGAGAATCACGAGATCCCGGCGGAGACGGTGCTGAAAGCGCTGGAGATTGTGCGACGAGATTTTGAGGGGAAACTTCCCCCTCACCCTACCCTCTCCCCAGAGGAGAGAGGGAAATAGATTAGGCGGGAGTAGGGTCGTCCCCCTTAATCTCGCGCTTCACTTCCGTATGCTCATTGCCTTTCTCGTTGCGCAGATGAACCTCAAGCTGGTTAAAGGCGATATTAATATCGTTTTCACGACACAGACGGTCAATGGTGCGGTTCAGCTCATCGACGGTGTAGCTGCGATCGCGCAGTTCGCGTACGTACAGGCGCAGCTCATGATCCAAAGTGCTCGGCCCGAAGGTGGTGAAGAATACCGCTGGCGCAGGATCGTGCATCACTTTTGGATGGTCAGCTGCCGCCTTCAGCAGTACCTCTTTCACCTTGTCCAGATCCGAGCCATAGGCCACCCCGAGTCGGATCACCACGCGAGTGGTGGTATCCGAGAGCGACCAGTTGATCAGACGCTCGGTCACAAACGCTTTGTTCGGGATGATCACCTCTTTACGATCGAAGTCGGTAATGGTGGTCGCACGAATGCGGATCTTGCTGACGGTCCCGGAGAAAGTACCGATGGTGACGGTATCGCCGATACGCACCGGACGTTCGAATAGGATAATCAGGCCAGAGACAAAGTTACCGAAGATCTCCTGCAAGCCGAAGCCCAGACCCACCGACAACGCCGCCGCCAGCCACTGGAGTTTATCCCACGAGACGCCCAGCGAGCCGAATACCGTCATCGCCCCGACAATAATAATGACATAGTTCAGGATGGTGGTAATAGCGTACGACGCCCCCTGACGCAGGTTCAGCCTTGAGAGCACCAGCACTTCCAGCAGACCCGGCAGGTTGCGGATCAACGCCCAGGCAACCACTGACGACACCAGCGCAAAGAGCAGGCTGCCCATGGTGACGCTTTTCATTACCGCAGCGCCCGCTTCGGTACCGTTGTATTGCCAGAGCGTGATACTGTCGAGGTAGGCGAAGACGGTAATTAAATCAGACCAGATGGCCCAGAACATCACCGCAAACAGGGCGATCATCACCAGCATGGTAATACGCATCGTTTGCTGGTTAACCTGCTCCAGAGCAATGGTCGGCTCTTCCTGCGGCTCTGCCCCTTCAGCCCCCTCTTTCACCTGATGCTGCCGACGGGCAACAGCACGACGATACGCAATGCGGCGCGCCGCCACGCTCAAACCACGCAGCACGGTCTGGAACAGCAGGTTCCATACAATCACCAGATAAACCGTTTCGATCCAGCGGCCGGACAGACGCAGCGTGGTATAGAAGTAACCCGTCGCCGTCAGCACCATCAGCGCCAGAGGAATGATCGCCAGTACCGTTACGGTAGCCAGACGAAGATTGTGGGACTCTTTATCCCGCCAGCTGTCGCGGCACATTGGCCACATCAGAACGGCAATCAGCAGCAGGTTCAGCATAATCACCAGTTGCCCCAGCACGTCATCCATCAGGTGCAGCGGGGAAAGCTCCGCCACAACTGACCAGAAGTGCAGCGGCAGCAGCGCGAGGCTGATGCGCACAATCTGGCGACGCCAGTGGCTGGTGAGTTTTTCCGGCATGTTGAAGTGGCGGACGGCGACGCCATCTTTTTCCAGCACTTTCCAGCACAGACCAAACACCAGCCAGAACAGCGCCAGCTTCTTGCTGAACGCCCACAGCAGATCGCTGATATTCAGCTGCATGGTCAGCAGGATCAGGCCCACGGCGAGTATCAACAGGCAGACCGGCAGAGCACGGATCAGATCGATCAGGATCGCTTTCGGGGTGTGCAGCTGGCTGTCGTTACGCAGTTGCCCCACTTCCGAGGCCAGCTTCGCCTGGTACTGTTTCAGCCATTTCAAACGCCAGCGTATGACGCCAGCGATGAGCAGCAAAGGCAGCCCCGTCAGGAAGGCAATCATCACCGCAGGCCAGGCTTTCTCCCAGTTCACGGTAATTTTCATGCTTTTGATCTGGGATTTCAGCGTTTCCGGGAAAGATTTAAACCAGTCCCAGTCCATGGGTTTATTGCTGTTCACCCAGAAAATCTGCTGGGTCAGGATCTCCTGGAGGCTTTTAGAAACGCTCACCAGCTGCTGCTGGTTGATTTGCAGGTTAATCGCCATCATCAGCTGGTTGCCCAGCTGCTTGTTAAGCTGATCGAGCAATTCGCGGCGCATGTCCACCACCTGCAACAGCGCGTCGTGAACTTCAGCGTTCACTTCACCTGAATGGCCCTCTTCCACTTTGGCAACGAAGGTATCGCTCTGGAATAGCGCATCGCGCTGCTGGTTAACGTCAAACTGTTCAAGACGCAAATCCGCAATGCGGTTGGTCATGTCTTCCAGCTCGTCGGCGGACGGCAGCGTCTGCTGTTGCTGGTAGAGAATGCGCGACAGCAGCAGGCTGCCCTTCAGGACGGCAATCTGCTCCTTGACGTTGCGCTCGGCCTGCAAAGCGCGATCCAGCCAGTTTTTGACCTTAATATTTTGCTGCACCAGCGCGCTGCCGTTTTCAGTCGCCTGAATCAGACGCTCGCTCAGCTGGTGGTTAATCTCCAGCTCCTGCTTCACCAGCGGGTTGGCCTGAATACGGGCCGTCTCGTCTGGCGAAACCGCTTCCTGCGCCGTTTTTTCAGTCAGCGTCAGGCGCTTGCTGTTCACCGCTTCCTGCAACAGCTGAAGCTGATGCTCAAGCCGGTTGATATTCGCGGTCACGTAGTCACGCTGTTTTTGCAGCGCATCCTGTAGCACCGTGTTGCCTTCCAGGCTCTTACGCTGCTGTTCAATCTCCGCGTTTAGCAGCGTCTGCTGGATGTTCAGCAGCGTTTGCTGGGTGGGACGAAGCGCCCCTTCCCCCACGGTGATGCCATTCAGACGGTTACGTATCTGCTGTAGCTGTTGCGACGCCGAGTACATGGCGTTCTGCACGCGCTCAGGCTGGGTTTGCAGCGAAACCAGCTGGCTGTTGTAGGTTGAGAGATCGGACTGCGCCGTTTGCAGATCGTCCAGCAGCTGCGCCACGCGCGACTCAAGCTGGCGCAACGACAGCGTGGCAAGCGTTTTTCGGGTTTCATCGTCGTTATCGACGTCGCTGAGCGCACTCAGCGCCTCCGTTGCCTTACGCATGTTCTCCGGCGCCTGAGCGACCTTCTGCCGTAGCTGGGCCGTTTCGGCTTTGATGCGATCGATCTTGTCCAGCGTTTCCAGGGTTTCCGTTAGATCCTGCTGAACGAGCTTTTCCTGGGCGGAGAGATCTTTTTGCTTATTCAGGGTGTCGAGTTGCGACTGAACATCAGCACGCGTGGGAATGTCACTGCCGTTGTCTGCACGGGCCCATGAAAGCGGCGCGGCTGCAAAGTAAAACAGCAGGATCAAAAACAGGGCCAGAACAGGATGTTGCGAGCGATTGATGTGCAGCATAGTTGTGAATGTGATGTGAGAAATGACCGGAAATAGTCGGGCATGAAGGATATCACGCCCGGCTGAAGCAGAATAGTACGACGGAAAGGGTCTACGATTTTTCCCATGCCCGATCAGGCAGAGCGCGGGCTAAGTTTACTTTGAAGGGTCGGACAGAGCTGGCACATCTCAAGAAAAATTTCGACGTAGCTGCGCGCCTCTGATCTGAGATCGAACGACTCCGGAGCAAAAAGCCAGTTTTCCATCAGGCCGGAAATATAGCTGCGCATCAGGATCGCCGCCCGGCGGGTGAGTAATGTGGCAGGAAGCATTTTGGCCTGCATGCACTCCGTGAGGACCTGTTCGATGCGATCGTAGCTTTCCAGACACAGGTCGCGCTGCGCCTGTTGAACCACCGCCATTTCACCAACGAACTCACATTTATGGAAGATGATTTCCATCATCAGACGACGACGCTCTTCAACAACCGTCGCTTCAAGGATATATACTAGAATTTCTCTTAACACTGAGAGTGGATCGTGAGGGAATTTTGCCCGATACTCACTCTCAAGATCGCTAATGCTGGACTCTGAAAGCTCCCAGATTTCACCAAACAGATCGGACTTGTCTTTGAAATGCCAGTAAATCGCTCCCCGCGTGACGCCCGCGGCCTGAGCAATCTGTGCCAGCGAGGTTGCCGAAACACCCTGCTGTGAGAACAAACGCATTGCCACATCCAGAATGTGTTGTCGGGTTTCCAGCGCTTGTTGTTTGGTTTTTCGTGCCATACGTTGATGAATTTACAGGAGTCAGATTTACATACATTTATGAATGTATGTACCATAGCATGACGATAATATAAACGCAGCAATGGGTTTTTAGACTCAGGACCCTTGATCAATTTGAAATCGGACACTCGAGGTTTACATATGAACAAAAACAGAGGGTTAACGCCTCTGGCGGTCGTTCTGATGCTCTCAGGCAGCTTAGCGCTTACAGGATGTGACGACAAACAGGCTCAACAAGGAGCTCAGCAGGTGCCAGAAGTTGGCGTCGTGACGCTCAAATCCGAACCTCTCCAGATGACAACAGAACTACCGGGCCGCACCAGCGCCTACCGCATTGCGGAAGTGCGTCCGCAGGTGAGCGGTATCATCCTGAAACGTAACTTCACCGAAGGCGGTGATGTCAAGGCAGGCGAGTCTCTGTATCAGATTGATCCAGCAACCTATCAGGCGTCTTATGAGAGCGCTAAGGGCGATCTGGCTAAAGCCGAAGCGGCAGCCAAAATCTCGCAGCTGACGTTGAATCGTTACAAGAAACTGCTCGGCACGCAGTACATCAGCCAACAGGATTACGATTCTGCCCTGGCCGATGCACAGCAAGCCAACGCAGCCGTTGTGGCGGCGAAAGCGGCGGTAGAAACCGCGCGTATTAACCTGGCCTACACCAAAGTGACCTCCCCTATCAGCGGTCGCATTGGTAAATCAGCCGTCACCGAAGGTGCGCTGGTGCAGAACGGTCAAACCAACGCGCTGGCCACCGTGCAGCAGCTCGACCCGATCTACGTTGACGTCACCCAGTCCAGCAACGATTTCCTGCGTCTCAAACAGGAGCTGGCTAACGGCACCCTGAAACAGGAAAACGGTAAAGCCAAAGTGGAACTGGTTACCAACGACGGTATCAAGTTCTCACAGACTGGCACACTGGAATTTTCTGATGTGACCGTCGATCAGACCACCGGCTCTATCACCATCCGGGCCATTTTCCCCAATCCGGATAAAACCCTGCTGCCCGGTATGTTCGTACGCGCCCGTCTTGAGGAAGGGACTAACCCAAGCGCCATTCTGGTTCCTCAGCAAGGTGTGACCCGTACGCCACGCGGTGATGCGAGCGCACTGGTTGTGGGTGCCGATAACAAAGTCGAAACACGCAATATCACTGCAACGCAGGCGATTGGCGACAAGTGGCTGGTAACGGAAGGTCTGAAAGATGGCGATCGCGTAATTATTACTGGTTTGCAAAAAGTTCGTCCTGGTGCGCAGGTCAAAGCTCAGGAAGTGAAATCTGACGACAAACAACAAGCGTCGGCCGCTGGCCAGTCAGAACAAACCAAGTCTTAACTTAAACAGGAGCCGTTAAGACATGCCTAATTTCTTTATCGATCGCCCCATATTTGCGTGGGTGATCGCCATAATCATCATGCTGGCCGGGGGACTTGCGATCCTGAAGCTGCCTGTCGCGCAATATCCAACGATTGCGCCGCCGGCAGTGACGATCTCCGCAACCTATCCGGGCGCTGATGCCAAAACGGTGCAGGATACCGTTACGCAGGTTATCGAACAGAACATGAACGGTATCGATAACCTGATGTACATGTCCTCAAACAGTGACTCAACCGGTACGGTTCAGATCACCCTGACCTTTGAATCCGGTACGGATGCGGACATTGCACAGGTTCAGGTGCAGAACAAATTGCAGCTGGCGATGCCTCTGCTGCCGCAGGAAGTACAACAGCAGGGCGTGAGCGTCGAGAAATCGTCCAGTAGCTTCCTGATGGTGGTCGGCGTGATCAACACCAACGGCACCATGACGCAGGAGGATATTTCCGACTACGTGGGCGCCAACATGAAGGACGCCATCAGCCGTACGTCTGGTGTGGGTGACGTTCAGCTGTTCGGTTCCCAGTACGCGATGCGTATCTGGATGGATCCGAATAAACTGAACAACTTCCAGCTGACGCCGGTTGACGTGATCAGCGCAATTAAAGCGCAGAACGCCCAGGTTGCCGCCGGTCAGTTGGGTGGTACACCGCCGGTGAAAGGCCAGCAGCTTAACGCGTCGATCATCGCGCAAACGCGTCTGACCTCCGCCGATGAGTTCAGCAAAATTCTGCTGAAGGTGAATCAGGACGGTTCGCAGGTTCGCCTGCGTGACGTGGCGAAGGTTGAGCTGGGCGGTGAGAACTACGACATCATTGCGAAGTTCAACGGTAAACCGGCTTCCGGTCTGGGTATCAAACTGGCGACGGGCGCGAACGCCCTGGACACCGCGACGGCTATCCGTGCAGAACTGAAGAAGATGGAACCGTTCTTCCCGTCAGGTCTGAAAATCGTTTATCCGTATGACACCACGCCATTCGTTAAAATTTCGATTCACGAAGTGGTGAAAACCCTGGTTGAGGCGATCATTCTCGTCTTCCTGGTGATGTACCTGTTCCTGCAAAACTTCCGCGCAACGCTGATCCCAACCATCGCCGTGCCGGTTGTACTGCTCGGGACCTTCGCGGTGCTGGCGATATTTGGCTACTCGATAAACACCCTGACGATGTTCGGGATGGTGCTCGCCATCGGCTTGCTGGTGGATGACGCCATCGTGGTGGTCGAAAACGTCGAGCGTGTCATGGCGGAAGAAGGCCTGCCGCCGAAGGAAGCAACCCGTAAATCAATGGGCCAGATCCAGGGCGCGCTGGTCGGTATCGCGATGGTACTGTCTGCGGTATTTATTCCGATGGCCTTCTTTGGCGGCTCTACCGGTGCGATTTACCGTCAGTTCTCCATCACCATAGTTTCGGCGATGGCGCTGTCGGTACTGGTTGCACTGATCCTGACGCCAGCCCTGTGCGCGACGATGCTGAAGCCGATTCAGAAAGGCGGTCACGGCGAGCATAAAGGCTTCTTCGGCTGGTTCAACCGCATGTTTGATAAGAGTACGCACCACTACACCGACAGCGTGGGTAACATCCTGCGCAGCACCGGTCGTTACCTGCTGCTCTATATCATCATCGTGGTGGGCATGGCTTTCCTGTTCGTTCGTCTGCCAAGCTCGTTCCTGCCAGATGAAGACCAGGGCGTGTTCCTGAGTATGGCGCAGCTTCCGGCCGGTGCGACGCAAGAGCGTACGCAAAAGGTGCTGGATGAGATGACCGACTACTTCCTGACCAAAGAGAAAGACAACGTCGAATCCGTGTTTGCGGTTAACGGCTTTGGCTTCGCGGGTCGTGGTCAGAACACCGGTATCGCCTTCGTTTCTCTGAAAGACTGGTCTGAACGTCCGGGCGCAGAGAACAAGGTAGAAGCCATTACCGGCCGCGCGATGGGCACCTTCTCACAGATTAAAGATGCGATGGTCTTCGCCTTTAACCTGCCAGCGATTGTTGAACTGGGTACGGCGACCGGCTTCGACTTCCAGCTGATTGACCAGGGCGGTCTGGGCCACGAAAAACTGACTCAGGCGCGTAACCAGCTGTTTGGCGAGGTGGCAAAACACCCTGACCTGCTGGTGGGCGTACGTCCTAACGGTCTGGAAGATACGCCGCAGTACAAGATCGATATCGACCAGGAAAAAGCGCAGGCGCTGGGTGTTTCCATCAGCGACATTAATACCACGCTGGGTGCAGCCTGGGGTGGCAGCTACGTCAACGACTTCATCGACCGTGGTCGCGTGAAGAAAGTCTACGTGATGTCCGAAGCGCAATACCGTATGCTGCCGAACGATATCAACAACTGGTATGTTCGCGGCAGCGATGGCCAGATGGTGCCGTTCTCCGCCTTCTCAACCTCGCGCTGGGAATACGGTTCACCGCGTCTGGAGCGTTATAACGGCTTGCCATCGATGGAAATCCTCGGTCAGGCAGCCCCGGGCCGAAGCACCGGTGAAGCCATGAACCTGATGGAAGAACTGGCCAGCAAACTGCCTGCGGGTGTCGGCTACGACTGGACCGGCATGTCCTATCAGGAACGTCTGTCCGGTAACCAGGCCCCTGCCCTGTACGCCATTTCACTGATTGTGGTGTTCCTGTGTCTGGCGGCATTGTATGAGAGCTGGTCGATTCCATTCTCCGTTATGCTGGTGGTTCCGCTGGGGGTTATCGGTGCGCTGCTTGCCGCAACGTTCCGTGGGCTGACCAACGACGTTTACTTCCAGGTGGGCCTGCTGACAACCATTGGCTTGTCGGCGAAGAACGCGATACTAATCGTCGAATTCGCCAAAGATCTGATGGAGAAAGAAGGAAAAGGCCTGATTGAAGCAACGCTGGAAGCCGTTCGTATGCGTTTGCGTCCAATCCTGATGACGTCCCTGGCGTTTATCCTCGGCGTTATGCCGCTGGTTATCAGCTCCGGCGCGGGCTCCGGCGCACAGAACGCAGTAGGTACCGGCGTAATGGGTGGGATGGTAACCGCGACCGTTCTTGCGATCTTCTTCGTACCGGTGTTCTTCGTGGTGGTTCGCCGCCGCTTCAGCCGTAAGAATGAAGACGTTGAGCACAATCATTCGGTAGAACATCACTGATACCGGTTTCACATGATAAAAAGGCCGCATTTGCGGCCTTTTTCTTTTTCAGAAAAAATCATAAAATAGACCTATTGCCTTTCTATTTATTTTCCTCCTTTTTAATAAGGCCTATCATAATAGGCCGATAACTTACACCAGGAACTCAGCATTCTTTTATTATCATTTCGTGACGTAAATTATTCGGACTATTCCTAAGCAATGGAAAATATCTGAAGATATCTGGTTTCGGACTTCACATGAAACTTTGCGCTAACTCAATGAATTCTAAGGAACCGATAAAAATCGTCTTTTTTATTGATTAACGCGTTCGCTGCAAAAGGTAGATTTGCGTAAAGGCTCGAACAGTAACGATTTAATTGTAATTTTTCGTAATAGCGCGGTGAAATCTTGATCAGAGTGGCTTATAGTTAGAGTTATCAGGAACACAGCTCCCGTGTGGCTAAGCAAGTTGTATCCATCCCGACATGATGTTCGGTGAGTAAAAAATCACTCAGAAGGGGATGCGCTATGGACGAGTACTCGCCAAAAAGGCATGATATCGCGCAGTTGAAATTTCTCTGCGAATCCTTGTACCATGACTGCCTTGCCAATCTTGAAGAAAGTAACCATGGCTGGGTGAACGATCCAACGTCTGCTATCAATTTACAGCTCAACGAGCTGATCGAGCATATCGCCACCTTCGCACTTAATTATAAAATTAAGTACAATGAAGATAATAAGTTGATAGAGCAAATTGATGAATACCTGGACGACACCTTTATGTTGTTCAGCAGCTACGGCATTAACGCACAGGATTTGCAGAAATGGCGTAAATCAGGAAACCGTCTATTTCGCTGCTTCACTAATGTCAGCAGAGCTAATCCGGTTAGTCTTTCCTGTTAAAATTATTACAATTACTAAGGTGAATTTATGTCTGATAAACCATTAACAAAAGTCGATTATTTGATGCGCCTGCGACGCTGCCAGTCAATTGACACCCTTGAACGAGTTATTGAGAAAAATAAATACGAGCTGTCTGATAATGAACTGGCGGTATTTTATTCAGCTGCCGACCATCGTCTTGCTGAGCTGACCATGAATAAACTGTATGACAAGATCCCCTCTTCGGTGTGGAAATTTGTTCGTTAATCGTTGAAGAGAGACTGTAAAGGCATTACGCCCGTTGTTAAGCTGAATTTACCTTTCGAATTACGCTTCAAATGCAAACGCCAGGTTCCCGTATAAAACGTATTTATGCGCAAGAATGTTGTGACTCCCGTCACAGCCACTTTTAGGGAACGTTCCCTTTCTGGTTAATCCTCTTTACGCTGCGTAAAACGATTCCAGAGAGGTTCCCATGAGTGAAGAAAAACAGAAGATGATTGCAGGTGAATATTACCGCCCTGGCGATGACACGCTGAGGGCTGACCGTTTACGCGCGCGTCATCTTGTTCACCGCTATAACCATACCGCACCCGATGAGAAGGCCGAACGTCGCGCCTTATTAGCTGACCTGCTGGGTCAAAGCGAAGGTGCCTATATAGAGCCAAGCTTCCGCTGCGACTACGGGTATAACATCTATCTGGGCAACAATTTTTACGCTAACTTCGATTGCGTCATGCTGGACGTCTGCCCTGTCCGCATTGGCGATAACTGTATGCTTGCGCCGGGAGTGCACATTTATACGGCCACGCATCCTCTGGATGCGACCGAACGTAACAGCGGGCTGGAGTACGGTAAACCGGTCACCATTGGTGATAATGTCTGGATCGGCGGACGCGCGGTGATTAATCCAGGCGTGACCATTGGCGATAATGCGGTTATCGCTTCCGGCGCGGTAGTGACCAAAGACGTGCCGGCCAATGCGGTAGTGGGCGGGAATCCGGCGAAAATCATTAAAATGATCTAAGCGCATCCTGAGTAACTGTTATGCTTTTTCCTGGCATAACTGTTACTTTCATCGCCTAAACCCCTCTCATAAAATAGGCAGATCACCTGTATTTTTAACAATCATAAAGGCAAAAAATGACAGAGATACAGCGCCTGCTTACCGCCACCATCGACGATCTCAATACCCGCGAAAAGCGCGACAATCGCCCGCGCTTTAGCATCAGCTTTATTCGCAAACACCCCGGATTGTTCGTCGCCATGTACGCCGCCTGGCTGGCAACGCTTATCGTCATGCTGAAGTCTGAAACACTGGTCGATTCCGTCTGGCTACTGGTTGTGCTGTTCGTGGTGTTTAACGCGTTTTTCTTTTTCGACGTCAATCCGCGTTACCGGTATGAAGATATCGACGTACTCGATTTCCGCGTGTGCTACAACGGGGAGTGGTACAACACGCGTTACGTGCCGAAGGAGCTGATCGACAATATCCTGCTCTCGCCGGCCGTCGAAGCCGGGCAAAAAGAGAAGTTGCAGAAAATGGTCATCACTAAGGGCCAGCTCTCTTTTTATGATGTCTTTACCCTTTCCCGCCCCACTGCTGTGTAATGAGCGCCTGAAGACGTCGGATACCCGGTGCAAACTGCGAAGCAGAGGTATTACCGTAACCTAAAACCAGACCGGTTTGCCCCTGCTTCGTCTCAAGGTAATACCCGCTCAGCGCAGCGGGTGCCAGCTGAAACGCTCTCGCCTGCTCCACCAGCCGCTGGTCGTCGATACCGTCAATCGCCAGCGTCAGGTGCATTCCCCCTTCCCCGGCAAGAACACGGTGCGGCGTATGAAGCTCTGCGCTCAGCACCTCCCGCAGCTGGCGGTAACGCTTACGATAAAGGCGGCGCATGGCGGCAAGATGTCGTGCATAGTGGCCTTCCTCAATAAACAGCGCCAGGGTGCGCTGTTCAGCGCGATGCCCGCCGCGCAGCAGCGAGCCGATGGCCGGACGCGCCGCCTTCGCCAGCGCTGGCGGTAACACCATGAACCCCATCCGGAGCGATGGAAACAGCGTTTTGCTGAACGTCCCCAGATACACAACGGGCGCATTGTTGACCATTCCGAGCATCGCCGGGACGGGCTCACCGGTATAACGAAATTCGCTGTCGTAATCATCCTCAATGATCCACGCGCTGTGCTGCCGGGCCAGTTCCAGCAGCGCCAGACGCCGCCGCGCGCTGAGCACGCTTCCGCAAGGGAACTGATGCGATGGCGAGGTAAAAATCAGCGTGGGTGAAGGCGCAGACAGCCCTTCCCAGCACATCCCCTCGTCATCCACCGGTATGCCGGTCATCGCCAGGCCGGTTTTGACGAAAGCGCTTTTGGCGCCGCTATAGCCGGGATTTTCCACCCAGGCGACATCCCCCGGCTCGCTTAACAGCATCGTGCACAGATTGACGCCCTCCAGCGCCCCTTCGGTTATCACTATCTGGCTGGCATCGCAGTCAATGCCGCGGGAGAGCGCAAGATGGCGGGCAATGGCGGCCCGCAGCGTCGGCTCGCCGGCCGGGTCGCCATACCCTAACAGGGCGCTTCCCTCCTCGCGCAGGACGCGATCGTACAACCGCCGCCACAGCGGCAAGGGGAAATAGTTGATGGCAGGCGTTCCCGGCGTAAACGCCATCACCGGAGTGTCGCGCGGCACAGGCGCGGGCAGCAGGGCGACACGTTTTGTCAGCCTGACGTCCGGGTCCGGTAATGTCCGGGTAATCGTACGAGGAGCGAATTGCCCCACCCGCGTGCCCTGGCGGCTACGCAGCAAATAACCTTCGAGCGTGAGCTGGTCCAGCGCGGCATTGACGGTGTTTCGGGACACCGAGATCTGCTGCGCCAGCGTCCGCGAGCCGGGCAAATGGCTGCCGGACCGGAGCCTTCCGCACAGTATGGCCTCCCGCAAAGCAAGATAGAGCGCACGCTGGAGCGTCTCTTCCCCACGTTTTTTCAGCGCAGCATGGAGCAAGGTGTAAAGCTCATCACCCGGTATATTCATCTTTCCTCCTCGTGGTACCAGAAAAACATAGCCTGGTGGTTCTTTTTAAGGAACCAGCAATTCATTAATCTGGAGATCTTTTCAATTTGACGGGAATAAAGATGAATACATTCAATGAGTTTGGACAACCTGTAGGCGAAAGCCTTTTCGACTGGCAGCCTCGCCCGCACCCGTCCCGGGTGATACTTCAGGGTCGCTATTGTCGGCTTGAGCCGCTGCGCGTGGAGCATGCCCCGGCGTTGTTCTCTGCGTATTCCCTGGCCGGAGATACCCGAAGCTGGACGTGGCTGCTGCGTGAACCAGATGCCACCGCAGAGGAGTTTGCCGAATGGGTGGCGAGCGTGAGCGAATTAGCCGATCCCATCCACTTTACCGTTATCGATAACCAGACCCAGTCTCCTGTCGGGACGCTGTCCCTGATGCGGATCGATCCTAAAAACGGCGTTGTGGAAGTGGGACATGTTCACCTCTCGTCACTGTTAAGCCGGACGCCCATGTCGACAGAAGCGCAGTATCTGCTGATGCGGTACGTGTTCGATACCCTGGGCTACCGGCGTTATGAATGGAAGTGCAACAGCCTGAACGAACCATCCCGCAAAGCGGCTCTGCGTCTGGGCTTTCAGTTTGAAGGGCGTTTTCGCCAGGCGCTGGTCATTAAAGGCCGAAACCGGGACACCGACTGGTTTTCAATTCTCGACAAAGAGTGGCCAGCGCTGGCGAGCGCGTTTGAAAGCTGGCTTGCCACCGACAATTTTACCGCCGATGGCAAACAGAAAAGATCCCTGGAAAGCTGGCGAGAGACGCGCGTCTAGCGTCTTTTTTTACGTCCCTGCACCGCCTTAAAGCGCGGGTTAGATTTGCAAATCACGTATAAGCGTCCCTTGCGTTTGACTATCTGGCAATCCGGGTGACGCTGTTTTGCACTGCGCAATGAGTTCAGCACCTGCATGATTAGCCTCGCTTCGCATCAAGAAAGCCGCCAAAACGCTTGCGGAAGCGTGCCGCGCTGCCATCCGTCGAGAAGGTCTTCTGCTTCCCGGTATAAAACGGATGTGATTTAGAGGAGACATCAAGGGTAACGTAGGGATACGTTTTCCCTTCAAGCTCAATTTCACGGTCTGTCTTAATCGTTGAGCCGACTTTAAAGTATTCATTCGCCGTGGTGTCGTGAAACACAACGGTGCGATAGGTTGGATGGATATTCGGTTTCATCTCTGGCCTTCATGTATTGTTATAACATAACAAAATACTATCTGAGCTTTACTGCAAAAACAACCCCTGTCACGCACAGCCTGTTTTTGAAAGGTTGATTCAGATACCTGCCTGAGACTGTCACATGCTATAACTATATCATTTAGCGATAAAAAACTTTTTCTTCTGGCGCGCAAACTCCAGGCCCAAGGTGGGCATATGGAAAGGATAAAGCAGCATGCGAACCCGACATCTGGTCAGCCTGGTAACAGGCATACTGATCTTCTCTGCGCTGGTCCCTGTGTGCCTCAGTATCTGGCTGGCGCATCGTCAGGCAGAGGATAAATTTGTGGACGCTCTGGACAGCTATGCCTCGCGCGTCCTGATCCGTACCGACAGAGTCGTTGCGCAGGCAAAACAGGCGCTCACGCACCTACAGACATTCCACGCCCCACCCTGCACTCCCCCGCATTTACGCGAAATGCGCCGGGTCGCGTTCTCCTGGCGCTATATTCAGGAAGTGATGTATATCGATAACCTGAAGCCGCTCTGCTCATCCCTTGAACAATCCAGTAATACGGCGATCTTACCGCCCCCGATGCGGATCACCGCAGACAGGTATAGCGCGTGGCTCACCTCGCAAAACGACCTCGGCATTCACCGCTATATGGCCGTTCTGGGGAAAGGACATTATCTGGTGATGGTTGATCCTGCCTCGCTTGTGGATGTTGTCCCGTTTGGTGAAATTTCGATGGATGCCGCCCTGGTGGGCAGTGAAACCCATCGGATATTTGCCAGAAGCAATATTGTCGACCCGTATATTCTTTCTGTCGTTAAGGAGCAGCAGGACGTTACGCGCGTACAATACAACGGCTCGATGTACGTGTTGAAACCTGTACCCGAACTGGGGTTTACGGTGATCGCGTGGGCGTCGTTAAAACCGCTGGCGGAATCCTGGCACCAGCAGCTGATCATCTGGCTACCGGCTGGCATCTTGCTAAGCCTGGCTGCTGCCCTTATTGTCCTGCGCATCCTCCGCCGTTTGTTATCCCCGCGTAACCGCCTGATCGACGCGATCAACAACCGGGAGATCGAAGTTTACTATCAGCCCATCGTGGCGCTGTGCAGTGGAAAACTGGTGGGTGCTGAAGCGCTGATGCGCTGGCCGCAGCCAGATGGCAGTCACCTGTCGCCCAATCTCTTTGTGCCGCTGGCTGAGCAGACGGGGCTTATTTCAACGCTGACGCAGCTGGTGGTGAATAAGGTGTTTGAGGATTTAGGCGCCTGGCTGCATCATCACCCGGAACTGCACATTTCTGTCAACCTTGCGCCATCCGATTTAACGTCCCCCGAGCTGCCTCGCCAGCTGAGTCAGTTGCTCAACAAATGGGGCGTCCACCCGCGCCAGATCGCCCTTGAATTGACCGAGCGCGGCTTTGCCGATCCCGCCGTCAGCGTGCCTGCCATCGCTGCGTTTCGCCGCGCCGGGCACGCTATCTACATTGATGATTTTGGTACGGGTTACTCCAGCCTGAGCTATTTGCAGGATCTGGATGTTGATACCCTGAAGATTGATAAATCCTTTGTGGATGCGCTGGAGTACAAGAACGTGACTCCCCACATCATCGAAATGGCCAAATCGCTTAAACTGGCGATGGTCGCAGAAGGCATTGAAACTGAAGGGCAGATCGAATGGTTGCATCGCCACGGCGTGCAGTACGGCCAGGGCTGGTATTTCAGCAAGGCACTGCCTAAAGAGGATTTCATTCTCTGGGCCGGGCACAACCTGGAGAAGCACATTACTTAAGGTACGATTTGATCACCTGCATCACGACCCCGAGATCGGCCTCGCGCTGCGCTTCCTCTGGCTCTTTCACCACGTGATCGGTTAAATGTCCCTCAATTACTTGCATCATCATGCCGTTTACCGCGCCCCTGATCGCCGCCAGCTGCTGTAACACCTCGGCGCATTCATGATCGCTGTTGAGCATTTTTTCCAGCGCAGCGCTTTGCCCCTGTATTTTTTTCAGGCGGGTCAATAACTTCTTTTTATCACGAACTGTGTGTGACATCGCTTAGCTCCTCTTTGGTGGCGTAAAAAGCATATCACGCTCTACTCCCCCTGGGTATTTTTCTACTGGGGGGTAGTATTATACTACTGGGGGGGAGTAGTATTCTCGGCATGTTTTCCACCCCGGAATGTTCAATGAACGATTTTTCTTCTCTTCTACAGCAGGGTAACGCCTGGCTGTTTGTCCCCAGCGCCATCCTGCTTGGCGCGCTCCATGGCCTTGAGCCAGGCCATTCAAAAACAATGATGGCGGCTTTCATTGTGGCGATCCGCGGTACGCTGAAACAGGCTGTGTTGCTTGGGTTGTCCGCAACGCTGTCTCATACGGCGGTCGTCTGGATCATTGCGATGGCGGGTTTATG
The DNA here is from genome assembly GCF_020971765.1 of Enterobacter sp. AN-K1. NCBI lineage: Bacteria > Pseudomonadati > Pseudomonadota > Gammaproteobacteria > Enterobacterales > Enterobacteriaceae > Enterobacter > Enterobacter sp. AN-K1. The sequence goes on along the minus strand of NZ_CP087390.1, from coordinate 3,351,087 downwards.
GTTTGGTCGGGGATGGGATGCAGATACTTCTGAGCCCTGGTTTCAGTTGATTTCCGGGGTTCTGATCGTGTTGATCGCCCTGTGGATGGCGTGGCGAACCTGGCATGAGAGCCAGCCGCATCACCACCATGATGATCATCATCACCATCATGATCATCACGACCACGCGCATCATCACGACCACATGTCTCCTCTGGTTGAAGAGGAGTGGCAGGATGCCCACCAGCGCGCACACGCCCAGGACATTAACCGACGCTTCAACGGTAAAGAGGTCACCACCGGGCAAATCGCGCTATTCGGCCTGACCGGTGGGCTTATCCCCTGTCCGGCCTCCATTACGGTGCTGCTGATCTGCCTGCAACTGAAACATTTCGCGCTCGGCGCCACGCTGGTGTTCAGTTTCAGTATCGGACTGGCGCTCACTCTCGTCGCCTCTGGCGCAATTGCCGCATTAAGCATGAAACATGCGGCGAAGCGCTGGCCCGGCTTTAGCGCCTTTTCGCGCAAGGCGCCGTGGATCTCAGCGGCACTGATCGCGGTAGTCGGGATTTATATGAGCATTCACGGCGCAAGCGGGATCCTGAGATAAGCATTGCGGCCACGGCAGTGGCCGCACGTGTCGGCTCAGCCGTTCTGCTGCCAGCTAAACGTGTAGCGCAGCCGGCGGTTTTGCAGAATGAAGGCCGGGGCTACGCTCGGGCTCCATGAGTCGTCCCCCCCTACGCCCATGTGAAACGCATCAAGATTCAACCAGCAGCCAGCCTCTTCCCGCAGCAAATGCTGATGCGTTGTCTCATGCAGCTGCCGCTGGCTATAACGGCTCAGGGAGAAATGGAACTGTCCCTGCAACTGATGGGAGCCAAACGTCAGCTCGCGGGTGTCGCAGCGCAAACCGTTCTCCGTCGGGAAGATATACGGCGTCTGCATCTCTTCCAGCGGTAACGCCCAACGCCCCTGCTGCGCCGCCAGTTTTCTGTCCGGATAGTTCTCCAGCGGGCCTAGCCCCAGCCAGCGCACCGTTTCCGGGATATCCGCCAGCATAACGCTCAGGCCCACGCGAGCGGGCTCAGGAATGTCAGACGCCACCGTCACCTGCACATCACCGTGCAGCACCCCGTGGTCATCAATCCGCCAGAGCTTGCAGCTGATAAAAAGCGCTTTTCCCTGATGTTCCCAGACGTGCTGCGTGGTCACCACCACCTCACGGGCATGCTGCTCCGCTTCACACTGGAGGAGGCGCGAGGACATCTCATACATCCCCGCCGCTTTCCAGCGTTCCACCCACGCGTTCGGATCGATGCGGGTCGCCTCGCTGACGCCATTGTCATTGTCCAGCGGCGCGCGGGTGAAGTTATCCGTTAGCGGGGAACGGAGCGTTTCAGCGCCCTCGTTCCACCACTGGGTCAGGTTTCCGGTGAGACGGCTAAACTGCCAGCGCTGCTGCTGATGAGTAATGTCCAGCGCTTCGTCCTGCACCGTTAGCTGCGGAGGGGTTCCGCCTGCTTTCGGTGGCGCAAGGTACAGCGGAGCCGGGAGCGGCCACTGATCCCAGGCACAACGGTGGCCGGGCGGCGACCACGGCGTGGCATGCGGCTGAACGATCTCCACGTTGAGCCAGACCTCGCCCGGCTCAGCATCAAGCTCAGGCAGCGGGATCTCAACGCGCTGCGTCTCCTGAGGCGCAACAGAAAGGGGGGTTTCGCCGGAAGCCAATACCGCACCGTCACGCGCCACTGACCATCGCAGATGCTCGTTGTCAATATGACGGAACAGATAATCGCTCTGGATATCGACGACCAGCGGAACGGTGCTCACCAGCGTAAAGGTAAAGAACTGCTGGGCACGCTGCGCCTCGTAAAGGGCGGGGTGCGGAGTGCGATCGGGAAACACCAGCCCGTTGAGGCAGAACTGACGGTCGTTGGGCTTATCGCCAAAATCGCCGCCGTAGGCCCAGTATGCCGTGCCGTCTTCTGCTTTTTTCGTCAGCGCCTGATCGACCCAGTCCCAGACAAACCCGCCCTGCAAACGGGGATGGCTGCGGAATGCCTGCCAGTAGCTGGCAAAGCCGCCAAAGCTGTTGCCCATCGCGTGGGCATACTCGCAGAGGATCAGCGGACGGGTTTCGTCCGGCATGCCGATCCACTTTTTAATCGACCACTTTGGCACCGCCGGGAACGGCTGATCCTGATCGACGCGGGCATACATCGGGCAGACAATATCGGTAGCGGCTGTACTCGCGCCGCCGCCTTCGTACTGCACCGGCCGCGTGGGATCGGTGGTTTTCAGCCAGCGGTACAGCGCATCGTGGTTCGCCCCATGCCCGGACTCATTCCCCAGGGACCAGATGATGATGGACGGATGATTCCGGTCCCGCTGCACCATACGCGTTACGCGTTCGCTCATGGCAGGCAGCCAGCGCGGATCGTCCGCCAGGCGGCTCATCGGCACCATGCCGTGGGTTTCAATATTCGCCTCATCGACCACGTACAGGCCGTGGCGATCGCAAAGCGTGTACCACAGAGGATGGTTCGGATAATGCGAGCAGCGCACGGCGTTGAAGTTATGCTGCTTCATCAGTTCGATGTCGCGGCGCATGGTCGCCTCATCCATCACCTGCCCCTTCTCAGGATGATGTTCGTGACGGTTCACGCCGCGGATCAGCAGCGGTTTGCCGTTAAGCTTCAGCAGGCCGTTGCTGATTTCGACGCGTCTGAAACCGACATCGCAGGCTTCAGTCTCCAGCACGTTACCCTGCGCATCCCGAAGCGACATTGTCAGCCGATAGCATTCCGGTGTTTCAGCGCTCCACAGCGCGGGAGCGTTCACGGGGATCGCCACCGTGAGCCGTTCTGCCCAACTGCCGCGTTCGTCCACGATGGCCGATCCGGGCTGCTGCGTGGTTTGCGCGCAGGCTTCGCCATTACGCCACAGGGTAAACGCCACCTCGCATTCGGCGTAGCGTGAGCCTTCCAGCGCAACGTCAACCCGGAGTATCGCCCGATCGCATTCGGCATTCAGATCGGTCACGATCTGATAATCGGCAATTCGCGTTTCCGGCTTGTGCAGCAGCGAGACGTCACGGAAAATGCCGCTCATCCGCCACATGTCCTGATCTTCCAGGTAGCTTCCGTCGCACCAGCGTAACACCATCACCGCCAGGCGGTTCTGCCCCGGTCGCAGCACCGCGCTGAGATCGAACTCCGCAGGCAGACGGCTGTCCTGCGAATAGCCCACCCACTGGCCGTTACACCACAGATGAAAAGCTGAATTCACCCCGTCAAAAATAATGCGGGTTTGCCCGCTGCACAGCCAGGCGTCATTCATCTCAAATGTGAGCGAGTAACAACCAGTTGGGTTTTCAGCCGGAACATACGGCGGGTTCACATTTATCGGATAGGTGACGTTGGTATAGATGGGAGTGTCAAATCCCTCCATCTGCCAGTTCGACGGCACGGGCATCTCAACGGCGTCAGCCAGATCGTCCGTTAACCATGTCTCGGGAACCTGCTCTGGCGCCGGGAAAAAGCTGAATCGCCAGACGCCATTAAGCAGACGCTTGCTCAGCGAAGGCTTATCCTCGCGGGCGAAGGTATCATCGCGCCAGCTATGAAAAGGCGCGTGTGCGGCCAGACGATTCCACTGCGTCACGCCCGGGTTTTCCCAGTCACGACGCGCCAGAAGTGCGCTGAGGGTCAGCGGCAATGTAGAAGACATATCAACCTCTTTGCGAAGCGCTCACAATTTTAGCCAACATGCCCTGGTAAACGGTGGCGGTAAAGACTTTGATCGTCACCAGGCGAGCACGATCACAAAAGTGCTAGCTGCGCGCCAGCTTCTCCGCCAGCAGCGCCAGCGTTCTGAGCTGTTGCGCCAGATCTTCACGATCGGCCTGCTGTGCGGCGCGCGGCGCGGTGGAATGACGCACGATCAACGTAACGGGAAGTTGTTCCTGCCAGCATTCGTCGTGATGGGCAGGTGCCATCAGCCGCTCCACGCTGCGCTCACCGGCCTCGCGGAACGCCTGCCGAACGGTGGTGAGCGGAGGTGAAAACCACGCGCTGTCAGCCGTATCATCAAACCCGACAACCGAGATCTGCCCCGGTACCGCAACGCCTTTTTCCGCACAGGCGCGTAAAACGCCAAGCGCCATCTGATCGTTAGCGACGAGGATCGCCTCCGGCAGCTGCGCGCCCGCCAGGAGCTGATGCCCTTTCTCATAGCCCGAGGCCGCGCTCCAGTCGCCCTGCGCCACCGCAAACGCCTCCACGCCGGCCCGGGCCAGCGTGGTTTTCCATCCCGCCAGACGAGCCCGGGCAGAGACAGAACTTTCCGGCCCGGCGAGCAGCGCAATTCGCTGGTGCCCCAGCGAAAGCAGATGCTCTGCCCCCAGGCCAGCGCCCTGTTCGGCATTGAAAACAAGGCTGTTAACCCGAGCTGTGGGGGAAACATCGAGAAAAAGAACCGGGGTCGGCGAGGCCATTTCCTGAAGCATTTCTGCCTGTGCATCTTCCAGCGGAACGTTCACCAGCAGCGCCTCCACGCGCTGCGCCAGTAATTCCTGCAAAGCAGCCTGACACTGCGCGGGTTGCTCCACCATGGAGATGAGTACGCTAGCCCCCTGCTCCACTGCCCGGGATTTTACAGCTGAGGCGATTTGCGACGGCGCATGCAGCGCCAGATCGCTGGTCATTAGCCCCAGCGTGCGGGTACGTTTCCCGGCCAGCTGCTGCGCGCCACGGTTAGGCACATAGTGTAGCGCCGCCATGGCCTGCCGGACCTTTTCCCGCGTACGGGCAGAAACGTGTTCTGCGTCGTTAATCACCCGGGAAACGGTCTGATAGGAAACGCCCGCCACGCGGGCAACGTCATAAAGAGTGATCGCTTTCATACATTCTGGCGTCGTAAAAAGAGAAGTCTCTATTCTGACACAGTTACGCCATCATAGCCTGTGAGCGCTTCGCAAAATTAAACAATCCGCTCCGGCCGCGCGGCTTTCTGAATGCGCGGTCCCTGACGAAACCACGGCAAACAGAGCTGGATCAGCGGGCCGATGGTTAATGCATACAGTACGGTTCCAACGCCAAACGCTCCCCCGAGGAGGTAGCCGACGATCAACACGGTCACCTCGATCGCGGTACGCACGCTGCGGATCGACCAGCCCAGCCGGGCATGTATGCCGGTCATCAGACCGTCGCGCGGGCCTGCGCCAAAACCCGCGCCGATATACATCCCGGTGGCAAGGGCGTTAACCACAATGCCGGAAACCAGCAGGGTGATGCGCACGGGCAGCGAGGTGAGCTCAGGGATCAGCGCCATTGACGCATCGGCCGCCAGACCAATACAAATCACATTACTGATAGTACCCAGTCCCGGCAGCTGACGCAGCGGGATCCACAGCAGCAGCACCGCGGCCCCGGTTAAAATAATCACCGTGCCGATGCTCATCCCGGTCTGGATGGCGACGCCAAGGTGAAAGACATCCCACGGGTCGACACCCAGATCCGAACGAATAAACATCGCGGTTGAAAGCCCGTACAGGCCTAAACCGACATAAAGTTGTACCAGACGACGTACCATTTTCTCTTCTCCGAAGAACCAGGTTCCATCTTCGGTGAAAATGGCACTATGATTAATGTCCAGTTTTCAAATAGTGGACTGCACATGTCATCACGTCGTTTTGGTAGCCAGTCTCTGGTTCGCCTGTTAGGGCACTGGCAGCAAGCCTCTTCCCGTACCCCGCTGTGGCGCCAGCTGGCTGACGCGTTACGCCTGTTAATTCTGGATGGCAGGCTGGCGTTAAACACGCGCCTGCCCGGAGAGCGGGAACTGGCCGCCGCTCTGAGCGTAAGCCGCACCACCATCAGCAGCGCGCTGGCGCATCTGCGGGAAGAGGGTTATCTGGAGAGCCGTCACGGCAGCGGTTCGCGGGCGATCCTGCCAGACAGCCGCGCCGTGCCCACGCTTTCTACTGCCAGCGCGGCGCTGGATCTCTCAACCGCCGCACTCAACGCGGGGCCAGAGATCCACCAGGCCTACGCCCACGCGCTGACGGCCATCACGCCGAATCTGGCACTGACCGGGTACGATCAGCTTGGGCTTCCGGTGCTGCGTGAAGCTATCGCCGCCCGCTACACCGCACGCGGTCTGCCCACCCGGGCAGACGAAGTGATGGTGGTGAACGGCGCCGTCAGCGGCTTCGCCCTGATCTTAAGAATGATGACCGGTCCCGGGGATCGCGTGGTGGTGGATCATCCCACCTACCCGCTGGCGATAGCCGCTATTCAGGGGGCGCTATGCCGGCCCGTGGGCGTCTCGCTGCCTGAAACGGGCTGGGATACCGACGGTTTTGCCGCAACGCTTGCCCAGACCGCCCCGCGTCTGGCCTATCTGATGCCGGATTTTCATAATCCAACCGGACGTTGCATGGATGCCGCGACGCGCCAGACCATAACCGACATCGCCGCGCAGACCCGCACCACGCTGGTGGTGGATGAAACCATGGTCGATCTCTGGTTCGATGTTCCCCCGCCGCCGCCGCTGGCCGCCTTTAACCCGGAGGCCACGGTGATGACGCTGGGTTCCGCAGGCAAAAGCTTCTGGGGTGGGCTGCGTCTCGGCTGGATCCGCGCCTCGTCACGCACTATCGCCACCCTCGCGCAAACGCGCGACACGCTGGATCTGGGCTCTCCGGTGCTGGAACAGCTGGCCACGCTGTGGCTTATCGAAAACAGTGCAACCTTCCTGCCTGCCCGGCGGCAAATGCTGGCAGAACGGCGCGACCGCTGCGGCCAGATGCTGCGGGAACATTTCCCCGAATGGCGGTTTCAGGAAGCGGAGGGAGGGCTTTCATACTGGATTGAATTACCCGGCATGCTGGCGACACAGCTGGCGGCACGCGCCGAAACGACAGGCATCATTATGGGCACCGGCACGCGTTTTGGACTATCAGGCGCGTTTGACCGCTACCTGCGTATGCCCTTCTCACTCAGTTCACCAGAACTTGAAGAGGCATTATTGCGGATCAAACCGCTGTGGCGTGCATTAAATAAAAGTGTAGCGCCAGTAAAACGGAGCCTGGTGTAAATTATTCGCCAGAAACAATAAAAACTGCTGACTGTATCGCATGCAGTCAGCAGTTTTCATGAAGAACAACTTAATGTTGAGGTGGAATCGGGAAGCCTTTCAGCGAAATAATGAAATTATCCCCTTCTTTCTTTATTTTTGCACCGGTATCACACCAGTCAGACGCAATACGAAAGAACTCATCACTTCCTACATTCCAGCCAAGACGAACATGTTTCACGTAGCCGGAACGTAACAGATTGCAGGCCTCGTTGTAGTCACTGGCAGTCGATAGTTGTTGTTTCATTTTCTCTTCTTCAGAAGTTTACGTAGTGCTTTGATTTCTTTAGGAGTAAATGGAGTTACGCTCTCTTCTTCCGTATGCTGATTATCAACATCCTCTTCCGATACTCCCGCCTCTTCTACTGCTTCAAATGCCATCAGCAGCAGTTTCTCTGTGGTCACGCTTAAATTCTCATTATTGTCTTCCGCATAGTGGCGAAGTCTTTCTTTTAGCGCTTCATCAATTTTAACGTTTAAAACCGCAGTAACCATGATTGTCACATCCTTTCGGAACACGTGTTTAATTTAATACACGAAGATAAGTTTGTTATCCAGATATATATTTTTTAGCTTATAACAGAATAAAGGCATCGAAAAATAAAATGACAGTCTATTATTACAGGTTTATGACATTATTATTTCAGTTAAATGAAGGTTGCATTACAAAAAATACAATAGTCACATTATTTAGAAGGTTTATTCAGGGGAACGACTGGAGAGGAGCTCAAATGGGTGGGGGCCCTGCCAGCTACATCCCGGCACCCACGTCGTCTGCCCTGGCTGCTTCCTTCCGGACCTGACCTGGTGAACAGAGTAGCGTTGCGGGAGAACCAACAGAGCCCCCATTGAGAGCGTTGATAACCAACGCGCTGGCGCATTATCCCTGTGGAGCACCTCAATTGCAAGCCGCTGGCAACCGGATGCTGGATTATTGCGCAAACTGCCCCGACAATCTTCTTTATCTTCGTATAACATTACCCTTCGCTGATTTCCCGCAGGAGAAACAATGGACGAACATGACACTTTCCCACAGCGAGTGTGGCAAATCGTAGCCTCGATCCCGGAAGGCTGTGTCACGACCTATGGGGAAGTCGCCCGGCTGGCGGGTTCTCCGCGAGCGGCGCGTCAGGTAGGCGGCGTGCTAAGGAGGCTACCAGAAGGAAGCACGTTACCGTGGCACCGGGTCGTCAATCGCCATGGCGCCATTTCCCTCACCGGGCCAGACTTGCAGCGCCAGCGTCAGGCTTTACTTTCAGAAGGGGTGCAGGTGTCCGGGGCAGGACAAATTGATATGCAGAAGTATCGCTGGGAGTACTGACGCCCTCTCCCGTCAACATGGAGAGGGCGAAAGAGAATTACAGCTGTGTTGGCGGTGTAGGCAGAGTCGGCTGATTGGTCTGCGTTGCAACAGGCACTTCAGTTTGCTGCACCGGTACCAGGGTCAGGTCGATTTTGGTGCCGCCTTTGTTGACCGCTTCCTGCACGGTATCGGTGATAAAGACCAGCTTATCGTTGATCGTTACCGCCGCGCTCAGGAGGATACGCGCATTAGGTTGCACGTCAGACGGGTTGTACGGCAGCACAAAGCTGAACGGCGCCTGTTTACCCTCTGTACGAACCGCGCGCTGCGCAAGCACTTTAGACGGCGCATCCGCCAGGGAAGCATCAGACAGCGTGACCGTTAAAACCGCATCCGGCGGCAGCGCAACCTTCTGTTTGATCCAGATCGTACCGGAAACATTTGGCTGCTGAATAGCTTGCTGTGAAAGGGTGTTAATCCCGTTTGCGCTTGCTGTTGGCACCGGTACATCGGCACTCTTACCAGCACAAGCGGACAACGCTACCGCAATTGCTACACCACTGAGCATAGGCACGAGTTTCATTGAAGTCTCCTTATCATCAATGCACCAGCGGGATCGATCCCATCTGATGTCGTTTTATTCACACAACGAATACAAGTGTGGCACAAATCACGGATTTATGCCTAATTTCGTCCAGATATTAAGATTATTCTACCCATCGGACCACTTTCATTTCTGGGTTATACTCAGCGTATCTTTCGCCACGGCGTTTATTGAGGACCACTATGAGTCAGGCACTGAACAATCTGCTGACATTACTGAACCTGGAAAAAATAGAAGAAGGGCTATTTCGCGGACAGAGCGAAGATTTAGGCTTACGCCAGGTTTTTGGCGGCCAGGTCGTGGGGCAAGCGCTGTATGCCGCCAAGGAGACCGTCCCGGCAGACCGTCTGGTGCACTCGTTTCACAGCTACTTTTTACGCCCCGGTGACAGTGCTAAACCGATTGTTTACGACGTTGAAGTTCTGCGTGACGGTCAAAGCTTCAGCGCCCGTCGCGTGGCGGCCATCCAGCATGGCAAACCCATCTTCTACATGACCGCCTCGTTCCAGGCGCCAGAGCCGGGCTATGAGCATCAAAAAAAGATGCCGCCTGCCCCGTCGCCGGACGATCTGAAATCAGAAACCGAAATTGCCCGCGCACTCGCGCATCTGCTTCCGCCGCAGGTAAAAGAGAAGTTTCTGTGCGATAAACCGCTGGAGATCCGCCCGGTCGAATTTCATAACCCAATGAAGGGGCATACCGCTGAGCCCGCCCGCCAGGTGTGGATCCGCGCCAACGGCAGCGTACCGGCAGATTTACGCGTGCATCAGTACCTGCTGGGGTATGCGTCGGATTTCAACTTCCTGCCGGTTGCGCTACAGCCGCACGGTGTGGGCTTCCTCGAAAAAGGGATGCAGGTAGCCACAATTGACCATTCCATGTGGTTCCACCGTCCATTCGATATGAATGAATGGCTGCTTTACAGCGTGGAAAGTACCTCTGCGTCCAGCGCGCGCGGCTTTGTACGCGGGGAGTTTTACACTCAGGATGGCGTGCTGGTGGCTTCTACCGTGCAGGAAGGTGTGATGCGTAATCGCGGGTGATGTAAAAAGCCCGGTGGCGCTGCGCTCACCGGGCCTGCGAATTGTGCTTTTTCAGGCCGGGTAAGGCGAAGCCGCCGCCCGGCAAGGCACTCAAATTATGCGTTATAGGCATTCTCGCCGTGGCTGTTGACGTCCAGGCCTTCGCGCTCCTGCTCTTCCGGCACACGCAGCCCAACGGTCATATCAGCCAGCTTGTAACCGATAAAGGCCACAACACCGGACCAGACAACGGTGATCGCGATGCTTTCCAGCTGTACCAGCACCTGATGCATCATGGTCACGCCTTCTGCGTAACCCACACCGCCCAGAGATTGGGCAGCAAAGATACCGGTCATGATACAGCCGACGATGCCGCACACACCGTGTACGCCGAATACATCACACGGATCGTCAACGCGCAGAACACGTTTCAGTGCGGTAACGCCCCACAGCCCCGCCAGTCCTGCGACGATACCGATCAGCAGCGCACCGCCCACGCCCACGTAACCGCACGCTGGCGTAATACCTACCAGACCGGCAATCGCCCCGGAACAGGCACCCAGCAGCGATGGCTTGCCGCGAACGGCCCACTCGCCAAATACCCATGAGAGGATAGCGCCGGCGGTTGCCACAACGGTATTCACGAAGGCCAGCGCGGCGATTTCGTTAGCGGCGCTGGCTGAACCTGCGTTGAAGCCGAACCAGCCAAAATAGAGGATGGCGGTGCCGGTAAAGACCATCGGCAGATTGTGCGGCTTAAATGCTTCCTTCCCGAAGCCCACGCGCTTACCAATCAGGTATGCGCCTACCAGACCTGCTACCGCGGCGTTGATGTGCACAACGGTACCGCCCGCAAAGTCCAGCGCGCCATGGGAAGCCAACAGACCACCTCCCCAGACCATATGCGCAATCGGGATATAGGAGAGCGTCAGCCAGACCACCACGAAAATCAGTACCGCAGAGAAGCGGATACGCTCAGCCAGCGCGCCCACAATCAGCCCCACGGTGATGCAGGCGAATGAGCCCTGGAACGCGACATGAATATACTGATAAAAACTGCCCATCACCGCGGTCAGTTCGATATTTTTCAGCATCGCCCAGTTAACGTTGCCGAAGAAGGCGTTGCCCTCCCCGAAGGCCAGCGAGTAACCGTAAACCACCCACAGCACACACACCAGCGCGAACGTGACGGCAACCTGCGTCAGCATGGAGAGTACGTTCTTGCCGCGGATCAGGCCGCCGTAAAACAGCGCGATCCCCGGAATCGTCATGAACAGCACCAGCGCGGTGCAAATCATCATAAAGGCGTTATCGGCTTTGTCTGCCACAGCAGGTGCAGCCATTGCCAGGCCCGGCAGCAGTGCCAGCGAACCCAGACCTGTTTTCATTGTTGCTTTCTTCATTTTCTCGATCCCTATCACTGTGTGCCAGGAGTTACTTACAACGCCGCTTCGTCAGATTCGCCGGTACGAATGCGAATGACGCGCTGTAGTTCGGCAACGAAAATTTTGCCGTCGCCAATTTTTCCGGTGTAGGCTGCTTTGCTGACGACATCAATCACCTCATCAAGCTGATCGTCGGCAATCGCCACATCAATCTTCACTTTTGGCAGGAAGTTAACGCTGTATTCCGCCCCGCGATAAAGCTCGGCATGACCTTTCTGACGCCCAAAGCCTTTCACTTCGGTGACAGTCAGTCCCTGAATACCCATGGAAGACAGCGCTTCACGCACGTCTTCGAGTTTGAATGGTTTGATTACCACCGTAACCAGCTTCATATATCCCCTCCAGTCAGAATTCGGTAATGGCCGCAGCTAACACGAAAGGGATATTGCAAAGGGTGTGCCAGAAGTGAAAGGTGAGGAGGAAAGCGCCGCGGCGCGGATGCGCCGGGAAGAGGCGAAAAAAAACGCACCATGGCAGTGCAGGGTGCGTTTCAGTTTTGCACCAACGGTTAAGTCTGTTAGCGCATTGCCTTGTTATGGTGCATCAGGCGCTGAGTGACTCTTCCTCGCGCGCGCTGGCGGCCAGTTCGTCGCCTGCCAGCTGCAACTGATACATCTGCCAGTAGCGTCCTTTTGCCTCAAGCAGCGCTCTGTGCGTCCCCCGTTCAACGGCCTGGCCACGGTGCAGCACCAGAATGGTATCGGCATCGACGATGGTTGAGAGGCGGTGGGCGATTACCACCAGCGTAGTGCGATCCCGCACGGCAGCCAGCGCCTGCTGGATCGCCTGCTCGGTACCGGAGTCAATGCTTGCGGTCGCTTCATCCAGAATTAACACCTGTGGCGTCTCAATCAGCACGCGCGCCAGCGCAAGAAGTTGCTTTTGCCCGACCGAGAGATTATTGCCCTGCTCACCCAGCCGGGTATGGATCCCCTCGCTTAACCCGCGCGCCAGATCCGCAAGCTGCACCGTTTCCAGCACCTCCCATACCTGCTCAGGCGTGAAAGGTCGTCCCAGCGTCACGTTGGCATAAAAGGTATCCGCCAGTACCACCGGATCCTGCTGCACCATCGCGACGCCCTTACGTAACGCGTTGTGGCTAAGCGCGGCAAGCGGCCGTCCGTCCAGACGGATCTCCCCCTGCGTCAACGGATAGTAGCCCATCAGCAAACTGGCGAGCGTGCTTTTGCCGCTACCGGTATGCCCAACCAGGGCGACAAAACCGCGCGACGGTACCTCGAGGTTAATATCCTGCAAGACAAGCTGGTCGTCGCGGTAGGCAAACGAGACATGATCAAACGCTATGGATCCACTTTCCAGCGGGCGTTCGTCATCGCCATAGGTCTGACGCGGCCTGTCCATCAGCTCGAATACACGTTCGCCCGCGACCACTGCCTGTTGCAGCATCGATTGCTGCGTGGTGAGTTCAATCAGCGGTTCGTTAAGGCGTCCAAGGTAGCTGATAAATGCGTACAGTACCCCCACCTCGATGGTTCCGCGCGTCGTCAGGCCAAACAGCATCAACAGCCCGCACAGCACCAGCGCAGAGAAGAGGCTCAGCAGCGGGCGTAACAGAAAGCCATCCAGCCGTAACGTCTGCATCCGCGCCATATAGTGCGAGCGGCTGGCTTCCCCCATTCGCTCGCCAAAACGCGCCTGCTGGCGAAACTGCTGGATAACGCTCATGCCGTTGATCACTTCGTTGAAGCCATCATTGATATCTGCGAGGTAAGCGCGCACGCGACGAACAATCGGCGTGCTGTAGCGCTGGTAAATTACCATCACAATCAGCACCGCCGGGAAAATAGCGATCGCCACCAGCGCCATACGCCAGTCCAGGCTGAACATCGCCACCAGCATCGCGCCAATTAACGCGGCACTGCGCAGAACCGTTGCGACAACGGTTACATAGAGGTCGCGGATAACCTCGGTGTCATTGGTGACGCGCGAAATAACCTGTCCGACCGGCTGGGTATCAAACTCGCTCAGCGGCTGGCGCAGCGCGGCATCCATCACATCCGTGCGTAGCTGCTGGACCACGCCCACGGCGGCCCGGTTAAACAGCAGCGACTGCGCATAGTGCAGCCCCGCCGCCGTCAGCTGTAGGCCGACATACGCCACGCCCAGCCCCGCCACCAGCCCCAGCGGCAGATAGTTTTTCGCCACCATATTGTCGATGAAATAACTGATAAGCAGCGGACCGGTCACCTCCGCAATCGCGGCGATCCACAGCAACAGCACGGCGATGGAAAGCGGTTTGCGCCACGGTGAGCCATAGGCCAGCAGCCGTTTTAACGTCGGCCACATCTGTCCAAACTTACGCATCGGCGACCTCCTCATCCAGCGCGGCTTCAAGCTGTTGATAGCGGTACATATCCCGATACCATCCGGTCTGCCCGGCAAGCTGCTCATGCTGACCACGCTGAGCAATATGCCCGTGCTGAAGCACCAGAATTTCGCTGGCTTCGGTAAGGGCCGACAGACGGTGCGCGCTGATGATGACCGTGCGCCCCTCTCCCCACTGGCGAAGGTTATGCAAAATTTGATGTTCAGTACGTCCGTCAACCGCGGACAGCGCATCATCCAGTATCAGGATCTCAGCGTCCAGCAGCAGCGCGCGGGCAATAGAGATACGCTGTTTTTGTCCGCCGGAGAGCATAACGCCCCGCTCACCCACTTCCGTGTCGTAGCCCTGCGGCAGGCGCAGAATATCCTCGTGGACGCTGGCCAGACGCGCCACGTGCTCGATCTGGTCCTGTGTCGCCGTCGGACACCCGAGCGCGATATTGTTGGCAATGGTGTCTGAAAACAAAAACGGCGTCTGGCTGACGACCGCCAGGCGGCTGCGCCAGTCATCCAGCAGCAGACGTGGCAGAGGGATGTCGTGGAAACGGATATCGCCTTCGCTCACGTCAAAATGGCGCTGAATCAGTGACAGAATGGTGCTTTTACCGGAACCCGTCGGGCCACAGATGCCCAGCATCTGACCAGGACGCAGCGTGAAACTGACGTTCTCAAGCACCGGATGTTCCGTTTGCGGGTAGATAAAGGCGCGGATATCAGCCTTGAGAATACCCGGACCTTCCGGCACCGGCTCGCTGCCATCGTTCACGACCGGCACTTCCGCCAGCATGGCGCGGATACGGCTGTAAGCGGCGCTCCCGCGTTCAACGATATTAAACATCCAGGCCAGCGCCAGCATCGGCCAGATCATCAGCCCAAGGTACATCGCAAAGCTGGTTAACTGCCCGAGGGTCATCGTGCCTTGCACCACCATCCAGCTGCCGCCGCCCACTGCCAGCAGGTTCGCCATGCCAATCGCAATATAAATTGTCGGATCGAAACGGGCATCAATACGCGCCACGCGCATGTTTTTCGCGCCGGTATCGGCGGCGTCGGCGGCAAACAGCGCGGACTGGCGGTCTTCCAGACCAAACGCTTTGATCATGCGGATGCTGGTCATGCTCTCCTGGGTGCGATCGTTCAGCGACGAGAACGCCGCCTGCGCCAGCTTAAAGCGTTCATGGAGCTGCTCGCCGTAGCGGTTAATTGCCAGCGCCATCAGCGGCATCGGCAGCAGCGCCAGCAGCGTGAGCTCCCAGCTAATTTGCGTAGACATCACAATCAGTACCGCACAGCCCATCACCAGGGAATCCACCAGCGTTAGCACCCCTTCACCGGCGGCAAACACCACGCGGTCTACATCGTTAGTGGCGCGGGCGATGAGATCCCCGGTACGGTGACGCAGATAAAACTCAGGGTGCTGGCGGCTCAGCTGGCGGTAAAAGTCCTCGCGCAGCTCAACGGCAAGCTGATAGGACGCGCCGAACAGCAGCACGCGCCAGACATAACGCAGCAGGTAAACCACCACGGCCGTCAGCACCAGCGTACCGCCCCACATCATCACCCGTGCGGCGGTGTAATGTTGTTCCGTAACGCCATCCACGACGTAACCCACCACTTTGGGCGGGATCAGTTGCAGAATGGCAATGATAATAAGCAGGGCCACCGCGCCGAGGTAGCGTTGCCACTCCCGACGAAAGTACCAGCTTAATTGGGCAAATAATCGCACGCGGTCTTTTCCTGAAGGTATTTTAAGAAGTTATTCAATGGGTAACGCTGTGGTGTATTTAATCTGTTCCATGGCGAAACTGGAGGTGACATCGGACAAGCCTGGTACGCTATTGACCAGCCGCTTGTAGAAATCATCGTAGCGCTTCATGTCTGCCACCTGAACGCGCATCAGATAGTCGTATTCCCCCGCCATGCGCCAGAAGCCGAGCACTTCGGGCATGTCGGAAACCTGGGTGACGAAGCGGCAGTACCATTCGCTACTGTGATGCTGCGTTTTTATCAGGACGAAGGCGGTCAGTCCAAGCCCCAGTTTTTCGGGATCCAGCAACGCCACGCGTCCCAGCAGAATGCCATCATCTTCCAGCTTCTTGAGGCGCTTCCAGCACGGTGTGGTGGTCAGATTAACGGCATCTGCCAGCGCCTGCAAAGAGAGGGTGCAGTCGCTTTGCAGCAAAGAAAGCAGCTTACGATCAATTTTATCTAACATAGCCACCTCGAAGAGAAAATTATTCTCCTTACATTCTATTTTAAAGGTCAGATAGCAACAATTTTTTCTGTGCTTTTCGCTATGCTGGGCACAAAATGACAAACGGATAACTACGATGAATAGCACCTGGGTTAAACATGCCATCAGCGAAATAAATGCCGACTATCAGCGCTCGGCAGACACCCACTTGATCCGCCTGCCTCTGCCTGGATTTCCCGGCATTCAGCTTTACCTGAAGGATGAAAGCACTCATCCTACCGGCAGCCTGAAGCATCGCCTGGCGCGTTCACTCTTTTTATACGGTTTATGTAACGGCTGGATCAAAGAAGGCACCACGATTATTGAATCGTCGTCCGGATCAACTGCCGTCTCCGAAGCCTACTTTGCCCGCCTGCTGGGCCTCCCGTTTATCGCCGTGATGCCCTCCTGCACGGCGAAACGTAAAGTCGAACAGATCGAATTTTACGGCGGACGCTGCCACTTTGTGGAAAGCGCCTGCGAAATCTATGCGGCCTCCGAAATGCTGGCCCGCGAACTGAATGGTCACTATATGGACCAGTTTACCTTCGCCGAGCGCGCCACCGACTGGCGCGGCAATAATAACATTGCGGACAGCATTTTCCGCCAGATGACCCACGAGCCGCATCCTGTTCCCTCTTACATTGTCATGAGCGCGGGCACGGGCGGAACCTCCGCCACCATCGGACGTTATATCCGCTGTCAGGGTTATGATACGCAGCTGATGGTGGTTGACCCGCAAAACTCGGTGTTCCTCGATTACTGGCAATCCCGCGATGCCAGCCTGCGCAGCCCCGTGGGGAGCAAGATCGAAGGGATTGGTCGCCCGCGCGTCGAACCCTCGTTCATTCCGGACGTTGTGGATGAGATGCTCCGCGTGCCGGACGCCGCCAGCGTCGCGACGGCGCACTGGCTGGAGACACAGCTTGGCCGTAAAGTCGGGGCTTCCACCGGCACCAATATGTGGGGCGCGCTACAGCTGGCCGCGAGGATGCGCGAAGAAGGCCGTACCGGCTCTGTCGTCACGCTGCTGTGTGACAGCGGGGAGCGCTACCTGGACACCTATTACAACGCAGAATGGGTGCAGGCAACTATTGGCGATGTAGAACCGTGGAAAGCGCAGATTTCGCAGCTGGTGAAATAAAAAAAAGCCAGGCTAAAGCCTGGCTTGCTGGAAGGGTCTCACTATTCGGGGGAATATGGGAGGTTATTTTTGTCCAGCCAATGCGTCAAAAAATGGGACACCGCTTCGTTACGACAGTGTCCGATAACCGGTAAATGCGGGAGCGCGGCGATAAGTTGCGGCATCGCGTTCCCCATAATCAGTCCACGACCCACGCTGCTCAGCATCTCGTGGTCGTTCATGGCGTCACCAAAGGCCATACAGTCCTGCATCGTCAGCCCCAGATGATCGCTCAGCACCGCCAGCGCAGATCCTTTGTTACAGCCCACCGGCAGCACTTCAAGGCAGTCCACCGCCGAGAAGGTCAGGTGCGCCCGGTCGCCCAGCGCCTCGTTAAGCTGAATACGCAGGCGGCAGAGATCGTCGTGATCGCCGCAGAAGCAGATCTTGGTCACCTTGTGTGCCGGAATGCGGCGCAAATCGATAAGCTGATATTTAAAGCCGCTGTAAACGTGAGCGTGCAGCAAGGCCGGGATCTCACGCCCGGTAAACCAGCCTTCATCATTAAAAACATGCACGCTGGCCTGCGTATCCCAGGTGCTGTGCAGGACAATGTCCGCCACTTCCGGATTCAGATCCTGACGGTGCAGCATATTGCCGTCGACGGAGTGAATGCGCGTCCCGTTGCCGGTGATCAGGAACGCATCGAGGGCAAATGTTCCCAGCAGATGGCGCATCTCGAGAACATGACGACCAGTGGCAAACGTCAGGGTGACTTCACGCTCGCGCAGGCGCTTAAGTGTGTTCAGGGTTTTCTCCCCTAAACGGTGATCCGGCATTAACAGCGTGCCGTCCATATCAAATGCAGCGAGCCGAGCCATAATTACTCCCGAAATGTGATGCGGTTAACTTGTGCATCAGTATTACGTGAGATATACGGAAGTAATAGTGAATAGATGATAATTATTGTTCCGGGTTTTTCATGCGCCAGCTTAATCGTCTTAACCAGTATCAGCGTCTGTGGCACCCCTCCGCCGGCGCACCGCAGCAGGTTACCATCAGTGAACTTGCCAGCCGCTGCTTTTGCAGCGAGCGACATGTTCGCACCCTGCTGCGCCAGGCGCAGGAGGCGGGCTGGCTAAGCTGGCACGCCCGCTCCGGACGAGGTAAGCGTGGGGAATTACGCTTTCACGTCACCCCGGACTCGTTGCGTAATACGATGATGGAAGAGGCCCTGAAAAGTGGACAGCAGCACAACGCGCTGGAGCTGGCCCAGCTCGCGCCTGAAGATTTGCGATCGCTGCTGCATCCGTTTATGGGCGGGCAGTGGCAGAACGATACGCCGACGCTGCGTATTCCCTACTATCGCTCGCTGGAGCCGCTTCAGCCGGGGTTTCTCCCTGGCCGGGCGGAGCAGCATCTGGCGGGACAGGTATTCTCTGGTTTGACGCGTTTTAATGGTACCAGCAGTGAACCCACGGGCGATCTGGCGCATCACTGGGAAATCTCCGCTGACGGCCTGCGCTGGCATTTCTACATTCGCTCCACCCTGCACTGGCATAACGGCGATAAAATAGAGACGGCACAGCTCCGGCAAAGCCTGACGGCGCTGTTATCGCAGCCCGGCTTGGGCACGCTTTTCCGCAGCGTCTTACGTATCGAAACCACGCATCCGCAGTGCCTGACGTTTATTCTCCATCAACCTGACTACTGGCTGGCGCACAGGCTGGCAACCTACTGTAGCCGTCTGGCGCATCCCGATTACCCCGTGGTGGGTAGCGGTCCCTTCCGGCTGAGCGTTTTTGAGCCTGAACTGGTGCGTCTGGAAAGCCACGAGCAGTATCACCTTGGCCATCCGTTGCTTAAGGCTATCGAGTACTGGATCACGCCCCAGCTTTTTGACTACAGTCTGGGCACCAGCTGTCGCCACCCGGTGCAAATCGCCATTGGCGAGGCCGACGAGCTGGCCAGCCTGCGGCTGGTGAGTAACAGCACCAGTCTGGGTTTCTGCTACCTCACGCTGAAACAGAGCCCACGTCTGAGCGAACTTCAGGCAAAGCGGCTGATTAATATCATTCATCTCTCAACGCTGCTGCACACGCTTCCCCTGAACGAAGGGCTCATCACCCCTACCGAGGAACTGCTTCCCGGCTGGGCGATCCCACAATGGCCTGATTTAACCGACGTTGCGCTGCCAGAGGCATTGACGCTCGTCTACCACCTGCCGGTTGAGCTTCACACCATGGCCAGCCAGTTAAAAGCATACCTTGCGCGGCAGGGTTGTGAACTGACCGTCATCTTTCACGACGCCAAAACGTGGGACGGGTGCCAGCAGCTTGCCGATGCAGACATCATGATGGGAGACAGACTGATTGGCGAAGCGCCAGCGTACACGCTTGAGCAGTGGCTCCGCTGCGATGCGCTCTGGCCGCATCTGCTGAGCGCACCGGCATACGCCCATTTGCAGGCCACGCTGGATGCGGTGCAGACGCAGGCCGACGAACGTGACCGACACGCAGGACTTCAGGCTATCTTCAGCCGGTTAATGGAGACAGCCGTCCTGACGCCGCTCTTTAACTACCAGTATCAAATCAGCGCGCCTCCGGGCGTCAACGGCATACGCCTTAACACTCGCGGCTGGTTTGACTTCACCGAAGCCTGGCTTCCTCCCCCAAACGCGTGAAGAAGCTGGTCGCCGCTTTAGCCAGGCGTTAACATGACGCTTTTACTGTAACTGTCGAGATGATCTATGAAACGTGCCGTCGTCGTGTTCAGCGGAGGACAAGATTCCACAACCTGCCTGATTCAGGCGCTTCACCAGTATGATGAAGTGCACTGCGTCACTTTTGATTATGGTCAGCGTCATCGCGCTGAAATCGATGTCGCTCGTGAACTGGCCCTCAAACTGGGCGCCCGCGCTCATAAAGTGCTGGACGTGACGCTGTTAAATGAACTGGCCGTCAGCAGCCTCACCCGCGACAGCATTCCGGTGCCTGATTACGAACCGGATGCCAGCGGCATTCCGAACACCTTCGTACCGGGCCGCAACATTCTCTTCCTGACCCTGACGGCGATCTATGCCTACCAGGTGAAAGCCGAAGCGGTGATCACGGGCGTGTGTGAGACCGACTTCTCTGGCTACCCGGACTGCCGGGATGAATTCGTGAAAGCACTCAATCACGCTGTCGATCTGGGAATGGCAAAAGAGACCCGCTTCGAAACGCCGCTGATGTGGCTGGATAAGGCTGAAACCTGGGCCCTGGCCGACTACTGGGGCAAGCTGGATGTTGTTCGCAACGAGACCCTGACCTGCTACAACGGCATTAAAGGGGACGGCTGCGGGCAGTGTGCCGCCTGTAACCTGCGCGCGAACGGTCTGAATCATTATTTTGCGGATAAAGCGGGCGTGATGGCCGCAATGCAGAAAAAGACCGGGCTGAAATAAGGGCTACCTGACCGTGCTGTCGAACGGTAAGTGTCGACAGCACAGTTATCCCTGAACATTTCTTACGCGATCATCAGCTCCAGCTTTTCGCGCAACTCCCCTTCCAGCGGCAACGCTTTCTGGGTTTTGAGATCGATACAGACAAAGGTGATCAGCGCATCGGCCACCACCTGCCCTTCTGGCTCCAGCGTAACGACCTGGCTCAATACACCACTTTTGCCATTCAGTTGTTGGACCTCACTGGTCACGGTGAGCACATCCCCCAGCACAGCCGGGCGGCGGTAGTTAATGTTGATATTGACGACCACAAACGCGATGTTGTGTGCGGTCAGCCACTGGAAGCTTTCGCTGTTCTCCAGGCCGTCCCAGCGCGCCTCTTCAAGAAATTCAAGGTAGCGGGCGTTATTGACGTGCTGGTAAACATCGAGGTGATAACCACGGACTTTGATTTGTGTCTGCATAGCGCAATAGCCTTTCGTTGTTATAGGTTCAGAGGTCATAACTGGTATGACCTCTTTATCCTGGCAAATTTTTGCCGCAGTGCAAGTGATTACGCGATTACAGCGTCAGGTGTGCGAGATTGCGCTCAACCAGCGCGCTGCCCATACCCGGCACCTGCTTGAGATCGTCAAGGGTTTTGAAAGGGCCATACTCTTCACGATAGCTGACGATGGCCTGCGCTTTTTTTAGACCCACGCCATTCATAACGCGGGCAAGATCGTCCGCAGAGGCAGTATTGATACTGACCCGCGTACCCTCGTCCTCAATGGCTTTCGTGCTGACCGTCGCGTTGGCTTTAACATGACCTTGTGACGTTGCATCGGCCTGGTTTTGTGCAGCCTGCGCTTTAACCGAAGGGGACGCCGCCAGCGCGCCCGCACTCATCCCGGAAGTGGCAATAGCCAGTGTAATTAACAGTGCTTTGATTCCACATTTCATGCTGTTTTCTCCTTGTTTGTTGACAGCCACGCCACGATAACCGCGCGGGAAAACAGGGACAAACAACAGATTGCAGAAATGGAAAAGGCCGCGAAAGCGGCCTTTAGTTTTTGCAGAGCGTTACGAAAATCTGCGAGCAGATACGTAATTATTGCTCCTGAGTGACCACATCACCCAGTTTGATTTTGGCTTCTTTACGCAGGTTGCTCATCATCGCTTCGAAAGCAATCTGGGCATTGTTCTGGGTAATTCCCTGAACCATGGCCTTCTTCTGCGCGTCTGGCAGCGTACCGGCTTTCACTTCATCCAGCGCCAGAAGCACCACGTTACCCTGCATATCGGTCGTGGTGCCAAAGACAGGTTTGTCTTTCGCCGGCAGGCTCAGGCCAAACGCCGCCTGGCTGACAGGATCCTGACCGGTACGGCTCAGCGTTTTTGCTTCGCCAAAGCTCAGGCCAGCCGCTTTCAGCGCATCGTTCTTACCGGCTTTCAGATCGGCCAGAATTTTCTCTGCATCCAGTTTTGCCTGCTGTGCCGCTTTGTTGTGTTTGACCAGCGCCACCACCTGATCTTTCACTTCCGCCAGGGGCTTCACTGCCTCGGCTTTGTGCTCGCTAACGCGCAGTACGAACGCACGGTCACCATCAACGGTAATGATGTCTGAATTGCTGCCCGGCGTACCGTTCTCACCGACCAGACCACCATTGAAAATGGCATCTGAAACTGGTTTGAAGTTCAGTTCTTCCGGCAGGTTTTCGTGGCTGAACCAGCCCGTCTCAACCGCTTTAACGCCAGCAGCCTGCTCAGCACCCGCCAGTGATTCGTTGTCGTTGCTTGCGGCATCGCTCACTTTCTGTTGCAGAGCATAGAAGGCGTCCAGCGCTTTCTCCTGCTTCACTTTCGCAGCGATATCATCACGAACGTCAGCCAGCGGCTTGGTTTTCGCCGCCACAACATCGTCCAGACGCGCCACCAGGAAACCAACGGAGGATTTGATTACACCAGACAGTTGGCCTTTCTCTTTCAGGCCTGCATTTTTCAGCTCGTCCGGGGTAGTGGACTCTTCCAGCCAGCCCATATCACCGCCGTTTTTGGCAGAAATAATGTCGGTGGATTTTGCTTTCGCTAAGGTGGCGAAATCAGCGCCTTTGTTCAGCTCGTCCAGCACGGCTTTCGCTTCTGCTTCCGTTTTGGTCTGGATCACGCTGTAACGGTTACGCTGCGGCTGAGTGAACTGATCCTGATGCTGGTCGTAATAAGACTGGATCTCGGCGTCAGTCGCGTTTTCCTGCATCGCAGCTGCATCCAGCTTGATATAGCTTACGCGGAACTGTTCCGGAGAGATGAAGTTGTTCTTGTTTTGCTCGTAGTAAGCATTAACTTCAGTGTCGCTAACCTGCTGTTTCGCTGCCAGTGCGTTGACATCAATCGTCGCTTCACGCACCACGCGTTGCTGCGCCACCAGTGCCGCCAGCTCTTCAGTTTCGCCTTTCAGCATGAAATCGGTGCCCACCACCGCGTTGATCAGCTGTTGCGTGGTCAACTGGTTACGCAGCGCCTGAGCGTACTGGTCAGCCGTCATACCCATCTGGTTAACAATGCTGTTGTAACGCGCGTTGTCGAACTTCCCATTAGACTGGAAAGCCTGCGTCGAGAAGATGGCTTTTTTAACCTGCTCATCGCTGATGCCCAGACCCAGGCTTTTCGCGTACTGATCCAGCAGCGCTTCGTCGATAAGGCGGTTCAGCGTCTGCTGACGCAAGTTTTTCATATAGCCTTCGTTGGCTGCAAGTTCAGAGTATTGGTCGCCCAGTTGCTGCTGCATGCGGTTACGTTCACCAGCAAAAGCGTTCTCGAACTGCCCACGGCTAATTTCCTGGCCATTCACTTTTGCGGCGTAGTTCGCGCCACCGCCGATGAGGTAACTACTCACACCGGTCAATATGAACGACACGATAATGATACCGAAAATAATCTTGAGCACGAGACTGTTAGCAGCCGTGCGTAAGCTGTCCATCATGGTGTAACAACACTCCGCTGTAGGTGACTGGTTACCTGACGCTGACGGAAAATCCTGACCGTCGCGCGTAAAGGCGTATTGTGACAAGAAAACAGGGCAATTGTCAGCCCACAACTCGCATAAACTCGCATAAACTCGCACAAATCAGGTCTGGACAAACAAAAAAGGCACATCAAACGATGCGCCCTTGTACTTTTCAGCTTCCCTGGAGCGGGAAAGCAATCAGTTTACTGCGTCTTTCAGCGCTTTACCTGCACGGAAACCCGGCACTTTAGCGGCAGCAATGGTGATCTCTTTACCGGTCTGAGGGTTGCGGCCAGTACGGGCTGCACGCTCTTTAACCGCAAAAGTACCGAAGCCTACCAGTGCAACGTCGTCCCCAGCTTGCAGAGATTCAGTAACAGAAGCAATTAAAGCATCTAAAGCACGTCCCGCTGCAGCTTTAGAAATATCAGCACCCGCAGCAATTTTGTCAATCAGTTGAGATTTATTCACTGTTCTCTTCCTCTCTTTATAATTTATATCGCACCTGAATCCTTCACAGCGCGACCGCGCAGCAGTTATATCAGTCCTGCTATGACCTTACAACACCCGTTGTTGATGGCTAACCCAATCAGCAATCTAAATTAGCTATACAAAAAAAGGCTGGCAAGTACGAAATGACTTACCAGCCTTGTTTTTATTGGCGCTCTTTGCGCGAGGTCACTATTTTGCGGTCACAACCTGCATTCCGGACGGTTCATTTTGCAGTGCGAGAGTCAGAACTTCCTCAATGCGTTTCACCGGATGGATCTGCAAATCGGCAATAACGTTGTCCGGAATCTCTTCCAGATCGCGTTTATTTTCGTAAGGGATCAATACGGTTTTGATCCCACCGCGGTGTGCCGCCAGCAGTTTTTCTTTTAACCCGCCGATAGGCAGTACCTGACCACGCAGCGTAATTTCACCGGTCATGGCCACATCAGCACGAACCGGGTTCCCTGTCAGGCAGGAAACCAGCGCCGTACACATGGCAATACCCGCGCTTGGGCCATCTTTCGGCGTCGCCCCTTCCGGAACGTGAACGTGAATGTCGCGTTTTTCGTAGAAATCCGGGTTGATACCCAGTTTTTCCGCACGCGCGCGCACCACGGTCAGCGCCGCCTGGATGGACTCCTGCATCACTTCACCCAGTGAACCGGTGTAGGTCAGCTTGCCTTTGCCCGGGACACAGGCGGTTTCGATGGTCAGCAGATCGCCGCCCACTTCCGTCCATGCCAGACCGGTCACCTGACCAACGCGGTTTTCGTTGTCCGCACGACCGTAGTCGAAGCGCTGAACGCCAAGGTAAGCATGCAGATTGTCGCCGTTAATCACAATGTGCTTCAGGCTCTTATCCAGCAGCAGCTGTTTCACCGCCTTACGGCACAGCTTAGAGATCTCACGCTCAAGGCTACGAACGCCCGCTTCACGGGTGTAATAGCGAATGATGCCAATAATCGCGCTGTCCTCGACGGTCAGCTCGTTGGCTTTCAGCGCGTTACGCTCAATCTGTTTCGGCAGCAGGTGCTGCTTAGCAATGTTCAGCTTCTCATCTTCGGTATAACCGGAGAGACGGATCACTTCCATACGGTCCAGCAGCGGGGCCGGAATGTTCATGGAGTTGGAGGTCGCCACGAACATCACATCGCTCAGGTCGTAGTCCACTTCCAGGTAGTGATCGCTGAACGCCACGTTCTGTTCTGGATCAAGCACTTCCAGCAGCGCCGACGCCGGATCACCACGCATGTCCGAAGACATTTTGTCGATCTCATCGAGCAGGAACAGCGGGTTTTTAACCCCCACTTTCGCCATCTTCTGGATCAGCTTGCCCGGCATGGAACCGATATAGGTGCGACGATGGCCGCGGATTTCCGCTTCATCGCGTACGCCGCCCAGCGCCATACGGATATACTTACGTCCGGTCGCTTTGGCGATGGACTGGCCCAGAGAGGTTTTACCCACGCCTGGAGGCCCTACCAGGCACAGGATTGGGCCTTTGATTTTGTTCACACGGCTCTGTACCGCGAGGTACTCAAGAATGCGGTCTTTCACGCGTTCCAGGCCGTAGTGGTCGGTATCGAGGATTTCCTGCGCCTGACGCAGGTCTTTTTTGACCTTGCTGCGGGCATTCCACGGAACCTGCACCATCCACTCAATATAGCCGCGCACGACGGTCGCCTCTGCCGACATCGGAGACATCATTTTCAGCTTCTGCAACTCAGCTTCGGCTTTCTCTTTCGCCTCTTTCGGCATCTTCGCCGCGTCGATCTTACGCTTCAGCGCTTCGTTTTCATCCGGCGCATCGTCCATCTCGCCGAGCTCTTTCTGAATGGCTTTCATTTGCTCGTTCAGATAGTACTCACGCTGCGATTTTTCCATCTGCTTTTTGACGCGGTTGCGAATGCGCTTCTCAACCTGGAGCAGATCGATCTCAGACTCCATCATCGCCATCAGGTATTCCAGACGTTCGTTAACGTCGGACATTTCCAGCACGGACTGTTTGTCAGCAAGCTTCAGCGGCATGTGCGCAGCGATGGTATCCGCCAGACGTGCAGGATCGTCGATGCTGTTCAGCGACGTCAGCACTTCAGGTGGGATTTTCTTATTCAGCTTGATGTAGCCTTCGAACTGGCTGATCGCGGTGCGTACCAGCACTTCCTGTTCGCGCTCATCAAGTTCCGGTGAATCAAGGTACTCTGCCTTCGCAGAGAAGTGCTCGCCATCGTCTGACAGAGTGGTAATACGCGCACGCTGTAAGCCTTCCACCAGCACCTTCACGGTGCCGTCTGGCAGCTTCAGCATCTGCAAAATAGAGGCCACGGTCCCGACGGTGAAAAGATCGTTTACACCCGGCTCATCCGTTGATGCTTCCTTCTGCGCGACCAACATGATTTTTTTATCATGATCCATGGCGGCTTCGAGGCAACGGATAGATTTTTCCCGCCCTACAAATAAGGGTATGACCATGTGCGGATAAACCACCACATCGCGCAACGGCAATACGGGGATTTCAATGCGTTCAGAACGCTCAGGATTCATAGAGCTCTCTCTTAGTTTAGTGTCCGCCAGGTAAACTGGTCATGTAACTGTGCTTCACACAACCATTAACATGTAATCCAGTATATGGGGATGTTTCCCATACATTCAACGCCATGAATACGGAAAAAGTAAAGGGGAGATAAAATCCCCCCTTTTTGATTAACTGATTGTATGAAATGGTGAATTATTCGCCAGATGCCTGCTGCGCTTCCGGTTTACCGTAAATCAGTAACGGCTTGGACTGGCCACCAATGACGGACTCGTCGATCACGACTTTTTCAACGTCTTCCATAGAAGGAAGATCGTACATCGTGTCGAGCAATGCTGCTTCTACGATAGAACGCAGGCCACGGGCACCGGTTTTACGCGCCATCGCTTTCTTGGCAATCGCGTCCAGTGCTTCGTCACGGAATTCCAGCTCAACGCCTTCCAGATTAAACAGCGCCTGATACTGCTTGGTCAGCGCGTTTTTCGGCTCTTTCAGGATCTGAATCAGCGCGTCTTCGCTCAGTTCGTTCAGGGTCGCCACAACCGGCAGACGGCCGATAAATTCCGGAATCAAACCGAATTTGATCAGATCTTCCGGTTCAACCTGCGCCAGCAGCTGGCCTTCGTTTGGTTTTTCAGACGTGGCTTTCACCGTTGCGCCAAAACCAATGCCGGAGCCGGTTTCCACACGGTGAGAGATCACTTTATCCAGGCCTGCAAACGCACCACCACAGATAAACAGGATCTTGGAGGTATCAACCTGCAAGAATTCCTGCTGCGGATGTTTACGTCCACCCTGCGGTGGAACAGCCGCAACCGTACCTTCAATCAGCTTCAGCAGCGCCTGCTGCACGCCCTCGCCCGAGACGTCACGAGTGATCGACGGGTTGTCTGATTTACGGGAGATTTTGTCGATCTCATCGATATAGACGATCCCGCGCTGGGCTTTCTGTACGTCGTAATCGCACTTCTGGAGCAGCTTCTGGATAATATTTTCAACGTCTTCACCCACATAACCGGCTTCGGTCAGGGTGGTGGCATCCGCCATGGTGAACGGAACATCCAGCAGGCGCGCCAGCGTTTCCGCCAGCAGGGTTTTACCAGAACCCGTAGGCCCGATCAGCAGAATGTTACTTTTGCCCAGCTCTACGCCATTGCTGGTATCGCCGTTACGCAGACGTTTGTAGTGGTTGTATACCGCCACCGCCAGCACTTTTTTCGCCTGCTCCTGACCAATGACATAGTCGTCCAGGTGGTGGCGAATCTCGTGTGGCGTTGGTAACGCGCTGCGCTCACGGTGCGGCGCGACTTCTTTAATCTCTTCGCGAATGATGTCGTTACATAAATCGACGCATTCGTCGCAGATATACACGGACGGCCCGGCAATCAGTTTACGCACTTCATGCTGGCTTTTGCCGCAAAAAGAGCAGTACAGCAGTTTGCCCGAACCATCTTTGCGTTTATCTGTCATGAGTCCAAACCTCTTTTTAAGTTCTATGTGCCGCACATGACGACGCAAATGCCATTCTCAGACGCAAGCTGCTTACAGGCAACGTTCCGCCCTACCTTAGTATAGCGGCACACTCGCGTCGCGGGCATCAATTACGATGGGTCAAAATGGAGTCGACTAAGCCGTACTCAACTGCCTCTGGTGCAGAGAGGAAGCGATCGCGCTCGGTATCGCGCTCGATCTGCTCGAGAGGTTGACCCGTATGCTGCGCCATAAGTTCATTCATGCGCGCTTTTACTTTCAGAATTTCTCGGGCGTGGATTTCAATATCCGTCGCCTGGCCCTGGTAACCACCCAGCGGCTGGTGAATCATCACGCGGGAGTTAGGCAGGCAGAAACGCTTACCTTTCGCCCCTGCGGTTAACAGGAAAGCACCCATGGACGCCGCCTGCCCCATACAGATGGTGCTGACATCCGGCTTGATGAATTGCATGGTGTCATAAATTGACATGCCCGCCGTAATCACACCGCCTGGCGAGTTGATGTACAGGTAAATGTCTTTTTCCGGGTTTTCCGCTTCCAGGAACAGCATCTGCGCCACGATCAGGTTAGCCATATGGTCTTCCACCTGGCCGGTCAGAAAGATAACGCGTTCCTTGAGCAGACGGGAATAGATATCGAAAGAACGCTCACCGCGTGAGGTCTGTTCAATAACCATTGGCACCAGCGCCATATGGGGTGCAAAGTTATCTCGTTCGCCACTGTATGACATTTCCGTCTCCTGGTTCAAAATTGAAAACACCTGCTGTACTGATTGTAACCTTATGGACGGATTATCAGCCAGTCTCAATCATCGTGATTACATACTAATGGGGGTCGCCATGCCCTATTTCAAGCATAACAACGTTTTGTTGTAACGCTAACACTGAAAGGGCGTTTTAGCACCCTTCCAGGACTAAAACTGTGATAAAAAAAACCCGTCGCCGGAGGGCAACGGGTTTTTTGTTCAAACTTTAAACCGTTGGGGCGAAATTACGCCTGCTGGTTCATCAGTTCGGTGAAAGAGGTCTCTTTTTCGGTCACTTTCGCTTTCGCCAGTACCGCTTCAACAGCCTGCTCTTCCAGTGCGACGTTGCGCATGTTGTCCATCAGCTCTTTGTTCTTACCGTAGAACTCGATCACTTCTGATGGATCTTCGTATGCAGAAGCCATCTCTTCGATCAGGCCTTTCACACGCTCTTCGTCAGCTTTCAGCTCGTGGGTACGAATCACTTCGCCCAGCAGCAGGCCGACAACAACGCGACGTTTCGCTTGCTCTTCGAACAGCTCGCGTGGCAGTTCCATCGCTTGCTGCTGGTTGCCACCGAAGCGCTGTGCAGCCTGACGGCGCAGAACGTCGATTTCGCTGTCGATCAGGGCAGCAGGAACGTCGATGTCGTTCGCTTTCACCAGACCTTCAATCGCCTGAGACTTCACGCGGTTACGTACAGCGCCGTTCAGCTCGCGCTCCATGTTTTTACGCACTTCGGTACGCAGGCCCGCAACAGAACCATCTTCCACGCCGAAACGCTTGATGAATTCTTCGGTCAGTTCTGGCAGTTCGCGCTCTTCCACTTTCTTCAGGTTGATAACGAACTTCGCTGCTTTACCTTTCAGGTTTTCAGCGTGGTATTCTTCAGGGAAGGTCACGTCAATGGTGAACTCTTCGCCCGCTTTGTGACCTTTGATACCGTCTTCGAAGCCTGGGATCATACGACCCTGGCCCATCGCCAGTACGAAGTCAGACGCTTTACCGCCTTCGAACTCTTCGCCGTCTACAGAACCGGTGAAGTCGATGGTTACGCGGTCTTCCGCGTCAACAGCGCCTTCTTTCTCTTTCCAGTTCGCCTGCTGCTTGCGCAGGGTATCCAGCATGCCGTCAACGTCTTCGTCAGTCACGGAAACGATCGGTTTTTCAACTTCGATAGATTCCAGACCTTTCAGCTCAACTTCCGGGTACACTTCGAACTCTACGGAGTAGGTGAAGTCTTCGCCCTGCTTGTATTCACCTGGAACGTAGTTCGGCGCGCCGGCTGGATTGATTTTTTCTTTGATGATCGCGTCGATAAAGTTGCGGCTCATCAGTTCACCCAGCACATCTTGACGCACGGAAGCGCCATAACGCTGAGCAACAACATTCATTGGTACTTTGCCCTTGCGGAAGCCGTCAATACGTACTTTTTTTGCTACGTTGACCAGCTCGCTTTTCACAGCAGTTTCGATGCTGTCAGCAGCGATAGTAATCGTTACACGGCGGCCAAGGCCTTGAGTGGTTTCAACTGAAACTTGCATCTTGTTACCTCAAAAAAATCACAGTGCTCGGTCAACTCTGAATCTGTCTGTTATACCGGGATGCTCTCTTATGTGCAGATTCACATTCCCTGTCGCCAGAATCATCCCGAAGACATTCAATAAGACGCGGCATTATAGCGGCATCACTTAGGTGAGTCGAGAACGGTTGGAGCATGTTGCTGCGGCTTTTTTCACACTTTAAGGCTATTTTTAGCCTTAAAAACGCGCCATCCGCTCAAAACTCAGACAAAACAAAACGGCCCGAAGGCCGTTTTGACGAAATCTGTAAGCAACATACTGGAAAAACTCCGGCGGTTGCAAATCCGATTTATCAGGCGATGGTGCCTGCACCCCGACAAGGCGGTGATGCGAATACCGTATCCTGTAGCCCTTCCCATTCCTTAATGGTGTAGGTATGCAGCGCCAGCGCATGTACGGTTGTGGAGAGTTCTTCCGTCAAGGTGCTGTAGATCAAGCGGTGTCGGTTCAGGAAACGTTCTCCCGTGAAGCGATCGCTGACCAGAACCACTTTAAAGTGGCTTTCAGAACCTGCCGGCACGTTATGACGATAGCTTTCGTCGACAACTTCGAGAAACACAGGGTTGAACGCTGCCCTTAATTTTTCTTCTATCTGTTCACGTATCATCATGAAATCACTCCTCCGACAACGCTAAGGTGTCACCCATCCCTTTAAATATTAGCCGCTTTTACCGGTTCCATTACACCTTGACAACAAATATTTAGCTTTCGTCTGATTTTCTCATCCAAACGAATGAAGTTCACTATGAGGTTCATACGTTTTGTCACTTACAGGCAGAGAAAAGCGGAAAGGTGGTCAGTTTTCGGACAAGGCGATGAATTTACATGCGTTGACCACTTCCCCTGGCCGTTAGCGATGTTATGATGGCGGCAATTTTTCTCTCTTTGCTTACGATTCGTTGAGAACCCGAAAATGTTAAAAAAACTCTTCTTTCCGTTGGTAGCACTCTTTATGCTCGCCGGCTGCGCGACTCCGCCGACGACCATTGACGTTTCACCAAAAATTACCCTGCCTCAGCAGGATCCAAGTCTGATGGGCGTCACAGTCAGCATTAATGGCGCCGATCAGCGTCAGGACCAGGCGCTGGCGAA
This sequence comes from Enterobacter sp. AN-K1, assembly GCF_020971765.1. NCBI lineage: Bacteria > Pseudomonadati > Pseudomonadota > Gammaproteobacteria > Enterobacterales > Enterobacteriaceae > Enterobacter > Enterobacter sp. AN-K1. The sequence continues at coordinate 3,319,525 of NZ_CP087390.1, read as the reverse complement.
AGTGACTCGCGACAACCAGCAGGTCACGCTGACCGCCTCCCGCGACCTGCGCTTCCTGTTGCAGGAAGTGCTGGAAAAACAGATGACCTCCCGTGGATACATGATTGGCCCAAGCGGCGCGGTTGATCTGCAAATCATCGTGAACAACCTGTACGCTGACGTCTCCCAGGGTAACGTTCGCTACAACATTGCGACCAAAGCCGATATCGCCATCATTGCTACCGCGAAGAACGGCAATAAAATGAACAAAAACTACCGTGCAAGCTATTCCGTTGAAGGCGCATTCCAGGCCTCCAACAAAAATATCGCTGACGCGGTTAACAGTGTGCTGACTGACACCATTGCCGACATGGCACAGGACACCAGTATTCACGACTTCATCAAGCAGAACGCCCGTTAATCCTGCTGACTGACCCGGTGCTTCACCGGGTCAGTTCATAAGAACATGTCCAGTCACTACTTACGTATTTTCCAGCAACCGAAATCAGCTATTCTGCTGATCCTTGGTTTCGCCTCCGGTTTACCCCTTGCGCTCACCTCCGGCACGTTACAGGCGTGGATGACGGTTGAGAACATCGATCTTAAAACCATTGGTTTCTTCTCGCTCGTCGGCCAGGCTTACGTCTTTAAGTTCCTGTGGTCGCCGGTGATGGATCGCTATACCCCACCGTTCCTCGGGCGCCGTCGCGGCTGGTTAGTGATGACGCAGGTACTGCTGTTGCTGGCCATTGCCGCAATGGGTTTCCTTGAGCCGTCAACACAGCTGCGCTGGATGGCCGCGCTTGCGGTGGTGATCGCCTTCTGCTCCGCTTCGCAGGACATTGTTTTTGACGCCTGGAAGACGGACGTCCTGCCAGCGGAAGAGCGTGGCGCCGGTGCGGCAATCAGCGTGCTTGGCTACCGCCTGGGTATGCTGGTTTCCGGCGGGCTGGCCCTCTGGCTTGCCGACCGCTATCTCGGCTGGCAGGGAATGTACTGGCTGATGGCCGCTCTGCTGATCCCCTGCATTATTGCCACGCTATTCGCGCCTGAACCGAGCGATGTGATTCCGGTCCCCCGCTCGCTGGAGCAGGCCGTCGCCGCACCGCTCCGCGACTTCTTTGGTCGCAATAATGCCTGGCTGATCCTGCTGCTGATTGTCCTTTATAAGCTTGGCGACGCTTTCGCCATGAGTCTGACCACCACCTTCCTGATCCGCGGCGTCGGGTTTGATGCGGGCGAAGTCGGCGTGGTGAACAAAACCCTGGGACTGTTTGCCACCATCGTCGGCGCGCTGTACGGCGGTGTATTGATGCAGCGCCTGACGCTGTTCCGCGCTCTGCTGATCTTCGGCATCCTTCAGGGCGCATCGAATGCCGGTTACTGGCTGCTGTCGATCACCGACAAGCATATGATCAGCATGGCGACGGCGGTATTCTTTGAAAACCTGTGTGGCGGTATGGGCACTGCGGCATTTGTCGCCCTGCTGATGACGCTGTGCAATAAGTCATTTTCCGCCACCCAATTTGCGCTACTGTCTGCCCTTTCTGCCGTCGGGCGCGTATACGTTGGCCCCGTCGCGGGCTGGTTTGTTGAAGCTCACGGCTGGCCGACGTTTTATCTCTTCTCGGTGGTGGCGGCGGTGCCGGGGATTTTATTGCTGCTGGTCTGTCGCCAGACGCTGGAATATACCCAGCGGACGGAACACTTCATGCCGCGCACGGAATATCAGGCTGCCTATCGGTTTGCCCTGCGTCTGCTGATGGCTGGTTGTCTTGCGCTGGTAGTGTGGCTCGCGGTACTCATCTTGAATGCGACGACCACCTTGTCGCTTCCGTTTGAAACCCAGCTGCTTGATGCAGGGGTGTTACTCGCCATCGTGGGTATCCTGACCGGTGGGATGCTGGATTTCATGTCATTGCGGAAAACGCAGATGACATGAAGTAAAAAGCGAAAGGTTATTTCCCGTTGTAATAACGACACGAAATTATAACGGCGAAATAACCGCCATCGGCAAAAAAAAATATTTGTTGTTTTGTGCGGGATAGCATTCGGAAATTATTGGAGCTTATTTCGCTACGCTATTTTCCGTTAAACGATTCAGCATTCGAAAGATTGAATTTTCGTTTTTTAGTTGTCTTTTTATTGATAATTAATTGTTAATTATTTGTGTATTTTTCACAATGGTTATACCAATTGTCCCTTTTGCGGTATGCTGGGGCACCCTTTCGTTATAACGCCCGCTCCGTGCGGCTTCCCCCGGAAAACGCGACATAATTTGCAACACTTGTGACATGTGCGGCAGAACCCGGTAACACCTTCCTGACACAGGGCTAATGATGTTTACAGTAATGTAACCTTCCCGTAAAATGCCCCCACACTTTAAACGCCACCAGACTCCCGTGGAATTGAGGTCGTTAAATGAGACTCAGGAAATACAATAAAAGTTTGGGATGGTTGTCATTATTCGCAGGCACTGTATTACTCAGTGGCTGCGATTCTGCACTACTAGACCCCAAAGGACAGATTGGACTGGAACAACGTTCATTGATACTGACGGCTTTTGGCCTGATGTTGATTGTGGTTATTCCTGCCATCTTGATGGCTGTTGGTTTCGCCTGGAAGTATCGTGCGAGCAATAAAGATGCGAAGTATAGCCCTAACTGGTCACACTCCAATAAAGTGGAAGCTGTGGTCTGGACGGTACCTATTCTGATCATCCTGTTCCTTGCTGTACTGACCTGGAAAACCACTCACGCACTTGAGCCGAGCAAACCGCTGGTTCACGATGAAAAACCTATTACCATTGAAGTGGTCTCCATGGACTGGAAATGGTTCTTCATCTATCCAGAACAGGGCATTGCTACCGTGAATGAAATCGCCTTCCCGGCGAACACTCCGGTTCAGTTCAAAGTGACCTCCAACTCCGTAATGAACTCCTTCTTCATCCCACGTCTGGGCAGCCAGATTTACGCGATGGCCGGTATGCAGACTAACCTGCACCTGATCGCGAATGAAGCAGGCACCTACGACGGTATCTCCGCCAGCTATAGTGGCCCGGGCTTCTCGGGTATGAAGTTCAAAGCTATCGCTACGCCAGACCGCGCGACTTTCGACCAGTGGGTTGCAAAAGCGAAGCAGTCTCCAAACACCATGTCTGACATGGCGGCGTTCGAAAAAGTGGCTGCACCTAGCGAATACAACAAGGTGGAGTACTTCTCTAACGTGAAACCGAATCTGTTCAAAGACGTTATTGGCAAATTTATGGATCACGGCATGAGCATGGACATGACCCAGCCTGAAGGCGAGCACAACACGCACCAGGGTATGGAAGGCATGGACATGAGCCACGCGGAAACCGCTCACTAAGGGGCCGAGGAAGAAAATGTTCGGAAAATTGACACTGGATGCAGTGCCCTACCATGAACCGATTATTATGGTTACGGTGGCTGCAATTATCATTGGTGGCGCGGCCTTAGTTGGCCTGATCACTTACTTCGGTAAGTGGAGCTACCTGTGGAATGAGTGGCTGACTTCGGTTGACCACAAAAAACTCGGTATCATGTACTGCATCGTCGGTATCGTCATGTTAATTCGTGGCTTTGCGGATGCAATCATGATGCGTAGCCAGCAGGCGCTTGCGTCTGCGGGCGAAGCCGGCTTCCTGCCACCGCACCACTACGATCAGATCTTTACCGCCCACGGCGTTATCATGATCTTCTTCGTGGCGATGCCGCTGGTAATCGGTCTGATGAACGTGGTCGTTCCGCTGCAAATCGGCGCGCGCGACGTTGCGTTCCCGTTCCTGAACAACCTGAGCTTCTGGTTCACGGTTGTCGGCGTTATCCTGGTTAACCTGTCACTGGGTGTGGGCGAATTTGCTCAGACTGGCTGGCTGGCCTACCCGCCGCTGTCGGGAATTGAGTACAGTCCGGGCGTGGGCGTTGACTACTGGATTTGGGCGCTTCAGCTCTCCGGTGTCGGTACCACCCTGACCGGTATTAACTTCTTCGTGACCATCCTGAAGATGCGTGCACCAGGTATGACGATGTTCAAGATGCCAGTATTTACCTGGGCATCTCTGTGCGCCAACGTCCTGATTATCGCGTCGTTCCCAATTCTGACCGTCACCATCGCGCTGCTGACCCTGGATCGCTATCTGGGTACCCATTTCTTCACGAATGATATGGGTGGCAACATGATGATGTACATCAACCTGATTTGGGCCTGGGGTCACCCGGAAGTGTACATCCTGGTTCTGCCGGTGTTCGGTGTATTCTCCGAAATCGCGGCAACCTTCTCGCGTAAACGCCTGTTTGGTTACACCTCTCTGGTGTGGGCAACCGTATGTATTACCGTCCTGTCGTTCATCGTCTGGCTGCACCACTTCTTCACCATGGGTGCGGGTGCCAACGTAAACGCCTTCTTCGGTATTACCACCATGATTATCGCGATCCCGACCGGGGTTAAGATCTTCAACTGGCTGTTCACCATGTACCAGGGTCGTATCGTGTTCCACTCAGCTATGCTGTGGACCATCGGCTTCATCGTGACCTTCTCCGTAGGTGGGATGACCGGCGTACTGCTGGCCGTACCAGGTGCTGACTTCGTTCTGCACAACAGTCTGTTCCTGATTGCGCACTTCCATAACGTTATCATCGGTGGCGTGGTCTTCGGCTGCTTCGCTGGTGTGACCTACTGGTGGCCAAAAGCGTTCGGTTTCACCCTGAACGAAAAATGGGGTAAACGCGCGTTCTGGTTCTGGATCATCGGCTTCTTCGTGGCGTTTATGCCGCTGTACGTGCTGGGCTTCATGGGGATGACCCGTCGTCTGAGCCAGCAGATCGATCCGCAGTTCCACCCAATGCTGATGGTTGCAGCGGGCGGCGCAGCGCTGATTGCCTGCGGTATTCTGTGCCAGCTGATTCAGTACTACGTGTCTATCCGTGACCGTAACCTGAACCGCGACCTGACCGGTGACCCGTGGGGTGGCCGTACGCTGGAGTGGGCGACCTCTTCTCCGCCTCCGTTCTATAACTTTGCCGTAGTGCCGCACATTCACGAGCGTGATGCATTCTGGGAAATGAAAGAAAAAGGTGAAGCGTACAAGCAACCTGAGCATTACGAAGAGATCCATATGCCGAAAAACAGCGCCGCGGGCATGGTTATTGCCGCTTTCGCAACGGTATTTGGTTTCGCAATGATCTGGCACATCTGGTGGATGGCGATTGTTGGCTTCGCTGGCATCGTAATCAGCTGGATTGTGAAGAGCTTTGACGAGGACGTGGACTACTACGTACCAGTCCGTGAAGTTGAAAAGCTGGAAAACCAGCATTTTGACGAGATTTCTAAAGCGGGGCTGAAAAATGGCAACTGATACTCTGGCGCACTCAACTGCCCACGCGCATGAACATGCGCACCATGATACAGGACCGACGAAAGTCTTCGGTTTCTGGATCTACCTGATGAGCGACTGCATCCTGTTCTGCTGTCTGTTCGCAACCTATGCCGTTCTGGTGAACGGCACAGCGGGCGGCCCGACCGGTAAGGACATCTTTGAACTGCCGTTCGTTCTGGTTGAAACCGCACTGCTGTTATTCAGCTCCATCACCTACGGCATGGCGGCTATCGCCATGTACAAAAACAACAAGAGCCAGGTTGTCTCCTGGCTGGCGTTGACCTGGCTGTTTGGTGCTGGCTTTATCGGGATGGAAATCTATGAATTCCATCACCTGATCATGGAAGGTTTCGGCCCGGATCGTAGCGGCTTCCTGTCAGCGTTCTTCGCGCTGGTAGGCACCCACGGTCTGCACGTGACCTCGGGTCTGATCTGGATGGCGGTGCTGATGTTCCAGATCTCCCGTCGCGGCCTGACCAGTACTAACCGTACCCGTATTATGTGCCTGAGCCTGTTCTGGCACTTCCTGGACGTGGTATGGATCTGTGTGTTCTCTGTTGTCTATCTGATGGGGGCGATGTAATGAGTCATTCTAACGATCATGGCGCTTCCCACGGCAGCGTAAAAACCTACATGACAGGTTTCATCCTGTCGATCATTCTGACGGTGATCCCGTTCTGGATGGTGATGAACGGTTCTGCATCTAAGCCGGTTATCCTGGGCGCAATCCTGGTGACCGCGGTGATTCAGATTCTGGTGCATCTGGTTTGCTTCCTGCACATGAACACCAAGTCCGATGAAGGCTGGAACATGACGGCCTTTATCTTTACCGTGATTATCATCGCTATCCTGGTAGTCGGTTCCATCTGGATTATGTGGAACCTTAACTACAACATGATGGTTCACTAAGAGCGGCGAGTATGTTTAAGCAATACCTGCAAGTCACGAAACCAGGCATCATCTTTGGCAACCTGATCTCCGTAATCGGAGGGTTCCTGCTGGCCTCTAAAGGCAGCATTGATTACACCCTCTTTATTTACACGCTGGTCGGTGTGTCACTGGTGGTTGCGTCCGGTTGTGTATTTAACAACTACATCGACATGGATATCGACAAGAAGATGGAAAGGACCAAAAATCGGGTGCTGGTTAAAGGCCTGATTGCTCCTTCCGTCTCGCTGGTGTACGCCACCTTGCTGGGTATTGCTGGCTTTATGCTGCTGTGGTTTGGTGCTAACCCGCTGGCCTGCTGGCTGGGGGTGATGGGGTTCGTGGTGTATGTGGGCGTCTACAGCCTGTATATGAAACGTCACTCCGTCTACGGCACGCTGATTGGTTCTCTCTCCGGCGCGGCGCCGCCGGTGATTGGCTACTGCGCCGTCACGAACGAGTTCGACAGCGGTGCGCTCATCCTGCTGGCTATCTTTAGCCTGTGGCAGATGCCGCACTCCTACGCCATCGCGATTTTCCGCTTTAAGGATTATCAGGCGGCGAACATTCCGGTTCTGCCGGTCGTGAAAGGCATTTCGGTTGCCAAGAACCACATCACGCTCTACATCATCGCTTTTGCCGTGGCAACGCTGATGCTCTCTCTGGGCGGTTACGCCGGATATAAATATCTGGTGGTAGCAGCTGCGGTGAGCGTATGGTGGCTCGGCATGGCCCTGCGCGGTTACAAAGTGGAAGATGACAAGGTCTGGGCACGCAAGCTGTTTGTGTTCTCGATTGTCGCCATCACCTCCCTGTCCGTGATGATGTCCGTAGACTTCATGGTGCCAGATTCACAACACCTGCTGACTTACGTCTGGTAAGAAGACTGATGTAAAAACGCCGGGTTTAGCCCGGCGTTTTTTATTGGTACGGCGTAACCCCTTTCTTTAACAGTATATTGCCGTATTTCGCGGTCTCGCCCGTCACCACGATGGCGTACGCTTTCTGTGCCCGCGCATAAAACGCATAACGGTCAATACGCGTAACCCCCTCCCCTTCCGCCTCACCAAAGAGTGCGTTGCGATAGCGCGCTTCTACCTGTATATCGAGCGTATCCCCGTCGACAGGGGCCATCATCACCAGCGGTGGCGCATAGCTGTCCAGTTCAAACAGCGGTATCACCGCGGCCAGCAAATCGCTGATGAGCAGGCCATCTGCGCGGATCGTCTTTGGCCCCAGGCTGTGCGCGGGAAAGTGAGCATCTGCAAAAATAATCTCGTCACCATGACCCATTTCTGCCAGCGTTTTCAGCAGCTCGGGTGAAATCAGAGGGGATATCGTTTTAAGCACAAGGTTGCTCCTCAGGATAGAAATAACGGTAACGATAGTGGACCCGATCGCGAGCAGCCTCAGCGCTGGCCGTTTCTCCGACGCCCCACCATCCGTACAAAGACGCCCCCAGCACGGTCGTATCAGCCTCTTCAAGAACCTTCACCGGGATCCCAAGCGCATTGGACTTGAGCTGATTCCACAGCATATTGCGGCTACCTCCCCCCACCAGCAGGAGTTCACGCGCCTTAAATTGCGCGATCGCCTCCAGCGCCAGGCATTTTTCTTGCAGATGCACCGTGAGTCCTTCCAGGGCTGCGCGGTAAAAATGGGCTGGCGTGGTGGTGAGCGTAACGCCCTGCCAGCCGGCGAGTGGAGAATCGAGCAGTTGGGTATTCATCGTGACGCCATCCGCGCCGTTCGGAATTGCCGCCGCCTGAGCCAGAATAGTGTCCCAGTCGGTACCAGGCGACCAGAACAGCGCGCGGATCCACTCCAGTACGCCAGACGCCAGATATTGCATTCCCGGATTATAGAGCCCCGTCCGGCTATCCAGTTCGCAGGTTGCGCCCGGGTATTGCCCCAGCAAAGCGGTATCAACCTGCGTGGTGCGCGCCATTAAAATCTCCCAGGTACCCGAAGAGAGAACTGGCTCATTAATTCCCGCCCCGGCGCCAAAAAGGGCAAACTGCGTGTCGTGCCCGGCGGAGATCACCGGCACACCGCAAGGCAATCCGAGCCTGGATGCAGCGTCGGGCCGCAATTCACCAATCCTTTCTCCGGGGGAAACCAGCGGCGGGAAAAGGGAATGAGGCACGCCGATCTTGCTTAAGATCGTTTCGCTGAAGCGCTGCTGATGCAGATCGAACATCTGACTGGTACCGGCCATCGTGAGATCGGTCGTCATCTTTCCGGTCAGGCGATGGTTGATTAGCGAGGAGATAAAAAGCCAGGCGTGAGCACGCTGTAACAGATCGGGATGGTTGTCCTGAAGCCAGCCTAGCTTATACAACGTGTTAAAACTAAACTGCCCAACGCCGGTGATCTGCTGTAGTTCTGCCGGGGAGCATGAACGGGCAACCGCTTCCATCACCGGCACGGTTCGCGGGCACTTCCAGCTGATGATCGGGTAAAGCAGTTCTCCCCGCTCATCTACCAGTGCGCCATCCACGCCAAAGGTCGTCACACTCATTCCGCACAGGTTATGCTCGCTCAGCGCTGCGCTGATTTTCTGACAACAGACGGCAAACCGTTGCATGATGGCGTCGAGCGACCACTGGTGCCAGGCCGGATTTTCAGCGGCGCTTTCGCTTTCGTTCGCCACCACGGCGCGCGCCACAATATTCCCTTCGGGATCCAGCGCAATGGCGCGCACGTTCGTCGCGCCACAATCGAGAACCAGAAAACATTTTTTCATCGCGGTCCCCACAGGCTGCCAGCCCGCCGGAGCAGGGTGGCAGGCCGGATTAATGTTTGTATAACGGTCCGTAATTTTCACAGGCGCGGTAATCCTGCCCTTCCGGATCCATACCGTGAGCGCCCCAGGCCGTCGGCCGATAAATCAGCGCCTCCGGTACGTTATGCATGCATACAGGGATGCGCAGCATGGACGCCAGGGTGATGAAATCAGCGCCGACGTGCCCGACGGTTAATACCCCGTGGTTAGCGCCCCAGTTCGCCATCACTGAATAGACGTCGCTGAACGGGCCTTTACCGGTCAGGCGTGGGGCAAACCAGGTGGTGGGCCAGGTTGAATCGGTGCGCTTATTCAGAATGTCATGTACGTGTTCCGGCAGCTCAACACTCCAGCCTTCCGCTATCTGTAATACCGGACCCACACCCTTGATGAGGTTTACGCGGGTCATGGTAAATGGCACGCCACCCCGGGTGAGGAAGTTTGATGAGAAACCGCCCCCGCGGAAGTATTCATGCACCGCCGGACACCAGTGGGTTGCGGCCAGGCACGCGTTGGCTTCCTGGTCAGTAATGTCCCAGTGTGGTTTCAGGGTCGGTTTCCCCTCGGCGTCTTTCTGCTCCGCTGTACCGTCCAGCGCCGCCGAGCCGGAGTTGATCAGATGAATAATGCCGTGCTCAGCCCGTCCAGTGAGCTTCTGGCCGGTAACACGCTCAACCGACTCCGGCGACCAGTAGGTGCGTACATCAGCAAAAATCTGCGCGGTGCCGGTCATCAGATGCCCAAACAGCATCGCTACCCCGTTAAGGCTGTCATTTTCCGTCGCCACTACCAACGGCTGGCGAATACCGTTCCAGTCGAAAGAGCTGTTCAGCAGCGCCTCTGCGGTATCGCCATTTGGATACTGATCCGTCCAGTGGCGCTGCCCCTGGAAACCGGACGCAATGGCGTTATAGCCCAGCGATTCCTCCACGCGGCCCATCGCAGCGAGTTTAGGGTTGCCCTGCATCATGTCGCGGATGCACATCGCCATTAGCAGGCTCTCCCGCAGGATCGCGGCATTTTCCTGTTCATTGCGACGATACTGCTCTGCGTTTTTATCCTCGCCGAAACGGAAATGTGCCTTCGCCCAGCTCAGGGCCAGCTCAAGTTCTTGTTCGTCGTAAATCTTATGATCGATGCGGCGACGCAGTTCGGTCATATCCACCGCCTGCACCTTCATCCCCAGCCAGGATTCAAAGAAGTTGTGATCGACAATCGAGCCCGCGATCCCCATTGAGACACCGCCCACCGACAGATAACTTTTCCCCTTCATGCTGGCGACCGCCAGGCCCGCCCGGGCGAAGCGCAACAATTTTTCCTCAACGTCTGCCGGGATGGTCTCGTCGCCCGCATCCTGTACATCGTGGCCGTAAATGGAAAACGCCGGGATCCCTTTCTGGTTATGCGCTGCCAGCGCCGCTGCGAGGTATACCGCCCCCGGACGCTCGGTGCCATTAAAGCCCCAGATCGCTTTCGGGCGCAGCGGATCCATATCAATGGTTTCACTCCCGTAACACCAGCAGGGGGTGATGGTGATCGTCAGACCAACGTGGCACGTGCTGAACTTCTCTTCGCAAGCGGCGGATTCCGCCATTCCGGCAATGCAGCTGTCGGCAATTACGCACTCTACGGGCGTACCGCAGGGGTGGCGTAATTTTTCACTGAGTAGCGCCGCCGTGGCTTTCGCCATGTTCATGGTCTGCTCTTCCAGAGACTCGCGTACGCCCATTCGGCGGCCATCAATAACAGGTCGAATGCCAATCCGGGGTAACGCTTTTATCGTTTTCATAGCCCTTCCTCACGTTGGTTAACCTATCCGTCTCAGGGGCATAGCCGTGAAAAAGCGCCCGGGCAGCACCGTGAACGGAAAGCGGTGAAATTTGCTAACTCGAATTAGCTTAGGGTTCTCACTAAAAATGAGACAAGATAAATGTGCAGAATCTGTGAGCAGTTTCACGATGAGAGGTCAAAATTCGATCAGTGTCAGGTATTACGATTCAGCAAAATCTAAACATATCGTTTGAATTCAATTAAATAACAAAATACCTTTGCACGACGTCACAATTTGAATACAAATGATTTGGCTAAATTATGACCCTAAAATAGCTTTTAAGGACGAAAGCTAAGTCGAGTTAGCTTAATAACTAAATCACTGTGGCTTGTGATTCATTGCCTTTCCAACACAGGAATTTTGCAATGTCAGAGACTCTTATTCAGATGACGCGCATCACCAAACGCTTTCCCGGCGTGCTGGCGCTGAATCAGGTTGATTTCGATTTACGCCGCGGCGAAGTACATGCCCTGTTAGGTGAAAACGGTGCCGGCAAATCGACGCTGATGAAAATATTATCCGGAGTTTACCAACCCGATTCCGGTGAAATTCGCTTTGAAGGGCAATCCGTATCATTCAGCGATCCGCTAAGTGCTCAGCACGCAGGTATTACGATTATCCATCAGGAATTTAATCTCTTTCCCGATTTAACCGTGGAAGAGAATATCTTTATTGGCCGTGAATTCTGCAAAAATAGTCGCTGGCAGTTAGATAAACGCGCCCAGCGACAGGCGGTTGAGAAAATACTGCACACGCTGAATTTAAAAATCGCCCCGGACGCCCGCGTCAGTGAATTAACCGTAGCCCAGCAGCAGATGGTTGAAATTGCCAAAGCGATTTCGGTCAATGCCAAAGTGCTAATCATGGATGAACCCACCGCCGCGCTGACCGAAAGTGAAATCGAGAGTTTATTTGACGTCACGCGGATGCTCAAGGCTCAGGGCACGGGGATAGTCTACATCTCGCACCGTCTGGAAGAATTGGCGCTGATCGCCGATCGCGCGACCGTCATGCGCGACGGACAATACATCGCCACCGTAGATTATGAAACGGTTCAGATCGGCGAGCTTATCGCCATGATGGTTGGCCGCAATCTCGATAACATCTACCCAAAACGCCCACCGCATCAGCGCAGAGAAAAAGTGCTGGAGGTGAATGGCCTGACGCGAAATGGTGTACTGCACGACATCAACTTTACCCTCTGGCGCGGTGAGATCCTCGGCCTCGCTGGCTTAATGGGCGCAGGCCGAACGGAACTGGGCCGGGCCCTGTTTGGCGCCGATGCGATCGACGCCGGTACTCTAACGCTGAACGGCACCCCCACACGGATTAAAGACGTGGCTGACGCCATTGAGAAAGGCATCAGCTATTTAACAGAAGACCGCAAAAAAGAGGGACTCGCCCTCGGCCTTTCCGTTGAGATGAACATTATGCTCGGCAATTACCCGGACTACGCTGGCGTCGTGGGTAATGTCGATGAAAAACGCTGCCGGGAGTCCAGCCAGAAACTGGTGGATGCGCTGCGAATAAAAACGCCGCATCTGGAACAGGCGGCACTGAATTTAAGCGGCGGTAATCAACAGAAGATCATTATTGCCCGCTGGGTCTGTAAAGATACCGATATTTTAATTTTTGATGAGCCAACCCGGGGAATTGATGTTGGCGCCAAGCTGGAAATTTATGAACTAATGAACCGCCTTGTCGCTAAAGGTAAATCGATCATCATGATTTCATCCGAACTGCCGGAAGTATTAGGAATGTGCGACCGCATACTTGTGATGCGCAGCGGCCGCATTGCCGGCGAAATAGAGGCTGAGCACGCCACCCAGGAAAAAATCATGCAATACGCCACGCTGGAGGATTAATCATGTCCGTTACCGTTCCATCGCCGCAAAGCGGAAGTCATACGATGAAAATAAATAAAGCGCTCCTGATGCGTCTGGCGCCTTTTTTTAGCCTGGTATTGCTGGTTCTGTTTTTCAGCTTCAGCTCACCGTTCTTCTTTAATACTGAAAATATCATGACTATCGCCCTGCAAACGGCGGTGATTGGCATCATGGCCATTGGCGTAACCTTTGTGATTATTACCGCCGGGATCGACCTGTCGCTCGGATCGGTGGTGGCGTTCTCAGGGGTTGCGGTGGGCATCGCCGCCGGGTTTGGTATGCCGCTGCCGGTCTGTATTCTGGCTGGCGTGCTCGCCGGCGGGCTTTGCGGCTATGTGAACGCGTTTCTGGTCACCAAAATGACCATACCACCGTTTATTGCCACCCTCGGCTTAATGATGTCGGTACGCGGCATCAATATGGTGATGACCGATGGCCGCGCGATTTATTTTTCTGACTACCCGCAGTTCAAGCTGCTAGCGCAGGGTCGCCTGTTCGACGTCCTGCCTTACCCGGTGTTCTACCTGGTCATCGTGGCACTGATCGCCATGTGGATCCTGAAGAAAACGGTGATGGGCCGCTATATCTACGCTGTCGGCAGCAATGAAACGGCGGCACATCTTTCCGGGATTAAAGTCCAGCGAGTGAAAATTTTCGTTTACGCCTTATGCGGCCTGTTAACCGGCGTGGCCGGGGTGATCCTCGCCTCTCGTCTCAATTCAGGCCAGCCAACCGTAGGCGTGGGTTATGAGCTGGAAGCCATTGCGGCGGTAGTGATTGGCGGTACCAGTCTGATGGGCGGCGTGGGCACGATTGGCGGCACCATCATAGGCGCGTTCATTATGAGCGTGCTGAAAAACGGCCTCAATCTCATGGGCGTGTCCCAGTTCTGGCAGATGGTGGCGATGGGCGTGGTCGTCGTTGCCGCCGTCTATCTGGACACGTTACGTAAAAGAATGCGTTAGGTTCTCGATACAACAAGCCCTGCCAACCCTACAACGGAGCAAAATAATGAAAACCAGCCATATCCTGAGCGCCCTGTCGCTCGTTGCCATCCTGTCCAGCAGCGCGCTGGCAAAAGATTTGAACCTGCCGGTAGTCAGTAAAGGTTACCAGCACGAATTCTGGCAGACGGTCAAAATGGGGACGGAAGCTGCCGCAAAAGAGTTGGGTGACAAAACCAGCTACGTTGGCCCTGCCGATGAAACGCAAATCGCCGAGCAGATCCAGTTAGTCGAAAACACCATGGCACAAAAGCCAAACGGCCTGTTGCTGGCCGCGCTTGATGCAAACGCCCTTGCCCCGCTGGTCGAAACCGCCAACAGCCGGGGGATCAAAGTGGTGACCTTCGACTCGGGCGTGAACTCCGATATCCCGGCCAGCTTTGTCGCCACCAATAACCGTAAGGCGGGCGCACAGGCTGCGGATGCGCTGGCGGAGCAGGTAGGCCAGAAGGGGAAAGTGGGTATTATCGCCCACGTAGCCGGAACGACGTCCGCCATTGAGCGCTCTGAAGGATTCAGCGAGCGAATGAAAGAGAAGTACCCGAATATTCAGGTACTGCCGGTGCAATATAGCGATGGCGACCCGCAAAAGGCGATGGATAAAACCATTGATATGGTTCAGGCCAACCCGGATATCGCCGGTATTTATGCCACCAACGAAGGCTCAACCCTGGGCGTTGCGAACGCTATCGACAGCCAGAATCTGAAGGGCAAAGTGAAAGTCATCGGTTTTGACAGCACCGAAGCCATCATTAACTTCCTCAAAAACGGCGTGATTCAGGGCTTCGTGGTGCAGGACGCATACCAGATTGGTTATCAGGGCATAAAGGCGCTGAACGCGGTAATTTCCGGACAGACGGTGGCTAAAGAAATTGATATTCCAGTGAAATATGTCAATGCGCAGAATATCAACACCCCTGAAATTGATAAACTGTTACATCCGTTTGGTAAAAAATAAGGAAGTTTATGATGAGTGACGGCTATTTCCTCGGGGTCGATGTGGGTTCAGCCAGCGTTCGTGCTGGGCTTTACTCTGCGCAAGGCGAGCGTTTGAGCTTCGCGACCCTTCCGATTTCGCAGTTTCACGCCAGCAACGCGCGCGTGGAACAGTCCTCCGCGGAGATCTGGCAGCAGGTTTGCGCGGTGGTGCGGGAAGCCGTCGACTCCTCTGGGATCTCACCCGACGCCATTTGTTCGATTGGCTTCGACGCCACGTGCTCGCTGGTCGCGCTGGATGCTGAGGGTAACGGCCTGAGCGTGTCCCCCGACAGTCCGGCATCGCAGGACATCATTATGTGGATGGATCATCGTGCTCACGAAGAAACTGTTCGCATCAATGCCACACGCGATCCTGCCCTGTGCTACGTGGGCGGCGAGGTGAGTATTGAAATGGAACTGCCAAAACTGCTGTGGTTGCAGCGACATCATCCTGAAACCTGGAATCAGGCCTGGCGCTTTTTCGACCTTGCCGATTTTCTGGTCTGGAAAGCGACGGGCCAGGACGCCGCCAGCCTGTGCACCCTCACCTGCAAATGGAACTACCTTGCGCATGAGGCGCAGTTCAGCGAATCGCTGCTCAGGGAGGTGGGGCTGGAGACCTTACTGACAAAAATTCCCGATACTATTCTGGACGTCGCTGAATGCGTCGGGAAACTCAGCCCACAGGCAGCGCAAGCTCTGGGGTTGCCCGAAGAGGTGGTTGTGGCAAGCGGCATGATCGATGCCCACGCGGGTGGCGTGGCGCTGACGGGCTCAAACCCGGAGGGCACGCTGGCACTCATCAGCGGAACCTCGAACTGCCATATGCTTGCCAGTCAGACGGAGATCCATACGCCCGGCGTCTGGGGGCCTTACTGGAGCGCCATGCTGCCGGGCTACTGGCTGACGGAAGGCGGGCAAAGTGCTGCCGGGGCACTGGTCGACTGGACGTTGCGCGAGCACGGAGCCAGCGCAGACCTGTTTGCAAAAGCAGAAGCGGCGCAACGCCATCCGGTGGCGCTGCTCAACGACTGGGTAGCCGCGCTTGAACAGGAAGAAAAATATCCCACCCGCAACCTGCACATTCTGGCCGATCACCACGGCAACCGCTCGCCGCGTTCGCGTCCGGATGCGCGGGGCAGCGTGGTCGGTCTGACATTAGAAACCGGTGAACGTGCGCTGGCGAGGCTCTATCTGGCCACGCTACAGGCCATAGCCTATGGCACACGACATATTATGGATACCCTGAAACATCACGGGCACACCTTGTCGCGCATTGTCATTTGTGGAGGAGCCACCCATAACCGGCTCTGGCTGCGGGAGTATGCCGATGCCACGGGCTGCGATATTCATCTTTTAGCCGAAGAAGATGCCGTCACTCTCGGCGCGGCCATTTGCGGCGCTGTGGCGAGCGGTGCATGGGCAACGCTCACCGATGCCACCCGGGAAATGGTCAAAGCCGGCGACATCATCACCCGTCGGCCGGAAACCGCGGCTTTCCACAGGCAAAAATATGAGGCGTACCTGATGCTGTGGACCCAGCAGCAGGCGCTTAATCTCCTGATGCAACAGGAAATGTAATGGCAGGATGCGTATGCTTTATCAGCAGTTTTTTACGTACGTTAAGGATTGAGGCGTAGCGATGGCCAAAACAGTTGAACAGATAGCGAAGGATCTGAATTTATCCGTCACCACCGTGCGGCTGGTACTGAGCGGGAAAGCCGAACAGTATCGGATCAGCGTGAAAACACAGTCCCGAATTAATGAACACGTCGAGCGCTTCGGCTATACCCTCAACCATTCGGCGCGCAGTCTTAAGCTAAACAAAACCGAGACGCTGGGGCTCATCGTGCCCAACATCTCGAACGTGTTCTTTGCAACGCTCGCCGAGAAACTCGAACTGCGCTGCCGCCGTTCGGGCTACCAGCTGATGATCAGCTGTACTTACAACGATGTGGATTACGAAAACAAGCTGGTCAAAGCCCTGATGGCGCGCAACGTGGACGGCTTGTTTATCGTTCCCTCGACGCTGGAAAACCAGCAGCATCATTTGCGGCAGATCCAAAAACCACTGGTGCTCCTCGACCGGGATTTTGGCTTTACTGACAACGCGCTGGTTGAGAGTCATAACGAGGCCGGGGGGGATGAACTGGCCCGCAACATGCTGGCAGAGAGAAAAACGCCGCTCTGGTTCCTTGTGGGCGATACCGCACTGCCCAGTATTACGGACCGTCTGAACGGCTACTTACAGGCCCTGAAAACAGCCGGTATTCACCATCGCGAGTGGGTCATCGAAGGGCCGGACAATACGCCGGAGGGCGGATATGCCCTGATGGATTCGCTTATCGACAGCCAGGGTGTTCCGCAGGCGTTTATCGCCTCATCGTTACCCGTTCTGGAAGGGGCAATCGAAGCCCTGCGGACGCGTACCGGCACCGTGCCCCAACACATCAATATCGGCACCTTCGATGAGCACCCCATGCTGGGGTTCCTGCCTAACAGCGTCTGGTCCATGCAGCAGGATGAAGATACCTGGGCGGAAAAAGCGTTTGAACTGATGCAGCGAGCCATCGACGGCGAAGCGGTCAACGAGACGGCGAAAGTCGATATGAAGCTGGTCAAACGTTCCCGCCAGTAAAAATAAAACTGTACCCGGAGAATAAAAAATGGAACGAGCCCGATTAGCTAGAGACATTATCGACACCTGCCTTGAGATGACCCGCATGGGGTTAAATCAGGGCACCGCCGGCAATATCAGCGTTCGCTATCGCGACGGCATGCTGATTACGCCGACCGGAATTCCCTACGAGCATCTGACCGAAGAGAGTATCGTCTATGTAGATGCACAGGGGCGACACGAAGAAGATAAACTGCCCTCCAGCGAATGGCGTTTTCATCAGGTTGTGTATCAGACCCGCCCGGATGCTAACGCCGTCGTCCATAACCATGCGGTTAACTGTACCGCCGTCTCGATACTCAACCGCCCCATTCCTGCTATTCACTATATGATTGCCGCCGCCGGGGGAAACTCCATTCCCTGCGCCCCTTACGCGACCTTCGGGACGCGCGCGCTGTCAGAGCATGTCGCGGTCGCATTACGCGATCGCAAAGCGACGCTCTTACAGCACCACGGCCTGATAACCTGCGAAGAAAATCTTGAAAAGGCACTGTGGCTGGCGCAGGAGGTAGAGGTGCTGGCAAAACTCTACCTGGCCACGCTGGCGATAGTAGATCCCGTTCCGGTGCTCAGTGACGATGAAATTGCCATTGTTCTTGAGAAATTCAAAAGCTACGGATTGCGCGTCGAGGCGTAATTTTTTATCCGGGGGTGCTTTTATCACACCCTCGTAATATCTCTTAAACAAACACCTATTTACCGCACTTATCACCCCGCCTAAACTATGGCCTGCTTTTTGGTAGAGGTGGTAATGAACGATTATAAAATGACGCCAGGCGAACTGCGTGCGACCTGGGGTTTAGGGACTGTTTTCTCGCTGCGGATGCTTGGCATGTTTATGGTCCTGCCCGTTCTGACCACATATGGCATGGCGTTACAGGGTGCCAGCGAAGCGCTGATTGGTCTGGCGATTGGTATCTACGGCCTGGCGCAGGCGATATTCCAGATCCCCTTTGGCCTGCTCTCCGACCGCGTGGGTCGCAAACCGCTGATTGTCGGCGGGCTGCTGGTGTTTGTACTTGGCAGCATCATCGCCGCCCTCTCCCACTCCATCTGGGGAATTATTCTTGGGCGCGCCCTGCAAGGTTCCGGGGCGATTGCCGCCGCCGTGATGGCGCTGCTGTCAGACTTAACCCGCGAGCAAAACCGCACCAAAGCCATGGCGTTTATCGGCGTCAGCTTCGGCGTCACGTTTGCCATTGCCATGGTGCTGGGGCCTGTCATCACTCATGCGCTCGGCCTGCACGCCCTGTTCTGGATGATTGCGGTGCTGGCGACCATCGGGATCGCACTCACGCTGTGGGTTGTGCCTGACAGTAAAAACCACATCCTCAACCGTGAATCCGGGATGGTGAAAGGCTGTTTCAGCAAAGTCATCGCCGAGCCGCGCCTGCTTAAGCTGAACTTCGGCATTATGTGCCTGCACATTCTGCTGATGTCCACCTTCGTCGCCCTGCCTGGTCAACTTGCCGCAGCAGGTTTCCCGGCGGCAGAGCACTGGAAAATTTATCTGGTCACAATGCTGATCTCGTTTGTCTCCGTTGTGCCCTTCATTATTTACGCCGAAGTGAAGCGCAAAATGAAACGCGTCTTCGTGGGCTGCGTGGCGTTATTGCTGATTGCCGAGATTGTGCTGTGGGGCGCTGGCCCGCATTTCTGGGAACTGATCGCCGGCGTACAGCTGTTCTTCCTGGCGTTTAATCTGATGGAAGCCCTGCTGCCGTCGCTTATCAGCAAAGAGTCTCCGGCAGGATACAAAGGCACCGCGATGGGCATTTACTCCACCAGCCAGTTTCTCGGCGTGGCGATCGGCGGGTCGCTCGGCGGCTGGGTGGACGGTCTGTTTGACTCCCAGACCGTTTTCCTCGCCGGTGCGCTGCTGGCGATGCTCTGGCTGTTTGTTGCCAGCACCATGAAAGAGCCGCGCTATGTAAGTAGCCTGCGGGTAGAAATTCCCGATGACGTGGCAATCGGTGACGCGTTAAAACAGCGTCTGGAAGCGACAGAGGGCGTGAGCGAAGTGCTGATTGTCCCGGAAGAGCGCAGTGCGTATGTCAAAATTGACAGCAAAGTGACTAACCGCTTTGAGGTGGAGCAGGCGCTGAAGGCCTGAAAAAATGCCCGGTTTAGCCGGGCATGGTTGTCTTAATCGCGGAAGTTTTTAAACTGGAATGGCTGACCGAGATCGCCGCCACGCACCAGCGCCATCACGGATTGCAGGTCATCACGGGATTTTCCGGTCACGCGGATCTCTTCACCCTGGATCTGCGCCTGCACTTTGAGCTTACTGTCTTTGATAAGCTTAACGATTTTTTTCTGTACCGCGCTCTCAATCCCCTGCTTCAGCTTCGCTTCCACAAACCAGGTTTTGCCGCTGTGAACAAAATCTTCCGGTACGTCGAGTGAGGTCCCTTCAATGCCGCGCTTGAGCAGCTTGGCGCGCAGGATATCCAGCAACTGGTTGACCTGGAAATCAGACTCGCTCAGGACTTTGATCGTCTTGTTCGCGTCGTTCAGTTCAATGGTCGCCTCAACGCCACGAAAATCGAAACGTGACTCAACCTCACGGACAGCATTTTCTACGCCGTTACGCGCTTCCTGCAAATCAACTTCAGAAACAATATCGAAAGATGGCATCTTTTCTTCTCCCTTCATTTTTGTTGCGTTGCATAATACCCGCAACGAGGCATAACGAGAAGCTTAGCTGATGGCGCTATACTTAGCGTCATAGCACCTGGCGCCGTTGCAGGTGAGGAGGAACGATGAAAGTAACAGTGCTTGGATGCGGAGCCCTTGGCCAACTCTGGTTTACAGCGCTATGCAAACAGGGACACGACGTTCAGGGCTGGCTGCGAATTCCCCAGCCCTATTGCAGTGTGAACGTAATTGGTACAGACGGTTCAATTTTCAACGAGTCTTTGACGGCAAACGATCCGGAATTTCTTGCCACCAGCGATTTGCTGCTGGTCACGCTGAAGGCCTGGCAGGTCTCCGATGCGGTGAAAAGCCTGGCCGCCCAGTTACCTGAAAGCACGCCAATCCTGCTGATTCACAACGGTATGGGTACCATTGAAGAGCTAAAATCTGTCCGGCAACCGCTGCTGATGGGGACAACCACCCACGCGGCACGTCGCGACGGTAACGTCATTATCCATGTTGCCAGTGGTATCACCCATATCGGTCCTGCGCGTGAACAGCCCGGCGATTACAGCTATCTTGCGGATACCCTGCAAAGCACGCTGCCTGACGTCGCCTGGCACAATAACATTCGCGCGGAACTGTGGCGCAAACTGGCGGTCAACTGCGCGATCAATCCGCTGACCGCCCTGCTGGATTGCCCTAACGGTGAACTGCGTCAGCATCCCGATCGGGTAGCGCTGATTTGCCGGGAAGTTGCCGCCGTCATTGAACGCGAAGGCTACCACACCTCAGAGTCCGATTTACGTTATTATGTCGACCAGGTCATTGAGAGTACGGCAGAAAATATCTCCTCAATGTTGCAGGATATCCGGGCTATGCGGCATACCGAAATTGATTACATTACCGGTTATCTGTTAAAACGCGCCCGGGCACACGGTATTACCGTTGCGGAAAACAGCCGTCTGTTTGAGTTAGTAAAACGAAAGGAGAGTGAGTATGAGCGCATCGGCACTGGTATGCCTCGCCCCTGGTAGCGAAGAGACAGAAGCGGTCACCACCATTGATTTGATGGTGCGTGGTGGTATTAAGGTTACTACCGCCAGCGTCGCCAGCGACGGAAGTCTGGCGATTACCTGCTCGCGTGGGGTGAAGATCCTGGCGGATGCACCGCTTGTACAGGTGGCGGACGGTGATTACGACATGATCGTTTTGCCGGGTGGGCTGAAGGGTGCAGAGTGTTTCCGCGACAGCCCGCTGCTGGTTGAAACCGTTCGTCAGTTTCATCTTTCCGGGCGTATCGTCGCGGCAATCTGTGCGGCCGCAGGTACGGTGCTGGTTCCGCACGACATTTTCCCCATCGGGAATATGACCGGCTTTCCTGGCCTGAAGGACACAATTCCGGAAGACCAGTGGGTGGATAAACGCGTGGTCTGGGATCCGCGCGTTAACCTGCTCACCAGCCAGGGGCCGGGCACCGCCATTGATTTTGGCCTGAAGATTATTGACCTGCTGGTTGGGCGCGAAAAAGCGTACGAAGTGGCGTCATCGCTGGTGATGGCGGCGGGGATTTATAATTTCTACGAAGCCTGATGTCCTCCCGGGCTGGCAACGCGCTGGCCCGTCTGCCCTACAGAAATAGTGCAGCCAGCGTCACAGTTCTGCGATTCATTTTCCTGCCCTGAAGCGTCTCCCCACCGTTTTACCCTTTCAAAAACCCTTTATTTTCAGACAAATAATCAAATCTGCACCGCATTGCATGCCTGTTTGACAGGCTAAAAGAACCGTGAAAAACTGCATTCAACTGGTATATACCAGTTTAAAAATCCGCCAGCAAAGCCTGATAACATCAACAGCGGCGGGAGAGCAGAAATCTCTTCTGGAGTAAGCAATGTGATTACATTTCTTGAGCACAGAGTCATTCCTGTACTGATTCGCGTAGGCGAAAATAAAATACTGGTCGCCGTGCGCAACGGTATTGCGCTGACCTTACCCTTCACCATCACCGGTAGCCTGTTTCTCATTCTCGCCAATCTACCGATACCCGGCTGGAGTGAATGGCTTGGCCCGTTTGCCGAAAAGCTCAGCGCCCCGGTGGGCGTTACCTTTGGTGCAATAGGGCTGATTTCTGCGGTGGGTATCAGCTACAACCTCGCGAAGGAGTACAACCTCAACGCTATCACCTGCTGCATAGTCACGCTGGTGGTTTTCTTACTGGCGCAACTCAACGACAGCCATCAGCTCAACGTTGACAATCTTGGTGCGGCGGGGCTGTTTTCTGCCATCATCCTGGCGATTTTGACGGTGCACATCGTGCGATTTTTTATCCGGCACAACGTCGTGATCACCCTGCCGGAGGGCGTGCCTCCTGCCGTGGCGCAATCTTTTGCGAGCCTGATCCCCGCCGCGGTAGCAATCACTCTGATCTGGCTGATTAGGGTCATCCTGAATTTTGATATCAACCACTTCTTCACCCTGCTGCTCAGCCCGCTCGTCTCCGGCCTCGGTTCGCTGCCGGGCATGCTGGTGCTTATTTTTCTGATTTCGCTGCTGTGGTGCTGCGGCATACATGGCGACAACGTGCTTTCCGGCATCACCAGTCCCATTTTCCTGAAATACATCGCTGAAAATACTCAGGCCTATCTGCATCATCAGCCCATTCCCCATATTACCGCCGACGGGTTTTATATCGTCTTTATGTGCCTGGGCGGAACGGGCGCGACCATGGGGCTGGTCATTGCCATGCTGCGTTCCCGCAGTCGGCTGTACAAATCAGTGGGCAAGCTCTCCCTGCCCTCCGCGATATTTTGTATTAACGAACCTGTCATTTTCGGTTGCCCGATAGTCTTCAACCCACTGCTGATGATCCCGTTTACCCTGACGCCGATGATCCTGTGCATCTCAACCTGGTCGCTGATGTACTTCGACATCATTGGTCGTCCCGTCTTACAGATCCCCTGGACCATGCCGCCGATTTTCGCCGCATGGTTCGTGACCGGCGGCAATATCCCTGCCGTGATCTGGTCCGTCTGCACGCTGGTTATTTCCGCCCTGGTCTGGCTGCCGTTTTTCAAACTGGCCGAGCGCAAACAACTTGAAACCGAAGCGGCCGAAGAGAATGCCCGCCGCAACGCGGACACGCTTTCCGACCCCATCTTGTAAAAAGGAACCACGATGAAAAAGCTCAAGGTTGTCACTATTGGCGGCGGCTCCAGCTACACGCCAGAATTGATCGACGGTTTTATCAAACGCTACGCAGAGCTGCCGGTCACCGATTATTATTTGCTGGATATTGAAGAGGGAAAAGAGAAGCTGGAGATTGTCGGAAAGCTGGCCCAGCGCATGGTAGCTGAAGCCGGGCTCCCAATGAATATCCACCTGACGCTCGATCGGGAAGAGGCGCTGAAAGATGCCGATTTTGTCACCACGCAGCTGCGTGTCGGCTTTCTTGATGCCCGCATCAACGATGAAAAAATCCCGCTAAAATACGGCGTTCTGGGGCAAGAGACGACAGGTCCCGGCGGGTTTATGAAAGCTCAACGCACGATCCCGGTCCTGCTGGATATCTGTAAGGACATGGAAAGATGGTGCCCGAACGGCTGGCTGATTAACTTCACCAACCCGGCCGGGATTGTCACCGAGGCAATCACCCGCCACTCGGCCATTCGGACCATAGGCATTTGCAGTGGCGCAAACAGCATGATGATGGACATCGCCAAAGCCTACGGCGTGCAGAAGTCGGACGTTTACGCACGCATTATTGGTCTGAACCATCTTATTTTTGCCGACCAAATTTTCCTCAAGGGAGAGGATTATACCGACGACTTTATTGAAAAACTGGCCGAGGGCAGCGCAAATAACTCCCTGAAAAATATACCGGACATTGGGTTTAGTGCCCGCTTTGCCAGGGCACTCCACATGTACCCTATCTCCTACCTCAAATACTATTTTTTGACCCGCGAGATGACCGACGCCGCGCTGCGCGATGCAAATACTAAGGGAACCCGCGGCGAGCAGACGCGCGAAATTGAGCAACGGCTTTTTACGCTTTATCAGGACCCCCATCTCGCGCACAAGCCGAAAGAGCTGGAGCAGCGCGGAGGCGCCTGGTACTCCGATACTGCATGCTCGATCATCAGCGCTATTTATAACGATAAAAAAGAGATCCACGTCGTAAATGTTCCTAACAGGGGCACAACACCCGATCTGCCGGATCACGTTACGCTGGAAACCAACGCCATGATCGACCGAAACGGCGCGCATCCCCTCGCCTATGGCAGGCTGCCCGTGAAGATCCGCGGCCTGATCCAGAGCGTGAAGGCCTATGAAGAGCTCACCGTTGAGGCCGCTGTCACTGGAAATTACGACACGGCGCTGCTGGCGCTGAGCGTAAATCCCCTTGTGCCTTCTGCCGCCGCGGCAGAACAGATCCTTAATGAATATCTTGAGGTCAACCACCGTTATTTACCCCAGTATGCTAAACGTAAGGACGCACAATGAACGTAGAACAGACAGACGATTATGCGGCGCTGAGTGACGCCGTGGCGAAAGCGGTCATTGAAACCGTTACGCAAAAACCCGATGCGCTGATTTGCATCGCGGGTGGAGATACGCCGCTGGGCGTTTTTGCCGCGCTGGTGCACGCCAGCAAACAGGGTAAGGTCGATTTTTCCCGTGCGGCATTTGTTGGCCTGGATGAGTGGCTGGGGCTGGGTCAGGCCGATAAAGGCAGCTGCCGGGAGATGGTATGGGGCCATTTCTTCAGCCACCTGGCCCTGCGCGACGATCAGATCTGTTTCTTTGATGGCCTGACGCAATCCCCCGAGGAAGAGTGTCAGCGTGTGGATAACTTTATTACGGCCCACGGTGGGCCTGACATCATTGTGTTGGGGATCGGTATGAACGGCCATATCGGCTTCAATGAACCGGGCGCCGCCCTCGATACCGGTTGCCACATCGTGGACCTGGATGCGGTGACGCAGGCCGTTTCGGTTAAATACTTCGGCCAGCAGCGTCATATCCGTCAGGGCATTTCGCTGGGGATGAAGACTATCCTGGCCTCACGGGCCATTATTTTGATGGCAAGCGGCGAGAAAAAAGCCGACATCATCGCAACAACCGTCAATTCCGCACCGGACCCGGCGGTTCCCGCGACGCTGCTAAAGCCGCACCCACGGTTAAGGATCATTGTCGATAAAGCGGCAGCCGCTAAGCTGTAAAAGAGAAACAGGCGCTGATGCGCCTGTTATCGTTTGATGTGCATATTCTTGACGCGGAAAATATCTGCCCGGTTGTAGCTGATGGAGAAGTTAAATGCTCTACCGTCATCGAGGCGCGTGACTTCGGTAATTTTCAACATCGGCTGGCCTGGCAGAATATTGAGATGGGCCGCCAGCTCCTCATCAAAAAGATCCGCTTCAATCAGTGAATCGGCGTCGCTGATTTTCTTACCGGTAAAGTCTTCAATATAGCCATACAGCGATCCCACTTCGAGAATAGCCTGCGGAACAGTGGCAACCACCTTGTGAGGAATATTGCTGTCTTCAATTAACACCGGCTGTCCCTCCAGTAAACGGATACGGCGAATAAACCAGACATCATCACCCTGCGCAATTTCGAGGTGCTGTGCCAGCGCCGCGTCGGCGTGAAGGGTCGTCAACGTCAGCAAGCGGCTGGTTACGTTGACCCGCCCCTGAAATTCACGGGAAAACCCGAGAATACTGTCACTCTTTTCATTATTCAGAATGTAAATATTGCTGGCAGTATTCTTTAAAACAAACATGCCCTTGCCGTGGATACGCTCGATATACCCTTCCTGTACCAGCATCGCCATGGCTTTCTGAACCGTTACGCGCGTAACGTCATAAATACCGGCAAGATCGCGCTCCGACGGAATGCTTTCGCCCTTTTTGTAGACTTCATTGAGAATATCTTTTTTGATTCTCTCTTTGATTTCCCAGTACTTATGTTTTTTTTCCATTGTCGATTACCCGGCCAAAAAGAGCATAGAATCGCAGGCCCGGTAGCGCTCGCGCCACCGGGCGAGAAACTACGGGCGGTACACCTTCACGTTCGCGAAGCCCTGCTCACGCAGATACAGCGCCTGCAAACGGCTCATGACCCCACGTTCGCACCACAGCAGATACGTTTTGCTCTGGTCGAGATCGCCAAACTGGGTGCTCAGCTTGTAGAACGGCAGCGAAACCACCTCGACGCCTTCCACCTGCAACGGCTTGTCATCCTGCTCATCAACAGAACGGATATCCAGAATCGTATCGTTAGCACCGAAGCCGCTGACCGTCTCCACCTCAACCACTTCCTGCTCGGTCTGCTGAGCGATCTCACGGATATCGATGTTGGACGCTTCCGCCACCACTTTTTCCAGGATGCTGAAATCGAAGTTCTCTTCTTCCGCTTCGATCTTCGCCTTCACCGCTTTAATGGTTGGGCTTTTGGAGATCACACCGCAATATTCCGGCATGGTACGGGCAAAATCTTCAGTACCGATTTTACGCGCCAGATCGATGATGTGCTCTTTATCGTGAGAGATCAGCGGACGCAGGATCAGCGTATCAGACACGTTGTCGATAAGACGCAGGTTGGTCAGCGTTTGGCTGGAGACCTGCCCCAGCGCTTCACCGGTGACCAGCGCCTGCACGCCGTAGCGCTCAGCCACTTTGGACGCCGCACGCACCATCATACGTTTCAGGACCACGCCCATCTGGCCGTCGTCCACTTTTTCGAGGATTTCGCCGACCACCGGCTCAAAGTTGATCGCCACAAAACGCACGCGGTGAGAGCTGCCGAAGCGGTTCCACAGGTAATGCGCCACCTGACGTACGCCGATTTCATGCGCCGCGCCGCCCAGGTTAAAGAAGCAGTAGTGCACGCGGCAGCCGCGACGCATCAGCATATAGCTGGACACGCCGGAGTCGAAACCACCGGAGATCAGCGACAGCACATCTTCCTGAGTGCCGATAGGGAAACCGCCAATCCCTTCGTAACGACCCTTGACCAGCAGCAGGCGATCGTTTTCGATCTCAAGATTAACGGTGACGTCCGGATTAGTCAGGCGGACGCGCGCCGTTTCAACGTGCTGGTTCAGACCACCGCCGACGTAGCGCTCAACCTCAATAGAGCTAAACTCATGCTTACCCCGGCGCTTCACGCGCACGCAGAACGTTTTCCCTTCGATCTGGTCGCGGTACTGTACCAGCGCCTTTTCGAAGATATCGTGCATATCGGTGAAGGGAACGTCTTCCACTTCCAGAATATGGTGAATACCCGGGATACGGGTCAGCGCGTCGCGAATATCAAGACGTTTGTTTTCGTCTTTCGCGCGGACTTCTACGTGGTCCCAGTGACGCACCACGGCGAGCGTTTCGTCGTAGTGTTTTAATACGTTACGAATGTTCCCGGTGAGAATTTTAATAAAGCGCAAACGCACGGATTGGCTTTTGATGGTGATTTCAGGGAACAATTTAATGATAAACTTCATGGCGGCAATGTTTCTTAGGCAAGCTTATAAAGGCTTGTAGTGGAAAATGATACAGCAGCCCACACCCGTGGCTGCATCCAGGCGCGCAAGTATACCACCATCGCGCCACTCGCGTTATTTGATAATTGCCCCGAGTCCGTTACCATGTCAGGGCGAAAAATTTAAGAGTCAATTCACTATGCCGAAGAAAAACGACGCACCGGCCAGTTTCGAAACTGCGCTGAGTGAACTGGAGCAGATCGTTACCCGTCTTGAGAGCGGCGATCTCCCGCTGGAAGACGCGCTCAACGAATTTGAACGCGGCGTGCAGCTCGCGCGCCAGGGGCAGATAAAACTCCAGCAGGCCGAGCAGCGTGTGCAGATCCTGCTTTCCGACAGCGAAGACGCTAAAACCACGCCATTCACACCGGACGCCGAGTAAATGGATTTTTCCAACGCGCTTCAGGCGCGCGTCATCCGCGCCAACGATGCGCTGCGCCGTTTCATTGAGCCGCAGCCTTTTCAGAACACTCCACTGGTTGAAGCCATGCACTATGGCGCACTCTTGGGGGGTAAACGCCTGCGTCCGTTCCTGGTGTATGCCACGGGCAATATGTTCGGTATCAGCGATAACACGCTGGACGCCCCGGCAGCCGCCGTGGAGTGTATCCACGCCTATTCGCTGATCCATGATGATTTGCCGGCCATGGACGATGACGATTTGCGTCGCGGTCAGCCAACCTGCCATATCAAATTTGGCGAAGCGAATGCCATTCTGGCGGGGGATGCGCTGCAAACCCTGGCCTTCTCCATTCTGAGCGATGCGCCGATGGTTGAGGTGAGCGATCGCGATCGTCTGGCAATGGTGTCCGAACTGGCAATGGCCAGCGGCGTCGCCGGGATGTGCGGCGGCCAGGCGCTGGATTTAGAGGCTGAAGGGCGTCAGGTTACTCTGGAACAGCTGGAGCGCATCCACCGTCACAAAACGGGCGCACTGATTCGTGCAGCCGTTCGCCTGGGCGCGCTGAGCGCGGGTGAACGCGGGCGTAAAGCCCTGCCGATTCTGGACAGATACGCAGAAAGTATCGGTCTGGCATTCCAGGTTCAGGATGACATTCTGGATGTGGTGGGCGATACTGCAACATTGGGAAAACGTCAGGGTGCGGATCAGCAGCTTGGCAAAAGTACCTACCCCGCCCTGTTGGGCCTTGAGCATGCCCAACGTAAAGCCCGGGATCTGATAGACGATGCCCGCCGGTCGCTGAATGAGCTGGCCGCGCAATCGCTGGATACCTCGGCACTGGAAGCGCTAGCGGACTACATAATCCAGCGTGATAAATAAACTATAAATCTCGATGAGCCTTTGATGAGTTTTGATATTGCCAAATACCCGACACTGGCGTTAGTTGACTCCACTCAGGAGTTACGTCTGTTGCCGAAAGAGAGTCTGCCGAAGCTGTGTGACGAGCTGCGTCGCTACCTGCTCGACAGCGTTAGCCGCTCCAGCGGCCACTTCGCCTCCGGACTTGGCACGGTTGAGCTGACCGTGGCGTTGCATTACGTCTATAACACGCCGTTCGATCAGCTGATCTGGGATGTAGGCCACCAGGCCTATCCGCACAAAATTCTGACCGGACGTCGCGATAAAATTGGCACCATTCGCCAGAAAGGGGGCCTGCACCCGTTCCCGTGGCGCGGCGAGAGTGAATATGATGTGTTAAGCGTCGGCCACTCTTCCACCTCCATTTCTGCGGGCATTGGTATTGCCGTTGCCGCCGAAAAAGAGAATAAACAACGCCGCACCGTCTGCGTGATTGGCGACGGGGCGATCACCGCCGGGATGGCCTTTGAGGCCATGAACCACGCGGGCGATATCAAACCGGACATGCTGGTGATCCTCAACGACAACGAAATGTCGATCTCCGAGAACGTCGGCGCGCTGAATAACCATCTGGCGCAGCTGCTGTCCGGCAAGCTTTACTCCTCACTGCGTGAAGGCGGTAAAAAAGTCTTCTCCGGCGTACCGCCGATTAAAGAGCTGCTTAAGCGTACCGAAGAACACATCAAAGGCATGGTCGTGCCGGGTACGCTGTTCGAAGAGCTGGGCTTTAACTATATTGGCCCGGTGGACGGCCACGATGTGCTGGGCCTGGTGACGACGCTTAAAAACATGCGCGACCTGAAAGGCCCGCAGTTCCTGCATATCATGACCAAAAAAGGGCGTGGTTACGAACCGGCGGAAAAAGATCCGATCACCTTCCACGCGGTGCCTAAGTTCGACCATACCAGCGGCTGCCTGCCGAAAAGCAGCGGCGGGATGCCGAGCTACTCAAAAATCTTTGGCGACTGGCTGTGCGAAACGGCGGCGAAAGACAACATGCTGATGGCGGTGACGCCTGCCATGCGTGAAGGCTCCGGCATGGTGGAGTTTTCCAAAAAATACCCGGACCAGTATTTCGACGTGGCTATCGCCGAGCAGCACGCGGTAACCTTTGCTGCGGGCCTGGCGATTGGCGGCTACAAGCCGGTGGTAGCGATCTACTCTACCTTCCTGCAACGCGCCTACGATCAGGTTATCCATGACGTTGCCATTCAGAAGCTGCCGGTGCTGTTTGCTATCGATCGCGCGGGCATTGTGGGGGCTGATGGCCAGACGCACCAGGGCGCGTTTGATCTCTCCTTCCTGCGCTGCATCCCTGATATGGTGATCATGACGCCAAGCGACGAAAACGAGTGTCGTCAGATGCTGTATACCGGTTACCACTATCAGGACGGCCCCTGCGCGGTACGTTATCCGCGCGGTAATGCCCTTGGCGTTGAATTACAGCCGCTGGAAAAACTGGACATCGGTAAAGGTCTGGTGAAACGCCGTGGTGAAAAAGTGGCGATCCTGAATTTTGGTACGCTGATGCCGGAAGCGGCAAAAGTCGCTGAAAACCTGAATGCGACGCTGGTCGATATGCGCTTTGTGAAGCCGCTCGATGAATCTCTGATTCTGAGCATGGCGGAAAGCCATGACGTTCTGGTCACGCTGGAAGAGAACGCCATCATGGGTGGCGCGGGTAGCGGCGTGAACGAAGTGCTTATGGCGAACCGTAAAGCCGTTCCGGTGCTTAATCTCGGCCTCCCTGACCACTTCATCCCGCAAGGCACCCAGGATGAGGCGCGCGCCGACATTGGTCTGGACGCCGCCGGTATCGAAGCTAAAATCCGCACCTGGCTGGCCTGATCCCTCCCCTTTTCTGCTCCTGCTATGCTTAAACGTATTGTTTAAACAGCAGGAGCGGAACCATGCAATACACGACATTAGGAAAAACGGACCTTAAGGTGTCCCGGCTTTGCCTGGGATGCATGACGTTTGGCGAGCCTGACCGGGGAAATCATGCCTGGACGCTGCCGGAAGAGAGCAGCCGCCCTATCATCAAGCGCGCCATTGACGGCGGCATCAACTTCTTCGATACCGCCAACAGCTACTCAGATGGCAGCAGCGAAGAGATTATGGGCCGCGCCCTGCGAGATTTTGCCCGTCGTGATGACATTGTGGTCGCCACTAAGGTGTACTACCCGTCAGGCGATCTGGCGGAAGGCCTTTCTCGCGCGCAGATCCTGCGTTCCATTGATGACAGCCTCAGACGCCTGAACATGGATTACGTCGACCTGCTGCAAATCCACCGCTGGGATTACAACACCCCGATCGAAGAGACGCTTGAAGCGTTAAACGACGTTGTGAAAGCCGGTAAAGCGCGCTACATCGGCGCATCGTCCATGCATGCCTCACAGTTTGCCCAGGCGCTCGATCTCCAGGCGCAGCACGGCTGGGCGCGCTTTGTCACTATGCAGGATCACTACAACCTGATTTACCGGGAAGAAGAGCGCGAGATGCTGCCGCTCTGCTACCAGGAAGGCGTGGCGGTGATCCCGTGGAGCCCGCTGGCGCGCGGAAGGTTAACCCGTCCGTGGGGGGAAACTACCGCCCGGCTGGTATCGGATGAAGTGGGTAAAAACCTGTATGACGATACAGAAGCCAGCGATGCGTTAATTGCCGAACGCTTAGCCGGGATCGCCGACGATATCGGTGCAACGCGCGCGCAGGTGGCGCTGGCGTGGCTGCTGAGCAAGCGCGGTGTCGCCGCGCCGATTGTGGGCACATCGCGGGAAGAACAGCTGGATGAGTTGTTAAGTGCGGTGGACTTATCGTTGACGCCGGAGCAGATTGCCGAGCTGGAGACGCCGTATCAGCAGCATCCGGTGGTAGGGTTTAAATAAACACTTGCCGGGTGGCGCTGCGCTTACCCGGCCTACAAATAAAGTGCGATCGTAGGCCGGGTAAGGCGAAGCCGCCACCCGGCAAAACACTCACCCAAAGTGATCGTACCCTTTCCAGTCAAGCGTAACCGGGGCGCCGTCGCGGACAAACAGCAACCCTTCACTTTCCGGCATCACCTGCCCGATGCAGGTAAATTTCGCCCCCAGATGCGCTAGCGCCACATCCAGCGTCCCGCGATTCAGCTCAGGCACGGTGAAGCACAGCTCATAATCTTCTCCACCGGATAACGCCCAGCGCAGCGCCTGTTCAGGTTCGACATGGCGAAGCAGTTGCTCCGACAGCGGGAACAGATCCAGGTCAACGCGTGCGCCCACGCCGCTGGCCTTCAGGATATGGCCGAGATCGGAGATCAGCCCGTCAGACAAATCGATAGCCGAACTGGCCCGCTCGCGCAGCGCCTGACCGTGCAGAATACGCGGCGTTGGCCGCAGATGGCGCTTCACCAGATACGCCGCATCGTCAGCCTCTTCAACCGTTAAGCGATTCTGAAGGATAGCTAACCCCGCGGCGCTGTCGCCCGGCGTACCGGTCACGTAGAGCCAGTCGCCTGGTTTTGCACCCGAGCGCTTCAGCGCGCGCCCGGCAGGCACATAGCCGTGGATTGCCAGGGTCATGGACAGCGGACCGGCGGTGGTATCACCGCCAATCAGCTGCATATCGTAATAATTCAGCTGTTCAAACAGGGCATCGCTGAAGGCTTCAAGCCAGGCTTCATCCACCTCCGGCAGGGTCAGAGCCAGCGTCAGCCAGGCCGGGTCGGCGCCCATTGCCGCCAGATCGCTGACGTTCACCGCCAGCGCTTTATACGCCAGATCGGCAGGATCGATATCCGGCAGGAAATGACGCCCACACACTAAGGTGTCGGTGCTGATTGCCAGCGTCTGTTTTTCGGGAATATTGAGAAGTGCGCAGTCATCGCCAATGCCGGTTTCAACATCAAGACGAGAGGTTCTGACACGGTCGAAATAACGGGCAATCAGGGAGAATTCGCCGCATGCCATACGTTATGCCTCAGCAAATAAAAGAAAAAACCGGAGCCGCACTGCCAAAAAGGCAATGCAAGACTCCGGTTTGCGGATCACTTTTTGTGGGGACGGATCGCAGGTGCGGCTTTATCCAGCACGCCGTTAACAAACTTGTGGCTGTCTTCAGCGCCGAAGGTTTTCGCCAGTTCGATCGCTTCGTTGATGGCCACTTTGTACGGCACATCATCACGTTTAGACAGCTCAAACAGCGCGATACGCAACACTGCTTTTTCGACCTGGCCCAGCTCTTCGAGCAGACGGGACAGGTATGGCTTCATCAGACCATCGAGATACGCGCTATTAGTCGCCACTCCCGACAGCAGTTCACGGAAGTACAGAACGTCAACGTCTTTCACGTCCTGTTCTGACAGGAACTGGTATTCAACATCAGCGATGTCGTTCTGGGACAACTGCCAGGAGTAAAGTGCCTGGACGGCACATTCACGGGCGCGGCGACGAGCAGCAGGTTTCACGGAATTCCCCTTACAAAAAAATCAGGCCTTGATGGCTTTCAATACATTGATCATTTCAAGCGCGGTCAGTGCAGCTTCTGCACCTTTGTTACCGGCTTTAGTGCCAGCACGTTCGATGGCTTGTTCAATACTTTCGGTGGTCAGCACGCCGAACGCGACAGGGATTTCAGCATCCTGTGCAACGTGTGCCAGACCGTTGCTTGCACCGCCCGCAACGTATTCGAAGTGCGCAGTGCCGCCACGAATAACGGTACCCAGCGCAATCACCGCGTCGTATTTACCGGTTTTCGCCAGCGCGCCCGCTGCCAGTGGCAGTTCGTAAGCACCTGGTACCCAAACGACGGTAATGTTGTCATCTTTAACCTGGCCGATACGTTTCAGGGCGTCAACCGCACCTTCCAGCAGGCTATCGTTGATGAAGTTGTTGAAACGCGCAATGGTGATGGCGACGCGAGCGTCCGGGGTAGCTACAGCAGCTTCAATAATGTTCATACTCTTCCTTTACGGGTTCATTTGGCCCCGCAGGGGGGCGGATTTTATCATAATACTTTGCGCACTGCTTCCCTATTTCAGGAGCAATTACGCTGTCGTTAAATGGAGGCAGACATCCGGGCCTACCGGACGAATCTCGCTGAATGAGAGTTGCGGCGCATCGGCCAGTTTTTCAAGGCCGGGCAGCACAAACAGGCCGCGCGCGTCATTACCTAACAGTTTAGGCGCAACGTAGACGAGAAGCTCATCCACCAGCCCCGCCTGAAGCAGTGCGCCGGCGAGCGTCGGACCGGCTTCAACCCAGATGCTGTTGACCTGCTGTTTGCCGAGCAACATCATCAGCACCACGAGATCGAGATGCCCGTTATGTTCCGGCACCATAATGCTGCGCACGCCTTCCGGCCACTCGCGCGTATCTTCTTTGGTGCGGGCAATCCAGGTTTCACCCGGCTGCTGCACGATGCGGTGCTCCGGCGTCACGCGGTTCTGGCTATCAACAATAATGCGCAGCGGCTGACGCAGGTTCTCCTGCGGATAGAGCGCCTGCGTATCCGCATTCAGCTCTTCCCAGCGCACGGTCATGGCCGGATCGTCAGCCAGTACCGTTTCACTGCTGGTGAGAATAGCATGGCTTTGCGCGCGCAGACGTTGCACATCGCGCCTTGCCTGCGGCGAGGTGATCCACTGGCTCTCGCCGTTCGCCATCGCCGTGCGGCCATCCAGTGACGCGCCAAGCTTAAGCTGGATAAACGGGAAGCCGGTGCGCATACGCTTCAGGAAGCCTTTGTTGATGTTTTCGGCATCCTGCATCATCAGGCCGTGGCTGACGTCGATGCCTTCCTGTTGCAGACGATACAGCCCGCGGCCCGCCACCTGCGGATTAGGATCCTGCATGGCGGCGACAACGCGCGAGACGCCCCCCGCAATCAGCGCCTCACAGCACGGCGGCGTACGTCCGTGATGGCTGCATGGCTCCAGCGTCACATAGGCCGTCGCGCCACGCGCTTTCTCACCCGCCATGCGCAGGGCATGCACTTCAGCATGCGGCTCGCCTGCGCGGTAGTGAAAACCTTCCCCCACGATCTCGCCATCTTTAACAATGACGCACCCGACATTGGGGTTAGGGTGAGTGGTAAACCGACCGCGCTGCGCCAGCTTCATGGCGCGCGCCATGTACATCTCATCGTGCATGGGCTTAATCCTGTAAGCGGGCGATCTCTTCGCCAAACTCTTTGATGTCTTCGAAGCTGCGGTAAACGGAGGCAAAGCGGATATAGGCGACTTTATCGAGCTTCTTCAGCTGTTCCATCACCAGATTGCCGATCATTTTGCTCGGCACTTCGCGCTCGCCTAACCCCCGCAGATAAGATTTAATATGGTTTAACGCCATTTCGACGTCATCGGAGCTGACGGGCCGTTTTTCCAGCGCCTTGAGCATCCCGCTACGCAGTTTCTCTTCATTGAACGGTTCGCGCACATCGTTACTTTTTACCACGCGCGGCATTACCAGCTCTGCCACCTCAAAGGTGGTAAAACGCTCGTTGCACACCAGACACTGCCGACGACGACGCACGGAAGACCCTTCGCCTACAAGACGCGAGTCGATGACTTTGGTATCCACAGCGGAGCAAAATGGGCAATGCATACGATGTCCCTGTTATCTGGTTAACTGATTTCTATTTTACCCTGAACTGGCCCGACAACAAAGGAAGAGCTTTTTGAGACAAAGGATCTATGCCTGACGGCAATATCCTGTCTACCATTACAGCAATCTGTGATTTCAAGGAATTAAACGCAATGACAAGACGTTACCTGAAAATAGTGCTGGTGGGGAGCCTGTTCACGCTCAGCGCCTGCGCACAGCAAAGCGAAGTCCGCGAGATGAAACAAAGCGTGAATACGCTTAACGTGGCGATGGACAAACTTAACAAAGAAACCGTGAAGATCACCCAGCAGAACGCGCTGAATGCCAAATCCAGCAATGGCGTTTATTTATTGCCAGGTGCAAACACGCCCGCGCGTCTGAACAGCCAGATTGGCACGCTAAAGATGTCTGTGGTGAATGTTGCAGCGAATGCCGATGGTACTCGCGCAACATTACGCATTCAGGGTGAGTCCAACGATCCGCTTCCCGCGTTCAGCGGCACCGTAGAGTGGGGCCAGATTCAGGGCACCACGGAGAGCTATCAGGAAGTGAACGTGAAGAATCAGCTCTTCACCGCCCCCGCCAGCACGCTGGCGCCGAGCGATGTTGATATCCCGCTCCAGCTGAGCGGACTGACCCCAGAACAGCTGGGCTTTATCCGTATTCACGACATTCAACCCGCCGCGCAATAACCCGCCCTTCTAGCGGAGTGAAATGTCACTCCGCTAACATTTACATTTCGTATGGATTGGCAACATAAATGATTGCCGCTACAATCCCGCCCGTCTAAAGTACGCAAACGTGAACGCAATCGATTACGTATGTGAGAGATATGTGAAACAACACATATTTTTGTGAGCAAGGATTCCTATAATAGGCTCCGCAGAAATACGAAATATTTAGAAACGCAATTCGCGCATTTTTCACTCCCGGAAGGGAATTTCAATCAGTGGCATGATTATGAAAAAAACATTACTCGCAGCCGGTGCAGTTCTGGCACTCTCCACCTCTTTCACTGTTAACGCAGCGGAAAACGACAAACCACAATACCTTTCCGACTGGTGGCATCAGAGCGTTAACGTTGTAGGCAGCTACCATACCCGTTTCGGACCGCAGATCCGTAACGATACCTACCTCGAGTACGAAGCATTCGCTAAAAAAGACTGGTTTGATTTCTATGGCTACATGGACGCACCGGTATTCTTCGGCGGTAACACCGACGCGAAAGGTATCTGGAACCACGGTTCCCCACTGTTCATGGAGATCGAACCCCGCTTCTCCATTGATAAACTGACCGGTACTAGTCTGGCGTTTGGTCCGTTCAAAGAGTGGTATTTCGCAAACAACTACATCTACGACATGGGTCGCAACAAGTCCGGTCGCCAGAGCACCTGGTACATGGGTCTGGGTACAGACATTGAGACTGGCCTGCCGATGAGCCTGTCCATGAACGTCTACGCAAAATACCAGTGGCAGAACTACGGCGCCGCGAACGAGAACGAGTGGGACGGCTACCGTTTCAAAGTGAAATACTTCGTGCCAATTACCCAACTGTGGGGCGGCAACCTGAGCTATATCGGCTTCACCAACTTTGACTGGGGTTCAGACCTGGGCGATAACGATTTCCGCGACCTGAACGGCAGAAAAGCGCGCACTAACGACTCCATCGCGTCCAGCCACATCCTGGCGCTGAACTACGATCACTGGCACTACTCTGTTGTTGCGCGTTACTGGCACAACGGTGGCCAGTGGAACGACGACGCCAGCCTGAACTTTGGCAACGGCGACTTCAGCGTTCGCTCTACCGGTTGGGGTGGTTACCTGGTCGTGGGTTACAACTTCTAATCAGTGCGGATTCCGCCCGGTGGCGCTACGCTTACCGGGCCTACGATCCGAATGTAGGCCGGGTAAGGCGTAGCCGCCCCCCGGCTTTTTACTGCCTCACCTTGCGCAAAAAATCTGCCAATGACCTGTCCGCACTTTCGCTAAACCGCCTCTCCGTCTGCACAATATTGAGGCATCGGTCGAGCCGGAAACAGCGATAGTCATCGCGCCGTTCACACCACGCCGCCAGCAGCCAGCGCTCTCCCCAGAAGAACAAGCCCAGCGGCTGAACCTCGCGCTTTGAGAGCTGCCCAGCCTCATCACGATAATGCAGTGCCAGCACGCGCTGGGCGGAAATCGCCTGATGGATCACGTCGAAACCACTACGGGAATGGGGCTGAAGGGCAATATCCGGCGCGTAAATCCGCGTCTGCTCAGCTTTGCGGCGGCTCTCTTCTGGCAGGATCGCCAGCACTTTTTCCTGGGCCGACTCAAGCTCGCGCGACAGCGATTCCCCGCCCCAGGTTTTGAGCAGGCGAATCGCCACCATCAGCGCCTCGGACTCTTTGTTGGTCAGCATCAGCGGGGGTAAATCAAAACCCGACATCAGCCGATATCCGCTTCCCGCCTCGCCTTCCACCGGCACGCCGGAAAGCGACAGGTCGCGGATATCGCGGTACACCGTGCGCTCGGACACGCCAAGCCTTTCCGCCAGATGCGCTGCCGTTGTCAGACGCCTGCCCCGAAGGATCTGCACAATCTGGAACAAACGGTCAGCGCGTCGGGTCATCGGTTTACTCTCATACCGGTTGATGGAGGCCGACGCGATTACCTTCGCTGTCGGTAAACAGGGCTATAGTGCCAATGCCTTGCGGCAGTTCCAGCGGGCCAAACACGCACTCACCGCCCGCAGAAGCAATACGATCGAGCGTGGCCGCCAGATTGTCAGTATGCAGGTAGATAATAGCGCCCTGCGAAGACGGTGTAACGCCGTCAAATTTCGCCAGCGCGCCGCCGGTGGCCGGATCCTCGTGCGGGAAAATCGCCAGATCAGCCACGTCCATCTTCTCGCGCCGCAGCGCGACCTGCATCACCGACTCATAAAATTTGATGGCGCGATCCATATCGGCGACCGGAATTTCAAACCAGTTAATAACACTTTTCATACGTCCTCCTGCCTGTTGTTAGGGTTCAGAAGGAGTCTACGACAGGGCTCCTGACAGCATACTGTCAGGAGTGTTTGTGAGATGCAGACAAAAAAAATCCCGGCCAACAGGCCGGGATTTCGATACTACATAAGACTCTTACGGCAGAATGGACGGCTGATCCGCCCCTTCTTTCTCGACTTTCTGCTGGATCAGATGCTCGCGCTTCATGCCCAGCTTCAGCGCCAGTGCGGACGCGACGTAGATAGACGAGGCCGTACCGATAGACACACCGATCAGCATGGTCAGCGAGAAGCCTTCCAGCACTGGGCCACCGAACAGGAACAGCATCAGGATCACCATCAGGGTGGTGCCGGAGGTGATCAACGTACGGTGCAACGTCTGGGTCAACGACACGTTAAAGATTTCGTACGGCGTGCCGCGACGGATCTTACGGAAGTTTTCACGAATACGGTCAGATACCACGATACTGTCGTTCAGTGAGTAACCGATAACGGACATCAGGGATGCCACAATCGTCAGGTCAATCTCAATGTGGAACAGAGACAGTATGCCCATGGTGATCACCACGTCGTGCGCCAGGGCGATAACCACGCCTGCCGCCAGTCGCCACTCAAAGCGGAAACCGACGTAAATCAGGATCGAGATCAGCGCCACCAGCAGCGCCATCGCACCGGTCTGCGCCAGGTCAGCACCAACGCTCGGGCCGACAAACTCAATACGCTTAACCGTTGCATCCTGGCTGGTCGTTTCGTTAATAACCTGGACGACCTTGCTGCCCAGCTCCTGGCTGCCGTTGGCATCGTGTACCGGCGGCATACGCACCATGATGTCGCGGCTGCTGCCAAAGTTCTGTAGCAGCGGCTCTTCAAAGCCCGCTTTTTGCAGAGACTCACGCATCTGGTCCATATCGACCGGTTTTTCCAGGGTAATTTCAATCACCGTACCACCGGTGAAATCCAGACCCCAGTTAAAGCCTTTCACGCCCATAATGACGATGGACAAGATCAGCAGAAAACCTGAAATGCCGAAGGCCCAGTAGTCCCAGCGCATAAAGTCCCAGACTTTACGGCCGTGGTTCAATTGTTCAACAGTATATTCCTGTGCCACAACGCACTCCTCAGATAGACAGCTTTTTGACGCGCTTGCCGCCGTACAGCAGGTTCACGATGGCACGGGTGCCGACAATAGCGGTAAACATCGACGTTGCGACACCGATACCGGTAGTAATCGCAAAGCCTTTGATCGCGCCAGTACCCACTGCATACAGGATAAGAACCTTAATCAGTGTTGTTACGTTCGCATCGAAGATGGAGCTGAACGCCCCTTTGTAGCCTTCTTCGATCGCCTGCTGTACAGAACGACCGTTGCTCAGCTCTTCTTTGATACGTTCGTTTATCAGTACGTTGGCGTCGACCGCCACCGCAAGGGTTAGAACGATACCCGCAATCCCCGGCATGGTCAGCGTCGCCCCCGGCAGCAGGGACATGATACCGATGATCAGCACCAGGTTGGCAATCAGCGCGGAGGTCGCAATCAGGCCGAACTTCTTATAGAAGAAGATCATGAAGATGATGGACACCGCCAGACCGGCCAGACACGCTTCCAGACCCTGTTTGATGTTCTGCATACCCAGGGTTGGACCGATGGTACGTTCTTCAACAATCTGAATTGGCGCAATCAGCGCACCGGCACGCAGCAGCAGAGAGAGCTGACGCGCTTCGTTCGGGTTGCTGATACCGGTAATACGGAAGCTGTTACCCAGACGAGACTGGATGTTGGCGATGTTAATCACCTCTTCCTCTTTCACCAGCACGGCACGGCCATTGGCGTCTTTCTTACCGCTGTCTTTGTACTCCACGAACAGGGTCGCCATCGGCTTGCCGATGTTGTCCTTGGTGAAGTTAGACATGATGTTGCCGCCTGCGCTATCCAGCGAGATGTTAACCTGCGGCTGGTTGTACTCATCCTGGCTTGAAGTGGAGTCGGTGATATGGTCACCGGTCAGGATCACGCGTTTGTACAGCACAACAGGCTGGCCTTCGCGGGTCTGTTTCACTTCAGAATCGCCCGGCACACGGCCTGAAGCCGCAGCAGCCTGGTCGACATTGGAGTTAACCAGACGGAACTCTAGGGTCGCCGTCGCGCCCAGAATCTCTTTCGCACGGGCGGTATCCTGGATACCCGGCAGTTCGACCACGATACGGTCAGCACCCTGACGCTGTACCAGTGGCTCAGCCACGCCCAGCTGGTTTACACGGTTACGCAGAATGTTAATGTTCTGCTGAACGGCGTATTCACGTGCTTCACTCAGACGCGCGTCGGTCATTACCGCACGCAGCTGGTTGCTGCCCTGAGAGGTGATCACCAGATCGCGGTGACGCTGAGACAGATACGTCACAGCCTGATCGCGTGCCGCGCTGTCGCGGAACGTGATGCTCAGGCCGTAGTTATCTTCTTTACGTACGGTGGTGTACGGAATGCCCTTATCGCGCAGATCGCTGCGCAGGCTGTCGATATTCTGTTCCTGTAGCTTGCCGAGCGCGGTATCCATATCCACTTCCATCAGGAAGTGAACGCCGCCACGCAGGTCAAGACCCAGTTTCATTGGCTCTGCGTTCAGCGCAGCCAGCCAGCGTGGGGTTGCAGGAGCAAGGTTAAGCGCCACGACATATTTATCACCCAGCACGCCCATCAGCGCTTCACGTGCGCGGAGCTGCGTGTCGGTGGTGTCGAAGCGAGCAAGAATTGCGCCCTCTTCCAGTGCCACAGACTTAGCGGTAATTTTTTCTTCTTGTAACGTTTTCTGGACCTGGATCAGCGTTTGCTCACTGGCGGCGACACCGCGCGCGCCAGTGATTTGAACGGCCGGATCCTCACCATACAGGTTGGGAAGCGCGTACAGCAGGCCGACGATAATCACGACGACCAGCATGATGTACTTCCACAAAGGATAACGGTTTAACACGGCAGTTCCCTTTGGGAAAAGTTGGGATTACAGCGCCTTCATGGTGCCTTTCGGCAGAACGGCAGCTACGAAGTCACGTTTGATAACCACTTCAGTGGTGTCGTTGAGGGCGATAGCAATGTAGCCGTTTTCCGCTACTTTGGTTACGCGACCCACCAGGCCACCATTGGTCAGGACTTCATCGCCCTTCGCGATGGAGTTCATCAGGTTTTTGTGCTCTTTAGTACGCTTCTGCTGTGGACGCAGGATCATGAAGTAGAAGATCAGACCGAACACAACCAGCATCAGAATCAGAGACATCGGGCTGCCCTGCGCTGGTGCACCCGTTGCTGCTACCGCATCAGAAATAAAAAAGCTCATTCAAATTCCCTCATTATTAAAATTAATCAACGTTCAACGGTGGAACATCCCGCCCCTGACGTTGGTAGAAATCGGTCACGAAGCTCTCTAATTTACCCTCTTCGATAGCCTTACGTAAACCAGCCATTAAGCGCTGATAATAACGAAGATTATGAATGGTATTGAGACGCGCCCCCAAAATCTCGTTGCAACGATCGAGATGATGCAGATACGCGCGAGAATAATTGCGACAGGTATAGCAATCGCACTCGGAATCGAGCGGGCTGGTGTCACTCTTATGCTTCGCGTTACGGATTTTCACCACGCCATCGGTAACGAACAGATGACCGTTACGCGCGTTTCGGGTTGGCATAACGCAGTCGAACATATCAATGCCGCGACGTACGCCTTCCACCAGATCTTCTGGTTTACCCACACCCATCAGGTATCGTGGTTTATCCGCCGGGATTTGCGGGCAGACATGCTCCAGAATGCGGTGCATGTCTTCCTTCGGCTCACCCACAGCCAAACCGCCGACAGCGTAGCCATCAAAGCCTATCTCTACCAGACCTTTAACCGAGATATCGCGTAAATCTTCGTAAACGCTGCCCTGAATAATGCCGAACAGCGCATTTTTGTTTTGCAGGGCGTCAAAACGGT
Source organism: Enterobacter sp. AN-K1 (assembly GCF_020971765.1). Taxonomy (NCBI): domain Bacteria; kingdom Pseudomonadati; phylum Pseudomonadota; class Gammaproteobacteria; order Enterobacterales; family Enterobacteriaceae; genus Enterobacter; species Enterobacter sp. AN-K1. The sequence continues at coordinate 3,277,027 of NZ_CP087390.1, read as the reverse complement.
CGCGGCTACGCTTCGCCCAACGCAGGGACATCTCCATGGAACGCTTGGCGTAGTCCCAGTCCGCCGGGTATGGCGTACATTCGTCGAAGATCATTACGATATCGGAGCCGAGATCGTACTGAATCTCCATGGATTTTTCCGGATCGAGGAAGATTGGATCGCCGTTGATCGGGTTACGGAAGTGTACGCCCTGCTCAGTGATCTTACGGATATCGCCCAGGCTGAAGACCTGGAAACCGCCGGAGTCGGTGAGGATCGGGCCTTTCCACTGCATGAAATCGTGCAGGTCGCCGTGGAGCTTCATAATCTCCTGACCCGGACGCAGCCACAGGTGGAAGGTGTTGCCGAGGATAATCTGTGCGCCAGTGGCTTCAACTTCTTCCGGCGTCATTCCTTTTACGGTGCCGTACGTGCCCACAGGCATAAACGCGGGGGTTTCTACCACGCCGCGATCAAACACCAGACGACCGCGACGCGCGCGGCCATCGGTGGTATCGAGTTCAAATTTCATTTTTTCTCCGACGTCAGAAAAACAGTCCAACGTTGTAATACGGTGCCGCGGACTTATTCCCCGACACGCTCATTCAAAGCCTGCGGATTGTACGTGATAAACATCGCGTCACCGTAGCTAAAAAAGCGATATTTTTGTTCTACCGCAGACTTGTAGGCGTTCATCGTATGCTGATATCCCGCAAACGCGGAAACCAGCATAATCAACGTCGATTCAGGCAGATGGAAGTTGGTCACCAGCGCATCAATGACTTTGTACTGATAGCCCGGGTAGATAAAGATCTGCGTATCGCCAAAGAACGGCTCAATCAGCTCGCTTTTCGCGGCCTGCGCAGCGCTCTCAAGGGAACGTACCGACGTTGTACCGACGGCCACGACGCGATTACCGCGCGCTTTCGCCGCCAGCACCGCATCCACAACCTCCTGTGGCACTTCGGCATACTCAGAGTGCATGATGTGGTCTTCGATGCTGTCCACGCGCACCGGCTGGAAGGTGCCTGCACCAACGTGCAGCGTCACGAACGCCATCTCTACGCCCTTCGCGCGCAGTTTCTCTAGCAGCGGCTCATCAAAGTGCAGGCCCGCCGTTGGCGCCGCCACCGCGCCAGGCTTCTGGCTGTAGACAGTCTGATATAGCTCGCGGTCGGCCTCTTCGTCCGGGCGCTCAATATACGGCGGCAGCGGCATGTGGCCGATGGCGTTGAGGATATCGAGCACCGTGCGCTCGTCGTTGAATTCCACTTCAAATAGCGCATCGTGACGCGCGGTCATGGTCGCTTTGATGCTCTCGTCATCCCCCAGCAGCAGTTCAGCGCCCGGCTTCGGCGCTTTAGAGGCGCGAATATGTGCCAGAATACGTTTATCATCGAGCATACGTTCGACCAGCACCTCAATCTTACCGCCGCTGGCTTTACGGCCAAACAGACGCGCCGGGATCACGCGGGTATTGTTAAAGACCAGCAGATCGCCAGGGTTGAGCTTGTCGAGCAGATCGGTGAAAGTACCGTGCGTCAGCGCGCCCGTTGGCCCGTCCAGTGACAGCAAGCGACAGCTGCTACGCTCAGGCATGGGGTAGTGAGCAATCAGGGATTCAGGTAGTTCAAAGGAGAAATCGGCGACGCGCATGACGTATACTCGTGACTTAAAAACAGGCGGCATAGTCTAGTGCTCACACCCTTTTGCTGCAACAACTAGCCGCCACCGGACAACGAAAACGCATGAATTTTCTCGCTCATCTGCATCTCGCTCATCTCGCGGACAGCTCCCTCTCCGGCAATTTGCTGGCCGATTTTGTACGCGGCAACCCCGCGGAAGCGTACTCCCCTGAGGTTGTCGACGGGATTTTTATGCACCGCCGCATCGACGTGCTGACCGATAACCTGCCGGAAGTGACGGAAGCCAAAGCCTGGTTCCGCCCCGAAACCCGACGCGTGGCGCCGATCACGCTCGACGTCATGTGGGATCATTTCCTGTCGCGCCACTGGTCCCGGCTGTCGCCTGATATGTCGCTGCCTGAGTTTGTGCGCTACGCCCACGCGCAGGTGTCGATCATTTTGCCGGACTCCCCGCCGCGCTTTGTGAATCTGAATAACTATCTCTGGTCTGAACGCTGGCTGGAGCGATACCGCGAGATGGATTTCATTCAGAACGTCCTGAACGGCATGGCGAGCCGTCGACCGCGTCTGGACGCGCTGCGCGACTCATGGCATGACCTGGATGAACATTATGATGCGCTGGAAACCCGCTTCTGGCAGTTCTACCCGCGTATGATGACGCAGGCGAAAAATAAAGAACTGTGAAGTCGGTTCGATTGATAGGTAAAAGCTGGTGGAACGATTGTTACCACCTCTTTGTCTTATTCCCGTACTGCCTCTATACTGGCCCGCGTTGCGTTCCAAATAACCTTAGTATCTACAGGAGAATCATATGGTTCTGGTAACTCGTCCGGCTCCGGATTTTACAGCTGCCGCCGTTCTGGGCAATGGTGAAATCGTTGAAAACTTCAACTTCAAACAGCACACCAACGGTAAAGCGACCGTTCTGTTCTTCTGGCCAATGGACTTCACTTTCGTTTGCCCTTCTGAGCTGATCGCGTTCGACAAACGTTACGAAGAATTCCAGAAGCGTGGCGTGGAAGTGGTTGGCGTCTCCTTCGACTCTGAATTTGTACACAACGCATGGCGTAACACCCCTGTCGAAAACGGCGGCATCGGTGCAGTGAAATACGCGATGGTTGCGGACATCAAACGCGAAATCCAGCAGGCTTACGGTATCGAACATCCGGACGCTGGCGTTGCACTGCGTGGTTCTTTCCTGATCGACGCGAACGGCATCGTTCGTCACCAGGTTGTGAACGATCTGCCGCTGGGTCGTAACATCGACGAAATGCTGCGCATGGTTGACGCGCTCCAGTTCCACGAAGAGCACGGTGAAGTGTGCCCGGCTCAGTGGGAAAAAGGTAAAGAAGGTATGGCGGCTTCCCCAGACGGCGTAGCTAAATACCTGTCTGAGAACGTATCCAGCCTGTAATCGGCACGGTTTACCAAAAAACCCGCGAATACGCGGGTTTTTTTATGGCTTATGCTGCGCCGTCTTTTTTTACCTCGCGCCAGATGCGCCATGCCATACCCGCAAGCACCATCACCCCCGCAATCAGTACGCCCCAGACCATCAGCGTTTTCATTCTGCTTTCCTGCTCAGCCGCAGACGTCGCGGTTAAACGCGCCTCGCCACCCAGCGGGACAGGTTCCAGCGTATCCGCCATCGGCAGGGCTGCCAGATCGTAGGTTTTACGCAGTTCGGTCGGGATCAGCATATCCGTCTCCACGCTCGCCGGTTTCGCAGCCCCGTTCCCCCACGCGAGAAGGTACGGCCCCTTCCCCTGCGCGTTAAACACCAGATCGTAGCGCACGCGTTGCCCGGTCACGCCAGGCAGGTTCTCAGGCAAACGCGCATTGAGGGTCTTGATTTTTACCGCCTCGACCAGCCCGCCAGGGAGCGGAACAGGTTCAGACGTTTTGCCGCCGAGCTGGTAGATCACCTCTTTTTTCAGCGTATGCCACCGATCCTTATCCGCCTCCCGCCAGGCTATTTCTGCCGGGAGAACACCGTCGCCATTCAGCATGAAGCCGATCGCACTCAGAGGCTGCGGATGTTTCCAGCGCCACACGGCTTCGCTTTCGGATAACCGCTCCCCCTCTCCCGCCAGGCTAATGTGCTCAGATTCCGGCTGTTCAGTCGCGTTAATCGCGTTGACGCCGGTTAACGTCAGGGCAGAACGCCCCGTGTTCAGCACCAGCAGCAGATAACGATTCGCCTCAGGCGATAACACCAGATCGGTATCGATGCGGTCGAGCTTCAGGCGATCCTGTCCACTCATCACGTCCAGCAGGGGCATCTCTTCGCGCAGGGTATACCAGTTTTTCAGATCCTCGCTGTAATAGACCGATGCCGTCCCCTGCCACGAGCCCTGCGGCGTGTCCCAGAAAAGCTGGAGCTGAGAGAGCGGAACCTCCGTCGCGTTTTCCGGCAGGGTCAGCAGATAGTGCTGTCCGGCAGCCGCCGCGTGTTGCCCTTCCAGCACAATTTCCACGCCGTTTCTGGCCCGTAGCATAATTTTATCGCCGCTGTCCTCTTCTCCGCCCGGCGAGGCGTTAAGCGCAAAGAGGCGCAGCGCCGTGGTGGTCGGTGCCGGCTGCGGACGCGTCGTGGTAACCAGGCTGAACGGTACCGGCTCGCCCGACTGATTAAACACGCGCACGTCGCGCAGATCGGGCGATGTGCTCTGCTGATAAACCGCCAGCGGCAGCATGACCCGATACCACGGCGAAGAGGCAGAGGTATCAAGGGACAGGCCATAGGCATAATCCCGCGGGGATTCCGCTGGCGCGCCCTCGCTGAATGCCGGACCGGCCACGGCCAGCAGTGCCGCACAAACAACCGCGTTCATCCATTTCATTTTTCTTCTCCTGCCTTAGGCGGTAGCGGCGAGAAATAGCCCACAATCAGGACCAGGATCGCCACGCCAATAAACGCGACGGCGCGCGCCAGGCCGCCACCGCCCGCGCTGTCCACCAGCATCAGTTTGAGCATGACCACCCCCAGTAGCGCCGCACCGCCAAGCCACTGCTGACGGGAGGCGTGACGGGTGGCGCGGATCATGACCACCAGCGCGCAGAACATCCAGAACAGTGCAAAAGTGGTCTGGATAAGCCGCGAATGCCACAACGACTCCCAATTCCAGGCCACCTCGCCGTACCACGCCAGCGCGCGCAGCAATGCGCCGTTAAGCCACCAGAAACCCAGGGCCATCAGCACAACGGCGGGCCACGGACGGGACTGCGCAAACGATGCCGGATAGTAGCGATCCACTTCCCGATAAAACACCACCAGCCCCAGCAGCGCGAACGCCGCCCCTTCCTCAAGCGGGTTCACCAGCGGCAGCCATGTCTGTTGATAGACCACACCGTCCTGCAAATTGGTCACGACCAGCAATACCACCAGCGCCACAACCACAGGGATCGCGGCAAGGCAGGCGTAGAGCGCAGGCCATACCCGGAACGGCCACCCGCGACGCCGTACAGCCGCGGAGAGCGCCATAATCACCCCACCGCCAACAGCCATCGCAATGCCGCTTCCCCAGGCCGCCATGCCCCACGGCAGGGAGCGGGCAAACCAGTAAAGCTCGGCGGCTATGGCGAGTAAAATCGTCCACACCAGCGACAGATGCAGTCCCATTGAGATGCGCGGCAGAAGTTTATCTTCGTCGCGCCGCAGCAGCATCAGGGCGGCAGGCAGCGCAATAGCCCAGGCCAGATTTGCCCAGCCGGCCGCCAGGATTTGCTGTTGCCAGATCTGATACAGCACCATCAGCAGCATCACCGGCCACAGCAGCCATTTGCTGGCATCCAGCTCCCGCCACGCCAGACGAGCGGCAGCCTGCCGCCATCCCCAGGCCGACGCCGCCGTCAGCGCCATTACGCCTGCCAGAACCGAGAACTCCTGCTTCAGGAACAGCTGCGACGCGCCCAGCAGCGCCACTAACCAGAACAGCAGCCCACCGGCCAGCAATGCCCAACTGCCCGGCTGTGCGATTTTCTGCCACAGCCAGGCCGCAGCCAGCCAGCAAAGACTGAGCACTGCGAAAATAAGCAGCAGGCTCAACGAGGTGACGCCGTCCATTTGCGCCCATATCGCGCTGCCGAGCGCCAGCACCAGCAGCGCCGTCCCGCTATAGCTCATGCGCCGCTGCTGCTGTTGCACGCCCAGCCAGAGAATACCCAGCCCTTCCAGCGCCCAGGCCATCGCCGTCCAGCGCGCTGAAAGCGCCAGCGGAATGGCAAGCGTGGCAAACCCGCCGCCGATCGCCAGCGCCGCCATAACCAGTGGCCGCCCGACAGACGGATAGCGTCGCAGTGCGAGAAACGCCAGTGAGAGATAAAACGCACCATAGCCCAGCGCGCTGAGCGCCGGGCCGTACGTCCAGTGAGACGTCATGCCATACTGCATCCCAAAACCAATCAGCGGCGGAGCAAACAGCAGTGCGCCGTCAATAATCTGTTTGCCTTTTTCCTGCGCCCGCAGCGACAGCGCCACGCTAAACACGCCAAAAATAAGCGTATTGGCAATCAGGAACAGCTGACAGATAGCATAGTCTTCCGGCTGGTAGTCGCTCAGCCCCCATACCCCGCCAACGCCAAACGTGAAGAGCAGCCCGAGCAGGTTGAGCTCGCGCCAGTGCTGCCAGATGCTGATGGCGAGAATGCCGATGGAAAGCAGGAGATAGAAGGAGAACAGCGCCACAAAGCTGCCGCCTCCGGTAGACAACAGCAGCGGCGCAAGGTATCCGCCGAGGCTCGCCAGCATGGCAAGGCTCAGCGCCTTTTGCAGCACGGCCAGCCCGACGCTCGCCGCGCAAATCACCACCAGCAGCGCAAACGCCAGCGTCATCGGCAGCATTTGCCACAGCCGGAATGCGCCAAAGACGGTCAGATAAAGCACGCCGGTCGCCCCGCCCTGGAGGATCAGCGCGTAGATCCGCTGCCTGTGCCGCAGCCGCCATCCAACGGCCAGCAGAACCATGGCAAACAGCGCCGTGGCGGCAAGACGCAGCTCAAGCGGAAACAGTGAATGTTCAACGGTATAGCGCAGCAGGAAAGAGAGGCCGAGGAAGAGCAGTACAATCCCCAGTTTTGCCAGCGGATTGCCCTGCATAAACCAGCGCGTCAGCGAGGACAGGATGCCGCCAAAGGCGGAAGGCCGTTTTGCCGCCGGTACAAGCGCTGGTTCTGCTTCAGTGACGGGCGGTTCGGGACGCCAGGGATCGACAGGTGCGGTAACGGCTTCTGCCACCGACGCTGGCGTCTCCACCGGCGCGGCGGTCTGCACCGGCTCCGGCGCTTTCTCAGTGACACCGCGCTGCTCAAGCGCCTCAATGCGCTGGCGAAGCCGGGCGATCTCCTGCCGCGCCGCCGTGCTTCGGTTAAAACCTATCACCGCGAGCACGGGTGCCACGACCAGCGCAAAAACCAGGAACAAACAGCCAAGGATGTAAAGCTCGTCCATGTTTCCACCTTCACCGTAAACGATCCGCTAAGATTGACACAAATCGTTGCATTTGCGCCATCTTAAAAGGTGAAAACCATTCTGCCTGCGCTTAGCTGCCGAACCAGACCGCAGCGGAGATCGCGGGCAACGTGAGCACGCTCTCCTGGAACGTCGCTTTACCCTCTTTGATCTTCCACGTTTTACCGGCCAGCAGCGGTGAATCTTCCAGCACTACTTCACACGCTTCGCCCCGGTTGATCGCCACCAGCACGCGCTGCTGGTTATAGACGCGGACAAACACCACTACGTTATCGTGGGCGTACATCACCTGACAGCCCCCGTAGCGCAGGGCCTGACTCTGCCTGCGCAGCGTCGCCATACGCTGGTACAGGCTGAACAGATCCTGATCCTGTTTTTCACTCTCCCACGGGAAGGTTTTACGGCAGAACGGATCGTTATTCCCCTCCAGCCCCACTTCATCGCCATAGTAGATGCAGGGTACGCCCGGCCAGGTAAAGAGCCAGGTCACCGCCAGCGGCAGACGCGCCACATCTTTACCCAGCAATGATTTAAAGCGCGCGGTATCATGGCTGTCGAGCTGGTTAAACATCCGCAGCTGCTGCTGATGCGACAGGCCAGCGCGATAGTTTTCCATCCACGCCATGCAGGTTTCGGCGTCGATATGCTGCGGATCGTAAGAGATATCGGTGTTAGCGAGGAAACCCCACAGCGGGAAGGTGAAGCCGCGATAGTTCATCGCCGCGTCTTCTGCATCAGCCTGCAACCACTGACGCGCGTCGCCAAAGTGCTCCCCGAAGACGAACGCTTCCGACCGGGCCGCTTTTGCCGACCGGGTAATGGCGGCGACATGTTGAAGGTTATTCCGCGCCCCGCCTGATTCACCCAGCATATGCACCACGTCCAGCCGCCAGCCGTCCATGTTCCACGGCGCTTTCAGCCAGTGGCGCACGATGCTGTCGTCGTCGCCGTAGATCTCATTCACCAGCGATGGCGACTGGAAATCGAGCTTCGGCAGGCTCGGGTAGCCCAGCCAGTCCAGGGCGCGGCCATTCTCATCAAAACTGTACCAGTCACGCTGCGGTGAGTCCGGATTATGGCATGCGCCGCTCATCGACTGATTATGACGGTCAAACCACGCGTGAGAATCACCGCTGTGATTGAACACGCCATCAAGGATCAGGCGCATACCCTCTTTTTGCGTGTTGTGCCGCAGCCGCAGCAGCGCCTCGTCACCGCCAAACTGCTCGTCAACGTGGCGATAATCCTGCGTATCGTATTTGTGCACGCTTGGCGCTTTAAACACCGGGTTCAGGTACAGCGCCGTCACGCCGAGCGTTTTCAGGTACGGCAGTTTTTCGCTGATACCGTCGAGATCGCCGCCGTAAAAGGTCGATCCCCCCGCCTGGGCGGTCAGCGGCTCGTCCCATTTTTTCAGAATAATGTCGTGACCGACCGCATGATGGTAATAAACCTTGTCCTGATCGGCGTTGCGCTTTTCGCTGCGCGCAAAGCGGTCCGGGAAAATCTGGTAAAAGACCTGATCGTTAACCCACTGCGGGCCGTTATCCGGGTGATCCACGGCAAACTGCTCCAGCCGGGCCGGAGGAAAACGGCTGAAGCCCTGCGGGGTAAACCACAGCTGCCGGTTGTTCCACAGCAGCTTGAAGCCGTAGCGGCGACGCGGCTGCCCGCTGCGCAAATCGATATTTGCCCGCCACGCCGTGACGCCCGGCTGCGGCTGGCTGCGCACTTTGTGCATTTTCAGCGACGTTTCTTCGTTATCCACTTCGGCGCGCAGGGTCACACGTTCAGGCTGATTGTCCCCTGCCAGCCAGAGCGTAATCACAAGGTTGTCTTTGTTTTGCTTAACAAATGGGGCAACCGGAAGGTGCCAGGCGTTTAACATCACGAATCCCCTTTGATGAAATTGACGTCACCTTGCCACAGGGTGATTAAAGATAGCTCATCGTGTTCGGGATTATTGGGGGAGGAGAACGGAGGAGGAGATTTTTTCCAGGGCAAAAGGGAGTGTAGGCCGGGTAAGCGCAGCGCCACCCGGCATTTTTACCTTACTGTGCTTCCGCCAGCTGACGATCGCGGCGACATTTAAACATCCAGCCCACCAGCAGCAGGACGATCCACGCGAAGCCCACGTACAGAGAAATACGGGTATCCGGGTGATAACCAATCAGGCCAATGATGAAGACCAGGAAGATGAGACCGACAATGGTCGTTGGCACGCCGCCCGGCACTTTAAACTTCAGCGCTTTGGCCTCTTCTGGCGACAGGCGGCGACGGAACGCAATCTGCGACAGCAGGATCATGATCCACACCCACACCGTCGCAAAGGTCGCCAGTGACGCAATCACCAGGAAGACGTTCTCCGGCATGATGTAATTCAGGTAAACCGAGAACAGCAGCGCCACGGTCATGACCAGCACCGTTACCCACGGGGTGCCGCGACGCGACGTTTTGGCAAACACCTTCGGCGCACTGCCCTGCTCCGCCATGCCGTGCAGCATACGACCCACGCCGAACACGTCACTGTTGATGGCCGACAGCGAGGCGGTCAGTACCACAAAGTTGAGAATGCTGGCGGCAAACGCAATGCCCATATGCTGGAAAGTCAGGACAAACGGGCTGCCGTTGGTGCCCACCTGGTTCCACGGGTAGATGGACATAATCACAAACAACGTGCCCACGTAGAACACCAGGATACGCATCGGCACCGAGTTGATGGCGCGCGGAATGGACTTCTCCGGATCTTTCGCTTCCCCGGCGGTGATGCCGATAATCTCAATACCGCCATAGGCGAACATGACCATCTGGAGCGACATGACCATCCCGAGCCAGCCGTTGCTGAAGAAGCCGCCGTTGCTCCACAGGTTATGGATGCCGGTTGGCTGCCCACCGTTGCCGATACCCCAGATGATGATGCCGAAACCGGCGAGGATCATGATGATAATGGTCGCGACCTTGAAGAAGGAGAACCAGAACTCCAGCTCGCCAAACACCTTCACGCTCATCAGGTTGACGGCGCAGATGATCAGCACCACGCTCAGTACCCAGATCCAGTGCGGCACGGCGGGGAACCAGACCCCCATATAGATGCCAAACGCCGTCACATCGGCAATGGCGACAATCAGGATTTCAAAGCAGTAAGTCCAGCCGGTGATAAACCCGGCCAGCGGGCCTAAGTTTTCTTGTGCGTAGCGGGAGAAGGAACTGGCAGACGGGTTGTGAACCGACATCTCCCCCAGCGCACGCATGATGATATAGGCCGCCACGCCGCCGATGATGTAGGCCAGCAGAACGCTTGGACCGGCCATTTTGATGGCATCTGCCGAGCCATAAAAAAGACCGGTGCCGATAGCCGAGCCCAGCGCCATAAAGCGGATGTGGCGGGTGCTCAATCCACGTTTAAGTTTGTTAGTGCTTTCCATTAAAATCTTGCCATTCAACACGAAAAAAACAAAAAACCACGGGGCCTTAAGCCCCGTGGTTAAACAATTTGTTGCCGTTGATTAATGGGCGTTGGATGTCACCTGACGCCCTGCCGCACGGTCCCAGATAATCGCCAGAACCAGCGCTACAACGGAAGGCATCAGCCAGGCCAGGCCCTGCTCGGACAGCGGCAGACGCTGTGTCCAGGCTGGCAGGATTTCTGCAAATGCTGATGCTTTGATCCCGTCAAGGATACCAAAAATCAGGCTGATAAACATGGCCGGCGCAATAATTCGCGTCGAGTTATGCCACCACGGGCGGGTGAAGCTCAGCACCACCAGCACGATACATGGCGGATAGATCGCCGTCAGCACCGGAATTGACACCTGAATCAGGTGGCTCAGACCGAGGTTTGACACCGCCATGGAGAAGATGCCGAGGATAAACACCAGCGTGCGGTAAGAGAGCGGCAGATACTGGGCGAAGAACTCCGCGCAGGCGCAGGTCAGACCCACCGCCGTCACCAGACAGGCCAGGAAAATCAGCGCCGCCAGCAGCATGCTGCCTGCACCACCAAAGGTATGCTGCACGTAAGCATGCAGGATCGCCGCGCCGTTTGCGCTCTGATCGACCAGCGTTGCGCTATCTGAACCCAGACGGAACAGCGCCAGATACAGCAGCGTCAGGCCGACACCGGCCATCAGGCCAGCCCAGATGGTGTAGCGAGTCAGCAGGCGCGCTTCGGTCACCCCGCGGGAACGCGCGGCGTTAACGATAACGATACCAAACACCATCGCACCGAGCGTATCCATTGTCAGATAGCCGTTCACGAAACCGTTTGAGAACGCCGCGTTCTGATAAGCGTCCATCGCGGAGCTGATGGGCCCCGCAGGCCAGACGATGGCCGCAACCGCCAGCACGATCAGCGCCACAATTTTCAGCGGAGCCAGGAAGTTACCCACGGTATCCAGCAGTTTGCCGGGATAGAGAGAAACCAGAATCACGATGGCGAAGTAAATGAGGCTGTAAATAAACAGCGGCATCGCGCCGTCACCGGTCAGCGGGGCGATACCCACCTCAAAGGAGACGGTCGCCGTACGCGGGGTCGCGAACAGCGGGCCAACGGCCAGATAGCAGACGGTTGCCAGCAGAACGCCAGCCACTTTGCCAATCGGGGTGCTGAGGCTGTCCACACCGCCACCGACTTTCGCCAGCGCGATAACGGTCAGTACCGGCAGGCCCACGGCAGTAAGCAGGAAGCCAAACGCAGCCGTCCAGACGTGTTCACCCGCCTGTAAGCCAACCATTGGAGGAAAAATGATGTTACCTGCGCCAACGAACAGCGCAAATGTCATAAAGCCCAGCGCGATAATGTCACGCGATTTCAAGTGATGGGTCATAAAACCTTACTGCCTGTGGATGTGGTGTTGAATACGTTGAGATTTTCGCCATCCCTCACGGGACGATACAGCGGAAAATTTGCTCAATTTCAGCGGGATATGCTCCCGTCCTGGCGTGGCGAAGAATAGTTTTTCGATTTACCACGCAAATACAGTCGGTCTGACAGTATATGGGGGGCAATTTAAACGCTTATAACGTTTAAAGGCAAGAAGGGATCGTAAAACCAGAACAATATGCCAGTATGAAAATTCAGACCAAAATAATATGCCATGTATAAGAAAAACTCATGGCTAATCATGCGAACAAAAAAGCACCAGCCGTATAATATTCATCCGCGTTTCGCTTGACTGCAAAGCAAACGGGCCAGCAATCGCTGGCCCGTGGAAAGGTAGCCTGACACATCTGCCGTCAGGCGCTTTTTTTGGCAATTAATCGTTCCGGAATCACGAAGCTAAAGCGCGTGCCCTTACCCAGGGTGCTTTCGATATTGAGCCGGCTTTCGTGGTGGCTGACGGCATGCTTCACAATTGCCAGTCCCAGTCCGCTCCCGCCGGTCTGCCGCGAGCGCGCCTTATCCACCCGGTAGAATCGTTCGGTGAGACGCGGGAGGTGCTCGGGCCCAATCCCCGGCCCGTTGTCCTCGACGCTAAACTCAGCGCCCGCCGGGGTATGCTGCCAGCACACCGCGATATGCGTCCCTTTCGGGGTATGATTCACGGCGTTATAGACCAGGTTTGAGATAGCGCTTCGCAGCTCATCTTCACTGCCGAGCACTTTCAGCGTGTTATCAACGTCAAAACTCAGGGTGTGCTGATTATGACTCAGCGTTTGGGCTTCGCGCTCCACCACCCGCAACATCATCGGCACATCAATGATGTCGTTTAGCGCCAGCGACGGCGCAGCCTCAATCTTTGAAAGCGTCAGCAGCTGTTTGACCAGCCCTTCCATGCGGAACGTCTGCTCCCGCATGGTATGCAGTGCTTTCTCACGCGGCGCCCCCTCAAGCGTTTGCTCCTGCATCATCTCCAGGTAGCCCTGAAGCACCGTCAACGGCGTACGCAGCTCGTGGCTGACGTTGGCAAAGAAGTTACGTCTCGCGCCCTCAAGCTGGTGCATCTGGGTAACGTCCCGCGCCACCATCAGCCACTGCCGATCGCTGTAGGGCATCACGCGGATTTCCAGATGGCGACCGTTATTGAGCTTCAGATTGTGCGGGCGCGAAAAATCCCGCTTTTTCAGATACAGCGTGAACTCGGGATAACGCAGAAGGTTCAGGATGTTCTGACCATTATCATCCGGCCAGCGCAGGCCCAGCAGCTGTTGCGCGAGGCCATTACACCAGAAGATTGTCCCTTCTTCTGTCGTCAGGATCACCGCGTCCGGCAGCGACTCCGCACCGCTACGAAAGCGTTTGATCAGGCTTCCCAGCTCACGACGGCGCTTTTTGTTACGCATCTGCATCTGGTGCAGGCCGTAGAGTAGCGGTTCCCAGCTCCCGCTTCCCGGCGGGGGTGTCATACTTCTGTCGACCCACAGCCACCAGGAGAGACGCAGTAAATTCCAGAAATGCCAGACGAGCAATCCCGTCACGGCCACCAGTAAGAACCACGGCAGATAGCCAAAGATAGCCCCCAGAATGAGGGCCGGAATACAACATAAGATCAGTTCAAAGACGAGCCTTTTCCATGACAGACGTTCCAGCACGCGTCACACTCCTGTCATTGTTCAGAAACGGGTCGAGAAACGATAACCCGTGCCGCGGACCGTCTGTACCATGCGATCGTGGCCGCTCTGTTCCAGTGCTTTACGCAGGCGGCGAATATGGACGTCAACCGTTCGGTCTTCGACATAGACGTTAGTTCCCCAGACGTTATTCAGCAACTGTTCGCGGCTGTAAACGCGCTCCGGGTGGGTCATAAAGAAGTGCAGGAGTTTAAATTCGGTCGGTCCCATATCGAGGGGATTTTCACCGGTCATGACCCGGTGTGAGGTAGGATCCAGGCTCAGCCCCTGCATCTCAATCACCTCTTCCACCGCCATCGGTGAAATACGGCGCATCACGGCTTTGATACGCGCCACCAGCTCTTTCGGGGAGAACGGTTTAGTGATGTAATCGTCCGCGCCGGTTTCCAGACCGCGCACGCGATCCTCTTCCTCGCCGCGCGCCGTCAGCATTACCACCGGGATATCGCGGGTCATCGCCTCGCGTTTGATATGCTTGATAAACTGCAATCCGGAACCGCCAGGCAGCATCCAGTCCAGCAGGATCAGATCGGGCCAGGGTTCATTCAGCTGGTTCACCGCGCTGTCATAATCTTCCGCTTCAACCGGCTGGAAGCCATTTTGTTCAAGCACGAAGCACACCATTTCACGGATCGGAGCTTCATCTTCTACGACCAGAATACGTCTCGCCATACTTTGCCCTGTCTTATCGTATTTAAGTTACAAGTCTGTAATGCGGCGTCATTATGCGTCAGATTTATGACAGATTTATGAAAAACATTACCACTATAAATAGCAAACTGTTGTTTTATTACAGCGGTTATTTTCCGTTCCCCGAACGTTTATAATCCTGCTTTCTTATTATTGCCACGGATCTTTTATGCGCATACTTCACACCTCAGACTGGCACCTGGGTCAAAATTTTTACAGCAAAAGCCGCGCCGCGGAACATGAAGCGTTCCTGAACTGGCTGCTGGAGACGGCTCAGGCTCACGAGGTGGACGCGATTATTGTGGCGGGCGACATTTTTGATACCGGATCGCCGCCGAGCTATGCGCGTGAGCTGTACAACCGTTTTGTGGTCAACCTCCAGCAAACCGGTTGTCACCTTGTGATTGTCGCCGGAAACCATGACTCGGTGGCGACGCTGAATGAATCCCGCGATATTCTGGCGTTCCTCAATACCACCGTGGTGGCCAGCGCCGGACACGCGCCGCAGATCCTGAAAAAACGCGACGGCACGCCGGGCGCAGTGCTGTGCCCAATTCCGTTTTTACGCCCGCGCGATATCGTGCAAAGCCAGGCAGGTCTGTCCGGCAGCGAAAAACAGCAGCATCTGTTGCAGGCCATCACCCGCTATTATCACCAGCAACATACGGAAGCCTGCGCCCTGCGCGGCGATCAGGCCATTCCGATCATTGCCACCGGACACCTCACCACCGTCGGAGCCAGTAAGAGTGATGCGGTGCGCGAGATCTATATCGGTACGCTGGACGCGTTTCCGGCGCAAAACTTCCCCCCCGCCGACTACATTGCCCTCGGGCATATTCACCGGGCGCAGATCATCGGCGGCTGCGAGCATATCCGCTACTGCGGCTCGCCCATTTCGCTCAGTTTTGACGAAACGGGCAAAGCCAAATCCGTGCATCTGGTGAGCTTCACCGGAGGCAAACTCAGCGCCGTTGAGACGCTTGAGGTGCCGGTCACCCAGCCGCTGGCGGTGCTGAAAGGCGATCTGGCCGCCATTACCGCTCAGCTTGAGCAGTGGCGCGGCGCAGCGCTTAATCCCCCCGTCTGGCTCGATATCGAAATCACCACCGACGACTACCTGTACGATATGCAGCGTAAAATACAGACGCTGACGGAAGACCTTCCCGTGGAGGTGCTGCTGGTACGCCGCAGCCGCGAGCAGCGCGAGAAAATACTGCTCAACGCCCAGCGTGAAACGCTTAGCGAACTTCGGGTTGAAGAGGTGTTCGCGCGGCGGCTTGCGCATGAAGAGGTGGACGAGGCCAGACGCACCAGGCTTAACGAGCTGTTTGCCCAGACCCTGCATTCCCTCCATGACGAGGACGAAAACGCATGAAAATTCTGAGCCTGCGCCTGAAAAATCTGAATTCGCTAAAGGGTGAGTGGAAAATTGATTTCACCGCGGAGCCGTTCGCCAGCAACGGACTGTTTGCCATCACCGGCGCAACCGGCGCGGGTAAAACCACGCTGCTGGATGCCATCTGCCTGGCGCTTTACCACGAAACGCCGCGTCTTAATAAGGTCTCTCAGGCGCAAAACGACCTGATGACGCGCGATACCGCCGAATGCCTGGCGGAAGTAGAATTTGAGGTCAAAGGCGTTGCTTATCGCGCTTTCTGGAGCCAGAACCGCGCCCGCAACCAGCCGGACGGGAACTTACAGGCACCGCGCGTTGAGCTGGCCCGCTGCGAAGACGGCAAAATTCTGGCCGACAAAGTCACGGATAAGCTGGAACAAACCGCCGCGCTTACCGGGCTGGACTATGGTCGCTTTACCCGCTCGATGTTGCTCTCTCAGGGGCAGTTTGCCGCCTTCCTGAATGCTAAACCGAGCGATCGCGCAGAGCTGCTGGAAGAACTGACCGGCACGGAAATTTACGGCCAGATTTCCGCCATGGTTTTTGAAAAACACAAAGCGGCACGTAACGCGCTGGAGGTGTGCGAAGCGCAGGCCGCAGGGGTTGTGCTGCTGAGCGAGGAACAGCAGCAACACTTGCAGCAAAGTTTGCAGGCACTTACTGACGAAGAAAAAGTCCTGCTGGCACAGCAGCAAAGCCAACAGAAAGATTTTCAGTGGCTTACGCGTAACGACGAACTGATACGTGAGCAGCAGCGTGCAGCCGCTTCGCAGCAGCAGGCGCAACAGGCTCTGACAGACGCCGCGCCCCAACTGGCGAAGCTCCAGCTGGCGCAGCCCGCCGCCCAGCTACGTCCGCTATGGGAGTATCAGCAGGAGCAGACCACCCGCCTGGCGCAGACAACAGAGCGAATTGTTGAAGTAAATACTCGCTTACTCGACAGAGCGGCGCAGCGCTCGCGTATTCGCAACGGTGCACTGCGCAACCGTGAACAGTTGCAGACAGAGCACAAGGTACTGACGCAGTGGCTGACCGAACACGATCGTTTCCGTCAGTGGGGGCAGGAAATTGCCGGCTGGCGGGCGCATTTTACGCAACTGGGTCGCGATAAAAATCAGCTTGTTGCCCAGTCAGCGCGCATGGCTGAGCTTCGTCAGAAGCTGGCTGAGATGCCTGAAAGTAGGTTGACGCTGACGGCTGAGGATCTCGCGACGGCAATGGAGCAACAGGCACAGTCGCGGGCGCTCCGCCAGCGTCTGATAGCGCTTCACGCTCGCTTTCAGCCGCTGCAAAAACGGCTGCGCCAGAATGCGGAAAGCGTGCAGAAAGCGCAGGCTGAGCAGGCTAAGCTCAATGAAACGCTGATCCTGCGGCGTCAGCAGTTCAAAGAGAAAAATCAGCACTATGCCGACCTGAAAGCGCTCTGTGAGCGTGAGGCGACAATCAAGGATCTTGAGAACTATCGTGCACAGCTCGAAGCGGGTAAGCCTTGCCCGCTCTGCGGTTCACGCGAACATCCGGCAGTTGTGCAGTATCAGGCGCTTGAACTGACTGACAATCAGCGCCGCCGCGACGCGCTGGAGAAAGAGGTTGCCGCGCTAAAAGAGGAAGGATTGCTGGTGCTCGGGCAGGTGAATGCGCTGACCCAACAGATCCAGCGCGAGACAGAGGAAGCACAGGCTCTCTCTGAGGAAGAGCAAGCACTCACTAAAGAGTGGCTGGAGGTCTGCGCCTCCCTGAACATAGCGCTGAATATTCAGGCTGATATTGCCCCCTGGATGAGCGAACAGGAACAGTATGAACGCCAGCTGTATCAGCTCAGCCAGCGTCTGACGCTGCAAAACCAGCTCAATGAACAGGAAGGTCAGGCGCGCCAGTACCAGCAGCAGCTGACGGCGACGCGTCAGGCGCTGGCGGCCTCGTTACAATCGCTGTCGCTTAGCGTGCCCGATGAAGGGGCTGAAAGCGCCTGGCTGAGCGCGCGCGAAAGCGAATATACCCTGTGGCAGGAAAAACAGGCCCAGCACGGTACGATTCAGGAAGGTATTAACGCCCTGATGCCCATTCTGGAGACGCTGCCGGTTACCAATGATGCAGAAGCCGACGCGGTTATCCCTGAGAACTGGCGCGGCATCCACGACGAATGCGTGTCGCTGCAAAGTCAGCTCACCACCCTACAGCAACAGGAGACGCTTGAGCGTGAACGGCTCCAGCAATCACAGGCTCAGTTCAACGCCGCGCTGACCGCGAGCTGCTTTGCCGATCGGGAAGCATTTCTCTCCGCCCTGCTGGATGAAACGTCGATCCGCCAGCTTGAACAACAAAAGCAGACGCTGGAAAACCAGCTCCAGCAGGCCACGGCGCTTTCGGTGCAGGCAAGCATGCAGCTTCAGGCGCATCAGGCACAGCGCCCCGAGGGGCTGGAAACCGATGCCGCAACGCTTCAGGCGCAGTTACACCAGCTGGCGCAACAGCTTCGGGACAACAACACGCATCAGGGGGAGATCCGCCAGCAGCTCAAACAGGACGCCGATAACCGTCTGCACCAGCAGGCGCTTATGCAGCAGATTGAGGAGGCGGCGCGTCAGGCCGACGACTGGGGCTATCTCAATGCGCTGATAGGCTCCAGCACCGGCGATAAATTCCGTAAATTCGCCCAGGGGCTGACGCTGGATAATCTGGTGTGGCTTGCCAACCAGCAGCTCAACCGTCTGCATGGCCGCTATCTGCTTCAGCGTAAAGCCAGCGACGCGCTGGAGCTGGAAGTGGTCGATACCTGGCAGGCCGATGCGGTACGCGATACCCGTACCCTTTCCGGCGGGGAGAGTTTCCTGGTCAGTCTGGCGCTGGCTTTAGCGCTTTCCGATCTGGTCAGTCACAAAACGCGCATTGACTCGCTGTTCCTGGATGAAGGATTCGGCACGCTCGACAGCGAAACGCTGGACACCGCGCTGGACGCGCTCGACGCGCTGAACGCCACCGGGAAAACTATCGGCGTGATCAGCCACGTAGAGGCAATGAAAGAGCGTATTCCGGTGCAGATCAAAGTGAAGAAGATCAACGGGCTGGGATATAGCAGGCTGGACAGGGAGTTTGCGGTGCAGTAAATGGGGGATGGTGCGCTCTGGTGCCCTCACCCTGGCCCTCTCCCACGAGGCTGAGGGTTCCCCACAAAATAATGCCTGCACAGACGGCCCCCTCTCCCTTGAGGGAGAGGGCTGGGGTGAGGGGGAACATACGGCTCTGGTGGTCATTCCGTTCACTTTATGTTCCTTGCTACTCTGTCACGACATGACCGGTGAACGTGCCAGGGTGGCTCAGTCGCCACCACCCTGGCGACCCGGGCTTCCGGCGGAAAATCGCCGCTTCGCGGTGCCTTCGGCTTATTCCTTCCGGCTTATCGGGGACGGGCGGAGGTAACATCCCTGTAAAGCCCGCCCTCTCGGCGCATCCCTGCGCCTCGCCCCGGCCTACAGGAAAGGCCTCAGCGATTTACAGCCGGACCGAGGCATCGCTGAAAGCCCTCAGTTATTCTGAGGCAACGTTATCGCTTTTGCTTTCAAATTACTGGGGAACCTTCTCCCCACGGGGAGAGGGTACAAACATCGAAAACGGTTTGCGTTTATTCCGGCCAGAGCCACGCCGCGCCGCGCACGCCGCTGGAATCTCCGTGGACGGCTTTGCGGATCGGCGTTTCGCACTCGCCGCCAAATACCCACTGTTTCACCAGCGTTGGCACCGTGGCGTACAGCCGGTCGACGTTGCTCATGCCGCCGCCCAGTACAATCACGTCGGGATCAAGAATATTGATCACATGCGCCAGTGACTTAGCCAGCCGCATTTCGTAGCGGCTGAGCGCCAGTTCAGCCACCGGATCCTGCTCCTCAACCAGACGCATAATCTCGTTACCTTTCAGCGGCTGACCGCTCAGACGATGATAATCGGTGGCAAACCCCGTGCCGGAAATAAAGGTCTCAATACAGCCCTGCTTGCCACAGTAGCACGGTACTTCGGCGCGGTATTTGAGTTCATCTTCATCCATCCACGGCAACGGATTGTGCCCCCACTCGCCCGCGGTGCCGTTGCCGCCAATATGCGAGCGCCCACCGAGGGCCACGCCCGCCCCGCAGCCGGTGCCGATAATGACCGCAAATACGGTCTGCGCGCCAGCCGCTGCGCCATCCACGGCTTCAGAGACCGCCAGGCAGTTGGCATCATTCGCCAGACGCACTTCCCGGTTCAGGCGCTGGCTTAAGTCTTTATCAAACGGCTGACCGTTGAGCCAGGTGGAGTTGGCGTTTTTCACCACGCCGGTATACGGCGAAATGGAGCCGGGGATCCCCATCCCGACCGTGCCCGTCTCGCCCGTTGCCTGCTCTGCCATATCGACCAGGCGGGCAATCGTCTCTATGGTCTGGTGATAATCATCGCGCGGCGTAGGCAGACGGTGGCGAAACAGTTGCTCCCCCTGCTCGCTCAGCGCAATAACTTCTGTTTTGGTGCCGCCCAAATCAATCCCAATACGCACAAGACACTCCTCATTATTTTGATTATCAACAGAGTAGAAGCCCGCTTCCCGATTAGCAATGCAAGCGATGCGACAATTCGTTATCATGCCCGCTGATTTAACGACAAGGCCGTGGAAATTATCATGCTGTGGTTCAAAAATTTGATGGTTTACCGTCTCAGCCGCGACGTTTCGCTGCGTGCAGAAGAGATGGAAAAACAGTTAGCCGCTTACTCCTTTACGCCTTGCGGTAGCCAGGATATGGCAAAAACCGGCTGGGTTCCGCCAATGGGTTCTCAAAGCGATGCGCTGACCCACGCCAGCAGCACGGGGCAAATCATCGTTTGCGCCCGTAAAGAAGAGAAGATCCTGCCGACGCCCGTGGTTAAGCAGGCGCTCGAAGCGAAGATCTTCAAGCTGGAAGCTGAACAGGGCCGTAAGCTTAAAAAAACCGAAAAAGATTCGCTTAAGGATGAAGTGCTGCACTCGCTGCTGCCGCGCGCTTTTAGCCGCTTTAGCCAGACCATGATGTGGATCGACACCGTGAACGGGCTGATCATGGTGGACTGCGCCAGCGCCAAAAAAGCGGAAGATACGCTGGCGCTGCTGCGTAAGAGCCTTGGCTCATTACCGGTGGTACCGCTGGCGCTGGAAACGCCGATTGAGCTGACCCTGACCGAGTGGGTGCGCAGCGGGACTGCCGCGCAGGGCTTCCAGATCCTTGATGAAGCAGAGCTGAAAGCGCTGCTGGAAGATGGCGGCGTGATCCGCGCGAAGAAACAGGATCTGGTGAGCGACGAAATCGCCGTGCACATTGAAGCGGGCAAAGTGGTGACCAAACTGGCACTCGACTGGCAGCAGCGCATTCAGTTTGTGATGTGTGATGACGGCTCCGTGAAGCGCCTTAAGTTCTGCGATGAACTGCGCGATCAGAACGAAGATATCGACCGCGAAGATTATGCTCAGCGCTTTGACGCAGACTTTATCCTGATGACCGGCGAGCTGGCGGCGATGATTCAGAACCTGGTGGAAGGTCTCGGCGGCGAAG
The DNA here is from genome assembly GCF_020971765.1 of Enterobacter sp. AN-K1. NCBI lineage: Bacteria > Pseudomonadati > Pseudomonadota > Gammaproteobacteria > Enterobacterales > Enterobacteriaceae > Enterobacter > Enterobacter sp. AN-K1. The sequence goes on along the minus strand of NZ_CP087390.1, from coordinate 3,255,721 downwards.
CGCAGCGCTGACAGGCAAAACGCAGGCCGGGTAAGCGAATGCGCCACCCGGCATGCTTTTATTTCAGATAGCGGCACAGATAAGAGGTTGGCTCTGCAACCTGCAAATGGAACTCGCTGTGGCCCGGCACGTTGAAGACCTGCCCGGCACTGTAGACTTTCCACTCCGTTTCACCCGGCAGCAGGACGTTCAGCGCGCCGCTGACCACCGTCATCTCTTCCGCTTCTGCGGTGCCAAAGGTGTATTCCCCTTCCGCCATTACGCCGACACTGGCGCGGCCAGTGCTGCTGCTGGTAAAACCAATGGATTTCACTTTACCGGAAAAGTATTCGTTACTTTGAAGCATGAACTGGCCCTTATATTTATTGAGAAAAATCCACTATAGGGGCCATGCTCATGACCTGTCACGCAAAATCATTACACCAGTAATTCTGACGCCAGGCGCGCCATCAGGACGTTAGAGAGCAGCACCGGAACATCCAGCGCCTTTTGCAGTAAATCACGATGCCGCTGATGGAAGCCCAGGCAGTCGAGCATCAGGACATCCGCCCCTCTGTCGATCAACTCCTGCCCGGCCGCAATCAGCTTCGCTTCGCTGTCCCAGAACGGGTTTGCCAGTGCGTACAGCGGGGTGTGCTCCAGCGCGGCCCACTTCACCGTCTGGTTATCCAGCAGTTCCTCAACGGGAACGATGACCCCAACCTGATGACCATCAACAATTGAGGCCACCAGCGGAGGGATAATCCGCATCGGTTCGAGCAGAATGGCATTACGCGCGCTGAGCCCTTTAACGGGTGCCGTGCTCATCAGCAAAATAACGTCATAGTCCTGATTGTCGAGCACTTCGATCACGCCCTGTAGCGCGCGCTCGATTTTCTGGCGCGACACATGCGCCAGTTTACCGTCACTGAGTAACGTTGCCAGGGGATCTTCCCCCTCTCCGACCGCGTAGTCTTCCATGACCTCTTCCCGACTGAGCTTCCCTAACAGACTGAGATGCGTAATTTGTTGTTCAGAGACATGCTCGGTTAAGAGCGGTAATACTTCGCTTACAGGCACCACACCAATCGTGAGGATCGCCAACGTCGCCTTCATTTTGATCGCCTTCCGTTACTACCACAACTGCCACATAAGTACAGGCTCACTACGCTGCACTGTTCATTTTTTCAACAAAACAGCACCAAGGGTAGCAGGGGATCTCTACACCGTAATGTAAAGATCGACTGGCCTTTCCGAATCCACCTGTAATAACTAAATATTAACTGCTGCTTAACATCAGCGATATGTTAAAAGTGTGATTCAGGCACGGTTGTAACGAATTCGGATTCCTGTCAGGACTTCTCAGGATCCTCATAGCGCCGTTTTGCATCCAGCGCTTCCTGTTCGGTTTCATGTTCGCTGATCAGCGAATCAGGTTTAGGGTGATCGGCACGCAGCTGGTACCAGGTTACGGTCTGATCGCCGTTACCTTTTTCAACGGTAACGATGCGGGCTTCACGTGGATAGGGAGGTCTGGTTGGCATAGCTCATCCTTTTTTTATGTCTGAGCTATGAGTATAGACGGCTGTTAGCTGGCGCAAGCCAAACGCAGGGCGGTAATAATCTGAATCGCAACTTTCTCGGGTGACGCCGACGCATCTACAACGTGGTGTGCCGCCTCGCGGTACAGTGCATCGCGTTCGGCGAGGACGTCGCTGACCTCTTCACTCAGCGGTTTCGCGGTCAGCGCCGGGCGCTGTCCCTCTTCCGGAAACGCCTCCAGCCGCCCCACCAGCGTAGAGACCGGGGCACAGAGGTAGATCACGACACCCTTTTCGCGCATAAACTGGCGGTTATACGGTGCCAGAATAATGCCCCCACCGGTCGCGATCACGGTTGACGGCGCGGTCACCGCTTCCAGCGTGGCTGTTTCACGCGCACGAAAGCTCTCCCAACCCTCATCCTCAACGATATCGGCGATGGTCTTACCGGCATTCTCCTGGAGCCAATGGTCAGTATCGACAAACTGACTCTGGCACAGACGCGCCAGCTCCAGACCAACGGTGGTTTTCCCACAGCCGCGAGGGCCAACTAAAAAGATGGGTGGGTTCATAACCAGGTGTTCCCCTTGCTGCCGGATAACTGAAGGCTGTAAAGAAATGATTGCAGTAGATGTTGCGCTAACTTTACTGCAAAGCGGTACGGAATGACAAGCCTGTGGAAGCCACACTGTACCACAAAACCGCCCGGAGGTGGGCTACGCCGGGCGGCGCTTCACTTCCAGCAGCCATTTATCCAGCTCGGCGGCAAACTGCTGGCGATCGCGCTGCGACAGGCTGTCCGGCCCACCGGTTTGCACGCCGCTGGAACGAAGCGTATCCATAAAATCACGCATGGTGAGCTTCTCGCGGATCGTTGCCGGCGAATAGCGTTCTCCGCGCGGGTTCAGCGCCGCCGCCCCTTTCGCCAGTACATCGGCAGCCAGCGGGATATCCGCGGTGATCACCAGATCTCCTGCGTCACACAGGCGTACTATCTCGTTATCCGCCACGTCAAACCCGGCCGGAACGCGCAGAGAACGGATGTATCTGGAGGGCGGCACGCGGATATTCTGGTTCGCCACCAGCGTCAGCGGCATCTGCACGCGCTCGGCAGCACGAAATAAAATCTCTTTGATGACATTCGGACACGCGTCCGCATCAACCCAAATCGCCATAGTCTCTCCCCATTATGATTCTGGTGACTATTGTCGCCTGCATTTCGTTGTTAAGCTATCAATGAGAGATAACAACGCATAATAACGGAGAGACGTGATGGATAAGAAAATCGGGTTTATCGGCTGCGGAAATATGGGCAAAGCTATCCTCGGCGGACTGATTGCCAGCGGGCAGGTGCTGCCGGGGCAGATTTGGGTCTATACCCCATCCCCGGATAAAGTCGCGGCGCTGCGTGATGAGTATGGTGTCAACGCTGCCGAAAGCGCACAGGACGTGGCTCAGGTGGCGGATATTGTCTTTGGCGCCGTTAAGCCGAATATCATGATTAAAGTCCTGAGCGAGATCACCTCCAGCCTTAACAAAGAGACCCTGGTGGTATCGATTGCCGCAGGCGTGACCCTCGATCAGCTCGCCCGCGCGCTGGGCCACGACCGTAAGATTGTTCGCGCCATGCCAAACACCCCGTCGCTGGTGAATGCCGGTATGACATCCGTTACCCCGAACGCGCTGGTCACATCTGAAGACGTGGCGGATGTACTGAATATTTTCCGCTGCTTCGGCGAAGCGGAAGTGATTGCCGAACCGATGATCCACCCGGTAGTCGGCGTGAGCGGCTCTGCCCCGGCGTATGTCTTTATGTTTATCGAAGCCATGGCCGATGCCGCCGTACTGGGTGGAATGCCGCGCGCGCAGGCCTACAAATTTGCAGCGCAGGCGGTGATGGGTTCGGCCAAAATGGTGCTGGAAACGGGTAAACATCCGGGCGAACTGAAAGATATGGTGTGCTCACCGGGGGGCACAACCATTGAAGCCGTGCGCGTGCTGGAAGATCGCGGGTTCCGCTCCGCCGTGATCGAGGCGATGGAAAAATGCATGGAAAAATCAGAGAAGCTCAGTAAGTCCTGATGCGCTACGCCGGGCGTCAGGCGGCCACTTCGGTGCGGCCCCGTCCGGCATTTTTGGCTTTATAGAGGGCCACGTCCGCCGCCTTTAGCCATTCACGATAGTGGGTGAACTGCGCCCCCCAGGGGGCAACCCCAACGCTGATACACAACCTCGCCATAGGTGCTCCGTGCAGCGGCATGTTGACCAGCCGTTCGTGGACGCGCGACATCGCTGCAATCGCGCTGTCGGCTGGCGTGCCGGACATGATCACCGCGAACTCATCCCCGCCAAAACGGCCAATATAATCGCCTGAGCGCAGGGTCAGCTGAAGCTGGCGCGTGATGGCGACAATCGCTTCATCCCCCACGTCATGCCCCCAGGTGTCGTTGATCGTCTTGAAGTGATCGATATCGATGAGCAGTATCGTCGCCTGTCGATGGCTGCGACGGCAGGCCTCAAATTCGTTACGCAGCAGCGTTTCCCAGTGACGGCGATTGAACACGCCGGTCATTCCGTCGCGGGTACTCATCAGCTCAAGCCGACGCTTATGCTCTGCCAGACGGATCGCCGTGCGGTGGCTGAGCCAGGCAAACAGTATGGGATAGACCACCAGCACGGGGAGCGTCAGCCACAACGCCAGCGGTTCAGAGGTCAATACCACAGGAGTACCCGTGGATTGCACGGTCAACAGGGCAGACAGGGCAAGTAGCGCGAGTCCTGTCAGAAATAACCGACATCCCCCCGATCCCATCATATTCATGCCGATCATCACGATCAGCGCCGCCGTTGGTAGCGCATTGAACCCTGTTAGCCCCATCCAGACACCGGCAATAATGGCATCGATTTTCAGATTAACAATTTCACAGCTGTGGGGTTCAGCCGAACGAAAAGCCAACTGCCAGGCCAGATGGGGCCAGACAAAAACCCAGCCCACCAGCAATAACCACCAGACGCCGGAAAGAAACTGGCTCACCAGAACGCTGGCAAGCGGAACAAATAGCGCCGCCAGACCAACGATGCGTGCCAGCCGTATTCGCCGGGCAAATCGCAGACCGGAACGGTATGAATCATCCTGAGAAAGCTGCTGGTGCCACGCTTCCCGAATGTTCTCGTGATTGTCATAAAACTCATCATTCATCATTTTTGGGAATATTCTGAAACATTTTCCCAAATTATAGAGAGGGGGATAGCGGGGAAAGTATGAAATTTTGGGTGAGCCACAGCCGTGACTCACCCGTTAGCACTACGCCTGTTTTTTGAGGCACGCGCTCATAAACTTGCTGCGATCGTCGCCTTTCAGCATCTGCTGTGTCGCCTGGGCGTTGCACTCACGCATTTTTTGCTGCTGTGGGGTCAGGCTTTTTTCACCGGGTTTAGCCGCACCATTTTTAAGGCAGTCGCTCATGTACGTTTTACGGGCATCCCCTTTCAGGCTTTGCGATGTCGCCTGTTGGTTACAGGTCGTCATGCGCTGCTGCTGGGGCGTTAACGTTTTCTCTTCCGCGTGTGCTGAGGCGATCAGACACAGGCCAGAGAGCAGGGTAACCAGTATTGTTGTTTTCATTGCACCATCCTTTATGTGAAGTTCCACGTTAAGTCTGGCTCGTTACGGGAAAAAAACCACCCTGCGACTCTGATTTTCGCCGGGCTCTGCGGTTATTTCAGCCCTGTATCGGCACAATATTCATTAACCGGTTTCGCCGGGGGGGAGGCGGTAATTAATAACAGAAATTATGCGGTGAAAGGTGTGCTCTGTTTCAATTTAATTTTCCCTGCATAAATGTGTAAAAATAAAAACAGAGCGACGCCAGGCATCCTGCATGACAATTCTGTGACACGTCATTTCACCTCAGACAGGTTAGCTGCGAGGATGCCTTAAAAGCTTCTTTACGTATTGCTGAAGCAGCTCCGCATCTTCCGCAGGCACCTGGGAATCAGGACGCGCTTTTTCCAGCGCGCCTTCAACGTTGTCGATCAACGCCTCCTGCTCCGGTTTTGCCATCTGTCGCAGCAGCGCCGTCACAACGATTTCCAGCGCCTCGACCTGGGCAACCAGCTCTTTCGACTCTTCTTCCTTTTGGGCAAGCTTAACCAACAACTCAGCAATGAGATTTTTCATGGTGCTATTTCCTTATGTGATTTCCCCTGAAATTAACACCCTCTCTGAATAATGAAAAGCATGGATTGGCTTTATCTTATGCAAAAGTGACATCGCTGCCAAAAAAGATATTTCAGCGCGAAAGCGAAACGTTTTCCTGAAAGAAAGGCGCCGCATTTCGTTATATAAAAATGCGGCGTTCATAAGAATAAATAATATATTATCGTGTTTACCGGGCCGACTTTGCCTCAGCGATTCGCCTGCGGCGTCGCAAGGCAAAGGCCAGTTGAATAATATTCAGCAGGACCACCACCGCCGTCGCGGCAAATACCCAGCGGAAACCCGCCATTGCCGAGACCGAGGCGCCGATAAGCGGGCCCGCTACGTTGCCTAAATACATGAACGACTGGTTGTAGCCAAAAATGCGGCCGGTTACCTGGTCACTGGAATATTTCACCAGCAGCGTCTGAACAGCGGGCAGCATGGCGCCATCTGCGAAGCCAAGCAGGAAGCGCAGGATGCCGAGCTGAAGAGGTGTGGTGACGAATGACATGGCAAAGAAAAGGATCACCGCAATGATGAGCGTTGCCATCAGAATACGTGCCGTACCGATCCTGTCGCCCAGTTTCCCCAGACGCGGAGCAGACATCAGCGCCGACACGCCCGGCACCGCGGCAATCATCCCGCTCAGAAAAGCAATGTTGCTGCTGTCCGGCGCCATCGACTTGATAAACAGCGCCAGAATCGGCCCTACCGAACCGTTACAGAGCTGGATCACCATCGTCGTCACAAAGAGGCTAATCATCAGGCCAGGATAAGGCAGCGAGGCGAAAACCGCTTTTCCGCTCAGGCGTTCGGATTTACTGACAACAGGCCGCCCGCCCTCTTTAATCAGAAAAAGGGTGACCAGAAAGCTGATCGTTAGCAGGATCGCGGTAATGATAAAGACCGCACGCAGCCCGACATGGTCCGCCAGGAAGCCGCCGAGCAGCGGGCCGCCAATGACCCCGCTGATCTGGGCCGTGGAAAGCGTGCTGAGCGCCCAGCCGCTTCGCTCACGCGGTACCTGTGAGGCCACCAGCGCCATGGCATTCGGAATGTAACCGGAGGTCAGCCCCATTATCGCCCGCAGAATAAACAGCTGCCAGACGTTGGTGGCGAAGGCCTGGAGCAAAATGGCTATCGCCATCCCCAGCGAGGCGCGGAGCAGCATCAACTTGCGCCCCTTGCGATCCGCCAGGCTGCCCCACATCGGCGACACAATGGCGGAGACCAGAAACGTCACGCTGAACGTCAGGCCGGACCACATCGAGAGCGCTTCATGGGAAGTCACTCCCAGCTGCGATACATACAGCGGCAGGAAGGGCAATATCTGGCTGATAGCCAGTCCGGTGAAGAAGCAGCCGAACCAGACTGAAATGAGATTAACTTTCCAGGGTTCCATAACAGAAATAGTCTTCATTTTTAGGCGAATTCGCCGACAGATTAGCAAGTTACGCGCAATGACATAGCGCCAGAGATGCGGCCTTGCAGACTTTGGTGTTTTATCTTCCCAGTCATCATATTTGTGAAATAAGTCACAATTTATCCAATTTTTGGCGGAAGATTATGCTTCATCGACATAATCCATAGCCGCGCATCCCCAGATGGAAATGGTTGGCATGGGCGGCATTATAGTCCGGCCCCAGACCGTTACCGTAATAGCCACAGCTTGCCGAGAGCAGGGCCTGTAGCCAGGGCTGCGTCTTTTCCGCTTTCCAGCCGTTCAGGACGGTAACGCGCTGTCCATTTGCCAGCCTGAAAGCGCTGATATCCAGCGCATCCGCCGTGGCATGTTCGCTGCGCCGCGCATCCGGGCGGCTGTAGATATTGCGGCAAGCGAAGCTGCCCAGATGTTCAATACGAGTAAGCTCGCTTCCGGTCCAGGTTTTGGTGAGCGGTCGGGCCTGCTGGCTGACAAACAGCGCCGAACTTAACGCCAGCGGACAACTGGCCAGAAAGCTGCTGTTCAGGCTCACCGGGCCAAAATCGCGCACGCGCACCACGTTACTCAGCGGACACTCACCGGCGCTGTCAGCGACAGCCTGGGTACGGATAAGCTGGCGTTGATTCGCCTGCGCTAACAGGCTTTCGCATGCCTTCGGTGTTAAACGTCGAAGTTTAAACTGGGTTATTTTTCCGGGCGGATCGTCAAGCGTAAGCGGCACGAAAGGATTGTAATACGGCGGCAACCAGCGGTAGCCCACCGTGGCGATCCCGGCAATAACAATAAGAATAAGCAGACCTTTTCCTTTCACGCGCCCCCCTTCAGCATCCCCAAAACATTATGGCAGAAGGCCGCGAAACCCGCCGGGCATCGTGGTATGTTATGGGCTTTTCGTCAGACTGGAAGAGAGTGAGATGGCAAAGCAGCGCGTAGGTATTGTCTTTGGGGGAAAATCGGCAGAGCACGAGGTGTCATTGCAATCGGCTAAAAATATCGTTGATGCGATTGATAAAAGCCGTTTTGACGTGGTGCTGCTGGGCATTGATAAACAGGGCCAGTGGCATGTTAACGATGCCAGCCAGTATCTGTTACACGCTGACGATCCGGCGCACATTGCCCTTAATCCTTCTGATATCAGCGTCGCAACGGTTCCAGGCGTGGAACAGGGACAGCTTATCGATGCCGGGAACGCGCAGGCGCTGGCACAGATTGACGTAGTGTTCCCTATCGTTCACGGCACGCTGGGCGAAGACGGCTCCCTGCAAGGCATGTTGCGGATGGCGAACCTGCCGTTTGTCGGTTCCGATGTGCTGGGCTCTGCCGCCTGCATGGATAAAGACGTCACAAAACGTCTCCTGCGCGACGCCGGTCTGAATATTGCGCCGTTCGTGACGCTCACTCGCGCCAACCGCGATAAACACAGCTTCGCGCAGATCCAGGCGCAACTCGGCCTGCCGCTGTTTGTGAAACCGGCGAATCAGGGCTCGTCCGTCGGCGTCAGCAAAGTCACCAGCGAAGCGCAGTTTAACGATGCCGTTCGTCTGGCCTTTGAGTTTGACCATAAGGTGGTGGTTGAGCAGGGAATTAACGGTCGTGAAATTGAGTGCGCCGTACTGGGCAACGACTTCCCGCAGGCGAGTACCTGTGGTGAAGTGGTACTGAACAGTGACTTCTATTCCTACGACACCAAATATATTGACGACAAAGGTGCCCAGGTTGTGGTTCCCGCCGCGCTCGATCCCGACGTTAACGACAAGATCCGGGCGATCGCCGTTGAAGCCTATCAGGCGCTGGGATGCTGTGGGATGGCGCGCGTCGACGTGTTTCTGACGCCGGATAACGAGGTGGTGATTAACGAAATCAACACTCTGCCGGGCTTTACCAATATCAGCATGTACCCGAAGCTGTGGCAGGCCAGCGGGATAAGCTATCCGGAACTGATCACCCGCCTGATTGAACTGGCACTGGAGCGCCACGCCGCTGACAGCGCCCTGAAAAGTTCCGTTAACTAACGCTTAGTCAGCTTTCTCCGCCGTCGTCGTCTCATCGGGACGACGGCGGATAATAAATCCCGCCAGCCAGAAACTGATTACCCAGGTTACCAGCCCAACCGCATAGGTTTGCCAGCCTTTCGCTTCAAATCCCAGCAGCCCGACAACACCGTTGAGAATAAAGATCAGCCCGATCGCAAAGGCGTAGTAATGCCAGTCACGGCGTAATTTGGAAGTGAGCTTCATGACAACTCCGGCAGAAAAAAAACTATCCTCTCACAGTTTGATAATGGCGTCTGTGGCGGATACGTAAATTCTGAAATGCAGCGCAGTTTCACTTATGTTATCAATTTGTGACGTGATGCAGAAATCGACAATCCAGGAGAAATCCTGAGCCGAATTTCCCACGATTCTGATATTGACAAATGCTATGACCTGTCACACTCACCCTGTACGACGCGTATTAAAACAGAGTGATATTATCGGGAGGTCTTATGGCAGACTTTACATTGTCGAAACCGATTTTTGGCGGAAAACAACCAAAAACCTCCACGGCGGGGAATATTGCCTATGCCCTGTTTGTTCTGTTTTGTTTCTGGGCAGGAACCCAACTGCTGAATATGCTGGTGCATGCCCCTGGCGTGTATGAGCATCTGATGCAGGTGCAGGATACAGGCCGCCCGCGCGTTGAAATCGGTTTAGGCGTGAGCACCGTATTTGGACTCATTCCCTTCCTCGCGGGCAGCATGGTTCTGGGCGTGATTGCCCTTGTCCTGCGCTGGCGCAACCGCCACTGATTACAGTCCCATACAGCGTGCCCGACGATCGTCAACGCGTTTCGCGAACCAGGCGGTCGTCAGGTTACGCGTGATCTTCGGGCTTTCCAGCTGAATGCCTGGCAGAATGGCTCTGGGTAAAGCCTTTCCACTTTTCTTCTCGGCCAGCGCAAAGACCTGCTTATACAGATCCGTTTTCTCAAACGCCAGGCTGTCGCCCTTCTCCAGCTGTCGGCGAATGTCGCTGTTGCTCATCTCCAGCTTCGTCGAGAGTTTTCGCACCGCACGTTCGGTGGTCCCGGCCTCACTGCTGCCGTAAGCAATGAGATCGCCGTCCAAAGCGAGCTTCACACCGCTGGCGCGGCTTACCGCATTCTGGAAGGCTGCATTTCGGCTGGCATACCAGCCCGCGTTAAAGTCGGCAAAGCGATACAGCGGTTTATCGTAGTTGGCCGGATAATTCAGCAGGTGATACGTCCCAAACCACAGCCCACCGCGCAGGGAGAAGACCTCCTGACGTACCGTACCGTCGATATCCCACGGATAGCCGTCGGTATGCTTTTCCGCAAATGCGATACTGACCTGCATCGGACCGCCGGTATGCACCGGATTTAGCGAGCCAAACAGCTTCTGCCCCATCGGCACCATATTGATGAAATCATCGAAAATGGCGCTAAGCTGTTTCTCGGTTTTCACCGTATCCAGCCGTTCACTGTAGCTTTTACCGTTTGGCGAGGTGATTTTAAGGGCGGTATGCACCAGGAAAACCGGGATATGCATCGATTCGGCCCGGCGGTCGATCTCCTTCCAGGCGATTTTGTTCAGGCCAGGCACTACAGGATCTGACTGATACATCGATTCCTGCTGCGCCACCGCGAGCACCGAGCAGATATTCTCCTCGGTAGGCGCGATCTTCTGGCTTTTGAAGGTCGCGGCCAGCGCATCAGCCCACTCACTGCGATCCTTCACGCTGGCGGGCATTTTTTGCCGCACCACGCTCGCCACATCAACGGGCTTCTCCCCTTCTTTGAGCGGGGCAGCCCCTTTTTCGGCACAGCCCGCCAGCACGAAAGCGGCGAGTAACGTCAGCGGTAATGCACGTGGTACGGCAAATGGCATAGCAATTCCTTTTTAACCTAATGTATGGGTGACTTCCTGCACGTCCTTATCGTCCAGCTCACGCTCGAAACTGCGTAAACGTTTGTAGATGGACATCAGCTCCACCAGCGTAGTCCAGGAGCTGATCAGATACTGGAACGAACCACGAACCTGACCAAAGACGTTGGTGATTTGGGTCATCAGACCGAGCGTAATCGTACCCGCAACGATGGACGGGAACAGCAGGAACAACCCGAAAACGTTATCAACCTGAAGATAAAGAATGCGCGCGATATTGAAATACATGTAATGAAAATAGAGGCGGAAATAGTTACGTCGTACGGCGCCAAACAGCTCACGCACGGTAGGCGGTGACGCACGGTTGGCATCGTCTTCGCCATACACCAGTTCTTTACGGTAGGCCGCTTCCACGCGCTGGTTTTTAAACTCCAGCCCCGGCAGCTTGATCCCCACCACCGCCAGCAGCCCCGTTCCCATCAGCGACCAGACAATCGCAGCAATCACAAGGCCGTATGGCAGATGGCCGACAATCGGCAGCTCCGGAACGTGCGACGAGAGCGTCACCAGCACCGGCAGGAAGGCGATCAGCGTCATGATGGCATTGATAAAGCTCACGCCCATATCTTCCAGAGTAGAGGCAAAACGCATGGTGTCTTCCTGCACACGCTGTGCGGCACCTTCGATATGCCGCAGGTGCTGCCAGTGCGCCATATAGTGTTCGTTCATCGCGGTACGCCAGCGGAACACATAGTGGCTGACGAAAAAGTTATTCATCACGCCAATCACCACGGCGATAAGGGCGATGCCGAGGAAGATCCCCACCTCATGGTAGAACTGGTTAATGGTCACTTTATGCGGCGAACTCAGCGCCGTCTGGATCAGATCGTAAAACGGCGCATACCAGGCGTTGACCGCTACGCCCACCTCCACCAGGAACCAGGTGACAAAGATGATTAACGACGTGCCGAGAATCGACCAGTATTGCCAGCGGTGAGGAGAATAGACGAACCAGAACATGGCAAAAAGCCCTACGCAGAGCACGTAATAAGCGTAGAAAAGCAGATAGCTCATGGACCAGAAGCGCGCTGCGCTAATGGGAATGTCACCCGTTGCCCCCGTAAGACGGGTCAGCCACGCGCCGCCACCGGCCTGCCAGAAAATGACAGCCAGCAGTGCCCAAATAAATGCCGACAGGAAAAAGGGCCCCGGCTTTGGGAAAAAAGACTTAAACATTGTGCTTCCTTCTTGTTGTTATGGCTGTTGCTGTGTTCAACATATCGCCACACGAAACCTTGCCTGTGCCAGACTCCCGGCTCAGGCAAAAAAGTGAGACCTGCGGGTGAATTATTAGTTCGCTTCACAGTTTTCAGGAATTGTTTCGGTGCGTTTCATTCGCAACAGCGATCGTAGCGTCTATCATACGGTCGATGTCACAAAATGGGAGCCACGCCGCAAGTAAATTGTTCAAATTTACCCACGGTTACGTTTTTCTCGCTATCGTTATGCAAATCGGGCCATTGCCCGACGCCGATTAGTAGTATAACTACCCGTAACTTTCCTTATTCACTTGATGGATGCTTTTCGTTGAAACGTTGTCTGCTCTCTATCGCCGCGCTGTGTGCGGTGAGCCTGTCCACCGCCCAGGCAGCACAGCCTCTGACGGCCCCGGTTCTGGCCTCTGACATTGCCGATCGCTACGCGAACCTTATTTATTACGGCAGCGGTGCGACGGGAATGGCGCTGGTCGTGATCGACGGTAACCAGCGGGTGTTTCGCAGCTTCGGTGAAACACGACCGGGAAATAACATTCGTCCGCAGCTGGATTCCGTTATCCGTGTCGCATCGATAACCAAGCTGATGACCAGCGAAATGCTGGTGAAACTGCTCGATCAGGGCGTGGTGAAACTCGACGATCCGCTTAGCAAATATGCACCGGCCGGCGCTCGCGTTCCGACATATCAGGGAACGCCGATCAGACTGGTGAATCTGGCGACCCATACCAGCGCCCTGCCGCGAGAACAGCCCGGTGGCGCTGCGCATCGCCCTGTCTTTGTCTGGCCAACCCGCGAGCAACGCTGGAACTACCTGAGCACAGCAACCCTGAAATCGGCCCCGGGCTCGCAGGCCGGCTATTCTAACCTGGCGTTTGATCTGCTGGCCGACGCTTTAGCGACGGCGTCGGGTAAGCCTTACCCTCAACTGTTTGAAGAGCAGATCACGCGTCCGCTCGGGATGAAAGATACCACTTACACCCCTTCCCCGGACCAGTGCAAGCGTCTGATGGTGGCGGAAAAAGGGGCCAGCCCGTGCAATAACACGCTGGCCGCCATTGGCAGCGGTGGCGTTTACTCTACGCCTGGCGACATGATGCGCTGGATGCAACAGTTCCTCTCATCGGATTTTTACGCGCGTAGCAATCAGGCCGACCGAATGCAGACGCTCATCTACCAGCGTGCTCAGCTACGACGCGTCATTGGCATGGATGTTCCAGGTAAAGCCGATGCCCTCGGCATGGGCTGGGTGTATATGGCGCCAAAAGATGGCCGACCTGGGATTATTCAAAAAACCGGTGGAGGTGGCGGATTCATCACCTACATGGCGATGATTCCGCAATCAAACGTAGGCGCTTTTGTGGTGGTCACCCGGTCGCCAAATACACGCTTCGTGAATATGAGTGATGGCATAAATAACCTGGTGGCCGAGCTGAGCGCCAATAAAGCGCAGGTGCTTACGGCCTCTAACTGATCTCAATAGTCCGTGGGCAAACGGTTGATACTGATCAGTTTGCCCCGGCTCATATTGATGTAGTTCCCCTGTCGCAGCGCCGCCAGAACCTCAGCAACGACCGAACGAGAAATACGAGTGCTACGCTGAATATGATTCATAACACCAATTTTTGAACGTAGCGTGTCATCCCACTCGGCCATATTGATCAGCATCGCCCGGATTTGGCTATAGGAATTATTTCCGACCAACTGCATGTCACGTTTTCCCAATAAATGGTTAAGCCATGACAGCCAGCAGAAAGCCTCTTGCCAAAGTTGCGCGTCCTGAATAAGCTGGTACGCGTCAGATGCCGGTAAATAAAATCCGGTACAAGGCGTCTGTGCCATCAAAGAATATTCAAGATAGTTTTCATTTATCCATGCGCTTAAACCGTGGATATACGGTGCCCGCGCAATACCCATAAGTAATTCGTCTGATTTACGGTGGACGGCCGTCAGGCCGGATTGTATGACAACGGTCAATGGTTCATCATCATTATTGCCGGTAGTTATTAATTGTTGTGGTTCGATCTTAAATGGGGTACCGGCGACTTCCAGACACTTTATGAGCCGGCTTAATTCAGAAAGTGGTTTCGCATTAACGTTCATGCATACCTCAAGTCATCTGTATCTGTCGGTTCTTTATTATTTTTAAAGCACATAAAAAAGCGGGGGAAAAATCCCCCGCGCTTTTCTCTTACCAGGTATATTTCACACCCAGGTTTGCTCCCCAGTTCTGGTCAACGTCGCCGCCGCCCAGATAAGTCGCATCAGTGTAAGCACTGAAGTTTTTCGTGAAGCTGAACTGAGTGCCCAGTCCCACGCGAACCGCAGAGCCTTCCACGCCGTTATCAATGCTGTCATTATTGATATCAGCATTGTTGTCGGCATCGTCATACACGTAAGCCAGTTTGAAGTAAGGCGTTAATGCCTGCTCGCCGCCGTAGTTGAAGGTATAACCTGCATCCACGCCGAGTTCATAACGCATACTGTCGTAAGACTGACCATCGATACGCATGTCGTTGCTTAACTGGTAGTCATCACCGGACTGGAACAGGCCAGAGATCGCCGCGTAAGGCGTGACGTAGCCAGACAGGTTTGGTTTCCAGTCATAGCCCAGTTTCATCCCGAAACCAACGGCGTCAGTCGTGGTATTACCGTCAACATACTGACCGTTGCTCATGGTAGCAGAGAGGTCGTTGTTGAAGCGGGTGTAGCTCAGGGAGCTGTCGAGGAAGATGTCGTTCATGAACTTCGCCGACGCGTAGATCATCGCAGTCTGGCTGTCCTGATCGACCTGACCAGTACGATCGCTGATATCACCCTTCGCGAAACCAGCCGCACCACCGACCATCCACTTCGCGTTATTACCGTCGATCTGAGTATCCAGACCTACCATAATGCCGCTTACGTCCTGATCGTAGCTAACGGTGCCATTATCCGCGTCAAAGTTGCCGCCGAAATAGCTCACCCATGCGCCGCCGTTATCTGCCAGGCCATGACGGCTGTTGGTCAGACGGGTACCCACGGTATCCTGTTGCAGATTCCAGATGTTGGTATTAGCAGAAGGAATGCTCAGCGCCATGTTGGCGTAGTCAGTCAGCTCTTCCTGCTGGAGAACAACGGTGTCGCCCTTCTGCTGCGCCTGATAGGTGTATGCACCTAAATCAGCTTTGTTTGCCGCAGTAAAGCTGGCAGCGGTATCCGCGTTATTGTCATAGACGCGAACGATCTCTTTGTTTTCGTAGTCAGCTACGGAGCCTGCGCCGGTCGCATCGTCGATGCGCACTTTATAGTTACCGGCAACGTCACCGTTCACCGCCAGATGGCCGTCAGAGTTCAGCGCGACAACACCATAGTCGTAGTCCGCTTTAGAGCGATCGTTGGTGATATAGCGTGCGTTGTTCAGGTCGCTGTTCAGCACATAATCACGGCTGGCAACGTTAAGCACACCGCCATCGGTCAGCACCATATTGTGCGTATCAACCTGACCCAGACCCAGCGCCAGCTCTGCACCGTTGTCCACGGTAATGGTGTTGGCATACAGCTCAGCTGTCTCTTCAGTGAGTGCAGCACGGCTGTAGCTATCCAGATACAGGCTGTCGGTAGCCACACCACCGCTGTCGCCAATATTCAGGCTAGACGCATTGGTCAGGGTGATGGAATCTGCCAGCAGGCCGGAGTTTTCAACATTGACCTGAGACTGGTTGTTCACCGTCAGCGCGTCGATGTTGGAGATCTTACGGGTATCCCACTCGGAACCGTTATCCAGCGCCACGTTGAACAGGCCGCTCTGATAAACTTCTTCACCTGCAACATGACCGTTGCTGTCAAAGGTAGAATCAGGCCAGATGCTGTTTGGAGAAAGCGTGTGCCAGTCTACATCGCTGTAGCCTTCACCATACATCTGCGCCGTGCCGATGGCTTCAACGCTGGACTGCGCGGCGCCAACCCATTTACTGCCGTTGGTCAGCGTGACATCCAGCTTGTCGGTATCATCCCAGCCGTTGGTAGTTGGGTTATAGACGCCGTCATCGGTGGTATCCGTTGCCGGATCGCCATTCTCGTAGAAGTTGTTATCAAAGGTGCTGGCGAAAAGGATGTCGCCGGTAATGGTAGAGTGATCGAAGGTAGCGGTGGTCTGCATAGCGTTATCAGACGCGCCAGCAACAACGATCAGCGCCGCATCATCCGCAGCCGTGGCGTTGGTTTCACCGTAGTCGCTCGGCTTCGCCGTTTGACCGTAGAAGCCACTGGTACCCAGATCGCTGTACGCACCAGAGGTCAGCACAGAATCTTTCACCACCAGCGTATCGGTAAAGATATTGCTGCTGTTAGCAACCCCTTCAACACCGTCGTATGGCGTGTTATCCAGCTCCTGATAACCCTGCGTCAGCGTGATGCCCGCGATATGGGAGTTGTTCTGAATAACGATATCAGATTCAACGTCCAGCGTGATCGCGTTACCCAGACCATAGGTGTCCAGATAATGCGTTTCAGTGGTTTCACCATTGACGACATCGTAGGCGTAATGCTCGTAGGTATCGTTGATGGTGGAGTTATCAACAGTCAGGCTAAAACGATCATACTGGGTATGAGTGGTACCGTCAGTATCCACGCCATCTGCACACGTCGTGGTCATACACTCTGACGTGATCATGCCGTTAATGGTGCTGTTAGAAATACTCAACGCGTTCGCACGGCCATTGACACCATCATCAAGATAGTATGTCGAAATAACTCCGTTTACGGTTGATTTATTGATGACTGGATAAATGTCACCATCATGTGTGGCATCTGAATAATCCCAGTCAGCATAACCATAATACCAGGGCGTGGACGCGGTATTGTCATAGCCAAAAGTATTATATGTTGTGCCGGATATATCTTTCGCATTGGCCTGAGAAGCGATAGCCAGTGTGCAGGCTAATGCAAGTTGTGATACAACCAGTTTCTTTTTCCATATTTGCATTGGGTCATCCCTCCTCAGGGACGTAAGCAAGTTTGTCCATCAAATCATTTAGCAACATTAAATTGCGGAAGGAATTATGCAGTTTCACTTCGAAAAGGTTCAATGAATGATTCCATTAAGTCCGTATTCAGACAAATAAGCTTATAAACCCATGGAAATATCAATCATTATGAATAAATATTATAAATTCAAGTGATTGCAAACCACTTTAGTTGCTTCGGCACATATAATAAAAAGCAATAAATCATTTATATTTATAATCCCGAACCAATATAGAAACCTCACCAATATTAAACACCACGCTGAACACCAGAATAAGTTTTATAATATAGACAAAATACATACAGCGAATATTAGTCGATTTCGAAAATCTAAAAGACAACTTTAGTAAAACACCGCTCCCTGCTTTCAGGTACACTATACCTCTTTGTTCCACAAACATCAGGCATACCATGACCGATTTAATTGCACGTCCCCGTCGCCTGCGCAAGTCTCCCGCACTGCGCGCCATGTTTGAAGAGACAACACTGACCTTAAACGATCTGGTGTTGCCGATTTTTGTTGAAGAAGAGATCGATGACTACAAAGCCATCGACGCGATGCCGGGCGTGATGCGCATTCCTGAAAAGCATCTGGCCCGCGAGATCGAACGCATTGCGAATGCGGGCATCCGCTCGGTAATGACGTTCGGTATCTCCCACCACACTGACGCGACCGGCAGCGATGCCTGGAAAGAAGACGGCCTCGTCGCCCGCATGTCGCGCATCTGCAAAGAGAGTGTGCCGGAGATGATCGTCATGTCCGATACCTGCTTCTGCGAATACACCTCTCATGGCCACTGTGGTGTGCTGTGCGATCACGGCGTGGACAACGATGCGACCCTGCTGAATCTGGGCAAGCAGGCGGTAGTTGCCGCCGCTGCGGGTGCGGATTTCATTGCGCCTTCTGCGGCAATGGATGGGCAGGTACAGGCGATCCGTCAGGCGCTTGACGCTGCGGGCTTCACCGACACCGCCATCATGTCCTATTCCACCAAATTTGCCTCCTCTTTCTACGGCCCGTTCCGTGAAGCAGCCGGCACGGCGCTGAAAGGCGATCGTAAAACCTATCAGATGAACCCGCTGAACCGCCGCGAAGCGATTCGTGAGTCTCTGCTGGATGAAGCCCAGGGCGCTGACTGCCTGATGGTGAAACCTGCTGGCGCATACCTGGATATCCTGCGCGACATTCGCGAACGCACCGAACTGCCGCTGGGCGCCTACCAGGTGAGCGGCGAGTACGCGATGATCAAATTCGCCGCGCAGGCGGGTGCCATCGACGAAGAGAAAGTGATCCTCGAAAGCCTGGGGGCGATCAAACGCGCGGGCGCGGATCTGATCTTCAGCTATTTCGCGCTGGATCTGGCTGAGAAGAAAATTCTGCGTTAATCCGCTTTAGCGCCGGGTAACGACTTCGCCTTACCCGGCCTGCTCTCTGCACTAATCTTCACCAAACTGCAATACAAACGACATCTCCTCCTTCTACTGTCTGGGCAAGACGGCAGGAGGAGTGATCAATGTTTAGTCTCGACAGCGTTCTTGATGACCTTTGGCCTCAGGCGAGGCCCGCACCCTGGCAAAAAAGTCTGTTAAAAAGACTGCTTCACGAAGACGAATTTCAGCAGTTTGCCGCCAGCCACCGTCACCTGAAAGGGCTGGATATGGTGGAGCAGGTACTGGAACACCTTGATATTCACTGCTCCGTTTCCGCCCGCGACCTCGAACAAATCCCCGAACACGGCCCACTCATTGTGATAGCGAACCACCCCACCGGCACCCTGGATGGGCTGGCGCTGCTGTATGCCGTTTCCCGCGTGCGCCGCGACGTCAGGGTTGTTACCAACAGGATGCTGTCCCACCTTGAGCCCCTCAGCTCATTATTTATTCCCGTGGATAATATGGGCGGCAGAACCGCAAAAGCCTCGCTGATACAGATGGAGCAGCACCTGCAAAACGCCGGCGTGCTGATCTTCTTTCCGGCGGGCGAAGTTTCCCGCCCAACGCGCAAAGGCATCCGCGATAAAAAATGGCATCCGGGCTTTATCAAGCTGGCCGGCAAACTACGGGTGCCGCTACTCCCGGTACATATCCAGGCGCACAACAGCCTGCTGTTTTATGCCAGTACCCTGGTCTCGCCAACGGTATCCATGCTGCTGCTGATGCAACAGATGTTTCGCCGCCGTCACAGTCAGCTGCCGATCAAAATCGGCCAGCAGATTGCCTGGAATGACCGGTTTAGTTCTACCCTTTCATCGCGTGAGATGGCCGAGCAGTGTCGTCAGCACGTGATACGTCTTGGCAAGGGATTGCCTGGCGTCTTTAAAACCCAGTGCGCCATTGCCCGCCCGGAAGACAGGGCGACGCTCAAGCGCGAACTGGCGCAGGTCGAGTGTCTGGGCAAAACGAGCGATGGTAAGGCCATCTATCTTTGGCAGCGCAACGGGCAGGAAGAGGCGCCTCTGCTGCGCGAGCTGGGGCGGCTGCGCGAGATTGCCTTTCGTGCCGTGGAGGAAGGCAGCGGGAAGCGCCGGGATACCGACAGCTACGATGATGACTATCTGCACCTTATTCTGTGGGATGACGATGACCTGGAGATTGTCGGCGCGTACCGCTTTATGCCAACGGCCATGCAGGTGGAAAAGCGCGGCGTCGAGGGGTTGTACAGCTACAGCCTGTTCCACTACGACGAAAAAATGCAGGACATACTTGAGCACGGTATTGAGCTGGGGCGCAGCTTTATACAGCCGCGCTACTGGGGGCGTCGCGGTCTGGACTATCTGTGGTCAGGCATTGGCGCCTATCTGGCACGCTATCCCCATTACCGTTACCTGTTTGGTCCGGTGTCCATCTCCGGCGGCTTACCGCCTGCCGCACGGGATCTGCTGGTGGCGTTTTATCGTCTCTGGTTTCCGGCCAGCCATCCCTTAGCCGCCTCGCGTCAACCCTACCCGGCCTCACTTCCGGACGTGCTGGCACAGTTTGGCGGGGTGGATTACGTGGATGACCTGACAAAGCTGAAATCCCTGCTCGGCAACCTGGGTTGCGGCATCCCGCCGCTCTATAAACAGTATTCCGAGCTATGCGAGCCAGGCGGCGTGCAGTTTATCGATTTCGGCAGCGATCCGGCGTTCAATAACTGTATCGACGGGCTGGTGCTGGTGGATCTGTGTTATCTGAAGGCAAACCGCTATCAGCGGTATATAGAAGCACACCTTTAGCTCCGTTGCCCGGTGGCGCTGCGCTTACCGGGCCTACAATTAAACGTAGGCCGGGTAAGGCAACGCCGCCACCCGGCAATCAAGGCGCACGATAAAACGGCTTATCCCCCAGGATCGTCGCCCGCTGCATAATCCTTCGCTGCGGCAGGTAATCCGCATTGGCGTAATGCTGCGTGACGCGGTTATCCCAGATCGCCAGATCGTTCTCCTGCCAGCGCCAGCGCACCTGGAACTCCGGTTTGGTGATGTGCGCGAACAGGAAGCCAAGCAGCGCCTCACTCTCTTTTTCCGCTACGTCCACGATGCGCGTGGTGAACCCTTCATTCACAAACAGCGCCTGTTTGCCCGTCACCGGATGGGTCCGCACCACCGGGTGCAGCAGCGGGGGATGTTTTGCGACCGCATCCAGCCAGCGCTGATGTTCCTCTTTCGTTTTACGGTACTTGTACTCCGGGAACGATTTTTTGAAGTCATGCTCCGCCCGCAGGCCGCTCAGCAGGGTCTGGAGCGGCGCGGAGAGCGCCTCAAACGCAGCAATCCCGCTGGCCCACAGCGTATCCCCACCCGTTTCCGGCAGCTGTTTTGCTGCCAGAATCGCCCCGGCTGGCGGTGTGTCGATAAAGGTAACGTCCGTGTGCCAGTTGTCATTATCGGGCGGGTTATCGTTATGGGTGTCCAGCACGATAATTTCCTCCACCCCTTCCGCATGCGGGTAGACCGGGTGGATATGCAGGTCGCCAAAACGCAGGGCCAGCGCGCGCTGCTGCTGCGGGGTAATGGCCTGTTCACGCAGGAATACCACCTGATGACGCAGCACCGCGTGGTACAGCTGCTCAAACTGGTTATCGCTCAGCGGACGGGTTACGTCCAGGCCCGACACCTGCGCGCCAATATATGGCCCCAGCGGGGTAATGGTCAGTCGTTCACTCATTGTATTTCTCCATGCCAGGGCGTCAGGCGACGCTGTAGCGCGCGCAGTCCCAGTTCTAATCCAAAGGCAATCGCGGCGATCACCGCGATCCCTGCCAGTACCACGTCAGTCGCCAGGAACTCTCCCGCCGACTGCACCATAAACCCAAGGCCGCGCGTGGCGGCTATCAGCTCTGCCGCCACCAGCGTAGACCAGCCCACCCCAAGGCCGATGCGCAGCCCGGTCAGTATCTCCGGCAGCGCGCCTGGTATAATGACGAACAGCAGTATCTGCGCGCGGCTGGCGCCGAGCGACTGCGCCGCACGTATGCGTACCTGCTGCGCACTCTTTACGCCAGCCAGGGCCGACATGGCTACCGGCGCAAATATCGCCAGGTATATCAGTAAGATCTTTGACGTCTCGCCGATGCCAAACCAGATCACCATCAGGGGCAAATAAGCCAGCGGCGGGACGGGACGGTAAAGCTCTATCAGCGGGTCGAGAATGCCGCGTACCGTCGGGCTCAGTCCCATCGCGATCCCCACCGGAACGCCAATAATGACCGCCGCCAGCAGCGCCACCAGAATACGCATCAGACTGGCGCCTAAATGCTGCCAGAGCGTGGCATCCATAAAGCCCTGCGGCCCGGCGATAGTAATTAGTTTTTCCAGAACCTGGCCTGGCGGGGGCAGAAACAGCGGGCTGACCCACTGCTGCGCGGCAACCGCCCACCATACCGCCAGCAGCCCCACCAGCGTGCTGAGGCTTAAGGTGAGCTGGCGAGAGAACGGCCAGCGTAAGGCAAGGCGCGTCAGCCGCGTTTTTTCACTGAAAACAATGCTCATGAGAACGCCTCCCGTTGCTCAAACACGCGGCTTAAGACGTATTCACGCTGTTCAATAAACAGCGGATCGGATTTGATGCTGCGTACCGGCTCTCCCGCCACATAGCGGCGGGCAAACTCAAGCGGCAGGCGCTCCAGCACGCGTCCCGGCCCCGGTGAGAGCAGCACCAGCTCCGTCGCCATAAACACGGCCTCTTCGATATCGTGGGTGATTAACAGCACCTGCTTGCCGGTTTCGTGCCACAGGCGCAGCAGCAGGGTTTGCATCTGCTCGCGGGTGAAGGCATCCAGCGCCCCGAAAGGTTCGTCCAGCAACAGCAACTGTGGGTTAGCCGCCAGCGCACGGGCGATCCCGACGCGCTGACGCTGCCCGCCTGAAAGCTGCCAGATAAAGCGTTTTTCAGCCCCCTCCAGCCCGACCTTTTTCAGCATATCGCGCGCCGTACTCAGGCGCTGTTCACGCGCTACACCGGCCAGTTGCAGACCAAACGCAACGTTTTCCTGAACGTTTCGCCACGGGAGTAATCCTTCATTCTGGAAGACCACGCCGCGCTCTGCGCCCGGCCCCGTTACCCGTTTTCCTTCCAGCTGGATCGTGCCGTGCTGATACGGTACAAACCCGGCGATCAGGTTCAGCAGCGTCGTTTTCCCGCAGCCGGACGGCCCTAGCACCACCAGCAGTTCACCGCTGTCCAGCGTCAGGTTGATCTCTTCCAGGGCGGGTTTGCCGCCGTAATCGGCAGACAGGTTTGTAATGTTCAGCATTGCAGCCCCCTTATTTCACAAAGCGATCGGTCACGAACTGGCTGTAATCCGCCGCCACCGCAGGCACTTTGCCCTGCTCTTTCAGGAACGTGGCAGTGTCGACAATCGCTTTGCTCACCGGCCCGTTCAACTGCTGGATCTGCTGCGCAGGCGTCAGATAGGTGTTGCCTTTTACCAGCCCCGGCACGTCAGCTTCCGGCACGCCGCTCAGACGTGAGAGCTTCTCCAGGTTGGCGGGATGTTTCAGCCATTCATCCGGGTTGCTGATGTATGGCTGCTGTGCGTCGATGGCGCTTTTGGCGAAGGCTTTCACCACTTCAGGGTGTTTCTCGGCAAAGTCCTTCCGTACGACCCAGACGTCAAGGGTTGGCGCGCCCCACTGCCCCACTTTTTCGGAGTCGGTCAGCACGGTGCCCTCTTTTTCCAGCTCGTTGACGGCGGGCGCCCAGACGTATGCTCCATCGATGTCGCCACGCTGCCAGGCGGCAATAATCGCCGGAGGTTGCAGGTTAATGATCTGCACCTGGCCCGGCTTAATGCCCCAGTGTTTCAGCGCTGCCAGCAGGCTGTAATGCGTGGTGGAGATAAACGGCACCGCGATGCGTTTGCCGATCAAATCTTCGGGTTTCGTGATGCTTTTCTTCACCACCAGCGCTTCGGAATTTCCGAGCTGCGACGCCAGCAGGAAGACTTCAATCGGCACCTGCTGGCTGGCAGCCACCGCCAGCGGGCTGGAGCCCAGGTTGCCAATCTGCACATCGCCCGAGGCTAACGCCCGCACAATCGCCGCGCCGCTGTCGAACTTGCGCCAGTCGACATTCGCCCCGCTCGCTTTGGCGAAGGTGTTATCCGCCTGCGCGACTTTCGCCGGCTCAGCGGAAGTCTGATACGCGACGGTGACGTCCACCGCCTGCGCCTGAAATGCCCACAGCGCCAGTGCGCCGAGTAATGTGATTCGCGATGAAATTGCCATAGTGCCTGCTCCCCTTGTTGTTATAAGGGCAGTATTTCCGGCGCGAGAAATTTGATAAAGGAATAAAAAAGAATCGCTAATGACGATTAGTTTTTAGAAAAAAAGCGGGAAAGGATAGTGAATTTTGTGCGGTTGTTTCGCCGGGTGGCGCTGCGCTTACCCGGCCTACGGTTCGTGCAATTTGTAGGCCGGGTAAGGCGCAGCCGCCACCCGGCAAAGACCTCAGCGCTGAACCGTCAGCGCAGCAATATCCTGCGGCGTGGTGCGACAGCAGCCGCCAATCAGCTTCGCACCGGCATCCAGCCACTGCGGTAAATACCCCGCCAGCGTCTCGCAGGCTTCACCGTGGTGATGCCAGGTTTTGCTCACCGCATCATAATGCTCGCCGGAATTCGGATAGACCACCAGCGGCAGCGACGTCAGGCTGTGCAGATGCGTCAGCGCCGCGGTGGTGTTTTCCAGCGCGATACAGTTGATCCCCAGCGCGACAACCTGTGGGTAGCTTTCGAGCGCAGAAACGACATCCCGCAGCGGCGTCCCGTCACTCAGATGCTCGCTGTCACGCAGGGTAAATGAGAACCATGCCCGGGCGCGAGGATACGCCGTCAGCAACACCGCCAGCGCCTTAATCTCCGGGAAAGAAGGCAGCGTTTCACAGGCCAGCAGATCCGCGCCCGCATCCAGCAGCGCCTCCACGCGGGGACGGTGGAACGCGGTGAACTCTTCAGCGCGACGCACATAATCGCCGCGATATTCAGATCCATCGGCAAGGTACGCGCCGTACGGCCCTACCGACCCCGCCACCAGCAGCGTGCCCGCCTGCGCATTCTCTGCCAGGTACGCTTCCCGCGCTTTGCGTGCCAGCTCTACGCTTTTGCCAATCAACGCCCGGGATTGCGCCTCGTCCAGCCCGCGTGCGGCAAAGCCCGCAGGCGTGGCCTGATAGCTGGCGGTGATCGCCACCTGTGCCCCCGCGCGGTAATAGTCGAGGTGCACGTCCCGGATCAGCTCCGGGTTTTCCATCAGCACTTTGGCCGACCAGAGGCTGTCGGCAAGGTTACAACCGCGCGCTTCCAGCTCCGTTGCCATCGCCCCATCCAGCACGACAAACGGCTGGTTTTCAAGGAGGGCGGTAAGCGGATTATTCTGCGACATGTTCAGGCTCCTGCGTGGTCAGGTTTCGGGTCAGGTAGTACGCACCATAACACAGGGCGACAAACGGAAGCCCGCAATAAAGGGCAATACGCTGGCTGGGGTCAAACCACAGGCCGACGCAGGCCACCAGACAGAGGATAAAGCCAAGCACGGGCACCAGCGGATACCATGGCGCGCGATACTGCAACGCCGAAAGTGGCTGCCCGGACTGCACGTGACGGCGACGAAACACGAAGTGTGACGCGCAGATGCTGATCCACACCGCCACCACCGCAAAACCGGAAATGGCTGACAGGGCCACAAACACCGTATCCGGCGCAACCACGCTGGAGAACAGCGCCAGCACGCCACCCAGCATGGAAACGGAGAGCGCCGTCAGCGGCACGCCGTTTTTGTTGACGCGGGCAAAGCAGCGCGGCAGCGTTTTCTCGTTAGACAGAGACCACAGCATACGGCCAGAGGCATACAGGCCCGAGTTCGCCGCCGAGAGGATCGCCGTCAGGATCACGAAGTTAAAGATATCCGCCGCATACGGAATGCCGACCTTTTCAAACACCACCACGAACGGGCTTTTCTCCACGCCAGCCTGCTGCATCGGGATCAGCGCCGCCAGCACAAACACGGTGCCAATAAAGAAGATGATGAGCCGGGCGATGGTGGTGCGAATAGCAACCGGAATAACCTTGTGTGGGTTTTCCGTTTCTCCTGCCGCGATGCCGATAAGCTCCGTTCCGGAGAAGGCAAAGTTGACCGCCACCATGGTCATCAGGATCGGCAGACCGCCGTGCGGGAACCAGCCTTCGGCAGTAATGTTGTTTAAGCCCGGCGCCGGTGAACCGTCCTGCATCGGGATAAAACCGAAGATCGCCGCCCCGCCGAGAATAATGAAGGCGATGATGGTGATGACTTTCACCAGCGAGAACCAGAATTCCCCTTCGGCGAAGAAGCGCGTGGAAATGACGTTAAGAGCAAAAATCACCACGCAAAAGACGACGCACCACGTCCAGACGGGAACCTGCGGGAACCAATACTGCATACAGAACCCGGCTGCGGTAAAGCTCGATCCCAGCGCCACTGTCCACGTAAGCCAGTAGAGCCACGCCACGGTATACCCTGTCGCCGGGCCGAGATAACGAGCGGCGTAGACGTGGAACGCGCCGGTTTCCGGCATTGCTACGGAAAGCTCGCCCAGACACTGCATAACCAGCCAGACCACCAGCGCACCAATAAGATACGCCAGCAGCGTGCCCGCCGCGCCGGTTGTCGAAATGATGTATCCGGTATTGAAGAATAACCCTGTGCCGATAACGCCCCCCAGCGAGAGCATAATCAGGTGACGGGTTTTCATGGTGCGCTTAAGCTGCCCGTTTTGTTGTTCTGTTTGCATATTACCTTCTAAACGTATGGACATCTAAACATCCAAAGAAGGGTGTTATACCGCGATTGTTAACAAAAAGCCACCCGGCACGACTTCGGCGCAATTATTGGTAAATCTTTAAATCAGTTCTATAGTCGACACAGTTTCTTCTTCACCAGGACTCACTATGCGATTTAACGGACTGACCAAAGGTTTCTTTATTCTCATCCTGGCCCTTGTTACCTGGGCTTTCTTTGACGTGCTGTCTCCCTATTTCTCGGCGATTCTGTGGGCCGCGATCCTGACCATCATTTTCAACCCGGTGAAAAACAAACTGCGTACCGCGCTGGGCGATCGCAACGGGCTGGCTTCCCTCCTTACACTCGGCATTATCTGCCTGATCGTGTTTATTCCGTTGATGGTGATCCTTTCCTCGCTCGCGGTGGAACTGAACATGGTTTACACCAAGCTGCAACAGAACAACACGCAGTTCCCGGAAGTCATCGCCGGTATCTTCAATCGCCTGCCGGACTGGGCCAGCGGCTTCCTGGCGGATCACAACCTGACCAACGCCGCGCAGATTCAGAAAAAGCTTTCCGATGTCGCGTTACAGGGTGGACAGTATCTGGCGGGAAGCGCGTTCCTGATTGGTAAAGGGACGTTCGGCTTTGCTATTAGCTTCGGCATTATGCTGTACCTGCTGTTTTTCCTGCTCAAAGACGGGCCCTATCTGGTGCGCCAGATCCTCGACTCGCTGCCGCTGTCTGACTTCGCCAAACAGCACCTGTTCGCTAAGTTTGTCGGCGTCTCACGAGCCACGGTAAAAGGTACGGCGGTCGTGGCAGTGGTTCAGGGTACGCTTGGCGGTATCGCCTTTGCCATCGTCGGTATTGACGGTAGCGTACTGTGGGGAGCGCTGATGGCGTTCCTCTCCCTGGTGCCCGCCGTCGGCTCGGCTATCGTCTGGGTTCCCGCCGCGATCTTCCTGTTTGCCACTCACCAGTTGTGGCAGGGTCTGTTCATTGTGGGCTTTTTTGTCATTATCGTCGGGCTGGTGGACAACCTTTTACGTCCGCTGCTGGTGGGCAAAGACACCAAAATGCCGGACTACCTGATACTGATCACCACGCTCGGCGGTATGGAGCTGTACGGCATTAATGGTTTTGTGATTGGGCCGCTGATTGCCGCCCTGTTTATCGCCTGCTGGAACCTCTTCTCCGGCCGCGACCACGCAGGCAACGCCGAGGAGCTGGACGCAGACTTTATCGAAGAGGGAAAAAACCCTCCGGATCTCTAACGAAACGCGTTTTGTCAGGCGGCCCTGTGCCGCCTTTTTTTTCGCGATAAATCAGGGGTTTTCTATAATCTGAAATGAACGCTCTTCCACATTTGTCGTAGAAGGATCCAACAGGTGCGAATCGCCACGATCACAAACTGGGCCTATGGTGTCACGGTGTGCCTGACCATTGCCTCCGGTATCGTCATGCTGATGGCTTCCCATGCCGACAACGTAGAGCGTCAGGCTGTTAAGCAACGACAAATTTTTGACCAGCTTACGGAAGAGATTGAAGCAGAAACCTGGATGCTCTCCGATTTAGCGCGCCTTTACGCCATCAAAAAAGAGCCCGATGTGCTGAAAGCGTACCAGGCGAAAGAAGGTGAACTGAAGAATATTGAACACAAAGTGGGACAGTTAAAAGATACGGGCGCAACGGGCGAAGAGCTGGCGCTGCTGTATGAAGGGCTGAAGATTGTTGATGGCCTACAGGATGAACAGCAGGCAGCAATTGCCAGCGTCGCCCGGGGTGAGGAACAACAGGCCATTGCGTTACTCTTCGGCAAAATCTACGAACTTGAAACGGAACGCGCCCAGAGCAAGATTGACCATTTTCGTATGCTGCTGGATAAGCGCATTATTGCCGATGTCCAGGCAGCGACCAACACGTCGAAAACGCTGCGTACCGCCTCAGAGGTGATGGTCGGCCTGACCGCCCTGCTCTTCTTATTCGTGATGGGCTTTATTCTCAAGCACCGCGTGCTGCGCCCGGTAGTGCGCCTCAGCGATGTGGTTCACCGCCTGGCCTCACAGGATTACGGCGTCGAAACGCCCAATTTCAACCAGGTCGATGAGATAGGCGATATGGCG
Organism: Enterobacter sp. AN-K1; assembly: GCF_020971765.1. NCBI lineage: Bacteria > Pseudomonadati > Pseudomonadota > Gammaproteobacteria > Enterobacterales > Enterobacteriaceae > Enterobacter > Enterobacter sp. AN-K1. The sequence continues at coordinate 3,227,027 of NZ_CP087390.1, read as the reverse complement.
CAGGCCATTCGCATTTTCCGCGAGAACGGGCTGGCAAGGCAGCGGCTTGAAAAAGAACGCGACGCAGACTGGGCCATCCGCGAGCTGCTCGCGCGAATGACCCAGCGCTTGCAGGGGTGCGAGAACGTCAGCGACGTGATTGAGGTGGCAGAGCTGTTTGCTCCCAACATTGCGCCGGGTATCGCCGGACGTCTGTATATCCTGGATCGAAACCCGTGGGAGATGCGCTGTGCGGCGGAATGGTTATCTCCACAGGGAGAAAAAAATGCTTTCCACCCCGATCAATGCTGGGCCATACGCCGTGGTCAGAGCCACCCACCGGTCAACGGCGAGCCGGATATCGGTTGCCAGCATCTGCCTGAATCACAAAAAGACAGTTCACTGTGCGTGCCGCTCATTGCGCAGGGGGAAGCCATTGGTTTGCTGTCGTTTCAGAACATCACGCCTGAAACGGCGCCGTCCCGCGCATATCTCGAATTAATGGCGGAAGCCCTGGGTCTGGCGCTGGCCAACCAGCGTCTGCGCGATGCCCTGCTGGAAAAAGCGCTATTCGACCCGCTCACCGGCTTGCGTAACCGCCACCACCTGGAAGATACCCTGCGCACTCAGATAGCTCAGGCAATGCGCAATGATGAGCCGGTGAGCTGCATGATGATCGACATCGATCACTTTAAAAGCATTAACGATCGCTTCGGCCATGAGGCTGGCGATCATGTGATTAAGAGCGTGGCGACAATTGTTCAGCGTGCCGTGCACGATGCCGGCCTGGCCTTCCGCTTTGGTGGCGAAGAGTTTCTGGTGCTGCTAACGGGTGCGGATGAGGAAGAGGCTCACGCCTGCGCAACGGAGATTTATAACGGCGTCCATACGCTGTCGCTGCGCTATGGGCTTGCTGAGATTGGCCCGGTGGATGTGTCGATCGGGATAGCCAGTTACCCGCAGCACGCCCAAAGCGACGACCTGCTGCGCGCAGCAGATGTGGCGCTTTACCGGGCGAAAGAGCTGGGGCGCTCGCGGATCGTCAGTTTCAGTATGCTGGAGACGGGTTAACCGAAAATCCCTGCCAACGACGTCAGAGGTATGCGCACTCTCTTATTCCCTCACATTGAAGGTGCGTTATCATTCTTTGTACAAATAAATTCATCTTAACGATGCCACCATTGATAAAAAATGGGGGTGCGTAAATATATCAATAAATCAAAGCGATCATTTTTTAAACCCGGGTGGCTAATTACACTGAGTTTTTATGTTTTAAAAAACGTAAACTCCAGCCAGAGGTCTGCAATCACGGGGCAAACAACGATTATCCATTTGATTTTAATACATTTAATGAAGTATCGTTTGCAAAAAGCCATGGCGTTCAACAAAATAGACAAACTTATAGGATAAATAACTTATAATTCTTATACTTCTGTTAAAAAGAGGAGGCCAATATGCGAATAATCCTAATGCTGTGCTGCTTTTTGGTACAAAGTTTAAGCTGGGCTGGCGAACTGCCAAAGCCTGTGGGCAAACCCATCTTAACCATTACCGGTAATATAGAAAATACGAACGAAAATGGAAAAGCCGTTTTTGATATTGCCAGCCTGGAAAAACTGGGGATGGTGAGTTTCCAGACGACCTCTCCCTGGTATAATGGCCGCACGAAGTTTGAGGGTATCCCGATGCGCAAACTCATGGAGTATGTGGGTGCTAAGGGTTCTGTTCTGAATGTGGTTGCACTCAATGATTATACTACCGTCATCCCTCTCAGCGACTTCCAGAAATACAACGCCATCCTGGCGTTAAAGGTCAATGGCGAATATATGCGCATCCGCGATAAAGGTCCGTCATTCATCGTCTACCCTTATGACAGTCTTCCTGAACTCAATAATCAGATTTATTACTCGCGATCGGCCTGGCAGGTCAGCAAAATGAAGATTGAATAGTAGTTCAGGAGAACATAATGAACAGGATACTGGTTGGTATCATTTTTTCTCTTTTTATCACTACGGGATATATAGCCTTTCTTGTCTACGACCGTCAGCAGGAGTTGCAAAAATTGACTCACTACACTGAGTCCTGGTCTGTAGCCCAACTGGTATCTGAATATTACCGATTTGAATCATGGATTGGACTGTACGCAACCGAGACTGATGACGTTACGGTAGACCAGGTTCGCATGCGCCTGGAAATCATGCTGAGCCAGAATGATTTATTGAAAGAGGGCGGCCTGGGTCGTTATATAAACAGCGCGAAAGCGCATCAGGTGCTCGCCTTACGCCTGGAAAATATACTGAACTATCTGGATGGTCATCTTGAGAAAATGAGCCGTTCAGAGTTAAAGCTCTATCTGAAAAATATGCATTTACTGGATGCACCGCTAAGCCAGCTTTCATCAACGGCTTTAACAAAAGATGTTAATACAATCAATGAAACTAACCTAAAAATACAGGTTCTGTATTATATTTATTCAGCACTTTCGCTGTTACTGGTTATTTTAAGCTTCATACTGGGCTTTTTGATTATCTATCAAAATAAAAACATTCTCAAAGCACATACACAGGTTAAAACGCTGGCTGAAGAACTTCAGCTGTCCAAAGAAACCCTGCAAATCCAGAATACAAAACTGGAATACGATGTTTATCATGACTCCCTTACCGGCATGAAAAACCGTCTTTTCTTCTGGGATGATCTCAATAAACTTAATCTACAGGCTGAGGAAAAACATATTTCGGTCACGGTGATGTTATTCGATTTAGACCGGTTCAAAGAGGTGAATGATACCTACGGTCATGATGCTGGCGATTTACTGTTACGTGAGGTATCCACGCGCCTTAACGCTTTGAGCCGCTTTTCAGAGACATTTTATCGTTTGGGCGGTGACGAATTTGCTTTTCTCTCCAGTGGCTTAACCGAAGCCGCAGCCGTTTCACGCGCGCGAGAAATCAGTGATAGCATCAGCAAGCCCTATACAATTAATAATCAACTTATAAAAATAGCCACCTGTGTGGGTATTGTTTTATCGGATAACGAACGACGTTCAGATTACCTTTATAAATTTGCCGATCTGGCGCTCTATGAAGCCAAGAAAGAAGGTTCTCAGCAAATCAAAGTCTTCCGCCAGCGAATGCTACAGAAGTTGCAGGAAAGCAGAACCCTTGAAAATGATATGGCAAGAGCAATAGAGAATGATGAGTTTATTGTTTATTACCAGCCTATTGTGAATTCCGTCAGCAAGGAAATTTACGGCTATGAAGCGCTTATTCGCTGGATGCACCCCGTCAAGGGGATGCTCTCCCCGGATAGCTTTATTTTCGCCGCTGAAAAAACAGGCATGATCAACGAGATAGGTAAAACTGTACTTAAACTGGCCTGTAGGGAGGCGGTCTCCTGGGCTGTTCCGGCCAGGATCTCCGTCAACGTCTCGCCTGTTCAATTGGGCAGCAAATCATTTATTAATACGGTGCAGTCCGTTCTGGCTGAGACCGGGCTCCCGGCTAACCGTCTTGAGTTAGAGGTCACAGAGTCTTCCCTCTTCAGTGACAGAAATAACCCCATTGCGATCCTCAAAAAACTACGCTCACTGGGCGTAAGAATTTCTATTGATGATTTTGGCACAGGTTATTCGTCGCTCTCCAGACTCAGCGAACTGAATTTTGATAAAATCAAGATCGATAAATCTTTTGTCAATCCGATATCTACGCAAGAAGATGCGCTTAATATTGTGAAGCTGATTACCGGTATGGCTAAAAGCCTTAATATGGGCGTCATTGCCGAGGGCGTTGAGACCGAAGAGCAGCTTGAGCGGCTTCAGGCTCTGGGTTGCGAGCTTGTGCAGGGATATCTTTTCAGCAAACCACAGCCTCAGGTCGACAGCAAAATTAAGAGCGGCCAGGAATGATCCCCTCTCCTCAGCCCGATACCAACCGGGATCACATTTTTCACCCCTGGGTATTCACTGACAATAACCAGGTGTTATCATTCACCCCGTAAATACCTATCAACTCAAACCGAGGCTTTGATGCTGGAGAATGTAATCATCCGATAATCAGCTTCCCGACCTTTCCAGGCCGGACTGATTATCAATGCGCCGAAATCGTATGCGGACACCGCTATGTGTTTGCACGTTTTGCACATGATGATTAAACAGGTTTTCCAGTATGAATTTATCCCGTCAGGAACAACGTACCTTACACGTTCTCGCCAAAGGTGGCCGTATTGTGCACGTCCGCGATACCTCCGGCCGCGTCACCGCCGTTGAATGCTATAGCCGCGAAGGGCTACTGCTGGCTGACTGCACGCTCGCCGTTTTCAAAAAGCTCAAAACCAAAAAGCTGATCAAATCCGTTAACGGCCAGCCCTACCGCATTAACACCACCGGGCTGAATAACGTTCGCGCTCAGCCTGATAATCGTTGAGGAGAGGATGATGGATATCCCACGTATTTTTACTGTTAGCGAAAGCGAACACCGCATTCATAACCCCTTTACGCCAGAGAAGTACGCGACACTGGGCCGGGTGTTACGCATGAAGCCAGGCACATGCATTATCGATCTCGGTAGCGGCTCGGGAGAGATGCTTTGTACATGGGCACGTGATTACGGTATTACCGGTACCGGCATCGATATGAGCCCGCTCTTCACCGCGCAGGCCACGCTGCGCGCAGAGGAACTCGGCGTCAGCGAACGCGTCCATTTCATTCATAACGACGCGGCCGGCTACGTCGCAAATGAAAAATGTGACGTGGCGGCCTGCGTTGGCGCAACCTGGATTGCGGGTGGCGTAGCCGGGACAATGGATCTGCTGGCAAAAAGCCTCAAGCCCGGGGGAATAATGCTCATCGGCGAACCGTACTGGCGTCGGGTACCCGCGACGGAGGAGACAGCCCAGGCCTGCGGCGTCTCGTCGATTGCAGACTTTCTCACTCTGCCCAGTCTGGTTGCGTCTTTCGATCAACAGGGCTATGACCTGGTTGAAATGGTGCTGGCTGATCAGGAAGGCTGGGACAGGTACGAAGCCGCAAAATGGATGACCATGCGGCGCTGGCTGGAGGAAAACCCAGACGATGACTTCGCGCAGGAGGTTCGGGCGGAGCTGACGATAGCGCCTGAACGTCATGTGACGTACATTAGAACAGGCCAACATTTGAAAATAAATCGATGTTGATTGGTGTTGATTTTGTTATAAATCAATAGGTTATTAATAAATTACTTAGTTGACATCACTAAGCTTTGTGGTGACAATTCTTCCACTTTAATACATTAACTCAAAGAGGATACATTGAATGAATAATCCAGCTTTTGACATACCAGAGCGGGAGATGCTTATCATCATAGATTCAAATGCTGAATCAACACGTCCAGAAGTTGATTGGGCCGAATGCCAGGCACAGGTTAACGCTCTGTTTAAAAATGCCTATAGTGAAACTAAATGCTTCATTGCTCGTGCTAAGGTAAGATTCTCACAGCACATGAGAAGTATTAGCCGTATAGTTTTGCAATGTTTCTCATCCCCACGTCTACAATCCAAAAAACGTGCTTCAAGATCTCGTCGTAGCCATAGCGCTTCACGGAGCAGCGGCCGCTCAGCCAAATCAAGTGATAGTGACAGTTCCCCCTCGGACCCCTTACCTCTTCATAACTTATCTCTAAGTCTTGATTTAAATCTCTCATCGCTTTTTTCACTTTTTAGCATGGCTCATACCTCCATCGACGAGGTGATCAAATGAGCGGCATCCTGTTATCTCAATTAACTAAAGATATTCCTGCATCTCCTCTTATTTCCGTTAAGGAACTCGCCATCCTTCTCGGACGAAAGCCTCAGACTATCAGGAAGTGGCTTTGCCAAAATTCATTGCCTGAAGGTCTACCAAGGCCAAGAAAGTTAAATAACAAAAACTGCTGGCTAAGAACCGATATTGAATCCTTCATTGCGGCGATGTTTTCAAGTAACAATAACTTCTGAGGCGAAAGATGGAAAAAATTCCTTACCCAATTGATGCCTTTCCAGCAATCATGAGAAATGCTGCGTATGAAGAACAAAATATCACCAAAGCTCCCATGGCAATGATAGGGTCTGCAATGTTGAGCGCAGTATCCTTAGCTTGCCAAAGCAAAGTTGATGTAGAAAGGCCTGGAGGACTCAAAGGTCCAACATCTCTTTTTTTTGTTACAATCGCAGAATCAGGCGAACGAAAAAGTGCAATTGACAAAAATGTATTTTCTGCGATACATGAATGCGAAAAAATGTTCGCGCTGCAACACGCCGAAGAAATGAATTGGTATTCCGGTGCTGTTGAGATATATGAAGCAGAAAAGAAAGCTCTGTTTGCCAAATTAAAAATGCAGATAAAAAAAGGTCTTGATACCTCTCAAACCAAAGACGACATTGATGAATTAAATTCAAAAAAACCCGTCCTTCCCCGTTCACGCAGATTAATTATGAGTGACACCACTCCAGCGGCATTAAAAGATCATTTATCTGGGGAAGGTCGATCGGTCGGCATTCTCTCAGATGAAGGTGGTGTGGTGTTCGGTGGTTCCGCACTGAATAATCCTTCGCTCATCAATACAATATGGAGTGGCGGGGATGTACATATTGACAGAAAAAACAGGCCACCACTGACTATAACTGATGCAAGAGTCACATTATCAATTATGGTTCAGCAAAATTTATTGAATACATTTCAAAGAAGCAATAATAAAATTGCAAAGGATTCAGGGTTTAATGCCAGATGCCTATTCAGCCATCCTGTATCAACTCAAGGGTATCGGCAGATAAATAACCCCGTTACATCCAGAGAACATATGCCAATTTTCAGTGAACGAATTAAAGAATTAATTCTATCTAATCAGCACAATGATAGAATCATGTTGCAGTTTTCACCAACAGCCGCCAGCGCATGGATCGACTGGTATAATTTCGTTGAAACTCAAATGGCCTCAACAGGAGAACTTTTTGAGATCAGAGATTGTGCATCAAAAATTGCTGAGAATACAGCAAGAATCGCGGCATTGCTGCATTTCTTCAGAGGCGATGAAGGCGATATCACCCCTATAGCTACGAATGCGGCTGAAACAATCAGCTCATGGTATCTTGAAGAGTATCAACATTTTTTTGCAAGTGATAATAATAACAACGATGAAAATGAACTATTCGACTGGATTATCCATTATTGCCGTTCCCATGGTCTGGCACGTTTGAAGAAAAACATCATTCTTCAATATGGACCAGTTCGACTTAGGAATAAAAAGACTTTAGAACCATTACTGAAAAATCTTGCGTATACGCAGAAAATACTTTTTGAAACGAGGGGAAGAACGACTTACTTAATCCTAGTAAACTCAGGAATATGGCATTTATAAACTCAATAGAATGAATCTAATTGCAGAGTGATTTTTTCATAAAAAACAAACTCACAGTGAAATAAATGACAAAAAATCAAGTTGGATAGGTATTATTATACCTGTGTTTAACTATTTATATCTATTCATCTTGTTATATATGCATCATACAGCATCAACTGAACTAATACTTATAGATAGGTAGGTATATACTATGAAACAATATCAAGGATCACATGGTCTTCATGTGGCAGCTTGGCGTGATAGCATAATTGATGTTCTTGACAATGCTTCAAATGAATTTAGTCGCATTATGGCTGTGCGAGTAGATCTTCACTACCCAAGGATATTGGATAATGGAGACACTGTTTGCTGCTTCCCTAATCTCAAGTCAGGTGAGATATCGAGGTTTATTAACTCCCTAAAAGCGATGCTTGCTGCTCATGAATACCGGCGGGCACAGAACGGAACCCGAATCTACCCAAACACTTTACGCGATATGTGGGGAAAGGAGTACTCTCAATCCGGAAAATGCCATTATCATGCCTGTCTTGTATTCAATAAAGATGCATATTACCATCTTGGTAGCTATGATGATGATTGCCTGAGAGGCATGATTATAAATGCCTGGTACAGCGCATTAGGGTTACAGCTTGAGGATTGTCTAGGGCTGGTTCATTTCCCTGAAAACGGGAAATATATTCTGGACAAAAACAAACCAGATTTTATTTTTGATTACCATGCTTTGTTAAAGCGACTGGATTATCTAACGAAAGTTGATACCAAGATCTTTGGTGAAGGTGACCGAAACTTCGGTTGCAGCAGATCCTAGCCTAAAAAACATAAGGCCTTCGTTATAGAAGGCCTGATTATTAATCAATCAGACAAGCAGCAATAATTACTTAAAAAACAGCTTAGACTACTAACTGAGCCCAAAAGCAGCAGCAATAAGAGCAATTACTACACCAATAATTACTTTTCCCCACCAAGTATCATGCCAAGCTGGATCTGTGTTATTTTTATTATCGATAATCACATCTATAGTGGTTGTTTCATCAACGTTCACCAAACCAGCATCCTTACGCAACTGTTTACGCGTAATTTCATCCTCTACTTCTGCCCTGAGTTGCTTGAATTTCTGCTTAAGCTCCCGGTGATCACGTATAAAAAGCATGCAAATGGTTAAAATAGCAAAACCTGGTACAATAGGCTTATAAAGAGCGATAAGATCTCTATCATCGAAGGAGACAGATGGAATCCAACCCCATAATGGCTTCGTTAGTGGGTAATAAGTAAAGGAAATAACTGTACTAACAAGTCGATGAATGTTTTGGACTATCACAATGCCGCTATTGCTGGTCTCAATGAAGATCATTTTCAGAACAAACATGACAAAATAAACCATGACCATAGCAGTGATAAGCAAAGCAATTTTAGATCGCCTACCGGTAACCTTTAATTTCTCTTTTATTTTCATCAACAAATTCCTTTAAAAAAATTCACCCACTATTAACCCATCATTCATCTGCAATTACTTTTTAATATATTAATACTAGTCGCCCTCACATCTTCCCAAGTCCAATAATACAAGCTCCCTGCATATTTCCATGTTCAGCCGGGAGCTAAACTTTAATATCGAAATATGAAAACTAAAATATTAGCTCATGTAAATAATGCATCATGATACTTTTGGGCTCCATCTATACTCGATGCTACTTCTGAAAGCATTTTCCGCCCCTTTTTATCTTTAGCGAGCGCAGCATAACTACCTGTGGGCCAATTATGTCGAACATAAGCCTTTGTTATTGCCAAGCGAAAACGATATGCAAGATCCCAATTTGAAAACCAACCTAAGTCTGGTAAAAATGGAGATAGAAATTCCTCCCCTCTCAAAGAGAGCTTGGAGCGAAGCATTTTACTATGAATTTTATCATAAGCAAATTCAACAACCCTTAATCCTTCACCATCATTAGAAATAATGGCTAGAGAAATAAGAAAGCAATCGAATATCTCAGATTCCGATTCTGAAAGATCTTCAATAGCGTATATTCCTTCCCTCCAAGGGGCTATACCTGCATTCTTGACTGACGAAGATAACCACCCTAGAGAATCTGCAAGCATATAAAGCAAACTTTTACGCGATACTAAACTAAGTACTTTGGCCCTAAGTAGAAACTCTGGACGTCTAATAAGACCCTGAACCCAGACAGATGCTATATTAATATCATTCTTGTCTAAAGATTTAATTGTTTGTTCTGAAATATCCTCTGGACACTTTTTAAACAAAATATTTACTAAGTCAGTATTATCTCGTTTAATTGCACAGGCAATAAAATCACTAACTTCAGTTAATTCAATAGTAACAAATGGAATTAACGTAATTAATGATTCCGCATCCAACTGCTTATGTAATTGAATTAAAAAATCTGGCCTATTTTTGATAACATACTCACGAACTCGAGAATATCCATTACTTAATACCCAAAAATCCACTGTTTGTATTAAATCTATTATCCGATCAAACACTCGTGCCCAAGAACTCTCACCCGAAAAGATCAAAGAATCAATAAGTTTGAAAATTTCTTCTGACCTTACTGGCCAGAAGTTAGCAAGATTATCAATACCTGACTCAGTTAGTCTTGGAAAGCCATTTTTTTCAGTCAAACCATTTGTTATTATTAATCTAATTAATTCAGCTTGCAAAGGACTGGCTAACTTACCATCCATTAGATCCTGTTTTAATCGGACTCCATTATTACGCTCAGGAAAGGCTTCAATTACAAGATCAATTAAAGCTTCAGCATCATCGTTTCGGCAGCGTTTGTTGATTATATTAATTTCAATTAAAGGCCGAAACGAACCACGCTGACGTTGAACATCCTGTCCGTATACCCATAAAAAATTACGTAATTCTCCTCTACTACTGTTAGACCTGTTAGAAATGTCATTTACAGCAGCAATAATCCAATTGGAATCATATTTTTTAATTGAATAATTAGGCTTGTGAGATTTGGCCATCGAGACAGAAACATCAAAACGTACAGAACGACTTGTTTGAGAAACAATTGATACTGCAGTTTGAAAACGTAGGTTCCTTCTTAATCTAGGCCATTGTTGAGACCATACAGCAAATAACGCTCCATCTATTTCACCTGGAGTGACAATATCTATTTGTTTGTTATTTTTTTCGTATAATGACAATATCAGCTCTTGAACGACATCATTATTTATAGCTGATTCATCATTGGCGCTTAACATTTCTATATTTACATTCAAAGGCTGCTTATAGAATGCTAAATTATTAATCCCACTCGGCCTGACAAACAGCGATTTTAGAACTAATAAATCATCCAAACATTCGAACAAAGCAGGTTTGATAAATAATGCATGAGTCCACACGCAACCAGGTCTGGACATTTCTGGCGCAGGCCAAGTAAACATTAAAGCATAACATCCGATAGAAGGGACTGGTACTCCAGTCCAATACCCTTTCGAATTACCAAACACAGTCCCTGGAGCAAGATCACTCAACTCTGTTAAAAGTGAAATCTCATTCCCAAGAGGGAATGAAGATGCTAGCAGTCTATGCCCATCATCGTAGCCAAATAAACAATGCTCAAATTTCATTTTGTCGCCGTCATTAACCAAACAAGTGGTTCGGTAAGATCGTGCCCCTCTCCTTGCGGGCTGACAATCTGAATACGCCGACTTGCCAAACCTTTCGCGGCCTCATCAATAGCCGAATTGTCGTCAAGCCGCCCTCCCTGAGCAGAGACACCAAATATCTCAAAGTTAAAATAATCGACATTAGTTTTTAAAAACTGTGCAACTAAAGGCATATTTACAGATAACCATTCTTGAGGAGTATACCCCATAGAGCGAACAAGGTCCCAAGCTGAGATTAATATGGCAATCCGCCTTTTACGTTGTACAAAAGGAGGACGAGTAAGATCGCTAAGTAATTGGACTATTTTTACTTGCCAAGGTAAAAATTTTGGTTCCCATTCATTTAAAGCCATTTCATTCTCATTTATAGCACTGCTATCCTCTATTTGTTCTGCTTTGTTTATTGGCAACCTAGCATTCAGATCAGTAATTGAGAGATCATCTTCCTTTAGATCTGCACTAATAAAGAATAAAACGCCATCCTCCTCAGAAAAGGAGTCAACAAAGTCGCGATAGCACCTTCTTTCCTCCACCTGTCGATCAAAGGTTTCCCCAGCAAGATCAGGAAAGAAAGCAATTCCACATTCACCTGTAACGCGATTGCGTAGCATAATACTCACATTCATATCACCAGTCTGTGACGTTCTTGGTACCGCTTTAAACGTTCTCCAAGCAGTGGCAATACTATTCAAATAAGAGAAATCACCTTTATAATCGTAACATTCTAAACGACAGGGAGTTTCATTCGATTCCACCAAATGCCAGAGAGCAGCGAGAAAGGTTGTCTTACCTGATGCAGGTAGTCCCATTATGATAAAGTTAGAATTCACAGGGCACCTCTCCTCAACATAAGACGATCAAATTCATTATTCAAGACAGGCATTTTTACATCTAATATCTCCAAAGGCTTTGGGCTCATCCAAACTTGAAATAAAGGAGCTAATCCCTGTCCAGGTTCGGTACCGGCTTTTGGATTTCTGGCTGATGTATGAAAAAATGATAAGTTAAATTTTTCTTTTAAAAGAACCGTAATGACTTGCTCAAATTCAGTTAGTGCCTGCCTAGCATCATTCATCTCTTCACCTTGAAGAAGATCATATTTAGTCGTCACGAGCTGAATTTGTGTTTTTGCCAAAATACATCCGGAACTCAGCAATGCACGTATGGTTGTTCTGACTGAGGAAAAAACTTCATGTCTTGTACGAGAAGAAGCAACCCTTTCACCATCAACAATAAAAGCAATAGATGTTGCCTTGCATATTTCCACCATATCCATGGCTAGTTCTGGTTTATCGCGGATCTGTTTATAAACCTCTCCCGCGCGTTCTGAAATAAGCAGGTCTCGTCGTTGCAAATCGCTTTCGTTCGAAACAGCAAGATGAAAAAAACTCAAACCGTCCTGAACTGATGTCCTCGGTGTTTCAGGGGTATACATCCCAGATGCAGCCCGAGACTGGTAACATTTTCGTTCAAAGCCCAATAGGCTTAAGCTATTGCAAAACATAGTGTTTGCAAAAGGGCCACGTAGAAAACGACCATATAACTCAGTAATTAAGGTTGTTTTACCACCATTTTTCTCTCCAACTACTGCAATAATTGCAGAATCTCGCCAACAGAGAAGCTCATCGGCCTCTTCAAGAGTGAGCATCATTGCAGAGGGTAAAATCTCCCAACTTTGGCTCTGTGCAGGTACCTCTGCTGTGACCGGCTGTTCGAAGACATCCAAGTCACTATCTAATTCACCTTGTTCATCTATCACATTAATTGTCCTAACAGATGTTCGCGGTACAGCTGTTCACCCAATATCAAAGGTGAGAATTCAGCATTTGCGTCAAGACCAGTTTTGGTCTGAAATAAAGTATGCCACAAACCAGTCCCAACGGTTCTTGCTGAATCAATAGCGCATGAAACAGGTGCTAATATAGGGGACAGGTGGTGAGGGACATTCAGCATTTTCAGTTCAACAGCAGTAAAGCTATCAATTACAGATGCTAAACTCGAAGCTTGTTTTTTCGATTTTTTGGAAGCTGAAATGACACGTTCCAACATAGCAGGAATAGCAATGGGACCTAGTTGTGTATAAGTAGTTAACGTCCCCAAATCTACAGCGCCTACAACAGCTGCTTGCATCGGTCCAAAGGTCGAAAAACTTCGCTCGAAGGTGCGACTATAACCACCTGTCAACCACCAAAGCATCTGACTCTCTTCTTGCATTACCGAAGTCCGATGCTCAAATTCCTCTAATACATCCGTAACTTGCTTTGCTGAAGAAACTGCTGATGTTCGATATTCCTCTCTCATCTTGCCAAGAATGCTTGTTAGAGCTTCCCAAGTGTTAGTTTGCCCAAGCTCGGTAATTTCCGAACCAAGCTTGGATGGACCTGGAGGCGAGATTTTAGTTTGTACTTCAGTAAGCCTCCGCTCTTCAACCGAGAGTCTTAAAAATGACTCTTCAGCTGCGGATAGCAGCCAATTAGATTGAGATGGTACACGCGTTCCTTTTATCCCCGCGCTAATAACAGCCAGAATAGCCTTTGAGTTTTCTTCTTCAACCAAGCCACTAAGAACAAGTGAAGCGAGTATGCGGGATTCCCGCTCATTGTTAACTAAACTAAAGCCAGCATCTTCCTGAGCAAACTCATCCCTAAACCATTCTAGATTGCCACTTGAAAAACCGTAATAAAATAAAACCAAATCAACAAGTTGTGCGTCAGTTATATCTGTAATGATACGTTTAACGGGCTCATGTCTGGAGTTGATTTTTTCTGATGAAGGCTCCAGCCCAGCTTCCGAATATCGATCTGCGAATGTAAATTTTGCCATGTTCAATCCGTCTTTTATCGTTGTTCAACTTCAGTAATCGCATTATCTAGAGCGCTTAACAAACCTCGCTCATTTGCCCTGATAAAAACACGTCGAAAACGTTCAAAATCAGGCGAGTGCATGTCTTCGTCCTCTAACAGATCTAACCGTCCTACAATTTCAGATTTTTTGCTAAATGAAAGCTTGTAGAACCGAAGAGCCAAGTTCCGTACAGTCCCCATGACGGCGCTGTCATCAGTTGGCATTTCGTGAGGTCGGGCAACTTCTACATGAGTTGGCGATGTAACTAAAGTAGCTTCTGGAGGTGTCCAGTTTTCCAAATTTATGCGCTGCTTAAAAAATGGCAATCTACTACGATCCATTTTTGCATGAAAGCCACTCGGAGCTGTCTGCCAGACTCTGACATGTGCTTTTACTTGGAGAGTTCTTTCCTGTCCTTCTCGGTCAATAGAAAGCTGAATTAAGTTGTATCCAGGTTCCCAACCTCTTTCATGTCGATCCGGGTTGGCAGCACTAGCCGTGAGCCTTACATAATCACGATCAAGGTTTATTCGGTTCATATGGACATGACCAAAGATTTGTATTGGTGCCACATCGTTTAGATGATCCTCTAGCTCTCGAGCTTGCCTTAACCAAGAAAGATGATGATGAGTAACAACAAGGTTAACAACACCATCCTCACGCATGATCTGGAAACTAGCCTGATCGACAAATAAATCCCTTTCTCTATCGTGCCCACTTGAAACAAAAGCGCTGTTTAATCCCCACAATCGAAGCGTTGAGCCATCATTTAGTGTCAAATCACGTTTAGCAGACGTCCTTTCTGGAGGAAGTAAATCACAGAGGAACTGCGAGGCAAATTCGTTATAATTTTCGAGACCTGCGTAAAGTAGGCGCTGTGCCAGAGGATCATTCAGTTGCCTAAAAATTTCTGCGGTGGGATTCGCTGACTCTTTGATTGTCCGATGAATCATCTGAACCATGTTTTGTTCAGCAACTGAGCGCACAACATCATGATTTCCCGGAACAACAAAAATGGATGACATCGGGCAACCGCATGCAACGCAGAGCTTCTCAAGCCACCGCGTTGCATAGACAAACTCTTCAGGATCACCAGCAAATGCTATATCCCCAGAAATCACAATCACATTAGGTGGCCCAAGCTCGGCACATTGCTCAGCTGCATCTCGAATGATTTCGTTCCGCAAGTGCAAATTCGGATCTTGTACGGTACTGATTTCGGACTTACGGAAGTGGATGTCAGATAAATGAAGTATTAGCACAGTTGCATCCCATATGGAGTTTATTGTTCCTTAGCATAGAGAACAAAACATAACAATTTTAAACTTAACATGTTGTTCTTTATAGTTACACCTCAATTTTGTGACCTAATCTGCGGACTTTTCTTTTTCTTGTCTCATCTAGTAAAAGATTCAAAAAAATCTCACACCCACATTACCTCTGTGAATACTCAAATAGTGCATATCAGCCTAAACAATCCACAGGAGTAAATCATGCCCGATTCCCCCGATACACTAACCAGTACCGAGGCATTACGATCCCATCTCTCATTCTTACCACAATATGCTTGCGACCGAATTCTTTCCAGACTTCAGCACGCCATTCATTACGAACCAGTAATCGGCATCATGGGCAAAACCGGTGCCGGTAAATCTTCTCTCTGCAATGCACTGTTTCAGCAGCCGGTATGTCTGACCAGTGATCTAATGGCCTGCACCCGCGAGCCGCAACGACTGGTGCTGACCGTTGGTGAACGTAGCATGACGCTGGTTGATTTGCCGGGGGTGGGAGAGACCCCGGAAAAGGATGAAACCTATCTCTCACTGTACCAGCAACTGCTTGTTGAGCTGGATTTGATTATCTGGGTCCTCAGGGCCGACGACCATGCACGGGCTACGGATATTGCCACACATCGGGCTCTGCTGAACGCCGGTGCCGATCCATCGAGATTTCTGTTTGTGCTGTCCCAGGCAGACCGGGTACGGCCAATGCCTGATGGTGAGGAATGGCAGGCACTTCCGGATGCAGAGCAATGCCTTTCTCTTGCCGTTATTAGTTCGATGGTTGCCGGACAGCTTTCATCCTCTTTCCCCGTGATGGCGGTGTCTGCGCACACTAGCTACAACCTGTCAGCCTTGGTAGAGCTGATAGTGCATGCTTTGCCTCCACAAGCCAGTAGTACAGTCTATCGGCAACTGAAGTCTGAACATAAAAACGCTGAAAGCGACTCCGCTGTGCGGCTGCAATTTGGCGAAATAGCTGGCAGCGCATTTGATTCAGTCATTGATTCAAACTCTCTGCCTTCCGGATTGCGGGTTTTGCTATGCCGGTTACGTGAAAAATTGGTGCAGTTAGCAACCAGCCTCTGGGACAAACTCTTCGGCTGAATGCGGTATTCATGGTCAAAAATTGACTGTTAAAAACCAGTTTATTGATCTGCAAAAACGATCGATAATTAAATATCGATCGTTTTTATCTATTAAAAAATCGATAAATCATCCCTCTATTGATCGCTTTTACCTATCAAAAAAAAGGGTATTTTCCTCACAGAAGTCTTCAGGAGTCTGGCAGGTAGGGAGACAGGAATAACGACATGGACATTAATCACACATCAGCGTTTTATCCGCTTGTTATCCCCTCGTGACTATTCCTGATCAATCCACAAGGTGATATATGAAAATTCAGACAGCCATTGCAATTGTGTTATCTGCCGCTTCCGTATCGGCTCAGGCTGGTAATTAGGCTGTGAAAAACGGCTGGTGTCAGACTATGACTGATAATGGTCAGGCGCTGGTGATGCTGAAAAATGACACTATTGGCATATTCGGACAGCTTCAGGGTTGCCCTAATGGTCCTCAGGAATTAATGGGGAGTCGCATTAGTGTCAACGGCAATATGGTTCCCACTTCCCAGATGTGCAACCAGCAAACAGGATTTAAAGCAGCTGAAGTCGAAGGGGGGCAGGCTACTACGGCAGCTAAAAAGGCAATTGTCTCCATTGCCAGCCAGGAGGTTTCAACCCTGCAAGTTTTTGGCGGACAGATGACTTTCACCCGTGGCGACATGATGAGCGTCTGCCCGAAATACGTCTCTGCTCTTCCCACCAGCGCCGGGAGCAGTTCACCAGAGATAAATAAAGGTTCAGTCATGAAAGCAGCCAAACAGGCGTATACAAAAGAGTATGACAGCGAAACCGCTGAGGCCGCTGATTTTGGCAGCTATGAAGTGAAGGGAAATACAGTGGTATTTGAAGTCTACAATGCTGGATATCGAACCTACGACAAGGTAGTGGTCACTGTAGGCAATGATGGCAAGGCCACCAGTGCAAAAGTGGAATATATGGGTCGTTAACATATTCGAATAATGCCGTTAGCAGTATCAGAGGTCATGTTCTTTCGGGAGCATGGCCTTTTCTTTTTATGCCGATGAATTCAGAAAAGGAGTTATCTATGCGCTTAGCTTCCCGCTTTGGCAGGGTCAATCTTATCCGTCGCGACCGTCCATTAACGCACGATGAAATGATGAACCACGTTCCCAGTGTATTCAGCGCTGAAAAGCATGAATCCCGTAGTGAACGATATACCTGCACTCCAACTATTACTCTACTTGAAAGCCTGCAACGGGAAGGTTTTCAGCCGTTCTTCGCCTGTCAGGCCCGTGTTCGCGATCCCGGTAAACGTGAGCACACTAAACACATGCTTCGTCTGCGTCGGGAAGGCCAAATCACGGGTAAGCAGGTGCCAGAAATCATCCTGCTAAACAGCCACGATGGTTCAAGTTCTTACCAGATGCTACCGGGATTATTTCGTGCGGTTTGCCAGAACGGGCTGATATGCGGTGAGAGTTTTGGCGAGGTGCGAGTACCGCATAAAGGAAACGTGGTAGAGAAAGTGATTGAAGGAGCTTATGAAGTGCTTCGGGTTTTTGACCGAATTGAAGAAAAGCATGACTCAATGCAAAGCCTCATGCTTCCCCCTCCGGCTCAACAAGCATTTGCGAAAGCGGCGTTGACCTATCGTTTTGGAGAGGAGCATCAGCCAGTAACCGAAGAACAAATCCTTGCGCCACGTCGCTGGCAGGACGAATCCAGCGATCTGTGGACCGTGTTCAATCGGCTACAGGAAAACCTGATAAAAGGTGGTTTGAGCACTCGTACTGCCCAAGGCAAACGTAGCCATACCCGCGCAGTGAAAGGGATCGATGGCGATCTGAAGCTTAACCGTGCTTTGTGGGTGATGGCTGAGCAAATGCAGCAGGCGCTGGGCTGAAGAGACTGCCGACTGAAATAAGGAGGATAAATGAGCACTGTAATATCACTGATACCCGCATCCGCTCCCGCCGTACCACTAGCCTTAACGCCATATGCACAGCGAACAATTCAAAGGGCCTTGAACCTGCTGGATAAACACCTGCGACAGCCCGGCGTGTCATTCCTCTCCGCAACCGAAACCCGTGACTGGTTGCGGTTAAAGATGGCTGTGCTGGAGCGGGAAGAGTTTGTCGCTCTGTTTTTGGATAACCAGCATCAGTTGCTGGCCTGCGAAACTCTGTTCACCGGCACCATCAACCATACTGAGGTCCATCCGCGCGAAATCGTAAAGGCAGCTCTGCGGCATAACGCAGCAGCGGTGATCCTCGCGCATAACCATCCCTCCGGCATGGCAGAGCCCAGCAGGGCAGACCGACTGCTCACCAGCAACCTGCAAAACACGCTGTTACTGGTTGATGTGCGGGTTCTCGACCATCTCATCATCGGCCACCGGGAGATCGTCTCGTTTGCCGAGCGGGGATGGCTATGAAAATCATCAGCAAGCGCCAGGCGATGATGCTTTACCGCCAAACGCCCGGTTCACGTCTGGCAACGTACTGTAAAGGTCGTTACCGCTGGACCGGTAGCGTCTGCCATTACACCGGTCGCCACGTCCAGGATATCAGCGGCGTACTAGCCGTTTTTGCTGAACGTCGTCAGGACCGCGATGGCCCGTATGCCATCCTGCGTAGCGTGACACTACTATAAGTCTGGAATATCACGATGACTAAAGAACCTGTTCAGGAACACGTGTGGGGTTTACACAGTCAAACCGTTCCATCATTCAGCGCCCGGTTAGTTCAGGAAGGTCGACGGCTGCATTTTCTGGCCGACCGTGCCACGCTTCTCGGCACATTCAGCCCGGAACAATCCGCAGCGCTGGATGCGATCTTCCCAGCATTAATCCGGGATATGGAAACCGCTCTGCTTAGCGGCAAACTCGACCCACGTGAGGCTAAACAATACATCTATATCCGCAACGGTTTAACCTGCGAGTCAGATACGTTGGGGAGTTGCGGTTATGTTTACATCGTAATTTATCCTCAATCAGAAGCCAGCTAGACCTTCCTCAATACTCATTTATCAGGACTCAACGCATGCAAATTTCAACTGCACCGACCACGGAGCCTGTTTCGTCACGCCTGTCGCCTGTCGAGGTCTGGCAGATACTACTCAAACATCTTCTGGCACAACACTATGGTCTAACCCTTAATGACACTCCGTTCAGCGATGAAAGCACTATTCGTGAACATATCAATGCTGGTATCTCACTCAGCAACGCAGTGAATTTTATCGTCGAAAAATATGAGCTGGTACGTACTGACCATAGTGGATTTACGATTATGGAGCAGTCTCCCTTCATCAGCAGTATCGACATTCTTCGTGCCCGCCGGGCCACTGGATTGATGAAACGTCATGGTTATAAATCCATCAGCAATATCACTACTGGTCACCTTCTCCAGGAGCGACATTTACGATGATTATTCCAGCCCCACCCGAGAAATATGCATCTGTAGCCGATGTATAACACTTCATTCTCCTAATCCCACCACCCGCGCCAGCCTTTCTAACGCTGGCGTTTTTTTGTTTGCACATAAACACAACTATAGCTATTCCCGCTATTAGTAGCGGGAATAGCTATAGCATGAATTTTATTAGTAAAAATCAGGGAGAAAATAGCCCAGCGTTTGGCTGGCTACCTGAGGAAAACTAGATCGCTGAGAAGAATTTTGCGTTGATTAACGTAGATTAAATTCACTTACACCCGCCGTTACATTGATTAAGGCTGGTTTGTGAAAAGAAGGAGGATATTGATCTAACTACTTGATTTGAATGGTGCCGATAATAGGAGTCGAACCTACGACCTTCGCATTACGAATGCGCTGCTCTACCAACTGAGCTATATCGGCCCTGAAAGGCCGGTTACGAGCGTAACCACGGGGCAAAAGAGTAGATCTAACCGGGTGATGCGTCAATGCCCTTTTGAATCAAACGGCTATTTTTGCATCACCCGTGATTATTTAGCCACGAATCGTATCATCACCGTAGCCGATCCACTTGTAGGTGGTCAGTGCTTCCAGCCCCATCGGACCGCGGGCGTGCAGCTTCTGAGTGCTCACAGCCACCTCCGCGCCCAGACCAAACTGGCCGCCATCGGTGAAGCGCGTCGAGGCATTCACGTAAACCGCAGACGAATCCACTTCATTCACAAACCGATCGGCATTGCGCAGGGTGCGCGTCAGGATCGCGTCAGAATGCTGGGTTCCGTGTTCACGAATGTGCGCAATAGCGTCATCGAGATCCGCAACCACCTTCACGTTCAGATCCAGCGACAAATACTCATCGTCGTACTGCTCCGCGTTAACCGGAACGACCTTCGCCGGACCGTCTTTCAGCAGGGCGAGAGACTTCTCATCCGCATGCAGCGTGACGCCACTTTCCGCCATCTGCTTGCTCAGCGCTGGCAGGAAGGTACTGGCGATGCCCTGATGCACCAGCAGCGTTTCCACCGTATTACAGGTGCTTGGACGCTGTGTT
Organism: Enterobacter sp. AN-K1; assembly: GCF_020971765.1. Lineage (NCBI taxonomy): Bacteria > Pseudomonadati > Pseudomonadota > Gammaproteobacteria > Enterobacterales > Enterobacteriaceae > Enterobacter > Enterobacter sp. AN-K1. The sequence continues at coordinate 3,206,345 of NZ_CP087390.1, read as the reverse complement.
TTAGCGTTGACGATAATCTTCAGCGCAGGTTCTACCTCCGCGGTGTCATCCACTACGATATGGCATACGCCAATACCACCGGTGATCACCGGAATGGTAGATTGCTCACGGCACAGCTTGTGCAAGCCCGCGCCGCCGCGTGGGATCAGCATGTCGATGTATTTGTCCATGCGCAGCATCTCGTTGACCAGCGCACGGTCGGGGCTTTCAATCGCCTGCACGGCACCCGCCGGTAAACCACACTCCTCCAGCGCCTGCTGAATGACGTTTACCGTCGCGGCGTTGGTGCGCCAGGTCTCCTTCCCGCCACGCAGGATCGCGGCATTACCGGTCTTCAGGCACAGGGAGGCGACATCCACCGTCACGTTTGGACGCGCTTCGTAAATCACCCCAATGACGCCAAGCGGCACGCGGCGACGCTCAAGGCGTAATCCGCTGTCGAGCACCCCACCGTCAATCACCTGCCCTACCGGGTCGGCGAGGTTGCACACCTGACGGACGTCGTCGGCAATACCTTTCAGACGCGCCGGGGTCAGCGCCAGACGGTCGAGCAGCGCTTCACTCAAGCCGTTGCGACGCGCTTCCAGCAGATCCTGCTCGTTGGCGAGCAAAATTTCCTGCGACTGAGATTCCAGATAATCAGCGATTTTTTCCAGCACGCGATTTTTCTCGCGGCTGGAAAGGAGCGCCAGTTTATAAGAGGCGGCTTTCGCGGCTGCGCCCATTTGTTCCAGCATGTTCTGGCTCCTTAACGAATAATCATGTCGTCACGATGCACGGCAACCGGGCCATATTCATAGCCCAGGATGGCGTCGATCTGCTGGGAATGGTGACCAGCAATCCGACGCAGCGCGTCGCTGTTATAACGACTTACGCCATGAGCGATGTCGCGACCTTCAAGGTTACGAATTCGGATCACTTCACCACGCGAGAAGTTGCCTGTCACGCTTTTAATTCCTTTTGGAAGTAACGAGCTTCCTCTTTCCAGAATAGCGGCGGTCGCGCCTTCATCCACGGTCAGTTCGCCAGCCGGGGGCGCACCAAAGATCCAGCGTTTTCGGTTTTCCAGCGGGGACGCCTGGGCGTGGAAGCGAGTGCCCACAGAGATGCCTTCCATCACATCACCGATCACGCCCGGACGGCTGCCCGCGGCGATGATGGTGTCGATACCGGCCCGGCACGCCACGTCCGCGGCCTGTAACTTGGTGCCCATGCCGCCGGTCCCCAGACCAGAAACGCTGTCACCCGCAATGGCACGCAGCGCATCGTCAATGCCGTGAACGTCTTTGATCAGTTCAGCCTGTGGATTAGAGCGCGGGTCAGCGGTAAACAGCCCCTGCTGATCGGTCAGAAGCAGCAGCTTATCGGCCCCTGCCAGGATCGCCGCCAGCGCAGAGAGGTTATCGTTGTCGCCCACTTTGATTTCAGCGGTGGCAACAGCGTCGTTTTCGTTAATGACCGGAACGATATGGTTATCCAGCAGCGCACGCAGCGTATCGCGGGCGTTCAGGAAACGTTCTCTGTCTTCCATATCCGCACGCGTCAGCAGCATCTGCCCGACGTGAATGCCGTAGATGGAGAACAGTTGTTCCCAGAGCTGTATGAGTCGGCTTTGTCCTACGGCGGCCAGCAGCTGTTTGGAGGCGATCGTCGCGGGGAGTTCGGGGTAGCCCAGGTGTTCACGCCCGGCGGCAATCGCCCCGGAAGTCACAATCACAATACGATGCCCTGCGGCATGCAACTGAGCGCACTGACGTACAAGCTCAACGATATGGGCACGATTCAGGCGGCGCGATCCGCCTGTTAACACACTGGTACCGAGTTTTACCACCAGCGTCTGGCTGTCACTCATGATTCTCTGCCGTTCAACAATAAGGGAAAATGATGTCAGTCAGACGTTTTAACAGGTGTCAGCTCCGTTGCCAACTGCCTTAGCGCATGACCCGTCACTTTGTTGCGCGGGATCAGGAAGCGTAGCGGCAGATTTTGACAATTTTATTACCGAAAAATTAAAACATACTTTTTTAGACATATTCTTACTTTGTCATAAAACTTTCACCCACGAACGATAAAACCCTTCCTGTTTTTCACGGGGTAATAAGTCGAATCTTATTACTCAGCGAATATTAGCGCGTTTTTATAAAATCAGGATTGAAAATGAAAAAGAGCACTCTGGCATTAGTGGTAATGGGCGTAGTTGCTTCCGCATCTGTTCAGGCAGCAGAAGTTTATAATAAAAACGGGAATAAACTGGACGTGTACGGCAAAGTAAAAGCAATGCACTACATCAGTGATGATGACGCTAAGGATGGTGACCAGACTTACGTTCGTTTCGGCTTTAAGGGTGAAACGCAGATTAACGATCAGCTGACGGGCTACGGACGTTGGGAAGCTGAGTTCGCAGGTAACAAAGCTGAGAGCGACTCTTCTCAAAAAACACGTCTGGCATTTGCCGGGCTGAAACTGAAAGACTTCGGCTCACTGGATTACGGCCGTAACCTGGGCGCGCTGTATGACGTCGCCGCATACACCGATATGTTCCCGGAGTTCGGCGGTGACGGCCTGGCGCAGACCGATAACTTCATGACGAAACGCGCCTCCGGTCTGGCCACATACCGTAATACCGATTTCTTTGGCCTGGTTGACGGCCTGAACATGACCCTGCAATACCAGGGCAAAAATGAAAACCGCGACGTGAAGAAGCAAAACGGTGACGGCTTCGGTACCTCCCTGAGCTATGACTTCGGCGGCAGCGATTTTTCTGTGATTGGTGCGTATGCCAGCTCCGATCGCACCAACGATCAAAACCTTCAGGCACGCGGCGAAGGTAAAAAAGCAGAAGGCTGGGCAACCGGTTTGAAATATGATGCCAACGATATTTACCTGGCCACTATCTATTCCGAAACCCGCAATATGGCCCCTATTTCCGGTGGCTTTGCAAATAAAGCGCAAAACTTCGAAGTGGTCGCGCAATATCAATTTGACTTTGGTCTGCGTCCATCTCTGGGTTACGTGCAGTCTAAAGGCAAAGATATCGAAGGTATCGGCGATGAAGATATCGTGAAATACATCGACGTAGGTGCGACATATTATTTCAACAAAAATATGTCTGCCTTTGTTGATTATAAGATCAACCAGATCGATGACGATAATAAACTGGGCGTAAGCAGCGATGATATCGTTGCGCTGGGCATGACCTACCAGTTCTGATGTTATGGTAATAAAAAAACCGGCGCTGAGCCGGTTTTTTTGTGCCCGGTGACGCTCTGCTTACCGGGCGTACGGGATAGTACATTTTTCAGGCCGGGTAAGGCGTAGCCGCCACCCGGCGCTGTGACATCATCAGGCTCTCAGTTTCACCGCTTCGCTGGAAAAATCGTCCGCAGGCTCCAGCTTCAGATCCAGCGTTGCCAGCAGGTCACGAGCTTTGCCGTGAAATTCTTTTAGCGTATGCTCCAGGCGATCGATCACTTCCTGATCTTTGATGCTCGTCGCCTGCCAGTGCCCGTCTTTATTAAACAGGCCAAACTGATAGCTATAGGTAAAACGGTTTTCCTGTGCTTCCATTTCCATCCACCAGCCCCAGAACTCACGTTTTTCGGGTGCAGGCTTCACGTTGACGCAAACAGCCAGGCAGTCGAAAAAAAAGCGATTCTCTTCACACTGCTCTTCTCGAATATACGGGCCAAGAGCCATGAACTTCTTAATCAGTCTACTTTTCGGGTGTCCACTCGGTAACGTCATTGCGATCTCCTTTTGTGAAGCACTGTTTTACCAAACCAACGAAATTTAGCAAACTATTAACACAATCTCTGCGTGATCCAGCGTGTGATCTCTTTCAGCGCTTTGTCAAAATTCTGGTACACCGGGCTGAAGGGTACCTCCAGCAATTTACCATCAGAAGATGACGACGTGATTAAGCGTGACTCCTCTTCCGGGCTAAACGGATCGTCCTTCCAGAAACCGGACATCATCGGGGTTGGGCAGCGGCGGCCGAGTAAGCCCTGCGTTTTTAATGAATAACGATTAAGTTCAATGCGCAACGCTTCGTCTGAAGCATCATGCATGCCAAGTCGGCTCGCCAGCACGTCCAGATACATCTCAGGAACGCTACCCTGACGCGCAGGATCGCTTAACAGAGCATGCACCACCGGGCCAAGACAGGCGACGGCCTTCAGGCGTGAAGATTCAAGGTAGGCAAGCCGTACCGCGACGTTAGCGCCAAAGCGGAAGCCAAACGCGCCAACCCGGGTGTGGTCAACCCAAGGGATATTCTCCAGCGCTTTTAAAGCATGCTGGTGCAGCAGGCTGGAGTCTTGCGTAAGTTTCCATTTGGATGAAAAACCAATGGAAGGCATATCAAGCGTCAGCATGGCGATTCCGTTTGGGGCAAAGTAGCGCTCATACAGGCTGTAATAGTCAATTTGTAACGAGTCCAGTCCACCGCACATCAGAACCGTCGGGAACGGCCCTTCCCCCTCCGGCATATGCAGGAATCCGGTCACCGGGCTGCCACCGGGAATGGCGAACTCAATTTCACGCATCCGGCCAGGCAACCGCTGCGCGGCCTCTTCATAAGCCCGGTTTGCCAGCGCCTGGGCCTGCTCTGCCAGTTCGTCGCCTTTAAGATGCGGATATGCAGCGATGCTGTACAGATTTGCCGCATGCAGCCAGTGCTTTCCGCTGAGAGTGGCGTCTTCTTCCTGGCTCGCTTTTTGCTGCCAGAGCATGGCCTGCTTTGACCATTCGTAGATCCAGTTTCCACCACGGTAGCCCACCACCGTATCGTAGAGATCGCCGTCGGTACGCTCGGACTCACTCATCACGATACGCGCCTGCACGTCGAGGATTTCACGCGGATCGATGCCGCGCCAGATCCACATCAGGCGGTTAATCATTCGATACCAGTGGGGCACGTTCTTACCGTCTAACGCTGACTGAACGGCAGGCATTGTCCCCGGATTAAACCGACGCACCAGCGTCGACGTTTCAGGGTGCTTGAAACGGGGTTTGAAGAGAGTTTCGGTAAGATTCGCCTGCGTCATTGCGTTGCCTCCATGGATACGTCATATGAAGACCATTGTAACGCGTGGCAGGCTAAAAAGAACAACGCCCGGCATAACCGGGCGTGTAAAGTTACGTACTGAAATTAACGGCCAGAGATAGGCGGTACGAAGACCACGCCCATATCCCATGGCTGTTCAATCCAGGTATCCTGCGGGATATCAATGACGTAATCATCAACCAGTGGGCGACCCGCTGGTTTCGCGAAGATCGTGACGAAGTGCGCTTTTGGATACATTTCGCGGATAGCCACCGCGGTACCGCCGGTGTCCACCAAATCGTCGATAACGATAAAGCCTTCACCGTCGCCTTCCGCGCGTTTCAGCACTTTCAGTTCGCGCTGGTTGTCGTGATCGTAGCTGGAGATACATACGGTATCGACATGACGAATACCCAGCTCACGAGCCAGCAGCGCCCCCGGTACCAGACCGCCACGGCTGACGGCAATAATGCCTTTCCACTGTTCGGAAGGCATCAGACGCGCAGCCAGTTTGCGTGCGTGAATCTGCAACATGTCCCAGGTGACGACGTATTTTTCGCTCATGTGAAGTGTCCCAGCCTGTTTATATACGGCTTAAAAAAATGAGGGTGAACCAGGTTGCGCGAGATTATAGAGATCTGACGCACTAAAAACCAGTGTTACACGCCATGAGCCTGAGTTTTTACATGCTTAATGCTACCAGCCACGGGAGAAAGTGGTATTCTCAGTTGCATCTCGCAAGCCTGACTTGTGGTAACGATTAACCTGCTAACCCTGTGACCTGCAACATTGTTTTGCAGCGCAACGACAAGGAGACCTATCGTGTCTGAACTGTCTCAATTATCTCCACAACCACTGTGGGATATTTTTGCCAAAATCTGCTCCATTCCGCACCCTTCCTATCACGAAGAACAGCTTGCCGAACATATTATGGGTTGGGCAAAGGAAAAAGGTCTGCACGCTGAGCGCGACCAGGTTGGCAATATTCTTATCCGCAAACCTGCCACCGCAGGTATGGAAAACCGTAAGCCAGTGGTATTGCAGGCGCACCTGGATATGGTTCCGCAGAAAAACAACGACACCGTTCACGACTTCACAAAAGACCCGATCCAGCCGTACATCGACGGTGAGTGGGTGAAGGCGCGCGGCACGACTCTGGGCGCAGATAACGGCATTGGTATGGCTTCCGCGCTGGCCGTGCTGGCTGACGACAGCGTTGAACACGGTCCGCTGGAAGTGCTGCTGACCATGACTGAAGAAGCGGGCATGGATGGCGCGTTCGGTCTCCAGGCAAACTGGCTGCAAGCGGACATTCTGATCAACACCGACTCCGAAGAAGAGGGTGAGATCTACATGGGCTGCGCGGGCGGGATCGATTTTATCTCTACCCTGCCGCTGTCCCGCGAAGCGATCCCTGCCGGATTCGAGACCTTTAAGCTGACGCTGAAAGGGCTGAAAGGCGGTCACTCCGGCGGTGATATTCACCTGGGCCTGGGCAACGCCAACAAACTGCTAGCGCGTTTCCTGGCGGGCCATGCCGCTGAACTGGATCTGCGTCTGGTGGACTTCAACGGCGGTACTCTGCGTAACGCGATCCCTCGCGAAGCCTTCGCCACCGTGGCGGTATCTGCGTCGAAAGCGGACGAACTGAAAAAACTCTCCAGCGTGTATCTGGAGATCCTGAAAAACGAACTGTCTGCGAAAGAGAAAAACCTGACGGTGGTGCTGGAGTCCGTTACGACGGATAAAGCCGCGCTGACCGCACAGTCTCGTGACACGTTCGTCCAGCTGCTGAACGCAACGCCAAACGGCGTTATTCGCAACTCTGACGTGGCGAAAGGCGTGGTGGAAACCTCCCTGAACTTGGGCGTGGTGACCATGGGTGACGACAGCGCAGAGATCATCTGCCTGATCCGTTCCCTGATCGACAGCGGTAAAGAGTACGTTGTGAGCATGCTGGAATCTCTGGGTACCCTGGCGGGCGCGAAAACGTCTGCAAAAGGCAGCTACCCGGGCTGGCAGCCGGATGCAAGTTCTCCGGTCATGGCACTGGTGCGTGAAACTTATCAGCGACTGTTCAACAGCACCCCGAACATTCAGGTTATTCATGCGGGTCTGGAGTGTGGTCTGTTCAAGAAACCGTATCCGGATATGGACATGGTCTCCATCGGGCCAACCATCACCGGGCCACACTCCCCGGATGAGCAGGTTCACATTGAAAGCGTCGGTCACTACTGGACGCTGCTGACTGAGCTGCTGAAAGCAATTCCTGTTAAGTAATTAGCCGTTTGATGCCCGGTGGCGCTACGCTTGCCGGGCCTACGATTAGCGTAATCTACAGTCCCAACACCAGTTGACGCTCCAGCTGCGGATCCAGCAAGGTGACGTGCAGCCCCACCAGCCTCACCCCTCGTCCGCCCCGCCGTTCTTCCCACGCCTTTTTCGCCGTCGCGATAAGATCCTCTTTGTTGAGGCGTGGCCAGACGTGCTCCTGCGTCGTCTGCTGAAAATCGTTAAATTTCAGTTTGATGCCCTGTCGGGCAATAAGCAGATCCGGTTTGACCTTCAGTAAGCGTCGTTCAAGCTCAGGATAAAGCTGTTCCGTAATAATGGTTTCACACTCGGTCCAGTCATGGATATCTTCGCTCAGCGTGCGTTCAACGCCGACCGATTTACGCAGCCGTTCGTTGTTCACATCCCGGTCATCAATGCCCTGACTGCGTTCCCACAGTACGCGGCCAAACTTGCCAAAACGCTTAAGCAGCAGCGCCAGATCGCTGCGCTGAACGTCTTCGCAGGTGCGTAGCCCCATATTTTCCAGCTTCGCGGCGGAGACTTTGCCCACGCCGGGGATTTTGCTGAGCGGCAGCGTCTTTAAAAACGCCGGAACCTCTTCCGGAGTGATGACGTACTGGCCGTTGGGCTTATTTAAATCGGAGGCGATTTTGGCGAGAAATTTGACCGGCGCGACGCCTGCCGATGCCGTCAGGTTCAGCTCGTTAAAAATAGTCTGGCGGATCTCCTGCGCCATGAGGGTGGCGGAGCCGTGGCAGTGCACGCTGTGGGTGACATCCAGATAGGCTTCATCCAGCGATAACGGTTCAATCAGTGAGGTGTAGCGGGAGAAGATCTCCCGAATGTGGCTCGATGCTTCTTTATAGGCATCAAAACATCCGGGCAAAAGAGTGAGATGCGGGCACAGTTTCAGCGCCATCGCTGTCGGCATGGCGCTGCGTACACCGTATTTGCGAGCAGGATAGTTGGCGGTGCTGATGACACCGCGCTGAACCCGGCTGCCGCCAATGGCGATCGGAATATCCCGCAGCGCCGGGTTGTCACGCATCTCCACTGCGGCAAAAAAGCAGTCCATATCGACATGGATTATTTTGCGCATAGTAAGCCCTCACTTATTACTGGATAAGTATACAGTAAACAAATGAGGGTTGAGAAGTGCGCGCAGGAATTGTCGGGTGGCGGCGTTGCCTTACCCGACCTGGAAGACTAAATAATGCGTTGCTGCTCGCGAGCCATCCGCTTTTTCCGCGCATCGCACGGTTCCGGACAATCGCACACTTTTTCCATTCCGATGGAAGAGATGCCTCCGCAACTGCCCTGAATGCTTTTACGCTTGATGATCCAGCCTAAGGACATGCCGAAGATCACCAGCACAAACACCGCAAAGGTCGCCAGAAAAGTCAGCATAATCAGCCTCCGAAATCATCAAGCATGATGTTCTCATCTTCCACGCCAAGATCTTTTAGCATCTTAATCACGGCGGCGTTCATCATTGGTGGACCACACATATAGAACTCGCAGTCTTCCGGTGCCGGGTGCTGTTTGAGGTAATTTTCATACAGCACGTTGTGGATGAAGCCCGTATAGCCTGTCCAGTTATCTTCCGGCTGCGGATCGGATAGCGCCACATGGAAGGTAAAGTTAGGGTTATCACGCGCCAGTTGTTCAAACTCATCGTCATAGAACATTTCGCGCAGTGAACGCGCCCCGTACCAGAAGCTGATCTTACGCTTGCTGCCAAGTCGTTTGAGCTGGTCAAAAATATGCGAACGCATCGGCGCCATACCCGCACCGCCGCCGATAAAGACCATCTCCGCATCGGTATCTTTGGCAAAGAATTCGCCGAACGGGCCGGAAATCGTCACTTTGTCGCCAGGCTTGAGGGACCAGATATACGACGACATGACGCCAGGAGGGGCATCAGGCACATTCGGTGGCGGCGTGGCGATACGCACGTTGAGCATAATAATGCCCTTCTCTTCCGGATAGTTAGCCATGGAATAGGCGCGAAGCGCGGGCTCTTTTACCTCGGAAACAAAGCGGAAGAGGTTAAATTTATCCCAGTCTGCCCGGTACTCCTCAGGCACATCGAAGTCAGCATACGCGACGGTGTGTGCCGGACAATCAATCTGGATATACCCACCCGCACGGAACGGGACGCTCTCCCCTTCAGGGACACGCAGCTTGAGCTCTTTGATGAACGTGGCTTTGTTATCGTTAGAGATAACTTCGCATTCCCATTTTTTCACGCCGAAGATCTCCTCCGGCAGCTCAATCTTCATGTTCTGGCGCACAGCGACCTGGCACGCCAGACGGCATCCCTCTTTCGCTTCACGCTTCGTGATATGCGACAGTTCCGTTGGCAGAATATCACCGCCGCCCTCTTTGACCGTCACACGGCACTGGCCACAGGAGCCACCGCCGCCACAGGCAGACGAGACAAAAATCCCGTTGCCGGAGAGCGTGTTAAGCAGCTTATCCCCTGCCGGGGTACGGATCTGATTCTGCGGATCGTCATTGATATCAATGATCACATCCCCGGAATTGACCAGCTTCGCACGCGCCGCCAGGATCAGCCCTGACAGCACCAGTACTATCAGCGTGAACATCACCACGCCAAGAATAATTTCCATCTGTTAGCCCTTATAGCTGCACACCGGAGAAGGACATAAAGCCCAACGCCATCAGGCCGGTGGTGATAAAGGTGATCCCTAAGCCACGAAGCCCCGCAGGTACGTTGGCATATTTCATTTTTTCACGGATCCCCGCCATGGTGACAATCGCCAGCATCCAGCCGATACCGGAACCGAAGCCATACACAACCGATTCACTGAAGTTGTAATCGCGCTGAACCATAAACGAGACGCCACCGAAGATGGCGCAGTTCACGGCGATCAGCGGCAGGAAGATCCCCAGCGCGTTGTACAGCGACGGGAAGTATTTATCGAGGATCATCTCCAGGATCTGAACAAGCGCCGCAATCACTCCGATAAAGGTGATGAAGTTCAGGAAGCTAAGATCAACCCCCTCCACCAGCGCGCCATCGCGCAGCACGAAGTTGAATACCAGGTTGTTAATCGGAACGGAAAGCCCCAGCACAACGGTAACTGCCACGCCCAGACCAAATGCCGTCGATACCTTTTTAGAAACGGCAAGGAACGTACACATGCCCAGGAAGAAAGCGAGCGCCATGTTTTCAACAAACACCGCGCGCACAAATAAACTCAGGTAATGAGCCATTGTCGGTTACTCCTTTTCCTGCTGTTCAGGCTTCAACGTACGAATCAGCCAGATCAGCAAACCGATAATGAAAAATGCGCTTGGGGCCAGCAGGAACAGGCCGTTCGGCAGATACCAGCCGCCGTTCTGTACCGTATCCAGCACCGGAATGCCAAACAGCTTGCCGCTGCCAATAAGTTCGCGCAGGAAACCAACCGTCAACAGGATCACGCCGTAACCCAGGCCGTTGCCAATACCGTCCATAAAGCTCGCCAGCGGTGGCATTTTCATCGCATAGGCTTCAGCACGCCCCATCACGATGCAGTTGGTGATTATCAGGCCGACAAACACCGAAAGCTGCTTCGAGGTTTCATAGGCGAAGGCGCGCAGGAGCTGATCGACCACGATCACCAACGAGGCGATAATCGCCATCTGCACGATGATCCTCACGCTGTTGGGTATGTGGTGGCGGATCATTGAGATAAACATGCTGGAAAACGCTGTCACCAGCGTTACCGCCAGCGTCATGACCACCGCCGTTTCCAGCTTGGTGGTCACCGCCAGCGCCGAGCACACCCCCAGCACCTGTAGCGTTATCGGGTTATTGGCTAACAGCGGGCCAATCAGCACCTTTTTAACTTCTTTCAGTTCACCCGTATCAGCCATTATTCAGCGCTCCTTCACGTACATTCTTCAGGAAGGGACCAAAGCCCAGTTCACCCATCCAGAAATCAAAGCTGTGCTGCACACCGTTAGAGGTGAGCGTGGCGCCGGAAAGGCCATCAACGGCAAATTCATCGCCGGGACGCGCGCCCCCTTTCACCACCTTCAGCGCAGGCTGGCCGTTGTCGTCGAGCACTTTTTTACCAACAAACTGTGCCCGCCAGTTAGGGTTCTCAACTTCGCCCCCCAGCCCTGGTGTTTCGCCCTGATCGTAATAAGTAATGCCTTTCACCGTACGACCATCGGTATCCAGCGCCACAAAGGCGTACATCATTGACCATAAACCGTTGCCATAGATGGGCAACACGATTTCCTGGATGCGCTTTTGCTCGTCACGGACGAGGTAAATCTCCGCGACATTGCTGCGGCGCTTAATGCCTGCCGGATCCTGCGAGGCGTCAAGCGTGGTGCTCATCTGCGGATCTTTTAGCGCCAGCGCCTGGTTGTATTTCGCCGGGTCTTTATCCATTAACTCCCCGGTTTTTAAATCCACCAGCCGTGCGGTAATACGTTCGGCAAACACCGCTGCGACGTCATCCTTCGTCATGCCTTCCTGCATCAGCCCGGCCACGGCCAGGATGTTACGCTGTTTATCCAGCGCTCGTTGCTCCTGCTGTAGCGGTTTTAACCCTACGGCAGAACCGGCCACGACAATGGAACAGACCAGACACAGTACCAGCACCACCAGCAGCGTTTTGCTGATGCTGTCGTTATTTTTGATCTCAGCCACGCGCCTTCCTCCGCTTAATGTTGGCGCGCACGACCAGGTAGTCGAACAGCGGCGCAAACAGATTGGCAAACAGAATGGCCAACATCATCCCTTCCGGATAAGCCGGGTTGACCACGCGAATCAGTACACACATCACCCCAATGAGCGCGCCGTAACACCATTTACCTCTGTCGGTAAACGAAGCCGAGACCGGATCGGTGGCCATGAACATCATGCCAAACGCAAAGCCTCCCAGCACAAGGTGCCAGTACCACGGCATGGAGAACATCGGGTTTGTGTCTGAACCAATGAAGTTGAAAAGCGTGGCGGTGAGTACCATCCCGAGCATGACGCCTGCGACAATGCGCCAGGACGCCACGCGGCCAAAGAGGATGATGGCCCCGCCGATCAAAATCATCAGGGTAGACACTTCACCGATGGAGCCCGGAATATTGCCGATAAACGCATCAAACCAGGTGACAGGCTGTCCGGTTGCATTATTGACCAGCGTTTCGCCGCCGCCAGCCGCCCACTGTGAAAGTGGCGTCGCGCCGGAGAATCCGTCTGCTGCCGTCCACACCAGGTCGCCCGAGATTTGCGCCGGATAAGCAAAGAACAGGAACGCGCGCCCTGCCAGCGCCGGATTGAGGAAGTTGCGTCCGGTCCCGCCGAAGATCTCCTTGGCAATCACCACGCCAAAGCTGATCCCCATCGCCGCCTGCCAGAGCGGCAGCGTTGGCGGAACAATCAGCGCAAACAGAATAGAAGTAACAAAGAAGCCCTCGTTGATCTCATGTTTGCGAATAATAGCGAAAAGCACCTCCCAGAAACCGCCGACGATAAAGACAGTCATATAGATAGGGAGGAAGAAGACAGCGCCCAGCGTCATCATGCTGACCCAGCCGGCATCTGCCGCAAAGCTCACCCCCAGCGACTGCGCCAGACGATAGTGCCAGTCAGACTGAATCACCTGCGCCAGCTGCTCTGCATCGTACATATGGTGCAGCGCCGGAATAGTTTGCAACCCAACGTTATACATCCCCCAGAACATGGACGGGAAGACCGCAAACCAGACCAGAATCATCATTCGCTTGAGGTCGATGGCGTCGCGAACGTGCGCCGCGCCTTTCGTCACCAGACCCGGCGTGTAGAAAATGGTCGTTGTCGCTTCATACAGCGGGTAGTACTTTTTGAGCTTCCCTTCGGTAAAGTGCGGCTCAATTTTTTCAAAGAGGTGTTTTAAGCCCATGGTTATCCTTCCTGCTCAATGCGGGTTAACACCTCGCGCAATACGGGTCCATATTCGTATTTACCTGGACACACATAGGTACACAGCGCCAGATCTTCTTCGTCCAGCTCCAGACAGCCCAACGCCTGGGCACCGTCGGTATCGCCGGCCAGGAGATCGCGCAGCAGCACGGTGGGCAGAATATCCAGCGGCATCACGCGTTCGTAGTTGCCAATCGGAACCATGGCGCGCTCACCGCCGTTGGTACTGGTGGAGAAGTTAAACAGCTTACGACGCAGGAAGTGGCCGAGCGTGGTGCGGGTTACCGAGTATTTTTCTGCGCCAGGCAGCACCCAGCCGAACAGCTCTTTCTCCCGCCCTTCAAGCACCACGCTCACCTGAAGATGGAAACGACCCAGCCAGGCCATCGGGCCTGTCGCGTGCCTGCCGCTCAGCACCGAACCGGAAATAATACGGTTTTCACCCTCTTTCGTTTCGCCAGCCAACAGCGCCGTCAGGTCTGCCCCAAGCAGCGTGCGAACCAGACGCGGTTGGGTTGCCTGAGGGCCGCCGATGGCAATAATGCGTTCTGCGCACAGCTCACCCGTGGTGAACAGCTTACCGATAGCGATCACGTCCTGATAATTAAGATGCCAGACCTGTTTCGTCAGGCTTACCGGCTCCAGGAAATGAATATGTGTTCCCACCAGCCCGGCCGGATGCGGACCGGCAAATTCATTAAAGGCTACCTGCCCTTGCGGATGCCCGCCCAGCTTACCGCCGCTGGCCTGGCAGACATGCACTTTGCCCGGCGTCAGGCGCGTTAACACGGTGAGGCCGGCATCGAAAGCTTTGCGTTCCGCCAGGATAAGAGGCTGCGGATCTGCGCTGAGCGGGTTGGTGTCGATGGCCGTAACGAAGATAGCGGCTGGCACAGTGCCAGGCACGGGCGTTTTGCTATAGGGGCGCGTGCGAAGCGCCGTCCACAGTCCCGACTCCAGCAGTTGCGTCTGCACCGCGTCGCGGCTGAGGGTAGCGAGATCGGCGGCGTCAAAACGCGCAAATTCGCGTTTCTCATCGCCTTCAATTTGAATAACTACCGATTGCAGAACGCGACGCTCACCACGATGGATGGCGACAACGGTGCCGCTGGCTGGGGCTGTAAACATAACGCCAGGATTTTTTTTATCCTCGAAGAGCGCCTGGCCTTTTATTACGCGATCGCCTTCCTGTACCAGCATCGCGGGACGCATGCCCACGTAATCATCACCTACAATGGCGACATGATGAATACTGGCGCCGGTGGTAACGTGCTGTTCAGGCACGCCAGAGATTGGCAGATCGAGTCCTTTTCTAATTCTAAACATGTGGTTAGCAGGTATCCATGAACAACAATCCAGAGAGGCCGAAGTGTACCATTTTCGGCTCTGCCAGGGGCAGCAAATCCGCCGTCTGACGCGCTGAAATGCGAGCTATTGCGCAAAGTTCCTGGAGTCAGGACAATGTGAATGGGTTATAAAGTAAAACTAATTTGTAAACGCAAAGGTTGGCTCTTGCGAAAATCTCCATCGGTGCTAATGTGAGCGCTCCTGTCCAGATTAGTCTGATTTCGGGTGTCTTTTGCCGTTCTGGCAAGTTGGTCATTGTTTTATCAAGGAACCAGTAGTATGCGTAAAATCGCATTGTTCATTGCGATGCTTCTGATACCGTGCATGTCGTTTGCCGGGCTGCTTGGCAGTAATAGTTCAACGACGCCGGTCAGCAAAGAGTATAAACAGCAGTTGATGGGATCCCCGGTTTATATTCAAATCTTCAAGGAAGAGCGCACACTCGATCTGTTTGTCAAAATGGGCGAGACGTATCAGCTGCTCGATAGCTACAAAATCTGTAACTATTCTGGCGGGCTGGGGCCGAAACAGCGCCAGGGTGACTTCAAAAGTCCGGAAGGGTTTTACAACGTTCAGCGTAACCAGCTAAAACCGGACAGCCGGTTCTATAAAGCGATTAACATCGGTTTCCCCAATGCCTTCGACCGTGCACACGGTTACGAAGGGAAATACCTGATGATTCACGGTGCCTGCGTGTCAGTCGGTTGTTATGCGATGACGGATTCCGGCATTGATGAAATCTTCCAGTTTGTCACGGGCGCACTGGTCTTCGGCCAGCCGAATGTTCAGGTCAGCATCTACCCGTTCCGTATGACGGATGCGAACATGGCGCGCCATAAGTACTCTGTTTACACAGATTTCTGGAAACAGCTAAAACCGGGCTATGACTACTTCGAGCAGACCCATAAGCCGCCGGTGGTGTCCATCGTCAATGGCCGTTACGTGGTGAGTAAACCGCTCAGCCATGAAGTGGTTCAGCCGCAGCTGGCGTCAAATTACGCGGTCCCCGAGACAAAATAGCGCCCACTCGCCTGGCATGATCTTTTGCCAGGTTTCGTTGCCGGTCAGCGGCTGCGTTGCAATGACAGTGACCACATCGTTCGGTGTGGTCTCCTTCTGAAAATCAATTTCCACATCCTGATCGAGCAGCGTGGCGACGCCAAACGGCGCACGTCGGGTGATCCAGAACAGATTCGTCGAGCAGAACGCCATCACGTAGCGCCCGTCAGACAGCAGCATATTAAAGACGCCCTTCTCGCGTAACTCAGACGCCAGTGACGCTATGTACTTAAAAACGGCGGTCATGTTGCCGGGCGTACGGGGGTAGCGCTCGGTCAGCTTGTGCAGCAGCCAGCAAAATGCTTTTTCGCTGTCCGTTTCACCGACAGGACGGAAATTGCCGGTTTCCAGCGACTTATAGCCCGAAAGCTGCCCGTTGTGCGCATAGGTCCAGTTACGGCCCCACAGTTCACGGGTAAACGGATGGGTATTTTCCAGCGCCACTTCGCCGCGATTGGCCTGGCGGATATGGGCGATCACCGAACAGGATTTAATAGGATAGTCCTGCACCAGTCTGGCAATGGGTGAGTTAAAGCTGGGTTGTGGATCTTTAAACGTGCGACATCCTTTGCCTTCGTAGAAGGTAATACCCCAGCCGTCTTTATGCGGCCCGGTTCCTCCACCGCGCTGAACCAGCCCGGTAAAACTAAAGCAGATATCGGTTGGCACATTGGCGCTCATCCCGAGCAGTTCGCACATAGATCACCTCCACAACAGCGGGGGGCACCGGCGCCCCCCAGCGAAGTCTTACTTAACCATCTCTTTTTCGATCAGTTGGATCAGGATGTGGATCACTTTGATGTGAATTTCCTGAACGCGATCCGCATAACCGAAGTGTGGTACACGGATTTCAATGTCCGCTGTACCGTCCATCTTACCGCCATCTTTCCCGGTCAGGGTGATCACTTTCATGCCCTTCTCACGCGCGGCGGCGATCGCTTTGATCACGTTAGCAGAGTTACCGGACGTGGAGATACCCAGCAGCACGTCGCCTTCACGGCCTACGGCTTCAACGTAGCGGGAAAAGATATGGTCGTAACCGAAGTCGTTGCCTACACAGGAGATGTGGCTCACGTCGGAAATCGCAATCGCCGGGTAGCCCGGACGGTTTTCACGATAGCGTCCGGTCAGCTCTTCGGCGAAGTGCATGGCGTCACAGTGGGAACCGCCGTTACCGCAGGAGAGCACTTTACCGCCGGCTTTGAAGCTGTCGGCAAGCAGGACCGCCGCGCGCTGAATAGCGTGAATATTGGCATCATCTTTCAGAAAATTCGCCAGCGTTTCCGCCGCTTCGTTCAGTTCGTTACGAATAAGATCCTGGTACATGAGGATAATCCTTCAGTATTGATGAAATAACACAGTGGAGTGTACCGGATAGCAGTAAAAGCGAGAAGCTAAAGCCATGCGAATCGTCCGGCGTTTTGATTTTTTGTGCCGGCTAAAACGCGAACAATGTGAACCAGGTTGTAATTATTTTGTAAACACATTGCTAAAGGAAATGACATCAACTACAACCATATCATCACAAGTGGTCAGACCTCCTACAAGCAAGGGAGCTTTTCTTTATGATGATTTTGAGCATTTTCGCAACCGTTGTGCTGCTCGGTGTGTTGTTCTATCACCGTGTCAGTTTATTCCTGAGTAGCCTGATTCTTCTGGCCTGGACGGCTGCACTTGGCGTCGCTGGTCTGTGGAATATCTGGGTCCTTGTTCCCCTGGCCATCATTTTGCTGCCGTTCAACCTGACGCCGATGCGTAAGTCGATGATCTCTGCGCCGGTGTTCAGGGGATTCCGTAAAGTGATGCCGCCGATGTCGCGTACAGAGAAAGAAGCGATTGACGCCGGTACGACCTGGTGGGAAGGCGATCTGTTCCAGGGCAACCCCGACTGGAAAAAGCTTCACAACTATCCGCAGCCGCGTCTGACCGCCGAAGAACAAGCCTTTATTGATGGTCCGGTAGAAGAAGCGTGCCGCATGGCAAACGACTTTGCCATCACTCACGAAATGGCCGACCTGCCGCCTGAGCTGTGGGCATACCTGAAAGAGCATCGCTTCTTCGCGATGATCATTAAGAAAGAGTACGGCGGTCTGGAGTTCTCCGCTTACGCTCAGGCTCGGGTGCTGCAAAAACTGGCGGGTGTCTCCGGGATCCTGGCGATCACCGTTGGCGTGCCAAACTCCTTAGGCCCGGGCGAGCTGTTACAGCATTACGGTACGGAAGAGCAGAAAGATCACTACCTGCCGCGTCTGGCGCGTGGTCAGGAAATTCCGTGCTTCGCGCTGACCAGCCCGGAGGCAGGCTCCGATGCCGGCGCAATTCCTGATACCGGCGTGGTTTGCATGGGCGAATGGCAGGGCCAGCAGGTGCTGGGCATGCGCCTGACCTGGAACAAACGTTATATCACCCTCGCACCTATCGCCACGGTGCTGGGCCTGGCGTTCAAACTCTCTGACCCGGAAAAACTGCTGGGCGGTGAAGAAGAGCTGGGTATTACCTGTGCGCTGATCCCAACCTCGACTCCGGGCGTTGAAATTGGTCGCCGTCACTTCCCGCTGAACGTGCCGTTCCAGAACGGTCCTACCCGCGGTCAGGATATCTTTGTTCCGATTGACTACATCATCGGTGGCCCGAAAATGGCCGGGCAGGGCTGGCGTATGCTGGTGGAATGTCTGTCTGTGGGCCGCGGCATTACCCTGCCGTCGAACTCAACCGGCGGTCTGAAATCGGTGGCGATGGGGATTGGGGCTTACGCGCATATCCGCCGTCAGTTCAAAATCTCCATCGGCAAGATGGAAGGTATCGAAGAGCCGCTGGCGCGTATTGCGGGCAATGCCTACGTGATGGACGCCGCAGCCTCGCTGATTACCTACGGCATTATGCTGGGCGAAAAACCCGCCGTGCTGTCAGCGATTGTGAAGTATCACTGTACCCACCGCGCACAGCAGTCAATTATTGATGCAATGGATATCGCAGGCGGTAAAGGTATCATGCTCGGCGAAGGCAACTTCCTGGCGCGCGGCTATCAGGGTGCGCCGATTGCCATCACCGTGGAAGGGGCAAACATCCTGACCCGCAGCATGATGATCTTCGGCCAGGGTGCGATTCGTTGCCATCCTTACGTGCTGGAAGAGATGGCTGCCGCGCAGAATAATGATGTGGATGCCTTCGACAAGCTGCTGTTCAAACATATCGGTCACGTCGGCAGCAACAAGGTGCGCAGCTTCTGGCTGGGCCTGACGCGCGGGCTGACCAGCGCGACGCCAACCGGCGATGCGACCAAACGTTACTACCAGCATCTGAACCGTCTGAGCGCCAACCTGGCCCTGCTGTCTGACGTCTCAATGGCCGTCCTGGGCGGTAGCCTGAAGCGTCGCGAACGCATCTCCGCCCGTCTGGGTGATGTGCTGAGCCAGATCTTCCTGGCCTCTGCGGTGCTGAAACGCTACGACGATGAAGGCCGTCAGGAAGCGGATCTGCCGCTGGTGCACTGGGGCGTGCAGGATGCGATGTATCAGGCCGAACAGGCGATTGACGATCTACTGGCGAACTTCCCGAACCGCTTCGTAGCGGGTGCCCTGCGCGCGGTGATCTTCCCGACCGGTCGTCATCACCTGGCGCCGTCCGACAAGCTGGATCACAAAGTGGCAAAAATCCTCCAGGTACCAAGCGCAACCCGCTCTCGTATTGGTCGGGGTCAATATCTGGCACCTACCCCGCATAACCCGGTAGGTTTGCTGGAAGAGGCGCTGCTTGACGTGATGGCCGCCGACCCGATTCACCAGAAGATCTGCAAACAGCTGGGCAAAAACCTGCCGTTTACACGACTGGATGAGCTGGCAAAACAGGCGCTGGCGGGTGGCATCATCGACAACAGCGAAGCTGCGATTCTGGTGAAAGCCGAAGAGAGCCGTCTGCGCAGTATTAATGTGGATGATTTCGAACCTGAAGAGCTGGCGACACAGCCGGTAAAGCTGCCAGAGAAGCACCGCAAACCTGAAGCGGCATAAGGCCTTTTGCTCCCACAAACCCCGCCCCGCGCGGGGTTTTTTATTGCCACATTTTCTGGTAATGACGTGCTACAGTGTCAAAAAGTGTTTATTAAGGAGCCTGTATCGTGCCTGGTTTAAAGATTTCTGTTTTGCAGCAACCTTTAGTGTGGATGGACGGCCCCGCCAACCTTCGCCATTTTGATCGCCAGCTGGAAGAGATTACCGGACGCGATGTGATTGTCCTGCCGGAGATGTTTACCACAGGTTTCGCGATGGAGGCAGCAAAACAGTCCATGCCGCAGGACGAGGTGGTGGCCTGGATGCACGCCAGGGCGCAGGAAACAAATGCGCTGATTGCCGGTAGCGTCGCACTCCAGACCGGGCGCGGACCGGTCAACCGCTTCCTGCTGGTTGAGCCGGAAGGAAAAGTCCATTTCTACGATAAGCGCCACCTGTTCCGCATGGCGGACGAACATCAACATTATGAAGCCGGAAGCGAACGCGTGGTATTTGAATGGCGCGGCTGGCGTATTCTGCCGCTGGTCTGCTATGACCTGCGCTTCCCGGTGTGGTCGCGCAACCGCAACGATTATGACCTGGCGTTGTACGTCGCCAACTGGCCCGCCCCACGCTCCCTGCACTGGCAGGCTTTACTGACCGCGCGCGCGATTGAAAATCAGGCTTATGTCGTTGGCTGTAACCGCGTGGGAACGGACGGCAACGGGCATCACTATCGCGGTGACAGCCGGGTGATAAGTCCGCAGGGTGAGATTATTGCCACCGCCGAGCCGCATCAGGCAACACGAATTGACGCTGAGATCTCGTTAACGGCGTTAAAGGAGTATCGGGAGAAGTTTCCGGCCTGGCAGGATGCAGATCCGTTTAGCATTGGTTGAAAAAAAGCCGGGTGACGGCTGCGCCTTACCCGGCCTACAAAAAGCACAGCGTAGGCCCGGTAAGCGCAGCGCCACCGGGCGTTAATTAACTCACCAGCGCCTGCCCGTCTTTGCGGCTTTCCGTCGCGGCCACGTAGTGCCCTTCCGGCATACGGTAAATCACCTGCGCACCGCCGAAGTTATAATCCTGAAGCGGATCTTCCACCACGATCTGATGCCCGCGCTCGCGCAGCGCCGCGATAGTATTGCGATCGAACGTTGATTCGACGATCACCTCCCTGCCCTGCACCACGCGCCAGCGCGGTGCATCGATTGCCGCCTGCGGGTTTTGCCCGTGCAGCATAATGCGCAGCGCCATCTGCATGTGCCCCTGCGCCTGCATCGGGCCGCCCATCACGCCGAAGGACATCAGCGGCTTGCCGTTGCCGTCCATCGCAAATCCCGGAATGATGGTGTGGAACGGGCGCTTGCTGCCCGCCAGCGCGTTCGGGTGCGCAGGATCCAGCACAAAGCCGCAGCCCCGGTTTTGCAGGCTGATCCCGGTATCCGGCACCACGATCCCTGAACCGAATCCCATATAGTTGGACTGAATAAACGAGACCATCATCCCACTCGCATCCGCGGTGCTGACGTAAACCGTCCCGCTCTGCGTCGGCGATCCATACACAAAATCAGAAGCTTTATCGTGGTTGATAAGCGCCGCGCGCGACTTCAGGTAATGGTCGCTCAGCAGTTCTTTCGCCGCGAAGGCCATGTGTTCTTCGTCCGCCACGTAGCGATCGAGATCTGCCAGCGCCAGCTTCATCGCCTCAATGGACAGGTGCAGAGACTGCACGGAGTCCGGGTGGTGCTTCTCAATGCCGCACTGCTCAAGAATGCCGAGCGCAATCAGCGTGGCGATCCCCTGACCGTTTGGCGGCAATTCCTGAACCGAGCCGCCCGCGAAGTCGCGCGACAGCAGGTCAACCCAGTCCACGCGGTGGTTTGCCAGATCCTCTGCCGTCAGATGCGCACCGTGTTCTTTGGCAAAGGCGGCAATTTTCTGCGCCAGCTCGCCGCGGTAAAACGCGTCGCCGTTGGTTTTCGCAATCAGCTCCAGCGAGTTCGCCTGCGCCGGGTTACGGAAGATTTCCCCCACGCGCGGGGCGCGGCCTTCCGGCGCGAAGCAGGCGCTGAAGCCCGGCTGATCTTTCAGCTTGCTATAGCCTCGCTGCCAGAGATGACCAATCAGCGGCGAGACGGGAAAGCCGTTGCGCGCGTAGTCAATGGCAGGCTGCGCCAGCGTGGTCAGCGGCAGCGTGCCGAAGCGCTCCGCCAGCGCGACCCAGCCGGATACCGCTCCCGGCACGGTCACCGCGTCCCAGCCAATTTCCGGCACTGCGCTTTTTCCGGCAAACAGATCCGCATGCCAGCTGGCCGGCGAGCGGCCTGATGCGTTGAGGCCGTGAAGCTTTTCACCGTCCCAGACGATGGCAAAGGCGTCGCTGCCGATCCCGTTGCCGGTCGGCTCAACCACCGTCAGCGCCATCGCGGTGGCAATGGCTGCATCGACGGCATTGCCGCCCAGTTGCAGCATCTTCATCCCCGCCTGCGCCGCCAGCGGCTGCGACGTGGCAACCGCGTTATGGCCCAGCATCGGCGGGCGGCGTGAATCGTAACCGGACGTAAAATCAAGCGCTTTGGTCATCATGACTCCTTAGTCGTGGCGCGGATCGAGCGCATCGCGCAGCCCGTCGCCGAGTAGATTAAAGCCCTGCACGGCAAGGAAAATCGCCACGCCGGGGAAAACGGACATCCACGGAGCCTGCTCCAGAAACCCTTTCGCGGTGTTGAGCATGGAGCCCCAGGACGGATTTGGCGGCTGCTGTCCCAGCCCCAAAAACGACAGGCTGGCTTCGGCGATAATCGCCGAGGCGATCGCCAGCGTGGCCTGCACGAGGATCGGCGACATCACGTTTGGCAGGACGTATTTAATGATGATCCAGCGATCCGGCAGGCCAATCGCCCGCGCGCCGTCGATATACTCTTCGTTGCGAATGGCGATCACCTGGCCGCGCGTCAGCCGGGCGAAAATCGGCATTGCCGAGAGACCAATGGCGATCATCGCATTCGTCAGGCTTGGGCCCAAAAATGCCCCCAGCGCGATCGCCATGATCAGGAACGGACAGGCCAGCAAGGCCTCAATAAAGCGCGAGATCACGCCGTCCCACATCTTCTGGAAGTAGCCCGCCACCAGCCCCAGCGGCACGCCGATGACCACGGCAATAATGACCGACATACAGCCCGCCATCAGCGAGGTGCGCGCCCCCCAAATAATGCGGGATAAGATGTCACGCCCCAGCTCGTCGGTGCCGAACCAGTACATCGCCGACGGCGCTTTGCGCACCGCCAGGAAGTTGGCTTTGACCGGGTCGAAGGGGGCGATCCACGGCGCCAGCAGCGCCACCAGGACAAAAAAGCCCACCACAAGCGCGCCAATCACCGCGCTTTTATTGCCGAGAAATTTCTTCAGCACCCGGTTCTGCGCGCGCGGCAGCGTGGGGGCAACGGTTTGCGTCGTCAGTTCCGCCATGGTTAACCTCGCATTTTCGGGTTGATAAGGACGTAGAGCACGTCGGCCAGCAGATTGAGCATCAGGAAGCCGATCGCCACGATCAGCACCACGCCCTGCACCACCGCATAGTCACGATTGAACACCGAGTCGACGATCATTTTGCCAAAGCCCGGAATGGTGAAGACCTGCTCGGTCAGCACCGCGCCGCCCAGTAGCTCGCCGAACAGAAGCGTGGTGAGGGTGATTACAGGCACCAGCGCGTTGCGAAAGGCGTGCTTCAGGATCACTGCTTTCGGCAGCAGCCCCTTAGCGCGCGCGGTGCGGATGTAATCCGCCTTCAGTACCGCAATCATCGACGCACGGGTATGGCGCATCAGCGTCGCCGCCAGTCCGGTTCCGAGCACGGACGCGGGTAGCAGCAGCGTGCGCAGGTTCTGGATCGGATCTTCACTGAATGGCACATAACCGGACGCAGGTAACCATTGCAAGTTCACCGAAAAGACCAGAATCAGCAGGATCCCCAGCCAGAAGTGCGGAATTGATATCCCCGAGATCGCCACAAAGTTCGCCCCGTGATCGACCCAGCTGTTTTTATTCACCGCCGCAAGGATCCCCATGCTGATGCCAAACACCAGCGCGATGATCATCGCCAGCAGAGAGAGCTCCAGCGTGACCGGCAGCTTGCTGGCAATCAGCTGCGTGACCGGTTCATGCGTGCGCAAGGAGACGCCCAGATCGCCCTGCAGCGCGCGCGTTAGCCAATGGAAATACTGCACGGGGATCGGCGCATCCAGATTAAGCTCAGCACGCAGCTGGGCAATGACCGCCGGATCGCGCTCCTCCCCGGCCATGGCGATCAGCGGGTCGCCGGGCAGCAGCTTTTGCAGCCCGAACACCATCATGCTCACCAGCAATAGCGTCGGGACGGCCAGCAGCAGACGTTTGCAAATCAGTTCCAGCATGGGTTCTCCTCAGGACGTTTATTTTGCCAGCGTCAAACCGGCCAGACGCACGATGCCGTCCGGGTACGGCTTAAAGCCCTGCACGTTCTTGTTCAGTCCAAAAATGCGCGGCTCGAAGTAGAGGTAGGCAATCGGCATGTCGGTCTGGAGCTGCTTCACCACCTTGTCGTACAGCGGCTGGCGTGCGGCCTGGTCGGTGCTCTGACGCGCCTGAGTCAGCCATTCATCGATTTGCGCGTTGCTGTATCGGCCGTCGTTCAGGGTGCCTTTACTGTTGATAAAGCCGTAAATGCTGCCATCCGGATCCGGGCGCCCCGACCAGCCGGAGAAGCTCAACTGGTAGTCACCGCTCTGCTGGCGATCCAGCAGCGTGGCGAACTCGGTCATTTGCAGGTTCAGGTTAAAGCCCGCCTCTGCCACCATCGCCTGCAATACCTGTCCCACCTGCTGCGAGGTTGGGTTGTTTGGCACCAGCAGATTGACGCTCAGCGGCGTGGTCACACCGGCGGCTTTCAGCAGCGCTTTGGCTTTATCGACGTCGCGCGGCGGGACCGGCAGGTTAACGTGGTACGGGCTGACCGGTGAAAACGCCTGATTTGCCGGGGTGTAGAGCCCTTCAAAGACCACCTGGTTTAACGCATCGCGATCGATTGCCTGAGAAAACGCCTCGCGCACGCGGGCATCTTTGAACGGATCGTTGGCTGGCACCTTGCCGTTGTTAATATTGAAGGTGATCCCCTGATAGCCCAGACCGGTGACCTTCGCCAGCGCCAGCTTGCTGTCGGCTTCGACGGTTTTGACGTCGCTGGCGGCAATGCCCTCGGTCAGGTCAAGATCGCCCGCGCGCAGGTTCGCGAGACGCACGGAGGCATCCGGGATCGGCAGATAGATGATTTTGTCGAAGTGATAGGCGTCTTTGTTCCAGTAGTTGTCGAAGCGGGTCAGAACGATGCGGTCCTGCGACACGCGGCTGTCGAATTTGTATGGACCGGAGCAGACGGGATGGGCGGCAAAGTCAGGCTTTTTCGCCGCATCGGGTGCCATCATCGCGCCCGCGCGGTCGGTGAGCTGCATTAGCAGCGCGGCATCCGGTGTTTTCAGGTGCAGCGCAATCTGCATCGGGCCGGTGACCTCGACCGATTCAACGGATGAGATCTCGCTTTTACGCAGGGAGCCTTTGAGGGTCAGGGCGCGGTCGAGGTTGTATTTTGCCGCAGCGGCATCAAATTTTTCACCGTCGTGGAAGGTCACACCTTCGCGTAGATCCATAGTCAGCGTTTTGCCATCTTCGCTCCAGGCCCAGGATTTTGCCAGACCCGGCACCACTTTCAGGTGCTCGTCGACGTCCACCAGCCTGTCGCACAGGGAGGCAAACACGAAACGGCCATAGTAGGTGCGCGCCAGATGCGGGTCGAGCATATCCGGGTCGGCCCCCAGGCCGATCCGCAGCACGCTTTCAGAATGGGCGGGCAGCGCCGCGCCAAGCAACATAACACTTCCCAGTACGGTCAAAAGAGAATTACGCATTGTCATTATCATGAGTTCCTTGAAGGAAGGGAGGAGTGAGTGGCCGCGTGTTCAAACAGCGCGCGGCGGCGCAGAAAAGCGGCGGATGGCGGTGCGATCTGGATAACGCTGCGATCGCGATTGATCTCCTGCCAGCGATGGCAAGCAACCTGACGTCCGCCGTCGAGCACCTGATTAATCGGCTCGATCTGGCGACATTCATCTGTAACGTAGGGGCAACGGGTGTGGAAACGGCAGCCGGACGGCGGGTTAGCCGGGTTCGGTAAATCACCCTGCAACAGCGGCGTATCCCGCGCTACGCCTGGCTGCATTTGCGGCGCTGAGGCAATCAACGCCTGGGTATAAGGATGCAACGGTGCGTCGAAGATGTCGTCGACGGTGGCCAGCTCGACGATTTGCCCAAGATACATTACCGCCACGCGGTCGCTCATATGACGGATAACCGCCAGCCCGTGGGCGACGATCACCATCGTTAGCCCCAACTGGTGCTTCAGGCTTTCCAGTAAATTAACCACCTGTGCCTGAACGGAAACGTCCAGCGCAGAAACCGGCTCATCACCCAGCAGTAGCTTTGGGCCTGACGCCAGCGCGCGCGCAATGCCGATACGCTGACGCTGCCCGCCGGAAAATTCGTGTGGATAACGCCCGGCCCAGGCCGCGGGCAAGCCGACCGTCCTGAGTAGCTCGGAGACGCGGTACTGGCGATCCGTTTTTTTCATGTTCTGATGCAGCCACAGCGGCTCACCGACAATTTGCTCCACCGTCATGCGCGGGTTCAGCGAAGCGAAGGGATCCTGAAAGATGATCTGTAGCTCACGCCGGAGCTGGTTCAGACGGGCGCCCGAGGCGTGGGTGATCTCCTCACCCTGATAAAATACCCGCCCTTCGCTGGCGCCTAGCAGGCGCAGCAGCAGACGACCAAGGGTGGATTTCCCGGAACCCGACTCGCCGACAATTGCCAGCGTTTCGCCAGGCATCACCGACATCGAAACTCGGTCGACAGCGGTGACAAAGCGGGCCGGCGTAAACAGTTTTTTCGGGCCGGGGAAAAGCTTGCTCAGATCGCGGGCTTCAAGAATGGGCATAGTCATGCGGTCTCTCCCAGGGCAATGTGGTGTTCGAGCGGCACGCGGAAGCAGGCAACCTGATGGCCCGTACCGAGCGTAGTGAGCGGTGGTTTTTCAGCATGACAGCGCGTCTGCGCGAAGGGACATCGGGTGGCAAAGCGGCAGCCTTGAGGCATGGATTCCGGCAGCGGGACCGATCCGGGAATAGTTGATAGCTGGCCTTTACGCGCACCCATAGAAGGAAGGGAACCCATAAGGCCAATGGTATAGGGGTGCTGCGGATCGGCAAACAGGGCTTCAACACTCCCCTGCTCCACTACCTGTCCGGCATACATCACCGCCACCTGCTGCGCGACTTCAGCCACCACGCCTAAATCGTGGGTGATCATCAGCACCGCCGTGCCCGTTTCTTCTTTTAAAGTATTGAGCAGGGAGAGAATTTGCGCCTGAATGGTCACGTCCAGAGCGGTAGTGGGTTCGTCAGCAATGAGTAGTTTGGGATGGTTTATCAGCGCCATCGCTATCATCACGCGCTGGCGCATACCGCCGGAAAGCTGATGCGGGTAAGCCTTAAGGCGCATCTCTGCGGCCGGGATCTGCACCTTCTCCAGGATCTGTAGCGCAACCGTCATCGCCTCAGCCCGGGAGATCGTTTGATGGCGCATCACCGCTTCACTGAGCTGATCGCCAAGCGTGAAGGCCGGGTTGAGCGAGGTCATGGGCTCCTGGAATATCATCGCCAGCTCGCTGCCGCGCAGATCGGCATACTCCCGCGGCGAGAGCTTGCGCAGATCCTGGCGGCGGAAATTCATCTCCCCGCTGACGATCCTGGCGCTGGCAGGTAATAACCCCATCAGCGCCAGGGAAGTGATGCTTTTACCGCAGCCGGACTCGCCTACCAGCGCCAGCGTTTCTCCCGCCCTGACCGTCAGCGAGATATCGTCGAGCACGCTCACCGGCGAGCCCGCGAATTTAACGTTGAGGTTTTGCAGCCGCAGTACGGGCGTGGAGTCCTTAAAGGGTATCGTCGTCATAGCGTGGAATCGTCCTCAAGGTGGATAGCCTGAATCAGGGCGGTTTGCAGGCTGAGCAGGTGTTCGCGCATGGCGGCAGCTGCTTCATTAGGCTGGCGATGAATAATCGCTGACATGATTTTGTGATGGTGGTCGTTGTAGCTATCGACACGTTCAGGGGTGCGGGCAAGTTCGCGTAAATGCTGCCAGCCAGGCTCCCGGCGGACGGCATCTATCGCATCAAAAAGCCCAAGCATCAGGCGGTTACCTGCTGCCTCCGCAATGGCGCGGTGGAAGGCGCTATCCCACAGTTCGTTGAGATCGCGGTCATCAGGGCTGACCTTATTAATGCGTTCCAGCATACGCTGCATGAGCGCGAGGTTTTCCCTGGTGGCACGCAGTGCCGCAAGTCGGGCTAAGCCGGGTTCGAGCTGTAGTCGAGCTTCCATGACTTCCAGCAGGTTGGTTTGCTGAACCAATCCCTGAAGCGCCAACGGCTCAACCGGGGCAGATGGACCAATGAAGGTACCCTTGCCCTGCTTGCGCCAGATACGCCCTTCCTCTTCCAGCACGTCCAGCGCGCGACGCACTTCACGTCGGCCTACGCCGAGAGTGTCCGACAGCTCACGTTCAGTGGGCAGCGGAATGCCTGGTGTTGACTCGTGCTGGTTGATAAGCCCGCGCAGCTGCTCAAGCGCGGTACTGGAATTAGCTAAAAACCGTGAAGGCTTTTCCATATTGGTTCGCTCGCTTTCATCATTGCTTTATTTTTATTAATAATAAGTTATTGATATGACGCAGAACTTAACGTGCTAGTAATTAAGCAATTAACGAACCAATAGCGTATTGGTTCGTTAATTTTCTGAAAAATGATCGGTAACCGAATGATTTCCTACCAATTATTTTACATAATTATTACATAAGAAGATGGGCGCGAAGGTAAGGATGGGCAAAAAACGCACAAAAACAGTGCAAAGAATGCACTAAAATCGTGCATTTGTTAATAAAATGCACCGTATTTATTAACTTTTTGTTAATGGAAATAAAAAGAGGAATAAACAATATTCGAGGGACTATAAAACGACGAAAGCCTGAATCATTTCTGACTCAGGCTTTCTGAATAGTGGCGGAACGGACGGGACTCGAACCCGCGACCCCCTGCGTGACAGGCAGGTATTCTAACCGACTGAACTACCGCTCCACTGTTCCCGTTTGGGGAACGAGGCGAATATTACGGTTTGCCTCTGAACTCGTCAACGCTTTTTCTCAGGTTTTGAATCGTTTGCTGCAAAATTCACCCAAACGGTGATTTAACAAACGTTTCAGCACATTTTCACGTGCGCCACAGACAGCTTCCGCCCTTCTTCTGCACTAAATCGAGACGAGATTCATGGTTCATCAGTTCTTCATCACTGGCTAAAACAACCCGCAGGCGATTCGCCTGACGCACAATGCGCTGAATTCCCCCTTCATCCCGCGTCTGCTGGGATTCATTTTCCATACTGAATTTCATCGACGTTTGCCCGCCGGTCATGGTCAGGTAGACATCGGCCAGGATCTGGGCATCGAGCAACGCGCCGTGCAGCGTTCGCTTGGTGTTGTCTATCTCATAGCGAGAGCACAGGGCATCAAGACTGTTACGCTTGCCGGGGAACATCTTCCTTGCCAGCGCCAGGCTATCCGTGACTTTACAGAACGTATTCGTCTTCGGAATATCACGGTTGAGCTTGCTGAACTCATAGTCCATAAAGCCGATATCGAACGACGCGTTATGAATGACAAGTTCCGCACCTCTGATGTAGTCGAGAAATTCATCTGCGACGTCGGCAAAGGTGGGCTTATCCAGCAAAAACTCATCGGCAATTCCGTGAACGCCGAACGCTTCCGGGTCCACCAGCCGATCGGGTTTAAGGTAAACGTGGAAGTTGTTGCCCGTAAGGCGACGGTTCACCACTTCAACGGCACCAATCTCAATGATTTTGTGCCCTTCGTAGTGGGCGCCAATCTGGTTCATACCGGTGGTTTCGGTATCAAGAACAATCTGGCGAGTAATTGCAGTGCTCATAGCGGTCATTTATGTCAGACTTATCGTTTTACTGAACGTTTCAAATACAGGAAGTCTACCAGAGATGCGTAAACAGGTAGAAATTTTCACCGATGGATCTTGTCTCGGTAACCCAGGGCCCGGCGGCTATGGCGCCATTATGCGCTATCGCCAGCATGAAAAAACATTTAGTGAAGGCTATTTCCTGACCACCAACAACCGCATGGAGTTGATGGCGGCCATCGTGGCGCTGGAAGCGTTAAAAGAACATTGTGACGTGGTGCTGAGTACCGACAGCCAGTATGTCCGCCAGGGCATTACCCAATGGATCCACAACTGGAAAAAGCGTGGCTGGAAAACGGCAGAGAAAAAACCCGTCAAGAATGTCGATCTCTGGAAGCGTCTTGATGCCGCCCTCGGTCAGCACGAAATCAAATGGGAGTGGGTAAAGGGGCACGCCGGTCATCCTGAAAACGAACGCTGTGACGAGCTGGCTCGCGCGGCGGCATCCAACCCAACCCATGAGGATGCAGGTTATCAACCTGAATCCTGATCACGGTTTTTTGTACTGCCGCGTGGCCCCCACGGTCTGGCGGATCCGCGTTTTTGATTTGCTTTGCTTCATCGGGTTGAGCGTAAGGGGGATCGTCCTCTTACGCGCGACAATAAATTGCATGCAGCCCAGCGCGGGTAAATGGGTGCTTAATAAGACCCCGCCTTTACGCGTCCAGGGGATGACCTGAAAACCCCCGTAGCTTAGCACTTCGAAATTTAACAGTGAAAGCCAGTCCAGCTGGCGCATCATGGTAAACATCCTGCTGTTATAAGGCGGCGTGCGACGCAGAACGGGCGTCAGTTTACGTAGCCCCATCAGACTCAGCGGATTAAAACCGCTCAGGATCAGCCAGCCGTCATCAATCAAAACGCGGTCGGCTTCCCGCAGCAGACGATGGGGATCGCTACACCAGGGCAGCGTGTGGGCGAGCAGACAGGCATCAATGGATTTTTCCGCAAACGGCAAATGCAGCGGATCCGCTTTCACCTGAACCGGGGAGCCATTAAGCGATACGCTGACCTGATGCGAGATAGCGCAGCTTTCGGTATTGATTTCTGCGCTCAGATTGCCAATCTTAAGCAGGTGAAAACCATACATTTTCGCGAGCCAGGGTTTAAGCTGAAGTTCTAAGGCCTCGCGATAATATTCACCCCAGGGCAACTCTGCCCAACGTTCCGGTGGTGCGACAGTCTGAGGTATCCTTGCCGGTTTCATCAAAACACCCGCCACGCTATAAGAGGTAATGCATGAATCTTATCAGTATTTCCGCCTTTCAGGACAATTACATCTGGGTTTTAGTCGACGACGATCGCAGATGCATCATTGTTGATCCAGGCGAATCCGCACCGATCCTGCACGCGATAAAAGAAAACGGCTGGCAGCCGGAGGCGATCCTCCTTACCCATCACCATCACGATCATGTCGGCGGTGTTCCCGATCTCCTTGCGCGCTATCCCCATCTACCCGTCTACGGACCAGCAGAGACACAGGATAAGGGTACAACGCAAGTTGTCGAAGAAGGCGAAAGTATCCTCATCCTCGGGTGGGAGTTTTCCGTATTTGCTACGCCAGGTCACACTTCCGGTCATCTCTGTTTCTACAGCAAACCTTATCTGTTTTGTGGCGACACGCTGTTTTCTGGCGGCTGTGGAAGGCTGTTTGAAGGCACGCCAGAACAGATGTATCAATCTTTACAAAAAATTAATGCGCTGCCAGCCGACACCGTAATTTGTTGCGCACATGAGTATACATTAGGGAATATGAAGTTTGCTGCAAGCGTGCTGCCTGAGGATCGGGCGATTCAGGATTATTACCAGAAAGTGAAGGAGTTACGTGCAAAAAACCAAAAAACACTCCCCGTAATTCTGAAAAATGAGCGACAAATAAATTTATTTTTAAGAACTGATGATGTTGATTTAATTAATAAAATTAATC
Organism: Enterobacter sp. AN-K1; assembly: GCF_020971765.1. Taxonomy (NCBI): domain Bacteria; kingdom Pseudomonadati; phylum Pseudomonadota; class Gammaproteobacteria; order Enterobacterales; family Enterobacteriaceae; genus Enterobacter; species Enterobacter sp. AN-K1. Next base: position 3,174,635 of record NZ_CP087390.1, on the reverse strand, counting down.
AAGAAACAAATTTGTTACAACCTGAAGCGCGATTTGCATGGTTAAGGTCAAAGAAAGATAACTTCAGATAATTGCGGGTTGCCTTTTCAAAATTTCGCCGTTATCATCGCTCGTCTTTTAAGCAACTATTGACACACACATGAAGGCAAAAGCGATATTACTCGCCTCTGTCCTGCTTGTAGGTTGCCAGTCACAAAACGGCAGCAACGTACAACAGCACGCACAGAGCCTTTCTGCGGCTGGTCAAGGGGAAGCAGGGAAGTTTACGAGTCAGGCGCGATGGTTGGACGATGGGACATCCTTCGCGCAGGAACAAGACTTGTGGGCCTCTATTGGCGACGAGCTAAAGATGGGAATTCCGGAAAACAGCCGGATTCGCGAACAGAAACAGAAGTATTTGAGAAATAAGAGCTATCTCCACGATGTAACATTACGGGCAGAGCCGTATATGTACTGGATAGCCGGGCAAGTTAAGAAACGTAACATGCCTATGGAACTGGTACTACTACCCATAGTGGAGAGCGCTTTTGACCCGCACGCGACGTCTGGCGCCAATGCAGCAGGCATCTGGCAGATCATTCCGAGCACAGGGCGAAATTATGGTTTAAAGCAGACCCGCAACTACGATGCGCGTCGTGATGTTGTCGCTTCAACGACAGCCGCTCTCGACATGATGCAACGTCTGAACAAGATGTTTGACGGCGACTGGTTATTGACCGTCGCGGCGTATAACAGTGGTGAAGGTCGTGTACTGAAGGCAATGAAAGCGAATAAAGCGCGTGGAAAATCCACAGACTTCTGGTCGCTCTCACTGCCACAGGAAACAAAGATTTACGTACCGAAAATGCTGGCACTGGGCGATATTCTCAAGAACAGCAAACGTTACGGTGTACAACTGCCAACACCAGACGAAAGTCGTGCACTGGCGCGTGTCCGCCTCAGCAGCCCGGTTGATATTCAACAGGTTGCAGATATGACGGGTATGTCGGTAAGTAAGCTTAAAACCTTTAATGCAGGTGTTAAAGGCTCCACGCTGGGCGCTAGTGGCCCTGGCTATGTGATGGTTCCGCAGAAACATGCGGAACAGTTACGAGAGTCTTTAGCTTCGGGTGAAATTGCAGCCGTTCAGTCCACGCTGATCGCTGATACGTCGCCTGTAAGCAGCCGCAGCTATAAGGTGCGTTCAGGTGATACGCTTTCAGGTATTGCATCACGTTTTGGCGTGAATGCGAAAGATCTCCAGCAGTGGAATAATCTGCGCGGATCTGGTCTGAAAGTGGGTCAAACGCTGACCGTAGGTGCAGGTAGCAGCGCACAGCGTCTCGCTAAAAACAGCGATAGCATTACCTATCGCGTACGTAAAGGCGACTCGCTGTCCAGTATTGCTAAGCGTCACGGCGTAAACATCAAAGATGTGATGCGCTGGAACAACGATACTGACAACCTGCAACCTGGCGACCAGCTGACGTTGTTTGTGAAAAACAGCGCTACGCCAGATTCCTGATAGTACGATCGCTTGTTAAAAAGGCACCGATTCCCCTCGGTGCCTTTTTTATTTATCCCGCTTTTTGCGCTTCAGCCATAATGGTGTCGCTGGTAAACGAACCATCATCATGCAGTTCAAAGTACGCCTTCACGTCAGCAGAGGCGCTCTCCTGATACAATCGGATCGCCTGAGTCAATGCCTCGGGTGTGCGCATCCGTGCAATCCATGATGTGAACTCCAGCGGCAAACGGTCGGTTATCAATGAGCGTGAAATCAAGCCGGCTTCGGTGATAAACGTAAGCCACTCTCCACTGGAGTAGTTTTGCACGTGCGAGGTATCACGCAGCGCTTCAACCGTCTGGAGCCAGATATTTCGTACCGGATGTCCGGGAGACATCACGTCCATGATGATGAAGATTCCGCCCGGTTTGAGCACGCGTTTCACTTCCCGTAATGCCTGCCCCACATCATGCCAGTGGTGTGCAGAGTAACGGCTAATCACAACCTCAAACGACGCATCCTCAAAGGGTAAAGATTCAGCGTAGCCCTGGCGCGTCGTGACGTTATTCAGCCCTTTCGCTTTCGCCGCTTCAGCAACCACATCCAGCATCTGGCTCGATAAGTCATATGCCGTCACCTGAGCAACCTGCTGTGCGGCGGTAAAACTGGCGTGCCCCGCCCCGCAGCCTAAGTCCAGCACGTGCGCGTCAGGAAACGCGGCGAGCCGTTCGCCGAGACGTACCAGATCGCGGCCAGAGGCGTGCACGGCGCTGCTCAGGTAGGCACTTGCCTGAGAACCAAACTGTTTTTCGACGTTGTCATGATGGGAGTGTGTTGTTGTCATGTTGCTGTCCTTTTATGGGTTAAAAAATAAAGGGCAGCACCCGCACAGGCCTGCCCCACGGCAGACCTGACGCACCATTATTTATCAGGTTTGCCGGGACTGAATTCAACTAGTAGAGGATTATGATCAGAGGCGCGCGTCACCAGAACGGAGGCGTCGTGCACGCTTAAACCCCGATAGAAGACAAAATCGAGAGGACGACCAAACGCTTTCTTGCGCTGGTCATCGTTAAAACGAACTTCACGCAGCGACATTTCACGCGCGAAGCGGTACAACGCGTTCATACGTGGACGGCTCCAGGCATTGAAGTCCCCGGCCATAATGATCGGCCCACTGTGATGAGCAATCTGATCGCCAATGGGTAGTAACTGCTTACTGTACACATCAACACCCAGGCTGAAGTTCACCGCATGAATGTTTACCACCATCAGCAGACGGGTGTCGGGCAACGGATAGACCGTGACCAGCGCCGATTTTGCCAGACGCAGGATTGGCTCACGTTCACGCAGCGGGCAGCAATAGACCGGATGTGCGGCTGAAAGGGTCATCACCCCAGAAGGATGCTGTGGCAGAACAAAGGCAGGCACCTGATCGGCTGCAAGATAGTTTGTCGTTGCAAACCTGACCAGCTCAGGCGTGGTTTGCGCCTCCTGTAACAGAACCAGATGCGCATCTTTACCAAAATTTTTAAGTACGGATAACCACTCCGCACGCTGTTGTTTAAAGATGTTCCACACCAGTACGCGAATTTTTTCGTCACTGCTTAATGGCGTGCCCGCTGGTAATGCCTGACCCAGGCTCGCAAACGACCCCGGAGGCAAGATCCTCTCCGCGGGCATTCCGGCAACATAACGCATGGCATAGGTATTTTTTCGCACTTTTGGAAACGACCTCTGTAACATGAACCAGCCCGGAAAACGGACTGGTTCTAATGTTATAGGGATTTTAGGTCACACTTTCAACGCAATTACTGAGAAACCGCTTTCCAGTTTTGTAAGCAAGCACTTACTGATACTTATCCAAGCGCGATACGAGCGGGTTTATCAAGCCGTCCACTCAGACCAATAAGCAGGAAAGCGACAAGCACAATTACCGCACCAATCCATGGCGTTTGGGTTAATCCAACGTGTTCAACCGTCTGCCCGCCGATAACCGATCCGAGTGCGATACCGATATTGAATGCGGCGATATTCAGGCCGGATGCGACATCCACCGCATTGGGCGTATAGCGTTCGGCTTTCTGTACAACATAGACCTGCAATCCCGGTACGTTACCAAACGCGAATATTCCCATAACCAACACAGTTACCAGCGCTGCGTATTGTATCGACGCGGTGAACTGGAAAATCATCAGCAGGACAACCAGCGCGGCGAAGATAAATTTTAGCGCCGGTACCGCACCATGCTTATCTGCAAGCTTGCCGCCCCAGATATTGCCGATTGCGACGGAGATACCGTAGCCCAGTAAAATCCAGCTCACTGCGCCCGGAGAAAAACCAGCCAGTTCCTGCATCATCGGTGCAAGGAAAGTGAACGCAGTGAACACACCTCCATAACCCAGAGCCGTAACGGCATAGATCAGCAGCAGGCGCGGGTGTGTCAGAACCTTAACCTGATCGCTCAGGCTGGCGCTCGCGCGCCCCGGAATACTGGAGGGCACCAGCAGCAGGCTGGCTACCAGAGCAATCACGCCCAACAGCGATACCGCAAGGAAGGTTTCTCGCCAGCCAAAATGTTGCCCAATAAACGTTCCTAACGGCACGCCGGTGACCAGCGCGACGGTTAAGCCGCCAAACATAATCGCAATGGCTGACGCTGCTTTCTCTTTTGGCACCAGGCTGGTTGCAATCGTGGAGCCGATGGAGAAGAAGACACCGTGTGCGAGGCCAGTCAGCAAACGGGCAATGACCAGAGTGGTGTAGTCCGGAGCCTGCCACGCCAGAATATTGCCGGCGGTGAAGAGCACCATCAGGGCAACTAACAGTTGTTTACGTGGAAAGCGTCCAGTCAGTGCGGTCAGCACAGGCGCCCCAACAGCGACGCCTAACGCGTAAATAGATACCAGCAGCCCGGCAGAAGGCAGCGAAATGGCGAGTTGTTCAGCAATAGTGGGAACAAGTCCTACAATAACAAATTCGGTCGTGCCAATTGCGAAGGCACTGATCGTCAGGGCAAGAAGCGCCAGTGGCATAAATACTCCGTCTCTTCAGGATTAAGATGACAGGCAGTATGCGCCAGTGTTTAAATAACAAAAATGGTTAGAATCTCAATAGAATTTTGCGGATGATGCAATAATGAAAGCCACATCGGAAGAACTGACTATCTTTATTGCCGTTGTTGAAAGCGGCAGCTTCAGCCGTGCGGCCGAACAGCTCGGGCAGGCGAACTCCGCCATCAGCCGCTCGGTGAAAAAGCTGGAGATGAAGCTCGGGGTAAGTCTGCTCAACAGAACAACGCGGCAGCTCAGCCTGACGGAAGAAGGTGAACGTTATTTTCGCCGCGTACAATCCGTTTTGCAGGAGATGGCGGCAGCTGAGACGGAAATAATGGAGTCGCGTAGCACTCCGCGTGGATTGCTACGCATTGATGCGGCGACGCCGGTCGTGCTTCATTTTCTGATGCCGTTAATCAAGCCATTCCGGGAACGTTATCCGGAGATGACTCTGTCCCTGGTCTCTTCAGAGACGTTTATTAACCTGATTGAGCGTAAAGTTGATGTGGCGATCCGCGCGGGAACCCTGACGGATTCAAGTTTACGCGCTCGCCCACTGTTCACCAGCTACCGCAAAATTATCGCGTCACCGCAATATATTGCAGAGCATGGCAAACCGGAGACCGTTGAGGAGCTGAAGCAGCACCTGTGCCTGGGCTTTACGGAACCTGTCTCGCTGAACACCTGGCCCGTGGCCTGTCATGACGGACAACTTCATGAGATCACTTGCGGACTTTCGTCTAATAGCGGAGAAACGCTGAAACAGCTTTGTCTTGAAGGAAATGGGATCGCCTGTTTATCAGACTATATGATTGATAAGGAAATAGCTGCGGGTCAGCTTGTAGAACTGATGGCTGACAAACGCTTACCTGTAGAGATGCCTTTTAGCGCAGTGTATTACAGTGACAGAGCGGTAAGTACGCGCATACGCGCTTTTATCGACTTCCTTAGCGAACATATAAAAACAGCTCCCGGAGGAGCTGTGTGAGGGTTTAAGGGTACAGAGGAAGGGCTTTTATTAATCCCAGTCTGGTGCTAACCCTTCCGGGCTGACCAGACGATCGTTGCATTCCAGTGCAGCGATCGCGTTTTTATCTTCATCATCAAGCTGGAGATCCCGCGCTAACAGGTTACTTGCCAGGTTTTCACGTTTGGTTGAAGACGGGATCACGGCATAGCCCTCACCCATCGCCCATGCCAGGATCACCTGTGCGGCTGTCGCATTGTGTTTTTCAGCGATGCGTGCAATCACTTCATCTTTCAGCGCCTTACCATATGCCAGCGTCATGTACGAGGTGATGTGAATACCATGCTGTTTCGCCCATTCCACGACTTTGTGGTTTTGCAGGTAAGGAGAGAGTTCAATCTGGTTGGTGGCAATATTCTCTTTACCCACTGCGGCAATGGCCCTTTCCATCAACGGGATGGTGAAGTTAGAGATGCCAATTTCACGCGTTAAGCCCTGCTCTTTCGCTTCCAGCAGCGCCTGCATGAACTCCTCCACAGAGACGGCATCGTCAGGTGATGGCCAGTGGATCAGCGTAAGATCAACATAGTCAGTACGCAGCTTTTTCAGACTTTCCTTCAGGCTTGGGATCAGCTTGTCTTGGCCGAGATTCTCAATCCAGATTTTAGTGGTGATGAAAAGTTCGTCGCGCGGTACGCCACTCTCTTCGATAGCCTGGCCTACGGCAGCTTCGTTATCATAAATCTGCGCCGTATCAATAGCACGATAGCCCAACTCGAGTGCGGTTTTAACAGATGCAATAACAACATCGTCTTTCAGGCGGAAAGTGCCCAGACCCAGTGCAGGGATAGTCATATGATTCCTCAATCGTTATGTTCATAAACTGAGGAGAATTATCGCTGTAGTTGTTATGACGAAAAAGATCGTGAAACGCAGAGGATTTTTGCTAATTTCGCAACAATAAAACGACAGATAAGAAAAAAGCCCTGAGCTAACGCTCAGGGCTTTTAATAAGTGGCGGAACGGACGGGACTCGAACCCGCGACCCCCTGCGTGACAGGCAGGTATTCTAACCGACTGAACTACCGCTCCACCGAATACTTCTGTAACCACCGGATTAATGCACCGGCTTACTACTTAATTTGATGCCTGGCAGTTCCCTACTCTCACATGGGGAGACCCCACACTACCATCGGCGCTACGGCGTTTCACTTCTGAGTTCGGCATGGGGTCAGGTGGGACCACCGCGCTAAAGCCGCCAGGCAAATTCTGTTAATCTGTATCAAAGCTGAAATTTGATTGTCTGTCTCTTCGCCAAAACACCTTCGGCGTTGTAAGGTTAAGCCTCACGGTTCATTAGTATCGGTTAGCTCAACGCATCGCTGCGCTTACACACCCGACCTATCAACGTCGTCGTCTTCAACGTTCCTTCAGGAGACTTAAAGTCTCAGGGAGAACTCATCTCGGGGCAAGTTTCGTGCTTAGATGCTTTCAGCACTTATCTCTTCCGCATTTAGCTACCGGGCAGTGCCATTGGCATGACAACCCGAACACCAGTGATGCGTCCACTCCGGTCCTCTCGTACTAGGAGCAGCCCCCCTCAATTCTCCAGCGCCCACGGCAGATAGGGACCGAACTGTCTCACGACGTTCTAAACCCAGCTCGCGTACCACTTTAAATGGCGAACAGCCATACCCTTGGGACCTACTTCAGCCCCAGGATGTGATGAGCCGACATCGAGGTGCCAAACACCGCCGTCGATATGAACTCTTGGGCGGTATCAGCCTGTTATCCCCGGAGTACCTTTTATCCGTTGAGCGATGGCCCTTCCATTCAGAACCACCGGATCACTATGACCTGCTTTCGCACCTGCTCGCGCCGTCACGCTCGCAGTCAAGCTGGCTTATGCCATTGCACTAACCTCCTGATGTCCGACCAGGATTAGCCAACCTTCGTGCTCCTCCGTTACTCTTTGGGAGGAGACCGCCCCAGTCAAACTACCCACCAGACACTGTCCGCAACCCGGATTACGGGTCTACGTTAGAACACCAGCCATTAAAGGGTGGTATTTCAAGGGCGGCTCCACGCAGACTGGCGTCCACGCTTCAAAGCCTCCCACCTATCCTACACATCAAGGACCAGTGTTCAGTGTCAAGCTATAGTAAAGGTTCACGGGGTCTTTCCGTCTTGCCGCGGGTACACTGCATCTTCACAGCGAGTTCAATTTCACTGAGTCTCGGGTGGAGACAGCCTGGCCATCATTACGCCATTCGTGCAGGTCGGAACTTACCCGACAAGGAATTTCGCTACCTTAGGACCGTTATAGTTACGGCCGCCGTTTACCGGGGCTTCGATCAAGAGCTTCGCGTTGCCGCTAACCCCATCAATTAACCTTCCGGCACCGGGCAGGCGTCACACCGTATACGTCCACTTTCGTGTTTGCACAGTGCTGTGTTTTTAATAAACAGTTGCAGCCAGCTGGTATCTTCGACTGATTTCAGCTCCACCCGCAGGGGCTTCACCTACACATCAGCGTGCCTTCTCCCGAAGTTACGGCACCATTTTGCCTAGTTCCTTCACCCGAGTTCTCTCAAGCGCCTTGGTATTCTCTACCTGACCACCTGTGTCGGTTTGGGGTACGATTTCGTGTTACCTGATGCTTAGAGGCTTTTCCTGGAAGCAGGGCATTTATCACTTCAGCACCGTAGTGCCTCGTCATCACACCTCAGCGTTAACAAGGTACCGGATTTACCTGGAACCTCCGCCTACATGCTTAAACCGGGACAACCGTCGCCCGGCTGACATAGCCTTCTCCGTCCCCCCTTCGCAGTAACACCAAGTACAGGAATATTAACCTGTTTCCCATCGACTACGCCTTTCGGCCTCGCCTTAGGGGTCGACTCACCCTGCCCCGATTAACGTTGGACAGGAACCCTTGGTCTTCCGGCGTGCGGGCTTTTCACCCGCATTATCGTTACTTATGTCAGCATTCGCACTTCTGATACCTCCAGCAACCCTCACAGGCCACCTTCAACGGCTTACAGAACGCTCCCCTACCCAACAACGCATAAGCGTCGCTGCCGCAGCTTCGGTGCATGGTTTAGCCCCGTTACATCTTCCGCGCAGGCCGACTCGACCAGTGAGCTATTACGCTTTCTTTAAATGATGGCTGCTTCTAAGCCAACATCCTGGCTGTCTGTGCCTTCCCACATCGTTTCCCACTTAACCATGACTTTGGGACCTTAGCTGGCGGTCTGGGTTGTTTCCCTCTTCACGACGGACGTTAGCACCCGCCGTGTGTCTCCCGTGATAACATTCTTCGGTATTCGTAGTTTGCATCGGGTTGGTAAGCCGGGATGGCCCCCTAGCCGAAACAGTGCTCTACCCCCGAAGATGAGTTCACGAGGCGCTACCTAAATAGCTTTCGGGGAGAACCAGCTATCTCCCGGTTTGATTGGCCTTTCACCCCCAGCCACAGGTCATCCGCTAATTTTTCAACATTAGTCGGTTCGGTCCTCCAGTTAGTGTTACCCAACCTTCAACCTGCCCATGGCTAGATCACCGGGTTTCGGGTCTATACCCTGCAACTTAACGCCCAGTTAAGACTCGGTTTCCCTTCGGCTCCCCTATACGGTTAACCTTGCTACAGAATATAAGTCGCTGACCCATTATACAAAAGGTACGCAGTCACCCCATAAAAGAGGCTCCCACTGCTTGTACGTACACGGTTTCAGGTTCTTTTTCACTCCCCTCGCCGGGGTTCTTTTCGCCTTTCCCTCACGGTACTGGTTCACTATCGGTCAGTCAGGAGTATTTAGCCTTGGAGGATGGTCCCCCCATATTCAGACAGGATACCACGTGTCCCGCCCTACTCTTCGAGTTCACAGCATGTGCATTTTCGTGTACGGGACTATCACCCTGTACCGTCGGACTTTCCAGACCGTTCCACTAACACACAAGCTGATTCAGACTCCGGGCTGCTCCCCGTTCGCTCGCCGCTACTGGGGGAATCTCGGTTGATTTCTTTTCCTCGGGGTACTTAGATGTTTCAGTTCCCCCGGTTCGCCTCGTTAACCTATGTATTCAGTTAACGATAGTGCAACGGATTGCACTGGGTTTCCCCATTCGGACATCGCCGGGTCAAAGGTTCATATCACCTCGCCGGCGCTTTTCGCAGATTAGCACGTCCTTCATCGCCTCTGACTGCCAGGGCATCCACCGTGTACGCTTAGTCGCTTAACCTCACAACCCGAAGATGTTTCACTTCTGATTGCGAAAATTTGAGAGACTCGAACACACATGAGCTGTGTGTCGTTTCAATTTTCAGCTTGATCCAGATTTTTAAAGAGCAAAACTTCGCAGTGCACCTTTTCAGGTTCACTCTGAAGTTTTCTTGTGTTCGCAGTAAAAGATGGTGGAGCTATGCGGGATCGAACCGCAGACCTCCTGCGTGCAAGGCAGGCGCTCTCCCAGCTGAGCTATAGCCCCATCGTTTACAACCTCTTCAAATTTGCGAGGCAAATTTGGTAGGCCTGAGTGGACTTGAACCACCGACCTCACCCTTATCAGGGGTGCGCTCTAACCACCTGAGCTACAAGCCTGTAGAGGTTTTTTACTGCTGTTTTTCATCAGACAATCTGTGTGAGCACTGCAAAGGCAGGTTCTTTAAGGTAAGGAGGTGATCCAACCGCAGGTTCCCCTACGGTTACCTTGTTACGACTTCACCCCAGTCATGAATCACAAAGTGGTAAGCGCCCTCCCGAAGGTTAAGCTACCTACTTCTTTTGCAACCCACTCCCATGGTGTGACGGGCGGTGTGTACAAGGCCCGGGAACGTATTCACCGTGGCATTCTGATCCACGATTACTAGCGATTCCGACTTCATGGAGTCGAGTTGCAGACTCCAATCCGGACTACGACGCACTTTATGAGGTCCGCTTGCTCTCGCGAGGTCGCTTCTCTTTGTATGCGCCATTGTAGCACGTGTGTAGCCCTACTCGTAAGGGCCATGATGACTTGACGTCATCCCCACCTTCCTCCAGTTTATCACTGGCAGTCTCCTTTGAGTTCCCGGCCGGACCGCTGGCAACAAAGGATAAGGGTTGCGCTCGTTGCGGGACTTAACCCAACATTTCACAACACGAGCTGACGACAGCCATGCAGCACCTGTCTCAGAGTTCCCGAAGGCACCAAAGCATCTCTGCTAAGTTCTCTGGATGTCAAGAGTAGGTAAGGTTCTTCGCGTTGCATCGAATTAAACCACATGCTCCACCGCTTGTGCGGGCCCCCGTCAATTCATTTGAGTTTTAACCTTGCGGCCGTACTCCCCAGGCGGTCGACTTAACGCGTTAGCTCCGGAAGCCACGCCTCAAGGGCACAACCTCCAAGTCGACATCGTTTACGGCGTGGACTACCAGGGTATCTAATCCTGTTTGCTCCCCACGCTTTCGCACCTGAGCGTCAGTCTTTGTCCAGGGGGCCGCCTTCGCCACCGGTATTCCTCCAGATCTCTACGCATTTCACCGCTACACCTGGAATTCTACCCCCCTCTACAAGACTCTAGCCTGCCAGTTTCGAATGCAGTTCCCAGGTTGAGCCCGGGGATTTCACATCCGACTTGACAGACCGCCTGCGTGCGCTTTACGCCCAGTAATTCCGATTAACGCTTGCACCCTCCGTATTACCGCGGCTGCTGGCACGGAGTTAGCCGGTGCTTCTTCTGCGGGTAACGTCAATTGCTGAGGTTATTAACCTCAACACCTTCCTCCCCGCTGAAAGTACTTTACAACCCGAAGGCCTTCTTCATACACGCGGCATGGCTGCATCAGGCTTGCGCCCATTGTGCAATATTCCCCACTGCTGCCTCCCGTAGGAGTCTGGACCGTGTCTCAGTTCCAGTGTGGCTGGTCATCCTCTCAGACCAGCTAGGGATCGTCGCCTAGGTGAGCCGTTACCCCACCTACTAGCTAATCCCATCTGGGCACATCCGATGGCAAGAGGCCCGAAGGTCCCCCTCTTTGGTCTTGCGACGTTATGCGGTATTAGCTACCGTTTCCAGTAGTTATCCCCCTCCATCAGGCAGTTTCCCAGACATTACTCACCCGTCCGCCACTCGTCAGCGAAGCAGCAAGCTGCTTCCTGTTACCGTTCGACTTGCATGTGTTAGGCCTGCCGCCAGCGTTCAATCTGAGCCATGATCAAACTCTTCAATTTAAAAGTTTGATGCTCAATGAATTAAACTTCGTAATGAATTACGTGTTCACTCGTTGAGACTTGGTATTCATTTAGTGTCCGAGGACATTAAGAATCCATGTCACTTTGAGTGCCCACACAGATTGTCTGATAAATTGTTAAAGAGCAGTTGCGACGCGCTTCAGCGCTCTGTCGCGAGGTGGCGTATATTACGCTTTCCTCTTTCAGAGTCAACCCGTTATTTCAGGATTTTTTCTCTTCAACCGACCGGGTTATCTGTGAAGTGATTCACATCCGCCGTGTCGATGGAGGCGCATTATAGGGAGCCGCCGAGGAATGACAAGCGGAAAAATGCATTTTTATTTCAACCGCTCACCTTTTCGCCAAAACGCCTTATTTTTGGTGCTTTTTAATCTCTTTTGGCAGTTCTGCCAGACTAGTTATCACCCAGTCGGCTGCATTTTCTGCTTCTGTGGTGACCGGTTTACCGGTACGCACTAATACCTTGGTACCTACACCTGCCGCCGCTGCTGCCTGCATATCTTCCAGTTTATCGCCCACCATATAAGATGCGGCCATATCAATGTGCAGGAATTCCTGTGCAGAGATAAACATGCCCGGGTGTGGCTTACGGCAATCACAGGTCTGACGATACGCCTCTACACTTCCCTGCGGGTGATGCGGACAATAATAGATGCCATCAAGATCGACGCCACGATCGGCCAGAGACCAGTCCATCCATTCCGTCAGCGTCTCGAATTGCGCTTCGGTGAATTTACCCCGGGCAATACCGGACTGGTTAGTCACCACCACCAGCGCATAGCCCATCTCTTTCAACTGGCGCATGGCATCTATTACGCCCTCGATAAACTCGAACTCATCAATCTCATGGACGTAACCGTGATCCACATTAATAGTGCCGTCACGATCGAGAAAAATTGCGGGTACAGATTTTGCCACCGGTTTGCTCCTGAAAAAGTCTTGTTCAGCTAGTATCTCATGAATCGCAGCGCAATAAAGTGCTCATCGCACAGAGGTGGATTGATTTAGACGTCTGGATGCCTTAACATCCATTTTGTTTACGGTCATTCCCCGTATCTGGCAGAAGAAAATGCCACGGCTAACTTACTTACGATAAAAATAATCTAATGATTAAACTTTCCAATATCACCAAAGTGTTCCAGCAGGGGAACCGAACCATTCAGGCGCTGAACAACGTCAGCCTGCATGTGCCTGCTGGTCAGATTTATGGCGTCATTGGCGCATCGGGTGCGGGTAAAAGTACGCTGATCCGTTGTGTTAACCTGCTTGAGCGCCCAACCCAGGGCAGCGTAGAAGTTGGCGGCCAGGAGCTTACCGCTCTCTCAGAAAAAGAACTCACCAAAGCGCGTCGCCAAATTGGCATGATTTTCCAGCACTTTAACCTGCTGGCATCCCGCACCGTGTTCGGCAACGTTGCCCTGCCGCTTGAGCTGGATAACACGCCGAAAGAAGAAGTTACGCGTCGCGTCACCGAACTGCTCGACCTCGTGGGTCTGGGTGATAAGCATGACAGCTACCCGGCAAATCTGTCCGGCGGGCAAAAGCAGCGTGTAGCAATCGCTCGCGCGCTGGCAAGCAATCCTAAGGTGCTGCTGTGCGATGAAGCCACCAGCGCGTTAGACCCGGCCACCACGCGCTCTATTCTGGAACTGTTAAAAGACATTAACCGTCGCCTGGGCCTGACGATTCTCCTTATTACGCATGAAATGGATGTAGTGAAACGCATCTGCGACTGCGTGGCGGTCATCAGCAACGGTGAGCTGATTGAGCAGGACACGGTGAGTGAAGTCTTCTCCCACCCGAAAACGCCGCTGGCTCAGCAGTTCATTCAGTCCACACTGCATCTGGATATTCCGGAAGATTATCTGGAACGTTTAAAAACAGACGCAACGCCTGACAGCGTCCCGATGCTGCGCATGGAGTTCACGGGCCAGTCCGTTGACGCACCGCTGCTGTCCGAAACCGCGCGTCGCTTTAACGTGAATAACAACATTATTAGCGCGCAGATGGACTACGCCGGTGGCGTGAAGTTCGGCATTATGCTGACGGAAATGCACGGCACACAGGAAGAAACCCAGGCGGCAATTGCCTGGCTGCAAGAACATCACGTAAAAGTAGAGGTACTGGGTTATGTCTGAGCCGATGATGTGGCTACTGGTTCGCGGCGTTTGGGAAACGCTGGCAATGACCTTCGTATCGGGCTTCTTTGGTTTTGTGATTGGGCTGCCGGTCGGCGTGCTGCTGTACGTTACGCGCCCGGGTCAAATTATTGAAAACGCGAAGCTGTACCGCACGCTCTCTGCGCTGGTGAACATTTTCCGGTCTATTCCGTTCATTATTCTGCTGGTGTGGATGATTCCGTTTACGCGCGTGATCGTCGGGACGTCGATTGGTTTGCAGGCAGCTATTGTCCCGCTGACCGTAGGCGCGGCACCGTTTATCGCCCGTATGGTGGAAAACGCCCTGCTGGAAATCCCAACCGGCCTGATCGAAGCTTCCCGCGCTATGGGTGCGACGCCAATGCAGATCGTTCGCAAAGTTCTGCTGCCAGAGGCGCTGCCTGGGCTGGTGAACGCAGCAACCATCACGCTTATCACCCTGGTCGGTTATTCCGCAATGGGCGGCGCCGTAGGTGCTGGCGGTTTAGGCCAGATTGGATATCAGTACGGCTATATTGGCTATAACGCTACCGTAATGAATACCGTTCTGGTATTGCTGGTTGTGCTGGTTTACTTAATTCAATTCTCTGGCGATCGTATCGTCCGGGCTGTTACGCATAAATAACGTTACAAACAACACAAACTCGACGAGTTAAGGATATAACATGGCGTTTAAATTTAAGACCTTCGCAGCAGTAGGCGCACTGATTGGCTCGCTGGCACTGGTGGGTTGCGGTCAGGACGAAAAAGATCCAAACCACATCAAAGTAGGCGTTATCGTCGGTGCAGAACAGCAGGTTGCTGAGGCCGCGCAGAAAATCGCTAAAGAGAAATATGGCCTGGACGTTGAACTGGTGACCTTCAACGATTACGTTCTGCCGAACGAAGCGCTGAGCAAAGGCGACATTGACGCTAACGCCTTCCAGCATAAACCGTACCTGGATCAGCAGATCAAAGATCGCGGCTATAAACTGGTTGCTGTCGGTAACACCTTCGTTTACCCGATTGCCGGTTACTCCAAGAAAATTAAATCTCTGGATGAACTCCAGCCGGGTTCACAGGTTGCCGTCCCTAACGACCCAACCAACCTTGGCCGTTCCCTGCTTCTGCTACAGAAAGTGGGCCTGATTAAACTGAAAGAAGGCGTTGGCTTGTTACCGACCGTTCTGGACGTAACCGAAAACCCGAAAAATCTGAAAATTGTTGAGCTGGAAGCACCACAGCTGCCACGTTCTCTGGACGATGCGCAGATCGCCCTGGCCGTGATCAACACCACTTACGCCAGCCAGATCGGCCTGACCCCAGCGAAAGATGGCATCTTCGTTGAAGATAAAGATTCCCCGTACGTCAACCTGATCGTGACTCGCGAAGACAACAAAGACGCGGAGAATGTGAAGAAATTCATACAGGCATATCAGTCTGAAGAAGTGTACCAGGAAGCCAATAAGGTGTTTAACGGCGGCGCGGTTAAAGGCTGGTAATCTCCCGGCAGTGTAATATCATCAAGACGGGCATTTGCCCGTCTTGTCATTTGTGCGGTCAACTGCTTCAATATCTGACGTTTTGATTATCCACTGAGGAATTATTATGCGTGCTTTACCGATCTGTCTTTTAGCACTGATGCTGAGCGGCTGTTCTATGCTAAGCAGATCTCCTGTTGAACCTGTTCAAAGCACTGCAACCCCGCCAAAAGCGGAGCCAGCAAAACCGAAAGCGCCTCGCGCTGCGCCGGTACGTATTATTACCAAAGCCGACGAGCTGGTCGGTAAGCCATTCCGTGAACTGGGCGAAGTGAGCGGCGAATCCTGCCAGGCAACGAATCAGGACTCCCCACCCAATATTCCGACAGCCCGCAAGCGTATGCAAATCAACGCGTCGAAAATGAAAGCCAACGCGGTGCTGCTGCACAGCTGCGAAGTCACCAGCGGCACACCAGGTTGCTATCGCCAGGCGGTATGTATCGGTTCTGCGCTTAACATTACGGCGAAATGAGTTCATTTCAGTTCGAGCAGATAGGCGTTATCCGCTCCCCTTATAAAGAAAAGTTCGCCGTTCCACGTCAGCCGGGTCTGGTCATTAACGGCGGCGGCGAGCTTCATCTTGTCGCGCCGTATAATCAGGCCGATGCAGTGCGCGGGCTTGAGGCGTTCAGCCATTTATGGGTGGTCTTTGTATTTCACCAGACCATGGAAGGCGGCTGGCGTCCCACCGTGCGTCCGCCTCGTCTGGGCGGAAATGCCAGAATGGGTGTCTTTGCCACCCGCTCAACCTTTCGTCCCAACCCCATCGGGATGTCGCTGGTCGAGCTGAAAGGCATACGTTGTCAGAAAGATCAGGTGATCCTGGAGTTAGGTAGCCTTGACCTGGTTGATGGCACGCCGGTCATAGATATTAAGCCTTACCTGCCCTTCGCCGAAGCGCTGCCGGATGCCCGGGCAAGCTATGCTCAGGACGCACCGCAGGCAGATATGGCGGTTCACTTCACGTCTGAAATTACAACGCAAATCAGCGAGCTGGAAAAGCGTTATCCTCGCCTGCGTGACTTTATCGTTGAAGTGCTGGCTCAGGACCCCCGTCCCGCCTACCGCAAAGAAGAGGAAGCCGGGAATACGTACGCCGTCTGGCTGCTGGACTTTAACGTGCGCTGGCGCGTGACTGCGGCGGGTTTTGAAGTGTTTGCCCTGGAACCCAGGTAATTTTGTTCTCCTCTCTTTTGGCATCTTTGCCACACTGGTAAACTAAACCACTTTTTTTGTGTCAGGCTGGTGTTTCAGCCTGTTCCAATCGTCGAAATGGAACCGTAACAACATGCGTACTAGCCAATATCTGCTCTCCACTCTGAAGGAGACACCTGCCGACGCCGAGGTGATCAGCCACCAGCTGATGCTGCGCGCCGGGATGATCCGCAAGCTGGCCTCCGGGTTATACACCTGGCTGCCGACCGGCGTGCGCGTCCTGAAAAAAGTCGAAAACATCGTGCGTGAAGAGATGAACAACGCCGGTGCTATCGAGGTGTTAATGCCGGTCGTTCAGCCCTCTGAACTGTGGCAGGAGAGCGGTCGTTGGGAGCAGTACGGTCCTGAACTGCTGCGTATTGCCGATCGTGGCGATCGTCCATTCGTTCTCGGCCCAACGCATGAAGAAGTGATCACCGACCTGATCCGTAACGAGCTGAGCTCTTACAAACAGCTGCCGCTGAACTTCTTCCAGATCCAGACCAAGTTCCGTGACGAAGTGCGTCCACGCTTTGGCGTCATGCGTTCTCGCGAATTCCTGATGAAAGATGCTTACTCTTTCCATACTTCTCAGGAATCGCTGCAAGAGACCTACGACAAAATGTACGCGGCCTACAGTAAAATCTTCTCCCGCATGGGGCTGGATTTCCGTGCTGTACAGGCTGATACCGGTTCAATCGGCGGTAGCGCCTCCCATGAATTCCAGGTTCTGGCGCAGAGCGGCGAAGACGATGTGATCTTCTCTGACTCCTCTGATTACGCCGCGAACATCGAATTTGCAGAAGCGCTGGCACCGAAAGAACCACGCGGCGCGGCAACGCAAGAGATGACGCTGGTTGATACGCCAAACGCGAAAACTATCGCCGAGCTGGTTGAGCAGTTTACTCTGCCGATCGAAAAAACCGTGAAAACCCTGCTGGTGAAATCGGCTGAAGGTAGCGCTTATCCACTGGTTGCCCTGCTGGTACGAGGCGATCACGAGCTGAACGAAGTGAAAGCCGAGAAGCTGCCGCAGGTTGCCAGCCCGCTGACCTTCGCAACGGAAGCGGAGATCCGCGCCGTGGTGAATGCAGGTCCTGGTTCTCTGGGTCCGGTGAACATGCCTGTTCCGGTGGTCATTGACCGCACCGTTGCGGCGATGAGCGACTTCGCTGCTGGCGCAAACATCGACGGTAAACACTACTTCGGCATCAACTGGGATCGTGACGTGGCGACGCCGGAAGTGGCTGACATCCGTAACGTGGTCGCAGGCGATCCAAGCCCGGACGGCAAGGGTACCCTGATGATCAAACGCGGTATCGAAGTAGGCCACATCTTCCAGCTGGGCGATAAGTACTCGCGCGCTATGAACGCTGCCGTTCAGGGCGAAGATGGCCGTAACCAGGTTCTGACCATGGGCTGCTACGGCATTGGCGTAACGCGCGTTGTTGCTGCCGCTATCGAGCAGAACTATGACGAACGCGGAATCGTCTGGCCGGATAACATCGCGCCGTTCCAGGTAGCGATCCTGCCAATGAACATGCACAAGTCTTACCGCGTGCAGGAGCTGGCTGAGAAACTCTACGCTGAGCTGAGCGCGAAAGGTATCGACGTGCTGATGGATGACCGTAAAGAGCGTCCTGGCGTGATGTTTGCTGACATGGAACTGATCGGTATTCCACACACCATCGTCATTGGCGACCGTAACCTCGACAGCGACGAGATTGAATACAAATACCGTCGCACCGGCGAAAAACAGATGATCAAGACGGGCGATATTCTTGATTCCCTGGTGAAAGCCATCAAAGGTTAAGAAACAAAAAACCCCGCCAGTGCGGGGTTTTTTAATGGCTATATCTTATTTGCTTTCGCAGTCTTTCCCCGCAGCAAACTTCGCGTCTTTATCTGCCACCAGCGTTTTCACCAGCTCGCCGCTATCCGGGTTTGGCTCCAGCGTAAAATGCCCTTCAACCGTCAGCAACACTGGCTTACTGTCGTTGCCGCGCGCGACGGCATAGTCTCGCTCCAGCTGGGCATTGTTCGCCACGCTGACTTTCTTCCCGGTTGCACAGTCAGTGAAGATCGCCGCATCCGCCATGTAGAAATACATCCCTCGCATCGCCATTGGGGTGGCTGGCAGGGTCGCTTTTACCGGGGCCAACGTGTAGTTGAACTGGGATTCAATCGGATTACCTTCGCGATCGAGCATCTCCATCCCCTCGCCTTTGGCGCGGAAGAAGGTTTTATCGCCCGTGGTATCCGTCAATACCAGCTTCTCAGCCGTACGCGCCCATGTTCCGTAAGATGCAAAAGAAGACGGTTCTTTCGCCCCCTGGTAACGCTGGTTCATGACCCAGGTGCCATCTTTTTGCAGGAACAGAGAGGTTTCGATGCCCTCGCAATCTGCACACGGTAATACGCCGCGCCAGCTTTGCTGCATCGGCTTTAATTCTTCATTTTGCGTTGGCTGTAGTACCTGCGTTTCTGAACGGTTATTACAGCCAAAAAGCGCGAACAGGCTTGTCACGGCCAGCGCTGATAATAATGCTTTTTTCACAATACTTTCCTTATGAAAAAGGGTATCCCTTTCGTCACATTATGGGTGACGGACTTTGCCACGCAGTGATTTTACAGTGGATTTCTGCGCCTTCGATGACAACCGACGTTCTTTCGATGCCCGCGTTGGACGTGTTGCCCGGCGACTTTTTTGTACAGCCGTCAGCTCTTTAATGACCGCGACCAGCCGGGCTATTGCCGCTTCCCGGTTTAGCTCCTGGCTGCGATACTCCTGCGCTTTAATCACCATCACACCCTCGCTGGTGATCAGGTGATGGCTGGCGGCAAGCAGGCTTTCTTTATAATACTCTGGCAGGCTGGAGGCCCGAATGTCAAAGCGCAAATGGATAGCCGTTGAGGCCTTGTTAACGTGCTGTCCCCCTGCTCCCTGGGCCCGGATGGCGGTGATCTCCAGCTCGTTATCAGGGATGCTGACGTTTCGGGACAATACAATCATGATGCGGGCTGCCAGGCCGTGAGATGAATTTCCAGATTATTCTGAGAATCGGAAAGCCAGATGGCGCCGTCCTGAATCGTCGCCTGTAGCGCCATCGTCCGGCTGGCGAACGCACTCAGTTGCGCCAGCTGTTCATCATCCAGATACCAGACGGTAAGATTTTTGAACTGCGCACATTTATTTTTATTTTGTTGCCACCATATCTCCGCCGCGCGCTGGTTGTAGGCAAACAACGCCACTTCAGCAGACTGGGTGCAGGCCTTTTTGATCCGGCGTTCATCCGGCAGGCCAAGCTCAATCCATAAATCGATACCCAGATGATCGTTGCGCAGCCAGGCTTCCGGTTCATCTTCCGCGCTTAAACCACGGGTAAATTGCAGACGCTCGTCGGCATACTTAATCCACGCCAGCAGGCGCAGCATCATGCGCTCCTGGGTTTCAGAAGGGTGACGCGCCAGCGTCAATGACGCATCCAGAAACTGGTTACGGTCAAGATCCGCCACATTGACCACAGCTTTATAAATTGTCGCTTTCAGCGCCATGAGAGAACTCCTTTCGAATCAGGCGTACATTGTAGCGAAAACCGCGGCAAAAGGCTGTTACGAGGTGGTGTCTCCCTCTTATCAAGGCGCTGATAATGCTTAAATGAGTATGGTATAGTCACCTTGCTAAACCGAGTTTAACTTCGTAGGCTTAATGATATCTCACAGTAAGTCAGTACGCTGGCAGGAGGTGATGTGAATAATTATTGTGAGTTGATTCGCAGACGGTATGCGGAGATCGCCAGCGGAGATCTGGGGTACATTCCGGATGCGTTGGGCTGTGTATTGAACGTGCTAAATGAAGTGGCCTCTGATGAGAGCCTTTCTGAATCGGTCAGGGAAAAAGCAGCGTATGCTGCGGCGAATTTACTGGTGAGCGATTATGTCGATGAATGATACCTATCAACCCATCAATTGTGATGACTATGACAACCTCGAACTCGCCTGCCAGCATCATTTAATACTGACGCTGGAGCTAAAAGATGGCGAAGTGCTAAAGGCAAAGGCCAGCGATCTGGTTTCCCGTAAAAATGTGGAATACCTGGTTGTGGAAGATGCAGGTGCAACGCGTGAGCTACGCCTCGACAAAATTGCCAGTTTCAGCCATCCGGAAATCGGCACCGTTGTGGTGAGCGAATCCTGATAACCAACGGGCAGCCAGGCTGCCCGTTACGCTTTCCATTCAAAATTAACACCCGCTTCAGCCCACCCCTCTTCAGTGATGAAAACCCCTGCCGCCGCGATGAGCGTGTCGCCGTAAAACAGAAGCGGCGTGGTATCACGTCGCCAGGGCGGAACGTTCTGTTCCTGCCAGATTTTCTTCAGCTTACGCCCGCCGTTACGACTGACGATATGCAGCATGCCGCTGGCCCTGAAGCGTATGGTAACGTTCTCGTCCGGCTCAGGTAGACGCACATTGCCCGAATGGCTTAACGCAACGACACCGGCATTCATCGGTAGCGTTAATGCTTTTTCCGGCGACGGCCAGTCGAGCACAACGTCAGCCAGCGACGGCACAGATTTTACCCACCAGAGTTGCCCTTTATAGCGCCTGACGTCATAACCATTCAGGTGTATACACGGGGCGGCATCTTCCCTCGCCTGTGCAACTTCCTCCCAGATACGGTTGAGCATCGCCCGGGACGGCATAACCGCACGGTGGTAAGCCAGCCAGCGACGAATCAGAGCAGCCCGGCGCACGGGGCTCATCACCTTCAACGGCGCAATGTTCAGGGCACCGTCAGCGGTAGTCAGCGTATCCAGCTCCTCGCTCAGCAACTCATCCAGCAAGCTTTCCTGTTCAGCACACAGCATGGCGCTTCTGGCCACCGCTTCGGAAAAATGGGCCCAGCGCTCACTCAGCAGCGGTAAGACGCGCAGGCGCAGGAAGTTACGGTCGTAGCTGTCGTCCTGATTGCTCTCGTCTTCAATCCAGCACAGATGATGCTGCTGCGCCCAGGCTTCCAGTGATGCGCGCGTCTCACCCAGTAGTGGGCGGATGAGCTCTGTTTCAGCAAAATCAGCGCGCTCAGGCATGGCAGATAACCCCGCAGGCCCGCTGCCCCTCTTGAGCGCCAGTAAAAACGTCTCGCACTGGTCGTCCAGATGCTGCGCGGTGACCAACGCTTCCCCTTGCTGTAATGCGCCGGAAAACGCGGCGTAGCGGGCTTTCCGCGCCTGCGCCTCAATACCCAGCCCCTCATCCTCAAGCGTGACGCGTTCAACGATCAGCGGGATTGCCCACCCTGAGCACACCGCTTCGCAGTGCGCCACCCAGTCGTCGGCATGGGGGCTTAAGCCGTGATGGATATGCATCGCCCGCAGCTGGACGTCAGGCTCACGGTCGCGCCAGAGCTTAAGGCGGTGCAGCAAAACGGTGGAATCCAGGCCACCGCTGAACCCCACCAGCAGCTGGCGATAGGGTGAAACGGCGTGCGCGATAGCGGGTAAGGTCATAGAAAATTACACATAAAAAATGCCCGAACTGAACGGGCATTATCACACATGACGGCGATTACTGCTGGTAAAGCTCCAGCGGCAGCCCGTCCGGATCGTTGAAAAAAGTGAAACGTTTATCGGTAAAGGGATCGACACGAATCGCTTCGCAGGCCACGCCGTGGGCTTCCAGATGTTTTACCGCGCTGTCCAGGTCATCGACGCTGAAGGCCAGGTGGCGCAGGCCGCAGGCTTCCGGGCGTGAAGGACGCGCTGGCGGGAAAGGAAAAGAGAACAGTTCAATCACATATTGTCCGTTTAACGCCAGATCGCCTTTCCAGGAGTCGCGCTCCTCACGGTAAGCCTCGCTCAACAGCGTAAAGCCGAGAACGTCGCAGTAGAATGCCTTACTTTTCGCGTAATCGGTGGCAATGATCGCAATATGATGAACCGCTTTTAAACCCAGCATAGTTTCTCCTTTTTATGATGCTCTGAACGTTACAACCGACAACCCGCCCCTGGCAAGCAGACCCTTTTATTTTAGGACTCTCACCCAGTACACGCCGTTATCATCGCGTTTCGCGCCATGAATGTCCGTTTCAAAGCCCGGATAGTGGCGCCCTACCGAACAGAGCATCAGCAGGAAATCGAGCACCGCCCGGCTCTCCTCGGTGATCATTTCACCCGGCATCAGCAGCGGCACGCCCGGCGGATAAGGCAGGATCATGTTGGCCGATACCCGCCCGACCAGGTTTTCCAGCTCAACGGTTTCAACCTCCCCTTTCACCTGGCGCTGCCACGCCCTGTGCGGCGTCAGCTTCATTTCAGGCAGAACATCAAATGCCTGCAACATCAGGCGCGGCAGCTCGTGCTGGCGGATCAGCCTGTGGATCCCCTGGGCCAGATCCTGAATACGCATATTGCGATAGAAGTCAGGATCTTCCGCGTAGAGATCCGGCAGCATATTCTTTACCCGCAGGTTCAGATCATATGCACGCTTAAACTCCATCAGTCCGCGCAACAGCCCCATCGCGCGGGTTTTATCGATCCCGATGCTGAACAGGAACAGCAAATTATAGGGGCCGGTTTTCTCCACCACCACGCCGCGCTCATCAAGGAACTTCGCCACCAGCGCAGCCGGGATCCCTTCCTCACCCATCACACCCTGCTCATCCATGCCCGGCGTCAGGATCGTCACCTTAACCGGATCGAGGAACATGTGGTCCGCATCGGCATCCCGGAAACCGTGCCAGCTCTCCCCCGGCGCGACGGGCCAGCATTCTGCCTCATCAATCTCTTCCGGCTGCCAGATATCAAAGAACCAGCCGTCCGCTTCATCTTTAAGCCGCTGAACCTCTTTTCGGAAATGCAGCGCCCGTTCCACCGAACGATTGATCAGGCGTTTACCCGGATTACCGCGCAGCATCGCCGCCGCCGTTTCGATGGACGCCACCAGCGGGTAGCTCGGCGACGTGGTCGTGTGCATCATAAAGGCTTCGTTGAAGGTGTCCTCGTCGTACTCGCCCTTGATGTGAATAAGAGACGCCTGGGAAAACGCGGCCAGCATTTTGTGCGTCGACTGCGTTTCGAAGAACACCTTGCCCGGCACCCGCTCGCCGCTCATCCCACTTTTACCCGAGTAAATCGGGTGGAAATTGGTGTAAGGCACCCACGCGGAGTCAAAGTGGATCGACGGCACGTCCAACGTCTGCTTGATCCAGTTCGTGTTGTAAAGCAGCCCGTCATAGGTGGAGTTGGTGATCACCGCATGCACAGGCCAGCTTGCCTCGGGGATCGCCGCGATCTTATTTTCAATGGCTTCATGCGCGAATTCACGGCGAGGAATGCCGCCGAGAATACCCAGCGCATTACGCGTAGGCGACAGCCAGAGCGGCACCACGTCGCTCATCATCAGCAAATGCGCCAGTGATTTATGGCAGTTGCGGTCAATCAGCAGCGTACTGCCGGCAGGCGCGGCGTACATCCCGACGATTTTGTTCGAGGTTGAGGTACCGTTGGTCACCATGTAGCTTTGCTCGGCGCCAAAGGTCCGGGCGATGTACTCTTCGGCTTCCAGATGCGGGCCGGTATGATCCAGCAGAGAGCCTAACTCGGTGACCGAAATCGACACATCCGCCTTCAGCGTGTTACCGCCAAAGAAATCGTAGAACAGACATCCCACCGGGCTTTTTTGATAGGCTGTTCCCGCCATGTGGCCTGGCGTACAGAAGGTGTACTTCCCTTCATTCACATAGGTGAACAGCGCGCGCGTGAACGGCGGTGTGATGTTATCGAGGTATTCACCGGTGTACTGCTGAATGCGGGTCGCAATGTCCTCGGCAACGCCGAGTGAGTATTCGAAGAACCACAGCGCCATACGCATATCATGCGCGCTCACGTCCATGGTCGAGTGAGTGTTGATAAACGCGTACAGCGGAAGATATTCGTTGAGCTTATTGATATCGCTGCACAACTCCATGTCGTATTCGTCCCAGTCGAATATCACGCCACAGATGCGCGGATTGTGTTCGATAAATTTCAGCAGGTCGGCGCTGTTTTGCGGCCAGATCAGCTGGTATCCGCGTGCTTTAAGGGCTTGCTCCAGCTCCTTGATGGGTTCGTCTTTATAAAAGACGCCGTGTGGCCCCATGATGGCAATGATGTTCATGGTTTACCTCCTTGAAAAACATCAGATAAGCATAGTTAAGGTAAACGGCAGGTATAAAAAAAGCCGCAACAATGTGCGGCTTTTAGGATAATTGTGAGGCTTACGCGTAACCGTAGGTCATCAGACGCTGATAACGACGGTTGAGCAGATCTTCTGTGCTCAGCACGTCCAGGTCCGCCAGATCTGCCAGCAGTTGCGCTTTAAGGGAAGCAGCCATCA
Organism: Enterobacter sp. AN-K1; assembly: GCF_020971765.1. NCBI lineage: Bacteria > Pseudomonadati > Pseudomonadota > Gammaproteobacteria > Enterobacterales > Enterobacteriaceae > Enterobacter > Enterobacter sp. AN-K1. The sequence continues at coordinate 3,149,642 of NZ_CP087390.1, read as the reverse complement.
CTTCCGGCTTACGATGCGCGCCGCCCAGCGGTTCAGGGATAACGGTGTCGATCAGCTTCAGCTCTTTCAGACGTGGGGCAATGATGCCCATCGCTTCAGCAGCCAGCGGCGCTTTATCGGCACTTTTCCACAGAATGGAGGCACAGCCTTCCGGAGAGATAACGGAATAGGTACTGTACTGTAGCATATTCACTTTATCGCCCACGCCAATTGCCAGCGCACCGCCGGACCCACCTTCACCGATAACGGTACAGATGACCGGCACTTTCAGGCGAGACATCTCACGCAGGTTGCGTGCGATGGCTTCAGACTGACCGCGCTCTTCAGCGCCAACACCCGGGTAAGCACCCGGCGTGTCGATGAAGGTGATGATAGGCATATTGAAACGCTCAGCCATCTCCATCAGACGCAGGGCCTTACGGTAGCCTTCTGGCGCTGGCATACCGAAGTTACGACGGATTTTCTCTTTGGTTTCACGGCCTTTCTGATGACCAATAATCATCACCGGACGTCCATCCAGACGCGCGATACCGCCGACGATAGCTTTATCGTCAGCGTATGCGCGGTCGCCTGCCAGTTCGTCAAATTCGTCAAACGCCAGGCGGACATAATCCAGGGTGTACGGACGCTGTGGATGACGCGCCAGCTGGGCGATCTGCCATGCGCCGAGATCGGCAAAGATTTTGCGCGTCAGTTCTACGCTTTTTTCGCGCAGACGATGCACTTCTTCGTCGATGTTAATATCCAGTTTTTCATCCTGACGGCTCACGGCTGTCAGAGAATCGATTTTCGCTTCCAGCTCTGCAATCGGCTGTTCGAAATCAAGGAAATTCAGACTCATAGTATTCCTGTATTAGTCAAACTCCAGTTCCACCTGCTCCGAACCAATGAGGCCACGGAGATCGTTCAGTAAACGATCGCTCGGAGAGACACGCCACGTTGCACCAAAGCGCAACCGCGCACGTGCATCCGCCCTCTGATAGTAGAGATGTACTGGAATGGTCCCCGAGCGGTGGGGTTCCAGAGACTGACGGAGTCGGTTTAAAAGCTGGTCATCAATTTGCCTGTCCGTCAGCGAGATAGCAAGCCCGCGAGCATATTTTTCCCGGGCTTCGTCAATGTCCATCACTTCGCGGGCGGTCATTTTAAGCCCCCCGCTGAAGTCATCAAAGCTGACCTGTCCGCTGACGATAAGTATGCGGTCTTTTTCCAGCAATTGCTGGTATTTATCCAGCGCGTCGGTGAACAACATCACCTCCAGACGCCCGGAACGGTCATCCAGGGTACAGATGCCGATACGATTGCCGCGCTTGGTGACCATTACCCTTGCAGCAATCACGAGCCCCGCAGCCGTGGTGATTTTACCACGTTCTGTCGGATGCATGTCTTTAAGCCTGTGGCCGCCGACATAGCGCTCAATTTCTTTCAGATACTGGTTGATCGGGTGCCCCGTCAGGTACAGGCCTAACGTTTCCCGCTCCCCATCCAGCACCACCTGTTCTGGCCAGGGCTGGCAGTTGGAATAAGACTGCTCAATCTGCTCTGGCTCTTCCGCCAGCACGCCGAACATATCTGCCTGGCCAATGGCTTCCGCTTTCGCGTGCTGATCGGCTGCTTTCAGCGCATCGCCGAGCGAGTTCATCAGCGCGGCGCGGTGTGGCCCCAGCCGATCAAACGCGCCGGACATGATCAGTTTTTCCAGCACCCGGCGGTTCAGTTTTTTGGTATCGGTGCGGGCGCACAGATCGAACAGCTCGCGGAAATAGCCGCCGTTGTTACGCGCTTCGATGATCGCCTCGATCGGCCCCTCGCCTACGCCCTTGATCGCGCCGATCCCATAGACGATTTCCCCGTCATCGTTAACGTGGAAATGGTACAGGCCAGAGTTAATATCCGGCGGCAGGATCTTCAGCCCCATGCGCCAGCACTCGTCCACCAGGACAACCACCTTCTCGGTGTTGTCCATATCGGCGGTCATTACCGCCGCCATAAACTCAGCGGGATAGTGAGCCTTCAGCCACAGCGTTTGATACGAAACCAAAGCATAGGCGGCGGAGTGGGATTTGTTAAATCCGTACCCGGCGAATTTCTCCACCAGGTCGAAGATTTTCATCGCCAGTTCGCCATCGACGCCGTTTTTCTTCGCCCCATCCTCAAAGATGGAACGCTGCTTGGCCATCTCTTCCGGCTTTTTCTTACCCATCGCACGACGCAGCATGTCTGCGCCGCCAAGGGTATAACCAGAAAGCACCTGGGCGATCTGCATGACCTGTTCCTGATACAGTATGATGCCATAGGTTGGCTCCAGTACCGGTTTCAGGCTTTCATGCTGCCACTGCACGTCCGGGTAGGAAATCTCTTCGCGCCCATGTTTACGGTCGATAAAGTTATCTACCATCCCCGACTGCAACGGCCCCGGACGGAACAGGGCCACCAGCGCGATCATATCTTCGAAGCAGTCTGGTTGCAGACGCTTAATCAAATCTTTCATGCCGCGGGATTCAAGCTGGAAGACGGCTGTCGTCTCCGAGCGTTGCAGCATGTCGAAACTTTTCTTGTCATCAAGCGGGATAGCCGCGATATCCAGCGGCGGTTCGCCGTTCTTCTCGCGACGGGCGTTGATCATCTCCAGCGCCCAGTTGATGATGGTCAGCGTACGCAGGCCGAGGAAGTCGAACTTCACCAGCCCGGCGTATTCTACGTCGTTCTTGTCGAACTGGGTGACCGGGTGCTGGCCCGCTTCGTCGCAGTACAGCGGCGCAAAGTCGGTGATTTTGGTCGGGGCGATAACCACACCCCCCGCATGCTTACCGGCGTTACGCGTGACGCCTTCCAGCTTGCGCGCCATGTCGATCAGCGCTTTGACCTCTTCGTCGGCTTCGTAGATTTCCGGCAGCTGAGGTTCAGCTTCAAAGGCTTTCGCCAGAGTCATGCCCGGATCGGGCGGCACCAGCTTAGAGATACGATCGACAAAACCGTACGGGTGGCCCAGAACGCGGCCCACGTCGCGGATAACCGCTTTCGCGGCCATCGTACCGAAGGTGATGATCTGCGAAACCGCATCACGACCGTACATATCGGCCACGTGCTCAATCACCTGGTCGCGTTTTTCCATGCAGAAGTCGACGTCAAAGTCGGGCATGGAGACACGTTCCGGGTTGAGGAAACGTTCGAACAGCAGGTCAAATTCCAGCGGATCGAGATCGGTGATTTTCAGAGCATACGCCACCAGCGAGCCGGCACCAGAACCACGGCCCGGACCTACCGGCACGCCGTTATCTTTCGACCACTGGATGAACTCCATCACGATCAGGAAGTAGCCTGGGAACCCCATCTGGTTGATCACCTGGAGTTCAATATCCAGGCGCTCGTCATATTCAGGACGTTTCTCTTTACGGACCGCTTCATCCGGGAAGAGGAATTCCAGACGCTCTTCCAGACCCTCTTTCGATTTCATGACCAGGAAATCTTCGGTGGTCATGTCTCCCGTCGGGAACTGCGGCAGGAAGTATTCGCCGAGACGCACGGTGACGTTACAGCGCTTGGCAATCTCTACGCTGTTTTCCAGCGCTTCCGGGATGTCCGAGAAGAGCTCACACATCTCCTCTTCGCTGCGCATGTACTGCTGCGATGAGTAGTTGCGCGGGCGTTTTGGATCGTCGAGGGTGAAACCGTCGTGGATAGCGACGCGAATTTCATGCGCGTCAAAATCACCCGCCTCAAGGAAGCGCACATCGTTGGTGGCCACCACAGGCAGGCCACGCGCTTCCGCCAGGGCGACGGCCGCATGCAGGTAGCTCTCTTCATCCGCACGCCCGGTACGGATCAGCTCCAGGTAATAACGATCCGGGAAATACTCTTCGTAGAACGAGACGCACTGATCCACCAGCGCGTTATTACCGCGTAGCAGACATTTGCCGACATCCCCCATACGGCCACCGGAGATCAGCAGCAAACCTTCGTTCAGCTCCGCCAGCCAGTCGCGGTCAATCCATGGACCCAGTGCGCCGTAACCGCGTTGGTAGGCTTTTGAGATCAGCAGAGTGAGGTTCTGATAACCCGTGTTATTCATGGCTAACACGGAAATTTGCGTCATCTCATCGCCGAGCAGGTCGCTCTGCACATGAAAATCCGCGCCGACGATGGGCTTTAATCCTGCGCCATGCGCCGTTCCGTAGAACTTCACCAGGCCACACAGGTTGGTAAAATCGGTGATCGCCAGCGCAGGCATGCCAAGCGAGGCCGCCTTTTTTACCAGCGGCCCGGTCTTTGCCAGCCCATCGATCATGGAGTAGTCGCTATGCACCCGCAGGTGTACGAAACGTGGTTCAGCCATCTTCAGATCCCGCGTTACTTAATTGCTTGCGTCTTGATTCAGGACACCAGTCCCAGCGCGCGTTTCACCGGGCCAAAGCTGCGCCGATGATGTTCAGTTGCGCCATGTTCAGCCAGCTTTTCCAGATGGAAAGCCGTTGGATATCCCTTGTGCTGGGCGAAACCATACGCGGGATAAGTGAGGTCCAGCGCGGCCATTTCGGCATCGCGCGTCACTTTGGCAATGATTGACGCCGCACTGATTTCTGCGACGCAGCTATCGCCTTTAACAACAGCCATGGAAGGCATCGGCAGCGCCGGGCAACGGTTACCGTCGATCAGCACATACTCAGGCACAATCTTCAGGCCAGCAACGGCACGCTGCATCGCCAGCATGGTGGCGTGCAGAATGTTCAGATCGTCGATCTCATCCGGCTCTGCGCGCCCGAGACTCCAGGCCAGCGCCTTTTCTTTAATTTCATCGAACAGCGCCAGGCGACGCTTTTCACTCAGTTTTTTCGAGTCGTTCAGGCCAACGATCGGGCGGGCTGGATCGAGGATCACCGCCGCGGTCACAACGGCACCCACTAACGGGCCACGACCGACTTCATCCACACCTGCAACGAGGTGGGTATGGGGATAAATAAATTCCATCATTGTGCTAACTCCAGCACCGCATCGGCCGCCTGCTCATCAGCATTACAGCGGATCAGTTGATGCAGTTCACGGAAGGTATCATGCATCTGGTGGCTGGTTTTACCGTTGGCCAGCAGCGGCAGTAATGCATCAGCCAGTGCCTGCGGCTGGCATTCATCCTGCAAGAGCTCTTTCACCAGTTCGCGACCCGCAAGCAGGTTTGGCAGGGATACGTAATCTGTTTTTACCAGACGTTTTGCCAGCCAGAAGGTAAACGGCTTCATGCGATAACCGACCACCATTGGGCATTTTGCCAGCATACACTCCAGCGCAGCCGTGCCGGAAGCCAGTAGTGCGGCATCGCTCGCAAACATGGCTTGCCGCCCTTTCCCGTCCAGCAGGCGGACGTGAAGATCCGGGGCGACGTCAGCTTTGATACGCTCAAACTGCTCGCGGCGTTTGGCATTCACCAGCGGCACGACCACTTCAAGATCGGGATAAGTCTTGCGAAGAATTTGCGCCGTTTTCAGGAAATCGGCACTGAGCATTTCAACTTCCGCACCCCGGCTCCCTGGCAGCAGCGCCAGACAGTGCACATCATGCGGGATGCCCAGTTCGTCACGCGCCGCGTTTTTATCCGGATCCAGCGGCATGGCATCCGCCATGGTATGACCGATAAAACGGCACGGGACATTAAATCTGTCGTAAAACGCTTTTTCGAAAGGCAGAAAAGCCAGCACCAGATTAGTGGATCGTCCGATTTTGAAAACGCGTTTCTGTCGCCACGCCCACACGGACGGACTGACGTAATGGATAGTTTTGATCCCCTGCTTTTTCAGGTTCCCTTCAAGGGTAATATTGAAATCAGGCGCATCAATGCCGACAAATACATCGGGCTTAAGGTCGGTAAAGCGGCGGGTAAGGTCGGCGCGAATATGCAGCAGGCGACGCAAGCGCCCCAACACCTCGACGATGCCCATCACAGCCAGCTCTTCCATTTCATACCAGGCTTCACAGCCTTCGGCCTGCATCAGCGGCCCAGCCACGCCCACAAAGCGGGCATTGGGTACACGGGCTTTAAGCGCGCGGATAAGACCTGCACCAAGAATATCGCCGGAGGTTTCTCCGGCGACCAGGGCGATGGTAAGCGGACGACTGTCGACCATTAACGAATCAGACCACGGGTTGAACGTTCAAAGAATTCCATGAACGTTTTCACTTCAGGGTGCTTATTCGCCAGCTCGGCAATTTCCGGCTTAGCCTCTTCCAGCGTTTTACCGCTACGGTACAGCAGTTTGTACGCGTTGCGGATGGCAGTAATCGCTTCGCGACTAAAACCACGACGCTTGAGACCTTCGATGTTCACGCCAAACGGCGTGGCATGGTTGCCCTGCGCAATCACAAACGGTGGGACGTCCTGCGCCACACCGGAGCATCCGCCGACCATCACGTGTGCACCAATGATGCAGAACTGATGGACTGCGGTCATGCCGCCAATAATGGCGAAATCATCAACCGATACGTGTCCCGCCAGCGTTGCGTTGTTGGCGAGAATACAGCGGCTACCCACGGTACAGTCGTGCGCAATATGCGCATTAACCATAAACAGGTTGTCGCTGCCCACCTTCGTCAATCCACCGCCTTGCGTTGTACCACGATGAATGGTGACGCTTTCGCGAATGCGGTTACGATCGCCGATTTCCACGCGGGTCGGTTCGCCAGCATACTTGAGATCCTGGTTAACTTCGCCGATGGAGGCGAACTGATAGATCTCATTGTTGCAGCCAATGGTGGTATGACCATTCACGACAACGTGAGATTTCAGTACTGTACCCTCACCAATTTCGACATGGGGTCCAACAATACAAAACGGGCCGATGTGGACATTGGCACCAATGATGGCACCCGTTTCCACAATGGCGGTAGGATGAATAAAGGCGGATTTATCAATCACGTATCAGGCCTCCCGGCTACGCGCACACATCATTGTCGCTTCGCAAACAACTTTGCCGTCAACCATAGCTACGCCTTTGAAGCGAGTCAGGCCGCGACGCGTTTTTTCAAAAGTGACTTCCATGATCATTTGATCACCAGGCACGACCGGACGCTTGAAGCGCGCTTCATCGATACCCGCGAAGTAATAGAGTTCACCCGGTTCCAGTTTACCTACGCTTTTAAACGCCAGAATACCGGTAGCCTGTGCCATCGCTTCCAGGATCAATACACCCGGGAAGATAGGCTTACCAGGGAAGTGCCCCTGGAAGAACGGCTCGTTAACGGAGACATTTTTCACTGCGCGCAGAAAACGACCTTCTTCAAAATCCAGCACACGGTCTACCAGTAAAAACGGATAGCGGTGCGGCAGAAGTTCTAAAATCTCTTCAATATGCAGAGTATGAGTGTCAGTAGTCAAAATACTCTTCCTGTCAAATGTACTAAGTAGCAATAATAACACGGCCTGCCGGTTTATAAACAAAGCCGACAGGCCGGGAAATTTAGCGTTAAACGGATGAACGCTTAGTCTTGTTGATCGATTTTGCGCTCAATCGCTTTGAGTCGCTTGCTCATATCATCAATATTCATCACCAGTGCAGCTGTTTTACGCCAGACCTTGTTCGGTTGCAGCGGAATACCTGAGGAATAAACGCCAGGCTCAGTGATTGGACGCATCACCATACCCATCCCCGTCACCGTGACTTTGTCGCATATTTCCATATGGCCATTGATCACGCTGGCACCGCCAATCATGCAGTAACGGCCAATTTTCAGGCTGCCTGCCATGATAACACCACCCGCAACTGCGGTATTGTCGCCAATCACAACGTTATGTGCAATCTGGCACTGGTTGTCTATGATAACACCGTTACCAATAATGGTGTCGTCAAGCGCACCGCGGTCGATAGTTGTACAAGCGCCGATCTCCACACGATCGCCGATAATCACGCGACCCAGCTGAGGGATCTTAACCCAGTTACCCCGATCGTTGGCGTAACCAAATCCGTCAGAACCAATCACCGTGCTGGACTGTACGAGACAATTCTTGCCAATCTCAACCTCATGGTAGACAGAGACATTGGCCCACAGACGAGACCCTGCGCCAATTTTCGTATTTTTTCCAACAAAGCAGCCAGGGCCAATCACCACGTTATCACCCAAAACAACGCCGGATTCGATAACGGCGTTTGCGCCGACTGATACGTTGTTACCCAGCTGAGCCGTCGGATCAATCGCAGCACTGGCTGCAATGTTCTGTGCCGGCTGCGGCGTGGTATCAAGAATTTGGGCCATGCGCGCATAGGTCAGGTAGGGATTTTTCACTACCAGTGCAGCGCTAGTGGCAAACGGAAGATCGTCCTGCGTCAGCACAACGGCAGACGCCTGGCACTGGGCCAGGTGTTCACGGTACTTAGGGCTTACCATGAAGGTAATAGTGCCTGCTTTAGCAGATTGCATGGACGCAACAGCGGTGATGACGATATCGCCATCACCGTGTAATTCTGCATCCAACTGCTGAGCTAAATCAGCCAGTCGAATTGAAGGCATTACTTATTTAACCTGTTTCAGAACATCAGCGGTGATGTCTTTAACATCGCTGCTGTTGAATGCAACGGCGTTCGCATCAACAACCAGATCGATGCTCTGATCGGCTGCTACTGCTTTAACGGCAGACTGAATACGCGTCACCAGTTTGCCACGCTCTTCGTTAGAACGACGCTGACGATCCTGCTCGAAAGCCTGTGCTTTCTGAGAGAAGGTCTGGCGCTGAGACATGACGTCTTTTTCCAGTTTGCTGCGCTCGCTCGCTTTCATGGTAGAACCATCACGCTGAAGACGCTGCATCTTGGACTGAAGATCACCTTCCATACGTTGCAGTTCGCTCGCACGGCCTTTGAATTCGTTTTCCAGCGTTGCAGAAACACCGGTTTTCTGTGCAACCTGCTGGAACAAATTACCCATGTTGACGATTGCAATTTTATCCGCTGCCTGAGCAGAAGTTGCCATCGCTAAACCGAGACCTGCAGCTAATAACCACTTTTTCACAATTAACTCCTTACCATCCCATTGGCACCCGAGGGGTACCGTTCTTTGCGTGGCAAGGCGACCGTGTTACCGATCGCCGGTTGTCAGCGCTACACTGCCAACGCATTCCATTGCAGCGGATTATTACCAGGTTTTACCAATGTTAAACTGGAACTGCTCCGCTTTGTCTCCATCGTATTTCTTAAACGGCTGGGCGTAAGAGAAGACCAACGGCCCCAGCGGTGACATCCATTGTAATGCGATACCTGCGGACATGCGAATGTTGCTCGGATCGCTGTAGTCCGGAACCCCCGCCGCACGCATCTGGGCGGTGTTCTCCCAGTTGGTGTCCCACACCGTACCTGCATCCATAAAGAAGGAGGTACGCACGGAGTTCGCATACTTATCACTGATAAACGGCGTAGGCGTGATGAACTCGAGGCTCGCCACGGCCATAGCGTTACCACCTACTGCGTCATCAGAGCTACATACTTGCTTAGGATCACGGCTTGCGCAGTTATCTTCGTCATTACCGCCGTAATAAACCGCTTTCGGACCAATGTTATTGGACTGGAAGCCACGCACGGTGCTTGAACCACCGGCGTAGAAGTTTTCATAGAACGGCAGTTCTTTGCTTCCAATACCGTCACCATAACCCCAACGGGTACGACCCAGAACAACCCACTTGTGATCTTCATCAATTGGGAAGTAGGACGCTGTATCCAGCGTGACCTTGTAGAACTCGTTATCCGAGCCCGGGATAGTCACTTTACCGTTCAGGTTGACGCGTGAACCTTCCGTCGGGAAGTAGCCACGGTCAAGACGGTTGTAGGTCCAACCGTAGTTAAAGGTGAAGTCATCCGCGGCGAAACCGTTGTCATCGCTGGACGTACTCGCCGACTGACCGATGGAGTCCAGGTAACGCCACATCGCCACCTGCGGTTGCATGTTGGACAGGTCGTTATGCACGTACCCTAAACCTGCGCGCAAGGTGTTGTATTCGTTAACCGGGAAGCCAAGCGTACCATCCAGACCGTAACTCTTGTTGGTATACGAGGAGAGGTCCGCATCGTCCGCTTTAAAGTCGTTATAGAAGATACGACCGCCCAGGCTTACACCGTCAACGGTGAAGTATGGGTTGGTAACGGAGAACTCAGAGTAGGTCTGGTAGTCGTTTTTCGTCCCGTTGATACCGACAGAGTAGCCCGTACCCAGCCAGTTATCCTGCTGAACACCGACCTGGAAGCTCACGCCACTTTCAGTACCGTAACCAATACCGAAGTTGAAGCTACCGGTATTACGTTCTTTAACTTTATAAACAACATCAACCTGATCCGGACGACCTGGTACACGCTGAGTATCGGTATCGACCGTTTCGAAGTAGCCCAGACGGTTCAGACGCTCTTTACCCTGATCTACCAGATCGCTTCCCAGCCATGCCCCTTCCATCTGGCGCATTTCACGACGCAGAACGGAGTCTTTAGAGGTATCGTTACCTTCGAAGCGGATCTTACGCACGTAGAAGCGGTTGCCCGCATCAACGTTAACGTGCAGCTTAACGGTTTTATCCGTGTCGTTAATTTCCGGCTGCGTTTGCACACGCGGATACGCATAACCATAACGGCCGAGCAGCTTCTTAATGCTGTCTTCCATTTTGGTGACTTTAGATCCGCTGTACAGATCGCCCGGCTGAATTTTGGTCAGAGATTCAATTTCAGCTGAATGTCCTGCCAGGTTGCCGCTGACTTCAACACCCGAAAGCGTGTACTTATCGCCTTCTGTGATGTTAACGGTAATGTAGATACCTTTCTTGTCCGGAGTCAGACTCACCTGAGTTGAATCGATGTTGAAACGGGCGTAACCGCGATCCAGATAGTAGCTGCGCAGGGTTTCAAGGTCACCCGCCAGTTTCTGTTTCTGGTATTTACGATCGCCCACCACGTTCCACCACGGCACTTCGTCACGCAGCTGGAAGTTGGAGATCAGTTCGTCGGTGCTGAACGCGTGGTTACCCACGATGTTGATCTGCTGGATCTTCGCAGAAACACCTTCCTGGAAGACCAGTTTCAGGTCAACACGGTTACGTGGCAGCGGTGTAACAACCGCTTTAACGCTCGCGCTGTATTTACCGACGCTGTAGTAGAAATCTTCCAGACCTTTTTCAATGTCTGCAAGGGTTGTGCGGTCCAGAGATTCCCCCACACGAACACCCGATGCCTCAAGGTTCTGCTTGAGCATGTCGTCTTTCACCGATTTGTTACCGGAGAAAGTGATGCTGGCAATCGTTGGACGTTCTTTTACCTGAACCACCAGCGTATCACCATCGCGCAGGACGCGGACATCCTCAAAGTTGCCAGTGGCAAACAGAGCACGGATGGTGTTACTGATATCTTCATCATTAACCGTATCGCCGGGGCGCACAGGCATACTGAGGAGGGCCGCACCAACGGCGACACGCTGAAGGCCTTCGAAATGAATATCTTTCACTACGAACCCGTCAGCACCGTATACGGTCGCGCTGCTAAACAGCAGCGACGCTATGAGCAACTTTTTCATCGCCATCGTTATTATGCGTTCTTCCTAACTAACTCTCTTACAACCGAGAGAAATCATTGAAAAGTGCAAGCCCCATTAACAGCACCAGCAAAATCGAGCCAATGCGATAACTAAAGTCTTGAACTCGCTCGGATACCGGTCCGCCTTTTAGCTTTTCAATCGCTAAAAACAGCAGATGGCCCCCATCTAATACGGGAAGCGGGAACAGGTTGATTATCCCCAGGTTCACGCTAATCAGCGCAAGGAACATGAGATAGTAAATCACCCCGAACTCCGCTGACATCCCAGCCCCCTGAGCAATCGAAATTGGCCCACTGAGGTTGTTCAGTTTCACATCACCGGTTATCAATTTCCCCAACATGTTGACCGTAAGCTTCATCAGCTGCCATGTTTTATCCGTGGCCTCAACGATGGCGCTAAACGGCCCATACTGGCGTATTGTCTTGTACTCATCTGGCAGTGGGATCACTTTCGGCACAACGCCTGCAAACCCTTCCGCCTTACCGCCGCCCGATTTGGTATCCGGGGTGAGAGTCAGTGAGAGCGAACTCCCCTGCCTTTCCACTTCCAGCGCGAGCGGCTTGCCTGGATTATCGCGCACCAGAGTAACAAAGGTCATCCATTGTGTTAATGGCTGACCATCGACTTTAACGATCCTGTCACCCGCTTGTAAACCTGCTTTACTCGCTGCCGATTTGGCCTGTACTTCGGCTAATACCGGCTCGATCTGCGCGCCGCGCGGTCGAATCCCGAGTGCGGCGACAGGGTCCTCTTTGTCTGGCTCAAAGCGCCAGTGGCGTAAATCCAGCACTTTTTCCTGCCGCTGGTCGGAACCAAATGGCGATACGCTGACGGTTGTCTGCTCATCACCAATTTTGGCAACCAGTTGTAACCTCACGGCATCCCAATCAGGGGTTTCGATACCATCAATCGCTTTAAGTTCCATTCCCGGTGTAATTTGCGCCGTTGCCGCAATAGAACCCGTAGTGATTTCGCCCACGACCGGGCGCACGCCAGGCACGCCGATGATAAACACCAGCCAGTAAGCGAAGATAGCGAAGATGAAATTGGCTACCGGGCCGGCAGCGATGATGGCAGCACGTTGTCCAACAGTTTTATTGTTAAACGCGCTATGGCGAAGTTCCGGGGCGACAGGCTCAACGCGTTCGTCGAGCATTTTGACATAGCCGCCCAGGGGAATCAGAGCAATGACAAACTCGGTGCCATGCTTATCGGTGCGCTTCCAGAGCGATTTGCCAAAGCCAATCGAGAATCGCTCCACCCGCACACCACAGCGCCGGGCAACCCAGAAATGGCCAAATTCATGCACGGTAATCAGTACACCCAGTGCAACAATGAACGCCGCCAGATTCCAGAGAATGCTCAGCATAAAACCTTCCGTTATATCGTCCCAAACACCAGTAAAAGCAGGCAAGCAAATACGGGAACAGCCGCGGTAAGGCTGTCAATGCGATCCAGTATTCCGCCATGTCCTGGAATCAGGTGACCACTGTCCTTAATCCCTGCTTCACGCTTAAACATACTCTCGGTTAAATCACCCAGCACCGATGCCAGCGCCGCGAAAATCGAACATACCAGCAGCGTGGAGGGGGCAACCTCAAGATTCGCCCAGACGCCATAGCCCCAGGAGATAATCGCTGCCGTAAACAGGCCGCCGATGAAGCCTTGCCAGGTTTTGCCCGGAGAAACCTTTGGCGCCAGTTTATGTTTGCCGAACAGTTTACCAAACATATAGGCCCCGGAGTCAGCCCCCCAGACGAGAATCATCACATAAAGCAGCCATATCGCGCCGCTGTAGTGGTTTTCGTCATAGTGCCAGGCGCGCAACGCAACCATCCCCCAGAAAAACGGAACAATCGTGAGCAGACCAAAAATAAGGCGCAACACTTTAGAGTTACGCCAGATCGCCGCAGAGCCCGGATAGAAAAGCACTAAAACAAGCGCAGCAATCCACCAGGCCAGCGATATCCATAAGGATCCGGCAACCAGCGGCTGGTGAACATCATGATGATATTCAGGCAAGGTATACAGCATCAGGGCCAGTAAAAAACCACAGAGTACCGCCAGCCATACCCGCTGAGTGCGCGAGGTAAAGCCGCTAAGCTGCCCCCATTCCCACGCGGCGAGCATACACACCACCAGCGTAACAATAGCGAATCCCACCGGAGGCAGTAAAAACAGCGCTGCGATGACGACGGGTATTAATACAAAAGCGGAAATCAGGCGATACTTCAGCAAAAGCTACCCCCATCAGGCGTTATCGCCACCAGGCTCGGTGCCGCCGAAACGACGCTCTCGATTGGCAAAGGCATGCAGCGCACCTTCAAAGTCTTGTTCATCAAAATCTGGCCAAAGAACATCCGTAAAGTAAAGTTCGGCGTAGGCAATTTGCCACAGCAAAAAGTTACTTATGCGATGTTCCCCCCCTGTCCTTATAACCAAATCCACGGGTGCCAGTTCATTCATGCAGATTTGCTGACTCAGCGCCTCTTCATCAATCTGGTCGGGTCTTAACAGCCCTTCCTGAACCTGCTCAGCCAAATGCCGAACCCCCTGGATAATATCCCAGCGTCCGCCGTAATTCGCCGCGATATTGAGCGTCAGGCCGGTATTATTATCCGTCAGCGCTTCTGCTTTGCGAATCCGTTCCTGCAAACGTGAGTTAAAGCGACTGGTTTCGCCAATAATACGCAAGCGGACGTTGTGGCGGTGCAGGCTTTTTACTTCACTATCGAGCGCCCACACGAACAGTTCCATCAACGCAGTCACTTCCTGCGCAGGTCGATTCCAGTTCTCACTGCTAAAAGCATAGAGCGTTAACGCATCAATGCCGTTGTTGGCGGCAAAAGAGACGGCGCGGCGAACAGATTTCGCCCCAGCTTTATGCCCAAAGGCTCGTATCTTCCCTTGTCTTTTCGCCCAGCGGCCATTGCCATCCATGATGATTGCAACATGGCGACAGCCATGTGCTGGCAAGTTTTCGCTTATTGGTTGATTCGCAGACAACATAACGCGTTTTTAGTCCCTGAAAGGATTTAACGGTACACAGGAATACTGAAGCCTATACATAAAAAAGCCGTGTCAAACCACGGCTTACCTGACCACTTAAAGCCAAATACCTGCGATCAGGTGGCGCAGACTATATCACTGAAGCCCAACGCTAACAAATAGCACGACGACTAGTGCTTGCTTTATCACCAGCTTGCGAGACGTGTCACCTGTTTACGCGCAACAATGCGTGCCTGTTCATCCACGGCCAGCACCTCTTCCACGCTCTGCGGCTCACGCAAATCCATTATCTCCAGCACGGATAAATTCAACGCGGCGATGTCAGTAAAGCGGATCTGCTGATTCAGGAATGCTTCAACGGTCACTTCATTGGCTGCATTAAGCGCCGTTGTCGCCGCCTGCCCCTGATCGAAGGCCGTCATCGCCAGTTTCAGACAGGGATAACGGTCGTAATCAGGCTCGCTAAACGTCAGTGAACTCAGCTTACAAAAATCGAGAGGCTTAACGCCCGATTTTACGCGGTTTGGCCACGCCATCGTATGAGCAATAGGCGTACGCATATCCGGTTCGCCCAGCTGGGCCAGCACGCTGCCGTCCTGATAGCGCACCATCGAGTGAATCACCGACTGCGGGTGGATCAGCACTTCCATCTGTTTCGCCGACGCATTGAACAGCCAGCGAGCTTCAATGTATTCCAGACCTTTGTTCATCATGGTGGCCGAATCGACGGAGATCTTACGCCCCATTGACCAGTTCGGATGACGACACGCCTGATCCGGCGTCATTGCGCTCAATTCAGACAGTGGCGTTTCACGGAACGGGCCACCAGACCCGGTAAGCAGAATCGACACAACGCCATTCTGCTCCAGGTCAGCGTACCCCAGGTTTTGTTGAAAAGGTTGAGGCAAACTCTGAAAAATCGCGTTGTGTTCGCTATCGACCGGCAAAAGACGCGCCCCACGCTGTTTTACCGCCTCCATAAAGAGGCGTCCGCAGGTGACCAGCGACTCTTTGTTCGCAAGCAGGACATCTTTACCCGCATCAATAGCGGCAAGCGTCGGCAGAAGACCCGCCGCCCCGACGATTGCCGCCATGACCTGATCAACTTCATCAAGCGCGGCCATATCGCACGCCGCCTGTTGCCCGCTGAGTACCTCGGTACGGCAGCCCTTCTCCTGCAACAGCGCTTTCACCTGGCGGGCGCTCTCTTCGTCATCCATCACCGCAAAACGGGGGGTAAACTCCAGGCACTGTTCGACCATTCGCTGCACGTTTTTTCCGGCCACAAGCGCGGCCACGGTGTAGCTGTCAGGATTATGACGTACAACGTCGAGAGTGCTGCAACCGATAGAGCCGGTCGAGCCGAGGAGAGTGAGATGCTTCATGAGATGCCCAAAAGTTAGACCAGATAAAAGCAAAACGCCGCCAGCAAGACTCAATGTCCTTCTGAACGGCGTTTATCAGTGTACAGCGAAAATCAGAACTGCATC
This sequence comes from Enterobacter sp. AN-K1, assembly GCF_020971765.1. Lineage (NCBI taxonomy): Bacteria > Pseudomonadati > Pseudomonadota > Gammaproteobacteria > Enterobacterales > Enterobacteriaceae > Enterobacter > Enterobacter sp. AN-K1. Next base: position 3,133,596 of record NZ_CP087390.1, on the reverse strand, counting down.
AGTTCCGCTTCTTTTTCTGCCAGCGCCGCATCAATTTTCTTGATGGCCGCGTCGGTCATTTTCTGAATGTCGTCCTGAGAACGACGATCGTCGTCTTCGCTGATCTCTTTTTCTTTCAGCAGGGCTTTCACTTTATCGTTCGCATCGCGACGCACGTTACGTACGGAAACACGACCCTGCTCAGCTTCACCACGAACTACTTTGATCAGGTCTTTACGACGCTCTTCCGTCAGCGGAGGCAGTGGAACGCGAATATCCGCGCCGGCTGAGCTTGGGTTCAGACCCAGGTCGGATGCCATGATCGCTTTTTCAACGGCCGGGCTCATTGAGCGGTCGAACACGTTGATTTTCAGGGTACGGGTATCTTCTACCGTCACGCTCGCCAGCTGACGCAGAGGCGTTGGCGTACCGTAATATTCTACGATGATGCCATCCAGCAGGCTTGGGGAAGCACGGCCAGTACGGATTTTGCTGATTTGGTTTTTGAACGCTTCTACGCATTTTTCCATGCGTACTTCAGCATCTTTTCTGATGTCGTTAATCACGTTACGGATCCTTGAAAACTTGTCTCAGGCAGACTATCCGCCAGCACAGCGCTACAGGTGTGCTAAGTATAGTCGCGTTTAATTCATGACAACGCCAAAGGCGCGCCCGGGTAAGATACCACGTCGAAATAAAGCGGAATCTTACCTGTATTTATCGCCGACGGAAATTATTCCGTGATCAAAGTGCCTTCTTTTTCGCCCATAACAACGCGACGCAGCGCGCCAGGCTTGTTCATGTTGAAGACACGGATCGGTAGTTTGTGGTCACGAGCCAGCGTAAAGGCGGCAAGATCCATCACTTTCAGCTCTTTTTCCAGCACTTCGCTGTAGGTCAGCTGATCGTACATGGTCGCTGAAGGATCTTTTGCCGGGTCGGCAGTAAACACGCCATCTACTTTGGTCGCTTTCAGCACCACATCGGCTTCGATTTCGATACCGCGCAGGCAGGCTGCGGAATCGGTGGTAAAGAACGGGTTACCCGTACCGGCGGAGAGGATCACCACGCGGTTGTTGCGCAGCAGGCTGATGGCCTCTGCCCAGCTGTAGTTATCGCATACGCCATTCAAAGGAATAGCGGACATCAGGCGAGCGTTCACATAGGCGCGATGAAGCGCATCACGCATCGCCAGGCCATTCATCACGGTTGCCAGCATACCCATGTGGTCGCCCACTACGCGGTTCATCCCCGCTTTCGCCAGACCAGCACCACGGAAAAGGTTGCCACCGCCAATGACCACGCCAACCTGAATACCCAGTTCGACCAGTTCTTTGATTTCCTGTGCCATGCGATCAAGGATGCTTGCGTCAATACCGAAGCCTTCCGATCCTTGCAGCGCTTCGCCACTCAGCTTAAGCAGAATGCGTTTGTACACGGGTTTTGCATTGGTAGCCATGTTTCTTTCCTGAGACTGTCAACGATTAAGATGGGGTTAATTCTGGCGACATGATATGTCGCAAATCAGCACAGCGATACTGGAGCCTGTCTGATTTCGTGAGACGGGTGACAAAAAGAAGCCGCCCTCAGGCGGCTCCTTTTCAATCATTAAGACTGCTTGGACATTGCAGCAACTTCTGCTGCGAAGTCAGTCTCAACTTTCTCGATGCCTTCGCCCACTTCGAAGCGGATGAAGCCAGTTACATCAGCGTTGTGCTCTTTCAGCAGCTGAGCAACAGACTTGCTTGGATCCATTACGAAAGGCTGGCCAGTCAGAGAAACTTCGCCGGTGAATTTCTTCATGCGGCCTTCAACCATTTTCTCTGCGATTTCTTTTGGCTTACCAGACTGCATCGCGATGTCCAGCTGAACCTGGTACTCTTTCTCTACCACTTCAGCAGACACGTCTTCTGGCTTAACGAATTCTGGTTTGCTTGCAGCGATGTGCATTGCCAGCTGTTTAACCAGCTCTTCGTCAGCGCCTTTAGCCGCAACCAGAACACCGATACGCGCGCCGTGCTGGTAAGAGCCCAGAACATCGCCTTCCAGGGAAGAAACGCGACGGATGTTGATGTTCTCACCGATTTTAGCAACCAGCGCTACACGCTCTTCTTCGAACTGTGCTTTCAGAACTTCAACGTCAGTGATTTTGCCTGCAACCGCTGCGTCCAGAACTTTGTTAGCAAATGCCTGGAAACCAGCATCTTTAGCAACGAAGTCAGTCTGGCAGTTAACTTCCAGAATGATGCCGTAGTTGCCGTCGATTTTGGTGATGATCACGCCGTCAGCAGCAACGTTGCCTGCTTTCTTAGCTGCTTTGATCGCACCGGATTTACGCATGTTTTCGATTGCCAGCTCGATGTCGCCGTTCGCTTCGGTCAGCGCTTTTTTGCAATCCATCATGCCTGCGCCAGTACGCTCACGCAGCTCTTTTACCAGGGATGCGGTAATTTCAGCCATTCTTAAATCCTCGGGAGATGTGAACTGCCCGGCCGGGAGCCAAACAGTATAAATTGAAAAAAGGGGCCGATAATGGGCCCCTATTCATACACGGTACTAATAAGGGGTAAAACCTTATTATTCAGCTTCTACGAAGCTTTCTTCCGCCTGAGAAGCCAGATCCTGGGAACGGCCTTCACGAACGGTAGCAGCTACAGCGCTCAGGTACAGGCTAACAGCACGGATTGCGTCGTCGTTACCCGGGATAACGAAGTCAACACCGTCCGGATCGGAGTTGGTATCAACGATAGCGAATACCGGGATACCCAGGTTGTTAGCTTCTTTGATTGCGATGTGCTCGTGGTCTGCATCGATTACGAACAGCGCGTCTGGCAGGCCGCCCATATCTTTGATACCGCCCAGGCTGTTTTCCAGCTTGTCCAGTTCACGAGTACGCATCAGCGCTTCTTTCTTAGTCAGCTTATCGAAAGTACCGTCCTGAGACTGGGTTTCCAGATCTTTCAGGCGCTTGATGGACTGACGAACAGTTTTCCAGTTGGTCAGCATGCCGCCCAACCAGCGATGGTTCACGAAGAACTGGTCGCAGCTGTTAGCAGCATCTTTCACAGCTTCGCTTGCAGCGCGCTTAGTACCAACGAACAGAATCTTACCTTTACGGGAAGAGATCTTGTTCAGCTCAGCCAGGGCTTCGTTGAACATTGGTACAGTCTTCTCAAGGTTGATGATGTGAACTTTGTTACGTGCGCCGAAGATGAAAGGCTTCATTTTCGGGTTCCAGTAACGGGTCTGGTGACCGAAGTGAACACCAGCCTTGAGCATGTCGCGCATGGAAACAGTTGCCATGTTTAAAACCTCTATATTGAAAGTTGGGGTTATGCCTCCACGTATCCCATATTACCGACCCCGAAGGGCACCCCGGAATATGTGCCGATACGTGTGTGTTGTTACACAAAGTGAGATTTGTCGCTCCCGTCCAGCCTGTGTATCTGAGATGGATCGGAAGTCCGGCGCGCTTTATATCACAAAACACGGCCAGAAACCAATAATTGTTGGCGGAGTGTGCTGTTAATGATTCTCAATTTGGCACGGGGTGCGCCTGACTGATACCATTGACAACACTTACACTAGTATTGTCGAAAAAATCGACACCGATGGACAGATTACATGGCTATCTCTATTAAGACACCTGAAGAAATTGAAAAGATGCGCGTCGCCGGTCGTCTGGCCGCGGACGTGCTGGAAATGATCGAGCCGTTTGTGAAACCGGGCGTCAGCACTGGCGAACTGGATCGCATCTGTAACGACTATATCGTCAACGAGCAGCATGCGGTCTCCGCCTGCCTTGGCTATCACGGTTTCCCGAAATCCGTCTGCATCTCTATTAATGAAGTAGTGTGCCACGGCATTCCGGATGACGAGAAGCTGCTGAAAGATGGCGACATCGTCAACATCGATGTGACCGTCATCAAAGACGACTACCACGGCGACACCTCTAAGATGTTCATCGTTGGCAAGCCAACGATTCTGGGCGAGCGTCTGTGCAAAGTGACGCAAGAGAGCCTCTACCTTGCGCTGAAAATGGTGAAGCCGGGCATCCGCCTGCGCACCATCGGCGCCGCAATCCAGAAATTTGTGGAAGCGGAAGGTTTCTCTGTGGTGCGTGAATATTGCGGTCACGGTATTGGTCGTGTGTTCCATGAAGAACCGCAGGTTCTGCACTACGATGCAGACGACGGCGGCGTAGTGCTGCAAAAGGGCATGACCTTCACTATCGAACCAATGGTCAACGCGGGTGATTACCGCATCCGTACCATGAAAGATGGCTGGACGGTAAAAACCAAAGACAGAAGCTTGTCTGCCCAGTACGAGCATACTATTGTGGTTACAGACAACGGCTGCGAAATTATGACGTTGCGCAAGGATGACACCATCCCGGCGATACTGACGAACATTGAGTGATAAGAAGCCGGCGAATGCCGGCTTTTTTAATGGCGATAGCTTTTTCTTATGGGTGGCGCACGATGAGTAATCTCTTACCCGAACAGTATGCTAACACAGCACTTCCCACCCTCCCCGACCAGCCTGATAACCCGGGCGTCTGGCCACCGCATGAGCTGACCTGCGCGCATATCAAAGCCCACATGGAGGTTTTCCATCGCTGGCTGGGTAACGCATTTGACGCAGGCGTTTCGGCCGAGCAGCTCATTGAAGCGCGCACCGAATTTATCGACCAGCTCCTGCAACGTCTGTGGATCGACTACGGTTTCGGACAGGTGAGCGACGTCGCGCTGGTTGCGGTCGGCGGCTATGGCCGGGGTGAACTGCATCCACTCTCTGATATCGACCTGCTGATCTTAAGCCGTAAAAAACTGCCGGACGATCGGGCGCAGAAAATCGGTGAACTGTTGACCCTGCTCTGGGACGTAAAGCTGGAAGTGGGCCACAGCGTACGCACGCTGGAAGAGTGTCTGCTGGAAGGGTTATCTGACCTGACCGTCGCCACCAACCTGATTGAAACCCGCCTGCTGATTGGCGACGTTGCGCTGTTCCTCGAACTGCAAAAGCACATCTTTAGCGACGGCTTCTGGCCTTCGGAAAAATTCTTCGCCGCGAAAGTCGAAGAACAAAACCAGCGCCACCAGCGCTATCACGGTACCAGCTATAATCTCGAACCGGATATTAAAAGCAGCCCCGGTGGCCTGCGCGATATCCACACGCTGCAATGGGTCGCCCGTCGACATTTTGGGGCAACATCGCTGGACGAAATGGTCGGGTTTGGTTTTCTGACCGAAGCCGAACGTAACGAACTCAATGAGTGTCTGCATCTGCTGTGGCGCATCCGTTTTGCCCTGCACCTGGAAGTCACCCGCTACGATAACCGCCTGCTGTTTGACCGACAGCTCAGCGTGGCGCAGCGCCTGAATTACCAGGGCGAGGGCAACGAGCCGGTCGAGCAAATGATGAAGGATTTCTTCCGCGTCACCCGCCGCGTCTCTGAGCTAAACCAGATGCTGTTACAGCTGTTCGATGAGGCGATCCTCGCGCTGACGGCAGACGAAAAACCGCGTCCGATTGATGACGAATTTCAGCTGCGCGGCACGCTTATCGATCTGCGCGACGAAACGCTGTTCATCCGCGAACCGGAAGCGATCCTGCGAATGTTCTACACCATGGTGCGCAACAGCACGATCACCGGGATCTACTCCACCACCCTGCGTCATCTGCGCCATGCACGACGCCATCTGAAGCAGCCGCTGTGTTACATCCCGGAGGCGCGCTCGCTGTTCCTGAGCATGCTTCGTCATCCGGGCGCCGTCAGCCGCGGTCTGCTGCCGATGCACCGTCACAGCGTATTGTGGGCCTATATGCCCCAGTGGTCGCATATTGTCGGGCAGATGCAGTTCGACCTGTTTCACGCCTATACGGTAGATGAGCACACGATCCGCGTCATGCTGAAGCTGGAAAGCTTCGCTAAAGAAGAGACGCGATCCCGCCATCCGCTGTGCGTTGATCTGTGGCCACGTCTGGCGCACCCGGAGCTGATCCTGATCGCCGCCCTGTTCCATGATATCGCCAAAGGTCGCGGCGGCGACCACTCCGTGCTCGGTGCCCAGGACGTGCTGAAATTTGCCGAGCTGCACGGCCTGAACTCGCGTGAAACGCAGCTTATCGCCTGGCTGGTTCGCCATCATCTGCTGATGTCAGTTACCGCTCAGCGTCGTGATATTCAGGATCCGGAAGTGATCAAGCAGTTCGCCGAGGAAGTGCAAACGGAGAACCGCCTGCGCTACCTGGTCTGCCTGACGGTAGCCGATATCTGCGCCACCAACGAAACCCTGTGGAACAGCTGGAAGCAGAGCCTGCTGCGCGAACTCTACTTCGCCACCGAAAAACAGCTGCGTCGCGGGATGCAGAACACCCCCGACATGCGTGAGCGTGTGCGCCACCATCAGTTGCAGGCGCTGGCTCTGCTGCGCATGGATAACATCAACGAAGAGGCGCTGCATCAGATTTGGGCGCGCTGTCGCGCCAACTACTTTGTGCGCCACAGCCCAAACCAGCTTGCCTGGCACGCCCGGCATCTGCTGAAGCACGACCTGACAAAACCGATGATTCTGCTCAGCCCGCAGGCCACGCGCGGCGGGACGGAAATTTTCATCTGGAGTCCGGACCGGCCTTATTTGTTTGCAGCGGTCTGTGCCGAGCTGGACAGGCGTAACCTGAGCGTGCACGACGCGCAGATTTTTACCACCCGCGACGGCATGGCGATGGACACCTTTATTGTGCTGGAGCCGGACGGCAGCCCGCTGTCGTCGGACAGGCATGAGGGGATACGCTTTGGCCTCGAGCAGGCGATTACGCAGCGCAGCTGGCAACCTCCGCAGCCGCGTCGTCAGGCGGCAAAACTGCGCCACTTTACCGTCGATACCGAGGTCAATTTCCTGCCGACCCATACCGACCGTAAATCGTTCCTTGAGCTGATTGCGCTCGACCAGCCAGGGCTGCTAGCCCGCGTCGGTCAGGTTTTTGCCGATCTGGGAATTTCGCTTCACGGCGCCCGAATTACAACCATTGGCGAACGAGTAGAAGATTTATTTATAATCGCGACGGCCGACCGGCGTGCCCTTAATAATGACCTGCAACTTGAAGTGCAACAACGGTTGACAGCAGCCCTCAATCCAAACGATAAAGGGTGACGTGTTTTTTAGTGAAATGGAAAGAGTAAACAATGCAGCAGTTACAGAACGTTATTGAGTCCGCTTTTGAGCGTCGCGCCGACATCACTCCGGCAAATGTGGATACCGTGACCCGTGAAGCGGTAAACCAGGTTATTTCCCTGCTGGATTCCGGCGCGCTGCGCGTGGCAGAAAAAATCGACGGTCAGTGGGTTACTCATCAATGGCTGAAGAAAGCTGTGCTGCTCTCTTTCCGCATCAACGATAACCAGGTTATCGACGGAGCAGAAAGCCGCTACTTCGATAAAGTGCCAATGAAATTTGCGGATTACGACGAAGCGCGCTTCCAGAAAGAGGGCTTCCGCGTAGTACCACCGGCGGCCGTTCGTCAGGGTGCCTTCATCGCACGCAACACCGTGCTGATGCCATCCTACGTGAACATCGGCGCCTACGTTGACGAAGGCACCATGGTGGACACCTGGGCTACCGTCGGCTCCTGCGCGCAGATCGGTAAAAACGTTCACCTGTCCGGCGGTGTGGGCATCGGTGGCGTTCTTGAGCCACTTCAGGCTAACCCAACCATCATCGAAGACAACTGCTTCATCGGCGCACGTTCCGAAGTGGTTGAAGGCGTGATCGTCGAAGAAGGTTCTGTGATCTCCATGGGCGTTTATATTGGCCAGAGCACCCGTATTTACGATCGCGAAACCGGTGAAATTCACTACGGCCGCGTTCCAGCTGGTTCCGTTGTGGTTTCCGGCAACCTGCCGTCTAAAGATGGCAAATACAGCCTGTATTGCGCGGTCATCGTGAAAAAAGTGGACGCGAAAACGCGCGGTAAAGTGGGCATCAATGAACTGCTGCGCACCATCGATTAATCGGGTATAACAAAAAGCGGGGGCAACCCCGCTTTTTTTATATCCGAAGGTGGCGAAAATAGATTTTTTCGTTAATTATTCATAGGTTATGTTGAGATCAAGGGTACCGCTATGTACGATAATCTGAAAAGTCTGGGCATTACCAATCCTGATGAAATTGATCGTTATAGTCTCCGCCAGGAAGCCAATAACGATATTTTGAAAATCTATTTTCACAAGGACAAAGGAGAGTTCTTCGCCAAAAGCGTGAAGTTTAAATACCCTCGCCAGCGTAAGACCGTTGTCGCTGACGGTATCGGTCAGGGATATAAAGAAGTACAGGAAATCAGCCCTAACCTGCGCTACGTGATCGACGAACTCGATCAAATCTGCCAGCGCGATCGCAGCGAAGTCGATCTGAAACGTAAGATCCTTGACGACCTGCGTCACCTGGAAAGCGTAGTCACCAATAAGATCAGCGAGATTGAAGCGGATCTTGAGAAATTGACGCGTAACAAATGAGCCGTTTTATTGCCCGGTGGCGCTTCGCTTACCGGGCCTATGAACGCATGTAGGCCGGGTAAGGCGAAGCCGCCACCCGGCAAACAGCATCATCTCTGTTCATCCAGCTGCAACGCCACATACAGCAATAGCCGGTCGTCAAAATTCCCTAAATCCAGCCCCGTCAGTTCCGAGATCCGGTTTAGCCGATACTCCAGCGTATTACGGTGAATAAACAGCGCTTTTGACGTTGCCAGCGGCTGCACGTTATGCCGGAACCATGCCTGCAACGTGCGGCGCAGCAGCCCGTTGTTGTCCATCGCTTTCAGACGCACAAGCGGACGCGCCAGCTCGTTGGCCTGCCAGCCACCGCGCAGGCTGTCGAGCAGGACCGGCAGCATCAGATCCTGATAGAAATAACTGCGGCTCTCCGGCATGCGCTGTTTCCCTACCATCATGGTGGTGCGCGCCGTTCGCCATGAACGGGCAATACTTCCCGGCCCGGTAAAGTAATTTCCCAGCGCGACGCGAAAACGGAGCTGTCCGTTCTCCTTCATGCGCTCGATGAGCAGCTCAACGCGGCGACGATGATCTTCCGCGTCCCAGCGACCAAACTGATTAAGCGCAGGCTTGAGCACCACCATTTCCGTCAAAGAGACAATCGCCACCAGGTTGTTACGCTCCGGCGTCGCCAGCATGTTTTGCAGCTGCTGTAGCTCCACCATGGCGCTGTCCACACCAAGCTGGCCGCTATCCACCTCAATAACGGCGACTACGCGCGGCTGATTCAGGTCGATACCCAGACGCTGCGCCCATTCGCTCAGGGCAGGCGTGTGCTCCTCCGCCTGAATCAAATTCATCACCAGCTCTTCACGCAAGCGGCTGTCCTGGGCGAGCAGGTGCATCAGACGCGACTGCTCCAGCATCATCTCCGCCGTCATGCAGACCAGCTCACCGTATTTACGCAGCGATTCAGGGTCGCCGGTCAGACCGATAACGCCAACAATCTCTCCTTCCAGACGCAGCGGCAGGTTGATCCCCTGACGGACCCCGTGCAGATGTTTCGCCACGGCGTCATCGATGTCGACCACGCGCCCCTGAGAGAGCACCAGCAACGCCCCTTCGTGCAATTCCCCAATACGCTCACGATCGCCGCTGCCGATAATGCGCCCGCGGGCATCCATTACGTTGATATTGGTATCAATGATGCGCATGGTTCGCGCCACGATATCCTGCGCCATTTTGGTATCAAGATGCCAGCCAGCCATATAACCCTCCCGTGAGCAGAGCTCAAGCATAGGGAAGTTCAGCTAAGGCTGCATTGTGCAGATGCCCAAAGGCAGAGAGAGATGTATGGAGTTGTGGGAAAGGTCACAGAAAAGAGAAAGCCCCTGCGAACAGGGGCTTAAGAAGATTATTGCATCAGGAGATAAATAGAGGTATCACCACGCTGAATATTCAGTGCCAGCACAGAAGGCTTGCTGTCGAGAATTTTGCGCAGTTCAGCGATGTTTTTCACCGGCTGCTGGTTAGCGCCCATGATCACATCACCTTTTTTCAGGCCGATACGGGCAGCAGGTGAGTTCGCTTTCACGTTGTTCACCACCACGCCTTTATCTGCCCCTTTGTTGCTCATCTCGGCACCTTCAATACCGCTGAAGATGGTGCTGGAATCGACCTGATTCTGACTGCTCTGTTGCAGTTCCAGGCTCACGTTAACCGGCTTACCTTCACGCAGCAGGCCGAGGGTCACTTTACTGCCGATTGGCATAGAACCAACTTCCGCACGCAGGGCGGCAAAGCTGCTGATCGGCTTACCGTTCAGAGAGGTGATCACGTCACCCGCTTTAATGCCGGCTTTCGCCGCCGAAGAGTTCGGCATGACCTGGCTTACGAATGCGCCGCGCTGAGCGTCCACTTTCATCGCTTTCGCCAGCTCGGAGTTCAGTTCGGTACCCATGATACCCAGCTCACCGCGTTTCACCTGTCCATATTGCACCATCTGCGCAGTCAGGTTTTTCACCATGTTGCTCGGGATAGCAAAGCCGATACCGATGTTGCCACCGTCCGGTGCCAGGATAGCGGTGTTGATACCGATCAGCTCACCGTTCAGGTTAACCAGCGCACCGCCGGAGTTACCACGGTTAATGGCCGCATCCGTCTGAATGAAGTTTTCATAGTTTTCCGCATTCAGGCCGCTACGTCCCAGCGCAGAGACGATACCCGAGGTCACTGTTTCGCCCAGACCAAATGGGTTACCGATGGCGACGGTGTAGTCACCCACGCGCAGCGCGTCAGAGTCGGCAAGCTTAATCGCCGTCAGGTTCTTCGGATCCTGGATTTGAATCAGCGCGATATCGGAGCGCGGGTCTTTACCAACCACTTTGGCATCGAATTTACGGCCATCGCTCATCTGCACCTTAATGGTGTTAGCATTATCTACCACGTGGTTATTGGTCACCACGTAGCCTTTCGCTGCATCAATAATAACGCCCGAGCCGAGTGCCATGAATTTCTGCTGCTGGCCGCCGCCCTGACCGTCATCCCCTGCGCCGCCGCCCTGACAGAACGGAGAACTCTGGAATGGCGAGCCGTCCTGGCAGAATGGCGAATTATCGCCGAAGAACTGCTGGAAATTACGCGGCATACGCGGCGTATTGACGGTCGTGCTGCCCTCAACGTTAATACTCACCACCGATGGCATCACTTTTTCGAGCATCGGGGCCAGGCTTGGCATCTGCTGCGCAGTCGCTGCCGAGGAAGCTGTCTCGGCCGCCATCGCCAGAGGGGACAGCGCTAAACCTAAACTCAGAGCCAGTGCACTCATTGCTAATGTGGTTTTTTTCATGTTTCTCAATCTCGATTTACCAGATAACGCAAAATTGCTGTGTAACTCAGATTCGTTTTATACCGCTTAGTTCCGGGATTAAGTTTATGGAAAAAGTAAAAATTTATTGGTCGTCTTTACAAAACTCATGGCTTATTCAACGGCCATAAGCTTGCGGTATTCATCCCAGGCATACAAATCTGTCATCCCGCTGATATAGTCCTGGATAAGACGACAGCGATAATAATATTCCATGACTGGCCATTGGGAAGAATGGCGATCTATTTTACTGACGGCTTCAATGTATGCCAGCCGGTGGCGGGTTGAAAGCTTCTGATAGAGACGAGATTCAATCGGCAGGCGGCGAACACGTTCATTTTCGACCAGCTCACTGAACTCATCGACCGTCAGCTGGAGCAGCGGGCCATAAATCTCCAGCAACCCGCTGATAACCCGGTATCCTTGCAGCTCCAGCTGTTCGACATCCGGGTGGCTGAAAACATGGCGAACAGCCACGTTTTTATATAATTCAAGAAGCTGACTAAAACTGCTCTCATCTTCCAGCAGGGCGTGATTAAATTCCCCGCTAAATATCATCGGCAAATTATCAATGAAACGGGCGGCCGCATACGGCACCAGTTTATTCAGCGTGTTCACCCGCAAATACATAAAGAACTGATCTTCGGTACTGCGGCTCAGCGAATTTGAACGCGATTTATCCCAGGCATTCTCAACGACCTGCGCAAACAGAGAACCTTTTTCATGCTCTCCCCAGGCATCATGAAGATGCTGATACAGCTCCTCGACGCTGAATATTCTTTTTTCCACCGCGTCTTCCAGATCGGCCACGCAATAAGAAATGTCATCAGCCGCTTCCATAATCCATGTCAATGGAAAACGGCCATTAGGGGTCAGAGACAGTTCTTTACGCAACCGCGCGATGTATGCTTCTTCCGATAAGTAATAGCCCGGTTTTTTCATCAGGTAGCTATGCGTGGCGGGCGTTTCTCCGGTCCACCATGCGGGACGCGTGTATTTAAGAATACAGCCCACCTGGGCCCAGGTCAGATTCATCCGCATCAGGGAGTGCACCAGACGGATCCCCTGCGCGTTACCTTCGAAATGACACAGATCCTGGCGCACCTTACGGCGCAGATCGTTCAGGCTATCTTCGCCTTCACGCAGGCATAAATCGCGTACCACACAGCGGTCATCGCTGAGCGGCTGGCTTATGGCGTCAGAGGGAAAAAGCCGCTGTTTAAACCAGTCATTGATGGCGGCCTCGCCGAAATGACCAAAGGGAGGATTGCCGATATCGTGCATCAGGCAGGCCATCTCAACGATGCTTTCGAACGGCCCGGTCAGTTCATCCAGTCCGTAGGTTTCCAGCAGACGTTGCTCTTTGAGACGGCTGAGGATCTCTTTCGCAATGTAGCGCCCCACCTGCTGCACTTCCATGGAGTGCGTTAACCGCGTACGCACCGCGGCGTTACGCTCCAGCGGGAACACCTGGGTTTTTTGCTGTAACCGACGGATGGCGGGCGAGTTGATGATGCGTCCGCGATCGCTTTCGAAAATGCGCAGGATCTCATGTTCGCTCTTATCGCCCTGTGGCGAACGGAAACGTCGGTGCCAGTTAATTTTGGTGCGAAAATCGATTGGTGCCATGTGCTCCCCCGCGTGAGAATGCGTTTCCCCTTAACCGCATGATAGACTATGCATCTTAACAAGGCACATCGCGAGTAAATCTATGAAAATCGGCATTATTGGTGCAATGGAAGAAGAAGTTACGCTGCTGCGTGACAAAATTGAGAACCGTCAGACCCTCTCCCTCGGTGGCTGTGAGATCTACACCGGCCAGCTGAACGGTGTTGACGTGGCTCTGCTGAAATCAGGCATCGGTAAAGTTGCAGCGGCACTGGGCGCGACCCTGCTGCTTGAGCGCTGCAAGCCTGACGTTATCATTAATACGGGTTCTGCGGGCGGTCTGGCGCCGACGCTGAAAGTGGGCGATATCGTGGTTTCCGACGAAGCGCGTTACCACGATGCAGATGTCACCGCATTCGGCTACGAATATGGTCAGCTTCCGGGCTGCCCGGCCGGGTTTAAAGCGGATGATAAGCTGATTGCCGCCGCTGAAAGCTGCATTAACGAGCTGAACCTCAATGCGGTGCGTGGCCTGATCGTCAGCGGCGATGCCTTTATCAACGGCTCTGTCGGTCTGGCGAAAATCCGTCATAACTTCCCGCAGGCTGTGGCCGTTGAGATGGAAGCCACGGCCATCGCGCACGTATGCCATAACTTCAGCGTGCCGTTCGTGGTCGTTCGCGCTATCTCTGACGTGGCGGACCAGCAGTCCCACATCAGCTTCGACGAATTCCTGGCCGTTGCGGCGAAACAGTCCACCGTGATGGTGGAAACCCTGGTGCAGAAACTGGCGCGTGGGTAAGGTGTCATTCAGGGCGCTGGTCGCCCTGCTTCTGCTCGCTCCGGCCTGGCTCATCGCCGCGCCGCGGGTGATCACTCTCTCTCCTGCCAATACGGAACTGGCGTTTGCCGCCGGGATCACGCCCGTTGCGGTGAGCAGCTTTTCCGATTATCCACCGCAGGCCGCCCATATCGAACAGGTTGCCACCTGGCAGGGAATGAACCTGGAACGCATCGTGGCGCTAAAGCCCGATCTGGTCCTCGCCTGGCGCGGCGGTAATGCCGAACGGCAGGTGAACCAGCTCTCTTCGCTGGGAATAACGGTGAAATGGGTGGACGCGGTGAGCATCGAACAGGTGGCGCAAACCCTCCGTGACCTCGCGCCTTTCAGCCCTACCCCCCAACGCGCCGGGCAGGCTGCACAGCAGATGCTCAACGACTATGCCGCGCTAAAAGCCCGATACGGCACGCAACCGAAACAACGCGTTTTTCTGCAATTTGGCAGCCAGCCGCTGTTCACTACCGGGAAAGGCTCGATCCAGAACCAGGTGCTTGAAACCTGTGGAGGTGAAAATATCTTTGCCGAAAGCCGGGTTCCCTGGCCCCAGGTCAGTCGTGAGCAGGTTCTTGCGCGACAACCGCAGGCCATTGTGGTGGTCGGAAATGCGAGCGAGATTCCTAAAATAGAACAATTCTGGCATCGGCAGCTTAAAATTCCGGTCATCGCACTCAACAGCGACTGGTTTGAACGCGCCAGCCCGCGTATTATCCTCGCCGCAAAACAACTCTGCGCCGAACTGGCAGAGAGTCACTCAAACAGATAAATACCCCCTTCGAGGATTTAACGATGCTCGTGTATTGGCTGGATATTCTTGGCACAGCCGTTTTTGCTATCTCCGGCGTTTTGCTTGCCGGAAAACTGCGCATGGACCCTTTTGGCGTACTGGTACTCGGCGTTGTTACGGCGGTGGGAGGCGGAACGATCCGCGATATGGCGCTGGCAAATGGCCCGGTATTTTGGGTAAAAGATCCCACGGATCTGGTGGTGGCGATGGTCACCTGCCTGTTAACCATCGTGCTGGTTCGTCAGCCTCGCAGACTGCCAAAATGGATATTGCCGGTGCTGGATGCCGTCGGTCTGGCGGTCTTTGTGGGAATAGGCGTGAATAAAGCCTTTATTGCCGGGACTGGCCCGCTGGTGGCGATCTGTATGGGCGTGTTAACCGGCGTGGGCGGAGGGATTATTCGCGACATACTGGCGCGAGAAGTCCCGATGATCCTGCGAACGGAAATCTACGCGACGGCCTGTATCATCGGGGGGATTGTTCACGCCACGGCGTATTACACCTTTGCTGTCCCGCTGGAGAATGCGGCGATGCTGGGGATGGTGGTCACGCTGGTGATCCGTTTAGCGGCGATACGCTGGCACCTGAAGCTGCCGACGTTTGCGCTGGATGAAAATTCAAGATAGGCGTCGTTTATAAGCCCGGTAGCGCTTCGCTTACCGGGCCTACAATCTGCGTTCAGGCTTAAATACTGAACGAAGAACCACACCCGCAGGTGCTGGTCGCATTCGGGTTAGTCACCACAAAGCGCGAACCTTCCAGACCTTCAGTGTAGTCCACTGAACCGCCCACCAGATATTGCAGGCTCATCGGGTCAACCACCAGCGCGACGCCCTGTTTCTCGATAGTCATATCACCATCGTTAACCTGATCGTCAAAGGTAAAACCATACTGGAAGCCACTACAGCCGCCGCCGGTAATATAAACACGCAGTTTCAGATCCGGATTGTCCTCGTCGGCAATCAGGGTTTTCACTTTTTTCGCTGCTGCTTCGGTAAATTCCAGCGGCAACGCTACGTCATCACTCATCTTATGCTCCCATGAATACTGCGACTGCTATTGGGCAAAAATCACCCAATTCTTTTTGTCATTATCTAATACCCTGGTAATTCATTCAAGTATTCTGCTTCAGGGCCTGTTCAGCTTCCTGTTTCGCCAGGGTACGGGCAAGAATGGTGGAGTATAGCGGTTTTCCACCCAGGAATTGGGCTAATAGTGTCGCGCCGAGACAGGTAATGATCATTGGCAAAATGAGCTGGTAATTGTCGGTCATTTCCAGCACCAGTACGATCCCGGTCAGCGGCGCGCGCAGGGAGGCCGCCAGCAGCGCCCCCATTCCCGCAACCGCAAACGTCCCCGCATCCAGATGGTAGGCCGGGAAACCTGCCGCCGCCGCCATCCCGAACGCCGTACCCAGCAGCGTTCCCAGTGCCAGCATCGGAGCGAAAATGCCGCCCGGTGCGCCGGAGGAGAAGCACAATACCGTAGTGATGACGCGAGAAATAAACATAAACAGCAGCAGGCCTACGCTGAAATTCCCCGCCGCGGCAATGGGAATCAGGCCGAAACCGCCGCCCGCCGCATTCGGTTCGATGAAACCGAGGATCCCGCACACGCCGCCAAGCAGGCCTCCCACCAGCACCCATTTCGTGGTATTTCCGCCATGGATGCGCTGAAACATATCCTGCGCCCGTAAAATCAGGGTGTTAAAAAGCGGGCCGACGACGCCAAAAATCATCCCAAGAACCAGATACAGCCATAAAGTATTGACCGGCGCATTGGTCAGCTTGCCAACTTCAATCACCGCTCCTTCGCCGTTAAAGACGCGAAAGACAATGCTCGACATAATCACGCCGGTAAACACCGCTTTAATGGAGATCAGGTTGTAGCGGAACTGGGCGCGCATCTCTTCAATGATAAACAGGATACCCGCCAGCGGCGCGTTAAACGCCGCAGACAGCCCCGCTGCGGCCCCCGTCGCCAGCAGTGTATGTCGTGCTTCGGCGCTGCGCATACGGAACAGATCGCCGACCATGCGCCCGACGTTACCGCCCAGCTGTACCGTTGGCCCTTCCCGACCGAGCACCATGCCCGCCCCGAGGGTTCCCATCCCGCCGATAAATTTCACAGGAAGCACCCGCCACCAGCGAACCGGGCGTAGTTCCTCCAGCGCCCCCTCAATTTCAGGGATCCCCGAGCCACCTGCTTCAGGTGCGAATTTACGCACCAGAAAATACCCCACCATGGCAAACAGCGCCGAAAGGCCAAAGGCCCACACCCAGACCAGCCATTCCCGATCGGCAAAGCTGGCGACGGTACCTATGCGCCAGTTGAGCACCGCGTTGACCGCTTTCTCGAATGCGACTCCCACCAGCCCGGCCAGCGTACCGACCACGGCGGCTGCCAGCAGAATGGCTAACGGGGTTTTGTCACGGTTGAGCAGCCGCCGGATACTGACCCGGTGCTTCGCGCGCGTAAACTGTTGTTGTTCAAAAGAAGGTGTGTTCTCGTTCATTACCTGTTCTGTTTCGTCATACAAAAGGCCGCAGGGATTCTACCAGAGACAATCCCCTCGTCCCCTGAAAAATACTTAACAATTGTTAAGCCTTCTGAGGGGCAAAAATTTTATAACCTCTTCCGAATCACTTAGAATAGTTGCCTTAACTTATTTCTACGAACCAGGAACGACGCCATGAGCAAGTCTGAAAACCTCTACAGCGCAGCCCGCGAGCTAATCCCAGGCGGCGTGAACTCACCCGTGCGCGCCTTTACCGGCGTGGGTGGCACCCCGCTGTTTATCGAACGTGCGGATGGGGCATATCTGTATGATGTGGATGGTAAAGCCTATGTCGATTACGTCGGCTCCTGGGGCCCGATGGTACTGGGGCACAACCACCCGGCGATCCGCAACGCGGTGATTGAAGCCGCTCAGCGCGGCCTGAGCTTCGGCGCGCCAACCGAGATGGAAGTCAAAATGGCGGAGCTGGTCACCGAGCTGGTGCCAACGATGGACATGGTGCGTATGGTGAACTCCGGTACCGAAGCGACCATGAGCGCTATTCGTCTGGCGCGCGGTTTTACCGGTCGTGACAAGATCATCAAGTTCGAAGGTTGTTATCACGGCCACGCCGACTGCCTGCTGGTAAAAGCCGGTTCCGGCGCGCTGACGCTCGGTCAACCGAACTCCCCGGGGGTGCCGGCTGATTTCGCGAAACACACGCTGACCTGCACCTATAACGATCTGAACACCGTTCGCGCCGCGTTCGAGCAGTATCCGCAGGAGATCGCCTGCATCATCGTTGAACCGGTGGCGGGCAACATGAACTGTATTCCACCGCAGCCGGATTTCCTGCCGGGCCTGCGCGCACTGTGCGATGAGTTCGGCGCGTTGCTGATCATCGACGAAGTGATGACCGGTTTCCGCGTCGCGCTGGCGGGAGCACAGTCATACTACGGCGTAGAGCCGGATCTGACCTGCCTCGGCAAAATCATTGGCGGCGGCATGCCTGTCGGCGCGTTTGGCGGCCGTAAGGACGTGATGGACGCGCTGGCGCCAACCGGTCCTGTTTACCAGGCGGGTACGCTCTCCGGTAACCCGATTGCGATGGCGGCGGGCTTTGCCTGTTTGACCGAAGTGGCGCAGCCGGGTATCCACGAAACCCTGACGGACCGGACGACGCAGCTGGCAAACGGCCTGCTGGAAGCCGCAGAAGACGCGGGTATTCCGCTGGTGGTAAACCACGTCGGCGGGATGTTCGGGATTTTCTTCACCGATGCGAAAACCGTGACCTGCTATCAGGACGTGGTGAAATGCGACGTGGAACGCTTCAAACGCTTCTTCCACCTGATGCTGGAAGAAGGCGTGTATCTGGCCCCGTCAGCGTTTGAAGCGGGCTTTATGTCCGTGGCACACAGCGAAGAAGATATCAATAACACCATCGACGCAGCGCGTAAGGTGTTTGCGAAGCTCTAAGGGCATTGCCGGGTGGCGCTAACGCTTACCCGGCCTACGATGTTCTCCATCTTCCCTTGGGAGAGGGAGCAAACACGAAAACGGCAATCCAAGGATTGCCGTTTACTTTTACTACCGACTCTGCTTTCTCAACAGATATATAAAGTACGGCGCGCCGATAAAGGTCGACAGCAGGCCCGCCGGGATCTGATACGGGAACAGCACCATCCTTCCGCACCAGTCAGCAAAGACCAGGATCGCTCCGCCCGTCAGCGCAGAGATCACGATATGCGGCAAAGTCCTGCGGAAGCCCATCATACGGGCGATATGCGGCGCCATTAATCCGACAAAACTGAGCGGGCCGATAGTCATGGTGGCCGTCGCCGTCAGGCACGCGGCCAGCAGCAACAGGGCGATACGCGTTGGCGTCAGCGCCACTCCGACCGCGCGGGCGGTATCCCCACCCAGCGGCAGAATGGTCATCCAGCGACGGCACAGCGGCACAATCGCCAGCAGCACGATCATCACAATCCCGGTATGCACCACCTGACTGCCGGTGGCGTTGTACGTTGAACCGGAAATCCAGGTCAGGATCTGCGCCATGCGCGGATCGCCGCTCGCCTGCAACATCATCAGCAGCATAGTAAACGCGGTGCTGAGCGCCATCCCGGCCAGCAGCATGCGGTGAGGTGAGAACCCCCCTCGCCCGGAGGCGATCAGGATAATCATCAGCGTGACTGCCGCGCCGATACTCCCGGCAGGCATCAGCCAGCCGAACGCATTTCCCGGCACGAGGAACAACATTAACACTACGCCAAACGCGGCCCCGGAGCTGATCCCTAATACTTCCGGGCTTGCCATCGGGTTGCCGGTGAGACGCTGGATAATACAGCCCGCCACCGCCAGCATGACGCCCGCAATCAGCGCGGAGAAGATCCGCGGCCAGCGCCACTGCATGAGTTCATGCAGCAAATCCCCCGTCGCCCAGTGCCAGCCCGTGGCGTCGCGTCCCAGCGAGAGTGCGGCAAACGAGGCGATAACCAGCACCGCCAGCCCGGCAAGGCTGAACCACACCACCGACTGACGTTCGGCATGTACTTTATCGCCGGCATCCATTGCCGGGGCGCTAATGCTGCGCAGGCGCGGCAACAGCCACAGCAGCAGCGGCGCGCCGATCAGGGCCGTCACCGAGCCCGTGGAAACTTCCATCCAGACGCGCGCCAGCCAGAGAATGAGTTGATCGGAAAGCCAGAGGATCAGCGCACCAATCAGCGGAGCCAGCATCAGACGCGCCAGCAGACGGCGCGCGCCGAGCATTTTTGCCAGCAATGGCGCAAACAGGCCGATAAACCCGATGATGCCGACGGCGTTAACCAGTAACGCGCTCAGCACAATCGCCAGGGTCAGGGCCGCCAGACGCGCCAGCGACAGCGCCAGCCCCAGATTGCGCGCCACGCCGTCATCGAGGCCCATCAACGTCAGCGGACGCAGCAGCAGCAGCGTCAGCACCACGCCGCCGAACAGCTGCGGCCACAGGCGCTGGACGATACTCCAGTCGGTCTGGGTGAGCGTGCCGGTACTCCACATAAACATGCTTTGCAGCTGGTCGTGGTGAAACAGCACCAGCAGCTGGTTGATCGCCCCACAGTAGAGGCTGACGACCAGCCCCGCGAGGATCAGCGTGACCGGCGAGAGACGTTTTCCCCAGGCCACGCCAAAGACCAGCGCACCGACCACACATGCGCCTGCCAGCGCGGCAAACTGCGAGGTTAACGCTCCCGGCAGGGTCCAGAGAGTGGTGATGGTGATCCCCAGCTGAGCCCCCGTCGCCACGCCCAGCGTGGTCGGCTCTGCCAGCGGGTTACGCAGCACCTGCTGAAACAGTACGCCCACCAGTCCCAGTCCCGCCCCGACCAGCAGAGAGATAGCCAGACGCGGCAGCAGGCTGTAGTGGAACAGCATTTGCTGAATATTATCGATATCCGGTGCGGCAAACGCGGCTGCCCATTGATCGCGCGGTAACGCCGTGCTCAGGTTAAAGCCGGTTAACACCAGGGCAGCCAGAAAAATGAGCGCTAACAGTAACATTGGGAAACGGGCCATCCGCGTGCTCATGCCTTGCCTCCCAGTGCATTGTCCAGCACGCGGGCAAAATGCATTGCCGACAGCGTCGCGCCGTAGAACCATACCGCTGGTGCGCGCAGGAAGCGCTGCTCGCGGACGAACGGCATTGCCTGCCAGAGCGGGGTCGCCATCAGGGTTTGCATCTCGCGCTCGTTCCCGTGATCGAAGCACAGCACGTCCACATCATGAAACGCCGCCAGACGGTCAATACCCACGGCGGTACTGCCCCAGAATGTCATCTCGCCTTCCCAGGCATTGCGAATGCCAAAGCTGTCGAGCACTTCCTGGAACAGACAGTTATTTCCAAAGACCAGCATATGGCGGGCATCCAGCAGGGTTACCATCAGCAAAGGCCGATCGCCACGGTGGGCAAAGCGCGGCTTGAGGGAATCAATCAGCGCATCAAATTCATCGAGATGTTTTTTCGCCTGAGCCTCACGGTTGAGAAACTGCGCCATCTCGTGGATGGAATTTTTTGCCATGGTCAGCGGCTTTTTGCCGTCGCTAAAGGAAAAGCCCCGTCCGGGCGCAATCTTCGCCATGGTCTCTTCCGACGGGCCATACCCCGCAGACCAGAATAAATAAGACGGTTTCATCTGGGTGAGAAGCTCAAGGTTCGGCTCCGTACGCAGGCCAATGTCGATGACGGAGTCCGGCAGTTTTGGCTCATTCACCCACAGGGTGTAGTTGGGAATATCGGCCACGCCGTAAGGCGTCACGCCAAGCGCCATCATCAGTTCGACGGGCAACCACTCCAGCGCCACGATGCGGTGCGGATCGATAGCCGCAGCGCGGGCCGGGCCCATCTTTAACAGCAGCGGTGAGAGCGCCATGGCCGTCAGCAGGCGACGGCGGCTAATGAATGTTGAATCCAGCATCAGTAGACAAAGCTCACGGGTGCAGCCCCGGCTGGGTGAGGCAGGATGCCCATAGGAATACCGTAGATATGTTCCAGCGTTTCGCTGCGCATCAGTTCGGCAGGCGTACCCTGAGCGATCATTTCACCGCCGCGCAGCGCTACCAGGTAGTCGCAATAGCGTGCCGCCATGTTGATATCATGCAGAACGGCAATCACCGTCAGGCCGCGCTGCTGACTTAAGCGATGCACCAGCGCCAGGACGTCAACCTGATGAGCAATATCCAGCGCCGAAGTGGGTTCGTCGAGCAGCAGGCAGCGGCTGTCCTGCGCCACCAGCATCGCGATCCATGCGCGCTGACGCTCGCCACCGGACAGGCTATCCACCAGACGGTGCGCCAGCGGTTTTAACCCAACCAGCGCGATCGCCTCTTCCACTTTCTCCCTGTCAGCGACGCCAAAACGCCCGAGCGCACCGTGCCACGGATAACGTCCAATCGCCACCAGCTCGCGCACCGTCATCCCCTCCGCCTGCGGCAACTGCTGCGGCAGATAGGCCACCTTGCGGGCAAAGGCCTTACTGCTCCAGCTCGCCAGCGGCTGGTCATCCAGCAATATGTCGCCCTCGGACGGCGGCTGATGACGACCCAGCATCTTCAGCAGCGTCGATTTACCGGAACCATTGTGCCCGATTAAACCGGTCACTTTACCTGCGGGAAACGTCAAAGAGAGCGGATGCAGCAAGGTGCGCCCGGGTACGCGAAAGGAGAGATTGTTAAGCGTGAAGGTGGAGTCGGATTGCGTTTTATTATCCTGCATGTCAGCCAACTTAAATAAAAAGGGCACGGCGAACCGTGCCCATAAAGAGGTTAGAAGCGGAAGGTCGCGGTGGCAACAACCTGGCGTCCTGCTCCCCAGTAGCATGCATACTCGCTGTAGCAGCTGGAGACGTATTCACGGTCAAAGATGTTGTTCACGTTGACGCCGACGGAAGATCCCGGCAGACCAAAGCGCGCCAGATCGTATTTCACGGTCGCATCCGCCAGGGCATAACCCGCGACGTTAAAGGACTCATAGGCTTTAGGCGACGCTGAGGAGTAGTACGTCACCGTGTTACCGATGTAACGCGCGCCCGCACCGACGGTCAGGCCACTCAGCGCCGTCTCGTGGAAGGTGTAATCCGCCCACAGGGATGCCATGTTGCGCGGTACTTCTGCCGGACGACGACCTTCATACCAGGTATCATGGGTATATTCCGCATCTGTGTAGCTGTAGGCCGCCGTTACGTTCACGTTAGCCGACACCGCCGCTTTCGCTTCCAGCTCAAAGCCACGGGAGCGAATTTCACCGCCCTGCACGCTAAAGCCGCTGGTCGGGTTCGCCGGATCGGCGGTCAGGTTGTTGTTCTTGGTCAGCTGATAGACCGCTGCCGTCACCACAACAGGCAGATCTTTCGGAACATACTTCACGCCCGCTTCATACTGCTTGCCGCGCGCCGGATCGAAAGGTTTGCCGCCCTGGGTGGTGCCAGAGAGCGGCTCAAAGGATTCACTGTAGCTGAAGTATGGGGTGATCCCGTTGTCGAACAGGTAGTTAATCCCCCCGCGCCAGGTAAATGCCTGATCGTTAATTTCCGCGGTGGTCCCGTTATTACGGTTAAAGGCAGACGTTTTTGCAAAGTCATAGCGGCCACCCATGGTGAGTACCCACTTATCCCATTCCGCCTGATCCTGCGCATAGAGCCCGGTCTGCTCCTGGCGATTTAGCATGGCATACGGGAAGTTCACATTGACGTTCGCATTGCCGTGCTGCGGATTGTTCATGCTGATCGGATCGGCGGTACCGTAGTCAGCATCAATATCATTGCGCATACGAAGGTAATCCACCCCCGTCAGCAGCGTATGGTCAACGGCACCGGTCGCGAATTTCGACTGGAGCTGTGTATCAACCGTGAACGAGTTGAGGTCTTCATCTGAGCGCACGTACGCACGGCTGATCTGGGCCGGAGCGATATAGCCATTACCGTAAACTGAACGGTAAAGCGTATTGATTTTGGTATAACGCAGATTCTGACGCACGGTGAAGGTGTCGTTGAATTCATGCGCGAAGCTGTAACCCACCATTTTCTGACGACGGGAGATCTTATTGTCTTCATCGCCTTCGTTGAAATCGGTCGGCAGTTTGTGCGCCTTTCCGTTAGCATCATAGTAAGGCACAACGGTACCTTCACGCGGCAGCCAGCCGTAGTAACCCGCATCCGGATCGCTCTGGAAGTTGCTCAGGAAAGTGAAATCAGTTTTATCATCAGGACGCCAGCTGAAAGACGGCGCAATCGCGTAACGAGTAGACTTCACCATCTCCTGCTGCGCATTTTCACTGCGTCCCAGGCCGGTCAGACGGTAGGACCACACGCCGTTATCATCAATCGCGTCGCTGAAGTCAAACCCAGTCTGCCACAGGTTATCCGTCCCCATTTTGAACTGAATTTCTTTTAACGGTTCCGTGGTTGGACGCTTGCTGACCATACTCACTACGCCGCCAGGGTGGCTTTTTCCATACAGTACGGACGTCGGGCCTCGCAGCAGCTCTACGCGCTCCAGGAAGTATGGGTCCATCGACGCTTCAGAGTAGTTATCCCCTTGCAGCTTCATACCGTCCAGATACTGGTTGGTGTTCACTGTACTGGAGGTCGTAAAACCACGAATAGAAACCACGTCATAGGTCGTGGAGGCGCCGCGCGTTGCGAAAACGCTCGGCGTGTAGGCCAGCGCCTGTTTAACCGTCCCCGGCTGTTTCATGTCCATCTCTTCACGTGTGACCACGGAAATGGACTGCGGGGTTTTCTCGATCGGTGTATCGGTTTTCGTCGCCGTTGCAGTGCGCTTTGCTGCAATCGTCGGTGCAGGCCCCCAGGCACTCTCCTGCGCAGCCGGTGCGGCAGTAACAGTAATGGTTTCTTCTTTTTTCGGGGTTTCGGCGGCATGAGCATAAGCAGACATGCCGGCAACCGCTGTGGCTACGACGACCGCGATTTTACGCAGCGACGTGTTAATTGGCTGAGCAGTATTGGAAAGCGCCATGATGGATCTCTGATGGAAAAAGTGAATGATAACGTAAACGAGAATTATTATTATGACCGCAGAATAATATGCGAAACGTTGGCTGCATAGCAAGCAGTATGCGGCCCTACAAGATTTAAGGGTTTAAGAATTAACCAGATGAAAATAGAGGGTTAATGAAGTTAGCGAAATGATCGCTAAAGCCTGCCGAAACGGGCCGGAGGGCTTAACGATAGAAGAGTTCGAAAGTCGCGACGGCGTCGACTTTCCCGGCTTTAACCTCTCCCGTTTTGATGTAACGGGCTTTGAGTGGGATCTCAACCGGGACGTTGTCCTGGGTACGGGTTATTGCCGTGTAGCTCTGGTCGAACTGTAACACCGCATCGTTCTTGTCGAGGATTTGAATGCCTACGCCGCTTGCAGCGTTGTCTCCGGTAGCAATATTGAGGATATTGCCATCCGTTACGCCAGTCGACCCTGCACTGGTGAACTGATAATCAATTTTTGTCCCGGCGGCGCAGTCCGTAATATCAATCCTGAAACGACTGTCGGTCAGGATGTCAGAATACTGACCGTTAAAATCGTGCGCATTGACCGTTTCCAGCGGCACGTAGATGTTTTTATCCGCCAGGTTACAGGTGTTTGTCGTAATGTGCACACTGGTTGGTGAAAAGCGAATTTCGCCTATCACGTCGTTATCGTAAGTTTCATGTGAGGTTAACAGGGACGTATTAAGATCGCCCTCTTCGACTTCACCAATAACGATCAACTGAGCGGTAGCCCGGAAATTGTAATTCGTTGAAAAGCTTCTGATCGTGCCAAGATAAGTTTCCGGCCTGATAATGTCTTCTTCGGTATAGCTGGGGAACTGGGTTGTAGACGCTGCAACGCGAATGCCAATCCCGGTCACGTTGGTTTTATACACTCCGGGTAAAACATCTTCACGCGCATCAGCATCACTCAATGAGAGATAGCCTCTACGTACCCGAACGGAATCACCATCACATCTTTGCGCAATTTCACCTGATTCCACGCTGGCGTCATAAATAATGGTACCGACCTGAACGTCTGGCTCAAGCTGGATGACAGCGGGAATGTTGAAGGTAACAATTCCCCCGCTACTTCCGCCTCCCGTAAATGTACAAGTTGCGAATGCCGGAGCTGAAAACAGCATGATTAGGCCAGCCATTGCGCTGATGAATAGTTCTTTGCTACGCCTCATTGGCAATTTACCGTCATTTTCAAAATAGTTGCTGAGCGCCCGGGAGGGAGATCCCCCGCCCACGCACACCGTTGATCGCGCCCGTCACCCCACTGCACATTCAGGGAAACCGCTTCATGCAGACCGGTAAGCCAGACTTCTCCTTCATCACCGACGATAGCCGTTGCACTTTCCTGCGTGACAATGGCGCCGAAAGGTACCGGCTTGCCGTGGAAAAGCAGCGTGATAAGCGCACGCTTCCCCACTCGTGCATCAAAATTCGCTGAGATGGCCGCGCCTTTTGTTGGGACAACATCCTGGGTAGCGGCGGCAATTTCAATATCTTCACGATCCTGGGTGTTGACCGTAATACCGTTTTTCCGGTAGGCCGTCAGGGAAGGGACAATCGCGTTACCAAAGCGATCGGTGTAGATCCCTCGCCCGTTCTGTACTTTGACGTTATCGCCATCTTTGATATGGACAATGGCAAAGGCGTCGCGGACGGATTGCCCCAGGGTTACTCCATGTTCATGCGCAACAATTGAACCCTGCGCGCTGTAGTTCCACTGTCGGTTATCGCCCCCGTAGTTATACCCCAGCCCGACATCACCGGCAGATCCCCGGTAGCGCCCGGATACACTGCCACCATAGCCAGTATCGTGACTGGCATAGGTCTGCTGGAGGTTATAGCTGAGGTTATTGTTCTCAAGTGCCGTGCCGCCGATCCCTACCTGATGCGAAACGAATCCACCGCTGGCAGTGTTGGCGCTGTAAGTTGACCATGCGTTCGCTAGCCAGCGTGAAAGAGGTACGTTGACCATCAACGCCATTTGCCGATCGGTATTGGCGTCCGGCGTACGCGTCAGGCTGTAGCTTACCGACCAGGTTATACCGCGCCAGCCGGAGCTTAGCCCCGCACTGACGCTGCGCTCGTGTCCCGCCATGTTCCAGTAATCCTGCTGATAACCATTAAGGTAAGCCGATCCCCAGTCCGAAACGCGTTGGGAAAGATTAACCTGCATGCGGCTGCGCCGATTATTGGTTCGCCGATAGGTATAAATCCCATCGTCAATCTCGCTGTCACGCTGGTCGACAGCTTCCTGAAAGGTATAAAACCCTGAGGTGGAATAACGGTAGCTGGCAAGCGTCACGGTGGTGTCTGTATCCGGAATATCCCTGGAATACTGCGCACGCCATGACATCCCGCGGGCATCATCTCGTCCATCATCAAAAGCCGTACGGGCGGCGGTCACATCCACGGATGCCGATCCGAAACGGCCAAGATCGGCCCCTGTTCCCGCCAGCATAGCCTGATACGACGATGCAACGAGCGCGCCGGCGTATGTTGTTACGCCATAAGGCAGGCCGTAAATGACCGTCCCTTGCAGAAAAGGGGGCTCGTCCTCACCTTCATTACCGCGATAACGCCCTGCCGCCAGCGAATATTTAAATGCCCCTTCCCGCTGTAGCACCGGTACCGATGCGCTGGCCTGGATGAAGCTGTGTTCGCTGCCGTCGGCCTCTTCCACCGTCACCTCCAGATCCGGGCCGGATGTGACCTGGCTTAAATCGCGGATCTCAAATGGCCCCGGAGAGACGTTGCTTTGATAAATGGTGTGGCCGTTTTGCCTGATGGTGACCTTTGCATCGCTATTTGCGATACCACGCACCACGGGGGCAAACCCCTGCTGGCTGGTGGGCAGCATGGAAGTATCCGTTTCCAGCTTCACGCCGGTCATTTGGACGCTGTCGAAAAGCTCGCCGTTAGTGTACGTCTGGCCTATCTCAAGCTGGCTTTGCAGGGTTTTGATATCACGTTGCAGCGTACTGGCGATTGCATCCCAACCGGCGTTGTCACTCCAGGTGCTGTTGTTACGCAACCGCCACGCCCCGAGGTTGATCCCCGACTCCAGGCCAAGCCATGCAGATGACGTTTTACCAGAACGATAGTGCTGCTGAGAGCCGCTAAACTGGTAGCTTGTCCAGGCGGCGGGAGCACCGTCATCCCAGAATTTCGGCTCGATAGCCCCGGCCGCAGCCTGATCGCGGTATTTTTGCGGGATCACCAGCTTGAGGGTCTGATTATCCTGGTCGTAATCGTAGCGGGCATTATCAATAAAATGGGAGATGTCATCGATTATCACCGCATCATCCAGATCTTTCATGTCCGGGATCGTGTCGACTTTTACCCCTAATGCACGCAGATCCGCTTTGGTCAGCTCCGGTAACAGGCGCTGCTTATCGTCAGACAAGATCCAACTCACCGTGCGTTTATCCAGAACATCCCGATCCCACATAATGGTCGTCAGAAAGTTTCCGGGCAGTAAGCCATTATCATTAATGAAATTTTTTAGCGTTGAGGTGTTTTCCAGCGGAGTGTCCATCTCGAGGATCCGCAGGTTAAATTCGTCATCTGCACTCACAGGCTGGATCATCGCGAGCAGCGCTAACGCGATTCCCTTCAGAACCTGTTTGTAGAGTGGAGATGACGACATAGGGTACCAGCATTGTGTGTTTAAAGAGCCTGCTTGCGCTGGGAGGTTTGCGCGCCGAAATCGCTAATAGCAGTCCACGTCACGGGCCCGTTTGCAGATTGAGGCACAGAAAAATATTGCTCGCTGAAAGGTGCGACCATCATTGAAATCGCCCCCGGCGTTGTTCTTGTGTCAGTCACAGGGACACTTTTCCCGCCCACGGCCAGCTCGCCAAAGGAGACGTAAAACGGCGTTGGGTTTTTCGCAATGAGCTTGTTCCCCTGGCGGCGGAAGGTGATTTTTTCATAGGCTTGTAGCGCATCGGTTTCTTTCAAATCAGCAGGACGCCAGAACAGCTTCAGACGCGTTTTCATCGCGAATTGCAGCGTATTCTTGTCTTTTAAGTCAGGTGATAACGCCGAGACGGATTTCACATTCGCCAGAAATAAAGATTCGCGATCTGCGGGCAGATTTTTTTTATCGCCGGTAAAAATGATGTGCAAAAGGGTCTGACGATTTTCCTGTAATTTATAGACAGGCGGCGTAATGATGAAAGGTGCTTTTGCATCGTTGGGGTAACTCACCCAGCTTTGCACCAGATATCGAGTATGAGGGTCTTTATTTTTGAGTGCTATTTGTACTTCGGATTTATTCGATGGATAAATAATTCGCGTGCCACCGAGAACCACACTTGCCTGTACTGAACAGCAAGAGATAATCAAACATCCACCTAACAATTTTAATAAATAATTCATACTACGTTCCAGAAGGCAGCCCTTTCAGGCTGCCAAAATAGATTTAGCGATAAACAACCTCGAACGTTGCAGATGAGGAGTAGTGACCTGCTGTTGGTTTGTTATCACCAACCTGAATAACTTTCGCGGTGTAATTAAAGACAGATGCTGTGGCGCCAGTGGCATCGTTCGCAACATCGGTACCGGCTTCCGGTTCTGATCCGTTGAAAACCACGTCCCCCTTAGTCCCATTTTCATTACTGACAATGATGCCAACGTTGGTCGCATTGCCAGCGCCGGAAAGATCGTTCTTCAGGCGCTTGTATTCCGCATCCGTTGTGGTGCCGCTGAACTTGAGGTTCAGTTTGGCAACCAGCGGATCACATTTTTTCACTTCAATCTTAAAGGCCTTCGACGTCCCGACCTGACCGTCAGTACCAAAATCAGAAGGATAAGTATCTGCAAATGTGACGGTGGAAGTATTGGACCCCGAGCCATCAACATCAATTTCACAGGTATCCGCCACAATTTTTCCGGCGAAATTTACCGTACCAGAATCATTCGCTGCAAATACCGGCAGAGAAAGTGCAGCCATAAACGTGCTGGCCAGCACCGTTGAAACAACATATTTACTCATAACAATATCCTTATATGTGATGATGAAGATATCCATTCTTGATATATACAAAAATGTTGGGAAGTCCTCTAAGGAATATCCTGTGAGGTCAGTAAATTTCTGGGGAGGATTTAATCAGATTATTCTTCATCACGTCTAGATCGCAAAATGATAATGCCCGAATAATCGGACACAACTCTCTGTTTTAGATGAAAAAAAGCAAAAATTAATAATTCTACATTTTAAATTTAATAATTTTAAATATAAATGAATGTAAACATAAAAAAAGGCCGCTTAATCCTTAAGCGGCCTTTTATTCAGGAAACTAATTAGTTTCCGCCAAACATGTCCTTGATCCAGCCGGCGACACCGTCGCTGTCTTTCTTCTCATTCTGCTGCTGCGGCTGTTGCTGCGGCTGCTGGGGTTGAGAAGACTGATCGAACGGGTTACCTGTCGGTTCTTCTGGCTGACTTTGCTGACACAGCGCATCCGGGTTAGTCGTCCAGACCGGCAGCGTACGCATCCCGCCACCGCAGATAAAGTTGCCCGATGCGTCCACGCCCATATCAACGATATCTTCCGGGGCAACCAGGTTCAGCGGCACCGGAGACTGGTTGGCCAGGTAGCGCTGGTAAATCGACATCGCACCGCTCGCGCCATACAGTTTGGTCGGCTGGTTGTTATCGCGCCCCACCCAGGTGATGACCACTTCACGACCATCAATACCGGCGAACCAGGTATCGACGTTGTTGTTGGTGGTCCCGGTTTTACCCGCCAGATGCAGGCCCGGATACTTCGCTCCCAGCTGACGGCCTGTACCGCGCTGGACAACCTGCTGCATGGTCCACAGCGTCATATAGGCCGCCTGCGCCGGAACTGCACGTTCTGCCTGCGGGAAGCTCTGATACAGCACGGAGCCATCTTCGGCAATCACCGAACGCAGAGCGGAAAGCGGAGCACGGTTACCGCCGCTGGCGATGGTCTGGAACGCCTGCGCCACTTCGATTGGCGTCAGGTTAAGCGCCCCCAGAATCATCGCTGGCACCGGGTGCAGCTGATCTTTCGGTACCCCCAGCTTCTGCCAGGTGTCGGTAATGGCCGGCAGGCCCAGCGCCATTCCGAGGTTAACCGTTGGCACGTTCATCGAGCGGGTTAACGCATCCACCAGCATGACCTGGCCGCTGAACTGTCTGTCATCGTTCTGCGGTGACCAAACCTGGCCGTTAGGCTGGCGCAGGGAAATTGGCGCATCGGCAATCCAGGTATTCAGGCGATAAAGATTCGGCTGGCTCAGCGCGGTCAGATAGGTCGCCGGTTTTGCCAGTGAACCAATTGAACGACGCGCCTGCATGGCACGGTTATAGCCCGCAAACTGCGGCTCAGCACCGCCCACCATGGCACGAACTTCGCCGGTGTTACGGTCAACCACTACCATCGCGGTTTCCAGATCGCTCAGCTTACGCTGCTTTTTCAGCGCCGGAATACCTTCTACCGCCGCTTTTTCTGCGGCGTCCTGTGCCACGGAGTCAAAGGTGGTAAAGATCTTCACGCCGGAGAGATCTTTCACTTTATCCCCGAGCTTAGACTGCAACTCCTGACGCACCATCTGCATAAAGGCAGGCTGCGGAGAGATCACCCCACCGCGCGGCTGAACGCCCAGCGGACGCGCGCTCAGCATGTCGTACAGCTCCTGGTCAATCACCTGCTGTTGTTGCAGCAGACGCAGCACCAGGTTACGTCGCTCCAGCGCCAGTTTCGGGTTACGCCACGGGTTGTAGATCGACGCGCCTTTCACCATGCCCACCAGCAGCGCCTGCTGGTCAAGGCTCAGCTCTTCTACCGGACGACCAAAGTAGTACAGGCTCGCCAGCGGGAAGCCGCGGATCTCGTTGTCACCGCTCTGACCGAGGTACACCTCGTTCATGTACAGCTCAAGAATGCGATCCTTGCTGTAGCGCGCATCCATCAGCACGGCCATGTACGCTTCGTTGGCTTTACGCCAGTAAGAGCGCTCGCTGGAGAGGAACAGGTTTTTCACCAGCTGCTGGGTCAGGGTACTTGCCCCCTGCACCGTACGCCCGGCAGTCAGGTTCGCCAGTACCGCACGACCAATGGAGTAAAGGCTAATACCGTCGTGCTCGTAGAAGTGGCGGTCTTCGGTTGCCAGCAGGGTATCTACCAGCAGATCCGGGAAGCCATTACGCGCCACGAACAGGCGCTGTTCGCCGTTTGCGGACGACAGCATGGTGATGAGACGCGGATCGAGACGGAAGAAACCGAACTGGCGATCGTTATCCATGTTCTCAATGGTTTCCAGGCGATCGCCGTCAAAGGTCAGACGCGCGCGCACCTGCCCTTCTTTACTGTCCGGGAAGTCGAATGGACGGCGGATCATCTCAATGCTTTTCGCCTGGACGGTAAATTCACCCGGACGGGTCATTTTCGTGACCTGACGATACTGCGTGGCTTGCAGCAGCTTCACCATCTCGTTCTTGCTGATGGACATGTCCGGCTCAAGGTTCACCATGCGGCCGTACACTGCCGCAGGCAATTGCCAGACTTTCCCGTCGATACGGCTGCGGATCTTCTGATCCAGATAAACGCCGTAAATCGCGATCAGGACAACAAAAACAATGAACAGCTTCAGCAGCAACCAGAACCAGCCGCGCTTACCACGAGGCTTACGCCCTTTGCCTTTCCCTTTACGTGGCATCGGTTCTTCATCCTCATAATCGTCTTCATAGTCATCGTCATACTCCTCATCTCTGAGGCGACGACGGCTTACCTTTTCTTTCGCCGGACGCGTCGGCTTTCCCTTACGTCCTATTGGCTCGCGGTCATTCCCCGCCATGCTTTTTCTCCGCAACATTCAGGCGCAAAGGCCAGATTTTCTTATCTTGCACAGGTCAGTGAAAGAAGAAATCTCTCAAAGTTTGTTTCTCCCTTTCCCCATGGGAGAGGGCCGGGGTGAGGGCATCAGGCCGCACTCCCCTTTTCGATCCATTACGAATATTTCTTCGTGCGCCGTGTCGGCGCGGTATTCGCCGGATCGTCCGGCCAGACGTGTTTGGGATATCGCCCTTTCATCTCTTTCTGCACCTCACGATAGCTCCCCGCCCAGAACGCCCCCAGATCGCGGGTGATCTGCAAGGGACGATGCGCAGGCGAAAGCAGCTCAAGCACTAACGGCACGCGCCCTTCAGCGATGGATGGCGTGGTGGCCTCACCAAACATCTCCTGCATCCGAACCGCCAGCGCCGGCGGATTATCCTCATGATAACGAATGGCAATCCGGCTCCCGGTTGGCACAGTGTAATGCCCAGGCAGTTCACTATCCAGACGTTGACGTAACGACCAGTCCAGTAAATTCTGTAACGCTGCCTTAACATCAAGCGCCTTCAGGGCGCGCAGCGAGTGTACGCCGTTCATCTGCGGCAACAGCCATTGTTCAAGCGTCGCGAGCAGCGTCTCATCATTCACCGCTGGCCACCCCTGTTCCGGCAGCCACTTCGCGGCGCAATGCAGGCGAATGCGATACTGTTCGGCCTCCGGCGTCCAGTTCAGTACGCTCAGCCCTTTTTCCCGAATGCCGTTCAGCATCGCCTGGTGTAACTCTTCCTCCGACGGCTTCGCCAGCGGTTTCGTCCCGAGCGTCAGTTTGCCAATCTGGCTACGACGTAACGCCTTCAGCGTGCCCTGGGCATCATCCCATTCCACGATGTCAGATTGCTGAAGCAGCTGCGGGCAGGCACGCGTCAGGGCGTCAATATCCACGGCAACCGCCTGTAAAATACGCGCGTCCGGGGAATGGCTGCCCTGGAGCAAGAGCGGCGCGATCAGCCATTCGTGACGCGTCAGGGCGTCATCGCTGTCCAGCATCGCGCCCATCCCATTTGCCAGCTGATAGCGACCATCCAGCCCGCGACGGCGCGCGATCCTGTCCGGGAAGGCCTGGGCCAGCAGAGGGATAACTTTATCGCTGTCAGGCGAACCGCCCCGGCAATTCAGGCGTTTACACAGCTGCTGCGCGCGTTGTTGCCAGTTTCCCTGATGGCGAGAAAAGGCCTGTCCCAGATCGCTGCTGCCACCGCGCGGCGGCTCCTCAAGAATAGCCGCCAGTTTTGCCGCCGTGGCAATTTCATCGTCGCCCTGTGCTGCCACCAGCATTGCCGCCAGACGCGGATCGTTGCCCAGCGCCGCCATTTTCTGACCGCGCGCCGTCAGTCGCTCGTCTTCCAGCGCGCCAAGCTGGGTCAGCAGGCTGCGCGCGGCGGAAAGGTTCACGACAGGCGGAGGATTAAGCCAGGTGAGCTGGTCAGGGTCCGGGCAGCCCCACTGCATCAGATCCATCACCAGCCCGGAGAGATCGCTTTGTAAAATCTCAGGCGTGCTCTGCAATGCCGCACGCTCCGCCTGCTCGGCGCTGGTTAAATGCAGGCAAATACCCGGCTCAAGACGCCCTGCTCGCCCTGCGCGCTGCACCATTGAGGCCTGGCTGATGCGCTGCGTCAGTAGCCTGGTCAGCCCGGTACGCGGATCAAAACTGGCCACCCTCTCCTGCGTACTGTCCACCACCAGGCGAATGCCTTCGATGGTCAAACTGGTTTCCGCGATATTGGTTGCCAGCACCACTTTGCGCTGCCCCGCCGGTGCGGGAAGGATCGCCTTGCGCTGGTCAGCCAACGGCAGCGCGCCGTAGAGCGGGCACAGCATAACGTCACTGTTCACCCGGGATGCCAGCTGCTCCTGTACGCGCTGGATTTCGCCTACGCCGGGTAAAAACAGCAGCAGCGAGCCGGGTTCCTGACGGAGCAATTCGGCGGTGGCGATGGCAACCGCTTCGTCAAAACGCTGATGGGCAGGCAGCGGCTGATAGCGGCGCTCGACCGGGAACGCACGCCCTTCAGAGGAGATCATCGGCGCGTCAGGGAGCGTCTGCCGGAGCCGCTCGTTATCCAGCGTCGCCGACATAATCAGCAACCGAAGGTCGTCGCGCAGCCCCTGCTGAACGTCGAGCAGCAGCGCAAGGGCCAGATCGGCCTGGAGACTGCGCTCGTGAAATTCATCAAGGATCACCAGCCCGACGCCGGTCAGCTCCGGATCGTTTTGCAGCATACGGGTGAGAATACCTTCGGTGACCACCTCCAGCCGCGTGGACGGTCCAACGCAGGTTTCGGCGCGCATCCGGTACCCTACCGTCTCGCCCGGTTTTTCATTCAGCAGTTCAGCCAGGCGCTGCGCCACATTGCGCGCCGCCAGCCTGCGCGGCTCCAGCAGGATAATTTTCCCGCTGATGCTCCCCTCGCGCAGAATTTGCAGGGGCAGCCAGGTGGATTTACCCGCTCCGGTGGGCGCGCTGAGCAAAACCTGTGGCGCATGTTCTAAGGCTGCGAGTAGCTCAGGAAGGACGACGGCGACGGGCAAAGAGGACACTTACGGCTCCAGAGGGTTAACATTAATCGGCGTACATTGTAGCATCGGCGCATATCATTACCGAGTCTTGCGCATGTCTGAGTCAAAACGGCTATTCTTCGCCATTGAATTACCCACCACGCTTCAACGGCAGATTGTTCGCTGGCGCGCCAGCCACTTCCCCGCAGAAGCGGGCCGCCCCGTCGTCGCCGCCAATATGCACCTGACGTTAGCCTTTCTTGGTGAAGTAAGCGCTGAAAAGCAGCGCGCGTTAAGCGCAATGGCCGGACGCATTTCGCAGCCGGGGTTTACGCTGCATCTTGACGATGCCGGGCAATGGCTGCGCTCTCGGGTGGTCTGGCTGGGGACGCGGCAGCCCCCTCGCGGACTGCTACAGCTCGCCAACATGCTGCGGGCGCAGGCCGCGCGCAGCGGCTGTTATCAGAGCCCGCAGCCGTTTCATCCCCACATTACCCTGCTGCGCGATGCGGGTCAGGCCGTTGCCATCCCGCCACCGGGCTTTCACTGGTCCTTTCAGGTGAATGAATTTGCGCTGTACGAATCTGCCTTTGTACAAGGACGCACCCGCTATACTCCGCTTCAGCGCTGGACGCTGGGCGACACGTTAAGGAATCCTGATGAAGTTTAGCCCTGCACTCCAGCCCGCCACGCTGATCCAGCGTTACAAACGCTTTCTCGCTGACGTGATCACCCCTGAGGGCGAAACGCTCACGCTGCACTGCCCTAACACCGGCGCCATGACCGGTTGCGCCACGCCGGGTGACACGGTCTGGTATTCCACATCAGAAAATACTAAACGCAAATATCCTCATACCTGGGAAATGACCGAGACGCAAAGCGGGGCATTTATTTGCGTGAATACCCTGCGCGCAAATCAGCTGGTTAAGGAAGCCCTGACAAATGGAATGCTTCCTGAACTGGTGGGTTACGGCACGCAAAAAAGCGAAGTGAAATATGGCGATGAAGGCAGCAGAATTGATTTTATGTTACAGGCGGAAGACCGCCCTGAGTGCTATATTGAAGTGAAATCAGTGACGTTAGCGGAACAGGAAAACGGCTTCTTTCCGGATGCGGTAACGCTACGTGGCCAGAAGCATCTGCGAGAGCTAATGAGTGTAGCGGCGGCGGGCAAGCGCGCCGTGTTGCTGTTTGCGGTTCTGCATTCAGCCATTGAACGGTTTTCCCCGGCCCGTCATATTGATCCTAAA
Organism: Enterobacter sp. AN-K1; assembly: GCF_020971765.1. Taxonomy (NCBI): domain Bacteria; kingdom Pseudomonadati; phylum Pseudomonadota; class Gammaproteobacteria; order Enterobacterales; family Enterobacteriaceae; genus Enterobacter; species Enterobacter sp. AN-K1. Next base: position 3,097,366 of record NZ_CP087390.1, on the reverse strand, counting down.
TACGCGCAATTGTTGAATGAGGCACAAAAGCAGGGGGTAGAGATTTTCGCCTATAAAGCGGAACTTTCTGCCGATAATATGACTCTGAGATCCTCTCTTCCCATTGTCTTATAAGGGATTAGACGATTGACTAATAAGTGTTCTGGCCGCGTGCGCAAATACGCTTTTCCTCACAGGGTTGTCAAGTGTTACGTTTAGATAATTGCCATACGGAAAAGCATCTGCTATTTATAGCGACCTGATTTTTCCCCCAACACGGGGATCGATAGTGCGTGTTAAGGAGAAGCAACATGCAAGAAGGGCAAAACCGTAAAACATCGTCCCTGAGTATTCTCGCCATCGCTGGGGTGGAGCCGTATCAAGAGAAGCCGGGCGAAGAGTATATGAACGAAGCCCAGCTGTCGCACTTCAAGCGTATTCTTGAAGCATGGCGTAATCAACTCAGGGATGAAGTCGATCGCACCGTTACACATATGCAGGATGAAGCTGCTAACTTCCCGGACCCGGTCGACCGTGCCGCTCAGGAAGAAGAGTTCAGCCTCGAACTGCGTAACCGTGACCGCGAGCGCAAACTGATCAAAAAGATCGAAAAAACGCTGAAGAAGGTCGAGGACGAAGATTTTGGCTACTGCGAATCCTGCGGTGTTGAAATCGGTATTCGTCGCCTGGAAGCGCGTCCAACAGCCGATCTGTGCATCGACTGTAAAACGCTGGCAGAAATCCGCGAAAAACAGATGGCCGGCTAACGCCTGCCCTCTCACTACTCAGCTAAGGCGGGAGTCTCTCCCGCCTTGTTACCGTTGATATGTCTGAATCTCACTATATCGGGCGCTTTGCGCCATCTCCCTCCGGTGAATTACACTTCGGCTCATTAATTGCCGCGCTCGGCAGCTACCTACAGGCTCGCGCCCGCCAGGGTCAATGGCTGGTCCGCATTGAAGATATCGATCCTCCACGTGAAGTTCCCGGTGCAGCAGACACTATTCTGCGTCAGCTGGAACATTACGGTCTTCACTGGGACGGCGACGTACTCTGGCAGTCTCAACGCCATGATGCCTACCGTGAACGTCTGGCGTGGCTTGCTGAACAGGGCCTTTCCTATAACTGCACCTGCACGCGGGCGCGTATTCAGAGCGTAGGTGGCGTTTATGACGGCCACTGCCGTACGCGGCACAACGGTCCTGAGAATGCCGCCGTACGGCTGATACAGCGTTCTCCGGTGACGCAGTTTACCGACGTACTCTCAGGAACAATTCAGGCGGATGAACGCCTGGCGCGTGAAGATTTTATTATTCACCGTCGTGATGGTTTGTTTGCCTATAACCTGGCGGTGGTTATCGATGACCATTTCCAGGGCGTTACGGAAATCGTGCGCGGGGCGGATCTGGTTGAGCCTACCGTGCGGCAAATATCGCTTTACCAGCAGTTTGGCTGGGCGGTGCCGGATTACATCCATCTGCCGCTGGCAGTCAATGAACAGGGAAATAAGCTATCGAAACAGAATCATGCCCCGGCGCTGCCTGACGGCGATCCGCGCCCGGTTTTGATCGACGCGCTGCGATTTCTCAACCAGAATGTAACGCAGGAATGGCAGGATCTGAGTCTGGATGAATTGCTGAAAACGGCCATTGCTGACTGGACGCTTATGGCCGTGCCAAAAATCCAGCATTCTCAAATGCGTTGCGCTGAGCTATGATTAGCCGCTTTTTTGATAACAAAACACACTACGAGGTGTACTATTTTTACCCGAGTCGCTAATTTTTGCCGTAAAGTGCTGAGCCGCGAAGAGAGCATGGCGAACGACGCTATTGCACAGCCACACATGTCGGTCATTCCGCGTGAGCAGCACAATATTTCCCGCAAAGATATCAGTGAAAATGCCCTCAAGGTGCTCTATCGTCTGAATAAAGCAGGCTACGAGGCCTATCTCGTCGGCGGCGGGGTGCGCGATTTACTGCTGGGCAAAAAACCAAAAGATTTCGACGTGACGACCAGCGCCACGCCTGAGCAGGTGCGTAAATTATTCCGCAACTGCCGTCTGGTTGGCCGCCGTTTCCGTCTGGCGCACGTGATGTTTGGACCGGAAATTATTGAAGTGGCGACCTTCCGCGGTCACCACGAAGCGGGCGTTAACGATCGCACGACTTCCCAGCGCGGCCAAAACGGCATGCTGCTGCGTGACAACATCTTCGGCTCTATTGAAGAAGATGCTCAGCGTCGCGATTTCACCATCAACAGTCTTTACTACAGCGTGGCGGATTTTACCGTGCGCGATTACGTCGGCGGTATGCAGGATCTGAAAGACGGTCTGATTCGCCTGATCGGCACGCCGGAAACACGCTATCGCGAAGATCCGGTCCGAATGCTGCGCGCTGTGCGTTTCGCCGCCAAGCTGAACATGCGTATCAGCCCGGAAACCGCAGAGCCGATCCCGCGTCTGGCAACGCTGATCAACGACGTGCCCCCTGCCCGTCTGTTTGAGGAGTCGTTAAAGCTGCTCCAGGCAGGCTACGGGTTTGAAACCTACAACCTGCTGCGTGAATACAACCTGTTCCAGCCGCTGTTCCCGACCATTACCCGCTACTTCACCGAAAACGGTGACAGCGCAATGGAGCGGATAATTGCGCAGGTGCTGAAGAACACCGATACCCGTATTCATAACGATATGCGCGTGAATCCGGCGTTCCTGTTCGCGGCCATGTTCTGGTATCCGCTGCTGGAAACGGCGCAGCGCATTACCCAGGAGAGCGGTCTCGCCTATTATGATGCGTTCGCGCTGGCGGCAAACGACGTGCTGGACGAAGGCTGTCGCACGCTGGCGATCCCGAAACGTATTACCACGCTGGTGCGTGATATCTGGCAGCTTCAGCTGCGTATGTCCCGCCGTCAGGGTAAACGCGCCTGGAAGCTGATGGAGCATCCTAAGTTCCGCGCCGCGTTCGATCTGCTCTCTCTGCGTGCTGAAGTTGAAAGGAACCCGGAACTACAGCGCCTGGCGCAGTGGTGGGGCGAGTTTCAGGTTTCTGCGCCACCGGAGCAAAAAGATATGCTTACGGATCTGGATGATGAACCGGCACCGCGCCGTCGTCACCGTCGCCCGCGCAAACGCGCACCGCGTCGTGAAGGTACGGCATGACCCTTGCGTATATCGCCATCGGCAGCAATCTGGCCTCTCCGCTGGAGCAGGTTAACGCTGCCGTGCAGGCCCTGGGAGAGATCCCCCAAAGCCGCATTGTCGCGCTGTCCTCATTTTACCGTACGCCGCCGCTCGGCCCGCAGGATCAACCTGATTATCTGAACGCCGCCGTGGTGCTGGAAACGACCCTTGACGCAGAAACGCTGCTGGATAATACCCAGCGTATTGAGCTACAGCAGGGTCGTGTCCGCAAAGCCGAACGCTGGGGACCGCGCACGCTCGATCTCGATATTATGCTTTTCGGTCACGAGGTGATTAACACCGAACGCCTCACCGTTCCGCATTACGACATGAAAAACCGCGGGTTTATGCTCTGGCCACTGTTTGAAGTCGCGCCCGATCTCACCTTCCCTGACGGCTCCTCGCTGCAAGCCGTTCTGCAAAATCTCAACGCGGATAAACCGGCCCGCTGGTAATCCCGCCTCCGCATCGATTAACCATTCCTTATTTGCGGTTAATCGATTGCCTAAAATCATTGTTCCCTCAAATGTTACTGTTAGAATGCGCAAAGATTCGCTTTTGGGCCATCAGGAAACAGTATGAAACCAACCACCATCTCCTTATTGCAGAAATGCAAACAGGAAAAAAAACGCTTCGCCACTATCACCGCGTATGACTACAGCTTCGCAAAACTGTTTGCCGAAGAAGGGATCAACGTCATGCTGGTCGGAGACTCGTTAGGGATGACGGTACAAGGACATGATTCCACTCTGCCGGTCACGGTCGAGGATATTGCTTACCATACCCGCGCCGTGCGCCGGGGTGCCCCCGCCTGCCTGCTGCTTTCCGATCTGCCGTTTATGGCGTATGCCACCCCGGAGCAGGCCTTCGAAAATGCGGCGACAGTGATGCGCGCCGGCGCCAATATGGTCAAAATCGAAGGCGGCGCCTGGCTGGTCGATACGGTGAAAATGCTCACCGACCGCGCCGTGCCGGTTTGTGGTCATTTGGGGCTGACGCCGCAGTCGGTCAACATCTTTGGCGGATATAAGGTGCAGGGCCGAGGCGATGCGGCGCAGACGCTGTTTGATGATGCCGTGGCGCTGGAAGCCGCGGGCGCGCAGCTGCTGGTGCTGGAGTGTGTGCCGGTTGAGCTGGCTAAGCGTATCACTGAGGCGCTGTCGATTCCGGTGATCGGCATCGGCGCGGGTAACGTCACCGATGGCCAGATTCTGGTCATGCACGACGCCTTCGGGATCACCGGCGGCCATATTCCAAAATTTGCTAAAAATTTCCTGTCAGAAGCAGGCGACATGCGTGCTGCTGTGCGGCAGTATATTGCCGAGGTTGAGTCCGGCGTTTATCCGGGCGAAGAACACAGTTTCCATTAAGGAGTCCAGGTGTGCTAATCATAGAAACCCTGCCGCTGCTGCGTCAGCATATTCGTCGGGCGCGTCAGGAAGGTAAACGTATCGCCCTTGTTCCAACCATGGGCAACCTGCACGACGGCCATATGAAGCTGGTCGATGAAGCGAGAGCCCGGGCAGATATCGTGGTGGTCAGTATCTTCGTTAACCCGATGCAGTTCGATCGCGAAGACGATCTGGCGCGCTACCCACGTACCTTGCAGGAAGATTGCGAGAAGCTCAAAAAATGTCATGCGGATATCGTCTTCGCACCGGCACCCGCAGATGTGTATCCCCAGGGTACCACTGAATCGACCTACGTCGACGTGCCGGGTATTTCGACCATGCTGGAGGGCGCCAGCCGCCCGGGCCATTTCCGTGGCGTCTCCACCATCGTCAGCAAGCTGTTTAACCTTGTGCAGCCGGACATCGCCTGCTTTGGCGAGAAAGATTTCCAGCAGCTGGCGCTGATCCGCAAGATGGTTGCCGACATGGGCTACGACATCGAGATCGTCGGCGTGCCGATTGTACGCGCGAAAGATGGCCTGGCGCTCAGTTCCCGTAACGGCTATCTGACCGCCGAACAGCGTAAAATTGCGCCGGGCTTAAGCAAAGTCATGAATACGATGGCAGAGCAACTGCTGGCAAAAGAGTTAACAGCAGAAGAGATTATCGCCCTGGCTGAACAGGCGCTGAACGAGAAAGGTCTTCGTGCTGACGACGTTCAAATTCGGGATGCCGATACGCTTCTGGCACTTACAGAGACCAGCAAACGTGCGGTAATTCTGGTGGCGGCATGGCTCGGCCAGGCCCGCCTTATCGATAACAAAGTGGTTGAGCTGGCGTAGTTTTTCTACCCGGAAGATGAAAGGTAAACGTAATGATTCGCAAAATGCTGCAAGGTAAGCTTCACCGTGTGAAAGTCACTCAGGCCGACCTGCATTATGAAGGCTCCTGCGCGATCGACCAGGATTTTCTCGACGCGGCGGGTATTCTCGAAAACGAAGCCATTGATATCTGGAACGTAAATAACGGCAAACGCTTCTCTACCTACGCCATTGCCGCTGAGCGCGGGTCCAAAATCATCTCCGTCAACGGGGCGGCGGCGCACTGCGCGGACGTAGGCGATATCGTGATTATCGCCAGCTTTGTCATGATGTCTGACGAAGAAGCGCGTCGCTGGCAGCCAAAAGTAGCCTACTTTGAAGGCGACAATGAGATGAAACGTACCGCGAAGGCGATTCCGGTGCAGGTTGCCTGATAATATTTATCCCACGACCCATTCCTGTGCATTTATTAAATGAATGGGTCTTTAAAAAGCATTTATTGAATTAATATCCAAACTCTCCCCGCACAACTAGACAAACACATCATATTGATAACAAATAATTTTAAATTTACTAAACTATTCATTTAGTTTAAATCACGCACAATATCTACATTTCATTGAGATTAACAATATAATTCGCCACGAAATTTAATTTCAAATAAAAGCTTTACGGGCACTTATTATTTACTCAACGAATATGGATATTGAAATGATTTCTAAAAAATATGGTTTGGCAATTGCTATGGCAAGCGTTCTGGCTGCGGGTTCAGCGGTAGCAGCAGATTCTGACACCGGGACTATTACTTTCCACGGCATGGTTTCTAACAACACTTGCCAGGTCTCCCTTGACCAGAAAATCAACCAAGACGGTAACGATTTTGACGTAACGCTGGACACCGTATTTGTGCGTGATTTCGCAAACGCACTGGGTAGCACCAGCACCCTGGGTGAAAAGAAATTCAGCCTTTCACTGACCGGTTGTGATACCGCAACTGTGAAGAAAGCATCTGCACAGTTCTCTTCCTGGGCTGGCTCCTCTTCTACCGAAGGCGGTCTGCTGGTTCCACCAAGCAATGCTCAGGGTTCAGCTAAGAACGTTAACCTGGTGCTGTCAAACGACGGTAACTCAGCTACCGATCAGATCAAAATTGACCAGACTAACAACTCCCAGAAAGCAACCATCGATGGAACTTCTGGCGCAGGAAACCTGTACTACCGCGTAGCGTACACCCAGGGTCAGGGTTGGGATGCAACAAGTAATCCAGTTTCTGCTGGTACCGTGCAGGCACAGGTTGCCTTCACCATGATTTACGAATAAGAGATTCGTAAACTTTAAATTAAGCAATCCTTCATGATGAATGAGGGATTGCTTGTGTAATTCCAAAAGGAAGTGGAAAAAATGTCTCATTCAGTCTTCATTAAAAGTTTTCAAGCCGTATTGCTCGCAACTGCCGTTTTGGCCACATCGAATGCAAGTGCGGATATTGTTATTTCCGGCACCCGTATTATCTATCCACAGTCATCGAAGGATGTTGTTGTTAATCTCGATAACCATGGAACCAAACCGCTTTTGGTTCAAACCTGGCTTGATGATGGGCGTGATGGCGTAAATCCGGAAGAGTTAAAGCTTCCTTTTATCATTACCCCTCCAGTATCCCGTATTGACCCGAAAAAAGGCCAATCCGTACGTATTACCTACACAGGTACACCTTTACCACAGGATCGTGAATCGCTTTTCTGGTTCAATGTCCTGGAGATTCCACCAAAATCAAAAGCTGCGGATAAAGAGAATCTTAACCAGCTTCAGCTGGCATTCAGAACACGTATAAAATTCTTTTACCGTCCTGACGGGTTAAAAGGCTCGGCAGGTGAAGCAGCTGAGCATTTGACATGGACGCAGAAAAAAGAAGGAAACGCGGTTAAGCTTGTTGCCCATAATAATTCACCGTATAACGTCTCCGTTTCGGCGGTAACCATTAAAGCCAGTCAAAAAACATACGACGTTGATCATAAGGCCGTTCCACCGTTCAGTGATACCACAATGACGGTTAAAGGTTTAGCTTCTGCCGTAAATGGTAAAGTAGAGTTTGATTCTATTAATGACTATGGCGGCACAGACCATCACGAAGCGGGACTAAAATAGAGCACCCTTTAATACATATAATAATTAATAGCATTAACTCTGTGGAGAGCACCCTCTCTGCACTGATTAAGTGGATGTGCCATGTTATTTAAACGTTCTCTTTTATGTCTTACGATAAGTGCAGCATTGCCTTTTTATGCCTGTGCAGAAAATATCACGCCAGCAAAAGATCTGCCTGATAATGAAGAAGAGGTCGAGTTTAACGATCAATTTCTTTTAAATGGCAGCGCTAATATTGATATTAATCGTTTTTCACATGGCAACCCGGTTTTACCGGGGACCTATCGCACTAAGATCAACCTGAACGGTAAACTGAAGTCCACCGTGGAGGTCACGTTTAAAGATAACGGAACACCTCGTGCGACCCCGTGCATAACAAAACTGCTGCTGTCACAATCGGGTGTCGACACCAGCACATTGCCTGACGGACCGGAAGACGATGAAACCTGCGTCGATATTAAAAAATCTTTCGCTGGCGCTACGGTTAGCTATGACAGTGGCAAGCAGGCTATGGATTTTAATTTTCCCCAGATTTATGTGCTGAAACGCCCGGCGGGCTATGTCGATCCATCGTTGTGGGATAACGGGATTCCTGCCGCTCTGCTCTCTTATGACATGAACGGCTGGCGTAGCGAGAACAACGGCAGTACATCAGAAAGTGCATATGTAGGGTTACGCTATGGCCTGAATATGGGGCCATGGCGCCTGCGCTCGCGTGGCAATTTTAACTGGGACAAAGATAGCGGCACAAAATACTCCAGTCAGGATGTCTATTTGCAGCGCGATATCACACCGTTGAGTGCCCAGTTTGTCATCGGCGACTCTTACACGCGTGGCGAGGCATTTAACTCTATGAGCCTGCGCGGCGCACGCATGTACAGTGACGATCGCATGCTGCCAATGGGGTCCACAGGCTACGCGCCTGTCATTCGGGGTGTCGCGAACAGTAACGCGAAGGTCAGCGTCACGCAGAGCGGCAATAAGATTTATGAAACCTCGGTGCCACCAGGCGCGTTTGAAATAAACGACCTGAGTACCACAGGTTACGGAAATGATTTACTGGTAACGATTGAAGAAGCTGATGGCAGCAAACGCTCCTTTACCGTACCCTTTTCATCCGTCACGCAGATGCTCCGTCCGGGAGCCTCTCGCTGGGACGTCGGTTTAGGTGAGTTAAATGATGAGTCACTTATTGATGCGCCTAAAGTGGGTTACGGTACGCTTTACTATGGCCTGAATAATACGTTCACGGGTTATATTGGCGCGCAATATACCGACATGGATTTTTATGCCGGTATTCTCGGCGTGGCAATGAACACCCCTGTTGGTGCGTTTGCATTCGACGTTACGCAATCTTATGCAGATATTGAGGGGCTGGATAAATTAAGCGGGCAAAGTTATCGTTTAACCTACAGCAAAATGATTGAGTCGACGAATACTTCCTTTAACGTTGCGGCTTATCGTTTCTCGACGGAAGACTACCTGACGCTTAACGATGCGGCGCAACTTCAGGACAGTATTAGGCACCAGAAGTACTCAAACCGTAGCTATGACTCAAACGAAGCGTTATATGCAGACTATCAGCGCACCAAAAACCAGGTGCAAATTAGTCTTAACCAACCGCTGACCTCCGGAGAAGACAATTTTGGCTCCCTGTATGTAAGCGGCACCTGGCAGGATTACTGGAACGCGACGGGCTCTACTTCCAATTACAATATTGGGTATAACAATAGCTTCACCTACGGCAGCTACAGCTTGTCAATACAGCGAACCTATGATCAGAACGGCAAGAAAGACGACAGCGTTTATTTAAGCCTAAGCATTCCATTAAGTGTATTCTCAAAAGATAGAGGGAATGCCGGTGGATTCTCGAACATCAATATGGGATTACGTTCCGACCTTAAAGGCGGCACAAGTTTTAACACGTCCGCGGGTGGAAATACGCAAGATAATAAGGTGAGTTATTCCGTTAGCGCCTCGTCAAACAGTGGTAATTATGGTGACCTGAATCAGATAAGCGGCTACGGGTCCTATAACAGTGAATATGGCCCGCTGGGTTTATCTGCCTCTTTTGGTGATGACAACAGTAAACAATATTCTGCCTCCTATAACGGTGGCATGGTCATCCATTCAGGAGGTATTGCATTTGCGCCAGGGAGTATTGGTGACAACGATGCGCTGGCACTGGTCAAAGCGAGTGGTGCGAAAGGCGCCGGTATCGGCTTTGGTAACAGCGAAATAGGCAGTTCCGGCTATGGCATTCTGCCTTATATGTCTGCCTACCGTGAAAACCGCGTATACCTTGATATCAGCACGCTGGAAAACGACGTTGAAATTAAAAACACCAGTGAAATTACGGTTCCCCGCAGTGGTTCCGTTGTGCTGGTTGATTTTGCAACCGATGAAGGTCGTTCATTAATTTTAGAACTTAAGCGCACCGATAACGGATTTATTCCTTTAGGCGCTGATGTTTTAAATGAAAAAAATGAATCTATTGGCACCGTGGGACAGGCGGGGCAAGCCTATGTCCGCGGCGTTGAGGATGAAGGCACGCTTCATGTTGTCTGGGGAAGCGATAAAGACAGTAAATGTGACGTGCATTATAACGTCTCATCACATGCTCAAAAAGTAGGACTTACAACGGTGCTCAGCAATCAAGTGTGCCAGATGTAATTATTCGGGAAAATAGACGAGAGTTTGTATGAAAAAAAATCTTTATAGCCTGTCAGTCGTTGCCGTAACGATGCTGGCGTTATCAGGTTCGGCGCTCGCCGAGGGCACGAATCTCGATGTTAACTTTACGGCCAATATCCGTGAAACCACTTGTGATATGAAACTGATGGGCGGTACGGGTTCCGATACGGATCAAACACTGCTCATTGGTAACGGCGGCCAGGTGCGTCTCGACGATGTCAAAGCTGGCACCGCAAATGCCAATTTCAAAATTGTGATTGTTGAATGCCCGGCCTCTCTGACCTCACTGAAAGCCACGGTAAAAGGAAGCCAATCGGGTTATTTGCTTAGCGGCCTTGTTAATCAAAAACCAAAAGCCGATGGAGGCGCAGATTTCTCTGCTGTTGAAATTGCCAGAGCCAGCGCACCGGAGGCCCCTTTTATCATCAACTCTGACGATGATGCTAAGCGACTGGTCTGGAGTGCAACAGAAATCCAGAATAAAGAAGTTCCTTTAGTAGCCACAATACGTGAAACCAAAGTTAATAGCATGACAGTTGGTGATTTTGAGGCTACTGCGACTTTTGAATTTAGCTACGAGTAATTGGTGCAGGAAAACGGAGCAACATTATGAAATTTAAATCTACTTTTATCGCCCTGTCCGTTTCTGCACTTCTGTATTCGGGAATGGCAAACGCAGCAATTACAGGTACTGACAGTGTTAAATTAACGATAAAATCAAAAATAGTCTCGGGCACGTGTACAGCAAAAGTGCTTAACGGTGCAGGAACTGCGTCCACTGAAATTGCGTTTGGCGACGTATATAAAACCGATCTGGTAAATAAGACTCGTGTCGAGCCGTTAAAAATTGCCTTTACAAACTGCTCTGGTGTAACTAAGGCAACGGTAGCCGCAGCGAGTGGTGCTGGTGGGGGATGCTCGGGTCCGAAAATGGACGGTGATTCTTATTCTGCTGGGTTAGCAACAGGCTTCGAAATCTGGTCAGGAGTTGTAGATACTGGCGTAATGTTGAGTTGCAAAAGGCCTCCGGCGGCACAGGAGGTCACCATTGCTGACGGTGTAGGCGAATTCCCGATGAACTCACGCATTGTGATTGCGAAAGACAGAAATATTGCCGATGTTGGCACAGGTGCCGTTACTGCGCCAGTAACCTTCACAGTCACCTATCAATAATTCCAGGAACCATTATGCAACAATCACCGTTTAATTTACACCAGCCCGGTCTTGTGTTGCTTATCGGTCTGGCTGGTAGCACTCTGCCTGGCGTAAGCCAGGCAGGTTCAGGTATGGATGTAAACCTGACAGCAAACATCGTTAATAATACCTGTCGGCTAAGCGTCGAAAACGGCGGAGAGATCACTTTGCCGACCGTGTCACGAGACTGGTTTTATAACAGCGACAAGAGCGATCGTTTATCGCCAAACGATGATGAAGCTGGAACGCCTTTTACGATCCACGTAGATGACTGCTACGCGAGCAGTGCAGAAGGCGCAACGATTAACAAACTAAAATTTAGTTTTGCTCCGCAAAATGGTTTCTGGAGTAATCACAGCCAGGTGTTTAAAAACGATGCTGCAGCCAGTGCGGCTGAAAATGTGGGTATCGTTATTTTTTCAGATACGTTCAAAACTAACGTCCTGAACAGCGACGGGACATCAAACGTTATTTACGATGTCGGTGGAAGTAGTGAGAACTATATAAAGGATTATGGCTTTTACGCACGTTATCAGAATATTGGAACGATCACCAGCGGTGTGGTTATGAGTAATGTTCTGGTTAATGTCAGCTACGAATAAAGGGATTTAGAATGAAAAAATATCTCAGCATATTAGCGTTCGCGGCGCTCGGAATGTCTGGCGCAGCAAAGGCTAATTTCGAGGAGTGCAAATTTTACGGTAATGATGACTTGCAGATTATGTCTCCAGGTGCACAACCAGTTATCACTCCTCTGCCTGTGGGCACAGTAACAACTCCCATACAGATCAGTAATACGATCATTATGGAAACAACGCCTGCGTTAAAATCTCACTGTGCTGGGGGAAATGACGGTGAAAACACCTATCAGATTACCGACAACTCAATGCTGGCAGGCTACATAGATAACAAAGCCACCTTCCGGACGAATATTCCGGGTATTGTCTATACCCTGGCGATGTATCCCGATGGTAACGGCGTCACCGCGTGGTTCCCGCCCAACGCAGGGTCCTGGTATATGACCGCACCTAATGACGATCACGAAGAGCTGCTTGACGAAAAAACCTGGCATGTGCGCATGGAAATCTATCAAACCAATGGATTTCAGGGTGTTCCTTCGGATGTTAATTTTTTAACGGCCGGTGCAGGCCCGATTGGTCAGATCATTCTGGGCGATCCAAACGGTACTATTGAATCCGATCATCCTCGTCCCCATGTGAACATGAGCGAAATGTCATTCAGCATGCCATTAAATCGCCCGACCTGTGTCTTACGTGCGCCCACAACGGTAAACCTTGGTGACTGGTATCCCGCAGAAGTCGAAAACGGGAATACCAGCAAAGTCGAGTTCCATGTTACGGGTACATGTGTAAATACAACCGCGGTTTACTATACGTTATCCTCCACACATACCACCGCAGATAAAAAATATTTTACCAATACCGTCGAGAATACTGGTGGTGTTACTGCGGCAGGAGGCGTCGGCGTCATGATTACGGATTCTGAAAATGATCATTACCCCGTGCCGGCAGACAGTTACCAACGTGTCATTGCTATAGGAGAGGTTGTTGGGGATCCTGTTAGTATTATTGACAGATCACTTTGGGCCAGGTTGGTCAAAACCGGTAGCGATCCGGTAACCGTCGGTGTTTTCGGTACCACCGTGACCATTCAGACCACGTACGAATAACCTACCCCTGCGGCTGATTGCTGATCAGCCGCGACATTGTCTCCAGCGAATCCGTTCTCAGAATATACAGTCGCTTCAGTAAGAACGGATTATCCCCCGGCTTCACCTTCCCCTTCACCGTTGTCACTGCCAGATGAAAACCGGCATCATTCGCGGCTTTAATCGCTTTATTGTCATACCCGCCAAACGGGTACGAAACATACAGCACGCGCGGGTTGAACTGCGCCAGTGCACGCCGTGAGCGTTCAAAATCGAACAGGATCACGTGATAGCTGCGGCTCAATAAGATGGGGTGTTTATACCCATCCACGCGATGCAGGAAGTGGGTGTGAGACTGAATGTCGAACACATCCTGGATGCCCTTGATTTCCTGAACGCTCATAAACTGTAGCGATCGGGGATCCCACTTCTGCGGGTGACCTTTGATTCGGGATGAAATAATAAACGCCGTCGCGTTGAAGCCATACTCTTTCAGCACCGGATACGCGTAGCGGCTCACCGATTTCAGGCCATCATCAAAAGTGATCACCACCGCTTTCGCGGGGAGGTTCATCTTGTTACGCACATACCCTTCAAGCTGGTACATTGTCAGCGTGGTATAGCCCTGATCGCGTAACCAGGCCATCTGATTATTAAACGCACGTACGCTGGTTGTCGTGGAGGTATGTCGAAAACGGGTGTTCTCTTCATCACGCAGGATATGGTGGTAGGTCAGAACCGGCAGTCCGTTATCTTCCTGTGCATCCAGGCTGCTGATCCACGCCAGACGATTGCCGATGCGGATCTGAAACCAGGTCTGGTTCAGGCGATCTTTCAGCTTATTCAGAATCGGATAGCGAAGATTGGCGCTTAAGGTGCCAAAGGGCGCGCTTCCGCTGCTGGGGGCATTATACACTGGCGTGTCTTTCCAGGTGATGAGGTTTTGATTGCTGAGCGGCTTGTTCAGATCGCCCAGGCTATCCTCGACGCGTTGCTTACCCTGCACTTTTTCCAGGTGCTCTTTATCAATAAACCCCGTACCGAATCCGAAACGAAATTCATAGTAATCCGCCGCGGCCGGAAAGACGGCGAGGATCTGCCCGGCGCGGACATTGCCCACGTTCACGACGGCATTTCCCACCTGCGCCCAGATGGCCGCATCTTCGGTGGTTTGCATATATTGGGCAGGAAGGCCTTGCTGACTGGTCAGGCTGGCAGACGCACCACCGGAGACCAGTAGCAGAAGGATAAAGATAACGCGCATGAGCATGGGATATAAATCGATACGGAAAATCAGTCGCCATTGTAGCAAAAGCGACATCAATACCAATGTTTAATGCTTATACAGATCGTGAAGCAGAACGAAAGGCGGATTCTTCTGCTGCTGGTGCCACAGGCTGCTCACGCCCGGCGAGCCTTGCGCCACAATGGCGTGACGAAACTCAGCGCTGCTCAACGTTGCGCGCAGCGGATACATCGCTTCGAGTAAAGGCAGGCTGATACCGGAGATCACTTCACAGTTATCATGCTTATGGCTCATTAACGCCGCTGAACGGTAAGGCGCCGCGCCCGATCTGTCGGTGAGAAAAATCACGCCATCACCGGTGTCGGTTTCATGCAGCGCGTCGCACATCATCCGGCTTAGCATATTGGTGCTCAGCCCTCGCCAGTAATTTACCGCACGACATTGCGCCAGAGGGCCAAATCGGGCCTCCAGCTTCAGGAGCATTTCCTGTGCCTCTTCATCGTGGCAGGTGATAACCCATCCCAGCATATCGTCTCTCCTTAGCAGGCGAGTAGTTTATCCAGGTGAAGGTTAGTTTACGGTGATAACTGTCAAAGAAAGTGCCCGGCAAACAGAACGTCGCCGGGCAAAAGATTAGCTACGCAGCCCACGTCCACGCTGGATCAAATACCAGCACAGCAGATAGAACGCCACGATAAATACCGCCAGCACCACAACGGTGGTGAACAGCGGGACATCGGTAATGCCGAGGAAACCAAAGCGGAAGCCGCTGATCATATAGACAATCGGGTTCAGGTGCGACAGCGCCTGCCAGAACGGCGGCAGCAGCGTCAGGGAGTAGAACACCCCGCCCAGATAGGTTAGCGGCGTCAGCACGAAGGTCGGGATCAGGCTGATGTCATCGAACGTTTTGGCGAACACGGCGTTCAGCAAGCCAGCCAGTGAGAACAGGATCGCCGTCAGCAATAGCGTGAGCGCCACGAACAGCCACGAGTGCACCTGGAACGGCACGAAGAACAGCGAAATCGCCGTCACCAGAATACCCACGCACAGCCCGCGCGCCACGCCGCCGCCCACGTAACCGGCGATAATGACGTGCGTCGGCACTGGCGCCACCAGCAGCTCTTCAATGTTGCGCTGGAACTTGGCGCTGAAGAATGAGGACGCCACGTTCGCGTAAGCGTTGGTGATCACTGCCATCATGATCAGGCCCGGCACGATAAACTGCATATAGGTAAAGCCGTGCATCTCACCAATGCGGGAGCCAATCAGGTTGCCGAAAATGATGAAGTAGAGCGTCATGGTGATCACCGGCGGCACCAGGGTTTGCACCCAGATGCGCATAAAGCGGTTAATCTCTTTCGCCCAGATGCTTTTCAGCGCGACCCAGTAAAGATGCGTCATGCCTTGTCTCCTTGTTTATCGTGCACCAGAGAGACAAACAGCTCTTCCAGTCGGTTCGCTTTGTTACGCATGCTTAATACCTGAACGCCCTGCGCGCTCAGCTGGGAGAACACGCTGTTGATTCCCTGCTCGCGCAGCACTTCTACCTCCAGCGTCGAGGTATCGACCAGGCGATAGTTATACCCCTCCAGCTTCGGCAGGGCGCTTTTCGCCGCCAGATCGAGGATAAAGGTCTCTGATTTTAGCTTGGAGAGCAGGTTCTTCATCGAGGTGTTTTCCACCAGCTCGCCGTGCTGAATGATGCCGATGTTGCGGCACAGCATCTCTGCCTCTTCCAGGTAGTGTGTGGTCAGGATGATGGTGGTGCCTTTGTCGTTCAGATCCTTCAGGAAGCCCCACATGGAACGACGCAGTTCAATATCCACGCCAGCGGTCGGTTCATCAAGAATGAGCAGCTTTGGCTCGTGCATCAGCGCGCGAGCAATCATCAGGCGGCGCTTCATCCCCCCGGACAACATCCGCGCGCGCTCGTTACGCTTCTCCCACAGGTCAAGCTGTTTGAGATACTTTTCGCTGCGCTCAAGCGCCTCTTTGCGCTCAACGCCATAGTAACCCGCCTGGTTAACAACAATCTGCTGTACCGTCTCGAACGGGTTGAAGTTGAACTCCTGCGGCACCAGCCCCAGCTGGCGCTTGGCGTTGACCACGTCTTTTTGCAGGTCGTAGCCAAACACGCTAACGCGGCCAGACGTTTTATTGACCAGCGAGCTGATAATCCCGATGGTGGTCGATTTTCCCGCCCCGTTCGGCCCCAGAAGCGCGTAGAAATCTCCCGCTTCGACTTTAAGATCTATCCCGCGCAGCGCCTGGACGCCCCCCGGGTAGGTTTTTTTGAGCTGTTCAAGCTCCAGTGCAATCGCCATGAATTCAACTTACCTTAAGTTCTGACACACGTTGTGTGGTTTCATTAAAAGTCGGGTTACCCTATAGTAGCGCAACGCAATCACTTGGTTACAGGTCGCTAACCTCCATGAACGACATAGATACACTTATCAGCAACAATGCACTATGGTCAAAAATGCTGGTGGAGGAAGACCCCGGATTTTTTGGAAAACTCGCGCAAGCGCAGAACCCGCGCTTTCTCTGGATTGGATGTTCCGACAGCCGCGTCCCCGCCGAACGTCTGACCGGTCTTGAACCGGGCGAACTGTTTGTTCACCGCAATGTGGCTAACCTGGTTATTCATACCGATCTCAACTGCCTTTCGGTTGTTCAGTATGCCGTTGACGTTCTGGAGGTTGAGCACATCATTATTTGTGGTCACTACGGCTGCGGCGGCGTACAGGCGGCGGTCGAAAATACAGAGCTGGGGTTAATCGATAACTGGCTGCTGCACATCCGTGATATCTGGTTCAAACATAGCTCACTGCTGGGCGAAATGCCGCAGGAGCGCCGTCTCGACACGTTGTGTGAGCTGAACGTGATGGAGCAGGTCTATAACTTGGGCCACTCGACGATTATGCAGTCTGCCTGGAAACGCGGGCAGAAGGTCTCCATCCACGGCTGGGCGTACGGTATTCACGACGGCCTGCTACGCAATCTGGAAGTGACCGCCACCAACCGCGAAACGCTGGAACAGCGTTACCGCTCGGGAATTGCCAACCTCAAGCTTAAGCACGTTAACCATAAATAACAAAGCCGGGGGTTTTCACCCTCTCCCTGTGGGAGAGGGCTGGGGTGAGGGCATCAGCCCGCAATTATTCGTCCAGAATCACGACTTTCCCAACATACGGCAGATGGCGATAACGCTGCGCGTAATCAATGCCGTAACCCACCACAAATTCGTCCGGGATGGAGAAACCAACGAACTCCACCGGCACCTGCACTTCACGGCGCTCAGGCTTATCCAGCAGAGTACAAATCGCCAGTGATTTTGGTTCACGCAGGCTCAGGATCTCACGCACTTTAGAGAGCGTATTGCCGGAGTCGATGATGTCCTCAACAATCAACACATCTTTGCCACGAATATCTTCATCCAGATCTTTCAGGATTTTCACATCACGGGTTGTGGACATGCCGCTGCCGTAGCTGGAGGCGGTCATAAAATCGACCTCGTGCGGCACCTGCACTTCACGGCACAGGTCTGCCATGAACATGAAAGAGCCACGCAACAGACCGACCAGCACCATTTCGCTGCCGCTGTCCTTGTAATGTTCGGTGATTTGACGACCCAGTTCGGCGATACGCGCTTTGATCTCGGCTTCCGGGATCATCACTTCAACAGTATGTTTCATATTACTAACCAAATGATTTTAGTGAAAATCTCTCAATGCGGATGACTCTCGCTCCGGCATCGATACGCAAGCCAGCCATTATACCAGTAAATGGATAAGCCTGGCGTATGAGTTATAAAAAGCAATATTTGTGATTCCGATCACAGTTGTTAATACCTATAATTAATTGCTAGCAAATAATTAACAAAACTGACGAGTACTTTTCTATGGCTGAAACAAAAACTAAACAGCCGCGTCTACTGGTGACATTAACAGCCGCGTTTGCCGCATTCTGCGCGCTGTATCTGTTAATCGGTGGCGTATGGCTGGTCGCGATTGGCGGCTCCTGGTACTACCCGATCGCGGGTCTGGTTATGGTTGGCGTAACCGTCCTGCTTTTACGCAGAAAACAATCTGCTCTGTGGCTGTACGCAGCGTTACTGCTCGCAACCATGATCTGGGGCGTCTGGGAGGTCGGGTTCGACTTCTGGGCATTGACGCCGCGCAGCGACATTCTGGTCTTCTTCGGTATCTGGCTGATCCTGCCGTTTGTCTGGCGTCGTCTGATCGTCCCATCCAGTGGCGCCGTGGCCGGTCTGGTCGTTGCCCTGCTGATTAGTGGCGGCATCCTGACCTGGGCCGGTTTTAACGACCCGCAGGAGATCAACGGTACGCTGAACGCGGAATCCACGCCGGCTGCGGCTATCTCGCAGGTGGCGGACGGTGACTGGCCTGCTTATGGTCGTAACCAGGAAGGCCAGCGTTACTCCCCGCTGAAGCAGATCAATGCGGACAACGTGAAAAACCTGAAGGAAGCCTGGGTATTCCGTACCGGCGACCTGAAGATGCCAAACGATCCGGGTGAGCTGACCAACGAAGTGACCCCGATTAAAGTGGGCAACATGCTCTACCTGTGTACGGCGCACCAGCGTCTGTTCGCGCTCGACGCGGCCACCGGTAAAGAGAAATGGCACTTCGATCCACAGCTGAACTCCAACCCGTCGTTCCAGCACGTGACCTGCCGTGGCGTCTCTTACCACGAAGCACGCGCCGATAATGCCAGCCCGGAAGTCATTGCCGACTGTCCTCGCCGCATTATGCTGCCGGTGAACGATGGCCGCCTGTTTGCCATCAACGCTGAGACCGGCAAGCTGTGCGAAACCTTCGCCAATAAAGGCATTCTGAATCTTCAGACCAACATGCCGGACACCACGCCGGGTCTGTATGAACCGACCTCGCCGCCAATCATCACCGATAAAACCATCGTGATTGCCGGTTCGGTAACGGATAACTTCTCTACCCGTGAAACCTCCGGCGTTATCCGTGGTTTCGACGTGAACACCGGTAAACTGCTGTGGGCCTTCGACCCGGGCGCGAAAGATCCTAACGCGATCCCATCGGATGAACACACCTTTACCTTTAACTCACCGAACTCCTGGGCACCGGCAGCGTATGACGCGAAGCTGGACCTGGTCTACCTGCCGATGGGCGTGACCACGCCGGATATCTGGGGCGGTAACCGTACGCCGGAGCAGGAACGTTACGCCAGCTCCATCGTGGCGCTGAACGCAACGACCGGTAAACTGGCATGGAGCTATCAGACCGTTCACCACGATCTGTGGGATATGGATATGCCGTCCCAGCCGACGCTGGCGGACATTACCGTTAACGGTAAAACCGTTCCGGTGATTTACGCCCCGGCGAAAACCGGTAACATCTTCGTGCTGGATCGCAGCAACGGTAAGCTGGTTGTTCCTGCACCGGAAAAACCGGTTCCGCAGGGCGCGGCCAAAGGCGACTATGTCACCAAAACGCAGCCGTTCTCTGACCTGAGCTTCCGTCCGAAGAAAGATCTCAGTGGTGCAGACATGTGGGGTGCCACCATGTTTGACCAGCTGGTGTGCCGCGTGATGTTCCACCAGCTGCGTTACGAAGGGATTTTCACCCCGCCGTCAGAGCAGGGTACGCTGGTCTTCCCGGGTAACCTGGGGATGTTCGAATGGGGTGGGATCTCCGTCGACCCTAACCGTCAGGTCGCCATCGCTAACCCAATGGCGCTGCCGTTCGTTTCCCGTCTGATCCCTCGCGGTCCGGGTAACCCAATGGAGCAGCCAAAAGATGCGAAAGGCAGCGGTACCGAAGCCGGTATCCAGCCGCAGTATGGCGTTCCTTATGGTGTGACCCTGAATCCGTTCCTTTCTCCGTTCGGTCTGCCGTGTAAACAGCCTGCCTGGGGTTACATCTCCGGTCTGGATCTGAAGACCAACAAGATCGTCTGGAAGAAACGTATTGGTACGCCACAGGACAGCATGCCGTTCCCGATGCCTGTTCCAGTGCCGTTCAATATGGGTATGCCAATGCTGGGTGGCCCAATCTCCACCGCCGGTAACGTGCTGTTCATCGCGGCAACCGCAGATAACTACCTGCGCGCGTACAACATGACCAACGGTGAAAAATTGTGGCAAGGCCGTCTGCCAGCCGGTGGACAGGCAACGCCGATGACCTATGAAGTGAATGGCAAGCAGTACGTTGTCATCTCTGCGGGTGGTCACGGTTCGTTTGGCACGAAGATGGGCGACTATATTGTCGCGTATGCACTGCCTGACGACGCTAAGTAACGAAAAAGCCCGGTGGCGCTAACGCTTACCGGGCCTACGATTTCCATATGTAGGCCGGGTAAGGCGAAGCCGCCTCCCGGCTTTTTTTATACGGTAAAACCGAGCATCATCCCCGTATCTTCATGTTCCAGCAGATGACAGTGCGCCATATAGGCAAACTCTTTCGGCGCGTCGTGGTCGAACTTCACCAGCACCTCGCTGACGCCGCCTTCTACCCTCACCGTATCTTTCCAGCCCGCACGATGCGCCTCCGGTGCTTTACCGTTCTCAGTGAGAATACGGAACTGCGTGCCGTGGATATGGAACGGGTGCAGCATCATGTCGCCTTCGCCTGAAATCACCCAGCGTTCAAACTGCCCTTTCGTGGCAGCGAACATGGGCGTGTTCATATCGAACGCTTTGC
Source organism: Enterobacter sp. AN-K1 (assembly GCF_020971765.1). Lineage (NCBI taxonomy): Bacteria > Pseudomonadati > Pseudomonadota > Gammaproteobacteria > Enterobacterales > Enterobacteriaceae > Enterobacter > Enterobacter sp. AN-K1. The sequence goes on along the minus strand of NZ_CP087390.1, from coordinate 3,076,351 downwards.
CGTTGATGCGGTTGGCGTTGTGGAAATCGAAACCATGGCCGCCGTGATCCATGCCGCCCATATTGCCGTGGTCCATATTCATATGGCCCATCATCTGGCCGTGATGCATTCCCGCCATGGCCTGATTGCCGTACTTCTTCATCAGCGCCTGCATGCCCATCATGTCGAGCATCGGGTCCATGGAGAGCTGAAGTTTACGCTGTGTAAGCCCGTCCAGCGACGGGAGTGCTGGCAGCGTGGTGAGGGTCTCCGGCAGCGTACCGGAGGCGGTGATCTGTAGCGGCTGAATGCGCAGGACCGGATGCGGCTTATCAAACGGCGCAACGGCCATCCCCATCTGGCTGACCGGCAGGGTCACGAGGTCAAACGCTTTGCCATCGCTGATGTCCACCAGCACCTCGAAGCGCTCGCCCATCAGCATCGGCAGCTCGCTCACCTTCACCGGCTCCGGCAGCAGGCCGCCGTCGCTTGCCACTACGTAAAGCGGGCGTTTATCGCTGGTGGCGAAGTTCAGCGAGCGGGCGTTACAGCCGTTAAGCAGACGTAAGCGCAGCCAGCCTTTTGGCGCGGCATGCTGCGGGTAGATCGCACCGTTGGTCAGCAGCGTATCGCCAAACCAGCCTACCGCCGCGCTCATGACGTCCAGCTGATAGTCAATTTGCCCGTCAGCGTTGAATTTTTTGTCCTGCACAATCACCGGGACATCGTCGATTCCCCACTGTTTCGGCAGGCGCAGCAGGCGGCTTTCATCGTCTTCAATCAGCACCAGGCCGGCCAGCCCCATCGCCACCTGATGGCCCGTTTTGCCATGCTGATGCGGGTGGAACCAGCAGGTCGCCGCGCGTTGTTCCGGGGTAAAGGTTACGCTGCGTTTACCACCAGGCCTGATGATGCCCTGAGGCCCCCCATCCACTTCGCCCGGGACTTCCAGCCCGTGCCAGTGCAGCGTGGTCTCTTCCGCAAGCGTGTTATGAATGTCTACCGTCACCGCCTTCCCTTTGCGTAACCGCAACGCCGGGCCGAGCAGATTGCCGTTATAGCCCCACGTCGTAGCGTCGTGCTGACCGAACGTGGTTTTACCGGCCTGCACCACAAGCTGAATGCGGCTGCGGGCATCTGGGGAGAGTAATTCAGGAATGGGTAAAGCCGGTCTGTCGGCGGCAAAAACGGCGCGGCTCCAGAGAGGTAACGCGCTGGCAACCCCCAGCGCGGCAGAAAATTTTAAAAAATCACGACGTTGCATGTGCATTTCCTTATTTCCAGCAGGCGATCTTTTGAGCATAAACCCTCCCCTTACCGGAAGGTCAAGCACGGCGGCAATAATAAAGATCGTCGGCCTGGCATCAAGTATGCTAACGTTAATTTTCCGTGATGCAGTGGTAAAGGCAATGAAGACGTTTTTCAGAACAATTTTGTTCGCCAGCCTGATGGCGATGTGTGCGAACAGTTACGCGCTAAGTGAAAACGAAGCGGAAGATATGGCCGATCTGACGGCAGTTTTTGTTTTTCTGAAAAACGATTGTGGTTACCAGAATTTACCCAATGGGCAAATTCGTCGCGCACTGGTCTTTTTTGCCCAGCAGAACCAATGGGACCTCAGCAACTACGACAGCTTCGACATGAAGGCGCTCGGTGAAGACAGCTACCGTGATTTAAGCGGTATTGGCATTCCCACTGCTAAAAAATGCAAAGCGCTGGCTCGCGATTCACTCAGCCTGCTCGCCTACGTGAAGTAACCTTCCCGACGCCCCTTGTTGACCCGTTAACCGCCTCACGGCGGTGTTGTGTTGCGCCCATCTGCCGGATGTAATGGATGTTAACGAAGGAGGTGCTCCCCATGACCGAAAAAACGGTATGGCAAGAAACGCTGCATGACCAGTTTGGTCAGTATTTTGCCGTGGATAACGTGCTCTATCATGAGAAAACCGATCATCAGGATTTGATAATCTTCGAAAACGCCGCCTTTGGCCGCGTGATGGCGCTGGACGGCGTGGTGCAAACCACCGAGCGCGACGAGTTTATCTATCACGAAATGATGACCCACGTCCCGCTGCTGGCCCACGGCCACGCGAAGGACGTGCTGATTATCGGCGGCGGCGACGGCGCGATGCTGCGTGAAGTCTCTCGCCATCAGAATGTCGAAACCATCACCATGGTGGAAATCGACGCCGGTGTGGTGTCGTTCTGCCGCCAGTATCTGCCCAACCATAATGCCGGCAGCTATGACGATCCGCGGTTTAATCTGGTTATCGACGATGGCGTCAATTTTGTTAACCAGACCACGCAAACGTTTGATGTCATTATCTCTGACTGTACCGACCCTATCGGTCCGGGCGCGTCGCTGTTTACCTCGTCGTTTTACGAAGGCTGCAAGCGCTGCCTGAAGCCTGGCGGAATTTTTGTGGCGCAAAACGGCGTTTGCTTCCTGCAACAGGATGAAGCGCTTGATAGCCACCGTAAGCTGAGCACCTATTTTGCTGACGTCAGCTTTTACCAGGCGGCGATCCCCACTTACTACGGCGGGATCATGACCTTTGCCTGGGCGACGGATAACGACGTTCTGCGCCATCTCTCTACCGAGATCGTGCAGGCCCGCTTCCACCAGGCCGGACTCCAGTGCCGCTACTACAACCCGGCGATCCACACCGCAGCCTTTGCGTTGCCTCAATATCTGCAAGACGCGCTGTCCTCAAAGGAGGTGAACTAATTGAAAAAGCTTAAACTGCATGGCTTTAACAATCTGACCAAAAGCCTGAGTTTTTGTATTTACGATATCTGCTACGCCAAAACAGCAGAAGAGCGCGATGGTTACATCGCCTATATCGATGAACTCTACAACGCCAACCGTCTGACCGAGATCCTGACAGAGACCTGCTCGATTATCGGCGCGAACATCCTGAATATCGCGCGCCAGGATTATGAGCCTCAGGGTGCGAGCGTCACCATTCTGGTGAGTGAAGAGCCGGTTGACCCGAAGCTTATCGACAAAACCGAGCACCCCGGCCCGCTGCCGGAAGTGGTAGTCGCCCACCTGGATAAAAGCCACATCTGCGTGCACACCTACCCGGAAAGCCACCCGGAAGGCGGGCTGTGTACCTTCCGCGCGGATATTGAAGTGTCGACCTGCGGCGTGATTTCACCGCTGAATGCGTTGAATTATTTAATCCACCAGCTGGAATCCGATATCGTCACTATTGATTATCGCGTGCGCGGTTTTACCCGTGATATCAACGGCATGAAGCACTTCATTGATCATGAGATCAACTCCATTCAGAACTTCATGTCCGAGGACATGAAGTCGCTGTACGACATGATGGATGTGAACGTCTATCAGGAGAATATCTTCCATACCAAGATGATGCTTAAAGAGTTCGATCTTAAGCACTATATGTTCCATACCAGGCCGGAAGATTTAAGTGACGAAGAGCGTAAGGTCATTACCGACCTGCTCTGGAAAGAGATGCGCGAAATTTACTACGGCCGTAACATTCCGACCGTGTAAACGTGATCCGGAGCAGGGACGCTTCGGGGAATTACTTCTGTTGCATAAAATCGCGGTAGGCGTTCAACACGCTCAGGAAGTCTTCCACGCCGCACAGCGACAGGCTCTCTTCGTCGTAGTAACTCATTCCCTCTTCCATCTCATCACCCGAGAACTCAAGTTGGTTGGCGCGCACCATCACCTCTTCGCCATCCATCCAGAGCGTGTATTCGTGCCCGGCGCGTTGCCAGGAGCGTTCACTGCCTTTCACCGTTTCCGCCGCCTGTTCGACTTCATCCAGCAGCGCGAGGTTCTCTTTCACCTCTTCGTTAAACCAGTGTCCAACGGCTTCGTGCCCCATCGACATTCGCACTTTCACCACGCCGGTGATGTCGCGCAAAAATTCGTAATCCATAGCGTTTTCCTCTGCAAAGCCATTAGGGTAATTATCGCAGCAGAGAGGAAGAAAAAAAGCGGGAGAGGTGGGAGGAATGAAAATAAAAAACCCACCGACGTTGCGATGGGTTTTGTAGGCCCAGTAAGCGTAGCGCCACCGGGCAATGGGTCAGGTGCGGAGCGGTCTGGTGCCCTCACCCCCAGCCCCTCTCCCACGGGAGAGGGTAGCATTTATACTGCGGTCTGGAAGATCACCCCGTCAGCCTTCTCGGTGTACTGAGAGAGCTGGTCGAAGTTCAGATAACGATAAGTATCCACCGCCGTCTTATCTACCTGAGCCACAAAGGTCTGGTACTCTTCCGGCGTTGGCAGTTTGCCAATCAGCGCCGCAACCGCCGCCAGCTCCGCAGAGGCCAGGTAAACGTTCGCCCCGGTACCTAAACGGTTCGGGAAGTTACGGGTTGAGGTGGAAACCACCGTCGCACCGTCGGCCACGCGCGCCTGGTTGCCCATACACAGGGAACAGCCAGGGATTTCAATACGCGCCCCGCTCTTACCAAACACGCTGTAGTACCCCTCTTCGGTCAGCTGCGCCGCATCCATACGGGTTGGCGGCGCCACCCACAGACGGGTCGGCAGCTGGCCTTTGTGGGTATCCAGCAGCTTACCGGCAGCACGGAAGTGGCCGATGTTGGTCATACAGGATCCGATGAACACTTCGTCGATCTTATCGCCCTGTACGTCAGAGAGCAGACGCGCATCGTCCGGATCGTTAGGCGCACACAGGATTGGCTCTTTGATATCCGCCAGATCGATCTCAATCACCGCCGCGTACTCTGCGTCAGCGTCGGCTTCCAGCAGCTGCGGATCCGCCAGCCATTTTTCCATACCCTGAATACGACGCTCCAGCGTACGACGGTCGCCGTAGCCTTCCGCTATCATCCACTTCAGCAGCACGATGTTGGAGGTCAGATACTCAATAATCGGCTCTTTGTTCAGCTTGATGGTACAGCCCGCCGCAGAACGCTCGGCAGAGGCATCGGTCAGCTCGAACGCCTGCTCCACTTTCAGATCCGGCAGACCTTCAATTTCCAGAATGCGGCCAGAGAAGATGTTTTTCTTGCCTTTCTTCTCAACGGTCAGCAGACCCTGTTTAATGGCATACAGCGGGATCGCGTGCACCAGATCGCGCAGGGTAATGCCCGGCTGCATTTTACCTTTGAAGCGCACCAGCACCGATTCCGGCATATCCAGCGGCATCACGCCGGTCGCTGCGGCAAACGCCACCAGACCGGAACCCGCCGGGAAGGAGATCCCGATTGGGAATCGGGTATGGGAGTCACCGCCGGTACCGACGGTATCCGGCAGCAGCATGCGGTTCAGCCAGGAGTGGATAACGCCGTCGCCCGGACGCAGGGAGACACCGCCACGGTTCATAATGAAGTCTGGCAGCGTGTGGTGCGTGGTTACGTCAACCGGCTTCGGATACGCCGCGGTGTGGCAGAAGGATTGCATCACCAGATCGGAAGAGAAGCCCAGGCACGCCAGATCTTTCAGTTCATCACGGGTCATTGGGCCAGTGGTGTCCTGAGACCCCACGGAGGTCATTTTCGGTTCGCAGTACGCGCCAGGACGGATACCAGTGACGCCGCAGGCGCGACCCACCATTTTCTGCGCCAGAGAGTAACCGCGGTTGCTCTCGGCCACGTCTTTCGCCTGACGGAATACGTCACTGTGCGGCAGACCCAGCGCTTCACGCGCTTTGGTGGTCAGGCCACGGCCGATGATCAGCGGAATACGGCCACCGGCACGCACTTCGTCGATCAGCACGTCGGTTTTCAGTTCGAAGCTGGCCAGCAGTTCGTTGGTTTCGTGGTTGCGCACTTCGCCTTTATACGGGTAAACGTCAATCACGTCGCCCATGTTCAGGTTGCTCACGTCCACTTCAATTGGCAGCGCGCCCGCATCTTCCATGGTGTTGAAGAAGATTGGCGCAATTTTGCCGCCGAGGCACAGGCCGCCGCCGCGCTTGTTCGGCACGTGCGGAATGTCGTCGCCCATGAACCACAGCACGGAGTTGGTGGCGGATTTACGGGAAGAACCGGTACCAACCACGTCACCGACGTAAGCCAGCGGGAAACCTTTTTGTTGCAGGGCTTCGATCTGTTTGATCGGGCCAACCACGCCTGGCTGATCCGGCTCAATGCCTTCACGGGCGTTTTTCAGCATCGCCAGGGCGTGCAGTGGGATATCCGGGCGAGACCATGCATCCGGCGCCGGAGAAAGGTCATCGGTGTTGGTTTCACCGGTCACTTTAAAGACGGTAACGGTAATTTTTTCAGCAAGCTGAGGGCGGTTCAGGAACCATTCGGCATCGGCCCAGGACTGCATCACCTGCTTCGCGTAAACGTTGCCTGCTTTGGCTTTTTCTTCCACATCGTAGAAGTTATCGAACATCAGCAGCGTTGAAGAGAGCGCTTTGGCAGCAATTGGCGCCAGCTTGTCGTTATCCAGCGCGTCAATCAGCGGATGAATGTTATAGCCGCCCTGCATGGTGCCGAGCAGTTCAATCGCTTTTTCAGGAGTAACCAGTGGGGAGGTGGCTTCGCCTTTGGCAACGGCGGCAAGGAATCCGGCTTTTACGTAGGCAGCTTCATCTACGCCAGGCGGTACACGGTTGATCAGCAGATCTAACAGGAATTCTTCTTCGCCCTCAGGCGGGTTCTTCAGCAGCTCGACGAGCGCGGCCATTTGGGTTGCATCTAACGGTTTGGGTACAATTCCCTCGGCGGCACGTTCTGCTACGTGCTTACGGTATTCTTCTAGCACGACGGTTCTCCTCGCTCTCATTGTCATATGCGGCGGGCGTTCTCTTCACGCTCCTGTGAGACAGCAGTTTGTAGGGTAAATGCCCGATACCGCGTCGGGCAGCATAGCAGGATTTCTGCACAGTGTTAATCTGTTTACAAAAAAGCAACATTAAAAAATTTGCTGAATCGTTAAGCATGGTGTAGCACCCCGTCACCGGGCCCGAAAGCAGTTCCGTAAGTTTGTCGCCACCCCAGCAACTAGCTGCTGGCCGCTCGCAAGAGCGGCCTTCTGAATGTCCGTCGCCTGCTCAGCCATCCGATATAATTGTGTAATAAATACTCACACTCTTTATCCGGATGCTTCGGAGGTTTTCCCAACAAAAGTCAAAACTGTAAAACACGGGTGAATGATACTCGCGGCAACAGCAACGCCTCACGGCACTGCACTCGTCTCGTTGGAGTCAATCTATGAAGTTGCCTTTTAAACCACATCTTCTTGTTCTGCTTTGCAGTGCGGGGCTGTTTGCCGCCTCGGGCGTCATGTTCGTTAAAAGCCGCGCAACGGAACCCGCTCCCGCACCTGCGCCGGTAGCCCCGCAGCTCCCCGCCCCGACAGCACAACCTGCCCCGGTGGCGACTCCGGCCTATACCGCCGCGCAGATCGATCAGTGGACAGCGCCCATTGCGCTCTATCCCGACGCGCTGCTGTCGCAAATTCTGATGGCCTCAACCTATCCGGCGAGCGTGATTCAGGCCGCCAAGTGGTCAAAGGACAACCCTAAAATGCAGGGCGATACCGCCATTCAGGCGGTCAGCGGGCAGCCATGGGATGCCAGCGTGAAATCGCTGGTCGCCTTTCCGCAGTTAATGTCGTTAATGGGAGAAAACCCGTCGTGGGTACAGAGCCTCGGCGACGCCTTTCTGGCCCAGCCAAAGGATGTGATGGATTCCGTGCAGCGTCTGCGCCTGCTCGCGCAGCAGACAGGCACGTTGCAATCCACCCCGCAGCAGACCGTCACCACCGTGAAAAAATCTGCGCCAGCCTCCGCCAGTACAGCCGCGACGTCAACGTCGGCTAGTCCGACGGTGATTAAAATTGAGCCAGCCGATCCACAGGTGGTTTATGTCCCTACCTACAACCCTTCCACCGTTTACGGCACGTGGCCAAACGCCAGCTATCCGCCTGTGTATCTGCCCCCGTCTCCCGGCCAGCAGTTTACCAATAGTTTCGTCAGAGGCTTTGGCTATAGCCTCGGCGTAGCCACTACCTATGCGCTGTTCAGTAACATAGACTGGGACGATGACGACGAACATCATCACGATCATGATGACGATCACCACGGCGGTTATTCGCATAACGGCGATAACATTAATATTAATGTTAATAACTTCAATAAGATCACCGGCGAGCACCGTACCGATAATCATCAGGTCTGGCAGCATAATCCGGCCTACCGCAACGGCGTGCCCTACGCCAATAGCCAGCTTGCCAGCCGCTATCATCAGACTTCAGTGCCGGGAGGGCTGAGCGCTACCCGGCAGCAGACGGTCAACCGCGATAGCCAGCGGCAGGCTGCGATGGCGCAGATACAGCAGTCGACGGGCAAAACCCTCACACAGCTACAGCATGGCGACGCGCATTTCCCGCAACATTCAGCGTCCGCGCAGCAGCTGAAGCAGCTCTCTCAGCGCAGCAACTATCGCGGCTACGACAGCGCGCGGCCCCACGCACAACGGATGAATAATACTCTTGCGCAAACCAGACGCCCGACGCAGGTTCAGCATCAGCGAGGGCTGCAAAGCCGCCAGCACGCGTCGCTGAACAGTGAGCAGCGTGCCAGCTTCCGCCAGCAGCTGTCCGAACATCATACCGAACACCGTGAATTCCATCGTCGTTAAGGAAGCCGCTATGAACATGAAACCGATCGGTGGAATGCTGTTGTTGATGGTATCCACCTTCGCCTGCGCCCAGCAATCTTTCTCCACGCCTGAGCAGGCGGCCAATGCCCTGACGAAGGCCATCAGCGAGCAGAATGAGAGCGCGATGGCCGACCTGCTGGGGGATAACTGGCGCGACTATCTGCCACCTGAAGGGGTTGATCCGGAGGCGGTAGCTCGATTCCTGCGTGACTGGAAGATTAACCATCGTACCGAAATCAGCGGCGATATTGCCCATCTGTCAGTTGGCGATAACGGCTGGCAACTCCCCATACCGGTAGTGAAGAAAAAAGAGGGCTGGCAATTTGATATGCAGAAAGCGGCTGATGAGATCCTGACCCGCGAAATCGGCCGCAACGAACTCGCGGCTATCGAAGCGCTGCACGCCTACGTCGACGCACAGCAGAGCTACTACGCCATGAACCACCGCTATGCGCAGAAGATTGTCAGCACGCCAGGGCTAAAAGACGGCCTGTACTGGCCCATCTCGCCGGGCGAAGCGCCAAGCCCGCTGGGTCCCGCCTTCAGCCCGCCGGAGCCGGGTATGGGCTATCACGGCTATCGGTTCCGCATTCTGCCGGATAAAAATGGCTTTGCGATGGTTGCCTGGCCCGTGAGCTATGGTCAGACGGGGGTAATGAGCTTTGTCGTTAACCAGGATGACAAGGTGCATCAGGCAAATCTCGGCAACGATTCGGCACAAAAAGCGCAGGCGCTCGCTGCATACCACCCGGATAAAACCTGGCAGCCTGTCCCCCCCTGAACGCGGCGCATAAAAAAAGCGGCCTGAGGCCGCTTTTTTCATCTGAAGCAACTTATTTCTTCTTCGCTTTCGCGTTTGGCAGGTCCGTAATGCTACCTTCAAACACTTCTGCCGCCAGGCCCACGGACTCGTGCAGAGTCGGGTGAGCGTGGATGGTCAGCGCGATGTCTTCCGCGTCACAGCCCATTTCGATAGCCAGACCGATTTCACCCAGCAGCTCACCGCCGTTGGTACCGACAATCGCACCACCGATTACACGGTGAGTCTCTTTGTCGAAGATCAGTTTCGTCATACCGTCTGCGCAGTCGGAAGCAATAGCACGGCCAGAAGCAGCCCACGGGAAGGTGGCGGTTTCATAGCTGATGCCTTTCTCTTTCGCTTCTTTCTCAGTCAGACCGACCCATGCCACTTCTGGCTCGGTGTAGGCGATAGATGGGATCACTTTCGGATCGAAGTAGTGCTTCATGCCGGCGATAACTTCAGCGGCAACGTGACCTTCGTGAACACCTTTGTGCGCCAGCATTGGCTGACCGACGATATCGCCGATAGCAAAGATGTGCGGCACGTTGGTGCGCAGCTGTTTGTCAACGCGGATGAAGCCACGGTCGTCCACTTCCACGCCAGCTTTGCCCGCGTCGAGGTTTTTACCGTTCGGTACACGACCGATAGCCACCAGCACGGCGTCGTAACGCTGTGGTTCAGATGGGGCTTTTTTGCCTTCCATGGAAACGTAAATACCGTCTTCTTTCGCTTCAACGGCAGTCACTTTGGTTTCCAGCATCAGGTTGAATTTCTTGCTGATGCGTTTGGTAAAGACTTTAACGATGTCTTTGTCGGCAGCCGGGATAACCTGGTCGAACATTTCAACCACGTCGATCTCTGAACCCAGCGCATGGTACACGGTACCCATTTCCAGACCGATGATACCGCCGCCCATAACCAGCAGGCGCTTAGGAACGGTTTTCAGCTCCAGCGCATCGGTGGAATCCCACACGCGTGGATCTTCATGTGGAATGAATGGCAGTTCGATTGGGCGAGAGCCTGCCGCGATGATCGCGTTGTCGAAGTTAATCACGGTTTTGCCGTTTTCGCCTTCCACTTCCAGGGTGTTCGCACCGGTGAATTTACCCAGACCGTTTACCACTTTCACTTTACGGCCTTTGGCCATACCCGCCAGACCGCCGGTCAGCTGAGTGATAACTTTCTCTTTCCAGGTACGAATTTTGTCGATGTCGGTTTTCGGCTCGCCGAAGACGATACCGTGTTCAGCCAGCGCTTTGGCTTCTTCGATAACTTTCGCTACGTGCAGCAGCGCTTTAGAAGGGATACAGCCGACGTTCAGACAAACACCGCCGAGGGTGCTGTAACGTTCTACGATGACGGTTTCCAGACCTAAATCCGCGGCGCGAAATGCTGCGGAGTAACCTGCCGGGCCTGCCCCAAGTACTACGACCTGAGTTTTGATTTCTGTGCTCATCATGACCTCTTAATGTATACCCGTCGTCCACCGGGTCGTTCTATCCGCCCGTATTTTACAAAATTGTTAACAATTTTGAAACAACAAACGGCTCACGAATTATCGCTTTCACCAATAACCTCAAAAACCCCATGAGATTATCAGAAAAAAGCCGGCCGACTGGCCGGCTTTTCGATTACATCACCAGGCGGCGAATGTCGCTCAGCATGTTGTTGATGATGGTGATGAAACGCGCACCATCAGCCCCGTCGATCACGCGGTGGTCGAAGGACAGAGAGATTGGCATCATCAGACGCGGCACGAACTCTTTGCCATTCCACACCGGCTCCATCGCGGACTTGGACACACCGAGGATAGCCACTTCCGGCGCGTTCACAATCGGCGCGAAGTGGGTGGTACCCAGGCCGCCGATGCTGGAGATAGTGAAGCAGCCGCCCTGCATTTCGCCGGCAGTCAGCTTACCATCACGCGCTTTTTTGGAGATGGTGGTCAGTTCACGGGACAGCTCAGTGACGCTCTTCTTGTTCACGTCTTTGAAGACCGGAACAACCAGACCATTTGGCGTATCAACCGCAACACCGATGTTGATGTACTTCTTCAGCGTCAGCTTCTGGCCGTCTTCGGACAGGGAGCTGTTGAAGCGAGGCATCTGCTCAAGGGCAGCGGCAACCGCTTTCATGATGAAGACCACTGGAGTGAACTTCACGTCCAGCTTACGCTTCTCAGCTTCGGCGTTCTGCTGTTTACGGAACGCTTCCAGATCGGTGATATCGGTCTTATCGAAGTGGGTAACGTGCGGGATCATTACCCAGTTACGGCTCAGGTTAGCACCCGAGATTTTCTGGATACGGCCCAGTTCCACTTCTTCGATTTCACCGAACTTGCTGAAGTCCACTTTCGGCCATGGCAGCATGCCCGGGATACCGCCACCGGCAGCAGCAGCAGGTGCAGCTTCGGCGCGTTTCACCGCATCTTTCACGTAAGCCTGAACGTCTTCGCGCAGGATACGGCCTTTACGGCCAGTGCCCTTCACTTTCGCCAGGTTCACACCGAATTCGCGCGCCAGGCGACGAATCAGCGGAGTCGCGTGGACGTAAGCGTCGTTTTCAGCGAACTCAGATTTTTCTGCTTTAGCAGCAGGGGCAGCAGCCGGTTTAGCAGCCTGAGCCGGTGCAGCAGCCGGTGCCGGAGCAGCCGCGGCAGCTGGAGCGGCGGCAGGTGCTGCGCCTTCCACTTCGAAGACCATGATCAGAGAGCCGGTAGATACTTTGTCGCCGGTGTTGATTTTGATCTCTTTAACGGTACCGGCGAACGGCGCAGGCACTTCCATAGAAGCTTTGTCGCCTTCAACGGTGATCAGTGACTGTTCAGCGGCAACTTTGTCGCCCACTTTTACCATCACTTCGGTCACTTCAACTTCGTCACCGCCGATGTCCGGTACGTTAACGTCTTTCACGCCGCCAGCAGCCGCTGGTGCAGCAGCCGGAGCCGGAGCAGCTTCCGCTTTCGCTGGAGCCGCAGCGCCTTCAGCGCCCGCCACTTCGAAAATCATGATCAGGGAACCTGTAGACACTTTGTCGCCGGTGTTGATCTTGATCTCTTTAACGGTACCCGCGAACGGTGCCGGCACTTCCATAGAGGCTTTGTCGCCTTCTACGGTGATCAGTGACTGCTCGGCCGCAACGGTATCGCCCACTTTCACCAGGATTTCAGTGACTTCAACTTCGTCACCGCCGATGTCAGGCACGTTCACTTCTTTCGCTGCCGCGGCCGCTGCTGGAGCAGCAGCAGGAGCGGCTTCTTTCTTCTCTTCCTGCGCAGGTGCAGCTGCTGCTGCACCGTCGGCGGAATCGAAAATCATGATCAGTTTACCGGTCTCGGTTTTATCGCCAACAGAGACTTTGATCTCTTTAACGATGCCAGCCTGAGGAGACGGGACTTCCATAGAAGCTTTGTCGCCTTCTACGGTGATCAGCGACTGTTCAGCTTCAACTTTGTCGCCCACTTTGACCAGGATCTCGGTGATTTCAACTTCATCAGCCCCGATGTCCGGTACATTGATTTCGATAGCCATTATTCTTTTACCTCTTACGCCAGACGCGGGTTAACTTTATCTGCATCGATGTTGAATTTGGTAATTGCGTCTGCAACCACTTTCTTATCGATTTCGCCACGTTTAGCCAGTTCGCCCAGTGCTGCTACTACCACGTAGGAAGCATCAACTTCGAAGTGGTGACGCAGGTTTTCGCGGCTGTCAGAACGACCGAAGCCGTCAGTACCCAGTACGCGATAATCATCAGCTGGAACGTAAGTACGAACCTGCTCAGCGAACAGTTTCATATAGTCAGTAGACGCCACCGCTGGCGCGTCGTTCATCACCTGAGCGATGTACGGAACGCGTGGGGTTTCCATTGGGTGCAGCATGTTCCAGCGCTCACAATCCTGGCCATCACGCGCCAGTTCAGTGAAGGAGGTAACAGAGTACACATCGGAACCCACACCGTAGTCTTTCGCCAGGATCTGCGCTGCTTCACGAACGTGACGCAGGATAGAACCGGAGCCCAGCAGCTGAACTTTACCTTTGCTACCTTCGATGGTTTCGAGTTTGTAGATACCTTTACGGATACCTTCCTCGGCACCTGCTGGCATTGCCGGCATGTGGTAGTTTTCGTTCAGGGTGGTGATGTAGTAGTAAATATTCTCTTGCGCTTCACCGTACATGCGCTGCAAGCCGTCATGCATGATGACTGCCACTTCGTACGCGTAAGACGGGTCGTAAGAGATACAGTTAGGGATAGTCAGAGACTGAATGTGGCTGTGACCATCTTCGTGCTGTAGACCTTCACCGTTCAGGGTCGTACGACCAGAAGTACCACCGATCAGGAAGCCGCGAGCCTGCTGGTCGCCTGCCTGCCAGCACAGGTCACCGATACGCTGGAACCCGAACATGGAGTAGTAGATGTAGAACGGGATCATCGGCAGGTTATTGGTGCTGTAAGAAGTCGCAGCAGCCAGCCAGGATGCGCCTGCACCCAGTTCGTTGATACCTTCCTGAAGGATCTGACCTTTCTCGTCTTCTTTGTAGTATGCAACCTGCTCACGGTCCTGCGGGGTGTACTGCTGACCGTTCGGGCTGTAGATACCGATCTGACGGAACAGACCTTCCATACCGAAAGTACGCGCTTCGTCGGCGATGATTGGAACCAGACGATCTTTGATCGACTTGTTCTTCAGCATCACGTTCAGGGCACGAACGAAAGCGATAGTGGTAGAGATCTCTTTGTTCTGCTCTTCCAGCAGCTGAGAGAAATCTTCCAGCGCTGGCAGTTCCAGCTTCTCGGTGAAGTTAGGCTGACGAGCAGGCAGGTAGCCTTTCAGCGCCTGACGACGTTCGTGCAGGTACTTGTGCTCTTCAGAACCTTCCGGGAAGGTGATGTAAGACAGTTTTTCTACCTGCTCATCGGTCACTGGAACGTTGAAACGGTCGCGGATATAACGCACGCCGTCCATGTTCATTTTCTTAACCTGGTGAGCGATGTTTTTACCTTCTGCGGTATCACCCATGCCGTAACCTTTAATGGTGTGGGCCAGGATCACAGTCGCTTTACCTTTGGTTTCACGCGCTTTTTTCAGTGCAGCGTAAACTTTCTTCGGATCGTGACCACCGCGGTTCAGCGCCCAGATCTGCTCATCAGTCCAGTCTGCAACCAGGGCTGCGGTTTCAGGATATTTGCCGAAGAAGTGCTCACGAACGTAGGCACCGTCTTTGGATTTGAAGGTCTGGTAGTCGCCGTCAACGGTTTCGTTCATCAACTGGATCAGTTTACCGCTGGTGTCTTTACGCAGCAGCTCATCCCAACGACCGCCCCACATCACTTTGATCACGTTCCAGCCAGCACCTGCGAAGATGCCTTCCAGTTCGTTGATGATCTTGCCGTTACCGGTTACCGGACCATCCAGACGTTGCAGGTTACAGTTGATGATGAAGCACAGGTTGTCCAGCTTCTCACGGGTCGCGATGGTGATCGCGCCTTTAGATTCTGGCTCATCCATTTCACCGTCGCCCAGGAAGGCGTAAACGGTCTGCTCAGAGGTGTCTTTCAGACCACGGTGTTCCAGGTACTTCAGGAATTTAGCCTGATAGATCGCACCGATTGGACCCAGACCCATAGATACGGTCGGGAACTGCCAGAACTCAGGCATCAGTTTAGGGTGCGGGTAAGAAGACAGACCCTTACCGTGAACTTCCTGACGGAAGTTGTTCATCTGCTCTTCAGTCAGACGACCTTCCAGGAAGGCACGTGCATAGATGCCCGGAGAGATGTGGCCCTGGAAGTACACCAGATCGCCGCCATCTTTCTCGTTAGCTGCACGGAAGAAGTGGTTGAAGCACACTTCGTAAATGGTCGCAGAAGACTGGAAGGACGCCATGTGGCCACCCAGTTCCAGGTCTTTCTTGGATGCGCGCAGAACGGTCATGATGGCGTTCCAGCGGATAGCAGAACGGATACGGCGTTCCAGATCCAGATTGCCCGGGTATTCCGGTTCGTCTTCGACGGCAATCGTGTTTACGTAGTTGCTAGCCCCTGCACCTGAAGCCACTTTCACGCCGCCTTTGCGTGCTTCTGAAAGCAGCTGATCAATCAGATACTGAGCGCGCTCAACACCTTCTTCACGGATGACCGATTCGATCGCCTGTAGCCAGTCGCGAGTTTCGATCGGATCCACGTCATTTTGGAGACGTTCTGACATGGGGGTATTCCTTATCTATCTAATACGTTGATTTGTCTGGAACCTGTCCCATTGTATTTTCGCCAGAAAACACAATAAGACAGGTTCTGCGTTTAGTTGCCGCGCTCTAAAAGTACCTGGCGCTTAATCCTTTCGTTGCTGTATGCGGCGTAATGAACGTTCGCGACGCGATTGTTCACGGCTGCGGTCCAGCAAGATTTCCTCAATGAAAGCCAGATGGCGGTGCGACGCTTCGCGCGCCTGCTCCGGTTCCCCGGCCATTATCGCCTCGAATACTCGGGTGCGATGGTTGCTTACCAGCGGGAGCATCTCCCGACGGGCATACAACAATTCAAAATTCTGACGAACGTTCTGGGCCAGCATCGGCTCCATGCAGCGTAGCAGATGGAGGAGCACCACGTTGTGCGCCGCTTCGGTGACGGCAATTTGATACTGGACGACGGCATTGGACTCGGCGTCTAAATCGCCGGACTGCTGTGCCCGTTCAATGGCCTGATGCAGCTCGCGAATACGTACGCGGTCTTCATCAGTGCTGCGAAGGGCGGCGTAATAAGCCGCGATACCTTCCAGCGCGTGACGGGTCTCAAGCAGATCAAACTGGGATTCTGGGTGGTCAGAGAGAAGTTCTACCAGCGGGTCGCTGAAGCTCTGCCACAGGCTGTTTTGCACAAAGGTTCCGCCACCCTGGCGACGGAGCAACAGGCCCTTTGCTTCGAGACGTTGAATCGCCTCACGCAGAGAGGGGCGTGAAACGTCGAACTGTTTTGCCAGCTCGCGTTCTGGCGGGAGTTTCTCGCCCGGGCGCAGTGTCCCTTCGAGAATCAAAAACTCCAGCTGCTGCTCAATCACATCGGAAAGTTTTGGTTGGCGAATTTTGCTGTAGGCCATATTCCCTGTCTTACGCCTTTTTGCCCGGAGTCAATTGGTCTTACCAATTTCATGTTCGTATCGCTAAAGTAACAAAGTATTCACCTTCTGTCCATATTGGTTTTGATTGAAATCAGTAAACCCGGCACATTTTAACAACCTTACAGAACTAACGTTTCAGGAATGTAACTTTGCACAAATGAAATGGTTACTACCAAAGAGGCAGTTTTAACCATAATGAAACGAGGGTTTTTGCAATCTGAAGCGATTCAACAAGGCAAAAAATGAAAATTCGCCCTCTTCTGACGCATTTCTATTCTATAGGTTGGGGTATGAGGGGTTAACGTACCGATTTACAATTGGTTTCTTTTTATTCAAGTCGTCTTCATCCCTTCATAAAGCAGGTGCATTCGCTGGCGCTTACCACTATTCTTGCGCTAACGGAAGCCATCTCCGCTTTTTTCGGTATCGTTAACCGTAAAGAAATAAATACAGAATATGGACTTTCATAATTACACACGCACAGCGTGAACATAACAACCACACACGAGGTTTCAAATGGAAGCTCAACAGCATGGCGATCAGCTAAAGCGCGGCCTTAAAAACCGCCATATACAGCTCATCGCCCTGGGCGGTGCTATTGGTACTGGCCTGTTTCTGGGCAGTGCATCGGTTATCCAGTCGGCCGGTCCGGGCATTATTCTGGGGTACGCGATTGCGGGTTTTATTGCATTTCTGATTATGCGCCAGTTAGGTGAAATGGTTGTTGAAGAGCCGGTCGCAGGCTCATTCAGCCACTTCGCCTATAAATACTGGGGCAGCTTCGCAGGTTTCGCCTCGGGGTGGAACTACTGGGTTCTGTACGTTCTGGTTGCCATGGCCGAGCTGACCGCCGTTGGGAAATACATTCAGTTCTGGTACCCGGAGATCCCCACCTGGGCGTCTGCGGCGGCCTTCTTCGTCATTATCAATGCCATTAACCTGACCAACGTAAAAGTGTTTGGTGAGATGGAGTTCTGGTTTGCCATCATCAAAGTGATTGCCGTTGTAGCGATGATCATCTTCGGCGGCTGGCTGCTGTTCAGCGGCAACGGCGGTCCGCAGGCCACCGTGCGCAACCTTTGGGAGCAAGGCGGGTTCCTGCCGCACGGCATGACCGGTCTGGTGATGATGATGGCAATTATCATGTTCTCCTTCGGCGGTCTGGAGCTGGTGGGCATCACCGCCGCGGAAGCCGACAACCCGGAGCAGAGCATCCCGAAAGCCACTAACCAGGTTATCTACCGTATTCTGATCTTCTATGTGGGCTCCCTGGCGGTCCTGCTCTCCCTGCTGCCATGGACGCGCGTGACGGCGGATACCAGCCCGTTTGTGCTCATCTTCCACGAGCTGGGCGACACCTTCGTGGCGAACGCGCTCAACGTCGTGGTGCTGACCGCCGCGCTCTCCGTTTATAACAGCTGCGTTTACTGCAACAGCCGTATGCTGTTCGGCCTGGCGCAACAGGGCAACGCACCGAAAGCGCTGCTTACCGTTGATAAGCGTGGCGTACCGGTTAATACCATCATCGTGTCGGCGGTCGTGACGGCGCTGTGCGTTCTGATTAACTACCTGGCACCGGAATCTGCCTTCGGTCTGCTGATGGCGCTGGTGGTTTCCGCGCTGGTGATTAACTGGGCGATGATTAGCCTCGCGCACATCAAGTTCCGCCGCGCCAAGCACCAGCAGGGCGTAACCACGCGCTTCCCTGCCCTGCTCTATCCGCTGGGGAACTGGGTTTGCCTGCTGTTCATGGCAGCTGTGCTGGTCATTATGCTCATCACCCCAGGCATGGCGATTTCCGTCTACCTGATCCCGGTCTGGATTGCGATCCTCGGCGTGGGTTATATGGTGAAACAGAAAAATGCCAAAACGGTGAAAGCGCACTAAGTGTTTTCTCGCTGTACTCGCGGTTGCGGGTACAGCGTCTTGTTACCTTCCTCACAAATTCGCGCCCACAGCAAAATCCTCCATATCACCGCCTTTATATTGCAACGCATATATTCGTTTGCCAGCGAATAATTCTCTCCATACCGAAACCCGGAGAGCTGTCGATGAATAACAACAAACTGTCAGTAAAAGAAAAGATCGGCTATGGCATGGGTGACGCCGGATGCAACATCATCTTTGGCGCCATCATGTTATTTGTTAACTACTTTTATACGGATATTTTTGGTCTGGCTCCTGCACTGGTTGGCGTTTTACTCCTGTCCGTACGCGTCATTGATGCCGTCACGGACCCAATTATGGGCGCGATTGCCGACCGTACCCGCAGCAAATATGGCCGGTTTCGTCCATGGCTGCTGTGGATTGCCTTCCCCTATGCGCTGTTCAGCATTCTGATGTTCACCACGCCGGAGTGGAGCTATAACAGCAAAGTTATCTATGCCTTTGTCACCTACTTCCTGCTGTCGCTGACCTATACGGCTATCAACATTCCCTACTGCTCGCTGGGCGGAGTGATCACCAACGACCCGAAAGAGCGCGTTGCCTGCCAGTCCTACCGTTTTGTTATGGTTGGTATCGCCACGCTGCTGCTGTCGCTAACGCTCCTGCCGATGGCCGACTGGTTCGGGGGAGATGACAAAGCCAAAGGCTACCAGATGGCAATGACCGTGCTGGCGCTGATTGGAACCTGTATGTTCCTGTTCTGCTTCGCCACCGTGCGGGAGCGCGTGCGTCCGGCAGTGCAAACCCATGACGAACTGAAAAACGACCTGAAAGACGTGTGGAAGAATGACCAGTGGGTGCGGATCCTGCTGTTAACCCTGTGCAACGTCTGCCCTGGCTTTATCCGCATGGCGGCCACCATGTATTACGTCACCTGGGTCATGGGGCAAAGCACCCATTTCGCCACGCTGTTTATCAGCCTGGGCGTGGTCGGCATGATGTTCGGCAGTATGCTGGCGAAAGTGCTGACCGACCGCTGGTGTAAGCTGAAGGTCTTCTTCTGGACCAACATCGTGCTGGCGATTTTCTCCTGCGCCTTTTACTTCTTCGACCCGAAAGCGACGACAACCATTGTCGTGCTCTACGTCCTGCTGAACATCCTGCACCAGATCCCGTCACCGCTGCACTGGTCGCTGATGGCCGACGTGGACGACTACGGTGAATGGAAAACCGGGAAACGCATCACCGGGATCAGCTTCTCCGGCAACATCTTCTTCCTGAAGCTGGGTCTGGCGATTGCCGGGGCAATGGTCGGCTTCCTGCTCTCCTGGTACGGCTACGACGCGGGCGCAAAAGCGCAGAGCGCGGATGCCATCAACGGGATCGTGCTGCTGTTTACCATCATTCCCGGCATTGGATACTTAATTACCGCGGGCGTAGTACGTCTGCTGAAAGTGGACCGTGAGACCATGAAGCAGATCCAGTCCGATCTGGAAAAGCGTCGCACCAACTATCGCGAGCTGAACGATTATCAGGAACTCAAAGCCGCTGAGACTAAATAAGGAAAGCCGAATGCAAACCTGGCCAAACCCGTTTATTGAACAACGCGCCGACCCGTATATCCTGCGTCACGATGGGCAATACTACTTTATCGCCTCCGTGCCGGAGTACGATCGGCTGGCGATCCGCCGCGCGGACTCGCTGGAAGGTTTACGCGATGCCGAAGAGGTGATTGTCTGGCGCAAGCCCGACACCGGCCCGATGAGCCAGCTGATCTGGGCACCGGAGCTGCATCATATCGACGGCAGGTGGTACATCTATTTTGCCGCCACGCATACCCAGGCGCTCGATCAGCTCGGGATGTTCCAGCATCGCATGTTTGCCATTGAATGTGCAGATCGCGATCCGCTCACCGGTACGTGGGTGGAAAAAGGGCAAATCAAAACCCCGTTTGACACCTTCGCGCTGGATGCCACCACCTTTGTTCATCAGGGTAAACGCTGGTATCTGTGGGCGCAAAAAGCCCCGGACATTTCCGGTAACTCCAATCTTTACCTGTGTGAAATGGAAAATCCGTGGACGCTGAAAGGCGAGCCGGTGATGCTCAGTAAACCGGAATATGACTGGGAGTGCCGTGGGTTCTGGGTCAACGAAGGCCCGGCGGTGCTGTTCCATGGCGATAAGCTGTTTATCAGCTATTCCGCCAGCGCCACCGACGAGAACTACTGCATGGGATTACTGTGGGCAGACCTGAATGCCGATCCGCAAAACCCGGCTAACTGGCATAAATCCCCGCGCCCGGTATTCGTCACCAGCTACGAAAACCGTCAGTATGGGCCAGGCCATAACAGCTTTACGCAGACGCCGGAATGCGAAGATGTGCTGGTCTACCACGCGCGAAACTACACTGAAATTGAAGGCGATCCGCTTTACGATCCCAATCGCCATACTCGCCTGAAACTCGTCCGCTGGAACGAAAACGGGATGCCTGACTTCGGCATCCCGCCCGCGGATACGCCGTAACGGCTTCGGCGCGCTGGCTCAGACCAGCGTGCCGTAAATCGTTAGCAGCGCCACAATCACCACCACCACAAAGGATGTTTTCTTCGCCATCGAGACGGCAGCTTTTGGCGTTGCGACTTTATCCGTGTGCGGCTCACGCGCCAGCGAGAACTGTGCCAGTCGGGTTAAAACCTGATACTGCGAGGTATGGCGGTCTGCAAGGGAGACAAACCACGCGGGCAGCGCCTTTTCACCGTGACCGATGAGGGCATAGACCACGCCTACCAGACGCACCGGAAGCCAGTCGAGCACGTGCAGGATGGCATCAATGCCGGACTGTAGACGTTCATGCGGCGTAAGATAGCGGGCAAGCCAGGTCTGCCAGGCGCGCAGGAACGCATAACCCATCAGCAGTACCGGCCCCCAGGGTCCACCCACCACGAACCAGAACAGCGGCGCCAGGTAGTAACGGAAGTTGATCCACAGCAGCGCGTTTTGCAGCTCCCGCAGAAACTCGCGTTCATCGCAGTCCGGCGGTACGCCGTGGATCATCGTCAGCTCGCTCGCCATCGCGCCGCGCGCGTGGGCATCATCCCGGGAAGCGGCTTTCAGATACGCGTGATAGTGCAAACGCACCTTGCCCGCGCCAATACACAGCACGCCGAGCAGGATCCACACCACCAGCAGCGGCACGTTGAAAAAGAGGCCGTAAAGCGAGCGCAGCAACAGGAACGTAATCGCCATCACGCCTGCCGCCATCAGCAGCGTGCGCAGCATGGAAAAATGCCTGATGCGGCGGAATAACACCTCCAGCCGATGATCCAGATGCCAGTGCTCGCCGAGCTTAAACAGGCGTTCAGCGATCATAACCAGCAGCATGGTAAACAACGTCATGTTATCTCCTTATCTGACGACGTGGTAAGCATGGCGTGAAACCGGGCCCAGTCAAACGCCGGGCCGGGGTCGGTTTTTCTTTCCGGGGCGATGTCGCTGTGCCCTGTAATATTGTCTGCAATGGCGGGATAGCGCCCGATTAACGTTTGCGTTACAGTAACCAGTTTCTCATATTGCGCATCGGTGTAAGGCGCGGTGTCCGTTCCTTCCAGTTCAATTCCAATGGAGAAATCATTGCACCGCTCGCGTCCCTGATACATCGACACGCCGGCATGCCAGGCACGCTTATCAAAAGGAACATACTGAACCACTTCGCCATCACGACGGATCAGACAGTGCGCCGATACGCGCAGATGCGCAATCTCAGCAAAGAAGGGGTGGGCATCGGGATCTATCGTTCCAGTGAATAACGCATCGATCCACGGACCGCCAAACTCACCCGGCGGGAGACTAATATTGTGAACCACCAGCAGTGTGGGCTTTTCATCCTCCGGGCGGCAGTCGTGGTGCGGCGACGGTACATGCCGCGCGTCCACCAGCCATCCGTTTTCTAACAACATGCTGGAACTCCTTATCTATGGTGCTGTTACTCGGTTCAGAGTAGCATGTTTCAATATTATGATTCGTTACCAATTTGGAGTTTTATCATGCCGCCTCGCCGCTATAACCCCGACCACCGACGTGACGCGCTTCTGGAACGTATTAATAGTGATATCCCGGCAAGCGTTGCCCATGCCCTGAAAGAAGATCTCGGCGGCGACGTCAGCGCCGATCACGATATTACCGCCCAATTGTTGCCAAAAGAGACGCGCTCGCATGCGGTGATCATCACCCGCGAAGCGGGAGTCTTCTGCGGAAAACGCTGGGTTGAGGAGGTCTTTACCCAGCTGGCAGGCGACGAGGTGCAGGTAACATGGCACGTTGAAGACGGTGATGCGGTCACGGCGAATCAGCCACTGTTCGAGCTGGACGGCCCGTCCCGCGTCTTGCTGACCGGCGAACGCACCGCGCTCAATTTTGTGCAAACGCTCTCTGGCGTTGCCAGTGAAGTACGCCGCTACGTTGACCTGCTGGCAGGCACCCGCACGCAGCTGCTGGATACCCGTAAAACCCTGCCGGGCCTGCGGACCGCGCTGAAATACGCGGTACTCTGCGGTGGCGGCGCCAACCATCGTCTGGGGCTATCCGATGCCTTCCTGATCAAAGAGAACCACATTATTGCCTCTGGCTCGGTGCGTCAGGCCGTGGAAAAAGCCTTCTGGCTACATCCGGATGTGCCGGTCGAAGTGGAAGTGGAAACGCTGGAGGAGCTGGACGAGGCCATTAAAGCGGGGGCTGACATCATCATGCTCGATAACTTCGACACGGAGCAGATGCGTGAAGCGGTCAAACGCACAAACGGCCAGGCGCAGCTTGAGGTGTCCGGCAACGTGACGTTCGACACCATCCGCGAATTTGCTGAAACCGGCGTCGATTACATCTCCGTTGGCGCCCTGACCAAGCACGTCCGCGCCCTCGACCTCTCGATGCGCTTCAAATAAATTATCCTCCCCTTTCCGCCCGGAGAGGGGAAATACGAAACCGCTCGCAATTACGCTGTCCTTCTCTGCAACACTGAATCATTTCCCTGAAAGCCCCTTCACGTTCACGCTTTTGTCCCTCGTTTCTGCATGCTGGCACTGCCACAGTAGCGCCACTTAACGTAAGGAGCAGACATGAACAGACAACAAGGATTTACCCTGATTGAGCTAATGGTGGTCATTGGCATTATTGCCATCCTGAGCGCGATTGGCGTTCCGGCCTATCAGAACTACCTGCGAAAAGCGGCGCTCACCGATATGCTGCAAACGTTCATCCCCTACCGCACCGCCATTGAGCTTTGCGCCCTGGATCGTGGTGGTGTGGATAGCTGCGACGCAGGCACCAATGGCATCCCCTCCCCGACAACCACACGTTACGTTTCAGCGATGAGCGTGGCAAAGGGGGCCGTATCGTTAACAGGGCAGGAAAGCCTTAACGGACTTGAAGTGCTCATGACACCGATCTGGAGCGACGGTAACGGTATGACGGGCTGGACGCGTGACTGCAAAATTGCGTCCGACACGGCGCTCAGACAAGCCTGTGAAGATGTTTTCCGCTTCGACAACAACTGACAGGAGTGGACAATGAATACCGAACAGCTAATGACGCTCTGTCAGCGCCATCACGCACTGCTACTCGCAAGCGACACCGATATGATCAGCATTGCGGTGGTGGGTAATCCTGCCTCTGAGCTGATGGAAGCGTTACGCTTCGCCACGCAGAAGCGTATTGATATTGAGTGCTGGACGGCAGAACGGATGGAAAAACGGCTTCAGTCCGTCTCATCATCACACCTGCCGGGCATAGCGCCAAACTCAGCCGCTGACGTGCTCAGTACAACCTTGCAGCAGGCAGTAAACCAGCGGGCTTCTGACATCCATATTGAACCGACGGAGCACGGCTACCAGATCCGTTTGCGAATCGACGGTGTTCTCTACCCGCAACTGCCGATCTCTGCCGCCCTCGGGACGACGCTTGCCGCACGCCTGAAGGTGCTGGGTCAACTGGATATTGCGGAGCGCCGCCTGCCGCAGGACGGCCAGTTTACGGTGGAGCTGGCAAGCGTCCCCGTCTCTTTTCGTATCGCAACCCTTCCCTGTAGTGGTGGAGAAAAAATCGTGCTTCGTCTGCTTCACCAGGTACAGCAGGCACTGGAGCTTGAACAGCTGGGGATGAGCGCAGACCAGCAGGCCCGTTTTGCCGGGGCGCTTAACAGCCCTCAGGGGTTGATTCTGGTCACCGGCCCGACCGGTAGCGGGAAAACAGTGACGCTGTACAGCGCGTTACAGGCGCGAAATACCCCTGACGTCAATATTTGCAGCGTGGAAGATCCCGTTGAAATCCCGCTTGCAGGCTTAAACCAGACGCAGATTAATCCGCGCGCGGGGCTGACCTTTCAGAGCGTGCTGCGTGCCCTGCTCAGGCAGGATCCTGACATCATTATGGTGGGTGAAATTCGTGACGGCGAAACGGCAGAAATTGCCATTAAGGCGGCGCAAACCGGGCATCTGGTGCTGTCCACCCTCCATACTAATTCGACGACTGAAACGCTGGTACGGCTGCAACAGATGGGCGTCGCGCGCTGGATGATCTCTTCGGCGCTCTCGATGGTGATTGCCCAGCGACTGGTGCGCCGTTTATGTCCGTACTGCCGACAGGAAGCCAGCCGCCACACCGAATTACCCCGCACGCTGTGGCCCCGGCCGCTTCCTCGCTGGCAACCCACCGGCTGCGATCGCTGCTACCACGGTTTTTATGGTCGCGTAGCCATTTTTGAAGTGCTCGTCATCGACGACACGCTGCGGCAGGCCATCGCCAGCGGAGCAAGCACGGAGGTGATTGGGTCCAGCGCTCGTCAGGCGGGAATGACCTCTTTGTTTGAGCATGGCTGCATGGCCGTAGAACAAGGGCTGACCACGCTCGAAGAGCTGTTGCGCGTCCTGGGAATGCCCGATGGCTGCTAATTCGCTCTGGCGCTGGCGTGCCCTGAACACCGAGGGGGAGGTGCAAACCGGCACCCTCTGGGCCATCGACCGTGACGCAGCTTACACGGCTCTGGTGCTTAAACAACTGCACCCGCTGGCGCTAAAACGCTGTCAGCAGCGCCAGCGATGGCAGGTGCAGCACTGCTACGATATTTTTCGCCAGCTCGCCACGCTGCTACAGGCTGGACTCACGCTATCCCAAAGTCTGCACATGCTGGCGGAACAGCATCCTTTGCAGCACTGGCAGGCGCTGCTGCACAGTCTTGCTGATGACCTGAGCGAAGGTTGCGCCCTGTCAGAGGCCATGAAGAAATGGCCAGAGGTGTTTAGCCCTCTTTATGTCTCAATGGTGAAGACGGGTGAGCTGACGGGTAAGCTCGAAGCCTGCTGCCGTCAGCTTGCGCAGCAACAAAAATCCCAGCAGCAGCTCAGTGCGAAGGTGAAGAAAGCGCTGCGCTATCCGCTGATCATCCTGACGCTGGCCGTTTTCGTGGTGCTGGCGATGGTCACGCTGGTTTTGCCTGAGTTTGCTGCAATCTACAAAACGTTCAACACCCCGCTCCCTTTGCTCACGCAGGCAGTCATAGGGCTGGCGGCCTTGGTTCAGGCGCATATCCTCACCCTTTTGACCCTGCTCGTGGCAATGGTTGTCATCGCCTGTAAGCTGCGGCGGCATCCACGCTGGCAGTATGTTTTGTTACACGTACCGGTTATGGGCACGCTGACGCGCGGGCAAAAACTGGGACAGATTTTTACCGTGCTGTCATTAACCCAGCAGGCCGGAATTGCCTTTTTACAAGGACTGGAGAGTGTGGAGGAGACCGTTGAGAGGGGCTACTGGCAGGAGAAACTCCGTGAGATACGCAGCGATATCGAACAGGGGATGCCCGTGTGGTCCTCCTTCCAGAAGGCCTCTGTTTTTACGCCACTGTGTATTCAGCTCATTCGCACCGGAGAAGTGTCGGGTTCACTGGATGTGATGCTGATGAATCTGGCCCGCCACCATACGGAACAGACATTTCAGCAGGCAGACAATCTGGCGGCGCTTCTTGAGCCTTTGCTACTGGTCGTGACGGGTCTGATTATTGGCACGCTGGTGGTGGCAATGTATTTGCCGATTTTCCATCTGGGGGATGCAATGAGCGCGGGGTAACGCTGGCGCACGGACGCGCGCCAGCCGTAGCCGTCAGAGGCTATTGAATACGCGGTTTTCCTGCTCCTGAACGCGGATAAACGTCGTGCGTTTCGTCAGCTCTTTCAGGCGGGAAGCACCAACGTAGGTGCAGGCAGAACGCAGACCGCCGAGGATATCGCGCGCCGTGTTTTCGACCGGACCACGCAGTGGCAGCTTAACGGTTTTGCCTTCCGCCGCACGGTATTTCGCGACACCGCCCACGTGACGGGTCATCGCGGATTCAGAGCTCATTCCGTAGAACAGCATGAACTTCTCACCGTTTTCTTCCACCACGGTACCGCCGCTCTCTTCGTGGCCTGCCAGCATGCCGCCGAGCATCACGAAATCCGCGCCGCCGCCGAAGGCTTTCGCGACATCGCCTGGCATGGTGCAGCCACCGTCGCTGATGATCTGGCCGCCCAGACCGTGCGCAGCGTCAGCGCATTCAATTACCGCAGACAGCTGCGGATAACCCACACCGGTTTTCACGCGCGTGGTGCAAACGGACCCCGGGCCAATGCCAACTTTTACAATGTCGGCCCCGGAGAGGATCAGCTCTTCACACATTTCACCGGTCACCACGTTGCCCGCGATGATGGTTTTGGTTGGCCAGGCCTCACGTGCCTTGCTGACGAACTGAACGAAATGCTCGGAATAACCATTTGCCACGTCAATGCAGACAAAATTCAGCGCTGGATTGGCGTTCAGGATCTGTTTGGTTTTCTCGAAATCTGCATCAGAGGTACCGGTCGAGACCATCACATGCTTCACCACGTCAGCCGAGGCGGAGGCGACAAACGCATCCCACTCTTCAGCGCTGTAGTGTTTGTGTACCGCAGTAAGGATGTCGAATTGCGCCAGTGCGGTCGCCATCTCGAAGGTCCCGACGGTATCCATGTTGGCCGCGATAATCGGCACGCCAGACCACGTCTGACCGGAATGCTTAAAGGTGAATTGACGTTCGAGTTCAACGTCTGAGCGACTTTTCAGTGTAGAGCGTTTAGGGCGGATAAGAACGTCTTTGAAACCTAACTTCAGATCTTCTTCGATACGCATGTGCGGATTCCTGGGGTTAGAGGCAAATATATTAAAAGCACAACTCCAGTGACGCTATCATACGCACTAATACCTGCTCCGCAAGACTGCGAAATTCTCTTTTTTTACGCTACAATCCTATAAATTTACCTGGTAAAAAGCGGGTAAAGAGAGCTAAACATTGGCTGTTGTAAGTTTGAATTTTAAGCAACTGATTTTAAAACTGAATAATTCCCAGGATCTGATTTAATGGGGTATATCGTCGCATTAACCGGCGGCATCGGTAGTGGTAAAAGCACCGTTGCGCATGCGTTTGCTCGTCTCGGCATCACGATTATCGACGCCGATATCATTGCCCGTCAGGTGGTAGAACCCAATACACCCGCCTTAAACGCCATCGAAGCGCATTTTGGTCGCCGTGTGATACAGGCTGACGGCACCCTGAATCGTCGGCAGCTGCGTGAGTGCATATTTTCCGTTCCAGCGGAAAAAGCCTGGCTTAATGCCCTGCTCCACCCCATTATCCACCAGGAAACTCAGCGTCAGATTGCCGCAGCCAGTTCGCCCTATGTGTTGTGGGTGGTCCCGTTACTGGTGGAAAATCAGCTTCAAAATAAAGCAGACAGAACGCTGGTGATTGACGTTTCCCGCGAAACGCAAATCCAGAGAACCATGGCGCGTGACCATGTTTCACGCGAGCATGCTGAACAAATTCTTGCCGCACAGGCCACGCGCGAAGCGCGCCTCGCCATTGCGGATGATGTTATTGATAATAACGGCGCACCAGATGCCATTGCATCGGATGTTGCTCGTCTGCACGCGCAGTATCTGACCTTCGCCGCGCAGGCCGTTGCACAGGAAAAACCATAATGTCGACTCATATCCTTTTTGAGCACCCGCTTAACGAAAAAATGCGTACCTGGCTACGCATAGAATTTCTTATTCAACAGCTTTCACAACATCTGCCTGTCAACGATCACGCCACCGCGCTGCATTTTTTCCGCAACGTGGGCGATCTGCTGGATGTGATTGAACGCGGCGACGTCCGCACTGAGCTGTTGAAAGAGCTGGAGCGCCAGCAGCGTAAATTACAGGCCTGGGCCGAAGTACCGGGCGTGGATCAAAGTCGAATTGACGCTTTACGCAAGCAGCTAAAAAACAGCAGCACGACCCTGATGGCCGCGCCGCGCGTTGGCCAGTTTTTACGAGAGGATCGTCTGATTGCGCTGGTGCGCCAGCGCCTGAGCATACCGGGCGGATGCTGTAGCTTTGACCTGCCAACGCTGCATATGTGGCTGCACATGCCGCAGGAACAGCGCGATCGCCAGGTGAACAGCTGGCTGGGCAGCCTGGAGCCGATGAATCAGACGTTATCCCTGATCCTCGATCTTGTGCGTAACTCTGCCCCGTTCCGCAAACAAACCAGTCTCAACGGTTTCTATCAGGATAACGGCGACGACGCCGATCTTCTGCGCCTGAACCTGTCTCTTGGCGAGCAGCTTTACCCGCAAATTTCCGGGCATAAAAGCCGTTTCGCGATCCGCTTTATGCCGCTGGACAGTGAACATGGCACCGTGCCGGAACGCCTCGATTTTGAACTGGCCTGTTGTTAAGGAGTGCCAATGTCTGACGTAACCACCGTAAACTGCCCAACCTGTGGGAAAACTGTCGTCTGGGGAGACGTAAGTCCATTTCGCCCATTCTGCTGTAAGCGCTGTCAGCTTATAGACCTGGGCGAATGGGCGGCGGAAGAGAAACGCATTCCGAGCGAAGGCGATCTCTCGGATAGCGATGACTGGAGCGAAAACCAGCAGTAACGTTCAAAGCCTGCTGGCGCGTCGCTTAGCAGGCCTACGGTTGTGCGGCCAGCCGGAGGATCACAGGCTCATTGGCAGGCGGGAATTTTTCCGCATCGCTGGCCTGAAGCTCAATCCAGTTACCCGGCTGCCCCTCTTTTCCCCACGGCTCCCCTTCCCAGTTTTCAACCAGCCAGAACCACAGCGTGATGTGACGATCCGGAAACTGGTACTCCAGCTTATCGAACAGCGTTGCGCCAAGCGGGGTGATCCCCACCTCTTCCTGAAGCTCACGCACCAGCGCCTGCTCCGGCGTTTCACCTGATTCGATTTTTCCGCCGGGGAATTCCCATTTGTTGGCCATGTGCGCATCGGCGGCACGTTGGGTAATGAAGATCTGATTTTGCGGGTTGCGAATGATCCCGACAGCAATTTGCAGTGTTTTCATCATGTCACTTCCATAAAAAAGGCGCAGATATCTGCGCCTTTTCAGTTTGTTATGTTCTTAACTCAGACGGCCGTGGCACGCCTTGTATTTTTTGCCGGAACCGCATGGGCACGGATCGTTACGACCGACTTTACGATCGCCCGTCTGCGCTGCGATTGCCGCTGCGGCTTCGCTTTCATCGGTCTGATGGCTCAGCTGCTGCATCTGTGCCAGACGCTCAGCTTCTTCACGACGCTGCTGCTCCATCGCTTCCACTTCTTCCGGCATACGCACCTGAACTTTGCTCAGGGTGCTGATGACTTCATACTTCAGCGACTCCAGCATGGCAGCAAACATGGAGAAGGATTCACGCTTGTACTCCTGCTTCGGATCTTTCTGCGCATAACCACGCAGATGGATACCCTGACGCAGGTAGTCCATTGCCGCCAGGTGCTCTTTCCACAGGGAGTCCAGGGTCTGCAACATTACGCCTTTCTCGAAGTGACGCATCATCTCTGCGCCAACCACTTCTTCCTTACGCTTGTAGACGTCCAGCGCGGTTTCGTAGATACGCTCGCGAAGGGTCTCTTCGTGCAGCTCAGGCTCTTTGTCCAGCCACTCTTTGATTGGCAGTTCGAGATCGAAGTCGTTTTTCAGACGTTCCTGCAAACCTTCGATATCCCACATCTCTTCCAGAGACTGTGGCGGAATGTGCGCGTCGATAGTGGCTTTGAACACATCTTCGCGAATGCTGTTGATGGTTTCGCTCACGTCGGACACGTCCAGCAGTTCGTTACGCTGGGTGTAGATCGCACGACGCTGGTCGTTGGCAACGTCATCATATTCCAGCAGCTGCTTACGAATATCGAAGTTGCGGCTTTCTACTTTACGCTGGGCGTTCGCAATCGCTTTGGTAACCCACGGGTGCTCGATCGCTTCGCCAGGTTTCATGCCCAGTTTACGCATCATGCCGGACACACGGTCAGAGGCGAAAATACGCATCAGCGCATCTTCCATAGACAGATAGAAGCGGGAAGAACCGGCATCACCCTGACGACCCGCACGACCGCGCAGCTGGTTATCGATACGACGGGATTCATGACGCTCGGTACCAATGATGTGCAGACCACCGGATGCCAGCACCGCGTCGTGACGCACCTGCCAGTCGGCTTTGATCTGCGCGATTTGCTCTGGGGTTGGGTTTTCCAGCTCCGCCACTTCGGCCTGCCAGCTACCGCCGAGCATAATATCGGTACCACGACCCGCCATGTTGGTGGCGATGGTTACGGCAGCCGGGTAACCGGCCTGCGCAACGATATCTGCTTCTTTAGCGTGGAACTTGGCGTTCAGAACGTTGTGTTTGATGCCTGCTTTGGTCAGCTCGTTGGATACCACTTCGGATTTCTCGATGGAGATGGTCCCCACCAGTACCGGCTGGCCCTTCGCGGTACGTTCGCGAATATCTTCAATGATCGCCTGAATTTTTTCCGCTTCAGTCATGTATACCAGGTCCGGCATATCCTTACGGATCATCGGACGGTTGGTAGGTACTACCACGGTATCCAGCTTATAGATGGAGCTGAACTCAAACGCTTCGGTATCTGCGGTACCGGTCATCCCCGCCAGCTTCTCGTACAGACGGAAGTAGTTCTGGAAGGTGATGGATGCCAGCGTCTGGTTTTCGTTTTGAATATCCACGCCTTCTTTCGCTTCCACGGCCTGGTGCAGGCCATCGGACCAGCGACGTCCCTGCATGGTACGGCCGGTGTGTTCATCGACGATGATGACTTCGCCGTCTTTAACGATGTAGTCAACGTCGCGGGTGAACAGGGCGTGCGCGCGCAGTGCAGCCGTTACGTGGTGCATCAGCATGATGTTGCTCGGGGAGTACAGAGACTCGCCCTCTTCCATAATGCCTTCAGCCACCAGCAGCTCTTCGATTTTCACCAGGCCGCGTTCGGTCAGGTTGACCTGACGCGCTTTTTCATCCACGGAGAAGTGACCTTCACCCTGGAAGGTATCGGAGTCTTCTTTCTCCTGACGCAGCAGGTGAGGAATGATTTTGTCGACTTTACGGTACATCTCGGAGCTGTCTTCGGCCGGGCCGGAGATGATCAGCGGGGTACGCGCTTCATCGATCAGAATGGAGTCAACCTCATCCACCAGCGCATAGTGCAGTTTACGCTGGACGCGCTCTTCCGGGCTGAACGCCATGTTGTCGCGCAGGTAGTCGAAGCCGTATTCGTTGTTGGTGCCGTAGGTGATATCTGCGTTATAGGCTTCACGCTTGGCAGGTGCCGGCAGGCCGGACATGTTAATGCCTACGGTCATGCCGAGGAATTCGAACAGCGGACGGTTGTTTTCGGCGTCGCGCTGCGCCAGATAGTCGTTGACGGTAACAACGTGAACGCCCTTACCCGTCAGCGCATTCAGGTAAGCCGGCAGCGTTGCCGTCAGGGTTTTACCTTCACCGGTACGCATTTCCGCGATGCAGCGCTCGTTGAGCACCATCCCGCCCAGCAGCTGCACGTCGAAGTGACGCATGCCGAACACGCGTTTACTGGCCTCACGTACAACGGCGAAGGCTTCCGGGATCAGGCTTTCTAAGGTTTCACCTTTCTCCAGACGCGCACGGAACTCCGCGGTTTTCGCTTTCAGCTCATCATCAGTGAGCTTCTCCATCGCCGGTTCCATACCGTTGATGACGTTCACAGCTTTGCGCATGCGGCGCAGGGTACGATCGTTACGACTACCAAAAACTTTGGTTAACAATTTGATTAGCATAATAAATTCTCAAACGCCCCAGTCGGGCAGATAAATTAAGGTATTGAAAAAGGTTAATTTAGCTGAGGCGTTGAGGCCCGGCACGGATGCCGTGAACCTGGCTAATCCATGTCGAAACAGAGAAGGATGCAGGGGAAACAAAATCCGTTTGCGCCGTCTGATTTACGGTCACTGGCGGCTGGTTGTCCTGCGTCAGAAGCGCATTAAGCGTATCGAGCAGGGCAAGATGCTGAGCCTGAACCGGCAGCGTTTCTTCCGCAACAGGCATCGTCTGCGGCGCCATCGCGAACGACAGATGGCGGATAACCGTGCGAATCGCGTGCTGCTGCCAGTAATCAACGGAGAAATTAGGACGGCGGCTGGCTTCAAGCCATGCGAGATTAGTGAAGTTAACCCGTGTGGTGAGATCGTGTTTGGTCGTCGTGGAACGTGCTGGCGTGGCCGCGTCTGCGCTGTTGCTGAGCACAGGCAAGCCGAAACTCGCCGCGACCATCCCCAATAAGAGATGCGGCCAGAAGTAACGTCTGCCAAATTGTCGCCAGCGCGTCAGTATTCCGCTCACTTGCTCCACCACGTTCGCCCGCCAGTGCAGGCTGAGTTCAGTTATTCTTTTTTAGCGCCCAGATATTACCACTAAAGCCAATACACGGCAGCAGGAATGACACCTTGCAGCAGGTAAAAACGGTCAATAATGCAGCGAACACACCGTTATTCGGCACCCGACACAGGCCAGGGGTGAGGGGGACAAATTAAAGAAGGGCAGAAATAAAAACGACTGGCTTCCCTGGTCGGAGAGAGTACCAGGTGAACCAGTCGCTTTTCTTACGAAACGGCTTTAACCGTTACGCCAGGACCATAGTCGGGGCTTTGAACGCCAGCGGCAGTTCAGCTTCGTCTTCGAAGGTCACATATTCCCAGGCTTCCTGTTTTGCCAGGACGGCCTGCAACAGTTTGTTGTTCAGTGCATGACCGGATTTAAAGGCGGTAAATGCACCAATGATGTTGTGACCACACATGAAGAGGTCGCCGATCGCGTCCAGCATTTTGTGACGAACAAATTCATCTTCAAAACGCAGGCCGTCTTCGTTCAGTACGCGATAATCGTCAACAACGATGGCACAATCGAAGCTGCCGCCCAGGCACAGGCCGCGGGATTGCAGATATTCGATATCACGCATAAAGCCGAAGGTACGTGCTCGGCTGATCTGACGCATGAACGCATCCGCAGAGAAGTTCATCGCATAGCGCTGGGTGCTGGAGTCAATCGCCGGATGGTTAAAATCGATGGTGAAGTCCAACGAGAAACCATTGTACGGTTTGAATTCAGCCCATTTGTCGCCATCTTCGACGCGAACGGTCTCTTTAATGCGAACAAATTTCTTCGCGCAGTTCAGTTCTTCGATGCCGGCATCCAGCAACAAATAAACGAACGGAGCAGCACTCCCGTCCATGATCGGGATTTCTGGTGCATCGACTTCAACCATAATGTTGTCGATACCCAGACCCGCCAGGGCAGCGTTCAGGTGCTCTACGGTAGAAATCCGCACGTCATGCTCGTTCACCAGACAAGTACAGAGCATAGTATCACGCACAGATTTGGCATCGGCCGGAAAATCTACCGGTGGATTCAAGTCGGTGCGACGATAGATGACCCCGGTATTGGCCGGCGCAGGGCGTAACGTCAGTGTGACTTTCTTGCCGGTATGTAAACCGACACCCGTCGCCTGAACGATACGTTTAAGTGTCCTTTGTTTGATCATCGTATAATCTCGCCAAATTAACTATCCAACCGAGAGTGTATATCACTAACGGTGGGCCAGTTTAGCACAAAGAGCGCAAATCCCCAAATTCCAGCCAATTCTTAGTCAGCTTGCTTACGCAGGAACGCCGGGATATCCAGATAATCTGGCTCTTTTGCCGTTTGTGGAGTCGGGTCGTTCACCACTTTCGCAGCGGGTTTTTGCTCCTGAGTCAGAGGCGCCATACCGTGTTGCTGGTAACGATCCATAACCGGCTGCTGAGTCTGTTTGTTGGTCACCAGGGTGATCTCAGGACGCTTGTCCATACCGATACCGGTGGCCACAACGGTCACACGCAGTTCGTCGTTCATTTCCGGATCAAGGGACGTACCGATAACGACGGTCGCGTTGTCAGAGGCGAACGCACGGATGGTGTTACCCACGGTTTCGAACTCATCCAGACGCAGGTCAAAGCCAGCGGTAATGTTGACCAGCACGCCGCGCGCACCAGACAGATCGATATCTTCCAGCAGTGGAGAAGAGATCGCCATTTCAGCGGCTTCTTCCGCACGGTCTTCGCCGCTCGCCACGCCAGAGCCCATCATCGCGTAGCCCATCTCGGACATCACGGTGCGAACGTCTGCAAAGTCAACGTTCATAAGACCTGGACGGGTAATCAGTTCAGCAATACCCTGAACCGCGCCTTTCAGCACGTCGTTTGCCGCGCCAAAGGCGTCCAGCAGAGAGATACCGCGACCCAGCACTTTCAGCAGCTTGTCGTTCGGGATGGTAATCAGAGAGTCCACGTGCTTGGACAGCTCGGTGATACCCTGCTCCGCGAAAGCCATACGCTTCTTACCTTCAAAGTTGAAAGGCTTGGTCACGACAGCAACGGTCAGAATACCTAAATCTTTAGCGACTTCCGCCACAACGGGTGCTGCACCGGTACCTGTACCGCCGCCCATACCCGCTGCGATGAAGACCATGTCTGCACCGTCCAGTGCAGCGCGCAGCGCTTCACGATCTTCTTCTGCCGCGTTGCGGCCCACTTCCGGGTTAGCCCCTGCTCCCAGACCTTTGGTGATGCCACCACCGATCTGAATCGTCTGGCCAACAGCCGTTTTACGCAGCGCCTGCGCATCGGTGTTCACCGCGAAGAATTCAACACCTTCGATGCGCTCGCGCACCATGTGCTCTACGGCATTACCGCCGCCGCCACCGACGCCGATGACTTTAATCACCGCGTCGTTGGTTAATTCCATAGGTTCAAACATAATCTCTCTCTCCGTTGTGCCTGTCGCCCGAGACCGCTAATTCTCTCCGGTCTCTTAAAAAAATTAAAACTCTTTTCGCAACCAGGTGTTAAGTCGTTTGACCCAAGACCCCACCGAGACGCGTTTTTCCACTTCTGCTTCACCACTCAAATGGGATTCTTTCCCGTAGTGCAGCAGGCCCACGGCCGTTGAGTAATACGGCTCCTGAGCGTAATCCGTTAAACCGGTAATATTCAGCGGCGCACCAATACGCACCTGCGTATGGAAAACGCGCTGAGCGCAGGCCGCAAGACCTTCAATTTGCGCTGCCCCGCCGGTTAATACAATCCCCGCCGCGAGATGATGTTTCACACCCTGCTGGCGAAGCTGTTCCTGTAACTGCAAAATCTCTTCGTTGACCAGGTTGAGCAGCTCGGTATAACGCGGCTCAATCACCTCTGCCAGCGTCTGGCGTTGCAGGCTGCGCGGCGGTCGCCCGCCTACGCTCGGCACTTCAACGCTCTCGTCTTTGCCGACGATAGAGCCCAGCGCGCAACCATGGCGCACTTTAATCGCCTCTGCATCGCTCGGTGGCGTACCAAAGGCGTAAGCGATATCGCTGGTCACCACATTCCCGGCGTACGGGATCACTTTGGTGTGGCGTAACGCACCGCCGGTATAGACGGCCATGTCCATTGTACCACCACCAATATCGACCACACAGACGCCCAGTTCACGTTCGTCTTCGGTCAGCACGGAATAGCTCGCGGCAAGACCGGCGAAAATGAGTTGGTCAACTTTCAGGCCACAACGTTCAACGGCTTTTACAATGTTCTTCGCCATATCGTTGTGACATGTGATCAGGTGCACCTTTGCCTGCATACGCACGCCCGACAGACCGACCGGATTCTTGATGCCTTCCTGGTAGTCGATCGCGTATTCCTGCGGGATCACATGCAGCACACGGTGCTCGTCGCGAACACGCACGGATTTCGCCGTGTGGACAACGTTCTCAACGTCTTCCTGCGTCACCTCTTCTTCAGAAATCGGCACCATACCGATTTCATTCTGGCAGCTGATGTGCTTACCAGACAGGGCCAGATAGACAGAGGAAATCTGGCAATCTGCCATCAATTCAGCCTGGTCGATGGCGCGCTGAACGCATTTCACCACCGACTCAAGGTCGTTTACCCCACCTTTATCCATACCACGGGAGGGGCAGCTGCCCACGCCAATGATATTGACCATACCGTCGGGCAGAACTTCCCCTACCAAAGCGGCAACCTTCGCGGTGCCAATCTCCAGTCCTACTACCAATTTTCTGTCCGTCGACTTGATCATTGTTGTTCTGCCTGTACCTGTGCCTGATTTTGTTGCTGATTAGGTTCCTCGACCGGAGCCGGCTCCCAACCGACTGCTGCGCCTGAGTCATAGCGCAAATCAACGTAGCTTATCCGTTTGCCATCCGTCTGCGCCTGCTGCTGTAAAACCGGGTAAAGTTCTACAAAACGCGCCAGACGTTTCATTGTGTCGCCGCGGCCAAGATTGAGCTTAATGCCATTCGTTAAGGTCAACTGCCAGGAACGGCGCGCCGTCATCGCAGCATCTTTTAACGTAAAGCGATCCTTAGCCAGCACCTGCCCCATCTCACGAAAACCCTGCAATACTTCGTTTTCGCTGCCTTCCGGGCCATACAACATCGGTAAATTCTGCTTGTTGACACGATCGCTCGGGACGCTGAACGAATTTCCGTCTACGTCAACCATATGCTGATCATTCCAACGCGCAATCGGCACATATTCAACCAGATGAATCTTCAATTCATCAGGCCATTGTTTTCTGACACTCGCCTGTTTTATCCACGGCAGACGTTCAATCTGACTCTGGATAATGTTGACGTCCTGCGTCATAAAGGTGCCAGGCGACCCAAGCGCCAGAATCGACTGGCGAATGTCATCGTTACGCGTGTAGTGTCGCTCCCCGGTCACCACCAGCTTCGACAGCGGCAACCGCTGCGCGTCTTCCATCCAGCCCAGCACCATCCAGCCGCTGATAAACACGGTGCACAGCACCCCGAGCAGGAAGATGATCCCTGCAAGACGCGTTCCATTACTCCGGCGCGAAGAGGAATATTCTTCTTCGTCATCGCGGTTGCGCGTGTTCAATGCAGCCTGAGACATATCAGCCCGCCTGGTCCAGAATACGTACGACTAACTGCGAGAAGCTCATTCCCGCCTGACGCGCCGCCATCGGCACAAGGCTATGGCTGGTCATACCCGGAGACGTGTTTGCTTCCAGCAGATAAAATTGCCCGTCACCGTCAAGCATCACGTCAATGCGTCCCCAGCCACGACATCCCAGCACATTCCAGGCTTTAAGCACTAGAGACTGTAATTCGGCCTCACGCTCTGCTTCAAGACCCGCTGGGCAGAAATATTGCGTCTCATCAGAGAGATACTTCGCCTCATAATCATAGAAGACTCCGGCGGGTTGGATGCGAATTGACGGTAAAATTTCTTCGCCAAGCATCGCGACGGTAAATTCCGGCCCGCTAAGCCATTTTTCAATCAGAACTTCTTCATCATGTTGAAATGCCAGTGCTAAAGCGTCAGCCAAATCTACAGCTTTATCGACTTTAGACATTCCCACGCTCGACCCTTCACGGCTCGGCTTCACAATAACCGGTAAGCCCAGTGCCGCAATGCGTGTATTAACGCTGTCCGACAGACCCATTTCATATTCACGACGCGTCAGTGCAACCCATGGCGCAACGGGCAGACCCGCCCCCTGCCACAGCAGTTTGCTGCGCAGTTTATCCATGGAGATGGCGGATGCCATCACGCCGCTGCCGGTGTACGGCATGCCGATCAGCTCCAGCAGCCCCTGCAACGTGCCGTCTTCACCGCCGCGACCGTGCAACGCGATAAAGGCTTTATCGAAGCCCATCGCTTTCAGCTGCGTGACGTCCACCTCTTTCGGATCAACCGGATGCGCGTCCACGCCACCTTCACGCAGGCCCGCCAGCACGGCAGCGCCCGAATTCAGAGAAACCTCGCGTTCGGCGGAAGTGCCGCCAAACAGGACAGCAATCTTATCAGCCATGACGCTCGTCCTCCTGAGTTTGCGGCTTCAGTTTGATTTCAGCTAAGGTACGGGCGATTTTGCCGATATTTCCCGCGCCCTGAATCAGGATCAGATCGTTACCCGTCAGGACCGGGGCAAGCATTTCAGCCACCTGAGCCGGGTCGGGAACCAGAATAGGATCCACTTTACCGCGTCCACGGATGGTACGACATAAAGAACGACTGTCCGCACCCGGAATCGGAGTTTCACCCGCTGCATAAACATCCAGCATCAGCAGGGTATCGACCTGCGAAAGGACGTTGGCAAAATCGTCATACAGATCGCGAGTACGCGTGTAACGGTGCGGCTGGAAGATCATGACCAGATTCTTTTCCGGCCAACCCGCGCGTGCCGCTTTGATGGTTGCGTCCACTTCCGTCGGATGGTGACCGTAGTCGTCTACCAGCATCGCAGAACCTGGCTTACCGTTTACCGGCTCCAGCGGGAATTCACCGAGGAAGTCGAAGCGACGGCCCGTCCCCTGGAAGCTTTCCAGTGCGCGCAGGATCGCTTCATCGTCAATGCCTTCTTCTGTCGCAACAGCCACCGCCGCTGCCGCATTCAGGGCGTTGTGACGTCCCGGAGCGTTCAGGGTGACATGCAGCAGGTCTTTATCCTGACGCGCGAGGGTGAAATGCCCCTGCGCACCGATCTGCTTGTAATCTTCTACGCGTACATCCGCGTCTTCGCTGAAGCCGTAGGTCGTAATTTGACGCCCGACGCGCGGCAGCAGCTCGCGAATAACCGGATCGTCCACGCACATCACCGCACGGCCATAGAACGGCAGGTTGTGCAGGAAGTTAATAAAGGTCTGCTTTAAGTTCTCGAAGTCGCCCTGGTAAGTGTCCATATGGTCAGCTTCGATGTTGGTGACGATCGCCACCATCGGCTGTAGATGCAGGAACGACGCATCGCTCTCATCCGCTTCCGCAATCAGATAACGGCTGTGGCCCAGACGCGCATGCACGCCAGCGGCTTTCACCAGACCACCGTTAACGAACGTCGGGTCGAGACCCGCTTCCGCATAAATGCTGGAGACCATCGCTGTTGTGGTGGTTTTACCGTGCGTACCGGCCACCGCAATGCCGTGACGGAAACGCATCAGTTCCGCCAGCATTTCCGCGCGACGGATCACCGGGATGCGCGCCTCATGCGCCGCAACGATTTCCGGGTTATCCGCGGAGATAGCGCTGGACACCACAACCACGCTCGCATCGCTCACGTTTTCCGGGCGATGATTGAAATAGATAGTCGCCCCCAGCGACGCCAGCTGCTGCGTAACAGGGTTTGGCGCCAGGTCAGACCCGCTGATCTGATAGCCTTCGTTAGCTAACACTTCGGCAATACCGCCCATGCCAGCACCACCGATGCCGACAAAGTGAATGTGCCGGACGCGACGCATCTCGGGCACGATAGAACGCAGTTTTGCCAGTTGTTGTGTATTCATTCTCTAAACGCCATCGACTACTTCAAAAAAATCGTGCAGCGCAACACGCACTGCGAGAATTATGCCTGGGCTGCCAGGCTCACTTCTTTTGCCACCCGTTCCGTTGCATCCGGGATAGCGGTCGCGCGTGCGCGTTGCGCCATCTCCAGTAATACATCCCGGTTCCAGCCCGCCAGGGTAGTGGCGACCGCATCAGCGGTAAATTGTGGCTGCTCAAAAATCTTCGCTGCGCCCGCTTTCTCAAGCGGCAGCGCATTCCAGTACTGCTGTCGGTCTTTGTGCTGGAACGGCACAAACAGCGCCGGTAAACCGGCGGCGGCGATTTCGCTCACCGTCAGCGCGCCCGAGCGACAGACCACAACATCGGCCCAGGCATAGGCTGCGGCCATATCATCAATAAATTCAGTCACTTTATGCTGCGGCTGACCTTCCTGCACGTAGGCCTGCTCAACGGTCTGCTGAGCGCCCTTCCCGCTCTGGTGCCAGATGGTCACCGCATCACCCAGTTTTGCCGCAACCTGCGGCATCGTCTGGTTTAAAATACGTGCGCCCTGGGAACCGCCGACGACCAGCACGCGCACCGGCCCTTCGCGACCCGCCAGACGCGTATCTGGCAGCGGCAGCGCCAGCACGTCCACACGTACCGGATTCCCTACGACATCCGCTTTCGGGAATGCCCCGGGGAAGGCCTGCATAACTTTGGTGGCGATTTTTGCCAGCCATTTGTTGGTCAACCCGGCAATACCGTTCTGCTCATGCAGAACAACGGGGATGCCCAGTGACCACGCCGCCAGTCCGCCCGGACCGGAAACGTAACCGCCCATGCCCAGAACGACGTCAGGCTTAAAACGCTTCATAATGGCGCGCGCCTGACGCCAGGCATTGAAAATGCGCACCGGCGCCAGCAGCTGCGCCTTGATCCCTTTGCCACGAAGGCCAGAAATACGAATAAAGTCGATCTCGATACCGTGTTTAGGTACCAGATCGGCTTCCATGCGGTCTGCGGTTCCCAGCCAGCGTACCTGCCAGCCCTGTTCCATTAAATGGTGCGCAACCGCCAGTCCCGGGAACACGTGTCCACCGGTACCGCCTGCCATCACCATTAACCGCTTCGGTTGATTCATCGTGAACCTCGTGTAAACGCCTGAGCTTTCTCCAGACGCGTTTCATAATCTATGCGTAACAAAAACATGATGGCCGTCGACATGATCAACAGACTCGAACCACCATAACTGATCAACGGCAACGTCAGACCTTTGGTCGGCAGCATACCCGCTGCCGCCCCAACGTTTACCAGCGCCTGGAAGCTAAACCAGATACCAATTGAGCAGGCCAGGAAACCGGAGAAGCGGTGATCGATCTCCAGCGCTTTCCGGCCAATCGACATGGCGCGGAAAGCGACGAAGAATACCATTAATAGCGCCAATACCACACCGATATAACCCAGTTCTTCCCCAATAATGGAGAAGATGAAGTCGGTGTGCGCCTCCGGTAAATACTCCAGTTTTTGTACCGAGTTGCCCAGGCCTTGACCCCAGACTTCGCCGCGGCCAAACGCCATCAGCGACTGCGTCAGCTGGTAACCGCTGCCGAACGGATCTTCCCATGGGTTCCAGAACGAGGTCACACGGCGGATACGGTAGGGTTCGGCGAGGATCAGCAGCACCACCGCCGAAATCCCCATCCCGATGATGGCAATGAACTGCCACA
Source organism: Enterobacter sp. AN-K1 (assembly GCF_020971765.1). Taxonomy (NCBI): domain Bacteria; kingdom Pseudomonadati; phylum Pseudomonadota; class Gammaproteobacteria; order Enterobacterales; family Enterobacteriaceae; genus Enterobacter; species Enterobacter sp. AN-K1. The sequence continues at coordinate 3,034,488 of NZ_CP087390.1, read as the reverse complement.
GTTTTGCGCCCGCCAGGAACAGCATCGCCAGCGTAGTGACAAACAGTACGACTACCGTACCGAGGTCGGGCTGCGCCAGCAGCAGGATCGCGAGGACCAGAATCACGCCCATCGGTTTTAAGAAGCCACGAAGGTTGTTACGAACTTCGTCAACTTTACGCACCAGGTAGTTAGCCAGGTAGCAGAACAACGACAGTTTGGTGAACTCCGCGGGCTGGATACGCAGTGGCCCAAAGGCAATCCAGCGTGATGCCCCGTTAACGGAGCTCCCGACAACCAGAACGATCAACAGCATGATGATTGAGGCGATGAGCATGGCTGTACTGTGCCGCTGCCAGAACGACATCGGCAGGCGTAAGGTGATCATTGCCAGGCAGAACGCGAGAATGATGTACAGCCCGTCACGCTTGGCAAACAGGAACGGGTCGTTTGCCAGACGCTGTCCGACAGGCATTGACGCCGAGGTGACCATAATAAAGCCGATCGCCGCCAGCCCCAGCGTGAGCCAGAACAGCGTGCGGTCGTACATGATCAGGCTGTCGGAATCTTTATCCCGGGAAGCCATCACCCAGCCTTTCAGCGCCGTAAACAGCCATACCAGGATACCAAATCCTGGCAGGCGCGGCATTTTCAGGCGAGGGAGAGATAAACGCATCAGCCTAACTCCTTCGCCAGGCGGGTAAAGACATCACCCCGCTGTTCGAAACTCTTGAATTGATCGAGGCTGGCACAGGCTGGTGAGAGCAGTACCATATCGCCGGGCTTCACGCGTGGGGCGATGAGGCGCATCGCCTGCTCCATGGTCTCGGTTTGCTTGGCGACTTCAGGACGCAACGCTGCCAGCTCGCTGCCATCGCGGCCAAAGCAATACAGGCGCACGTTATCACCGTTGAGGTACTGCTTCAGCGAGGAGAAGTCAGCCGATTTACCGTCGCCGCCCAGCAGCAGGTATAGCGTGCCATCAACGTGCAAACCGTTCAGTGCCGCCTCGGTGCTACCCACGTTGGTCGCTTTGGAATCATTAATCCAGCGTACGCCGTTGTGCTCCAGCGCCAGCTGGAAGCGGTGCGCCAGACCGGTAAAGGTGGTGAGCGCCTTCAGGCTTGAAGATCGCGGCAGGCCAACGGCATCCGCCAGCGCCAGCGCCGCCAGAGCATTGGTGTAGTTATGCTGGCCGGAGAGCATCATCTCTTTCACGTTCAGCACTTTCTCACCTTTCACGCGTAGCCAGGTTTCGCCCTGCTGGCGATTAAGGTGATAGTCACCCATGTTAATACCGAAGCTAATGCAGCGTTCGTCTGCGCCGCGCACCGGCATGGTGAGTGCATCATCGGCATTCACTACGCAAACTTTGGCATTTTCATAAACGCGCAGTTTGGCCGCACGGTACTGCTGCAAGCCGAACGGGTATCTGTCCATATGATCTTCGGTGACGTTTAGGATCGTCGCCGCCGCCGCATGCAGGCTTGAAGTGGTTTCCAGCTGGAAGCTGGAAAGCTCAAGGACGAACAGCTCACACCCTTTATCAAGCAGCATCAGAGCGGGCAGACCAATGTTACCGCCCACGCCGACATTTTTGCCCGCCGCCTTCGCCATTTCCCCCACCAGCGTGGTGACGGTGCTTTTACCGTTTGAACCGGTAATGGCGACGATCGGGGCCTGCGCCTCCCGGCAGAACAGTTCGATATCGCCGACAATCTCAACGCCCGCATCCGCGGCGGCGCTCAGGGAAGGATGCGCCAGCGCCATACCGGGGCTGGCAACAATCAGATCGGCGGCCAGCAGCCACTCATCATTCAGACCACCCAGGTGGCGTTCAACCTGTTCCGGCAGCTTGTCCAGACCCGATGGAGAGACGCGCGTATCCATCACGCGCGGCGTCACGCCACGCGCAAGGAAAAAGTCCACGCAGGAGAGGCCGGTGAGGCCTAACCCGATGATAACGACTTTTTTGCCCTGGTAATCTGCCATGATTAACGTACCTTCAGCGTTGCCAGGCCAATCAGCACCAGCATCAGCGAAATAATCCAGAAGCGCACAATGACGCGCGGCTCCGGCCAGCCTTTCAGTTCATAGTGGTGGTGAATCGGTGCCATACGGAAGATGCGCTGACCGCGCAGCTTGAAGGAACCGACCTGCAAAATCACCGACAGCGTCTCAACCACAAACACACCGCCCATGATCACCAGCAGGAACTCCTGACGCAGCAGCACGGCGATAATGCCCAGCGCACCGCCCAGCGCCAGTGAACCGACGTCGCCCATAAAGACCTGCGCCGGATATGTGTTAAACCACAGGAAGCCCAGCCCCGCCCCGACAATCGCCGTACAGACGATCACCAGCTCACCCGCATGTCGCAGGTACGGGATGTGCAGGTAGTTTGCAAAGTTCATGTTACCGGTCGCCCACGCCACCAGCGCGAAACCGCCCGCGACAAACACGGTTGGCATGATGGCCAGGCCGTCCAGACCATCGGTCAGGTTGACGGCGTTGCCGGTGCCGACGATCACAAAGTAAGCCAGCAGAATGTAGAACAGCCCCAGCTGCGGCATCACGTCTTTGAAGAACGGCACCACCAGCTCGGTGGCCGGGGTGTCTTTTCCTGCCAGGTAAAGCGCGAAGGCCACGCCCAGCGCAATCACCGACATCCAGAAATACTTCCAACGGGCGATCAACCCTTTAGTGTCTTTGCGCACGACTTTGCGGTAGTCATCAACAAAACCGATGATCCCGTAGCCAACCAGCACGGTCAGCACGCACCAGACATAGGGGTTAGACGGATAGGCCCACAGCAGAACGGACACCACAATCGCGGTCAGGATCATGATCCCGCCCATGGTCGGCGTACCGCGCTTGCTGAAGTGCGATTCCGGACCATCGTTGCGTACAACCTGGCCGAAAGAGAGTTTTTGCAGACGGGCAATCATGCGCGGGCCCATCCACAGCGAGATGAACAGCGCAGTCAGCAGGCTGACGATGGCGCGAAACGTCAGATAGGAAAAGACGTTAAAGCCTGAGTAATATTTGACCAAATGTTCGGCCAGCCAAACTAACATGTCCCGTTCTCCTGTAATGCGTGCACAACCTCTTCCATGGCGGCACTACGTGAACCTTTAACTAAAACAGTCACAATCTGTTTTTCTGTAATCAATGCCTTCAGGCGTTCGATCAGTGCAGATTTATCGGCAAAATGTTCGCCAACTTCACTGGCATCGGAAATGGCCTTGCTCAGCGTGCCTGCGCTCAATACGCGGTCAAGCCCGGCGGCTTTCGCCGCTTCACCCACCTGAACATGGCAGGCTTCGCTTTCATCACCCAGCTCGGCCATATCGCCCACAACCATCACGCGATAGCCCGGCATCTCAGACAAGACCTGCACGGCCGCCGTCATGGAGCCGACGTTAGCGTTGTAGGAGTCATCCAGCAGAAGTTTGTTTTCAGCCAGCTGGATCGGGAAAAGACGCCCCGGCACGGCTTTTAAATTTGCCAGACCTGCTTTGATCGCCGCGTGTGAGGCACCTACCGCCATTGAGAGCGCTGTCGCAGCAAGCGCATTGGCAATGTTATGACGACCGGGCAGGGGCAGCAGCACCTCGATGTCGCCCGTTGGGGTCGTGAGGGTGAACTCGGTGCCGTGTGACGTCACATGAATGTTGGTCGCCGAAAAATCACTGTTTGCCGCATTCGGTGAGAAGCGCCAGGTTTTGCGTGAACCAATGATGCTCTGCCAGTTCAGCCAGTCGTTGTTATCGGCGTTCATAATGGCGATGCCGTCATCCGGCAGGCCGGTATAAATTTCACCTTTCGCTTTCGCCACACCGGCCAGCGAACCAAAACCTTCAAGATGTGCCGCCGCCAGGTTATTCACCAGCGCCGCTTCCGGACGCGTCAGGCTCACGGTCCAGGCGATTTCGCCCTGATGGTTAGCCCCTAACTCAATCACCGCATATTCATGCTCGTGGGTCAGGCGCAGCAGCGTCATCGGTACACCGATGTCATTATTAAGGTTGCCCGCCGTATAAAGCGTGTTACCGCACTGGCTAAGGATCGCCGCCGTCATCTCTTTAACGGAGGTTTTACCCGACGAGCCCGTCAGCGCCACGACGCGTGTTGGCACCTGCTGGCGAACCCATGCCGCCAGCTCGCCAAACGCCAGGCGCGTATCTTTCACCACAATCTGCGGCAAATCGATATCGAGCTTACGGCTGACCAGCAGCGCGCCCGCGCCGTTATCTTTAGCCTGTTGCGCAAAATCGTGGGCGTCAAAACGCTCGCCCTTCAGCGCCACAAACAGGCAGCCCGCCGTCACCTTACGGGTGTCGGTGGTCACAGCCTCAATGGTTAGATCCTGACCATGCAGCATCCCCTGCAATACCGCAGCGGCCTGGCTTAACGTAATGCTAATCATGCCACCACTCCCAGCAGACGCGCTGCCGTCACGCGGTCGGAGTAATCCAGACGACGATTGCCGACGATCTGATAATCTTCATGACCTTTACCGGCCAGCAGAACCACATCGTTCTCCTGCGCCTGCATAATGGCGTTAGTCACGGCCTCCGCACGGCCTTCGACCACGCGCGCACGACCCGCATCCAGCATGCCCGCCAGAATGTCATTGATAATGGCCCGCGGCTCTTCGGTACGCGGGTTGTCATCGGTTACCACGGGAATATCCGCGAACTGCTCAGCTATGGCGCCCATCAGCGGACGTTTGCCCTTGTCGCGATCGCCACCGCAGCCAAACACGCACCAGAGCTTGCCTGCGCAGTGCAGACGCGCCGCTTCCAGCGCTTTTTCCAGCGCATCCGGCGTGTGTGCGTAATCCACGACCACCGTCGGCTTGCCCGGCGCGCTGAACACTTCCATGCGGCCACAGACCGGTTGCAAACGCTCAGACGTTTTCAGCAGATCCGCCATCGGGTAGCCCAGCGCCAGCAGCGTCGCCAGCGCCAGCAGCAGGTTACTGACGTTAAAGGCCCCCATCAGGCGGCTTTCAATTTCACCTTCGCCCCAGGTGGAAGCGAAGCGGATCGTCGCCCCACTATCGTGGTAGTTCACCTCGACCGCCTTCAGCCAGCGGCCGCGGCAGTTCGGATTAATGCGATCTTCCATCGACACCGCCACCGCATCCGGCAGTTTTTCCAGCCAGCGGCGACCGACTTCGTCGTCGGCGTTAATGATCGCCTGCCCGTGGTGGTGAGTGGAATAAAGCAGCCATTTCGCCGCTTCGTAGTGCTCCATATCACCATGATAATCAAGGTGATCGCGGCTCAGGTTAGTAAAGACAGAGGCAGCAAATTTCAGGGCCGCCACGCGATGTTGTACCAGACCATGGGAAGAGACTTCCATCGCAGCGAAGGTCGCCCCCTGCTCAGCGAGGCCCGCCAGCACACGCTGCACGTCAACCGCCGAGCCTGTAGTGTTTTCCGTCGGGCTTACTTTGCCCAGAAGACCGTTCCCCACCGTGCCCATGACGGCACCGGTTTCGCCCAGCAGCTGTGCCCACTGCGCCATCAGCTGAGTGGTGGTGGTTTTTCCGTTGGTTCCTGTCACGCCAACCAGCTTTAACTGGTCGGAAGGTTCGTTGTAAAAACGTCCTGCCAGCGCGGAGAGACGCTCATTCAGCTGGCTGAGATAGATGACCGGCACGCCGTGCATTTCACGGATCTCACCGTCTGTTGCCTCATCTTTGGCCTCAGCAATAATGGCAGCAACACCTTGCGCAATCGCCTGCGGGATATAACGACGCCCGTCCGCCTGATGACCCACTACTGCCACAAAAAGATCGCCAGAAGCCGCTACGCGGCTGTCCAGTACCATCTCTCGCAGTGCTCGCGCAGGTAGCATAGGCACCCACGGAGCAAGAAGGTCGCGCAAATTACGATCTGCCACCTGTTCCCTCGCCTTGATTAATTACAAATTCACTTTTTTCGCCCGTCGCCAGCGCATCCGGTTCAATGTTCATGGTGCGCAACACGCCGCCCATAATAGCCCCGAACACAGGCGCGGAGACGGCGCCGCCGTAGTATTTACCCGCCTGCGGATCGTTGATGACGACCACCAGCGCAAAACGCGGATTGCTTGCAGGCGCTACGCCTGCGGTATAGGCAATGTATTTGTTGATATAGCGGCCGTCCGGCCCCACTTTTTTCGCTGTACCGGTTTTAATGGCGATACGATAGCCCTTAATTGCGGCCTTCACGCCGCCACCGCCAGGTAACGCGACGCTTTCCATCATATGCACGACGGTACGAACGATAGATTCCGGGAAAACACGTTCCCCCGGAACCGGTGGATCAACTTTGGTGATCGACAGCGGACGATAAATGCCATAGCTGCCAATCGTTGCGTAGACTCGCGCTAACTGTAAGGGAGTTACCATTAGCCCGTAGCCGAAAGAGAAGGTGGCCCTCTCTATGTCAGACCACCGTTGTTTTTGAGGATATAAGCCACTGCGTTCTCCGACCAACCCCAAATTGGTCGCCTTTCCCAGCCCAAAACGTGAGTAAGTATCTACTAACGCTGAGGACGGCATCGCTAACGCCAGTTTTGACACACCGACGTTACTCGACTTCTGTAAGACCCCGGTCAGGGTCAGTTCGCTGTAACGTGCCACGTCTTTGATTTCGTGACCGTTAATTCGATAAGGGATCGTATTCAGAACGGTATTTTCGTTGACGATGCCTCGCTGTAGAGCCGTCATCACCACCATAGGTTTTACGGTTGAGCCGGGTTCAAACACATCGGTGATGGAGCGGTTACGCATTGCATCTTTTGCTGTACCGGCAAAATTATTCGGGTTGTATGAGGGGCTACTGGCCATCGCCAGCACTTCACCTGTCGCCACATCCACCAGCACGGCGCTGCCCGATTCCGCCTTGTTAAACGCGACGGCGTTGTTCAGCTCACGATAGACCAGCGCCTGCAAGCGTTCATCAATACTCAGGGCCAGGTTGTGCGCGGCCTGGCTGTCTGTCGAGGAAATGTCTTCAATGACGCGACCATAGCGGTCTTTACGCACGATTCGCTCGCCAGGCTGGCCGGTAAGCCACTTGTCGAAGCTTTTTTCAACGCCCTCAATCCCCTGGCTATCCACGTTGGTAAAGCCAATCAGGTGCGCGGTGACTTCGCCCGAAGGATAGTAACGGCGGGATTCTTCTCGCAGATGAATGCCCGGCAGCTTCAGTTTCTTAATGTAGTCAGCCATGTCAGGGTTCACCTGACGGGCAAGATAGATAAAGCGCCCTTTCGGGTTGGCGTTAACGCGCGACGCCAGCTGATCCAGCGGCATTTTCAACGCGTCTGACAGCGCCTTCCAGCGGTTATCAAGGGTGATCCCGCCTGCATCGTGTAACTCTTTCGGATCGGCCCAGATCGCCTTCACCGGCACGCTCACCGCCAGCGGACGGCCGGAACGATCGGTGATCATCCCACGAGAGGTAGAAACTTCCTGCACGCGCAGAGAACGCATATCACCCTGACGTACCAGCATGTCAGGCGCGATGATTTGTAGCCACGCCACGCGTCCCAGCAGGAAACCCAGCGCCAGTAAAATGCAGCCGCAAAGCAACGCAAAACGCCAACTGACAAAGTTGGCCTGTTCTTCCTGGCGTTTTGGTTTTAGCGTTTTTGCCGCTGCTTTCATGCGTCGCGTTTTCCCTTATTTTTGTACTACGATATTTTCCTGCGAAGGATCAACATGCTGTAATTGCAGTTTTTCCGTTGCGATCCGTTCAACCCGGCTGTGATCGCCGAGCGCGTTTTCTTCAAGGATCAGATTTCGCCATTCAATATCCAGCGCATCGCGTTCCAGTACCATCTGTTCGCGCTGCGCAGTTAATAAACGGGTATGGTGAGCGGTGGTAACCACCATGACTGCCGTCACAATGATGCAAATGAACAAGCAGAGTGGCAGCTTCCCAAACCGCAAAAGATCGTCGCCGATCACGCCAGGCAAGGCATGGCGCTCGTTGCTTCCTAACGATCCCTTAACTTTGCTTAGGGTCTCTGTCACTCTGCTGATCATGCGTTCGTCCTCTCTGCAATACGCAGCACTGAACTACGGGCACGTGGATTCTCTGCCACCTCTTCTTCGCCCGGCATCAACTTGCCTAATGCTCGCAACTGACGGCCTCCCAGCTTTCTGAGTTGTTCTTCCGTCATCGGCAGCCCAGCTGGAACCTGCGGACCGCGGCTCTGTTCACGCATAAAGCGTTTTACGATGCGATCTTCCAGCGAATGGAAGCTGATGATGGATAACCGCCCACCCGGGGCCAGCACGTCGAGCGAGCTTTTTAGCGCCAGCTCTATTTCCTCCAGTTCACTGTTTACCCAAATACGAACCGCCTGGAAGGTACGGGTCGCAGGATGTTTGTGCTTATCCTTCACCGGCGTTGCCGCCGCGATGACTTCTGCCAGCTCTTTGGTGCGGGTCATTGGCTCAACGCGGTTGCGCTCCACGATGGCGCGGGCAATACGTTTGCCAAAGCGTTCTTCACCGAAGGTTTTGATTACCCAGGCGATATCCGCTTCGTCAGCAGTTTGTAACCATTCAGCGGCAGACTGGCCGCGAGTGGGATCCATACGCATATCCAGCGGCCCATCACGCATAAAGGAGAAGCCGCGTTCTGCATCATCAAGCTGTGGTGAAGAGACGCCAAGATCGAGGAGAATCCCGTCGATCTTGCCGGTCAGGCCGCGCTCAGCGACATAATCCGCAAGCGCAGAGAAAGGTCCATGCACGATGGAAAAGCGAGGATCATCGATGGTTTGCGCAACGGCAATCGCCTGCGGATCGCGGTCAATTGCCAGCAGGCGTCCTTCCGCTCCAAGCTGGGAGAGGATCAAACGCGAGTGACCACCGCGACCAAAAGTGCCATCAATATAGATGCCGTCTGGACGAATATTCAGGCCGTTAACGGCCTCATCCAGCAGCACCGTTGTATGTTTATAATTTTCCATCATATTTATAGAGACAAGTCCCGCAGCCGTTCCGATAATGTTGCGGAATCAGACTGCTCAGCGTCGATATCTTCCTTGACCTGTTGATACCAGGTCGTTTCGTCCCACAGTTCAAACTTGTTGAACTGCCCGACCAGCATCACTTCTTTAGTCAGACCGGCATGTTGCCGCAACACAGGCGCAATCAATAATCGCCCGGCGCTATCCATCTGACATTCACTGGCATGTCCCAATAACAACCGCTGCACGCGGCGTTCTTGCGGGTTCATGCTCGACAGTCGCGACAGCTTTTGCTCAATGATTTCCCATTCAGGCAAAGGGTAAAGCAGCAGGCAGGGGGAGTTGATGTCAATGGTGCAAACCAGTTGACCCGAAGCGTTCTCAATCAGCTGGTCGCGGTATCGGGTTGGTACCGATAAACGCCCTTTGCTGTCGAGATTGACTAACGTTGCTCCACGGAACATGCCAGCCTCACCCCTCCTCACCACTTTAACCCACAAATTCCCACCTGAAGGAGTTTACGGAGCGAGGGAAAAGCTTGTCAAGCCAGGACTCTCTCTATACCGGCGCGAAAGCACCGTATTTACAGAGCAAGAGTGACCTGGCTAATAACTACACAACTGGCGAGGCAAAATTAACGTTATGAATATTTGTAAGAAAAAAACCGAATATGCACACGAGCGTTAAGACTCACTCAATATCATCGCAGGGAAATATAAAGTGTCAGTTTGCGACGCGGGCAGCATTTTAAGGCATATCGCCGGGGGATAACAGCACCAGATTAAGCGCAAGGCAATATGGATTCGTTCGTGTACATTGAGGGCTGAAGGGGAGAGTAAAAAATGGCTGAATATTCATCGGCTGGCGGCTGTTTGTAACAAAACAATACAAAAGAATGCCCGTTAAAAATTATAATTGCGCTTTTTAACGCCAAAACGGATTCAGAAAAATAGCCGGCTACGAATCTTAGAGATAAATCCTAATTTTTATCCGGGAATTATTTCCCGCAATAAATGCGCCGCAAAAGGGGCAGTTTTACCGCCCCTGTGGAAATATTAATGGCGGCTCAAAATCCCGCGCCGATAGAGATTACGTTTGATACGCGTAAGCCCGGGTTTCGGTTTGCGAGGTTCATCCAGGCTTGCCAGAACAATCTCAAGCACGCGCTCGGCGACGTCGCGGTGACGCTGAGCCACGGCCAGCACCGGACATTGCAGGAAGTCGAGCAGTTCGTTATCGCCGAAGGTCGCAATCGCCAGATCGGATGGCAGCTTGCCATCGCGACGTAACGTCACGTCCATCACCCCCTGCAACAGGGCAAACGAGGTGGTAAACAACGCCTGCGGCATCGGGTGCGTTTCCAGCCATTTCTCGAACAGTTGAGCAGCCGCTTCGCGCTCATAGCTGTTGGCATACAGATAATGAACGTCACGCGGATCGTCTTTCCACGCCGTCCGGAACCCTTGTTCACGCAGGAAGCTCACGGATAGTTCAGGCAAAGCGCCAAGATAGAGCACCGTTTCCGCCGGGAAGGTACGCAGCTCGGCAGCCAGCATTTCTGCATCGTCCTGATCGGCACCTACGACGCTGGTGAAATGTTCACGATCCAGAGCACGATCCAGCGCCACAATCGGGAATGGATCGTTCGCCCAGCGCTGATAGAAAGGATGCTCAGGTGGTAAAGAGGTCGACACGATGATGGCGTCAACCTGACGTTGCAGCAGATGCTCAATGCAGCGCATCTCGTTGTCGGGCTGATCCTCGGAGCAGGCAATCAACAGCTGATAGCCCCGCTGACGAGCCTGACGTTCAAGATAGTTGGCGATGCGGGTATAGCTGGTGTTTTCCAGATCCGGGATCACCAGGCCAATCGAGCGGGTGCGTCCGGCACGTAAACCTGCGGCGACAGCATTCGGATGGTAATTATGCTCACGAACGACTGCCATCACTTTCTCAACGGTCTTATCGCTGACACGATACTGCTTTGCTTTACCGTTAATCACATAGCTGGCCGTGGTTCTCGACACGCCGGCGAGCCGGGCGATTTCATCCAGTTTCACAATTGCCCCTCAAAAAAAGAAAAAAGTCCATGGCCCTGTCAAGGTTATGGTTAAATATTTTAACATCTAAACGCAGAATAGCTTTCACGGCAACCGCTTTTGTCCGCGTTGTCGGCGGATTACGCAAAAAAAAGCCCGGCTTTGGCTACCGGGCTGAAAGAGGCGAACCTTTTGCGCAACTAACGCATGATTTTATCGCCGCGCGAGAGGCCAACAACGCCAGAGCGCGCAACTTCAACAATTTTTGCCACATCCCTGACGGAGGCCAGGAACGCATCCAGCTTATCGCTCGTTCCGGCAAGCTGCACAGTATATATAGAAGGCGTGACGTCAATGATCTGCCCACGGAAAATATCCGTGTTACGCTTGACCTCTTCACGGCCATAACCGCTGGCCTGAATTTTCACCAGCATCACTTCACGTTCGACGTAAGCCCCCTGCCCCAGCTCGCTGACGCGCAACACGTCCACCAGCTTGTGCAATTGCTTTTCGATCTGCTCAAGCACTTTCGCATCGCCGACAGTCTGGATCGTCATGCGGGAGAGCGTTGGATCATCGGTCGGCGCAACGGTCAGGCTTTCAATGTTGTATCCGCGCTGCGCAAAAAGCCCAATGACGCGTGACAGTGCGCCCGACTCATTTTCCAGTAATACAGATAATATCCGGCGCATATCAGGTTCTCTCCGTTTTGCTTAACCACATTTCATCCATACCACCGCCACGGATATGCATCGGATAAACGTGCTCTGTGCCGTCGACGATGACGTCCATGAAGACGAGGCGATTGTTTTTAACGTGCTCAAGCGCTTCGCCGAGCTTCGCTTCCAGCTCTGACGGATCGGTTACCCGCATGCCAATATGACCATAGGCTTCAGCCAGACGGACAAAGTCCGGAAGTGACTTCATATAAGACTGAGAGTGACGGCCGGAATAAATCATATCCTGCCACTGCTTCACCATACCGAGGTAACCGTTATTCAGGTTAAGCACCAGCACTGGCAACTCATATTGCAGCGCAGTAGAAAGCTCCTGAATATTCATCTGTATACTGCCATCACCCGTTACGCAGATAACCGTTTCGTTCGGCAACGCCAGCTTCACCCCCAGCGCGGCGGGCAGACCAAAGCCCATCGTGCCAAGCCCGCCTGAGTTGATCCAGCGACGCGGTTTATCAAACGGGTAATACAACGCAGCGAACATCTGATGCTGGCCTACGTCAGAAGTGACATACGCCTCGCCTTTGGTCAGATGCCAGATCGTCTCGATCACCGCCTGCGGCTTGATGTTTTCACTCTGCGTGTCGTATTTAAGGCACTGACGGCCGCGCCATTGTTCGATTTGCTGCCACCAGTCACGGATCTCATCCAGCGGTTGAGAGGCGGTCTCCTGCGCCAGCAGTTCCAACATTTGATCCAGCACCTGTCGTGCGTCCCCCACGATGGGCACATCCGCCGGCACCGTTTTAGAGATAGAAGTAGGATCGATATCAATGTGTAGCACCGTCGCATTCGGACAGTATTTCGCCAGGTTATTGGTGGTGCGATCGTCAAAACGTACGCCGACGGCAAAAATCACATCAGAATGGTGCATCGTCATATTGGCTTCATAGGTGCCATGCATACCCAGCATGCCCAGCGCCTGACGGTGGGTAGCCGGGAATGTCCCCAGCCCCATCAGCGATGACGCGACAGGAAGGTTCAGCTTCTCAATCAGTTCGCGTAGTTGCGTTTCACAGGCTGCATTGACGGCGCCGCCCCCCACATAGACTACGGGCTTTTTCGCAGCCAGCAGCGTTTGCAGCGCACGCTTAATCTGGCCTTTGTGCCCATGCGTCGTCGGATTATACGAACGCATGCTCACCGACTCAGGCCACAGGTAAGGCAGTTTATTCGCGGGATTGAGAATATCTTTTGGCAGATCGACAACCACTGGCCCAGGACGACCGCTGGCGGCCAGCCAGAAGGCTTTTTTCAGCACGCCCGGGATATCTTCCGTTTGCTTAACCAGAAAGCTGTGCTTCACCACGGGGCGTGAGATCCCCACCATGTCGCATTCCTGAAACGCATCATAGCCAATCAGTGACGTCGCCACCTGTCCGGAGAGAATGACCAGTGGAATAGAGTCCATATACGCAGTCGCAATGCCGGTGATGGCATTGGTCGCTCCCGGCCCCGAAGTGACCAGCACTACACCCACTTCTCCCGTGGCGCGGGCCAGGCCGTCAGCCATATGCACAGCAGCCTGTTCATGACGAACCAGAACATGATCAATACCGCCTACCGTATGCAGCGCGTCATAAATATCGAGAACCGCGCCTCCGGGATAGCCGAACACTTGTTTCACGCCCTGATCGATAAGCGATCGGACGACCATTTCCGCGCCAGACAACATCTCCATGCTTTGCCTCCAGGCTTTTGTTATAGACGGTCAACAGAATTCATTTCCGCGCCGTCTTCTGACAGGGTAAACCCATCTTATAATGTGCAGAGTGATGGATACCTTAACCGCTCGTTATGAGGCAGGCAATTAGCAAACGGAATGCGAGAATGGGCAATAAAAGCAGAAAAAACAGCCATGAGACACGAATATGGTGAATTCGTCTGGTATGAGGGGAGACGCTAATAATTCATCTCTTAAAAAGAGGATGGATCAGGAAATCATCTATTTTTAAGCCTCCCTGAGTGTCTGAAAAAATGCGCACAGAATAAAATATTGTCTGCATAAAAAATCACAGAATAAACCGCATGGCACCATGCGGTTTATTCACCCTGACTTATCGACGACAAATATTGATCAGCAACTCTTCCATCCACTGATGCCCTTTATCCCGCCCCGCCGCTTCATGCCAGGAAAGATAACAGGTACGGCTATTCAGCTTGAGCGGCAGAGGTAAAATTTGCAGGCTCAGCGAATCGGAGAACTCTTCAGCAAGCCAGCGCGGTGCAATAGCGACTAGCTGCGTCTGAGAAACGACATTTAAAACGCTGACCATCGCCATCCCCTGATAGGCCACGCTGGCTTGTTTATCGGCAGTGTCATACCACGGCTGACTGAACGAAGCATATCTGTCTAGAGCAACAACGGCATGCTGCTCACTGTAAACATCGCTTTCACGCAGCGGCGAATTCATGCGTGGATGTTTTTTGCTGGCGACTAACACCATTTCATCTTTAAACAACGGAACACATGCAAACTCTGGACGGCGAAACTCTTCGTAGCCCAGAACAAACTCCGTTTCCTGATAACGAAGCTGGTGCTCAGTGTTTTGATTTAAAGATGATTTAAAAACGAGATGAATATTAGGAGCAATCTGTTCAACTTTATTATATATAACAGACGTCAAATAATTGTCTAACGGACTGCAAACACAGAGATGGAAAACCCGCTCACTGCTTAAAGGTTCAAACCCTGAGCCGGGAAGCTCATTTTGAACCAGCTGTAGCGCCTGACGAATCGAACCGAATAGCTGGAATGCACGCGCCGTGGGCTGGATACCTCTTCCATACCGGACGAATAACTCGTCGTTAAACATCACCTTAAGTCTGGCTACGGCATTACTCACGGCAGGTTGAGACATTCCCAGAGATTGCGCTGCTCGCGTAATATTCTGCTCCTGCATAACTGCATCAAATACAGTTAACAGGTTGAGATCCACTGTGCGTAACTGAGGCTTAACCCCATCATAAGGCTGTGGTTGGTTAATATTATTTTCTGGCATTTCTGACTCCACTGTCACGCTAAATTCCCTTTGCCAAAGTACAGTAATAACTTCGAAAAATATGATTTACCATGCATATACAACAAGCGAAAGGAAATTATTTAAAATTCAGAATATATAAAGAACCCTCATTCAAGAGATGCCATTAAGCATCCCCTGAATGAAGAGCTAAAAATCGTTCAAATGATATCTAAAACTTTAATGCAGGCATGAAACCATAAAGCTGGCAAATACACAATCACCGCCTTAGTTAATAATAACTTAAGTATTATTAAACTATGAAGGGCATACACCACGATTTCATTAACAAAATGATATCAATATTGATAACTTTCCCGCCCATGATTCATTCATAGAACTTATAACTCAATGAAATAAAACACATTCCATTTCACAGCACATCGGTAAAAATACTGTGTTCAATTGCTACCAATTATATTCAAATTATTCCAGAGATGAATCTCAAGTCCAATAATAGACAATTAAATCGGTTAACAGCGTAAAAACCAGCACAATTAGCTAATGTGTTTATCCTGCGCTGAGTGGCCGTTTTGCCTGAGAGGGGTTGACATGAGTCGGCGTATCCAGTACCACTAAAAGCATATCGCATTCATCTGGAGCACGATTCATGATTCGCACCCTTCGTTTCACCGGTCTACTACTACTAAACGCATCCACTGTGCGCGGTAGACTGGCGGGCGAAATTCAGCGTTGAATCGTCTTCAGTAAAACAAAAAACCCGCGCCACTGCGCGGGTTTTTTTATGCTCGTAGCAAGGCGCCCTAAGACTGACAAGGACCTAACCCATGAGCCAGCAAGTCGTTATTTTCGATACTACTTTACGTGACGGTGAACAGGCATTACAGGCGAGCCTGAGTGTTAAAGAAAAACTGCAAATTGCGCTGGCCCTCGAACGCATGGGTGTAGACGTAATGGAAGTCGGCTTTCCCGTCTCCTCGCCGGGTGATTTCGAGTCAGTACAGACCATCGCCCGCACCATCAAAAACAGCCGCGTGTGCGGTCTGGCTCGCTGCGTTGAGAAAGATATTGATGTGGCCGCGGAATCCCTGAAAGTTGCAGAAGCCTTCCGTATCCATACATTCATTGCCACCTCCCCCATGCACATTGCAACCAAGCTGCGCAGCACGCTGGATGAAGTGATCGAACGTGCGGTGTATATGGTTAAACGCGCGCGTAACTATACTGATGACGTCGAATTCTCCTGTGAAGATGCAGGCCGCACGCCGATTGACGATTTGGCCCGTGTAGTGGAAGCCGCGATTAATGCCGGAGCCAGAACCATCAACATCCCGGATACCGTCGGCTACACCATGCCGTTTGAGTTCTCTAACATCATCACCGGCCTGTACGACCGCGTACCTAATATTGATAAAGCCATCATCTCTGTTCACACCCACGATGATTTGGGTCTGGCTGTGGGCAATGCCATCGCTGCCGTCCACGCCGGCGCGCGTCAGGTAGAAGGGGCAATGAACGGCATTGGTGAACGCGCCGGCAACTGCTCGCTGGAAGAAGTGATCATGGCGATCAAGGTGCGCAAAGACATTATGAACGTACACACTCGCATCAATCACAACGAAATCTGGCGCACCAGCCAGACCGTGAGCCAGATTTGCAATATGCCGATCCCGGCGAACAAGGCGATTGTTGGTACTGGCGCGTTCGCTCACTCCTCCGGTATTCACCAGGATGGCGTGCTGAAGAACCGTGAAAACTACGAAATCATGACTCCGGAATCCATCGGTCTGAACCAGGTTCAGCTGAACCTGACCTCGCGCTCTGGCCGCGCGGCGGTGAAACACCGTATGGAAGAGATGGGGTATCAGGACAGCGATTACAACATGGATCAGCTGTACGACGCATTCCTGAAACTGGCTGACAAGAAAGGCCAGGTCTTCGATTACGACCTGGAAGCGCTGGCATTCATCAACAAACAGCAGGAAGAGCCAGAACACTTCCGTCTGGACTACTTCACCGTTCAGTCAGGCTCAAGTGATATCGCTACCGCCTCCGTCAAGCTGGCCTGCGGCGATGAAATTAAAGCGGAAGCCGCCAACGGTAACGGCCCTGTGGATGCCATTTACCAGGCGATTAACCGCGTCACTGAGTACGACGTAGAGCTGGTGAAATACGACCTGACGGCAAAAGGGCACGGTAAAGACGCCCTGGGCCAGGTTGATATCGTCGTCAACTATAACGGTCGCCGCTTCCACGGTGTGGGTCTGGCGACAGATATCGTTGAATCCTCCGCGAAAGCGATGGTGCATGTCCTGAACAACATCTGGCGCGCCGCCGAAGTCGAAAAAGAGTTGCAACGCAAAGCTCAGAATAAAGAGAACAACAAGGAAACCGTGTGATGTCGAAGAATTACCATATTGCTGTGTTGCCGGGTGACGGTATTGGCCCGGAAGTGATGACACAGGCGCTGAAAGTACTGGAAGCCGTACGTTCGCGTTTTGCGATGAAAATTACCACCAGCCACTACGACGTGGGCGGTATTGCCATTGATAACCACGGTACTCCCCTGCCGAAAGGGACTGTAGAAGGCTGCGAGAATGCCGATGCCGTTCTGTTTGGCTCCGTGGGTGGCCCTAAGTGGGAACATTTGCCTCCAGCAGAGCAGCCAGAGCGCGGCGCGCTGCTGCCGCTGCGTAAACACTTCAAACTGTTCAGCAACCTGCGTCCGGCGAAGCTGTACCCGGGGCTGGAAGAGTTTTGCCCGCTGCGCGCCGATATCGCCGCCAACGGTTTCGACATCCTGTGCGTGCGTGAGCTGACCGGCGGGATCTACTTCGGTCAGCCAAAAGGCCGCGAAGGCAGCGGTCAGCATGAGAAAGCGTTTGATACCGAGGTCTATCACCGTTTTGAAATTGAACGTATCGCTCATATCGCGTTTGAGTCAGCGCGCAAACGCCGCCGTAAAGTGACCTCTATTGATAAAGCGAACGTGCTCCAGTCGTCTATTTTGTGGCGCGAAATCGTCAGTGAAGTCGCTAAGCAGTACCCGGACGTTGCGCTGTCACATATGTATATCGACAACGCAACGATGCAGCTGATCAAAGATCCGTCCCAGTTTGACGTGCTGCTGTGCTCCAACCTGTTCGGCGATATTCTCTCGGATGAATGCGCGATGATCACCGGCTCCATGGGCATGCTGCCCTCGGCCAGCCTGAACGAAGAAGGCTTTGGCCTGTACGAACCGGCGGGCGGCTCCGCGCCGGATATCGCAGGTAAAAACATCGCCAACCCGATTGCGCAGATCCTCTCCCTGGCTCTGCTGCTGCGCTACAGCCTGGATGCAGGCGATGCAGCAACCGCAATTGAAAACGCCATTAACCGGGCATTAGAAGAAGGCGTCCGTACCGGTGATTTAGCACGCGGCACGGCGGCAGTCAGTACCGATGAAATGGGCGACATCATTGCCCGCTATGTCGCTGAAGGGGTGTAATCATGGCTAAGACGTTATATGAGAAGTTGTTTGATGCGCACGTTGTTTACGAAGCACCAAACGAAACCCCACTGTTGTACATCGACCGTCATCTGGTACACGAAGTGACCTCTCCTCAGGCATTTGACGGCCTGCGCGCGCATAAGCGCCCGGTGCGTCAGCCGGGTAAAACCTTTGCCACGATGGATCACAACGTTTCCACCCAGACCAAAGACATCAATGCATCTGGCGAGATGGCGCGTATCCAGATGCAGGAGCTGATTAAGAACTGTAACGAGTTTGGCGTGGAGCTGTACGATCTGAACCACCCCTATCAGGGCATCGTCCACGTAATGGGGCCTGAGCAGGGTATTACTCTGCCGGGCATGACCATCGTGTGCGGCGACTCCCATACCGCGACGCACGGCGCATTTGGCGCCCTGGCGTTCGGGATTGGGACCTCTGAAGTTGAACACGTTCTGGCGACGCAGACCCTGAAGCAGGGCCGCGCCAAAACCATGAAGATTGAAGTGAAGGGGAAAGCCGCGCCGGGCATCACCGCGAAAGATATCGTGCTGGCGATTATCGGCAAAACCGGCAGCGCAGGCGGCACCGGTCACGTCGTTGAGTTCTGCGGCGACGCTATCCAGGCGCTGAGCATGGAAGGTCGTATGACCCTGTGCAACATGGCCATTGAGATGGGCGCCAAAGCAGGCCTGGTGGCCCCAGACGAAACCACCTTCAACTATGTGAAGGGGCGTCTGCATGCGCCGAAAGGTCAGAATTTTGACGACGCGGTAGCGTACTGGAAAACCCTGAAAACGGACGAGGGGGCAATTTTTGATACCGTTGTGACGTTACAGGCGGAAGAGATCGCCCCGCAGGTCACCTGGGGCACCAACCCGGGCCAGGTGATTTCCGTCAACGACAGCATTCCTGACCCGGCCTCCTTTGCCGATCCGGTCGAACGTGCCAGTGCGGAAAAAGCGCTGGCTTACATGGGGCTGAAACCCGGCGTACCGCTGACCGACGTGAGCATTGATAAAGTATTCATCGGCTCCTGTACCAACTCCCGTATTGAAGATTTACGCGCAGCGGCAGAAATTGCTAAAGGCCGCAAAGTGGCGCCGGGCGTGCAGGCGCTGGTTGTGCCGGGCTCCGGGCCGGTGAAAGCCCAGGCGGAAGCGGAGGGTCTGGATAAGATCTTTATCGAAGCAGGCTTCGAGTGGCGCCTGCCGGGTTGCTCCATGTGTCTGGCCATGAACAACGACCGCCTGAATCCGGGCGAGCGCTGTGCCTCCACCAGCAACCGTAACTTTGAAGGCCGTCAGGGCCGCGGTGGGCGCACCCACCTGGTCAGCCCGGCAATGGCCGCCGCTGCGGCAGTCACCGGTCATTTCGCCGATATTCGCAGCCTGAAATAAGGAGACAATCATGGCAGAGAAATTTACCCAACATACGGGCCGGGTTGTCCCTCTGGACGCCGCTAACGTCGATACTGACGCGATCATTCCTAAGCAGTTTTTGCAGAAAGTGACGCGCACGGGTTTTGGTGCGCATCTATTCAACGACTGGCGTTTCCTCGACGATAAAGGCGAAGTGCCCAACCCGGAGTTCGTCCTGAACTTTCCGGAATACAAAGGGGCTTCCATTCTGCTGGCGCGGGAAAACTTTGGCTGCGGATCGTCGCGTGAACATGCGCCATGGGCATTGACCGACTACGGCTTTAAGGTGGTTATCGCCCCGAGCTTCGCGGATATCTTCTACGGCAACAGCTTCAACAACCAGCTACTGCCGGTGACGCTGAGTGACGAACAGGTCGATGAACTGTTTGCGCTGGTGCAGGCGAATCCGGGGATTTCGTTTGAGGTGGATCTGGAAGCGGAAGTGGTGAAAGCCGGGGATAAGATCTACAGCTTCAGCATTGATGCGTTCCGCCGCCACTGCATGCTGAACGGTCTGGATAGCATTGGCCTGACGCTGCAACACGAAGAGGCTATCTCCGCTTACGAGAAAAAACAGCCTGCGTTTATGGGTTAAAGGCAATGGCCCGCAGGGCGCGGGCCATTGATAAGGGTGCGTTGAGGCTCAACCACTCTGGAGAGGCGGGGCCCCCCCCGCCAATACCGCTAACGTTTCGCTTCGTAAGCCAACACTGCCGCCAGCTCTGTTTTCTCCTGTCTGAAGTGCAGCTCACACAGCGAGTCACGCACCATCCAGGTGAAGATCAACAGCGTCGTACAGATCAGAAACAAACCTAACAGCAGAGTACGTTTTGGCATTCCAGCCTCCTTATTGCTTTTCGGCAATGAAGAGACTAACCTCGCAATGATCGTTGTGAAGTTTGTCTCCCCATCAGTTTTTTGATGTGGGACTCTCCACTGTTTGCCTCTTGCGAAAGCCTGAGGCAAACAGCCTCAAGCACCCGTCACGCACTCTATGCGCCTTCTCTGCGCCTGTCAGAAAATCGTTTCATTTCGTGAAGCCGCCTTCCAGAATCAAACGTCTTTTACCCGGCACGTCAGCATCAGCGTGACGAGCGAAATCGCTGCGATCACCCAGTACACGGATGCATGCCCATAGCTTTGCGACAGTGCCCCCTGAATCACCCCTGCCAGAATCACGCCGGTAGAGATACTGTTGGTAAACAGCGTGGTCGCGGAGCCTGCGCGCCCCGGCATTAAATCCTGGAACCAGAGCATGCCTATCCCGGCAACGATTCCGATAAACACCGCGTTAAACAGCTGTAACGCCAGCAAGGCTTCACGCGAATGGAACAGGATCAGCCCCGCGTAGAACAGTACCCCGGCCGCCACGGCGACGACCATCATCCGACGCTTTCCGAAACGTTTGACGTAGTAACCCGCCAGAATCATCGCCGGGATCTCCAGCCCGGCAGCGGTGCCCATCAGAATACCCGCCAGCTTGTCGGGCAGTCCCAGATCGCTGCTGATCCACAGCGGCATATCAATAATGTACATGGTGTTGCATGTCCACATCAGCGTGGAGGCGATAAACAACATGCGGACGTTTTTATCCTGCCAGCCGCTCACCTGCGTGATGGGCTTGTCCGTCACCTGCTCTACGCGCGCCACCGATGGCAGCGCAAAGGCTATCAGCGCCAGGCTGATGACAAAAATCCCCGCCGCGATGGAAAACATGGTGGTGAAGCCGTAGTTCAGCGCCAGCATAAACGCCAGCGGCGGACCGATGACCCACGCGAGAGAGAGCTGCGCACGCATCACCGAGCTGAACATCACCACTTCCCTCGCCGAGCTGTCGGCGTACTCCCGGGCCAGGGCGAACAGTTGCGGCATCGCGGTGTTCGCCAGAGAGGCCAGCAGCACGCCGCAGGTAATGAGCGTCAGGTAATGGCGATTGAAGGCAAACAGCAGCGCGTTGCCCACGGCCATGGCGCAACAAAAGAGGATCAGCTTACGGCGATCGCCCTGGCTGTCGGATCGTTTCGCCAGCCACAGGCTGACGAGGATCCCTGCAATGGCGTTGACGGTGTAGAACAGACCCACCCAAAACGGCTGCGCCCCCACCTCGCGGCTGAGAAACAGGCTCAGCGTCGGCGCCTGAAGCGCGCCGGCCACGCCCATCATGAAGGCCACCAGCATAAAAGCGGCGTACACGCCA
Organism: Enterobacter sp. AN-K1; assembly: GCF_020971765.1. NCBI lineage: Bacteria > Pseudomonadati > Pseudomonadota > Gammaproteobacteria > Enterobacterales > Enterobacteriaceae > Enterobacter > Enterobacter sp. AN-K1. The sequence goes on along the minus strand of NZ_CP087390.1, from coordinate 3,012,659 downwards.
TTCAGGCGTCGCCCCATCGTCATCAACCAGAGCATGCGCAAGTCCTTATGAAAGCGAATCGAAATTGGGTGGAATAGTAAACGAAAAAAGCCAGCAAAAAACATTTTGCTGGCGGGTGATTAGCACCAATACTCAGTCACACATGATCGAGGCGAGTTAGCGAGAAGAGGTCGATTTCGTAACGTCCCACTGCATCAGATCTTCCAGTATTCTCAGCCGCTGCTCTGCGCACTGGCGGGCCAGCCAGGACACTCCCTTTGTCGCTGAAAAATAGTGCTGATAAAACTGACGTGCGGTAGACCTCTTCATAATTTACCTCCTCGCTTCATCGAAAAGGATTATTGGCTTAATATAGGGATTAATAAATTGCTGATTTTTTGTCAGGAGTTCCCCTTTTATGCCTTCCGGTCGTCTGCAACAACAATTTATCCGTCTCTGGCAGTGCTGCGAGGGGCAATCGCAGGAGACCACGCTGAACGAGCTGGCCGAGCTCCTCAACTGCTCCCGGCGTCATATGCGCACGCTCCTTAATACCATGCAGCAGCAGGGCTGGCTAAACTGGGAGGCCGAAGCCGGACGCGGCAAGCGTTCGCGCCTGACTTTCCTTTATACCGGCCTGGCGTTACAGCAACAGCGAGCGGAGGATCTGCTGGAGCAGGACCGCATCGATCAGCTGGTCCAGCTGGTGGGCGACAAAGCCGCCGTGCGCCAGATGCTGGTCTCGCATCTGGGACGCAGCTTTCGTCAGGGACGCCACATTCTGCGGGTACTTTACTACCGCCCAATGAAAAATCTGTTGCCCGGTACGGCGTTACGTCGCTCTGAAACCCACATGGCCCGGCAGATATTCAGCGGTCTGACGCGGATAAATGAGGAAAACGGGGAACTGGAAGCGGATATTGCCCATCACTGGCAACAGGTGTCTCCGCTGCACTGGCGCTTCTTTCTACGCCCCGGCATTCATTTCCACCATGGACGCGAGCTGGAGATGCGCGACGTTATCGCCTCTTTAGAGCGCGCCCGCACGCTGCCGCTCTATTCGCATATCACGCGGATCCACTCCCCAACGGCCTGGACGCTGGATATTGAGCTTTCGCAGCCGGACAAATGGCTTCCGTGGCTTCTGGGCTACGTGCCATCAATGATCCTGCCTGCCGAGTGGCGATCCCTGAACAATTTTTCCAGCCAGCCGATTGGTACGGGCCCCTACTCCGTTACACGAAATAACAGTAATCAGCTGAAGATCCGCGCCTTTGATGATTACTTTGGCTATAGGGCGTTGATCGACGAAGTGAACGTCTGGGTGTTACCGGATCTCAACGAAGAGCTGAGCGCAGGCCTGACCCTGGAAGGGCCAACAGCCGGTGAAAAGGCGTTCGAAAGCCGCCTGGAGGAGGGCTGCTACTACCTGCTCTTTGATAGCCGCAGCCATCGCGGGGCAAACCACGACGTCCGCAGGTGGATAAGCCATATTCTGGCGCCCGCTAACCTGATTTATCACGCAGAGGAGCAATACCAGACCTGGTGGTTCCCGGCCTATGGCCTGCTCCCACGCTGGCACCATGCGCAGCCTGTCCGCAGTGAAAAGCCTGCCGGACTGGAGATCATCACCCTCAGCTACTATCGCGATCACATTGAGCACCGTTTTCTGGCGAGGATCATGAGCACGCTGCTGGCAGCCGAAGGCGTGACGCTGGCGATTCAAGAAGTCGATTATGATGAATGGCATCGCGGAGACGTCATCAGCGATATCTGGCTCAACAGCGCAAACTTTACGCTGCCGCTTGATTTCTCGCTCTTTTCTCACCTGTACGAGGTGCCCCTGATTCAGCACTGTATCAACCGGGACTGGCAGCAGGACGCCGCGCGGTGGCGCGCGGGAGAAATGGATCTGGCCGCCTGGTGTCAGGAATTACTGACCGGGCAGACGATCGTACCGCTGATTCACCACTGGCTGCTGATCCAGGGGCAGCGCAGCATGCGCGGCCTGCGGATGAATACCCTCGGCTGGTTTGATTTTAAATCCGCCTGGTTTGCGCCGCCGGAGCCATAACGCTTTCGTAATATTCACCAAATCATTACAATAGCGCCGTTCTCAACGGGGTGCTGCATCACTGATGTGCGCTGAGATAATACCCGTCGAACCTGATCCGGATAACGCCGGCGAAGGGATTTGAGGCTGTCTCTCAAAATCCTTTGCCACTCAACCCTGAGGTGCAAAGTGTTAAAAAACGTTCTTCCTCTGCTGGCGCTGTTTGCGCTGCCTGTTTTTGCTAAGCCCGTTCTGACGGTCTACACCTACGACTCCTTCTCCGCCGACTGGGGCCCCGGCCCGGTGGTTAAAAAAGCCTTTGAAGCCGACTGCAACTGCGAGCTGAAATTCGTGGCGCTGGAAGATGGTGTCTCTCTGCTTAACCGGCTGCGCATGGAAGGCAAAAACAGCAAAGCCGACGTGGTGCTCGGGCTGGATAACAACCTGCTGGAAGCCGCCACCCAAACCAGACTGCTCGCCAAAAGCGGTGTGGCGGCAGATGCCGTCAACGTACCGGGCGGCTGGAAAAACGACACCTTCGTTCCCTTTGATTACGGTTACTTTGCGTTTGTCTACGATAAAAACAAGCTGAAGAATCCGCCCAAAAGCCTGAAAGAGCTGGTCGAAAGTGACCAGAAATGGCGCGTAATTTATGAAGATCCGCGTACCAGCACCCCGGGTCTGGGGCTGCTATTGTGGATGCAGAAAGTCTACGGGGATAAAACGCCGGAAGCGTGGCAGAAGCTGGCCGCGAAAACCGTTACCGTCACCAAAGGCTGGAGCGAAGCCTACGGCCTGTTCCTGAAAGGCGAAAGCGATCTGGTGCTGAGCTACACTACCTCTCCGGCCTACCACATTATCGCCGAGAAGAAGGATAACTACGCCGCCGCGAACTTTGCTGAAGGGCATTATTTGCAGGTGGAAGTGGCCGCCCGCACCGCCGCGAGCAAACAGCCTGAGCTTGCCGAAAAATTCCTGAAATTTATGGTCTCCCCGGCATTCCAGAATGCTATTCCGACAGGAAACTGGATGTACCCGGTCACTGACGTTGCGCTGCCGGCAGGCTTTGAGCAGCTAAACAAGCCGCAAACCTCACTGGAATTTACGCCGCAGCAGGTTGCCGCCCAGCGCGCCGCATGGATTAGTGAATGGCAACGCGCCGTCAGCCGCTGATCCCCGGCTGGTTAGTTCCCGGGCTGCTCGCCGCCATACTGATGGTGGTCGTCAGTCTGGGTGCATTCCTTGCGCTGTGGTTTAACGCGCCAGAGAGCGATCTGCTCGCCCTCTGGCACGACAGCTATCTCTGGCACGTCATCCGTTTCTCCTTCTGGCAGGCGTTTCTCTCCGCGCTGCTGTCGACGATCCCGGCCATTTTCCTTGCACGCGCCCTCTATCGCAGACGTTTCCCCGGCAGGCTTGCCCTGCTGCGGCTGTGCGCGATGACGCTGATCCTGCCCGTGCTGGTGGCGGTGTTCGGCATTCTGAGCGTCTACGGTCGACAGGGCTGGCTGGCATCCCTCTTCAACCTGCTTGGTCTGGAATGGACCTTCTCCCCTTACGGCCTGAAAGGCATTCTGCTGGCGCATATTTTTTTCAATATGCCGATGGCGACGCGCCTCTTTTTACAGGCGCTGGAAAACATTCCCGGTGAGCAGCGTCAGATTGCCGCCCAGCTTGGCATGCGCGGCTGGTCGTTCTTCCGCTTTGTCGAATGGCCGTGGCTGCGACGCCAGATTGCCCCGGTGGCCGCGCTAATCTTTATGCTCTGCTTCGCCAGCTTCGCGACCGTGCTTTCTCTCGGCGGCGGGCCGCAGGCCACCACCATTGAGCTGGCGATCTATCAGGCCTTAAGTTACGACTACGATCCGGGCCGCGCCGCGCTGCTGGCGATGGTGCAGATGGTCTGCTGCCTGGCGCTGGTGTTACTCAGCCAGCGGCTGAGTAAAGCGATCCCCACAGGCAGTAATCACTTGACAGGCTGGCGCGATCCGCAGGACAGCCTGCACAGCCGCGTCGCGGATTTTATGCTGATCGCGCTGGCCCTCCTGCTTCTGCTGCCCCCGCTGCTGGCCGTTATCGTTGATGGCCTGAATCGCAATGTGTTGTCGGTACTGCAACAGCCTGTCCTGTGGCAGGCGACGTGGACCTCATTGCGCATCGCGCTGGCAGCCGGGCTGCTGTGCGTGATCCTGACCATGATGCTGCTCTGGAGCAGCCGCGAGCTGTACGCGCGTCATGCCCGTAAAGCCGGACACGCGCTGGAACTGACGGGTATGCTGATCCTGGCGATGCCGGGTATTGTGCTGGCGACCGGATTCTTTTTACTGTTCAACAGCACCATCGGCCTGCCGGAAAGCGCCGACGGCATCGTCATTTTTACCAACGCACTGATGGCTATCCCTTACGCGCTCAAGGTGCTGGAAAACCCGATGCGCGACGTCAACAGCCGCTACAGTTTGCTGTGTCAGTCGCTGGGCATGCAGGGCTGGCAGCGTCTGAAGGTGGTCGAACTGCGCGCGCTAAAGCGTCCGCTGGCTCAGGCGCTGGCGTTTGCCTGCGTGCTGTCGATTGGCGATTTTGGCGTTGTGGCCCTCTTTGGCAACGAGGATTTCCGCACGCTGCCGTTCTGGCTTTATCAGCAAATTGGCTCCTATCGTAGCCAGGACGGCGCCGTCACGGCACTTTTACTGCTGGTGCTGTGCTTTGCGTTATTTACCGTTATCGAAAAACTTCCGGGGCGTGATGTTAAAACTGACTGATGTAACCTGGCTTTATGAGCACCTGCCAATGCGTTTTACCCTCTCCGTTCGTCAGGGAGAGCGAATCGCAGTACTTGGCCCCAGCGGGGCCGGAAAAAGTACCCTGCTCAATCTGATTGCCGGTTTTTTGCAGCCTGCCAGCGGGTCGATCGTCATTGATAATGGCGAGTATACCTACGCTCCGCCGGCTAAGCGCCCGGTGTCGATGCTGTTCCAGGAAAACAATCTGTTCAATCATCTTACGGTGTGGCAGAACATCGCGCTGGGTATGGATCCGGGGTTAAAACTCAGTGTTGCGCAGCGTCAGACGCTGGAGGCGATCGCCGAACAAATGGGCCTGGCTGCGTTTATCAACAGACTACCGGGTGAGCTTTCCGGCGGCCAGCGCCAGCGCGTGGCGCTGGCACGCTGTCTGGTGCGCAAGCAGCCGCTGCTGCTGCTCGACGAACCCTTTTCGGCGCTCGACCCGGCCCTGCGTCAGGAGATGCTCTCACTGGTTGAGGAGGTTTGCGAGCGCGAGCAACTGACGATGCTGATGGTTTCGCATAGCATCGAAGATGCCGCACGCATCGCGCCGCGATCGGTAGTGATCGCGGAGGGACGTATTTTGTGGGATGGAACAACCGACGCCTTAATGAGCGGGAAAGAAAGCGCGTCAGGATTACTGGGTATAAGACCGTAGGCCGGGCAAACGCAGTGCCGCCCGGCGTTTAACGGCTCACCACCTTCAACAGGATCTCACCGTACACCGGCATCAGCGGGTGGCGAATCAGCGCCACCAGCGCCACGACAGCCACCCCCAGCGTCAGCGGGGCCAGCCAGAGCAGGCGAGAGCGCGGAAGATAGCGCGTCAGGCGATCAACACTGGCTTTCGCGCTGCGCCACAGGCGCCAGCAGAGCCAGACCGCCAGCCACAGCAGGACCGCCGTTCCCAGCAGCAGCCACTTGAACTCACCGCTTTGCATACCGTCAGGAATATCGATGGCCGCGCCCGCCAGGATCCCCGGCAGGAAGTAGAACGGCGGCCAGAAGACGCAGCCGATGATGTTCGGCACCACAAACTTCGCGACGGGCAGATCCAGCATCCCGGCCACCATCGGCACCAGCGGGCGCGTTGGGCCAACGAAGCGCCCCACGAGGATGGTGAACATGCTGTGCTGGTGCAGCGCGTGCTCGGTTTTATCCAGCAGCGCTTTGTTTTTTTTCATGAACGACCAGCGGTGCAGCGGCTTCTTAAAGCGCCAGCCCAGCCAGAAGGAGATCCAGTCCCCCAGCAAACAACCGATGATACCGGCCATCCACGCCTGCCAGAAATTGACCTCGCCGCTGCCGATAAGCGCCCCAAGCCCTGCCATCATCACGGTGCCGGGCAGGATCAGCCCGACCAGCGCCAGCGACTCCAGAAACGCCACCAGCGCCACGGCGATGAGCGAATACATAACGGACTGGGTAATAAAATGTTCCAGCAATGCCTGCATAACTATTCCGGTCAGAAAACGAATCAGCGATTCTGCTTAGCGCCCTGCACCGCGTCAAGGCATCAATTGTCTGAATAGTTTACAAGATGCGCCTGAAGTTCACCTGAATGTTTACCGATTATTCACATCCCGCACGGAATTCGCTCGGGCTGGCACCGGTGCACTTCTTAAACACGCGAGAGAAATAGAGCTGATCTTCGAAGCCAACGTTACGCCCGACGGTGGCGATAGGCATTCGGGTGGTGCTGAGCAGCAGTTTCGCCTGGCTGATGCGCTGATCCTCACGCCAGCTGAGTACGCTCACGCCAAGCTGCTGGCGGAACAGATGAGAGAGCCGTGACGGCGACAGACACACATGCTGGGCGACGCTGGCAATATCAAACTGGCTGTCGGCAAGGTGGTCGCTGATGTACTGGCAGGCGTCGCGGACGCGGTTGTCCAGCGGCGGATTAAGCGACTCGTTGATGGCCTCCATGCGGCGCAGCAGCACCTGTTCAAGCAGGTTGATGGCCAGCAGTTCGGCGTAGCGCCCGCCCGCCTGCCCTGCCTCAATAATCTGTGCGAACAGCTCACGGAACTGCGCCAGATGCGCCTCATCCGGGCGATATAAACCGGTATGGGCGAAAATGGCCGGCCACGAGAGCCACTCCTGCCAGTAGGCGCGCGGACGGAAATAGACCCACTGGTGATACCACTCTTTGGCATCCGGATGGCGCCCGTAGTGGTGGATCTCCCCCGGCGGGAACAGCAGCATATCACCGGGGCGGCAGATAAACTGCTGATCCCCGTTTTTGACAACCCCTTCTCCGCGTACGGTCAGGTTGAGGATATATCCCTTCATGCCAAGAGGGCGATCGACGTAAAAATCGAGATATCCCTCGGCCTCAATTGGCGTCAGCCCCGCCACCAGATGGGCGTTAAATGAGTAGCCCGGCAGTAAGGGATCGTTTTGCGGTTCGGCCATAGATTCAGTTCTCCCAAGGGTCCTGAAGGAAACCAATTGTCCATATCGATAAAAGCAGTATAAAAATGGCCCGCGAAAAGATCCAAAAAGCATCACGCCTCTTTTACGTCCGCCATGTTTCAGCCTTTCCCCCTGATTTCTCCGCCAGTACGGGCAGATAAGCAGTAACAAAAGTGTCTATAAGTGCGGCATAAATGTCCACATAGAATATTTGCACGGCGTCACACTTTGCGTGGCTACAGCAATTTAGTCCATAAGATTAGCGGATCCTGCCTGACGATTTTTGTCCCCAGTCTCTAATGTTCTTCCATACCTGTTTTTTGGATGGAGCAACACCATGGCAATTGCAATTGGCCTCGATTTTGGCAGCGACTCAGTTCGCGCGCTGGCAGTGGACTGTACGACTGGCCTGGAGATAGCAACCAGCGTTGAGTGGTATCCGCGCTGGCAAGAGGGGCGCTACTGCGATGCGCCGAACAACCAGTTCCGCCACCACCCGCGTGATTACATTGAATCAATGGAAGCGGCGATCAAAACCGTGCTGGCGGAGTTGACGGACGCCCAGCGGGCCGATGTCGTGGGGATTGGCGTTGACAGCACCGGCTCAACGCCTGCTCCTGTCGATGCCGAAGGCCGCGTACTGGCGCTGCGACCGGAGTTTGCCGACAACCCGAACGCCATGTTTGTGCTGTGGAAAGACCATACCGCCGTGGAAGAGGCGGAAGCCATCACCCGCTTATGCCATCAGCCGGGCAAAACTGACTACTCCCGCTACATCGGCGGGATTTACTCCAGCGAGTGGTTCTGGGCCAAGATCCTGCACGTTACCCGCGCGGACGCGTCGGTCGCACAGGCAGCGGCATCATGGATTGAGCTATGCGACTGGGTTCCCGCCCTGCTCTCCGGCACCACTCGCCCGCAGGATATCCGCCGCGGCCGTTGCAGCGCCGGGCATAAATCGCTGTGGCATGAAAGCTGGGGGGGGCTGCCTCCGGCAACGTTCTTCGATGAACTCGATCCGATCATCAACAAAAACCTGACATACCCGCTGTTTACCGACACCTTCACCGCCGATATTCCGGTCGGCACGCTCTGCGAAGAGTGGGCGAAACGCCTCGGTCTGCCGCAAAACGTGACCATTTCCGGCGGCGCGTTCGACTGCCATATGGGTGCCGTGGGCGCGGGTGCGCAGCCCAACACGCTGGTGAAAGTTATCGGCACCTCCACCTGTGACATTCTGACGGCAGATAAAGCCAGCGTCGGCGACCGCGCGGTGAAAGGCATCTGCGGTCAGGTTGACGGCAGCGTGGTACCCGATTTTATCGGCCTCGAAGCGGGTCAGTCCGCCTTCGGCGATATCTACGCCTGGTTTGGCCGCGTGCTCGGCTGGCCGCTGGATCAGCTGGCTGCCGCGCATCCTGAACTGAAAACGCAGATTACGGCGAGCAAAAAACAGCTCCTGCCGCAGCTCACCGAAGCCTGGGCAAAAAATCCGTCTCTCGACCACCTGCCGGTGGTGCTGGACTGGTTCAACGGCCGTCGTACGCCGTTTGCCAACCAGCGTCTGAAAGGAGTGATTACCGATCTCAACCTCGCGACCGACGCGCCCGCGCTGTTTGGCGGCCTGATCGCCGCCACCGCATTCGGCGCGCGCGCCATTATGGAGTGCTTCACCGGGCAGGGCATTGACGTAAACAACGTGATGGCGCTGGGGGGCATCGCCCGTAAAAACCCGGTGATTATGCAGGCCTGCTGCGACGTGCTGAACCGGCCGCTGCAAATTGTGGCCTCCGATCAGTGCTGTGCGCTGGGCGCCGCGATTTTCGCTGCCGTGGCCGCAGGCGTCCATGCGGATATCCCGACCGCGCAACAGCATATGGCGAGCGCCGTCGAAAGTACGCTCCAGCCGCAGACTCAGCAGGCACAACGCTTTGAACAGCTTTATCAGCGCTACCAGCAATGGGCAAAAAGCGCCGAACTTCACTATCTCCCTGTCGCCGCCCCGGCCAAAAGCACCGCGGACACTACGGCAACCCTGACACATTAAGGACACGATAATGACCATTTTTAATAATTATGAAGTGTGGTTTGTGATTGGCAGCCAGCATTTGTACGGACCGGAAGCGTTGCAGCAGGTGACGAAACACGCGGAGCACGTTGTGAATGCGCTGAACGCGGAAGCCAAACTGCCGTGCAAACTGGTGCTGAAGCCGCTGGGTACCACCCCGGACGAAATCACCAACATTTGCCGCGATGCCAATTACGATGACAAATGCGCTGGCCTGGTGGTGTGGCTGCACACCTTCTCGCCAGCCAAAATGTGGATCAACGGCCTGGCTATCCTCAACAAACCGCTGCTGCAATTCCACACGCAGTTCAACGCCTCCCTGCCGTGGGACAGCATCGACATGGACTTCATGAACCTGAACCAGACCGCGCACGGCGGCCGCGAGTTCGGCTTCATCGGCGCGCGCATGCGTCAACAGCATGCCGTGGTGACCGGGCACTGGCAGGACGGTCAGGCACAAAAACGTATTGGCTCCTGGATGCGTCAGGCGGTATCTAAGCAGGATACCCGCCACCTGAAAGTGGTGCGTTTCGGCGACAACATGCGCGAAGTGGCGGTCACCGACGGTGATAAAGTGGCCGCGCAGATTAAATTTGGCTTCTCCGTCAACACCTGGGCGGTGGGCGACCTGGTGCAGGTGGTGAATGACATCAGCGATGGCGACGTTAACGCGCTGGTGGACGAGTACGAAAGCAGCTATCGCCTGACGCCTGCGGCACAGGTCAACGGTGACAAGCGCCAGAACGTGCTGGATGCCGCACGTATTGAGCTGGGCATGAAGCGTTTTCTGGAACAGGGCGGCTTCCATGCCTTCACCACCACCTTTGAAGATCTCCACGGCCTGAAACAGCTCCCGGGTCTGGCGGTACAACGTCTGATGCAGCAGGGCTACGGCTTTGCGGGCGAAGGCGACTGGAAAACTGCCGCTCTGCTTCGCATCATGAAGGTGATGTCGACCGGTCTACAGGGCGGCACCTCTTTTATGGAGGACTACACCTACCACTTCGAGAACGGCAACGATCTGGTGCTCGGCTCGCACATGCTGGAAGTGTGTCCATCCATCGCGGTTGAAGAGAAACCGATCCTCGACGTGCAGTACCTCGGCATTGGCGGCAAAGCGGATCCGGCCCGTCTGATCTTCAACACCCGTACCGGCCCGGCCATTAACGCCAGCCTGATTGACCTCGGCGATCGTTTCCGCCTGCTGGTGAACTGCGTCGATGCGGTTGAAACCCCGCATTCTCTGCCGAAGCTGCCGGTCGCCAACGCTTTGTGGAAAGCGCAGCCTGACCTGCCAACCGCCTCGGAAGCCTGGATCCTGGCCGGCGGCGCGCACCACACCGTATTCAGCCACGCGCTTGACCTGAACGATATGCGTCAGTTTGCCGAGCTGCACGACATCGAACTGACCGTAATTGATAACGACACCCGTCTGCCAGCCTTTAAAGACGCGCTGCGCTGGAACGAAGTCTATTACGGTTCAAAACGCTAAGTACGGAGTGCCCGGTGGCACTTCGTTTACCGGGCCTACGGTTCTGTAGGCCGGATAAGCGCAGCGCCATCCGGCAGGAGACGACAATGTTAGAAGATCTCAAACGTCAGGTACTCGAAGCCAACCTGGCGCTGCCAAAACATAACCTCGTAAACCTGACATGGGGCAACGTCAGCGCCGTTGACCGGGAAAAAGGGGTGTTCGTGATCAAGCCTTCCGGCGTGGATTACACGGTAATGACCGCAGAAGACATGGTGGTGGTCAGCATCGAAACGGGTGAAGTGGTTGAAGGCAATAAAAAGCCCTCCTCCGATACGCCCACTCATCGCCTGCTGTATCAGGCCTTCCCGACCATCGGCGGGATTGTGCATACCCATTCGCGTCACGCGACCATCTGGGCGCAGGCGGGCCAGCCTATTCCGGCCACCGGCACCACCCACGCGGACTACTTTTACGGCACCATTCCCTGCACGCGTCTGATGACCGATGCGGAGATCGGCGGTGAGTACGAATGGGAAACGGGGAACGTGATTGTCGAAACCTTCGAAAAACAGGGAATCGACGCGGCGCAAATGCCCGGCGTGCTGGTGCACTCCCACGGCCCGTTTGCCTGGGGTAAAAACGCGGAGGACGCGGTGCACAACGCGATCGTGCTGGAGGAAGTCGCCTATATGGGGATCTTCTGCCGCCAGCTGGTACCGCAGCTGCCGGATATGCAGCAAACCCTGCTGGATAAGCATTACCTGCGTAAGCACGGTGCGAAAGCCTACTACGGGCAGTAAAGATTCAAAGGCATCTGCTACGCAGATGCCTTTATATATATAAAGAATACGTTATCCTAACGAATAAAAATAAAATATTTGTTTTACACACCTCTCTTTGTTATAAAAAACATCCAAATGGAGGTGAGCATGAGCACTAGAAATGATATTACCGATGGTCTTTTTGCAACAACCAGTAAACATGGACTAATATACACAAAAAAATTAGGCTGGATTGATCTGGGTCACGCTCAGGGGAATGACGCCAGAGCTTTGAAAACTAAATTAGACAATGAAACATTCGCTGAATATTTCGAAGAATTTGATGAATGGTACTATCCCGTTTCATATCACCAAGAAATGGGAAAAAACGTGAAGATTTTAGATAGGAAAATTTCTTTACGAACAGGCGTAAGCACACAAGTTATGGTAAAAGCATGTTTATCGCCACAGGTAAAAGCACGAGTAGCACTCACAATTATGTACAGTACTGCTAAAAGATTCGAAGCATGGCAGAATTCGATTCTCTTCAACTGGTATACAGATAGTGGATATAGTGCGGAAGATCTAATTTCAGATTTAGTAGGATTCTACCGTGTATTTGGAAAGGGTCCTGATCCTTTATGGTTAGCCGAACCAGTTTCTTATGAAACAGCGCTTCAGGTATGGGATTCGTATGCTCCCCTCGGACACTACAAAAATACCCAATTTTCACCTTTGTTGTTCCCAACAGAACCACCAATGAAATATGGTTATCCGATAAAAAAAGAACTCCCTTCATGGCTAAGCTATATTAAGCCGCTTACTCAGGAATATCATGATTTTTTTATAAACAACTTCAAAGACCAACCTGTTAAAAACTTCTTTAAGGAATCTACACGTATAAATCATGAGTTATATAGCTCATTCTCCTCTGTAAGTGAATTTAATTACTCAGATGACCCATTTGAGCGTCCAATATTCTTCCTGTTAAACCCGCATCAGCCTTATTCAGGATAGAACCTGTGAAAAAACAACTCTTTTTATTACTGCTCGCATTGTTATTCCCTGCTTTCGTAAGTTACACATGGTTTATTCTGACCACAGGCCATCATAATTACACCCAAGATAATACCTTCTCTTTTTGGCTATACACTCCTGCAACTTTAAAAAAATTACCCTTTATTTCGAATAATAGCGTTTACAGCTATGATTACAACCCTGACAACCAACAAACAAGAGTTATCATTACCTGGACTGATATTAATAATATCCTCGAAAAGAAACAAGACCTCATTGCTTTTCTTGAAATGCTTAAGGGTTTAAATAAGTATGACTGCTCATGGTTATATAATGATAAAAATGACTTTTCTGACAACTACCAGCGATACTGCATTTTCCAGAAAGAAAAAACGTTGGAATTAGAATTTTTTGAAACTTGATAGAAAAAACACTGTATAAAAAATCAGTAAACCCAACAAAACCAGGCTATAATCAGGCCTGGTTTTGTTTTATGGGATAACGCCGTGACGCAGGCGCAAGAAGGCTTTTTACTGACCAGACACTGGCGGGATACCCCTCAGGGTACTGAGGTTGAATTCTGGCTGGCAACGGACAACGGCCCACTAAACGTTACGCTCCCGCCGCAGGAGTCCGTGGCCTTTATTCCTGAAGCTCACGTCGAGAAAGTGAAACAACTGCTACGCGGCGAAAACAACTGGCGCCTTACGCCGCTTCAGCTGAAAGATTTCCACCGCCAGCCGGTTTACGGCCTCTACTGCCGCGCCCATCGCCAGTTGATGCGCTATGAAAAGCTGCTTCGTGAAGCAGGCGTGACGCTTTACGAGGCCGACATTCGCCCGCCTGAACGCTTTCTGATGGAGCGGTTTATCACCGCCCCCGTCTGGGTAGATGGCACCGCGCAAAACGGCAGGATCGTTAACGCGCGCCTGAAGCCTAATCCGCACTATCGCCCGCCGCTAAAGTGGGTGTCGCTGGATATTGAAACCACCCGCCATGGCGAACTGTACTGCATTGGCCTGGAAGGCTGTGGGCAGCGGGTTGTCTATATGCTCGGGCCGCCGAACGGCGATGCGTCCGCGCTGGATTTTAATCTGGAGTACGTCAACAGCCGCCCGCAACTGCTGGAGAAGCTTAACCAGTGGTTTGCCGAGCACGATCCGGATGTTCTGATCGGCTGGAACGTAGTGCAGTTTGACCTGCGCGTGCTGCAAAAACATGCCGAGCGTTACCGTATCCCGCTGATTCTGGGGCGCGGCAACAGCGAGCTGGAGTGGCGTGAGCACGGTTTTAAGAACGGTGTTTTCTTCGCGCAGGCTAACGGTCGCCTGATTATCGACGGTATCGAGGCGCTGAAATCCGCCTTCTGGAACTTCTCTTCCTTCTCGCTGGAAGCGGTCGCCCAGGCGCTGCTCGGCGAAGGTAAATCCATCGACAATCCCTGGGACCGAATGGACGAGATCGACCGGCGCTTTAATGAAGATAAGCCGGCGCTCGCTACCTATAACCTGAAAGATTGCGAGCTGGTGACGCAGATCTTCCACAAAACCGAGATCATGCCGTTCCTGCTGGAGCGGGCGACGGTGAACGGTCTCGCGGTCGACAGGCACGGCGGCTCGGTAGCGGCCTTCAGCCACCTCTATTTCCCGCGGATGCACCGGGCAGGCTATGTCGCCCCTAACCTCGGCGACGTGCCGCCGCAGGCCAGTCCCGGCGGGTACGTGATGGACTCCCGGCCAGGATTGTATGACTCGGTGCTGGTGCTGGATTACAAAAGCCTCTACCCGTCGATTATCCGCACCTTCCTGATCGATCCCGTCGGGTTGGTTGAGGGCATGGCGCAGCCAGACGATGCGCACAGCACCGAAGGTTTTCTTGGAGCACGCTTCTCGCGGGAAAAACACTGCCTGCCCGAAATTGTGGGAAACATCTGGCACGGCCGCGACGAGGCGAAGCGCCACGGCAACAAGCCGCTCTCACAGGCGCTGAAAATCATTATGAACGCCTTTTACGGCGTGCTGGGTACCAGCGCCTGCCGCTTCTTTGATCCCCGTCTGGCGTCTTCCATCACCATGCGCGGGCACGACATTATGCGCCAGACCAAAGCGCTGATTGAATCCCGGGGCTATGACGTTATTTATGGCGATACCGACTCCACCTTTGTCTGGCTGAAAGCGGCCCATTCAGAAGACGACGCCGCGCGCATCGGCAAAGAACTGGTCGCCTACGTGAACGACTGGTGGCGCGAAAATTTGCAAAAAGAGCGGTTAACCAGCGCGTTAGAGCTGGAGTTTGAAACCCATTTTGCCCGCTTTTTAATGCCGACCATTCGCGGAACCGACCAGGGCAGCAAGAAGCGCTACGCCGGGCTGATTCAGGAAGGTGACACGCAGCGGATGGTCTTTAAAGGGCTGGAGACGGTGCGCACCGACTGGACGCCACTGGCGCAGCAGTTCCAGCAGACGCTCTACCTGCGGGTGTTTCGCAACGAGCCCTATCAGGACTACGTGCGCGACACCATCGCCAGCCTGATGGCGGGTGAGCTGGATGACCAGCTGGTGTATCGCAAGCGCCTGCGCCGCCCGCTGGCCGAATATCAACGTAATATTCCTCCCCACGTACGCGCCGCGCGGCTGGCGGATGAAGAGAATGTTCGCCGGGGCCGTGCGCCGCAGTATCAGAACCGGGGTACGATCAAATACGTCTGGACAACTAACGGCCCGGAACCCGTTGATTACCAGCAGTCTCCGCTCGATTACGATCACTACCTGACCCGCCAGCTTCAGCCGGTTGCGGAGGGAATTTTACCGTTCATCAATGACGACTTTGCTACACTAGTGACAGGACAACTTGGGCTATTTTGACGCGTGACGAAACCGTTGCCATCCAGTACCATAGCGCCCTTTCCATTCCCGGACCCATTTTTCGATGACCGTCTTTTTTGACGGGGTCGAACTATTGCCTGCAATTAAAGATTAGAGCCGAACAACTATGCCTTTTACACTTGGTCAACGCTGGATCAGCGATACAGAAAGCGAACTTGGATTAGGAACCGTCGTTGCCGTCGATGCGCGCATGGTTACCCTCCTTTTCCCTGCTACCGGTGAAAACCGCCTGTACGCTCGCAATGACTCCCCTGTTACCCGCGTAATGTTCAATCCGGGCGACACCGTGACCAGCCACGAAGGCTGGCAGCTGAAGGTTGAAGACGTAAAAGAAGAGAATGGACTGCTCGCCTACATTGGAACGCGTCTTGATACCGACGAGACGAATGTTATCCTGCGTGAAGTGCTGCTCGACAGCAAACTGGTTTTCAGCAAGCCGCAGGACCGTCTGTTTGCCGGGCAAATCGACCGAATGGATCGCTTCTCCCTGCGCTACCGCGCGCGTAAGTTCCAGAGTGAACAGTACCGCATGCCGTGGAGCGGCCTGCGCGGCCAGCGTACCAGCCTTATTCCCCATCAGCTGAATATCGCCCATGACGTGGGCCGTCGCCATGCGCCTCGCGTGCTGCTGGCTGACGAAGTGGGCCTGGGTAAAACCATCGAAGCAGGCATGATCCTGCACCAGCAGCTGCTCTCTGGCGCTGCCGAGCGCGTGCTGATTGTGGTGCCGGAAACGCTGCAACACCAGTGGCTGGTCGAGATGCTGCGCCGCTTTAACCTGCGCTTCTCCCTGTTCGACGACGAGCGCTATGCCGAAGCCCAGCACGACGCGGACAACCCGTTTGAAACCGAACAGCTGGTGATCTGCTCCCTGGACTTCGTACGCCGCAGCAAGCAGCGCCTGGAGCACCTGTGCGACGCAGAATGGGATCTGATGGTCGTCGACGAAGCGCACCACCTCGTCTGGAGCGAAGATGCGCCAAGCCGTGAATACATGGCGATTGAGCAGCTTGCCGAGCGCGTACCGGGCGTTCTGCTTCTGACCGCCACCCCGGAGCAGCTGGGTCTTGAGAGCCACTTCGCCCGTCTGCGCCTGCTCGATCCGAACCGATTCCACGATTTTGAGCAGTTTGTTGAAGAGCAGAAAAACTACCGTCCGGTGGCGGACGCCGTCGCGCTGCTGCTGGCCGGTAATCGTCTCTCTAATGATGAACTTAACACCCTCAGCGATCTGATCGGCGAGCAGGATATTGAGCCGCTGCTTCAGGCCGCGAACAGCGACAGCGATAATGCGGGATCCGCGCGTAAAGAGCTGATCGACATGCTGATGGACCGTCACGGCACCAGCCGCGTGCTGTTCCGCAACACCCGTAACGGCGTGAAAGGCTTCCCGAAACGCGAGCTGCACACCATCAAACTGCCGCTGCCGACCCAGTACCAGACGGCGATTAAAGTCTCCGGCATTATGGGCACCCGTAAATCAGCGGAAGATCGCGCGCGCGACATGCTCTACCCGGAGCAGATTTATCAGGAATTTGAAGGCGACACTGGCACCTGGTGGAACTTCGATCCGCGCGTGGAGTGGTTGATGGGTTATCTGACCGCGCACCGTTCCCGGAAGGTGCTGGTGATCTGCGCCAAGGCAGCCACCGCCCTGCAACTTGAACAAGTGCTGCGCGAGCGCGAAGGTATTCGCGCCGCCGTGTTCCATGAAGGCATGTCTATTATCGAGCGCGACCGCGCTGCGGCGTGGTTTAGTGAAGAGGACAGCGGCGCGCAGGTTCTGCTGTGCTCCGAAATCGGTTCTGAAGGCCGTAACTTCCAGTTCGCCAGCAATCTGGTGATGTTCGATCTGCCGTTTAACCCGGATCTGCTGGAGCAGCGTATCGGCCGTCTGGATCGTATCGGTCAGGCGCACGATATTCAGATCCACGTTCCGTATCTGGAGAAAACCGCCCAGTCCGTTCTGGTTCGCTGGTACCACGAAGGCCTGGATGCGTTTGAACATACCTGCCCGACGGGCCGCACCATTTATGACCAGGTGCATAGCGATCTGATCGGTTACCTCGCGGCGCCGGAAAACACCGAGGGCTTTGATGAGCTGATCAAATCCTGTCGAGAGAAGCACGACGCGTTGAAAGCTCAGCTGGAGCAGGGTCGCGATCGCCTGCTGGAGATCCACTCCAACGGCGGTGAAAAAGCGCAGCAGCTGGCCGAAAGTATCGAAGAACAGGACGATGACACCAGCCTGATCAGCTTCTCCATGAACCTGTTCGACATCGTCGGCATTAACCAGGACGATCGCGGCGAGAACATGATCGTGCTGACCCCGTCCGATCATATGCTGGTGCCGGATTTCCCGGGCCTGCCGGAAGACGGCTGCACCATCACCTTTGAGCGTGATGTGGCGCTTTCCCGCGAAGATGCACAGTTCATCACCTGGGAGCACCCGCTGATCCGCAACGGTCTGGATCTGATCCTCTCCGGCGATACCGGCAGCAGCACCATCTCCCTGTTGAAGAACAAAGCCTTGCCTGTGGGCACGCTGCTGGTGGAGCTGATCTACGTTGTGGAAGCGCAGGCGCCGAAACAGCTTCAGCTTAACCGCTTCCTGCCGCCAACCCCGGTGCGTCTGCTGCTGGATAAAAACGGTACGAACCTGGCCGGCCAGGTGGAGTTTGAAAGCTTCAACCGTCAGCTGAGCGCGGTGAACCGCCATACCGGCAGTAAGCTGGTGAATGCGGTGCAGCAGGACGTGCATGCCATTCTGCAACTGGGTGAAGCCCAGGCCGAAAAAGCGGCCAGAGTGCTGATCGATGCGGCGCGTAGCGAAGCCGATGAGAAGCTTTCTGCCGAGCTGTCGCGTCTGGAAGCGTTGAAAGCAGTGAACCCTAACATTCGTGACGATGAGCTGGCCGCCATTGAGAGCAACCGCCAGCAGGTGCTGGAAAGCCTGAATCAGGCGGGATGGCGTCTCGACGCCCTGCGTCTTATCGTTGTGACGCATCAGTAAGCGGAGCGCAAGATGGTAATGGAGCCCTACAATCCCCCGATGGATCCGTGGCTGGTCATTCTGTATCAGGACGAGCATATTATGGTGGTTAACAAGCCGAGCGGCTTGTTATCCGTGCCGGGGCGTCTGGAAGAGCATAAAGACAGCGTGATGACGCGTATCCAGCGTGATTATCCCCAGGCCGAGTCTGTCCATCGTCTGGATATGGCGACCAGCGGCGTGATTGTGGTGGCTCTGAATAAAGCGGCAGAACGCGAGCTGAAGCGTCAGTTCCGCGAGCGCGAGCCGAAGAAACAGTATGTCGCGCGCGTCTGGGGCCATCCGGCGCAGGCGGAAGGGCTGGTGGATTTACCGCTGATTTGCGACTGGCCGAACCGGCCAAAGCAGAAGGTGTGTTACGAAACCGGCAAGGCCGCGCAAACCGAGTATGAAGTGCTGGAGTACGCGCCGGATAACACCGCGCGCGTCCTGCTGAAGCCGATTACCGGGCGCTCCCACCAGCTGCGTGTGCATATGCTTGCGATGGGTCACCCCATTCTGGGGGACAGATTCTATGCGCCGCCGGAAGCGCTGGCGTTAGCGCCGCGCCTGCAACTGCATGCGCAGACGCTCACCATCACCCACCCTGCTTTCGGCAACGCCATGACGTTCAAAGCCCCGGTGGACTTCTGAAAAAATGGCCCGACACTGTCGGGCCATTTTTTTATTTAAAACCTTTCTGCTCTTTAATTAGCTCGTAGGCTTTCTGGATTTCCTGCGCTTTCTGTTTCGCCATCTCCATCATCTCTGGCGGCAGGCCTTTCGCCACCAGCTTATCCGGATGGTGCTCGCTCATCAGCTTACGATAGGCGCGTTTGATGGTCGTAACATCGTCAGACGGCTTCACGCCGAGGACGTTACAGGCATCTTCAAGCGTAGGGCCACGCTGCGCCTGCTGCCAGCCGCCGCCGGACGATTGCTGCTGATAACCGCCGCCAAAGTGCGCGCCGCCCTGCATCATGCGCAGGAACTGATCGAACTGCATGCGGGAAATGCCCAACTCTTCAGCAATCACATACAGGACGTCCCGTTCATTCGGATGCAGAGAGCCATCCGCGAAGGCGGCCTGGATTTGAATTTCCAGAAACATCCGAATTAAATCAAAACGCCCGAAACAGATGCTACGGAACTGCCGCATTTTTTCACGCAGCGGGTAGTGATCTGATTTACCAATCCGGAACGCATTCTGCGCCGCGATGCGGGATTCGCCGTGCAGATTCATGCGATCCATAAAGACGCTGGCCACCTGAATATCGGCTTCCGTTACGCGTCCTTTTGATTTGGTTAAGTGCCCCATCACCTCGAAGGTGGTGGAGAAAAAGAGTGACTGGCGCTCACGCTGGTTGGCAAACCAGGCCATTTTGCGGCTGCGTGCTTTATCAAACATATGGCCGATAATGAGGCCAAGA
The DNA here is from genome assembly GCF_020971765.1 of Enterobacter sp. AN-K1. Classification (NCBI taxonomy): domain Bacteria; kingdom Pseudomonadati; phylum Pseudomonadota; class Gammaproteobacteria; order Enterobacterales; family Enterobacteriaceae; genus Enterobacter; species Enterobacter sp. AN-K1. The sequence goes on along the minus strand of NZ_CP087390.1, from coordinate 2,992,760 downwards.
ACGACACCCCAGAATCCGGCACCCATAATAATTGCGAACGCAACGCCGATTATTTTACCCCAATACTGCATATACTCCCCGAATGGTCATGTTCCTGGCCGACGCAACGCCATCATTACAGTGGTCGCGCCACGGTCAATTGAGGGACATCGCCTATAATTTGCATTATCATACTCGTCATTCGATAGCGAGCCTAACACTCTGGCGCGCAAACGGGCAGGATTAACGCTGGTACTGCGCTGATGAGTAAGATAGTCTCTGAGCGTTTGTAAGCCGTAGCCACTGATGACGGAACAATAAAATACAACGTATGAAAAAACGTATCCCCACCCTTCTGGCCACAATGATTGGCACCGCCCTGTATAGCCAACAGGGGCTCGCAGCCGATCTCGCCTCGCAGTGTATGCTTGGCGTCCCAAGTTACAATCGCCCACTGGTGAAAGGCGATACGAATGACTTACCCGTCACCATTAATGCCGACAGCGCAAAAGGTAATTATCCTGACAATGCGACCTTTACGGGCAATGTCGATATTAACCAGGGAAACAGTCGCCTGCTTGCTGACGAAGTGCAATTGCACCAGAAGCAACCGGAAGGTGCTCAGGCGCCTGTCCGTACGGTGGATGCGCTGGGTAATGTGCACTATGACGACAATCAGGTCATCCTGAAAGGTCCGAAAGCCTGGTCGAATCTGAATACCAAAGACACCAACGTCTGGGAAGGTGATTACCAGATGGTCGGTCGTCAGGGGCGCGGTACCGCGGACCTGATGAAGCAGCGCGGCGAAAACCGCTACACCATTCTCGAAAACGGCACGTTTACCTCCTGTTTGCCAGGGTCAAATACCTGGAGCGTGGTGGGCAGTGAAGTGATCCACGACCGTGAAGAACAGGTTGCAGAGATCTGGAACGCCCGTTTTAAACTCGGCCCGGTGCCCATTTTCTATAGCCCTTACCTGCAACTGCCTGTGGGTGACAAACGTCGTTCAGGTTTCCTGATCCCGAACGCCAAGTACAGCACGTCGAACTACTTTGAGTTCTACCTGCCGTACTACTGGAACATTGCGCCCAACATGGACGCCACGATCACGCCGCACTATATCCATAAGCGCGGTAACATCATGTGGGAGAACGAATTCCGCTATCTGACCAAGGCGGGCGCGGGTCTGATGGAATTTGATTATCTGCCATCAGATAAGGTGTTCCAGGACGAGCATCCGAGCGAAGGTGATAAGCACCGCTGGATGTACTACTGGAAGCACGCCGGGGTATTGGATCAGGTGTGGCGCTTCAACATCGACTACACCAAAGTCAGCGATCCGTATTACTTCAACGACTTTGATTCTAAATACGGCTCCAGTACCGACGGTTACGCCACGCAGAAATTCAGCGTGGGCTACGCCATTGAGAACTTTGACGCGACGGTGTCGACCAAACAGTTCCAGGTATTTGATACGCAAACAAACAGCACCTACGGCGCAGAGCCGCAGCTGGACGTTAACTGGTACCAGAACGATGTGGGTCCTTTCGACACGCGCGTTTACGCGCAGGCGGTCCATTTCGTCAACACCAACTCGGATATGCCGGAATCAACGCGTCTGCATATCGAGCCGACGATCAATCTGCCGTGGTCAAACGACTGGGCGAGCCTGAATACCGAAGCTAAGCTGATGGCCACCCACTACCAGCAGAAAAATCTGGACTGGTATAACAAACGCTATGGTACCGATCTTGAAGAGTCGGTAAACCGTACGCTTCCGCAATTCAAAATGGACGGGAAGCTGATCTTCGAACGTGATATGGGCCTTCTCGCCGATGGATACACCCAGACGCTTGAGCCGCGTATGCAGTATCTGTATGTGCCTTATCGCGATCAGAGCAAAATTCAAAACTACGACTCTTCCTTCCTGCAATCAGACTACAGCGGCCTGTTCCGTGACCGTACCTACGGCGGGCTTGACCGTATTGCGTCTGCTAACCAGTTAACGACTGGCGTCACAACGCGCGTATATGATGATGCTGCCGTTGAACGTTTTAACGTTTCTGTTGGTCAAATCTACTATTTCACCGAGTCTCGTACCGGTGATGACGACATTAACTGGGAGAAAGACAACAAAACGGGCTCACTGGTATGGGCGGGCGACACCTACTGGCGCATGACGGATCGTTGGGGTCTGCGCGGTGGTGTTCAGTACGATACACGACTGGACAATATCGCGACGGGCAGCGCAGCCATCGAATACCGTCGTGATGAAGACCGCATGTTGCAGTTGACGTACCGTTACGCCAGCCCGGAGTATATCCAGGCGACGCTGCCAAACTATGCGAATACAGACCAATACAAAGACGGTATTTCACAGGTGGGTACCGCCGCGAGCTGGCCGATCGCCGATCGTTGGTCAGTCGTCGGGGCCTACTACTATGACACGAATGCCCAAAAACCTGCTGACCAGATGCTGGGTCTGCAATACAACTCCTGCTGTTACGCAATACGTGTCGGTTACGAACGCAAACTTAACGGCTGGGATACGCAAAACAGTCAGGGCAAATATGATAACGTGATCGGCTTTAATATCGAGCTGCGCGGCCTGAGTTCTAACTACGGTCTGGGCACGCAGCAGATGCTGCGCTCGAACATTCTGCCGTATCGTAGTTCATTGTAATGTGCTTGATTTACAACGTAATCCGCTTTGCGGTTAATTGAAATGGAAAAAGTATGAAGAACTGGAAAACGCTGCTACTCGGTGTCGCTATGGTTGCGAATACCAGCTTCGCGGCCCCACAGGTTGTCGATAAAGTCGCGGCTGTGGTTAACAACGGCGTCGTGCTTGAAAGTGACGTTGACGGTTTGATGAAATCTGTAAAGCTCAACTCGGGCGAAGCAGGTCAACAGCTTCCGGATGACGCTACGCTGCGCCACCAGATCCTGGAGCGTCTGATCATGGATCAGATTGTTCTTCAGATGGGCCAGAAAATGGGCGTGACGATCTCTGACGAGCAGCTCGATCAGGCGATCGCCAACATTGCAAAGCAGAACAACATTACCCCGGATCAGATGCGTAGCCGCCTGGCCTACGACGGCATCAGCTATGCCACCTACCGTAATCAGATCCGTAAAGAGATGCTGATTTCAGAAGTGCGTAACAATGAAGTCCGTCGCCGCGTCACCATCCTTCCTCAGGAAGTGGATGCCCTGGCAAAACAGGTGGGGAATCAGAATGATGCCAGCACTGAGCTTAACCTGAGCCACATCCTGATCCCACTGCCGGAAAACCCAACTTCCGATCAGGCGGCTGAGGCGGAAAGCCAGGCGCGCGCTATCGTTGAGCAGGCGCGTAATGGCGATGACTTCGGCAAGCTGGCGATCACCTATTCCGCTGACCAGCAGGCGCTGAAAGGCGGCCAAATGGGCTGGGGGCGTATTCAGGAGCTGCCATCCCTGTTTGCCCAGGCGCTGAGCACGGCGAAGAAAGGCGACATCGTCGGTCCAATCCGTTCCGGTGTGGGCTTCCACATTCTGAAAGTGAACGACCTGCGCGGCCAGAGCCAGAACATTTCGGTTACCGAAGTGCATGCGCGTCATATCCTGCTTAAGCCGTCTCCGATCATGACTGACGATCAGGCTCGTGCGAAGCTGGAACAGATCGCGGCAGACATCAAGAGCGGTAAAACCACCTTCGATAAAGCGGCAAAAGAGTTCTCTCAGGATCCTGGCTCTGCAAACCAGGGCGGTGACCTGGGTTGGGCGGCAGCGGATATTTACGATCCGGCTTTCCGCGATGCGTTAATGAAGCTGAATAAAGGCCAGATGAGCGCGCCGGTACACTCCTCCTTCGGCTGGCATCTGATCCAGCTGATGGACACGCGCAACGTGGATAAAACCGACGCGGCGCAGAAAGACCGTGCGTATCGCATGCTGTTTAACCGTAAGTTCTCTGAAGAAGCCGCAACCTGGATGCAGGAACAACGCGCCAGCGCTTACGTGAAAGTGTTGAGCAACTGATGAAACCGCATCGTGTTGTGATCACCCCCGGCGAACCCGCCGGGATTGGGCCTGACCTTGTGGTTCAGCTCGCCCAGCGCAGCTGGCCGGTAGAGTTGGTTGTCTGCGCAGATGCAACACTGTTACAAGACCGGGCAGCTTTGCTCGGTCTGCCTTTAACGCTCCTCCCTTACGTTGAAGGCCAACAGCCCGCACCGCAGCAGGCGGGTACTCTCACCCTGCTTTCTGTTCCGCTCCGTGCGCCTGTTGTCCCCGGTGAGTTACACACCGAAAACGGCCACTACGTTGTCGAGACGCTGGCGCGCGCCTGTGACGGTTGCCTTCAGGGCGAATTTGCCGCCCTGATCACCGGTCCGGTGCATAAAGGCGTGATCAATGACGCGGGCATTCCGTTTACCGGGCATACCGAATTTTTCGAAGAGCGTTCGCACAGCCCGAAAGTGGTGATGATGCTGGCAACCGAAGCAATGCGCGTTGCGCTGGTAACAACGCACCTGCCGATCAAAGCCATTCCGGATGCCATTACGCCTGAACTCCTGCGTGAGATCATTGGCATTTTGCATCACGATCTGCAAACCAAATTCGGCATTCCGCAGCCGCATGTGCTGGTTTGCGGCCTGAATCCGCACGCGGGTGAGGGCGGACATATGGGCACCGAAGAGATCGACATCATCATTCCGGTGCTTGAGGAGATGCGGGCGAAGGGGATGAACCTCAGCGGGCCTCTGCCTGCCGACACCCTTTTCCAGCCCAAATACCTGGATAATGCCGACGCCGTACTCGCGATGTACCACGATCAGGGTCTGCCCGTGCTAAAATACCAGGGCTTTGGCCGCGGGGTGAATATCACCCTCGGTTTACCCTTTATTCGAACGTCCGTTGACCACGGTACTGCGCTGGATCTGGCAGGCCAGGGAAAAGCGGATGTCGGCAGTTTTATTACGGCGCTTAATCTCGCCATCAAAATGATTGTTAATACTCAATGACTAATCGAGTCCATCAGGGCCACTTAGCCCGTAAACGCTTCGGGCAAAACTTCCTCAACGATCAGTTTGTGATCGACAGTATCGTTTCTGCCATTAATCCGCAGAAAGGTCAGGCCATGGTCGAAATCGGCCCGGGTCTTGCCGCGCTGACCGAGCCGGTAGGCGAACGCCTCGACGAACTGACCGTTATCGAACTCGACCGCGATCTGGCCGCGCGTCTGCAAACGCACCCGTTCCTCGGGCCGAAGCTGACGATTTATCAGCAGGATGCGATGACCATGAACTTTGGCGAACTGTCAGAAAAAATGGGACAGCCGCTGCGCGTGTTCGGTAACCTGCCGTACAACATCTCCACCCCGCTGATGTTCCATCTGTTTAGCTATACTGATGCCATTGCCGACATGCACTTCATGTTGCAAAAAGAGGTCGTTAACCGTCTGGTTGCAGGGCCGAACAGTAAAGCGTATGGTCGTTTAAGCGTGATGGCGCAATATTACTGCAACGTGATCCCGGTATTAGAAGTACCGCCTTCCGCATTCACGCCACCGCCAAAGGTAGATTCTGCGGTTGTGCGCCTGGTGCCACATAAAACGATGCCGTACCCGGTCAAAGACCTGCGCGTGCTGAGCCGTATCACGACAGAAGCCTTTAACCAGCGCCGTAAAACGATTCGTAACAGCCTTGGCAATCTGTTTACCGTTGACGTATTAGCTGAGTTGGGCATCGACCCGGCAATGCGTGCGGAAAATATTTCCGTAGAGCAGTACTGCAAGCTGGCTAATTACATCAGCGACAATGCGCCGCCGAAGGAGAGCTAAGCCATGATTGATTCGCCCCGCGTCTGTGTTCAGGTTCAAAGCGTCTACATTGAGTCCCAATCCACACCGGATGAAGAACGTTTTGTCTTTGCTTATACCGTAACCATTCGCAATCTGGGGCGGATGCCTGTGCAACTGCTCGGGCGCTACTGGCTTATCACCAACGGCAATGGCCGTGAAATTGAAGTCCAGGGCGAAGGCGTGGTCGGTGAACAACCCCATATCGCCCCTGGCGAAGAGTATCAGTACACCAGCGGCGCGGTAATTGAAACGCCGCTGGGTACCATGCAAGGCCATTATGAAATGGTCGATGCCGACGGCAATGCTTTCCGCATTGCTATTCCCGTATTCCGTCTCGCCGTACCTACACTTATTCATTAATCTAATGTCTACATATCTGATTGGCGACGTTCACGGTTGCTACGATGAACTGATCGCATTATTAAAACAGGTCGACTTCACCCCCGGGCAGGACACGCTCTGGCTGACGGGCGACTTAGTGGCGCGCGGTCCCGGTTCCCTGGACGTCCTCCGCTATGTCAAATCGCTGGGTGACAGCGTGCGCATGGTGCTGGGCAACCACGATCTGCATCTGCTGGCCGTATATGCCGGGATCAGCCGTAATAAGCCGAAAGATCGCATTACCCCCCTGCTGGAAGCACCGGATGCCGATGAGTTGCTCAACTGGCTGCGTCGCCAGCCGCTGCTACAGATTGACGAAGAGAAAAAACTGGTGATGGCGCATGCCGGCATCACGCCTCAGTGGGATCTTGAGACGGCAAAAACCTGCGCGCGCGACGCCGAAGCGGTGCTGGCGAGCGACTCCTACCCGTTCTTCCTTGATGCGATGTACGGCGACATGCCAAATAACTGGAGTGATGACCTCAGCGGCCTGGCACGACTGCGTTTTATCACCAATGCTTTTACGCGGATGCGCTACTGCTTCCCGAACGGGCAACTGGATATGTATTGCAAAGATACGCCTGAAAATGCCCCTGCGCCGCTTAAGCCATGGTTTGCGATTCCGGGCCCCGTGACAAACGAATACAGTGTGGTATTTGGACACTGGGCATCGCTGGAAGGAAAAGGCACCCCGGAAAATATCTATGCGCTGGATACCGGATGCTGCTGGGGCGGGGATTTAACCTGCTTACGCTGGGAAGATAAAACCTACTTTGTGCAGCCATCCAACCGACAGCTGGACTTAGGCGAGGGTGAGGCAGTCGCCTCCTGAAGATGTTTATCCTCTCCCTTCGGGGAGAGGATAAAACCGTTAACGACGTTCCAGAATTTCGAAGCAGTAGCTGTGTGAGTTCTGCGCATCCGCATCGTGAAACTCACTGAATACGGACTCCCACTCGTCCGGATCGTAATCCGGGAAATGGGTATCCCCTTCCACTTCCGCATCAATGTGCGTCAGATACAGTTTCTGCGCTTTAGGCAGGAACTGCTCATACACACGCCCCCCGCCGATCACCATGATCTCTTCGGCATCGCCGCAGGCGGCAATTGCTTCATCAACGGACTTAACCCACTGAACGCGATCGTCAGTGCCCGGCTGGCTACTGATCACAATATTCTTACGACCCGGCAGTGGACGACCAATCGACTCCCAGGTCAGGCGGCCCATCACTACCGGCTTGTTTAACGTAGTACGTTTAAACCATGCGAGATCGGCAGGCAGGTTCCACGGCATGGCGTTTTCCATGCCGATAACGCGGTCTACCGCCAGCGCTGCAATCAGACTGATCATTGAAAATTTCCCGGATGCAAAAAATTGCCGCCACTATACGGAAAGCTTAATCTTTCGTCGACTGGCGGCAGGGTAAAGAATTAGAAATTTTTTAATATTGCTGGCAACTCCACTTCACGCAGAGGGTTTACTCTCCGGTTCATCCGCAGGATCACCAGTATGCTTGCCCTCTTCCGTTCCTTGCCAGCCGTGGCGCTGAACCAGCGACAGATGATTACGATCCTCGTTGATGATCTCCGTCAGCATGGTGCTGGTGCGTTTAAACACCGCAGCGCGTTCGGTTGCCGTACTGCTCGCCATCGCCACCATCTCTTCCACCATCTCATGATTAAAACGGCGGAACAGATCGGCACGCTCACGTGCCTCATACGCGCCAAGCCCCAGGCTTTCCAGCGCCATGCGGCCAGATTTGAGCGCCCCTTCGAAGGTTTCACGTTCAGGGGCTGCCACACCCGCCTGACGCAGCTGGATGTAGTGATCCACATCGCGCGCACGGGAGATAATGGTCAGATGCGGAAAATGCTCTTTAACCAGCTCAACCATCTGCATACTGGTCTCTGGATCGTCAATGGCATTAATCAACACCTCGGCTTTCGCCGCCCCGGCGGATTCCAGCAGATCAACTCGGGTCGCATCACCGTAAAACACTTTCATATCGAATTTACGCAGCGTATCGACATGGTCAGGATCGTGATCGAGGATAACCATTTTGACTCCGCTGGAGAGCAGTAAACGGCCAGTAATCTGCCCGAATCGGCCAAATCCGGCGATGATCACCCGCGGCTGCTCCTCGTCGATCTCATCGGCTTCTCGCTCCTGTTCGCTTCCCGTTTTCTCCAGACGCGTCAGCAGCACCAGCAGGATCGGCGTTGCGGCCATCGACAGCGCAACCGCCAGCGTCAGCGCTTTTGCCCATTCCGGATCAAGTACATTTGCCATCTGCGCTGCGCCAAAGACAACGAAAGCAAACTCACTCCCCTGCCCCAGCAGCACGGCAAACCAGCGGCGTTGCGGTTTTGGCACATTTAACGGGCGGGCAATCAGCCACAGCATCGCCATTTTAATGACCAGGAAACCCACCAGCAGAATGATGATGCGCAGCGGATGGGTTACCAGCGTCCCGAAGTCGATAGACATCCCGACGCCGATGAAAAACAGCCCCAGCAGCAATCCTTTAAACGGCTCGATATCGCTTTCCAGCGCGTGACGGTATTCGGAGCTTGCCAGTAAGACTCCCGCGAGGAAGGCGCCCATTGCCATCGACAGCCCGGCCTCTTCCAGCAGCAATCCAAAACCAAACACCAGGAATAACGCAACGGCGCTGAATACTTCGCGCAGGCCAGAGCGAGCAACAAAGCGCAGCAGCGGACGCGTTACGTAGCGACCAAGCAGAACAACCAGCGCCAGCGCACCGGCAACCTTCAGCGCTGATAAGGCAAATGCTCCCAGCGTCGTTGATGCGCCGCTGGTTGCCAGCAGCGGGATCATCGCCACCAGCGGGATGGCGGCAATATCCTGGAACAACAGTACGGAGAAGGTGCTGCGCCCCATTTGCGACACCGTCAGGTTACGCTCGTTCATTGCCTGCATGGCAATCGCCGTCGAGGAGAGCGCCAGCGTCATGCCGATCAGCTCTGCGACTTTCCACTCCATCCCCAGCAGAATGCAGAACCCGCCCAACAGCAGACCGCAGGCCAGCATTTGCAGGGCGCCTCCGCCAAACACCGAGGCGCGCAGTTTCCACAGCCGCTGCGGATCCAGCTCCAGACCAATCACAAACAGCATCAGCACCACGCCGATCTCCGCAAAATGCAGGATCGACTCGGCATCCGTCACCAGCCGAAAGCCCCAGGGGCCAATCACACACCCGGCAATCAGATAGCCGAGCACCGAGCCCAGCCCCAGACGAACCGCCACGGGCACAATTAATGCCGCCGCGCCGAGGTAAATCAGCGCCTGTATCAGCGTATGGCTATCCATTGTGCGTCTCCTGCCACTCAAGTAAACGTTGTTTGTAGTGACGAGCCTGCGCCTGCAAGGTTTCATCGTCGCAGACAAAGGTACAGTGCATCGCAAAAGGCGGAAGCCAGTTCAGACCGCAGTAAAGGGCAGTAGCCTGGAGCGGCTGCGCCAGCACGTCAAATCCGGGGAAAGCGCCAATCTCAAAGTGGCTTTCCCCCCCGCCGGTGGTAACAGCCCACATCAGACTTTTGCCCTGAAGCGCGTTGCCGTTGTGTCCATATGCCCACCCGTGGGAGAAAACTTTGTCGATCCACAATTTCAGCAGCGGAGGCGTGCTGTACCACTGCATCGGATGCTGCCAGACGATCAGATCGGCACGGGAGAGCGCCTCCTGTTCGGCGGCGACATCGATATTAAAATCAGGGTAGAGTTGATAGAGGGAACGTATCTCTACGTTTTCGAGCGTCCTTGCCTGCTCAAGCATCCGCTTATTCGCATGCGAGTGCTGCGGATAGGGGTGCGCATAAATTATCAGAATCATGTATATGCCCGTCTTTTACTTTTCTTGTAGCAATGAGTGTAGACAGTTACCACCCCGACTTAAAGGGGTCATCTTACGCTTCAAAGTAAATCGCAAGTATTGGCAATCATCACCACCTTAACAGCGATTACGGCGCTAAAGAAAGAAAACGACGCGTACGACAAATTCATGCCGCAAAATAATAGTAACAACTCATATTGCCAACAGATATTTTTAGAGGACCTTAAGTCATTCTTTAATAAAATAGTCTGTACATAACCCATTGAAAAAATAATAATTTTACGCTCTTTGTTTTGAGCTCATTATTTAGGCGGTCGATATACGTTTCACACACGTGTCGAATATTCCTTCTCACTCAAATGGATGTGTACATGAGCAACAAACCCTCCCAATTAAATAATACAACCAAAACTCTGGGAAAGATATTTCCTGCCTTGTTGATATGCACCCCTGCGGTTGCGTTTTCTGCAACGATTGACCAATCAACTTCTGTTCCTCAAGATTTCTCAGCCGATGCTGAATATGTTATTAATAAAGACGTGACGATATCTTCCGCAGATAGTGAAGCGGCGGTATCTGTCACTGGGTTTACTACCACTAACGCCACTAATAATGGGAATATTTCTGGCACGGGAAATGGCCTGAATATAAATACTGGTGTACAGCGCATTGTAATTAATAACGACATCGGCGCAACCATTTCCTCCACCACCGCGAATGCGGTGAATATTCAGTCAGTACTCGGTGATTTTAATAATAGTGGAAACATTACTGGCTCGGAAAATGGCATTTTTGTCAGTGAAAACTCCTCCGCAGTAAATATTACCAATACCAGCACCGGAACGATAAAAGGAAAAACAGGTCTTAGTACTCAGGTTGGTATTGGCATTAATAACAGTGGCGAAATTATCGGTACAAACGGTGATGCTATTACGGCAAATGATGGCAACACTAAGATTTTTAACAGTGCTACTGTGCAGGGAACCCAGTACGGAATCAATGTAAAAGATACAGCAAAATTAGATATCAAAAATAGCGGAACGATTAGTGGTGAAACAAACGCTATTATGTTTGCCAGCGATAAAAATAACACGCTACTGCTCGACACTGGCTCCAACCTCATCGGTGACGTAATATCCACAAATTCCAGAGGAAATACCCTGACGTTGATCGGCACGGGTTCGGAAGACAGTAACTTTGTTGGTCTGAATGAAGACGACGGCTTTGCCAGCGTCACAATGAACGGCGAAAATTGGGCGCTGTCGGGCGATCTCGATATTATTGGCTCTGGCGATTCCTTGCTGATAGACACGGGCGCGTTAACCCTGTCAGGCGCGGTATCGAATACCGGTAATACACGGGTGGCCAAAGATGCTTCGTTGCAACTGGGCGATGGCGAAAAAACCGCGACCCTCAGCGGTGGGCTCACCAACAACGGTACCGTCATTTTTAACCAGGGAAGCGATTTCACTTTCGCCACCGACATGACCGGTAGCGGTAACGTCGAAAAAGTCGATTCCAACACCCTGACCCTGACGGGCAAAAATAGCTATACAGGGGATACGGTTCTGCACGGCGGTACCACGCTGGTCTCCACCGGCGCAACGCTCGGCGTCAAGGGCAGTAACGCCACCGTTACCGTTGAAAATGGCGCGACCTTTGCCACCGCAGGCGAAGTGAACAACAACATCGAGGTTCTTAGCGGCGGTACGCTGGCGGCATGGAATGCAGTCCAGGGTAACTCCACGCTCAGCGCTTCCGGCGTCGATACCATCAACGGCAACGTGACTAATGGCGGCACGCTGTTACTCAGTGCGGCTAATAATAGCGTTGGCAATAATTTTACGATTAATGGCGACTACACCGGCTCTGACGGTAGCCAGATCGTGATGAACAGCACCCTGGGTGAAGATAATTCACCAACTGATCACCTCACTATTACGGGCAGCAGCTTCGGTCAGTCCGGCATCAGCATCACCAACATTGGCGGCGCAGGCGCGCAAACCATTAACGGTATGGAAATTGTCAGCATCGGCGGCAGTTCCGAAGCCCAACTGACGCTGGCAAAACCGGTCGTTGCAGGCGCCTGGGAATATAGCCTCTACCAGCACAGTGACGGCAACTGGTATCTGGAATCAAAGGCGACGCCTTCTGATGAGCCTTCCGATGACACCGATGACGGTGGCAATACCGATGACGGTGGCAATACTGATGATGGCGGTAATACCGATGATGGTGGTAATACCGATGATGGTGGCAACACCGACAACGGCGGCAGCACCGACAACGGCGGCAACACCGATGATGGTGGCAACACCGACAACGGCGGCAACACCGACAACGGCGGCAACACCGATAACGGCGGCAGCACCGATAACGGCGGCAGCACCGATAATGGCAGCAACACTGACAACGGCGGTAATAATACGCCGGAAGTCATGGCACCTGAAGTGGGTGCTTACTTAGGTAACTACCTTGCCGCACAGAGCATGTTCCTGCATAAGCGTGACGATCGCGACCAGATCACCTTCCGCAATGAAGACGACCTGAACACCTGGATGTACGTTAAGGGTCGCTATCACGAGAACGATGCGGGTGGCGATAAAGTCAGCTACGACACCACCACCACCGTACTGCAAGTCGGCAGCGATTTCATGAGCAAGCCAATGGATAACGGTATCCTGCGTGCTGGCGGGATGTTCGGTGCAGGCCAGGCTAAGACCCACTCTGATGCGAAGCACAACGTACGTGACGCACAGGGTAAGGTTGATGGCTTCAATGTTGGGCTGTACGCCACCTGGCAGGAAGATCAGAAATTACGTCTGGGCAGCTACGTTGATACCTGGGCCGCTTACAGCTGGTACAACAACAACGTCACCAGCAATCGCAACGATGAAGACTACGATAGTGAAGGTTTCGCCGCGTCTGTTGAAGTCGGCCACGCGTGGATAATCCAGTCTGAAAATGAACGCACCTGGAAGATCGAGCCGCAGGCGCAGGTGATTTACAGCTATCTCGATCAGGAAAATCATACCGATCGCGACGGCGTACGCGTCACTACCCTGGACAATGACAGCGTCTTTGGTCGTCTCGGCGTTAAAGCTAGCTACTTCCAGCAGAAGGACGTCAAGGCCTGGCAGCCGTACGTTGCGGTTAACTGGTTGAAAGGTGCTGGTCAAAACGATCTGGCATTCAACGACGAGACCGTCAGCAACGATACGCCGGAAGATCGTGGTCAGTTAGAGTTGGGCTTAACCGGCAACCTGAACGAAACCACGACGATCTCCCTGCGTGCCAGCTGTGAGTGGGGTGAAAACAGCTATGCCGCCTACGGCGGTCATATTTTGTTAAACCATCGCTGGTAATCGATCATCCTGAAGCAAAAAAGCAGTGGCATGTGCCACTGCTTTTTTTTAGTTATCCAGCTCGCCCATTGATTTAACCTGGTCACGGTTAATCTGTTCAGTTTGACCGGTTTCGGCGTTTTTGTACGATACCAGACCGGTATCGTCATCCACCTGCGGTTTCCCGTCAGTAACAATCGTTTTGCCATCGGTGGTTTTTACGGCCTGATTGGACGAACAGCCCGCCACGGTGAACATTGCGGTGGCAGCCAGAACGGAAGCGATCAGTAGTTTATTTTGCATGGTGTATTCCCCTGCTCTCAGTTGAATTTTCGTTATCGACCTAACTATTTTAGGCTAACTGACTGAAAGCGGATGAAAAACCAGAAGGTTCTTAAGATGGGAAAATAGCCCGGTAACCGGATGGCACCGGGCAATGTGTGTTACTTGCTAATCTGAGCGTGCATTTCCTGTACCGAAATCACCTTCTCGGTGGCATCCGCATTCAGCGCCATGGCCGTCGCGAAACCGCCGTTCAGGGTGGTGTCGTAATGCACTTTGTACTGGAGCGCGCTGCGGCGAATCAGTTTGGAGTCTTCAATCGCCTGGCGACCTGCGGTGGTGTTAATGATGTAGGTGTACTCGCCATTCTTAATGCGGTCCTGAATGTGCGGACGACCTTCATGCACTTTGTTCACCAGACGCGGGTTGATACCCGCTTCACCCAACACAATCGCCGTACCGTGAGTGGCGTCCAGCTCGAAGCCCTGTTTCAGCAGCTTGGCAGCCAGGTCAACCACGCGCTCTTTATCGCCTTCGCGAACGGAGAGCAGCGCACGGCCAGATTTTCTCATGGTGGAGCTACTGCCCAGCTGCGCTTTCGCAAACGCTTCTGCGAAGGTACGGCCAACGCCCATCACTTCCCCGGTAGAGCGCATCTCTGGCCCTAACAGCGGGTCAACGCCCGGGAATTTGTTGAACGGCAGTACCACCTCTTTCACCGAGTAGTAAGGCGGGATAATTTCTTTCGTGACGCCCTGCTGAGCCAGCGTCTGGCCAGCCATCACGCGCGCCGCCACTTTCGCCAGCGGAATACCGGTCGCTTTGGAGACGAACGGTACGGTACGCGCCGCACGCGGGTTGACTTCAATCAGATAGACTTCGTTGTCTTTTACCGCGAACTGAACGTTCATCAGGCCGCGAACCTGAAGCTCGAAGGCCAGCTTCTGCACCTGCTGGCGCATTACGTCCTGAATCTCCTGGCTCAGGGTGTACGCTGGCAGAGAACAGGCGGAGTCACCGGAGTGCACGCCCGCCTGCTCGATGTGCTCCATGATGCCGCCAATCAGCACCCTTTCGCCGTCGCAGATGGCATCCACGTCGACTTCAACCGCGTCGTCGAGGAAGCGGTCGAGCAGCACTGGCGCATCGTTGGAAACGCTCACCGCCGTCTGGAAGTAGCGACGCAGGTCCGCTTCGTCGTAGACGATTTCCATCGCGCGGCCGCCCAGTACGTAGGATGGACGCACCACCAGCGGGTAACCGATCTCTTTCGCTTTCTCAACGGCCATTTCAATTGCGGTCACGGTGGCGTTCGCCGGCTGTTTCAGTTTGAGACGGTCAACCGCCTGCTGGAAACGCTCGCGGTCTTCCGCACGGTCAATCGCATCCGGGCTGGTGCCGATAACCGGCACACCTGCTGCTTCCAGCGCGCGCGCCAGCTTCAGCGGAGTCTGGCCGCCATACTGCACGATCACGCCTTTTGGCTTCTCGATGCGCACGATTTCCAGCACGTCTTCCAGGGTGACCGGCTCGAAGTAGAGGCGGTCGGAAGTGTCGTAGTCGGTCGAGACGGTTTCCGGGTTACAGTTGACCATAATGGTCTCGTAACCGTCTTCGCGCAGCGCCAGTGAGGCGTGTACGCAGCAGTAGTCAAACTCGATGCCCTGGCCGATACGGTTTGGACCGCCGCCCAGCACCATAATCTTGTCGCGGTCGACGGACGGGTTCGCTTCGCACTCCTCTTCATAGGTGGAGTACATGTATGCGGTATCGGTCGAGAATTCAGCCGCACAGGTGTCCACGCGCTTGTAAACCGGGTGCAGGTCGTACTGGTCGCGCAGCTTGCGGATTTCCGCTTCACGCACGCCCGCCAGCTTAGCCAGACGCGCATCGGCGAAGCCTTTACGCTTCAACATGCGCAGGAAGTCTGCGTCCAGGCCGTTGATGCCCAGCTCCGCCACTTTCTCTTCCAGACGCACCAGCTCTTCAATCTGCACCAGGAACCAGCGGTCAATGTTAGTCAGGTTAAATACGCCGTCGACGGACAGGCCCGCGCGGAAAGCATCGGCGATGTACCAGATACGCTCTGCGCCCGCGTCTTTCAGCTCGCGGCGGATTTTGGTCAGCGCTTCCGGGTCGTCCAGGCTGACTTTCGGGTCAAAGCCGGTCGCGCCCACTTCCAGGCCGCGCAGTGCTTTTTGCAGGGATTCCTGCTGCGTGCGGCCAATCGCCATGACTTCACCAACGGATTTCATCTGGGTAGTCAGACGGTCGTTGGCGCCGACGAATTTCTCGAAGTTAAAGCGTGGAATTTTGGTCACAACGTAGTCGATGGACGGTTCGAAGGACGCTGGCGTGCGGCCACCGGTGATATCGTTCATCAGCTCGTCAAGGGTGTAACCCACCGCCAGTTTCGCCGCCACTTTCGCAATCGGGAAGCCGGTGGCTTTGGAGGCCAGCGCGGAGGAACGGGACACACGCGGGTTCATTTCGATAACAATCAGACGGCCGGTTTTCGGGTTCACCGAGAACTGCACGTTAGAGCCGCCGGTTTCCACGCCGATTTCACGCAGTACCGCCATCGAGGCGTTACGCATGATTTGGTACTCTTTGTCGGTCAGCGTCTGAGCTGGCGCAACGGTGATGGAGTCACCGGTGTGGATCCCCATCGCGTCGAAGTTTTCGATGGAGCAGACGATGATGCAGTTGTCGTTTTTATCACGCACCACTTCCATCTCGTACTCTTTCCAGCCAATCAGCGATTCATCAATCAGCAACTCTTTGGTTGGGGAGAGATCCAGGCCGCGCTCGCAAATTTCTTCAAACTCTTCGCGGTTGTAGGCAATGCCGCCGCCGGTGCCACCCATGGTGAAGGAAGGGCGGATGATGCACGGATAACCCACTTCAGCCGCAACGGCCAGCGCTTCTTCCATATTGTGCGCGATACCGGAACGTGCGGTATCAAGGCCAATTTTCTTCATGGCCACGTCGAAGCGGCGACGGTCTTCTGCTTTATCAATCGCGTCGGCGGTCGCACCGATCATGGTCACGCCGAACTCTTCCAGCACGCCCTGACGCTCCAGCTCCAGCGCACAGTTCAGCGCCGTCTGGCCGCCCATGGTCGGCAGCACCGCGTCCGGACGCTCTTTCTCGATAATTTTGCGTACCACTTCCCAGTGAATCGGCTCGATGTAGGTCGCATCCGCCATTTCCGGGTCGGTCATGATGGTGGCCGGGTTAGAGTTTACCAGGATGACACGGTAACCCTCTTCACGCAGGGCTTTACACGCCTGCGCGCCGGAGTAGTCGAATTCGCAGGCCTGGCCGATGACAATCGGGCCAGCGCCAAGGATCAGGATGCTTTTTATGTCTGTACGTTTTGGCATGGTCTTCTCAGCTCCTGATTATTTAGCGGTCTTACGGTATTGCTCGATAAGTTCGATGAAGTGATCGAACAGCGGCGCGGCATCGTGTGGGCCCGGGCTGGCTTCAGGGTGGCCCTGGAAGCTGAACGCAGGCTTATCGGTGCGATGGATACCCTGCAAGGTACCATCGAACAGTGACTTATGCGTCACGCGCAGGTTAGCTGGCATCGTCGCTTCATCCACAGCGAAGCCGTGGTTCTGCGCGGTGATCATCACCGTGTTGTTGTCGATATCTTTCACCGGGTGGTTACCACCGTGGTGGCCAAACTTCATCTTGACGGTGTTCGCTCCGCTCGCCAGCGCCAGCAGCTGATGGCCGAGACAGATGCCGAATACTGGGATGTCGGTTTCAAGGAAGGACTTGATGGCGTCGATAGCGTAGTCGCACGGCGCCGGGTCGCCAGGACCGTTAGAGAGGAAGATGCCGTCCGGGTTCATCTTCAGAACATCTTCAGCAGAGGTTTTCGCCGGAACCACCGTCAGGCGGCAGCCACGGTCAACCAGCATACGCAGGATGTTGCGCTTGGCGCCAAAATCGTAGGCCACCACGTGGAACGGCAGCTCGCTTTCCGGTTTCGCTTCCGGCAGGTCGCCTTCCAGCGTCCAGCTTCCCTGCGTCCAGCTGTAGGCTTCAGCGGTGGTCACTTCTTTCGCCAGGTCCATACCGTTCAGTCCCGGGAAGGCTTTCGCTTTTTCCAGCGCCAGCGTCGCATCGAGGTTATCCCCTGCGATGATACAACCGTTTTGTGCACCCTTCTCGCGCAGCAGACGCGTCAGCTTACGGGTATCGATATCGGCAATCGCCACAATGTTGTGGCGCTTCAGGTAAGAAGAGAGGTCTTCGGTGTTGCGGAAGTTGCTGGCAATCAGCGGCAGGTCGCGAATGACCAGGCCTTGCGCATGTACCTGAGAGGATTCTTCGTCAGCCGCATTGGTGCCGACATTGCCGATATGAGGATAAGTAAGAGTAACGATTTGGCGAGAATAGGAAGGATCAGTGAGGATTTCTTGATAACCGGTCATTGAAGTATTGAAAACGACTTCCCCAACCGCCGAACCCGTTGCCCCTATGGCCCGACCGATAAACTGGGTTCCGTCTTCCAGAACCAATAGCGCTGACTTAATCAAAACACCCTCCAGAGAATATTCACTCACTTTATTTGCATATTAATTCATAACCATGTCATGGATCAATGCAAATGTGTTGCCAGCGGATTTTTGGCAAACGGCGGCATTCTGGGGATTTGCCATGTAAAAGTCAACTTAAAACGGGAGTTTTGTATATTCTTTTGCAAGCCTGGAGGTCTGAACTCAGATTAAGCGGCAAAAAGATCAACTAAATCACTGTGGAAACCGCTTGCGTATGCAGTTTAATAGAAAGGAACGTCTTGCAGGAATAAAAAGTGGACCAAATGGTCAAAATTTACAGTTCAGCAACAGAAATTATCGAGAAAACACTTACTTTAAATCAGTTAGACACAATAAATACCCCAAATAGACAAAATAAAAGGGCAATAAAATATTGCCCTATGCAATCAAGTAATTACGACTGCAATAACCACATCACGATGGGTAATAATGCTTACAAATTGTTGAGTTCGAGGACATCTCGCATATCAAAAAGACCATTACGCTTACCTTTCAGCCACAATGCCGAACGTACCGCCCCGTTTGCAAATGTCATGCGGCTGGATGCTTTATGAGTGATTTCGATCCTTTCGCCAATATCGGCGAACATAGCGGTATGTTCACCGACGATATCACCCGCGCGAACGGTGGCAAACCCAATGGTGCCAGGCACGCGCTCGCCAGTGTGGCCTTCGCGAGAATAGACCGCGATGTCTTTCAAATCTTTATCCATTGCACACGCAATCGCTTCGCCCATCGCCAGCGCCGTGCCTGACGGAGCATCGACTTTGTGGCGATGGTGCGCTTCGACGATTTCAATGTCGGTGTAGTCGCCCATCACCTTCGCCGCCTTCTCCAGCAGTTTCAGCATGACGTTTACCCCCACGCTAAAGTTTGCCGCAAAGACAATCGCAATCTCAGTGGACGCATCCTGAATGGCTTGCTTACCGACCTCGTCAAAACCGGTGGTGCCAATCACCATCCCTTTACCGTGCTGACGGCAAAACGCCAGGTGAGCCAACGTGCCTTCAGGGCGGGTAAAATCGATAAACACGTCAAAGTCTTCTTTCACCGCCTCAAGGCTGCTCTGCACGGTAACGCCCGTCTGACCTGCGCCTGCCAGCTCGCCTGCATCGGCTCCCAAAAGCGATGAACCTTCACGCTCCAGCGCCGCGCCAAGCGCCACGCCATCCATCTGTAGTGCCGCCTGAATCAGCTGACGGCCCATACGTCCACCCGCGCCCGCAATGGCGACGCGGATCTGTGCATCATGCATAGTTATTCTCTTACGTTAAAATGATGTAAATCGTTTTCAGATTAACCAGCCTTTGCACAGGCTGCCACAGAAAACGCCGATAATTAGAATTTAATGATAAACAGGGTGAGATATCAGTGAAAGACATGATCGTCAGCGAAAACCGCATGATTCCCGCACCACCAGCGCAGGCGGCAGAATGATTCGTTTGGCGGGTTCGTCGTTGCCCTGTATGCGGCTGTAAAGTAACTCCCCTGCCTTACGACCAATCTCTTTCGCCGCCACCGATACGGTGGTCAATGCGGGCTGCACCAGAGCCGCTTCGGTAATATCATCGAAACCGACCAGCGCAAAATCACGTCCCGGCTCACGGCCCATCTTGCGTAAGCTTTGCATCACCCCCAGCGCCACAACATCCTGATAGCAAATTGCCGCACTGATGTGTGGATGCTCGAGAAGTAACGCCTCTGCCACGCGCGCGCCGTCGCTTTGGCTGGCGTGTGAGGTTCTGATCCAGGCAGGATTCGGCGTCACGCCGTATTCCAGCAGCTTGCTGGTAAAGCCCCCGATACGCTGCGCCCGAGAGCCCGAATTCTGACTCCCTCCAATGAACGCAATGTGCCGATGGCCCATTCTGAGCAGATGCTCCGTCGCCATCTGCGTGCCTAAGAAGTTATCCGTTCCGACAAAATCAAAATCCGGATCGTTCAGCGGGCGCACAACCATGATAGCCGGAATATTGCGCCGCTTCAGACCCTCAAAAAAGGCCAGGGGCGTTTCCCGAGCCGCACACAGCACCATACCGCCGACGTTATTACGCATCAGTGAATCAACAAATTTTTGCTGTCGCTCTGCCGATTCCTCGCTATTCGCCAGAAAAAGCATCAGCTCGTGGCGCTCCATTTCATGACTTAGCCCTGCCGTCATCTCGCTATAAAAAGGGTTGGTGATATCGTGCAAGAGCAGCCCGACCTGGTTACTGCTGCGGTTACGTAAATTGGCTGCCGTCTGGTTATAGACATAGCCGGATTCATCCAGCGCCTTAAGCACACGTTCGCGCGTGCTTTGCGAAATGCGGCCTTTGTTGCAGAGCACCATTGAGACCGTCGCCGTTGACACGCCGGCGCGTTTCGCGACATCGGCCAGTGTAATTCCCGTCATGTTGTCTCCTTCATCATCACTACAGGTTAATCGAATAACCTGTTTTTTGCATTTTTCCCTGTGAGACTCTTCACATTACCGCTGTTGTTCTGGATTCGATTCGCATTTATGGCGGGTTAATCGCGTTAACCACTCTTCTCAAATACGGTTAATCGAATAACCTTAAATAACGATTACGGAGGATACAATGACAACCTACGACAAATTCCCCACGGTGGCGATACAGGGTTTTGATGACAGCGCCTGGCAAGGCTGGGAAGCAATAACCCGCGTTCTTGAGTCACAAACCCAACAGCGCAGCCGCACGGTGCTGGTGATTGATTGCTATCCGGGCGTGCGCATGACCGAGCTTGAAGAGAACGTGCTGCCGCGTCTACGCCCGACGCTGGCGATCAATGCTGAACAGGCGCGACGGGATGAGTGTGCCATTCATGAGATGCTGGCGCGCAACCTCACAGACGATCGCGTCTTTGGCGTTCTCTCCTGCCACCAGCTTGGAGAGTTTTTCGATCCCGCGCGTCTGGAGGCGTTGCAGGTTCAGGTGAACCAGTGTTCCGGGGGGCTGATTGTGATCTACGGACCCGGTGCGACGCTTGTCCATCCGGGTGATGTGCTGGTGTATGCCGATCTGCCGCGCTGGGAGATCCAGCAGCGTATGCGCCGGGGTGAGACTGGGAACTGGGGCGCAGATAATCAGCAGGAAGATATGCTTCGTCGCTACAAGCGCGCCTTTTTTGTCGAATGGCGCGTCTTCGATCGCCACAAAACGCCGCTGCTCAGGCGCACCGATTTTTTACTGGATACAACCCAGACGAACCAGCCCGCGATGGTCAGCGGCGAGGCCCTGCGAGCCGGGCTGAAGCAAACTACCACCCAGCCTTTCCGCGTGGCGCCCTTTTTCGATCCTGGCGTCTGGGGCGGCCAGTGGATGAAACAGCAATTCGATCTCGATCCCTCTGCACCCAATTACGCGTGGTGTTTTGACTGCGTGCCCGAGGAGAACAGCCTGTTACTGCGTTTTGGCGCAGTGCGGATCGAGATCCCCTCTCAGGATCTGGTTTTGCTTGAGCCCCGTGCTCTGCTGGGCGAGAAAGTTCACGCACGTTTCGGCGCGGAATTCCCGATCCGTTTTGACTTCCTCGACACCATGGGTGGCCAGAATCTGAGCTTCCAGGTCCACCCCATTACCGAGTACATCCAGCAGCAGTTTGGGATGCACTATACCCAGGATGAGAGTTATTACATTCTGGAAGCGGAGCCGGGTGCCGTCGTCTATCTGGGGACCAAAACCGGCACAGACCCTGAGGCCATGATGGACGATCTCAGGCGCGCGGGTCGCGGTGAAAAACCGTTTGATGACGACCGCTTCGTTAATCAGATCCCGGCAAAAAAGCACGATCATTTCCTGATCCCGGCTGGGACGGTGCACTGCTCCGGCGCGGGTACCATGGTGCTGGAGATCAGCGCTACGCCGTATATTTTCACCTTCAAACTGTGGGACTGGGGCCGCCTGGGCCTGGACGGGCTGCCGCGCCCGGTACACCTGGAGCACGGTGAAAAGGTGATCGACTGGCAGCGCGACGCGCAGTGGGTTCATCAGCATCTGGTGAATCAGTTCGAACCTGTCGCGGAAGGAAACGGCTGGCGTGAAGAGCGTACTGGCCTGCACGAGCGTGAATTTATCGAAACCCGCCGCCACTGGTTTAGCGAACCCGTTTTGCACCACACCGGCGGCGGTGTGAACGTGCTGAATCTGGTAGAGGGCGACGAAGCAATTGTCGACAGCCCAACCGGTGCATTTGAGCCGTTTACCGTCCATTACGCCGAAACCTTCATCATTCCGGCAAGCGTAGGTGACTATCGCATTTCACCTTCAGCCCGTGCTTCCGGACACCCCCTCGCGACTATCAAAGCCTGGGTAAGGAGCTAACGATGATTCATTTTATTGTCGCCACTCATGGGCCGTTAGCCGCCGCGCTGCTGGAGAGCGGCCGGATGGTATACGGCGAGCTCCCCGGCGTACACACCGTTTGTCTGACCGAACAGGCGGGAATAGAGGGCTTCCGGCAGGATTTCATCTCCACACTGGAAGCAGCAAGCGTCAACGCTGACGGCGTGCTGGTGCTGTGCGACATGCAAAGCGGCACGCCGTGGAACGTGGCCTGTGAGGCCGCGCTTAACCCACATACGCAGCCGCCGGTCGCCGTGGTGGCTGGAGTCAACTTCCCGATGCTACTGCAAACCGATGAGGTGATGATGGCTCGCGATGTTCATCAGGCTGCCGGGCAGCTTATCGAACTTACTCTGCCGACGCTGGTACAGGCGAAACCGGCAGATACTGCACAGACAGACGATTTTTAAGGAGCCGCATATGAGTATTTCTTTTGTACGCATTGACGATCGCGTGATCCACGGGCAGCTCATTACACGCTGGGCCAGGGAGCTGCCCTGCGACGGCATCGTTGCCATTGACGATGCCGTTGCGGCCGATCCGCTGTTATCGTCGGTCATGAAAGGAGCCGTATCAGATACTAAAGTGTGGCTGTTCGATACGGCAACCGCGATCGAAAAACTGCCAAAAGTGATTGCCAGCGAAAAGCGCTATTTCGTGATTGGCAAATCTCCACTCACGCTACAGCGCATTGAGCAGGCGGGCATTAGCCTGAAAAACAGCAATGGAAAAATTAACGTGGGCCCGATGAGCGCCCGGGCTAACACGATCACCATCGGCCCGAATCAATCGGTAACCCAGGATGAAGCGGCGGCGTTCGAGTGGCTGACCGGGCAGGGACACGCGATTGAATTCCGCCTGGTTCCCGATGCCAGTTTTTATACCTGGCAGGATGCCAGACAAAAGCTGAAATAAGGAGCGGATCATGATTATCGAAGCGGCTTTAATTGGCCTGCTGTGTTATCTGGGCGCACTCAGTAGTCCGTGGCTTTTAGGGCTGACGGGCGGCTGGTATCTCATCTCCCGACCGCTCATTTCCGGGATGCTGGTTGGCCTGATCCTGGGCGATATCAAAACCGGGATTATGATTGGCGTAGCGGTGCAGGCGGTGTATATCGCAATGGTGACACCCGGCGGCTCGATGCCAGCAGATTTAAACTTTGTGGCTTATCCGGCCATTGCACTGGGAATACTTTCCGGCAAAGGACCTGAGGTTGCCGTCGCGCTGGCGGCGACTATTGGGATCGCCGGAACCATTCTCTTCAATGCGATGATGGTGCTGAACTCCTTCTGGAACCATCGTGCGGATGTGGCGCTGGAGAACGGCGACGAGCGCGGGATCTACCTCAACAGCGCCATCTGGCCGCAGGCGATGAATTTTGTGCTGCGCTTTGTGCCTACCTTTATCGCCGTCTTTTTTGGCGCACAGTACATTAGCGGGTTTATGGACAGCCTGCCGCACATCGTCCTCTCCACCATGAATGTGCTGGGCGGCATCTTGCCCGCCGTCGGTATTGCCATCCTGCTTAAGCAGATCATCAAAAGCTATACCATGCTCATCTACTTTCTGGTGGGCTTCGTTTGCATCGTTTTCCTGAAACTCAATATGGTCGCGCTGGTGATCGTGGGCGCCCTGCTGGCACTGATTCATTACAACTATAAACCCGAGGCACCGCAGGCCGTGGCTTCAGCACCTGTCCCTGACGACGAGGATGAATTCTGATGGAAGAACGTAAACTCACCCGCAAGGATCTGCGCCGCTGCTGGCGAGCGTGGATGATGCACAACCTCTCCTCAATGAGCTTTGAACGCCTTGAATCCTTCGGCTTTTGCCTGAGCATGCTGCCGGTCGCAAAAAAGCTCTATCCCGACCCGGTACAACGTACCGAGATGCTGCGCCGTCACGCGTCGTTCTACAACACGGAGCCACAGATTGGCGCGATCGTTAACGGTATGGCGCTGGGGCTGGAGGAGAAAAAAGCCAACGGCGAGCCGATTGACGGTGAAACCATAAATACCCTGAAGGTAGGCCTGATGGGGCCAATTGCCGGGATCGGCGATTCGATGATCCCCGGCATGCTGATCCCGATCCTGCTTAGCATTGGGATGGCGCTGGCGGCAGGCGGAAATATCCTCGGTCCACTGTTTTATACCGTTGCCTGGCTGGCCATCATTATCCCTGGCTCCTGGTTCCTGTTTCTCAAAGGCTACCAGATGGGATCAGGCTCCGTGGAGATGCTGGTCAGCAGCAAATCTACCCGGCTACGGGAAGCGCTCTCGCTACTGGGCGTATTTGTCATGGGCGGCGTGGCGGCCAGCTACGTGAAGCTCGGCACCGGGCTGGAGTTCATCACCCGGGACGGGGTTAACATTCACGTTCAGCAGATGCTGGACGGTATTTTCCCGCAGCTGCTTCCGCTGGCGGTGGTGCTGGGGACCTGGTATCTGATGGCAAAACGCGGCGTGTCGCCGGTAAAAGCCATGATATTGCTGCTTATACTGGCAGCGCTTGGCGTGGCGTCCGGTTTGTTTGCAGGATAAGAAAACCGGGGCAATGCCCCGGCTTCTTTATGGATGGAAGTTATTCCACAGTTCTGCGACTTTATCCGGACGCGAAATAAACTGGAACCGTGCGGGGTCATCAATAAACTGCTGATAAACAGGCGCATCAGTAATGCCAAATTCCGGATAACTTCTCGGCGTAATCATCTGCAAGCGCCCTGGTCTGTAGTGACTGTTATGCTGCCAGACAATATGATTACCCTGAACTAAGGGATACCAGGCCAGACCTTTTCGCGCACGAACGGCCTCATACTCAAAGCCATATTCCCGATCGCACCACGCACCAAACGTCAGCGGCTCATTGGGCGAGGCCGAAATCGTCGCATGGCCCCATCCGGGAGGGACCAGTACCTTTTCACCCGGCCCCGCGAGTACCGCAAAACAACGTCCCGGATCGTCGTCCACATACTCCTGCATGTAGATAATCGCTTTACCCTGC
Organism: Enterobacter sp. AN-K1; assembly: GCF_020971765.1. NCBI lineage: Bacteria > Pseudomonadati > Pseudomonadota > Gammaproteobacteria > Enterobacterales > Enterobacteriaceae > Enterobacter > Enterobacter sp. AN-K1. The sequence goes on along the minus strand of NZ_CP087390.1, from coordinate 2,967,151 downwards.
CAGATTTCGTACAGCTCAGGGGGCGACCATCCGCTGTGCTGGCTAATACGGTGAACATGTCCCTGGCTGCGGACCGGCTCATCGCCAAGCGTGCCTGCCGCGTAGGTGACCACACCAAAAAGCAGCATGCGTTTTTCGAGCTCCGGCCTGTCCGCCAGACGCGCCACGTCCATCGCGATGGCATATACCTGTTCAGGCCCTTCGCAGTCCGGATTGCGCAGCGACGGGCGGATCTGATCCAGCGTTCTGATCTCCGGCATCGGCCCGGTAACATCCTCTCCGTAGCAAAAACCGAGCGGCTGACGGTTGATGGTCATATCAAGGCCATAGTTAGCCATGGCGCACCTCGTAACCTTCCCCGGAGGCAAAGATCCGCAGGGTGAAGCCCTCTGCCAGCGCCGCATAGTCGTGTCCCGCAATGCTCGGCCAGACGGCAAGGGAGGATAGCGTCTCGTTGCCAGTGTTAATCAAACGATGCGCTGTAAAAGGAGGAATAATATGCACGGAGCCAGCCGTCACCTGCTCAAGCCGCGCGTCGCCCGCCTCCGTTTGCAGCAGCAACAAGCCACATCCGCGCAGGCCAAAATAGACCTCGCCCTGTTCGCGGCGCTGATGAAAATGACCGCGAGTCATAAAGAACTCATCGCCCACGTTACCCGCACGCAGGTGAGTTACCCCAACGAAGAGTGCCCCTTCCCCTACGGGCGAGCCCAGTACGTCTACGTCATACACACTTTTTTGAGGATTGCCGCACTTCCACGCCTCGCCGTCTGCGAAGATCCCAGGAAGATCCGCAAGACGAGTCGTTTTGCGGATAAGCGGCCCGCCGGCTAGCGCGCCGGTAGCCCACGTCAACTGAGGTGGCAAAAAGATGTCTGAATTCATATCGCTCTCCGGCCCGAGGAGAACAGCAATATCATGATGGCAGATTAAACGATTAACCTAGTGATAAAAGCGTCAATATTGATGGTGAATCACAGTTAACCAGAAACAAAAATGCCGGAGGCTTTCGCCACCGGCATTTTGAAGATTGAGAGGACATTATTCCACTTCGCGGGCGTCGATTCGCAGCTCTTTCGGCACTTCGAAGACAATGTTCTCTTCACGGCCTTCCAGCGGCACCGCTTCGCCACCGCCCAGCTCTTGTAGGCGGGCAATGACGTTTTGAACCAGGATATCCGGCGCTGAAGCGCCTGCGGTAACACCGACGCAGGCCGCGTTTTTCACCCACGATTCCTGAATGTCCGTTGCGTCGTCGATCAGGAACGCCGCTTTCCCCATACGCTGCGCCAGTTCGGCTAGTCGGTTGGAGTTAGAGGAGTTTTTCGAGCCGACCACCAGCACCACATCCGCCTGTTCAGCCAGGGCGCGTACGGCTTCCTGACGGTTGGTGGTTGCATAGCAGATATCATCTTTGCGCGGCCCGACAATTTTCGGGAAGCGCTGGCGCAGGGCGTCAATCACGTCTGAGGTGTCGTCTACGGAAAGCGTCGTCTGGGTCATAAACGACAGACGGGCTTCGTTTTTCACGTCCAGCGTAAAGACATCTTCCGGTGACTCAACCAGATACATGCCCCCTTCCGGGTTGCTGTACTGGCCCATGGTGCCTTCAACTTCCGGGTGACCGGCGTGACCAATCAGAATTGACTCTTCACCACGACGGCTGGCGCGCGCCACTTCCATATGCACTTTTGTCACTAACGGACAGGTGGCATCGAATACGGTCAGATCGCGGCTTTTCGCCTCGTTGCGTACCGCCTGAGAGACGCCGTGCGCGGAGAAGATGAGGATTGCGCCGTCCGGCACTTCGCTGATCTGCTCGATAAAAATCGCACCGCGCTCGCGCAGGCTGTCGACCACGTAACGGTTGTGCACCACTTCGTGACGCACGTAAATCGGCGCGCCGTAAATCTCCAGCGCGTTTTCAACAATGCTGATAGCGCGGTCTACACCGGCGCAAAAGCCGCGCGGGTTAGCCAACAGGATCTGCATTTCAGGCCTCCAGTGCCGGATCGATCTCCAGCACTTCTACATCAAAATGAACGGTACGCCCGGCAAGCGGATGGTTGAAATCAACGGTAATGGAGTCCCCGTTGATTTCGCGGATCACGCCAGGCATTTCGCTGCCGTCCATAGCGGTAAAGAGCATAATCGCCCCGATTTCTGGTTCACCCGCGTCCATGAACTCACGACGCGAGAAATACTGGATCAGGTCCGGGCTTGGCACACCGAATGCCGCATCCGGCTCCAGCGAAAACGCTTTTTTCTCCCCCTCTTTCAGACCGAGGAGCTGCTGTTCAAGGCCTTCAGACAGGGAGGTGTCGCCCAGACGAAACAGCGCCGGTTTGCCGTTGTTGCGGGTGGATTCGGCCGTGGAGCCGTCATCCAGCTTCAGCGTGAAGTGAACGAGAACCGCGCTGTTGCTCTGTACGGATTTAGACATGCAAATTGCTCGCTTGTTTTGGGTCACCTGTTGCCCGGTGGCGCTACGCTTACCGGGCCTACGGGGGCCACAAATTCTGTAGGCCGGGATCGCTACGCGTCACCCGGCTGGTTTTGTTACGCCTGCTCTTTCGCGGCCGGTTTAGGCAAGAAGCCTTCCAGCACGATTAACGCCGCACCAACGCATATTGCGCTATCGGCGAGGTTAAAGGTCGCGAAGTGCCAGTCGCCAACGTAGAAGTCGATCATATCGACCACAAAGCCGTGCCACAGGCGGTCAAACAGGTTACCCAGCGCGCCGCCAATGATCAGCGCGTAGGCGATATTATTCAGCTTTTGCGTGGCCTTTGAGCGGTACATCAGCACCGCCAGCACGACGCAGATACCGATAGCGATACCCGCGAAGAACCAGCGCTGCCAGCCACCGCTGTCGGCAAGGAAACTAAACGCCGCACCATAGTTGCGGGCATAGTGCAGGTTAAGCGACGGAAACAGCGGGACCGTATCCCCCAGAGCGAAATTCTGGAGGATCAGGAACTTGCTGCCCAAATCAATAAACAGCACCACCACCACCAGCCACAGCCAGCGCAGTCCTGTTGAACAGAGAGTTTTACTCATCAGGCAAACTTACGTTTTTCGCCGTCACCGGCGACGTTGCTTACACAGCGTCCGCAGATGTCTGCGTGTTCCGCCACCTGACCGACATCAGTGGTGTAATGCCAGCAACGCGGGCATTTTTCACCGTCGGCTTTGCTCAGTGCGACCTTCAGTCCTTTGAGCAGTTCACTCTGCTGAGCATCAGCAGTAGCTTCGGCATAATCCGCAACTTTCGCACCGGAGGTCAACAGGACAAATCGTAATTCATCGCCCAGCGCGGTCAGTTTGGCCGCCAGCTCCGGTTCGGCGTACAGGGTCACGGTCGCTTCCAGAGAGCCACCGACTTTCTTGTCAGCGCGCGCCTGCTCGATAACCTTATTCACTTCGCCACGCACTTTCAGCAGCTCGTCCCAGTAGGCATCGTTCATTGCTTCAGTGCTGGAGAGGTCGAACAGACCTTCGTACCACTCGCCGGTGAAGACATACTTCTCGCGGTCACCCGGCAGGTAACCCCAGATTTCATCCGCGGTGAAGGACATGATCGGCGCCATCCAGCGTACCAGCGCCTCTGCGATGTGGAACAGCGCAGTCTGGCAGCTACGACGCGCCACGCTGTCCGCTTTCGCGGTGTACTGGCGGTCTTTGATGATGTCGAGGTAGAACGAGCCCATCTCGATGGAGCAGAAGCGCATCAGGCGCTGCACCACTTCGTGGAAGTCGTAAGACTCATAGGCTTTAAGAATATCTTCCTGCGCCGCTTTCGCGCAGCCTACCGCCCAGCGATCGAGCACAACCATCTCTTCCGGCTTCACCATGTCTTTCACCGGATCGAACCCGTTCAGGTTCGCCAGCAGGAAGCGCGCGGTGTTACGAATACGACGATAGCTGTCAGCAGCACGTTTCAGGATCTCATCAGAGACCGCCATTTCGCCGGTGTAGTCGGTAGAGGCCACCCACAGACGCAGAATGTCCGCGCCCAGTTTGTTCATCACGTCCTGCGGAGAAACGGTGTTACCGATAGATTTGGACATCTTACGGCCCTGACCATCCACGGTGAAGCCGTGGGTCAATACCTGGCGGTAAGGTGCTTTACCCTTCATGGCGGTGGAGATCATCAGCGATGACATGAACCAGCCGCGGTGTTGGTCAGACCCTTCCAGATACATATCGGCAGCGTGACCAGCAAACTCCGGACGCACGTCAACCACGGAGGAGTGGGTAGACCCGGAGTCGAACCACACGTCCAGGGTATCCGGCACTTTCTCGTAGCTGTCTGCGTCAGCGCCCAGGATGTCGCGGGCGTCGAGATCCCACCACGCCTGAATGCCGTCAACTTCGACGCGCTTCGCCACTTCTTCCATCAGTTCCAGAGTGTTCGGGTGCAGCTCCTGCGTCTCTTTATGTACGAACAGAGACATCGGCACGCCCCAGGTGCGCTGACGGGAGATACACCAGTCAGGACGGTTAGCCACCATGGATTCGATCCGCGCCTGGCCCCAGTCAGGGATCCACTGCACGCCTTTGATCTCTTTCAGAGACTGCGCACGCAGGCCTTTCTGATCCATGCTGATGAACCACTGCGGGGTCGCACGGAAGATGATCGGGGTCTTGTGACGCCAGCAGCACGGATAGCTGTGCTGCATTTTCTCAACGTGCAGCAGCGCGCCGCTGGTGCGCAGCATGTCAACGATGATGTCGTTAGCTTTAAAGACGTTGATGCCGTCCAACGCCGGGTACGTGCCTGGCAGGTAAGAGCCGTCCGGACCAACCGGGTTAGCGATTTCCAGACCATATTTCAGGCTGATGTTGTAGTCGTCAGGACCGTGGCCACCGGCGGTATGCACCGCACCGGTACCCGCGTCCAGCGTGACGTGGTCGCCCAGGATCGCCGGAACGTCGAAGTCCAGGAACGGGTGTTTGAAGCGCATCAGTTCCAGCGCGTCACCTTTTACGGTGCCCAGCACGGTGTAATCGGTGATGTTCGCGCGTTTCAGCACGCTTTCGACCAGGTCTTTCGCCAGGATAACCGCACGGCCATCAATCTGCACCAGCGCATACTCAAACTCGCCAGAGAGGGAGATCGCGCGGTTAGCAGGCAGCGTCCACGGGGTGGTGGTCCAGATCACCAGAGAGATCGGGCCGCTTACACCAGGCAGACCAAATTTAGCTTTGATCGCATCCTGATCGACCGCTTCGAAGGCCACGTCGATAGAAGGCGAGGTTTTGTCGTAATACTCCACTTCCGCTTCTGCCAGCGCAGAGCGGCAGTCGACGCACCAGTGCACCGGCTTCGCGCCTTTGTGCAGGTGACCGTTGCCGATGATTTTACCCAGCGCTCGGATGATGTTGGCTTCGGTTTTGAAGTCCATGGTCAGGTACGGATGCGACCAGTCACCCAGCACGCCCAGACGGATGAAGTCAGCGCGCTGACCGTCAACCTGGGTGGCAGCGTATTCGCGGCATTTCGCGCGGAATTCTGCGGCGGTGAACTTCTCACCCGGCTTACCGTACTCTTGCTCAACTTTCAGCTCGATCGGCAGACCATGGCAGTCCCAGCCCGGAACGTAAGGCGAGTCATATCCCGCGAGTCCTTTGGACTTCACGATAATGTCTTTCAGAATCTTGTTTACAGAGTGACCAATATGAATGCTGCCATTCGCATATGGAGGGCCATCATGCAGAATGAAGGTTTTTTTGCCTTTTTTGGCTGCACGAATGATGCCGTACAGGTCATCATCGGTCCAACGCGCCAGCATTCCCGGTTCACGCTTGGCGAGATCGCCGCGCATCGGGAACCCTGTTTCCGGCAAATTCAGGGTTGATTTATAGTCACTCATCAGATTCTCGGTTCCGTATTTATCACGTAGGCAGTTAAGCCGGTTCTAAAGCCCAAAAAACTCGCGGGCCGTTAATTCATCTCGCGCGATTTGCGCTTTAAGTTCATCCAGCGAAGCGAATCGCTGTTCATTGCGTATTTTTTTACGCAGTATCACATCTATATGGCGACCATACAGGTCCATTACAACGTCCAGCAGGTGTACTTCTAACTGTTGACGCACACCGGCAACCGTTGGACGTGTGCCAATGTTGGCGACGCCGTAGAAAGGCTTCTCGCCCAGTCCTGCCACTTCCACCGCATAGACCCCTTTAACCGGGGAGACCTGACGACGCAGCGGTATATTCGCCGTCGGGAAACCTATCGTGCGGCCCAGCGCATCGCCATGGACCACGCGACCTGAAATTGTGAACGGGTGACCCAGCAGCGTTTCTGCCGTGTCCAGTTCATCGTTCGCCAGCGCCTGACGTACCGCCGTGCTGCTGACGCGCACGCCGCCCTCACAGAAGGTCATCGTGCTGGTGACGTCAAACCCGTACTCCAGGCCAGCCTTCTGTAATAACAAGAAATCGCCCTGACGACCAGCGCCAAAGCGGAAATCATCGCCCACGGCGAGAAACTGCACGCCAAGCTGCCTGACCAACAGGTCGCTGACAAAATTTTGTGCGGTCAGCGCGGCAAAACGACGGTCGAACCGTACGCACAGGACGTAGTCCACCCCTGACTCCGCCAGGTAGCGTAACTTCTCACGCAGACGCGTCAGCCGCGCGGGGGATTTCTCGCCTGCAAACAGCTCCAGCGGCTGAGGCTCGAAAATCATCACCACGACGGGCAGGCCTCGCGCCTCGCCTTCTTTACGCAATCCCTGCAACAGCGCCTGATGCCCACGATGCACGCCGTCGAAATTACCAATGGTCAGCACGCACCCGTGCGGGGCTTGACTGAGATTATGTATGCCGCGTATCAGCTTCATGACTGGCTCAAAACAGTGAAAATCGCCAAAGTATACCTTGTACAGCGGTTAAGGTTAACCGGCGATTGTTCACGCTAAACAGAAAGCCGTATGATTTCATCACGCTGACCTTTCGCAGCAAAAAAATCTGTCCGCGAACTGCGATTTTTACGCCGAAAAGCTGTATTCACGAACGACAAGCTGGTAGAATCCTGCGCCATCACTACGTAACGTAGCGTCGCCACATTAACGGCGCTTATTTGCACAAATCCATTGACAAAAGAAGGTATAGAGGGCATATTCCTCGGCCTTTGAATTGTCCACATAGATCATATTTGGGAGTTGGACCTTGGCTAATATCAAATCAGCTAAGAAACGTGCCGTTCAGTCTGAAAAGGCTCGTAAGCACAATGCAAGCCGTCGCTCTATGATGCGTACTTTCATCAAGAAAGTATACGCAGCTATCGAAGCTGGCGACAAAGCTGCAGCGCAGAACGCATTTAACGAAATGCAACCAATCGTGGATCGTCAGGCTGCTAAAGGTCTGATCCACAAAAACAAAGCAGCGCGTCATAAAGCAAACCTGACCGCGCAGATCAACAAACTGGCTTAATCGCCACTTGTTGTTGCTTGTTTGAAAGAACCCGCTTAACGCGGGTTTTTTTATGTCTTCAGATTACCGGCGGCGTAAACAGCGCCGAATAGTCGCGATTGCAGATTCGCTGCACCGCCGGGTGCTGAATCATCCTTTCGGCGAATATGGCGTGATACTCTTCCATCACGTTATCCACCCTGCCGATCTCGGTTATTTTGTCGTCTGAATAGAGATCGTGCGCGTACAGCGTCGGAGCAACGAAGATAGCGTTATGCGCTTCGCCAAAGGCTTTCATCAGCGCCGCATCGTCGAACTCACCGAGAATTTCTACGTTCAGCCCCTGCGAGTTAAACCAGTTCAGCAGCTTCCGTCCGAGCATGGACCTCCGACCCGGCACCAGCAAGCGGCGCTCTTCCAGGCAGGCAGGAAACGGTTTTTCCGGTGGCGGATTGATGCACCAGAAACTGACGCCGCATTCGCCAATTTTCACCGAGAACAAGCCTTCCTGCTGCGTGGAATCGATAGGGCAATCCGAAATAATCATATCCAGCTTATGCTGGCTCAGCTGTTCCAGCAGCATCTCGTGAGTGGACTCAAAGCAGCGTAAATGGATCTGTTCATCTTCCACCACCGCCGCATCCAGCACGCCACTCACCAGCCGTTTGGACAGCGCATCCGCCACCCCCACGTCAAAAAGCAGGTTAGACTCTTTGCGGTAGTTGACGATATCCAGCATCTCCTGGCTCAGGGTGAACATTTTATCCGCATAGCGGAACACCAGCTCGCCCAACTCACTGGGCTCAATCCCACGGCCCTTGCGCTTGAACAACTTGCCCTGTAACCGCTCTTCCAGGGCTTTGATTTGCCCGGTAATGGTTTGTGGCGTCAGGTAAAGCGCTTCTGCCGCCCCCACGACCGAGCCCTGTTTATAAACGTGCCAGAAGTAATAAAGATGGTTGTAATTCAAATGAGACATCGCGTGTTCTCTCCCTGAGTGTGTATCGGGAGAAGGAGCCCCTCCTCCCGGTTTTCCGTTATGCCTGGACAGCCTGTCCGGACAATTTCACCTTCAACAAGGTATAACCAATGACTGCGGCCAGTAATGACCCGATGAGAATTCCGAGTTTTGCCCAGACGATAAGCTCAAGCGCGTTTGCGCCAAACGCCAGCGTCGAGATAAAGATCGACATGGTGAATCCAATACCGCACAGCACGCCGACGGCCATAATCTGGCTAAAGGTGGTCCCGTTTGGCAATGACGCCAGCTTCAGCTTCAGCGCCAGCCAGCAGAACAGGCTGATACCCAGCGGCTTACCGATAAACAGACCGGCGATGATACCCAGCGGCAGCACGGAGGTGAGTCCGTCCAGGGTAACCCCGGCCAGGGAAACACCCGCGTTGGCAAACGCAAACAGCGGCAGGATCATAAAGCCCACCCACGGATGAAGCACATGCTCCAGCTGTCTGGCAGGCGATTTGCCGTCCTGCTCCTTCAGTGGAATAAAGAAGCCAACGATGACGCCCGCCAGCGTGGCATGCACGCCAGACTTCAGCACCGCCGTCCACAGCACCATGCCCACCAGAATATAAATACCCGTACGTCGGACGTTGAAGACGTTCAGCAAGGCCAGCACCACAATAGCCACGGCTGCCACGCTCAGCGACAGAACCGACAGATCGCTGGTGTAGAACAGCGCGATAATCACGATAGCGCCCAGATCATCGATAATCGCCAGCGCCATCAGGAAAATTTTCAGTGCGACCGGGACGCGGCTACCGAGCAAGGCTAAGACCCCGAGCGCAAACGCGATATCCGTTGCGGCCGGGATCGCCCAGCCGTCACGCGCAACCGGATCCTGCCACGCAAACGCGAGAAAGAGCAACGCCGGAACGATCATCCCGCCAATCGCCGCGATCACCGGAAACGCCGCGCGCTGACGGCTGGCAAGCGAACCGATCACCAGCTCACGTTTAACCTCCAGACCCACCAGCAGAAAGAACACCGCCATCAGCGCATCGTTGATCCACAGCAGCATGTTCTTGTTAATTTCCAGCGCCCCGACTTTCAGCTCGACGGGCGTTTCCAGAAATGCGTGATAGAGATCGCGCGTCATGCCCATATTGGCGAGCAGCATAGCGGCCGCAGCAGCAATAATCAGGATGACTCCGCCGGATGCCTCACTGCTAAAGAAACGGTGTAGTAATTTCACGTTTAAACTCTCTTTTACAACAATACCTCGGTAAAACCATAATATCAGCGCAAACAGATCGGTAAAAACAGATTAATATTGGGTATATATTCAGTTTAACCGAGGAATAACGCTATAAACAAAAAGCCCGGAATTGCTTCCGGGCTTTAAAGGATAGTAACCAGCTAGCGGGTTAGCGGGTTAAATCGTCGAAGAATTTTTTGACGCCATCGAAGAAGCTTTTGGAGCGCGGACTGTTTTTCTCACCCGTCGGGCCGCCAAAGCTTTCCTGAAGCTCTTTCAGCAGCTGTTTCTGCTTATCGTTCAGGCCGACCGGCGTTTCCACGACCACGCGGCATAAAAGGTCACCCTGCGCGCCACCGCGAACGGATTTAACGCCTTTGCCGCGCATGCGGAACAGCTTCCCGGTCTGGGTTTCGCCAGGGATTTTCAGGTTAACGCGACCGTCCAGCGTCGGCACTTCGATTTCGCCACCCAGCGCCGCCATCGCAAAGTTGATCGGCACTTCACAGTACAGGTTGTTACCTTCACGCTCGAAGATGGCGTGCTGCTTCACCTGAACCTGAACGTACAGATCGCCTGCCGGTGCGCCGTGCTCGCCGGCTTCACCCTCACCTGCCAGACGGATGCGGTCGCCCGTATCCACGCCTGCCGGGATCTTAACGGACAGCGTTTTGGTTTTCTCCACGCGACCGTGACCGTGGCATTTGGTGCACGGATCTTTAATCAGCGTACCGCGACCATGACAGTGCGGACAGGCCTGCTGCACCGCGAAGAAGCCCTGGCGCATCTGCACCTGACCGGAACCGTGACAGGTTGGGCAGGTCTGTGGCTGAGTCCCCGCTTTCGCGCCGCTGCCGTGGCAAACGTCACACTCTTCCAGCGTCGGAATACGGATCTCTTTGGTGACGCCGCGAACCGCTTCTTCAAGCGTCAGCTCCATGTTGTAGCGCAGGTCTGCGCCGCGCGCCGCGCGCTGACGACCACGTCCGCCGCCGAAGATATCGCCAAATACATCACCAAAGATATCGCTGAAATCAGCGCCGCCGCCGAAGCCGCCGCCACCAAATCCACCGCCGCCCATGCCGCCCTGTTCAAAGGCCGCGTGACCGTACTGATCATAGGCCGCACGTTTTTGTGCATCGGTCAGGACTTCGTAGGCTTCTTTAATCTCTTTAAATTTGGCTTCAGCCTCTTTGTCACCCTGATTACGGTCAGGGTGGAATTTCATGGCCAGGCGCTTATACGCCTTTTTGATTTCACGCTCTTCCGCAGTTTTCGGAACGCCTAAAATCTCGTAATAGTCTTGCTTTGCCATTGGTTTTTTTAAGCCCCTTAACATGCGAGCACGGGCGTGGAGAATTCTCCTACGCCCGTGCCGATTACTTACCCTGCATCAGGGCGATTATTTTTTGTCTTTCACTTCTTCGAACTCAGCGTCGACAACATCGTCGTCTTTCGCGTTGTTCTGGGAAGCATCAGCGCCCGCCTGCTGCTGTGCGTGCTGCTGCTGAGCGATTTCCATCAGCTTCTGAGAAACCTGTGCCAGCTCCTGCATCTTCGCTTCGATGTCCGCTTTGTCTTCGCCTTTCAGAGACGTTTCCAGCGCGCTCAGTGCAGTTTCGATCGCAGTTTTGTCTTCCGCTGGCAGTTTATCGCCCGCTTCTTCAACCTGCTTACGGGTGCTGTGCAGCAGATGGTCACCCTGGTTACGGGTCTGAACCAGCTCTTCGAACTTACGGTCGGATTCCGCGTTAGCTTCGGCATCACGAACCATTTTTTCGATTTCCGCTTCGTTCAGGCCAGAAGATGCCTTGATGGTAATCTTCTGCTCTTTACCGCTATTTTTGTCTTTCGCAGACACATGCAGGATACCGTCAGCATCGATGTCGAAGGTGACTTCGATCTGTGGCATGCCGCGTGGTGCCGGGTTAATACCGTCCAGGTTGAACTGACCCAGAGATTTGTTATCCGCCGCGCGCTTACGCTCACCCTGAATCACATGGATGGTTACCGCAGACTGGTTGTCTTCAGCGGTAGAGAACACCTGGCTGTGTTTCGTCGGGATAGTGGTGTTTTTGTTGATGAGCGGAGTCATCACGCCACCCATGGTTTCGATACCCAGAGACAGCGGGGTAACGTCCAGCAGCAGTACGTCTTTTACTTCACCCGTCAGAACACCACCCTGAACCGCAGCACCGATAGCAACCGCTTCGTCCGGGTTCACGTCTTTACGTGGCTCTTTACCAAAGAACTCAGCCACTTTCTTCTGAACCATTGGCATACGAGTCTGACCACCTACCAGGATAACGTCCTGAATGTCAGACACGGACAGGCCAGCGTCCTGCAATGCAACTTTCAGTGGCTCGATAGAACGGTTCACCAGGTCTTCTACCAGGCTTTCCAGTTTCGCACGGGTCACTTTGATGTTCATGTGTTTTGGACCGGTCGCGTCTGCGGTGATGTACGGCAGGTTCACGTCGGTCTGCTGAGCGGAAGACAGCTCGATCTTCGCTTTCTCAGCGGCTTCTTTCAGGCGCTGCATGGCCAGCGGGTCATTACGCAGGTCAATGCCCTGATCTTTCTTGAACTCGTCAACGAGGTAGTTGATCAGACGGGTATCGAAGTCTTCACCACCCAGGTGGGTATCACCATTGGTTGCCAGAACTTCGAAGGTTTTTTCGCCGTCAACGTCGTCGATTTCGATAATAGAGATATCGAAGGTACCACCACCCAGGTCGTAAACCGCGATAGTACGGTTGCCAACTTCTTTATCCAGACCGTAAGCCAGTGCTGCTGCGGTTGGTTCGTTGATGATACGTTTTACTTCCAGACCTGCGATACGGCCAGCATCTTTGGTTGCCTGACGCTGAGCATCGTTGAAGTAAGCAGGTACGGTGATAACAGCTTCAGTTACCGGTTCACCCAGGTAATCTTCCGCAGTTTTCTTCATTTTCTTCAGCACTTCAGCAGAGATCTGCGGAGGTGCCGTTTTGGTGCCTTTCACATCAAGCCATGCATCGCCGTTATCGGCTGCGATGATTTTGTAAGGCATGATGGAAACGTCACGCTGAACTTCTTCGTCCTGGAAGCGGCGGCCAATCAGGCGTTTGATCGCAAACAGGGTGTTTTGCGGGTTTGTCACGGCCTGACGTTTAGCCGGCTGACCAACCAGAGTTTCACCATCCTGGGTATAAGCAATGATAGAAGGCGTGGTGCGATCGCCCTCGGCGTTCTCCAGCACACGTGCAGTAGTGCCATCCATAATCGCTACACAAGAGTTGGTAGTACCCAGGTCGATACCAATAATTTTACCCATCTAAACGTCTCCACTAAAAATTCAGTCAACATGTGGTTGTGTACCTGTAATAAGGGCAGAACGTGCTTTTTCAACTGCCCAGATTTGATTTTTTTCAGGTCCACACACTGCGGTTGCTTACAAGATGGGGTCACAACGGCATCCATCAAGGGGGAAGGATAAAAAATTTTTTAATTTCACCCCGGTGAGATCATAGACGGCGTCGATGCCGCCCATTATGATGCCGCGCCCCGTCAGGTAGAACTGGCGCGGGTTTAACCATTTCACCATATTAATGATGATTTTTTTGAGGACTTATGGGCAACACTAAGTTGGCTAATCCGGCTCCGCTGGGCCTGATGGGTTTTGGCATGACCACCATTCTGCTGAACCTGCACAATATCGGGATGTTCCCGATGGACGGCATTATCCTGGCGATGGGCATTTTTTACGGCGGTATCGCACAGATCTTTGCGGGCCTGCTGGAATATAAGAAAGGCAACACCTTCGGCTTAACCGCCTTTACCTCTTACGGTTCCTTCTGGCTGACTCTGGTCGCAATTCTGCTGATGCCTAAAATGGGCCTGGCAGAGGCGGCAAACGCCCATTTCCTGGGCGTGTACCTGGGACTGTGGGGCGTGTTCACCCTGTTCATGTTCTTCGGTACCCTTAAGGCGAACCGCGCACTGCAATTCGTCTTCCTGAGCCTGACCGTACTGTTCGCTCTGCTGGCCATCGGTCACCTGGCGGATAACGAAGGCATCGTTCACGTTGCCGGCTGGGTAGGTCTGGTTTGCGGCGCAAGCGCAATCTACCTGGCCATGGGTGAAGTGCTGAACGAGCAGTTCGACCGCACCATTCTACCGATTGGTGAAAAACACTGATCCCTCTGTCGTGCCCGCGTCGCGGGCACGACGTCCCTCTGACTGGCGAAGCCACACCCCCAAAACCAGTCCCATCAGCGATAACGCCAGCACGTACCACGCAGGTGCAAGGGGTGACACCCCCATCAACACCGTCACCACAATCGGGGTCAGCCCACCGAAAATGGCATACGAGACATTATAAGAGAAAGAGATCCCAGTGAAGCGTACCTCCGGCGGGAAGGCGCGGACCATTACGTACGGTACGGCGCCAACGACGCCCACGCACAGCCCGACGACACCGTATAGCAGGAACAGCTGTTCAGGATGGGTGCCCGCAAGATGATAAAATGCCCAGCTCGACGCGGCCAGAAGCAAACTGCCGACAATAAAGGTCGCGCTTGCGCCGAAACGATCCGCCGCCAGCCCGGCGGCCAGACAACCAAAGCAGAGCATAATTGTCGCGATACTGTTCGCCTGTAACGTCACGGCAGGCGCAAAACCGTACTGTTTTTGCAGCCAGACCGGCGACATCAAAATGACCACCACGATCCCCGCAGACAGCAGCCAGGTCAGAAGCATCGACACCACTACCGCTTTTTTATGCCGCACTACTACGGTTTTCACCGGCAGTTCTTGCGCCAGCGCCTTCCGCTGCTGCATTTCCAGAAATATTGGCGTCTCCTGCAACCAGCGTCGCAGGTACATTGCCACCAGCCCAAACGCCCCGCCCAGCAGGAACGGTATACGCCAGCCCCAGTCGTGAACGGCCTGTTGCGTCATGCTGGTATTGATGATGGTTGCAACCACGGAGCCAAGCAGGATCCCGATCGTCAGCCCTGCGGTCAGCGTTCCGCACGCAATGCCGATGCGGCGCACCGGGACGTGTTCAGCGACAAACACCCAGGCGCCCGGTACTTCCCCGCCGATGGCCGCGCCCTGGAGAATACGCATCAGCAGCAGCAATAACGGGGCGATAATGCCCATCGACTCATAGGTAGGCAAAAGGCCAATCGCCAGCGTCGGCACGGCCATAAGCAGGATGCTGAGGGTAAACATCTTCTTGCGCCCGACCAGATCGCCAAAGTGCGCCATGACAATGCCGCCCAGCGGACGCGCCAGATAGCCGGCAGCGAAAATGCCGAAGGTTTGTACCTGACGCAGCCATTCCGGAATATCCGCCGGGAAAAACAGCGCCCCCACAACGGCGGCGAAGAAGACAAAGATGATGAAGTCGTAAAACTCCAGCGCGCCGCCCAGGGCAGCGAGCGTGAGGGTTTTGTAGTCCTGTCGATTCAGAGGTCGGGTGTTATGTGACATAGCGAACCATTGTGCATGTGTTGTGGATTATTTTTTACAGCAATCGTAAAGAAAAAATTACTATATCGTAAATCCATTTACACGCTACCGCGGCTGGCGCTAATGTCACATTTTAAAGAATTTCAGGAGATTGTTTCGCGGCGAGCGCTTTTAGGGCGAAATGCTGCTACCACATTGCCGTCAGTTTCCACGTACGGACCGTCAAGCAGTTGTATACAATACGGTACACTTGCAAAGATACCGTGGACGATAACGCTGCCGTCCTCGGCTTTTACCCCTTCCAGCGTCTCTTTTATCGACTTCGGCTGCCCCGGCAGGTTCAGGATCAGCGCCTGTTTGCGGATCACCCCGACCTGACGGGAAAGAATGGCCGTCGGGACAAAGTGTAGACTGATCTGGCGCATCTGCTCACCGAAGCCCGGCATTTCACGATCGGCGATAGCCAGCGTCGCGTCCGGCGTTACATCGCGGCGCGCGGGGCCGGTTCCGCCCGTCGTCAGCACCAGGTGGCAGCTCATCTCATCCACCAGTTCACACAGGGTTTGCTCGATGATCGGCTGCTCGTCCGGGATCAGGCGAGTCTGGATCTCAAACGGGGTAGTGAGCGCGCTGCCCAGCCACGCTTCCAGAGCAGGGATGCCTTTATCCTGATAAACACCGCTGGAGGCGCGGTCAGAAATCGACACTAAGCCGATGCGTAAGGTATTCATATCCATTCCATTCAAAAAGTACTGATTAAAGGGAATGATACACGCAGAGAGAAAATTCAGACAGAGGCGGGGGAAAGACGCGTGACCGGGAACCCGGTCACGCAGAATGATTACAGCAGGTCGCCGATCATTTTTTCCAGTTTTTCCTGGTCGATAGCAAACTTACGGATACCGTCCGCCAGTTTATCTACGGCCATTGGATCCTGGTTGTGCTGCCACAGGAACTCGGACTCGGTGATGCGCTCAGGGCGTGCTTTCACTTCGCCGGTGTAGGACAGTTTACGCTCGATAGCACCTTCGCTTTCTGCCAGCTCTTTCAGCAGCGCAGGAGCGATAGTCAGGCGGTCACAGCCAGCCAGCTCGATGATTTCGCCGACGTTACGGAAGCTTGCGCCCATAACAACGGTCTCATAGCCGTGCTGTTTGTAGTATTCGTAGATTTCAGTCACTGAAATCACGCCTGGATCTTCAGACGCCGCGTACTCTTTCTTGTCGGTGTTGGCTTTGTACCAGTCCAGAATACGGCCCACGAACGGAGAAATCAGGTATACGCCAGCTTCGGCACATGCACGCGCCTGCGCGAAGGAGAACAGCAGAGTCAGGTTACAGTTGATGCCTTCTTTTTCCAGCTGCTCAGCAGCGCGGATGCCCTGCCAGGTAGACGCCAGTTTGATCAGGATACGGTCATTGCTGATGCCCGCATCGTTGTACAGTTTGATCAGGCGTTTTGCTTTTGCGATAGACGCTTCGGTGTCGTAGGACAGGCGAGCATCAACTTCGGTAGAGATACGGCCAGGAACGAGCTTCAGGATTTCCAGACCGATGTTCACTGCCAGTTTGTCAGTAGCATCCACAACCTGCTGCGCGCGGTCATTGCTCTGTGCTTTTGCCCAGGTCACCGCCTCGTCGATCAGTTTGCGATACTCAGGGATCTGCGCGGCGTTAAGGATCAGAGAAGGGTTGGTTGTGGCATCCTGCGGCTGGTACAGCTTCATTGCCGCGATATCTCCGGTGTCAGCGACGACAGTGGTGAACTGACGAAGGGAGGTCAATTTATCCGTCATGATAGTGTTTCTCTTTTAACGTGCCCTGGATAATTCACACTACCGACAGCTTGCCAGCAGCGGAAAAATGACAGGTTTACTTGTTAGGGGGATGTAACCGGTCTGCCCTGATGATAACACGAGTGAGAGGCAGCGCAACCGCAGACAGTGCGCTTAGGCAGAGTATGATAAACTCAGAATATTAACAGGCTGCTAAGTAACAGCATGCACAATCAGTGGTAGCGCTTACATATTCACTTTGGCATCAACAAGAGGGACGTTAGTGCCTGATTTCTTTTTCTTTATCAACGAAGTCCTCTGGGGTTCGATCATGATATACCTGCTTTCAGGAGCAGGTATCTGGTTTATGTGGCGCAGCGGTCTGATTCAGTTTCGCTATATCCGCAAATTTGGCAGAAGTCTGAAAAACAGCGTCACCCCACAGCCGGGCGGCCTGACCTCGTTTCAGGCGCTCTGTACCAGCCTGGCCGCGCGCGTCGGCAGCGGTAACCTGGCCGGTGTCGCGCTGGCGATCGGCGCGGGCGGTCCGGGCGCGGTATTCTGGATGTGGGTGACGGCGATTATCGGTATGGCCACCTCCTTTGCTGAATGCTCGCTTGCGCAACTCTACAAAGAAAAAGACGGCAAAGGTCAGTTTCGCGGCGGTCCCGCCTGGTATATGGCTCGCGGGCTGGGAATGCGCTGGATGGGCGTTCTGTTCTCGATCTTTTTGCTGATTGCCTATGGCCTTATTTTCAATACCGTTCAGGCAAATTCCGTCGCCCACGCGCTGCGCTTTGCCTTCAATTGTCCGGAGTGGCTGACGGGCGGCGCGCTTGCCCTTCTCACTCTGCTGACCATTGTGACCGGGCTCAAAGGGGTTGCCCGCCTGATGCAGTGGCTGGTTCCGCTGATGGCGCTGCTGTGGGTGTCCACCAGCCTGATGGTATGCGCGATACATATCGACGAGGTGCCGAACGTCATCGTCACCATTTTCCAAAGCGCGTTCGGCTGGCGCGAAGCGGCTTCCGGCGCGCTGGGTTACACCCTTAGCCAGGCACTCACTGCGGGTTTTCAGCGGGGTATGTTCTCCAACGAAGCGGGAATGGGCTCCACGCCGAATGCCGCCGCAGCGGCCGCATCCTGGCCCCCACATCCCGCCGCGCAGGGCATTGTACAGATGATTGGCGTCTTCACAGACACCATTGTTATCTGCTCCGCCAGCGCGATGATAATGCTGCTGGCCGGTGCCGCTGAACAACCGTCCGGTAGTACGGCAGGCATTCATTGGGTACAACAGGCGCTGGTCTCCCTCGTCGGCGGCTGGGGCGCGGGCCTTGTCGCACTTGTCGTGGGACTTTTTGCCTTTAGTTCCATTGCGGTGAACTATATCTATGCCGAAAACAACCTTATCTTCCTGAAAGTTGACTCGCGTCTGGCCCGCAACATCCTTCGCGCGGGCGTGCTGGCGATGGTGTTTGTAGGTTGCCTGCTCAGCATGCCGATGATCTGGCAAATAGCGGACGTCATTATGGCGCTGATGGCCATCACGAACCTGACGGCCATTTTGCTGCTTTCACCGGTTGTGGCGCTGATCGCGCGCGATTATCTGCGTCAGCGCAAGCTCGGCGTACAGCCCGTCTTTGACGCCTCACGCTATCCCGAAATCGAGTCACAAATTGCCCCTGGCACCTGGGATGATTTGCCGCGGCAATAACAGCTATCGATCAATTCAGGGCGATTTTTTGTTAAAGTCGCTCTAAATTTCCTGCAAGGACTGGATATGCTGATTCTGATTTCACCTGCCAAAACGCTCGACTACCAGAGCCCGCTCGCCACTGAGCGTTATACCCAGCCGGAATTGCTGGACTACTCGCAACAGCTGATCCACGAGGCGCGTAAGCTTTCGGCTCCGCAAATCGCTTCGCTGATGAGCATCAGCGATAAACTCGCCGACCTGAATGCCACCCGTTTTCATGAGTGGCAGCCTGACTTCACGCCCGCCAACGCCCGCCAGGCGCTGTTGGCCTTCAAAGGTGACGTCTACACTGGCCTGCAAGCAGAAACGTTTAGCGAAGCCGATTTCGATTTTGCCCAGCAGCATCTGCGCATGTTATCCGGCCTGTACGGGGTGCTGCGCCCGCTGGATCTGATGCAGCCGTATCGTCTGGAGATGGGTATCCGCCTGGAAAACGCCAAAGGCAAAGATCTGTACCAGTTCTGGGGCGATGTCATTACCGACAAGCTTAACGCGGCGCTGCAAGCCCAGGGGGACAACGTGGTGATCAACCTGGCCTCCGATGAGTACTTCAAATCGGTGAAGCCGAAAAAGCTGGATGCGGACATTATCAAGCCGGTGTTCCTCGACGAGAAAAACGGCAAATTTAAAGTGATCAGCTTCTACGCCAAAAAAGCGCGCGGTCTGATGAGCCGCTTCATCATTCAAAACCGCCTGACGAAGCCAGAGCAGCTCACCGGCTTTAACAGTGAAGGGTATTTCTTCGACGAGGCATCGTCAGGAAAAAACGAGCTGGTGTTTAAGCGTCACGAGCAATAAAAGACAACCCCGCCAGCTGGCGGGGTTTGTGTTAATGGTGCTTCCGGTCCGGGCCCGGGCGGCGCTCGTCATGACGGTGGTGATCGTCACGATCGCGATGTTCATCGTGCGGACGCCAGTGGTTATCGCGCCAGTCATAGTGTGCTTTCCACCAGTCATTGTCGCGCCAGCGGCCGCCATCCCAGTAGTGCCCGTTATTATCCCGATCGCCAATTTGCAGTTTTACCGCGGGCACGAGGGTGATCTCAGCTGCCTGCACCGCCATGGGAGCGACCAGCATCAGTGAAAGCGCGATAAGTGCAGGTTTCAGTGTAGACATAGGTGACTCCTTATTCTTCTTGCCCAACGTGGGCCGATATAAGGAGAGTACGTGATGGGAACGGGGGATGTTATTCTCTGCAATCCTAAACGCTAAGTGACCGCATTTATTGGGAATTTCTGCTTTTTTCCTGCTGTTTTTCTCCTTAATTTCTCCATAAAAAAGCCGGGTGGCGCTGCGCTTACCCGGCCTACATTCTGAGCCGTTGTAGGCCCGGTAAGGCGTAGCCGCCATCGGGCAACAAACTTACGCTCGGGTCATCATCAGCTTACGCAGCGCGGCAAAGTCTGCGGGCAGCTCATGAGACAGCAGCGGCAGGTCGGCGCGATCGGCCAGCTCTTTTGGCAGCGGCAGCGTTTCCCCCAGGATCGCTTCCACGCTCTCTTTGAACTTGGCCGGATGGGCGGTGCCGAGGAACAGGCCATACTCACCCGGTTGAAGCTGATCGCGCAGGGCACGATAGGCAATCGCCGCGTGCGGCTCAGAGGTATAGCCCACCGCTTTCAGCTCGCGCATGGTGGCTTTAGTGGTTTCGTCCGTCACCGCTGCGTAACCCAGATCGCCCAGACGCCAGACCTTACGGCGGAACAGCTCTTCCACACGCGGCCAGTTGTTAGGCTGTGACACATCCATCGCATTGGAGAGCGTGGCCTGAGTCGCGTTCGGCGCCCATTTTCCGTCCTTCAGGAAACGCGGCACGGTGTCGTTGGCGTTGGTGGCGGCGATAAAGCGCTTCACCGGCAGGCCGAGTGATTTCGCCAGCAGGCCTGCCGTCAGGTCGCCGAAGTTCCCACTTGGCACGGAAACCACCAGCTGATTGCGCGCGTCCTGCGGCAGCTGCGCCACCGCTTCGAAGTAGTAGCAGATCTGCGCCAGCAGACGGCTGATGTTGATGGAGTTGGCAGAGTTCAGCCCCAGCGCCGCCTTCAGCTCTTCGTCATCGAAGGCCTGCTTCACTAGCGCCTGACAGGCATCGAAATCGCCGTCGATCGCCACGGTTTCAATGTTGCCCCCAAGGGTGCAGAACAGTTTTTCCTGAAGCGGGCTGATTTTGCCTTTCGGATAGAGGATCACCACGCGGACGTTTTTCAGGCCGTAGAACGCATGGGCCACCGCCGCTCCGGTATCGCCTGAAGTCGCGGTAAGAATGGTCACCGGTTTGTCGCCGCTGATGTGGGTCAGCATCTGCGCCATAAAGCGACCGCCGAAATCTTTGAACGCCAGCGTCGGGCCGTGGAACAGCTCCAGACAACCAACGTCAGGCTCCACCTGCTTCACCGGCGCCGGGAAAGCAAACGCCGCACGCACGCGCTCTTCGAGCAGCTCCTGCGGGATTTCGTCGCCGATAAAGGCAGACAGAATTTTGGTGCTGCGGGTGACAAAGTCCTGCTTCAGCAGCTCATCGATTTCGGTCAGCTGAAATTCCGGCAGGTCGTGGGGGAAGAACAGCCCCTGATTTTTGCCAAGCCCCTGCGTTACCGCCTGCGCGAAGCTGACCTGCTCGTTATGATCTTTAAGGTTGTAGAGTTTCATTCGTTATCCCAGTACTCGTGCGCCAGCCGTGTCCAGACGGCAAATATGAACAAAGCCTTCCTGATTTTGCAGGTAGTGTTTAGAGAGCCAGTCCGCCACGCGCTGCGCGGTGTCTGGCTTGTCGCATAAGGCGAACAGCGTCGGGCCGGAGCCGGAGATGCCGCACGCCAGTGCGCCGATATCCATGGATGCCTGTCGCGCTTCGTTAAAGCCCGGCAGCAGCTTCGTGCGATACGGCTCGGCAATGACGTCTTTCATCAGTTTCGCCGCCAGCTGCGGCTGACGGGTGTAGCAGGCGTGAATAAAGCCCGCCAGATGACGCCCGTGGGCGATACAGTCCTGACGACGATACTGCGCTGGCAGGATCGCACGCGCTTCGGCGGTAGACACTTTAATGCCCGGATAGGCCAGCACCCACAGCCACTCATCAAACCCTGGCACCTGCTGGCTGATGATGCCATTTTCTTCAATCATCAGCTGCATGCCGCCAAGGAAGCACGGCGCCACGTTATCATAATGAATGCTGCCGGAGATGCGCCCTTCCAGCTCGCCCATCAGTGCCAGCAGACGGCTGTTGTTCAGCGGCTTGCCGCAATGCTCATTCATCGCCACCAGCGCGGCGACCACCGAGCAGGCGCTCGAGCCCAGCCCCGAACCAATCGGCATGCTCTTTTCCAGCGTCATGGCGACCGGCACGTTTTTGCCGATCTCCTGACAGAAGCGTTCCCAGCACTGATAAACGATATTCTCGCGCGGTTCAGACGGCAGCTTACTGGCGAAGCGGCCGATGTTATTCAGACTGAAGCGCTCTGCCGCCTCAACCGTAACCGTATCGCCCAGCAGCGAACCGTCCACCGGCGTGACCGCCGCGCCCAGCACGTCAAATCCGACGCTCATATTGGCGCTGGAAGCCGGGGCATATACTTTAACCATCTTAAACTCCTAACTTCCATGACAGGGTACGCAGCAGATCGGCAAACACGCCTGCCGCCGTCACATCATTCCCTGCGCCATAGCCGCGAAGCACCAGCGGCAGTGGCTGATAATAATGGCTGTAGAACGCCAGGGCGTTCTCGCCGTTTTTCACCTTGTACAGCGGATCGTTGCCATCCACTTCGGCAATCTTCACCCGGCAGACGCCGTCTTCTTCAATGTTGCCAACATAGCGCAATACCTTACCTTCATCACGGGCTTTCGCAACGCGTGCGGCAAAGGCGTCGTCAAGCTGCGGCAACCTGGCCATAAAGGCGCTGACGTCACCGCTGTCATCAAATTCTGCTGGCAGCACCGGCTCAATCACGATATCCGAAAGCTCCAGCTCGCGGCCAGTTTCGCGCGCCAGGATCAGCAGCTTACGCGCCACGTCCATGCCGGAGAGGTCGTCGCGCGGATCCGGCTCGGTGTAGCCCAGCTCGCGCGCGGCGCGGGTGGCTTCCGACAAGCTCATCCCTTCGTCCAGCTTGCCGAAGATAAACGACAGGGAGCCGGAGAGGATGCCGGAGAAACGCTGTAGTTCGTCGCCCGCGTTCAGCAGGTTTTGCAGGTTCTCGATGACCGGCAGGCCCGCGCCCACGTTGGTGTCATACAGAAACTTACGGCGCGACTTACTCGCCGCCAGCCGCAGTTGATGATAGTAATCCATCGACGAGGTGTTGGCCTTTTTGTTTGGCGTCACCACGTGGAACCCTTCGCGCAGGAAGTCGGCGTACTGATCGGCCACCGCCTGGCTGGAGGTACAGTCAACAATCACCGGGTTAAGCAGGTGATATTCTTTCACCAGGCGGATCAGGCGGCCCAGGTTAAATGGCTCTTTCGCCTCTTCCAGCTCCGCCTGCCAGTTTTCCAGATTCAGACCGTGGACGTTAGTCAGCAACGCTTTCGAGTTCGCAATGCCGCAAACGCGCAAATCGATATGTTTCTTCTTAAGCCACTCCTGCTGGCGCTTCACCTGCTCCAGCAGCGCGCCACCGACACCACCGACGCCCACCAGGAACAGCTCAATCACCTGGTCGGTGTTGAACAGCATCTGATGCACCACGCGCACGCCGGTAGTGGCGTCATCGTTATCCACGACAACGGAAATGGAACGCTCTGATGAGCCCTGGGCAATCGCCACGATATTAATATTGGCCCGCGCCAGCGCGGCAAAGAATTTGGCGGAGATACCGCGCAGGGTGCGCATGCCGTCGCCGACCACAGAGATAATCGCCAGACGCTCCTGAATCGAGAGCGGCTCCAGCAGCTCTTCTTTCAGCTCCAGATAGAACTCTTCTTCCAGCGCGCGACGGGCACGCAGGCAATCACCCTGCGGAACGCAGAAGCTGATGCTGTATTCGGAAGAAGACTGCGTGATCAGCACCACGGAGATCCCGTTGCGGGACATAGCGGCAAAGACGCGTGCCGCCATGCCGACCATGCCCTTCATCCCCGGGCCGGAGACGCTGAACATCGCCATGTTATTGAGGTTAGAAATGCCTTTCACCGGCAGGTCATCTTCATCCGCGCTGGCGCCAATCAGCGTGCCCGGCGCCTGAGGGTTACCGGTATTCTTAATCAGGCAGGGGATTTGGAACTGGGCAATCGGGGAGATGGTACGCGGGTGAAGAACTTTAGCGCCGAAGTAGGAAAGCTCCATCGCTTCCTGGTACGACATCGACTTCAGCAGCCTGGCGTCCGGTACCTGGCGCGGATCGCAGGTATAAACGCCGTCGACGTCAGTCCAGATCTCACAACAGTCTGCGCGTAAACAGGCCGCCAGCACGGCAGCGGAGTAGTCAGAGCCGTTACGCCCCAGCACCACCAGTTCGCACTTCTCGTTACCGGCGGTAAAGCCTGCCATCAGGATCATATGGTCAGACGGGATTTTGCTCGCCGCAATACGGCGTGTCGACTCGGCAATGTCGACGGTGGATTCAAGGTAGTGGCCCACAGCCAGCAGTTTTTCAACCGGATCGATGACCGTCACGTGGTGACCGCGCGCTTCTAGCACGCCAGCCATGATGGCGATAGAGAGTTTTTCACCCCGGCAAATCAGCGCCGCGTTGATGCTGTCCGGACACTGACCAAGCAGGCTGATACCGTGAAGAACGTGTTTAATCTGGGCAAATTCAAGTTCAACGGTGCTTTTCAGCTGCGCCAGCGGGAAACCAGGCTGGGCGTCGGCCAGCCCCTGAAGCAGATCGGCAAAGATACGCTCGGCGTCGCTGATGTTCGGTAGTGCATCCTGACCACCGATGGTTTTTTCAATCATCGCCACCAGGTGGTTCGTGATTTTGGCCGGGGCAGAGAGCACGGTGGCAACCTGCCCCTGCCTGGCGTTGCTTTCCAGGATATCGGCAACACGCAGAAAACGTTCTGCATTTGCCACTGACGTACCGCCGAACTTCAACACTCGCATGGTTCTACCTCATTTCCTTTAGCCGAAAAAAAAGCCCGCACTGTTCAGGTGCGGGCTTTTTTCTGTTTTTCCTGTACGCGTCAGCCCGCATCGTTACCTGTGGTAATGATGATGGTTGTAGTAATGGTGGTGATGCTGATGCGTTTCATGGATGTTGTGTACTCTGTCATTATTATCTGTCTGTGCTCTATTCTTTTAGGGTTAAAGGATCGAGCCCCTTAAGTCAATGAATTTTTAATTCGATCACAATTCGGGACATTCTCACGTCCCGCTGCGGGCAGATTTATTTTCATCGGAATAACCCAGATGCAACCCCAGACATCAGCAGGATCGGCCATAATAAAAACCTATGACACTATTTTACTCGGCTAATTTTTTTTCAATATCATGAAGCAATCGGTGCAGCATTGCCGTATCGCGCTGCTCAAGACGCCCCAGGCGCTGCTGTAACCAGTCCACCATTTTTTGATCGTCAGCGACGCCCAACTGCTCAAGAAGGTTATCTGCACGAACACGCAGTGCCGCCAGCTGGTTTTCATCCGAAACTGTCACCGGTGGCTGAGAAATTTGTATTAAGGATGCTAATTGATAGCAATAGACCATCACCGCCTGCCCCAGATTGAGTGACGGATAATCCGCCACCATCGGCGCGCCCGTCAGCACGTCAGCCAGCTCCAGCTCTTCGTTAGTCAGCCCGGAATCTTCTCGCCCAAACACCAGCGCGGCTTTCTCCAGCCACTGGCTTTTCTCTTCCAGCATCGGCACCAGTTCAGCAGGCGTGGCGTAATAGTGAAACTTAGCCCGGCTGCGCGCGGTCGTCGCGACGGTAAACGAAATATCGTGGAGTGCGTCGGCGAGCGTAGCGTAAGTGGTTATATTATCGAGAATATCACCCGAACCGTGCGCCACCCAGCGCGCAGCAGGCTCCAGATGCGCCGTGCTGTCCACAATACGCAAATCGGTAAACCCCATAGTCTTCATGGCACGCGCCGCAGCGCCAATATTTTCAGCTCTTGCTGGTGCCACCAGCACAATCGACAGATGCATTTACGCTCTCTTTTTAATCAGTTAGCAGGTAAAAATGTGATTCAGTTCAACATATTACGCAGCACGAATTTACAATTTTGCAACACAAATCACCGAAATAGCGTTTCATAACAATTAAAAAAAGCTAAACTATTTTGTGGCTGAACAATCAGTTAGAATGTTAACAGAAGTCCATTATCCTTATGTTTTGTAATGATAATGACCATATGAATACTCTTTTCTGATTGGATTCGTACCGTTTATCAATCAATGTCCGCAACTAGTTGGTTTATTGAAAAATTGTGACAAAGGCTAGCATTCAGCTACGATGATTTCATCAAACTGTTAACGTGCTACAATTGAACTTGATATATGTCAACGAAGCGTAGTTTTATTGGGTGTCCGGTGTCACTTAGCCTGTTATGTTGCTGTTAAAATGGTTAGGATGACAGCCGTTTTTGACACTGTCGGGTCCAAAGGGAAAGTACCCACGACCAAGCTAATGATGTTGTTGACGTTGATGGAAAGTGCATCAAGAACGCAATTACGTACTTTAGTCACGTTAAGCCGATCATGTTAATTTGCGACATGCATCAGGCAGGTCAGGGACTTTTGTACTTCCTGTTTCGATTTAGTTGGCAATTTAGGTAGCAAACATGCAGACCCCGCACATTCTTAT
This sequence comes from Enterobacter sp. AN-K1, assembly GCF_020971765.1. Classification (NCBI taxonomy): domain Bacteria; kingdom Pseudomonadati; phylum Pseudomonadota; class Gammaproteobacteria; order Enterobacterales; family Enterobacteriaceae; genus Enterobacter; species Enterobacter sp. AN-K1. The sequence goes on along the minus strand of NZ_CP087390.1, from coordinate 2,940,774 downwards.
CGTTGAAGACGAGTTGGTAACACGCAACACGTTAAAGAGCATTTTCGAAGCAGAAGGCTACGATGTCTTTGAAGCGACCGATGGCGCAGAGATGCATCAGATCCTTTCTGAAAATGATATCAACCTGGTGATTATGGATATCAACCTGCCGGGCAAAAACGGGCTTCTTCTGGCGCGCGAACTGCGTGAACAGGCGAACGTCGCGTTGATGTTCCTGACGGGCCGTGACAACGAGGTTGATAAAATTCTTGGTCTGGAAATCGGCGCGGATGACTACATCACCAAGCCGTTCAACCCTCGCGAGTTAACCATTCGTGCACGCAACCTGCTGTCCCGCACCATGAATCTGGGTACGGTAAGTGAAGAGCGTCGTAGCGTCGACAGCTACAAATTCAACGGCTGGGAACTTGATATCAATAGCCGTTCGCTGATTAGCCCGAACGGTGAGCAGTACAAACTGCCGCGCAGTGAATTCCGCGCGATGCTGCACTTCTGCGAGAACCCGGGCAAGATCCAGTCCCGTGCAGAACTGCTGAAGAAAATGACCGGTCGTGAGTTGAAGCCACACGATCGTACCGTTGACGTAACCATCCGTCGTATTCGTAAGCACTTCGAATCTACGCCGGATACGCCGGAAATCATCGCCACGATCCATGGTGAAGGCTATCGTTTCTGCGGTGACCTCCAGGAGTAATTCTCCCGTCACGCAGTAAAAAACGGCGCATTTGCGCCGTTTTTTTTATCAATGCCACGGCATAATCGGTACCGCGCTTATCGCGTTTTTCGGTGAGCCGTCCACGACTTTGTCGGAATAAGCCAGATAAGCCAGGGTGTTACGCTTCGCGTCATAAAAACGGACCACCTGTAGCTTTTTGAACACCAGCGAGGTCCGTTTCTGGAATACGACGTCGCCCTGCGCTTTGCCGTTTTTGATTTTGTCACTCAATTCCACCGGGCCAACCTGCTGGCAGGAGATGGCCGCGTCAGACGTGTCTTCAGCCAGCCCCAGGCCGCCTTTAATCCCGCCGGTCTTTGCCCGGCTGACATAGCAGGTGACGTTTTTAACGTCCGGATCGTCAAAGGCTTCCACCACAATTTTGTGGTCCGGCCCAAACATTTTAAACACAGTATCCACGGAGCCAATTTGCTCCGCCTGTGCCACGCGCCCTGCCATCAGCGCCAGTGCTGTAAAGACTAAAACCTTGTATTTCATATTGTTACCATTCATAAAAATTACGCTGAGCGATTATTCAACAGGTTAGATAAAAATGTAGCAAGATCACAGGATTAGAATATATCCGCACATAAATCACTACAAAAAGCATTTATGCGCAAAAAAAACACTGAATGCTAAAACGTCAAAAAATGCTATTATCCGCTAACCTGTAAACAGGCACCTGCGGCAGTTTTAAGGATGAGGATAGTATATGGATCAGGCTGGAATTATTCGCGACCTGCTCACCTGGCTGGAAGGTCATCTCGACCAGCCTTTGTCACTGGATAATGTGGCGGCAAAAGCAGGCTATTCCAAGTGGCATCTGCAAAGGATGTTCAAGGATGTCACCGGTCATGCTATCGGTGCCTATATTCGCGCACGTCGTTTATCAAAGTCTGCTGTCGCGTTGCGCCTGACCGCGCGACCAATCCTGGATATTGCCCTGCAATATCGCTTCGATTCACAGCAAACCTTCACCCGCGCCTTTAAAAAACAGTTCTCGTTAACGCCAGCACTTTATCGCCGCTCGCCGGACTGGAGCTCCTTTGGTATGCGTCCGCCGCTGCGTCTGGGCGAGTTTGCGATGCCAAAATATGAAATCATCACCCTGCCGGAAACGCACCTGGTCGGCACCACGCAGAGCTACTCCTGTTCCCTGGAGCAGATCTCTGAGTTCCGCCATCAGATGCGCGTTCAGTTCTGGCGCGAATTTTTAAGCCATGCTCCGGCGCTCCCGCCGATTCTGTATGGCCTGAACGAAACGCATCCCAGCCAGGAAAAAGACGACGAGCAGGAGGTGTTCTATACCACGGCGCTGACGCCTGACATGGCGAACGGTTACATTCATGGCTCGAAGCCTGTCGTGCTGGAAGGCGGCGAGTATGTGATGTTCTCATACGAAGGTTTAGGAACGGGCGTTCAGGAGTTCATCCTGACCGTTTACGGGACCTGCATGCCGATGCTGAATCTGAATCGCCGTAAAGGTCAGGACATTGAGCGCTACTATCCGGCGCAAGATGCTAAACCGGAAGAAGGCCCTATCAATCTGCGTATGGAATTCCTGATTCCGGTACGTCGTTAACGCTGCAATTCGTCCAGAGCAGGGGCATCAAGATGCGAAATGTCCCCTGCCATCTCAACTACCCACCCCGATGCCAGCCAGGCACTTTCCTGATAGTCGATACGGGAAATGGAACAGTTGCGCAGACGCAAACGGCGTTCGGCGTAAGCCGGCAGTCCCAGAATGGTGCTCACCAGGCAACCCAGCGCGATACCGTGGCTTACCAGCAGCGGTCGGCTACCTGCCGGGAGTTTCAGGCACTCGGCCAGCGCGGCATGCATGCGCACGCTCAGCTCCTGCATGGATTCCCCTTCAGGGATGCGACCATCTTCAGTGCCGTTCACCAGCGTGCGGCGCCAGCCTTCTTCGGTTTCCGTCAGCGTATCGATAGGACGTTTTTCCAGCACGCCCATATCCAGCTCGCGCAGACGCGGTTCGAGGGTCACGTCGCAGCCACAGGCATCGGCGATGATGCGTGCCGTCTGCTGCGTGCGGCCTAAATCACTGGAGATGACGTGAGTGATACCCAGCGTTCTGGCGCGCTCCGCCACCTGCCACGCTTGCTGCACACCTTTGTCGGTGAGAGGACTGTCTGACTGGCCTTGAATACGTCGCTCGGCGTTCCACTGCGTTTCACCGTGGCGAACAAGGTATACCTGTAACATGCTTTTTTTCCGTTATACTGCGATGAATTTTTTAAATCGAGCTTAATTATGCACCATGTTGTCTCTGCTACCACCAATCCTGCCAAAATTCAGGCAATTCTAAGGGCATTTGAAGAGATCTTCGGCGAAGGATCCTGCCATATTGACGCCGTCGGCGTCGAGAGCGGTGTGCCGGAACAGCCGTTTGGCAGCGAGGAAACACGCGCTGGCGCACGAAATCGCGTGGCGAATGCAAAAGCCGCCGCGCCAGACGCTGACTTCTGGGTCGCGATTGAAGCAGGCATCGACGAAGGGGCGACCTTCAGCTGGGTTGTCATCGAAAGCCGTGAGCAGCGCGGCGAAGCGCGTTCTGCCACGCTGCCGCTGCCGGAAGTCATACTGGAGAAAGTCCGCGCGGGTGAGGCGCTGGGGCCGGTAATGTCGCACTACACCGGCATTGATGAAATTGGTCGTAAAGAGGGGGCGATTGGCGTCTTTACGGGTGGCAAGCTTACGCGTTCAGGCGTTTACCACCAGGCCGTTATTCTGGCGTTAAGTCCGTTCCATAACGCGATTTATCGTTAAGTTTACAGGCCGGATAAGGCGAAGCCGTCATCCGGCGCTTTTCAGCAATACCGCTTCCAGCCACTGACGCAGTTCAACCGGCGCCGACTTCAGGCTGTTTGAACCACGGGTGATGGTCGCAATACCCGCGCCCAGCTCGTTTTTCAGCTCGCGCTGGCTCATTTCGCCGCGCAGCAGTTCCTCAATAATGCGTACCCGCGTGCCCAGCGCTTCGCGTTCATCGGGCGTCAGCATCAGCTGTAGCAACGGTAAATGCAGATCTTTGTCGTAAGACTGGCGGAGCAACTCCACAAAACGAAGCCACTCCTGATGACGCTGTTCGGCCATGGCCGAGGAATACGGGGAATGCTGGGTCATGTTATGCTGCCTCTTGTACTCATTAGCGAGTACAGCATAACACAACCCGCGCCGATCAGTAACGTCTCTGCCACTCGGCATCGCTCATCAGGGTATCTTTCTGCCCCATGAAGTAGCGATAGTAGGCGTCATAAGCCAGCACATTCTTCACATAGCCGCGCGTTTCCGAGAACGGAATGCTCTCGACAAACGCCACGGCGTCGATGCGCCCTGCGCTGTTGCCAAGCCATGTCCGCACGCGGCCAGGCCCGGCGTTGTACGCCGCTGACGCGAAGATACGGTTATTACCGAACTGCTGATAGACGTACTGCAAGTAGCTGGTACCGATGTTGATGTTAGTCTCCGGATCCAGCAGCTGGGACGGGCTGCTGTAGCCTGGAATATTAAACATCTTCACCGTGTGCGTCGCGGTACCCGGCATAATCTGCATCAGGCCGCTGGCACCCACCGGAGAACGCACTTTCGGGTTCCAGGCGCTCTCCTGACGGGCAATGGCCATCGCGTAGCTTTGCGGAATATCTTTGCCGCTGGTGTAGCGATCGAACAGATCCTTATAAGCCAGCGGGAAACGCTCTTCGAGATGATCCCACAGTTTGCCGGCGATCGTCGCCTGCACGCTCAGATCCCACCAGCGATTATCAAATGCATAGCGGGCAAGCTGCGCTTTCTCATCGGTGGTACGGCTGGTGACCAGATTCGCCCATTCGCTGCGCGCGGTATTATCCAGATTCCAGTACATCAGCTCGCGCACGCGCGCCATTTCCGGCCCCTGCGTCAGCGCCGGGTTCGCGTTGGCTGGCGCTTTGTCGATCTTCAGGGTGTACTCCTCGCCCAGACGCTGCGCCGCCGCCATCGGGTAGAATCCGCGCTGCTGCATCAGGGAGTGGAGGATCTCTTTGGCTTCATCGTCACGACCACGTTCGAGCAGCATGTCCGCCTGCCAGTAACGCCATTCATCTTTCTCTTTGGCATCCATCGGCAGACGCGCCAGCCAGGTATTGAGGCCACGACGATCGCCCGTTCCCAGCGCCATGCGCACGCGACGCTCCACCAGCGAGACAGAGTTTGAACGCATCACCGCATCATCACGCCAGCGCGCCTGTTCGTCGGTGACATCTGTCCCCATCAGTCGCCATGCCACGATATCGCGCAGCTCCTGAGTTTGATCGTCATTAAGCTGCTGGGCCTGCACCAGCTGCGGGATCATCAGCCGGGCGTTTTCCACATCATCACGCGCCACGCTGGCAAAGGCCACCGCCGCCATCTGGCGGGTAAAATCGGTCGCGCCGGTAGTACGCGCAAACGTCAGCACGGTATTGGGATCGTTTGCAAGACCGATAACGGCAGACGCAATAGTCTGATAATCTGCGGGCATCTGGCCCGCCAGCACGGTGACCAGCCGGGTGTTTCCGGCCTTCATCGCCAGGCGAATACGTTCCAGGTAAGAGAGCGGATCCTGCTTGCCCGAGGCGCGCCAGGCGCTGAACAGCGGGTCACAGGCGTTTGGCTGGCTTTTGCCCGTCAGCCACAGCTCTTTCGCGCCGGTCCAGGCTTCCTCCTGCTGACCGGTCGCCCATTTCGCATAATAGTAATTACACTGCGCTTCCGTCGCGCCCGGTTTATCCGGGCTGAAAGCCAGCAGGCCGCGCCAGTCTTCGCGGCGGGCCAGCTCGTTCACAAACCGGGACTTCAGGGTGCGCGCAGGCGGCAGGGTCGGGTTCGCCTGAATGAAGTTATTCACGGTGACGGTCGGTTGATTCATGAGATCGTCCGTGATCTGGCGATACTCAAGATACGGATACAGCGGATAATCCTTCAGCGTCGGCATCAGCGCCTGCACGGTATCCATCTGCTTGTTGTCCCATGCCTGTTTAATCTGGGCATAGCGGTTACGTTGTTCATCCAGTGAATCGGCATGCACCGCCTGGCTTACCGCCATTACGCATACGCTGGCAGCCAGCAGACGCCAGACCACCCGTTTGGCTTTTTCCACAAGCTCTTCCTCATTGTTTTTCGTCAGTTGCAGCGTCTTGCCACGTCAAAGTTACATCAACTTATGCTAACCAGGCATCCCACAACGCGCCACGTCATGGACACTTTTTTACCTTTCTTGCGCGTTTTAACACTCCCGACGTTCCTGGCTGGGATTAGGGCGTGAAAAAGGCTACACTTCGAGGCTGAAATTCATTCTCATCACGATAAAAGAGGCGAAGTCCAACGTGGCTCAATTCGTTTATACCATGCATCGTGTCGGCAAAGTTGTCCCGCCGAAACGTCATATTCTTAAAAATATCTCGCTGAGCTTCTTCCCGGGCGCAAAAATCGGTGTTCTGGGTCTCAACGGTGCCGGTAAGTCCACCCTGCTGCGCATCATGGCCGGCATCGATACAGACATCGAAGGTGAAGCCCGTCCGCAGCCTGGCATTAAGATCGGCTACCTGCCGCAGGAACCCCAGCTGAACCCGGAACACACCGTGCGTGAATCCGTTGAAGAAGCGGTATCCGAGGTGGTTAACGCCCTGAAAGGTCTGGATGAAGTGTATGCCAAATACGCCGAGCCGGATGCGGACTTCGACAAACTGGCCGCTCAGCAGGGCAAATATGAAGAGATTATCCAGGCGCACGACGGTCACAACCTGAACGTGCAGCTGGAGCGCGCGGCTGATGCCCTGCGTCTGCCAGACTGGGATGCGAAAATCGCTAACCTGTCCGGTGGTGAACGCCGCCGCGTGGCGCTGTGCCGCCTGCTGCTGGAAAAACCAGACATGCTGCTGCTCGACGAACCTACCAACCACCTGGATGCGGAATCCGTGGCGTGGCTGGAGCGCTTCCTGCACGACTTCGAAGGCACCGTGGTGGCGATTACCCACGACCGTTACTTCCTCGACAACGTTGCGGGCTGGATCCTGGAGCTGGACCGCGGCGAAGGTATTCCGTGGGAAGGCAACTACTCCTCCTGGCTGGAGCAGAAAGATCAGCGTCTGGCGCAGGAAGCATCTCAGGAAGCGGCGCGTCGTAAGTCTATCGAGAAAGAGCTGGAGTGGGTGCGTCAGGGCGCGAAAGGCCGTCAGTCCAAGGGCAAAGCACGTCTGGCACGCTTCGAAGAGCTGAACAACACTGAATACCAGAAACGTAACGAAACCAACGAACTGTTTATTCCACCTGGCGCACGTCTGGGGGATAAAGTGGTTGAAGTGACCAACCTGCGTAAGTCCTACGGCGACCGTCTGCTGATCGACGACCTGACCTTCTCCGTGCCGAAAGGCGCTATCGTTGGCATCATCGGTCCGAACGGCGCAGGTAAATCGACCCTGTTCCGCATGATGTCCGGTCAGGAACAGCCTGACAGCGGCTCTATCACCCTGGGTGAAACCGTGAAGCTGGCTTCCGTGGACCAGTTCCGCGACGCAATGGATAACAGCAAAACCGTGTGGGAAGAGGTTTCCGGCGGTCTGGATATCATGCGTATCGGCAACACCGAGATGCCAAGCCGCGCTTACGTTGGCCGCTTTAACTTTAAGGGCACTGACCAGGGCAAACGCGTGGGCGAGCTGTCCGGCGGTGAGCGCGGTCGTCTGCACCTGGCAAAACTGCTCCAGGTTGGCGGCAACGTTCTGCTGCTTGATGAACCTACCAACGACCTGGACATCGAAACCCTGCGCGCGCTGGAAAACGCCCTGCTGGAGTTCCCGGGCTGCGCGATGGTTATCTCGCACGACCGCTGGTTCCTGGACCGTATCGCGACCCACATCCTGGACTACCAGGACGAAGGTAAAGTGGAGTTCTTCGAAGGTAACTTCACCGAATACGAAGAGTACAAGAAACGCACGCTGGGCGCAGACGCGCTGGAGCCGAAGCGTATTAAGTACAAGCGTATTGCGAAATAAAAGCAAAACGGCAACTTCGGTTGCCGTTTTTTATGTTTGTACCCTCTCCCCGTGGGAGAGGACCAGGGTGAGGGCATCAGGCCGCACAGTGTGTAGGCCGGGTAAGGCGAAGCCGCCACCCGGCTTTTTTATTTGCCCACGTAATACCGCTTCACCTCATCAAACTGCATCGCAAAGTCGATATAGCTCATCAGCGCAGGCGAATTGAGCTTACGGCTCGGGTAGGCCAGCCAGAGATCGTTTCCCTCAACGCTCCACGCCGGCAGCACCTTCACCAGCGCGCCCTTTTCGATCTTATCTTCCAGCAAGAATGCGGGTAACAGCGTGATCCCCGCCCCGGCAATGGCGCATTCCCGGGCGTACACCAGGTTATCGGTCATATGGGCGTTATCCGGCAGATACCGATAATCCTCACTCTCGCTTCGCAGAAGCCACTCCGACCATGCCCGGTGCGTAATGCAGCGGTGCTCCACCAGCTGTCGGGGATGGATTAACGGCGCCCGACGCGCCAGGTAGTGGGGCGAGGCCAGCATGTAGCGCGGACAGTGCCCAATCATGCGGCCAATCAGGGAAGAATCCTGCGGTTTGCCGGTGCGCAGCGCCACGTCAAAGCCAGACTCGACCAGATCCACCACGTCGTCTGAGATCGACACATCCAGCGACACGTCCGGATAGCGAAGCTGGAACTCGGCATTCATATGCGCCAGCAGCGTCGCGCCAATTCCCGCCGGACAGGTGATCCGCAGCCGCCCGCTGGGGTTTTCGCGCAGCCGCTGAATGGCATACTCCGCGCGCTCGCTGGCCGCCAGCATCTCGCGACAGTGCACCAGATAGTGCTCGCCTGCAAACGTCAGGCTGATCCTGCGCGTGGTGCGATTCAACAGACGGATCCCCACCTGCTGCTCCAGCTGGCTAATCCGCTGGCTGACGCTGGATTTCGGCAGTTCCGCCTTCTGCGCCGCCGCGGTAAAGCTGCCCATCTCGGCCACCAGCGCAAACAGCGCCATATCCTGAAGCTGTTTAAACATGATTGTTCACCCTGTACGAACGCTGAGTTCTGGATTGTCCATCTTATCATGCAGCTGACCACTTAATAGACTAGCCTCAACAAAACGCATGCCATTGAGGAGCACACCATGTCAGTGAAAGCCATTGCCGTTAACCCAGAAAATCCTTCCACCTTCATTGAAATCACTCCGCCGATGCCGCAGCCCGGTGAACACGATCTGCTGGTGGAGGTAAAAGCCGTCTCCGTAAACCCGGTGGACACCAAAGTACATGCAGGCATTGCTAAAAGCGGACTGAAGGAGCCGCGCATTCTCGGGTGGGATGCCAGCGGGATCGTAAAAGCCGTTGGGGCTGGCGTCACCGGATTCAAACCGGGTGATGAAGTGTGGTACGCGGGGGACATCACCCGTCCGGGCAGTAATACCACGCACCAGCTGATCGATGCGCGCATTGTCGGGCACAAGCCTGCAATCCTTGACTGGGCCGCCTCGGCAGCACTGCCGCTGACGGCGCTCACCGCGTGGGAAGGCCTGTTTGAACGGCTGAAGATTCAGGATGCCGACGCAGATAAAACGCTGCTGATAATTGGCGGCGCGGGTGGAGTCGGATCGCTGGCGATCCCGTTTGCGAAGCACAACAGCAAGGTGAAGATCGTCGCAACTGCCTCACGAGAAGATTCCGCCCGGTGGTGTCGCGATCGCGGTGCAGACATTGTTGTAAATTACCGCGACCTGAAGGGTGAACTGGCGAAACAGGGGCTCACCTTTGTGGATTACATTTTTATCCTCAACGATACCGACGGGCACTGGGATGCGGTCAGCGATCTGATTGCCCCTCAGGGACACATTTGTTCCATCGTTGAAAACGCGCATCCGCTGAACCAGGACAAGCTGAAGTCCAAATCTGCCGCCCTGCACTGGGAATTTATGTACACCCGTAGCATGTACCAGACCACGGATATGGCGCGTCAGGGTGAGATTTTAGATGAGGTGGCGAAGCTGGTGGATAACGGCGTGGTGGAAAGCTCGCTCAGCGAAACGCTGCACGGGCTAAGCGTGGAAAGCATTACCGAAGCGCACCGCAGGGTGCTGGAGGGGCATATGCGTGGGAAGGTGGTGGTTGAGTATTGAGTGGACTGATTCCCTCACCCCGGCCCTCTCCCAAAGGGAGAGGGAGATTAAAGTCCCCTCTCCTGGTGGGAGAGGGGAAGTTATTAACCCTGCTCCCCCATCATCTCCTTCACCAGCTCGACGCAGCGCAGGAAGCGGGAGTCGTAGTCCGACTCTTCCACATGTACAAACTCAACGTTGTTCTCGTTAAGCATCTCTACCAGCATGGTCTGGAACTCCCTCCTGTCCACCGAGCTGCCCAGGCTGCGCATGCCGTCGGCCACCCACGGGGTGTTGTTTTCCAGCAGGATCACCAGGTCAAAGCGGTATTCGTCAATCAGCGCCTGCACAAACGGGTGCTCGCGCCCTTCGTACTTTTTGCAGAACGCCTGCGTGGTGACGAAATCGGTATCAATAAAGGCAACTTTATTGGCGTATTTCACCGCGAAATCAATGTACTGGGCATGACCGAGCGCGATTTTATCGTAGTCGGAATACTGCAACGCCATCTCGTCGCCGCCAAGGTGTGAGAAGACGTAATCGCGGCCATACTCCCACGCACTGGTGGTATTGAAGATGTTCGCCAGCTTATTTACCAGCGTCGATTTCCCGCTCGACTCGCCGCCGAGGATCGCCACCGTACGCACGAAGAACGGCTTCACCTCGGTCGGGATGTAGTCCCAGTAACGGAACGGGTTCTCGCGGATCTGCGCCCCGCTGATGTTCATGAAGGTGCGTTTAGGATCGATCAGCACCGTCTCGATGCCCAGATGCTCGCGGAACTGCGGCGCGTCGGACTCTTCAGAGGTGTAGATCCAGTTAGGCGCAATGCCCTTCTCTTCCATAAACGCTTTGATGCCGTTGCTCCACACGTCCCAGCCGTGCGGATACGGCTCCATGCCCTCTTCGTTAAAGGCATGAATACGAATATTTTTCTGATATTTAAAGGTCTGAAGCAGCCAGCGCAGGCGGTCCGGCACGGTGGGCTGCTGCGACATGGCGCTGTCTTCAAACAGCTGGCGATCGCGGGTTTCATCATAACCCATGATGATATGCAGTTCGTCGACCTGGCTACAGGCGCGCTGGATCAGATAGATATGCCCGGTATGCAGCGGGTAGAACTTACCGAACACCACGCCAATGTTCTTTTGCATCCGCGGAAATTCAAGCCCCAGAAAACGGTGCAGCGCTTCCAGCTTCTGCGCGCTGGGGCTTTTGATTTTGGCGTTCAGCAGTTGGCTCAGGTAGCCCTTGGTCATGCCGCTGGCGTCCGCCACCTGCTGCAACGTGCAGCCCTTCTGGCGGATAGCGGTCTTGATGTAGTCAAATGATGACATAAATTACGGTGCCTCCTGCAAAATCGAATACGTAATTATAAGTCGTCAAAGACATTTAACGCATCTGCAAGTTTTTTAACGCCAAAAACCTGCATCCCTTCCGGAATTTTTTTCGGCACGTTGGCGGCCGGAACAATCGCGCGGCGGAAGCCATGTTTTGCCGCTTCGGAGATACGCTCCTGACCGCTCGGCACCGGGCGGATCTCGCCGGCCAACCCTACCTCACCAAATACCACCAGATCCTGCGGCAACGGTCTGTCGCGCAGGCTGGAGACCATTGCCAGCAGCAGCGCCAGGTCCGCGCTGGTTTCCGTAACCTTCACCCCACCAACCACGTTGACGAACACATCCTGATCCGCCATTTGCAGACCGCCGTGACGGTGCAGCACCGCCAGCAGGATCGCCAGGCGGTTCTGTTCCAGACCGACCGCCACGCGCCGCGGGTTGCCCATCATCGATTGATCCACCAGCGCCTGAATTTCAACCAGCAGCGGACGCGTCCCCTCCCACAGCACCATCACCGAACTACCGGACGTGATCTCGTCGCCACGGCTCAGGAAGATGGCCGACGGGTTGCTGACTTCGCGAAGCCCCTGCTCGGTCATGGCAAACACGCCCAGCTCATTCACCGCGCCAAAGCGGTTTTTATGGCTGCGCAGGGTACGAAAACGGGAATCCGCATCGCCATCGAGCATCACCGAGCAGTCGATACAGTGTTCAAGCACTTTCGGTCCCGCCAGCGAGCCGTCTTTGGTCACATGACCAACCATTACAATCGCCACGCCGCGCGTTTTGGCAAAGCGCGTCAGGTAGGCCGCGGTTTCACGCACCTGCGCCACGCTTCCCGGTGACGACTGAATGTCAGCCATATGCATCACCTGAATGGAGTCAATCACCATCAGCTTCGGCTGCTCTTCTTCGGCGATCATGCAGATCTGCTCGATGCTGGTTTCCGAAAGCATATTCAGATTGCCGGTCGGCAGGCCGAGGCGGTGCGCGCGCATCGCCACCTGCTGAAGTGATTCTTCCCCCGTGACGTACAGGGTTTTCATCTGTTCGGCTAGCTTGCAGAGCGTTTGCAGCAGCAGGGTCGATTTACCCGCGCCCGGGTTACCGCCGATCAGAATGGCGCTGCCCGGCACTACGCCACCGCCGAGCACGCGGTCAAATTCTTTGAATCCGGTGGAAAAGCGCGGCAGCGCTTCCAGGCTGATATCCGAAAGTTTTTGTACCTTCGACACGCCTGCATTGCCCGCATAGCCGCTCAGCCGTTCATTGCGGGCCACGCTCGGCGAAGCCGCCACACCACGCACTTCGGTGATGGTGTTCCAGGCATGACAGGCGCTGCATTGCCCCTGCCAGCGCGGATAATCCGCACCACATTCATTACAGACAAATGCGCGTTTTGGAGCTTTCGCCACGGTTTACCTCGTTATTTCTGTGCGGTCTGCGCGCCGGGTGGCGCTGACGCTTACCCGGCCTACAAAAGCAGGCCGCTATTTTTGATTAATGCTGCCGGAGAGAATGCAGAACACCCCCATCAGATCAGCATGACGGATAGTGACTTCCGTCTTTTCATTCACTTTCGGCTTGGCATGGTAGGCAATACCCAGCCCGGCAACTTTGATCATCGGCAGATCGTTCGCGCCATCGCCGATGGCGACGGTCTGCTCGACCGGAATGGCATATTTCTCCGCCAGACGCGTCAGCGTATTGGCTTTGTACTGCGCATCCACGATGTCGCCGATGACCTGTCCGGTGAGTTTGCCGTCCATGATCTCCAGCTCGTTTGCCACCACGGTGGTCAGACGCAGCTTGTCACGCAGGTAGTCGGCAAAGAAGGTGAACCCGCCGGAGGCAATCGCCACTTTCCAGCCGAGCGTCTCCAGCTTGAGCACCAGCTGCGTCAGCCCAGGCATCAGGGGCAGTTCATCGCGCACCTGACGCAAAATGTTAGCATCGGCCCCCTTCAGGGTCGCCACGCGCTGCCTCAGGCTGGCGGTGAAATCCAGCTCGCCGCGCATCGCGCGCTCGGTGACTTCCGCCACCAGCTCGCCGCTGCCCGCCAGTTTAGCAATCTCGTCAATACATTCGATCTGAATGGCGGTGGAGTCCATGTCCATTACCAGCAGGCCGGGCGTTTTCAGGTGCGGAATTTTGCCGAGGGGGGCAACGTCCAGCCCGGCGTCGTGCGCCAGACGCGTGGCGCGCTGCGTCAGGGAACCCGCCAGGCGAATAACCTGATAATCTTCCACGCACCAGGCCGCAACGATGACCATCGCTGCGCCCAGTTTGGTTTGATACTGGGTGAGGCGTTGCTTATCCAGGCCGCGTCCGTACAGCAGCCAGCCGCTACGGCCAGCGTGGTAATCGAGAGGCATCACCTCATCGCCACTTAAAGAGAGCGGCAATCCTGGCCATAAAGAGACATCCGTTGGCAGGTCGCACCAGGTAATGTTCGGCATTGAAGCTCCTGTAATTTCGTTCGCGCCGGAAGGTTCCAGAGGGAAAATAACGCATGAGGCTACCCTGTAACCATCACTTCTGGCAACATTAAGCCGTAAATTTTAAGCAGGTGGAATATGGCTCGCGCAAAACTGAAATTCCGGCTTCATCGCGCCGTGATTGTCCTGATCTGTCTCGCACTATTAGTGGCGCTGATGCAGGGGGCATCCTGGTTTAGCCAGAATCACCAACGACAGCGTAACCCGCAGTTTGAGGAACTGGCCCGGACGCTGGCGCGCCAGGTGACGCTCAACGTTGCGCCGTCTATGCGCACCGAAACGCCGGATGATAAGCGAATAGCCCAGGTATTGCGCCAGCTTACGGAAAACAGCCGCATTCTGGATGCGGGCGTGTACGATGAACAGGGCGACCTGATTGCCCGCGCGGGTGAGCATGTCGACGTGCGCGACAGGCTGGCGCTGGATGGCAAAAAAGCCGGGGGTTATTTCAACCAACAAATCGTCGAACCCATTCAGGGCAAGAATGGTCCGCTCGGCTATTTACGTCTGACACTCGACACCCACACCCTGCCAACCGAAGCCAAACAGGTGGATAACACCACCAATATTTTGCGCCTGATGCTGCTGCTCTCGCTGGCGATTGGCGTGGTACTGGCGCGCACGCTGCTCCAGGGCAAACGCACCCGCTGGCAGCAGTCGCCGTTCCTGTTAACCGCCAGCAAGTCGGTTCCCGAAGAGGAAGAGAGCGAGAAGAAAGAATAATGATAAAGTAGGCGGATGATTCGGAAAAGGAAATCTGCCATGTCGACGTTACGCCTGCTAATCTCTGACTCTTACGATCCCTGGTTTAACCTGGCGGTGGAAGAGTGCATCTTCCGCCAGATGCCTGCCACCCAGCGCGTCCTGTTTCTCTGGCGCAACGCCGATACGGTCGTTATTGGTCGCGCGCAAAATCCGTGGAAAGAGTGTAACACCCGCCGTATGGAAGAGGACAACGTCCGCCTGGCGCGCCGCAGCAGCGGCGGCGGTGCGGTGTTTCACGATCTGGGCAACACCTGCTTTACCTTTATGGCGGGCAAGCCGGAATACGACAAAACCATCTCGACCTCCATTGTGCTTAACGCGCTCAATTCACTCGGCGTGACGGCTGAAGCCTCGGGACGTAACGATCTGGTCGTGAAAACGCCTGAAGGCGACCGGAAAGTGTCAGGCTCAGCCTACCGCGAAACGATGGATCGCGGATTCCACCACGGCACATTATTGCTGAATGCCGATCTGAGCCGTCTGGCAAACTATCTGAATCCGGACAAGAAAAAGCTCCAGGCCAAAGGCATTACCTCCGTGCGCGGTCGCGTGGCGAATCTGGTGGAGCTCCTGCCGGGGATTACCCATGAACGCATTTGCGATGCGATCCGCGAGGCCTTTTTCAGGCATTACGGTGAACGCGTAGAAGCCGAGGTGATTTCTCCGGATAAAACCCCGGATCTGCCAAACTTCGCGGAAACCTTCGCCCGCCAGAGCAGCTGGGAGTGGAATTTCGGTCAGGCACCGGCGTTTTCACACCTGCTGGATGAGCGATTTACCTGGGGCGGCGTTGAGCTGCACTTTGACGTCGAGAAAGGCCATATCTCTCGTACCCAGGTATTTACGGATAGTCTTAATCCGGCACCGTTAGAAGCGCTGGCTGCACGTTTGCAGGGCTGTCTCTATCGGGCAGATATGCTGCAACAGGAGTGTGACGCGTTACGTGTTGATTTTCCGGAACAGGAACAAGAGTTGCGGGAGTTATCGGCGTGGATTGCGCAGGCAGTACGCTAATAAAAAAGCCCGCTGGCGCTCTGCTTAGCGGGCCTGGAAAACCGCAGGCCGGGTCAGGCGAATCCGCCACCCGGCGCAACAGGTATTACTTTTTATCGCCCAGCAGAACGGATTCCAGCGCGATTTTGATCATGTCGTTGAAGGTGGTCTGACGCTCGGCAGCGGTAGTCTGCTCGTGGGTACGGATGTGGTCAGACACGGTGCAGATGGTCAGCGCTTTCGCACCGAATTCAGCCGCCACGCCATAGATACCGGCCGCTTCCATTTCCACGCCCAGAATGCCGTATTTTTCCATCACGTCGAACATGTCACCTTCTGGCGAGTAGAACAGATCGGCAGAGAACAGGTTGCCCACGCGCGCGTCAACGCCCAGCGCTTTTGCCGCGTCAACCGCGTTACGCACCATGTCAAAGTCAGCGATGGCCGCAAAGTCATGATCTTTAAAGCGAATGCGGTTGACTTTAGAGTCGGTGCACGCGCCCATGCCGATCACCACGTCACGCAGCTTAACGTCCATGCGCACTGCGCCGCAGGAGCCGACACGGATGATTTTCTTCACGCCGAAATCGGTGATCAGCTCTTTGGTGTAGATGGAGCAAGATGGGATACCCATGCCGTGACCCATCACGGAGATTTTGCGGCCTTTATAGGTGCCAGTGAAGCCCAGCATGCCGCGCACGTTGTTCACTTCACGCACGTCTTCGAGGAAGGTTTCTGCAATGTGCTTCGCGCGCAGCGGGTCGCCCGGCATCAATACGACGTCAGCGAAATCACCCATTTCTGCATTAATGTGAGGAGTTGCCATCTTCAGTTCCTTTTACATTGTTGTTTTTGCCGGGTGGCGGCTACGCCTTACCCGGCCTACATTCTGTTCTCCCTCTCCCTTTGGGAGAGGGCCGGGGTGAGGGCATCAGGCCGCACCCAATCCGTTTAGAACATAGCCTTGCCATATTCCATGTCAGACGTACCAAAGTATTTCGCAATCGTCTGGCCGATGTCCGCGAAGGTCTCACGGTGACCCAGCGAGCCCGGTTTGACTTTCGGGCCGTACACCAGCACCGGAATGTGCTCACGGGTGTGGTCGGTACCGGTCCAGGTCGGGTCACAGCCATGGTCAGCGGTCAGGATCAGAATGTCATCTTCCCCCACCAGCTCCATCAGCTCTGGCAGACGGCGGTCAAACAGCTCCAGACCCGCAGCATACCCGGCGACGTCGCGACGGTGGCCCCAGGAGGAGTCGAAGTCCACGAAGTTGGTGAAGACAATGGTCTTATCGCCCGCTTCTTTCATCTCTTTGATGGTGGCGTCGAACAGCGCATCCAGACCGGTCGCTTTGACCTTTTTGGTAATGCCGCAGTTGGCGTAAATGTCCGCGATTTTACCCACGGAAACCACGTGGCCGTCTTTCTCGTCGACGAGTTTTTGCAGCACGGTCGGCGCCGGTGGCTCCACGGCCAGATCGTGACGGTTGCCGGTACGCTGGAAGTTACCCGCTTTGTCGCCGATAAACGGACGCGCGATAACGCGGCCAATGTTGTAGCCGCCTTCGGTCAGCTCTTCACGGGCGATCTCGCACAGCTCGTACAGTTTATCCAGGCCAAACGTCTCTTCATGGCAGGCGATCTGGAACACGGAGTCAGCAGAGGTATAGAAAATCGGCTTGCCGGTTTTCATATGCTCTTCGCCGAGCTGATCCAGAATCACGGTACCGGAGGAGTGGCAGTTGCCGAGGTAGCCCGGCAGGTTGGCGCGCTTCACCAGCTTATCGAGCAGCTCCTGCGGGAAGCTGTTCTCGTGATCGGAGAAGTAGCCCCAGTCAAACAGCACCGGCACGCCGGCGATTTCCCAGTGGCCGGACGGAGTATCTTTCCCGGAAGAGAGCTCGTGCGCCCACGCGTAGGCGCCCACCACTTCCGCGTTACCGTCCATACCGGCTGCGATCTTACCGGTAGAGCCTTCATGCGCTTTTACCAGCCCCAGACGGGTCAGGTTTGGCAGGTTCAGAGGGCCTTTACGACCGTTGTCCGCTTCGCCTTTTGCACAGGCTTCCGCGATGTGACCCAGGGTATCGGAACCCACGTCACCAAATCGTTCTGCATCTTCGGTTGCGCCGATGCCGAATGAGTCCAGCACCATAATAAATGCACGTTTCATAATTGTTCTCCGTACTTAGTGCTTCATAAAAATGCGATCAGATCAGTATACCGCTATTCAGTGATACGACGATAGACCGTCGGTGTGGTTTCCGGTGCTTTATCGTCAAGAGATATTGCCGCCTTCACCGCTTTCGCCGCGTCCTGCCAGCTGGCTTCATCTTTCGCGTGGATCACCGCCAGCGGACGTTGGCCGTCAACGCTGTCGCCCAGACGGGCCATATCGGTAAAGCCGACGCTGTAATCAATGGTGTCCGATGCCTGACGACGACCGCCGCCCATAGACACGACAGCCATGCCGAGCGCGCGGGTATCCATAGCCGAGACAAAGCCTTCGCTGTCCGCATAGACCGCTTTGCTGAGCATCGCGGTGGGCAGGTATTTCGCGTAGTTTTCCACGAAGTCGGTCGGGCCTTTCTGCGCCGCCACCATCCGACCAAAGATCTCCGCCGCTTTGCCGTTGTCCAGCACCGCCTGAAGCTTCGCGCGGGCTTCCGCGTCGTCTTTGGCCAGCTTGCCGGAGATTAACATCTCAACGCACAGCGCCATGGTGACATCGAACAGGCGCGGGTTACGGTATTCGCCTGTGAGGAACTGCACGGCCTCACGGACTTCAACCGCGTTACCGGCGCTGGAGGCCAGCACCTGGTTCATGTCCGTCAGCAGTGCAGTGGTGCGCACGCCCGCGCCGTTGGAGACGCCAACGATCGCTTCGGCCAGCGCCTCAGAGAGTTCATAGGTTGGCATAAA
Organism: Enterobacter sp. AN-K1; assembly: GCF_020971765.1. Taxonomy (NCBI): domain Bacteria; kingdom Pseudomonadati; phylum Pseudomonadota; class Gammaproteobacteria; order Enterobacterales; family Enterobacteriaceae; genus Enterobacter; species Enterobacter sp. AN-K1. Next base: position 2,922,385 of record NZ_CP087390.1, on the reverse strand, counting down.
CGCGCCGCTGCCCACTTTCACATCCATCACCAGTGCATCCAGACCTTCCGCCAGTTTTTTGGCAAGGATAGAGGCGGTGATCAGCGGGATGGAGTCTACGGTCGCGGTAATGTCACGCGTCGCGTAGAAACGCTTGTCAGCCGGAGCAAGAGAGCTGGTCTGGCCGATAATCGCCACGCCAACGTCTTTAATAATGTCGCGGAAGCGGTTGTCATCCGGGAAGATATCGAAGCCCGGAATGGCTTCCAGTTTGTCGAGCGTACCGCCGGTATGACCCAGGCCGCGCCCGGAAATCATCGGGATGTAACCGCCACAGGCCGCCACCATTGGGCCGAGCATCAGAGACGTCACGTCGCCCACGCCGCCGGTGGAGTGTTTGTCCACAATTGGGCCGTTAAGGTTGAGGCTTTTCCAGTCCAGAACGGTTCCTGAATCTCGCATCGCCATGGTCAGCGACACGCGCTCAGGCATCGACATATCGTGGAAGAAAATGGTCATCGCCAGAGCCGCAATCTGCCCTTCAGAGATGGTGTTATCACGAATGCCATTGATAAAAAAGCGGATTTCTTCGTCGCTTAATGCATGACCATCACGTTTTTTACGAATAATTTCTTGTGCGAGAAACACGGTAACCTCCATGCGGAATCGGGTGAATGGCGGCGGATATGTTGACCCGCCCTACGATCCTGTAGGCCGGGTTAGCGTAGCGTCACCCGGCAATTCAACTTAGTAGCTGCTTGCGCTCTTACCGTCACCGTGACCCAGCGCTTTCAGCAAGCTGGCCAGCAGGCTGGACGCGCCGAAGCGGTAGTGGCGGGAATCAGCCCAGTCGGCGCCGAACAGCTCGTCGGCAATCGCCAGGAACTGCTGCGCGTCTTCCGCGGTACGCACGCCGCCCGCCGGTTTGAAGCCAACGGTTTTGGACACGCCCATATCACGGATGACTTCCATCATGATGCGTGCGCTTTCCGGAGTAGCGTTGACCGGCACTTTACCGGTAGAGGTTTTAATGAAATCCGCGCCCGCTTTGATGGAGATTTCAGACGCCTTACGAATCAACGCCTCTTCTTTCAGCTCGCCGGTTTCGATGATCACTTTAAGCAGCACGTTTGCCGCCGCACACGCGTCTTTACAGGCTTTCACCAGGTCAAAACCGACCTGCTCGTTGCCGGCGATCAGCGCGCGGTACGGGAATACCACGTCAACTTCGTCCGCGCCGTACGCAATCGCCGCGCGGGTTTCTGCCAGCGCGATCTCGATATCGTCATTGCCGTGCGGGAAGTTAGTTACGGTGGCAATGCGCACGTCCGGCGTGCCCTGCTCTTTCAGCGTTTTGCGGGCAATCGGGATAAAGCGCGGGTAGATACAGACGGCGGCGGTGTTACCCACTGGCGTTTTCGCCTGATGGCACAGGGCGATGACTTTTTCATTGGTGTCGTCATCGTTCAGGGTGGTCAGGTCCATCAGTTTCAACGCGCGCAGGCTGCTTGCAGTTAAATCGGTCATAACATTCTCCAACGGCAGTGCCGTATAAATTTTACCTTGCGGGTCTGTGAGTATTCTAACATTCACCCGCATCCACACTTCGACATTCATCACAGTTAATGAAAACTGTGTGCAAATTTGCATTACTGTAATGAGATCTTCTTCAAATTTTAGTGCGTTAATTGCTGACTAAATCGGCGATATCCCCGTTCTGATCAAAAGCGCCACCAGGCTGGCTTCCTACAATTCGTTCACCATCCGCAGAACAACCAAGGAAGTGAACATGCCCGACACCCTGCAACAACGTTGCCAGCACATTGTGACCAGCCCGGTGTTAACCCCGGAACAAAAACGTCATTTTCTGGCGCTGGAAGCGGAGAACAATCTGCCCTATCCCGCTCTGCCAGAGGCGGCCCGCGCCGCGCTGGACGATGGATTCATCTGCGACATGTTCGAAGGCCATGCGCCTTACAAACCGCGCTACGTGCTGCCGGACTACGCTAAATTTCTGGCTAACGGCTCAGAATGGCTGGAGCTGGAAGGGGCTAAAGATCTGGATGATGCCCTCTCGCTGCTCACTATCCTTTATCACCATGTTCCGTCCGTCACATCGATGCCGGTCTATCTGGGCCAGCTCGATGAGATACTCAGCCCTTATGTTAAAATTCTAACACAGGATGAAATCGATAGCCGAATAAAACGTTTCTGGCGTTACCTGGACAGAACCCTGCCCGATGCGTTTATGCATGCCAATATCGGCCCGGCGGATACGCCTGTCACCCGAGCCATCCTTCGCGCGGATGCCGAACTGAAGCAGGTTGCGCCGAACCTGACCTTTATCTACGACCCGGATGTAACCCCCGGCGATCTGCTGCTGAGCGTGGCGGAAAACATTTGTGAATGTAGTAAACCGCATATTTCTAATGGCCCGGTGAATGATAAAATTTTCACAAAAGGTCGCTATGGCGTGGTGAGCTGTTACAACTCCCTGCCGCTGGCGGGCGGCGGCAGCACGCTGGTGCGCCTTAACCTGAAAGCGATTGCGGAACACAGCCGCTCACCGGAAGACTTTTTCACCCGTACCCTGCCACACTACTGCCAGCAACAAATCGCGATCATCAATGCGCGCTGCGATTTTTTATATGAACAATCCGGCTTCTTTGAGAATAGCTTCCTGGTGAAAGAGGGGCTGATTGATGCCGATCGCTTTGTGCCGATGTTTGGCATGTACGGTCTGGCCGAAGCGGTGAATGTGCTGTGCGAGAAAGCAGGCATTACGGGACGTTACGGTAAGAACGAACAGGCCAATGCGCTGGGCTACCGCATCAGTGAACAGCTTGCGGCGTTTGTTGAAAACACGCCGGTGAAACACGGCTGGCAGCACCGCGCGATGCTGCATGCCCAGTCTGGGATCAGTTCCGATTCTGGCACCACGCCGGGCGCACGTCTGCCGTACGGCGACGAACCGGACCCTGTCAGCCACCTGCTGGCCGTGGCGCCGCATCATAAACACTATCATTCGGGGATCAGCGATATTCTCACCCTGGAGGAAACGGTTAAACGCAATCCTCAGGCTGTGGTGCAGCTGTGCCTGGGGGCGTTCAACGCCGGTATGCGTGAGTTCACCGCGAATGTAGCCGGAAACGACCTGGTGCGCGTCACCGGGTATATGGTGCGGCTCTCCGATCTGGAGAAATACCGGGAGGCCGGCTCGCGCACCAACACCACCTGGCTCGGCGAGGAGGCCGCGCGCAATACCCGTATTCTGGAACGTCAGCCGCGCGTGATAAGCCATGAACAGCAGATGCGCTTTAGTTAGTCAGGTCATACCCTTCTCCTGCGTGGACGGGCCGGGCAGCCGCCTGGCGTTGTTCCTCCAGGGCTGTAACCTGCGCTGCAAAACCTGCCACAACCCGTGGACGATAGGGCGCTGCAACGACTGCGGCGACTGTGTTCCCCACTGTCCTCATGATGCGCTGGCAATTCAGGCCGGGCGCGTCTGGTGGCAGGAGAGTCACTGTCAGCAGTGCGACACCTGTCTGCACCTGTGTCAGCAGCAGGCGACGCCGATGGCGCAGCGCTATAGCGTCGAGGAGATCCTCTCCCGGGTTCGCACGTCCGCGCCGTTTATTGAGGGCGTGACCGTCAGCGGGGGTGAGGCCACCACGCAGCTGCCGTTTTTGGTTGCGCTGTTCACCGCGATCAAAGCCGATCCGTCCCTGCGCCATCTGACGTGCCTGGTGGACAGCAACGGCCTGTTAAGCGAAACCGGCTGGCAAAAGCTGTTACCGGTGTTTGACGGCGCGATGGTGGATCTGAAAGCCTGGGGCAATGAACATCACCGTTTTCTGACCGGGCGCGAAAACACGCAGATCAAGCAGAGCATCCGCTGGCTGGCCGATCGTCATCGCCTGACGGAGCTGCGCCTGCTGGTGATCCCCGCTCGGTGTGATTATCTGCACCATCTGCCATCGCTGACCGCTTTTATCCACGCGTTGGGGAACGTTCCTGTGCGGATCAACGCGTTTCATGCTCATGGGGTTTACGGGGAGGCGGCGCGATGGCGGAGCGCCACGCCGGAGGACATCGAGCCGCTGGCGCAGGCCCTGGAACGGCAGCAGATCACGGTGATCCGCCCGGCCCTTTATTTATAGCGTGATGCCGAAGACCGCGCGGGTGTTTTCCAGCAGCGCGCTGGCAATCACATCTTCAGGCTCCTGACGCAGCTCACACAGCACATCAAAAACGCGCGCCGCCTGCTCCGGGCGGTTGGGCTGGCCCTGAAAACCATTCAGCGGCATGTCAGGCGCATCCGTTTCCAGCAGGAGCGAGGTCAGCGGGAGCTGCGCCATCACATCACGGGTTTTGCTGGCACGCGGATAGGTAATGGTGCCACCGACGCCAATCTTATAGCCCAGCTCAATAAAACGCTGCGCCTGCTGAAGGCTTCCAGCGAAACCATGGACCACGCCCCTGCGCGGCACGTCGATACGCTTCAGGTGCATCGCCAGTTTGTCATGGGTACGTCTGGAGTGGAGGATCACCGGCAGATCGTGGCGCTTTGCCAGCCGGAGCTGCGCATCCAGGATCGTCTGCTGGCGCTCAAACTGCGGATCTTCACGATAGAGATCGAGGCCGATCTCACCGATGGCAACCAGCTTCGTATCCGCATTTTGCAGCGTGGCATCCAGCCTGTCGAGATGGTCATCAAGATGGTGCTCAATAACGATCGGATGCAGACCCAGCGCGGCATACAGCGCATCGTGCTCCCGGGCAAGCGCCAGAACTTTGTCGAATCTCGCCGCTTCAATAGCGGGCACAATAATGGCTCTCACACCGGCCTCAGCCGCGCGCGCAATACTTGATGTTTCCTCCCCGCTAAACGGCGGGAAATCAAAGTGGCAATGGGTATCGATAAAGCAGTGCGTCACGCCAGATCCTCGTTATCGAGTAAGCCATCGTTGGCCTGCGGCGCGTCCACCAGCGGCATCGCCACCGCGTCATTGGCCACAACGGCAGGCGGCAAAATGATGCTTTTATGCCGATGAAGAGGCGGTTGCTCCGCCAGCATTTTCCCGACGGTCGCCAGGAAGTAACGCCCGCACAGCCGCCCCGTTTTGTAATCCATACGCAACGCAGGCAGCCGACTGCCCAGCGCCATGCTCAACAGCGGCTTAGGCGGATAAATTTCAAAGATGCGCAGCTTGCCCGGTGGTTTTTCAATAAAACGCTGCATCGCGCCGTAGGTGGTTTCATGCTGCTTCGCGATATTCACCAGCGGTTGCAGGCTGCTGTCGCCCAGCCAGCGTTCCATCCGCTTAAACCACTGTGGGGTGTAATACATCTGCGAAGGCACCGTGCGGATCACCACAATGGTTTTTGCCCCGCGCCGCGCCGCCTCCTGTACCGGCACCGCGTCGCTGATACCGCCGTCAAGATAGCTTATCCCCTCCAGCAGGGCGCCGGTGCGGTAGAATCCCGGGATCGCGCTGGACGCGCGGATGATATCCAGCCAGTTCTCTTTCTGCGGCGAAAAGTAACCCGGCGAATAGTCATCGCCACGGCTGGCGCACATCCAGAATTCTTTGCCGGTATCGAACAGACGTGACGCGGTATCCATGGCCAGCGGCATCTGGCTGGAGGTAGCATCCAGTAACCAGTCGAGATCGATCAGGTTCCCGCCGCGTACGAAGCGTACCGGATTGAAGAATTCTTTGGAGGTGGTGTAGCGCATAATCACTTTGCGCGCATAGCCGGGCTGGTTGCAGACATAGGCGGAGAGGTTCTGCGCCCCGGCAGAGGTGCCGAAATAGAGATCGAACGGGTTGAATTGTGCGCGCATAAATTCGTCAAGCACGCCGGCGGTAAAGATACCGCGCTGCCCTCCCCCTTCACAGACCAGCGCAAGCTGGCCTGCATGAAACGGTTTTAACGTCAGCGGCGCAATATTGCCGAGCGTAACGGGAATTCGTTGCCCCACCTCTGCCTTCCTGTTTTCATTATTTTGATGAGACACAGTAACGCACTTCCCCGGTGGTTCTCAAACGAGAAAAAGCCAGTCACGAGGACTGGCTTGAGTTTGTTTAATAAATATTGCGTTTGCTACGGGCGACGTCGACCCGTAAACAGGCTGACCAGGAACAGAATAATACCGACGACGAAGACAATTTTCGCTGCCCATGCCGCGGTACCCGCCAGTCCACCAAAGCCCAATGCGGCGGCAATTAACGCGATAACCAGAAATATAATGCCCCAACGAAACATAAGCCTCTCCTTTACCATAGTTAATGTCGGCCGCTAAACGTGAGCGCTCAGGTCACTCACCGGCTTTTCCAGAATCGTTTTTATTTCGCCCGCGGTTTTCAGCCTGCGGGCGAATGGTACTGCTTTACTTCGTTTTCAGATCGTTTTTGACGCTTTTCACACCATCAATAGCTTTCGCAATTGACTCGGCACGATCGCTTTGTGCCTGATTCTCAACCGTACCGGACAGCTGGACCACACCATCGGTGGTTTCAACTTTCACCATACGGGATGGCACGATGTCGTCAGCTAACAGTTTAGCTTTGATTTCGCTGGTAGTTGCTGCATCTCCGGCATAGCCCTTCACCGACGATTCTTTGCTGTCACGTACGTGCAGTTTGTCGCTGACGGAGCTTACGCCCTCAACGCCTTTCGCCACTTTAACGGCTTCTTCAGCCTGGGTCTGGCTTTCAACGAAACCGCTCAGGGTGACAACCTTGTTGTCGGTTTTAACAGAAATATCGGTGCTCTTGATGGATTCGTGATCCACCAGTGCGGCTTTCACTTTTGCTGTGATTGAGCTGTCATCCATGAAATTACCGACTTTATTCATAGAGCTATCGATTTTTTCCCCTGCGGTATTGGCGGAATTTTGCGCTTTATCCATGGTGCTGGTTTCCGCCAGAGCAGAACCGCTTACCAAGACACTACCCAATGTTACAGCCAGCAGAGTTTTAGAAATCTTCAGTCTTGTCATATTCATCGATTTATTCCTGTGTTTTGCCCATTATTTGGGCGACATACTTCCCTAATCTTGGTTTTATATATTGCGAATTAACACCGGTGCAAAATGGAGAACCAATGGACATGCATTGAACAGTTAATTCATCCACGCCCGGTGCTAAACACTGAGTTAAATATAGATCACAATCAGAGGGGTGCATTCAGAATTGGGGAAAAAACGAACGAATAGCGAAAAATTGCGGTGAATTAAGAACATTCCGCAAGGGTTTAATAACACAGGAATTAAAGAAGAGCACGGCGGCTGCCGTGCTCTGAAAGGAAATTAATGCTCGCGGGTTTTGCGGAACTGAACATCAGGATAACGTTCCTGCGTCAGGTTCAGGTTTACCATGGTTGGGGCGATATAGGTCAGGTTATCGCCACCGTCCAGCGCCAGCTGAACTTCGTTCTTACGTTTAAATTCTTCGAATTTCTTCACGTCAGAACACTCAACCCAGCGCGCCGTCGCCACGTTCACCGATTCGTAAATTGCTTCCACGTTGTACTCGCTCTTAAGACGGGCAACCACCACGTCGAACTGGAGCACACCCACCGCGCCCACGATCAGATCGTTGTTGGCGATTGGGCGGAACACCTGTACCGCACCCTCTTCGGAAAGCTGGACCAGGCCTTTCAGCAGCTGCTTCTGCTTCAGCGGATCGCGCAGGCGAATGCGGCGGAACAGTTCTGGCGCGAAGTTAGGGATACCGGTGAACTTCATCATTTCGCCTTGCGTGAAGGTATCGCCAATCTGAATGGTACCGTGGTTGTGTAAACCAATGATGTCACCCGGATAGGCTTCTTCTACATGCGAACGGTCACCCGCCATGAAGGTCAGCGCGTCGGATATCACTACGTCTTTACCGATACGGACCTGACGCAGCTTCATGCCCTTTTCGTACTTACCGGAAACCACGCGCATAAAGGCGACGCGGTCGCGGTGTTTCGGGTCCATGTTGGCCTGAATTTTAAAGACGAAGCCGGAGAACTTCTCTTCCTTCGCTTCTACTTCGCGGGTGTCGGTTTTACGCGGCATCGGCTGCGGGGCCCACTCAACCAGACCGTCGAGCATATGGTCAACGCCGAAGTTGCCGAGTGCGGTACCGAAGAAGACCGGGGTAATTTCACCGCTCAGGAACAGCTCTCTGTCGAACTCGTGGGACGCGCCTTTAACCAGCTCCAGCTCATCGCGCAGCTGGGCGGCCAGCTCTTCACCGACAGCGGCGTCCAGCTCCGGGTTGTCCAGACCTTTCACAATGCGGACTTCCTGAATGGTGTGGCCCTTACCGGTCTGGTACAGGTAGGTTTCGTCTTTATAGAGGTGGTAAACCCCTTTGAACAGCTTGCCGCAGCCAATCGGCCAGGTGATTGGCGCGCAGGCAATCTTCAGCTCGTTTTCCACTTCATCCATCAGTTCCATCGGATCACGGATGTCACGGTCGAGTTTGTTCATAAAGGTGAGGATCGGCGTATCGCGCAGACGGGTGACTTCCATCAGCTTGCGGGTACGATCTTCAACACCTTTCGCGGCGTCGATCACCATCAGGCAGCAGTCCACCGCCGTCAGCGTACGGTAGGTATCTTCGGAGAAGTCTTCGTGCCCCGGGGTGTCCAGCAGGTTCACCAGGCAGTCGTGATACGGGAATTGCATCACGGAGGTGGTAATCGAAATACCACGCTGCTTTTCCATCTCCATCCAGTCGGATTTAGCATGCTGGCTGGAGCCACGGCCTTTAACGGTACCCGCGGTCTGGATCGCCTGTCCGAACAGCAACACCTTCTCGGTGATGGTCGTTTTACCGGCATCCGGGTGCGAGATAATGGCAAAAGTGCGGCGTTTGGCCACCTCTTGCAGATAAGGAGACAACGTCATAATCAATTCTTCTTAGGTAAGCGCGGCAGCAGGCCGCGCATCATGGAATACGAAAAATGCGGCTATTTTACCCATCAACAGGGGGCAGGCAATCATTGTTTACACAGGAGCTGCTCCAGTTCGTTCAATGACGTAACGGTCCAGGTCGGCTCGATGCCTTCCGGCAGCGTGCGACCATGCGCATTCAGCCAGACGGTCGACAGGCCCGATCTCATACCTCCCAGAATATCAGATTCTGCCGTATCCCCCACCATCAGCACGCGATCGCGGTCAGGATTGCCCGCTTGCGCCAGCGCATAATCGAAAATACGCGGATCCGGCTTCGGTACGCCCACCTCTTCGGAGATCACCAGCGCGTCGAAATGATCGCGCAGGCCGGTGCGTTCAAGGCGGATCTGCTGAAGCGCGGTAAAGCCGTTGGTAATGATCCCAAGCTTCACCTTCCCTTTCAGCGAATCCAGCAGAGAAACGGCGCCGGGCAGCGGCGCGCAGATATCCGCCATCGCATTCAGGAAGGCCTCGTTCAGCGCCCCAGGACTGACGTTTAACCGTTCAGCCCACACGTCAAAACGCTGATGCTGAAGCTGTAACGCGGTGATGGCTCCGTTCTGGTAATCCACCCACAGCGGTTTGTTCACCGCCTGATAGTCCTGAAAATCTTCCGCGGTGAACGTCACGCTATAGTCGAGAAACATCCGCTGTAGGCCGCCGAACGAGTCAAACGTAAACAGCGTTTCGTCGGCATCAAAGAAAATCCAGTCCCATTTCATCGTTACAACCTTATTTTCGTTATCCAATCGGCAGAGCCATGATAATGGCGTCTTCACGTCCCTCTGCGGTGGGGTAGTAGTTACGGCGGATAGTCGCCTCGTTGAAGCCTAAGCTTTCATAGAGCGCGATGGCGGCGACATTGGACGCGCGCACCTCCAGCCACAGGGTGAAAACGTCACGGGTTTCCAGCTCACGAATGAGGTGCTCAAGCAGTTCCCTGCCCAGCCCGCGGCGCTGGTAAACGGGATCGACCGCAATATTAAACAGCGTCGCCTCGTCCAGAACGACCTGCGTGATGGCGAACGCAGCCATCGCACCGTCAACGTCCAGGCGGAGATTTAAATAGCGTTCGCCCTGATTGCTGGCAAACGTCTTTTCGCTCCACGGAAAGGCATGGGCGCGGGTTTCAATCGCGAACGCGGTGGTCAGGTCAGCCGTCGTGAGGGAAGAAATCGTGTTCATATTCGCAAATTTGTTGCCATAGCGCGCTACGCGCTTTTGGGTTGGCTTTCAGTTCGTCCAGCGCTGGCGAACTTATCTGGCTTCCTTCAAGAGGTAGCTCGTCCACCGCCCCGATTCGCCAGCTGTTACAGCGGCTGTCAGGGGGAAGCATCGCGACGCTTTCAGGCGCCAGCTGTAATACCTGATCGCGGGTCACCTTCAGGGTGCGAAGGACATCCTCAATCAGGGGCTCGTTCAGGGCAGGCGGCGCTTCTGCCACCATCACCAGGCGGACATGCGCAGGGATGGAGATGGCTATTTCGCCCCGCAACGCCGTCGGGCGACGCAAAGCCCACTGGGTAATGCCCAGCTGCTGCAACTGCCAGTCTCGTCGGGATGTCATAGCGAAAACTCCTGTCTCTCAGGCGCGCAAATATAGCAAATGTGTCGAAACTGCGCCATCTACCTACTATAATCCCCGCCTGAGTTTATTGAGGAACAATTCATGTCTGCATTTACCCCGGCAAGTGAAGTCTTGCTGCGTCACAGTGATGATTTCGAAGAAAGCCGTATTCTGTTTGCCGGAGATATGCAGGATGACCTGCCCGCGCGTTTCGACTGTGCTGAAAGCCGTGCCCACACCCAGTACTATCACCACTGGCAGGTGCTGAGCCGCCAGATGGGCGAGCGCGCGCGCTTTAGCCTGGCGGCGGAGCAGAGCGATATTGCTGACTGCGATACGCTCATTTACTACTGGCCGAAAAACAAGCCGGAAGCCCAGTTCCAGCTGATGAACCTGCTTTCTCTGCTGCCGGTCGGCTGCGATATTTTTGTTGTCGGTGAGAACCGCAGCGGGGTGCGTAGCGCAGAGCAGATGCTCGAAGCCTGGGCGCCGCTGACGAAAATCGACAGCGCCCGTCGCTGCGGACTGTACCATGGTCGTCTGGAAAAACAGACCACCTTCGATGCCGACGCTTTCTGGGACGAGTACCAGCTCGACGGCCTGACCATTAAAACCCTGCCGGGCGTGTTCAGTCGTGATGCGCTCGATACGGGCAGCAAGCTGCTGCTGTCCACCCTGACGCCTCACACCAAGGGCAAGGTGCTGGACGTCGGCTGTGGCGCGGGCGTGCTGTCAACGGTTCTCGCCAGCCACTCACCAAAAGTGCGTTTAACCCTGTGTGACGTCAGCGCCCCGGCAGTAGAAGCCAGCCGCGCCACGCTTGCTGCGAATGGCATAGAAGGTGACGTGTTAGCCAGCAACGTCTTCTCCGACGTGACCGGTCGCTTTGACATTATCATCTCTAACCCGCCGTTCCACGACGGAATGGAGACCAGCCTTGAAGCGGCGCAAACGCTGATCCGTGGCGCAACCCGTCACCTCAACAGCGGCGGTGAGCTGCGTATCGTAGCGAACGCCTTCCTCGCGTACCCGAAAGTGCTGGATGAAACCTTTGGCTTCCACGAAGTGATCGCCCAGACGGGCCGCTTTAAGGTCTATCGCACCGTGATGACGCGCCAGGCGAAAAAGTAAACCCCCGGTCCGGCGATGGCTGACGCTGCCATCGCCCATTTTTGCAGCAATCAAAACAACGTGCGCAATTTTCTGTTGACGTAAAGCTGAAAACATCTAGAATGCGCCTCCGTGGTTACGATACTTTTACAGTGTCGATGGTATGCGAAGGTGGCGGAATTGGTAGACGCGCTAGCTTCAGGTGTTAGTGTCCTTACGGACGTGGGGGTTCAAGTCCCCCCCCTCGCACCATAAATCACGTTGATATTGCTCGCACTGGGCGAAGGTGGCGGAATTGGTAGACGCGCTAGCTTCAGGTGTTAGTGTCCTTAGGATGTGGGGGTTCGAGTCCCCCCCCTCGCACCAACGAGGCGATATCAAACCAGTAAGATGACTGTGCGAAGGTGGCGGAATTGGTAGACGCGCTAGCTTCAGGTGTTAGTGTCCTTACGGACGTGGGGGTTCAAGTCCCCCCCCTCGCACCAATTATCTTACATCCCCTCAGCAGTGCCTCCTGTTTTTCCCTTTTATTTCAAACTCATCAGAATCACCAGCAGTCCACTGATTAGCGCCACGCATGATGGCAGCAGCACGTAATGCCGTAACTGTTTGTGCCAGATCATTGCGGATGTCACCAGCAAGCCTGAAACAATCATTGCTTTCCAGACATCAATGGGGAGATCGGCAAACATTAGCCCACCGATAATGGAACCAGGCAGTAATATTCCCCACCCACTTCCCAGCGCTTTGCTCAACATGGTTTCACCTCTCGCACTGATAATGATAACCAGTATCATATGATAGTAATTATCACTTGTCAGCATGCGACGTAAGAAATTGCGCCAGCAATTGCTTTCCCATAATGACAGAGAATGTGTAAGGTGATAAATTGCCCACCTGTTAACTTCCGATAAAGTTTTTCTGATAATAAAAATTCAATTTTGTAGCGCCCAATATTACACAACAACACCTTGCTCATTGTTTTAATTGAGTTTTAATAAAAACGCACGCATATGACATCACAATCCTGGCTGTCTTTAGTCAACAAGAAATATCAGCTATCTTTACGTTTGTTTTTATTTCTGAACGCCGCATCAGCATTGTTCTCGGTAACAAACCCTCTCTATTCCGTGCGTGTGTTATCAGTCCCGCTCTTTGCCGTACTGACTATCAGCACAGGCTTACTTATCTGGCACTGGAAAAACAGCACGCGAAAAATAAATATCCCTGTTGTTTCAGCTATTTTTGGTCTTTTATGGGCCTGGCAGATCGTCTCTAAATTTCTGTTAATCACGCACGATCACGCGACCTATTTAATGATGGCGCTATTAACAGTGCTTTTTATAGGGTCTCTGGCGTTCGCAAGTAATATTAAAGCCTTTACGTTACATTCATTTCCCGCTTTTATATCCTGCCTGTGGCTTAGTCCGTCCGAAAACTGGCTGAGAATGGCCTATTTTTTCGCGCTGCCGGTGGTCGCCATTGGTATCCATCATGTTCTTCAGCGGCGCAATGACCGTTTCGCCCAGGAGCTGCTTTCCGAACTGCTGGAGGAGCGCGAAACCCTGACCGATCTCAGCATGATGGACCCGCTCACCGGCCTATATAACCGTCGCGGGCTGCAAAGCCGGCTGGAGAATCTTCCCAGGCCTGACGCTGGCGAGCACTTCGTGCTGCTGATGGATATCGACCACTTCAAAGCCTACAACGACCATTATGGCCATATGATGGGCGATCAGGCCTTGATCAGGGTCTCGGCTGCGATACGCGACGCCGTGCGCTCACGCGATGTTGTCGCCCGGTTTGGCGGGGAAGAATTTATGGTGCTGTTGAGTAACATCCCGCTGGAGCAAGCGCGACAGACGGCTGAACGCATACGTCAGAAGGTTTACGATCTTAAAATCCCCCATATGTTTAACGAAAGCGTCGCCACTAACGTGACCATCAGCATCGGCATCGCCATGTTCGAGGGTGAAGACGTTGAAGGCGCGCTGGCGAAAGCCGATAAAGCCCTCTATGAAGCCAAGCATATGGGACGTAACAGCATTCTGCTGAGCGAAGAGCTTCATACCGCCTGAAACCGCCTTCACAGCGCCAGGATAAAACGCTTGCGCTCGGTTTTATCTATAGTTAGGATTGGCAATCATTATCATTTAGATTTGTAATCCACACTATGGCGACTCGTACCGCACACATCGTTGAGCCCCTGCTCTGGCGAGCTCCACTCTCCGCCGGGGAAACGACGCTTGCGGATGCCATTCGGGAAAAAATTGCCGTAACGCGCGCCCATCTGCTGGATTTCATCAAACTGGATGAAGCACCGCCGCATCATGCTCTGACGCTGACTGAGTGGCAACGCCCTGCGGAGCTGCGGTCACTGCTGGCAACCTATTCCGACCATATTTATCGTAACCAACCTACCCTGACGCGGGAAAACAAACCGCTGTTATCCCTCTGGGCACAGTGGTATATCGGGCTGATGGTGCCGCCTGTCATGCTGGCCCTGTTGACCCAGGAAACGATGCTCGATCTCTCGTCAGAACATTTCCATGTTGAGTTTCATGAAACCGGGCGTGCTGCCTGTTTCTGGATTGATGTACATGAAGATCCGAGCGCGAGACACCTGTCAGCGCAGGCGCGTATGGAACGGCTGATTACAAGAGCGCTGGTTCCGGTCATTGATGCGCTGGAAGCGACGGGAGAGATTAACGGCAAACTGATCTGGAGTAATACCGGGTATCTTATCCACTGGTATTTAACGGAGATGAAGCCGCTGCTCGGCGACGAGAAAGTGGATGCACTGCGTCAGAGCTGTTTCTTTGCCAGACAGCTGTCGGATGGACGGGACAACCCTCTTTACCGCACCGTGGTTCCGCGTGAGGGACTTCTGGTACGTCGTACCTGCTGTCAGCGCTACCGTCTGCCGGACGTGCAGCAGTGTGGCGATTGCACGCTTAAGTAGTCTGGCCCGGCCTGAAACCCGCAGAGAGAGGGAACAAACATTAAAAACGGCAACCTGCGTTGCCGTTTTGCTTTTACCTAAGCGACCTGCTGATTTTCCTCTTCTCCATTACGCTGTGCTTCTTCCGCTTCCTGCTGAAGCAACTGTTTCTCGTACACCTTGAAGAACGGGAAATAGATAATGGCGGAAACGCAGGCCAAAACCAGCACCAGAATGGCTGCACGGAAATCCCAGCCCAGCGCCCAGGCGGCACCAACCGGAGCCGGTGCCGTCCACGGCACAACGGAAATCACGCGGCCAATCAGATCAAACTTCATCGCTGCCCATGCCAGCACGGCATTAACCATCGGCGCCAGCAGGAAAGGAATAAAGAACACCGGGTTCATCACAATCGGCGTACCGAAAATCACCGGTTCATTGATATTGAAAATGCTTGGTACCACGCTCAGACGTCCAATGGAGCGCAGGTGCGCGGAGCGGCTACGCAGATAGCAGAACACCAGCCCCATCGTCGCCCCCGATCCGCCGATAACGATAAAGAACGTCCAGAAGGCTTCCATAAAGATGTGTGGCAAAGGCTGGCTCGCCGCCAGCGCGGTCTGGTTCGCCCCCAGGTTTGTCAGCCAGAACATTTGCAGCATCCCGGAGACAATCGCCGCGCCGTGGATCCCGGCAAACCACAGCAGGTGGCCAATCAGCACCGCCAGCAGGATCGCAGGCAGCGAGTCAGCCGCAGAGACCAGCGGTTTGAATATCGACATGATGGCCTGTGGGATCAGCATACCGAACTGCGACTGGATCAGCAGGCTCAGCGGGTATAGCGTGAGCACCACTACCAGCACCGGGATCAGCAGGTCAAACGAGTTTTTGATCATCGGTGGAACCTGGTCTGGCAGGCGGATCCCGATATTGTGTGCTTTCAGGAAACGCATCATCTCAACGCAATAGATCGCCACCAGAATCGCGGTGAAAATACCGGTCCCTCCCAGGCTATCCACCGGTAAAGCGCCTTTGGTTTTAGGGGCGGCGACCAGCAGGAACGCCATCAGCGACAGCATCGCGCACATGAACGGATCCAGCTGATGCGTTTTAACGTAATGTTTGCCCAGGTTGTAGGCAATAGCCGCACAGATATAAAGGGACATCACCCCCATTGTCATATCAAACGGCGTCAGAATTTGACCTTCAAACTGCTTCGCCATATCCAGCCAGGCGCGAGCAAAACCCCAGGTGGTATCTGGCGAAAAAGGCGGGTAAGCGAACACTAATAAAAACGAGCCTACAATCATAAACGGCATCGCTGAGATAAACCCGTCACGAATAGCCATAACGTGACGCTGGGAAGAGATGCGCCCGGCAATAGGGCTGACATAATTTTCAACGAAGCGGAAAATCAGATTAAATGCAGCGTGGTTGGCAGACATAGCAGATCTCCTGTCAGACGTTCGTTTTGGACGCTCTCACGTCACACGTTGTTCCATACATCAGCGTCACAACCTTGCCGGATCGTGTACCTGCGGTACTGCTCAAACGGAATGGTTTCATAATTAGCTCTTATTATTAGATACAGGGGAAGTTACACACTTAGTATTAATCTCTGCATCACGCTCTGCAACCGGTTACTGTAACCGGTTTCTGTGAATGTGAAGGCGATCCAGAAATCGCCCCTGACGGATATTTGTTACTTAAGGGATATTTACAGCGACTAAATTCTTATGACAGATTACGCAGGATATTTGTCAGGAGGAATCAATGAGTTTGCAGTCTGTACAACAGTTTTTTGCCGAACACGCTCCGGATATAGAGATCATTGAGCTTAACCAAAGCACAGCGACTGTTGCCCTTGCTGCTGCCGCGCACAACGTTGAACCCGGCCAAATTGCCAAAACGCTGTCACTGAAAATTAAAAATGACGTGATTCTGGTGGTTGCAAAAGGCGATGCGCGTCTGGATAACAAAAAGCTTAAAGAGACATTCGGCGCAAAAGCCCGCATGCTCAGCAGCGATGAGGTAGTCACCCTGACGGGTCATCCTGTTGGCGGCGTCTGCCCTTTCGGACTGGAAAATCCGCTCTCTGTTTACTGTGACATCACATTAAAACAGTACGCGGAAGTGTTACCCGCAGCGGGTGCCATCCACAGTGCGGTGCGTATATCGCCCGACAGAATGGCGGAGCTGACCGCAGCAAAATGGGTCGATGTCTGCATTTAAACGTTGCGCCAGAAGAACTCTGGCGCACCACTTAACGCTGAGAGAATGAAGGAACGGTGAGAGCTGAACGACGCACTTCCCGGGCAGGGAGATGCGCCAGGATATCCGCCGCATCCAGTAATCCCACGTCAGAATTGACGCCCAGCTTTACCATTGCGTTAAACTTATGCGCCCGGATGGTTTTAATATTGCGTTCAAGCTGCGCCGCAATTTCAGGGATTGAAAAACCCGATGACATATAACGTAGTATTGCCCTTTCGGTTGGGCTTAACATACGATTCTGGCTAACACACCAGTGATTGTACATGTTGTCATTCACCTGATGCGTTTCGCTGAGTAATGTCTCCAGCCCCTCCATCAGCTGCTTTAGCGGAACCGATTTACTGATTATCCCATGCAGGCGAGAAGGCGAAAGATGGCTGACCAGCCTCGCCTCCATTTCGTCAGAGGCCAGCACGATACGCTGGACGTCGCTGTGGGTGAAGGTAAGATCCCGTAAACAGGCCAGACAGTTTCTCCGCTCTTCACGCTCATCAGACAGTGAATAGATAACCGCATAGAATGAGATATCCGAGAGCGCCGCTTTAAAGCTGGCGAATCTGCTAAACAGGTGCACCTGGTAATGGCTCAGGGCGGGCATCGCAAAGAGATGCTTCAGCCCTACAGCGCTCATTGAGCAGCTTTCGATGACGGCGATATGTCTTGTTGCAGTGGTCTTTTCCATTCCTCAAACTCTCCATAAGCCGACATTAAACTGAGTTCTCGCATTCCCTGGGTACTGCTTATCCACGCGTACATATCGGCATTACTGCGAAGTGATAAGCGGCGCATTGCACTGTTTTTCTGTGCACTGATCGTTTTATTACTTTTATTCAGCAGCGTGGCTATTTGGTTGATTCCCCAACCTTTACCTAATAAACGCAACACCTTGCGTTCAGAGTGGGTGAGCGCAATCATTTGCTCACTCTCTTCTTCAATATCGGACGTTTCCGGTATTAATAAC
Organism: Enterobacter sp. AN-K1; assembly: GCF_020971765.1. NCBI lineage: Bacteria > Pseudomonadati > Pseudomonadota > Gammaproteobacteria > Enterobacterales > Enterobacteriaceae > Enterobacter > Enterobacter sp. AN-K1. The sequence continues at coordinate 2,904,600 of NZ_CP087390.1, read as the reverse complement.
GTCTGGCTTATTCGCTCGGCACGTTCACTGCCCGCGCGAATAGCGTTAATAACGCCTTCGATCGGTTCCATATCCGAAAGCAGCGTGCTTTCCGGACGCATAAGAAGCTCTACTGCAAGTGGATAAAGGGGACGCGAGACAAGGAATATCCAGTGAATGTCCCGATACTGATTCATTAATCCATAATACTGCTCAAGCGTGCCGCGAGGATTACGATACTCACCTGAAATATCGGCAATAACGACCCCAGCGCGACGCAATTGTAGTAGCGTCAACTCCTGCATCGAACGGCAGTACGTTATTTCAAAATCAGGAAAATGACGCGTCATGACGCCACCTAGCCCATTTTGCATAACTGGCACTCTACTAATCACCACTCCGTGTTTACCATTCAATGGCAACATAGACCCTCCCTGTCATGAATTCATTATTTAAGAACGAACTAACCCTACGAGTTTAAACACGCTTGCATCCCTCAGTACAAAACGGCTTAATACTCGCAAATCAGAAGAAATATCACATGGGTTAAGAAACGCCCAATACTGGCTTAATATCGCATAAAGACCACAAAACTTTAATTAAGATTGCGTGAAAAGATTGAAAATATGAAATTAGAAATACTTAATATATTGTCTTTATAAATCTCTATTTTTATATTCATTAAACAAATAGAAAGTGCGGTTTTCTCCCCCTGCTCACGCGACTGATTGCACAAATGTTGATCTGGCCCAGCGCAAAGGGCCCTGCCCTTTGTGTTAAAAGTAAGCAATCTCTCTTCTCTTCAGGGCGTTTCATGCAGGCAGATCGGTCTAAGCAACGTGCTACCACGCGGCTATGTATTCAGTGCGGGCTTTTTCTCTTACAACACGGGGCAGAAAGCGCCCTCGTGGAAGAACTTTCCACACGCCTTGGGCTGGCGCTGGGGATGGACAGCGTTGAGAGCTCCATCTCGTCAAATGCCATTGTGCTGACCACCATTAAAGACGGACAGTGCCTGACCTCCACCCGTAAAAATCATGACCGCGGCATTAACATGCACGTCGTGACGGAAGTGCAGCACATCGTGATCCTTGCTGAACACAAGCTGCTCGATCTGAGGGAGATAGAGAAACGCTTCAACCAGATCAAACCTCTCCGGTATCCACGCTGGCTGGTTGTGCTGATGGTGGGACTCTCCTGCGCCTGCTTCTGCAAGCTCAACGCGGGCGGCTGGGACGGCGCTGTCGTGACCTTCTTTGCCAGCAGCATCGCGATGTATGTCCGCCAGTTGTTGACGCACAGGCAACTGCATCCGCAAATTAACTTCTGCATCACGGCGTTCGTGGCGACAACCGTATCCGGCCTGCTTTTGCGCCAGCCTTACTTCGCCAGCACGCCTACTGTTGCGATGGCCGCCAGCGTATTGCTGCTGGTGCCGGGTTTTCCCTTAATCAACGCCGTCGCTGATATGTTCAAAGGCCACATCAACACCGGTCTGGCGCGCTGGGCGATAGCCAGCCTGCTGACGCTGGCGACCTGTATCGGGGTGGTAATGGCCATGACACTCTGGGGGTTACGCGGATGGGCGTGATGGATTTTCTGCTCGCACTGGCGCAGGACATGCTCCTGGCAGCCCTTCCCGCCGTTGGCTTTGCGATGGTGTTTAACGTACCACAGCGTGCATTACCCTGGTGTGCGCTGCTGGGTGCCATTGGCCACGGCTCACGTATGATCATGATGACCTCGGGCTTTAATATCGAATGGTCGACGTTTATCGCCTCCATGCTGGTCGGCAGCATCGGTATTCAGTGGTCCCGCTGGTATCTGGCGCACCCGAAAGTGTTCACCGTGGCGGCAGTCATTCCTATGTTCCCGGGCATTTCAGCCTATACGGCGATGATCTCCGCCGTCAAAATCAGCCACTTTGGCTACAGCGAACCGCAGATGATCCTGCTTCTGAGCAATTTCCTTAAAGCCTCGTCGATTGTGGGCGCGCTCTCCATCGGCCTGTCGATCCCCGGATTATGGCTTTACCGCAAACGTCCACGCGTATAATAAAATCGCTTGCAATTGTATCGTGCGCTATCTATATTCATTTCATGGACGCAAAAACGAACGACACTACCAACGCGCTTCTGCTGGATAACCAGCTCTGTTTTGCCCTCTATTCGGCAAATCTGGCGCTTAACAAGCTGTACCGGCAACTGCTGGCGCCGCTTAACCTGACCTACCCGCAATACCTTGTGATGCTGGTGCTGTGGGAGCAGGATGATATCACGGTGTCAGACATTGGCGAGCGGCTGTTCCTGGATTCCGCCACGCTGACTCCCCTGCTAAAACGCCTGGAAAGCGCAGGATTAATCTTCCGCCAGCGTTCCCGTCAGGATGAGCGTCAGGTCGCCGTCACCCTGAGCGACGCGGGTCGGGCGCTGCAACAGCAGGCCGTGACGATACCCCACGCCGTGGGCTGTGCAGCGCAGTGTGATACCGACACCATGCTGGCGCTCAAGCAACAGCTCGAACTTTTGCGCCAACAGCTGCATCGCGCGTAAGGCTATACTTTACGCGTCTGATTTTAACTTAATACATCGCGCACTATTTAATAGTGCATATAAACGTAAGATGAGGAACCTGCCATGTCTTTAGAAAAAGTTGTCTACACTGCCAAAGCCAAAGCAACCGGAGGCCGTGATGGCCGCGCAACGTCTTCCGATGGCGTTCTGGATGTCAAACTGGGTGTGCCAAAAGAGATGGGCGGCATGGGGGGTGAAGTAACCAACCCTGAACAGCTGTTCGCTGCGGGCTACTCCGCCTGCTTCCTGGGCGCAATGAAGTTCGTTGCGGCACGCGACAAATTCGCTCTGCCAAAAGACGCCTTTATTGAAGGCGAAGTGGGGATTGGCCCGCTGCCAACCGGTTTTGGTATCGAAGCGAAGCTGAACATCCACGTTGAAGGGATGGACGCAGCGGAAGCCAAAAAACTGGTGGATGCGGCACATATCGTCTGTCCGTACTCTAACGCGACGCGCGGCAACATCGACGTGACGCTGAACATCATCGCGTAAACAGCCCCTGTGATTTTAGCCCCGGTAAGCGTAACGCCGCCGGGGAAATCCTCTCCTTTCCTCCCCCTCTCTCTGTGCTACCATAACCCTCAATCACGCCCGTAGTAATCAGTTGAGAAAGTGTTATGTCCTCCAGAATCCTGACCACCAGCATTGCTGGCATTGATGCCTTTATGCGCGATCCTCGCGGTGTGTTGACGCACGCCGAAGGCGGCACGCTCGCGGTATTTGCCGACAACGCCCCGGCGTTTTATGCGGTCACGCCGGAACGTCTGGCGCAGCTTCTGGAAATTGAAGCGAAGCTGTCGCGTCCGGCGAGCGATGTCATGCTGGATAATCAGTTTTTTGACGAACCCGCCAGCGCCCCGGTGGCCGTTCCAATGGGGAAATTTCCCATGTACGCCGGTTGGCAGCCGGACGCCGATTTTCAGCGGCAGGCGGCCTTATGGGGAATAGCCCTCGCGCAGCCCGCGACGCCAGAAGAGCTGGCGGCCTTTACCGCTTACTGGCAGGCTGAAGGAAAAGTCTTCCACCATGTTCAGTGGCAGCAAAAGTTCGCGCGCAGTCTGCAAATCAACCGCGCCAGCAACAATGGCCAGCCAAAACGTGATATCAATGCCTTTTCAGAACCGGACAAAAAAATCCCTGATGGATTCCGAGGTGCGAAATGAAAAACGTCGGCGACCTGATGAAACGTTTGCAGAAGATGATGCCCGCCAACGTGAAGCCCGCCTTCACCACCGGTGAAGAGCTGCTGGCATGGCAAAAAGAGCAAGGTAAAATTCGCGCGGCTGCCCTCGCCCGCGAAAACCGCGCGATGAAAATGCAGCGCACCTTTAACCGCTCGGGCATTCGCCCTCTGCACCAGAACTGCTCCTTCGAGAATTATAAGGTCGAGTCACAGGGGCAGATGAACGCCCTCAACCAGGCGCGCCAGTACGTGGATGAATTTGACGGCAACATTGCCAGCTTCATCTTTAGCGGAAAACCCGGCACGGGGAAAAATCACCTTGCGGCCGCTATCTGCAACGAGCTGCTGCTGCGCGGGAAGTCAGTGCTGATTATCACCGTGGCCGATATTATGTCCGCCATGAAGGACACCTTCAGTAACCGCGAAACCAGCGAAGAACAGCTGCTGAATGATTTGAGTAACGTGGATTTGCTGGTCATCGACGAGATCGGCGTCCAGACGGAGTCCCGCTACGAAAAAGTGATCATCAACCAGATTGTCGATCGCCGTTCGTCGTCAAAACGCCCAACCGGTATGCTGACGAACCACAATATCGAGGAGATGACCCGACTTCTTGGCGAGCGGGTGATGGATCGCATGAAGCTGGGTAACAGCCTGTACGTCATCTTCGACTGGGACAGCTATCGCAGCCGCGTCAGCGGCAAAGAGTATTAAGATATTTCCAGGGAGCACCGGAAGAGCAGAGGTATATACTAAACCCACTTTTGGCCCAAAACGGATCTTGTTGAGTAAATCATTATGAAAAAACAGTTTCTTATCAGCATCCTTACTGGCGCCCTGCTGGTGACTGGCGCAGCGCAGGCCGCATCATGGCAGGAGTCGCTCTCCAGCGCAGCAAGTGAGTTAACCAAAGAGAGCGGCACTTCCCAGGGCGGGCTGTCAGCCTCGTCCCTCACCGGCCTGCTGAGTAACAGCTCCCAAAGCCTGAGCGCCGGAACGATGAACAACGCGGCGGGCATTCTGGAATACTGCGCGAAGCAGAAACTGGCTTCCGTTACCGATACCGAAAACATCAAAAACCAGGTGCTGGGTAAACTGGGTCTGGACACCCAGGAGCAGAAAGCGGACACCAACTATATGGACGGTATTCAGGGTCTGCTGAACGCGCAAAATGGCCAGCAGCTGAACCTCAGCACCCTTGGAAATTCATCTCTGGCGAAACAGGTGAAAACGAAAGCCTGCGATCTGGTGCTGAAACAAGGCGTTAATTTCCTCTCCTGATCGCCTCCCATTTTCTGCCACAACACGCCGGGTTTATTACGTTAGTCTTACACCGCGGCGTGAAGTGCGTTTTTTTACCCCCTGCCACCACCTCAGCCTCCGTGTGCCACGATGCGACTGTATTCAAAAATCCGATTTTATAAACCAAATCCTAACAACAGCACACTTTCGTGACACTAAAATTGCAGCTAAGCGACATCGCAATTACATTGTATTACCCAAAAAATAAGCAATTAGCCGGCTAAGCGTCCGGCATGATGAGGATCTGCTGTTGTCAGAGTTAATGTCCCTTGTCCTTTTCCTGGCTTCCATCGGCGTTTATGCCTGGAAAGCCGGTCGTCACACCTGGTGGTTTGTGGCCACCCTGGTGGTGCTCGGCATTTTTATTGTTTTAAACATTACGTTATATGCCAGCGATTACTTTACCGGCGACGGTATTAACGACGCGGTGCTCTACACGTTGACCAACAGCCTCACCGGCGCTGGTGTGGGTAAGTACATCCTTCCGGGTCTGGGGCTGGTGGTCGCCCTGGTGGGCATCTTCGCCGCGCTGGCCTGGGTTCTGCGCCGTCGCCGTCACCGTCCGCATCATCATGGCTACAGCCTGCTGGCGCTGTGCCTGGCGCTGGCCTCCGTGGATGCCAGCCCGGCATTCCATCAAATTACCGAGCTGGTAAAATCCCAGTCGCGCGATGGCGATCCGGACTTTGCGGCCTATTACAAAGAACCCTCGAAGAAGATCGACAATCCCAGACTCAACCTGGTCTATATCTACGGCGAAAGTCTGGAACGCACCTATTTTGATAACGATGCTTTCCCGAACCTGACGCCAGAGCTTGGCGCGCTGAAAGACCAGGGCCTCGACTTCAGCCACACCATGCAGCTGCCCGGTACGGATTACACCATCGCCGGGATGGTGGCCTCTCAGTGCGGCATTCCGCTGTTCGCCCCGTTTGAAGGCAACGCCTCCGCCTCAATGTCGAGCTTCTTCCCGCAGAATATTTGCCTCGGCGATATCCTGAAAAACTCGGGCTATGAAAACTACTTTATGCAGGGCGCTAACCTGCGCTTTGCCGGGAAAGATGTGTTCCTGAAATCCCACGGTTTCGATCACTTGTATGGTTCCGAAGAGCTGAAAACCACGGTGGCCGATCCGGCCTACCGCAACGACTGGGGCTTTTACGACGATACCGTTCTTGATGAAACCTGGAAGAAATTCGAGGAGCTTTCCCGCGCCGGTAAACGCTTCTCGCTGTTTGCGTTGACCGTTGACACGCATCATCCGGATGGTTTTGTCTCACGCACCTGTAAACGTCAGGGCTATGACATTGACGGTAAAAACAACAAGTCGTTCAGCGCCGTGACCTGTAGCCAGGAGCATATCGCGGCGTTAATCGAGAAAATCAAAGCGTCGCCGTATTTCAAAAATACGGTCATCGTCGTCTCATCTGACCATCTGGCGATGAAAAACAGCGCCTGGGATGAACTGAATAAGCTGGATCGTAGCAACCTGTTCTTTGTGCTGCGCGGCGATAAACCGCAGCAGGAGATCATTGCCGCTAAACGTAACTCGATGGATAACGGCGCTACCGTGCTGGATATTCTGGGTGGCGATAACTTCATTGGCCTGGGCCGCAGTACGCTGTCGGGCCAGTCCCTGTCGGAAATCTTCCTCAACATGAAGGAAAAAATCCTCGCCTGGAAGCCGGATATCATTCGTCTGTGGAACTTCCCGAAAGAGATAAAAGACTTCACCATCGATCAGGATAAAAAAATGATCGCGTTCTCCGGCAGCCATTTCCGCCTGCCGCTGCTGCTGCGCGTGTCGGATAACCGCGTCGAGCCGCTGCCGGAAAGCGAATACTCCGCGCCACTGCGCTTCCAGCTGGCGGAATTTGCCCCGCGCGATAATTTCGTCTGGGTCGACAAATGCTACAAAATGGGCCAGCTCTGGTCGCAACAGCTGTCGCTGTCCACCGACTGGTGCGTCTCTCAGGGGCAACTCGGCGGCGAGCAGACCGTGCAACACGTTGACAAACCGCAGTGGCAGGGAAAAACCGCGTTTAAAGATACGGTTATTGATACCGCACGCTATCAGCGCAACGTAGACCTGCTGAAAATCGTCGACAACGACATTCGTTATAAAGCAGACAGCTTCATCTTTAATGTTGCCGGCGCGCCGGAAGAGGTGAAGCAGTTCAGCGGTATTTCACGGCCGGAATCCTGGGGGCGCTGGTCTAACGCGCAGTTGGGCGATGAGGTGAAAATTGAATATACCCATCCGCTGCCGGAGAAATTCGATCTGGTGATCACCGCCAGGGCATTTGGTCCCAACGCAAACCGTCCTATACCGGTGCGCGTCGGTGATAAAGAACAGACGCTGACGCTGAGCAACGATGTCACCACCAGCACGCTGCATTTCGATAACCCAACGCGCAGCAATACGCTGGTCATTGTGCCACCCGATCCGCAGTCCACTAACGAAGGGAATATTCTCGGTCACGCTCCGCGCAAGCTGGGGATCGGCATGGTGGAGATTAAAATTGTGAGCAGCGCTGGCTGATGACGGCGTTCACTCTTCGCCCGACGCGCATCGACGACGTCGCTGCCCTGCCCGCCATTGAACGCGCGGCGGGGCAGCGGTTTCGCGACGTTCCTGAGCTGGCCTGGCTGGCAGACAATGAGGTTATTTCTGTTGAAGATCACCTCGGTTACGCCGGACGCGGATTAAGCTGGCTGGCGCTGGCTGACGACAGGCCCGTGGGCTTTATTCTCGCCGAAGCTCATCCATCGACGCTGTTTATTGTGGAACTGTCGGTTCACCTGGACTGGCAGGGACGAGGTCTTGGACGCCAGTTAATCGCCCGTGCCGCCGCGCATGCCCGCAGTCTGGGGCTGAACTCGCTGACGTTAACGACGTTTCGTGATGTCCCGTGGAATGCGCCCTTCTACAGGCGATTAGGGTTTGAAATGATGACGACGCTGACGCCGGAACTGCGCCAGAAACGCGAGGAAGAGACGGCGCACGGTTTAGCGTATGGTTCCCGCTGCGCCATGCGCCTGCCTCTGTAAAATCGCCCGGTGGCGCTGCGCTTACCGGGCCTACAAAACCCAATTCCGCAGCCGCCACCCGGCGAAACGCACAATCCGTAGGCCGGGTCAGGCGCAGCCGCCACCCGGCAAAACGCACAGCGTCAGAACGTTTCCCAGTTATCGCCCGCATCTGCGGTAGCCGGTTTACGCGCTACTACCGGTGCGGCAACGCTTTTCGCCGAGGCGAACTCGCGCGCCTTCATCTGTTCCTGCTGAATACGGAACACCGCAACGGCCTGCGTCAGACGGCTCGCCTGCTCTTCCAGTGCCGCGGCCGCCGCCGCAGACTCTTCCACCAGCGAGGCGTTCTGCTGCGTCACGCGATCCATCTCAGCCACCGCCAGCCCAACCTGGTCAATACCGCGGCTCTGCTCGTCAGACGCAGACGCGATTTCGCCCATGATATCCGTCACGCGCGTTACCGCATTCACGATCTCACCCATGGTTTCACCCGCGCTTTCAACAAGCGTTGAACCAATTTCCACGCGCCCCACGGAGTCTTCAATCAGGCTCTTGATCTCGCGAGCCGCCTGGGCGCTGCGCTGCGCCAGGTTTCGGACTTCACCTGCAACCACCGCAAAACCACGCCCCTGCTCGCCCGCACGCGCCGCTTCTACCGCCGCGTTCAGCGCCAGAATATTGGTCTGGAAGGCAATCCCGTCGATCACGCTGATGATATCGGCGATTTTCTGCGAACTGCCGGCGATGTCACGCATGGTCTGCACCACGTTATCCACCACCTTGCCGCCTTTCTGCGCGGTTTCAGACGCGCTCAGCGCCAGGTTGCTCGCCTGACGGGCGTTCTCGGCGTTCTGCTTCACGGTGGCAGTCAGCTGTTCCATGCTGGCGGCGGTCTCTTCCAGAGAGGCAGCCTGCTGTTCGGTACGGGATGAGAGATCGTTATTGCCCATCGAGATTTCGCTCGCACCGCTGTAAATAGCGTTGGCGCCGTTACGCACGTCACCCACGGTACGCACCAGCTCGCCCTGCATATGGCGCAGGGAGTCAGCCAGTACCCCCATCTCGTTGGAGCCTTCCACGTCGATGCGCTTCACCAGGTCGCCGCTGGCGATATGACGAATGCTGTCAATCAGACGGTTCAGCGGCGAAATCAGCGCCTGACGAATACCCAGCCAGACGGCAACAATCACCACCAGCACCGCAGCCAGCACGCTAATCAGCACCCAGATAGCCTGGCGGTAAGAGCTGTTGCTGTCTTCAACCGCGGTCTGATACAGCGCGTCGTTCTGTTGCAGATAGTTGACGTACTGCTTCTCAAAGCCATCCTGATAGCTCTGGGTCGGCTGGTCGAAGAACTCATTGATTTTGCCCGCCCCCAGCAGCTGGATCAGCTCAGCCAGCGCGCCATGGTAAATATCGTAATTACGTTTGATTTCCAGTGCCGCAGCGTCGCTCTGACGCGGGTCGCGCGGCAGCGCTTCGTAATCCGCCCAGTTTTTTTCCGCCTGTTTCAGAGACGCAGAGGCAATCTGCATCAGCTCGGCGACGGTTGAGCCGCTGCCGATATTGTTCTGATCCATCATATAGCGGATACCCGCGCGGTTCAGGGTGTTACGGGTTTGCAGCAGCGCCACCCAGCTACCGTTCAGGGTGGATTGTTGCTGGCGAATGGTTTGCAGGATGGTGAAATTCTCTTTGTCATGCTTCAGGGCATTGAAGAAAAGACCACCAGACGTGAGTTGTAAAAGGCCAAATATCGCTAAAACCAGCAGTAAGCTGGTGACAATCTTGATTCGGTTTAACATGTTTTCTCTTTCCTCAGGCAGATACAGAATATTCGGCCTGGCATGAGAAAACTTTACGAAAATCATCCTGGAATTTAGGGTTTTTACGCTTCGTCCCTCGCGGCGATATGTCGGTTTCCAAGTTCAATAAACTCTTCCAGCAGCGCCGTGAGCTGCTTCATCTTCTCAGGCGTATATTCCGCCTCTATCTGCTGGTACGCCTCTTCCACCTGAGCCTGAGCACGCTGGTACAGCGCATTGCCTTCTTTCGTCAGCGACACGTACAGCTTGCGCTGGTCAGTCACCGGTTTTAAGCGCAGCACCAGACCGTCGCGCTCCATCCGCGTCAGAATGCCGGTCAGGCTTGGGCGCAAAATACAGGTGCGGAACGCCAGATCGTGAAAATCCATGGAGGGATGCTCGGCCAGCACGCGGACGATACGCCACTGCTGCTCGGTCAGATTATGCCGCTTCACTATCGGGCGGAAGTAGCCCATCGCCGCTTCACGCGCCTGCAACAGCGCGATGGTTAATGAGTCATGCATCATCTACCCCTTACATCATTAACAAATAAACAATTAAAAACAGATGCTTTTATAGACAACACGTTTTAACCCAAAAAGTCTAACAGAAACAAAGCTATTTTTTTAACTTATTGATTTAAATATATATTAACCCTTTTATGTAAATTTATTGTTATTTGCATCACAAATTATTCACTTCTGATTGCGAAACGAACAGCAAAAGCATAAAACCAGATCATTAACATATTAATGAAATCAAAACCGGACAGCCGGTTTGAGGAGTATGGGAATGAAAGGTACTGTTTTTGCCGTAGCGCTAAACCACCAAAGCCAGCGTTTGGCCTGGGCTGAGGCGTTTGAAAAAGCCCCCTATAACGCGCCGCCAAAAACGGCGGTGTGGTTTATCAAGCCACATAACGCTGTTATCCGCGCAGGCGAACCGATTCCCTTCCCGCAGGGAGAAACCGTGTTAAGCGGCGCGACGGTGGCGCTGGTGGTGGGCAAAACCGCCAGCAAAGTACGCGTTGAAGAGGCAGCGGCGTACATCGCCGGCTACGCGCTGGCTAACGAAATCAGCCTGCCGGAAGAGAGCTTCTACCGTCCGGCGATCAAGGCCAAATGCCGGGATGGATTTTGCCCGCTCGGCGAACCTGTCGCCGTTGATAACGTGGATAATCTGACCATCATCACCGAGATCAACGGCCGCGAAGCGGACCACTGGAACACGGCCGATCTGCACCGCAACGCCGCCGAACTGCTGAGCGCCCTGAGCGAATTTGCCACCCTGAACCCCGGCGATGCGATATTGCTCGGCACTCCGCAAAGCCGCGTCGAAGTTCGCCCGGGCGATCGGGTACGTATTCTGGCAGAAGGATTTCCGCCGCTGGAAAACCCGGTGGTGGAGGAACGCGACGTTGCCATCGCTTCGCGCACGCCGCCGCACGCCACGCTGTTCGCCCTCGGCCTGAACTACGCCGATCACGCCAGCGAGCTGGACTTCAAACCGCCCACCGAGCCGCTGGTGTTTATCAAAGCGCCAAACACCTTTAACGGCGACAACCAGACCTCGGTGCGCCCAAACAACATTGAATACATGCATTACGAAGCCGAGCTGGTGGTGGTCATCGGCAAAACCGCGCGCAAGGTCAGCGAAGCCGAGGCGATGGAGTATGTTGCGGGCTACACGGTGTGCAACGACTACGCCATCCGCGATTATCTCGAAAACTACTATCGCCCGAACCTGCGGGTGAAAAGCCGCGACGGGCTGACCCCCATCAGCCCGAACGTAGTGCCAAAAGAAGCCATTCCTGACCCGCACAACCTTCGTCTTCGCACCTACGTCAACGGTGAACTGCGTCAGGAAGGCACCACGGCAGACCTGATCTTCAGCATCCCCTACTTGATTGCGTATCTGAGTGATTTCATGACCCTGCAACCGGGCGACATGATTGCCACCGGCACGCCGAAGGGGCTGTCCGACGTGGTGCCGGGCGATGAGGTAGTGGTGGAAGTGGAAGGCGTAGGCCGTCTGGTAAACCGAATTGTCAGTGAGGAGACTGCAAAATGAAAAAGATTAACCACTGGATCAACGGTAAAAACGTCGCCGGAAGTGAGTACTTTCAAACCACTAACCCGGCCTCCGGCGAGGTGCTGGCAGAAGTGGCCTCAGGCGGCGAAGCCGAAATCCATCAGGCCGTTGCCGCCGCCAAAGAGGCGTTTCCGAAATGGGCCAACCTGCCGATGAAGGAGCGCGCGCGCCTGATGCGTCGCCTGGGGGATCTGATTGACCAGAACGTACCGGACATTGCCGCGATGGAAACCGCCGACACCGGCCTGCCGATCCACCAGACCAAAAACGTGCTCATTCCGCGCGCCTCGCACAACTTCGAGTTCTTCGCCGAGGTGTGCCAGCAGATGAACGGCAAAACCTACCCGGTCGACGACAAGATGCTCAACTACACCCTGGTGCAGCCGGTGGGTGTCTGCGCGCTGGTGTCGCCGTGGAACGTGCCGTTTATGACCGCCACCTGGAAGGTCGCGCCGTGCCTGGCCTTAGGGAATACCGCGGTGCTGAAGATGTCTGAACTCTCCCCGCTGACCGCTGACCGTCTGGGCGAGCTGGCCCTCGAAGCGGGCATTCCGGCGGGCGTGCTCAACGTGGTGCAGGGCTATGGCGCCACGGCGGGCGACGCGCTGGTGCGTCATCATGACGTGCGCGCCGTCTCCTTCACCGGCGGTACCGCCACCGGGCGCAACATCATGAAAAACGCCGGGCTGAAGAAGTATTCCATGGAGCTGGGCGGCAAATCGCCGGTGCTGATTTTCGAAGACGCAGACATCGAGCGCGCGCTGGACGCCGCCCTGTTTACCATCTTCTCCATCAACGGCGAACGCTGCACCGCCGGCTCGCGCATCTTCATCCAGCAGAGCATCTACCCGGAGTTCGTCAAACGCTTTGCCGAGCGCGCCAACCGCCTGCGCGTGGGCGACCCGACCGATCCGAACACCCAGATTGGCGCGCTCATCAGCCAGCAGCACTGGGAAAAAGTCTCCGGCTATATCCGCCTCGGCATTGAAGAGGGGGCAACCCTGCTGGCGGGCGGCCCGGACAAACCGACCGATCTACCTGCGCACCTGAAGGGCGGCAACTTCCTGCGACCAACCGTGCTGGCGGATGTCGATAACCGCATGCGCGTGGCGCAGGAGGAGATCTTCGGGCCAGTGGCCTGCCTGCTGCCGTTTAAGGATGAAGCGGAAGGCCTGCGCCTGGCGAACGACGTGGAGTACGGCCTGGCATCTTACATCTGGACCCAGGACGTCAGCAAAGTGCTGCGTCTGGCGCGCAGCATCGAAGCGGGCATGGTGTTCGTCAACACCCAGAACGTGCGCGACCTGCGCCAGCCGTTTGGCGGCGTGAAGGCCTCCGGCACCGGGCGTGAGGGCGGCGAGTACAGCTTCGAGGTCTTCGCGGAGATGAAGAACGTCTGTATCTCCATGGGTGACCATCCGATTCCAAAGTGGGGGATCTGACCATGGGTAAATTAGCGTTAGCGGCAAAAATCACACACGTTCCGTCAATGTATCTCTCTGAACTGCCGGGCAAAAACCACGGCTGCCGCCAGTCGGCCATCGACGGGCATAAAGAGATCAGCAAGCGCTGCCGCGAGCTGGGCGTGGACACCATTATCGTCTTCGACACCCACTGGCTGGTGAACAGCGCGTATCACATCAACTGCGCGGACCATTTTTCGGGCGTCTACACCAGCAACGAGCTGCCGCATTTTATTCGCGACATGACCTACGACTACGACGGCAACCCGGAACTCGGCCAGCTGATTGCCGACGAAGCGGTGAAGCTTGGCGTTCGCGCCAAGGCGCACAACATCCCGAGCCTGAAGCTGGAGTACGGCACGCTGGTGCCGATGCGCTACATGAACGCGGATAAGCACTTCAAAGTGGTCTCCATCTCGGCGTTCTGCACGGTTCACGACTTCGCCGACAGCCGCAGGCTGGGCGAGGCCATCATCAGTGCCATCGAAAAATACGACGGCACCGTGGCGGTGCTTGCCAGCGGCTCGCTCTCGCACCGCTTTATCGACGACCAGCGCGCGGAGGAAGGGATGAACAGCTACACCCGCGAGTTTGACCGTCAGATGGACGAGCGCGTGGTGAAGCTGTGGCGCGAGGGTCAGTTCAAGGAGTTTTGCAGCATGCTGCCGGAGTACGCCGACTACTGCTACGGCGAGGGCAATATGCACGACACGGTGATGCTGCTGGGGATGCTCGGCTGGGACAAATACGACGGTAAGGTGGAGTTTCTCACCGAGCTGTTCGCCAGCTCCGGCACCGGCCAGGTCAACGCCGTTTTCCCGCTGCCCGCGTAAGGAGCCGCCATGCCGCACTTTATTGCTGAATGTACCGACAACATCCGCGAGCAGGCCGACCTGCCAGGGCTGTTCGCCAAAGTGAACGAGGCGCTCGCCGCCACGGGCATCTTCCCCATCGGCGGTATCCGCAGCCGCGCCCACTGGCTGGACACCTGGCAGATGGCAGACGGTAAGCACGATTACGCCTTTGTGCATATGACGCTGAAGATCGGCGCGGGGCGCAGCCTGGAAAGCCGGAAAGAGGTCGGTGAAATGCTGTTTGCGCTGATCAAAACGCACTTCGCGGAGCTAATGGCGGGCCGTTATCTGGCGCTCTCTTTCGCCATGGAAGAACTCGATCCGACGCTGAACTACAAACAAAACAACGTGCACGCGTTGTTTAAGTAGACATCTTTTTCGCCCGGTGGCGCTTCGCTTACCGGGCCTACAACGGCTCGAACGTAGGCCGGGTAAGCGAAGCGCCACCCGGCAACAGCCGCACAAAGGATACGCCATGCTCGACAAACACACCCATACCCTGATCGCCCACCGCCTGCATCAGGCGGAACAATCCCGGGAGCAGATCCGCGCGATCTCGCTGGAGTACCCGGAGATCACCATTGAAGACGCCTACGCCGTCCAGCGCGAATGGGTGAGCCTGAAAATCGCCGAAGGCCGCGTGCTGAAAGGCCACAAGATCGGCCTCACCTCCAAAGCGATGCAGGCCAGCTCGCAGATCAGCGAGCCGGACTACGGCGCGCTGCTGGACGATATGTTCTTCCACGACAGCAGCGACATCCCCGTGGATCGCTTTATCGTCCCGCGCATCGAAGTGGAGCTGGCCTTCGTGCTGGCAAAACCGCTGCGCGGCCCGAACTGCACGATCTTCGACGTCTACAACGCCACGGATTACGTCATCCCCGCCCTGGAGCTGATCGACGCCCGCTGCCATAACGTTGACCCGGAAACCCAGCGCCCGCGCAAGGTGTTCGACACCATCTCCGATAACGCCGCCAACGCGGGCGTGATCCTCGGCGGCCGCCCGATTAAACCCGACGAGCTGGATCTGCGCTGGATCTCCGCCCTGCTCTACCGCAACGGTGTGATCGAAGAGACCGGGGTCGCCGCAGGCGTGCTTAACCACCCGGCAAACGGCGTGGCGTGGCTGGCGAACAAACTCGCGCCATACGACGTGCAGCTTGAGCCAGGCCAGATCATCCTCGGCGGCTCGTTTACCCGCCCGGTTGCCGCCAGCAGAGGCGACACCTTCCACGTCGACTACGGCAACATGGGCTCCATCAGTTGCCGCTTTGTGTAGGAGTGCACCATGGAAAACGCATTTAAGACCGCGCTGAAAGCCGGAAAGCCGCAAATCGGCCTGTGGCTGGGGCTGACCAGCAGCTACAGCGCTGAGCTACTGGCCGGGGCCGGTTTTGACTGGTTGCTGATCGACGGAGAGCACGCGCCGAACAGCGTGCAAACCATCCTGACTCAGCTACAGGCCATCGCCCCTTATCCCAGCCAGCCGGTGGTGCGCCCGTCGTGGAACGATCCGGTGCAGATCAAGCAGTTGCTGGACGTGGGGGCGCAAACCCTGCTGGTGCCGATGGTGCAAAACGCCGACGAAGCCCGTCTGGCGGTCAGCGCCACCCGCTATCCGCCTGCCGGCATTCGCGGCGTCGGCAGCGCGCTGGCGCGGGCGTCGCGCTGGAACCGCATCCCGGAGTATCTGCATCACGCTAACGACGCCATGTGCGTGCTGGTGCAAATCGAAACCCGCGAGGCGCTGAAAAACCTGCCGCAGATCCTGGACGTGGAAGGGGTGGACGGCGTGTTTATCGGCCCGGCGGATCTGAGCGCCGACATGGGCTTCGCCGGCAATCCGCAGCACCCGGAGGTGCAGGACGCCATTGAAAAGGCGATCGCGCAGATCCTCAGCGCGGGCAAAGCGCCCGGCATCCTGATGGCGAATGAACAGCTGGCAAAACGCTATCTCAACCTCGGCGCGTTGTTTGTCGCGGTCGGCGTGGATACCACCCTGCTCGCCCGCAGCGCCGAAGCGCTGGCGGCCCGCTTTACCGACGTCACCACAGCAGTTGATAACAATAAATCCGTCTACTAAACGTACGATGTGGAGCGCAACATGACGACCTCAACCCTGCATAATAAAGCTGTTGAACATCGCGTTATTAATAAGCTGTTCCGTCGTTTGATCGTGTTTCTTTTTATCCTGTTTGTTTTCTCGTTTCTCGATCGCATCAACATCGGCTTTGCCGGGCTGACGATGGGCAAAGATCTGGGCCTCACGTCGACCATGTTTGGCCTGGCCGCGACGCTGTTTTACGTGACCTACGTGCTGTGCGGGATCCCCAGCAACATCATGCTGGCGAAGGTCGGCGCCCGCCGCTGGATCGCCGGGATCATGGTGGTGTGGGGCATCGCCTCTACCTGCACCATGTTCGCCACCAGCCCCGAAACGCTTTATGTCCTGCGCATGCTGGTGGGCATTGCCGAAGCCGGTTTCCTGCCGGGCATTCTGGTCTATCTCACCTGGTGGTTCCCGGCGTATCACCGCGCCCGCGCCAACGCGCTGTTTATGATCGCCATGCCGGTGACCATGATGCTCGGTTCGATCCTCTCCGGGTACATTCTGGCGATGGACGGGCTGTGGAACCTGAAGGGCTGGCAGTGGCTGTTCCTGCTGGAGGGGCTGCCGTCGGTGGTGCTCGGCGTGGTGACCTGGTTCTACCTTAACGACACCCCGGATCAGGCCACCTGGCTGGATGATGACGAAAAGCAGGCACTCAAAACGATGATCGCTCGCGAGCAGGAGCTGGCCATTGCGCACGTCGCCACGCCGCGATCGACGCTGCGCGAGGTGCTGACGCCCGCCGTGCTGCTCTACACGCTGGCCTACTTCTGCCTGACGAATACGCTGAGCGCGATCAACATCTGGACGCCGCAGATCCTGCAAAGCTTCAACACCGGCAGCAGCAATATCGTGATTGGCTTGCTGGCGGCGATCCCGCAGTTTTGCACCATCCTCGGGATGATCTGGTGGAGCCGCCGCTCCGACAGGCTGAAAGAGCGAAAAAAGCACACCATCCTGCCGTATCTGTTTGCCGCGGCGGGATGGATGCTGGCCTCGGCGACCGATCACAGCCTGATCCAGCTGCTTGGCATCATCATGGCCTCAACCGGATCGTTTACCGCCATGGCGATATTCTGGACCACGCCGGATCAGGTTATTAGCCTGCAATCCCGCGCGGTGGCGCTGGCGGTGATCAACGCCATCGGCAACGTCGGGTCTGCCGTCAGCCCATTGCTGATAGGTATTTTGCGCGACGCGACCGGCAGCTTCAGCTCGGGGCTGTGGTTCGTGGCGGGTCTGCTGGTGGTGGGCGCGCTGGTGCTGACGCGCATTCCGATGACGCAGCGGGATCAACAGAGGAATGATCATGTGCCAGAGCCCCATCGCCAACATTGATATCAGCAAGGATTACGACGAAAGTCTGGGCACCGACGATGTGCACTACCAGTCGTTTGCCCGCATGGCGGCCTTTTTTGGCCGCGACATGCAGGCGCACCGCCACGACCAGTATTTTCAGATGCATTTTCTCGACACCGGGCAGATTGAGCTCCAGCTCGACGACCACCGTTACTCGGTGCAGGCGCCGCTGTTTGTGCTGACGCCGCCGTCGGTGCCGCACGCGTTTATCACCGAATCCGACAGCGACGGCCACGTACTGACGGTGCGCGAGGATCTCATCTGGCCGCTGTTAGAAGTGCTCTACCCCGGCACGCGGGAAGCGTTCGGCCTGCCGGGGATCTGCCTGTCGCTTGCCGACAAGCCGGACGAACTGGCGGCGCTGAAGCACTACTGGCAGCTGATTGCCCGGGAATCCACGGAACAACTGCCCGGTCGCGAGCATACGCTGGCCCTGCTGGCCCAGGCCGTTTTTACCCTGCTGCTGCGCAACGCGAAGCTCGACGACCACGCGTCAGGCGGCATGCGCGGTGAGCTGAAGCTGTTTCAGCGCTTTAACCAGCTGACAGATGCTCATTACCACGAGCACTGGACGGTGCCGGAATACGCCAGCGAACTGCATCTCACCGAATCCCGCCTGACCGATATCTGCCGCCGCTTTGCCAACCGCTCGCCGAAACGGCTGATCTTCGACCGCCAGCTGCGGGAAGCCAGACGTTTGCTGCTGTTTTCCGACAGCACCGTGAGCGAAATTGCCTGGCAGCTGGGGTTTAAAGATCCGGCCTATTTCGCCCGTTTTTTTAACCGACTGACGGGGTGCTCACCCAGCGCGTACCGGGCGCAGAAAGTACCGGTATCGCCTGTTCCCCTCACCCCTGCCCTCTCCCAAAGGGAGAGGGAGTAACCGTCCCCTCTCCCTTTGGGAGAGGGTTAGGGTGAGGGAAATCACACTCTGCGATCTCTCGCGAAAAGTACCTGCCGTTGTCCCAATCGTCCCTTCACGTTCCGCCCCTCTCAAGCTTCAATTAAACAACAAAAACAAAACATAAATTTAACAATCATCTTCCGATACGAGGTCCCTATGAAGCCTGAAGATTTCCGCGCTGATGCCAAACGTCCGTTAACCGGTGAAGAGTATTTAAAAAGCCTGCAAGATGGCCGTGAGATTTATATCTACGGCGAGCGCGTTAAGGACGTCACTACCCACCCGGCATTTCGTAATGCGGCGGCGTCCATCGCCCAGATGTACGATGCCCTGCACAAGCCAGACATGCAGGATACCCTCTGCTGGGGCACCGACACCGGCAGCGGCGGCTACACCCATAAATTCTTCCGCGTGGCGAAAAGCGCCGACGATCTGCGCCAGCAGCGTGACGCCATCGCCGAGTGGTCGCGCCTGAGCTACGGCTGGATGGGGCGTACGCCGGACTACAAAGCCGCGTTCGGCTGCGCGCTCGGGGCTAACCCTGCCTTCTACGGTCAGTTCGAGCAGAATGCCCGCAACTGGTACACCCGTATTCAGGAAACTGGCCTGTACTTTAACCACGCCATCGTCAACCCGCCGATCGATCGCCATAAACCGGCGGACGAGGTGAAAGACGTTTACATCAAGCTGGAGAAAGAGACCGACGCCGGGATCATCGTCAGCGGCGCGAAAGTGGTGGCCACCAACTCGGCATTGACCCACTACAACATGATCGGTTTTGGTTCTGCGCAGGTGATGGGCGAAAACCCGGACTTCGCGCTGATGTTCGTCGCGCCGATGGATGCCGAAGGGGTGAAGCTGATCTCCCGCGCCTCATACGAGATGGTGGCAGGGGCGACAGGCTCTCCGTACGACTACCCGCTCTCCAGCCGCTTTGATGAGAACGACGCCATTCTGGTAATGGATCATGTGCTGATCCCGTGGGAAAACGTGCTGATCTACCGTGATTTCGACCGCTGCCGTCGCTGGACGATGGAAGGTGGCTTCGCCCGCATGTACCCGCTTCAGGCCTGCGTGCGTCTGGCAGTGAAGCTCGACTTCATCACCGCTCTGCTGAAGAAGTCGCTGGAGTGTACCGGCACCCTCGAGTTCCGCGGCGTGCAGGCGGATCTCGGCGAAGTGGTGGCATGGCGCAACATGTTCTGGGCGCTGAGCGACTCCATGTGCTCCGAAGCCACTCCGTGGGTAAACGGCGCGTATCTGCCTGACCACGCGGCGTTACAGACCTACCGCGTGATGGCGCCAATGGCCTATGCGAAGATCAAGAACATCATCGAACGTAACGTGACCTCCGGGCTGATCTACCTGCCGTCCAGCGCGCGGGACCTGAACAACCCGCAGATCGACCAGTACCTGGCGAAGTACGTGCGCGGCTCCAACGGGATGGATCATGTCGAACGCATCAAGATTCTGAAACTGATGTGGGATGCCATCGGCAGCGAGTTTGGCGGACGTCACGAGCTGTACGAAATCAACTACTCCGGTAGCCAGGATGAGGTCCGCCTGCAATGCCTGCGTCAGGCGCAAAGCTCCGGCAACATGGACAAGATGATGGCGATGGTTGACCGCTGCATGTCCGAGTACGACCAGCACGGCTGGACCGTACCGCACCTGCACAACAACACTGATATCAATATGCTGGATAAGCTGCTGAAATAACGCAGCGGGAGGTTTCAATGCAATCTGAAGAACGCCTGCGTTTTCGAGACGCGATGGCCAGCCTGTCGGCGGCGGTGAATGTGGTCACTACCGAGGGCGATGCGGGTCGCTGCGGCATTACCGCCACCGCCGTCTGTTCGGTCACGGACACCCCGCCCTCGGTCATGGTCTGCATCAACGCCAACAGCGCCATGAACCCGGTCTTCCAGGGCAACGGCAAACTGTGCGTCAACGTGCTGAACCACGAGCAGGAGATCATGGCCCGCCACTTTGCCGGGATGACCGGCATGGCAATGGAGGAGCGCTTTGCTCTCTCCTGCTGGCAGAAAGGACCGCTGGCGCAGCCGGTGCTGAAAGGCGCTCTGGCAAGCCTGGAAGGTGAGATAACCCAGGTGCAAACCATCGGCACCCATCTGGTCTACCTTGTAGAGATTAAGAACATCATCCTCAGCAGCGAGGGGCACGGCCTGATCTACTTCAAACGCCGTTTCCACCCGGTGATGATGGAGATGGAAGCCGCGATTTGATCCCGTTGCACAAAAAAACGCTAAGGTTTCCGCAAAGGTGCGCCGTTAACTATCCATAAGATAAATTTTCCGGGGCGGCTGGCAACGTCGTCAGCCGCCCCCTTAACGCTGGAAAGTCTTATGGCCCCTTCACCCCGAAGCCGCTCGGCTGAACGTCTGGTTGAAATCATTATTGCCCTGCATCGCAACGGAAGCGTTAATCGCCGCGATCTGATGCAAAAATTTGGCATTACCGAACGCACGGTGTACCGCGATTTACAGGCGCTTTCCCCGATTATTGAACACGACGGCAAAGGGCGCTATCAGCTGCTGCCCGCGTATCAGCCCTGCCGCTGCGTACACTACCCTGAAGCGAACGACAAAAGTCCACAGGGCTAGATTATTCTCAGTGATCTCAATCACATATTTTCTCCCACCGGGGGTGAGCCTTAACCACTCACCCTCGCTTTTGACCGCTCACGCATCGCTTTCAACCACTCACCCATTTACCGTGCTTTACACGCTCGAGGATCTGGCACGATCGCTCCAGCATTAATCAATACCTCCTCACAACGAACCCTGACCCTTTTTTCTTTACATAAAAAACCAGGTCTTATTATGGATACTAAAAAACTACTTAAGCACGTGCCCTGGGCCATCCTCGGGATCATCGGTGCTTTCTGTCTGGCGGTTGTCGCATTACGCCGGGGCGAGCACGTCAGCGCCCTGTGGATCGTGGTCGCGTCGGTTTCCGTCTACCTTGTGGCTTATCGCTACTACAGCTTGTACATCGCGCAGAAGGTTATGAAGCTCGACCCGACGCGCGCCACCCCGGCGGTTATTAACAACGACGGCCTGAACTACGTGCCAACCAACCGTTACGTGCTGTTTGGTCACCACTTCGCCGCCATTGCAGGCGCGGGTCCGCTGGTCGGTCCGGTGCTGGCTGCGCAGATGGGCTACCTGCCGGGTACGCTCTGGCTGCTGGCGGGCGTGGTGCTGGCGGGAGCGGTGCAGGACTTTATGGTGCTGTTTATCTCCTCGCGCCGTAACGGTTCGTCGCTGGGCGAGATGATCAAAGAGGAGATGGGCCGCGTGCCAGGCACGATCGCCCTGTTCGGCTGCTTCCTGATCATGATCATCATCCTGGCGGTGCTGGCCCTGATCGTGGTGAAAGCGCTGGCCGAAAGTCCGTGGGGCGTCTTCACCGTCTGCTCTACCGTACCGATTGCGCTGTTCATGGGCATCTACATGCGCTTCCTGCGCCCTGGCCGCGTTGGCGAGGTGTCTGTCATCGGTATCGTGCTGCTGGTCGCCTCCATCTACTTCGGCGGCGTGATTGCGCACGACCCGTACTGGGGTCCGGCGCTGACCTTTAAAGACACCACCATCACCTTCGCGCTGATCGGCTACGCATTCATCTCAGCGCTGCTGCCGGTGTGGCTGATTCTGGCTCCGCGTGACTACCTGGCGACCTTCCTGAAAATCGGCGTTATCGTCGGGCTGGCCATTGGTATTGTGATCATCAACCCGGAGCTGAAAATGCCGGCGGTGACGCAGTACATTGACGGTACCGGTCCGCTGTGGAAAGGCGCCCTGTTCCCGTTCCTGTTTATCACCATTGCCTGCGGTGCCGTGTCTGGCTTCCACGCGCTGATCGCCTCCGGCACCACGCCGAAGCTGATGGCCAACGAAACCGACGCGCGCTTCATCGGTTACGGCGCGATGCTGATGGAATCCTTCGTGGCGATCATGGCGCTGGTTGCGGCGTCGATTATCGAGCCTGGCCTGTACTTTGCGATGAACACCCCGCCGGCGGGTCTCGGCATTACCATGCCAAACCTGCATGAGATGGGCGGCGAAAATACCGCGCTGATCCTGGCACAGCTGAAAGACGCCAGCGCACACGCGGCGGCGACCGTCAGCTCCTGGGGCTTCGTGATTTCGCCTGAGCAGATCATGCAGACCGCGAAAGACATCGGCGAACCGTCCGTGCTGAACCGCGCAGGTGGCGCGCCAACGCTGGCGGTGGGTATCGCACACGTGTTCCACAAAGTGCTGCCGTGGGCGGACATGGGCTTCTGGTACCACTTCGGTATTCTGTTTGAAGCGCTGTTCATCCTCACCGCGCTGGATGCCGGTACGCGTGCAGGCCGCTTCATGTTGCAGGATCTGCTGGGTAACTTCGTGCCATTCCTGAAGAAAACCGACTCGCTGGTGGCCGGCGTTCTGGGCACTGCGGGCTGCGTAGGCCTGTGGGGTTATCTGCTGTATCAGGGCGTTGTTGACCCGCTGGGCGGCGTGAAGAGCCTGTGGCCGCTGTTCGGTATCTCTAACCAGATGCTGGCGGCTGTGGCCCTGGTGCTGGGTACCGTTGTCCTCGTGAAGATGAAACGCACCAAATACATCTGGGTCACCGTGGTGCCTGCGCTGTGGCTGCTGCTCTGCACTACCTGGGCGCTGGGTCTGAAACTGTTCAGCACCAACCCGCAGCTGGAAGGCTTCTTCTTCATGGCTAACCAGTACAAAGAGAAGATTGCCGCAGGCGGCGCGGATCTGACCGCGCAGCAGATTGCCAACATGAACCATATCGTGGTGAACAACTACACCAACGCGGGTCTGAGCATTCTGTTCCTGGTGGTGGTGTACAGCATTATCTTCTACGGCATCAAAACCTGGATGAAAGTGCGTAACGTTGAGGGCCGTACGGACAAAGAAACCCCGTACGTACCGGTGCCAGAAGGCGGCGTGAAGACTTCTTCACACCATTAATAAAATGGCGGGTGGCGCTGCGCTGACCCGCCCTACAACGGTACTGTAGGCCCGGTAAGCGTAGCGCCACCGGGCTTTTTCTTATCAGGACACGTTATGTTTGGTAACTTAGGTGAAGCGAAAAAATACCTTGGTCAGGCGGCGAAAATGCTGATTGGCATTCCGGACTATGACAACTACGTTGAGCATATGAAGACCAACCATCCGGATAAGCCGTACATGACCTACACTGAATTCTTCCGCGAGCGTCAGGAAGCGCGCTACGGCGGAAGTGGAGAAGGCGGCGTCCGCTGCTGCTAAAGGAGAAACCATGACCCCGATTGCCGTTACCCTGCTGACCGGTTTCCTCGGCGCCGGTAAAACCACCCTGCTGCGCCACATCCTGAATGAACAGCACGGCTTCAAAATCGCCGTCATCGAAAACGAATTTGGCGAAGTCTCCGTTGACGATCAGCTGATTGGCGACCGCGCCACGCAGATCAAAACCCTGACCAACGGCTGCATCTGCTGCACCCGCTCTAACGAATTAGAAGACGCCCTGCTGGACCTGCTCGACAGCCGCGATCGCGGTGCCATCGACTTTGACCGTCTGGTGATCGAGTGCACCGGCATGGCCGACCCCGGCCCGATTATTCAGACCTTTTTCTCCCACGAGATCCTCTGCCAGCGCTACCTGCTGGACGGCGTGATTGCCCTGGTCGATGCGGTCCATGCCGACGAGCAGATGAACCAGTTCACCATCGCCCAGTCTCAGGTTGGCTACGCCGACCGCATCCTGCTGACCAAAACCGACGTGGCGGGCGAAAGCGAAAAACTGCGCGAGCGCCTGACGCGCATCAACTCGCGTGCGCCCATTTACACGGTGACGCACGGCGATATCGATCTCGCCCAGCTGTTCAACACCAACGGCTTTATGCTGGAAGAGAGCGTCACCGCGAAACCGCGCTTCCACTTTATGTCCGACAAGCAAAACGACGTGGCGTCGATTGTGGTGGAGCTGGATTATCCGGTAGACATCAGCGAGGTCTCCCGCGTGATGGAGAACCTGCTGCTGTCGTTTGCCGACAAGCTGCTGCGCTATAAAGGGATGCTGTGGATCGACGGCGAGCCGAACCGCCTGCTGTTCCAGGGCGTGCAGCGCCTGTACAGCGCCGACTGGGATCGCCCGTGGGGCGATGAAGCGCCGCACAGCGTGATGGTGTTTATTGGAATACAGCTGCCGGAAGAAGAAATTCGGACAGCGTTTGCGGGGCTGAAGAAATAACCGCACCGATTATCCCCTCTCCCCCGCGGGGAGAGGGTCAGGGTGAGGGGTAAGTGGCTCAGCCCTGGTTCAACGCCTCCGGCAGCGTCACAATCCACAGCTCGCTGTCGGATTCCGGTTTCTTCAACGGCTTCACGCTGAGGGTGGTTTCAACCGGTTTGTCATCCAGCGTCAGCGCCCCCTGCGCGTTTACCCGATAATCCTTGAGCTTCTTGCCTTCGACTGGCTTCTGCATCGCCACCTTCACGCCAAAGTCATTATCGTTCGCCACTGCCAGCGTTTTACTGTCAATCAGCGCCAGTCCTTCGGCCTTTTCCTGCTGCCAGCCCAGCGCACGCAGATCGACTAACTGCGTTTTTTCCGCAAGGGTGATGCCGCGCTGCGCCAGCGTTTTCTCATCATCAAACTCCGGGTATTCGCCCGGCCTGTCGAAGGCAGCCAGATCGCTCGCCTTGCTCAGATCCACCCTGTAGATGAGGTTACGCATTGCGTCATTTTTATCCTCACCCTGTTCTATCAGCAGGATGGTGTGGTTATCCAGCGCCACTATGTCGCCGATTTTGGCGTCGCTGTTTTTGCTGTAGGCCGCGCTGTCGACAGGGTAGCCGTACATCGCGGTTTTCCCGGTCGCCGGATCGAAGCTGACCAGACGCGTAAACAGCGCCTGTTTTTTGCTCTTCCCGTCGATATCCAGCGTGCTTTGCACGGCGGCGATAATGCGTCCGTCCGGCATGCGGGTCAGCCCTTCGAAGCCCCGGTTTGCCTGACGCCATTTGATAACGTTTGGCAGACCACCCGCGATGGACTTCTCCCCTTCCGTCGCCTGCGGGCCGTGGATCGCGAGGATTTTCCCTTTCCCGTCGATGTTAATCAGGAACGGGCCATACTCATCGCACAGCCAGTAACCGCCCTTCCCGTCCGGCGTGATGCCTTCCGTATCCAGCCCGCGGTTATCGCCTTTCAGCACTTTTAAGGTGTCGCTTAGCGCGACTTCATTGGTAGATCCAATCACGCCGCTTTGCAGCGGCAGGCCGTTGATCTCGCCTTTATCGTCATGCAGCGGTCGCGCGTCCACGGCCTCCGCTTTGCCGTTTAGCACACGGATCGTCATCAGCTGCGGGGCGAAATCCGGGGTAACAAAGATTTTGGCATCGTTTTTCCCCATTTTTGGCGAGTCCGCGTTAGGACCGCGATCGGTCACGGTCGCAAACGTCAGCGCATCGCCCTGCTTGCCCGTGAATAACAAACCCGAACCCATCCCCACCGGGAGCCCGTTCGGGAATGCGCTGGCAAACGCACCGCTGTATTTGACATGCGCGCCTTCGGGAAAGCTGACGACGTAGCGCTCCGCGGTTGGCTGTGCCGCCAGGCCAGAGAAAGAGAGCGCACAACCGATTAGCACAGGAATAATTTTTCTTTTCATATTGTTAGCATCCAGTAAGTGAAGCCAACAACGTAATGAAGAAACGTGTCAGAAAAATGACATGTAATGGCAACGAAGCGGCGCGTACGGACGTATATCAATCACCAGAAATGTAAACCTCTGTCTTTATCTGTGTCAGCTGAAATACTTTTGGAAATTATTAGAAACCCAATTAATTCATGGCGAAGGACTATTTTCGCCTCGTTCATTTTACGTTTAGCCAGGAATGTAAACTGTCCCTAAACGCGAATGTATTGGACATTGACGATTTGCCATATAAACAATTCATCAACATTTACCATTCAAAAACCCAACACAAACAGCATATAAATGCGAGACCTATCACATTTGCAGTCATAAACATCGCTTGTTAAGGTGCCCTCAGATTAATTTAATGACGAGGAAACACTCATGAAAAAACTTAACATCCTGATCCTTTCTGCTCTGACCGCCGTATCGGGCTCCGCACTGGCCATGGGTGGCAGCATTGAGCAGGGTAAAAACTTTACTAACCTCAATCTGGAAATGGGGAAATCCTCATCCGGCCTGTATGCGGAGAGCAACTGGCTGAAAAACACCGATGACGGTACCCAGACCGGCGGCGTTGGGGCAGGCTACAACCTGGAAGTGGGTCCGGTGATGCTGAACGCTGGCGCGAAAGCCATCTACATCGGCCCGAAAAAAGGCGATAACGGCGTAGCATTCCCGATTGGCGGCGGCGTTAACGTTGCGCTTACGGACAGCATTCACGTGTTTGGTGAAGGTTATGTGGCGCCAGACGGCCTGAACAACAGCGTGAAGAACTATGTTGAAGCTAACGGCGGCGTAAGCTGGACGCCAGTCAAACCTGTCACGCTGAAAGTGGGCTATCGCCACGTGAGCGTAGACGGTAAAGACGGTCGTCCAAACCACACGCTGATCGATGGTGCATATGTAGGCGGTGGAGTGTCCTTCTAAGCCTGTTTGCGCGTTTCGCCCGGCGGCGCTACGCTTGCACGGGCCTACAATGAAGGGTGCAATGTATTAAAATTATTGCACATTGTAGGCCGGGTAAGCGCAGCGCCACCCGGCAAGAAAGGCGATGCGACCGTTAATAAAAAAACCTGCCGGATGGCAGGTTTTTTTATTACCGCATTACTTGCGAACGACCACCAGCTTCTGGTTCACAAACTCTTTGATCCCCAGGTCCGACAGCTCGCGTCCGTAACCCGAACGTTTTACGCCGCCGAACGGCAGCTCTGCCGCAGTGTCGGTGAGCCAGTTGATGTACACCATCCCGGTCTCAATGCGCGACGCCATTTTCTTCGCGCGCTCGATGTTCTGGCTGAACACCGCGCCGCCCAGACCGTAGTGGGAATCGTTAGCCAGTGCGACCGCTTCGTCGTCGCTTTTCACCACGTAAACCTGCGCTACCGGACCGAAGAACTCCTCGAAGTACGCCGGGTTATCGCGCGAGATATGTGTCAGGATCGTCGGCTCAAAGAAGCTTCCGTCACGCTGAACCGGCTTGCCGCCATGGTGCAGCTTCGCGCCATTTTTCACCGCCTCGTTAACCTGTTTAGTTAGCGTCTCCAGCGCGTCTTTGGATGACAAAGGCCCCAGCGTGGTGCTTTCGTCCAGCGGATCGCCAATTTTCACCTGCTTAAACGCCTCGGTGAATTTGCTCAGGAAGGCGTCTGCAATCTTTTCATGCAGGATAAAGCGCTTCGCCGCGGTACAGACCTGCCCGGCATTGTTCAGCCGCGCGTTAACGCCGATCTTCACGGCTTTATCCAGGTCGGCATCGTCCAGCACCACGAACACGTCGTTCCCGCCCAGTTCCAGGGTCGATTTTTTGAGGTGCTTCGCAGCCTGTGCCGCAACCACGCTACCCGCTTTTTCTGAACCGGTCAGCGCCGCCCCCTGTACGCGATCGTCGGCGATGATGTTCGCCACCTGTTCGGACGAGATAAACAGGTTGGTCCACGCCCCTTCCGGCGCGCCCGCTTCACGTACCAGCTGTGCAAAGGTCTCTGCACAGTGCGGCACGATGCTGGCGTGCTTGGCGATCACCGGGTTGCCCGCTGCCAGGTTTGGCGCCAGAACGCGCATCAGCTGATAGTAAGGGAAGTTCCATGGCTCGACGGCCATCAGCACGCCGATGGGGTGATGTTCAACCCATGCTTCCCCGAGTTCAGAGTCATACTTCACCGGGGCCAGGAACTGCTTCGCGTTGTCCGCATAGTAGCGGGCGATTTGCGCGCACAGCTTCACTTCGCCGCGGCTTTGTTCGATGAGCTTACCCATCTCCTGACTGGCGATTTTCGCCAGATCCTCCACGCGTTCGTCGATCAGGTCCGCCAGCTTATGCAGCACCGGCAGGCGCTGGCTTATGTCGCCTTTCGCCCAGTCGGAATGATAGAGCGCATCGGCTGCCTTCAGCGCCGCTTCAACGTCTGCGTCAGTGTGAGAGGGATATTCTTTGATGAGCTGGTTCGTGGCAGGATTTACTGTCTGGTAAGCCATATCGAATCTCCTTGTTTTACCGCTTAGGGTATTAAGGGTAGTCAATCTGACTGGCTTTGAAGGTAAAGTTGGGTATATACGGAGGGTTCTTAACAAGACGCTGCCAGGCGATGCGCAGACATGGTATAAAAAATGCTCATCAATGGAGTTCCTATGACCGATACCCGCCACATCCCCCAGACCTTTAACCGCGCAGCAGGCCTTGAGCTGCGCAGTACGTGGCAAAGCACCCGGGCATATAAACGTCATTGCCATCCACAGCTCTCCATCGGCGCGATTGTGGAAGGCCAGACCTGCTGCGTAAGTCATGGCAATGCGTACGTTCTTGATCCCGGTGATCTTATCGTGATCCCGGCTTATGCCCCGCACAGCTGCAACCCCGTTGCCGGGAAGCCGCGCAGTTACCATATGCTCTATATCGACACCGATCTTCCCCTGGCGCTACAGGTTATTCGCGATCCCACGCTCTTTAAGCACTTTCTTGCCGTTGTCGGGACGATGTCCTCCGCATCCGTGGAGACCCTGCTTTCTGCCCTTCCCCGTTGCGCGGGTGAGATGAATGCACCTCGCTCAACCAGCCAGCAGGTTCAGCAGGCGTTACTCTCCGACCTTACCGCACCGCCTTCCCTTGACGAACTCGCCCAACGATTCTCACTGCGCAAGGAGACGCTGATCCGCACTTTCAGGCAGGATACCGGCCTGACGCCGGGCAGTTTCCTCAACATTTCGCGCGTGGAGTACGCCAAAGCGCGGCTGCGCGCGGGGGATGATATCGCCGACGTGGGCTACCAGAGCGGGTTTGCCGACCAGAGTCATTTTCATAAGACCTTCGTGAATTATACCGCTGCCACGCCGCGCCAGTACGCCACGGGCCGATCAATATCAGACAATAATCAGGATACGTAACGTCGTAAGGTGACCTCAGATTTGTCACTGAGGTCGCTATGGAACTGTTATTTCCCTCCGCCTTTCTTGCCCTGGCGCTGGCGCATTTTGTTGCCCTGTTAAGCCCGGGCCCGGATTTCTTCCTGCTGGTAGGCTACGCCGCCCGCTACCGGCTGCGCGGCAGCGCCGGATTGTGTCTCGGCATCGCAGCAGGTAACGGGTTGTATATCTTACTGGTGATTATCGGCTGGAGCGCGCTGCGCCAGTTTGGGTGGCTGTTTACGCTTATCGAACTGTCCGGCGCGCTGTACCTGCTGTGGATTGGCTCGCATCTTGTGCGCAGCCGCCCGCAGCCGCTGGCGCTGGAAGAAACCCGCCAGCGCTGCCCTTCTCTGCGGAAGCAAATCCTGCTGGGGCTGGGTTCGGCGCTGTTAAATCCCAAAAACGCGTTGTTCTACCTGGCGCTAATGACAGCGTTACTCGGGCCGGACGTCACACTGCTTCAGCAGGCGACCTGCGGCGTCTGGATGGTGATGGTGGTGCTGGTATGGGATCTGGCGCTGATATCGCTGATGGGGTTACCGGCGGTTCAGCGAAAGCTCAGCCGTTCGCTCTGGCTGATAGAGCGCACGGCAGGGGTGGTGTTGATGGGGTTTGGTGGGTGGGTGCTGTGGCGGGTAGTGGCAAATATCCTCTGAGAGAAAAGGCAGCCTGACGCTGCCTGTGTTATTTTTTGTTCTGATCGCGCAGCATCGCCTCGCGCAAAATGGCATTAAGCCGCGTCTGGTAACCTTTCCCTGGCCGTTTAAGCCACTCCATCACGTCGGCGTCAATGCGTACTGATGCCTGAGTTTTGAGCGGTCGATAGAATTTTCCCCGCACGGCACCGGCCCAGCGATCATCCTCCGTGGCCGGTATATCGCTGTAATCAATTTCCCTGTCGGGTTTATCCGCCAGCGCTTTGAGTTCAGCCTCCCGGCGGGCACTCACTTCCGGTGCACTACCGCGTTTATGTTTAACGATGCTCATAACGCCTCCTCTCTTTACGATCCGCTTTACGCGCACTGATGATACGTATGATTTCATCCCCGCTTTCAAAACATACCGTGTGCGCGACCAGAATGACAATAACACCCTGTACAAGACCAATGGTTTGCCAGCGAAACTCCCCGTTTTCATAACGATCCTGAACAGACAAATGGCAGGGATCGTCAAAAACCAGAACTGCATCTTCAAAACGAATGGCGTGTTTTTGCAGATTGCTTTTCGCCTTATTGCTATCCCACTCATACTCTATAGGCATAGTGTACCCTTCCCTGATTGTATATACAAAAAAGCATATACAAACAGAGCAGTATTTGAACAAAAAAGATAATGTTTTGATTTGATTTCTGAAGGAGCATTCCAGAAAGTGAGATGACTGGCCTCGTGCAGCTTTGCACTTTTCCCCCGTATCCCTCTATCCTTAACCCATGGAAAAACATACCGAACTCAAACGCGCCAAGCTTCTCGCGCTGTCGCTGCTGCTGATTGCCGTCGCAGCGTTTATCACCACTCTGTTCCTGCCGCAAACCTTCTGGGTGCGCGGCGTAAAGGCCATTGCCGAAGCGGCGATGGTCGGCGCGCTGGCGGACTGGTTTGCCGTTGTCGCGCTGTTCCGCCGGGTGCCAATTCCCTTTATCTCCCGCCATACGGCGATTATCCCGCGCAATAAAGACCGCATCGGCGACAATCTCGGCCAGTTCGTGCAGGAAAAGTTTCTCGATACGCAATCCCTTGTCGATCTTATCCGTCGCTACGAGCCCGCACAGATGATTGGGACCTGGTTCAGCCAGCCCGATAACGCCCGGCGCGTGGGGCAGCATCTGGTGCAGGTGATGAGCGGTTTTCTGGAACTTACCGACGATGGACGCATTCAGCGCCTGCTCAAACGCGCCGTGCACAAGGCTATCGACAAAGTCGATCTAACCGAGACCAGCGCCGTCATGCTGGAAAGCATGACCAAAAACAACCGTCACCAGGTGCTGCTGGACGCCATCATCAACCGCCTGATTACCCTGATTCAGCGGGAAAGCACGCGGGAATTTATTGCCGACCAGATCGTCCACTGGCTTAAGACCGAGCATCCGCGCAAGGCGATGGTGCTGCCCACCGAGTGGCTGGGCGATCAAAGCGCGGAGATGGTGTCGAACGCGGTGAACACGCTGCTGGACGATATCAGCCACGACCGCACGCACCAGATCCGTCAGGCGTTTGACCGCGCCACGATCAAGTTCATCGACAATCTGAAAAACGATCCGGAGATGACGGCGAAAGCCGAGAATATCAAACACTACCTGAAGAATGACGAGGCCTTTAACCGCTATCTGGGGGAAATGTGGGCTGACCTGCGCCAGTGGCTGAAAAATGACATGCAGAGCGATGATTCCCGCGTGAAGCAGCGTATCGCCAACGCCGGGCTGTGGTTTGGCGAAACGCTGACCAACGACGCCAGCCTGCGGGCGTCGCTGAATGAGCATCTGGAGCAAGCCGCGCACCGCGTGGCGCCGGATTTCGCCGCGTTCCTGACGCGCCATATCAGCGACACGGTGAAAAGCTGGGATGCCAAAGACATGTCACGCCAGATAGAACTCAATATCGGTAAAGATCTTCAGTTCATTCGCGTTAACGGTACCCTGGTGGGCGGAACGATTGGCCTGATCCTGTTTCTGCTCTCGCAGTTGCCCGCCGTGCTGGGGCATTAATCCGCTTTTGGCGGCGCGATAACGTAGCGCGTCGCCTCGAAGCGGTTCAGGATCAGGTGCACCAGAAAGACCATCGTCAGCGTGACCACCAGCGCGAAGGTGACGGAGGTGATGCGGTACAGATCGCTGAACACCAGGTCGCTGTCCGGATGCATGTTCTGCCCGAACATAATGCCGATGGTGGTGATACTGGCGAAGCCTACCCCAGCGCCGACCTTCTCCATTACGTGCAGACGCGCGCCAAACGCCAGTCCAAGGCCAATCAGCGGCATCATTAGCAGCATATGGCTGCTGTGATCGTAGAGGATAAGCTGGACGACAAGGATATAAAGACACCCCAGCACCACGCCGACCACGCGCCAGATGGAGCTGATAACCGATCCGCGATAGTGCATCGGGAACAGGATCAAAATGCCCGCCATCAGCGCCGAAAGCGAATCGCTTAAGTCGCTCATCTGGAACACCACGAAAATCAGCGTCGCCACGGTGCCCGAGAGCAGAGACTCGTGGCGCACGCGGGCGTCATCTTTCTCGATCAGCGGCGGCGGCTTACGCGGCTCCACGTCCGGCAGCAGGTAGTTCATCAGCGCGCTCAGGCACACCGCCATCACGCTCGCTTCGATGTTAGAGAATAAAAGCGTGTGCCAGTTGGTGGTGGGGTAGCTCATAAAGTTGAGCATCACGCTCTGGCAAACCACGCCCATCGAGCCGAACAGGAACAGCGGCCCCTTACTCATAAAGCGAAAACGCATCACGTACAGGGCAAACACCACCAGCGTCATAATGACCGGCCACTGGGACAGATAGCCGATGATAAACACCATTTCGATGCAGTTCAGCGAGGCGCTGAAGATAAACTGCTTCGCCACGTGGCGGTTAAACACCGGCACCAGCGACAGCAGCATGATCGGGTAGACCACAAAAAACACGCCGTAGCTGGTGTTGTAGAAACTCGAAATACTGAGCGCAATCATCCCGGCAAAGACGATACGCAGGGTCTGACGAAAGTCGTTTGCCGTGTAGACGATGTTGCCGTGCGGGGTGAATACCCGCGCCAGGGTGCTAATAGACATAGTGAAGCAGGCTCACCAGATGGATTTGCATCCCGGAGAAGAATCGCGCAAACGGCCCTTCGCTATTGTAGAGCTGCACGGTGGCGCGCGCGCCGGTCGGCAGCGGCTTCGGTAAGGCTTCGTCCAGCGCCACGTGAATGCGCATACGCTGGGCATCACGCACCCAGCGGTTGGAGGTTTCCGGTTCAGAAAGTTGACCGTTTACGGCCTCCTGTCCGGCGAGGATCCCCGCGTCGCTGCTGGTGACGTGGGCACGGAAAACTTGCCCCGGGAAGGCGTCGAACACCACGGCGGCGTCGGTCCCCTGGTGGGTATGCCGCAGGCTCTTCTCGCGGAAATCCGCCACGATATCGATCCGGGTGTTGACCAGCGCCAGCGCTGCCGAACCGGACGAGGCGTAAAAACCGGGGCTTAATTGCAGGTTACTGACCGTGCCGTCCGCCTCGGCGTAGACCTTCGTCCAGCCAAGGTTCAGCTCCGCTTCGTCCAGCGCGTTACGGTATTTTTGCAGCGTCACGTTACGGTGTTCATCCCGCTCGCCGCGCTGAATGCGCAGGTTATGGATATTCGCCTGAATCGAGCTGACGGACTGCTCGCTGCTCTGCCAGGTGGTACGAACCTTATCCAGATCCGCCTGCGACACGTTCTGCAAGGTGCTCAGTTTCTGGTAGCGGTCGAAGGTCACTTTGTCGTTACGCGCCGTCAGCACGGCGGTTTTCAGGCTGGCCTGCGCCGCGGCAATCTGCGCGTCCAGCTGGTCGTTAGACAGACGCGCCTGTTCCAGCGCGATCTGCGCCGCTTCGACCTTATTGCGAAACGGCGTGGCGTCGAGTTCAAACAGCAGATCGCCTTTCTTAACCTGGCTATTGTTGTGGACATGTACCGCCGCCACATACCCGAAGACGCGGGCTGACACCGGGGTCACCACGCGCATCACGGTGGAGTCCGGCGTCAGCGGGATCCAGATATCCGCGACGATAAAGTAGACAAACATCAGCAGGAAAGAGGCAATACTCACCCTTACCCAGCGGGCAAACTTTTGTTCAGGAGTCATTATTTTTCGGTCTTATTATCTTCTTCGCGGATTGTCCGCAAATTGCAGGCGATTTGATTGAGTGTGGCGCTGAAAATATCGATATGTTCCGGCGCGATGTTTTGCGATACGCGCGCCTGATACGTCTCAATCACCTGAGAGAGCCTTTCAAGAATGGCTTTTCCCTCAGGCGTCAGCGTCAGC
The DNA here is from genome assembly GCF_020971765.1 of Enterobacter sp. AN-K1. Classification (NCBI taxonomy): domain Bacteria; kingdom Pseudomonadati; phylum Pseudomonadota; class Gammaproteobacteria; order Enterobacterales; family Enterobacteriaceae; genus Enterobacter; species Enterobacter sp. AN-K1. The sequence continues at coordinate 2,869,816 of NZ_CP087390.1, read as the reverse complement.
AGCCGGATACGCTTGTCATACGGCGAGACGGTGCGCAGCAGGTAGCCCTGCTTTTCCAGCTGTGTCAGCGTACGCATTAGCGGAGGCAGTTCAATCCCCTGCACTTCCGCCAGCTCGCTGACCGAGACGTTATCCCCGAGTTGATGAAGCTGCATCATCACCGTCCAGCTCGACTGGGTTAACCCGGTGTCGAGAATGGCGTCGTCGATGACTGCGCGCCACTGACGCACGATCATCGCCATCCGCATGCCCATCGGCCTGCGGCTAAACAGATCTTCTTCACTCATGGGGAATCCTCTCGTAGTACGCCATTACGATAATAGTTATCAGGGTAAGTATCAAGAAACGAGAAGTTAAAGCGCAGGAATTGCGAAACGATGTTCTCCCTCTCCCTGTGGGAGAGGGTCGGGGTGAGGGCATCAGCCCGCAACGGCGTTTAGCGGCTAAAATGCTTCCTGACGGCACTTTTCCCCGAAGCCGTCACCACGACCTCCCTGTACCCCGCCACCCGCTGGATCCAACCTTTGCTTTCCATGTGGATGAGCAGCGCCGCGCCGGCCTCTCCCCCCAGATGAAACCGCCGCTCGCTCCAGTCCAGGCAGGCGCAGCACGCCTTGCGACGGGTATTGGGATTTAACGGAATACCAAGCTTCAGAAACTGCTCGCGGCCATGTAGCGTGAGCGCTGAACCGTCTGCCTCAAGCCAGCCTTCCGCCTGCATGAATTCATAGATATGCACCGCCACCGTTCCGGCAAGATGGTCGTAGCAGGTTCGTGCTTCGCGCAGGGCTTTTGGCGCGGAGGTTTCCGGCGGCGTGATGCGGCTCCAGGAGAGTCCCATCATCTGCTCGACAAGCGCCGCCACGTCGTGTCCCGCCAGGCGATAGTAGCGATGCCGCCCCTGAGACAGGCAGGTAATCAGCTTTCCCTCCACCAGCCGCGCGAGATGCCCACTGGCGGTCGACGGCGCAACGTCTGCCGCCACGCTCAGCTCTGTAGCCGTCCACGCCCGCCCGTCCATCAGAGCACAGAGCATCTTCACGCGCGACGGATCGGCCATTGTAGCCGCTACAGCGGCAATGGCCTGTTCCAGCGCCGCCGCAATTTCACCCTGCTCGCCGGGCCTGTTGTCGAAAATCACATGAACGTCATACATCCGCGTGCCCTCCCGTTTCGGAGCTGTACTCCCGCATCAGCTGCGCCACGCGAATACGGTAGAAAGAAAAAATCGACGCCCGGCCTTCGGCCTGCGCGGCCTGATGGAAGACATTCTGCTTCCAGCGGCGGACGGCCTCTTCATCCCGCCACCAGGAAAGGGACAGGATTTTGCCGTCGGTCGTCAGGCTCTGGAACCGTTCGATATCAATAAAGCCGTCGATATCGGCCAGCAAAGGCTTAAGCTCTGCGGCAAGTTGAAGATAGCGCGCCTGATGCGCCGGTGCAGCTTTAGCTTCGAAAAGGACTGCAATCATGAAGGTCTCTCCGTGTGATGATATGGAGAGAATGCGGGACTAATGGTGTGGATGCTTCGGTATGGAGCGAAGTGTTTGCCGGATGGCGCTGCGCTTATCCGGCCTACGGTGTTTTGTAGGCCCGGTAAGCGTAGCGCCACCGGGCAGGGTTTAACCCACAATCGACCTCGGCTCCATAAACGCCCGAATCCCCCACTCGCCATCGTCACGTCCCGCCAAGCTTACGGGCGCAGGTGGCGATAATCCGCGAGCGCGGGATTACTCCAGGTTAGCCTTGTTCAGCCCATATGCCGCATCCAGCGAGCCCGGCTCCATGCGAGAGGTAATGCCCAGGCGGTTCCAGGCGTTGATCGCTACGATGGCGAAGTTCAGCTCTGAAATTTCCACGTCCGAGAAATGCTCCGCCACGCTGCGGTACAGCGCGTCACTCACGCCGTGAACGCTAATCTGGGTCAGCGCTTCGGTGAAGGCCAGCGCGGCTTTCTCGCGGGCGCTGAACAGCGGCGACTCCCGCCACGCCGCCAGATGGTACAGGCGCAGCTCGCGCTCGCCGGCAATTTTGGCCTCTTTCGAATGCATATCCAGGCAGAAGGTACAGCCGTTCAGCTGCGAGACGCGAATGTCGATCAGGTGCTTCAGCGCCGGATCAATGGAGGTTTTCGCCACTTCCATGCTCAGGGCGGAAAGCGCGTTGGCGAGTGCAGGTGTGGCTTTGTGGTGGTTTACGCGGGTGCTCATTGTCTTTCCTCTTTTTTGTGCGGTTTTTATCATGCGATGAGGCAAATCTACGTCGTTAATGACATAGTAAAAAGACACAAAAAACCTGAAATGAGGTAGGACATGAAGCCGGGCTATCACGACATTTATACCCGCTATCGCGATAACATCACGCGCGGCGTACTGAAGCCCGGCGACAAAGTGCCTGCCATCCGCGTGCTGGCTGAAGAGCTTAAGGTCGCGCGAAAAACCGTTGAAACAGCCTATGCCATTCTGACGGGGGAAGGATATCTGGTAAGCCAGGGCGCGCGCGGGACGCGGGTGAATCCGGATCTTCTGCTGCCCGCGCAAAACGCCCCGGCAGAACAAGCGACCGGCACGCTGCCGGCGTCGTTGATTAGCCAGCGCGAACGGGCCGGTTTTCTGCGCCCCGGCATTCCCGCGCTCGACAGCTTCCCCTATAAAAAATGGCTGCTGCTGGCAGGCCAGGCGACGCGCGCCATGCGTCAGGATGAAATGCTCAACCCGCCGGTGCTGGGCTGGTATCCGCTGCGCGAGGCAATTGCCCGCTATCTCAATATCTCGCGCGGGTTGTCCTGCACCGCAGAACAGGTGCTGATCACCAGCGGCTACAGCGGCAGCCTGCGCCTGATCCTCGACACGCTCGCCAGCCGCAGCGATAAGGTGGTATTTGAGGATCCGGGCTACTTTATGGGCCAGCAGTTGCTCAAGCGCATTGTGCCCCGCCTGCACACCGTGCCGGTCGATCGCGCAGGGATGGATACGGACTACCTGCTGCGTAATCACCACGATGCCCGCTTCGCCATCGTTACCCCGTCGCACCAGAGCCCGCTGGCGATGACGCTCTCCCTGCCGCGCAAGCAGCAGCTGCTCGACTGGGCGTCACAAAACGAGGCGTGGATTATCGAAGATGACTATGACGGCGAATTTCACTACACCCGCAAAGTGCTGCCGTCGTTGAAAAGCCTCGACCAGCATGACAGGGTGATCTTTATGGGCACCTTCAGCAAAACCATCATGCCTTCACTGCGCATGGGCTACGTGGTGATGCCCGCCAGCACTGTCGGCGCGTTTACCGACAGCGCGGACATCCTCACCAGCGGCCAGCCGGTCCTGACGCAAAAAATCCTCACCACGTTTCTCAACGAGGGGCATTTTTTCCGTCATCTGAAAAAGATGCGCGCGCTCTATCAAACCCGCCGCGACTGGATGATTGCCGCCCTGCGTGAGGTCTATGGTGATCTGTTCTTCACCGAGCAAAACGACGGTGGAATGCATATTGTCGCGTTCCTCGCAAAGGGAAGCGCTGACCGGGAGATCGCCCGCTGCTGGCAGGAACAGCAATTGCAGGTCAATGCGCTTTCGGCGTGGTATCGCGGGTCGGGCAAACGCTACGGGCTGGTGATGGGCTATAACAACGTGCGGTCATATCAGGAGGCAGTTGAGCTGCTGGAAAGGCCGAAACGGCAGACGCTTGCGCTGTTGAGCTGAAAACCGCCGGGTGGCGGCTGCGCCTTACCCGGCCTACGGTCTCCTGTAGGCCCGGTAAGCGTAGCGCCACCGGGCAACCCTATGCTCACACATCATATCGCGATAACCCGACGTCCTTGAGCTGCTCGTCGCTCATCTGGCTCAGAATACGGCGGGTACGGTTGATGCGATACCAGTTACGCAGCGTTTTCGCTACCCAGGCAAACGCGATAAACGGACGTTTTGAACGATTCTCGTAGAATTCCATGATGCTCTCCTCGCTGTGCCAGTGGAGTTATCATCATGGAAAACGGCCAGTACAATACAGATTCAAAAACTGCTTTTGTTTACCATACAGATCCGCTAAAACGGTATCTGCATGGTGGTTTACCCATCAATCTGTACTGGTTTAATGCTCTGTATGGTGAAAAAAAAGGATACAGCATGACGCGCTATCAACATCTGGCCAACCTCCTGGCGGAACGTATCGAACAAGGGCTGTATCGCAGCGGTGAACGTCTGCCGTCGGTACGCACGCTGAGCCAGGAGCACGGCGTGAGCATCAGCACCATACAGCAGGCCTACCAGATCCTCGAAAACCGCCAGCTGATTACGCCTCAGCCGCGCTCCGGCTATTTTGTCTCGAAACGCAAAGCCCAGCCGCCCGTCCCGGCGATGACGCGCCCGGTGCAGCGCCCCGTGGACGTCACCCAGTGGGACGAAGTGATGATGCTGCTGGACGCCCGCGCCGACAAAGAGATGATCTCCTTTGGCGGCGGCTCACCGGACATTAACCAACCGAGCCTGAAGCCGCTGTGGCGTGAGATGAGCCGCATTGCGCAGCATAATCCGGGCGAAATGCTGAGCTATGACGTGCTCGACGGGCGCCTGGAGCTACGCGAGCAAATCGCCCGTCTGATGCTGGATGGCGGCTCCACCGTGGCGGCAAACGAGATTGTCATCACCAACGGCTGCCACGGCGCGCTGTCGATCGCCCTGCTCTCGGTGTGCAAGCCGGGTGACATCGTGGCAGTCGAGTCACCATCGTTTCACGGCACCATGCAGATGCTGCGCGGCTTTGACATCAAGGCCATTGAAATTCCCACCGATCCCGAGACCGGGATCAGCATCGAGGCGTTAGAGCTGGCGCTGGAGCAATGGCCGATCAAGGCGGTGATCCTGGTGCCGAACTGCAATAACCCGCTCGGGTTTATCATGCCGGAGTCTCGCAAGAAGCAGGTCTTAGCCCTGGCACAGCGGCACGATATCGTGATTGTTGAGGATGACATTTACGGCGAGCTGGCGGCGGAGTACCCGCGTCCGCGCACCATTCATTCTATGGACATAGATGGCCGCGTGCTCTTATGCAGCTCGTTTACCAAAACCGTGGCGCCGGGCCTGCGGGTCGGCTGGATCGTGCCGGGGCGCTATTACGACCGGGTGATGCACATGAAGTACGCCGCGGGCGGGTTTAACGTGCCGGGCACGCAGATGGCGGTGGCGGCGTTTATTCGCGACGGCCATTACCATCGCCACGTGCGCCGTATGCGTCAGATTTATCAGCAGAATATGGAAACCTATACCTGCTGGGTGCGGCAGTATTTTCCGGCAGAGATATGCGTCACCCGCCCGCAGGGAAGCTTCCTGCTGTGGGTTGAGCTGCCGGAGACGGTCGATATGGTGTGCGTCAGCAAGCAGCTGTGCCGTCTGAAGATCCAGGCTGCGGCCGGGTCGCTGTTTTCCGCCTCCGGGAAGTACCGCAACTGCCTGCGGATCAACGTGGCGCTGCCGCCGACGGAGAAGAACCGCGAAGCGCTGAGGAAGATGGGCGAGGCAATTGTGATTGCGATGGAGGAGTAGTACGGCCTGTTGCCCTCACCCCGCCCCTCTCCCACAGGGAGAAAACCGCTCCCGCCCCCGGCAAAATCAACGACTCAGAACTTCCACGAAACGCTGCCCACAATGCTGCGTTCTGCACCGAAGTAGCAGTAAGAGAGCGAGTTACACGCCGCGACGTAGCTTCTGTCCGTCAGGTTATTGACGTTCAACTGCGCGCTCACGCCCGTGAGCCCCACTTTCGACAGGTCATACCCCACGGTCATATCCACCAGCGTGTACGACGGAAGCGTATGGGTGTTCTGGCGATCGCTGGCGATCCCGTTGACATAGCGCACGCCGGAGCCGACGGTCAGGCCGTCCAGAGGGCCGGTTTTGACGTCGTAACTCAGCCAGGCGCTGGCCATGTTACGCGGGGCATAAACGGCGCGCTTGCCCTCCTCTTCCGGGCTGCTCTTCTTGTAGCGAATATCCGTGTAGGTGTACGCGGCCTGCATACGCAGGCTGTCGGTCAGCTGACCAATCGCCTCCAGTTCAACGCCTTCGGATTCGATTTCACCGATGGAACGGTACGGATCGGTCGGCTCCTCTTTAGTGGCAATGTTCTTCTGGTTAATGCGGAACACCGAGGCGCTGAACTGGCTGTTCATCCCCTCCGGCTCATACTTCACACCCGCTTCCCACTGCTTGCCCTTCATCGGATCCAAAATGTTGCCCTGCTCGTCGGCAAAGCTGGTCGGCGTAAAGGCGGTAGAGTAGCTGACGTACGGCGCGACGCCGTTATCAAACAGATACAGCAGCGCCGCGCGGCTGCTGAAGTTGTTTTTATCCAGATCGCTGCGGGTGTGGTTGAAGTTGTCGACGTTCGACACGCTCACCTGGTCGTAACGCCCGCCCAGCGTGAGGCGCCAGCGGTCAATGGACATCTGATCCTGTAGGTAGTAGCCGGTCTGGCGCAGCTTGTGTTTTTCCCTGCTGTACTGGGTGATGTAGTCCGGCTTCGCGCCGTAAACAGGATGGAAAGCGTCAATCGGCGGGAAGCCGCCGTAGTAGCCAGTGACGTTGTTGGTGCGGTCCTGGTAGTCCATGCCGATCAGCACGCGGTGGTTTACCGCCCCGGTATCGAAGCTGCCGTCGACCTGGTTATCCAGGGTGATGGCGTTCATCTTCTCGTCGGAGCCGGAATAGCCGCGGTTCAGCTCGGTGTCATTCAGCCAGCCTGCGGCATACACCTGGTTCAGCTCGACTTTGGTGTGCAGGTAGCGCAGCTTCTGGCGCACGGACCAGCCGCTGTCAAACAGGTGCTCGATGTTATAGCCGACCATGTTTTCCCGACGATCGTACTTGTCGTAATCGTCCTCGCCCTCGAAGAAGGTGTTGGAGATTTTCTTACCGCTGTGCGGTACAACGGTGCCCTCATATGGCAGGCCGGAGTGGCTGCCGCCTTCCGGATCGCGGTGCAGGTAGGCCATCAGATCCAGACGGGTGTTGTCGGTGATACGCCAGGTCAGGCTCGGCATCAGGGCGTAACGCTCTTCCTTCAGCGGATCGAACTGGGAATCGGCATAGCGGGTCATCCCGCTGAGGCGCACCGCCACGCGGTCGTTATCATCAACCGGGCCAGTGACGTCGAACATCGCCCCACGCTGGTTATTGTTACCGGCGAAGAGCTTGATCTCCCCGCCAGGATCGAACGATGGCTTACGGGAGGTGAGCGCCACAATCCCGCCCGGCGATGAGCGGCCATAGAGCACGGAGGCCGGACCGCGCACTACTTCGATACTGTCCAGGAACCACGGGTCAACCACCAGCGAGCTGTGGGAGTTGGTGTCGCCCATCATCTTCAGGCCGTCGAGGTAGACGTTGTCCAGGCTGCCGTCCGAGAAGCCGCGCAGCACCATGTAGTCAAAGCGGTTTGACGCCCCGATCTGGTTGCTGTAGACCCCCGGCGTGTAGCTCACGGCCTGACGCACGCTGGTTGCGCCCTGCTCTTCGAACTGCTCGCGAGTGACGATAGAGACCGACTGCGGGGTTTCAATATCCGGTGTTTCAAGCTTGGTGGCCGCAGACTGCATCTGCGAGGTCACCACCACGGTGTCAGTTTTTTGGGCATCCTGCGCCAGTAAAGGAAAAGCAACGCTACCGGTAACCCATCCCACCAGCAGTGCCAGACGCGATTTAACAAACATAACCCTCTCCAGAGATATTTCTTATTGTTAATAAGAATTATTACCTTTTTGAGAGTGCAAACGGCTATGCGTGCCGCCAGGTTACGTATGCGCGATGCTAAACCACACGGAATGCATTCGCGCGACAGGAGAAATTACGTTAGCGGAGTTTGCGCACGTCCCCCGGTGAAATCCCGTAATGACGACGAAACGCGGTGGCAAAGTTGGTGGCATGCTGATACCCGCACATCCAAGCCGCCTGCTGCACGCTGTGGCCTTCCAGCAGATAGCGGCGCGCCAGCGCAAGGCGACAGTCGCGAAGGTAATCGAAGAGCGTGCAGCCGTAGCGCTGACGGAACTTGCTGCGCAGGCTGCTTGGGCTCATTGCGGCAAGGGCTGCCAGCTGCGCGAGAGTATGATCCCGTTCAGGAGACTGTTCCAGCAGGCTCCGCACGCGTTCAAGACGCGCATGCTCAGGGCGGCCTGGGCAAGGCTGCTGGCGCTGGTTGAGGCCATGGCCGAGCAGCTGATACATCAGCCCCTCCAGCAACAGCTTGCGTGAGAGCACGCTTCCCCCCTGCCGCTGCGCATGCAGAATACCTGACATCACAAACTCGGGAACCTGCCAGACAAACGCGGGTGCATTCAGGCTTTGCCATTCCAGAAGCAATGACTCAAGCAGGGCTTCACGTCCGGCATCGTGCGGGTAGACGCCAAACGAGAGCGTTTTCAGCGTGCTGTCGGCATCGTGACGCGCGCTCATCACCTGATCTTCACTCAGACGTGAGCTGAACGCCATGCCCGGGCGGACGGGATAATTGATACCATTGAGTGTGAGCGTCACGCACCCTTCCAGCACCACCAGCATATAGAGCGGGCTGCTGTGGCGAGAGGTGGTTTCATAGGGCTGTAATACACGTACGTCGGAATGGGTCAGCGAAATGCCGGACGAGAGCATCATTTCTTCAACATTTCCCTGCAACACGGGGCTACCGCTGACCTGCGCCTCTTTTAACTGGGGGAAACGGTAGTCGATGCCGTAGCGCTCGCCGAATACCTGAAAATCTTCAACAAAAAATATGCGTTTCGCTGATCTATTTTCACTCTGGAGCATCATTTGGGGCCTGCATCGGGGAAAGGACAGGCAAAACAGTATCATCCATTTGTAATGGCAGCAATCACCGGGCGCAGACACTATTACGCTCCGGACGAAGCCGGAGCGAAGGCATATATTTCCTTGCGAGAAATATATTTATGCTTCCTGCCACTCAGCAAAAACCTCTTTATGGTTTTTGGTCAGGACAACTTTATTATCTTCGACCTTATCAACCCAGCCGAGAGGAATAAAGTGGTGTTTGCCGCCCGATTCCGGATCGCTCTTCGCAAGCTTGATTCGCTCACCATCAAGATGGTCCACAACCCCGACGTGCGTTCCGCAGCTGGCGACAACCTGGGTGTGATCCTTAATTGCGCTTTTATCTACCATAATTATTCTCCTGTTTCGGTTATTTGCCTGTTGCACAAAATTAACTGTAGCGCATAAATTCAGGCTTAAACGTCTTATTAGCATTTTGAAACATCATTGACAGAACTGAATATTAAGTCTACTTAACGCCGAAATGAAAAAATAAGAATGAGATGAATTATTACCGACTGATTATCTCCCGTTCATAATTAAATTATCGCAACCAACGAGGAGGTATTTATGACGATTCGCAATAATCGGGCAGAAATTTCACTGGCTCTTGGTGAAGCGGTTTTAGACATCGTGCAAAAAGGCCATGAAGTATCGCGAGAAAATCTCGCCCGGGCGATGAAAATCAAAGCGGAGAAAGAGCGCGACGATGAGCGGCTTCTTAACTACTGGAAGGCCTGTAATATGCTGGTTTGAACCTGGCGGCGTTTAGCCTGACTAAACGCCGCCTGCTGTTACTCGTCGAAGAACCAGTAGCCCTGGTTAATCAAACCGGTCAGCTCTTCCACAAACGCCGGATTATTCAGCGCATCGCCCAGCTCAGCCTGGCCGAGCTCGGTGAAGCGGCACAGCGCGTCCGCCCCGTTCACATCCGCCGTTTCCAGCTGTTCGCTGTTGATAAAGACGCTGCCGTTGATGTTCAGCACGCGCAGTCCGCTCAGGCGGGAGAGCGTTTCGCCCCCTTGCAGCGCGTCGAGCACTTCTTCTGCGGAATACGGCGGCTCGGCGGCGGCAATATCCAGCTCGTGACGCGGCGTGGAGACGAAGCTGCCAAACCATTTCGTAAAATCATCTGGCTTGCTAATCATGTCGATCATCATCTGCCGAATGCGATCGAGCTCGTACTGCTCCACGCGGCCAGGGTGTTCGCGGCAGGTCAGATCCGGATCGCTGTAATGTTCGCCGCCCAGATCGTTCTCCAGCGCGTAGTCGGCAAAGCTGCTGATCAGATCGCGACCGTTCGGCCCGCGGAAACCGACGGAGTAGTTGAGCGCGGTTTCATGGGTGAAGCCGTCATGCGGGAATCCAGGCGGAATGTAGAGGATATCGCCCGGGGCCAGATCTTCGTCGATGATCGGCTCAAACGGATCGACATGCAGCAGGGCCGGATGCGGACAGAACTGACGCATCGGCAGCTTGTCCCCCACGCGCCAGCGGCGGCTGCCCATCCCCTGGATAATAAACACATCGTACTGATCGATATGCGGCCCAACGCCGCCACCCGGGACGGAGAAGGAGATCATCAGGTCATCGAGACGCCAGTCCGGCAGGACGCGGAACGGACGCACCAGCTCTGCCGCGGGCATATGCCAGTGGTTCACCGCCTGCGCCAGCAGGGACCAGCCGGTTTCACCGAGGTTATCGAAATGCTCAAACGGGCCATTGCTCGCCTGCCACTTGCCGTTAGCATGGCTTACCAGGCGGCTATCAACTTCCGGCTCCATCGCCAGACCCGCCAGTTCATCAGGGGTAATGGGGTCGACAAAATTCGGGAAGGCATTTTTCAGCACAACGGGTTGTTTTTGCCAGTATTTTTCAAGAAATTCCGGCCAGTTCAGGTTCAGTTGATACGCCATGGGTAGCACCAGTGAGAGGGGAGACAGGCGCGATTATAGAAGAGACAGCGAGGGGGGAACTTGTCATGGGTCAATCGAGCGCGCGTAGGTCGGGTAAGGCGAAGCCGTCACCCGACGCACACGCCGGCTTAAACTTAATCCAGGTTCAGCTCGTCATAATGGGTAATCAGTTTACCCACGATGCCGTAGTCCAGCGCTTCCGCCGGTGACATCCAGAAGTTACGGTCGGTGTCTTTCTTCACTTTCTCCAGCGGCTGGCCGGTGGCGTCAGCAATCAGCTTGTTCACGCGCTCCAGCATGCGGATGATCTCGCGCGCTTCGATTTCGATATCCGTTGCCTGACCGCGCACGCCGCCCAGCGGCTGGTGGATCATAAAGCGGGTATTCGGCAGAGCGTAGCGGTGCTCTTTTTTCGCCGCCAGGAAGATGGTGATCCCGGCGCTCGCCACCCAGCCGGTGCCGATCACATGCACTTCCGGACGGATAAACTTAATGAAGTCGTGGATGGTGTCGCCCGCTTCTACATGGCCGCCCTGACTGTTGATGTACAGCTTGATCGGATCGTTGCTGACGCTTTGCAGCAGGATCATCTGAGTGATGACCTTCTGGGCCAGCTCCTGGTTAATCTCTCCGGAGATGACAATCGAACGGGATTCCAGCAGTTTTTGCTGTAGAGCGCCCGCGCCGTTTGTTCCTTCCGCTTTTTCCTTGTCGCTTTCTTTCAGTGTGTAGTGCATTGTTGTTTCCTCAGCTTGTCGCGCTCAAAACCAGAGTGTAGCCTGTTTTACCGGTGAAAGTCCTCACAGACAAATAACGAGGGATCTTATGAATATTGCACATGTCGCACTCTGGACCCGCAGCCTGGACGCGCAGGTTCAGTTCTGGGAAACGGTGTTTGGCGGCCGCAGTAATGACCGCTACGTCAGCAAAAATCGTCCGGGGTTTAAATCTCACTTTATTACCCTGGATGACGGGCCGACCATCGAGCTGATGACGCTGCCGGGCCTGCCCAGTGCACCTTCGCACCCGGAATTTGTCGGCTGGGCGCATATCGCCATCAACGTCGGCAGCAAAGCGCAGGTGGACAGTATGGCAGCGCAGGCGCAGGCAAGCGGCTCCCTGCTCAGCGCCCCGCGTATGACCGGGGACGGTTTCTATGAAGCGGTGATTGCGGACCCGGACGGCAACCGTATTGAGCTTGTCGGTGCATAAAAACAGCGTTTCGTTCCTTCATCGCCTCCGCTCCAGCTCGCTATACTTCATATGGTTATCATATTGCTAAATGATAATGATATTTAATGTGTTAAGATGAAAGTCAGCATAAACAGTCTCTTACGTAGCCATAGTGACTGTTTACATCCTCGACATTTAAATCAACACCGGGGCGGTGAATGGAACACATTGTTTATGTGGTTGATGACGATGACACAGTCAGGCAGTCCGTTGTCAGGCTGCTGGAATCTGCGGATATATATGCCCTTGGCTTTTCCTCAGCAGAAGCCTTTCTCAGCCATCCCTTTGAGGATCTGCCCTCCTGCGTGATCCTCGATATGCAAATGCCCACGATAACCGGGTTTGATGTCGCAGATGCGCTGAAAGACAGCGGCCGGGAAATACCGATCATCTTTCTCACCGGCCACGGCACCATCCCTATGTCCGTCCGGGCGATCAAAGGCGGGGCCTACGAATTTCTCACTAAGCCCGTTGAATCCAGCGCGCTCATCGGCTCCATCGAATCCGCGCTCAGGCTGGCACAGCACAACGCCGCCCGCGTCAAAGAGCACTACGCCCTGAAACAGCGCCATCTTTCCCTCACGCCGCGTGAGCATGAGGTGCTTGAGCTGGCCGTCAGCGGCAAGCTCAACAAGCAGATCGCCGCCGAGCTGGGCGTCAGTGAGATTACGGTGAAAGTGCACCGCCGCCGGGTGATGGAGAAAATGCAGGTCCGCTCCGTGGCTGAACTGGTCAGGGCCGTCGAGCGCCTGACCAAACATCAGCCAGCGGAATAACCGTTACATCTCCTGTCCGGCAAGCGGCAACGCGAAGGTAAACACCGTGCCGTACGGCTCTCTGCGGCGCGCGCTCAGTTTCCCCCGGTGCCGTTCAATAATGCTGGCGCTGATGGTCAGCCCCATCCCCATTCCCTGCGCTTTGGTCGAATAGAACGAGTCAAAGATCCGCTCGGTGAGCTCCGGCTCAATGCCGCTGCCGGTATCGGCGATCTCAAAGATCACCTTCCCTTCAGCGCAGTTCGCGGTGGCGATCGTGATGCTGCACGGGCGATCCGTCACTTCCGCCATCGCTTCCATCGCATTCATCACCAGGTTAAGCAACACCTGCTGGATCTGCACGCTGTCGCCGATGATAAAGCTGTCGTCAGCGTTCAGAAGATAATCAACGCTTATGTGTCGCAGCTCAAGTTCGCTGCGGGAAAGCATAATGATGTGGTGGATCAGGAAGTGCAGATCGATTCGCGTAAACGTGGGGTCCTGTTTGCGCGTCAGAGACTGAATGCTGCGGATGATCTCCCCTGCCCGCTCGCCCTCGGCGGCGATCTCCTCCAGCCCCTCGCGCACTTTTTCCAGCCGCGCCGGATCGCGGTTGAGCCAGCGCAGGCTTGCGCCGGCGTTCGAGACAATCGACATCAGCGGCTGGTTGATCTCGTGCGCGATCGAGGAGGTCAGTTGCCCGACGGTAGTGGCTCGTGAGACCCGCGCCAGATCCGCCTGCGCCACCCGCATCGCATCCTCCGCCGCCCGCTGGCTGGTGATGTCGGTAATGATGCCGTAATACTCATTCACCTCGCTGCCCACCCCCACCGGATCGCCAATCCCGAGGATGTAACGAACGGAGCCGTCGGTGCGGATGATGCGAAACTCCGCGCGCATCGACAGCCCGTCACGCACGCTCTGATTAACGAGGGTGCTGATCCGGCCATAATCATCCTCATGCACGAAGGTCAAAAACTCCGCCATTGAGATCATCTTTTGCTGCTCCGGCAGGCCAAGGATACGGGCGTATTCTTCGGACATAAACATCAGATCCTGCACCAGTTCCCAGCGCCAGCTGCCGGTATGGCTGATCTGCTCGCCCAGCATCAGTGAGGTCTGGCTGGCGCGCAGCTCTTTCTCCACCCGCCGGCGCTGGATGTTTTCCGCCAGCAGCTCGGCGTAGAGCCGCGCCGTCTCCAGCGAAACCGCCGCCTGCGCACCCAGCAGGCTGACCACGCGCGAATGTTCGGCGGTAAACACCTCCGGCATCAGGCGGTTTTCCAGATACAGAATCCCCACCAGCCGCGCCTGTTTGAACATCGGCACGCACATCACGGCGGCGCCGGACGTCACCAGATACGGATCCTGGCTGAACGGGTGGAACTCCTCCGGTTTGCCGGTGCGGATCTCCTGCCCGGTGCGGATCACCGCGGCCAGCACCGACAGCGGCATGTCCGTCGCCATCGGTGACGCTTTCAGGATGCGCACCCGCACGCCGTCGGTACTGGTCCAGGCGCTGGCTTCAATCTCCGGGATGTGATTATCGCTGACGCGCAGCAGCAGGCCACGCTGCGCCCCGGCCCGTTCAAGCAGCAGCGTCATCAGGTTTTCGATTAAACGTTCAAGGTTGATCTCTTCGGATAAGGCGCGTGAGGCTTTGATGACGCTCTGTAAATCGCGGATCACCTCGTTCTGGGCAAACGCCGCCGTGTCATACGCGCGGCTCTGCCCGGAGGCCAGCAGATGGGGGAAATCCTGCTCCAGCTGGCGCACCTTGGCCTGCGCCCCGACGCGCCCCCAGGCGGCAATCGCGCCGCGGAAATGGGCGTCGGAGGCGGTCGGGTAGCCGCAGGCCAGCGAGAAACGCCCGGCCAGCTCGTGCGACAGGGCATTGATCGGGTTAAACCCGCCCTCCCGCGAGAATCGCACCGCTTTTTCATACTGCTCCAGCGCGATGCTGTTCATGCCGTCCAGACGGACGATTTCGGCATAAATCAGCGCCTCTTTATCGGCAAACGTGCCCGGATTGATCCGCGCCCAGAGGGCTATTTTGTCGTAATGGTGATGAATACTGCGGCGATAATCCGCCGAAAAGGTTTCCGGGGTGAGCTGGCGGGAGAGCGCCAGCGCGCTGTAAAAATGGTAATCCAGCAGATGAATATGACCCGGCGCGGACCACGCATACCAGCCCGCCATTTCTAAATCCGCCTGTGCGTCGGCGTATTCGCCGCAGGAAAAGTGCGCCATCCCGCGATAGAGCCAGTACCAGAAGAGCATGGTCGAGGTCTGCTCGGGCGCCTGCTCCGGCGGCGCGGGCAGCAGATCGTCAGGCAGCGCCTGGGCGGCGCTCCATGGGCCCGTCACCGGCGTGCGTAAAAACTCCACGTAGCGGCGCTGAATGTGCAGAACGGTTTCAATGTCCTGGTAATCCGTTTTGCGCACAAAGGCCAGACCGCGATCGATGCTGGTCAGCACGCCATCCAGATGATCGCCCCGGGAGAGGAAGTTAATGATCTGATGACAGGCCGCGAAGCAGGCCATCGTCATGTCGCCGTGGGTTACCGCCGAGGTAAAGCAGGCCTTGGCGCACTCGATAGTGTACGACAGCGGCTGGGTCCAGACGCTGAGCTGATCGAGCGGCAGCAGGGTTTTGGCTTCATAGGCATCATAGCCGTGGCGGTTCACCAGCTCACGAGCCAGCGTGCCGTACTCAAACCCGAGACGGTATTCGGCGTAGCGGTGGCCAATCAGCACGCCAAACCAGGCCATCGCCGTGGTGGAGGCGCCGGTGATGCCGTGATCGAGCGTGAGGTGCATCATCCGGCACAGGAGTAAAAAGTGCAGGCGCGGGCAGGTAAAGCTGGCGAAAATACTGGCGCTGTAAAGCAGGTTCATCACCGCTTCGGTCTCTGCGCTCTCCATCAGCTTAAGCTGAGAAAACGGGTTCTGCGGCGCGTCGGCGGTGCGTTGACAGAACTGCTGCCAGGCCTCGTCACATTCGGCATTTTCCGGGTAGCGGCTGATCTGGATCCCGAACACGCCCAGCCAGCATAACGACGCCTCCAGCGCCAGGCGGATCTCCGACTGGCGCATATAAACTTCCGCCAGCAGGTTGGCGGCCAGCGCTTTCTCCGTCAGCCCGCCCGGTGAACCGAGGATCGCATCGCACAGCGCACGCGTGCGCTCCAGGTGTCCGAGCGCAAACTCACAGCCCGCCTCTTCGATATCCAGCATAAAGTCCGAGACCGGGCCCGCATTCCCCAGCGCTCTGGCGGTCTGGATATAGCTTAAGGCGGAAAGGTAATCGCCGGTACGCTTCGCACGCCGCGCGGCCTGAAGGCTCAGCTCCCGGAATCGCTGCCGCTGGGGTGCAGGCTGGATGCAGTCCAGCGCGGCGCTGACGTGGTGAACCGCGCGGAACAGCAATTCGTTGCCCGCCGTCTGCCGCGCGGCATCCGCCAGCAGGCTGGCGGTGGTCAGGTGCAGATGGCTTTTCTCGCCCTCATCCAGCAGGGCAAAGGCGGCTTCCTGCACCCGATCGTGGGTAAAAGCGTACTCTTTCTCCGTCAGCACAATCAGCTGAGCGGTCACCGCCGGATGAAGCGCGTAGCGGATTTCCGCCGCCGACCGCCCCACCACGCGGCACAGCATCTCCAGCTCGCCCGTGCAGCCGAGGCAGGCGATGCTGCCCAGCAGGCGGCGCGTCTCGTCGGGCATCTCCTTGAGCTGTTCAAGCACCAGCGTCACCACGTTCTCGGTGTAGTGCCGGGCGCGGATGGCCTGGAGATCGTAATGCCATTTCCCCTGATATTTGTTGTGCACCACCAGTCCGTCATCGACGATGCGGCGGAAAAATTCCTGCACGAACAGCGGGTTGCCGCCGGTTTTTTCATGGATCAGCGTGGCAAGATCGGCGGTACCGGTACT
This sequence comes from Enterobacter sp. AN-K1, assembly GCF_020971765.1. Lineage (NCBI taxonomy): Bacteria > Pseudomonadati > Pseudomonadota > Gammaproteobacteria > Enterobacterales > Enterobacteriaceae > Enterobacter > Enterobacter sp. AN-K1. The sequence continues at coordinate 2,853,163 of NZ_CP087390.1, read as the reverse complement.
GCGGGCATGAAAAATCCCCCCGAGCCAGCGCGCCACGGCCTTCACCGACAGCGGCTGCGGTACAATCGTCGTGGCGTGTTGCGCCGCCTCCGGCAGGCTCGCCAGCGCGGTCTGCAAGGTGGGCTCAGAAAGCGAACTGAGATCGCGGTGCGCCATCACCACCAGCAGCGGGATGGCGCCGCAGGCGCGCAGCAGGTGATCGAGCGTTTGCAGGCTGGCGGCGTCGATCCACTGCACATTATCCAGCAGCAGCACCAGCGGCGCGCCCTGGGTGGCGAAGGTTTTCACCAGCGCCAGCACCATATGGCTGAAGCGCGCCCGCGCGTCGATGGAAAAGGTATCCGCAGAGAAACGCGGTTTGTTCTCAAGGAGTAAATTCAGCTCCGGCACCAGGCTGACGGCCAGCTCCTCGAAGCCTTCCAGCGCGCGCGACAGGCGGATTTTCCACGTCGCTACCTCCCCGGCTGGCAGCCCGAGCAGGTGCAGCGTGAGCGTCCGAAACGCCGAACTCAGCACGCCGTAGGGCAGCGTGGGAGAATATTGATCGACCTTGCCCACCGCCAGCAGCACCTTGCGCTGTTGCAGCGATTTCAGCGTGGTGGCGATCACGGAAGATTTGCCGATCCCCGAAGGCCCCCCAATAGTCACCAGTTCCGGCGCACCGCTCTGGCTGACCCGCTCAAACGCGGCGATGACGTCGCTGGCCTGCGGATGCGCAGAGAAAAGCGAATCGGCAAGATGGATCGCCGGAGAGCGATCCTGCTGGCCGGGAATAAAGTCGACGATCTCACCTTCGGCGGTCAGCGTCGCCTGGCAGCGCCTGAGGTCGGCAATCAGCCCGTCGACGGTCTGATAGCGATTCTCCGGATTCTTCTCCAGCAGCTTAAGGATAATGGTCGACAGCATGCCGGGTACGTCCGGGCGCACCCGCCCCGGCGCAAGCGGCTCAGAGGCAATGTGGTAATGCGCCCAGTTGGTCTGGTCATCAGCGCTCAGTTCAAACGGCAATCGCCCGGTCAGAAGTTCATAAAGCACGATACCCAGACTGTAGAGATCGCTCCGGCTGTCGACGGCGCGCCGGGTACGCGTGGTGTGTTCCGGTGACATGTAGGCGGGCGTGCCGCCAGACGCGGCAAGCCGGGACTGGGAGAACGCGTCGGAGGTGCCGCAGGAAAGACCGAAGCTGCAAAGACGGCAGGTGGCGTCGTGATGAACGAAGAACGCCCCGGGTTTGATATCGCCGTGGATCAGGTTGTGCAGATGCATCTGGCGCAGGGGACCGCAGATGCGGATCGCCATTTCGATAAAGCGGGCGATCCCGGAAATCGCCTTACCTGCCCGGCACGCCAGCAGTTCAAAGCAGAACGGCGCGTAGACCAGCGCAAAACGTCCGCGGTACTGGGTTGAAGCGACGGGCCGGATAGCCCAGCCGTCATGAAGCCGGTCGCGCAGGGCAAACTCGTTTTTCAGCAGCCGCGTTGCCCGCTCCTCTTCTTCATCGCTGACCGCGGTGGCAATAATAAACGAACCGCCGGACTGGGGATGTCGCCCGTTCATCCAGGAGATGCCGCCCTCCTGCGCCAGCACGGTAAAAATGACATCCTCTTTCAGAACAAAAGCCCGCCCTTCATGGAGACTTCCCCGGGCGGGCCAAAATGCAGGCGACGTATGTTCGTTCATCCGCGATCCTTATTGTCGGCGGGTCAGCTCCCGCTGAATATGATCCAGCAGAATATCGATGTTAATCGGCTTACGCAAAAATGCAGCGGCGCCCAGACTGAGTGCATACCGCTGCATATTTTCATCAGCATGACCGGAGATAAACAGTACTGGCGGTGGCGGCGTGGCCAGCAACCGCAGCTTCTCAAACAGCTCGATGCCGTTCATGCCGCGCAGCTTGATGTCGGTGATCACCAGCGACGCGCCGGACAGGGCGAGAGGGTGGCTCAAAAACACCTCTGCCGAATCGAAGGTATCGGTAGCATACCCTTCCGATTGCAGCAGGTTACTGAGCCCGCTGCGAACAGAGCGTTCGTCATCAATGATGGCAATGCGCCACGGCAGCGTCATGCTGTCTTTCCTCAAACAAATCGTTACGCGTCGCGGCTTTCCTTCGCGGGCGCTGGGGGCGCGGTACCGCTGATCTTCGGTACGCATTCATGACGAAACCAGGCCAGGGTCAACGGTTCGCGGCTCACCAGACGCCGTCCGATGGGGATCAGCTGTTCACCCACCAGCATGCCGAACAGGCCAAGCAGCGCGACGACCGGCGGCGCCGGGGAATGCACGTCGAGCAGGGCGTAAAGTACCCCAGCCGCGACCCCGCACACCAGCGAAATAATCCAGGCCTTCATGATGACGCTCCGGACAGGTGCTGAACGTGGGGAACCGTCACCTGCACGCCCGCGGGATTGTCGCGGGATAAAAGATGACGCATCGCCTGTTCCCCCGCCAGCATCCCCAGCAGGCCAATCAGCGCCAGCGCGGGCGGCGCGGGGGAACGCACCTTCAGCACGGCATACATCAGGCCAATCAACACGCCTGCCGCGAGGGATATCAACCCTGTACTCATTGTGAACTCCAGAGAAAAAGGCAGCGGCGAGCCGGATGAGGGACCAGCCCGCCAGCGGGACTTAGCGTGCCGGAACCGGCGCTAAGGTGCGGTGCTCGCTCTTCTGACGAGACGGCGCTTTGTGCACCATGGTGTAGGCGTAATCCACACCCATTCCGTAGGCGCCGGAGTGCTCGCGCACGATATCCATCACCGCGGTGTAGGTCTCTTTGCGCGCCCAGTCACGCTGCCACTCCAGCATCACCTGCTGCCAGGTCACCGGGATCACGCCCGCCTGGATCATGCGCTGCATCGCGAAGTCGTGGGCTTCTTTGGAGGTGCCGCCGGAGGCGTCTGCCACCATATAAATTTCGTAGTCGCCTTCCAGCATCGCGCACAGGGCAAAGCTGTTATTGCACACTTCGGTCCACAGGCCCGCGACAACCACCTTCTTCTTGCCGTTGGTCTTCAGCGCGTCGCGCACCTTCTGGTCGTCCCAGGAGTTCATGGAGGTACGCTCCAGAATGTCCTGGCCCGGGAACACGTCCAGCAGCTCCGGATAGGTATTGCCGGAGAAGCTTTCGGTCTCAACGGTGGTGATGATGGTTGGGATGTTGAACACCTTAGCCGCTTTCGCCAGCGCCACGGTGTTGTGTTTCAGCACCTGGCGGTCAATAGACTGCACGCCGAACGCCATCTGTGGCTGGTGATCGATGAAGATGATCTGACAGTTGGCAGGGGTTAAGACTTCGAGCTTAGAAGTGGTCATAAGATTATCCAGTGAGGTTAAAGGTTAAAATCGCCGCGAACAGCACGCCGATAAAATCGCGTTCATCCTATGACCCACAGCGCTGTGGTGTAATTATCTCTTCGTATAGTTAACCTTAGGTATAGTTATACTTTGGTATACCTATCCTATTGTATAACTGGATCTTTGCCGAAACCGGTTCCCATAATCCTGACCATTCCCCTCTTAGTCTGGAGCTATTATGGTTACCCTCGGTAAAGCCGATCTCATTCTGGTTAACGGCCAGTTTCACACCGTCGATCGCGAGAATCCTGTCGCGGAAGCCGTTGCCGTGCGCGACGGAAAATTTCTGGAAGTGGGTACCGTCGCCGAGGTGATGCAACACCACTGCGACGGCACTAAGGTGGTCGACTTAAAAGGCCACACCGCCATCCCCGGCCTGAACGACTCGCACCTGCATCTGATCCGCGGCGGGCTGAACTACAACCTCGAGCTGCGCTGGGAAGGCGTGCCGTCCCTGGCCGACGCCCTGCGGATGCTAAAAGAGCAGGCCCTGCGCACGCCGTCGCCCCAGTGGGTGCGCGTGGTGGGCGGCTGGAGCGAGTTCCAGTTCGCCGAGCGCCGCATGCCGACCCTGGACGAAATTAACGACGCCGCGCCTGACACCCCGGTGTTTATCCTCCACCTGTACGACCGCGCCCTGCTCAACCGCGCCGCGCTGAAGGTGGTCGGCTACACCAAAGACACGCCAAACCCGCCGGGCGGGGAGATCCAGCGCGACGCCAACGGCAACCCGACCGGAATGCTTATTGCCCGTCCGAACGCCATGATTTTGTACGCCACGCTGGCGAAAGGGCCGAAGCTGCCGCTGGAGCAGCAGGTCAACTCCACGCGCCAGTTCATGCGCGAGCTGAACCGTCTGGGGCTGACCAGCGCCATCGACGCGGGCGGCGGCTTCCAGAACTACCCGGAAGATTACGAGGTGATTGCCGAGCTGCACGAGAAAAAGCAGATGACCATCCGCATCGCCTACAACCTGTTTACCCAGCGTCCGGGCCACGAGCTGGAAGACTTTGAAAAATGGACCGATATGCTTACGCCGGGCCAGGGCAGCGATTTCTTCCGCCACAACGGCGCGGGCGAGATGCTGGTCTTCTCCGCCGCCGATTTTGAAGACTTCCTCGAGCCGCGCCCGGATCTCGCGCCGGGCATGGAGGACGAGCTGGAGCGCGTAGTGCGCCATCTGGTGGAGCACCGCTGGCCGTTCCGCCTGCACGCCACTTACAACGAATCCATCAGCCGCATGCTGGACGTGTTCGAGAAGGTGAACCGTGACATTCCGTTCAACGGGCTGCACTGGTTCTTCGACCACGCCGAAACCGTGTCGCAGGCCAACATTGACCGCATCAAAGCACTCGGCGGCGGTATTGCCGTGCAGCACCGCATGGCCTTCCAGGGGGAATACTTTGCCGAGCGCTACGGCATCGAAGCCACCCGCCACACGCCGCCGGTGGCAAAAATGCTCGAGACCGGCGTGCCGGTGGGCCTGGGAACGGACGCCACCCGCGTGGCGAGCTATAACCCATGGACCGCGCTCTACTGGCTGGTCTCCGGCCGCACCGTTGGCGGGATGCAGATGTACGATCACAGCGCCCGTCTGGATCGCGATACCGCCCTGATGCTCTGGACCCAGGGCAGCGCGTGGTTCTCCAGCGAGCAGAACCAGAAGGGGCAGATCAAAGCGGGCCAGCTCGCGGATCTGGCGGTGCTCAGCAAAGATTACTTCCGCGTGCCGGAGGAGGAGATCAAGGGCATCGAGTCCGTCCTCACCGTGGTGAACGGCGATATCGTCTATGCCGCAGGCGCTTTTGGCCCACTCGCGCCGCCCGCCATTCCGGTCCTGCCCGAGTGGTCCCCGGTGGTGAAGGTGCCGGGCCACTACCGCAGCGCGCCGCCGCAGGCCGCACGCGTGGGTATGAGTATGGCTCACCACTGTAGCGGCCCGTGCGGGGTTCACAACCACCAGCATGACTTTGCCCGCACGTCAGAGATGCCGGTATCCGACGATAACGCTTTCTGGGGGGCGCTGGGTTGCAGCTGCTTTGCATTCTGATGAAACAAAATGACGCTTCGCCCCGGATCGATCCGGGGCTGTTCTTTCTGCGCCTGACCGGCAGCCTGCTGCTGCTTTACGTGCACGGCCTGCCGAAGGTGCTGCACTTCAGCGAAGAGCTGACGCGCATTGAAGATCCGTTCGGCTTCGGGCCTTACGCCAGTCTGATCCCGGCGATCGTCGCCGAGGTGATCTGCCCGTTGTTTATCATTGCGGGGATTTACACCCGCCTGGCGTGCCTGCCGATTATCGCCGTGCTGCTGGTGGCGATGCTGGCGGTCCACCCGAACTGGTCGATTGCCGAGGGGCAGTTTGGCTGGCTGCTGCTGATTATCTTCACCACCCTCGCCCTTACCGGGCCGGGCCAGTGGCGAGTGCAGCGTAAAACAACGGAGAGGTTCGCATGACCCAGGTAAACGACGTTCGCGACGCACACGTCGAGACGACGCCCGCCCCCGCGGTTTCACCCTGGCAGCCGCTGAGCCAGCCGGTGTTCCGCATGCTGTGGATCGCCACGGTGGTCTCTAACGTCGGCTCATGGATGAGCGACGTCGGTATCAACTGGAGCATGCTGACGCTCAGCGCCGATCCTTTAGATATCGCGCTGGTGCAGGCGGCGAGCAGCCTGCCGATGTTCCTTTTCGCCCTGCCGTCCGGGGTGATGGCGGACATCGTTGATCGACGTAAATACCTGCTCTTCTCCCAGCTGTGGGTGTTCATTGCCGCCGCCGGGCTGACGCTGCTCTCTTTTACCGGACACGTCACCCCCACCGTTCTGCTGGCGGCGACATTTCTGCTGAGCGTGGGTGCGGCCATGAGTTCGCCGCCGTTTCAGGCGATTGTCCCTGACCTGGTGAGCAAGCCCGAGCTGGGTTCCGCCGTGGCGCTTAACTCGCTCGGGGTCAATATCAGCCGGGCAATTGGCCCTGCGCTGGGCGGTTTTCTGCTGTCGCTTGCCGGGCCGTGGATGGTGTTTGCCCTGAACGCGCTGTCCGTGATGGGCGTGGCGTGGGTGCTGTGGCGCTGGCGTCCGGCACCGTCCGTGCAGCGTTTGCCACCGGAGCACTTCTTCTCTGCGGTGCGCTCCGGGATTCGCTACGTGCACGCCGCGCCGGTGCTGCGCAACGTGCTGGTGCGCACCGTGGCCTTTTTTGTTTTCGGCAGCGCGGGCTGGGCATTGCTGCCGCTGGTGGCGCGCCGCGAGCTGGGCTTAGGCCCGGCGGGCTACGGCGTGATGCTGGCGTGTATCGGCCTTGGCGCCATTGCCGGGGCCATCCTGCTGCCGCGTCTGCGCCAGCGGCTGAACGCCGATCGGCTGATGGTGGCCGCCAGCCTGACGTTTGCGATCACCATGCTGGCGCTGGCATTTGTACGTCACTTTTGGCTGCTAAACTTGTTTGAGTTCTTTACCGGCTTCGCGTGGATTGCGGTGCTCTCCACCCTCAACCTTGGCGCGCAGCGCAGCGCCGCACGCTGGGTAAAAGCCCGGGCGCTGGCGGTGTATCTGACGGTCTTTTTCGGTTCGATGACCGCAGGCAGCGCCGTCTGGGGCCAGATCGCCTCGCAGTTCGGCACTCCGGCTTCGCTGGTTGTCGCCACGCTGGGGATGGTGCTGGCGAGCATGACGGTGTTCCGCTGGAAGCTGGAGAAAGATCCGGATTTAAATCTCGACCTGAGCGGGCAGCCGCTGGACGGGGTGGAGATTGAACTCCCGAACGAGCGTGGCCCGGTGCTGGTCTCGCATGAGTACATCATCGACCCGCAGAACGCGAAAGCGTTTTTGCAGGCCGTGCACGAGCTACGCCGGGTGCGCCGCCGCGCCGGGGCGATGAGCTGGGCGGTGTACGAAGATATTGAACGTCCGGGTCTGTTTATCGAAACCTTCCTGATGGGTTCCTGGATCGAGCATCTGCGCCAGCAGGAGCGCCACACCATGAATGACCTCCTGTTGCAGAGCCGCGTTCTGGCTTTTCATCAGGGCACAACATCACCGGCAATTCGTTATCTGGTCGCGCCGGTCTGAACATAACAATCACCTGTAGAGGAACACACTATGGCAACGTTTAAGGCAAAAGATGGTACGCAGATTTATTACAAAGACTGCGGCGCGGGAAAACCGGTTCTTTTCAGCCACGGCTGGCCGCTGGACGGGGACATGTGGGACAGCCAGCTGAACTTCCTGGCCGAGCGCGGCTACCGCACCATCGCCTTTGACCGTCGCGGGTTTGGGCGTTCAGATCAGCCGTGGAACGGCTATGACTACGATACCTTTGCGTCCGACATTAACGACCTGATCACCACGCTGGATCTGCGCGACGTGACGCTGGTGGGCTTCTCCATGGGCGGCGGCGACGTGACGCGTTACATCAACAACTACGGCAGCGAACGCGTGGCCGGTCTTGCCCTGCTGGGCGCGGTAACGCCCATTTTCGGCAAATCCGAAAGCTACCCGGAAGGGGTCGATCAGAGCGTTTTCAGCGGGATTCGCGACGGATTGCGTAAAGATCGCGCCCAGTTCATCAGCGACTTCGCTACCCCGTTCTACGGCACCAACGCCGGGCAGACCGTTTCTGCCGGTGCCCTGACGCAGACGTTGAACATCGCCCTGCTGGCGTCCCTGAAGGGCACCATCGACTGCGTAACCGCCTTCGCCGAAACCGACTTCCGCCCGGATATGGCGAAAATCGACGTGCCGACGCTGGTGATCCACGGCAGCAACGACCAGATCGTGCCGTTTGAAACGACCGGCAAGCTGGCGGCAGAGATGATCAAAAACGCCACGCTGAAAGTGTACGACAACGCGCCGCACGGCTTCGCGCTGACCCACCAGGACCAGCTCAACGAAGATCTGCTGGCGTTTGTGAAGTCGCTGTAAGTCATTACGCGAAGCCTGATGGCGCTTCGCTTATCAGGCCTACAAGGGCTGGTCCTGTAGGCCGGGTAAGGCGCAGCCGCCACCCGGCGCTTTCGCAGACGCATTCCGCTCCGCCAGCAGCCGACAAATCTCCGCATGCTTCTCTTCGGTAAAGGTAAAGCGCGACATAAACCCCATTCGGATCAGCGAGCCTATCGCCGGTAACAAACAAATCCCGAAGAACAGTCCCGCCAGTACGCTGTCGCTCTGTGACTGCGCCTGCGGCACATAGTCGATCATCGTCAGAAACACGCCGATGAGCCCGCCGCCCACCGCCACCGACATCTTGCCGGTAAAGGTCTGCCCGGAGAAGGTGATCGCCGCGCAGCGCTTGTGGGTGTGATACTCCGCATACTCGATGGTGTCGGCAATCATCGACGAGGTGAGGATGTTGGTCATCATCACGAACAGCGTGCTCAGGCCGAGCAGGACAAACAGCAACGCCGTGTGCTGATAGCCCGTGAACCACATCACCACGCGCACCGCCACGTCCAGCCCGCAGAGGATCATAAACAGCTTCCGCTTCTGCATCCGGCGGGTCAGCAGCGGGGCGACCAGGCACAGCACCGCCGCCACTATCCCCATCACGCCAATTGCCATTTGCAGGCTGCCGTCGCCCATATTGTTGATAAAGAAGTAGATATAGAGACCGCCCGCCACGTTATGGAACACGCAGAAAAAGAACGACAGCAGGACAATAAACAGCGGCTTGTTCTGGCGCAGGTTGTGGAAGGTGTCGCGCATCGTCACCTTTTCCGGGCTCGGCGGCACGCGCTCTTTGATCTGCATAAAGCCGTTGAGCATCAACGGCAGGCCCACCAGCATCATAACCAGCGCCGCCATAAAGTAGCCTTTATCGTTGCTGTACTGGGCGAAGAACGCTGCCAGCTTTGGGAAGAAGATGTTAGCGCAGGCGATCCCGGCGTTCACCCCGAGCATCGCCGCCGTCACCGCGCGGGTGCGCTGGCCGGAGTCGTTGGTCATCACCGATGACATCGACCAGAACGGGATATCGGAGATGGCGTACAGCGTCCCCCACAGGATATACGTCACCCCGGCGTAGAGGATTTTGGTGGTCATATCCGCTTCGATTTTATAGAACGCCAGCAGGGTGACCCCGGTGATCAGCAGCGGGGCGATCAGTAAAAAGTGGCGAAACTTGCCGAACCGGCTGTTAATGGTGTCCATAATGCTGGCAAACAGCGGATCGTGAACCGCATCCCACGCACGGGCAATCAGGAAGATGGTGCTTGCCGCCAGCGCCGAGATCCCCAGCACGTCGGTGTAAAAATAGTTAATAAACGAACCCACTAAACCAAAGCTAAAACACTGACCTAAACCATAGCCAAAGTAAGACCACAACTCGCGAGACGGTATCTTCATTGTCATTGCCATAGTGCGTACCTGGTTGCCCGGCGACAGCGCGCCGGGTCATTATTATTAGCCCTGCGGATTCGGGGCGATTTTGCGCAGCTTCTTCATCAGCGCGATTTCAGCGCGTGAGAACGGGATACCGTTCTCCTCAAACACGTCGTGGAACCACAGGCGGCAGTAGTCCGTGGACTCCTTCATCACTACCGGCCACGGCAGCCAGGTCTGGGTTTTACCGCGCACCAGCCCCCACTGATACGGCGCGACCTTCGCCATGTACATCAGCGGGAGCTGCTCTTCGATGGTGCCGCCCACGTGACGCGCCAGCCATTCGGTGCAGAAGATTGGGCGGCCCAGCGCCTGAAGCTGCTGGATAATCGCCGTCATGCGCCCGGTATTGGTATAGGCGTGGTAGCTCACCACATCTGACAGCGCCAGCGCGGTCTGGTCCAGCGGGTGCTGGTAAAACGTCTCGCCCTCTTCTTCCGCCGGCAGACGCCACGCGCAGATGGTGAGCGGCTGGGTCGGGTCTTCCTCACGCACCCAGCGGAACGCCTGCTTCATCAACTCGTGCGCGCAGGTTTCCAGCTTCTCGTCGTACAACACCTCCTCCGTGCCGGTCGCGAAAATGCCGCGGTTGCCCGGCTCGTTATACAGATCCCAGAGCAATACGCGCTTATCCTCGCGGAACTGGCGCACAACGTCGCGGATATAGCGCTCAATCTGTGGCCAGCAGTCGCGATCGCACACCTTATCGCGTCCCGGGCTCGCTGCCGCCTGGCTGTTGTGCTTGCCCGGTACGGGCGGCTTTTGCGGGCCGAGGTACGGCTCGTCGCCGGAGAACCCGCAGTCGTCCATCAGGGTCAGCATGGTGCTGAACCCATGACCGTCGGCAATCGTCAAAAAGCGGTCGATGCGCGCCATCAGCCCGTCGCGGTCGTGCTCCCAGACGATGAACGGCAGGTTGATGCGCAGGGTGTTATAGCCCGCGTCCGCCGCCCAGCCCAGCTCGCGGTCGATGGTTTCGGCATCGAAGGTCTCTTCCTGCCAGATATCGGTCCAGTTCACCGCCGTCGACGGCAGATAGTTAAACCCGCACAGCCAGCCTTTCTGCTGATACCACGCCTGTGCCTGCTCCCTGCTCCACTGCTCTTTCATTACGCATCCTCTTACTGATAATATTTAGCTAATAAATATTAGTTGCAGAATAAATGCGCAAATCGTGGCGCTCAGAAAAGCGACGCCTCTCACAAAGTTCACGCTTCGATGGATGAGAAACGTGATCGACGGCGCGGAAGCGCGCGGTTAGGGTATGATGCAAATTCGCGAAAGGGAGAGGACGGATGAAGCGAAAAACAAAAGTGACGATGAACGATATTGCGCGGGCGGCGGGGGTGTCGCAGGCGACGGTATCGCTGGTGCTCAACCAGTCCCGCAACATCAAGCTCAGCGACGACACCCGTCAGCGGGTGATCAACGTCGCCACCGAACTCGGCTATGACCGCCTCCCCGCCGTTCACGCTCCGCGCAACCAGGAGGAGATCGCCCTGCTGGTCAGCTCATTGCAGAGCTTCGACCCGTTTATCGACGCCATCAGCCAGGCGCGGGAAGCGGCGTGGCGCAACGAGACCCTGCTCACCGTCTACGACTACGGCGACGACGTGGAACTGGCCCTGAACATCATCCGCCAACTGGACAAGCGCAACTGCATCGGGATTATCCTTGCCTCTCCGGTCACGAACGTCGTCGATATGACGGCATTCCAGGACTGCACCCGCATCCCGCTGGTGCTGCTCAACCAGCGCGACCCCGGCTCGCCGCTGCTGCCGTCGTTTATTCCGGACGACTACGCCAACGCTTTCCAGGTCACTAAACACCTCATCGCCTGCGGCGCCAACCGTATCGCCCACATCACCGGCGAGAGCTGGATGGAGGCCTCGCGCCAGCGTCTGGCGGGCTACCAGGCGGCGTTACAGCAGGCTGGACTCGCGTGCGACGACGGCCTGGTGCGCCAGACCAACTGGCAGTTCAGCGAGTCCTTTACCGCGACGGCTTCCCTGCTGGAACTGGCCGAGCGCCCGGACGCTATCTTCTGCGCCAGCGACTGGCTGGCGATTGGCTGCTATCAGGCGCTGGCGGTGAACGGCGTGCGCATTCCGCAGGATATGCTGCTGGCGGGCTACGACGACCAGAAGATTTCCGAACAGCTCACCCCGCCGCTGACCAGCATCCAGTTGCCCTACAGCGAGCTGGGACGGCTGGCGGTGGAGTACCTGTGCAATCAGGAAGATGCCGCCACGCACGTGACGCTGGCGGGCAGGCTGAAGGTGCGCGCCTCAAGCCTCGTCTGAGGTAAACACCATGCCCGCGTAGGGCTTCTCGCGACACGCCGCCAGCCGCGCGGCGAGGCTGCCCACGTGAAGTTCAAGCTTATGCCCGTCAGGGTCGAGAAAATAGAACGATGCCCCCTCGCTTTTGTTCTGCTTCCAGACGGTGACGCCCGCCTGCTCAAGCCTGTACGAGAACGGTTCAAAATCTTCTTCCGCGACGGTAAACGCGTAGTGGGTGTAGTCGCTCTCCTGCGGCGGCACGTTCCCGCGCGCCTCGTCGTACGACAGGCAGACCCACAGATCGCCGCAGGTGAGATAGGCCCCGGTATTCCAGCGGGCGTGCAGCGCAAGCCCCAGCAGCTCGTGCCAGAAGGTGACGCTTTTTTGCAGGTCGCTGACCGCGAGGGTCAGGTGGTTGAGTGATTGCAGCATGACGTGCCCTTTTGTTTTTCGCGCCGGACGTGGTACGGTAAAGAGATGAACATAAACCACGCCGTGCTCACCGTAAACCGCTGGTGGCTGCCTTCTTAAAGGCGGCACGGAGTAGTTTTCCTCATTTTCAGATAGCCGCCGAAAGGCGGCTTTCTCACATCTAAGACCCCTTTCGGCAACTGCACATTAAGGAGTCTTTATGAACGCACCCACCATCCTCACCGGCGATCGCCCAACCGGCCCGCTGCACCTCGGCCACTTCGTCGGATCGCTGCGCCAGCGCGTGGCGCTGCAGCAGACGCACAGCCAGTTTGTGTTGATTGCCGACCTGCAGGGGCTGACCGACAACGGTAGCAACCCGCAGAAGATCCGCGACAACATCCCCGAAGTGCTGGCCGACTACCTCGCCGCCGGCATCGACCCGAACCTGACCACGATCTGCCTGCAGTCCGCCCTGCCCGCCCTCGCCGAGCTGACGATGCTGTATATGAACATCGTTACCGTCGCCCGCGTGGAGCGTAACCCGACGGTGAAAAACGAGATTGCACAGAAGGGCTTTGCCCGCTCGCTGCCGGTCGGATTTATGGCCTACCCCATCAGCCAGGCGGCGGACATCACCGCATTTAAGGCCGAGTGCGTGCCCGTCGGCGACGACCAGCTGCCGATGATTGAGCAGACCAACGAGATTGTGCACAAGATGAACAGCCTGCTGCCCGCCCCTGTGCTGCGCCACTGTAAGGCGATGCTGAGCGACACCAGCCGCCTGCCCGGCATCGACGGCGGTGCCAAGATGTCGAAATCGCTGGGCAACACGCTGCACCTTTCGGCCAGCGAAGAGACCATTCACCGTGCGGTCAGCGCCATGTACACCGACCCGAACCACCTGAAGGTGAGCGACCCGGGGCAGATTGAGGGGAACGTGGTGTTTACGTATCTCGACGCTTTTCATCCGGACAAGGAGAAAGTGGCGGCGATGAAGGCGCACTATCAGGCAGGCGGGCTGGGTGACCGGGTATGTAAGAACGAGCTGGAGGCGTGTTTGCAGGAGCTGATTGCACCGATGCGGGAGCGGAGGGCGATGTATATGCAGGACAAGGGAGAGTTGATGGCGATGCTGAAGCGCGGGACGGAACGGGCGCAGGGGGTGACGCAGGAGACGTTGAGGGAGGTGAAGGTTGGGCTGGGGGTGCCGGTGTTTTAAAATAACGTCATACAGCGTATGTATTTAAATAATACATGCGCTGCATAATATTATTTACCGGCAATTCAGCGAGTATTACATTTATAATTAACAGGAACCATTGCTATCCCTTTTTTAAAAGATGACCAATATCAATCTGGTTATTTATTTCAGATTTTAGCCCGACTGATTAACCACTTTATGTATATTCGCCTTACAGTCTAAAACCTAGCATTGCTGCATTTACTCCTCTGCCCCTACAAGGAATTGTCATGCAGCTTTATACCAATGAATTTACCGCTGAGTTAAAAGCGGAAATAGATCGTTCGCCTTTTTCCGATGAACAACTGGCCGCCATGCCTGAGGACGCGCGCGCCATTATTGCCGAACAGGAAGCCTTTCATCGACAACATCCCGTCACCGCAATCTGGCGGATTGCCACGGCTGGCAGCCAGACCCGACTGGGCGGCATGGTACTTCCCGTCGATCGTGAAGCCACAATGCTCATGGACGATGGGAGTTACACCAGCGTCATTGTCGAAGGCGACTGTGTGGCCTATCCGGATGGAACGCTCGCCACGATTATGACCTCAGCTGGCGAAGCGTTTACGTGGAAAGGACACGGCGTTGCGCTGGTCGGCAGCCTGCTTGATAACGATGACGAGATTATCAGCACACCGCTCGGCAGTACTTATTTGGTCACCCGCGAAGGTATTCCACCTCAAGAGGATTTCTTAACCTGGCCCGGAGAATAGGCCATGGGCTACCGTTCTACGAACTACGGCCGCGGTCAGGCGCTGCACGGCGACAGAACGACCACCGGCGCAATATGCTGTAGCACTCTGCCCAACTGCACCGAGCACGGTCGCGGCGTTATCCGCGTTGGCGATAAAACTACGGCATGCCCTAAATGCGGCAAGCAGGGCGTTGTTGCAGACGGCGAACCTCGCGTTAACTGGATGGGGCAAGCCTCAGCCGTCGATGGTTCTGTCGTCATTTGTGGCTGCCCACACGGAACCAACCGCGTGATCGCCCCATCGGGACAGTGGCTCGGCTCCGGTCCCTCTCCTGAACAGATCGCACAGGAAAAGCATCAGGCCATGCTCGCGACACGCCGAAAAAAGGAAGTGGCCGAAGCACAGCGACAAGCAGAAGAACGCGATCGCAACCGGGTCTTTGCGAAATCCTGCCTGCGCGGTGAAGGCTGTAACGATGCAGGCACCGAAAGTGAGCCGCACACCAACTTTGCCGAGATGGCATTTTACCAGGCCATGCCCAACAACGCCCCGCAGCACGCCCAGGCGGCAAAGCGTAAGGCGATTCCAAAGCCGAAGCAACGCAGCGCGCTTTATCTCTGGTGGAACGGGCATCACGAGGAGATGGACTATCAGGCTGCCGTTGCGGCCGAAGAAAGGGACTGGACCGCACGGAACGCGATCGCCGATGCCAGCGAACTCGTACTGGTTGGCGGGCGTACCATTACTTCCGGCACATGGGCCGTGCGCGGCGCTGCACTTGGCGAGATAGCCACGGGAGGCCTTGGTGCACCTGTCGCAGGGCTGCTCATAGGGATGTATCCCGGCAAGCTGAACGACGGCGAGCAGGATTTCATCGACAGGATGCGTGCCGAACAGATGCGGGAAGCCCCTACCCGCGTTCGCTTCACCTGGGAGAACGACGCCAGCGGTAACCCGACACCGCGCGGCTGGCATACGCCGCCGGGCAAAGACAGCGTGCGCGTTCGCAGGATGGAGTGGGATAGTCAACGCCAGGCGTACACCTTTACCACCGAAGAAGACCCCGGCATCACCCTCATCTGGACACCGGACCGCACCGGAGAGAGTAAGCCGTGGGATACGGGCAATCATAACCCGGTAAGGATACCGAACCCGGTTGTGGTTGATCCGCTGCCGGAGGATGCGGGGATTGGTGCGACGACCAGCCCGACACCGGAAGAGAAGACGTTTGCGGATTATATTCTGATTCTGCCGGTGGGCGGTGTGCCGCCGATTTATGTCTATATCCGCCACAATCCCGGACAGGTCACAGGCAAGGGACAGAAGATTAGCGGCATTTGGTTATCTGATGCAAATACGGGGAATGGGTCTCCTATTCCAAGCCAGATAGCGGATCGATTACGTGGGCAGACATTTACGGACTTTGACCAGTTTCGTAAGGCATTTTGGCTGGAGGTATCGAGGGAATCGGGACTGCTTGAGCAATTTATCAGCAATAACCGCGCAAGTATGCGTAAAGGAAACGCCCCTTTTACACGCACACCTGACTCGGTTGGAAAAAGAGAACGTTATGAAATTCATCACATACAACCTATCAGTCAGGGCGGTAAGGTGTATGACGTTGATAATATGGGAATAACCACTCCAAAACATCACATCAAAATTCATAAGGGAGAATGATATGAGACTGTTAAGCGATTACACAGAAAAAGAATTTTTAGAACTGGTACGCAAAATTTGCAATGCGGACGCACCAACTGAAGAAGATGAGAATCGATTGGTTAGAGAATTTAAACGACTTACCGAGCACCCCGCAGGCTCTGACCTGATTTTTTATCCTGAAGAGGGTAAAGATTATAGTCCGGAAGGCATTGTTAGAGAAGTTAAGGAGTGGCGTAAAGAAAATGGTAAATCCGGATTTAAAGAATAACAATCTTTGAGACTCCCTAATACGGGCATGGGATGACATGCCCGTATCGTTTTATTGCTCCAAGGATACATTAGGTAGGAAGCCAGAAACTACTCAGGCATCGCATGCCCGATTCCCCGCTTCACAACGGGTATATCGCCGGTATCATTCAGCGCCCCCGGAAACGTCTTTAGCCACTGCGCGACTTTCTGTTTATTGATATTCACCACACTCATACCTTCCAGGCATCCCCATAATTCTCTTGTATGCTGGGGCGTAATTACAATGCAGTCTTTCATGGCGCGGATTTTTACGGGCATACCGTTGATAAAGCCCGCGCGGGTTAACCAGTCGCCGCCCAGAAGAAGGTATTTCATGTCTATGCGTGCATACAGTTCGCAACAGGCGGCACTGTCCTGCGGCGTTTCGGCGCGGGGATGGACGGGCGCCGCGTTGGGCGGGTTGCCGTGCAGACGGCGGGCGCTGTTTTTGCGTACCAGCTCGCGGTTTTCAATCATGCCGGTGAAAGCGTCTGATTCTGTTTTGCAAACAGTAAACTCTGGCTTAAAATTCGTCGCAGCCATTTTCAACTCCTTTTCAGTTGCTAGTGGTTAGCGGTATGGGGGTGTTGCAGCACCTTCATATCGCGAATTCTTCGTTAAATATTTTTTGATACTTCCTTTGCCATTCGGCGTTATTTCCGATGCTCATTATACAGGACTGAATATAAATACAGCAGTTTGGTGTAGGGGAAATTTGGAATTTGCGAGGGGGATTCAGGAAATAGAGTTGTGTGCGGTAAGGTCATGTTTTTGTTGATTGCGGGTTGATTGGTCTGGGTTTTGCGAGCATCATCGCAATTATTTACCTTCTTTCGTAACACGATGGCTTCCAGCAAAACTCTCGAACAGGCAATTGCCGACATCACCATCTGGCGCAAAGGCGAACAGCGTGCGCCGCATAAACCTTTATTGCTTCTGTACGTGCTGGCGAACTATCAGCAGGGGCATGCGCGACTGTTTGATTACGGTACTGAGGTCCACGAACAGTTGCTTAGCCTGCTAGAACGCTTTGGCCCACAGAGGAAGGCGTATTACCCAAATATGCCCTTCTGGCGGCTCAAAGGGGACGGTTTTTGGGATCTGAAGAATACTGAGTTCTGTTCGACCACTGGCAGTAAGCAACCGCCTGTTAAAGAACTTGTAGAACATAACGTCGCAGGCGGGTTTGATGAAGAACACTTTGCGCTGCTGAATAAGAACAAAAATCTGATCGGCTCGCTGGCGCAGCAGATTCTTGAAGCGCACTTTCCTGAAAGCATTCAGGAAGAGATCGCGGATGAGATGGGTTTTGATATTCAACAGATCCGTAAGGTTCGCGATCCGCTGTTCCGCCAGCAGGTGCTGCGAGCTTATAACTATGAGTGTGCAATCTGCGGATTCAACATGCGGCATGATAACGCCTCCGTTGGACTTGAAGCCGCGCATATTAAATGGAAGCAGTTTGGTGGACCGTGTGAGATCCCGAACGGACTGGCGCTATGTGCAATTCATCATAAGGCGTTTGATAAAGGATCGATTGGGCTGGATGAGAGTATGCGGGTATTAGTGTCCGAGGCAGTGAATGGGAATGGGGTTGTTGGGCGGCTGTTCTGGGATTTTGCTGGTAAGCAGATTGCTTTGCCGATGGTGAAAGGGAATTATCCAAGGGAGGGGTTTGTGGAGTGGCATAGGAAGGAGGTGTTTAAAGAATGAGTGCGAAGGCCGGACTCGAATTTTACACCTAACAAACTAATATCAATGTAGTTTATAAGCAGGAATAAATAGTCATACCCGCACTTGTACCCACAAGTTAAAATCCGTACAAAAAATAGACATTGCGAGTGGGTATAAAGCCTTACCTGTAGAACACTGATATTGCTGTCGCAGCAAGACTCAGGCAGGCAGGAACGTGTTCTTCAGAGATATCAATTCTCATCCACTCAGAACAAAGTCAGATTTGGCTGCGAAATGAACGCTAACCCTCGCTTTGCTATGCTAGTTCCCATGGCGAATCTCTGCGTCTATTTACTGGTTTTAGAGTACCTTCGTTTCTCAATTGTTGAGCGACCCAACGAATGTCATATTGTCACGTATACAACATATCGCCGGAATCCCTAAGCTCAGCCTCGTAGCTGTCCCATACATACTTGAGACTTCACGTGGCCAAGCGCTACCACTCCGTTCCTGAAGACACTCGATGATCCATTTTTTCATACTTTCCCTGGTTACCATCATACCTCCTAACTTTCGCCCATTCATCGATACATCCAAATATTCACATCTACATCCTTCGGTACAAGACGAACTGTATCGAAGAACTTGTTGTCTCAATGAGCGAGAATCGGCCCCTCATGAGTTCCATTTGTTCCCACAATCGAAAGAGTAATAGCAATTTAATATTGCCTTAAAAATGAAATGTGATAAATTTCTGTGTGCAATATTAAACTAAAAGGAAATTACGGTGAGTCTACTTGAATTGATTGAATCAAAGAGGGCACATATTGCCAGATATTCTTCAGAAAATGGAATATTAGGAGAACTTAGCTTACTTGACTCGCAAGCTTTATGGATAAAAAGACCTAAAGGGAAAGACATGAAAAACCTTCTAGCTGCGCTGAAGCAGTTTGAAGATATTGAAATAAAGGCATCAAGCTTTGATTTTATTTCTATCCCTGAAAATGTAAAGGTTGACTTTAGTGACATTAACTCCTTGGCCGGAATATTAAAATCATTAACATTCATTGAACTAAAAACCTGCAATCAAAAAAGGGTTACCACTCCTGACTTCAGAAATTTCTTCTTTGCCATTACTGAGAGTGAAATAATAGCATCAGAACTTCTTGGCGAGAGGCATATAGTTGTACTACATAATAAAATAACGGGATATAAATTGGTGACAACAATACCCGAAATAATAAATAGGGCCAATTCTAAGAACTGGCAGCTGTCTGTAAGTCTTGGGTCGAGTGAAGTTTAGGTTTTTATTTTAGCAAAAAAGTGCTTAGTAACGACAGATGTACTCTGATTAGCACTGTCTCATCCCAATATATGAAATATGCGACATAAAGGAAACTAAGAGCATGGCGAAGCTCCCTTTATCAATTGAATGCTATAACCATAACATTCTTTACTATTTCATCTCGCATTTCATGACCTTAAATGAGTATCTATCATTATTCTTACTCGCAACCAGCACATCGCCATCACCTAAAAATGAAATCTTAGCATTATTAATGTTGGCACATGGACTTTTATCAAACATTTCGAGCGTGTAAATCATACTTTGAGATTTACTATTAATATAGGATATATAATCATCGCCTTTGAGTTGCGCAAAATGAAAAATAAATGAACAATAGGTTATCAAAGATAAGATTTGGATTATTAAGGTAGTTTTGTGTAAAATCCTCTGTTGAATAGGTTTATATCCTGGTATTAACATTTTTTTTAGTTTATCGTCATAAACAAAAAACCAGCCCCATATGGGTGCTGATACTAAAATAACCGCGAACAGTAAGATCATACCAAGAGGCAAAATCAAAGGAATCATCGCAGCCGCAATAAATATCAAGGAGTGAGGGAAGTTAGTTGGTGAAACTGAAGTTATATCATTGATCACCACACCTGAAAGACATAGGGAAAAATTCACACAAAGCGTGCCGCCTAATATTAGGATCCCCTTACCCAATATTGTTTCATATGTTTTTTTATAAATACCAATTAGACTATGGAACACCGAAAAGCTCCAGTAAATCAAAGTCAGAATAAATAACCCCTTCCACAAACCGTCTAATCCTAGAAAATTTATAAGAAAACAAGTGACGACTGCAATAATAAGATTCCTTATTATTTTTTGAGACACATCAAGTTTGGAGTTAAAGATTACAAGTTTATTAACGGTAGTTTTATATATCATCTCACACTCTTTGCAGTTTTAATTTATACTACAAATACTATTTTCTCACCCAACAAAAAATTATAACATGATATACCAACTAACAGAACCATTTTATATGTTTATCCATTTTAATTTTATTGATTTCATATTAAAATTACTCGGCAGTAGCACAATCATTTTCGTGATGCATTACGGATTTAACAGAGTAAAGGTGCAGTTAAAGCTGTTGCTAATACTCAGAGACTGACCTGCTCCCCATTGATTAACACAACACGATGTTAGTTATGTCTTCATCAGTAACGTGAGGACATCCACATGAAGTAGCGTTTATCAGGCGAATAGATCATCAATATTCTTCTCGATGCCGGGGCTGGCATATCCGCCCGTGAGCTTTGCCGTAAGAATGCTATTTCTGACGCAACCTTTTACAACCGGCGTAAGAAGTTTAGTGGCATTGAAGTCCCTGAGGTAAAAAGGCTTAAGTAGCTTGAAGAAGAGAACGTCCGTCTCAAGAAGTTGCTTGCAGAAATCATACTGGATAAGGAAGCATTACAGGTGGCGTTGAGCTGAAAGTAATGACGACAGACCACTAGCGGGAAGCTATTGTAGTGATATGTAAAGCGGCTGGTTTGTCCCTGTCGACGTTCCGCTATGGGACGCAGCGTCCGGGGGGTGATGCGTATTTATCCGGGCACATTACTTAGCTGGCCCTTTAGCGCTGGCGTTTCGGTTACGCCGTATATAGCAACTACTGCGACGGGAAGGTCAACGAGTTAATCAAAAGCGCGTGTACCGCCGTTATCATCTCATAGGCCAGGTAGAATCCGTCTAAAGGACAGGCAACAGAACGTCTTCCATTGCTCCGTCCTGCTGCTCCTAACTTGACGTGGTCGATAGATTTCTTCATGGACGCACTGGCTACCGGACGCAGGATCAAGTGCCTAACCTGTGTCGATGATTTCACGAAGGAATGCCTGACAGTCACTGCTGCGTTCGATCTATAAGTCATTCAGATCAAACATATTTTGGACAGTATTTCGTGGCTATCCGGCAACGATCAGAACAGCTCAAGGACCAGAGTTTACCTGCCGGGCACAGGACCAATGGGCCTTTGAGCACGGCGTAAAGCTTCAGCTTTCTCAACCGGGCAAGCAGAAACAGAACGTGTTTATCGAAATCTTTAATGGTCGATTTCGAGATGAGTGTCTGAATGACTACTGGTTCAGCGATATTGTTCATGCCAGAAAAATTATTAACGACTGGAGGTTGGAGTATAACGAGTGTCAGCCACATTCCTCACTGAATTATCTGACGCAATCAGAGTTTGCAGCAAGCAGGTGAAATGGAAAAAACTAAGGAACACAAACCGACATTACTAACTGACTAATGTGTTTAATACTGGGTAGATCATGCTGAATCCCATCTCACCGCAGCTTCTCCCACAAAAATGAGAGGTTGAACAAGCTTCCAATGCGATAAACGTACGCGACTCAAACTGGCGAGGTGAATCCAACAACTCTCATCATGTCCATGCGATGTTACTCCCGGATTTATGCAGCCAGTAAAGCATGGCACTGACAACCTTAGAGA
Organism: Enterobacter sp. AN-K1; assembly: GCF_020971765.1. Lineage (NCBI taxonomy): Bacteria > Pseudomonadati > Pseudomonadota > Gammaproteobacteria > Enterobacterales > Enterobacteriaceae > Enterobacter > Enterobacter sp. AN-K1. The sequence continues at coordinate 2,831,349 of NZ_CP087390.1, read as the reverse complement.
GGGAAGCCCTTCATATCACTTTATGCAATAGGCTCGGTTATAGATGTTAGGAGGGGGCCAGATCCACAAATCAAACAATCACGCATTTGCGTGGTTCATCAACGTGCTTAATAAAACGAAGATGTTACAATTAAGACCTAGAATAATGCGCATAATGAGGCTATTGGGCTTCCATAAGAACAAGAAGCTTGAGCCCTAGACTCTCAAGCTTTGCTTCATTCAGGAAAATCGGTGTGCAAAGTTGCCAACATTTGCATCTGCGTAGTGTTTGGTTACATAGAACTCTATCGCATGAAAACTAAACATCACTTACGTATATTAATAACTTAAACAAAATCAGGGTTTAAAGTTGAACGCACAAGCACAAAAACACCGACAACTAGTACTTTCTGTTCTTCAGAGCGAAGCGCTGCATCTGCACCAAGTAACAGCGGCTACCAAAGTATTTGATGCTTTGACTGGCAATGTGCGAGCAGTAGTGACAGCCGCCGAAATGCAGGCAGGTAAATCAGGTATTTCGCTAGCCCTGTGTTGCTTACAGCGACTAAGTCTCTCCGAGACAGATATTTGCAATCGTAAGCAGTTAAAAGACACACTTTACCTAGTTACAATGCCTGATACCGCCCTCAAAGAACAAGCTGAAGAAGACCTCAAGCTTGCCAAGAACGTTGTCGTCAGTAATTTTGTGAACTTCGAAAAGGCATTGGAAAATGAATTTAAAGGCAATCCACCTAAGCTAATTATTATTGATGAATGTCACTATGGCTCAAATGTCACTGCTGTTCGATACAGTAGGATCTTCGACTACCTGGAACAAGAGAACGATAGCTGTAAAGTCGTCTTCATCTCTGCCACCCCCTTCGGTGCTCTCTATGGGGCAGAGACTGAATATCAAGAAGCTCTAGAACTTCAACAAGAAGCCAAGAATGATAATGATGCAGAACTATTAACTCAAGCCCGGAATGTTGCTGAAGCGGCCCTAAAAGACTCAATCTTGCGTCGAGACTTTAACACCCGTCTGGTATTCCACAAAACTAGCGATGAATACTACGGCGTCCGAGAGATGCTAATGAATAGTAAGGTCAAAGGCCTCGAGGATGAAAGTCGTAATTTCCTTTGCAAGTCCGTTCAACGCGATGAGTTTGTTCAACAATTTCTGAGTCATAATGGTATGGGATGGTCACTCGTAAGGGTACCCGCAGGTTTGGCGATGGAAGCTAAGCAGTTTCTCATATCGCAAGGCATCGATGAGAATGCTGTTTACATTATTGGTAATTCATTAGCAGGGGTACCAGAAGATGAACATTGCAGCATTGAGCAATTCAAAAAGGAGTTTGATGATGCTCAGTTGTTCGAAGAAAAACTAATCGCTATTACTGTTGCTGGAGCTCGAGCTGGTATCAACTTCGGTGCGATGATGAAAAATAATCTCATCTCGACGTGGGATAGTACAGTTGCCAGTGTTGCCGCAGTGGTGCAAGCCAACATTGGCAGGGCGTGTGGTTACCATGAAAACAACTCTTCAACTCATTTCACTAACTTAAATGCAGCTGAGGCTTATGCTTGTATCCTTGACCATCTTGAAAACACCTGCTCTGACCAAGCAGCGTCTGATTTCGAAGGGTTAAAAGAGTTTTTTGAAGATGTTTGCCAGGAATACCATGTCAACGGTTTGGATGTTGGGTTAACTATCAAATACAAGCGTCGTCGCCCAATCGGTGATGTTGAAACGTATAAAACTGATAGCTACATTGTTGTACCCGCAAAACTTCTTGACGATGATGCAGAGTTCACCGAGTACACCAAAGATAAGTATCTTCTTCAGGCGATCGATATTATTCGCAAAGAGTTCACGATTAAAGGTGCGCCAAGCGTCAAAGGTAATCGAGCTATGCGAGGTAAAGGCAAGAACTGGATCAAGGCACATTGGGTCAATGGGGATAGTTACAATAACCCCGAGAAGGCACGCGCTGACGGAACTCAAAAAGAAAAAACTAAAACCCACACCCAACAAATTGATAATGGGGAATATTTAGAGTTTAACCGCGTTGTAGCACCTGGTTCCGGAGAGTTATCTGAAGATAAGTTTGTGGTAGCAACCATTTTTAGCGTTTACAACATTTCTCGCCGAAATGTCGCAAAGAAAATTATGACTCTTGAAGATGTTTGGGAGATGTGCGACTACTTTAGTGTTGAGCATGATGACACTCTACTTGTTATCTACAAGCGCGGTGAGTATGACCTTGAACGTACTCTTGCTAAGAAACAGCACAACGAACTTCCTGAGCAGTCAGGTGAGCTTAGCGATGAATCCCATTTCTCTGACAAAGTAGAATCTACTTATTAATACAAGGGGCTGCATGCCCCCTAAACTTTATATTGACATATGAATAGCTCAAATAAGTATCGCAACTATGTCCAGTGCTCAATGGCTGAAAATACTTTTGAACACCAACGCAACGCTGCTGAGAAAGCATTTACTAAATTGAACTCTGGTTCAAAAGCAGTGATCCTTGCTGCGGAAATGCAGTCAGGAAAATCAGGTATCGCTCTTGCCCTTGCCTGCCTTCAGAGACTATCTTTACCCGATGCATTATTGGCTAACCGGAAATACTTAAAAGATACTTTATATCTTATGACAATGGCAGATCTGGCACTTCAAGAGCAAGCAAAGCGTGACCTTGCACCCTGCAAAAATGTCGTTGTTAGTAACTTCACAAATATAGATAATGCGCTTAAATCGGATTTTAAGCGCCAACCACCTAAGCTCATCATCATCGATGAGTGTCACTATGGTTCTGGCATTGATAGTGTTCGCTATGAAAAGGTATTTAATTACCTGGAACAAGATAATGTAGACTGTAAAGTTGTATTTATTTCCGCAACTCCATTTAGCTCACTCTACTCAGCTAGCGAAGATTCCATTCTCCGTCACAGCTTCAATACGTCTTTGGTATTTCACAAAGCTAGCGATGAATATCATGGCATTCGACAAATGCATCGCGGTAACCAGCTGGTCAAACTTGATGATGATCAGCGCGATTTTTGTGAAGATTCACTGCTACAAAAGCGCTTTATACGCCAGTTTAAAGAACATCAGGGCGTAGGCTGGTCACTGATTAGGGTTCCATCAAGTCAAGCAAACACAGCCAAACAAGTACTGATTAATCAAGGTGTAGATGAGGAGCAAATCTTAATCATAGGTCAAAAGCTTGTTGGCGTTGACGATCACGAACTCTCATCTATCGATGACTTCAAACGAGCGTACGAAACAGCAGCAATGTTTGATGAAAAGATAATCGCTATAACTGTGGCTGGATTTCGCGCTGGTATTAACTTTGGCCAAGAAATGAAAAACACGCTAATAAACACATGGGATAGCTCTATTGCCAATATAGCCTCAGTGGTACAAGCCAACGTTGGCAGAGCATGTGGATACCACCAGAATACTCAGGCGAAACATTTTACAAACCTGGAAGCTGTTCGAGCGTATTCTGAACTACTTGATCATCTCGAGGCCAGCGATGAATTGAATGATTTCGATGGGTTACGGTATTCATTTGAAGATATTTGTGCGAAATATCAAGTCAGAGGCTTTGACCGAGGAATGTTTATCACCCCTTTTACTGAAACTGTAATCACCAAAAAACGTGATGATTCGGAAACATTCCTAACTCAAAGCTACCTAGTCATTCCTGGAAAATTGTCTGAGCCCGAAGCTAATTTCAGCGCCTATACCAACGATCCACAGCTGCTTGAGGCAATCAAATTAATTCGTGACGAATTCCTGAATGAAGGAGCGCCCTATCCTAAAGCTGGTCGTGCAATGAGAGGTGATGATAGGAACTGGATAAAAGCTCAGTGGGTAAATGGAGTCACCTATAATGACTTCTCGCCGAGCTGTGCGAAGAGCAGAGTGCTGGATTTTAATTCACGCCTGGAGCTGGGTGAAGATGTAGAATTCAACTTAATTGTTAATCCTGGTGGCGGAGAGACCACTGCTGACAAACTCATAGTTGCGTGTGTATTCAGTATTTATAATCTTTCTAAACAAAAAGATGCTTACAAACGTGCCATGGACCGAGAGGATATGCGGGAAATTAGTGAAGCCTTAGGTTGTGAATATGACGATACGATTATGGTGCTATATCAGCGCGGAAACTACTCTAGTGGAGTGACAGAACAAAAAAAAGTAACCACAAAACAGCTATCTCGCATCCGCAATTCCAGCGTGTTCAAATAGCTAAAAGCCGCCGTTATAAGCGGCTTTTAGAAAATATTCGATGAAACTTATTTTAAGTAATAAAATTCTAGTCCTTAGTAACTTTAATTACAGGTGTCAGGCATTCTTGCAAACTTAGGCCACCATGATTGTAGTAATCTCCCGCAGTAAATGCACTGATGCCTGGAGCCATGGCAAGTGACACTGAGGAATTCCAATACCACTCTACCTGAGGCAAATTCGTACTGGCATTATCCTTGAGAATAGCACATCTTGATAAGTACTTACGAACCAATGGTTTTTCAAGATCTGCTTTAGGTAATTGATCTGGAAGCCATAACCAACCATGATCCGTTACAATACGGATTTGCTTCCATCCTGCTTCAAACAAATAGCTAACCCTATCAGCTATTTCTTCAAGAACATCATCAATACCAAGAGGTAATTTTCTTTGCTGCTGATGTCCCAGGTTATCCAGGTCACCTGTTTGTAGCCACGCGAAGCCATTAGGCTCACCAGTATCCAATCCTTCCAGGTATTGCCACCCTTGTTGTGCCAATGTTTTTTTTAATTGATAGCTACTAAACTCACTACCCGTTGCCACTACTGAAGGCTTAAAATCCTGAGTGTCATAAGCACCGTTCAAAAGTGCAGCAACAGGAGTAACCGCAGCTTTCGCTGTATCAGTTAAAGATGGCAGAGCACTCCATTGTGTTTTGGTATCGATAATCAAATGACGCGCAGTAAGCTTACGCTCTAATACTTTAGCGCAATCAAAACGCAAACCATCTACAAAAAACACTACCATCCCTTTAACCTGGTAAGTAGCTGTCGCTTCCTTAATTTCAGTATTCCCGGGATATCCTTTTCTTTTAACCAACTGTTGGAAGTTGAGCGATACCTCGTTCAACCAAGGGGAATATATTATTTTTAATACATTTGCGACTAATTCCTGTTGGCCCGGTTCTTTTGCCAATGCCATGGCCTGCAACGCTGCAGCATCGACTTGCCAGAAGCACTCCTGATATAGCTCTGCCATCTCTTCCGGTGACTGATGATTGAACACTTGCTGGGTCAATTCAGCGACTTTTGCCAGCTGGGCCAAAATCTCGAGGTATTTAGATTCTCCTAATCGATACCAAAGCCAGCTTTCGCGCTCTTTATTCTGTTGATATAGTGAACAGATAGTTCCTCTAACTTTGTTTACATCAAGTTGAGGAAGGTCAGCAAGCGCATCGGCAAGGCTTTTTTCATCGCGAGTATTTTCAATAGGATAATGACTTAAATCAGCAGCTAAATCAGGGGTTACATCACGAAGGACAAGGATTAATCCTGATAGGTTATGTGCGGTATCTTCAAAACGCTGCCACACTTCTTGCCACGCCCCTTGGGCAGATAAAAGGGATGCGAGCATTTGAGAATAATTAGCATCTGTTGGTTCATAACCAAACTGACTTGAGCAAGTATTACTGAAAAGCGACCATTTATTGTCGTCCCACTGCCTACGCTTATCTTCGGGATTATTCAGCCACCCAAGTAGATCTTTAATAGGATCATTAAATACTAATGATTGAAAATCTTTAGCCTCTAACCGCTTTCCTTGTAGGTCTTCAATACGGGATTCTAAAAGATCCTTCAAGATTTGGGGGATAATTTCTAATGTGTTTTTATCTTTTGCTACGTCTAATTCAAGCCCAACGCGTGGGTTTGTCAGAAAAGAACTTATACTCCAGTCACGACCTGCTGTATTATAGGCCCACCAACATCCTCGATATTGCAATTCAGCTAAAGGTCGTAAATAGTCCGGACAATCTTCGATAGCGCGTAACGCTTTTCGCCCAATTTTAGGAAGATAGATAATTGGTGTGCGACCTTCAGGTAACATAACCTCTTCCAACACCCCAGCAATGGCACACTTTAACCAAATTGCCGGACCAATCCGCTGCTCTGGTTGATATTCACCAAGCTCGAGCAGCTCAGGAATGAATTGTTTAATCAAAGGCATAGCACTTTGCCATTGGCAAGCTTCATCTGTCCATAGAACCGCTGCTGGGGCCTCTTGCACCGCAGGATTAAAATTTGCACTACCTCGTAGCTGCTCTATCAATTTATCAATTACTTGCATTCGTTATCTCCCGACGACACCCGGTAAACTAAACAGAGTAATAGCCTTATCTACCATCGCGGCTGTTCTTTGTTCAATTTGCGCTATTGACCAATTATCAGCAACAACCAGCTCCTGATTAAGATACAAACCATTGTTGTAGCCTACAGGACGTTTATCCCGGGTCGTACGATCGCGTTTTTCCAAAAAACTCTTATTCCCTAAAGAACTGTTGTATCCCGAAATAGTCAAGTTACCAAGTTTATGCACATGGCTTTGACGATATTGCTCCGCCAACGTTTTATCGCCATCCGCTATCATATCTACCCAAGAATTAGGGATGTTTAATCCTTGTGGGAAAACATGCTCAATGGTCCACACATATTGCTTGCCTTCCACTGCCCATAGGTCTACTTGGTTCTCCTTGGTCATCATGCTTTCTTCAAGAGCACACAGGATAAAGCGGCAGACCCAGCTATTTTCTTCGTATAGACCGCCACTAAGCGCTTGGCGGAAATGCTCATCAGAGGTACTGACAGACCCTAGGGTATGAGCAATAGCACTGATAACCTGCTCACCGTGGCAGCTTTGCAGAATTTCAGTTAACTCCATAAATATGCGGTTTAAATCCCGAGTAGCAGGCACATCAGTAGTGTTCCTACGGACAAAGAAGTTGATCAGCAAAGTGACCACTTTTTCAATATGCTCAATGCTCAATGCTAAGTTCTGTCGTCTGGCAAACAACATTAGCAATAAGAGATAAGAAGGAGCTCCTTGAATTCTATCCAGACTTTTAAGTAGTTTTGTTAGTTTAGGTTCATCCGGAACTTCGCAATTCCCAACAATCTGCGCATACCAGTCAGAATGACTGCGCATAGCTTGTAGGAATTGATGCGGATCATGAGCAATCAATTTTTCGAAAATTTGAATAAGATTAGATTTCGTCGCTACTGGTACATTGACGATATCTTTTAACTCAGGCTTGAACGCATTGTAGTACTGACGGAAAAAACGCTCTTGTACCCCATAATCATCCCCCAGGGCTTCCATCACTTTGGTCCAGCTGATAAAAGACTTATCAATACTGCCTGGCTCAATCTGTTCAATCTTCGCCAGTAGCTTGTTTTTCATTAAATCAATCGCGGTAAGAGGTACACCGCGATTGTTAAGTGACTCAAACAGGGTGTAAGCATCTGAATGACTTGCCACCTCTATTTTTACCAGAGTAGATGCATTGACTTTATCAAGTAGCGCATTCAGTGCCTGCAATGGGGTTTCGCTCTCACTGACATACTGTTCAATACGCATTAAAAAATGTCGATAGGCACGAAATACCCGACGATTACCTGCATTGGAAACCCACTCAGCTTCTTTAAGAATGCCTGCCTCTTTCAACACTGCCAGGTAATCCTGCTGGTTGGCATTTTGCACCTGAGGTACTAATCGGGGCTGGTCCGCATTCTTTTTCAGCACCAATTTATGCTTCAGGTTATACAGCTCTATCTGTTGTTCCATCTCAAGTTCAATGCCTAACTGGTTGTAGCTTGCATAAATGGCAGCTAACAATAATGACAATGTGGTCATTCGCTGTTGGCCATCCACTAACTCTAACTGCTGCAGAGCCAGCGTATCTGTACTTTGATTGATACAGATAATCGACCCCAAATAGTAATTAAGGTCGTTTTCTAACAGATCCTCAAACAAGGCATCCCATTGCCATTTACCCCAGGTGTACTCCCGTTGGTAACGTGGGATGGCATATACCACCCCTGCTTCAATATCCAACAAGGTTGACACCGGATAGTTGAATACTGATTTAATCATCCGTGATTTTCCTTATTTTCATATTCGTCTCTGGCAGCTTGTTTATCTGCAAGACTGATATGGTGGTCATTGATACGCGCACCCTCTTTTTCACCATACTGCAGGCCCAGATAATACCAGGGGGCCGATTCAACGTCGTTGCCGCGATCTTTACCCCACTTAATATTGGGCTTAGTGCGTAAAACACCGGCCCCCTTCTTATCCACATCCGGTGCCTGCATAAACGGACGAATATTAAGGCGAACACCATCATTTAAGTCCGGGTTCCAGCCCATAGGCTGTTCGTGTAACGGTTTCCAGCGCACAAAAATGTCGAGACCACTCTTGCCGGTGATGGCATCTCCTTTAAGGATGGCTTCCAGCGAGTCTTTGAGGTTTTTAGCCGCCATCAAACGACTTTCTGCACCATCAATGCCTTCTTTGAAACCATGCTCCTGAGTACGGATCCAGTCCCCAAGATAGGTATAAATCAGGCGCTCTAAACCCTGATAATTGAGCTTATGGTAGTTGACCAGTACTGAGAATCCATCTTTAAGACCATCCCAGATTTGCCAGATAAACGGGCGGTGCTGGAAAAGTTTGCAATGTTGTTCAAAGAATTTATCCCGCAGCCAGGTTTCCAGGCTCTTACTACCAACGCTGGCAAGCAGATCACTGAGAACACTGGATGACCAGTCCTCTTCGTAGGCAGCCTGCAGCATGCCTTCCAGGCGAGAAGCGGCGGCTTTTTCCCCGCGAAGTGCTGGCAGGCAGACTATGCCATCATCATCCACGAGTTTAAGCAATTCATCAGATTTACCAAGCCAGTGAAGCATCTCATCAGCCAGCTCCATTTTGTCATCCAGCTCTGCTGGCCACCGGTAACCCAAAAGGCGAGCAACCGCAACTTGTAGTACTGTCTCGTCGGTTCGCTTATCAGCGATAGCAGTCCATTTTTTACATTCATCCCAAATTACTGTGCCGCAAGGATGTCCATGGAATATCCATTGTGTAGGATCGTTGGTGTAAGCTTTTGGTAATCCGTTAGGATATTTTTCATTAGCAAGCTCACACCAATAGTTTTTTTCAAATTCTAATTTCAAAAAACTGGCATTAGTTACCTTAAGCGCCTGGTCAACTTCTTTGACTTTATCGTAAAAATTATCATCTTCAACAAAACACCAAATCGCAGCCAATAAGTTTGAATCAGAATCATGTGGAACAATATTTGCTGAATTTTTGTCAAATATATCCCCATAGGTAATTGTTGGTGCAAACACTCCCATTTGAGCAATTCGAATGCCTTTTTCTCCAAGTATTTTTCGGCCATTCATGTATTTACTTGGAAAATTATGTGCCGTTGGGAATGATTGTAACTCACCTTGTCCTTTATCCCATTTCAAGATCTGCTCTCTTCCACCAAAAAATTTTTTGGTCGTTTCTCCCCCCATATAGGGAACCCATCCACAATCAATTTTCCTTCTCTCCCAAAAAAATTGAACAAAACGAGGGAGATCACCTGTTGTTAGCCCCTCAATACTACTAGCATAATTATATAAACTATTTTCACTTGTAATCGGTGAAAATGAAAACCTATAATCAACATTATTCAATTGAATGCGTTGCGTCGTTGACTCCATATTAATGTTTTTTAAAAATAAACATTTTTCAACTGGCGTTTTAGAAGCAGAAACATTCATACCTCTTAATAGCACCTCTTGAAGCGGAGTCCCTTTACTTATGGTTATCAGTTGGACATTAAAATCCCACATTGGTGTCTGAAATCCTTTCGAGCCTAAACGTGCAACAAGATTCCAAGTCTCTTCTTTTAACAATTTTTCACGAAGCTTCTTATAACCAGCCAAAAATAGCCAATTTTGGGGTAAGACGATTGTTGAAGTGCCGCCTATATGGTTGAAATTTATACAGCGCTCTAGGAACACCGTAGCCAAATCAGTCTTCGCTTCAGGGAAGTAATTCTCACAAAAATCTTTTAACGTCTCGCACTGCTTGCCACGAGCCAGATAAGGCACGTTAGTCGCTACTAGGTTATAGTTTTCAGATAAAAGCTTCGCTGCCATTGCCAAGCCCTGAGCGGTCACCTGCGCTGTTTTTGCTTCATCATCGGTTGCAGTTCGTGCTTCAAGAAGAACTTGCCAAGGCGCAGGTTTGCATTCATCTTTTCCTTCAAAATATGCCGCGTTGACGTCAATCAGGCTGCCCAGTACAGGGGCATCTTTGAAAGTGCGAGTAAACCATTTGAGCGCCTCACTAATATCTGGATTGTGTTTAGCCAGGGCCTGCCATTCCTGAGTGGCAGCACTGACATCCATCCCGGAGCAGGCAATATTCAGAGTTGGTAGACTACGATAGCCGCCAGCTCCCGGATAACGCCAGGCCTCCAACGCCAGAGCAAAGGCTGCAATCTCCACACAACGGCTGTCTAGTTCAAGGCCATAAAGGTTATCAGCAAGCACCTTATCTACAGCGCTTCTGGCATCAAGACCTTCAAGCTGCATACGCATTGGCACCAGCATCAGGAATAATGCAACCAGAAAATGCCCTGAACCACAGCACGGATCCAGCGCTTTCAGTGCACGAACTTCCTGTGGCCAGCCATCAAACCAGCCACCGGCGGCTTGCCACAACTCACCCTGCTCATTGCTGGTTTTAACAAAACGTAGATATTCCAGCGGCACACCCTCGATAGCGGCAGCCTGACGCAAGGTTTTCTCATCACTGACCGAGCGTAAATCCGCATCCGTCAGCTGTTTTTTCGCCCACCAAGCACCCAGGCTGTTATCTAAGAGGAAGTTCACCATATAAGGTTCGGTAAACAGCTGGGTGACGGGGCTTAACTCATCAGCACCAATCGGAATCCCCGCCGCATTCACCTCCTCTTTACGTTTGCTTTGCCAGAACTGATAACACCATCCCAGGCTGTCTTGGGCCTGAAATACTTCCCCTGGAAGAGTCAAAATTAAATCTTCTAATTCGCGGATATGGTCGACAGGGATCTGCAGCTCAAACACAGGAGAGTCAGTTCGAAATACTTGGGGTAACATTTTCTGAGCCAGCTTCCCAGCCAGTTCCCAGCCATCTTTGCAACCTTCTTCTTGGGCATATTCCTGACAGTCTGCCAGCGTTACAGCAAGATATTTATCCAGCATTAAGAGATTGTTTTGCTCCAGAAAACGGGCAAATAACATACGATGCCAGTGCTCATAACTGACTTCTGCTCGCAGGTGTTCAATACTCTGCTTACCATTAGATTGCAGCTTGTCACCCAACTGACGGGCATGGGCACGCAGGCGATTACGCAGCTTACGCTCATTATCGTTCAGATAAGCAGGCACTTCCGCTATTTCTACACCTAAACGAGTTAACGCCTCTGACGCTGCTTTTTCTATCAGTTCACGGGCCCTAACAACGGTTTTTTCCAGTTGATTTCTAAGTGTTTTATCCAGTGGCTGTCGCATGTAGAACTCTTAAATGAAGTTTAATTTCTAATTATGCATTTCGATTCAAATCAGGAGCCCTGACATGATTGTCAGGGCCCAAATGCGGTGAATAGTTATTTCAGAGATGCGGGGCGATTTTCTGCCAAAGCAGCCATAACGTCTTGTCGAACCTTTGCCAGCCAGATATCGAGCTCCGCCTCGGTCTCAATGACTGATCTTGGCAAATGGACGATTTGTGCCTTAGGCACCAACAGATCAACCGCATCCTGACGCATACGGCTAAAACGGCCTGCCAAGGCTGAGGTTTTATCGCTCCACTGCGCTAATGAAGTGTTTTCAATACATTCGAGTACTCTGTCATTACCGGACAAAGGTGACATTTCCAGGTTATCCAGATGGTGCTTTTTCAGCAATTGCTCCTGCTGCTCATTAGAAAGCTGGTTCCAAATTGCATCTTCCTGCACATCTTTTAAGCACTCGTTATATTCCGTTTGGAAATCTTCGTACTTTTTCAAAATGGCAACGCGAATTTTTTCTATTACCTGCTTCAGCAGCGGCTGTACGGGATCAGGATCGACCAGCAGGCTTCGATTTTGCTCAATCGCATGCACCTCTTTCATTAGCTCATCATAGCCAACTAAGTTTTGGCAAAATTTAAGCGCAGCCTTCAGTTCCCCCCAACGCGCCTGTCTGGCGGATACTTTTTCAGCAAGCCCTTTCCAACGCTCCACTTCATCGATGATGTTGCTATGTCGTTCATACGCAGCCATTAACTGTTCATTACCAGAAAGCCTTTCGACTTCGACAAGCAGCTCTGCTTTTGGCGGCAGCGGTAGTGGGGCATCTCCACCTGCTTTGCGCGCCAGTTGCTTGGCTGCATCTATCGCATCGCGTAATTTGGATTGTTCTTCACCGTTTGTGCAGTTCAAACCAATCGCATGAATCAAACTTTTGATGCCCGCCAGCTGTCGTGGCGACAGACTAACGGTCTCAGGACGGAAGTTAGTTTGAGATACCTTGCTGCGCTCCAAACTTTTCGCATCAACTGATTTTTCCTGAGAATCACTTGCTTTCAGCACACCGGCTGCCAACATGGCAAAGAGCCCGCCGTCAACGGTATCTTTCGGCCAGCCGAAAGGAGCTGACATAAATTTATCTCGTATCTCAGCCCCATTTTTTGCAACACCGATGTAGCGTTTAATGGCGACACAGACTGGATGCTTTTCCACTTCATCATTATGACCTACAGCTTCCAGCGCATTGGCATCAGCGAATTTACTTGCACGCTCAAATACCTTATCCCATCCTTTTTGATCTGCAGGCTTAAACTCAGTGTAGAGCCGTTCACATGCTTTCTTACCTGCGTTCTGGAACTGCTCAACTAGCGTGTCGCCAGATACTTCGCTCCCACCAGCCATTTGTACCTGGATACCATCAATAATTTCTTTGAGGATCAGTTTCTTGGTGCGCTCAGCTTCATACTTCCGGTGCTCCATTGCAGCGCGAGCGTCTTTACCCGCATCCGTAGAGGGTATCCCACTCACTTCCAGAGTTGTTTCCGCCGCTTTAAAATCGACAATTGCGCTCAGTAGCTCATTACGGCGAATGGATGGAACATGAATGAAAATAGTGGCGTCATCAGGGTTCGCACTACGCACTGCATCCTCGAAAGCTTTTTCTTTACATTCAAGTACATGAGCATAGAGATTTTTTTTAGCATCGGCAGGAAGATCCTGTTCGAAACACACGGTGATCTTACGGGGTTCGTTACTGACCCCTTGATTAACGCTACCAAACCCTAGGGCAGTGTTAACACGGTTTTTTATTTCGAGGCTGCGGAACGTTTCTAAACGCTGTGGGTTACCGCGTAGATCATTTTGTTGTTGTTTGAAAGTATCATGCCACTGCTGGCTTTCAAGCGTTTGCAACCTGTATTCAACACCTGCACTAGTATTCATTGGCAGTAAGTCGCCGTCATCAACCAGTTGTTGAATTAAATGTGGCAATTTTGCTCTCAGTTCATGCTTACCATCACTTAAATGTTCCAGAAGCAAATCAGCGAGGAAAGCTTCCGTTGAGGCAATACCGTGATTAATATCCGTTGGTAGTTTACTAATGAGTAGTATCAACGAAAGCACTCTACCCTGGAGGACTTCATCTTCGTCCCCAGCCTTGAAGCGAGCTATCTTTTCGTAGATCTCTTTGCCAATAACACCCGTTTGTAGCAGGTTGATTGCAATTTGTTCATAGATAAAATCGGCAGGGACAACTGAACCCAACGGTTTAAGCGCCGTAGATTTTGTGGCCTCATGCACTACACGTAACTGATTTCGAAGTTGGGATCCGGTTCCGGTTTTATCCAGCGCAGGAAGGACTCGCTCCCAGAAACGACGACGCACTGGCAGTAACGGATAGTCTGCAACCATCCATTTTTCATCGTCTTTATGAGCTTCAATAACAGAACCACTCATATGACGATTAATCTCACCGAGGTTATGATGTACCACGGATTCGATCTCAGCTCTGGCAGTTTCTTTCTTCTGGAGAATAACTTTCCGGATTACCGCATCGACATCAGTATCCTCAAGCTGAACAGAAATCTGGAAACGCCCCATAAGGCGTTGCAGGTTTTGCAACCCGGATAAGGCACTTTGCCCTGTGGCGACGAAAAGCAATTTCGACTTAAGTGCGCCAGCTTTACAGCATGTTTCAACGGTCTCTTGCACAAGATGAGCACGATCTGGATCATCAGCGATATACTGCTGAACCTCGTCAAGAACAACCAAAGTTAAGGGCATTTCGCCTTCATTTGACAATGCATCAACAATCGACTGAACCATTTCCGTATTTGATACATCATCAACAATTTTATATTGCGCACGCAGCATATCTCGTACTTCTTTAGCATCACTTCCAAGAGATGGTAAAGCATGTAACAGCGCATTCGCCATGACTGGTGAAACATGGAGATTGCGCAGTTCTTTCTTCCAAAGGTCTTCGCCTTCTTTACCTTTGGCATGCTGTTGGATGTAAGCTTTTACTTGCTCAAGCACCCCTTCAGATCTTAACCAAAGTTCAAATTGGGCAAGATGATATTGCTCAGACAACCCAGCTGATTTGAAAATGATCGCCAACAAGGCTAATCGAACTTTGTCTTCTGCTCCCGCCCCCAAAGTTCCTGACGCGGCATGAAGTCCTCCCAGTCGACTTCCCAATGTTGAAAGTTCGTCAAAATATTGTCGTACATCATCGGGTAACTCAACCAATGAGCGAGCATCTGCTCCGCTCTCCATTTTCTGATTCACCCAAAGGGTTCTGAGCATTTTAGCTAGATGCGATTTCCCAGAACCGAAAAAGCCTGAAATCCAAACTGCAGGTTGTTCACCAGAACTTTTAACGTTTCGTAAGTAGTTGCTAAGAATATCAGCCATGCCTTTGGCATAAGCCCCGCTACAGACAAACGTCCGCAGCTCATAATCTAATGTTTCAAGAGCCCCTTTGGAGAGATCATCTTTTACCTCAGCCACACCGTTGTTGGCCAATTTGCTTTCCAGAGGGTCAAGTTTATAAATTTCGCGGTTTAGCATTATTCTTTACCTAGTTAAGCTATGGTGATCGCAGTGGCTTGATATCCCCAGCCATCTTTGGCATCGAGCAGTTTGTAGTTATTCTCATGATATTCTCCGGGGAAAAATACCACCAAGCGTCCCTGTACTTGAGTCGTTAAAGATTTAACTAAAGCGGAGACTGATACAAAGCCGAACATGGTCCCACATCCCATAAGAGCCACTACAGATTCAGGTGTTTGGTGCGCATTAATCTGCTCATGGAGTTTCGACACAAGCTCTTCAGCAAAATAGTCATAGCTTCCTTCCAGATACTCTGGATCTTCGAAATAAGCCTCTTTGTAGTCCTGTCGGGCCATCCAGTAAGGGAACTCATTGGTCAAGTCCAACAACAGCCATGGGTGCTCGCTTTCGATGCATGCATGCTCAAATTCAGTCATGCGAGCACGAAGCTTAAGCTCATCCTCTTTGTCATATACGACAAAGATAGCTTTCTCTTCAGCTGAGATATTTTTACCCCATGGCACACTGATGTGACTGGAAAAACTTTTCAGTAATTTTGACAATCTGTCAGACATTACGTTATTCCTTAACTAGGAGATTCAGAGGTGCAAAAGACACTTCAACGACCTCACTGGCTTGTTTGAAATTAATCAGGCCGCGCAAAGTTGCTCTATATGCAAGCTCATACAAAGTTGTTTCATCAACTGGTAATAGTTTCATCCAAAAACTATCAAACAAACGTTTACCTGAAAGCCCCTGGAAGTGCCCAAGAAGTAGAGCAAAAACCACGTTCACATACGTTACTTTTGGGTCAGTACGTTGTTTTTTAACCTTACCCGAAAGATAACCTGATTGAGTCCAGGTGCCACTAATGTTTCGAGCAAATGACTGAAGTGATGCCTGACTAAATCGATCTGGATCGTCTTTTGCTAGGTGTTCTTCCATAACGCTTCTGGGTAAGATTTGCCCAGGCTTAAGTGCCGTAATGACTCCAACAGATTCTCGAAGTAGTGGATCTCTTGCAATAGCCAATTGCAGTGCGAGTAGAGGCTGAGCTTCTTCAGATAGCTCCCAAAGTTGACGAAAAAATTTGAACAAAGGTATGTGCGGAGACATCCCATAAAGACCAACCATGTGCCGATAAGTTAGTTTCCTGGCACTAGAACTGGGTTTATGGAGAATATTGTCATCCACAATGCTTACCCTATATTCTTCTTGTAAGGTGTTCTCAGGCCGTGCCTGGAGCAATATCTTCAATTCTTCGATCATCATGCAACGCGCTGCATGAGGTCCATTTTTTCCAAACTTGAATCCATACTGAGCTAACTGCTCATGGTTCATCAGGAGACCTCCTCGTATCCGAGTACCAAAAGCCATTTTTTATTAAAAACATAGCTTCCGTTCTGCTCTAGCACCCAATTATATTGTTCGCAGACATATAAAGCCATGTTCTGCAACTATCTTGGTTTAACTGAAAAAAAGATTACCAAAGTCAAATTGACTAGCTCAACTTTCACGCTTTTTATCCTGAAAATCTGCCCACAATCGCAGTAACAACGTTAGTGTGAACCAGCAAAAACATGCCTTTTCCTTCGGTCAGTTTACAAGCTTTTGCTTCAGGCTTGGCTGTACGAACATTGACATTCCTCATAGCAATGTTGAGTATCCTTTCAATTGTTCGATGAGGGTGCAAATGTTAACCCGTAGTTGCACCGGCATCACTAAGGTGTAGATTGACTTTGCAAGATTGAAAAAGCGAGGAAAGCCTTGCGGATACTGGATTTCAGGCACAAAAAAAGACGTCCGTTGACGTCTATTGATGTTCCGATGGTGCCGAAGGCCGGACTCGAACCGGCACGTATTTCTACGGTTGATTTTGAATCAACTGCGTCTACCGATTTCGCCACTTCGGCACTGAAGGGGATGCGGAAACGTTGTGGATTATACCTGTCGCGCGCCGCCTTGCAAGCGACGACGCGCGAAACCCGCGCTAAGTGCCCAAAAAACCAGCGCCCTTCGTCACTCCAGCTCAGACACCGCCAGCCGAATCACCCCCGCCGCCTTCTGCTCCGGCAGCGCCAGCACCTTCGCCCACATGTCCTGCACCATATCGCAGGAGAGCTTCTCCTTGCCCACCGCCTTCTCCGGCATCTGCAACAGCTGGATGTCCTCGCCGTACTTATCGGCTAGTTGTTTCATAATCGGCCGCACATCTTCGACTGCCGCCTCGCGTTCGGCCGGGGTCACGGTGTGGCGGTTTTTGCCGTAGGCCGCGCGCATCATGTCGGCGTCGGCCTGCATTCGCCGCGTCATCAGGTCTTTATCCAGCATGCGCATCGGATTCACGCCGCCCTTCACCATCGGGTAGAGGAAGCGGAAGCAGGCGTCGTCGCTCACCTTCTGGATGGCGGCAGTCTGCTCCATGTTGATGGTCATGTAGTTCACCACGTTGGCGTCCGGCGCGTTTTGCAGGCGCGACATCTGCAAATGCAGGATCTGCGGCTGGATGGTGTCGATAATCTGCTGCTCCGGCTCGCCCGCTTTTTGCAGGGCTGCCATCTGGTCGAGGATGCGCTCATGCAGCGCGGGCTCCTGCTCCTTAATCACCTGCCAGGCAGGCATCGCGTTAAGGGTGGTATCAATCTGCGCTTCCGGAGGGCGTTGCCTGTCAAAGAACACCCAGAACGCCACGGCGGCGGCCGCGACAATAACAACGACCGTACTGATCCACGTTTTTTTCATCTCGCATCCTTATCCTTGAGTTGTGCCGGTTTACACCGGCACGCCGCTGTGGAAGCGAAACTCGTGGTCCGGTGTCGAGATAAGTGTGGCTTCAATTTCGCCAAAAAGCTTTATGCGCGGTGAGATATCGTCGTCGCTCACCCGCCGGGCCAGCG
Source organism: Enterobacter sp. AN-K1 (assembly GCF_020971765.1). Lineage (NCBI taxonomy): Bacteria > Pseudomonadati > Pseudomonadota > Gammaproteobacteria > Enterobacterales > Enterobacteriaceae > Enterobacter > Enterobacter sp. AN-K1. The sequence continues at coordinate 2,813,293 of NZ_CP087390.1, read as the reverse complement.
TCAGGTAGTCCTGATAATGGCGCGCTTCCGAGCGCAGCAGCGAGAGATAGAACTTCTGTAAGTCATCGTCGAGGAACGGGGCCAGCGCGGCGAAGCGTTCGCAGGAACGGGCTTCGATGTAGGCGCCGCAGATGAGCTTGTCGATCAGCGTCAGCGGTTCGTGGGTGCGCACTTCCTTCAGCATCCCTTTGGCGTAGCGGCTGGCGGTGATTTTGACGTACGGAATGTCGCGGGCTAGCATCGCCTCGCGCACCTGCCAGAAGTGGTGCAGCTCCTCTTTAATCAGCAGCACCATGCTGTCGATGAGCGCCTGGCCCCACGGGTCGTCGGTTTTGGGCATCACGCTTTTGCCAATCTGCCTGTGCAGGGCAATGAAGTCCGGCTCCGGGCCGTCGCGGAAGGTGAACTGTTCATAGGGTTTGAGCCAGTCGAGCAGCGCGTCGGCACCGCTTTCGTCGGCGACGTATTTACGCACCAGCAGCAGCGCGGTCTGGGCGGCCTTGAGCTCGCACACCATGTGGTCGGTGAGCAGCAGCGGCAGGTTCGCCGGGTCGCGGGCTTTATCAATCCATGCTTGCGGGGTCGGGCACTGGAGGAAGTTGAGTACGGGGGCGAGTATCTGCGGGTAATCCATGGTTCTGCCTTGAAAAAGCGGTGGCGCACGCCACCGCCTGAAACGCTTAGTGACGCACGCCGTCGTCGTCTTCGTCGACGTAGTCTTCGTCGTCGCCTTCTTCGCCGTCTTCACCGTTCGGATCTTCGAAGTAGGTTCCCCAGCCGTCGTATTCCACTTCAAACTTCTCGGCCAGGTTCATCAGCTGTTCCACCTGCGCGTCGATCAGCTCCGCCTTCAGCGCGCCTTCGCTCAGGATGTCGCAGCAGATGACGGTGTCGCCCTCTTCCACTTCCAGCTCTTCCGGCTCGGTCACTTCGTAACCCAGCTTGAAGGCTTCCACGGCCATTTTTTCCAGCGCTTCAAAGTCGTCCGCAGAGAAATGGTGTTCGATGGTGTACAGCGCGTCCGGATCGCTACCGTCTTCCAGCAGCTCTTCAATAATCAGACGCGTCTCTTCGCGTTGCTCTTCCAGGTGTTCCGGGTTTGCCATGGCTCAATCCTCTTTAAAGTGCGGCAGATACTTCTATTTTCACACACGGACGGGTTTGCCTCCACCTTTGTTGGAAAGATTTGTGAAACGGGGTTGCAAATGAATAATTACACATATAAAGTGAATTTTAATTCAATAAGTGGCGTTCGCCATGCGAGGATAAAATGTCTGATCTGTACAAGAAACACTTTCTGAAATTGCTCGACTTTACCCCTGCACAGTTCACTTCTCTGCTGACCCTTGCCGCACAGCTCAAAGCCGATAAAAAAAAGGGCAAGGAAGTACAAAAGCTTACTGACAAAAACATCGCGCTCATCTTCGAAAAAGACTCGACCCGTACACGTTGCTCTTTCGAAGTTGCCGCATTTGACCAGGGCGCGCGCGTTACCTATTTAGGGCCGAGCGGCAGCCAGATTGGGCATAAAGAGTCAATTAAGGACACCGCACGCGTGCTCGGGCGGATGTACGACGGCATTCAGTACCGCGGCCACGGCCAGGAAGTCGTCGAGACGCTGGCGCAGTATGCTGGCGTGCCGGTGTGGAACGGGCTGACCAACGAGTTCCACCCGACGCAGCTGCTGGCGGATCTGCTGACCATGCAGGAGCACCTGCCGGGCAAGGCGTTTAACGAGATGACGCTGGTCTACGCGGGCGACGCGCGCAACAACATGGGCAACTCGATGCTGGAAGCGGCGGCGCTGACCGGGCTGGATCTACGCCTGGTGGCCCCGAAGGCCTGTTGGCCGGAAGAGAGCCTGGTGGCAGAGTGCAGCGCGCTGGCGGAAAAGCACGGCGGGAAAATCACCCTGACGGAAGACGTGGCGGCGGGCGTGAAGGGCGCGGACTTTATCTATACCGACGTGTGGGTGTCGATGGGCGAAGCCAAAGAGAAGTGGGCGGAGCGTATCGCGCTGCTGCGCGGGTATCAGGTGAACGCGCAGATGATGGCGCTGACCGGCAACCCGAACGTGAAGTTCCTGCACTGTCTGCCGGCGTTCCATGACGACCAGACCACGCTCGGCAAGCAGATGGCGAAAGAGTTCGATCTGCACGGCGGGATGGAAGTGACGGACGAGGTGTTTGAGTCGCCGGCGAGCATCGTGTTCGACCAGGCGGAAAATCGGATGCATACGATTAAGGCGGTGATGGTGGCGACGCTTGGGGGTTGAGTCCTCTGCGCGTTGGTGCCCTCACCCCGGCCCTCTCCCACAGGGAGAGGGAGAAAACCCAGCCCGTAGGCCCGTGCAAGCGCAGCGCCGCCGGGCAAATCAGGCGACGATGCGGCTGATGCCCTTTCTCCCACAACCCGCTCTACTCAATTGATTTTTCACCCCGAAAAAGGTACGTTTTCGCCTTAATTCCAGCGTGGACATACCAGCATTATGCCGATTATTCAGTCTGTTGAACGTGCGTTGCAGATCCTCGACCTGTTCAACGAGCAGGCCACCGAGCTTAAGATCACCGACATCAGCAAACTGATGGGGCTGAGCAAGAGTACCCTCCACTCGCTGCTGAAAACCCTCCAGCTTCACGGCTATATCGATCAGAACCCGGAGAACGGTAAGTATCGCCTCGGCATGAAGCTGGTCGAGCGCGGGCATTTTGTCGTGGGCTCGATGGATATTCGGCAGAAGGCGAAAGGCTGGCTGACGGAGCTGTCCCGGCGGACCGGGCAGACGACCCATCTGGGGATCCTGGACGGGCGTGAAGGGGTCTATATCGAGAAGATTGAAGGCAAGCTCGCTGCCATCGCCTATTCGCGCATCGGCCGCCGCCTGCCGGTTCACGCCACCGCCATCGGCAAAGTGTTGATTGCCTGGCTGGGCGAGGCCGAGCTGAACGCCCTGCTGGAGGGCTATCAGTACACCACCTATACCCCTTCTACCCTTGCCTCTCGCGAAGCCTTAATGAGTGCCCTGGCGCAGACCCGCGAGCAGGGTTACGCCCTGGATAGCGAAGAGAACGAGCAGGGCGTGCGCTGCGTGGCGGTGCCGGTGTGGAACCACGAGTCCCGCGTCATCGCCGCCCTGAGCCTGTCGACGCTGACCTCGCGCGTGGACGACGCTGAGCTGGCTAACTTCCGCGAGCAGCTTCAGCAGGCTGGGCTCCAGCTCTCACGCGCGCTGGGCTACCCGGCCTGAGCCGTTAGGCCGGCTCGTAGGTGAAGTAGTCGAAGTCCGCGTGGCAGCCGTCGCCGCTGATGTCCTCGCAGTGCAGCCCCACAAACGCGCCGGTGAAGAAGCCGCGCCCGCCGATATAGTCATCCGACAGCTTCCACGCCTCATACGTCACCGGCACGGCATGCCACGTCTCGCCGTCGAACGAGTAGCTGTAGCGGTAGACCAGCGCATCCACATCCACCCTTAGCCAGACGCTCTTCGCACTCTCCGGCACGGGAATGGGCTGCTCGTGCAGCGGCCACGACGGCACGTTGTGGTCGAGCTGAATAACCTTAATCGTTCTGCCCTGCCCCTCCTCGTAGTCCACAAAGCAGTAGCTCCAGTTTTTGCTGTTGTAGTAGCAGGTCAGCCCCGCGCTCTGCTGGAAGTGAACCGGCGAGAACTGCATCCGCGTCTCGGCCCGGAAGGTGAAGTGCTGCCAGCGGCGCGCCACCGTCGACTGGGTAAAGGTCGAGTTGAGCGAGTCGTTGCCGTAGAGCCGTAAATAGCCGGGGCGCGCGGTGAGTGAGCCGAGGGTGTCGTCGAACGGAATGCGCAGAGTCTGCAATTCAGGGTCAAGCGTGCTGCCGTCGAAATCATCCCGCCAGCTACCCTGAACGGCGGCGGGCTGCTCCGCCACCTGCGGGCCTTTCACGGTCAGCTGCGCGTGCTTACCGCCCTCCACGTACGGCCAGCCATCGCGCCATTCAATGCGGGCGATGCCGGTCTCGCGCCCCAGCGGACAGTAACCGCGTCCGCCTGAGGCCAGCAGCGGCACGCCGGGCAGGCGCAGCGGGCGGCTGGTAAGGTAGGCCATATACCACTCCCCGGTGTGGGTTTGCAGCAGCGAGCCGTGGCCGCTCTTTTGCAGCGGGTTCTCCGGCAGGTGCCAGCTGGTCATCATCGTCACATCCGGGTGAAGCTCGTACGGCCCGTCGATGGTTTTTGCACGCAGCACCACGACGGCGTGCTCGTAGCTGGTGCCGCCTTCGGCAACCATCAGGTAGTACCATCCCGCGTGGCGATAAAGATGCGCCCCTTCGGTGTAGCAGAGCGGCGTGCCGGTAAACAGCGTTTTGCGCTCGGGCGAGAGGGTGCCGGTCTGCGGGTCAAACTCCTGCATCACGATGGTGTTGTGCGGGTTGCTGTGATGGCGCGGCCCCCACGGGCGGTAGAGGTAGTATTTGCGGCCATCGTCGTCGTGGAACAGGGACGGATCGAACCCGCCGTTGCCCATCGGGATCGGCTCGCTCCACGGCCCTTCGATGGACGGCGCGGTGACGAGGAAGTTGCGGCCATTTTTCCACGGCGAATCGACAATCTTCACGTCGGTGTAGAGCAGCCAGAATTTGCCGTCGGCGTAGCTCAGGCACGGCGCCCAGATACCGCCGGAGTCCGGGTTGCCCTTCATGTCCAGCATCGACACGCGGTCCAGCGGCGTGCTGACCAGCGACCAGTTTTTCAGGTCGCGGGAGTGATAGATGCGCACGCCCGGGAACCACTCGAAGGTCGAGGTGGCGATGTAGTAGTCCTCGCCCTGGCGGCACAGGGACGGGTCCGGGTTGAAGCCGGTGAGTATCGGGTTAGTGATTTCCATGTTGCCTCCGGTTAATGGGATGCGGCTGTCGCGGCGTCGGGAATGGCCTCACCCTGCGCCGCGCGGTGCTTGATCAGCTGCTGGCTGATGGCCTCCACGCGGGCGTCGGTGAGCTTATAGAACGACAGCATGATGAACATGCCCGCGTAGAGCACCACCGGCACCACGCAGAACAGAATTTTGATGGTGGTCAGTACCTCGACCGGCTGCACGCTGCTGCTGGCGGAGTAGTTCACCCAGGCCAGGATCCAGCCCACCACCGCCCCGCCAATCGCCAGGCCAATCTTCAGGCTGAACAGGTAGGTGGAGAACACCAGCCCGTCGAGGCGGCGACCGCTGCGGCTCTCCTCGTAATCCACCACGTCAGAGGCCATCAGCCACTGTAGCGGCGTGGTGGTGTTAAAGACGAACAGGAACAGGATGTTGAGGGCGAAAATCAGGGCAATATGCTCTGCTGGCGTGAAGAAAATCAGCAGGCTGATGAGCGAGTAAGCGACGATGATCCACTTAAAGGCGGTGACGCGGTCGAATCGGCCCAGCAGACGGGAGGAGCAGAGCGAGCCGAACATGGTGGCGAGGCTGCCGTAAAGTAAAAACTGGGTCGCCATCTCCGGGTGATCCATCACGTATTTCACGAAGTAGAGCGTCGCCCCGCCGCGCACCACGTTGGAGCAGGTCGCCATCATCTTGAAGGCGCACATGATCCGCCACTGGCCGTTGCCCAGCAGCAGCTTAAGATCTTTCGCCACCGACGAACCCGGCTGCACCTCAAAGGTGTAGCGCTCTTTGGTGGTGAAGAAGCAGACATAAAGCAGGACTACGCCGCTCAGACCCAGCACGCACATGGCGCCGAAATAGCCCACCTGCTCGTTCCCTTTGCCGATGATGCTGACCAGCGGCAGCGCGATGCCGCTGATGGCGAGCGACCCAGCGGCGGCGAGGAAGAAACGCCAGGACTGAAGGGCATGACGCTCTTTCGGGTCCGCGGTGATCACCCCCGGCATGGCACAGTACGGGACGTTAACGAAGGTGTAGACCAGAGTCAGCAGAATGTAGGTCACGCAGGCGTAAATGATTTTGCCCTGCGCGGAGAAGTCCGGCGTGTAGAAGGTCAGCATGCAGACGATGCCAAACGGGATGGCGCCCCACAGCAGGAACGGGCGGAACTGGCCGTAGCGGGTGCGGGTGCGGTCTACCAGCAGCCCCATCAGCGGATCGGTCACGGCGTCGAGCACGCGGGAAACTAAAAACAGCGTCCCCATTATGCCCGCGGAGAGACCGAACACGTCGGTGTAGAAATAGGCCAGCAGGAACATCGTGGCCTGCCAGACGAAGCCGCAGGCGGTATCACCCAGCCCGTAGCCAATTTTGTCTTTCATGGTTAATTGCGTCATCAGAATTACACCCTTATGTAGTGTGCTGAATTACAACATCGTGTTAATGGAGTGTAATGAGATGCTCAATTAACCAGCAATGATCATATCTTATTTCTGAATTACGTTATTTCGCTTTTGTGACGCCAACGATATATCATAAGTCATTGTTTAAATTAGTAAATTAAAGACAAGCAAAAACCGCCCGCGGAATATTTTCCGCAGACGACTTTCTCTCAAAAAATAATTAAAGGCCGAGTGCTTTTTTACCGGCGTTAATTACCTCAATGATTTTATCGGTGTCATAAATACAGCCTTTCCAGGTGCCGCCACTCACGGACTGTAATGCCGCCCACAGCCGGGTATCGTCCGGCAAAAAGTCGTGAGCGTGCAGGTCCGGGTGCGTCTGCCGCCGCGCCAGCTCGCGCGCGCCCTCTTCCGGCGTCAGCGGGTTGTCCGCGGTACCGATGAAGTTCACGCTACCGGTCAGAGTCAGGCGGTCCACGGCAATCTCAATGATGTCGTTATCGCGCAGCTTACCAATCGGCCCTCCCGCCAGCGCCTCCGGCGATACGTGGCCGAAGCAGGCCCCCGTCGACACGCCCGAGAAGCGCGCATCGGTGATTAACGACACCGTCTTGCCCCACGAGATATGCTTCAGCGCGGAGGTAAGCTGGTAGGTCTCTTCCATACCGGTGCCGGACGGCCCGCCGCCGATCACCACCATGATATCGCCCTGCGCAATCTCTTCCCGCTTTATGGCCTTGATGGCCTGCGCTTCCGAGACAAACACCCGTACCCGGCCAGTGTGGCGGTAAACGCCATCGTCATCCACCACCGACGGGTCGATCGCCGTGGCCTTGATCACCGATCCTTCCGGCGCGATGTTGCCCGTCGGGAAGCAGACCGTCGAGGTCAGCCCTTTCGCTTTTGCCTTCTCCGGCGGCAGGATCACGTCATCCGGCTCCACGCCGTCCTGCTCGCGCAGGCACTGGCGGAAGCGCTTACGGCGCTCCGAGCTCTGCCACCAGTCGAGGTTCTCGCCCACTGTCTGGCCAGTGACGGTCATGGCGTCCAGATGCAACAGGCCGAGATCGCGCAGGTGGAGCATCACCTCCGGCACGCCGCCCGCGAGGAAGGCGCGCACGGTCGGGTGATAGTCCGGGCCGTTGGGCAGCACGCTCACCAGGCGCGGCACCCTGCGGTTGACGCGTGTCCAGTGTTCAACGTCCGGGATCGTGCAGCCCGCCGCGTGGGCGATGGCTGGAATGTGCAGCAGTAAATTAGTGGAGCCGCCGAACGCCGCGTGGATCACCATCGCGTTTTCGATGGCTTTGTCGGTGAGGATATCGCGCGTGGTGATGCCACGGTTATCCAGTTCACTGACCGCGCGTGCCGACTGGCGGGCGATCTCCAGCCACACCGCCTGCCCGGACGGCGCCAGTGCAGAGTGCGGCAGCGCCAGACCCAGCGCCTCCGCCACTACCTGCGAGGTGCCCGCCGTACCGAGGAACTGACACCCGCCGCCCGGCGACGCGCAGGCGCGACAGCCCAGCTCGGCGGCCTCCTGCAAGGAGAGCTCATGGTTGGCGAAGCGCGCGCCGATGGTCTGCACTTTGCCCGCATCTTCCCCCACGGTGGGCGGCAGCGTCGCCCCGCCCGGCACCAGAATGGTCGGCAGATCGTGCATGGAAGCCAGCGCAATCATGGTGGCGGGCAGCCCTTTATCGCAGGTTGCCACGCCGATCACCGCCCGGCGCGTCGGCAGGGAGCGGATCAGGCGGCGAAACACGATCGCCGCGTCGTTGCGGTACGGCAGGGAGTCGAACATGCCGTGCGTGCCCTGAGAACGGCCGTCGCACGGATCGCTGACGAAGGCGGCGAACGGGATCCCGCCGTTGCGGGTGATCTCCTTCGCCGCCGCCTGCATCTGCATGCCGATCTCCCAGTGTCCGGTGTGGTAGCCCAGCGCAACCGGACGCCCGTCTCCGGCGCGGATGCCGCCCTGGGTGCCGATGATCAGCACCTCTTTGCCGGTGAGCTTGTTGGCATCCCAGCCCATCCCGGCGTTCTGCGTCATACCGAACAGGTTGCCGCTGGGGGATTCCATCAGCATCTGCGGGGTCAGCGGCAGCGTGCCCTGCGGCCCCGCCGCGTGGGTGATCACCGCATAAAACGCATCGTCCTGTGGGGTGAAAATTTTCTCAATGGTCATCGTTATCGTCCGGCTCAGCAGAGCTTGAGCTGTTGTAACAGGGTTTTCAGCTGCGCCTTGCGCGGCTCGTCCAGCGGCGAGGCTGGCGGCAGGACGTGCGTAGAAATAGGACGACCGCAGAGCACGATCGCCTCTTTAATGACGTTCACAAACGGCGTATCCAGCTGATACATCTGCGGGATTTGCAGCAGGGTCTGATGATACTCAGCCGCTTTCGCCACGTCGTTATCCCGCCAGGCTTTCAGAAGATTTACCGACACCTGTGGGGCAAAGTTGCCGCTGGCCGAGATCGCCCCGTCGCCGCCGAGCAGCAGGGTATTAAACAGATGATCGTCGTAGCCGCACAGCACCGTGAAATGAGGATGGGCGCCTTTAACGGTGTGGATCATGCTGCGCAGGTGGGCGACGGAATCGATGGTGTCTTTAATGCCGACAATGTTACTGCGCGAGTCGGCGAGGGTTTTCACCAGCGCCGGGGTCAGATCCTGCCCGGTTAGCGCCGGGAAGTTATAGAGCATCACCGGCAATGTGACGCTGTCGGCCACCTGTTCGAAATAGCGGATCAGGTTCGCTTCCGATACTTTCCAGTAGTAAGGGTTGATCACCACGATGCCGTCCGCGCCCGCCTGCTGCGCGTGCTGGCTCAGCTCAATGGTTTCCCGGGCATTGGTGCCGCCGGTGCCGATCAGAACCGGCACGCGACGATCGACATGATCGATCGCAAACCGGGCAATGGTTTTACGCTCTTCGGCGCTGAGCTGGGAGAACTCGCCGCCGCTGCCCAGGAAGAACAGGCCGTCGACGCCCGCAGCAATCAGATCGTCGATCAGCGCGGCGGTACCCGGTTTATCGAGCTGGCCATCGGCGGTAAAAATGGTGGAGACAGGGGGAATGATACCCGTGAACAACGCGGACTGCGGCATGAGATCTCCTTGCTGAATCATTTTGTTCTACATTATAGAACAGCGTTCATTAATTTAACGATCATACTATGACGCAGAAAAAGCGCAGGTAAATGGGAGATGAGGAGGGAGTGCGGGAAGTTTAAGCTGGATCACATTATGCGTGGGTGCGGTCTGGTTCCCTCACCCTAACCCTCTCCCAAGGGGAGAGGGAACTTTTACACCCTCTCCCCTTGGGAGAGGGCCGGGGTGAGGGGTTACTCTACCAGCATCTTCACCACAACCTTACGCACCTGCGCCGGCGCTCCCGCCGCGCACAGCGGCTTATGCACTTCGCCCGGCCAGAACACTACAAAATCCCCTTCGCTCAGCACCACGGTTTTCTCCTGCTCGCCTTCCGGCAGGAACGCGATGTCTTTGTCCGCCAGCCAGTCGGTGTCCGGCGTACCGTGCGGCAGGGTACTGAAGGTCATCCCTTCCTGACCTTTTAGCACAATCTGAATATCCAGATAGCGTGCATGGTATTCAGCGCGACGCTCGGCGAACGGCTGGGTCATGTCCTCCGAAACCAGATAAAACAGGCTGTTGCCATTGATGTCGTGCTTACCGGTCGGCGTTGCGTCGGTAACGTGGGCCTTAACGTGCTCAATGGCCTGGCGCAGCTCTTCTGGCAGCCAGGACTGGAGATGATGAATATTGCCAATAATCATGATACAACCCTCAGATTAAAACATTGTTTCATTTTTATGTTTTATACGAGAGTTGCCTCTTCCATACCAGCCCTTTTTTGACAAGATTTGCGTCAGCGCATGTTTATCGGGAAATGTGTTAATCCACTGTTAATTGCACACAGGCATTTATGCAGTGGTTATGCATAACCTCATTTCATGCACTTTGCACATAGGATCTAACTCACTGAATTTAAAACATAACTCACAAAACCTGTTGGTGTATCACACTTTACCACTTTGGTTATTTCCTTTAAAAATCCATAATTATTTATTGATTTCTCTTAAGTGAAAAATAGTTAACTGTCATTATTGCATAGCTATTCCCGTGACAACATTTTATCCATTAAAATCAACAACATAACTAAATATTTCAAAGCGTGTGATTCTACAAAATAATAACAACTTCAAATATTGCCACCCGTTCCTGCTTAGCTATTCATCCCTTAATAATATGAAATTAATCATTATCTGATACGAATCATGCAATTGAAAATAAACTGCTCAATATCGGTTTTCGCGTGAGCAATGTCACAATAACCATTATTTAAGCGCCTACTATAAATCACGAAATCAATTGAGCTTAGCCGCCATGAAATTAAACACATCACATGGCGCATGCCCTTTTTATTCTGAAAAAAAGTTAAAGGAATAATTATGGAAAAGCATTACGTCGGTTCTGAAATTGGTCAATTGCGTAGCGTTATGCTGCACCGTCCTAATTTAAGTCTGAAACGGTTAACCCCCTCAAACTGTCAGGAGCTGCTATTTGATGACGTGCTCTCGGTTGAACGGGCGGGTGAAGAGCATGACATCTTCGCAAACACGCTGCGCGAGCAGGGTGTGGAAGTCCTGCTGTTGACCGACCTTCTTACGCAAACGCTTGATATTGCTGAAGCAAAAGCCTGGCTTCTTGAAACACAAATCTCCGACTATCGCCTGGGGCCAACCTTTGCCGCCGACGTGCGCGGCTGGCTGGCGGATATGCCGCACCGCGAACTGGCGCGCAGATTAAGCGGCGGATTAACCTACGGTGAAATTCCGGCGGCCATTAAAAATATGGTGGTCGATACCCACACGGCGAATGATTTTATTATGAAGCCGCTGCCGAACCACTTATTTACCCGCGATACCTCATGCTGGATATATAACGGCGTCTCCATTAATCCGATGGCGAAACCCGCCCGCCAGCGTGAAACCAATAACCTGCGGGCAATATATCGCTGGCACCCCGCATTTGCCGACGGCGAGTTTATTAAGTATTTCGGCGACGAGAATATTAATTACGACCACGCCACATTAGAAGGCGGCGACGTATTAGTGATTGGCCGCGGGGCGGTATTGATCGGCATGTCCGAGCGCACGACGCCGCAGGGCGTGGAGTTCCTCGCCAACAGCCTGTTTAAACATCGCCAGGCCGAGCGCGTGATTGCCGTTGAGCTGCCGAAACACCGCTCCTGCATGCACCTCGACACCGTGATGACCCACATCGATGTGGACACCTTCTCCGTTTACCCGGAAGTGGTGCGCAAGGACGCCCAGTGCTGGACGCTCACCCCGGACGGACGCGGCGGCCTGCTGCGCACCCAGGAAACCGACCTGCTGCACGCCATCGAGAAAGCCCTCGGCATTAACCACGTCCGCCTGATCACCACCGGCGGCGACGCCTTTGAAGCCGAACGCGAGCAGTGGAACGACGCTAACAACGTCCTGACCCTCCGCCCGGGCGTGGTGATCGGCTACGAGCGCAACGTCTGGACCAACGAGAAGTACGACAAAGCAGGCATCACCGTGCTGCCGATCCCGGGCGACGAGCTGGGACGTGGTCGCGGCGGCGCGCGCTGCATGAGCTGCCCACTGGAACGCGACGGAATTTAAAGGAGCCATCATGGAACGAAAACCCACTCTGGTTGTGGCCCTTGGCGGCAACGCGCTGCTCAAGCGCGGCGAGCCGCTTGAAGCGGACATCCAGCGCCAGAACATTGAGCAGGCCGCCCGCACCATCGCCGGCTTAACGGAACAGTGGCGCGTGGTGCTGGTGCACGGCAACGGCCCGCAGGTCGGACTGCTGGCGCTGCAAAACAGCGCCTACGACAAAGTCACTCCCTACCCGCTGGACGTTCTTGGCGCCGAAAGCCAGGGAATGATCGGCTACATGCTCCAGCAGGCGCTGAAAAACAATCTGCCCCAGCGCGAGGTCAGCGTCCTGCTCACGCAGGTGGAAGTGGACGCCGCCGACCCGGCGTTCAGCAACCCGACCAAGTACATCGGCCCGGTCTACAGCGAAGCCCAGGCTAAAGCGCTGGCCGCGGAAAAAGGCTGGGTGTTTAAGGCCGACGGCAGCTACTTCCGCCGCGTGGTGCCGTCGCCGCAGCCGAAGCGCATCGTCGAGAGCGACGCCATCACGGCGCTGATTCAGCGCGACCACCTGGTGATCTGCAACGGCGGCGGTGGCGTGCCGGTAGTGGAAAACGCCAACGGCTATCGCGGGATCGAGGCGGTGATCGACAAAGACCTCTCCGCCGCCCTGCTGGCGCGCCAGATCGAGGCCGATGCCCTGCTGATCCTCACCGATGCCGACGCGGTGTACCTCGACTGGGGCAAGCCAACCCAGCGCCCGCTGGCGCAGGTGACGCCGGAGCTGCTCAGAGGCATGCAGTTCGACGCCGGATCGATGGGGCCGAAAGTGGCCGCCTGCCGCGAGTTTGTTGAGGCCTGCAACGGCATTGCCGGGATCGGCGCGCTGAATGACGGCGCGGAGATCCTGGCGGGCGAGAAAGGCACGTTGATTCGTAACTGAGTCGTTTTCCCCTCACCCTAACCCTCTCCCAAAGGGAGAGGGAATGTACGCCCCCTCTCCCTGTGGGAGAGGGCCGGGGTGAGGGCATCAGAAGCTAAATTTTAAAAAGGATTTCCCCATGACCATTAACCTGAAAAACCGCAACTTCCTGAAACTGCTGGACTACACCCCGGCGGAGATCCAGTACCTGATCGATCTCGCCATCGAGCTGAAGGCCGCCAAAAAAGCCGGACGCGAAAAACAAACCCTGGTCGGGAAAAACATCGCCCTGATCTTTGAAAAAACCTCCACCCGCACCCGCTGCGCCTTCGAAGTGGGTGCGTTCGACCAGGGCGCGCAGGTCACCTACCTCGGCCCAAGCGGATCGCAGATTGGCCACAAAGAGTCGATGAAGGACACCGCCCGCGTGCTGGGCCGCATGTATGACGGCATCGAGTACCGTGGCTACGGCCAGGCCATCGTTGAAGAGCTGGGCGAGTACGCGGGCGTGCCGGTGTGGAACGGCCTGACCGACGAGTTCCACCCCACCCAAATTCTCGCCGACCTGATGACCATGCTGGAGCACTCTCCGGGCAAAACCCTGCCGGAGCTGAGCTTTGCTTATCTCGGCGACGCGCGGAACAACATGGGTAACTCCCTGATGGTCGGCGCGGCCAAAATGGGGATGGATATCCGCCTTGTGGCGCCGAAATCCTTCTGGCCGGAGGCGGGCCTGGTTGAGCAGTGCCGCGCCATCGCCAAAGAGACTGGCGCACGCATCACCCTCACCGACGACGTGGAGGAAGGCGTGCAGGGCACCGATTTCCTCTACACCGACGTGTGGGTCTCCATGGGCGAGCCGAAGGAAGCCTGGGCCGAGCGCGTCAGCCTGATGAAGCCTTATCAGATTAACGCGGACGTGATGAAGGCCACCGGTAACCCGAACGTCAAGTTCATGCACTGCCTGCCAGCGTTCCACAACGAGCACACCAAAGTGGGCCGCGAAATCGAAATGGCGTACGGCCTGAAGGGGCTGGAAGTGACGGAAGAGGTCTTCGAATCACCGAACTCCATCGTCTTCGACGAAGCAGAGAACCGCATGCACACCATTAAAGCGGTCATGGTGGCGACACTCGGCGACTAATCACCGCCCGGCGCGCCGCGGGGTGCGCCGGGTTCAGGAGAACATCATGGGCAAGTTCAAGTTTCCCTCCGCTTACACCATTCTCTTTTTTCTGATTGCCGTGGTTGCCGTGCTGACGTGGATTATTCCGGCCGGGCAGTACCATATGGCAATGAACGAGGCGCTCGGTAAAGAAGTGCCGGTTGCTGGCACCTACGCGCACGTGGCAGCGCACCCGCAGGGGCTGGTTTCGGTGCTGATGGCGCCGATTGCCGGGCTGTACGATCCGGAGTCCGGCCAGGCCGGGGCCATCGACGTGGCGCTGTTTATTCTGATCATCGGGGGATTCCTCGGGATCGTCACTAAAACCGGGGCGATAGACGCCGGGATCGAGCGCGTCACCACCCGACTACGCGGCCGCGAAGAGTGGATGATCCCGATCCTGATGGCGCTGTTTGCCGCAGGCGGCACGATTTACGGCATGGCAGAAGAGTCGCTGCCCTTCTATACCTTACTGGTGCCGGTGATGCTGGCGGCGCGGTTCGATCCGGTGGTTGCTGCGTCCACCGTGCTGCTCGGCGCGGGGATCGGCACCCTCGGCTCCACCATCAACCCGTTCGCCACGGTGATCGCCGCCAACGCCGCCGGGATCCCCTTCACCAACGGCATCATGTTGCGCATCGCGCTGCTGGTGATCGGCTGGATCATCTGCGTGGCGTGGGTAATGCGCTATGCCCGCAAGGTGCGCAAGGATCCGTCGCTGTCGATCGTGGCGGATAAGCAGGAAGAGAACCGCGCCCACTTCCTCGGCAACAAGGGCGAGCAGTCGCTGGAGTTTACCCCGGTGCGCAAACTCATCCTGGTGATCTTCGCCCTCGCCTTCGCGGTGATGATCTACGGCGTGGCGGTGCTGGGCTGGTGGATGGCGGAGATCTCGGCGGTGTTCCTCGCCAGCGCGATTATCGTCGGGCTGATCGCCCGCATGAGCGAAGAGGAGCTGACCTCAACCTTTATCAACGGCGCGCGAGATTTGCTGGGCGTCGCGCTGATTATCGGCATCGCGCGCGGTATCGTAGTGATCATGGATAAGGGCATGATTACCCACACCATTTTGCACAGCGCCGAGGGAATGGTCACCGGATTGTCGACGGTGGCGTTCATCAACGTGATGTACTGGCTGGAAGTGGTGCTGTCGTTTCTTGTGCCTTCTTCGTCCGGCCTGGCCGTTCTGACGATGCCGATCATGGCGCCCCTTGCCGATTTCGCTAACGTCAACCGCGACCTGGTGGTTACGGCTTACCAGTCGGCGTCCGGCATCGTTAACCTGATCACTCCCACCTCTGCCGTCGTGATGGGCGGGCTGGCTATCGCCCGCGTGCCCTACGTGCGCTATCTGAAATGGGTCGCGCCGCTGCTGGGGATTTTAACGGTGGTGATTATGGTGGCGTTAAGCCTGGGCGCCCTGTTGTAATTTGCCGGATGGCGCTGCGCTTATCCGGCCTACGGATCGGTGCGGTGCCACCGGTTATTTCGGGAACTGATATGGGAACTATGATGGATTACGAAGAGTACTCTCCCAAAGAGCAACTACAGCTAACGGTCTGCCAGCGTCTGATCGCGGAAAAGAGCTATCTCTCCCAGGAGGAGATCCGCCGCGACTTACAGGAGCGGGGTTTTGAGACCATCAGCCAGTCCACCGTTTCACGTCTGCTCAAGTTGCTCGGTGTCATAAAAATTCGCAATGCCAAAGGGCTAAAGATTTATTCGCTGAATCCCCAGCTGCGCCCGGCCCCCGACGCGGCGCGTACCGTCTCTGAAATGGTGGTGAGCGTGGAGCACAACAGCGAATTTATCCTTATCCATACCGTCGCCGGATATGGCCGCGCGGTGGCGCGTATTCTGGATTATCACCAGTTACCGGAAATTTTAGGCGTGGTGGCCGGAAGCAGTATTGTCTGGGTCGCGCCCCGCGTGGTGAAGCGCACCGCGCTGGTGCATAAGCAAATTAATTATTTACTCAGAACGCATTAATATTCATAAAGAACCGTTTGCATTGAGTAAAGCGTGCATTAAATCGCTTGATCCCAAAAGCGAGCTGCGTATAATGCCCGACAATTTGCCGGGAGGAAGCATGGTCAAGCGTGTACGACATAACGTCTTACCGCGTCTGAAATCAGACGCTGGCCTGCCGTTTTTCTTCCCGTTGCTAAACCTATTCCCAGAGCCCCTCATTTGAGGGGCTTTTTTTTGCCCGGCGTCAGGAGATAAACATGAATCCGCTTTATCAAAAACACATCATTTCCATAAACGACCTCAGCCGCGAAGAGCTGGAACTGGTTCTGGAAACCGCGGCAAAACTGAAGGCCAATCCGCAACCGGAGCTGCTGAAGCACAAGGTGATTGCGAGCTGCTTCTTCGAAGCCTCGACCCGCACCCGCCTCTCCTTCGAAACCTCCATGCACCGCCTGGGCGCGAGCGTGGTGGGCTTCTCGGACAGCAGCAACACGTCGCTGGGCAAAAAAGGCGAGACCCTGGCGGATACCATTTCGGTTATCAGTACCTACGTGGACGCGATTGTGATGCGCCACCCGCAGGAGGGCGCGGCGCGTCTGGCGACCGAGTTTTCCGGCGGCATTCCGGTGCTGAACGCCGGTGACGGTGCCAACCAGCACCCGACGCAGACCCTGCTGGATCTGTTCACCATTCAGGAGACGCAGGGCACGCTTGAGAACCTGAACATCGCCATGGTCGGCGACCTGAAATATGGCCGCACCGTCCACTCCCTGACCCAGGCGCTGGCGAAATTTAACGGCAACCGCTTCTTCTTCATCGCGCCGGACGCGCTGGCGATGCCGCAGTACATTCTCGATATGCTGGACGAAAAAGGCATCGCGTGGAGCCTGCACGCCAGCATAGAAGAAGTGATGGGCAACGTGGATATTCTCTACATGACCCGCGTGCAGAAAGAGCGTCTTGACCCATCCGAGTACGCCAACGTGAAGGCGCAGTTCGTCCTGCGCGCCAGCGACCTCGAGGGCGCGCGCGACAACATGAAGGTGCTGCACCCGCTGCCGCGCATCGATGAGATCACCACAGACGTGGATAAAACGCCGCACGCCTGGTACTTCCAGCAGGCCGGAAACGGCATCTTCGCCCGCCAGGCGTTACTGGCACTGGTTCTGAATCGCGAATTAGCTCTGTAAGGGGAGACGACCATGACACACGATAACAAACTCCAGGTTGAAGCCATCAAGCGTGGCACCGTGATTGACCACATCCCTGCGCAGGTGGGCTTTAAGCTGCTGACGCTGTTCAAACTGACTGAAACCGACCAGCGCATCACCATCGGCCTGAACCTGCCGTCGGGCGAAATGGGCCGTAAAGACCTGATCAAGATCGAGAACACTTTCCTGACCGACGAGCAGGTCAACCAGCTGTCTCTGTACGCGCCGGACGCCACGGTTAACCGCATCGACGATTACGACGTGGTGGGCAAATCCCGCCCAAGCCTGCCGGATCGCATCGAAAGCGTGCTGGTCTGCCCGAACAGCAACTGCATCAGTCATGCTGAGCCGGTTTCCTCCAGTTTCGCAGTGAAAAAGCGCGCCAATGACATTGCACTCAAATGCAAATACTGCGAAAAAGAGTTTTCTCATTATGTGGTGCTGGCCAACTAATTGAGGTTGGTAATGAAATCCCGGCTGTTATAATGGCCGGGAACATTCTTAACGCTGTAATTCTGGAGAAAAAATGAGCAAAGTACTCGCGACGGAAAATGCACCAGCGGCTATCGGCCCATACGTTCAGGGCGTTGATCTGGGCAGCATGATCATCACTTCTGGTCAGATCCCAGTGAACCCAAAAACCGGTGAAGTGCCAGCCGACGTAGCGGCGCAGGCGCGTCAGTCGCTGGAAAACGTGCAGGCGATCGTCGAATCTGCCGGCCTGAAAGTGGGCGATATCGTCAAAACCACCGTGTTCGTGAAAGATCTGAACGATTTCGCCACCGTTAACGCCACTTATGAAGCGTTCTTCACCGAGCACAACGCCACCTTCCCGGCGCGCTCCTGTGTGGAAGTGGCGCGTCTGCCAAAAGACGTAAAAATTGAAATTGAAGCGATTGCCGTACGTCGCTAATTTATTTCAATAAAAAGAAGGCAGCTCAGGCTGCCTTTTTTATTGCGACCATTTTTACTCTCTCCAGGCAATGACGCATCCCCCACTCCATTAATAGACTGACGCTGCCTTGTTATATTCTAATTAATGGATGAAGAATGAAACTCTCTAAGATCGCGCTGGCCGTTGCCACATTAGCGGTTGCGTCTTCCGCACTTGCACACGGATATATAGAATCCCCCGCCAGCCGCGCTTATATGTGTAAGCTCGGCCAGAATATTGACTGTGGCTCTGTACAATATGAACCGCAGAGCGTAGAAAAGACCTCCGGCTTCCCGACGGGCGCAATGCCGCCTGACGGCCAGCTTGCCAGCGCCGGTATTGCCAGCTACTCCCAGCTTGATAAGCAGAGCCTGAACGCCTGGACTAAAAGCCCCATGACGGCAGGCCCGCATGAATTTGTCTGGCACCATACCGCGCCGCATAAAACCACCAACTGGCGTTATTACATTACCAAACAAAACTGGGACCCCAATAAACCGCTGACCCGTGACCAGTTCGAATTAACGCCGTTCTGTACTATTAACGGGAATGGTCAGGCACCGTCCATGACAAAATCCATGACCTGTAATGTCCCGGAACGTACGGGCTACCAGGTTATTTATGGCGTGTGGGAAATTGCGGATACCACAAACAGTTTCTATCAGGCCATTGACGTTGATTTCGGTAACGGCGGCAACGTCACGCCGGACGATACCCCAGCGGTAATATCCCAGTGGAGTAAAACCCTGAGCGGACAGATTGCCGGGAATAACCTGAACGTGGGCGATAAAGTGATTGCACGCTTCTTCGACGCCAACGGGGAAGTTGCCGCCCTGCGTACTGAAATGACCACCGGCTCTTCAGAACAAGGCGACGCTAACCAGTGGTCCTACGATCTGGCGCAGAAGATCAACACCGCTCATAGCGATGTCCGCGTCGGTGTGAAAGATGAAGCCGGTGAAATCAGCCCGATTCACGGCGCCAACAGCGTATTCGTGAAAGACGGCAGCACGCTGAGATCCGTTGCCATCTCTTATGAAGAGCAAAAGGCGCAGGTGAGCGAGACCATCGCCGTTTCCGATCTGCAATACAGCAAAATCGAACATGGCAATGTGATTGTGACCTTCCATGTGAACACGCAGGGTGACGTTAATTTTGAAGCGCACGTGATGAACCACCACGGTGCCGAAAAAGGTTACCTGAAGCAGGATATGAATAACGTCAATCAAAACGTGACCATGACGCTGACTGACGTCACGGCGGGCCACCATATGCTGAAATACTACGCCACCAACAAAGACGGCACCCTGTTCGCGCAGGACGTGCTAAACCTGATGCTGGAAAGCGACGCGGCGGACAGCAGCGGCCCGCATGACTTTATCTTCCCGGACAGCATTGCCTCCTACAAACCGGGCACCGTGGTGTTACAGCCTAAAAACGGTAAGACCTACGAGTGTAAACCGTTCCCGTATAGCGGCTACTGCGTGCAGTACAGCCCAACCGCAAACCAGTTTGAGCCGGGCGTGGGCGCGCACTGGAAAGAGGCGTGGGTGCTGAAGAACTGAGTTGCCTTCACGCCCGGCGGCACTTCGTTTGCCGGGCCTACACGTCACGTAGGCCCGGTAAGCGTAGCGCCACCGGGCGCATTTGTTACTGATTCCGCGTCGCCCTAAGCAGCGTCTCCAGCGGATATACCGCCGCAATCACCACCTCGTCCTGGATCGTCGCCGCGTTATCCAGTTCGCTCTGGATCGACGCGATCTCGTTGTCGTCCAGCGTGCCCTGACGCGCCACCAGATCCGTCAGCCTCAGGCCAATCGAGGCCAGTTTATCCACCTCCTGGATCACCGGCTTAATGGCCTTCAGCTGATAGCTGTTTTCACTCAAGGCCAGCGCATCGCTGGTGTTGTTCTGCCAGCGGTTAAAGACGTGGCGCAGCGCGTCGGCGCTTTCCGTGTCTTCCGCGTCGCTCACCAGACGGTCCGCCCATTTATTCATCTGACGCACGGTCGCACTTTCCGCGTTTAGCGCGTCAGCGAGCCGGTTGAGCGGCTCAAACTGATGATAGTTTCCGGCCTGGAACTTAAGATGCTGGCGGGTGTAATACTGCGCCGGTTCAAGCGCCTGGGCGAGAATTTGCAGCGGAAGGGTATCCGCATTGTTGGCGAGGCGCGTGAACTGCACCTGCTGCTGGGTATGCTGCTGTAGTCCAGCCGACACCGTGGACCAACTGTCCATCGCCTGGAGCCGGGTATACATGTTGTCGATGTCGTTGACGTCCTTTGCCGACCATAGCCGCTCCGCCACCGCAAAGGCGCGCGGCCACAGACGGATATCCAGCACCGGCGCGACCACGTTTTCCGCCCACAGCGCGGCTTCACCGCCGAGCAGATTAGCCTCGTTCGCCGGGTCCGGCACCACCGGCGGTATGCCTTTTGGCACCGCGTCCAGACGCGTGCCGTCGATCGGGTAGCGGGCGTTACCCACCAGGAAATAGCCGCTGAGCTTATCGTTCTCAACAGAAACGACCGGACGCGTTTCACCCATCCAGGTATCAACGGTAAACGTTACCTGGTTGTCGTCCCGCCACTGAATGTTATCCACCGCCCGACGCGATTTTCCAGCAAAATCAATAAATCCACGCCACCCGGCATCGCCTTTCACCAGCGTAAAGCTGCCTTCCACCGGCTTGCCTTTCAGACGCGGCATGGAGAAAGCCCAGCTCTGGACGCTGTCGGTGTCCGCTATCACATCCACGCCGTTCAGCCCCTGCGGCACAATTTCATTGCGGTAGTGGTAGGCGGTGGATTGCGGCTGATCGAGGTAGAAACCGGTTGATAGAATGCCCTTATAACCGTTCTGCGCCACCTGCCCCAGCGCGTCCTGTCCCTGCCAGGACTGGATCAGAATGCTTTTCGGCAGATCGGGATGGTAGATCTCATCCCAGCCAACCATCTGCCGGTGGTGCTTCTCAAGGATCGTCTCCAGCTTGCGGTTGAAATACGCCTGCAACGCGTGGCTGTCCGCCAGTTTGTTGTCGCGCATAAACGTCTGGATCGCAGCGTTCGCTTTCCACTGGCTGTCGTCAACCTCATCGCCGCCAATATGCAGATACGGATCCGGGAAGATCGCCGCCAGTTCGCTGACCATCGCGTCGGCAAAGGTATAAGTTGCCTCTTTGGTTGGATCCAGCACCGGCTTCAGCACGCCCCAGTGGCGCTCCATGGCGTAAGGCCCCGGCGCGCTCATCAGCTCCGGGTAGGCGACGGCAATCGCCGAGGCGTGGCCCGGCATATCAATTTCCGGCACCACGCGTATGCCGCGCTCGGCAGCGTAACGCACAATCTCGCGCATCTGCTCCGGGGTGTAGAACAGCCCATCGCTGGCAAGCTGGGTTAATTTTGGATAACGTTTCGAGGTAAAGCGCCAGCCCTGATCGTCCGTCAAATGCCAGTGCAGGACGTTGAGTTTGGCCGCGGCCATGCCGTCGATCTGGCGTTTAATATCCGGAATCGGGAGGAAGTGGCGCGCCGAATCGAGCAGCAGCCCGCGCCACGGGAAGCGCGGCGAATCTTCAATGGTCACCCACGGGATCGAGGTGTTTTCGGCGCCGTTCTGCATCAGCTGAAGCAAGGTTTCCATGGCGCGCAGCGCGCCAAAGCGGGTGTTGGCAGAGATATTTACGCCGTTGGCGTCCACCGTGAGTTTATAGCTCTCATCGCTGTCCGGCAGCGGCTGCGGCTTCACCTTTTTGGCGATGGCGATGCGGATGGTCGGCTTGTCAGGTTTTTCGGCCTGCGGCTGTAGCGTCCAGCCGGTTTGCAGCGCAATGCGCTGGCGCAGGCGGTTGACCGCATCCCCCAGATCGTCGCCGCTGACGCTCACAGAGAGTTGATTGTTAAGCACCAGCGCGCCCTGAGTGGTCGGACGTTCAACCTTCGCAGGCCAGGGCATTAAGGGAAGGTCACCTGCCGGGGCGGCAAAGGCGGAGGCGCCGAGCATGAGCCCGGCGGTTAAGAGGCTGTACCGTAACATGAATGTTCCTTATCTGACGGGCCAAATACAGGCAAAACATTCTGTTAACATGCGCTCAAATTGTCGTCAAGCGAATGCGCCGACGGAGATCACAGGTTGTTGAATTTGGGAGGAAAGCCAGCTGCCGGGTGGCGGCTTCGCCTTACCCGGCCTACGTTCGGATCGTAGGCCCGGTAAGCGCAGCGCCACCGGGCTTGCCGTTACTGCCATCCATACCGGCGCGCATAGAACCCTTTCACCATCTGCGTCAGCACCATGTAGCCCGCGAGGATCGCCACCAGCCATGGGAAGTAGCTCAGCGGCAGCGCCTGAAGTTGCAGGTAGCTTGCCAGCGGCGAGAACGGCAGCGCGATCCCGAGCGCCATCACAATCCCCGTCATCACAATCAGCGGCCACGCGGCACGGCTCTGGATGAACGGAATGCGGCGGGTGCGGATCATGTGCACAATCAGCGTCTGAGACAACAGTCCCACCACGAACCAGCCGGACTGGAACAGCGTCTGGTGTTCTGGCGTATTCGCATGGAACACAAACCACATCAGGCAGAAGGTCAGAATGTCGAAGATAGAGCTGATCGGCCCAAAGAACAGCATAAAGCGCCCCAGATCGGCGGGGTTCCAGCGCTGCGGCTTCTGGATCTGCTCGTCGTCCACGTTATCAAACGGGATCGCTACCTGAGAGACATCGTACATCAGGTTCTGGATCAGCAGATGCAGCGGCAGCATCGGCAGGAACGGCAGAAACGCGCTCGCCACCAGCACGCTGAACACGTTGCCGAAGTTGGAGCTGGCGGTCATTTTGATGTATTTGAGCATATTGGCGAAGGTGCGACGCCCTTCGATGACGCCCTCCTCCAGCACCATCAGGCTCTTTTCCAGCAGAATGATATCCGCCGCTTCGCGGGCAATATCCACCGCGCCGTCCACGGAGATACCGATATCCGCCGCACGCAGGGCTGGCGCATCGTTGATGCCGTCGCCCATAAAGCCCACTACGTGCCCTTCGCGACGCAGCAGAGTGACGATGCGCTCTTTATGCATCGGCGTCAGGCGGGCAAACAGCGTGGTGCGTTGGGCAAGCTCGGCCAGCTCATCGTCGGACAGGTGCTCAATGTCGCTCCCCACGACGACGTCGCCCGCGTCCAGACCGACTTCGTGGCACACTTTGGCCGCCACCAGCTCGCTGTCGCCGGTGAGGATTTTGACGGTGATACCGCTCGCTTTCAGCGCTTTTAGCGCCGGCGCGGTGGTCTCTTTCGGCGGATCGAGGAATGCGATGTAACCTTCGAGGATCAAATCGGATTCATCGATACGCTGGTAGTCACCTTCCCGCGCAGGCAGGAACTTGCTGGCTACTGCCACCACGCGCAGCCCCTGACGGTTCAGGTTATCGGTGACGCGTTTGATGCGGCGCAGCATGGTCTCATCCAACGGCACGATCTCGCCGTTATGGCGCACCTGCGTGGAAACATTCAGGATCTCCTGCAATGCCCCTTTGCAGATCAGCTGATGTACGTCCGCCTGCTCGCTGACCACCACCGACATGCGGCGGCGCTCGAAGTCGAACGGGATTTCATCCACCTTCTGCCAGCGACCGGAGAGCGTGCGGGCAGACTCCTCGTCCACCCCTTCCAGCACCGCCACGTCGAGCAGGTTTTTCAGCCCGGTCTGATAGTGACTGTTCAGCCAGGCGCTGTGGAGCACGCGCTCGCTGGTTTTTCCGGCGATGTCGGTGTGGTTCTCCAGCACGATTTTGTCCTGCGTCAGGGTGCCGGTTTTATCGGTGCAAAGGATGTCCATCGCGCCAAAGTTCTGGATGGCGTCGAGGTGTTTAACGATCACCTTTTGTTTAGAGAGTTTGACCGCCCCGCGCGCCAGCGTGGAGGTGACAATCATCGGCAGCATTTCCGGCGTTAAGCCAACGGCCACGGAGAGCGCGAACAGCGCCGCTTCCCACCAGTCGCCTTTGGTGTAGCCGTTGATCAGCAGGACAATCGGCGTCATGACCATCATAAAGCGGATCAGCAGCATGCTGACGCGGCCAATGCCTTTCTGGAACGCATTCGGCTCGCTCTCCTGCTCGCTGACGCGTCCGGCAAGCTGTCCAAACCAGGTATTGCCGCCGGTGGCGGTGACAATCGCCTGCGCGGTGCCGCTGACCACCGTGGTGCCCATAAAGCACAGGGTGTCGCACTCCAGCGGGTTCATCTGCTGCGGATCGCGGGTCCGCGCTACCTTCTCTACGGGCAGGGACTCACCGGTGAGTGACGCCTGCGCGACGAACAGATCCCGCGCCTGGATGACGCGTAAATCCGCCGGGATCATGTCCCCCGCCGCCAGCTTCACCAGATCGCCCGGCACCAGCTGGTCAATGGGAAGCTCAATCCAGGCGTTCTCGCCGAGGTCGTTAATCACGCGCGACACGGTGGCGGTGTTGCTGACCATCGCTTTCAGGGCGTCCGCCGCTTTGGTGGAGCGCGCTTCCTGAATAAAGTTCAGCAGCGTGGAGATCCCCACCATCAGGGCAATCACGCCTGCGGCAAACAGATCTTCAGTGGCGTAAGAGATAATCCCGAGCACCGTCAACAGCAGGTTGAACGGATTGCGGTAGCAGAGCCACAGGTGGACCCACCAGGGAGAGGGTTTCTGCGCCGGGATCTGGTTATCGCCATGTTCCGCGCGGATTTTTGACACTTCTTGCGCGTTCAGCCCTTCCGGGTGGCCGCCAAAGGCGCGCCAGACTTCGTTTTCATCCATCGCCGCCACGTTCAGGCAGCGCTCGGTCAGGGAAGCGGGGATTGCCGCTCCCGCCATGGTGTTGGCATTTGGCAGCGGATCGCGCGCAATCAGGCGATGTGGCAGGTGACGGCTCAGCAGCGCTTGCAGCTGCCGGGTGATATTTTTCAGCATAGTCATTCCCCCGCATCCGCAAAGGCGGACGCAGTTTTCCCGCAGGCGTGGCAAAGCCGTACCTGTCAGGCACTTAATTTATCAAGCAGGAACGTATGAACGTTGCTGCCTCACGCCGGTGAGACAGCAAAAGGCTGGCTTACCGGAAAGAAGGTTTTCTCCTGGTCAGGAGAGGTGTGGGATCGGGATCCATGTGGCCTCCGGTAAGTAAAAAGTTGGGTATCGGCACGCAGTATAGTGATTTATCCATACCGTTTGTGACTAATCGGGCGGTATTATAACGCCCTGCAAATAAACCGAACGTAAACCAGACTTTGCCCATAGCGAATTCGCAGGATAGCATTAGGCTCAATTGATTATTTTATCGTTGTTACAGGGAATACAGCATGCAGAACCGCCTTACGATTAAAGATATCGCGCGTTTAAGCGGCGTGGGGAAATCGACTGTCTCACGCGTGCTGAACAACGAAAGCGGTGTCAGCGAGCGCACACGCGAGCGCGTCGAGGCGGTGATGAATCAGCACGGTTTTTCCCCTTCCCGCTCCGCGCGCGCCATGCGCGGGCAGAGCGATAAAGTGGTCGCCATTATTGTCTCGCGTCTGGATTCCCTCTCCGAAAACCTCGCCGTACAGACGATGCTGCCCGCGTTCTACGAGCAGGGCTACGATCCGATCATGATGGAGAGCAAGTTCTCCGCGCAAATGGTGGAGGAGCATCTCGGCATGCTTCAGCGCCGTAATATTGATGGGGTGGTGCTGTTCGGATTTACCGGCCTAAAAGAGGACGTGCTTAAACCCTGGCAGCCGTCACTGGTGCTGCTGGCGCGCGACGCCAGCGGGTTTGCCTCTGTCTGTTACGATGACGAAGGGGCGATCGTGATCCTGATGCAGCGCCTGTATGAACAGGGCCATCGGCATATTAGCTATCTCGGCGTGCCGCATGCTGACATCACCACCGGCAAGCGTCGCCATGAAGCGTACCTGGCGTTTTGTAAAAAACACAATCTTCCCGCCGTGGCCGCGCTGCCCGGTCTGGGTATGAAACAGGGATATGAACAGGTCGCCAGCGTGCTGACGTCACAAACCACCGCCCTGGTATGCGCCACGGATACCCTTGCATTGGGTGCGAGCAAATATTTGCAGGAGCAGCGCATCGGGGAACTGCAATTAGCGAGCGTGGGAAGCACGCCGCTGATGAAGTTCTTACACCCGGAGATTATCAGCGTTGATCCGGGTTACGCCGAGTCTGGCCGGCAGGCTGCCGCGCAGCTGATCGAGCAGATTACCGGGCGTACCGAGCCCCGTCAGATCGTTATTCCAGCCCATCTCTCATAATTCTTTTGAATAGATTATTGTGATCTTCGCCCGATTTCGGGAACGTTCCCATTTTCGCCGTCACGTTGAAGGAGTAGGCTTGCGCACAGGTCATAACCCCTATCACCATCTGTCATGAGGTTTCATGATGAGTAAAGTCAAACAAACAGATATCGATCAGCTGATCGTCCTGGTCGGCGGACGCGATAACATCGCCACCGTCAGCCATTGCATTACCCGCCTGCGCTTCGTGCTGAACGATCCGGCCAAAGCCAACCCGAAGGCCATTGAAGAGCTTTCTATGGTTAAAGGCTGCTTCACCAACGCCGGGCAGTTTCAGGTGGTGATTGGTACCGAAGTGGGCGATTACTATCAGGCTCTGCTGGCGACTACCGGGCACTCTTCCGCCGATAAAGAGCAGGCGAAGAAGGCCGCGCGCCAGAATATGAAATGGCATGAGCAGCTGATTTCCCATTTTGCGGAGATCTTCTTCCCGCTGCTGCCAGCGCTGATCAGCGGGGGCTTAATTCTGGGCTTCCGTAACGTCATCGGCGATGTGCCAATGAGCGACGGCAAAACCCTGGCGCAGATGTACCCGGCGCTGCAAAGCATCTATGACTTCCTGTGGCTGATTGGCGAAGCGATCTTCTTCTATCTGCCAGTCGGGATCTGCTGGTCCGCGGTGCGCAAGATGGGCGGAACGCCAATTCTCGGTATCGTGCTCGGCGTGACGCTGGTCTCTCCGCAGTTAATGAACGCTTACTTACTTGGTCAGCAAACGCCAGAGGTGTGGAACTTCGGCCTGTTTACCATCGCCAAAGTCGGCTATCAGGCGCAGGTGATCCCGGCATTGCTGGCGGGCCTGGCGCTGGGCTTTATTGAGACGCGCCTGAAGCGCATCGTGCCGGATTACCTCTATCTAGTGGTGGTCCCGGTCTGCTCGCTGATCCTGGCGGTGTTCCTGGCGCACGCCTTTATCGGTCCGTTTGGCCGCATGATTGGCGACGGCGTGGCCTTCGCGGTCCGTCACCTGATGACCGGCAGCTTCGCGCCAATCGGTGCCGCGCTGTTTGGCTTCCTCTACGCTCCGCTGGTGATCACCGGCGTGCACCAGACCACGCTGGCGATTGATATGCAGATGATCCAGAGCCTCGGCGGTACGCCTGTCTGGCCGATCATCGCCCTGTCTAACATTGCGCAGGCCTCGGCGGTAACCGGCATCATCATCGTCAGCCGTAAGCACAACGAGCGAGAGATCTCCGTTCCGGCTGCCATCTCCGCTTACCTCGGCGTCACTGAACCGGCGATGTACGGTATCAATCTGAAATACCGCTTCCCGATGCTCTGCGCGATGATCGGCTCCGGTCTGGCGGGCTTGCTGTGCGGCCTGAACAGCGTGATGGCGAACGGGATTGGCGTCGGCGGCCTGCCGGGTATCCTCTCCATCCAGCCCGCGTTCTGGCAGGTATTTGCGCTGGCGATGGCGGTGGCGATTATCATCCCAATGGCGCTGACTACTGTGGTTTACCAGCGTAAGTTCCGTCAGGGCACGTTGCAGATTGTTTAATTCTCTCTTTCGGGGCGCAGTTGCGCCCCTTCGCATTTGCAGGAACGTACTATGAATACCCTTCCTCACTGGTGGCAGAACGGCGTCATCTATCAGATTTACCCAAAGAGTTTCCAGGACACCACCGGCAGCGGCACGGGCGATCTGCGCGGCGTGACACAGCGCCTGGACTACCTGAAAACCCTCGGCATTGACGCCATCTGGCTGACGCCGTTTTATATCTCCCCGCAGGTGGATAACGGTTACGACGTGGCGAACTACACTGCCATCGATCCGACCTACGGCACGCTGGACGACTTTGACGAGCTGGTTGCCCGGGCGCATGAACGCGGCATCCGCATCGTGCTGGATATGGTCTTTAACCACACGTCCACGCAGCACGCCTGGTTCCGTGAGTCGCTGGATAAAGCGAGTCCGTACCGCCAGTTCTATATCTGGCGCGACGGTACGCCGGATACGCTTCCCAACAACTGGCGCTCCAAATTTGGCGGCAACGCCTGGCGCTGGCACGCCGAAAGCGAGCAGTATTATCTGCACCTGTTCGCACCGGAGCAGGCGGATCTCAACTGGGAAAACCCGGCGGTGCGCGCCGAGCTGAAAAAAGTGTGCGAGTTCTGGGCCGATCGCGGCGTGGACGGCTTGCGTCTGGACGTGATTAACCTGATTTCAAAAGATCAGGATTTCCCGGACGATACCCTCGGCGACGGTCGCCGCTTCTACACTGACGGGCCGCGCATCCACGAATATCTCCAGGAGATGAGCCGCGACGTCTTTACGCCGCGTAATCTGATGACGGTGGGCGAGATGTCCTCCACCTCGCTGGATAACTGCCAACAGTACGCGTCTCTTGACGGCCGCGAGCTGTCGATGACCTTTAACTTCCACCACCTCAAGGTAGACTACCCCGGCGGCGAAAAATGGACGAAGGCGAAGCCGGACTTCGTGGCGCTAAAAACCCTTTTCCGCCACTGGCAGCAGGGGATGCACAACAAAGCCTGGAACGCGCTGTTCTGGTGTAACCATGACCAGCCGCGCATCGTGTCGCGCTTTGGTGACGAAGGGGAACACCGCGTGGCGGCGGCGAAAATGCTCGGCATGGTGCTGCACGGGATGCAGGGCACGCCGTATATCTACCAGGGTGAAGAGCTGGGTATGACCAACCCGCATTTCAGCCGTATCACCGACTACCGCGACGTGGAAAGCCTGAACATGTTCGCCGAACAGCGGGCTAACGGTCGCGATACGGATGAACTACTGGCGATTCTGGCGAGTAAGTCACGCGATAATGGCCGCACGCCGATGCAGTGGGACGCCTCGCATAATGCGGGCTTTACCGAGGCCGAGCCGTGGATTGGCGTCTGCGACAACTACGAAACCGTGAACGCCCGCGCGGCGCTGGACGACCCCGATTCGGTGTTTTACACCTATCAGTCGCTGATTCGCCTGCGCAAAACCCTGTCGGTACTGACGTGGGGAGACTATGAAGATTTGCTTCCGGATCACCCTTCCCTGTGGTGCTACCGCCGCCAGTGGCAGGGACAAACGCTGATGGTGGTGGCGAACCTGAGCCACGCGCGCCAGCAGTGGCAGCCCGTCCCCGTAGAGGGAGCATGGCGGGTGGCACTCAGTAACTATGACGAGGTTCCCTCCCGACCCGATACGTTGCTATTGCGCCCGTTTGAAGCTATCTGGTGGGTGCAGGAATAAACCTCAGGAGATACAGCATGCTGTATCTCTTTTTTTATGTTTAGCGATACGCTAAATGTACGACGATAACTTTTACAATATGGCGCACTCAAAATAAAAATAGCCTGCCAATTAAATAACCTCGGCAGGATATTATGAAAAAGATAATTATTAAAGCAACGTGTATTAGCGCATTATTATTGAGCACGCAGGGATGGTGCGGAAATACGTCCGTCGACCTTCGCTTTGGTCATAATACGCGCTCAGACGTAAATGATTCACGCATTAAGGTCATGCATCAGGCGAATAACGGTTTTTACTTCTCCGTTGAAGCCGCACAAAACCATAATGATACGTTTTTTGGTGATACCGACAGATATAATCCCGACGACAAGGGGTTAACGGAAGCGGCACAGGAAATCGAAACGCGCTGGCGTTTCGATCTGGGAAATGGTTTCGCCGTTGCGCCTGGCATGGTGACGGTTTTCACCGCCAGCAATACGCATTACCGCCCCTTCATTCAGGGCTGGAAAGCCTTCGATAACGGTCTGAATCTCTCCGCCCGTTACCGCTATAACACCGTCAATGACGCGCACAGCGATAAAGAACTCGACGGCAGCGGTTATACTCGCCGCCAGTCACACCAGTTCGACATTTGGTTCGCGTATAACATCGGCAAATTCGGTATGTCCTATAACCCGCGCTTCCGCTGGCAGGATAACGTCGATCAGGGAACCGGGGATGACACCTACTGGGAGCATACCGTCGCGTTCAACTACAAGCTCGACGATGGCTGGACGCCATACGTCGAACTGGTTTCACTGGATAAAACGTACATCAATAATGACGGCAACCATGAAAATGATTATGCCGTACGTCTGGGAATAGTGAAGCAGCTCTGACGGCCTGACTACACCGTATCGTGCTGTAGCAGCCTACAGCCGATACGGTCCACGGCGCTTAACAGTTCAAGCTGCCCTTCCCGCTGATACAGCGAAACCGCATTAATGTCGATTGGTAACGGCCAGCATAGCGTTGAGATCGACGCCAGTGTCGACCCCTGACGGGTAATCGCAATAATCTTCAACCCTTTGCGCAGCGCGTTACGCGCCATTTCAATCAGCGACTGCGTCTCCCCGGATTTACTGATCAACACCAGCGTCCCCTTCGATACGCGTGTCAACTGGTGCATGTCATTCAAAATAAGGTGCGGCAGGCTCGCCAGCGACAAAAAGCGCGACAGGTAGTTGAGGCTGGTGAGCGAGGCTCCCCGTGCGTAAAGATAGATATGGCTGGAATGCGTAAGCAACCTGGACACGTCTGTCACAATATTATCCGGCTGCGGCCCCACGTCGGGTGTAGCAGGTGCAGGTGTAAAATGGTCGCGTAAAAAACGGTACCGAAGCTCGGTATAGCTTTTATAGCCCATTTTTTTACATACACGATTAACGGATGTTGTCGTGGTAAAGGTATCACGGGCAATCTCTTTTGCCGATATATTAGAAATATTACACGCATGATGCTGAATGTATTCAAATATCAAACGTTCACTTCCCTGGAATGAATTCATCTATTACGCCCCGTTTAATCCCGAGATGATATTAACACAACAGAGAAATAGTCTCTGGAAGGCGCTTCACACATTGCATTTACGCGTATCACGATACGTAATTAGTATTAGCAAACATTAAAAACTGTTTTAGGTTCTCTTTATACTTCCCCTGTTTTCACATCCAGGGAATTATGACAATGACGAAACAAAAAGTTGTCGCGGTAACGGCCTGCCCGACAGGTATCGCACACACCTTTATGGCGGCGAATAAAATTATTGCATGGGCTAACGAGCACAATATCGAGGTAAAGGTCGAAACGCAGGGCAGCGACGGCGTTAAAAACCGCTTAACAAAACAGGATATCGCCTCCGCCACGGCCATTATTCTGGCAACCGACGTTCCCATTCAGGATGCCGAGCGTTTTGAAAACATTCCTCACCTTCAAACCCGCACACAAGAGCTGATCAAACATACCGATCGCTATCTGCGTCAGGCGCTGGCAAAGGAAAAAAACGTCACCACTGTCGCACAAGAAGACGATCTTCAGCGTTCGGCTTACCAGATTTTTATTGGCCATATTATGGCGGCCATCAGCTATATGCTGCCGGTGGTGGTGATGGGCGGGCTGATGATGGCGACGGCCAAAATAACCGGGCAGTTTATTAACATCGAACATTCGCCGTTCAGCGTGCTGGATAAAGTGGGCTTTATGACCATTAAGTTCATGTATCCCGTTTTTGCGATGTATCTGGCGTTTTCCATTGCCGGTAAACCGGCACTCATCCCCGGTCTTATTGGCGGCATCATGTCAGACGAAGTCTATAAGCGCTTCTTTGATATCGAAGGCTTTATGCCATCCGGCTTTTTCGGCGCCATTGGTATCGGCTTTTTTGTGGGCTATCTGGTGCGCTGGCTCAATGATTCGATTCACGTCCGCCAGCAGCTCACCACCATTAAAACCATGCTGCTCGTCCCGCTGATCACCGGCATTACGCTGGTGATGGTCATGGAATATTTGATTAACCCGATTTTTGGCTCGCTTAACCAGCTGATGGTGGTCTTTTTTACCTCGGCAGGTGACACCGGGCGCGGGTTCTATTCCGCGATGATTGCCGCGGGCACCGCGTTCGACCTGGGCGGTCCGGTCAACAAGGCGGCAGGCTCGGTCGCGCTCGGCCTGAATGGCATGAGCGAGACGTTTGATTTAACCGCCCGCGAACTCTCCATCGTGATCCCCTCCATTGGCGTCGGCTTTGCTGCGTTCCTCAACGGCCGCTTTGGATTACCGGATGTCTTTAGCCAGGAAGAGAAAACCGTCGGTAGCACCTCGTTGTTGCTGGGCGTGATTGGGATCTCCGAAGGCGCGATCCCGTTCATCCTGAAAAACCCACGTCTGA
Source organism: Enterobacter sp. AN-K1 (assembly GCF_020971765.1). Taxonomy (NCBI): domain Bacteria; kingdom Pseudomonadati; phylum Pseudomonadota; class Gammaproteobacteria; order Enterobacterales; family Enterobacteriaceae; genus Enterobacter; species Enterobacter sp. AN-K1. The sequence continues at coordinate 2,780,693 of NZ_CP087390.1, read as the reverse complement.
TCCCGGTGTTCATGACCGGTGCCGTCGCCGGCGCGCTGGTCGCCATTACCCTTGGCGTGAAGCAGACGCTGCCTCTGCCAGCCGTCTGGGGCTGGCCGCTGGCAACCAACGTGGCGGGCTACCTGGCGAGCGTCTTTATTGGCGCACTGATTTGCGCCCTGGGCGTGCTCTATGTCAGCCCAAAGAACGCCAGATAAGGGGAACGTCATGAATCAGATCCACGTCATTGCCCATACGCACTGGGATCAGGAGTGGTATTTCACCCGTCAGGACAGCATGGTGCTGGCGTCATATAATTTTGCGGACGTCATCAACACGCTGGAGCAGGACTCCGCTTACACCTGCTATCACCTTGACGGACAGATGGCGGTAGTGGAGGACTTTCTCGCCATCAATCCTGATTATCGCGCCAGGCTGGAAAAGCTGGTCAGGGAAAAAAGGATCTTCGTAGGGCCATGGTATACCCAGACGGACACCTACAACGTGCATGGCGAATCGATTATCCGCAACCTGAAGTACGGCATTTTTTCTGCCCGGACGCTGGGGCATGCGATGCAGGTTGGGTATCTTCCGGATACCTTTGGCCACAATGCGCAAATGCCCACGATCTTGCAGGGCTGCAATATCGACAATATCGTCTTCTGGCGCGGTATCGATCACGACAGGCACGCCAAAAGCAGCCAGTTCCTCTGGCGCGCACCCTCAGGTGCGACCGTCATCGCCTGTGCGATGGCGCTCGGTTATGGCGCGGCTAAAAACATGCGTTCGGAAGCCTCCCATCTCCGGGGAAAAATCTACCCGATGACCACACTTTTGCGTTCACGGGCCGGTCTAAACGACCTGCTCCTGCCCTGCGGCGGCGATCAGGTCAGCATCGACCCGGCGCTGCCGAAAATCCTGGAGGTCGCCAGCGCACAGTCCCCGGATCAGGACCGTTACTTCATCAGCTCTCTGGAGCGTTATGTAGAAACCCTTCGCGCGCAGCGTGAACAGTTTGAGCTCCTGGAAGGGGAGCTGAAATCGCCGCGCTACACCCGCATCCATAAAACGATCGGCTCCGTGCGCTACGACATCAAAAAGAAAAACGATGAGGTTGAACAGTTCATCCTGCGACAGCTGGAGCCGACAATCGCAATGGCGCGTCACCAGGGGATTCCGGTCAACCTCGCGGTAGTCGACACCCTCTGGAAAAAGCTGTTGCGAAACCATGCCCACGATTCCATTGGCGGCTGTAATAGCGATGCCACCAACCGCGACATTCTGCATCGACTGGAACAAACCGAACAGCTGTGCCATAGCCTGTGGAATCTGGTGGTGAAAACCCTGGCCGCCGCCTGCGTTCAGGATGGCGACCTGCTGATCTTTAACCCGCTAGCTACCCCAACGCAGCGCGTGGTGATAACCACCCTGTATAGCCGGGCGGATAATATCGCCCTGACGCATCAGGGGCAGCCCATCCCTTTCGACGTCCTGGAAAGAGACATTCTGCCCGGCGGAACGGCGATCTCCCTTACCGCCGAGGGCGAGTGCGAGACGCCCCTTCTCCCTTATTACCGCTGGCACGTTGCGGTAAAGACACCGGTTCTGCCGCCGATCGGCTATCTCACCGTTAACGTTGAAGAAGACCCTGCACCTTTCCTGGCGTCTGAAAAGATAAAGGGCAGCGAGATTGAGAATGCGCATTATCGACTGTCGCTGGATGCCGGAACGCTTACCCTGCATGACAAACGCAGCGGCAGACGTATCCCCTCTTTCTTTACCTTTGAAGACTGCGCGGACGCGGGCGACAGCTACGATTTCTCACCGCTTGCGGGCGACGCGCCGACGCGCTGTTCGCATTTTACGCTCGTCGACGGCGTAAAAACGCCGCTTGTCGAAAAGCTGACCGTCGAGGCCACAATGCGTCTTCCGCAGGATCTCGCCAGCCGTCAGGATACGGCCCGAACGCCGTTATCCATTCGTCTGGTCTGCGAATTACGCCACGACGATCCGAATCTGTATGTCGAGGCTTCGCTGGAAAACAGCCACTGCGATCACCGGCTACGTTTACTGATCGGCAGCGATGTTCACACCCGTCACGCTATCGCCTCACAGCCCTTCGCAATCATCCAGCGCGAAACGGGATATGACGGTGAACACTGGCAAGAACGCTATCGCGAGAAGCCCGTGGATATCGAAACCAGCGAGGGCATTATCGCTGTCACGGAACCGGGTAAAGCGCTGGTTGTGACTAGCCGTGGCATGAAAGAATTTCAGATTATCGGCAGCGAACCCGCTGCTATTGCCCTGACGATGTTTAAATCGACGGGCGTGCTCGGACGCAGCGATCTCGAATGGCGACCGGGTCGGGCCTCCGGCATCAATAATACGGTGGTTGAGACTCCTGATGCCCAGTTGCTGAAACCGTTGCGCTTTTCATTCACCGTCGCGCTGGCCGACAACGCCGACCACCTCACGCTGCGCCAGCTGGAAAATCAGGCGGCTGGACAGCCCTTCACCTACCAACGGCAAACGCTACACACGCTCGATCACCGTCTTGAGCGTTTTTCGTTGCGTCTGCCCGAGCGCAGGCTTCCGGCAGAGTTCTCGCTACTGACCGTGCCGGAGCCGCTCATCCTTTCCGCTCTGCCCCATGCGCAGCTGCTGCATGGCACCGTCTTACGCGTATTTAACGCCGGGACACAACCGGCTCCCGTCCCGGAAAGTCTGGCAGTGTTACGGCAGATCAACTATCTGGAAGAGCCGATGCAACCGGTAACGGCGATCCTCCCCTCCGCAACCTGCGATTTTTTGATTGAGGCTTAATATGAACTTGCTGGCATTGACGCATCCCGATCTGGTGTTTATCAACCCGCCCCAACGCACGCCGGAAGCAGTGATCCGTTGGCTCACCGAGCCGCTCGCCAGGCGGAAGGTCATCAACGATCGAGAGGCATTTATCGAAAGCGTTTTACAACGTGAAAGTGAAGGCCCTACCGCGCTGGGTGAAGCGCTCGCCGTCCCGCACGGTAAAACCGAGGCGGTGCAACAGGCGGCATTTTGTCTGGCGCTCTTTGACGATCCGATATGCTGGCCGGGGCTGGAGGGTGATGAAGAGGTGAGGATGGTTTTCCTGCTCGCCATTCCGCCAGCGGAAGCAGGCAGTACGCATATGCACCTGCTGACGACGCTGACCAGCAGACTCACGGATGAGCGGGTGCGTGAGCAATTGCTGGCGGCGCGTACGCGGGAAGAGGCGATGTCTGCGCTGAGTAATGAAGGTTCTCAAAAACAGGACGATGCCCCCGAAAGCTCTCTTCTCATCCCGTTGGTACTGGGCTGCATCGTTACCGTAGCCTTTTTGCAGGCAGGGTTGAGCTGGGCCTGCGGGGTGAGTTAATCGAGCAGCGCTCAGCACAGGCTCTGCTGAGCGCTTGTTTTTGTTGAATAATTAATCAGATTTTTCCTTCGAGTCTTTACAATTGCCCCAGCGCCCGCCGTTTGTACTCTCGTCTTTTTACTTTGTTCTGCATCAAAAAAATCGCAAACTTGTTTGATGCAAATCACTATATGTAGCACTTAAAATGCACGCCGACCCAACATCTTGTATTTATCGTCTACTATTCCAACAACAAGACGGCGCGAACGCTGGCCGGAATTGTGGATAACACGAGCTGGGCACGCGGGAAGTCTTTGCCGCGGCGAGGAATACGTCCGGTGAATACTTCTCCACCTTTGTGGATAACCTGTTTTTAAAATGGAGTGATCATGACACCGCATGTGATGAAACGTGATGGCTGTAAAGTGCCGTTTAAATCAGAGCGCATCAAAGAAGCCATTCTGCGTGCAGCTAAAGCAGCGGGAGTCGATGACGCAGATTACTGCGCCACCGTCGCAGAAGTCGTTAGCAGCCAGATGCATGAACGCAGCCAGGTGGATATCAACGAGATCCAGACCGCGGTTGAAAACCAGCTGATGTCTGGTCCGTACAAGCAGCTGGCGCGCGCCTACATTGAGTATCGTCACGACCGTGACGTCCAGCGTGAGAAACGCGGTCGCCTGAACCAGGAGATCCGCGGCCTGGTAGAGCAAACCAACTCGTCGCTGCTCAATGAAAATGCCAACAAAGACAGCAAAGTGATCCCAACCCAGCGCGACCTGCTGGCCGGTATCGTCGCCAAGCACTATGCCCGCCAGCACCTGCTGCCGCGCGACGTGGTGTCTGCGCACGAGCGCGGTGAGATCCACTATCACGATCTCGACTACTCGCCGTTCTTCCCGATGTTTAACTGCATGCTGATCGACCTGAAAGGCATGCTGACCCACGGTTTTAAAATGGGTAACGCCGAGATTGAGCCGCCGAAATCCATCTCCACCGCGACGGCGGTCACGGCGCAGATCATCGCCCAGGTGGCGAGCCACATCTATGGCGGCACCACCATTAACCGCATCGATGAAGTGCTGGCCCCGTTCGTGGCCGAGAGCTTCAACAAACACCGTAAAACGGCGGAAGAGTGGCAGATCCCGGATGCCGACGGTTACGCCCGTTCCCGCACCGAGAAAGAGTGCTACGACGCGTTCCAGTCGCTGGAATATGAGGTAAACACGCTGCACACCGCCAACGGCCAGACGCCGTTTGTGACCTTCGGGTTTGGCCTCGGCACCAGCTGGGAATCACGCCTGATCCAGCAGTCTATTCTGCGCAACCGCATCTCCGGCCTCGGTAAAAACCGTAAAACGGCGGTGTTCCCGAAACTGGTGTTCGCCATTCGCGACGGCCTGAACCACAAGTATGGCGATCCGAACTATGACATCAAGCAGCTGGCGCTGGAGTGCGCGAGCAAGCGTATGTACCCGGACATACTCAACTACGACCAGGTGGTGAAAGTCACCGGTTCGTTTAAAACGCCAATGGGCTGCCGCAGCTTCCTCGGCGTGTACGAAGATGAGAACGGCGAGCAGATCCACGACGGGCGCAACAACCTGGGCGTCATCAGCCTGAACCTGCCGCGCATCGCGCTGGAAGCTAAAGGGAATGAAGCGGCCTTCTGGACGCTGCTGGATGAACGTTTACAGCTGGCACGTAAGGCGCTTATGACCCGCATCGCCCGTCTTGAAGGGGTGAAAGCCCGCGTCGCGCCAATTCTCTATATGGAAGGAGCCTGCGGCGTGCGCCTGAAGGCGGACGATGATGTGTCGGAGATCTTCAAAAACGGTCGCGCATCGATCTCTCTTGGCTATATCGGCATTCACGAAACGATTAACGCGCTGTTTGGCGACAAGCACATCTATGACAACGACGCCCTGCGTGAGAAAGGTATCGCGATTGTGCAGCGCCTGCGCGATGCGGTAGACCAGTGGAAAGAGGAAACTGGCTACGGTTTCAGCCTGTACAGCACGCCGAGCGAAAACCTCTGCGATCGCTTCTGCCGTCTGGACACCGCCGAGTTCGGCATCGTGGAAGGCGTGACCGACAAAGGTTACTACACCAACAGCTTCCACCTCGATGTGGAGAAGAAGGTGAACCCGTACGACAAGATCGACTTTGAAGCGGCCTATCCGCCCATTGCGAACGGCGGTTTTATCTGCTACGGCGAGTACCCGAACATTCAGCACAACCTGAAGGCGCTGGAAGACGTGTGGGATTACAGCTATCAGCACGTGCCGTACTACGGAACCAACACGCCAATTGACGAGTGCTACGAGTGCGGCTTTACCGGTGAGTTCGAATGCACCAGCAAAGGCTTCACCTGCCCGAAATGCGGTAACCACGACGCAGCCCGCGTCTCCGTGACCCGCCGCGTGTGCGGCTACCTCGGCAGCCCGGATGCCCGTCCGTTTAACGCCGGTAAGCAGGAAGAGGTGAAGCGCAGGGTGAAACATCTGGGGAATGGGCAGATCGGGTAATCCGCTGCCACGTTAATGCCCGGTGGCGCTGCGCTTACCGGGCCTACGGACCGCTCTCTTTTGTAGGCCGGGTAAGCGCAGCGCCACCCGGCGTGGTTATTCGCGATGAACTATCACCAGTACTACCCCGTCGACATCGTCAACGGCCCCGGCACCCGCTGTACCCTGTTTGTATCAGGCTGCGTTCACGAGTGCCCCGGCTGCTACAACAAAAGCACCTGGCGCCTGAACTCGGGTATGCCGTTTACCGCTGAGATGGAAGACCGCATCATCAACGACCTGAACGACACGCGCATCAAACGCCAAGGGATCTCGCTCTCCGGCGGCGACCCGCTCCATCCGCAAAACGTGCCGGAGATCCTGAAGCTGGTAAAACGCATCCGCCGCGAGTGCGCAGGAAAAGACATCTGGGTCTGGACGGGCTATAAGCTGGATGAACTGAATGCGCAGCAGATGGAAGTGGTGGATCTGATTAACGTCCTGGTCGACGGCAAGTTCGTGCAGGATCTAAAAGATCCTATGCTTATCTGGCGCGGCAGCAGCAACCAGGTTGTGCATCATCTGCGTTGAATGAAGGCGGATATCCTCTGTCCGCCTGAACGTCAAAACCGACTCAAACTCTCCATCGCCTCAGCCTTAAACGCCGCAAAATTCTCGCACTGGCACAGGCGCGCCATCGCGCGTTCACGCAGGAAGGTGACAAAGATGTCGTAAATCGCCATTGCCTCTTCGTACTCGCTTTTGCTGATGGCGAGCAGGAAGATGACATGGGCGGTTTCATCTCCCCACTGAATGCCCTGCGGCGCCAGCACGGTGTAGACCACCGTTTTTTGCGCCAGCAGCCCGAGGGAGTGCGGCAGCGCGATGCCGTCGCCGAGCATGGTGCTGACGATGGCTTCACGCTCGATAACCGATTCCAGAAACTCCGCGCCGACAAAACCTTCCCCTTCAAGCTGCCCGCACAGTTCGCGGAACAGCGTTTGCTGGTCGACAGGCTTGTCGAGAATGCGGAAATGGGCCGCGTCGAAGTATTTTTCCAGCATCCACGGGCGGGTGCGATCCACCAGCACCAGCTTGCCGATCTGCTCTAACTGATAATCGGTCGGGAACGGGGCGATCATCACCACCGGTTTGGATTTTTCGCTCACGCGGGCGGTGGAGATCACGAAGTCTTCGCCAATGGCATCGGCAAGCTCGTACTCGCGAAGGGTGAGCGTGCGCGTCACCTCAATCTGCGGATATTTACGCTGAAGTACCGCCTCGATCATGCGCACCATCGCGTTACCGGCGTCGCACACCAGCAGCACCCGCGGCTGGCGCTGGTAGCCGATATTGTAATGGCGCTCCAGCCCGACGCCGATATGCAGCACCAGAAAACCAATTTCGTTTTCGCTGATCACATACGGGGTGTATTTGCCCCAGCTCGACACCGCCGCGAGGGTCATATCCCACGCCATCGGGTAGTGCTGCTTGATGTTATCCAGCAGCGGATTGGGGATCATGATTTGATACCGCACGCGGGTAATCATGGTTTTGATGTGCGTGAGCAGATCTGCATGCAGTTGCTCATCGCTCAGCAGGTTGTAGTTATAGTGGGTGTTGATGTAGCGCAGAATGTAGTTGACCAGCGCTTCGTCGTCGTCGGCGTTAATGGCACTGGGGGCGATCTCCTGGATCTGCCGCGCCGCAATGTGCACGCACAGCCAGCTCTCTTCTGACGGCGACAGCGCTTTGCCCGCCAGCTCCTGGATAGCCACCGCGATATCTTTCGCCGCCTCACGCACGTTCTCTTCCACGTCTTCCGCGTGGAATTCCGGCAGCGGATACCCCTCGCTGATGCGCCGCACCGACACCGCGCAGTACAGGCGCAGGAACAGCTCGCCTTCATCGGTCAGGCGAATGTGATGGCGCGTCAGCGCATCGTGCAGCACCGGCACCATCTTTTCCGCCACCCCCGCGTTCAACGCCACGTCGGTCACCAGCGGGTTCAGGCTGTCCTGCTGCGCCAGCTCCCACAGAAGGTCGGTCAGGCAGGCGCGGATCGCCATCTCGCTGCCAAACAGCTTCATCCCGTGGCGCGGGCGGGTTTCCAGCGTCAGGTTGTAACGGTGAAACCACTCACGCACTTCCACCATGTCGCTCTGCAACGTGGCCCGGCTGACGAACCACTCATCGGCCAGATCCTCCAGCTTGAGGGAAAAGGCTGACGTCAGAAAACGCACCACCAGATAGTGCACGCGCTCCGGTCCGGTTCGCGGAATACGCAGCGCGCGCGGGTGGGACGCCTGCAATTGTTGATAGCGCACCACATCATTAATTTTGAGCTGATAGCCGTTGCCCCGGCTCAAAATGAACTGCGCGCCGTGGCTGGCCAGCAGCGCGTTCAGGGCGGTGATATCCGCCCGGACGGTTCGCGTGGAGACCGACAGCCGCTGCGCCAGCTCGTCCTGTGGCAGCGTCTCGTTTTGCAACAGATCGAAAAGTTGCGCTAAACGTTGGTTCGGAAATCGCACGTCGTTGTCCTCTTACTGCTCAGGGTGAAATGACCATCTGGGATGGGCTGCCGACCGGGGTATAGTCTGGCTCGGCGCTCAGCTTGCCGTCCGGCGCCACGCGGAAACGGGTAATGTTGTCGCTGCGCTGGTTCATGACGTACAGCCAGCGACCCTGCTTATCGAGCGTCAGGGTGCGCGGATAGTCGCCGCGCGTCCAGACATCATCCTGATGCGTCAGCGTACCCTCCGCCGTTACGGTAAAGTGCCCGATGCTGTTATGCAAACGGTTAGCGACATACAGCTGTTTCCCGTCGGCGCTTAGCGCCAGCCCGGCAGCAAAACTGGTGCCTTTATAACCGTCCGGCAAGGCTGAAACCGTTTTACCCTCTTTCAGCCTGCCATTACTGTCCAGCGCATAATGGGTGAGCGTAGACGCCTCTTCGTTAATCAGCCACAGGGCATCGCCTTTCGGCGTAAAGACGAAGTGGCGCGGCCCGGCCCCTTTTGAGGAGGCGCTGATAAATGGCGGATCGTTCGGAGTCAGCTTCCCGGTTTGATCGTCAAAACGGTACTGATAGATGCGATCCAGCCCCAGATCGGTGGAAAAAACGTATTTCCCGCCCGGATCGGCGGCGATCATGTGCGCATGTGGGCCGTTATGATCGCTGATGGCGAAACTGCCCTCGACGGCAGCTTCCGGCTTCGCCGCGCCCGGTTCGCCTTTGTCCTGATGGGTGTCCGTAGCATCGCCCAGGCTGCCGTCTGCGTTAACGGGCAGCACCGCGACAGTTCCGCTGACGTAGTTTGCCACCAGCAGATGTTTGCCGTTCGGCGTCAGGGAAAGATACACCGGCCCCGCGCCGCCGGAGGACACCTGATTCAGCTCGCTCAGCGCGCCGTTATCACCGATGCGCAGCGCCTGCACCACGCCCTGCTCCACTTCGCTTGCCAGATACAGCGTTTTGCCGTCGTGTGAGACGGTTAACTGCGCGGCGTTCGGCAGTTTGCTCACCAGTGTTTTATCGTTCAGCGCACCGGTTTGCGGATCGACGGTAAAGCGGTACAGCCCTTCACCGTTCGGATTATAGGTGCCCACCCAGGCGTACTGGGTTTGAGCGATTGCAGAGGTAGCAAGTAAAGAGAGTGAAGCGACAAGCAGGGTACGGGTGTGCATGGTGGCTCCTTCGGGTGTGTGCGGTTTGTTTCCCCTCACCCCAGCCCTCTCCCAAAGGGAGAGGGGGTAAAGGTTCCCTCTCCCTTTGGGAGAGGGTTAGGGTGAGGGGCAGGTTCTACTTAACCAGCTTCTTCGTCATCGCCAGCAGCGTGCGCACATCTTCCGGACGCGTGTCGCCGCTGGCCTTGTCGATAATCGAGCTGTAGATATGCGGGATGATTTTGCTCACGCCCGCATCCAGGGCGATCTGCAAGATCGCCTCGAAGTTCTCCAGATCGATTCCCCCGGTCGGCTCCAGCCAGAAGTCGTGACGGGCGCAGGCTTCCGCCACCGCCTGGTATTCGTCACGGCATTTCAGGCCGCCCATCGGGAAGTACTTGATGGAGCTGCCGCCGAAATCTTTCAGCAGGGCGATAGCGGTTTCAACCGGCACTATGCCGTCCATAGCTGCGCTGCTCAGCGGGCCGGTGGAGATTTTCACCATCCCGACGGTGCCGGTCGGGGAGACCAGACCGTTGACCACGGACTCATTCTGCCCCAGCAGCGCGCGGCTGGTGGCCACGCCGGTAAAGACCTGGTTAACGTGCTGCGGCTGCACCTGGCGGGAGATTTCACTCACCATCGCCGACTGGTTCGGGTCGCCCGCGCCCAGCCCCACGGAGAGCGCATTATCAATCAGGGCTGCGTATTCGCGCATGTCCGCAACCGCGCTCGCTACGTCCGGGTAATTTTTGGAGAGCACGCCCACCAGCACGTGACCTTCCGCCGCCTCGTAAATGGCGCTGGCGTTGGCTTTCGATCCCGCCAGCACGTTCAGGCAGACGCGGTCACGGTAAAAGTTGGGGGTCAGTTTCATGCTTTTTTCTCCTGTCCTAATACTTCGCTAATGCGGCGGTACACGATGTTCAGCTGGTCAGCATTCACGCTGCGCACGTCCGCCTCGATAATCCCTTCGTTGGCCTTATAGCCACGGAAGTAAATGGCGTATTCGCCCTGTTTCAGCTTCGCCACCAGATCGCCCGTGCCGACGCCCGTAGCGGCTTCGTCGAACTTAATCTCGGTACGGGCGATATCGCGACCGGCGCTGTCCCAGACCACGCGCGCGGTCACGCCGTTCAGGGTGTTCAACGCGTCGATAAACGGCGTCATCTTCGCCACCATCTCGGCCCCGCTCTCTTTGGTCGCCGTCAGGTAGTGTTCGATGGCGCAGGTCAGGCCCAGGATACCCTCTTTGCCCACTTTCATCGCGCGACCAATGCCCGCCGTCTGGCGCTTCACCCACTCAACGTACTGGGTTTTGCCGATCACCAGCCCGCTGGTTGGCCCTTCGATCGCCTTCGCGCCGCTGTAGATCACCAGATCGGCGCCGGAGCGGTAGTAGGCGTGCAGATCTTCTTCCGCCGCCGCATCGACGATCAGCGGGAGATCGTGCTTGCGCGCCACGACCGCCGCCTGCTCGACGCTGAGCATGCTTTTCTGCACGCAGTGGTGCGATTTGATGTAGAGGATCGCCGCCGTGCGCGGAGTGATCGCCGCCGCCAGCTGATCGGCAGAGCATTCGTTGGCGTAGCCCGCCTCCACAAGCTTGCCGCCGCCCAGCGCCACCATGGTGCCCACCGGCGCGCCAAAGTTCACGTTGTGGCCTTTCGGCAGGACGATTTCGTTGTTTTCAATCGGTGTGACGTGCAGGTTTTCCAGCAGCCAGTCGCTGTCTTTCACCAGCACCGCCGCCACGGACTGGGCAATGCCCGCCGACGCGCAGGAGACCACCGTCGCCCCTTCCACCTCCAGCAGCTTCGCGATGTATTCCCCGGTTTTATTGACCAGATCCTTCATCTCGAAATAGTGATTCATGCCGTCCATCGCCGCCTGCACCACTTCCGGGCGCGGCGTGGAGACACCCAGCGCCGTCATGCGGCCAGAGGTGTTGATAACCTGCTTTAAGTTGTACTTCTCATAAATCGAAGGCATGTTCCGTGCTCCCTTGTTCGGTCATGTAGCCCTTGCCCGCGCGGATCGCGGCAAGCGGCATCAGAATGTGTTCAGCCTGTAGGCTGTCGTTTTCGGCATCCGTCAGCACCGTCGGCTGGCGCTTGAGCGTAAACAGCGTCAGATCAGCGTCGAGGCCAGGCTGAATGCGGCCTTTGCGCGTCAGGCGCAGGCCGTCGGCGGCGTTGGCCGTGACACAGTCAATCACCTGCGGCAATGACATGCCGATGGCGAGGAATTTCGACATCACGCTCGCCAGCGAGCCGACCGGGCCGTTGATGCGGTTGCGGCAGTAAATATCCGAGCTGATGGTATGCGGCAGAATGCCCATCGCAATGGCGCGCTTCGCCACTTCAAAGCTGAAGCTCGCCGTGCCGTGACCGACGTCCAGGCGCACGCCGCGCTTCAGCGCAGACGTAATGGAGGCGCGTAGCTCGCCGGAGGGCGTCAGAATGCGGTTAGGCTTGCCGTTGTAGCAGTGGGTGATGATGTCGCCGGAGCTCAGCAGTTCGGCAATCTCATCGAGGTTCGGCGGGTTGTTGCCGATGTGCACCATCAGCGGCAGGTCGCTGTTCTCTTTCTGAATCGCTTTCGCGCGCTCCAGCGGGGTGATGCCGTTTTCACCGACCACGCTGCTGCTCATGCGCGCCTTCAGGCCAACGATAAAATCCGGGTGGCGCGTCACCGCCTGCTTCACCGCATCGGCGTCAATGTTCGCCATGTTGGCCAGCTCGTTCTGGGCGATCAGCCCCACGCGGGAGATGTTCAGCAGGGCAAACACCTCGGTGGAGGCTTTGCGGGTGATGGCGTAAAAATCGTCCACGTCGTCGGCTCCGGTACTGCCCGCGTCCACCACGGTGGTGACGCCGGTGGCAATGCCCACGCTGTCCGGCTCGTCGTGGTAAATCGGGGAGTTCGGGTAGCAGTGGACGTGGGAGTCAATCCAGCCCGCGCTGACGAACACGTCGCCGTTCAGCTCAACCGTTTTGCGGGCGGGAGCGTCAATGTCGCCTGTCGCGGCAATCTTCCCGTCCTGGATGGCGATATCGGTCAGGGTATCGTCGGCGAGGCGCGCACGGCGCAGGAGTAAATCAAACATGAGGATCTCCTGATAAAGCGGGCACCGAAGCGCCCGCGGGTATTAAAGGGCGACCGGGAACAGCCAGCCCAAAATCATTGCGCCGAGGATGGCGCCACCGGTAATCGGCTTCTGCCAGATGTAGAACAGCAGTGCGCCTACCAGGGAACCGACGCCGATTGGAATGGAGGCGGTCATGGCGCTGAGGATAATCAACGGCCCGAGGAAGCGGCCGGAGGCGTTACCCGCGCCCATCATCACGTCTGCGCCGTAGGTGGAGTTGCTCTGATTGATGGTGAACTTACGCGCCAGGATGATGACGTAGCCAATCGCCAGGCCAATCACCAGGCCGGTAATCAGCGCGGCAATGAAGTTGGTCACCGGGAACATGATCCCCGCGCCCAGCAGCAGCGCCGGAACGCCGAGGCCCACGCCGGTCTGGATCGCACCGCCGATATCGAGAATACCCACCAGCGAGCCTTCGATAATACGGGCGAACAGGAAGCTAGCACCGAACGCCGCCACCGCGCCGTAGACGCCGGTATCGATTCCCGCTTTCAGCATCGCCACGAAGGCCACTTCGTTAAACGCGCCGATGCCGTAGAGGTAGTACATGTGCGTCCCGGCGAAGACGCCGGAGGAGAGCAGGCCAACGAAGATCGGGAACGACCAGTCGGCATACCAAAAACCTTTATTCTGTTCCATTTAGAGGCTCCTGTTATTTACCGCTGAGCGAGTTGTGGATCATGTCGAGCCAGTTCGGCACGGTCAGATGGAAGGATTCGATCATCTTCATGTCGAAGCCGCGGAAGAAGCCGCTCAGCACGAAGAGCAGAACGATCGCCGCCATCATCACTTTGGTGACGTGGTTCCAGCCACTCTCTTCAACACCTTTACCAATCAGAATACCCAGTACCAGACCCGGTACGGCGTTACCCATGATCAGCTGTGCCGCGCCGCCAAAGATGGTGGCCCAGAAGCCCGATTTTTTACCCGCGTCGATGGCCGCCAGCCAGAAGATCACCGGCATCACGGTGTTGACCAGCAGGTTCGCCGCCGGTACCAGCACCTTCACGGCGGTGACCTGAAGCGCTGCCGGAACGGAGGAGGCGGTCAGGTTAAGGAAGGTCACGACAATCATGCCGATGATGCCGCAGGCAATCGCCATTTTGCGCGGGTCATGCAGCGTTTCACCGACGTTACGGTTTTTAATCATCAGTGCAGCAGCACCCCAGTTCGGGATGATGCGGTGGTCAACGTCCTGTGTGAAGGCACCTGCGGCCACGGAAGAGGCCCAGGCGTTAAAGAAGAAACCTAACCCAAAGGAGAAGTGGGACGCCGGATCCCCTTCGCAGGAGTTCAGTTCCCCCAACGTACGAAACGCGCCCATACCCTGAGTGGTAGGCGCATGAAACATGCGTGCAGCCCCGGCGCCAACACCGACGCCAACCAGGCCGCCAATGATGAGCGATTTTATTAATATAATTAAGAACATCAGTCTGCCCTTTTATGAATAATCAGCGTTGCGTGACGAAATCCACCTGGTCGAGATTGATGGCGGTCACGTTGACGGTCACATCCAGCTCCACGCTGTAGGTGCGTCTTTCCCGGCGCAAAAAGAAGAACAGAAACGCTTCTTTTCGCACCGCTTCTTGCGCCTGAACAACCTGCACATCCTGTGGCTCAATACGCAGTAAGATATGCGGTGAGGCTTTCATCACCGCAGCCTGAACGTGGTTGAGGGCGTCGGCAAAGGCGCGCGCTTTGGCGTCGCCCTTCCCCTTCACTCTCACCGTGGTTGTGAACTGTTCTTTCATGCTTACGCGCCGTATTTCTTCTGCCACGCCTGTACCAGACGCTCGCCCAGCTCTTCTTTATCCATAAAGCCAAAGCCCAGCACGTTGCAGCCTTCGTTTATGGCGGTCACCCCCTCATCCACGGAGCGCATGCCGTATTTGGCCTTGTAGCCATATTTGGTCTGAGCGGTGATGGCGCCCGCGCCGCCGCTGCCGCAGAAGGAGATCCCGAAGGTGGCGTTTTCTGCTTTCATCACGTCACCGAGCTTCATATCCGCTGCCATGCCCGGTACGACAACCGCGCGTCCGCCGGCTTTTTCCACACCCGCAGCCACTTTCTGACCTTTACCCAGGCGATCGCCAATCACGACTGTAATCTGTTCCATGTGTTGCTCCTTAAAGGTTGTCTTTCGCGACTTCGAAGTGAACGGAGAGCAGCCAGGCCTCTTCATCAGGAAGGTTGCCGAACTGCGCTACCACTTCACGGGCGAGTTGCATTGAATCTGGTGAAATTTCGTCAAACAGCTCTGCTTCAACCTCTGGCAGCGGCTCGCCGGTCACGGACCGGTGCGCCATTGCGCGAACGTGGGAGGTCAGCATCTGCTCCTGTACCGCGTTGGGAATGATGTTGTGCCGGGCCAGCAGGGCGTAGACCTGCTGAAGCATGGTGTTCGCGAGCTGTTCTGTTTGCACCGCCTGTTCCCCAACGTCGTTCATTACCGCTCCGTTAATCACTCGTCTTACCCCGTTAATGGCTCTGGAATAAAACTAACGTCGAGGGGGAATTGTTTGTAGCGAGTTGTTTTCCACTTCGAAGTGGAAAGGCGAGCAGCGGCAGTGATCTGTGCCACATAAATGCGGTGAATCTGTATAAATCGCTGGATTTACGTGATGAATATCACGCTATTACGCGGCATTAGACTGGTAAGCGGAGTGGAAAAGATTACGAGCAGGCTCGTAGAAATGTGACGTGGATAAGGTTTTCTTATGGGGATCCGCTAGAGTGGCGGCGGGTGCTTGAGACTGACCGTCTCAGGCATGGGACGGAAGTGGAAAGCCCCGCCTGATAAAAAATCAGGGCGGGGGCTCGAAACGACACGTCACACCGTGGAGTTCGCTACCTCGCCCGCTTAAAAGCAAGGAGGCATCCATGAAACGCAGAAACCCAAGTATCGGGGTTTTGATGATTATTTCTTTGACAATAATCATCTTAACGCTGGTGACGAGGAAAACACTGTGCGAGATCCGTTTTCGTAACGGCTCGCTTGAAGTGACAGCGCGGATGGATTGTCGCTCCGGCAAGTAGGGAGCAACGATGCGGGGGCGCATCATGCGCCTCCGCATACGGGGAGAGGACGTACAGCTCAGGCACCCAATTAACGATACTTTTTGTGGTACGTGTTGCGGGTCGCGACAAACTGATCGGCTGCCGCCTGGGCTTCTTTCACTTTGCCTTCGTTCGCCAGCTTCAGCGCGCCGTCAATCTGGCCGACCAGCACGTCAAAACCGTGGCGGTAGTCTTTCATCTCGGCGCTGTCTGCCGCTTTGCTTTCCAGCTTCGGCGGCGTCGCTTTTTGCGCATCCAGCGCGGCTTCACGCATTTTAGTCAATGCGTCTTTCATGTCCGCCGCATTGTCCGTTTTCTGCACCACCTTCAGGTTTTCACTGAGGATGTCCATGTTGTCTTCGAGATCGGCAGCAAACGCAGACGAGCCAAGAACCAGCGTTGAAGCCGCGACGATCGCTAACAGGTGTTTACGCATTGCTCACTTCCTTTTTTTTATTATTAATCACGCTTTTACGGGGATTATTGCCCGGCGATTTTCATCTCCGGCAGTAATACAGAACCACACTGAATATTGCTGCGTGTTTCAATATCGTTACCGACCGTAACAATATTGCGCCACATGTCCTTCAGGTTGCCGGCGATGGTGATTTCGCTCACCGGATACTGAATTTCACCGTTTTCGACCCAGAAGCCCGCTGCACCGCGAGAGTAGTCGCCGGTGATACCGCTCACGCCCTGCCCCATCAGCTCGGTGACCACCAGGCCGGTGCCCATCTCTTTCAGCATCTGTTCAAAATTCAGGCCCTGCCCGGCAATGCGCCAGTTATGAATGCCGCCCGCGTGCCCGGTGCTTTTCAGCCCCAGCTTACGCGCGGAGTAGTTGGTCAGCAGCCACTGGGTCAGAATGCCGTCTTTCACGATATCACGACGTTCCGTGCGCACGCCTTCGCTGTCGAACGGCGTAGAGGCCAGCCCTTTCAGCAGGTGTGGGTGCTCTTCGATGGTCAGCCATTCCGGCAGGATCTGCTTGCCCAGCGAGTCGAGCAGGAAGGTCGATTTACGGTACACCGAACCGCCCGCAATCGCTCCCACCAGATGACCAAACAGGCCGGTTGCCACTTCGTTGGCAAAAATGACCGGCGCTTTCATGGTGGAGAGTTTACGCGGCGAAAGGCGTGACAGCGTGCGTTCGGCGCACGCTTTTCCCACCCACTCCGGAGACTGCAAATCTCCCAGCGCGCGGCCAATGGTATACGCGTAATCACGCTCCATATCGCCGTTTTCTTCGGCGATGACGCAGCTGGAAAGCGAGTGGCGGGTTGAGCAGTACCCCTGCAACATGCCATGGGAGTTACCAAACACTTTAATGCCGTAGTGGCTGTTAAAGCTGCCGCCTTCGGTATTGGTGATGCGTTTGTCAGCCTGCAAAGAGGCCTGCTCGGCTCGCGCGGCCAGCTCAATGGCTTCATCCGGCGTCACTTCCGCAGGATGGAACAGATCGAGATCCGGCGCGTCAAACGCCAGCAGCTCTTTATCGGCCACGCCAGCGTAAGGGTCCGGGGAGGTGTAACGCGCGATATCCAGCGCCGCCTGCACCGTACGGGCGATGGCATCCGGGCTCAGATCGGTAGACGACGCGCTGCCTTTACGATTCTGGTGATACACCGTGATCCCCAGCGCGCCATCGCTGTTAAATTCTACATTCTCCACTTCGCCATAGCGGGTGCTCACGCTAATGCCGGTGGTTTTGCTGACCGCCACTTCGGCGCCATCTGATTTACCTGAAGCGAGCGTCAGCGCGGTGGAGACGGCTTCTTCCAGGATCTTACGCTGCGCTTCAACTTGTGAGGTTACTTTCATCGCAAATGCCATACTGTAAGAGAGAGTTAAGTGAAGTCTAACAGAGAACCGTTTTTCAGTGCGCGTCTTAACTGGTAACATTAGCCTCTTTTTTTAAGGAGCCTGACATGACTAAGCAGCCCGAAGACTGGCTCGACGACGTTCCCGGTGATGACATCGAAGACGAAGATGATGAGATCATCTGGGTCAGTAAAAGTGAAATTAAACGTGACGCCGAAGAGTTAAAACAGCTTGGCGCAGAAATGGTAGAACTGGGTAAAAACGCGCTGGATAAGATCCCGCTCGACCAGGATCTGCGTGATGCCATTGAACTGGCACAGAAAATCAAGAAAGAAGGGCGTCGCCGCCAGCTTCAGCTTATCGGTAAACTGCTGCGTCAGCGCGACGTGGAGCCGATCCGTCAGGCGCTGGACAAACTGAAAAACCGCCACAATCAGCAGGTTGCGCTGTTCCATAAGCTGGAGCAGATCCGCGATCGTTTGATCGACCAAGGTGATGACGCGGTACCTGAAGTGCTGAACCTGTGGCCGAATGCCGACCGCCAGCAGCTGCGATCGCTTATCCGCAACGCGAAGAAAGAGAAAGAAGGGAATAAGCCGCCGAAGTCTGCACGCCTGATTTTCCAGTATCTGCGCGAGCTGTCTGAGAACGAAGAGTAATCTGTGCGGGTTTGCGCCGGATGGCGGCGTAAACGCCTTATCCGGCCTACAAGGTCGTGCGAAAAAATGTAGGCCCGGTAAGCGCTAGCGCCACCGGGCTTTTTTTTACTCTGCGGCCGCGGCTTTCTTCGCCAGACCGTCCAGCAGCTTCTGATGGATCCCACCAAACCCACCGTTGCTCATCACCAGAATGTGATCGCCAGGCTGTGCGGCTTTCACCACCATATCCGCTAAGACATCCACGTCCGCACTCCAGTGCGCCGGCTGAATGCAGGCGTCTGCCACTTCCGCCACCTGCCACGGAATATGCTGCGGTTGCAGCAGGAAGACTTCGTCGGCACGCCCTAAGGACGGCGCGAGATCGTCTTTGCAGATGCCCATTTTCATGGTGTTCGAACGCGGTTCCAGCACGGCCAGAATGCGCGCGGTGCCGCCAACTTTGCCACGCAATGCGGCAAGCGTCGCCAGAATGGCCGTTGGGTGGTGCGCGAAATCGTCATACACGGTAACGCCGTGGGCTTCACCGCGCAGCTCCAGACGGCGACGGGCGTTGATAAACGAGCCCAGCGCATTGGCGGCATCCGCAGGCAGTACGCCCACGTGACGCGCCGCGGCGATCGCCATCAGGCCGTTGTGCATGTTGTGCTCGCCCACCAGGCCCCACTTCACCTCTCCCACTTTCTCACCGTCGAGCAGCACTTCCCATTCGGAGGCATCCGCGTTGAGCTTTTTCGCCTGCCAGTGCCCCTGCTCGCCAACCAGCTCCTGCTCGCTCCAGCACCCCATCGCCATAGTCTGCTTCAGGTTGATGTCGTTCTCCGGCAGGATAATGCGGCCCTGACCCGGAACAATGCGCACCAGATGGTGGAATTGTTTCTGAATCGCTTTCAGGTCGTCAAAGATATCCGCGTGATCGAACTCAAGGTTGTTGAGGATCAGCGTGCGTGGGCAGTAATGCACGAACTTGGAGCGCTTGTCGAAGAACGCGCAGTCGTATTCATCCGCTTCAATCACAAAGAACGGGCTGTCGCCCAGACGCGCGGAGACGTCGAAATTCCCCGGTACGCCGCCGATCACGAAGCCCGGCTTGTAGCCGCAGGCTTCGAGGATCCAGGTCGCCATACCGGCGGTGGTGGTTTTGCCGTGCGTCCCGGCAACGGCGACAACCCAGCGGTCGCGCAGGACAAAATCATGCAGCCACTGCGGGCCAGACATGTACGGGATATTGCGTTCCAGCACCGCTTCAACGCATGGATTCCCACGGGTCATGGCGTTACCCACGATCACCAGATCCGGCTGCGGCTCCAGCTGGCTGGCGTCATATCCCTGAATCAGAGAAATTCCCTGCTTCTCGAGCAGCGTGCTCATCGGCGGATACACATTGGCGTCCGAACCTGTCACTTCATGGCCCAGCGAGCGCGCCAGCATTGCCAGTCCGCCCATGAAAGTGCCACAAATCCCCAATATATGAATGCGCATACGTCACTATCCTTCTTCAATGTGGCGCACATTTTACTCACATGTCAGCGGCTGTGAAACGCATTTCAGGTAAATCCGTATTTTGCTGGCGCGATTCACCTCTGCGCTAATATTTGAATGTTTGTTAAGATTGTTGGACATCAACCGCTTTACTCAACATAAGATGCAGGGAAAGTGTTATGAAAACGTTAGGTGAATTTATTGTCGAGAAGCAGCACGAGTTCTCTCATGCTACGGGTGAGCTCACTGCTTTGCTGTCGGCAATAAAGCTGGGCGCTAAGATCATCCACCGCGATATCAACAAGGCCGGTCTGGTCGATATCCTGGGTGCCAGCGGTGCCGAGAACGTTCAGGGTGAGGTTCAGCAGAAACTCGACCTGTTCGCCAATGAAAAACTGAAAGCTGCACTGCGCGCGCGCGACATCGTTGCGGGTATCGCCTCTGAAGAAGAAGATGAGATCGTCGTATTCGAAGGGTGTGAACACGCGAAATACGTTGTTCTGATGGATCCGCTGGACGGCTCCTCCAACATCGACGTTAACGTTTCTGTCGGTACCATTTTCTCCATCTACCGTCGCGTCACGCCGGTTGGCACACCGGTGACGGAAGAAGACTTCCTGCAACCGGGCAGTAAACAGGTTGCTGCCGGTTATGTGGTGTATGGCTCGTCCACCATGCTGGTGTACACCACCGGCTGCGGCGTACACGCCTTTACCTACGATCCGTCCCTGGGCGTGTTCTGCCTGTGCCAGGAGCGTATGCGCTTCCCGGAGAAGGGCAACACCTACTCCATCAACGAAGGCAACTACATCAAATTCCCGAACGGCGTGAAGAAGTACATCAAATTCTGCCAGGAAGAGGATAAAGCCACCCAGCGCCCATACACCTCGCGCTACATCGGCTCGCTGGTGGCGGATTTCCACCGTAACCTGCTGAAGGGCGGTATTTACCTCTACCCAAGCACCGCCAGCCACCCGGACGGAAAACTGCGTCTGCTGTACGAGTGCAACCCGATGGCATTCCTGGCCGAACAGGCAGGCGGCAAGGCGAGCGACGGTAAAGAGCGTATTCTGGATATCGTGCCGGAAAGCCTGCACCAGCGCCGTTCATTCTTCGTCGGCAACCGCCATATGGTGGATGACGTTGAACGCATGATCCGCGAATTCCCGGACGCGTAACGCACGAAAAGGGGAGCCAGGCAGGCTCCCCTTTTTTTCAGGCCGTTTGCATCGTCAGCTTGAAGGAGGCCATCGCTTCCATCAGCTCGCGCGACTGTTCCTCCAGGGAACGAGTTGCCGCAGATGATTGCTGGACCAGCGCCGCATTTTGCTGCGCCGTTTCATCCATCTGATTGACGGCGATATTCACCTGCTCAATACCGCGGCTCTGCTCCTGGGACGCCGTCGCAATTTCACGCATCAGTTTGGTCATACGCAGTACTTCGGTGGCGATCTCGTCCATCGTCTCACCGGCCTGCTGCGCCAGCTCGCTGCCCTCGTTCACGTGGGTTTGCGAATCGCTGATAAGCGAGCGGATCTCTTTCGCCGCATCAGCACTGCGGCTGGCGAGATTACGCACCTCACCCGCCACGACCGCAAAACCTCGCCCCTGCTCACCCGCACGCGCCGCTTCAACGGAGGCGTTCAGCGCCAGAATATTGGTCTGGAAGGCAATGCCGTCGATGACGCTCAGGATATCGGCGATGCGCGCCGAACTGCCGGAGATGTCGCGCATCTTCTCAATGACATAGCAGACCATTTCACTGCCGTGATCGGCGGTATCGGAGACCGACTTCGCCAGCTGGTGCGCCTGCTCGGCGTTATCGGCGTTAAGTTTCACCGTGGCGGTGATCTCTTCCATGCTGGCGGCCGTCTGCTCCAGCGAGGTGGCGGTGGATTCCGTGCGCTGGGCCAGGTTCATATTCCCGGCCGTCAGCTCGCGGCTGCCGGTATCAATCTGCGAGCTGGCGTCACGCACCCGCAGAACCGAGTCCATCAGCGACTGGCGCATCCCTTCGATCGCCGCGTTAAGGCGATTAAATTCCTGGCTCGCCGGCGCGTTCAGGGTATGGGTTAAATCCCCGGCCGCCACATGTTCCAGCTGGGCAATCGAGGCTGAAAGCGGCTTGAGCAGCATATGGCGCAGCACCAGCCAGGCCAGCACGATAATGCCAGCCGTCAGCAGCGCCGCGACGATAATCAGGATCAGCACGCGGGTTTTACTCGCCTGCACGGCGCTCACCTCCGCTTTACCGCGCGCCTCGCTCCATGCCTGGAACGCCTGCATATCGTTATCAAACTGCTTCGCCACCGGGACCAGCTTGTTTTCCAGCAGATCGTAATAGCTGTCCGCGCTTTGCTCGTTCAGGGCTTTCAGCATCGGGCTGATACCCTGCTGGTTGTACACCGCCAGACTCGCGGCAACGTTATCCAGCAGCTTTTGCCCCTGCTCATCCGCCACGCCGCTGCCGATCACATCCTTCAGCGTTTTCTGTGCCAGCGCCACTTCCTGGTTAATGGTTTTGACCGCCCTGGCCGCATCGTCCAGCAGGCCGACCTCCATCATGCGGACGGCCTGCCCCGCTTCGTTACGCGCGCGCAGGATCAGCGTATAGCCGGCATTCAGCTGCACCATCTGTTCACCCTGAAGATGATTGATGCGCTGGAGAGAAGCGGAACTTTGTGTAAGGGCATAAATGCCGATGCCGCTGACAATCAGCAGCAGAAGGGTCATAACGGCCAGTAAAGAGAGCAAGCCGGTACGAATCGATAGCGTTTTAAGCATGATGTTATTTCCGGTAGCGAGATATTTCTGGGCATAAAAAAAGAATATCGGCCGCTACCGGAAAATGTTTAGAGTTTAAGCAATTTCAGCATGTTATCGCTCTGTTAAAGATGTATTCACCCGGGTAACAGGCGAGCTCTGGCGGTTCTCCCACAGCACCGTCAGGCCGCGCTGGAGCGCGATAAAAATAAACAGCAGAATGCCGATGGCGATTTTGGTCCACCAGGAGCTGAGCGTGCCGTCGAAGTTGATATAGGTCTGAATCAGCCCCTGGATCGCCACGCCAAACAGCGTGCCGAGCACCGTCCCCACCCCGCCACTGAGCAGCGTACCGCCAATCACCACCGAGGCTATGGCGTCCAGCTCAACGCCCACCCCCGCCAGGGCATAGCCTGCCTGGGTATAAACCGAGAATACAATCCCCGCGAGGGTGGCCAGCCCGGTCGAAAGCATGTAGATGCGAATAGTCGTGCTGCGCGTGGAAATTCCCATCAGGTTCGCGGACGTGGCGCTGCCGCCAATGGCATAAACCTGGTTACCAAATCGGGTACGGTGGGCGAGGAAGATCCCGATCACCACCACGCCCAGCATCAGCAGCCCCATTGCGCTCAGGCGCCCCCCGCCGGGGATTTTCCACGCCAGACTGGAGAGCGTGTCGTAGATCGGGTGGTTAATCGGAATTGACTCCTCCGACACCAGATAGCTCACGCCGCGCAGGAAGAACATCCCGGCGAGGGTGATGATAAAGGCCGGGATTTTCAGCGCATCGATCAAAAGCCCCATAAAGGCGCCGAACGCGCAGCCCATGACCAGCACCAGCGGAAAAGCCAGCAGCGGCGAAATCCCCCAAAAGCCAATCGCCTTGGCAAGGAACACGCCGGTAAAGGCGATCACCGACCCAACGGAGAGGTCGATCCCGCCGGAGAGGATCACAAACGTCATGCCGACGGCGATAATGCCTAAAAAGGCATTGTCGGTCAGGATGTTGCAAATCACCCGCGTGGAGGCGAAGCCCGGGAACTGGGTCAGGCAATAGAGGTACCCCAGCACGAACACGCCCAGCGTGATCATTAACGGCAAATTACGTTTTATCATGACCGCGGTTCCCCTTAATGAGAGTGATAAAGCGCGGCGACTGCACGATAAGTACGATAAGCACCACGACCGCTTTGACGACCTGATTCAGCTCCGGCTGGAACCCGGAGAGCAAAATACCGGTATTCATACCCTGAATAATCAACGCCCCCACCACCGAGAGCAGCAGATTAAAACGTCCGCCCATCAGCGATCCACCGCCGATAACCACCGCGAGGATCGCATCCAGCTCGAGCCAGAGTCCGGCGTTATTGGCATCCGCTCCGCGAATATCGGCGGCCACGATCACCCCGGCAATCGCAGCACAGACGCCGCTCAGCACGTAAGTCAGCATCACCATCAGCCGCGTATTTACCCCGGCGTTTTTCGCGGCCCGAATGTTAATCCCCACCGCTTCGATGAACATCCCGAGCGCCGTTTTGCGGGTGAAAAGCCAGAACATCACCAGCGTCACCAGCGCGACGATCACCGGCGTCGGGAAGAACAGAAAATTACCGCTGCCGATCCACGCCAGGCTCGGGGAGTTAAAGGTGACGATTTGACCGGAGGTGATAAGCTGCGCCACACCGCGCCCGGCCACCATCAAAATCAACGTCGCGACAAACGGCTGGATCTTGAGCACTGCGACCAGAATGCCGTTCCATAGCCCGGCTAATACGCCGGAGCCCAGCGCGGCCAGCAGAACCACCGGCAGGCTGTGCCCGGCGACGGTCATCGAGGCGGCGGTGGCGCCCGCAATCGCCATTACCGCACCGACGGAGAGGTCGATCCCGCCGGTGGCAATGACCAGCGTCATACCAATCGCCAGCAGCGCCACGGGCGCGGCACGGTTTAAGATGTCGATCGGGCTACCAAACAGGCGGCCATCCTGCACGACGATCTGAAAGAAATGCGGAGCCACCAGGCTATCCACCAGCAGCACCAGCAGCAGCGCCACGATTTGCGGCGTGCCGGTCGGCCAGGTGAAGCGGCGCTTTGCTTCGCCAGTTTGCGAAAGAGAACGGGACATCACATTTGACTCCTTACGCCGCGATGGCATTCATGATCGCCGGAACCGACAGTTTATCCAGCGGGATCTCTGCCACCTGCCTGCGATCGCGCATGATGATGACGCGATCGGCATAGCCGACCAGCTCCTCCAGCTCAGACGAGATCACCAGCAGCGCCAGACCGTCGGCGCAGAGCGTTTCGATAAGGCGGATGATTTCGGCGTGCGCGCCCACGTCGATACCGCGCGTGGGCTCGTCGAGGATCAGGAACTGCGGTTTGGTGAGCAGCCAGCGCGAGAGGAGAACCTTCTGCTGGTTACCGCCCGAGAGGAACTCGATGGGCTGTTCCGCGCTCGGGGTACGTATACCGAGCTGGCGGATGAAGCGCTCGGCAATCGCGTTCTGCTCGCGCTTAGGGATCGGACGCAGCCAGCCGCGCTGGGCCTGTAGCGCCAGAATGATGTTTTCCCGCACCGAGGCGGCGGCAATAATCCCGTCCGTTTTCCTGTCCTCCGGGCAGAAGCCCACGCCGAGGCACGACGCCTGATGCGGTGAACGTAGCGTTTGTGGTTTGCCTTTGATCAGCGCCGTTCCGCTGTCGGCAGGTTTGATCCCGAAGATGACTTCGGCGGTTTCGGTGCGCCCGGAGCCTAACAGCCCCGCCAGACCCACAATTTCACCGGGGCGTACCTCGAGGTTAAACGGCGCGATGGTCCCTTTTCTGCCGTAATCGTGAAACGCGGCGATCGGTTTTTCGCTCAGCAGCGTACGGCCCGCGCGCTGAAGCGCGTTGGTCTCGAGTTCGCGGCCCAGCATCATTTTGACCAGCTCTATCTGCGGCAGCTCGCGGGTTTCCCGGCAGCCGACAAAGCTGCCGTTGCGCAGCACCGTTATACGGTCGCTCACCTCGTAAACCTGATCGAGGAAATGCGTCACGAAAATCAGGCTGACGCCCTGATTACGCAGCTGGCGCATCAGGGTAAAAAGCATCTCCACTTCCTGGGTATCGAGGCTGGCGGTGGGTTCATCGAGGATCAGCACTTTCGCCGAGAGATCGATAGCGCGACAGATCGCGACGATTTGCTGCATCGCTACGGAAAAACGGTTCAGCGGTTCGCGCACGTCGAGAGAGAAGCCATACGATTCCATCAGCTTCGCGGCGCGCGCTTCCATCTCTTTGCGGCGCAGCAGGCCAAAACGTCTGGGTTCGCGGCCAATAAACAGGTTATCCGCTACCGACATGTTTGGCAGCAGGTTCACTTCCTGGTAGACCGTGCCGATCCCCAGTTGCTGGGCATGCGCGGTGTTTTTGGGCGAAATGGCGTTATCTTCCAGCCAGATAGCGCCGCGATCGGCGTGATAGACCCCGGTCAGGGTTTTAATCAGCGTCGACTTCCCCGCCCCGTTTTCGCCGAGCAACGCCATGATCTCCCCACGCCGCAGGCTGAAATCAACGTTATCCAGCGCCTTAACGCCAGGGAAAAATTTACTCAGGCCCTCTGTGCGGAGGATTTCCTGGTGTTGTTCGGTGGTCATGGTTTCCCCCTGCATCAGGCCGGATGACGCTACGCTTATCCGGCCTACAAAAGAGCGTATCGTAGGCCGGGTAAGCGCAGCGCCACCCGGCAATTTCACTGGATCAGTAGCCCATATTTTTCTTCTTCTCTAACTCTTCTTTCGCCGTGTCCGGCAGGTAGAGCGTGGATTTGGTGATGGTCAACTTCTCAGGCTGGGTGCCGTCTTTCTTGAATTTCTCCAGCGCATCGAATGCCGGGCCCGCCATATTTGGCGTCAGCTCCACGCTGGCGTTCGCTTCGCCGTCAATCATCGCTTTGTAGATGTCCGGTACGCCGTCGATCGAGCCGGTGAGGATATCTTTGCCCGGCTTCAGGCCCGCTTCTTTGATGGCCTGGATGGCGCCGATTACCATGTCGTCGTTGTGGGCATAAACCATGCAGATATTTTTGCCGTTATTTTCTGCCTTGATGAAGCTTTCCATGACCTCTTTACCCTTGCTACGGGTGAAGTCGCCGGACTGAGAACGGATGATTTTGATGTTTGGTGCTTTGCCGATGGCCTCCGCGAAACCTTTCTTACGGTCGATAGCCACGCTCGCCCCGACGGTGCCCTGCAACTCAACCACGTTACACGGCTTGCCATCCACCTGCTTCACCAGCCAGTCACCAATCAGTTTGCCTTCCAGCACGTTATCGGCGGTGACGGTGGTCATATAGAGAGATTTGTCTTTTACGTCGATGGAACGGTCGAGCAGGAAGACCGGAATTTCAGCATCTTTGGCTTCCTTCAGCACCGGCTCCCAGCCCGTGGCGACAACCGGGGCAATAAAGATGGCATCCACGCCCTGAGCGATAAACGAGCGCACCGCTTTAATCTGGTTCTCTTGCTTTTGCTGACCATCGGCGATTTTCAGCGTAATACCGCGCTTTTCTGCCTCACTTTTCGCCACATTCGTTTCAGCGGCGCGCCAGCCAGATTCAGATCCGACCTGCGAAAATCCAACGGTTAAGGGTGCGGCCATCGCCATAGACGACATGGCTGCCGAAACTGCTGTAACAAGAAGTAAGCGCTTCCACATATGAACGTCCTCGTAGGGTAGGTTATTGTTGGTTAAAAGATGTTCCGCGGATGAACTATAGCCAATGGAATATGTTACGGATTGCGTTACATCACACTTCAGAAAAGTGAATAAAACGTTAATCACAAGTTTGTAATCGCTTTCATTTCAACATTTAAAATGCGGCTGAGTTTATGGATTATCCTGTCATGGAAACGGTCTGAAAAGTGAAGGCGTGAGGGAGAGAAGACGAAAACAGGCGGAGACTTTCAGCGCCAGTTGGCTATAATACCTGCCACTTGTTTACCATCCATTTTAAAGGACACCGACATGAGCTTACTCAACGTCCCTGCGGGTAAAGAACTGCCAGAAGACATCTACGTTGTGATCGAAATCCCGGCCAACGCAGATCCAATCAAATACGAAATCGACAAAGACACCGGTGCGCTGTTCGTTGACCGTTTCATGTCTACCGCCATGTTCTATCCGTGCAACTACGGCTACATCAACCACACTCTGTCTCTGGACGGTGACCCGGTTGACGTACTGGTCCCAACGCCATATCCATTGCAGCCAGGCTCCGTCATTCGCTGCCGTCCTGTTGGCGTGCTGAAAATGACTGACGAAGCGGGTGAAGATGCGAAACTGGTTGCCGTACCGCACACCAAGCTGAGCAAAGAGTACGATCACATTAAAGATGTGAACGACCTGCCAGAGCTGCTGAAAGCGCAGATCGCCCACTTCTTCGAGCACTACAAAGATCTCGAAAAAGGCAAATGGGTTAAAGTTGAAGGCTGGGATAACGCAGAAGCGGCGAAAGCAGAAATCATCGCCTCTTTCGAACGTGCTGCTAAGAAGTAATTCTTACTGCTGAGACTAAGCCCCGCGCGTCGGGGCTTTTTTGTGCCTGTCGCTCCAGGTAACCCGTGCGATTGGGGAGTATCGCCCGGCGGCGCTACGCTTGCACGGGCCTACGGCGCAAAACGACAACGCCACCTTACGGTGGCGTTGTCGTTTTTCAGAACTGGTCTCTGTCTAACCAGTTACCGCTTTCAATCAACGTTAACCCGTCGACCGAACGTTGGTACACGTACATCCATGCACTGCCGTAAGGCGTCTGGATCAACTGGCGAGCGTATTCACCGCCCCTGGTGCGCAAGGCATCAAGTTCGGCCAGCGTGGCATTATCAATACGATAAACCTCACCCTGTACCGTTCCGTTCCCCGGAACCGCGCCTGGATAGTGGCCCAGACTGTACAACTGGTAGTTTTCGATTGTGTAATTTCCCAGCAACTGGGCGTTGGTCATCCAGTGGCTGTTGCCTTGCCTGGTTCGTAAACTGCCGTAAACAAATATTCGCATTGCTAAAACTCAAACTGATAGAGCAGATCAAGTGCCTGGTCTACGCCGGACACTGCTTCCAGATATAGCTTAGGCATCAGGCGATAACGTAACGTGAGTGTAGCCAGTGAGTCAAAGATCCCCACGCCATATTTTACCTGTAGACCCGGCAGTACATAGCCGCTGACCACTACCTGCGAAGAGTCACCCACGCCCTGAGTGTCCAGCGCCAGATTGCTTACGCCAAACGTCTCACCGATTTTACCCACAACCTGACCACTTTGTGCAACCCCCAGACCGACTAACATTGATGTCATTGCCGCACCATCGCCCTGTTGGCTATCCAGACCCTGGCCGCGAAGGAGGTAAGAGAGCGCTTCCTGTTGCGACATGGCCGGGTCAGAGAAGATCTCTGCCTTAGGTTCATCAGCGGAGCCCGTCACGCGCACGCCTGCAATCACATCATCTTCGGTGGCTTCCGGGTTACGGATCGCTTCGATATTGAGTACCGGCTGATCCGGTGGACCGGAGAACAGCAGCTCGCCTTTACGCACAATCAAATCCTGCCCGTAGGCATGGAAGCGCCCTTCAGGAATATTGATTTGTCCATTGAGGCCAAGTCCCTGTTGATCCTGCGCCACTTTCAGGTCACCCGTGAGTCTCGCCTTCAGCCCAAACGCGTCCAAACGCACGTTATTCCCCACGTGCACGATAAGATTACTATTGATCGGTATGCCAGCGCTCTTCTGTTCAACAGGTTTCAGATTTTCATTGAGCATAACTTCGTCACTGGAGACGCCAACCGCGCTTTCCGGCACCTCGTGAACCACGATGCGCGCCCACGGTACGTCAACACGGCCGTCCAGAGTGAAGAGACTCGGCGTTGCCTCAAAGACCACGTCTGGCGACACGTCCAGGCGCACCATCGGCGGTACCGTGATACGCACCCTGCTGCCCTTGGCCGCAATACGGGCGCGCCAGTTGTCGAGCTGGCTCCAGTCTGCGTCACCGCTCAGGTTGATTTGTCCCTGCTGCGTCAACACTGAGCCACTGAGGGTTGAGCTTTGGCCGTTAAAGTTCATCGTCAGCTGGCTTGGCTGCATATCGAACGGCATAAAGTTACCGTCAATGTCCACACCGTTTAACCGCATCTGGCCAAACAGCTGCGGGCTTTGCGCATCCCCCGCCAGACGCAGGTTGGCGCTGAGCATCCCCGCCGCCTTTTCTCCCCGCGAGAAGATCGGATTCACCATCGCCAGGTTGAAGTTGCGAATATTGACGTTGCCGCCGAGATTGCGCCGCCCTTGCGGATCGGTAATTTGCACCTGTCCGTCAAACTGACCGTTGTTGGTCAGGCGGATCAGCCATCCCAGTTCCGCACGATTGTTACGCAGGTCAGCGTTCACATTCAGGGTGTCGAACGCCACCGGCAGCGGCGCGTCATTGACCTCCTGCGTCACCTTCACGTTACGCCCGGAGAGGGTAACGCTGCCCTGCGGCAGTCCCTCTTTGGTGGTGTCCCACGCGACGTCCGCTTTGCCGCTGAAGACCCCGCTGGCCTGGGTGGTTTCCGGCATAAAAGGTTTCAGCATCGCCAGGTCGAAACGGTTGAGGTTGATCTGCGCGCGTCCTTCCGCGCCCGCATCAATGGTCTGCGGCACGCACAGCTCAGCATTCGGGTTGGTCCAGCAGTGTGGCCCAATGCTGATCTTTTGCTCCGCGTTGCGGTAATCCAGCGCGACAGACCGCGACAGCACCAGCGGGCCGACCGGCGTGCTGAAGCGGGTGTTATCCAGCACGCCTTTCCAGCGCGTCGCCTGGCGGTCAAAACTGCCCGTCAGGTGCAGCTGCCCGGAGACCGGCTCGCCCTGCACGCGTAACTGGAGATCGTGCTGCTTTTCGTTACCTTTTGCCGCCAGCGTGACCAGACTGATGTTCACGTCCGGCTGAGAGATACGCTCCACGCGCAGATCCAGGTTTCCGCCGATCTGATCGGTGGATTTCACGTCTCCCTCGACACGTACGCGGGCAATAGAAAGTTCCTGCCAGCGCAGGTTATTGGCGGTGATGTCCGCCAGCAGCTGCGGCGCCTCCACCGTACCGCGAACCTTCACTAACCCCTTCGCCGTGCCGCCAAGACCCGGCAGGGCGTTATCGAGATTTGGCGCGTCGATGGTGGCATCCAGATTGAGGTCTTTCACGCCCAGCTCGCCTTTGATATCCGCCGTGTTGCGACCCAGCGCCACGTGCAGGCCCGGGATCACCCACTGGAGATAGCTGTTGCCCTTAAGCGAGCCCTCTACGTTGACTTTGTTCTGCTTCACGTTGCCGGTGAGCTTGAGTTCCGGCACATCCATCTGCCAGGTGCCACCGTACAGGCTACCGCGGGTTTTGATCAGGCCATCCAGTTTTGACGGCCAGTCCGGGACCTCTTTAGCGGTGTTGATCCCGGTCAACTTCAGCTCGCCGCGCCAGCTGATCGCCTGCTGCCAGTCGAGCAGCGCGGTCAGCTCGGTTTTTCCTTCCAGCGCCGCCACGGTCAGCTTGTCGAGGTTAACCTGCAACTCGTTACCCTTCGCATCCAGGGTTATATCGGCGGGCGGTACCCCCTGCCCCTTCACTGCCGTGCGGAACGACAGCGTGTAGTCGGTCATTTTGCCACTTAGCTTCAGCTTCAGATCGTCAGCCTGGAACTGTTTTTCGCCGGTGAACGGCCAGTAAAGCTGCTTGCTGACAACCTCAAGGTTGAGCGGTAAACCGGCCTCTGCCAGCTGGGTTTGCCCGCGCAGCACCATATCCACCGGTCCGGAGAGGTTCACGCCGAACTCCAGCTTCTCGCGCAGCGCGCCGCCGACTTTCACCTTCACCTTTTCGCCTTTCAGCGGATCGATGTTCAGGGCGCTGTTCAGCGTAATATCTACCGGCCAGTTGTCGCGCAGCAGCGCATTGCCTGAGGCGTTGACCGACCCTTGGTTAGTATCAATATCCAGCGCGTCGAGCTTCATGTTGCCGTCGATACTGCTGACTTTAAGCAGCATGTTGAAGACCGTCAGATCGGTATCGCCGGTCAGACGCAACTGCTCGCCCTTAAACTCTTCGATATTGAGGTTCAGCGGCAGATGCACGTCGGTCATCTCCGGCAGAACCGGTTTCGAGAAGAGATCTTTCAGCGTTTCGCCCAGCGGTTTTTCTTCCGGCTGCGGGTTCTGGATCTTCGGCTCGACGATCTCTTCCTGCGCCACATCGGCCACCTTCGGCAGCGCAATCAGCAGCCCTTGCAGGGAGGTTGGGGTCAGGGTGAGGTTTTTCTCCTGCCAGCGCAGACCGGAGGTGAAATCCATCACGGATACCGTCGTGTCGTCGATTTTGATATTCACGTTATCCAGTGCGACCCGGTAAAGCGCAATCGGGTACGGCGTGGAGAGGTTCAGCGGGCCGCTGTCCTCTTCTTCGACAGGCTCGGACTTCGGCATTTTTTTGGAATCTATCGCCACGTTAACGTCTTTTAGCGACAGATCGTTTACGCATAGCTGGCTGTCCCGCAGGCAGCCGAGCTTGACCGCCAGATGAAACTCGCCCGCGTTCACCGCCACACCAGGCTGTTCATAACGGATATTTTTCAGGCGCAGATCGCGCCAGCCGCCCGTGACCTGGCCGATTTCCAGCCCCGGCACCCAGCGGTTCGCGGCGTTAAACAGCAAATGCAGGCCCGTGGTGGTGCCCACCAGAAACGCCACCGTACCGAGCAGTAATACGATAAAAATCAGCACCCCGAGGCTTATCTTCTTCCATAAACTCATAATTCAGGCCCCAGACCGATGTAAAACTGTAAACCGTGTTCGTCTTTGTCGCCCACCGGAACGGCGAAATCGAGCTTGATGGGCCCGACCGGTGACTGCCAGCGCACGCCTACGCCCGCGCCGGTTTTGAAATCGCTGCGGCGGATATCGTTCACCGCTTCACCGCCGTCAACGAACATCGCTCCCCACCACTTGCCGCTGACGTTGTACTGGTACTCCAGCGAGCCAGTCGCCAGTTTTGACGCCCCGGTCAACTGGCCTTTGTCGTTTTCAGGTGAGATCGATTTGTACTTATACCCGCGAATGCTGCGGTCGCCCCCGGCGAAGAAGCGCAGATCCGGCGGGACGCGTTCGAAATCACCGGTTTCGATCCAGCCGAGATTACCGCGCATCACAAAGCGGTGTTTGTCGTACAGCGTGCGGATCCAGACGTTTTGCGCCTGAAAGACGGAGAAGTCTACGTCGGAGCCCCAGGCGGTGTTGGAGTAATCGATGGAGTAGCGCTGAGAATCGCCCCAGGTCGGCATCAGGCCACCGCGCGAGCGGGTACGGCTGATCATCACGCCCGGATAAAGCAGCATGGTGGTGTTGGTGACGTTTGCCTGGGTAAAGTGGTCGAGGCTCCAGCGCAGGTTAATGGCGCGCTGCCAGCCGCTGGAGAGATCCCAGAAGCGTGATACCGCAAGAGTCGTCGAGTCCTGCTCGGTATCGTTCAAATCGGTACGCTTAAAGCCGCCCTGCACGAGGTAGTATTGCTCAAGCGGATTTTTCAGCAGCGGCATTTTATAGCTGAAGTCCAGCTGCTGTTCAGGTGCAGACAGGCTGACGCTGGTGGTCAGGCTGTGGCCGTAGGAGTTCATCCACGGTTTTTTCCACGAGGCTTTCACGCGCGGGCCGACGTCCGTGGAGTAGCCGACACCGGTCTCGATGGTGTTCTCGGTGCGCGGAGAGACCACGCCATGCAGCGGTAACACTTTCGTTTTACGGGATTTATCAAATTCCGGCGCTACCACCACGGAGTTAAACCAGCCCGTCGCGGACAAACGACGGTTCAGCTCGCCCAGGTCGCTGGACTGGTAGTAGTCGCCCTTTTTAAACGGCACCAGATTTTGCAGATACTCGTCACGGATTTGCGATCCTTCGAAGGTCACATCGCCAAACCGGTAGCGCTCGCCGCTGTCGTAATCGATATCCCAGAATGCCTGACGTCGCTCAAGCGCAACGCCCAGCTGGCTTTTGTTGAACCGGCTGTCGAAGTAGCCTTTGCGCAGCGAAACGCTGGTTAAGGATTTTTTAAAACGATCGTAATCCCCGTGATTGAGCACGGTGCCCACTTTCGGACGGGTGCTGAGCAGATCCAGGTAGTCCCGATCGGTGCGCGCACCGCCGCGCAGCACCACGTTCGTGCCGCCAATCAGGACGGGTTCGCCCGGCGAGACGCGGGCAATCAACACCTGGCGTCCTTTCGCCGGCGGCGGGCGTAAATCGAAATCGATGGTGGGTTCGTAGTACCCCAACGCCTTTAAGCCTTCGCGGATGGCGTCATCCACGCGCGCGCGAAAACGCCGATCCGGCGTGACCTCATCGCTCTGGATGGTAGAAAGCTGCGCACGCACGTTTTTTTCCAGCGCCCCGGATAACCCCTCAACCTGCAAACGGACATTCGCCGCGCTGGCAATCCCGCTGGTCAGCATTAAACTGACTAAACATAACTGGCGGATCTTTGTCACGTTTTCTCCTGAATATCCCTGTTTCCACCCTGGAAGCAAATGCAGTGCCGCTCCGCGGCAAAATACGGCCTGAAAGCCAAAAACCCAAATTACGGGTTGAAAAAGGGTGTAACACCCAAATATTTCTTATGATTAAATCTAGACTCATTCATCGCATTTATTGTGTTCAATTAAACGCTTCGTGACAACCTTAACCGAAACAACGCTACCCGGGAGGCCCCACCGTGAGTTTATTCGATAAAAAGCATCTGGTATCACAAGCCGATGCGTTACCGGGACGCAACACCCCTATGCCAGTGGCAACATTACACGCCGTAAACAACCATTCAATGACAAACGTTCCTGATGGAATGGAGATCGCCCTGTTTGCCATGGGCTGCTTCTGGGGCGTAGAACGCCTGTTCTGGCAACTGCCGGGCGTGTACAGCACCGCTGCGGGCTACACCGGAGGATATACGCCTAACCCAACCTATCGCGAAGTCTGTTCCGGTGAGACCGGTCATGCTGAAGCGGTGCGTGTGGTGTATGACCCGAGCGTCATTAGCTATGAACAGCTGCTCCAGGTGTTCTGGGAAAACCATGACCCGGCGCAGGGCATGCGTCAGGGTAACGATCACGGCACCCAATACCGTTCGGCCATCTACCCGCTCACCCCAGAGCAGGAGGCCGCCGCCCACGCCAGCCTGACGCGTTTCCAGGAAGCGATGCAGGCGGCCGGTGATAAACGTCAGGTCACGACGGAAATCGCTACCGCGAAACCGTTCTACTATGCCGAAGACGACCACCAGCAGTACCTGCATAAAAATCCGTACGGCTACTGCGGTATCGGCGGCATTGGCGTTTGCCTGCCTCCCCAGCAGGCCTGATTACTGCATCAGCGCCACGCGAGCCGCGTGGCGCGTGGCATTACTCACCGAGCCGTAATCAATGACTTTCCCCTGCAACAGCAGGTTAAACACTGGCGCCTGTGGTCGGTTGAGCCGCGTTTGCAGCAAATGCACCGCTTCTATACCCAAATCCCGACAGGGCACCGTGATCCCCGTAATGGGCTTTTCAAGCCGGTTTGCTAAATTCCACGCAAAATCGGTGGTGATGATGGAGATGTCTTCCGGCACGCGCAGCCCATGCCGCTGTAACGCCTTCAGCACACCCTCGGTCATGCTGGTGCTGTTGGGAAAAATGACCTCAGGCCACTGCGCTCTGTCGTGACGTAACAGCCACGCATCCAGCTCGCGCTCAGCCTCTTCAGCGGTAAACCACTCCGTGACCAGTAAATCCCGCTGCGGCTCAAACGCCACATGAAAATGCCGGTACGCTTCTTTAATTCCATCCAGCCGGGCATAGAGCGTGTCCCGGCGTAAACAGGTGATGGTCAGCACCCGGCGATGCCCCTGCTCGAAAAGATATTGCATCGTGGTAAAGCCGATTGCGCGATGATCGGGCGAAACCGAATCCAGCACCCGGTCCCGGTCGACAGAATTAATTAATACACAGGGTTTATTCAGCGTGCTGGCCAGCTTAAATATGGTGGAATCATCCGTACCAATGATAATTATTGCGTTAATATTTTTATGGCTTGCCTTTTCCATAAATAATTTCACGTCCGCATTCTGTTCCTCTAATCCGCAATAACTGATCCAGACATTATGTGGCGCGCTGGCTTCCGCAATGCCTTTGGTCACTTCCAGATAAAAAATATCCCCACGACCCTGAAACGTTCTTTCAGGCGCAAATACAGCGATTCCGTTAATTAAAAGCCGTCCGCTCGCCATCGACTCCAGCACGCCAAGCTCCCGCGCGGTGCGGACAATGGCTTCCCGGGCCTTATCGCTGGTATAAGACTTGCCGCTCAACACCCTGGAAACCGTGCTCACGGAATATCCCGTCAGGGATGCGATCTCCTCCATTTTTAACTTGCCCGGCATAGTGTGACCTCGCTCTCAATCAGTTTTTGCAAATATTTGCAGAAACAGCGCTTTGATTTTAAAACCAAATTTCAAAATGGTTGGAGTTTACTTATTCACCTTGCGAGTATTCTCACAAAAACACATTGTCGCTACGTCTCGCCTTTCCTATTTTTCGGTCATCACGCTTTTTGACTGAAATTAAGGTGAGAAATGGAGAAGGTACGTTTTGGCATTATTGGTATAGGTAATATCGGTACGGTCCACGCACGCTATTTACTGGCCGGAACCGTCAGCGACGCCTGCCTTACGGCGGTGTGCGATAACGCGCCGGAAAAGCATCCGGCCATTCGGCAGCTGGTTGGTGGCATTCCGCTGTTCAGTGATGCGCAGGAGATGCTCCAGAGCGGGCTTATCGATGCGGTCATTGTCGCCACGCCGCATTACGATCACCCGCACCTGTCGATGCTGGCGATGCGCCACGGCATTCATACCCTGTGTGAGAAGCCAGCAGGCGTCTACACCGCGCAGGTCCAGGAGATGAACGCCTGCGCCCGGGAGTGCGACGTGGTGTTCGGCATCATGTATAACCAGCGGCCCAACCCGCTGTATCAGAAAGTGAAAGATCTGATCGACAGCGGCGAGCTGGGCGAGATCCGCCGCTCCAACTGGATCATCACCAACTGGTATCGCTCGCAGAGTTACTACAACTCCGGCGGCTGGCGCGCCACCTGGAAAGGGGAAGGCGGCGGCGTGCTGCTCAACCAGGACCCGCACCAGCTCGATCTCTGGCAGTGGCTGGTGGGCATGCCGGTTCGTCTGCGCGCGTTTTGCCAGTTCGGTAAGCATCGCGATATCGAAGTGGAAGACGAGGTGACAGCCTACGCCGAATATGCCAGTGGCGCGACCGGCGTGTTCATCACCACCGTCGCGGAAACACCGGGTACCAACCGCCTGGAGATTGTCGGCGATCGCGGCAAAGTGGTCGTCGACGAGGGCAAACTGCGCTACTGGCGGCTGCGCGAATCGGAAACCGAGTTTAACGCTCGCTGGCAGAATGGCTTCGGTGAGCCGGAATGCTGGGAGGTTTCTGTCCCTGTTGCCCCGGAATACAGCGAGCACCACGTCATCACCGCCAACTTCTGCGCCGCCGTGCTGCGCGGCGAGCCGTTGATTGCACCGGGTCTGGACGGCATTCGCGGTTTAACCCTCTCTAACGCCATGCACCTCTCCACCTGGACGGACGACTGGGTTGAGCTACCGCTAAACGAAAAGCAATACCTGCGCCTGCTTCAGCAGCGCATCAGCACCTCTGTAGATAAAGAGGCCACCAGCATCACGCTGGATGCCGCGGCTACCTAGTAACACCGGAGAAAATCGATGTTAAATGTCGCCATTGTGGGAACAGGAAATATCTCCCATAACCATATTCAGGGTTATTTGCAGTTTGGACAGCGCTGCCGGATCGTTGCGCTGGTTGATATCTATCCGGAGAAAGCGGAAGAGAAAAAAGCGCGTTACGGCCTGACGGACGCCCGCGTGTACGCCAGCCACCGGCAGCTGCTGGAGGATGCGCTTCCCATCGATATCGTTGACGTCTGCACCCCGCCCTATGTCCATGCGGAGATCAGCATTGATGCGCTTCATGCCGGCTGCCATGTGCTGTGTGAAAAACCGATGGCCGCCTCGCTGGAGGAGTGTGATGCGATGATCGCCGCCCAGCAGGCCAGCGGAAAAACGCTCTCCATCATTGCCCAGAACCGCTTTACCGATGCCTTCTGGCGCTTAAAAGCGGCGCTGGATTCCGGCCTCGCCGGAAAAATATGCCATGCGCAGGTGGATTCCTTCTGGTGGCGCGGACATTGCTACTACGACCTGTGGTGGCGCGGCACGTGGGAAAAGGAAGGGGGCGGCTGCACGCTGAACCACGCGGTGCACCATATTGACGCCATTCAGTGGATGCTCGGCTTCCCGTCTGAGGTGGTGGCGATGATGACCAACGTGGCCCATGACAACGCCGAAGTGGAAGACCTTAGCGCCGCGATATTCAAATACCCCAGCGGCGCACTCACCCAGCTTACCGCCTCGGTAGTACACCACGGGGAAGATCAGAAGATCATTATCCAGGGTGATAAAGCGCGCATCTCCGCCCCATGGCAGGCTTATGCCAGCGTGAGTGCTGACAACGGCTTCCCGCAGGAGACCAACGATATTGAGCGAGAAGCCCGGCTTGACGCCGTTTTCCAGGCGACGCCCAGGCTCGAATGGACTCTGCACACCGGGCAGATTAACGACCTGCTTCAGAGCATTGAGCGCGGTACGGCCCCGCTGGTGGACGGCGTGCAGGGTAAGCGCTCGCTGGAGCTGATTACTGCGATGTATAAATCAGCCATTACCCGCAGTGTCGTTTCCCTGCCTGTTGGCCGCGATGATCCGTTTTACCGTACCGGCGGGACGAACGCTCTCGCCCCCCGTTTTTATGAAAAATCCGCAAGCGTCGCCAACTTCAGCGAAGTGGGCGCTATCCCTCTGGGTAAAGATCTGGATCGAGGACTGTAACCATGAACAAGAATGACGGAATGAACTACGCGCCGGTGGGCAAACCGCAGCCGGTGGTGCAGGCGGGTGAATTTGTATTTGCCGCCGCCGCGCTCGACCACGGCCATATCTACGGAATGTGTAATGGCCTGATTGAAGCAGGTGCCACGCTGAAGTGGGTTTACGATCCCGATCCGGCGAAAGTGGACACGTTTGTTCAGCAGTACCCGCAGGTGAAGGTGGCTGATTCCCTGGACGTTATTCTCGCCGATGGCGACGTGCGCCTGGTGGCCGGGGCGGCCATCCCCTCCGAACGCTGTGCGCTGGGGCTGAAGGCGATGACGGCTGGCAAAGACTACTTCACGGACAAAGCGCCGCTCACCACCCTTGAACAGCTGGCAGACGCCAAAGCGATGGTGGAGAAAACCGGGAAAAAATACGCGGTCTACTACAGCGAGCGTCTGCACGTGGAAAGCGCGGTCTTTGCCGGGCAGTTGGTACAGCAGGGCGCTATTGGTCGCGTGGTGCAAACCCTGGGCATGGGGCCGCACCGGGAAGGGACTGGCCGCCCGGACTGGTTCTACGATCGTCGCTATTTCGGCGGCATCCTGTGCGACATCGGCAGCCACCAGATCGAGCAGTTCCTGTTTTATACCGGCAACCGCGACGCCACCGTGGTCGCCAGCCAGGTGCGCAACGTTAACCACCCGCAGTATCCCGCATTCGAAGATTTTGGCGACGCCATGCTCAAAGGAGAAAACGGCGCCAGCGGCTATTTCCGTTGTGACTGGTTCACTCCTGACGGGCTCTCCACCTGGGGCGATGGTCGCCTGACGCTGCTCGGTACCGACGGGTATATCGAGATCCGTAAATATGTCGATCTCACCCGGGGTGAGCAGGATGTCGTTTACCTCGTCAATAACGAGGGCGAGTTCCGCTATCCTGTGGCCGGGCAGGTTGGGTTCCCGTACTTTGGCGAACTGATCCTCGACTGCCTGCACCGCACCGAAAATGCCATGACTCAGGCGCATGCTTTCAAAGCTGCCGAACTGTGCGTGAAAGCACAAATGCTCGCAAACGCAGCTGACTAAGGGGACGACATGAACATCCTGAACACGGCGATTATCGGTGCCGGGGCTATTCACAGTTGCCATGTGAATGCCCTGAGGCAAATCCCCAATGTCGCGCTGCGC
This sequence comes from Enterobacter sp. AN-K1, assembly GCF_020971765.1. NCBI lineage: Bacteria > Pseudomonadati > Pseudomonadota > Gammaproteobacteria > Enterobacterales > Enterobacteriaceae > Enterobacter > Enterobacter sp. AN-K1. The sequence goes on along the minus strand of NZ_CP087390.1, from coordinate 2,741,039 downwards.
GCGCTGGTCGATATCGACAGCGTCAAAGGACTGAAGCTGGCGATGAACTATCAGTGCCGCTTTTATCAGGATTACCGGGAAATGCTGCTGGATGACAGCATCGACGTGGTGCATATCTGCACGCCCCACTTCGAGCACAAAAACATGATTCTGGCGGCGCTGGCCGCCGGGAAACATGTCTTTTGCGAAAAACCGGTGGGCATGAACAGCAGCGAGCTTGCCGACATTGCCTCTGCCGCCGCGCAGGCACCCGGCAGGCTCGGCGTCTGCTACCAGAACCGGCTCAATCCGACCAGCCTGCGCATTTGCAAGGAGCTGGCGGAAGGCGTACTGGGAAAGATGTTAAGTATCAAAGCTGTGCTGACCTGGTCCCGCTCGGGGGCGTATTACACGGAAAGCCCGTGGCGCGGGCAGCTGGCAACGGAAGGTGGAAGCCTGCTAATCAACCAGGCGATCCATACCCTCGATCTGATGCAGTGGTTCGCGGGTGGCGTCACGCGGCTGAAGGGGGTAGTCGACAGCGGGGAACTGGCTGACGTCACGCAAGGGGAAGACAGCGCGATGGCCACGCTTCACTTTACCAACGGTGCGCGCGGTCTGTTTTATGCCAGCAACTGCCACACCACGGATTCCCCCCTCTGTCTGGAGATCCACTGCGAGCGCGGCTCACTGCTGCTCAACGACAACACGCTCTGGCGCATAACGCCCGGCGAACGATTTCGCCTGGAAAGCGATGCCTCTCCTGATGGCACCGCAAAAAGTTACTGGGGATTAGGACACCAGCAGGCGATCCGCCGTTTTTATCACGCTATTCATCACCCGGAGAGTACGGATTTTACCGATATTTGTACCGCCGGAAAATCACTCAAGATTGTGGAGGCTTTTTATCGGTCATCTCAGTTAAGACAATGGATAGATATTAATAATTAGAACGTCACGTGTAGTCCAGCAGTGCAATAAAAATACAACCTCTACATCTACCCTACACTGGATATTATTATGGTTAAACCAACTGAACGCAGAGTGGGTTATGGCGTGGCGCTTGGCTACGGCATAACCGACCTCTTTGGCGGAGGCGCTTTCGCCATTATCGGCACCTGGCTGTTATTTTTTTACACCACCTATTGCGGATTATCCGTCGTGGAAGCCGGCTCTATATTTGCTATTGCCCGCGTCATTGACGCGGTATTAAGCCCGATAATGGGTTACATCACCGACAATTTCGGCGACACCTGGCTTGGGCGTAAATTTGGCCGTCGCCGTTTCTTCTTATTACTCAGCTCTCCCTTAATGTTCCTCTATGCTCTGCTGTGGCTGACGGACATGGGTTACTGGTATTACCTGGGCACCTATCTTTCCATCGAACTGCTTTCAGCGATGGTGCTGGTGCCGTGGGAAACCCTCGCCGCGGAGATGACCAACCGCTATGAAGAGCGCAGCCGCCTGTCGGGCGTACGGATGATCTGCTCGCAATTGGGCGGTTTTCTTGCGGTGTCGGTTCCGGGCGTGATTATGCAATTTACCGGCAAAGATAATTCCTTTACCTACACGCTAACCGGACTGATATTTTCCTGCGTCTTTTGCATCGCGGTATTTATTACCTGGTACAGCACCTGGGAAGCAAAAGATGTGCATCAGGAGTATGACTTCAAAGTTGATACCCAGCGCAGCAGCGGAGTAATTAATCACCTCAAATATCTGGTGCTGGATCTCTTCTCTTCTTTTCGTATTCGCGCTTTCCGCCTGCATATTCTTATTTATATTTTCTCCTTCACCGCGATGGACGTATTTGGTTCAGTCTTTACCTATTACGTGGTGTATTGCCTGAGTCAGGATGCGGCAGCAGTGTCCGGCTGGCTAAGTATTGCGGCTTTTGCCTCCGTGCCCGGCACGTACGGATTTATGCTGTTACTCAACAGGCTGAACATGACCCCTTCCGCCGCACTGCGCCTTTCGTATAGCTGCATTTTCCTGGTGCTGGCATTCCTGTTTACGGTTTATCTCACCAAAACAGAGGTGCCAACGCTGCTGTTCTCCGCCGTCTTCATCCTGCTGGGTGCAGCCCGTTCCGGCCTCTATTACATTCCGTGGAATATTTATAGCTTTATTCCGGATATCGACGAGATCGTCACGCAGCAGCGCCGGGAAGGCATTTTCGCTGGCGTAATGGTGTTGACCCGCAAAAGCACCGTCGCCATTGCGATTATGATTATCGGCCTGGTGTTGCAGGAGTCCGGTTTTGTGAAAGGCAGTGGCGCACAGCCTGAAAGCGCGCTGGGAGCAATAATTGGCCTGATGATTTTTGCCACCGCCGCGCTGCTGGCAGTGAGCTTCTTCGCGACCTACAAATTTAAGCTGACCCGCGAGACGCATAAGGTGCTGCTCAAGGAGATCGCGCGTCGGAAGCTCGGTGGCGACTATCGCGACTGCGACGCCAGCACCCGCATGGTCATCAAACAGCTGACAGGCTATGAGTACGATCAGGTCTGGGGCGGCGATGCCACACGCCTGGCTGTGGGCGAAAACTTATCCACCGTGAAATAGCCCCTCTCGCCGGATCGGCCCCATGCCGGCCCGGCTTTTTTTGCCGAAAACGTGACCTCTGGCAGGTTTACACGTCTTTACGCTATACTACCGCTGAAATAATCGGCTCAACGCTACGAGCTGAGTTCAATGTGTCTTCACACGAATGGTATCAACTCCCCTTCTGAGGATCTGGCGAGAAGCCGGATAAACTATGTTAAACAGTATTTTAGTAATACTTTGTCTTATTGCCGTCAGTGCATTTTTCTCGATATCGGAGATCTCGCTGGCTGCCTCCCGTAAAATCAAACTGAAGCTGCTTGCCGACGAGGGCAACATCAACGCATCACGCATTCTGAAAATGCAGGAAAACCCCGGCATGTTCTTTACCGTGGTGCAGATTGGCCTGAACGCGGTCGCCATCCTTGGCGGTATCGTGGGCGATGCAGCGTTTTCTCCGGCGTTTTATAGCCTCTTTGTTAAGTACATGTCCGTAGAGCTGGCCGAGCAGTTGAGCTTCATCCTCTCCTTCTCCCTGGTCACCGGCTTGTTCATTTTATTCGCGGACCTGACCCCGAAACGCATCGGTATGATTGCGCCAGAAGCTGTGGCTTTGCGTATCATCAACCCGATGCGCTTCTGCCTGTATGTCTTCCGTCCGCTGGTGTGGTTCTTTAACGGCCTGGCGAACGTCATTTTCCGCATCTTCAAGCTGCCGATGGTGCGTAAAGACGACATCACCTCCGACGATATTTATGCGGTGGTGGAAGCCGGGGCGCTGGCAGGCGTGCTGCGTAAGCAGGAGCACGAGCTGATTGAGAACGTTTTCGAACTGGAATCCCGTACCGTGCCGTCCTCCATGACCGGCCGTGAAAACATCATCTGGTTCGATCTGCATGAAGACGAGCAGAGCCTGAAGACCAAAGTGGCGCAGCACCCGCACTCCAAGTTCCTGGTCTGTAACGAAGATATCGACCATATCATCGGCTATGTGGACTCCAAAGACCTGCTGAACCGCGTGCTGGCAAACCAGAGCCTGGCGCTGAACAGCGGCGTGCAGATCCGCAACACCCTGATAGTGCCGGACACCCTGACGCTCTCCGAAGCGCTGGAAAGTTTCAAAACCGCCGGGGAAGACTTCGCGGTGATCATGAACGAATACGCGCTGGTGGTGGGCATTATCACCCTCAACGACGTTATGACGACCCTGATGGGCGACCTGGTCGGCCAGGGGCTGGAAGAGCAGATTGTTCAGCGTGACGAAAATTCATGGCTCATCGATGGCGGTACGCCGATTGAAGACGTCATGCGCGTACTCGACATTGACGAGTTCCCGCAGTCCGGCAACTACGAGACCATCGGCGGCTTTATGATGTTTATGCTGCGTAAAATCCCGAAACGTACCGACTCGGTGAAGTTCTCCGGCTTCAAGTTTGAAGTGGTGGATATTGATAACTACCGCATCGACCAGCTGCTGGTAACGCGTATTGATAGCAAACCGACCGTGCTGGTGCCGAAACTGCCGGATGCCGAAGAGAAGGTGTCGGCGTAATCCTTTGTATGTCCCACAAACATCAACGGCTCCCATCGGGAGCCGTCTTTTTAACTACTACTGCATAGCACGTTGGTTAAGCCATCTCAGTTTGCAGACGCATAACCTGACGGTTGACTTCGGACATCACAGACAAGTGCTGTTTGTCCTTCACTTTTGGGATAAGGATTTTGCCCTTATCGAACTCAAAAGCGCCAACATCCTTGATGTACAACCGTCCACGGAACAGGATCTTCACGTACTTCGCCACCTGAAGCGGGTTGTAGCGTTGGAAAATTTTCATTCTTGTATCTCCTGCGAATCATACGCTCTTGCGGTGCCACAATCGGCCCGACTGTCCTGAGCGCAAATTTTGATGCCCAATGACTATAGACCAGAACCTCGTACTTACCCAGTGTGCATAAGTTTATTTACCGTTTGATTACAATTATTCAGAATAATCTTTGCAAAGCGTGATACAGCGCAGTATATGCCGTCGTTTTTGCATGGATATGTGCGTTCGCCCGCAATCTGGCATCGGGATTGCGGGAAAAGCCTATTGATCGCACTTATGATTAAAAGCGCATGACCAAGTGGTCGGATCACCTGCTAACAATAAGGAAACACCATGACCCTACGTAACCTCCTGGCAGCAGCTTGCCTGTTGCTGCCGCTGATGGCTTCCGCACACAACATTGAAAAAGGACAACGTGTCCCGCCGGTCGGGATTGCTGACCGGGGAGAATTGATTCTCGACAATGATAAGTTTAGCTATAAAGCCTGGAATAGCGCGCAGCTTGCGGGCAAAGTGAGAGTTGTACAACATATTGCCGGACGTACATCCGCTAAAGAGAAAAATGCCACCCTCGTGGAAGCGATCAAAGCCGCAAAACTCCCGCACGATCGCTACCAGACCACCACCATCGTGAACACCGACGACGCGATTCCCGGCTCCGGGATGTTTGTGCGCTCAAGCCTCGAGAGCAATAAGAAGCTCTATCCCTGGTCGCAGTTTATTGTCGACAGCAACGGCGTGACGCGTAAGGCGTGGCAGCTGGAAGAAGAGAGTTCAGCGATTGTCGTGCTGGACAAAAACGGTCGCGTACAGTGGGTTAAAGACGGCGCGCTGACGCAGGATGAGGTGCAGCAGGTGGTTGCCCTGCTGCATAAGCTACTGACTCAGTAAAGTGATACCCGGAAGCCCGGATTCAGGAATGACTCGCGCGGGGTGTAGTCCAGTGGCTTACCCTGCCAGTCATGCACATGCGCGCCAGCGGCCGCCGCCACCGCATGCCCTGCCGCCGTATCCCAGACGTTCGTCGGCCCGAAACGGGGGTACAGCTGCGCCTGCCCTTCCGCCACCAGACAGAACTTCAGCGACGAGCCAATCGACGTCGTCTGGTGTTCACCCAGCTGTTGCAGATACTCCTCCAGCTCGCTGTCACTGTGCGAGCGGCTGATCACCACCAGCGGAGGACGAGCATCACGCACCTGGATCTGCTTACGCACGCCGCACTCTTCCTTCCAGGCTTTACCTTCCGCCGCGCTGTACATTACTTTCATCACCGGGGCGTAAACCACGCCAAGCACCGCTTTTCCTTTTTCAATCAGGGCGATGTTGACGGTGAATTCACCGTTACGCTTGATAAACTCTTTCGTGCCGTCCAGCGGGTCGACAAGCCAGTAACGCTGCCAGTGCTGACGTTCATCCCAGCTCTGGGGCGCTTCTTCAGAAAGGACCGGAATATCCGGCGTCAGGGCCTGCAAACCTTTCAGGATCACCGCATGCGCCGCGATATCCGCCGCCGTCACCGGGGAGTCATCCGCTTTGCTGACAACATCCATCGGTTTCGCACCGTCGTACACCTGCATAATGGCATCACCCGCATCCCGTGCGAGCTGACAAATTTTATCTAACATTCTCCACCTCTTCGTTAACGCAGTGGGCATAACTTATTGTTTTAGTTATATCGTAATGTGAACAATTCCGCTATCTGTGAAGCAATTCTGGTTTCAGCGCCCTTTTTTCTGGCAGCATTCACACTTCTGTAAGCAACAAATACTACATACATATTCTTTTGTGGCTTGGATCGAAAAAAGGACTCCTCAGATGATTAAGTTTAGCGCAACGCTCCTGGCAACGCTGATTGCGGCAAGCGTTCAGGCAGCGACGGTGGATCTCCGTATTCTGGAAACCACCGATTTGCACAGCAATATGATGGACTTCGATTACTACAAAGATACCCCTACGGAAAAATTCGGACTGGTACGCACGGCAAGTTTGATCAACGCCGCCCGCGGTGAAGTGAAAAACAGCGTGCTGGTCGATAACGGGGACTTAATTCAGGGCAGCCCGCTCGGAGACTACATGGCGGCGAAGGGGCTGAAAAAAGGCGAGATCCATCCTGTTTATAAGGCAATGAATACGCTGGACTATGCCGTCGGCAACCTGGGCAACCACGAATTTAACTACGGCCTGAAATACCTGCACGACGCGCTGGCAGGCGCAAAATTCCCGTACGTTAACGCCAATATCATCGACGTTAAGACGAAGAAGCCGCTCTTCACCCCTTATCTGATTAAAGAGACCGAGGTTGTCGACCAGGACGCTAAAAAACAGACGCTGAAAATCGGCTATATCGGTTTTGTGCCGCCGCAGATCATGACGTGGGATAAAGCCAACCTCGACGGGAAAGTGACCGTCAACGACATTACCGAAACCGCGCGCAAATACGTGCCGGAGATGCGGGTGAAAGGGGCGGATGTGGTCGTCGTCGTGGCGCACTCTGGCCTCTCGGCCGACCCGTATCAGGTGATGGCTGAGAACTCCGTGTACTATCTCAGCCAGGTGCCGGGCGTGGATGCGATCCTGTTTGGTCACGCCCACGCCGTCTTCCCGGGCAAAGATTTCGCTGATATCAAAGGCGCGGACATCGAAAAAGGGACGCTCAACGGTGTGCCATCGGTGATGCCGGGCATGTGGGGCGACCACCTTGGCGTGGTGGATCTGGTGCTGAATAACGACAGCGGAAGCTGGAAAGTCACGCAGTCGAAAGCGGAAGCGCGTCCGATCTACGACGCAGCGGCCAAAAAATCTCTGGCAGGGGAAGATAAAAAGCTGGTCGACATCCTGAAGCATGACCACGACGCGACGCGTGAATTTGTCAGCAAGCCGATCGGTAAATCGGCTGATAACATGTACAGCTTCCTCGCGCTGGTACAGGATGACCCGACCGTGCAGGTAGTCAACATGGCGCAGAAAGCCTATGCGGAGCACTATATTCAGGGCGATCCGGATCTGGCAAATCTGCCGGTACTGTCTGCCGCGGCGCCATTCAAAGTGGGCGGGCGGAAGAACGATCCGGCCAGCTACGTTGAGGTGGAGAAAGGCCAGCTGACCTTCCGTAATGCCGCCGATCTCTACCTCTATCCCAACACCCTCGTAGTGGTGAAAGCTACCGGGAAAGAGGTGAAGGAGTGGCTGGAGTGCTCTGCCGGGCAGTTCAACCAGATCGATCCGCACAGCAGCAAACCGCAGTCGCTGATTAACTGGGACGGTTTCCGCACCTACAACTTCGACGTGATCGACGGCGTGGAATATCAGATTGACGTTACCCAGCCCGCGAAATATGACGGCGAATGTCAGGCCATTAATCCGCAGGCAGAACGTATCAAAAACCTGACCTTCAACGGCAAAGCGATTGATCCGAATGCCACTTTCCTGGTGGTGACCAACAACTACCGCGCCTATGGCGGCAAGTTTGCCGGTACGGGTGACAGCCACATCGCCTTTGCCTCGCCGGATGAGAACCGTTCGGTGCTGGCGGCGTGGATCAGCGCGGAGTCGAAAAAGACGGGTGAAATTCATCCGGCGGTGGATAACAACTGGCGACTTGCGCCGATCCACAGCGACACTAAGCTGGATATTCGCTTTGAGACATCTCCGTCCGATAAAGCAGCCGCGTTTATCAAGGATAAGGCGCAGTATCCGATGCAAAAGGTCGCGACGGATGATATTGGATTCGCGATTTATCAGGTGGATTTGAGCAGGTAGCGATGATTGTGCCGGGTGGCGGCTTCGCCTTACCCGGCCTACGCGCAATCCTCGATCCCGTAGGCCGGGTAAGCGCAAGCGCCACCCGGCATTTTATGCCGCACGCTCTTCCCGGTTTGCCATCACCTGCGGCGTATTGACCTCAATCCAGTCGGCCAGCGCGGCCACCTTCTCGCTTACCTCCTGCCCCATCGGCGTCAGGCTATACTCCACATGCGGCGGCACGACCGGATACGACACGCGATCGACAAACCCGTCATGCTCCAGCGCCTGTAAAGACTGAGCCAGCATCTTCTCGCTGACGCCGCCCATCTTGCGGCGCAGATCGCTGAAGCGATGCGTCCCCTGACGTAACGCCACCAGGATCAGCACGCCCCAGCGGCTGGTTACGTGTTTGAGCACCTCCCGTGACGGGCACTGTTCCGCAAAGAGGTTGCCATCGCGCATTTGCTCGCTGAGCGTTGGTATTGTTGTTTTCATACTTACCTTTTTGTACGTACTTACTAAAAGTTAGTTATGGTGATAGTGTGCCACAACACCAGACAAACACGAAGGAGATTCATCATGATCGCGATTACCGGCGCAACTGGCCAGCTTGGCCAACACGTTATTGAAGAACTGCTGAAAACCGTTCCGGCCAGCCAGATCGTGGCTATTGTGCGTAACCCGGCGAAAGCCGAAGCGTTGCGTCAGCAAGGGGTCGTTGTGCGTCAGGCGGATTACACCGATGAAGCCGGATTTACCACCGCGCTGAACGGCGTGGATAAACTGCTGCTCATCTCCTCCAGCGAAGTGGGCCGGCGTGCCGTACAGCACCAGAACGTGATAAACGCCGCCAAAGCCGCCGGGGTGAAATTCATCGCCTATACCAGCCTGCTGCATGCTGACAAATCTCCGCTGGGTCTGCACGTTGAGCACGTCGAAACCGAAAATGCCCTGGCGGCCTCCGGCGTGCCTTACGCCCTGCTGCGCAACGGCTGGTACACCGAAAACTACCTGGCAAGCGCGCCGCCAGCGCTGGAACACGGCGTATTTATGGGTGCCGCAGGCGAAGGCAAAATTGCCTCTGCGACCCGTGCGGATTACGCGGCGGCGGCAGCGAAAGTGATTTCTGAAGAGGGTCATGCCGGCAAGGTGTATGAACTGGCGGGTGATAATGCCTGGACGCTGAGCGAACTGGCTGCGGAACTGAGCAAGCAGAGCGGTAAGCCGGTAACGTATCAGAACCTCAGCGAAGCCGATTTCGCCGCTGCGCTGAAGGGCGTTGGTCTGCCTGCCGGGCTGGCGGAGATGCTGGCGGACTCCGACACCGGCGCGTCCAAAGGCGGCCTGTTCGACGACAGCCGTACCCTGAGCAAACTGATCGGCCGCCCAACCACATCACTGGCGGAAAGTGTCAAAGCCATCCTGTAGTTGTTAAAAATTGGTTATTTTTTGTGGCATCCCCTCGGGTCATCTCTGATAATGAAGCGATGACCCACAAGGAGGCTTACCGTGCAAGGCGTACCGGAACAGTTCACTGATGAGAGAGACAGCGCGCGCTTTCGCCATCTGGCGCAGCTGCCGGGCCTGGAGCTTTATCACGCCCATATCTCTGACTACGCCTTTGAGCCTCACACTCATGAAGCCTTCGGTATCGGCACCATCGAAACCGGTGCCGAACGCTTCCGCTATCGCGGTACCCAGCATCTTGCCGCGGAAAAATCCGTCGTGACCATGAACCCGGACGAGATCCACACCGGGGAATCCGCCACCGAAGGCGGCTGGCGCTACCGGATGGTCTACATCGAACCCGACCTGCTGGAAGAGGTTACCGGCCTGCGTCACTGGTGGTTTAATGACGTCACGCGCCACGACCCTTTGCGCTCGCAGCAGATTGGCCGGTTAATTTACGGCCTGTGGCACACCAACGATCCGCTGGCGCAGAAGGGGCTGCTACTGGATTTGATTCAGACTTTTCAGCCGCTGGCCCACCATGCGCCGGTGGTGCAGGAGGCCGCGCACCGCTTCGAACGCGTTCGCGATTATCTGCACGACAACTATATGCGCTCGCTGACCCTGGACGAGCTGGCTAACGTTGTCTCGCTCAGCCCGTACCATTTTCAGCGCCAGTTCAAAGCCCATTTCCACGTTACGCCCCACCAGATGCTGATGGCCATCCGGCTGTGGCGTGCAAAGGCATTCCTCACCCACGGCATGCCCGCCGCCGAGGTGGCCGCCGCGACCGGGCTGACCGATCAGTCGCATTTAACCCGCGCCTTCACCCGTCGCTACGGCATCACGCCCGTGCGCTACCAGAAACAGGTTATGCCGCGCTAATGCGCAACCTCATACAATACGCGCGCGTTTTGCCCTCCTACACTGATCGCAAAGTGAATCAAGATGGATGGAAAAATGATTAGCGGCGTGTTGTATGCCCTGCTTGCGGGTTTGATGTGGGGGCTGATTTTTGTCGGCCCGCTGATTGTGCCGGAGTACCCGGCAATTTTGCAGTCGACCGGACGTTACCTGGCGCTGGGGCTGATTGCCGTGCCGCTGGCGTGGCTGGGGCGCGCGCGTCTGCGTCAGCTGGGCCGCCAGGACTGGCTCACCGCGCTGGCGCTGACCATGATGGGTAATCTGATCTACTACGTCTGTCTGGCGAGCGCCATTCAGCGCACCGGTGCGCCGGTGTCCACCATGATTATCGGCACGCTGCCGGTGGTCATCCCGGTTTTCGCGAACCTGCTTTACAGCCAGCGTGACGGCAAACTGGCGTGGTCAAAAATGGCGCCCGCTCTGGTCTGCATCGCCGTGGGGCTGGTGTGCGTGAATATTGCCGAGCTTCGCCACGGCCTCGAAAACTTCAGCTTGTGGCGTTACGGTTCAGGGATCTTTCTGGCGTTTATCTCGGTTGTCTGTTGGGCCTGGTATGCCCTGCGCAACGCACGCTGGCTGCGGGAAAACCCGGATAAACATCCGATGATGTGGGCGACGGCGCAGGCGCTGGTCACCCTCCCTGTCTCGTTGCTGGGCTATGTGGGCGCGTGTGTCTGGCTGGGTAGCCAGCAACCGGCATTTACCCTGCCCTTCGGACCGCGCCCGTGGGTATTCGTCGGGCTAATGGTCGCCATTGCCGTGCTCTGTTCGTGGGTGGGCGCGCTGTGCTGGAACATTGCCAGCCAGAAGCTGCCGACGGTGATACTGGGGCCGCTGATTGTCTTTGAGACACTGGCCGGGCTGCTCTATACCTTCCTGATGCGTCAGAGCGTGCCGCCGCTGCTAACGGCCTGCGGGATCGCGCTGCTGGTCGTTGGGGTGGTGATTGCGGTGAGAGCGAAGCCGGAAAAACCGATGGTCGTTCCGGCGTCGGAGGGGTGAGCTTTTCGCCCAGCGGCGCTTCGCTTGCAGGGCCTACAAACCGTAGGCCGGGTAAGCGTCAGCGCCACCCGGCACAGTATCAGAACGTTTCCCAGTTCGCTTCAGACGCCGCCGCGACGGGCTGCGCTTTAGGTGCATAGGTCTTTACCGGCGCGGCTTTCACCGCCTGGTTACGGGTGATCTTAAACACCGCCACCGCGTCGTTCAGGCGTGCAGCCTGATCCTCCAGCGCCGCCGCTGCCGCCGCAGACTCTTCCACCAGCGAGGCGTTCTGCTGGGTGACGCGATCCATCTCCGCCACCGCCTGACCCACCTGGTCGATACCGCGGCTCTGTTCGTCGGAGGCCGACGCAATCTCACCCATGATGTCCGTCACGCGCGTAACCGCATCGACGATCTCCGCCATCGTCGCGCCCGCTTCATTTACCAGCTGAGAACCCGCGTTGACGCGTTCGCCGGAATCATCGATCAGCGCTTTGATCTCTTTCGCCGCCTGTGCGCTGCGCTGGGCAAGGGTACGCACCTCGCCCGCGACAACCGCGAAGCCACGTCCCTGCTCGCCCGCGCGCGCCGCTTCTACCGCCGCGTTCAGCGCCAGAATATTGGTCTGGAAAGCAATGCCGTCGATCACGTTAGTAATTTGCGCGATTTTGCTGGAACTGGTGGCGATTTCGTCCATGGTGCGCACAACGCCCTCGACCACGTTACCGCCCTTCTTCGCGGTGGAGGAGGCGTCCAGCGCCAGACGCGACGCCTGACGCGCGTTATCGGCGTTTTGCTTCACGGTGGCGGTTAACTGTTCCATGCTGGCTGCCGTCTCTTCCAGAGAAGCGGCCTGTTGCTCGGTACGAGAGGAGAGATCGTTGCTGCCCGCCGAGATTTCACCCGCGCCGGTGTAGATGGTATCTGCGCCTTCACGCACCACGCCCACCGTGTTGGCCAGCGCAGTCTGCATCTCCTGAACGTTGCGCGCCAGGATCGCCATTTCATTTTTACCCTCAGCCTGAATCGGCTGGGTTAAATCCCCTGCGGCAATGGCGCGGATATGGTTGATCACCTCTTCCAGCGGCAGCAGCAGCACGCGGCGCATCGCAATCCAGCTGGAAATAATCACCGCGATCACCAGCAGCATCACCGCAGAAAGGATCCACAGAATGCGTTTGTAGTCGCTTTCATTGTCCTGGATACCTTTGGCGGTCAGCGCGGCCTGCGCCTCACGCCACTCGCGATAAACCTTTTGCATCGCGGTCTGCTTCTGTTCGGCATTTTGTTTGAACATATCTTCCAGATTGCCCTGCCCCAGCAGAACGTTCATTTGCGTCAGCGTGGCGGAGTAGACGCGGTACTGCTCTTCCAGGCGATCGGCCAGGTGCTCGTCCATACCCGGCGTTTCCGGCAGCGCGTAGTATTTATCGTAATGGGTCTGGGCATCGGCCAGCAGGTTTTTCGCGGTATTGACCAGCTCGTTCAGCTGTCCGCCGTTAATCTGCGACGCCATGCTGCTTTGCAGGCGCAACATGCCGCGGTTGAGAGTGACGCGCGCCTGGTTCAGGCTGATCCAGGCGTCGGTAAACTCCGCGACGTTCTGGCTGGAAAGCTGAGAAACGGTGAAGTTCTCTTTATCGTTATTGAGTGCGTTAATGAAAATGCCGGCGGAGATCAGCTGCATGATGCCGAGCACAAGCAGCACCGAAATCAAAAGAGTAATGACTTTTATACGTTTAAACATGCGTTGCCTTTTTTATATACAGGTATTGTCTGACCTGTATCTATCGGCACGCGCGGCAGGTTGTTTACTGTTTCTCCACCTTTAAAAACTTTCGAAAGCCCTTTTCTGCATTCAATCAGCAAGTTAAAAGCACGCTTTTTTTTGTGATCCCCTTCTCATTTTCACCCTTGCCTCTAAAGGGTTATAGTATCCACCTAAAGATGCATTTAAAATGCATCTTATATTTCTGATGATGAGGTAACTGCTATGGCCTTCCGCGACCAACCCTTAGGCGAGCTGGCGCTCTCCATCCCTCGCGCTTCTGCGCTGTTCCGTAAATACGATATGGATTACTGCTGCGGTGGTAAGCAAACGCTGGCGCGCGCAGCGTCGCGTAAAGAGCTGGATGTGGAGGCTATCGAAGCGGAGCTGGCTCAGCTGGCTGAACAGCCTGTCGACAAAGACTGGCGCACCGCGCCGCTGGCTGAAATCATCGACCACATCATTGTGCGTTACCACGATCGTCACCGCGAGCAGCTACCGGAGCTGATTTTACAGGCGACCAAAGTTGAACGCGTTCATGCCGATAAACCTTCCGTACCGCGCGGCCTGGCGAAATACCTGACCATGCTGCACGAAGAACTTTCCAGCCACATGATGAAAGAGGAGCAGATCCTCTTCCCGATGATCAAACAGGGCATGGGCAGCCAGGCCATGGGGCCCATCAGCGTGATGGAAAGCGAACATGATGACGCCGGCGAACTGCTGGAAGTGATCAAACACACCACCGACAACGTCACACCGCCACCAGAAGCGTGCACCACCTGGAAAGCCATGTACAATGGCATTAACGAGATGATCGACGATCTGATGGAACACATTAGTCTTGAGAATAACGTTCTGTTCCCGCGTGCATTATCGGGTAAATAAAAAAGCCCGGTGGCGCTAGCGCTTACCGGGCCTACAACATCCGCGAACGTAGGCCGGGTAAGCGTCAGCGCCACCCGGCAACATGCTTAGCGCATGCCCGCCATACGTTTCTTACCGATAAATAGCCAGCCCAGCCCCAGCGCGATAAACCACAGCGGCGTGACCATCAGCGCCTGTCGGGTATCTTCTTCCAGCGTCAGCAGCACCAGCACGAAGACAAAGAACGCCATGCACACCCAGCACATCAGCTTGCCCAGCGGCATCTTGTAGATCGACTTCTCGTGCAGGTGTGGACGCTGCTTGCGGTACACCAGGTACGAGCAGAGGATGATGGTCCAGACGAACATAAACAGGATCGCCGACACCGTGGTGATCATGGTGAACGCGCCGATTACGCTCGGGTTGACGTAGAGCATCACCACACCACCCAGCAGACAGATGCAGGAGAAGGTCAGCCCTTTCGCCGGTACCGCGCGTTTAGACAGTTTGGCAAAGGCGCCCGGAGCAACGCCCTCCTGCGCCAGACCGAACAGCATACGGCTGGTGGAGAAGACGCCGCTGTTCGCGGAAGAGGCCGCAGAGGTCAGCACCACGAAGTTAATCAGGCTCGCGGCAGCAGGCAGCCCCACCAGCACGAACAGCTCGACGAACGGGCTCTTGGTTGGCACCACCGAGCTCCATGGCGTCACGGACATAATGACGATCAGCGCGAACACGTAGAACATGATGATACGCAGCGGAATGGAGTTGATCGCGCGCGGCAGGGATTTCTCTGGATCTTTGGTTTCCGCCGCCGTGGTACCGACCAGCTCAATCCCGACAAACGCAAACACCGCAATCTGGAAGCCGGCAAAGAAGCCGCTGATCCCTTTCGGGAACCAGCCGCCGTCATTCCACAGATGGGCAAACGAGGCCTGTACGCCGGTTGGCGACTGGAAGTGCGTCAGCACCATCACCAGCCCGACGACAATCAGCGCGATGATGGCGACGATTTTGATCATCGCGAACCAGAACTCCATCTCACCGAACATTTTAACGGTGGCGAGGTTCAGGCTCAGCAGCAGAACAATCACCGCCAGCGAGGCCACCCAGTCCGACAGGCCGGGGAACCAGAATTGGGCGTAGGCCGTAATAGCGACAACATCCGCCATGCCGGTAACCACCCAGCAGAACCAGTAGGTCCAGCCGGTAAAATAGCCCGCCCACGGGCCGAGCAGGTCTGACGCGAAGTCGCTGAAGGATTTGTATTCGAGATTCGAGAGCAGCAATTCACCCATTGCACGCATCACGAAAAAGAGCATAAAACCGATGATCATATAAACGAAGATGATCGACGGGCCGGCAAGACTGATGGTTTTGCCCGAGCCCATAAACAGCCCGGTGCCGATGGCTCCACCAATGGCAATAAGCTGAATGTGACGGTTCGTGAGATTTCGCCGTAGCGACTGTTCAGACGTCGCCTCTTCTGCGGCGGCGACTTTGACCTGATCTACCATGTGATATTTTCCTGTTTATGCCTGTCTGTGTTGTTAAGGCTCTTCTGGCCTTTATATACGCCAAATAAATGACGGACCCTGTGTAAGGACTAATCGATAGTAGGTAAGAATCGGCGGGATGAATACTATGATTTGAATATTATGTTAATAATATGTTGAAAGTGAGTGTCATATCACTCATACAGCGCGAAACAGCTCACAAAAATACACGTAACAGTTTCGTTTGCAATACAAAATGTTGATTTCGTCGTAACTCCGGGTTTTATCGCTATTTTCCTCTCCCCGATCGGAGAGAGGAAAATAAGAAAAACCGATTACAGGATTTCCAGCAGCTCGACTTCAAACACCAGGGTGCTGAATGGCGGAATGGACGCGCCAGCGCCACGCTCGCCGTAAGCCAGGTTGTGCGGGATAGTGAGTTCCCATTTGGAACCTACTGGCATCAGGGTCAGGGCTTCGATCCAGCCTGCGATAACGCCGTTGACCGGGAACTCAGCCGGTTCGCCACGTGCGACGGAGCTGTCGAACACGGTACCGTCGATCAGCTTACCGGTGTAGTGTACGCGAACGTGGTCGGTACGCGCCGGGATTGCGCCATCACCCTGATTGATTACGCGGAACTGCAAGCCGGACTCGGTGCTGTTCACGCCTTCACGCTCACGGTTCTCTTCCAGATATTTCACGCCTTCTGCCGCCATCTCTTCGAAACGCGCGCGACGTACGGCGTCAGCACGTTCGTGGATTTCACGCAGCGCACGGTGCACAACGTCAACCGGCACAGCGGGCTGCTTGCCTTCCAGCGCGTCAGCGATACCCGCCACCAGCGCTTCCGGTAACAGACCTTCCAGGCCGGATTCGCTCAGCTGCTGTCCTACCTGCAAGCCGATGCCGTAGCTTGCCTGCGCTTCGATAGTGTCAAAAGTCGGGGTGGTCATGGGTTTTCCTTCCATCACATTTAAAGTAGCGGGCAGCATATCAGCCATGCCCTTATGGGTAAAACTTTGTCTTAAGTAAAGGTGACAAACTGCGACGAAACGGAAACAATAGTAGCCGTCAGGATTTTCCCTAATATATGTCACGAAAGCTGGCTTTGTTACGCCCATCAGGCAGTTAGCAAACTACACTTCTCAGGACAGGATAAAAAGACGCGGAGCAGGAGGAGAGCCATGCCCGGGCGATTTGAACTGAAACCTACCCTGGCGAAAATCTGGCATGCGCCGGATAACTTTCGCATCATGGACCCGCTGCCGCCTTTGCACCGCAGAGGCATTATTATCGGCGCGTTGCTGATCGTCATCGGCTTCCTGCTTCCTTCCGGCAGTGACAACGTTGATACCGCGCCGGTCAGCCGGAATGCTGAGCTGGATATCCAGTCGCAAAGCCAGCCGCAGCCTGATTCACAGCCGATGCAGACGCAGCTGGTCACACCGTCTAACGATCCGGGCCAGGTTGCGCCGGTTGAACCTGAACCGGTTCAGGAAGATCAGGAGCAGGCCGCCGCCCCTTCAGAGCCACAGGCGCAACAGCCCACCGGCATTGAGCAGCAGTGGCGTTCGTATCGCGTAGAGCCTGGGAAAACTCTTGCCCAGCTGTTCCGCGACCACAATCTGCCAGCAACGGATGTGTATGCCATGGCGCAAGTCGAGGGGGCAGGCAAACCGCTCAGCAACCTGCAAAATGGTCAGATGGTGCAGATCCGCCAGAATGCCAGCGGGGTGGTGACCGGGTTAACGATCGATACCGGAAACGGGCAGCAGGTACTGTTTACCCGCCAGCCGGACGGCAGTTTCATCAGAGCACGTTAATGGCCCAGGCCGGGTAAGGCGATGCCGCCACCCGGCACTTTTGTTCTCAGGCACGCCGTTTATTCACCCACCCGATCCCCGAGCAGACCAGCACCAGCGCAATCGCGTATTTGATGTCCAGAATGTTTTCGCCGAGGAAGATGGCGGAGAGCACCGTCCCTGCTACAGGTATGACAAAGTTGAACGGGGCAATCATACTCACGCGGTTTACTTTCAGCAGCGCGCTCCACAGGGCGAACGCCACGGATGAGAGCAGCGTCAGATACCCCAGCACGGCGACGGCTTTCATGCTGTGCACCTCCAGCGTCCCGCCCGTGGCATAGCCTCCCGCAACCAGTGCCGCCCCGCCTATCCCCAGCTGCCAGCCAGTCATCACCGTCGGGTCAACGGTCTGGGAAATGCGTTTACCGTAAAGCGTGGCCGCAGAGAGAATAAAGGCGGCCAGCACCACAAATCCGTCACCTTTCCAGACAAACTGGAACTCACTTAACCCGCTGTGGAAGTTCACCAGCATCACCCCGGCAAAGCCCAGAACACATCCCAGCGTTTTGTTATAGCTGAGTTTGTCGTTGTGGTAGATAAAGTGCGCCAGCAGCACGCTGAAGAAGGTCCCGGTGGCATTCATGATGGAGCCGTTCACCCCGGTCGTGTAGGCCAGGCCGATATAAAAGAAGGTGTACTGGAGGGAGGTCTGCGTCAGTCCGAGGATCGTGAGCTGGCCAAACTGCGTGGGCGTGAGCCTGCCAATCGGCTTTCGCTGGGCCAGGGCAAAAAGCAGCAGCAACGCGCCGGCAAACAGAAAACGGTATCCGGCAAAGACGACTTTGGAGGGGATATCATCGGTCGCGATCTGAAAGAGTTCGTAGCCACTTTTAATGGCCGGGTACGAGCTTCCCCAAAGCAGACAGCAGAGCGTGGCGCAGGCATAGGCCACATTGCGACGGGCAAAGACGGGCGTGGGCAGAGCAGTATCCATGACAAATCTCATAAATAAAATTGCGTTTCAATTTATTATCAGAGAATGCGTCAGGAATAGCGACCTTACAAGAGCAAAAGATGACGCAGGGTCACGCTAAAAAGCAAAACGCCGGCACAAGGCCGGCGCTTCGACGCGAGCAGAGTAAAAAATTACTCAGCTACTACGTTAACAACCAGTTTAGCGAACACTTCGCTGTGAACCTGGAAGTCAACTTCGTGCTCACCAGTGGTACGCAGAACGCCGTTCGGCATACGAACTTCGCTCTTAGCCACTTTAACGCCTGCCGCAGTAACTGCATCAGCGATATCGCGGGTACCGATGGAACCGAACAGTTTACCTTCGTCGCCAGCTTTAGACGCGATAGTAACGGTGCCCAGTGCGTTGATTGCTTCAGCGCGAGCGTTAGCAGCCGCCAGAACGTCAGCCAGTTTGGCTTCCAGTTCAGCACGACGTGCTTCGAAAAACTCTACGTTTTTCTTAGTAGCTGGAACAGCTTTACCCTGTGGAACCAGGAAGTTACGAGCGTAACCCGCTTTAACGTTTACCTGATCACCCAGGCTGCCCAGGTTTGCTACTTTATCAAGCAGAATAACTTGCATTACCTTATCCTCTTAAAGTCGTATTAATGGACCGTGCCCGATTACTGATGACGATCAGTGTACGGCAGCAGAGACAGGTAGCGAGCGCGTTTGATAGCGCGAGCCAGCTGACGCTGATATTTTGCACGAGTACCGGTGATACGGCTTGGGACAATCTTACCGCTTTCGGTGATGTAGTTTTTCAGCGTTGCGATATCTTTATAGTCGATCTCTTGAACGCCTTCCGCGGTGAAACGGCAGAACTTGCGACGACGGAAATAACGTGCCATATGGCTAGTCTCCAGAATCTATCAAATCAATCTGCTCGGCATGCAGAACCATTTTGCTCAGGCCGTTCTTTGCCTTGTGGCAAGAAATGAACCCCTGAACGATTACTGCGCTACCGACCGTTAAACTGTGAGTAATGGCCTGGTTTTCGTGTCCGCTAATAATCACGGGCATTTGGCACCACGCCTGCCGGTGAAACCCGGCTTCCTCTTGCACAGAACGATGCTCAAGCACGAACTGGCAATGCGGAATTCCTGATGGGCTGACCTTTCGAAGGGGGGTCCTGCACACGGTGCCGGACAACACCAGACGGTTGGTCATCAGAAATTACTCTTCAGAATCCCCAGCATCAGAATCATCTGCGGTTTCGTTTGCGAAATCATCGCGACGCTCACGGCGCTCGTCTTTCGCTTTAACCATCGGAGATGCTTCGGTCACTGCGTGTTTGGTACGCATAACCATGCTGCGGATAACGGCATCGTTGAAGCGGAAGGTAGTTTCCAGCTCATCGATCACTTCCTGCGGAGCTTCAACGTTCATCAGAACGTAGTGTGCTTTGTGCAGTTTGTTGATCGGGTAAGCCAGCTGACGGCGGCCCCAGTCTTCCAGACGGTGGATCGTGCCTTCTGCACCAGTGATGGCAGCAGAGTAACGCTCGATCATGCCCGGAACCTGTTCGCTCTGGTCAGGGTGGACCATAAAAACGATTTCGTAATGACGCATCGAATTGCTCCTTACGGATTATTCAGCCTCCTGTCTGGGTCAGCCGAGGCCCGGGGAGGCAAGGAACGTGTTAAAGGTCGGCTGAAAAATTGACGCGTCATAATACTTGCGCCCCCCAGGAAACTCAAGCTGATTGCACAAATAATTCGCACAAAGGGTAAAGCTGTTCTAAGTGGGTGATTTAAAATCGCACTCATCAGAAGCGCTGTTTTTTTGAACAACACCATCAGAAATGGTCACCCATCGCAATCCGGGTAGCGATTACACTTTAATCAGAGACACGGAACAGAGAAGGAGAACATTACCCCGTATCACAGCACGCAGTCGTGGAGCGCATATCATGAAAAGAATCGCAATCGCCATTTTGGCTGCGCTTTTGCTCAGTGCAAACGCGATGGCAGCCATCAGAATAGACAGCCAACAGGCCAGAAACATGGATGATGTGCAGAGCTTAGGCGTTATTTACATCAATCATAACTTCGCCACTGAAAGTGAAGCAGATCAGGCGCTTAATGAAGAAACCGATGCGCAGGGCGCAAAATACTATCACGTCATGCTGACACGTGAGCCCGGCAGCAACGGTAATATGCACGCCAGTGCAGATATTTATCAGTAACGCTTTATCGCTAGCACCAGGAAAGCCAACGAAAATCAAAGCCATATATAATTTGCCCCCTGCCCGGGGGCTTTTTTTATGAATGGCTCCGGAATACCACCGGTTACAACTGTTTCGGTATTCCAGAGCACTTATTCACTTCTGCCCGTAATAAGCATTCGGGCCGTGCTTACGCATGAAATGCTTGTTCATCAGGTAATCATCAATGCCCTGAAGCTGTGGATTAATGCCGCGCGCAATCCACGCCATTCTGGCCACCTCTTCCATCACCACCGCGTTATGCACGGCGTCATGCGCATCTTTACCCCAGGAGAACGGACCATGCTGGTACACCACAATACCCGGCGTATGCAGTGGTTCCGTCTCACCCAGCGTTTCGATAATGACCCTGCCGGTGTTAAGTTCGTACTCGCCTTCGACCTCAGCCTGCGTTAACGCTCGCGTGCAGGGAATATCGCCGAAGAAGTAATCTGCGTGCGTCGTACCCAAAGCAGGGATCGCCAGCCCGGCCTGTGCCCAGGCGGTGGCGTGCGTGGAATGGGTATGCACAACGCCCCCCAGAGACGGGTAACGCTGATACAGCGCCAGGTGGGTTGCCGTATCTGAAGAAGGGCGCCATTTGCCTTCAACGACGTGTCCTTCCAGGTCAACCACCACCATATCGTCCGCTTTCATGGCGTCATAGGCCACGCCGCTCGGCTTAATCACCACCAGCCCCTGCTCGCGATCGATGGCGCTTACGTTGCCCCAGGTAAACGTCACCAGTCCATAGCGCGGGAGATCCATATTGGCTTCAAAGACCTGCTGTTTCAGCTTAAGCATGTTCCGCCTCCATCAGCCCTGCCCGCGCCATGCGCTCGCGCACCCAGTCCCGGGCTTTCGCCACTTCTGCCGCCGGGTCGTCCGCGGTTTCGCTCCACATCTCAATCAGGTAAGGCCCGCAATAACCTGTCTGTTTGAGCGTCTGGAAGCACCGTTCGAAATCCACCACCCCGGTGCCGAACGGTACGTTTTTAAACACGCCAGGACGGGTATCTTTAACGTGCACCGCCACGATATGCCCGATGCCCGCCTGAAGCTCCATCTGTACGTCGTTATCCCATGCCGACAGGTTTCCGATATCCGGATAAAGCTGGAACCATGGGTTGTTCAGATAGTGCGCATAGCCCAGCGCCTTGCTGATGGAGTTCATCAACGGATAATCCATGATCTCCATCGCCAGCGTCACCTGCGCACGGCTTGCCATCTCAACGCTCTCTTTCAGGCCCTCCCGGAAACGACGGCGCGTTTCATCGTTGGCTTCCTGATAGTAAACATCGTAACCCGCCAGTTGGATCACGCGGATGCCGACATCCTGTGCAAAGCGAATGGCTTTACGCATGATCTCCAGCCCTTCGGCGCGTACGGCATCATCTTCGCTGCCAAGCGGAAAACGACGATGAGCGCTCAGGCACATGGATGGCACGCGTACGCCGGTTTCGGCAATGGCGCTCACCAGCGCCAGACGCTGGTCGCGGCGCCAGTCCAGGCGAGAAAGACGCTCGTCCGTCTCATCCACCGACATTTCGACAAAATCGAAACCCAACTGCTTCGCCAGCTGTAACCGCTCCAGCCAGCACTCCCCCGCAGGGAGTGCCTTTTCATAGATGCCAAGCGGGACCTGTTTTGACAACATACCCGCTCCTTAACCCCAAAGCTGAGCGATTGAGCGTTTGAACTGACGCGCCGCTTCCACCGGAGACGCAGCATCACGAATGCTACGACCGGCAATAAAGACGTGAATCGGGATACCCTGGAACAGCGGCAGATCCTCCAGCGCCAGGCCACCGGTGACGGTCACTTTGAAGCCCATATCGGCCAGACGTTTGATCGCGCTGATATCAGCTTCGCCCCACGCCACGCCTGCGGCCTGCGCATCACGGCTACGGTGATAAACCACCTGCTGGATACCCGCTTCGCGCCACTCCTGCGCCTGCTCCCAGGTCCAGAAACCAGTCAGTTCAATCTGCACGTCGCCGTTGAACTCTTTCGCCACGTCCAGCGCGCCTTTCGCGGTGTTGATATCCGCACAGCAGATCACGGTGACCCAGTCGGCATTGGCTTCAAAGCACATGCGAGAGAGGATTTTGCCCGCGTCGGCGATTTTGGCATCCGCAAGCACGATTTTATGCGGATAGAGCGCCTTCAGGTCACGAACCGCACGAACGCCTTCGCCCACGCACAGAATGGTGCCGACTTCGATGATGTCCACTTCTTCCGCAATCAGACGGGTGGTTTCGTAAGCGTGAGACAGAGTCTGGTTATCCAGCGCGACCTGCAACATTGGTAATGACATTTTCAATTCCTCTTAAACGGCCGCCGCAGTGGCGTTATCAATTAAATCCAGCACGTCCTGCGCGGTACGACAGGCGCGTAAACGGTCAAAATTAGCTTCATCATCAAACAGATTGACGATCTGCATGATCCCCACCTCCTGGTGGGTGTTGGCATCGACAGCCGCCATGGTGATCAGAATGTCGACCGGGTCGTTATCTTCGTGGTTGAACACCAGTGGTTTTTTCAACGTCACCAGCGCAAAACCGGTTTTCTTGACGCCCTCTTCGGGACGGCCATGCGGCATTGCCAGCCCCGGGGCAATCACAAAATAGGGTCCAAACTGCGCCACGCCATCCAGAATGGCCTGGTAATAACGCGGCTCGACAACGTCCGCCTTAACCAGCAGGTCCACGCCCAGCTTCACCGCTTCCTGCCAGGTGCTGGCTTCGGCCTGTAAAAGGATGGAGTTATTCTCTGCCAGCGAATCACGTAGTTTCATGTGGCATCCTTACTTCACGTCTTGTGGGAAGTGTTCTTTGATCACTTCCAGCAGCTTTGGCCCGAAATCCGCAGGCGACAGCATGTTGCGTACGCCTACCACGTATTTGTTGCCCGACACGCTAATCTCGCCGGCAATGTGCGTTGAGGCGATGATGATGTCCGCGCCGTTCAGTTCACTTTTGTATTCACCCACTGCGCAGCTGTTCACCGTGTGGTCAATGTTTGACTGGGTTAAAAACTGGTCCACTTTCATCTTCATGATCATGGAGCTACCTTGCCCATTGCCACACACAGCCAGGATACGTACGGTCATAATCGAAACTCCTTAATGAGCAGACACTTCTGCTGTTTGTTTTTCTGCATCTTCTTCAGCCCGCAGCGAACGGCCAGCGAAGAACATATAAGCCAGGGCAATCAGGATGATGACGGCCATAAAGACCAGCCCGACGGACGCAAAGCCCTGCATCATCGGCGGCGCCAGAATTGACCAGTCCGCCATGCCCATCCAGGCGCTCATGCCGGTGAGCTTGACCGCCCACACGCACCCGAAGATTTCAACCATGCCCATCACCAGGCAGATCTTGAGCGCTGCGCGCCATCCGCCGAAGTGGTTAGCAAACACGCCGATAGTGGCGTTGGAGAAGAACATCGGGATAAAGCCAGGAATAATCAGGATTGAGGAGCCACAGCCCACCAGGATGCCGACCGCAATCAGCTGGCCGATGGTGCCCCACATAAAGCCCCAGACGACGGCGTTTGGCGCAAAGCTATAGATAGCCGCACAGTCAATCGCCAGCACCGCGCCAGGGATCAGGCGCTGGGAGATGCCGTTAAACGCTTCCGACAGTTCGGCGACGAACATACGCACGCCCTGGGTGATGATGAAAATGGCCACCGCGAAGGAGAAACCGGTTTGCAGGATATAGACCGTCCAGTGGGTTTTACCCGCCATCGCCTGCACCACGTCAATGCCAAAGGAGAGCAGGATGGCACCGAAGAAGATGGTCATCACAATTGCCGTGGAGACGATGTTGTCGTGGAAGATATTCAGCCAGCCAGGCAATTTGAGGTCTTCAACACTCTCCTCTTTTTTGCCCAGGTACGGCGCAACTTTGTAAGCAATCCAGGAGGCGAACTGCTGCTGGTGACCGATGGAGAAGCCGCAGCCGTCCGTAACGTCCTGCGTTGGCTTATACATCATGTTGGAGGTGATGCCCCAGTAAAGCGAGACCAGTATTGCCGTGCAGATGACGGTGGTCCACATTGGGTAGCCGAAGATATAGAGAGAAACCGCAATCAGCCCCGCCTGCTGGAACATGATGTGCCCGGTGAGCATGATGGTGCGAATACCGGTGATGCGGCGCAGGAGCACGTAAATGATGTTCAGCGCCAGCGCGAGCAGTACCGCATACCCAACCCAGCTGTACGCATCCCCCATACGATCGATGGTGGCCATCATGGACGCGTAAGTGTCAGAGATGGCGCCGTTAATGCCGTACACCTCTGACATTTTGGCAACAACCGGCTTAAACGTGCTGGTCAGAATGCCAGACCCCGCCTGCAACAGCATAAAACCAATGATGGTTTTGATGGTGCCTTTGATAATCACGCTGACGCTTTTGCGCAGCAGGATGTACCCCAGGCACGTCACGATACCCAGCAACAGCGGGGCGTTGGTCATTACCTGATTAAAGAACACGGTAAAGACGTTGTAGAGGATCTCCATAACTCTCTCCAGAAAATGAGAACACGAGGGGCAATCCCTGTGTGGTTGGTGTCATCACTCTATTAATCACAAATAATCATCACAAGATTGCATTTGATTATTTGTGACGGATCACGCAATTTATTTCCATGGTATTAGTAATGATTTTCACTACCAATCCAAACAAATAAATAAATTCTTAAATTTCAATGCATTAATCATTTATAACGGTTATCTTAACAACGTCATGAAGTTTTTTCTGTGAGGTGGCGAGGGGAATTTTCCGCAAATCAACCATTGCAAATCGATTAAAACAGTGCCAGCATTAATCACAACAAGTCATATAGTGATTACTTTTGATTAAAACCAGGAGTCAAACGATGAGTAAAGTGAAAACCATCACCCGTGAATCATGGATTCTGAGTACCTTTCCGGAGTGGGGTAGCTGGCTGAACGAAGAGATCGAGCAGGAACAGGTTGCTCCTGGCACATTTGCGATGTGGTGGCTGGGCTGCACCGGGATCTGGCTGAAATCAGAAGGCGGCGCCAACATTTGTGTTGATTTCTGGTGCGGCACCGGCAAACAGAGCCACGGCAATCCACTGATGAAAAAAGGCCACCAGATGCAGCGTATGGCCGGCGTTGAAAAGCTCCAGCCGAACCTGCGCACCACGCCTTTCGTGCTGGATCCTTTTGCCATTCGTCAGATCGACGCCGTACTCTCTACCCACGATCACAACGATCATATCGACGTGAACGTGGCGGCAGCGGTAATGCAAAACTGCGCGGACGACGTACCGTTTATTGGGCCGCAGACCTGCGTGGATTTGTGGATTGGCTGGGGCGTGCCAAAAGAGCGCTGCATCGTGATGAAGCCGGGCGACGTAGTGAAAATCAAAGACATTGAAATTCACGCGCTGGATGCCTTTGACCGTACCGCGCTGATCACCCTGCCTGCCGACCAGAAAGCCGCAGGCGTACTGCCAGACGGGATGGATGAGCGCGCGGTGAACTACCTGTTCAAAACGCCTGGCGGTTCCCTGTATCACAGCGGTGACTCCCACTACTCCAACTATTACGCGAAGCACGGTAACGAGCATCAGATTGACGTGGCGCTTGGCTCTTACGGTGAAAACCCGCGCGGGATCACCGACAAAATGACCAGCGCAGACATGCTGCGTATGGCCGAAGCGCTGAACACCAAAGTGGTGATCCCGTTCCACCACGATATCTGGTCAAACTTCCAGGCCGATCCGCAAGAGATCCGCGTCCTGTGGGAGATGAAAAAAGACCGCCTCAAGTATGGCTTCAAGCCGTTCATCTGGCAGGTTGGCGGCAAGTTCACCTGGCCGCTGGATAAAGACAATCTTGAGTACCACTACCCGCGTGGTTTCGATGATTGCTTTACGATTGAACCCGATCTGCCGTTCAAATCCTTCCTCTGATTCTGAGGCCCAATCGCCAGACCTTGCGTCTGGCGATGTCATATTTATCTTAGTAATTTCACGCTATTTCAAATATCATCTTTTCAAATCAATTCTTATCGGAATAGCTCATGACGGAAGCGCAACGGCATCAAATTTTACTGGAACTCCTGGCGCAAACAGGGTTTATCACCGTCGAGAAAGTGATCGAACGTTTAGGGATCTCCCCCGCTACCGCGCGGCGGGACATTAACAAGCTGGATGAGAGCGGCAAGCTGAAAAAAGTCCGCAACGGTGCAGAGGCCATCAGCCAGCAGCGTCCACGCTGGACGCCGATGAACATCCACCAGGCGCAGAATCACGATGAAAAGGTGCGGATTGCCAGAGCGGCATCACAGCTGGTAAATCCTGGAGAAAGCGTGGTGATCAACTGCGGTTCGACGGCGTTTCTGCTGGGCCGTGAGATGTGCGGCAAGCCGGTGCAGATCATCACCAACTATTTGCCGCTGGCCAACTATCTCATTGACCAGGAACATGAAAGCGTGGTGATCATGGGCGGCCAGTATAACAAGAGCCAGTCCATCACCCTGAGCCCGCAGGACAGTGAAAACAGCCTCTACGCCGGGCACTGGATGTTTACCAGCGGCAAAGGTCTGACGGCGGATGGCCTGTATAAAACCGATATGCTCACCGCAATGGCAGAGCAGAACATGCTTAACGTAGTGGGCAAACTGGTGGTGCTGGTCGACAGCAGCAAGGTCGGTGAACGCGCCGGCATGCTTTTCAGCCGCGCCGAGCAAATCAGCATGGTGATCACCGGCAAAAACGCCAACCCCGAGATCCTCAGCAAGCTGGAGGATCAGGGTGTCACAGTGCTGCGCGTTTAAAGGTGCTGACGGAAGAATTCCACGGTTGACTCCAGCGCGGCCGGGGTAATACGGTGCCGGACACCTGCTCCCCACAGGCAGGTCAGATTGCTGTCCAGCCCTTCACGCTGTAGAGCCTGTTGCAGGCGGAACGTTTCACCGGGCGGTACGACGTCATCGGCGTCCCCATGCCACAGAAGCAGCGGACGATCGGCCAGCTGCGAAAGCGCATGGCTGACGTCCCATTCAGACAACAGGGCCTCAATCTCCTGAGGGGCCTGCGGCGGGAACAGCGTCTTTGCCAGTGACGTAAAGTAGCCCGATCCCATCAGGCAAGCGACAGACGTCACCTCCGGATGCCTGGCCATGATTCCCAGCGCCGTCATTCCGCCCATTGATGCGCCTGCGACCGCCAGCCGTTTCCCCTCCACCAGCCCGGCCTGCAAGAGCGCGTCACGCAGCCCGGCGAACTCGGTCAGATTGCCGTGCAGCGTTTGCCAGAACAGCCCCAGCCGCGCCTGCTCATCGCCCGTAAAGCGTGCCCCATGATTCGGCGCATCAGGCATGACCACCCGGAAACCGGCCTGCGCCAGCGCGACGGCAAAATAGCTGTAGACCAGCTTCGAGGAGAGAAAGCCATGATAGAAAACTACCGTCGGCAGCGGCTGTTCATCTTTACCAGCCGGAAAAGCATGGATGATTTCATGCCCACTCAGCTGGCGAGTTTCAATTTCAATCATTGTCGATCCTGTGCTGATGAATGATTCATAATGTTGAGAGCTGGATTACGGTTTCACGATATTTTCATTCGAAATCTTCGTCCCAGATAACACTTCGGGAACATTCCCCCAAAACTAAATTCGCAGACAACTACACTATGGCTATCAGGAAAAGAGACAGGTTTATGCGCAGGCTTATGGCTTTATTGCTGGTCTCACTGCTCAGCGGATGTTCCATATTGCAGGGTACGCCAGAACCGGCGCCGCCGGTTACCGATCATCCTCAGGAAATTCGTCGTAATCAGACGGAAGGATTACAACGCCTGGGTACCGTATCCGCGATGGTTCGTGGTTCCCCGGATGATGCAGAAGACGCAATTGAAGCACAGGCAGTTGCCGCAAAAGCAGATTATTACGTCATCACGATGATTGATGAAACCATTATTACGGGACAGTGGTACGCCCAGGGAATTTTGTACCGTAAGTAAGCATCATCATTTGAACGACTTTTACACTGCTTTGCGTCCGTAAACATTTTCCTGTCCACAATAAACTCCATGCCAGCAACAATGGAAATGAGTTTATTCGCGAAGGATTGCCCGGCGGATACCGGAGACACGTGAAAAGGAGCTGACGATGAAACGAACCCTTGCTTTAACGACGCTATTGCTTTCAGCGGGCCTGCTGAGCACCACGGCGCAGTCGGCCGAATTTGCCAGCGCGGATTGCGTCACGGGCCTGAACGAGATTGGTCAGATCTCCGTCAATAATATCACGGGGAGTCCGCAAGACGTTGAACGTGTCGTCGCCCTGAAGGCCGATGAACAGGGCGCATCCTGGTATCGCATCGTCCAGATGCAGGAAGATCACCATGTTAATCACTGGCGCGTGCAGGCCATTCTTTATGCATAATCCCTTCCGATAAAAGCCACTTAATTTTAGTGGCTTTTCACTTTTGCAAATTTTTTATCTCTACCGAAACCCAATAAAAACAAATATGTAACATTCAGTTACATTAAACAGATAAACGTTCTCTCCGCTCTGCCGTTGAACAGCCATCACTTTTCAATAATGAGCAATTTATGATCACCTTTTTCCGCCGGGCAGGCCTGGGCACGAAGCTATCGCTGCTTACAGGTGCAAGTGTCGCCACGCTTTTTTTGCTGTTCACTTTTCTGTTGAGCCACAACGCCAGCCAGCAGCTTGAAGAGCTTGCGGTTGAAGACCTGCACAACCAGTCCACCGGCATGGTGGATATGGTTGAGATGTTCAACACCAGCCTGAGCGAAGAGGTTGAAAGCTATACCCGTCTGTTCACGACCTTTTTGCCACAGCCGCTGAACAGCGACAGCAGCCAAAGCCGGACCATAAACGGGCTTACCGTTCCTCTGCTGAAAGGCGGCGAAACGGAGTTGCATGAAAACAATACGCTTTCTGATGACTTCCTGAGCCGAACGGGCGCCATCTCGACGCTGTTTGTCCGCAGCGGTAACGATTTTATCCGCGTGGCCACGTCGCTGCGTAAAGAGAATGGCGACCGCGCCATCGGAACCGTTCTTGATACCACCAGCCCGGCATTTGCGGCTGTCACCAAAGGGGAGGTCTATCGCGGCCTCGCGCTGCTGTTCGGCAAGCGCTATATCACGCAGTACCAGCCTGTTAAGAATGCGGAAGGCCAGGTTATCGGGATTATCTTTGTCGGCGTGGACATCACCCATTCGTGGAACGTCATGCGCGAGAAAATCCTTAACCGTCGTCTGGGCGAGAGCGGTCACTTCTTTGTGCTGGATCGCAGCAGCGGCAAAACGCGCGGACAGTATCTGTTCCATGCCAGCGAAGAGGGCAAACTGCCCAACTGGGACACGGCGACACAGCAGCAGCTTCTGAGTGATAAAGCCGGCACGCTGGAGCGCGTGAGCGCGGATGGCCGTACGCTCAAAGTCGCCTACACGCCGCTGCCGGGCTGGAACTGGACCATCGTGGGTGAAGTGGATAAAGCCGTACTGCTTTCAAGCGTCACCACGCTGCGCGATCGCTTCCTGATGGCGGGCGTGGTGCTATCCGTGCTCTTCGCGGGCCTGTTCGTTATCCTCATTCGCCGGATGCTAACCCGCCCACTGCGCGCAGTGATCGCGCTTGCCCGGCAGTATGCCGCAGGCGATCTGCGCGCCAGCCTGCCGGTAACCCGCCAGGATGAAGTCGGCCAGCTGATTGATGCGATCAACGGGATCGGGGGCGGCCTGCAAAAAATTGTGTTGCAGGTCCGCGAGGCCGCAAGCGAAATCCATCTGGGGACTAACGCGCTGGCTTCAGACACCGGCGAGATCTCTGAACAGATCAACAAACAGGCCAGCAGCGTTGAGGAGACCTCCGCCAGCATGGAGCAATTAGCCGCCACCGTGCAGCAAAATGCCGCTAACATGGAGCAAACGCAGCAGCTGGTGGGGGAAACCTCACGCGCGGTGCATCAGGGTGGAGAGACGGTGACCCACGCAGTTTCTACCATGGATGATATTCGTGATGCATCGAAACGCATTGAAGACATCACCCGCGTGATTGAGTCCATCGCTTTCCAGACCAATATCCTGGCGCTCAATGCGGCGGTTGAAGCGGCGCGGGCGGGCGAGCACGGGAAAGGTTTCGCAGTGGTGGCGCAAGAGGTACGCGCCCTGGCCGCACGCAGCGCCAACGCGGTGAAAGAGATTGAGCAGTTGATTGGCGACACGCTGAACAAGGTGAGCGAAGGCCATGCGCTTTCTGAGCAAACGCGTCTGGCGATGGATGCCATCATTGTTCATATCGATAACATCAGCCAGCTTGTCACCGAGATCAACCACGCCTCCCGCGAGCAGTCCGCGGGGATTGGTCAGGTGAATCTGGCGATGACGCACATCGGTGAGGCATCGCATATCAATGCCGATCGCATCTCACGCAGCGAGCAGACGGCACAGACGCTGCGCGAGAAGGGTTCCCATCTCACCCGGCTGGTGAGCCTGTTCCAGCTGAAGGCTTAACCGACCCGGCCCGTGGCGCGCAGCAGCAGGTCGGTTTGCACCTGTTCGCTCATCAGCGTGCCGCCCCGGGTATCCAGCATCATGCGGCACCACGCCTGCGCCACGGGCGGCGATGCGTGCCGCAGCATCTGACTTCCGGCCCCGAGTAAAAAGAGCTGCCGCGCGATCTCCCTGCCCTGCGCTTCCTGCGGTTTACGCAGCTTCTGCTGTAGCTGTCGCCAGCTGCGATCGAAGTGCCTGTCCTGACCTTTGACCTGCGCGAAATCATCGGCGAGCAGGTCGAGAATGCCCGACTGCTTCGCCAGCACGCGCAGTACATCCAGGCACATAATATTGCCAGAGCCTTCCCAGATGCTGTTGACGGGCATTTCACGGTACAACCGTGGAAGCTCACTCTCTTCGCAATAGCCTGCGCCGCCCAGCACCTCCATTGCCTCTGCCACAAACGGTATGCCCGCTTTGCAGACGCTGTATTTTGCCGCCGGAGTGAATAGCCGCGCCCATGCGGCCTCCTGCGGGTCGGTGCGGTTATCCCACGCCCGGGCGAGGCGGAACAGCAGTGCCGTGTGTCCCTCCAGCACCAGCGCCATACGGCTTAGCACGTCGCGCATTAACGGCTGGTCGATCAGATTTTTGCCGAAGGTCTGCCGCTGATGGGCATGATAAAGCGCCACCGAGAGCGCACGGCGCATCAGTCCGTGACTGCCAAGCGCGCAGTCAAAGCGCGTCAGCCCGCCCATCTTCAGAATTTGCCGGACGCCTTCCCCCTCTTCGCCCAGCAGCCAGCCGGAAGCATCAAGGAACTCAGCCTCACTGCTGGCATTTGATCGGTTGCCGAGCTTGTCCTTCAGACGCTCAAGGCGCACGGCATTGCGTTGCCCGTCGGGTAAGAAACGCGGGACAAAAAAGCAGGAAAGCCCGCCCTTCGCCTGCGCCAGCACCAGATGCGCATCGCTCTGCGGCACGGAGAAAAACCATTTGTGCCCCACCAGCCGGTAACTGCCATCACTGAATTTCTCTGCTTTGGTGGTATTACTGAGTACGTCCGAACCGCCCTGCTTTTCCGTCATCCCCATGCCGATCAGCAGGCCGCGCTTTTGCGCCCCCGGTGCGAGATGGGGATCGTAGCGATCGCTCATCAGCGGCGTTAACCAGTCGTGAAACGGTTTGGGCAGCGACTGTAGCAACAGCGGCGTGGCGGCGAAGGTCATGGTCACCGGGCATAGCGTTCCCGCCTCCACCTGTGCATGAAGCACAAAACGCGCGGCCCGGGCGACGAACGATCCTTTCCGCGCCTCCTCCTCCCACGCCAGGTTGTGCACCCGGTTGGCGCAAAGCCCCTGCATCAGAAGATGCCATGCCGGATGAAAGCGGACGTCATCCAGCCTCGCTCCCGTGGCGTCATAACGCAGCAGTTCCGGCGGATTAACGTTCGCCAGCCTGCCCAGCTCCAGCGACTCCGCCGTACCCAACTGCTGTCCGATGCTGGCAAGAAGATCCACATCCCACTCAGCCCCTTCGCGCGCTACCGCATCGCGCAGGGCGCAATCAGAGAGAAAAAGGTTGCTGTTCGATAGCGGTGCAGGTTGATTAAAAACGGTATGTGTCTGCCAGTGCATGCTGTCTCCCTCCTTTCATTGGCAATAAAGGTAAGTATGGACAGAGGGCATGCACGCTGCATGGGAGGGGGGTCACACGATGACGATCGTGTTGATATCATTCGTGAAATAGCTCACAGAACATAAGAATAAACTATTTCATTACTTCACCAATGCTGAATAATTTATTCTTACCCCGTTTATGTGAGGATCGTTATGCAACAGGATGCGCACAAGCGTGCATTAATTGCAGGCTCCAT
This sequence comes from Enterobacter sp. AN-K1, assembly GCF_020971765.1. Lineage (NCBI taxonomy): Bacteria > Pseudomonadati > Pseudomonadota > Gammaproteobacteria > Enterobacterales > Enterobacteriaceae > Enterobacter > Enterobacter sp. AN-K1. The sequence goes on along the minus strand of NZ_CP087390.1, from coordinate 2,708,045 downwards.
CGGTAATTTCATCGAGTGGTATGAATTTGCGGTCTACGGTTTTCTGGCAACGGTGATTGCCAGAAACTTCTTCCAGCTTGAGGGGGAAGCGGAGCTCACCAGCCTGATCCTCACCTGGGCCTCGTTCGCCATCGCTTTCTTCTTCCGTCCGCTGGGTGCGGTGGTCTTTGGCCGCATTGGCGACAGGATTGGCCGCAAACCGACGCTGATTATAGTGCTGGTATTGATGACGCTCGCCACCGCTGCCATCGGTATTGTGCCGGTCTACGCCAGTATCGGGATTGCCGCGCCGCTGATCGTTACGCTCCTGCGTATTCTGCAAGGACTGTTCGCGGGCGGTGAGTATGGCGGTGCGGTCTCATTGATGACGGAGTTCGCCCCGCGCGGCAAGCGCGGTCTTTACGGGGCATGGCAGTCCTTTACCGTGGCGCTCGGGCTGTTAGCGGGCGCAGGCATTGTCGCGTTGCTCTCTGCCCTGCTCTCCCCTGAAGCCTTGCACGACTGGGGCTGGCGCATTCCGTTCTTCCTGGCGCTGCCGATGGGTGCGGTCGCGCTATGGCTGCGGGTGAGCATGGAAGAGACGCCGAGCTTTGTGCAGCAACGGGAAAAACCGGTTGTTACTCAGGCCAGCACCGCCGCCACGTTCAAAACCATCCTGATGGGCATTGGCCGCGTGATGGTCTGGTCTGCGGCGGGTTATACCTATCTGGTGATTATGCCGACCTATCTGCAATCTGCGCTGCACACCGGTTTTAACCAGGCGTTACTGATTGCGGTGATTTCTAACATTGGGTTTGCGCTCACGATCATTCCGTCGGGCATGCTGAGCGACAGGATCGGGCGGCGCACGGTGATGATTATCGCCACCGTGCTCCTGCTGATCCTCGCCCTGCCGCTGCTGAAAATTTTGCAGGCGGAATCCAGTACGCTGGCAGTCAAAGCGATTGTGGTGCTGATTGCGGGGGGTCTGGTTGGGATGCTGGCAGGGCCGGGGCCGGCAATGCTGTCTGAGATGTTCCCGACGCGCGTGCGTTATACCGGGCTGGGGCTGGCCTATTCTCTGTCGAATGCGATCTTCTCGGGCTGTGCGGGGCTGATCATTACCGGGCTGATTAAAGAGACGGGCAATCTGGATATTCCGGCGTACTACGTGATGGCAACGGCGGTGGTGAGTATTTTCGCGCTGATGACGCTGAGAAAGGATGACCATTTACGGTCGTTAGAGGAGTGAGATTGTTGCCCGGTGGCGCTACGCTTACCGGGCCTACGGTACCATGCTTTTGTAGGCCGGGTAAGGCGAAGCCGCCACCCGGCACAACAGGCTACCCGCGCTGACGCACCGCTTCAAACAGGCAGATACCCGTCGCAACGGAAACGTTCAGGGACGATACGCTGCCCGCCATTGGGATGCTGATCAGCTCATCGCAGTGCTCGCGCGTCAGACGACGCATACCTTCGCCTTCCGCTCCCATCACCAGCGCCATACGGCCGGTCATTTTGCTCTGGTACAGGGTGTGATCCGCTTCACCGGCTGTTCCTACGATCCAGATATTTTCTTCCTGCAACAGACGCATGGTGCGCGCCAGGTTAGTCACGCGGATTAACGGGACGTTTTCCGCCGCGCCGCAGGCGACTTTTTTAGCGGTAGCGTTAAGCTGCGCGGAGCGATCTTTTGGCACAATCACCGCATGCACGCCTGCTGCATCGGCGCTACGCAGGCACGCGCCCAGGTTATGTGGGTCGGTTACGCCATCGAGGATCAGGAAGAACGGGTTCTCCAGCCCGGCGATCAGATCCGGCAGATCGTTCTCCTGATACTGACGGCCTGGCTTCACGCGCGCGATAATACCCTGGTGTACAGCACCTTCGCTTTTTTCATCCAGATACTGGCGGTTCGCCAGCTGGATCACTACGCCCTGCGCTTCCAGCGCGTGGATCAGCGGCATCAGACGTTTATCTTCACGCCCTTTCAGAATAAAAACTTCCTGAAAACGCTCCGGCGCGCGCTCCAGCAGGGCCTGCACCGCGTGGATGCCGTAAATCATTTCACTCATTGATGGTTCTCGTAATAAATATTTTCCCTCTCCCGTTGGGGAGAGGGTCAGGGTGAGGGGAAATTACTCCGCCTGCTGTTTCTTCGCCGCGCGCTTCGCTTTGGTCGCGGCCGCTATTTTTTGGGTCTTGGTCGACGGTTTTTTCGCTTTACGAGCGTCTTTTTTCGCCGCCTTGGGCTTCTGTTTCTTCTCGCCACGGAAAGCACTGTCTGGCTCAAAGTTTACTCTTTTACCTGCCTGACGTCGCTTACCGCCCGCTTTACCGTTACCGCCTTTTTTCGCTTTCTCACGCTCGGTTTTGCCGACGTTACGCGGAGCACGCTCGCTGGAGATGAGGCTGAAGTCGATTTTACGGTCGTCCATATTCACGGCTTCAACCTTCACTTCCACCCGATCGCCCAGACGGTAGGTCTGGCCGCCGGATTCGCCGATCAGACGTTGTCCGACCTGGTCGAAGCGGTAGTAATCGTTATCGAGGCTGGAAACGTGCACCAGACCGTCGATAAACAGCTCATCCAGACGCACGAAGAAGCCAAAGCCGGTGACGCTGGCAATCACGCCTTTAAAGACGTTACCCACCTGATCCAGCATAAAGTCACACTTCAGCCAGTCCGCCACGTCGCGCGTCGCTTCATCCGCACGACGCTCGGTCATGGAACAATGCTGGCCCAGTTGCAACATCTCGTCCATGGAGTAGTGATACCCTCCGGTTTCGGTCGTGTTGCCTTTATGACCCTGCTCGTGCGCCAGTAGATACTTGATCGCACGGTGCAGGGACAGATCCGGATAACGGCGGATCGGCGAGGTAAAGTGCGCGTACGACTGTAACGCCAGACCAAAGTGGCCCCGGTTTTCAGGATCGTAAATCGCCTGCTTCATGGAGCGCAGCAGCATGGTTTGCAGCATTTCCGCGTCAGGACGATCGCTGATGGATTCCAGCAGCTCGGCGTAATCGCGTGGCTCAGGCTTATTACCGCCAGGCAGCTCCAGGCCGAGTTCAGCCAGCACGGAGCGGAACGAGGTTACGGCCTCCGTGGTTGGCTTGTCGTGAATACGGAACAGCGCAGGCTCTTTGGCTTTCTCAACGAAACGTGCCGCCGAGATGTTCGCCAGGATCATACACTCTTCAATCAGCTTGTGCGCATCGTTACGCTGAGTCTGTTCGATACGCTCGATACGACGCTCAGCGTTAAAGATAAACTTCGCCTCTTCACTCTCAAACGAGATCCCACCGCGCTCTTCGCGCGCCTGATCCAGCGTTTTGTAGAGGTTGTGCAGCTCTTCGATGTGTTTGACCAGCGGCGCGTACTGTTCGCGAAGATCCTGATCGCCCTGCAACATATGCCAGACCTTGGTATAGGTCAGGCGCGCATGAGAACTCATCACCGCTTCGTAGAACTTATAGCCCGTCAGACGTCCCTTGCTGGAGATGGTCATTTCGCAGACCATACACAGGCGGTCCACCTGCGGGTTGAGGGAACACAGGCCGTTGGAGAGCACTTCTGGCAGCATCGGTACAACCTGCGACGGGAAGTAGACCGACGTACCGCGGCTGCGCGCTTCGTTATCCAGCGGCGTGTGCGGACGCACGTAATAGCTCACATCCGCGATAGCCACCCACAGACGCCAGCCGCCACCGCGTTTTTTCTCGCAATATACGGCATCATCGAAGTCACGGGCGTCTTCACCATCAATGGTGACCAGCGGCAGATCGCGCAGATCCACGCGGCCTGCTTTGGACTCTTCCGGCACTTCTTCACGCAGGTTTTCAATCTGATCTTCAACCGCTTTCGGCCAGACATACGGAATTTCATGGGTACGCAGCGCCATATCGACGGCCATGCCGGTGCCCATGTTATCGCCCAGCACTTCGACGATTTTACCCACCGCTTTGGTGCGACGGGTTGGGCGCTGGGTGAGTTCCACCACCACCACAAAGCCCATGCGTGCGCCCATCACCTCTTCAGGCGGGATGAGAATGTCGAAGCTCAGACGGCTGTCATCCGGCACCACAAAGCCTACGCCCGCATCGGTAAAGTAACGGCCCACAATCTGGCTGGTTTTCGGCACCAGCACGCGGACCACGCGCGCTTCGCGGCGGCCTTTACGGTCTGCACCCAGCGGCTGCGCCAGGATCTGGTCGCCGTGAATACACATCTTCATCTGTTCGGATGAGAGGTACAGGTCGTCTTTACGGCCTTCCACGCGCAGGAAGCCGAAGCCATCGCGATGACCAATAACGGTGCCTTTCAGCAGGTCGAGGCGTTCTGGCAGCGCGTAGCACTGGCGACGAGTAAAGACAAGTTGCCCGTCACGTTCCATGGCGCGCAGGCGGCGGCGAAGGGCTTCAATTTGCTCTTCACCTTCAATGTTCAGTTCAACGGCAAGTTCTTCACGATTGGCGGGTTTTTCGCGTTTTGTTAAGTGTTCAATGATGAACTCGCGGCTGGGGATAGGATTCGCGTATTTTTCGGCTTCGCGTTCCTGGAAAGGATCTTGTGACATGTCGGTTCCTCCGTTGTCAGCTCCGGTGGAAATTTTCTTCATTCCACCAGCAATAATTTATAAAGCGGTTGATTCTCTTCAACCAAATCGGCCAGCGTGTAGTTATCCAGTTCCTTGAGAAAACTTTGCACGGCCTTTGAAAGCGCCTGTTTCAGGCGGCAAGCGGGCGTAATGTGGCAGAACGCGCTGCTACAGTTCACCAGAGAGAGCGGCTCCAGTTCACGTACCACATCGCCAATACGGATACTCTGCGCCGGTTTACCGAGACGGATCCCTCCATTCTTCCCGCGGACGGCAGCAACGTATCCGGCACGACTAAGTTGATTGATTATTTTGACCATATGATTACGGGACACACCGTACACCTCTGTGACTTCAGAGATGCTGGTCATCTTCCCATCGGGTAACGACGCCATGTAAATCAGCGCGCGTAAGCCGTAATCGGTGAAACTTGTTAACTGCACATCAACCTCAGGAAAAAGGGAAAACGCGGTCAAACCGCAGAGATATTCATTAATGATGATAAACCAGCCAGATAGTTAGCGGCTAATTTATTTGACAGACGGGGCGAAAAAGCGGAGATCCAGGAGCGGTCGCCGGATGGCGCTGCGCTTATCCGGCCTACGGGTTTCCCCGCAGGCCAGCAGTCACGAAGATTATGCGTCGAACGGGTCGCGCAGGATCATCGTTTCAGTACGATCCGGGCCGGTAGAAATAATATCGATCGGCACTTCGGTCAGTTCTTCAATGCGCTTGATGTAGTCCAGCGCGGCTTTTGGCAGGCCACTACGCTCTTTCACACCAAATGTGGTCTCAGACCAGCCCGGCATAGTTTCGTAGATTGGCTCAATGCCTTCCCAGTCGTCAGCAGCCAGCGGAGTGGTGGTCACCTCGCGGCCATCAGGCATACGGTAGCCTACGCAGATTTTTACTTCTTTCAGGCCGTCCAGTACGTCCAGCTTGGTCAGGCAGAAGCCAGACAGGGAGTTGATCTGCACTGCACGACGCACTGCGACCGCATCCAGCCAGCCGGTACGACGACGACGACCGGTGGTCGCGCCAAACTCGTTACCCTGCTTGCACAGGAACTCGCCAGTTTCATCAAACAGTTCGGTCGGGAACGGACCCGCACCCACGCGAGTGGAGTACGCTTTGATGATACCCAGAACGTAATCCACATAACGCGGGCCCAGACCGGAGCCGGTTGCCACGCCACCCGCGGTGGTGTTAGAGGACGTTACGTACGGATAGGTACCGTGGTCGATGTCCAGCAGCGTACCCTGCGCACCTTCAAACATGACGAAATCGCCACGCTTGCGCGCCTGGTCCAGCAGATCGGACACATCAACAACCATACCGGTCAGAATATCAGCAATCGCCATGACGTCATCCAGCACTTTCTGGTAGTCAACGGCTTCGGCTTTGTAGAAGTTCACCAGCTGGAAGTTGTGATATTCCATCACTTCTTTCAGTTTTTCAGCGAAGGTCGCTTTGTCGAAGAGGTCACCCACGCGCAGACCGCGACGAGCCACTTTATCTTCGTAAGCGGGGCCGATACCACGACCGGTGGTGCCGATCGCTTTCGCGCCACGCGCTTTTTCACGCGCCACGTCCAGCGCCACATGATAATCCAGGATCAGCGGGCAGGCTTCGGAGAGCAGCAGACGCTCACGAACAGGGATACCACGGTCTTCCAGACCTTTCATCTCTTTCATCAGCGCAGCGGGAGACAGCACAACGCCGTTACCGATGATGCTGGTGACGTTTTCGCGAAGAATGCCTGATGGAATAAGATGGAGGACGGTTTTTTCACCGTTGATTACGAGAGTATGGCCCGCGTTGTGACCGCCCTGGTAGCGTACAACATATTTGGCCCGTTCAGTCAGAAGATCAACAATCTTCCCTTTACCTTCGTCACCCCATTGGGTGCCCAGTACGACGACGTTGTTACCCATTTTTTCAAAATCACCGTTTGCTTAAAAATGGATTCTACCATCGCTTTTTCAGATATACAGCACTTTTTGACCCTAAAATATGCCAATTGCGGTTAGTTTTTGATCAGCCAATCGTTTTCCTCAACATGTAGTAGATAACGATACCGGCAACCACAAGACCACCGCCAAAACGACGCAAAATATTGTCCGGGAGTTGGCTCATTGTCGCGATCATCCGGCGCCATGCGCGCGGATAGAGCATCGGGCCGAGGCCTTCCAGCACCAAAACAAGGGCCAGTGCGAGCCAGATCGTGGAGTTCATTTTTCATCCTTATAAAAGAAAACCACCGCTCCGTGAAGAGCGGTGGTTTGAATACTCAAACGAGCCTGAGTTTATCGCGTTGCGTTGGTCGGCGTCTTCATATAACGGAAGAAATCGCTGTCCGGGCTGAGCACCATCACATCCTGGTTGCTCTTGAAGCTATTCTCGTAAGCGCGAAGGCTACGGATGAAGGCATAGAAGTCTGGATCCTGGCTGAATGCATCAGCAAACAGTTTCGCCGCTTCGGCATCACCTTCACCGCGCAGGATACGACCCTGGCGCTCAGATTCCGCCAGCGTCTTGGTGACTTCATAGTCCGCTGCCGCGCGCAGTTTTTCCGCTTCTTCCTGACCCTGTGAACGGTGACGACGGGCTACCGCTTCACGCTCGGCGCGCATACGGTTGTAGATCGCCTCGGACACTTCCGCTGGCAGGTTGATCTGCTTGATGCGCACGTCAACCACTTCGATGCCCAGTGCCGCCATACTGTTCGGGTTGATCACCGGCACTTTACCGTTGGTTTCAGCCTGAACACGTTCAGCCGCTTTGGCAATCGCATCGTCTGCCGCCGGGGTTTCAACTTCATCTTCGGTGCCCGCAGAGCCGGAGTTCAGCGCATCACGCACTTCCAGCGTCAGACGACCACGGGAGTCGGTCACGATGTCTTTCACATCCAGACGACCAATTTCGGAACGCAGACGGTCAGAGAACTTACGTTTCAGCAGCACTTCTGCCTGAGAAACGTCGCCACCCCCGGTTGCCAGGAAGTAGCGGCTGAAATCGCTGATGCGCCATTTGATATAGGAATCAACGATCAGGTCTTTCTTCTCTTTGGTCACGAAACGATCGGCCTGGTTATCCATGGTCTGGATACGCGCATCGAGCGTTTTCACTGACTGAATGAACGGGATCTTAAAGTGCAGACCCGGCTCATAAATCACCGGACGCTTGTCGCCGTCACGCACGACGCTGCTGAACTGGAACTTGATCCCACGTTCGCCCTCTTTCACCACAAAGATGGAGGTGTAGAGCACGACCAGTACGATGATGATGATCGCAATAACTGACTTACGCATCCTTATTCCCCCTGACGCTGGTAGTCGTTACGCTGCGCGTTAGCACGGCGTTGGTCCATAATGTCACCATCGTTCGAAGAAGGCGTTGTGTTCGCGCTGGCGCTGCCAGACGAGGCCGGTGGCAGACGCAGCAGGTTGTTCGCACCGCTGTTGTCTTTTGCTGCCGGTGCAGAACCGCCTTTCAGCATCTGATCCAGCGGCAGGACCATCAGGTTTCCGCCTTTGTTGTCGTTAACCAGCACTTTACGCGTATGGCTCAGCACTTTTTCCATGGTCTCGATATAGAGACGCTCACGGGTAATTTCCGGCGCGGCTTTATATTCCGGCAGGATCTTCGCGAAGCGAGCCACTTCACCCTGTGCTTCCAGGATGGTCTGGGTCTTATACGCACGCGCTTCTTCCAGAATACGCTGCGCCTGACCGTTTGCACGCGGCTGAACTTCGTTGGTGTACGCTTCCGCTTCACGGATGTACTGCTGTTCGTTTTCACGCGCGGCAATCGCATCGTCAAACGCGGCTTTCACCTCTTCCGGCGGACGTGCAGCCTGGAAGTTGACGTCCAGCAGGGTGATACCCATGTTGTACGGACGGATGGTCTCTTCCAGCTCACGCTGGGTATCGCTACGAATAACGGTACGACCTTCGGTCAGAATACGGTCCATGGTGTATTTACCGATCACGCCACGCAGGGCGCTGTCGGTCGCCTGACGCAGGCTGTCATCGGCGCTGGTCACGCTAAACAGATAACGTTCCGGATCGGTCACGCGGTACTGTACGTTCATCTCAACGCGCACCACGTTCTCGTCAGAGGTCAACATCACGCCAGAGGCGGCCAGTTCACGGACGGACTCCACGTTAACCGCGGTCACGTCATCAATGAAGGTCGGCTTCCAGTTCAGGCCCGGTTCAACCAGATGGCTGAACTTACCGAAACGGGTGACCACGCCGCGTTCTGCTTCTTTAATGGTGTAGAACCCGCTGGCTGCCCAGATGATTACCACCGCAGCGGCGACAATGCCCACCACGCGGCCACCCATTGGCGGGCGCGGACTCTGAGTGGAATTGCCACCCGAGCCAGAACCTTTTCCTCCGCCAAGGCCACCAAGTTTTTTGCTCAGTTTGCGGAAGATATCATCCAGATCCGGCGGCCCCTGCTCGCGACCACCTTTGTTGCCATTTCCCCCAGAGTTGCCGCCTTGATTATTGCTGCTTCCCCACGGGTCGCGGTCTTGTCCGTTATTACCGGGCTGATTCCACGCCATGTATATGCTCCATATTTGTTATGCAAGGGCGAATTTTTCAGGCTTCCCCTTTCTGATCAGACGATATAGTCCGCCAGCGCAGGTTCTTGTTTACAGAGGCGACGCCAGTCAACGATCGGCATACGCACCTGCATCCCCACGCTGCCGTCATCCTCCATCCACTCTTTTTCTATCGCCTGAAGCTGATAAAACCGGCTGCGCAGCCTGCCTTCCTGTGGCGGCAGTCGCAGCGTGTGCTGAGCTACCTCACCGGAAAGACGTTCTGTCAAAGCCTGGAAAAGCAGTGGCACACCAATCCCGGCCTGAGCAGACAGCCAGACCCGAATCGGTTTGTTCTCTTCGTCTCGGTCGATACGCGGTTCGAAATCGTCCAGCATATCGATCTTGTTCATCACCAACAGGGTGGGAATTTCGTGGGCGTCGATCTCTTCGAGCACCACGTTCACCGCGTCGATGTTCTCCTGCACGCGTACGTCAGCCGCATCAATCACATGCAGCAGCAGGGTCGCCTGACGCGTCTCCTGCAACGTCGCTTTAAACGCCGCGACCAGATCGTGCGGCAGATGGCGGATAAACCCTACGGTATCCGCCAGCACCGTTTCACCCACGTCTGCGACGTCAATACGGCGCAGGGTTGGGTCCAGGGTCGCAAACAGCTGGTCTGCGGCATACACCTGGGCCTCGGTTATCTGGTTAAACAGGGTGGATTTACCGGCGTTGGTATAACCCACCAGCGACACCGTTGGGATATCAGCTTTCGTTCGCGCCCGACGCCCCTGTTCGCGCTGTTTCTCTACACGTTCCAGACGTGAAAGGATCTGGGTTATACGCCCACGCAGCAAACGGCGGTCGGTTTCGAGCTGGGTTTCACCCGGGCCGCGCAAACCAATCCCGCCTTTTTGTCTTTCAAGGTGTGTCCAGCCACGCACCAGACGCGTCGCCAGATGGCGCAACTGCGCCAGCTCAACCTGCAACTTACCCTCGTGGGTACGCGCACGCTGAGCAAAAATATCTAAGATCAACCCCGTGCGATCGATTACACGGCATTCGCAGAGAGCTTCCAGGTTACGTTCCTGAGCCGGAGACAGCGCATGATCAAACAGCACAACGGATGCGCCGGTTGCTTTTACGGCATCCGCAATTTCAACTGCTTTACCTTCACCAACAAAGTACTTCGGGTGCGGCGCTTTACGGCTACCGGTAATCACCTGCATTGCTTCGACACCGGCGGAAGAGACCAGAGATTCAAACTCCTGGAGGTCTTCCATATCTTTGTCTTGCGAAAAATAGATGTGTACCAGCACCGCCTGCTCACCGGCGTCATAACGGTCAAACAAGCGTAAACCTCTCTAAAAAGATCAGCGGGGAACGCAGGATCCCTGGCTCCCCGTGTGGATAACAGCCCAAAACCTTATTCGGTTTCTTCGCTGTCCTGCGCTGGTGTTGAAGAACCCTGCGCGTTGCTGCCGTGATGGTAGTTACTGCCAGTGCCGCCGCCAGCGTTATTGCTGTGATGAGATACCGGACGGGACGGAACAACAGTAGAAATCGCGTGCTTATAGACCATCTGGCTGACCGTGTTTTTCAACAGGATCACGAACTGATCGAAAGACTCAATCTGACCTTGCAGCTTAATACCATTCACCAAATAAATAGAAACTGGAACACGCTCCCGACGCAATGCGTTCAGGAACGGATCTTGTAAAGATTGCCCCTTAGCCATTCTATCTTTTCCTTATATGCTTGTTTTGTACTTAGAACCTTGCGATTCTGAAAAATTGCGCACGATACGGCTTAATTGTACACATTCAGTCAGCGATATCACCAATAACCTCAATCACTTCGTTTAACGCCTGTTGTGGTTTTTCACTGTCTAACCAGTGAACACCCTCCCAACCGCGTAACCAGGTGATCTGGCGCTTCGCTAACTGTCTCGTGGCGCAAACACCTCGATAAACCATTTCATCGTATGAAATCTCACCTTCAAGATACGACCACATCTGGCGGTATCCCACACAACGAATGGAAGGCATGTCCGTATGCAAATCTCCACGGGCAAAAAGCGCCCGCACTTCTGCTTCAAAATCTGAAGCCAACATCTGATGAAAACGCTGCTCAATTCGTTGATGGAGCAGTTCACGGCTCGCCGGGGCGATGGCGAACTGATGCACCTGATACGGCAGAGCGTCTCCTGACGTTTGCGTCAGTTCCGTTAAAGTTTTACCCGAAATGAAAAAAACTTCCAGTGCCCGGGAAAGCCTTTGCGGATCGTTTGGGTGGATCCGCGCTGCGGCAACCGGGTCAATCTCTTCCAGTTGCCTGTGCAAAGCGTCCCACCCCTGCTCTGCCGCCTGCCGCTCAATCTTCGCTCTCACTTCCGGATCGGCCGATGGCAGAGGCGATAACCCCTCCAGCAGCGCCTTAAAGTAGAGCATCGTGCCGCCAACTAACAGCGGTATGCGTCCCGCGGCGGTAATCTCGGCCATCTCGGCTAAGGCGTCGCGGCGAAAATCTGCCGCGGAGTAAGCCTGTGCCGGGTCGAGAATATCCAGTAAACGGTGCGGTGCCGCACGCAGTTCGTCTGCGTTGGGCTTCGCCGTGCCGATGTCCATCCCTCGGTAGATGAGGGCTGAATCAACGCTAATCAACTCTACTGGCAAAACTTTACGTAACTCAATGGCTAACGCCGTTTTACCGGAGGCCGTTGGCCCCATTAAAAAAATCGCCTTTGGCAGGCTCGCCTTACTTACATCAGTCATGTTTCAGGGCGGTCATCGCCGTTTGTAAATCAACAGGTTGTAACAAACCACCTGGAGGCGCTTTCACCAGCTGTGGACAGAGGCGCTCCACCTCCGCCAGAACGGTAATCGCCTGCGCCATACTCCACGGTGCATGCTCGCTGGCCAGATGGCGGGCGATCCACTGCGCGGTATCGGCGGCATCAAACGTCGTTTGCTGCGCCAGGTAGCCTATCAGTTCAGGAATCAAGTTTTGTAAATTTTGTTGGCGTAAGGGTAAAGGCACTGCGCGAATTGTCACATGCTGCGCGTCCAGTACGATTTCAATCCCCATTTCGGCCAGTTGCGTCTGCACGCGCCGCAAAACCCCTGTTTCTTCAGGGGATATTTTCAGGCGAACGGGGATCAACAGCGGCTGCGCGCAGGCGGCATTCACCCCCGGGGTTAACTGCGCCTGTTTGAGCCAGCGCTCCGCCACGGAAAGCGCCAGCAACAGGAGTTTACCTTCGCGTTCAAGCAATGCCATGTCGGGGGCAATAATGGTCAATACCCGACCAAAACTCTGGCTATGCCCATCCAGAGAAGGGGTTGAAACCGTGATGTGCTCTTTATGCTCCACCGCCGGCGTATCCAGCAGTTTGCGGTACAGCGCCCCCTGCTGTTTGTGATAGCCCGGCTGAGCGTTGGGATAGTTGGCGCCGGTTGGTCGCGGCGCGTTGCCCGCCGGGGATAAACGTGGAGCAGCCGGCTCGCGCGCGACCGCCGGTTCGGCAAAATGGTTACGCCCGGCCGCCACGCGGTTTTCCGGCAGTGGGCGCGGCGCGGGCTCTTCTTTTGCCAGCGGCAACTCAGGCTCTGCCTGCTGCTGCAATACAGCGGCAACGCCCTGGTAGATGAAATCATGCACCAGGCGCGACTGGTGGAAACGCACCTCGTGCTTGGCGGGGTGCACGTTAACGTCAACCTGATGCGGGTCGATCTCCAGATAAAGCACAAAGGCGGGCTGTTGATCGGCGCCGAGCTTATCTTCGCAGGCCTGTCGAATAGCGTGGTTAATCAGGCGGTCGCGCATCATGCGGCCGTTGACGTAGCAATACTGGATTTCTGCGAACGCGGCGCTGCTGGCGTTCGGATCGGCAACCCAACCGCGCAGGGCCAGATCGCCATGCTGCCACTCAATGGCCAGCGCCTTTTCCAGAAACGGTGTGCCGCAGATGGCGCCCAACCGACGCTCCTTTTGTCCGCCCTCCGCCACTGCGCGGTACTGGCGCATCACCTTACCGTTATGGCTGAGGTTGAGGGTGACATCAAAGCGCGCCAGCGCAATGCGGCGGATGATCTCGTCGATATGTCCGAATTCGGTCTTCTCGGTTCGCATAAACTTGCGCCGGGCGGGGGTGTTATAGAAGAGATCCAGCACTTCAAGCGTGGTGCCTACCGGGTGCGCCGCAGGTTTAACCGTGACGTCCATATCGCGCCCTTCGGCATAGGCCTGCCAGGCTTCCTGCTGGTCGGCTGTGCGGGAGGTCAACGTTAAGCGGGAAACGGAGCTGATACTGGCCAGCGCTTCGCCGCGAAAACCCAGGCTGATAATCGCTTCCAGATCGTCAAGTGAGGCAATTTTACTGGTGGCGTGACGCGCCAGCGCCAGCGCCAGCTCGTCCTTTTTGATGCCACAGCCGTTATCACGAATGCGGATAAGCTTTGCGCCCCCGCGTTCGATATCGATATCGATGCGGGTCGCCCCTGCATCGAGGCTGTTTTCCACCAGTTCCTTCACCACCGACGCAGGGCGTTCCACCACCTCACCGGCGGCGATTTGGTTCGCGAGCTGCGGCGGTAGAACCTGAATCGGCATGAACTCTCCTTAATTAGTCGCGGTCATCTCACCCGGCAGCGCGGCGCTTGCCGTCTGGGCTGCCCCGCCCTGCGGCGCAGACTGAAGCGGATGCGCGTCAAAGTATTTACGCAGGCCGTTATAAATCGCTTCGGCAATTTGCTGCTGATAGCTGTCGCTTCCCAGTAAACGCTCTTCACCATGGTTACTGATAAAGCCCGTCTCCACCAGAATCGACGGAATATCCGGCGAACGCAGGACACCGAGGCTTGCATGCTCAGGGCGACGCTTATGCAGCGATCCAATGCTTTGCAGCTGGCTCAGTACGTTAGTGGCGACATCATACCCGACGCGCTGAGAATGACCGAACTGTAAATCCAACACCGCCTGGCTGAGATACGGATCGGCCTGGCTGTTTGCCAGCACATCGCCTGCCCCGCCTAACAGTTCAGACTGCTTCTCGTGCTCTTCAAGCCAGTTCGCCATTTCACTGTTGGCGCGACGGTTCGACAGCACCCATACCGACGCGCCGGTGGCGTTACGGTTCGGCGCAGCATCCGCGTGAATCGACACCAGGAAGTTGGCGTTTTGCTTACGCGCCACATCCGAGCGTCCCATCACTGAAATAAAGTAATCTCCGTCGCGGGTCATGACCCCTTTAAACATCGGATCGTCATTCAGAAGCGCACGCAGCTTACGGGCAATGGCGATAGTGACGTTTTTCTCCCGCGTGCCGCCCGGGCCAATCGCGCCAGGATCTTGCCCGCCGTGTCCGGCGTCAATGGCGATAATCACTTTGTCGCCACTGACCGGCGTACGCCGCGCGCTGACCGCCGGACGCGTCACCGTGTTGCTGCTGGTCACGGCGGTAAGTCGGTCATTTTGTGATTTAAACGGATTACGGGCTGGCTCAGACGGCCCTGGAGTATAAACCGGCGCTTCCACGCGTTTTGCTACAACAGGTGCAGGCGGTGGCGGCGGCGGAACATCAGCATTAATGGTAAAGACCACCGTATAATTGGCGCCGTTTTGCTGCTTAACCGCCTTCGTTTTGCCCTTTTCGGTGAGATCGACCACCAGACGCAGAGACTGCGCATCCTTCGGCGTTCCCGAACGGATGCTTTTCACCAGATTGTTGCCGCTGAACTGGAGCGGCAGCCCCTGGATCACCCCGGTCTGTTTAATATCGAGCGCCACGCTGCGGCTATCGATTTGTGAGAAAGCATATTCAGGATCGCCCATAAAGCTGAACGTAATGCGGGCCTGGCTATCGCCATTCGACACCTGAATATCCGAGAGGCTGGCCGCCCCGGCCTGCGCGCACAGCAGGACCGTGGCAGCCAGCACCCAACCTTTAACGCGATTAATCATCCCGTTATCCCTACGCTCAACCGGCTAAACGCGCCAGTAAGGAACAGCCTGATGAGGAAACCGCACTGATGCGCGCCTCACGCCCTTGTGCCTGGTAATCTAAGTGAATTTCGACATCCGGGTCAGGCAGCACACCCGCACCTTGTTGCGGCCACTCCACCAGGCAGATGGCGTCGTTGGCAAAGTAATCGCGGATCCCCATAAATTCCAGCTCCTCAGGATCCGCAAGACGATATAAATCAAAGTGGTACACCATGATATTTTCAAGCGTGTACGGTTCTACCAGCGTGTAGGTCGGGCTTTTTACGTTCCCGTTATGGCCTAACGCCTGCAAAAAGCCACGGCTGAAGGTTGTTTTACCCGCGCCTAAATCACCATACAGATAAATGACGGTCGCCCCCTGACAGGCCTGCGCCACGCGCTTGCCGAGATCTAAAGTGGCTTGTTCATCAGGTAAAGGAATCGCTCGATTAGTCATTTTCTACGTCAATCACATCCGGGTTAACAACACGCCGCAGCGTGCAAAAAAGATCGGTGGCCAGCATTCCGCGCGTTCCGTAACGAGCAGCCAGCCTGTCAGCCGCCGCACCGTGGGCCACGCAGCCCGCACAGGCTGCATCATAAAGGGGAAGTTTCTGTCCGAGCAATGCGCCAATGATGCCAGAGAGCACATCGCCCATGCCGCCGCTCGCCATGCCTGCATTACCGGCATCAACGATGCCCATCGCATCATCGCTGGCGATAACGGTCCCCGCCCCTTTCAAAACGGCAACACCTCCGTAACGTTTTACCAGACGTTGGGCTGAAAGTAAGCGATCGCTTTCAATTTCTGCCACGCTACAGTTAAGCAGCCGTGCGGCTTCGCCGGGGTGCGGCGTCAGAATGCGATTGTGACGCTTATCCGGGTTTATTGCCAGAAGGTTAAGCGCGTCGGCATCCCAGAGCATCGGTTTACGAAAATTCTCGGCCTTTTGCAGGGCCTGTTTGCCCCACTCCTGCTGACCCAGGCCCGGACCAATGACCACCACGTCCGCCCACTCAAGACCCTCTTCAATCGCCTGCGGGGTAAGCTCGTGGACCATCAGCTCCGGCCGCGCGGTAATAATGGGCGGAATGTTTTCGCTGCGGGTCAGCACGCGTATTAATCCGGCGCCGCTGCGCAACGCGGCCTCTCCGGTCATACGAATCGCACCTGCCGTACCGCGATCGCCGCCGATAATCAGCAGTCGGCCATGGTCGCCCTTATGGGAGGTGGGACGGCGCGGCGGCAGCCACTGTGCAAGCAGGGAGTCATCAAAGCGGGTAATGTGGGAATCCTGTCCGGCCAGCCAGTTTTCCAGCCCCAGGGCGTTGTGATGTAACGTGCCCACGACATCGCGCGCTTTCCCGGTAAGTAAACCCGGTTTCAGGGCGATAAAGGTCACGGTATGCGCCGCCTCAATCGACACGCCCGGCGTCGCGCCGGTTTGCGCCATCAGGCCGGAGGGAATATCCAGCGCTACCACCGGGGCGGGGTGCGCATTAGCGCGCGTAATCAGCGCGGCGACGTCATCGCGAGGCGCGCGCATCAGTCCCGTCCCCAGCAGACCATCAACAATCACGTCGACATCCTCGGGCCAGACAATATCAGGCGCATGAATAATGCCCCCCGCATTCAGCCAGGCCTCTCTCGCCATGCCCGCTTCTTCCGGTAACGGCTTGTCGCTCTCCAGCGCCAGCAGGGTGACGCGCAGCCCCGCCGCAACCGCAAGACGAGCCACCACATAGCCATCGCCACCGTTATTGCCGTGTCCGCACAGGATCAGATAGTGCGAGGCATCCGGATAAGCCGTGCGCGCCACGTTAAACGCCGCCTCGCCCGCGCGCTGCATCAGTTCGTAAAGGGTAATGCCCAGGCTATCTGCGGCCTCTTTCTCGGCCCGACGGAGGTCATCCGCATGCCAGATGGAATGTGGTATACTTGCGGGGTTTTTCTTCACAGTATGGTCCGTCATGTCACAGCCCCTCGATCTCAATGAATTAGCGCAAAAAATAAAACAGTGGGGTGCTGAACTGGGCTTCCAGAAGGTTGGTATTACTGACACCGACCTCTCTGCCAGTGAGCCTAAGCTCCAGGCATGGCTGGATAAACAATACCACGGCGAGATGGAGTGGATGGCGCGTCACGGTATGATGCGTGCCCGCCCCCACGAGCTGTTGCCGGGTACGCTGCGCGTTATTAGCGTACGCATGAACTATCTGCCTGCTAACGCGGCCTTTGCGCGCACGCTAAAAAATCCTTCGCTGGGTTACGTCAGCCGATACGCGCTGGGGCGTGATTACCATAAACTTCTGCGCAACCGTCTAAAAAAGCTCGGGGAAACCATTCAGCAGCACTGTGTTTCGCTGAATTTTAGACCCTTTGTCGATTCTGCGCCTATTCTTGAGCGCCCGATCGCCGAAAAAGCCGGGCTTGGCTGGACAGGTAAGCACTCACTTATCTTAAGCCGCGACGCGGGCTCATTCTTTTTCCTGGGTGAACTGCTGATTGATTTACCCCTGCCGGTAGACGGTCCGGTGGAAGAAGGCTGTGGTCGCTGTGTGGCCTGTATGACCATCTGCCCAACGGGCGCGATTGTCGAACCGTATACCGTTGATGCGCGCCGCTGTATCTCTTATCTCACTATCGAGCTGGAAGGCGCCATTCCAGAGGAGTTTCGTCCGCTTATCGGCAACCGCATCTACGGCTGTGATGACTGCCAGCTGATTTGTCCGTGGAACCGTTATTCACAGTTGACGGATGAAGAAGACTTCAGTCCGCGCAAGGCGTTACATGCCCCGCAGTTGATCGAACTGTTCGCCTGGAGCGAAGCCTGGTTCCTGAAGGTGACGGAAGGTTCCGCCATACGTCGTATCGGCCACCTGCGCTGGCTGCGTAATGTGGCCGTTGCGCTGGGGAATGCCCCGTGGGATGAAGCAAATCTTCAGGCGCTCGAAAGCCGTAGAGGTGAGCACCCACTTCTTGATGAGCACATAGAATGGGCGATTGCGCAGCAAATTGAGAAGCGAAATGCCGGCGTGGTTGAAGTGCAGTTACCGAAGAAACAGCGTCTGGTCAGGGTGATTGAAAAAGGGCTGCCGCGGGATGTGTGATATATTCACAGCCTGTGAATAAAAATAAGAATTCAGGCGCCATCAGCTCTGGCAAACAGGTCAAGTGATCTCAATAACATTTTGAAATCAAATTTTCTTCATAAATTACAGTAAATTACGAAGATATTATTCACCCTGCTAACATTTCGTACAGCCTGGTTTTATCACGGTTTCTGTGGATAACTCTGTTCACAAGAGTATTTCAGAGACAATAGAAAACGTCCCCAACGAAGCATTTCGCTGTGGATAATCTGGAGATGAAGAAGAATTTGGAGCGGGAAACGAGACTCGAACTCGCGACCCCGACCTTGGCAAGGTCGTGCTCTACCAACTGAGCTATTCCCGCTTGGGTGTTCTGGTGCTATGCGTATCTTGCGATACTTTCAAATTTTGGAGCGGGAAACGAGACTCGAACTCGCGACCCCGACCTTGGCAAGGTCGTGCTCTACCAACTGAGCTATTCCCGCTTGGGTGTTCTGGTGCTGGCGTATCTTGCGATACTTTTCAAATTTTGGAGCGGGAAACGAGACTCGAACTCGCGACCCCGACCTTGGCAAGGTCGTGCTCTACCAACTGAGCTATTCCCGCAAATCTGTACTGCTTTTGTTGCTGTCGTAACGTGTAATTCTCTGTCGTTACGGGAGGCGCATTATACGAGAAATCCGTTTAGCTGCAACCCCCCTCAAAGCGATTTTTTTGAAATTCAGTTCAAGTGCTTATTTAATCGGCAAGCTGAACAATTTAGCGACAAAAACCCGGCCACGCAAGGCGCCGGATCGCAAAATCAGAGCTTAATAAAGTTTTCGCGATAGTACGCCAGCTCCGCAACAGACTCACGGATGTCGTCCATCGCCTGGTGCGTCCCCTGCTTTGTGAAGCCGTCGAGAATTTCCGGTTTCCAGCGGCGGGCCAGCTCTTTCAGGGTGCTCACATCCAGATAGCGGTAGTGGAAGTAGGACTCCAGCTCCGGCATGTACTTAAACAGGAAACGACGATCCTGACCAATGCTGTTGCCACAGATAGGCGATTTTCCTGGCGGCACCCACTGCTTCAGAAATTCAAGCGTCGCCAGCTCCGCTTCGCGGTCGCCCAGGGTGCTGGCCTTCACGCGTTCCACCAGCCCGCTGCCGGTATGGGTACGCACGTTCCACTCATCCATCAGCGCAAGCTGGTCATCGGACTGGTGCACGGCAATCGTTGGGCCTTCCGCCAGAATATTGAGATTGGCATCGGTGACCAGTGTGGCGATCTCAATAATGCGATCGCGCTCGGGATCCAGGCCGGTCATCTCCAGATCGATCCAAATCAGGTTGTTTTCGTCCGCGCTCATGTTATTTTCCACCCTTCTCGCATAACCGGCAGTAGCAGGTTAACTAGTATTAATTAGAGTGTATCATAGAGGTTTTGCCCGCTACGGGCGACCAGGAGCCAGCGCGATTGAGTAAAAATAAACTCTCCAAAGGGCAGCAGCGCCGCGTGAATGCAAATCACCAGCGCCGTCTTAAAACCACTACGGAGAAGCCCGATTACGACGACAACCTGTTTGGCGAAGCGACAGAAGGCGTTGTGATTAGCCGCTTCGGCATGCACGCCGATGTCGAATCCGCCGACGGGGATATCCACCGTTGCAATATCCGTCGCACCATCCGTTCCCTGGTGACCGGTGACCGCGTGGTCTGGCGTCCAGGCAAAGAGGCGGCGGAAGGGGTAACGGTTAAAGGTATCGTTGAAGCCGTGCATGAACGCACGTCGGTTCTGACCCGTCCAGATTTCTACGACGGCGTGAAGCCCATTGCCGCCAACATCAACCAGATCGTGATCGTTTCGGCGATTTTGCCTGAGCTTTCACTCAATATTATTGACCGTTATCTGGTGGCTTGCGAAACGCTACAGGTTGAACCGCTTATCGTGCTGAATAAAATCGATCTGCTGGATGACGAGGCCATGGCCTTTGTCAATGAGCAGATGGATATTTACCGCAACATTGGCTATCGCGTGTTGATGGTGTCCAGCCGCACCAAAGATGGCCTGAAGCCGTTAGAAGATGCGCTGACCGACCGCATCAGCATCTTTGCGGGGCAGTCCGGCGTAGGTAAATCGAGCCTGCTTAACAACCTGCTCGGCCTTCAGCAGGAGATCCTGACCAACGATGTGTCTGACGTCTCGGGCCTGGGCCAGCACACCACCACCGCCTCACGTCTCTATCACTTCCCGCACGGCGGCGATGTGATTGACTCCCCGGGCGTGCGTGAATTTGGTCTCTGGCACCTCGAGCCGGAACAAATCTTTAACGGATTTGTCGAATTCCATGACTATTTAGGCGCTTGCAAATACCGCGACTGTAAACATGACAACGATCCGGGCTGCGCCATCCGCGAAGCGGTGGAGAACGGTGAAATTGCGGAAACCCGTTTCGAAAATTACCACCGTATTCTCGAAAGCATGGACCAGGTAAAAACGCGTAAAAACTTTTCTGATTCTGATAACTGACAACTAAGCTAAGCGTCGCTAAAATCGTCCCCTTTTTTCAGGTTCCGGCAGCGTCATGCCGGATCAGGAACGACAAAACAATGGCCTGGAGGCTACCTTGTTAAACTCATTTAAACTTTCGCTTCAATACATTCTGCCGAAACTGTGGCTCACTCGCCTGGCGGGCTGGGGCGCGAGCAAACGAGCGGGCTGGCTGACCAAACTGGTCATCGACCTGTTCGTGAAATACTACAAGGTCGACATGAAAGAAGCGCAGAAGCCGGATACGGCAAGCTACCGCACCTTCAACGAATTTTTTGTGCGTCCGCTGCGCGACGAAGTGCGCCCGCTGAATACCGACCCGAACGTGCTGGTGATGCCAGCGGACGGCGTGATCAGCCAGCTGGGTAAAATTGAAGACGACAAAATTTTGCAGGCGAAAGGCCATAACTACAGCCTGGAAGCGCTGCTGGCCGGTAACTACATAATGGCCGATCTGTTCCGGAACGGGACTTTCGCGACCACCTATCTCTCCCCACGCGACTACCACCGCGTGCATATGCCGTGTAATGGTATTCTGCGCGAGATGATCTACGTGCCGGGGGATCTGTTCTCCGTAAACCACCTGACGGCGCAAAACGTTCCTAACCTGTTTGCCCGTAACGAGCGCGTCATCTGCCTGTTTGATACTGAATTTGGCCCAATGGCGCAGATTCTGGTGGGTGCTACCATTGTAGGCAGCATCGAAACCGTCTGGGCGGGCACCATTACGCCGCCGCGCGAAGGCGTGATCAAGCGCTGGACCTGGCCTGCCGGCGAAGAAGAAGGTTCTGTGGCCCTGCTGAAAGGTCAGGAAATGGGTCGCTTCAAGCTGGGCTCAACGGTCATCAACCTGTTCGCACCGGGCAAAGTTAACCTGGTCGACGAGCTGGAAAGCCTGTCCGTGACCAAACTCGGCCAGCCTCTGGCAGTATCGACGGAGGTCTTTGTGACGCCAGAGGTTGCGCCTGCCCCGTTGCCGGAAGAAGAGATAAAAGCCGAGCACGACGCCAGCCCGCTGGTTGACGACAAAAAAGACGAAGGCTAACAACAGAAGGATCGCTGACGTGCGCCCGATTATCGTATTACTGATGGCCTGGTGCCTCAGCATGGGGGCGTACGCAGCGACGGCCCCCGACGCCAAACAGATAACCCAGGAGCTGGAGCAGGCAAAAGCGGCGAAACCCGCTCAGCCGGAGACCGTTGAGTCACTCCAGTCTGCACTGAACGCGCTTGAGGAACGAAAGGGTTCCCTTGAGCGCGCGCAGCAGTATCAGCAGGTTATCGACAACTTCCCCAAACTCTCTCAGACCCTGCGCTCGCAGCTAAACAACCTGCGCGATGAACCACGCCAGGTCCCCGCGGGGATGACGTCCGAGGCGCTGAATCAGGAGATCCTGCAAGTCAGCAGCCAGCTGCTGGAAAAAAGCCGTCTGGCGCAGCAGGAGCAGGAACGGGCGCGTGAAATTGCCGATTCCCTCAGCCAGCTTCCACAGCAGCAAACCGATGCCCGCCGTCAGTTAAATGAGGTGGAACGTCGCATCGGGACGCAGACAGGCAGCACACCGCAGAATCAGGCGCAAAATCTTGGGTTACAGGCGGAATCCGCCAGACTAAAAGCGCTGGTTGATGAACTGGAGCTGGCGCAGCTTTCCGCTAACAACCGCCAGGAGCTGTCGCGGATGCGTTCTGAGCTGGCGCAGAAGCAGAGCCAGCAGCTGGATGCATATCTCCAGGCGCTGAGAAATCAACTCAACAGCCAGCGTCAGCGTGAAGCTGAACGTGCGCTGGAAAGCACCGAGTTACTGGCCGAAAACAGTGCTAACCTGCCCGACAGCATCGTCGCCCAATTTAAGGTTAACCGCGAGCTTTCTGCCGCGCTGAATCAGCAGGCGCAGCGCATGGATTTGGTGGCCTCGCAGCAGCGTCAGGCCACCAATCAAACCCTCCAGGTTCGTCAGGCGCTTAACACGCTGCGTGAACAGTCCCAGTGGCTTGGCTCGTCTAACCTGTTGGGCGAAGCGTTACGCGCGCAGGTGGCTCGTCTGCCAGAGATGCCAAAACCGCAGCAGCTTGATACGGAGATGGCGCAGCTGCGCGTTCAGCGTCTTCATTATGAAGATCTCCTCAACAAGCAGCCGCAAATCCGCCAGATCCGTCAGGCTGACGGACAGCCGCTCACCGGCGAGCAAAGTCGTATTCTGGAAGCGCAGCTGCGCACCCAGCGCGAACTGCTCAATTCCCTGTTGCAGGGAGGCGATACGCTGATCCTTGAGCTGACCAAGCTGAAAGTCTCGAATAGCCAGCTGGAGGATGCGCTGAAAGAGGTCAACGAAGCCACTCACCGTTACCTTTTCTGGACGTCCGACGTGCGGCCGATGACCTTCGCCTGGCCGATTGAGATTGTGCAGGATCTGCGCCGCCTCATTTCATTGGACACCTTCAGCCAGCTGGGCCTCGCCAGCGTAATGATGATAACCAGCAAGGAGACCATCTTCCCGCTGCTGGGGGCGCTGATTCTGGTGGGCTTCAGTATTTATTCCCGTCGTCACTTCACCCGTTTCCTTGAGCGCTCCAGCGCCCGAGTGGGAAAAGTAACCCAGGATCACTTCTGGCTGACGTTGCGTACGGTGTTCTGGTCAATTCTGGTCGCGTCTCCGCTGCCGGTGCTGTGGATGACGCTCGGATACGGCCTGCGTGAAGCCTGGCCCTACCCGCTTGCCGTCGCGATTGGCGATGGCGTGACCGCCACCGTTCCGCTGCTGTGGGTGGTGATGATTTGCGCCACGTTTGCGCGGCCAAATGGTCTGTTCATCGCTCACTTTGGCTGGCCGCGTAATCGCGTTGCGCGGGCGATGCGTTACTACCTGATGAGTATCGGGCTGATTGTGCCGCTGATTATGGCGTTGATCATGTTCGATAATCTCAATGACCGGGAGTTCTCCGGCTCGCTGGGACGGCTGTGCTTTATGCTGATCTGCGGAGCGTTAGCGGTAGTGACGCTCAGCCTGAAACGCGCCGGGATCCCGCTCTATCTCGACAAGACCGGCAGCGGCGATAACATGTTTAACCGTCTGCTGTGGAACCTGCTGCTCAGCGCGCCGCTGGCGGCGATGCTGGCGGCAGCGGTCGGTTATCTCGCCACGGCGCAGGCGCTGCTTGCCCGACTGGAAACGTCGGTGGCTATCTGGTTCCTGCTGCTGGTGGTCTACCATGTTATTCGCCGCGGCATGCTGATCCAGCGTCGTCGTCTGGCGTTTGACCGTGCCAAACACCGTCGCGCAGAAATTCTGGCCCAGCGCGCGCGGGGTGAAGAAGAGCCGAACCACGTCAACAGCACCGAAGGGACCACAGACGCCGATGACGTCGAACTGGATCTGGATGCGATCAGTACCCAGTCCCTGCGGCTGGTACGCTCAATTCTGATGCTGGTTGCCCTGCTGTCGGTGATCTTCCTGTGGTCGGAAATCCACTCCGCGTTTGGCTTCCTGGAGAACATCTCTTTATGGGATGTGACGTCCACGGTGCAGGGGGTCGAAAGTCTGGAGCCCATCACCTTAGGGGCCGTGCTGATTGCGATTCTGGTGCTGATCATCACCACGCAGCTGATCCGTAACTTCCCTGCCCTGCTGGAGCTGGCGCTGTTGCAGCATCTGGATTTAACCCCCGGCACAGGCTATGCGATCACCACCATCACCAAGTATTTAATCATGCTGTTTGGTGGGCTGGTTGGCTTCTCGATGATTGGTATCGAATGGTCAAAACTGCAATGGCTGGTTGCCGCCCTGACCGTAGGCCTGGGCTTTGGTTTACAGGAGATTTTTGCCAACTTCGTTTCTGGTCTGATCATTCTGTTTGAAAAGCCGATTCGAATTGGCGATACGGTGACCATCCGCGATCTCACCGGCAGCGTCACCAGGATCAACACCCGCGCCACCACCATCAGCGACTGGGACCGTAAAGAGATCATCGTCCCGAACAAGGCGTTTATCACCGAGCAGTTTATCAACTGGTCGCTGTCCGACTCCGTCACGCGTGTGGTGCTGACCGTACCCGCTCCGTCGGATGCCAACAGCGAAGAGGTAACGCAGATCCTCTATACGGCTGCTGAACGCTGTTCGCTGGTAATCGACAACCCGCCGCCGGAAGTGTTCCTGGTTGATTTGCAGCAGGGGATCCAGATTTTCGAGCTGCGTATCTACGCCGCCGAGATGGGACACCGTATGCCGCTGCGCCATGAGATCCACCAGTTGATTCTGGCTGGCTTCCGCGAGCACGGAATTGATATGCCGTTCCCACCGTTCCAGATGCGTCTGGAAACGCTGGACGGACGTAAGACGGGAAGAACGTTGACGTCAGCGGCGCGTACGCGCCCGGCGGGAAGTTTGTAATCCTTTCCCCCTCCCCGTCGGGAGGGGGTCAATCCTTTACGCCACTTCTGCTACACAGGCCGTCGAGCGACGACGGTAATGCTCATAAATCCCCATTGCCAGCAGCGAGAAGAAGATCGGTCCGCCAACCATCCACAGCGTGCTGTTCCAGTCATTTGCCTCAACCACGGGCTGAATGACGGTAAAGATGTTGGCGAACGCGACGACCAGCACCACAACAGTGGTCGCCAGCAGCGTCGCCGCGCGGGTTTTGAAGATCACAAACGGCCGCTCCAGATCCCGCTTCGCCTTAAAGAACGGGAACGCCAGGGTCAGGAACAGATACGGAAGCGTCATCGATACGTTCGCCATCAGGGTCAGCTTGTTATAGAACGCCGACGCGGTATCACCGCCGAAGGACACCAGCAGAATGAACACGCACACCAGCAGGCACTGCATCCACATCGCGTTGGCAGGCATACCGGCAGCGTTCAGCTGCGTCATACGTGCGGGCCACAGCGCCTTTGGCGTCCCCTGAATAATCGCTTTCAGCGGCGAGTAGATCAGCGTGAAGAATGCGCCAGTATAGGCGAGGAACATCGACAAGCCGGTAATCCGCGCAAACCAGATCCCCAGGGTGGCCGACGTTTCCGGCGCGAGATCCATGGCGTTGCCCAGCGTCACCCCCAGGCTTTTCATCAGCACGTAGGTAATGTTGCCGAGGTTGGTGGTGTTATTGCTCAACACCTGCTGCCAGTTGGTGCTGACGCCCCAGAGGAAAATCGCCAGTGAGTAGCCAATGGAAATGACGATGGCGGCAAAGATAATACCTTTGGCGAAGTTCTTTTCCGGATTTTCGGTTTTGTCGACCAGCCCGCCCACGGCTTCAATTCCACCGTAAGCAAAGATGGCAAACACCACGAAGGAGAGCATGGCCAGCCCGGACTGGTAACCCGGATTAGGCGATGAAACGAAGTTGACTTCCTGTGCGAAATGCCCGCCGTTCAGGCACAGAATGGCGATGCTGACCAGCAGCAGCACCAGGTTCAGGCACATCACGGAAATACCGCCAACGGCAGTGATACGGGCAATTTTGTTGATGCCTTTCGAGGCCACCAGGGTGACCACCACCATCCAGCACACTGCCAGAATACCGACCACCTGCGTGGAGCTCAGCCCCGCCAGAGACCAGACCTGCGTTTTATCCGCACCGAAGAGAAACGTTGAGAACGGCACCCAAACCTTGGCCGCCGTGCTGACCATCCAGACGACGTAGGATGAAAACCACATGAACGTACCGATAAACGCGTAACGCGGACCGACGCTGTTGTTCATCCACGAATAGATGCCGCCTTCTTCTTTCCGGTACGCCGAGCCCATCTCCGCCATCATCAGCGCAAACGGGATAAAGAAGAACAGAGCGGAAACGATATAAAACGGCGTCGCGCTGTAGCCCATCAGATAAAACGCGGACGGGCTATTGGCAAAGCCAAAGACTGACGTAAAAATCATCAGAATGAGCCCGGTAAGGGTCATTTTTTTGAGTGAGTGAGACATATAACCATCCGAAACGGAATTAAACTGCGCGGATGGTAGCAGATGACCAGACAAACAATGTGGCTATCCGAGTCAAATTAAGAAAAAGACCCGTATAGAGAGAAATGAGCAGTTTTTAATGTGGCAGAGTTAAATGACTGAGTAGGCCGGGTAAGCGCAGCGCCACCCGGCATTTTTTCAGGCGCGATCGACCGTAAAGGCAATCACATCGCCCAGGTGCTCGGCACCCAGCGCCAGCATGACCAGGCGATCCACACCCAGCGCCACGCCGGAGCAGTCCGGCAGACCGGCTTTAAGCGCTTCCAGCAGATGAGTATCAATCGGCTGCTGCGGCAGACCGCGCGCGTTGCGCTTGCGGTTATCCTGCTCGAAACGCTGCTGCTGTTCGCGCGCGTCGGTCAGCTCGTGGAAACCGTTCGCCAGCTCGATGCCTTTGAAATACACCTCAAAACGCTCCGCCACGCGGTGATCTTCGGTGCTGATCTGCGCCAGTGAGGCCTGGCTGGCCGGGAAGTGATAGACAAACGTCGGACGATCTTTGCCAATCTGCGGTTCAACACCAAAGGTGAACAGCAGTTGCAGCAGCGTGTCGCGATCCTCTTCGTTATCCGCCACGTTGCTCAGATCCAGTTTTGCCGCCACTTCACGCAGCTGTGTTTTATCAGCCGACAGCGGATCGATTTCCAGATGGCGCTGGAAGGCCTGCTGATAGGAGAGCGTTTCAGCTTCCGCGCAATCCAGCACTTGTTGCAGCAGATCGTCAACTTCGTTCATCAGACGATACATGTCGTAGTGCGGGCGGTACCACTCCAGCATGGTGAATTCCGGATTATGGTGTCGGCCCATCTCTTCATTACGGAAGCTACGGCACAGCTGATAGACCGGACCACACCCGGCCGCCAGCAGACGCTTCATATGGTATTCCGGGCTGGTCATCAGATACAGATTCATGCCCTGAGAGTGGCCTGGGCCAACAAAACGGGTTTCAAACGGGACCAGATGAATATCCGTGACCGTCGCCTGACTCATGCACGGCGTTTCCACCTCCAGGACGCCGCGATCCGCAAAGAAGCGGCGGATCTCCGCCATAATTGCTGCGCGCTTTAGCAGGTTTGGAATGGATGCGCTCGGCTGCCAGGTGGCCGTTTCGCTCATGAGTTATTTCTCCGTTTTCAGACAAGGGCACGAAGTCTACTCGTAAGCCGGGGCAGAGACAAATTTTGCACAGTAAAAGTCCCTTTTCATTGCACAGAGAAATACTGTGACACCATTCATTAATCACGATGATAAATCACCGCACAGAACAGCAAAAAAATCGAACACGTCAAATTTCCCTCACTTCTACGCGGTTATACTGTTTTACCCATAAAGGAGCAGTGGAATCGCTTCCGCAATCGCCCGTTCGGGCAGGTGAACGTCCTTTAGTTCATCCCGTTGCGGGAAAACAATAATCTGGAGGAATGTCGTGCAAACTTTTCAAGCCGATCTTGCCGTAATAGGCGCTGGCGGGGCTGGATTACGCGCTGCAATTGCTGCGGCACAAGCCAATCCGAACGCTAAAATCGCATTGATTTCAAAAGTCTATCCGATGCGCAGCCACACGGTAGCCGCAGAAGGAGGATCCGCCGCCGTCGCGCAGGATCATGACAGCTTCGAATACCATTTCCACGACACGGTTGCAGGGGGCGACTGGCTTTGCGAACAGGATGTCGTTGATTACTTCGTGCACCATTGCCCAACGGAGATGACCCAGCTGGAACAGTGGGGATGCCCATGGAGCCGCCGTCCGGACGGGAGCGTCAACGTCCGCCGCTTCGGTGGCATGAAGATCGAACGCACCTGGTTTGCCGCCGATAAGACCGGCTTCCACATGCTGCACACCCTGTTCCAGACCTCCCTCCAGTTCCCACAAATCCAGCGCTTTGATGAACATTTCGTTCTCGACATTCTGGTCGACGACGGTCATGCGCGCGGACTGGTGGCAATGAACATGATGGAAGGCACGCTTGTCCAGATCCGCGCTAACGCGGTGGTGATGGCAACGGGCGGTGCGGGTCGCGTATACCGCTACAACACCAACGGCGGCATCGTCACCGGTGACGGTATGGGCATGGCACTCAGCCACGGCGTCCCGCTGCGTGATATGGAGTTCGTCCAGTATCACCCAACCGGCCTGCCGGGCTCCGGCATACTGATGACGGAAGGCTGCCGCGGTGAAGGCGGTATTCTGGTCAACAAAAACGGCTATCGCTATTTGCAGGATTACGGCATGGGTCCGGAAACCCCGCTTGGCGAGCCGAAAAACAAATACATGGAACTCGGCCCACGCGACAAAGTTTCTCAGGCTTTCTGGCACGAGTGGCGCAAAGGCAACACCATCTCAACGCCGCGCGGCGACGTGGTGCATCTCGACCTGCGTCATCTCGGCGAGAAGAAACTGCTGGAGCGTCTGCCGTTTATCTGCGAGCTGGCGAAAGCCTATGTGGGCGTCGATCCGGTGAAAGAGCCGATCCCGGTGCGTCCAACCGCGCACTACACCATGGGCGGTATCGAAACCGACCAGCAGTGCGAAACCCGCATCAAAGGGCTGTTTGCGGTGGGCGAGTGTTCCTCCGTCGGTCTGCACGGCGCAAACCGTCTGGGCTCGAACTCGCTGGCTGAGCTGGTGGTCTTTGGTCGCATGGCGGGCGAACGCGCGATGGAGCGTGCCGCAACGGCAGGTGAAGCTAACAGCGCGGTGCTGGATGCGCAGGTTGCAGACGTCGAAAAACGCCTGAAAGACCTGGTGAACCAGGAAGGTAACGAAAACTGGTCGAAGATCCGCGACGAAATGGGGCTGTCGATGGAAGAAGGCTGCGGGATCTACCGTACGCCAGAGCTGATGCAGAAAACCGTCGACAAGCTGGCCGAGTTGCAGGAGCGCTTCAAACGCGTGCGCATCACCGACACCTCCAGCGTCTTCAATACCGATCTGCTTTATACCATTGAACTGGGCCACGGCCTGAACGTCGCAGAATGTATGGCCCATTCCGCCCTGGCGCGTAAAGAGTCCCGCGGTGCGCACCAGCGCCTGGATGAGGGCTGCACCGAACGTGACGACGTCAATTTCCTTAAACACACTCTCGCCTGGCGCGATGCGGATGGCACTACGCAACTGGACTACAGCGACGTGAAAATCACCACGCTGCCACCGGCGAAACGCGTGTACGGTGCAGAAGCAGAAGCCGCCGATAAGAAGGAGAAGGCGAATGGCTGAGATGCAAAAACTGAAAATTGAAGTGGTGCGCTACAATCCGGAAGTGGACGCCGCGCCGCACAGCGCTTTCTATGAAGTCCCTTACGACGAGCAAACCTCCCTGCTGGATGCGCTCGGCTATATCAAAGATAACCTGGCCCCAGACCTGAGCTACCGCTGGTCCTGCCGCATGGCAATTTGCGGCTCCTGCGGCATGATGGTCAACAAGGTGCCAAAGCTGGCGTGTAAAACCTTCCTGCGTGATTACACCAAAGGTATCAAGGTTGAAGCGCTGGGCAACTTCCCGATTGAGCGCGATCTGGTGGTCGACATGACCCACTTTATCGAAAGCCTCGAAGCGATTAAGCCGTACATCATCGGCAACCCGCGCACGCCGGATCAGGGGCCAAACACCCAGACGCCCGCGCAGATGGCGAAATACCATCAGTTCTCCGGCTGCATCAACTGCGGCCTGTGCTACGCCGCCTGTCCGCAGTTTGGCCTGAACCCTGAGTTTATCGGCCCGGCCGCCATTACCCTGGCGCACCGCTATAACGAAGACAGCCGCGACCACGGCAAAAAAGAACGTATGGCCCAGCTGAACAGCCAGAACGGGGTCTGGACCTGCACGTTTGTCGGTTACTGCTCCGAAGTCTGTCCGAAGCATGTCGACCCGGCCGCCGCCATTCAGCAGGGAAAGGTGGAAAGCTCGAAAGACTTTCTTATCGCTACCCTGAAACCACGCTAAGGAGTGCATGATGACGACTAAACGCAAAGCCTACGTGCGACCAATGCCGTCCACCTGGTGGAAAAAACTGCCGTTTTATCGCTTCTATATGCTGCGTGAAGGCACGGCTGTTCCCGCGGTCTGGTTCAGCCTCGAACTGCTGTACGGGGTTTATGCCCTCAAGCACGGCCCGGAAGCCTGGGCCAGTTTTGTGGGCTTCCTGCAAAACCCAATCATCGTTGTGCTGAACCTGATTGTGCTCGCCGCCGCGCTGCTTCATACCAAAACCTGGTTTGAACTGGCGCCAAAAGCAGCGAACATCATTGTAAAAGGCGAAAAAATGGGGCCAGAGCCGGTCATTAAAGGGCTCTGGGCAGTGACGGCAGTTGTCTCTGTGGTCATTCTGTTTGTCGCACTGTTCTGGTAAGGAGACTACTGTGATCAATCCAAATCCAAAACGTTCAGACGAGCCGGTCTTCTGGGGGCTGTTTGGCGCAGGCGGCATGTGGAGCGCCATTATTGCCCCGGTCATTATCCTGCTGGTCGGGATCATGCTGCCGCTGGGGTTGTTCCCGGGCGATGCGCTGAGCTATGAGCGCGTACTGGCCTTTGCGAGCAGCTTTATTGGCCGCGTGTTCATCTTCCTGATGATCGTCCTGCCGCTGTGGTGTGGTCTGCACCGTATCCACCATGCGATGCACGATCTGAAAATCCATGTGCCAAGCGGTAAATGGGTCTTCTACGGTCTGGCGACCATTCTGACGGTCGTCACGTTGATTGCCGTGGTCACCATCTGACTGAACAGGCCCGCCATCCGGCGGGCTTTTTACTTTTTCATCTTCTCCACCAGCCACCGGGAAAATTCGCGCATGGCTGGCGTTTCTGCCCGGGACTGCAATCGGGTCAGCCAGTAGCTGCCAAGCTCAATCTGCGTCGCAAAGGGCTGCACAATGCGCTCGCTGGCTAACAGATGGGTAAACATATCGACAGGCGCAATAGCAATACCCACCCCTGCCTGAGCGGCCTCCAGCATGGTCACGGACGAATCAAATACCATCACGCGGTGCGTTGGCGAAGGGGGATGCTCGCCGGCCGCCTGCATCCACGCGGTCCACTCGTCGCGTCGGTAGGAGCGCAGCAGCGTAAACCTGAGGATGTCGGCCGGACTGTGCAGACTGGCGGCAATATCAGGCGTACACAGCGGCGCGAGCGGCGCATGACAAAGAAATTCAGCCTCGGTACCGTGCCACGCCCCGCCACCGTAGCGGATCGTATAGTCAAGCCCTTCGGCAGCCGGATCAACGCGGTTGTTATGGGTGGAAAGCTGAAGATCGATGTGTGGGTAGCCACGGCGAAAATCCTCCAGCTGCGAGAATAAGACCCCGGTGGCAAACGTACCCACCACGCCGATTTTCAGCTTCTCCTGCGCACGATGGTTAGCGAAGCGATCCAGCATTCCGGCTATACGATCGAACGAATCATTCAGCACCGGCAGTAAATTTTCGCCCTCGGTAGTCAACATCAGCCCGCGCGACACGCGAACGAACAGCTGACAGTTCAGGTGCTGCTCCAGCGTTTTCACATGCTGGCTAATAGCCGAATGCGTCACGTTCAGTTCAATGGCCGCATGCGTAAAGCTGAGATGTCTTGCGGCGGCCTCAAAAGCCCGAAGCGAATTGAGGGGTAGATAGCTTCGCGTCATGGTCGCTTCCGTTAGAAAAATTAACAGCTAATGCTAAATTTAACCGTTTGTCAGGCACAGTCAAATCCAACAGACTACGCCTGTCTGACGGGCCCGGACATCCCCTTGACTCGCTATTACGGAAGATTACTGATGATGAAAAAATCCCTTTGCTGCGCCCTGCTGCTCGGCATCTCTTGCTCTGCTCTCGCCACGCCAGTGTCAGAAAAACAGCTGGCGGAGGTGGTCGCGAATACGATTACCCCGCTGATGAAAGCCCAGTCTGTTCCAGGCATGGCGGTGGCCGTTATTTATCAGGGAAAACCGCACTATTACACGTTTGGCAAGGCCGATATCGCGGCGAATAAACCCGTTACGCCTCAGACCCTGTTCGAGCTGGGTTCTATAAGTAAAACCTTCACCGGCGTTTTAGGTGGGGATGCCATTGCTCGCGGTGAAATTTCGCTGGACGATCCGGTGACCAGATACTGGCCACAGCTGACGGGCAAGCAGTGGCAGGGTATTCGTATGCTGGATCTCGCCACCTACACCGCTGGCGGCCTGCCGCTACAGGTACCGGATGAGGTCACGGATAACGCCTCCCTGCTGCGCTTTTATCAAAACTGGCAGCCGCAGTGGAAGCCTGGCACAACGCGTCTTTACGCCAACGCCAGCATCGGTCTTTTTGGTGCGCTGGCGGTCAAACCTTCTGGCATGCCCTATGAGCAGGCCATGACGACGCGGGTCCTTAAGCCGCTCAAGCTGGACCATACCTGGATTAACGTGCCGAAAGCGGAAGAGGCGCATTACGCCTGGGGCTATCGTGACGGTAAAGCGGTGCGCGTTTCGCCGGGTATGCTGGATGCACAAGCCTATGGCGTGAAAACCAACGTGCAGGATATGGCGAACTGGGTCATGGCAAACATGGCGCCGGAGAACGTTGCTGATGCCTCACTTAAGCAGGGCATCGCGCTGGCGCAGTCGCGCTACTGGCGTATCGGGTCAATGTATCAGGGTCTGGGCTGGGAGATGCTCAACTGGCCCGTGGAGGCCAACACGGTGGTCGAGGGCAGCGACAGTAAGGTAGCGCTGGCGCCGTTGCCCGTGGCAGAAGTGAATCCACCGGCTCCCCCGGTCAAAGCGTCCTGGGTCCATAAAACGGGCTCTACTGGCGGGTTTGGCAGCTACGTGGCCTTTATTCCTGAAAAGCAGATCGGTATTGTGATGCTCGCGAATACAAGCTATTCGAACCCGGCACGCGTTGAGGCGGCATACCATATCCTCGAGGCGCTACAGTAAAACATTGCCGGGTGGCGCTGCGCTTACCCGACCTATACAACGCGTGAACTTTGTAGGCCGGGTAAGGCGAAGCCGCCACCCGGCAAAACACCCTACACAATCTCCCGCATTTTCCCTGCTGTCATCTACACTTAACAAAAAACAGTAAGGAAACTCCTATGCGCATTCTGCCTGTTATTGCCGCAGTAACAGCCGCGTTTTTAGTGGTTGCTTGCAGTTCCCCTACTCCTCCGCCTGGCGTCACGGTAGTCAGTAATTTCGACGCACAGCGCTTCCTCGGCACCTGGTATGAAATCGCCCGAATGGACCATCAGTTCGAACGGAGCTTAGAAAAAGTCACGGTCAGCTACAGCGCGATGGATGACGGCGGGATCCGGGTCATTAACCGCGGCTATAACCCGGATCGCCAGATGTGGCAGCAGTCAGTTGGTCAGGCCTATTTCACCGGCGCGTCTAACCGCGCGGCCATGAAAGTCTCTTTCATCGGCCCATTCTATGGCGGGTATAACGTCATTGCGCTGGACAGAGAGTACCGCCATGCGCTGGTGTGTGGGCCGGATCGCAACTATCTATGGCTCCTCTCCCGCACGCCAACGATCTCGACGGAAATGAAACAGCAGATGCTGGACATAGCGACCCGGCAAGGGTTTGACGTGACGAAATTAATCTGGGTAAAACAGCTGCATTAGTGCGTACTGAGTTTTAACCCGATGATACCCGCGACGATTAACGCGAGGCTGGCGATGCGCGCCAGACTCGCAGACTCCCCCAGCAGCAGAATGCCGGTAATGGCAGCCCCTACCGCGCCAATTCCAGTCCAGACAGCGTAAGCCGTTCCGACTGGCAAGGTTCGCATCGCCCATGACAGCATGACGATACTGACAATCATTGCGGCGATAGTGATGACGCTGGGCGTCAGGCGGGTAAAACCGTGGGTATATTTCAGGCCAATTGCCCATACCACTTCGAGCAAACCGGCAATAACAAGAACGATCCAGGACATATCAGGCTCCTTAACTTAACGACAAGTTGGGGCCGTCCCCGATGAATGAAGCGCTTACGGGTCGTCCCGCAAGGCTGAGGTTGCGCCTTATATTTTGGTTAGCATGGAATTTTTTTTCAAACTTTTTCTGCTGAACACGTTAAGGCAAGAAATAGCCTCAGTAAGGCACGGAGTTCAGGCATTTATGACTCATCCGACTTCTCTATGATGATAGGCTTTCTGATGGCAGGAAGCCAAACCACTAGCCGACTGCGAAAATTATATGTTCAAAATTCTTTTGATTGACCGTTGTCACTTCACCCGCACGGGATTTGAAGCCTGGCTCAATCATTCAGACCTGTTTTCGGGTCATTTCGTCGTAACCGGGGTAAATAATCTTTTCCTCGCCAGAGAGCATATCCTGCAATGGAAACCTGCGCTGGTCATCGCTGATTTATCGGGCTTCCGGCAGGATTTACACCATTTTCAGCAGCTATCTTCCCTGCTTATTGCCAGCGAAACATTGCCTTTTATTATGCTGCAATCGGGGCAGGAGCAGGCGATGACAGATTATCTGGCGCAGTTCCCGATATGGTCTTCACTTTCCAAAAATACCGATCTGGAAAAACTGGCGGCGGTGATAAACGACGCGCTAACGACATGCGTAAGCGCGGAGCTTCCGGAAATGGCGGCACCGTTACTGACGCGTCAGGAAGAGAGAGTACTGACCCTGTGGATGGATGGTGCGAGCAACCAGAAAATTGCCAGCAATCTGCGCATTAACGGAAAAACGGTGTATACGTACAAACGCAATATCCGCATGAAGCTGCATATGGATACGCGTTACTCCCCGTTTTTATCGCTACAGGAAGTGGAAAATTGACGGTACGGTGAAGTTAGCTGCCGTACCGTCGCTTTCATTAGTTCTGAGCTTTAGTTGCTGCGCCAGAAATCGCGTTACCACCGTCGGAGATATCTTCCCCTACGCCACGGGTGGTGTTACATGCAGTCAGTACCGAAGAAAGCACCAGAACAGAAAAGATCGCTGCAATTGTTTTCTTAACCATAATATCTTCCTTTTATAGCCAAAGTTATTTTGTGTATAGCAACTTAAGAATAGACAAGATCTTGTCGTTTGACGGAAAAGGAAGAATTTTTAGGAAAATTAGACGGAATTAGCTGGCCGCATGGGAAATGATATGGCCGAGATCCTGAATATCTTCGCCCACGCCACGCGCGGTGTTGCAACCGGAGAGAATTGCGCTGGAGAACGCTAACAGAAGCAGAATTTTAACGGTACGTTTCATCTTCCCTGCCTGCAAAATCAGGCGCAGCGGGCGCTGCGCCTTTAATCATGACGTAAATTACTTCACGCGGGATACGTATTCGCCGGAGCGGGTATCCACTTTGATCACTTCACCGATCTGTACGAACAGTGGCACTTTAACCACCGCGCCGGTAGACAGGGTGGCAGGCTTGCCGCCAGTACCTGCGGTATCACCTTTCAGACCTGGATCGGTTTCAACGATTTCCAGCTCAACGAAGTTCGGAGGCGTAACCGCGATAGGCTGACCGTTCCACAGGGTAACGATGCACTCAGCCTGATCCAGCAGCCACTTGGCGTTGTCGCCAATCGCTTTCGCGTCCGCAGACAGCTGCTCGAAGGTTTCGTTGTTCATGAAGTGCCAGAACTCACCGTCGTTGTACAGGTAAGTCAGGTTCATATCGACAACATCAGCGCCTTCAGCGGAGTCAGTAGATTTGAAGGTTTTCTCAACACGGGTACCGGTCAGCAGGCGGCGCAGCTTAACGCGTGCGAATGCCTGGCCTTTACCTGGTTTAACGAATTCGCTGGCTTCAACCGCGTACGGTTCGCCGTCCATCATGATTTTAAGACCAGCACGAAAATCGTTGCTATAGTACGTTGCCATAAGGCCCTCTAAATTTGTTAACTGGTAGCTAAGCCACAAAATGGCGCATATTGTAACCCTAAACACCCCGTCCAGAGAAGATTGGTTATCGCAACTTGCCGATGTAATCACCAGTCCTGATGAATTGCTGCGTCTTTTAGACCTCGAACAGCACGAAGCGTTGCGTGCAGGTCGTGAGGCGAAGCGCCTTTTCGCCCTGCGCGTTCCCCGCGCGTTTGTTGCCCGAATGGAAAAGGGTAACCCTGATGATCCATTATTAAAACAGACGCTTACCTCTCAGGATGAGTTTATTACCGCCCCCGGATACAGCACCGATCCGCTGGAAGAGCAAAACAGTGTCGTACCGGGTTTGCTGCATAAATACCGTAATCGCGCCCTGCTGCTGGTTAAGGGTGGTTGCGCGGTAAATTGCCGCTATTGCTTCCGTCGCCACTTCCCGTACGCCGAAAATCAGGGCAATAAACGCAACTGGCAGGTGGCACTGGACTACATCGCGGCGCACCCGGAGCTGGATGAAATCATCTTTTCCGGCGGCGACCCGCTGATGGCAAAAGATCATGAGCTGGACTGGCTGCTGACTCAGCTTGAGACCATCCCGCACATTAAGCGTCTGCGCATTCACAGCCGTTTACCGATCGTCATCCCGGCGCGTATCACCGACGCCCTGGTCACGCGCCTGGAGCAGTCCCGTTTGCAGGTGCTGCTGGTGAACCATATCAACCACGCGAATGAAATTGACGCGGACTTTCGTGCGGCGATGGCGCGTATGCGAAAGGCAGGCGTGACGCTGCTCAACCAGAGCGTATTACTGCGCGGCGTGAACGACAGCGCCCGCGTGCTGGCCGATCTCAGCAATGCCTTATTTGATGCGGGCGTAATGCCCTATTACCTGCATGTTCTGGATCGCGTCCAGGGCGCGGCGCACTTCATGGTGACAGATGAAGAGGCCCGGAAGATTATGCGCGAGCTGTTAACGCTGGTTTCGGGTTATATGGTGCCGAAGCTGGCACGTGAGATTGGCGGAGAGCCGAGTAAGACGCCGCTGGATTTGCAGCTGCGGCAGCAGTAAAAAGGCAGGTGGCGCTACGCTTACCTGCCCTGGAGATAAAGCGGCAGCGCCATCAAAAAGTTATATCAGTTCGGGCACTTATAGACCTGGCCGTTCATCTGGCTGGCGGTTGGCACAAAGCTGGACAGCATCCCCTGCGTCGGGCTGCTCACCCCGTAAATGACGTTGCCGCCCATTGCCGCAGCCTGATTACGCAGGGCATTGGCCGCACCGCGCATAGAGCCGCCCTCTTCGCCGTGCTGCCCCGACATCCAGTTGCTTTGCTCGCCAGTGGCGGTGCCTAACAGCTGGCATTCGCTGCCCGGCTTATCTTCCACAAAGCGAACGCTCTGGCCCGCTGCCGTCAGCTCATTGCTGGTGCTACAACCCGCCAGCAGCAATGCTGCACCTACAATCCCTGCACAGACTTTTATGCGCATGTTATTCCTCGTTTTCAATAAGCTGGACAGTAGTTGTCCGCGTGTAAACCTTATACTAAAAAGATGACCAAAAGAAAAATGCTGAGCATTTCTGCGAGCCAGATTCCGCTGGCACTCCTCCGACATCTTAAATGAATTCTGATAATAACCTTTGGGATATCGTGTTTTAGCCCCCGATCGTTTTTAGTGATGCGACGTACAACTTTTGTACGCGACTCAAAAAAGGGGGTTTCATGAGTGCATCATCCTCAGGAGAGGAAAAAGTAACCTGGGTGGGCTATCTGGCGTTCGTGCTCACCATCGTATTTTTCTCAGGTTTTTTCGCCAAAAGTACCGAATGGTGGCGCGTGCTGGATTTCACCGTGCTGAACGGCAGCTTTGGACCGGTGAACGGCGCGCTAACGTTTCGCGGTGAGGGCGGCACAGGAGCGAAAGACGGTTTTTTATTTGCCCTTGAACTGGCGCCCTCGGTCATTTTATCGCTCGGGATTATTGCCGTTACCGAGGGGCTGGGCGGGCTGCGCGCCGCACAACAGCTCATGACGCCCATTCTGCGCCCGCTGCTCGGCGTGCCGGGCATCTGCTCTCTGGCGCTTATCGCCAACCTGCAAAATACCGATGCAGCCGCAGGGATGACCAAAGAGTTGACTGACGAAGGGGCGATTACTGACCATGAACGCGCCATTTTCGCCACCTTCCAGACCAGCGGTAGCGCCATTATTACCAACTATTTTTCTTCCGGTGCCGCACTCTTTACCTTTATTACCGTCCCGGTGATCACGCCGCTTGCCGTCATTCTGGTGTTCAAATTTGTTGGCGCGAACTTCCTGCGACTGTGGATCGCCCACATGGAAGTTCGCCGCCTTCAGGAGGAAAAATGATCGCCCAGCCGCGTAAAAATATCATGGACCTGTTTATCGATGGCGCCCGCCGCGGCTTTACCATCGCCACCACCAGCCTGCTGCCGAACGTGGTCATGGCGTTTGTCATCATTCAGGCGCTCAAGGTAACCGGCCTGCTGGATATTGTCGGCAGGGTATGCGAGCCCATCATGGCCCTGTGGGGGCTTCCGGGTGCGGCGGCAACGGTTCTTCTGGCCTCGGTAATGAGCATGGGCGGCGGTGTGGGGGTCTGCGCCAGTCTGGTCGCTGCCGGCACGCTCAACGGTCACGATGCCACCATCCTGCTGCCCGCCATCTATCTGATGGGTAATCCGGTGCAAAACACGGGCCGTTGCCTTGGCACCGCAGGCGTCAACCCGAAGTATTATCCGCACATCATCACTATCTGCGTCATTAACGCCCTGCTCTCAATGTGGGTGATGCAGCTACTCTTCTGAGGAGATAAAAATGGATTTTTCAGTGCTGGAACCGCACCTTTTCCGCAATGCGCAGCTTTACGCTCCCGAGGATCTTGGGCATTGCGATCTGCTAATTGCCGGAGGAAAAATCGTCGCAGTCGAAAAAGCGGGCCACGCCACAACGAGGCCAGACTGTCCTGAAAGCGATCTCGCCGGAGCGGTGGTTTGTCCGGGGTTTATCGATCAGCATGTACACCTGATTGGCGGCGGCGGTGAAGCCGGTCCCCACACCCGGACGCCAGAGGTGCGATTGTCTGCGCTGGTGGCGGCTGGCATCACCTCCGTTGTTGGCCTGCTGGGCACCGACGGCGTGACCCGCCATCCCGAGTCGCTGCTGGCGAAAACGCGGGCGCTTGAGCATGAAGGGATCAGCACGTGGATGCTGACAGGCGCGTATGGCCTGCCTTCTCCGACGATTACCGGCAGTATCGAAAAGGATGTGGCGCTGATTGATAAAATCATTGGCGTGAAATGCGCGATTTCCGACCATCGCTCTTCCGCTCCGGCAGATGACCAGCTCGCGAATATGGCCGCCCAGTCACGCGTCGGCGGGCTGCTGGGCGCCAAAGCGGGGATATCCGTGTTTCACCTCGGCAACAGCCCGAAACGGCTGGAGCCACTGCTTAACATCCTGAATAACGCCGACGTGCCCCGCACGAAGCTGCTGCCAACCCACGTCAACCGCGCCCAGGCACTGTTCCACGCCGCACTGGACTATGCCCGCGAAGGGGGGTACATCGACATCACCACCAGCATCAGTGAGCCCATTGATGCCGCTACCGCCATCGCGACGGCCCGTGACGCGCAGGTGCCGTTTAACCGGCTCACGCTCAGCTCGGATGGCAACGGCAGCCAGCCGAATTTTGACGCAAACGGTAATCTTGTTGGCATTGGCGTGGCGGGTTTTGAGTCCCTGCTTGAGACGCTACAGCAGCTGGTCGGCCGATATCACCTGCCGCTGGAGGAGGCGCTTCTGCCATTTACGCGTAACGTGGCGGAGTTTCTCGGTCTGGAGCATAAAGGGCGGATCGCGCCCGGATGCGATGCCGATTTCCTGGTGCTGACGGATGACCTGAAGATCCGTGAGGTCTGGGCGAAAGGCCGCCAGATGGTGCGTGAAGGCGTGGTGTGCGTGAAAGGCACGTTTGAGTAGAAGACAATAAAAAACCCCGGGCATTGCTGCCCGGGGTTCGTTCTGAGAGGTTCAGAACAGCATGATTACATCATGCCGCCCATGCCACCCATGCCGCCCATACCACCAGCAGCACCTAAGTCAGGCGCGTCGCCTTTAGGCAGGTCGGTCACCATGCACTCGGTCGTGATCATCAGACCAGCTACAGATGCCGCGTATTGCAGTGCAGAACGGGTCACTTTAGTTGGATCCAGGATACCGAAGTCGATCATGTTGCCGTATTCTTCAGTTGCCGCGTTGTAACCGTAGTTACCTTCACCCGCTTTCACGTTGTTCGCAACCACAGACGGCTCTTCACCGGCGTTGGACACGATCTGACGCAGAGGAGCTTCCATCGCGCGCAGCGCAACTTTGATACCCACGTTCTGGTCTTCGTTCTGAGCAGTCAGGCCAGCCAGTTTAGCGGCTACACGCACCAGCGCGACACCACCACCAGCAACCACGCCTTCTTCTACCGCAGCACGGGTCGCGTGCAGGGCATCGTCAACGCGTGCTTTCTTCTCTTTCATTTCAACTTCGGTAGCCGCACCGACTTTGATTACCGCTACGCCGCCTGCCAGTTTCGCTACGCGCTCCTGGAGTTTTTCACGGTCGTAATCGGAAGTTGCTTCTTCGATCTGCTTACGGATCTGACCAACACGGCCCTGAATAGCAGCTTCTTCACCCACACCGTCGATGATGGTGGTGGTGTCTTTGTTGATCACAACGCGTTTCGCCTGGCCCAGGTCTTCCAGGGTCGCTTTTTCCAGCTCCATACCGATCTCTTCGGAGATCACGGTACCGCCAGTCAGGGTAGCGATATCCTGAAGCATCGCTTTACGACGATCGCCGAAGCCAGGTGCTTTAACCGCTGCCACTTTCACGATGCCACGCATGGTGTTAACCACCAGAGTCGCCAGCGCTTCGCCTTCAACGTCTTCAGCAATGATTACCAGCGGCTTGCCTGCTTTCGCAACGGCTTCCAGCACTGGCAGCATTTCGCGGATGTTGGAGATTTTCTTGTCAGCCAGCAGGATGAACGGGCTTTCCAGCTCAACAGCGCCAGTTTCTGGCTTGTTGATGAAGTATGGAGACAGGTAACCGCGGTCGAACTGCATACCTTCAACCACGTCCAGTTCGTCTTCCAGACCAGTACCGTCTTCAACGGTGATCACGCCTTCTTTACCGACTTTATCCATCGCTTCAGCGATCAGTTTACCTACGGTTTCGTCGGAGTTAGCGGAGATAGTACCAACCTGAGCAATGGCTTTAGAGTCAGAGCACGGTACGGACAGCGCTTTCAGTTCTTCAACAGCAGAGGCGACAGCTTTGTCGATACCACGTTTCAGATCCATTGGGTTCATGCCCGCAGCAACGGCTTTCAGGCCTTCGGTGATGATCGCCTGCGCCAGTACGGTCGCGGTGGTGGTGCCGTCACCGGCAGCGTCGTTCGCTTTAGAGGCAACTTCTTTCACCATCTGTGCGCCCATGTTTTCGAACTTGTCTTCCAGCTCGATTTCACGTGCAACAGAAACACCATCTTTGGTGATGGTTGGCGCGCCGAAGGATTTGTCCAGCACTACGTTACGGCCTTTCGGGCCCAGAGTGACTTTCACTGCGTCTGCCAGTACGTTTACGCCGCGGAGCATTTTTACACGAGCGTCGTTACCGAATTTTACGTCTTTAGCTGCCATGTTCTTATTTCCTCAAATTCGTACAGTTTCGTGCGTTAATTACGCTTCAACAATTGCCAGAATGTCGCTCTCGGACATGATCAACACTTCTTCATTGTCGATCTTCTCGGATTTCACGCCGTAGCCATCGTTGAAAATGACGATGTCACCAACTTTAACGTCCAGTGGCTGCACAGTTCCGTTTTCCAGGATGCGGCCCTTACCGACAGCGATGATTTCGCCACGCGTTGATTTTGCTGCTGCTGAACCGGTCAGAACGATGCCGCCAGCAGACTTGGTTTCAACTTCTTTACGTTTGACGATCACACGATCATGTAACGGACGAATACTCATTGATAGCTCTCCTTTGAGAAAGTCATTATCAGTTATGGATGACGCCGGTCCGCATGCGGTTTTCCGGCTAGTGCCCTGAGAGATGGGGATAGCTTTTTACCCCTTCAAGGGGTAATCGAAAAAAAATTTGCGAAAGTGTTACCATCCACTCTCTTTTGATGGTCGCGGGACGAGGTAAATGAGTGGACTCAGGCAGGAGTTGGGGCTGGCGCAGGGCATTGGCTTACTCTCAACGTCTTTATTAGGCACGGGGGTATTTGCGGTTCCCGCGCTGGCGGCATTGGTTGCCGGCAATAACAGTCTTTGGGCATGG
This sequence comes from Enterobacter sp. AN-K1, assembly GCF_020971765.1. Classification (NCBI taxonomy): domain Bacteria; kingdom Pseudomonadati; phylum Pseudomonadota; class Gammaproteobacteria; order Enterobacterales; family Enterobacteriaceae; genus Enterobacter; species Enterobacter sp. AN-K1. Next base: position 2,665,165 of record NZ_CP087390.1, on the reverse strand, counting down.
CCGGTGCTGATCGTGCTGGTGTTTCCGGTGGCGATTGTCTTTGCCATACTCGGGCGGCACTTCCCGAGCGCAGGCGGCGTAGCGCATTTTGTCGGCATGGCGTTTGGGCCGCGGATGGAGCGCGTCACCGGCTGGCTATTTTTGTCGGTGATACCCGTTGGCCTTCCGGCAGCCCTGCATATCGCAACCGGCTTCGGACAGGCGCTGTTTGGCTGGCACGATGAACAGCTGCTGCTGGCTGAACTCGGTACGCTGGCGATTGTCTGGTGGGTAGGCTCGCGCGGGGCCAGTTCCAGCGCCAATCTGCAAACGCTGGTCGCCGTGTTAATTGTCGCGCTGATCGTCGCCATCTGGTTTGCGGGTGACATTACCGTGGCGGATATTCCTTTCCCCGCGATTAACGACATCGACCACGCACAGCTTTTCGCTGCACTATCCGTCATGTTCTGGTGTTTCGTCGGTCTGGAGGCGTTCGCTCATCTGGCATCCGAATTTAAACAGCCCGAGCGTGATTTTCCCCGCGCCCTGATGATTGGCCTGCTGCTGGCGGGGACCGTGTACTGGGCCTGTACCGTACTGGTGCTGCACTTCAACGCATTCGGTGAAGAGAAAGCCGCCGCCGCGTCGCTGCCGGGCATCGTGGTGCAGCTGTTTGGCGTTAAAGCCCTGTGGGTAGCCTGCGTGATTGGCTATCTCGCCTGCTTTGCCAGCCTCAACATCTATATTCAGAGCTTCGCCCGGCTGGTGTGGTCTCAGGCACTTTATAAACCGGATAGCCCCCTCTCACGCCTGTCAAAGCGTCAGCTTCCGGTGAATGCGCTGAATACCGTACTGGGCTGCTGCGTGGTGAGTTCCCTGGCCATTTATCTCCTCGACATCAACCTTGACGCGCTGATTGTCTACGCCAACGGTATTTTCATCATGATCTACCTGCTGTGCATGCTGGCGGGCTGTCGGCTGCTGAAAGGTCGCTTTAAGGCGCTGGCGGCTGTCGGGTGTGTCCTGTGCCTGATGCTGCTGGCGATGGTGGGATGGAAGAGTGTGTACGCCATCGTCATGCTGGCGGGGCTGTGGGTGTTTTTACCGAAGCGGCAAGATCCTCAGGCCCGGTGAGCGAGCGCCACCGGGCCAGAAACTTACCGATCGTCTTTATGATCTAACCGGTCGCGCTGCTCATCCTTACGCTGGTATTCCCCTTCAAAGGTATCCCCCGGACCGGTGCTGAAACCACCGCCTGGCATACGGCTGAAACGCAGATGCGGCAGCAGCTTCATGGTCAGGTGCTTCTGCACCGGCGGCAACAGCAACAGCAGGCCGAGGAAGTCGGTAAAGAAGCCCGGCAGGATCAGCAGCAAACCAGCAATAATCAGCGACACGCTTTTGATCATCTCGGCGGCAGGGCTTTCGCCTGCGGCCATCTTCTGCTGCATTAACAGGAAATTTTTGAAACCCTGATTGCGCACCAGCGACATGCCGATGACGGAGGTGAAGATCACCAGAATCAGCGTCAGCAGGACGCCCAGCACATGGGCAACCTGGATGAAAATCGAAATTTCAATGTAAACATAAAGAAAGAAAGCAATAAATGGTATCCAGCGCACTGGCATCTCCTGTATGGCAGGTGCCTTCTGGCCCCTGACTGAATGTGTTCGCGAAGCGCGTAGATAAGAGATGGTGACGGTTAGCCAAATTTCAATCGGTTTGCACGGATATTTTTTCTGGAAATATTAAAGCGGTGACATATTTCACAGATTAATAATTATCATGAAATCGGGTCGATAATAAGTGATCCAGCTTACGGCAATTCGCTATCATCAGCATATGATCTCGAACATCTGGCCGATTGAGGGAATAATCGTCGGTCATAAAATATTCAAAACCACATATATACTGTGTGTTTAGTACAATCCATCGGCAGCTTGAAAAGAAGGTTCACATGTTAAACAACATTCGTATCGAAGAAGATTTGTTGGGTACCAGGGAAGTTCCAGCGGATGCCTACTATGGTGTTCACACTCTGAGAGCGATTGAAAACTTCTACATCAGCAACAGCAAAATCAGCGACATCCCTGAATTTGTGCGTGGCATGGTGATGGTAAAAAAAGCCGCGGCTCTGGCGAACAAAGAGCTGCAAACCATTCCTAAAAGCGCTGCAAATGCGATTATCGCCGCGTGCGATGAGGTGCTGAACAACGGCAAATGCATGGATCAGTTCCCGGTCGACGTCTATCAGGGCGGCGCGGGCACCTCCGTCAACATGAACACCAACGAAGTGCTGGCAAACATCGGCCTGGAGCTGATGGGTCATCAGAAAGGTGAATACCAGTACCTGAACCCGAACGACCACGTTAACAAATGTCAGTCCACCAACGACGCCTACCCAACCGGCTTCCGCATCGCGGTGTATGCCTCTATCGTCAAACTGGTCGACGCGATTAATCAGCTGGGCGATGGCTTCCAGCGTAAAGCCGTTGAGTTCCAGGACATCCTGAAAATGGGCCGTACCCAGTTGCAGGACGCGGTGCCAATGACCCTCGGACAGGAATTCCACGCGTTTAACGTGCTGCTGAACGAAGAGACCAAAAACCTGCTGCGCACGTCCGAACTGCTGCTGGAAGTGAACCTGGGCGCAACCGCCATCGGTACACGCCTGAACACGCCAGATGGCTATCAGCAGCTGGCGGTACAGAAGCTGGCTGAAGTGTCCAACCTGCCGGTTGTGCCTGCGGAAGACCTGATTGAAGCTACCTCAGACTGCGGCGCCTACGTGATGGTGCACAGCGCACTGAAACGTCTGGCGGTGAAACTGTCCAAAATCTGTAACGACCTGCGCCTGCTTTCCTCCGGTCCGCGCGCTGGCCTGAATGAAATCAACCTGCCAGAGTTGCAGGCGGGTTCATCCATCATGCCAGCTAAAGTGAACCCGGTGGTGCCAGAGGTGGTGAACCAGGTTTGCTTCAAGGTTATTGGTAACGATACGACCGTCACCATGGCCTCCGAAGCCGGTCAGCTCCAGCTTAACGTGATGGAGCCGGTGATTGGCCAGGCGATGTTTGAATCTATCCATATTCTGACCAACGCCTGCTACAACCTGCTGGAAAAATGCATCAACGGCATCACCGCGAATAAAGAAGTGTGTGAAGGCTACGTCTATAACTCCATCGGCATCGTCACCTACCTCAACCCGTTCATCGGCCACCACAACGGCGATATCGTCGGGAAGATTTGTGCCGAAACCGGTAAGAGCGTGCGTGAGGTGGTTCTCGAGCGAGGATTGTTGACCGAAGCCGAACTGGACGATATCTTCTCCGCCCAGAACCTGATGCACCCGGCATATAAAGCGAAACGATATACCGATGAAAGCGAACAGTAACCGTTCAGGCTAAGCTTCCGAAAGGCACGTCACTTGTGACGTGCCTTTTTTCTTTATGGGCGTTACCAAAACACAACAATTCAATATCAACTTGTTAATGAGCAAGGCAGGTCTTTATGTTTGGAGCAGAACTCGTCATCGTCCTGTTGGCGATTTATTTGGGCGCACGACTCGGGGGTATCGGCATCGGTTTTGCTGGCGGTCTCGGAGTGCTTGTACTTACCCTGATCTTTCAGATTAAACCCGGCGCAATCCCTTTTGACGTTATCGAAATCATCATGGCGGTTATTGCTGCTATCGCGGCCATGCAGGTCGCGGGCGGTATGGACTACCTGGTGAGCCTGGCGGAGCGTATGCTGCGTCGCCATCCGAAATACATCACCTTCCTTGCCCCGCTGGTGACCTGGTTTATGACCATTCTCGCCGGTACTGGCCATACCGCTTTCTCCACGCTGCCGGTAATCACCGAAGTGGCGAAAGAGCAGGGTATTCGCCCGTCTCGCCCTCTTTCTATTGCCGTGGTCGCCTCCCAGATTGCGATTACCGCCTCGCCTATTTCCGCGGCGGTGGTCTTCTTCGCGGGTATCCTTGAGCCGATGGGCGTAAGCTACCTGACGCTGTTGGCAATCTGTATTCCGGTCACGCTGATTGCGGTAATGATCACTGCCGTGCTGTGTAACTTCCTCGGCGCCGAGCTGAAAGACGATCCGGTTTACCAGGAGCGTCTGGCAAAAGGTGAAGTGAGCCTGCGCGGTAGCCAGGTCTTCGAGCTGAAGCCGCATGCAAAACGCTCCGTGCTGCTGTTCCTGATTGGTATCGTCGCCGTAATGTTCTATGCGACCGCCATCAGCGATACGGTAGGTCTGATCCAGAACCCGGTTCTGCCGCGTAACGAAGCCATTGTGGTGTTTATGCTGACCATCGCGACGCTGATCAGCATCACCTGTAAAATCGACACCAGCGAAGTGCTGAACGCCAGCACCTTCAAATCCGGTATGAGCGCCTGCGTGTGCGTGCTGGGCGTGGCGTGGCTCGGCGATACCTTTGTGAAAGCGCACATCAGCGATATCCAGACCGTTGCAGGCGACCTGCTGCACAACTATCCGTGGCTGCTGGCGGTAGTGCTGTTCTTTGCCGCGACGCTGCTGTACTCCCAGGCTGCGACCACCAAAGCGCTGATGCCTGCGGCACTGATGCTGGGCGTGACGCCGCTGACGGCGATTGCCTCTTTTGCAGCGGTTTCCGCCCTGTTCGTGCTGCCCACCTATCCAACCCTGCTGGCCGCGGTTGAGATGGATGACACCGGCTCAACCCGTATTGGTAAGTACGTGTTTAACCACGCGTTCCTCATCCCGGGCGTGGTGGCGATTACGCTCTGCGTGATCCTCGGCTTTATCATCGGCGGCATTGTGCTGTAAACGATTAGCCGTTGTAAAAATAGTTAAAATCGGGCCGCTCTGCGGCCCGTTTCATTAATGACCAACCGCCTTGCGTGATATAGTGAAGACTTTCGTGATGAGGAGGTCGACTTGTGAACACGCCTGATGCTGTTGTTGTACTGTGCACCGCCCCTGATGAAGCTTCTGCCCAGGATCTGGCCGCCAAAGTGCTGGCCGAAAAACTGGCTGCCTGTGTCACACTTCTTCCCGGCGCCACCTCCCTTTATTACTGGGAAGGCAAGCTGGAGCAAGAGTACGAAGTCCAGATGTTGCTCAAAACCAACCTGACAAACCAGCAGGCGCTCCTCGACTGCCTCAAGTCTCATCATCCATACCAAACCCCGGAGCTGCTGGTTCTGCCAGTGGTCCACGGCGATAACGATTATCTCTCATGGCTCAACGCTTCATTACGCTGATCCTGCTGCTGTGCAGCACGTCAGTTTTTGCCGGGTTGTTTGACGCACCCGGCCGTTCGAACTTTATTCCTGCCGACCAGGCGTTCGTTTTCGACTTTCAGCAAAACCAGCACGATCTCAGTCTCACCTGGCAGGTGAAAGAGGGTTACTACCTCTATCGCAAGCAGGTCAGCATCACGCCGGCAAAGGCGAACGTCGGCGCATTGCAGTTGCCCGCTGGCGAGTGGCACGAGGACGAGTTCTACGGTAAGAGCGAAATTTATCGCCAGCGCTTAAGCGTGCCCGTCACGGTGAATCAGGCGGATAAAGGCGCTACCCTGAGGGTGACGTATCAGGGCTGCGCCGATGCGGGATTCTGTTACCCACCTGAAACAAAGGTCGTTCCGCTTAGCGAAGTGAAAGCGGCTGCCTCCCCTCACCCCTCAGGGGAGAGGGGTGAAGGCAAAGCCGCTTCAGACCTTCCGTTCTCAGCGCTTTGGGCGTTATTGATTGGTATCGGCATCGCCTTTACGCCCTGCGTACTGCCCATGTACCCGCTTATCTCTGGCATCGTGCTGGGCGGTAAACAACGCCTTTCCACTACCCGCGCGCTGTTGCTGGCCTTTATCTATGTGCAGGGCATGGCGTTAACCTATACGGCGCTCGGCCTCGTGGTCGCTGCTGCCGGATTGCAGTTCCAGGCCGCCCTTCAGCACCCTTATGTGCTTATCGGTCTGTCAGCGGTGTTTATTCTGCTGGCGCTGTCGATGTTTGGCCTGTTCACCCTGCAACTGCCCTCTTCCCTGCAAACCCGTCTGACGCTAATGAGCAACTGTCAGCAGGGTGGCTCTGCGGGCGGCGTGTTCGCCATGGGTGCCATCGCCGGGCTGATTTGCTCCCCCTGCACCACCGCGCCGTTGAGCGCCATCCTGTTATACATTGCTCAGAGCGGCAACCTGTGGCTCGGCGGCGGCACGCTGTACCTCTACGCGCTCGGCATGGGCCTGCCGCTGATCCTGGTGACGGTGTTTGGCAATCGTCTGCTGCCGAAGAGCGGACCGTGGATGGAGACGGTGAAAACCGCGTTTGGTTTTGTCATTCTGGCGCTACCGGTATTCCTGCTGGAGCGCATCATTGGTGATGTGTGGGGTACACGTCTGTGGGCGATGCTCGGCGTGGCCTTCTTCAGTTGGGCGTTTATCGTGAGTCTGGGGGCGAAGAAACCGTGGATGCGCCTGCTACAGATCCTTCTGCTGGCGGCCGCGCTGGTGAGCGTCCGTCCACTACAGGACTGGGCGTTTGGCACCCCGGCAGGTCAAACGCAGGCTCATCTGAATTTTATACAGATTAAGAACGTGGATGACCTTAACCGCGCCCTGGCGCAGGCGAAAGGCAAACCGGTCATGCTCGATCTCTACGCCGACTGGTGCGTGGCCTGCAAAGAGTTTGAAAAATACACCTTCAGCGATCCGCTGGTACAACATGCGCTGAGCGATACCGTTCTGCTCCAGGCGAACGTTACCGCCAACAGCGCGCAGGATAAGGCTCTACTGAAGCAACTTAATGTGCTCGGGCTGCCTACCATCCTGTTCTTCAATGAACAGGGGGAAGAACAGCCGACGCAGCGTGTAACCGGGTTTATGGACGCGACGACATTCAACGCGCATTTGCGCAATCGCCAACCGTAAACAACACTTTAGACGGGACAAACCGTTGGGAATAGCGGAGGAGATAACCGTGCAACGCGAAGACGTACTGGGACAAGCCCTGCAATTGCTTGAGATTCAAGGGATCGCCAGCACCACGCTTGAGATGGTCGCCGACCGTATCGATTACCCTCTGGATGAACTTAAGCGCTTCTGGCCGGATAAAGAGGCGCTGCTGTACGATGCCCTGCGCTATCTCAGCCAGCAGGTGGATATCTGGCGCAGGCAGCTGATGCTGAATGAAGAGCTGACCACCGAGCAAAAGCTGCTGGCGCGCTATACCGCACTGACGGAGTGTGTAACCAACAACCGTTACCCAGGCTGTCTGTTTATCGCCGCCTGCACCTACTATCCGGATCCCGGACACCCCATCCATCAACTGGCAGATCAGCAAAAACGTGCCGCGCACGAGTTCACACACGAGCTGCTGACCACACTTGAAGTGGATGATCCGGCAATGGTCGCGAAGCAGATGGAGCTGGTGCTGGAAGGTTGCCTGAGCCGCATGCTGGTGAACCGTAGCCAGGCGGATGTGGATACGGCGCACCGTCTGGCGGAAGATATTTTGCGGTTTGCGCAGTGTCGTATGGGTGGTGCTCTGACCTAAGCCAGCATTCCCGTCCAGGCGGAAATAAACAAGCACAGCGCCATCGCGCGCTGAAATCGCACCATCGCCACGGTGGTGCGGAAAATCCGGTTCACCGCCTTCCCCAGCCACGCCCAGCACAACAAACAAGCCACGGAGATCGCCAGAAACCATAGCGCCATCAGCGCAACATCCCGAAATGCATGGTCGCTTGCCGGAGCAAACAAGCTGACAACTGCCAGCGCCATCATCCACGTTTTTGGGTTTACAACCTGTAATAACGCCGCCGCCCGCGCGGTAAACCGGACATGGCGTCTGAAGGAGAGATTCGCGGCCGGGGCGCTAAACAGCTGCCAGCTCATCCAGGAAAGCCACAGCACGCCCGCCCAGCTCATTACCTGACGTATCAGCGGATACTGGCGTAACACTTCTCCTGCCCCAGCACCTGAAACCAGAACAATAGCGCTGGCGGCAATACACCCGCCCAGGATCGCAGGAAACGTATTTTTTACGCCAAAGTGCTGACTGTTAGCCAGTACCAGAATATTGGTTGGCCCCGGTGTAATCGAGGCGACAAATGCAAACAACAGGAAGGGTAATAAATTCACAGGTGACTCCTTTTTTATTAGAGCCACGAATGTGCCGTTATTTTCTGGAAACGTCTGGAAGGTTTGTGCACAACCGACGGTAGTGTGCCGGAGAAATACGGTATGCCCGCTGGAACCAGCGACCAAGATGGCTTTGATCGGCAAAACCCACTGCCGCCGCAACATCAACAGGCAGTTCCCCACACGCCAGCATCTGTCGGGCCTTTGCCAGGCGCAGCTGGATAAGCCAGGCGTGCGGTGCCAGGTGAAATTCGCGCTTAAAACAGCGGGTGAGCGTAAAGCGGTCCGTACCCGTCTCACGGGCAAGGTCTGACAGCCCCACGTTCTCGCCGATATGCGCATAGAGATAGTCGCGGGCACGATGCGCCACGGCGGAGCTTTGTAACTGCAACGGGAGTTTCTTACGCCAGTGGCAGTGGGCAGTGATCTGAGAGAGCAGGTTATCCATTGTGCTCTGTTGGACGATCTTCATTTCATCGTTATGCAACGAGGCAAATGTATCACCGATAGCGCGCACCAACTGAGGCTCTCGCGTCAGCGTTTGGGCAAAGTGGAGGGTGTAGCTCCCGGGAGTAGAGTCGTACAGCCCTTGAAGCGTACGGGTGAGCCAGTGTTCATCCAGATAAAAGGTCAGATAAGTAAAGCCCCCCTCTATCGGCGCATCACCGTCATGGATCTCCCCGGGCTCAAGTAAAAAAGCATCGCCCGGCTGGCTACGGTGGCGTTCACGGCGACAGTGGAACTGCTGGGTGCCGGAAAGGGTTATTCCGACCAGATAGCTATCATGCCAGTGGGGATCAAAGGCATGTCCTTCGAAATGCGCCTTAATTGTCTCAATACCTGTTTCTGCATGCTGACGCAGCTCAAGCCAGTCGTTTGCCATACTGCCCTCCTCTTACCGTCAGCATTGTCACATCTTGCCTGAACTGTCTGGAAGATTTGTGCAATTCCAGGGCACAAACGGACAGATTGCCGCAAACTTAAGCAGTTGAACAGCTTTTCCCGAAATAATGTTGACGATCGCGCGCGATTGCGGTTTAATGCGCTCCGTTGCCCGGATAGCTCAGTCGGTAGAGCAGGGGATTGAAAATCCCCGTGTCCTTGGTTCGATTCCGAGTCCGGGCACCACTATTTAAAGAACCCAGCCTACGGCTGGGTTTTTGCTTTTCTGTATCCGCTACGCATTGAATTTTCCCTTCTGTCAGGTAATAGTGATTTTTTCCCCTGACAATGAAAATGATATGACCTTATCTGCTTTAAAAGTCGGGTCACTGCTCCTGCTGTTGATCCTGTTTTATACCGGCCTGTTCACGAGCGATCGCATCACCTGGCTGATGGAGGTGACGCCCGTCATTATCATCATCCCACTTCTGCTTGCCACGCACCGGCGATACCCCCTGACTCCCCTTCTCTATACCTTGATTTTCTTCCACGCCATCATTCTGATGGTTGGTGGTATGTACACCTATGCAAAGGTTCCGGTTGGTTTTGAGGTTCAGGAGATGCTCGGGCTTAGCCGAAATCCGTATGACAAGCTCGGTCACTTCTTCCAGGGGCTGGTTCCCGCACTGGCAGCGCGAGAAATTCTGCTGCGCGGTGGGTATGTTCGTGGACATAAGATGACGGGATTTCTGGTGTGCTGTGTTGCTCTGGCCATTAGCGCCACCTATGAACTCATTGAGTGGTGGGCAGCTTTGGCAATGGGACAGGGTGCGGATGATTTTCTGGGGACGCAGGGCGATCCATGGGATACCCAGTCAGATATGTTTTGCGCGCTGCTTGGTGCGTTAACGACGGTGCTGATCCTTGGGCGTTTCCATCAGCGGCAATTGCTTCGTTTGAATGTTTGTCAGGGATAGTACGCTCTGAGTTGCCGGGTGGCGGCTTCGCCTTACCCGGCCTGCCGTTTTTCAACAAACAAACGCAAAAAGGCCATCCTTCCGGATGGCCTCTTCACTTGTTTGATGCCTGGCAGTTCCCTACTCTCACATGGGGAGACCCCACACTACCATCGGCGCTACGGCGTTTCACTTCTGAGTTCGGCATGGGGTCAGGTGGGACCACCGCGCTAAAGCCGCCAGGCAAATTCTTGTGCTCTGTCCTGTGTCTTTCGCACTGATACTGCGTTGGCTGCTCTCGTAAAGTCAGTCACATACCTCAGTATGCTCCTTCCTTTCCTTCGTTTGCCGCCTTGTCTCAGCGCAAAATCCTTCGGACTCTGAATCTAAGCTGAAAATCGTGTCTGTCTCTTCGCCAAAACACCTTCGGCGTTGTAAGGTTAAGCCTCACGGTTCATTAGTATCGGTTAGCTCAACGCATCGCTGCGCTTACACACCCGACCTATCAACGTCGTCGTCTTCAACGTTCCTTCAGGAGACTTAAAGTCTCAGGGAGAACTCATCTCGGGGCAAGTTTCGTGCTTAGATGCTTTCAGCACTTATCTCTTCCGCATTTAGCTACCGGGCAGTGCCATTGGCATGACAACCCGAACACCAGTGATGCGTCCACTCCGGTCCTCTCGTACTAGGAGCAGCCCCCCTCAATTCTCCAGCGCCCACGGCAGATAGGGACCGAACTGTCTCACGACGTTCTAAACCCAGCTCGCGTACCACTTTAAATGGCGAACAGCCATACCCTTGGGACCTACTTCAGCCCCAGGATGTGATGAGCCGACATCGAGGTGCCAAACACCGCCGTCGATATGAACTCTTGGGCGGTATCAGCCTGTTATCCCCGGAGTACCTTTTATCCGTTGAGCGATGGCCCTTCCATTCAGAACCACCGGATCACTATGACCTGCTTTCGCACCTGCTCGCGCCGTCACGCTCGCAGTCAAGCTGGCTTATGCCATTGCACTAACCTCCTGATGTCCGACCAGGATTAGCCAACCTTCGTGCTCCTCCGTTACTCTTTGGGAGGAGACCGCCCCAGTCAAACTACCCACCAGACACTGTCCGCAACCCGGATTACGGGTCTACGTTAGAACACCAGCCATTAAAGGGTGGTATTTCAAGGGCGGCTCCACGCAGACTGGCGTCCACGCTTCAAAGCCTCCCACCTATCCTACACATCAAGGACCAGTGTTCAGTGTCAAGCTATAGTAAAGGTTCACGGGGTCTTTCCGTCTTGCCGCGGGTACACTGCATCTTCACAGCGAGTTCAATTTCACTGAGTCTCGGGTGGAGACAGCCTGGCCATCATTACGCCATTCGTGCAGGTCGGAACTTACCCGACAAGGAATTTCGCTACCTTAGGACCGTTATAGTTACGGCCGCCGTTTACCGGGGCTTCGATCAAGAGCTTCGCGTTGCCGCTAACCCCATCAATTAACCTTCCGGCACCGGGCAGGCGTCACACCGTATACGTCCACTTTCGTGTTTGCACAGTGCTGTGTTTTTAATAAACAGTTGCAGCCAGCTGGTATCTTCGACTGATTTCAGCTCCGCCCGCAGGGGCTTCACCTACACATCAGCGTGCCTTCTCCCGAAGTTACGGCACCATTTTGCCTAGTTCCTTCACCCGAGTTCTCTCAAGCGCCTTGGTATTCTCTACCTGACCACCTGTGTCGGTTTGGGGTACGATTTCGTGTTACCTGATGCTTAGAGGCTTTTCCTGGAAGCAGGGCATTTATCACTTCAGCACCGTAGTGCCTCGTCATCACACCTCAGCGTTAACAAGGTACCGGATTTACCTGGAACCTCCGCCTACATGCTTAAACCGGGACAACCGTCGCCCGGCTGACATAGCCTTCTCCGTCCCCCCTTCGCAGTAACACCAAGTACAGGAATATTAACCTGTTTCCCATCGACTACGCCTTTCGGCCTCGCCTTAGGGGTCGACTCACCCTGCCCCGATTAACGTTGGACAGGAACCCTTGGTCTTCCGGCGAGCGGGCTTTTCACCCGCTTTATCGTTACTTATGTCAGCATTCGCACTTCTGATACCTCCAGCATGCCTCACAGCACACCTTCGACGGCTTACAGAACGCTCCCCTACCCAACAACACATAAGTGTCGCTGCCGCAGCTTCGGTGCATGGTTTAGCCCCGTTACATCTTCCGCGCAGGCCGACTCGACCAGTGAGCTATTACGCTTTCTTTAAATGATGGCTGCTTCTAAGCCAACATCCTGGCTGTCTGTGCCTTCCCACATCGTTTCCCACTTAACCATGACTTTGGGACCTTAGCTGGCGGTCTGGGTTGTTTCCCTCTTCACGACGGACGTTAGCACCCGCCGTGTGTCTCCCGTGATAACATTCTTCGGTATTCGTAGTTTGCATCGGGTTGGTAAGCCGGGATGGCCCCCTAGCCGAAACAGTGCTCTACCCCCGAAGATGAGTTCACGAGGCGCTACCTAAATAGCTTTCGGGGAGAACCAGCTATCTCCCGGTTTGATTGGCCTTTCACCCCCAGCCACAGGTCATCCGCTAATTTTTCAACATTAGTCGGTTCGGTCCTCCAGTTAGTGTTACCCAACCTTCAACCTGCCCATGGCTAGATCACCGGGTTTCGGGTCTATACCCTGCAACTTAACGCCCAGTTAAGACTCGGTTTCCCTTCGGCTCCCCTATACGGTTAACCTTGCTACAGAATATAAGTCGCTGACCCATTATACAAAAGGTACGCAGTCACCTAACAAGTAGGCTCCCACTGCTTGTACGTACACGGTTTCAGGTTCTTTTTCACTCCCCTCGCCGGGGTTCTTTTCGCCTTTCCCTCACGGTACTGGTTCACTATCGGTCAGTCAGGAGTATTTAGCCTTGGAGGATGGTCCCCCCATATTCAGACAGGATACCACGTGTCCCGCCCTACTCTTCGAGTTCACAGCATGTGCATTTTCGTGTACGGGACTATCACCCTGTACCGTCGGACTTTCCAGACCGTTCCACTAACACACAAGCTGATTCAGACTCCGGGCTGCTCCCCGTTCGCTCGCCGCTACTGGGGGAATCTCGGTTGATTTCTTTTCCTCGGGGTACTTAGATGTTTCAGTTCCCCCGGTTCGCCTCGTTAACCTATGTATTCAGTTAACGATAGTGCAACGGATTGCACTGGGTTTCCCCATTCGGACATCGCCGGGTCAAAGGTTCATATCACCTCGCCGGCGCTTTTCGCAGATTAGCACGTCCTTCATCGCCTCTGACTGCCAGGGCATCCACCGTGTACGCTTAGTCGCTTAACCTCACAACCCGAAGATGTTTCACTTCTGATTGCGAAAATTTGAGAGACTCGAACACACATGAGCTGTGTGTCGTTTCAATTTTCAGCTTGATCCAGATTTTTAAAGAGCAAATATCTCAAACATGACTCGCAAGTCAGTTTTGAGATATGACGGCAGGTGACTTTCACTCACGAACCAGCAAGTGGCGTCCCCTAGGGGATTCGAACCCCTGTTACCGCCGTGAAAGGGCGGTGTCCTGGGCCTCTAGACGAAGGGGACGTACAGTCTCAATCGCAAGACGCCTTGCTATTTACTTTTCATCAGACAATCTGTGTGGACACTACAAAGGCAGGTTCTTTAAGGTAAGGAGGTGATCCAACCGCAGGTTCCCCTACGGTTACCTTGTTACGACTTCACCCCAGTCATGAATCACAAAGTGGTAAGCGCCCTCCCGAAGGTTAAGCTACCTACTTCTTTTGCAACCCACTCCCATGGTGTGACGGGCGGTGTGTACAAGGCCCGGGAACGTATTCACCGTGGCATTCTGATCCACGATTACTAGCGATTCCGACTTCATGGAGTCGAGTTGCAGACTCCAATCCGGACTACGACGCACTTTATGAGGTCCGCTTGCTCTCGCGAGGTCGCTTCTCTTTGTATGCGCCATTGTAGCACGTGTGTAGCCCTACTCGTAAGGGCCATGATGACTTGACGTCATCCCCACCTTCCTCCAGTTTATCACTGGCAGTCTCCTTTGAGTTCCCGGCCGGACCGCTGGCAACAAAGGATAAGGGTTGCGCTCGTTGCGGGACTTAACCCAACATTTCACAACACGAGCTGACGACAGCCATGCAGCACCTGTCTCAGAGTTCCCGAAGGCACCAAAGCATCTCTGCTAAGTTCTCTGGATGTCAAGAGTAGGTAAGGTTCTTCGCGTTGCATCGAATTAAACCACATGCTCCACCGCTTGTGCGGGCCCCCGTCAATTCATTTGAGTTTTAACCTTGCGGCCGTACTCCCCAGGCGGTCGACTTAACGCGTTAGCTCCGGAAGCCACGCCTCAAGGGCACAACCTCCAAGTCGACATCGTTTACGGCGTGGACTACCAGGGTATCTAATCCTGTTTGCTCCCCACGCTTTCGCACCTGAGCGTCAGTCTTTGTCCAGGGGGCCGCCTTCGCCACCGGTATTCCTCCAGATCTCTACGCATTTCACCGCTACACCTGGAATTCTACCCCCCTCTACAAGACTCTAGCCTGCCAGTTTCGAATGCAGTTCCCAGGTTGAGCCCGGGGATTTCACATCCGACTTGACAGACCGCCTGCGTGCGCTTTACGCCCAGTAATTCCGATTAACGCTTGCACCCTCCGTATTACCGCGGCTGCTGGCACGGAGTTAGCCGGTGCTTCTTCTGCGGGTAACGTCAATCGACAAGGTTATTAACCTTATCGCCTTCCTCCCCGCTGAAAGTACTTTACAACCCGAAGGCCTTCTTCATACACGCGGCATGGCTGCATCAGGCTTGCGCCCATTGTGCAATATTCCCCACTGCTGCCTCCCGTAGGAGTCTGGACCGTGTCTCAGTTCCAGTGTGGCTGGTCATCCTCTCAGACCAGCTAGGGATCGTCGCCTAGGTGAGCCGTTACCCCACCTACTAGCTAATCCCATCTGGGCACATCCGATGGCAAGAGGCCCGAAGGTCCCCCTCTTTGGTCTTGCGACGTTATGCGGTATTAGCTACCGTTTCCAGTAGTTATCCCCCTCCATCAGGCAGTTTCCCAGACATTACTCACCCGTCCGCCACTCGTCAGCGAAGCAGCAAGCTGCTTCCTGTTACCGTTCGACTTGCATGTGTTAGGCCTGCCGCCAGCGTTCAATCTGAGCCATGATCAAACTCTTCAATTTAAAAGTTTGATGCTCAATGAATTAAACTTCGTAATGAATTACGTGTTCACTCGTTGAGACTTGGTATTCATTTAGTGTCCGAAGACATTAAGAATCCATGTCACTTTGAGTGCCCACACAGATTGTCTGATAAATTGTTAAAGAGCAGTTGCGACGCGCTTCAGCGCTCTGTCGCGAGGTGGCGTATATTACGCTTTCCTCTTTCAGAGTCAACCCGTTATTTCAGGATTTTTTCTCTTCAGCCGACCCGGTTGTTTGTGAAGTGATTCACATGTTCCGTGTCGATGGAGGCGCATTATAGGGAGTTCCCGAGCGACCGCAACAGAAAAGTTGCAAAAAAATGACTGACTGCTGTATTCCCCAGCAAAACCCCGCCTTATACCTTTTTACGCACAGACTTATCCACAATCTATTGACGATCCCGGTGTGATCCAACGATTTGAACACTATACTAGCGGCAAATATTCTCTCGCGGGCCAACCTCATGACGACACAACAACTTCAACGTGACTGGCGTATCCCAACCGCCGGGCTCGCCATGCTGGTGTTACTTATGGCAGGTTTTGCACTGCATACGCACTGGAATGCTTTTATTCAGTGGTGCCTCGCCACCCAGATCACCCTGCACCGATATCTGGTGATGTATCTGCTGCAACTTAATAATCATCAGTACAGCGGTGGGCTATGGTTGTTAACCGGTGCGTTTCTTTATGGTGTACTCCATGCCGTTGGACCTGGGCACGGCAAATTTATCGTTACCACGTATCTCACCACCAATAAAGAGAGCCAGCTCGCGGCGCGCGTCGTACCGTTTATCGGTAGCATGATGCAGGGCGTCAGCGCGATCGTCTTTGTCTTTATCCTGGCGGTTGGATTGAACCTCGCGTCAGGAGATATCAGCACCAGCCGTTGGTACGTCGAGAAAATCAGCGCCGTGCTGATTGCCGTCTTCGGCGCGTTTATCATTTATCAGGCGCTCAGCAGCCTGCGTCCGCGCAAAATGGCGATTAGCGCCATCAAGCCGCTTCACCAGCATAATGAACGCTGTGGCTGCGGCCATCACGGCGTAGGGGTGGATCTGACTAAAAGCGACTGGAAAACCCGTCTGGGCGTGGTGCTGGCCATTGGCGCACGCCCGTGCAGCGGGGCAATTATGATCCTGATGTTCTCGAATGCGCTCGGTATTATTAGCTGGGGGATTGCTGCTGTGATGACAATGTCGCTGGGCACGGCGCTGTCGATTATGGGGCTGTCGCTGGCAGTACGTTACGCGCGTGAACGCACAGTAACCTGGTTTGGCGGCGGCACGTCCCTGAACTGGGTAATGCCGATGGTCAAAATTGCCGGAGGGGTTGTTCTGATACTGTTCGCGACGATCCTGTTCCTGACGGTGATCCCCGTCAGCGCCGGCGGCGACTATATTGCCGCAGGATGCTAATAAAAGAAAACCCGCCAGCGGCGGGTTTTTTTATCACTCGTTAATTCGCGGATGCTGATCGACAAGGCGAGAGCGTTTTGTCTGGAGCGCCTCAATCTCTGCGTCAATATCTTCAATCTTCTGCTCTACATTATCGTAGTGCTCACGCAGGATCTCTTTCGCTTCCTGAATATCAGACGCCGCAGGCGTTGCCCCTTTCAACGGACGATTCGCCGTCTCCTTCATGGTAATACCGGTAATCAGGCCGATCACCGCAATGACCATCAGATAGTAAGCAGGCATCATCAGGTTCTGCGTGCTCTCCACCAGTGAAGCAGCAAGCGTCGGCGTCAGGCCCGCAATCAGAACGGAGATATTAAAGGCTGCCGCCAGCGCACTGTAGCGAATATGCGTCGGGAACATTGCCGGCAGCGTAGAAGCCATCACCCCGATGAAGCAGTTGAGGATCACCGCCAGCATCAGCAGACCGGCGAAAATCAGCCCCAGCACATTGCTGTTAATCAGAATAAAGGCCGGGATTGCCAGTGCGAACAGGGCGACGCTGCCGAGAATAATGAATGGCTTACGGCCAAAGCGGTCGCTCAGCAGACCCATAATCGGCTGCACAAACAGCATACCCACCATGATGGCGATAATAATCAGCACACCGTGGTCTTCCGAGTAGTGCAGGTTATGCGACAGGTAGCTCGGCATGTAGGTCAACAGCATGTAATAGGTCACGTTGGTGGAAATCACCAGACCAATACAGGTCAGCAGGCTGCGCCAGTGTTTGGTCGCAATCTCCTTGAACGACACTTTCGGGCCATCCTGTAACCCTTCACGGTCACCCTGCTCCAGCTTTTCAACGTGCTGCTGGAACGCAGGCGTCTCTTCCAGGGCGTGACGCAGATAAAGCCCAATGATGCCCAGCGGCAGCGCCAGGAAGAACGGAATACGCCAGCCCCAGTCAAGGAAGTTCTCTTCACCCACTACGGTTGAGATCAGAACCACAACCCCCGCGCCCATGACAAAACCGGCAATCGAACCAAAGTCCAGCCAGCTGCCCATAAAGCCACGTTTACGGTCCGGAGAATATTCAGCGACAAAAATCGATGCACCGGTATATTCGCCGCCAACGGAGAAGCCCTGCGCCATCTTACAGATCAACAGCAGAATCGGCGCCCATATACCAATAGTTGCATACGACGGAATAAGGCCGATACAGAATGTACTTATCGACATGATGACAATGGTAATAGCCAGGATCTTCTGGCGACCATATTTATCACCCAGCATGCCGAAGAAAAGGCCACCGAGAGGACGAATCAGGAAGGGAACGGAGAACGTACCCAGCGCAGCAATCATCTGCAAGCTGGGATCGGCACCAGGGAAGAACACTTTACCAAGTGCATAGGCCACAAAGCCGTAAACACCAAAATCGAACCACTCCATCGCATTACCGAGCGAGGCCGCTGTAATCGCTTTGCGCAGTTTCGCGTCATCAATAATGGTGACATCGCGCAGCGTGATGGGTTTTACTTTTTTCCTTCTAAGCATAGCTTTCCTCGTAGACTCAGCCCCGTCCGTTTCACAGCGCATTTTGCAAGCTGTGAACCAGAGATCCGCTCCATGCGAATCTCCTTATTCAAGCGTAGCAGGTTTACTTACATTGACGTTTTACCTCAATACAACCGAACCTGTTGACGCCTGTCTGGGCAGTTAAAGACCTTTTTACCCTACCAGCGTTTATATATGTGATCAACTTCACACTTATTTTTCCTGTTCGTAAGTTGCCTTCAGCTTTTGTCAATTCACGATAAATAAGGTCATTCTAAACCCCCTTATCAAACAGATCTTAACGCCCGTTATTATTCCTCCCCAAACAAAATGCAAGCACATTTTTTCACAGCGAATTTACACAAAATTCAATTATTAACAGTGGGCAATCCTGTTTACATTCAATATGTGACGAAGATAACTAAAACAGCGTTTTATTTTCATTGAATCACAATTCCAAAGATCGCATGATAAATCCGAACACGATATCCCAGCGGCTTTCAAATGAAGGAATGCTGAACACCTGAATTTCGCTCTACAGCATAAATAACGAATCGATTGGCCCTAAAAAAGGCAATCGTTTGAATTTGTTGATCTATTTTTTGAGCTTTCCGCCAGCCATGCGGACGAGATGTGAGGGTTAATGATGAAGATTAAAGCAACAATAGAACGCATCCCGGGCGGGATGATGCTGGTCCCGCTGGTACTTGGCGCGATATTAAATACGCTAGCCCCGAATACCGGTGCTTATTTTGGCGGTTTTACAAAAGGTATGATTAGCGGAACGGTACCGATTCTGGCAGTCTGGTTCTTTTGCATCGGCGCATCTATTAACTTGCGTGCAACAGGTACGGTATTACGTAAATCAGGGACGCTGGTCATTACTAAAATTGCGGTCGCCTGGGTTGTTGCCATGATCTGTGCAATGTTCATTCCGGAGAATGGAATTCAGACCGGCTTCTTCGCCGGATTATCTGTTCTGGCCATAGTCTCAGCAATGGATATGACCAACGGCGGTCTCTATGCCAGCCTGATGAATCAATATGGCACCAAAGAAGAATCGGGCGCGTTCGTGCTGATGTCCCTGGAGTCGGGTCCGCTGATGACGATGTTGATTCTGGGTTCTGCCGGCCTTGCCTCTTTTGAACCACACCATTTTGTCGGGGCGATCCTGCCGTTCCTGATTGGTTTTGCGCTGGGCAACCTCGATCACGATCTGCGTGATTTCTTCAGCAAAGCCACCCCGGTACTGATCCCGTTCTTCGGCTTCGCGTTGGGCAATACCATCAACCTGAACGTGATTCTGGAAACCGGCCTGCTGGGCATTGTGCTGGGTGTTGCCGTCATCGTGATCACGGGTATTCCACTGATTATTGCAGACCGCGTCATCGGAGGCGGCAACGGAACCGCGGGCGTGGCCGCCTCTTCGGCCGCAGGCGCTGCGGTAGCCAACCCGGTGATTATCGCCCAGATTAACCCGGCCTTTGAACCCGTGGCCGCTTCCGCCACGGCTCTGGTTGCCGCCAGCGTGATTGTGACGGCAATTCTGGTCCCTGTCATCACGGCACTGTATGCCAGACGCTTTGGGCATGTGCCTGAGTCCCGGACAGAACCTGAAGCGGTAGAAATGCACCACTAACCCTTTCGCCCCCTCCTTAAAAAGAGGGGGCAATCACGTACCAAATATCTCTTCCACCATGCCATCCACCAGCCGTTTTGCCGAACAGAGTCTCGGCATTCCCAGCGCGACCGTTTGCCAGCTCTGCGTCACTGACCAGCTCACCGGATGTTTATCCGCCTGACACCAGTCCCCCAGCCAGCCCAGCATATCTTTATAATCAATCAGACCGGGAGAAGCGGGCGTCGTCAGCCACTGATGGTAAAAATGCCGGGTGGTGGGAGAAGCATTAATTCCCTGTGCCAGATAGTTTGCGGCCATGCTGCGCAGATTATCTTTCAGCATGGCCGCCACATCGCTATTCGCCAGACGACAGGCATCGCCAAACGCCCCCCAGCGCAACTCTTCCAGCACGATAAAGCAGCGGCCAGCCAGCGACCAGCCGTCATACTGCCCGGCTCGCCAACGGGTAAAAATTTGCTCGCTGTGCTCACCCGCCTGAACCGTAAGGCCGCGCTGCGCGAGCGCTTTCTCTTTATAGGCGGCACGCTGGTTGAAATGTGAGGAGAGCTCTTCGTACTGTTGCAACAATCCGGGCGGTTGAGGGAGGCGTGGATTCACCTGCTGGCGCAGGGCTACCAGCCTGTCGGACATACGGGTCAGCGCAAGGTGTCCGGGGTCGAGCATACCGGCCAGTTTCTCCGCCAGACCCAGCCGCAGCGCTGCATTTTCGTTGAGCATTCCCGCCATTGCCCACGGCCGCAGCCGGGTCTGCGTAATGATCTCCTGCGTCAAACGCTCACGAAATTGCAGTTGCTGTGGCCCCAGGAGGGAGTGACGTGCAGCGTCCGCCCCCTGGACCAAATCGACCATAAATTTTGGATGAATACACTCCAGCGTCCGCCCGGGACCGTCCAGTAGCTGTGTTGTCATGGTTGCTCTGCCGCGAATAAGGTTTGAATATCATCGCGTAACAGTCGGGTATCTTCCTGAATCCACGCCGCAGTAGTCATACTTTGCTTCAACAACTGGCTAAGCGCCCGGGTTGAATGTTCATTCTGCTGCCGCACGGCAAGGCTATCACGCAAGCTTTCCTGTAACCCGGTCAGGCACAACGAAAACTCTGCAAAGAACGTTGCCATACCTGCCGTAACAGAGACATCGACCTGCGCGGCCAAAGCTTTACGTATTTGATCGCAAAACTGATCGATATGTTGCGTAAATTTGCCATGAAGCTGAACGATGTCGATGACATAGCGTATGCGCGTCACGACATACTCTTCCCAGCCCCAGCCGGGATTATTGAGCCAGCGCGAGACGGTATTACGTACGCTGCCTGCCCCTGCTGGCTGACTGGCGGGAGGGGTGTCCTGCACAATGGCATCATTAAATAAGCCGCGCGTATTGAAATTAAGCTGGTTTGCCTGAAACGCCGGGAAGCTAATCCGCGCCCGAAATCCGGCATGACTGAGCTGCTCCTTAATTCGCGTCTCGATGGGTCGCATCGCCTCATTCAACGATCGGGCGAGCGTAGACTCCAGCTGATCGAAGCGTAACGCCAGCTCCCGGCCAATTCTGCTCTGCGCATTCAGCATAATCTGCTCGCATGACGATCGGATCTTGCTCAGGACAATCTGCGCCTGCCCTTCATCATCAAGCACCAGCTGCTGGATCGCATCCGCGTCGTCTGCACGCAAACTGGATGGCTCGCGCCCTGCTAAATCAAGAATAGACGGGCGGCTAAAAATGTCGCCCAGCGCCTGGTGAAGTTCACCTTTCTGGCGAAGCAGGAATGCATCCGTTGTGTTGAGCGCCTCTTCAACTTCATGCTGGACCTCATCGCTCACCACGCTCTGCCGCTGACGCAGCAACGTCATATCCTCTTCCAGACGCGCAATATTCAGCTCCAGCTCATCAAAAGCGACCGTCAGTCCCTGATGGCGAAAATCCAGGTATTCTCTGGCATTTTGCGCATAGTTCAGCAGCTTATGCGATGCCGACCGCAGAGCGAACAGCGAAGCGTTGGCGTAAGCCGCGTAAATCAGTTTGCGGATGGGCTGTTCAAACAGCGAATCCTCCCACAGCAGATCCGCCGCATGGCGAATATGGTCAATATCGTCCAGGTCGGCCGTTCGCCAGCGGCGGCCCAGCGCGGCCTCGGCAAAATCCTGTACCCAACGCTGATCCTGATGATCGGGAAGGCGCCCATGAACGTTCATCTCATAGCGGGCGCGGTTTGCCAGATAGGCCCACATAGAAGAGACCGGATAAATTTGCCCCGGAGAAATATTTCCTTTCATCAGCGTGCCGGAAATCATCGCCCGCACCTGCTCTTCATCGTCGCTGTTACGATCTTTCTGATCGAATTTGTTGACCAGGGCGTAAAGCGGTACGGATTTCCCGGCAGCCGAAATTGCCTGACGAACCTCCGCATCAGAAATAGATTTAAGCTGTGTATAGTCCATCACCGCCAGCACGGCGGAGGCGCGCGCCAGCTGCTCGCTGAGCATTTTTTGCAGGTGCGGCTGACCGGCCTCGTTCGGCCCCGGCGTGTCGAGCAGCGTCAGTTGCCCCAGGTGCGCATCCAGACCGGCGAGATGCACAAACTCCACCTCAATCACCGGAATATGTTCTATCGCGGCATACTCAGAGAACGGAAACTCCACGCCCAGCGCCTGAGACAGCCGCACCAGATCGTTCAGGCTTTTCAGACAATGAAAGATGGGCTCCGCGCCCAGGTGATGTTTTTCAAACGCCTCACCTCTTTCTATGCGCTCCAGCAGCGTATTCATGTCCTTGTCGATTTCCAGACGCCGCGCCAGCTTGCCGCGATCTTTATCGCACAGTTTTTTCTGCAACTGGGTAATCAGGGTATCGATGGGCGAAACGTGCAAAAAATGCAGCACCGGCTCCTTCTGGCCCGGCGTATGGCGGATCAGCGTGGGAAGTGCCGTCATCGGACGATTGCGGTTCGGCAGCACTTCCGTGCCCACAATCGCATTAATGGTGGTCGATTTTCCCGCTTTCATGGTACCCACAATCGCCAGCACCATTTCGAGGCGGGTTATTTTGCGTAATTCGTTATTCAGCATCGCCTGCTGAGCGTCGACACCCCGTGCGCTAAAATGTAACGGCAAAACGTTGTTATTAACGCCGCTCATCGCAGCGGCTGTGCTATCCAGCTTTGCAATCGGCATAGATTTTAATGAATCAAGATTGTTCAGAGCGAGCTGTAACAATCGTTCAGCTTCCTGGCTTAATTCAAATATGGTCTGTGTGTGCATGATAAAAGCCTTCCCTTAACGCAAATTTATTACTTTTATTAAGCCACGATGTTTTAATTATACTTTTCAGGCTTATATGATCACGTATGGAAAACATGTTCATTTAATACAACTAACTGAAGATAATGAGAATTTAAAAACCACCCTCGTAATACGTGTAAAACATCCCCTGGCCAGAAAGCCAAAAGTGAATAGACAAAACGCATTTTCAGGAAACATCAGGATATATCATCGTTATTTACCCACCAAAAAAGAGAGGTATTCCCTGGCGCCAAAAGATGTATGGCGTCAGAAGAGGATAGATAAATAACGGCTTGTTCCTTCACCTTATCCGAAATGGCACAGCGTAGCAATTTGCTGTAATAAAATATTCGATACATTTAGCATGATTACGATCTCTGCCGTTCAGGGCTTAAGCTTCCCTTAATTCACTGACAGTTCGTGTCATCGCTTACGCATTTATGCGCTATTTTTATAAAACAATATCACCGACAAAAGTGGGGATTTGCGTTATACTCGCTGCCTTTTTCGGCACACTGCCGTCATTTAGCTGGCGTTTTCCAGCGTGTTAACACTTTTGAGGATACCAACATGCAACTTCCACACTGCCCGAAATGCAATTCTGAATACACCTATGAAGACAATGGCATGTTCGTTTGCCCGGAATGCGCCCATGAATGGAACGATGCGGAGCCTGCACAGGACAGCGATGCGCTGATCGTGAAAGACGCGAACGGCAACCTGCTGGCAGACGGCGACAGCGTTACCGTTGTGAAAGATCTGAAGGTAAAAGGCAGTTCCTCCATGCTGAAGATCGGCACTAAAGTCAAAAATATCCGTCTGGTTGAAGGCGATCATAATATCGACTGCAAAATTGACGGCTTCGGTCCGATGAAACTGAAATCTGAGTTCGTGAAAAAGAACTGATTGTCCCGCCCGGTGACGCTTCGCTTACCGGGCGTTCGGGAACTACACTTAACGGGCTTTTCTTACGTGAGGTAAAGATTATGCCGTTAAGTCCCTACATCTCTTTCGCCGGCAACTGTGCGGAGGCGACCGCCTTCTATCAGCAGGCCGTCGGCGCAGAGCTCCTCTACAAAATCACCTTCGGCGAAATGCCCAAAGACGAAAACAGCGAAGAAGGCTGTCCGTCAGGCATGAACTTCCCGGATACCGCCATCGCCCACTCTAATGTCCGCATTGCCGGCAGCGATATCATGATGAGCGATGGTCTGCCACCCGGTAGCAGCACGCAGTACGCCGGATTTACGCTGGTGCTCGACACGCAGGACGTGGATGAAGGCAAACGCTGGTTCGACAACCTCTCTGATGGCGGCAATGTCGAAATGGCCTGGCAGGAGACTTTCTGGGCGCACGGATTCGGGAAAGTCACCGATAAATACGGCGTGCCGTGGATGATTAACGTCGTTAAGCAGCAGCACTAATTTTTCGGGCGGTGGGCGGTCTGCCTCCGCCTGTCATCAAACTCCCCTCAACTCTTCAAATTCCCGCAACCGAGACTTAACCCAAATGTCATATTGATGCGCCAGCATGAGGCCACATTTATCGTGAGGCCCGGCACATGCAAACTGTCATTCGCGTCGAGAAACTGAGCAAAACCTTCCATCACAACAAGGCGCTGCATGCCGTTGATCTGACCGTCCAGCAGGGCGAAATGGTGGCGCTGTTGGGACCGTCTGGTTCAGGTAAATCCACCCTTCTTCGTCACTTGAGCGGCCTGATTACCTGTGACAAAACGCCGGAAAGCCGCGTCGAACTGTTGGGGAACACCGTGCAACATGCGGGGCGTCTGGCGAGCGATATTCGCAAAAGCCGCGCTCAGACGGGCTATATCTTTCAGCAGTTCAACCTGGTGAACCGCCTGACCGTGCTCGAGAACGTGCTGATTGGCGCGCTCGGCAGCACCCCGTTCTGGCGCACCTGCCTGCGCTGGTTCTCCCCATCCCAGAAGCAAGAAGCCTTACAGGCGCTGACCCGCGTCGGCATGGCGCATTTCGCCCACCAGCGCGTCTCCACGCTCTCCGGCGGACAGCAGCAGCGCGTCGCCATCGCCCGCGCCCTGATGCAGAAAGCCAAAATCATTCTGGCCGATGAACCTATCGCCTCGCTGGACCCGGAATCGGCCCGCATCGTGATGGAAACCCTGCGCGACATCAACCAGAACGACGGCATCACCGTGGTGGTGACGCTGCATCAGGTGGATTACGCCCTGCGCTACTGCGAGCGCATCGTCGCCCTGCGTCAGGGCCATGTGTTCTTCGATGGCGCAAGCCACCAGTTTGATAACGAACGTTTCGATCATCTCTACCGCAGCGTAAACCGCGTCGAAGAGCGCGCGCAGGCTGCTTAACGTCCCCATAACGAGGAATGGACATGAACTACAAAGCCGTTGCCGCGCTGGCCTTCACCAGCATGTTCAGCATCAGCACCCTGTTAAGCCCGGCCTGGGCCGAGGAGCAGGAAAAAGCGCTGAACTTTGGCATCATTTCGACGGAATCACAGCAGAACCTGAAAACCCAGTGGGAACCGTTCCTGAAAGATATGGAAACCAAACTGGGGATCAAAGTGAACGCCTTCTTCGCCCCGGACTACGCGGGCATCATCCAGGGGATGCGCTTTAATAAAGTGGACATCGCCTGGTACGGCAACCTCTCCGCCATGGAGGCAGTAGACCGCGCGAACGGACAGGTCTTCGCCCAGACCGTCGCAGCAGACGGTTCTCCGGGCTACTGGAGCGTGCTGATCGTGAACAAAGACAGCCCGATCAACAACCTCAACGACCTGCTCGCCAAGCGCAAAGAGCTGACCTTCGGCAATGGCGATCCGAACTCCACTTCCGGCTTCCTCGTCCCGGGCTACTACGTCTTCGCCAAAAACAACGCCTCCGCCAGCGACTTCAAGCGCACCGTCAACGCCAGCCACGAAACCAACGCCCTGGCCGTGGCCAACAAGCAGGTGGACGTTGCCACTAACAACACCGAAAACCTCGACAAGCTGAAGACCTCCGCGCCGGACAAGCTGAAAGAGCTGAAGGTTATCTGGAAATCGCCGCTGATCCCGGGCGACCCGATCGTGTGGCGTAAAAACCTCACCGAAAGCACCAAGGAGAAGGTGTACGACTTCTTTATGACCTATGGCAAAACGCCGGAAGAGAAAGCGGTTCTTGAACATCTGGGCTGGGCACCGTTCCGCGCGTCAAGCGACCTGCAGCTGGTTCCGATTCGCCAGCTGGCGCTGTTCAAACAGATGCAGGGCGTGAAGGACAACAAAGGCCTTAAGGAAGACGAGAAGACCAGCAAAGTCTCTGAAATTCAGGCCCAGCTGGACGATCTCGACCGCTTGACCGCCGCGCTCGGTGCAATGACCAGCGTGAATAAAGCGGTGCAGTAACGCTTTTCGCCCGGTGGCGCTGCGCTTACCGGGCCTACATTTTGGATCGTAGGCCGGATAAGCGTAGCGCCATCCGGCACACAAAGACCCGCGGGGTAACACATGCAAACCATCACCCTCCCACCGCCAAAGCGCAGCTGGTTCTCGCTCATCAGCTGGGCCATCCTGCTGGCGGTGCTGGTTATCTCCTGGAAGGGCGCGGAAATGGATCCGCTGCTGCTCTTCAAAGATTCCGGCAACATGGCCACCTTCGCCGCCGACTTCTTCCCGCCGGACTTCAGCCAGTGGCAGGACTACCTTGGCGAAATGGCGATCACCCTGCAAATCGCCGTCTGGGGCACCGCCCTTGCGGTTATTCTCTCCATTCCATTTGGCCTGATGAGCGCCGAAAACATCGTGCCGTGGTGGATATACCAGCCGATGCGTCGCCTGATGGATGCCTGCCGCGCCATTAACGAAATGGTGTTCGCCATGCTGTTCGTGGTCGCCGTCGGCCTGGGTCCGTTCGCGGGCGTGATGGCGCTGTTCATCCACACCACCGGCGTGCTCTCCAAGCTGCTCTCCGAAGCGGTTGAAGCCATCGAGCCCGGCCCGGTGGAAGGCATCCGCGCAACCGGAGCGAACAAAATCGAAGAGATCCTGTACGGCGTCCTGCCGCAGGTGATGCCGCTGCTCATCTCCTACTCCCTGTACCGCTTCGAGTCCAACGTTCGCTCCGCCACCGTGGTCGGCATGGTGGGCGCAGGCGGCATTGGCGTCACCCTGTGGGAAGCCATTCGTGGTTTCCAGTTCCAGCAAACCTGCGCCCTGATGGTGCTCATCATCGTCACCGTCAGCCTGCTGGATTTCCTCTCTCAACGTTTGCGTAAGCACTTCATCTGAGAAGCGAGGCTTTGATTTGTATGCACTTATCCAGACATCCGACCAGTTACCCCACCCGCTGGCAAGAGATTGCGGCAAAGCTCGAAGTGGAGCTGCGCACGCACTACCGCTGCGGAGACTACCTGCCCGCCGAGCAGCAGCTTGCCGACCGCTACGAAGTGAATCGCCACACCCTGCGTCGCGCCATCGATCAACTGGTGGAGCGCGGCTGGGTCCAGCGCCGTCAGGGCGTCGGCGTGCTGGTGCTGATGCGTCCGTTCGACTACCCGCTCAATGCCCAGGCGCGTTTTAGCCAGAACCTGCTCGATCAGGGCAGCCACCCCACCAGCGAAAAGCTGCTGTCAGTCCTGCGCCCGGCCTCCCGCCACGTGGCGGACGCGCTGGGGATTCAGGAGGGCGACAACGTCGTTCACCTGCGCACGTTGCGCCGGGTGAACGGCGTGGCGGTCTGTCAGATCGACCACTACTTCGCGGACCTCACCCTCTGGCCCGTGCTGCAACATTTCGCCAGCGGTTCCCTGCATGATTTTCTTCAGGACGCGACGGGTATCGCGCTCAAACGCACCCAGACGCGCATCAGCGCCCGCCGCGCGCAGGCGAAAGAGAGCAAGGTGCTGGAGATCCCCAACATGGCCCCGCTGCTCTGCGTGCGCACCCTCAACCACCGTGACGGCGACGTCAACGCAACGGAATACTCCGTCAGCCTGACCCGCGCCGACATGATTGAATTTACCATGGAGCACTGAATGCACTTCGAAACCTCCACTCGTCATCGCTGGATGCGCGTGCTGGCCCACAGCCAGCCTGATGCGCTGGCTGCCCGCATGAGCGCGCTCGGCCTGACGCCGGACTACGACACGATCCGCGCGCCGGAGATCGGCCTGGTGCAGATCCAGGCACGCATGGGCGGCACCGGCGAGCGCTTCTTCGCCGGCGATGCCACCCTCACCCGCGCGGTGATCCGCCTGAAAAGCGGCACGCTGGGCTACGGCTACGTACTTGGGCGCGACAAAACGCACGCCGAGCGCTGCGCAGCGATCGACGCGCTTTTACAGGAACAGCCGCATTTTCAGACGTTAATGGAAACCCTTATTGCCCCGCTGGAAGCCGACCGCGCCGCACGCCTTGCCGCGCGTCAGGCCGAAGTGAATACCAGCCGGGTCGACTTCTTTACGCTCGTTCGCGGAGACAACGCATGACGCTTCAACCTGCTTTTACCCTGGCCGTCCAGGATGCCCAACAGAGTTTCCGTCGCCTGCTGAAAGCCATGAGCGAGCCGGGCGTCATTGTCTCGCTGCACCAGCTCTCCCAGGGCTGGCTGCCGCTGAACCTCGCCTCGACCAGCGTGCTGCTGACCCTGGCGGACAACGACACCCCGGTATGGCTGTCAGGCGCATTGCTGAACGATATCGCCAGCCAGAACCTGCGCTTTCACACCAACGCGCCGCTGGTCGAGCAGCCCCAGCAGGCGGTCTTCGCCGTGGCCGACGAGCAAATCAGCCACGAACAGCTTAACGCCCTGAGCGAAGGCAGCGCCGTCGCACCGGAAACCAGCGCCACGCTGATTTTGCAGGTCTCCAGCCTGAGCGGTGGCCGCATGCTGCGCCTGACGGGTGCAGGGATTGCCGACGAGCGGATGGTCGCCCCCCAGCTGCCGGAGTGCATCATTCATGAGCTGACCGAGCGCCCGCATCCGTTCCCGCTCGGTATCGACCTGATCCTGACCTGCGGCGAGCGCCTGCTGGCGATCCCGAGAACCACTCACGTGGAGGTGTGCTGATGTACGTTGCCGTCAAAGGGGGCGAGAAGGCGATCGCCGCCGCCCATGCCTTGCAGGCGCACAGACGCCGGGGGGATGACGCCCTTCCCGAGCTGAGCGTCGCCCAGATTGAGCAGCAGTTAAACCTGGCCGTCGACCGCGTGATGACCGAAGGCGGCATCGCGGACCGCGAACTGGCGGCGCTGGCGCTGAAACAGGCCAGCGGCGATAACGTGGAAGCCATCTTCCTGCTGCGCGCTTACCGCACTACGCTTGCGAAGCTGGCGGTTAGCGAGCCGGTGAATACGGCGGAAATGCGATTAGAGCGCCGTATTTCTGCGGTGTACAAAGATATTCCTGGCGGCCAGCTGCTTGGTCCGACCTACGACTACACCCATCGCCTGCTGGACTTCACTCTGCTGGCGAACGGTGAAACACCGCAGCTCAGCGTCTCTGACGCTGAACAAGACGCCTCCCCGCACGTCTTTAGCCTGCTGGCAAACCAGGGGCTGGCGAAGGCGGAAGAGGACACCGGCAGCACACCGGATGACATCACCCACACGCCGCCGGTCTATCCCTGTTCGCGCTCGTCCCGCCTGCAACAGCTGATGCGCGGTGACGAAGGGTATCTGCTGGCGCTGGCCTACTCCACGCAGCGCGGCTATGGGCGCAACCACCCCTTCGCGGCAGAGATCCGCAGCGGTTATATCGACATTGAAATCGTGCCGGAAGAGCTGGGTTTTGCGGTGAACATCGGCGAACTGCTGATGACCGAGTGCGAAATGGTCAACGGTTTTGTCGCGCCAGAGAATGAAGATCCGCACTTTACCCGCGGCTACGGGCTGGTGTATGGCCTGAGCGAGCGCAAGGCGATGGCGATGGCGCTGGTTGACCGTGCGCTCCAGGCGCCGGACTACGGCGAGCATATTGCAGGCCCGGCACAGGACGAAGAGTTCGTGCTGGCCCACGCGGATAACGTTGAGGCCGCCGGCTTTGTCTCGCACCTCAAGCTGCCGCACTACGTCGATTTCCAGGCCGAACTGGAACTGCTGAAACGCCTGCAACGGGAGCGCGCCAATGGCTAACTTAAGCGGCTACAACTTTGCCTATCTGGACGAACAAACTAAACGCATGATCCGCCGCGCCATCCTGAAGGCAGTGGCGATCCCCGGCTATCAGGTGCCGTTCGGCGGCCGCGAAATGCCGATGCCCTACGGCTGGGGCACCGGCGGTATTCAGATCACCGCCAGCGTGATTGGCGAAGCGGACGTGCTGAAGGTCATTGACCAGGGGGCAGACGACACCACCAACGCCGTGTCGATCCGCAACTTCTTTAAGCGCGTAACGGGCGTCAACACCACCGAAAAAACCGAAGACGCGACGCTGATCCAGACCCGTCACCGCATTCCGGAGACCCCGCTGACTGAAGATCAGATTTTGATTTTCCAGGTGCCGATCCCGGAGCCGCTGCGCTTTATCGAGCCGCGGGAAACCGAAACCCGCACCATGCACGCTCTGGAAGAGTACGGGATCATGCAGGTCAAACTGTATGAGGACATCGCCCGCTTCGGCCATATCGCCACCACCTACGCCTACCCGGTGAAGGTGAACGGCCGCTACGTGATGGACCCGTCGCCGATCCCGAAATTCGATAACCCGAAGATGGACATGATGCCCGCCCTGCAACTTTTTGGCGCCGGACGGGAAAAACGCATCTACGCCGTGCCGCCGTACACCCGTGTGGAGAGCCTGGATTTCGACGATCACCCGTTTACGGTGCAGGAGTGGGACGAGCCGTGCGCCATCTGCGGTTCGAAGCATAGCTATCTGGATGAAGTGGTGCTGGACGACACGGGCAAACGGATGTTTGTCTGCTCCGACACCGATTACTGCCGCCAACAGAGCGAGGCGAACAGCCAATGAAACCGCTGCTTTCGGTTAATAACCTGACTCACCTTTATGCGCCGGGCAAAGGCTTTAGCGACGTGTCGTTTGAGCTGTGGCCGGGCGAAGTGCTGGGCATTGTCGGCGAGTCCGGCTCCGGTAAAACCACCCTGCTGAAGTCCATCTCCGCGCGCCTGACGCCGCAGAATGGCGACATTCTGTATGAGGGCGTGTCGCTGTATGGCATGAGCGAAGCCGATCGCCGCCGCCTGCTGCGCACCGAGTGGGGCGTGGTGCACCAGCACCCGATGGATGGCCTGCGCCGCCAGGTGTCGGCGGGGGGCAACATCGGCGAACGGCTGATGGCCACCGGCGCGCGCCACTACGGCAACATCCGCGCCACGGCGCAGCACTGGCTGGAAGAGGTTGAAATTCCCGCCTCGCGCATCGACGACCTGCCGACCACCTTCTCCGGCGGCATGCAGCAGCGTTTACAGATTGCCCGCAATCTCGTCACCCATCCGAAACTGGTGTTTATGGATGAACCGACCGGCGGGCTGGACGTCTCTGTGCAGGCTCGCCTGCTCGACCTGCTGCGCGGCCTGGTGGTGGAGCTAAACCTGGCGGTGGTGATTGTCACCCACGATTTAGGCGTTGCGCGCCTGCTGGCGGACCGCTTGCTGGTGATGAAGCAGGGTCAGGTGGTGGAAAGTGGGTTAACCGACCGCGTGCTCGACGATCCCCATCATCCGTATACCCAGCTGCTGGTGTCGTCCGTATTGCAGAACTGAGGGCGCGGTTGCCGGGTGGCGCTGCGCTTACCCGGTCTACGAACACCGCACCTTGTAGGCCGGGTAAGGCGAAGCCGCCACCCGGCAAAACGAATCGCGAGGCCAAAATGATCCACGTACAAAACGTAAGTAAAACCTTTGTGCTCCACCAGCAAAACGGCGTCCGCCTGCCGGTACTGCAAAATGCCTCGTTAGAGGTCAGCAACGGCGAATGCGTGGTGCTGCATGGCCATTCCGGCAGCGGAAAATCCACCCTGCTGCGCTCCCTGTATGCCAACTACCTGCCGGACGAAGGCCATATTCATATTCGCCATAACAATGAATGGGTCGATCTGGTTCAGGCTCCCGCGCGCAAAGTGCTGGAAGTGCGCCGCTCGACGATCGGCTGGGTCAGCCAGTTCCTGCGAGTGATCCCGCGGATCTCCGCCCTGGACGTGGTCATGCAACCCCTGCTGGATCTCGGCGTGCCGCGCGAAACCTGCGCCGCTAAAGCCGCCAGCCTGCTGACGCGCCTCAACGTACCGGAGCGTCTGTGGCACCTCGCCCCGTCGACCTTTTCCGGCGGCGAGCAGCAGCGCGTCAACATCGCCCGCGGCTTTATCGTCGATTACCCGATTTTACTCCTGGATGAACCCACCGCCTCGCTCGACAGTAAGAACAGCGCAGCGGTGATGGAACTGATCGAACAGGCCAAAGCGCGCGGCGCGGCGATCGTCGGGATCTTCCACGACGACGCCGTACGCCAACGCGTGGCGGACAGACTGCACCCGATGGGGACAAACGTATGATTATCAATAATGTCAGGCTGGTGCTGGAAAATGAGGTCGTGAACGGCTCGGTTGAGGTGCGGGACGGTGTCATCCGCGCCTTTGCCGAAACCCGGAGCCGCACTCCTGAAGCGATGGACGGCGAAGGCGGCTGGCTGCTGCCGGGGCTGATTGAGCTGCATACCGATAATCTCGATAAATTCTTCACCCCGCGCCCAAAGGTGGACTGGCCTGCTCATTCAGCGATGAGCAGCCACGACGCGCTGATGGTCGCTAGCGGCATCACCACGGTGCTGGACGCGGTGGCGATTGGCGACGTGCGCGACGGCGGCGATCGCCTGGAGAACCTGGAGAAGATGATCAACGCCGTGGAGGAGACGCAAAAGCGCGGCCTCAACCGCGCCGAGCACCGCCTGCACCTGCGCTGCGAGCTGCCGCACCACACCACCCTGCCGCTGTTTGAGAAGCTGGTGGGCCGCGAGCCGGTCTCGCTGGTTTCCCTGATGGATCACTCGCCGGGGCAGCGCCAGTTCGCCAACATTGAAAAGTATCGCGAATACTATCAGGGCAAATATTCGCTCAACGACGCGGAGATGGTGCGCTACGAAGAAGAGCAGCTCCAGCTTGCGGCCCAGTGGTCGCAGCCGAATCGCCTCTCCATTGCCGCGATGTGCCGGGACCGGAATATTGCCCTGGCCAGCCATGACGACGCCACGCACGATCACGTGCGCGAATCCCACCAGCTTGGCAGCGTGATAGCTGAATTTCCCACCACGTTTGAAGCGGCAGAGGCATCGCGTAAGCACGGCATGAACGTCCTGATGGGCGCGCCAAATATCGTGCGCGGCGGATCGCACTCCGGCAACGTGGCGGCAAGCAGGCTCGCCTCGCTCGGCCTGCTGGATATCCTCTCCTCTGACTATTACCCCGCCAGCCTGCTGGACGCGGCCTTCCGCGTCGCGGACGACGAGAACAACAGCTTCACGCTGCCACAGGCGATTCGCCTGGTGACGAAAAACCCGGCCAGCGCGCTTAATCTTCACGATCGCGGTGAAATTGCCGAGGGGAAACGGGCCGATCTGGTGCTCGCCCACCGTAAGGGCGAGCACATTCATATCGACCACGTCTGGCGTCAGGGAAAAAGGGTGTTCTGATGGGAAGACTCATCTGGTTAATGGGCCCGTCCGGCTCCGGGAAGGACAGCCTGCTGTCGGCGTTACGGCAGCGGGAACATTCACAGCTGCTGGTGGCGCACCGCTATATCACGCGCGATGCCAACGCCGGAAGCGAGAACCATATCGCCCTGAGCGAGCAGGAGTTTTTTACCCGCGCCGGACAAAACCTGCTGGCGCTGAGCTGGCATGCCAACGGTTACTACTATGGCGTCGGTATTGAGATTGACCTCTGGCTGCATGCGGGGTTCGACGTACTGGTTAACGGCTCGCGGGCGCATCTCCCGCAGGCTCGCGCCCGGTACGAAGCGGCGCTGCTCCCGGTCTGTTTGCAGGTTTCCCCGGACGTTCTCCGTAGCCGGCTGCAAAAGCGGGGGCGCGAAAACGCGCGCGAGATCGACCAGCGGCTGGAACGGGCGGCGCGCTACACCCCGTCGGGTTGCCATCTCCTCAATAACGACGGAAGTTTGCTACAGTCAGTCGAGACCTTGCTATCGCTTATTCGCCAGAAGGAGAAACAGCATGCCTGACTGCCAGCTTCGCCCCGCCACCGCCGACGATGCGCCGATCGTTTACGCGCTGATCTGCGAACTTAAGCAGGCCGAGTTCGATCATCAGGCGTTTCACGCCGGGTATCTGGCCAACTTGCAGGATCACAATATGCGTTACCAGCTGGCCGAGCTGGACGGGCAGATCATCGGTATGATCGGCCTGCATATGCAGTTTCACCTGCATCACGCCCGCTGGATCGGCGAGATCCAGGAGCTGGTGGTGATGCCGCAGGCGCGCGGATTAAAAGTGGGCAGCCAGCTGCTGGCCTGGGCAGAGGACGTCGCGCGACAGGCAGGCGCCGAGCTGACCGAGCTTTCCACCAGCGTGAAGCGCGTGGACGCGCACCGTTTTTATGTTCGTGAAGGATATACGCAAAGCCATTTCCGCTTCACCAAACCGCTGTAGAGGTGCGTTATGAGTCTGACGATCACGCTGACAGGAACCGGAGGGGCGCAGCTGGTGCCGGTGTTTGGCTGCGACTGCGCGGCGTGCCGACGGGCGCGTTTACAGGAAAATTATCGCCGTCGCCCCTGTAGCGCGGCGGTGAAATTCAACGATTCGGTCACCTTGCTGGACGCGGGTATTCCACACCTGATGGACGAGTGGCCCGCGGGGAGTTTCAGGCAGATTTTGCTTACCCATTATCATATGGATCACGTTCAGGGGCTTTTTCCTCTGCGCTGGGGCGTGGGGGCGACCATTCCGGTTCACGGTCCGCCGGACGACGCAGGCTGTGACGACCTGTTCAAACATCCGGGCCTTCTCGATTTCAGCCACACGGTGGAGCCGTTTGTGATGTTTGAACTTCAGGGCTTACGGGTCACGCCGCTGCCGCTCAACCATTCAAAACTCACGTTTGGCTATCTGCTGGAGTCCGCCCACAGCCGCGTGGCGTGGCTTTCAGATACCGCCGGGCTACCGGATAAAACGGTGACGTTTCTGCTAAACAATCAGCCGCAGGCGATGATTATCGACTGTAGCCATGAACCGCGCCCGGAAACGCCGCGCAACCATTGTGATTTGAATACGGTGATTGCGCTGAACGGGGTGATTGGCTGTCCGCAGGTGATCCTGACGCATATCAGCCATCAGTTTGACGTGTGGATGATGGATAACCCGCTGCCGTCCGGCATTGAAGCGGGGTATGACGGGATGGTGCTGGTGTTGGATTAAATTTTGCCGGGTGGCGGCTGCGCCTTACCCGGCCTGTGCGTTGCAATACCAGGGTTACCACCGATCGTAATCATCCTCCAACCGGCGCTCATCCTCTTCTAACCGACGCCGATCGTCATCCAGCTGCCGCTGACGCTCGTCTAAACGCTGGCGTCGATCTTCTAACTGTCGACGACGATCGTCGTACTGGCGGCTGTCGGTTTGACGGCTGCGATCGTAACGATCGTCGTCGTCATCATTACGGCTGCTGCCGGGGTTATAGGCGTCGTTGATCGCCTGCTGAATATTGCCAATGGCATCATCAATCACATCGGCATGCGCCAGTTGGCTGGTTAAAGTCAGCAGACCCAATAACAGAGCGGTAGAGTAACGTTTCATAAGGCCAGACTCGCAGGTGAACTGGCCTTAAAGTAATGACTGGCTGTTAGCGGGAGTAGCGGAGGAATCTCAAATTACCATCACCTTGCGCAGCGCCTGCGCCAGCTGTGCGCGGGTGAACGGTTTTCGCAGTAACTGAACGTCCGGCAGCTGCGGGTTATGCGCCGGGCGCAAATCCTGCCCGCTGATCAGCAGCACCGGCAACTGCGGATAGTGGCTGCGTACATGGCCGATCACCTCCGCGCCGCTCAGGCCGCCCGGCAACATCAGGTCGCTGATAAACATGCCGATATCCGGCGATGCGTCCAGCATGTTCAGCGCCTGCTCGCCGTTTTCGGCTTCAAGCGTCAGGTAGCCAAGCTGGTGCAGTTGCTCGCACAGTGTCTGCCGCACGCCCGCCTCATCTTCCAGGACCAGCACAAGCAGCTCACTCTCTGCCGGGGCCGTGGTCGCCAGCGCGGCATCATCGGAGAACGCGGGCAGCGTCGAGCGCGGCAGCTGGAGCCGCACGGTGGTTCCCTGCCCCGGCGCGCTTTCGATCTCAACGCGCCCCCCGGACTGACGCACAAAGCCGTACACCATCGACAGCCCTAACCCGCTGCCGCTGCCGGTCTGTTTGGTGGTGAAGAACGGTTCAAAGACCTGCGATTTCACCTCCTGCGACATCCCGCAGCCGTGGTCAATCACCTCCAGCGCGACCATATCCTGCCTGCGCCCGTCGCTGCGGGTCACACGCTGGTTCCAGGTGCGGATTTTGATTACACCATTTTGCCCCTCCATTGCATCACGGGCGTTCATTACCAGGTTGATAATGGCGTTTTCCAGCTGGCTGACGTCAATCCATGCGGGCCAGGCCGGGGTTTGCGCTTCAATATCCAGCGTCAGCGTGGCGGGAAGCGAGTGCCGCATCAGCTCGCTCAGGTTCTCCAGCAGCGGCTTCATCTCTACCGCATGAGGTTGCAGGGATTGCTTGCGCGAGAAGGCCAGCAGACGCTGGGTGAGCATGGCCCCGCGTTCCGCGGCTTTGAGCGCACGAGTGATGCGCGGCGCGTCCGGTGACGCTGAATCGGTCAGCTCCAGACTGCCGATAATCACCGCCAGCAGGTTATTAAAATCATGCGCCAGCCCGCCCGTCAGTTGCCCAACCGCCTTCATTTTCTGGCTGTGCAGCAGCGCCTCCTCCAGCCCCTGACGTTCGATGCGGTCGACCTCCATCTGCGAGGTCTTCTCCTTCAGTAGCCGCGTGGTGTGCTCCAGCGAAGCGGTATTGCGGGCAAAAACGTTAAACGCGCGCGCCAGTTCCCCCAGCTCATCACGCCGCTGTAGCGCGGGCACCGACACATCCTGCTCGCCGTGAGCGAGGCGCGACATTGCCCTTGAGATAGCCGTCAGGTTGGAGCCCAGATTGCGGTAAATATACCAGCAGGCGCAGCCGGTGATGATCAGCGCCAGCACCGCGAAGACGCTGATAAACACGCTGATGGAGCGCAGCTCCTGGTGGCTTTGGGCGGTACGCAGCCGGGAGGCCTGCGCCACCTGTTCAACGTACTGATTGATGTCGCGGTTTAATATCGCCACCAGCGCCTTGATGTGGAACATGTACCAGCTGATGGACAGATCGCTCTCCTCCAGCTGCTTTGACAGTGGCGCGAGCTTGCGCAGCTCATCATTAAAATCCGGGAGCACCAGGTTGACCACCGGTTGCAGGGCGCTCGCGGGTAACATCGCGGTTACTGCATCCAGCTGCTGCACCGTGGCGCGCGGTGAAGGGGTATCAATGGCGGCAACGATCAGCCTGTCCATCTCTGCAAGCTGCCGGGCGTCTGGCACATTGCTCGCGTAACGGCGGTTGATATCCTGCAAATGACGCAGGTAGCTTTGGCTTTGATACAGCGCGCTGAGCAGCGCGTTACGCTCCAGATGCCGTTTTTGCCCGCGCTCCAGCATTCCCGTCACGCTCTGCTGTAACTCATTGCTCCTGCGGATAATACTCGCCACCAGCGCCGGCTCCTGCTGCGCCAGCGGCGCATCGGCAAGCTGCTCCAGCGAGTGGCGCAGCGCCATCTGCGTCTGTTTCAGCCGTTCAGCTTCGCCTTTGTACTCCAGCGCACCGACTACCTGCGACAGCCGCACCGCCGCCGTCGCCACATTCGCGGTATCACGCGCGAGGTTCATGCTGCCAGTCATATCATCCAGCGTTTGCTGCTGCACCTGCTCCTGGATCTGGCTGGCATGACGAAAGCCGAGCACCGCCACGCCGCTTACCATCAGCGTTACCGCCACCACCAGCAGGTTAAATATCAGCAGGCGACCGCGGGCGCTGGTGAAGAACGGGGGGCGTGAAGACATGGGTTTGGGCTCCTCTGCGGTTTGGTGCCCTCACCCTGGCCCTCTCCCACAGGGAGAGGGAAAAGGAAAATGTGATGGCGATTAGCTATTCATAACTATGACAAATATGAACAGCTTCTGACATTTTGCATTTACGCACCTGTGATGAAGTGCAGATATCGACATTCACAGGAGATCCGCCATGAGCAGAACCCCGGTTTTAGAGATGCGCAATATTGCCAAGACGTTTGGCAATTTCCACGCGCTCAAGGGTGTGGATTTGACGGTTTTCCCCGGTGAGATCCACGCGCTGATGGGGGAAAACGGCGCCGGAAAAAGCACGCTGATGAAGATCCTCGCAGGCGCCTATACCGCCAGCAGCGGCGACATCCTCATCGACGGTCAGCCGTTTCACATCAAAGGGCCGAAGGATGCGCTGGCCGCAGGCATTACCCTGATTTATCAGGAGATGCAGCTTGCTCCTAACCTGACCGTGGCGGAAAACATTTTTCTCGGCAGCGAGCTGTCGCGCGGCGGGCTGGTCCAGCGCAAAGAGATGGCTGCCCAGGCGCAGGCGGTCATTGACCGTCTGGGCGCGCAGTTCAGCGCCACCGACCTGGTCATGAAGCTGACCATCGCCGAGCAACAGCAGGTGGAGATCGCCCGCGCGCTGCACCGCAACAGCCGTATTCTGGTGATGGATGAACCCACCGCCGCCCTCTCCTCGCGCGAAACCCACCGTCTGTTCGAACTGATTTTGCGCCTGCGCGATGAAGGGATGGCGATTATCTACATCAGCCACCGCATGGCGGAAGTGTATGAACTCTCCGACCGCGTCAGCGTCCTGCGCGACGGGCAGTACGTCGGCAGCCTGACGCGCGACAAGCTGAATGCCTCTGAGTTGGTGCGCATGATGGTGGGCCGCCCGCTCAGCGATCTGTTTAACAAAGAGCGCGATATTCCGCTCGGCAGCCCGCGTCTGAACGTGCACCACCTGACAGATGGCAAAAAAGTGCTGCCGTGCAGTTTGCAGGTTCGCTCCGGTGAAATCGTCGGGCTGGCGGGGCTGGTCGGGGCCGGTCGCTCCGAGCTGGCGCAGCTGATCTTCGGCGTGCGTAAAGCCACGGGCGGCATGATTGAGGTCGATGGCGAGCCGGTGGTGATCCACTCTCCGCGCGCGGCCATCGAAAACGGCATCGGTTTTCTTACCGAGAACCGCAAGGAGCAGGGGCTGTTTCTGGAGCTGGCGGCGCAGGAGAACATCAC
Organism: Enterobacter sp. AN-K1; assembly: GCF_020971765.1. Classification (NCBI taxonomy): domain Bacteria; kingdom Pseudomonadati; phylum Pseudomonadota; class Gammaproteobacteria; order Enterobacterales; family Enterobacteriaceae; genus Enterobacter; species Enterobacter sp. AN-K1. The sequence goes on along the minus strand of NZ_CP087390.1, from coordinate 2,625,755 downwards.
CATGGCGACGCTGGAGCGCGACGCCACCTTCGGCTGGCTGAACCGCAAAAAAGCGCAGTCTATTTCCGATGACGCCATCGCCCTGCTCAATATCCGCGTGCCGCATTCTCAGGTGCGCGCGGGCGGGCTCTCCGGCGGCAACCAGCAAAAGCTGCTGATCTCCCGCTGGGTGGCGATTGGCCCGCGCATTCTGATTCTGGACGAACCTACGCGCGGCGTGGACGTCGGCGCGAAAAGCGAGATCTACCGCATCATGAACCAGATGGCGCGCAAAGGGGTGGCGATTCTGATGATCTCCAGCGAGCTGCCGGAAGTGGTGGGCATGAGCGACCGGGTGTACGTGATGCGGGAAGGCAGCATCGCGGGTGAACTCCACGGACGCGACATCTCTCAGGAAAACATTATGACGCTGGCAACCGGCGTGAACGACACACATCATCAGGCGGTGTAATTATGACAACTCCAACCCATCCGCAGCAGGTGGCGAAATCCGCCTCCGCCAAAAAAATGCTGATGAGCGATCTGATGCAAACGATCGGCATTTTGCCGATTTTAATCCTGATTGTGGCGGTATTTGGCTTTATCGCCCCGAACTTTTTCACCGAGAGCAACCTGCTGAATATTACCCGGCAGGCGTCGATCAACATCGTGCTGGCGGCGGGGATGACCTTCATCATCCTGACCGGCGGGATTGACCTCTCTGTGGGCTCGATTCTGGGCACTACGGCGGTAGCGGCGATGGTGGTCTCGCTTATCCCTGAATTTGCGATGCTCTCCATTCCGGCGGCGCTGATGCTCGGTATGGTGCTGGGGCTGTTCAACGGCGCGCTGGTGGCCTTTGCCGGGCTGCCGCCGTTTATCGTCACCCTCGGCACCTATACGGCACTGCGCGGCGCGGCGTATCTGCTGGCGGACGGCACGACGGTCATTAACTCCAACATTAACTTCGAGTGGATCGGCAACAACTACCTCGGCCCGATTCCGTGGCTGGTGGTGATCGCCCTGGCGGTGATTGTGGTGTGCTGGTTTATTCTGCGTCGCACAACCCTCGGCGTTCACATCTATGCGGTCGGCGGCAATATGCAGGCGGCACGCTTAACCGGCATCAAGGTCTGGCTGGTGCTGCTGTTTGTCTACGGCATGAGCGGCCTGCTCTCGGGATTAGGCGGCGTGATGAGCGCCTCGCGCCTCTACAGCGCCAACGGCAACCTCGGCACGGGGTACGAGCTGGATGCGATTGCGGCGGTGATCCTCGGCGGAACCAGCTTCGTCGGCGGGATCGGCACGATCACCGGCACGCTGGTCGGTGCATTGATCATCGCCACCCTCAACAACGGCATGACGCTGATGGGCGTCTCCTACTTCTGGCAGCTGGTGATCAAAGGGGCGGTGATCATCATAGCGGTGCTGATCGACAAATACCGTACCCGACACCATCAAAGTGCATAACAACAATACCCTACGTGAGGAATACAGCATGAGATTGAAGCCCTTAGTGACCGCGCTCTGTGCTGGCGCGCTGCTGGCCGCAACCCCGTTTGCGCAGGCAAAAGATCTGAAGTCCATCGGCGTGACGGTGGGCGACCTGGCTAACCCGTTCTTCGTACAGATCACCAAAGGCGCCGAGCTGGAAGCGCGCAAGCTGGCGGGGGATAACGTCAAGGTGACGCTGGTCTCCAGCGGGTACGATCTGGGCCAGCAGGTGTCGCAGATCGACAACTTCATTGCGGCGAAAGTGGACATGATCATCCTCAACGCCGCGGATTCCAAAGGGATCGGCCCGGCGGTGAAGCGTGCGAAAGAGGCGGGGATCGTGGTCGTGGCGGTTGACGTGGCGGCGGAAGGGGCTGATGCGACCATCACCTCCGATAACACCCAGGCGGGGGAGATGGCCTGTAAGTACATAACCGACCGCCTGAAAGGTAAAGGCAACGTGGTGATCATCAACGGGCCGCCGGTTTCTGCGGTACAAAACCGCGTGGAGGGCTGCCAGACCGAGTTCAGGCGCCACCCGGATATCAAAGTGCTTTCGGATAATCAGAACGCCAAAGGCAGCCGCGAAGGCGGACTGGAGGTCATGACCTCCCTGCTGGCGGCCAATCCGAAGATCGACGGCGTATTCGCAATTAACGATCCGACGGCGATCGGCGCCGATCTGGCAGCGAAACAGGCTCAACGTAATGAGTTCTTTATCGTTGGCGTGGATGGCAGCCCGGACGGTGAAGAAGCCCTGAAGCGCGAAAACTCCCTGTTTGTGGCGACGCCGGCGCAGGATCCGCAGGTGATGGCGGCGAAGGCGGTGGAGATCGGCTATGACATTCTTCAGGGCAAACCTGCGCCGAAAGAGCCTGTGCTGATCCCGGTGACGATGATCGATAAAAAGAACGTCGGCACGTATAAGGGGTGGACGGTTAAGTAAACCCGGTGCGGCCTGATGCCCTCACCCTAACCCTCTCCCTCAAGGGAGAGGGAACTTACTCACCCTCTCCCTTGAGGGAGAGGGCCGGGGTGAGGGGGTGGCATAAAACTCAAGGAGTCCCCATGAAACGCTCCGACATCAATGAAATCCTCGGCCACACGCGGCAGTTCTTCTCCATGCACGACGTGCATCTCCCGCCGTTTGCCAGCTTTCCGCCAACAAAATGGCAGCAGCTTGACCAGGCCGCCTGGCAGGAGGTGTTCGACCTCAGGCTCGGCTGGGACGTGACGGCGTTTGGCGGCAACCACTTTGCCGCACAGGGGCTGACGCTGTTCACCCTGCGCAACGGCTCCCCCAACGGCGTGCCTTATGAGAAGTGCTATGCCGAAAAAATCATGCACGTGCGCGACGGCCAGGTGACGCCGATGCATTTCCACTGGCGCAAGCGGGAGGACATCATCAACCGCGGCGGCGGGAATCTGATTATTGAGTTATGGAATGCGGGGGCGCATGAGGAGACCGAAAACACCGACGTGATCGTCACGATAGACGGTTGTCGGCAGACGCACGCGCCCGGCAGTCAGCTGCGCCTCACGCCAGGGGAAAGCATCTGCCTGACGCCCGGCCTGTACCATAGTTTCTGGGGCGAACGCGGCTTTGGCGACGTGCTGGTGGGCGAAGTGTCGTCGGTCAATGACGATGAACACGACAACCACTTTTTACAGCCCATTGACCGCTATAACACCATCGAAGAAGACGAACCGGCGGTGCTGGTGCTGTGCAACGAGTACACCCTGTTTCGGATATAAGGAGTGAATGATGCCATTGATTTCTCTTGCCGACGGTCTGGCACACGCCAGAGAACACCGCTACGCCCTGGGCGCGTTCAACGTTCTCGACTCCCATTTTCTGCGCGCGCTGTTTGCCGCCGCGAAGCAGGAACGTTCGCCGTTTATCATCAACATCGCGGAAGTGCATTTTAAGTACGTGTCTCTGGAGTCACTGGTGGAAGCGGTGAAGTTCGAAGCCGCCCGTCACAATATTCCCGTGGTGCTTAACCTCGACCATGGCCTGCATTTTGAGGCCGTCGTGCGCGCCCTGCGCTTAGGGTTCAGCTCGGTGATGTTCGACGGCTCGACGCTGAGCTATGAGGAAAATATCCGCCAGACCCGGGAAGTGGTGAAGATGTGCCACGCGGTGGGCGTCTCGGTGGAGGCGGAGCTGGGCGCAGTCGGCGGAGATGAAGGCGGCGCGCTGTACGGGCATGCGGACGAAGCGTTCTTTACCGACCCACAGCTGGCGCGCGAGTTTGTTGATTCAACCGGCATCGATGCGCTGGCGGTCGCCATTGGCAACGCGCACGGCAAATACAAGGGCGAGCCGAAGCTTGATTTCCCGCGTCTGGACGCCATTCGCCAGCAGACGGGCCTGCCGCTGGTGTTACACGGCGGCTCTGGCATCAGCGATGCTGATTTCCGCCGCGCCATCGAGCTGGGCATTCATAAAATCAACTTCTATACCGGCATGTCGCAGGCCGCGCTCGCCGCCGTTGAGCAGCGCATGGCAAACCGCCAGCCGCTGTACGATGAATTTGCCGAACTGCTGCTGGGTATTGAAGAGGCCATTACCGATACGGTCGCGGAGCAGATGCGCATCTTCGGCAGCGCGGGGCAGGCATAATGGAACGCAAAGGGATTATCGCCGCAGGCAACATGCTGGTGGATCACGTTCACCAGATCGTGCAGTGGCCGGAGCGCGGCTGGCTGGCGGAAATCACCCACAGTGAACGCTCAACCGGCGGTGCGCCGCTCAACGTTCTGCTGACGCTGGCGAAAATGCACGTCGGCCTGCCGCTACAGGCGGTGGGGCTGATTGGGGAAGACAGCGACGGAGACTATATTCTGGCGATGCTCGACCAGTATCACGTCAATCGCCAGCGCGTGCAGCGCACGACGTTCGCCCCAACGTCGATGTCGCAGGTGATGACCGACCCCAGCGGACAGCGCACCTTTTTCCACTCGCCGGGCGCCAACCGCCTGCTGGATCTTCCCGCCTTCGATCGTTTAGACGGATCGCTGAAGATCTTCCATCTCGGCTATCTGCTGCTGCTCGACAGCCTGGACATGCCGGACGAGGAGTTTGGCACCCGCAGCGCGCGGTTACTGGCACAGATGCGCGATCAGGGGTATGAAACCTCGCTCGATCTGGTCTCCCGCAAGGGCGATCCGCGCTATCAGCCGCTGGTGCTCCCTGCCCTGCGTCATCTTGATTATCTGGTGATTAACGAGCTGGAAGCCGGTGAGTTTAGCGGGCTTGAGATCCGCGACGGTCATGGTGCGCTGAACATGGTCCATATCGCCGACGCTGCCGCACAGTTGCTGGCAGCAGGCGTGCGGCAGCGGGTAGTGATCCACTGTCCGGAAGGGGCATGGGGTGAAGCGCCGGGTGAAAAAGGGCAATGGGTTCCTTCGTGGAAGCTGACGCAGGACGAGATTATCGGCAGCGTCGGTGCGGGCGACGCGTTTTGCGCAGGCTTTTTATACGGTTGCCATGAATCGCTGTCGCTTACCGAGAGTATTTATCTGGCGCACGCCTGCGCGCGGGCCAGCCTGCTGGCGGCCAATGCGATTGACGGCGCGAAAACGCTGGCCGAGCTTCAGGCGTTTATTCAGGAGAACGGTCAGGCGGCTTTCTCATGATGGGAAACGTCCGTGGCAAAAACATAGCCCAGACCGCGAATGGTTTTGATCAGCAAAGGCTGGTGCGGATTGACCTCAATTTTTCGCCGTAGCCGCATGATCAACACGTCGATAGTGCGGTCAAAGACCTCGGCGCTTTCGCTGTGGGTCAGCTCCAGCAGCTGTTCACGACTCAGTACCCGGCGGGCGTTTTGCGTTAATGCCAGCAGCAGGCCGTATTCGCCCTGGGTTAATGGCACGGTATTACGCTGCGGATCGCTCAGCTCGCAGCGGGTGGTGTCCAGCGTCCAGCCGTTAAAGGTAATACCTTCAACGCGCGGCGCGGCAGGCTCCGCGTCCAGCGCGCCGGTTCGACGCAGCACCGCCTTAACGCGGGCGACCACCACGCGCGGATTGAACGGTTTTCCGATGTAATCATCGGCGCCCATTTCCAGCCCGACGACCACATCTGATTCACTTCCCAGCCCCGTCAGCATCACCACCGGTAGCGATGGTCGCTGCTTTTGCAGTTGCAGCAAAACCTGTAATCCGTTGATATCCGGCAGCATCATGTCCAGCAGAACCAGCGCAATGCCGGGATCCTGCTGGACACGGTTCACCGCGTCCTGACCGGTGTGACACGTCAGCACGGTAAAGACGTGCTCGCTGAGCACATCCTGTAGCAGTTCGCAGACTGCGACATCATCATCAACCACCAGAATCGCCGGTTTCATCGCATGCTTCCGTCAGGGGATTATGTTAAGTCTGAACCATTCTGCCGCTGGCTCCAGCCGAATTGTTTTTTACGTGACGGAAATTCAATCCATGTCACATCCCCTGCCCTTTCGACACGTCAATTTTGACGATTGGCTGTTTTTCGTCAGGGTTTTGCCCCGCAAAGGGCCGTAAAGTCAGGAAATACCCATAGTAAAAACATGGCATAGAAGCTGCATATTGGGCAGGTAAGAACTGTTTAACTGGAGCAAAGTGATGAAAAAAGTCGTCACGGTTTGCCCTTATTGTGCCTCAGGTTGCAAGATCCACCTGGTGGTCGATAACGGCAAAATCGTCCGGGCGGAAGCGGCGCAGGGTAAAACCAATCAGGGCACGCTGTGCCTGAAAGGGTACTACGGCTGGGATTTTATTAACGATACCCAAATCCTCACGCCGCGCCTGAAAACCCCTATGATCCGCCGCGAGCGCGGCGGCAAGCTGGAAGCCGTCTCCTGGAATGAAGCGCTGGATTACGTCGCCACGCGCCTCAGCGCCATCAAGGCCAAGTATGGCCCGGATGCGATTCAGACCACCGGCTCCTCACGCGGAACCGGGAATGAAACCAACTATGTGATGCAAAAATTCGCGCGCGCCGTTATTGGTACCAATAACGTCGACTGCTGCGCTCGCGTCTGACACGGCCCATCGGTTGCAGGTCTGCACCAGTCGGTCGGTAACGGCGCAATGAGTAATGCCATCAATGAGATAGATAACACCGATCTGGTGTTCATCTTCGGCTATAACCCGGCGGATTCTCACCCTATCGTCGCGAATCACGTTATTCGCGCCAAACAGAACGGGGCGAAAATCATCGTCTGCGATCCGCGTAAAATTGAAACCGCGCGCATTGCGGATATGCACATCGCACTGAAAAACGGCTCGAACATCGCGCTGTTGAATGCGATGGGGCATGTCATTATTGAGGAGAACCTCTACGACCAGGCGTTTGTCGCGAGCCGTACGGAAGGGTTTGAAGAGTATCGCAAGATTGTCGAAGGCTATACGCCGGAGTCAGTAGAGGCGATAACCGGCGTCAGCGCGCAGGAGATCCGCCAGGCGGCGCGGATGTACGCCGGAGCGAAAACCGCCGCCATTCTGTGGGGCATGGGCGTGACCCAGTTCTACCAGGGCGTGGAAACCGTGCGCTCGCTCACCAGCCTCGCCATGCTGACCGGCAATCTGGGTAAAGCGCATGTGGGCGTGAACCCGGTGCGTGGTCAGAATAACGTGCAGGGTGCGTGTGATATGGGCGCGCTGCCGGACACCTATCCGGGCTACCAGTACGTCAAATTCCCGGAAAACCGCGAGAAGTTTGCGAAGGCCTGGGGCGTGGAAAGTCTGCCGGCACACACCGGATACCGCATCAGCGAGCTGCCGCACCGCGCGGCGCACGGTGAAGTACGTGCGGCCTACATCATGGGTGAAGATCCGCTCCAGACCGACGCCGAACTGTCCGCAGTGCGCAAAGGCTTTGAGGATCTGGAGCTGGTGATTGTCCAGGATATCTTTATGACCAAAACCGCGGCGGCGGCGGATGTGATTCTGCCGTCGACCTCCTGGGGCGAGCATGAAGGTGTCTATACGGCGGCAGACCGCGGCTTCCAGCGCTTCTTCAAGGCCGTCGAGCCGAAGTGGGATCTGAAAACGGACTGGCAGATCATCAGCGAAATCGCCACCCGCATGGGCTACCCGATGCACTACAACAACACCCAGGAGATCTGGGACGAGTTGCGGCATCTGTGCCCGGACTTTTATGGGGCAACCTATGAAAAAATGGGTGAGCTGGGCTACATCCAGTGGCCGTGCCGGGATGAATCAGAATCCGATCAGGGGACGTCATACCTCTTTAAAGAGAAGTTCGACACCCCGAACGGGCTGGCGCAGTTCTTCACCTGCGACTGGGTCGCGCCGATCGATAAGCTCACCGACGAGTATCCGATGGTGCTCTCCACCGTGCGTGAAGTGGGCCACTACTCCTGTCGTTCCATGACCGGCAACTGCGCCGCGCTGGCGGCGCTGGCGGATGAACCGGGCTACGCGCAGATCAACACCGCCGATGCCGAACGGCTCGGTATTGAAGATGAAGCGCTGGTGTGGGTGAACTCGCGTAAAGGCCGCATCATTACCCGCGCGCAGGTCAGCGACCGTCCGAACAAAGGCGCGGTCTATATGACCTACCAGTGGTGGATTGGCGCCTGTAACGAACTGGTGACGGAGAACTTAAGCCCGATAACCAAAACGCCGGAGTATAAATACTGCGCCGTAAACGTGGAGCCAATAGCGGATCAACACGCTGCGGAACAGTATGTGATCGACGAATATAACAAGCTGAAAGCCCGCCTGCGCGAAAGTGCAATGGGATGAAGCCGTTAATTAATCGCTGACTAAATGGGGTGAGATATTCACCCCATTATTATTTATGGCATCGCTATTAATTACATCTATATATATTTCTGAAGGCGTCTCGCAGAAAAAATGTAATTTGCGCGAAAATTAATTACATCTTTGCATTTTAATTCAGCGAGATAAGATATGCGGCGGGTGCTTAAGACTTTCTGTCTTGAGCATTGTTGAGGGACAGAAAGTGGAAAGCCCCGGGAAATTTGCATTTACCCGAGGCTACCCCTCAACAACCAACAGGTTGAGAGTAGCCTCTTATTCTTTTTTTCACAAGGAGTAAAAGGCATGACGCCATTAAAAACTACGTTAGGCATCGTCTTTATTATTTGCCTGACGATAGTGATCTTTACCTTTATTACTCGCGATAAGCTCTGTGAGTTTTCAATAAAGAGTGAACATCAGGAGGTGGCGGCGAAATTAGCCTGTAACGCAGGCTAACCTCTTCGGGCGGAACGCGTGTTCCGCCCGGCTTGTGGGATGCTAAGGTCTTAACGCACCCGTTTTTTTCTTCTGTCGCCGCGATTATACTGCGCGGCGTGTACCCAGATGATAAGAATCCATGAAAACCCTTTTTCTGATGTTGTTATTTTTAACCGCGTTTGCCCATGCCGATGAGATAGGCAGCCAGTATAAAAAGCAGGCTGAAGCGGGAGATGCGCGCGCGCAGTATTATCTTGCCGATACCTGGTTCAGTTCCGGCGACAGCGCGCAGGCGGCGCTGTGGGCGGAAAAAGCGGCAAAAGGCGGTGATGTCGACGCCATGGCGCTGCTGTCGCAAATCCACTTTTCGCAGGGCGACTATGCTCAGGCCAAAGCCCTGGCCCAGCAGGCAAACATTGCGGGCAGCAAACGCGGCGCGATCATGCTGGCGCGGGTGCTGGTGAACACGCAGGCGGGCAAAACCGACTACCCGCAGGCCATCGCACTGCTGCAATCGGCGACCGAAGACATCGATAGCGACTCGGCGGTAGACGCGCAACAGCTGCTGGGGCTGATCTATGCCAACGGCGTTGAAGTCCCTCAGGATGACGTGCAGGCCGCATCGTGGTTCAAGCGGAGTTCGGCTCTGTCCCGGACGGGCTATGCGGAGTACTGGGCAGGAATGCTGTTCAGGCAGGGTGAGAAAGGCTTTATCACACCGAATAAGCAGAAAGCGCTTTACTGGTTAAACCTGAGCTGTACCGAAGGGTTTGATACCGGGTGTGAAGAGTTTGATGCGTTGAGCGGGGAGTAACGTGCCGGGTGGCGGCTTCGCCTTACCCGGCCTACAAAACCCGTAGGCCCGGTAAGCGCAGCGCCACCGGGCTTAGGATGTTACTGGTCAGCCGTTTTATCAAAACGACCCAGCACCTCGCGTTCATACGCCAGCGCTTTTTTACGGTCGAACTTGTGTTCCCACTTGGAGATAACCAGCACCGCCAGCGCATTACCCACCACGTTCAGCGCAGTACGCGCCATGTCGAGGATACGGTCCACACCGGCAATAAACGCCAGGCCTTCCAGCGGAATACCGACGCTGCCCAGCGTCGCCAGCAGCACCACGAAGGAGACGCCCGGCACGCCTGCGATGCCTTTTGAAGTCACCATCAGCGTCAGAACCAGCACGATCTCCTGCCACAGCGACAGGTCAATGCCGTACAGCTGCGCGATAAAGATTGCCGCAATACTCTGATACAGCGTCGAACCATCCAGGTTAAAGGAGTAGCCCGTTGGCACCACGAAGCTGGTAATGGACGCCGGCGCACCGTAGGCCTCCATCTTCTCAATGATACGCGGCAGCACGCTCTCGGAGCTTGCCGTGGAGTAGGCCAGAATCAGCTCATCCTTCAGGATGCGGATCAGGATCCAGATGCTGAGCCCGCACAGGCGCGCCACAATGCCCAGCACTACCAGCGCGAAGAACAGAATCGCGAAGTGCACCAGAATCACCAGCTTCGCCAGCGGCCACAGGGAGGCAAAGCCGAAGTTCGCTACGGTTACCGCAATCAGCGCGAATACCCCGACCGGCGCATAACGCATCACCATGTGGGTGACTTTGAACATGGTTTCGGAGACAGATCGGAACACGGTGACCAGCGGTTCACGGTGCGTCGCGGGCAGGGAAGAAAGCCCCAGACCAAAGAGTACCGAGAAGAAGATGATCGGCAGCATCTCGCCCTTCGCCATGGACGCGATAATGTTGGTCGGCACCAGCGACAGAATAGTCCCCATCAGCCCATGCGAATGGCTCTGCACATCGGCGGTTGTGCTTTGGTATTTCGAAATATCCACCGTCGCCAGCTGCGACATATCGATCCCGGCACCAGGCTGGAACACATTCGCAAGGGTGATGCCAAGAACGATGGCAACCGTGGTGATCACTTCGAAATAGAGAATAGTTTTAACGCCGATGCGGCCTAACTGTTTCGCATCACCGACACCCGCGATACCGACCACCAGCGTCGAGATCACAATCGGCACAACAATCATCTTGATCAGATGAATAAAGATATCGCCCGCAGGGGAGAGAAGGTTCGCAATCAGCCACTCGCGGCTGTCGCTATGATAATGGAGGTAACTGCCCAGCAAGATGCCCAGCACAAGGGCCAGCAGGATCTGCCAGGCCAGGCTGACTTTCAAATTTTTCATAGAAACTGACTTCCTCAATGAAATCTCCGTACCATCAAAACTGCATGAATATGGAGACATACTGAAAGGGTATGAATTGTGTTGCGTTGGTTTATGGGATTTTTTAACGCGCCGTATGAGTATCATTTGCACGGCATGCTGCGCAAGCCTTAAAGAACAAGGCATTTCACTGCAAAAAGTGTCATTGACGGCAATTTATAGCAATTCGCATAAATAACCATTTGTTATACAAAATATTTTCACTTCAAAAAAGTGAATAATTCTTCAGGTGAATTATTTCCCTTCAAAGTTTCATTCGCTCAATTTTCATACTCTTCAGACATTGCGTGATCTGTCGCCCAAATACTAAACAAAGCTTGTAAAGCCCCTACTATTAACGTTTTTGCGACATATTATTAACATCTTACAAGGAGAAAAAAAGCCATGAGCCAAATACACAAACACGACATTCCCGCAAACATTGCGGACCGTTGCCTGATAAGCCCGGAGCAATACCAGGAGAAATACCAGCAGTCCGTTTCCAGCCCTGACGCGTTCTGGGGTGAGCAGGGCCACATCCTCGACTGGATCAAACCTTATCAGAAGGTAAAGAACACCTCTTTCGCGCCGGGCAACGTCTCCATTAAATGGTATGAAGACGGCACGCTGAACCTGGCGGCGAACTGCCTGGACCGCCATCTTGCTGAACGCGGCAACGAAACGGCCATCATCTGGGAAGGCGACGATGCCTCTCAGAGTAAACACATCTCGTATAAAGAACTTCATCGCGACGTGTGCCGCTTTGCCAACGTGCTGCTGGCCCAGGGCATTAAAAAAGGCGATGTGGTGGCGATCTATATGCCAATGGTGCCGGAAGCCGCCGTGGCTATGCTGGCCTGCGCGCGCATCGGTGCGATCCACTCCGTTATCTTCGGCGGTTTCTCGCCGGAGGCGGTTGCCGGGCGTATTGTCGACTCGAATTCGAAGCTGGTGATCACCGCTGACGAGGGCGTGCGCGCCGGGCGCGGTATTCCGCTGAAGAAAAACGTTGATGAAGCGCTGAAAAACCCGAACGTGAAATCCATCAGTAACGTCATTGTCTTCAAACGCACGGGCGGCAAAATCGACTGGCACGAGGGGCGCGACCTGTGGTGGAGCGATCTGATTGAAAACGCGAGCGACCAGCATCAGCCTGAAGAGATGAACGCGGAAGATCCGCTGTTTATCCTGTATACCTCCGGCTCCACCGGTAAGCCGAAAGGCGTACTGCATACCACCGGCGGCTATCTGGTTTACGCGGCCACCACCTTTAAATACGTTTTCGACTACCATCCGGGCGACATCTACTGGTGTACCGCCGACGTGGGCTGGGTGACCGGTCATAGCTACCTGCTGTACGGCCCGCTGGCCTGCGGCGCAACGACGCTGATGTTTGAAGGCGTACCGAACTGGCCGACCCCGGCGCGTATGTGCCAGGTGGTTGATAAGCATCAGGTCAACATTCTCTACACCGCGCCAACGGCGATCCGCGCGCTGATGGCAGAAGGAGATAAAGCTATCGAAGGGACCGACCGCTCTTCCCTGCGTATCCTCGGCTCCGTGGGCGAGCCGATCAACCCCGAAGCCTGGGAGTGGTACTGGAAGAAGATCGGCAACGAGAAGTGCCCGGTGATGGATACCTGGTGGCAGACCGAAACCGGCGGCTTCATGATCACCCCGATGCCGGGTGCCACGCAGCTGAAAGCCGGTTCGGCCACCCGTCCGTTCTTCGGCGTGCAGCCTGCGCTGGTGGACAACGAAGGCAATCCGCAGGAAGGCGCTACCGAGGGCAACCTGGTGATCGTCGATTCCTGGCCTGGCCAGGCGCGTACCCTGTTCGGCGACCATGAGCGCTTCGAGCAGACCTACTTCTCGACCTTCAAAAACATGTACTTCAGCGGCGACGGCGCGCGCCGGGATGAAGACGGTTATTACTGGATCACCGGACGCGTGGACGACGTGCTGAACGTCTCCGGCCACCGTCTGGGCACGGCGGAGATTGAGTCTGCGCTGGTGTCGCATCCGAAAATTGCCGAAGCGGCGGTTGTCGGCATTCCTCACAACATCAAAGGCCAGGCGATCTACGCCTACGTCACTCTGAACCACGGCGAAGAGCCGTCGCCAGAGCTGTATACCGAGGTGCGCAACTGGGTGCGTAAAGAGATCGGCCCGCTTGCCACGCCGGACGTGCTGCACTGGACCGACTCGCTGCCGAAAACCCGTTCCGGCAAGATTATGCGCCGTATCCTGCGCAAAATCGCGGCGGGCGACACCAGTAACCTCGGTGATACCTCAACGCTGGCCGATCCTGGCGTGGTGGACAAACTGCTCGAAGAGAAGCAGGCCATCGCAATGCCTTCCTAGTGTTTTCTCCCTCTCCCCGTGGGAGAGGGCCGGGGTGAGGGCATCAGACCGCACCTTCCTCCCCTCACCCTCTCCCCACAGGGGAGAGGGGATAAAAACAAACCAACCTTACTTCTGGAGACTCTGTGATGAATAACGATATTTGTCAGCAGATAGAGAATAGTGCGCACTACAGGGAGCTCGTCGAAAAACGGCAACGGTTTGCCTTCATCCTTTCCATCATCATGCTGATTATCTACGTCGGCTTTATTCTGCTGATCGCCTTTGCGCCGCACTGGCTGGGCACCCCGCTGCATGAGGGTACCAGCGTCACGCGCGGTATTCCGATTGGGATTGGCGTGATCATCATTTCGTTTGTGCTCACGGGTGTGTACGTCTGGCGTGCGAACGGTGAATTCGATCGTCTTAACAAAGAAGTTCTGCGCGAGGTAAAAGCATCATGAAGCGAGTCCTGACGGCGCTAGCCGCCACACTTCCCTTTGCGGCACACGCGGCGGATGCCATTACCGGCGAGGTCCAGCGCCAGCCAACCAACTGGCAGGCGATTATCATGTTCCTGATTTTCGTGGTGCTGACGCTGTACATCACTTACTGGGCGTCGAAACGCGTACGCTCCCGTAACGATTACTACACCGCGGGCGGAAACATTACCGGCTTCCAGAACGGGCTGGCGATAGCGGGGGACTTTATGTCCGCCGCCTCGTTCCTTGGGATTTCCGCGCTGGTGTATACCTCCGGGTATGACGGCCTGATCTACTCCCTCGGCTTCCTCGTCGGCTGGCCAATCATTCTGTTCCTGATTGCCGAGCGCCTGCGTAACCTGGGACGCTATACCTTTGCTGACGTCGCCTCCTATCGCCTGAAGCAGGGGCCGATTCGCTCCCTTTCCGCCTGCGGTTCGCTGGTGGTGGTGGCGCTCTATCTGATCGCCCAGATGGTCGGCGCGGGCAAACTGATCGAGCTGCTGTTCGGCCTGAACTACCACGTCGCGGTGGTGCTGGTCGGCGTGCTGATGGTGATGTACGTCCTGTTCGGCGGCATGCTGGCCACCACCTGGGTACAGATCATCAAAGCGGTACTGCTGCTGTTCGGCGCCAGCTTTATGGCCTTTATGGTGATGAAGCACGTCGGGTTCAGCTTCAATAATCTGTTTACCGAAGCGATGGCGGTCCACCCGAAAGGGGAAGCGATCATGAGCCCGGGCGGGCTGGTGAAAGATCCGATATCCGCGCTCTCGCTCGGTCTCGGCCTGATGTTCGGTACCGCTGGCCTGCCGCACATCCTGATGCGTTTCTTCACGGTGTCAGATGCGCGTGAAGCGCGTAAGAGCGTCTTCTACGCCACCGGCTTTATGGGCTACTTCTACATTCTGACCTTTATCATCGGCTTCGGCGCAATCATGCTGGTGGGGGCAAACCCGGCGTTCAAAGACGCGGCGGGCGCGCTTATCGGCGGTAACAACATGGCGGCGGTGCATCTGGCCGACGCGGTGGGCGGCAACCTGTTCCTCGGCTTTATCTCTGCCGTGGCCTTTGCCACCATCCTCGCGGTGGTTGCAGGGCTGACGCTGGCCGGCGCGTCGGCGGTTTCGCATGACCTTTACGCCAACGTTTTCCGTAAAGGCGCGAGCGAGCGCGATGAGCTGAAGGTCTCAAAAATCACCGTGCTGGTGCTGGGCGTCGTCGCCATCCTGCTGGGGATTTTGTTCGAGAAGCAGAACATTGCCTTTATGGTGGGACTGGCCTTCTCGATTGCGGCAAGCTGTAACTTCCCGATCATTCTGCTCTCCATGTACTGGTCAAAACTGACCACCCGTGGGGCGATGATTGGCGGCTGGCTGGGCCTGCTGACGGCGGTGATTCTGATGATCCTCGGCCCGACCATCTGGGTGCAGATCCTCGGTCACGAAAGCGCTATCTTCCCGTATGAATACCCGGCGCTGTTCTCCATTGCCGTGGCGTTTATCGGGATCTGGATTTTCTCTGCCACCGATAATTCACCGGAGGGTAACCTGGAGCGTGAAAAATTCCGCGCCCAGTTTATCCGCTCGCAAACCGGCCTGGGCGTTGAGCAGGGCCGCGCGCACTAAGCCTTTTCTCCCCGGTCGCTCTGGCCGGGGAGCTTAAAACATCACCCACGCCACCAGCGGCGCAATCAGCACCATCGTGACGCCCGAAAGCATCATCACCAGGCTCGCGACCACGCCCTCCTGCTGTCCCAGCTCATACGAACGTGCCGTCCCCGCCCCGTGCGACGCCGCGCCAAACCCCGCGCCTTTCGCCATCCCTTCGCGAATGGAAAGCCGCAGAAACAGCACATCCCCCACTGCCATGCCGAAGACGCCCGTCACCACCACAAACAGCGCCACCAGATCCGGCTGGCCACCGAGCGGTTTGGCGGCTGCCAGCGCAAACGGCGTGGTCACCGAACGCACCGCCAGGCTGCGCTGGATTTCATCCGACAGGGTAAACAGCCGCGCCAGCCAGACCGAGCTGCACACCGCCACCACCGTCGCGGTGACGACGCCCGCGCCGAGCGACATCCAGTGGCGTCGGATAATAGCGAGGTTGTCATAAACGGGTACGGCGAAGGCGATGGTCGCCGGGCCGAGCAGCCACAGTAGCCAGTGGGATTCGCCAATGTAGTTCTGCCAGGAGATATGGCCGAAGACCAGCATCAGCACCAGCAGGATCGGCGTAAAGACCAGCGGCATCAGCGGCAGCGCGCGAAAGCGGCGATACAGGCGCTTGTTGGCAAAGTAGATGACGACTGTCGCAATCAGGCACAGCACGCTTATCTGAAAGTTAGTCATGCGTCTGCCTGCTGATTTCAAAGCGATACACTTTATCCACCACCCAGGCGGTGGCACCCAGCACCATCAGCGTGCTCAGGGCGATAACCGCAAAGATGCGCCAGCCGTCGACCATCAGCAGCTGGGCATAGTTCACCACCGCCACCACGGCCGGCACAAAGAACAGCAGCATCTCCGCCAGCAGCCAGCGTGCGCCGGCCCGCACCCAGCTAAGGGGCAACGCGCGACAGAGGATCAGCGTCAGCAACAGCACCATCCCCACCAGGTTGGCGGGTAAAGGCAGATGCAGCCAGTCGACAAGATATTCCGCGAAAACAAACAGTCCCGCGTAAAGCAGTACCTGAACCGGTACCTGGAGTCGTTGAACAACGGCAGGCGTAACACGGCTTAACGCCACGGCCATGGGGGTTTTCCTCAGAAATGAGACGAGGCGCCAGTATAGTGAGCGTACGGTATCGACTGAAATGAATTAAAATCATCGAAGGTATAGTTTCGAGGAATAATCATGGACATAAGAACGCTGCGCTATTTTGTCGAGGTGGTTCGCCAGCAAAGTTTTACCCGCGCAGCGGAGAAGTTATTCGTAACCCAGCCAACCATCAGCAAGATGCTGAAAAACCTCGAAGATGAGCTGAACTGTACCCTGCTGATCCGCGACGGACGCAAGCTACTGCTGACCGATACCGGTCGCGTGGTGTTCGAGCGCGGGCTGGCAATTCTGGCGGAGTTCCGCCAGCTGGAGGCCGAGCTTGGGGACATCAACCATCTGACAAAAGGGCTGCTGCGGCTCGGTATTCCGCCGATGGTCGGCATGATGATGGCCGGCCCGATAAGCCTGTTTCGTCAGCGCTATCCCGGCGTTGAGCTAAAAATTGCTGAATTTGGCGGCCTGACCGTGCAGCAGGCGGTGATGAACGGCGAACTGGACGTGGCGATGACCGCGCTCCCTGTTGAGGAGGAGAGCGGACTGGCGACGCTGCCGCTCTTTAGCCACCCGCTGTGCGTGCTGGTGCCCCGCTCCGGCGACTGGCTTAGGATAGACTCGGTGAAACCCGAGTTGCTCGGTGAACACCCGCTGCTGATCTACAACGAAGATTTCGCCTTAAGCCGCCAGCTGATGGCGCTGTTTAACCAGCATAACGTGAAGCCGCGCATTGCGGTGCGCAGCGGCCAGTGGGATTTTCTGGCGGCGATGGTACAGGCGGGCGTGGGGATTGCCATTCTGCCGCAGCCGATCTGCGAGCGGCTGGATAAAAATACGCTGCGCTGGATCCCGCTGGAGAGCGACCTGCACTGGCAGCTGGGGATGATCTGGCGTGAAGGGGTCTATCTGTCGCACAGCGCGCAGGCGTGGTTGCAATGCTGTGAGGGGTTTTGGGTACCCTCACCCTAACCCTCTCCCACAGGGAGAGGGAACCGATCGAGCACGTAGGCCCGGTAAGCGCAGCGCCACCGGGCAATTACAGCGCTACTGATTCTCTATCAACAACGCTTCCAGCAGGTCCAGATCGTGCAGCAGCTTTTGCAGCGTCTCGTTGCTGATCTGCCGCGTCGCGCGCAGGTGATACAGCTCGGCACGCTCGGAGCGCAGCGCCGCCAGGCGGAAACGGCGTTCGAGGTTCTCTTCCTGCAACGAACTTTCCACGTCGTTACGTCCGTCAGCACGGCGACGCAAATTACCGATCACGCGTGAACTGACTTCCTTCAGCAGCTGGTTATCAATGTTCTCTTCGGCATCGGCGGCCAGACGCTCTTCCATCTTCTCGATGGCGACAATGGCCACTTCCGCCGTCGCCGCACGGGCAATCCGCTCTTCTTTGTGCTGCTGCGAGGAGTCCCCCGCGTCAATATGTTGCAGCAGAATCGGCAGCATAATCACGCCGACAAACAGCGAGAAGAGGATCACGCCCGCCGCCAGGAACACCAGCTCGTAGCGCGCCGGGAAGACGTCGCCCGTCGGCAGCAGCAGAGGAATGGAGAGCACACCAGCAAGGGTGATCGCCCCGCGAACGCCCGCGAAAGAGGCAATCAGCAGCTCGCGCGTGGTCCACGAGCCGAACTCCATCGGCTTTTTGGTCAGGAAGCGAACGCTGAATTTCTTCATCGTCCACAGCCAGCCGAAACGCACCAGCATCAGCGCAAGGTAGATGAGCACGATATCGGTAAACAGCATCCAGACTTCAACGTTTGGATCCGCTTCGGCCGCAATCAGCGAGGATTCCATAATGCCCGGCAGTTGCAGGCCCAACAGCAGGAACACCATGCCGTTAAACACAAACTCGAGCATGGCCCAGGTACTGTTCGCACGCAGGCGCATCGCCAGCGGCGCGCGGCGCATTACGCCGGAGCGGGTGATGGTCATCCCCGCGGCTACCGCCGCCAGAATACCCGACACGCCGATGTGTTCGGCGATCAGGTAAGAGGCAAACGGCAGCAGGAACAGCAGGACGATCTGCGTAGCGGGTTCGTCGCCACCCCAGCGGCTGAGGAAGCGCAGCGAGCGTCCGTACAGCCAGCTCACGACGAAGCCCGCAAGGATACCGCCAATCGCCACCTTGAAGAATTCCAGGGTCGCGCCGCCGACGGTAAAGACCATGGTGCCCATGGCAACCGCCACGGCAAACTTCAGGGCGACCAGGCCAGAGGCGTCGTTCATCAGCGCCTCGCCCTGCAAAATGCCCATGATTTTCTTTGGAATGCGCCCTTCGCCCACAATGCCGGACAGCGCCACGGCGTCGGTAGGCGACAGCACGGCAGCCAGCGCAAAAGCGGGTATGAGCGGGATCCCCGGTACGGCCCAGTAGATCAGAAAACCAATCCCGACCACGGTAACCACCACCAGCGCCAGCGCCAGGCCGAAGATCTCTCGCCCGTGCTCCAGAAATTCGCGCGTCGGCGTTTTCCAGCCATCGGCAAACAGCAGCGGCGGGATAAACAGCACGAGGAACAGTTCCGGATCGAACTCCACGTGCAGACCGAACGTCGGCCACGCCAGCAGCGCACCGATAGCTATTTGCATTAAAGGCAGGGGGACCTGGAAGGGCAGTACGCGTGTAACCACCCCGGATAATGAGACCACAAGGGTCATGATGAGTATTGTGAAGAAAATTTCCATGCGTTCCCTGTTTGCTGTGTTTCTTATATGCCAAACCTGAGGCGTCGTGCCTCTTATTCTATCCTCTCCAGAGTAACGTAAAAGGCAACAGGATGAGTCCTGAAAATAAAAACGGGCGGCCTGAGCCACCCGTTTTCGCATAAAAAGTCAATTCAGATGGCCCAGCCGCCCGCGTAGAACGCGACCAGCGCAACGGCGATGAACACGGTCCCGATGTTCAGCTTACGCCACTCACCGGAAACCAGACGCCCAATCACCAGCGAGGCGAAACCGATCATAATGCCGGTCACGATGTTACAGGTCAGCACGATGAATACCGCAGTGATCAGGCCGGACATGGCATCAACAAAATCCGCGAAGTCGATTTTCGCCACGTTGCTCAGCATCAGCAGGCCGACGTACATCAGCGCAGGTGCGGTCGCGTAAGCTGGCACCAGATAAGAGAGCGGAGAGAGGAACAGGATCAGCAGGAACAGTACGCCAACGGTGATGGCCGTCAGGCCGGTTTTACCGCCTGCCGCCGTACCCGCTGCGGACTCAATGTACACCGCCGCAGGCGCCGCACCCACCAGGCCAGAGAAGACGCTGCTCAGGGAGTCGGTGGTCAGCGCTTTGCCGCCGTCAATAATCTGTCCGTCTTTATCCAGCAGGTTCGCCTGACCGGCCACCGCGCGGATGGTGCCGGTGGCGTCAAACACCGCGGTCATTACCAGCGCCAGCACGCTTGGCAGGATCACCGGGTTCAGCGCGCCCACAATATCCAGGCTGCCAATCAGGGAGTTGCCGTTGTCATCGCTCAGCGACGGCATGGCGAAAATCCCGGAGAAATGAACGGTCGGGTCGAAGATCAGGCCGACGATGGACACGCCGATAATGGTCAGCAGAATGCCGCCCGGCACTTTCAGTTTTTCCAGGCCAATGATCACCGCCAGACCCACCAGCGACATGATCACCGGGAAGCTCGCGAAGTTACCCAGCGCAACCGGCAGGCCGTCCAGCGGGTTCTTGATGACCAGACCCACGCCGTTGGCAGCGATCAGCAGCAGGAACAGGCCAATACCGATGCCGGTGCCGTGCGCCACGCCCTGCGGCAGGTTGCGCAAAATCCAGCTACGAATGCCGGTCGCTGAAATCACGGTGAACAGCACGCCCATCAGGAACACGGCGCCGAGCGCTACCGGGACGCTGATATGCTGGCCCAGCACCAGGCTGAAGGCGGTGAACGCGGTCAGGGAGATGGCGCACCCGATCGCCAGAGGCAGGTTCGCCCACAGGCCCATCACAATCGAACCCACACCCGCAACCAGGCAGGTGGCAACGAAGACCGCCGCTGGCGGGAAGCCCGCTTTGCCGAGCATGCCCGGCACCACGATGACGGAGTACACCATCGCCAGAAACGTGGTCAGACCGGCAACAACTTCCTGGCGCACGGTGCTGCCGCGAGCAGAAATTTTAAACATGGCGTCAAGTGAACCGCCGGTACGCGCAGATGGCGTAGACATAGAAAACATCCCCTGAAAATTTTTATTGAAAGTCCGTAAGCGTGGTGGAGACTCCACTGCCAGCGAAACGTCAAATCCTTGTGCTGCGTTTGCGACGAAAGGGGCGTCACAAAAAAAGCAAACGTTTAGCTCCGCGCTTACAAAACGGGTGGTCAAATGTAGGCAAACGATTATCTAGCCTAATACCCGCCCTTTTCAACTGAACTTTCTCGTTTTTCGCTAAAATTGCCTCATGACGATGAAGAATTAAGCAGAGGATGCGCAAACGTTATCGTCCATGCGCAATTTCGTTACATTTCATCCCTCGCCGGGGATCGTCAGCGGGCCGCCTTTCGCAAGCGTTGTCTGCCAGCCCGGACGTGCCTCCACTCTCTGTTTCCACGCCGCTATGTGGTCGAGATTGTCGATGCCGCCTCTCGCCAGCAGGGCGAAGAGGGGAAAACTCATCTGGATATCAGCCATGGTCAGCGTGTCACCGGCAAACCAGCTGTTTTCTGCAAGATGATCGTTAATAAAGCGCGCATGCGTTTCCAGCTGGCGGTTGAGATACGCTTTTTGCACCCCCTGCCCCAGCGCCTTACCCAGCGTGCGCAGGCCAAACGGGACGGGTGGTTTACCGAGGCTGTTGAATACCAGCTTCATTAACAGCAGCGGCATCAGAGACCCTTCGGCGTAATGCAGCCAGAAGCGATACTGCACTTTATGGGCGGGATCTAACGGTTTGAATCGTGACGCCGAATCGTACGTTTCCTGAAGATATTCCAGAATCGCGCCTGATTCGGCCAGCACCAGTCCGTTATCTTCCAGTACCGGGGATTTCCCCAGCGGATGCACTTTTTTGAGCGAATCCGGTGCAAGCATGGATTTCTCGCGCTGGTAGCGCACAATCTCATACGTCAGACCCAGCTCTTCCAGCGCCCAGAGGACGCGATGTGAACGAGACTGATTAAGGTGGTGGACCGTTAGCATGATGTTCTCCGGTGATTCATACTTTTTAACTATAGAAAACTGAACAACTTCACGAAAAAAATTCGGCTAAAATCTCACCGTCTCCGGTGGCAAAAACGGCGGCCGGGCATAGAATTAAAGTGTCAGTACAAACCGGAACCTCCTCCACAAGCTCGACACGAGGGGTACTGATGTCGGGGGAAACCCTCCCGTGAGCCAGCGGGATAGAGAGAAAGACAAAGACCGGAAAAAACTAAAGCGCCCTTAGTGGCGCTTTAGTTCTTTATGCTTGTTGCCGGGTGGCGGCTGCGCCTTACCCGGCCTGCAAAACCGAGAGCGTAGGCCGGGTAAGCGAAGCGCCACCCGGCAAACACCTCTCAATCCTCCTCCAGCAACCGCGCCCCTGTTCCCTGCTCGCCCAGCCTGTCACCCGGGTTACGCAGCGGACAATCGCTGCGTGATAAACACCCGCAACCAATGCAGCCGTCCAGCTCATCGCGCAGGGCCACCAGCGTGTGAATACGACGATCCAGTTCTTCTCGCCACTGGGACGACAGCTGCTTCCACTCCTTCGCGCTCAGCGAGTGCCCTTCCGGCAATACGCCGAACGCGTCACCGATGGTGGCCAGAGGAATGCCGATACGTTGCGCAATTTTGATGATCGCCACGTAGCGGAGCACATCGCGGGTGTAGCGCCGCTGGTTTCCGGCGTTACGGATACTTTTTATTAACCCTTTGCTTTCATAGAAGTGGAGTGCCGACACCGCCACACCGCTTCGCTTAGCCACTTCACCGGGGGTTAACAGCGCTTTGATGCGCGGTAATCTCTTTTCCATAAAACCTCTTTACCTCAAGTTAACTTGAGGAATTATACTCCCCCGCAGAGAAAACGACGAATCAACCAGGACAGATGTCTCCACAGAGGGGTAACCTTATGTCGCATCAGCAAATTATTCAGACACTTATTGAATGGATTGATGAACATATCGACCAGCCGTTGAACATTGATGTGGTCGCTAAGAAGTCGGGCTATTCGAAATGGTATTTACAGAGAATGTTCCGCACCGTAATGCATCAAACGCTGGGTGATTACATTCGCCAGCGCAGGCTCCTGCTGGCGGCGCAGGCGTTACGCTCAACGCAGCGGCCCATTTTTGATATCGCAATGGATCTGGGCTATGTGTCGCAGCAGACCTTTTCCCGCGTCTTCCGCCGCGAGTTTGACCGTACGCCGAGCGACTACCGCCATCAGCTCAATTAATGCGTGTTAACGCAAGGGTTGCTGCTGCCAGGCCATAAATGCCTGGGGCGGCATCGCTTTCGCGAAGTGCCATCCCTGACAATACTGCACGCCACGCTTCAGTAACCAGCTCACCTGCTCCCCCGTCTCGACCCCTTCCGCAATGGTTTTCAGCCGCAGGCTTTGCGCCATCTCAATGATGTGCTCGGCAATCAGGTGGCTGGTGCTGTTGGTGGTTAAGGTATCGATAAAGGATTTGTCGATTTTCAGGATATCGACGTTCAGCGAATAGAGGTTATGCAGGTTAGAGTAGCCGGTTCCGAAATCATCAATCGCCACTTCATACCCCGCCTGGCGAAACGCCTGAATGACCGGCGTGGTTTTCGGCACGTCAATAAACCCCCGCTCCGTCACCTCAATTTTGATTTGCTGCGCGCGAACCGAGTAAAAGCGGGCTTTGTCGGAGATCAGGGCGATAAGACGCGAAGAGTGAAAATCCGACGCCGACAGGTTAATCGAGACATACAGATCGGGATGAGCGGCAAGAAAATGGCCCAGATCGCTGAACACCTCCTCCACGACGTAATCCGTAATGCGCTCAATCATCCCCTCTTTTTCTGCCAGGGGAATAAATTCCGCCGGGCTCATAACCTGACCGTTGAATCCAGGCCAGCGCAACAACGCCTCTGCCCCCACGCACTGGTTATTTTTAATATCAATAATGGGCTGATAATGGACGCACAGCTGGCGTTTATTCAGCGCCCGATGCAGAAGTCGGCCAGGCGAATTGAATTCACGGTGTGTACGCGACCACACCAGCAGAATAATAATGCTGCAAATTATCCCCAGCGGTAGCGTCAGGGTAGCCTGATGATAAAGCGTTTTATAAAAACGGGCGCTGGAGGTTGAAACGATGGCCGCAATCGGCCGCTGCCCGGATTTCACGATCGTATAAAAACGGTCACCTTTCTGAAAAGTCGTTTCCTGATGTCGAAGCATCGAATGCAATAAAGAAATATTGGCTTTCTGGCTTACAGAAAAGAATGCATTGCTGACGGTGTCATACACCCCCCACGACAGGGAACGATCGTCTGACATCACCTCACTGTACGAAAGCGGGTTGACCACTGCGACATAATTTCCGCGCTGCATATATATCATTTTATAACCATCAAAAAATGGCGTATCGCGAAAATAATAGATAGCAACGTCGGGTTTACGTGTGTAATTGGCAGCGGGAATGGTGTAAGGATGATCCGGCGTAAAAAGGGTCGAGCAGAGAAACGACTGGCCTTCAGCATAAATTAAATCGGCAACAAAAAGACGACCGCGGGAAACGTTCAACATATATTGACGATGCTCCGGCGTACACACTTTTCCCTGATATTTTTCCGCGTCTTCCCGGGCCAGATCAACCTGTTGAATAACCCGTTCAGTTTTGTTTAAAGCAAGTTCAGCAAACGTGCGCAGCTGGGCGCTGATTTCCGACACGGCTCTAAGCTGGGCAAACCATAGCGCGAGCATCACCGGCAGCATAACTACCATGATAATCCCGACCACTTTGAGCATGTTGCGCAGCGCGCTACGATTCATTTCCCGCTCTGTATCCCTGCATGTTGTACGCCTGTAGCAATGAAGACCGGCTGCTTTGATAAACAGATGATTACGTTGCATGAATCATGGGAAGTTAGCAACTGACTTTTGGTATTAAAAATCCTAAAATTCGTGATGCCGATAATATTTTCCCGTAAGCCAAACTAAAAGTATTCATTGCGTTTCTGATAAGGAAAATAATTACCCGCGACAGGTGTGGAAAATTCGCTGGCTGAAATAGCCTGCTCTTTGTTCTTATGCTGATTTATAAATAATCAGACGCCAGGACCGTTTTTCCTCTTCCCGTACGCTTGGCGTCATATAATGCCTTATCGGCACGCATCAGTATGGCAGAAGTATCCCGTTGCCCCTGACAGACTTCAACCACCCCGGCGCTGAAAGAGAGTACCAGCGTTTTATCGCCCACACGCAGCGGTTTTGAGATCAGCGCGGCACGCAGCCGGGAAGAGAGCAACGTAGCGGCCATACCATCCGTGCGCGCCAGCAGAAGAACAAACTCTTCGCCCCCCACCCGTCCCAGCGCCGACCCGGCCGGGCTCACCTCGCGAATTCGGTCGCAAAAGTGAATCAATGCCGCATCGCCAACCTGATGTCCCCACCGATCGTTGATCTGCTTGAAATAATCGAGGTCGAACATCAGGAGACAGAAGTGGCTACTGACATCCTGCGGCGAACTGGCTGCCAGCGCCATTTTGAGACGCTGTAAGATTGTCGAGCGATTCAGACAGCCCGTCAGATCGTCCGTGGTGGCTTTGACGGTCAGCTGCTGTTCTGCTTTTTTACGTTCGGTGATATCCAGGCCAATGTTGAGAATGGAGTTATCCGGTAAAAGGATGTTTGACCAGAGAATGGTTAACTGCGTCCCGTCTTTACGCACCGGGTGCCATTCGTACATATCCTTAAGTGGTGCGAAACGAACCGACTCCTGCACGCGCTGTCGCTCCTCAGGATCCGGGTAAAACAGGGCCAGCGGATCGGGATGCTCGCCGATTTCAGTCATACTCCAGCCAAAGACTTTTTCGCATTCGGCATTCCACAATACACACCGGTTATGCCTGTCAAAGGCGTTCATTAATACCGGAGCACGCTCAAATAAGGTTTTATATTGCGTGACGACGCGCTGCATTTCCTGCGCCGTTTTTTCCCGCACGATGATGTCATCAAAATAATCTTTTAGCTTCTCAACCAATACCACCACGATATTTTTCAATATCGGCAACGAGGTCAGTTTTTCATTAAAAGCCAAAAAGAAATAACCACTGCACTGTCTGCCATGCGCTGAGAATTTACACAGCACGCCGCTTTGCAGCCGCGCATAGCCTGGGTGCTGAGGGGAAAATACCGCCCGGCCAATATGCTCTTTCCAGTAGATCACCCGCCAGGCGCGGTGATGCCGCTGCAACAGGGTGCTGGCAAGAAAATCCGCCACGTTAAAGGCGTGACACGTCACGTCGCCGGCACAAACCACGCGCGGCCCGTCTGCGGATTCGACACTGACCCATGAGAGATTTGCCCCCAGTGCGCTGTTGATAATTTCCAGCATTTCAACCGGCGAACACTGCGCGTTGAGTTGCGGCATCAGCTTCGCCAGGGCATGCAGCGCCTGCATGCTGTCGTTAATAATCTCGCGTCTTTTTTCTTTCATTATCTTTTCGCAGGTCATTAATCGAGAGAGCAACCGCAATAATTCATATCTGAATAAAAGAATAAGACCACGAAATCAAAGAGCATGCTGAGTGTAAAACAAAGAATACAAAATCCAAAAAAGTCAATTGATTCAATGCGATGAATTATTTTTGCGGGTACATTTATTGTTCCACACAAGCATAATCCATAGATATACTGCTGTAAACGCTATACAGCCGATGGCGTTTTGCAAAGGTTTTACTATCTGGATGAAATAAAAATAAAAATTCCGACCAGACGTCGTTCTGAGCGACGACGATATATTTTCCCCGGCAATAATCCCACTTTTACCTCACGCGGATACTGGCGAATAAAACAGCAAATGTGATATAGTTCACACATCTTATGTAACGAGAAACATTGTTTCATTCCAGTTCGTCTGTTTTGTCGAGGATGGGTTTTATGGCAACCATTACCACCAGCATGGTGCTCCTGCGCTGGCCGTTGTTGAGCGCGGTTTTGATGTTCCTGGCCAGCACGTTAAACATTCAGTTTCGAAAGTCCGACTACGCAGGTCTTGCTGTGATTAGCACCCTGTTAGGGTTGGGCGCCGCATGCTGGTTCGCGACAGGTTTGCTTGGCATTACGCTGGTAGACATTGCCGCCGTCTGGGAAAACATTAAAGTGGTGATGGTTGAAGCCATGAGCCACACTCCGCCAGACTGGCCGATGGTGATTACCTGATAGCCTGTTATAAAAAAACCCAGACACTGTCTGGGTTTTTTGTTTTTCACGCGTCTGGATATCAGAACGGGATATCGTCGTCGAAATCCATTGGCGGTTCGTTAGACGGTGCCGGAGCAGACTGCTGCTGCGGACGGGACTGCGCGCCACCGCTGAACTGGTTGCCGCCCTGAGGCTGCTGAGGCTGACCCCAACCACCCTGCTGCTGATTCTGACCGCCACCTGCCGGTGCGCCACCGCCCTGACGGCCACCCAGCATTTGCATGGTGCCGCCCACATTCACCACCACTTCCGTGGTGTACTTCTCAGCGCCGGATTGGTCGGTCCATTTGCGGGTACGCAGCTGGCCTTCGATATAGACCTGAGAACCTTTACGCAGATACTCACCGGCCACTTCGGCCAGTTTGCCAAACAGCACAACGCGGTGCCATTCGGTCTGCTCTTTCATTTCTCCGGTCGCTTTATCACGCCAGGATTCGGAAGTAGCCAGCGTAATGTTGGCAACTGCGCCACCACTCGGCATGTAGCGTACTTCCGGGTCCTGGCCCAGATTACCGACGAGAATCACCTTGTTTACGCCTCTGCTGGCCATGTTCGTGTCTCCTGAATACGTTTCTTAATAGTGTAAACGCGCGAGTGTACCATTTCCATGCTGCACTTTGATAGTTGCGTAGCACGTTCCAGAGTTCTCCCGCGAACTCGACATTGTTACACAGTGAATCAGAAAATGCATTCCAATACTGTATATTCAAACAGGTCATTTTGTGTCATAATTAGCCGTTTCTGACAGCCGTTTGTCCTTCAAACAAATCAGGCAATCCGTGTTCCAACCGGGAAAGGTGAATGGATAAGATCGAAGTTCGGGGCGCCCGCACCCATAATCTCAAGAATATCAACCTCATAATCCCTCGCGACAAACTCATCGTCGTGACCGGGCTTTCGGGGTCTGGCAAATCCTCACTGGCTTTCGACACTTTGTATGCCGAAGGACAGCGTCGTTACGTTGAATCGCTCTCGGCGTACGCGCGTCAGTTCCTGTCGCTGATGGAAAAACCGGATGTCGACCACATTGAAGGGTTGTCCCCTGCTATCTCCATTGAGCAGAAATCCACATCGCATAACCCGCGCTCCACGGTCGGTACCATTACCGAAATCCATGACTACCTGCGTCTGCTGTATGCGCGCGTGGGCGAGCCGCGCTGCCCGGACCACGACGTCCCGCTGGCGGCCCAGACCGTCAGCCAGATGGTGGATAACGTACTGTCGCAGCCGGAAGGCAAACGCCTGATGCTGCTGGCGCCGATCATTAAAGAGCGTAAGGGCGAGCACACCAAAACGCTGGAGAACCTGGCAAGCCAGGGCTATATCCGCGCCCGTATCGACGGCGAAGTGTGTGACCTGTCCGATCCGCCAAAGCTGGAGCTGCAAAAGAAACACACCATCGAAGTGGTGATTGACCGCTTTAAGGTACGTGAAGATCTGGCGACGCGTCTGGCGGAGTCCTTTGAAACGGCGCTGGAACTCTCTGGCGGCACGGCCGTGGTCTCCGATATGGACGACCCGAAAGCGGAAGAGCTGCTCTTCTCCGCCAACTTTGCCTGCCCGATTTGCGGCTACAGCATGCGCGAGCTGGAACCGCGCCTGTTCTCGTTCAACAACCCGGCGGGCGCGTGCCCGACCTGTGACGGCCTGGGCGTTCAGCAGTATTTCGACCCGGACCGTGTGATCCAAAACCCGGAACTGTCGCTGGCGGGTGGCGCTATTCGCGGCTGGGATAAGCGTAATTTTTACTACTTCCAGATGCTGAAATCGCTGGCTGAGCACTATAAGTTCGACGTTGAAGCCCCGTGGGCCAGCCTGAGCGCGAACGTACATAAAGTGATCCTGTTCGGTTCCGGCAAAGAGAATATTGAGTTCAAGTACATGAACGATCGCGGTGACACTTCCGTGCGTCGCCACCCGTTCGAAGGGGTGTTGCACAACATGGAGCGCCGCTACAAAGAGACCGAATCCAGCGCGGTGCGTGAGGAGCTGGCGAAGTTCATCAGCAACCGCTCCTGCGCCACCTGCGAGGGTACACGTCTGCGTCGCGAAGCGCGTCACGTGTTTGTCGAAAACACGGCACTGCCGACCATCTCAGACATGAGCATCGGCCACGCGATGGACTTCTTCAACAACCTGAAGCTCTCCGGTCAGCGCGCAAAAATCGCTGAAAAAGTGCTGAAAGAGATCGGCGATCGCCTCAAGTTCCTCGTGAACGTCGGTCTGAACTACCTGACGCTTTCCCGCTCGGCTGAAACGCTGTCCGGCGGTGAAGCCCAGCGTATCCGTCTGGCGAGCCAGATTGGCGCGGGCTTAGTCGGCGTGATGTACGTGCTGGATGAGCCGTCTATCGGCCTGCACCAGCGCGACAACGAACGCCTGCTCGGCACGCTGGTTCACCTGCGTAACCTCGGCAACACGGTAATCGTGGTCGAGCACGACGAAGATGCGATCCGCGCCGCGGACCACGTGATCGACATCGGCCCGGGCGCAGGCGTACACGGCGGCCAGGTGGTCGCGGAAGGGACGCTGAAAGACATCATGGCGGTGCCCGAGTCGCTGACCGGCCAGTACATGAGCGGCAAGCGCAAAATTGAAGTGCCGAAACAGCGCGTGGCGGCGAACCCGGAAAAAGTGCTGAAGCTGACCGGCGCGCGCGGCAACAACCTGAAGGACGTGACCCTGACGCTGCCTGTCGGGCTGTTTACCTGCATCACCGGCGTGTCCGGTTCCGGTAAATCGACGCTGATCAACGATACGCTGTTCCCGATTGCGCAGACGGCGCTGAACGGCGCGACGCTGGCCGAGCCTGCGCCGTACCGCGACATTCAGGGGCTGGAGCATTTCGACAAGGTTATCGACATCGATCAGAGTCCGATTGGCCGTACGCCGCGTTCCAACCCGGCGACCTATACCGGCGTCTTTACGCCCGTACGTGAACTCTTTGCCGGCGTGCCGGAAGCGCGTTCACGCGGCTATACGCCAGGCCGTTTCAGCTTTAACGTGCGCGGCGGCCGCTGTGAAGCGTGCCAGGGCGACGGCGTAATCAAGGTTGAGATGCACTTCCTGCCGGATATCTACGTGCCGTGCGACCAGTGTAAAGGTAAGCGTTATAACCGCGAAACGCTGGAGATTAAGTACAAAGGCAAGACCATCCACGAGGTGCTGGATATGACCATCGAAGAGGCGCGCGAGTTCTTTGACGCCGTCCCTGCGCTGGCGCGTAAGCTGCAAACCCTGATGGATGTGGGTCTGACCTATATTCGTCTGGGGCAGTCAGCGACAACGCTGTCCGGCGGTGAAGCGCAGCGCGTGAAGCTGGCGCGTGAGCTGTCCAAACGCGGTACCGGTCAGACGCTGTATATTCTGGATGAGCCGACCACCGGCCTGCACTTTGCGGATATCCAGCAGTTGCTGGACGTGCTGCACCAGTTGCGCGATCAGGGCAACACCATCGTGGTGATTGAGCACAACCTGGACGTGATTAAAACCGCTGACTGGATTGTCGATCTCGGCCCGGAAGGCGGCAGCGGCGGCGGTGAAATCCTCGTCTCCGGTACGCCAGAGACCGTTGCAGAGTGCGAAGCCTCGCACACCGCGCGCTTCCTCAAACCGTTGCTGTAATCGTCACACGGAGAGCTGCTGTCGGATCGTTTCCGGCAGCAGTTCAACCGCCTGTAGATACGACGCATCCACCAGGTAGTAAATTTGCGAATCTGGCAGCGAGCCGTCGAGAAACACCGTACTCCAGTGCGCTTTATTCAGATGCTTACTTGGCCTGACATCATCGTGCTGCTGGCGCAGTAAGTCGGCCAGTTCCGGACTGGTTTTCAGTGATGCCGCAGGCCGCGCATCCACCTCTTTCACCATCGCGAACAGCACATCACCCACTTTGATCTGCGTGGCTTTCCAGTCGCTGTGAACGCTTTGTTCCGCACCCGGCTTGCTCATGCAGTACTGAAGTATCTCCGAAATTGTCATCTTTATTCCCCTTGTAGCGTTGCGATAATTTTACGCGAACCACCGTGAATGCGATGTTCTCCCAGCCAGATCCCCTGCCACGTTCCCAGCTGTAGCCGTCCGTTGTGGACCGGCAGCATCAGCGAGACGCCCAGCAAAGAGGATTTGATGTGCGAAGGCATATCGTCCGCCCCCTCATAGTCATGCTCATAAGGCGCGTTGTCCGGGACGCTCTTCAGAAAATGGTGCTCCATGTCGGACCGGACGGTGGGATCGCAATTTTCATTAAGCGTGAGAGAAGCAGACGTGTGCTGAAGCAGCAGATGCAGCAAACCCGTTTTGACGCGCGACAGGTCGCGGATTTGCCCGATGACTTCGTCCGTCACAAGGTGAAATCCGCGTGGTTTTGCGCTTAAGGTCAGGGTCTGTTGATACCACATGTGCTGCTCCATTATGAAAGGTGAATCTTTCTAAGTGTGCAGCAAGAAAGCGAAAGGTAAAACCCGCGCAGCAAGATTTGCTTAAAAAAGCATTCACCCCGCCGTTAATAAATCAGTATTCAGAGTTAACGATCACCTCTTCACCAAATTTTCCGGCCATCGGCAGCGGTCGGTAGGTGGAGTTCGAGGCGCGTAGCACCCTGATGCCTCTGGCTCCCACGTCTTGCGCCGCGGTGATGTCGTTATCTGAATCCCCGTAGAACACTTTGATATTTTTCTTTTCCAGCCACTGGGTTTTGGTGTTTTGCCCTTCCTGGTCCCCGGCAAAAATGACCGGGTTCATGCTGGCCGCCGGGATCAGGAAATCATCCTGTAGCGTTTTCGAGACGGTTTCGGTTTTGGTCTGGCTACGTCCGGTCACGAAGTAAATGCTGTCGCCGCGCTTTACGTGCATGGCGATCAGCGCGCGGGCAACCTCTTTCGGGATACTGAACTCATCCCAGCCGTTGTTCATCTTTTCCCAGAATTCCGGGTTTTTCAGATAGGCTTCGCTGTCCGGGGAGTACGTTTTTTTGCCGCGCCAGAAACCGGGGCTGGAGAAGAGAACGGTATCGTCAATATCGAAGCCCACGGCTATCGGCGGGCGACCCGTCAGGCTATTTTCGATTTGTGCCACTGAAACCCAGTGAATGGGGGCCTGTTCGGCAAGAATGGCGGCGGTAGTGCCGGTGTAAAGCGGCGTGGGTGCAGAAGCCCGTGCAACAACGGCGCTATTAAGCGAGAACAATAAGCAGGCGGCGCTGAGCGCCAGTGTGATCTTGCGCATATTTTCCCCTGAATATTCAGTTTGTTATCTTTTTATTTTGAGCGGATGGTCAAAAAACTATCCGACCATAACCCCAGCGGTAGGGGAAGGAAAGGAGTTTTTACTTATGGGGCTGAATAAAAAGAAGACGATCACAAAGCGCAGAAGAAACGTGTAGGTCCGGTAAGCGAAGCGCCACCGGGCAATGACTGGCACCGACGCGAACAAAAAAGCCGGGTGGCGGCTACGCCTTACCCGGCCTACATACAGTATGCAAGTAAGTGAATGCTTACATTACGGATGCAAACGCCTGCGCCACGCGCTGGACATTGCTGGCATTCAGACCCGCCACGCACATACGGCCGCTGGCGATCAGGTAGACACCGAACTCTTCGCGCAGGCGATCGACCTGCGCTGCGCTCAGTCCGGTGTAGCTGAACATCCCGCGTTGCTTGAGAAGATAATCAAAGTTATGCCCAGGCACGGCCTCTTTCAGGACGTTAACCAGCTCCTGACGCATCGACAGGATGCGCTTACGCATCGCTTCCACTTCCGCAAGCCAGGACGCTTTCAGCGTTTCGTCACCGAGAACTGTCGCCACCACCTGCGCACCAAAGTTCGGCGGGCTGGAGTAGATCCGGCGGACCGTCGCTTTCAGCTGACCGAGTACGCGTCCCGCGGCTTCGGCGTCTTCACACACCACGGACAGGCCGCCAACGCGCTCGCCGTACAGGGAGAAGATTTTTGAGAACGAGTTGCTGACCAGAGCGGGAAGCCCCGCGCTGGCAATCGCGCGAATGGCATAGGCGTCTTCCTCCATGCCCGCGCCAAAGCCCTGATAGGCGATGTCGAGGAACGGGATCAGGTTACGCGCCTTCAGTATCTCGATCACCGCATCCCACTGGGCATTGGTGAGGTCCGCACCGGTCGGATTATGGCAGCACGGATGCAGCAATACGATACTGCGCTCCGGCAGGGTGTTCAGTTTTTCCAGCAGCGCATCAACGCGCACGCCGTTGGTTTCGCTGTCGAACCACGGATAGGTCGCCACCTTAAAGCCCGCGCCCTCGAAGATCGCAACGTGGTTTTCCCACGTCG
Source organism: Enterobacter sp. AN-K1 (assembly GCF_020971765.1). Lineage (NCBI taxonomy): Bacteria > Pseudomonadati > Pseudomonadota > Gammaproteobacteria > Enterobacterales > Enterobacteriaceae > Enterobacter > Enterobacter sp. AN-K1. Next base: position 2,592,528 of record NZ_CP087390.1, on the reverse strand, counting down.
GGTCGCTGACCCACACGCCGGAATCCGGGAAGTACTTTTTCAGGAAATCTGCGCCTACCTTCAGCGCACCCGAGCCACCCAGCGTCTGGATAGTCGCCACGCGCTTTTGCGCGAGCACCGCGTGGTCCGCACCAAACAGCAGCGGCGCGATAGTGTTGCGGTAGGTGTTTAATCCTTCCATCGGCAGATAAAGCGAAGCACCGTGCGGGGTTGCGTTCAGACGCGCTTCAGCTTCGGCAACGGCTTTCAACTGAGGAATGATGCCGTCTTCGTTGTAGTAAAGACCAATGCTGAGGTTCACTTTGTCGCTGCGAGGATCTTCTTTGAAACGCTCCATCAAGGAGAGGATAGGGTCGCCGGCGTAGGCGTCTACTTTCTGAAACACGCGATGTTCTCCGGATTATTATGAGGCAGGGCATTCAACAATAAACCGGAAGCGGAAGAAGATCGAGGGGATGTTAACAGAAGCGGGATGCATCTCATCCCGCTCATGCTTAGTCGACGTATTTCATTGCGACCCTTGAGGTAAGGCGCGTGATAAGTTCGTAAGCACTCACTTTTGTTATTTCAGCAATACGCTCTACCGGCAGGCCTTCACCCCACATCACCGCATCGTCCCCCGCTTTATCCTGCGCGTCGGGCCCCAGATCAACACAAATCATGTCCATCGCCACGCGGCCGACAATCTTTACTTCGCGACCGTTGACCAGCACCGGCGTGCCCGTTGGTGCGGCGCGGGGATAGCCGTCACCGTAGCCCATCGCCACCACGCCAAGACGCGTATCGCGCTCGCTGATCCAGGTGCCGCCGTAACCTACCGGCTCTCCCGCTTTGTGCTCACGCACGGCAATCAGCTTTGAAACCAGCGACATCACCGGCTTAAAGCCAAAGTCCGGCCCCCAGGGTTTGTTCTCCAGCGGCGAAACGCCATAAAGAATGATGCCCGGACGCGCCCAGTCGAAGTGCGACTGCGGCCATAGCAGGATCCCGCCGGACGCCGCAATGGAGCGCATCCCCGGTTTGCCTTCGCAGAAGGTGTTGAAGATATCAAGCTGCTGTTCCGTTGCGCCGCATTCAGGCTCATCGGCGCGGGCAAAGTGGCTGACGATATTCACTGGCTGACGCACATTTTTGCACTGACTCAGACGCTGATAAAACGCCTCCGCGCTTTCCGGCCGCACGCCCAGACGGTGCATGCCCGTGTCGAGCTTCATCCAGACGGTGACCGGCTCGCTCAGTTCAGCCGTTTCCAGCGCGGCCAGCTGTTCTTCGTTATGCACCGCCGTGTGCAGGTGCTGATCGGCAATGGTCGGCAGGTCCGAGGCTTCAAAAAAGCCTTCCAGGAGCAGTATCGGTTGCGTAATTCCACCTGCGCGCAGGCGGAGAGCTTCTTCGAGACGGGCGACGCCAAAAGCGTCGGCATCGGGGAGCGTTCGCGCGGTCTCAAGAAGACCGTGTCCGTAAGCGTTCGCTTTCACGACTGCAACGAGCTGACTGGCGGGCGCCAGTTCTCGCAGACGTTGCAGGTTGTGTCGCAGAGCGCGGCGGTTAATAACAACAGTTGCCGCTTGCATTTGAATTCCTTAGAAATTACTCATCATCATATTGAGGACCGGCATAGTTGTCGAAACGCGACCACTGGCCGTTAAAGGTCAGACGTACCGTACCGATGGGGCCGTTACGTTGCTTACCAATAATAATTTCGGCGATCCCTTTCAGATCGCTGTTCTCGTGATAAACCTCATCACGGTAGATGAACATGATTAAGTCGGCATCCTGCTCGATGGAGCCGGATTCACGCAGGTCGGAGTTGACCGGGCGCTTGTCTGCACGTTGTTCCAGAGAGCGGTTAAGCTGCGATAGCGCCACCACCGGCACGTGCAGCTCTTTGGCTAACGCCTTGAGCGAGCGGGAAATCTCGGCAATCTCCAGCGTACGGTTGTCGGAAAGCGACGGAACGCGCATCAGCTGAAGGTAGTCGATCATGATGAGGCCGATACCACCGTGTTCACGGGCGATACGGCGCGCGCGGGAGCGCACTTCCGTCGGCGTCAGGCCGGAGGAGTCATCGATATAGATGTTCCGTTTTTCCAGCAAAATCCCCATGGTGCCCGAGATGCGCGCCCAGTCCTCATCGTCCAGCTGGCCGGTACGGATGCGGGTCTGATCCACGCGCGACAGGGACGCCAGAGAACGCATCATGATCTGTTCAGAGGGCATCTCAAGACTGAAGATAAGCACCGGCTTATCCTGCAACATCGCCGCGTTTTCGACGAGGTTCATCGCAAATGTCGTTTTACCCATCGACGGACGCGCCGCGACGATAATCAAATCCGATGGCTGAAGACCTGCCGTTTTCTTGTTGAGATCGTCATAACCGGTGTTCACCCCCGTCACGCCATCGTGCGGCTGCTGGAAAAGCTGCTCAATACGCGCAACCGTGGCGTCGAGCACATCGGCGATATTTTTCGGGCCTTCGTCTTTGTTCGCACGGCTTTCGGCGATTTTAAAGACGCGGGATTCCGCCAGGTCGAGCAGATCTTCGCTGGTGCGCCCCTGGGGATCGAAACCGGCCTCGGCGATCTCATTCGCCACCGAGATCATCTCGCGGACAACGGCACGTTCACGAACGATATCAGCGTAAGCGCTGATGTTCGCGGCACTTGGCGTGTTTTTGGACAGTTCTGCCAGATAGGCAAATCCGCCGACGCTGTCGAGCTGTCCCAGACGCTCCAGCGATTCTGCGAGCGTAATCAGGTCGATAGGGCTGCCCGACTCCTGCAAACGCGCCATTTCCGTAAAGATATGGCGGTGCGGGCGGGTATAGAAGTCTTCCGCGACAACGCGCTCGGCGACGTCGTCCCAGCGTTCGTTATCCAGCATTAAACCGCCCAACACCGACTGTTCCGCTTCAATCGAGTGCGGCGGGACTTTTAACCCGGCGACCTGATAATCACGCTCACGAGGTTCAGTCTGTTTGTTGAAGGGTTTGTTTCCTGCCATAGTGAATGGAGTTACCGAGATAAAGAGTGGGTCGAAAGATTACCACATTCTGGAGGAAGCATGGCAACACGTATTGAATTTCACAAGCATGGTGGCCCTGACGTACTCAAAGCGGTGGAATTTACCCCCGCTGCGCCTGGCGAGAACGAAATCCAGGTGGAAAACAAAGCGATCGGCATTAACTACATCGATACCTATATTCGCGGCGGCCTCTATCCGCCTCCGTCGATGCCGAGCGGACTGGGCACCGAGGCGGCCGGTATCGTCAGCAAAGTGGGCAGCGCGGTTAAGCACATTAAGGAAGGCGATCGCGTGGTGTACGCGCAGTCGGCGCTGGGCGCTTACAGCTCCATCCATAACGTTCCGGCCGAGAAAGCGGCGCTTCTGCCAAATGCGATCGGCTTCGAGCAGGCTGCCGCCTCATTCCTGAAAGGGCTGACGGTCTATTATCTGCTGCGCAAAACCTACGAAATTAAGCCTGACGAGCAGTTCCTGTTTCACGCAGCCGCAGGTGGCGTGGGGCTGATTGCCTGCCAGTGGGCGAAAGCCCTGGGCGCGAAGCTGATCGGCACCACAGGCAGCGCGCAAAAAGCGCAGCGCGCGCTGGACGCGGGCGCATGGCAGGTGATCAACTACCGGGAAGAGAGCATCGTTGAGCGGCTGAAAGAGATCACTGGCGGCAAAAAGGTCCGCGTGGTGTATGACTCGGTGGGGAAAGACACCTGGGAATCTTCGCTGGACTGCCTGCAACGTCGCGGGCTGATGGTGAGCTTCGGAAACGCCTCCGGGGCAGTCACCGGCGTCAACCTGGGCATTCTGAATCAGAAAGGGTCGCTATACGTCACTCGCCCTTCCCTGCAAGGTTACATCACCAACCGGGAAGAACTTGAGGAAGCCAGCAACGAGCTGTTCTCGCTGATCGCCAGTGGGGTAATTAAAGTGGATGTGGCAGAGGCGCAGAAATATCCGCTGACCGATGCGCAGCGCGCGCATGAGGTGCTGGAGAGCCGGGCAACGCAGGGATCAAGTCTGTTAATTCCCTGAGCCATAAAAAGAAATTGGGCTTCCCGTGGGAAGCCCTTTCTTTTTTTAGTTCGGCTGTATGTAGGGTACAGCTCGATGAATTCTTTAGCGGCAGCCATAGTGACAGATTCGATAAGTAAATCCTATTCTGTTCTAAGGATTGCTGCCGGAAAAGTTGCAGGTATGTGACGTACACCTCAATACCTTAGTAACGGAAGCGGTTATTACGCTGATAAGTGGGCAGTTTTGGTGATTTAATCGCCCGTATCGCCCATACCACCGCAATCGCCAGAAGTAACCACGGCAAGAGTTTAATCGTCAGGGCAAATAAACCGCCGACAAACATCACCACCGTGGCCACGACGAGCGCGGCCAGGATGCCGAGCAGCGATACGCCCGTGACCATCAGCATGATAAAGAAGCCAATCACAAAAAGTAGTTCCAGCATGGTGCTCTCCCACGAGTTCCCGAATGATGCTGCGATCGTTACAAGAAACATGCCAAAAATAAGTCGTTGTTCTGAAAGCAAAACGCCCCGCAATGTCTTGCAGGGCGTGGCGTATTTGACCATCTTTTAGCGAAATTTAACGTTTATCCGCAACCAGACGCAGCGCGTGTTCCAGGACCTCAATATCCGCACCGGCCTTATGCGCGTTCTCGCTGAGATAACGACGCCACTGGCGCGCGCCAGGAATGCCCTGGAACAGGCCAAGCATATGGCGGGTAATGTGGCCCAGATACGTACCATGACTCAGCTCGCGCTCAATGTACGGATACATGGCGCGCACTACTGCCACGGGATCGGTGTCAGCACCGTCAACGCCAAAGATTTCCCGGTCAACCGTCGCCAGAATGCCCGGATTCTGATACGCCTCGCGTCCGACCATCACGCCATCCATATGTTCGAGATGCGCTTTGGCCTCGTCCAGCGACGTAATACCGCCGTTGATCGACATGGTCAGGTGCGGGAAGTCGCGTTTTAGCTGGTACACGCGCGGGTAGTCCAGCGGCGGGATCTCGCGGTTTTCTTTCGGGCTGAGGCCAGAGAGCCAGGCTTTACGGGCGTGGATGATAAACATCTCGCATTCCCCCTTCCCTGATACGGTGTTGATGAAATCACACAGAAACTCGTAGCTGTCCTGGTCGTCTATGCCGATACGGGTTTTGACCGTAACCGGGATAGAGACGACGTCGCGCATCGCTTTGATACAGTCCGCCACCAGATGTGCATTACCCATCAGACACGCGCCGAACATACCGTTTTGCACACGGTCGGACGGGCAACCGACGTTGAGGTTAATCTCGTCATAGCCGCGTTCTTCAGCCAGCTTCGCGCACTGCGCCAGCGCAGCCGGATCGCTGCCACCCAGTTGCAGCGCAACCGGATGCTCCTCTTCGCTGTACGCCAGATAATCGCCCTTGCCGTGAATAATTGCGCCGGTAGTGACCATTTCGGTGTACAGCAGCGTATGGCGGGAGAGCTGGCGCAGGAAATAGCGGCAGTGTCTGTCCGTCCAGTCAAGCATTGGCGCAATGGAGAAACGGTGTGCAGGGAAGGCGGTCTGGAATTCTGACGACATGGCGAAGTTTTAAGCATCTGGTGGAAAAGGGGCGCTACTATAGCACAAAGAAAAGCCGGAGGCGCAGCGCCTCCGGTGTACTTTAGAACGTCATGCTCAACTGTGCCCCTGCGCCCCAGGTCTCGTCTTCGCCATAAAGCCCCATCAGGTCAACGTGGACGGAGTTGAACGGCGCGAAACCGACACCGCCGGTAAAGACGTTGCTGTCGTTCCCTTTCATATCCGCACGATAACCGGCGCGTACTGCCAGCCAGCTCAGCGGCGTGACTTCGGCACCAACGCCAACGTACTGGGAGGTGTCTTCGCTTTTAAAGCCCTTGGTTTCGGTCAGATCGCCATCTGCGGTCAGCGTGACCAGATCGTTGTGCCAGGCGGCCCCGGCAGTGACCAGCGGACGGATCTGATAAGTGTCTTTATAACTCACCACCTCTCCCGTACGCCCGTTGCGGATGCGGATATCTTTGGTATCGATATCGCGCGACATCAGGTTTTGCCCGCTCACGCCGAGCGTCCAGTTTTCACCGAAATCAGCAGCAATACCGGCATCGACGTTGAAGCCAGTGTCGTCGGTACGGTAGCGGCTGTCGTTCCACTTATTACTGTCGTAATCGTAGATTGAGGTGGTGTAGTTATAGAGCCAGGTTTTTTGCAGCTTCGGCGTGACGCCAACGGAAACCGGAACGCCGCCAAGATCGAACTGACGGGCCACCGCAATACCGTAGTCGGACACAATCGCCGCCCGACCAGACGCCGTAGAGTTAAGGTTTTTGGTGATCTGATCGGTACCGTTTAGCGCGGCATCCAGCGCCACACCGGCAGCCACCGCATCGCTTCGTTGTATACCGCGCAGATAATCAATGTCCTGCTGATCGATTGAAGAGCTGACCCGGCCATGGGCATAGCCTTTTGCCATAAAGGCCACGGAAAGAACATCGTTAGGGATACTGACGGCAATCCCCGCCCCTGCGGTGGCGTGTGCGGTCTTGCCTTTCAGGTAGTCCAGTTCATCAGCGAGATCTTTCGCTGCGCCCTGGAACTGATTGATCGAACCTAATGGATTGGTGATAACTTCAATGGGGGTCAGACTATCAACCACATCCTTGTAATGATTGATTTTGTCGTTAATGGTATCAATCTCGTCCTGAAGATTGTCTTCATCGGTCACCTGCACGCCAACGGACGGCAAAATGACCGTCACATCATCCTCTGGCTTAGATTTTGCCAGTAACGCGGGGTTGATTAACGCCCCGCTGCCATAGCTCCCTGCCGCGACACCCGTTCCGCCCATTGCGTCGCTACGCGCTTCCGTCCAGGTATTGGCTGCTCCCGCCTGATTTGCCATAAAAAAGGAGACAGCGATGCTAACCATCGAAAATTTAAAATGTTTTTTCACAGTGTGCTCGTAAATAGTTTGTTATTAGTTAACCCTGTCTGTTATCACCCAAACAGGAACGAACTATTGCTGTGAATAAGTGCAAAAAGACCCGCTATTTCCTTAAGTTAAATTCCATCCCGGCCTGTTGTAATATGTGACGACCATCAATATTTATAGAAGAGGAAATTATTTTCGCCCAGGTTTTCCATCGTGCGGCCCAAAAAACTGAGGCGGATGGTCGACCCAGCGGTCTTCGCGCGTCGCGGCATACACCGGATTGAGCGGATAGTAGATGCGGTTATGTTTTTTATTGGCCTCACCCACCACCAGTAAGCGCACCTCTTCATCGGTATTGTTGATAAAGGTGTGACACACGCCCGTCCCGGCTGGAAATCCCACGCTGTCTCCGGGTTCGAGCTTCCATAAATAGCCATTGATCCAGGCCTCAGGGTAACCCTCCAGAACGTAAACAAACTCCTCTTCGTCGCTTTCCGCATGCGGATAAGACGTACGGCGTCCGGGTGGCAGCCGTTCATGGTGAATACCAATGCGGCCGAGACCCAGCCTGCGGGCCAGCGGCGCGCCAACAGAAAAACGTTCGTTACTGTCAGGATACGTTGCGTCATCAGCGCCTTCCACGTCCCGCCAGTGCCGAATACAGTCAGGTCTTTTCATTTTGCGATCTCCTGATTTGCGATGCGTCAGGTATAGCACAGCCTGGCGGATCTCGGTGTTTTTAGCAGAACATGATAAAGTGAATGTTTTCACCCCTTACCATATCCGAGGTGCCCGATGGACAAGTCCACAAAAGAGCTGTTAGCGCAAGCTGAAAAGCTGTGCGCGCAACGCAATGTGCGCCTGACCCCGCAGCGCCTTGAGGTACTGCGTCTGATGAGCCTGCAACAGGGCGCCATCAGCGCCTACGATCTGCTCGATCTGCTGCGTGAAAGCGAGCCGCAGGCAAAACCGCCGACCGTTTATCGGGCGCTGGATTTTCTGCTGGAGCAAGGGTTTGTGCATAAAGTGGAATCAACAAACAGCTATGTGCTGTGCCATCTTTTTGACCAGCCAACTCACACGTCCGCCATGTTTATCTGCGATCGCTGTGGTGTGGTGAAGGAAGAGTGTGCGGAAGGTGTGGAAGATATTATGCATACGCTGGCAGCCAGAATGGGCTTTGCGCTGCGCCATAACGTGATTGAAGCCCACGGCTTATGTTCTGCCTGCGTGGAGGTGGAGTCATGCCGCCATCAGGATGCCTGTCAGCACGATCACTCTATCCTGGTGAAGAAAAAGCCGCGTTAAAGCCAAAGAAAAAGGCGGCTCAGGGCCGCCCTTGGGGATAGTGCCGGTTACCAGCGGTAGTCGTTACGGGTTTCCCAGTCTTTGACTTCATTTTCCGCCTGATCTTTTTCGTAACCGTAGCGCTCCTGGATTTTACCTACCAGCTGATCGCGCTTACCTTCAATGACGGTCATATCGTCATCTGTCAGCTTACCCCACTGTTCTTTCGCTTTACCTTTGAATTGCTTCCAGTTGCCGCCGATTTCGTCTTTATTCATAATCGTGTCCTCGTGTTAAGCGTCTATGAGTATCGTCCGCTTCGTTCTTTTCTGCTGGACGTGATTATTATTGTAGTTAAGGATTCGGCAGTTGTTTTTATATTCGGAATCTTTAACCGTTACGATATATCGTGCGGGACTGGAAACCAGGTATTGTTTCGCCAGTGACGATGCCAGATAACGGCCAGCGAAAGGCCACGCAGTGAGAGAAACACCGCCAGCGCCAGCCACAGACCATGATTGCCGAGATACGGCAGGGTTAGCAGCGTCAGGCCGAACCCCGCCGCCGCGACGGCCATGCTGTTGCGCATCTCCGCCCCTCGCGTCGCACCAATAAACATGCCGTCCAGCAAATAGCACCACACGCCCACCACCGGTAATACTACCTGCCAGAGGATGTAGCGATCGGCCAGCTCACGTAGCGCGGGCAACGAGGTTAGTAGCGCGACAATATGCCCACCAAAACAGGCGTACACCAGAGCAAAGACCAGCGCTACCAGGCCCGCCTGACGACAGGCAGCACGCCAGACTTCACGTAACTGGCCGCTTTCACGCGCGCCATAGGCCTGCCCTGAATGCGCCTCCACGGCGTAAGCAAAACCATCCAGCGCGTAAGCGGTAAAGGTCAGTAATGTCATGAGCACTGCGTTGACGGCAACGATCTCAGGCCCAAGACGCGCACCAAAAACGGTTAATGCACCAAAGCAGAGTTGCAGCAGAAGCGAACGGAGCATGATGTCGCGATTAAGCGCCAGCAGCTTTCGAATGTTGCCGCGCCAGGCCGATTTCAGCAGATCCAGGGTGATACCGCGCATCGCCAGCACGCGCCAGACCATCCCCAAACCGATCAGCAGCGTACCGTACTCGGCAATCGCCGTGGCCAGCGCCGCGCCCCGGACGTTCATGTGCAGCCCCATCACCAGCCAGAGATCGAGCACAATGTTAAGCAGGTTGCCCACCACCAGCAGGATCACCGGCGCGCGGGCGTACTGCACGCCCAGCAGCCAGCCCAGCAGGACCAGGTTTGCCAGTGAAGCGGGCGCGCTGAGCCAGCGAATTTCGAGGAACCGCCGGGCCTGTTCCAGTACGGCATCGCTGCCGCCTACAATATGGAGCGCAAGATCAATCAGCGGCGTACGCAACAGAACGATTAACGCGCCAGCACCGAATGCCAGAATGAGCGGCTGAACCAGCGCACGCGCCAGACGCAGGGGATCTTTTGCACCATACGCCTGGGCCGTCAGGCCTGTCGTACTCATGCGCAGAAAAAGCAGCAGCATAAAGAGGAAGCTGGTCGCCGTTGCGCCGATCGCGACGCCGCCAAGATAAATCGGCGAATCGAGATGCCCGATAACCGCCGTATCCACCAGCCCCAGCAGAGGAACGGTAATATTGGAAAAAATCATCGGTAGCGCAAGACGCCACAACGCCTTATCGGCAGAAGTTAGCAATGCCATGGAAATTACCGGAATCAGAAAACAGGCCAGGCTGTAGAGGAACTACAGCCTGTCAGGAAGAGATTACAGCCATTCACCGTTGCGGATAACGCCGACCGCCAGCCCTTCAATAGAGAAGCTCTGCTCGCGGAGATCCACCACAATCGGGGAGAATTCATTATTTTCAGGCAGAAGCTGCACGGTATTGCCTTGTTTTTTCAGGCGCTTAACCGTCACTTCATCATCAATGCGCGCCACCACGACTTGCCCGTTACGCACATCCTGCGTTTTGTGTACCGCCAGCAGATCGCCATCCAGAATACCGATATCTTTCATGGACATTCCGCTAACGCGCAGCAGGAAATCGGCGCTCGGCTTGAACATGCCTGGGTCAACCTGATAGTGCCCTTCGATGTGCTGCTGCGCCAGCAGAGGTTCACCTGCGGCAACGCGGCCCACCAGCGGAATACCGCTCTCTTCTTCCACAAGCAGACGAATGCCGCGTGAGGCGCCGGAAACAATCTCAATCACGCCCTTACGCGCCAGCGCTTTAAGGTGCTCTTCGGCAGCATTAGGAGAACGGAAGCCCAGACGCTGCGCAATTTCTGCACGCGTGGGTGGCATACCCGTCTGGCCGATATGATCCCGAATGAGATCAAACACCTCTTGCTGCCTGGTCGTTAACGCTTTCATACCGCCCCCTGGGTGTATATACAGTTATGCTGTGAGTATATACAGTCAAAGGCGATTTTGGAACCAAAAACTGCACAAAAAACCAGGGACTTAATTATTCCTCGAGGCTCATCGGAAATGCGACCAAAGCAGCGTGACCCAGGTGATCGCCGCAGTGATAATCGCCAGCAGTACGGCAGCGGAACCCATGTCTTTCGCCCGGCCAGACAGTTCATGGAATTCCGACCCGATTCGGTCAACAACGGCCTCAATAGCGCTATTCAGAATTTCCACTATCATCACCAGAAGGACAGATCCGATGAGCAGTACGCGGGTGATAGCATCAACATCAAGGAAGCAGGCGATGACAACGGCAACGATTGCGGCAACCGCTTCCTGGCGGAAAGCGGCTTCATTAACCCATGCCGCGCGGAAACCTTTCCATGAATAACCGGCAGCTTTAATGATTCGAGTTAACCCAGTGGTATTATTGGCCATTAAAAGAACCTTTTATGATAAATAGCGTCTGTAACTAAAGCCGCAGCGCGTTTTGCTGCAACCTGAAGTATGACGGGTAACAACAGAAATTTTGCGCGCTTTCTGTTATCCTTGCGCCGCAATTGCATTATTAACCAGAGGCTTTACATCGTTTATGTCCGGCTGGCCACGAATTTACTACAAATTACTTAATTTACCATTAAGCGTCCTGGTAAAAAGTAAGTCTATCCCAGCAGAACCTGCGCTGGAATTAGGGCTCGATACGTCGCGCCCTATTATGTACGTTTTGCCTTATAACTCGAAGGCAGACCTGCTGACGCTTCGCGCTCAATGTCTGGCGCACGATTTACCTGACCCGCTTGAACCGCTGGAAGTCGACGGTACGCTGCTGCCGCGCTACGTGTTCATCCATGGCGGGCCGCGCGTGTTCACCTATTACACGCCGAAAGAAGAGTCCATTAAGCTGTTCCATGATTACCTCGATCTGCACCGCAGCAACCCCGATCTGGACGTGCAGATGGTGCCGGTGTCGGTGATGTTTGGCCGTCGTCCGGGGCGCGAAAAAGGGGAAGAGAACCCGCCGCTGCGTATGCTCAACGGCATTCAGAAGTTCTTCGCCGTCTCCTGGCTAGGACGCGACAGCTTTGTCCGCTTCTCACCTTCCGTTTCACTGCGCCGCATGGCGGATGAACACGGCACTGACAAAATCATTGCGCAAAAGCTGGCGCGCGTTGCGCGTATGCACTTTGCACGTCAGCGTCTGGCGGCCGTTGGACCACGTCTCCCGGCACGTCAGGATCTGTTCAACAAGCTGCTGGCTTCCAAAGCGATTGCCCGTGCCGTAGAAGACGAAGCGCGCAGCAAGAAAATTTCGCACGAGAAAGCGCAGCAGAACGCGATAGCGCTGATGGAAGAGATCGCCGCGAATTTCTCCTACGAGATGATTCGCCTCTCTGACCGTATCCTTGGCTTCACGTGGAACCGCCTCTATCAGGGGATTAACGTCCACAACGCCGAGCGCGTGCGTCAGTTAGCGCACGACGGCCACGAGATTGTCTATGTGCCCTGCCACCGCAGCCACATGGACTACCTGTTGCTCTCTTACGTGCTCTATCACCAGGGGCTGGTGCCGCCGCATATTGCTGCCGGTATCAACCTGAACTTCTGGCCAGCAGGCCCGATTTTCCGCCGTCTGGGTGCGTTCTTTATTCGTCGTACCTTTAAGGGTAACAAGCTTTACTCCACCGTCTTCAGGGAGTATCTGGGCGAGCTGTTCAGCCGCGGTTATTCCGTGGAGTACTTTGTTGAAGGCGGTCGCTCGCGTACCGGTCGTCTGCTCGATCCTAAGACCGGCACGCTGTCGATGACCATTCAGGCCATGCTGCGTGGCGGTACGCGTCCTATCACGCTGGTGCCTATTTACATCGGTTATGAACACGTGATGGAAGTGGGCACCTACGCGAAAGAGCTGCGCGGTGCGACCAAAGAGAAAGAGAGTCTGCCGCAGATGCTGCGTGGGCTGAGTAAACTGCGCAACCTCGGCCAGGGCTACGTGAACTTTGGCGAGCCCCTGCCGCTGATGACATATCTGAACCATCATGTTCCGGAGTGGCGCGAGTCTATCGATCCTATCGAAGCGGTACGTCCGGCCTGGCTGACGCCAACGGTCAACGGCATTGCATCCGAGCTGATGGTACGCATCAACAATGCTGGTGCGGCAAACGCCATGAACCTGTGTTGTACTGCGCTTCTGGCCTCCCGCCAGCGTTCACTGACCCGCGAACAGCTGACCGAGCAGATTGACTGCTACCTGGATATCATGCGCAACGTGCCGTATTCCGTTGATTCGACCGTGCCGTCTGCCACCGCCAGCGAGCTGATCGATCACGCGTTGCAGATGAACAAGTTCGAAGTCGAGAAAGATACGATTGGTGACATCATCATTCTGCCGCGCGAACAGGCCGTGCTGATGACCTACTACCGCAATAACATCACGCACATGCTGATGCTGCCGTCGCTGATGGCGGCCATTATTACCCAGCACCGCCGTATTTCGCGTCAGGAGCTGCTGCGCCATATTCAGGCCATCTACCCAATGCTGAAAGCGGAGCTGTTCCTGCGCTGGAGTAAGGATGAACTGGCGGCAGAGCTCGATAAAATGACGGCAGAGATGCATCGTCAGGGGCTGATTACCATCAGTGATGATGAACTGCATATCAATCCGTCACGTTCCCGTACCTTGCAGCTTCTGGCTTCCGGTGCGCGTGAGACGTTGCAGCGCTACGCCATTACCTTCTGGTTGCTGAGTGCAAATCCGTCCATCAACCGCGGTACGCTGGAAAAAGAGAGCCGGACGCTGGCCCAGCGCCTTTCCGTTCTGCATGGCATTAACGCCCCGGAATTCTTCGACAAAGCGGTATTCAGCTCCCTGGTGCTGACGCTGCGCGACGAAGGGTACATTAGCGATACGGGCGATGCCGAGCCGGAAGAGACGATGAAGGTTTACCAGATGCTGGCAGAGCTGATTACCGCGGATGTGCGTTTGACGATTGAGAGTTCGACGCAGGGCGAGTGATGCTAAAGCCGGGTGGCGCTAACGCTTACCCGGCCTATATGTTCCGCTAAATCGTAGGCCGGGTAAGGCGAAGCCGCCACCCGGCTTTTTTATCACCAGTAACTCATCGCCAGGCCCAGAAACAGCACCAGCCCGACGTAATTATTATTCAGAAACGCTTTAAAGCAGGCTTCACGCTCGCGCTTCGCGATCAGCTTCTGCTGATACGCAAACAGCAGCCCCGCCACCAGTACGGACCAGTAAAACTCCCAGTTCAGCCCGTTCAGGCGACCAATCGCCACCATCAGCGCCAGCACCGCCACCTGCAATATGCCGATGATAAGTTTGTCGTGACGACCAAACAGGATCGCCGTCGATTTGATGCCAATCTTGAGATCGTCATCGCGATCGACCATCGCGTATTGGGTATCGTACGCAACGGCCCAGAGAATATTCGCCAGGAACATCAGCCAGCAGCTGAGCGGAACGGACTCGCTGACCGCGGCAAACGCCATGGGAATCGACCAGCCAAATGCCGCACCCAATACCACCTGCGGCAGATGGGTGTATCGCTTCATGAACGGGTAAACCCAGGCCAGCGCCAGAGCAGCAACTGACAGCAGAATGGTCATGGTGTTAAGGGTTAATACCAGCATGAATGAGAGCAGCACCAGCACCACGAACAGAATGCGCGCCTCTTTCCCGGTCACCTGACCGCTCGGCAGAGGACGATTCGCGGTGCGCTTAACATGTCCATCAAATTTCCGGTCAGCATAGTCGTTAACCACACAGCCCGCAGCGCGCATCAGCCAGACGCCCGCCACAAACACCGCCAGGATCCACAGCGGCGGCACGCCCGGCGTGGCAACCCACAGCGCCCATAAGGTCGGCCACAGCAGCAGCAGCGCGCCAATGGGTTTATCAGTACGCATCAGGCGGTGATAGGCCAGCAGCTTATTCTGCGTCAGACTCCACTCCATTTTTTCTCCCTCTTAGTACAACGGCGATGCAGGCAAAAAGAGTTCCGTCAGTATTAACGGCTTGCCACTCAAACGAAGGCGGGAACGGCGCCCCCACAAATCGGCATCGCAACCAATTTCAATAAAATCACGGGTCAGTTCAGACGAGGTGAACAGATAGCGCCCCAGGGGCGTTTTGCCGAGGCGTTGCAATGCCAGCTCCGGCCCGGAAAGTGTAGACTCAGGAACCACCGTCCGCCCGGCAAGCCACGGCTCGCCATCTGCACACAGTAAAATTTCACGTAGCCAGTAGCGTTCTTCTTGCGGCAGCAGCGGCAGCTCGCTGGCAATCTCCGCAGGCGAGACAAACCCTTCCTGAATCATCGTCACCGTGACCGTTTTACCCTGTTGCTCAAAACGTTTTGTCATGGAATCTTCCAGCAGCAGCCAGTCCAGTTGCTCCGGGTCAAGCGCGGGTATTTGGTCGAAATAGCGTAGCGCACGCAGCTGCGTTAGCGCGGGGTGTGACATGCCAGACTCTCCGATACATAACGTAAAGGCATTGTATCGCAGATTGGCAAAATGAGGACGGACAAACCAAATTTAGCGATCACTATCGCAACAATGGTGCAACTTAGCCAAAAAAAGTGCGCCCACTCAGGCGCACTAAACGACTAACAAAATCAGCACTGTGGGGAGACGGTTACCCCTTGCCTTTTACACTGCTGATAAAGGTGGAACGGGCAGTGGTTGAACCTAAACGCTCGGCTTCATCAAGCAGTTTCAGCGCTTTATCGACATCGCCGTTTTTAACCGCCTGCTTGATGGCGTTGTTAAAGTAAGTTTCAGTATCGTTAAGCACGGGCTCGGCTTTTTTCGCCGGGGCCGGGGCTGCGGCCGGTGCTGCGGCTGGCGCGGCGTACACAGGCGCGGCAGTATTACCCACCGTTACCGGACCCGGGCCAGATGAGCCAAACAGCGGGCCTACGAGTACGCTGGAGGCACTGTTGGTGGAGACTTTCAGCTTGATCAGACCATCGGTGGTATGACGGGCAAGCGGGTCCGGAATATCCGGGACAGAGTTCCCCGTGCCTTTCGCATAGGCTTTTGCCGGGTCAACAAGCTTCGTTGTCTGTTGCAGATCTTTTTCAGTCGTGAACACCAGGACATAAATCTTCTGCTGACCCAGGGCTGGCGTCAGGCGCATAACGCCTTCCAGCCGATCGGCACTCATGACGCCAGGCTCCTGATAGCTGAAATAATCGCTTGGGAAGAATGCGGATGGCGTCATGTTCTGATCGAGGATCAGCACGTTAGGCGCGAAGACGCTGGTCTGTTTATTGACTTCACTGGTCAATGTCAGGGTCAGCTCGCCGATATTCGCCGGCACGCTGAAAGCCGCAACCGGACCGCTGATACCCGGCACGTTCAGTGACTGCCCCCCCGCTGAAAGCTGGGTAGTTTGTGTTTTCGATTGATCAACTGGCGTCCACACCAGTTGCTGAAGTGCGGCAGCCGGAATAGCTGGCGCAGCGCTGGTATTTTGAGGAACAAAATTCACATCTGCAAAGGTGACCGCAGGCGCACAGGCCAACAGCCCCGCAGAGAGGCACAGCGCGACGAGACTTTTCTTCATTTTCATTGTTATTACCTCTGATAGCGTGAGCACTGCGGTGGCCAGGCAATAGCGCGCAGCACCCTAAGGAGAGAGGGGCTTGCGCCCCTCTTTTCAGGTCATTACGTCAGGCTTGACGAATTACCACCAGATTTCCATCTGGGCGCCGAAGGTCCACTCATCGTTGTCGCCACGGCTGAAGGTTTTCGCGGAAGTGTCGCTATACGCTACGCCAGAGGTGTAGCCCGTATCGCCGTTGTTCGCGTAGCCCCATTTCTCATCCCACTTCGCGTAGGTTGCGAAGACGCGGATAGCCGGACGGGACCAGATGCTGTCGCCTGCCTGCCATTGCTGTGCCAGGGTGATTTTGTACTGGCTGTTTTTGTCGTCAGTTTTCTGAGATTTGACGTTGTCGTAGCCCACTTCCAGCAAGGTGCTCATGATCGGCGTCCATTTGAACATTGGACGAACACCCACGGTCCACCACTCGGTACCGTTGTTGTTGTCACGATCGATGTTCTGGTACATACCGACGTACATCAGGTCCCAACGGTCTGCCAGGGTGATTGCACCGTGATCCAGCACGCGCCACATAGAGCCGTCGTTATCGATGCTGCCGCCCTGTGGAATACCTTTACCGTTAGAGGTCATGGAATCCGTACCGTATTGCAGTACGAACTTGTTGAAGCCTTTCATCATGCTCTGGGTGTGTTCAGCGGTGAACAGCCAGCCATCTTTAGAGGCGCCAGGTTGCAGGTAGTAGTCGTCAGGAATGTTGGTATGACCGTAGTCAACGCCCAGCTCCAGCGTACCGCCCGGGTTGGTTTCCAGACCGGCTAAACGGACGTCGAAGACATCGTTTGGTACCACGTTGTCATAAATACGGTCGCCGTTCGCATCACGATCGGCGAAGGTTGCAGAACCGCCGGACTCAGAAGAACGGGTCGCTGCCAGAGAGAGTTTACCAAAGCCCAGATCGATGTTTTCAATACCGGCACCAGGACCAGAGATATCCCAGTAGTAGAAGTCGATCATGTGTACGTCATGACGCTGATAGAAGCGTTTACCGGCCCAGATGGTAGAGCCTGGCAGCCATTCAATCAGGTTTTTACCCTGCACGTTAGCTTCACGGAAGGCCGGGCTGGTGGATTCCCAGTCATTCTGTTGAGAAACGGAGTACGCTACGTTGGTGTCGAAATAGAAGCTCTTGTCGCCTTCTTTCCACACTTCCTGGCCCAGTTTCAGTTCGGCGTAGGTTTCACATTCGTTACCGAGACGGTATTTACTTTGTGCGCCTGTTGCCTGGAAACATTGTTGTTCACCGCCACTTCCGGTCCAGCCAATGCCGGAACGAGCATAACCTTTAAAGTCTACGGCGCCCGCCTGGGCAGACAGGATGCCTGCCGCAATGGCGACAGCCAGAGGGACTTTGCGCAGAGTAATCATTATTCTATCTCCTGAGATCATTGCTTTTCTTTGTAATTGGAATGCTTAAACGCCTGGCTCTTTGTGCAACCGACGACATGCAGTGCCATCCTCACGGAACAGATGGCAGCGCTCTGGCGGCAAACCGATAGCGAATGTGGCACCCTCTTCTACCAACACCACGTCATTCTGGCGGTAGACCAGGTTCTGACGGATGGCGGGGATCTGGATATGAATCTGTGTTTCGTGACCAAGCTGTTCGACGACCTGAACTTCACCTTCCAGCGTCACATCAGCGATGTGGCTCGGCAGTAAATGCTCAGGGCGGATACCGAGGGACATGTTGGCCCCCACCTGTACGTTAGCGCTGTCGACCGGCAGCCAGACTTGCTGACGGTTTGGCAGCTCCACCTGTACCTGTTCGATTGCCGTCGCGGTCACTTTTACGGGCAGGAAGTTCATCTTTGGCGAGCCAATGAAGCCCGCAACAAAGCGGTCTGCCGGGTAGTGATACAGCTCCAGCGGTTTGCCCACCTGCGCCACGCGACCGGCGTCCAGCACCACGATTTTGTCGGCCAGCGTCATCGCTTCGACCTGATCGTGGGTGACGTAAATCATCGTGCGTCCAAGGCGTTTGTGCAGACGGGAGATTTCGATACGCATCTGGACGCGCAGGGCGGCATCCAGGTTAGAGAGAGGTTCATCGAGCAGGAACACGCGCGGCTCGGCCACCAGCGTACGGCCGATCGCCACACGCTGACGCTGACCACCGGAGAGCGCCTTCGGTTTACGCTCCAGCAGATGTGCCAGCTGGAGCACTTCCGCCACCTGGGTGACGCGCTGGTTAATGGTCTCTTTTTTCGCGCCGGCCAGCTTCAGGCCAAAGGACATGTTCTCGGCAACGGAAAGATGCGGATAAAGGGCATAAGACTGGAACACCATGCCCACGCCGCGTTCGGCTGGCGGGATGTCGTTCATTCGGGTATCACCAATAAATAAATCGCCACTGGTGATGGTTTCAAGACCGGCAATCATACGCAGCAGAGTCGATTTACCACAGCCTGATGGACCCACGAACACCACAAACTCACCTTCGTGGATGTCCAGATTGATGTCTTTTGACACCACTACGTCGCCCCAGGCTTTCGTTACATTACGCAGCTGTACGCTCGCCATGCCCTTCTCCCTTCGTTACAACCTGTCACCGACAGAAACATTCAAGATAAGTTCACTATGCGTGTTCCATTACTTTCGTGAATCCTCCACCCCCCGGCTTTTTTATGGGGGAGGAGGCGGGAGGATGAGAGAGCAGGCTCTGCGACCGCAGCAGAGGGGCTGAGGCGAAAATCGTGAAGCGGCCTGCAAAATTCAGTGGGTTTTTATGTGCGCCAGCACTCATAACTTAAATTTATGTTACAGGGATCACACAAACAGGGGGTGGGGCGTAGGGACTGGGAGGATGGAAAGAGGATGTCAAATAAGGAGACTGAGTCACGTTGAACCACCTTATGTATCCACGAGCACATCACCAATAAAGGATGGCAGATATGAAGATCAAGACTGGCGCACGCGTTTTCGCATTGTCCGCCCTCGCAGCAATGATGATTTCCGCACCGGCTCTCGCCAAAATTGAAGAAGGTAAGCTGGTTATCTGGATTAACGGCGACAAGGGCTATAACGGTCTGGCCGAAGTGGGCAAAAAATTCGAGAAAGACACCGGTATCAAAGTCACCGTAGAACACCCGGACAAACTGGAAGAGAAGTTCCCGCAGGTTGCGGCAACTGGCGATGGTCCGGACATTATCTTCTGGGCGCATGACCGTTTCGGGGGCTACGCGCAGTCTGGCCTGCTGGCAGAAGTTACGCCAGACAAAGCCTTCCAGGACAAACTGTTCCCGTTCACCTGGGACGCCGTTCGCTATAACGGCAAGCTGATCGCTTACCCAATCGCGGTTGAAGCGCTGTCTCTGATTTACAACAAAGACCTGGTGCCAAACCCGCCGAAGACCTGGGAAGAGATCCCTGCTCTGGATAAAGAGCTGAAGGCGAAAGGTAAATCCGCCCTGATGTTCAACCTGCAAGAGCCGTACTTCACCTGGCCGCTGATTGCTGCCGACGGCGGTTACGCGTTCAAGTTTGAAAACGGCAAATATGACGTGAAAGACGTGGGCGTGGACAACGCAGGTGCGAAAGCGGGTCTGACCTTCCTGGTTGACCTCATCAAGAACAAACACATGAATGCGGATACCGACTACTCCATCGCGGAAGCGGCGTTCAACAAAGGCGAAACCGCGATGACCATCAATGGTCCGTGGGCCTGGACCAACATCGACAAGAGCAAAATCAACTACGGCGTGACCCTACTGCCAACCTTCAACGGCAAGCCGTCTAAACCGTTCGTGGGCGTGCTGAGCGCAGGCATCAACGCCGCCAGCCCGAACAAAGAGCTGGCGAAAGAGTTCCTCGAAAACTACCTGCTGACCGATCAGGGTCTGGATGAAGTGAACAAGGACAAGCCGCTGGGCGCCGTTGCGCTGAAATCCTTCCAGGATCAGCTGGCGAAAGATCCGCGTATTGCGGCCACCATGGATAACGCCCAGAAAGGCGAAATCATGCCGAACATCCCACAGATGGCTGCGTTCTGGTACGCCACCCGTACCGCGGTCATCAACGCTGCAAGCGGTCGCCAGACTGTCGATGCCGCACTGAAAGATGCTCAGGGCCGTATTACTAAGTAAGTCTGAAAAACGGCGGGTGGCGCGTGCGCTTACCCGCCCTACGACTACGGCACGATCCGTAGGTCAGGTAAGCGCAGCGCCACCTGACGATAAGTTTCCACCGTTGTAGAGGAAGAACCCCATGGATGTCATTAAAAAGAAACACTGGTGGCAAAGCGACGCACTGAAGTGGTCAGTGATAGGTCTGCTGTGTCTGCTGGTGGGTTACCTTGTTGTTTTAATGTACGTGCAAGGGGAATACCTGTTTGCCATCATGACGCTGATTTTAAGCTCGGTTGGCCTGTATATTTTCGCCAACCGTAAAGCGTACGCCTGGCGCTATGTCTACCCGGGCGTTGCCGGGATGGGGCTGTTTGTCCTCTTTCCGCTGATCTGCACCATCGCGATTGCCTTTACCAACTACAGCAGCACCAACCAGCTCGCGCAGGAGCGTGCCACCCAGGTGCTTCTGGATCGTTCTTACCAGGCGGGTAAAACCTTTAACTTCGGCCTGTATCCCACGGGTGACGAGTGGAAGTTAGCGCTCACTGACGGTGAGAGCGGCAAAACCTATCTTTCCGACGCGTTCAAATTTGGCGGCGAGCAGAAGCTGGCCTTAAAAGAGGCTGCGGCCCTGCCGGAAGGTGAACGTGCGAACCTGCGTATCATTACCCAGAATCGTCAGGCGCTGACCCAGCTCACCGCCGTGCTGCCCGATGACAGCAAAGTAACCATGAGCTCGCTGCGCCAGTTCTCCGGCACGCAGCCGCTTTATACTCTGGCGGATGACGGCACGCTGACCAACAACCAGAGCGGCGTGAAGTACCGTCCGAACAACGATATCGGTTTCTATCAGTCGGTGAATGCCGACGGCAGCTGGGGCGACGACAAACTCAGCCCGGGCTATACCGTCACCATCGGCTGGGACAACTTCACCCGCGTATTTACCGACGAAGGCATCCAGAAACCGTTCTTCGCCATCTTCGTCTGGACGGTGGTCTTCTCGGTGCTAACCGTGATCCTGACCGTGGCCGTGGGCATGGTGCTGGCCTGCCTCGTGCAGTGGGAGTCCCTGAAAGGCAAAGCGATTTACCGCGTGCTGCTGATTCTGCCCTACGCCGTGCCGTCGTTTATCTCGATTCTGATTTTCAAAGGGCTATTTAACCAGAGCTTCGGTGAAATCAACATGATGCTGAGCGCGCTGTTCGGTATCAAACCGGCCTGGTTCAGCGACCCAACCACCGCTCGCTCGATGATTATCATCGTGAACACCTGGCTCGGTTATCCGTACATGATGATCCTGTGCATGGGGCTGCTGAAGGCTATCCCGGACGATCTGTACGAAGCCTCGGCGATGGACGGCGCGGGTCCGTTCCAGAACTTCTTCAAAATTACCCTGCCGCTGCTCATTAAGCCGCTGACGCCGCTGATGATCGCCAGCTTCGCCTTTAACTTTAACAACTTTGTGCTGATTCAGCTGTTGACCAACGGTGGCCCGGACCGTCTCGGCACCACCACGCCGGCAGGCTATACCGACCTGCTCGTGAGCTACACCTACCGCATCGCCTTCGAGGGCGGCGGCGGTCAGGACTTCGGCCTGGCGGCGGCGATTGCCACCCTGATCTTCCTGCTGGTGGGCGCCCTGGCGATTGTGAACCTGAAAGCCACACGTATGAAATTTGACTAAGGAGGGCACTGAACATGGCAATGGTACAACCCAAATCTCAGAAACTGCGCCTCCTCGCGACGCACTTAGGCCTGCTGATTTTCATCGCGGCGATCATGTTCCCGCTGCTGATGGTTATCGCCATCTCCCTGCGCTCGGGGAACTTCGCCACCGGGAGCCTGATCCCGGACGAAATCTCCTGGGAGCACTGGAAGCTCGCGCTGGGCTTCAGCGTGGAACATGCGGATGGCCGCGTCACGCCGCCGCCGTTCCCGGTGCTGCTGTGGCTGTGGAACTCAGTGAAAGTGGCGACCATCACCGCGATCGGCATCGTGACGCTCTCCACCACCTGTGCTTACGCCTTCGCCCGCATGCGCTTCCCAGGCAAAGCGACGCTGCTGAAAGGGATGCTGATTTTCCAGATGTTCCCGGCCGTGCTGTCACTGGTGGCGTTGTATGCCCTGTTTGACCGTCTGGGCCAGTACGTGCCGTTCATCGGCCTGAACACTCACGGCGGCGTGATCTTCGCCTATCTTGGCGGCATCGCCCTGCACGTGTGGACCATCAAAGGCTATTTCGAAACCATCGACGGTTCGCTGGAAGAAGCGGCGGCGCTGGATGGGGCGACACCGTGGCAGGCGTTCCGTCTGGTGCTGCTGCCGCTGTCGGTGCCGATTCTGGCGGTGGTGTTTATCCTGTCGTTTATCGCCGCCATCACCGAAGTCCCGGTCGCCTCACTGCTACTGCGCGATGTGAACAGCTACACCCTTGCCGTCGGTATGCAGCAGTACCTCAACCCGCAAAACTACCTGTGGGGCGACTTTGCCGCGGCGGCCGTCCTCTCTGCCATCCCGATTACCGTGGTGTTCCTGCTGGCCCAGCGCTGGCTGGTCAACGGCCTGACGGCGGGCGGTGTGAAAGGTTAAGTTTCATTTGTTATGCCACTGCAACCCTCAACTTTAGACGTATTGTATTGAACCAACTTGTGACTGTTATTCGGCGGCCTCCGGGCCGCCATTTTTTTTTATTCGCGTTTCAGCCGCTTCGAGTTGCACAGCCAGAGGGTGATCACCAGCAGCAGGATCGCCGCCGAGTAGATCAGCACGTCGAGCGGGGATTTATGATCGACGATGATCAGCCGCACAATGGCGGTGATGCCAATGTAGACAAAATAGCGCAGCGGGAAGTGAAAGCCGGACTGAAAGTACTTCACAATCAGGGCGATAAATTCAAAGTAGAGAAAGTAGACCACCAGGCCTTCCACCAGCGCGTATTTGCTGGTTTGCTCAGGGGCGAACAGCACATCCGCCAGATGCACCGTCTCTTTACCCAGAAAAACGACCAGGATCAGGCCAAGGCTCAGCAGACCGAGGTTCAGCACGGTCTGGAGTATCGTTGAGATAAACTCAACGCGCGGACGAGTCAGGGATGTCATACAGCACCTCATTCTCCAGGGCGAGGTTCCTGTATAACGCAAAAATGTGACGGGGATCTATATTTTTTGTTTATGTTTTGTCCAGATGAACATTCTTGCCGGGCGGCACTGCGTTTGCCCGGCCTACAAAAACACTCTCGTAGGCCCGGTAAGCGCAGCGCCACCGGGCAAATAAGCATCAGCGGAAGTTAATGTTCTTATCGCTGGTCATATCATACAGCTGGAATTTACGTCCAAGCTGCTGACCGCCGTCGCGCGTCAGCGGCGTCCAGCCCACTGCCGCACGGCTGCGGGTTGGGCCTGATGAGAACAGATCCAGCGGAATCGACACGTACACCCCTTTGGTGAAGTCCCCTTCCCCGTACTCGTCTGGCGAAACGTTGGTGATGGTGGCATAGCCGCCCACCACCACGCCGCTGTCGAAGTGTTTGGAGATATCCAGCGTGCCGCCCTTATCACCCGCCAGATACTGGCCGACGCTGGCTTTCACCAGCACGTCCTGCGCGAACGACGGCGTCCAGTAGGCGGTCAGGTGGCCGGTTTTGACGCTGTAGTCGGTGAATTTCATCATGTCCTGCGCGCTGCGCCAGTCACGCTGTTTCACGTAGTTAGCATCAATCCCAAACGCCCAGTTGCTGTCGACAGGACGATAAAGCACTTCTGCCCCGGCGCCGCCGAACATGGTTTCCAGATAGCCACCGTAAACCTGGCCGTAGAAGCCGTTGCCGAAGTACTGGAAGTAGTTGGCCTGGAGGTTATTCACGTAGATATCGTTCTGCACATATTCGCGAACGCGGGTACGCACGCGCGGCAGTTTTGAATCGTTCGGCGGGTTGGTGTAGTTAAATTTGTCGTAGTTGTTGGCAATGTTGCCGAACAGACTACCAGTGGTCAACAGGTGGTCGGTCACCCACAGATCCGCCGTCGCCATCGCCCCCAGCTGATACATGTAGAAGTTTTCCGGCCCACCCACGGACTGGTTCAGCACCGGATCGATATGGAAATCGAAGCGGGATTTATCGATATACCAGCCCTGCTCGGTGCTCTCTGGCACCACCGGCTCAACGCGTTTTTGTACCAGCTCGGTTTCATGTCCCAGCGGTTCGCCTTCAAGATGACGCTTAAGGCTGGCAACATCGGTTTCGGTTGTGACCTGCGGCAGGTTGAGGCGGTTCTCCGTCACGCGGATCGTGCGGATCCCCTCCGGCAGATCGTTCATGACGATCCGGTTGGCGCGCTCGATCCCTTCGCGGGAGTCGCGGTATTTTACCTGCTCGCCGGTGACGTACAGCGTATCGCCTTTGGTCTGGATCTTTGGATCCGCCAGGCCCGCGTTATATTTCAGCAGCGTCAGCTGATTCGCTACCACGGAGTGCTGAATGATCGCATCCTGCGGCTCCGGCTGATATTTTGGCCGCGGGTTGTCATTGTAGTGCGGCCGCATGTCGTTAAAGTTAGTGCGCAGGGTAAAGCCAAACATTAGGGTATTACCGCGCTCATAGCTGAGGTTAACGTCGGCCCAGTCGGTGACGCGGTAAATGGCGCCGACGTTAAACTTGCTCTTTTGCTCAATTTTCCCGGCGAAGTCCTGCGAGTAGTCGTTTCCTTCGTACTCCAGCTTCAGACGTAACGGCTGCCACGGTGTTTGATACTCCACGCCGCCAAACAGCGAGGCCGGGCCGTGGAACATCTGGTCCCCGTTGATGGAGCCCGCTTTCTGGTAGCTGTTATCGCGGTAGCAGTATTTATCGCTGTAGGTACAGAACGGATTTTTGACGTTGCCGCTGGTGCCGAGATAGCCCCATCCCAGACCGAGTGAGAAATCAAACGGTCCCCAGGCTTTGCTGGCCACGATGTATTCCGCGTCAAACAGGCCGGTCCCGCCGATATCCTTCGCACCAACGGAGACCTGCGGCATCCAGTAGCTCTCTTCCCACAGGCGCAGCTTCACGTCGAAAGCTTTGTCTTTGTAGGTCTGGTCGCCGGAGAAGGCATCCACGCTGCTGTACTGTTTTGTACGCACGTCGGTGTAGCGCAGCGTGGTCTCCAGCCAGGGGAACAGCTGCACGGACGCAGAGTAGTAACGGTACTGATCGTTATCGCGATAGTTAAGGCTGATTTCCCCCTCGCGGGCCATACGCGCGGTTGGGGTTTGCAGTAAGCCCACGCCGCCAAAATCGGACTGCGACGGGCCGATGGGTGCCGGATACGTTTCTGCATGACAGGCGGCACTCACGCACAGTGCAAGCATGCTGTAGAGATAGGTTTTTTTCATTATTCCGGTATCCGCTGTATCAGGGAGCGAAGGATATCGGCATTAAGCCCGTCATACGCTTTCGTCCAGAAATGGTCGGCAAAACCGACAAAAATGATGCTGCCTGGCATAGGTTCGATATGGCGTTTATTCCAGTAAGCCACCGGCGCTTTCTGCGTATGCCCGTCCGGATAGACCACCCAGGCATAGCTGTTATCCGCTCCGCTGAGCAGACTTTGCTCGTCGAGATAGCTCGCCACGTCCCGGCCCGGCGCAAACGGCTTTTTGCCAGGGCTGCTGAGAAGCCCCATCACGGTGACGGTGGAAGGTTGAGCCGGAAGCCACAGGGTATAGTCCCCTTCCAGCGACGGATTGCCGTTTTCCGCAACGCGCACCTCATCCGGATCCAGATTCACCTTCTGGCGCCCCGTCACCTTAACCGCCTGAAGCTGTTGACGCAGGCTAGTAATGGCCGCGGCATCGTCGGTATCTTCCTGTTGTGCCAGCCCGCTCAGTCGGGCGAGCAGCGCCTGATGTTTTTGTTCCGCTACGATCGTCGCCTGGCGCTCGCTGATCACCGCCCCGGTCCACCAGCTTTTCGCCAGCCTCGGCTGCCCCACCAGATCGAGCAGATGCCCGGCATTGGTTAAGGTTTTAGGTTTTTCGCTGTCCGGGGTGTAGACCTGTACCGTTCCCGCAGACCATGCCAGCGGCGAGGTCAGGCTGGCGAGAAGCGCAATGTGGATGAACATTTTCATGATTTCGCCGCCTTGATCAGGGTGGCCTTCACCGGGAAGAAACCGGCACCGAGATACTGTAAGGACTGGCGGATTTGCCCCTCTTCGTCCACCCAGAAGCGGTTATGCCAGGTGGCCTGATCGGTTGTCACTTCTTCATCCAGCACGCGCACCTGCGTTTCGTCGCTGCCCACTTTGACACTGTCCGTACCGTCCCAGCGGAAGGTGGAGCGGGCCGTGGCGTAGCGCACCTGTTTATGCTCGGTCCAGCCCATCGTGCGCGTCCAGCTTGCGCCATCGACGATCTGATTCGGCTTGATGAGCGGATCTTCAGCCAGGTTGTTCACCTCAAGCAGGTTGTCGCCGCCGAGCAACGTTTTCACGATGCGGGAATGCTGCGTCACGATGGTGGCCTGATCCTGCGTCACCCATTTCTGCTGCCCGTTTTCATCGAAAGCGAGCACCACAAACAGTTGCGGACCATCGTTTAGCTGCATGTACTGGCTGGCATACGGCATGTTCTGAAGTTCGTCATCGGTCAGATGCACGCCCGGCGTGCCGAACATGCTGTCCCACAGTGAGTGGCCCAGCCCTTTGGTGGTAGCTGAGCACGCCTGCAACAGCAGGCAAATCAGGATGATTGCAGGTCGCTTCACGACTCTTCTCCGAAGGGGCGAAATAACCACACCGAAGTGTGGTTATGATTAAAACACCCGTTATTACTGGGTGCTGGTCGTCGTAGTGGTCGTGGTTCCGGTATTGGAGCCATCACCGCCACCGGTTGCCGCCAGCGCGACACCCACGGCTGAACTTACGGCGCTGGTGCTGGCTGCGGTAGAACTCCCCGCAGACGCAGACGTCGCTGCCGACCCTGCTGCTTCCCCGACCTGGACCGGAGCTGCATAGACAGACGTCGCCGCAAGCGCAGATATGGCAAAAATGCCATACAGTACTTTCTTCATAACAATTTCCCTTCAATGAATGAATGGAGATTTGCCCGAAAAGAAATTCAGGCGGATTCGAGTATACACAACTAAAGCAGTGGGTTTACCGTAGGGGTAAATAGGGATGAGGTTTTCAGACTAATGGTTAAAAATGAAAAGAAAAAAGAATCAATAAAATATATAAACATTAAAAATCAAACGTTTATAATATAACAACGTTAAATCATCACTCCGTATTTTCTTAAAATAAACCGTAGCAATTAACGGGTTAACCGTCTTTTTCGGATTAAACTCAGCTTCAGAATTTGAGATAACTAACAGACATCAGGAATTATCCGATAAAAAAATGCCGGCATATCGCCGGCATTGTTCATGACATATTTATTACGCACGCCAGGCTTTATAACGGTTAATCAGACCATTGGTGGAGCTGTCGTGGCTGTCGATCGCTTTATCGTCACCCAACTCTGGCAGAATGCGGTTTGCCAGCTGTTTGCCCAGCTCAACGCCCCACTGGTCAAAGGTGAAGATGTTCAGAATAGCGCCCTGAGTGAAGATTTTGTGCTCGTAGAGGGCAATCAGCGCACCCAGGCTGAACGGCGTGATTTCGCGCAGCAGAATGGAGTTAGTTGGACGGTTGCCTTCGAACACTTTAAACGGCACAACGTGCTCCAGCGTAGCCGGATCTTTACCCTGGTCACGGTATTCCTGCTCAACCACCTCGCGGGATTTACCGAACGCCAGCGCTTCGGTCTGGGCGAAGAAGTTAGACAGCAGCTTCGGATGGTGGTCGGACAGTGGGTTGTGCGTAATCGCCGGGGCGATGAAATCGCACGGTACCATTTTGGTACCCTGGTGGATCAGCTGGTAGAACGCGTGCTGGCCGTTGGTGCCCGGCTCGCCCCAGATGATTGGGCCAGTCTGGTAATCCACCGCGTTGCCGTTACGGTCAACGTACTTGCCGTTGGATTCCATGTTGCCCTGCTGGAAGTAGGCCGCAAAGCGGTGCATGTACTGGTCGTACGGCAGAATCGCTTCGGTTTCAGCGCCGAAGAAGTTGTTGTACCAGATCCCGATCAGCGCCAGCAGCACCGGCAGGTTTTTCTCAGGCGCGGTGGTGGAGAAGTGTTTGTCCATCGCGTGCGCGCCGGAGAGCAGTTCAACGAAGTTGTCGAAGCCCACGGACAGGATGATGGACAGACCGATCGCAGACCACAGTGAGTAGCGGCCGCCCACCCAGTCCCAGAACTCAAACATGTTCGCGGTATCAATACCGAACTCACCCACCGCTTTACCGTTGGTGGACAGCGCCGCAAAGTGTTTCGCCACGTGCTTTTCGTCGCCCGCGGTTTTCAGGAACCAGTCGCGCGCGCTGTGGGCGTTGGTCATGGTTTCCTGAGTGGTGAAGGTTTTAGACGCCACCAGGAACAGCGTGGTTTCCGGGTTCACCTTTTTCAGCACTTCAGCGATGTGAGTCCCATCGACGTTGGACACGAAGTGCATGTTGAGGTGGTTTTTGTACGGGCGCAGCGCCTCGGTCACCATGAACGGGCCGAGGTCAGAGCCGCCGATACCGATGTTTACGACGTCGGTGATCGCTTTGCCGGTGTAGCCTTTCCAGCTACCTGAGATGATCGCTTCAGAGAAGGTTTTCATCTTTTCCAGCACCGCGTTCACTTCCGGCATCACATCTTTGCCGTCTACGATAATTGGCGTATTGCTACGGTTACGCAGGGCCACGTGCAGGACGGCACGGTCTTCGGTGCGGTTGATTTTCTCACCGGAGAACATGGATTTGATGGCATCTGCCAGCTCAGTCTCTTTCGCCAGATCTTGCAGCTTCGCCAGCGTCTCTTCGGTGATACGGTTCTTGGAGAAATCCACCAGCATCAGGTCATCGAAGGTGGCGGAAAACTTGCTGAAACGATCGGCATCTTTCGCGAACAGTTCCGCGATGGTGACGTCTTTCATTTCATCAAAATGTTTCTGTAGTGCCTGCCATGCAGCGGTCTGCGTTGGGTTGATGTTTTTCATAGCAATACTCTTCTGATTTGAGAATTGTGACTGCGGTCGATTGTAGCGCCTGCAAATAAAAATTGTGATGGTTTTTATGCCATTGCCCTGGTCTGCATCAAACGCAGGTGAAAAGACCCGAAAAGTATAGCTGCTGTCGCGCCCTTCCGGCGTGGCGAAATGTTGGTCAAAAAGAGGGAAAAAGGAGCATAAAATATGGGCCTGTTATAAGTCCTGTTTCTGAGGGGTACCCCCCCATGAAAAATCCGCATAATCCCAGCATTGACAGGACCTCCCCCGCATTTTATTTATAGGGCCGTATTTTGCGCCTGCACCTGTTCTCGCTTCATTCTTGTGCCAAGGTCGCTCTATTCATTCCCTGACACGAGGTTGTTATGACGAGTTTTGTGGTCGCCAAGTTTGGCGGCACCAGTGTGGCAGACTACGATGCCATGAACCGCAGCGCCGATGTGGTGCTGGCCGATCCGAATACCCGCCTGGTGGTGCTTTCCGCCTCAGCCGGCGTGACGAACCTGCTGGTTTCCCTGTCTGAAGGACTGGAAGCGACCGAGCGTTTCGTGAAGCTGGATGCACTGCGCAAAATTCAGTTCGACATTCTCGAGCGTCTGCAAAACCCGAACGTCATTCGTGAGGAAGTGGAACGCCTGCTGGAAAATATCACCACCCTGGCAGAAGCCGCGTCGCTGGCCACCTCCAGCGCACTGACCGATGAACTGGTCAGCCACGGCGAACTGATGTCCACACTGCTGTTCGTTGAGATCATGCGCGAGCGCAATATTCAGGCGCAGTGGTTCGACGTGCGTAAAGTGATGCGCACCAGCGACCGCTTTGGCCGCGCCGAGCCGGACGTGGAAGCCCTGGCAGAGCTGACCAACCAGCAGCTTGCCCCGCGCCTGGATGAAGGCATAGTGATCACCCAGGGCTTTATCGGCAGCGAAGCCAAAGGACGCACCACCACGCTTGGCCGTGGCGGCAGCGACTACACCGCCGCGCTGCTGGGCGAAGCCCTGCACGCCACCCGCGTGGATATCTGGACGGACGTGCCGGGTATCTACACCACCGACCCGCGCGTGGTCTCTGCGGCAAAACGTATTGACGTGATCGCGTTTGAAGAAGCGGCTGAAATGGCGACTTTCGGCGCGAAAGTGCTGCACCCGGCCACCCTGCTGCCCGCCGTGCGCAGCGACATTCCGGTCTTCGTTGGCTCCAGTAAAGATCCAAAGGCGGGCGGGACGCTGGTCTGCAAGAAAACCGAGAACCCGCCGCTGTTCCGCGCGCTGGCCCTGCGTCGTAAGCAGACGCTGGTTACCCTGCACAGCCATAATATGCTGCACTCCCGTGGATTTCTGGCGGAAGTGTTTGGCATCCTGGCGCGCCACAATATCTCCGTGGACCTGATCACCACGTCAGAAGTCAGCATCGCGCTGACGCTCGACACCACCGGCTCCACCTCTACCGGCGACACCCTGCTGACGCAGTCGCTGCTGATTGAGCTTTCCGAGTTGTGCCGCGTGGAGGTGGAAGAAGATCTGGCGCTGGTGGCCATCATCGGTAATAAGCTGTCGCGCGCGTGCGGCGTGGGCAAAGAGGTGTTCGGCGTGCTCGACCCGTTCAACATCCGCATGATTTGCTACGGCGCGTCCAGCTACAACCTCTGCTTCCTGGTCCCTGCCGATCAGGCCGAGCAGGTCGTGCAGAAACTTCATCAGAATTTGTTTGAATAAAATTCGTTAGCACGATAAACAATATCAATAAGCCGGGCACAGACCCGGCTTTTTTATAACAAAACAACACGACAATACTGCAAGGAATTCACTATGCTCTCCGCTATCACCCGGCTGTTCCCGTTATGGGCGCTGCTGCTCTCTGTACTCGCGTATTACACTCCTGCCACGTTCACGGGCATTGGTCCGTGGGTCACCACGCTGCTGATGCTGATTATGTTCGGCATGGGCGTGCATCTGAAAATTGACGATTTCAAACGCGTGCTGTCTCGCCCGGCACCGGTTGCCGCAGGGATTTTCCTGCACTACCTGGTGATGCCGCTCGCGGCCTGGCTGCTGGCGATGGCCTTTAAGATGCCGCCCGACCTTTCCGCCGGGATGGTGCTGGTGGGGAGCGTCGCCAGCGGTACGGCATCTAACGTCATGATCTATCTGGCGAAAGGCGACGTGGCGCTCTCCGTCACCATCTCGTCCGTTTCCACGCTGGTGGGCGTGATTGCCACGCCTCTGTTAACCCGCCTGTACGTCGACGCGCATATCCAGGTGGACGTGATGGGCATGCTGCTCAGCATCCTGCAAATCGTGGTGATCCCGATTGCGCTGGGGCTGGTGATCCACCATCTCTTCCCGCGGGTGGTGAAAGCGGTTGAGCCGTATCTGCCCGCGTTTTCGATGGTCTGCATTCTGGCCATTATCAGCGCCGTGGTAGCCGGTTCCGCATCGCACATTGCTTCGGTGGGCTTTGTGGTGATCGTCGCGGTTGTGCTGCATAACACTATTGGTCTGCTGGGCGGTTACTGGGGCGGAAAGCTGTTTGGCTTTGACGAATC
This sequence comes from Enterobacter sp. AN-K1, assembly GCF_020971765.1. Classification (NCBI taxonomy): domain Bacteria; kingdom Pseudomonadati; phylum Pseudomonadota; class Gammaproteobacteria; order Enterobacterales; family Enterobacteriaceae; genus Enterobacter; species Enterobacter sp. AN-K1. The sequence continues at coordinate 2,560,485 of NZ_CP087390.1, read as the reverse complement.
CACCTGCCGCACGCTGGCGATCGAAGTGGGGATGCAGAACTCCGGCCTGGCGGCGGCGCTGGGTAAAATTTACTTCTCACCGCTGGCAGCGCTACCGGGGGCGCTGTTCTCCGTCTGGCACAACCTGTCCGGTTCGCTGTTAGCAGGATACTGGTCCGGTAAGCCGATTGATGACCAACCGAAAAAAGATGCGGTGAAACAGGGTTAATTGACCCGGCTTGCTTTACACTGAAGCCTCCCCATCAGGAGGCTTCAGCAATGGCTACACCACGTTTGACCCAGAAAGACATGACCGAAGCCGAGCAGCGCGAACTGAAAACGCTTCTCGACCGCGCCCGCATCGCGCATGGCCGCACGCTGACGAACGCCGAAACCAATCAGGTTAAAAAAGAGTACATCGATAAACTGATGGCGCAACGTGATGCCGCGGCGAAAAAAGCCCGCAAGCTGAAAAAAGAGCAGGCTTATAAACCCGATGCAGAGGCGACTTTTTCCTGGTCCGCCAGCACATCAACCCGTGGAAGGCGCTAATCAGCGCCCTTTCTTTTTGCGCCCCGGCTGGGTAAAGCGTTTTCCGTTGCCCGGCTTGCCCCGCCCTTTCTCTTCCGCCTGCGGTGCCTTCACCACCGGACGCTTAATCGCCTGCGTTTTCGGTTTGGCTTTAGCTTTCGGCTTCGCTTCGGACGAGGAGTTCTCGATAAGTTTGAACAGCTCGATCAGCTCGTCATCCGTTAAGTCACGCCACTCGCCCAGCGGGATCCCAGACAGGCTGACGTTCATGATGCGCGTGCGTTCCAGCTTCGTCACTTCATAACCGAAGTACTCGCACATGCGGCGGATCTGGCGATTCAGGCCCTGCACCAGCGTGATACGAAACGCAAACGGCGCCTCTTTTCTGACTTTACACTTCTTCGTCACGGTGCCCAGAATCGGCACGCCTGCGCCCATTCCCCGGATGAACTCGTCCGTGACCGGCTTGTTCACCGTAACAATGTACTCTTTCTCATGGTCGTTACCGGCACGCAGAATTTTGTTCACCAGATCGCCGTGATTAGTCAGGAAGATTAACCCCTGAGAGTCCTTATCCAGGCGACCAATCGGGAAGATACGGCTGCTGTGGTTCACGAAATCAACAATGTTGTCCCGCTCGCCATCTTCCGTAGTGCTGACAATCCCAACCGGCTTGTTCAACGCGATAAACACCAGGTCTTCGGCATCACGCGGTTCGATGACCTGACCATTCACTTTCACCACATCGCCAGGCACCACCTGGTCACCGATGGTGGCGCGCTTGCCGTTAAGAAACACGCTACCTTGTTCAATGTAACGGTCAGCCTCGCGACGTGAGCAGATCCCGCTCTCGCTAATGTATTTGTTTAATCGGGTTGATTGAGTTGGCAGCATAGTTTCTCCTGTGAAGGGCGAAATATACCTTACCTTGCGCCTGACAAAAAAGTCCTAGTAACCGCTGATCAGAAAATCGAGTGCATCCCGCAATGAAGCACTGCTGTTAGTAAGATCGGCAACGCGTTCACCTAACTCTTTTGAAGAGATGCCTGACAGCATATGCATCATGACAACGCAGGACTTACCCGCGATTTCAACGACAGGGCACACTTTCGCAGGCGGACGAATGCCGCCCAACTGGCTTAATTCAACGGCGGGAGCAACCAGTACATGTTTCATCACATTAGCAACAGGGTGCTGCATATTAATAAGCCATGGATATGCTTTTTTCCCATTACCTTCATTCGCATAAGCAAAATATTGCTCCATCAGAATGACCTCTGAAAGTCACTAAAGGAGCCGTTTTCATCAACCCACTGGTTAATGGCCTCTATAGACGCTTTATTTTCTGCTAACCACTCTGCGCGCTGATGCGCACGAAACTGCTCCTGTAGAGCGGCCGTGAGTACAGCAGAGAGATTGAGCTTAAGACGTCGCGCTTCTTCAAGAATTTCTGGTGCTAACGAAACATTGACTGATTTTTTAATGCCATTAGTAGTGCGCATGATAACCCCCATTGGAATGCGCATGAATTGGCGAAGTGTAGCGTAATAAACGAGCATTTTCTATTCCCTTAAAAATGTAAGGCCTTAAGAATGAATTGCTCTTTAGAAGGTGTCACGCCTCACAAAAGGGTTTTGCGAGGCGCTTTCAGAGATTAATACTCATCCCGCTCATCGTCTTCATCCGGCTGCTCCATCACGCTATAGGCCACCGCACAGAACAACGAGTTGAGACGCTTCATATCCCCCAGCAGCCCCAGGTGGAGTGAGCTGGTCTCGATACTCTGCACGTTCTGCTGGTGCAGACGCTCAACGTGGGCGTGTGAGTAGCGGCGATTAAGGATGCGGAAACGATGCTTGTTGCGGCGCAGGCGGCGCGCACTCGGCACGTCGCTGGAGAAGAAGACCGACATCGCCAGCTTCAGGTTGCTGACCAGCTGTTCGTGCAGCGCTTCCAGCTCTTTCAGCCCTTCAACAGAAAACGCCCGGCGTGCGGCCAGGGATTTGTCTGCGATTTCACTGCCCATACGCTCGACAATATCCGAAGCCTGCTCCAGGTTAAGCGACATCTCGATGATTTCCGCCCAGCGGCGCGACTCCTCTTCCGCCAGCTCGTCCTGGGGGATCCGCGCCAGATAGAGCTTGATGGCGGTATACAGCACGTTGATATCGTCCGCCAGCCTGCGCAGCTCTTTTTCTTCGCGCGGCTCGCCGTGCATCACCTTTTGCAGCCCTTCCAGCATGGTTTCCATCGCGTCGCCCATGCGCAGCGTTTCGCGGGCGGCATTGGCGATTGCCAGCGCAGGAGTATCCAGCACCGAGGTGTCCAGATGCTTCGGTTTAAGGCGCGCGTCCAGCTCCGGTTCATCACGAATAAGCCGCTCGCAGAAGCGGGCCATCGGCGCGGCAAACGGCACCATCGCCAGACAGCGCACCAGGTTGTAGAAGACGTGGAAGTAGATCACCAGCTCCGCTTTCGGCAGAGAGAGATTATCCATCAGGTTCGCCAGCGGGTGCACAAACGGCAGAATGATCAGGCTACCCACCAGCTTAAACAGTAAACTCCCCAGCGCCACCCGGCGGGCGGCAGCGTTGGCGGCGCTGTTGTTGAGCATCGCCAGCAGGCCAGAGCCGAGGTTGGCACCGATCACCAGGCACAGCGCCACCGGGAAGGAAATTACCCCTGCGGCGGTTAAGGTCGCCGTCAGCAGGACCGCTGCCAGGCTGGAGTAGCTGACGATGGCGAATACCGCGCCGATCAGCGCATCCAGCATAATATCGCCGGTTAACGAGGCGAAGATGACCTGCACACCGTTGGCCTGGGTGATCGGCGTGACAGCCTGCACAATCAGCTCCAGCGCCAGCAGGATCAGCCCGAGGCCAATACCGACGCGGCCAAGCTGCCCGGCACGGCTTTGCTTACGGCCGAGGAAAAAAATGACGCCGATAAAAATCAGTAGTGGCGACAGCCAGGAGAGATCGAATGTCAGGATACGCGCCATCAGCGCGGTACCGACGTCGGCGCCAAGGACAATCACCAGCGCCGGGGCGAGCGCCACCAGATCCTGCGCCACGAACGAGGTGACGAGCATGGTGGTAGCGTTGCTGCTTTGCACCAGCGCCGTGACGCCAATACCCGCGCAGAAGGCGAGCGGCTTCTTCTCAACGCTGCCGCTGAGAACGGTACGTAAACGTGCGCCAAACACGCGCATCACGCCGGTACGAACGATATGGGTGCCCCATACCAGCAGTGCGACTGCGGAGAGCAGGTGTAACAACGTCAACACGGTAGGTATTCCTCCTTATCGTTATTCGTTTTCCTGAGGTTCAGTATAAGGGTTTAAACGTAAGAAAGAGACAAGGCACCATAGCGGTGCCCTGTTTGTTGTAAGGAAAAGTGACGTTAGTCTGCGTCGTAGCCCAAATTCGGCGCCAGCCAGCGTTCCACCTCTGACACGCTCATGCCTTTACGCAGAGCGTAATCCTCAATCTGATCGCGCTGAAGCTGTGCCACGGCGAAGTACTTGCTGTCCGGATGGCTGAAGTACCAGCCGGAAACGGACGCGCCCGGCCACATGGCGAACGACTCGGTGAGCTTCATGCCGGTATGCGCTTCGACGTCCAGCAACTTCCAGATAGTGCCCTTTTCTGTGTGTTCCGGGCAGGCCGGATACCCCGGCGCCGGACGAATGCCCTGGTAATTTTCGCGGATCAGCTCCTCGTTGCTGAGATTCTCATTCGCCGCGTAGCCCCAGTGCACCTTACGTACGCGTTCATGCAGATATTCAGCGAAGGCTTCCGCCAGACGGTCGGCGATCGCTTTCACCATGATTTTGTTGTAATCATCGTGCTGCGCGTCGTACGCATCCGCCAGCGCGTCTTCTTCCAGACCACCGGTTACGGCAAAGGCGCCGATATAGTCGGCTTTACCGGAGAGTTTCGGTGCGACGAAATCCGCCAGGCAGTAGTTGGCAAAGCCCACTTTCTCGGTTTGCTGGCGCAGGTGGTGGCTCACGGCCAGCACGTGGGTGCGGGTTTCATCGCGGTAGATTTCCACGTCGTCGCCCACGCGGTTCGCCGGGAACAGCCCCACCACGCCGCGCGGGTTGAGGGCTTTCTCTGCGCTCAGCCTGTCGAGCATGTCGTTAGCATCTTTAAACAGGCGCTTCGCCTCTTCGCCCACCACCTCATCTTCAAGAATGCGCGGATATTTGCCCGCCAGCGACCAGGTCATGAAGAACGGCGTCCAGTCGATGTAGTTACGCAGCGTTTCGATGCTGGCCGTCACGTCCTGCACGCCCAGACGGTGTGCGACCGGCGGCGTATAGCTGGACCAGTCGAACGCCAGATCGTTATCGCGCGCCGCCTGAAGCGAAACCGGCTGCGTGCGCGGTTTCTTACGTCCATGCTGAATGCGGACGGTTTCATACTCTTTGCGGGTGCGGGCGACAAAGTCATCGCGCTGGGTGTCGGACAGCAGCGCGGAGACCACGCCCACAGTGCGCGAGGCGTTTTGAACATACACCGTCGGCCCACTGTAGTTCTGCTCGATTTTCACCGCCGTGTGGGCTTTCGAGGTGGTTGCCCCGCCAATCAGCAGTGGAATGGTAAAGCCCTGGCGCTCCATCTCTTTTGCCACGTTGACCATTTCGTCAAGCGAAGGCGTAATCAGCCCGGAAAGACCAATCAGATCCGCATTCACTTCGCGCGCGGTCCTGAGGATTTTATCCGCCGGGACCATCACGCCAAGATCGATAATTTCGTAGTTATTACACTGCAACACCACGCCAACGATGTTTTTGCCGATGTCGTGTACGTCGCCCTTCACGGTGGCGATGACCATTTTACCGTTACTGGAGCCCTTCTCTTTGCTGGCTTCGATAAAGGGTTCCAGATACGCCACCGCCTGCTTCATGACGCGGGCGGATTTCACCACCTGCGGCAGGAACATTTTGCCCTCGCCGAACAGATCGCCGACCACGTTCATGCCGTCCATCAGCGGCCCTTCGATCACTTCAATCGGACGGGCGGCCTGCTGACGCGCTTCCTCGGTATCCTGCTCGATAAACTCGGTAATGCCTTTTACCAGCGAGTATTCCAGACGCTTATTCACATCCCAGGAGCGCCATTCGGCCTGTTGAACGTTGGCTGATTCGTCAGATTTACTGCCGCGGTATTTTTCCGCCAGATCCAGCATGCGTTCGGTGGCGTCGTCACGACGATTGAGGATCACGTCTTCTACGGCGTCGCGCAGCTCGGCTGGCAGATCGTCGTAAATTGCCAGCTGGCCAGCGTTGACGATCCCCATGTCCATCCCGTTGCGGATGGCGTAGTAAAGGAACACGGCGTGGATCGCCTCACGCACCGGGTCGTTGCCGCGGAACGAGAACGACACGTTCGACACGCCGCCGGAGATCAGCGCATGCGGTAGCTCGCGTTTAATGTCTTCACACGCGCCGATGAAGTCCTGAGCGTAGTTGTTGTGCTCTTCGATGCCGGTCGCGACGGCGAAGATGTTCGGGTCGAAGATGATGTCTTCCGGCGGGAAACCCACCTCTTCGGTCAAAATTTTGTACGCGCGGCGGCAAATCTCAATTTTGCGTTCGCGGGTATCGGCCTGGCCCACTTCATCGAAGGCCATCACCACCACGGCGGCTCCGTAGCGACGGACCAGCTTCGCGTGGTGGATAAAGGTATCGACGCCCTCTTTCATCGAGATGGAGTTAACGATGCCTTTGCCCTGAATGCACTTCAGCCCTTTTTCGATGACCTCCCACTTGGAGGAGTCAATCATGATCGGCACGCGGGCGATATCCGGCTCACCGGCAATCAGGTTGAGGAAACGCACCATTGCCGCTTCGGCATCGAGCATCCCCTCATCCATGTTGATATCGATGATCTGCGCCCCGCTTTCTACCTGCTGGCGAGCAACGTCCAGCGCTTCGCTGTACTTCTCTTCTTTGATCAGGCGCTTGAACTTCGCAGAACCGGTAACGTTAGTACGTTCACCCACGTTCACAAACAGGCTGTCGTCGCCGATGGTCAACGGCTCCAGGCCGGACAGACGACAGGCTACCGGAAGCTCGGGTAGCTTGCGCGGTGGAAGCCCGGCGACGGCGCGGCTCATGGCGGCGATATGCTCCGGCGTGGTGCCGCAGCAGCCGCCGACGATGTTGAGGAAACCAGATTCGGCCCATTCGCGGATTTGCGCCGCCATGGTGTCGGCATCCAGATCGTACTCACCAAACGCGTTCGGCAGACCGGCGTTCGGGTGGGCGGTGACGTAGCACTCTGCGATGCGCGAAAGCTCCTGCACGTACTGGCGCAGCTCGTCCGGCCCCAGCGCGCAGTTCAGGCCGAAGGAGAGCGCTTCGGCGTGGCGCAGGGAGTTATAAAACGCTTCGGTTGTCTGGCCGGACAGTGTGCGCCCCGAGGCGTCGGTGATGGTGCCGGAAATCATGATCGGCAGGTCAACGCCCAGCGCCTCGAACTCCTCTTTCACCGCGTAAATCGCGGCTTTAGCGTTGAGGGTGTCGAATACGGTTTCAATCAGGATCAGGTCGGAGCCGCCTTCCACCAGCGCTTTAGTGGACTCACGATACGCGGCCACCAGCTGGTCAAAGGTGATGTTCCGAAACGCCGGGTCGTTGACGTCCGGAGAAATCGACGCGGTGCGGTTGGTTGGACCCAGCACCCCGGCTACGTAGCGCGGCTTGTCCGGCGTACGGGCCGTCCATTCGTCGGCGCAGGCGCGCGCCAGCTTCGCCGCTTCAAAGTTGATCTCCGCCGACAGGGATTCCATCTGGTAATCCGCCATGGCGATGGTTGTCGAGTTGAAGGTGTTGGTTTCAACAATATCCGCACCCGCTTCGAAGTAAGCGTTGTGGATATCCCTGATGACAGACGGTTTGCTTAACACCAGCAGGTCATTGTTTCCTTTCAGGTCACAAGGCCAGTCGGCAAAGCGCTCGCCGCGGAAATCGTCTTCACTCAGACGATAGCCCTGGATCATGGTGCCCATGCCGCCGTCCAGCACCAGAATTCGTTCATTTAACTGCGCACGCAGTTGCTCTACTTTGCTGCTCACACTTGCTCCCGACAACGCTCAACAAGGCCAAAAGGCTGCGTTCCATACTGGCATAATCTCGCAGGGTCGAAAAGTCACACAGCGGTAACATGAGACATGTTCACTATCACTCCTCCGATCAGTCAGGAAAGCGGTTGCAAAACCACCAAATAAAACGAAAATGATTTCCACGATACAGAAAAAGGAGTTCGTCATGGTTACGACCGTTCCCGCTAAACGTGGCAGAAAACCTGCTGCAACCACCACTGCACAACCAGGCGGACAGGTTCAATCCCTGACGCGCGGCCTGAAGCTGCTGGAATGGATAGCCGAATCGCATGGTAGCGTGGCCCTGACGGAGCTGGCGCAGCAGGCTGGCCTGCCGAACTCCACCACGCACCGTCTGCTGACCACCATGCAGCAGCTGGGCTTCGTGCGTCAGGTGGGCGAGCTGGGACACTGGGCGGTGGGGGCGCATGCGTTTATTGTCGGCAGCAGCTTCCTGCAAAGCCGCAACCTGCTGGCGATTGTCCACCCGATTCTGCGCAAGCTGATGGAGGAGTCCGGCGAGACGGTAAACCTGGCCGTACTGGATCAGAGCGATCACCAGGCGATTATCATCGACCAGGTGCAGTGTACGCAGCTGATGCGCATGTCCGCACCGATTGGCGGCAAACTGCCGATGCACGCCTCTGGCGCAGGGAAAGCGTTTCTCTCGCAGCTGAGCGAAGAGCAGGTAACGGGGCTGCTGCACCGTAAAGGGCTGCACGCCTATACCCACGCCACGCTGGTGTCGCCCGTGCATCTGAAAGAAGATCTGGCTCTGACCCGCAAGCGCGGCTATTCGTTTGATGACGAAGAACATGCCCTCGGGCTGCGCTGCCTCGCGTCCTGCATTTTTGACGAGCACCGCGAGCCGTTTGCCGCCATCTCCATCTCCGGGCCGATTTCACGCATGACCGACGACCGCGTCACCGAGCTGGGCGCGATGGTGATTAAGGCCGCGAAAGAGGTGACGCTGGCGTATGGTGGGATTCGTTAAACGTGCATTGCCGCCTGATGCCCTCACCCCGGCCCTCTCCCACAGGGAGAGGAAGAAAAGCGGATGCAAAACCGCTGCTTGCGGCGGTAAGCATAGACATCTTCCACGTGCCCATTTTTGATCCGCGTTTGCAGCCCGCGCCAGTAGCTGGCGCGGAACAGATCGGCATGCATCTCTTCGAATAGCGGCCCGATGCGCGGGTCGGCACAAAGCCAGTGGCGAAACTCCTCCGGAAACACATCGCCCGGCGATACGCTGTACCACGGCTCGCTGGATAGTTCATCTTCCGGGTAGCGCGGCGGCGGGATATCGCGGAAGTTCACCTCGGTCATGTAGCAAATTTCATCGTAATCGTAGAACACCACCCGCCCGTGACGGGTGACGCCGAAGTTTTTAAACAGCATGTCGCCGGGGAAAATATTGGCGGCGGCGAGCTGGCGAATCGCATTGCCGTACTCTTCAATGGCGTCTCGTAAAGCCTGGCCTTCGGATTGCTCCAGCCAGATATTTAGCGGCACCATCCGGCGTTCGATGTAGAGATGGCTAATCGCAATCTTATCGCCAAGATCGGTAATTTTCGTCGGCGCTTCCTGCATTAGCAGCGACATCAGCGCCGGATCGATCTGCTGCTTATCCAGCACAAAGTTTTCAAACTCCTGGGTATCGGCCATTCGCCCGACACGATCGTGCTCTTTAACCAGCTGATAGCAGGCACGAACGTGCGCGGCGGTCATCTCTTTCTGCGGGGCAAATTTATCCTTAATCACCTTAAACACGCGGTCGAAGCCCGGCAGTGTGAAAACCAGCATCACCATGCCGCGTATACCCGGCGCTTCGATAAACTGCTCATCAGCCGTGGTGACATAACGCAGGTATTCCCGATAACTTTCCGTTTTGGCATGCTTCTGACAGCCAATCGCCATATACAGCTCGGCGGTGGTTTTGCCCGGCAGGATCTCGCGCAGCCACTCCACCAGGGCGGCAGGCAGTGGGGCATAGACCATGAAATAGGAGCGGGCGAAGCCAAATACGATACTGGCCTCAGCGCTGGTAGTCAGGCAGGTATCGACAAACAGTTCGCCGTCGTCGGTACGGTGAATGGGCAGCAGAAACGGCACGATAGCTGTCGGCGTAACCAGTTTGCCCACCAGCCAGGCGGCCTTATTCCGGTAGAAAAGCTCGTTGGCAACCTGCAAATGGCTGCGGCTGAGCACCGCCTCGCCGAAGGTTTCACTGAGATACGCGTGGATATAGCCGATATCCCGGGGTTTATTCTCCCACGGCAGGCGCAGCGGCAAATCCGTTAAGACGCGGTGCAGGAGCTTTTCCCAGCCGCGATCGGGAAAGAAATCTTTCGCCAGCGGACGCGGAATGGTACGGAAGCGGCGCTCCGGCTGGGAGCTGAAGATAAATAACCGCTCAGGAGATAATGAGCGGTGGTCAAATAACCGGCAATAGACGGAGTTGAAAAAGCTCTCCGCAATCTCGAAGCGCGGGTAGTCGGGTAACAGATGGGTGTAATGCTCTTTCACGCGCAGTAAAAATTCCGCATCCGGGCTTTTACCGTCGGTGATACAGCGCAGTTGCTCCACCACCAGACCTACGTGGTGATCATAAAGATGGATACGCTGCTTCATGGCCTGCTGAACCGCATGCCAGTCGGCGTGCTCAAAACGCTGTTGCGCGCCGGAGGTGACTTCCAGAAAGCGGCCATACTGGGCATCGAAGCCCTGCAAAATAGTTTGGGCAATCAGTAATTCCAGACCACGCGACATATATTCCCCCTCACCCCAACCCTCTCCCCGAGGGGGGAGAGGGGGAAAAGATTAGAACTGTGCTTCTTCCGTCGAGCCCGTTAATGCCGTGACGGAGGAGGCCCCGCCCTGAATAATCGTGGTCACATTATCGAAGTAGCCGGTTCCCACTTCCTGCTGGTGCGAAACGAAGGTATATCCTTCTTTGCCCGCCGCAAATTCTGGCTGCTGCACCTTCTCAACATAGTGTTTCATGCCTTCGCCCTGCGCGTAGGCGTGCGCCAGGTCGAACATGTTGAACCACATGCTGTGGATACCCGCCAGGGTGATGAACTGGTACTTGTAGCCCATATCTGACAATTGCTGCTGGAAGCTGGCGATGGTCGTATCGTCCAGATTCTTTTGCCAGTTGAAGGACGGCGAACAGTTATAGGCCAGCAGCTTGCCCGGATACTTCGCATGAATCGCATCGGCAAAGCGCTTCGCCAGCGCCAGATCCGGCGTGGAGGTTTCACACCAGACCAGGTCGGCGTAAGGGGCATACGCCAGGCCGCGGCTGATCGCCTGTTCAATACCGGCATGTGTGCGATAGAACCCTTCGCTGGTACGTTCGCCGGTAATGAATTCGCTGTCATACGGGTCGCAGTCAGAGGTGATCAGGTCCGCCGCGTCAGCATCGGTACGGGCAATCACCAGCGTCGGCACGCCGAGCACGTCAGCAGCTAGACGCGCGGCAACCAGCTTCTGGATCGCTTCCTGGGTTGGCACCAGCACTTTCCCGCCCATATGCCCGCACTTCTTCACCGACGCCAGTTGATCTTCAAAGTGAACGGCCGCTGCACCGGCCTCAATCATGGATTTCATCAGCTCAAAGGCGTTCAGCACGCCGCCGAAACCGGCTTCCGCATCGGCGACGATCGGCAGGAAATAGTCGATAAAACGCGGATCGTGGGGTTCGATACCCGCGGCCCACTGGATCTGATCCGCACGGCGGAAGGTATTGTTGATCCGATCCACCACTGACGGCACCGAGTTCGCCGGATAAAGAGATTGATCCGGATACATGCTGGAGGCAAGGTTAGCATCCGCCGCGACCTGCCAGCCGGAAAGATAGATAGCCTCAATGCCGGCCTTCGCCTGCTGCAATGCCTGACCGCCGGTCAGCGCGCCGAGGCTGTTGATATAGCCTTTTTTAGACCCCCCATGCAGCAGATCCCACATTTTCGCCGCGCCGTTCTGCGCCAGCGTACATTCCGGGTTAACCGAGCCGCGTAACTTCACCACTTCCTCTGCGCTGTACGGACGGCGAATGCCTTCCCAGCGCGGTTGGGTCCACTCTTTTTGTAACTCTTCGATCTGTTGGGTACGGGTTTTCATGTGCAGATGCTCCATATTGTTATGTGGTGAATTACGCCAGGAAGCGGTAGCCCGGCAGGGTCAGGAAGTCGATTAAGTCATCAGAGGTGGTGATTTGCTCCATCAGACGTGCGGCATCGTCAAAACGCCCACTGCTGAAGCGGTGCTCGCCCAGTTCGTCCTGGATGACCCGCATCTCTTCGGCCAGCATCTGACGGAACAGGGCTTTGGTTACCGGTTTGCCGTTGCTGAGCGTTTTTTGATGATGGATCCACTGCCAGATGGAGGTACGTGAAATTTCCGCCGTGGCGGCATCTTCCATCAGTCCGTAGATCGGCACGCAGCCGTTGCCTGAGATCCATGCCTCGATGTACTGCACGGCGACGCGAATGTTGGCGCGCATCCCCTCTTCCGTGCGTTCGCCCGCACACGGCGCCAGCAACTGTTCTTCTGCGATTGGCGCATCGTCTTCACGGGTGACAAACAGCTGGTTTTTGTTGTCGCCGAGTACGCGGTTAAAGACTTCCATCGCCGTATCGGCCAGACCAGGATGGGCAATCCACGTCCCGTCGTGGCCATTACGGGCTTCCAGCTCTTTATCGGCTTTCACCTTGTTGAGCACCTGATTGTTACGCTCTGCATCTTTGCTCGGGATAAACGCCGCCATACCGCCCATCGCAAAGGCTCCGCGTTTGTGGCAGGTCTTAATCAGCAGGCGCGAGTAGGCGCTGAGGAACGGTTTATCCATGGTGACAACCTGACGATCCGGCAATACCCGGTCGGCATGGTTTTTCAGGGTTTTGATGTAGCTGAAGATGTAATCCCAACGGCCGCAGTTCAGGCCCACAATATGGTCACGCAGCGCATGGAGGATCTCATGCATCTGGAATACGGCAGGCAGGGTTTCAATCAGCAGCGTGGCCTTAATGGTGCCGCGCGGCAGGCCAAAGCGGTCTTCTGCGTAGCTGAAGACTTCACTCCACCACGCCGCTTCCTGCCAGGACTGGGTTTTCGGCAGATAGAAATAGGGGCCGCTGCCTTTCGCCAGCAGGTTTTTATAGTTGTGGAAGAAGTACAGCGCAAAGTCGAACAGGCTGCCCGGAATCGCTTCTCCGCGCCATGTGACGTGTTTTTCTGGCAAATGCAGACCGCGTACGCGACAGATCAGCACCGCCGGATTCGGTTTGAGCTGGTAAATTTTACCGACTTCGTTGGTATAGCTGATGGTGCCGTTGACGGCGTCGCGCAGGTTGATCTGCCCGTCGATAACTTTCTGCCAGTCCGGCGCGAGGGAATCTTCGAAGTCCGCCATAAACACTTTGACGTTGGCATTCATGGCGTTGATCACCATTTTGCGCTCTACCGGACCGGTGATCTCTACGCGACGATCCTGTAAATCTTCAGGGATTCCGCGGATTTTCCATTCACCATGACGAATGGAAGCGGTTTCCGAAATAAACCCTGGCAACTTGCCGTTATCGATCTCCTGCTGTTGATGAATGCGCGCCGCCAGCAGTTTATTACGCTGTGGCGTAAAGCGAGTCACCAGTTCAGTCAGAAACTCTACCGCTTCTGCCGTCAAAACTTGCTGTTCTTGTTCACCATTCGGCTGGGTAAAGGTCAGTTCATCGACCGTTGTTGCCTGTTGAGTCATCGTTCTGCTCCTCATCAAAGATCCAAAATCACGCCCCCGACGCGAGCGAAAGATCGTTGTGTAGTTTTCGCTCAGCAGAATTAAGACTATCTATAATTTTTCCAAAATCAAAAACAATTTCCATTTTAATTTATATCTAATCACAACTGCATGATTAATATGGAATTAAAGTTATCTTCGATGTTGAGTTGGATTTCGAAAATAAAAAAGGCACCCGAAGGTGCCTGATCTGAATAGCTGAAACGCTTTAGGATCGTTTAATGCAGACGATTACTCCAGCGTCGGATTCATGTGGCGCAGATCGTACGGCGTAATCTGGTAGACGTAATAGTTGAGCCAGTTGGTAAACAGCAAATTTCCGTGGCTACGCCAGGTTGCCCGAGGCGTGTTTTGCGGATCATTTTTCGGGAAATAGTTGTACGGGACATCCGGATTCAGACCCGCTTCAACGTCACGAAAATACTCTGACGCGAGGGTATGCGGATCGTACTCAGGATGGCCGGTAACGAACGCGATGCGTTTGTCTTTACTGGCGAACAGGTAGGCATCGCCGTCTTCCGTTTCGGCCAGGATTTCCAGGTCGGTGTAATCGCGGATCAGCTGTGCCGGAAAATCGGCGTAGCGAGAATGCGGGGCCAGGAAAGTGTCATCGAAACCACGCGTCAGCAGCGCATGCGGGTGAAGAATGTGGTGTTCGTATACGCCAGAAAGTTTGTCGCTGCGGGTTTGCTTGGGAATGCCATAGAGGATATTCAGTGCGGCCTGTACCGCCCAACAGACAAACAAGGTGGATGTGACGTGATCTTTTGCCCACTCCAGCACCTGCCTGATCTGTGGCCAGTAGGCAACGTCATTAAATTCCACCAGACCCAGCGGTGCGCCGGTGACGATCAGTCCATCGAAATTCTCATCGCGAATATCTTCAAAATTACAGTAGAAGTTATTCAGATGCTCAGCAGGCGTGTTGCGTGACTCACGCGCGTCAATGCGCAGCAGCTGGATATCAACCTGAAGCGGAGAGTTGGAGAGCAAACGCAGGAACTGGTTCTCCGTTTCGATCTTCTTTGGCATCAGATTAAGGATCAGCACCTTCAGCGGGCGAATTTCCTGACCAGAAGCACGCGAAGTTGTCATTACGAAGACATTCTCTTCACGCAAGAAATTGACGGCTGGTAGCTCGTCCTGCACCCGAATCGGCATAACCTTAAATCCTCAAAGCATACGTATAAACGTTTAGACATCCAGACAGCTAACGATACCCAGAAACAGGGTTAATGTCGAGTCTGCAAGCGAAAGGTGAGAAAGTTTCAAGGAGGAAAAGCATGTAGGGCGGGTAAGGCTGGGCCACCACCCGACTTTTCAGAACGTACAAAGCAAAAAACCCCGCACCTTACGGTACGGGGTTCTTCTTAATTGATGCCTGGCAGTTCCCTACTCTCACATGGGGAGACCCCACACTACCATCGGCGCTACGGCGTTTCACTTCTGAGTTCGGCATGGGGTCAGGTGGGACCACCGCGCTACAGCCGCCAGGCAAATTCTTGTGCTCTGTCCTGTGTCTTTCGCACTGATACTGCGTTGGCTGCTCTCGTAAAGTCAGTCACATACCTCAGTATGCTCCTTCCTTTCCTTCGTTTGCCGCCTTGTCTCAGCGCAAAATCCTTCGGACTCTGAATCTAAGCTGAAAATCGTGTCTGTCTCTTCGCCAAAACACCTTCGGCGTTGTAAGGTTAAGCCTCACGGTTCATTAGTATCGGTTAGCTCAACGCATCGCTGCGCTTACACACCCGACCTATCAACGTCATAGTCTTTAACGTTCCTTCAGGAGACTCAAGGTCTCAGGGAGAACTCATCTCGGGGCAAGTTTCGTGCTTAGATGCTTTCAGCACTTATCTCTTCCGCATTTAGCTACCGGGCAATGCCATTGGCATGACAACCCGAACACCAGTGATGCGTCCACTCCGGTCCTCTCGTACTAGGAGCAGCCCCCCTCAATTCTCCAGCGCCCACGGCAGATAGGGACCGAACTGTCTCACGACGTTCTAAACCCAGCTCGCGTACCACTTTAAATGGCGAACAGCCATACCCTTGGGACCTACTTCAGCCCCAGGATGTGATGAGCCGACATCGAGGTGCCAAACACCGCCGTCGATATGAACTCTTGGGCGGTATCAGCCTGTTATCCCCGGAGTACCTTTTATCCGTTGAGCGATGGCCCTTCCATTCAGAACCACCGGATCACTATGACCTGCTTTCGCACCTGCTCGCGCCGTCACGCTCGCAGTCAAGCTGGCTTATGCCATTGCACTAACCTCCTGATGTCCGACCAGGATTAGCCAACCTTCGTGCTCCTCCGTTACTCTTTGGGAGGAGACCGCCCCAGTCAAACTACCCACCAGACACTGTCCGCAACCCGGGTAACGGGTCTACGTTAGAACACCAGCCATTAAAGGGTGGTATTTCAAGGTTGGCTCCACGCAGACTGGCGTCCACGCTTCAAAGCCTCCCACCTATCCTACACATCAAGGACCAGTGTTCAGTGTCAAGCTATAGTAAAGGTTCACGGGGTCTTTCCGTCTTGCCGCGGGTACACTGCATCTTCACAGCGAGTTCAATTTCACTGAGTCTCGGGTGGAGACAGCCTGGCCATCATTACGCCATTCGTGCAGGTCGGAACTTACCCGACAAGGAATTTCGCTACCTTAGGACCGTTATAGTTACGGCCGCCGTTTACCGGGGCTTCGATCAAGAGCTTCGCCTTACAGCTAACCCCATCAATTAACCTTCCGGCACCGGGCAGGCGTCACACCGTATACGTCCACTTTCGTGTTTGCACAGTGCTGTGTTTTTAATAAACAGTTGCAGCCAGCTGGTATCTTCGACTGATTTCAGCTCCGCCCGCAGGGGCTTCACCTACACATCAGCGTGCCTTCTCCCGAAGTTACGGCACCATTTTGCCTAGTTCCTTCACCCGAGTTCTCTCAAGCGCCTTGGTATTCTCTACCTGACCACCTGTGTCGGTTTGGGGTACGATTTCGTGTTACCTGATGCTTAGAGGCTTTTCCTGGAAGCAGGGCATTTATCACTTCAGCACCGTAGTGCCTCGTCATCACACCTCAGCGTTAACAAGGTACCGGATTTACCTGGAACCTCCGCCTACATGCTTAAACCGGGACAACCGTCGCCCGGCTGACATAGCCTTCTCCGTCCCCCCTTCGCAGTAACACCAAGTACAGGAATATTAACCTGTTTCCCATCGACTACGCCTTTCGGCCTCGCCTTAGGGGTCGACTCACCCTGCCCCGATTAACGTTGGACAGGAACCCTTGGTCTTCCGGCGAGCGGGCTTTTCACCCGCTTTATCGTTACTTATGTCAGCATTCGCACTTCTGATACCTCCAGCATGCCTCACAGCACACCTTCGACGGCTTACAGAACGCTCCCCTACCCAACAACACATAAGTGTCGCTGCCGCAGCTTCGGTGCATGGTTTAGCCCCGTTACATCTTCCGCGCAGGCCGACTCGACCAGTGAGCTATTACGCTTTCTTTAAATGATGGCTGCTTCTAAGCCAACATCCTGGCTGTCTGTGCCTTCCCACATCGTTTCCCACTTAACCATGACTTTGGGACCTTAGCTGGCGGTCTGGGTTGTTTCCCTCTTCACGACGGACGTTAGCACCCGCCGTGTGTCTCCCGTGATAACATTCTTCGGTATTCGTAGTTTGCATCGGGTTGGTAAGCCGGGATGGCCCCCTAGCCGAAACAGTGCTCTACCCCCGAAGATGAGTTCACGAGGCGCTACCTAAATAGCTTTCGGGGAGAACCAGCTATCTCCCGGTTTGATTGGCCTTTCACCCCCAGCCACAGGTCATCCGCTAATTTTTCAACATTAGTCGGTTCGGTCCTCCAGTTAGTGTTACCCAACCTTCAACCTGCCCATGGCTAGATCACCGGGTTTCGGGTCTATACCCTGCAACTTAACGCCCAGTTAAGACTCGGTTTCCCTTCGGCTCCCCTATACGGTTAACCTTGCTACAGAATATAAGTCGCTGACCCATTATACAAAAGGTACGCAGTCACCTAACAAGTAGGCTCCCACTGCTTGTACGTACACGGTTTCAGGTTCTTTTTCACTCCCCTCGCCGGGGTTCTTTTCGCCTTTCCCTCACGGTACTGGTTCACTATCGGTCAGTCAGGAGTATTTAGCCTTGGAGGATGGTCCCCCCATATTCAGACAGGATACCACGTGTCCCGCCCTACTCTTCGAGTTCACAGCAAGTGTGCTTTCGTGTACGGGACTATCACCCTGTACCGTCGGACTTTCCAGACCGTTCCACTAACACACAAGCTGATTCAGACTCCGGGCTGCTCCCCGTTCGCTCGCCGCTACTGGGGGAATCTCGGTTGATTTCTTTTCCTCGGGGTACTTAGATGTTTCAGTTCCCCCGGTTCGCCTCGTTAACCTATGTATTCAGCTAACGATAGTGCAACGGATTGCACTGGGTTTCCCCATTCGGACATCGCCGGGTCAAGGGTTCATATCACCTCGCCGACGCTTTTCGCAGATTAGCACGTCCTTCATCGCCTCTGACTGCCAGGGCATCCACCGTGTACGCTTAGTCGCTTAACCTCACAACCCGAAGATGTTTCTTTCGATTCATCATCGACTTGCGAAAAGTTGAGAGACTCGAACACACATGAGCTGTGTGTCGTTTCAATTTTCAGCTTGATCCAGATTTTTAAAGAGCAAAACTTCTTAATGCACTCAAAAGTACATTCAGAAGTTCATCATTCATCAGACAATCTGTGTGAGCACTGCAAAGGCAGGTTCTTTAAGGTAAGGAGGTGATCCAACCGCAGGTTCCCCTACGGTTACCTTGTTACGACTTCACCCCAGTCATGAATCACAAAGTGGTAAGCGCCCTCCCGAAGGTTAAGCTACCTACTTCTTTTGCAACCCACTCCCATGGTGTGACGGGCGGTGTGTACAAGGCCCGGGAACGTATTCACCGTGGCATTCTGATCCACGATTACTAGCGATTCCGACTTCATGGAGTCGAGTTGCAGACTCCAATCCGGACTACGACGCACTTTATGAGGTCCGCTTGCTCTCGCGAGGTCGCTTCTCTTTGTATGCGCCATTGTAGCACGTGTGTAGCCCTACTCGTAAGGGCCATGATGACTTGACGTCATCCCCACCTTCCTCCAGTTTATCACTGGCAGTCTCCTTTGAGTTCCCGGCCGGACCGCTGGCAACAAAGGATAAGGGTTGCGCTCGTTGCGGGACTTAACCCAACATTTCACAACACGAGCTGACGACAGCCATGCAGCACCTGTCTCAGAGTTCCCGAAGGCACCAAAGCATCTCTGCTAAGTTCTCTGGATGTCAAGAGTAGGTAAGGTTCTTCGCGTTGCATCGAATTAAACCACATGCTCCACCGCTTGTGCGGGCCCCCGTCAATTCATTTGAGTTTTAACCTTGCGGCCGTACTCCCCAGGCGGTCGACTTAACGCGTTAGCTCCGGAAGCCACGCCTCAAGGGCACAACCTCCAAGTCGACATCGTTTACGGCGTGGACTACCAGGGTATCTAATCCTGTTTGCTCCCCACGCTTTCGCACCTGAGCGTCAGTCTTTGTCCAGGGGGCCGCCTTCGCCACCGGTATTCCTCCAGATCTCTACGCATTTCACCGCTACACCTGGAATTCTACCCCCCTCTACAAGACTCTAGCCTGCCAGTTTCGAATGCAGTTCCCAGGTTGAGCCCGGGGATTTCACATCCGACTTGACAGACCGCCTGCGTGCGCTTTACGCCCAGTAATTCCGATTAACGCTTGCACCCTCCGTATTACCGCGGCTGCTGGCACGGAGTTAGCCGGTGCTTCTTCTGCGGGTAACGTCAATCGACAAGGTTATTAACCTTATCGCCTTCCTCCCCGCTGAAAGTACTTTACAACCCGAAGGCCTTCTTCATACACGCGGCATGGCTGCATCAGGCTTGCGCCCATTGTGCAATATTCCCCACTGCTGCCTCCCGTAGGAGTCTGGACCGTGTCTCAGTTCCAGTGTGGCTGGTCATCCTCTCAGACCAGCTAGGGATCGTCGCCTAGGTGAGCCGTTACCCCACCTACTAGCTAATCCCATCTGGGCACATCCGATGGCAAGAGGCCCGAAGGTCCCCCTCTTTGGTCTTGCGACGTTATGCGGTATTAGCTACCGTTTCCAGTAGTTATCCCCCTCCATCAGGCAGTTTCCCAGACATTACTCACCCGTCCGCCACTCGTCAGCGAAGCAGCAAGCTGCTTCCTGTTACCGTTCGACTTGCATGTGTTAGGCCTGCCGCCAGCGTTCAATCTGAGCCATGATCAAACTCTTCAATTTAAAAGTTTGATGCTCAATGAATTAAACTTCGTAATGAATTACGTGTTCACTCGTTGAGACTTGGTATTCATTTAGTGTCCGAAGACATTAAGAATCCATGTCACTTTGAGTGCCCACACAGATTGTCTGATAAATTGTTAAAGAGCAGTGCAACGCGGCTTTCGCTCACCGTTGCGAGGTGGCGTATATTACGCTTTCCTCTTTCAGAGTCAACCCGTTATTTCAGGATTTTTTCTCTTCAACCGACCCGGTTGTTTGTGAAGTGATTCACATGTTCCGTGTCGATGGAGGCGCATTATAGGGAGTTCTCCGCAGGCCGCAACCGCTAAATGACAGAAAAATGACTGACTGCTGCATTCCACAGCAAAACCCCGCCTTATACCTTTTTACGCACAGACTTATCCACAATGATACGAAAAAGTAAAAATGTGCGAGCGTTGCGCAAACGTTTTCGTTAAAATGCTCGCGCTTCACAAGGATGCCTCGTCAGGTGTGTTAGATGAGTTTTTCACAGGAAAATTCATCTAACGCTCTCTGTAATCGTGAAATCCAGGGGATTTACCATGCAACAACGTCGTCCAGTCCGCCGCGCTCTGCTCAGTGTTTCTGATAAAGCCGGTATCGTCGAATTCGCTCAGGCACTTTCTGCACGTGGCGTAGAGCTGCTTTCTACAGGCGGTACCGCTCGCCTGTTAGCAGATAAAGGTCTGCCGGTAACCGAAGTGTCCGATTACACCGGTTTCCCGGAAATGATGGATGGACGCGTCAAAACCCTGCACCCGAAAGTGCACGGCGGTATTCTGGGCCGTCGCGGTCAGGACGACGGCATTATGGAGCAGCACAATATTGCCCCCATCGACATGGTGGTTGTTAACCTCTACCCGTTCGCCCAGACCGTTGCCCGCGAAGGCTGTTCTCTGGAAGACGCTGTTGAGAATATCGACATTGGCGGCCCGACCATGGTGCGCTCCGCAGCCAAGAACCATAAAGATGTGGCCATCGTGGTAAAGAGCAGTGACTACAACGCCATTATTAATGAGATGGATGCCAACGAAGGGTCCCTGACGCTTGAAACGCGTTTCGATCTCGCCATCAAAGCCTTCGAGCATACCGCCGCCTACGACAGCATGATCGCCAACTACTTCGGTAGCCTGGTACCTGCCTACCACGGTGAAAGCAAAGATCCCTCTGGCCGCTTCCCGCGCACGCTGAACCTGAACTTCATTAAGAAGCAGGATATGCGTTACGGTGAGAACAGCCACCAGCAGGCTGCCTTCTATATAGAAGAAGAGGTAAAAGAAGCCTCTGTAGCGACTGCCCAGCAGGTACAGGGCAAAGCCCTCTCCTATAACAACATTGCCGATACCGACGCCGCGCTGGAATGCGTGAAAGAGTTCAGCGAGCCAGCCTGCGTTATCGTCAAGCACGCCAACCCATGCGGCGTTGCGGTAAGTGCGTCTATTCTGGAAGCTTACGATCGCGCCTACAAAACCGACCCGACCTCCGCGTTCGGCGGCATTATCGCCTTCAACCGCGAGCTGGATGCGGAAACCGCGCAGGCCATCATCTCCCGTCAGTTTGTCGAAGTGATCATCGCGCCATCAGCATCCGAAGAGGCGCTGAAAATCACCGCGGCGAAACAGAACGTGCGCGTACTGGTTTGCGGCCAGTGGGCAGAGCGCGTTCCAGGCCTGGACTTCAAGCGCGTGAACGGCGGGCTGCTGGTTCAGGACCGCGATCTGGGTATGGTGGGCGAAGCCGATCTGCGTGTCGTCACCAAACGTCAGCCAACCGAGCAGGAACTGCGTGACGCGCTGTTCTGCTGGAAAGTGGCGAAGTTCGTGAAATCCAACGCCATCGTCTACGCCAAAGAGAACATGACCATAGGAATAGGCGCAGGCCAGATGAGCCGCGTTTACTCTGCGAAAATCGCGGGTATTAAAGCAGGTGACGAAGGTCTGGAAGTCGAAGGTTCCGCCATGGCCTCTGACGCCTTCTTCCCGTTCCGCGACGGTATCGACGCGGCCGCTGCTGTGGGCATCACCTGTGTGATCCAGCCTGGCGGTTCAATCCGTGATGACGAAGTGATTGCCGCTGCCGACGAGCATGGCATCGCAATGATCTTCACCGACATGCGCCACTTCCGCCATTAATTCCCGGAGCAGAAAATGAAAGTATTAGTGATTGGTAACGGCGGGCGCGAGCACGCCCTGGCGTGGAAAGCAGCGCAGTCTCCGCAGGTTGAAACCGTCTTTGTGGCACCGGGTAACGCCGGGACCGCGCTGGAGCCCGCACTACAGAACGTCGCCATCGGCGTAACCGACATCCCGGCGCTGCTGAGCTTTGCCCAAAACGAGAATATCGATCTGACGATTGTTGGCCCGGAAGCACCGCTGGTGATCGGCGTTGTAGATGCCTTCCGCGCCGCGGGCCTGAAAATTTTCGGCCCAACGGAAGGGGCTGCGCAGCTGGAAGGCTCAAAAGCCTTCACCAAAGATTTTCTCGCGCGTCATAACATCCCGACGGCGGAATATCAGAACTTCACCGAGGTAGAGCCTGCTCTGGCTTACCTGCGTGAAAAAGGCGCGCCGATTGTGATCAAAGCCGACGGCCTGGCTGCCGGGAAAGGCGTTATCGTGGCGATGACACTCGAAGAAGCAGAAGCCGCCGTGCAGGATATGCTGGCGGGTAACGCCTTTGGCGACGCGGGCCACCGCATCGTGATTGAAGAGTTCCTCGACGGCGAAGAAGCGAGCTTTATCGTGATGGTTGACGGCGAGCACGTTCTGCCGATGGCCACCAGCCAGGATCACAAGCGCGTAGGCAATGCCGACACGGGGCCAAACACCGGCGGGATGGGTGCTTACTCCCCTGCTCCGGTGGTCACTGACGAAGTACACCAGCGCACCATGGACCGCATCATCTGGCCAACCGTGAAAGGGATGGCGGCGGAAGGCAATACCTACACCGGTTTCCTTTACGCAGGCCTGATGATCGACAAGCAGGGTAACCCGAAGGTAATTGAATTCAACTGCCGCTTCGGCGATCCGGAAACCCAGCCGATCATGCTGCGCATGAAGTCCGATCTGGTTGATCTGTGTCTGGCGGCGTGCGAAGGCAAGCTGGATGAGAAAACCTCCGAGTGGGACGAGCGTGCCTCTTTAGGTGTGGTGATTGCTGCGGGTGGGTATCCGGGTAGCTACAACACCGGAGATGAGATCCACGGCCTGCCGCTGGAAGAGATTGACGGTGCGAAGGTGTTTCACGCCGGTACGAAGCTCTCTGACGACGACCGCGTGCTCACCAACGGCGGTCGCGTGCTGTGTGCGACCGCGCTGGGCCAGACCGTGGCAGAGGCGCAGAAGCGCGCCTATGCGCTGATGGCGGATATTCACTGGAACGGCAGCTTCAGCCGTCAGGATATCGGCTACCGTGCCATTGCGCGGGAGCAGGGAGAGTAATTTCCCCCTCGCCCTAACCCTCTCCCTCAAGGGAGAGGGGACTTAAATCAAAAACTCTTTTCTGTCGGCTGCCAGGTGCAGAAATCTTCGTTCGCCACCAGCAACAGCTGAGAGCCTTCCGGCGCTTCCAGCCACGCCACACTCACCTCCACAGATGAATGCCGCTGACGACGCTGAATGTGTTCGGTTGCCCAGGATTCAAGCTCAGGCTTCACCGTCTGCCCTTCGCAGGTGGTCACCGTGCCGTCGGCATGCCAGCGCCCCTGGCGCAGCACCACGCGGCCCTGACGCAGCGCATCGCTGGTCTGGCGGAGTTGTTCCGCACGGTAGCGGTAGAGGGCGACCTGATCGCTGGAAAGCTGCTGTTTCAGTCCACTGACCTCATGCTGCATAAAGCTCAGCTCGCCGTGGTCGTCGAAACGCACCTTCACGTGTTCGGGAGTCTTACTGTAGATATTCAGTTCAATGAGCGACAGCGCATCGCCCTGCCAGCGGTATTCTGCGGTCGAGGTGTTGCCGTTATGCCACGGGCTGAATGCGGTGAGCATATGGACTTCATCGCTAGAATCTTTGCGCCAGATCCTGACCGCACCCTGGTTGTCTGCATAGCCGCTGGCGGTAAACGGGGGGAGTGAGGAATCATGGCTACAGGCAGACAGCAACAGTACGCCTGCCAGCGCGAGCGTTCCACGCCAGAATGACAAAAGGGGCGTTGCCGCCCCTTCGTTAAAACTGTTCACTGCCACGCGTCTTACTTAACTGCGTCTTTCAGTGCTTTACCAGAAACAAATGCCGGCACGTTAGCTGCGGCGATTTTGATTTCTTTACCGGTCTGCGGGTTGCGGCCAGTACGCTCAGCGCGGTGGTTCACTTTGAAGGTACCGAAACCAACCAGTTGTACAGCATCGCCTTCTTTCAGAGACTCAGTAATAGCAGCCAGGGTAGATTCCAGAGCAGCTTTAGCCTGCACTTTAGACAGATCAGCCTTGTCCGCAATTACATCAATCAGTTGAGTCTTGTTCATAAGTTATCCTTTCAATGTGTTTATCGCTTGCTAAGCATCGAGTGCGACGAAAATGCCAAAAAAGCACTCTCCTGCATACACGCACCGATAGCCACTTTTTTTCGCCCCCCAAATGTAGACCAGACGGGGGGCGAAAGGGAAGAGTCGAGGAGTGACAAAACAGGCGTTAAATCACGTTTTGTTGTCTCATTGGTTAAAAATTATACCAATATTGCTCTCACCGGCCTCGCGAAGGTCCGCGCGAAGCCCTTTGATCAGCTCAATATCACGTTCTTCACACTCCGCCAGCAGACGGAAAATTTCCCACTGAATATCCCATTCCTGTTCAACCGCCGGGTTAGCACGCAGCTCCTCGTCGGTCATTTCACGGCCTTCCTGGGTCATTTCCAGCATCGCAACGGTGGTAATGGATGCCTTACTGACTTCAATGGCGTGTTCCAGGGTTTCACCGCTCAGACGGGAGTGGATCAGCTCGCTCAACGCCACACAGGCATCAATGGCCGGGTAGACGCCATACAGGTCGAAATCATCCGCAGCCGGAATAGCCTCTTCCAGCTTTTCGAGCTGAGAGTCAAAATTTACCTTCGCATCTTTGACCGTCAGCGTCTCCCAGATTAAATCCAGGATACGACGATAAATCTGGCCTTCGCCAAACGCCGTCTGCTTGCAGAACGCGGCATAGTTGGGATACATGCGCTCGCACAGGCAAGCCATAAACGTCACGTGCTGCCAGCTTTCCAGCTTCTCAAGGCGCAGATGAATCGGGTTTTGTAACATGATAATGTCTCGAATCGAAAATTAGCCGCAGTTTACCTGAATCACGGCTGAATTTCCTGCCAACGAATGAATGCCGGACGTGAAGAGGCCACGGCGTCAGCCCAGCGGGTTGGCTCCGGTAAACGGTAGCCCTTCATACAGCGTTGCACCCACGCCAGGGCGCTATCCATGCTGACCCGATGCCCGGTGGCGATAAACAACGGGTTGCAGCGCGCTTTACTGCGCCAGACCCACGCCAGCTGCTCGCCTTTATGGATAAGCGGCGCCAGTGCGCCCGGTTCGGCAGAGAGCGGCTCAAACGCGCCGCACAGGCGTTTTTTCGCTACGCCGATGGTCGGCACGTCCACCAGCAGACCAAAGTGGCTGGCGACGCCTAAGCGACGCGGATGGGAGATACCATGCCCATCAACAAACAGCAGATCGGGTTTTTGCGAGAGTTGCTCCCACGCGGCCAGCAGCGCGGGATATTCGCGGAAGGAGAGAAAGCCGGGGATATAGGGCATGGTGGTGGCGATACGCGCCACCTTGTACTCCACCAGCTCCAGCGAAGGGTATTTCAGCACCACCATCGCCGCTCGCGTCACTTCACCGCCCTGCTCAAATCCGACGTCCGCCCCGCCAATGTACCGCGGAGGGTCCGTATCCAGACGATCCTCGCGGATCACTGATGAAGCCAGTTCGATTTGCTGAGCGCGTAGCGACGCGAGATCCATAACCACTCCTTACTTATGATACTGGGCAGAAAGCCGATGCACCGCCTCCACAAATACGCCAGCGTGTTCTGGCGGTACATCCTGATGAATACCGTGACCGAGGTTGAAGACGTGGCCTTCGCCCTGGCCGAAACCAGACAGTATAGTCGACACTTCTTCTTCGATGCGGGCAGGCTGCGCATAGAGCATGGACGGATCCATGTTGCCCTGGAGCGCTACTTTGTCCCCCACGCGACGGCGCGCATCGGCTATATCGGTGGTCCAGTCGAGGCCCAGCGCGTCGCAGCCGGTGGCCGCCATCGCTTCCAGCCACTGACCGCCGCCTTTGGTAAACAGCGTCACCGGCACGCGACGGCCTTCGTTTTCACGCAGCAGGCCATCGACAATTTTGTGCATGTAGTACAGGGAGAACTGCTGATAATCACGTCCGGTCAGCACGCCGCCCCAGGTGTCGAAAATCATCACCGACTGCGCGCCCGCTTTAATCTGCGCGTTGAGATAGAGCGTGACGCTCTTCGCCAGCTTGTCGAGCAGGGCATGCAGGGCCAGCGGCTCGGCGTACATCATCTTTTTGATGACGGTAAAGGCTTTGCTGCTGCCGCCTTCCACCATGTAGGTGGCCAGCGTCCACGGACTACCGGAGAAGCCTATCAGCGGCACGTCGCCTTTCAGTTCGCGGCGAATGGTGCGCACGGCGTTCATCACATAGCCCAGCTCGCCTTCAGGATCGGGGATCGGCAGCTTATCAACGTCAGCTTTGCTTTTGATCGGAGAGGTAAAACGCGGGCCTTCTCCGGTTTCGAAATAGAGCCCAAGGCCCATCGCATCCGGAATGGTGAGAATGTCCGAAAAAAGAATGGCGGCATCGAGCGGGAAGCGGCGCAGCGGCTGGAGCGTCACTTCACAGGCCAGCTCGGCGTTTTTGCACAGCGACATAAAATCGCCTGCCTGCGCGCGCGTGGCTTTGTACTCTGGCAGATAGCGTCCCGCCTGGCGCATCATCCACACCGGGGTGACATCAACGGGCTGGCGCAGCAGCGCACGCAGATAACGATCGTTCTTCAGTTCGGTCATTTTGCAGTTCCTTATTGCGTCAGTCCGTCAGTGTAACACTACTCATACTCGGCCCGACACATTGCCACGGTATCTTCTATCAGGCGACGCGCCACCGTTCCCGGCGGGGGCAGCAGCGGTAAATCGTCGTAGCGATACCAGTTCGCCTCCAGCAGCTCTTTCTGATCGATAACAATCTCGCCGCTGTCGTATTCCGCCATAAACGCGGTCATCAGGGACATCGGGAACGGCCACGGCTGCGATGTCACATAGCGCAGGTTTTTCACCTTAATGCCGCTCTCCTCCATCACCTCGCGCGCCACCGCCTGTTCCAGCGTTTCGCCGACTTCCACGAACCCGGCGAGGACGGTGTGAATGCCGTTGCGATGGCGGGTATGCTGCGCCAGCAGGATGGAATCATCACGGCGGATGGCGACAATGATGCACGGTGCGATTTGCGGGTAGTAGCGTTCACGGCAGTGGCCGCAAAGCATTGCCCACTCGGTTTTGCTCGGGTGCATGGTGTGGCCGCAGTAGCCGCAGTATTTGTGCGAGCGGTAAAACTCCGCCAGCTGCACGCCGCGCCCCGCCAGCTGGAACAGGCCGACATCCCGATCCAACACCTGACGAACGGAGCCCATATCCTGACGAGCCTGTTGGATCAACCATACCGGATCGCCCTGCCACTCGCCGATCCGCAGCGCCGGTTGGCCGACGAGATCGAAGATGTCTGCCGCACCGTAGGGTATATCCCCACCGGGCAGCCATAATTTTTGTTCGTGACTGACGATCCACCAACCCAGATCTGATTTTTCAATAATACGTTCCATATCTATTGCACTACCTTCGCTTCACTGACATGTTGTTAGCATTATGGTTACATTTTGGATAAGCAGATCCCATTCTAAACCTTATGGAGTCGACCATGTTAAACCAGCTGGAAAGCCTGACTGAGCGCGTTGGAGGAAGTAACACCCTGGTGGATCGCTGGCTACATGTGCGCAAGCATCTACTCGTGGCGTATTACAATCTGGTTGGTCTTAAGCCTGGCAAAGAATCCTTTATGCGGCTGAATGAAAAAGCGCTGGACGACTTCTGTCAGAGCCTGGTCGACTACCTCTCCGACGGCCATTTCAACCTTTATGAACGCATTATTCGCGAAATGGAAGGGACAACGCCGTATTTAGCGGCCAGCAAACTCTGTCCGCTGCTGGAAGCCAACACCCAGCAGATCATGGACTACTACGATTCCACGCTAGAGAACGCTATCGATCACGATAACTATCTTGAGTTTCAGCAGGCGCTTTCCGACCTTGGCGAAGCGCTGGAAGAGCGATTCACGCTGGAAGACAAGCTCATCGCCCTCGTGCTGGACAACAACCTGAATATCAGCACCAGCGATAACGTTGCGCGCCCTGCTTGAGTTCTTAATCGTTAACGAGTAATTTACAACCATTCGCCCCTCTCACGAGGGGAATTTTTCTTGTCGGAGTGCCCAGTGTGAAAGCACGGGCTGAGACCGTTAATTCGGGATCCGCGGAACCTGATCAGGTTAATACCTGCGAAGGGAACAAGAGTCACACTGCTGTTGTATCGCCCCTGAGGCGATCTTCTCTTGCTTCATCCGTCGTCTGACAAGCCATGTCCTTCACATCTGGAATGAGCTATGTCTACTGCAAAACTGACCCGCCGCGAACAGCGCGAACACGCACAACGCTTCATCGACACCCTGGAAGGCACCGCTTTCCCGAACTCGAAACGCATCTACATTTCCGGCTCACAGGCTGATATCCGCGTGCCGATGCGCGAAATCCAGCTCAGCCCGACGCTTATCGGCGGCAGCAAAGAAAACCCGCAGTTTGAAGACAACGAAGCCGTGCCGGTGTATGACACCTCCGGCCCGTACGGCGACCCTTCTGTTGCTATCAACGTACAGCAGGGTCTGGCAAAACTGCGCCAGCCGTGGATTGACGCCCGTAACGACTGCGAAGAACTGAGCGTGCGCAGCTCGGCGTATACCAACGCGCGCCTGGCCGACGACGGTCTGGACGAGCTGCGCTTTACCGGCCTGCTGACGCCGAAACGCGCCAGAGCGGGTAAATGCGTGACCCAGCTGCACTACGCGCGCCAGGGTATCGTCACGCCGGAGATGGAGTTCATCGCCATCCGCGAAAACATGGGCCGCGAGCGCATCCGCAGCGAAGTGCTGCGCCACCAGCATCCTGGTGAAGGGTTTGGCGCTCGCCTGCCGGAAAACATCACGCCGGAATTTGTGCGTGGTGAAGTGGCCGCCGGGCGCGCCATTATCCCCGCCAACATCAACCACCCGGAATCCGAGCCGATGATTATCGGCCGCAACTTCCTGGTGAAGGTCAACGCCAACATCGGTAACTCGGCGGTGACGTCATCCATCGAAGAAGAGGTGGAAAAGCTGGTCTGGTCGACGCGCTGGGGCGCGGATACGGTGATGGATCTTTCCACTGGCCGTTATATTCACGAAACCCGCGAATGGATCCTGCGTAACAGCCCGGTACCGATTGGCACCGTCCCGATTTATCAGGCGCTGGAGAAGGTTAACGGCATCGCCGAAAACCTCACCTGGGAGGCGTTCCGCGACACGCTGCTGGAGCAGGCCGAGCAGGGCGTGGACTACTTCACCATCCACGCGGGCGTGCTGCTGCGCTACGTGCCGATGACGGCGAAACGTCTGACCGGTATCGTCTCACGCGGCGGTTCGATTATGGCGAAATGGTGCCTTTCCCATCATCAGGAAAACTTCCTCTACGAGCACTTCCGCGAAATCTGCGAAATTTGCGCCGCGTACGACGTCTCCCTGTCGCTGGGCGACGGCCTGCGCCCGGGCTCCATCCGCGATGCTAACGACGAGGCGCAGTTTGCCGAGCTGCACACGCTGGGCGAGCTGACCAAAATCGCATGGGAGTACGACGTGCAGGTGATGATTGAAGGCCCGGGCCATGTGCCGATGCAGATGATCCGTCGCAACATGACCGAGGAGCTGGAGCACTGCCACGAAGCACCGTTCTACACCCTGGGGCCGTTGACCACCGATATTGCGCCGGGCTACGACCACTTCACGTCAGGCATTGGCGCGGCGATGATCGGCTGGTTCGGCTGCGCCATGCTCTGCTACGTGACGCCGAAAGAGCACCTCGGGCTGCCAAACAAAGAGGACGTGAAGCAGGGGCTGATCACCTACAAGATTGCCGCCCACGCGGCGGATCTGGCGAAAGGCCATCCGGGCGCGCAAATCCGCGACAACGCCATGTCCAAAGCGCGCTTTGAATTCCGCTGGGAAGACCAGTTTAACCTGGCCCTCGATCCGTTCACCGCCCGCGCCTATCACGACGAAACCCTGCCGCAGGAATCGGGCAAAGTGGCGCACTTCTGCTCCATGTGCGGACCAAAATTCTGCTCGATGAAGATCAGCCAGGAAGTACGTGATTATGCCGCCGCGCAGACCATTGAAGTCGGCATGGCGGACATGTCGGAAACCTTCCGCGCGAAAGGCGGCGAAATCTACCTCAAAAAAGAGGAGGCATAATGTACCAGCCTGATTTCCCCCCTGTCCCCTTCCGCTTAGGGCTTTACCCGGTGGTGGACAGCGTGGAGTGGATCGCCCGCCTGCTGGAAGCTGGCGTTCGCACCCTCCAGCTACGCATCAAGGATAAACGCGATGAAGAGGTGGAGGCCGACGTGATCGCCGCTATCGCGCTGGGACGTCGCTACCACGCCCGCCTGTTTATCAACGACTACTGGCGGCTGGCGGTTAAACACCAGGCGTACGGCGTGCATCTGGGACAGGAAGATCTGGAAACGACCGATCTCAACGCGATCCGTGACGCCGGTCTGCGGCTGGGCGTTTCTACCCACGATGATATGGAGATCGACGTGGCGCTGGCGGCCCGCCCCTCTTACATCGCGCTCGGGCACGTTTTCCCAACGCAAACCAAACAGATGCCGTCCGCTCCACAGGGTTTGACGCAGCTGGCGGCCCACGTTAAGCGCCTTGCCGATTACCCCACCGTTGCCATCGGCGGGATCAGCCTTGAACGTGCGCCCGCGGTGCTGGAGACCGGCGTCGGCAGTATCGCCGTCGTCAGCGCTATCACCCAGGCGGCAGACTGGCAGGCCGCCACCGCGCAGCTTTTACAACTGGCAGGAGCAGGTGATGAAAGATCGTGATTTTATGCGTTACAGCCGCCAGATCCTGCTGGAGGATATCGCCATCGAGGGGCAGCAAAAGCTGCTCGCCAGCCGGGTACTGATTGTCGGTCTGGGCGGATTGGGCACCCCCGCAGCGCTGTATCTGGCCGGCGCGGGCGTGGGCACGCTGGTGCTGGCCGATGACGACGAGGTACATCTCAGCAATCTGCAACGGCAAATCCTCTTTACGACAGAAGATATCAACCAGCCTAAAGCGCACGTTACGCGCCAGCGGCTGAACCAGCTTAACCCCGATATCGAACTGGTCGCACTCCAGACGCGGCTGAGCGGGGAAGATCTGCAACGCGAAGTGGCCCTTGCCGACGTGGTGCTGGACTGTACGGACAATATGGCGACACGTCAGGCCATCAACGCGGCCTGTGTTGCGCAGAACACGCCGCTGATCACCGCCAGCGCGGTCGGTTTCGGTGGGCAAATAATGGTGCTTACGCCGCCGTGGGCACAGGGCTGCTACCGCTGCCTGTGGCCGGACGAGGCTGAACCGGAGCGTAACTGCCGCACGGCAGGCATTCTGGGCCCGGTGGTGGGCGTGATGGGTACTCTTCAGGCGCTGGAGACCATCAAGTTGCTCAGCGGCATGGAGACAGAACGCAACACGCT
Source organism: Enterobacter sp. AN-K1 (assembly GCF_020971765.1). NCBI lineage: Bacteria > Pseudomonadati > Pseudomonadota > Gammaproteobacteria > Enterobacterales > Enterobacteriaceae > Enterobacter > Enterobacter sp. AN-K1. The sequence goes on along the minus strand of NZ_CP087390.1, from coordinate 2,528,849 downwards.
GCGGCTGTTCGACGCCCGCTCCAACGGCTGGCGTCATCTGGCGTTAAACCGTGCCAGCCACTGCCCGGTATGCGGAGGCCGCAATGCGCATTCTGTTTAACGATGAGCCGATGACGTGCGACGACGATCTCACCGTTGCCGCCCTGCTCGACACGCTGCGCCAGCTGAAGCCGGGAACGGCGCTGGCGCTCAATCAACAGATCCTGCCGCGCGAGCGGTGGGAACATCAGCAGGTCAATGAAGGCGACCAGATCCTGCTGTTTCAGGTTATCGCAGGGGGCTAAGATGTTACGTATTGCCGACAAAGTCTTTGATTCACATCTGTTTACCGGAACCGGAAAATTCGCCTCCCCGCAGCTGATGGTGGATGCCATTCGTGAAAGTGGCAGCCAGCTGGTGACGCTGGCGATGAAGCGCGTGGATCTGCGTCAGCACAACGATGCCATACTTGCGCCGTTACTGGAGGCAGGCGTGACGCTCTTACCGAATACCTCCGGTGCGAAAACGGCCGAGGAAGCAATTTTCGCTGCGCAACTGGCGCGAGAAGCGCTCGACACCCGCTGGCTGAAGCTGGAAATTCATCCGGACGCCCGCTGGCTGTTGCCCGATCCGATCGAAACCCTGAAAGCGGCAGAGAAGCTGGTGCAGCAGGGATTCACCGTTCTGCCCTACTGTGGTGCCGACCCCGTGCTCTGTAAGCGTCTGGAAGAGGTCGGCTGCGCGGCCGTAATGCCGCTGGGCGCCCCCATTGGCTCCAACCAGGGGCTGGAGACCCGCGCGATGCTGGAAATCATTATTGAGCAGGCGACCGTGCCGGTGGTGGTGGATGCGGGCATCGGCGTACCCAGTCACGCCGCGCAGGCGCTGGAGATGGGGGCCGATGCGGTGCTGGTCAATACCGCGATTGCGGTGGCCGACGACCCGGTGATGATGGCGCGTGCGTTCCGCCTTGCCGTGGAGTCCGGTCTGCTGGCTCGGCAGTCCGGCCCCGGCTCGCGCAGTGTTCAGGCGCAGGCCACCAGCCCGCTGACCGATTTTCTGGAGGCGCTCTGATGGCTACCTTTACCAATCGCTGGCGTCAGCTTAACTGGGACGATATTGCCCTGCGCATCAACAGCAAAACGGCTGCGGACGTTGAGCGGGCATTAACAGCCCGGCATTCGACGCGCGAGGATTTGATGGCCCTGCTTTCTCCGGCAGCCAGCGCGTACCTTGAACCGATGGCCCAGCGCGCGCAACGCCTCACCCGCCAGCGTTTTGGCAACACGGTGAGCTTTTACGTGCCGCTCTATCTTTCTAATCTGTGCGCCAATGACTGCACCTACTGTGGTTTCTCCATGAGCAACCGTATTAAGCGTAAAACGCTGGATGAGCATGAGATCGCCCGCGAGTGTGCGGCTATTCGTGAGATGGGTTTTGAACATCTCCTGCTGGTGACGGGTGAACATCAGGGCAAAGTGGGGATGGACTATTTTCGCCAGCATCTTCCGGCCATCCGCCGCGAATTTGCCTCGTTGCAAATGGAAGTGCAGCCTCTGTCGCAGGAGGAATATGCGGAGCTGAAAACCCTCGGGCTGGACGGCGTAATGGTTTATCAGGAAACCTACCATGAGGCGACCTATGCCCGGCATCACCTGAAAGGGAAGAAGCAGGATTTCATCTTCCGGCTGGAAACGCCGGACAGGCTGGGGCGCGCCGGTATCGATAAAATTGGGCTGGGCGCGCTTATCGGTCTGTCCGACAGCTGGCGGGTGGACTGCTATATGGTGGCGGAGCATCTGCTGTGGCTACAGCAGCAGTACTGGCAAAGCCGCTATTCCATCTCTTTCCCGCGGCTGCGTCCCTGTACGGGAGGCGTTGAACCCGCCTCGCTGATGGATGAGCGCCAGCTGGTGCAAACCCTGTGTGCATTTCGCCTGTTCGCGCCGGAAGTGGAATTGTCGCTCTCCACGCGTGAATCCCCCGCGTTTCGCGATCGCGCGATCCCGCTGGCGATCAATAACGTCAGCGCCTTTTCCAAAACGCAGCCGGGCGGTTACGCGGACGATCACCCGGAACTGGAACAGTTTGCACCGCACGACGGCCGACGGCCCGAAGCGGTGGCGGAAGCCCTGACTGCACAGGGGCTACAGCCGGTGTGGAAAGACTGGGATAGCTGGCTGGGAAGAGCCTCGCATTAGCGCTGAAACTGTCTGCAAAAATGCGAAAAGGTTACGAGGCGGCTCGTAAGATCATAACCGGGCGATTGAGGCGATCTGCCCGGTTTTCTTATGCTTAACCACGTCAGCAACGGACGCTGACCAGGGTGAAAATGCTTCTTCCTCGTTTCGCCCTGCCCTCCGCCTCTTAAACAAAATTCAATTGATACAATAAATACGTCGTTTCTTATCTACGCTTAAGATAAATCATCTCGTCGGTAATCGCCTTCTGTATAATTTACTACCAGCAACCGGACAGCGACTATGCTGAGGGTATCGACAGACGCAACGCGTCTACCATCTGGATTGATGTACAACTCATGGCACTCCACAGTAAAAAGCTCTCTTTTACCCGGCCAATTATGGTCAGCTTCGCGGGGATCCTGTTCAGTTTCGCGCTGATCGCCGTCCTGGTCGTCCTTTCACAGAGAAAGGATTTTCTTGAGGATTATCATAAAATTAATGGTAATTTCACCCATAATCTGGCGGTGAACTATACCGAATCCATCCTGCGAGAAAATGACTATATTCTTGGTCGCGCTGCGATGTACTTCGCCCGTAACGACAGAGTAAATCAGACAATAAATATCGATCCGACACACGGTTTGCAGATGTTGATGCATTTGCAGAACCTGATGCCGACGGTGTCGTCTATCTCTCTGGCGGACACAGAAGGGCGCCATCTGCGCGCGCCGGAAGTGCTGCCAACGGAGAAAAGTAAGTCGTTCGACGCCAGAACCCGCCCATGGTTTGTCGGGCAAGCGGAAGCCAGCAACTTTCCTCACTACACCCGCCCCTATCTGGACTATTTCACCCAACATCCTACTGTCACCCTCTATAAGCCGGTCATTTCACCGGAAGGCCGTCTGAAGGGCACGCTCGCTTTCCATCTTGATTTAACGTCCATGGGGTATACCCTGCGCCAGATGGTGGCGCCGGTTCAGGGTGAGTTTTTTGTCGTGGAGCGTGACGGTGCCGTTGTGCTGCATCCGGACACGGGGGCGCTCTTTAAGCAGTACGTAAGCGAAGCGCTGATGGACAAAATGACCAGCGGCGAAGGCCATCTTTTCGACCCCAAAAGTAAAACCTGGTATTACTACTACTCTTTCACCAATCCGGACTGGTTTGTGATTTATCGGGTCTCCGATGCCACGCTTACCGTCATCACCCGGCATGAAACCACCGTCGTCGGCTGGGGATTTGCGCTGGCGGCAATCATCATCATTTTGTTCGGGCTTTACCTTCGTCATGCCTCGCGTTCTGTGCTGATGAACATTATCAACGCCATCAAAACCGGCGACGTCAACCAGGCGCCACGCCTTGAGGCGATGCTCAGCCATACCATTCGAACCAATAAAGAACGCGAGCTGGCCTATGTCCGTCAGGCCACCCATGATGCGCTGACAGGTTGCAAAAATCGCCGTGCGTTCGATAACGATGTGGATGAGCTGCTGACCGCTCATCAACCCTTCGTTCTGGCGCTGATCGACATCGATAACTTCAAATCCATTAACGACACCTGGGGCCACCTGAGCGGGGATATTGTGCTGCGCAACGTGGCGCGGGAAGGTATTCAGATCATGCAGCCGCACCACGTTTCCGTTTACCGCTACGGTGGAGAAGAGTTCGGCGTGATATTCCCGGCCGAGCTGATGAACTCCGCGCACGCGCTACTGGAAGCCTGGCGCACCGCCGTTGAGAAGCGGACCTGGCGGGAAGAGAACCTGCGAGTGACCTTCAGCGCCGGGATGGGAGAGTGGCACTTCGAACCGCTGGAGCAGTTTATCGGTAGCGTAGATGAAGCGCTGTATACCGCTAAACAACAGGGTAAAAACCGCATCGTAAGCACGGCCAGCCGATAATACCCTTCCTGAAATTCTGCCCGATCTGACGGGCAGAATGCTCTCCGCTGTAAAATTGTAACCGGTTTCAGAAAAATGCCGATTTCTTTGTGATGCCTGACACACAATCGCGGTAAAGCGGTTGTTGAAGCGGTCTGCACGGGATAATTATCAATAAACACATGTAGATCGAGGCTGACTATGAAGAACATCGTTTTATGCTGTGCAGCGGGAATGTCAACCAGCATGCTGGTTCAACGTATGAAAGATGCCGCGCAGAAAAAAGGAGTCGAAGTAACCATTAAAGCCGTTCCGGTCGCGGAGTTTAAAGATAACATCGCGACGGCTGATATCGTATTACTGGGGCCACAGGTTAAATACGAACAGGCAAAACTCCAGGCGCAGGCCGATCCGCTCGGAAAAAAGGTTGCGGTCATCGACATGATGGATTACGGCATGATGAAAGGTGATGCCGTACTGGAAAAAGCGCTCAAACTTCTGGAGTCATAATGGAAGACTTAGAAACCACGATTATGGAACTGCTGGTCAACGCAGGCGCAGCGCGCAGTGCGGCCCTGACGGCGTTACAGATGGCGCGAAAAGGCGACTTTGATGAAGCCGAGAAAGCGATGGAAGAATCGCGTGAATATGTGAAGCATGCGCACACCATCCAGACACAGCTTATTGGTCTTGATGAAGGCACCGGGAAGCTTCCGGTTAACCTGATTACCGTCCACTCTCAGGATCACCTGATGAACGCAATGGTTATTCAGGATCTGGCGGGCGATATGATTGAGCTTTATCGACGCATCCCGTTAGTGAATTGAAGACATACAGACGTAAAAAAACCCGCCGAGGCGGGTTTTTTATTTACGGCATCAACGATTACTCGTTGTCGGAACCGCCCAGACCTGCGTTCAGCAGTTCTGCAAGGCTCGCGGATGCATCTTCGGCAGTCACCTGCGGTGCAGCTGGCAGTTCGCCCGCTGCGCGACGACGCATACGATCCTGGTGGTACGCATAACCGGTACCGGCCGGGATCAGACGACCCACGATAACGTTCTCTTTCAGACCGCGCAGTTCATCACGTTTACCTGCAACAGCCGCTTCGGTCAGGACACGAGTGGTTTCCTGGAACGATGCAGCAGAGATGAAGGACTCGGTTGCCAGAGACGCTTTGGTGATACCCAGCAGATCGCGTGCGAAGGTCGCACCGATTTTGCCGTTCGCTTCCAGATCGCGGTTAGCGATCTTAACGCGTGAGTATTCAACCTGCTCGCCTTCCAGGAAGTCGGAGCTGCCCGCGTTTTCGATGGTTGCTTTACGCAGCATCTGACGAACGATAACTTCAATGTGTTTATCGTTAATCTTAACGCCTTGCAGACGGTATACGTCCTGTACTTCGTTAACAATGTAACGGGTAACAGCATGCACACCACGCAGACGCAGGATGTCGTGCGGCGCTTCTGGACCATCGGAAACCACGTCACCACGTTCTACGCGTTCACCTTCGAACACGTTGAGCTGACGCCACTTAGGAATCATCTCTTCGTACGGCTCGCTGCCATCTACTGGCGTAATAACCAGGCGGCGCTTACCTTTGGTCTCTTTACCGAAGGAGATGATACCGCTGATTTCAGCCAGGATCGCAGGCTCTTTCGGACGACGTGCTTCGAACAGGTCCGCAACGCGTGGCAGACCACCGGTGATGTCCTTGGTACCGCCGGATTCCTGAGGAATACGCGCCAGGGTGTCACCAGAGCTGATCTGTACGCCATCTTCCAGCTGTACAATCGCTTTACCCGGCAGGAAGTACTGCGCAGGCATATCGGTACCAGGGATCAGAACGTCGTTACCCTGAGCATCAACGATTTTCAGTGCAGGACGCAGATCTTTACCGCCGGTAGTACGTTCAGCAGAATCCAGAACCACCAGAGAAGACAGACCGGTCAGCTCGTCGGTCTGACGAGTAATGGTCTGGCCGTCGATCATGTCAGTGAAGCGGATGAAACCACTTACTTCGGTGATAACCGGCATGGTGTGTGGATCCCAGTTTGCAACGGTTTCACCGCCAGCAACCTGCTCGCCATCACCTTTCGCCATAACCGCACCGTAAGGCACTTTATAGCTCTCTTTGGTACGACCGAATTCGTCGATCAGCTTCAGCTCGGTGTTACGGGAAGTGATAACCAGTTTACCGCTGGAGTTCACAACCGACTTCGCGTTGCTGAGCTTGATGCTACCTTTGTTTTTCACCTGGATGCTGGATTCAGCAGCCGCACGAGATGCCGCACCACCGATGTGGAACGTACGCATCGTCAGCTGTGTACCCGGCTCACCGATGGACTGTGCCGCGATAACGCCGATAGCCTCACCTTTGTTGATGATGTGGCCACGCGCCAGGTCACGACCGTAGCAGTGCGCACACACACCAAAGTCGGTGTCACAGGATACAACGGAACGCACTTTCACGGAGTCAACAGAGTTCGCTTCCAGCAGGTCACACCACTGTTCGTGCAGCAGGGTGTTGCGTGGAACCAGAATGTCTGCGGTGCCCGGCTTCAGAATGTCTTCCGCGGTCACACGACCCAGTACGCGATCGCGCAGCGGCTCTTTAACATCACCACCCTCGATAACCGGGGTCATGGTGATACCTTCGAGGGTGCCACAATCGTCTTCGGTGACGACCAGATCCTGCGCAACGTCAACCAGACGACGCGTCAGATAACCGGAGTTCGCCGTTTTCAGTGCGGTATCCGCCAGACCTTTACGCGCACCGTGCGTGGAGATGAAGTACTGGAGTACGTTCAGACCTTCACGGAAGTTCGCGGTGATTGGCGTTTCGATGATGGAGCCATCTGGCTTCGCCATCAGACCACGCATACCTGCCAGCTGACGAATCTGTGCCGCAGAACCACGCGCACCGGAGTCGGCCATCATGTAGATGCTGTTGAAGGAGACCTGCTGCTCTTCTACGCCGTCACGGTTAATCACGGTTTCGGTTTGCAGGTTATCCATCATCGCTTTAGATACACGATCGTTCGCCGCAGCCCAGATATCGATAACTTTGTTGTAACGTTCGCCTGCGGTTACCAGACCAGACTGGAACTGCTCCTGGATCTCAGCAACTTCAGCTTCCGCTTCAGAGATGATCTCGTGTTTCTTCTCTGGGATGACCATGTCATCGATACCAACAGATGCACCTGAACGCGCTGCATAAGCAAAGCCGGTGTACATTGTCTGGTCAGCGAAGATTACGGTCGGCTTCAGACCCAGAATGCGGTAACAGGTGTTCAGCATTTTGGAGATCGCTTTCTTGCCCAGCGCCTGGTTGACGATGGAGAAAGGCAGACCTTTCGGTACGATCATCCACAGAATGGCACGGCCAACGGTCGTGTCTTTCAGGCTGGTGTGCGCAACGAACTCGCCGTTTTCATCTTTTTCGTATTCGGTGATACGCACTTTAACGCGCGCATGCAGAGAGGCCAGGCCAGCGCGATAAATACGCTCAGCTTCTTTCGGGCCAGTCAGCACCATGCCTTCGCCTTTGGCGTTAACACAGTCACGGGTCATGTAGTACAGACCCAGTACAACGTCTTGAGAAGGAACGATGATAGGTTCACCGTTCGCTGGAGACAGGATGTTGTTGGTAGACATCATCAGCGCACGCGCTTCGAGCTGGGCTTCCAGCGTCAGCGGTACGTGAACAGCCATCTGGTCACCATCGAAGTCGGCGTTATAGGCCGCACAAACCAGCGGGTGCAGCTGGATCGCTTTACCTTCGATCAAGACTGGCTCAAAGGCCTGGATACCCAGACGGTGCAGAGTTGGTGCACGGTTCAGCAGTACCGGGTGTTCGCGGATCACTTCGTCCAGGATATCCCAAACGACAGCTTCTTCACGCTCAACCATTTTCTTCGCGGCTTTGATGGTGGTGGCGAGGCCACGCAGTTCCAGCTTGCCGTAGATGAACGGTTTGAACAGCTCCAGTGCCATTTTCTTCGGCAGACCGCACTGATGCAGACGCAGGTATGGACCTACGGTGATTACAGAACGACCGGAGTAGTCAACACGCTTACCGAGCAGGTTCTGACGGAAACGACCCTGCTTACCTTTGATCATGTCGGCCAAAGATTTCAGAGGACGTTTGTTAGAACCGGTGATCGCACGACCACGACGACCGTTATCCAACAGGGCATCGACTGCTTCCTGAAGCATACGTTTTTCGTTGCGTACGATGATGTCCGGCGCAGCCAGATCCAGCAGACGTTTCAGACGGTTGTTACGGTTGATCACGCGACGGTACAGATCGTTCAGATCCGACGTTGCGAAACGACCACCATCCAGCGGAACCAGCGGACGCAGATCTGGCGGCAGAACCGGCAGAACGGTCAGGATCATCCACTCTGGTTTGTTACCAGACTGAACGAACGCTTCCAGCAGTTTGATACGCTTGGTCAGCTTTTTACGCTTGGTTTCGGAGTTGGTTTCGTTCAGCTCTTCGCGCAGAGTTTCACACTCTTGCTCCAGATCCATGCTCTTCAGCAGGGCCTGGATAGCTTCCGCACCCATCTTCGCGTCGAATTCGTCACCGAACTCTTCCAGCGCGTCCAGATACTGTTCTTCGGTCAGGATCTGGTTACGTTCCAGATTGGTCATCCCGCCTTCGATAACCACATAAGATTCGAAGTACAGAACACGTTCGATATCGCGCAGCGGCATATCCAGCAGCAGACCGATACGGGACGGCAGAGATTTCAGGAACCAGATGTGAGCGGTCGGAGACGCCAGCTCGATGTGGCCCATACGCTCACGGCGTACTTTGGTCTGGGTCACTTCAACGCCGCACTTCTCACAGATCACACCACGGTGTTTCAGGCGCTTGTACTTACCGCACAGGCACTCGTAATCTTTTACTGGCCCGAAAATACGCGCACAGAAAAGGCCGTCACGCTCAGGTTTGAACGTACGGTAGTTAATGGTTTCCGGCTTTTTAACTTCACCGAAAGACCATGAACGGATCATGTCTGGCGAAGCCAGAGCAATTTTGATCGCATCAAACTCTTCGGTTTTAGTTTGCGCTTTCAGAAACTTTAATAAGTCTTTCACGGATTTGCTCCCGTCGGAGTTAGCACACTCTGCTGTCGGGCGTTAACCCGACAGCAGTGACCTGTTTGAGCGAGAATTACTCGTCTTCCAGTTCGATGTTGATACCCAGCGAACGAATCTCTTTCAACAGTACGTTGAAGGATTCTGGCATGCCCGGTTCCATCTGATGGTTGCCGTCTACGATGTTCTTATACATCTTAGTACGACCGTTCACGTCATCAGACTTAACGGTGAGCATTTCCTGCAAGGTGTATGCTGCGCCGTATGCTTCCAGCGCCCACACTTCCATCTCCCCGAAGCGCTGACCACCGAACTGAGCCTTACCACCCAGCGGCTGCTGAGTAACCAGGCTGTAAGAACCGGTAGAACGAGCGTGCATCTTGTCGTCGACCAGGTGGTTCAGTTTCAGCATGTACATGTAACCTACGGTTACCGGACGCTCGAACTGTTCACCGGTACGGCCGTCAAACAGCGTAATCTGACCAGACGTTGGCAGACCACCCAGTTGCAGCAGCTCTTTAATTTCAGCTTCTTTTGCACCGTCGAATACCGGCGTTGCAATTGGCATACCTTTGCGCAGGTTCTCTGCCAGACGCAGCACTTCTTCATCGCTGAAGGTGTTCAGGTCGACTTTCTGACGAACGTCGGTACCCAGATCGTAGGCACGCTGGATGAACTCGCGCAGTTTCGCGACTTCCTGCTGCTGTTTCAGCATGGCGTTGATCTTATCGCCGATACCTTTCGCAGCCATACCCAGGTGGGTTTCCAGAATCTGACCGATGTTCATACGAGACGGTACGCCCAGTGGGTTCAGTACGATATCTACCGGCGTACCGTTAGCATCGTGCGGCATATCTTCGATCGGGTTGATCTTAGAGATAACACCCTTGTTACCGTGACGACCTGCCATCTTATCACCAGGCTGGATCTGACGTTTAACAGCCAGATACACCTTAACAATCTTCAGCACGCCTGGTGCCAGATCGTCGCCCTGAGTGATTTTGCGGCGTTTCGCTTCGAGTTTTTTCTCGAACTCGTGTTTCAGTTCGTCATACTGCTCAGCCAGCTGTTCCAGCTGATTCTGTTTCTCTTCGTCGGTCAGGCCCAGTTCCAGCCAGCGATCGCGTGGCAGTTTGTCGAGCTTCTCAGCTTCAACGCCACCGGCAACCAGCACCGCATAGATACGGCTGAACAGACCTGCTTCGAGGATTTGCAGTTCTTCAGACAGGTCTTTCTTAGCCTGTTTGAGCTGCATCTCTTCGATTTCCAGCGCACGCTTATCTTTCTCAACGCCGTCACGGGTGAAGACCTGAACGTCGATAACCGTACCGGAAACACCGTTTGGTACGCGCAGAGAAGAGTCTTTAACGTCAGACGCTTTCTCACCGAAGATAGCACGCAGCAGTTTCTCTTCTGGCGTCAGCTGGGTTTCGCCTTTCGGCGTGACCTTACCAACCAGAATGTCACCGCCGGTCACTTCCGCGCCGATGTAAACAATACCGGATTCATCCAGTTTAGAGAGCGCAGCTTCACCCACGTTCGGGATGTCAGCGGTGATCTCTTCTGGCCCCAGCTTGGTGTCACGGGACACACATGCCAGTTCCTGAATGTGGATGGTGGTGAAACGATCTTCCTGAACCACACGCTCGGAGACGAGGATGGAGTCTTCGAAGTTGTAACCGTTCCACGGCATGAACGCTACGCGCATGTTCTGACCGAGCGCCAGTTCACCGAGGTCGGTGGACGGACCGTCTGCCAGCACGTCGCCGCGCTCAACTGGCTCACCCAGAGACACACATGGCATCTGGTTGATACAGGTGTTCTGGTTAGAACGGGTGTATTTGGTCAGGTTGTAGATGTCGATACCCGCTTCGCCCGGATACATCTCGTCTTCGTTAACTTTGATAACGATACGGGATGCGTCAACGTACTGAACGGTACCGCCACGCTTAGCAACTGCTGTAACACCAGAGTCAACGGCAACAGCACGTTCCATACCGGTACCAACCAGCGGCTTATCAGCACGCAGAGTTGGAACGGCCTGACGTTGCATGTTCGCACCCATCAATGCACGGTTGGCGTCATCGTGTTCCAGGAACGGGATCAGGGACGCACCGACGGATACCACCTGCTGGGTGGATACGTCCATGTAGTCAACCTGGTCGCGGCTGAACAAGCTGGATTCGCCTTTGCTACGGCAGGTAACCAGATCTTCTACAAAGTGGCCTTCGTCATCCAGGTTGGAGTTCGCCTGAGCGATAACGTAGTTGCCTTCTTCAATAGCAGACAGGTAATGAATTTCGTCAGTAACAACACCGTCGGTCACTTTACGATACGGGGTCTCGAGGAAACCGTATTCGTTCGTCTGTGCGTACACGGACAGGGAGTTGATCAGACCGATGTTTGGACCTTCAGGCGTTTCGATTGGACATACGCGACCGTAGTGAGTCGGGTGTACGTCTCGAACTTCAAAGCCTGCGCGTTCACGGGTCAGACCGCCTGGGCCGAGTGCGGAGATACGACGTTTGTGCGTGATCTCAGACAGCGGGTTGTTCTGGTCCATGAACTGAGACAGCTGGCTGGAACCGAAGAACTCTTTCACTGCCGCAGAAATCGGCTTCGCGTTAATCATATCCTGAGGCATCAGGGTATCCAGATCGCCCAGAGACAGACGCTCTTTCACCGCACGCTCTACACGTACCAGGCCAACGCGGAACTGGTTTTCCGCCATTTCGCCTACGGAACGGATACGACGGTTGCCGAGGTGGTCGATATCGTCCACTTCGCCTTTACCGTTACGGATATCGATGAGCTTCTTCATCACTTCAATGATGTCGTCTTTGCTCAGGATACCGGAACCTTCGATCTCGTCGCGCAGCAGAGAACGGTTGAACTTCATACGACCAACCGCGGACAGATCGTAGCGGTCTTCGGAGAAGAACAGGTTCTCGAACAGGCTTTCAGCCGCTTCGCGAGTTGGTGGCTCACCAGGACGCATCATGCGGTAGATTTCGACCAGCGCGCTCAGACGATCGTTGGTTGGGTCGACGCGTACAGTCTCAGAGATGTACGGACCGTGGTCCAGATCGTTGGTGAACAGCGTTTCGATACGTTTGTGGCCAGACTGGCTCAGCTTAGCCAGCAGATCCAGGCTCAGCTCCATGTTCGCCGGGCAGATCAGCTCGCCAGTTGATTCATCAACGTAATCTTTCGCGGCTACTTTTCCTGCAATGTATTCAACCGGAACTTCGATGTGTTTGATATCATCTTTTTCCAGCTGGCGGATGTGGCGCGCGGTGATACGGCGACCTTTTTCCACATACACTTTGCCGTCGGCTTCGATGTCGAACGACGCGGTCTCACCACGCAGACGTTCCGGCACCAACTCCATCTGCAACTTGTTGTCGCGGATTTCAAAGATCACTTTCTCAAAGAACAGGTCCAGGATCTGCTCAGTGGTATAGTTCAGTGCACGCAGAATGATGGTTGCAGGCAGCTTACGACGACGGTCGATACGGACAAACAGGTTGTCTTTTGGATCGAATTCGAAGTCCAGCCATGAACCACGGTAAGGAATGATGCGTGCGTTATACAGTACTTTACCGGAAGAGTGCGTTTTACCTTTATCGCTGTCGAAGAAGACACCCGGGCTACGGTGCAGCTGGGAAACGATAACACGCTCAGTACCGTTGATAACGAAAGTACCGTTGTCCGTCATGAGTGGAATTTCACCCATGTAGACTTCTTGTTCTTTAATGTCTTTTACGGTGCCTTCCGGCGCTTCGCGCTCGTAGATCACCAGACGCAGTTTTACGCGCAGCGGTGCGGAATAGGTCACGCCACGGATCTGACATTCCTGAACGTCAAACACCGGTTCGCCAAGGCGGTAGCTGACGTACTGCAGCTCGGAATTACCGCTGTAGCTCTGAATCGGGAACACGGAACGGAAGGCTGCTTCCAGGCCGTACTGCCCTTCAGGATCTTGCTCGATAAACTTCTGGAACGAGTCAAGCTGGATAGAAAGGAGATATGGAATGTCCAGAACTTGTGGACGTTTACCAAAATCCTTACGAATACGTTTTTTCTCGGTATAGGAGTAAACCATAGGGTTCCTCAGCTCGCTGACAAGTCGACCCATCTGCCCGACGAAGGGACAGTTTGTGCAACACCATTTTGTGGACCGGAAAATTGAATACTTTCCGCAATACCTGTTGCTATCACGCTTAAACCATTTCATTGCGATTTACACAGAGCGAGCACCCTGTCGCAGTATATTAAGTCGTCGATAGAAACAAGCATTGTCAGGACAACCAGCAGTCAAACAGTGTGAAATGCTGCTGATGCCTTACAGCGCAAAAAGGCTGGTGACTAAAAAGTCACCAGCCATCAGCCTAATTGCTTAGGCTGCAACCAGAAAAGTTGGCTTATTTAACTTCAACTTCAGCGCCAGCTTCTTCCAGAGATTTTTTCAGTGCTTCTGCGTCGTCTTTGCTCACGCCTTCTTTCAGCGCAGCTGGAGCAGATTCTACCAGGTCTTTAGCTTCTTTCAGACCCAGGCCAGTTGCGCCACGTACTGCTTTGATTACAGCAACTTTGTTCGCGCCAGCAGCTTTCAGAATTACGTCGAATTCAGTTTTTTCTTCAGCAGCTTCAGCCGGGCCCGCAGCTACAGCTACAGCAGCAGCAGCAGAAACACCGAATTTTTCTTCCATTGCAGAAACCAGCTCTACAACGTCCATTACGGACATAGCTGCTACTGCTTCAATGATTTGATCTTTAGTGATAGACATTTAAATTGTTCCTGAAAATCAGAATAAGTTTATACGTAAGCAAATGCTTTATAAAGATAACTGCGATTAAGCAGCTTCTTTCGCATCGCGTACAGCAGCCAGAGTGCGAACCAGTTTGCCAGCCGCAGCTTCTTTCATGGTTGCCATCAGGCGTGCAATTGCTTCTTCGTAGGTCGGCAGGGTTGCCAGGCGATCGATTTGCGATGCCGGGATCAACTCACCTTCAAAGGCTGCAGCTTTGACCTCAAATTTTGCATTCGCTTTCGCGAACTCTTTGAACAGACGAGCAGCAGCGCCCGGGTGTTCCATAGAGTATGCAATCAGGGTCGGACCAACAAACGTGTCTTTCAGGCACTCGAACTGAGTACCTTCAACTACGCGACGCAGCAGGGTGTTACGAACAACACGCATGTATACGCCAGCTTCACGACCTGCTTTACGCAGTTCAGTCATTTTGTCTACAGTAACGCCACGGGAATCCGCAACTACTGCAGACAGCGCGCCTTTGGCTACTTCGCTGACTTCAGCAACAATCGCTTGTTTGTCTTGAAGATTTAAAGCCATTAGCTTTGCTCCTGGATGTTTGCCGGAACTCATGTTCCGGAACTCACTTCACTCGACCCAACGGGAAGAGCGTCTTAATACGGTGAGCAGAAACAAGCCAGAGTATTTAAAATAATCTTAGCGTTCTGTCACCGTCTACGCAGGGGATTAAGTTTCTTGCGAAACACCTGCGGTCTTCGACGGAGGCCTGGATAGGCCAGGCTCCAACGAACAATTCTTTTAGCCGCTAACTTTTGTTAGCAAACGTGGGGGTAAGATTGTAGACAAAATCACCGCCCACGTAAAGGCATTAGTTTGCAGCAGCGCTCAGGCCAGCCTGGTCAACTGCAACACCTGCACCCATGGTGGTGGAGATGCTAACTTTCTTGATGTACACGCCTTTCGCCTGAGTTGGTTTTGCTTTTTTCAGCGCAACCAGCAGAGCTTCCAGGTTTTCTTTCAGTTTGTCAGCGTCAAAGTCCACTTTACCGATGGTGGTGTGGATGATGCCGTTTTTGTCGTTACGGTAACGAACCTGACCTGCTTTAGCGTTCTTAACCGCTTCAGCAACGTTAGGCGTTACAGTACCCACTTTCGGGTTTGGCATCAGGCCGCGTGGACCCAGAACCTGGCCCAGCTGGCCAACAACGCGCATTGCATCTGGAGAAGCAATAACAACGTCAAAGTTCATTTCGCCTTTCTTGATCTGATCAGCCAGATCTTCCATACCTACCAGTTCAGCGCCGGCAGCTTTAGCAGCTTCAGCGTTTGCACCCTGAGCAAATACAGCTACGCGTACGGAACGGCCAGTACCGTGTGGCAGTACAGTTGCGCCACGAACGTTCTGATCGGATTTACGAGCGTCGATGCCCAGGTTAACGGCAACGTCAACGCTTTCAACGAACTTAGCAGTTGCCAGTTCTTTCAGCAGAGCGATAGCTTCGTTGATGTCGTACTGTTTGGTCGCATCAACTTTGTCACGGATCACGGACATGCGCTTGGTCAGTTTAGCCATTTCTTAGTCCTCCACTACCAGGCCCATGGAACGTGCAGTACCTTCGATGGAGCGAGTCATCGCTTCAATGTCGGAACCAGTCATGTCGGCAGCTTTGGTCTGCGCGATTTCCTGCAACTGAGCGCGGGAAATTTTACCCACTTTGTCTTTGTTCGGCTTACCGGAACCAGACTTGATGCCCGCTGCTTTCTTCAGCAGAACTGCTGCTGGAGGGGTTTTGGTAACGAAAGTGAAAGAACGGTCAGCGTAAACAGTGATTACAACTGGGATTGGCAGACCTTTTTCCATGGATTCAGTTTTGGCGTTGAACGCTTTACAGAATTCCATGATGTTCACACCCTGCTGACCCAGAGCTGGACCAACTGGTGGACTTGGGTTCGCCATACCTGCTGCAACCTGCAGCTTGACGTAGGCTTGTACTTTCTTAGCCATTCTAAAATCCTCTGATTGGGTAATAACGCCTCAGAGAGGCTCCCCGTGAATAAAATTCGTTTTACGGGCCGGGGCCCATAAAAACAAAAGGCGCGAAATTGTATTCCAATCTCGCGCCCTGTGCAACGATTAAATCGTCGCTTTTTTGATCGCTGCTTAGGCTTTTTCTACCTGAGCAAAGTCCAGCTCTACCGGGGTCGCACGACCAAAGATAGAAACGGAAACTTTCAGGCGGGACTTCTCGTAGTCCACTTCTTCGACGACGCCATTGAAGTCAGCAAACGGACCGTCGTTAACACGAACCATCTCACCCGGTTCAAACAGCGTTTTCGGACGCGGTTTATCACCAACCTGCTGGAGGCGGTTCATAATCGCATCAACTTCTTTGTCGCTGATTGGCGCCGGACGGTCAGATGTGCCGCCGATAAAGCCCATCACGCGTGGTACGCTGCGCACCAGGTGCCAGCTCGCGTCGTTCATCACCATCTGAACCAGCACGTAACCCGGGAAGAATTTACGCTCGCTTTTGCGACGTTGGCCGCCACGGATCTCAACCACTTCTTCGGTCGGAACCATAACTTCGCCAAATAACTCTTCCATATTATGTAATTTGATATGCTCACGCAGCGACGTAGCTACGCGGCCTTCAAAACCGGAAAACGCCTGAACGACGTACCAGCGCTTTTTAGGGGCTTCAGACATCTCAGAACCTCAGGCCAGTGATAAAGGATACCAGGCGAACCAGAATACCATCCAGTCCCCACAGGATCAGTGACATTACAGCGGTTACCGCCGCTACAATCAGCGTGGTGTGCAATGTTTCCTGGCGAGTCGGCCAAATGACCTTGCGGACTTCGGTACGCGCTTCGCGGGCAAACGCAACGGTCGCTTTGCCTTTCGTCGTCAACAGCGCGACACCACCCGCCGCAGCAATCAGAATTACCACTGCAAGCGCGCGTAGCGGCAGCATCATGTCACGATAAAGATAGTTGCCGACAATCGCCACAATCAGCAGCACGGCTACAACTACCCATTTCATCGCTTCCAGGCCGCGCCCGCTCCCTTGAGCTTCGGTATTCGCACTCATAAACCAACCTGTCAGAAGTATTCTACAAACATTTTCACCCCGCGTGTGCGAGGCAAACCAATCGAAATGCTATTCGCTTTTCGTATTATACGCTCTCCGCAGAGCCTGTCTCAGCAATGATTATGACAAAATTAATCACTGATGAGCCAGGTTCTGATGTGAAAGCGTGCAAAAAGGGCATCAAATGATGCCCTTTTATTGCGCATTGCGTCAAATGTTATCAGCGATTAGCCGAGAACTTTAGCAACAACGCCCGCGCCAACGGTACGGCCGCCTTCACGGATTGCGAAACGCAGACCGTCGTCCATCGCGATTGGGTGGATCAGCGTCACAACCATCTTGATGTTGTCGCCTGGCATTACCATCTCTACGCCTTCTGGCAGTTCGATGGTACCGGTCACGTCAGTTGTACGGAAGTAGAACTGTGGACGGTAGCCTTTGAAGAACGGAGTATGACGGCCGCCTTCGTCTTTGGACAGAATGTACACTTCAGATTCGAACTTGGTATGTGGCTTGATTGAGCCTGGCTTCGCCAGAACCTGACCACGTTCGATTTCTTCACGTTTGATACCACGCAGCAGAACACCAACGTTCTCACCAGCACGGCCTTCGTCCAGCAGTTTGCGGAACATTTCAACGCCAGTACAGGTAGACTTCGCAGTCTCTTTGATACCAACGATTTCAACTTCTTCACCCACTTTGATGATACCGCGCTCTACACGACCGGTAACAACGGTACCACGACCGGAGATGGAGAATACGTCTTCGATTGGCAGCAGGAATGGCTTGTCAATCGCACGCTCTGGTTCTGGGATGTAAGAATCCAGGTAGCCAGCCAGTTCGATGATTTTCGCTTCCCACTCTGCGTCACCTTCCAGCGCTTTCAGCGCGGAACCACGAACGATTGGAGTGTCGTCGCCTGGGAAATCGTACTGAGACAGCAGTTCACGAACTTCCATCTCTACCAGTTCCAGCAGCTCTTCGTCATCAACCATGTCGCATTTGTTCAGGAACACGATGATGTAAGGAACGCCTACCTGACGACCCAGCAGGATGTGCTCACGAGTCTGAGGCATAGGGCCGTCAGTCGCAGCAACAACCAGGATCGCGCCGTCCATCTGCGCAGCACCGGTGATCATGTTTTTAACATAGTCGGCGTGGCCTGGGCAGTCTACGTGTGCGTAGTGGCGAGTCGGGGTGTCATACTCAACGTGAGAGGTGTTGATGGTGATACCACGAGCTTTTTCTTCTGGTGCGTTATCGATCTGGTCGAAAGCACGAGCAGCACCGCCGTAGGTTTTAGCCAGTACGGTAGTGATTGCAGCGGTCAGCGTTGTTTTACCATGGTCAACGTGGCCGATAGTACCGACGTTAACGTGCGGTTTTGTACGTTCAAACTTTTCTTTAGACATCGATTGTCCCTCTAAGACACGGATAAATCGGTGATATCACCACATCAACCAGGCGAAAATGCCTGAACTGTTGAATACATTTACATTGAAACAGAGAGAAAGGGAGGGAGAAGTGAAGTGGTGCTGATACCCAGAGTCGAACTGGGGACCTCACCCTTACCAAGGGTGCGCTCTACCAACTGAGCCATATCAGCACGTATTGGAGCGGGCAGCGGGAATCGAACCCGCATCATCAGCTTGGAAGGCTGAGGTAATAGCCATTATACGATGCCCGCATCCTGAAACTCGGCTACCCAGTTCTTTCTGTAACAAAAAAAGAGATTTCTCTCTTTTCTGTTCGAGCTGGTCAATTTTTCCAACCAGCTCCGGCGGCGTTGTCGCTGCCAGAAAGTGGTGGTGGGGGAAGGATTCGAACCTTCGAAGTCTGTGACGGCAGATTTACAGTCTGCTCCCTTTGGCCGCTCGGGAACCCCACCGGACTTGATGGTGCCGACTACCGGAATCGAACTGGTGACCTACTGATTACAAGTCAGTTGCTCTACCTACTGAGCTAAGTCGGCATCAAGTAGCGCGCATTCTATGGAGACCTGCGCAGTCATGCAACTAAAAAATTGCATAAAACGTTCTTTCGCTCACATTTTATTCGAAACCAGGGCTAACCGCTGTAAATTCATCCGCTCACGGTTAAAAATTCAACATGAACGCCTGATTTCGGCACGCTATAGCCCCAGGTGATGCCTGCCCGGTTAAGCATCGCTTTCCCATATTTTTTCTTATTATTCCTCTCATCTGGTGTTAACCTCCTGCCCATTGTCCAAAATTAACTATGTGATGAGCCCGCACCCGCCGTTTCGTGATGGTTCACAGAAGCATGCTTATGAGCAAAAAAGAGCAAACGTTAATGACGCCCTATCTTCAGTTTAACCGTAGCCAGTGGGCAGCCCTGCGTGACTCCGTCCCTATGACACTGACGGAAGGTGAAATCGCACGGCTAAAAGGGATAAACGAAGATCTCTCCCTGGAAGAGGTGGCAGAAATCTATCTCCCCCTCTCTCGCTTGCTTAACTTCTATATCAGCTCCAATTTGCGTCGTCAGGCCGTACTGGAACAGTTCCTCGGCACGAACGGTCAACGTATTCCTTATATCATCAGTATTGCGGGCAGCGTGGCAGTGGGTAAAAGTACCACCGCGCGCGTGCTACAGGCGCTGCTGAGCCGCTGGCCGGAACACCGCAGCGTGGAACTGATCACCACCGACGGCTTCCTGCATCCCAACGAGGTGTTGAAAGAACGCGGCCTGATGAAAAAGAAGGGCTTCCCGCTCTCTTATGATATGCACCGCCTGGTAAAGTTTGTTTCAGATCTAAAATCGGGCGTACCTCACGTTACCGCGCCGGTTTACTCGCATCTGATCTACGACCGCATCCCGGATGGCGACAAAACGGTTGTGCAGCCCGACATCCTGATTCTGGAAGGCTTAAACGTCCTGCAAAGCGGGATGGATTATCCTCACGATCCGCATCATGTGTTTGTCTCTGACTTTGTCGATTTCTCAATTTATGTCGATGCGCCGGAAGATTTGCTGCAACGCTGGTATATCAACCGCTTCCTGAAGTTCCGCGAAGGCGCGTTCACCGACCCGGATTCCTACTTCCACAACTACGCCCAGCTCTCTGAAGAAGAGGCTATCAGCGTGGCGACCGGGCTGTGGAATGAGATCAACTACGTCAACCTCAAAGAGAACATCCTGCCGACGCGCGAACGCGCAAGCCTGATCCTCACCAAGAGTGAGAAACACGCCGTCGACCAGATTCGTTTACGGAAGTAGACCTCAGACGTAAAAAAACCGGCTTAACGCCGGTTTTTTATTTATGCCTGCGGCTTTTCGCCGTTTTCATCCTGATCGACCGCGAAGCAGGCCACCAGCTGTCCGCCATAATCCTTCAGCTGTGGCTGCAACTGCGTGCACGGGCCGAAGCGGCGACGGCAACGGGCGTTGAACGCACATCCCGGCGGTGGGTTCAGCGGGCTTGGCAACTCGCCGGTCAGCTTAATGCGCTCCCGGCGGTCATCCGGGTTCAGTCTCGGCGTTGCAGACAGCAGCGCCTGGGTATACGGATGACGCGGGTTAGTAAAGATCTGATCTTTCGTCCCCTTCTCCACGCAGCGTCCCAGATACATCACCATCACCTCATCGGCAATGTGCTCAACCACGGACAGGTCATGGGAGATGAAGACGTACGACAGTCCCAGATCCTGCTGTAAATCCATCATCAGGTTAAGCACCTGCGCGCGAACGGACACGTCAAGCGCTGAGACCGGCTCATCGGCAATCACCACGTCCGGGTCAAGCATCAGCCCACGGGCGATGGCAATACGCTGACGCTGACCGCCAGAGAACATATGCGGGTAGCGATCGTAATGCTCGGTTTTAAGCCCCACCTTCGCCATCATCGCCAGCGCTTTTTCACGACGCTGCTCTTTGCTCAGATTGCTGTTAATCAGCAGCGGCTCTTCCAGAATCTGCCCCACTTTTTTACGCGGGTTTAAAGAACCGTACGGGTTCTGGAACACAATCTGGATTTTTTGACGACGCAGCTTCTGCGCCTGCGGATCGTGCTTGAGCAGATCCTGGCCCTGATAGTAAAGCTCGCCGCCGGTTGGCGTTTCGATCATCGTCAGCAGACGGCCCAGCGTGGATTTTCCACAGCCCGACTCCCCGACGACCGCCAGCGTTTTACCGCGTTCAAGGCTGAAGGAGACGCCGTCCAGCGCTTTTACCAGGCGCTCGGGGGCAAAAATCCCCTTCTTCACCGGGTAATGTTTTTTCAGGTCGATAGCCTGCAACAGCGGCTGTTGCGTGGTGGCCTCGTGCGTACTCATAGTGTTGGCCTCCCGGCATCATCGAGTGGGTAGTGGCATTTTGACTGCCGACCATCGGCCAGCAGATTCAGCTCTGGCTCCTCGGCGCGGCATTTATCCGTCGCATACGGGCAGCGCGGATTCAGCAGGCAGCCCTGCGGACGGTCATATTTACCCGGAACCACACCCGGCAGTGACGCCAGACGCGCTTTGTCCTGGGCAAACTCCGGCAGCGCGCGCAGTAACGCCTGCGTATACGGGTGACGCGGCGCGCGGAAGATATCGTGCGAACTTCCGGTCTCCACCACCTGACCCGCGTACATCACGATGATTTTGTGTGCCGCTTCCGCCACCAGCGCCAGGTCGTGCGTAATCAGCACCAGCGCCATATTCTCTTTCTGCTGCAACTCCAGCAGCAGCTCGATGATTTGCGCCTGGATGGTTACGTCCAGCGCGGTAGTTGGTTCATCCGCAATCAGCAGTTTTGGTCGACAGGCAATCGCCATGGCGATCATCACGCGCTGGCTCATGCCGCCGGAAAGCTGATGCGGGTAAACGTCCAGACGCGATGCTGGGTCAGGTATCCCCACCAGGTTCAGCAGATCGATAGCACGCTGGCGACGGGTTTTCTTGTTGCCGCCCTGATGCACCTTAATGGCTTCCATAATCTGGAAACCGACGGTGTAGCATGGGTTCAGGCTGGTCATGGGGTCCTGGAAGATCATCGCCACTTCCGCGCCCACCAGCTGGCGGCGCTGTTTTTCGGAAATGCGCTTCAGATCCTGACCGTTGAACTCCAGATTTTCCGCCATCACGCGGCCGGGGTAGTCAATCAGCCCCATAATCGCCAGCGAACTCACTGACTTACCGGAGCCCGACTCTCCTACAATCCCGACCACTTCGCCCTGATTAACGCTGTAGCTGATGCGGTCCACGGCGCGAAACGGTGTGCCTTCGTCGCCAAAGTGCACGGATAATTTATCTACATTTAATAACGCCATCTCGTGCCTCTTACTGCTTCAGTTTGGGATCAAGTGCATCACGCAGACCGTCACCCATCAGGTTAAATGCCAGCACCGTCAGCAGAATCGCCAGACCCGGGAAGGTGACGACCCACCAGGCGCTTTGCGCGAACTGCAACACGTCGGAGAGCATGGTGCCCCACTCCGGTGTGGGCGGCTGCGCACCCATGCCAAGGAAGCCAAGAGCGGCCATATCAAGAATGGCGTTAGAGAAACCGAGCGACGCCTGAACAATCAGCGGCGCAAGGCAGTTTGGGAAAATATTGATAAACATCTGACGCATCGCACCAGCACCCGCCACGCGAGAGGCGGTAACGTAGTCGCGGTTCACTTCCACCAGCACCGCCGCACGGGTCAGACGCACGTAATGCGGTAGCGCAACAAACGTCAGCGCAAGCGCGGCGTTACCAATCGACGGACCAAAGATCGCCACCAGCACCAGCGCCAGCAGCAGGCTTGGCAATGCCAGCATAATGTCGACGACGCGCATGATGATGTTATCAACAATGCCGCCGAAGTAGCCTGCCACCAGGCCGAGTACGATCCCCATGATCAGCGACAGTACGACAACGAGGCAGCCAACCAGCAGCGACAGGCGTGCGCCGTACATCAGGCGCGACAGCACATCGCGGCCCACGTCGTCGGTGCCCAGCAGATGCGTCAGGCTTCCGCCGTCCTGCCATGCAGGAGGTGCCAGCAGCGCATCGCGGAACTGATCAGCCGGGTTATACGGCGCAAGGACGTTCGCAAACACCGCAATCAGGATCATGATGGAAACATACACCAGCCCGACGACCGCGCCTTTGTTGCGCTTGAAGTAGTGCCAGAACTCCTGCATCGGCGTCATTGGCACCGGTGCGGTGACCACTTTATTTTGAGTAACTTGTGACATGATGGCCCCTTACTTCTTATGACGAATACGCGGGTTCACCACGCCGTACAGCAAATCGACCAGCAGGTTGACGAGGATAATCATCGTCGCGACCAGCAGTACACCGCCCTGCACAACCGGATAGTCACGGCGTTGCAGCGCATCAATCAGCCAGCGTCCAAGACCCGGCCAGGAGAAGATGGTTTCGGTCAGGATCGCCCCCGCCAGCAGCGTACCGACCTGCAAACCGATAACGGTCACCACCGGCAGCATAGCGTTACGCAGGGCATGAATGATGATGACGCGCATACGGGTCAGGCCTTTAGCGCGGGCAGTACGAATATAATCCTCGCCCAGCACTTCCAGCATGGAGGAACGGGTCATACGCACGATCACCGCCAGAGGGATGGTGCCCAGCACCATTGCAGGCAGGATCATGTGCGCAACCGCATCAATGAAGTTGCCCTCTTCGCCCCAGATCGCCGTATCAATCAGCATAAAGCCGGTTAACGGGTTGGTGTCGTCAAGGAAAACCATATCGCTGACGCGTCCGGAGACCGGCGTCAGGTTCCACTGCACCGAGACCAGCATGATCAGCATCATGCCCCACCAGAAGATAGGCATAGAGTAGCCGGTCAGTGCCAGGCCAACAGCGGTGTGGTCGAAAATAGAGCCACGCTTAACGGCAGCCAGTACGCCAACGGGGATCCCTACCGCGGTCGCGAAGATCATGGCGCAGATACCGAGTTCCAGCGTCGCTTTAAAGCGCGGTACGAACTCGTCCCACACCGGAAGACGGCTTTTCAGTGAAATCCCTAAATCGCCGTGCAACACACCCCAGATATAGTGGAGATACTGCTGCCACATCGGCTTATCAAGGCCGAGTTCAGCCAGCAGTTGCGCATGACGTTCAGGGGAGATACCACGCTCGCCTGCCATAATCATTACCGGGTCACCCGGGATCATATGGACGAAGGCAAAAGTGAGAAGGGTGATACCGATAAACGTCGGGATAACCAGTCCCAGACGTCGGAGGATGAACTGCAACATAACCCGGATTCTCTCTGATGACGCACGCCCAGTGGCGTGACGTCTGTATTGCTCACAAATGTAAATTCCCTCTCCCTGTGGGAGAGGGTTAGGATGAGGGGATGCATGCACGCCCCTCACCCCTGCCCTCTCCCACAGGGAGAGGGAGAACACCCTACTTATTATTCAACAGACACGTTTTCGAAGTGGTGTTTGCCCAGTGGATCAACCACGTAGCCCTTCACTTCTTTACGCACTGGCTCGTACACGGTGGAGTGAGCAACAATCAGAGCCGGAGCCTGATCGTGCATGACAACCTGAGCTTGCTTGTACAGTTCAATACGTTTGTTGTGATCGTCGGTCGCACGCGCCGGCTGGATCAGATCTTCAAATGGCTTGTAGCACCAGCGAGAATAGTTAGAACCGTCTTTCGCTGCCGCACAGCTGAACAGGGTCGCGAAGAAGTTGTCCGGATCCCCGTTGTCGCCGGTCCAGCCCATCATGACCGCCTGGTGTTCGCCCGCTTTAGCGCGCTTCAGGTACTCGCCCCACTCGTAGGTCACAATTTTGGCCTGTACGCCAATCTTCGCCCAGTCAGCCTGAACCATTTCCGCCATACGACGTGCGTTCGGGTTGTAAGGACGCTGTACCGGCATCGCCCACAGCTCGACGGTGAAGCCTTTGTCCTGGCCCGCTTCTTTCAGCAGCGCTTTCGCTTTCTCAGGATCGTAGGTGTAGTCCTTAATGTCGTCGTTATAACCCCACATGGTTGGTGGGATCAGGTTCTTGGCCGCAACGCCCGCGCCCTGGTAAACGGCTTTGATGATCGCTTCTTTGTTCACCGCGTAAGTCAGCGCCTGACGCACTTTCACGTCATCGAACGGTTTCTTCTCGGTGTTGAAGGAGAGATAACCCACGTTCAGGCCCGCCTGCTCCAGCAGGTTGATATTTTTGTCCTGCTTCATACGCGCGATGTCAGCCGGGTTTGGATACGGCATCACCTGACATTCGTTTTTCTGCAATTTTGCGTAACGCACGGATGCGTCAGGCGTGATGGAGAAGACCAGACGGTCGATCTGCGGCTTGGTACCCCAGTAGCCCGGGAAGGCTTTATACAGAATACGGGAATCTTTCTGGTACTGAAGCAGCTGGAACGGGCCGGTACCGATTGGGTTCAGGTCCACTTTTTCCGGCGTGCCGGCTTTCAGCATGTTGTCAGCGTACTCTTTAGAGAGAATCGAGGCGAAGTCCATCGCCAGGTCAGCCAGGAATGGCGCTTCCGGACGCGTCAGCACAAACTGAACGGTTTTATCGTCCACTTTTTTCACTTCAGCGATCAGGTCTGGCAGACCCATCCCTTCGAAGTATTCATAGCTGCCGCCAGACACTTTATGGTACGGGTTCTGGGCATTTTTCTGACGGTCGAAGGAGAACACAACGTCGTCGGCGTTAAAGTCGCGCGTAGGTTTAAATTCTTTGCTGTCCTGCCACTTCACGCCCTGGCGCAGGTGGAAGGTATAGGTTTTACCGTCTTCGCTGACATCCCACTTTTCAGCCAGGCCAGGAATTACTTCCGTGGTGCCGGTTTTAAATTCAACCAGACGGTTATAGATCGGTACAGAGCTTGCGTCGTAAGTCGTACCAGAGGTAAAGAGCTGTGGGTTAAAGCCTTCCGGAGAGCCTTCAGAACAGTAAACCAGGGTTTTTGCCTGTACGCTTGCTGCAACGGTCATGGCCACCAGGCTCAGACCAAGCTTCAGCATCCCTGACTTCTTCAAGGAAATACTCATTATTGTGCTCCAATGTGATGTTTTGCTTTGTTGTGTTACGCCGCCTGACCTTTATTTATTTTTTACCCGGTCCGGTCGGTGATGCCCGAAGGCGTTAAAAGGGATAGAGAATCCTTTCAGAAGAGCGTTTGAGTTGCAGCGCAGATCCTCCCTGAAATGCCCCTCGTGCCCTACAATCTGTCAACAGAATGTGAAAACGTCAATACAGGTGGCGGGGATTTACGTGGAGTGTGAGAAACCGCAAACAAAGATTAAAAAAACCCTGACCGTGAGTTTTCAGCAGAGAAATTTATGCTACTCGCCATGATGCAGCACAATTATCTTCATATTTCGCAACACTCAGTGATTAAGTTTTATTCAGAATGGGTAAATTTTCTTACAGAATGGTGATTATCTGAGCACTAAATACCGCGAACGTTAAAACGCACAGCGAAAAATGCTGAGGTTATCCATAAGCAACGCGAAAAAAGATCAAACTATATATAAAAAAATACAATGGATTATGTCACAAAACCGCAAGCAGGCAGGGGGAAGCAGGGCTAAGGGGTATTTTGAGGACTCGTGCGGGGTAACGCGTTAATGCAAAAAGGGCTAACCTTGCGGTTAGCCCTTTTTAGAATGTGGTCGGCGAGAGAGGATTCGAACCTCCGACCCACTGGTCCCAAACCAGTTGCGCTACCAAGCTGCGCTACTCGCCGAATGCGGAGCGCATCTTACTGCTGAGGTGCGCCCCCGTCAATCCCTTATTTTCAAAAAGCCATTCAACTGGCGATATTCTCGCCAGACCAGCTACTGCGCGGCTTTTGTGGTGTTATCAGGGAGTTTACACCAGTTGTTGTTTTCGTTAATCCCACCGTTCGGTGAGGTATAGCCGAGACAACCCATAATGGTGTCGTACAGCTCAACGTGGCGGCGCGGTACCTTGATCTCTGCCTGCTGTTTCAGATGGGCAAACATTTTGGCTTTGTCCGGGTTTTCCAGGTACTTATCCGACATCCACATGATCATCGGCACGCGGAACTGCTCAGGCGGGGCCAGCTTACGCGGCGTGCCGTGTAAATGCTCTTTCTCGTTGATGGACTCGCCGTGGTCGGCCGCGTAAATCACAATCGCTTTCTTATCGCGAAGCTGGTCGATCACCCGGCTGAGGAAGGTATCCACATACAGAATCGAGTTATCATAGGCATTGATCAGCTCCTGCTTGCTACAGTTCTTGTTAATGCCGACGCACTCAGGCGTCCATTTGGCGAAATCGCGCGTGTAACGCTGATAGTAGCTGTAGTGTGAACCTTTGGTATGCAGAACAATAAGGTGCTTACCCTGCGGATGGTTTTTCAGCGACTGTTCCATCTCAGAGAGCAGCAGCATATCATCAACGTTTTTTCCGCGGTTACGCGGCTCGGCGCCAATCTGCTCGCGGTAGGCGATGTTATCCGCCATGGTGTTGGTGTAGAACCACATCTCACTTTGCATGGCGAACAGATCGGAGCTAAATCCAAGCTGCTTCAGAACAGCAAACACGTTTTGCTCTTTGAGAGTGCGCTGAGGATTATCACTCGCACCGCCCTCACGAACAAACATACAGCGCAACGAAAGCTTCGTGGCGGTATCGCAGGAGTAGCCGCGGTATGCCACCAGGTTCTTTTCCTGCGCCAGTTTCGGGGTGGTATCGCGGTCATAACCGAGAATACCCATATGATCCCAGCGCGTCGTTTCGCCGATAACGAAGACCACGTAAGTATCATCCAGTCCGTCAGCCGGAGCCTGGTAGGTGAACTTTTTGGTCGGGTTAATCAGCGATTTCACATCGCTGGATTCGTCCGCCTGAGCCCAGGCATAGAGACCTAGCGCCGACAGCCAGTTAGACGGCAGATACGAGTTAGCCACCACGCCGCCGTAGCTTGGCATATCTACGCCTGTCGCTTTTTCGATCCGCTTTTGCTGTTTTTCCATCAGGCGAATAGGCGCCCATACCAGCAGACCCGCCAGAAGAACGACGGCGACGTTGCGGATGCGTTGCCCACGGGTACGCAGCTGGCGTAACAGGGTATAGCGACAGGTATTACTCCAGATAAAGAAGAGCGGGATCAGGCAGGTCAAAATCGTCCACATGATGAACCCTTGCCCCACCACCTCTTTCGAGAGGTCGATGTCCGTGGTCATCACCGAGGCCACAATACCGTAGCCAATGACCACATTCATGAATGTCATGTAATAGCTTGCGGCGGCAGAGATAATCACCACCAGCGAGGCCAGAACCTGCCATGTACGTCTGCCAAAAAGCGAGAGCAGACGTAGCAGGAAGAAGGTTGCCAGAATTGAGCCAAACACTTCAATCGCGGCGAAAATCCCGTTTCTTACGGTGAGGTGTTCAAAATAACCTTCCACTCTTCTGAACAGCACCGCGCCATTCAGAAACAAACCGATATAGACAGCCAGCATCAGACACAATCTTTGCTGGGTAAGAGACCTGATATATTTCATGCAAACAACCCTGGGGGAAGGGGTATAAAGACCCGCCGAATCTCATTGAGAAAGCAGACAGAGTAAGTAGGTGCGAGATAAACCGTTATCAGAAACGTCTACAAGCGCGATAAGTAGACCACAGCGAGGAAGAAAAGTGGCAGCAGAGAATGTGAATCGATGAAAATTTTTACAAAATAACAAGTCCGGAAGTGATATGGCGATAAAAAAAGAGGCCCTGCGGCCCCTTTTTATCGAATCATGCATGCGCTTCTTTATAGACCTCGCGTTGCGGCTGACGAATCGTGGTGGACAGCGCCAGTGAAATAATCAGCAAGGCAAATATCACGCAGAATGTCACGTAGAAGCCACCAAACAGCGAGGCAATCAGCGATCCGCAAATACTGCCGATACCGAAGCCGAGATAAATCACACCGTAGTTTTTCGCCAGATTGTTCAGCCCGAAGAACTCGCTCACCAGCGACGGGAAGACGGTAATGGTGCCGCCAAAGTTAAAGGCTACGCAGGCTATCGCCGCAAAGAATGTCGCTTCGTTCAGCGGAGCGAACAGCAGCGCCGCCATCCCCACCAGGGATATCACCTGCCCCAGCGTAATCACGCGGATCCTGGCGATTTTGTCAGACAGGATACCCAGTACCAGACGACCCGAGAGGTTAGCAATGGAGATGACCGTTACCGCGTTCGCCGCCGTCGCCGCGTCCAGTTTCACCATTCCCTGCGCGATATCTTTCGCCACGCCGATGACATACAGACCGCTCATGCAGGCCGTCAGGAACATCACCGCCAGCATCCAGTACTGCGGTTTACGCATGGACTGTGCAAGGGTGAAATCATTCTCCACCACACCGTTAACGGTTTTCACTTCCTGCTGCGGCGCGTCTTTCATCAGCGTTGCGCCGAAGAGGATCATCACTAGCACAATCACGCCCCAGATCATAAAGGTTTTCTCAAGCCCCACCGAGGCCAGCAGATGCGCATCGATGAATTTGAAGCCGAGGCTGCCCAAGCCATATGAACCGATGGCAAACGCGGAGATAAGCCCTTTACGCTCCGGGAACCACTTCACGCAATTAGACAGCGTCAGCAGGTAACCTGCGCCGTCCGCCAGCCCCACCAGCACCCCGGCGCTCAGCCACAGCATCATCAGGTTATCGGAATATGCCGTCAGGAAGAAGCCCACGCCCAGCAAGATCCCGGAGGTCATGGTTACACGCTTCACGCCGAAGCGCTCCTGAAGTTTGCCCGCCACGGAAGAGGAAATTGCTAACCCAAGACTCAGCAAGCCGAAGGAGAACGCCACCTGGCTTATCGGCGCGCCGATCTTATCAGACAGGGCGCTGTTAAACAGGCTCCAGGTATAGACCGATCCCAGTGCGAACTGGGTAACGATGGTGCCGAATAGCGTCAGCCAACGCGTGCGGTTATAAGTTGATGTGTTCATGGCAGTGTCCTGCAAGATAAATTAAGGAAATTCGCTGAGGACACGATAAACAAAACCCCATAACACCAGGGGTAAAACGGCATGAAATGCAGGAGAAACGGAATGAAATGCCTGGAAGCGGGAATGAATGACCTTGCCGGAGAAGAAAAAGCTCAAAGGTGAGCGATCACTATCGCTACAGTCCCTGCCGTTATTGTATTAAATATGTTACCGCAGCGTTTAAAAAAGTAACAACCCTTTAAAATTTGGCGCTCAATCCCAGCGTATATAAATATTCTTCTTCAGTTTGCTGGTTATAGCTGATCTTCGCCCAGGGGTGTAAATCACCATACTGCGTATCGACACGCCACCCCAATGAGTTCACGCTGGCATGCCAGAGTGGATCGGTAAGCGACTGCGTGGTGGTTGTATCCTCAAACGCATTCACTGGTGCGGAGGGAGCGTCATCAGTGCGCCACGCCATTACGGGCCCGGTGGTGAAATGTCCCGCCACGGGAAAATTCCAGCCAACGCTCAGAACGGTTTCCGCATCCGAACCGGAGGGATCGTTCAGGGTAAACCCCGCAGCATTCTGCGTACGGTTAATACGCTCCGCGAGAATATCTTCATAACGAGGTTGGTGATCGGCGTCCCATGTATAGCGTTCCATCGTATTACTTTGAGCATCTGAAACGATATATTCCTGTTGCCACGCAAAAGCGGTGTTACAAAAAAGCAGGCAGACTGAAACACCCACCAGGCCAGAAGCAGCATGGCGACCACTGATTTTTTTTATCATCATCAAAG
Organism: Enterobacter sp. AN-K1; assembly: GCF_020971765.1. NCBI lineage: Bacteria > Pseudomonadati > Pseudomonadota > Gammaproteobacteria > Enterobacterales > Enterobacteriaceae > Enterobacter > Enterobacter sp. AN-K1. The sequence goes on along the minus strand of NZ_CP087390.1, from coordinate 2,498,137 downwards.
CGACTCCAGAAAGAGCCGAGTTCGGCGATATATGTCATTGTTCGAAGAGGTATTAGGGCGTATAGCCCTGTATTAACTATTGTCTCTTTAGCAGACACGTCAAGCCGGGCAGATTGAAATTTTTGCGTTTACCGTATCAGGAAGGGAGATGACCTATGCAACGTTGCGGCTGGGTAAGCCAGGATCAGCTTTATATCGATTATCACGACAAGGAATGGGGCGTACCGGAAACCGACGGTAAAAAACTGTTTGAAATGATTTGCCTTGAAGGCCAGCAGGCCGGACTGTCGTGGATCACCGTTCTGAAAAAGCGTGAGAACTATCGCAAAGCCTTCCACCAGTTCGATCCGGCTGCGGTTGCCGCCATGACCGACGACGACGTGGAAAGGCTGGTTCTGGATACCGGTATCATCCGCCATCGCGGTAAAATTCAGGCCATTATTGGTAACGCGCGTGCTTATCTGGCGATGGAGCAAAACGGCGAACCCTTCTCAGCATTCGTCTGGTCGTTTGTGGATAACGAGCCGAAGGTGACGCAGGCCGCCACGCTTGCAGAGATCCCAACGTCGACCCCCGCCTCAGATGCCCTGTCGAAAGCGCTGAAAAAACGCGGCTTTAAGTTTGTGGGCACCACCATCTGTTACTCCTTTATGCAGGCCTGCGGGCTGGTCAATGACCACATTACGGGCTGCTTCTGCCATCCGGAGGGCCACCATGATCCGCAAATGGCAAAGTGAGGACACCGCTCCGCTTTTGAGTCTGTGGCTGGAGAGCACCACCGAGGCGCATCCGTTTATCGACGCAAGTTACTGGCAAGCGAATGAAGCGGTAGTGCGGGATGAATACCTTCCCGCCGCCGAGACCTGGGTCTGGGAGGAAAGCGGTACCCTGTGCGGTTTTATCAGCGTCATGCAGTTCCAGTTCGTGGGGGCGTTGTTTATCGCCCCGGCGTTCATCGGAAAGGGGATCGGGCGTGCGCTGCTGAACCACGTTCAGCAGCACTATCCGTATTTAACTCTGGAGGTGTATCAGAAAAACGTGCGGGCGGTGAATTTCTATCATGCTCAGGGTTTTCGCATCGAAGACAGCGCCTGGCAGGATGATACCCAACACCCGACGTGGATCATGAGCTGGCAGGCGGATCAAACGCCGTAAGGGTAAGCGCCGGCCCCTCATATTTCTCCACCCATGCCAGCGCCGTATTCCCCGCGCAGCCATTCCCCAGCTTCGAGCTGGGGAGATCTTTGGTCAGCACGTTTACGGCGCCGTTCTTACAAATACCGCCCTCGTCCAGCGCCAGATCCGGCCATGCGCCCTGATGAATGCAGAAAACGCCAGGGCGGATCCCGTCACTCACCACGGCGCCTGCCAGCACCTGCCCGCGCGCGTTCCAGACCCGAACGAGGTCGCCGTGGTTAATCCCCCGCGCCTTTGCGTCATCGCTGTTCAGCGCAATCGGCTCACGACCCGCCACCGCATACTGCTCGCGCAAAGCCGAATAGTTGAGCTGGCTGTGCAGACGATGGGCGGGATGGGCAGACAGCAGCTGAAGCTGCCCCGGCTGCGCATTGCCATGCCATTCGTCCGGCTCCAGCCACGCCGGATGTGGCGGACAGTCCGCGTAGCCAAAGCTGGCGATGCGTTCGCTGTAGATCACAATCTTCCCGCTTTCGGTTTTTAGCGGGTGATTCTCCGGATCGCGACGGAAGTCAGCAAAGCGCACAAACCGCGCATTCTGCTCGCTTTCCGGCATTTCGAAGAGTTGATTCGCCTCCCAGAACTCAGCGAATGGCGGCAGCGTCACGCCCTGCGCAGCCCCGCGCTGGCTGGCAATCTGGTAAAACGTTTCCAGCCATTGCAGATCGGTTTTGCCCTCGGTGAAACGCTCCCGACCGCCCGCTTCCCACATTTCACTCAGGTCGGCAAAGACATCAAAATCATCCCGCGCTTCATCCCGGGGAGCCACGACGCGCTTCATCGGCACCATATGCTGATTACTGTAATCCCCCGTCATGGTGAGATCGTTACGCTCGAACGAGGTCGTGGCGGGCAAAACGATATCGGCATGTTTCGCTGACGCGGTCCAGAAGCACTCCGAGATCACCACCAGTTCCGGTTTCTGCCAGGCGCGGATCAGGCGGTTAGTATCCTGGTGATGGGTGAAGTTGGCCCCACCCGCCCACCAGACAAACTTAATATCCGGGAAATGGCGATCCTGACCGTTGTGCTGATAAAACCCGCCAGGGTTCTCCAGAGCTTCAACAATGCGTGCCACCGGAATTTTATCTACCGCGTCCACGCCACCCTGCACCGAGCCCTGCATGGAGGCCAGCACCGCGGCTTTTCGCGTCGGGTTGCCGCCGTTAGCAAAGTGATAGGAAAGCCCAAAACCGCCGCCGGGTGTGCCAATCTGCCCGAGCATCGCGGCGAGCGTCACCAGCATCCAGTGCTTCTGCTCGCCAAACTGCTGGCGCTGCATCCCCCAGCCGGACATGAGCATCGTGACACGGCTATGGAATAACGTCGCCAGTTCGCGGATTTTAACGGCATCAACGCCGCAAATCGCCGCAGCCCACTCTGCGGTTTTGGCGATACCGTCGGTTTGTCCCGTCAGGTAGTCGGCAAATTTATCGAAGCCCGTGGTGCAGCGCGCCAGAAATTCCGTATCGTGCCAGCCGTTCTCCACCAGGGTGTGGGCGATGCCCAGCATCATCGCCACGTCGGTGCCCATATGCGGCGCGATCCACTCGGCGCTGTCGCCGAAGAAATCCAGCGTTTCAGAACGCATCGGATCGATACAGATGATGCGCTTGCCGCTTTTGCGCAGCGCATCAAAGTAGGAAACGCCCTGCTCGTCGGACGCATTCCAGGCAATTTTCAGGGTATTGAGCGGGTTGGCGCTCCAGAGCACCACCACCTCCGCATGCTCCAGCACCAGCGGCCAGCTGGTCTGCTGCTGATAAACCTCATTCCCGCCCACGACATACGGCATGATTGCCTGCGCCGCGCCGGTCGAGTAATCGCCCAGATGGCCGGTGTATCCTCCGGCCAGGCTCATATAGCGTTGCAGCAGGGTTGCGGCCTTATGCAGCACGCCGTTCGAGCGCCAGCCATAGGAGCCGGCAAAAATGGACGACGGGCCATAGCTGTCGCGAATGCGTTTATGCTGGGTATGGATCAACGCCAGCGCGTCGTCCCAGCTCACGCGTACGAACTCATCCTGCCCACGAATACCCTGCGGCTTATCCGGTGACGCCAGAAAGCCTTTACGCACCATCGGCCAGCGGACGCGGGTTTTACTGTGTACCTGATCGCGAACGACGGTCTGTAAAGAGTTGAGATGGCGCGAAGGCAAAGCCCCGCGAGACGACAGCACAGTGTCGCCATCGGTTTCGACCAGCATCGGCCCCCAGTGGGCGGCGGTCAGAATGGTTTTTGTTGAGGTGCTCAAAGCGTGCGCTCCTGGTTGCGTGCAGGTGTTTCGGCCTTTCATTGAGGCAGTTTATCGTTTGTGACAAATTTCAGAGTTATACACTGAATTTTCTCCGTATCCGGACGTCATAATCCACTGCCACGTCCATCGTGGCAAAGAATAAAAAGGATTAAGGAAATAAGATGAAAAAACGCGTACTCGTTATTGCCGCTCTGGTGAGCGGCGCACTGGCTGTTTCTGGCTGCACAACCAACCCTTACACCGGTGAACGCGAAGCGGGCAAATCCGGCATTGGCGCGGGTATTGGTTCCCTGGTGGGCGCTGGCGTTGGCGCACTCTCCTCCTCCAAGAAAGATCGCGGCAAAGGTGCGCTGATTGGCGCAGCGGCAGGCGCAGCCCTGGGCGGCGGCGTGGGTTATTACATGGACGTGCAGGAAGCAAAACTGCGTGACAAAATGAAAGGTACGGGCGTGAGCGTGACGCGCAGCGGTGACAACATCATCCTGAACATGCCAAACAACGTGACCTTTGACAGCAGCAGCGCGACGCTGAAACCCGCCGGCGCAAACACCCTGACCGGCGTGGCCGCAGTGCTGAAAGAGTACAATAAAACTGCCGTGAACGTGATTGGCTACACCGACAGCACCGGCAGCCAGGATCTGAACATGCGTCTGTCCCAGCAGCGCGCCGATTCCGTGGCCAGCTCGCTGATCGCCCAGGGCGTAGAAGCGAACCGCATCCGCACCAGCGGCATGGGTCCGGCTAACCCGATCGCCAGCAACAGCACGGCGGAAGGCAAAGCGCAGAACCGCCGCGTTGAGATTACGTTAAGCCCGGTGCAGTAGTTAAAAGCAAAACGGCAACCCCGTTGCCGTTTTTAGTGTTTGCGCCCTCTCCCGTGGGAGAGGGTTGGGGTGAGGACATCAGACCGCAACCTCCGGTAAGCGCAGCGCCACCCGGCAAATTGCTTGATTCGCCAGATTTTCCCGCTAAGGTATTCTCATTAAATTCAGGGAAATCAGCGATGATCAAACCAACCCGGGCCACCATCAGCGACGTGGCGAAAGCCGCCAAAACCGGTAAAACCAGCATTTCACGCTACCTCAACGGCGAGAAACACCTGCTTTCCGATGCGCTGCTGGCACGAATCGAACAGGCCATTGCCGATCTCGACTACCGTCCCAGCCTGATGGCGCGCGGCCTCAAGCGGGGCCGCACCCGTCTGATTGGCCTCATCATCGCCGATATCACCAACCCCTACTCCGTAAACGTCCTCAGCGGCATCGAAGCGGCGTGCCGTGAGAAAGGCTTTACCCCGCTGGTCTGTAACACCAATAACGAGGTTGATCAGGAGCTGCATTACCTCGATCTGCTGCGCAGCTATCAGGTGGAAGGGATTGTGGTGAATGCCGTCGGGATGCGAGAAGAGGGGCTAAATCGTCTGCAACAATCGTCTCTGCCAATGGTGCTTATTGACCGAAAAATCCCGGAATTTGCCTGCGATGTGGTCGGGCTGGATAACACCCAGGCGGCCACCACCGCCACTGAGCACCTGATTGAACAGGGCTTCGAAGCCATTTTATTCCTGAGCGAACCGCTGGGCATGGTTAACACCCGCCGCGACCGCCTGGCTGCATTTCGTGCCACGCTGGCGCGATATCCCGGCGTGATCGCCGAGAATGCCGAAATCCCCCTGCATGAAGCCGGGCAGCTGGATAATACCCTGCGCCAGTTCCATACCCGCCATCGGGGTATGCGCAAGGCGGTGATCTCCGCGAACGGGGCGCTGACGCTTCAGGTTGCCCGCTCGCTTAAACGCATTGGCCTGCACTGGGGCAGCGACATCGGCTTACTCGGCTTTGATGAACTGGAGTGGGCAGAACTTGCTGGCGTAGGCATCACCACCCTCAAACAACCCACCTGGCAGATCGGCTATGCCGCGGTTGAACAAGTGGTTCGCCGCATTGAAGGCACCCGCGACGCCGTACGCGAGCAGGTTTTTTCCGGCGAGCTGATCGTTCGCGGCTCTACTGCCCGTTAATTCCCCCTTCGTGACAGCGATCATAAATTCAGTATCCCGATCTTTTCTTTGGAACCGGTTCCATCTAGCGTAATACTATCGATTACGCTCTGGAGTCAGGAAATGATCAGGAAAATTATGGTGGTCACCGCCGCGTATGGTGCGGATCAGGTGCGACAGGCAGGCGGTCAACGGGCAATGCTTCCCGTTATTGCCGGCGCGGGAGCTGATGGCGTTGAAATCCGCCGCGAGCTCTTCAGCAACGACGAGTTAATGGCCCTGCCTGCGCTCGGCGAGTCCATTGAACTGCTGGGTTTACTGGCGTGCTACTCCGCCCCGGCCCCCCTGTTTATGCCCGATGGCACCCTCAACACGGATCTCCCGCGCTACCTTAGCGAAGCCAGCGCCCTGAACGCGCTGTGGCTTAAAGTCTCGCTGGGTCATTTCAGCGACAAACAGCCGCTTGAAGCCCTGCGCGCACTGCTGGATGAAAGCGGCATGACGCTGGTGGTGGAAAACGACCAGACCGACTGCGGGCAGCTCGCGCCGATGCAGCGCTTCAAAGCCGCCTGCCGGGTAATGGCGCTGCCGGTCACGCTGACGTTCGATATGGGCAACTGGCTGTGGGTTGGCGACTCCCCGGAAGAGGCTGCACGTCAGCTGGCTCCCGCCGTGAGCTATATTCATGTGAAGGCCGCAGTCCCGCATAAGGCGCAGTTCCGCGCCGTCGCACCGGATCAGACCGATTCTCGCTGGCGGGATCTGCTTAATCAACTCCCTGCCGATGCGCCACGCGGTATCGAATTTCCGCTGGAAGGGACGGATCTCACCGCCGTCACCCGCCATTACGTCAACCTGCTGCGCGAGGAGTAAACCATGCACAAGACGCTGGATGTCATCACCATTGGCGAGGCCATGGCGATGTTTGTCGCCACCGAAACGGGCGAGCTGAGCGCAGTGGAGCACTTCATTAAACGCGTGGCAGGTGCCGAGCTGAATGTTGCTACCGGACTTGCGCGGCTGGGGCTGAATGTCGGCTGGGTAAGCCGCGTGGGAAATGACAGCTTTGGCCATTTTGTTCTCGACTCGCTGAAAAAAGAGGGCATTGATGCCGCAGGCGTGACCCTCGACGGACGCTTTGCGACGGGCTTTCAGCTGAAATCTAAAGTTGAAAATGGAACCGATCCCATCGTGGAGTATTTCCGCAAAGGCTCAGCGGCAAGCCATCTCTCCGTGGATGATTATCACGCCGCGTATTTCTCCTCCGCGCGCCACCTGCACCTGAGCGGCGTGGCGGCGGCGCTCTCGGCCAGCTCGTACGATTTACTGGATCACGCGGCTTCGGCAATGAAAGCACAGGGCAAAACGATCTCTTTCGATCCTAACCTGCGCCCGGTGCTGTGGAAAAGCGAAGCGGAGATGGCTGAGAAACTCAACCGACTGGCGTTTCAGGCGGACTGGGTTCTGCCTGGCATAAAAGAGGGAATGATCCTCACTGGCGAAAGTACGCCCGAAGGCATTGCTGATTTTTACCTCAACAGAGGGGTAAAAGCCGTGGTGCTGAAAACCGGTGCCGACGGCGCATGGTTCAAAACTGCCGACGGCGAGCAAGGCGCCGTCGCTGCGGTAAAAGTCGACAACGTGGTCGATACCGTGGGCGCGGGCGATGGGTTTGCCGTCGGGGTCATCAGCGCTCTGCTGGAGGGCAAACCGCTGTCGCAGGCCGTGGCGCGAGGCAACAAAATTGGTTCGCTGGCGATTCAGGTGCAGGGCGACAGCGAAGGATTACCAACACGAGCAGAGCTCGGCGTCTAAATTCCCTCTCCCTGTGGGAGAGGGCCAGGGTGAGGGCAGCAATCCGCACCAGATAATTAAGCCACCGTGTACCCTACAGACAACGGCGGCAACAACCTCAACAACAGAGGCAAGCCTATGAACAGTTCGACCAATGCAGTAAAACGCTGGTGGTACATCATGCCAATCGTGTTTATCACGTACAGCCTGGCGTACCTGGATCGTGCCAACTTCAGTTTCGCATCCGCCGCCGGGATCAACGAAGACCTCGGGATTACCAAAGGGGTCTCCTCCCTGCTGGGTGCCCTCTTCTTCCTGGGTTATTTCTTCTTCCAGATCCCCGGCGCGATTTACGCTGAACGCCGCAGCGTGCGAAAGCTCATTTTCATCTGCCTGATCTTGTGGGGTGCCTGTGCTTCGCTTACTGGCGTGGTGAATAACATACCTGCTCTGGCGGCCATTCGCTTTATTCTCGGCGTGGTTGAGGCGGCCGTCATGCCAGCAATGCTGATTTACATCAGCAACTGGTTCACAAAATCGGAGCGTTCACGTGCTAATACGTTCCTGATACTCGGTAACCCGGTCACCGTGCTGTGGATGTCGGTGGTTTCCGGCTATCTGATCCAGTCCTTCGGCTGGCGCGAGATGTTCATCATCGAAGGGGTTCCCGCGATTATCTGGGCCTTCTGCTGGTGGGTGCTGGTGAAAGATAAGCCAGCCCAGGCGAAATGGCTTTATGAGGACGAAAAAGCCGCGCTCCAGGCACAGCTGGATAAAGAGCAGCAGGGGCTGAAAGCGGTGCGTAACTACGGCGAAGCCTTCCGCTCACGGAACGTTATTCTGCTGTGCGCACAATACTTTACCTGGAGTATTGGCGTGTACGGCTTTGTGCTGTGGCTGCCGTCGATTATCCGCAGCGGCGGTGAAAACCTTGGCATGGTGGAAGTGGGCTGGCTGTCATCCGTGCCTTACCTGGCTGCGACCATCGCGATGATTATCGTCTCCTGGGCATCGGACAAGCTGCAAAACCGTAAGCTGTTCGTCTGGCCGCTGCTGCTGATCGCTGCTTTTGCCTTTATTGGCTCCTGGGCCGTAGGCGCAAACCACTTCTGGGTCTCGTACACTCTGCTGGTGATTGCGGGTGCGGCCATGTATGCCCCGTATGGTCCGTTCTTTGCCATCATCCCGGAAATGCTGCCGCGTAACGTCGCAGGGGGCGCGATGGCGTTGATCAACAGTATGGGTGCGCTGGGTTCGTTCTTTGGCTCGTGGTTTGTGGGCTATCTGAACGGCGCCACCGGCAGCCCGTCGGCCTCTTACATCTTTATGGGGGTGGCGCTTTTTGCCTCGGTATGGCTTACTCTGATCGTTAAGCCTGCTAATAATCAACAGCTACCCGTCGGCGCACGCCACGCCTGAATCCTTTTAAAATCAACGGAGATTAGCATGAAGCCGTCCGTCATTTTGTACAAAGCACTGCCTGAAGATCTGCAAAAACGCCTGGAGGAACACTCTACCGTTACCCGGGTCAAGAACCTCAGCCCGGAAACCGTGGCACAGCACGCCGACGCGTTTGCCAGCGCCGAGGGCCTGCTGGGTTCGAGCGAAAAGGTGGATGCAGCGCTGCTGGAGAAAATGCCGAAGCTTCGTGCTACCTCAACCGTTTCGGTGGGATACGACAATTTCGACGTGGATGCGCTAAACGCGCGTAACATCCTGCTGATGCACACGCCGCATGCCCTGACGGAGACCGTCGCCGACACCCTGATGGCGCTGGTGCTCACCACCGCCCGTCGCGTGGTGGAAGTGGCCGAGCGCGTGAAAGCGGGCGAATGGACGAAAAGCATTGGCCCGGACTGGTTCGGCGTGGACGTTCATGGCAAAACGCTGGGGATTGTTGGGATGGGCCGTATCGGACTGGCGCTGGCACAGCGCGCGCATTTTGGCTTCAACATGCCCATCCTGTATAACGCACGCCGTCACCACAGTGAAGCTGAAGAACGTTTCAATGCCCGCTATTGCGAGCTTGATACGCTGTTGCGGGAAGCCGACTTTGTCTGCCTGATCCTGCCGCTGACGGATGAAACGCGTCATCTCATCGGCAAAGCGGCGTTTGAAAAGATGAAGAAATCGGCCATTTTCATCAACGCGGGTCGTGGTCCGGTGGTCGATGAGAAGGCGCTGATTGAGGCACTGCAAAACGGTGAGATCCACGCCGCCGGTCTGGACGTGTTTGAACAGGAGCCGCTGCCGGTGGATTCTCCGCTACTGACCATGCCGAACGTCGTCGCCCTGCCCCACATCGGCTCTGCCACTCATGAAACACGCTACAATATGGCGGCGACCGCCGTGGATAACCTGATTGCCGCGCTCGGCGGTAAAGTGGATAAAAACTGCGTTAACCCACAGATACAACAGTAGAAACGAAAAAACCCGCCAGAAGGCGGGTTTTTGAATTTTGTGCTACTGGGCTGGAAGCTTACAGGCTTACAACGTTACCAGCTGCTGGGCCTTTAGCGCCGCTTTCGATGGTGAAGGAAACTTTCTGACCTTCATCCAGAGATTTGTAGCCATCGTTCTGGATAGCAGAGAAGTGTACGAACACGTCTTTAGAGCCATCGTCAGGAGTGATGAAGCCGAAACCTTTATCAGCGTTGAACCATTTTACCAGACCAGTCATTTTAGCAGACATAGAAATTACCTTATTAACAAATATATTGTGCCTTCCGGCTTGATGGATTGCGTTACAGATTTTTAAGCGATGAAGGAAGGGTCACTACGAAGGGTATCTATGGATAACAATCTGGACTGCTTTACTAAACTGCTTTAGGTCTGTGTAACAAACCGACGGACATAGTTATACCGATGTGGTAGATGAATGACAAGCGTTATTTTCATCAAGCATAAAAAAAACCCCGCCGAAGCGGGGGTTTTTCTTATTCCGTAGCAGCGACCGCTGCGCTCCAGGCCTGGCTAAAGGCCTGGTGCTGGGACGCGAGCGGCCCGATCAGCGCATTGTACTGGCTCGCCTGCTGGGAGGTCGGGAACTGGATACCGTTAGAGACGAAGCTCACCTGCGTACCTTGTTCACTGATAAAGTCACCCACCTGAACCAGCTGCTGAGTAAAGACCTGCGCCGCCGGGATCAGCGGTTGCAAGGCGTTTGACGGCTTGGTCACGACTTTCTCATACACCTGGTCATAGACCGGTTTGAGATCCTCGCCCTGCTTCAACGCGGAACGCGACGCATCAGCCTGCATTTTGGCATTTTGCAGCTGCTGGCTCAGTACCCCAAGCGCGCCATTTGACTGGCGCAGCGGTTCGCGCTGGGTCATATAATCCTGTGGAACGCGAATAGCATTCACGCTATCCACTACCGGGCGAATACCGGAATCCATCGCCTGGCTTACCTGTTGTGAATAGCCATACAGAATGGCGTAATCCGACACGAATGGACCAAACTGTTTTTTCTGATCCGCAGTCAGCGTTGGTAAACGCTCGCCGCTACGCATCACTGTATTCTGTAGAAAATCGATAAACGCTTTGCGCTGATCGCCTTCTTTATCGAAACACCCACTCAGGCTAACAACCATCAACAACGCCGCAATAGGCGCAAACCAGCGAGAGCAGGACTTTCCTGTCGCCATTTTATTACTCCTTTCACCCAAAAAGCGCACACCGGCACACGCGTGCCCAACGCTGACAAGGATAGTCCAGGTCAGCCTTGCAAGATAGAGTTTTCATGCAAAACGGGTATTCCCGTTTTTGTACTGACTATTTACAAAAAAATACCTGTGCATCCCTACATATGACTAATCAGGTAATTAGCATAACTATCCATATAGCTGAAACGCGTAAAGCGATCGTTATCGCACAATTAATCACAGCCGTGACGATCCTGTGTCTGGTTTAGGGACTATTCTTAACAGGCTCTCTGATGTTCATGATCCCGATGTGTGATTTATGAGGAGTTCTCAATGGAATTAAAAGATCCTGAGTTTGAGCTGCTGAGCAGCCTGGAACAGATTATTTTTAAAGATGTACCGCCGACGGTTACCCTGAATCAAAAGTCCAATCCTTTTAGTGAATTTGAGCGTTTACGCAAAGGATCGGGCCTGAAAACAGATGAATTCGCAAGAGCGATGGGTGTCAGCGTAGCGATGGTGCTGGAGTGGGAGTCAAAACGTGAAAAACCTACCCCAGCCGAGCTAAAGCTGATGCGCCTGATCCAGGCAAACCCTGACCTTCGCAAGCAGTTAGCCTGATAAAGTTTGTTTGCCCCCGCCCTTGCGGGGGCTTGTGTTTACAGGCTTTCACATCGCCATCCCGTCTCTTCCCATACCAGTTCATGCGTCAGCTTCAGCCCTGCCAGAAAGGCTTCATCATGCGACACCACCAGCAGCGCGCCGGGGTAATCGGCTAAGGCCGCTTCAATGGCCTGAACAGAGGCCAGATCAAGATGGTTGGTCGGCTCATCCAGAAGCAACAGCTGCGTTGCCGCTTCACGCCACAATACGCAGGCCAGCGCGGCCTTCAGGCGCTCGCCGCCACTCAGTTCGGCCAGTGGGAGTGTCACTTTCTCTGCGCCCAGCTGAAGCTGCGCTAAACGGGTACGCAGCGCCCCCTCTTCGAGCGGCGTATTGCCCAGGCTAAGGTGCGTCATCACCGACTGCGACAGATCCAGCCGGGAAAGATGCTGATCGAGATAAGCACACCTGACGGAGACCTTACAGGTTCCCGTAACAGGGGCGGTTTCGCCCAACATCACTTTCAACAGCGTGGATTTTCCACAGCCGTTCGGCCCGCGTAGCGCCACGCGCATCGGGCCATCCATTCGCCAGTTTATCGGGCAGACAGGCACGTGCGGAAGCACCAGTTCTTCCAGCACCAGCACCTGTTTTCCTTCCGGGATTTCACTGCCCGGCAGGGTAAACATCACCGCGTTATCCTCTTCAACCCGCTCGCGTGCCTGGTTGACCGCAGCGTTCAGAGCATGATTTTGATCGCTATGCTGTTTTTTCCAGGAACCAATACGCTCTTTCGCCGCCCCTTTGTATTTGACCCGTTCAAACGAGGCGATGTTAAGGCTGTCGACCGTGCGAAGCGTTTTGGCTGAACGCCGCAGGCTGTCGTCATGCTCTTTATGCATACGGGCGCGGGTACGCTTGCGCTCGGTGGCAGCATGCTCCAGCGCGGCGCGGGCAGCCAGTTGCTCAGCATCACGCTGGGTTCGATAGTCAGCATAATTCCCCCCGTAGCTGCGCAAGCCCAACGCGCTCAGTTCAAGGATACGCGGTACCTGGGCCAGCAACTCACGGTCGTGAGAGGCCACCAGTACCCCGCCCTGATACCGGGAAAGCTGCTCGTAGAACCACACGCGGCCTTGCCTGTCGAGGTGGTTGGTCGGTTCGTCCAGCAGCAGGTAATCAGCATCTGCGGTGAATGCGCTGCACAGCAAAGCACGAATGCGCTCGCCGCCGCTCAGCTCTGCCGCGCGTTTATTCGGGTCAAAAGGGGGAAGTTTTGCAGCGATAAAAGCCTGGCTCAGCCGTTCAGCCAGATCCCAGTAACCGTCGAGCGTATCGAGATCGTCGGGTTCATAATGACCGCTGTCGATGCGCGTGCGCGCCGCAAAGATCGCGTCGTAACCAAGCAGTCCGGCAAGCGTGGTATCCGCAGAAATATCCTGCTGCTGCGCCACATAGACGTGTGTACCAAAGCGCTCAATATGACCGCTGGCGGGTTCATCAACCGCTGCCAGCAGCCGCAAAAGGCGTGTTTTACCGCTGCCGTTGCGGCCAACCAGCGCGCACACTGACGCATCCAGGGAAAGATTCAGTGGACCAAAAAGGATATCGCCCGTCGCAAACTGACAGGTGACCTGATGCAAAATAAAAGAGGGCGACTGCGCAAAATGAGCCATAAGCACTCCTGAATGAAATCAAAACATCCCCTGCCGACGCGGTGCGTTGAGCAAGGATCGAAATTCATCAGTCGTGTTTGTTCATTTTTGGGGGCGCTCCTGAGGGCGAAATTTAACGGGAACAAGAATAACGGCAATGCGCCGCCCATTTCAAGGTTAAATTTTCACCAGGCTATTGCCCGAGCGTAAAAAACCCGCCGAAGCGGGTCTCTCAATCAGATAAACGCAAACGCATCGCCAAACAGACGATCTTCCCGCGCGTCACGCTCGTTGCAGAACAGGTCGCGGGCAATTTTTGCCATTTCAAAGCGACCGGCAATATAGATGTCGTGCCCGGCCAGCGTCCCGTGATCCTGCAATACCGCAGTCAGCACCGTACCGCTGCGCCCGCGCCAGCCCTCTTCCGGCTGCTCGACAACCGGCTCAATGCGCAGGTTTGGATGATTTACGCTCAGCGCTTCCAGCTCAGACAGATCGTAAAGATGCTTCTCTTCACGGCCGCCCCAGTAGATGGTGATATCGCGATTCGGGTTGCGCGCCAGCGCGGTCAGCAGAATAGAGCGGACATAAGAGAAGCCCGTGCCACCGGCAATCAGGATCAGCGGACGGTCTTCGTCTTCACGCAGCCAGGCCTCGCCATGAGGAATATCGACCACGATTTCACGCTCTTTCAGGATGCGGTCCATCACGGCCATCGCGTACAGGTTAAGCTCAGACGCACCAATATGCAGCTCAATAAATTCCTTCTCTGCTGGCGTTGAGGCCATAGAGAAAGGACGCTTATCACGCTCGTCCATCACGACCATCAGGTACTGACCGGCACGGAATGAGAATGCCGCTTCAGGAACCAAACGGACGCGATATACGGTGTCGGTAATAGCATCTACCGACGTCACTTTACAGCTTAAGGTTGTCATTCGCTCTCTCTGTCGGGAAGTCTATAGGGCTAAACGGTCTTATTCTGCCTTACCGTTATTCATTATGGCCAGCTCGTCCCAGATCGCGTCAATTCGCGCGGTCACGGCAGGATCTTTTTCGATCGGGCGACCCCATTCACGGTCGGTTTCGCCAGGCCATTTATTCGTGGCATCCAGTCCCATTTTTGAGCCAAGTCCGGAAACCGGCGAGGCAAAGTCCAGATAATCAATCGGCGTGTTTTCCACTAACACCGTATCACGCGCCGGATCCATACGCGTGGTGATGGCCCAGATGACGTCATTCCAGTCGCGGGCATTGACGTCATCATCGCAGACAATCACAAACTTGGTATACATAAACTGGCGCAGGAAAGACCATACGCCCATCATCACGCGCTTAGCGTGACCGGCATACTGCTTCTTCATCGTCACCACCGCCAGGCGATACGAACACCCTTCCGGCGGCAGATAAAAATCAACGATTTCCGGGAACTGCTTTTGCAGGATCGGCACAAACACTTCGTTCAGCGCCACGCCAAGCACCGCCGGTTCGTCGGGTGGACGGCCGGTATAGGTGGAGTGATAGATGGCATCTTCACGCTGGGTAATGTGCGTGACGGTGAACACCGGGAAGTTATCCACTTCGTTGTAATAGCCGGTGTGGTCGCCGTACGGCCCTTCGGGCGCCAGCTCGCCCTGTTCAATGTAACCTTCCAGCACAATCTCTGCGCTGGCCGGCACTTCCAGGTCACTGGAGATGCACTTCACCACTTCGGTTTTGGTGCCGCGCAGCAGCCCTGCAAAGGCATATTCAGACAGCGTATCAGGAACAGGCGTCACCGCGCCCAGAATGGTTGCCGGATCGGCACCCAGCGCGACGGAAACCGGGAAGCGTTCGCCCGGATGGGCCGCGCACCACTCCTGGAAATCCAGCGCCCCGCCGCGATGGGACAACCAGCGCATGATGAGCTTGTTTTTGCCAATCAGCTGCTGGCGATAAATGCCGAGGTTTTGACGCTCTTTATGCGGCCCATGCGTCACGGTGAGGCCCCAGGTGATCAGCGGTGCGGCATCGTCAGGCCAGCACTGCATGATGGGAATTTTGGTCAGATCCACCGCATCGCCTTCCAGCACTTTTTGCTGGCACGGCGCACCGCGCAGGCGTTTGGTGGGCATGTTCAGCACCTGCTTAAACTGCGGCAGCTTGTCGAACAGGTCGCGGAACCCTTTTGGCGGCTCCGGCTCTTTAAGAAAGGCCAGCAGTTTGCCCACTTCACGTAACGCCGTGACATCTTCCTGTCCCATCCCCAGCGCCACGCGGCGAGGTGTGCCAAACAGGTTGCACAGCACCGGCATGGCGTAGCCTTTTGGGTTTTCAAACAGCAACGCCGGGCCGCCCGCGCGCAGGGTGCGGTCAGCGATTTCTGTCATTTCCAGATACGGATCAACAGGAAGCGTAATGCGTTTGAGTTCGCCCTGCTTTTCCAGCAGCGCCAGGAAGTCGCGTAGATCGTGGTATTTCATGCAGTTAATCATGGCCTCTCTGTAAGCGCTTCATTATACGGCGTAAGACCGCGTGATGCTGTAATTTTGTTAAATTAGCGTGAACTTCCACGACTTACTCTCTTTTTCGCCATTATAATCACCTTAGCGATCCCGCCAGGGTTTTGGTATGCTTGCGCCCCGAACAATGGGAAGAGTGATTATGCAGGCCTGGTATTTACTGTATTGCAAACGCGGGCAACTTCAGCGCGCGCAGGAACATCTTGAACGTCAGTCTGTTAACTGCCTGACACCCGTGATCACGCTTGAAAAAATGCAGCGTGGAAGACGCACGACCGTCAGTGAGCCTCTGTTCCCGAACTATCTGTTCGTCGAGTTCGACCCCGAAGTGATCCACACCACGACGATCAGCGCCACGCGCGGCGTCAGCCATTTTGTGCGTTTTGGCGCCCATCCGGCAAGAGTACCGTCATCGGTTATTCATCAGCTTTCTGTCTACCAGCAGCCTGAAGATATTACCGATCCGGAAACCCCTTATGCCGGCGACAGCGTGGTGATCACCGAAGGCGCCTTTGAAGGGTTACAGGCCATCTTCGCTGAGCCGGACGGTGAAGCGCGCTCCATGCTGCTGCTCAACCTGCTGAACAAAGAGGTGTTGCAGAGCGTTAAAAACACCGATTTCCGCAAAGTTTAGAACTGCACGCCGAACAGACGACGCACGTTATCATCGGTTTGTGCTGCCAGCCACTGGGCATCTTCTCCGCGCCAGTGCGCCACTCGCTCAGCAATATGCCCCAGGTAGGCCGGTTCATTACGTCGTGATGGCGGTTTGGGCTGCATATCCCGGGGCAACAGATACGGCGCATCCGTTTCCAGCAGCAAACGATCGGCCGGGATAACGGGTAACAGCTCACGCAGTTCCAGCCCACGACGCTCATCGCAGACCCAGCCCGTGATACCCAAATACAGCCCGCGGTTCAGGCAATCCAGCGCTTCCTGACGGGAGCCCGTAAAGCAGTGCAACACCGCGCCCGGCAGTTTCTCCAGCCAGGGTTCCAGTAGCGCCATAAAACGTTCATGCGCATCGCGACAGTGCATAAACACCGGCATCTCCAGCTCTGCTGCCAGCGCGAGCTGGGCGGTAAATGCCTTCTCCTGCTCTTCAGGCGTCGAGAAGTTACGGTTGAAATCAAGCCCGCATTCGCCAATGGCAACCACTTCTGGCGTTTGTGCCAGACGATGAAGCGCCTCAGCGCTTTCATGCGTCCACTGGCTGCTGTCATGAGGATGCACGCCTGCGGTGGACCAGCAGTGTTGATAGCGTTGCGCCAGCTGCCGTGCCTGCTCACTCTCATGCAGATTCGTTCCCGTCAGTAGCAGCCCACCCACGCCGGCGGCAAAGGCGCGCGCCACCACCTCATCGTGGTCTTTCGCAAACTGGGCGCTGGTGAGGTTAAGCCCGATATCAAACATACGTATCCCCATATGACAACCGCCCTGACGGGCGGTTGGTTTTATTCTTTAGTAGTCTCTTCAGACGGCTCGTCTTCTTCGTCCCGGGTACGCCCCTTTCCGACGTAGAAACGAGCGAAGAACACGCCGACTTCAAACAGGCAGTACATAGGTATCGCCAGTAAGGTTTGCGAGAAGACGTCCGGTGGCGTTAACAGCATACCTACGACAAATGCCCCCACCAGGATGTACGGGCGCTTCTTACGCAGATCGTCAGGCGTGGTCACCCCCACCCAGCAGAGCAGGACAATTGCTACGGGCACCTCGAAGGCGACACCAAAGGCCATAAACAGCGCCATCACGAAGCTGAGGTAGCTGGCGATGTCCGTCGACACCTGTACCCCTTCCGGTGCGGTATGCGTCAGGAAGCCGAAGGCCAGCGGGAAGACAACGAAGTAGGCGAACGCCATGCCGATATAAAACAGCAGCGAACTGGAAACCAGCAGCGGAATAACCAGCTTGCGTTCATGCTTGTACAGCGCGGGCGCCACAAATGCCCAGACCTGATACAGAATGACCGGCGCAGAGGCAATCAACGACACCCAGAAGGTCAGTTTGATCGGGGTAAAGAACGGTGAAGCAACGTCTGTTGCAATCATCGTCGCGCCCAGAGGCATCTGTTTAATCAGCGGCGCGGAAACCACCTGATAGATATCGTTGGCAAAATAGACCAGACATAAAAAAATGAGGAAAACCGCAATAATGCAGTTTAACAGGCGCTTACGCAGCTCAATGAGGTGCGTAATAAGCGGTTGAGTATCATCTACTGCCATGTTTACGCTTTATCACTCGACGAGGGGGATGATTCGGAAACGGGCGCGGCGGGTTTTACCTCAGCCGTTTTGACCACGGGCTCTTCCGGCGGCACCTGCTTTTTCACTTCGGGCTCCTGCGGCGATTGCTCTGGCGAAGCAGCCTGATGCTCCGCGCTGGAAGGCGTTACACCCTCGCGCTGCTCTTCGCTACCCTTCACCACCGGATTGTGGATGGTGTTTGCTTCATCGCTCGCCTTCTCAGGATCGTTAATACTGTAAGAACGCTTCATGGATTCAGCCGCTTCGCGCAACTCATCCATTGATGCTTTCAGCTCCGGCGTCAGGTTGTCCATACTCGCCTTTTCAACCTTTTTCAGGCTGTCCTGAAATTCCTGAAGCTTCAGCTCCTGCGCCAGTTCGTTCTGCACGGTAGTTGCCAGCGAGCGAAGCGCCCGCACCCAGCCCACGACGGTTTTCACCGCAACGGGTAAACGCTGCGGCCCCAACACAATCAGACCAATCACAAAGACCAGCAGTAACTCACCAAAACCAATGTCGAACACGAATTACACCTGCTCTTTATCGTGACGTTTAGCCTCTTCCTTTTTGGCTTCGTCCTGCTTATCGGCGATGGATTTAGCGGTAAAATCAGCATCCTGACTGGTTTTTTCCTGCTTATTCTCATCATCGCTCATGGCTTTCTTGAAGCCTTTGATTGACGCGCCCAGGTCGGAACCAATCGATCCGAGTTTTTTCGTGCCAAACAGCAGCACAACGATGACGGCAATGATCACTAACTGCCAGATACTGATACCACCCATGCGTGTTCCCCAGTGATAGATGATTAATTAGTCAGATCGCATTATACGTATGCAATCTCTCGATAGCGACGCTAATTCAGCGCGTTTTTCGCCAGCCAGCAAGCCAGACAACCACACCGGCAGCCATAATCCAGGCTGGCATCATTTCCCAGTCCGGACGATTGATCAACAGCAACGTGCCGCTTATCAGCAGCGTCGCGCCAATTCCGAAGAGATAGCGGGACTGCCCCTGACGCACGCGACTGGATTGAAGCTCGTGCGCGATTTTATCCATGCTGTGCTGAAGGTTCTTGCTCTGACGCAAACTGTCGTAAACCAGTTCAGGAATTTCAGGCATTTTTTCAATCCAGAACGGGCCTTTCTCTTTAAGCGAGCGAACCAGGGCTGGAATACCGACCTGATCCTTAATCCAGGATTCGAGGAACGGTTTCGCGGTTTTCCACAAGTCTAACTGAGGATAGAGCTGGCGGCCTACGCCCTCAACGTAAAGTAATGTTTTCTGAAGTAAAACTAATTGTGGCTGCACTTCCATATTGAAACGGCGTGCGGTGTTGAACAGGTTGAGCAGGACGTGTCCGAAAGAGATCTCCGAGAGCGGCTTTTCAAAAATCGGCTCACAGACGGTGCGGATCGCAAATTCAAACTCTTCCACGTTGGTATCTGGCGGAACCCAGCCTGAATCCACGTGCAGCTCGGCCACCTTACGGTAGTCGCGATTGAAGAAAGCGATAAAGTTCTCTGCGAGGTAGCGCTTATCCTCTTTATTCAGCGAGCCGACAATACCGCAGTCGATGCCGATGTATTTCGGATCTTCCGGGTGCTCATAGCTGACGAAAATGTTGCCCGGATGCATGTCTGCATGGAAGAAGCTGTCGCGGAAAACCTGAGTAAAGAAGACCTGCACGCCACGCTCGGCCAGCAGCTTCATGTTGGTGCCCTGCTTTTCCAGCGCAACAACATCCGAGACCGGAATACCGTAGATACGTTCCATCACCATCATGTTCTGACTGCAATAGTCAGAATAGACTTCAGGAACATACAGCATCGGGCTGTCTTCAAAGTTTCGACGCAGCTGAATGGCGTTCGCCGATTCACGCAGCAGGTTAAGCTCGTCAATCAGCGTTTTTTCGTATTCCCGAACCACTTCCAGCGGACGCAGACGGCGACCATCCGGCAACAGACGCGGCACCCAGCGAGCCAGGCGATAAATCAGCTTCATGTCTGCTTTGATAACCGGCAGGATATCCGGACGAATCACTTTGATGACCACCTCTTTGCCATTTTCCTTCAGGCGCGCGGTGTGAACCTGCGCAATAGAGGCAGAGGCCAGGGGCTGAATATCGAAATCATCAAACCAGGTCTCGATGGGGATATTGCCCATCGCTTCTTCGATTTGTTTCTTCGCTCTCTCTCCGTCAAACGGAGCAACGCGGTCCTGCAATAGCGCGAGCTGATCGGCAATCTGCGGTGGGAAAAGGTCGCGACGTGTTGAGAGCATCTGCCCAAACTTGATCCAGACCGGGCCCAGCTCCTGTAACGCAAGACGCAGGCGTGCGCCCAGCTCCTGATCCTTATGGCGATTCGGCATCCAGAACAGCGTGCGACGCCAAAGCCGAAGCGGCAGGGTGATACGCATTCTGGGGATAAGCTCGTCGAGCCCGTAGCTCAAAAAGGTGCGAACGATAAAATAGAGGCGCCGAATTTCACCAGGCGTCATTTGCCCTCCAGTTTTTCCAGCCGTTTGGTTAACGCATCAACTGCGCGCTCAACTGCCGCGGTCTCTTCTGCAAACCAGGCGACTTCTAAAGGCCCCGGCGCCATACGCCACTCTTCGGTCAGCACCTCGGCAGCGTAGCGCTGTTGACGGAGCAGACCTTTACGAAGGAAAGCGGAACCCGTGCGCAGCGTTTTGCTTATACCTTCAGCCGCGATGTCGCCGATATAGGGCGCCAGCAGTTCCGCCGGGTCGAATTCAGCCTGATCGCTGAGTGCAACGAAGTTCTGTACCACCTGAATATCGCCCTCGACCTCCAGCTCACCGCTGCGAATAAGCGCCGTCATCTGCTGACGGTCACGCAGTTTTGGCAATACGCTCATGTGCGTAATCACCGAGCAGTCCGCCTCGCCTTCCCACTCCCCCAGAACGTCAAGCTGGCGTTCGCTGAAGACCAGCACAAGCGGCGTCGAGAACTCCTTTAAAACGATGCGCAGCACCTTTCCGTTAAGCCGCTGACGTGCGGTTTTCAGCGCCGGAGCGCGATACAGAAAGGCATTCAGCACATTCTCGATGCCAGCGGTGACTAAGGGTTTAATGGGCACGGGAAACCTCCACTCAGAACTTGTAACCACGATGCAGCGCGACGACACCCGCCGTCATATTGAAGTATTCCACGTTTTCAAACTCCGCATCCTGCATCATCGCTTTCAGCGTGTCCTGATCCGGGTGCATTCGGATGGACTCGGCCAGATAACGGTAACTTTCTGCATCGTTTGCCACCAGCTCGCCGATGCGCGGCAGAACGTGGAAGGAATAGGCATCGTAAGCTTTGCTCAGCGGGTCGATAATCGGTTTAGAAAACTCGAGTACCAGCAGTCGACCGCCCGGCTTAAGCACGCGGTACATGGAGCGCAGCGCTTTATCTTTATCGGTCACGTTACGCAGACCGAAAGAGATGGTGATGCAGTCGAACGTATTATCCGGGAACGGCAGCGCTTCGGCGTTGGCCTGAACATATTCAACGTTGCCTACCACGCCGATATTACGCAGCTTTTCGCGTCCCATTTTCAGCATGGAGTCGTTGATATCCGCCAGCACCACGCGGCCGGTTTCGCCAACCAGACGGGAGAATTTAGCGGTCAGATCCCCTGTGCCTCCGGCTAAATCCAGCACCGTTTGTCCACGGCGCACGCCGCTGCAATCAATAGTGAAGCGCTTCCACAAGCGATGAATGCCAAATGACATCAAATCATTCATCACATCGTACTTCGCCGCCACGGAATGAAATACGTGGGCCACCATGTCAGCTTTCTGCGCTTTGGCGACAGTCTGAAAGCCAAAGTGCGTTGTGTCTTGTGAATCGTCAACCATCTCAGAGCCTGCTAATCAGTCAAATGTTCGTGAAGTGTAACAGATTGGGCGCATTTGCCCTACGTTTCAACCACCGTGAAAGAAACGCGCCGGCTGCGCTTCGGGGGATAAACTCGCCGCTAAATCGTTGTCTTCATTGCGGCTATTTTGCTTACCGTCGCCTTCACGCAGACGAAACTCTTCGTCCTGAGCGGTAGCCTGCTCCACCAGTTCCGGATTAATCTCGCGTTTAACTTCCACCCCCAGGCTGCGAAACGCCTCCGCCTGCGCCAGCAAATTGCCACGCCCGGAGGAGAGTTTTTTCATCGCCTGGCGGTAGTTATCCTGCGCGCGATCCAGGCTTTGCCCCACCGAGGACATATCGTCCACAAACAGCCGCATTTTGTCGTACAGCTTGCTGGCGCGATCGGCAATCTGCTGCGCGTTACGGCTTTGGTGCTCATAGCGCCACAGGTTGGCAATGGTACGTAACGCCACCAGTAGCGTGGTGGGGCTGACCAGCATAATGTTATTTTTCAGCGCTTCGGTGATCAGTTCGGGCTGTCTGTCGAGCGCCAGCAGGAACGCAGGCTCGACCGGAATGAACATCAGCACATAATCCAGCGATCGCAGCCCCGGCAGCTGCTGATAATCTTTTCGGCCCAACAGACGGATATGGTTACGCACGGAGGCGATGTGCTCCTGCAACGCTGTTTCGCGGGTGTAGTCATCCTCAGCGTTGAAGTAGCGCTCATAGGCCACCAGCGTCATTTTGGCGTCGATAACCACATCTTTGCCCTGTGGCAGACGAACAATGACATCCGGCTGCATCCGCGAGCGCGCATCGTTCTCAATGCTGACCTGCGTTTCGTATTCGTATCCTTCGCGCAGGCCAGAGGCCTCCAGCACGCGCGTCATGACCACTTCGCCCCAGTTTCCCTGCGCTTTGTTATCACCTTTCAGTGCGCGCGTCAGGTTAACCGCCTCCTGCGCCATCTGCGCATTCAGCTGCTGGAGATTACGAATTTCATGCGCCAGCGTGTGGCGTTCGCGGGCTTCCTGACCAAAGCTGTCCTGTACCTGACGGCGAAAGCCATCCAGCTGTTCACGCAGCGGCGTCAGCAGGCTGTTCAGGCTCTGGCGGTTCTGCTCATCCACGCGGCGATTGCTGTGCTCAAAAATGCGGTTCGCGAGGTTCTCAAACTGCTCGCTAAGACGCTGCTCGCTGTTGATCATCTGACGGATTTTGTCTTCGGCGTGCAGTTGGGTGGACTCAAGACGGGTGGTCACTTCACGGAGATCGGCCTCCAGCGAGGTATTGATATCACGCAGATTGCGCAGTTCGTTATTGAGCAGTTCGCATTCGTCGCGCCAGTGGTCACTCAGCGCAAGCTGTTGTTTCGTCGCGCTAAGTTCAGCGACGATCTCTTCGCGCTCTGCCAGTTGTTCGGCTTTCTGCTGCGCATGCTGGTAGCCGGAAATGAGCCAGCCAATCCCCACGCTCACCAGCGCAATCACTGCATAAATCAGGATTGAGATATCCACAATGCCCCCTGCATCAACGTATTACCGCACAAAATAGAATTGTGCTGTATGAACGTCCAGTTTGAAAGGGTTTTCCTGCGAGGCGTTACGCAAAAAGAAAAGGCCGAGCATGTCGGCCTTTCAGCACTGAAGAGAGAATTAGATCAGGCGGCGCGCCGCTTCAACCACGATTTTCACCGCATGGCTTTCAGTCTGCTTCATGGTTTCAGCGTTCGGGATCTCCTGCTGGGTACGGTTGACGATAACGCCCGCCACCATACCGGCACGCAGACCCTGGCTTGCGCACATGGTCAGCAGCGTCGCAGATTCCATTTCGTAGTTCATGACGCCCATCGACTGCCACTCTTCCATGGAGCCTTTGAAACGGCTCACCACGCGACCAGAGAAGGTGTCGTAACGCTCCTGGCCCGGGTAGAAGGTATCGGAAGAGGCAGTTACGCCCACGTGGGTGGTGGCGCCCACGGACTTCGCGGCTTCAACCAGCGCGGTGGTGCATTCGAAATCGGCCACTGCCGGGAATTCCATCGGTGCAAAGTGCAGGCTTGCCCCGTCCAGACGCACGGATGCGGTGGTAACCAGCACGTCGCCCACGTTGATGTGCGGCTGAATGGCGCCTGTGGTGCCGATGCGCAGGAAAGTACGAATGCCCAGCTGCGCCAGCTCTTCAACGGCGATAGAGGTAGACGGGCCACCAATACCGGTAGAGCACACGATCACCGCTTTACCGTCCAGCTCTGCGCGCCAGGTGGTGAATTCGCGATGCGCTGCCAGCTTAACCGGCTTATCCATCAGCGCGGCGATCTTTTCCACACGCTCAGGATCGCCAGGGACGATAGCAAGCGTAGCCCCTTGTAAATCGTTTTTAGTGAGGCCGAGATGAAAAACATCAGACTTAGACATAGGTGACTCCTCTGTGGGTCGGTTTGTCAGAAGAAGTAAAACGGTACTTTACAGAAGCAATGTGCATTATTTCGTGACACATCTCACCATGAATGAAAATGATTGCAGTTAATTTCCATAAAATAGTGATTCACATCACATTAACAAGTTATATCGCCGGGCGCTGCACAAAAGATAGACGCTATAAGGCACTGTGGGTTGTTAACCTGGTGTCTATATTTATCTTTGCGCTAATCCATTCATTGGTACGGAGAATGCCATGACTGAAAAAACCGGTTTTGCACCTGCTGCGGCCCCGCACGCTTCAACCATCGTCTCAACCCCTGAAGAAGCCATTACCGCAGGCGAGACCTCCATTCCCTCCCAGGGAGAGAACATGCCAGCGTACCACGCGCGGCCAAAATCTGCCGATGGCCCGCTGCCCATCGTGATCGTGGTGCAGGAAATATTTGGCGTT
The DNA here is from genome assembly GCF_020971765.1 of Enterobacter sp. AN-K1. Taxonomy (NCBI): domain Bacteria; kingdom Pseudomonadati; phylum Pseudomonadota; class Gammaproteobacteria; order Enterobacterales; family Enterobacteriaceae; genus Enterobacter; species Enterobacter sp. AN-K1. Next base: position 2,473,490 of record NZ_CP087390.1, on the reverse strand, counting down.
CATGAACATATTCGCGACCTCTGCCGCCGTCTGGCGCTGGAAGGTTACCTGGCCGTTGCGCCGGAACTCTACTTCCGTCAGGGCGATCCGAATGATTACAGCGACATCCCGACGCTGTTCAGCAACCTGGTCAGCAAAGTGCCGGACGCGCAGGTGCTGGCCGATCTCGACCACGTTGCCAGCTGGGCGGCGCGCAACGGTGGCGACCCGCACCGTCTGATGGTGACCGGCTTCTGCTGGGGCGGACGCATTAGCTGGCTGTATGCCGCGCACAATCCGCAGCTGAAAGCCGCTGTGGCCTGGTACGGTAAACTGGTGGGTGAAAAGACCCTGAACTCGCCGAAACATCCAGTTGATATCGCCACCGATTTAAATGCCCCGGTGCTAGGGCTGTATGGCGGCCAGGATACCGGCATTCCGCTTGATACCGTCGAGACCATGCGCCACGCGCTGCGGGCGGCAAACGCGAAGGCCGAAATCGTGGTGTACCCGGATGCGGGACACGCGTTTAATGCCGATTATCGTCCGAGCTATCACGCAGAATCGGCGAAAGATGGCTGGCAGAGAATGCTGGCGTGGTTCAGCCAGTACGGCGGGAAGAAAGCGTAATACAAAAAGCCCGGTGGCGGCTGCGCCAACCGGGCAATCCAGCACCACTACGCCTGACGCAAATTCTGCGCCGCCTGCACCATGTTCGCCAGCGCCGCGCGGGTTTCAGGCCAGCCGCGGGTTTTCAGGCCGCAGTCCGGGTTTACCCACAGGCGTTCCGCCGGAATGCGCTGGGCGGCTTTTCTCAGTAGCGATTCAATCCACTCCACGCTCGGCACGTTAGGAGAGTGAATGTCGTACACGCCCGGCCCGATTTCGTTCGGGTAGTCGAACTCTTCGAACGACTCCAGCAGCTCCATGTCTGAACGCGAGGTCTCGATGGTGATCACATCGGCGTCGAGCGCGGCAATGGCGTCCATGATGTCGTTAAATTCGCAGTAACACATGTGGGTGTGGATCTGCGTGTCGTCCTTCGCGACGGCCGCGTTGAGGCGGAACGCCTCCACGCCCCACGTCAGATAAGCATCCCAGTCGCTGCGACGCAGCGGCAAGCCTTCACGCAGCGCCGGTTCGTCGATCTGAATGATGCCAATCCCCGCCGCTTCCAGATCCGCCACTTCATCACGCAGCGCCAGGGCGATCTGTTTGGCGATGGTTTCCCGGGATACATCTTCACGCGGGAACGACCAGCAGAGAATGGTCACCGGCCCCGTAAGCATGCCTTTTACCGGTTTGTCGGTCAGAGACTGGGCATACTTCGCCCACTCCACGGTGATCGCTTCCGGGCGGCTGACGTCACCGATCACCACCGGCGGCTTCACGCAGCGGGAGCCGTAGCTTTGCACCCAGCCGTTCTGGGTAAAGACAAAGCCGTCCAGGTGTTCACCGAAGTATTCCACCATATCGTTACGCTCGGCCTCGCCGTGCACCAGCACGTCCAGACCCAGACGTTCCTGCTCGACGATCGCCTGTTTGATGTGCTCCGCAATGCCGGTGCGGTAGTGATTCGCATCCAGATTGCCCTTTTTGAAGTCCAGGCGCAGGCCGCGGATCTCGGTAGTCTGCGGGAAGGAGCCGATGGTTGTGGTCGGCCACGCGGGCAGGTTAAAGCGTGCACGCTGGGCTTCGGCGCGCACTTCATACGGGCTCTGGCGCTGGCTGTCCCGGGCAGTGATGGCTGCCAGACGTTTTTCCACCGCCGGGTTATGCACGCGCGTCGAGTGACGGCGCGCCTGGATCGGGGTGCTCCAGTCGGTAATCGCTGCCGTGTCGCCGCTGTTCAACGCGTCGCGCAGCAGAGCCAGCTCCTCACACTTTTGCAGGGCAAAGGCAAACCAGCTTTTCACCTCAGGGTCGAGTCGGGTCTCCACGCTCAGGTCGATCGGGCTGTGCAGCAGGGAACAGGAAGAGGCTACCCACAATTCACGTTTACCGACAATGTCCTTGATTTGTGCATATTTCCCGGTGAGATCGGCACGCCAGACGTTACGACCATTCACCAGACCGGCAGAGAGCAGCCACTCCGCAGGCAGACGCTTGTGCAACTCTGCCACATCGTCTTTGCCGTGAACGAGATCAACGTGCAGACCCTGAACCGGCAGCGCGGTGATGGTGTCGAGGTTCGGCGTTACGCCCTCGAAATAGGTGGTCAGCAGCAGCTTCACCTGGCCCGTGAGCGCGTCATACGCCGGTTTGAAGGCATCCAGCCACGCCTGCGGCAGCTCAAGCACCAGCGTCGGTTCATCGATTTGCACCCACTGAATACCGCGCTTACCCAGCTCAATCAGCACCTGCTTATAAACCGGCAGAATATCGTTCAGCAGGCTGAGGCGGTCGAACTGCTCACCTTTCACTTTGCCCAGCCACAGGTAGGTGACCGGCCCCAGCAGCACGGGTTTCACCTGGTGACCCAGCGCCAGCGCTTCGTCCACTTCATCCAGAAGCTGGGTCCAGGTCAGTTTGAACTGCTGGCCCTTAACGAACTCCGGCACCATATAGTGATAGTTAGTGTTAAACCACTTGGTCATTTCCGCCGCTGCCGCTGGCTCACCCGTTGGCGCGCGGCCACGGCCGATGCGGAACAGGGTATCGATATCCACCGATCCATCGTTGTTCTGATGACGAGCCGGCACGTTGCCAAGCAGCAGGCTGGTGGTCAGAACATGGTCGTACCAGGCGAAATCGCCCACCGGCAGCAGGTCTACGCCCGCCTGTTTTTGCTGATCCCAGTGACGCGCGCGCAGCTCGCGCCCCACCGCCAGCAGTTCTTCGCGGGTGGCGTTACCCGCCCAGTAGCTTTCTTGCGCTTTTTTCAGCTCGCGACGCAGACCAACGCGAGGGAAACCGAGAGTGTGAGTGCGGATTGTCATGGCATACCCCTTGTAGAAATTCGTTATTTAGACGTCCAGATGTTTACACTTCTATAATTGGCAGGTACTGTATATTCCTCAAGCGCAAAATGTTCATGGCGAAGTGAAGGACTTTCATGATCGAGATAAAACACCTGAAAACGCTACAAGCGTTGCGGAACTGCGGTTCTCTTGCGGCGGCAGCGGCCACGCTGCACCAGACTCAGTCTGCCCTTTCTCACCAGTTCAGCGATCTGGAACAACGCCTCGGCTTTCGTCTTTTTGTGCGTAAGAGCCAGCCTTTGCGCTTTACGCCGCAGGGCGAAATTTTGCTTCAGCTGGCGAACCAGGTGTTGCCGCAGATTGCCAGCGCGTTGCAGTCCTGCAACGAGCCGCAGCAGACCACTCTGCGCATCGCCATTGAGTGTCACAGCTGTATTCAGTGGCTGACCCCCGCGCTTGAGAACTTCCGCCAGAAGTGGCCGCAGGTGGAGATGGACTTCAAATCCGGCGTCACGTTTGATCCGCAGCCGTCGCTTCAGCAGGGTGAGCTGGATCTGGTGATGACCTCAGATATTCTGCCGCGCAGCGGTCTGCACTATTCGCCAATGTTTGATTTTGAGGTGCGTCTGGTGCTGGCCCCGGACCATCCGCTGGCCGCTAAAACGCGTATCACGCCGGAAGATCTGGCAACGGAGACGCTGCTGATTTACCCGGTACAGCGCAGTCGTCTGGATATCTGGCGCCATTTCCTGCAACCCGCGGGCATCAGCCCACAGCTGAAAAGCGTGGATAACACGCTGCTGTTAATTCAGATGGTGGCGGCCAGAATGGGGATTGCGGCGCTGCCGCACTGGGTGGTCGAGACGGTTGAACGCCAGGGTCTGGTGGTCACCAAAACCCTGGGTGAAGGACTGTGGAGCCGGCTGTACGCCGCCGTGCGCGACGGCGAGCAGCGTCAGCCGATTACGGAAGCGTTTATTCGCTCAGCGCGGAACCACGCGTGCGACCATCTTCCGTTTGTGCGGAGCGCGGAGCGACCCAGCGGCGATGTACCCACAGCGAAGCCAGGATCACCGTTCCCCCAATAAGGAAACTCGGCCAGTGCGGCTGCTCCTGCCAGATGGCGAGGTTCACCAGTAGCCCCGCCGGCACGTGCACATTGTTCATGATCCCCAGCGTCCCGGCGTCTACCTGCGTAGCGCCGTAGTTCCACATAAAATAGCCCAGCCCCGACGCCACCACGCCCAGCCAGACCAGAACGCTCCACTGCACGGAGGTAGTCGGCAGCTTTTGCGGATTGCCGAGCAGAAACCACGCCGCTACCGCGACAATCGCCGCGCCCATATAGAACCACGCAAACGCGTTATGCTGCGGCATCGGGCGGGTCTCCATCAGACGTTTGTAACCCACCATCCCGATGGCAAAGCTGATATTAGCGAGCTGGACGAACATCAGCCCGGTCCAGAAGTGATCGCTTACCTTGTCATAGCGAATAATCGCCGCGCCAATCACTGCCAGCGCAGCGCTCAGCAGATATCCCCAGCGCAGGCGGCGTCTGCTGAGCAAGTCGTAAATCAGCGTGATGTAGAGCGGCGTCAGCACGGTAAAGAGCAGAAATTCCGAGACGGACAGGTAAACGTAGGCCCGGAAGCTGAACAGGTACATGATGCCGAGCTGCATCGCGCCTACCAGCATGTACAGCAGAATAGTTTTTAGCGATTGCCCGCGGGTACGCAGGAACGGCAGGAACACCAGCGCCGCCAGCCCCACGCGCATCAGCACCGAGAAGTAGCTGTCGACCGATCCGGCAAGGTATTCGCCAATCAGACTAAAGGAGAAGGCCCACAGGATAGTGGTGATAATGAGTAGCGCCACAATGCTTGTCTCTCAGAAAGAAGGAAAGGCATTGTAGCGAACTCTTTAGTTGACATCTGAACAATAAACAATCAATTGAAGATTATTCAAGGAACAGTTTGCGCAGATACTTAGGCACGGCGTTATCGCCGTTGGTGCCGATCACTTCCAGCTCCGGGTGCAGATCTTTCAGGCGCTGGTGCGCGTTCTGCATGATGCAGCCTTTACCCGCCATGGAGAGCATCTCGGCATCGTTCATGCCATCGCCAAAGGCGATACAGTCTTTCAGATCAAAGCCCAGCCGTTTCGCTACCGCTTCCAGCGCGTGACCTTTAGACACCCCGCCCGCCATCACTTCCAGACAGGTCAGCGTGGAGAAGCTCACGTTCACGCGGTCGCCCCAGCGGGCGTTGATCGCCTGCTCCAGCGGCAGTAACTCCTCATGATTTACACAGGTGAAGAATACCTTGCTGATCCCTTCCGGCTCCAGCAGACCCGGCTCGTACAGTGAGTACTGGAATACGGCTTCCTTGAAGAAGCGCATCTCTTCCGGGCGATGGCGGTTCATAAACCACTCGTCGTCGCGGTAAACGTTAGTCACGATATCCGGGTTGTTATGCACAATGCCGAACAAATCGGTGGCGATGTCACGATCGAGATTATGGGTAAAAATCAGGTTGCCGTCCGTGTCATGTACGCGCGCACCGTTAGAGGTGATCATGTACGACTTGATCTCCAGGTTATCGCGGATCTGTCCCACGTCCACGTGGTGGCGACCGGTGGCGAACACAAAATTCACGCCACGGGCAGTCAGGAGTTTTAGGGTCTCTTTCGCATAAGGCGACAGGGTGTGGTCGGGGGAAAGCAGCGTGCCATCTAAATCAGATGCAACAACCTGGTACATAGGGATTTCAACCTCTGGTGGAAAACAATAATCAGTTATGCCTGTTGAAAAATTCAACAATGGCGTTGAGCGCGACTGAGCGCATAGCGTCCTTTTCAAAAAGGATCTCATGGTACGCACCGTTGATGACCAGCGGTTTACCCCCTTCACAGGGATGGCCCGCAGCGGCGCGAAGTTCACAATAGCGGTCATGCATGCGGTTATCCACCACACGCTCTTCTTCCGCCTGGATCAGGAGCGTCGGCGTGTCATCATCGCCTACGCCCGCCAGCACCTGCTCACCGGCATGAATACCTTCCCGCACCCAGTGCCAGGTGGGGCCGCCGACCCGCAGACGCGGTTCATCGGCATAAAAACGCAGGTTGCGGCGATAACGCTGTCGGCTGTGGGTTAACACGTTGATGGCAAACGGCAATGCCCGCCAGCGTCCTGTTCCGATGGCATAGCCTTCTCGAATGCGCTGATGGCCCTCAGCCCAGTCGAGAAGATGGCGCACCATCCAGTCAGGAAAACGTATCACAATGCCGTACATCGGCGCGGTCAGCGCAATGGCGTCACACTGGTGCTTATGGCGCTGCAAAAACAACGTCGAGATCGCCCCCCCCATGGAGTGGGCAAGAATATAACGCTTGCGCCACGGTCCGGGCTGCACTTCCTGCTGCCAGAACGCGGCCAGATCGTCGACGTAATCGCTGAAGTTATCCACGTGGCCGCGATGGGTATCCGGCAACATCCTGCCAGAAAGCCCCTGCCCGCGATGGTCGATAATTAACACATCAAAGCCCAGATGGAACAGGTCATACGCCAGCTCGGCATATTTGATATAGCTTTCGATGCGCCCGGGGCAGACCACAATCACCCGGTCATTTTTTTCATCACGGAAACGAACGAAGCGCACCGGGATTTCCCCGACGCCCATAAACTCATCTTCCTCACGCTGGCGCCAGAAATCGGTCAGCGGCCCCATGGAGAAAGCAGCAAATGCGTTTTCTCGTGTTTCCCAGTCCTTTTTCTGCTGAAACATTGGGTTTCCACCCCCCGTAATTCAGGGAATATCGTTTTTTTCGTTACCGGTCACAAAATGACTCAACAATAGCGTATTGTGGCATAAAAACAGACGATCCGGGAGTTTCAAATGACCTTCGAATGGTGGTTCGCCTACCTGCTGACATCCATCATCCTCAGCCTTTCACCTGGCTCGGGCGCAATCAACACCATGACCACCTCCATTAATCACGGCTATCGCGGCGCGGCGGCGTCAATCGCCGGTTTACAGACCGGGCTTGGCATTCATATTGTGCTGGTGGGGATTGGTCTGGGCACGCTGTTCTCCCGTTCGGTGCTGGCCTTCGAGGTGCTGAAATGGGCTGGCGCAGCGTATCTTATCTGGCTGGGTATTCAGCAGTGGCGCGCCGCAGGCTCGATTGATCTGCATACGCTCTCCCGGACGCAAACACGCGGCCACCTGTTTAAACGCGCGGTGTTCGTTAACCTGACCAACCCGAAAAGCATCGTGTTCCTCGCCGCCCTGTTCCCGCAGTTTATCGTGCCGCATCAGCCACAGGTGATGCAGTACGTGGTGCTGGGCGCGACCACCATTATTGTCGATATCATTGTGATGATTGGTTACGCGACGCTGGCGCAGCGAATTGCGGCGTGGATCAAAGGGCCTAAACAGATGAAGGCCCTGAACAAAGTCTTTGGTTCGCTGTTTATGCTGGTTGGCGCGCTGCTTGCGTCAGCGCGTCATGCTTAGCGAGAAATGATGAGATGAATGCCGAAGCCGGCGAACAGCGCGCCGGCAAAGCCGTCGATCCACTTCGCGATGCGCTGGTAGCCGCGACGCATCGCCGGTAAGGCAAACAGGCTTGCCACAACGGTAAACCAGGCGAACGTCTCAACAACGATCAGCAGGAAGATCCCCCAGCGCGCGCCCGCGCCGACGTTATCCCCTACAAACAGCGAGAACACAGAGCCGAAGTAGATAATCGCTTTCGGGTTCGCCAGGTTGGTCAGCAGCCCTTTCACAAAGCTACGGCCGCCCGTTGCCAGCTCAACCTTTGGCTCTTCCGGCTTTTTCTCTTCTTTCTTCAGCGCCCCGCGCAGCATCTGGTAGCCCATCCAGCACAGGTACAGACCGCCGCCGACCATGATGATGTTATGCAGCCACGCCATTTTCGCCAGGATCAGGTTCAGACCGAGCAGCGCAACCGCCGCCCAGACCATGACGCCCATGGTAATACCGAGCACACCCATCATTGCCTCTTTGCGGGAGCGGCTGACGGCCGTTTGTGACACGAAGAAAAAGTCAGGGCCAGGGCTCATCAGCGCAACGATGTGCACTAACGCCACGGTGAGAAATAGCATTAACATAATTAGCTCGCGGGGAAATAATACAGTGAGTCACCATCCTGGCACTTTTTCGCCCGGCTGACTACTCCTCATCATCACCATCAGCGTGGGAACGGATGAGCGCCATAAACTCTTTCCCGAAGCGCTCCAGCTTACGCGTGCCAACGCCGTTGACGCTGAGCATCTCGCTGGCGCTGAGCGGCATTTGCTCGGCCATCTCGATAAGCGTCGCGTCGTTGAACACCACGTATGGCGGGATGTTCTCTTCATCCGCAATGGCTTTACGCAGCTTACGCAGCTTGGCGAAAAGCTTGCGATCGTAGTTACCGCCGTAGGATTTCTGCATCACGCGCGGCTTCAGGGCGACAACGCGCGGAACGGCGAGCTTCAGTTCAACCTCACCACGCAGGACCGGTCGCGCCGCTTCGGTCAGCTGAAGCGCAGAATGCTGGGCAATGTTCTGCGTGGCAAAGCCGAGATGGATCAGCTGGCGGATGATACTCACCCAGTGCTCGTGGCTCTGGTCTTTCCCGATGCCATAAACCGGCAGCTTGTCGTGACCCATATCGCGGATACGCTGGTTGTTAGCCCCGCGCAGCACTTCAACGACGTAGCCCATCCCAAAGCGCTGGTTCACGCGTCCGATAGTCGAGAGCGCTTTGCGCGCGTCCATCAGACCATCGTACTGCTTCGGCGGGTCGAGACAGATATCGCAGTTACCGCACGGTGCCTGACGCCCTTCACCAAAGTAGTTGAGCAGCACCAGACGGCGGCAGGTTTGCGCTTCGGCAAAGGCCCCCATCGCGTTAAGCTTGTGGCGTTCGATATCCTGCAACTGCCCCTGCGGTTTCTCCTCAAGACAGCGGCGCAGCCACGCCATATCCGCCGGATCGTAAAACAGCATCGCTTCCGCAGGCAGGCCGTCACGCCCGGCGCGGCCGGTTTCCTGATAGTAGGATTCGATATTGCGCGGAATGTCGAAATGCACCACAAAGCGCACGTTGGGCTTGTTGATCCCCATCCCGAACGCCACCGTTGCGACCACGATTTGCAGGTCGTCGCGCTGGAATTTCTCCTGCACGTCGGCGCGGATATGGTTCTCCAGCCCGGCGTGATAGGCCGCGGCGCTAAAGCCACGGTTTTGCAGACGGGCGGCGGTGTCTTCCACCTTCGCCCGGCTGTTGCAGTAGATGATGCCGGACTTTCCGCGCTGCTCCTGCACGTAGCGTAAGAGCTGATCCAGCGGCTTGAACTTCTCCATCAGCATATAGCGGATGTTCGGGCGGTCGAAGCTGCTGACCTGAATATACGGGTCGTTCAGCCCCAGCAGGCGAACGATGTCCTGACGCGTGGTGTCGTCCGCCGTGGCGGTAAGCGCCATAAACGGCAGTTCGGGGAAGCGCTGACGAAGCTGGCCGAGGGCGGCATATTCCGGGCGGAAATCGTGCCCCCACTGGGAGATACAGTGCGCTTCATCCACCGCCAGCAGCACCGGATTCCAGTGCGCCAGATGATCGAGGAAGTTGTCCTGCATCAGGCGTTCTGGCGCGATATACAGCAGGCGGATCTGCCCGGTGCGGCACCCGGCCATTACCTCTTGCTGTTGCTCGCGGGTCTGCGTCGAGTTCAGGCAGGCCGCCGCCACGCCGTTGGCAAGCAGCTGGTCGACCTGGTCTTTCATCAGGGAAATAAGGGGCGATACCACGACCGTCAGGCCGTTAAGCACCAGCGCGGGCACCTGATAGCAGAGCGATTTACCGCCGCCGGTCGGCATGACCACCAGGCAATCGCGGCCTTCCAGCACGGTTTCAATGATGGTTTCCTGGCCAGGACGGAACTGCTGGTAGCCAAAGGTTTCATGCAAAACCTGTTTAGCCAGCGATTCCTGATTCAATACTTCCGCCTGCGCCACGTTAACCCCATATGCCAGAAATGAAACAGGCGCTATTTTCAGCGCCTGAGAGAGAAACTTCAACGTTTAACGCAAAAACATTCGAGCAGCTTAGAAAATATCGTTCAGCATCACGCCCACACCGACGCGGGTCTGGTTGAAGTTGTAGTCGATCAGCGATTCGCCATACCCGCTATACACCTGAGTATAGAGACGAACGTGTTTCGTCACCGGGTAGCTCAGGCCCAGCTCTGCACCGCCGTAGCCGGTATTCCAGTTGTACTGGCCTTTGGCGCTCAGCACCGCGTCACCCAGCTGATAGCCCACTTTAAGCTGATAGTAGCCCATATATTTGGTGATATCCGGGTTGTCATCGGTGCTGCCCACCACGTACCACGGCTTCACTTCCACCATGAAATTGCCGTTCTGCGCCATCAGACGCGTATAGATGCGGTTCCAGCTGCGTGAGGTTGGGTCGGAACGACCGTTGGAATCGTGGTTATAGCCCACCTCCACGTCTCGCAGCGTCCAGCCTGCAAACTCATAATCGGTGGCGAAACCGAGGAACAGCTGCGGTTCATAGTTGGTTTCGCGGAACGGTGAAGATTCCCCGCTGTTGGAGAGCTGCCACCATGACTTCTGCGTGTAAGACGCGCCAAGTACCGAGTTCGGCCCCAGGATGCCGCGCCAGAACGGGAAGGCGAGGCTGAGCTGGAACTTCACCTCATCTTTACGCGCATTATCAGACCAGTTATAGGAGCTTATCGCCTCTTTGTTGAGATCGCTGGTCTGGGTGTAGATCACGTAGTTTGTATCATAAGGGTACAGCGTGAACGGATTGTCATGCTCCTGAAGCATATTGGCGATGATGCTGCCCTTAACGGCAGGTTTATCATGCACCTCTTTGATCGTCGCTTCCTGCGCATATGCTGTGAGGGGCAGCGCAACCGCCGCCAGTAACCAACCCAGATACGTCCGCATCGGTGGTGTTCTCCTGAAATGGTGACATTTAATGAATAGTTTTGTCCGGGCATTCTACAGACTTCTGCGATAACTTCCGCTTCCTCGTTTCTTAAAGTGGCATTCCTTTATCCTGAAGCATAAAATCAACATTTTGTTAACAACAAGGATGCCACGTCAGATGTCAGCCACACTCACCGCCGAAGAAACCTTAAAGCTCGTGGGCGAGATTTTTGTGTACCACATGCCGTTCAACCGTGCACTGGGTCTTGAGCTGGAGCGATACGAAAAAGACTTCGCTCAGCTGAGTTTCAATAATCAGCCAATGATGGTCGGTAACTGGGCGCAAAGCATTTTGCACGGCGGGGTCATTGCCTCCGCGCTGGACGTGGCGGCCGGTCTGGTGTGCGTGGGCAGCACGCTGACGCGCCATGACACCATCAACGAAGATGAGTTACGCCAGCGCCTGTCGCGCATGGGCACCATCGATTTACGCGTCGACTACCTGCGTCCGGGACGCGGAAACCGCTTCACCTGCACCAGCAGCCTGCTGCGCGCCGGGAATAAAGTTGCCGTCGCCCGCGTTGAGCTGCATAACGAGGAGCAGGTTTATATCGCCAGCGCAACCGCCACTTATATGGTGGGTTGAGACGGCAAATTCGGGTAAAATTACTTCACTTTTTTGTAACGGATTTTCCCGATGGATGCTAAACAGACGCGGCAGGGCGTTTTACTCGCCCTTGCCGCTTATTTTATTTGGGGTATCGCACCGGCGTACTTCAAACTTATCGCCTATGTCCCGGCGGACGAGATCCTCACTCACCGCGTCATCTGGTCCTTTTTCTTCATGATTGCGCTGATGAGTATCAGCCGTCAGTGGTCAGGCGTCAAAACGCTGCTGAAAACCCCGAAGAAGGTCTTCCTGCTCGCTCTCTCTGCGGTGCTGATTGGCGGAAACTGGCTGCTGTTTATCTGGGCGGTGAATAACCATCACATGCTCGAAGCCAGCCTGGGCTACTTTATTAACCCGCTGGTCAATATTTTGCTGGGGATGATTTTCCTTGGTGAGCGCTTTCGCCGGATGCAGTGGGTGGCGGTGATTCTGGCCTTCTGCGGCGTGCTGGTACAGCTGTGGACCTTCGGCTCACTGCCGGTTATCGCCCTGGGGCTGGCGTTCAGCTTTGCCTTCTACGGCCTGGTGCGTAAAAAAATTGCCGTGGAAGCGCAGACGGGAATGCTATTTGAAACCCTGTGGCTGCTGCCTGTCGCCGCGATCTACCTGTTCGGTATTGCCGACAGCGCCACCAGCCACATGGGCAGCAACCCATGGTCGCTGAACCTGATGCTGATGGCCGCGGGCGTGGTCACGACGATCCCCCTGCTGTGCTTTACCGGCGCGGCAACGCGTCTGCGCCTCTCCACGCTGGGCTTCTTCCAGTACATTGGCCCCACGCTGATGTTCCTGCTGGCGGTGGTGTTTTACGGCGAGGTGCCGGGTGCGGATAAGATGGTGACGTTCGCCTTTATCTGGGTGGCGCTGGCCATCTTTGTTGCGGATGCGATTTATACCCAGCGCAGGGTGCGCAAAGGGTTGTGATGTTGCCCTCACCCTAACCCTCTCCCACAGGGGAGAGGGTTCCCCAGTAATTTGAAAGCAAAAGCGATAACGTTGCCTCAGAATAACTGAGGGCTTTACAGGGATGTTACCTCCGCCCGTCCCCGATAAGCCGGAAGGAATAAGCCGAAGGCACCGCGAAGCGGCGATTTACCGCCGGAAGCCCGGGTCGCCAGGGTGGTGGCGACTGAGCCACCCTGGCACGTTCACCGGTCATGTCGTGAAAGAGTAGCAAGGAACATAAAGTGAACGGAATGACCACCAGAGCCGTATGTTCCCCCTCACCCCAGCCCTCTCCCTCAAGGGAGAGGGGGCCGTCTGTGCAGGCATTATTTTGTGGGGAACCCTCTCCCACAGGGAGAGGGAATTCGATCGTAGGGCGGGTAAGCGCAGCGCCACCCGCCAGATTTTTACAGCCAGTTCTTCCGCTTGAAGTACAGATACGGCGCCAGCCCGGCGAGGATCATAAAGATAATCGCCCCCGGGTAGCCAAAGCTCCACTTCAGCTCCGGCATAAACTCGAAGTTCATCCCGTAGCTGGACGCCACCAGCGTCGGCGGCAGGAACACCACGGACACCACCGAGAAGATCTTGATGATGCGGTTCTGCTCGATGTTGATAAAGCCCATCGCCGCCTGCATCAGGAAGTTGACCTTCTGGAACAGGGATTCGTTGTGCGGCAGCAGGGATTCGATATCGCGTAAGATCTCACGCGCCTGCTCCAGCTGACCGCCCGGCAGACGTGCCTTGCGCACCAGGAAGTTCAGCGCGCGCTGGGTATCCATCAGACACAAACGCACCTTCCAGCCGATATCTTCCAGCTCTGCCAGCGTGGACAACGCTTCGTCGTACTCATCGCCCTGATGGCCTTCCATGATCACGCGGCTCAACTTTTCCAGGTCGCTGTAGATGTTTTCGATTTCATCCGCCAGCTGTTCGATTTTGGTTTCGAACAGATCCAGCAGCAGCTCATAGGCGTTGCCGTCCATCATCGCCTGGCTGCGGGCGCGCATACGGTAGAGACGAAACGCAGGCAGTTCGCGCTCGCGCAGGGTGAAAAGGCGGCCATCGCGGATGGTAAACGCCACGGTGGAGTTCCCCGCGTGGTCTTCGGCATCTTCGAAAAAGAAGAAGGAGTGAATGTGCAGGCCGTCTTCGTCTTCAAAAAAACGGGCGGATGCTTCGATGTCTTCCAGTTCCGGGCGTGTCGCCAGGCTTTGCCCCAGTTCAGATTGTACGCGAAGGCGCTCATCGTCGTCCGGCTCGACCAGATCCACCCATACGGCATCAATGAGGGGCTGTGACTCTTCGGCTTCAAGCCGAGTCAGTCGGTTATTTTCGAGTTGAAATGCGCTCAACATGACCGGGACTCCCAATGCAAAAAATATCGGACAGTTCGGTGGGCACACAGAAACAAATTGGGTTTCAGACCATTAAACAGCCTGACTCAGCGCGACGGGAATGATGCAGTCGCTGACAACCACTAAGGCCATCAGCAAGAGGAGATAGCCTTAGGAGTTGTTCCTGGATGACAGGGAATTGAGCCAGTATCTACTGGGTGTGTCCAAGGCGAATGTCCTCTTAGCGTAATCGTGCGCGCATGTTACGCCAGCAATAACTGTGGCGTCAACACGCAACGGAACGCTGAAGGGCATTAATTGACCTTCAACGTATAAGGCTAGCAGATTATTACAAAATAGTGATATTTTTCTGAAAGTTACACACTTTCCAGCTTGGCATAGGCTGCCACCAGCCATTTGATCCCCTGCCCCTGGAACGCTACCTGCAAACGGCTGTGCTCGCCGCTGCCTTCCAGGTTGACGATGGTGCCTTCGCCAAACTTCGAGTGGCGCACGCGCTGGCCCAGCTTGTAACCGGTGTCGGTTTCAGAGATCGGCGAGCCCATACGCTGATGGCTGACCGGACGGCTGATGCTGGCGCGCAGGCGCACCTCTTCCACGCACTCTTCCGGCAGCTCGCCGATAAAGCGCGACGGACGGTGATACACCTCTTTCCCGTACAGGCGGCGGGTTTCCGCGTAGGTCAGGGTCAGTTTCTGCATCGCACGGGTCACGCCCACGTAGGCCAGACGACGCTCCTCTTCCAGACGACCGCCTTCATCCAGCGACATCTGGCTCGGGAACATCCCCTCTTCCATCCCGACGATGAACACCTGCGGGAACTCCAGACCTTTCGCGGAGTGCAGGGTCATCAGCTGAACCGCATCCTGCCAGGTATCCGCCTGCCCTTCCCCCGCTTCCAGCGCAGCGTGAGAGAGGAATGCCTGCAACGGCATCAGGTCTTCGTCTTCTTCGTTGTAGCTGAACTGGCGCGTTGCCGTCACCAGTTCCTCTAAGTTCTCAATACGGGTCTGGCCCTTCTCGCCTTTTTCCTGCTCGTACATGGTGCGCAAGCCGGAATCTTTGATCACCCGGTCGGTCTGGACGTGCAGCGGCATGTCGGCGGTTTCCTGCGCCAGCGCGTCGATTAACTCCAGGAAGCGCTGCAATGCGCTGGCGGCGCGTCCGGCGAGGGCTTTTTCCTGTAAGAGCTCGCGGCACGCCTGCCACAGCGTAAGCTGACGATCGCGCGAGGCCTGGCGCACCACGTCCAGCGTACGATCGCCGATGCCGCGCGTCGGCGTGTTCACCACGCGCTCAAACGCCGCATCGTCGTTACGGTTGGCAATCAGACGCAAATACGAGAGCGCATCTTTGATCTCCTGACGTTCGAAGAAGCGCATACCGCCATAAATGCGGTACGGCATGCTCACCTGCAACAGCGCCTCTTCCAGCACGCGCGACTGGGCGTTGCTGCGATAGAGAATGGCACACTGCTCCAGCGCGCCGCCGTTCTCCTGCCAGGTTTTAATGCGGTTCACCACGAAGCGGGCTTCGTCGAGCTCGTTGAAGGCGCAGTAAATCGAAATCGGTTCGCCGTCGACGCCATCGGTCCACAGCTTTTTACCCAGGCGCCCGTTGTTGTTCTCAATCAGGGCGTTGGCCGCGCTCAGAATGTTGCTGGTAGAACGGTAGTTCTGCTCCAGACGGATGGTTTGCGCGCCGGGGAAATCGTTGAGGAAGCGCTGGATGTTCTCCACCTGCGCGCCGCGCCAGCCGTAGATAGACTGGTCGTCATCGCCTACGATCATCACCTTGCCGGTATCCCCGGCCAGCAGGCGGATCCAGGCGTACTGGATGTTGTTGGTATCCTGGAATTCGTCCACCAGGATGTTGGTAAAGCGTTCACGGTAGTGTTGCAGGATATGCGGTTTGTTCAGCCACAGCTCGTGGGCGCGCAGCAGCAACTCGGCGAAATCCACCAGACCGGCGCGATCGCACGCTTCCTGATAGGCCTTGTAGACGTTCTGCCAGGTCTGCTCGACCGGGTTACCGAAGCTCTGGATATGATGCGGACGCAGCCCTTCGTCTTTCTGACCGTTGATGTACCACATCGCCTGACGCGGCGGCCACTGCTTCTCATCGAGGTTCATCGCCTTGATCAGGCGTTTCAGCAAGCGCAGCTGATCTTCGCTGTCGAGGATCTGGAAATCCTGCGGCAGGTTAGCGTCCATATGGTGCGCGCGCAGCAGACGGTGCGCCAGGCCGTGGAAGGTGCCAACCCACATGCCGCCCTGGCTGGTGCCCATCAGCTGCGCGATACGGTGGCGCATCTCCGCCGCCGCCTTGTTGGTGAACGTCACGGCCATAATCGAGTACGGCGAGCAGTTCTCCACGCTCTGTAGCCAGGCGATACGGTGAACCAGCACGCGCGTCTTACCACTGCCCGCTCCAGCCAGTACCAGCAGGTTCGTACGCGAGGCGGCAACCGCGTCACGCTGTTTATCATTAAGGCTGTCGAGCAGGTAAGAAACGTCCATTGGCACCGTCACGTCATGTCGGGCAGGCAAATGTTTCCATTCGCCAAAACCCTGTTAATTTATACAGAACAATTGATGATTATATCAGCGTCGTGAGGGATGCCAACCGTGAAATTTCCACGTGCGGCAGAAGACGGCTATCCGGGGTAGTCATCAGATCGGCATTTTCCGGCTTGATCCAGCAGGCCTGCATGCCGCAGCGGATCGCCCCGGCGACGTCCGTGGTCAGGTCGTCGCCCACGTGCAGGATCTCACCGAGCGGCAAATCCAGTTTTTCCGCTGCCAGATGATACATATCGTTGAACGGCTTCGAGCGTCCGTGCGGGCCCGCGCGCAGCACGAACTGAAAATAGTTCCCCAGACCAAACAGTTCAGGCTGAGCATTGCCGTTGGTGATGGCCACCAGCGGCCACTTTTCGGCGAGCTTCGCCAGCGTGTCGTGGGTCTCCTGCGGCACGTCGATCCGACTGCGCCATTTGGCGAAGTTTTCCATGGCCGCTTCGGCACCCGTGGCCGCGTCCTGCGCGCTCAGGCCGGCATTGAGCATCGCCTGCTCAACCGCACGGCGGCGCCATTCGGTCACGTCGTGGTAAATCTCCGGTTCGGTTTCCCGCAGGGACTGACGCAGCTTCTGGAAGTCTTTGTTCTGCATCGCTTTCAGCGCAGGATGGTAGTTCTGCACAAACGCCAGCGACTCCTGCTCGGTACGCAGGATCACCGGGCGGTTATCGTAAAGAGTGTCATCAAGGTCAAACGTCAGGGCTGATATCTGACCGAGTGGGCGGTAAAAACGCATTATTTCCCCCGTTTGGCGCGTGGATGCGCCGCGTCATACACCGAGGCAAGGTGTTGGAAGTCTAAGTGGGTATAGATTTGGGTGGTCGACAGATTCGCGTGACCAAGCAGCTCCTGTACGCCGCGCAGGTCGCCGCTTGATTCCAGCATGTGCGTCGCAAAGGAGTGGCGCAGCTTGTGGGGGTGAACGTGGCTGTTCAGCCCCTGCTTAATGCCCCACTCCGCAAAGCGCTTCTGCACGTTACGCGCCGAGATCCGCTTGCCGAGTTTCGACAGGAACAGCGCATCTTCGTCGGCGCCAAACAGCCCGCGAAGGTCCAGCCAGTGCTCAATCCAGGAGACCGCGTTGCGGCCAATCGGCAGGCGGCGCTCTTTGCTGCCCTTGCCCATCACCCACACCTCGCCGGATTCCAGATCGAGGTGCTTTAAGTCCAGGTTCACCAGCTCAGAGAGACGCAGGCCCGCACCGTACATCACCTCCAGCATCGCGCGGTCGCGCACGGCCAGCGGATCGTTAAGATCGATATCCAGCAGGCGGTTTACGTCGTCGACGTCGATATTTTTCGGCAGATGACGCGGCGCTTTCGGCGTGGCGATCCCTTTCGCCGGGTTGGCTTTCAGACCGCCCTGACTGACCAGCCAGTCGAAGAAACTGCGCAGGGCAGAGAGCCGGAGCGCCAGGCTCGCCGGGCTGAGATTTTTTTTACGGCTACGCACGACGAACCCGCGTACCGTGGCGGCGTCACATTGTTGCCAGCTTTTCAGGCCGATTTCATCGGCAATCTGCATGATGGCATCAAGCTGACGCTGATAGTTGAGCAGCGTAATAGGACTGAGCTGGCGTTCCACGCCCAGATAGCGCAGAAAACGGGTGACGTCAGTGGCGAGCAATCCGTCCGTCATACGCGCTCAATCCAGCGCTCCAGCAGCTCAGGCAGCATCAGGGCGATCTCCTGCAACAGTTGCGTACCCTGCCCCTGTTCATAATGATGCGCGTCGCGGCTGGTAAATAACATCACGCCCAGGTCACCATCGCGCCCCATCAGCGACATCGCCACCGAGCCGATAGCTTTGGCTTCCGGCAGCACCACCAGCAGTTCTGGCCCGTTAAGCGGCCCCAGATAGTGGTGCTCATGGCCCAGACGCTGAATGCGCAGCGGCTCAAACGCCTGACGGCTCAGCGCCAGATGGGTAAACCCGGACGGCGCGCCAATACGCCAGCGGTCAGGGAAGAGACGGATCGTCGCGCCTGCCAGCCCCAGCTCGCGCGCCCAGCGGTGGAAGCGGTTGAGGAACTCTTCGAGACTGTGCGCGGAAGCCAGACGCGCCTGAAGGTGCAGTAGACGGTAGAACAGGCTTTCGTTATTGCTGGCCTGCTCCATCAGCAGCGTCATGTTCTCTTCGAGCTGATTGATGTGGTTGCGCGAGCGCGCCATGTGCCATTCAACCAGCGACACGGTCTCGCGAACCGGATGCGGCACGCGCATCCGTTCGACGACGCGTGCATTGCGGATAAAAAACTCAGGATTGTGCAGCAGGTAATCCACAACAGCGCTGTCGTCCAGCTCTGATACAGGTTCCCGCAGTTCTTCCCCTGGTTGCTTCATAGATGGATAAACCCGTCATAAACATGTGTCGCCGGGCCAGTCATGTACAGTGGATGACCCGCTCCTTTCCAGGCGATATCAAGACGTCCGCCCGGTAATTCCACGCGAACCTCTTCTGCCAGTAACCCCTGTGAGATACCGACGGCCACCGCCGCACAGGCACCGCTTCCGCAGGCCTGGGTTTCGCCCGCGCCGCGCTCGTAAACCCGCAGGCGAATGTGTTCACGCTTCACCACCTGCATGAAACCGATGTTCGCCCGCTCCGGGAAGCGCTCATGGCTTTCCAGCACCGGGCCGAGCGTTTCAACCGCCGCGGTTTGCACATCATCCACCTGAATCACGCAGTGCGGGTTACCCATCGAGACGACGCCGCACAATACTGTCTGCTCGGCGGCACGCATAATATAGGTCTTTTCCGCTTTGTTGGCGCGAAACGGCACGGCAGAGGGGTCGAAGTTTGGCTCGCCCATATTCACGCGCACCAGTTCGTCGTCGGTGACGCTGAGCACCATCCGGCCGTTGGCGGTGCTGACGCGGATATCGCGCTTGTTGGTCAGCCCTTTCAGCCGAACAAAGCGGGCAAAACAGCGCGCGCCGTTGCCGCACTGGGAAACTTCGCTGCCGTCGGCGTTAAAAATGCGGTAGTGAAAATCCAGGTCAGGATCGTAAGGCGGCTCCACTACCAGCAACTGGTCAAACCCCACGCCCATGTGTCGATCCGCCAGGCGACGGATCAATTCCGGGGAGAAAAAGACATTCTGCGTTACCGCGTCGACGACCATAAAGTCGTTGCCAAGGCCATGCATTTTAGAGAACTGCATCATTTGCTCCATTGCGCGGGTACAGAACGTAATTGTCAGAGATTGACCTGAGTCGGGCCGCCGTTATTGCCGCGATCGTTGGTATCCGGCGTAGATGACTCGATACCACTTTGCACCGGTTTTGTCGGCGGTGGTGCGTTTTTATCCTCTGGCGGGAAGTACAGTGGTCCCTTCAGTCCACAGCCGGTCAGGCTAAACAGAGTGACAAGAACGACAAGCGTTCGGAAGACGTTTTTCATGTAGAGGTTGCCCGTAAGTTCAAATCTGTTTCTATCATCGCAGGAGAAGACACAAAAGCAAGAGTTTGCCGCTTTCCTGCAACGGGAATTATTTAGCGTTATACTGCCGCCATCACGAAAAACAGGAATAAAACCATGAACGACAGTGAATTTCATCGCCTTGCCGATACCCTGTGGATGACCATCGAAGAGCGTATCGACGACTGGGACGGCGACAGCGATATCGATTGTGAAATCAACGGCGGGATCCTGACCTTAAGCTTCGAAAACGGCAGCAAGATTATTATTAACCGTCAGGAGCCGCTTCACCAGGTGTGGCTGGCGGCGAAACAGGGCGGCTATCACTTTGATCTGAAAGGTGACGAGTGGGTCTGCGATCGCAGCGGCGAAACGTTCTGGGATCTGCTGGAGCAGGCGGCGACGGCGCAGGCGGGCGAGGACGTGAGTTTCAGGTAGTTGCGTTGCCCGGTGGCGGCTACGCCTTACCGGGCCTACAACGACTCGAACCGTAGGCCGGGTAAGCGTCAGCGCCACCCGGCAACAGCGGTTCAAACCGTAGGCCGGGTAAGCGTCAGCGCCACCCGGCATCAGCGGCTCAAACCGTAGGCCGGGTAAGCGTCAGCGCTACCCGGCAACAGCGGCTCAAACCGTAGGCCGGGTAAGCGATAGCGCCACCCGGCGAAAAGCCTCAGGAAAAATACTGCTGCAACAGCGGCGCAGTTTCCTGGTTAGCGGGCGCCGCAGGGGTAATCGCCTGCGTACGGAACGGGATCACCTGCGCTCGCCCATCCACATTCACAATCTGGTAGAACTGCGGCAGGTTGAAGTTGATAAAGCTTGAGCCGTAGGTAAAGCGATCGTGCGAGGACGAATAGAAGCGGCTGACGTCGCGCACCAGCTCCTCTTTGCTGCCTTCGCAGTGGTGATACACCTCGGCACGGTTGGTTTCATCCAGAATGTAGATGTTAAACCCGGCGTTATCGCCCGACTCTTCGAAGAAGAACTGAATAATCCCTTCACTCGCAAAGCCATCCACCACCTGCGGCAGCTTAACGTGATTGGTTTCCACCTGAACCGACAGGCCATGCAGTTTGTTGTGTGAAATCGCGCCGTAGAATTCAATGGCGTTTTCCAGCTTCTGCACCGACACGTTCAGGCGCTCAAAGAACAGCCCCCAGGTCTGGCCGGAGACGCGCAGCGCTTTAAAGCGCCCGGTTTCCTGTCGGGTGCTGGAGAGACGCAGTTCGATGCACTCAGACACCAGCTGCTGAACGCGGGTACGAATCAGGCCGCGCAGGTGCTGGCTGTAGCAGAACACCTCCACGCTGTCCGGCGGCGCGGCGTCCTGGTGCATCTTGCCGAGGATCGTTTTCAGCGCCTCGATCATCGCCTGCTCGCCGTTAAAGTGCAGGGTACGCACTTCGTTCCACGAGTTGCGGTACAGCAGATCCACGCTGCCCACCAGGCAGTTTTGCTGCTCGCCAAAGCTAAAGACGTCCAGCTTGCGGAAGTCAAAGTGAACGACCTGATTGCGGAAGGCCGCCGTCGGGTCGTATTCCAGGTTGACGATGATCGCCAGATGGCGAATCTCACACGGGCTGTAGAGCGCTTTTGGCGTCGGCGCAGGCAGACGCAGCGGGAAGTGGTGCGAGACATCCGCCACCATCTCCTGCAACTTGGCTAAATCGACCACCTCGTTGCCTTTGATAAACAACCGGGTACGTGAGGTGAGAAGGCCGTTAAACCAGGCCCAGGCCACCAGCTTGTTCAGGTAGCGGTTATATTCCAGCGGCTGATGGCTGATGATCGAATCCATGCTTGGCGCACGGTTGTACAGATACCACCCGGTGCGGTTCGCGCGGCCCGGCGGTACGTAGATAAAGGTCAGATTCGGTTCAGACAGGTCAGGCGAAATCTGTGGGTTAACCAGCGTTACCTTGCCCGGCAACGCTTCAAACGCGGCGTACAGTTTGCGGGTCAGCACCCCGATATCCTGTGGGCTGGCAGAAACGCTAAGGTTGTTACGGCGGGCAAAGCGGATCAGGTTGCGGTAGCTCTGCATCATCGCATCAAGCAGTTCGTTGTGCGCCTCACGCACCTGATCGATCTTCCAGTTGGCGCGGTTGTCGAGCATGGCGAGACGCTCTTCGTCCCATCCCCACTCTTTGACTAACTGGCTGACGACTTCACGACGCCAGCCCACGCAGGCGCGTTCGCGGCTCAGTTTTTCACAGACTTTGAGATAGAAACATCGACGCACCAGGTCAAGACGCGTGGCGTCATCAATGGCTGTCAGGTATTCGGTGACGCGTTCCAGCATCATGCAGTAGGCATCAAGCCCGTAGGAGACGATCTCCCCGTCGTGCAGACGCTGTTTAATATCTTTCGCCAGCAGGCGCGGCGTGGGGTATTCCCAGGAGTAGGCTTCCAGCAGCAGGGTTTTCAGCACCGCTTTGTACGGTGAATCAATGCTCTTATAAAGCTGCCAGAGGCTTGCGCCAAAGTACTCTTCGGCGGACAGGGAGCTCAGGCCGCCCAGATCCAGCCACTCGTTTGGCGTCAGAACGCCCTGCGAGTAAAGCGACATGACGTAGTCGTCATAATTCTCTTCTTCATCGCACGGCACCATATTCCACAGAATACGTTTCCCGGCCAGGCGAACGGCAGTACGGTAAAACTCATCCAGCAACAGGATGTGCTGAGTCGAGCCGCAGTCTTCACCACCCAGACTGCCGCTTTCGTTATGGCGGAAACGGTTTTCATCAATCAGGAAGAAGCTCACTTCCACGCCGAGCGACGCCGCCCAGCTCTCCAGCAGGCTGCATTTACGCTGCAACAGCTGGCGCTCTTCATTGTCGAGCCAGGACTGATGGCAGACCCAGATATCCAGGTCAGAAGAGCAACTTTGCCCAACCGATGACGTGCTGCCCATGGAGTAAACCCCGGTAATCGGCAGCTCGCCTTTCGGCGAATCCTGCGGCGGCATACCACGGTAGAGTTCAAGTTCAGTCAGGTAATGCTGTTGGGTTTCATCAGGCGTGAAGAGGCAAATGCCCTGGGGAACGTTACCATCAAGGTAACCCGGCATCAGCGGATGGTGATAGTGCAACAATGTTGGCAGTAGACTGTATACCTGCTGGAAAGCAGGGCCCATGGCAGCAAGCGCGCGATCCACACGCAATTGATTGATGGCATCCAGTCTCTGTTTCAGAGTCTCAATATAGAGGTACAAGACGTATCGCCTGATGTTTCCGGGTGTCGCACGCCAGTCAGAACACAAAAAGCAGCGGACCCGCAGTATTTCAAAAAATAACCGTTACCCTTTTTACGCCTTTTGCTTTTCTGGTGGTACAGACGAAAAAATGGTCTAAAACGTGATCAATTTAACACCTTGCCGGTTGACCGTAAAGAAAGATGCGCTACATACAAGTGTAGCACCGTTCTTGACGTGTAAATTCCTGAATACGGCGATGGCTGACGAGTACGCCGCCCTGTCCCTCTCACTCTTCATCAACCGTAAAACTGCCATCCGAGTGTCAACAATGTTAGGATGGTTAGCGATTGATAATGACGGTAACAAGCATGTTAGACAATGTTTTGAGAATTGCCACACGCCAAAGTCCTCTTGCACTCTGGCAGGCACATTATGTTAAGCAGCGCCTGGAAGCCTGCCACACCGGATTACGCGTTGAGCTGGTGCCAATGGTCACGCGTGGCGATGTCATTCTGGATACGCCGCTGGCCAAAGTGGGCGGAAAAGGTCTGTTTGTCAAAGAGCTGGAGCTGGCATTGCTTGAAAACCGCGCCGATATCGCCGTGCATTCGATGAAGGATGTGCCCGTTGAGTTCCCGGAAGGGCTGGGGCTGGTGACCATCTGCGAGCGCGAGGATCCGCGCGATGCGTTTGTCTCTAATCGCTATGACTCGCTCGATGCGTTGCCGGCAGGCAGCGTGGTCGGCACGTCAAGTTTACGCCGCCAGTGTCAGCTGGCTGAACGTCGCCCGGATCTGGTGATCCGTTCGCTGCGCGGGAACGTCGGCACACGCCTTGGCAAGCTGGATAACGGCGACTACGATGCCATTATTCTTGCGGTTGCGGGCCTGAAACGCCTGGGGCTGGAAGAACGCATTCGCGTCGCGTTGCCGCCGGAGCTGTCGCTGCCCGCCGTCGGCCAGGGTGCCGTCGGCATTGAGTGTCGTCTGGTTGATGCGCGCACTCAGGCACTGCTCGCGCCGCTGAATCATGACGATACCGCCGTTCGCGTAAAAGCCGAGCGCGCGATGAATACTCGCCTCGAAGGAGGCTGTCAGGTGCCAATTGGCAGCTATGCTGAATTAACTGACGGTGAGCTGTGGTTGCGTGCGCTGGTTGGCGCGCCGGACGGCTCACAGATGGTTCGCGGTGAACGTCGCGGCAAGCCGCAAGATGCCGAGGCGCTTGGCGTATCGCTGGCGGAAGAGCTGCTGAATAACGGCGCGCGTGAAATTCTGGCTGAGGTCTATAACGGAGAGCCCCCTGCATGAGCATACTTGTCACCCGCCCTTCTCCCGCAGGAGAGCAGTTAGTGAGCCGTCTGCGCGCACTGGGGCAGGTGGCCTGGAGTTTTCCGCTGATTGAATTCTCCCCCGGTCGCGAGCTGCCTGAGCTCGCTGACCAGATGCGTCTCTTGCAGGAAGGCGATCTGCTCTTTGCGCTGTCGCAGCATGCCGTGGAGTTTGCCCATGCGCAGCTGCAACAGCATGCCGTTAGCTGGCCTCACGCCCCCCGCTATTTCGCCATCGGGCGCACCACGGCGCTGGCCTTACATACCGCGAGCGGAATCGATGTTCGTTACCCGTTAGATCGGGAAATCAGCGAAGTCTTGCTACAATTACCTGAATTACAAACCATTGCCGGAAAGCGCGCGCTCATTTTGCGCGGCAACGGTGGTCGCGAACTGCTGGGCGAAACGCTGCGCGAACGCGGCGCAGACGTGACGTTTGTGGAGTGCTATCAGCGCTGTGCGAAACACTATGATGGCGCGGAAGAAGCAATGCGCTGGCACGCCCGCGGTATTAATACGCTGGTGGTCACCAGCGGTGAAATGTTACAACAGCTTTGGTCGCTGATTCCGCTTTGGTATCGCGAAAACTGGTTACTCCGCTGTCGGCTTCTGGTCGTCAGTGAGCGTCTGGCGAACCACGCCCGGGAACTGGGCTGGCAGGATATTCGGATCGCTGAAAACGCCGACAACGATGCGCTGCTGCGCGCATTACAATAACTCTCAAATGGGAAGCCATAATGACGGAACACGAAAAATCCTCCGCCGTGGTTGAAGAGACCAGGGAGACTGTGGACACCACGTCACAGCCAGAGACGACAGACACAACCGTTGAGAAGAAAAACGGCAGCAACAAAACCAGCCTCACGCTGAGCGTGATTGCCATCGCGATTGCGCTGGCCGCAGGCGTGGGACTCTACGGACTGGTGAAGAAACAAGGCACCAACCAGACGGCCACCAGCGACGCGCTGGTTAACCAAATCACTGCCCTACAGAAAGCGCAGGAGACGCAAAAAGCTGAGCTGGAAGGCGTGATCAAACAGCAGGCTGCCGCCCTCGCCGACGCGAACAGCAAACGTGAAGAGTTGACCAAACAGCTGAGCGAAGTACAGGAAAAAGTCGCCACAATTTCGGGAACCGATGCCAAAACCTGGCTACTTTCACAGGCCGATTTTCTGGTGAAACTGGCCGGGCGCAAGCTCTGGAGCGATCAGGATGTCACCACCGCCGCCGCGCTGCTGAAAAGCGCCGACGCAAGCCTGGCGGACATGAACGATCCGAGCCTCATCAACGCTCGCCGCGCTATTACGGAAGATATCGCCAGCCTGTCCGCGGTTTCTCAGGTCGATTACGATGGTATCATCCTTAAGGTAAATCAGCTCTCCAACCAGATTGATAACCTTCAGTTGGCCGATAACAACGACGATGACTCCCCGATGGATTCTGACGGCACCGAGCTGTCCAGCTCCCTGAGCGAATGGCGTATCAACCTGCAAAAGAGCTGGCAGAACTTTATGGACAGCTTTATTACCATTCGCCGCCGTGATGAAACTGCCGTGCCGCTGCTGGCGCCGAACCAGGACGTCTATCTGCGTGAAAACATCCGCTCCCGCCTGCTGGTGGCTGCCCAGGCCGTACCGCGTCACCAGGAAGAGACCTACAAACAGGCGCTGGATAACGTTTCAACCTGGGTACGTGCTTACTACGATACCAATGACGCAACCACGACCGCGTTCCTTGAGGATATCGACAAGCTGAGCCAGCAAAACATCACCATGAACGTGCCGGACAAGCTGGAAAGCCAGCCGATTCTGGAGAAGCTCATGCAGACGCGCGTGCGTAACCTGCTGGCCCAGCCGGGCGTTCCGGCAGAGCGTCCGGCTGAAGCACCTGCCGCCGCGCCAGCGCCTGAAAGCGCGCCGCAAGGAGAGTAATGATGCTAAAAGTCTTCTTACTCTTCATCCTGCTGATCGCCGGGATTGTACTGGGGCCGATGCTCGCGGGTCACCAGGGTTATGTATTGATCCAGACCGATAACTACAATATCGAAACCAGCGTAACAGGGCTGGTAATTATTCTGATCCTGGGTGTGGTCGTTCTGCTGGCAGTGGAGTGGCTCCTGCGTCGTATTTTCCGTACCGGCGTACATACGCGCGGCTGGTTCGTTGGCCGTAAGCGCCGTCGCGCCCGCAAGCAGACCGAGCAAGCGTTGCTGAAGCTGGCCGAAGGCGACTATCAGCAGGTTGAAAAGCTGATGTCGAAAAATGCCGACCATGCAGAACAGCCGGTTGTTAACTATCTGCTGGCCGCTGAGGCGGCGCAACAGCGAGGCGATGAGGCCCGCGCCAATCAGCATCTTGAACGCGCATCTGAGCTCTCTACTAAGGATCCGATTCCGGTTGAGATCACCCGCGTTCGTCTGCAACTGGCGCGCAATGAAAACCATGCCGCTCGTCACGGCGTTGACCGTCTGCTGGAAATTACCCCTCGTCATCCGGAAGTGCTGCGTCTTGCTGAGCAGGCATATATTCGGACCGGCGCCTGGGGCTCGCTGCTGGACATTATCCCTTCCATGGCGAAAGCCGATGTGGGCGATGATGAACATCGTGATGAACTTCAGCGTCTGGCCTGGATTGGCCTGATGGATCAGGCGCGCGCCGATCTCGGCAGCGACGGCCTGAAAACCTGGTGGAAAAACCAGAGCCGTAAAACGCGCCAGCAGGTTCCTCTTCAGGTGGCGATGGCAGAACATCTGATTGAGTGTGATGACCATGACACCGCGCAGGAGATCCTCCTCGACGGTCTCAAGCGACAGTATGATGACCGCCTGGTGATGGTCATCCCGCGTCTGAAAACCAACAATCCGGAACAAATTGAAAAAGCACTGCGCCAGCAGATCAAAACCGTGGGCGATCGTCCGCTGCTGTGGAGTACGCTGGGCCAGTCTCTGATGAAACACGGCGAGTGGCAGGAGGCGAGTCTCGCCTTCCGCGCCGCGCTGAAGCAACGTCCGGACGCATTTGATTACGCCTGGCTTGCTGATTCGCTGGACAAGCAGCATAAGCCGGAAGAGGCCGCAGCTATGCGCCGTGATGGGCTGTTATTGACGTTGCAAAATAACGGAACGCAGCAGTAATTAACAGGAGGCCAGATGGCCTCCTTTTTTACGCCCATAAAAAAACGCCTGCTATAAAAGCAGGCGTTAAAACAGGTCTGTAAGACAACATATTTGGTGCTTCACTCAACGTTGTGTCCATGGTGTCTGATGAGGCCGAAGCGACATCTGTCAGTGGACGATAAGCACCGTAAACGGCTCTGCGTCATTCCTGAGTTTATGAGGCCTTAAGGCGAACATAAGAGATGGAATGAGCATCTACACGCATATTATTGCATGTAATGTGCCAGGTTTACACGCAGAACTTTTACATCGCGCAACATTTTAAGATAAAAGGAAATTATGCTGTTAAGAACCGCCTGAAGCCATACAACATCGCGCTGAAGGCGGCGATATGTCGTCACCAGGAGACAGGTTAAGAGGTAAAATAATAAATTATTTAATATTAATGGGTTATATGTCGCTGAATCGCGACAAGGATATAGAGTGTTGTCGGGGAAAGGCTACAGGATAAAAAACGCAGAAAACAAAAAACCCCGCCGAAGCGGGGTTCAAAATTGGTCGGCGAGAGAGGATTCGAACCTCCGACCCACTGGTCCCAAACCAGTTGCGCTACCAAGCTGCGCTACTCGCCGATGTACTGCTTTTTTGAATTTTTAGTTCAACTCATTAAAAGTCGTGGTGCGAGGGGGGGGACTTGAACCCCCACGTCCGTAAGAACACTAACACCTGAAGCTAGCGCGTCTACCAATTCCGCCACCTTCGCAATTCACAACTCTTTCAATAATGGGGTGGCTAATGGGATTCGAACCCACGACAACTGGAATCACAATCCAGGGCTCTACCAACTGAGCTATAGCCACCACTGTATTCTTTCACGCGGTTCTGACTACTTCTCAGACCACCGCAGCTCTAGCGCCGGGACTAAAATGGCGCGCCCGACAGGATTCGAACCTGAGACCTCTGCCTCCGGAGGGCAGCGCTCTATCCAGCTGAGCTACGGGCGCTTAGCGCCGTTGCGGGGCTGGATATTACGTACCTCCGTCCCCGCTGTCTAGTGCTTTTTTGAAAAAAATGCGCGTTTGGTTATGGTTTGCACATTTTGCCGCTTATTCCTCCACTTTATGGGCGGAGCCACGGCGGCCCAGGCCAAAAAGTTTATATGCAGCTGTGACGGCAGCCAGGAAGATCATCCCGACAAACAGCGACATGCGGGTATCTTCATTAAAGTACATTCCAATTAATACGCAAATCAGGAACGCCATCGTCAAATAGTTCGCATACGGGAACAGAATGGAGCGGAACGGATGGCTGGCGATCGCTTTTTTGTGCGCCTGTCGGAAACGCAGCTGGCTAATCAAAATGACAAACCACGGTACCATTCCCGGCAGCACGCTGGCGCTATAGACGTAAACAAACACGCGCTGCGGATTCGGGATGATGTAGTTCAGGCAAGAGCCAATCAGCAGAATCACAATCGACACCGCTACGCCCGCCACCGGTACACCCACGCGGGAGACTTTACCCATCACCGCCGGCAGCTGTTTGTTTTGCGAGAGCGCGTAAAGCATACGCCCGCAGCTGTACATCCCGCTGTTACAGCCGGAGAGCGCCGCCGTCAGCACCACAAAGTTGATAATGGCGGCCGCCGCCGTGATGCCAATCTTAGCGAAGGTTAAGACAAACGGGCTGCCGGTGGTGCCGATCTCGTTCCATGGGAAAATGGTCACGATAACGAAGATCGCGCCCACATAGAAAATCAGGATACGCCACAGCACCTTGCCTACCGCGCTACGCAGCGTGACCTGCGGGTTTTTCGCCTCACCTGCGGTAATGCCGATCAGCTCAACGCCCTGATAAGAGGCGACAACGATACAGAGTGCGGTCAGGAAGCCTTTCCAGCCGCCGGCAAAGAAGCCGCCGTGTCCGGTCAGGTTACCGAAACCAATCGCGTGCCCGCCGTTACCGAAACCAAAGAAGATGACACCCAGACCCACAACAATCATCACGATAATGGTGGTGACTTTGATCATCGCAAACCAGAACTCGATTTCACCGTAAAGGCGAACGGCGGCAAGGTTCGCCAGCGCCACAAGCCCTACGGCGATGAGCGCGGGTATCCACTGGGCCATCTCCGGGAACCAGAACTGCACGTAGACCCCGATGGCGGTGATCTCCGAAATCCCGACGGCCATCCACATAAACCAGTACGACCAGGCCGTGAGATAGCCAAAGAACGGGCTCATATAACGGTGGGCGTAAACGGCGAAAGAGCCCGTTACCGGCTCCAGAAACAACATTTCGCCCATTGAGCGCATGATGAAGAAGACGAACAGCCCGGCAATAATATACGCCAGCAGGACGGAAGGCCCCGCCCATTTCAGCGTGCTTGCCGAGCCCATAAACAGGCCAACGCCGATAGTGCCGCCCAGCGCGATCAATTCAATATGTCGAGCTTCCAGCCCACGCTGAAGCTCCGGTTTTTTCTCTGCCATAAATCCTCGGTTGTGTTTGCTGTTTCCCGACTTATTGCCGGGTATTGTTTTGAGGGGTACTGAAATACGGAGCGAATGGTTTCTTAAATTCTGGCAAATGGCAAACAATGCATTAAAAAAATGAATGCATTGTACAGAAATCCAGCAGTTTTACAGGGGGGGTTGCAGCGCGAACAGCAGATCGCGCTGCATATTGATTACATTTTCCCGGTGTAGTGCCAGGCGAGGTAGCGCAGCAGACGAATCTGTCGTTTGATACGCGTCGGTTGAGAGAGCAGGCGGTAGAGCCACTCCAGCCCCAGGTTTTGCCAGACTTTGGGCGCCCGCTTAACGTGGCCGGTAAAGACGTCGTAGGTGCCGCCAACGCCCATATAGAGCGCATCCGGGCTGACCAGACGGCAATCGCGCATCAGAATTTCCTGCCGCGGCGACCCCATGGCGACAGTGACAATTTTCGCCCCGCTGTCGCGCACGCGCTCATATAACGCCTGGCGATCTTCCGGCCTGAAATAGCCATCCTGGCTGCCCACGATGTTAACATTCCACTGGCTACGCAGCTTTTGTTCGGTCTGCGCCAGCACCTCTGGTTTGCCGCCAATCAAAAATACCGGCGTGCCTTCAGCGCCTGCGCGTTCCATAAGCCGCTCCCAAAGGTCAGCACCCGCCACGCGAGACACATTAGCGTCAGGAAACTTTTTACGAATTGAACGCACCACGCTAATACCGTCGGCATATTTAAACTCCGCGGCTTCAATCAGGCTTTTCACTTCCGCATTATCTTCAACCGCCAGCATTTTTTCTGCGTTGATGGCCACCAGCGTGCCCGATTTCATCTGCCCGTCCGCGAACAGGAAATCCAGCGCGTGTTGCATGTCACGCCAGCCAATAAGCTGTAGCCCACGCAGCGCGTAACGCGGGGCTGAAGTTGTATCCGTCATGATAATCCCTACTCAGACTTGTGACAGCGTTGTGCTGCCCTGTGGCTCACGTCTGTGCACAAGCCCTGCACTGTCAAACAACCAGTACAGCAGTTTTGCCAGCAGCAGACAGAGACCGAAAACGACCATAAAAAACACCACGCGTGAGACGAACGAATCCAGCCCCTCGCGCGCCAGAACGATCATATTGAAAATGGCACCGAAACAGAAACTGTGCAAAACAGCGGCTTTGTAGCGGTTGGTCTCTTCGTTACCCAGCGTATATAGCCAGTCGAACCATTTTATTATCAACCCGACCGCGATCGCGCCCGGCAGGATAAACCACGTTCCGCCCATCACTACCAGCGAGCCAATCAGGGTTGGGGAAATCGCCAGGCCCGAATGGTTGTTCAGCACTTCCCAGGTAAAGTAGTTCGCCGTATTCAGGACAATACCGGGACGGTCGGGCCACAGCCACGTCGGTATAAAGACATAGAAATCGCGAACAATCGGCGCCAGCCCCTGGAATTCGATTTTGTCGTAGTTTTGCAGCAGCAATGCCAGGTTTTCCCAGGGCGAGAAGGTGTCGCGCGTCAGATACAGGAAGGTATAAAACGCTTCGTCGCCGGCCACGTTCAGTCCGTAGCGCTTCAGCGCCAGCCAGAACATCCCCACAATGCCAAAGACGCCTGCCGCCGCCAGCATCCACAGCGAGATCCAGCCGCGAATAATGCCTATAAACAGGAAAATCGCGAAGGCGATAATGATGTTGGCGCGGGTGCCGCCGACGATCATGTAGGTCAGAATGCCAAATGCGACGGTGCTGACCAGGAAGAACAGCCAGGCTTTACTGTCCTGACGCAGGAAAAAGACCACCAGCATCGCCGGAATGAAGAAATAGAAGAAACGCTTGAGCGCGACGCCGGAGACTTCGGCGGAGAAAATCTGGCTATAGGACTGCAACTTAAACAGTAAAAAGCCGTTATGCATGAAGAAAATCGCCACGCTGACGAGGGCGATGGTCATCAGCATAACCCACGTCAGATGGGTTTCTACCCGGTTCATTGTAAACAGCGGACGACGGGGTGTGGTGTCTTTCGCCGCGCGCAGGCGCGTTTTATAGGTGACGTAATACACCGCGTAGAAGCAGGTCGCAGAGAGCAGCGCCTGCAACAAAATTTCCGGCGGAGCGACGCCAACATCAAAGCGGAACACGAGGATGCTGGTCAGCGGGAAGCCAAAGAAAAAGGTCAGCAAAAACAGCAGCGAGAAGAATACGTTGAAGTTAAAACGTACGCGCCGGAATTCAAACCAGGTGAGCGTGGCGATAAACAGCGTGCTCAGCAGCCAGACCACCAGCAAGCCGCTAAATTGCAACTGGCTCATGCGTTGTCTCCTGAAGCAATACGCAGCGCGCGGTGCCACGGCGTGAGATAGTTCGGGCTGAAAAAGTCGATGCTATTTTTATCCACCAGCGTGAGCTGACGCTGCGCTTCCCGTACCACCTCGACATTAAGCGTGTCAGAGGTAAACAGCACCGGAATATGCTGTTCGGCCATGTCCTGCCAGAACGGGTTTTCGCGGTTGAGCACGCACGGTACGCCCGCCTGAATCAGCAGACACAGCGTACCAATCCCCTGCTGACGGGCAAAGATGAAATAGCCCAGATCGCATTTTCGCAGCAGCGCGAGATAGTCATCAAATTCCAGCTTATCGCTGAGAATGTGCAGATTTTCCGCGCTAAACAGCGCAAGCCCCTGCTGGCGAACTTCATCGATGTAGGCGTCGTTATTGGCGGGATAGCCCATTGGCACCACCACGTTCACCGTATCGCCAAACTGCTGATGCACCGCCCGCAGCGCCGCGACATGCTCGTTACTGCGATCGCCTGAATTTCCCACCAGGATGGTCAGTTTGCCTTCACGAACCGCGTCATTCGCCATGGTATTCAGTGCCGGATCCATACGGGTCGGAAAATAGAGCAGTTCCCCGCGAACCTTCGGGTGCTGTTTAGCAAAATAGTTGAGGTCGCCACGGGTAGCAAAAACGCAGCCCACGCGCGCCTGCGCCAGACGACGCAGCGGATAGAAAAGACGGAACTTCCAGCCGTGGGAGACTTCGTAGAGATCCGCTCCCCAGATATGCCAGCTGAACTGGGAAGGTTTTATCCCGCCGCTTAACAGCGCCAGCCACAGCCCGGTATTGAATTGTCCGTGGAAGAAGAAACGCTGGCTTCGGTCCGCTTTGGCTTTCGCGACAACGGCTTTGGTCAGGGCCGCTTTGTCTGGCCAGATGGTGATGTGCAATGCCGGACACGCCGCGCTCAGGCCGTTATCGCGTCCAACGACCATAAACTCGCGCGCATCGGGCGTGCCGGATGCCAGTTCATCGTTGAAGAACCGCAGAACGGTCTGGTTATGATGCGGGATATCCGATCCCAGTATGTGTATCAGTGCAGTCATGCGCGTTTACGCCAAAGTAAAAATACGCCGCAACAGGCAGCGAAATAAACGATATAAGTTGCCATATAGGCCTGAGCCGCCCCCAGCGCACCGTGGGTGGGGATCAGCCAGTGAGAAAATGCCGTCAGCAGCGCAAACTGGCCGATCTCTGCCAGGATATACAACCGCAGCGAAGCCTTCGCAATCACCAGATAGCCGAAAACGTATGCCCCCACTTTCAGCACATCGCCGACCAGTTGCCAGGCAAACAGATCGCGCATGACGGTAAACTTCGCCGAAAACAGCAGCCAGATGGCGAAATCACGCAGTAACCAGACGGTAAAGCTGGCGATCGCAACCGCCGGCAATACAAAACGCAGGGAGCGAAAAATCTCGCGGGTAATATCCTGCCTGGAAGTCAGGCGCGATAAGGTTGGCAGTAAATAGACGCTAAAGGAAGCCGTAATAAATTGGAGGTAAGCATCTGAAATGCTGCTCACGCCCTGCCAGATCCCCACTTCATCCCAGCTGTAATGCGCTGCCAGCAGGTTTCGCATCATCACGTAGGCAACGGGAAGTGTTACCGAAGTGATGAGCGCCATCAGGGTAAACTTTCCTAGCTGCCCCGCCAGCATCTTGTCCCACTGCGGTTTCAGGTAATTCAGCGGGACATTGCCTCTGCGCATCAGCATAAACGCTGCCGGAATGACAACGAGCGCAGGCACCAGCGCCAGCCCCAGCAGCGCGCCTTCATAGCCGCCCAGCCGATAGCAAAAGTAGTAAGCGACAACGCCGATAATGCTGCCGAGGATCAGCGCCAGCGCATTCCCGGCGGCATCACGGAAGCCTTTCATCAGCGCCAGCAGCAGGTTCGCCCAGGCGATCCCCATCTGAACGAGCGCCACCAGGCGCACCAGCCCCTGATAATGCGTGTGTCCGAACAGCCCCTGGCTAATGGGTGCCGCCGCCAGCAAAAAGACGACGGCCAGCAACGTAGAGAAGCCCAGCACCATAGCAGAGGAGGTGCCCACCACCGTGCGGAGCTTTTCGGCATCGTCATGATACTGCGCGACGTATTTGGTGACGCCATTGAATATCCCGGCCCCCGCCAGCACGCCAAGCACCGTGACCAGCTGGCGGAAGTTTCCTGCCAGCCCAACGCCTGACGGACCAAATGAGACGGCCAGCAGCTTGACGACCAGTAACCCGGCGCCAATTTTTACTAGCGTGGACGCTGCCGTCCACACCGACGCTTTTGCCAGAGACATATCAGGCGAAATAACTCAGAAGCGAATTGATCACCGTACGCTGGTTCACCGGCGCGAGGTTGTAGAACAGGGGCAGGCGGAGCAGACGTTCACTCTCTTTGGTGGTGTAGCGGTCTTCACCGGCAAACATCCCGAAGGCTTCGCCCGCCGGACTGGAGTGCAGCGGAATATAGTGGAATACCGCCATAATTTCCGCCTCTTTCAGCCAGGCAATCAGCTTGCTGCGATCGTCGTTATCGCGCAGCTTGATGTAGAACATGTGGGCGTTGTGGATGCAGTCTGCCGGAATGGTCGGCAGTTCAATACGTCCGGCTTTTGCCAGCGGCTCCAGCGCGTCGTAGTAGGTTTGCCACAGGGAGAGGCGTTGCAGATTGATGCGCTCTGCCGCTTCCAGCTGCGCCCAGAGATACGCGGCCTGCAAATCCGCCATCAGGTAGCTTGAGCCGATATCGCGCCAGGTGTACTTATCCACCTGACCGCGAAAGAACTGGCTGCGGTTGGTCCCTTTTTCACGGATCACTTCCGCACGCTCTACCAGGGCACGATCGTTAATCAGCGTCGCGCCGCCTTCGCCGCCTGCGGTGTAGTTTTTGGTTTCGTGGAAGCTAAAGCAGCCGATATGACCAATGGTACCCAGCGCGCGCCCTTTGTAGGTGGACATCACGCCCTGCGCGGCGTCTTCCACCACAAACAGGTTGTGCTTTTTAGCGATGGCCATGATGGTGTCCATCTCACAGGCCACGCCCGCGTAATGCACCGGCACAATCGCCCGCGTTTTATCGGTGACCGCCGCTTCAATCAGCGTTTCGTCGATGTTCATAGTATCCGGACGGATATCCACAAACACGATTTTCGCCCCGCGCAGGACAAACGCGTTCGCCGTGGAGACGAAGGTGTAGCTCGGCATGATCACTTCATCGCCGGGCTGGATATCCAGCAACAGCGCCGCCATCTCAAGCGATGCGGTACAGGACGGCGTCAGCAGTACCTTGGCACTGTGAAAACGTTGCTCCATCCACTGCTGGCAGCGGCGGGTAAAACCGCCGTCACCACAGAGCTTGCCGCTGCCCATAGCAGACTGCATGTAATCAAGTTCAGTGCCCACAACGGGAGGCGCGTTAAATGGAATCATCTTGTCACCTGTATAACCAGTAGGCGGTGGCGTCGATGCTGGCACCACTCGCAATATAACGTTTAAGCGCAGCGGTGTTGCCCATCTGGGTTGCGACCCGCAGCGTCGATACCTGTTGTTGCTCCGCCCAGTGCAGCGCCGCCTGCATGAGTTTCTCGCCCATGCCGCGCCCGGCTAACAAACCGATGCGCGCCTCGTGCTCGTTGAGCCTGCGAAGCGAAACAAAACCCTGAATCTGCCCCCCGGCAGTACGGAACACCAGACAGACGTGGTCAAACGTGCCTTTGACCGCATTCTCTATCCACTGGGCATAAAAGCGGCCGCTGTCATCGGGCGCATACCAGGGCGCCCGGAAACGGCTCTGAGCGAAGGCCAGCGCCGCCATCTTGCGCAGCGCGGGGATATCCTGCTCCGTTGCAATTTCCGCGCCCGGTGAGGCGTGGAGAGCCACGGTAACAGAGAGATCAACCTCACCCTCGACCAGCCGGAATCCGTGCTGCTGGAGGGCGTCCAGCAGATCGGCGCGGTCCGCCGGGATCTTAGCCTGTACGCGCTGCCAGGCGCTGAAGTCTGCTTCCTGCAACGCAGGGGCATTGTCGCGCAGACGCACTATCGCTGAGGGACGCGCAAAGAATGCGCTTTCCCACTCAAGGGACTCCAGCACGCCGTTGAGGATACTCAACGCCACACGCCTTTGGTATCAACAACATACTGCTGACGAACGGCATCACCGGAAACCGCTTTGAACGCATTGTGATCCACCAGCAGCACCAGCACATCCGCCGTCGCCAGCGCGTCATCCAGGGCGGTAAGGGTGCAGTGACCGGCAAGTTTTGCCGGCAGCGCATGAATATTCGGCTCAACCACCAGCGTTTCACCGCTGTGCCAGGCAGCGATCATTTCGGCAATTTCCATCGCCGGGCTTTCGCGCAGATCGTCAATATTCGGTTTGAATGCCAGACCAAAGCAGGCAATTTTCAGCTCACTGGCGCGTTTGCCGCTGTCGGCCAGGCAATCCGCGACCGTGGCTTTGACCTGGTTGATAACCCAGTGCGGTTTGTGGTCGTTTACTTCGCGCGCGGTGCGAATCAGGCGTGCCTGTTCCGGGTTCTGCGCCACGATAAACCACGGATCGACCGCGATGCAGTGCCCACCCACGCCCGGCCCCGGCTGAAGGATGTTCACGCGGGGGTGACGGTTGGCAAGGCGAATAAGTTCCCAGACGTTAATCCCCTGATCAGCGCAAATCAACGACAGTTCATTCGCAAACGCGATGTTAACGTCGCGGAAGCTGTTTTCGGTCAGTTTGCACATCTCGGCGGTGCGGGAGTTGGTCACCACACATTCGCCTTCAAGGAAAATTTTATACAGCTCGCTGGCGCGCGCGGAGCAGACTGGCGTCATGCCGCCAATCACGCGGTCATTTTTGATCAGTTCCACCATCACCTGGCCGGGCAGTACGCGCTCAGGGCAGTAGGCGATATTGATATCGGCCTGGTCGCCCGCCTGCTGCGGGAAGCTGAGATCAGGACGCGCCTCGGCCAGCCACTGTGCCATCTGCTCGGTTGCCCCAACAGGTGAAGTGGACTCAAGGATAACCAGCGCCCCTTTCTTCAGCACAGGCGCAATGGATTTTGCCGCCGCCTCGACGTAAACCATGTCAGGCTCATGATCGCCTTTAAAGGGCGTAGGAACCGCAATCAGGTACGCATCGGCTTCTACCGGCGTGGTGCTGGCGCGCAGGAAGCCACCGTCCACCGCCTTTTTCACCACACGATCGAGATCGGGCTCCACGATATGAATTTCGCCACGGTTGATGGTTTCCACCGCGTGCGCGTTGATATCTACGCCAACGACCTGCTTTTGACGAGAGGCAAAGGCCGCCGCAGTAGGCAGCCCGATATAGCCAAGACCAACAACAGAGATGGTAGAAAAACTCATAGCGTTACCCGATTGTGTTTAAGTGCGTGCAAAATACGACCACAAGCCTGCCCGTCACCGTACGGATTGTGGGCCCGGCTCATCGCCTGATACTCTTCATCGTCATGCAGTAAGCGCGTGACCTCTTCGACAATACGACGCGGATCCGTTCCAACCAGACGCACGGTACCGGCAGTAACCGCTTCCGGGCGTTCGGTGGTTTCACGCATCACCAGTACCGGCTTACCGAGGGAGGGCGCCTCTTCCTGAATGCCGCCAGAATCGGTCAGGATCAGCCAGGCGTGGTTCATCAGCCAGACAAATGGCAAATAGTCCTGCGGCTCGATCAGGAGCACGTTTTCCACGTGGCCCAGGATACGGTTGACCGGTTCGCTGACGTTCGGGTTGAGGTGCACCGGATAGACAATCTGCACATCCTCGTTCTGCGCGGCGATTTCAGCCAGCGCGTGGCATATTTGCTCAAAGCCACGGCCAAAGCTTTCGCGGCGGTGGCCCGTCACCAGAATCGTTTTCTTGCCGTTGTTCAGGAACGGATAGCGCGCAGCAAGTTCTGCCTGAAGCTCGCTGTTAGCCAGCACGCGGTCACGCACCCAAATCAGCGCATCAATGACCGTATTGCCGGTGACGAAGATCTTGCTGTCGCTGATATTTTCGCGCAGCAGGTTCTGACGTGAGTTCTCGGTTGGCGCAAAATGGTACATCGCCAGGTGACCGGTGAGCGTACGGTTGGCCTCTTCCGGCCACGGGGAATAGAGATTGCCGGTACGCAGACCCGCTT
The DNA here is from genome assembly GCF_020971765.1 of Enterobacter sp. AN-K1. NCBI lineage: Bacteria > Pseudomonadati > Pseudomonadota > Gammaproteobacteria > Enterobacterales > Enterobacteriaceae > Enterobacter > Enterobacter sp. AN-K1. The sequence goes on along the minus strand of NZ_CP087390.1, from coordinate 2,435,044 downwards.
CAATATGACCAACGGGGATACGCTGATAGAACGCGGCCAGGCTGGTCGCCACGGTGGTGGTGGTGTCGCCGTGCACCAGCACCACATCCGGCTTGAACGACTCCAGAATAGGCTTTAATTCTTGCAGAATACGGCAGGTGATTTCCGTCAGTCCCTGTCCCGGTTTCATTATATTGAGATCGTAATCCGGGACGATAGAAAAAAGGGTTAAGACCTGATCGAGCATCTCACGGTGCTGGGCAGTCACGCACACTTTCGCTTCGATATCAGGATCTCTGGCCAGCGCATGAACCAGAGGCGCCATCTTGATGGCCTCCGGCCTGGTGCCAAATACGGTTAGTACTTTCACATCGATTCTCTTCGATTAGACGATGAAGGCCGCAGCCTTCATCGTAGACGGCGTTCTTAGTTTGTGCGGCGACGCAATAACGCTACGCCAGCGCCAGTCAGTGCGCCCACAATCCCCCACATGATCATCAGGAATGCGCGACGCGGACTATCGCGTTTTACAGGCTCTTCAGGCGTTCTTAAATAACGATAGGTCTGAAAACGCGGGTCCAGCGTTGGACCGACGTTGAGCGTATTGAGCATGGCGCGGTTTTGGTCATAATCAAGGTCAAAGTCAGGGCCAACGGCCTGGATATTTTCCAGACGTGCCTGAAGCATTGGGCGACCAAGAAGGAACATTTCTGAATCCGGGAGTTCATCAGCCGGAACATCCGTTTCGCTACGGGAAATATTGTGCTGTTCCGCAATCTTGAGCGCCTGCTCAAGATTATGCACGCGACGGGCGAAGATGGCCTTAGCGACCTCTTCCTGACGTTTGACCTGCGCTTTCATCTGGATAGTACGCGCAGCCCAGGCGCCTTTCAGCTCGTCATTCAGATGGCTGGCCGCGCGCTGGCTGGCGAAAGCAACGTACTGACGCAACAGGTTATTGGCGTCCGGCGCCGTTTCCGCAATCAGCTTCACGCTGTCGCTAACGTTACGAAGCACATCGCCAGGCATAAACTGAATGTTATTAATCAGGTCATCCAGCAGCGCGGCATCCGCTTTGCTGTTACCGACCATGCGCTGCTTGTAGTAGTCCGTCTGGGACCAGAAATCGCGACGTGTATCCCACGACGCCAGCTGCATCACAAACTCTTTGTAGGATTCATCCATCACCGAGGCCTGATCCGGGGTCGCCAGATTGGCCTTGATATCAAGATTACGCAGGAATTGCTGCTGGGAGTAGTAGCCTCCAAGCATATTCACCGTTGGTCGGTCTGTGATCGCCGTGGCGCTCCACTCTTGTTTTGCAAAGAAGGTGTAGGCAAGCGCTAACAGTGCGAACCCCAGGGCAATTCCCACAATCCACAGTTTGCCCTGCCATAACACGCGAAACAAACCACGAATATCCAGCTCGTTCTCAGTGCCCACTGATTTCGCTCCCGCCAACGGTTGAGTCATCATAGTCCCGGTTTTACTTAGTTAATGTTGTGTTTTTGCCACTGTTCCGACGCATCCTGCGTTTTAAACGTTTAATAAAACGCGCGACTTTCCATGCACGCTTGATGCAGTAACCGTACATGAAAAATGCTAGCAAGAATAATACCAACATTACCCATTCAGGAATGAAATGTGCGTATTCCGCGGCAACGCCAATCGCAGCCAGAATAGCAGCCGCAAGCGTAATCAACACAAATGCCTGACGAGACGTGAAGCCGGCGCGCATAATCAGGTGATGAATATGCTGCCGATCGGGAGAAAACGGGCTCATCCCTTTACGCAGACGGCGGTACATAATAGCGACCATGTCCATCAGCGGGATGGCGATAATCCAGAGAGCCGTTACCGGGCTGATAGGGTGCGTTTTACCCTGCGTGGTTTCCAGCAGGACCCAGATAACCGTAAAGCCAATCAGGGTACTGCCCGCATCGCCCATAAAGACTTTATAGCGACGCCCTAATACGCCCAGGTTCAGGCAGATGTAAGGCAGGATGGCGGCAATCATGGCAAAGCACCACATTGACAGGCTGTACTGGCCGTCAAACCATAAAATGATGCCGATAGCGCCAAACGAAACAGAGGACAGCCCACCGAGCAGACCGTCTATACCGTCAACCATGTTAAAGGCGTTGATAGCCGCCCACACGGCAAACAGCGTCAGGAAGAAGCCGAATGGCCCAAGCACCAGCTCCCAGGGACCAAACACGTAGCCCAGGCTTCTGAGATAGAGGCCGCCTACCACCATCATAATGATGCCAATGGCCGCCTGTACCGTCGCGCGGAACTTCACGCTGATATCAAAACGATCATCAAGGGCGCCGACCAGTACCAGCACACCGGCACATGCCAGGTAGAGTGCGGCATGGGGGATATAGTAATCCGCGATCCCGAATGTGAAACAGATGCCTGCGTATACCGAAATGCCGCCCACCAGCGGAATAAGCCCCTGATGACGTTTACGGAAGTTCGGTTTGTCCACTAACCCAATTCTTTTTGCTACCTTGCGCGCAATGAACAAAAAACAGGTTGTGAATAAAAAAATACTGATCAGCTCAGTTACTGCAGTGAGTAGATTCACAATGGATTGCTCTCAACAAATGTTAGTCCCGGAAGTATAACCATGAAGCCTCTGCCTCAGAAGGATTAAAGATGGCTTCTCACAACTCCCTTTGTATGTTTTTCAATCAATTATTTCTTTGACTGTGCAAACCTTCTTATTGTCGCACCGACAGGTCAAAATTGGGAGTGTGTGGTAATAGCGTATAGTCCATAAATAAAAAACGCCACGTAAAAACGTGGCGTTTACTGGGATTATTTGCGTTACGAGCGTTTCATCATGTCGAAGAAATCGTCGTTCGTTTTGGTCATCGCCAGTTTGTTAATGAGGAATTCCATTGCGTCAATTTCGCCCATTGGATGGATGATTTTACGCAGGATCCACATTTTCTGAAGCTCTTCCTGAGTGGTAAGCAGCTCTTCTTTACGGGTACCGGAACGGTTGTAGTCGATCGCCGGGAAGACGCGTTTTTCTGCGATTTTACGAGAAAGGTGCAGTTCCATGTTGCCTGTACCTTTAAACTCTTCGTAGATAACTTCGTCCATTTTGGAGCCGGTATCGATCAGCGCCGTCGCGATAATGGTCAGGCTACCGCCCTCTTCCACGTTACGCGCCGCACCGAAGAAACGCTTCGGACGATGCAGGGCGTTGGCATCCACACCACCGGTCAGTACTTTACCGGAAGCAGGCACCACGGTGTTGTAGGCACGCGCCAGACGGGTGATGGAGTCGAGCAGGATGATCACGTCTTTCTTGTGCTCAACCAGGCGTTTCGCCTTCTCGATAACCATTTCCGCAACCTGAACGTGGCGAGAAGCAGGCTCGTCGAAGGTAGACGCAACCACTTCCCCTTTCACCAGACGCTGCATCTCGGTCACTTCTTCCGGACGTTCGTCAATCAGCAGCACCATCAGCACACAGTCTGGATGGTTGTAAGCAATGCTCTGCGCGATGTTTTGCAGCAGCATGGTTTTACCGGCTTTTGGCGGCGCCACAATCAGACCACGCTGGCCACGACCAATTGGCGATGCCAGATCCAGCACACGCGCAGTTAAGTCTTCAGTAGACCCATTACCACGCTCCATGCGCAGACGAGAGTTAGCGTGCAGCGGCGTTAAGTTCTCGAACAGGATCTTATTGCGGGAGTTTTCCGGTTTGTCGTAGTTAACTTCGTTAACCTTCAACAGCGCAAAGTAGCGTTCACCCTCTTTTGGAGGACGAATCTTACCTGAAATGGTGTCACCAGTGCGGAGGTTGAAACGGCGGATTTGGCTAGGGGATACGTAGATGTCGTCAGGGCCGGCGAGGTAGGAGCTGTCTGCGGAGCGGAGGAAACCAAATCCGTCTTGCAGTATCTCCAGCACACCGTCGCCAAAGATATCTTCGCCACTCTTAGCGTGCTGCTTCAGGATGGCGAAAATGATGTCCTGCTTGCGCATACGAGCCTGGTTTTCCAGTCCCATATTTTCGCCGAGAGTGATCAGCTCAGAAACCGGCGTATTCTTTAATTCGGTAAGATTCATAATGGTGTGGGTTCTTAAACTCGGGGTGATTCTCGAACTTAATGTTGTGAATGGTATGGCAGGGTCATCCATGCCTGTTTAGCGGCCATCACCTCATGTCTGTTCGCTGTCTGGTCACAGGGAAAGAACGCAGAACTGAAACGACAAGACGGATTGAGTGACAAGCCCGGAATCTAGCAACTTCACGCACTGTTTAAGTAAACAACGGGAAGTATCGGGTAAAACAAGATTCAAACAACAAGATATGTTTAAAACGTAGTCATAGCTAACTTAGCACGACTAAAGCCGGGCGTCCAGATCTCGCCGTTAATTAGGCGCTCTGGACGCTCAGCTGAGAAACCTTACGCCAGGTTAGCGTCCAGGAACTCTTTCAGTTGACCTTTGGACAGTGCGCCCACTTTGGTCGCTGCCACTTCACCGTTTTTGAACAGCAGCAGGGTCGGGATGCCACGGATACCGTATTTTGGCGCGGTGCCCGGGTTCTGGTCGATGTTCAGCTTGGCAACGGTCAGTTTGCCCTGATATTCGTCAGCGATTTCATCCAGAATCGGGGCGATCATTTTGCAAGGACCACACCATTCAGCCCAGAAATCGACGAGGGTTAGCCCGTCAGCCTTAAGCACGTCCGTGTCAAAACTGTCGTCAGTCAGGTGAATAATTTTATCGCTCATATATAACTCCACAGGAATAAGCCTGGTACGTTGGTTTTGTCTCCACCAACGACGTGTTGATGTCGCATTAACCAACTAAAGGTTGACTTTATTTCACCGGATACGCTTTCGTAAAGCAATAGTAAGCTGATATTCTACCACACTATGAGCAAAACACATTTAACAGAACAGAAGTTTTCCGACTTCGCCCTGCACCCAAAAGTGATCGAAGCCCTTGAAAATAAAGGGTTTCATAACTGCACGCCCATTCAGGCTCTCGCCCTGCCGCTTACGCTGGCCGGTCGCGATGTTGCAGGGCAGGCGCAAACCGGTACTGGCAAAACGATGGCGTTCTTAACGTCAACGTTTCATTATTTACTGTCTCATCCAGCGATTGCAGACCGCAAAGTTAACCAGCCGCGCGCGCTTATTATGGCCCCGACGCGAGAACTGGCGGTACAGATCCACGCAGACGCTGAACCCCTGGCGCAGGCTACTGGCCTGAAGCTTGGCCTGGCCTATGGCGGCGACGGCTACGATAAGCAGCTGAAAGTGCTGGAAAGCGGTGTGGATATCCTGATCGGTACCACTGGCCGTCTTATCGACTACGCCAAACAGAACCATATCAACCTCGGTGCCATCCAGGTTGTCGTGCTGGATGAAGCCGACCGTATGTACGATCTGGGCTTCATTAAAGACATCCGCTGGCTGTTCCGCCGCATGCCTGCTGCGAATCAGCGTCTGAACATGCTGTTCTCTGCAACCCTTTCTTACCGCGTTCGCGAACTGGCGTTCGAACAAATGAACAACGCCGAGTATGTGGAAGTGGAGCCAGAGCAGAAAACAGGTCACCGCATTAAAGAAGAGCTCTTCTATCCTTCGAATGAAGAGAAAATGCGTCTGCTGCAAACGCTGATCGAAGAAGAATGGCCCGATCGCGCCATCATCTTTGCGAACACCAAACACCGCTGTGAAGATATCTGGGGCCATCTGGCTGCAGACGGTCACCGTGTTGGTCTGCTGACCGGCGACGTCGCACAGAAAAAACGCCTGCGTATTCTTGAAGAATTTACCCGTGGCGATCTCGATATTCTGGTCGCAACCGACGTTGCCGCTCGTGGTCTGCACATCCCAGCCGTGACGCACGTTTTTAACTATGATCTGCCAGATGACTGCGAAGACTATGTACACCGTATCGGTCGTACCGGTCGTGCGGGCGCAAGCGGTCACTCTATTAGCCTTGCGTGTGAAGAGTATGCGCTGAATCTTCCAGCCATTGAGACCTACATCGGTCACTCTATTCCGCAGAGCAAATACAACCCGGAAGCGCTGTTAAGCGAACTGCCGCCGCCGAAGCGTCTTACTCGCCCACGCTCCGGCAATGGTCCGCGTCGTTCTGGTGGCGCACCGCGTAATCGTCGTCGTTCAGGTTAAGAAATTATGCTCAGTTCCACCTCGCTATATGCGGCAATTGATCTCGGTTCGAATAGTTTTCATATGCTGGTTGTGCGCGAGGTGGCGGGAAGCATACAGACGCTGACGCGCATTAAGCGCAAGGTCCGCCTGGCGGCGGGCCTGAGCAGCGACAATCACCTCTCCCCCGAAGCCATGGAACGTGGCTGGCAGTGTCTGCGCCTCTTTGCTGAGCGCCTGCAGGACATACCCCATACCCAAATCCGCGTTGTCGCTACCGCGACGCTTCGCCTGGCGGTTAATGCCGTGGATTTTATTGCCAAAGCGCAGGAAATTCTCGGTTGCCCGGTGCAGGTCATCAGCGGTGAAGAAGAAGCGCGTCTGATCTATCAGGGCGTGGCGCACACCACCGGGGGTGACGATCGCCGTCTGGTGGTGGATATTGGCGGAGCGAGCACCGAACTGGTCACCGGCACGGGCGCCCAGGCGACGTCGCTGTTCAGCCTGTCGATGGGCTGCGTGACCTGGCTTGAGCGCTACTTTACCGACCGCAATCTCGCGCAAGAGAACTTCGACGAGGCGGAAAACGCCGCGCGCGAGGTGCTGCGTCCGGTCATGGACGAATTGCGCTACCACGGCTGGAAAGTGTGTGTTGGCGCGTCCGGAACCGTACAGGCGTTGCAGGAAATCATGATGGCGCAGGGGATGGACGAGCGGATCACGCTTGCCAAACTCCAGCAACTGAAGCAACGCGCTATTCAGTGTGGTCGGCTGGAAGAGCTGGAAATTGAAGGCCTGACGCTTGAGCGTGCTTTGGTTTTTCCAAGCGGTCTGGCCATTCTGATCGCCATTTTCACCGAACTGAACATCCAGTGCATGACCCTTGCAGGCGGCGCGCTGCGCGAAGGTCTGGTCTACGGAATGCTGCATCTGTCGGTTGATCTGGACATCCGCAGCCGTACGCTGCGTAACGTCCAGCGTCGCTTCATTGTGGATACCGAGCAGGCACAACGGGTGGGACAGCTGGCGTCGCTCTTTGCGGACCAGGTCAAACAGCGTTGGGATATTGAACAATTAAGTCGCGATTTGCTGCTAAGTGCATGTGCGCTGCATGAAATTGGCCTGAGCGTTGAGTACAAGCAAGCGCCGCTGCATGCCGCCTGGCTGGTGCGTAATCTTGATTTGCCGGGCTATACCCCTGCGCAGAAAAAATTGCTCGCTACCCTGCTGCTAAACCAGACCAATGCCGTGGACCTCTCTTCACTCCACCAGCAAAATGCGGTGCCGCCGCGCGTGGCCGAGCATCTGTGCCGTTTGCTTCGTCTGGCGATTTTGTTTGCCAGCCGTCGCCGCGACGATCTCCTCCCGGCAATTACGCTGGCGGCAGACGATGAAAAGCTCACGCTGACGCTACCGGAAAATTGGCTGGATAATCATCCACTTGGGGCAGAGCTGATCGAGCAAGAGTGCCAGTGGCAGAGCTACGTGCACTGGGCGCTTGAGATAAAGTAAGTCGCTGAACAATGCCGGGTGGCGGCTTCGCCTTACCCGGCCTACTCATCATTATCCCTTCTCTTTGGCTTTTGCCAGCATGGCGCGAATATTCGCCACGTTAGCCTGTCCCTTGTGCATGCGCTCTTCCGCGGTAATGACTTTGCGTTCCTGCTCCCAGATGAGATCGTCCTGAGGTAGCTCCAGCAGGAAACGGCTCGGCTCAGGGCGCACCAGTTCACCGTACTGTCTGCGCTCTTTACACAGGGTAAAAATCAGCTCTTTCTGCGCGCGGGTGATCCCCACGTAGGCCAGTCGACGCTCTTCATCGACGTTATCTTCATCAATGCTGCTCTGATGCGGCAGTAAGCCCTCTTCCATACCGACCAGATAGACATACGGGAATTCCAGTCCTTTGGACGCATGCAGGGTCATCAACTGCACCTGGTCGGCCTCTTCCTCACTCTCACCGCGCTCCATCATATCGCGCAGCGTAAAGCGGGTGACGACCTGGGTCAGCGTCATGGGCTCGTCAATCTCAGATCCTTCAAGCATTTCGGTCATCCAGCTGAAGAGCTGGTTAACGTTTTTCATGCGCATCTCGGCTGCTTTCGGGCTGGCGGAGGTTTCATACAACCAGGATTCGTAATCAATGCCGTGGATCAGATCGCGCACAGCTGCCACCGGCTCGCGCTCAGCCAGACGCTGCACCTCACCCAGCCAGTGGGTAAAGCGGGTTAAGGCGTCATAACCGCGCCCGGTCAGGGTCTGGCTCAGCCCCATATCGAAGCTGGCGATGAACAGGCTTTTGTTGCGGGTCATCGCCCATTCACCCAGCTTTTGCAGCGTCGCAGAGCCAATCTCACGTTTCGGCGTATTCACGATGCGCAGGAAAGCGCTGTCGTCATCCGGGTTGGTCAGCACGCGCAGATAGGCCAGCAGATCCTTGATTTCCGGACGCGAAAAGAACGACGTACCGCCGGAGATTTTGTAGGGAATGCGGTTCTGCATCAGCATCTTTTCAAAGACGCGCGACTGGTGGTTTCCGCGATAGAGGATCGCGTAATCCTTGTATTCCGTTTTGTTGACGAAGTGATGGGCAATCAGCTCGCCCGTTACGCGCTCCGCTTCGTGCTCTTCGTTGTTGGCGCTGAGCACTTTCAGCTCTGTACCGTAACCCAGTTCGGAGAACAGGCGCTTCTCAAAGACGTGCGGGTTATTGGCAATCAGGATATTCGCCGCCTTCAGGATACGCCCGGAGGAACGGTAGTTCTGCTCCAGTTTAATCACCTGCAACGCCGGGAAGTCTTTGCTCAGCAGCACCAGGTTTTGCGGACGTGCGCCACGCCAGGAGTAAATCGACTGATCGTCATCGCCAACGACGGTAAAGCGTGCACGCTGCCCTACCAGCAGCTTTACCAGCTCGTACTGGCTGGTGTTGGTATCCTGGTATTCATCCACCAGCAGGTAACGAATTTTATTCTGCCAGCGCTCGCGCACCTCTTCATTCCGCTGAAGCAGCAGCGTCGGCAGCAGGATCAGATCGTCGAAATCCAGGACGTTGCAGGCTTTCATGTGCGCGTCGTACAGACCGTAGCAGTGGGCAAAGATGCGGTCGCGCTCGCCTTTGGCGCTTGCCGCTGCCTGGGCCGGCGTCATCAGATCGTTTTTCCAGTTCGAGATCGTCGAGATCAGCTGTTGCAACAGCACTTTGTCATCTTCGATCAGCCCTTCCGTCAGCTCTTTAAGCAGCGCCACCTGGTCGGTGTCATCAAAGAGAGAAAAGTTGGACTTCATGCCCAGCGCCGCGTATTCGCGCTTGATGATATCCAGACCCAGCGTGTGGAAGGTAGAGATCATCAGCCCGCGCGCCTCTTTACGGCCCAGCGTCTGGCCGACGCGCTCTTTCATCTCACGCGCCGCTTTGTTGGTAAAGGTGACCGCCGCGATATGGCGCGCCTGGTATCCACAACCCCGAATTAAGTGGGCGATTTTGTTGGTGATCACGCGTGTTTTACCGGATCCCGCTCCCGCCAGCACCAGGCAGGGTCCGGTGACGAATTCGACAGCTTGTTGTTGTCCGGGGTTTAAACGCATAAATGATCACTCAATGAAAGTCGGGAGAGGAGGAAAAACGCGTGGTAGTATACCGATCGTAAACTAGTCGACTCAAGGCACGATCATGGCAAAAACAGCAGCAGCACTGCATATCCTTGTTAAAGAAGAGAAACTGGCACAGGATCTGCTCGAACAGATTAAAAACGGCGCCGACTTCGGCAAACTGGCGAAGAAACACTCGATTTGCCCGTCAGGCAAACGCGGTGGTGACTTAGGCGAGTTCCGCCAAGGCCAGATGGTCCCGGCGTTTGATAAAGTGGTCTTCTCCTGCCCGGTGCTGGAGCCAACCGGCCCACTGCATACGCAGTTCGGCTATCACATTATCAAAGTGTTATACCGCAACTAATCAAAAGCCCGGTGCATTGACTCACCGGGCTTTTTTATTTGGCTGTTCCGGGGTTCAGATGCCGTCGCCGTATTCGAAGGTGTGATGAATACCGTTGAAGTGCTGATCCATATCCATTGACGGCTTATCGCTGTCTGGCTTACCGACGATGCGCGCCGGGACGCCAGCGGCGGTGGTGTGCGGCGGTACAGGCTGGAGCACAACCGACCCCGCGCCAATCTTCGCGCCGCGTCCGACTTCAATATTGCCGAGGATTTTAGCGCCCGCGCCAATCATCACCCCTTCACGGATTTTCGGATGGCGATCGCCGCTGGTTTTACCGGTACCGCCCAGCGTAACGGATTGCAGGATCGACACGTCATCTTCGATCACCGCCGTTTCACCAACAACAATGCCGGTGGCGTGATCGAGCATAATCCCGCGGCCAATTTTCGCCGCCGGGTGAATATCGACCTGGAAGGTCACGGACACCTGGTTTTGCAGGAAGATGGCCAGCGCGCGGCGTCCCTCATTCCATAACCAGTGGCCGATGCGGTACGCCTGTAAGGCGTGGAAGCCTTTGAGATACAGCAGCGGCGTGGAATATTTATCCACCGCCGGGTCTCGCGTGCGCACAGCCTGGATGTCGCAGGCGGCAGAAGCAATCATCTCCGGATCTGCGGCGTAGGCCTCTTCCACCACCTCGCGAATCGCAATAGCAGGCATGATAGGGGAAGCCAGTTTATTGGCGAGCATATAGCTCAGGGCGCTGCCGAGATTTTCGTGCTTAAGTAGCGTCGCGTGATAGAAACTGGCCAGCATGGGCTCACAGTCGGCCAACGCTCGGGCTTCGGCTTTAATATTATTCCAGACGATATCCAGTTCTTCACACGGCATTGCTTGCTCCAGACGATAGTTAATGACCAGCCAGTTCTGCGCTGGCTGGGTCATTCAGGTGACGATACTTCCCGGCTAATTGCTGCTGCGCTCGTCCTTGCGCGCACGACCTAATAAGGTCAATGCTGCCTCGCGCGCATTTTTTCCGCAATACAATACCTGATAAATTTCCTCGGTTATTGGCATTTCAACACCGAAACGGTGCGCCAGTTCGCGAACTTCTTTGGTATTGCGATAGCCTTCAACCACCTGACCAATCTTCTCCTGCGCGCTTTTTACATCGCTGCCCTGTCCGAGCATCATGCCAAAGCGGCGGTTACGGGACTGGTTATCGGTGCAGGTCAGCACCAGGTCGCCCAGCCCTGCCATTCCCATAAAGGTGGCCGGATCGGCACCTAGCGCTTCGCCCAGGCGGGACATTTCGGTCAGGCCACGGGTGATCAGCGCAGTACGCGCATTCGCGCCGAAACCGATGCCGTCAGACATCCCGGCCCCGATGGCAATGACGTTCTTCACCGCGCCGCCCAGCTGCACGCCGATAAAATCGGGGTTGCTGTACACGCGGAAGCTTTTGCCGCAGTGCAGCAGTTGCTGAAGATCGTCGGAAAATGCCTGGTCGGTGGACGCCAGCGAAATCGCCGTCGGCAAGCCCGCAGCCAGCTCTTTGGCAAACGTCGGCCCGGAGATCACCGCCAGCGGGATCGCTGTTCCCAGCGCTTCGCGGGCAACGTCCTGCAACAGACGTCCGGTTTCCGCTTCCAGCCCCTTCGTCGCCCACACAATACGCGCATCCGCACGCATCAGCGGCTTAATCTGACGCAGGACTTCGCCAAACACGTGGCTTGGCACCACAATCAAAATATTGCGGCTGGCCGCCAGCGCGGTCGCGAGGTCGCTTTCCAGATACAGAGAGTCAGGGAACGGAACGTCCGGGAGAAACGCCACGTTGCAGCGGTCGTGTTGCAACGTCGCGATATGTTTTGGATCGTGGCCCCACAGGACCACGTCGTGACCATTTCTTGCCAGCGTGATGGCAAGAGCGGTGCCGTAAGAGCCGGCACCGATCACAGTCATTGACGCATTAACAGTGCTCATCAGGCATCCTGATGTTGTTCGGCACCTTCGCCAGCCTGCTGCTGTAGATAGTTCATGAACAGCGCATCAAAGTTTACTGGCGCAAGGTTCAGTTGCGGGAATGTACCGCGAGAAACCAGGCTGGTGATGCATTCACGGGCATACGGGAACAGGATGTTCGGGCAGTATGCACCCAGGCAATGTGCCATCTGGTTGCCTTCGATGCCGCCGATGGAGAAGATACCGCCCTGCTGAACTTCGCACAGGAATGCAGTCTCTTCGCCCAGAGAGGCGGTCACGGTGACACGCAGTACGACTTCATACACATCATCCGCCAGCTGGGTGGATGCGGTATCCAGATCAAGTTTAACCTCTGGCTGCCAGTCTTTCTGGAAAACGTGCGGCGCATTTGGCGCTTCGAAAGAGACATCCTTGGTGTAGATGCGCTGGATCTGGAAAGTCATCTCGGTGTTATTTTGTTCTGACATGGAAAAACCCTTTTTAATTGTCCTAAAGTCTCTAGCTCAGCAGCGGATCGAGTCCACCACGGGCGTCGAGCGCATACAAGTCATCACAGCCGCCAATGTGCTGCGCATCAATAAAAATCTGTGGAACCGTTGTGCGACCACTGCGTTGGATCATCTCTTCGCGTTTAATCGCGTCACCATCGATCGGCAGTTCCTTGAACGTTACGCCTTTGCTGGACAGCAGCGCTTTCGCTCGGTGGCAGAACGGGCACGTTGCTTTGGTGTAGATCTCAATATTGGCCATCACTTAACTCCTTATTTACCGCGCACTAAAGGAAGATTCTCCCCGCTCCAGCCGGAGATGCCTTCTTTCAGCACCGTTACGTTTTCAAAGCCTGCTTTATGCAGTGCGTTGGCAGATTCCTGCGCCTGCATGCCAGTGCCGTCAACAACAATAATCGGCTGGGCTTTATGCTTCTCCAGCTCACCAATGTTGTTCGCTTTAATTTCCGCTGGCAGCAGGTTGATAGCACCTGCGATGTGGCCCTTGCGGAAATCGTCGCGCTGACGCAGATCGACAACCACGGCGTCCTCTTTGTTGATCAGACGTGTCGCTTCACCGCGGGTGATCACCTTAATTTTAGACGTCAGTCCCTTAAATGTGGTGAACAGTACAGCGACCAGCAGGCCAATCCACGCGATGCTCAGAACCGGGTGGCGGCTAACGAATTGCATAATTTCTTGCATGGGGGGTAACAACTCCCGACTAAGTGATTAAAAAAACCAGGACAGGAGTATACCTGTGCACTGTGGCAAATACAGCCAGCGACATAAAGCTAATCTATTTTCTGCGGCATGCCACGTAAAAAAAGCCTCAAAATGGCCTGAGAACAGCATTGCCCCCGCGCTTTCTTTGATCTTCTGCGGCTATTTTATCGATTCAGCTGTAGTAAAATTACGCAAATTTTTTGTCTCTTGAGCATGAGGTTGTCGCAATGTCGGTTTCTAAAAAACCTATGGTACTGGTGATTCTGGATGGCTATGGCTACCGTGAAGATCAACAGGATAACGCCATTTTCAACGCCAAAACCCCGGTTATGGATGCGCTATGGGCAAAACGTCCCCACACCCTGATTGATGCGTCTGGCCTGGAAGTGGGTCTGCCGGATCGTCAGATGGGCAACTCTGAAGTGGGTCACGTTAACCTGGGTGCGGGCCGTATCGTTTACCAGGACCTGACGCGCCTGGACGTTGAAATCAAAGAACGTACATTCTTTGCCAACCCAACGCTCACCGGAGCGGTTGATAAAGCCGTTGCCGCAGGCAAGGCCGTTCACATTATGGGTCTGCTCTCTGCGGGCGGCGTTCACAGCCACGAAGATCACATCATGGCGATGGTAGAACTGGCCGCCGAGCGCGGTGCGGAAAAAATCTATCTGCACGCCTTCCTGGATGGTCGCGATACGCCGCCACGCAGCGCAAAAGGTTCTCTTAAAGCGTTTGAAGATAAATTTGCCGCACTGGGCAAAGGCCGCGTGGCGTCCATCGTTGGCCGTTACTATGCCATGGACCGCGACAACCGCTGGGACCGCGTTGAGCAAGCCTATGATCTGCTGACCCTGGCAAAAGGTGAGTTCCAGTTCCCGACCGCCGTTGAAGGCCTGGAAGCGGCTTACGCGCGTGATGAAAACGACGAATTTGTGAAGGCAACCGTGATCCGCGCTGAAGGCCAGGCCGATGCCGCCATGGAAGATGGCGATGCGCTGATCTTCATGAACTTCCGTGCTGACCGCGCGCGCGAAATCACCCGCGCCTTCGTCAACAGCGATTTCGACGGTTTCGCCCGTAAGAAAGTGGCGAAGATCGATTTCATCCAGTTGACCGAATATGCAGCGGATATCAAAGCGCCATGCGCGTATCCACCCGCTTCCCTGGAAAATACCTTCGGCGAGTGGATGGCGAAAAACGATAAAACGCAGCTGCGCATCTCCGAAACTGAGAAGTATGCGCACGTGACCTTCTTCTTTAACGGCGGCGTAGAAGAGCCGTTTGAAGGCGAAGACCGCATCCTGATTAACTCGCCGAAAGTCGCCACTTACGATCTCCAGCCAGAAATGAGCTCTGCGGAGCTGACCGAAAAACTGGTGGCCGCGATCGAAAGCGGTAAATACGACACCATCATCTGTAACTATCCGAATGGCGACATGGTGGGCCACACCGGCGTGATGGAAGCAGCCGTTAAAGCGGTTGAAGCGCTGGACCACTGCGTTGAGCAGGTTGCGAAGGCGGTTGAATCCGTAGGCGGCCAACTGCTGATCACCGCTGACCACGGTAACGCAGAACAGATGCGTGACCCGGCAACCGGTCAGGCGCATACCGCCCATACCAACCTGCCTGTTCCACTGATTTATGTGGGTGATAAATCAGTGAAAGCTGTGGAAGGCGGCAAGCTTTCCGACATCGCGCCAACCATGTTGTCGCTGATGGGTATGGAAATCCCTGAAGAGATGACTGGCAAGCCGCTGTTCATCGTGGAATAATCGCTCCCCATGAGGGGAAAGGCGATTTTTTCAATCACATGGGTCGTGAAGCCGCTTCGGTTATCAGTCAGACCTCTGCTTTGCGCCAGCGCACTCAGCGCTGGCGTATTGCTGTGCGCCGCATCCGCCCACGCGGATGACCGCGATCAGCTTAAATCCATTCAGGCCGATATCGCCGCCAAAGAGCGTGCGGTACGTCAGCAGCAACAGCAGCGCGCCACCCTGCTCGCCCAGCTTAAAAAGCAGGAAGAGGCCATTTCCGCCGCCGCGCGTAAGCTGCGTGAAACACAAAACACCCTTGCCCAGCTCAATAAGCAAATCGATGAAATGAACGCGTCGATTGCGAAACTGGAGCGTCAGCGCGATGCCCAGGAGCGGAACCTTGCTGCACAGCTTGATGCTGCTTTCCGTCAGGGTGAGCACACAGGCCTTCAGCTGATCCTCAGCGGTGAAGAGAGCCAGCGTGGTCAGCGTTTACAGGCCTATTTCGGCTATCTAAACCAGGCGCGTCAGGAGACCATTGCGCAGCTGAAACAGACGCGCGAAGAAGTCACCACGCAAAAAGCCGAGCTGGAAGAGAAGCAGAGCCAGCAGCAAACGCTGCTCTACGATCAGCAGGCGCAGCAGGAGAAGCTTGAGCAGGCGCGCAATGAGCGTAAGAAGACGCTCGCCGGGCTGGAGTCCTCTATCCAGGCAGGACAAAGCCAGCTGAGCGAAATGCGCGCCAACGAATCCAGACTGCGTAACAGCATTGCCCGGGCAGAAGCCGCGGCCAAAGCGCGCGCCGAAAAAGAAGCGCGCGAAGCGCAGGCGGTGCGTAATAAGCAGCAGGAAGCCTCCCGGAAAGGCACCACCTACAAACCGACTGAAAATGAACGTTCCCTGATGTCGCGTACCGGCGGCCTCGGCTCCCCGCGTGGTCAGGCTTACTGGCCCGTTCGCGGTACGATCCTGCATCGCTATGGCGAACAGTTGCAGGGTGAGCTACGTTGGAAGGGGATCGTTATCGGTGCGTCTGAAGGTAGCGAAGTGAAAGCCATCGCCAATGGCCGCGTGATCCTGGCCGACTGGCTACAGGGTTATGGGCTCGTGGTGGTGGTTGAACACGGTAAAGGCGATATGAGTCTTTACGGCTACAACCAGAGCGCGCTGGTCAGCGTTGGCACTCAGGTGCGCGCGGGTCAACCCATTGCCCTTGTGGGCAGCAGTGGCGGTCAGGGCCGCCCGTCACTCTATTTCGAAATTCGTCGTCAGGGTCAGGCGGTCAATCCACAGCCGTGGTTGGGAAGATAGGTTTTGCTTCAATTTCGTCGAATTGTTGTTTCCGTAGTCAGCGCACTGGCGCTGGCTGCACCGGTTTATGCAGGCAAACTCGCGATTGTGATTGATGACTTCGGTTATCGACCACACTATGAAAATCAGGTGCTGGCGATGCCGCCAGCCATCTCTGTCGCCGTCCTGCCTAATGCGCCTCACGCGCATGAAATGGCGACCAAAGCGCACAATGGCGGCCATCAGGTCCTCATCCATCTGCCGATGGCCCCCCTCAGCAAGCAGCCGTTGGAAAAAGATACCCTGCGCCCGGACATGAGCAGCGACGAGATCGATCGCATCATCCGCGATGCGTACAATAAAGTGCCGTATGCCGTGGGTCTGAATAACCATATGGGCAGCGCGATGACCTCCAGCCTGTACGGTATGCTGAAAGTGATGCAGGCGCTGGAGCGTTACAATCTCTATTTCCTCGACAGCATGACCATCGGCAACAGCCAGGCGATGCGTGCCGCTCAGGGGACGGGTGTAAAAGTCATCAAGCGCAAAGTATTCCTGGACGACTCCCAGAACGAAGCGGATATCCGCGTGCAGTTCAACCGCGCGGTACAGCTGGCGCGCCGTAACGGTTCGGCGATTGCCATTGGGCATCCGCATCCGTCTACCGTTCGCGTTTTGCAGCAAATGTTGTCGGGCTTACCCGCCGATATTACGCTGGTGCGTCCGAGCGATCTGCTCAATGAACCTCAGGTGGATACTTCTCGTCCGGGTAGCGCGCAACCACCCGCAACGCAGCCGCGTAATCCATTCCGCGGCGTGAAGAACTGCACGCTGAAACAGCCGCCTGAACCGGTCTATGCAACCCGCTTCTTCTCGGTGATTGGCGAAAGCATCAGCAGCAGTACACTGGTTAAATACGTCCAGCAACAGTGGCAGGGTTGGGGAAAAAAAGCCTGATCGGCTAACGCCTATTCTGCCAGATAAGAGTCCGACTGCTCTTTTGCAACGGACTCTCTCTTTTCCCGATCCTGATACCAGGCCTTGAAATACTTCAAAAAACTGTACGCCGTGGCATAAAACCCTGTCACCACACCTACTTTGCCCTGACGCCACGCACCGCTAAACAGATACCATTTGAAAAATGCGCCAATAGCGCTGATCGCGCCGCGACCAAGAGAGGGACGTATCGTCTGATATTGAACCAGGCGAGTGGTATATCCGTTTAATTTATTAAAAAGTTCATGCAGCGAATAAAACGTATCATGTCTGACATAACCCGGAATACGTTCAGAGCGGAGAAAACCTTCAACCTGATCGTCTACTGGCCGGTTATTAAATCGCGACTGCGTACGGTTAAAAAGACGCACCGGATAATCCGGTGATGAGACGGGATAAATCGTTCGGACATTTTCTCCCAAAACAAACCAGTGACGACATATCCGCCACGCCATATCCGGTTCGGGTTCATCGCCCATTTTTAATTTTAAAATAGCATCAACGGTTTCTTGATCGAGTATTTCGTCACTGTCCATGCACAGCACCCAGTCGTTGTGCGCATGGGATACGGCATGGTTCATCTGCTCGCCGTGCCAGCTATATTTTTTGAATATAGGCGACAATCCATAACTCTGGCAAATATATATCGTCGAGTCTGTACTTCCGGAATCCACTATAACGAATTCATCTGCTATTTTTAAAAGAGGAGGAATAACATCGTGCAACGTTCTTTCGGAGTTAAACGTTAATAAGCAGACCGTTATTTTAAACATATTTTCACTCTCTCAATAACGACATAAAATTTTTCACTCATACTATCGAATTGAGAAGAGGCGATTAAAGTCTTAAATCGCACTTTTAAAATAAGCGCGTTTAAAATGTTTTCTTGTAAAAAGACAAAGAAATACAAAAAATCTATTTTATTTCAGTAAATTCTTTATAATGCGGTCAGATGAAGGGTAGCATACGGATTCAGACATGCCGCAAAAACGTAAAATCCTCCTCCTGGACACGGGCAAAGAATGGGGGGGAGGTACCAACAGTATGCTTGAGCTTCTGAAGCGAATCAACCGCGACAAATTCGACATTACTTGTTGTTTTTACAGTGATTATAGTCGTGCTGAAGGTCAAACGATTGGCCAGGTGCTCAATAGCATTGGGATCCCGCTACTCGTTATCCCTCAACGTAAGCAACCGGCATGGGCAAAACTACTGAAAGAAGCGGGACGTGGTCTGCTGTTTTTCTCGCGTTCAGCGCGCAAAGCATTTACGCGGCATATCGATACCCTGTGGCGCATTCGCCCCAACGTCAGCAAGATCGAGACCATTTTCAGGGAAGGTGGATTCGATACGCTGTATATGAACAACCAGCCAGGCTCTAACGAAGAAGGGTATCTGGCGGGCGCAAACCTGCATGCGCGGATAATCCAGCACTGCCGGATTGAACCGGTGCTGACCCCGCCGCTGGTGAAGCTGGTCAATGCCCATGCCACAAAAATCATCGCCGTCTCGCACGGCGTTGAACGCGTGTTGCTTCAGCATGGCGTCCGGCCAGCGCTGTGTACCACGGTCAACAATGCTATCGACATCCACCAGCCTTTGCCCGACCGACGCGCGATGCGCCAGCGCCTGAACATTGATGACGACACGTTTGTGTTCGGCAGCATTGGCTCGCTAATCCCTCGCAAAGCCAACCACCATACGCTGGAGGCGCTGGCACAGTTCAGCCAGAGGCACCCGCAGGCAAAATGGAAGATGGTGTTGGTCGGTGAAGGGGCGGAGCGCGGCGCACTGGCGGCACAGGCTGACGCGCTGGGTATTGCTGAGCACGTCATTTTTACCGGTTTCCAGAACACGCCTTTTGACTATCTCGCCACCTTTGACGCATTTATTCTGGCCTCGAAGAGCGAAGGCCTGCCGCGCGTCGTGCTGGAGGCGATGCTGCTGAATATTCCCGTGATTGGTTCAAAGGTGACCGGCACGGCAGAATTGATCGATCATGAGTCGACCGGCCTGCTGTTTCCCTGGAGCGACGTGTCGCAACTTGCTCAACATCTGGATAATATCTGGCAGGATCCTGCTCTGCGCGCCCGGCTCGCCGCTGCCGCACACCAGAATGTCTGCAACATGTATGCCATTGAAAGCTATGTTAACGGTGTCGAGGCCGTTCTTGGCGCGCAATAACCAAACGAGAAGAACATGTTTAAATTCCTGAATGCTCGCTACCGCCACATTACCGGGCGTCATAACATTCCTTACGCTTCCCTTCCGGTCACGCGCGATCTCGTTGCGGTGGATTCCATTGTGATCCCGTGTACGGGCGCGGATTTCGTCGAAGAGGCGTTATTGTCAGCGACCTTTGCAGAGCGTTATGCCACCGACGTCAGCGAGATTGTTATCGTCAGCGATCAGCCTGAATCCGCTTTCGGCGAGCTGCCGCCAAAAACCCGCGTTGTTACCCTCACGCTTCCAAAACGTGAAGAAGGTTACCGCTATAAGCAGATCTACCTCAGTCGTCTGGTGAAGCTTAACGCTCCGTTGCAGGCGCGCGGTGAAGGTGTGCTGATGATCGACTCCGATCTCAACCTGCTTAAAATGCCAGAGATCAACATGGCGGATATGCACATCTACTCCAGCTTCCGTCAGGGCAAAATGATTGCCAAGCTGGACGGCGCGCCAGCGGAGAAAGTGCCGGCATATTACAAAGAAACGGTGCGTCCGTATCTGGTCGATCACGTTAACGGCGCGTTTCTTGCCGCCACCAAAAAGACCTGGCGCCGTATCTGCCCGCTGTGGCTGACGCTGTTCCAGGATACCTGGGAGCTGATGGACGACACGCAGCCGCCGACCGATCAGCTGCCGCTCGCTGCGCTGCTGGACATGCTGGATGTAAAAACGGTTAACCTGGGCGACTGGATGAACTGGCCGGTCTCCAAGAAGATCGGCGGTCAGGAAGCCGTTGTGCCGAAAGAGGTGATTGGCGCGCACGGTGGTTTCCCGCTTTCCGAATGGCAGAAGTATCTGGAATCGCCGGATAACAAACTGCTGTTCAAAGGCCAGGATTACACCCGCAAGGTGCGTTACCTGACGGACGAAGAGAAAAAGAATCAGTAAAAAAAGGGGCCGCTGGCCCCTTTTTAATTACTTATCCCAGCTCAGGATCACTTTCCCTGACTGGCCGGACCGCATTGCGTCAAAGCCCTGCTGGAACTCATCGATGGAGAAACGGTGAGTGATAATCGGGGACAGATCCAGACCGGACTGGATCAGCGCGGCCATCTTGTACCAGGTTTCGAACATCTCACGGCCATAGATGCCCTTAATGAACAGCCCCTTGAAGATGACTTTGTTCCAGTCAATGGACATATCTGACGGTGGAATACCCAGCATCGCGATACGGCCACCGTGGTTCATGGTGTCGAGCATGGTGCGGAACGCCGGTGGCGCGCCGGACATCTCCAGACCCACGTCAAAGCCTTCGGTCATGCCCAGCTCTTCCATCACATCGGTCAGGCTCTCTTTCGAGACATCCACCGCGCGGGTGACGCCCATTTTGCGCGCCAACGACAGGCGGTATTCGTTCACGTCGGTGATCACCACGTTGCGCGCACCCACATGCTTCGCCACGGCTGCCGCCATAATGCCGATGGGGCCCGCGCCGGAAACCAGCACGTCTTCACCCACCAGGTCGAAGGAGAGCGCCGTGTGTACCGCGTTGCCGAACGGGTCGAAAATGGAGGCCAGATCGTCAGAGATATTGTCCGGGATTTTGAAGGCGTTAAACGCCGGGATCACCAGATATTCCGCGAAACAGCCCGGACGGTTCACGCCCACGCCGACGGTGTTGCGGCACAGGTGGGTACGCCCACCGCGACAGTTACGGCAGTGACCGCAGGTAATGTGGCCTTCACCGGAGACGCGATCGCCAATGTTGAAGCCTTTTACTTCCTGGCCGATACCCACCACTTCGCCTACATATTCGTGACCGACAACCATCGGTACCGGAATGGTTTTCTGCGACCACTGGTCCCAGTTGTAGATGTGAACGTCAGTACCGCAGATGGCGGTTTTACGAATTTTGATCAGCAGATCGTTATGACCGACTTCCGGCTCCGGCACGTCGGTCATCCAAATCCCTTCTTCCGCTTTCAGTTTGGATAACGCTTTCATCATACGTCCTCAGGCAATGACGCCCAGCTGTTTGCCGATGCGGGTAAAGGCTTCCACCGCACGTTCAATTTGTTCAGGCGAGTGCGCCGCAGACATCTGGGTGCGGATACGCGCCTGACCTTTTGGTACCACCGGGAAGAAGAACCCGGTCACGTAAATCCCTTCTTTCTGAAGCTCACGAGCAAATTTCTGCGCGACAACCGCGTCGCCCAACATCACCGGAATGATCGCGTGATCGGCACCGGCCAGGGTGAATCCTGCGGCACTCATTTTTTCACGGAACAGGCGGGCGTTAGCCCACAGGCGGTCGCGCAGCTCAGCCCCGGATTCCACCATCTCCAGCACTTTAATGGAGGCAGCCACAATCGCCGGCGCCAGGGAGTTGGAGAACAAATACGGGCGGGAGCGCTGGCGCAGCCACTCGACCACCTCTTTACGCGCGGCAGTGTAGCCGCCAGACGCGCCGCCGAGCGCTTTGCCCAGCGTACCGGTGATGATATCCACGCGGCCCATTACGTCGCAGTATTCGTGGGAGCCACGACCGTTTTCGCCGACAAAACCGACCGCGTGAGAGTCATCCACCATCACCAGCGCGTCGTATTTATCCGCCAGATCGCACACGCCCTTCAGGTTGGCGATCACACCGTCCATGGAGAACACGCCGTCGGTGGCGATCAGGACGTGGCGAGCCCCTGCTTCACGGGCCTCTTTCAGGCGCGCTTCCAGCTCCACCATGTCGTTGTTGGCGTAGCGGAAACGCTTCGCTTTGCACAGGCGTACGCCGTCGATGATGGAGGCGTGGTTCAGGGCGTCGGAGATAATCGCGTCTTCTGCGCCGAGCAGGGTCTCAAACAGACCGCCGTTGGCGTCGAAGCAGGAGGAGTACAGAATCGCGTCTTCCATTCCGAGGAAGTTCGCCAGCTTTTGCTCAAGCTGCTTGTGGCTGTCCTGCGTACCGCAGATAAAGCGAACGGAGGCCATACCGAAACCGTGGGTGTCCATGCCGTTTTTCGCCGCGGCAATTAGCTCAGGGTGATTCGCAAGACCTAAGTAGTTGTTCGCGCAAAAGTTGATCACATGGCTGCCGTCGGCAACGGTGATGTCCGCCTGCTGGGCAGACGTGATAATACGCTCTTCTTTGAACAACCCTTCCGCACGTGCGGTGTCGAGGTCGCTGTTTAACTGTTTGTAAAAATCACCACGCATTGCAATTCTCCAGACTCGGCAAATTTTGGCACATATTACCCAAACCAATAGTTCATGACGAGATGACGCAGTATCTCTTCTCGTTTTTGCAGCATAAATCACGCGTACCCCTGCTGCATATCGGTGAATGGCTGAAGCCTGAGCATTGTGATGATATGATAAAGAGATTAGCGTTCGGGATATTCCCCGACTCATACTTCAAAGGTTACAGTTATGATCATCGTTACTGGCGGCGCGGGCTTTATCGGCAGCAATATTGTTAAGGCCCTCAATGACAAAGGCATCACCGACATTCTGGTGGTGGACAACCTGAAAGACGGCACCAAGTTCGTGAACCTGGTGGATCTGAACATCGCTGACTACATGGATAAAGAAGACTTCCTTATCCAGATTATGGCGGGTGAAGAGTTCGGCGAGATCGAAGCCATCTTCCACGAAGGTGCGTGCTCCTCCACCACCGAGTGGGACGGCAAGTACATGATGGATAACAACTATCAGTACTCCAAAGAGCTCCTGCACTACTGCCTGGAGCGTGAAATTCCGTTCCTGTACGCCTCTTCCGCGGCAACTTACGGTGGGCGCACTTCAGATTTCATCGAATCCCGCGAATATGAGCAGCCGCTGAACGTTTATGGTTACTCCAAGTTCCTGTTTGATGAGTACGTACGTCAGATCCTGCCAGAAGCGAACTCGCAGATTGTCGGCTTCCGCTACTTCAACGTCTACGGGCCGCGCGAAGGCCACAAAGGCAGCATGGCGAGCGTGGCGTTCCACCTGAACACCCAATTAAATAACGGCGAAAGCCCGAAACTGTTCGAAGGCAGCGACGGCTTCAAGCGTGACTTCGTCTACGTGGGCGATGTGGCGGCAGTAAACCTGTGGTTCCTGGAAAATGGCGTGTCCGGCATTTTCAACCTGGGCACTGGCCGCGCGGAATCCTTCCAGGCGGTGGCAGACGCGACGCTGGCGTACCATAAGAAAGGCAGCATCGAGTACATTCCGTTCCCGGATAAGCTGAAAGGCCGCTACCAGGCATTCACCCAGGCGGACCTGACTAACCTGCGCGCCGCAGGCTACGACAAGCCGTTCAAAACCGTTGCCGAAGGCGTAACGGAATATATGGCCTGGCTGAACCGCGACGCATAAGCATGAAAATTCTGGTGATCGGCCCGTCATGGGTGGGCGACATGATGATGTCGCAAAGTCTCTATCGCACGCTCAAGGCGCGTTATCCCCAGGCGATAATCGACGTGATGGCACCCGCATGGTGCCGTCCGCTGTTATCGCGTATGCCGGAAGTGAACGAGGCGATCCCGATGCCGCTCGGACACGGGGCGCTGGAAATCGGTGAACGCCGCAAACTCGGCCACAGCCTGCGCGAGAAACGCTATGACCGCGCGTACGTGCTGCCTAACTCCTTCAAATCCGCCCTTGTGCCCTTCTTTGCGGGCATCCCGCACCGTACCGGCTGGCGCGGTGAAATGCGCTACGGCCTGCTGAACGACGCCCGGGTGCTGGATAAAGAGGCCTGGCCGCTGATGGTGGAGCGCTACGTGGCGCTGGCCTACGACAAAGGCGTGATGCGCAGCGCGAAAGATCTGCCGCAGCCGCTGCTGTGGCCGCAGCTCCAGGTAAGCGATGGGGAGAAATCCCACACCTGCAACGCATTTGGCATTTCGTCCGAACGCCCGATGATTGGGTTCTGCCCTGGCGCAGAATTCGGTCCGGCAAAACGCTGGCCGCACTATCACTATGCAGAGCTGGCGAAACAGCTTATCGATGAAGGCTATCAGATTGTGCTGTTTGGCTCGGCGAAAGATCATGAGGCGGGCAATGAAATTCTCGCCACGCTGAGCACCGAGCAACAGGCATGGTGCCGAAACCTGGCCGGGGAAACGCAGCTCGAGCAGGCGGTTATCCTGATTGCCGCCTGTAAGGCCGTGGTCAGTAACGACTCTGGCCTGATGCACGTCGCCGCCGCGCTGGATCGCCCGCTGGTCGCGCTGTATGGTCCAAGCAGCCCGGACTTCACGCCGCCGCTGTCGCACAAGGCGCGCGTGATCCGTTTGATCACCGGCTACCACAAGGTGCGCAAAGGCGATGCCGCAGAAGGTTACCATCAGAGCCTGATCGACATTACCCCGCAGCGTGTTCTCGAAGAACTCAACGCACTGCTGTTGAGCGAAGAAGGATAACGGATGCGGGTATTGATCGTTAAAACCTCCTCAATGGGTGATGTTCTGCATACGCTGCCGTCGCTGACGGACGCCATGCGGGCCATTCCCGGCATCCGTTTTGACTGGGTGGTGGAAGAAGGCTTCGCGCAGATCCCCACCTGGCATGAAGCGGTTGATCGCGTGATCCCGGTGGCCATTCGCCGCTGGCGCAAAGCATGGTTCTCCGCACAGATTAAAGCCGAACGCAAAGCCTTCCGCGAAGCGGTGCAGGCCCGGCGTTACGACGCGATCGTCGACGCCCAGGGGCTGGTGAAAAGCGCCGCGCTGGTCACGCGTCTGGCGCACGGCGTAAAGCACGGCATGGACTGGCAAACCGCCCGCGAACCGCTGGCGAGCCTGTTCTATAATCGTCGCCACCATATTGCGAAGCAGCAGCACGCCGTGGAACGTACCCGCGAGCTGTTCGCTAAGAGTCTCGGCTATGCAAAACCCGACCTCCAGGGTGACTACGCCATCGCACAGCATTTTCTGCGCGAAACGGACAAGGATATCGCGCCCTATCTGGTTTTCCTGCATGCCACAACGCGCGACGATAAGCACTGGCCGGAAACGCACTGGAGAAGGCTGATTGAACTAATGCAACCTAGCGGTATCCATATTAAACTCCCGTGGGGCGCTGAACATGAGCGGCAGCGAGCGGAACGTCTGGCAGCAGGTTTTTCCCACGTCGAGGTGTTACCCAAACTCACGCTGGCGCAGGTTGCCGCACAGCTGGCGGGCGCTAACGCCGTCGTTTCTGTGGATACAGGGTTAAGCCATTTAACCGCCGCACTGGATCGTCCTAATATCACGATTTTCGGCCCGACCGATCCGGGGTTGATCGGGGGTTACGGTAAAAACCAGCATCAGATGGTTAGCCCTACGCAACAAACGAAGGATATTAGCGCAGATGCTATTTTTTCATTTTTACAGGGCAGCCATCGGCTTTCCAACAGGGATATTTAACCCATGAGTTATGTATTTCTGCTGATTTTACTCTTTCCGGTGAAACTCATCCGGAAGCTGTTTCGAAAGGACACGGGCAAGAACCTTGTCATTCAGACAGCCAAAATCGGTGACTTTATTAATGCGACGCCTCTTCTGGCATATCTGCAAAAAAGCGATGTGTTGATCAGTCGCAGCGTTGGCGCGCTGGCGAAGCATGATGAGACTATTGAGCAGATCTATTTTATTGAGCAGCATAAGCGCAACCTGTGGCGTAAACTGTGCTTCGCGTGCAGGATCATGAACCGCTACGACAACGTCTACCTGCTACAGCCCAACAGCGTGAACCTCTTTTTTGCCGCCGTCTGCAATGCCAAAAACAAACAATTTTTAAGCATTTACACGCGCAGGTGGTATCACGGGATTTTCTATCTCGCAGCCGACGGCACCGTTGAGCATGGCAAAAAAACGCTTTCGGTGACGAACTACCTGAAACTGGCCGACCGCTCGCTCACGTGGCAAGACTCTCCCAAGCACGCCACAAAGCCACTCTTCAAGCCGACGACCTGGCCGGCCATTCTTGATAAACCTGGCGTTATCCGCATCGGCATCAGTATTGCGGCGGGCAATAAAGCCAAAACCGTCCCTCCGGTTATCTGGAAGCGGATTGTTGATCAACTCGCTGATTTACCCTGCGAGTTTTATGTCTTCGGCGCGCCAAACGAACAGTCGTGGATGGACGATATCACCCGTCTTTACGGTGACATCCCCAATTTTATCAATCTTATTGGCAAAATTTCGCTGGAAGAGCTTCCCTGGGCCATTTCTAAGATGGACTGCTATATCGCGTCTGACTCGGGGAATGTCTACATCGCAGACGCCGTCGGCGTGCCGGTGGTCCTGCTGTTTGGACCGTGTTGTCACTATGAACAGCGTCCGCTTGGCAATGTGATGCTGATCGGGAATGACGATAACATTTGTTCTTATGTGTTTGAAACGCGCTATTACTTCCCGCAAGAGCGGGAAGCGCTATTCTCTGTCACTGACTCCGCGTTACACGATCTTCAGCAGTTTATCCGTACACTACCAAAAGCCCGCTCACTGGCTAGCGCTACCGACGCTCAAGGAAACTAATTTTTATGGCTTTTTTAAGCGTCATTATTGCTGCGCATAACGCTGAAGCTACGCTGCACGCCACGCTTTCAAGCCTGCTGGCAGCAACCGATCAGGACACTGAAATTATTATTTTCAATGACAGTTCTGAGGATGCCACGCAGGCAATAATTGAAGAGTGGTCGCCGAAATTTCCTCAGATCATAACGCGCACCGTGAACTTTCGTAACGTCGGCCGGGTACGAAACAGTGCTGTCGCACTGGCATCGGGTGAGTATATTACGATGCTCGACAGTGACGATTGCTTAAAGCCGGGCAGCCTCAGGGACGCAATGGCCTACCTGAAAGCGCAACGTCCGGACATGTTACTGACTCGTTTGCTTGAGATTCGCGATCCCCGGAAAATAACGTCAGACTGGCAGGGATTTAATCCTGTGCCATTGTCACAACATGAAGCAATTATTCGTTTCTTACGTCATAAAGACTTTCAGGCACATCTCATTGGCCAGTTTATTCATCGTAGCCTTTACGAGAAAAATCCCATACCTCCGATGTTATGTTATGAGGATTTCGCTGTCTTCCCGGGAATGTTGATGCAATCGAGCAAAATAGCCTATCAGCGCCAGGGGCATTATTATTACATCAAGCGTCGCGACAGTTTGTCGAGCAGTCTGGACGCCAGCAAAATTTCAACGCTTGTCGAATGCACGTTACAGATGGAAAGAACATTTCCGTCACGCTACAAACATCTCGTCAATTGCCACTGGTTTGATATTTACAGCAACCATCGGTCCTGTCTGACAGACCAACAATTGCAGCTCGTGAAACAACGCGTAAAGACCATGTATACATTGTCTTTTTTCCTGTCCACCGATGTTCGTTTTAGCTACAAAAAAAGGGTTATTGAGGCGTTATGGAAAAAATAAAACCACGGCTATATCAACTGACGATCGCTTTAAGCCTCATCTCCTTGATACTGGCTTTAGTCAGTTCTGGGAAGCAAAGAGAATTTTTCTATATCGCTATTTACGTCAGTATTATTGGCCTGGCTTTCGAATATAAAAAAATCACTCTGCGACCTTTTACTATAGCACTGCCCATTCTGCTGATTGGGTTACTTAACCTCGGCTGGTACTTACTCTATGAGTATCATAACGAGGGTCTCAACCTTTACAGCGACTACCTCGGTGCCAGCAAAAAGTTAATTTTAGCGAGTGTCCTGATTTTCTATATCGACCGCTTTAAGTTTTATATCGATAAGGATACCTTCAGGAAATTCTTCTTCTTCGCAACGGCCCTGGGGTTTGTGCTCGCCACAGGGTATGGCTTGTGGCAGGCCTCGCAAGGTATGACTCGCGTTGAGATGGCAATTAACCGTGCCACCGTTTCAGCTTATGTTTATTCTGTCCTGTCACTGGCTTTCGTATACAGTCTTTACCTTCAACAGAACGTGAAGCTGTATGTTGTTGCGGGCTTCACTATATTAATCTCTTACTTCGTCATACTGTTGACGGGGACCCGCGCTGCGATGGGTTTATATCTGCTTCTGGCAATTGTGCTCACGCTTTATCATTTCAGAAAGATTCATCTTAAATCAGCCCTCATCTTTTTATGCATTGTTGCAGGCGTTGTAATCGTTAGCTACAAACCAGTGATTTCGCCAAAAATACAACAAACCCAACGTGAGGTTGAACGTTATCAACAAGGTTTTGACCGCACCTCACTCGGCGCACGTTTTTCGATGTGGACTATCGGGATCGAGAATGGTCTTGCCCATCCGTTAGGGCAATCGCTGGAAGAGCGTGAAGCGTGGACACGGCAGTATATAAAAGACGGCCATCCACATCTTGCTACCGCGCTCGTGTACATCAAAGTCCACCTGCATAATGAATTTATTGAGAAATACTCTTTGCAGGGGATCCCCGGCGTAGCGGTAATGCTCTTTTTCTTCGTTTCGATGATTGTGTATGCCTTACGAAACAGAAACGCACTGCTGCTGACGTCGATGCTTCTTTTGCTTTTGTATGGACTGACAGATGTCATACTGCTCAGTTCAGAAGCCTTAATCTTCTTTATGATTTTGTTTGCGCTAAGTACACCTTTCTCACAAACAAAACAGCAATAACAAATATGCCCGCCTGGCGGGCATAACTATTTTTTGTACTGGTAAAACTCCGCCAGCGTCATCCCCACGGTCTTATCTGATAACCAGGTAAAGAGCTGCTCCAGATCCTGATACAGCCCCTCAATCGCGGCCTCGTCTTTAAAAGTAGGGCTCCCGCCAGGCATAAATTCCGACGAATGCAGCATGAATTCCACGTAGTCATTCCCCTGAGCCAGGCACTGCTGCGCAACCTTAATCATCTCCGCCGCATTTCCTCCGGACGGACGTAACCAGTTAACTGACGGAGAACGGTATTTACCGCGCAGACGATCATAACCCTGCTTCAGGGAATTCAGCCATGCCGGGTGTTTATACTGGATGCTCATCGGCACTTCGAGGAGAGGGCTGTTTCCCGGCCGGGAAATGTCGTCTACGTCCAAAAAGTAGGCACGATCGGGAAAATGCTGGTAATTCGTTCCGCCATTACCCTGCGGGGCACCTTTCGCGTTGCGCCAGTTCACGCGCGGCGTAACGGAACAATCTACCTGATACCCCAGCTCAATCAGCAACTGGGCGTAACGGCTGTCGAATGCCCAGCGCCCGGCGCGATGGCTGAGCATTTTTGTCTGGAAAGTCTCTTCCAGTAAGCGGGTCATGAAGAGCACTTTCTCACGCATGACCTCGTCTGAGAACTCAATCAGATAAGGCTGCCAGCGCCAGTCATCACCGGTCAGATCGTGCTCCGGAGGGCTGTTCCAGGCATGGAGATGCATTCCCACCTCACCCTGGCCGCGGGCTATGACCTCTTTCGCGAACTCAATGAATACCGGTTCGACTGCCATCTCGTAGTTGGTCAGCCAGACGGGCTTAAAGCCGAAACGTTCACAAAGCGCCTGAAACCGCGCCAGGTAGCGCGCGTTTTCCGTTTTGATCACCCGGTGGTTCTGCCAGAGATTATCCCCTTCGGTATCGATCGTGATGATAAACGCTGGTTTTTTCATAATGAGCCCGCAAGACAAAATAGTTAGCGCTATGTTACGCACGCCCGAAAGCAGGAGTAAACCCTTCCAGGGAAATTCCTGACATTATGGAGAAAGAGTGCAAGTCGTTACCAGGTCTATTAGAATTGCCAATAGTACAACGCCGATAAGATGATGATGAATAACTTACCTGACACGCCTGATTTGCGCATTTTACTGATCAAACTTCGCCATCATGGCGACATGTTACTCACCACCCCCGTCATCAATTCATTACGCCAGAAATGGCCTGAAGCCCAAATCGACGTGCTTCTCTATGAAGAGACGCGAGACATGCTCGCCGCGCATCCGGCAATCGGGACGATCTATGGTATCGATCGTAAATGGAAGCAGCTGGGGACGCTGAAGCACCTGCAAAAAGAGTGGCAGTTGCTTCGTGCTTTACGCGCTCAGCATTATCATCTGGTGATCAATCTTGCCGATCAGTGGCGCAGCGCGATTGTTACCCGCTTCACCGGCGCACCGGTTCGGCTCGGGTTCGCCTTTAACAAGCGCAATAACGCCTTCTGGCGTTTTTGTCACAGTGAACTGGTCTCGGTCGCCAGCCATCAGTCGTTGCACACCGTTGAACAAAATCTCTCCATACTGTCAGCGCTGCCGGTAATGGCCAACCCTACCGTGACCATGGCTTACAGCGTGGATGACTGGCGCCATGCTCACCAAAAGCTGTCGCAAAAGGGCGTGGGAGACCGCTACATCGTTATTCAACCCACTTCACGCTGGTTCTTTAAGTGCTGGGATGAAGGCAAAATGGCGCAAACTATCGCCGCGTTGCAGCAGGACGGCCACACTATCGTCCTCACGGCGGGACCGGATAAGAAAGAGCTGGCGATGATTGACCGCATTCTTGCCGCCTCCCCGCAGACGGGTGTTGTATCGCTGGCAGGGCAGTTAACCCTGCGCCAGCTGGCCTCGCTAATCGATCACGCGATCCTGTTCATTGGCGTTGACTCCGTACCCATGCACATGGCCGCCGCTCTTCAGACGCCCTGCGTGGCGCTGTTTGGCCCGTCAAAATTGACGTTCTGGTCGCCATGGCAGGTTAACGGAGAGGTCATCTGGGCAGGTAACTACGGCCCGCTTCCCAACCCTGACGCCATTGATACAAAAACGACGGAACGTTATCTCGACGCCATCCCCGTTGATACTGTCGTCTCCGCCGCAAGGAGATACCTGCAATGAAGCTTCATCGTCTGGCCATTGTGCGCCAAAAATATCGTCCGGATGGGGGAGCAGAACGTTTTGTCTCCAGGGCACTTACCGCGCTGAGCAATCAAAATCTTGAGCTCAACGTCATCACCCGCGAGTGGCAGGGCGAAAAGCAGGACGACTGGCATATTCATATTTGCGATCCCCGAAAGTGGGGCCGCATCAGCCGTGAGCGCGGCTTTGCACACGCCGCACGCGCGCTGTGGCAGCAACAGCAGTTTGATATTGTCCAGAGCCACGAACGTATTCCGGGCTGCGATATTTACCGCGCCGGGGATGGTGTACATCGACGCTGGCTGCTACAGCGTACGCGTATTCTTCCCGCCTGGCGCGCGAAGCTGCTTATGCACGATCGCTATCACCGCTACGTGATGCACGCAGAACGTGAAATGTACCAGGCTCCCGAGTTGAAAGCCGTTATCTGTAATGCGGAGATGATCAAGCGCGAAATCGTCGAAGACTTTGATATTGACGCAAAAAAGATACATGTGATTTATAATTCAATAGATTCCAGCCGCTTCGTTCCGGCAGAAGAGAGACAACGCGCTGTACTGCGTCAGCAATTTGGCTTACCCGCTGATGCCGTCATTTTCTGCTTCGTGGGTTCAGGGTTTGAACGCAAGGGGCTGGCAAGCGCTATTCGGGCTATAGCAGGAACCTCGGCGTGGCTGGTTGTGGTCGGTCAGGATAAAGCGGAAAGCCGTTATCGCGACCTCGCCCGTTCATTAGGCTGTGAGGGGCAAATCCGTTTCCTGGGGATGCAAAAAGAGACGCTGCCATTTTATCAGCTTTCTGATGGCTTACTGCTGCCGACGCTGTATGATCCTTTCCCTAACGTCATACTTGAAGCAATGGCCTGTGGATTGCCCGTCATTACGTCAGAGAGTTGCGGTGGTTCAGAATTTATTGAGCAAGGCCAGAACGGGTTTTACTGTGATGCACTTGATATCCACACATTGAAGGAGGCCGTCATGTCCATCCCTTCACTGGAAAAAAATAACAATATGGGGCTTGCGGCGCGTGAACGCGTCAGAGAAGCAACCCCTGAAAAACTATCAAGTCAGCTTATTTCGCTTTATCAAAAATTACTGGATTAATAATGCGCATCCTAATGATTATTGATGGTTTACCCGGTGGAGGAGCCGAAAAAACGGTTCTCACCCTCTCCAGCGGACTGACAGAACTGGGGCATCAGGTCACCCTTTTCTCCTTACGGAAGGTGTGCGACTACGCCATTCCGGAAGGCTTCGATTTTCAGATTGTGCAGGATACCTGTAAAAAACCCTGGCGGAAGCTGACCGAGATCCCGCGTCGCGCCCGTTTGCTGGATCGCGCCATCGAGCAGGCAGAACGCAGCGGTAAATTTGATGTCGTCTTCTCACATCTGCATAAAACCGACCGTATCGTGGCGCACAGCCGCGTGCTGGCTCGGGATAAAGTCTGGTTCTGCGTACACGGGATGTTCTCCTTCTCCTATTTGCGCCATCGCAGCGGGATTTCTCGCTGGTTTAAGCATTATAAAATCCGTCATACCTATGAAAACCGCAACGTGGTGGCGGTATCCGGCGCCGTGCTGCACGATCTGTCTGAAGTACTCGCGATCCCCCTGCGGCGCAAAGCGGTTATCCATAACCCCTTTGATATCCCTGAAATTCAGCGTCTGGCGGAAGCGCCCTTTGAGATGCAGGGGCAGGATTACATTATCCACGTTGGCCGTTTTCATGAACACAAACGTCACGACAGGCTGCTGCGGGCGTTTGCGCTGAGCAAGATCGACGCATCGTTGGTGTTGATGGGCAAAGGTTCTGACGCGAAAATAAATCAGCTCAAACAGCTTGCCGCTAAGCTGGGAATTGAAAACAAGATCGTCTTCCGCCCGTTCGAAACCAACCCCTACCCGTGGATCAAAGGGGCACGCCTTTTAGTGTTAAGTTCCGACTGCGAAGGTTTTGGTAATGTACTGGTAGAGTCCATTATCTGTCAGACCCCACCGGTGAGTACAAACTGCCCTGGCGGCCCTGCTGAGATCCTTACTGGCCCCCTGGCGCGTGGTCTGACAGCGTTAACCGACGAATCACTGGCGAAAACACTGGCAGAACTGTATGCCTCTCCGCCGGTTGTTGATCGCGAAACGATCGCATCGTTCGGTATCAACGCCATTTGCCAGCAATACATTGCTTTGGTCGACAACCAAAAATAATCAGGTTTCATATGCAAAATTCAGCGCCTTTATTAAGCGTGGTGGTGGCCGTTTATAACGGTGAAGCTTTTCTCGATCAGTTCTTTACCTGCCTTGTAAATCAACACATCGACAGTATGGAAGTCATCATCGTGAATGACGGTTCCACTGACCGCTCGATGCAGATTGTCGAAAAATGGCGCGAAAAGCTGCCACAGATGCAGGTTATTGAACAACCTAATCAGGGCGTGTCCATCGCGCGTAATACTGGCCTGGCCGTTGCGACCGGGCAGTATCTCTCTTTCCCGGATATTGATGATGTCTTCAAACCCGGCATGTACCAGCGTCTGCTGGATATGGCCGTCACGCAGAACCTGGATGTCGCCACCTGCAATGGCAACTACGTCTGGGAAAATAACAAAAAACCGTCTCGCCCTATCTTCCCTGAAGATAAGCTCGCCTCAACGGGCGTCATGAATGGCGCGGCATGGTTAAAAAAGGCGCTGGATTCACGTAAGTTCCTGCATGTGACCTGGCTGAATATCTATCGTCACGATTTTATTCGTCAGCACGGCTTCCGTTTCGAGCCAGGCCTGCGCCATCAGGATATCCCGTGGACGACTGAGGTGCTGCTTGCCGCGGAACGCGTTCAGTACACCAGCGAACGCTTTTACGACTACTACATTCACTCCGCCTCGGTATCGCACACCCCGGATAATGACGACACGCTGATTCGCTCTGCGCGCCATTATATGAAGATCCTGAAGATGCTTGATGCCATTAACCAGCGCTACCCGGATAAAGTGAAAAATATCCCGGCCTGTTACTGGCAAATCGCTAAAGAGGGTCTGGGAATTATTCATACCTTCGACAACATGAAGGATGAGGCGAAGAAATCAATGATAATCAAAGAGTTCTTCGACACCGGGATCTGGAAGCTCATCTGGAAAAGTGCCAAAAGCCCGCGTTTGCGCTGGCGCCTGGGCCGGCGCTACTTCCGTTTAAAACGGTATCTGGCATAAGAGATAGCTTTAGCACGCTTAAATGCTTAGAATTTCCCGGCCGAAACTAAAAAAACGGATAATCGCTTGGAATTGTTGTATACCGCCCTGCTCTACATCATTCAGCCACTGGTGTGGCTGCGACTGTTGCTTCGCAGCCGTAAAGCGCCTGCGTACCGTAAACGCTGGGCCGAACGTTATGGCTACTGCCGCAATAAAGTGGCGCCGGACGGTATTCTGCTGCATTCCGTGTCAGTCGGGGAAACGCTGGCCGCCATTCCACTGGTGCGTGCCCTGCGCCACCGTTATCCGTCATTGCCCATCACCGTCACCACGATGACGCCAACCGGCTCAGAGCGCGTGATGTCTGCCTTCGGTAAAGACGTGCATCACGTCTACCTGCCGTACGATCTCCCCTGCGCCATGAACCGTTTCCTGAATACCGTGCGCCCTAAACTGGTGATCGTCATGGAAACCGAACTGTGGCCGAATATGATTTCCGCCCTGCATGCCCGTAAAATTCCTTTGGTTATCGCCAACGCGCGTCTGTCAGAACGCTCTGCGAAAGGGTACGGCAAGCTGGGTAAATTTATGCGTCGCCTGCTCAGCAAAATCACGCTGATCGCCGCGCAGAACGAAGAAGATGCCGCGCGCTTTATCGCCCTCGGCCTGAAGCGCAACCAGCTTGCGGTCACGGGTAGCCTGAAGTTCGATATTTCCGTCACCCCTGAACTCGCCGCCCGTGCGGTAACACTGCGTCGTCAGTGGGCGCCGCGTCGCCAGGTCTGGATTGCCACCAGCACCCATGACGGCGAAGAAGCCATTATTCTTCAGGCTCACCGCCAGCTGCTGGAAAAATTCCCTGATTTACTGCTGATTCTGGTTCCTCGCCATCCTGAGCGTTTTAAAGATGCCCGCGAGATGGTGCAAAAAGGCGGTTTCAGCTTCACCCTGCGCAGCAGCGGCGAAATCCCCTCTGGCAGCACGCAGGTGGTGATTGGCGATACGATGGGCGAACTGATGCTGCTGTACGGGATCGCCGATCTTGCATTCGTTGGCGGAAGCCTGGTGGAGCGCGGTGGTCATAACCCGCTGGAGCCAGCAGCCCACGCCATCCCCGTACTGATGGGGCCACACACGTTTAACTTCAAAGATATCTGCGCGAAATTGCAGCAAGCCGATGGCTTAATCACCGTGACCGACGCGGATTCGGTGGTCAAAGAGGTCTCTACCCTTCTGACTGACGAAGATTACCGCCTGTGGTACGGTCGTCACGCCGTTGAAGTCCTGCATCAGAACCAGGGCGCACTGACCCGTCTGCTGCAACTTCTGCAACCTTACCTGCCGCAGCGGAGCCACTAATGTCAACGCGTCTGTCGGTCGTGATGATCGCCAAAAACGCCGCCGACCTGCTTCCGGATTGCCTGGCCTCTGTTGCCTGGGCTGACGAAATCGTCATTCTCGACTCCGGAAGTACGGACAACACGGCGGACGTTGCCCGTGCAGCCGGGGCAAAAGTCTTTACCGACACCGACTGGCAGGGCTACGGTATTCAGCGCCAGCGTGCGCAGGGTTACGCCACGGGCGATTACGTGTTGATGATCGATACCGATGAGCGCGTCACCCCAGAACTCCGACAGGCCATTCAAACGGTGCTTGCCGCGCCACAGCCCGGCGCGGTCTACAGTATCGCGCGTCGTAACTATTTCCTGGGCCGCTTTATGCGCCACAGCGGCTGGTACCCCGACCGCGTGATGCGCCTCTATGCGCGCGAGCGTTATCAGTACAACGACAACCTGGTCCATGAATCTCTGGCCTGCGATAGCGCTCAGGTCATCCCTCTGACGGGCGATCTGCTTCATCTGACCTGCCGCGATTTCGCCAGCTTCCAGCGGAAACAGCTGAACTATGCCACCGCCTGGGCACAGGAGCGGCATACGCGCGGCAAGAAGGCCACGCTGACCGGCATCTTCACCCACACGCTGGGCGCGTTTCTGAAAACGCTGCTGCTGCGTGGCGGCGTGCTGGACGGCAAACAGGGCTGGTTACTGGCCGTAGTGAATGCCCAGTATACTTTCAACAAATACACCGAGCTGTGGGCGCTGAACCGCGGCTACTCAGAGAAAACGTGAGCCATGAGCACAAAAGCGATTTATCCGGGTACCTTCGATCCGATCACTAACGGTCATCTTGATATCATCACCCGTGCGGCGTGTATGTTCGACAAGGTGATTCTGGCCATTGCCGCCAGCCCGAGCAAAAAGCCGATGTTCGACCTGAACGAACGCGTGCAGCTTGCCACCGATGCGATTTCGCATCTGTCGAATGTTGAGGTCGTCGGATTCAGCGACTTGATGGCAAACTTTGCCCGTGACCGGCAGGCCAATATCCTGATCCGCGGTCTTCGCGCGGTAGCAGACTTCGAATATGAGATGCAGCTGGCACACATGAACCGCCATCTGATGCCGGAGCTGGAGAGCGTATTCCTGATGCCCTCCAAAGAGTGGTCCTTCATCTCTTCCTCACTGGTGAAAGAGGTGGCGCGCCATCACGGGGACGTTACCCACTTCCTGCCGGTTAACGTCCACCAGGCGTTGATGGAAAAGCTAAAGTAACCCTACTTCTGGCACTGACGGCAGTAAAACGTGGCGCGCTGAGCGTGCTTCGTGGCAATAATCGGCGTCCCGCAGGCTCTGCACGGCTCACCCTTACGGCCATAAACCTGCAACTCCTGCGCAAAATAGCCCGGCTTCCCGTCGCTTTGCAGGAAATCCTTCAGCGTCGTCCCGCCCTGCTCAATTGAGCGCAGCAGTACCGCTTTAATTACTCTGACCAGCAGCTCGCACTCCTGCGCCGACAGCGAGGAGGCCAGCCGATCGGGATGGATCCCGGCGGCAAACAACGATTCGCTGGCATAGATATTTCCCACGCCCACCACCAGCTTGTTATCCATCAGCCAGGGTTTAATCGGGGTTTTCTTTTTCGCGCACTTCTCTTTGAGATAATCCGCGTTAAACGCCTCTGACAGCGGCTCAGGTCCGAGATGCGCCAGCACGTTGTGTCCTTCCAGCTCTTTGGTCCACAGCCATGCGCCAAAGCGACGCGGGTCGGTGTAACGCAGCACTTTGCCGTTACTCATCACCAGATCAACGTGGTCGTGCTTTTCCGCAGGCAACTCTTCGGTGAGGATGCGCAGGCTTCCCGACATGCCCAGATGGATAATGATCCAGCCGTCAGGCAGCTCCAGCAGCAGGTATTTCGCGCGGCGCTGCACGCTCAGGACGGGTTTGTCGCTTAACGCGTGGATCTCATCGGACACCGGCCAGCGCAGACGCCCGTTGCGAACGACAGCATGAAGAATAGTCGCGCCAACCAGATGGGGCTCAATGCCGCGGCGGCTGGTCTCTACCTCTGGTAATTCAGGCATGGTTCCTCCGTTGAGATGCAGAATGCAAAAAACCCCGCAGTTGCGGGGTTTTTCAATACAAGGAGACTAAAATTATTTGATTTTAGCTTCTTTGTACAGTACGTGCTGGCGTACAACTGGATCGAATTTTTTCAGTTCCAGTTTTTCCGGCTTAGTACGTTTGTTCTTCGTGGTGGTGTAGAAGTGACCTGTACCAGCAGAAGAAACCAGCTTGATTTTCTCGCGAATACCTTTAGCCATGATTTATTTCCTCTTTAAGTACTTAGTACTTTTCGC
This sequence comes from Enterobacter sp. AN-K1, assembly GCF_020971765.1. Lineage (NCBI taxonomy): Bacteria > Pseudomonadati > Pseudomonadota > Gammaproteobacteria > Enterobacterales > Enterobacteriaceae > Enterobacter > Enterobacter sp. AN-K1. The sequence continues at coordinate 2,396,844 of NZ_CP087390.1, read as the reverse complement.
CACGGGCACGCAGTTCGGACAGAACTGTATCGATGCCTTTCTTATCGATTACACGCATACCTTTAGCAGATACGCGCAGGGTGACAAAACGCTTCTCGCTCTCAACCCAGAAACGGTGAGAGTGCAGGTTCGGCAGGAAACGGCGTTTAGTCGCGTTCAGTGCGTGGGAACGGTTGTTACCGGTCACCGGACGCTTGCCAGTAACTTGGCAGACTCGGGACATGTCTATTCTCCAAAAATCAAATTAGCTCGAGCTTCGTATGGGGTATCGGCGCCTCGTCAGGCTTTACAGCCCGGTCATCGCATAGTTCTATTGAACTCTCGATTGCCAGGCCCAAATGCCAAACCCGAGATTCTCAAAGGTGGCGTAGTATACGCTGACTCGGCGGTGTGCTCAAGTCCCGAACAGACAAAGATCCCGATGGATCGCGAGAAAAGGCCTAAATCCAGCCACGTTCGGCAAAAGAAATGTACTCTCCGCGGCCAATTATCAGATGGTCCAGCACACGAATGTCCATGAATTGACAGCATTTGATAATACGTTCGGTAATTGCTTTGTCAGCTCTGCTTGGTTCTGCACAGCCAGAGGGGTGATTATGCGCGAGGATCACGCCGGCTGCATTCACTTTTATCGCTTCCCGCACAATTTCACGCGGATGCACCTCAACGTGACTCAATGTTCCCGAAAAAAGGCGGGTATGTTTCAGTACCCGGTTTTTGTTGTCGAGAAAGATCACCATAAAGATCTCCCGCTCCAGATCGGAGAGCTGGCTTTGCAGAAATTCGCGGGTCATGTCGGGGGTGAGGATCGGGTCTTCTTCCTCCATACGCACGTTGTAAAATCGCCGGGCCAGCTCGGCAATGCCCCGTAACTGGGCATATTTCGCCACGCCAATGCCCTCAACGTGCGTAAACGCCTCCAGCTCAGCGGTCAGCAATCCATACAGTGAACCGAAATGGTCTATCAGTTCTTTCGCCAGCGTAAATACCGTTTTCCCCGGCGTGCCTGTGCGTAAAAAGAGCGCCAGCAGCTCGTCGTCCTTTAACAACGTGACGCCATGACGCAGCATTTTTTCACGCGGTAGCAGCAGTTCAGTCTCTTCCATGCCCGGCCTCCTTCTGTTTGCCATTATGCTGCCACAGGCAAATTCGGGGTTCGACGCTGGCATTTCGTTCTTGCGTAACGCCTCGCAAAGTGAATTAAGGACATCATCACCCCGTTTTAGGGATTGTGATAAAATGCCCGCTCTCTGGTGAAACCCAACAGGAAAGAATCATGATGAGCCTGGCCGGTAAAAAAATCGTTCTTGGCGTCAGCGGCGGTATTGCTGCCTATAAAACGCCAGACCTGGTGCGCCGTTTGCGCGAGCGCGGGGCCGACGTACGGGTCGCGATCACCGAAGGCGGCAAAGCCTTTATCACCCCCCTGAGCCTGCAAGCCGTCTCGGGATACCCGGTATCCGACAGCCTGCTCGACCCGGCGGCCGAAGCCGCAATGGGCCACATTGAGCTGGGGAAATGGGCCGATCTGGTTATCCTTGCCCCCGCCACGGCAGATTTAATTGCCCGCGTGGCAGCCGGTATGGCGAACGATCTGGTAACGACCATTTGCCTCGCCACGCCTGCGCCCGTCGCGGTTGTGCCCGCAATGAACCAGCAGATGTACCGCAACGCCGCTACCCAGCATAATCTGGACACGCTGGCCTCGCGCGGCCTGCTGATTTGGGGACCGGACAGTGGCAGCCAGGCCTGCGGCGACGTTGGGCCAGGGCGTATGCTCGACCCATTGACGATTGTTGATATGGCCGCCGCCCATTTCTCGCCTGTCAACGATCTGCAACATCTCAACATCATGATTACCGCGGGCCCCACGCGCGAGCCGCTGGATCCGGTGCGTTACATCACCAACCACAGCTCAGGCAAAATGGGCTTTGCGATTGCTGCCGCGGCAGCCAAACGCGGCGCGAACGTCACGCTGGTGAGCGGCCCGGTGTCGCTTACCACCCCTGCGTTTGTGCAGCGTATTGATGTAACGACCGCGCTGGAAATGGAAGCCGCCGTACAGGCACATGCTCAACAGCAGCATATTTTTATCGGCTGTGCGGCCGTCGCTGATTACCGCGCCGAAACCATTGCCGACGCTAAAATTAAAAAGCAAGGTGATGAATTAACAATAAAAATGGTGAAGAACCCGGATATCGTTGCCGGTGTCGCCGCATTGAAAACTCATCGACCTTACGTTGTTGGGTTTGCCGCAGAAACGAATAATGTGGAAGAATATGCCCGGCAAAAACGTACCCGCAAAAACCTCGATTTGATTTGCGCGAACGACGTATCGCTGTCCACGCAAGGATTTAACAGCGACAGCAACGCATTGCACCTTTTCTGGCAGGATGGAGATAAAGTCTTACCGCTTGAGCGCAAAGAACTCCTGGGCCAACACTTATTGGACGAGATCGTTACCCGTTATGATGAAAAAAATCGACGTTAAGATTCTGGACCCGCGCGTTGGCGAGCAATTTCCGCTGCCAACGTATGCCACCTCCGGCTCTGCCGGTCTTGACCTGCGCGCCTGTCTTGATGACGCCGTAGAACTGGCGCCGGGTGCAACGACCCTGATCCCGACCGGGCTGGCGATTCACATTGCTGACCCGTCACTGGCAGCGGTGATCCTGCCGCGCTCTGGCCTGGGCCACAAGCATGGCGTCGTGCTGGGTAACCTGGTCGGCCTGATCGACTCTGACTATCAGGGTCAGCTGATGGTATCCGTCTGGAACCGTGGCCAGGACAGCTTCACCATTGAGCCGGGCGAGCGTATCGCGCAGATGGTGTTTGTACCGGTGGTGCAGGCAGAATTTAACCTGGTGGCAGACTTCGACGCTACCGACCGTGGCGAAGGCGGCTTCGGCCATTCCGGGCGCAAATAACTGCCCGACAAACACGCATCTCACAGCGCCATAATGCAATAACAAACCGCAAACGTCAGTTTGCGGGTCGCTGTGTGGTTGCCAGCCTGACAAGTGCTTATTTTCAGGGGTATTTTGTAACATGGCAGAAAAACAAACCGCGAAAAGGAATCGTCGCGAAGAAATACTTCAATCTCTGGCTCTGATGCTTGAATCCAGCGACGGCAGTCAACGCATCACCACCGCAAAACTGGCGGCCTCTGTGGGCGTGTCAGAGGCGGCGCTGTATCGTCATTTCCCGAGCAAAACCCGGATGTTTGACAGCCTGATCGAGTTTATCGAAGACAGCCTGATCACGCGCATCAACCTGATTCTGAAGGATGAAAAAGACACCAGCACGCGTCTGCGTCTGATTGTGCTGCTGATTCTGGGCTTTGGTGAACGTAACCCGGGTCTGACCCGTATTCTGACCGGCCACGCGCTGATGTTTGAACAGGATCGTCTGCAAGGCCGTATAAACCAGCTTTTTGAGCGTATCGAAGCCCAGCTGCGTCAGGTTCTGCGCGAGAAGAAAATGCGGGAGGGCGAGGGATATAATACGGATGAAACCCTGCTGGCAAGCCAGATCCTGGCATTTTGCGAAGGGATGCTCTCCCGGTTTGTGCGCAGCGAGTTTAAATATCGACCAACGGACGATTTTGACGCCCGCTGGCCGTTAGTGGCTGCTCAGTTACAGTAACGCCATCGCCGGATGGCGGCTTTGCCTTATCCGGCCTACGAACGGGTAGGCCCGGTAAGCGTAGCGCCACCGGGCAATTGAATTATACGCCAAACTCTTCGCGGTATTGACGCACCGCCGCCAGATGATCAGCCATCTCAGGCTTCTCTTCCAGATACGCAATCAGGTCTTTCAGCGTGATAATCGACGTGACCTTGCAGCCATAATCGCGCTCCACTTCCTGAATAGCAGAGATGTCGCCGCGCCCGCGCTCCTGACGATCGAGCGAAATCAGCACACCCGCAAGCGTTGCGCCGTTAGCCTGGATAATCTCCATCGATTCACGGATCGCGGTACCTGCGGTGATCACGTCATCCACCAGCATCACACGCCCCTGCAACGCACTGCCTACCAGATTGCCGCCTTCACCGTGGGTTTTGGCCTCTTTACGGTTAAAGCAGTACGGTACGTCGCGGTCATGGTGCTCCGCCAGCGCTACCGCCGTGGTGGTTGCAATTGGAATGCCTTTGTACGCGGGGCCAAACAGCAGGTCAAAATCAATCCCGGAATCCACCAGCGCTTCGGCATAGAAGCGGCCTAACAGTGCCAGGTCGCGCCCGGTATTAAACAGCCCGGCGTTGAAGAAATACGGGCTTTTACGCCCGGATTTCAGCGTGAACTCGCCAAACTTAAGTACCTGCTTGTTAAGCGCAAACTCAATAAACTGGCGCTGATACGATTTCATGGATTTGCTCCTTTGTCTTTTCAGTCTTACAGGCAAAAAAAAGGCGACTCATTGGTCGCCTTAAAATCAATTTTCTAACGCCGCTTTCTGCGTCGCTACAATAGATTCGATTCCCCCTCGGGCCAACGCCAGCAAGGTGAGCAGTTCTTCGTGAGTGAATGGCTCGCCTTCTGCCGTACCCTGCACTTCAATGATGCGACCATCTTCGGTCATCACCACGTTCATGTCGGTTTCTGCGGCAGAATCTTCAACGTATTCCAGATCGCAAAGCGCCTCGCCGTTAACGATACCAACGGAGACAGCAGCAACCATCCCTTTCATTGGGTTGGTTTTCAGCTTACCGGCGGCAACCAGCTTGTTCAGGGCATCTGCCAGCGCCACACAGGCACCGGTAATAGAGGCCGTACGCGTGCCACCATCGGCCTGGATCACGTCGCAGTCCAGCGTGATGGTGAACTCACCCAGCGTTTTCAGGTCAACCGCGGCGCGGAGCGCACGCGCGATCAGGCGCTGGATCTCCATAGTACGGCCGCCCTGCTTACCTTTTGCCGCTTCACGGGCATTACGGGTATGGGTTGCGCGCGGCAACATACCGTATTCGGCGGTGATCCACCCCTGGCCCTGACCTTTCAGGAAGCGAGGCACGCCCTCTTCAATGGACGCGGTGCAAAGCACCTTGGTGTCACCAAACTCAACCAGCACGGAGCCTTCAGCGTGTTTTGTATAGTTACGGGTCAGGGTGACGGGACGCACCTGGTTGGCGCTACGACCTGCTGGACGCATGATGGATTCTCCGGCTTGAAACGAATGTGGCTGCGCATTATACGGATAAAGGACGCTTATTCCTATCCTGAGAAGCCCCTGAAAGCTATAATCCCCCCATCTCTCCTTTAAAAACGGGAATGTCTATGATCCGCAGTATGACCGCCTACGCCCGGCGTGAAATCAAGGGTAGCTGGGGTAGCGCTACCTGGGAAATGCGCTCGGTAAACCAGCGCTATCTGGAAACGTATTTCCGTATGCCGGAACAGTTCCGCAGCCTGGAGCCTGTGGTGCGTGAGCGTATCCGTACGCGTCTGACCCGCGGGAAAGTGGAATGTAACCTGCGTTTTGAGCCCGACGCCAGCGCGCAGGGTGAACTGATCCTGAACGAAAAGCTGGCAAAACAGCTGGTTAATGCGGCGAACTGGGTCAAAATGCAAAGCGATGAAGGCGAGATCAACCCGGTTGATATTCTGCGCTGGCCTGGCGTGATGGCCGCCGGAGAGCAGGATCTGGACGCGATTACCGCTGAGATCCTGGCTGCACTCGACGGCACGCTGGATGACTTTATCGTTGCCCGTGAAACCGAAGGCCAGGCGCTGAAAGCGATGATTGAGCAACGCCTTGAAGGCGTGAGCGCCGAAGTCGCTAAAGTGCGCGCTCATATGCCAGAAGTGCTGCAATGGCAGCGTGAGCGTCTTGTCGCCAAACTGGAAGAGGCGGAAGTTCAGCTGGAAAACAACCGTCTGGAACAAGAGCTGGTGCTGATGGCGCAGCGTGTGGACGTGGCTGAAGAGCTGGATCGTCTGGAAGCGCACGTTAAAGAGACCTACAACATTCTGAAGAAGAAAGAAGCGGTAGGCCGCCGTCTCGACTTTATGATGCAGGAGTTCAACCGCGAGTCGAACACGCTGGCGTCTAAGTCTATCAATGCAGAGGTAACCAATTCAGCGATTGAGCTGAAGGTCCTGATTGAGCAGATGCGCGAGCAGATCCAGAATATCGAGTAATTCCTTTCAGGGTGGTGTTGCCTCGCACACCACCCATTACTTTTTCTAATCCTTATTTAGCCTTACTTTCTTTTCCTCCCGCCTTATCACAAGCCCGCCAGGCATGCGTTGATAAATTTCTGTAGGGCAAACCCCCTCGCCTTAGAAAATCTCAATCGTGATCTTCCGCACAAATCGCTAATCTCCTCCTCTTCATTCCGGAGGGTTTATGCTGCTTCACATTCTCTATCTTATTGGCATTACCGCAGAAGCCATGACCGGCGCGCTCGCTGCCGGACGTCGCCGTATGGACACCTTCGGCGTGATTATTATTGCCACGGCCACCGCGCTCGGCGGCGGGTCCGTGCGCGATATCCTGCTTGGCCATTATCCGCTCGGCTGGGTAAAAAACCCTGAGTACGTCATTATCGTGGCAACGGCAGCCGTGCTAACCACGATTGTGGCCCCGGTGATGCCTCATCTGCGCCGCGTGTTCCTGGTGCTGGATGCGCTTGGGCTGATTGTTTTTTCCATCATTGGCGCACAAATCGCTCTCGATATGGGTGAAGGCCCGGTTATCGCCACCATTGCTGCCGTGATCACGGGCGTGTTTGGCGGGGTGCTGCGGGATATGTTCTGCAAACGTATCCCGCTGGTTTTCCAGAAGGAACTGTATGCCGGCATCTCCTTTGCCGCGGCAGTGCTTTATGTCGCCTTGCAGCACTATGTCACCAGCCACGATGTGGTGGTTATCTCCACCCTGCTGTTTGGCTTCACCGCGCGTATGCTGGCATTGCGCCTTAAGCTGGGCCTGCCCGTTTTTCATTACAAACACAATGCGCATTAATGTCAGAACGGGCAGGCGCCGGATAATCAATTACTCGAATAGTTGTAACCGTAGTGATGATAGCCGTAGCCGTAAGCGTTGCTTGCCCGCTTAACGACGCCGTTGAGAATCACCCCTTTGGTATTGACGCCACTCTGCTCCAGACGCTGTACACAGACCAGCATCTCCTTCACGCTGTTCATCCCGAAGCGGGCGACCAGCAGCGTGGTGCCTGCGCGACGACCGACAACAGCCGCGTCGGTGACCGCCAGGATCGGTGGCGTATCGATAATCACCAGATCGTAGCGTTCATTCGCCCAGTCCAGCAGCTGCTGGAAACGCGTATGCATCAGAAGCTCCGCCGGATTAGGGGGGATCTGCCCGCGCACGATGGTATCGAACCCACCTTTATCGAAGGTCTGAACGCCCTGGGTATACTCCGCCTTACCGGACAACATCTCCGATAAGCCGCAGGTATTGTCGAGCTTAAACAGATCATGGGCATACCCGCGACGCATATCCGCATCAATATAGAGCACTTTCTGGCCCGCCTGCGCCACGACGGCCGCCAGGGTACTGCTGACAAAGGTTTTACCGCTGTCAGGCGTGGCGCCAGAGATCATCAGTATATTGTTCGCTGACTCCATCATCGCAAAATGCAGACTGGTGCGCAGGCCGCGAATCGCCTCCACGGAGAGATCGACCGGGTTATCCGCCGCCAGGAAGGGGATATGTTTGGTCTTATGGCGCAGCCCTGAGGACATAAAGTCTTTTTTGCGCAAACGCATCTTTTTAGCCAGCCATTCCGACAGCGGTACGGTGGCATAGACGTTAATCCCATGCTCCTCCAGCTGCTCCGGCGTTTCAATGCCCATACGCAGCATACTGCGCGCCAGGATCCAGCCCACAGAGACGAACAGACCCAGGAGAACCCCCAGAACGACGACCAGCGCTTTTTTCGGCTTGACTGGCTGCGGCCGGGTCACGGCCGGATCGATAATGCGGACGTTACCAATTGCGCTCGACCGGGCGATGCTCAGCTCCTGTTCGCGGTTAAGCAGCTGCTGGTAGATAACGCGTCCCGACTCCACATCACGGCTCAGGCGCAACACCTCCTGCTGGGTCGACGGCATGGACGATACCCGTTTATTCAGGCGGTTTTTTTCCTGCTCCAGCGTCTGGCGTTTCTCAATCAGCGCCCGGTAGGTGGGGTGATCTTTTTTGTAGAGCTGCGAAATTTCCGCTTCCCGGAAGGTCAGTTCATTGAGCTGATTGTCCGCATTTACAATCTGCTCCAGCACCGCTTTTGCCTCCAGGTTCAGGTCAACGGAGTCATTTTGCTGGCGATAGCGGTTGAGCTTCTCCTCGGCCTGGTCCAGCTCGCTGCGCACCTGCGGAAGCTGCTGCTTCAAAAATTGCAGGCTTTTCGCATCCTGCGCCGCCTGGCGAGCCACGTTCTGTTGTAAATAGTTATCGGCGATGCAGTTAAGCACGCGCGCCATCTCATCGGGATCTTCCCCCGTGATGGTCAGGCCAAGCATCCCGCTGTCCTTGCTGCGCTCGCTCACGGAAAAACGCAGCTGTAGCGCGTCAATGGCCTCCAGCTCGCTCAGCTGTGTAATTGTAAATTGCGTACCCGGCTTCGCCTGGATATCGGCAATGGTAATGGCGATATTCGCCGCGCTCAGCGGCTGTCCCACAACGCCCTGTAACGTCACGTTATCGCCTTCCAGCTGATAGTGGCCCTTCTCGCCGACGGTCAGCGTCAGCTTTTGCGCCCGGCCCGCGACAGGGGGAAGATTGAGCATACTGACATCGAGGATGCCAGGCTGTTGCCCGGTGAGCCGCGCCCAGCCGCGTCCGACAAGGGGAAAATAGTTTTCACTGACCTGCGTGCGCAGGTTCAGGTCATCAATCGTTTTACCGAGGATCATGCGCGACTGGAGAAGCTGAAGCTCCGGCGCCGACTCCGGCGAGGAGTCAGGGATGAACTCGCTAAGGTTACTGAGTAGCGCGTTGCCCTGCTTCTGTTCCACCTGTATCAGCGCATCGGCCTGATAAACCGGTGTGGCAAAGAGCGCATAAAGCAGTGCCGCCAGCGTGAACAGCGTGGTAAGGATGAGAATAAATTTTCGGTGGTCGAGCAGCTCACCCAACAGGCGCACCAGATCGATCTCGTTATTCGCGGCAGACGCATCATGGGCATGAAGGTTATTTGTTGACATAAAACGTAACTATCCCGTGTGATTAACTGAGCCGTTTCGCCCATTCCAGACTGGCCTGCTCCAGCAGCCCATAAACATATTCAAATGCGTCCCGGTTTTTACGGTAGGGGTCCGGGATCTCTTTTCTGCCCGTCCAGTGACCAAAGAGCATCATTTTGCCGCGCGCCTCCGGTGCGATAGCCGTGACCTGCTCGATATGTTCCAGCTCCATCGCCAGAATCAGATCGTAGTCGCGCACCATGGCGGGGGTGAGCCTGCGCGCCACGTGGCCCTCAAGCTGGGTGCCGCGTTCGGCGGCGATCTCTGTCGCCTGTGAATCGGCGGTGCGCCCTTCCAGGCCACAAATTCCCGCTGAATCGACCCGGGCGGTGGGAAGCAGCTGGCGCAGCAGCCGTTCTCCAATGGGGGAGCGGCAGATATTGCCGGTACAGATCACCAGGATGGCGTTAAACGTTAGTTTGGCCATGTTCTGATATATCTCCCTGTTTCAGTCAGGTCATGTACGCCGGTAATGGTCGGCACAAGCTGAGAGATCACGCGGTTCCAGCGCACCAGCGGCGCGGTGGTGACATAGACGATGTCGTAAGGCTCAAGCTGAAATTCGGTGCTCAACACCATCGCGGTGGCATCCCGGGCGTTAAGCTGGTAGACGTTGGCGATTTTGCCGTTCTGCTTGCCCTGCAACGGACGAATCACAAAGATCCCCGTGGCGTCGGCCATATCCTGATTTACGCCCTGCGCATTACCCAGCGCTTCCGCCAGCGTCATGCCGCTACGGTCCATCTTCAGGGTGCTCTGTTTACCCACCTCACCCATGACAAACACTTTCAGGTCGTCATTACGGGGAATGAAGAGAATATCGCCCGGATAGAGGAGTTTGTTCTGGGTGAGATCGCCGCGCTGCATCAGCGCGTAGAGCGAAATGTGCGTATCCTGGCCGTTATGGGTCAGCACCACGTGCCGCCAGTCCGCCTCTGACGTCAGGCCGCCTGCCGCATTGATCGCATCCATTATCGTCAGCGGAATGTTGGTGATGGGCTGCTGGCCCGACTTAGCCACTTCGCCCGTCACGTAGGCTTTTTGTGAGCGGAACGCCGCGACGCTGACATCCACCTGCGGGCTCTCAATTACCGAGTCCAGCCGGGCGGCGATCTCATCGCGCACCTGGGCCAGCGTTTTGCCGACGACGCGGATTTTGCCGATATAGGGATAGAAGATCGTGCCATCGGCATTCACCCAGTTGCCCGTATCGCTGGCGCTACGGTACTGACCTGCGGGGGTGGTCAGCTCCGGGTGGTCCCAGACGGTAACCATCAGCACGTCGCCGACGCCGATGCGATATTGGTAGTTCTGGAGCTGGCGATCCAGTTCAGGATTCGCGCGGGAGTCGACTTTGCCAGGCAGCAACTGCTCCACCAGCCCCGGCGTGAGCGGATAGACGTTGACCATCTTATTCAGATCGTAATTGCTGTCAGGCAGATCGATAATATCTTTGCCCTGGGTGCTAAGTCCCTGGCCCGGTACGATAGTACAACCGCTTAACGCCATCATAGCCAACGCAAGCACGGAAAATTTAACGTTTTTCATTCAGGAAAATCATCTGGTTAAGTAATGCCTGTTTCATCCGGTACTACTGCCCTACCGGGGTTTCGCGTTCTGATGTCATGTCATAGAGCTGATATTTACGGCCTAACATCTGACCGCCATCACGGGTGAGAGGCGTCCACGAGACCACCGCCCGGTTGCGATTTGGGCCGATCGTCATTAGATCAAGCGGGATCGAGATGTAGAAGCCTTTGCTAAAGCCACCTTCGCCATAATCCTCTTTCGAGACGTTGGTCAGCGCCGCCCAGACGCCTACCGTCACGCCGCTGTCGAATCGCTTCGCGACGTCGAGGGTGGCGCCTTTATCCTTCGCCAGGTACTGCCCGACGCTCAGCTTCATCAACACACTGTTGAGCTTCGCCGGGTTCCAGTAGGCGGTGATAAATCCGGTTGGCGCGCTGTAGTCGGTGAAGCGCATCATGTCGTCCCAGTCGCGCTGCTTGACGTAGTTCGCATCCACGCCCAGCGCCCAGTCGCTATCAAGCGGGCGCCAGAGCGCCTCTGCTCCCACGCCGCCGTACATGGTTTCGAGGTAGCCGCCATAAATCTGGGCATAGAAGCCGTGCCCCAGCGCATCGACATAGTTGGCCTGTAAGTTGTTGATGTAGACGTCATTGCTGACATAATCGCGAATATGGGTTCTGACGCGCGGCAGGCTGGAGTCAGCGGGAAGCAGCGAGGATTTGAACTTGTCGTAGTTGTTATAGAGGTTGGCGAACACGCCGCCGTCGAGCAGCAGACGATCGGTCAGCCAGTAGCTGGCGCTGGCCATCACCCCCACCTGGAACATATAGAAATCTTCCGGACCGCCCAGCGACTGCGCCAGCGTCGGTTTGAAGCTGTAGCTGAAGCGATCGGCGCGAATACGGTAGCCGCGCCCGAACGCTGTAGTATCCACAGGCTCGACGCGCTGCTGTTTGAGCGCCTCCTCCTGGCCGAGCGGCTCTCCCGCCAGCTGTTTGCGCAGGCTGGTGACATCGGTTTGCGTCGTGACCAGCGGCAGATGGTCACGCCGCTGGGTGATAGCGATCGTGTCGACCCCGTCGGGCAGGTTATTGATCAGAATACGGTTGGCGCGATCCACCGCTTCGCGCGGATCGCGATAGCGATACTGTTCGCCGGTCATGTATAAGGTATTGCCGTGCTGAAGGATCTCCGGCGCATCGAAGCCTGCGTTGTACTTAAGCGCGGTGAGCTGGTTTGCCGCCGAGGTATAGTCCAGCGTCTCGCCTGCCGGTGCCGGTTGCCAGGCCGGTTTCGGGTTATCACGCAGCGCGGGGCGCAGATCGTTAAAGTTGGTCCGCAGGGTGAAGCCAAACATCAGCGTATTGCCGCGCTCGTAGCTGAGGTTGAGATCGGCCCAGTCGGCAACGCGATAGACTGCCCCCACGTTGATATGGCTCGACTGCTTAATGGAGCCGGCAAAATCATCGGCATAATTGTTGCCGTCATACTCGAGCTTCAGGCGCAGGGGCTGCCAGGGCGTCTGATACTGGAGGCCGCCAAACAGCGACGCCGGACCACGAAACATATCGCTAAAGCTGATATCCCCGGCATCATGTGATTCGCCGCGGGTGCAATACTTATTGTTGTCGTGGCACAGCGGGTTACCCACGTTGTCGCTATTACCGGGATATCCCCAGGCTATTCCAAAGGTAAAATCGACCGGTCCGGCCATTTTACTGGCAACCAGATATTCACCGTCGAACAGGCCGGTGCCCGCAATATCGCGCTTGCCGAGCGCCACCTGCGGCAGGCTATAGTCCTCTTCCCACAGACGAACCTTAAAATCGAATGACTTATCCTTGTAGCTTTGATCGCCGCTGAAATCCTCGTCGCTGCTGTATTTGCGGGTGCGGACGTCGGTATAACGAATCGTCCCTTCCAGCCACGGAAAGAGCACGACCGAAGAGGAGTAAAAACGATACTGGTTGTTATCGCGGTAGTTGACGCTGAATTCCCCTTCCCGACCAAAGCGCGCGTCGGGCATTTGCATCAGGCCGGTGCCGCCAAAGTCGGACTGTGAAGGTCCGGTCGGATCGGGCCAGGTACGCAGCTCCGCGTGGCAGGCAGAAGAGATCGCCAGAGCAAGGCCGCTCAGTAAAAAAAGTTTGTTCATCAGTCAGGTATCCGCCGCGTCAGGAGCGCAACGATTTGCTCATTCAGACCGGTAAAATCGTCCGGCACCGCCCGGGGATCAAACCCCACCCACAGAACAGCGCCCGGCTCTGCTTCAATATGGCGTGCGTTCCAGTACGCCACCGGCGCAACAACCCTACTGCCGTCAGGATCGATAACGGTCACGTTATTCCTGTCGGCGCCAGCCAGCCGCAGCTGCCCCTGTAAGTAATCCCTGATGCTTGCGCCCGGTCGCCAGGCCAGTTTCCCCGGTGTGGCGACCGCCCCCATCAGCGTGACGGTGCGGGGCGCAGGCGAGAGCCACAGATCGTAACGGCCCTCAAGGGAACGATCGCCGCGGGCGTCGGTACGCACGGCGTCTGGATCGAGGCTGACAAACTGCCGCCCGACGATCCGCAGGGAGCGGATCTGTGTAGCGACAGCGCGAATGGTCGCGATCTGCTCGTCATCGGCACGATTCTGCCAGGCTGAAAGCGACGCCAGCACCTGCTGTTGCGTCTGTTGCGCTCGCCGCGTGGCGGAAGGGGTTGCGATGACAGCGCCCTGCCACCAGACGTTGTTCAACTGCGGCTGGGTGACCAGCCGGGAGAGCGTATCGGCCTGTCCAGCAGACCACGTTTTGCCCGGCTGATGCACGGTAACGACGCTTGCGCATAAGGCGGGCAGGCTGAAGAGAGATAGCCCTACGCCAGGTAACCATTTTCTGAGTCTGTTCATGGGGCGGGCTTCAACATCGTCATGGTGACAGGGAATACGCCCGCGCCGAGCATCTGTTCGCTCTGGCGTACCTGGCCGGTGGCGGAATCAATCCAGAAGGTGTTATGCCAGCGACGATCGAGGCCGTCGGCCTGCACCGTCTCCTGCCAGACCTGACAACGTAGCGTGTTTCCGGCAAGGGTCAGGTTTTCCGTCCCGCTCAGGGAGAAGCGCGAGGTCAGGTGTGCGGAGCGATACCGCCCCTCTTCCTGCCAGCGCACATCACGCGACCACTGGCTGCCGTCGCGGAGCTGCGGCGTGTGGCGCAGCGGATCGTGCTCAAGGTTGGTTACCTCAAGCAGGTTATAAGGGAGCTTGAGCGTGTGGATAAGGCGACCGTTATGCGTGACGATCATCGCATTATCCTGCGATAACCACTTACTGTTTCCCTGCTCGATGTATCCGAGAACCACCAGGATCCTCGGGCCATTATCCAGACGCAGGTACATGGTTGAGTATGGGAGCACCTGAATCTGCCCGTCCGTTACCGTCACATCCTGGCGCCCGTCCAGGCTGGCGTTAAAGGTCTCAATAATGCTCTGCTGGCTCGGCGTACATCCCTGGATCAGCAGAGTCATGATGAGCAGAATAAACAGTCTCACCAGAAATCCTTGATTAAATAACATTGAAATCAATTAAATACCCGGCTTTGATATCGCCACCGGGTCAAGTCGTTGCGCTGTTCAGCGCAAGGCTATATCGCCTTGCGCACCAGCCTTAGCGGGTAACTGTCGTCGTGGAAGTACCATTGCCTGAGTCATCGCCACTGTCGCTTACCGCGACAACGGCTAACGTCGCTACGCCGGCAATCGCAGCGGTGGTGACAACAGCGGTTGTCCCAATCGCGCCTGCCGCCAGTCCCCCCGTAGTGCCAGCGGTAGTTCCCACCGTTGCTCCGGTTGTTGTACCGGTTGTTGCTGCGCTGGTGCTACCTGCTTCGGTGGTAGCGCCTATAGCAGGCAGGGCAGTCGCCAGCGTGAGTGCCGTCAGCACTGTACAAAGCGTCCTTTTCATTTTTGGTCCTCATTCAAATGAAGGAAAATATGAGCACCTGGAAACCAGGTCCCGGTTAACGGGCATAAAGCCCGGGGCTGAATTCCGGCCCGACAGGGACGGAAAATCATCCATGTAAAAGCCCTGGGCTCTGAACACCAGCGCATATAAACCGCCAGGATATATTTCGGTACCCTTAATTGCTTCAATTGGAGTTCAGATAGTTAACTCCCTCACGAGGTGCAAAAAGAAAGGAAAACGCAGAAGTGATGCGAAATGCACCCCAGCGGTAACTACCTTAAAAATTTTTGATAAGATAATTCTTATAATATTTTGACGCAATGATTTCCGGCAGAATAAATATGACTAATTGTTAACCAGAAAACACTCAACATATTATTAATAAAATAATTAACAAACTGAAATTAAAAGCAAAAATACGAACAATACTCAGACTGCATTGCCTATAACTCCTTCATTCCCGGCTATTGCTCTCGATTAATAGTGATTGAGATCAATTAAGCCGTTCTCTCAAAGAAAATAAAAACGCAAGCAGAGCAAATTCTGAAATTGGGTTCAGGGATAATATTTCCTCAAAATATATTTGCCATGAATAATTCATTTATATTCATAATTATTGCGTATATAAACCGCGTCTCATAAATACGCTATTCACGGCAGCGGAAGTGTGCCCCCTCGCCAGTCTGTTCAGGAGCGCACGCAGATTAAAATCCACCGATGTGCTCTGCGGCCAGCCATTTTGCCAGGGCATCAATCTGAGGCTGATGCAGCCAGTTTACGATCTGGCGGGCCTTCTCCTGCCCGACACCCGGCAGCATCCGCCACTCCGCTTCGCTTCGCTGAATCAGCGCCTGCCAGGTGCGATCCCCTGCCGCCTTGAGCGTCGACCGGGCCAGCGGTATTCCCATCGCGGTGATCCAGCGGATAAAAGGTCGCTCCCGCGCCAGGTTAAACTGATGCCACAGCGCAGCGCCATGCGATGCCGATATCCCCGCCGTCGCGGTGAGCTGCGCCTGCGTGAGCTGTAGCCAGGAGAAGAGGTGCTTAAACCGATGCGCCTGATAGAGGGTCCGCCATCCTGATTCGCCCATTCCTTCGATATCTAACGCCTGCCTGGAACTTAGCCACGTCAGCCGGGCAAAAAATTGCTCCATGCACTCCGGAGAGGCATAGAAACAGGTTAAGCCGTTATAGCGCGATGAGGGCGGCTGCGGTTTACGGCGATCCACATTGCGCCACACCACGTTATCCAGCCGGGGAATACCTTGTCCCGCCAGGCTTACCAGCACCTGATCGCCGGGGGCAATATCCAGCCTCTGCCAGCGGTTAACCGACCCTAAGCTGACGCGCTGTACGCGTTTATCGTCGAGCATCAGCGGCTCAAGCTGCGCAATCGCGGTGATCCGCCCGGTACGGCCAACGGTAAAGTGAATCGCTTTGACCTCCGTCACCTGGGCCACAGGAAGGTATTTCCATGCGACGACCCAACTCCCTTCCCCCGGCAGCCATCGCTCGCCCGGCGGCTCTGCCGAGGCGCGGACCACAATGCCATCCGTGGCGAAGGGCAACGAAGCCTTAAACCAGGCCGTCCGCTGCGCCTCCACGTCAGCCGCGTTTTTAACCGGCAGGGTATAGCGGGCCGTCAGGGTAAAACCTGCCTCCGCCAGCGCGGAAAGGCGTGCTTTCATCGCTTTTGGGCCGTTCGGCCAGGCCCAGATAAAAATGCCTGTCTGCTTCAGCGCTGCGCGATCGGTCGCGCGCATCATCGCTCCCGCTACCTTCGCACGCGCGTTCATCCCCCCCATCCGCTGCTGGATATGCCCGTCGCGCAGCAGAAAAAGTTCACCCTGCAACACGCTGTTGGCAAGCGGCCCGGCCAGCGTTTGCGGAATAGCGGGGATCATTCGCGCCTGTGCCGTCCACTCTTCCCCCTGTAAGCCGTCGCCCCGGCTAATCGCCTGCACCAGCTTGCCGTTTTTGTAGACCAGGGTGACCGCAACGCCATCCACCTTTGGCTGTACCCAGAGATCCTGCTGCGTCGCCATCCAGCGGCTAAGCGCCTGCTTGCTTTCTACCTTATGCACGCCGGTATGGGCGAAGGGATGTTTCACCGTCCCACTGGCAGCTGGAAGATCGTCGTGCAGCGGTTCATCGTGAAAACAGCGCTGCCACTGTTTTAAGCGGGCGTTAAGCCTGTCGTAAACGTCGTCGCTCACCTCGCTGCGGCCCTGCTTCCAGTAATCATCATTCCAGCGGGTCAGCTGCGCCTTCAGGGCCGCGATCTCCTGCCCGGCTTTAGCCGGTGACCAGACCGGGCAGATAGCCATCGCCCCGCTGCTTAAGAAGATCATCAGTATGCTTATCCATTTCACCATTATTACCCCTCCCTGTTTTGCGAAGGGTATACCCTGCCCGGGAGCCGCAGACCAGCTGCAAAATTGCATTTTACGAGCGCGCTTCAGCGCATTGTTTTTATTGCAGCAAAAAGAAGGTAAAAGCTGAAAACGGCACGCAAAATTTAATCATCCAGGGGAAAAAGTGTGACAAAGGCTACGTCACACAGCGGCGACGTGTATAATAAGCCCGTATGTAGGACTTCTTCGTTAACACATACAAAAGACTCTCATGGCTCAAGGCACGCTTTATATTGTTTCTGCCCCTAGTGGCGCGGGTAAATCCAGCCTTATTCAGGCACTGTTAAAAACCCAACCGTTGTACGATACGCAGGTTTCTGTTTCTCACACCACGCGAGCACCGCGTCCGGGTGAAGTGCACGGTGAACACTATTTCTTTGTGAATCACGACGAATTCAGAGCGATGATTGGCAGAGACGCGTTTCTTGAACACGCAGAAGTTTTCGGTAACTACTACGGTACTTCGCGTGAAACCATTGAGCAGGTTCTGGCGACCGGCGTGAACGTGTTCCTGGATATCGACTGGCAGGGCGCGCAGCAAATTCGTAAGAAAATGCCTGATTCGCGCAGTATCTTTATTTTACCGCCATCGAAAGATGAACTGGATCGTCGCCTGCGTGGTCGCGGCCAGGACAGCGAAGAAGTTATCGCGAAGCGTATGGCGCAAGCTGTTGCAGAAATGAGCCATTACGCGGAATATGATTACCTTATTGTGAATGATGATTTTGATGCCGCGCTGAGCGATCTCAAAACTATCCTTCGCGCAGAACGTCTGCGTATGAGCCGCCAGAAGCAGCGACATGACGCATTAATCACCAAACTGTTGGCAGACTGAACCCACTTTCAGTATCATGCCCAGTCATTTCTTCACCTGTGGAGCATTTTAAGTATGGCACGCGTAACTGTTCAGGACGCTGTAGAGAAAATTGGTAACCGTTTTGACCTGGTGCTGGTCGCCGCGCGTCGCGCTCGTCAGATGCAGGTAGGCGGTAAAGATCCGCTGGTACCGGAAGAAAACGATAAAACCACCGTTATTGCACTTCGCGAAATCGAAGAAGGTCTGATCAACAACCAGATCCTCGACGTGCGTGAGCGCCAGGAGCAGCAAGAGCAGGAAGCCGCTGAATTACAAGCTGTTACCGCTATTGCTGAAGGTCGTCGTTAATTAAACCTGCGGGTCGCCCTTGTATCTGTTTGAAAGCCTGAATCAACTGATTCAAACCTACCTGCCTGAAGACCAGATTAAGCGTCTTCAGCAGGCGTATCTCGTTGCACGTGACGCTCACGAGGGCCAGACACGTTCAAGCGGTGAACCCTATATCACGCACCCGGTAGCGGTGGCCTGTATTCTGGCCGAGATGAAACTCGACTACGAAACGCTGATGGCCGCCCTGCTGCATGACGTGATTGAAGATACCCCTGCCACCTACCAGGACATGGAACAGCTGTTTGGCAAAAGCGTTGCCGAGCTGGTGGAAGGGGTCTCTAAGCTTGATAAGCTAAAATTCCGCGACAAGAAAGAGGCGCAAGCCGAAAACTTTCGCAAGATGATCATGGCGATGGTGCAGGATATCCGCGTCATTCTCATCAAACTCGCGGACCGCACCCACAATATGCGCACGCTGGGCTCACTTCGCCCGGATAAACGTCGCCGCATCGCCCGTGAAACCCTCGAAATCTACAGTCCGCTGGCGCACCGTTTAGGTATTCATCACATTAAAACCGAGCTGGAAGAGCTGGGTTTTGAGGCGTTGTACCCGAACCGCTATCGCGTGATTAAAGAGGTGGTGAAAGCCGCTCGCGGTAACCGTAAAGAGATGATTCAAAAGATCCTCTCTGAAATCGAAGGGCGTTTGCAGGAAGCGGGCATTCCGTGCCGCGTGAGCGGTCGCGAAAAGCATTTGTACTCTATCTACTGCAAAATGGTGCTTAAAGAGCAGCGTTTTCACTCGATTATGGATATCTACGCGTTCCGCGTCATCGTCCACGATTCAGACACCTGTTATCGCGTGCTGGGGCAGATGCACAGCCTGTACAAGCCGCGTCCGGGGCGCGTCAAAGATTACATCGCCATTCCAAAAGCGAACGGATACCAGTCTTTGCACACCTCCATGATTGGCCCGCACGGTGTCCCTGTTGAGGTGCAGATTCGTACCGAAGATATGGATCAGATGGCGGAGATGGGTGTCGCGGCGCACTGGGCTTATAAAGAGCACGGCGGCGAAAGCAGCACCACCGCGCAAATCCGCGCCCAGCGCTGGATGCAGAGCCTGCTGGAGCTGCAACAGAGCGCAGGTAGCTCGTTTGAATTTATCGAGAGCGTTAAATCCGATCTCTTCCCGGATGAAATTTACGTTTTCACGCCGGAAGGGCGCATTGTCGAACTGCCTGCGGGCGCGACACCGGTCGACTTCGCTTACGCCGTGCATACCGATATCGGCCATGCCTGCGTAGGTGCCCGCGTCGACAGGCAGCCTTATCCGCTGTCGCAGCCGCTTTTCAGCGGACAGACGGTGGAGATCATTACCGCGCCGGGGGCACGTCCTAACGCCGCCTGGTTGAACTTTGTCGTGAGCTCAAAAGCGCGCGCAAAAATCCGCCAGCTGCTGAAAAACCTCAAGCGCGACGACTCCGTTAGCCTGGGGCGTCGTCTGCTCAATCACGCGCTGGGTGGCAGCCGCAAGCTGGCAGAGATCCCGCCAGAAAACATTCAGCATGAGCTGGAGCGTATGAAGCTCGCCTCGCTGGATGACCTGCTGGCAGAGATTGGTCTCGGCAACGCCATGAGCGTGGTCGTGGCGAAGAATCTGCAACAAGGCGAAACGACAGCCGTTCCTGCCACCACGCAAAATCATGGTCACCTGCCGATCAAAGGCGCTGACGGGGTGCTCATCACCTTCGCCAAATGCTGCCGTCCTATCCCGGGCGACCCGATTATTGCGCACGTCAGCCCGGGTAAAGGGCTGGTGATCCACCATGAATCCTGCCGTAACATCCGTGGCTATCAGAAAGAGCCTGAGAAGTTCATGGCGGTCGAGTGGGATAAAGAGACGGCGCAGGAATTTATCACTGAAATCAAGGTGGATATGTTCAACCACCAGGGTGCCCTGGCGAACCTGACGGCAGCGATCAACACCGCCTCATCCAACATTCAAAGCCTGAATACGGAAGAAAAAGATGGCCGCGTTTATAGCGCCTTTATTCGCCTGACCGCCCGTGACCGTGTGCATCTGGCCAATATTATGCGCAAGATCCGCGTGATGCCGGACGTCATTAAAGTCACCCGTAACCGAAACTAGCATTATGAATTCAAAACGTTACGAGCGAATCTGCGAAATGCTCGCCAGGCGTCAGCCTGATCTGACGGTCTGCATGGAGCAGGTCCATAAACCTCATAACGTCTCTGCTATCGTCCGCACCGCAGATGCCGTCGGCGTGCATGAAGTCCACGCCGTCTGGCCTGGCGCACGTATGCGTACCATGGCCTCCACCGCCGCAGGCAGCAACAGCTGGGTATCCGTGAAAACTCACCAGACTATTGGTGAAGCGGTCTCGCACCTGAAAGGGCGTGGCATGCAGGTTCTGGCAACCAACCTCTCTGCTAAAGCCGTGGATTTCCGTGAGATCGACTACACCCGTCCGACCTGTATTTTAATGGGCCAGGAGAAAACGGGGATCACGCAGGAAGCACTGGATTTGGCCGATCGGGACATCATCATTCCAATGATCGGCATGGTCCAGTCACTCAACGTGTCGGTCGCCTCAGCGCTGATCCTGTATGAAGCGCAGCGCCAGCGTCAGAATGCCGGAATGTACGAGCGCAGCAACAGCATGCTGCCTGAAGAGGAGCAGCAGCGCCTGCTGTTTGAAGGTGGCTATCCGGTGCTGGCTCGCGTTGCGAAGCAGAAGAAATTGCCTTACCCCCACGTCAACGCGCAGGGCGAAATTGAAGCCGATGCCGAGTGGTGGTCCACCATGCAGTACGCGGGGTAAATCATGAAAGGCCGCCTGCTGGACGCCATACCGCTCAACAGCCTGACGGGCGTGGGCGCGGCACAAAGCAGTAAACTGGCGAAGATAGGCCTGCACACCGTGCAGGATCTCCTGCTCCACCTCCCCCTGCGTTACGAAGACCGTACTCAGCTTTATAAGATTGGCGATCTGCTGCCCGCTATTTACGCCACCGTTGAAGGGGAAGTGCTGAACTGCAACATCACCTTTGGCGGACGCAGGATGATGACCTGCCAGATCAGCGACGGCACCGGCATTCTCACCATGCGCTTTTTCAACTTCAATGCGGCGATGAAAAATAGCCTTGCCACTGGACGACGCGTACTTGCGTACGGTGAAGCCAAACGGGGCAAATACGGCGCGGAGATGATCCACCCGGAATACCGCGTGCAGGGCGATCTCAGCTCACCTGAGCTACAGGAGACGCTCACGCCGGTCTATCCAACCACTGAAGGCATTAAGCAGGCTACGCTGCGCAAGCTCACCGACCAGGCGCTGGAGCTGCTTGATACCTGCGCCATTAACGAGCTGCTGCCGCCGGAGCTGGCGCAGGGCATGATGAGCCTGCCGGAGGCGTTGCGCACCCTGCACCGTCCACCGCCAACGCTTCAGCTTGTTGATTTAGAGAGCGGGAAACACCCCGCCCAACGGCGTCTTATCCTTGAGGAATTACTGGCTCACAACCTGAGCATGCTGGCCCTGCGCGCAGGTGCGCAGCGTTTCCACGCGCAGCCATTAAGCCAGCGTGATGAGCTCAAAGATAAGCTGCTGGCCTCACTGCCGTTTAAACCCACCGGCGCCCAGGCGCGGGTGACTGCCGAGATCGAACGCGATATGGCGCTGGATGTGCCAATGATGCGCCTGGTGCAGGGCGACGTGGGTTCCGGTAAAACGCTGGTCGCCGCGCTGGCCGCTTTGCGCGCCATCGCCCACGGTAAGCAGGTGGCGCTGATGGCGCCGACGGAACTGCTGGCCGAGCAGCACGCCAACAATTTCCGTAACTGGTTTGCCCCGCTGGGAATCGAAGTGGGCTGGCTGGCCGGGAAGCAGAAGGGCAAAGCGCGCCTTGCGCAGCAGGACGCCATTGCCAGCGGGCAGGTGCAGATGATTGTCGGCACGCACGCCATTTTCCAGGAACAGGTGCAGTTTAACGGCCTGGCGCTGGTGATTATCGACGAACAGCACCGCTTTGGTGTTCATCAGCGTCTGGCGCTGTGGGAGAAAGGTCTGCAACAGGGCTTCCACCCGCATCAGCTGATCATGACCGCCACGCCGATTCCGCGCACCCTGGCGATGACGGCCTATGCCGATCTGGATACCTCCACCATCGACGAGCTGCCGCCGGGCCGTACGCCGGTGACGACGGTCGCCATTCCGGACACGCGCCGCAGCGATATCATTGACCGCGTGCGCAACGCCTGCACCCAGGAAGGGCGTCAGGCTTACTGGGTCTGTACCCTGATTGAAGAGTCTGAGCTGCTGGAAGCGCAGGCTGCCGAAGCCACGTGGGAAGAGTTAAAGCTCGCCCTGCCGGAGCTGAACGTCGGTCTGGTTCACGGGCGCATGAAGCCTGCCGAGAAGCAGGCGGTGATGCAGTCGTTCAAACAGGGCGAGCTGCATTTACTCGTTGCGACCACGGTCATCGAAGTGGGCGTGGACGTGCCGAACTCCAGCCTAATGATTATCGAAAACCCGGAGCGTCTCGGCCTGGCGCAGCTCCACCAGCTTCGCGGGCGCGTCGGCCGTGGCGCGATCGCCTCTCACTGCGTGCTGCTCTACAAAGCCCCGCTGTCGAAAACCGCGCAGATGCGTTTGCAGGTATTACGCGACAGCAATGACGGCTTCGTGATTGCGCAAAAAGATCTGGAGATCCGCGGCCCGGGCGAACTGCTGGGCACGCGTCAGACGGGTAACGCCGAATTTAAAGTGGCGGATTTGTTGCGCGATCAGGCCATGATCCCCGAAGTACAACGCCTTGCGCGTCATATTCATGAACGCTACCCCGAACAGGCGGCAGCGTTAATTGAACGCTGGATGCCGGAAACCGAGCGGTATTCCAACGCCTGACGGTCAGCCAAACATCGGCAGCATCAGGTAGAGCTTAATGACCAGCGCGTTGACGATATCAATGAAGAATGCGCCCACCATCGGCACCACCAGAAACGCCATGTGCGACGGGCCGAACCGTTCGGTGATCGCCTGCATATTCGCGATGGCCGTTGGCGTCGCTCCCAGACCAAACCCACAGTGGCCCGCAGCCAGTACCGCCGCATCATAGTTTTTGCCCATCATGCGCCAGGTAACAAAGATGGCATACAGCGCCATGAACACGGCCTGCACCGCCAGGATCGCCACCATCGGCAGCGCCAGCGAGGCCAGTTCCCACAGCTTGAGGCTCATCAGCGCCATCGCCAGGAACAGCGACAGGCTGACGTTCCCCAGCACGGACACTGCGCGCTCAAAGACGCGGTAGAAGCCCATCTGCGCCAGACCGTTGCTCAGGATCACCCCGATAAACAGCACGCAGACAAAGGTTGGCAGTTCGAAAGCCGTTCCCGCCAGCCATTGCGCAACGATTTTGCCCACGGTAAGGCAGATGGCAATCATGGCGATGGTTTCAATCATCACCAGCGAGGTGATGCTGCGGCCAACGTCCGGTTTTTCAAATGCCGTCGGCACCATTTCATCGTCTGGCCTGCCTTCCGGCGTGGTGGAGTGTTTCACCAGATAGCGCGCCACCGGGCCGCCAATCAGCCCGCCAAGCACCAGGCCAAAGGTCGCGCAGGCCATTGCCACTTCCGTTGCGTTTTCAAAGCCATAGCGTTCGATGAACAGCTTGCTCCACGCCGCGCCCGTTCCGTGGCCACCTGACAGGGTAATCGACCCCGCCAGCAGACCCATCAGCGGATCCAGCCCCAGCAGCGACGCCATACCGATGCCGATGGCGTTTTGCATCAGCAGCAGGCCCACCACAACAATCAGAAACACGCCCAGCACCTTGCCGCCCGAACGCAGGCTTGCGAGGTTAGCGTTCAGGCCGATAGTAGCAAAGAAGGCCAGCATCAACGGATCTTTCAGGGACATATCAAAATCGATTTCCCAGCCCATGCTTTTTTTCAGTACCAGCAGGGCCAGCGCCACCAGCAATCCACCGGCGACAGGTTCAGGAATGGTGTACTTTTTCAGAAAGGAAACACTGTGTACCAGCTTGCGACCAAGCAGAAGAACCAGCGTTGCGGCAACAAGGGTCGACAACGTATCGAGATGAATCATAAAAGGCTCCTGTTATGCGCGTGTTCCATACACACGCGGCGTTATCCTGGGCCGGGTGATGCTCGTCATGAGCCGCCGGCGCGAAAAGTGTAATTTTTTTTTCCTGTTCGTTGTAGAAAACCTGCTCACACCGGCAGATTTTCTCTCTTTTTTTTGCTGGCAATCGTTTGCTTTTACCAGGTGGTCAGCTAAAATGCCCGCTTTTCCACCGTGGGATTGCCGCCGATGTCTGTTAACACTCTGGAGTCTGCTGATGCGCAACCGATTGCGCAGAAGCAAAACAGCGAACTGATTTACCGCCTTGAAGATCGTCCCCCGCTGCCTCAAACCCTGTTTGCCGCCTGCCAGCACCTGCTGGCGATGTTCGTTGCGGTCATCACGCCGGCTCTGCTGATTTGCCAGGCGCTGGGGTTACCGGCGCAGGATACGCAACACATCATCAGTATGTCTCTGTTCGCTTCCGGCGTGGCCTCCATCATTCAAATTAAAGCCTGGGGTCCGGTGGGCTCGGGTTTGCTGTCGATTCAGGGCACCAGCTTTAACTTTGTGGCGCCGCTGATCATGGGCGGTACGGCACTGAAAACCGGCGGCGCAGATGTCCCGACGATGATGGCGGCGCTTTTCGGCACCCTGATGCTGGCAAGCTGCACAGAGATGATCATTTCCCGCGTTCTGCACCTGGCGCGCCGGGTGATCACCCCGCTGGTCTCCGGCGTGGTGGTGATGATTATCGGCCTGTCACTGATCCAGGTGGGTCTGACCTCCATCGGGGGCGGCTACGCGGCAATGAGCGACCATACCTTCGGCGCGCCGAAAAACCTGCTGCTGGCAGGCGTGGTGCTGGCGATCATTATTCTGCTTAACCGCCAGCGTAACCCGTACCTGCGCGTGGCATCGCTGGTGATCGCCATGGCGGCCGGTTACCTGCTGGCGTGGGCGCTGGGCATGCTGCCGGAAAACACCACCCCAACCAACAGCGCGTTGATTACCGTGCCAACGCCGCTCTACTACGGCCTGGGCATTGACTGGAGTCTGCTCCTGCCGCTGATGCTGGTCTTTATGATCACTTCGCTGGAAACCATTGGCGATATCACCGCCACCTCCGACGTGTCCGAGCAGCCGGTCTCCGGCCCGCTGTACATGAAACGTCTGAAAGGCGGCGTGCTGGCGAACGGACTGAACTCGTTTGTCTCGGCGGTGTTCAACACCTTCCCGAACTCCTGCTTTGGCCAGAACAACGGCGTGATCCAGCTGACCGGCGTGGCCAGCCGCTACGTGGGCTTCGTGGTAGCGCTGATGCTGGTGGTCCTCGGCCTGTTCCCGGCGGTGAGCGGGTTTGTGCAGCACATCCCTGAGCCGGTGCTGGGCGGCGCGACGCTGGTCATGTTCGGTACCATCGCGGCCTCTGGCGTGCGTATCGTCTCCCGCGAGCCGCTGAACCGCCGCGCAATCATGATTATTGCGCTGTCTCTCGCCGTAGGGCTTGGCGTCTCCCAGCAGCCGATGATTTTGCAGTTTGCCCCGGACTGGGTGAAAAACCTGCTCTCTTCCGGCATCGCCGCGGGCGGTATTACCGCTATTGTGCTGAATCTCATTTTCCCGCCTGAAAAGAACTGATCCCCACACGGCAGGCTGTCAATGCCTGCCGTGACATCTCTTTA
Organism: Enterobacter sp. AN-K1; assembly: GCF_020971765.1. Lineage (NCBI taxonomy): Bacteria > Pseudomonadati > Pseudomonadota > Gammaproteobacteria > Enterobacterales > Enterobacteriaceae > Enterobacter > Enterobacter sp. AN-K1. The sequence goes on along the minus strand of NZ_CP087390.1, from coordinate 2,370,800 downwards.
CACCATTCCCGCCTTGAGCATTGCGCATAAATCGTGCATAACACCCTTATGTGCGTTTCGCGGGAAGGAAGACCATGAAATTTATTGGAAAGCTGCTTATCTATCTTCTGGTAGCCCTGCTCATTGTAGTGCTCGCCTTTTATTTTCTGCTCCAGACCCGCTGGGGCGCATCGCAGGTCAGCAGCTGGATCACGGTGAATACCGATTACGAGCTCAACTTTGACCTGATGGATCACCGCTTTTCATCCCCTTCTCACATCCTTCTGGAAAACGTTACCTTCGGACGAGATGGCAAACCGGCCACGCTGGTCGCTAAAAAAGTGGATATTGGCTTAAGCAGCCGCCAGATCACCGACCCGCTGCATATGGATGCCATCACCCTGTTCGATGGCACGCTGAATTTATCGCCGCAGACGGCGCCGCTGCCGTTCCAGGCCGACCGTCTGCAACTGAATAACATGGCCTTTAACAGCCCGAATACGGAGTGGGATCTCAGTGCGCAAAAGGTGACCGGCGGCGTCAGCCCGTGGCAGCCCGAGGCGGGGAACGTACTCGGGAAAAATGCGCAAATCCAGATGAGCGCCGGGTCGCTCACGCTCAACGGCATACCGGCCAACAACGTGCTGATTCAGGGACAACTCAACGGCAAAGAGGTGGTGCTGAATACCATCGGTGCCGATATGGCGCGCGGCTCGCTGACGGGCTCGGCTCTGCGTAATGCCGACGGTGGCTGGGTTATCAACACCCTGCGTCTGAATGAGATCCGCCTGCAAAGCGACAAATCGCTGCTGGATTTCTTCGCCCCTCTCTCCACCCTGCCTTCGTTACAGATTGGGCGGCTGGAAGTGACCGATGCCCGTCTACAGGGGCCAGACTGGGCGGTAACCGACCTCGATCTCAGCCTGCGTAACCTCACCCTGAGTAAAGGTGACTGGCAAAGCCAGGAGGGACGGTTATCCATGAACGCCAGCGAATTTATCTACGGCTCGCTGCATCTGTTTGACCCTATCCTGAATGCGGAATTCTCCCCGCAGGGCATTGCGCTGCGTCAGTTCACCTCCCGCTGGGAAGGGGGCATGGTGCGTACCTCCGGCAACTGGCTGCGCGAGGGTCAGGCGCTGGTGCTGGACGACGTTGCCATTGCCGGGCTGGAATATACGCTTCCGGAAAACTGGAAAACGCTGTGGATGGACCCGCTTCCGGCATGGCTGAACAGCGTGACGCTAAAAAAATTCGGCCTGAGCCGCAACCTGGTGATCGACATCGATCCGGCGTTCCCGTGGCAGATCACCTCCCTCGACGGTTATGGCGCTAATCTGCGGCTGGCGCAGGATCACAAGTGGGGCGTGTGGGGCGGTAACGCAACCCTCAACGGGGCGGCAGCAACCTTTAACCGCGTCGACGTGCGTCGCCCGTCGCTGGCGCTGAATGCCAACGCCGCAACGGTAAATATTACCGAGCTGAGCGCCTTTACCGAGAAAGGGATCCTGGAAGCGACCGCCACCGTGTCACAGCTGCCACAGCGACAAACCACCGTGAGCCTGAACGGGCGCGGTGTACCACTCAACGTTATGCAGCAGTGGGGCTGGCCAGCGCTGCCGATTGCGGGCGACGGCAATATTCAGCTCACCGCCAGCGGAAGCGTGCAGGCCAATGCGCCGCTGAAGCCGACGGTGAATGGGAAGCTGAGCGCGGTGAATATGGATAAACGGCAGGTGCAACAGAAGATGACCGGCGGGATGGTGTCGACGGTGGCTCCGGCACAGTAAAAAGCCGGGTGGCGGCTTCGCCTTACCCGGCCTACGAGGTTTTGGTTCCTTCTACCGTGGGTGAGGGCATCAGACCGCATAATTACCGTAGGCCCGGTAAGCGAAGCGCCACCGGGCATTTTTCCAGCTCAGAGGTGAACCACCACCTCATCCCCCTCGGCTTTCACCACCACACCCCATTCGCTGCCCGCATGTGAACCGCCTTTTACGCCGCCGACCTTCTGCACGTTGCGCAAGCATACCGACCAGTTTTGCGCATCTCCCGCGCCGGTAAAGGTCACGACGTCGCCCTGACGTGACGCCTTCAGCGTAAACACCACAGAGCCGTCCGCCGCAGGCACTTCACTTACCGCCGTTGCGCCATCGCTCAGGTTGAAGAGCTGGAAGGCCGTCCCCTCGTGCCACGCATAGTCTGGCTTCTGGTTATTGTTACCCAGCGCCAGCAGCGTGTTGTCGCGCACATAGACCGGCAGGCTCAGGAAATCATGCTGCTGCTTATGCCAGCGGCTACCCTCGATTTCATCGTTGTGCCACAGGTGCGTCCAGCGCCCTTCCGGCAGGTAGAACTGCACGTCCCCCGCCTCGGAGAACACCGGCGCCACCATCATTGAATCCCCCAACATGTACTGGCGGTCGAGGTAATCGCACGCCGGATCGTCCGGGAACTCCAGCATCATCGCCCGCAGCATCGGCGTGCCGAACTCGTGCGCCAGCGCCGCCTGACGATACAGGTACGGCATCAGCTTGCATTTCAGCTGCGTGAAGTGGCGCACCACATCGCAGGACTCGTCATCGTACGCCCACGGCACGCGGTAGGATTTGCTGCCGTGCAGGCGGCTGTGGCTGGAGAACAGCCCGAACGCGCACCAGCGTTTGTAGACGTGCGCCGGAGCGGTGTTTTCGAACCCGCCGATATCGTGGCTCCAGAACCCGAAGCCGGACAACCCAATCGACAGCCCGCCGCGCAGGCTTTCGGCCATCGACTCATAGTTGGCGTAGCAGTCGCCACCCCAGTGTACCGGGAACTGTTGCGCACCCACGGAGGCAGAACGGGCAAACAGCACCGCCTCTTCTTCTCCCACCGTCTCTTTCAGCACGTTCCACACCAGTTCGTTGTAGATGTAGGCGTAATGGTTATGCATCTTCTGCGGATCGGAACCGTCAAACCACTGGACCTCCGTCGGGATACGCTCGCCGAAGTCGGTCTTGAAGCAGTCGACGCCGATCTCCACCAGGCCTTTCAGTTTGTCCGCATACCACCTGCACGCGTCCGGGTTGGTGAAGTCGTAGATCGCCAGCCCCGGCTGCCATTTGTCCCACTGCCACAGGGAGCCGTCCGGGCGCTTGAGCAGGTAGCCCTTCTCTTTCAACTCCCGGAAGATCGGCGATTTCTGGCCGATGTACGGGTTGATCCACACGCAGACCTTCAGCCCTTTCTCTTTCAGGCGGCGGATCATGCCTTCCGGATCGGGGAAGGTCACCGGGTCCCACTCGAAGTCGCACCACTGGAAGGCCTTCATCCAGAAGCAGTCGAAGTGGAACACGTGCAGCGGCAGGTCGCGCTCGGCCATGCCGTCGATAAAGCTGTTCACCGTCGCTTCGTCATAGTTAGTGGTGAAGGAGGTGGTCAGCCACAGGCCGAACGACCAGGCAGGCGGCAGCGCCGGACGCCCGGTGAACTGCGTATAGCGGTTCAGCACCTCTTTCGGCGTCGGGCCGTCGATCACGAAGTACTCCAGATATTCCCCTTCCACGCTGAACTGTACTTTGGAGACCTTCTCGGAGCCGACTTCAAACGAGACATTTTCCGGATGATTCACCAGCACGCCGTAGCCGCGGTTGGTCAGGTAGAACGGGATGTTTTTGTAGGACTGCTCGGTGCTGGTGCCCCCGTCGCGGTTCCAGGTTTCGACCGTCTGGCCGTTACGTACCAGCGCGGTAAAGCGCTCGCCCAGACCGTAGACCGTTTCCCCCACGCCCAGATCCAGACGTTCAAACACATAGTTGCGATCGGTATTGCTGTCCTGCACGTAGCCGTTGTTTTTCAGCTGGCTGCCGGTAATGCGCTGGCCGTTGCGCAGGAAATCCAGCGCCCAGAACTCGCCTTTGGCGACGCGCACGCTGACGCTGCCGCTTTTCAGCTCGGCAAATTCGGCGTTGTTTTCAATCTCAACTTTTACATCCTTCAGAACGTTCAGCGGATAGTGCGGGCCGTTGTTCAGCGCACCCTGGAAGTGCTCAATGCGCACCCCGACGATCCCTTCCTGCGGGGCAAACAGGCGCACCGTGAACATCAACGTGTCGAGCTGCCAGGTGCGTTCGCGCACGTCGCGCGGCGCCACAAACACGACCAGGTCATTGCCCTGCTGCTCCACGTCGAACACCTGCACCGGATACGTCACGTTCAGGCCCGGTTGAATAAGCCAGTTTCCATCACTGATTTTCATGCTTACGTCCTCTTAGTTCTGCAATTCTTTGCTGACTGGCAGGTTTTCAAACTCCTGCTGATTGCGGCGCGCGCCCTGCGCCAGCTCGCGCAGGATTTTGGTCAGGAAGGGGGTTTTCAGCGTGTAGTAGCGTTTGGCGATAATGGCGCTCAGCACGTAGCAGATCGCCGGAGCCAGCGTAAACAGGCCGATGATGATGCTGATGGTCGCGCTGTTCTGGGTTTTGGCTGCCGCGTCGTAGCCGCCGCCTGCCAGCATCCAGCCGATCATCGCCCCGCCCAGCGCCAGGCCGAGCTTCAGCACGAACAGCGTGCCCGCGAAGCTGATGCCGGTCAGACGTTTGCCGTTGGTCCATTCGCCGTAGTCGACGGTATCGGACATCATCACCCACTGAATCGGCGTCACCAGCTGGTGCAGCACACCGATAACGAAGATGAAGCCGAACATCAGCACGGTGGCATGCATCGGCACGAAGAACATCGCCACGCTGACCACCGCCAGCGCGGCGTTGGTCCACCAGAAGATGCTGACCTTGCACTTCCAGTCGGTGAGCGGTTTCGCCAGCGCGGATCCGATCAGGTTGCCGACGCAGTAGGTCGTCAGGAAGGCGACGAACACCTCCGGCGAGCCCATGATCCAGGTGCAGTAGTACATCATCGCGCCGCCGCGCACGCAGACGGCGAGGATGTTGAGGATGGTCAGCACGCCGACGATGCGCCACTGGTCGTTTTGCCAGATATCACGCAGATCTTCACGCATGGAGGTGGTGCTCGGCGGCACCTGGATGCGCTCTTTGGTGGTGAAGAAGCAGAACGCCAGCATCAGGAACGCGACCACCGACAGCACGGCGATCCCGCCCTGGAAGCCGAACGCCTTATCGTCGCCGCCAATCAGGTTCACCAGCGGCATCATCAGCACCGTGGAGAGCATGCCGCCCGCCGTCGCCAGCACAAAGCGCCAGGACTGGAGGGAGATACGCTGCGTCGGGTCGTTGGTGATCACGCCGCCCAGCGCGCAGTACGGGATGTTGACCACGGTATAGAGCAGGGTCAGCAGGGTGTAGGTGATGGCGGCGTAAACCATTTTACCGTTGAGGCTGAGGTCCGGCGTGGTATACGCCAGCACGCAGACGATGCCGAACGGGATCGCGCCGAACAAAATCCACGGACGGAACTTGCCCCAGCGGCTGCGGGTGCGGTCGGCAATCAGCCCCATGCACGGGTCGGAGATCGCATCCAGCGCGCGGGCCAGCAGGAACATGGTGCCGACAAACCCGGCGGGAATACCAAAAATATCGGTGTAGAAAAACATCATATAAAGCATGACGTTATCAAAAATGATATGGCTGGCGGCGTCTCCCATGCCGTAGCCAATCTTCTCTTTTACTGACAGTACTTCGCTCATATTTTTATCCTTCACGCTGTAGGGGGCGCTGAGACCGGTTGCATTGGTTTTAAACCATTGTTTCAGGAGCGGGTATTGCGTTTTCTGGTTAAGAGATTACGTTTCTTGTTTTTTGTGATCGGGATAAAAGTTGGTGAGCACGAAATGCTAACCTGAGGATTTTCTTAAGAATTAGCTGAAACAGGGGGGGTAAGGTCAAAAGAGAGGTGAAAAAAGTGGTGTGAGGTATGTGGTAAATGCCTGAAAGTAGCTATAATGCGCCCCGCCTCCATGTAGCAATGCAGGCGCGGAAGATCGTCATCTCCGGTGAGGTGGCTGGACTTCAAATCCAGTTGGGGGCGCCAGCGTTCCCGGGCAGGTTCGACTCCTGTGATCTTCCGCCAAAGTTCCTCCTCATCCATCCGAGAAAGTCTTAAAAACCCTTTATTTTCAATCATCATCATGGGCTAATCATCCGTAGCCGTCCGACAAGATCTCCCTGAATCCGTGAAAAATATGTATAGTGATGTGTATAGATCTTTTATACACATTTTTGACTTATACACATGCCACTCACAGACATTCAAATTAAACGAGCAAAGCCCCAAGACAAGCCCTACACATTGAACGATGGACAAGGCCTGTCATTACTCATCAATCCAGACGGCTCAAAGGGCTGGCGCTTCCGCTTTCGTTTTGCCGGTAAAGCACGGCTAATGTCATTTGGCAGCTACGACCTTGTGAGCCTCGCAGAAGCACGTGAGAAACGCGATACAGCTCGTAAGCAGGTAGCAAACGGCATAGACCCAGTAGAAGAACGTAAAGCCCAAAAGCTGGCACAGCAACTCTCAGCAGAGAATTCATTCGAAGCCATATGTCGAGAATGGCACACAAACAAAGCTGACCGCTGGACAGTGGCCTATCGCGAAGAAATCATTAAGACATTTGAACAAGATGTGTTCCCGTTCATTGGTAAACGCCCTATCAGTGAAATCAAACCGTTAGAACTGCTTGAAGTATTGAGACGAATAGAGAAGCGTGGAGCACTAGAGAAGACCAGAAAAGTGCGCCAAAGATGCGGCGAGGTCTATCGCTATGCAATCATAACTGGCCGCGCAGAATACAATCCTGCTCCTGATTTGGCTATTGCTTTGGCCGTTCCGAAGCAAAAACATCATCCATTTTTATCCGCTGAAGAGTTACCTCATTTTATTCGGGATCTTGAAGCGTATACCGGCAGCATCATCACTAAGAATGCGACAAAAATCGTCATGCTGACCGGTGTACGAACCCAAGAGATGCGCTTTGCTACGTGGGAAGAAGTAGACCTCGAAAAAGGTATATGGGAGATACCACCGGAACGTATGAAAATGCGTAGGCCTCACATTGTTCCTTTATCTACTCAGGTAATTGAGCTATTTAAGCAGCTCAAACCTATTACCGGCCATTATCCCTATATTTTTATTGGGCGGAACAATCATGGCAAACCAATCTCGAAGGAGAGCGTGTCACAAGTGATTGAGTTACTTGGCTACAAAGGACGTGCTACCGGTCACGGTTTTAGACATACGATGTCGACAATCCTGCATGAACAAGGGTTTGATAGTGCATGGATTGAGATGCAATTAGCGCATGTTGATAAAAACAGCATTCGTGGCATTTACAATCATGCCAGTTACGAACAAAATAGAAGAAAAATGTTACAATGGTACGCTGACTACATTCTAAAAAGGGATTGATTTCATGCAAGATGTAATTAATTGGGTTTTATTAAATAAAGAATGGCTATTCTCTGGCGTAGGATTGCTAGCTATTACTGTTATCGCAAAAATCTTCTTTCGGTCTAAAAATGATGGGATTAAATCAAATAAACAAAAATCTTGCATGTTTTCAATTGGGTCGAATAATAAAACAAAAAATACTCAGAAAAATGAGCAATAGCAACGCTCAAAAATCAAATGTAAACATTCTTGGTTCAAATAATGAAACCAAGGTCAACCAATTCAACATTTCAATTTACGCCAATGATGTTTTGTCAATTACAAATGAACTTAGAGAGAATATAATAGATACCCTAGAGGGCGAATTAGTTAATTCTGAGCTTAATGTTTTTTTATGCTATCCGAACATTTTGAAAGATAAATTATTTGACTCTTGCATCAACAATCTTAAAACCGAACTTAGTAAAATAGATGCTGTGATTTATGAGGGGGGAGGAAAGCAAACTCTGCCCGATACTGAAAGTGTGTATATACATATAGCGGAATTAGATTTTATTAACAAAAAGTGTGATAGTATCATCATATTCGTCTTAGATGAATTAACCCTATCACAGATAACTTTAATAAGTTATTACAAAATAACTAAAGATATTAAAAATCCAGATTTGATAGTCATCTGCAATGACAAAATAAAAAATCTCGATCGTTTTTTTTCATTAGGTGTTCTTCAATATTGTGACGATAACAGCATTAAAATATTTGACATATCCGATATTGAAGATGAAAAAATTGAAAATATTATTAGACGAGTCAGGAATAAAAAACTCGTTTCTAAAAATAAAGGCCTTTTGGGAGGATAAATGTCTAACTCAATAAACTTTCGCTTACTTTTATGGGCCACCTCAATTATTCAACCTGCAGCCCCATCTGAGATATTATATTACTTGAGATTAATATTAACAGATGACGGAGCATTACCAAACATTGATTCATTGAAACAGCACCTTAAAGAATTACATAAAATTGGCTATGTGGAATTAGTTTCCATTAAAAACGAGCTGTATTCTATAACTCCCTCTGGCGATGAAAAACTTTCAGCAAATTTAAAAAAACTAAGAGACAAGTTGCGTATTTTCCTTCTTGACAAATGCCATAAATCCACTAAATTGGGTGTGCTAGCCTCTACTGATACAAAGAATATGGACGGCGCACCGCCGTCTTTGCAGTTAAGGCCTTACATAAAAGAGGTTCCGCACCCAAGCCTGTCTTGGGCGTCCGGGACCTTGCCCAGCCGCCCAAGACAGGCTTGGGTGCGGATCTTTGAGCAATTACGAATTGGTTCAATGTCCAGTAGTCAGGCTAGCATCCTTTCAAAAGATAGTGATAGCCTAATTCCCGAAAAAAAAATTATCGCAGCTCCAATTTTCTATTCTTACAAGTCACTAAACAGTCCCCTTTTCGAAAATAACGGCATTTTAACGGTCGCATCTTGTATCGGACTTACACCACGACTTATAAGCTCTATGATAAAAAATCCAGATAGATATTATCGGATTTTTGATATGCGTAAAAAGAGCGGTGGTGTTAGAAAAATATCAGCACCACGGAAATTCATGAAGGTAACACAGTATTGGATAAATGATTATTTTTTGAATAGACTAAATATTCACTCCTCATGTTTCTCATATAGAAAGGGGATCAGTATTCATGACAATGCTTATCCACATCAAAATAATAAGTTCATTGCCAATATAGACATTGAAAACTATTTTGGTTCCATTAATAAAACCATGATAAAGAACTGTCTTTTAAGAAATAATATATCTGAACATATAGTTAATACTATTGCAGGTTTAACAACTCTCTATGGTACTTTACCACAGGGTGCACCTACTAGTCCTAATATATCAAATGCCATATTGTTTGAATTCGATGAATTAATGACAAACCAAGCTTTAGTTAGAGACTGTGTATACACTCGATATTCTGACGATATAACTATAAGTGGCGATAATAGACACTTAATAGAAGAACTTGTCAGCCTCGCGAAAAATAAAATAAACTCCATGGGCTTTACCTTAAATAATGCAAAATATAGGCTGCTCTCATATAACAACAGACAAGCGGTTACTGGGATCTTAATTAACGGCCCACTAAGGCCACCTAGAGCATATCGCCGAAGAGTTAGAGCAATATTTGATCAAGCAATAAAGTCAAATGATCAAACCTCGTTAACAATTAATGCGTTAAAGGGGCATTTAAATTATTTACAGTCATTCAAAAAATATGGCTTCAGCTTTGAAGAAACTAAATATTCATTAATCATTGAAAAATTAACAAAAAAGTAAAACATCACTATTTACAACGCCATTTTAGGATGGCGTTATTGTATCCACTATGTAAGTTATCGAAGTACTTATTGATTATTTATCCAATTCAATAGCAATCGAACAAACTTATGGAAGATAATTTCTGCGGCTTATGGCTGATTTTTATTTCCACTCCTCAAAGATTCGTCACGACCTCAACCCTTTTGACACTCCCGAGGCCCCGTACGGCGCGGTGATCCGTTCAGGCCATGAAAAATAATAACTTTAATGCTGGCGCGCAATGCTCTCCCCGCCACGCCTGCCCGCTTAACGGGGCGCTTTTAATGCAGGTGCATGATAGTGCTCAGGGCGCGCCAGTACTGGCGCAGGAGAGAGATTCAGTGACGTAAAAACTCATGCAAAACCATGCACCTTAGACATGCATGGCTTTTTTTCGGAAAAATAGCGGTATTTTCGGGGATTTATTTAGTGGGCTACTGCGCGGCCAGTTCTGCACGAAGGCGGGCAAAAATCATGTTTTTTGCGGGAGAATATTTTACCTGATTATCCACCCGGGAAGCCGCGTCAGGCCTGAATCCGATGGCCGTTAAAATTGCACTGTCCTGTGCACAATATTCTATTTTTTTTCCTTCCGTCAGCCAGACCAGAAGGGCTTCACGCAGATAAATCAGTGACCGGTCAACCGCACGCTCTTTCATCCGGTCTGACTGCCCGCTGATATCCATCAGTTCCGGTGCCAGAATGGAGGCCAGCATATCGCCGTGCGCCTGCATAAACTCATCAAGCCGGTCACTGATGCTGATATGCTGCACGGCTTCATGCGAGCGTATATAGCGCCCGGCCGCGCCGTTAATTTCCCACTGTCTGACTTCAATTGTGTCGCGCAGTACCTGAAGACGACCGGCAGGATGTTCTGTATCCGCCTGAAGCTGTTCGCGGTATTCCTCTTCGGTCGCGGCCAGCTCTGCCCTCAGATTCAGCCAGGCGGATTTGTTGTTCTGGCAGGCTTCATAAGCCTGCTCCAGCGTTAAGGTTGTCATCGAAATCCCCGTGATTAATGAAAACGTTGTTTTTTAATTTTACCGGACTCACACACGATAAATTCGTCATCGCTAAGGTCGGCCAGTGCCGGTGACTGTATGATTTTGTCCACTGCCGTCATCGCCCGGAAAGAAGCCGAACACACAATATTCGTGCACTGGTAATAACTCTGTTTCACCTTTTCCGACAAATATCGGCTGCTGCGTGTGTGCGCCGGACTTTTGCAGAACGGACAGTGCATCATGGCAGCAGGCCACGCGCTTTAAGGTCGGCCTCACGTTCACGCAGCTCGTTATAGAATCGGGTGCGGCGTGCAGGCGTTGAGGCTGTCTTATAATCCATGTGCGGGAGTGTTTCGGCCGACAGCCCGGCGCGATAAAGTACGGGTTCATCACTGAGGCGAATATGATGTTTCGTGGCCGCATCCATAAGCCAGGACACGACCTCCTGCATGATTTCCTTCTCCGGCTCCACATACCCCAGTGCGGCTTCCGCTTCCCTTTCAGGCTCACCACTGCGTGACAGCATTTTCAGCTTCATCGCCCGGATGAGCGGCCCACAGGCTTCCCTGAGTGCCTTATCAAGCTCACCGGAGGCATATTTTCTCAGGAGGTCGTAATGCTCCTGGCGGTAGTCCCGTGCCGAAACGCTACAGGCCGCTTCCAGTTTATCGCGTTCAAAATTCAGCACTTCTGCCATCGCGTCACATTCCTGTGCCAGCTCACGGGAAGCCACGCGCATCAGATGACGGTTTCTGAGTTCATCCGTCAGCACTGCACCGGCGGCGCGGAAGGCACTGCGCCATTCGCCGGTATCGATGCCGTTCTCCTGCTCCAGCCCTGCTTTTTGCTCCACAGTACGGGTGATGGCCGTGGTGACTTCATCCAGATTGCGGGCATTTTCAGTGTGGACGGCTTTTGCCTTATCAAGACGGTTAAACGCAGGTTTCAGATTTTCAGGAATGGTTGAATCAGTCATGGTTTTCTCCTCGGGATATCAAGATGAAGAGATTCTGCCGTGCACCACACAACATCGCGACCGGTTGCAGTTGTGGCAGCGCTGGCACAAACAGCACTCAAAAACCGGGCTTGCCAGAGAAAGGTCTCAGGAAAACCTTACTCATCATTTGTTTTTTTACTGTTTACTGTTCACTACTGTTCACCATAAGAAAAAAGATAAGTAATACAGTGAATTAAAGGGTGAACAGTTGAGGATATGACTGTTCACCGTCTGTTCACCACTGTTCACCCTTCTGTTTTGCTCTGACCATACCATTTAGACTTTATTTCGATTAAAAACTAAAAATGTATAACTAAAAGCAATAGAAATTGGTGCTTTCTGATGCAGTGATTTGCATATATTTGCCAGCGTTTGCCTTTGTTTGCCATAGCGAAAAGTCAATGTTTGTTTCCCCGAAAATCTCACATGACCTGAGGGAAAATATAGACATAATAAGGAGCTACCCGAAGCCGGACGGACACGACCGGCACTGTATGGACTTTATGAGGTAGCCCGATGCACACCGCTTTTTCTTCCCCGTATTCTTCTCCTGCCGCACCGCTGATGCCGGTCTCTGACGCCGTTCAGGAACGCTTTATCCGTCTGCCCGAAGTGATGCACCTGTGCGGCCTGTCCCGCTCCACGATTTACGACCTCATCAGCCGGGAAGCATTCCCGAAACAAATCTCACTGGGCGGGAAAAACGTGGCGTGGGCACAGTCAGAAATCACCGGATGGATGGCGGATCGCATTGCTGAGCGTAACCGGGGTTACGACGCATGATGATGACCGTTCAGCAAACAGCCCCTTTTTCTGGCTTGCTTCTGTTGTGTGTTTCCTGGTACAGTTTTCCCGCTGTCGCAAAATCGGCAGCCGGGCGTAGGAACCCGTGTTTAACTATGGCGACACCGGACGCGCCATGCGTCTTTTTTTGTGTCTGTGCCTTGATGCACCCATTCAATACACAATGGTCTTTTCGCCATTGTGGGTATCATGTAATGGTGGCTCAGGCGGGGCAGCCTTCGGGCTGGCCGGTTCTCATAGTTACCGGTATTCCTACCCCCGTCTGGGCTACCACCAATGAGCGTAGGAACTCCGGTGGTGGCTGTAACCAGCTAACTATGGAGGTTGCCCTTATGGCTACGATCCTCACCCCGTCACACCCGCAGTTTGTCTTCGTGTTTGCTGCCGTTCGCCGCGCAGACCGCAAGCCCCGTATCTGTATGCTCCGCACCGTTGCCGGTGACGAGCACGCTGCACGCCTTTCCCTCGTTCGCGATTACGTCCTTTCGTTTGCTGGCCGTCTGCCGGTGGCGGAGGTGCGCGCATGAAACACACCACCATCACCATTCAGGAACTCGAATGCCTGGAACATCTGCGCAATGTCGGCCACTTCGTGAATGCCCTGATGCAGGAGCAGGACTGCACCACCCTTCGCCGCGACCCGGCACAACAGTCGCAGCTCACCTCCGTGATTTACCTGATGACCGCCCAGCTCGACGGCGTGGTCGAACGCTGTAATCAGCGCTGGCTGACCGGGGAGGCTAACGCATGAAAAAGCCATTATCGCCTGTATTACGCGCCGCCCTGTATCGCCGCGCTGTGGCCTGTGCCTGGCTGTCGGTGTGCGAACGTCAGCACCGCCACCCGCACCTCACCCTCGACGCGCTGGAAAGCGCCATTGCCGACGAGCTGGAGGGCTTCTACCTGCACCAGCACGGAGAGGAAAAAGGCCGTCTGATTGCCTGTGCGCTGCTGGAGGATTTAATGGAAGCCGGGCCACTTAAAGCCGCGCCGTCGCTGTCCTTTCTGGGGCTCGCCGTAATGGATGAGCTTTGCACCCGCCATATCACATCGCCTGTACTGCACTGAGGGAAAAATAACGATGAAAATGAACGTAACGGACACCGTACAACAGGCGTGCGGTCACTGGCCGCGCATTCTCCCGGCGCTGGGTGTGACAGTGATGAAAAACCGGCATCAGGCCTGCCCGGTGTGCGGCGGCTCTGACCGCTTTCGCTTTGATGATAAAGAGGGGCGCGGGACGTGGTTCTGCAACCAGTGCGGCGCGGGTGACGGACTGAAACTGGTTGAGAAGGTGTTCGGTGTGTCGGCCTCCGAGGCCGCCGGAAAGGTGAACGCCCTGACCGGCAGCCTGCCGCCGGTTGCTGAGGACATTATTGCCGCCGCTGAGGCTGAAACTGATGCCGACCGCAAGGCGGCAGCCACGCTTGCTGCAAAGCTTCTGGAGAAAACCCGCACGGCCACCGGCAACGCCTACCTGACCCGCAAGGGCTTCCCCGGTCATGAGTGTGTCATGCTGACCGGTACACACAAAACCGGCGGCGTGACGTTCCACGCCGGCGATGTGGCGGTGCCGTTGTATGACGATACCGGCGTGCTGGTTAACGTGCAGCTCATCAATGCTGACGGCCTCAAACGCACCCTGAAAGGCGGCGCGGTAAAAGGGACATGCCACACCCTCGAAGGGAAAAAAGAGGCAGGGAAACGGCTGTGGATAGCGGAAGGTTATGCGACCGCGCTCACCGTGCATCACCTGACCGGTGAAACCGTCATGGTCGCGCTCTCGTCCGTGAACCTCCTTTCTCTGGCGAGCCTTGCCCGACAGAAACACCCGGCCTGTCAGATTGTGCTCGCCGCCGACCGCGACCTCAGCGGGAACGGCCAGACAAAAGCCGCAGCGGCGGCACAGGCCTGCGAGGGCACGGTTGCCCTCCCGCCGGTGTTCGGTGACTGGAATGATGCGTTTATGCAGCAGGGCGAGGACGTCACGCGTAAGGCGATTTATGGTGCCATCCGGCCACCGGCGCAAAGCCCGTTCGACACCATGAGCGAGGCGGAATTTACCGCCATGAGTACCAGTGAAAAGGCCATGCGGGTGCACGAGCATTACGGTGAAGCGCTGGCCGTGGACGCCAACGGCCAGCTCCTGTCCCGGTATGAAGCCGGGACATGGAAAATCATCCCGCCATCGGACTTTGCACGCGATGTGGCCGGGCTGTTCCAGCGCCTGCGCGCCCCGTTCTCGTCGGGGAGCATTGCCTCGGTGGTGGATACCCTGAAACTGATTATCCCGCAGCAGGCCGCCCCGGCGCGCCGTCTGATTGGTTTTCGCAACGGCGTGCTCGATACCCTCACCGGCGTATTCAGCCCACACAGCAAATCACACTGGCTGCGCACGCTGTGCGATGTGGACTTTACGCCGCCGGTGGAGGGTGAAACGCTGGAAACCCATGCACCAAATTTCTGGCGCTGGCTTGACCGGGCGGCCAGCGGCAACGCTGAAAAGCGGGACGTTATTCTGGCTGCGCTGTTTATGGTGCTGGCGAACCGCTACGACTGGCAGCTCTTTCTCGAAGTGACCGGGCCGGGTGGCAGCGGTAAAAGTATTCTGGCCGAAATTGCGACCCTGCTCGCCGGGGAGGATAACGCCACGTCAGCGACCATTGAGACGCTGGAATCACCACGCGAACGCGCGGCGCTGATTGGCTTCTCGCTGATACGCCTGCCTGACCAGGAGAAATGGAGCGGGGATGGCGCGGGACTTAAGGCCATCACCGGCGGCGATGCAGTGTCAGTCGACCCGAAATACCGCGATGCGTATTCGGCCTATATCCCGGCGGTGATTCTGGCCGTGAATAATAACCCGATGCGTTTCACCGACCGCAGCGGCGGCGTGTCCCGTCGTCGGGTAATCATCCACTTCCCCGAACAAATCGCCCCGGAGGAGCGTGACCCGCAGCTTAAGGACAAAATCGCACAGGAGCTGGCCGTCATCGTGCGCCAGCTTATGCAGCAGTTCAGCGACCCGATGAGCGCCCGCGCACTGCTCCAGTCACAGCAGAACTCCGACGAGGCACTCAGCATCAAGCGCGATGCTGACCCGACATTTGATTTTTGCGGCTATCTGGAAGCACTGCCGCAGACGAACGGGATGTTTATGGGGAACGCCAATATTATCCCGCGACAACCCCGTAACTATCTCTATCACGCCTATCTGGTCTATATGGAGGCGAACGGTTACAAGCATGTGCTGAGCCTGAAAATGTTCGGACTGGGGCTGCCGATGATGCTGAAAGAGTACGGGCTGAATTATGACAAGCGGCACACCAAGCAGGGGACACAGACCAACCTGACGCTAAGGGAAGACAGCAACGGCGACTGGCTGCCGAAATGCGACGAAACCGCAGCGACATAACCTACCTCAGACCGGCAACCGCCGGTCTTTTTATGTCTGATTGCCCCCTGAGGTGAACAATCGACTGTTCACCCTTCACCATCTGTTCACCACTTAACGCCATGAAATTACTGTATAAAAATGAAAGGTGAACAGTGTGAACAGTAAAACCTAAAAAAACTTTTTTACCCCCCCCCTCATTGTCTGACCCGGCGAAACCTGAGCGAGCAAAAATCACAAAGGTGAAGAGTCGACTGTTCACTCTTCACCAACTAATCACCACTTAACATTATGATTTAAAAAGATAAAATTGCGAGGTGAACAGTGTGAACAGTTAAATGCAAAAAAAGTTTTTTTGCGTATGATGTCGGTATGAGGCTTCACAAGAGAATTTGAATAATGGATAAGACTAGAGACTTTATTCTTGGAGGGCTTTCTCGCTTTGGCTTGGCTGATTTGCCCGGCAGACCTTACGATTCTGCTTTTGAATTAATAGCCTCCCCACCTATACGCAAACGCCTCATTGTGATGGGCTTCAATGGTTCGTCAGCTGATTCCCATATGACCAACAGCCAGTCTATTATTCAGGATCATTCAAAGCCTCTTGTCTCGAATGTCCATTTAGGGACGCAGGGGGAATGGGGAATTACTCACCTAGCTAAGCGACTACAACAGATACCTATCAGCCTCGGTTACAGATGGGAAGACGTAGTATTTACGAATGCTCTAATGATGTGCTCAACCAATGCCTCAGCACTCAAACAGGAGGCGAGTCGACACAAACTAACTGTCGAACAACTCGTAAAATACTCCGCAAGATTTTTTGAGAATGTCACAATCCCTCTGTGTAAGCCTGAACTGATTATCGCTTATAGCAACAGTCTACAATCCCTTTCAGCAGCAAATATTTTGCTAAAACACTTCGGTGATCCAAGCACTCTCATCTATACGCAGCAGAAGGGTTATTACACAACTTTCGCTTTCTCAGCCGTACTAAATGATGTGAAAATCCCTGTAATATGTGTCCGTCATATGTCTAGATTTAAACCTTCAGAAGAGTTAATTGAAACAGCTCTAGAGATGATGAAGGGACTTTAGCTTTATCCGTCAGATTGAACCATACACTTGGAACAATGTGTATAGCGATGTGTATAACTAAAATACCACCTCAAAACAAAACACAATAAAAACATAAAGTTACATCTGAATCAGAACTCCTGTGATCTCCGCCAAAAATTTTCTTTTGTTTTTAAAATTTTTTAGGCACCCTTTGTATTATCTATTTGTGATCCTATTTTTTCATTGAAGTAATTTATTTCTCTCTTAGCTGTTCGTATTAGTTTTATATTAAGTTTATAGATAAGGGGTGTATATCATTGAATTTCACTTAATAAAAAAGGCAACACGAATTATTCGTATTGCCTGTTTTGATGGTATAACATCTACCATAGTCTAACTAAAGATCGAACTTAGTTCTTAAATTGCTGATGACTTTAGACTCATAATCACCATAGCTATCGAGATATTGCGTATCTACATGATAAGATTCTTCGATGCTATAGTTTATTGGTTTACCCTGTTCATCTTTTCTTTTCCTGTTATAGGCAAAGAATTTAGCATACCGCTTAGGTGCAACACCTTCGAAGTTTTCAAATAAAACTTTCTCTGGGGATGGCGAATGATCTGGTTGACAGATGGTATCATCATGCAATTGTAGAGCGAGGCTTTTTTCATAGGGCTCTATGTAGACGACTCTCTTGATCCCAGCGGCAACGATATGTCTCGCACAAACGTGGCAAGGATACGTAGTACAATATAAAGTATTCCCTATTGTACCAATGTTTGTATTACGTGCTAAAGAAACAATTGCATCCATCTCGGCATGTACAGCCCTAGAATATTCAATGAGATATTTTGCTTTTGTCTCATTCATTATTTCATCAGCCAAGACATCGGCTTCATTTAAGCTATATTTTGAGAGAATAGTTTTAATTTCATTTTTTAACAAGGCTTTATGTTTATCATTATGACAACCATTTTTGTTAAAACATCTTTTATCTTTATTACTCTCTGCAGTATATAATCCACCACCAAATGCGGGAACATCGTTACGACCCGTTGCAATTATATTCCCCTCAGTATCCATTATAGAAGCGCCAACTTGACGAGATAAACATGCAGAACCTAATGATGCGGAATATGCGCTATACATTCCTGATTCATCTTTAGATGGCGTAATATGGCTAACACCATGAATTAAATCTATAAACCTTGAAACTGATTTTTTCATCACATCTGTATCTAAATTTTTGATGAAATAATCAGCTAACTGAAGGGTTTCTTCGACTTGCTGGCCGTTCTTGTTTTTTGACTTTCTATCTCGCTCTATAATTTTAGCTATGCTTTCTGGATTAATTCCCTCATCTTTCAAATTCTGTATTCTTTCAGAAACAGTCCTTAAAAGCCCTACAAGGTAAAAATTATTTTTATAAACTTGATTAAAAAGTTCAACTTCTGAAGGATGCTTGATTTGGTCTATAATATAAGCAGTCTTTTTCGTATTTTTTGTAAGTTCTGAAGTATCGCTACCATATATAATCTCTCTCTTTTCTTGTATAGATAGAACTGCCAATTCTGCACATATAAAATGGCCATGCTTTCCACGTAATCCATCACCTAAATCTTGGAGAGTATTGTAACGTTCATAGTTATCTAAATGGTGCGTTTTACTCTTGCTATATGCTGCTATTAAATCACTAATCCTAATATGTTCTACATGGTAGCCATTCTGTTTCAAACATAAAACCATTTGTTCTTTTAATGTTTTTATTCCAGAACCCATTGCTCCACACAAACCTACAATTAGCTCTTGAGAACGACGGCCTTTAATATCATTAATACTGTCCGAGTTATTTTTTTCCCAATGGACAGGTATAATATTTTCTGCTGTATCAGCCATGACATTACTCCGAAATAGTTAAAAAATCAAGGCGAATATATTTAAACTGAATTTAATTAGCTAGAACTTACCAATTGATTTTTGAAGCTGCTTTGAGTATTTTATTTCTTACAGAAGAGGACGTCTTTTTAATTCGACGCTCAGTGATACTTTCAATATTATTAACATATGACGAACGGCGAGCGACGGAATCGTTAGATTCTTTATCGTTTCTATTTTCTTCCGTTATACGCACAATGTTAGTCATTTTTTTCCTTATACCCCGGAACATAAAAACTGCACAATTATACAGTTGCAGCATTTTTTTTCAATGCTCACCTTATGCTTTACATCACAAAAAACGTTTGGGCAAGAAAATATGGGTGTTTTTTTTGTAAAAATCAATATGTAGTAATTTATCGAACCTTAAGGCCTACATATAGATACTTGGTTTTGGATTCAAATTTTTAAGATTTCATGCAAAAAAAGAAATTTATTATCAAGGACTACGACAATTTTCTTCGCTCGATTTCCTTCCTACCCAAAGACTTAAGCCAATTCCCCAAACTCATTCCCTCAGATTTTGCCGCAGCCTCAAACTGTTCCTTCAACTCCGGCGTAATACGAATTTGAAACGTCGGTGCTTTTCCGGATTTTGACTGATTAGGGTCGCGTTTAGCTGTTGACATGTACGTACCTACAAGAGCAAGATATCTTCACTGAGGTACGTACCTTATCATACAAAAACCTCAAATTGAAACGCCCTCGTCGGGTACTCGCAATACCGGACGAGAGCTAACCTCACCAACTATCAAGGAGTTGATTATGGCTGATTCGCATTCTACCCCAGACACCGACCAATCCGGAACCGAGCGTTCGTTAATTGTGGGATACCGCCCGAATGTTTTCGACAAATCCACGCCGAAAATCATCCTTTCCGGCAAGTGGCTGCGCGCGGCGGGGTTTGATACCGGGCAGCAGGTCACGGTAAAGATCATGAAAGGGTGTATCGTTCTGATGGCGTATAACGAGCAGGAGCAGAGGTTGCAGGATGATTATAAACGGACGAAAGCAAAGCTTATTGAGATAGAGAACGCGCTTGCAGCGATCCAAATTCCACATGCTGGAAAGCGCCTCGCAAAATCAAATACAAACCACCTGGCTTAGCGGCTGTTTCTGGCATACTACCTGCCTGGTGCATTAGATGTGGAGGCGACATGGCAGATAAAGACGTAATCCAATCCCCGGCAGGCGAATTTGTTATGTTTGCCAGTGATGATGGAACGGTTCGCATCACATGTCGCTTTGAACATGAAACACTCTGGCTGTCGCAAGCAGCCATTGCGTCTCTTTACCAGGTCACCCCTCAAGCTATTACTCAGCATATTAAAGCTATTTACGAAGAAGGTGAGCTTGAACAAAAAGCAACTTGTAAGGCTTACTTACAAGTTCAGCAAGAAGGTCAGCGCAAGGTCAATCGCAACACACTTCACTATAGCCTGCCCGTCATTCTCGCCATCGGCTATCGCGTCCGATCCACGCGAGGTACGCAGTTCCGCCAGTGGGCCACCCAAACGCTCCAGGAATACCTGGTTAAAGGCTTCGTTATGGACGACGAGCGCCTGAAAAATCCGCCTGTGGGATCTTCCGCCGTCCCTGACTATTTCGATGAAATGCTGGAACGCATTCGCGATATACGTGCCAGCGAACGCCGGGTCTATCTTCGCGTGAGGGAGATTTTCGCATTAGCTGCTGACTATCAGCCGTCGCTCAAAGAAACCACGCAATTCTTTCAGACCATCCAGAATAAACTGCATTTTGCCTGCACTGGGCACACCGCTGCTGAGTTGATTCACCAACGTGCGGACGCCACTCAACCGCATATGGGGCTGACCAGCTATAAAGGCGAAGAAGTCCGTAAAAGCGATGTCACCACCGCAAAAAATTATCTGTCTCAGGATGAGGTGAGCGAGCTTAATCGCGTCGTTAATATGTGGCTCGATTTTGCCGAAGATCAGGCCAAACGCCGCAAGCAGGTATTTTTACGAGACTGGCAAACCAAGCTCGATCAGTTCCTGCAATTCAACGACCGGGACGTTTTAGAAGGCGCAGGAAAAAGCAGCAAGAAAGCGGCTGATGAAAAGGCGTGCTCAGAATACATCGAATATGAAAAAAAGCAGCGCCTGCTGAAAGAGGCCGAAGGTGAGAAAGATATTGTCGGCTTATTAAAATGGGATAAGCGGGCTAAGCGCTAATCCCGGTATTTCTGCTCAGCTTCATATGCAACAGAGGAAACGGATTCCCCTGCCCGTCCAGCTCCGAGCGCCCGACCTGCTCAAACCCCATATGGCGATAAAACGCCACCCCCTGCGGATTCTGCTCGTTCACATCCACTTCATTTACGCCGAATTCTGCAATGGCATATTGCAGCAGCATTTTCCCGATACCCTTCCCCCGGCTCGCATCATCCACAAACAGCATTTCAATGCGATTTTTATCCACGCCCAAAAAGCCGTGAATAATACCCACGTCATCCCGGGCAATCACAACCCTGAGATTAGGCAAATATGCGTTGAGCAATAACGGACGCAGCGCCGCGATATCGCTTTCCTGCAAAAAGCGGTGCGTGGCGCGAACGGACGACTCCCAGACTGCGACGAGGCGTTCAAATTGTGAGGGGTGTGCGGCTTCTATTTTCATGATGATATTCCGGTTGAGTAAAGTTTCAGGGCAGCATGTAATGATATTCAGCTCTGCGACGTGCGCCACACGCCAGGCGTACAACCATACTCCGTCTGAAAATGACGAATAAAGTGCGCGCAGTCGCTGAACCCCATCCGCTGCGCAATATCCGTCACGCTTTGCTGTGAGTTCTTCAGCAGCCAGCAAGCATAGCGCAGTCTGGCACTGCGGATAAATTCGCGGGCCGTTTTGCCGAATTCTGCGTGGAACAGACGGTTGAGCTGGCGTTCACTCAATGCCACTTCTCGCGCAAGCCCGGCGGTGGTGAGCGGCCGGGTCAGGAACTGTTCTATCAGCATGACGGCGCGGCGCAACCGCGAGTCAGGGATAAGCGCAAAATTCGCCGGACGCGGGGTGGCAATTTCATGCGGAACGAGCGACAAACGCTGACAGGTGGTGCTGGCGATATCATCCCCGGCATGGGCGCGGATAAGCTCAGTTGCCAGCGTCAGGGTGGAAATACCGCCCGGGCAGGTCAGCACATCGCCATCGTCGATGAAATCATACCCTTGCTCAGCATAAACCAGCGGGAAAGCCTGCCGAAATGCATCAAGGTGGAAAGGATGGATGGACGCTCGTCGTTCATTCAGCAATCCTTCCTGTGCGAGGACAAAACTGCCGGTGCCAATGCCAATGAGCGGAACCCCGGCATGGTGGGCATGTGCCAGATACGCTTTATCCCCCTGATACCCTAAGTCCAGATACTGCAATTCACCGCCGATAACAGCAAGGTAGTTAAAACTGTCCGGCGGCGCATGGGGAGAATCCGGTCTCATGATAATCCCCGCATTGCTGATAATCGGGATATCAGGAAATTCACTTATCAGGCTGATTTTAAATGCTAATTTATCCTGAGCTTTCGCTGCATAACGCAGCGCCTCCAGCAACCCGGAGACGGCCAGGAGTGAATAACGGGGCCATAATATCAACCCAATATGCAGACACTTTTCCGGTACTGATTTCCCCCCATCGGAGGAGTCAAATACACTTTTCATTTACTTGCCAAATTTAAAATTAATTACATTATCGCAACATGATCTGTCGCACTTTTTATTTCTAAGGTAATCCTGATATTTTAAATCAAGCATAAATGAGACGGGAGGAAAATATAATGTTTTTCTCGTTTATATCATTCTTTTTTTGAGCCACGACACACATATGTCGGTAATGTTCCTAAGGTAAAGATATAGTTACCATTATGTTGTTCATTGATCCGCATATAAATACTCTTGCCCGGATAGACAAAGAATTGCGGTTCATATTTTTCCAGCCAGCTGTCGTCGACATTATCGTCCGGGAACGTCATATTTTTTTCTGACGTCAGCAAATAGAGATGATCCTGTCTATCCACCCGAAAGGAAATTTTCCTGTCGATGGTTTTACCCGGATCGCTCTTTGCCCGGCCATTCATGCTCAGGGTGCCGAATTTCCCGTCGAAGGTGTAATTCAGCCAGACCGTCAGCGTCTCATCCGGATGGTGCTGGACCAGATTAGCCTGGCATGAAAAAGGCTGAACGTAAGTTCGGTGCCACAGGTAATAGCCCGTCAGCACGCCTGCCGTGACGAGGCCCGTCACGATGATATACAGCATCTGCCGAAAACGAGTCATGCTAGCTATCCTTCAGGAAATAATCAGATATACAGCGGTTCGGTTCTTTCATTGGCTGGTCGCAGCGAATAACCGACGCACGAGGAAGCAGAGCGTACCAGCTGATGTAAACCCAGGGATATTGCGCGCATTCAGCCTTGAATTGTTCCACATAGGTCAGCGCGGAAGCGCGTTCAGCGTGGGTCTGAATGTCGTTCGCAAGATAAACGCGACAGGCTCCGACGGATGCCGCAAAACGGTAATCCTCAACAAAACGGTTTTCTGAGGCGTTCATATATCCCGTCACGCCTGCCCCGGCCAGGATGATCAACAGCCCCATGACAACAGCCAGCCAGCGCGTGGGCTTCCTGGCAACGGGCGTTGCTGGCTCGGAGGGTGCAGAGACCTCCTCGATCGCTGGCGCCTCTACACATTGTCCCTCTGCGGGTTGAGGCGCGACGGGTGAAGACTCTCTGACGGTTATTTGCGTGTCGCTTGCCAGCGTCAACCCAATCCGCGGAATGGTAACGATAGGGTCAGTTTCAAAACCAATCTTTTTGAGCCCTTTGCGCAGGATGGAGATGTTCTGGTAATAGGTATTGGAGGAGACAAGCATGCCGCGGCTTTGCCAGACAATATCAAGGAACTCTTGCTGAGTGACAATCGACCCCGCTCTGTCGATTAATAACAACAGGCATCGGCCTGCTGGCGAATTTAACACAACCACACGGTCAGGATTGTTGATATCACGTAACGTGCTGGCCGCAGGATGAAATTCGACGATATTATTTATAATGTAATGCTTATGCATAGGGGCAGTATGAATTCTCCGGTTAACAGATGTTGAACCTGGGTCACCGCATGTATGGGATGACATTCACGTCGGGATTAATGTGACTGATTAACGTCATGCTGTATATCTTCGCCATTGGCGAAAAATCTTAATTTATATTTCATCCCTTAAGCTTCACTGAACCTGCATAAGAACTCAACCCTTGTAGAATGCGGCTTGCAGAGCCGCTTCATCCGCGATCATCCTCATTATGATGTTTTGTGAAGTGAATTTCTGCTCCACAGAAGTATCTGACTACCGGCAGCATCTCATTTATCAGGGCCTCATCTTTTGGTGCGCTCCTCGCCTCTTGACATTGACAAATATCTACATAAAAAAACATTGTACGCCACGGACATGCGTGTCTGAAATATTCAGCATCCTTAAGCCTTAAGTTTTCTCAATCTGACCAATATCAATAACTTACATGGTTTTTGTATGCTTTTAAGCCACCTTTCTATCAGTTTTTATCGATGATAACATTCGTAAATTGTTATTCCCCGTCAGCAACTTCACACCCGCACTGACACCAGACGACAAACTCCTTACAAAACATTTATCAAAGCTAAATTTTCATTAAAAATAGCGGCTATCATAATTTACAGAAAGCGAAGCGGAATAAGACCAATCAGAGGGAAGCGTCGTAACCGGTCTCGATCTTAGTAATTAATACAATTTTAGATTAATTCAGATTACCTCTTTATTGGCCGACGTATAGTAGGCCTACAGTATGCAATACGTCATTGCTTCGAGAATACTGGCGATAACCTTATAAATAATTCGCCTGATTACTATTATAAATCGAGGAATAACATGACGAACAATAGCCAAATAACACAGCATATAACTGTTGCACTGATGGGCGGCGATCATTATGCAAGAAACGGCATTAAAACGTTATTAAGCAGCATCCGCGACGACCTTCACATCATTATCATCGAAGGAGGTTATCAGGAACTGGATAAGGCGCTGTCGTCGATTCGTATCGATATCTTATTTATATCCGGCGCAGAGAAATACCATACAGGGTATGACTCACTGAAATATTTAAAAAAAATCAAAGTCACGCAGCCTGAAGTGATTATCTGCCTGTACTCAACCTCTGCCCATTCCCTGTTATGGGTCCGGGAAGATATTGATGCCTATATCTCGCTACAGAACACGGTTTATCAGTGGCGGATAAAGCTAGCAAAAATGGTCGATAGCCATTATCGGCCCCAAAAGCAGCCAGCGGCGTTATCGCTGACGCCTGGAGAAAGGAGGGTATTAAAGGAACTCAGGAACGGACTGGATATACGTTACATCGCAGAACTGGAGAAACTTTCTTATCGCCGCGTGAGCGCCTTAAAAAGCTCAGCGATAAGGAAACTCGGGCTCAGGAATAAGACAGATTTGCTGGTCTTTTTAACCAGTTAGACCTGCCGCTTTCAGAGCAAATCTCGTAATAAAAAAATCAAGGAACTATGAAATGAAAGCACGCCTTACTTGCCATTCTCTGCTGGCATTAAGCATTGCCGCCCTGCTGCCAGCGGGCTCAGCACTGGCCGCCACCACCAGCGGCGGCACGGTTAACTTCAGCGGTAAAGTGGTGACCTCCGCCTGTGCCATCAGCGCCGGTAGCGCCAATATCGACGTCGACATGGGTGAAGTGCGTACCGCCACGCTGGCTGCCGCAGGCAGTGAAGCCAGTACCGCAAAAGCCTTCTCCATCACCCTGGAAGATTGCGAAATCGCCGATACCTCGGCGTCCACGGAAGATAACCCTATTGCCGCAACGACCGTGGCTATCACCTTCACCGGTACACCGGACAGTACCGATGTGAATAGCCTGGCCGCGGGAGTAAACGGCGGCGCGGGCTCGGCGCAGCATGTCGCTATCCGTCTTTATGACGAACAGGGCAACGTCGTCAGGCTGGGTGAGCCGGCAGCAGCGATCCCCCTGCGTGCGGGGGCGAACATCCTGAACTTCAGCGCGAAATATTACTCCCCACTGGGCAACGCCACGGCGGGTGATGCCAGCGCGGTCGCCACCTACACCGTGACCTATTCGTAATCTTCAGGCCCGGTCTGCTGGCCGGGTCTGACTCAGCTTTCAGGAGACGCACTATGCGCGTAAACACATGGATTTGTCTGGCTGGCACGTTATGTTCATCCGCCGTGTACGCAGGCGGCGTGGGGTTAGGCGCAACGCGGCTGATCTACACCGGCGCGGCTACGCAGACGATGATGCAGGTAAGAAATACCCACCCTGATGCCACGTTTCTGATCCAGTCCTGGATGGAAGACGAGAAAGGGAGCCGTACCAACGACTTCGTCATCACGCCGCCGCTGTACGTCATGAAGCCCGCCAGCGAAAGCGCGGTGAAAATCATGTTCAGCGGCGACGCCCTGCCAGCCGATCGCGAGACGCTGTACTGGATGACGGTCAAAGCTATCCCACAGCAGGTTAAAAACGGTTCCGGCAATTCGCTGCAATTCGCCTCTGCCAACCGCATCAAGGTCTTTTATCGCCCGGAGCGGCTCAGGGAAGGTGCAGGGGAGGCATGGAAAAACCTTGCCGGCGCCTACCGCGCGGGCAAGGTCACGCTGACCAACCCAACGCCGTATTACCTCACCACCATTAACGTGAAAATTGATGGCAGGCCGGTGTCGCCCGTCATGGTGCCGCCGAAATCCAGCGTGACGCTGGCAGACACCTTCAGCCATGCGAGCAGCTTAAGCTACCAGACGATTAACGATTATGGCGCCTGGACGCCCGTTACCCGCACGTCATTGTCCCAATAATAAAAACAGTAAGGCGTGACCACATGAAAATTAAAATCCTGTGCGCCACGGCGATCGCCCTGGTGATTCGGCAAGCCGTGGCTGCCGAAAGCGAGCTGCAATTTAATCCTGCGTTTCTCAACGGCGAGCGCGCCAACAGCGCCGATCTCGCCTGGGTCAACGCCGGGAGCGCGTTGCCGCCGGGCGAGTACAATCTTAACGTGTATATCAACACCCAGTTCGCGTTCACAGGTAACGTCACGTTTCGCGTCGCTGAAAACACCGCCGGTGAAGCCCTGCCGTGCCTTACGCCTGCGCAATTCGCCGCACTTGGCATCGACAGCCGTCAGGCTAAAGGGGGTGAGCTGCCGCCTGCGCAGCGCTGCATTTTTTTAACCCAGTCATTCGCCGATACCCGGTTTGATTTTGACCAGAGGACGCTTACCCTCAACTTCACCGTACCGCAAAGCGCGATGCGCGCTCTGCCGCGCGGGTACGTCAGCCCGGAGAGCTGGGAGTCCGGCATCCCTGCCGCTTGGCTGAACTATGTGGTCAATGGCGCGAATAATGACTACCGGGGCGAGACGCGCACGCGGGAACAACAGCTGTTTGTGAGCCTCAACAGCGGCGCCAACCTGGGCGCATGGCGGCTGCGTGATTTCACCACGTGGACCAAAGAGAGTAACGAGCTCACCCACGTCCAGACCTGGCTACAGCGGGATATCCGCGCCCTGCGTGCCCAGGTTTATGCCGGTGAAACGTTCACCTCATCGCAGGTGTTTGACGCCGTTGGCCTGCGTGGGGTTGCCCTGAAGACCGATGACAATATGTTGCCCGCCAGCCTGAGCGGTTACGCGCCCGAAGTGCGTGGCATCGCGCGCGGCAATGCCACGGTGACGGTTCGCCAGAACGGTAACGTCATCTATCAAACCTCCGTTCCGCCGGGGGCGTTTGTGCTGAAAGATCTCTATCCGACCTCTTCCGGCGGCGATCTCGCGGTCACCATTCAGGAGAGCGACGGTAGCCAGACGCAATACACCCTGCCCTTTGCCAGCGTGCCGAATCTGGTGCGTAACGGTCAGGTCAAATATGCTCTGGGGGCGGGGAAATACCGCCCTGCGGGCAATCAGATCTCGCCCTCCTTCGCGCAGGGCGAGCTGTTCCTGGGCTGGCGATACGGCCTCACGTTTTATGGCGGGGCGCAGTTTTCCGATCGCTACAACGGCCTGGCCTTCGGTATCGGGCAGAATCTCGGCCGCTTTGGCGCCTACTCCCTCGACCTCACCCATGCCCGCAGCCAGCTGGCTGATAATCAGCACTACACCGGTGATTCGGTGCGCCTGCGGTACAGCAAGCTGCTGAACGATATCGGTACGCGAGTCAATTTCTTCTCGCTGCGTTACTCAACGGCAGGGTTTTATACCCTCAGCGATACCACTTACAAAGGCATGGCGGGCGGAGCGCCAAAACAGACCGTGGAAGACGATGGCACCGTCACCACTCACTACGACACGGTTTACAACCTGCATATGTCGCGTAAGGCAAAAAATCAGCTTCTGTTGTCGCAGCCGATGGGCGAATACGGCGCGCTGTCGCTGTCCTGGGATCAACAAACCTACTGGAATACGTCAAAAACCACGCAAAGTTTGCAGTTCGCGTGGAACGCGACGTTTCGTAACCTGTCGCTTGGCATCAGCGCCCAGCGTAGCTCTGGCCTGTACGACAACAAGAAAGACAATATCCTCGCGTTGTCCCTGTCGGTGCCGCTGGGTAACCCGGCGCTGTCGACCCGTCTCCGTTTTACCGCTACCCATGCGGATCCCGCTGGCACCACCGCCAGTACCGGTGTCAGTGGTTATCTGCCGGGGCAGGAGAATCTTTTCTATAGCGTCAACCAGCGCTACAGCGCGCAGCAGCACTACGGCGGCGATGCCGCGCTGCAATACGAGGGCGCGTGGGGAGACTATAACCTGGGCTACAGCTACGCCGGTGACTCCCGCAACCTCAGTTACGGGATGAGCGGCGGTGCGGTGCTGCATGAGGATGGTCTGACGCTGAGCCAGCCGCTCGGGAACACCAATATTTTGGTGAAAGCCCCGGGCGCCAGCCATGTCGCCGTGCTCAACCACAAGGGCATCAAAACCGACAGCCGGGGCTATGCGGTGATCCCGTACGCCACGCCGTATCGCGTTAATCAGGTTGCGCTGGATGTCACCACCGTGGGCAATGACGTGGAACTTGAGAACGCCATCGCCAATAAAATCCCCACCGACGGGGCACTGGTTCGCGCCACCCTCACCACGCGTCAGGGGGCAAAAGCGATGTTTATCGTACGTCACGCTAAAGACGTGCTCCCCTTCGGCACGCTGGTCTCGTCAGAGGATGACAAAGCCAGCGGTATCGTCGGCGACGGCGGCAGCGTGTATCTGACCGGCCTGTCAGCGGAGGGAACCTTGCATGCCGTATGGGGGCGCAACAGCGCCCAGCGCTGCACGATCCGCTATGCGTTGAACCCGCAGAATTATCACGCCCGCACCGGGCTTTATTCCCAGGAGGTCATATGTCAGTAACCATCCGGTTCCTCCCCCTGATCCTGCTGATGTTCATCACCGTTCCCGCGCGCGGCTATGACGTGCTGGTTTCCGTGACCGGCAACGTGATCGGCAATACCTGCATTGTCTCGGAAGATTCGAAGGAGCAAAACGTGCCGCTGGGCACCCTCGGCGTGAAGCAATTTAGCGAGGCGGGCGCGGTCAGCAATATCAAAACGCCCTTCACGCTCACCCTTGAAGCATGCGGCCCCACCTTTGCTGGCGTGAAAATCCGCTTCAGCGGTACGCCGGATGACGAGAACCCGCAGCTTCTGAAAGTCGCTGACAGCGGCGCGACCGGCGTGGCGGTGCAGATTCTGGATAAAGACAGCGTACTTATCCCGCTGGACACCCAAACCGCTGCTTACGGCGCGGCGGGGGATGACAGCGTAAAAATGACCTTCTATGCGCGACTGGCCGCCACGGGTGCGCCGGTCAATGCCGGAGACGTTTCGGCAGTGGCGACCTGGACGACGGAGTATCAATAATGCGTTTACTGTTTTTAGCCCTGTTTTTCATGTCCTCTCAGGCACTTGCCCTCTCCTGGACATCGGATATCACCCTTTCGCCAACGCCCATGTCGTGGTCCGGCCCGGCAGACTCCATCGTGCCTGGAAAGACGATCGGCTCTGAATGGAGCGCCTCTGCGAGCGTCTCGGAAGTGTTCTGGTGCGGCCTGGTATTTACCTGCTCCAAAGGGACGCTGGAGCCGAGCAGCAGTATAACCGCCACCGGCATCACGGTTATTCTTGATGGCGCAAATTACATGGTATTTGAAACGGGCGTGCCCGGCATCGGCTTCATTCTTGGGCTTAAAGATTATAACGGCACCACCTATGTCCCGATGCAGACGGGCATTACGCAGAGCTATCCGGCCGATGGGACTAACGGTTACGCCACCGCACTGGGCTGGTCGGCAAAAGTGACGTTTATCAAGACCGGCGTTCCGCTGAAATCCGGCGTATACCAGACCCCGACCATTAACGCGGCGATCCTGACGGCCTATAACAACGAAGTGAAAACCGCGCAGGTGATCATCAACCCCACCACCATCACGGTGACGGCAAGCGGCTGCACGGTAGGCACAAAAAGCGCCAACGTCGACCTGGGCACCATTGATATTCACACGCTGCCCAGCGTAGGCAGCACCTCGCCGTCGGGGGAGTTTAACGTCAGCCTGACCTGCGATGAGAACGTGGCGGTTAACGCAGTGATGACCGATCAGACCACACCGTCAAATACCTCGTCGGTCGTGACGCTGACCGGGGACTCCACGGCCTCCGGCATTGGCGTACAGTTTTTCTATAACGGTACCGGGCCGCTGATGATGGGGCCGGACAGCTCGTCCGCAGGTACGACGGGACAGTTTTTCATCCAGACCACCAGCTCGGCACAAACGCTGTCCCTGCCGTTCCAGGCGCAGTACATCCGAACCGGTGAACTGGTCCCCGGCTCGGCCAACGCCCTGGCAAGCATCACCTTTTCGTATCAGTAGGTTAGTGCTTCACCCACACCAGCTGATCGACCCGGAAGCCCAGCTCGCGTGCGGTGTTCAGGTAGTCCTGTTTTACCGCATCCGGAATGGTCGGGGTGCGCGATAAAATCCACAGATAGTCGCGGTTCGGGCCGCTGACCAGCGCGTACTGGTACTTATCATCCAGCTTGATCACGTTATAGCCGCCGTAGAACGGGCCGAAGAACGATACCTTCAGCGCAGCCGTGGTCGGTTCGCCGGTAAAGTACGCCTTTCCTTCGCTCTCATTCCATTTTTTCTTCACCGGATCGTAGCCGCGGTTCAGTACGCTGATACCGCCATCGCTGCGCTTGCCGTACGTCGCGGTGACCTGTTCCAGACCGCGCTCGAAGCGATTTTCCAGTCGGGCGACTTCATACCATTTGCCGAGATAGCGGCTGGCATCAAAGCCGGTAATGGGCTGCACGCCTTTCGGCGGCGTGGGAGATTTACAGGCAACCAGCGTCAGCGCAATGGCGACACCGGTAACGACAGGCCATAGCCTCATGAGAACTCCTTTCATTTACGCGGTTGGACGTTAAGTGTAGCGCACCCGTGCGGCGCTTCATCCCGTCGGGGAATATTCGTAGTATATTGAGACAACTCCTTCTCTTCGGATGCAGACATGGCTTACTCCATCGGCGAATTCGCCAGACTCAGCGGCATCACCGCCACCACGCTGCGGGCGTGGCAGCGACGCTATGGCTTGCTCAAACCCGAGCGTACGGACGGCGGTCACCGCCTGTACAGCGATGAGGACGTTCAGCAGGCGCTGAAAATCCTCGACTGGGTAAAAAAAGGCGTACCCATCGGTCAGGTAAAATCACTGCTGGAACGCCCTGCGCCGCGCCGCGCCAATAACTGGCAAACCCTGCAACAGGCCATGCTGCAAAAGTTGCAGGAGGGGAAAATTGAGTCCCTGCGTCAGATGATTTACGACGCCGGACGCGAATACCCAAGGCCAGAGCTGGTCACTAACGTGCTGCGTCCGTTGCGCAGCCAGATATCGGCCAACGTCGCCGCCGCCATGACGCTGCGTGAGATCCTCGACGGCATCCTCATCGCCTATACCTCGTTTTGCCTTGAGGGCGATAAAAAAGCGCCGGGCGATAACATCCTCATCAGCGGCTGGCATCTGAACGACCCCTGTGAGATCTGGCTAGAAGCTCTGACGCGCACCGGCCAGGGCCACCGCATCGACATACTGCCGGTTCCCCCTGCCGCGCTGGCCCCGGAAATTTTCCCGGACCGCAAATGGCTGCTGGTCACCAGCGGTAAACTTACCGCCGTGCGGAAAAAGCAGGTTGCGCAGTGGCAGCAGCAGGTTTCCCTTGAGGTGATTATCCTCTGATTATTTTCTGCTGAGGCAATCTTCACGAAAAGTTGAATATTTTTTCGCACAGCGAGTGCTAACGTTTTCCTGTCACCGACAACTCAACAGGAAAACACGATGAAAAAGACACTCCCTCTGATGATGCTCGCTGCAATGGCTTTCGCGCCTGCCGCGTTCAGCGCCCCGGCAGGCACCCTGAGCGTTCACGTTCTGGACCAGCAAACCGGTATGCCGCCAGCGGATGTGGCCGTCACGCTGGAGAAGCAGGAGCAGGACAAGTGGACCCCGATTGCCAGCGGTAAAACCGACCACGACGGGCGCATCAAATCGCTCTATCCGCAGGATCAGGATATGGCGCCTGGCGTGTATAAAGTGACCTTCAAAACCGCCGATTACTTCCACGGTAAAAAGCTGGACTCCTTCTTCCCGGAAGTGCCGGTGCTGTTCACCGTCACCCGCACCAATGAAAAACTGCACATCCCGCTTCTGCTCAGCCAGTACGGTTACTCAACCTACAAGGGCAGCTGATTGCTCTTGATTTTAAAGACGATTTAAAAATAACCCCGCCAATACTTGGACAAATACGCATTGTTGTGTAACTTTTAGGTATGAGATCGGGAGGTGCACACCATGACAACAAAACCTGTGCTGGGTATTAGCGGATGTTTGACCGGTTCCGCCGTTCGCTTTGACGGCGGGCATAAGCGTATGGGCTTTGTGATGGATGAGCTGGCGCAGTGGGTCGCTTTCCGTCCGGTATGCCCTGAAATGGCTATCGGCCTGCCCACGCCTCGTCCGGCGCTGCGTCTGGTGATGACCACCGGCGGCGAGACAGAAATGCGGTTCAGCAAAGCGCCGCACGATGACGTCACGCAGAAGATGGCCGCATTTACGGCAGATTATCTGCCGAAAATCGGCGATCTGGCGGGTTTTATCGTCTGTGCAAAATCCCCCAGCTGCGGCATGGAGCGCGTGCGGCTGTACGACGAAAACGGCAACCGGGGCCGCAAGGAGGGTGTCGGGCTGTTCACCGCCGCCCTCCTTGAAACTTTCCCCTGGCTGCCCGTCGAAGAAGACGGTCGCCTGCACGATCCGGTACTACGGGAAAACTTTGTTGAGCGCGTTTTCGCTCTCCACGAACTGAACGTAATGCGTAAAAATGGCCTGACGCGCCGTGCCCTGCTGGACTTTCACAGCCGCTATAAGCTTCAGCTTCTGGCGCACCATCAGGCAGGCTACCGTGAAATTGGCCCGTTCGTGGCATCACTGCACGAGTGGGACGATCTGGACGCGTTTTTCGTGGCCTATCGCGACAAGCTGATGACCATTCTGAAAAAACCCGCTTCGCGGAAGAATCACACTAACGTGCTGATGCACATTCAGGGCTATTTCCGTAACCAGCTGAACAGCCGCCAGCGTGGAGAACTGCGGGATGTGATCCTGCATTACCGGGACGGGCTGCTGCCGATCCTCGCGCCGCTGACGCTGCTGAAGCATTATCTGGCTGAATACCCTGACCGGTATCTGATGACGCAAAACTACTTTGATCCCTATCCTGATGATTTGGGTCTGCGTCTGGCCGTTACCTGATAAGAAAGAAGCGAAGGCCCTGTTGACCCACAGAGGCCCAAAGCAGTACCCCGTTTAGACGACACCCTCACTGTCGTCTTTTTTTTGCGCTCAGCGTAAAATACTGTGATTCTGTACAGGTTAAGCGTGCACAGCGGAGTACCCCGATGATCAAAAATTTGCATATTCAGAACTACCGCTCAATTCGCGATATGTCGCTTGAGCTGGAACAGCTCAATATCGTGTTCGGCCCCAACGGCACCGGAAAATCCAATATTTATAAAGCGATTTACCTGATGCACAGCGCGGCGCAGGGGCAATTCTCCCAGGCGCTGGCGAACGAGGGGGGAATTTTGAAAGTGTTCTGGGCGGGCAAAACCCGCAGCGACCAGCTACGACGCATGAACCTGGCGGTGGAAACGGAAACCTATGAATATGAGCTTCAGGTCGGGTTCGTGGAAAAGCTGCCCTACCCCTCACAGTTTCAGCTCGATCCGGTGATCAAAGAGGAATCTATCTGGCTCGGCGGACAGCACCGTCGCCCGTCGTCACAGCTGATGAAGCGTAAGAATCAGGCGGTATTCCTGAACAACGTGCATCACGAAAAAGTGACCCACAGCGGTACGCTGTATGAGAACGAGTCGGTGTTCGGTCAGCTCGGTGAACCGCACCTCTACCCCGAAGTGTCGCAGATGCGCGAGTCACTGCGTAACTGGCGATTTTATCACGAGTTTTCCGTCTCATCCGGCTCGGCGATCCGTGCCCCGCAGGTGGGCTTTCGTTCCCCGGTGCTGGCCAGCGACGGCGCGAACCTGGCCGCCGCGTTTCAGACCATTGTCGAAATTGGCGACGAGCTGCTGCTGATGCGCATTCTCGACCAGGCCTTCCCCGGCTGCGTGTTTTACAGCGACAACACCGGCGGGCGCTTCCGCATGATGATGCAGCGCGAGGGGCTGAGCAGACCGCTGGAACCGGCAGAGTTCTCCGACGGCACGCTGCGTTTTTTGTGCCTGGCGGTGGCGCTGTTAAGCCCGCGCCCTCCCGCATTCATCGCCCTCAACGAACCGGAAAACAGCCTGCATCCGCAGATGCTGCCCGCCCTGGCAAGCCTCATTGCCGAGGCCAGCCGCTATTCGCAGATCTGGCTCACCAGCCATTCGCCGGAGCTGGCGCATTTGATTGAGAAGCACCGATCGTTTTCGCTGTATCAGCTGTCGATGGCGGAGGGGGAGACGAGGATGGAGAGGCTGGGGTAATTGCCAGGTGGCGCTACGCTTACCTGGCCTACTGGCGAGTACGAAACGTCTTGCGCCACTCCGCCGGGCTGACGCCAAAGCGCGCCTTAAACTGCTGCCGATACGTCACCGCTGATAAAAACCCCACCTGCCCGGCGACGTTTTCGATTGGCAGGTTGCCGGACTCCAGCAGGATCTGGCTGCGCCGCAGGCGCTCGGCGGTAAGCCAGTCGGCAACGCTCATGCCCGTCGCCTTGATAAAATGGCGGGTCAGCGTGCGCCGGCTCATCGACACCACTTCCGCAAGAGAGTCCAGGTTATGCGGTTCGGAAATATGCTGCTGAAGGTAGTCAATCAGACAGTTAATCCGCCCATCACGGGTATCTTTCGGCACAGGTTGCGCAATAAACTGCGCCTGCCCGCCCTCTCGGTGCGGCGGGACGATCATCCGGCGGGCAATCTGATTGGCGACGACGCTGCCAAAGCGCTGGCGGATGATATACAAACAGCAGTCGAGCGCGGCGGCGGTACCTGCTGAAGTGATCACATTGCCGTCATCTACGTAGAGGGCGTTGATATCCAGTCGGACGTCCGGAAATAGCGACTGGAACTGGCGTTCAAACTCCCAGTGAGTGGCGGCCCGTTTGCCGCTGAGTATGCCCGCATAGCCCAGCACAAACGATCCCAGACACAGCCCAACAATTTCCGCCCCGTTGTCTCTGGCCTGAACCAGGCTGTCGAGCAGCGTCTGAGGCGGGCGCTCCAGAACGTGCTGCCAGTAGGGTACAACCACAATTTCAGCCGATGCGATCGCGGAAAAATCCTGCGTCGCATGCAGGGCAAAACCGTCTTTCGAGTTCAGGAATCCCGGTTTTTCAGCGCAGATCGTGACGTTAAAGCGCTTTTCCCCGGATACCGTGTCGCCAAACAGGATGCAGGGAACGGAGTAGTGGAACGGGCTAAACCCGTCCACCGCGACAATGGCAACGTTAATAAGCGGCATCTGTCTCTCCTGTCCCCTTTAACAGTCAGAATATAACGGTTTCGCCGTCCTGGGGAATGCTCACCGCGTCACCTGCCTCGTTGGCATCAACATACTCGCGCAGCGCGCGGCGGGTCAGCAGGCAGTGGTTGAGAGCTTCCATATGGGTCGCCACGATTTTCGCCTGCGGCAGCAGGAAATGCACGTTAAGCAGATCTTCTTCCCCCATGATAATCGGCCCAAACCCAATGACATGAGCGTAACCGGCGTTGAGCACGACGATATCCGGCTGGTGCTTTTGCAGATCGGCCGCCACCGCATCGCGCCAGATGGTATCCCCTGCGATATAAAGCGTCTTCTCATCGGGATGACGGAACACCACGCCGCAGGCTTCCCCCAGAAACTCTGCCAGCTCCGGCACGGCGTAAGCGCGGTCAGTACCGTGCTGGCCGCCGTGGGTTTTCACTATCCGGATATCGCCGTACGTTGTTTCCCCGGTCATGATCGTCAGGTTGGTAAATCCCTGGCTGCGCAGCAGCGCGGCATCGCTATCATTTTGCACGTAGATCGGCTTGCCTTTGGCGATCAGCTCAACGGCGTACTGATCCCAGTGATCGGCATGGGTATGGGTGACGATCACCGCGTCAGCATCCAGAAGCGTTTGAACGTCAACGGGAAGATCGACCATCGGGTTGCGAATATCAGCCCGCGCCGTGCCGGGAAAACCCGGATAAGTGCCTTTTGGCGCCAGCATTGGGTCGATTAAAAAGCGTTTTCCCGCGTAAGTGATCAGCTGGGTGGCATTGCGAATTTGCGTAATGTTCATGGGCTATCCTCCGGTTGGTATGAGAAGGAGAATAGCCCCAGGGTACCGTGAAGAATGTGGGCTAAAGGGCGATGATCGATGAAATCGGGTCAATCGATAAACCGCTTGCGCACCCTTTCCAGCGGCGCAATCAGCAGATTGATAAGCGGCTTACGATCGATAACGATATCGGCGTTCACCGTCATTCCGCCCATCAGCATGCGCTTTTGCTTGTCCGGGTCGGTAAACCAGGAGGGGACGCGCACTTTAGCCAGGTAGTAGTTCTGCCCTTCCTGGAGCGGGATCAGCGCCGAATGGGCATCAATGTTTACCTCATAGAAATCGGACAGCGTCGCCTCCACGGAACCGTATTTGTCTACGGGCCAGGAGTCGAAGCGCAGCTTGACCTTATCGCCTTTCGCCACGCGCCCCACCCCCGTTGCCGGAACATACAGGTACCCCTCCATCGTCGCCGCGGTATTTTTACGGATCACCACCACCACCTCGCTATTTTGCGTAATGGCCCGGCCAGGCGGGAAGTTAATCGCCACCACGTAACCGTCGGAAGGGGCCAGCATCGCCATGGTGGAACTTCCCCGGCTGGACAGGTTGCGGTCAATTTCGCTGATGCGGTTTTTCACATACAGCTGCTCTTCGCTCAGAGAGTCAATTTGCGACTGGGTGCTGTCGGTCAGGCTGGTTTTTCGTGCCTCAAGCTCAAGAATAGTGCTCTCCTCCAGCGTCAGGTTGAGCTGCGCATTGAGCACATCGTTGTGGCTTTTATCGAGATCCACTTTGGAGACATAGCCCTTCCCGGAGACGGATTTCCACGCCTCGTAGGTGTCGGTGCTGTTTTTTAACAACGCGCGCAGCTTCTTCACCTTATCGCGGGAAACGGCGATCTGCTTGTCAGTGAGAGCCAGCTGCTGCGCCAGATTTTTGCGATACGACGCAATCGAGTCCTCAATGGCCTGGATGCGCTGCTCGCTGCGCTTCTTCTCCGCTTCCATCTGCTGGCG
The DNA here is from genome assembly GCF_020971765.1 of Enterobacter sp. AN-K1. NCBI lineage: Bacteria > Pseudomonadati > Pseudomonadota > Gammaproteobacteria > Enterobacterales > Enterobacteriaceae > Enterobacter > Enterobacter sp. AN-K1. The sequence continues at coordinate 2,333,002 of NZ_CP087390.1, read as the reverse complement.
GTCAAACTGCACCACCGAGCCCTGCTTGCCGCCATAGTCCTGTGACACGGTGAACAGCGGATCGTTTTCCTTCACGTACTGACCTGGCCGTACGGCAAAATCCACAAGCGTACCGGACTCCCGGGCGCGGACTTCCACATCGCCCTGCGCCGGGATCAGCACCCCGCGCGCCAGGGTGGTTTCCGAAAAGTTAAAGACAATCGCAAAGACCAGCAGGCAGAGAAAAAAGGTGATGAACAAGGTCAGCACGGCTTTCAGCCGTGGCGCGTTGATGTGATAGCTTTTTGAGAAATGATGCGGGATCAGCGCCCGCCGCTGTCGGCTTCGGTTTTTTAATTTCACGATATGTCATCCATGATAAATCACTGAAAGATCGTCCCATGCACTCCAGAGCGTGGGGGTTTTGCGCAGCGCGTTCAGCGTGTCGGCGGCGGCCTGACGGTAATCCTCTGGCGCATACGCCTGACTCTCCAGCCCAAACTCCGCCGTGTGCAGCGAACAGATCGGCAGCAGCGTTCGGACGCTGTAGCCATAGCGCGATAAAAACCGCGTTGAGACGTCCGTTAACCACGCCTTTTGATCCCCAGCCTGGGTGGAGAACAGCGGCGCATCCGGCAGGCGTTCGTCCATCAGCAGCACCGTCACCAGGCGGTGAGGGGCGAAAAACGAGCTGGCGCGTCGGCCTTCGTGCGCGGCCATTAGCTTATGCAGCGCAGGGTGACGGGTAATAAACTGAAAGCGCACATCGGCTGGCGCGGTGGCGAGCAGCGCATCCACGATCAGACCAAAGCCCGCCCAGCGCATTCCCAGAAGCAGGGTGCGAGATGAACTGTAAAACGCCTGCTCCTGCGTCCACTGCGCCACGTACGCGTGCAGATCGAAGCGGACGTTGCGCGCCCAAAGCGCGGGCGGGAAGATCTGCTCCACGAAGTTAAACCCGCTCAGCTCATGGGCGTTCTGATGCAGAAAATCAGCCGGGACATCGGCCTCCGGGCAGCGCATAAACTGGCTGTAGTTTTGCGTGATCCGGTTTGCCAGCAGCGTGCGCCCGGCCTGGCGCGCGCACAGGCGCGCATAGAGACGCGGCAGAAACATCATTGCTCATTCTCCCGCAGGGTGCCGTTTTCCATGGTATAGAGACGCCCCTGACAGCCCACCACGTCCGGCGAGTGGGTAACAAACACCAGGCCAATCCCCAGGCTACGCAGGTTCGCCAGCACTTTCTGCGCGGTCGTTTTATCCAGGTTCGCCGTCACTTCGTCACAGAGCAGAAGCTTAGGCTGGCTGTACAGGGCGCGCGCCAGAACCAGACGCTGCATCTCCCCGGCAGAGAAAAAAGTGTTCCCCGGCAGCATCTCCGTTTCGTAGCCGTGCGGCAGCCTGGCGACAACGTGGTCCACCTCCGCCAGCCGACACGCGGCAATGACCTGCTCTTTATCCGGTGCGCTGTCAAAGCAGGCGATGTTGTCCAGAATCGAGCCGGTGAAGAGAATATCGTCCGCATGGACGATGCGGATGTGCTGACGCAGCGAGGAAAGATCGCACTCCTCAATGGGGATCTTATTGATCCGCAGCGTGCCAGACGATGCCAGCAACATGCCGGAGATCAGACGCAGCAGCGTGGTTTTTCCCGACCCGCTCTGGCCCACAATCACCGCTTCTTCGCCCTGCTTCAGGGTCATATTGATATGCTGTAGCGTGGCCTCCCGGCCAGGATAGGCAAATGAGACATCCTCAAATTGCAGACAGACCGGCGAGGTGACAATCCGCTTCCCAAACTGGCTGGTTTCAGAGGGGGCAAACAGCAGGTCGCCCACGCGATCCAGCGGCCCCTTGAGGGCATTTTTGTCCAGCAGCTTCTGCGCCACCTGCACCATGGCATCGGAAAAATAGCGCTTATAGCTGATATAGGCGTAAAGCATCCCGATGCTCATCTGCCCTTCCAGGATCAGCCACGCGCCAAAGCAGACCACCAGCAGCTGCTCGGCATTGATCACCAGCAGCGAAGCCACGTCAAAGCGGGCCAGCAGCCGCTCTTTACGCATCAGCCCGGCGATGTGTTCGCGCTGGGATTTATCCATCACCGCATCCCGGGCCTGCTCCATATTGTTCGCTTTGAGCGTAATGATCCCTTTCTGCGTCTCCACCAGCAGGGATTCATACTGGGCGGTGCGCTCGATGGAGTCATCCACCGCGCGTTGATAGGGGCCGATCAGCGAAAAGCGGATCAGGAAAAACACGCCCATCAGCAGCATCGTCAGCAGCGCAATTTTGACGTTATACAGCAGCATAAACAGCAGGCTGGTGACGGCGATCAGGCTGGAAAAGAGAATTTGCACGTAACCATTGCTGATGAACTCTGCGCAGGCGTGGAGCGATTTTTCAATGGCCAGCACGATGCCCGGCGGGCGCGAGCGGAACCAGCTGGTCTGGGTGCGCAGCATGTAGTGGCGCACGGACTGGCTTAAATCGTCATAGGCAATGTTACGCATCAGGATCTCAAGCAGCTGCTTGAGGAATTTACCGATGACTTCAAAGATAAAGACAATAGCGAAGATCGCGGTGAGCAGGATCACCAGATCGCTGTCGCTTCGGGAAATGGCCTCATCCATAATCAGCTGCACGTAGGTGGGGCTTGCCAGCATGGTGATGAGGGTAAAAATACAGAGCACAAACAGCAGCAGCTGGCGCTGGAACAGGCTCGGGGATTTATTGGCTAACCGGCCAAGCGTGAGCTTTTCATCCGGGGATTTCTTTTTGAAGCACGGCGTGGGCTTAAGCTCAAGAACATAGCCGGAAAAGAGTTTTTCCGCCTCTTTCAGACGGTAACGACGCACGCCGCTGGCGGGGTCGTGAACGGTCACGCTGCGGCTGTCGATCTTCACGATGACCACGAAATGGTTGCCGCGCCAGAAGGCGATGAGCGGCAGCTCAGACGTTTCTATTTCAGTGATTTCGCCTTTAAGCACCCGGCCAGACATATTTTTATCGCTGGCAAGGGTCATCAATTCCGCCATTGAGGTTCCCGCATCGGCGGAAACGGAAATCTCCCGGCGCAGCTGGCTGACGGAGACATGGTGGTCGTAGTGCCCCAACACCATCGCCAGGCAGGCCAGTCCACATTCGGTAAATTCATGCTGGCGAATAACAGGGGTCTTACCCTGTTTTTTATACTGAAAGAGCGAAAACATAATGATCCGTGGCTGAAATAAAAAAATGGCCCGGCAATGCGGGCCATGCGTACAACGTGCTTCTCGCTTAGGCGCTGAAGAAACCGCCGATGAAGCCGCCCACCAGGCCGAACACGCCGCCGATGGTGCCGCCCAGCGCGCCTAACATCTGGCTGCCCGCGTTATAGCCCGCGCTTGCGCCCTGAATAGCGGCAGCAAACGGATCCCAACCACCGATGATGGCCTGTGCTTTTTTGAAATCGATAACTTGCATGAGTCTTTTCCTGTTAACGTGAATTAGTTGTAGCTACCAACCAGCGCACCCAGGAAGCCCATTGCGCCACCCAGAATTCCGCCAACCACACCGCCAACCATGCCCATGATGCTTGCGCCGGTGTCGTAACCCAGCTGTGCACCTTTAACCAGACCAGCGAACGGGTTTAACGCGCCACCGATAATGTCTTTCGCTTCTACGAATGAAATCGCTTTCATTTTTATCTCCTGTAGTGATGGATCTTTAGCATGATGCTAAAGGCTAATTTCCTTTTATGAAGGAAAGCGGTTGCTACGGGCAGGTGGTAAGCGGAATGATTTTATTGCCATAAATAATCATCCGCCTTGCAGCCTGCCCGGCATTATCTATTTCCAGCCGTTGCCCCGGCGGAATATATTTTGAATTGTTGTATTGCGTACTGCACCCGACCGAGGAAACATATTTAAAATAGGTATTCCCGGTATTACTCACCACCCCGTTGCTAAACGCATAATCAAAATGTCGTGTCCATGGACGGACAATCAAAATAGCCTCAAGCGAGACCACCACATCCGACTGGATGCGCTGGCCTTTGCGCGTGATAACCTTTGCCTGGAGCGGCGTCTCGGTGAATTTTACGCGATAGTATCGCTCTTTGTTGTCATGCGGGCCGGTATAATAAAATTTAAAACCCGCGCGTTCACCGCTCCCCAGCGTTAATTGCTTAGGCGAATACATGACTTCGCCATCTTTTATTTCGGTTTCTTTTCCCTTCTCTTTAGGAACGTCTACCTGAATAAGCGAAACGGTATAATTCTGACGCTCGCTGGTATCGTTTTTTATCGGCTGAAAAACAACTTCTCTTTCGGGAAGAAAATCAATATTCAGACTTTCGATAATTAAAGCATTTGCCCCTGTGGAAATGAAGCAATTTATTGCAAAAATAGCCAGGAATTTTCCAGTCATGGTTGATTAATTCCAGGATGCGCTAACATCTATTCTTCCCTGCGCGGTCACTTCGCCAAACCAGCTATTTCCGTCATAGGTGGTTTTCGATACCGGATTATCCATAACGAACTGGAGGACCAGCGGTGTTTTCCAGAGCCACATATCGGTCACGCCGGAACTCATTTTGTCCCACTCTTCCGCATGGGTGGCCGGCGCCGGGATCGACAGTACTTCGCCTTTACAGTTGTGCGCCATAAGCGTCTGGCTTTTCCCCACCAGCACGTTGCCCGGAATGGGAACCGTGAAGCCGTTGCCGCTAAAGGCGCAGTAGTCCACCCCATTCAGGCTTTGGGTAGGCCCGGTGACTTTTACCGTGACCGCAATCGCCGCATCTTTTTGCGCCCCGCTGTAGGTGATGGTGTAGGGGATCTCAATGGGCGCTTCGCCGATAATGCCTTTCCCGGAGCCGCCCAGACCGTCAGGATCGAGGGTGTAATCCGGGTTGTCTGGCACAATCTCCAGCCCGGGCTCGATAGGGTTAATCACCAGGCCGCCCCCCGGCTGGAAGCAGAAATCCGCCGCCAGCGAGCTGTTGCCGGGCGTCAGACACAGGCTGACGATATTGCCAATGTTGCTGCCGTCCCCCGCCTGCGCCACGCTCAGAATTAACGCTTTCGGCAAAAAGATTTTAAGGGACGCTTTGCCGCCGTTTTTCTGCGGCGCTGCAAGGAAGGTGTTCGCCAGGACACGCGTATCGCTCAGGATACCGCCGGAGATACTGTACCAGGTGTTTTCATCGAAGGTCAGCTCGGCGGCAAGCCCGGTGCCGCCGCTCATGTGCGATTGCAGCACGCTGTTGACGCGGGAAGAGGTGAGCGCCAGCCCCCCATTGTAACCGGAGATGTCCTCCCCAACAAACGTGTATTCGAGCAGGTCGCACAGGACGCCAGAGACCGTGTTGCGGGTGTATTTGGTGCAGGTGGCCCCCGTTGATCCATCGACAATCGTCACCTCACCGCTGATCGGATCAATCCCCAGGTTAAGCGCCCTGGCGTTGGTCATGGTCAGCGTGCCCACCTTGTGAAGCGTATTGGTGGTGGTCACTTTGTTGATGGAGCTGATTTGCGGCGTGGAGGTGATGGTCACTTCATCCCCTGGCGCGGCGTTGAGCAGATAGTTAAAGAACGGATCGCCCAGTACCCAGCGCCCGTATGACGTGCCGGGCTCCATCACCGGCGGCTTAACCACCATCGACGTGTCGGTATAGCTGGTCGTCGGGGTGTACCCCGTGTTGCCGCAGGACGAGGAACACGCCGTCCCTTTGAAGAACGGAGAGGCGCTGGAACCGGTCACCGAAAAGTCGATGGTCAGCGCGCTGCCTGCCGGACCGCTGTAGCTGTTGTCCGGGATGTAAGTGGCGATACCGTTATTCGTTTTCGCACTCAGGGTCGGCCACTCGCGCGAACCGTGTAAAAACGCGGTCGACGTGCTGTTCAGACTAAACAGCCCCGCGCTGTTTCCCGTACCGTTATTGTCCGGGTTATTAATGGCTAAATAGGGCAGCTCCTGCGCCTGGGCCGCCGCGCTCATCAGCAGTAAATTAAGAGCGAATATCTTTTTCATCGTCACGTTCCTGCGTTCCTTTTGCTTCCTGCCAGACGAAATCGCCTTTGTCGCAGGAGATGTCCCCGAGCCACAGCGCACCGCGGTTAGACTCGATGTCCAGGCGCACTTCGCAGACGCTGTCGTCCGGCGTGGCGATACTCAGGACAGGGTTGTTCTTATCAACGTCGATCACGAAGCGTCCGTCGTTTTCCGTCCGGGTCAGCCCGACATGGTTTTTGATCTGCATGGCGCCAACCGGGGCCCCGTTTGCATCCACAAGACGACCAAACAGGGTGACGATTTTCTTCACCTGCGGCTTCATCACCACGGTATTACCCGGATAAACCGTGATATGGCGACGCGCATTCGCGCCAATCTCATAGCTTTCCGTACCGGTTTCACTGTTCATCACTTCCAGGTCATAAGCCTGGTATGCCGGCAGCGACAGCCAGGTTTTATCCCCTTTGATGCGTTCTGCCCGGCCGTTAAGCTTCAGGGTCAGCGCTTCATCAGATTTGAGACCGGTACTGACAATCACCCCTGCGCTTTCGGTGCCTTTCCCGGCGGCGATGGCCTCTTTGGACCAGCCCACGCTGCCGTCACTGGTCAGCGTGGAGTTCCAGCCTTTACTCATGCCGCTCTGGACGCTGAGGATGTTGCTGTTCCACGGCGTGTCGAAGTTCACGCTGCCGCCGCCGCTTACGCTGCGATCCTGGCGGCTGTTAAAGGCTTTCGAGACGTTGGCGGTAGCCGATTTCAGGTAATCGCCCTCAAACTGGCGGCTGGCGCTGACGTTCAACGCCGTGCCGGTATCGCGATTGTGGGAAACGCCAACCGACACGGTATTGCCGAGCGGTATGGCGAAATCGAGCATTACGTAACGATCTTTCTCTTCGTAATACCCGTCGTATTTGTTGCGCGACATCCCCACCCGCAGGCGCGCCGTACCGTAGCGACCGGCGTATAACCCCTGGGAGTAGTCCAGCTGATAGCGTTTATAGCGATAGAGGTCGTCTTCCTGACGCATCAGGCTCAGGTTGCCTGCCGAGGGCAGGCCGAATGACGGCAGGCTAAAGGAAGCGCCCCAGGTGTTGCCCTTGCTCTCATAGATATCCAGGAACTTGCCGCTGGAGAGCTGTTCATGGGAGTACCACACCGAGCCGATCTGCCACGGCAGGCTGAGATTCGCCCCATAGTTGGCGCGATACGTTCCGTCGGAGGCGGCCATGGTCTGGGTATTCACCGAGAAATAGCCCGTCAGGTTCAGGGAGGCCCACAGCTCGCTGACGATGTGTTCCCGCATCATGTAGGTAGAGGCGTTCCAGTCGACCATCCCGCTGCGCTTGCTGAACGAGGCTCCCACCAGCGACATGGTGTCTTTATGTTTGGTGTCGTAATCGTAGTAGTAGGTGTTATCCTGCTCGTTTTTGCGTTTCGCGTATTTTTTATAATTGACGACGGATTTATCGCGGCTATACATCCCGCCCCACATCTGCCAGCGCAGCGTTTCCGACACGTTGCTGGAGAACGGTTTATTTACGGTGTACATGCTGCGCGACACGGTGCGGCTTCCGCTCACCACTTCAACTTCGACGCTGTAGATCCCGTAGGGCAGGCTGCTGGTGTCAATTTCATGGTTGCCGACGTCAAAGCGCTGAATGCCGATAAGCTGCCCGTCACGACGAATACGGGCCTCGCCCGCCGTGGGAAAATAGACCACCACCGGCGTCAGAGAGAGCGTGTTATCGCGCTTGCGGGAGTTGGCCTGGTTGCCCATGGAAACGCCGTAGACTTCACCGCCGGAAATCCCGCTGACGCTCGCCAGAGACTGCATCGCCCAGCCGTTCAGCATGCCCGCGGCGTAGCGCATCCCCTGATAGTCGCGCTCCCACATAACCGCGTTCATCTGGGTATCGCTGCTGTTCTCGTTGACGTAGCCAGAGCCGTCGATCAGCACATGATCGACGCCCATTGAGATCCAGTTTCTCGCGTTCAGATAGCCCGACGACCAGCTGTCACCGTAGCCGCTCTCGGTGTGATACGCTCCGAGGTTGTAGGAGAACGTGCCGCTCAGGTCGTCAGACTCCGGCGCATCAATGTCCACCTCACGCGGGCGAATATTCACCCCGTAGTCACTCTGCGAAAGATTCAGCAACAGGCGCATTTTTTTCTGATCCAGTTCGAACGCCGAACCCGCGCTAACCGGAATACGCATCTGGTCATCAAACTGCTTATCGTTAATGCTTTGCAGTAACGCCCGCATCTCTTTTGACAGACGAATGCCGTTATCAGACTCCTGGACCTGAACATCCCTCAGCCCCAGCTTCAGATCTTTTGCAAAGAGCGTCACGTCACCGATACGAACATATTCGTTCGCCGTGCCTTCGTGGTTCCCTTGTTGTGCTGAGTGTGGACGCGTATTCACCAGATAGACGGGAATTTTGATCCCCTGCTCCAGCAGTGCATAAAGCGAGTCGGGAAAACGGTAATTAGCGATAACCACGGAGCTTGAGGCTGCATGCGCAAGCGCGGGCAGCGTGCCGGATGCGCAAGCCATCATCACCGGCAACACTAATTTATTTTTCACCATGCATCCTTACTTAACAGGAATGAACTGTTTCAGGTCCCATATTCCGAGATGAAAATGGTTATCCGTAACGTTGATATCCTCGATAGCGCGCGAGGTCTCTGGCATCAGGTAGAAGTTTTTGCTACACGGCGTGCCGGGGGATTCCGGATTCGGCTTCAGGCAGGTCCCGGTCGCATTGACGCGAAACGAGGTGTTCCCTTTATTGGTTATTTTTCCCGCCACATAGACGAAATCAATCTTCTTATCCCGGGGCTGAACCACCAGAATGGTGCTCACCACCGCACGCGTCATCCCGGTGCCGTTTTTTGGCGAACCGCTGTCCACCTCTTCGCTTACCCCTTCATCCGTGAAGGTAATGCGGTAGTAACGCTCTTTGTTATCGGCGTTCCCGTGATAGTAAAATTTGACGATATTGCTGGTACCGGCGGGCATTACCATGCGCGTGGGCGTCAGCAACAGTTCGTCCACTTTCTCCGGATTAATGACGATCCCTTCATCCATTGGGCTGCTGATCCGCTGTGCGCGAACAGAAACAATACGCACGCTGTCTGCTTCGTTTTTTATTTCCTTGGCGGTGGAGTCAGCATCCGCAGAAATAATGGTGGTGACTTTTCCCACATTAATGGCCAGCGCGGAGGAAGAGATAAATAATAAAAATAAGAAGGTGGATTTGAGGTTAAACATGCTATTTCCCTAAACAGGGGCTTGCGCCCCTGGATCGATCAGGCCTTAGCCCCAGGTTGCGCGGAACGCAACAGACACGGTCCCTTCCCACAGGCTGTTGGTCAGGTCTTTGAACTCTTTCGCAGTACCCGCGTTGTCCTGAGCGGAGTCAACGTAGAAGACGAATTTGTCCTGGCCGGTAATTTCGGTATCTGCCGCCGCGCCTGCGCTGGTGGTCAGGTTCCACAGGCCAGAAGAGACGCCGGTGTTAGAAGAAGAATCAACCAGCGTGGTCCATGCGGTCGATTTCGCCCCCACGGTGCCACCGATAGAGCCCAGGTCGTTACCGCCCCAACGCGCACCCACTTTCAGCTTGGTCGCTTCACCACCCACGCTGAACAGCGTGTTGTTTGAATCGTCGAGGATAGCTTCGAGTTTGAAGCTGGTCGCCGTAGAGTGATCGCCACGGATAGCCACATCAAACAGACCGGTATCGGTGTTGAAAGATTTGGTATTGGCGCTGTAAACGAAGTTCAAAGCACGCGTTGGCGTAACAACCAGATCGGATTCGCTGTCTTTGGTCGCGGTTGCCTGCCAGGTGGCAGAAGCCGTCGTTTCAGCTGCATTAACTGCGCTCAGGGCAGAAACAGACAGCAGGGAGCCCAGAACGATAGCGTTCAGTTTGTTCATTTATTTAGTCCTTCAAAAAAGAATCCACGTGTATAAAAAGGGGAGCCCCTTTTTCGAGGCGGAGTATAGACAGCCGCAAAATAACGAGGCAATACAGAAAAATTCACTCGACGGAGAGTAACAATAAAAATATAAATAAATTTCTCGTATCTTATTGTTACGTATTGAGTAAATTACTCAATTTCCCGAGTAATAGATAAATATCGATTTTTCAATAAAGAGAAATATCAGGACGTCGGGACAGCCACACACATCATTACAGGCAACACCAGCCCCTTAATTAACCACGCATGTTTTTTTACGCTGGTAATATAGAAGAAGTTGATATTATCAAGTAACATTTCGTTTACAACGCCATCCGGCGCCGCATCATCTTCAGATTTATTCAGCTTTTTATCCTTAATATAAAAGATATTGCTGCCGTCGACTTTTTCCACGCTGAGCGTGTAATTTCTGTCAATCAGGTAGCTTTTGCCCTCTTTCTTGAGTACGCCTTTATGAATAACCGTCACAACATCTTTGTTGTTAAACAGGAAAAGCGTGGTTAGCGACATATCGGTTGACTCACCCGTGGAATAGGTTTTCCAGGAAATGGTATCTGACTGGCAGCCAAACCCCTCATCCTGCGTTCTGGTAAAATAGACCCATAACAACGCGATGACAGACAGCGCCAGTACGATACTGAACAGTACACTCATTTTAGTCCTTGACATATTTTAACTCCCGGTCAGGCTTCTGTAAGAAATGCAGTTCTTATAATCGTCGATACTGTCCTGCTGATAACAGATGGCCAGGAAATAATTTTCTATCTGCGACTTTTTAAACCTGGAATAGTAAGCATCTGCAACCTGATGCTGACAGTCGATATGTTGACTGGCGATGACCTCTTTTACGTGATTAAAGTAGTGCTGTCGCGGCTGATACATATTCTTATCGATCAGGTATATCGTACACCTGTCCACTTTACCGAGCAGATGCATATCAGAATCTTTCAGGCTCTCGGCATAGGAATCCCGTTGGTGCAACAGTAAAACAGCGGTGCCGGTAACAATAATCAGTAATAACGTGCAGAGAGAAATAAAGAGTCTGTGCAGCGATATTATTTGTTTAGGCGGATCGGCATCTTTCTTATGCGCTAGCGTATCGAATGCTTCAGAGGCAGATTCTTCGCTAAGCGTTGAAATAACCGGCGGCCTGACCGTGTGGTGTTCAATATGCGCGGCAAGGCTAAATCCCTTGCCACGTATCGTTTTTATCAGTAAAGGGTCGCATCCTAATGTACGAAATGCTTTTCTGATTTCACTTATGGCAACATTCAGACTCACCGAAGAACCAGAGAAACCATGATCCTCCCAGACCTTCTTTATCAGGTCGTCTCTGTCGAGTGTTTTACCATTATTGATGATAAGTTCATAAAGCAGACGACCCGCCTGGTTAGATAACTTAATGGATGACTCTTCCTCTCCATTAATCATGATCATACCGGTGTCGACTTCATAAAGCATTGTAAGATCAATGAGATACTTCATATTATTATTACGCCATTGTTAAATTTTTGTGCATTTGCCAGGCAATAATAAGTCTAAAGTTTGTGTGGTCAAGTCGCGTGATATTAATTGAGAGATGAATTCATAAAGCTTCATTAATTAACGATTATTAAAGCATTAATAAAAATCTTCGAACCAACGCATTTAGGTTAAAACATTAAAAAAAAACATACTGACAAGATTATAATCTTAAACTTTAGAAGTTGTTGGAATAATGTTTTGTTATGTACTTTTTTAGTGCAACATAATATCGTCAAAGCATTCTCCCGAGTCGCCATGCGTCTAGCCGGTACATCAGGGACATGTGTAGCCGATTAACATTCATTTTAAATAACACAAATCTTCATGGAGTTTATCATGTTCAAATCGATCATGACCGTATCACTGCTGGCCGCCGCTATTGCCTCTACCAGCGCAGTGGCCGCAGACAATTCGGCGGGTGGTATCATTAACTTTACCGGCGCTATTACCGATACAACCTGTACCATTAACGGCGGTAAAAGCGCGGACTTTACCGTTGCGCTTTCCCCTATTTCGGTAAAAGATGCGGGCACAACGGTTGGCCTGATCACCCGAAATAAAAAATCTATTGCGCTGACATTCTCTGGTTGCTCACCAGCAGCCGGAACGACCGGTACCCCGCTGAAAGTTTATTTCTCCAGCGCGGATAATATTTCCACTGACGGTAAATACCTGCTGAATAACAGCGTGAACGAAAGCGATGCCAGCGTGGCACGTAATGTCGGCTTTGCGTTAGTGGAGCCAGGTTCGTCTACGCCTATTACCCTGAACCAGCCTTACACGACAAATATTATGGGTACAGCGACCGCGCCAGATTCCGAAACGCTGACGCTGGACGTTTATTACTATAAAACAAACGCCGCTGCCGCCACCGTGGGCGAGTTAAGCTCCAACGTAACGTATACCATTTCCTACCTGTAATAGTGATTATTCAGGCTCTGTTTTCGCAGAGCCTGTATTTAAGGTTGCAATCATGCGCAAGGCAATTTTGCTGGCAGGCTTACTGCTAAGCACGGGTCACTCATGGGCCAATATTGTCATTAATGGCACCCGTGTCCTTTATCCTGAAAATAACAAAGAGGTGATCGTCCAGTTAATGAATACGGGCGATGCGCCGGCTCTGGTACAATCCTGGATAGATGACGGTGATATTAATTCCACGCCGGAAACAGCCAATGTGCCGTTTCTGTTGTCGCCGCCGGTGATAAAGGTTAACGAACATAATGGTCAACAGCTTCGTATTAAAAAGCTGCCGTCCAGCTTGCCTGCGGATCGCGAATCCGTCTTTTTCCTGAATGTCCTCGACATTCCGCCCAGACCTGAAAATCTGCAAAACCAGAATACCGTTCAGCTGGCGATTAAATCCCGTATCAAACTTTTTTATCGGCCCGCTGCGCTGAAAGGCACGCTGGATGACGCGGTGGCGAAACTGACGCTCGCCGCCGACGGCGATCGCTTTCGCATTACAAATAACAGTCCGTTCCATATTACGGTCGCCAATATTTCGCTGGGTAAAACGAAATTGCTCCAGGAGTCCCCGATGGTTTCCCCGTTTGGGCAGCTGACGGTCGCCGCCAAAAATACGGTTAAGCGCGGACAGACCTTCCAGCTGATGTATGTGGACGATCTTGGCGCGTATAAAACCCGGACTTTCACCAGTCAGTGATCGGAAAGACTCACCATGAAAATGAAACAAAACAGACTCTGTCTGCTGGCAGTCTGCACGCTTCTGCTTTCGCATAAATCAGGGGCCGTCTCGTTTGATCCCTCCCTGCTTGCTGGCGCATCCGGTGAGTCCGATCTGTCTCGCTTTTCCGAAAACAACGCCATGCCTGCCGGCAGTCAGGAGATGGATATCTACGTAAACGGCAGCTGGAAGGGACGTTATACCGTCATCTACGGCGAGCAGCGTGACGACATCCGCCTTGCCTGGAAAGATGCCCGGTCGCTGGGCATCAACACCACATCCGTGCCTGCGCCCGCCATTGCGCACGGGCAGGTCCAGCTGCGCGATCTGGTTCAGGGCGGTGAAGTCAAAACCGATACCAGCACCCTGAGTCTGGCGCTTACCGTTCCGCAGGCGGCCGTGCAGCGTACTGAAGAAGGTTACATTGCCCCCCAGTTCTGGGACGAGGGGATACCGGCGCTGATGCTCTCGTGGAACACGACCTGGTACAACACCCGCGCGAAAGGCACTGCGAAAGACACAAATGATGATTTTTATGCCGGGCTGGATTCCGGCGCCAATCTGTTCGGCTGGCAGTTTCGCGACAGCAGCGCCTGGCGGAAAACCGCCAGCGGAGAGAGTAGCTGGCAGAATAATACCCGCTACCTGCGCCGTCCCCTGGCCTCGCTGAAATCCAACCTGACGCTGGGTGACTTTTATATTCCTGGCGATCTGTTTGATTCCCTGCGCGTGCGCGGCGTGTCGCTGGCGTCGGATATGAAGATGCGCCCAAATTCACAGCAGGGTTTTTCACCGGTGGTTCACGGCGTGGCACGGACGAACGCCCTGGTGAAAGTTATCCAGAATGGCAACGTGATCTATCAGGAGAACGTGCCGCCGGGCCAGTTTACCCTCGACAGCATTCAACCTACCGGGTCCGCGGGCGATTTGCTGGTGGTGGTGCGTGAAGCGGACGGTTCACAGCAGTCCTTCACGGTGCCGTTTTCCGCCGTGCCCGGGATGCTAAAAGAAGGGGTGAGCCAGTACAGCGTAGTGGCGGGTAAAGTGCATCAGAACACGCTCGATGCCGAACCCGCATTCATGCAGGCCACGCTGCGCTACGGGTTTAATAACCTCATCACCGGGTATACCGGGACGATTATTAGCGATAACTACCAGGCCGGGCTTGTCGGTACCGGGTGGAACCTTCCTTTTGGCGCGGTTTCGTTTGATGTCACCCACGCCAAAACCACCCTACAGGATCGCACCAGCAGCGGTCAGAGTTATCGCGTGTCGTACAGCAAATTTATCGATACCACCGCCACCAACTTCACCCTGGCGGCCTATCGCTATTCCACTAAAGGCTATTACAGCTTCAGCGACGCGCTCTATTCGCGCGAAGGGTATCAGCGCCTGAGAGCGCAGTACGACGACTATGAAGATCGGTTTGGCGTTGCGCCCGACATGTCGCTAAGCACCTGGGACGCCCTGCGCGCGGCGCAGCCCAAGAATACCTTTACGCTTAACCTTAATCAGCGCCTGCTCAATAACTGGGGCACGGTGTTTGTCTCCGGCACACAGCGCGATTACTGGAACTCACAGCAAACCACGCGCGAATATCAGATGGGCTATTCCAACGCCATCGGTCGCGCCAGCTATACCCTGTCGGCCAGCCGGGTACGGAACAGGGACAGTGAAGAAGAGACGCGCCTTTACCTCTCCCTCAGCCTGCCGTTCTCGCTGTTTGATAATAATGCGTGGATCACCTCCAGCCTGACGGCCAGCGATTCGCATTACGAACAGAGCAATATCAGCATGAGCGGGAACGCGCTGGCGTCGAACCGCCTGAGCTATACCCTCTCCGGCAGTAATGCGCGTGGGGGTAAAAATGCGGCAAGCGTTAACGCCGCGTACCGTTCGAACTTCGCGACACTCGGTGGCTCTTACAGCGAATCCTCCGACTACCGCCAGACCGGGCTCAGCGGGCGCGGAAGCCTGGTGGCCTACCCGTGGCACGTTCTCGCCTCAAACGAAACCGGCACAACCATGACTATCGTCGATGCGCCAAAGGCGGAGGGACTGATGGTGAACGGCGATGAAAGCATTATGACGAACCGCGATGGCGTGGCGCTGGTCCCTTACGCCACCCCGTATCGCAAAAACGCCATTACGTTAACTGAAACGGAAAACAGCGCTGGCGCGGAGGTGATCGGCAATATGGCTAACGTGGCTCCTTACGACGGGGCGGTGAGTTATATCCGCTTCGACACCGATAAGCGCCAGTCATGGGTACTTCATGCGACGCGCACCGACGGCAAACCGCTGCCCTTTGGCACTGAAGTGCTGGATGAACACGGTGGATCTGTCGGGTATGTCGGCCAGGCCAGCGTACTGTATATCCGTGCTGAACAGCCGCCACGCGCGCTCAACGTGCATCTCCGCAGCGGAAAGTGCGAAATCTCCTCCCCGACCTGGGGGCTGAACAGCCCCTCATCGGTTTGCCATTAATTACGGATTATCAAAATGTTACGATCATTCATGTTCCTGCTCCTCACCAGCATTAGCGGGATGAGCTATGCCACCTGCTCCGGCAGCAGCATCGTTTATGGCACACCGATTACCATTGATTTATCGGATAAGCTGAGCCCGGCCACGCCCACATGGACCGGCAGCTTCAGCACCCAGTACAGCGGTTCGTTCAACTGTACGACGGGTAACAGTGAATTTTCTTACACGCCGATCCTCTCGACCGACAGCAAATACGCGACCATCCTCGGGTTCAGCAATAACAAGTATATGGTGCGGGCGGAGATCACCGATCCCCCGGCCAATAAAACCCTGTCTGCCAGCGGTAGCCATACGGCGTCTGAGCTGAACACACCGTTTACGGTTCGCTTCACCCTCGTTAACCAGAGCGGTACCACCCTGACGGGGGATACGGCGAACATGAGCGACGTTCTGTTCGTCAGCGATATGAGCGGGTTATCCATCTGGGAAATCATCACCTGGCCAATCAATCAGGTCATCAAGATAGCGCAGTGGTTATTCAGCGGGTTCAAGTGGCCTTACGACAACCGAGATATGTTTGGTCAACCGATGATCATCAAATACGCGCCGAAACTGACTACCTGTTCCTTTGATAATGCGGGGCTGACCGTGGCGCTGCCGACGCTCGGCATTCCCCAGCTCAGTGCATCCTCACAGCCGGGGCTGACGCCTTTTTCACTGAACATGAGCTGTCAGAACGTCGGGGTTAATGGCAATTCCGATCGGGCAATTGAGATGTTTCTGTCCAGCACGCAGCTGCTCTCAACCGACAGCTCGGTGCTGATCGACAGCAGCAGTAGCGCGGCGCAGGGCGTGGGGCTCCGCCTGATAAAACGTGACGCCCCGCAAACGCCGGTGACCTTCTCTACCTCAACCACCAGCCGTGGCAACGCCACGATGATTTTCAGCGTGGCGGCTGGCGCGGCGCTGGACGAACATTTCACCCTTCCGATGGCGGCGTACTATTACGTGTGGGCGCCCGCCCAGGTGAGCCAGGGTAAGATCAATACATCGGCTACGCTGAATATTATCTATCCCTGATGTGAACTATTCCTCCATCTTTCCAACCGCTTGCACATACTTAATCAGTTCGCTGTGGTTGGAAAGATTCAGCTTTTTCATTGCATTGTGTTTCTGTGTCGCAATGGTACTGACCGAACGGTTTCGATGACGGGCAATCTCCGTCGTTGAAAATCCTTCCACGATAAGATGAAGCACCTCCCACTCTCTGGCCGAGAGGATGGAACGCGCCCGGGAGCCGGACCGCATTACCCGCCTGAGCCACGAAGAGATCGACGGTTTTTGCCCGTCCGCCATGAGCAACGCGGGTAATTCCTTTTTCAGTTCAGTCAATTCATCCTGCTGACTGATGGTTAATTCAAATTTCATCTCCAGAACTTTTTTTAACAGCCCGTAAGGCAGCTCGGGCACCAACAGAACACGCCTGACGTGATGGGTTTTACATAAAGATGTAAAACGGCTGCTGACCTCCGCACTCCACTCTTTATGATTAAGCAGATAATTAAATTCAGTGAAGAAAACATCCACGTTATTATCCGCCACCGCCGCCAGCGCCTGTTCTGTGGAATCGACCTGAGTAATGTTCAGTACGTAATCGGGTAAAAGATCCTGGAGCGCCCGGAATATTATCTCTTTAAATATATTTATTTTGTAAAACACCATTACCCTTACGATACGTTCAGTATTATTCATGTCTTTTCTAAATTCTCGTGACCGGAGGAAAATGATAATAGTTTATGTACTCACCACTCACAACCTCTTCGCGCCAGGATTTTATCCTTCTCAGGCTTAAAAATCTGAACAAGGACATTAAATTCATAGAAAAAATTCTATTTTATTCTGCACGCCGTTTCCCCTCGCAGATAAAGCCCTGTCGATAATCCTGCCACGATCACAATTTTTCTTACAGGAACAGCAGTAAATCACTGAAAAAACGGTGGATTAACCCCATTAATCAACCTTCTGATGCTTATTATCCGCTCATTTACAGAATAAAAATCTGGCATGAATATTATTAGAAGATTAAAACAATTGCATATACCATTAAAACCATTTTTCAATTTTATCTTCCGCTAATAATTGGCTTCAGCTTTACTCGACGGTTTGTATTGGCTTACATTGATGCCATCGCATCGCGTTATTTAAAAAGTGCTCGCTATTCTTTTAATAAGAGAGTGCGAACCGCCATTTTCTCTTATATGGACTGTTTACTCAGCGAAAGGAGAATGCCAATGCAAAATAAAAAAACAATTCACGTTGCCGTTGTTGACAGCTGCGAATTCACGATGATTGGCCTGCAATCGCTTGGAAAGCGTGAGCCTGATGAAAAACACGACGTTATTTTCCATGGATTTACCCATATCGAAGAACTTGCTCTGAGTGAACAACTCTTTGATATCATCATTTATGATCCGTTGAATACGCGTCATTTCCGGGTGACGACGAATGACGACATTCTCTGTATTAAACAGAAACAAGTGACGGCGAAGATCTATATCTATTCGTTATCCGCCGGCTATTTGAAATTCAAACATGTTGATGGAGTCATCAGCAAAAGAGTCTCCCTGGGGGATATCAAAGCGCTGTGGCAAATACTGATGAGCCAGACGCCGCAAGAGTCTGGCCGTTACAACGTAGGCATGACGACCCGCTTACGCACCCCGGCGAGGTTGTCCAGCGAGGAGGCCAGCGTATTGCGCGGCTATTCCTGTAATCTCAAAACCAAGCAAATCGCCCGTCAGCTGGGGTGTAACGTCAGGCTGGTTTACTTTTATAAGAACAACGCCATGAACAAGCTTAAGGCCGTGCGTGGCCCCTCGTTTTACCAGAGCATTCGCTGGATCCTGAATTAAGAATTTGACCGTGTGTCGTTTGCCTTTTGTTCCCGTGTCCGCGGGAACCTTTTTTCATTTCCTGAAGGCTGTTCCATGTATATCGTTCTTCCCTCTCCCCTGTTGCAACGTATCTCAGGGCTGCGATTCCAGCCTCTTGTCGATCTTCATTCGGGCCAGGTGTTCGCGCATGAAGTTCTCGTGGAGATCCATAACGTCAATCTTGAGGTGCTGTTTGCCTCGCTGCCCTCGCGCAGCGCGCTGCAAATCTTCTTCTGGCAGGCCAACACCCTGTTACAGATACCCGCCCGGGACGCTTACTGGCTAAACCTTCCGGCAGAACACCTTCTCAACGAACGCGCTATCCGGTTGTTGCTGGCGTTACGCCATCAGCAGCGGTTAACGATTGAAATTCAGGATCCCCTCACCATCACACGGCTGGGCGAGGATGAGCAACGTCGTCTTCATGCCACGCTTGTTCGTTTAAAAGAGGCGGGATGGCAAATCTGGCTGGACGATTTAACCCGGGAGTTGGCGGAGGCGTTCGCGCGGCTTGCGCTGCCGCTGGATGGGGTGAAAATTGACCGCTCAGCGCTGCGCGAGCGCGCGCCGCTTGCCCCGTTTGTACAGGAGGTCAGGGCAGGTATCGCGCAATCAATTCTTATAGAAGGCATCGAAAACTCGCGGGATCTGGCGCGCGCCCGCGCGTCCGGCGCACAGTCTGGTCAGGGTTTTCTGTGGCCCGAAAGCCGAACCGATGCCCGCGTAACGCTTTGACGGCCAGCGGAGCGCTGGCCTTTTTACCGGGGCTTACCAGCCCGGCACCGCGCCACCGTTAAAAAGGGTCTCCGCCGCTTTCGCCACTTCCGGCGACTGATAGGACTGGATAAATTCCTTCACGTTTTCGGCGTCTTTGTTCTCTTCACGCGTGACCACAATATTCACGTAGGGTGAGTTTTTGTCTTCGATAAAGACGCTGTCGTGTACCGGAGAAAGCCCCGTTTGCTGGAGATAGGTGGTACTGATGATGGCCACATCCACTTTCGGATCGTCCAGCACGCGCGGCAGCTGCGCCCCTTCCAGCTCCATAATCTGTAAGTTTTTCGGGTTCGCGGTAATATCCAGCGCCGTTGGCAGCAGCCCAACATCCGGTTTAAGGGTAATCAGCTTCTCTTTTTGCAGCAGCAACAGCGCGCGGCCAAGGTTGGTGGGATCGTTTGGAATCGCAATGGTTGCGCCGTCCTTCAGCTCAGAGACCGATTTAATCTTTCGGGAGTAACCCGCCATCGGGAAGACGAAGGTATTGGCCACGGCGACCAGCTTGTAATTGTGCGCCTTGTTATCTTCTGCGAGGAACGGGCGATGCTGGAAGACGTTGGCGTCCAGTTCGCCCTGGTTGGTGGCATCGTTGGGCAGCAGCGAGCCGCTAAAACCCACCAGCTCAACATCCAGACCGTATTTCTCCTTTGCCACCTTTTTGGCGACTTCCGCCACGTCCTGCTCAGCGCCATTGATCACGCCGACTTTAATGTGTCTGGCATCATTGCCGCCCTGATCACAGCCCGCGAGCAGCAGGCCAGTCAGGAGAAGCGCACCCAATCGAAGTTTCACGAGACAGTTCCTTTTGATAGACGTTTTGAAGACTATATCGACAACGAGACGGCAGGCTAAAAAACGAAAAGGAATCAGTAAGACGGTTAAGTTATATGCGGCCTGTTGCCGGGTGGCGCTGCGCTTACCCGGCCTACGTAACGGGCGAAGTGTAGGCCCGGTAAGCGTAGCGCCACGGGCGATGGGCATCAGGCTACGGTAGTCCAGGCGCAAGCAGAACCGCTTCCCTCACGCCTGCCGACGCAGCGGCGCTTCGCGCAAAAACCACGACAGCACAAACGCCAGCACCATAATCCCCGCCGCCAGCATGAATACCGCATGGATCGCCGAGCCGAACGCATCCAGATAGTCCAGACGCAGGGCATCAGGCAGATGGTGTATGGCAACGGGATTAAGTTCGCGCGGCAGTTCCGCCCCTTCCGGCAGCCTGTCGATCAGGCCTGATTGCAGAATATGGGTGAACACCGCGCCAAACAGCGCAACGCCAATCGCCCCGCCAATGGAACGGAACAGCGTCACCCCAGACGTCGCGACGCCGTATTGATCGGCTGACACGCTGTTCTGCACCGCCAGCACCAGCACCTGCATCACCAGTCCCAGCCCCATGCCCAGCACGCCGGTAAACAGGTACAGCTGCCAGGTTGGGGAGGTGATTGAAATGCGCGTCAGTAATACCATCCCCACCACGCCGAGCAGCGTGCCGAGGATCGGGAACAGACGATATTTCCCGGTACGGCTGATGATGCGCCCGCTGATAATGGAGGTGAGCAACAGCCCCCCCATCAGGGGGATCAGCTGCAAACCGGCCTGCGTCGGCGTGGCGTCTTTTACCACCTGTAAATAGAGCGGCAGGAAAGTGACGGAGCCAAACAGCGACATGCCGATAATAAAACCGATCAGGCTACAGAGCAGGAAGCTGCGGTCGCGGAAGAGCGACAGCGGGATAATCGGCTCCCACGCCAGCCGCTCTTCGTAGATAAACCCGGCGATCCCCGTCAGGCCGAAGGCCAGAATGCACCACAGCTGCGGGTCGCTCCATTGGCGGATAGTCCCACCCTCGGTGGTAAACAGAATGATGCACAGCAACGCCATGCTGAGGTAAATCGCCCCCAGGTAGTCAATCTCATGCTTGCTGCGCCGCGCGCTGCCGTGGAAAACCGCGCCAATCACCAGCAGGGCAAACAGCCCCAGCGGCAGGTTGATGTAGAAAATCCAGCGCCAGGATGCGTGCTGAACGATAAACCCGCCGATCAGCGGCCCTATCACCGTCGCCAGGCCAAACACGCCGCCAAACAACCCCTGATAGCGACCCCGATCGGCAGGCGGGATCACGTCCGCCACGGCAGCCATGCTGATCACCATCAGACCGCCGCCCCCCAGCCCTTGCAGGGCGCGCATCAGCACCAGCTGGGTCATGTTCTGCGCCAGACCGCACAGCGCGGACCCTACAAGAAACAGCACAATCGCGATTTGCAGAACGATTTTTCGGCCAAACAGATCGCCGAATTTGCCGTACAGCGGCACCACGATGGTCGAACTGAGGATATAGGCCGTTACCACCCACGAGAGCTTATCCAGCCCGCCCAGCTCACCGACGATGGTCGGCAGCGCGGTGGAGACAATGGTCTGATCCAGCGCCGAGAGCAGCATCACCAGCAGGAGTGCGCTGAACAGCAGCTTAATCGACGGCGCCTTTTTCGCAGGTTGAGTCATTACGTCGGACTCCATAAGACATCACTTGAAATTAATTAATCGTATAATTAATATTTGTGGAAGTGATGAATAAGATCAAGAGATACGGTGACCATGCCAGCACAAAAGGACAATTCTGAACCCCGCCGCCCCGGTCGGCCACGCGGCGGCAAGCGCGTTACCGCCAGCCGTGAACAGCTGCTGGACATCGCCCTGAACCTCTTTTCCCGCCAGGGGATCGCCAATACGTCGTTGAACGCTATTGCCCGCGAAGCAGGCGTGACGCCCGCCATGCTGCACTACTACTTCAACTCCAGAGAACAGTTACTGGATGCGATGATTGAGGAGCGCTTCCTGCCGTTACGCGAGCGGATCGGGGCGATTTTCGCCGACAACCGGGATTCGCCGGTGGATGCCCTGACGGAAATGGTCAGGGTGCTGGCCGAACTGGCGGAAAAGTATCGCTGGTTTGCCCCGCTGTGGATGCAGGAGGTGATTGGCGAGATGCCGATACTGCGCACCCATTTGCAGGCACGCTTTGGCGATGAGAAATATCACACCACGCTGGCAACCATCAAAGGCTGGCAGCAGGAAGGAAAGCTGAATCCGGCGCTGGCCCCCGAACTGCTGTTCACTACGCTGCTGAGCCTGGTGCTGGTGCCGTTCTCCCGCATGCGCAATGACGAGAGGCTTAGCGCCCTCTCGCCGGAGATCGTGGTGCGCCACGTGTTAGCCGTGACAGGCACCGGGATCGGCGGTTAAAGATTTTTGGACAGATAGTGTCTCTGCATTCCCTGATAAGGGTAGTCCTGCAAGGACATCTGCACCTGATAACCCTGTTTTTCATAGAACGGACGCGCCTGGAAGCTGACCGTATCCACCAGCGCGTGACGACAGCCTTTGCGACGGGCCTCCTCTTCAGCCGTTTTGATAAGCTGGCTTCCCACGCCCGTTCCCCGCACGCTGTCGCTGACCCACAGATAGTCGATGTTCAGCCAGTCGCCTTTCCGTACGCCGATTAACCCGCCCAGCATGACGCCATTGTCGTCTCGCATATATACGCCAATATCGCCGCCAAACGTCGACAGATCTAAAAACTGCGCGTTATAGGCTCTTAGCCCCGTTAATAATTCTTCTTTTTCTTCGGCTGTGACATTATCTGTAATGCTCAGATGCATAATTCTCTCCTTATTTTCAGCGCAATCTGAATATCTCACAGCTTAACCTTCATAAAAACTCCTTATTTTCTCCATTGTTTATACCTGGAAATATTCATTCAATATGTAAATAAAAAAAGCCTTTCCAATAGTCTCCGAAAACGTATAATGAGAACGATCATTCTCACTTTTTACGGTAGCCGACAATGAGTACAAAGCTGGAAGAACGACAAAAACTGCGGCAGGACGAAATCATTACCGCCGCGCGCCGCTGCTTTCGCGCCAGTGGATTTCACGCTGCCAGCATGTCGCAGATCGCCAGCGAAGCCAGGCTCAGCGTCGGACAAATCTATCGCTATTTCAGTAACAAAGACGCGATTATTGAAGAGATGATCCGGCGCATTATCGACTCACGTATTGAAGAGATGCAGGGCAAAACCCTGGTTGAAGGGATGCCGCAGGCGCTTGCCTGGCGCCAGACGCTTAACGAAGACGATGACGCGCTGATGCTCGAAATGTCCGCAGAGGCCACGCGCAATCCGCTGGTGGCAAACATGCTGATCGAAGCCGAAGCCCGCATGTTCGCCAACGCCTGTGAGCACCTGAAAAAGCAGTTCCCTCACCTGAGCAATGAGCATATTCGCTGCTGCGTGGAGATTACCGCCGTGATGATCGAAGGCACGATTTACCGTCGACTCACGCCTTTAAAAGTACCATCAGAACAATTAGAGCCTATATACCAGAATATTTTAAATATGATTTTCTCTGCGAAGTAATCGCATGTGAATAATTAGCGGAAATAAGTAATTTCCCTTTTTTCATTTCTGGCTCAGCCAGAGATGCGGGATCGCTGTGCTTTTAATTAGCCCTCCTCCCTGTTAAGCGATTAACAGGGCAGGCTTCGTTCACCCTGGAAAAAGATTATGAAAACCATAACAACCTCCATCGCGGCATTACTCCTCCTGACAGGGTGCGATAATGCGCAAACATCTGCTCCTCAACGTCCTCTTCCGGAAGTGGGGATTGTCACCCTCATGAGCCAGCCGGTGTCCGTCGTCAGCGAGCTGACCGGCCGCACCGCCGCCGCAATGAGCGCCGAAGTGCGCCCCCAGGTAGGTGGCATTATCCAGAAGCGCCTGTTCACCGAAGGCGATACGGTCAAGGCCGGGCAGGCGCTGTATCAGATCGATCCTTCCAGCTACCGCGCCGCGTATGATGAAGCCGCCGCCGCACTGAAACAGGCGCAGGCGCTGGTGCAGGCCGACTGCCAGAAAGCCCGGCGTTATGCGCAGCTGGTGAAGGACGACGGCGTATCACGTCAGGATGCGGAAGACGCGAAGTCCACCTGCGCGCAGGACAAGGCCAGCGTCGAGTCAAAGAAAGCCGCGCTGGAAAGCGCCCGCATTAACCTCAACTGGACCACCGTCACCGCGCCGATTGCCGGACGTATCGGCATCTCCTCTGTGACCCCCGGCGCGCTGGTGACCGCCCAGCAGGATACCGCGCTGGCCACCATTCGCGGGCTGGACAGTATGTACGTCGATTTAACCCGTTCCAGCGCCGATCTGCTGCGTTTACGCAAGCAAACCCTCGCCAGCAACAGCGATACGCTGAACGTGTCGTTGATTCTCGAAGACGGCAGCAGCTACAGCGAAAAAGGCCGCCTGGCGCTGACCGAAGTGGCGGTGGATGAGTCTACCGGCTCAGTCACCCTGCGCGCCGTCTTCCCGAACCCGCAGCATCAGCTTCTGCCGGGCATGTTCGTCCGCGCCAGAGTGGATGAAGGCATCATGAATGACGCGATCCTCGCCCCGCAGCAGGGCATCACCCGCGACGCCAAAGGCACCGCCACCGCGCTGGTGGTGAACGCCAGCAACAAGGTCGAACAGCGTCAGCTGGAGACGGGTGACACCTACGGCGACAAATGGCTGGTGCTGAGCGGTTTGAAGGCGGGCGATAAGCTGATTGTGGAAGGCACCGATAAAGTCACCGCCGGGCAGGAAGTGAAAGCTGAAGAGATGAAAACCAACGGAGGAAACGCCTGATGTTTTCCCGTTTCTTCGTGCGTCGCCCGGTCTTTGCCTGGGTTATCGCCATTCTCATCATGCTCGCCGGAATGCTGGCGATCCGCACGCTGCCCGTTGCGCAGTACCCGGACGTGGCTCCGCCGTCGATCAAAATCTCCGCCACCTATACCGGTGCCTCCGCACAGACGCTGGAAAACAGCGTGACGCAGGTGATCGAGCAGCAGCTCACCGGGCTGGATAACCTGCTCTACTTCACCTCCACCAGCAGCTCGGACGGGTCGGTGAGTATTAACGTCACGTTTGAACAGGGAACCGATCCGGACACCGCTCAGGTACAGGTGCAGAACAAAGTCCAGCAGGCGGAATCGCGCCTGCCGACCGAGGTGCAGCAGTCCGGGATCACCGTCGAAAAATCCCAGAGCAACTTCCTGCTGATCATGGGCGTATATGACAAAACCGACACCGCCAGCAGCTCGGATATCGCCGACTGGCTGGTGAGTAATATGCAGGATCCGCTGGCGCGCGTGGATGGCGTCGGTAGCCTACAGGTGTTCGGTGCAGAATACGCGATGCGCATCTGGCTCGACCCGGCGAAGCTGGCGTCGTACTCGCTGATGCCCTCCGACGTGCAGAGCGCGATTGAAGCGCAGAACGTGCAGGTTTCCGCCGGTAAAATCGGCGCGCTGCCCTCGTCGAACGCCCAACAGCTGACCGCCACCGTCCGCGCTCAGTCGCGTCTGCAAACGGTCGATGAGTTCAAAAAGATCATCGTCAAGAGCCAGTCCAACGGTGCGGTGGTGCGCATCAGCGACGTCGCGCGCGTGGAGATGGGCAGCGAAGATTACACCGCCACCGCGAAGCTGAACGGCCACCCGGCGGCGGGTATGGCAGTGATGCTCTCACCGGGCGCCAACGCGCTTAACACCGCCACGGCGGTAAAAGATAAGATCGCCGAGTTCAAAAAGTCGATGCCGGAAGGCTACGACGTGGCCTATCCGAAAGACAGCACCGAGTTCATCAAGATCTCCGTTGAGGACGTGATTCAGACCCTGTTCGAAGCCATTATCCTCGTGGTGGTGGTGATGTACCTGTTCCTGCAAAACATCCGCGCGACGCTGATCCCGGCGCTGGCGGTGCCGGTGGTGCTGCTGGGCACCTTCGGCGTGCTGGCGCTGTTCGGTTACTCCATCAACACCCTGACGCTGTTTGCGATGGTGCTGGCTATAGGGCTTTTGGTGGATGACGCCATCGTGGTGGTGGAAAACGTCGAGCGTATTATGCGCGACGAAGGGCTGCCCGCCCGGGAAGCGACCGAAAAATCGATGGGCGAAATTTCCGGCGCGCTGATCGCCATTGCGCTGGTGCTCTCTGCGGTATTCCTGCCGATGGCCTTCTTCGGCGGCTCTACCGGGGTCATTTACCGCCAGTTCTCGGTCACCATTATTTCGGCGATGTTCCTCTCCGTGGTGGTGGCGCTGACCCTGACGCCCGCGCTGTGCGGCTCGATCCTGAATCACACCGCTCCGCACAAAAAGGGCTTCTTCGGCGCGTTTAACCGCTTCTACAGTAAGACCGAGCACGGCTATCAGAACAAGGTGCTGCGCGCCCTGCGCCGTTCCGGTGGCATGCTGGTGATCTACGCCCTGCTCTGCGGCGCGATGGGGTTCGCCATGCTAAAACTGCCGGGCAGCTTCCTGCCAACCGAAGACCAGGGTGAAATCATGGTGCAGTACACCCTGCCCGCCGGCGCAACCGCGGTGCGTACCGCCGAGGTAAGCCGCCAGGTACGCGAGTGGTTCCTCACCAAAGAGAAAGCCAATACCGACGTGATCTTCACCATTGAAGGCTTCAGCTTCAGCGGCAGCGGCCAGAACGCCGGGATGGCGTTCGTCTCCCTGAAAAACTGGTCAGAGCGCAAAGGCGATGAGAATACCGCCCAGGCCATTGCCCTGCGCGCCACGCAGGAGCTGAGCACCATTCGGGATGCCACAATTTTCGCCATGACGCCCCCGGCGGTGGATGGTTTAGGCCAGAGCAACGGCTTTACCTTTGAGCTGATGGCCAGCGGCGGCACCGACCGCGACGCGCTGCTGAAACTGCGTAACCAGCTGATTGGTGAAGCCAACCAGGACAACTCGCTGCACGCCGTGCGCGCCAACGATCTGCCGCAGATGCCGCAGCTTCAGGTGGATATCGATAACAACAAAGCCGTGTCGCTGGGGCTCTCCCTGAGCGATGTTACCGACACCCTCTCCAGCGCCTGGGGCGGCACCTACGTGAACGACTTCATTGACCGTGGCCGCGTGAAAAAGGTCTACATCCAGGGCGACAGCGACTATCGCGCGGTGCCATCGGATCTTAACAAATGGTATGTGCGCGGCAGCGACAGCACCATGACCCCGTTCTCCGCCTTCGCCACCACCCGCTGGGAGTATGGCCCGGAAAGCCTGGTGCGCTACAACGGCTCGGCGGCGTATGAGATTCAGGGCGAAAACGCCAGCGGCGCCAGCTCCGGTACGGCGATGAGCAAAATGGAGCAGCTGGCGAATAACCTGCCGTCCAGCAGCACCTGGGCATGGAGCGGTTTGTCGTTGCAGGAAAAACTGGCGAGCGGTCAGGCAATGAGCCTCTATGCCCTCTCGATCCTGGTGGTGTTCCTGTGCCTGGCGGCGCTGTATGAGAGCTGGTCGGTGCCGATTTCGGTCATCATGGTGATCCCGCTAGGGGTGCTGGGTGCGGCGGTTGCCGCCTCCCTGCGCGGCCTGAACAACGACGTCTATTTCCAGGTGGCGCTGCTGACCACCATCGGTCTGTCGTCGAAGAACGCCATTCTGATTGTCGAGTTTGCCGAAGCCAAAGTGGCCGAAGGCTACTCCCTGACGCGCGCCGCCCTGCGGGCCGCCCAGACGCGTCTGCGTCCGATCATCATGACCTCGCTGGCGTTTATCGCAGGCGTGACGCCGCTGGCGATTGCCACCGGCGCCGGGGCCAACAGCCGCGTGGCGATCGGTACCGGTATTATCGGCGGGACGCTGGCCGCGACGCTGCTGGCCATCTTCTTTGTTCCTTTATTCTTTGTACTGGTGAAACGTCTGTTCTCCGGTAAGCACGCAAACCGGAGGTCATAATGTTTCGTGTAACCGTATTAACGTTAGCGCTGCTGAGCGCGGGCTGTGTGTCATTAGATCCCACGTATCAGCGCCCGGACGCCCCCGTCCCGGCGACGTTGCCGGGCGCCCATGGCGAAGCCAACGCCGTGGTGAGCCAGTGGCAGCAGGTGATGAATGATGCGCGGTTGAAAAGCGTGGTGACGATGGCGCTCAACAGCAACCGCGACGTGCAAAAAGCGATTGCGGATATCGACGCCGCCCGTGCCCAGTATGGCGAAACGCGCTCGTCCCTGTTCCCGACGGTGGACGCGGAACTGAGCCACACCCGCAGCCGCACGCTGGCGAGCGGCGTCGCGACAAGTGACGAAGCCAACGGCGCGGTCTCCAGCTTCGAACTGGATCTGTTTGGCCGCAACCAGAGCCTGTCGCGTGCCGCGCGTGAAACCTGGCTTGCCAGCGAATTCACCGCGCAGAACACGCGCCTGACGATGGTCAGCGAGCTGACCACGGCCTGGGTGACGCTGGCGGCGGATAACAGCAATCTGGCGCTGGCGAAGTCCACCCTGGAGAGCGCCGCAAACTCACTCAAGATTGTGAAGCGCCAGCAGGAAGTGGGTGTGGCAGCGGCAACGGACGTCAGTGAAGCGATGGCGGTTTACCAGCAGGCGCGCGCCAGCGTGGCGAGCTACCAGACGCTGGTGATGCAGGACAAAAACGCTCTCAACCTGCTGGCGGGCGATACGGTGCCCGAGAACCTGCTGCCCGGCACGCTGGAGAGCCTGAGCGACAACGCCATCACGCTGATCCCGGCGGGCGTCAGCTCCAGCGCGCTGCTGCGTCGTCCGGACATTCAGGAGGCCGAGCATAACCTGCTGAGCGCCAACGCCAACATCGGCGCGGCGCGCGCCAACTTCTTCCCGACCATCTCGCTCACCGCCAGCGCGGGTGTCGGCAGCGATTCGCTGTCGTCCCTGTTCAGCCACGGGATGAAGGTCTGGTCGTTTGCACCTTCCATCACCCTGCCGCTGTTCAGCGGCGGCAACAATATGGCGCAGCTGCGCTATGCGGAAGCCGAGAAAAAAGGGTTAATTGCGACCTATGAGAAAACCATCCAGAGCGCGTTCAAGGACGTGGCCGACGCGCTGGCCCGGCGCGAAACGTTGAGTGAACAGCTTGATGCCCAGCGTGAATACGTGGCGGCGGAGCAAAAAACGCTGGATGTGGCGACGCGCAGTTACAAGGCTGGCGCGGGCGATTATCTGACGGTGCTCACCGCGCAGCGGTCGCTGTGGTCGGCGCAGGAATCACTGATTGCCTTGCAGCAAACCGACCTGGAAAACCGCATCACGCTGTGGCAGTCGCTGGGCGGCGGGATTCAGTAACATCACTGCCGGGCGGCGCAACGTTGCCCGGCCATCAGAGTAAATACCTATGGCAAAACTCTCTTTTTCTTTCGCGGCCATCCTTGGCCTGCTGACGGCTATCGGGCCGCTGTGTTCCGATTTTTATCTTCCGGCGCTGCCGGAGATCGCCACCCAGCTCAACACCTCCACAACGCTGACGCAGCTTTCTCTTACCTCGGCGCTGATTGGCCTGGGGCTGGGACAACTCTTTTTCGGCCCGCTAAGCGATCGCATCGGACGTAAAACGCCGCTGCTGTTCTCACTTTTGCTGTTTGTACTGGCTTCAGTGCTTTGTGCCAGCACGCAGAATATTTACGCCCTGATCGGCTGGCGATTTGTGCAGGGCGTTGCCGGGGCGGGCGGCTCCGTACTTGCCCGCTCCATCGCCCGTGATAACTATCATGGCACGATGCTAACGCAGTTTTTTGCCCTACTGATGACGGTCAACGGCATCGCGCCCGTGGTGTCCCCGGTACTCGGTGGCTATATCGCGTCGCATTTCGACTGGCGGATGCTGTTCTGGGTAATGGCAGGGGCGGGTCTGGCGCTGCTGATCGCCAGCCAGCTTTTTATCCGCGAGTCCCTCACAGAGAAACAGGGCGGGGGATCGCTGACGCAAACCGCCAGGACGGTACTTAAAAATCGTCGCTTTATGCGCTACTGCCTGATCCAGGCCTTCATGCTGGCGGGGCTGTTCGCCTATATCGGGGCATCCTCCTTTGTGATGCAAAACGAGTATGGCCTGAGCGCCATGCAGTTCAGCCTGCTGTTCGGTGTGAACGGTATCGGCCTAATCGTCTCAGCGCTGATTTTCTCCCGTCTGGCACGCCGACACCCGGCGGAAGGGTTAATGCAAATAGGTCTGGTTTTGGCCTTAACCTGCGCGGGGCTGACGTTGCTCTTTGCGTGGATGCAGCTTTCCGTTCCGGCACTGATTGCACTCTTTTTCACCGTCGCATTTAACAGCGGGATCAGCACCATTGCGGGTTCAGAAGCGATGAGCGCAGTCGACGCGAAGGAGTCCGGCACAGCGTCAGCCATTCTGGGCATGCTGATGTTTTTATTCGGCGGGATCGCAGCGCCTCTCGCCGGTATCGGCGGAGAAACGATGCTGAAAATGAGTCTCGCGGTGTTAGTAAGCTATGGCATTGCACTGGCGATCGGATCTCGCACGCAGAATGCGTAAATTCATACTTTTGGCTTGAATCGCGTTGATGAATGTAACGATATATTTCAGGGGAAGCATGTGACTTTCAAAGGAGGTTTCGATGAAATCTGCACACCTGGTTTGCCTGCTCGTTTGCCTGATTTTCGCTGCGTTTGTTCACGCGCAGGAGAAGAGCGCTCCGGAGAAAGAGGCCCAGATAAAACAGCAGGTCCTGAAAGATGTTAAGAAAACCTGTACCCCGCAGAAAAAGCAGAGCGATAAGGCCTGGCAGGCGATGATTTTGTCGTCTGAGGCCAATCAGCTGCTGATCAAAAACGCCATCACCGCCGTGAAGCGTGACAACCTGGACGCCTACTGGGATGCAGTAAGTCAGGTGGATTGTATGGAAGATTACTGAGGGTTGAGCGCCGGGTGGCGCTGCGCTTACCCGGCCTACATCACACGTTTAACGCTTCCGCACATCCGGAATAATCAAATCACCGCGCAGAACGTAGGACCCGAGCATCTGCGTTTTCTCTGTCAGCCAGCTCACGATGCGCGCCGCCATGGCGTCCATGGAATACTCAATGGCCGGGATCACCGGAATACCCGGCAGATGCAGCGAACCGCCGAGGCTGAAAACCATGATGTCTTCCGGTACCGATTTATTAAACGCCTGTAACTGCGGGATCACCCGCTGGGCTTCCTGCTCATCCGCCACCAGCAGCGCGTTGAAGTTCAGCGTGGACGCGTTGTTGAGTAATTCCTGAAGCGCAACGGACGATGAAGTCGCGTCCATAAACACGAGGTTGCGATTAAAGGGCAGGAAGTTTTTCTCCAGCGCGTGTTTGTAGCCCAGCAGCACCTGATCGGCAAAGCCGCTGCCGTGCGGGTGGATCAGCGCTATCTGGCGACGCCCCTGGCTGGTGAGATAGTTACAGGCCGTTTCGGCCGCGAACGCGTGATCGAACTGAATGCTGTTGGCGTTATCGGCTTCCATACAGTCGACCAGAATCACGTTGTCCATGTCCACGTCCAGCGGGAAACGCGCGCCAATCACCAGAATGTCATCACATAAGCCGCAGGAGAGTTCTTCAAGGGCGTTCATCACTTCTGTTTTTGTGTGTGCGAAACGCAGCAGCAGATGTTTTTGATGCTGGCTGAGGTGTTTTTCCAGCGCGTACAGGTAACCGGTGGTCTGGTTAATGTTTTCCTGCGCGCAAATCACCCCAATGCAGCCCGTCGACTGGCTGAGCAGCGACTGGGCGATCACGTTGGGACGATAGTTCAGCTCATCCACCGCTTTCAGAACAGCCTGGCGGCTGGCTTCTTTAACGCCACGCGACCCGCTCAACACCCGTGATACCGTGGCTTTGGACACCCCGGCCAGACGCGATACATCGTTGATTGTAGACATCTCTCTCCCCTGTCAGACGCAACTGGCGTCTGTAATTTCCATCACCGCTACGGCTCACATTATAGCCAGAACGGAGTATATCCGTTTCCGTTTTCCATGGAAACCGATTTTCCGTTTCCACTCAATTTGATGCCAAAACAGCCAAATTATGTGACCCACATCCGGTTAATTAGCCTCATAAGTATTGGATCTTGATGGTTATCACACTTCTGTCTTTTATAAATGGAAACCGGTTTCCGTATCATGTCCAATCATCCTCGCAATAACTTTTTACATTTTGAGGATGGTTGTCGATGTTCAAGATTATGCTGTGCTGCTCTGCCGGGATGTCCACCAGCCTGCTGGTCAGCAAAATGATCGATGTTGCAAAAGAACGGGGCTTGCCCGTGAAGATAGATGCGTATGGCGTATCCGAATTTGATACGCAGTTTCCGTACTATCAGGTGGTGCTTCTCGGACCGCAAGTGAAATACATGTTAAAGACGCTCTCAGACAAGGCAGCGACGCAAGGCATTCCGGTGCAGCCCATCGACATGATGGATTACGGCATGCAGCGTGGCGATAAAGTACTGGACTATGCTCTGTCGCTCATCGAAGCGGCACACTAAAAGGTGTTCACATGAGTTCGTTATATCAATCCATGGTCGCGGTGATTGAGCAGTCAATTACGCCGCTGGCCGCGAAGCTCGGTCAGCAAAAGTATGTGATTGCCATCCGCGACGGCTTTACCGCTGCGCTGCCGTTTATGATCATCGGCTCGTTTATGCTGGTGTTTATCTTCCCGCCGTTTTCGGCGGATACCACCAACAGCTTCGCCCGCGGCTGGCTGGATTTCTCCGAGACCTACCGCGAACAGCTGATGCTGCCGTTTAACCTCAGCATGGGCGTGATGACCTTCTTCATCTCGGTAGGGATTGGGGCAAGCCTGGGGCGTCAGTTTAACCTCGATCCGGTGATGTCCGGCCTGCTGGCCTTTATGGCCTTCCTGCTGGTCGCCGCGCCCTATGCCGATGGCAAAATTTCGACCCAGTATCTCTCCGGTCAGGGGATCTTCACTGCGCTTATCACCGCGATCTACTCCACTCGCGTCTATGCGTGGCTGAAACAGAACAACGTCACCATCCGCCTGCCGAAGGAAGTGCCGACCGGCGTGGCGCGTTCGTTTGAGATCCTGATCCCGGTGATGGTGGTGATCGGAACGCTGCACCCGCTGAACCTGTTCATTGAAGCGCAGACCGGGATGATCATCCCGCAGGCGATTATGCACCTGCTGGAGCCGCTGGTGTCGGCGTCTGACTCGCTGCCCGCCATTCTGCTCTCCGTCCTGCTGTGCCAGATCTTCTGGTTCGCTGGTATCCACGGGTCGCTGATTGTCACCGGCATCATGAACCCGTTCTGGATGGCGAACCTCTCTGCAAACCAGGCGGCGCTGGCGGCGGGCGCGGCGCTGCCGCACGTTTATCTGCAAGGTTTCTGGGATCACTACCTGCTGATTGGCGGCGTAGGCTCCACCCTGCCGCTGGCGTTCCTGCTGCTGCGTAGCCGCGTTACCCACCTGCGCACCATCGGCAAAATGGGCGTGGTGCCAAGCTTCTTTAACATCAACGAACCGATTTTGTTCGGCGCACCGATCATCATGAACCCGATGCTGTTTATCCCGTTCGTGTTTGTTCCGCTGGTCAACGCCTGCCTGGCGTACGGCGCAACCAAACTCGGCTGGCTGGCTCAGGTGGTTTCGTTAACCCCGTGGACCACCCCCGCGCCGATTGGTGCGTCGTGGGCGGCGAACTGGGCGCTCAGCCCGGTGGTGATGTGCCTGGTCTGTATGGTGATGTCCGCGCTGATGTACCTGCCGTTCCTGCGTGCCTATGAGCGTACGCTCATCAAAAACGAAGAGCAGAAAGCTCAGGCGACCGTCGGTAACGCTGAAGCCGCCAGCAATTAAGTCAAAGAGGAAGAGTCATGAAATACGCATTTCCCGATAACTTCTGGTGGGGCAGCGCAAGCTCCGCTCTCCAGACGGAAGGGACACGAGAGGGTGAAACCACGTGGGATTACTGGTTTGCCCGCGAGCCGAACCGTTTTCACAACGGCGTGGGGCCGCAGCACACCTCCACGTTTTATCAGCACTGGAAAACGGACATTCAGCTGTTAAAGCAGCTGAACCACAACAGCTTTCGTACCTCGATTAGCTGGGCGCGCCTGATCCCTGACGGTATCGGTGAAGTGAACCCGGACGCGGTCGATTTTTACAATCAGGTCATTGATGAGCTGAATGAACAGGGCATCACGCCGTTTATCACCCTGTTCCATTTCGACATGCCGATGGCGATGCAGGAGATTGGCGGCTGGGAAAACCGTGACGTGGTGGACGCGTACGCCCGCTATGCGCAGATTTGCTTCGAGCTGTTCGGCGACCGCGTGCTGCACTGGTTTACCTTCAACGAGCCGATTGTTCCGGTGGAAGGCGGTTATCTGTACGACTTCCACTACCCGAACGTGGTGGATTTTCGTCGGGCAGCCACCGTGGCGTATCACACCGTGCTGGCCCATGCGAAGGCCGTTCAGGCTTACCGCGCCGGACACTACGCGGGTGAGATCGGCATCGTGCTCAACCTGACGCCGTCGTACCCGCGCTCCCGGAACCCGGCGGACGTGAAGGCGGCGCACATAGCGGACCTGATGTTTAACCGCAGCTTCCTCGACCCGGTGCTGCGCGGGGAGTATCCGGCGGACCTGGTGGCATTGCTGAAATCTTACGATCAGCTGCCCGCCTGCAAGCCGGAAGACGGTTTCCTGATTGCGGAAGGGAAAATCGACCTGCTCGGCGTTAACTACTATCAGCCGCGTCGCGTGAAGTGTCGCGACAGCGCGGTGAACCCGCAGGCGCCGTTTATGCCGGAGTGGTTCTTTGATAATTACGAGATGCCGGGCCGCAAGATGAACCCGTACCGCGGCTGGGAAATCTACGCGCCGGGTATTTACGATATTCTGGTTAACCTGCGCGATAATTACGGCAACCCTCGCTGCTTTATTTCGGAAAACGGCATGGGCGTCGAAAACGAGCAGCGCTTTATTGAAAATGGCCAGATTAACGATCAATACCGCATCGATTTTATTTCTGAGCATTTATCGTGGCTGCACAAAGGTATTAGCGAAGGCTGCAATTGCCTTGGCTATCATATGTGGACGTTTATTGATAACTGGTCGTGGTGTAACGCGTATAAAAATCGCTACGGTTTTATTCAGCTCGATGTAGAGACGCAGCAGCGCACCATTAAAAAAAGCGGAGAGTGGTTTGCCGCCACCGCCTTAAATAATAGTTTTGATAAAGAGTAATGATGATGATCGCACTAGAAGAAGCCGTAATGGAAATTATCGTCAACGCCGGCCAGTCCCGCAGCCTGTGCTTTGAAGCCCTGCACGCGGCGCGTCAGGGCAACCTTGACGAGGCCAAAAGCCTGCTGCGCGAAGCCGACGGCTACGCGCGCCAGGCGCACAAGATGCAGACCAAACTGATCGAGCAGGATGCGGGAGAAGCCCGCCAGCCGATGACCTTAATTATGGTGCACGCCCAGGATCATTTAATGAATTCCTTATTAGCGCGCGAGTTATCCGAAGAAATTATTCATTTATATCAGAGATAGTCTATGGCGAAATAATTACTGTAATACCTCTGTACCCTAAATAGAGATCCACTTGTTCTGATGATAGCGACATACTCTGTCAGATCGGAGCGGGATGGTTATTGTCTGAATAAAATTAAACTATATTGAGATAACCATGAATACGATTAAAAAACTTCCAGTAACCATGGCGGTTATCGCCGCGCTTTGCCCAATTTCCGTCCTCGCTCAGGAATTCACTCAGGAGCAAATCGACGCCATTGTGGCGAAAGCGGTGGATAAAGCCCTGGCCGAGCGTCAGGCCAAAATGGATGCTGCGGTCGCGAAAAAAGCGGACGTGGTGACCGAGCCGCAGAGCGCGGCGCAATCTCCGGATATGGCGATCCCGTTCGGGGTTAAATTTACCGGCTACGCCCGCTACGGCGCGCACTTCCAGGCCGCCGATCAGAAATACGTGGCGGTGGACGGCTCCTACAACGGCGCGTCCGCCATTGGTCGTCTGGGCAACGAAGGCAACGGCGGCGAGTTCCAGCTCTCTAAAGCCTTCAAGGGCGAAAACGGCGCCATCTGGGACATCAACGTGATGATCGACCACTGGGGCGACGAAGTTAACCTCAAGAAAGCCTACGCCGGCGTGACCAACATTATGGCCTCCAACCCGAACGCCTACTTCTGGGCGGGTCGCGACTTCCACCAGCGTCCGCAGCAGGGCATCAACGATTACTTCTGGATGAACCACGACGGTCAGGGCGCCGGGGTGAAGAACTTCGACATCGGCGGCGTGCAGTTTGACGTGGCCGCCGTGGCAGCGGTGGAATCCTGTAGCCCGGAAGTGATGGAGGACGAAGCGAACCCGTCGCGCATCACCTGTACCGGCGGGTCCGGCACGGGCGACAAAGGCAACTACGCCGCGACGTCTAAAATCCACGGTATGAAGCTCGGTCCGCTGGATCTGGAGCTGTACGCCAACTACGGCTTTGACTCCAAGGCGGTGGAGAGCGACGAGCGTCTGAACGCCTGGCAGGGCGGCGTGGTGCTGAGCCACACCAACGACAGCGGCGTGAACAAGGTGATTGCCCGCTACTCCGATAACGCGGACAACAGCGTGTTCAACAAAACCGAGGATCTGACCACGGTCTACGCCAGCTTCGAAGGGCTGTACAAATTCACCCAGGCGACGCAGGTGGAGTACCTCCTCGCCTTCCACGACTACGACAACAGCCGCGATAAGACCGACAACCGCAAGAACTACAACGCCATCGTGCGCCCGATGCACTGGTGGAACGACGTTCACTCCACCTGGCTGGAAGCGGGCTGGCAGCACGTGGATTACGACAACGGCGGCGACAACAAGGGCTGGAAGCTGACCCTGTCGCAGAACATGTCTATCGCCATGGGGCCGGAGTTCCGTCCGATGCTGCGCTTCTACGTGACCGGCGGCAAGGTGGATAACGAACGTACCGCGCGCGTGAACAACACCAAAGATGAAACGCTGGACGACTTCAACGTCGGCGCGATGTGGGAGGCGTGGTTCTAGTAGAGCGTCGTTTGTTTCGCCCGGCTGCGCTGCGCTTGCACGGGCCTACAAGGTTTTGTAGGCCGGGTAAGCGTAGCGCCACCCGGCAAGATCCCATGTTATGCTACAAAAAAACCAACATAACAGGGGAGAACATGGGTTCCACACGCAAAGGGATGCTCAACGTCCTGATCGCCGCCGTTTTATGGGGCAGTTCCGGGGTTTGCGCGCAGTACATCATGGAGAAAAGCCACATTTCTTCGCCTTACCTGACCATGGTTCGTCTGCTGTTTACCGGCGTGATCCTGCTGACGCTCTCCTTCGTTCACGGCGACAAGATTTTCTCGGTCATCAAAAACCGCAAAGACGCCCTCAGCCTGCTGTTTTTCTCGCTGGCTGGCGCGCTTACCGTGCAGCTCACCTTCCTGCTGACAATTGAAAAATCCAACGCCGCGACGGCCACCGTGCTCCAGTTTCTGTCGCCGACCATTATCGTGGCATGGTTTGCGCTGGCGCGGAAAACGCGTCCCGGCATATTTGTCTTATCCGCGATTTTCACGTCGCTTGTGGGTACCTTCCTGCTGGTAACCCACGGCGACCCGACGTCGCTCTCCATCTCGCCGGCCGCGCTGTTCTTCGGTATCGCCTCGGCGTTTGCCGCGGCGTTTTATACGACGTACCCGTCGACGCTTATCGCCCGCTACGGCACGCTGCCGATTGTCGGCTGGAGTATGTTGATTGCGGGACTAATGCTGACGCCGTTCTACGCCGGACGCGGCACCACCTTCGTGATCGACGGCGGCCTGCTGCTGGCGTTTTTCTACCTGGTGGTGATTGGCACCGCGCTGACGTTCAGCCTGTATCTGAAAGGCGCACAGATGATCGGCGGGCCGAAGGCGAGCATTCTGAGCTGCGCCGAGCCGCTGAGCAGCGCGCTGCTGTCGGTGGTGTTGCTGGGGGTGGCATTCACCCTGCCGGACTGGCTGGGGACGCTGCTGATTGTGTCGTCGGTGGTGTTGATTTCGATGGATTCGAGAAGACGGGTTCAGACATCGGCGTAGCCTGATGCCCTCACCCCAACCCTCTCCCACGGGAGAGGGAGAAAAGCACTACTTCGCCTTAACCTTCCCCGCCACCAGCAGCGCGGTCAGCAGCATCAGCGTGCCGGAAATTACCAGCGGCGAGGTCAGCCCCAGGTGGTCGAGCGCTACGCCGCCCACCGCCGCGCCGCAGGTATTCGCCAGCTGGATCACCGCCACCTGAATCGACCCGGCTTTTTCCGCCTGATCGGCAAGCGAGCGGGTGATCCACGTCGACCAGCCCACCGGCACCAGCGCAAAGGCAAAGCCCCAGATAATCGCGATCGCCGAAGCCACCCACTTATCGCTGCCCCACAACACCAGCACCGCGGCGCTGATCGCCAGCACCAGCGGGGCACCCGCCAGCGCCACCTTCAGGGAGCGCTTCAGGAACTGGGACGACAGCGAGGTGCCGACAAAACTGGCGATCCCGAAGCTCAGGAGCACCAGCGTCAGGCCGTCCACGTCAAAGCCCGCCATGGTCATATACACCGGGCGGATATAGGTGAAGAAAGCAAACTGCCCGGCAAAGGCCATGAAGATGGCGGTCATCCCCGCCAGCACGCCCGGGCGCTTCAGCAGCGCGAACATGTTTTGTTTGTGGTGCGCCGCTTCCCCCGGAAGGGACGGCAGCGCCTTCCACACCCAGATTATGCACAGCACGCCCATCACCGCCGCCGCGTTAAAGACGTTGCGCCAGCCGATAATTCCACCGAGGAAACTGCCCAGCGGCGCGGCGATCACCAGCGCGATCGAGACCGCACCGAAGATAACGGACAAGGCTTTTGGCACCGTACGCGCGGGCACCAGGCGCATGGTCAGCGAGGCGGACATCGCCCAGAAGCCGCCTAATCCCAGCCCCAGGCAGGCACGGCCAAGCAGCAGCAGGGTGAAGCTTTCAGCGAAAGAGACCAGCAGGCAGGAGAGCGTCAGCAGCACGCTGAACAGAATAACCACCTTGCGACGGTCAATGGTGCCGATCGCCTGCGTGATAAACAGGCTGGCGAACATCGCCACAAACGCGGTGACGGTCACGGACTGCCCCGCCACGCCCTCGGAAATGCCCAGATCCTGCGCCATCGGCGTCAGCAGGCTGACCGGCAGGAACTCGACGGTAATCAGACAGGCGACGCAAAATGCCACGGAGAAAACCGCCGACCAGTTGGGGCGTGAAACCTCTTTGGCCTGCGGTGTAGTCGTGGGCTGGATATGTTCTGTCATGGCATCACCTGAAGATAAAAACGTGCGGAAAAGTCGCGCAGTTTATCATCAAAAGTGTGACGAATTTAACGTTTCGACAACTTTTGTCGTTTTTTAATGCCGGGCGGCGCTGCGCTTGCGCCGGCCTACGGGCTTGTAGGCCCGGTAAGCAAAGCGCCACCGGGCAAAATTACCCGCGAGCCTTAAGAGCGGCATTCGCTAATCCCACGATCCACTCCTGATGCCCGTTAATCATTGGGTTTGGCACCGTGCGCGCTAATTCCTGCGCCGGCACGCCTTTCTGCGACTCCTGAGTCAGAATGCGCACGCGGTTTCCCGGCAGGTCTTCAAACAGCCAGGCGTGGATCACGTCCAGACGCGAATTTGCATCCCCTTCTACCCAGCCGTGCCACGCGATACGCGCGGCTTCGCCCTCCACGGGCGGAACATACTCAGTCACCTGCGCCTCAACCGGAAAGCCA
Source organism: Enterobacter sp. AN-K1 (assembly GCF_020971765.1). Lineage (NCBI taxonomy): Bacteria > Pseudomonadati > Pseudomonadota > Gammaproteobacteria > Enterobacterales > Enterobacteriaceae > Enterobacter > Enterobacter sp. AN-K1. The sequence continues at coordinate 2,292,983 of NZ_CP087390.1, read as the reverse complement.
AAGGTGGTGAAGCGGAAGCGGGCGTTGGCGCTCAGCGCCGGGCCGCTGCCGTCGTGAAAACGGATATCTTCGGCGTTGCTGTAGTAGTTCGGCCACAGGGTGGTGTCGTTAAGCTGCGCCCAAATCTCTTTTGCGCTCAGCCCGGCGACGATGATTTCGTTGGAGGCAAAGTTATCGGTGGTGCCGGGCAGGTAGTCGTTCGGCCAGATAATGGCGGATTGTTTCATGGTTCACCTCATCGGTTAGTTGATAAGGTGATGGTGCGCCTGCGGGTGATATAAATCTAATGACGATGCTTTATACTCTTCATCACGTTTCGTGATATCAGTGCAGGTAAAACACGCCCTCTTCCGGCAGGAAAAGCTGGTTGTAGCGCAGCTGGAAGGCGTTAAGCTCCTGCGGGTCAGGCTCTATCTCGCGCATAAAGCCGAGCGCGAGGCGGATTTGCGCGTCGGTGATCGGCGCGGCCAGACGGGCTTTACGCAGCATGCGGTGCCAGGTATGCAGATTCTCTTCGCTGGCGTCGACGATGCAGACCTGCCAGATCAGCAGCACCTGAGCGGCATTTAGCAGATGCGCCTCGTCGGGGCGTTCAAGATAGCGGATAAACTCATTGCCCGGCGTTTTACCGAACTGGTCAATCATCGACTCGACCGGCATCGGGGTGATCCCCAGCCGCTCGCTTAAACGTTTGATGGCGCGGCGGGAGTCTGAGGTCAGGACACGAAATCCAACCACAAACACCACGGCAAGCGTTGCCAGCATTATCCAGACCATGCGTTCTCCTTAGACTAGCCGCCCATCATAGCGGGAAACGCAGCGCGTCAACAGCGGGCAGCGCCATAATAGTAAACGGAAAAGAGGTGGAAAAACGTCATGAAAGCGGATCTGCACACGCTGGATCTTAACCTGCTGAAAACGCTGGATGCCCTGCTGGACGAACGCAGCGTCACCCGCGCGGCGGCGCGTCTTGCCCTGACCCAGCCAGCGGTAAGCGGCATGCTTAACCGCCTGCGGGATTACTTTGAAGACCCGCTGTTTATCCGCGCGCCGCACGGCATCGTGCCTACCACCCGGGCGGAAGCAATGGCGGCTCCCGTCAAACGCATTCTGGCAGATATCGACGAGCTGCTTCAGCCGATCGCCTTTGATCCGCTCACCGCAACGTTCACCTTCACGCTTGCCGCGACCGACTACGCCCTGCGCGCGGTCGTCGTGCCGTTTATCGCTGCGCTTAAGGTACAGGCGCCGGGTATTCGCGTGCGCGTGGTGCCTGTGGAATCTGACCGTCTGGTCAGCCAGCTCGAACAAGGCTCTGTCGACGTGGCGCTGATCACCCCGCACACCACGCCAGATGAGCTTCACAGCCGGGCGCTTTATGATGAACGGTACGTTTGCATGATGCGTGCCGACCATCCGGATGCCGGACAGCCCATGACGTTAGACCGGTTTTGCGCCCTGGAGCATGTGCTGGTCTCTTACGAGGGCGACGGTTTTCGCGGCGTAACGGATGGCGCGCTGGAGAAAACTGGCCGAACGCGGCATGTTGGCTTATCAGTGAGTAACTTTTTAGTCCTGCCGGACGTGCTGGCCCTCAGCGATATGATTGCCGTTGTGCCATCACGCATAGCGGAAAAGCAGACGGGGATGTTCGTCTGCGAGACGCCGGTTCCCGTGCCCGGTTTTACCAAAAGCATGGCCTGGCACGGCAGAACGCACCGCAACCTCGCGCAGGCGTGGCTGCGCGGGCTGTTGCTGGAGACCAGTCAGCGCGCCTGAAGCCCTTTCAGCAGCGCCTCGTGGAAGCGGGCAGGATCCTGCATCTGCGGCGCGTGGCCCATGTCGTTAAATTCAACCAGCGTCGCGTGCGGAATGCGCTTCGCCGTCTCTTTACCCAGCACCGCGTAATTGCCGAGCGTCTTGCGGATCTCCGGTGGGGCGAGATCCTTCCCGATGGCGGTGTTGTCCTTCGTGCCGATCATCAATAATACCGGCATCTTCAGCTCGCTAAATTCATAGACGACCGGCTGAGTATAAATCATGTCGTAGAGCAGCGCCGAGTTCCACGCCACGCGCGCTTTGCCCGGCCCGTTGTTTAACCCGGCAAGCATGGTGACCCAGCGCTCGTACTCCGGCTTCCACTCCCCGGCGTAGTAGGTGTTTTTCTCGTACTGACGAACACCGTCGGCACTGACCTTCAGCTCACGCTGGTACCACTGGTCGACCGTAATATGCGGCACGCCGCGCGCTTTCCAGTCTTCAAGCCCTATTGGGTTCACCATCACCTGCTGCGGCCACATCAGCGCGTAGCGGGTCGCCAGCATGCCGCCGGTCGAATGGCCGATGACCGTCACGCGATCGACGCCCAGCGTTTTCAGCAGCGCGTGGGTGTTATCCGCCAGCTGCTGGAAGGTGTACTGATAATGCTCCGGCTTGGTGGATTTGTAGAAGCCGATCTGGTCGGGTGCGATCACGCGATACCCGCTGGCTGAAAGCGCGCGGATCGTGCCGTCCCAGGTACCGGCGCAGAAGTTTTTGCCGTGCATCAGCACCACGGTGCGGCCGTTGGGTTTTTCCGGCTTCACGTCCAGGTAAGCCATATCCAGAGGCTGGTTCTGCGAGGTAAAGGCAAAGTGTTTTACCGGCCAGCCGTAGTCAAAACCTTCCAGCTTCTCGCCGTAGGTGGGGGCATTCGCGGCCATTGCGGGGGAGGCCAGCGCCATCAACAGCGCCAGGCAGGACAATCGTCGGGTCAACATGCAAGCTCTCCGTTAGCAAAAGGGGCTAAGGCTGCACGAAAGGCGGCAGCAAAAAAAACTGTAGAGCATACGGGGGAGCGGGTGTGTAAAGCGGGGTAAAGGTAAAAGGCAGGCCGTGAAAAATAAAAAAGCCCGGCATCACACACCGGGCAAAGAAGTTACCTGCACACTCAGGCTACTTTTAATTTCTGCGCACGATTCTCGCGGCGGATCTTACGCTCTTCCAGCACCGCAACCATCGCCATCAGGACGATACAGCCAATCGCTGCCGCATCCAGCGCGGCAAAGGTGCCCGCCCAGCCGGTGAGGCCGAAAATTGGCGTGCCGTCGGCGATCATGCCCAGACCGAGCTTGGCGAAGCTGTCGCCGATCAGGTAAGCGAAGGTGCCCTTAATCCCATCGGCTGCGCCGATCGCTTTTTTCGGCACAAAGCCAACCGCCGCCACGCCGATCAGCAGCTGCGGACCGAACACCAGGAAGCCGAGCGCAAACAGCGACGCCAGGTAAACGTACTGGTTGCTGGCGTGCTGGTAAACGCCGAGCGTGGCGATAATCAGCGCCAGCGCGACGCAGGCCACCAGCGCGCGACGACCGTTGGCGAGGTCCGAGAGCCAGCCCCACAGCAGGGTACCGACCAGCGCGCCTACTTCGAACAGGGTGAAGCCCTGAATCGCCACCTCTTTCGAGAGCTTCAGCTCCTGGAAGGCATACACGGTGGACCACTGGTCGATACCGATACGCACCACGTACAGGAAGATGTTCGAGAAGCAGAGCAGCCAGATCACTTTGTTTTTCAGCACGTACTCAACAAAGATCTGCCATTTGGACATCTCGTTTTCTTCGGTCTCTTTGTCCTCCTCGCTGATCTCCTCCCCGAACAGCTCTTCAGCTTTGCCGAGGCCGTAGGATTCCGGGGAATCGCTGCCGTAGCGCAGGCCGATAAAGCCGACAATCAGGGCGATAATCGACGGGAAGATAAACATGCCGATCACGTGGCCGTCGAACAGGTAGTTCGCGCCGAACAGCGCCACGCCTGCCGCACCCGCTCCGCCGAGGTTGTGTGAGATGTTCCACATGCCGAGGTAGGAACCACGCTTGCGGCGCGGGGTCCATTTGGTGATGGTGGAGTAGCTGCACGACCCGCCGGTACTCTGGAAGAATCCGCTCAGGGCGTAGAAGGCGATCATCAGGAACAGGCTGACGGAGCCCGCGCCCATGCTGGCGCTGAAGCCGAGCATACAGATGGCGGAGAGGATCAGCATAAACGGCAGGAACTGTTTGGTGTTTTTGCCGTCCGCGTAGTAGGACACAACCGTTTTCCCCACGCCGTAGGTGATGGAAAAGCCCAGGCCAATCATCCCCAGCTGCGTCATGCTCAGCCCGTAGGTGGAGATCATGTCGTTCTGCGCGATGTTAAAGTTTTTGCGGATCAGGTACATGGTCAGGTAGCCGATGAAGACCACCAGATAGGACTGCATGAACGGTTTGAACCACATCTTGCGCCGCACGTCGAGCGGCAGATCCAGGGTCGGCTTGCGCACCTGATTTAAGAAGGCCAGCATGACTGAGTTACTCCTGAGCTGATTTTTGCAGCATTGTAAAAACCAGCCAGGAGAGATGCCTGAGACAGCGTCCAGGTGAAACCGGGAAAATTTCTTAGTTTTGCGCGTCTCGGCAGCAAAAGGTGAGGCGCGTCACGCTTCGCGCGGTGCCTGCGCGTGCAAAAACGGCAGCAGCAGCAGGGCGGAGATGCCCGCCGCGATGGCGATCACCGCGAAGAACCCGCTCCAGTGCCAGATGTCGATCACCCGCGCCAGCGGCCAGCCGGAGAGCGATGCGCCGAGGTAGGCAAACAGCCCGACAAAGCCCGTCGCCGCACCTGCCGCCTCTTTGTGGGAACACTCCGCCGCCGCCATGCCGATCAGCATTTGCGGGCCAAAGACGAAGAAGCCGATGGTGAAGAAGCACGCCGCCTGCATCACGTAGCTGGCGAACGGCATCAACCACAGCGACCCGACGGAGAGCAAAATCCCGGCGGCAAAAATCAGGTTCATCGGACCGCGGTTGCCGTTGAACAGCTTGTCCGAGCCCCAGCCCGCCACCAGCGCGCCGATAAACCCGCCCAGTTCAAACATGGTCACCGCCGAGTTGGCGGTCACCAGGTCCACGCCGAGAGTTTCGGACATGTACAGGTTGCCCCAGTCGTTGATGGCCGCGCGCACCACGTAGACCAGCACGTAGCAGAGCGACAGAAGCCAGATGTAGGGGTTTTTCAGCACGTATTTGGTGAGGATCTCCTGGCGGGACAGCCCCGCGCCTTCCTGCTGCTGGGCGATCTCCATCTTGTCGTGCCGCCAGTCGCCCACCGGTGGAAGGCCGACGGTTTGCGGCCTGTCGCGCAGGCGCCAGCAGAGGTACAGCCCGGCGACAATCGCGAGGCCACCGGCAATCATCATCCCCGCGCGCCAGCCGTAGTGCAGCGCCGCCGCGCCGACCACCATCGGGATCAGCGCCCCGCCGACGTTATGCGCGGTATTCCATATCGCCCACCAGCCGCCGCGCTCGTTGCGTGAGTACCAGGCGGTGAGCAGGCGGGCGCAGACCGGCGCGCCCCAGCCCTGGAAAAAGGCGTTCAGCGCCCACAGCAGGGCGAAGGCCCACAGCGAGGTGGAGAAGCCAAACAGGATGTTCACCACGCCGGTGGCTATCAGCCCAACGCCCATAAAATAGCGCGCGTTGGAACGGTCGCTGACGATGCCGGAGAAGAACTTCGACAGGCCGTAGGTGATGTAAAACAGCGTCGCCAGCAGGCCGATATCGGTGCGCGTCATCACGCCGCTGGCGAGGATTTCCGGTGCGGCGGCGTTGAAGCTTTTGCGGGTGAAATAGAACAGCGCATAGCCGAGCCAGATGGTAATCAGGATATGGCGACGCCAGTAGCGGTAGCGGGCATCGATTTCCGCTTTGTTGCTTAGCGGGGCGGCGCTGGCGGGGGTTTTAAACATGGTGCGTCCTTAACGGCAAACTAACGCTGACGCGCGTCCCGTGGGTGCAGGAGATGCTCAGCGTGCCGCCCAGCGCCTTTACGCGCTCGCGCATGCCCGCCAGGCCAAACCCCTGCTGGCCGGAGCCCGGCGGCAGGCCGCAGCCGTCGTCTTCAATCACCAGCATCAGGCGCTCGTCCTGCTGCCAGCCCTGGATCGTTACCGCGCTGGCGCTGGCGTGTTTGACGATGTTGTTCAGCCCTTCCTGGCAGACGCGGAAGAGTGTCACGCGCTGGCCTTCGCTCAGCGCAGGTTCGTTAATGCGCCAGTCGAGATGGCTGACAATCCCGCGGCTCTCCAGCTCCATCTCGCGCATCAGAGAGCGTATTGCCTGCTCGAGCGAAAGATCGTCAAGCTGGCGCGGGCGCAGCCGCCCTAACAGGCGACGAACGGAATCATAGACGCCCAGCGAAAGCTGTTCGATATGCGCCCCGCCCTGCTTCACGCCCGCGTTTTCTGCCGCCAGGCGCTGAACAATGCCCGCCTGGGTGCGGATGGCGGTGATGGTCTGGCCGATGTCATCGTGCAGCTCGCGGGCGACCTCCTGCCGCACGCTCTCTTCCGTCTCCAGCAGACGCTCCGCCAGACGGCGGTTGCGCGCCAGCTCGGCTTGCAGGGACTGATTCAGCTCGCGCAGGCGCTGTATGCCCGCGCCAAGCAGCAGCCCGGTCAGGCTCTGGGCCAGCAGCGAGAGCAGCAGATCTACCGGGTGATCGTGCCAGGTCTGGCTGGCAATCAGCGCGATGGCGTTCATCAGCGTGGCGATCAATGCGCCCTGCCAGCCGTAATGCCAGGCAAGGGCGATGATCGGCAGCGCCAGACAAAACGGCGTGAAGCGTGATAATTCAGCGGGCAGACCAAGCTGCAACCACAGGCTCACCACAAACAGCAGCAGATACCAGATCAGGTGCCGGGCGCGCCAGTTCACCGGCTGGGAGACCAGCGCCGGGCCGAGCGGCTGCCAGACGGTGCTGGTAAGGTAATGCCAGAAAACCAGGCAGGTCGGGGCCAGCGTCAGGCCGCCGGTGAGGGTCAGCAGCAGGGCGTTGAGCCCCTCCTTTTCACCCACCCACGGCAGGGACTGCAACAGCGCGGCGGCAATCAGCGCCGCACCCTGACGCAGCAGCGTGCGCCAGTCGCGCTGGTGACGGTAGCGGGAAATCAGGGCGACCGGGATAAGCGTGAGCAGGCTTCCGGTCATCAATAAAGGCAGATGCGCCAACGCCACTTCCTGCGCCAGCCAGATCAGCATCAGCCACTCTGCGCCCAGCAGCACCGGCCAGTAGCCGCGCGGGCATTGCAGCATTAGCCCCAGCCGCAGGCCAAAGGGGAACAGCAGCACCGCCAGCTCCGGGCGCTCGACAAGATGCAGGCTGATACTCCACAGACAGAACCACGCGGCGGAGAAGATGAAAAAGCTGGCAACAACGGCGATCAGCCGCGAAAACAGGGAGTTCATTGCCAGCTGTCAAACATACGGCGCGCCAGCTCGACATCGTTACTGACGTTGAGTTTTTCCATCAGGTTGGCGCGATGAACGTGAACGGTCTTTGGCGACAGCCCCAGCTCTACGGCAATCTCTTTCACCGACATGCCCTGGGCAAGTTTCTCTGCCACCTGGCGCTCGCGTCTGGTGAGCGGATCCTGCCGTCCCGCCGCCAGCTTGATGGCAATATCCGGCGTCAGGTAGCAGCCGCCGGTGGAGACGGTACGCACGGCGGCAATCAGCTCGTCCGGGCTACAGCGTTTAGAGAGAAACCCGCGCGCCCCCGCGTTGAGCGCCTGCTCGACCAGCGCCGGGCTGTCGTGGACCGAGAGCATAATCGTCGCCATCCCTTTCGGCAGCTGGCTTAACAGCTCCAGCCCGGAGAGGTCCGGCATTGAGATATCGCAGATACAGACCTGCACCCCGCGTCCCGGCAGGCCCGCCAGCGCCTCGCGTCCTGAGCCAAACTCGGCCACAACCTGAAAATCCGGTTCGAGGTTTAAAAGCTGGGCAAAGCCGGAGCGAACGATAAGGTGGTCGTCGATAAGGGCGATGGTGGTCATGGTTTGATCCTGATGCGTGAACGCGCCGGATGGCGGCGCAAACGCCTTATCCGGCCTACGTGTAACGTCCTTGCAGGCCGGATAAGCGCAGCGCCATCCGGCAAAAGCCTCTTACCTTAAGTGATTTACTCAAAAAACACCGCAATTTTGTTAAACATGGTGGGATCGGACTGGTTGCGTGCCACTTTGGTGACGTCCTCCAGCTTGTCGATCTGCGCCATCATCTGCTCCAGACGCTGGTCGTCGTTCACCAGTAGCCAGATGCGGCTGTGCTCGCTGCCCTGAATCGGCAGGCACAGAATGCCTTCCACGTTAAACGCCCGACGGGCAAAGAGCCCACAGACGTGGGTCATGACGCCTGGGTGGTTGCGGACGGTGAGTTCCAGAATGACGTTATCACATTGTTTCTGCATGGCTTATTCCCCCACCATCTCAGTATTTGCCGCACCCGGCGGCACCATCGGATACACTTTTTGTTCAGGGTCGATACGCACGTGGATCAGCGCCGGGCCAGGGCGAGAAATCGCATCCTGCAACGCCGCGTGGGCATCTTCTTCGGCGTTCAGATCGCAGGTGTGAAGGCCAAAACCAGCGGCAATCTGCATAAAGTTGATCATCCCCGGATAGGTCGCCGCAAACACGCCCTGCTTGTAGAACAAGCTCTGCTGCTGGTGCACCAGACCCAGCGCCTCGTTGTTCATCAGAATGATTTTAACGTCTAACTGGTTTTCGGCCGCCGTCGCCATCTCCTGAATATTCATCATCAGGCTGCCGTCACCGGAGAAGCAGATCACCTTGCGGTCCGGGTTGGCGAGCGCCGCGCCAACCGCTGCTGGCAGGCCGAAGCCCATGGTGCCAAGGCCGCCGGAGGTCAGCCACTGGCGCGGACGGTTCAGCGGATACGCCTGAGCGGTCCACATCTGATGCTGGCCGACGTCGGTGGTGATAATCGCGCTGTCATCCACGCAGGCGGCGACGGCGTTGATAAGACCATAGTGGCTCAGCGGGTCGCCCTCGGTTGGGATAGCGCCCGGGAACTCCCGTTGCAGATCGGCTACCAGCTGGCGCCAGTCGGCGCGGTCGGTTGCCTCCGTCTGCGGGATCAGCTGCGCCAGCACCTCGGCCACGTCGCCCTGGATCGCCACGTGCGGCTGCTTGATTTTACCCAGCTCGGCGCGGTCGATATCCACGTGAATGATTTTGGCGTTCGGGCAGAACTGCTCGGTTTTGCCAATCGCCCGGTCATCAAAACGCGCCCCCATAACTATCAGCAAATCCGCCTCTTGCAGGATGTAGTTGGTGCTGCGCGCGCCGTGCATGCCCAGCATGCCGAGAGAGAGCGGGTGCGCTTTTGGCAGCATACCCAGCGCCATCAGGGTCATGGTGGTGGGCAAATTAGCTTTTTCAGCGAACTGGCGGATTTCATCCGCGGCGTTGATCGTCCCGCCGCCCAGATAGAGCACCGGGCGTTTGGCGGCGTTGATCATCGCTGCCGCATCGCACACGCTCTCAGCGCTGAATTCTGGCGCGGGGGCACGGTCACCCGGCTCCGGCAGAACGTCGATCTCAATTTCTGCGGTCTGGACATCCTTAGGAATGTCTATCCACACCGGGCCCGGGCGGCCAGACTGCGCAATGCGGAACGCATCGCTGATAACCTGAGGCAGCTCGCTGATATCGCGAACTAAATAGTTATGTTTGGTGATGGGGATAGAGATGCCGTAGGTGTCGACTTCCTGGAACGCATCGGTGCCGATCATCGAGGACGGCACCTGGCCGGTAATGCAGATCAGCGGAATGGAGTCGAGACGCGCGTCGGCGATGGCGGTCACCAGGTTAGTGGCGCCCGGCCCGCTACAGGCCATACAGACCGCCGGTTTACCCTGGGTACGCGCCATGCCCTGGGCGATAAAGCCTGCGCCCTGCTCGTGGCGCGCCAGCACGTGGCGGATCTGTGTGCTTTGGCTTAACGCATCATACAGCGGCAGTACGGTCCCACCCGGGATGCCCGCAACGGTGGTGATGCCCTGTCGTTCCAGTAAATGAACAATCAGCTGCGCGCCTGTAAAACGCGTCTTGGTGGATGTTGTGCCCGAACTTGCCATGCTCCAGTCCTTTTCTTCTGAGCCAGCCTTCCGGGGAGGGTCCTAAACGAAAAACCCCGCCCGGTTTGCGCCGGCGGGGTTTTGGATTCGTGTGTTGATCCAGTCCCTACGGCGCATTGCCGACGACCACCACCACACGCACGACGACCACTGCGGCAGGTTGCGCAGTTTTTAGTAGGGTCGAAGTGAAGATGGATGAAGTCATTGGGGACCTGTGTTTGGAATCATTGATTGAATTTATACAAACACAGGTTTTCGGATGTGACAATGGAAATATTTTCATCTGCGCAAAAATGCGTCAGGGATCACGTTTTGTTTGTTGGGTGGTGACACTCAATAAAGGGTTTTTACTCACTCAATAAATAACGCAGGTGATACCCCAAATCTGGCCGCCAGCTTTTTGATATGGTTCAGAGTAAGCTGTCTCTGACCATTCAGAACCCGTGAAACCATCGATTTACTACCAATTTCATCCTTAAAATCCGATATCGTCAGATTGTATTGATCCATCAAGGTTCTTAAAACTGCAATTCCAACGGGAACGGACTCCATCTCCTTGCGTAATGCGACTATCTCTGGCCGATTAGCTTCGAAATGGCTAATTCTGGCGCACACAATATCCAGCAAGGGGCTATTGGGCTCGTTCATAAGGAGATACTCAACCAGCTCAAGCGCATCCTTATAATCTTTCTCGCTCGGCTGTTCACCCAGTAAAGGAACGGCCGCAACAAGGGCGTGCGTAGCTTTCATTGCATCAGCGACGATCATCATTTCTTCCCCTTAGTGCGATGTTTCTCCGTAAAACGGTCATATTCCTTATGAGTAAAAACATGGCGCACATAAAACTTTTGGCTTTCAAAGAATATGAGAGCCACTACTCTGAGATTGTTATTTGCAATATCAATAACATAATGCTTATCAAGATACTTGAAGTTATCCAGCGTTGGGAAAAGTTTTCTCAGTGCAGCGGGCGTCGGGCAGTGGCTCTTTTCAATAACTCGTCCTAAAAAGAGAAGCTCTTCTCTGTGTTGCGGGAACTGGCTTACCGCATCCAAAATTGCCTTCATTGAGATTAAATGCATCCTGCTTGCCTGCCGCGTCCATTGCCATTATGGCAACGATAACACCCGTTGCCAATAAGTCAACGAAGGATACTATTTTCACTTCGTCAGAAAACAAAAAACCCCGCCTAAGCGAGGTTTTTATCAGGGTTTTGCGGTTGGTTGCCGCAGAACACACTGTGTTACGTCAACGCGAAAAGTATAAGCGATCGAAGACGAACGCGCAATTCCGGCACGGATTTTGACGTTTTTGAGTATGGATCGCCTTCCAAATTTTGTCCATAAAATACTGTTCATACATACAGTATTTATCTATACTAAGGGTGTTCGCAGTGAGCGAGGGGGCCGCAGTTTACCGGCGCAACGAAGTCCTGGCTGAAACGGGTGGTGCCGTCAGTGCCTTAACCCCTGAAGTGAGCACACTGTGTTACGTCAATCCAGGTGCTGGCCACAGGCGGCGGAAAGGTACGCCAGCATCGTGCTCCTTTTAACCAAAAGGAGACGCGTATGAGCGTCGTGGATATGGTCATACTTGTCCTCAAACTCATTGTTGCTGTATTGCAACTGCTTGATGCTGTCCTGAAATACGTTCGGTGATTCAGGTTCAAGTCGCACCTGAGAGGGGCGGGCAACCGCCCCTCTTTAATAACGAGGGAATGCTATGTCGCGTCTGTTAATTGAGCCCGTCACGCCCGATGAACCCGGGTATATCGCCCTGAAGGCGGAGAGTATCGCGTTGAATTTCAATATGCTGCGCAGGCTGGAAGAGAACTGGCAGCGGGGTGAAAACCGCTTTAACGCGCCGGGTGAAAAACTGCTGGGGGCGTTTCTTAACGGCAGGCTGGTGGGCGTGTGCGGCCTTAATCGCGATCCGTTCAGCCAGCAGCCGCGCGCCGGACGTATTCGTCATCTCTACGTCAGCGAGAAGTGCCGTGGGCAGGGCATAGGCAAACAGCTTTTGACCGTGGTGATGGCGGATGCCAGCATCTGGTTTGATTTTCTTAATACCCATGCGCCGGAAACCGCGTACGGATTTTACCATCGGGCGGGCTTCAGGCTGGTGTCAGACGAACCCCGGGTGACGCACCGCCTTTTTTGCGCAGTGTAAGCGGCTGGCAGCATCGACGGGTGAATGTTACAGTTGGATGACATTTCACCAACCGATACGCCATGACCATCACCGTTTTCTGCATTTTACTGTTCGCCGCACTGCTGCATGCCAGCTGGAACGCCATCGTTAAAGCCGGAACGGATAAGCTCTACTCGGCGATCGGAGTCAGCGGTTCAGCCGCGCTTATTGCCCTGATTTTACTGCCCTTCTCTCCTCAGCCAACTGCCGCAAGCTGGCCATATTTGTTCGTCTCCTGTGCGTTACAGGTGGTGTACACCGTGCTGGTAGCGAAGACCTATCAGGTCTCCGACATGAGCCAGACCTACCCCCTTATGCGCGGGACGGCTCCTCTGCTGGTGGCGCTGATCAGCGTATTGGTGCTCGGGGATCATCTCTCCTGGCTTGCCTGGTCCGGCATTGGGGTCATTTGTCTGTCGATTCTGGCCATGGCGATGAACGGCCGCATGCAGTCACGCAAGGGGATCTGGCTGGCGCTGCTGAACGCCTGTTTTATCGCCGGGTATACCCTGGTGGACGGCACCGGTGTGCGACTCTCGGACACTGCGCTGGGCTATACGCTCTGGACCTTCTTCATGAACGGTTTCTGCCTGCTGAGCTGGGCAATGGTGGCGCGGCGTCACGAAGCGTCCAGCTACCTGCGCCTGCACTGGAAAAAAGGGCTGCTCGGCGGCGTCGGGACGATGGGATCTTACGGTCTGGCACTCTGGGCGATGACCCAGGCACCGCTGGCTGTGGTCGCGGCACTGCGTGAAACCTCTATTCTCTTCGGCGCATTAATCGCATTTGTGCTTTTAAAAGAGAAGGTTGCCGGCCTGCGCATCGCGGCGGCAATGGGTATTGCTGCCGGTGCGGTCCTGCTGCGCCTGGCGTAATTCGCTGGCAACATTAGTTGCCGATCTTGTTTACAAATCCTGCCTTCACGCCTTCTGTCATTCATCACAGTAATGCTTAAATTGTCATCTCTCTGTGGTAGATTCCTCGCGCATTTATGGGAATGCGTAGTCACTTATTCTTTATTTATCTCTTTTGGCAAAAGTATTCAGCGACATGAAAAAGCAACGGAACGTGAACTTATTGTTGATGCTGGTGTTACTGGTGGCCGTCGGGCAGATGGCACAAACCATCTACATTCCGGCGATTGCCGATATGGCAAAAGATCTGAGCGTCCGCGAAGGTGCAGTCCAGAGCGTGATGGCAGCCTATCTGCTGACCTATGGCGTTTCACAGCTGGTTTATGGTCCCCTGTCCGATCGCGTCGGGCGTCGTCCGGTTATTCTGGTGGGCATGAGCATTTTCATGGTAGCGACGGTGATTGCCATTACCACTCACAGCCTGACCGTCCTGATTGCCGCCAGCGCCCTTCAGGGCGTGGGCACCGGCGTTGGCGGGGTTATGGCGCGTACCCTGCCGCGTGATATGTACCAGGGCACACAGCTTCGTCACGCCAACAGTCTGTTAAATATGGGTATTCTGGTCAGCCCGCTGTTGGCCCCGCTGATTGGGGGTCTGCTGGACACCGTCTGGTCCTGGCGCGCCTGTTACGCCTTCCTGCTGGTGCTGTGCATTATTGTCACCTTCAGCATGGCGCGCTGGATGCCGGAAACCCGCCCAAAAGACGCGCCGCGCACGAAGCTCATCGCCAGCTACAAAACGCTGTTCGGTAATGGGTCCTTTACCTGTTATCTGTTGATGCTAATCGGCGGCCTGGCGGGAATTGCGGTGTTTGAAGCCTGTTCCGGCGTGCTGCTGGGCGCAGGCCTTGGCCTGAGCAGCATGGTGGTGAGTATTCTGTTTATTCTGCCGATCCCAGCGGCGTTCTTCGGCGCATGGTTCGCCGGACGTCCGAACAAGCGTTTCTCCACGCTGATGTGGCAGTCGGTGATCAGCTGTCTGCTGGCCGGGCTGATGATGTGGATCCCGGGGCTGTTTGACGTGATGTCGGTCTGGACGTTGCTCATCCCGGCGGCGCTGTTCTTCTTCGGCGCGGGCATGCTGTTTCCCCTCGCCACCAGCGGCGCGATGGAGCCGTTCCCGTTCCTCGCAGGCACGGCAGGCGCGCTGGTGGGCGGTTTGCAGAACATCGGTTCCGGCGCGCTGGCCTGGCTTTCGGCTATGATGCCGCAGACCGGGCAGGCGAGTTTAGGCTTGCTGATGACCCTGATGGGGCTGCTGATTTTGCTGTGCTGGCTGCCGCTGGCGTCGCGTGTCTCGCATCACGAACAGCCGGTTTAACCGCATGATGGCCCGGCTTCTCGCCGGGCTTTTCACAGACGGGCGCAATCATCGCCTGCAATAGCCGCTCTGGGGCAGGCCGCCACGCCCCCTCTTCCCCGTCATAAAACTGAACATCGGCGTTTATCGCATACGGGATGTTGGCCTGTTGCAGCTCGCACGCCATAAACGTGGCAAACGCCATCTGCGAGGCGGTTGGCGTCAGGCTTTTCGATTCGCCCACCCCCCAACCGCCAACCCAGCTCACATGCCCGGTTTTTTGTTGCCAGTGCAGCGCGGCGTTGATTCGGTTACGGATAGCCGCTTTCTCAGCCGCAGTTCCGGACGTCCACGGGTATTTACCGTTCGTTTTCAGCGGGCCCCAGGGGAAAATATGCCACTCCGCCAGCAGGTAATTCTGGCTGTGCGCGGGCAGCTTCAGGCTGGATAAATCCTCCGGCGCGGCGCGCAGACGAGGGGCGATAAAAATCATGCGGCTGGCATCAATGGCGTGAATGTCTTTGATCGCTTTCTCATACACCCGGTTGAGCGAAGCAACGTTGTGGTTGAGCTTGTCCGCCGGTTCGTAGATCAGGTCAAAGCCCAGCAACGGCGAGCGCTGACCAAAATAGTGCGCCACGGCAATCCACCAGTTAATCACCTCTTTTTCGGTATCCGCTTTCGGGTCGTTTTTATATTCATCGGCCTGATAAGCGATGATGGGGATGACGCCGTATTGCTCGCAGGCCTCCACCAGCTTACGCAGGTGAATCAGCCGCGCTTCCGTCGGTTCGCCCGCCACCCGAATACGGACATGGTGTATGCCTTTCACCTGAAAATCACGGACCACCAGCGGGTCGAACTCGCGGATACCGCGCTCGGTGCGTGCCCAGTCGACATCCATTCCGACGCCCAGCATCTGCGCGTAACGGGCAGCCGTCAGCGGCGGCTCAGCGGCAATCGCCCAGCCGGAAGAGAGTAAGATCGCAGTGGCAATAAAAGGCTTTAACACGGTTTACCCTGGATAAATCAAAAGCATTACCTGTATTTAGCACGCTTTTTCACATTTGGTGTAGAGCGAAAGCGTAATAATTCTTCAACCCGCCAGCTCTCTTAGCCAGCCGATAAAGGCGTCAATTTTCGGCCACTGACGGCCGGGAAGCGTTGAGACGTAATAATGCTGATGGCACTTGAGAGTTTTCCCATCAAAGGGTGCGATCAACTCCCCTCGTTCGAGACGTTTTTGCACCAGCCGCTTTCTCCCCATCGCTACCCCCACATTATTCATGGCCGCGATAATGGCTAAATCAGAGCGATCGAAGCCAATACCCGATGATAACGGCATATTCGCCGCGTAATGCTGCGCCCAGCTCAGCCACTCATCCGTACCGGAATCATTGCTCCAGGCCTGACGGTCGTGCAGTAACGTGCAGTGGCTGAGGTTATGGGGGTTTTTCAGCAGTTCATGCTCCCGGGCATACGCCGGCGAGCAGACGGGCAAAATCTCTTCATCCATCAAAAAGTGATGAGAAAGGTGGTTTGGCGGCGTATCGTCGAAATAGAGCGCCAGATCGATGCCGGTTCGCTGCATGTTGACGTAATCATTACCAGTCAGAATAGTAAGTGAAATCGACGGGTAGCGGCGGGTAAAATCCCCCAGCATCGGCACCAGCCAGCACTGGGCGATCGACGGCCGGGAGTACACCGTTAGCGTACCTGACAGCGCCTGGTTTTTAATATCCAGGATCTCCTGATTCAGGGTGTCGAGGGACGATTTCAGCGTCCAGTAAACGCGCTTGCCTTCCTGCGTCAGCTCCACTTTACGGTGTGAGCGGACAAACAGCTGAATGCCCAGCTCCTCTTCCAGCAGGTTTATGCGGTGGCTCACCGCGCTGGGGCTGAGCGACAGCTCCGCCGCCGCCAGCGCGAAGGACTCATGCCGGGCGGCCACTTCAAAGGTGTACATTTTCGACAGCTGCCAGCCGTTTAAAAGCCGGTTTCTGCCTTCATTCGCATCGGTCATCACAATTCCCACACGTAATTTCTGCGTTCAGCATACCGCTCAAGAATGAATTTATGTGAACCTAATACGAGTTAAGTGCGCTTTTTAGAACACAGTCACTCAGTTGATCCAATCTGGCTCATCTGAACGCCAATTTATATCGTTTGTCAGCCCACGCCGTTTTTTCGTCCAATACCCCCAGATGACATAAGGGTGAGGTGAGATATGGGATCTCAGGTCTGGGTTGTGGCAACGCTGCTTGTCAGCATCGTATTGATTGTTTTAACCATCGTAAAACTGAAGTTTCACCCGTTCCTCGCGCTGCTGCTGGCAAGCTTTTTCGTCGGCGCGATGATGGGGATGAGCCCGCTGGATATGGTGAACGCCATTGAGAGCGGGATTGGCGGTACGCTGGGCTTCCTGGCGGCGGTTATCGGTCTTGGCACTATTCTCGGCAAAATGATGGAAGTCTCCGGCGCGGCAGAGCGCATCGGGATTACGTTGCAGCGCTGCCGCTGGCTGTCGGCGGACGTGATTATGGTCCTGGTCGGCCTGATCTGCGGCATTACGCTGTTTGTGGAAGTGGGCGTGGTACTGCTGATCCCGCTGGCGTTTTCCATCGCCAAAAAGACCAACACGTCGCTGCTCAAGCTGGCCATTCCGCTCTGTACCGCACTAATGGCAGTGCACTGCGTGGTGCCTCCGCATCCGGCCGCGCTGTTTGTCACCAATAAATTAGGGGCGGACGTCGGGACGGTGATTGTCTACGGTCTGATGGTGGGCCTGATGGCGTCTCTGGTTGGCGGCCCGCTGTTCCTGAAGCTGCTCGGCGATCGTCTGCCCTATAAGCCGGTTCCGGCGGAATTTTCAGACCTGAAGGTGCGGGAAGAACACACGCTGCCGTCGCTGAGCGCCACGCTGTTCACCGTGCTGCTGCCGATTGCCCTGATGCTGGTGAAAACCATTGCCGAGCTGAACATGGCAAAAGAAGGCTCGCTGTATACCCTGCTGGAGTTTATCGGCAACCCCATCACCGCGATGTTTATCGCCGTGTTTTTTGCCTACTACCTGCTGGGGATCCGCCAGCACATGGGCATGGGCGCAATGCTGACCCATACGGAGCACGGCTTTGGCTCTATCGCCAACATTTTGCTGATTATCGGCGCGGGCGGCGCGTTCAACGCCATCCTTAAAACTAGCGGTCTGGCGGAGACGCTGGCGCATATTCTCTCGAACCTGCATATGCACCCTATCCTTCTCGCCTGGCTGGTGGCACTGGTGCTGCACGCCGCCGTCGGTTCGGCAACGGTAGCGATGATGGGTGCCACGGCGATAGTGGCGCCGATGCTGCCGCTCTACCCGAACGTAAGCCCGGAGATCATCACCATTGCCATCGGGTCCGGCGCTATTGGCTGCACGATCGTGACCGATTCTCTCTTCTGGCTGGTGAAGCAGTATTGCGGCGCGACCCTGAACGAGACCTTCAAATACTATACGACGGCGACGTTTATCGCCTCGGTGCTTGCACTTGGCGGCACATTCCTGCTTTCCTTCATTATCTGAGCGCGAAGAGACGTACTATGGAAAACGCAACTATCACTACTTTAACCGCACAGTTTCCTCTGGTTGAGGATCTGATTGCCCTGAAAGAAACCACCTGGCTTAACCCGCGCACCACGACGCTGGCGGAAGGATTGCCGTATGTCGGGCTGACCAAAGCCGACGTGGACGACGCGCACGCGCGCCTGAAACGCTTCGCGCCGTATCTGGCGAAAGCGTTCCCGGAAACGGCGGCAACGGGCGGGATTATCGAATCCGACCTGGTCGCGATCCCGGCGATGCAGGCGCGGCTGGAGAAAGAGTCCGGTAAGGCCATTCCAGGCACGCTGCTGCTAAAAAAAGACAGCCATCTGCCGATCTCCGGCTCGATCAAAGCGCGCGGCGGCATCTATGAGGTGCTGACCCACGCGGAGAAACTGGCGCTGGACGCCGGACTGCTGAGCGTCGAAGACGACTACAGCATCCTGCTGGAGCCGCGCTTTAAGGATTTCTTCAGCCAGTACAGCATCGCGGTGGGCTCAACCGGCAACCTCGGGATGTCCATCGGCATTATGAGCGCCCGCATTGGCTTTAAGGTGACGGTGCATATGTCCGCCGACGCCCGCGAGTGGAAGAAAGCCAAACTGCGCAGCCACGGCGTGATCGTCGTGGAATATGAGCAGGATTACGGCGTGGCGGTGGAGCAGGGACGCAAAGCGGCGGAAAGCGATCCGAACTGTTTCTTCATTGACGATGAAAACTCCCGTACGCTGTTCCTGGGCTATGCGGTTGCTGGCGAGCGCCTGAAGGCGCAGTTTGCCGAGCAGGGCCGCGTGGTGGATGCCGATCATCCCCTGTACGTCTACCTGCCGTGCGGCGTCGGCGGTGGCCCCGGCGGCGTGGCGTTTGGCCTGAAGCTGGCCTTTGGCGATAACATCCACTGCTTCTTCGCGGAGCCAACGCACTCACCATGTATGCTGCTGGGCGTTTATACCGGGCTGCACGATGAGATTGCGGTGCAGGATCTGGGCATTGATAACGTGACGGCGGCGGACGGTCTGGCGGTAGGGCGTGCGTCCGGCTTCGTGGGCCGCGCGATGGAGCGCCTGCTCGACGGGTTCTATACCCTCTCCGATCAAAGCATGTACGACATGCTCGGCTGGCTGGCGCAGGAGGAAGGGATTCGCCTGGAGCCGTCGGCGCTGGCGGGGATGGCCGGGCCGCTGCGCGTCGATGCCGATGAGAACGTTACCCACCTGGTGTGGGCGACCGGCGGCGGCATGGTGCCGGAGGATGAGATGGCGAAGTATTTAGCTAAAGGGAAGTAATTATGCCGGGTGGCGGCTACGCCTTACCCGGCCTACGGTTCGCGGCAGTTGTAGGCCCGGTAAGGCGTAGCCGCCACCGGGCTTATAAGCTCATAATTTGCTGAATGTGAGTAACTGCAAAGAGTAAAGACAGAGACAGCACAGCCAACGCAATCAGGAACTTATCCCGCACCGCTTTCGGCTGCGCAAAGTCGTTCTGCGCCACGTCCATCAGGTTACGGCTGCGGGTGTAGCGCCATAAAATGACGGCTACCAGCGCCAGCACAACAATGGAGATCCAGAATGGCGCCCCCGTGCGGTGCCAGTTGTGCTTAATGGCAAGAGCGATCAGCGCGCCATACCCCAGTAGCGTGCGCAGCCAGGCCAGCGAGGTTCGCTCCGGCTGAAGCCCGGGGTCCGCCTCCCGCCGCGCTTTGCGGCTATCCGGCATACAACACCAGTAACATCACTACGCCCGCAACCATCAGCAAAATCGTACTAATGATGAGCAAGCCGCGCGTGTAGGGGAGATCCTGCTTCAGACGCATCGCCTTTTCATTTCTAAGCCAGCGCAGATAGCCATAAATCGCCAGCACACCGGCAATCAGGCACAGCAGCAGGGCCAGCACTTCGCGAATCAACGGGGTGGCAAAATCGGGGGCGAGCTGATCAAGACCGACACCTGCGGCCAGAAAGCCCAGGGCGGTGCGGATCCACGCTAAGAATGTGCGTTCGTTAGCCAGTGAGAAGCGGTAGTCCGGTGCTTCACCGAGGCGGGAAATGTTCATGAAGGTTCCTTGTCGTGCTGCATGCAGGCTTCAGCATAGCGTAATTCAGCCAGGACAAGGAGACCGGCATCTGGCGATGCCGGTCAGGAAAATTAATGCAGTTCCGGCCAGTACTCTTTGTTGGCTTCAATCAGATCGTCCAGAATCGCCTTCGCCACCGACGCGCTCGGTACGGTTTTCGACAGGGTAATCGCCTGCCATAGTTTCTGATACGAGCGCTGCTCCCAGGCGTCCACCACCAGTTTTTCCACCGCCACCTGCTGGCTCATGAGCCCTTTCTGGAAGTGCGGAATATCACCCACGGTCAGCGGCTCCGGTCCGTTGTGGCCGACCAGACACGGAATTTCTACCATCGCGTCGGCGTCAAAATTATGGATAGCCCCATTGTTAGGCACAATCAGCAGCATGCGTTCCTGGGTATTAAAGGCGATCGCGGTCGCCAGATCGACGATGTACGACGCATGTTCGTCGATTTCCAGTTCACCGGCAGAAGAATGACCGGCTTCGATAATCGCCCGGCATGAACTGAATACATGCTTCTCACGGTGATCCATCACTTCATTGGCGCGGGTACGCTCCGGGTTGGAATGGGCGACCACATAGTCCGGGAACAGGTAATACTTCAGGTAGGTGTTCGGCATGGTGTCCGGATCCAGCGCCTGTACGTCTTTAGCCTTGGCGAAAGTATCATTCCAGCTCGCTTCAGTATGCGCATCTTCCGAAGGCGGAACATAACCGTTTTTCGCCACGTATTCGCGCAGTTTCGGCATCAGATCGTTGCCGTTCAGATCTTCAATCGACGTCCACCAGCCGAAGTGGTTCAGACCGTAGTAGCGCACGCGCATCTCTTTGCGGTCTTTCAGACCGACGATTTGCGCCATACGTCCTTCAATGCCGATCGGCATGTCGCAGATGTTGAGAATTTTCGCGTTCGGACGCAGGCGGCGCGTGGCTTCCGCGACAATCGCCGCCGGGTTGGAGTAGTTCAGCATCCACGCGTTCGGGGAGTACTGCTCCATGTAATCCACCAACTCCAGCACGCCGCCGATGGAGCGCATGCCGTAGGAGATGCCGCCCGGCCCGCACGTTTCCTGGCCCAACACGCCGTGGCGCAGCGGGATTTTTTCATCTTTTTCACGCATGGGGTATTTGCCCACGCGAATATGCGCCATCACGAAATCCACATCGGTAAAGGCCGCTTCAGGATCGGTGGTGTAACTAAATTCAATCTCCGGCGCCTGCTCCTTAAGGATGATTTTGCACGCCTCGGCGATGATCTCCTGACGTGCTCCGTCATTGTCATAGAACTTCAGCGCACGCAGTGGGAAACGGTCACGGTTGGCTAACAGCATCAGGACGATACCAGGCGTGAATGTACTGCCGCCGCCTGCAATAACAACTGAGAATTTTTTCATGATATAGCCTCTGTCAGAGTGGTTTGTTCGTTTGTTAAAGGGGTTTTCATCAGCGATTCCAGCTGGTCGCGCACCTGAGGAACGTGCAGACCGACAATCACCTGTATGCCGTTGCCGCGCCGCACCACACCGTGTGCGCCCAGGGCTTTGAAGACGTCGTCGCTTTGGGTTTTCGTCATATCCACCAGGGCGATACGCAAGCGGGTGGCGCAGTTATTGATACTTTCGATGTTTGCTGCGCCGCCGAGCGCCTGTAAGAACCCAGCAGCCTGCCCGATCTGCTGGCTGGCTGCCGCCGGGGCGGTGGTTTGCCCGCGCGCGGCCTTATAGTCGGCTTTGTTGTAGAGTTTGATTTCGCTCTCTTCCCGGCCCGGCGTTTTGAGATTCAGACGTTCGATAAGCGTCCTGAAAACCACGAAATAGAGAGCGGTGAAGCAGAGGCCGATGCCAATCTGGGTGAATACCGTCGAGGCGTGGTTATGGAACATCGGGATCCAGTTTTGCGGCAGGAACTGGTCCAGCAGACCGCCCCCCATGTTCCCCACCACCCCGAAGGTATACATCACCGTCGCCATCGTTGCGGCCAGCACGGCGTGGATGGCAAACAGCAACGGCGAGATAAACAGGAAGGTGAACTCCAGCGGTTCGGTAATGCCCACCAGCACGGCGGTAAGCGTGGCCGGGATCAGCAGACCTGCCACTTTGACGCGGTTCTCCGGCGACGCGGTATGCCAGATAGCCAGCGCAATACCGACTGAGCCAAACACCTTAGAGTTGCCGTGCAGCGAGAATCCGCCCTCCGGGAACAGCGTTTTCAGCGGCACAGTGCTCTGGCTGAATTCCTGAAGGTGCTGTGCCCAGTAGACCTGAATGCCGCCTTCTACCGCAGCCGGGCCGAAGATAAACGGGCCGTAGACAAAGTGGTGTAATCCGGTTGGGATCAGAATGCGTTCCAGGAAGGTATAAACCCATACGCCCAGCGCGCCAGCGGTACGTAGAAAGGCCTGCAACGACTCAATGCCCATCTGCACTTTCGGCCATCCCAGCAGCGTCAGCCAGGCGCAAGGGATCATGACGAAGAACGCGAGGATAACGACAAACGAGGTGCCCTGGAAAATCCCCAGAAAGACCGGCAACGGCTTGTCGAAAAATCGGTTGTGGATGGCGGTGACGAGCCCGGAAATGATAATCGCCCCGATGATGCTGGTATCAAGCGTTTTGATTCCGGCAATCATCGCCAGCCCGCTGCCGGCAGTGGGTTCAGCAGAGAAGTCGACGCCAAAGAAGTGACCCCAGGTCATCCCCATCGCGTTGATAAAGTAGTTCCAGGTCAGGAAGCTAATCAGCACCGCCAGACAGGCGCGGCCCTGCGCCTGCTTTGCCAGGCCAATCGGTAAGCCGACAGCAAAAATCAGCGGCATATTACGGAACACCGCCCAGCCGCCCTCTTCGATGATGTGAACAATTTGCGCGAACAGATTATCCGGCGCGGTTAAGGCCTCACCGACAAACAGCGGATTGCGAAGCATGATGGCGATCCCAACCACGATCCCGGCAAAGGGAAACAGCAAAACCGGGGTGAACATGGCGCCGCCAAAACGTTGTATTTGACTGAGCATTTTTAAATCCTCATGAAACAACCTGTAGGGGATAGAGGCCTTTATGGTTTTTTACTGGCCTGAGGTGAGCATAAGAACTTACTGATGCAGCAACATGGTATGCCGCTGCGATTCGTGATCGCATTCATGGTTTTAATTTGACCAATCAGGTCTACTTTTTAAACTAAACATAGACAAGTTAAGACGTAATCCACGCCATGATGTGCGCAGAGAGGTCTACTGGTGATCTACAAATCAATTGCCGATCGGCTACGGCTGCGGCTGAATTCCTCGGACTACAACATTGGCAGTCCGTTACCCGGAGAAAAAGCGCTGGCAAAGGAGTTTGGCGTAGCCCGGATGACCATCCGCAAGGCGCTGGATCTGCTGGTAAGCTGGGGGCTGGTTGAACGTCGACACGGCAGCGGGACGTTCGTGGCGCGCAAAGACGTTCATCATGAAACGACTAATCTGACCGGGCTGGTGGAGGTGCTGCGCCAGCAGGGGAAAGAAGTGCAGAGCAAGGTGTTGCAGTTTGAAGTGATGCCCGCGCCGCCCGCCATCGCCAGCCAGCTGCGGATTCAGGTTGATGAGCGGATCTATTTTTCAAGGCGGGTGCGTTACGTGGACGGAAAACCGCTGATGCTGGAGGACAGCTTTATGCCGGTGAAGCTGTTCCGCAATCTTTCCCTGGCGCATCTCGAAGGGTCTAAGTTTGATTACATCGAGAAGGAATGCGGGATCACCATCAGCGGCAACTACGAGAGCCTGACGCCGGTGCTGGCAGATAAACAGCTGGCCGGTTATATGAATGTGCCGGAACAGACGCCGCTGCTGCGCATCACCTCCCTTTCCTACAGCGACAGCGGCGAGTTCCTCAATTATTCCGTGATGTTCCGGAACACCAGCGATTACCAGGTGGACTACCATTTGCGGCGTATCCACCCGGAAGACTTGTTAGCCCATCCCCCAGAACAGCACCGCCAGTAGCTGCGGGGTGATGATGCGCAGAAACATCACCAGCGGATAAACCGTGGCGTAGGACAACGCCGCCGCGCCGCTGGTGGCGTGCAGGTTATTGGCGAACGCCAGCGCGGGCGGATCGGTCATGGAACCGGCCAGCATGCCGCACAGCGTGAGATAGTTCATTTTAGCGAAGATACGTGCCAGTAATCCGACCGTTATCAGGGGGATAGCGGTAATAAATATGCCGTATCCTACCCAGCTCATCCCTTCGCCGTTCACCAGAGTATCGACAAAATCGCCGCCGGATTTCAGCCCCACCACCGCCAGAAACAGCACGATGCCTAACTCCCGCAGCGCCAGGTTAGCACTCGGCGGCATAAACCAGTAGAGCTTACCAATGGAGCCGATACGCCCGAGGATCAGCGCCATAATGAGCGGCCCGCCTGCCAGACCCAGCTTCAGTGCCACCGGGAAGCCGGGCACGTACAGGGGGATGGAGCCAAGCATGACGCCAAGCCCGACGCCGATAAAGACCGGCAGCATCTGCACCTGCTGGAGTTTTTGCTGGGCGTTGCCTACCATGTCCGCTACGGCATCAATGGATGAGGGACGCCCGACGAGGTTGAGAATATCACCGAATTGCAGGCTGGCATCCTGGCTGGCCACCAGCTCGACACCGGCGCGGTTAAGCCGGGAGATCACCACGTCATAACGCTCTTTAACCTGCAAATCGCGTATTTTCTTGCCCAGGACTTTCTCATTGGTCACTACCACCCGCTCCACGCGCATGTCCGTTCCACGGGTTGAGAGTGAGGTATCCACCTCCTGACCAATCACCAGCCGGGCATTGTTTAAATCCGCCGGTTGCCCTACCAGATGCAGGAGATCGCCGTGCTGAATAAGGGTATCCGGTGAAGGCACCATCAGCGTTTCATCACGTTTCAGGCGGGAACAGATAATGGTCGCGCTGTTCAGAATGGGAACATCCTGAATCGCCATATTGTTCAGATTAGGGTTTTCGACGCGAATATTGATAGTTTTAATGAGCGCATGGCCGTTGGTCAGCGTGCTTTCATGCTCTTTTGCCTCCTGCTCGACGTTAACACGGAACAGCACGCGCACCAGCCACATCGAGAGCAAAATACCGCAAATGCCAAACGGATAGGCCATGGCGTAGCTCATCCCCATCTGATCGACGACATCAGCAGGGATACCCAGATCGCGCAGAATTTGCTGGCCCGCCCCGAGCGCGGGCGTATTCGTGACGGCGCCGGAGAAGATGCCCAGCACGACGGGCAGCGGAATAGCGAAGAGTTTATGCAGAATGGCGGTCACCAGCCCCCCCATCACGACGATGCCGAAGGCAAAGAGATTAAGGCGTAAACCGGAGACGCGCAGGGAAGCGAAGAAGCCCGGCCCCACCTGAATACCGATGGTATACACAAAGAGGATCAGGCCGAACTCCTGGATGAAATGCAGCATATCGGCGCTGAGCACCCACCCAAGCTGGTCGGCAAAATGGCCGACAAAAATCCCGCCGAACAGCACCCCACCGATGCCAAATCCGACGCCGCGGATTTTGATATTCCCCAGCCATAGCCCCACTACCGCGACAAGGGCCAACACGCTAACGGTTAACGCGATATCACTCATGATCCACATCCTGTGTATAACCATAGTTATGCTAAGGATTCTCTCAGAGCTGACGGCGGTTGTATGGGCGATGGCGCACAAAAAAGCCCTGCCGGGGCAGGGCTTCATGGCATCTGTGAGCGAGTCGGGTGGCGGCTGCGCCTTACCCGACCTAGAGGATCGGCAGGTTTTCCACCCGGCAAAAACGTGGTTTAGCTGTTCAACGCCGGGCGTTCGCTAATGGCGATGCGCTGAGGCGCAATGGCTTCCGGCACGTTACGGGTGAGGTCAATGTTCAGCAGCCCGTTAGTGAACGTCGCGCCAGAAACTTCCATATGGTCTGCCAGGGTAAAGCTCAGGCTAAACGGCTGAGTGACAAGCCCCTGATGCAGCCATTTGGTCTCGGTGTCTGGTTTTTCCGGTGACCCTTTCACGGTCAGGCGCGTACCCTCAAGCTGGATGTCGAGATCTTCCTGGCGGAACCCGGCCAGCGCAAGCGTGATGCGGTAGTGGTTATCATCGCTTTTTTCGATGTTGTACGGCGGAAAGGTCTGCTGTTCGGTTGCGCTTTGCAGCGCGTTAGCCAGTTTGTCAAAACCGATCCACTGACGCAGCAGGGGGGATAAATCGTAGTTACGCATACTAAATCTCCTTCTGTGAAGCGAGTTCGGCACAGTTTAATTTTGTGCACAGTTGTACCTGCAAACCCTTGCGGATTCGCATATGCTCCCGTTACGGCAAGCAAGTTCGGGTGGGCCGCTCACGCGACCCGCGTAATTAGTTGATTTCGATACGACGCGGTTTTTTCTCTTCCGGAATCACACGTTCCAGTTCGATAAACAGCAGGCCGTTCACCAGGTTCGCGCCCTTGACGTGGATGTTCTCAGCCAGCTGGAACTTGCGCTCAAAGTTGCGCTCTGCGATGCCCTGGTAGAGGTAGGTTCGTTCTTTCTGCTCGGCCGTATGGGAGCCTTTCACCACCAGCAGATTGTCCTGCGCGGTGATCTCCAGTTCGCTCTCTGCGAAACCGGCAACAGCAATCGCAATGCGATAGTGGTTTTCGTCAACCAGTTCAACGTTGTAAGGAGGATAGCCGTTGCTCTGGCTCTGGTTGTTTTCTAAGTGGTTGAACAGACGATCGAAACCAATGGCAGAACGGTATAGCGGAGAGAGATCGAAATTACGCATGGATAAATGCTCCTGAAATCAGCGAGAAAATGTAGCCTTCCACCATGGACAGGCTTCTGCTTCCCCGAACACCCATCAGGCGTGTCCGTTATCGGGTTACATTCTTAAAATGGGTCTGGATACGGCCTTTTCAAGACTGTTGATGTGAGATTTTTTTGCACTTTGCTGGTTGTCGCATAGACTCAGGGGCACAGCACAAAGGGTTAAATTGCGATGACGACCACAGTGCGGGAGTTTTGAGCTATCCATTTTGGACGCGCCTCGCTATAACCCTGAGTTGCAGGTCAATGCCGTGCTACTAAAGATGACTGAGTGATGATGAGAAATGTTCTGATTAAGCTGGCGTCGTTCAGCGGGGTTGTTTTACTTTGCGGGTGTTCGAGCGTGATGTCGCACACCGGCGGTAAAGAAGGAACATATCCGGGGACGCGCGCCAGTGCCGCAATGATCTCTGATGATGAGACAAACTGGGGTACCAAATCTCTGGCGATTCTTGATATGCCGTTTACGGCGGTTGCCGATACGCTTCTGCTGCCGTGGGATATGTTCCGCACCGACAGCTCAGTGCGTTCGCGCGTTGAGAAAAGCGAGCAGGAAAAGCTGGCGACCAATTCCGTCATCCCGCCCGCAGAGATGCCTCCACGCTAATTCTGTGCGGTTTCCGTTAGCCACAGCTGGCGGAAACCGCCCTTCTCTTCCATCCATGCAATAAATCGTCCGTCCGGGGAAAACACCACAGCGTCAGCAGACGGCGGATTGCCGTGATCGGACGTCAAAAACGTCACCTCTCCGGTCTGCGCATCGCAGCAGGCAATACGGCCTGCAAGCACAAATCCCAGCCCGTTGCCGGAAGGATGCCAGTTAAAGGCCGACTGAATATCACGCTCAGTGTGGGTCAGCTGACGCGGCTCGCCGCCCTCAGGGGAGATAAGCCACAGCTGCACAACGCCGTTATCGTCCCGCATTAAAAACGCAATCTGCGTCCCCTGCGGATTGCTGCGCACCCAGTGGCGCGGCACGTTCACCAGCCCCGGATACGCCTTCTGATGGGTGAAGGTTAAGCGACGTTGCGTTACGCCCGCAGGCGGCGCGGGCATTGTATCAGGCGTTCCCTGCAACGGCGCATCGCCCGCCCGTTTCCAGCCCTGCTCGTCTTTGGGGAGATCGACAATAAACAGTTCGGGCACTTTCTCGCCTTTCGCAGACACCGTATCGCCGATAAACGCCAGCCTGTCGTTGCCCACCCAGCCCTCTTCATAGGCGCGGTTTACCTCATCGCTGCCCGGTTTCGGGTTCGGCGTTGTACGGCTTACCAGTACGCTCCAGAAGGTGCCGGCATATTCCCGCGGATGGTTCCCCTGTGGGTTTACTGGGCCAAAAGGCGCCGCCACCCCGACGTTACGCAAATCCAGCTGCGGATCGCGCGCGTGCAGCACATGGTCGTTGTAGGTAAAGCTGACGAACTGCCCGTTCGGGCTAAAAACGTGGACGTGGCTGCCGCCACGCAGCGCCCCTGCGGTGTAAGGCGCGGTGATATCCATTGCATCAAGATTGCTCACCTGACCATTGTGCGCAATCACCCCCTGACGATGGTGAAAATCATACTGCCAGTCTGCATCCGGGTTTTTCGGGCCGTGGATAAAAACATATTTGTCCTGCGCCGGATGAACGGTTACCACGCCGACATGCGCGCCGTCAGTCGCACGGTAGATCGCCTCAACCTCGCCCGTACTAACATTGACCCGCTCAATGGTTTCACCGGTAAACGACGCGCCGGACGGGCGGACATCATAGACAAGCCACTGGCTGTCTGGCGTCCAGGTGTTGATGTTGGTGAGCTGGTGGTTGCGGGAAGCGAAGGTGATTTGTTTCATGAAAATACCCTGATGCGCGGTTATCGCATCAGGGTAAAACATCCGAAGGGATTAGCCTACTCGTTTAACGTCGCCGACCAGCAGGATGTAGGAGAGCGCCCCGATCAGCGCCACGGCAGAGATATACACCAGAGCCGGACCAAAGCCGTAGTCCTGCGCCAGGTAACCGATGACCAGCGGTACGGTGATCCCGCCCAGGCCGCCAACGAAGTTAAACACGCCACCAGTCAGGCCGATCAGACGCATCGGCGCCAGGGACGACACCAGCGACCAGGTGATGGAGGCAAAACCGTTTCCGAAGAACGCTACCGCCATCAGGGTCATGATCCACACCGGATCGTTGGTGTAGTTCGCTCCCATGATGCAGGTAGAGATCAGCAGTCCGCAGATAATTGGCGTTTTACGCGCAACGCCCAGTGAGAAGCCTTTTTTCACCAGTTTGTCCGCCAGCCAGCCCGAGAGCAGCACGCCGAAAAACGCCGCAAGGAACGGTACGGTGGTCATAAAGCCCGCCTTCAGCGCGGTAATGCCCTTCTCCTGCGTCAGATAGTTCGGGAACCAGGTGAGGAAGAACCACAGCGTGGAGGTCACTGCGAACTGGCCCAGATATACGCCCACCAGCTTACGGTGGAAGACCAGCTTCCAGTCCGCTCTGGTCAGCGGCTGGCGCGCCTCTTTTTTCACCGGCGCATCGCCGTCCACCAGGCCACCGCCGTCGCGGATGTAGTCCAGTTCGGCTTTGGTGATGCTTTTGGTCAGGCGCGGCGGCTGATAAACCTTAAACCAGATGAGCGACCAGATAATGCCGATCCCGCCGGTGACGATAAACACCCAGTGCCAGCTCAGCAGCTCCTGGATCCAGATTAACAGCGGCGTCAGAAACGCCAGACCAACAAACTGCCCGGAGGTGTAAAAACCAACAGCGGAAGCGCGTTCGTGTTCAGGGAACCAGCTGGTCACCATGCGGTTGTTGGTCGGAAACGCCGGCGCTTCAAACACCCCGGTGATGGCGCGCAGGCCAATCAGCGACATCAGCCCGGTCGCGAAGCCCTGGAACAGGGTCGCCACGGACCAGCCGAAAATAGCGATAAAGTAGGTCAGACGTGAACCCACGCGGTCAAGGAACCAGCCACCAGGGATCTGACAGAGCGTATACAGCCAGGCAAACGCCGAGAAGACGTAGCCCATTTCCGCTTTGGTGATGCCAAACTCTTCCTGAATATGAGCCGATGCCACGGCAAGGTTGGCGCGGTCGACATAACAGATGACCACGGTAATAAAGATCATGATCAGCGTCAGGTAACGACGACGCCCGGTTTTTGCAGCAGTAACTGGAATATCCATCGCAATCTGTCTCCAGATTTTGGGCATAGCGAAGCCGCTCACCATGCCCTGTAATTTACAGAGGGTTATATTTTTTCTATGTACGTTTTTTTTGCCCGGTGGCGCTTCGCTTACCGGGCCTACGAGAGAGTAGGCCGGATAAGCGTAGCGCCATCCGGCGATTTACCACTCGGCTACGGAACCGTCTTCATGACGCCACAGTGGGTTACGCCAGTCCGGCGCACTTTTACTCAGCTCAATGACTTTGGCTTCGTCGATCTCCACGCCAAGGCCCGGCTTCGTTAACGGTTTAAAGAAACCACCTTCCATGCTGAAGTCTTCTTTGTTTTTCACAAAGTCGAGCAGCTCCGCGCCCTTGTTATAGTGAATGCCCATGCTTTGTTCCTGGAACACCGCATTGCGGGAGACGAAGTCGACGTGCAGGCAGGCCGCCAGCGCAATCGGCCCAAGCGGACAGTGCGGCGCCAACGCCACATCGTAGGCTTCTGCCATTCCGGCAATTTTGTAGCATTCGGTGATGCCGCCCGCGTGGGAGAGGTCCGGTTGCAGGATCGCAATGCCGCCCGCTTCCAGCACGCGTTTAAACTCGAAGCGCGAGAACATGCGTTCCCCCGCCGCGATGGGAATGTGCGTCTGTTCAGCCAGTTTCGGATAGTATTCCGCCTGCTCGGCCAGCACCGGCTCTTCGATAAACAGCGGGCGATACGGCTCCAGCTCTTTAATCAGCACTTTGGCCATTGGCGCGCTGACGCGGCCGTGGAAATCCAGACCAAACTCAATCTCGTTGCCGAAGGCTTCACGGATTTGCGCCACGGTATTCACCGCCCGGTCTACCGCGCGCGAGTTGTCGATAACGCCCATCTCTTCGCAGCCGTTGAGTTTGAAGGTGTCAAAACCGATGTTGCGCAGTTGCCGGATACCGTCGATCACTTCCGCAGGGCGGTCACCGCCCACCCAGCTGTAGGCTTTGATTTTGTCGCGCACCAGGCCGCCCATTAATTGCCAGACCGGGGCATTCAGCACTTTGCCTTTGATATCCCACAGCGCCTGATCAATACCGGCGATGGCGCTCATCAGAATCGGCCCCCCGCGGTAGAAGCCCGCGCGGTACATCACCTGCCACAGGTCGTTGATGCGTGCCGGATCCTGGCCAATCAGGTATTCGCCCAGCTCGTGCACCGCGGCTTCAACGGTGCGCGCACGGCCTTCAATCACCGGCTCGCCCCAGCCAACCACGCCTTCGTCGGTTTCGATTTTCAGGAACATCCAACGCGGGGGTAAACGGTACGTGGTGAGTTTGGTTATTTTCATTGCACTGCCTCTCGATACGCTTTCACAAATGCTGCCGCCTGCTGTGCGGTACGCTCAACGGGCTGACCGGCACGATAGAGATCGCTGCCCAGCCCCGCGCCCACACAGCCCGCGCTCATCCACTGGCCCAGGTTTTCCGGCGTGACGCCGCCCACGGCAAAGACCGGCACGCTGGCGGGTAAGACCGCTTTCAGCGCTTTGATGTAATCCGGACCAAAGGCCGACGACGGGAAAATTTTGAGAGACTGTGCGCCCGCATCGAGGGCGGCAAAGGCTTCTGTGGCCGTGGCGCAACCCGGGCAGACGGTCATGCCGTAATCCACCGCCCGGCGGATCACCTCGGGGTTGATATTCGGTGTGACGATAAGCTTGCAGCCCATTTTCGCCAGTTCATCCACCTGCTCCGGTTGCAGCACGGTGCCTGCGCCAATCAGCGCCTTATCACCAACCGCCTTCACAATTGCCGGAATGCTTTTTTCCCACTCCGGGGAGTTGAGCGGGATTTCCACCGCGTCGAACCCGGCGTCGATCACCGCGCCAACGTGCGCTAAGGCCTCACCGGGCGTGATACCGCGCAAAATCGCGATCAGGGGAAGTTCAGTTTGCCACTGCATGAGCGATGCTCCTTATGCCTGCCTGAAATGCCGTGTCGCCTTCCACCGCAGCAACATCCCGTCCGATAGCGTGGAACGCCTGGCGGTAACGAGACGTCAGCGATGAACCCGCGACGAGCGTGATGGCCTGCTGCCCGGCGAACGCGTCGCTCAGAGTGGCGACTTCTGCGCCAATCAGCAGGCCGGACAGAAATTCGCTGACCTGTTCGCGCGGAAGATTTCCCAGCACGTGCGAGGCGCGAACCTCAAAAAGTTGCGGCAAAACGGCAGGGGATGCGATCCCGCGCTCAAGCCCGGCGGTAAACGCTTCCGGCAAAGGGGTCTGCTCCGGCAAACCGGCCCCCACCAGCGAATGCTTAAGCAGCAAGTGGTGCAGTTCGCCGGTCATCACGGTGCGGAAATCATGAATTTGCTCAGCATCCGCCTGGACCCATTTGCAGTGCGTCCCGGGCATGACGTAGACAGAAGAAGGAGAAAGGGTGCGCGCCCCGAGCAGCTGCGTCTCTTCGCCGCGCATCACGTTATGGTTATCGTCGCGAGAGACGCATAAACCGGGAATAATCCAGACATTGTCGCCAACGGACGTTAACTGCTCGCCAACGGCGGTGAAATGCACCGGAACTGACAGGTAAGGCGCGACCTTCCACCCCACGTTACTGCCGACCATTCCGGCCATCACCACTGGCGTAGTACCGTCGCGCCAGTTTTGTGTCACTTCTGCTAACACCGCTGCGGGGGATTTACCGTTCAGGCGCGTCACACCTGCTTCTGATTGCCTGCTTTCCAGGCACTGCTCACCCTGGTAGAGCCAGGCGCGCAGATTGGTCGATCCCCAGTCAATTGCGATGTAGCGTGATGTCATGTGATTTCCTTCAGCCTTCGTGTCGAGCTGGCGATCATGGTCAGCGCCGCCTGCTCTGCCGCATCGCCGTCCTGATGCCGTATCGCATCGAACAGCGCTTTATGTTCCTGAAGCGTTTTCGGCATGTTGGCCTCATCGCCCATCCAGGTACGTTCAAATACTGCTCGCTGTAGCGAGCTGATCGCCACGCTAAGCTGCTGTAAAACCGGGTTATGCACCGACTGCAATACCGCTTCGTGGTAGCGAATGTCCGCTTCGTTGAACGCCTCCCGATTCTGGTTATTGGCGATCATGTCGTTTAAAGCCGACTCAATCTGAGCCAGGTCACCTGACGTTGCGCGCTCAGCCGCCCAGCGGGCGATAGCCGGTTCCACCAAATTTCGGACTTCGCTCATCGCGCCGATAAGCCGTGGGTCGTAGTCGTTTTCCAGCACCCATTGCAGAACATCGGTATCGAGGTAGTTCCACTGGTTACGCGGTGCCACAAACGCGCCGCGATAGCGCTTCATTTCAATCAGCCGCTTCGCCATCAGCGAGCGGAACACTTCCCGGATGATGTTGCGCGAGGTTTCAAACTCCTCGCACAGTTCCGCCTCTGCTGGCAGCGGCGAACCGGGAACGTATTTGCCACCCACAATCTGAGTGCCCAGCGTGATGACAATGCGATCGGTTTTATTGAGTGTCATGGAGAGTCCTTGTGCTCTGTAAGTCCATCACTACTTTACCGCGACCGCTGAATTTCGCCTCACTTTTGCAGTACAAACGTGAGGCCTTTCGTCTTTGCCGTGCTGACAATGTAGTACAATCAGTTAATGTTGTACTACAATCTAGATCACAAAAAGAACAATTTGATAAATTCAGGGCCAAAAAAAGCCCCGGTTAATAACCGGGGCTAATCTTTCAAAGCACTTGTTACGACAGAACGAATGTCTCGATCGCCCAGGCAACGCCGTCTTCCAGGTTAGATTTAGTCACGAAGTTCGCCACTTCTTTTACCGACGGGATGGCGTTATCCATCGCCACGCCCATGCCCGCATATTCGATCATCGCAATATCGTTTTCCTGGTCGCCCAGCGCCATGATCTCCTCAGGCTTGATGCCCAGCGCATCGGCAAGCGATTTGACGCCCGTGCCTTTATTGACGCGTTTATCAAGGATTTCGAGGAAGTACGGCGCACTTTTCAGCACGGTGTATTTCTCTTTTACCTCAGCCGGAATGCGTGAAATGGCTTTGTCGAGGATCGCGGGTTCGTCGATCATCATTACTTTCAGGAACTGGGTTGCCGGGTCCATGTTTTCCGCTTCGCAGAACACCAGTGGAATGGTTGCAACGTAGGACTCGTGCACCGTGTAGTAGCTGATATCGCGGTTGGCGGTGTAAAGCGTATTGCGATCGAGCGCGTGGAAGTGAGAGCCCACGTCGCGGGAGAGTTTTTCCAGGAAAAGGTAGTCATCATAGCTCAGTGCAGTTTGCGCCACCGTGCTGCCATCGGCTGCCTTTTGCACCAGCGCGCCGTTATAGGTGATGCAGTAATCGCCAGGCTGGTTCATGTGCAGCTCTTTCAGGTAACTGTGCACCCCGGCATACGGGCGTCCGGTGGTG
The DNA here is from genome assembly GCF_020971765.1 of Enterobacter sp. AN-K1. NCBI lineage: Bacteria > Pseudomonadati > Pseudomonadota > Gammaproteobacteria > Enterobacterales > Enterobacteriaceae > Enterobacter > Enterobacter sp. AN-K1. The sequence goes on along the minus strand of NZ_CP087390.1, from coordinate 2,258,579 downwards.
AGCACCACGTTCACGCCTTTTTCGCGTGCGGCGGCGATCGCATTTTTAACGGCAGGAGAGATAGTGTGGTCCGGCAGCAGCAGCGTGCCGTCCATATCGATTGCAATGAGTTTGATGGCCATGGGGTCCCCGGGATAAATGAGTGCTACCTCATGCTAACGCGATTAAGCACACAAAAATAGAGCTACCTTGCGCAACAAAAAGCCCCTTTTACGTTTATCCCGGGAACGGGAACTCACTCGCGGGTGAGAACGATTTTGCCAAACGCACCGCGATCCAGATGTTCAAGCGCCTGTTCCAGCTCGTCAAAGCGGTAGCGATGCTCAATCACCGGTTTTAACTCCGTGACATCAACAGCACGGACAAAATCTTCCAGCGCCCGGCGGTGTCCAACCCCAATCCCCTGAATGACGGGAGATTTCAGCAACAGCTCGCTTGCAGGCAGAGAAATTTCTGTCCCGGCCAGCACGCCAATGACCGATATCCGCCCATGAACGGCAACGGCGCGCAGGGAATGTCTCAGGTTCTCCCCACCCACCGTTTCGATAATATGGTCGATGCCGCGATCCTGCGTCAGTGCCAGCGTATTTTCAGCCCAGTCGCCTTTCAGTCGGTTGATGCCCTGGCTGGCCCCCAGCTTTTTGGCCCGCGCCAGTTTTTCATCACTCCCCGACGTAACAATAACCTCTGCGCCGTGCGCTTTTGCTATCTGCAAAGCGAATAGCGCCACACCGCCCGTCCCTTGTACCAGCACCGATTGCCCGGCGCGTAAATGACCGCGCTCCACCAGCGCGAACCATGCGGTAAGCCCCGCGCAAGGAAGCGTGCTGGCCTCAGCGTCATCCAGGCTTTCCGGGGACGCCACCAGCGCGTTTTCACTCACAATCACATATTCGGCCAGCATGCCCTGGAAGTATCCACCGGACGTTTTATAGGGCAAATCGCGCGCGTCTGCCTGCGGCTTGCCGTCGATCCATTCCGGGAAGAAGGTTGAGATGACGCGTGCGCCGGGCTTGAAACGCGTAACGCCTTCGCCGATGCTGTCCACCACGCCTGCCATGTCAGATGCTGGGGTAAACGGGAAGGAAAGCGGAATCGGCATCGTGCCTTCAATCACCATTTTATCCCGGTAGTTGAGCGCAACGGCATTAACCCTTACGCGAACCTCCCCCGGGCCTGGCTGTGGAACAGGCTCCTGAACGAGCCTGAGGCTTTCACGACCAAGGGCATCCATTGACCAGCGTTGCATTGTTTCAGTCATTTTTTTCTCCTGTCATCAGATGATTTTCAGTTCTGACAGTCTACCGTTGACTCAGCGTCGCCAGTGGCGATAAGTTTTCCCTTCATTGATGACCAAATTGACACAATCCGTCCATGACCGATACGCTGAAAGATATTCCCGTTTTCGTTGCCTCCGTTGAGGCAGGAAGTTTTGCCCAGGCCGCCGTCCGTCTGCATTTGTCGCGCTCGGCGGTAGGAAAAAGCATTGCTCGTCTTGAAGAGAGGCTGGGGGTTCGTCTGTTTCATCGGACCACCCGCAGTCAGAGGCTGACCGATAACGGCGCGCTTTTTTATGAACGCTGCCTGCGCGCGCTGGAGGAGATCCGTGGCGCTGAATCGCAGCTTGAAACCGGAAAACATCAGGTCAGCGGTCGGCTGCGTGTTGCCGTGCCGGTGCTGTTTGGTCGCCAGTGTATCGCCCCGCTGCTAATAGAGCTGGCGCAGGAGCATCCCGGGCTTGAGCTTGAAATGTCCTTCAGCGACCGCGTCGTGGATCTCGTGGAAGAAGGGTTTGATATGGCGGTGCGCAATGGCGCTCTGGCTGACAGCAGCGTGCTGGTCGCCAGAAAGCTTGGAGAACACCGCATGGTGCTGTGCGCCGCGCCGGATTATCTGTTTAAGAATGGCCAGCCGCAAACCGTTGATGATTTACGCCAGCATACGGCCATTAACTACACGCGTGCGGGCAGAGTCCTACCCTGGCAGCTGATGGATTACGATGGCACGTCGCGCACGTTTATTCCCCGCTCATCGCTCAATATGGATGATTTACAGGCGATCTGCGACGCGGCGCTGGCCGGCCACGGCCTTGCGTGGCTACCCTGCTGGATGGTCATTAAAGAAATTCAGCAGGGAGATCTTGTCCCGCTCTTAAAGCAGGCCCCGGATGTACGCTTCGACGTTCATGCCGTCTGGCAGCAGACGCCACACCTGCCGCTAAGGGTAAGAATTGCCATAGATATGCTGGTCAAACGTTTACCGGCAGTGATGTCGCTGGAGTTTCCTGCGTCCATAAAAAAGCCGCGCTGAAGCGCGGCCAGTTATGCTGTCGTAAAGCGACGATTAAATATCGATATTCGCCGCCTTCAGGGCGTTCTCTTCGATGAAGGCGCGACGTGGTTCAACCGCATCGCCCATCAGGGTCGTGAACAGCTGATCCGCTGCGATTGCGTCTTTAACGGTGACGCGCAACATGCGACGGCTTTCCGGATCCATGGTGGTTTCCCACAGCTGATCCGGGTTCATTTCGCCCAGGCCTTTATAACGCTGAATAGAGAGACCACGACGGGACTCTTTTACCAGCCACTCCAGCGCCTGTTCGAAGCTGGCTACCGGCTGACGACGTTCGCCACGTTCGATAAACGCATCGTCTTCGATCAGACCGCGCAGCTTCTCGCCGAGGGTGCAGATACGGCGGTATTCCGGACCGGTCACAAATTCGTGCTCCAGCGGGTAGTCGGTATCGACGCCGTGGGTACGCACGCGGACGATCGGCTCGAACTGCTGCTCAGCGTTCTGCTGGACGTCGAACTTCCACTGGCTGCCATGCTGCTCTTTCTCGTTCAGCTCGCTCACCAGGGTGTTCACCCAGCGGGTGACGGTCTGCTCGTTGCTCAGATCGGCTTCGGTCAGGGTCGGCTGGTAAATCAGCTCTTTCAGCAGCGCTTTCGGATAGCGACGCTCCATACGGCCAATCATTTTCTGCGTGGCGTTGAACTCGGAGACCAGACGCTCCAGCGGCTCACCGGCCAGCGCTGGCGCGCTGGAATTTGCGTGCAGGGTCGCACCATCAAGGGCGATCGCGATTTGGTACTGATCCATCGCGTCGTCATCTTTAATGTACTGTTCCTGCTTGCCTTTCTTCACTTTGTACAGCGGCGGCTGGGCAATGTAGACGTGGCCGCGCTCAACGATTTCCGGCATCTGACGATAGAAGAAGGTCAACAGCAGCGTACGAATGTGCGAGCCGTCGACGTCCGCATCGGTCATGATGATGATGCTGTGATAGCGCAGTTTGTCCGGGTTGTACTCGTCGCGACCAATGCCGCAGCCGAGCGCGGTGATGAGCGTCGCCACTTCCTGAGAAGAGAGCATCTTGTCGAAGCGCGCTTTCTCAACGTTAAGGATTTTACCCTTCAGCGGCAGAATCGCCTGGTTCTTGCGGTTACGGCCCTGCTTCGCAGAACCGCCCGCGGAGTCCCCTTCCACAAGGTACAGTTCAGACAGCGCCGGGTCGCGTTCCTGACAGTCAGCCAGTTTGCCCGGCAGGCCTGCCAGGTCCAGCGCACCTTTACGACGGGTCATTTCACGCGCTTTACGCGCCGCTTCACGGGCACGCGCCGCATCGATAATTTTACCCACCACGATTTTCGCGTCGGACGGGTTTTCCAGCAGGTATTCGCTCAGCAGTTCGTTCATCTGCTGTTCAACCGCCGATTTCACCTCAGAAGAGACCAGCTTGTCTTTGGTCTGTGAGGAGAACTTCGGATCCGGCACCTTCACGGAGACCACGGCAATCAGGCCTTCACGGGCATCGTCACCGGTGGCGCTGACTTTCGCTTTTTTGCTGTAGCCTTCTTTGTCCATGTAGGCGTTCAGGGTTCGGGTCATCGCCGCGCGGAAGCCCGCCAGGTGCGTACCGCCATCGCGTTGTGGAATGTTGTTGGTGAAGCAGTAGATGTTTTCCTGGAAACCGTCGTTCCACTGCAAGGCCACTTCCACACCGATACCGTCTTTTTCAGTAGAGAAGTAGAAGATATTCGGGTGAATTGGCGTTTTGTTCTTGTTCAGATACTCAACGAACGCCTTGATACCACCTTCGTAATGGAAGTGGTCTTCTTTGTTGTCGCGTTTGTCGCGCAGACGAATCGACACGCCGGAGTTCAGGAACGACAGTTCACGCAGGCGTTTCGCCAGAATGTCGTACTCGAATTCGGTGACGTTGGTGAAGGTTTCGAGGCTCGGCCAGAAACGCACCATGGTACCGGTTTTCTCGGTATCGCCCGTGACGGCCAGCGGCGCTTCAGGCACGCCATGCTGGTAGATCTGACGGTGAATTTTGCCTTCGCGCTGGATAACCAGCTCCAGCTTCTGCGACAGGGCGTTTACTACGGATACGCCTACGCCGTGCAGACCGCCGGAAACTTTATAGGAGTTATCATCGAACTTCCCGCCTGCGTGCAGAACGGTCATGATGACTTCCGCAGCAGATACGCCCTCTTCCGGGTGAATACCGGTTGGGATACCACGACCGTCATCGTTAACGGACACGGAGTTGTCCGCATGGATCGTGACCACGATGTCTTTACAGTGACCCGCGAGCGCTTCGTCGATAGCGTTATCTACCACCTCGAATACCATGTGGTGCAGACCGGTGCCGTCATCCGTGTCGCCGATATACATACCCGGGCGCTTACGCACCGCATCCAGCCCTTTCAGGACTTTGATACTGGAGGAGTCATAAGAATTCGACATCAACGTTTCTCGCTCATTTCAACTTGGGTTAATCCGTTATTTTACCCTTTTCCACGGTAAACATCTTCGAATTTTCGTCCGACATGTCTATAACGTGTTCAGCGCTAATGGCGCTGACGAAAACCTGCGACTGCGTGGCTTTTAAGCGGCTGGCAAGCAGCCCGCGCCGCGCGTCGTCAAGTTCCGAGGCAAAATCATCTATCAGGTACAGGCAGCGTCGCCCGCTCTCTCGAGTGAGGAACTCCCCCTGCGCCAGGCGCAGCGCGCACATCAGGAGCTTCAGCTGCCCGCGCGACAGCGTGTCTTCCACCGGCGCACCGTCGGCACGAATGCGGAAATCCGCCTTGTGCGGGCCGTGCGCGGTGTAGGTCAACATGCGATCGCGCTCGAAGCTTCTCTCTAACACCTCGGCATAATCCGTCTCTTTTTCCCAGCCACGCTGGAAAGAGAAGGTGAGAGAGAACTCGGGTAAAAACTGTTTGCAGGTGTCGGCCATGTCTTCGGCGATACCTGCGCTGTATTCGGCACGCCAGCGGCTGATTTGTTCCGCAAGAGGGATGAGTTCCATGTCCCACGGACGCAGCTGAGCGTAGCGCGTGACCTGGCGCAATGCGGCGTTACGCTGTTTAAGCAGACGCTTCAGGTTGCTCCAGGCGTTAAAGAAACCGGCTTCATTGTGAAAGCATCCCCAGTCGAGGAACGCTCTTCTGTATTTGGGGCCGCCGTTGAGTAAAGTAAACCCCTCGGGCGTAATCAGCTGCATCGGCATCAGCAACGCCAGCTCCGCCACCTTGTGGCCATCGGTGCCGTCGATACGCACCTTGCTGTCGCCCTGCTTGTCTTTGGTCAGGCCGATGGCGGTTTCCCGCTCTGCGCCCTGCAAACGCCCGTGCAGAACAAAAGATTCCTGCTCGTGGCGAATCACGCGACCAATCTGCAAACTGCGAAACGCCCGGCCGTGGCCGAGCGTATAGATGGCTTCCAGCACGCTGGTTTTGCCGCTGCCGTTCGCGCCAACCAGGAAGTTAAAGCCAGGGGATAAAGCGAGATCCGCGCTTTCGATATTGCGAAAATCGCGGATCAACAGACGGGTGAGCGACATTACAGTCTCATTGGCATGACAACATAAGCAGCCGACTGTGATGCGGCATCTTCAATCTGTACGCTCGAAACGGAGTCAGTCAGCAGGATGCGAACGTTCTCGCATTTCAGTGCATTCAGCACATCCAGCACATAGCTGACGTTGAAGCCGATTTCCATCTCAGCCCCGGCGTAGGTGACGTCCAGAATCTCTTCTGCCTCTTCCTGCTCCGGGTTGTTGGCGGTGATTTTGATCTGGTTTTCACTCACGTACAGACGTACGCCGCGGAATTTCTCGTTGGAGAGAATAGCGGCACGCGCGAACGCCTGCTTGAGGATGTCGCAACCCGCCTCCAGCGTTTTATCCGGGTTCTTCGGCAATACGCGGCGATAATCCGGGAAACGACCGTCTACCAGCTTCGATGTGAAGACAAAATCGCCCACGTGGGCACGAATATTGTTGCTGCCGATCTGCACGCGCAGCGGCGTTTCACCGCCGTCGAGCATACGCATCAGTTCAATTACGCCTTTACGCGGTACGATCACCGAATGGTTTGGCAGTGAATCGCCAATCGGCATGGAACAAACCGCCAGACGGTGACCGTCGGTCGCCACGGTACGCAGCTCTTCACCTTCGGTTTCGAACAGCATGCCGTTTAAGTAGTAACGAACGTCCTGATGCGCCATGGAGAACTGCGTGGCTTCAATCAGACGCTTCATCGTCGCCTGCGGCAGGGTAAATTCAACTTCGCTCTGCCAGTCATCCAGGTTCGGGAAGTCCGCAGCGGGCAGCGTGGAGAGGGAGAAACGGCTGCGGCCAGAGCGCACCAGCATGCGGTCGCCCTCCAGCTGCACGGCGATTTCAGCGCCTTCCGGCAGCCCACGGCAAATATCAAAGAATTTACGTGCCGGAACCGTGGTCGCGCCCGCGTCGTGCGGCTGAGTCAGCGTAACGCGCGCGATCATTTCCATTTCCAGATCTGTGCCGGTCAGCGACAGCGTACCGTCCGCGACCTGAAGCAGCAGGTTTCCAAGAATAGGCAGCGTAGGGCGGCCGCCTAATGGGCCACTCACCTGTTGCAGCGGTTTTAATAAATGTTCACGTTCAACGGTAAATTTCATAGCGTCACGATGATAATGTTCTGATTAAATTGGAAAAATCTTCTTTTATGTCGTGGCTTTCTTCGCGTAACTGCTCGATCTTGCGACAGGCGTGCAGCACGGTCGTATGGTCACGGCCACCAAACGCATCACCGATTTCCGGCAGGCTGTGGTTGGTTAGCTCTTTTGCCAGCGCCATCGCCATCTGACGCGGACGCGCCACCGAGCGGGAACGACGTTTAGACAGTAAATCTGCCACTTTGATCTTGTAGTACTCAGCCACCGTCTTCTGAATATTGTCGATAGTGACCAGTTTTTCCTGCAAAGCCAATAAATCGCGCAGCGCTTCACGCACAAAATCGATGGTGATCGCCCGACCGGTGAAGTTGGCGTTGGCGATAACGCGGTTCAGCGCCCCTTCCAGCTCACGCACGTTGGAACGCAGGCGCTTGGCAATGAAGAACGCCACTTCACCCGGCAGGCGAATGTCGTTCTCGTCGGCTTTTTTCATCAGGATCGCGACGCGGGTTTCCAGCTCCGGCGGCTCGATCGCCACGGTCAGGCCCCAGCCGAAGCGGGATTTGAGACGATCTTCAACGCCGTTGATCTCTTTTGGATAACGATCCGAGGTCAGAATGATCTGCTGATTGCCTTCCAGCAAGGCGTTAAAGGTATGGAAAAACTCTTCCTGCGATCGTTCTTTATTGGCAAAGAACTGAATGTCATCGATCAGCAGCGCATCAACGGAACGGTAGTAGCGTTTAAACTCTTCGATCGCATTGTTTTGCAGGGCTTTTACCATGTCCTGAACGAAGCGTTCGGAGTGCATATACACCACTTTGGCATTGGGCTTACGCGCCATAATGCCGTTGCCCACCGCATGCAGCAGGTGCGTTTTACCGAGACCCGTGCCGCCATACAGGAACAGCGGGTTATAAGCGCCACCGGGGTTATCGGCAACCTGACGAGCCGCCGCGCGTGCCAGCTGGTTCGACTTACCTTCAACGAAGTTATCGAACGTGTGTTTCACGTTAACGTTAGAGCGGTAGGTAGGCTCAGCGGGGGCCGGAACGTTATCCCAGCCCTGACGAGCCGGTGCAACGCGAGGCGCTGGCGCGGGCGCCGCCTGTGCAGGGGCTGCCACATTGACAACTTCACGAACGGTTTGGGTGACCGGCTTTGTGCCCACTTCAAAACGCAGCTGTGGGGCATCTGACCCGCAGAAATCGTTCAGCAGTCCATTGATGTTATTAAGGTATTTATCCCTTACCCAATCGAGCACGAAACGGTTTGGCGCATACAAAGCCAGCGTGTTATCGCTCAGTTCCGCCTGCAACGGGCGGATCCACATACTGAATTCTGTGGCTGGTAACTCATCCTGCAATCGGGCAAGACACTGCTGCCAAAGCGAAAGTGACACGGCGGACTCCACTCGAACAATAAAAGAAAACTATTGAATATTCATGATTGTTGGCGCACATCGACATGACCCCATCAGGGTGATGTGCGAACCGCTATCTGCGGTTATACACGCTATCGTTGATACAACCTGAACGATGTTGTGTTTATGCCCGACCAGGATCGCTGGATCCCGATCGGGACCGCGGATCATAGCCTAAACTGAGCCAGAGATCTTCTGTTTCTCACAGATTCTTCCCGATTTATCCACAGGAAGATCCGGAATCGGGTAAGTGTAAACGATCCTGACGCGAGTGCCTCGCGATTTAGGCCGCATATTGGAAAATTTAATGAGCACAGACAATTTTTGGCTTAAATGATCTAACGAAGATCCGGGACGATCCTTGCGCTTTATCGTTGAGCCCGTATAATCCTCGACCCGGCGCGTGATGCTCATCTTCCTGCGTCGTCCGCTGCTCATTTTCCACGCGAAAACGTGCGGAAATACACAGGGATTTAAGGAAAGAGAATTGACTCCGGAGTGTACAATTATTACAATCCGGCCTCTTTAATCACCCACGGCTTCGGCGTCCGTCATTCGAAACTCGGTCGGGCATCCGCAAAAGTCATGAATTTTTTCAAGTTTAGGTAGAAATCGCCATGAAACGCACTTTTCAACCGTCTGTACTGAAGCGCAACCGTTCTCACGGCTTCCGTGCTCGTATGGCTACTAAAAATGGTCGTCAGGTTCTGGCACGTCGTCGTGCTAAAGGCCGCGCTCGTCTGACCGTTTCCAAGTAATAAAGCTAACCCCTGAGTGGTTAAGCTCGCATTTCCCAGGGAGTTACGTTTGTTAACTCCCACTCATTTCACTTTCGTCTTCCAGCAGCCATTACGGGCTGGCACGCCGCAAATCACCATCCTCGGCCGCCAAAATTCGCTGGGGCATCCCCGCATCGGTCTCACAGTCGCCAAGAAAAACGTTAAGCGTGCGCATGAACGCAACCGGATTAAACGTCTGACGCGTGAAAGCTTCCGTTTACGTCAGCACGAACTGCCTTCAATGGATTTCGTGGTGGTGGCTAAAAAAGGGGTTGCCGACCTCGATAACCGTGCTCTCTCGGAAGCGTTGGAAAAATTATGGCGCCGCCACTGTCGCCTGGCTCGCGGGTCCTGATAGCCCTCATTCGGGTCTATCAACGCCTGATTAGTCCGCTACTCGGGCCACACTGCCGTTTCACGCCAACATGCTCAAGCTACGGAATTGAGGCATTGCGCAGGTTTGGAGTGATAAAAGGCAGTTGGTTGACGGTGAAACGCGTATTAAAATGCCACCCTTTACACCCAGGTGGAGACGACCCCGTCCCTCCAGGACCTTTTGATACCAGAGAACACTAACGATGGATTCGCAACGCAATCTTCTTATCATCGCTTTGTTGTTCGTGTCTTTCATGATCTGGCAGGCATGGGAGCAGGATAAAAATCCTCAACCCCAGCAGCAGACCACGCAGACCACGACCACCGCAGCGGGTAGCGCCGCCGACCAGGGCGTACCGGCCAGTGGCCAGGGGAAACAGATTACGGTTAAGACCGATGTGCTTGAGCTGACTATCAACACCCGTGGTGGTGATGTTGAGCAGGCGCTGCTGTTGACCTACCCGAAAGAGCTGAAGTCTACCGAACCGTTCCAGTTACTGGAAACCACGCCTGAATTTATCTACCAGGCGCAGAGCGGCCTGACCGGTCGTGATGGCCCGGATAACCCGGCTAACGGTGCGCGTCCACTGTATAACGTCGAGAATGACACGTTTGTGCTGGCTGATGGTCAGAACGAACTGGTTATCCCGATGACCTACACCGACGCGGCAGGCAACACCTTCACCAAAACCTTCACCCTGAAACGCGGTGAGTATGCGGTGAACGTGGGCTACAGCGTACAGAACGCCGGTGCGAAACCGCTGGAAATCTCTACCTTTGGTCAGCTGAAGCAGTCCATCAATCTGCCGTCTCACCGTGACACCGGCAGCAGCAACTTTGCGCTGCATACCTTCCGTGGCGCGGCTTACTCCACGCCAGATACCAAGTACGAGAAATACAAATTCGACACCATTGCCGATAACGAAAACCTGAACGTCAGCTCTAAAGGCGGTTGGGTCGCAATGCTGCAACAGTATTTCGCGACGGCGTGGGTACCGAATAACGACGGTACGAACAACTTCTACACCGCGAACCTCGGCAACGGTATTGCAGCCATCGGCTACAAATCTCAGCCGGTTCTGGTGCAGCCGGGTCAAACCGGTAAACTGGCAAGCACCCTGTGGGTCGGCCCGGAAATCCAGGACAAAATGGCTGCCGTTGCGCCGCACCTGGATCTGACCGTCGATTACGGTTGGTTGTGGTTCATCTCTCAGCCGCTGTTTAAGCTGCTGAAGTTCATCCACAGCTTCCTGGGTAACTGGGGCTTCTCCATCATCGTTATCACCTTTATCGTTCGTGGCATCATGTACCCGCTGACTAAAGCGCAGTACACCTCCATGGCGAAGATGCGTATGCTACAGCCGAAGATTCAGGCTATGCGTGAGCGTCTGGGCGATGACAAACAGCGTCAGAGCCAGGAGATGATGGCCCTGTATAAAGCAGAGAAAGTGAACCCACTGGGTGGTTGCTTCCCGCTGCTGATTCAGATGCCAATCTTCCTTGCGCTGTACTACATGCTGATGGGTTCCGTTGAGCTGCGCCACGCGCCGTTCGCCCTGTGGATCCATGACCTGTCCGCACAGGACCCGTACTACATCCTGCCGATCCTGATGGGCGTGACGATGTTCTTCATTCAGAAGATGTCTCCGACCACCGTGACCGACCCGATGCAGCAGAAGATCATGACCTTTATGCCGGTCATCTTCACCGTGTTCTTCCTGTGGTTCCCGTCAGGTCTGGTGCTGTACTATATCGTCAGCAACCTGGTGACCATCATCCAGCAGCAGCTGATTTACCGTGGTCTGGAAAAACGTGGCCTGCATAGCCGCGAAAAGAAAAAGTCCTGATTCGGTAACTTAACGCTAAAATAAGGGCGGTCGATTGACCGCCTTTTTTATTTGTATTGAACGAGAGCAACCATGAGCCATAACGACACTATCGTCGCCCAGGCAACCCCACCGGGACGCGGTGGTGTAGGCATTCTGCGCATCTCCGGCCTGAAGGCGCGTGAGGTGGCCGAAGCGGTGCTGGGTAAACTGCCAAAGCCGCGCTACGCTGATTATCTGCCGTTTAAGGATGCCGACGGCACACCGCTGGACCAGGGCATCGCGCTGTGGTTCCCCGGCCCAAACTCCTTCACCGGCGAAGACGTGCTGGAGCTTCAGGGTCACGGCGGCCCGGTGATCCTCGACCTGCTGTTAAAACGTATTCTGACCCTGCCTGGCCTGCGCATTGCAAAGCCGGGTGAGTTCTCCGAGCGTGCTTTCCTCAACGATAAGCTCGACCTGGCGCAGGCCGAGGCGATTGCCGACCTGATCGACGCCAGTTCCGAACAGGCAGCCCGCTCCGCGCTGAACTCGTTGCAGGGGGCATTTTCCGCACGCGTGAATCACCTTGTGGAAGCACTTACTCACCTGCGAATCTATGTCGAAGCGGCTATCGACTTCCCGGACGAGGAGATCGACTTCCTCTCAGACGGTAAAATTGAAGCTCAGCTCAACCAGGTGATGAACGATCTCGATGCCGTTCGCGCCGAAGCGCGCCAGGGCAGCCTGCTGCGTGAAGGAATGAAGGTGGTGATTGCTGGTCGCCCCAATGCCGGAAAATCGAGCCTGCTGAACGCCCTGGCGGGCCGTGAAGCGGCGATCGTGACCGACATAGCCGGCACCACCCGCGATGTCCTGCGCGAGCATATCCATATCGACGGCATGCCGCTGCACATCATCGACACTGCTGGCCTGCGCGATGCGAGCGATGAAGTCGAGCGTATCGGTATCGAACGCGCCTGGCAGGAGATCGAGCAGGCCGACCGCGTGCTGTTTATGGTGGACGGCACCACAACCGACGCCGTTGACCCGGCTGAAATCTGGCCAGACTTTATCGCCCGTCTCCCGGCTAAACTGCCGATCACCGTGGTGCGCAACAAGGCCGACGTTACCGGCGAAACGCTGGGCATCAGCGATGTGAATGGTCACTCACTTATTCGCCTGTCGGCCCGTACCGGTGAAGGCGTGGAAGCCCTGCGTAGCCATCTCAAACAGAGCATGGGCTTCGACACCAGTATGGAGGGCGGCTTCCTGGCACGTCGTCGTCACTTGCAGGCGCTGGAAGAGGCGGCTCGCCACCTTGAGCAGGGTAAAGCCCAGCTGATCGGCGCGTGGGCCGGTGAACTGCTGGCGGAAGAGCTGCGTCTGGCGCAGCAGAACCTGAGCGAGATCACCGGGGAGTTTACGTCGGACGATTTGCTGGGACGGATTTTCTCGAGCTTCTGCATTGGTAAGTAATTCCCGTTAATACAGGGTGATTTCCTCCAGGGAAATCACCATTGTCCAAATGGCAACTCGCTTAATCCCTCCACGCCCCCTATCCTGCTTGCCTGCATCTATGGGGGATTTATGGCTCGTTTTCTGTTCTGTAGTTTTGCGCTGGTTCTGCTGTATCCGTCCGGCATTGATATGTATCTGGTGGGGCTACCGCATATTGCCCGCGATCTGGGTGCCAGCGAGGCGCAACTGCACATCGCGTTTTCGGCCTACCTCGCGGGAATGGCGTCGTCGATGGTATTTGCCGGGAAAATCGCGGATAAAGCAGGCCGTCAGCCCGTCGCCATTACGGGTGCAGTTATCTTTGCGCTGGCATCAGTACTGTCTTCAGTAGCTCAGGAAAGCACAATGTTCCTGTCAGGCCGTTTTATCCAGGGCATTGGCGCGGGTGGCTGTTACGTGGTGGCGTTTGCTATTCTTCGCGATACCTTAAGCGCCCAGCGCCGCGCTAAAGTGCTGTCGATGCTGAACGGCATTACCTGCATCATCCCGGTGCTGGCACCGGTTGCTGGCTACCTGATTATGCTTAAATTTCCGTGGCAGAGTCTTTTCTGGACCATGGCCGCAATGGGCGCCATCGTCTTTATCCTGTCCGTGACGGTGCTGAAAGAGACCCATCCCGGTTCGCAACAGCCATATCACACCGCAACCCTCCATCCGGCTGAAAAGCTGATGAATCGCTTTTTCCTGAGTCGGCTGACAATCACCACGCTTAGCGTGGCGGTGATCCTCACCTATGTAAACGTTTCCCCGGTGTTGCTGATGGAGACGATGGGCTTCGATCGCGGTGAGTATTCGACGGTGATGGCGCTAACCGCGATGGTGAGCATGGCGGTTTCATTCTCCACGCCCTTTGCGCTCAACATCTTCCGCCAGCGCACGCTGATGCTCACCTCACAGACGCTGTTCCTCGCCGCAGGCGTGATCCTGGCGACCGCCACCTCACACGCTGTAATGCTGGTGGGCATTACTCTGATCTGCGCCGGATTCTCCGTCGGCTTTGGTGTGGCGATGAGTCAGGCACTTGGCCCGTTTTCATTGCGGGCAGGCGTGGCAAGCTCGGTGCTGGGCATTGCGCAGGTCTGCGGTTCGTCACTGTGGATTTGGCTGGCGGCGGTGATCGGCCTTAACGCGCTGAATATGCTGATCGGGGTTCTGATTGGCTGTAGCATACTCTGCATTACCTTACTTATGGTCATCCAGCCCGCGGCGCACTATGAAGAAGCCCATCAGCAGTCTCGATCTTAATCTTTTACTTTGCCTGCAACTTTTGTTGCAGGAGCGCAGCGTCACCAAAGCCGCGAAGCGGATGAACGTGACGCCGTCCGCGGTGAGTAAATCGCTGGCGAAGCTGCGCGACTGGTTCGACGATCCGCTGTTTGTGAAAACGCCTTTAGGGCTATTGCCCACACCGCTGACGGTGAGTCTGGAACAGGATTTGGCCGACTGGATGCAGATTGGCAACCAGATCCTCGATAAATTCCACCATAGCTCTCCAGGCGGGCTTAAGTTTGTGCTCGCCGCCGAAACACCGCTGATGCTGATCCGCTTTAATACCCTGCTGGAGCAGGTGAATGAACGCTACCCACAGGCGACGGTGAAGCTGCGCCAATGGGATTACGATTCGCTGGACGCCATTACGCGCGGAGAAGTGGATCTGGGCTTCACCGGGCGTGAAACGCACCCTCGCTCGCGCGAACTGCTAAAGCTGATGCCGTGGTTTATCGACTACGAAATCCTGTTCAGTGACCGTCCGTGCGTGTATTTGCGCGAGGATCATCCCGCGCTCCAGGAGGCGTGGGATCTGGAGACGTTTCTGCGCTACCCGCATATCAGCATCTTCTGGGAACGCAGCGACACCTGGGCGCTCGACGAGGTGCTAAGAGAGATGGGTCGGGAGCGTAACATTGCCATGAGTTTGCCCGGTTTTGAACAGTCGATGTTTATGGCGGCCCAGCCGGATCACAACTACATTGCCACTGCGCCGCACTACTGTCATCACTACAATCAACTCCACCAGCGTAATCTGGTCTGTCTGCCCATTCCCATCGATGAGGCGCAGGCAGAAAAGCTCACCGTCCCCTTCACGCTGATCTGGCATAAACGGAACAGCCATAATCCGAAAATCCTCTGGCTGCGCGAGACGATCAAAGCGCTGTATACCGCACCAGGTCAGGTTTTTGCCTAAGATAATGTAAAGTTCGGTGCTCAGGCTTCTCTTATTTCCATTTACTGATTAAAACAGAAGCTGAGTTAAGCGATAATCATGTAACCGTTTAACCGACTACGACCATTATCAAGGAGCGAAAAATGGCTACGCACTTTGCACGAGGAACATTAACGGAAGGGCATCTCGTATCGGCCAGACTTTCTTCAGCCTGTCACAGTGAGGCGCTCAAACTACCTGAACACCGCAGGACGCGGTTTTTAGCTTCCCGAGCGCTCCTCGCAGAACTGCTTTTTATGCTCTACGGCACCAGCGAATTACCGGACATACTCACCCAGCCAGAAGGTCGCCCGGTTTTTGCGGACCCGGCACTCCCCCATTTTTCCATTGCGTACACCGGCAACATTGTTGGCGTCGCGCTGACGACGGAAGGTGATTGCGGCCTGGATATGGAGCTACAACGCGTCACGCGCAGCTTCCATGGTGCTAACGCGCTCGATGAATACCCGCTCTCCAGCAATGAAAAGCTGTGGATACGTAACCAGAACGACCCCGTTGAAGCCAGAGCGCAGCTCATCACCCTTCGCCAGAGCATCCGCAAACTGAGCGGCGCGGCGTCAGACGACGCCAGCCTGTTGCAGCTGCTCCCCGGCTCCGGACGCCTGCGCGCGACAAAAGCCTCGCTGGTAGAGGCACTCTGCGACGCTGAGGACGTACTGATCTGGTCCGTTGCGGTGACCCCCGCCATCGAACGGCTGAAAATCTGGGAGTTTGACAGCACTCGCGGTTGGCGTAGTCTTCCGGATGTACCTGAGCGCGCCAACGAGCCCGCCGCGCGCCTGATGCGATTAACCAGTTTACCGGCAGAAAAAGCATACACCCATAGCTGATCCGTCCAGGATCATCATGATGAAACAGGAGTAATCATGTCTGATACGTTGAAAGTTGTTACGTTACTGGGAAGCCTGCGCAAAGGTTCTTTTAACGGGATGGTTGCCCGTACGCTGCCGCAGCTGGCGCCTGCGGGAATGGAGATCAGTACCCTGCCGTCCATTGGCGACATCCCGCTTTATGATGCTGACGTTCAGCAGGAAGAAGGGTTCCCGCAGAGTGTGGAAGCGATAGCCGAGCAAATCCGTCAGGCTGACGGCGTGGTGATTGTGACGCCTGAGTATAACTACTCGGTGCCGGGTGGTCTGAAGAACGCCATTGACTGGCTGTCCCGTTTACCGGAGCAGCCGCTGTCTGGTAAACCTGTGCTGATCCAGACCAGCTCAATGGGCGCCATCGGCGGCGCGCGCTGCCAGTATCACCTGCGTCAGATCCTGGTGTTCCTGGATGCGATGGTGATGAACAAGCCGGAATTTATGGGCGGCGTGATTCAGAACAAGGTCGACCCGCAGACGGGTGAAGTGGTGGATCAGAGTACGCGTGACCATCTCTCTGGCCAGCTGACCGCGTTTGGGGATTATATTAAGCGGGTGAAGGCCTGATAAAAAAGCCCGGTGGCGCTAGCGCTTACCGGGCCTACACTCGTCAGTAGGTCAGGTAAGCGAAGCGCCACCTGACACCACCAGCATCTTAGTGTGCATCAATAAACACAATCTTCAGCACAAACAGCAGCGCCACAATAATCACGCACGGGCTAAGTTCGCGGAAGCGGCCGGTACCGATCTTCATCACGCAGTAAGAGATAAAGCCCAGCGCGATACCTTCGGTGATCGAGAAGCTGAACGGCATCATCACCGCGGTAATAAATGCCGGAACGGCTTCCGTCAGATCTTCCCACTTCACGCGCGCCAGGCTTGAGGTCATCAGCACGCCGACGTAGATCAGCGCGCCGGCTGCCGCGTATGGTGGCACCATCCCCGCCAGCGGAGAGAGGAAGATCACCAGCAGGAACAGCAGACCCACAACTACCGCCGTCAGGCCGGTACGCCCACCCACGGACACACCGGAAGAGGATTCAATGTAAGCGGTAACAGACGAGGTACCGATGAAAGAGCCAGCAACGGAAGAGATGCTATCCACATACAGCGCCTGCTTCATGCGCGGGAATTTGCCTTTTTCATCTGCCAGACCCGCTTTGTCGGTCACGCCAATCAGCGTACCGGAGGAGTCAAACAGGTTGACCAGCATGAAGGAGAAAATCACCCCGGCCAGTCCCAGGTTCAGCGAGCCCGCCAGATCAACGTGGCCAATCACGGTAGAGACGCTCGGTGGCGCAGAGACGATACCGTTGTAATGCACGTCACCCAGCATCCAGCCCAGCAGCGTGGTCACAATGATAGAGACCAGCACCGCAGCATGGATGTTGCGCGATGCCAGGATCGCGATGATAAAGAAGCCCAGCACGCCCAGCAGCACGCTGTGAGAGGTCAGGTTACCAATGCTCACCAGCGTTTCCGGGTTCGCCACGATAACGCCAGCGTTTTTCAGCCCCATCATGCCGATGAACAGACCGATACCGCTGGTGATGCCCACGCGCAGGCTCACGGGAATGTTCGCAATCATCCAGTAGCGCACGCGGAAGATGGTCAGCAGCAGCAGGCCGACCGCGCCCCAGAAAATGGCGCCCATCCCAACCTGCCACGGCAGGCCCATTGCCTGAACCACCACGAACGCAAAGAACGCATTCAGACCCATTGCCGGGGCCAGCGCCACGGGCAGATTAGCGAAAACGCCCATCAGGATGCTGCCAAGGGCCGCGATCAGACAGGTGGTTACAAAGACGGCGCTGGTGTCCATGCCAGCCACGCCCAGAATTTGCGGGTTAACGAAAACGATATAGACCATCGTCAGGAAGGTAGTAAAACCGGCGATCACTTCGGTGCGTGCCGTTGTGCCGTGCTCGCGCAGTTTGAACACGCGCTCAAGCAGCCCCTGACCAGACGTCTGGGTAGTGTGTTGTTGACTCATCATCAATTTCCGAACAAGGAGGGAAAATTCGTCGCTATCCTATACCAAAATGCGACAATAGTGGCGGTTACGGGATACTTTTTTCATTGATTTTGCTTATACGGCAACGATTGCGTCCCGGTGAACTGCCGTACGAAAACGTTAAACTTGTTAAAAGGGAAAGGCATGTCCGGAATTGAAGCGGTATTTTTCGACTGTGACGGTACGCTGGTCGACAGTGAGGTCATTTGTTCCCGCGCGTATGTCGCCATGTTCCAGGAATTTGGTATTACGCTCGATCTCGAAGAGGTGTTTAAACGCTTTAAGGGCGTGAAGCTGTACGAGATCATCGACATCATTAACGAAGAGCACGGGGTGGATCTGGTGAAAGCGGATCTGGAACCGGTGTACCGCGCCGAGGTCGCACGCCTCTTCGACGCCGAGCTGGAAGTTATCGCCGGCGCTAACGCGCTGCTGGATGCGATGACGGTGCCGATCTGCGTGGTCTCTAACGGCCCGGTCAGCAAAATGCAGCACTCGCTCGGCAAGCTGGAGATGTTGCACCACTTCCCGGAAAAACTGTTCAGCGGCTACGATATCCAGCGCTGGAAGCCCGATCCGGCGCTGATGTTCCACGCGGCGAAGGCGATGAACGTCAACGTGGAGAACTGCATTCTGGTGGATGACTCATCTGCCGGCGCGCAGTCAGGGATTGATGCGGGGATGGAGGTGTTTTACTTCTGCGCCGATCCGCACAACAAGCCGATCGACCATCCAAAAGTGACAACCTTTACCGATCTGGCGCAACTGCCAGCGTTGTGGAAGGCGCGCGGGTGGGATATTACGCGTTGAATTAACGTAGGGCGGGTAAGCGTTAGCGCCACCCGCCACACATATCACTCTTTCGGATCTTTACCCGCCAGCAGCTTGTCCAGCTCGTCGCCGCCCACGTGTCGGAAATCCTGCCCCTTCACGAAATAGAAGATGTATTCGCAAATGTTCTGGCAACGGTCACCGATACGCTCGATGGAGCGCGCGCAGAACAGCGCGGTCAGTACGCTTGGAATGGTACGTGAATCTTCCATCATGTAGGTCATCAGCTGACGCACAATGCCTTCGTATTCCTGGTCAACTTTCTTGTCTTCACGGTAGATACGGACCGCTTCGTCCAGATCCATGCGCGCGAAAGCGTCCAGCACGTCGTGCAGCATCTGCACGGTGTGGCGCCCGAGAGACTCCAGGCTCACCAGCAGCGGCTGGTGCTGCTGGGAGAATTTCTCCAGCGCGGTACGGCAGATTTTATCCGCCACGTCACCGATACGCTCCAGCTCGGCGATGGTTTTGATGATCGCCATCACCAGACGCAGGTCGCTCGCCGTCGGCTGACGCTTCGCAATGATGCGCACGCAGGCTTCGTCGATGGCGACTTCCATCATATTGACGTTGTGGTCGCCTTCAATAACGCGCTTCGCCAGCTCGCTGTCCTGGTTGTGCATCGCCGTGATCGCATCAGAAAGCTGCTGCTCGACCATGCCGCCCATGGTCATCACCTGGGTGCGAATGCTTTCCAGTTCTGCGTTAAACTGGCCGGAAATGTGTTTATTAAGATTGAGGTTGTCCATGGTTTCTCCACATGCACTAAGGCAAATCAACCGTAGCGGCCAGTAATATAATCTTCAGTTTGTTTCTTCGCCGGACGGGTGAACAGCGCGTCCGTATCGCTGAACTCAATCAACTCGCCCAGGTACATAAACGCCGTGTGGTCAGAACAACGTGCAGCCTGCTGCATGTTGTGGGTCACGATCACCACGGTGTAATCCTGCTTCAGCTCGGTGATCAGCTCTTCGATACGCCCGGTTGAGATCGGGTCCAGGGCTGAGCACGGCTCATCCAGCAGCAAGACTTCCGGGCGAATGGCGATACCGCGCGCAATGCACAGACGCTGCTGCTGACCACCGGAGAGAGAGTACCCGCTCTGGTGAAGTTTATCTTTGGTTTCGTTCCATAATGCGGCCTTGGTCAATGCCCACTGCACGCGCTCGTCCATATCCGCACGGGAGAGCTTCTCAAACAGACGCACACCAAAGGCGATGTTGTCATAGATCGACATCGGGAACGGCGTGGGTTTCTGGAAGACCATCCCCACTTTCGCACGCAGCAGGGCGATATCCTGGGTATTGGTCAGGATGTTGTCACCGTCCAGCAGAATTTCACCTTCTGCGCGCTGCTCCGGATAGAGCGAATACATTTTGTTAAAGGTGCGCAGCAGCGTGGATTTGCCACAGCCGGACGGACCGATGAATGCCGTTACCTGGTTCTTCGCGATATCCAGATTGATATTCTTCAGGGCATGGAATTTGCCGTAGTAGAAGTTCAAATCACGAACCTGAATCTTACCCGGGGCAGTATCAACCATACTCATTGACTCATTTCCTCATTCGGCGCCGCGAGCTGCCGCGCCGTAAAAATTTAACCGTGTTTCTTCTTCGCGAAAATGACGCGCGCCAGAATGTTCAGCAACAGTACGCAAAGGGTGATGATCAGCACCCCGGCCCAGGCCAGCTGCTGCCATTCCGCGAATGGGCTCATCGCAAATTTAAAGATCGTCACCGGCAGGTTGGCGATCGGCTGCATCATGTCCGTGCTCCAGAACTGGTTGGAGAGGGCGGTAAACAGCAGCGGTGCGGTTTCACCGGCGATACGGGCGATAGCCAGCAGGATACCGGTCATGATCCCCGAGACGGACGCTTTCAGGGTGATCGCCGAAATCATCTTCCATTTCGGCGTGCCCAGCGCGTAAGCCGCCTCACGCAGGCTGTCCGGTACCAGTTTCAGCATGTTTTCAGTGGTACGAATAACGATAGGCACCTGCAACAGCGCCAGCGCAATCACACCCGCCCAGCCGGAGAAGTGTTCCATTTGCGCCACCACGATGGTGTAAACAAACAGACCTACCACAATCGACGGGGCAGAAAGCAGAATGTCGTTAATGAAGCGGATGACTTCAGCGATCCAGGACTTGCGGCCATACTCCGCCAGATAGATACCCGCCATGATGCCCAACGGCGTACCGAAAACGGTCGCCCACAAGATCAGCAGGCCGCTGCCCGCAAGGGCGTTTGCCAGACCACCACCCGCCGTGTTCGGCGGCGGCGTCATCTCGGTGAACAGCGCCAGGGACATTCCATCAATACCCCGGGTGATGGTGGACATCAGGATCCAGATCAGCCAGAACAGGCCGAACGCCATCGTCGCCATGGAAAGCGTCAGCGCAATACGGTTTTTAATCCGGCGCTTTGACTGCATTTTGCGACGGGATTCCGCAAGCTGAGCGGTGTTTTGCATGTCGAGAGTCGCCATTAGCGTGCCCCCTCGTTTTTAGCCAGACGCATAATCATCAGCTTGGAGATAGCCAGCACAATAAAGGTGATAACAAACAGGATCAGGCCCAGTTCCATCAGCGCCGCGACGTGCAGCCCGGATTCCGCTTCGGCAAATTCGTTCGCCAGCGCGGAGGTAATACTGTTCCCCGGCATATAAAGCGAGGCGCTGTCGAGCTGGTAGGTGTTGCCGATGATAAAGGTGACCGCCATGGTTTCACCCAGCGCGCGGCCTAAGCCCAGCATAATGCCGCCAATCACCCCGTTTTTGGTGAACGGAAGGACGATGCGCCAGATAACTTCCCAGGTGGTGCAGCCGATGCCGTAGGCAGACTCTTTCATCATCACCGGGGTTTGTTCGAAGACATCGCGCATGACCGCCGCAATGTACGGAATAATCATGATGGCGAGGATCACACCTGCCGCCAGAATGCCGATACCGAATGCCGGGCCGGAGAACAGCGCCCCCACAAACGGAATGGCAGAGAGAACGTTACCGACCGGCTCCTGGAAGTACGTCGCAAACAGCGGCGCGAAGATAAACAGGCCCCACATGCCGTAAACGATACTTGGGATGGCCGCCAGCAGTTCAATGGCGATACCCAGCGGACGTCGCAGCCAGCCAGGCGCCAGTTCCGTCAGGAACAGGGCAATACCAAAGCTCACCGGAACCGCAATCAGCAGGGCGATAAAAGAGGTCACCAGCGTGCCGTAAATCGGCACCAGCGCACCGTAAATATCGTTCGGCGCATCCCACTCTTTGGTCCACAGGAAGGCGAAACCAAATTTTTGAATGCTCGGCCAGGAGGAGAAAATCAGGGACACGATAATGCCGCCCAGCAGCAATAGCACAATCAGCGCAGCCAGTTTCACCAGCGCGCTGAAAATCATGTCACCTTTTTTACCCGGAGGGTTAAATGCAGGCTTGGTTGCAGCCATAAATTACTCTTCTGTTTGAGACGTTTTTACGAATATGCCCGGTGGCGCTGACGCTTACCGGGCCTACAGACTAAACCGTAGGGCGGGTAAGCGCAGCGCCACCCGCCATCTTCGTTAAATATATCCTGTTAGTACAGTGCTTTACCGCTGCTGTCTTTCACGTTGGTTTTCCATGCAGCACGGATCTGCTCAACCACGCTGTCTGGCAGGCTGGCGTAATCCAGATCGTTAGCCTGTTTGCCACCATTTTTGTATGCCCAGTCGAAGAACTTCAGCACTTCAGCACCCTGCTCAGGCTTCTTCTGCTCTTTGTGGACCAGAATGAAGGTGGTAGACGTGATAGGCCATGCATCGTCGCCTTTCTGGTTGGTCAGGTCCTGCGCGAAGGATTTGCTCCAGTCAGCGCCTTTCGCGGCGTTGGCGAAGTTCTCTTCGGTCGGGCTAACCGGTTTGCCGTCGGCAGAAACCAGTTTGGTGTAAGCCAGGTTGTTCTGCTTAGCGTAGGCATACTCTACGTAGCCGATAGAGCCAGGCAGACGCTGTACGAAGGCTGCGATACCGTCGTTGCCTTTACCGCCCAGACCGGTTGGCCAGTTAACGGTAGAGCCGGAACCGACTTTAGATTTCCACTCTTCGTTCACTTTCGCCAGGTAGCTGGTGAACACGAAAGAGGTACCAGAGCCGTCAGCACGACGAACCACCGCGATATTCTGCGAAGGCAGCTTAACGCCCGGGTTCAGCTTAGTGATGGCTTCGTCATCCCATTTTTTGATTTTGCCCAGGTAGATGTCACCCAGGGTTTTGCCGTCCAGCACCAGCTCGCCTGATTTCAGGCCAGGGATGTTAACAGCCAGCACAACGCCGCCGATCACGGTCGGGAACTGGAACAGGCCTTCCTGATTCAGTTTCTCATCAGACAGCGGAGCGTCGGATGCGCCGAAATCAACGGTATTCGCGGTAATTTGTTTTACGCCACCGGAGGAGCCGATACCCTGATAGTTGACCTTGTTACCGGTCTCTTTCTGGTAGGTATCCGCCCATTTGGCATACACCGGCGCAGGGAAGGTTGCACCAGCGCCAGTCAGGCTTGCTGCTGCAAAGGCAGAGAAAGCGCTCATTGATAAGGTCGCGGCGACAACAGTTGCGACAGTGGTACGCATAACTTTCATAATGTCTCCTGCAAGGATTTCGTAAATCATTGTTTAAGTGGCTACGATGAGCAAAATAGGACAAACAGGTGACAGATAAATGTACGAAATATGACAGTTTTATGACAAAGCCAGCGATGGATATAACCACATGAAAAATAAAGCCATTAATTCACAGCATGGTCATATTTTTGTCATCTTTTTTGCAATGAATCAGTTTTAGCGTAGCTGATATGACAACGGCTGTCATAAACAGCCGTTGTCATTTTAATGAGCGATTTCAATCGTCAGAGTTGCCGTTGCATTGAACTGGCCTGGTTTGGGCCTCGCTCCTGTCGCGCTGGCAGGCGCGCTTGAAAATGTCAGCGTGCCCAGCGTATCCCCCATGATGTCGGGAATTTTAGTCGTTTCCGCTTCAAGGGCACCGCCATTCGTATTCACTTCCCGATTATATTTATCGTAGACTTTAATTCCTACGTCTTCGTTGTCCGTCGCAATCATCGAATTATCAGAAGCCACGGCTGAGGCATGCAGGGTTGCGTCGAGCTTGTCGTAGAACATCATATTGGTGCATTTGATGTTCACGGTACGAGTGATTTTGCGATCGGTCAGCGCTTTCCCTTTCGTCGACGAAAACTCTGACGCCAGGATTTTATTGAAATCAAAAACAATGGCCTGCCCCTCGTCAATCTCACAAGATTGAGGAACCGTCACTGTTCCCTGAACAATCACATCAGAAATAATCTCATTCGAAACAGTACGCGGGTCGATCGTGGCATAGATATTCGCCACCAGCGTCGCCGGGATCGTCATCACCCCGGTAAAGGCTTTTTTAACGTACAAATAGACCTGCCCCGAGCCGCCACTATAAAACGTGGTGGCGGAACTCACGCCGTTATGACATTGATAGGGAGTACCGGTTTTATTCGGCAGATGATCAAAAGGCACGGCCGTATAACCGACACCAAGTATGTAAACAAGCAGGCCGATATCAACGTTTTCATTCAGGTTAAAATAGGCGACATTGTTCCTGCTTCCCGCAGGCACCAGCGCCGGATTAACGACGCTGGTTATGTAGGTGTGATCGTAACTCTGATTCGGCCCGGTCAGACAGTAGCAGGTACCTTTAAACGAGGTGTTGTTATTATTCACATTAATAAGCGTTGTCGTCCCGGCTATATTGTCCGTAATGGAAAACTGCTCTGTAAAATTGAGGTAGTTATGATATTTGCCATTGTCTGGCACACAATAACCGGTTGGGGCCGCATGCGCATAAAAGACGCAGGTCAGTAAGGCTAAAAGCCAGTATTGCAGTTTCATTTTAATCCTTTATCGACACGTGACGGGCATCTGCACCAGTCCAGCGTCAGGCTGTTGTTGAAGCGTGTATTCCGCCCGACAGGTTGCGCCGTCGTTTAGCGTCAACGTAAATTGCCCCTTTTCCGGCATGCCTGAGAGATAGAGTTCGCCCTCTTCTCCGACAATGCCCGTAACGCTTCCGGTGTCCAGCGTTGCCGATCCCGTTGCCCCAAAAGGCGCAGGTTTGCCATTGCTGAGATGAACGTTGAAAAGGATGCGGTAGCCGATATGCGTAACGAATTCCGCTTTTACTACCGCTCCACGGGTGGGAACCAGATTCTGGACGCTTTTTTCCAGTTCAACATTGCCAGAGGCAAAGTCGCTGTCGCCAATTGCGATACGATTTTCATCATAGGGTGACAGCTGCGTTTTTACGGTGTAGCCGCGCCAGTCCGTCGCGACACCGCTGCTGTTTTCCACCGCCAGGCCCGCCGCTCCTGGAGCTTTCACCAGCGCGACGGTTTCTCCCATTTCCTGTGAGAAGGTGACACCTTCTGAATGCAGTAGAATGCCGCCGCTGACGCCATAATTGAGACTTCGGGTTTCGTTGCTCCAGGCATAGTTACCTTTCATGGAGCCATAAGCCGCGTCCCATGCCAGTCCCGCATTCCCCCCCGTACTGCCGCCACTTTCATCAACGGATTGCTGTATGTTCCAGTTCAAGTTGTTGTTCTGAAGCAGCCTTCCGTTCAGGCCTACCTGATGGGAGACGCTGTTTTTATTGTTGCCAGTAACGTTATAGTTGGCGTAGGTGTTCGGTAACCACTGGGAGAGCGGAAGCGAGAGTGACAGCATGAAAACGTGTTCGTTTTCGCCATCCTTTTCCCAGTCCCCATCGTGATGATTCGCAGTATCGGTATAGTTCCATGACGCATTCCACGTCATCTGTTTCCAGCTGTTGCTGTAACCAATCTGGATCAGCCGTTCAACGTTATCCGTTCG
Organism: Enterobacter sp. AN-K1; assembly: GCF_020971765.1. NCBI lineage: Bacteria > Pseudomonadati > Pseudomonadota > Gammaproteobacteria > Enterobacterales > Enterobacteriaceae > Enterobacter > Enterobacter sp. AN-K1. The sequence continues at coordinate 2,232,892 of NZ_CP087390.1, read as the reverse complement.
CCAGTACTGTTCACGGCTCAGCGTCAGGTAAATATTTCCATACCCCTGCGCAAAAGGTTGTGTCCACGTTCCCTCCAGACGGCTTCTGCGGTTACCCGTTTGCCAGAACGTCTCGCTATCGCTCCTGCGGGAAGCCCACTCATCCAGGGTATAAAATCCTTCCGTTGAATAGCGATAGCCTACTATTCGCAGGCTGGTATTACTTACATCGAACGTCTTGGAATAGAGAAAACGCCAGGATTGCCCCTGCTCCGTATCATCGACAAAACGAGACGCCGCATGGGTGACATCCATCGATATCGCCCCGATCTCGCCGAGATCCTGACCAATACCAGCCGCTATGGCAGTGTAATTCTCAGCTAACTGTGTGCCGCCATACAGCGTCATTCCCCCTTGCATGCCGCGTAAAAGCTGAGCCTGCAATAAATCAGGTGAATAGCGATCGCTGTTGTTCAGTTCGCCAATGCTGATATCAAAGTCCGTCTGGCCTTCCCGTCGCAATATCGCCAGGGAAGCATAAGGCTGCGTAAAATGCTGCTCACTACCGTCTTCTTCTTTGATCGTAACGTCGAGATCGCCCCCACTGCTGGTGGTGTTGAGATCGGTCAGGGCAAACGGCCCCTGAGGAACAGCAGATTGATAGATAATGTAGCCATTCTGACGAATGGTGACGACGGCATTACTTTTAGCAATGCCCCGGACGACGGGTGCGAAGCCGTTCAGACTATCCGGCAGCATGTCATTATCGGTGTACAGGCGCACGCCGCGCACCTGGCTGCTATCGAATAGATCATTTGCCGTCCAGGTATCCCCCATCATTATCTGGCTTCGCAGGCTGGCAATATCACGTTGTAAATACGTACTCGCAGAATGATAACTGCCGTTGCTGTTTACCGCATTGAGGGTGCTGTAGTTGCGAAGTCGCCAGCTGCCAAGGTTAATACCGCTACGCATGTTCAGATAATACAGATCGTCACTGTCATAGTCTGATTTCAACGTCTGGGTGGTTGAAAAATCATAATTCACCATCAGGGCATTAATACCCTGATCCCAGCGTGAAGGCGGAATGGCGTCACGCGCTGAAGAATCCATATAAATCTGCGGGATAGAGACCCGTAACGCGAGCTTTTCGTCATCCAGAACCCATGTAGCTCCCGCCAGCGGGGGAACGGGCTCGCAGCGGCTGGTGTTAATCGTAGCCAGTGCTTTTATGGCATCCACTTTTATGCCAAACGTAGCCAGCGTATTTTTTAAGTCGCGGAAACAGGGCTGGAGTGCGCTCTCGTTGTTTGTTCGAAAAAAATGGATTTCACGGCGCTCAAAAAAGCGCTCGTTGATATAAATATCAACCTGATAATCCCCTTCAGGGAGATTATCGGGCCGGCTAAACTGACTGATATCAATGTCGACCGGATGTTCAAGTTCTAACAATCGTGAGTTAAAGGTTTCACCAGCAGCGTGCCCGGAATACGTGCCGCTGACCCACAGCGACACCAGGGATAACATAAAATAGATGCGCTTCAACGTTAACCATCTCGCCTGAGTCAAAGGGGGTGTTTGATGGCGTCGCTTATCGCGCCATAATCATTGATGCTATGCCAGATGAGTGTCTTACTCGCGACACCAGCGGGTAAGGGAATGTTGAGCGTCTCAAAGGGCTTAATCATCGCCAAATCCAGCGGTTTGCCGTCTACAGCAACATCAATAACGTTGATATGGATAGCCGTAGGATTATTAACCACCAGGGTATTGCCTTGTTTGCGCCAGATGACTTTTAGGCTGGCGGTTTCAGGCTTTTCAGTAATGCTGGCAGGGCGCCAGAATAACTTAATGCGCGTTTTAATTGCGATTTCCAGCTTGCTGTTCTGTTTGTCCGGCGTCGGAGGGATATTCTTCACATTCAGCCAAAATACAGATTCCCGATCGGTGGGTAAATCGCTTTTTGTTTTAATAATGCGCAATACGCGCTCCTGTTTTGGCTCCAGCCTTGAAACAGGAGGAATAACGGTAAACGGTGGTTTCGTTTTCTCTGTGGCTAAAAAAGGATCAATCCATGCCTGAATCAGATAGGGTAAGGAAGTATCATTATTAATTACAGAAATAGTGGTATCTGTTTTATTGCTGGGGAAAATAACCCGCGTACCACCGATAATAATCCCACCCCAGGAGGGAGAGGCACACACGACTAAAAAGAGAATAATAAAAATGTCGATAAAACGCCTGCGCATATCATATCCTGTGACAGGCCTGCGAGGTTTCGCTGTCCATTAGACGTAAAGAAACCTGCCTTGCCAGGCCTGATTATATTTCGGAAAGCTAGAGGTTAATTACTGTAAGTGATAGTAAATTCAGAATCCGCATTTGCCACACCAGGCGTTACGGTTGCGGAGGTAGCAATATAGCGAGCCATGAACGGCAGTGTCGCCTTGCCATCAGCGTCGATATCTGCACTGACTGACTGGTTGTAGAGCTTCAGCAAGGTGTTGTCAGCACGGTTGTAGATGGCAACGGCAACCCCTGTAGCTCCACCAGCGTTCAGTTTAAGGTAACCGTCTCCATCTTCTGTACCATCAAAGCGAGCGGTGGCTTTTTTATATGTATCAGGGCAATTTTCAAGATCGATCTGGAAAGCCTGTACGGAAGCCGTCGAGCCTGCACCAGAAAAGGCGGATTTATTGACTTTACCAAGGTCAACGGTTTGAGTTTGTGTTGGTGCAGTAACCTCACAGGTGCTGTCAATAATTTCGCCTGTAAAGTGTACAGTACCATTGCCGTTCCCCGCGTGCGCCTGCAAACCTAAAAGCAAAGATGAGCAAACTAATGCGCTTTTAAAAAGTTTTCCATTCATTATGACATTATCCTGAAGTTATGAATAATCATGTTTCATTATTAAAACAAATATTGCCGAACCATCCCGGCCAGGAAATAGTAAACTGAAAAATAAAAATAACAAGGAGAAATAATATTGTATTAATTATTACTGATGGAATAAGAGAATAAACATAAGCGTTTTATTACTTAATGTAATTTTATATCACACAGAAAAGTCGACACACTGTAATTAGTTTTTATTTAATAAGAAGTGGGAAACTTTATTTTTCAGAAAATATTTATGTTTTGATATAAAAATAACCCCGTAATCATAAATTAACGGGGTTATTCCTAAGTGATATATAATATTATTCTACGGTAACAGACTTCGCCAGATTTCGCGGCTGATCAACGTCGGTGCCTTTGATCAGCGCGACGTGATAAGCCAGCAGTTGCAGCGGAACGGTATAGAAGATCGGCGCAATCACCTCTTCCACATGCGGCATCTCGATGATGTGCATGTTGTCGCTGCTGGCGAAACCGGCGTCTTTATCCGCAAAGACGTACAGAACACCACCACGGGCGCGCACTTCTTCGATGTTAGATTTCAGTTTTTCCAGCAGTTCGTTGTTCGGTGCCACAACGATGACCGGCATATCTGCATCGATCAGCGCCAGCGGGCCATGTTTCAGTTCACCTGCCGCGTAAGCTTCAGCGTGAATGTAAGAGATCTCCTTCAGTTTCAGCGCGCCTTCCAGCGCAATCGGATACTGATCGCCACGCCCCAGGAACAGGGAGTGATGTTTGTCAGAGAAATCTTCCGCCAGCGCCTCAATGCGTTTGTCCTGAGACAGCATCTGCTCGATACGGCTCGGCAGCGCCTGAAGGCCATGCACAATGTCGTGTTCAACGGAGGCATCCAGACCTTTCAGACGCGCCAGTTTCGCCACCAGCATCAGCAGAACGGTTAACTGAGTGGTAAACGCCTTGGTGGAAGCCACGCCAATTTCAGTACCGGCTTTGGTCATCAGCGCCAGATCGGATTCACGTACCAGCGAAGAGCCCGGCACGTTACAGATGGCCAGCGAGCCCAGGTAACCCAACTCTTTAGACAGACGCAGCGCCGCCAGGGTATCAGCCGTTTCGCCAGACTGAGAAAGGGTGATCATCAGGCTGTTACGACGCACCGCAGATTTGCGGTAGCGGAACTCAGACGCGATTTCCACATCACACGGCACGCCCGCCAGGGATTCAAACCAGTAGCGCGAGACCATACCGGAGTTATAAGAGGTACCGCAGGCCACGATCTGAATGTGCTCGACTTTGCCCAGCAGTTCGTTGGCATTGGCGCCCAGCTCGCTCAGATCCACTTCGCCGTGGCTGATGCGCCCGGTCAGGGTGTTTTTAATGGCGTTTGGCTGTTCGTAGATCTCTTTCTGCATGTAGTGACGGTAAGCACCTTTGTCGCCCGCGTCGTATTGCAGGTTTGATTCGATCTCCTGACGCTTAACCTGCTCGCCTTTCGTGTCGAATACGGTCACGCTGCGACGTGTCACCTCGGCAATGTCTCCCTCTTCCAGGAAGATAAAGCGACGGGTAACCGGCAACAGCGCCAGCTGGTCGGAAGCGATAAAGTTTTCACCCATGCCCAGACCAATCACCATCGGACTACCGGAACGCGCGGCCAGCAGCGTGGACGGGTCGCGGGAATCCATGATCACCGTACCGTAAGCACCACGCAGCTGAGGGATAGCGCGCAGCACCGCATCACGCAGTGTACCGCCCTTTGCCAGCTCCCAGTGCACCAGGTGAGCAATCACTTCGGTGTCGGTTTCAGAGACGAAGGTATAGCCGCGCGCTTTCAGTTCTTCACGCAGCGGTTCGTGGTTTTCGATAATGCCGTTATGCACCACCACAATGTGTTCAGACACATGCGGGTGTGCGTTGCCTTCAGATGGCTCACCGTGGGTCGCCCAGCGGGTATGTGCAATACCGGTGCCACCGTGCAGCGGATGTTCTTCCGCAGCCTGGGCCAGCATCTGCACTTTACCGAGACGACGCAGACGGGTCATATGACCTTCTGCATCGACCACAGCCAGACCGGCTGAGTCGTAACCACGGTATTCCAGACGACGTAAACCTTCGAGAAGGATTTCAGCAATATCACGCTGCGCAACTGCGCCAACAATTCCACACATAGTTAGATTTCCTGATTATGGCGTTATGCCATGCGTTGTCGCTGACCTGTATTTGCCCTTTCCGGGCGCCCCGAGCCTTGTAGAGAGTGGGGTTATTTTTATGGGTACTGCTTGTGGGGGGAGATATATATTTATCTCCTCTCCCGGGTTTGCCTGATGTCGGCTACGCCTTATCAGGCCTACTCAATCGTAGGGCGGGTAAGCATAGCGCCACCCGCCTTGTTGTTACTTCTTCTTCACCGGGCGTTTCCAGCCCTGCTTGCTGACCTGCGGCACACGGCTTAACACCAGCTCGTTCTCGGCCACATCGCGCGTAACGGTTGTCCCGGCGGCAATGGTCACGCCTTTGCCCACGGTGACAGGCGCCACCAGCTGGGTATCGGAGCCTACAAACACATCATCACCGATGATGGTTTTAAACTTATTGGCACCGTCATAGTTACAGGTGATGGTTCCAGCACCGATGTTTACGTTGTCGCCAATTTCCGCATCGCCCAGATAGGTCAGATGACCGGCTTTCGAGCCCTTACCCAGACGCGCTTTTTTCATTTCCACAAAGTTACCTACGTGAGCGCCTTCCAGCAGCTCAGCGCCCGGGCGCAGACGCGCAAACGGGCCGATGGTACATGCCGCCTCAAGATGGGCATCTTCCACCACGCTGTACGGGCTGATTTCGCAGTCGTCACCGATCACGCTGTTTTTAATCACGCAGCCAGTGCCGATTTTGACGCGGTTGCCCAGCGTGACGTTACCTTCCAGGATAACGTTAGTATCTATTTCAACGTCGCGCCCGTGGGTCAGCGTGCCACGCAGATCGAAACGCGCCGGATCGCGCAGCATAACGCCCTTGAGCAACATCTTTTCTGCTTGCTCGGACTGGTAAATACGCTCCAGGCGAGAAAGCTGGAGACGGTTGTTTACCCCGTCCGTTTCGCTGATGCGAGCCGGGTGAACGGCGGCAATCTCACGCCCTTCCTGGTACGCCATCGCAATGATGTCGGTGATGTAGTATTCACCCTGCGCGTTGTTATTGTTGAGTCTGGACAGCCAGCGCTTCATATCCGCACCGTTCGCAATCAGGATGCCGGTGTTGATCTCCTGAATCTGGCGCTGTTCGTCAGTGGCATCTTTATGCTCAACAATCCCGGTTACCTTGCCGTTTTCACGCGTAATGCGGCCATAGCCGGTTGGATCGTCCAGCACGACGGTCAACAAACCGATGCCGCCCTGCGGTTTGGCTTCACGCAGGCGAGTGAGGGTTTCAACGGATATCAGCGGGACGTCGCCGTAGAGCATCAGGATATCTTCATCATCAGCGAAGAAGGGTGCAGCCTGCTGCATCGCATGGCCTGTACCCAACTGTTCTGCCTGTAGCACCCAGTTGAGATTGTCGTCATGCAGCGTTTTTTTCAGCAGATCGCCGCCATGTCCATAAACCAGATGCACCTGGCTGGCGCCTAATTCATTCGCTGCATCAATAACATGCTGAACCATTGGCTTTCCTGCCAGCGTGTGGAGCACCTTAGGCAGATCGGAATACATGCGGGTACCTTTGCCTGCGGCAAGGATCACCACGCTCATCGCACTGTTTAACATACGCATCCTGACGGTAGTTTGTGTGAGAAGTAAAAACGTTTGATGCTTAAAATTCTACATCTTTTTCATCATGAATTAAGGCCGAAAAAAAAAGCCAGCCTGGGATCCAGACTGGCTTTTGTGCTTTTCAAGCCGGTGTTACATCGCTTTTTTGGTCAACTCGATAACGCGCAGTTTCGCGATCGCTTTGGCCAGCTCCGCAGACGCCTGAGCGTAATCCACGTCACCATGAGAGCTGCTAATGTGCTCTTCAGCCTTACGCTTCGATTCCAGGGCTCGCGCTTCGTCGAGATCCTGGCCACGAATAGCGGTATCGGCCAGAACGGTCACACTGCCTGGCTGCACTTCAAGAATGCCGCCGGACAGATAGATAAACTCTTCATGACCGAACTGTTTAACGATGCGGATCATACCAGGCTTAATGGCGGTGAGCAGCGGTGCGTGACCCGGGAAAATACCCAGTTCACCTTCACTACCCGTTACCTGGATTTTCTCGACCAGACCAGAGAACATTTGTTGCTCTGCGCTGACGACGTCCAGGTGGTAAGTCATTGCCATATCACCCTCCGATTAAGGCGTTAAAGTTTTTTGGCTTTTTCCACGGCTTCTTCGATGGAACCAACCATGTAGAACGCCTGCTCTGGCAGGTGATCGTATTCGCCTTCCATGATGCCTTTAAAGCCACGGATGGTGTCTTTCAGGGAAACGTATTTACCCGGAGCACCGGTGAATACTTCCGCAACGAAGAACGGCTGGGAGAGGAAGCGCTGGATCTTACGCGCACGTGCTACCACCAGTTTGTCTTCTTCAGACAGTTCATCCATACCCAGGATGGCGATGATGTCTTTCAGTTCCTGATAACGTTGCAGCAGGGACTGTACGCCACGCGCGGTGTCGTAGTGCTCCTGGCCAACAACCAGTGGATCCAGCTGACGGCTGGTGGAGTCCAGCGGGTCAACGGCCGGGTAGATACCCAGAGACGCGATCTGACGGCTCAGTACCACGGTTGCATCTAAGTGAGCAAAGGTGGTGGCTGGGGATGGGTCAGTCAAGTCATCCGCAGGTACGTATACCGCCTGAACGGAGGTGATAGAACCGGTTTTGGTAGAGGTGATACGTTCCTGAAGAACACCCATCTCTTCCGCAAGCGTAGGCTGATAACCTACCGCTGAAGGCATACGACCCAGCAGTGCAGATACTTCAGTACCGGCCAGGGTGTAACGGTAGATGTTATCAACGAACAGCAGAACGTCACGACCTTCGTCACGGAACTTCTCAGCCATGGTCAGGCCGGTCAGCGCAACGCGCAGACGGTTTCCTGGTGGCTCGTTCATCTGGCCGTAAACCAGGGATACTTTATCCAGAACGTTGGAGTCGGTCATTTCGTGGTAGAAGTCGTTACCCTCACGAGTACGTTCACCCACGCCCGCAAACACGGAGTAACCGGAGTGCTCGATCGCGATGTTACGGATCAGCTCCATCATGTTTACGGTTTTACCTACACCCGCACCACCGAACAGACCGACTTTACCGCCCTTCGCGAACGGACACATCAGGTCGATAACTTTGATGCCGGTTTCCAGCAGTTCCTGAGAGCTGGACAGCTCTTCGTAGGAAGGTGCCGCGCGGTGGATAGCCCAACGCTCTTCTTCACCGATGTCGCCTTTCATGTCGATTGGCTGACCCAATACGTTCATGATACGACCCAGTGTTGCTTTACCTACCGGGACTTCGATCGGGTGCTCAAGGTCTTTTACTTCCAGACCACGACGCAGACCGTCGGAAGAACCCATGGCGATGGTACGCACGATACCGCCGCCGAGCTGCTGCTGAACTTCCAGCACCAGGCTCTCGTTACCATTCTGTACCTCAAGCGCGTCGTACACGCGTGGTACGGCGTCCTGAGGGAACTCGACGTCCACCACGGCGCCGATTACCTGGACAATCTTTCCAGTAGCCATCTTGAATCCTCTACGTAATTCGTAAACCTGGTTAAACCGCGGCGGCCCCCGAGACGATCTCGGTGAGTTCCTGAGTAATGCTGGCCTGACGAGCTTTGTTGTAAACCAACTGCAGCTCTTTAATCAGGCTGCCGCCATTATCGGTCGCGGCTTTCATCGCCACCATTCGTGCGGCCTGCTCGCTGGCCAGGTTTTCTACAACGCCCTGATAAACCTGAGATTCAACGTAACGACGCAGCAGGGTATCCAGCAGCGGTTTCGGATCGGGTTCATACAGGTAATCCCAGGCTTTCTGTTTCAGCTCGTCATCTTCTGATGCCGGTAACGGCAGCATCTGAGTGAGCGTAGGCACCTGAGACATGGTGTTAATAAATTTGTTGCTGACAACGTACAGTCTGTCCAGACGGCCTTCATCGTAGGCCTGCAACATCACTTTAACCGGGCCGATCAGTTCGGACAGGGACGGGTTATCACCCATACCGGTCACCTGAGCGACAATGTTGCCGCCAACGGAGTTAAAGAAAGAGACGCCTTTAGAGCCAATCAGTGCCAGATCGCACTGAACGCCTTTATCGGACCAGCCTTTCATATCCGCCAGCAGTTTTTTGAACAGGTTAATGTTCAAGCCGCCACACAGACCACGGTCAGTCGACACCACCAGGTAGCCCACGCGCTTAACGTCGCGTTCTTCCAGGTAAGGGTGCTTATATTCCAGATTACCGTTTGCAAGGTGACCAATCACTTTGCGCATGGTCTCTGCATAAGGACGGCTGGCCGCCATGCGATCCTGCGATTTACGCATTTTGGAAGCGGCGACCATCTCCATCGCTTTAGTGATCTTTTGCGTGTTCTGGACGCTTGCGATCTTACTACGTATCTCTTTTGCGCCGGCCATGAGCTTCTCCTCAATGCCAGACGGCTTGTCCTGAGACAAGCCGCCGGACGATTACCAGGATTGGGTTGCTTTGAAGGAATCGAGGATAGCTTTCAGCTTGCCTTCGATTTCGTCGTTATAGCCACCGGTCTGGTTGATCTCTTGCATCAGCGGAGCGTGATCACGGTCGACGTAAGCCAGCAGAGCGGCTTCGAAGCTACCGATTTTCGCCAGTTCCACATCTTCGAGGTAACCGCGTTCAGCCGCGAACAGTACCAGGCCCTGCTGAGCAACAGACATTGGCGCGTACTGTTTCTGCTTCAGCAGCTCGGTCACTTTCTGACCGTGGCTCAGCTGTTTACGGGTTGCTTCGTCCAGATCGGATGCGAACTGAGAGAACGCAGCCAGTTCACGATACTGTGCCAGCGCGGTACGGATACCACCGGACAGTTTCTTGATGATCTTGGTCTGAGCAGCACCACCCACACGGGATACGGAGATACCCGGGTTAACCGCCGGACGAATACCGGAGTTAAACAGGTTGGTTTCCAGGAAGATCTGACCATCGGTAATGGAGATTACGTTGGTCGGAACGAACGCAGAAACGTCACCCGCCTGGGTTTCAATGATCGGCAGAGCGGTCAGAGAACCTGTTTTACCCTTCACTTCACCTTTGGTGAAGTTCTCGACGTATTCCGCGTTAACGCGGGAAGCACGCTCCAGCAGACGAGAGTGGAGGTAAAATACGTCGCCCGGGAATGCTTCACGTCCTGGTGGACGACGGAGCAGCAGGGAAACCTGACGATAAGCAACGGCCTGTTTAGACAGGTCATCGTATACGATTAGCGCATCTTCACCGCGGTCACGGAAGTATTCGCCCATTGCGCAACCGGCGTATGGCGCCAGGTATTGCAGTGCAGCAGATTCAGACGCGGTTGCTACCACAACGATGGTGTTAGACAGTGCGCCGTGCTCTTCCAGTTTACGAACCACGTTGGAAATGGTGGACGCTTTCTGGCCGATAGCCACGTATACACATTTGATGCCGGAATCACGCTGGTTGATGATGGCGTCGATTGCCATCGCGGTTTTACCGGTCTGACGGTCACCGATGATCAGTTCACGCTGACCACGACCGATTGGGATCATAGCGTCAACGGACTTATAACCCGTCTGCACTGGCTGATCAACGGACTGACGGTCGATAACGCCTGGTGCGATAACTTCGATTGGGGAGAAGCCATCGTGCTCAACCGGACCTTTACCGTCGATTGGCGCACCCAGGGTGTTAACAACGCGACCCAGCAGGCCACGGCCAACCGGTACTTCCAGAATACGGCCAGTACACTTAACCTTCATGCCTTCGGCAAGGTCAGCGTATGGACCCATCACAACGGCACCTACGGAGTCGCGCTCCAGGTTCAGTGCGATAGCGTAACGGTTACCCGGCAGGGAAATCATCTCACCCTGCATACAATCGGCCAGGCCGTGGATGCGGATAACACCGTCACTTACAGAAACAATAGTACCTTCGTTGTGAGCTTCACTCACAACATTGAACTGAGCAATGCGCTGCTTGATCAGTTCGCTGATTTCGGTGGAATTCAGTTGCATGCTCCAGTCCCCTTAAGACTGCAAGACGTCTGCAAGGCGCTCAAGACGGCCGCGTACGCTGCCATCAATGACCATATCACCCGAGCGGATGATTACGCCTGCCATTACAGACTTATCGATTTTGCAATTCAGCTTAACTTTGCGTGACAGACGTTTTTCCATCGCGGCGGTGATTTTCGCAAGCTGTTCGTTACTCAGTTCAGTCGCAGAAGTTACTTCAACTTCAGCGGTAGCTTCACTAAGGGCACGTAAGTGCTCAAACTGCTCGAGAACATCCGGGAGCACACGGAGACGACCATTTTCCGCCATCACCTTAATCAGGTTCTGGCCGTTGGCATCCAGTTGCTCTCCGCACACGGCGATAAACGACGCGGCGAGGGTTTCAGGCGCTAACGCACCAGAAAGCAACTCGGCCATTTGTTCGTTTTTCGTCACCTCAGCGGCAAACGCCAGCATATTCTGCCAGCGATCGACATTTTGGTGTTCGACAGCAAAGTCAAAAGCTGCTTTGGCGTAGGGGCGAGCTACCGTAACAAATTCAGACATCAGCCCCTCCCTCCTTACAGTTCAGCGACAAGTTTGTCCACGATGTCGCTGTTAGCAGCTTCATCCACGGAACGTTCGATGATCTTCTCGGCGCCAGCAACAGCCAGAATCGCAACCTGCTTACGCAGTTCTTCACGAGCACGTTTACGCTCAGCTTCAATTTCAGCCTGAGCCTGTGTCACGATCTTAGTACGTTCCTGTTCTGCTTCAGCTTTGGCTTCGTCCAGGATCTGAGAACGGCGTTTGTTAGCCTGTTCAATGATTACCTGAGCTTCAGCTTTCGCTTTTTTCAGCTGGTCTGTCGCGTTGGCCTGTGCAAGGTCCAAATCTTTCTTAGCGCGTTCTGCGGAAGCCAGACCGTCAGCAATTTCTTTCTGACGTTTTTCGATGGCAGCCATTAAAGGCGGCCATACATACTTCATGCAGAACCAGACAAAGAGAATAAACGCGATGGCCTGGCCGAGGATTGTTGCGTTCATGTTCACAGCACAATACCTCTTAAATTTCTGTGGCTTGGGGTTTTAAAACAACTACTACGCGACAGCAAACATCACGTACAGACCCAGACCTACAGCGATCATTGGGATTGCATCCACCAGACCCATAACGATAAAGAACTGAGTACGCAGCAGAGGAATCAGATCAGGTTGACGCGCTGCGCCTTCCAGGAATTTGCCCCCGAGGATGCCGATACCGATCGCAGCACCGATAGCCGCCAGACCCATCATCACAGCGGCAGCCATGTACAGCAGATCCATATTCAGGTTTTCCATGACAGTCTCCAGTTTGTTTCAATTAAAACGTAGTAGTGTTGGTAAAAAATCAGTGCTCTTCAGACGCCATCGACAGATAGACGATCGTCAGAACCATGAAGATAAAGGCTTGCAGCGTAATGATCAGGATGTGGAAAATGGCCCATGGCACATTCAGAATCCACTGTGACCACCACGGCAGAAGACCCGCGATCAGAATGAAAATCAGCTCACCCGCATACATGTTGCCGAACAGTCGCAGACCCAGTGAAACAGGTTTGGACAGCAGGCTAACGCCTTCCAGGATCAGGTTGACCGGAATAAACGCCCAGTGGTTGAACGGCTGCAAGGTAAGCTCTTTCACAAAGCCGCTTACGCCTTTCATTTTGATGCTGTAGAACAGAATGAGGATAAATACGCCCAGCGCCATCGACAGGGTGATGTTCACGTCGGCAGACGGAACCACGCGCAGTGCAGGCAGGCCGAGTACGTGCTCACCGATCCAAGGTAAGAAATCGATAGGCAGGAGGTCCATCAGGTTCATCAGGAAGACCCAAACGAACACGGTCAGGGCCAGCGGAGCAATCAGTTTGCTCTTACCATGGTACATGTCTTTCACGCTGCCATGGACGAAGCCGATGATCATCTCGATGAACGTCTGGAATTTCCCTGGAACACCGCTGGTCGCCTTTTTAGCAACGCTGCGGAACATGGCCAGGAACAGAAGACCCAAAACCACCGAGAAGAACATGGAGTCGATGTTGATCGTCCAGAAGGTGGCCGGGGGGTTATGTGGATCCACCAGCGAGAATGTACGCAGGTCCAGCTGAAGGTTATTCAGATGGTGACCTATGTAATCCTGCGGCGTCATATTTTCTGAAGCCATGATGCCTTTTACCCTTTGTTATTGATTACAGCTGGAGCCAGAACTTGTACCACCAGCACCAAAACCCACGTTGCTATCAGCGGCATGAATACCACTTTCAAAACCGCCAGCGCCATCACCAGTAGAGCAAAGGTCAGCAACACCTTACACACTTCGCCGAGAGCGAAGGACCAGGCCACGCGGCCTTTGGCGGGTGTATGCGCCTGATGACGCCAGGCAAAAATCATAAACAACACGTTTGGCAGAACCACCGCCAAACCTCCGCACGCGGCGGAGATGCCCCAGAAGGGGTCTTTGAGGCTAAACAGCAGTCCACTTGCTATCACAGCCAGAAACTGAATGAACAGAAGCTTACGAGCAACGTTTCTACTCAAGAGCGACACAGACATCACGTTTTTACTCCTGCTCCCTTCGAGGTATGCCGCGTGTCGTATAAAACGTCCTTTAAGGCTCAGAGTCAAGCATCAAAAAGCGGTCAAATTATACGGTGCGTACCCGTGATTTCAAACATTAAGTAGCGAAAAGGTGAATAAATGTTTAAATATTTTTCCCCAGTCCTATTTTTCAACTTTTGACCTAAGTGCCGACCTTCAGGCAAAACTGCAAACAGCGCGGAAACGTTGGTGATAAAGCGTGCACGAGATCACAAAATACACATTTGCGATAAAGTGGTATTTATCAAAGACGTAAAACGATTTATTTCATCTGTATGAAATTAAAGCAAAAAAATCGCAACTATTTTTAAAACAGAGCCGTATACAACAAAAACCTTTTATTGACATTCTTAATAAATATTTAACATTCCATTCTTGTTGCCTTTACCCACTTTTAGCAGGCTGATATTTTCATGGTTGATTATCCTCAGAGTGAACAACTCACTTCAGGTTAACTATAAGAAAACCCATGGTAACAACAAGGTTAAATTAACAACGGCCAAAACAGACGGGATGTGCTGCTTTTTAACACGATCAGAACAGCACAAATTCCACATTTTTTATTAATTTTTAAAAAGTGTTTGGCTTAATTATCACCAGATGACGCTCACCTTCGAGCTGAGGGATCTGAAGTTTCTCAATGGATTCGACAGCAAAACCGTCCGGAAGCAGCTCGATTTCGTCCCCCGGAAGTTGCCCTTTCAGCGCATAAAAACGCCCCTTCTCCGCCGGCAGGTGTTTGCACCAGCTCACCATGTCATTGAGTGACGCAAATGCGCGGCTGATAACGCCGTCAAACGGTGGCTCAGCCGGGAACTCCTCTACCCTGCTCTGCACGGGCGTGATGTTTTCCAGCTTCAGCTCATGCTGGACCTGGCGTAAAAAGCGTACGCGCTTACCCAGGCTGTCCAGCAGCGTGAATTGACTCTCCGGTCGAACAATAGACAACGGAACGCCCGGCAAGCCCGGGCCGGTGCCCACGTCGATAAAACGTTCCCCGTTCAGATACGGCGCCACGACGATGCTATCGAGAATATGGCGAATCAGCATCTCGTTGGGATCGCGTACGGAGGTGAGGTTGTACGCTTTATTCCATTTGTTCAGCATATCGACATAGGCCACCAGCTGATTTTTCTGGTGATCGGTGAGCGAAATACCTGCCTGTTCCAGCAGACGAGAGAGTTTATTGAGCACGGTGGATACCTGTTGAGAAACTTAAGTGGCGGGTGGCGCTTCGCTAACCCGCCCTACGGGTTCAGTAGGCCCGGTAAGCGCAGCGCCACCGGGCAATTTTCAGAGCATTACGCGCTGCGGCGCAGCATACCCTGCTTTTTCAGCCACACCAGCAGAATCGAAATCGCGGCAGGTGTGACGCCGGAGATACGTGAGGCCTGGCCAATCGACACAGGTTTGTGATCGTTCAGCTTAGCGATCACTTCGTTGGAAAGGCCCGTCACCTGACGATAGTCCAGCATTTCCGGCAGCAGCGTGTTTTCGTTGCGCTGCTGTTTTTCGATCTCATCCTGCTGACGCGCGATGTAGCCTTCGTATTTCACCTGGATTTCGACCTGCTCGGCCGCTTCCGCGTCTTCAAGGCCCGGCGCGAACGCGGTCAGTTTGACCAGATTCTCGTAGGTGACTTCAGGACGGCGCAGCAGATCTTCCCCGCTGGCTTCGCGCGACAGCGGTGCTGTTAAGTGAGCGTTTACTTCGGCAGCGGTTTCCGCCTGCGGATTCACCCAGGTGGTTTTCAGGCGCTGACGTTCCTGTTCGATACGCTCCAGCTTCTCGTTGAAGCGCGCCCAGCGTTCGTCATCCACCAGACCCAATTCACGGCCCACCTCAGTCAGACGCAGATCGGCATTGTCTTCGCGCAGCATCAGGCGATATTCCGCACGAGAAGTAAACATGCGGTACGGTTCTTTAGTCCCCAGCGTGCAGAGATCGTCGACCAGAACGCCCAGGTAAGCCTGAGAACGCGCCGGTGCCCAGCCCTCTTTCTCGGCAGAGAAGCGAGCGGCGTTCAGACCGGCCAGCAGACCTTGCGCTGCGGCTTCTTCGTAGCCGGTAGTACCGTTAATCTGGCCCGCGAAGAACAGACCCTGGATGAATTTGCTTTCCAGGGTTGGCTTCAGGTCACGCGGATCGAAGAAATCGTACTCAATAGCGTAGCCAGGGCGAACGATTCTTGCGTTCTCCATGCCCTGCATTGAGCGAACAATTTGCATCTGTACATCGAACGGCAGGCTGGTGGAGATGCCGTTCGGGTAAATTTCATTTGAGGTCAGCCCTTCCGGCTCCAGGAAGATCTGGTGCTGGTTACGATCGGCAAAGCGCATCACCTTGTCTTCGATCGACGGGCAATAACGTGGGCCGATCCCTTCGATCACACCGGCGTACATTGGGCTGCGATCGAGGTTATTGCGGATCACGTCATGGGTTTTTTCATTGGTGTGCGTGATGTAGCACGGCACCTGCTGCGGATGCTGAGCCGCATTGCCCATGAACGAGAACACCGGCATCGGGTTATCGCCGTGCTGCTGTGCGAGCACGCTGAAATCAATGGTGCGCGCATCAATACGCGGCGGCGTACCGGTTTTCAGGCGGCTTACGCGCAGCGGCAGTTCACGCAGACGACGAGATAACGGAATCGACGGCGGATCGCCAGCACGGCCACCGCTGTAGTTGTCCAGACCAATATGGATTTTACCGTCCAGGAATGTCCCGACCGTCAGCACAACCGCTTTTGCGCGGAACTTAAGACCCATCTGGGTCACGGCGCCAACAACACGATCGTTCTCCACGATAAGATCTTCTACCGCCTGCTGGAAGATCATCAGGTTCGGTTGGTTTTCCAGCGCGGTGCGCACAGCCTGACGGTAAAGCACGCGGTCTGCCTGTGCACGGGTGGCGCGAACAGCCGGACCTTTACTCGCGTTTAGTATCCTAAACTGAATGCCCGCATGATCGATCGCTTTCGCCATCAGGCCGCCAAGTGCATCCACTTCTTTTACCAGGTGTCCTTTCCCAATGCCGCCAATCGCCGGATTACAGGACATTTGTCCCAGCGTGTCGATATTGTGTGTCAAAAGCAGGGTCTGCTGACCCATTCGCGCTGCGGCCATTGCGGCCTCAGTGCCTGCGTGACCCCCGCCAATGATGATGACGTCAAAAGGATCCTGATAAAACATGGTGGTCTGCCTCGCGTAAAGCGGTATGAAAATGGATTGAAGCCCGGGCCGTGGATTCTACTCAACTTTAGTCTTTCGAGAAAGCATTGGGATCCTGGGCTATTAAAAAGAAGATCTTTTTATTTAGAGATCTGTTCTATTGTGATCTCTTATTAGGATCGCAGACCTCTGTGGATAAGTCCGATCCCATAAATAAGATCATGCAGTTAGGAAGGATCGTTTGCTGTGAATGATCGGTGATCCTGGACCGTATAAGCTGGGATCAGATCGCCACTTTATACACAGGTCAAAAACTAAACCAACGTTGTTCTTTGGATAACTACGGCTTAATACGAGCTTTTAACCAGAGTTATCCACATCTGATCGCACGATCTTTAATCGTTTTTGAGTAAATTTTTCCATTCCGCGAGCCAGATCTCGGCTGGATCTTCGGGAATGTCATGATCGAGGATGTTGATCTTCAGCGTTTCACCCAGCTGTTTTGCTCCGCAGGCGGTCACCGCAGCTTCTACTTTCTCTATGGCGCCACAGAAAGTGTCATATTCACGGCTGCCGATCCCCACAGCGCCAAACCGGACGTTTGACAGATCGGGCTGTTGTTCCAGCAGTTCGTCATATAAAGGTTGCAGGTTATCCGGCAGATCGCCCGCGCCGTGCGTGGAGGTGATCAGCAGCCAGACCCCGTCAGTCGGGAGATCTTCCAGCAGCGGTCCGTGCAGCGTTTGTGTAGAAAAGCCCGCATCTTCCAGCTTCTCAGCCAGATGTTCCGCTACATATTCCGCACCGCCAAGGGTGCTGCCGCTGATAAGAGTAATGTCCGCCATTGATCGCTCGCTCAGATAAAGAGGCGGCCATTGTACGCTGTGAACGAGCTGGGATCTACCTGTGGAAAATGTGGGAATGAAATTGCCCGATCACGGGCGGATAGTACGCATGATCGGGTTTTGCAGGGAGATCAGGGTTTCAGTGGACTGAATTTCATCGATTGTTTGGATCTTGTTGATAAGTACCTGCTGGAGGGCGTCAATGGATCGGCACATCACCTTTATAAAGATGCTGTAGTGCCCGGTGGTGTAGTACGCCTCGGTGACTTCATCCAGCGCGTTCAGTTTCTCCAGCGCGGAGGGGTAATCTTTGGCGCTTTTCAGAATAATGCCAATGAAGCAGCAGACGTCGTAGCCAAGTTGCTTCGGGCTGACATCAATGCGTGCGCCGGTGATGATCCCGGCCTGCTTCATTTTCTCGACGCGAACGTGAATGGTCCCCGGGCTGACGCCAAATTGTTTCGCCAGTTCGGCATACGCGGTGCGTGCGTTGGCCATTAGCGCTTCCAGAATGCCGCGGTCCAGATTGTCGATCTGATAATTTTCCATAGGTTTTTCTTATGAAGATTAATGATTCCCTCTATTCTAGCGTCTTATTTTAACGAATCAAAAGTGAAGGCGGCTTTTTGTTGATGGGTTATTGAATTAAGCGCCTGTTCTGTTGCTTAATCAGTATCAACAGGACGCAGGAGTATAAATAATGAAAACCGCTTACATCGCAAAACAACGCCAGATCAGTTTCGTAAAATCCCATTTTTCCCGCCAGCTGGAAGAGAAGCTTGGCCTTATTGAAGTTCAGGCGCCGATTCTGAGCCGCGTGGGTGACGGGACGCAGGATAACTTGTCTGGTTGCGAAAAAGCGGTACAGGTAAAAGTGAAAACACTGCCAGACGCCCAGTTCGAAGTGGTTCATTCCCTGGCGAAGTGGAAGCGTCAAACCCTGGGACAACACGACTTCAGCGCGGGCGAAGGGCTTTACACGCACATGAAAGCCCTTCGCCCCGATGAAGACCGCCTTTCCCCGATTCACTCTGTCTACGTTGACCAGTGGGACTGGGAGCGCGTAATGGGAGATGGCGAGCGTCACGTCGGTACGCTGAAATCCACCGTTGAGGCGATCTACGCCGGGATCAAAGCAACCGAAGCGGCCGTGAGCAAAGAGTTTGGTCTGGCACCGTTCCTGCCGGAAACGATCCACTTTGTTCACAGTCAGGAATTGCTGAGCCGTTTCCCGGATCTGGATGCCAAAGGCCGTGAACGCGCGATCGCCAAAGAGCTGGGCGCGGTATTCCTTATCGGCATTGGCGGGAAATTGTCTGATGGTAAACGTCACGACGTCCGTGCGCCGGATTACGATGACTGGAGCACCGTGGGCGAAAGCGAATATGCCGGTCTGAACGGCGATATTCTGGTCTGGAACCCGGTTCTGGAAGATGCGTTTGAACTCTCTTCGATGGGGATCCGCGTGGATGCTGAAGCACTGAAGCGTCAGCTGGCCGTGACCGGTGATGAAGATCGTCTGCAACTGGAGTGGCACCAGGCACTGCTGCGCGGTGAAATGCCGCAGACCATCGGCGGTGGTATTGGCCAGTCTCGTCTGACCATGCTGCTGCTGCAACTCTCTCACATTGGTCAGGTACAGTGTGGGGTCTGGCCGCAGCAGGTACGTGAGAGCGTCGGTTCTCTTCTTTAATTAACGTCGCCAGCGTCTGAGCAGGCGGCTACGCAACCCGGTATCAAAGCGCCAGATATGATCGAAGATGCGCATGATGCCGGGTTTTCCATGTGCAGACATCGCCACGGCATGGAAACGGTGCTGGTGCACGCGCTGCATCTCCTTCACTTTATTCACGACGTCGTCCGGCAGCCGCTGGGCAATAAAATCGGAAATCACCACCGCATCCGCGTCGTACCAGTCTCCGCCCTGCATGCGCTCAATGATGCTGCGAAAACAGCTGGCCAGATCGGTGCCGCCGCGAAAGCGCTGGCTTAAAAAGCGGATCGCCTGCTCCAGCCCCTGTGGGCTGGTCAGTTCATACCCCACCACTTCGCTGGAAAATAACATGATGTAGCAGCGACGACGATCGGCGAGCGCCACGCGCATCAGGGCCAGGCAGAACGCTTTTGCACACTGTTCATTAAAGCCCCCCATCGATCCGGACGTATCGACGCAAACAATAAATGGGCCGCGCGGTTGCTCATCAAAATCCTGGTGCACCACCGGACGCTGGCTGATCTTCTCGCGCCAGGCTTCGCCATGCAGTCGATAGGTAATGAGCTGTTTTTCCACCAGCCGACGATAAAACTCATACTCCAGTTCGGTCATGCCCAGCGTGCTGAGTTCCGTAGGCAGCAGACGCAGGATGTCATCGCTTTGCTGTAGCCCGTCCACCTGCTCCGGTACGGTGGAGGGTTCACGTACCAGCGTACGGAAGGTTTCCATCGGCGCATCTTTCTTTGGGACCGACCGGGCCTCCCGGGAACGGCCGAGCTGTTCTGCGAGCTTCATCAGCTCCGGCTGTTGTGCCAGAAAGTCGCCGTACTTCACGATCAGCTGATAATCGCCCCGCTTTAACTGGCCGGCACTCATATCCCAGAGTCGACCGGCGGCGTTTTCATTCTCCACCAGCACCTGTTCTAACTGGCCGCTCAGGGTCATTCGCTCCTGGACTTCACTGAGCAACTGTTCGCGCTCTTCGTCCAGCAACTGCTGATTAAGGGCCGTGGCCTGGACCACAAGGCTCAGACGCCAGCGCTGTAAAAACAGCGTATGCAGGGCGGGAGTAAAGCTGGGGTTGTCAGTGACCAGCGCTCTGGCCTGGCTGGCAAACGGGGAGTGAACGTTATCAAGCAGCGTCAGGGTTTGCTGTAGCTGGGCAATAAACTGCGGTGTTGAAAGCCGCTGGCACTGCTGGTAACCAGCCACTTCCTCTGTCAGTTCCGGCGGGACTTCCGTCTCCTTAAACCGCTGTCGCAGGTTATCGCGCCAGCGGGGCAGATCGTCCGTCATTGCTTTTCGGAGCTTCGGGAATTTTTCAAAGAAGGCCGCCAGCTGCGGTGAAGCGAGCAGGGTAATGACGACCTCTTCGATCAACCCTTCCTCGCTAACCGCCAGCATGACGTTAAGCGTGTCCAGCGTTAGCATTGACGCGCCTGTTTGATCTGCGCGCTGACATCCTGCAAGCTGGCTTCAATGCGACCTAACCAGTCGCTATGGATAAAGAGGCATTTCTGCTGCTCGCTGAAGCGCGTGTGCTGCTGATGCCATTCGTTATCCAGCGCGTCGAGCTGCTGTTTGATCTCCTCCGGAACAGTATCGGAGGCCGTGCCCGGCAGCGCCAGGCGCGATCCCTGAAGGCTGACGTCACGGATCACTAGGTGCTGGCTGCTGTCGACTTCCATCGTCAGCGGCTGTGCAAAGCCGATACCGTTGAGTTTACCGCGGATCTCACCGCCTTTATCCAGCCACTGAACCAGCGCAACGCGTTCGATCGTCACGTGCACAACCTGCATATCATGAAGCTTCAGCGGTTGCTGAAGAAGAAGCGTGAGCGAGGCGTCAGTCAGCCCGGCGGGCAGTTCATAGTGCGGTTTACGGGCAAACATCCCGCCAAGACGGTTCACCTTCAGCGCGGTTTTGTCACTTTGCTGCTGCTGGAGCTGAAGGCGACGTTGGGCAATCGCGCCCAGTTGATTAAGCATCGACTGTTGACCCCACGCGTGTCCGGTCATCAAAACGTCCAGCTGCTGTTGCATCAGATTCATCCCTTCTGCGTCGTGCCACAGGCAGTCTTTCAGCAGGATCAGATCGATTGGGGCGACAGCATCGCGGCCGCTAAACAGCGCGCTTGCCTGGAGCAGGCGAATGGCTTTTTTCCAGCGACGATCGGAGACGTACGGCGCGGAAGGCAGCAAATCAAGCTGCTGGCGCAGCATAAAGATCAGCTCAAAAACGGGATCGGGCAGTTTTATCTTGCCGATCTCCTCCTGCCACTGGTGGTATTCCTCGTCCGTGACCTGCAATGACGCTGCCACCGGGTTTTCGTTTTCATCCTGCTGGCTTACCAGCATAGAACGGAAGTTTGATTTATCCTGGACTTTATCCAGCCACAGGCGGATCAGCATACGGTCATACAGCGCTTCCAGGCTGCTGTCGGCTTCGGGCAGTTCGTTTGACGCGGCCACCAGCAGGCGCATGGGGATCTTCTCTTCGCTGGCGCCGTTGCGGAAGCGGCGTTCGTTAATTGCCGTCAGCAGGGTATTCAGAATGGCCGGGCCGGCTTTCCAGATCTCATCAAGAAAGACGATTTCCGCTTCCGGAAGATAGCCCGCCGTCAGACGTTCATAGCGTCCCTCATCTTTTAACGCCTGAATGGAGAGTGGGCCGAAAACTTCTTCCGGCGTGGAGAAGCGCGTCATCAAATACTCGAATGCGCGCGCGTTCTGGAAAGCGAATTTGAGGCGGCGTGCGATCAGACTTTTGGCAATGCCCGGCGGGCCCAGCAGAAATACGCTTTCCCCACTCAGCGCCGCCAGTAAACAGAGGCGAATGGCGTGGCTACGCTCGTAAAGGCCTTTCTCCAGCGCACTGCTGAGGCGGGAAATTCTTTCTGCTAATAAATGTGAGTGAGCCATAATAGTTTTGCATCCTTTCGCCGTCGTGGCGGCTAATTGAAGCGAGTATAGACGTTTCGGTCTGGCCTGGTAATAGGCTGAAGTGCGGCGCTATTTTCTTTGCGCTACATTAATGCGGCTGCATTTAGGGGTACGATTTTGCATTGAATCGTGCATACTGTGCGCTTTTTGTGGGCCAAGGGACTAAGCACACATTTGTTATTCAAACGAAAAGACTAGTCTATGAGCACTGATAATAAGCAATCATTACCCGCAGTAACGCTTGCGGCGATCGGGGTTGTCTACGGTGATATCGGCACCAGCCCGCTTTATACGCTTCGTGAATGTCTGTCCGGTCAGTTTGGTTTTGGTGTAGAGCGTGACGCCGTATTTGGTTTCCTCTCGCTCATCTTCTGGCTGCTGATCCTGGTGGTCTCCCTTAAGTATCTCTCTTTCGTAATGCGGGCTGATAACGCGGGCGAGGGCGGTATTCTGACCCTGATGTCCCTTGCCGGGCGCAATACGTCCGCAAGAATGACCTCCGTGCTGGTCATCATCGGCCTGATTGGCGGCAGCTTCTTCTATGGAGAAGTCGTGATTACGCCGGCGATTTCTGTAATGTCGGCCATAGAGGGGCTGGAGATTGTCGCGCCACAGCTTGATACGTGGGTGGTGCCACTCGCTATTATCGTGCTGACGTTGCTGTTTGCCATACAAAAACACGGTACCGGGCTGGTGGGTAAGCTGTTCGCGCCTATTATGCTGGCCTGGTTCCTGATCCTGGCGGCGCTGGGCTTACGCAGTATTATCGCCAACCCGGATGTCCTGCACGCGCTGAACCCAATGTGGGCGGTGCATTTCTTCCTTGAATATAAAGTGGTGTCGTTTGTGGCGCTGGGCGCGGTGGTGCTGTCCATTACCGGTGTTGAAGCGCTGTATGCGGATATGGGTCACTTCGGGAAACTCCCTATTCGCGTCGCCTGGTTTAGCGTGGTCTTGCCTTCACTGGTGCTGAATTACTTCGGTCAGGGCGCGCTGCTGCTTGCACACCCTGAAGCGATTAAAAACCCGTTCTTCCTGCTGGCGCCGGACTGGGCGCTGGTTCCGATGCTGATCCTGGCGACGCTGGCGACGGTCATTGCCTCTCAGGCTGTCATTTCAGGCGTATTCTCCCTGACGCGTCAGGCCGTGCGTCTGGGTTATCTCTCCCCAATGCGCATTATCCATACCTCGGAGATGGAGTCTGGCCAGATCTACATTCCCTTCGTCAACTGGCTGCTCTATTTCGCGGTAGTGATTGTTATCGTCAGCTTTGAGCACTCCAGTAATCTGGCGGCGGCGTACGGTATCGCGGTAACCGGAACGATGGTGTTGACCTCTATTCTCTCCACTACCGTGGCGTACCGTAACTGGCACTGGAATAAGTTCCTCGTGGGGCTGATCCTGGTTGGCTTCCTCTGCATCGACGTGCCGCTGTTCTCTGCGAACCTCGACAAGATTGTCTCCGGCGGCTGGCTGCCGCTGACGCTGGGTCTGGTGATGTTTATTGTGATGACGACGTGGAAGAGCGAACGTTTCCGCCTGCTGCGTCGTATGCACGAGCACGGTAACTCTCTTGAGGCGATGATCGCCTCGCTGGAGAAATCCCCACCGGTGCGCGTGCCGGGCACAGCGGTGTATATGTCTCGCGCGCTGAACGTGATCCCGTTTGCGCTGATGCATAACCTCAAGCACAACAAAGTGCTGCACGAGCGCGTGATCCTGCTGACGCTGCGTACCGAAGATGCGCCGTACGTTCACAACGTGCGTCGCGTACAGATTGAACAGCTGTCCCCAACCTTCTGGCGCGTGGTGGCAAGCTACGGCTGGCGCGAAACGCCGAACGTGGAAGAGGTGTTCCACCGCTGCGGTCTGGAAGGCCTGAGTTGCCGCATGATGGAGACGTCGTTCTTTATGTCCCACGAGTCGCTGATCATCGGCAAGCGCCCATGGTATCTGCGCCTGCGCGGCAAGCTGTATCTCATTCTGCAACGTAACGCCCTGCGTGCGCCTGACCAGTTTGAGATCCCGCCTAACCGCGTGATTGAGCTGGGGACGCAGGTCGAGATTTAACCCTTCTGAATATGCCGGGTGGCGCTGCGCTTACCCGGCCTACCAGACCCGTAGGCCCATGCAAGCGTAGCGCCGCCGGGCAATTTTCCTCTATTGCATTTCACTTAGCGAAACGTTTCGACGTTGATCACAAATCCGTTACGTCATGATGGTTTTCTGAACACTTCTGCGGCTACACTGTTTTTAGCGAAACGTTTCGCTAGTGGAGCAAAAAATGAAGAAAGGCACAGTACTCAACTCAGAAATCTCATCGGTGATTTCCCGTCTTGGGCATACCGATACGCTGGTGGTTTGCGATGCAGGCTTACCGGTTCCGCGCAGCACAACCCGTATCGATATGGCGTTAACGCAGGGCGTACCCTCGTTCATGCAGGTACTGGAAGTGGTCACCGCGGAGATGCAGGTTGAGGCGGCCATTCTCGCGGCGGAAATCAAACAACATAATCCGCAACTCCACGAAACGTTGCTCAGCCACATTGAGCAACTGCAACAGCACCAGGGAAACACCATAGAAATTCGTTACACAACGCACGAGCAGTTCAAACAACAAACCGCAGACAGTCAGGCGGTGATTCGCAGCGGGGAGTGCTCCCCGTATGCGAATATCATTCTCTGTGCTGGCGTCACCTTCTGAGGCCATCATGGACGCATTACTGCAACTCAAAGGGATCGATAAGTCGTTCCCGGGCGTAAAAGCCCTCTCCGGTGCGGCGCTGAACGTCTATTCCGGGCGCGTCATGGCGCTGGTGGGCGAAAACGGCGCCGGCAAATCCACCATGATGAAAGTGCTGACCGGTATCTACCAACGCGATGCCGGTTCGCTGCTGTGGCTGGGTAAAGAGACCACCTTTAACGGCCCGAAATCCTCTCAGGAAGCGGGCATCGGCATCATCCACCAGGAGTTGAACCTGATCCCGCAGCTCACCATTGCGGAGAACATCTTCCTCGGCCGTGAGTTCGTGAACCGGTTTGGCAAAATCGACTGGAAAACCATGTATGCCAAAGCGGACAAACTGCTGGCGAAGCTGAATCTGCGCTTTAAGAGCGACCGACTGGTGGGCGACCTTTCCATCGGCGATCAGCAGATGGTGGAAATCGCGAAGGTGCTGAGCTTCGAGTCGAAGGTCATCATTATGGATGAACCGACCGACGCCCTGACCGATACCGAAACCGAATCCCTGTTCCGCGTGATCCGTGAGCTGAAATCCCAGGGCCGCGGCATTGTCTATATCTCACACCGCATGAAAGAGATATTCGAGATCTGCGACGACGTCACCGTGTTTCGCGACGGGCAGTTTATTGCCGAGCGCGAAGTGGCAACCCTGACCGAAGATACGCTGATTGAAATGATGGTGGGACGTAAGCTCGAAGATCAGTATCCGCATCTGGAGAAAGCGCCGGGAGAGATTCGCCTGAAGGTGGATAACCTCTGCGGGCCGGGCGTGAATGACGTCTCCTTTACCCTGCGCAAGGGCGAGATCCTTGGCGTCGCGGGCCTGATGGGCGCGGGGCGCACCGAACTGATGAAAGTGCTCTATGGCGCACTGCCGCGCACCAGCGGCTACGTTACCCTCGACGGCCATGAGGTGGTCACCCGCTCGCCTCAGGATGGCCTGGCGAACGGCATTGTCTATATTTCCGAAGACCGTAAGCGCGACGGCTTAGTGCTGGGCATGTCGGTGAAAGAGAACATGTCCCTGACGGCGCTAGGCTATTTCAGCCGCAGCGGCGGCAGCCTGAAACACAAAGATGAGCAGCAGGCGGTCAGCGATTTTATCCGTCTCTTTAACGTTAAAACCCCATCGATGGAGCAGGCGATTGGCCTGTTGTCCGGCGGGAATCAGCAGAAAGTGGCGATTGCCCGCGGGCTGATGACGCGCCCAAAAGTGTTGATCCTTGATGAACCTACCCGCGGCGTGGACGTGGGCGCGAAGAAAGAGATATATCAGCTGATTAACCAGTTCAAGGCCGACGGTCTGAGCATCATTCTGGTCTCTTCCGAGATGCCAGAGGTATTAGGCATGAGCGATCGCATTATCGTCATGCATGAAGGGCATCTCGGCGGTGAATTCACTCGCGAGCAGGCCACCCAGGAAGTTCTGATGGCTGCCGCTGTGGGCAAGCTTAATCGCGTGAATCAGGAGTAAGAAGATGACTACCCAGGCTGTTTCTGGTCGCCGCTATTTCACAAAGGCATGGCTGATGGAACAAAAATCGCTGATTGCCCTGCTGGTGCTGATCGCGATTGTCTCGACCATGAGCCCGAACTTTTTTACCGTCAATAACCTGTTCAACATTCTTCAGCAGACCTCCGTCAACGCCATTATGGCGGTGGGGATGACGCTGGTGATTTTGACCTCGGGTATCGATCTGTCCGTCGGTTCCCTGCTGGCCCTCACCGGCGCGATCGCCGCGTCGATTGTTGGTATTGAGGTCAACGCGCTGGTGGCCGTTGCCGCTGCGCTGGCGGCAGGTGCGGCAATTGGCGCCGTAACCGGCGTGATTGTGGCGAAAGGTCGCGTTCAGGCGTTCATCGCCACGCTGGTGATGATGCTGCTGCTGCGCGGTGTGACCATGGTGTACACCAACGGCAGCCCGATTAATACCGGTTTTACCGATAACGCCGATCTGTTTGGCTGGTTCGGTATTGGTCGCCCGCTGGGTGTCCCGACCCCGGTCTGGATCATGGCTATCGTCTTCCTGGCGGCATGGTACATGCTGCACCATACCCGTCTGGGTCGTTATATCTATGCGCTGGGCGGTAACGAAGCGGCAACGCGCCTGTCCGGTATCAGCGTTAATAAAGTCAAAATTATCGTTTACTCCCTGTGCGGCCTGCTGGCGTCTCTGGCGGGCATCATCGAAGTGGCGCGCCTCTCCTCCGCGCAGCCAACGGCGGGTACGGGCTATGAGCTGGATGCCATCGCGGCAGTGGTTCTGGGCGGTACGAGCCTTGCGGGTGGTAAAGGTCGCATTGTTGGGACATTGATCGGCGCACTGATCCTCGGTTTCCTGAATAATGGTTTGAATTTGTTAGGTGTTTCCTCCTATTACCAGATGATCGTTAAGGCAGTGGTGATTTTGCTGGCGGTACTGGTAGACAACAAAAAACAGTAACTGACGACACTACAGGACATCTTAGATATGAACATGAAAAAACTGGCTACCCTGGTTTCTGCTGTCGCGCTGAGCGCAACCGTAAGTGCTAACGCCATGGCGAAGGACACCATCGCGCTGGTTGTCTCTACCCTGAACAACCCGTTCTTCGTCTCCCTGAAGGATGGCGCGCAGAAAGAAGCAGATAAACTGGGCTACAACCTGGTGGTGCTGGATTCTCAGAACAACCCGGCGAAAGAGCTGGCTAACGTTCAGGACTTAACCGTTCGTGGTACCAAAATCCTGCTGATCAACCCAACCGATTCCGACGCGGTCGGTAACGCCGTGAAGATGGCAAACCAGGCGAAGATCCCGGTCATCACCCTTGACCGTCAGGCAACGAAAGGGGATGTGGTCAGCCACATTGCGTCTGATAACGTACTGGGCGGTAAAATCGCTGGCGACTACATCGCGAAGAAAGCAGGTGAAGGCGCGAAAGTGATCGAGTTGCAGGGGATCGCCGGGACTTCCGCGGCCCGTGAACGTGGTGAAGGTTTCCAGCAGGCTGTAGCGGCGCACAAATTCAACGTGCTGGCGAGCCAGCCGGCAGACTTCGACCGTACAAAGGGCCTGAACGTCATGCAGAACCTGCTGACCGCGCATCCTGATGTGCAGGCGGTATTCGCACAGAACGACGAAATGGCGCTCGGTGCGCTGCGTGCGCTCCAGACTGCGGGTAAATCAGATGTGATGGTTGTCGGATTTGACGGCACGCCGGATGGTGAAAAAGCAGTAAATGATGGCAAACTGGCTGCGACCATCGCTCAGCTGCCTGAGCAAATTGGCGCGACTGGCGTGCAAACTGCCGATAAAGTGCTGAAGGGCGAAAAAGTTCAGGCCAAATATCCTGTTGACCTGAAACTGGTCATTAAGCAGTAAAGGCGATTCAGGCAGTCGCTGGCTGCCTGAGGGACACCAAATAAAAGAAAAGTGTGGCATACGCCACCGGGTAATACCGGTGGCGCTCTCAGATGGACACCTCAATACATGAAAACCGCAGGCAACCTCGTCGTCCTTGGCAGTATCAATGCCGATCACATTCTTAACCTTGAAACGTTCCCCACTCCGGGCGAAACCGTCACTGGCAATCAGTATCAGGTGGCGTTCGGCGGTAAGGGCGCAAACCAGGCGGTTGCCGCCGGACGCAGCGGGGCGAATATCGCGTTTATCGCCTGTACGGGTGATGACGATACCGGCGAGCGCGTACGCAAACAGCTGGCAAGCGACAACATCGACATTGCACCCGTCAGCGTGGTTGCAGGGGAATCTACCGGCGTGGCGCTGATTTTCGTCAATGCGGAAGGTGAGAATGTCATCGGTATTCATGCGGGGGCTAATGCCGCGTTAACGACTGAACGCGTCGAAGCGCAGCGTGGAATCATCGCCGGAGCGGAAGCCCTGCTGATGCAGCTGGAATCACCGGTTGAAAGCGTGCTGGCCGCCGCGAAAATTGCGCATGAAAATCATACGTCTGTCCTACTTAACCCTGCGCCTGCCCGTGTATTATCAGACGAGCTGCTGGCGCTGGTGGATATCATCACCCCGAACGAAACCGAAGCGGAAAAGCTGACGGGTATCCGTGTCGAAAATGATGACGATGCCGCGCGTGCCGCGCTTGCACTGCATGAAAAAGGCATCGGCACCGTAATCATCACCCTCGGCAGCCGTGGGGTGTGGGCTAGCGTCAATGGCGAAGGCCGTCGCGTACCGGGCTTTAAGGTCAAAGCCATTGATACCATCGCCGCAGGAGACACCTTCAACGGTGCACTGGTAACGGCGCTGCTGGAAGGAAAAGCAATGGATGACGCGATCCGCTTCGCGCATGCCGCCGCTGCGATTGCGGTGACGCGTAAAGGCGCTCAGCCTTCTGTTCCATGGCGTAAAGAGATTGATGAATTCTTAAGTCAGCAGGGGTAACGCTTGGCCACAATGAAAGATGTCGCCCGTATGGCGGGCGTTTCTACCTCGACTGTCTCCCACGTAATCAATAACGATCGCTTCGTCAGCGAGGCGATTCGGGAGAAAGTTGACGCTGCAATTAAAGAACTCAACTATGCGCCGTCTGCGCTGGCCCGCAGCCTGAAGCTCAACCAGACGCGCACCATCGGCATGCTGATCACGGCCAGTACCAACCCTTTTTATTCTGAACTGGTGCGCGGCGTGGAGCGCAGCTGCTTCGAGCGCGGCTACAGCCTGGTGCTGTGCAATACCGAAGGCGATGAGCAGCGCATGAACCGTAACCTGGAAACGCTGATGCAAAAACGCGTCGACGGGCTGCTGCTGCTCTGTACCGAAACGCATCAACCTTCGAAAGAGATCATCCAGCGTTACCCTTCTATTCCCACGGTGATGATGGACTGGGCGCCGTTCGACGGCACCAGCGATCTGATCCAGGATAACTCGCTGCTGGGCGGCGATATGGCGACTCAGCATCTGATCGATAAAGGTCATACCCGCATTGCCTGTATTACCGGCCCGCTGGATAAAACCCCGGCGCGCCTGCGTCTGGAAGGCTATCTTTCGGCCATGGAACGGGCGGGGCTTGCCATTCCTGATGGCTATCGCATCACCGGCGATTTCGAATTTAACGGTGGATTTGAAGCAATGCAGAAACTGCTGGCGCAAGAGCCGCGTCCGCAGGCGGTGTTTATCGGTAACGATGCGATGGCATTCGGAGCATATCAGGCGCTGTATCAGGCGGGATTACGTGTTCCGGACGACATGGCGATCGTCGGTTACGATGATATCGAACTGGCGCGCTACATGACGCCCCCACTGACCACCATCCATCAGCCGAAGGATGAACTGGGCGAGCTGGCCATCGATGTGTTGATCCACCGCATGGCCCAGCCCACGCTGCAACAGCAACGTTTGCAGCTTACTCCTGTTCTGATGGAACGCGGTTCGGTTTAGCCTTCTCTTTGTGACGCTCTTTAATCAGGTTCCGGCCGTCTTTTGGTTTTAACAACATAAAGACCACCGCCGATACCACGGTAAGCGCGCCCATAGTGATAAAGGTATAGTGGAACTGCTCAACGGTATTTGTACCGTCAAACCCTTCATAAAACCGCAGTACCGCCGCGCTCACGGCAACCCCGAGGCTGATCGACAGCTGTTGAGTGACCGCCAGTACGCTGTTGCCGCTGCTGGCATTCTCGTCGGTGAGGTCCGCAAGGGTGATGGTGTTCATCGACGTAAACTGCGTCGACATGGCCATACCCAGCACAAACAGCGGCAGGATCAGCATCCAGATTGGTAACGCCGCAGATTGCAGGGAGAACTGCGCAATCATCAATCCGATAAAGATCGTCACGCCAACCAGCGTCTTACGATAGCCAAACCAGCGCAGCACCTGCGTGACCGTCGATTTTGCCAGAATCGAGCCCATCGCCGTGGGCGCCATCATGCAGCCAGCAATCAGGGCCGGATAGCCGAAACCGACCTGGAGCATCAGCGGCATCAGGAACGGTACGCAGCCCGTGCCCAGACGCGAGGCAATATTGCCCGCGATCCCGACGGAGAACGTTCGGGTGTTAAACAGAGATAAAGAGATAAGCGGTGTCGGATGGCGACGCGCATGACGTATATATAGAAGGAACAGCAGAATACCGCTGAGGATGACGGCCATCGCCAGCCACGTCGCTACGATTTTCTCGCCAAACAGCTCCATCCCGCTGGAGAACAGGACCAGGCTCAGGCCAAACAGGAAGAAACCACCCATATCGAAGCTGCGTCTTGGCGTGGTGAAGTTCGGCATATATTTGCGGGCATAAATCAGCCCTGCCACACCAATCGGAATATTAATCAGGAAGATCCAGTGCCAGCTAGCCCAGGTCACCAGTACGCCGCCGAGAACCGGGCCAAGTATCGGGCCGACCAGGCCAGGCATAGTCACAAAGTTGAGCACCGGGAGCAGTTCGCTGCGCGGATAGGCGCGTAATAACGCCAGACGCGCGACGGGCATCATCATCGCGCCGCCTATCCCCTGTAGAACGCGGAAGATAACCAGTTCCGTCAGAGAGGTGGAGAGGGCGCAAGCCAGAGAACCGAGCGTGAACAGCGTCACCGCCAGCATGAACACTTTGCGTGTGCCAAAACGATCGGCCAGCCAGCCGCTGACCGGAATAAGCATCGCCACTGTCAGGGTGTAGCTGATGATGGCGGATTGCATCGCCAGCGGGGAGCGGTTAAGGCTTTGGGCTATGGCGGGAAGGGCGGTATTGAGGATAGTGGCATCCAGTGCCTGCATAAAGAACGCCATGGCTGCAATCCACGGCAGTCCGGCCATACTGCGTGCTTTTTTCTCTGTCATTTATTTACCTGCTGGTGGGTTGGCGCGGCCAGCAACGCCTGGCACGCACTCAGGGCTCGCTGCCCGTCGCTCTCCTGAATGGCATCGACTATCGCCTGATGCAGATCCAGCTTCACCACCTCATCCTGCGTGATAGAGGTAAAGTAAGTGTGGTACACAGAATGGAATAAAGAAGCAAAGGAGGTCAGGAAAGGATTTCCGCTCATATTATAGATATGTTCATGCCAGGCCATATCGACCGCTATCCAGCGCTCGCGGTTAAAGTGCTTTTTCAGATCCACCATCTCTTCCATCAAAGTATTGAGCTGCGCTTTTTGCTCGGCTGTGCCGAGCGTGGCGGCAAGCAGGCAGGCCTGAGGCTCAAGACTGCTGCGCATGACCAGAAAGTGATCGACGACCTGATTAAAGTTATCTTCGGTCATCCACCAGGTGAGTAACTCCTGATCGAGAAAGTTCCAGTTTCCCTGAGGCATAACGCGGGTGCCAATGCGCGGGCGTGGAAGCACCATCCCTTTCGCCGTTAATGTTTTTACCGCTTCGCGAACGGCGGTACGGCTAACGCCAAACTGATCTCCCAGCTCCATCTCGCTGGGCAGGATGCTACCTGGAGCATATTTACCCGCTAAGATCAGCTGCGCCAGTTTCTCTGCCAGCACATAGGACAGGTTTTTTTGAGCTGCCAGCTGTTGTGCGCTTAATGGCATCGCTTTTATTCCTTAAATATTGATGCGGTTAATTATGCCATCTCAGGTGTGATTGTGGTTGCAGATACATCAAATAGAACAATTTGTAGCTTGAACTCATCGCTTTTGGTGAAAAAAAACACGGTCAGAAACTTTTTTTAAATTTCCTCTTGTCACTTCAGAAGAACTCCCTATAATGCGCCTCCACTGACACGGAACAACGGCACGCAAGCCGCCGGGTCAGCAGAGAAAAGCAAAACAAACGCTTGACTCTGAAGCGGGAAAGCGTAATATGCACACCCCGCGCCGCAGCGAAAACGAAGCGGCACTGCTCTTTAACAATTTATCAGACAATCTGTGTGGGCACTCAAAGTGACATGGATTCTTAATGTCTTCGGACACTAAATGAATACCAAGTCTCAACGAGTGAACACGTAATTCATTACGAAGTTTAATTCATTGAGCATCAAACTTTTAAATTGAAGAGTTTGATCATGGCTCAGATTGAACGCTGGCGGCAGGCCTAACACATGCAAGTCGAACGGTAACAGGAAGCAGCTTGCTGCTTCGCTGACGAGTGGCGGACGGGTGAGTAATGTCTGGGAAACTGCCTGATGGAGGGGGATAACTACTGGAAACGGTAGCTAATACCGCATAACGTCGCAAGACCAAAGAGGGGGACCTTCGGGCCTCTTGCCATCGGATGTGCCCAGATGGGATTAGCTAGTAGGTGGGGTAACGGCTCACCTAGGCGACGATCCCTAGCTGGTCTGAGAGGATGACCAGCCACACTGGAACTGAGACACGGTCCAGACTCCTACGGGAGGCAGCAGTGGGGAATATTGCACAATGGGCGCAAGCCTGATGCAGCCATGCCGCGTGTATGAAGAAGGCCTTCGGGTTGTAAAGTACTTTCAGCGGGGAGGAAGGCGATAAGGTTAATAACCTTGTCGATTGACGTTACCCGCAGAAGAAGCACCGGCTAACTCCGTGCCAGCAGCCGCGGTAATACGGAGGGTGCAAGCGTTAATCGGAATTACTGGGCGTAAAGCGCACGCAGGCGGTCTGTCAAGTCGGATGTGAAATCCCCGGGCTCAACCTGGGAACTGCATTCGAAACTGGCAGGCTAGAGTCTTGTAGAGGGGGGTAGAATTCCAGGTGTAGCGGTGAAATGCGTAGAGATCTGGAGGAATACCGGTGGCGAAGGCGGCCCCCTGGACAAAGACTGACGCTCAGGTGCGAAAGCGTGGGGAGCAAACAGGATTAGATACCCTGGTAGTCCACGCCGTAAACGATGTCGACTTGGAGGTTGTGCCCTTGAGGCGTGGCTTCCGGAGCTAACGCGTTAAGTCGACCGCCTGGGGAGTACGGCCGCAAGGTTAAAACTCAAATGAATTGACGGGGGCCCGCACAAGCGGTGGAGCATGTGGTTTAATTCGATGCAACGCGAAGAACCTTACCTACTCTTGACATCCAGAGAACTTAGCAGAGATGCTTTGGTGCCTTCGGGAACTCTGAGACAGGTGCTGCATGGCTGTCGTCAGCTCGTGTTGTGAAATGTTGGGTTAAGTCCCGCAACGAGCGCAACCCTTATCCTTTGTTGCCAGCGGTCCGGCCGGGAACTCAAAGGAGACTGCCAGTGATAAACTGGAGGAAGGTGGGGATGACGTCAAGTCATCATGGCCCTTACGAGTAGGGCTACACACGTGCTACAATGGCGCATACAAAGAGAAGCGACCTCGCGAGAGCAAGCGGACCTCATAAAGTGCGTCGTAGTCCGGATTGGAGTCTGCAACTCGACTCCATGAAGTCGGAATCGCTAGTAATCGTGGATCAGAATGCCACGGTGAATACGTTCCCGGGCCTTGTACACACCGCCCGTCACACCATGGGAGTGGGTTGCAAAAGAAGTAGGTAGCTTAACCTTCGGGAGGGCGCTTACCACTTTGTGATTCATGACTGGGGTGAAGTCGTAACAAGGTAACCGTAGGGGAACCTGCGGTTGGATCACCTCCTTACCTTAAAGAACCTGCCTTTGTAGTGTCCACACAGATTGTCTGATGAAAAGTAAATAGCAAGGCGTCTTGCGATTGAGACTGTACGTCCCCTTCGTCTAGAGGCCCAGGACACCGCCCTTTCACGGCGGTAACAGGGGTTCGAATCCCCTAGGGGACGCCACTTGCTGGTTCGTGAGTGAAAGTCACCTGCCGTCATATCTCAAAACTGACTTGCGAGTCATGTTTGAGATATTTGCTCTTTAAAAATCTGGATCAAGCTGAAAATTGAAACGACACACAGCTCATGTGTGTTCGAGTCT
Organism: Enterobacter sp. AN-K1; assembly: GCF_020971765.1. NCBI lineage: Bacteria > Pseudomonadati > Pseudomonadota > Gammaproteobacteria > Enterobacterales > Enterobacteriaceae > Enterobacter > Enterobacter sp. AN-K1. The sequence goes on along the minus strand of NZ_CP087390.1, from coordinate 2,198,011 downwards.
CTCAAATTTTCGCAATCAGAAGTGAAACATCTTCGGGTTGTGAGGTTAAGCGACTAAGCGTACACGGTGGATGCCCTGGCAGTCAGAGGCGATGAAGGACGTGCTAATCTGCGAAAAGCGCCGGCGAGGTGATATGAACCTTTGACCCGGCGATGTCCGAATGGGGAAACCCAGTGCAATCCGTTGCACTATCGTTAACTGAATACATAGGTTAACGAGGCGAACCGGGGGAACTGAAACATCTAAGTACCCCGAGGAAAAGAAATCAACCGAGATTCCCCCAGTAGCGGCGAGCGAACGGGGAGCAGCCCGGAGTCTGAATCAGCTTGTGTGTTAGTGGAACGGTCTGGAAAGTCCGACGGTACAGGGTGATAGTCCCGTACACGAAAGCACACATGCTGTGAACTCGAAGAGTAGGGCGGGACACGTGGTATCCTGTCTGAATATGGGGGGACCATCCTCCAAGGCTAAATACTCCTGACTGACCGATAGTGAACCAGTACCGTGAGGGAAAGGCGAAAAGAACCCCGGCGAGGGGAGTGAAAAAGAACCTGAAACCGTGTACGTACAAGCAGTGGGAGCCTCTTTTATGGGGTGACTGCGTACCTTTTGTATAATGGGTCAGCGACTTATATTCTGTAGCAAGGTTAACCGTATAGGGGAGCCGAAGGGAAACCGAGTCTTAACTGGGCGTTAAGTTGCAGGGTATAGACCCGAAACCCGGTGATCTAGCCATGGGCAGGTTGAAGGTTGGGTAACACTAACTGGAGGACCGAACCGACTAATGTTGAAAAATTAGCGGATGACCTGTGGCTGGGGGTGAAAGGCCAATCAAACCGGGAGATAGCTGGTTCTCCCCGAAAGCTATTTAGGTAGCGCCTCGTGAACTCATCTTCGGGGGTAGAGCACTGTTTCGGCTAGGGGGCCATCCCGGCTTACCAACCCGATGCAAACTACGAATACCGAAGAATGTTATCACGGGAGACACACGGCGGGTGCTAACGTCCGTCGTGAAGAGGGAAACAACCCAGACCGCCAGCTAAGGTCCCAAAGTCATGGTTAAGTGGGAAACGATGTGGGAAGGCACAGACAGCCAGGATGTTGGCTTAGAAGCAGCCATCATTTAAAGAAAGCGTAATAGCTCACTGGTCGAGTCGGCCTGCGCGGAAGATGTAACGGGGCTAAACCATGCACCGAAGCTGCGGCAGCGACGCTTATGCGTTGTTGGGTAGGGGAGCGTTCTGTAAGCCGTTGAAGGTGGCCTGTGAGGGTTGCTGGAGGTATCAGAAGTGCGAATGCTGACATAAGTAACGATAATGCGGGTGAAAAGCCCGCACGCCGGAAGACCAAGGGTTCCTGTCCAACGTTAATCGGGGCAGGGTGAGTCGACCCCTAAGGCGAGGCCGAAAGGCGTAGTCGATGGGAAACAGGTTAATATTCCTGTACTTGGTGTTACTGCGAAGGGGGGACGGAGAAGGCTATGTCAGCCGGGCGACGGTTGTCCCGGTTTAAGCATGTAGGCGGAGGTTCCAGGTAAATCCGGTACCTTGTTAACGCTGAGGTGTGATGACGAGGCACTACGGTGCTGAAGTGATAAATGCCCTGCTTCCAGGAAAAGCCTCTAAGCATCAGGTAACACGAAATCGTACCCCAAACCGACACAGGTGGTCAGGTAGAGAATACCAAGGCGCTTGAGAGAACTCGGGTGAAGGAACTAGGCAAAATGGTGCCGTAACTTCGGGAGAAGGCACGCTGATGTGTAGGTGAAGCCCCTGCGGGTGGAGCTGAAATCAGTCGAAGATACCAGCTGGCTGCAACTGTTTATTAAAAACACAGCACTGTGCAAACACGAAAGTGGACGTATACGGTGTGACGCCTGCCCGGTGCCGGAAGGTTAATTGATGGGGTTAGCGGCAACGCGAAGCTCTTGATCGAAGCCCCGGTAAACGGCGGCCGTAACTATAACGGTCCTAAGGTAGCGAAATTCCTTGTCGGGTAAGTTCCGACCTGCACGAATGGCGTAATGATGGCCAGGCTGTCTCCACCCGAGACTCAGTGAAATTGAACTCGCTGTGAAGATGCAGTGTACCCGCGGCAAGACGGAAAGACCCCGTGAACCTTTACTATAGCTTGACACTGAACACTGGTCCTTGATGTGTAGGATAGGTGGGAGGCTTTGAAGCGTGGACGCCAGTCTGCGTGGAGCCAACCTTGAAATACCACCCTTTAATGGCTGGTGTTCTAACGTAGACCCGTTACCCGGGTTGCGGACAGTGTCTGGTGGGTAGTTTGACTGGGGCGGTCTCCTCCCAAAGAGTAACGGAGGAGCACGAAGGTTGGCTAATCCTGGTCGGACATCAGGAGGTTAGTGCAATGGCATAAGCCAGCTTGACTGCGAGCGTGACGGCGCGAGCAGGTGCGAAAGCAGGTCATAGTGATCCGGTGGTTCTGAATGGAAGGGCCATCGCTCAACGGATAAAAGGTACTCCGGGGATAACAGGCTGATACCGCCCAAGAGTTCATATCGACGGCGGTGTTTGGCACCTCGATGTCGGCTCATCACATCCTGGGGCTGAAGTAGGTCCCAAGGGTATGGCTGTTCGCCATTTAAAGTGGTACGCGAGCTGGGTTTAGAACGTCGTGAGACAGTTCGGTCCCTATCTGCCGTGGGCGCTGGAGAATTGAGGGGGGCTGCTCCTAGTACGAGAGGACCGGAGTGGACGCATCACTGGTGTTCGGGTTGTCATGCCAATGGCACTGCCCGGTAGCTAAATGCGGAAGAGATAAGTGCTGAAAGCATCTAAGCACGAAACTTGCCCCGAGATGAGTTCTCCCTGAGACTTTAAGTCTCCTGAAGGAACGTTGAAGACGACGACGTTGATAGGTCGGGTGTGTAAGCGCAGCGATGCGTTGAGCTAACCGATACTAATGAACCGTGAGGCTTAACCTTACAACGCCGAAGGTGTTTTGGCGAAGAGACAGACACGATTTTCAGCCTGATACAGATTAACAGAATTTGCCTGGCGGCTTTAGCGCGGTGGTCCCACCTGACCCCATGCCGAACTCAGAAGTGAAACGCCGTAGCGCCGATGGTAGTGTGGGGTCTCCCCATGTGAGAGTAGGGAACTGCCAGGCATCAAACAAGTGAAGAGGCCATCCGGAAGGATGGCCTTTTTGCGTTTGTTTGTTGAAAAACGGCAGGCCGGGCAAGGCGAAGCCGCCACCCGGCAGATCTCAGACTGCACACCACGCCAAAATAAACGCTGCAATCCCCTCCACATTATTCAAATCCAGAACCGGTACTTCCAGCGACAACGCAACGTCACTGGCCACGGCAATCACATGCTCATCCAGCATTAGTTCGCTAACATCATGCCCGGCGCCGTTTCTGAACAGCAAGATCTTAGGCACGACCTCATGCTTAAACCCCTCAACCAGCACCAGATCCAGCGTGGAGTGATCCATCCGGCTGACAAGATAAACGAGATCCAGCGGTGCTTCATCTGGTGTTTCTGTCATTAACGCCCAGCGCTGGTTACTCGCCACCATCGTTTGTGCAGCGCCAGCCTTACGCAGCTCATAGCTATCTTTCCCGGGCTTATCGACATCCATATTATGGTGCGTATGCTTAATCAATCCGGGACGAATGCCTTTGGCGCAAAGTGCAGGTATTAGTTTTTTTAGCAGCGTAGTCTTCCCGGTGCCACTCCAGGCAGAGATCGCTAATACGGGTATCATTTCTTCTCCTGCATTATCTGCAAATCTTCCGTCGTGTTTACATTCACAAACGCCGATTTCATGTCGCTGAAATCAACGGAATGCCCTCCGGACTGACGCATAAATACCATGACGCGCCGCTCTCCTGCGGCCAGGTAATCTTCCAGCGCGGATATTAACGAGCGATTAATCAATGCGATCGTTGGATGGTCGCGTTCACCGTCGTGTACCCAGACGACGGGAGCACCACCGCGCCCCTGCACCAGACGTTCAACCAGGCAGGACGGGATGAAGGGCGTATCACAGGAACAAAAGAGAAACCACTCTCCATGCGACTGCTGCATAACGGAAAGCATTCCCGCCAGCGGACCGGGGTAGTCCACCAGGTTATCCTGATAAACCGGATACCCGCTGCGCTGATAAATATCAACATGTCGGTTAGCGCTGATCGCCATCGAGGACACCTGATCTGCAAGCGTATCAGCAACATGATGCCATAATGGTGTGTTGTTCAGGAGCTGAAGCCCCTTATCCTTTCCGCCCATACGCGTTGCCCTGCCCCCGGCCAGAACAACTCCGATGATTTCCTGGCATTGATTCACGAATATCGCCTCTTTTATTGTGGGATTGACCCTGCTAACGTGTCTCTCTAAATGAAAGGAGCACTACCATGAAATGTAAACGTCTTAATGAAGTCATTGAGCTTCTCCAGCCGGCCTGGCAAAAAGAGCCAGAGCTGAATCTGATGCAATTTTTACAGAAACTGGCGAAAGAGTCAGGTTTTGATGGCGAACTGGCAGACCTTTCTGACGACATCCTGATCTACCACCTGAAAATGCGTGACTCGGCTAAAGATGCTGTTATTCCTGGCATTCAGAAAGATTATGAAGAGGATTTTAAAACCGCATTACTGCGTGCCCGAGGCGTAATTAAAGAGTAAAAGCTTGTAAGCGGAGCCACCGAAATCGCCACAAGATGATATCCTGAATCATTCGTATAATTTCCGGATGATCGGATGAACGACCAGGCTTTTACTTTCCAGACACTACACCCGGATACCATTATGGATGCGCTGTTCGAACAGGGTATTCGGGTGGATTCCGGGTTAACCCCTTTAAACAGCTACGAAAACCGTGTCTACCAATTTCAGGACGAAGAGCGCCAGCGCTTTGTCGTAAAGTTTTACCGTCCACAGCGCTGGTCCGCAGAACAAATTCAGGAAGAGCATCAGTTTGCCCACGATCTGCTGGATGACGATGTTCCCGTTGCGGCACCCATTAAATTCAATAACCAAACGCTGCTGACCCATCAGGGCTTTTACTACGCGGTATTTCCGAGCCTGGGCGGAAGACAGTTTGAGGCAGATAATATCGATCAGATGGAATGGGTTGCCCGCTATCTGGGGCGCATTCATCAGACGGGACGTAAAAAACCGTTTGTTGCCCGTCCGACGATTGGTGTTCAGGAATATCTTATTGAGCCGCGACAGGTATTCGAAACATCGGCGCTGATCCCGAATGCGCTAAAGGATAATTTCCTCACGGCGACCGATAAGCTTATTGATGCTGTAAAAGCCTGCTGGCGGGATGATATTACTACTCTGCGCCTGCACGGTGACTGCCACGCCGGGAATATTCTCTGGCGCGATGGCCCACTATTTGTCGATCTTGATGACGCACGTATGGGACCCGCGGTGCAGGATCTGTGGATGCTGCTCAACGGTGATAAAGCCGAGCAGCGCATGCAGCTTGAGACCATAATTGAAGCTTATGAAGAATTTAGCCCCTTTAATTCAGACGAAATTGCCTTGATAGAACCTTTACGTGCGATGCGATTTGTTTATTATCTCGCGTGGTTAATCAGGCGTTGGGAAGACCCGGCTTTTCCCCGAAATTTCCCCTGGCTTACCGGGGAGGATTACTGGCGCAACCAGATATCCACATTTACCGCGCAGGTTAAGGTTCTACAGGAACCCCCTTTGCAATTAACGCCGATGTATTAATTGGACACACCCAGGAGAGAGTTAATCATGAAAAAAATTTGGCTGGCGCTGGCTGGTATGATTCTGGCATTTAGCGCAACTGCTGCGCAGTTTACCGACGGCAAGCAGTACATTACGCTGGACAAGCCTGTTGCTGGCGAGCCTCAGGTGTTGGAGTTCTTCTCCTTCTACTGCCCGCACTGCTACGAGTTTGAGCAGGTACTTCATGTTTCTGACAACGTGAAGAAAAAGCTGCCGGAAGGCACCAAAATGACGAAATACCACGTTGAGTTCCTTGGCCCACTGGGTAAAGATCTGACTCAGGCATGGGCGGTCGCGATTGCGCTGGGTGTGGAAGATAAGATCACCGCGCCTATGTTTGAAGCCGTACAGAAAACCCAGACCGTACAAACTACGGCAGATATCCGTAAAGTGTTCGTGGATGCCGGTGTTAAAGGTGAAGACTACGACGCTGCCTGGAACAGTTTCGTGGTGAAATCTCTCGTGGCACAGCAGGAAAAAGCTGCCGCTGACTTCCAGTTGCAGGGCGTGCCGGCGATGTATGTTAACGGCAAATACCAGGTGAATATGCGTGGTATGGACACGACCAGCATGGATATCTTCGTACAACAGTACGCTGATACCGTGAAATACCTGGTTGAGAAAAAGTAACAAACATAAAGAAAAACGCCGGTCACTGACCGGCGTTTTTGTATGAAGATTTAATCTTAGCTATCTGCTCGTCTTTCTCTTTCCAGAGTGTATTAAGCCAAAGCTGGAAACGACGTTTGAAGTTTTTATCGTTGACATAATCCCCGTGCAGTTCAGTGTTGACGGGCATCAGATCAACGCGGACAACGATACGCGTCAGCCTGCCGCTGAGCATATCGTAGAACGGCGTCCTGTCATTTTCCGGATAGCAGAGCGTTACGTTCAACAATTTATCGAACTGCTCACCCAGCACGTTGAGCGCCATTGCGATGCCCGCAGCCTTTGGCGGCAACAGGTTCTGATAAGGAGAACGAGTCTGCTGGCGCTTCTCTTCGGTAAAGCGTGATCCTTCGACGAAGTTAACAATGGTGGTGGGATGCGCGCGAAACTTCTCGCAAGAACGGCGCGTGGTTTCCACGTCCTTACCGCGGCGTTCCGGATGACGAATTAAATAGCTGCGTGAATAGCGTTTCATAAACGGCATATCCAGCGCCCAGCAGGCCAGTCCAATGAAAGGCACCCAGGCCAGCTGCTGTTTCAGAAAGTATTTGTTCATCGGAATGTGTTTGCGAAACAGTACGCACAATACAACGATGTCGGCCCAGCTGTGGTGATTGCAGATCAGCAGATACCAGTTCTTTTTGTTCAGCTTCTCCAGCCCCTGAACATCCCACTTCAGCCAGGGGTTCAGATGCAGCAGGATCGCCAGCCCTTCACACCAGCAGTACATCATAAAATTACAAAAAGCAGACACCGCGCGCCATACCGGAGGGACAGGCAGCAGAAGTTTAATTATTCCGGCAACGATGATTGGCACAGAACAGGCGATGGTAACCAGAATAGTTAAAATGACGCTTAACCATAATGTTATCGCTGCGAGTATTCTCGACATAATGAATTTATTCAGATAGTTAGCTGTAATTGAGCAGCCGGCTATCCGGTGCTGGGCGCCGATCTTATCAGAAATTCGCTCAGACCAGGGCGGTTTCACACCAGGAGGCTGCGGCTTTTCCTGCCAGGCAGCGAATTTTTGCATATAGACAGAGTGCTTAAGTCTTATATCCACATAGACTAAATAAACATCAGTGAAGCGCGATCTTAAGTGATCTTATAGCAATGCTTTGATTTTATTAGATAAATAAGTTTTCAGTATCACTTTTATAAAGCTGTTATTCACCTGTATTAAAAATATGCACAAACTTATCCACAGTTTTGTTTTGCGAGCGATCTTCCCGATCGCAAAATCTTTTTCTGTATAAAGCGCTAAAACCTGATGTTTTCATCCTTCTGTGGCATCCTTTACCCATAAATTCATAAAAGGCACGGACATTATGGTTCAGATCCCAGAAAACCCACTTATACTCGTCGATGGCTCTTCTTACCTGTATCGGGCGTATCATGCGTTTCCTCCTCTGACCAACAGCGCAGGGGAACCTACCGGCGCAATGTACGGCGTGCTGAATATGCTTCGCAGCCTGATTCTGCAATACCACCCAACCCATGCGGCCGTGGTGTTTGATGCAAAGGGTAAAACCTTCCGCGATGAATTATTTGAGCACTACAAATCTCACCGTCCCCCTATGCCTGACGATCTGCGTGCGCAAATTGAACCGTTGCACGCTATGGTGAAAGCGATGGGGCTGCCACTGCTGGCGGTCTCAGGCGTTGAAGCTGATGACGTAATTGGTACCCTGGCGCGCGAAGCGGAAAAAGCAGGCCGCCCGGTTCTGATCAGTACCGGTGATAAAGACATGGCGCAGCTGGTAACGCCCGGGATCACGCTGATCAACACCATGACAAACACCATTCTTGGCCCGAAAGAAGTGGTCGCCAAATATGGCGTGCCGCCAGAGCTCATTATTGATTTCCTCGCCCTGATGGGCGATTCCTCGGATAACATTCCTGGCGTACCGGGCGTAGGCGAAAAAACAGCTCAGGCGCTGCTGCAAGGGCTGGGCGGGCTGGATACGCTGTATGCAGAACCCGACAAAATTGCCGGTCTTACCTTCCGTGGCGCAAAAACCATGGCCGGAAAGCTCGCCGATAACAAAGAGGTGGCTTATCTCTCCTATCAGTTGGCCACCATCAAAACTGACGTAGAGCTGGAGCTTACCTGCGAGCAGCTGGAAGTGCAGGAACCCGCCGCCGACGAACTGCTTGGCCTGTTCAGAAAATACGAATTTAAACGCTGGACCGCGGATGTTGAAGCCGGGAAATGGCTTCAGGCGAAAGGGGCTAAACCTGCGGCGAAGCCGAAAGAGACCATCGTTGTCAATGCCGAAGAGCAGGCAGAAGAAGAGGCGGTAGCGCTCTCCTTCGACAACTATGAAACCATCCTTGAAGAGTCACGGCTCATCGCCTGGATTGAAAAGCTGAAAAAAGCGCCAGTATTTGCTTTTGATACCGAAACGGACAGCCTTGATAACATTACGGCCAATATGGTGGGGCTGTCATTCGCAACGGAGCCGGGTATTGCAGCCTATGTTCCGGTGGCTCACGACTATCTGGATGCGCCGGAGCAAATCTCCCGCGAGCGCGCCTTAGAACTGCTGAAGCCGATTCTGGAAGACGAGAAAGCGCTGAAGGTCGGGCAAAACCTGAAGTACGACCGCGGTATTCTGCAAAACTACGGCATTGAGCTGCGTGGTATCGCTTTTGACACCATGCTGGAATCTTACATTCTGGACAGCGTGGCGGGCCGCCATGATATGGATTCCTTATCCGATCGTTGGCTGAAACACAAAACCATCACCTTTGAAGAAATTGCCGGTAAGGGCAAAAATCAGCTGACCTTTAACCAGATCGCGCTGGAAGAAGCAGGCCGCTACGCCGCGGAAGACGCTGACGTCACGCTACAGCTGCATCTCAAAATGTGGCCGAAATTGCAGAAGCACGAAGGGCCGCTGAATGTGTTCCAGAACATTGAGATGCCGCTGGTGCCTGTGCTGTCCCGCATTGAGCGCAATGGCGTTAAAATCGACCCAACGGTGCTGCATAACCACTCTGGTGAGCTGGCGCAGCGCCTGACCGAGCTTGAACAGAAGGCGCATGAGCTTGCTGGCGAGGCATTTAACCTGTCGTCACCGAAACAGCTGCAAACCATCCTGTTTGAAAAACAGGGTATCAAGCCGCTAAAGAAAACCCCGGGCGGCGCCCCTTCAACGTCTGAAGAGGTGCTGGAAGAGCTGGCGCTGGACTATCCGCTGCCAAAAGTTATTCTGCAATACCGTGGTCTGGCTAAGCTGAAATCGACCTATACCGACAAACTGCCGTTGATGATCAACCCGAAAACGGGCCGCGTGCACACCTCCTATCACCAGGCTGTGGCGGCGACCGGGCGACTTTCGTCAACCGATCCTAACCTACAGAACATTCCGGTGCGTAATGAAGAGGGCCGCCGTATTCGCCAGGCTTTCATTGCGCCAGAGGATTACCTGATTGTCTCCGCGGACTATTCGCAAATCGAACTGCGTATTATGGCGCACCTGTCACGCGACAAAGGCCTGCTGACGGCCTTTGCCGAAGGGAAGGACATCCACCGGGCAACCGCTGCCGAAGTGTTTGGGCTGCCGCTGGAGAGCGTGACAAACGAGCAGCGTCGTAGCGCAAAAGCGATCAACTTCGGTCTGATTTACGGCATGAGTGCCTTTGGTCTTTCACGCCAGCTCAATATTCCGCGTAAAGAGTCGCAGAAGTATATGGATCTCTACTTCGAGCGATATCCGGGCGTGCTGGAATATATGGAACGTACCCGCGCGCAGGCGAAAGAGAAAGGCTACGTTGAAACGCTGGATGGGCGTCGTCTCTACCTTCCGGATATCAAATCCAGCAACGCCGCGCGTCGCGCGGGTGCTGAACGTGCTGCGATCAACGCCCCCATGCAGGGCACTGCGGCGGACATCATTAAACGCGCAATGATCGCCGTCGATGCCTGGCTCGAAAAAGAGAAGCCGCGCGTGAAAATGATCATGCAGGTACACGATGAACTGGTCTTTGAAGTTCATAAAGACGATCTGGAAAAGGTCTCTCAGAAGATCCATGAACTGATGGAAAACAGCATGAAGCTGGACGTTCCGTTGCTGGTGGAAGTGGGTAGCGGCGAAAACTGGGATCAGGCTCACTAAGGGTTAACGGAATAACGCGCGTTTTATGTAAGTAAGCAACATAAGTACGCGCGTTTTGTGACGATCATTAGAATTCCCTATGTAAAGAATGAAAAAAAACTACAAAAAGTGCTTTGTCCAGCGATAAAAAAAGAGTAGAGTTAACGACGTAGGGTACAGAGGTAAGATGTTCTATCTTTCAGACCTTTTACTTCACGTAATCGGATTTGGCTGAATATTTTAGCCGCCCCAGTCAGTAATGACTGGGGCGTTTTTTATTGCGGCAAAGAAAGTTTCTGGCAAAAAAAAAGCGCGGCCATCGCCGCGCCTGTTGTTACTCTGCTTCCGCTTCTGTCGCCGGTTCCAGATCGTTAAACCAGCTGTCGAGCTTCTGTCGCAGTTTATCCACGCCCTGCTTTTTCAGCGAGGAGAACGGTTCAACCTGCACATCACCGTTGAATGCCAGCACCGCTTCACGAACCTTGTTCACCTGCGCCTTGCGCGCGCCGCTCGCCAGCTTATCCGCTTTTGTCAGCAGCACCAGCACCGCAATATCGCTTGCCACCGCCCAGTCAATCATCTGCTGATCGAGATCTTTCAGCGGATGACGAATATCCATCAGCACCACCAGACCTTTCAGACACATGCGTTTTTCCAGGTATTCACCCAGCGCACGCTGCCATTTGATCTTCATCTCTTCCGGTACCTGCGCGTAACCGTAGCCCGGTAAATCGACCAGGCGTTTGCCTTCAGCCACTTCAAACAGGTTAATCAGCTGAGTACGGCCAGGTGTTTTTGAGGTACGCGCCAGGTTTTTCTGATTGGTGAGCGTATTCAGGGCACTGGATTTTCCCGCATTGGAGCGGCCAGCAAATGCCACTTCAATCCCTGTGTCTGAGGGCAGGTGGCGAATATCGGGCGCACTGGTGACAAAATGCGTCTGTTGGTAGTTCCAGGTAGTCACGTGGTCGTCTCCAAAAATCGTAATCTGCGGGGATTATACCTGAATGCGGGCAAAAGGCTTTTCCCTTCGTCATTGACATGTAAGTGAAAGCCCTACGGAATGTAAGAGATCTGCCCTTAAGCGTATGAGAAATTTAAGAGAAATCGCAGGCGCTAAAAAACTCAAAGTATTAAAATTCAAAGAGTTATTAATGAGTAATTATCTGAAAATCCGGTTTTGTACCTTTTCATAGCTTGTTAGTTTAAGGGAACAAGGTAAAGTGTGTGCCAGGGCGAGGATGCCAACAGGATAACGACTTAAGGATAAGGGTCAGGAGCGCCAGGAGGCGAAGACTCAGGATTGTCAGGACGACCGGCGCCTGGAGGCGTTTTTAACAGGAAACGGAACCGTATCACGGACGGTAGTAGCCAAGGGATAAACAGGGTTTGTTGCAGGCAAACAGGGAATGTCTGACCCGTTAAGGGTTGTGAGTCAGGAAAAAAGGCGACAGATTGCTCTGTCGCCTTTTTTCTTTGCTTGCTTTCTGCTAGATTTCGCCGCAATTCTATACTGAAGAAAACGACTTAAAGATAAAACATCATGAAAAAACCGACCTCCGCTGCGGGCGTGAAACGCCCTGCAAAAGCACGCCGCAAAACGCGCGAAGAACTGAATCAGGAAGCGCGCGATCGCAAACGCGATAAAAAACATCGTGGCCATGCTGCGGGTAGCCGTGCTAACGGTGGCGGTGCCGCAGGCGCTTCTGCAAAAGGCAAACAGCAGAAAGATCCTCGTATCGGCAGTAAAACTCCCATTCCACTGGGCGTGACAGACACGCCGGTCACTAAGCAGCACAAACCAAAGAGCGAGAAACCTATGCTTTCACCGCAGGCTGAGCTGGATATGCTGGAGAACGATGAGCGCCTGGATGCGCTGCTGGAACGTCTTGAAGAGGGTGAAACCCTGACCGCTGAAGAGCAGTCCTGGGTGGACGCCAAACTGGACCGCATTGATGAACTGATGCAGAAGCTGGGTCTGTCCTACGATGATGAAGAAGACGAAGAGGAAGACGAAAAGCAGGAAGATATGATGCGTCTGCTGAAAGGTGGAAACTAACATTTGCACCCGGCAGGTACACTCGTCCTGCTTATAACCCTTCCGGTTATATGTTATCTGGTGTGGTTATTCGTTAAACTACGGCGGTTGTCGCGGCGACAGAAGTGGCTGCGCACCCGAATGATGGCCCGCAACGGGACCAGAACGGGCCGCCGTATACGAACGCGACACCAACGGAAGGAGTGAGCATGTCTGTACCATCTATCGACTGGGATTTGGCCCTGATCCAGAAATATAACTATTCCGGGCCGCGTTATACCTCATACCCCACCGCGCTGGAGTTTTCTGATGCTTTCGGCGAGGCGGATTTTCAGCAAGCTGTGGCGCGCTATCCCGAGCGCCCGCTGTCGCTCTACGTCCATATTCCGTTCTGCCATAAGCTCTGCTACTTCTGCGGCTGCAATAAAATCGTTACCCGCCAGCAGCACAAAGCCGATCAATACCTCGATGCGCTCGAACAGGAAATTCTGCACCGCGCACCGCTGTTTAAAGGGCGTCACGTCAGCCAGCTTCACTGGGGCGGTGGTACGCCAACTTATCTGAATAAAGCGCAGATCAGCCGCCTGATGGCGCTGCTGCGCGGCAATTTTAGTTTTAACGACGACGCCGAAATTTCGATCGAGGTCGATCCGCGTGAAATCGAGCTGGATGTGCTGGATCATTTACGCGCCGAAGGTTTCAACCGCCTGAGTATGGGCGTACAGGACTTCAACAAAGAAGTACAGCGCCTGGTAAACCGCGAGCAGGACGAAGCGTTTATCTTTGCCTTACTCAACCATGCGCGTGAAATCGGCTTTACCTCAACGAATATAGACCTGATTTACGGCCTGCCGAAGCAGACGCCGGAGAGCTTCGCCTATACGCTTAAACGCGTGGCTGAGCTTAACCCGGACCGTCTGAGCGTCTTTAACTATGCGCACCTGCCGACGCTGTTCGCCGCTCAGCGCAAAATCAAAGATGCGGATCTGCCTTCCGCCCAGCAAAAGCTGGACATTTTGCAGGAGACCATCGCCTCGCTGACCGAAACCGGCTATCAGTTTATCGGAATGGATCACTTTGCCCGCCCTGACGATGAACTGGCGATTGCCCAGCGCGAAGGTGTTCTCCACCGTAACTTCCAGGGCTACACCACCCAGGGCGATACCGATCTGCTCGGAATGGGCGTCTCCGCCATCAGCATGATTGGCGACTGCTACGCCCAGAATCAGAAAGAGCTGAAGCTGTACTATCAGCAGATAGACGAAACCGGCAACGCGCTGTGGCGCGGCATCGCGCTAACCCGCGACGACTGCATCCGTCGTGATGTGATTAAGGCGCTTATCTGCAACTTCCGTCTCGAATTTCGCGAGGTGGAGTCGCAATGGGATCTGCAATTCAGCGATTACTTTGCCGAAGACCTGAAGCTTCTGGCGCCGCTGGCGAAAGACGGGCTGGTGGATGTGTCGGAGAGTGCGGTTGTCGTCACGCCGAAAGGACGTCTGTTGATTCGTAATATCTGCATGTGCTTCGATGCCTATCTGCGTCAGAAGGCGCGTTTACAGCAGTTCTCGCGGGTGATTTGAGCTGTAATGCCGGGTGGCGGCTTTGCCTTACCCGGCCTACTTAAGTGCGAGATGTAGGCCGGGTAAGCGAAGCGCCACCCGGCTTTTCATCGACAGCGCGTTAGCTAAACAGCCCAACCAGTGCCGCACACAATACCGCCGCAACGGCAGTTTGTGGCGTGTGGCTTTCTGCTGCTCCGCTCGAAAGCAAAGTCACTAATGATTCCAGCATGATGCTCCCCCCTGTTTCCGGGCACGATCATACAAAACTCATCGGAACAGTAAAGCGCAAAATAACGGCACTTTGCGCTCAATTAGTAACCTTTACACAGCGGAGTAAGATCACTCCATTCCCAGCTCTTTCAGCTTGCGCGTCAGGGTGTTTCGACCCCATCCCAACAGGCGAGCCGCTTCCTGTTTGTGGCCCTGGGTATGACGAAGCGCGGTAGTCAACAGCGTGCGCTCCATCTCAGGCTGCGCTTCGGAGAGCAGATTTTGATGACCGGAACGCAGCGCGCGATCTGCCCACTGCGCCAGCAGCGTCGCCCAGCTGTCCGGCAGCGCATGTCCGGCGGTGCTTTCGGGCACGGTGGCTTCAAACAGCTCGGCGGGGAGATCCTGAATCAACACCTCCTGTCCGGCGGCCATTACGGTCAGCCAGCGACAGGTGTTTTCCAACTGACGCACGTTGCCCGGCCACGCCAGACGGGTGAGGGCGGCATCCGTTTCCGGATGAAGCTGCTTGGCTTCCACGCCCAGCTCGCGGGCCGCCACTTGCAGGAAATGGCGCGCCAGACGCGGGATATCTTCCCGACGCTCGCGCAGCGGCGGGAGGTGGACGCGGATCACGTTCAGACGATGGAATAAATCCTCACGGAATTTCCCCTCCTGCACGCGCAGCTCCAGGTTCTGGTGCGTCGCGGCAATAATACGCACGTCCACCTTCACCGGCGCATAGCCGCCCACGCGGTAAAACTGGCCATCTGCCAGCACGCGCAGCAGTCGGGTCTGAACATCCAGCGGCATATCGCCGATTTCATCCAGGAATAGCGTTCCGCCGTCAGCCTGTTCAAAGCGTCCCTGACGAATGGTATTTGCCCCGGTAAACGCCCCTTTTTCGTGGCCGAACAGCTCAGATTCAATCAAATCTTTGGGGATCGCCGCCATGTTCAGGGCGATGAAAGGCGCTTTCGCCCGCGGGCTGTGGCGATGCAGGGCGTGCGCAACCAGCTCTTTACCGGTCCCTGATTCACCGTTAATCAAGACGCTGATAGACGAGCGCGACAGACGCCCGATGATGCGAAACACGTCCTGCATGGCCGGCGCTTCACCGATGATGTCCGTCGTAGGCCCGAAATCCGGCGCGTGTCGGGGCTGCTGTTGCTCCTGATAGTGGCTGATGGCGCGTTCGACCAGGGCAACGGCTTCGTCGATATCAAACGGTTTTGGCAGATAATCAAACGCCCCCTGCTGGTAGGCGCTAACGGCGGCATCCAGGTCGGAGTGGGCGGTCATTATGATGACCGGAAGCATGGGGTGGCGCTGTTTGATCTGCTTTAAGAGCGCCAGTCCGTCCATGCCCGGCATGCGAATATCCGAGAGCAGAACGTCCGGCGTTTTGGTGGTGAGTGCGTCGAGCACTTCGCTGCCGCTCTCAAACGTCGTGCAGCTTAATCCCGCTCCTGTGAGCGCGCGTTCAAGCACCCAACGGATGGAGCTATCGTCATCGACTACCCAGACTATCCCTCGTTGCATAAACGTCACCTTTATTTTTTAATCGGCAGGAAAACCGAAAACTCGGTATGTCCCGGCCAACTGGTAAATTCAATTTTGCCGGAGTGTTGGTCAATCAAATTACGGGCTATGGATAACCCCAGCCCGGTGCCGCCTTCGCGACCGCTGACCATCGGGTAGAACAGGGTGTCCTGGAGATGCGGCGGGATCCCCGGCCCGTTATCTTCCACATCAATACGTGCCGCCAGACGATAACGCACGCCGTGCAGCGTCAGCTGGAACGCGGTGCGGGTACGCAGAATAATTTCGCCACCCTCCGGGCCCAGCGCCTGCAACGCGTTACGCACAATGTTCAACAGCACCTGTTCAATCTGGTCTGGATCGTGCGCCAGCTCCGGCAGGCTTGGGTCGTAATCACGCACCAGCGTGACGTTATCCGGCAGCTCCATAGAGACGAGTTTCACCACCCGCTCCGCCACCTTGTGAATGCTTTCTGAAACATGCATCCCCGGCTGCTGCGGCCCGAGCAGGCGATCGACCAGATTACGCAGACGGTCCGCCTGCTCGATAATGACGTTGGTATACTCCGCCAGGGCAGGGTCAGGCAGCGCTTTGGTCAAAAGCTGTGCCGCACCGCGTAAGCCGCCCAGCGGGTTTTTAATTTCATGAGCCAGCCCGCGTACCAGGTCGCGCGCCGCAATCTGCTGAGCATGCTGTAGCTGCTCCTGGCTGAGACGACGCTGGTTATCCATCGGCGCCATTTCCAGCAGAATCATGCCATCTGGCAGGCGCTGTGCGGTGAGGGACAAAATATGCGAGCGTCCGTCAATCACCAGCGTCACTTCGTTATCGGTGAAGCCCTGACCCGCCTGCAAACTCTCCTGCATCAGACCAATATTCAGCGAGAAATAGCTCAGCAGTTCAGGCAGCGGCGTGCCAAACAGTTTACGGGCGCTTTGAGCGAGCAGCTGCTGCGCCGCCGGGTTGGCGTAATGCACCGCCAGCTCGTCGTCGACCAGCAAGATACTGTTAATCAAAGAATTGAGGATCTGCCCAGCATCGGGCAGCGTGCCAGTTGCCATTCAGCAGTCTCCTGGAGTCGTTGCACTATTTTAGTGCAGTATAGCGTTTTAGAGGTAAAAAGCGCGTGAGATCAGGTTGTTGGTGGAGAAAAAAGCCCATCCGAAGATGGGCTAAAGTTTCCACGGCAACTACTCCCGACGCGTATGCGCCGGGTAAAACAAATCAATTAAACGCTGTAGTACAGTTCGAACTCAACCGGGTGCGGCGTCATGCGAACGCGGTCGTTTTCTTCGGTACGCAGCGCGATGTAAGCGTCGATAGCTTCATCGGTGAACACCCCGCCAGCGGTCAGGAACTCACGGTCTGCGTCCAGCGCTTGCAGGGCTTCTTCCAGAGAGCCAGCAACCTGTGGGATCTCTTTCGCTTCTTCTGGCGGCAGGTCGTACAGGTTTTTGTCCATGGCTTCGCCCGGGTGGATCTTGTTCTTGATACCGTCCAGACCGGCCATCAGCAGTGCTGCGAAGCACAGGTATGGGTTAGCCGCCGGGTCCGGGAAGCGCACTTCGATACGACGCGCTTTCGGAGACGCCACCACCGGGATACGGATAGAAGCAGAACGGTTACGGGCAGAGTAAGCCAGCATCACCGGTGCTTCGTAGCCTGGGACCAGACGCTTGTAGGAGTTGGTGGTCGGGTTCGCCAGGGCGTTGATCGCTTTAGCGTGCTTGATAACACCGCCGATGTAGTGCAGCGCCTGCTCAGACAGACCCGCATATTTGTCGCCAGAGAACAGGTTGGTGCCGTTCTTGGACAGGGACATGTGGCAGTGCATACCGGAACCGTTATCGCCAAACATGGGTTTTGGCATGAAGGTCGCGGTTTTCCCGAAACGGTGCGCAACGTTGTGCACAACGTATTTGTAGATCTGAATCTCATCCGCTTTTTTGGTCATGGTGTTGAAGCGGGTAGCGATTTCGTTCTGGCCAGCCGTTGCCACTTCGTGGTGGTGCGCTTCAACAACCAGGCCCATCTCTTCCATGATCAGACACATGGTAGAACGGATGTCCTGTGAAGAATCGACCGGAGGAACCGGGAAGTAACCGCCTTTCACGCCCGGACGGTGACCTTTGTTACCACCTTCGTATTTGGTGGAAGAGTTCCATGCGCCTTCGATGTCATCAATAGCGACGTGGGAGCCAGAAATGGAAGCACCAAAACGGATGTCGTCGAACAGGAAGAACTCTGGCTCTGGCCCGAACAGAACGGTGTCTGCGATACCGGTAGAACGCAGGTACTCTTCAGCGCGTTTTGCGATAGAGCGTGGGTCACGGTCATAGCCTTGCAGCGTGCCAGGTTCCAGGATATCGCAGCGGATGATCAGCGTAGGTTCTTCGTAGAACGGGTCAATGAGCGCAGTGGTTGCGTCTGGCATCAGAACCATGTCGGATTCGTTAATGCCTTTCCAGCCGCCAATGGAGGAGCCGTCAAACATTTTGCCTTCTTCAAAGAATTCGGCGTTCACCTGATGAGCAGGGATCGTGACGTGCTGTTCTTTACCTTTGGTATCGGTGAAGCGCAGATCAACAAACTTCACTTCATGTTCGTTCAGCATCGTCAAAACGTGTTCAGCGGACATACTTAACTCTCCAGATTGGTCATTGTCGTCGTGGTAACGAGGTCTTCAAATCGGCTGGGCTGCCATATTTTTACTGTATTTCTGTAAAGCGAAATCTGTGCCAACTTTTAAAACACCCCAAAAAGGCGTTATCATGCGCACCATAGTGCAGAAGGGCTGCACCACATTGGATTTTTTGCACCATTATAGTGCTTCTGTGTGAACATCGAGCACCATATTGGTGCAATTTACGTTAAAGTGCCCTTTTACCGCTCCGTGAAAGCGATCACAAAGCATCTCTGCAATACTTGTTTGCGGGGGATGTTTGTGATCCTGTTTTGTAGTGCGATTAATCCGTGTACAATAACGCGCTATTTCTAAATGCCTGAGGCAAAGTTGTGATCGAAAAATTGCGTAATATCGCCATCATCGCGCACGTCGACCATGGTAAAACTACCCTGGTTGATAAGCTGCTACAGCAGTCCGGTACGTTTGATGCTCGTGCCGAAACTCAAGAGCGTGTGATGGACTCCAACGATTTGGAGAAAGAGCGTGGGATTACCATCCTCGCCAAAAACACCGCTATCAAATGGAATGACTACCGTATCAACATCGTTGATACCCCAGGGCACGCCGACTTCGGTGGTGAAGTTGAGCGCGTGATGTCCATGGTGGATTCCGTGCTGCTGGTGGTTGACGCATTTGATGGCCCTATGCCGCAAACGCGCTTCGTGACCAAAAAAGCATTTGCCCACGGCCTGAAACCTATCGTTGTGATCAACAAGGTTGACCGTCCTGGCGCGCGTCCTGACTGGGTTGTTGACCAGGTCTTCGACCTGTTCGTTAACCTCGACGCGACCGACGAACAGCTGGACTTCCCTATCGTTTATGCGTCTGCGCTGAACGGTATCGCCGGTCTGGATCACGAAGACATGGCGGAAGACATGACTCCGCTGTACCAGACGATTGTTGACCGCGTTCCTGCGCCAAACGTTGACCTGGAAGGCACCCTGCAAATGCAGATCTCTCAGCTCGACTACAACAACTACGTTGGCGTAATCGGCATTGGTCGTATCAAGCGCGGTAAAGTGAAGCCTAACCAGCAGGTCACTATCATCGATAGCGAAGGCAAAACCCGTAACGGTAAAGTCGGTAAAGTTCTGACTCACCTTGGTCTTGAGCGTATCGAGAGCGACATCGCTGAAGCGGGCGACATCATCGCCATCACCGGTCTGGGTGAACTGAACATCTCCGACACCATCTGCGATCCGCAGAACGTCGAAGCGCTGCCAGCCCTGTCCGTTGATGAACCAACCGTATCCATGTTCTTCAACGTCAACACCTCTCCGTTCTGTGGTAAAGAGGGTAAGTTTGTTACCTCTCGTCAGATCCTTGACCGCCTGAACAAAGAGCTGGTGCACAACGTTGCGCTGCGCGTTGAAGAAACCGAAGACGCTGATGCATTCCGCGTTTCGGGTCGTGGTGAGCTGCACTTGTCTGTTCTGATCGAAAACATGCGTCGTGAAGGTTTCGAGATGGCGGTTTCCCGTCCGAAAGTTATCTTCCGCGAAATCGACGGCCGTAAACAAGAGCCATTCGAAAACGTAACGCTGGACGTTGAAGAGCAGCACCAGGGTTCTGTGATGCAGGCACTGGGTGAGCGTAAAGGCGACCTGAAAAACATGAATCCAGATGGTAAAGGCCGCGTACGTCTCGACTACGTGATCCCAAGCCGTGGCCTGATCGGCTTCCGTTCTGAGTTCATGACCATGACTTCCGGTACCGGTCTGCTGTACTCCACCTTCAGCCACTACGACGACGTTCGTCCGGGCGAAGTGGGCCAGCGTAACAACGGCGTGCTGATCTCCAACGGTCAGGGTAAAGCGGTTGCGTTTGCGCTGTTCGGTTTGCAGGATCGCGGTAAGCTGTTCCTGGGCCACGGTGCTGAAGTTTACGAAGGCCAGATCATCGGTATTCACAGCCGTTCTAACGACCTGACGGTAAACTGCCTGACCGGTAAGAAACTGACCAACATGCGTGCGTCCGGTACTGACGAAGCAACGGTTCTGGTTCCACCGATCAAGATGACGCTGGAGCAGGCTCTGGAATTCATCGATGATGACGAACTGGTCGAAGTGACGCCTCAGTCAATTCGTATCCGTAAACGTCACCTGACCGAGAACGATCGTAAACGTGCAATGCGCGGTGCGAAAGAAGACTAATTCGGTTATGCCGTAGGCCGGGTAAGCGCAAGCGCCACCCGGCAACGAAAAAGCCGCTGAGCGATCAGCGGCTTTTTTATTAGAACGAATACCGCAACCCTAACCGGATCCGGTACTGCTCGCGGTTGTAATCATTCCATCGGTCCAGCCACTGTAGCTCAAGATACGGCAGCCAGTTTCTGTCGATTTTATAGCTGAACTTGTTAGTAATTTCCCAGTGATGATCTTTGCCATTTTTGCTGTGGTAATCATTCACCCGCTGGAAAAAGTGCGGCTCAAAGGTGTAGAAAAACGCATCCGTCACTTTGAAATTCCAGTAGTTGGCGAATTCATGCGTGTCGTTCTTATCCATCTGCCCGTTATAGTCCGGCGTATCATAATTGTTATGGTTATAGCGATAGCGGAACGTCAGATTAAACCAGTCCGTAAATTTATAGTTAGTATCTAAATAAACCGCGCCACCTGATCCTGCGCTGCTGTCATTAATCAAGCCGCCGGGCTGGAAGGTCAGTTTGTCGGTCGGTTTGAAGAGTGGATACCACCCCTCGATTTCGTTATAGCTGTGTTTCAGTTCGTCCCATTTCCCCACGTTATAAGCGTTGGTGAACATCAGTCCCGCGCCCATATCGAAGTTATAGCCTGCACGCAGGATCACTTCGTGCAGCTCAGAGGCGGTGTTGTAGGCTTCGCGCGTTTCGACATAGGCCCCGGCAAAAACCGGGCAGGACACAGACGACACGATCAGTACAGTAATGATTCTTTTCATAATTTGTCCATGTATCAGGTACAGAAAGGCCTCCCTCCTGATAAACAGGAAGGACATAGTGGCCGGATTTATTGTTATAAAGTGACTGCTGACGCTTTATTGTTGGTGGTTATCTCAGGGGTATTTGCTGTCTGTTTTTTCCGTTTTCCAATCTCCTCGATAATAAAGGCGAAGCGCGCTTCGTTGAGTTTATAAAACAGCCCCATGGTCACGGCGGCAACGATCGCCAGGCCGCACGGCCAGAGGAAAATAAGCTGGCGCAACCCAAGCAGCGTGCCTGCGCTCTGTACGGCATGGGGAACATAGCCAATCTGGGTCAGCATGATACCGGGCAGAAAACCGGCCAGCGCCGCGGAGATTTTGCGCGAGAAGGTATAGCCGGTATACACCGACCCTTCGGCGCGGATCCCGGTTTTCCACTCGCCGTAATCAACCGTATCCGGCACCAGCGCCCAGTTCAGGCTGTTCACAAACGCGGTGCCGAAAAAAGCCATGCAGGAAAAGAGCACGAATAGCAGGGAACTGGTTCCCCAGACGAAGTTCAGCACGTCGCCCACCGCCCACAGCGTCAGCCCGCCCAGATAGACCGGCTTCTTGCCAAAGCGCTTCACCGCGCCAGGCACCAGAAACACGCCAATCAGAATGCAACCCATGCTGAAAAAGCCCATCCACGACAGGAGATGCAGATCGTTCAGCACGTACTGGGTGTAATAGACCTGAATCGCCAGCTTGATGTTAAACGCGGCGAGGGTACACAGGTTGGCGATGCACAGCACCAGCAGCGGCGGATTGCGGAAAATCGCGCAGAACGATTTCAGAATGCCGGGCTTATGGTGATCGGGCGTAAGCTCGACGTAGCGCTCTTTCACCCCGCTGTAGCACCACCACATGCAGAACAGTCCCCCGGTGACGAACACCAGCGCGGCCACCAGATAGCCGAGTGAGGGCTGGCTGACGAACAGCGCCTGAATCGGCATAAAGCCGACAGTGCAGAGCAACAGTCCTACCGTTGCGCCGCCCTGACGCCACGCCGCAAGCTGCGCGCGCTCGTTCGGGTTTTTGGTGATGGCCGGAACCATTGCACCGTAGGCGCAGTTCATCAGGCTGTAGCAGAGGCCAAACATCATGAAGAGCACGGTGGCGAGGGCCGTTTTCACCGTCAGGCTAAAGTCGTTGGCCATAAACTGCGCCGTGGCCACCAGCGCCACCGGAACGGAGGCGTAGAGAATGAATGGCCGGAATTTGCCCCGCGCGCCGATATTACGCCGGGAGTCCAGCAGCACCCCGGTCAGCATGTCGGTAAACGCGGTAAAGAACTTGGCGACCAGAAAAATGATGCCGCCGTAGAACGCGGGCATGCCCAGCTCGTCCGTGTAAAACTTCAGCAGATACAGCGTGCCAATACACAGCATCAGGTTCGAGCCAAAATCACCCATCCCGTAGGCGCACTTCTCTCGCAGGCTCAATTTCAGGGTTAACGGATCAGTATTATGTGTCATGGTCGATCCTCAAAGCGCCCCGCAGGGCGCTCAATCACGTCATTTATGCCGTACGTTTGCGCAGCTCAATTTCTTCCACGATGCGCACATACATCTTCTCGTTAAGGTTGTAGAAGCAGCCCATCGCCACGATGGTGATGACTGCCAGCAGACTCGGATAGATAAATATCAGCTGCCGTAGCCCTTCAACCGTGCCGGCGGATTGCACCACGTTGGGCACATAGCCGATCTGCGTGAGCATGATCCCCGGGAAGAAGCCCGCCAGCGCCTGCGATACCTTACGGAAGAAGGTAAAGCCGGTGTAGACCGTCCCCTCGGAGCGTACGCCGGTGCGCCACTCGCCGTATTCCACGGTATCGGACACCAGCGCCCAGTTCAGGCTGTTCACGAACGCGGAGCCGAAGAACGCCAGGCAGGAGAACGCCACGAAGCTCACCGAGCCGCCGCCGAAGAAGTAGTTAAGCAGATCGCCCGCCACCCAAATCATCAGCCCGCTGATGTAGACCTTTTTCTTACCGAAGCGCCGCACCGCGCCGGGCATCATAAAGACGCCGATAAAAATACAGCCCATGCTGAAGAAGCCCATGTACGACAGCAGGATCGGGTCGTTCAGTACGTACTGCGTGTAGTAGACCTGAATGGCGAGCTTAACGTTAAAGGCGCCCAGCGTGCACAGGTTAGCGATGCACAGGATAAACAGCGGACGGTTCCCGGCGATGGCGCGAAACGACTGCAACAGCCCCGGTTTCTGCGCCGGGTTAGCAGGCTGCGTCTCGACGTAACGCTCGGTTACGCCCTTATAGCACCACCACATAAAGAACAACCCGAACAGCGAGAAGAGGGTGGCGGCAAAGATGTAGCCAAGCTGGTCGTTGCCTTCAATCAGGTTCATCACCGGGACAAAGCCCACCGTACAGAGCAGCAGACCCAGCGTGGCGCCGCCCTGGCGCCAGGCGGCCAGCGAAGCACGCTCGTCCGGGTTTTTGGTAATGGCGGGCACCATCGCGCCGTAGGAGCAGTTCATCATGCTGAAGAACAGGCCGTACAGCATGAACAGCACCGTCGCCATCACCGTTTTACCGGTAATTTCAAACGGTGTGCCGACGAAGTTGGCAATCGCCAGCAACGTTACCGGGAAGGCTGCATACAGCACGAACGGGCGGAATTTCCCTTTCGGGCCGATCTTGCGCCGGGAATCGAGCATGATCCCGGTGCCCATGTCGGTGAAGGCGGTAAAAAACTTCGCAATCAGGAAGATAATCCCGCCGTAGGTGCCAGGCAGCCCCAGCACGTCGGTGTAGAACTTCAGCAGATACAGCGTGCCGATATCAAGCAGGATGTTCGAGCCGAGATCGCCCATCCCGTAGGCGAGTTTTTCTTTAAACGGCAGGCGCAGGGTTGCCGGATCAGAAGTATGTTGACTCATTATTGTTCTCCGTCTGCCCGCAGGTTTCCCCGCGGGCGAGCCTTATCAGATATGACGTAAGGTGCTAAACAGATCTGCCCATTCGCTGTGCTGGCGATAGAAGACCGGCGGTTTGCCGAGCGGGGCATCAACGGTGATGTCACCGCCCTGGCAGGTTTCCCCGGTCCACGCATTGACCCAGGTGTCCTGCGGCAGATAGAGCGACCAGTCGCGGCGTCCCTCTTCATGAACCGGCGCCACCAGCAGATCGCGGCCAAACAGGTACTGGTATTTCAGCGTGTAGGCGCGCGCGTCGTCCTCGTAGTGCAGGAACAGCGGGCGCATCACCGGTAGGCCGCTCTTCGCGTTCTGCGCTACCGCAGCTTTGATGTACGGCTTCAGAGTGGTGAAGACGGTGGTCATGCGCGCGAAGTGGGCGATAGTTTCCGCGTCGCCATCGAACTGCCAGTTATCGCCAGGGCGGTTGCCCTCGTGGGTACGCATCATCGGCGTAAAGGCGCTGAAGTCGCACCAGCGCAGCAGCAGCTCTTTGCTGCGCTTCATCTCGAAGAGGGTCGTATAGCCGCCAATGTCGCTGTGGTGCAGCCCGTGCCCGGTCATCGCCAGCGACAGCGCCGCCGGTACGACGGACGCCAGACCATCGTCCAGGCTCCAGTCGACGTTCTGATCCCCCGCCCACATCATCACCGAGTGCTTCTGGCTGCCGGTGTAGCCCGCGCGCATGAAGAACAGGATCTCCCCGAGCTTGCCGGTCTCCTCCAGCGCTTCGTAGTTACATTTCGCCCACAGGGCAGGCCAGGCGTTATGCATGATCTCCGCGCTCACGCCGTTGTGCAGGAAGGTATCGGTCGGCAGATACTCCCCGAAATCGGCCATCCAGCCGCCGCAGCCCAGTTCGATCAGGTTCTTTTTGATCACCTCTTTGTACCAGCGGTAGGCTTCTGGGTTGGTCAGGTCGATAACGCCCGCGTAGAACTCGCCAAACTCAACGTGGTAATCCTCGCCGTCGGCGTTTTTGGTCAGATAGCCGCGCTGTGCCGCCTCTTCGCAGAGATCTTTATCGCTGGCGACGTACGGGTTGATATAGGAGAGGAACTGCACGCCTTCCTCTTTCCACTGCGCAATCCGCTCATCAAGCTGCGGATAGAGCGCGCTGTTCCACTTCCAGTTCCACATTACGCGTTTGCCGAACGAGGTCATGCGGATGCCGGACCAGTCCTGCGCCCAGATGCCGTTCACCTTCACGCCGCCCTTGCGCATGGCGTCGAGCTTCTGCTGACACACCTCGGTGCCGCCCTGAATACCCAGCGTCACGCCATCGTAAACCCAGTCCGGCAGTTCAGGCTGACGCCCCAGCAGGCCGGTCAGTTTTTCCAGCAGATCGACGTAGGTTCCTGCGCATTCGAAGCGCAGCGTGGCGTTATCTTCCCAGAACGCCAGCTCGTGGAAGTCCGGCGCGCTGAAGTCAAAGTTCATGTAGCAGCTGTTATCCACGTGGCAGTAGTACTTCTGGGTGCTCACGAAGGTAGGCTGTGGGAAGAAGGTCCAGTAGTAATCGCCGCCCGCGTTCTCTTTGCAGTCGGCCTGCCAGGTGACGTAGGTCTGCTTGTTGCGGCCCACGCCCTGCTCGCTGGTCCACAGCGGGAACGGTTTACCGCGCAAATCGAAATACGAGAACTGCTCGCCGCAGCCGTAGATATGATCGTCAGGCTGAGCTGCCAGCCGCAGCCAGATGCGGTTATGGCTGGCGGCGTCATTTTTCAGCTTCAGCTCCAGACGGCCCTCCGCATCCATGCCCACCAGCAGCGTCGCGCTCACCGCGTCGCCGCGGGTAAAGCGGATTGCCCAGCCCGTGCTTTGCTGCGTAACGGTCGCGTTCGTCAGGGCAATCTTTTCGTTGAGCTTGTCTTTGATGCTGAAGTTGCCACGAAACATCTCGATATCCGCCTCGCCTGCGCCGATCCACAGGCAAGGGGCATCCGCAGAGTGGGATAAAATCAGACGGTCCTGCCAGCGCAGGGTGAAACCACTTTCGTTATTTTTCAGGTCAATATTGTGTAGGGTACGCATAAAAACTCCGTCTTTATTATTTGGCCAGGCTATCCAGTAATCCGGCGGCGACGGCAGGGGCTAAGCCCGGCGCCAGCGGCAGGCGGGGGATCACCAGGCAGTGCAGCAGGTGGTAAATATCCTGCTTGCCGTCCCAGACTTTGGTGGTCACTTCGTTATTGGTGTCCAGCTCCTGCCACCAGGAACCGTTTTCGTAATCCATCAGGTACTTGATGCAGTAATCCCACCATTTTTGATACCAGGCTTCGTACTGCGCCTCGCCGGTGACGGTGTAGAGCGCGTAAGCCGTGCCCATCGCCTCGACGATTGGCCAGCGTACGCGTTCGCGCACGATAGGCTTGCCGTCCCAGCCCACGGAGTAGACAAAGCCGTCCGCCCCGTCGGGTGCCCAGGCGTCGCGGATAGTGGCGTGAAACAGGCCTTTCGCATCTTCCAGCAACCATTCCGGCGGGGTTTCAAAGCGGGCCTCCAGCGCGGCGCGCAGGTGCAGCATCAGGCGGCCCCACTCGATCCAGTGCCCCGGCGTGCCGCCGTAGGCGCGGAAGCGGTGAGCAGGGTTATCGATGTTGTAATCGCGGATCGGGTTCCAGCTGGTGTCGAAATGCTCGTTAACGCGGTACTCCCCTTTGCGCGCCACGTCGTGAATAATCACCGAGGCGATGCGCAGGGCGCGGTCGAGCCATTTACGGTCGTGGGTCACGTCATAGACGATGAGGAAGGCTTCCACGGCGTGCATGTTGGCGTTACCGCCGCGATAGTCTTCCGTTTTGCTGAAGGCTTCGTCCCAGGACTCCAGGCACATCTGCTCCTGTTCGCTCCAGAAGTAGCGCTCAATCACTCCGATGGCGTCGTCCAGCAGCTTGCGCGCCTCGGGGTGGCCGGTGGTGACGGCGCTCGCCGCGCCCAGCAGTACGAAGAAATGCTGATAGCCCTGCTTGGACGCATCAATCACGCCTTCATCGTTTACGCAGGCGTACCAGCCGCCGTGCTGTTTGTCGCGCAGCGGACCGTTCAGGGCATTAATGCCGTGCTCAACCAGGGCGTACGCGCCGGGACGCCCCATGTTCGCCGCCACTGCGTAAACGTGCAGCATGCGGGCGGTGATCCACAGATGGGTGCCCATATCGCTGCGCACCTGCCCGTTATTGCCCAGCCAGCCAAAGCCGGTCGGTACGGCGGCGTTTTTACCGAAATCGAGAATGCGGTCGGTCTCTTGTTCGAGCCAGCGGTTATGGCTCAGGGTGTTAAACCATTTCATGTTCGGGTCCTTTCTTAACGGCGAGCCATCATTTCGTCGACGATCTCACCCAGACGCTGAAGTTTTGGTACGGAAATATCACGCAGCATCAGCTCGGTGTCCGGCAGGCCAATCACCGATGACCAGACGGCGCGACCGGCTAAAAAGCCTGATGCCCCCGCCTGCATGGCGACGCTTACGGCACGCGGGAATAACTTATCGTCCACGCCGGAGGAGAGGATCACCCACGGCATGGCGATGTTCTCGTTCAGCTTCTGCGAGGCCGTCAGCAGTTCCTGCTGCGTGCCCTTGCCAAACAGCGGCATTTCCACTTTGTAGAGGTCGGCACCGCTGTTGCCCAGCTCTTTGGCCGCATCGATAATCGCCTGCTCGCGGTCAAACGCGGCGCCGCGGCGCGGTGGACGCACAACCGGCTCGATAATGCTCAGCAGTCCGTTGTCGTGGCACAGCGTATTGAACGCCTTCACCATCTCCAGGCGCTGCTGTGGATCTTCATCGCTGCGCCACAGCACCAGCAGCTTCAGCGCCTTGCCGCCATCGCGTTTAACCGCCTGCGCGTCGACGTTCTTGTCGATCACCACGCTGTCGACCGGAATGCCGTTCCCCGGGATAAACTCGTCGGCGGCGACAATCATTGCGCAGCTTTTGGCCACGGCCTGCTGCTCGACAATCTGGCGGTAGCAGAACTGCTGGTCGACGAGGATCGCAGAGGCGTACGGCGACAGAATTTTTGCCGCATTGACTTTAAAATCCGTCAGATGCTGGTCGGTTACCGGCACCGGCGCGCCTGCGGCGGCAAACATCAGGCGCATCGCTTCGCGCTGATCCACGGCCAGCATCGCAAAACCGCCGGAAGGTCGGGTGATATCTTTCAGGGTGTACATCGTCATTCCTCAGTCCTTTCGTATCAGTGTGTTTTTTTCAGCCCGGCAGATGCGCGAACCTGTTCAAGAATGGCTGTCCAGTCTTCGCGCCCGCGCCCGGCGGCGCGTGCCTGGTTGTAAACTTCGCGGGAAGCCGCGCCCAGCGGCATCGGAACGTGGAGCTGGTTGGCTACGTCGAGGGCGATCCCCAGATCCTTATGCGCAAGGTCGATCATGAAGGCGGGTGAAAGATCCCCTTTCAGCACCTTGTTCGGCCATGACGTGGTGAAGTGGCCTTTACCCGCCGGTGTGCCGCTCATCACCTTGAGCGCCACGTCAAAGGAGAGGCCAAGCGCTTCGCACAATACGGCGGCCTCGGCGGAAAGGGCGTTCAGGGCGATGCTCATGTAGTTATTGATGAGCTTCACGCGGATGCCCATTCCCGGCCCGCCAGCGTTAATCAGTTCATTGCCCATCGCCATTAAGACGGGGGTGGCGCGCTCAACCTGCTGCGCCGTACCGCCCGCCAGCAGGAGCAGCGTACCGGCGATGGCATGGTCAGAGGTGCGTCCGACGGGCACGTCCATCAGGCTGAAGCCTTGCTCAGCCATGTCACGGATCAGCGCGTCGGTTTGCAGCGGGTGAATGGTGGACATATCAATGATCAGCGCGTCGCGAGATAACCCTTCGCACACGCCGTGCTCGCCGAACAGCACGCTGCGCACCAGGTCGCCGTTTGGCAGCATAGTGATCACGAATTCGGCATCCGTTGCTGCCTGTGCGGGCGTAGCCGCCGCCCGGGCACCGCTCTCTACCAGCGCCTGAACCGCCTGCGGGTTCACGTCAAAGACGTTAAGCTGATGACCTTGCTTCAACAGATTCTTCGCCATTGGCGCGCCCATCTGCCCTAAACCGATAAATGCGATTGCTGACATGCCTCTCTCCTGTCACATCGTGTCAATTTTTGCGCGTTTGTGGTGTCTGTTTTTGATCGTATTTGTAATTTATAGTCAAAAAATTGACACGGGTCACTTTTTAAACATTTGGTGAAATTAAAATGAAGGCACCAGAAATCGCAGAAGGAATCACCATGACTCGCATCGTTTGTGTCGGCATTACCGTGCTGGATCGCATCTGGTATCTCGATGATTTACCGAAAGAAGGTGGGAAATATGTCGCAAAAGACTATACGGAAGTGGGCGGCGGCCCGGCGGCAACGGCGGCAGTGGCAGCCGCGAAACTGGGGGCGGAAGTGGATTTTATTGGTCGGGTGGGAGACGACGATACCGGCAGACGGCTGCTCGCGGAGCTGGAATCCCTGGGGGTGAACACCCGCTATACGCGCATAGTTAAGGGAGCCCGATCGTCGCAATCGGCGGTGCTGGTGGACGCAAGCGGAGAGCGCGTTATTGCCAACTACCCCAGCCCCGATCTCCCTGCGGCGGCAGACTGGCTGTATGAAATCGACTTCTCTCAGTGGGACATTGTCTTAGCCGACGTGCGCTGGCATGACGGGGCAAAACAGGCATTTACCCTGGCCCGTCAGCAGGGTGTACCGACGTTGCTGGATGCGGATGTCACCCCGCAGGATATCGCGGAGCTGATCGCCTTAAGCGACCACGCGGCCTTCTCCGCGCCAGGACTGCGGCGGTTAACGCAGCTGGATGAAACCGAAAACGCGCTGAAGAAAGCACAAACGCTCACAAATGGACATGTGTATGTCACACAGGGGCGAGACGGCTGTTTCTGGCTGGAAAACGACACGCTATGTCATCAGCCTGGGTTTGAAGTGAACGTCATTGATACCACCGGGGCGGGCGACGTGTTCCACGGTGCGCTGGCGGTCAGCCTGGGGCAGAAATTACCCGCCGCAGACGCCGTGCGTTTTGCCAGCGCCGTCGCAGCACTGAAATGTACAAAGCCCGGCGGGCGCGCCGGTATACCCGACTGTGATCAAACCCGCTCTTTTTTGTCACTTTTTGTATAAAATGCGGGGCGTGATGGTTTTCAGAGGACAGCCCATGAGCCTTACCGAACTGACCGGCAACCCGCGTCACGATCAGCTGCTGACGCTGATTGCCGATCGCGGCTATATGAACATTGATGAACTGGCGCAGCTGCTGGATGTCTCCACGCAAACCGTGCGCCGGGATATCCGTAAGCTCAGCGAGCAGGGGCTGATCACCCGTCATCACGGCGGCGCGGGCAGGGCATCCAGCGTGGTCAACACGGCGTTCGAACAGCGTGAAGTCTCGCTTACCGAAGAGAAACGGGCGATTGCCGAAGCGATTGCGGACTATATTCCCGACGGTTCGACCATTTTTATCACCATCGGGACGACCGTGGAGCACGTTGCCCGGGCACTGCTTAACCATAATCATCTGCGCATCATCACTAACAGCCTGCGGGTGGCGCACATTCTTTATAAGAATCCGCGCTTTGAGGTGATGGTGCCCGGCGGTACGCTGCGCCCGCATAACGGCGGCATTATCGGTCCTGCGGCAACAGCGTTCGTGTCAGGATTTCGCGCAGATTACCTGGTCACCAGCGTCGGGGCGATAGAGCACGACGGCGCGATGATGGAATTTGACGTTAACGAAGCCAGCGTGGTGAAAACCATGATCGCTCACTCCCGTCACATTTTACTGGCGGCCGATCATACGAAATACCACGCCTCCGCGGCGGTTGAAATCGGCAACGTGGCGCAGGCGACGGCGC
Organism: Enterobacter sp. AN-K1; assembly: GCF_020971765.1. Taxonomy (NCBI): domain Bacteria; kingdom Pseudomonadati; phylum Pseudomonadota; class Gammaproteobacteria; order Enterobacterales; family Enterobacteriaceae; genus Enterobacter; species Enterobacter sp. AN-K1. Next base: position 2,166,705 of record NZ_CP087390.1, on the reverse strand, counting down.
TGTTCACCGATGAGCTGCCCGGCCCGGCGCTGCAAAATCACCTCAAATCCAGCAAGGTTGAGGTTGTCGAAGTCAATTCCGGAGAAGAGCAGCAGGCTGGCTGAAAATCCTATGGCCCGATATTGCGATTCGGGCCTTTCCTTTCTCTAAGCTGAATCTGGCGCATAGCTAAAGTTTCTCTTTCCCGCTACAGTTACTTTTCCACGGCGAAAGGAGATAAACATGCTTTATATCTTTGACTTAGGAAATGTAATCGTCGATATCGATTTTAACCGGGTGCTGGGCGCATGGAGCGATTTTAGCCGTGTTCCGCTGGCGACGTTAAAGCAGAATTTCGCGATGGGTGAGACTTTCCATCTGCACGAGCGCGGTGAGATCAGCGATGAAGCGTTCGCAGAGCGTTTCTGTCAGGAAATGGGTCTCTCGTTAAGCTACGAGCAGTTTTCCCACGGCTGGCAGGCCATATTTGTCGCGATCCGCCCCGAAGTGATCGACATCATGCACAAGCTGCGCGAGCAGGGGCATCGTGTCGTCGTCCTGTCGAATACCAACCGCCTGCATACCACCTTCTGGCCGGATGAATACCCGGAAATCCACGCGGCGGCAGATAAGGTGTATCTCTCCCAGGATATGGGGATGCGTAAACCTGAGGCGCGCATCTATCAGGCGGTATTGCAGGAAGAAGGATTCACGGCGGCGGATGCGGTCTTTTTTGACGACAACGCCGATAATATAGAAGGGGCTAATCAGTTAGGTATCACCTCCATTCTGGTGACCGGAAAAGAGACGATACCGAACTACTTTGCGAAGCAGTTATGCTAAAAACCGTTCATCAAAAAGCCAATCACCACACGCGCCCGCTGAGGGCGTGGCTGAAACTCCTCTGGCATCGCATTGACGAGGACAACATGACCACGCTGGCGGGCAATCTCGCTTACGTGTCCTTGCTCTCGCTGGTGCCGCTGGTGGCGGTGATTTTTGCGCTTTTTTCGGCGTTTCCGATGTTTGCCGATGTGAGCATGCAGCTTCGCCATTTTGTTTTCGCGAACTTTATTCCTGCCACCGGCGATGTGATCCAGAACTACATTGAACAGTTTGTCGCTAACTCCAGCAAGATGACGGCGGTGGGGGCATGTGGGCTTATTGTTACCGCGCTGCTGCTGATGTACTCCATCGACAGTGCGCTCAACACCATCTGGCGGAGCAAAAAAGTCCGCCCGAAGGTTTACTCCTTTGCCGTCTACTGGATGATTTTAACCCTTGGCCCATTGCTGGCGGGGGCAAGCCTGGCGATCAGTTCCTACCTTCTTTCGCTGCGCTGGGCGACCGACTTAAACAGCGTGATCGATAACGTGCTGCGTATCTTCCCGCTGATTTTATCGTGGCTTTCGTTCTGGCTGCTCTACAGCGTGGTACCAACCACGCGCGTACCCAACCGGGATGCCGTGGTGGGTGCGCTGGTCGCGGCGTTGCTCTTTGAGCTGGGCAAGAAAGGATTCGCGCTTTATATCACCATGTTCCCCTCTTATCAGCTGATTTACGGCGTGCTGGCGGTGATCCCCATTTTGTTTGTCTGGGTCTACTGGACGTGGTGTATCGTCTTGCTTGGCGCCGAAATAACTGTCACTCTCGGGGTCTACCGCGAACTCAAAAAAGCAGCAGAAGCTGAAAAACAACAAGAAGCAGACCAACCATGATTGCATTGATTCAGCGCGTAACCCGTGCCAGCGTCACCGTGGCGGATGAGGTGACGGGTGAAATTGGCCCAGGACTTTTGGTGCTCCTGGGTGTCGAAAAGGATGACGACGAACAAAAAGCCAACCGCTTGTGTGAGCGCGTACTGGGCTACCGCATTTTCAGCGATGCGGAAGGCAAGATGAACCTGAACGTTCAGCAGGCGGGCGGCAGCGTGCTGGTGGTCTCCCAGTTTACGCTGGCCGCGGATACCGAACGCGGCATGCGCCCGAGTTTTTCGAAGGGCGCGGCACCGGATCGCGCAGAAGCCCTTTACGAGTACTTTGTTGAGCGCTGTCGCCAACAGGACATGAATACACAAACCGGACGATTCGCTGCGGATATGCAGGTTTCGCTGGTGAACGATGGCCCCGTCACATTCTGGCTCCAGGTATGAGCCAACTGGCGGCATGGCCGCGGGTAACAAGAGAGAGTACAGCTATGTATCACCTTCGAGTACCGCAAACGGAAGAAGAATTAGACGCTTATTACCATTTCCGCTGGGAAATGCTGCGCAAGCCACTGCATCAACCTAAAGGCTCTGAACGCGACGCCTGGGACGCGATGGCGCACCACCAGATGGTGGTTGATGAAGAGGGCAACCTCGTTGCCGTGGGACGTCTGTATATCAATGCCGACAACGAAGCTTCAATCCGCTTTATGGCCGTTCATCCCTCCGTGCAGGACAAAGGCCTTGGAACGCTGATGGCTATGACGCTGGAATCCGTTGCCCGTCAGGAAGGGGTCAAGCGTGTCACCTGTAGCGCCCGCGAAGATGCCGTTGAGTTCTTTGCCAAGCTTGGTTTCGTGAATCAGGGGGAAATCACCGCCCCGCAAACTACGCCGATTCGTCACTTTTTGATGATCAAACCCATCGCCACGCTGGACGATATTCTCCATCGCGCCGACTGGTGCGGGCAGCTCCAGCAGGCGTGGTATCAGCACATTCCGCTCAGTGAAAAAATGGGTGTGCGTATTCAGCAATATACCGGGCAAAAATTTATTACCACCATGCCGGAAACCGGCAACCAGAACCCGCACCATACCCTGTTTGCCGGCAGCCTGTTTTCACTCGCCACGCTCACCGGCTGGGGACTGATCTGGCTGATGCTGCGCGAACGTCATCTCGGCGGCACCATTATTCTGGCCGATGCCCATATCCGCTACAGCGCCCCGATCAGCGGCAAGCCGAGCGCGGTTGCTGACCTGGGCGCACTGGGCGGCGATCTCGACCGTCTGGCGCGTGGACGTAAAGCACGCGTACAGATGCAGGTGGAGCTGTTCGGCGATGAAACGCCAGGCGCGGTGTTTGAAGGCACCTATATCGTTCTGCCTGCGAAGCCGTATGGCGCGTATGAAGAGGGCGGGAACGAGGAGGAGTAGTCTCCTTTTCACTCTCGCCCGGCATGGTTAATGCGCCAGGCAATATCTCGCATAACGTCTCGCGCTGACTGGCTAATTCCACCCAACTGGAAGAAGCCGTGTATTACACCCCGCCATCGTTGAGCGGTACACTTCACGCCTTGCTCCGTGAGGCGCTGATAAAGCGCCTCGCCTTCGTCGCGTAACGGATCATACTCCGCGGTAACAATATGGACCTTCGGCAGACCGCTAAAGTCGTTGCGCCACAGTGGGCTGACTTCAGGATGTTGACGGTCGGCTCCAGCCAGATACATTTCATAGCCGCTCAAAAGGGTATCGCGAGTAATCACGTAATCCATGCCATTGAGGGTATAGCTTTCAAAACTGGCCGTAGCGTCGAGCATGGGGTAGATAAGAATGAGCTGCGCGGGATCCCAGAGACCTTTGGCCTTAAGCCGCAATGACGTTACCAGCGCAAGATGACCTCCTGCGCTGTCTCCACAAAGTGTAATCCGGTTTTTATCCACACCTAATTGTTCTGCATTTTGCCAGACAAGATCTGCCGCTCTCTCTGCATCGTCATGCGCAGCGGGGAAAGTATGCTCGGGTGCGAGTCTGTACTGAACCGCAATGACCCGGCAGTTACCGTAAAACGCCAGTTGGCGAAGCTGATTATCATGGGTTTCAAACCCACCGCTGACAAAACAACCGCCATGATAGTAGAGGGCACAAGATAACGTTTCAGGGGCATTGAAAGGCGAAAATACCCGAAAGGTCATATCCTCAAGAACAAGCGTTTCAACCTGGACACGCGTTTCTGTTTCCCCGGCTAGCGCTGTGCTGGCGACATATCCGCTTCTCCGGTCATCAATACTCTGCTTTCGCGAGGAAGGTCGTCCTGCGGCAATAAACTCCTGTACCAGCTTATCAATACCCTTTTCCAGTGCCATGATTACGTCCTTTTACTGTGTTTTTATACAGTTTATAGCCTGGTTTACAGCAGATGAAAACAGAGAAATGTTGAGAGGTGCATATTGTGGAAAGCGGCTCGCAAAATCGATCATTCCCTAAAAAACGTCCTTTCACCCTAAATTGATAAAGAGTATTTTGCCTGAAAATTAACCAAAGATGATATGCTAAGGTGATATATGAGCGTTTTGGCGGAACTTGATATGGGCAGAATACTTATCGATTTGTCTGATGACGTGATTCAACGTTTGGATAATCTCAAGCAATTGCGAAATCAACCACGTGCTGAACTGCTTCGGGAAGCGATAGAACTGTATCTCGACCAGCAGAGTTCTTCTGTTATCCGAAATGCGCTTGGTCTGTGGGGAGACAGAAAAGAGGACGGGCTTGAGTATGAACGCAAGCTGCGTGAGGAGTGGTAATCATGGAGCACATGGCAGTGTTTGATACCAATATTCTCATTGATCTCTTCAACAACCGTGTTGAAGCTGCGGATGCGATTGAGCATACCGCGTCGCATCGTGCCATCAGCTTAATTACCTGGATGGAAGTAATGGTGGGCGCTCGCAGGCATGGTCATGAAGCGAAAACGGCAGCCGTTATGGGCGCTTTTGAAATTATTGATGTGTCTCGGGATATTGTGGAAAGAAGCGTTTTACTACGTGAGAAGCATGGAATGAAACTGCCTGATGCTATCATTCTGGCCACAGCGCAGAGCAGAAAATGTCCGTTGATTTCTCGCAACACGAAAGATTTTGCGGGTATTGACGAGGTCCTTACGCCTTACCAGGTGTAGGCCGGGCAAGCTCGCGCCGCCCGGCACTCTCACAGGAGATTACTCCCCTTCACCCGGGAACAGGAACGGGTTGATCGAGCTGCGGGCAAAGCCCTCCTGCTCCATCTTCGCGTCCAGAATCAGCGAGGCGAGATCGTCGGCCACGGCTTCGACTTTCGGGTCTTTTTCCTGATACAGAATCTTCAGGTAGGTCCCGCAGTCGCCGCAGCTCTCCGCTTTCACCGCCGCGTCTTCATTTTCCAGCGACCAGTAGTTCAGATCGCGGGTCTGTTCGCAGTTGCTGCACTTGATGCGCACCACGTGCCACTCGGTTTCACACAGGTTGCAGTGCAGGTAGCGCAGCCCCTGAGTGGTGCCGATTTGCACCATGCTGGAGACCGGCATTGAACCACACACCGGGCAGAACTGGCGCGCTTCGCCGTATTCGGCGCGGGCTTTACCTGGAATCAGGCTCGCCATTTGCGCCCAGTAGAGCGACAGCGCAGCCCAGATGAACGGCGCTTTATCGCTGCTCACCAGTGAGAAGTCGGAAGCAAACAGCGCGCTCGCCATCTCTTCCAGCTCCTGATCGGAGGCTTTTTCCAGGTTCTCAATGACTGCCAGCGCCGTGCCGCTCATCTCGGGCTTCAGCTCGGCGATCAGGGAATGCAGCAGCTTATGCCAGTGCTTGTCGCGCGGCAGGACGTGAATATCCAGCGGCGGTTTGCCCTGCTCGTTGGCTTCTTTGATGCGTGCGGTCAGGTCCATTTGCAGCGGATGGTCGTACAGCACCACTTCCTGCGCATGGGCGACCAGCGCGGCAAAACGCAGAAAATCGCCCAGCGGGTTGTTCTCTGCTAGCTCGCGCAGACGCTCTGCGCGGCGGTTGTAGAGGTTCTTGAGTCTGGGGAATAACAACGGCGGAATATACTCCGCCGTACGTTTCTCGCTCGACCCCAGCTCATCTTGCGGGATTATGCGAATACTCATTCAGATGACTTTTCCTGTTTCTGGCGGACTTCTCGGTACCAGCGCGGGTGATGTTTCTTCGCCCACGTTTTGGTGACCCAGCCTTCCACCATCGCGGTAATGGTGCCTTTCACCCAGAGGGCGGCGTAAATATGCACCATGATAACCACAATTAACGCCACTGCGGCAAATGAATGCAGCATCAGCGCGAATCGGATCACCGGGATTGAGAAAGCAGGCGCAAAGTACGGACGCCAGATGATCACGCCGCTCACCAGCAACAGGACCAGGAAGATAATCGCCGCCCAGAATACGCATTTCTGGCCGAAGTTATAACGCCCGGTATCACCCACTTCCTCGTTGACGACGATCTTACGAATATTCTTCGCCCAAAAGATATCATCCCGATTGATTAGGTTATGGTGCCAGTAGCGGAAAAACATGATGATGAACGAGGCAAACATCACCACACCCACGAACGGGTGAAGGATGCGCGCCAGCTGCGGCGTGCCCAGTATCTGCATCAGCCAGTTGAAGGACGGGAAGAAGAACCCCAGCCCGCTTATCGCCGCCAGCATGAAGCAGAAGGCGGTGACCCAGTGGTTGATGCGTTCCGGCGCGGTGTAGCGCACGATGGTGTCACGTTTTCTCATTTGCGCACCTCGTCTTTCTCTTCATGCAGGTTGTCGTCTTCCTCTTCCGCACGGTTCGGACCAACGCCGACGTAGTGGAAGATGCTCGCTGCGAAGGTGGCCGCAAAACCGACCGCGGCCAGCGGTTTCCAGATGCCTTTCCAGAACTTCACGGTCGCGCTGATTTCCGGGTTCTCCGGCAGGCCGTGATACAGGTTCGGCTTGTCGGCGTGGTGCAGCACGTACATCACGTGCGTACCGCCAACCCCGGCCGGATCGTACAGGCCCGCGTTATCGTAACCACGAGTTTTCAGCTCGCCCACGCGCTCTGCCGCCAGCGTTTTCATATCCTCTTTGGAGCCAAAGTGGATAGCGCCAGTTGGACAGGTCTTCACGCACGCTGGCTCCTGGCCGACATTTACGCGGTCAACGCACAGCGTACATTTGTAGACGCGGTTGTCTTCCGGGTTCAGGCGCGGCACGTCAAACGGACAACCCGCGATGCAATAGCCGCAGCCAATACACTGCTCGGACTGGAAGTCGACGATGCCGTTGGCATACTGAATGATAGCCCCTTCTGACGGACACGCCTTCAGGCAGCCCGGATCCGCACAGTGCATACAGCCATCTTTGCGGATAAGCCATTCCAGTTTGTCGTTCTGCTCCACTTCCGAGAAACGCATTACCGTCCAGGACTTGGCGGTCAGGTCCGCCGGGTTGTCGTACACCCCGACGTTGTGACCCACTTCGTCACGGATGTCGTTCCACTCTGAACAGGCCACCTGACAGGCTTTACAGCCGATACAGGTGGTCACGTCGATAAGCTTCGCCACTTCCTGCTGGTGGTCCCGCGCCTGAGGCGCGGGCGTGAAACCGTTAGTCGCGGAACGACGGATAATGTCTTGAGATTGATAAGCCATAAGTCGTCTCCGTTACACCTTTTCCACGTTCACGAGGAAGGCCTTAAACTCCGGCGTCTGCGTGTTCGCATCACCGACGAACGGCGTCAGGGTGTTCGCAATGAACCCTTTCTTCGCCACGCCCTCATAACCCCAGTGAATTGGGATGCCGATGGTATCCACCTGCTGACCGTGAACGTTCAGCGTGCGAATACGCTTGGTCACCACCGCCTTGGCTTTGATGTAGCCGCGGTTAGAGGAGACCTTCACGGTATCGCCATGGGCAATGCCGAGTTTGTTCGCCAGCTTCTCGCCGATCTCCACAAACTGCTCCGGCTGCGCGATGGCATTCAGCAGCGCGTGCTTGGTCCAGTAGTGGAAGTGCTCGGTCAGACGGTAAGTGGTGCCGACATAAGGGAACTTGTCCTTTTTACCCAGCGCTTCAAAATCGCCTTTGAAGATGCGGGCTGCCGGGTTAGAGACCACGTTCGGGTGCAGCGGGTTAGTACCCAGCGGCGTCTCAAACGGCTCGTAGTGTTCCGGGAACGGACCTTCCGCCATCTTATCGATAGCAAACAGGCGCCCCATCCCTTCAGGCTGCATGATAAACGGCCCGACATCGCTGCCCGGTGCGGCAGTGCTGTAGTCCGGAATATCCACGCCGCCCCATTTCGCGCCGTCCCACTTCAGTAGCTGACGCTTCGGATCCCACGGGTTGCCTTGCGGGTCAGCAGAGGCGCGGTTATAGAGGATGCGGCGGTTAAGCGGCCATGCCCATGCCCAGCCCAGCGTATTGCCGAGGCCCGACGGGTCGGCGTTATCGCGGTTGGCCATCTGGTTGCCTTTCGGCGTCCAGCTACCCGCAAAGATCCAGCAGCCGCTGGAGGTCGTACCGTCATCGCGCAGGTGCGCAAAGGTGCTGAGCTGATCGCCTTTCTTCGCCAGCACCGCACCGGTCGCCGGGTCGATAACGTCCGCCAGCGCCTTACCGTTGCTCTCCATCGCCACTTCTTCCGGAGACGGATTCTCTGGCGTCGAGTAGTTCCAGGTCATGTTCAGCACCGGCTCAGGCGTTGCGCCGCCTTCAGCCGCGTACATTTTACGCAGACGTAAGAAGATACCGGCCAGGATCTCGCCGTCGTTCAAGGCGATGCCCGGGGCATCCGCGCCTTTCCAGTGCCACTGCAACCAGCGGCCGGAGTTGACGATAGACCCGTTCTCTTCCGCGAAGCAGGTAGACGGCAGACGGAACACTTCGGTCTGAATCTTCGACGGATCGACATCGTTCGACTCACCGTGGTTCTGCCAGAACGTCGACGTTTCGGTATTGAGCGGGTCAATCGTCACCAGGAACTTCAGCTTCGACAGAGACTCGACAACCTTGTTCTTGTTCGGGAACGACGCCACCGGGTTAAAGCCCTGGCAGATATAGCCGTTGACCTGGCCCTGGTGCATCATTTCGAAGTACTGAAGTACGTCGTAACCTTTGTCCCACTTCGGCAGCCAGTCAAAGCCCCAGCTGTTTTCCGCCGTCGCCTTGTCGCCGTAGAAGGCTTTCATCAGCGAGACGAAGAACTTCGGATAGTTGCCCCAGTAGTTCACCTGGCCTTCGAGCAGCGGTTTTGGCGTGCTGGCCGTCAGGTAGGTTTGCAGGTCAGTCTGTTTCTCGCTCGGCAGGTTCATGTAACCCGTCAGGCTTTGAGACAGCAGGCCGAGGTCGGTCAGACCCTGAATGTTGGAGTGACCGCGCAGGGCGTTCACGCCGCCGCCTGCCATCCCCATGTTGCCGAGGAGCAGCTGAACCATCGCCATGGTGCGGATGTTCTGCGCGCCGATGGAGTGCTGCGTCCAGCCGAGCGCATACAGGAACGACGCGGTTTTATCTTTCGCGCTGGTTTCCGCAATCAGCTCGCACACCTTCAGGAAGTCCGCCTTTGGCGTCCCACAGATGTTTTCGACAACCTCCGGCGTGTAGCGGGAAACGTGCTCTTTCAGCAGGTTCCACACGCAGCGCGGGTGTTGCAGGGTGGTGTCGCGCTTCGCAAAGCCGTTTTCATCCAGCTCGTAGTTCCAGCTGGTTTTGTCGTATTTGCGTTTTTCGGCGTCATAACCGCTGAACAGGCCATCTTCGAAGTGGTAATCCTCACGCACGATCAGGCTGGCGTTGGTATAGGCTTCGGTGTACTCGCGGTTATATTTTTCGTTGGTCATCAGGTACAGCAATACGCCTGACAGGAAAGTGATGTCAGTACCTGAACGAATAGGGGTGTAGAAATCCGCCACTGACGCTGTACGCGTAAAGCGGGGATCGATCACAATCAGCTTCGCGCCGTTGTGGATTTTGGCTTCCATCGCCCAGCGGAACCCGACAGGGTGCGCTTCAGCGGCGTTACCGCCCATCACCACAATGAGGTTGGCGTTTTTGATGTCGACCCAGTGGTTGGTCATCGCACCGCGACCAAATGTTGGAGCAAGACTTGCTACCGTTGGTCCGTGTCAGACACGCGCTTGGTTGTCGACCGCGAGCATACCGAGTGCGCGCGTAAATTTCTGGGTTAAATAGCCGGTTTCGTTACTGGACGCAGAAGCACACAGCATGCCGGTGGAGAGCCAGCGGTTAACGGTGGTGCCTTCGGCATTCTTCGCGATAAAGTTGGCATCGCGGTCTTCTTTCATCAGCTTAGCGATGCGATCGAACGCTTCCTCCCAGCTGATTTGCTGCCATTTGTCAGAGCCGGGAGCGCGATACTCAGGAAACTTCAGGCGGTTTTCGGAGTGGATAAAATCTACCAGACCGGCCCCTTTCGGACACAGCGCACCACGGTTGACCGGGTGATCCGGATCGCCTTCGATGTGGAAAATGGATGCTTTGGCGTTTTTCGCACCGTCGCCGAGGCTATACATTAACAGCCCACAGCCGACGGAGCAGTACGTACAGGTGTTACGGGTTTCGCGGGTGCGCAGCAGTTTATACTGCCGTGTTTCCGCCAGCGCTACACCGGGCGCAAAGCCCAGTGCCGCCGCCGTGGTGCCTGCCATACCGCCAGCGCAGATCTTAAAGAACTGCCTTCTGCTGACCTGCATGGGTCACTCCTTGGTTCATTACGACATTGCTATGTAGTTTTACTTTGCGGTTGAGAATTAACCGCAAAGGAGAAAAATTTGCATTAATCCCTCATTTCTCCGAGGGATAAGCCCAGAATACCACAATGTCGGTACGCCTGTTCTAACGGGGTTAAAACAAAGTGAACGTATTATCACGGCATTGATTATAAAATGTGATATCAATCACATTTTATCCTGTGCATGTTAAAGAGGTGTAGCAGCTGATCGGTTGCACCCCTCCGTATTGAGTAGGAGAATGGTTGCTGAAAAGTTGATCCATACTATGCGTAAGGCCTGCCGTTTGTGTTGCAATAGCAGGCTCACTTCCGTGGTTGTTCAGGAATACCGTTGTGTCTAAACAAAACCGTGCTGCCCACGTGTCGCCACTGCCTGCGGGCATTGTGGAACTGTCGGTACACAGACCGCCTCACATTTCACATGCCACGCCGGATTTTCTGGCGGAAGAGGTCCCCGTTGCCCTGGTTTACAACGGGATTTCGCATGTGGTGATGATGGCTTCGCCGAAAGATCTGGAACTGTTCGCCATAGGTTTTTCCCTCTCGGAAGGCATCATTGCGCATCCGCAGGAGATCTACGGTATGGATGTGGTTCAGGCCTGTAATGGTCTTGAAGTACAAATCGAACTCTCCAGTCGTCGCTTTATGGGGCTGAAAGAGCGCCGCCGGGCGCTGGCCGGACGCACCGGCTGCGGCGTGTGCGGCGTTGAACAGCTTAACGATATCGGTAAGCCCGTCGCGCCGCTGCCGTTTACCCAGACCTTCAACCTCGGTAACCTCGACAAAGCCCTGGAGCACCTCAATGATGTCCAGCCCATAGGCCAGCTGAGCGGCTGTACACATGCTGCGGCGTGGTTGCTCCCGTCGGGCGAGATCGTCGGAGGTCATGAAGATGTGGGCCGCCATGTGGCGCTGGATAAGCTGCTGGGCCGTCGCGCGCGTGAAGATGCCGTCTGGCAGCAAGGGGCCGCGCTCGTTTCCAGCCGCGCCAGCTATGAAATGGTACAGAAAGCGGCCATGTGCGGCGTGGAGATCCTGTTTGCGGTGTCGGCTGCGACAACGCTGGCGGTCGAAGTGGCAGAGCGCTGCAACCTGACGCTGGTGGGGTTCTGCAAGCCGGGCAGGGCGACAATTTACACCCATCCGCAGCGATTAATTGTTAATCAGTAATTTTGAATGAGTATAGCAAAACCTTCCGCTTTTAGTTGTTCATGATGAGGGCTAGTATTTGTCTCATCAAGGCACGGTGCCTTATCTAAACAACTTAACGAAAAGGTTTATCTCATGAAAAGCATCAAAACTTTTGTCGCTGTAATCGCTCTGGCTACTTCTTTCGGTTCTTTCGCTGCGCAGACTGTGACTGCATCCGCCTCTACGCTGGATGGTGCAGAAGCTAAAATCGCCGCACAGGCTCAGGAAGCGGGCGCGTCATCCTACAAAATTACCCAGGCATTCACCGGTAACCGCGTACACATGACCGCTGAACTGAACAAATAAGTCATATAGCCGCTGTCCCTTGCTTTTCGGAGCAGGGACAGGTTTCATTCTGCTCCCCTGTTTTATCCCGCCTTCCTGTACAAACCGCCTGTATTTTCAACCTGACAGAAAATAGCCATATCCTCCGGGATATTTCTTATTGGTTGAATAATAACTATAATGTGCCGTCCGGTTGAGTACCCTTACTTAAAAATCAGCAATCTCATACATGATCTAAATACAAGGTCTGACCAGTTCTTTTAATTCATTTCTATAATGTATGATTTCATGTCTTTCAGACTGTATTTCGGGATTTATTATATAAATAATCAATAATTGATCCCAAATAATAAGGAAATCCTCAGGCTTTAATCCTAAAGAGATTCGGAGTCATTGACCCCGGTTATTCATGATGATAGTTTCAAAAACAATATTAAATCTTTACCCCTAAAACCAAATATTTCTCTTTTGGTTTATTTTGTATTTAACTCATATAAGGAGATTAAATGAACGCGATGTTTAAAAAAGGAGTGCTGGCATCTGTACTGGCAGTAGCGGCGTCTTCAGCAATGGCGGCTTCCAGTGTTGATATTCAGGTTACGGGGAAAATTGTTCCGTCTTCCTGTACACCGGCATTTATTAGCGGTGGCGGTATTGCTGATTTCGGTACCATGAAGGTGGCTAGTCTGAATTCCACCACCCCAACCCCTCTGGCGGATGTTAAAATTATCCCTATTTCTATTACCTGTGAAGAAGCGACCCGCGTTGGCGTGACCTTTAACGATTCGCATGTGGATTCTGCGCCTACGGAGACTATTCCGGTGAACTTTATTGATTCGGATTTCCCTACCAGCGTGGGTTTTACGGCTGGCCTGGGGATGTATGGCGATAAGAAGATTGGCGCTTATTCAATGGGTATCCAAAAGACCGACGGGGCGACGACCAACGGAGACGGTGTAAACCTTTATCCAATCTTCACCAGCGATAACGGTGCATCATGGGGAGTTAAAAGCGGGGTTCGCTATTTACAGGTGAAAGCAGATAAGAGTGAGATTTATTCCTTCACAGATCAAGCGACCGGTACAATTGCACCTGTTGCACAAACTAAAATTAACTTCAACGTGGGCATTGCCGCGATGATTAACCCAACCAACGATTTAAATATCACGGATGAAGCCACCCTGGACGGCTTAACCAACGTTGAGCTGGTTTATCTGTAATCACCCCCACGTATCATGAAATACCTGACACCTCACCCCGGTGGGGTGTCCTATACCAATATTAATGGACTAATATTATGCTGCTTTTAAAGAGAACGCTGATCTGTGCCTGCCTGCTGGCCTCATTCAACGGTATGGCTGCCGGGATGGTGCCGGATACCTCGCTGCTTATTGTCAATGAAGACAAGCAGGGGGCCAGCATGGATGTCAAAAACACCGATGCTGAAGCACAGCTGCTGTACACCAAAATTATTGATCTCCCGGACGACCCTAAACCGGGTCTGATTGCCACGCAGCCGGTTGTGCGCGTAGATGCGGGTAAAACCCAGCGCGTGCGTTTTGTGCTGAAAAACAATAATGAGCCGCTGAAGGTGGAACATTTTAAGCGTGTCATTTTTACCGCTATCCCACAGCGTGAAAAAAATAAAGTTAAAGTGGTGTTTAGCCAGAACCTTCCCGTCATTATTCACCCGGCTGGCCTGGCGGTAAATATTGAACCCTGGAAGGCACTCACCTGGCAGATAAAAAATGGCAATGTCACGGTTGAGAATAATACGCCTTATGTCGTCCGACTGGAGCAAAAGGTGAAATTAATGGCCTCGGGTACGATCGCGACATTAGCTAAGACTTACATTCTTCCTGGCGAAAAAATGACGGCCAGCGCCCCAGCCAAAATATCAGCATCCGAAAAACAAATCGAAATCTATCCGGCAACGCGTTATGGCTATAAGGCAGGGAATTATATCGCCGACCTTAAGCAATAAAATCACTTAACAAACATGGAGTAGTTATGTTAAACGGTTCCTGTAAAAAGGGAATGCTCGTGTTTTGCCTTAGCGTGCTGGCATTTAATATTCGGGCTGAGATTTCCTCTAATGCGAATGAATCTCTGGAACTGGCGCGAGCCATATTTGACAGCGATGCTTTAAAAAATAACGGGCTTGATCCGGCCATTGCGGATTACTATTCCCTCACTCCCCGTTTTACCCCTGGCTACCATAATGTGACGGTTAATATTAATGGTAAGCAGCGCAATATTATGCCCGTGAAATTTGATGAGGAAGGAATGCCCTGTATTGATAAAGCGTTTCTGGAAAACGCGGGCCTGATTAAACAGACGAAAAGAGGCACCTGCCCGAAGATTTATCACTACTGGTCCGGATCAACGATTCAGACTTCGCCGGATATTGATGAAATATCGGTTGTTGTACCGCCTGAAGCGATCGACCCTGATTATGGCCGACAGTTCGCCGAGGTGCGTGGCGGACGTGCAGCCATGCTGAATTACTCCATGTTTGGCACCCATAATCACTATGATGATGAGAACGCTGACCGTTTCCAGTCGACCTTTGAAATGGGCTTTAATGCCGGAGACTGGATTGTGCGCAGCACGCAGTTCATTAGCGACGGCAGCGATCAGGATTTTGATGTCGACTCCCTCTACACCTATGCCCAGCGTACCTTTACCGATTATGGCGTGATGGTGCAGGGTGGCCAGATTAACATCGCCAACAGCCGCTTCAGTATTCCGGGAATTTACGGGGTCCAGATGATGCCGGATACCGCACTCACTCCTCAGGTGGGGACGGGCGTCGAAGTCAGCGGTATTGCCCGTAATCCGCAGGCGCGCGTCGATATCCGCCAGGGCGGACAGCTTATTTACTCAACGCTGGTTCCTGCCGGTCCGTTCAACCTGGATGACGTGCCGCTGGCGAACCTCAACACCGACCTGAACGTAACGGTCACCGAGACTGACGGCAGCGAAAACCGATTCACTGTCTCGGCAAGTACGTTCCGCAGCAATCATATAGGCCGTGCCCCGGGCTTTACGCTGGCTATGGGCCGCGTTGAAGACATGGACTCACGCTTTGAAAATCCGTGGGTGGTGTCCGCCAACAACGGCTGGTCTGTCAATAAGCGTGTCAATTTCCTGGCCGGTATGGTGATGGCGGATAACCACTATTATGGCTTCTCCGGCAACCTCGATACCATACCGATGCAGAACCTGTATGCCTCGTTGGGTTTTCTGGCGTCAATAGACAACCAGACGCAAACCGACGGCAACAAAACGACGCTGGATCTGGGTTACTCCCTGCCGTGGGGCATTGGGCTTTCGCTGGGCGGTAGCTATGGCACACCGGACTATCGCGAGATGGCGGAACTTTACGGCGACGATGACGATATGTCGCAAACCAAATACGACACCAGCGTCGGTATCAACTGGTCGAGTACCACGCTGGGCCGCTTTTCCCTCAGCTATTATCGCAACGAGAGCTGGAACAGCGACTATGACAGTCGCCGGTTTATCTCGTCGTGGTCACAGACTTTTAAATACTTCAACGTGAGCGTGAACTGGGAGTCGGATGTCAGCCGGCACGACAGCAGCGACAACGATCAGTTTTACGTAAACGTGTCGATCCCGCTGGGACGCTCAGGCGTGACAACCAGCTCCTGGTATCGCGAGAGCGAAGGTAAGCGTTCTTACGGCACGCGGGCGATGGGCTCGCTCAACGCTGAGAACCAGTACACGGTGGGGGTCACTCAGGACCAGGAAGAGAACACCACCAGCTGGGACAGCTCGCTGAACAGTAATCTGCATTACACCAACCTGGCGCTGGCGGCAGGAGGAGATAACGACAGCAATACCAACTACTCAGCAGCATTAAGCGGCGGGATTGTCGCCCACAGCGACGGGGTGACCTTCTCGCCTTACCGCGTGACCGATACGTACGCCATTGCCAGACTGGATAAACCGGTGGCTGGCATCGAGATAGGTACCCCGCGCGGCGCGGTATGGACCGATAAATGGGGCCAGGCGATTATTCCTGCGCTGTCGCCGTTCCGTGAAAGCACGATTGAGATCAACACGGAAAGCCTGCCAGGCAATCTGGACGTAAGAAATGGCAGAACAGCGATCAAAGCGTCTCACGGCGCTGTGGCGAAGTGGGAGTTTGCGACGTTAAGCCAGCGCCGCGTGCTGCTCAGTATACGCCGTGCGGACGGTACGCCGCTGCCGGAAGGTGTCTCGATTGTGGACGCGGCAGGGGAGTATGTGACGAGTGCGCCAGAAGACGGCGTGATCTTCCTGAACGATATCTCTGCCAGCCAGCAGCTGTATGCGAAGCTGGATGAAGGGCGTTGCAGGCTGACGTACACCCTGCCGGAGGCAGAACCGAATAAATTCTATGAAGAGGTGACAGGGAAATGTCTCTGAATAACGTTCGTCAATACGCGCTGATGCTTATGCTGCTCTGCGGCGCAGCGGGACTTTCGGGAATGGCGCAGGCCGATGACGGCGCCTGTGAAATGATGTCGGCGGTGAAGAAAGTCGATTACGGGCGCTACCGTAAAGAGGATATGCGGCAAACGTCCGCTGAACATATTGGCAAAGTGTACAACGGTTATGCTTCTGTGATGCGTGAAGTTCAGGTTTCGGTGCTGTGTCCGGATGTGCGCAAAATGCGCATCTCCGTAGACGGGATTGCCCGACAGAACCTGGCGTATCGTTTTACGGACAGCGGCGCGATGAAAATCGAATTCAAAGATGGGCGGGTGGACGGGAACCCCGTGCAGCTGGCCGCGGTCGATATTGGCGCGGTAGCCGTTCAGGGAGGCGCTTCTCAGGTGACGCTGAAGCCGGAAAAAGCGCTGGCGGCGGTAAACGGTACAGAAGTGGCGGGCGAGCAGTTTGTCGCCACTATGATGATCACGACCTATCTCTCTGACAAGGCGTTTAGCGTTACTAACACCACGGATTTTGAAGAAACGCTGACGCTCAATGTTGATACGCTTCCTGCGCGATAATCTCTGTTATGCCCGGCCGACCTGTTATGTCGGGCATATTTTCTAGTGGATCCCCGCCAGACGCAGCAGCGCTGTCACCACCGCCGCCGCGACGATCACCACAATTAACGGCATTTTGCGCCAGGCCAGAAACACCGCGAACCCCACCCCCAGCACGCGCGCCATCCCGGCAAAATGGTCCCCTTCATAAAACGTTGTCGCCAGCGCGACGGAGAACAGCAAAACGGTAGCCGCATCTGAAAGCAGCGCCTGCGACCGTTCTGAAAGCGCCAGCCGGTTGCCAAGCTTCGCTCCGCCAAGACGCATCAGATAGGTTCCGGCAGAAAGAATGGCGATGCCGAGAAGAAAGACCGTCATGTTTTCCATTATTTTTTCCTCGCGGCAAGGCCGAGCAAAGAGAGCAGCACCGGCAGGCCAACCGGCGCAAACGGTACGGCGGCCAGCGACAACACTGCACCGCTACAGGCGCGGATCAGCGTGGTACGGTTTTTAAATGCCGGCACCACTAACGCCAGCAGGATCGCCGGGAACACCGCGTCCAGCCCAATGGTTTCCGGATCTGGCAGCAGCTTGCCGACCATCGCGCCCAGCACCGCCCCCAGCGGCCAGATGATTGCCACGCCCAGGCCGCACAGCCAGTAGGCCGCTTTACGCTGCTCGGCGGTTTTTTGCGACAGGCCGAACACCACACTTTCATCATTCATGATATGACAGCCCAGAAAGCTCAGGCCGCGCTTGCCCACCAGTTCACGCACCGTAACGCCGAACGGCACATGGCGCGCGTTAACCAGTAAACCGGCCGCTGCCGCTGCCAGCGGATTGCCGCCGCTCGCCACGATGCCGATAAACATAAACTCGGATGCGCCTGCCAGCACCGTGAGGGAGAGGACAAACGGCACCCACAGCGGGAAACCGTAGGCCATCGCCAGTGAGCCATAAGACATGCCGACCACGCCCACCGCGAGGCAGACCAGGACGATCGCTTTTATCGTGTCGCCTTTCAGGCAAGAGAGGTGATTCTTCATACCATTTTAGCCATATCGAACGTATTTCCATTATAATGAACGCATCAGAAACGTTTTACAAGACGAACGATTCGTTCGTTATAGAGAGAAAGAGGCCGTTATTATGACGCAGCCAATCAGCGTGATCGCCAAAAGCCTGGTGCGAGAGCGCCTGCGAACCGGGCTCTCACTGGCGGAAATTGCCCGCCGTGCCGGGATCGCCAAATCCACGCTTTCTCAACTGGAGTCTGGCAACGGCAATCCTAGCCTGGAAACGCTGTGGTCGCTTTGCGTGGCGCTGGATATTCCGTTTGCTCGGTTACTGGAGCCGCAGCAACCCGTCACGCAGGTGATCCGCCGCGGCGAGGGCACAAAAGTGGTTGCCGGGCAGGCGAACTACGAGGCGATTTTGCTCGCGGCGTGTCCGCCGGGGGCGCGTCGGGATATCTATCTGCTGCTGACTCAGCCGGGGGCAGACCGTATTTCCCAGCCCCATCCGCCTGGGTCGGTTGAGCATATTATCGTGACCCAGGGGCGGGCGATGGTCGGTCTGATCGACGCGGCGGAAGAGCTCGGCCCGGGAGATTACATTTGCTACCCCGCTGACCAGCCGCATATCTTTAAGGCGCTGGAGCCGGATACGCACGCGCTGCTGGTGGCGGAACAAAACTAACGAAGATACGGAAAATCATGTCGCTTAAAGCCATTGCCAAAGAACTGGGGCTGTCTGTTACCACCGTCAGCCGCGCCCTCAACGGGTATGACGACGTTTCGGCTGAGACGCGCGCCCGCGTGGAAGCGGAGGCCCAGCGCCGTGGCTACCGACCAAATACCTTTGCCCGTCGCCTGAAGATGGGCAAAATCGACGCCGTCGGGCTGGTGTTTCCGGTGCATCCTGTTCCGCTCAATAACAGCGTTTTTATGGACATGGTCGGCGAAATTAGCCACGAACTGGCGCGACATGAGATTGACCTGCTGCTCATCGCTGACGACGATCTGGCGGACAAACACAGCTATATGCGCATGGTGCAGAGCCGACGCGTGGATGCGCTGATAGTGGCGCATACGCTGGATCACGATCCGCGTCTTGAGCAGCTTCAGGCCGCCGGGTTCCCGTTCCTGGCGCTCGGCCGCAGCCAGCTCCCGCAGCCGTACGCGTGGTTCGATTTCGACAACTATGCCGGTACGTATCAGGCCACCCGCTGGCTGATCGAGAAAGGCCATCGGCGCATTGCGCTGCTGGGCGAAAGCAACAACCAGGCATTCATCACCCAGCGCCGCCAGGGCTACCTGGACGCGCTGCGGGAAGCCGGACTTTCCAGCGAATGGCTGCGCGCCATGCCCCCCTCGCGCCGCGTGGGGTATGCCACCACGCAAGAACTTCTCTCCCTGCCGCAGCCGCCCACGGCCATCATTACCGACTGCAACACCCACGGCGACGGCGCAGCGATGGCTCTGGCGCAGATGGGGCGCTTAACCGGTGAAAATGCCGTCTCGCTGGTGGTCTATGACGGTTTACCGCAGGACAGCATTGTCGATATCGACGTCGCGGCGGTGATCCAGTCTACCCGTCAGGGTGTCGGGAAACAGATTGCCGATATGGTGCGCCAGCTGATTAACGGCGACGACATCGACACCCTTCAGGTGCTCTGGCAGCCGGAATTTTCCCCAGGCCAGACGGCCTGATTACACCAAAAATTCAAAACCCGATCACAGATCCGAAACGTTTTGGTTTGTATCCGAAACGTTTCGGATCAACACTCAGGACATCCCGATGACAGGAGATGTCCGATGCAAGATGCCATTTTTCGACTTGAAAGCAATACGGTTGACGTGGTGCTAAAAACCCACCCGTTCGCCGAAATTCTCTACTGGGGGCCGCACCTTCAGCACTTTTCGCCGCAGGATGCGCTAAGTATTTCCCGCCCGGTTGCTAACGGCAGGCTGGACGTGGACTCCCCCGTCACGCTGATGGCAGAGCTGGGGCACGGCCTGTTTGGTTCGCCCGGCATTGAGGGGCATCGCCAGGGGCTGGACGGATCGCCTGTCTTCACAACCACAGGCGTACAACAGCAGGGGCAAACTCTGACGGTAACGGCAGAAGATAAACAGGCGGGCCTGCGCCTGACCAGTGAATTAACGCTGGATGCCAGCGGCGTACTGGTGGTGCGCCATGGCTTAACCAACCTGAAAACGCAGGCGTGGCAGGTGGATCGCTTTGCCGTAACGCTGCCGGTGGCCGAACGCGCGCAGGAGGTGATGGCCTTCCACGGACGCTGGATCAGGGAGTTTCAGCCGCACCGCGTGATGCTTGAACATGACAGCTTTGTGATTGAAAACCGCCGGGGTAAAACCTCCCATGAACATTTCCCGGCGCTGATTTCAGGTACGCCGTCATTCAGTGAAATGCACGGCCACGTCTGGGGCGTGCATCTGGGCTGGAGCGGCAACCACCGCCTGCGTGCGGAGGCGAAAACCGATGGCCGCCGCTATATGCAGGCCGAAGCGCTCTACCTGCCGGGTGAAATGGCGATTGAAGAGGGGGAAACGCTCTGGACGCCGCGCCTGTATGCCAGCCACTCCCCGCACGGGCTGAATGGCATGAGCCAGCAGTTCCACCGCTACCTGCGCGATAACGTTATCCGCTTCCCGGAAGATAAACCGCGCCCGGTGCATCTCAACACCTGGGAGGGGATCTACTTCAACCACGATCCGGACTACATCATGCGCATGGCCGACGAGGCCGCCGCGCTGGGCGTGGAGCGCTTTATCATTGACGACGGCTGGTTCAAAGGCCGTAACGACGACCACGCCGCGCTGGGCGACTGGTATCTGGACGAGAAAAAATACCCGAACGGCCTTAAGCCGGTGATTGATCACGTTAAACAGCTCGGCATGGAGTTTGGTATCTGGGTTGAGCCGGAGATGATTAACCCGGATTCCGATCTGTACCGCGCGCACCCTGACTGGGTGCTGGCGCTGCCGGGCTACGCCCAGGCGACCGGGCGACACCAGCTGGTCCTCAATCTCAATATTCCGCAGGCCTTTGAATATCTGGTCGAACGCATGAGCTGGCTGCTGGGCGAACACGCGGTCGACTACGTGAAGTGGGACATGAACCGCGAGCTGGTGCAGCCAGGGCACAAAGGCAAAGCCGCCGCCGATGCCCAGACGCGTCAGTTTTATCGCCTGCTGGACGTGCTGGGCGAGCGTTTCCCGCACATTGAGTTTGAATCCTGCTCCTCCGGCGGCGGGCGAATCGATTATGAAGTACTGACCCGCTGCCACCGCTTCTGGGCGTCCGACAACAACGACGCGCTGGAGCGCAACACTATCCAGCGCGGCATGAGCTACTTCTTCCCGCCGGAGGTGATGGGCGCGCATATCGGTCACCATAAATGTCACGCCACCTTCCGCCAGCACAGCATTCAGTTCCGCGGGCTAACAGCGCTGTTTGGTCACATGGGGCTGGAGCTGGATCCGCTCACCGTCGATGCGCAGGAGCGTGAAGGCTATCGCCATTACGCCGCGCTGCACAAGCGGTGGCGAGAGGTCATTCATCACGGCACCCAGTGGCGCGTGGATATGCCGGACGCCACCACCCTGGCGCAGGGTATAGTGAGCGAAGACAAGACGCAGGGGCTGTTTTTGGTCAGCCAGCTCGCGATGCCGGATTACACCCTGATGATGCCGCTGCGCATGCCGGGGTTAGACGCCAGCGCGCTGTACCGCATCACGCTGCTCGATCACCCGAACATCCAGATTACGGGCGAGGGCGGGCACACCATGCGTAAGCTGCCGGCGTGGATGAACGCGCCGCAAACGGTAAGCGGCGAGTGGCTGATGCAGGCGGGTATTGCACTGCCGATTCTGGATCCGGAAACCGCCATTCTGATTGGTGTGGAACGCGTGTAAGGGTGACGGGCCGGGCAACCGGCCCTCCGTTGAGGATAAAAATAATGAACACAACAACCTGTACCCACAAAGACAACCCTAATTTCTGGATCTTCGGGCTGTTCTTCTTTCTCTACTTCTTCATCATGGCCACCTGCTTTCCGTTCCTGCCGATCTGGCTGTCGGACATCATCGGCCTGAACAAAACCCATACCGGGATTGTTTTCTCCTGCATCTCGCTGTCGGCCATTGCCTTCCAGCCGGTGCTGGGGGTCATTTCGGACAAGCTGGGGCTGAAAAAACACCTGCTTTGGATCATCTCGGTGCTGCTGTTCCTGTTCGCGCCGTTCTTCCTGTACGTCTTCGCCCCGCTGCTGAAAACCAATATCTGGCTGGGGGCACTGAGCGGTGGGTTGTATATCGGCTTTGTCTTCTCAGCGGGGTCGGGGGCGATTGAGGCCTATATTGAGCGCGTAAGCCGCAACAGCTTTTTTGAGTACGGCAAGGCGCGTATGTTCGGCTGTCTCGGCTGGGGGCTGTGCGCCTCAACGGGCGGCATCCTGTTCGGCATCGATCCGTCGTACGTCTTCTGGATGGGGTCGGCCGCGGCGCTGTTGCTGATGCTGCTGCTGGTGGTCGCGAAACCGAAGCCTAACCAGACGGCGCAGGTGATGAACGCCCTGGGCGCGAATCAGCCGCAGATCACCGCTAAAACCGTTTTTACCTTGTTCCGCCAGCGCAGAATGTGGATGTTCATCCTGTACGTGATTGGCGTGGCCTGCGTGTATGACGTCTTCGACCAGCAGTTTGCCACCTTCTTCAAAACCTTCTTCGCCACGCCGCAGGAGGGGACCCGTGCCTTTGGTTTCGCCACCACGGCGGGGGAAATCTGTAACGCGATCATTATGTTCTGCTCGCCGTGGATCATTAACCGCATCGGCGCGAAAAACACGCTGCTGATTGCCGGGGTGATCATGGCGACGCGCATTATCGGCTCGTCGTTTGCCACCACTGCCGTGGAGGTGATTGCCCTGAAGATGCTGCACGCGCTGGAAGTCCCGTTCCTGCTGGTGGGGGCATTCAAGTACATCACCGGGGTGTTTGATACGCGCCTGTCGGCCACCATCTACCTGATTGGCTTCCAGTTTGCCAAACAGTCGGCGGCGATCTTCCTCTCCGCCTTTGCCGGAAATATGTATGACCGGGTCGGCTTCCAGGAGACGTATCTGATACTGGGCTGCTTCGTGCTGGCGATCACGGTGGTGTCGGCGTTTACGCTGAGTGGCAGGCGGGAGATTGCTGCTACCGCAAGGGCAGCAGCGTTAACACATCAGTCCAGGTAAAACACCTCTTTCAGCGCCGCACTCACCGGGCTGTTATCCGGGTTCGACGGCATAACGTCACCCATATATTTCCACCAGCGCTGGCAGACATCGGTGTTTGCCACCGCGTTCCAGCGCTCTTCCGATTCAATTTCCACCGTCGCAAACAGCAGGTTGCGGGCTTTGTCGAGGTAAATGGCGTAGTGGTGCGCGCCATGGGCTTTCAGTACCGCCTCCAGCTCAGGCCAGATCGGGTTGTGGCGGCGCGCGTACTCCTCGTGCGCGTCCGGGTTTACCTGCATCACAAACGCTTTGCGGATCATAATGCCTCCAGGTACAGCTCGCGGACCTCTTCACGGCTCGCGGTGCGCGGGTTGCACGGCGCGCACGGGTCGGCGAGCGCTTTATCCAGCCAGCCTTCAATATCGGCTTTGGTGACGCCAAGCTGGCTGAAGCCGGACGGAATGCCGACGCGGGCGCTCAGGTCACGAATTGCCTGAATGGCTGACATGCTGGCCGCTTCATCGCTCATGCCGCGCGTGTCAACGCCCATCGCCTGCGCCACGCGGGCAAATCGGGCGACCGCGTTCGGGCGGTTAAAGTTTTCGATGATCGGCAGCAGAATGGCGTTGCACACGCCGTGCGGCAGGTTGTGCGTCGCGCCCGGCTGGTGCGCCAGAGCGTGTACCAGCCCCAGACCGGCGCTGTTAAACGCCATGCCCGCCAGATACTGACCAAAAGCCATCTGCTCGCGCGCTTCCAGGTTGTGACCGTCGTCGACCGCTTTCGGCAGCCAGAGGTTGATCAGGCGAATCGCCTCCAGCGCGTTGGCATCGGTCAGCGGGTGCGCGCCGACGGACACGTAGGCTTCAATGGCGTGGGTCAAGGCATCCATGCCGGTTGCGGCGGTCACGGAGGCCGGAATATCGAGCATCACGCTGGCATCGTCCACGGCGATATCCGGGATGATGTTCGGGTCGATAATCACCTCTTTCACCTGTCGCGCGGCGTCAATGATCACCGCGTTGCTGGTCATCTCCGCCGCCGTGCCTGCGGTGGTGTTGATCGCCACCAGCGGCACGCCCGCGTTTTTCACCTTGCCGACGCCGGAGTAATCGGTTGACGGGCCCGGGTTGGCGGTGAGGATTTTTATCGCCTTGGCGGTATCAATCGGGCTGCCGCCGCCAAAGGCAATCAGGTAATCACACTCCGCATCCTGATATGCCGCATAGCCTTTTTGCACCAGCGCTTCCGTCGGATTCGGGAATACTTCATCGAACAGGTGATACGACATCTGATGGGCGTCGAGCGCGGAAAACAGGCTGTCGAGCAGGCCCAGCTTCACCAGCTGGCCGTCGGTGACAATCAGCGCTTTTCCCCACTGTTTGTTTGCCACCAGATTGACCATATCGCCGATCGCGCCCGCGCCGTGCAGGCTGATTTTTGGAAGCGCCAACATAAAGCTCATGATAATTCTCCTTAATTACTGTGATTTTTATGCCCGGCGGCGCTGCGCTTGCGCGGGCCTACGGTTAAGTAGGCCGGGTAAACGCAGTGCCACCCGGCTATGAGATCCGTCTTCGCTGCATCACCCGGCGGGTAATAATCGGCAGCGAAATCACCACGATCAGCATCGCGCCGATAATCACCGACATCACGATGCCGGGCACGTTGAGCAGGCTCAGGCCGAAGGTCACCAGCCCCATCAGGAAGGCGGCGATAATCACGCCCACCATGCTGCCGGACCCACCGAGAATATTGACGCCGCCGAGCACCGCCATCGTCACCACCGCCAGCTCCCAGCCCATCGCGATGGTCGGGCGGGTACTGCCCAGACGCGAGGTGAGCAGCACCGACGCCAGGCCGGACATCAGTCCTACCAGCGCAAACAGGATCAGGTTGTGGCGCTTCACGTTGATGCCGGAGTACCACGCGCCGGTCGGGTTGTTGCCGATGGCGTAGGTGCGGCGGCCAAAATTGGTGCGGTGCAGCACAAAGGCAAACAGAGCGGCCAGCACGATAAACAGCGCGAACTCAAACGACAGCGCGCCCCAGACGTAGCCCTGGCCGAACCAGGCGAAGCTCTCCGGGTAGCTGTTCAGCGCCTGGTCCCCGAGCAGGATGTAGGTGATCCCGCGGTACAGGCTCATGGTGCCGATGGTGATGACGATGGACGACAGGTTAAAGCGCGTCACCAGAATGCCGTTGAACAGCCCGCACAGTAGCCCGACGCCTAATCCCACGCACACCAGCAGCGGCGTATCGACGCCCGCCGCCGCGCAAAAGCCCATCACCGTGGAGCTGAGCGCGATGGTGGAGGCCACAGACAGGTCAATTTCCCGGGCGATAATCAGCATCGCCATCGGCAACACAATGATCGCTTTTTCCGTGAAGTTGAACGTCGCGTCGGAGAGGTTCCAGATATTGAGGAAGTAGGGCGAGGCGAGCGCGTTCACCACAAACACCGCCAGCGTCACCGCCAGCAGGAAGCCCTCCCAGCACAGCAGGCGCTGGAAGATGCCCGGCGCAGAAGTGGGTTTGAACTCTTCAGATGTCATCATTTTGCTCATGGTTTCACCGCCAGTTTCTGACGTGCCAGCGCCGCGTCGCGCAGGATCAGCCTGCCTTTGCGCCTGTTGCCGCGCTCGTTCAGCAGCACAGCGATGACAATGACCGAGCCGGAAATCGCCATCTGCCAGAACGGGGAGACGCCGATCACCGGCAGGGCGTTGTTGATGACGCCAAGGAACAGCGCCCCGAACAGACAGCCGAGCACGCGGCCGGTGCCGCCCATGGTGCTGATCCCGCCAATCACACAGGCTGCCACCACCTGCAATTCAAAACCGTTAGCGACGTCAACATACGCAACGGCAAAGCGTGATATCCACAGGTAGCCGCAGAACCCGGCCAGCAGACCGGAAAGGCAGAAGCTGATGAACTGCATTTTCCCGGCGTTGATCCCGGTGTAGTACGCTGCCGTGGCGTTCCCGCCGGCGGTGTAGAGCGCCCGTCCGGTGCGACTGTAGCGCAGGAAGTAGCCCACCAGCAGCAGTACGGCGATGGCGCACCAGCTCAGCACCGGCAGGCCCAGCACTGACGCACGCGGCAGGCCGAGGAAGTTTGCACCCATCTGGTTGGAGTTCACCCAGCCGCCGCCGGAGAGCAAAAAGATCATTCCGCGGTAGATGCTCATGGTGCCGAGCGTCACCACAATCGCCGGAATGCCCAGTTTCCACACCAGCAGGCCGTTTATTGCGCCCATCAGCAGCCCAAGCGCGCTGGCAAGGATCAGCAGCGCCCAGACGGGCACGTCCGGGTATTGGAAATTAATCAGGGCGACAATCATCCCGGTCAGGGCCAGATTAGCCGCCATCGACAGGTCGATGCCTTTAGTGAGCAGCACCAACATCTGCCCGAGCGCGAGGACGATCAGAATGGCGGTGTCGTTAAACATCTCCACCAGGTTTCCCGGTGCGATAAACGATGGCACGCGGCTGCCAATGGCGACGACCATCAGGACAATCACCGCGCCAAGCAGCGCCTCGCGGTGTTTTAAGAGTGAGCTAAGCATTTATGCCGCCTCCTGTTTTGCACCGCTGGCGGCGCTGACGATGGTTTCCGCCGTCGCGTCTCCCGCCTGGTATTCGGCCACCATCAGCCCCTCGTGCATGACGATAATGCGATCCGCCATGCCCATCACTTCCGGCAGTTCGGACGAGACCATAATCACCGCCAGCCCCTGACTGACCAGCTCGGACATAAACTGATGCACGGCTGCCTTTGAGCCGATATCGATGCCTTTTGTTGGCTCATCGAGGATGATCACGTCAGGGTGCGTCGCCAGCCATTTGCCGATCACCACCTTTTGCTGGTTGCCGCCAGAGAGGGTCTCCACCGCCTGCTTCCAGCTGAAGGCTTTCACTTGCAGGCGTCTGGCGTATTCGTCTGCCAGCTTCCATTCGCGGTCGTCGTGCAGTACGCCGTTCGGATTGAGCCTGCTGAGCTGAGGCAGGCTGATGTTCTGGGCAATGGACAGTTCGATAATCGCACCCTGCTTCTGCCGCTCTTCCGGCACGCAGACGATACCGGCTTTGATCGCATCCGCAGGCTGGCGGAAGCGCCGGTGCTGTCCGTTGAGGATAATTTCCCCGGACGACGGTCGCGTGACGCCGGAAAGCGCCTGCATCAGCTCGGTACGCCCGGCACCCACCAGCCCGTAAAAGCCGAGGATTTCCCCTTTACGCAGGGAGAACGAGATATGCGCAAACTCGGTTGGATGGCAGAGGTTTTTCACCTCCAGCACCGTCTCGCCTTTTTCGCAGTCTATTTTCGGGAAGGTTTGGGTAATGGCGCGCCCGACCATCATCGACACCATCCGCTCCTCGGTGATCTCATTTATTGCCCCTGCACCGACGAACACGCCGTCGCGCAAAATGGTGTAGTGATCGGCCAGCTCAAAAATCTCGTCGAACTTGTGGGAGATAAACAGGATGGCTTTTCCCTCCTGCTTTAAGCGCTCCACAATCTGGTAAAACTCGAGGATTTCATGCTGTGACAGCGCCGCCGTGGGTTCATCGAGGATCACCACCTGCGCCTCAAACGACAGCGCGCGGGCAATCGCCACCATGTGACGCTGGGCGATGCTCAGGGTTTTCAGCGTTGCGCGCGAGTCGATTTGCACCTCAAGGCGGGCGAGAATAGACTGCGCCCGGCGGTGCATTTCCGGCCAGTCGAGCTTTTTCAGGAAGCCTTTGTGAAGGTACTGACCGACAAAGATATTTTCGGTAACCGAGAGTTCATCGAACAGGACGGTTTCCTGGTGAATGGCGGTGATGCCCATTTTATGCGCCGACTCCGGCGTCGGAAGGTGAACGGGGATCGCCTTGTAGAGAATTTCGCCCTCGTCGGGCTGGTATATGCCGGTCATCACTTTGACCAGCGTCGACTTGCCCGCGCCGTTTTCGCCGATAAGCGCCGTCACTTTGCCGGGCCACAGCGCAAGCTGCACGTTCTCAAGAGCACGCACGCCGGGGAACACCTTGGTGATGCCAGAAAGCTGTAGCAATGGGGTCATGATAGTTCTCCTGGACAGGGGAATTTGTAGGGCGGGTAAGCGGCAGCGCCACCCGCCTTTTGCCGGATGGCGCTACGCTTATCCGGCCTACAAATCGCATCAAAAGATTTTTGAGAACTTATCAATATTGCTGGCATCGTAAACGAACGGCTCGGCCATCGCGCCGTTGCCGTCGGCATCCAGCTTCACTTTGCCCAGCTTGCCCATGCTGGCCTCGCCTTTCGTGGCGTTGCCTTTCACCAGGTCATCCGCCAGGTAGGTTGCGGCATAGCCCAGGTCAATCGGGTTCCAGATGGCAAAGCTCTTGCTTGCGCCGGACTTCACCGCGCCCGCCATCTCAGACGGCAGGCCTAAACCGGTGACGTACACTTTGCCAATCTTGCCCTGGTCCTTCACCGCCTGCGCGGCAGCCACAATGCCCACGGAAGACGGCGAAACAATCACTTTCAGCTCCGGGTAGGTTTTCAGCAGGCCGACCGCTTCGCGGTAGCTCTTGTCAGAGAGATCGTCCCCATAGGCCACGGTCACCAGATTGACGGACGGGTACTTCGGCAGCACCTTTTTCATCTCCGCAATCCAGGTATTCTGGTTGGTGGAGGTTGGCGTGGCGCTCAGCACCGCCACATCGCCTTTCTCCACGTTCAGCGCTTTCAGGGCATCGGCGGCGAGCTTGACGTTAGTTTCGCCAATCAGGGCGTTATTGGACGGGTTGAGGTGGATCTGACGCCCGGCTTTCGCCACGCCCGAATCCCACGACACAACCTTGATGCCGCGCTGCATCGCTTTTTTCAGCACCGGCACGACGGCGTCCGGATCGTTCGCGGAAATCGCGATCGCATCCACGCCCTGGGCGATCAGCCCGTTCAGCACCTCGATCTGCGCTTCCGCCGTGGTGGTGGTCGGGCCGGTATAAATCACTTTTACATCGCCTAACTCTTTGGCCGCCTCCTGCGCGCCGACGTTCGCTGCCTCGAAGAATCCATTCCCTAAGGACTTCGCCACCAGGGCGATTTTCACTTCTGCTAAAGCGGAACCGGACAACGCCAGAGCGGCAACGGTGAGGATCAAGCTTGCTTTTATTTTCATTGCTTTTACTCCACTGACTTGAGTTAGTTGTAGGGATTGCAGGTGGTTTTCGCCCCGTCTCAATGAGCGGGGCGCGATGTTGTTATTGGTACAAATCTAACGCCGACTGCATGGGGGTGACGCCAAAGCGTTTGCCCAGGGCGATCAGCTCTTCCCGGGTGATGGTCTGCTTCATGCCGCCCATGGAATAAACCTTCACCAGCACCTCTGCGGATTTCTCGGCGGTGTCGATCAGGCCGAAGGTTTCATCCAGCGTCGGGCCGCTGCCGAAGACGCCGTGGAATGGCCACAGCACCAGTGAATGTTTCTGCATGTCCGTCGCGGTTGCCTGGCCGATTTCGTCGGTGCCCGGCACCATCCACGGCAGAATGCCGACGCCGTCCGGGAACACCACCAGACACTCGGTGCTGCCTTCCCACAGTTTGCGGGTGAAGAAATCAGAATTGTTTTCCAGCACGTAGGTCAGGGCGATCAGGTTGGTGGCGTGGCAGTGCATGATCACGCGGTCCTTGCCATTGGTCGCCTTGATGCGCTCGCAGTGGGAGAGGAAGTGCGCCGGCAGCTCAGAGGTTGGCACTGCTTCGTCCGTCAGCCCCCACAGAATGTGGTAGCCCGCGCCGTCGCTATCCACTTTCACTACGCCGAGGTTGGCCTGCGGGTCGAGCTGAACGTTGCGGAAGAACTTCCCGGAACCGGTGACGATAAACGGCGTGTTGGCGAGCAGCGGCATCGGCTGGCTCAGGGCGATATAGCGCGGCTTCTGGTGGAAATCGGCTGCGAACGGTTCGATATCCGCATCGTCCAGGCGTAGCGTCAGGTTGCCGCCGTTGCGCTCGTCCCAGCCCTTCAGCCAGGCGTCGGAGGTGGCTTTGATCATGCCCTGGACGAACCAGGAGGTGGTGATGGTCTGCATACTGTGTTTCCTTTGAAAATGCCGGGTGGCGCTACGCTTACCCGGCCTACTTTTACCTGTAGGCCCGGCAAGCAACGCGCCGCCGGGCAATGTTTTTTACTGACGAGCGGCAAGAACGTCTTTCTCATATGCCCGCACGTTGTCCAGCCACTGGCTGCCCGCAGGCGCATCGTGACGCTGGCAGTACATCTCCCACACCGCCTGCCACGGCAGGGATTTCTGCTCTTCCAGCAGCGCCAGGCGCGCGGTGTAGTCGCCGTTTTCTTCCAGCTGTTTCAGCGCGGCGACAGGCTCCAGCAGCGCGCGCAGCAGGGCTTTCTTCATGTTGCGGGTGCCGATAACCCACGCCGCGATGCGGTTGATGGAGGCGTCGAAGAAGTCGAGGCCAATGTGTACGCGGTCGAACAGATCGTGGCGGATGATTTCGCTGGCAATCGCCTGGGTTTCGTCATCCAGCAGCACCACATGGTCGCTGTCCCAGCGCACCGGGCGGCTGACGTGCAGCAGCAGGCGCGGCACGAAGAGCATGGCGGCGGAGATCTTGTCGGAGATCACCTCGGTTGGGTGGAAGTGGCCTGCATCCAGGCACAGCGCGGTCTGGCGGCTGGTGGCGTAACCCATGTAGAACTCGTTTGAGCCCACGGTGTAGCTCTCTGCGCCAATGCCGAACAGCTTGCTCTCGACGGCGTCGATGTGGTGCGCCGGGTCCAGCTTTTCGCTGATGGCTTCATCCAGCGCGGCCAGCAGGCGCTGACGCGGGGCCAGTCGGTCGACGGTGATGTCCTTCATGCCGTCCGGGATCCAGATGTTCATCACCGACGGCGTGCCAAGCTGCTCGCCGAAATACGCAGAAACGCGGCGGCTGGCTTTGACATGGTCGATCCAGAACTGGCGGATTTCGTCGTTGGCGTGCGCAAGGGTAAAGCCGTCCGCGCTCAGCGGGTGCGAGAAGCAGGAGGGGTTAAAGTCCAGACCCAGCTTGTTGGCTTTCGCCCACGCCACCCAGTTCGTAAAGTGCTCCGGTTTGATTTCGTTACGCGCCACCGGCTCGTCGGATTCGAGATAAATGGCGTGCAGATTCAGGCGCTTTGGCCCGGGGATCAGGCTCAGCGCCAGCTCCAGATCCGCACGCAGTTCGGTGGCGTTGCGCGCTTTGCCCGGATAGTTACCCGTGGCCTGAATACCCCCCGTCAGGGAACCGCCCGGGTTCTCGAAGCCAGCGACGTCATCACCCTGCCAGCAGTGCATGGAGACGGGCAGACGGTCGAGCTGGCGCAGCGCCTCTTCGACATCCACGCCGACGGCGGCGAAACGCTGTTTAGCCAGGTCCCAGGCTTGTTCAAGTTGAGTGGTCATGCGCAAAGCTCCTTAGTCAGTCGTTTTTGCTGAAACTGCGCCCGGTAGCGGGCAATTTCATGGCAGGGATGGGGGGTGAAGGTGGTCAGGCTGTTATTCGCCGTCACCACCGAACGGAAATCGTCAACGTTGGACAGTTCGTCCAGGGTCATCAGCTGAATGCCGATATTGCCGAGCGTGGAGGCTTCAATCGGACCTGCCACCACGGTAATGCCGCAGGCATCCGCGCAGAGCTGGTTCAGCAGCTGGTTCTGGCAGCCGCCGCCCACGATATGCAGCTGCGTGAACGGTTTGCCGCGAAGGTCAGCCAGCTCGCTCAGGATGTCGGCATAGAGCAGGGCGAGACTGTCAAAAATGCAGCGCGCCAGCTCGGCGGGGCGGGAAGGTACCGGCTGCCCCGCTTCAAAACAGGCGGCCTGGATTTCGGCGCTCATGTGCACCGGATTGATAAAGCGGTCGTCGTTCGGATTAATCAGGAAGGTGCAGGCTTTCAGCGTTTCGGTTTCCGCGATAAGCGCGGGCAGGTCGGTGATGTTCTGCTCTTTCAGCACCCGCTGGAGCAGCCACAGGCCCATGATGTTCTTCAGCACCCGGTAGCGCCCTTCCGCGCCACCTTCGTTAGTGATGTTCGCCGCCAGCGCAGCATCGCTGATGTACGGGGTTTTGCTCTCAAAGCCCATCAGCGACCAGGTGCCCGAAGAGAGGTAGGCCGCGTCTTTGCTGGCGAGCGGCGAGGCAATGACCGCGCTTGCGGTGTCGTGACTGGCGACGGCGACAACAGGAATTTCATTCCCCTGCGGGCAAAGCCAGTGACCAATCACATTGCCCGGATGGGTTGGCGCGCCAAACCAGGACGGCGAGGCGCCCGTCCAGGCCAGCAGGTGTTCATCCCAGTTATCGGTGTTGATGTTGACCAGCTGCGTGGTGGTGGCGTTGGTATATTCCCAGTTCATGTTGCCGGTCAGACGGTAGCTTAAGTAGTCCGGGATCAGCAGCGCATGCGCCACCTTTTCGACCAGCTCTGGCTGTTGCTCCACCAGCGCGCGCAGCTGATACAGCGTGTTAAACGGCAGAAACTGAATGCCGCTGCGACCATAGATGTTCTCCTTGCCAAGCTGCGCGATGGCGTGCGCCATCAGCCCATCGGTGCGGCTGTCGCGATAGGAGACCGGCAGGCCGACGCGTTCGCCGTGACTGTCCAGCAGCACGTAATCCACACCCCAGGTATCAATGCCGATACTGTCGATGCGAATACCGTCTTTGCAGACGTTGTGAAGTCCGGTGCGGATCTCTGCTTCCAGGGCGTCGATATCCCAGGTAACAAAACCGTCCTGTTTTTGCAGACAATTGGCGAAACGGTGCATTTCGCGAAGCGTAAGGGTGTGCAGGTCGCAGTCCCAGGTGGCGAGCATTACACGGCCGCTGGATGCGCCTAAATCGACAGCCACACAATGGCGAAAAGTCATGGTCGGGTCCTTTCTTAAGTCATTAGCGAGGAGTGTAAGAAAGGGAAGAAATAGCCACCTTCTCGCCACTGACAGCCCAAATCTCGCGCTGGCAAGAAAGCAAAGGTGAACGTGAGGGAGTTCACAGTTTCCAGTAATGGCGGGGTTTGCAGGCAGTGTGACGCTGACCGCATTTCCTGATCTTTCCGTCTGTTTCTTGAAAAACCGACAGCTTTTGCGCGGTTTGCTGTCAAAAATTTAAGGTGAGCGTGGAAGGCCTTAATTACTATTTTGAGAACTTTTCTCATTGGTGGGGGCCGTTATGACCGTACTGCACAGCGTCGATTTTTTTCCTTCGGGGGCTTCGCCGGTCGCGATTGAGCCACGGCTGCCTCAGGCTGCGTTCCCGGAGCATCATCATGATTTTCATGAAATTGTGATTGTTGAGCACGGAACGGGCATTCACGTATTCAACGGTCAGCCGTATACCATCAGCGGCGGTACGGTGTGCTTCGTGCGCGATCACGACAGGCACCTGTATGAACATACCGACAACCTGTGCCTGACCAATGTGCTCTACCGTTCTCCGGATGCGTTCCAGTTTCTTTCCGGGCTGAATCAGCTGTTGCCGCAGGAGAAGGACGGCCACTACCCCTCGCACTGGCGGGTGAATCAGTCCACGTTGCAGCAGGTGCGTCAGCTGGTGAGCCAGATGGAGCAGAGCGAGGATGGACAGGAGACGCACGCCATTGCCACCCGCGAGCTGCTGTTTATGCAACTGCTGGTGCTGCTGCGGCGCAGCAGCCTGGTGGAAGGGCTGGAAAATAACGACGCGCGCCTGAATCAGCTGATGGCCTGGCTGGAAGATCATTTTGCCGAAGATGTCTGCTGGGAAACGCTGGCGGATGACTTTTCGCTCTCGCTGCGCACGCTGCATCGTCAGCTCAAGCAGCATACCGGGCTGACGCCGCAGCGCTACCTGAACCGTCTGCGCCTGATCAAAGCGCGTCACCTTTTACGTCATACCGACGAAAGCGTCACCGATATCGCCTATCGCTGCGGTTTCGGCGACAGTAACCACTTTTCGACGCTGTTTCGCCGGGAATTTAACTGGTCGCCGCGCGATATTCGTCAGGGGAAAGACGCGTTGCTTCAGTAACGCGAGGGCAGTCACCGTTTTTTTGCTGTAAAAAGGCTAATAATGTCCGGTTATTGGCCGTAGAGGTTGTGGTGTGGCTGCTCAGCTCATTCTTCGCAAAGATGATTTTTTTGCCTCCGCGAGTCAGGCCGTCGCGGTGGCCGACCGCTACCCGCAAAACGTCTTTGCCGAGCACACCCACGAGTTTTGCGAGCTGGTGCTGGTGTGGCGGGGCAACGGCCTGCACGTCCTCAACGACCGTCCCTACCGCATCACGCGCGGAGACCTGTTTTACATTCGCGCTGAAGATAAACACTCCTACGCCTCGGTTAACGATCTGGTGTTGCAGAACGTCATCTACTGCCCCGACAGGCTTAAACTGAATGTCGACTGGGCGGGCAATATCCCCGGTTTTCATGATGCCAGAGGCGAACCGCACTGGCGCTTAAGCAGCAACGGCATGGCGCAGGTGCGCCAGACGATTTCCCAGCTGGAGCAGGAGAGCCAGAAGAGCGATCCGGTGGCAAACCAGATGTCGGAGCTGCTTTTCGCCCAGCTGGTGATGACCCTGAAGCGCTATCGTTACGCCACGGATAATCCCTCCGCCACCACGCAGGAAGCGCTGCTGGATAAGCTCATCACCCGGCTTGCGGGCAGTCTGAACAAGAGTTTCGTGCTGGAAAAATTCTGCGAGCAGGAGCAGTGTAGCGAGCGCGCGCTGCGCCAGCAGTTCCGCACCCAGACGGGGATGACGGTCAACCACTATCTGCGCCAGTTGCGCATCTGCCACGCCCAGTACCTGTTACAGCATACGGAGCTGATGGTGAGTGAAGTGGCGATGCGCTGCGGCTTTGAGGACAGTAACTACTTTTCGGTGGTGTTTAACCGTGAGGTGGGGATGACGCCGGTTCAGTGGCGTCATCGCAGTCGAAAGGCAGCGTAATCAGTTCGCCATGCCGAGGCCGACGATATTGGCCGCAATGATAATCACCACGCAGCCCAGGCTCAGCACGCCAACCGGACGACGCCCGGCATTGTTCCACTCTTTCAGCACCAGCCCAACCAGCCCGCCGCACAGCACGTAGAAGCTCATGTGCAGCATCCAGCTCATGTAGTCATACTGCGCCGGAATACTGGCGTGACCCCAGGCGTAGAAGAAGAATTGCAGATACCACATCAGGCCGCCGAGGGCGGAGAGCAGGACGTTGGTGACGATCAGCGGTTTTGCCAGCGAGAAGTCGGCTTTTACCGACAGGTTTTTCACTTTTGCCAGACGAATGAAGCAGAAGCCGAGGTTTACCAGCGCGCCGCCGCCCATGATCACCACATAGCTTGGCAGGGCAGCGTACAGCGGATCGACGCCCAGCGCCGCAGCGGCGTCGTGCATTGGTTTGGCGGCGTTCATGGCGAACGACATGCCCGCCGAAAAGACGCCGCACATCACCGCCAGCAGCAGCCCTTTCTTCAGGTTGAACTCTTCGGCTTTGATGCCCATCTTGCGTTCTTTCAGCTGGCCTGCGCGGGTGACGATGCCCACGCCGATCACCGCCACCAGCACGCCCAGCAGCGTCATTCGCCCGCCCTGGGTGTTGATCAGCACGTCGAAGTGGCCGTTGAGGATTGGCGTCATCAGGGTGCCAACAATCAGCGTAATGCCAATCGCGATGCCAATCCCCATCGACATGCCGAGGTAGCGCATGGTGAGGCCGTAGTTGATATTACCGATGCCCCACATCGCGCCGAACAGGAATACCGGCAGCAGGGTGGAGGCGTTGAAGGAGGAGAAGTAGCCCCAGAAATCGGGCAGCAGCATGGCGCTGATTGTCCACGGCAAAATCAGCCAGGACACGGTACCGCCAACGGACCACATGGTTTCCCATGACCAGCCTTTCACCTTTTTAAACGGGGCATAGAAACAGGCTGCACTGGCCGCGCCTATCAAATGCCAGAAGATACCCATCGTAATCGCATGATTCATTTTTACATCCTCATCGTTTTTATAGCCGGAGGCTTCCCGCCGACTTGATGAGTGTAAAAATGAGGCGGTTTGGTAACCTTCAGAAGGTTGCCGCACTTTTGTTCAGGATGGCAATCAGCACGTTAAGCACGTGAGCAGACTCACAATTTTGCCATTTATCAAAAATCGAATAACCTTATAAAAACTACGGCATTGATAATCATTTTCAATATCATTTAATTAACTATAATGAACCAACTGCTTACGCGGCATTAACAGCTGTGCCGCCCGACAATAATGGAGAGGATTATGAGTTATACACTGCCATCCCTGCCGTATGCCTACGACGCACTGGAACCGCATTTCGACAAGCAGACGATGGAAATCCATCACACTAAACACCACCAGACCTATGTGAACAACGCGAATGCTGCGCTGGAAAGCCTGCCAGAGTTCGCTAATCTGCCTGTTGAAGAGCTGATCACCAAACTGGACCAGCTGCCAGCAGACAAGAAAACCGTGCTGCGCAACAACGCGGGCGGTCACGCTAACCACAGCCTGTTCTGGAAAGGCCTGAAAACCGGCACCACCCTTCAGGGCGACCTGAAAGCGGCTATCGAGCGTGACTTCGGTTCCGTTGACAACTTCAAAGCGGAATTCGAAAAAGCCGCTGCAACCCGTTTCGGCTCTGGCTGGGCGTGGCTGGTCCTGAAAGGTGACAAACTGGCGGTCGTTTCTACCGCTAACCAGGACTCCCCGCTGATGGGTGAAGCTATCTCTGGCGCATCCGGCTTCCCAATTCTGGGTCTGGACGTGTGGGAACACGCTTACTACCTGAAGTTCCAGAACCGTCGCCCTGACTACATCAAAGCCTTCTGGGATGTAGTGAACTGGGACGAAGCAGCAGCGCGTTTCGCCGCTAAAAAATAAGGTTGCATTGACGCCTGTGAGAAGCGAGTCTGATGACTCGCTTTTTTTGTATCTGAAGGAGTGGAGATGCATTACCCGGTGAATGTGTTTACAGGCAAGGTAAGGGAGTACGAAGGCAGCCGCCCGAGCGCCATCGCCAAAGTGCAGGTCGACGGTGAGCTGACGTTGACCGATCTCGGGCTTGCGGGTGACCAGCAGGCTGAAAAGAAAATCCACGGCGGGCCCGATCGCGCGCTGTGCCACTATCCGCGCGAGCACTATCCGCACTGGAAAGCCGAATTTCCTGAACAGGCGGACCTCTTCGTCGCCCCCGCGTTTGGCGAAAATCTCTCAACGGAGGGGCTAACGGAGAAGAACGTCTTTATCGGCGATATTTACCGCTGGGGCGATGCTTTGATTCAGGTCACCCAGCCGCGCTCACCGTGCTTTAAGCTTAACTACCATTTCGGCATTCAGGATATGTCGGCCCAGCTGCAAAGCGCGGGTAAAACCGGCTGGCTGTATCGCGTGGTGCAGGCGGGACAGGTTTCGGCGGATGCGCCGCTTGAGCTGGCTTCGCGCCTGAGTGAGGTGTCGGTATACGAGGCCTGCGCAATTGCCTGGCATATGCCGTTTGATGACGAGCAGTATCACCGCCTGCTGTCAGCGGCGGGATTATCCACTAGCTGGACCAGAACGATGCAGAAGCGGCGGATAAGCGGCAAGATCGAGAGCAGTTCGCGGAGATTGTGGGGGAAATAGTTCCCGCAGAAAGTAGGCCGGGTAAGGCGAAGCCGCCACCCGGCACATACGGTTACGAACGCTTATACAGCGGCAGCCACAGCGTTAACCTCAGCCCGCCCAGCGGGCTGTCATCGGCTTTCACCCAGCCACGGTGCTGCTGCATGGCGGTTTCAACAATCGCCAGACCCAGCCCCGTACCGCCGGACTCGCGGTCGCGCGCCTCGTCGGTACGGTAGAACGGACGGAAAATCTGCTCGCGATCTTCCGGGCTGACGCCAGGACCATCGTCATCGACAATGACCGTAATCCCGTCTTTATCCACCGAAAACGCCACTTCAATCTTCGTGTGCGAATAGCGCAGGGCGTTACGCACGATATTCTCCAGCGCGCTTTCCAGCGTGTTGGGGTTACCGTAGAGCGGCCACGGGCCCGGCGGGAAGTTGACGGTGAACGATTTGCCCATCTGCTCCGCTTCGAACGCCGCGTTGTCCAGCACCTCATGCCACAGGTGATTGGCTTTCACCGTTTCGCTCACCAGCGCGTTTTTCTGCTGATTGCGCGACATCACCAGCAGATCGTTGATCATGCTGTCCAGGCGATGCGCTTCCGTCTCAATACGCTCCAGCTCTTTGCTCTCACCGCTGCGGCGGCGCAGCAGGGCGGTACCCAGCTGTAAGCGCGTGAGCGGCGTCCGCAGTTCGTGGGAGATATCCGACAGCAGACGTTGCTGGGCCGTCATCATCCGATCAAGCGCGCTGACCATCTGGTTAAAGCTGGTTCCTGCGGCCAGGAACTCCTGCGGCCCGGATTCCAGCTCCGGATGCTGCCTCAGGTTGCCCTGCGCCACTTCGTCCGCCGCATTTTTCAGCTTACGCGCCGGTTTCGCCAGGCTCCACGCCAGCCATAACAGCAGCGGGGAACTGACCAGCATCGTGACAATCAACAGCAAAAGCGGACGGTCAAACAGCAGGTTGATGAAGTCGGACTGGGAACTGCTCGCAGGGCGAATCAGATAGAGCTGGTAATTGTCTTCCCCATCCCGCACCGAGAAAGGACCGACCATCTCTACCCGACCATATTTCTTTTTCTGTGGGTGATCGGCGTTATCCGCCTGGCCAATAAAGTTGCGGATAATCTGCATTTCATTGCGATCGGCCCCAATCACGCGGCCTTCACTGGTGACCAGTAAAAGACGTTGTCCGGGGGGCGCCCACTTGTCGATAGCGCGAAACAGCCTGCGCCACCACATTAAATCGTTCGGCGGATCGTTTGCCAGCTCCGCTTCCACGTGCTGCTCGATCATCACGCCCTGACGTTGCTCGCTGTCGAGCAGCTCCGTCATCTGGCGTGAGTCGAGTTTTGGCAACATCAAAACGAGCATTAAAACCAGTGCCAGCGTCAGCCAGAAGATGGCGAAGATGCGGGCGGTTAAGCTGCCTATCATGAAGCGGAAACCATCAGATAACCGCGACCACGCAGGGTTTTAAACCAGGGGTGACCGTCTTTACGCTCCGGTAACTTACGGCGCAGGTTCGAGATATGCATGTCGATGGCGCGGTCAAACGGGGTGAGGCGTTTGCCGAGCACTTCCTGGCTTAAGTGTTCACGCGACACTACCTGGCCGAGATGCTGCGCCAGCAGATACAGCAGGGTGAACTCGGTGCCGGTTAGCTCCAGCGTTTCACCGTCGAAGCTCGCTTCCTGGCGGCCCGGGTTCAGGCTCAGGGAGTCCACTTCCAGCGTAGGTGAGCTGTTGTCGGTATTCTGCTGCTGCTCGCTCCAGTGAGAGCGGCGCAGGATCGCGCGAATACGGGCCACCAGTTCACGGTCGTTGAACGGCTTAGGTAAATAGTCATCCGCACCCAGCTCAAGGCCGAGTACGCGGTCAAGCTCGCTGCCGCGTGCGGTCAGCATAATGACGGGGGTCTGGTGTGTCTGGCGAAGCTCTTTCAACGTATCAATACCGTTTTTCTTCGGCATCATGACGTCGAGCAAAAGTAAATCGATGCTGTCGTCAAGGAGACTCAGCGCCTGTTCCCCATCATGGGCAACCAGGACGTTGAAACCTTCCATGTCGAGCAACTCCTTTAAAAGAGATGTGAGCTCTCGGTCATCATCAACTAACAGGATTTTATTCATTGTTTAAATACCTCCGAGGCAGAAATTACGACATCAAGGCTATCTAATCCATGACTTTACGTTGTTTTACACCCCCTGACGCATGTTTGCAGCCTGAATCGTAGACTGTCTCTCGTTGAATCGCGACACGAAAGATTTTGGGAGCAAGTGATGCGCAAAGTTACCGCTGCCGTCATGGCCTCAACGCTGGCCTTCAGTGCGTTTAGCCAGGCTGCTGTAGCTATCATCAGCGATAACGGTTCCTCAGCAGAGGGCGCAACGCAGCACAGCAGCCAAAGCCATATGTTTGACGGCATAAGTTTAACCGAACATCAGCGTCAACAGATGCGAGATCTGATGCAGAGGGCAAGACACGACCAGCCCCCTGTTAATGTTAGCGAAATGGAGACAATGCATCGCCTTGTCACCGCAGAAAATTTTGACGAAAGCGCTGTACGCGCTCAGGCCGAAAAAATGGCGCAGGAACAGGTTGCCCGCCAGGTAGAGATGGCGAAGGTTCGCAACCAGATGTTCCACCTGCTAACGCCCGAGCAGCAAGCGGTTTTGAATACCAAACATCAGCAACGTATGAACCAGTTGCGTGAGGTTGCACGGATGCAGCGAAGCTCAGATATGACGCTTTTCAGTAGCAATAGCAGTACCCGTAGTAACCAGTAAACCCTGTTTTCCTTGCCATAGACACCATCCCTGTCTTCCCCCACATGATGTGGGGGTTTTTTTTGCCCATTGTTCAGGTTTGTTAACGCTTTATTCATCCTTTCACTCCACCACCATCCGTTATACTAGCGCCATGGCATGACAGGAGTGTTTATGAATCAATCCTATGGACGGCTGGTAAGCCGGGCCGCAATAGCCGCGACGGTGATGGCGTCGTGTTTGCTGATCATTAAAATTTTCGCGTGGTGGTACACCGGGTCGGTCAGTATTCTGGCGGCACTGGTGGATTCACTGGTGGATATTGCCGCCTCGCTGACCAACCTGCTGGTGGTGCGCTACTCGCTGCAACCGGCGGATGAAGAGCATACGTTTGGCCACGGCAAAGCGGAATCGCTGGCCGCGCTGGCACAAAGCATGTTTATTTCGGGCTCTGCGCTTTTCCTGTTTTTGACCGGTATTCAGCATCTTATTTCGCCTTCTCCGATGAACGATCCGGGCGTTGGCGTGGTCGTAACGGTAGTTGCACTTATAAGCACACTTGTTCTTGTAACGTTCCAGCGCTGGGTTGTACGCAAAACACAAAGCCAGGCTGTACGGGCCGATATGCTTCATTATCAGTCTGATGTTATGATGAATGGGGCTATTCTTATTGCGCTTGGTCTGGCCTGGTATGGCTGGCATCGGGCCGATGCGTTGTTTGCGTTAGGGATAGGGATCTATATTTTATACAGCGCGTTGCGGATGGGGTATGACGCGGTGCAGTCGCTTCTTGACCGTGCGCTTCCGGACGCAGAACGTGATGAAATTTATGCCATCGTGACCAACTGGCCCGGCGTCAGTGGCGCTCACGATCTTCGTACGCGGCAGTCAGGGCCGACCCGCTTTATTCAGATTCATTTGGAAATGGAAGACAACCTGCCACTGGTTCAGGCGCATATGGTCGCTGAACAGGTGGAGCAGGCGATTTTGCAGCGTTTCCCTGGGTCAGACGTCATTATTCACCAGGACCCATGCTCTGTCGTACCCAGGGCGTTTTGAGCTTTCGTAATTCGTTGTAAAAAAGTGAGCCAGAGCAGCATTTTGTGGATAAATTACCACCATATGGCCTGACCTGAATCAATTCAGCTGGAAGGGATTGATATACTATTTGCAGTATTCGACGGTTGAACAGTTTCTTCCGGCAGCAGATTTCAATTTTGCATTCCTAAGTTCAGAGGTAGTCATGATTAAGAAAATCGGTGTGTTGACAAGCGGCGGTGATGCGCCGGGCATGAACGCGGCAATCCGTGGGGTTGTCCGTGCAGCGCTGACGGAAGGTCTGGAAGTTTTTGGTATCTATGACGGTTACCTGGGTCTGTATGAAGACCGCATGGTTCAGCTCGACCGCTACAGCGTGTCTGACATGATCAACCGTGGCGGTACTTTCCTCGGTTCTGCGCGCTTCCCGGAATTCCGTGACGAACATATCCGTGAAGTGGCTATCGAAAACATGAAAAAACGGGGTCTGGATGCGCTGGTGGTTATCGGCGGCGACGGCTCGTACATGGGTGCAAAACGTCTGACTGAAATGGGCTTCCCGTGCATCGGCCTGCCTGGCACCATCGACAACGACATCAAAGGCACCGACTACACCATCGGTTACTTCACCGCGCTGGGTACCGTTGTGGAAGCGATTGACCGCCTGCGTGACACCTCTTCCTCACACCAGCGTATTTCCATTGTTGAAGTGATGGGCCGTTACTGCGGTGACCTGACGCTGGCGGCGGCAATTGCCGGTGGCTGTGAGTTCGTGGTGGTGCCGGAAGTGGAATTCAGCCGTGAAGATCTGGTCGCTGAAATCAAAGCCGGTATCGCGAAAGGTAAGAAACACGCCATCGTTGCTATCACCGAGCACATCTGTGACGTTGACGAGCTGGCGAAGTACATCGAAACCGAAACCAAACGCGAAACCCGCGCGACCGTTCTGGGTCACATTCAGCGTGGTGGTTCCCCAGGCCCGTACGACCGTATCCTGGCGTCCCGCATGGGCGCGTACGCGATCGAGCTACTGCTTCAGGGCCACGGCGGCCGCTGCGTCGGTATTCAGAACGAGAAACTGGTTCACCATGACATCATCGATGCCATTGAAAACATGAAGCGTCCGTTCAAGGGTGACTGGCTGGACTGCGCGAAAAAACTGTACTGATCGGCGTCTGTATTGCGCCGGGTGGCGGCTTCGCCTTACCCGGCCTACAAAAGCACGGTTCGTAGGCCCGGTAAGCGAAGCGCCACCGGGCTTTTTTATGCGCCCACCCTTTCTTTTATTCCTCCACGTTATAGCCAATCTTTTTTTATTCTTTAATCATCGGTTAGCTTTCTGGCACGCTGCTTTCATCAAAACACTATACAAGAGAGCTGGGCGATGAATAAATGGGGCGTGGGGTTAACATTATTGCTGGCATCGACCAGCGTTCTGGCAAAGGACATTCAGTTACTGAACGTGTCGTACGATCCGACGCGTGAACTATACGACCAGTACAACAAAGCTTTCGCGGCGCACTGGAAACAGGAAACCGGCGATAACGTGGTGGTTCGCCAGTCTCACGGCGGTTCCGGTAAGCAGGCGACATCGGTGATCAACGGTATTGAAGCCGATGTGGTTACCCTGGCGCTGGCTTATGACGTGGACGCGATCGCGGAGCGTGGCCGTATCGACAAAAACTGGATCAAGCGTCTGCCGGACAACTCTGCGCCATACACCTCGACCATTGTCTTCCTGGTGCGTAAAGGCAACCCGAAACAGATTAAGGACTGGAACGACCTGATTAAGCCAGGCGTGTCTGTCATTACCCCGAACCCAAAAAGCTCCGGCGGCGCACGCTGGAACTATCTGGCAGCCTGGGGCTACGCGCTGCACCACAACAACGGCGATCAGGCCAAAGCACAGGACTTCGTCAAAGCACTGTTTAAAAACGTCGAAGTGCTGGACTCCGGCGCGCGCGGTGCAACCAACACCTTCGTCGAACGCGGCATTGGCGACGTGCTGATCGCCTGGGAAAACGAAGCCCTGCTGGCGACCAACGAGCTGGGTAAAGACAAGTTCGAGATCGTCACCCCGAGCGAATCCATCCTCGCTGAGCCGACCGTCTCCGTCGTCGATAAGGTTGTTGATAAGAAGGGCACCAAAGCGGTGGCGGAAGCCTACCTGAAGTACCTCTACTCACCGGAAGGGCAGGAAATTGCGGCGAAAAACTTCTACCGCCCACGCGATGAGGCCGTCGCGAAGAAATACGAAAACGCCTTCCCGAAACTGAAGCTGTTCACTATTGATGAGGTTTTTGGCGGCTGGACCAAAGCGCAGAAAGAGCACTTCTCTAACGGCGGCACCTTCGACCAGATCAGCAAGCGCTAAGCGTTTTACATTTTACAAAGAACGACACGGTAACCCGGTGTGAGAAATCCGCCGGGTTTTTTATTTGGTCATCATTTTGCGTTACTCTTTTGCCTCTATTGAAAACAGGGAACGCGTTGTGAAAAAAATTATCTTACTGATTCTGATCGTTATCGCCCTTGCCGCAGGCGGCGTGTACTGGATGAAAGCGGGTAATCCGAATGCGTTGCGTCATATCGTTCTCGACCAGTGTGTGCCCAACCAGCTGCACAACCGTAACCCGGCACCGTGCGCGCAGGTGAAGCCAGATGCGGGCTACGTGGTGTTCAAGGACCGCAACGGGCCGCTGCAATACCTGCTGATGCCCACGTACCGTATCAACGGCACCGAAAGCCCGCTGCTGACTGAGCCGCAGACACCGAATTTCTTCTGGCTGGCATGGCAGTCGCGTAACTTTATGAGCATGAAGCGGGGGGCCGACGTGCCTGACAGCGCCGTTTCGCTGACCATCAACTCCGCGACCGGGCGCACGCAAAACCATTTTCATATCCACATCTCCTGTCTGCGCCCGGACGTGCGTGAGAAGCTGAACGCGTCGCAGGGGCAAA
This sequence comes from Enterobacter sp. AN-K1, assembly GCF_020971765.1. NCBI lineage: Bacteria > Pseudomonadati > Pseudomonadota > Gammaproteobacteria > Enterobacterales > Enterobacteriaceae > Enterobacter > Enterobacter sp. AN-K1. Next base: position 2,122,127 of record NZ_CP087390.1, on the reverse strand, counting down.
TCAGCACCCAGTGGTTACCGCTTCCGGGCGGGCTGGAAGGGCATGAATACCTTGCCCGTCGGGTGACGGAGAACGAACTGGTGCAGCGCAGCCCGTTTATGATGCTGGCGGAAGAGCTGCCGGAAGCCCGCGATCATATGGGACGCTTCGCGCTGGCGATGGCGCAGCAGTCGGACGGCTCGTTTGTATTGCTGGCGACAGAGCGTAACCTGCTTACCTTTAACCGCGCGTCGGCTGAGGAATTGCAGGATCATCAATGCGATATCCTGAAGTGACCCCACCATAAATAGCGTTTACTCGCCCTGCCTGTCGCCGTAGACTTGCTGAAAAATTCTACAGGAGACAGGTATGTCGCTCTGGTTAACGCATCCTCTGCTGCTTCCCTCGCTGATCGTCGGCGTCACCATCGTGCTGTGGGCGACGTCGCTGTTGCCGGAATTTATCACCGCGTTGTTGTTTTTCACGGCGGCGATGACCGCCAGAATCGCCCCGCCGGAAGTGATCTTCGGCGGCTTCGCCTCGTCTGCCTTCTGGCTGGTGTTCAGCGGCTTTGTGCTGGGCGTGGCGATTCGGAAAACCGGCCTGGCGGACAGGGCCGCCCGGGCGCTGTCGGCAAAGCTTACCGACTCCTGGGTGCTGATGGTGGCGAGCGTTGTGCTGCTGAGCTATGCCCTGGCATTCGTGATGCCGTCGAACATGGGACGTATTGCGCTGCTGATGCCGATTGTCGCCGCGATGGCGAAGCGGGCCGGCATTCCTGATGGCTCGCGGGCCTGGTTTGGCCTGGCGCTGGCGGTCGGGTTTGGCACCTTCCAGCTCTCGGCCACTATTTTGCCCGCCAACGTGCCCAACCTGGTGATGAGCGGCGCGGCGGAAGGCTCATACGGTATCCACCTCAACTATGTCCCGTATCTGCTGCTGCACACCCCGGTGCTGGGTATTCTCAAAGGCCTGATTCTGATTGGCCTGATCTGCTGGCTGTTCCCCGGCAACCCGAAACCGGCGAAGGATCTCACGCCATCGGAACCGATGGGGCGTGACGAAAAACGACTCGCCTGGCTGCTGGCGGTGGTGTTGACGATGTGGGTGACGGAGAGCTGGCACGGCGTTGGGCCAGCGTGGACGGGGCTGGCGGCCTCGGTCATCGTTATGCTGCCGCGCATCGGTTTTATCACCGGGGAGGAGTTCTCGGCGGGGGTGAATATGCGCACCTGTATTTACGTCGCGGGTATACTCGGGCTGGCCATTACGGTGACGCAGACCGGTATCGGTGCGGCCGTAGGCGAGGCGTTGCTCCATATCATGCCGCTGGATGCAGACCGCCCGTTTACCAGCTTCCTGGCGCTGACGGGGATCACCACGGCGCTCAACTTCATTATGACCGCCAACGGCGTTCCTGCGCTGTACACTACGCTGGCGCAGAGCTTCTCGGACGCGACCGGCTTCCCGCTGCTGTCGGTGATCATGATTCAGGTGCTGGGGTATTCCACGCCGCTGCTGCCGTATCAGGCGTCGCCGATTGTAGTGGCGATGGGCTTAGGGAAAGTGCCTGCGAAGGCGGGGATGCTGCTTTGTCTGGCGCTGGCGATTGCGACGTATCTGGTGCTGCTGCCGCTGGATTATTTGTGGTTTAGCGTGTTAGGTCATTTGTAGGGCGGGTTAGCGAAGCGCCACCCGCCACAAAGGCAATTACGCCTGCTTAGCCGCTTCTGCCGCTTTAACGATCACCGCGAAAGCGTCTGCTTTCAGGGATGCGCCGCCAACCAGTGCGCCATCGATGTCTGGCTGGGTGAACAGCTCAGCTGCGTTTGATGCGTTAACGGAACCGCCGTACTGGATGATGACCTGCTCAGCCACTTTCGCGTCTGCTTTTGCAATGTGGTCACGGATGAACTTGTGCACCGCCTGTGCCTGCGCTGGAGTTGCAGATTTGCCGGTACCGATCGCCCAGACTGGCTCGTAAGCGATAACCGCGCCTTCGAACGCTGCCGCGCCCTGGGTTTTCAGCACAGCGTCGATCTGACGTGCGCACACTTCTTCGGTTTTGCCTGCTTCGTTTTCTGCTTCGGTTTCACCGATGCACAGAACCGGGATCAGACCCTGCTCTTTCAGCACAGCGAATTTCTTCGCGATGAACTCATCGGATTCTTTGTGATAGGTGCGACGCTCGGAGTGGCCGATGATGATGTATTTCGCGCCGATATCTTTCAGCATTTCAGCGGAGGTTTCACCGGTGAACGCGCCAGACAGGTTAACGTCAACGTTCTGCGCGCCCAGAATGATGTGGCTGCCGTCAGCGGCACGTTTAGCCAGATCCAGGTACATATCCGGCGGAGCGATAGCAACCGCGCAGCCGGTCACGCCAGCCAGCTCTTTACGCAGGTTAGCAACCAGTTCGTTTACCATATGGCGGCTGCCGTTCAGTTTCCAGTTACCCATCACTAAAGGATGTCGCATTTCAATTCTCCACGCTCAATAAGCGAATTAAGGAATATGGCCGCCCTGTCGGGCAGCATGGTCTGTGAATCAGTATAGAGATTTTCCCTCGAAAGGCTTTGCTTTTTGTCATTAATTCGCCCCCTCGAGTGCGTCTGATAGGGCCAGCTTAATCGGTTCAACCGCGAAGGTCAGCCCCTTTTCGCCGTTATCTGCGACGACATAGCGAACGGCACCTTCCGTATCGGCGTAATAGCGTTTGTTTTTCCCGGCGGTAAGCAGTTTTTGCAGCTTTTGCTGGCTTTGCGCTTTCGTGAAGGTGGGGGTAAAGGCGCGCAGAATAGCGCTCATGTACTCCAGCGCTTTCGCTTTCGCCGCTTTCTGCTCTGGCCCCTGAATCGGCAGCCAGGTGATCTGCATACTTTTGATTTTTAACGTTCCGCGCTCAAGGGCGGTAGAGGCATACAGATTCTCGTTAATTTTGCTGGCCGCGCGGGTCAGGGTCGGCGTATCGCGGGCGCTGTCAATCGCACGGAACTCTCCCAGCGGAAGTGAGGGGTTTTCTTTGTTGAAGGCTTCGCGGAACTGGCTGATAGATTGATCGAAAGAGGGGGCGCCCGCCAGAAGATAGGGGGCGGTGACCGGGGAAGCCGTTTCCGCGGCATACAGGGAAAAACTGGCGCTCAGCATCGCTAAACACAAATAAAGAGAGTGTGCCGAACTTTTCATCAACATTGCCCCTGGCCGTCATTGCCCATGATTAAAACGATATCTGGTCGGCTTGTCAAAAGGTCACAACTCCAGGGTAAAATGCGGGCTAAACAATAATAAGGAACCTTACATGACCATACAGCAGTGGCTGTTTTCATTCAAAGGGCGTATTGGACGCCGTGACTTCTGGATCTGGATTGCAACGTGGGTTGTCGCCATGCTGCTTCTGTTTTTTGTTGCCTACAACGCATGGCTGAGCACGCAAACGGCGGCATTTGCGCTGGTCTGTTTACTGTGGCCAACCGCCGCCGTGGTGGTGAAACGTCTGCACGATCGTGGCCGCTCCGGCGCATGGGCTTTCCTGATTATTCTGGCGTGGATGCTGGTGGCGGGGAACTGGTCAATGCTGCCCTCAATCCTCCCATGGGTGGTGGGCAGACTGCTGCCGACGGTTATCTTTGTAATGATGGTTGTCGAACTGGGCGCGTTTATCGGCACCCAGAGCGAGAACAAATATGGAAAAGATACCCTTGAGGTGAAGTACCGCTGATCACCAGTAGTGTTCGGCGGTCATGTGGCCCGGCCGGCGGCGAAGGTGCTTCGTCATCTGCCGGGTATCCTTCAGCAACTGCTGCGTATCGCGTACCATCTGCGGGTTACCGCACAGCATCACATGGCTGGTTTCGGTATTCATCGGTAAACCCACCGCTTCTTCCAGCGCGCCGCTTTCAATCAACGCCGGAACGCGACCGGTTAACGAGCCGGCTGCGGTTTCGCGGCTGACCACCGTCTGAATTTTTAACTTCCCGCCATATCGCTGTTCCAGCGCCTGCATCTGCGGCAAATAGCTCAGGTCTGCGGCGTAGCGCGCGGCGTGAACCAGCACGATATTTTTAAAGCGCTCCAGATCTTTGCCGTATTGCAGAATGGAAAGATACGGGCCGATGGCCGTGCCGGTCGCCAGCATCCAGAGCGTGTCACAGTCGGGGATTTCATCCAGCACGAAGAACCCCGCCGCGTCGGAGACAATCTGCACTTCATCGCCCGGCTTCAGCGCGGCGAGGCGTGGGCTGAGCTTACCGTCCGGGACGGTGACCAGATAGAACTCAAGGTCCGGGTTATCAGGCGCATTAACGTAAGAGTAGGCGCGCTGTACGCGTTCACCGTCGATATCCAACCCGAGCTTGGCAAACTGCCCGGCAGTAAACGGATGAACGGGAGCGTGCAGCGTGAGGCTAAATAGCGCATCGGTCCAGAACTGTACCTTTGTGACTTTACCTGTTACCCAGTCCGCCATGATCTTCTCCTGTGCTGTTTCTCTCTTCTATCTTCCGTACTTGCGGGAAACATTTCCAGCCCATTCGGGCCGGAAAGCTCTATCGATCAAACGGTTTTACAGAATGTGCGTCTGTACGTCCGGATCTTTACGATCGAGATAATGAATGGACTTAATGCGACGAATGGTGCGGGATTTACCACGGATCAGCAGGGTTTCAGTGGTGGCCATGTTGCCCTTGCGGGTGATGCCGTCCAGCAGATCGCCTTTGGTGATGCCGGTTGCGGAGAAGACCACGTTATCGCTGCGGGCCATCTCGTTCAGCGCGAGCACTTTATTGGCCTCGATGCCCATCGCCGCGCAGCGCGCCAGTTCGTCTGCACCAATGCGAAGGTTCTCGTCGCTGTCGCCTTTGACCTCATGGCGTGGCAGCAGACGCGCCTGCATATCGCCGTCCAGCGCGCGGATCACTGCCGCAGAGACCACACCCTCCGGCGCGCCGCCGATGCCGTAAAGCACGTCGACTTCGCTGTCCGGCATGCAGGTCAGAATAGAGGCGGCAACGTCGCCATCCGGAATAGCAAACACGCGTACGCCGAGCGCTTGCAGGTACGCGATGGTGGCGTCGTGGCGCGGTTTCGCCAGAATGGTCACGGTGAGTTCGCTGAGCGCTTTACCCAGCGCCGCGGCGATATTGCGCAGGTTGGCGTCCAGCGGCAGGCTAAGGTCGATAGCGCCTTTAGCGCCAGGACCGACGATCAGTTTTTCCATGTACATATCGGGCGCGTTGAGGAAGCAGCCCTTATCGCCCACCGCCAGTACCGCCAGCGCGTTGGCCTGGCCCATCGCCGTCATGCGCGTGCCTTCAATCGGGTCGACCGCGATATCCACCGCATCGCCTTTGCCCGTCCCGACTTTTTCACCTATATAGAGCATCGGCGCTTCGTCGATTTCGCCTTCGCCAATGACGATAGTGCCATCGATATTGACCTGATTAAGCACAATGCGCATGGCGTGGACGGCAGCGCCGTCTGCGGTATTTTTGTCGCCACGGCCCAGCCACTTGTAGCCTGCGAGGGCGGCAGCTTCGGTGACGCGGGAAAACTCGATAGCAAGTTCACGTTTCATGAGGTACTCGTACAATCAAAAGGAATTGCACGAAGTTTATCACAGAGTGGGGAGGGGCGAGGGGACCGGTGCGGTCGGAGCCCCTCACCCTAACCCTCTCCCAGGGGAGAGGGAATATAGGTTTACTCGTCGTGCTCTTCCCACGCCAGGGCACGTTTCACCGCTTTCTTCCAGCCGCTGTAGCGGTAGTTGCGCTCGGTGGTTTCGATGCCAGGACGGAATTCGCGTTCGATAACCGCTTTTTCCTGAAGCTCGTCGAGGTTTTGCCAGAAGCCAACCGCCAGACCTGCCAGATACGCCGCGCCCAGCGCCGTCACTTCTCGCACCTCAGGACGTTCAACGCGGGTGCCCAGAATGTCGGACTGGAACTGCATCAGGAAGTTGTTGGCTACCGCACCGCCGTCCACGCGCAGGGCGTGCAGACGAATGCCGGAGTCCGCCTGCATCGCTTCCAGCACGTCGCGCGTCTGGTAGGCGATGGATTCCAGCGTCGCGCGAATGATGTGGTTTGAGTTCACGCCGCGCGTCAGGCCGAAAATCGCGCCGCGGGCATACGGATCCCAGTACGGTGCGCCCAGACCGGTAAACGCTGGCACCACGTACACGCCGTTGGTGTCTTTCACTTTGGTCGCGAAGTATTCGGAGTCGAACGCGTCGCTGATCAGCTTCATCTCGTCGCGCAGCCACTGAATGGAGGCGCCCGCCATGAATACCGCCCCTTCCAGAGCATAGTTCACTTCACCGCGTGGACCGCAGGCGATGGTGGTCAGCAGACCGTTTTCTGATTTCACCGCTTTCTCGCCAGTGTTCATCAGCATAAAGCAGCCGGTGCCGTAGGTGTTCTTCGCCATCCCTTCCTTGACGCACAGCTGGCCGAACAGCGCCGCCTGCTGGTCACCGGCGATACCAGCGATAGGAATACGGGTGCCGCCTTTACCGCCAATGTTGGTCTGGCCGTACACTTCTGAAGACTTACGGACTTCTGGCAGCATCGCGCGCGGAATGTCCAGCGCGTCCAGCATCTTGTCATCCCACTCCAGGGTGTTGATGTTGAACAGCATGGTGCGCGAGGCGTTGGTGTAGTCGGTGACGTGAACGCGTCCCTGAGTCATCTTCCAGATAAGCCAGGTATCGACGGTGCCGAACAGTAGCTCGCCACGACGTGCACGTTCGCGTGAACCTTCCACGTGGTCGAGGATCCACTTCACTTTGGTGCCCGAAAAATACGGGTCAACCACCAGGCCGGTGGCGCTGCGCACGTACTCTTCCATTCCTTCGCGCTTCAGCTGTTCGCAGATCTCTGACGTACGGCGGCACTGCCAGACGATGGCGTTGTAGATGGGCTTACCGGTTTCGCGCTCCCAGACCACAGTCGTTTCGCGCTGGTTGGTGATACCGATAGCGGCAATCTGGTCAGAACTGATGTCGGCTTTCGCCAGCACTTCCACCAGCGTGGAGCTTTGTGACGCCCAGATCTCCATCGGGTCGTGTTCAACCCAGCCTGGACGCGGATAAATTTGCTCAAATTCGCGTTGAGACACGCTGACAATGTTCGCGTCATGATCCATTACGACAGCGCGGGAGCTGGTAGTGCCCTGGTCGAGCGCAACGATATATTTTTTTTCGGTCATGGTATGTGTCCCGTAGTCAGATTACAGCGAAGCTTTTTGTTGTGTGGTGGACGTTGTCTCTTTTTCCTCTTCCACACAGGTGTCGCACGGTAAGTGGCGACCAATTAATTTGCGATAGCCGAATGCGCCCAGCGCCGCCCCTACGATTGGCCCGAACAGCGGAACCAGGAAGTAAGGAATGTCTTTGCCGCCCGTGAAGGCGACATCGCCCCATCCCGCAAAGAAGGCGAAGGTTTTTGGACCCAGGTCACGCGCCGGATTCATCGCAAAGCCGGTCAGCGGACCCATGGATGCGCCAATTACCGCAATCAGAAGGCCAATCAAAAGTGGCGCCAGCGGGCCGCGCGGAATGCCGTTTCCATCGTCGCCCAGCGCCATGATGACGCCCATCAGAATAGCGGTAATCACCATCTCAACCGCGAACGCCTGCACAAAATTGATATGCGGATTCGGATACGTTGAGAAAATGCCTGCCAGATCCAGACTTTCGACACTGCCACGCACCATATGATGCGTCTGTTCGAAGTCGATGAAAAGATTGTAATAAAGCCCGTAAACTAACGCCGCTGCGCAAAAGGCGCCAGCAAATTGCGAAATGATAAAAGGAACAACTTTGCGTCCGTCAAAACACGCGAATAGCCACAACGCGATGGTCACCGCCGGGTTAAGATGTGCACCGGAAACCCCTGCGGTCAGGTAGATGGCCATCGCCACGCCCAGACCCCAGATAATACTGATTTCCCACTGACCAAAACTGGCACCCGCCACTTTCAGTGCTGCGACACAGCCTACTCCGAAGAATATCAACAACCCGGTACCCAGGAACTCGGCAATACACTGGCCTTTTAAGGTTGATGTCTGACTCATAATCGGAATCCTGCAAAAGAGTAATGTTTATTGTTTGCGTGACCGCCCGTGACAGTCACGATGCCCTGTAGACATAGTGTTAATTTATCGTTAACGAGCACAAACGAGAAATATCGAAATCTAAATGTGTGGTCTGCGTCAATAAAATGAGCGTTTTCGCGCCATAAAGCGCGTTTTTGCATCAGATAATGATTATGGGCTGAATCATTTCTTTAACTTATGGGTTAACAACTTAGGGGTATATGCGGCGAACGCACCAGGACGAGGCCGAAAAGTGTTGCAAACCGCGATCTGCGTGGCATGCCGCTGGACAGGGGCGACGGCGCTCCATACAATCGGAACATATGTTGTGCGCGTTTACGTTAAAGCGTCGCCTTGCAATTCAGGAGAGGTAGGATCATGTCTTTAGAAGTGTTTGAGAAACTGGAATCGAAAGTACAGCAGGCGATTGACACCATCACGCTGCTGCAAATGGAAATTGAAGAGCTGAAAGAAAAGAACAACTCCCTGTCACAGGAAGTTCAGAATGCTCAGCACAGCCGTGAAGAACTGGAGCGCGAAAACAACCAGCTGCGCGAACAGCAGAACGGCTGGCAGGAACGCTTGCAGGCGCTGCTGGGACGTATGGAAGAAGTTTGATTTCCTTAGGGAATGCATTGAACAGGCCGGGTAAGGCGAAGCCGCCACCCGGCTTTTTTATGGTTTCCCTAACCGATATCAAACCATAAAAAAGGCCGCCCTGGGCGGCCTTAACGCTACTTGTCCTGCGCTGTCGTAGCAAAAGCAACAAACCCAACAGGTTCATCGCTCTTTACAACGAGTACGCTGGCGACAATGAACGCGATACATAAATAGCGTTTCATTATGCGGTCCCTGCTGCTTACCGCTCCACCGTTCACCACCGGTGATAAGTCGGTGGACACAAGCCTTGATGTTAGCCTGCTTTACGGTAGTGAATACACCTTTCCCTGGACCGATGCCCATTTGCGAGATGGCGGAAAGGGACGCGGTATCATAATGAGCATCAACCAGGTAGTTAAGGTATTCACAGACAATTAGGATTTTATAAAGGTTAGGAAGGGTTGCCCAAGGTTTGGGCGAGAGTATGATGAAGTTCCTTGGTGTTAGTCTGTAAGACGTCCCAACGGACCGCGAATCCCGAGGGACAAAAAAACCGCCACATTGCTGTTGGCGGTTTTTTTATGCATCTCGCTTACCGATTAACTACTCAATATCCAGCGCATCCTCAGAAAGGATAATGCCGGTATTGTCAGCATAAAGGTGGTCACCCGAGAAGAAGGTCACGCCGCCGAAATTGACGCGCACGTCGCTTTCGCCGATGCCTTCACCCGCTGCGCCAACCGGAATGGCGGCAATGGCCTGAATACCGATATCCAGGTCTTCGAGATCGTCCACCTGGCGCACGGAGCCGTAGACCACAATCCCTTCCCACTCGTTTTGCACTGCAAGGCGGGCGAGGTCCGCATCGATCAGTGCACGGCGCACTGAACCGCCACCATCCACCAGCAGGACGCGACCACGACCGTTCTCTTCGAGCAGATCGTACAGCAACCCGTTGTCCTCGAAACATTTCACCGTGATGATTTGTCCGCCAAACGACGACCGTCCACCAAAGTTGGAGAACAGGGGTTCAACGACGTTGACATCTTCCTGGTAGATGTCACAAAGCTCGGAGGTATCGTATTTCATAGGTTTAACGCTCTGTTGCTGCGAATGTGTTCAGTATATCGTGCGAAATGCGTTGTTGGCAAAATCATCAATTGTTAATTGATATTTGTCAGCTAACTCAGCGTCTGGCTTAAGACAATCCCGATGACGAACAGCAGGTTAGTCAGTAATGCGCCTTTTACCGTACGTTCCAGCATCGGTGGCATGGCGGCCGGGCTGAGTTCACGCATGACGTAGCGGGCCTGCTTAATCAGCAGCGGTGCGGCGAGCACAAACAGCCAGCCCCAGAGGCTGTGCAGCGAACTCAGATTGAACAGCGCCAGGCAGACCAGCGCGCCGATGAGCAGGCAGGCGTGATAGCGGCGTGCATTCACCGGACCCAGACGCACGGCCAGCGTGTTTTTACCGTTCTCGCGGTCGCTATCGATGTCGCGCAGATTATTGATATTCAGCACCGCCGTCGCCAGCAGACCACAGGCGGTCGCCGGCAGGAACAGGGCAGGGATCACCGTGTGCGCCTGTAAGTACCAGCTTCCCATCACGCTCAGCCAGCCGAAGAACACCAGCACGGAGATGTCGCCCAGACCAATATACCCGTAAGGACGCGTCCCGACGGTATAGGTAATGGCTGCAATAATGGCGAGCAAGCCCAGCACCAGGAAGCCAATGAAATCACTGGTGGTTTTCGAGGCGACCGTCACCAGCGCCAGCCCGGACAGGCAAATCAACACCACGGTGATAATCAGCGCCCGCTTCATCTGTGCCTGGGTAATCACCCCTTTTTGCATCCCGCGCAGCGGCCCGATGCGGTCAGGCTTGTCGCTGCCTTTTACCGCATCGCCGTAATCATTGGCGAGATTAGAGAGGATTTGCAGCAGCCCGGCGGTGACAAGCGCCAGACCTGCTACCAGCGGATCGAAATGACCCTGCCACCAGGCAAGCGTGGTACCGACGATAATGGCGGCAAAAGCCAGAGGAAGCGTTTTAGGGCGCAGACTTTCGAACCACGCCTGTGTACGGCTGATATCAGTCATAGTTATTTAGCCAATAAAAATGGGGGCCATAGCCCCCATCAACAGTGATGAAAATGCATTGAACGCGATTATAGAATAAAACGGCTCAGATCTTCATCTGCCACTAACGCATCCAGGTGTTTGCCCACATAGTCTGCGTCAATGGTAATGCTTTGACCGTTAAGGTCGCTCGCATCATAAGAGATGTCTTCCATCAGGCGTTCCAGCACGGTGTGCAGACGACGCGCACCGATGTTCTCGGTGGTTTCGTTGACCTGCCACGCGGCCTGGGCGATGCGCTTGATACCGTCATCGGTAAATTCAATGTTCACGCCTTCGGTCGCCATCAGCGCTTTATACTGTACGGTCACAGAAGCGTTTGGCTCAGTCAGGATACGTTCGAAATCTTCGGTGGTCAGCGCCTGCAACTCGACGCGGATTGGCAGACGTCCCTGAAGTTCCGGGATCAGGTCAGACGGGCTGGCAATCTGGAACGCACCGGAGGCGATAAACAGAATGTGGTCAGTTTTAACCATGCCGTGCTTGGTGGAGACGGTGCAACCTTCCACCAGCGGCAGCAGGTCGCGCTGAACGCCTTCGCGTGAGACATCCGGGCCGGACGCGTTGCCGCGCTTACAGATCTTGTCGATTTCGTCGATAAACACGATACCGTGCTGCTCAACCGCGTCGATAGCATCCTGTTTCAGCTCTTCCGGGTTAACCAGCTTCGCGGCTTCTTCTTCAATCAGCAGCTTCATCGCGTCTTTGATTTTCAGCTTACGCGCTTTCTGCTTCTGCCCGCCCAGGTTCTGGAACATGGACTGCAACTGGCTGGTCATCTCTTCCATGCCCGGAGGCGCCATAATTTCCACGCCCATTGGCGCGGCAGCGAGATCGATCTCAATCTCTTTGTCGTCCAGCTCGCCTTCGCGCAGTTTTTTGCGGAATGCCTGACGCGCAGCAGAAGGTTCAGGCTGCTGTTCAGCCTGTCCCCAGTTGTTTTTTGCCGGTGGGATCAGCACGTCGAGAATACGCTCTTCGGCCATCTCTTCGGCGCGATAGCGGTTTTTCTCAATTGCCTGGACACGCACCATCTTAATCGCCGAGTCGGTCAGGTCGCGGATGATGGAGTCCACTTCTTTACCCACATAGCCCACTTCGGTGAACTTGGTGGCTTCAACTTTGATGAACGGCGCGTTAGCCAGTTTGGCCAGACGACGGGCGATTTCGGTTTTACCCACACCGGTCGGGCCGATCATCAGAATATTTTTTGGCGTCACTTCGTGGCGAAGCTCTTCGTCGAGCTGCATGCGACGCCAGCGGTTACGCAGTGCGATAGCCACGGAGCGCTTGGCGTCGTCCTGGCCGATAATGTGCTTGTTCAGTTCGCTGACAATTTCGCGTGGGGTCATTTCAGACATGGGCGATCCTTACGCTTTAGACGGTAATTCTTCGATGGTGTGATTGTGGTTGGTATAGATGCAGATATCACCTGCAATATCCAACGCTTTCACCGCGATATCGCGCGCGTTCATGTCGGTATTTTCCAACAGCGCACGGGCTGCGGCCTGGGCGTACGGGCCGCCAGAGCCGATGGCAATCAGGTCGTTTTCAGGCTGAACCACGTCGCCGTTACCGGTGATGATCAGCGAGGCGTTTTCGTCAGCCACGGCCAGCAGCGCTTCGAGCTTACGCAGCATGCGGTCGGTACGCCAGTCTTTTGCCAGCTCAACGGCGGCTTTCACCAGATGACCCTGATGCATTTCCAGTTTGCGTTCAAACAGTTCAAACAGCGTGAAGGCATCAGCCGTGCCGCCTGCGAAACCGGCGATCACTTTGTCGTTATAAAGACGACGTACTTTCTTCACGTTGCCTTTCATGACGGTATTACCCAGCGTGGCCTGGCCATCACCGGCAATTACCACCTGGCCGTTACGGCGTACACTTACTATTGTTGTCACGAGCAGACCCCCTGGTTACAGATTCGGGAAACAGAAGCCCTGAGCCTGTGCTCAGGGCTGAATTAAATGATAGATGGGGGGGATTTTGGGGGTTTCAACCCCCGGAGGCGAGTCGAATGCAGTTTGTGTGGCCAGCCACTTTCAAACGGGAAATGGTGCCGTCTGCGTTTTCTTTGCCTTTGACCGGTCCAATCACTACGCGATTCCAGCCGTTGTTGGTGGTAATGCGAGAGTCAAATCCTTCAAATGCCAGCTGAGCACGCACCGTTTCTGCCTGTTCGGCGCCTTTAAACGAACCGCACTGAACCATCCAGCGGCGTTCATCTTTTTTCTCAGCCGTCTGCTTCGGTGCCTCGGTCTCTTTGGTGACCGGCGCAGCCTGCTGCGTTTTTGGCTGTTGCGCAGTGGTATGCGCAGGCGTCTGCAACAGATCCTGATACGGCTGTGCCGTTTGCTTCTGCGGCTGCGCCTTCGGTTGCTGCTGGACAGGCTGAGTTTGTACGGTACGCGTCTGCTGCTGCGGTTGTGTACGCGGCTGCTGTACCGGCTGCGTCCACTGCTGCTGTTGCGTTTGCTGCTGAGCCTGACGCTGGCGCTGCAACGTTTGCTGACGCTGCGCCGGGGTTTGTTCGTTCCACGGTACTTCGTTCAGCTGCGTAGGCTGCTGGCGCATGTCCGCCTGCATCTGAGCGAGCAATTGACGCTGTTCGTCCGTCAGCTGATCGGCATTCTTCACTTCACCCCCGGCAGAAGGCTCGGTAGGCGCACGTACGCCAGGCTGGCGGCTTTCCAGCTCTTTAATGTAGCGCCAGCGCTCTTCAGGCTTCGGCGGCAGGCCGTTGCCAACGACCTTGTTACCCTGAAGGGCTTCAGACTCTTCTTTTTTATGATGCGTAATGAAGTAGAGGCCGCCAATAAAGGCCACCAGCACAGCCGCAGCAATGGCGACCATAGCTGGGGAGACAGCAGACAGGCTGCGTTGCTTGCTTTTTGAACTACTCTTTTTGCGTCGCGAAGGTGCCGGCTGGCCGCGACGTACATAATCTCGTTGTGCCACTATCGTTTCGCTGTATTTATTCGTTCGTCAGCCCGCCATGTTACTTAAGCGACGGGGCTTTGACCAGATAAGGGTGTCGAAAGGTATTTACTTTAAGTTAATGCCTGGGTAGAGCCGCGCACAATCAGCTCACAATCCAGTAGCCGTGACCCACTGCTAACTGATTGACCGTGCAGCTGATCCAGCAAAAGCAGCATCGCTTCACGGCCGATGTCATACCGCGGCTGTGCAACGGTCGAAAGCGGCGGATCGCAAAACTCCGAAAGTGAAATATTATCAAAACCGATTATCGACAGGTCCTGCGGCACGCGCAGGCCGTGACGTTTGGCGTAGGATAACGCCCCCAGCGCCATCACGTCGCTGTGGCAGAAGACCGCGGTGGGCGGTTCTGGCAAGGCCAGCAATTTTTCCAGCGCCTGCCCGCCCGCTTCAAAGGTGAAATCACCGCGCGCAATGTAGTGCGGATCGACGATAGCCCCGGTACGGCGCAGCGCCTGAACGTAGCCCTGCAAGCGGTAATGACACAGCGGCATCTCTTCTGGTCCGGCGATACAGCCGATACGCTTATGCCCCAGTTCCTGAAGATAGTTCACGGCGTTGAATGCGGCGGTGAGGTTATCGATATGAACGGTTGGCAGCTCCAGCTCCGGCGCGAATTCGTTCGCCATGACCATCGGCGGTAAATTGCGCTGTTCTTCAATGCTGGCATCAAACGGCAGGCGTGAGCCAAGCAGCAGCATGCCATCAATCTGCTTGGTGATGATCAGGTCGATGAACGTTTTTTCCTGCTGGTTCTGGTGAGCACAATCGCCAATCAGCACCAGATAGCCTTGGGCGGCGGCCGTGACCTCAATGCCGCGGATGATTTCGCTGAAGAAGGGATCGCAGATATCCGGCACGATCACCAGGATGGTGCGGGATTCGTTGCGTTTAACGTTGCGCCCCATGGCTTGCGGGAAATAACCGACCTCAAGCGCCGCCTTTTCAACCCGGTTTCGGGTCGCCTGGGAGACTTTGTCAGGGTTCATCAATGCGCGGGACACGGTTGCTGTTGAGACTTGTGCTTTCTCGGCAACGTCTTTCATGGTCGCCGAGGCAACCTCTTTCCTGGACTTCAACGTCTTCTCCTCGCCTGAACACCGAACTGCGGACAGCACCATTTTTACAGATAGTTAATGGAATCGGTTACAGAATTTTCATAAAAAGTGTGAGGCGCATTAAATTTTTCGATCCGTCTTCAGCCTTCAATCGGATCGACGTCAAGAACCCACTTCACTTTTCGCGCTTCCGGTAGGGTATTGATCAGCGCCAGCGTGCCGCTGACGATCTGCTGTAAACGGATACGCGAGGGGTGCTGAAGTAACAGTTGCCAGCGGAAACGGCCGCCGCGTTTCGGGGCGAGCGCGGGTACCGGGCCTAAAATCCACAGCTGATTATCCACCAGCGGGCTGGCTTGCAGGAGGTTTCTCAGCTGTTGCAGGAACAGCGGAGCCTGCTGGTTATTATGATCTTCCGCACGGATGATAACGTGGCTGGTCCATGGGGGAAGCTGCATCGTCTGACGTTCGGCCAGCGCCTGGTCCGCGAAGGCGTCATAGCCTTTGTGCAGCAGAGTTTGCAGCAGCGGATGTTCAGGGTGGTGCGTTTGCAGCACCACCTCGCCCTGCTTACCCGCTCGACCAGCGCGACCGGCAACCTGGGTATAAAGCTGGGCGAAACGCTCGGCGGAGCGAAAATCCGCGGAGAACAGCGCGCCGTCGACGTCCAGCAGGGCGACCAGCGTCACGTCCGGGAAGTGGTGCCCTTTCGCCAGCATCTGAGTACCAATCAGGATGCGCGCGCCGCCGCGATGCACTTCCGCCAGTTGCTGCTCCAGCGCCCCTTTACGGCTGGTGGTATCCCTGTCGATACGGGAGATGGGTACGTCCGGGAAGAAGGGCGCGAGCGCCTGTTCAAGCTGTTCCGTTCCCAGACCGACCGGCACGATGTGCGTTGAGCCGCAGGACGGGCATTGACGGGGGACCGGACGCTGGCTGTCGCAGTGGTGGCAGCGTAAATGGCGCTGAGCCTGGTGGAAGGTGTAGTAGTGATCGCAGCGCGGGCACTCCGCGATCCAGCCGCAGTCGTGGCACAGCAGCGCAGGCGCGAAGCCGCGGCGGTTCAGGAACAGGATCACCTGGTTGCCCGCCTGCAAATGCTGGCGCATGCGGCTAATCAGCGCAGGCGCTAACCCGGCCTGCACCTGCTGGCCTTTCAAATCCAGCACATGCTGAATGGCCGGGCGGGCATTCCCCGCACGGCGCGTCAGGCGCAGCATGTGGTATTTACGCTGGCGAACGTTGTGCAGCGTTTCAAGCGCGGGGGTGGCGGACCCGAGAATAATGGGGATTTGCTCGCTGTGGGCGCGGTACACGGCTAAGTCGCGGGCGTGATAGCGCCAGCCTTCCTGCTGTTTATAGGAGCTGTCATGCTCTTCATCGATTACGATAACGCCGAGATTTTTAAAGGGCGTAAACAGCGATGAACGGGTGCCGATCACAATTGCTGCTTCGCCGTTTTTCGCTTTCAGCCAGGCGCTGAGGCGCTCGCTGTCGTTCAGGCCGGAGTGCAGAACCTCAACGGGCGCATTAAAGCGTTCACGGAAACGCGCGATGGTTTGCGGCGTCAGGCCGATTTCCGGCACCATCACCAGCGCCTGTTTGCCCTGCGCGAGCACGTTTTCCAGCACGCTCAGATATACTTCGGTTTTACCGGAGCCGGTGACGCCCGCCAGCAGCCAGGCGGAAAAACGATCGGCGGCGCTGTGAATCGCGCCCACGGCGGTGGCCTGCTCGGTATTCAGACGCAGGCGATCGCCCGAGACGGAAAAGCCGTCGCGCCAGTCGTGAAGGGCAGGTGCTTCACTGGCCAGCTCGCTCAACCCTTTCTTCCTTAATGCCTGCAACGCGGTTTCGCTTACCTCAAGCTCGTCGACCTGATGGCGCCAGATTTTTCCCTGGCGCAGCGCGGCCAGCGCCTGCTGCTGTTTCTGCGAGCGCTTCAGGCTGTTAATGTCCACAGCCTGGCCCTGCTCGGTGGCAAACCAGTACCACATTGGCGCGTGGCTGGCGCTCTTGCCCTGGCGCAGCATAATGGGCAGGGCATGGAACAGCACGTCGCCAATCGGATGATGATAATAATCTGCCGCCCACAGCAGCAGCCGCCAGGTGCTGGTGGAGTAAACCGGCTCGCTGTCCAGCACCTCAACAACCGATTTCAGCTCGTTAAGCGGCAGTTCGCTGTGTTCGCTGACGGACACCACGATCCCCACGCGCTGCTGTTTGCCAAACGGCACGGTCACGCGACAGCCCGCTTTGGCGCTCATGCTGTCGGGCAGCAGGTAGTCAAAGGTGCGGGGAAGCGGAACGGGCAGGGCAACGTGAGCGACGGGCATCGAATCTTCCTGACTTGAAAAGTGGCGCGTTAGTATACACATTAGTGAAAGCGGCGTGCGGATCAGTTTGCATACGTTGGTCAAATTCTGTATGATTCGCCGCCTTTGGTGTATTTTACGCCAAAGAACTTACATTCAACATCGCGTGGTGTCTGGCGTTAGGGCTGGAAGAGCGACGCGGCCTTAACTGAGGTTCTCCCATGAAAAAAGATATTCACCCGAAATACGAAATGATTACTGCAAACTGCTCTTGCGGTAACTCTATCCAGATCCGCTCTACCGTGGGTCACGATCTGAACCTGGACGTGTGCGGCAAATGCCACCCGTTCTACACTGGTAAGCAGCGTGATGTTGCAACCGGTGGCCGTGTTGACCGCTTCAACAAGCGTTTCAGCATCCCGGGCGCTAAATAAGTTTCCCGAAAAAAAGGCACCGCAAGGTGCCTTTTTTGTATCCGCTTATCAGTATTCCCACGTATCCGGGTCGATACCCAGTTCACGCATGATCACCTTCGCCTCTTCTGGAATTTCGTCACTGCGCTCTTTGCGCAGATCGTCATCGTTCGGCAACGGTTGGCCGGTAAACGCATGCAGGAACGCTTCGCACAGCAGTTCGCTGTTGGTGGCGTGACGCAGGTTGTTCACCTGACGACGCGTACGTTCATCGGTGAGGATCTTCAACACCTTCAGAGGAATGGACACCGTGATTTTCTTGACTTGCTCACTCTTCTTACCGTGCTCAGCGTATGGGCTGATATATTCGCCGCTCCATTCAGCCATGAGATACCTTTAATCCTCTCAGTCATTAATCTAAAGGTGCAAAACCGGTAACCATCAGTTTTGAACCGTAATCTTGCGTAGTTTACCGTAGAGACGATACCGAGGCACGGATATTGCCGCTGTAGCGTGTCCTAAAGCATATAATTTTAACGGCTATTTGCACATTGCTCAATCTATACGCAAAGAAGTTTAGATGTCCAGATGTATTGACGTCCATACTTTCAATGTTTACTCTGGTGCCTGACTTTTCACCTCATTCGCCAGGAAGCCTCACCATGACGCGTAAACAGGCCACCATCGCAGTGCGTAGCGGATTGAATGATGACGAGCAGTACGGCTGCGTTGTCCCGCCAATTCATCTCTCCAGCACCTATAATTTCACCGGATTTAATGAACCCCGCGCGCATGACTACTCGCGTCGCGGCAATCCTACGCGTGACGTCACGCAGCGCGCGCTGGCGGAACTGGAAGGCGGCGCGGGTGCGGTATTAACCAATACCGGCATGTCTGCCATTCACCTGGTGACTACGGTGTTCCTGAAACCTGGCGATCTGCTGGTGGCGCCGCACGACTGTTATGGCGGCAGCTATCGTCTGTTTGATAGCCTGGCGAAACGTGGCTGCTACCGTGTGCTGTTTGTCGATCAAAACGACGAACAGGCGCTGAAACAGGCGCTTGCCGAGCAGCCGAAGCTGGTGCTGGTGGAAAGTCCAAGCAATCCATTGTTGCGCGTAGTCGATATTGCGAAAATTTGTCAGCTCGCAAGGGATGCGGGAGCGATAAGTGTAGTGGATAATACGTTCCTCAGTCCGGCCCTTCAGAACCCACTGGCACTGGGTGCCGATCTGGTGTTGCATTCATGCACTAAATATCTGAACGGCCATTCTGACGTAGTAGCAGGTGTGGTGATTGCCAAAGATCCTGAGGTAGTCACCGAACTGGCATGGTGGGCCAATAACATTGGCGTCACCGCGGGCGCGTTCGACAGCTATTTGCTGTTGCGCGGCATCCGTACGCTGTCGCCGCGTATGGACGTGGCGCAGCGTAATGCCCAGGCGATCGTGGATTTCCTGAAAACCCAGCCGCTGGTGAAGAAGCTTTATCACCCGTCGCTGCCGGAAAATCAGGGGCACGAGATTGCCGCGCGCCAACAGAAAGGATTTGGCGCGATGTTAAGTTTTGAACTGGACGGTGACGAGCAAACGCTGCGTCGCTTCCTGAGCGGGTTGTCATTGTTTACGCTGGCGGAATCCTTAGGGGGAGTAGAAAGCTTGATCTCCCACGCCGCAACCATGACGCACGCAGGTATGGCACCCGAAGCACGTGCCGCCGCCGGGATTTCCGAGACGCTGCTGCGTATCTCGACCGGTATTGAAGATTCTGAAGATTTAATTGCCGATCTGGAAAATGGCTTCCGGGTCGCAGCCAAGGGGTAATCATGAGTGTGATAGCGCAGGCAGGGACGAAGGGTCGTCAGCTGCACAAGTTTGGTGGTAGTAGTCTTGCTGATGTGAAATGTTATCTGCGTGTCGCAGGGATCATGACCGAGTATTCACAGCCGGGGGACATGATGGTTGTCTCTGCGGCGGGCAGCACCACCAATCAGTTGATTAGCTGGCTGAAACTGAGCCAGACCGATCGCCTCTCTGCGCATCAGGTGCAACAGTCCTTACGTCGTTACCAGAGTGAACTGATTGCCGGTTTGCTGCCTGCGGACGTGGCAGACGGGCTGATTAGCGCTTTTACGCACGACCTTGAGCGTCTGGCCGCTCTGCTGGACAGCGGCATTACCGATGCAGTGTATGCGGAAGTGGTTGGCCACGGTGAAGTGTGGTCTGCGCGCCTGATGGCCGCCGTGCTGCAACATCTTGGTGTGGAAGCCGCCTGGCTCGACGCGCGTGATTTCCTGCGTGCCGAACGTGCCGCACAGCCGCAGGTGGACGAAGGGTTGTCTTACCCGCTGCTGCAACAGCTGCTGGTGCAACATCCTGGTAAACGTATTGTCGTCACCGGTTTTATCAGCCGCAGCAATGCTGGCGAAACCGTTCTGCTGGGCCGTAACGGCTCTGACTACTCGGCAACGCAGATTGGCGCCCTGGCGGGCGTGTCCCGCGTCACCATCTGGAGCGACGTGGCCGGTGTCTACAGCGCGGACCCGCGCAAAGTAAAAGATGCCTGCCTGCTGCCGCTGCTGCGTCTCGACGAAGCGAGCGAACTGGCGCGTCTGGCGGCCCCGGTGCTGCACGCGCGCACGCTACAGCCGGTTTCCGGCAGCGACATCGACCTGCAACTACGCTGTAGCTACACGCCGGATCAGGGTTCCACCCGCATTGAACGCGTGCTGGCATCCGGCACGGGCGCGCGCATTGTCACCAGCCATGATGACATCTGCCTGATTGAGTTCCAGGTGCCTGCGGGCCAGGATTTCAAACTGGCACACAAAGATATCGACACCATCCTGAAACGTGCCCAGGTGCGTCCGCTGGCCGTTGGCGTACATAACGATCGTCAGCTGTTGCAGTTCTGCTATACCGCTGAAGTGGTGGACAGCGCCCTGAAAATTCTGGATGAAGCGGGCCTGCCGGGCGAGCTTCGCCTGCGTCAGGGGCTGGCGCTGGTGGCGATGGTGGGCGCGGGCGTCACCCGTAACCCGCTCCACTGCCACCGCTTCTGGCAGCAACTGAAAGGTCAGCCGGTGGAGTTCACCTGGCAGTCGGAAGAGGGCATCAGTCTGGTTGCCGTGCTGCGTAAAGGGCCAACCGAAAGCCTGATTCAGGGTCTGCACACCTCCCTGTTCCGCGCGGAAAAACGCATCGGCCTGGTACTGTTCGGGAAAGGGAATATCGGTTCCCGCTGGCTGGAGCTGTTCGCCCGCGAGCAGGTAACGCTTTCGGCGCGTACCGGGTTTGAATTTATTCTGGCAGGGGTGGTGGACAGCCGCCGCAGCCTGCTGAACTACGAAGGGCTGGACGCCAGCCGGGCGCTGGCCTTCTTTAACGATGAAGCGGTTGAGCAGGATGAAGAGTCGCTGTTCCTGTGGATGCGCGCGCACCCGTACGACGATCTGGTGGTGCTGGACGTGACTGCCAGCGAACAGCTGGCCGATCAGTATCTGGATTTCGCCAGCCACGGTTTCCACGTCATCAGCGCCAACAAACTGGCGGGCGCGAGCAGCACTGATAAATACCGTCAGATCCATGACGCATTCGAAAAAACGGGCCGTCACTGGCTGTATAACGCCACCGTTGGCGCGGGCCTGCCGGTGAACCATACCGTGCGCGACCTGATTGAAAGCGGCGACAGTATTCTGGCGCTGAGCGGGATCTTCTCCGGCACGCTCTCCTGGCTGTTTTTGCAGTTTGACGGCACCGTTCCGTTCACCGACCTGGTGGATCAGGCGTGGCAGCAGGGCTTAACCGAGCCGGATCCGCGCGTTGACCTTGCCGGTAAAGACGTGATGCGCAAGCTGGTGATCCTGGCGCGTGAAGCCGGCTACGACATTGAGCCGGGTCAGGTACGCGTTGAGTCGCTGGTGCCTGCGGGCTGCGAGGAAGGGTCCGTCGATCACTTCTTCGAGAACGGCGACGAGCTGAATGAGCAGATGGTGCAACGTCTGGAAGCGGCTAACGAGATGGGCCTGGTGCTGCGTTACGTGGCGCGCTTCGAGGCGAACGGTAAAGCGCGCGTGGGCGTGGAGGCGGTGCGTCCTGAACATCCGCTGGCGGCGCTCCTGCCGTGCGACAACGTCTTCGCCATCGAAAGCCGCTGGTATCGCGATAACCCGCTGGTGATCCGTGGCCCGGGCGCGGGACGCGATGTCACCGCCGGAGCCATTCAGTCTGATATTAATCGTCTGGCTAAGCTGCTGTAACCCCTCACCCTAACCCTCTCCCCAATGGGGAGAGGGCGTGCTTCTCACCCCCATCATGAACGCCCTTCATCTTCCCTGAACAAACCTCACCGTTAATGTTGATTATTTCTGTTGACGTCATCCCGCTTTTCCGTCATTTTTACATCTGGACGTCTAAACGTATAGAAGTTCACAACACAACAAACAACGACACGCGAAAGATAGAGGTAAGGTATGAGCTTTTTTCACGCCAACCAGCGGGAAGCCCTGAATCAGAGCCTGGCCGAAGTAAACGGCCAGATTAACGTCTCTTTTGAATTTTTTCCGCCGCGCACCAGTGAAATGGAGCAAACCCTGTGGAGTTCTATCGATCGCCTGAGCAGCCTGAAGCCGAAGTTCGTCTCCGTAACCTACGGCGCCAACTCCGGTGAGCGTGACCGCACGCACAGCATCATTAAGGGCATTAAAGATCGAACCGGTCTGGAAGCGGCACCGCACCTGACCTGTATCGACGCCACCCGTGATGAACTACGCGCCATTGCCCAGGACTACTGGAATAACGGCATTCGCCACATTGTGGCCCTGCGCGGCGACCTCCCGCCAGGCAGCGGCAAGCCGGAGATGTATGCCACCGATCTGGTCGGGCTGCTGAAAGACGTTGCCGACTTTGATATCTCCGTGGCTGCCTACCCTGAAGTTCACCCGGAAGCCAAAAGCGCCCAGGCGGATCTGCTCAACCTGAAGCGTAAAGTGGAGGCCGGTGCTAACCGCGCGATTACTCAGTTCTTCTTTGACGTGGAAAGCTACCTGCGCTTTCGCGACCGCTGCGTCTCGGCGGGTATTGATGTCGAAATCATTCCTGGCATTCTGCCGGTCTCGAACTTCAAACAGGCGAAGAAATTCGCAGATATGACCAACGTGCGCATTCCGCTGTGGATGTCCAAAATGTACGAAGGGCTGGACGACGATCCGGAAACCCGTAAGCTGGTGGGGGCCAATATCGCGATGGACATGGTGAAGATTTTAAGTCGCGAAGGGGTGAAAGATTTCCATTTCTATACCCTGAACCGCGCGGAAATGAGCTACGCCATTTGCCATACGCTCGGTGTTCGCCCGGCGCTGTAAAGTAAAAATCCCTCATAAAATGAGGGTTTTTTAATCGAACGGAGAGTTAAAAGGTATTAGCTATCGAATCTGTGGATTAATTCAACTATCTCTTATCGCTAGTGGTGTATATCGTAACGGTAACACTGTAAAGGGAGCATAGCGATGAGCATGTCAGACGAGACCAATAACGCGGCATCCGCCGGCAAATGTCCGTTCCACCAGGGCGGCGTCGATCATAGCGCGGGTGCAGGTACCGGCAGCAAAGAATGGTGGCCTAAACAACTTCGCATCGATCTACTTAATCAACACTCCAGCCGTTCTAACCCTCTGGGTGAAGACTTCGACTACCGCAAAGAATTCAGCAAGCTCGACTATTCCGCCCTTAAGGGCGATCTCAAAGCACTGTTAACCGACTCACAACCGTGGTGGCCTGCCGACTGGGGCAGCTATGCGGGCCTGTTTATCCGTATGGCCTGGCACGGTGCGGGTACCTATCGCTCCGTTGACGGTCGCGGCGGCGCCGGACGCGGTCAGCAACGCTTTGCACCGCTGAACTCCTGGCCGGATAACGTCAGCCTGGATAAGGCTCGCCGCCTGCTGTGGCCAATTAAGCAAAAATACGGACAAAAAATCTCCTGGGCTGACCTCTTTATCCTCGCGGGTAACGTGGCGCTGGAGAACTCCGGCTTCCGCACCTTTGGTTTCGGTGCCGGGCGTGAAGACGTTTGGGAACCGGATCTGGACGTGAACTGGGGCGATGAAAAAGCCTGGCTGACCCACCGTGACCCGGAAGCGCTGGCGAAGCGCCCGCTTGCGGCCACCGAAATGGGCCTGATTTACGTTAACCCGGAAGGGCCGAACGCCAGCGGTGAACCGCTGTCTGCGGCGGCGGCGATCCGCGCTACCTTTGGCAACATGGGCATGAATGACGAAGAGACCGTCGCGCTGATTGCGGGCGGCCATACGCTCGGTAAAACGCACGGCGCAGGTGAAGCCACGCACGTGGGCACTGACCCGGAAGCGTCGCCGATTGAAGCGCAGGGCCTGGGCTGGGCCAGCACGCACGGCACCGGTATTGGCGCTGACGCCATCACCTCCGGGCTGGAAGTTATCTGGTCTCAAACCCCGACCCAGTGGAGCAATTACTTCTTCGAGAACCTGTTCAAATACGAATGGGTGCAGACGCGTAGCCCGGCGGGCGCCATTCAGTTTGAAGCCGTGGATGCGCCGGAAATTATGCCTGACCCGTTCGACCCGTCGAAAAAACGCAAGCCAACCATGCTGGTCACCGACCTGACGCTGCGTTTTGATCCGGAATTCGAGAAAATTTCCCGTCGCTTCCTGAACGATCCGCAGGCCTTCAACGAAGCCTTTGCGCGTGCCTGGTTCAAGCTGACCCACCGCGATATGGGGCCAAAAGCGCGGTACATCGGCCCGGAAGTACCGAAAGAAGATCTGATTTGGCAGGATCCGCTGCCGCAGGCGGTGTTCAATCCGTCGAAAGAAGACATTGAAAGCCTGAAAGCGGAAATTGTGGCATCCGGTCTGTCCGTGAGCGAACTGGTTTCGGTTGCCTGGGCGTCGGCTTCAACCTTCCGAGGTGGCGATAAGCGCGGCGGTGCCAACGGCGCGCGTCTGGCACTGGCGCCTCAGCGCGACTGGGATGTGAACGCCGCAGCGGTTCGCGCGTTACCGGCTCTGGAAGCCATCCAGCGCACCACCAACAAAGCTTCACTGGCCGATATCATCGTGCTGGCGGGTGTCGTAGGCGTTGAGCAGGCTGCGAAAGCCGCAGGTGTTTACGTCAACGTACCGTTCACGCCGGGCCGCGTGGATGCGCGTCAGGACCAGACGGACATCGAGATGTTTAACCTGCTCGAACCGGTTGCTGACGGTTTCCGCAACTACCGTGCGCAGGTGGATGTATCCACCACGGAGTCGCTGCTGATCGACAAAGCCCAGCAGCTGACCCTGACTGCGCCGGAACTGACGGTGCTGATCGGCGGTTTGCGCGTACTGGGTGCAAACTTCGATGGCAGCAAGAATGGCGTGTTTACCAACCGCGAGGGCGTGCTGAGCAACGACTTCTTCGTTAATCTGCTGGATATGAACACCCAGTGGAAAGCGACCGACGACTCAAACGAGCTGTTTGCCGGTAGCGATCGCGCCAGCGGGGAAGTGAAATACACCGCGACCCGCGCCGATCTGGTCTTCGGTTCAAACGCAGTCCTGCGTGCGCTGGCCGAAGTTTACGCCAGCAGTGATGCACACGAGAAGTTCGTTCGTGATTTTGTTGCCGCGTGGGCGCGAGTGATGGATTTGGACCGGTTTGACGTGAAGTAGCCATTGTGCCGGGTGGCGGCTACGCCTTACCCGGCCTACAAATTAAAGTGCCATGTAGGCCGGGTAAGCGCAGCGCCACCCGGCTTTTTTATTACTCCCACTCCTGAAGGAAACGCTGTCCGTACTGGTCCGCCACCAGCAGCGCCGCATAGACCTGATCCGGCGTTACGCCGCCAGGCATGTTGTGAATGGTTTCCCCTTCGGCACAGGACGCCTCCGCGATCAGCCGCATTTTGGCCGGAATATCCTCTTTGATATTCAGCTGCGCCAGCGTGATCGGCAGCCCAACACTGTGGCAAAGCGCGGCGACGGTCTCAATTTCTTCAACCGGCGCGTTCTCCAGTACCAGTTGCGTCAGCGTGCCGAACGCGACCTTTTCACCATGGTAGAAATGATGCGCATCCGGCACCGCCGTCATGCCGTTGTGAATGGCATGCGCCGCCGCCAGCCCGCCGCTTTCAAAGCCCACGCCGCTGAGATAGGTGTTGGCTTCGATAATGCGTTCCAGAGCCGGTGTGACCACGTGCTGTTCCGCCGCCAGCATCGCTTTCTCGCCCTCTTCAACCAGCGTGTTGTAGCACAACTCTGCCAGCGCTAGCGCCGCCTGCGTGCACTTGCCGCCCGCCATGGTCGTGGCGCCACTGCGCGAACAGGCGCGCGCTTCAAACCAGGTTGCCAGGGCATCGCCAATCCCGGCGGCCAGCAGGCGCGCAGGTGCGCCCGCCACCACTTTGGTATCGACAATCACCATGTTCGGGTTGTGCGGTAGCATCAGGTAGCGATCGAACTCGCCGCTGTCGGTATAAATCACGGAAAGGGCGCTGCACGGCGCATCGGTGGAGGCAATGGTCGGGGCAATGGCCACCGGCACGTCCATAAAGTGGGCCAGCGCTTTGGCAGTATCCAGCGTTTTTCCGCCGCCGATACCCAGCACCGCCAGACAGTCAGCGCTGTCGGCCAGTTTTTTCAGGCGATCGATTTCATTTTGCGAACATTCGCCACCAAATGGTGCAATTTCGGCATGGAGTCCGGCTTTTTTAAAACTCTGGCGCAGGGTTTCTTCAGCAAAACCCAGCACAAATTTATCGCCCACCACCAGCCAGCGATTTGCCAGCGGCTTCAGGTAGTCGCCGAGGCGAGTGAGAACATCTGCGCCCTGGATGTATTTTCCCGGGGATTGAATGACACGGTCCATAACATTACTCCCTTAGTGTTTGAGGTAAATTCTGTCCTGTTCGAACTGCACTAAGAGTGACTCTACTCCCGGCGTGCCGGTCATTTGTTGCGCTACGTCTAAGGGAAACGTGATTGCCTTACCGGTGGCAAAGATTGAGGGGGAGATCAGGGAAGGGGGAAGATCGAGAAGTGCCCGGCAAGCGTAGCGCTGCCGGGCACTGAGCATTAACCGGTGTTGCGCATACCTGCCGCAACGCCTGCTATCGTTACCATCAGCGCCTGTTCAACGCGCGGATCCGGCTCTTTACCTTCCTCCTCCGCCAGACGCGAACGGTGCAGCAGTTCAGCCTGTAAAACGTTCAGCGGGTCGGTGTAGATGTTACGCAGCTGGATAGACTCGGCGATCCACGGCAGGTCTTCCATCAGGTGGGAGTCATTAGCGATATCCAGCACCACTTTAATATCGCCTTCAAGCAGCTCGCGCAGCTCTTTACCCAGCGCCCACAGCTCTGGTTTCACCAGACGCTGATCGTAGTATTCCGCCAGCCACAGGTCGGCTTTCGAGAAGACCATCTCCAGCATGCCCAGACGGGTAGAGAAGAATGGCCAGTCGCGGCACATGGTTTCCAGTTCGCTCTGCTTTCCGTCTTCCACCACTTTTTGCAGCGCCGCACCGGCACCCAGCCAGGCCGGCAGCATCAGACGGTTTTGCGTCCAGGCGAAGATCCACGGAATGGCGCGCAGGGATTCAACGCCGCCGGTCGGGCGACGCTTGGCCGGGCGCGAACCCAGAGGCAGTTTACCCAGCTCCTGCTCAGGCGTTGCTGAGCGGAAGTAAGGCACAAAGTCTTTGTTTTCACGCACGTAGCCGCGATAGAGGTCGCAGGAGATGTCAGACAGCTCGTCCATGATCCGGCACCAGGACTCTTTTGGCTCCGGCGGCGGCAGCAGGTTGGCTTCCAGGATCGCACTGGTATAGAGCGACAGGCTGCTGATGGTCACTTCCGGCAGGCCGTACTTGAAGCGGATCATCTCACCCTGCTCGGTCACGCGCAGGCCGCCTTTCAGGCTTCCTGGTGGTTGAGAGAGCAGCGCTGCGTGTGCAGGCGCACCGCCACGACCAATGGAGCCGCCGCGTCCGTGGAACAGGGTCAGTTCAATACCGGCTTTTTCGCAGGTTTTGATTAGCGCATCCTGCGCCTGATACTGCGCCCAGGAGGCTGCCATCACGCCCGCATCTTTCGCGGAGTCGGAATAGCCAATCATCACCATCTGTTTGCCCTGAATAAAGCCGCGATACCAGTCGATGTTCAGCAGCTGGGTCATCACGTCGTTAGCGTTGTTCAGGTCGTCGAGGGTCTCAAACAGCGGGGCGACCGGCAAGGCATAGTCGATGCCGGCTTCTTTCAGCAGAAGGTGAACGCCCAGCACGTCGGACGGGGTCTTCGCCATGGAGATCACATAGGCGGCCACCGATCCTTTCGGCGCATCCACGATCGCTTTACAGGTGTTGAGCACTTCGCGGGTGTCGTTGCTTGGCTCCCAGTTGCGCGGCAGCAGCGGGCGCTTGGAGTTCAGCTCGCGGATCAGGAACGCCTGTTTGTCGGCTTCTGACCAGCTTTCATAGTCGCCGATGCCGAGGTAGCGGGTCAGCTCGCCCAGTGCTTCGGTATGACGGGTACTTTCCTGACGAACGTCGATACGCACCAGCGGCACGCCGAAACACTTCACGCGGCG
Source organism: Enterobacter sp. AN-K1 (assembly GCF_020971765.1). NCBI lineage: Bacteria > Pseudomonadati > Pseudomonadota > Gammaproteobacteria > Enterobacterales > Enterobacteriaceae > Enterobacter > Enterobacter sp. AN-K1. The sequence goes on along the minus strand of NZ_CP087390.1, from coordinate 2,093,933 downwards.
CAGGGTGTCGAGCAGTTCGCCGTTGGCAATGATGCCCATCCCACAGGCCTGGAGCGATTTATAGCAGGCGTACAGCGGCTCCCAGAGCTGTTCGTTCTGGCTCAGCAGACCTTCCGGCTTCGGCAGGCGCTGGCCTTTCAGGCGCGCTTCCAGCCAGGCCTGAGTGGCCATCAGCTGACCGCGCAGTTTTTTCATCAGGAAACGGTACGGCTCGCTGGCGCCTTCTTCACCGGCCAGCGCGCGCAGTTCCGGCGTGGCTTCCACCATCGACAGCTCGGAGATCAGCACCTGAATATCTTTCAGGAACAGGTCGGTCGCTTTCCAGCGGCTCAGCAGCAGGACGTGACGGGTGATTTCCGCCGTCACGTTCGGGTTGCCGTCGCGGTCGCCGCCCATCCAGGAGGTGAAGCGCACCGGAACAAAATCAACCGGCAGGCGGTAGCCCAGGTTCTCTTCAAGCTGTTCGTTCAGCTCGCGCAGGTAGTTGGGGACCCCTTCCCACAGGCTGTTTTCCACCACCGCAAAGCCCCATTTGGCTTCGTCGACCGGGCTTGGGCGATGCTTACGAATTTCATCCGTGTGCCAGGACTGGGCAATCAGCTGGCGCAGACGGCGCATAAGCTGGTTACGTTCGTAGTCGGCAATGTCTTTGTTATCCAGTTGCTTCAGACAGTTGTTCACTTCCACCATTTTGTGGATCAGCGTACGACGGGTGATTTCGGTTGGGTGTGCGGTCAGCACCAGCTCCAGCGAAAGGGATTCCACCGCTTTTTTGATGGTCGCTTCGTTGAGGTCGGGCTGGTCTTTGAGTTTACGAAGGGTGCGGGCAATGACTTCCGGGTTGCTGGCCGCTTCGCCTTTTGGCGAAATGCTGTGGTATTGCTCAGCGGTGTTTGCCAGGTTCAGGAACTGGCTGAAGGCGCGGGCAACGGGCAGCAGCTCATCGTTGGAGAGGTTCTGCAAGGTGGTGAGCAGCTCCTGACGATTGGCCTCGTTACCGGCGCGGGAAGATTTGGACAGCTTGCGGATGGTTTCAACGCGGTCGAGGATGTTCTCCCCCAGTGCGTCTTTGATGGTATCTCCAAGCACTTTGCCGAGCATACTGACATTACTACGCAACGCGGAATATTGTTCGTTCATAAAAACCCAGTCACCCCATCATTTTTGTTTATGCCCATGCGAAAATCTTCTGGACATTATTTTGTCATCTCCCTTTATAAAGCCACGTAAAACCCCCGTCGTCAATTGCTGCGAAAACGGTTCAGCAAACGAATAAATGTGGGCAATTTACGAAATTTAATTCGTATTGCGTCAGATAAGAGATGCTTATGGGAATGTGACGAAGATCATGCGATTTGTTGCCCTCACCCTAACCCTCTCCCACAGGGAGAGGGGACTGTTCGGTGCGTTTTTAATGCCAGCAGAAGTGATGCACAACCTGGGTAATGAGTTCGCGAGTGGGCTTGATGAAGCGGGTTTCGAGATATTCGTCCGGCTGGTGGGCCTGGTTGATGGAGCCAGGGCCCAGAACCAGCGTCGGGCACAGCGTCTGAATAAACGGCGCTTCGGTGCAGTAGTTCACCACGTCGGTTTTCTCGCCGAGCAGTTTTTCCACCACCTGAACCAGTTGATGGTCAGGCGGACATTCGTAGCCTGGAATCGGCGGATGCAGTTCGGAGACCGTCAGACGGCCCGGCCAGCGCTCGCTGACCGGTGCCAGCGCTTCGTTCAGTAAGCCATCCAGATCGCTCAGCGTCATGCCCGGCAGAGGACGGATATCCATATGCAGTTCGCAGCAGGCGCAGATACGGTTGGACGCATCACCGCCGTGCAGGCTGCCGAGGTTTAGCGTCGGATACGGCACGGTGAACGCCTCGTAGTGATAGCGCTCTTTCAGATCGTCGCGCAGGGTCATGATGCGGCCAATCGCGTCATGCATCAGCTCGATGGCGTTCACGCCGCGCGCCGGATCGCTGGAGTGGCCGGACTGTCCGAGCACGCGCACCGCGGTAGAAATATGGCCTTTGTGCGCCCGAATCGGTTGCAGAGAGGTCGGTTCGCCGATGATCGCGCAGTCAGGACGAATCGATGTGTTTTCAGAGAAATAACGTGCGCCCGCCATGCTGGTCTCTTCATCGGCGGTCGCCAGAATGTAGAGCGGCTTTTTCAGGGTTGTCACGTCCACGTCACGCAGCGCGTCGAGGATAAAGGCGAAAAAGCCTTTCATGTCGGCGGTGCCCAAACCGTAGAGTTTGTTGTCATATTCGGTCAGCGTGAACGGATCGCGCGTCCAGCGGCCATCATCAAACGGCACGGTGTCAGTGTGGCCAGCCAGCAGCAGGCCGCCCGCGCCATGTCCGGTACTGGCGAGCAGGTTAAATTTGTGGCGTGTTCCGGGGACGGGCTGAACCTCAACGTTAAACCCAAGATCGCTAAACCAACCCGCCAGCAGATTGATTAAAGACTCATTGCTCTGATCCAGGGCTTCTTCCGTCGCGCTGATGGAGGGTGTGGCAATCAGGGCGCGGTAAATCTCGATAAATGGCGGTAAGTTCATTTTCATTGTTGACACACCTTAGGTCGTGATAGTATCAATATTCATGCAATAAATGTGAATAAAAATACATTATCGTTGAGCATAAAGGAACCCGATGTTGAATACGCTGATTGTAGGCGCTAGCGGTTATGCGGGCGCAGAGCTTGTAAGCTACGTAAATCGCCACCCTCATATGACCATAACCGCTTTGACCGTGTCAGCGCAAAGCAATGATGCCGGAAAGTTAATTTCCGATTTGCATCCACAGCTTAAGGGCGTGGTTGATTTGCCTTTGCAGCCCATGTCTGACATCAGCGAGTTCACCGACGGCGTTGACGTTGTGTTTTTAGCCACGGCGCATGAAGTTAGCCACGACCTGGCACCGCAATTTTTAGCGGCTGGCTGCGTGGTCTTTGATCTCTCCGGCGCGTTTCGCGTTAACGACAGCGCGTTCTACGAAAAATATTACGGTTTCACCCATCAGCACCCGGATCTGCTCGAAAAAGCGGTGTACGGCCTGGCGGAGTGGAGCGCTGACAAACTGAAAGAAGCGGATCTGATTGCCGTGCCGGGCTGCTACCCGACGGCGGCGCAGCTTTCCCTGAAGCCGCTGATCGACGCCGGTCTGCTGGATCTGCATCAGTGGCCGGTGATCAACGCCACCAGTGGCGTGAGCGGCGCCGGGCGCAAGGCGGCGATCTCCAACAGCTTCTGCGAAGTGAGCCTTCAGCCGTATGGCGTGTTTAATCACCGCCATCACCCTGAAATCACCACCCATCTGGGCGCGGATGTAATTTTCACCCCGCACCTCGGCAGCTTCCCGCGTGGGATCCTCGAAACCATTACCTGCCGCCTGAAGCCGGGTGTGACCAAAGAACAGGTGAGCGAGGTCTTCACGCAGGCGTATGCGGATAAACCGCTGGTGCGCCTGTATGACAAAGGCGTGCCGGCGTTGAAAAACGTGGTTGGCCTGCCGTTCTGCGACATCGGCTTTGCCGTGCAGGGCGAGCATCTGATTGTGGTCGCCGCAGAAGATAACTTACTCAAAGGCGCTGCCGCACAGGCAATGCAGTGTGCAAATATTCGTTTCGGCTTCCCTGAAACGCAGGCTCTTATTTAAGGTGTGATGATGAATCCATTAATTATCAAACTCGGTGGTGTACTGCTGGACAGCGAAGAAGCGCTGGAGCGCCTGTTTACCGCACTGGTGAACTATCGCGAATCACACCAACGTCCGCTGGTGATTGTGCACGGCGGCGGTTGCGTGGTGGATGAGTTGATGAAAGGGCTCAACCTGCCGGTGAAAAAGAAAAATGGCCTGCGCGTGACGCCAGCGGATCAGATCGACATCATTACCGGCGCGCTGGCGGGAACGGCGAACAAAACGCTGCTGGCGTGGGCGAAGAAACACCATATCGCCTCCGTTGGCCTCTGTCTGGGCGATGGAGATAGCGTAAAAGTGACCCAGCTCGACGAAGAGCTTGGCCATGTTGGACTGGCGCAGCCAGGTTCGCCTGAGCTGATTAACACCCTGCTGGAAGGCGGTTTCCTGCCGGTGGTGAGCTCAATCGGCGTGACCGAAGAGGGCGAACTGATGAACGTCAATGCGGACCAGGCGGCGACGGCGCTGGCGGCAACGCTGGGCGCAGACCTGATCCTGCTCTCCGACGTGAGCGGCATTCTGGACGGCAAAGGCCAGCGCATTGCGGAAATGACCGCCGCAAAAGCCGAGCAGCTGATCGATCAGGGCATTATCACCGACGGCATGATCGTTAAAGTTAACGCCGCGCTGGATGCGGCCCGCACGCTGGGCCGCCCGGTGGATATCGCCTCCTGGCGTCACGCGGAGCAACTCCCGGCGTTGTTTAACGGCACGCCGATTGGCACGCGTATTCTGGCTTAAGATTCTGTGCCGGATGGCGCTTCGCTTATCCGGCCTACGTGAATTTTGTAGGCCCGGTAAGCGCAGCGCCACCGGGCAAAAATATCATCATTAAGGAAATTCGTTATGGCACTTTGGGGTGGGCGTTTTACACAGGCAGCGGATCAGCGGTTCAAACAGTTCAACGACTCTTTGCGCTTCGACTACCGCCTGGCCGAACAGGATATTGTCGGCTCTGTGGCCTGGTCCAAAGCGCTGGTGACCGTTGGCGTGCTGACCGCAGACGAACAGCAGCAGCTGGAAGAGGCGCTGAACAACCTGCTGGAAGAGGTGCGTCTGGATCCGGAGCAAATCCTCCAGAGCGATGCCGAAGATATTCACAGCTGGGTGGAAGGCAAACTGATCGACAAAGTCGGCCAGTTGGGTAAAAAGCTCCATACCGGGCGTAGCCGTAATGACCAGGTGGCGACCGACCTGAAGCTGTGGTGCAAAGAGACCGTCGGCGAACTGCTGGCGGCGAATCGTCAGTTGCAGAGCGCGCTGGTGGACACCGCGCAGAGCAATCAGGATGCGGTGATGCCGGGTTATACCCACCTGCAACGCGCGCAGCCGGTGACGTTCGCGCACTGGTGTCTGGCCTACGTTGAGATGCTGGCGCGTGATGAGAGCCGTTTACAGGATACCTTAAAGCGTCTGGACGTCAGCCCGCTGGGCAGCGGCGCGCTGGCCGGTACGGCGTATGAAATCGACCGTGAGCAGCTGGCAGGCTGGCTGGGCTTTGCCTCCGCCACCCGCAACAGCCTGGACAGCGTCTCTGACCGTGACCACGTGCTGGAGCTGCTCTCGAATGCCTCTATCGGGATGGTGCACCTGTCGCGCTTTGCCGAAGACCTGATCTTCTTTAATTCTGGCGAAGCCGGGTTTGTAGAGCTGTCCGACCGCGTGACGTCCGGCTCCTCCCTGATGCCGCAGAAGAAAAACCCGGATGCGCTGGAGCTGATCCGCGGCAAGTGTGGCCGTGTGCAGGGCGCGCTGACCGGTATGATGATGACCCTGAAAGGGCTGCCGCTGGCATACAACAAAGACATGCAGGAAGACAAAGAGGGGCTGTTCGACGCGCTCGACACCTGGCTGGACTGTCTGCATATGGGCGCGCTGGTGCTGGACGGCATTCAGGTGAAACGTCCGCGCTGCCAGGAAGCGGCGCAGCAGGGGTATGCTAACTCTACCGAGCTGGCGGACTACCTGGTGGCGAAAGGCGTACCGTTCCGCGAGGCGCACCATATTGTGGGTGAAGCGGTGGTGGAAGCGATTCGTCAGGGTAAAGCCCTTGAAGAGCTGGCGCTTGCCGACCTGCAAAAATTCAGCGCGGTTATCGGGGATGATGTCTACCCGATTCTGGCCCTGCAATCCTGCCTGGATAAGCGTGCAGCGAAAGGTGGCGTGTCGCCGAAGCAGGTAGCGCAGGCGATTGCGGATGCGAAAAACCGGTTGGTTTGAATAGTGCGGGCTGGTGCCCTCACCTCGGCCCTCTCCCACAGGGAGAGGGAGAAAAACGGAGCCTGGCTTAGTGCTGGGCTTTTTTTTACGCAAAAAAAAGCGGACCACGGGGTCCGCAAAAGTTCACGTTGGCTTTAGTTTTTCGAGTTTTGAGAGAAACTCGCTGACGGTGCGGGGACGTCAAGGGTCAAACACGTGCCGCCTCGTCTATGTGATGTATTATTCAACAGAATGCTTGATAGGGATAATCGTTCGTTGCTATGCTATCTATCGCCATGAACTATCGTGGCGACGGAGGATGAATAATGAATATTCGTGATCTTGAATACCTGGTAGCGTTAGCTGAGCATCGCCATTTTCGCCGCGCGGCAGACTCCTGCCACGTCAGCCAGCCAACGCTGAGCGGTCAGATCCGCAAGCTGGAAGATGAGCTGGGCGTGATGCTGCTGGAGCGCACCAGTCGTAAGGTACTGTTCACGCAGGCAGGTCTTCTGCTGGTGGATCAGGCGCGCACCGTACTGCGCGAGGTCAAAGTGCTCAAGGAAATGGCAAGCCAGCAGGGGGAAGCGATGTCCGGCCCGCTGCATATTGGCCTGATCCCAACCGTTGGCCCGTACCTGTTGCCGCAAATCATTCCGATGCTGCACCAGACGTTCCCGAAACTCGAAATGTACCTGCATGAAGCGCAAACCCATCAGCTGCTGGCGCAGCTGGACAGCGGCAAGCTCGACTGCGCGATCCTGGCGCTGGTCAAAGAGAGTGAAGCGTTTATTGAAGTACCGCTGTTCGATGAGCCGATGATGCTGGCGATCTATGAAGATCACCCGTGGGCGAACCGCGATCGCGTGCCGATGGCCGATCTGGCCGGTGAGAAACTGCTGATGCTGGAAGACGGCCACTGTCTGCGCGATCAGGCGATGGGCTTCTGCTTCGAAGCGGGTGCCGATGAAGATACCCATTTCCGCGCAACCAGCCTGGAAACGCTGCGTAATATGGTGGCGGCGGGAAGCGGTATTACGCTGCTGCCTGCGCTGGCGGTGCCGCACGAGCGTAAACGTGATGGCGTGGTCTATCTGCCGTGTATTAAGCCGGAGCCGCGTCGCACCATTGGTCTGGTTTATCGTCCGGGGTCACCGCTGCGCAGCCGCTATGAGCAGCTGGCAGAGGCCATCCGGGGTGCGATGGATGGCCATTTCGACAGCGCGTTAAAACAGGCGGTTTAAGCCGTTTAGCGCAGCTACCCGATAGGCTTCCGCCATGGTCGGGTAGTTAAAGGTGGTGTTAACGAAGTACTCAATGGTGTTGCCACCACCTTTTTGCTCCATGATCGCCTGGCCGATATGAATGATTTCCGCCGCGCGTTCACCGAAGCAGTGAATACCGAGGATCTCTTTCGTCTCGCGATGGAACAGGATCTTAAGCGTACCTACGCTCATCCCCACGATTTGCGCCCGCGCCAGATGTTTAAACTGGGCACGACCCACCTCGTAAGGCACCTTCATGGCCGTCAGCTGCTGCTCGGTTTTGCCGACAGAACTGATTTCCGGAATGGTGTAGATGCCCGTCGGGATATCTTCAATCAGATGCGCCGTCGCTTCACCTTTCACCAGCGCCTGTGCGGCGATGCGGCCCTGATCGTAAGCGGCGGAGGCCAGGCTTGGGTAACCAATCACGTCGCCCACCGCGTAAACGTGCGGCAGCGCAGTCTGGTACATGCTGTTGACCTTGAGCTGACCGCGGCTGTCGGTTTCAAGCCCGATATTCTCCAGCTGCAATGAATCCGTGTTGCCGGTACGGCCGTTGGCGTACAGCAGGCAGTCCGCCTTCAGCTTCTTACCGGATTTCAGGTGCATGATCACACCGTCGTCGCAGCCTTCGATTTTCTCGTACTCTTCGTTGTGGCGAATCACCACGCCGCTGTTCCAGAAGTGGTAGGAGAGGGAATCTGACATCTCCTGATCGAGGAACGCCAGCAGCCGGTCGCGGGTGTTGATCAGATCAACTTTGACCTCCATTCCCCGGAAAATCGACGCATATTCGCAGCCAATCACGCCCGCGCCGTAGATGATCACATGGCGTGGCTCGTGGTGCAGGCTGAGGATGGAGTCGCTGTCGTAAATGCGCGGGTGCGAGAAATCCACGTCTGCCGGATGGTAAGGACGGGAGCCGCAGGCGATCACAAATTTTTCAGCGGTGAGCGTCTCAACCGAACCGTCGTGGCACTCCAGCGCCAGGGTGTGTTCATCCACAAAATGCGCGTTCCCTTGCAGAATTTCACAGTGGTTGCGCTCATAGAAACCCTGACGCATGCGCGTCTGCTGGTTAATGACCGTGTCTGCGTGATTCAGGATATCGGCAAAGGAGGAGCGAAGAAGTCGGGAGTGGTCGCTGTAAAGAGGGTTCTGGTTAAATTCGATAATGCGGCTAACGGCGTGGCGGAGGGCTTTCGAAGGGATGGTGCCCCAGTGGGTGCAACCGCCGCCGACGTTATGGTAGCGCTCAATAACCGCTACTCTGGCTCCCTGTTTTACCAGACCCATAGCAGCACCTTCGCCGCCGGGGCCGGAACCAATAACTATTGCGTCGTAATCGTAGGAATGTGGCATGGCAAGGCTTACCTGTTCTTATACATAAAAGCAACAGAATCATAACATCATTGCCAGGGTAACCCAATTATCGTTGTGCTTTTTTCGGGCAGTGGAGCACAAACCGCCCGTAAACAATCATTCACAAAGCCAGGTAAACAGATTAATTTTATTCTCTGGTATAGTGCCAACGGGCCTTTGGAAGGATTCAACTATCGTGATGGGCGTAAGAGCACAACAAAAAGAGAAAACCCGGCGTTCGCTGGTGGAAGCCGCATTCAGTCAACTGAGTGCTGAGCGGAGTTTTGCCAGTTTGAGCCTGCGTGAAGTGGCGCGCGAGGCCGGGATTGCGCCAACGTCCTTCTATCGTCATTTCCGTGATGTGGATGAACTGGGCCTGACCATGGTCGACGAGAGCGGTTTGATGCTGCGCCAGCTTATGCGTCAGGCGCGTCAGCGTATCGCCAAAGGCGGCAGCGTGATCCGCACCTCCGTGTCGACATTTATGGAATTTATCGGCAATAACCCTAACGCGTTTCGCCTGCTGTTGCGTGAGCGTTCCGGAACGTCAGCCGCGTTTCGTGCCGCCGTCGCACGTGAAATTCAGCATTTCATCGCGGAACTTGCCGACTATCTTGAACTCGAAAACCATATGCCGCGTGCGTTTACTGAAGCACAGGCCGAGGCGATGGTGACGATTGTTTTCAGCGCGGGTGCCGAAGCGCTGGATGTCAGCATTGAACAACGTAAGCAACTCGAAGAGCGACTGGTATTGCAGCTGCGGATGATTTCTAAAGGTGCGTACTACTGGTATCGCCGTGAACAAGAGAAGTTGGCACATCAAAACGATGAGTGAAGGTGAGTAATGAAACAGTCAGGTCAGGATAAAGGAACGCTGTTGCTGGCATTGATCGCTGGCTTATCCATTAATGGTACGTTTGCCGCGGTTTTTAGCTCAATTGTACCGTTCTCGATTTTCCCGATTATCGCGCTGGTGCTGACGGTGTACTGCCTGCATCAACGCTATCTGAACCGCACGATGCCGGTTGGGTTACCGGGACTGGCCGCAGCCTGTTTTATTTTGGGTGTATTGCTGTACAGCACCGTGGTGCGTGCAGAGTATCCGGATATTGGCTCTAACTTCCTGCCTGCGGTACTGTCTGTGGCGCTGGTGTTCTGGATTGGCTCGCGCATGCGTAGCCGCAAGAGCCAGTTACCGGAGTAATGAATTATTTGTAGGGCAGGTAAGCGAAGCGCCATCTGCCAAAAAATGCCGGATGGCGCTACGCTTATCCGGCCTACAGATCACCGTGCGGTAAGTAAAACGCCGCACTCCATATGGTGCGTATACGGGAACTGATCGAACAGCGCCAGACGTTCAACCTTGTGCGTCTGGCTTAATGTTTCCAGATTTTTACACAGCGTCTCCGGGTTACAGGAGATGTACAAAATACGCGGGTACGCCTGCACCATCTTCTCGGTTTCGCTGTCCAGGCCACTGCGCGGCGGATCGACAAAAATTGTCTCACACTGGTAGCTCTTCAAATCAATCCCTTGCAGGCGGTTAAACTCGCGTACGCCGTTCATCGCCTGGGTAAATTCTTCTGCCGCCATACGAATAATTTGTACGTTATCAATATGGTTAGCGGCGATGTTGTACTGCGCGGCGGCCACCGACGGTTTGGCGATTTCCGTCGCCAGCACGCGCTCGAAATTACGCGCCAGCGCCAGCGAGAAGTTGCCGTTACCGCAGTAGAGCTCCAGCAGATCGCCCTTAGACCCTTCTGTCGCCTTCAGCGCCCACTCCAGCATCTGCACGTTCATGGCGGCGTTCGGCTGGGTGAAGCTGTTCTCTACCTGACGGTAAACCATCTCTTTACCTGCTACCGGCAGACGCTCGTCGATGTAATCCTGGTCCAGCATGATTTTGGTTTTGGTCGCGCGGCCAATCAGGTGCACGTTGATGTTCTGTGCGCGCAGCGCATCGCGCAGGGCTTCTGCCTGCTCGCGCCACTCGTCGGTCAGCGCTTTGTGATAGAGCAGAGAAACAATGGCCTGATTGCTTTGAGTGGTCAGGTAGTCAATCTGGAACAGCTTGTTGCGCAGCACCGGATTATTGCGTACACCGTCGATCATTAGCGTCATCAGCTGGTTGATGAGCTCACTCGCCGCCGGAAAACTGTCTACGCGAATGCGGGATTTCGTCTGCTGATCGAAAATGATGTGGTACAGGTCATCGCCATCGTGCCAGATGCGGAACTCAGCGCGCATACGGTAGTGGCTGACCGGAGAACGAAACACCTCGGGAACCGGCGCGTTGAAAGGCGTCATCATACTTTGCAGGCGGACAACTTTTTCTGCCAGCTGTGCGTCGTACTGTTCTGTCGGGAGGTGTTCGGGGGTCATGATGCGTCCTGAGTGATAAAGAATTACGCGGGGATTGTAGGGATTGTGCAGTGGATGTCCAGATTTAATGGCTAATAGCTATCTGGACATCTATACGTGTCTAATTGTAGCATTCTGTTTCCGGTCTCCTGAGAGTGAAAAGGGAATCCAGTGCAAATCTGGAGCTGACGCGCAGCGGTAAAGACTGGCGGGATGAGAGTTGTAGACACTGTGAAAATGGGAAGTCTTCATCCGTATAACGCCACCCAGCCCGAAGACCTGCCGGGATCACGTCGCATTTGGTTTCATCATCGCGTGCTATCGATGAGGCCTGCGGCATCCTTCTTATATTGTGGATGCTTTAACAATGATTAAAAAAGTATCGCTGTTGACGGCGTTTTCCGTCACGGCATTTTCGGGCTGGGCGCAGGAAAGCGCCGACTCGTTGGTGGTGACAGCAAACCGTTTCGAACAACCAGCAAAAACCGTTCTGGCTCCGACCTCCGTCGTGACCCGTGAGGATATTGAACGCTGGCAGGCAACGAGTGTTGTGGAAATCATGTCACGCCTGCCGGGTGTGGACATCGCACAAAGCGGCGGGATGGGGTCAACCTCTTCAACGTTTATTCGCGGTACGGAATCCCGCCATGTTCTGGTACTGATTGATGGTATCCCCCTGAATAATGCCGGGATCAGCAATGTTCCCGATTTAAGCCAAATTCCGACGTCGCTGATTCAGCGTATTGAGTACATTCGCGGCCCACGTTCGGCGCTGTATGGCTCCGACGCGATTGGCGGTGTGATTAACATCATTACCGGGCGCGACAAGCCGGGTGCGGAAATTTCTGCGGGTGTCGGTTCAAAGGGGTATCAAAACTATAACGGTGCCTTCCAGCAGGTGTTCGATAAAACCAAAATCACCATGGCCGGTGATTATACCTATACCCGTGGTTTTGATATTGCCGCAAAAGATGCCCCGCGCCAGCCAGACCGCGATGGTTTTATGAGTAAATCGCTGTTTGGCTCGGTGGAGCAGCAGTTTACCGACAGCGTCAGCGGATTCGTCCGTGGCTTTGGCTACGATAACCGCTCCGCGTATGACGGTTACGATCACTATGGCGCGACCGGCATTGATGGGCGGCCGGACACGCGTCAGGTTTACAGCCAGAACTGGGACACCGGGTTGCGCTATAACCAGGGTATTTTCCAGTCACAGCTGGTGGCAGGGTATGGCCGTAGCAAAGATCAGAACTATGATCCGAAAAAAGGCCGCTACGCTGACTCCGCAACCATGGATGACGTGAAGCAGTACACCACCCAGTGGCTGAATACGGTTGAAGTGGGTCACGGCAATATCGGCGCGGGTCTGGACTGGCAGAAGCAGAAAACCCAGGCGGGTACGGGCTATCTGGAAAAAGGTTACGAACAACGTAATACCGGCGTGTTCCTTTCGGCGATGCAGCAGTTCAACAGCGTGACGCTGGAAGCGGCGGCGCGTAATGACGATAACTCTAATTTTGGCAATCACGCCACCTGGCAGACCAGCGCCGCATGGGAGTTCATCGAGGGGTATCGCATCATCGGTTCTTACGGTACAGCGTATAAAGCACCGACCATGAGCCAGATCCACAGTAAAGATTACGGTAATCCGGATCTGAAGCCAGAAGAGAGTAAGCAGTGGGAAGGCGGCTTTGAAGGTCTGACGGGGCCGGTAAACTGGCGTGTGACGGGCTATCGTAATGATATCGATAACCTCATTAATAGCGACCCGCGGACTTACCGTTATTACAACGTCGATGAAGCCCGTATTAAAGGAATCGAGGCGACGGCCCAGTTCGACACTGGCCCGGTAGGGCATCAGATTTCTTACGACTACGTCGACCCGCGTAATGCGAAAACTAACGAAGTCCTGGCTCGTCGCTCAAAGCAACAGGTTAAGTATCAGCTTGACTGGCAGGTGTGGGATCTCGACTGGAATCTGGCGTACCGTTATCTGGGCACTCGCTATGATGTTGCCGTTGATCCGAATACCTATGCAACAGAACGCGTGAAAATGGGCGGCGTCAGCCTGTGGGACGTCGCGGTTTCATATCCTGTCACCTCTCATCTCACAGTTCGTGGTAAAATAGCCAACCTGTTCGATAAAGATTACGAGACAGTTTATGGCTACCAAACTGCAGGACGGGAATACACCTTGTCTGGCAGCTACACCTTCTGATCCGCGTCCCACCGTGCTGGTGTTTGATTCCGGCGTCGGTGGGCTGTCGGTCTATGATGAGATTCGGCAGCTCCTGCCGGATCTCCATTACATCTACGCCTTCGATAACGTCGCGTTCCCGTATGGGGAAAAGAGTGAAGACTTTATTGTTGAACGTGTGGTTGAAATCGTCACCGCGGTACAAAAGCGTTATCCCCTGGCGCTGGCGGTCATTGCCTGTAATACGGCAAGCACGGTCTCTCTTCCTGCCCTGCGCGAAAAATTCCCGTTCCCGGTTGTGGGCGTTGTTCCGGCAATCAAACCTGCGGCGCGTCTGACGGCGAACGGCATTGTGGGGTTGCTGGCTACGCGCGGTACGGTAAAACGTCCTTATACGCGTGAGCTTATAGAGCGCTTTGCCAATGAATGCCAGATCGCCATGCTCGGCTCCGCGGAGCTGGTGGAAATGGCGGAAGCAAAACTGCACGGCGAGACGGTATCGCTTGAAGAGCTGCGCCGTATTCTGCGTCCATGGCTGCGGATGCAGGAACCACCGGATACGGTTGTTCTCGGCTGCACCCATTTCCCGCTATTACAGGAAGAGCTGTTAAAGGTTCTGCCTGAAGGGACCCGGCTGGTGGATTCCGGTGCTGCAATTGCGCGTCGGACGGCCTGGCTGCTGGAACACGAGGCGCCGGATGCGAAATCAGCGGATGCGAACATCGCTTTCTGTATGGCGATAACAAAAGAAACCGAACAACTTTTGCCCGTTTTACGTCGTTATGGCTTCGAAACGCTCGAAAAACTGGCGCTGTAGCACGGTTTTGAGCAAAAAAGAGACGGTTGAACGTTTTTTTTCAAAGAGGGGTTGTCAACGTCGGAGAACTCCCTATAATGCGCCTCCACTGACACGGAACAACGGCTTACAAGCCGCCGGGACAGCGGGGTTCAGAGATGAACACCAACAGAGAAAAGTGAAAATAATTGCTTGACTCTGAATGAGGAAAACGTAATATACGGGACCTCGCAACGATGAGCTGAAAGCCGCGTTGCAACTGCTCTTTAACAATTTATCAGACAATCTGTGTGGGCACTCAAAGTGACATGGATTCTTAATGTCCTCGGACACTAAATGAATACCAAGTCTCAACGAGTGAACACGTAATTCATTACGAAGTTTAATTCATTGAGCATCAAACTTTTAAATTGAAGAGTTTGATCATGGCTCAGATTGAACGCTGGCGGCAGGCCTAACACATGCAAGTCGAACGGTAACAGGAAGCAGCTTGCTGCTTCGCTGACGAGTGGCGGACGGGTGAGTAATGTCTGGGAAACTGCCTGATGGAGGGGGATAACTACTGGAAACGGTAGCTAATACCGCATAACGTCGCAAGACCAAAGAGGGGGACCTTCGGGCCTCTTGCCATCGGATGTGCCCAGATGGGATTAGCTAGTAGGTGGGGTAACGGCTCACCTAGGCGACGATCCCTAGCTGGTCTGAGAGGATGACCAGCCACACTGGAACTGAGACACGGTCCAGACTCCTACGGGAGGCAGCAGTGGGGAATATTGCACAATGGGCGCAAGCCTGATGCAGCCATGCCGCGTGTATGAAGAAGGCCTTCGGGTTGTAAAGTACTTTCAGCGGGGAGGAAGGTGTTGAGGTTAATAACCTCAGCAATTGACGTTACCCGCAGAAGAAGCACCGGCTAACTCCGTGCCAGCAGCCGCGGTAATACGGAGGGTGCAAGCGTTAATCGGAATTACTGGGCGTAAAGCGCACGCAGGCGGTCTGTCAAGTCGGATGTGAAATCCCCGGGCTCAACCTGGGAACTGCATTCGAAACTGGCAGGCTAGAGTCTTGTAGAGGGGGGTAGAATTCCAGGTGTAGCGGTGAAATGCGTAGAGATCTGGAGGAATACCGGTGGCGAAGGCGGCCCCCTGGACAAAGACTGACGCTCAGGTGCGAAAGCGTGGGGAGCAAACAGGATTAGATACCCTGGTAGTCCACGCCGTAAACGATGTCGACTTGGAGGTTGTGCCCTTGAGGCGTGGCTTCCGGAGCTAACGCGTTAAGTCGACCGCCTGGGGAGTACGGCCGCAAGGTTAAAACTCAAATGAATTGACGGGGGCCCGCACAAGCGGTGGAGCATGTGGTTTAATTCGATGCAACGCGAAGAACCTTACCTACTCTTGACATCCAGAGAACTTAGCAGAGATGCTTTGGTGCCTTCGGGAACTCTGAGACAGGTGCTGCATGGCTGTCGTCAGCTCGTGTTGTGAAATGTTGGGTTAAGTCCCGCAACGAGCGCAACCCTTATCCTTTGTTGCCAGCGGTTAGGCCGGGAACTCAAAGGAGACTGCCAGTGATAAACTGGAGGAAGGTGGGGATGACGTCAAGTCATCATGGCCCTTACGAGTAGGGCTACACACGTGCTACAATGGCGCATACAAAGAGAAGCGACCTCGCGAGAGCAAGCGGACCTCATAAAGTGCGTCGTAGTCCGGATTGGAGTCTGCAACTCGACTCCATGAAGTCGGAATCGCTAGTAATCGTGGATCAGAATGCCACGGTGAATACGTTCCCGGGCCTTGTACACACCGCCCGTCACACCATGGGAGTGGGTTGCAAAAGAAGTAGGTAGCTTAACCTTCGGGAGGGCGCTTACCACTTTGTGATTCATGACTGGGGTGAAGTCGTAACAAGGTAACCGTAGGGGAACCTGCGGTTGGATCACCTCCTTACCTTAAAGAACCTGCCTTTGCAGTGCTCACACAGATTGTCTGATGAAAAACAGCAGTAAAAAACCTCTACAGGCTTGTAGCTCAGGTGGTTAGAGCGCACCCCTGATAAGGGTGAGGTCGGTGGTTCAAGTCCACTCAGGCCTACCAAATTTGCCTCGCAAATTTGAAGAGGTTGTAAACGATGGGGCTATAGCTCAGCTGGGAGAGCGCCTGCCTTGCACGCAGGAGGTCTGCGGTTCGATCCCGCATAGCTCCACCATCTTTTACTGCGAACACAAGAAAACTTCAGAGTGAACCTGAAAAGGTGCACTGCGAAGTTTTGCTCTTTAAAAATCTGGATCAAGCTGAAAATTGAAACGACACACAGCTCATGTGTGTTCGAGTCTCTCAAATTTTCGCAAGTCGATGGTGAATCGAAAGAAACATCTTCGGGTTGTGAGGTTAAGCGACTAAGCGTACACGGTGGATGCCCTGGCAGTCAGAGGCGATGAAGGACGTGCTAATCTGCGAAAAGCGCCGGCGAGGTGATATGAACCCTTGACCCGGCGATGTCCGAATGGGGAAACCCAGTGCAATCCGTTGCACTATCGTTAACTGAATACATAGGTTAACGAGGCGAACCGGGGGAACTGAAACATCTAAGTACCCCGAGGAAAAGAAATCAACCGAGATTCCCCCAGTAGCGGCGAGCGAACGGGGAGCAGCCCGGAGTCTGAATCAGCTTGTGTGTTAGTGGAACGGTCTGGAAAGTCCGACGGTACAGGGTGATAGTCCCGTACACGAA
The DNA here is from genome assembly GCF_020971765.1 of Enterobacter sp. AN-K1. Lineage (NCBI taxonomy): Bacteria > Pseudomonadati > Pseudomonadota > Gammaproteobacteria > Enterobacterales > Enterobacteriaceae > Enterobacter > Enterobacter sp. AN-K1. Next base: position 2,077,319 of record NZ_CP087390.1, on the reverse strand, counting down.
AATGCACATGCTGTGAACTCGAAGAGTAGGGCGGGACACGTGGTATCCTGTCTGAATATGGGGGGACCATCCTCCAAGGCTAAATACTCCTGACTGACCGATAGTGAACCAGTACCGTGAGGGAAAGGCGAAAAGAACCCCGGCGAGGGGAGTGAAAAAGAACCTGAAACCGTGTACGTACAAGCAGTGGGAGCCTCTTTATGGGGTGACTGCGTACCTTTTGTATAATGGGTCAGCGACTTATATTCTGTAGCAAGGTTAACCGTATAGGGGAGCCGAAGGGAAACCGAGTCTTAACTGGGCGTTAAGTTGCAGGGTATAGACCCGAAACCCGGTGATCTAGCCATGGGCAGGTTGAAGGTTGGGTAACACTAACTGGAGGACCGAACCGACTAATGTTGAAAAATTAGCGGATGACCTGTGGCTGGGGGTGAAAGGCCAATCAAACCGGGAGATAGCTGGTTCTCCCCGAAAGCTATTTAGGTAGCGCCTCGTGAACTCATCTTCGGGGGTAGAGCACTGTTTCGGCTAGGGGGCCATCCCGGCTTACCAACCCGATGCAAACTACGAATACCGAAGAATGTTATCACGGGAGACACACGGCGGGTGCTAACGTCCGTCGTGAAGAGGGAAACAACCCAGACCGCCAGCTAAGGTCCCAAAGTCATGGTTAAGTGGGAAACGATGTGGGAAGGCACAGACAGCCAGGATGTTGGCTTAGAAGCAGCCATCATTTAAAGAAAGCGTAATAGCTCACTGGTCGAGTCGGCCTGCGCGGAAGATGTAACGGGGCTAAACCATGCACCGAAGCTGCGGCAGCGACACTATGTGTTGTTGGGTAGGGGAGCGTTCTGTAAGCCGTTGAAGGTGTGCTGTGAGGCATGCTGGAGGTATCAGAAGTGCGAATGCTGACATAAGTAACGATAATGCGGGTGAAAAGCCCGCACGCCGGAAGACCAAGGGTTCCTGTCCAACGTTAATCGGGGCAGGGTGAGTCGACCCCTAAGGCGAGGCCGAAAGGCGTAGTCGATGGGAAACAGGTTAATATTCCTGTACTTGGTGTTACTGCGAAGGGGGGACGGAGAAGGCTATGTCAGCCGGGCGACGGTTGTCCCGGTTTAAGCATGTAGGCGGAGGTTCCAGGTAAATCCGGTACCTTGTTAACGCTGAGGTGTGATGACGAGGCACTACGGTGCTGAAGTGATAAATGCCCTGCTTCCAGGAAAAGCCTCTAAGCATCAGGTAACACGAAATCGTACCCCAAACCGACACAGGTGGTCAGGTAGAGAATACCAAGGCGCTTGAGAGAACTCGGGTGAAGGAACTAGGCAAAATGGTGCCGTAACTTCGGGAGAAGGCACGCTGATGTGTAGGTGAAGCCCCTGCGGGTGGAGCTGAAATCAGTCGAAGATACCAGCTGGCTGCAACTGTTTATTAAAAACACAGCACTGTGCAAACACGAAAGTGGACGTATACGGTGTGACGCCTGCCCGGTGCCGGAAGGTTAATTGATGGGGTTAGCGGCAACGCGAAGCTCTTGATCGAAGCCCCGGTAAACGGCGGCCGTAACTATAACGGTCCTAAGGTAGCGAAATTCCTTGTCGGGTAAGTTCCGACCTGCACGAATGGCGTAATGATGGCCAGGCTGTCTCCACCCGAGACTCAGTGAAATTGAACTCGCTGTGAAGATGCAGTGTACCCGCGGCAAGACGGAAAGACCCCGTGAACCTTTACTATAGCTTGACACTGAACACTGGTCCTTGATGTGTAGGATAGGTGGGAGGCTTTGAAGCGTGGACGCCAGTCTGCGTGGAGCCAACCTTGAAATACCACCCTTTAATGGCTGGTGTTCTAACGTAGACCCGTTACCCGGGTTGCGGACAGTGTCTGGTGGGTAGTTTGACTGGGGCGGTCTCCTCCCAAAGAGTAACGGAGGAGCACGAAGGTTGGCTAATCCTGGTCGGACATCAGGAGGTTAGTGCAATGGCATAAGCCAGCTTGACTGCGAGCGTGACGGCGCGAGCAGGTGCGAAAGCAGGTCATAGTGATCCGGTGGTTCTGAATGGAAGGGCCATCGCTCAACGGATAAAAGGTACTCCGGGGATAACAGGCTGATACCGCCCAAGAGTTCATATCGACGGCGGTGTTTGGCACCTCGATGTCGGCTCATCACATCCTGGGGCTGAAGTAGGTCCCAAGGGTATGGCTGTTCGCCATTTAAAGTGGTACGCGAGCTGGGTTTAGAACGTCGTGAGACAGTTCGGTCCCTATCTGCCGTGGGCGCTGGAGAATTGAGGGGGGCTGCTCCTAGTACGAGAGGACCGGAGTGGACGCATCACTGGTGTTCGGGTTGTCATGCCAATGGCACTGCCCGGTAGCTAAATGCGGAAGAGATAAGTGCTGAAAGCATCTAAGCACGAAACTTGCCCCGAGATGAGTTCTCCCTGAGACTTTAAGTCTCCTGAAGGAACGTTAAAGACGATGACGTTGATAGGTCGGGTGTGTAAGCGCAGCGATGCGTTGAGCTAACCGATACTAATGAACCGTGAGGCTTAACCTTACAACGCCGAAGGTGTTTTGGCGAAGAGACAGACAATCAAATTTCAGCTTTGATACAGATTAACAGAATTTGCCTGGCGGCTTTAGCGCGGTGGTCCCACCTGACCCCATGCCGAACTCAGAAGTGAAACGCCGTAGCGCCGATGGTAGTGTGGGGTCTCCCCATGTGAGAGTAGGGAACTGCCAGGCATCAAATTAAGTAGTAAGCCGGTGCATTAATCCGGTGGTTACAGAAGTATTCGGTGGAGCGGTAGTTCAGTCGGTTAGAATACCTGCCTGTCACGCAGGGGGTCGCGGGTTCGAGTCCCGTCCGTTCCGCCACTTATTAAGACATTAAGCCTGCCCTTCCGGCAGGCTTAATGGCAAAAACTTTAGGGGCGTAGCTCAGTTGGTAGAGCACCGGTCTCCAAAACCGGGTGTCGCGAGTTCGAGTCTCTCCGCCCCTGCCATATAGAATCCTTTGCTTCGGCAAAGGATTTTTTTTTGCCTGCAAAACAGCTCAACACCTTCCTGAAGAATAAGCAGCCTGCGTTTCCGCAGGCTTTTGCGTTAATCCAGTATGCTGGTTTTTAACAGATCTTTTATCTGCGACTGCTTATCGCTGTTTTGCAGCCAAATGGCATACAGCGGCCTGGAGAGCGTTGTCGAATCGGTGACAACATGGAGTGTAGGTTTATTATCCGCCCAGCGAACAGGTAACCAGGTACAGCCTTTCAATGCGGGAAGATGCTGGCATGCGATCTCCGCTGAGCTTGTCGTGAGCTGCGGGATATCATCGCTGGCAATTAACCCCGTCTCGTGTTGCTGAAAATCAGGCCCCCATTCCAGGCGTAAATAATTCAGGTCGGCCTTCATCATTGCAGGCTCCGATGCATAGAGCGCTAGGCTAAACTGTCCAACAATCTGGCTGCTAAATTCGTCCATCTTGGGGGCTTCTGTGGTGATCAGCAGATCAAGCTGCCGCTCGTGGAGTTGCTTAACCAGCGACTGACGTTGCGCAATCCTCGCCTCAAATTGCAGATGGTTGTGTGTGCGATATAGCCGCATAAGCCATTGGCTGAGCATGCATTCCCATAGCGATGCGCTGGCACCGATCGAGAATTCATTATGCCGGGAGGTGTGCGCAACCTCCTTTCGCGCTGCCTGCCAGGTATTCATCAGGGTTTCTGCATAAGGCAACAGCTTTTCACCAGCCGGAGTTAAACGAATATTGTTGCGATGGCGGGTAAAAAGGTTCACACCCAGTTGATTTTCCAGCTGTCGAATACGAAAACTGACTGCTGACTGCGTCAGGTAGAGGGCTTCAGCTGCTCGCCCAAAGTGTCGCGTTCTGCTCACTTCGAGGAAAGTTTTTAGCAATTCCGTATCCACATCTTTCTCCACAAAATTATTTGTCGTTATGATTTAAATGTTTTGTTTTACACTCTGTCAAGCGTAACTAATACTCCGCGCCATAAATAGCTCGGCCAAAGAATTAGGAGCGTGTAGGATGGCGGAAAGCTTTACGACGACTAATCGTTTTTTCGACAATAAACATTACCCGCGCGGGTTCTCTCGTCACGGCGATTTCACTATCAAAGAAGCTCAACTTCTTGAGCGCCATGGTTATGCCTTTAACGAGCTGGATCTGGGTAAACGTGAACCGGCAACCGAAGATGAAAAACAGTTTGTCTCTGTTTGCCGTGGTGAGCGTGAGCCGCAGTCTGATGCAGAACGTGTATGGATCAAGTATATGGCTCGCATTAAGCGTCCTAAGCGTTTCCATACGCTGTCTGGCGGTAAGCCGCAGATGGAAGGTGCAGAAGACTACACCGAGTCTGACGATTAAGAAGAGAAGGGGCTACGGCCCCTTTTTTTACGCCAGCATTTTTTGCAGATGCAACAGCAGCCGATCGATCGCACGGTAACTTAATGCCTCCTGCAAATGCCGCCTCTCTATTCCGGGGCAGCCCTCCACGTCGGCGACCGTGCGCGCTACTTTCAACAAACGCTGCCACGCGCGAATGGATAGCCCAAACCGCGTCAGTGTCTCTTCCAGCCAGCCTGCATCTTCAGCGTTGAGAGAACAAAACTGTCGGATCCCGCTGTTATCCAGCCGGGCATTCAGCCTGTTCTGACGAGCATACTGCCGCGCCTGCGCCGCAATAACCCGTTCACGCACAGTTGCTGAGCTTTCGCCCCTAATACCGGTTTGCCTCAGCAGACCGGGCGGGGGCAGGGGGATCTCGAGAGATAAATCAAAACGGTCGAGGAAGGGGCCAGACAGCTTACTCAGATAGCGCAGCGTCTGCTCCGGCGTACAGCGGTTATGATTGCCCTGATAATGACCCGTAGGACTAGGGTTCATCGCCGCGACCAGCTGAAACTGCGCAGGGTAGCTTATTTTGGCCCGAGTACGAGACAAATGGATTTCGCCGGATTCAATCGGCTCCCGCAATGCATCCAGCACGCGGCGTTCAAACTCTGGCAATTCATCCAGAAACAAAATGCCGTTGTGCGCCAGTGAGATTTCACCCGGTCCGGGGATCGAACCCCCGCCCACCATCGCGGTAAGAGACGCACTGTGGTGTGGAGAGCGGAAAGGACGGCGGCGCCACTGTTTATGCAGCGACGTAGAACTGACCAGGCTAAATATCGCGGCGCTTTCCAGCGCTTCGTGATTATTGAGGGGTGGCAACAGACCGCTCAATCTGCTCGCCAGCATCGTTTTCCCCGTGCCTGGCGGACCTATCAGTAACAGGTTATGCCCACCCGCGGCCGTTATCTCTAACGCCCGCTTACCCTGTTCCTGACCCATAATATCGCTGAGATCTTCGGGCGAAGCTGGCGCCACCTCGTCATTCTCCTGCGGCTCGGCAAGCTCGTGTCGGCCTTCCAGCCAGGCGCAAACCTCTTGCAAATGTCCTGCGACAAGACACCCCTTTTCGGCGATAAGGCTTACTTCAGAGGCATTTTCATTGGCCACAATGATTTGTCTTCCCGCGCGTATGGCTTCAAGCGCACCCGAGATTGCTCCGGGAACGCCTCTTAACGCGCCTGTAAGCGCTAATTCACCCACGAACTCACACGAGCTTAGCCCTGGCGTATTGAGCTGTTCAGAAGCCGCGAGAAGCGCTATAGCAATAGGTAAATCATATCGCCCTCCCTCCTTTGGCAAATCGGCAGGCGCAAGGTTAATGGTGATCTTCTTCGCCGGAAAAGCATAACCGCTATTAATAATTGCGCTGCGCACGCGATCCCTCGCCTCTTTAACGGTCGTTTCTGGTAAGCCGACCAGCGTCAGTCCGGGCAGTCCATTACTTAAATGAACCTCTACAGAAATAAGCGGTGCCTTCACGCCGATGGCCGCGCGTGTATAAACAACTGACAGTGACATAAGCCCTCCTTGGCGGTGACTATGCCAGCATCATTTTTTCCTGTTTAGCACTAATTCACTGAATTACGGCGCTCGTTCCAGCCTTTTAGCGGCAAAATGTAATCCTTACATGTCGGTGGAATCGGCCTCGCAGAAAAGAAATCATGCGCGCCTTGCCTGATGAAACAGGACAAAAAAATGAAAAATCTTCATTTCTATTTTTTCCCTATATAAAACAACGATTTTGAAAGAAATAGTTCGCATGCTACAGATATAGGTCATAAAAAAATCTTGTGTCAGATGAAATATCTGTGGTAACTCTTTAGGTATTCCTTCGAACAAGATGCAAAAAGAACTGAAAATGACAGCCCTTCTACGAGTGATTAGCCTGGTCGTGATTAGCGTGGTGGTGATTATTATCCCACCGTGCGGGGCTGCACTTGGACGAGGAAAGGCTTAGAAATCAAGCCTTAACGAACTAAGACCCCCGCACCGAAAGGTCCGGGGGTTTTTTTATGACTAAAAAACTTAAATGAGGAGCAGAGAATGACGACTAGCACAAAATTCTGTTTCTCCAGATTTATGACGGGGAACTAACTATGAATGGGGCACAATGGGTAGTACATGCGTTGCGCGCGCAGGGAGTCGAAACCGTATTCGGTTATCCGGGTGGCGCAATTATGCCGATTTACGATGCACTGTATGACGGCGGCGTGGAACACCTGTTGTGCCGACACGAGCAGGGCGCAGCGATGGCCGCCATCGGTTATGCCCGTGCGACCGGTAAAACCGGCGTCTGTATGGCCACCTCCGGTCCGGGCGCAACGAACCTGATCACCGGCCTGGCTGACGCGCTGCTCGATTCCGTACCCGTGGTGGCGATCACCGGCCAGGTGGCCTCTCCGTTCATCGGCACCGATGCCTTCCAGGAAGTGGATGTGCTCGGTTTATCGCTGGCCTGCACCAAACACAGCTTCCTCGTTCAGTCTCTCGAAGAGCTGCCGCGGGTGATGGCCGAAGCGTTCGAGGTTGCCAGCTCTGGCCGTCCTGGCCCGGTTCTGGTTGATATCCCGAAAGATATCCAGGTTGCACTCGGCGAACTGGAGCCGCATTTCTCTACCGTGGAAAGCGATAATGCGTTCCCGCATGCAGAGGTGGAAGAGGCGCGTCAGATGATGGCGCAGGCCAAACAACCGATGCTGTACGTAGGCGGCGGCGTGGGCATGGCGCAGGCTGTTCCGGCGCTTCGCGCGTTCATTGCGACCACGCAAATGCCCGCCACCTGCACGCTGAAAGGTCTCGGTGCGGTAGAGGCGGATTACCCGTACTACCTCGGCATGCTGGGGATGCATGGTACCAAAGCGGCAAACCTGGCGGTGCAGGAATGCGACTTGCTTATCGCCGTCGGCGCACGTTTTGACGACCGCGTTACCGGCAAGCTGAATACCTTCGCGCCGAACGCCAAAGTGATCCATATGGACATCGACCCGGCGGAGATGAGCAAACTGCGTCAGGCGCATGTCGCGTTGCAGGGCGATCTTAACGCGCTGTTACCGGCGCTGGAGCAGCCGCTGGATATCAACTCATGGCGTCAGCACACCGCTGATATGCGTACTGAACACGCGTGGCGTTACGATCACCCAGGCGACGCCATCTATGCGCCGCTGCTGTTGAAACAGCTGTCAGACCGTAAACCCGCAGACAGCGTGGTAACGACGGATGTCGGCCAGCATCAGATGTGGTCAGCCCAGCACATGACCTACACCCGCCCGGAGAACTTTATCACCTCGAGCGGGTTAGGGACGATGGGCTTCGGTCTGCCAGCAGCCGTTGGCGCGCAGGTTGCCCGCCCGAACGATACCGTTATCTGTATCTCCGGTGACGGCTCCTTCATGATGAACGTCCAGGAGCTCGGCACCGTGAAGCGTAAGCAGTTACCGCTGAAGATCGTCTTGCTCGATAACCAGCGTTTAGGCATGGTTCGCCAGTGGCAGCAGCTGTTCTTCCAGGAGCGTTACAGCGAAACGACCCTGACCGATAACCCCGATTTCCTCACCCTGGCCAGCGCCTTCGGCATTCCTGGCCAGCACATCACCCGTAAAGACCAGGTTGAAGCGGCACTCGACACCATGCTGTCAAGCGAAGGGCCATACCTGCTTCATGTCTCAATCGACGAGCTTGAGAACGTCTGGCCGTTGGTACCGCCCGGTGCCAGTAACTCACAAATGCTGGAGAAATTATCATGATGCAACATCAGGTCGCCGTGCAGGCTCGCTTCAACCCGGAAACTTTAGAACGCGTATTGCGCGTGGTTCGCCACCGTGGCTTTCAGATTTGCTCTATGAATATGGAAACGGCCACCGACGCGCAGAACATCAGTATCGAATTAACCGTTGCCAGCCCGCGGCCGGTCGACTTACTGTTTAGTCAGTTATCAAAACTGGTAGACGTTGCCCATGTTGCCATCTGCCAGAGCACAACCACATCACAACAAATCCGCGCTTAAGCGTGACAGGACGAAAAAATGACGACAAAAAAAGCTGATTACATTTGGTTCAATGGTGAGATGGTTCGCTGGGAAGACGCGAAAGTTCACGTGATGTCCCACGCGCTGCACTACGGCACCTCCGTGTTTGAAGGGATCCGTTGCTACGACTCTCACAAAGGGCCAGTGGTGTTCCGCCATCGCGAACACATGCAGCGTCTGCATGACTCAGCCAAAATTTATCGTTTCCCGGTCTCCCAAAGCGTTGATGAGCTGATGGAAGCCTGCCGCGAGGTGATTCGCCAGAACAAACTGACCAGCGCCTATATTCGTCCGCTGGTGTTCGTGGGCGACGTTGGCATGGGCGTGAACCCGCCCGCCGGCTATAACACCGATGTGATCATTGCCGCGTTCCCGTGGGGCGCCTACCTGGGCGCGGAAGCGCTGGATCAGGGGATCGACGCAATGGTTTCTTCCTGGAACCGCGTGGCGCCAAACACTATCCCGACTGCGGCTAAAGCGGGCGGTAACTACCTTTCCTCACTGCTGGTCGGCAGCGAAGCGCGCCGTCACGGCTATCAGGAAGGTATCGCGCTGGATGTGAATGGCTACATCTCCGAAGGCGCGGGTGAAAACCTGTTTGAAGTGAAAGACGGCATTCTGTTTACGCCGCCATTCACTTCGTCCGCGCTGCCGGGCATCACCCGCGACGCCATCATCAAGCTGGCAAAAGATCTGGGTATCGAAGTGCGCGAGCAGGTACTGTCCCGCGAATCCCTGTACCTGGCTGACGAAGTGTTCATGTCCGGTACCGCGGCTGAAATTACGCCGGTGCGTAGCGTCGATGGCATTCAGGTGGGCGAAGGCCGCTGTGGCCCGGTCACCAAACGCATTCAGCAAGCCTTCTTCGGCCTGTTCACCGGCGAAACAGAAGACAAATACGGCTGGTTGGATCAGGTTAATCACTAAATATAAATTTGGGACGGCACGCACCGTCCCATTAAATAGTCAGACGGGAGTAAATAAAGCATGCCTAAGTATCGTTCAGCCACCACCACCCACGGCCGTAATATGGCGGGTGCCCGCGCACTGTGGCGCGCCACCGGAATGACCGACGCCGATTTCGGCAAGCCAATTATCGCCGTGGTGAACTCCTTCACCCAGTTTGTACCGGGCCACGTGCACCTGCGCGATCTCGGTAAGCTGGTTGCCGAGCAAATCGAAGCCTCCGGCGGCGTGGCGAAAGAGTTCAACACCATTGCGGTGGATGACGGTATCGCAATGGGCCACGGGGGAATGCTCTATTCACTGCCGTCGCGCGAGCTGATCGCCGACTCGGTGGAGTACATGGTTAATGCCCACTGCGCCGATGCGATGGTCTGTATCTCCAACTGCGACAAAATCACCCCGGGGATGCTGATGGCTTCCCTGCGCCTGAACATTCCGGTGATCTTCGTCTCTGGTGGCCCAATGGAAGCGGGGAAAACCAAGCTCTCCGACAAAATCATCAAGCTCGACCTGGTCGATGCGATGATCCAGGGCGCGGACCCGAAAGTCTCTGACGAGCAGAGCGACCAGGTGGAACGTTCCGCGTGCCCGACCTGCGGCTCCTGTTCCGGGATGTTCACCGCCAACTCCATGAACTGCCTGACCGAAGCGCTGGGCCTTTCTCAGCCGGGCAACGGCTCTCTGCTGGCGACCCACGCCGATCGTAAACAGCTGTTCCTTAACGCCGGTAAGCGCATCGTTGAGCTGACCAAACGCTACTACGAGCAGGACGACGCCAGCGCGCTGCCGCGCAACATCGCCAGCAAAGCGGCGTTTGAAAACGCCATGACGCTGGATATCGCCATGGGCGGTTCCACCAACACCGTTCTGCACCTGCTGGCCGCCGCGCAGGAAGCTGAAATCGACTTCACTATGAGCGACATCGACAAGCTCTCCCGCAAAGTGCCGCAGCTGTGTAAAGTCGCGCCGAGTACCCAGAAGTACCACATGGAAGATGTCCACCGTGCGGGTGGCGTGATTGGTATTCTCGGCGAGCTGGATCGTGCCGGGCTGCTGAACCGCGACGTGAAAAACGTGCTCGGCCTGACGCTGCCGGAGTCGCTGGAGCAGTACGACGTGATGCTGACCAAAGACGACGCGGTGAAAAACATGTATCGCGCCGGTCCGGCGGGCATCCGTACCACCCAGGCGTTCTCGCAGGATTGCCGCTGGGACACGCTGGATGACGATCGCGCCGAAGGCTGCATTCGCTCGCTGGAACATGCCTACAGCAAAGACGGCGGTCTGGCGGTGCTGTACGGTAACTTCGCGGAAAACGGCTGCATTGTGAAAACCGCAGGCGTGGACGACAGCATCCTCAAATTCACCGGTCCGGCAAAAGTGTATGAAAGCCAGGACGAAGCGGTAGACGCTATCCTCGGCGGCAAAGTGGTGGAAGGCGACGTGGTGGTCATTCGCTACGAAGGGCCGAAAGGCGGTCCGGGCATGCAGGAGATGCTCTACCCGACCACCTTCCTGAAATCGATGGGCCTCGGCAAAGCCTGCGCGCTGATCACCGATGGTCGATTCTCTGGCGGCACGTCAGGCCTCTCCATTGGTCACGTCTCGCCAGAAGCAGCAAGCGGCGGCAATATCGCGATCATCGAAGATGGCGACCTGATCGAAATCGACATTCCGAACCGCGGCATTCAGTTGAAGCTGAGTGACCAGGAGATTGCGGCCCGTCGTGAAGCGCAGGAAGCCCGCGGCGACAAAGCCTGGACGCCGAAAGATCGTCAGCGTGAAGTCTCCTTCGCCCTGCGCGCTTACGCGAGTCTTGCCACCAGTGCAGATAAAGGCGCGGTGCGCGATAAATCTAAACTGGGGGGCTAATGATGGCCGAGTCACAACCCTTATCCGCCGCCCCGGAGGGGGCGGAATACCTGAGAGCGGTGCTACGCGCGCCGGTCTATGAAGCGGTGCAGGTCACGCCCCTGCAAAAAATGGACAAACTCTCTTCACGTCTCGACAACGTCATTCTGGTGAAGCGTGAAGACAGGCAGCCGGTGCACAGCTTCAAGCTGCGCGGCGCCTACGCGATGATGGCCGGGCTGACGGACGAGCAGAAAGCGCGCGGGGTGATTACCGCCTCGGCGGGCAATCACGCGCAGGGCGTGGCGTTCTCCTCGGCGCGTCTGGGGCTGAAGGCGCTGATCGTGATGCCGGTCGCCACCGCAGATATCAAGGTCGACGCGGTGCGCGGGTTCGGCGGAGAAGTGCTGCTTCACGGCGCTAACTTTGACGAAGCCAAAGCCAAAGCGATTGAGCTGGCGCAGCAGCAGGGCTTCACCTGGGTGCCGCCGTTCGATCACCCGATGGTGATTGCCGGGCAGGGTACGCTGGCGCTGGAACTGTTGCAGCAGGACGCCCATCTCGACCGCGTTTTCGTCCCGGTGGGCGGCGGCGGCTTAGCCGCAGGTGTGGCGGTGCTGATCAAACAGCTGATGCCGCAGATCAAAGTGATTGCGGTTGAAGCGGAAGACTCTGCCTGCCTGAAGGCGGCGCTGGACGCCGGACATCCGGTAGATCTGCCGCGCGTCGGGCTGTTCGCCGAGGGCGTGGCGGTGAAGCGCATTGGCGACGAAACGTTCCGCCTGTGCCAGGAGTATCTCGACGATATCGTCACCGTCGACAGCGACGCTATCTGCGCGGCGATGAAAGATCTCTTCGAGGATGTGCGTGCGGTGGCGGAACCATCCGGCGCGCTGGCGCTGGCGGGAATGAAAAAATACATCGCCCAGCACAATATTCGCGGCGAGCGTCTGGCGCACGTGCTTTCCGGTGCCAACGTGAACTTCCACGGTCTGCGCTACGTTTCCGAGCGCTGTGAGCTGGGTGAGCAGCGTGAAGCGCTGCTGGCGGTGACCATTCCGGAAGAGAAGGGCAGCTTCCTGAAGTTCTGTCAGCTGCTGGGCGGTCGTTCGGTAACGGAGTTCAACTACCGCTTTGCCGATGCCAAAGATGCGTGCATTTTTGTCGGCGTGCGTCTGAGCCGTGGCGTGGAGGAGCGCAAAGAGATCCTCAGCCTGCTGCATGACGGCGGTTACAGCGTGGTCGATCTCTCCGACGACGAGATGGCGAAGCTGCACGTGCGTTACATGGTCGGCGGCCGTCCATCCAAGCCGCTGAAGGAACGCCTGTTCAGCTTCGAGTTCCCGGAATCGCCGGGCGCGCTGCTCAAGTTCCTGCACACGTTGGGCACGCACTGGAACATCTCTCTGTTCCACTACCGCAGCCACGGCACCGACTATGGCCGCGTACTGGCGGCGTTCGAGCTGGGCGAGCACGAGCCGGATTTCGAAACGCGCCTGAACGAGCTGGGCTATGAGTGCCATGACGAAACCCACAACCCGGCGTTCCGTTTCTTCCTGGCGGGTTAGGTTGTTCGGGAAAATGCCTGATGGCGCTGCGCTTATCAGGCCTACGTTCTAAGGGTTGAACTGCGTGTAGGCCGGGTAAGCGCAGCGCCACCCGGCTTTAGTGGTTCGGCAATATCGTCCAGAACGCATCAATAAGCGGCTCATGCAGCCGCTTTTTTTGTGCGCACACGCCTAGCTCGAACGGCGTTTTCTCGTCGCTGCGTTCTAAAATCATCACGCGATTGCGCACCGGCTCCGGGCTGTTTTCCAGCACCACTTCCGGTAGCAGCGCTACGCCGCAGCCGAGCGCCACCATCGATACCATCGCCTCATGGCCGCCGACCGTGGCGTAAATCGACGGGTTACTGATCTTCTGGCGGCGGAACCACAGCTCAATGCGGCGGCGCACCGGCCCCTGATCGGCCATGATAAACGGCACCGTGGACCAGTCCGGTTTCTCCACCGAAACCTGGTTGCGCACCGGGCAGGGCAGCGCCGGGGCAATCAGCACTACCGCCAAATTCTCCAGCATCGAGAACGCCACCGCCCCCGGCAGCGTTTCAGGTTTTCCGGCAATCGCCAGATCCGCTTCGCCCGTCACCACTTTTTCCATCGCGTCGGCGGCATCGCCGGTGGTGAGCTTAATTTCAACCGACGGATGTTCCGCGCGGAAGCGGTCGAGAATGGGGGGAAGATGGCTGTAGGCAGCGGTCACGGAACAGAAAATATGCAGCTCGCCGGAAAGCGACGGCCCCTGCTGGTCGATGGTGTGTCGCAGCTGCTGGTACTGTAATAACGTCTGCTGAGCAAAGATGCGCAGCTCTTCACCTGCTTCCGTGAGGGTGACGGTGCGGTTATCGCGCACGAACAGCGGCTGGCCGAGGTCTTCCTCAAGGCGCTGGATCTGGCGCGACAGCGTGGAGGGGCTGACGTGCATCGCCCGGGCGCTACGGCCAAAGTGACGGCTTTCCGCCAGGTGCAGGAACATTTTCAGATCGCGTAAATCCACCGATTCCACTCCCTCTTTTTACATTGCATAAATTGCAATGTGACGTTGTGAATATATCAATTTCCGCAATAAATTTCCTGTTGTAATGTGGGTACATTCTCGCTGAAACGCGAACCGAACAATAAGACACACAACATCACGAGGTATCACCCATGGCTAACTACTTTAATACACTGAACTTGCGCCAGCAGCTGGCGCAGCTGGGCAAATGCCGCTTCATGGCGCGCGATGAATTTGCTGATGGCGCGAGCTACCTTCAGGGTAAAAAAGTGGTCATTGTCGGCTGTGGCGCACAGGGTCTGAACCAGGGCCTGAACATGCGTGACTCCGGGCTGGATATCTCCTACGCCCTGCGTAAAGAAGCGATTGCCGAAAAGCGTGCTTCCTGGCGTAAAGCGACCGAAAACGGCTTCAAAGTGGGCACCTACGAAGAGCTGATCCCGCAGGCGGATCTGGTGGTTAACCTGACGCCGGACAAGCAGCACTCTGACGTTGTGCGTTCCGTACAGCCGCTGATGAAAGACGGCGCCGCGCTGGGTTACTCCCACGGCTTCAACATCGTTGAAGTGGGCGAGCAGATCCGTAAAGACATCACCGTGGTGATGGTGGCACCGAAGTGCCCGGGCACCGAAGTGCGCGAAGAGTACAAACGTGGCTTCGGCGTACCGACGCTGATCGCCGTTCACCCGGAAAACGATCCGAAAGGCGAAGGCATGGCGATTGCCAAAGCCTGGGCTGCGGCCACTGGCGGCCATCGTGCGGGCGTGCTGGAATCTTCCTTCGTTGCGGAAGTGAAATCTGACCTGATGGGCGAGCAGACCATCCTGTGCGGCATGCTCCAGGCCGGCTCTCTGCTGTGCTTCGACAAGCTGGTGGAAGAAGGCACCGATCCGGCATACGCGGAAAAACTGATTCAGTTCGGCTGGGAAACCATCACCGAAGCGCTGAAGCAGGGCGGCATTACGCTGATGATGGACCGACTGTCCAACCCGGCAAAACTGCGCGCGTTCGCACTCTCTGAACAGCTGAAAACCATCATGGCGCCGCTGTTCCAGAAACATATGGACGACATTATCTCCGGCGAGTTCTCTTCCGGCATGATGGCGGACTGGGCGAATGACGATAAGAAACTGCTGACCTGGCGCGAAGAGACCGGTAAAACCGCGTTCGAAACCGCACCACAGTATGACGGCAAGATCACCGAGCAGGAGTACTTCGATAAAGGCGTCCTGATGATCGCGATGGTGAAAGCGGGCGTTGAGCTGGCGTTCGAAACCATGGTGGATTCGGGCATCATTGAAGAATCTGCGTACTACGAATCGCTGCACGAGCTGCCGCTGATCGCAAACACCATCGCCCGTAAACGTCTGTATGAGATGAACGTGGTGATCTCCGATACCGCCGAGTACGGTAACTACCTGTTCTCTTACGCCTGCGTACCGCTGCTGAAAGAGTTCATGACCACCCTGCAAGCGGGCGATCTGGGCCAGGCGATTGCGGAAGGAGCGGTTGATAACGCGCAGCTGCGTGACGTCAACGAAGCGATTCGCAGCCACGAAATCGAGAAAGTGGGCCAGAAACTGCGTGGCTACATGACCGATATGAAACGTATCGCGGTAGCAGGCTAAACACGACGAATCGGGTGGCGTAAGCCACCCGAACTGTTTTAGCTACGCAATATCGCGCCGGGATAACCCAGCTGGCGCCACGCCTCATACACCACCACCGACACCGCATTCGACAGGTTCATGCTGCGGCTGTCCGGCATCATCGGAATACGAATTTTCTGCTCAGCGGGCAGGGCATCCAGAATGGTGGCCGGCAGGCCGCGGGTTTCCGGACCAAACATCAGATAATCCCCGTCCTGATAGCTTACGGCGCTGTGCGCTGGCGTACCTTTGGTGGTCAGGGCGAACATGCGCTGTGGTTTTTCGGATCCCAGAAACGCGGCGTAATCGTGATGACGAACGACGGCGGTAAACTCATGGTAGTCCAGCCCCGCGCGGCGCAGACGTTTGTCGTCCCACGTAAAGCCCATCGGCTCAATAATGTGCAGACGAAAACCGGTGTTGGCGCACAGGCGGATAATATTGCCGGTGTTCGGCGGAATTTCTGGTTCGAATAAGACGATGTTAAGCATGCTGCCCCCTTAATTGCGGGGGCAGAATAGCAGAAAAGAGAGGGACTAGGCGACGCCCGGCTCCTGCGCGCGGCTATACAGCATTTTGTAGACGGTTGCCGCCGCAGCCACGAGAGCAGGTACGCTGAGGATCATTAAAATACTGTCCGCCTGCCACTGCATGGAAAGAAGCTGGGCGCTGGTCATGGTGCCCGCCACGCCGCCGAAGCGGCCGATCCCCTGCATCCAGGCGATACCCGTCGCTCGGCACTCGGTAGGGTAAAAGGTGGCGGCCAGGGTCTGCATGCCCGACTGCGCGCCGTTCATCGCGATCCCCATCAGGAAAATTAACCCGCCAAACAGGGCGATATGGTTATGCTCAATGCCGAGTAAAAGAATCAGGCCCATCGTCAGCACGAAACCACACGCGACCACCTTGTGCGCTTCCCAGCGATCCATCATCCAGCCCGCGAGCAAAATGCCAGCGGTGCCGCCGAAGGTGAACAGCGAGGTAAGCCAGGCGGATTCCGTCAGCGCATATCCCATCCCCTGCATCAGCGTTGGCATCCAGCTCAGCAGGACGTAATAAATCACCAGCCCCATAAAATAGGTGACCCACAGCATCAGGGTGCCGGGCAGCCAGGGCATGGAAAACAGCTGCGACACGCTGCCTTTTTTCGACGCGACTTTCTCCTCCGCGAGGAAAAAGCCCGTGACGCTATCCAGCGTGCTGCGGGCGAACCGGCTGGCGATGCGGCGAACCTGGGCGACGTCTTTCCCGCGCTGCACCAGAAACTTCACCGACTCCGGCAACAGCAGCGCCAGCAGCACCGTTAAAATCAGCGGCGCAATCGCGCCGGTCAGCAGCACGCTTCGCCAGCCGTGGTGAGGGATAAGCCAGGACGAGATCGCCCCGCCGCCCGCCGCACCCAGCGGAAAGCCGCAGTACATGGTGTTAATTACCATGGCGCGGCAGCGCTGGGGGGCAAACTCGGAGATCAGCGTGATGGCGTTAGGCATGGCAGCGCCGAGGCCCAGGCCCGTCAGAAAGCGCCACAGCGTCAGGGTATTCAGACTTTGCGCCCAGGCCGTGCCCAGGCTCGCCAGGCCGAAGAACAGGCATGAAAAGACCAGTACGCGCTTGCGTCCCATCCGGTCCGATACCGGACCTGCAATCAGGGCTCCCAGCGACAGCCCCAGCAGCGCCGCACTCAGCACCGGCCCCAGATCCTGTTTATGTATTCCCCACTCTGTCGACAGCGTAGGCGCAATGTAACCCATCGCTGCGGTATCAAACCCATCAATCGCCAGCACCAGAAAGCCCAGCACAATAAGAAGCCAGTGAAACCCTGAAAAAGGACTTTCATCGATCACCTGCTGAATATCCACCTTACCTGAATACGCCATACGTTCCCCTCCGATGTGATGTTGTTTTTGTGTTCTTGTATTTGCTTGTCTATACAATTGCGGAGAGGCGGGGTGTGTCAAATTTTCTTATCCAGAATGTTACGCAGGTGTTATTTTCAACAAAAAAAGCGCCCGAGGGGGAAGTCGGGCGCGGAAGAAGGGAAGGCTAACCGGGGGAGATCAGGCCGCGTTTCCCTGAGAAAGAGGGGCCAGCGCCGCAGGCAGCTTACTGAGCTCCTGCACCAGAGAGTCTTTGCTGATTTCACCGATTGTTTTCGCACCGGTCAGCGTCATCGCCACCTTCATCTCTTTCTCGATCAGGTTCAGCAGATTCGCCACGCCCGCCTGGCCGCTGGTGGCCAGCGCGTACAGGTAAGCACGGCCCAGCAGCACGCTGTCCGCGCCCAGGGCGATCATGCGCACCACGTCCAGCCCGTTACGGATGCCGCTGTCGGCCAGGATCGCAATATCGCCTTTCACCGCATCGGCAATGGCCGGCAGGGCGCGGGCGGAGGAGAGCACCCCGTCAAGCTGGCGGCCACCATGGTTAGAGACCACGATCCCATCGGCGCCAAAACGTACCGCGTCGCGGGCATCTTCCGGGTCGAGGATCCCTTTGATCACCATCGGGCCGTCCCAGAATTCGCGGATCCACTCCAGGTCTTTCCATGAGATCGACGGATCGAAATTGTTCGCCAGCCAGCCGATGTAATCCTCCAGCCCGGTCGGTTTACCCAGGTAGGCCGAAATATTGCCCAGATCGTGCGGACGGCCGTTCAGCCCGACATCCCACGCCCACTGCGGGTGCGTCACCGCCTGCCAGTAACGGCGCAGGGCCGCGTTAGGGCCGCTCATGCCGGAGTGGGCGTCGCGGTAGCGCGCGCCGGGGGTCGGCATGTCGACGGTAAAGACCAGCGTTGAGCAGCCCGCCGCTTTGGCGCGCTCCAGCGCGTTGCGCATAAAACCGCGATCGCGCAGGACGTACAGCTGGAACCACATCGGGCGCTTGATGGTCGGGGCGACTTCTTCAATCGGGCAGACGGACACGGTGGAAAGGGTAAACGGAATGCCTTTGGCATCTGCGGCGGCGGCGGCCTGCACTTCACCGCGACGGGCATACATGCCGCATAAACCGACAGGTGCGAGCGCTACCGGCATGGAGAGCGTTTCGTTAAACAGCTTCGTCTCAAGGCTCAGGTCAGACATATTCTTCAGCACGCGCTGGCGCAGGGCCACCTCCGACAGGTCTTCCACGTTGCGGCGCAGGGTGTATTCGGCATACGCCCCGCCGTCAATGTAGTGGAACAGGAACGGGGGCAAAATGCGCTGCGCCGCGGCGCGATAATCACTGGCTGCTGAAATAATCATGCTTTGTTCTCCCTGGAAATATCACTCTCGCCAGGCAGACGGGTAATACGCGCCTGTCGGGCCTGATCTTCATCGAATCGTTTAATGGTGGTATGCACGAAGCCGAGATGCGCCATCATCGCCTTGCGCGCGGCCTCGGCATCACCGGCCAGAATGGCGTTGAGCACCGCCTCGTGCTGTTCGGTCAGTTGAGCAAACACCGGCGGGACCAGATACATGCGCTGGCGGCTCTGCTTTACGGAGGATTGCAGCAGGTCGAAGAACCCGCGCATGGTTTGCAGCAGTACCACGTTGTGCGAGGCCTCGGCAATCGCCAGATGGAACCGCACGTCCGCCTGGGAGGCGATGTCCGGGTCGCTGCTTTGCGTGGCCTCAAAACAGGCTTTGAGCTTCTCTTTGTCGGCGTCGGTTGCCCGCATCGCCGCGTGCCACGCGGTGCTGGTTTCGATGGCGTGACGCGCTTCGAGGATGTCGAAGCTGTAGTCCGGGTCGTTTTCCATCAGCGTCTTCAGCGGCTGCACGATGTTTTGTTCGGACCAGTCGTCATGCTGCCAGCGCACGAAGGTGCCGCCGCCGCGACGGCTCAGCAGCACCCCTTCACTAACCAGCGTCGCCAGCGCCTCGCGCAGTGAGTTGCGCGACACGCCAAGCTGAGCGGCAAGCTGACGCTCGGCGGGCAATCTCATGCCCGCTTCCAGCTGTTGTTCTTCTATCAGCGCCCGTACGCGAGTGGCAATCTCGTCGGACAGGCGTCTGGGCATCACTATCATGGAATCATCCAGGTTAAGACATAGGCCTGCAATGTGGTGATCACGCCCACCATGCAGGTAAATATCAGGCTGTGTTTAACGGTAAAGCGGAACAGATCCGACTCTTTGCCTACCAGCCCCACCGCGGCACAGGCAATGGCGATGGACTGCGGCGAGATCATCTTCCCGGTCACGCCGCCGGTGGTGTTCGCGGCGACCAGCAGCACGTCCGAGACGCCAATCTGCTGCGCGGCCGTGGCCTGTAGGGCGGCAAACAGGGCGTTAGATGACGTATCTGAACCAGTCAGGAACACCCCCAGCCAGCCGAGGAACGGCGAGAAGAAGGTAAACGCGTGGCCGGTATGCGCCAGCGCTAACGCCAGCGTCGACGACAGGCCGGAGTAGTTCGAAATAAACGCGAACGCCAGCACCATGCCGATGGAGTAAATCGGCAACATCAGCTCTTTAATCGTCGCCGCAAAGGTCTGCACCGCGGCGGCAGGCTTCATGCGCAGCCACACTACGGAAAGGATAGCGGCAAACAGGATGGCCGTGCCGGTGGCTGAGAACCAGTCGAACTTAAACACTGCCGCATATGGCGTGGCGTCGTGCACCACCGGCGGCATACGGGCGACCATTTTGTCGAGGAACGGCACGGAGATATTAATCACCATGTCGTACAGCGCGCCGCCCGGGGCGAACAGGGCTTTAAAAGGTGGAATGCTCCACAGCGTCACGGTGGCGGTCAGGAACAGGAACGGTGACCATGCGCGCACAATCTGTCCGGCGGTATAGCCGGTGCGCGCCAGCGTCTGATCCACGTGCGATGCGCCCATGTCAGCAAAGCGGAAGATACGTACCGGCTGCCAGCGTTTCAGGAACAGCGTCAGACAGACCAGCGACACCAGGGAAGAGATGATGTCCGGCAGTTCCGGGCCGAGGAAGTTGGAGCTGAGATACTGGGCAATGGCGAACGAACCGCCCGCTACCATCACCGCAGGCCAGGTCTCCTTCACGCCGCGCCAGCCGTCCATAATCGCCATGATCCAGAACAGCACGATAATGGTCAGGAACGGCAGCTGGCGACCCACCATCTGGCCGATCTCGAAGCTGTCCAGCCCGGTTACCTGGCCCGCCACCAGAATCGGAATGCCCATCGCGCCAAACGCCACCGGGGCGGTGTTCACAATCAGGCACAGGCCAGCGGCATACAGCGGGTTAAAGCCCAGCCCGACCAGCAGAGCGGCGGTGATCGCCACCGGCGCGCCAAATCCTGCCGCCCCTTCAAGGAACGCCCCGAAGGAGAAACCGACAATCAGCATCTGTAAACGCTGGTCCGGTGTAATAGAGAGAATCGACGAGCGAATAATATCGAACTGCCCGGTTTTGACCGAGATTTTGTAGACAAAGACGGCGGCGATGATGATCCACGCAATCGGCCACAGGCCGTAGAAGAAACCATACACCACGGAGGCCAGCGCGCGATCGACCGGCATTTTATAGAAGAACAGCGCCACCAGCAGGGCGATGGCAACGGTGTACGTTGCGGCAAGGTAGCCCTTCAGCTTGAGCTTAATTAGCGCAAAGAAGAAGAACAGGATCGGTAGCGATGCGATCAGGCTCGACAGCCAGATATTCCCGGCCGGATCGTAGTTTTGTTGCCAGAGGCTCATGCAGGTCTCCTGAGGACCACACAGGTGTTCGTCGGGTGAGTCTCTGCTCATCTCAGCGTCACACTTAGTGTAAAAGTGGTCCATCCAATATTGTGATGTAGGGTTAATGGCAATAAATGGTTAACCAAGTGTTGCTATTCGGCAATGGTTTTGTGAAGTGGAGCATCAAAACTGTGAACGATGGATAGCTTTGCGCATTATTGGTAGGACCAAACCCGCAAAATTAACTCACCGTGTGCGATGGAAGCGGTAGTCAGGTGGAGAGCATTACATTCGTTTTTGAGCAGATACGACGCGTAAAAGATGTTGAATAAAATGGGGAGGTGATAATATTACGTGAATTGAATGAGGTTTATTTGCTTTATTTGTGTTTTTGAAAAGCTGTATATATGTGAGCAGAGTGATTTATTTCCTATAAATAAAATTTTTTTTGGTTAAAAATGCGAAATCTAAGCTGTAGCAAAAAATTTTAATTAAGGTAAATTTCACATATAGATTTTAACAGTGTATTACAAACGATCAATTGCTGATCGATAAAGAAATATCCTGTTTAACCGTGATTTTTCAGGATAAAGGGCAAGAATTTTTTGCTGAAGTGACATTTTTTGGCTAATAATATTCTGAAATAAATTGATCAAACAATGATCAGTTGGCTCTCTTGTAATTTAGTTACGGTATTAAAAGCAAATTAATAATTATCAGGGCAATCGAAAGGGGTTAAATTTGTTAGCTGAGTGTTAATTATAGAGTGTTTACAGACGCGGCGTACTGCTTTTCAATACGTAGACGTTAAAAGGCATATGATTTACTATTTATTCAGAAGCAACGTTACAGAAGATATTAAATTTATTACTAACCACAACGTATTCAGTGTTATTTTCGGCCAGAAGTCATTTCCTCAGTTGCAGGATATCTGTGTATGGCCTTCTGAAAATATACGGATTATCACCATGGGATGGACCCTGCTTTATTCTATAAGGTCGCGTCACCCATTCTGCTAAAACCCTTTTGGTGGCGTTTTTAAATCCTTATAGCGGTTATTGTACCTGGTACAACAAGTCTATATCTGTTTAATTTACAGAGGGGAAAGTGTTCCAAATGAAAATCAAAAATGTGGCGCTGGCGATTGCCGCGGCGGGGCTGCTGTTATCTTCTCAATCAGTACTGGCAAGCAGTGATTCTGGTGTTAATGCTTCCCTGGATACAGGCGCTGGCTCGCAGAGCACAGGCGGCGTGATCAACTTTACCGGGAAAATCACCCTTATTTCCTGTGATATTACCCCTGCGTCAAAAAGCAAAACGGTAGACCTCGGCGCGTGGGCGAAAAGCTACTTCGACGATCACAGCGAAACGACGCCGCGTGAGTTCAAAATCAACGTAGAGAACTGCCCGGAGACGGTTGAATCGGTTGCGGTACTGTTTGACGGAACCAAAGATACGGTGAATGACACACTGCTACAGGTTACGCCAGGCGAAGGTATGGCGACGGGCGTCGGCGTGAAGCTTTATAACAGCGATCGCAGCACCGCGATTAAACCGGGTACGGTATCTGAAACAACCGCACCGGATGCTGAAGGCAATGCTGAATTAACGTTTTATGCCTCTCTCGACAAAGACGGTTCGGAAATTAACGCGGGCGACGTCAATGCCGTTTCCAACTTCCTGATGGTTTATAACTGATTTCACTCTCAGCCACCTCCAGAGATAATAATGATGAAACGTTTATCGTATATTATGCTCACTGCATTAATGGTTAGTTCTGCGTCAGTTTCCGCTGGCGTTGTAATGGGGGGAACACGGATCGTATACCCACAACACAGCAAGGAGGTGGCATTTTCTGTTTCTAATATGGAAAGTGCGGTTCCCTATCTTATTCAGTCGTGGGTTGAAGGTGATGGGCAGGATAAAAATAACGCTGCGCCATTTATTGTCACACCACCTCTGTTCAGACTTGATCCGGAGCAGACCAACACGCTGCGTATTCAATATACCGGCGCTCCGCTGCCCACAGATCGTGAATCTGTATTCTGGCTCGATATTAAAGCGATTGCGCCAAAGCCAAAAGAGAGCAGCAACGAATTACAAGTTAACGTTAAATCGAAATTTAAAATTTTCTACCGCCCGGACAACCTTAAAGGGGACGCTGCCACTGCCTGGCAGAAAATAACGTTTTCGCGGACGGGAAAAGGGCTTAAGGCCGCTAACCCGACGCCATACTACGTCTCTTTTTATCGGCTGACCGTTGGCGGGCATAAAATTGAGCAGCCGGGCATGATCGGTCCAGGGGAAACCCGCGAATGGCCTGTGTCCGCCTCCGGGGGCGTAAGCTGGTCGGCTATTAATGATTTTGGTGCCATCACCGCCACCCACACCCAGCCTCTTTAAGACCATGTCTTTTCGCCTGTTTCGTTACGCGCCGCTTTCGGTGTTGCTGCTTAGCTTCAGCCGCGCGGGGATGGCCGAGGATTACTTTGATCCCGCCGCGCTGGAGCTTTCCTCTACCGAACAGAAAACGGCGGATCTGCACTATTTCTCTGAAAAGGGCGGGCAGATGCCAGGCACCTGGCTCGTGACGCTGGAGATTAACGGACGCGAGGAGCGGCATCAGGAGATCACCTTCGTCAATGAGAAAGGCAGCCTGCAACCCGTTTTTAGCGTATCGCTGCTGGAAGCGCTTGGGGTGAATGTCAGGGCCATTCCTGCATTCTCACGGTTGCGGGAGGGAGAAGCGCTCACGCACCTCGCGGATTTCATTCCGGCAGCGCGAACCTCCTATGATTTCAACCAGCAGCGTCTCTTTCTCAGCCTGCCGCAGGCGGCGATGAAACACCGCAGCCGTGGCTACGTGCCGCAGTCGCAGTGGGACGATGGTATCCCGGCGGCCTTTACTGATTACAGTCTGTCGGGCGGCCAGGCACATCATCAGCGTGGCGTCACGACATCCAGCTATCTGAGCCTGCGTAACGGTATCAATCTGGGGGCGTGGCGGTTGCGCAACACCTCCGCCTGGAGCCACAGCGACGCGGGCGGCGACCATTTTCAGTCGCAAAGTAGCTGGCTGACCCGGGATATTCGCCGTCTTAACAGCCAGCTACGGATCGGCGATGCCTGGACCGCAGGCGACGTCTTCGATAGCGTGGCGTTTCGCGGGGTACAGCTTACATCAAGCGAAAGCATGTTGCCCGACAGCCAGCGCGGCTTCGCACCAACCATCCGCGGCGTCGCACACAGCTTCGCTAAAGTCTCCGTTTCGCAAAATGGCTATGTGATCTATGAAACCTGGGTGGCCGCCGGGCCATTTATCATTAACGATCTGTTCCCCGGCGCACAAAGTGGCGATCTACAGGTGACGGTCACGGAAAGTGACGGCTCAACGCGCGTCTTTACCCAACCCTATTCTGCGGTGCCGTTTATGCGACGCCTGGGCAGCCTGAAATACAGCCTCAACGCCGGACGATTTCACTCCGGCTCCGGCGATGCGCGTTCACCTGAGTTTGTTGAAGGCGCTTTCTTCTACGGCCTGCTCTCGAGGATGACGGTGTATGGCGGCTTTCGTACGGCGAGCAACTATCAGGCCGGTGCAATTGGCGTAGGCAGAGGGTTTGGCGCATTTGGCTCGCTGGGCATTGACGATACGCTGGCAAAAAGCCGTTTACCCAATGGCAAAAGCGCGATGGGGCAGGCGTGGCGCATTCAGTATCAGAAAGATTTCAGCGCTACCGGCACCGCCTTCAACCTGGCGAGTTATCGCTATGCCTCGCGCAATTACTATGAATTCAGTGAACTGAATCAGTCTGACAGCCAACAGCTGCAACTCAATAATCGCCGTAGCCGCTCGCAGGTCACCTTCTCACAGACGCTGGGTCAGTTCGGCAGCCTCAGCGTCTCGGCATGGATGCAGGATTACTGGCATACGTCCGGGCAGGATAAAACCATCCACATTGGCTGGTACACCAGCTGGCGAGGCATTACCTGGGGCGCGGGGTATGACTACACCGACTCAGCGCTTGAGCAGCATCCCGATCGTACCGTGTCGTTTAACGTCAATGTTCCGCTTGGTCACTGGTTACCGGACAGCTCGGTCAGTTACTTCATCAACCACAACAATCGTGGGATGACCACGCAGCAGGTGTCACTCAACGGCAGTGCGCTGGCGAATCGCAACCTTAATTACAGCGTTCAGCAGAGTAAGGCCAGCGAGGGACAAGCCGACAGTACCAGCCTGGCGCTGCAATACAACGGTGGCTACGGCAACGTCAGCCTCGGTTATGACCACAGCCGAAGCGGTAGCAACGCGAGCCTCGGACTCGCCGGAGGCGTTATCGCCACGCAGTATGGCGTCACGCTTAGCCAGCCGCTGGGCGATACCGTCGCCCTGCTACGCGTGCCCGGCGCGGCTAACGTTGAGCCGGAGGGCTACAACGGGATCCATACCGACAGCCGCGGCTATGCGGTCATGCCAACGCTCTCGGCGTATCGCAAAAATACCGTCAGTCTTGATACGGCGACGCTGGGTGAGAACGTCGACGTTGAGCAGAGCGGTCTGACGCTCATTCCCACCAGCGGCGCGGTGGTGCTGGCCAATTACAAAACCCACATTGGTTATCGCGTTCTGTTTTCCCTGCGCTACCACGGCGAACCGTTGCCGTTTGGCGCGCAGGCTGAAGTGGTGGAGCAGAACCGCCATTCTGCAAACCGAAGCATGGTCGCTGACGGCGGTCAGGCCTACCTGAGCGGGGTACCAGAGCGCGGCACCCTGCGCGTCAGCTGGTATCAGGACGGGGAGCAGCAGCAATGCCAGACACCTTTCAGACTGGGGAAAGCTCATATGGCCCCCGGTATCGCCACGCTATCCGTTGAGTGCCATTAGAGGAATATCATGCGTCGTTTTATTCACTGGTTTTTCTACCTGAGCCTTCTTTCGCTTTTTGGCATGCTGAGTTTTCATGCCCATGCTCAGACCTCATCTTGCCGCACCACGCGCGATCAGTGGGTCGTTCAGGTGCCCTACGCCATAGGGTATGCGCCCGGCACGGCGGACTGGACGCCGATATCTGCGCCGATACAGTCTACCGGGGCGGATTTCTACAGCTGTGATGGCGGGAATGATGCCTGGCGTAGTATCGGCTTTGTCGACGTGGATAACCCTGTCGGCAGCGTGGTTGGTGAAGACGGTGCGTCACGTCACGTCTATAAAACTCAGATCGACGGCATCGGCTACGCACTGGGGTTCCGGGAACAGCAGTACTGCGGCGCCGATGCAGTACGCTATATTGACGGCACAAGTCAGGTGAATGGCAATGAGTCCCGGCGCATTTGCGACGCATCGCAAAACCCCGCCTTTGCCAGCGCCTCAATGTATAAAATGCAGTTCTGGGTGGTGTTTTACAAAATTCCAACGACCAGCGCCATGCCTGACGATAACGCTAATTCCCAGGAGCAAAATGTCGGATCGCTGATATTGCAGGCGGGAGAAAATCAAGCCAGCGCCACCAACGTGGCGACACCGGTACAGATCCATCTCGCCAGCTTCACCGTCAGGCGTACCAGCTGTTCAGTGGGCTCTCGCAGCATTCTTGTTCCCATGGGGAGCGTGAGCCAGCGTGAATTTCATGGCATAGGCTCCCGCGCCGGAGGCGGACGCTTCAGCATTCCGGTGACCTGCGAAAATAACACGGCGGTGAAGATGGGTTTCTTTGGCGATACCACGCCGGGCAACGATCGGGCGCTGGCGTTGACGAAGCAGGAGGATAGCGCCAGCGGTGTCGGGATCGAACTGCTTTACGGTGACAATACCGGTTCGGTTCAGGGGCAGGTGGTACCGTGGAACACCCCACAGGTGTCAGCATTTGGGCAAGTGGGGGATAACCAGACGCAAACCTTCTGGTTTGATGCGCATTACCTTCAGACGGAAGAGAACGTGACGGCGGGAAAAGCGGATGCGATGGCGACGTTTAACCTGATTTACAACTGAGTTTCCCCTGCCGCAGCGGCAGGGGAGGACGATCAGAACGCGGTCTTACAAAAACCCGTCATCTCTTTCAGGCCCATTTCGCGACCAAGCTCAGTCATCGGGTGCACCACTACCAGGCCACGGACGCTTTTCTTCAGCTTGCCCATGTCGGCCTGCTCTTTTTTGGTGATCGCGCGGCGATGCGGCATGTTCATCAGCTTCTGCGCTTCTTTACTCAGCTTCTGGCCTTTCACTTCGCGCAGGCGTTCAATTTCCGCCTCCAGCTTCACGGACTCTTTTTCCAGCTCGGCATACTTCTCGGCGGAATCGACCAGGGAGAGGCCAGCCATCTGATGGCGGATCAGATCCAGACGGTCGCTCAGGCGTTTAATTTCGTTCTTTTCGACTTCTTTCATGACAAATAACTCTGAAAACGGGGAATTTACAGGGAAGGATACACCAATGTGTGAGGGCTTACTTCTGAAACGCTTTTTTTAAGCTGATTTTAGAAATCAGCTCAGTCAGGGAAAGCACCATGGTGGAGCGCACAACCTGTTGATAACGCAGCTTTTGCATCGCGTACAGCTCAGGGTCGCTGTTATCAAACTGAGGTGCGGGAGGGAGCGCGGATACGCAGTGCAGTTCGCCGAAGGGCCCCAGTATCTCATCATCGGTAAAGGTGTACTCATTACCGTCATGATTGAGCTCTTCGCGCAGCGCCATTAACAGCTCGGCGTCTTCATACTCCTGGCGGTTCAGCACGCCAAGACCGTAAATCAGCTTCAGCCGTACCGATAAATCGCCCAGCGGTCCGTCTCCGTCCAGTAACGGTTCTACAGCATACTTTACCGCGTAGTCGTCTTTGCGAAACACCTGAAGCACCAGAATGTTCACCGCCTCGGTTAACAGCTCGACGGCGGCAATCAGGAAACTTCGTACGGTTTTGCCAGCATTCAGACGCTCAAGCACACGATTTTCAAAGGCCTGGGTTTGTTCCATTATTGCCTGCATATCTGACAATCTGTTATTCGGGCGCAGGCTAACCTGCGCCGGACTCTGCATCATTTGGTTGCGTTGTATGCGCTGACCGCCTCCGCAACTACGTCACTGTTGGCATCCAGACCGGAGATCTGCGCCAGCGCAGCCTGCGCGCCTTTGTCATCAATCAGCTGAGCCAGCTCAATCGCCTGCGGGTCCTGCTCGCTGCGGTAGTGCATGGCGGCAGCGATGCCCTTCACCAGGTTTGCGTGCGGCAGGCCGTATTCCAGCGTGCCCAGCAGCGGTTTAATCAGGCGGTCGCCCGCGCTCAGTTTACGCAGCGGCTGACGACCCACGCGCTCAACGTCATCTTTCAGATACGGGTTTTCAAAACGACCGAGGATTTTCTGGATGTATGCCGCGTGTTTATCAGCATCAAAACCGTAGCGTTTGATCAGCACCGCGCCGCTCTCTTCCATTGCCCCTTTGACCACCGCACGGATGTTCTCATCGAGGATCGCGTCACGAATCGTCTGATGACCGGCCAATTTTCCGAGGTACGCGGTTATAGCATGCCCGGTGTTCAGCGTGAAGAGTTTACGTTCGACAAATGCCATCAGGTTATCGGTTAATTCCATTCCCGGAATGGTCGGCAGCGCGCCCTTAAACTGGGTTTTATCCACGATCCACTCGCTGAAGGTTTCCACGGTCACTTCCAGCGGATCGTTGGTGGCGGATGCTGAAGGCGGAACGATGCGATCCACGGCGGAATCCACAAAACCCACGTGCGCTTCAACCCAGGCTTTATCTTCGTCGGCGACGGCCGCAAGAACGTGGCCTTTCAGCTGCGTGGTGCCGCGCACCATGTTTTCACAGGCGATGATGTTCAGCGGTGTTTCAACGCCCTGTGCTTTACGCTTCGCCAGGCCTTTCGCAACCGCCGGGGCGATACGCTCAAGCACCACCGGACCCACGGCGGTGGTGACCAGATCAACGCTCGCGATGAGGTCAATCACGTCGTCGCCAATGCTGCTTACCGCGTTGACGCCAGAGACCGTTTCAACCTGTTCGTTTTCACCCACCACGTGAACCTGATAGCTATGACGGGCATTCAGGGCATCCAGAACCACCTGATTCACATCGGCGAATGTCAGGGTAATGCCCGCGTCTGCCAGCAGTTTACCGATAAAGCCACGACCAATATTACCTGCGCCAAAATGTAATGCTTTCATAGTGTTAACCTTCATCAATGTTTTTACCCGAGAGGGCTGGGGTGAGGAACGTTTTCCCCTCACCCTAGCCCTCTCCCCGGGGGGAGAGGGAAGAGGCGCTGTTATTTGTTCAGCAGGGCCAGAACTTCTTCAACGCTGGTGGTGTTGGCCAGACGCTCAATAACCGTTTCGTCATCCAGCGCATTGGTCAGGCTGGTAATCACCTGGATATGCTCGTTGTTGCGAGCGGCGATACCAATCACCAGACGGGCGATGTCGTCCTCTTCTTCACCGAAGCGCACGCCATCAGGATACTGACAGAACACCACGCCGGTTTTCAGCACGCGGTCTTTGGCTTCCACCGTACCGTGCGGAACCGCGATGGATTCACCCAGGTAGGTTGGGGTCAGCTTTTCGCGTTCCAGCATCGCCTCAACGTACTCAGGCTGAACGTAGCCGCCTTTCACCAGCTGCTCACCGGCGAAGCGAATGGCCTCTTCTTTATTGGTGGCCGTGCGGCCAAGGAAGATGTTTTCAGCGCCCAGTTTGAACAGATGCGCGTTGCTCTCGTCGAAGCTGTCTTGCAGGCTGGTACGCACTTTCACTTCGTTATCTTCATGGCGCTGCGCCGCCACCAGGCGTTCGGTCAGGCTGGCGTACAGGCCGCTGTCGAGGAAGTTGGTCAGGGAAATGTGCTGCGCCTGCGGTACCTGACGCATAGCGCGTTCGGTCAGATCGCGGTGCGTGATCACCAGGTCAACGTCCGGCGGCAGGCTGTTAATCGCGCTGTTGGTGACGGAGATGTTGGTCAGACCCGCATCCTGCACTTTCTTACGCAGTACGCCCGCACCCATTGCGCTGGAGCCCATACCGGCATCACAGGCCACGAT
The DNA here is from genome assembly GCF_020971765.1 of Enterobacter sp. AN-K1. NCBI lineage: Bacteria > Pseudomonadati > Pseudomonadota > Gammaproteobacteria > Enterobacterales > Enterobacteriaceae > Enterobacter > Enterobacter sp. AN-K1. The sequence goes on along the minus strand of NZ_CP087390.1, from coordinate 2,047,157 downwards.
GATTTTACGCACGTGGCTCAGGTCGTTAGAGACATCACCCGCCGCCAGCGGCGTTGCGCCTTTGGATTCGGCTTTCATGTCATGCATACGACGGGTTGCCGCTTCGATATCGTCGTCTTCTTTTACCTTGCTGGTTTTCAGCAGGATAGCGGAGGCCACGAAGGAGACCGCCATGGCCGCACAGATCGCCGCGATGTTCGCGAAGTAGGCGCCTTTCGGGGTCATCGCCAGCACCGCCAGGATAGAGCCCGGAGAAGCAGGAGACACCAGACCACCGCCCAGCACGCTCAGGGTGAACACGCCGGTCATACCGCCAAGGATAACGGCCAGGATCAGACGTGGGTTCATCAGCACATACGGGAAGTAAATTTCGTGAATACCGCCCAGGAAGTGAATGATCGCCGCGCCGCCAGCAGACTGTTTCGCGCTGCCGCGACCAAAGAACATGTATGCCAGCAGAACGCCCATACCCGGACCCGGGTTCGCTTCAATCAGGAAGAAGATGGACTTGCCGAGATCGTGTGACTGCTGAATACCCAGCGGTGAGAAGATACCGTGGTTGATGGCGTTGTTCAGGAACAGGATTTTCGCCGGTTCAACGAAGATAGACGCCAGCGGCAGCATGTCGTGCGCCACCATGAAGTTAACGCCCGCCGCCAGCAGCTTGGACAGCACTTCAACCGCCGGACCAATGCCGAGGAACGCCAGAATCGCGAGGATCATGCCGATGATGCCCGCAGAGAAGTTGTTCACCAGCATTTCGAAGCCGGATTTGATCTTGCCATCAACCCAGACGTCGAATTTCTTGATCGCCCAGCCGCCGAGAGGACCGGCAATCATCGCACCGAGGAACATCGGCATATCCGCACCGACGATAACACCCATGGTTGTGATGGCACCCACGACGCCACCACGGTCACCGCCCACCAGACGACCACCGGTATAACCGATGAGCAGTGGCAGGAGATAGGTAATCATTGGGCCAACAAGTTTTGCCAGCGTTTCGTTAGGCAACCACCCTGTCGGAATAAATAATGCGGTGATAATACCCCACGCGATAAACGCGCCGATATTTGGCATCACCATGTTGCTGAGGAAACGACCAAAGCTTTGCACTTTGATCTTGAAATCGGATGACATAAAACACCCCTTCTTATGTTTACGCTTAGGCTTGTGGCCCGAGGTTTATCGTTAATGTGCGGCGGCAGAGGTAGCCGGGCCCTGTTCTGATGCTGTGAAATCTGGCACTGAATCGTTCAACTGTCCAGACAGCGAAATTTTGTGTGATCTGAATCACATGAATGTAGGGGGTGAGGACATTAATGAAGTGATCGCGATCACATAACGAGTGTGTGAAAAAAATACATCGCTCAAAATTGCGCCAAAATGGACGGTGTTTTGTGATTTATATCACAATGTTAAGTTGGCTGTTTGTTTCCAGATTGTGATTTGATTCACAAAATATTTTTATGCAGATTTCTCCCGTATCCCCTCATGGCAGGAATGCGATACGCACACCTGCCTTTTTCCACGGCTTGATCCATACTGACCTCTTTGTGGGCATTAAGGATAAGCAATGAAACTCATCGGCAGTTATACCAGTCCTTTCGTGCGTAAGATTTCGATTCTCCTGCTGGAGAAAGGAATTGAATTTGAATTCGTGAATGAACAGCCCTACAACGCAGAGAACGGCGTTGCGCAGTACAACCCGCTGGGGAAAGTCCCGGCGCTGGTAACGGACGAGGGCGACTACTGGTTTGATTCCCCGATCATTGCGGAGTACATCGAGCTGCTTGGCGTTGCGCCAGCCATGCTGCCGGCGGATCCAAAAGCAGCGCTGGCGATGAAGCAAATTGAAGCCCTGGCGGATGGCATTATGGATGCGGCATTGACGTCCGTACGCGAGCAGGCAAGGCCCGCCGCCCAGCAGTCAGAAAATGAACTGCTACGCCAGCGCGAAAAAATCAGCCGCAGCCTGGATATGTGCGAACAGCTGATCCGCGACGGGAAAATTCAGAGCGATAGCCTGAATCTGGCGACGATCGCCATCGCCTGCGCCATTGGCTACCTCAATTTCCGCCGCGTCTCGCCGGGCTGGTGCGTGGATCGTCCGCTGCTGGTCAAACTGGCGGAGACGCTCTTCCAGCGCGAAAGTTTTGCCCGGACTGAACCGCCAAAGGCTTGATGCGGGTTATAACACTTCCTGGCGGGAGGCGGTACAATCCCCCCACATGTTAACTCCCTCTCCCGTCGGGAGGGGGGAAGATATTTACTCGCCAGGCGCATTCATGACTACTCATCATTCCCTCTACAGCCAGATCCCCGCTACCGATCGTCTGCTTCGTGACCCGCGCATCACTGCGGTGCTGGAGCAGTTTGGCCATACTGCAACGGTCGACATGCTACGCCAGCTTCAGGACGATGCGCGTCGCCATATTCAGGCTGAGAACGCGCTACCCGGCTGGTGCGTGGCGTGGGAGCAGGAAGTTGAACGCAGGCTGAGCAAGCACGGGCAAAGCGCGTTGCGCCCGGTTATTAACCTGACAGGCACGGTTCTGCACACCAATCTGGGCCGGGCACAGCAGGCCGAAGAGGCAACAGAGGCCGTCACCCGTGCCATGCGCTCGCCGGTGACGCTGGAGTACGATCTGGACGGCGCCGGGCGTGGGCATCGCGATCGCGCGCTGGCGGATCTTCTCTGCCAGATCACCGGCGCGGAAGATGCCTGCATTGTGAATAACAACGCGGCGGCGGTGCTGTTAATGCTGGCGGCCACCGCGAGCGGAAAAGAGGTTGTCGTCTCTCGCGGCGAGCTGGTGGAGATCGGCGGGGCGTTTCGTATTCCGGACGTCATGCGCCAGGCGGGCTGCACGCTGCATGAAGTGGGCACAACCAACCGTACCCATGCAAAAGATTATCGCGCGGCGGTGAATGAAAACACCGCCCTGCTGATGAAAGTGCATACCAGCAATTACCACATTGAGGGTTTCACCAAAACGGTGGAAGAGGCCGAACTGGCCGCCATTGGGCGCGAGCTAAACGTGCCGGTGATTGCCGATCTCGGCAGCGGGTCGCTGGTGGATATGCGCCAGTACGGTCTGCCGAAAGAGCCCATGGTGCAGGAAATGGTTGCCGCGGGCGTAAGCCTGGTCAGTTTCTCTGGCGATAAACTGCTGGGCGGGCCGCAGGCGGGGATTATCGTCGGCAGGCGCGAGCTGATTGCGCAGCTACAGCAGCACCCGCTGAAGCGCGCCCTGCGTGCCGATAAAATGACGCTGGCCGCGCTGGAAGCCACGCTGCGGCTCTATCTCCACCCGGAGAAACTGGCTGACCGCCTGCCCACGTTGCGTTTGCTGAGCCGTGATGCGGCCTCCATTCGCGCGCAGGCGGAAGCGCTACTGCCGCAGGTTGCTCCTCATTACCCTGAGTTTGACGTTCGTATCGAGCCTTGCCTGTCGCAAATTGGCAGCGGCTCGCTGCCGGTGGACAGGTTACCGAGCGAAGCGCTGACGTTCACCCCGCGCGACGGACGCGGAAGCCAGCTTGAGGCGCTGTCGGCGCGCTGGCGCGCATTACCGACGCCGGTGATTGGCCGGATCGGTGACGGGCGCATGTGGCTGGATTTACGCTGTCTGGAAGATGAAGTGCGGTTTCTGGAGATGATGTTGAAATGATTATTGCCACCGCCGGTCACGTTGACCACGGCAAAACCACGTTATTGCAGGCCATTACGGGCGTGAATGCCGATCGCCTGCCGGAAGAGAAAAAGCGCGGCATGACCATTGACCTGGGTTACGCCTACTGGCCGCAGCCCGACGGTCGCGTGCTCGGCTTTATCGATGTGCCCGGCCACGAGAAGTTTCTTTCCAATATGCTCGCGGGCGTGGGCGGGATCGATCACGCCCTGCTGGTGGTCGCGTGCGATGACGGGGTGATGGCGCAAACGCGCGAGCATCTGGCGATCCTCCAGCTGACGGGAAACCCGCAGTTGACCGTCGCCCTCACCAAAGCGGACCGTGTGGATGAGGCGCGTATCGACGAGGTGCGTGAAGAGGTGCTGGCGGCGCTGAGTGAGTACGGTTTTAGGGATGCCGCACTGTTTGTCACCGTGGCGACAGAAGGCCGCGGTATCGACGCTCTTCGCGACCATTTGCAGCAGATCCCGTCTCGTGAACATGCCAGCCATCACCGCTTCCGTCTGGCGATCGACAGGGCATTTACCGTGAAAGGGGCTGGGCTGGTGGTGACCGGCACCGCGCTGAGCGGCGAAGTGAACGTGGGCGATACCCTGTGGCTGACGGGCGTGAACAAACCGATGCGCGTGCGCGGGCTTCACGCGCAAAACCAGCCGGTGGAACAGGCCCACGCCGGGCAGCGTATCGCGCTGAATATTGCCGGTGATGCCGAAAAAGACCAGCTTAACCGCGGCGACTGGCTGCTGGCCGACGCGCCGCCGGAGCCTTCTGAACGGATCATCGTTTCTCTCCAGACCCATACCCCGCTGACCCAGTGGCAGCCGCTGCATATCCACCACGCGGCCAGCCACATCACCGGACGCGTGTCGCTGCTGGAAAACGATCTCGCCGAACTGGTGTTCGACTCCCCGCTCTGGCTGGCGGATAACGACCGCCTGGTTCTGCGCGATATTTCGGCGCGGGAAACGCTGGCGGGCGCGCGCGTGGTCATGCTGGATCCGCCCCGTCGCGGCAAGCGTAAGCCCGAGTATTTACAGTGGCTGGCCGCGCTGGCCCAGGCCCGCGATGATAAGTCTGCGTTAGATATCCACCTTGAGCGGGGTGCGGTGGATCTGGCGGCGTTCGCCTGGGCGCGCCAGCTCAGCGGCGAAGGATTGCGTCTTCTGACGCAGGAGCCAGGTTTTATTCAGGCCGGGAACAGCCTGCTGAACGCGCCGGTGGCGGCGCGCTGGCAGCGCAAAGTGCTGAGCACGCTGGCGACCTACCATGAACAGCATCAGGATGAGCCCGGCCCGGGCCGTGAACGTCTGCGGCGCATGGCGTTGCCCATGGAAGACGACGCGCTGGTGCTGTTGCTGATTGAAAACATGCGTGAAAGCGGCGTGATTGCAAGTCATCACGGCTGGCTACACCTGCCGGAACACAAGGCCGGTTTTACCGCTGAGCAGGACGCGGTCTGGCAAAAAGTGGCGGCGCTGTTTGGCGATGAACCGTGGTGGGTGCGCGATCTGGCGCGTGAAACCAATACCGATGAGCAGCTGATGCGTCAGGTACTGCGCCATGCGGCGCAGCAGGGGATGATTGTGGCGATCGTGAAAGATCGTTATTACCGCAACGATCGGATCGTGGCGTTTGCGAACCTGATCCGGGAGCTGGATCAGGCGCGCGGATCAACCTGCGCCGCAGACTTCCGCGATCGGCTGAACGTGGGACGCAAACTGGCGATTCAGATCCTGGAGTATTTCAACCGCATCGGGTTTACGCGTCGTCGTGGCAATGACCATGTGCTACGCGACGCGCAGTTATTTCCCTAAGCGTTAAGCGCTGCGCGCCTGCTTCTGCTTAGCCAGCCAGACCGCGCCCAGCCTTCCCGCCTGGTTACCCAGCTCGCAGGGAAGGATGGGCACCCGGAGCGCTTCCCACTCCTCGAATCGCTGTAGGTATTTATCCAGCAGGAGATAGATTTTCTCCTGCTCGCTAATGCCGCCGCCAATCAGCACCGCCTGCGGATCAAACATGGAGATCACGCTGTAGATGCCGCGCGAGAGGAAATGCGCCCACTCTTCTATGGCCTCACGCAGATGCACGTCGCTGTCCATGCGTCTAAACAGCTCCTCACCATCAGGCATCTCATCTTCCGACACGGCCAGCGCGCGGCGGCAGGCTTTCATCAGGCCGCTGGCGGACGCCACTTCGTGCATCGGCTCGCCGTTGTTGCCAACGGGCAGCACGCCAAACTCACCCGCCCGGTAGTGCGACCCACGGTAGAGATCGCCCTCCATGACGATACCGCCGCCGATGCCGGTGCCGATGGTGATGCAGACGAAATGCTCATAGTCCTTACCGGCGCCCTGCCAGCGTTCGCCCAGCGCCGCGCAGTTGGCGTCATTTTCGGTTGTTACGGGGAGATCGGTCAGCTGTGCGAAAAGCTCGCACAGGTTTTCACCGTCAAGGTAATCCAGCGCCCCGGCCTTGGCCGCTTCGCCGGTATGGTGATTGATGTGGCCCGGAAAACTCACGCCGATGCCGACGATCTCATGCTCCTGGCGGTACTTATCCACCACCGCTTTCCACTTCTGTTTGAAGGTGCTTTCATCGTCAGGCGTATCATATTCATCGGATGTCAGTTCTTCGCCGTTTTCGTTGATCACGCCGTGTTTGATGTGGGTTCCGCCCACGTCAAAGCCGATAAATAGCTGCATTGCATCGTTCCTCATGAGCCCCTGAGCTATTAAGTATGGCTCCGGCGGCAGAAACGAAACGTAAAGTACGGTAATCCGTGATACGGCTCGTAAACCCGTTACCGGCTGGCGAGAAAATCACCAGCCGGAACTACCCTTGTTGTACACCTACTGCAAGGAGACGGTCATGACAAACAATCCTCCCTCATCGCGTATCCAGCCAGGCGAGTATGGTTTTCCCCTTAAGCTGAAGCCCCGCTATGACAACTTTATCGGCGGCGACTGGGTGGCGCCCGTCGACGGTGAATACTATTCCAACCTGACGCCCGTTACCGGCCAGCCGCTGTGTGAAATTGCCAGTTCGGGCAAGCGGGATATCGATTTAGCGCTGGATGCGGCGCATAAGGCGAAAGATAAGTGGGGGCAAACGTCCGTTCAGGACAGAGCGGCCATTTTGTTCAAAATCGCCGATCGGATGGAGCAGAATCTGGAGCTGCTGGCGACCGCGGAAACGTGGGACAACGGCAAGCCGATCCGGGAAACCATGGCGGCGGACGTGCCGCTGGCGATTGACCATTTCCGCTATTTTGCGTCCTGCATTCGTGCCCAGGAGGGGGGAATAAGTGAAGTTGACAAAGATACCGTGGCGTATCACTTCCACGAGCCGCTCGGCGTGGTGGGGCAAATTATTCCGTGGAACTTCCCGCTGCTGATGGCGAGCTGGAAAATGGCGCCCGCGCTGGCGGCGGGTAACTGCGTGGTGCTGAAACCTGCACGCTTAACGCCGCTTTCGGTACTGCTGCTGATGGAGGTGATTGGCGACCTGTTGCCGCCGGGGGTCATTAACGTGGTCAACGGGGCCGGGGGAGAGATCGGCGAATATCTGGCTACTTCAAAGCGTATTGCTAAAGTGGCGTTTACCGGCTCAACGGAAGTGGGTCAGCAGATCATGCAGTACGCGACCCAGAACATCATTCCGGTCACCCTGGAGCTGGGCGGGAAATCGCCGAACATCTTCTTTGCCGACGTGATGGATGAAGAGGACGCCTTCTTCGACAAAGCGCTGGAAGGGTTTGCGCTGTTCGCGTTCAACCAGGGTGAAGTCTGCACCTGTCCGAGCCGCGCGCTGGTGCAGGAATCCATTTATGAGCGCTTTATGGAGCGGGCGATCCGGCGCGTGGAGTCGATTCGCAGCGGTAATCCGCTGGATAACGTCACCCAGATGGGAGCGCAGGTATCGCATGGCCAGCTGGAAACCATCCTCAACTATATTGATATCGGTAAAAAAGAGGGGGCCGATGTGTTGACCGGCGGTCGTCGTAAGGTGCTGGGCGGCGATTTGCAGGAGGGTTACTACCTTGAGCCGACCATCCTGTTCGGTAAGAACAACATGCGCGTTTTCCAGGAGGAAATTTTTGGACCGGTGCTGGCCGTCACCACGTTTAAAACCATGGACGAGGCGCTGGAGCTCGCCAACGACACGCAGTATGGCCTGGGGGCGGGCGTCTGGAGTCGTAACGGTAATCTGGCCTATAAAATGGGCCGCGGCATTCAGGCCGGACGCGTATGGACAAACTGCTATCACGCCTATCCGGCTCATGCGGCGTTTGGCGGCTACAAGCAGTCGGGCATCGGGCGTGAAACCCATAAGATGATGCTGGAGCACTACCAGCAAACGAAATGTCTGCTGGTCAGCTACTCCGATAAACCGCTGGGGCTGTTTTAATCTTCCCGCGCAGGCCGTCCCGGGCGGCCTGAGCCGGGTTAAAGCCGGGTGGCGGCTACGCCTTACCCGGCCTACTTTTTACTCCCTCTCCCGTGGGAGAGGGCTGGGGTGAGGGCAACAGGCCGCAGTTATTCAGCTTTCATCCACCCATATCCGCATTTCCCCTTCTCCCCGGTTTGCCCAGCTGAACCACGGAATAAAGGTCAGCGTCCGGGGCTGACGTTCTACCGGCGAGTGGTCGTACTGCCACAGGGCATCAGTGTCCTTCGCCTGACACCCGATCCCTTCCGCCTGTATCAGCATCTTGTGCGCGAAAATGCCTTTGCCTTCAAATACCCGAAACGCGCTGTCCTGGGGCAAGGAAAGGTTATGCAGATTTGCGCCGTTATCGGCTTCTTCCAGGCAGTAAACCAGCGGTCCACGCTGCAATGCGACTTTCCCCGCCTGCTGGCGCACCTGCGGGTTGCCGTACACGCGGCGGACCGGCATCGGTAACGTCAGCGTCAGCGTGTCGCCTTCCTGCCAGCTTCGGTTGAGGTATAAGTATCCACGGGAGACCTCGCCTGTAATGGCCTGACCATTGAGCGAAACAGCCGGTTCCGCACACCAGTCCGGCAGCCTCAGGGCCAGCGTGTGAGTCACCGGAACTGGTGAGGTAATCTCGATTTTCACCTGCTCATGCCACGGATAGTTCCCGCTAATCCGCAGCTGGAGGATGTTATCCCCAACCGGAATGGCGACGTCGTTCCCCACGTACAGGTTGATCAACAGCGCGTCCGGGCGAACGGTATAAATGTAGTGCCCCAGCGAGGTCAGCACGCGCGCAATATTCGGCGGGCAACAGGCGCAGCCGAACCAGCGCTGGCGCACCGGTTTGACGTGGTCATAGATATGGTTAAAGGCCAGGGTTTTCGGGTGCACTTCCAGCGGATTCACATAAAAGAAATGCTTACCATCCAGCGCCATGCCGCCCAGCACCGTGTTGTACAGCGCGCGCTCCATCACGTCGGCGTAGTGGCCGTCCGCCTCCATCTCCAGCATCCGGCGGGCAAACATCATCAGGCCGATGGAGGCGCAGCTTTCGGCGTAGACCGTATCGTTGGGCAGATCGTAATCGCTGCTGAACGCCTCGCCGCTGCTTTGGGAGCCAATCCCGCCGGTGATGTACAGCTGGCGCTGTGCCATGTTGTTCCACAGCCGCAGGCAATCCTGACGTTTCCCCTCGTCGCTGCTCAGGCGCGCCAGATGTGCCATGCCCGCCATCAGATAGACAAAACGCACGGCGTGGCCGATGGCCGTTTGTTGTTCCGCAAGGGGCAGATGCGCCTGGCTGTAGGCTTTGTCCTTGACCATCCACGCCGGGCCATAGGTGTTCCAGTATGACGTTCTGCCGCGCTTCTCGTATTCGATATCGTAGAAGTGAGGCTGCGCGCCGCGTTCCTCAATAAAGTATTTCACCAGATTGAGATAGCGTTGCTCCTGCGTGACGTCGTACAGCCGCATCAGCGCCAGCTCGATTTCCGGGTGGCCAGGGTAACCGTGCAGCTGGTTTTCGCCCGGGCCAAACACGCTGTCGATATGATCCGCCAGCCTGCACACCACGTCCAGCGGGCGGCGTTTTCCGGTTCCCTGGAAATACGCCACGCCCGCTTCAATCATATGTCCGGCGCAGTACAGTTCGTGGCATTCGGCCAGATTGGTCCAGCGCTCGGCCGGTGCTTTCACCGTGAAATAGGTATTGAGATAGCCATCTTCGCACTGCGCCGCTGCGACCAGCTCGATCACCTCGTCGGCGGTTTTTTCCAGTTCAGCATCCGGCTTCTGGCACAGCGACCACGCCACGGCTTCAAGCCATTTCGCCACGTCGCTGTCCTGAAAGACCATCCCGTAGAACTCCCCCTGTTCCAGACCGGCCGCAATGCGGAAGTTGGCGATGGCGTGGCTGGGTTCGGCCTCCGCCACGCGATCGTTAAGCGCATCCCACTGGTAGGGGATCACCACATCGCGGACCAGCCGTTGGTACTGACCAAGAAACGGGTCGTTGATTTTCAGCTGATGCAGGTCGGCTTCCATTATGGTCATATCGTTCTCCTCAGGACTGTACATGACGCTGGCGCAAATCGGTGGCAATGCGCGACATCACGGGATTGTTAAGCCTGCACCAGCGGATAGCGACCGCCAGCAGCAGGTGGAAAAGGGCAGGAAGCAGCGTCTCCATGGCGGTGATGCCCTGCAATGAGGCGGGTGTCTGGTTACCTGCGCCTGGCTGATAGGCCACGGCAATAAACACCAGGCTGATGATCCCAGCGCTGGATGCCCACGCGAGCTTGATGAAAAACAGATTGAAGGCGAAGTTCATCCCCGATGAGCGCACGCCGGTTTTCCATTCGCCGTAGTCATCGGCAAAGGCCATCAGCGAGAAGTGCAGCGGCAGGGTGAAGCCCAGGATCACGCCGTTACTTAAAATCACGATCAACCAGAGCGTCTGGTGCGCCGGGCCACCCGGCAGGAACCACATTCCCACCGCAAGCGCAGCGAGTATCAGGTTGGTGTAGTAGTAGAGTTTGACGGTATCAATCCGCCGCGACAGCGGACTGACGATCACCGCGCCCAGAATAGCGGCAAAGGTCACCATGGTGAAAAACAGCGAGGTGTACGCCGTGCTGCCCTGAAGCACGTAGGTGATGAAGTACATGTATCCGCCGCCGCGAATGTTGAAGACGTTGATCAGCAGAAACGACATCACCAGCATCAGCAGCAGCTGATCGTTTTTCCGCAGGCCCGCCAGGTGCTCGCGCAGGGTGAATTTACCCATCCGCGCAAGCGGGACGCGCTCGCGCACCCAGAAGAAGCAGCACAGGAACATCACCACGGCGATGGTGCACAGCACGCCGACGCCCAGCTGATAACCCCGGGCGGTATTGCCCTGTCCCAGCTCTGACACCAGCCACGGCAGGCCAACGGAGACCAGAAAGCCCGCCACGCCGCACAGTACGAAGCGCCAGGACTGGCAGGATATAACCTCGTTGTGGCGGGTGGTCATGGTGTTGATCAGCGCGCAATATGGCACGTTGATGGCGGTATAGCCCACTGAAAGCAACAGATAGGTGCCGAACGCCCAGGCGATTTTCACGCCCATACTGGCGTCCGGGACGGTGAAGGTCAGCACGCCGACGATCCCGATGGGAAGCGCGACCCACAGCTGCCAGGGACGAAAACGCCCCCAGCGGCTCTGCGTGCGGTCGGCAATCACGCCCATCACCGGATCGGAAATCGCGTCAAATACCCGAAGGGCAATAAACAGCGTGCCCACCAGCGCGGGCGTCAGGCCAAATACATCGGTATAGAAAAAGGTCAGAAAGTTCATGATCAGGCAGGTAATTACCGTGCCGCCCGCGTCGCCCAGGCCGTAGCCAATTTTCTCGCGGACTGACAGCCGGTCATCGGCTGCCTGTTTTGCAACTTCTGCGTCTGTAATCGGTGTGGAAGTCATGGGGTAACTCCTCGATAAACGATTTTTTATCGTATTTGTGCAAGGTACCCCATTTATTCTGCATTCAACGGGCAGACCAACAAGGGAAGGGAAAAGTATAAAAAGGTGACGATTCCGACCTGATGGTAAAACTGTGAGTTTGATCGAGCCGTTCTGCTGATATTTATTAATAATCAAGGGATAAAGACAATATCAGCCACTATAAAAGCGGAAAAATGAATATCCATGCTTGAATTATCCATAGCACTTCCGATCAAGGTTCAAAATGGCGGGTTATTTATCTCCCGGGGCGTGGGCCGTCATCCCGCACGAAAATTATCTTCGTGGGAGATAATTTTTGTCGAAAAAGGGACATTAACGATCCAGGAGGAAAATACGCTGTTTGAGGTAAACGCTGGCGAGAGTTTATTACTTTGGCCGAAGCGACGGCATGTCGGCGTGGAAGATTTTCCGGGCGATCTCAAATTTTATTGGCTGCATTTTGAGGTGGATGAACGCTTGCCGGTGTTGCCAGGCGCGACGCCGCTGTCGATTGAGCAACACTGTAGCGTGCGGGATCCGCAATATGTTATTGCGTTATTCCGTCAGTTTTTAAGCGAGCAGGAAAAATTACAGCGTAGCCAGGCGCTGGAGATAATTTTGCTGTTAATTTTGCAGCAGATATCGCTCTCGCCGGGATATGAAGATAAAGCGGATGATGCGGGCGCAGCAATGGCGTGGAAGGCCAAGCAGCTTATCCGCACGCACTTTCATTTGCCCCTGTCCACTTCGCAGCTGGCAAAAGAGCTGCACTGCAACGCAGATTACCTGGGGCGGGTATTTCGTCGGACGTTTCATTTAACCCTGACGGAGGCAATTCACCGCCAGCGCGTCAGGGCCGCTGAAAAACTGCTGCTGAACGATGCGGCCTCATTAACTGAAGTGGCCGCCCGGTGCGGTTTTAATGACGTGGGTTATTTCCGGCAAATATTCTCAAAACATACCGGGTTAACGCCCGCCGTCTGGAAACGGCGGTACTGTAAAGAGCATATTAATTCCGGATGATCACTGGCCGTAATAGGCATTTGCGCCATGCTTGCGCAGGTAATGCTTATCCAGCAATTCCTGCTGCATAACCGGAAGCTGAGGTGCAAGCTGGCGCGAGAAAAGCCCCATATAGGCGCACTCTTCCAGCACCACGGCATTGTGTACCGCATCGGCAGCGTCTTTGCCCCAGGCAAACGGGCCGTGAGAATGAACCAGCACCGCCGGGACCTGCATCGGGCTTATGTCGCGCTCCTCGAAGGTTTTGATAATGACTTCCCCCGTCTGGTATTCATATTCACCCGCGATTTCAGCCGGGGTCATCAGCCGCGTGCAGGGGATCGCACCGTAGAAATAGTCCGCGTGCGTCGTTCCCCACGCGGGTAAATCTTGCCCCGCCTGCGACCAGATGGTGGCGTGGCGGGAATGGGTATGCACAATGCCGCCAATTTCCGGGTAACGACGATACAGCGCGAGATGGGTCGGGGTGTCGGAGGAGGGCTTTTTACTCCCCTCGACCACTTTACCCGTGGCGATATTTACCACCACCATATCTTCTGCGTTCATCACGTCGTACTCCACGCCGGATGGTTTGATCACCATCATGCCGCTGGCACGGTCAACCGCGCTGACGTTGCCCCAGGTGAACGTCACCAGCTGGTGGGCGGGCAGGGCGAGATTTGCCGCCAGCACCTCGGCTTTGAGTTGTTCTAACATGTCATGCCTCCTTCCTGCATTCGGGCTTCAATCCAGCGGCGCGCCTGGATGATCTCCAGCACCGGCTCTTTGGCTTTCTCGGTCCACATTTCAATCAGAAATGCGCCGCGATAATTAAGTTGATTCAGCGTGTTAAACACGCCAACGAAATCGACGCAGCCCTCGCCAAAGGGCACATCGCGGAACTGTCCGGGGCTTTTTTCGGTTACGGGCCGGGTATCTTTCAGGTGGATAGCGGCGATGCGGTCAATGCCCAGCGTCAGCTCGGCGGTGACGTCGTTGCCCCACGCGCTCAGGTTGCCGACGTCCGGGTAAACGCTGAACCACGGCGAGGCGAGCATGTCGTCCCACTTTTTCCACTTGCTGATGGAGTTCATAAACGCAGTGTCCATGATCTCTACCGCCAGCATTACCTGCGCGGCGGCAGCCTGCTCTACGGCCCACGCCAGCCCTTCGGCAAAGCGCTGTTGCGTGCCCTCGTCGTGCTCCTCGTAGTACACGTCATAACCCGCAAGCTGGATGGTGCGAATACCCAAATCACGGGCCAGCCGGATGGCTTTGGTCATGATCTCGCGGGCGCGTTCGCGCACGATTTCATCGCGGCTGCCAAACGGGAAGCGACGATGGGCAGACAAGCACATCGACGGGATGGCCACGCCGGTCTCCAGCATCGCTTCCACAAGAGAGGCGCGCTGCGTGGTACTCCATTCAAGGCGCGATAAACGCTCGTCGGTCTCATCCACCGACATCTCCACAAAATCGAAGCCGCAGCTTTTTGCCAGAACCAGGCGCTCCGGCCAGGAGAGATCTTTTGGCAGCGCTTTTTCGTAAATGCCTAACGGATGCTGACGCATGGTTACTCTCCCCAGATGTCGCGGATTTGCGAATGGAATGCCTGTGCCACCTGCGGCGGATTATCGGCGCCTGCCAGCGCGCGCCCGGCAATGAAGGCTTTGACGTTGATCTGCTTAAACAGCGACAGGTCAGCGGGGGTGATACCGCCAGTTATAGAAAGCTGCAAACCGATATCGGACAGCGCCTTCATTTTGCTGAGATCCGCCTCACCCCACTGCTGGCCGCTGGCCTGTGCGTCGCGCCCGCGGTGGTAAATCGCCTGCTTCACCCCGATGCGATGCCACGCGCGCGCGTCGTCCAGCGTCCAGTTGCCAAACAGCTCCATCTGGATCTCGCCGCCGCCGCGCAGTGCGACCTCGTGGCCACGTTCAACGGTGGCCAGCGGGGCGGCACAGATGATGGTCATCCAGTTTGCGCCTGCGCCAAACGCCTGCTCAGCCAGCGTTTCTCCGGCATCGGCGACTTTCCAGTCCGCCACGATAATTTTATCCGGACACTGCGCACGCAGGGCGCGAACGGCGTTTAGCCCTTCGGTCAGGCATAGAATGGTGCCGGCTTCGACGATGTCGACGTGATCGGAAAGCGTCGCGACATCGCGCTGCGCGGCCTGAAGCGAGGTGTGGTCGAGCGCCAGCTGCAATAATGGTCGGCTCATAGGTCGTACTCCTTAACACGGGCGTGATAGCCCTGTAATGCTGAAATCAGTAGCTGGTAACGGTGATATTTGCGCTGGTAGGCGGCATGGGCACGCATGTCAGGTTCAATCATCCGGATGTCATGCCTGAGGGCGCGCTGAGCGGCGTAAAAATCGGGATAGAGGCCTGTACCGACGAGCGCGGCCAGCGCCGCACCGGAACAGCCGGTCTCTTCCACCTGCGGGAGTTCAATCGCCAGGCCGCTGACGTCCGCGAGCATCTGCATCCACACGTCCGAATGGGTTGGGCCGCCCGTCACGCGCAGGGCCTGCACGTGGGGAAAGCGTTCGAGCATACGGTTGAGGTGGGTCATGTGGCTGAATACCACCCCTTCATAAACCGCCTGGAGGAGGTGCGCGCGGGTATGCAGCGCCTGCAAGCCATAGAAGCCGCTGGTCATCTCCAGC
Source organism: Enterobacter sp. AN-K1 (assembly GCF_020971765.1). Classification (NCBI taxonomy): domain Bacteria; kingdom Pseudomonadati; phylum Pseudomonadota; class Gammaproteobacteria; order Enterobacterales; family Enterobacteriaceae; genus Enterobacter; species Enterobacter sp. AN-K1. The sequence goes on along the minus strand of NZ_CP087390.1, from coordinate 2,031,865 downwards.
CCGGCGTTGCTGCCGTAGAGGAAAGGCAGGAAGAACACATCGCTTTCAGCTTTTGGCAGGCTGGCCACGGCGTGGTTAATCTCATCGAATGACATATCGCCCCATTGGGCCGTCAGCCATTCCAGGTTGCCGGACGACGTGGGGCTGGCTTCATGAACGATGAACTGCTGCGGATGGACGTAGCGGCCATAGACGTAGGGGAAAGGCTCGTTGTCGCGGATGCCGTGGGCAATCCCACTGGTTACGGCCCAGGTCCCCATTACGGCATTTAGCGTATGTTCGTCATGCAGCCCGGCGCAGATCGCGGTGGAAACCACATCAAACAGTCCACCAACGACGGGAGTACCCGCCGTGAGACCGGTCAGTGCGGCTGCCTGAGCGGTGATTTCCCCGCAAATTTCTGCTGAACCGATAATAGGCGGCAGGGCACCGTCAATGTCGCTGATGCCGAGCCAGCGCGTGAGCTGCGGATCGTACTGCCCGGTATTCATGTTGTAGAGATTGGATTCCGAGATGTTGCTCTCTTCGCAGCCTTTGACCCCGGTCAGACACCAGCGCAGGTAATCGTGCGCCATCATCACGCTGCCAATTTGCTGATACCGCTGCGGCTCGTTCTCTTTAACCCAGCGCAGGAGTGAGGCCGGATGCCCCGTCCACAGCGTCTGGCGAGTATGCGGATAGAGCTTTTCGGGTATACCGTCCTGCTGCCAGCGTTGCACGATCTCCAGCGCACGGCGATCGGAGGAGAGAATGGCGTTACCCAAGGGGCGATCCTGTTTATCGAGCAGAAACAGCCCCTTGCCCTGGGCTGAAATGCCAACGCCTTTGATCTGACCGCCGTCAGCGCCTGAATTTTTGAGCAGCAGGGCGACAGTTTTGTGGCAGTGCTGCCAGAGCTGGTGCATATCCCGCTCGGCGTAGCCGGCGCGGGGGCTGAGCGTGGCCACTGAGCGGCGTTCAATACAGACTTCTTTGCCCTGGCTGTTGTATAAACCGGCTTTCAGATAAGTACCGCCACAATCGATACCCAGCCAGAAGGGCTCTTTTTCACTCATCTTCTTCTCGCTTAATTGCCGGGTGGCGCTTCGCTTACCCGGCCTACGGTTTGGTTTAGTGGGTCAGGTGAGGGCCTCAGGCCGCACGTTTATGTGGAGTCACCGTGGGGTTGGGCTCTGCTCCGGCATCGCATTTCGCCGGTAACAGCAGGGCCAGCAGCGATGCCAGCGCCAGCGAAACTGCCAGGCAGTAAACGCCTGCGTCTTTGCTGTACAGGGTGATCAGTACGCCTACCGCATAAGGACCGCAGAACCCGCCGAGGTTGCCCAGGGCATTAATCACGCCGCGAGCGCCACCCGCCATCTCAGCGCTGAACAGACGCGCCGGTATGGTCCAGAACACCCCCGCTGCGGATTGCAGGAAGAAGCCACAGCCCACCAGCGCGGCATAGGCCAGCCAGGTGTGCTCTTTCAGCGCCACGGAGAGGAACATGCAGAGCGCAAAGCCAATCAATGGCAGGGAGACAAACAGCTTGCGCTTGCCGGTGCGGTCAGAGAGCGTAGAGAACAGGAACATGCCGGCAATGGCGCCGATGTAAGGCAGAATGGCGAGCATTCCCACCTGGCCGATGCTGGTGTGCGTCAGTTCTTTCAGAATGGTGGGCAGCCAGAGGGTGTAACCGTAAATGCCAGTTTGGTAGAAGAAGTTGAGGGCGATCAGCTGCCACATGGTTTTGTCAGACAGCACCGCGCTGAGCGAGGCGTTTTTCACCTCTTTACCCGCAATGGCCTGCTGCTCTGCCGCCAGGGTTTGTACCAGGTAGTTTTTCTCGGCCTCAGAGATCCAGCGTGCTTCCTGCGGCCGGTCATAGACGGTGAACGCCCACAGCACCAGCACAACAACGGACATCAGACCTTCAATAATGAACAGCCAGCGCCAGTCGAGAGCGGTAATAATCCAGCCCGACAGCGGGGCGGTGATGATCCCGGCGATGGGCACGAACATGATCACAATCGCGTTGGCGCGGCCGCGCTCGGCATCCGGGAACCAGTTACTGATCATCGTGAGCACAACGGGCAGCATCCCACCTTCCGCCACGCCGAGTAAGAAGCGCAGCACCAGCAGCTGATACTGGTTGGTCACAAGCCCGGTCAGAACCGAGATCACCGCCCAGGCAACCAGCGACCAGCCGATAAACTTCTTACCGCTGCCGTGCACGGCAATTTTGCCGCCGGGAACTTGCAGGAACAAATAGCCGATAAAAAAGATCCCCCCCGCCAGGCCCGCCATCGTGGCGGAAATGCCCAGCTCTTCATCCATACCGCCGGGCATCGCAAAAGCTATATTTACGCGGTCCATATAGGAAATAATGCAGGCGATAAGAATAGGGGGAATGATCCTTAGCCAGCGCTGGCGCGGAATGTCCGCGTGTAGAGCATTTGAAGAAATATTCATAGTTAATATCTCAGTGAAGGTAACCGGAAAATGTATTCTTTATTTTTATTGTGATGCTTTATTCATAGCGCTAATGCCGTCGCGCAAAATAGCGATGCGATGGCTGACGTCAGCATTAGCATTTATTTCCAGTAATTTAATACCGGAGAATTTCAATGTTGCGGCGCTCGCCGCAGTAAACAGCGTTTTTACATGTTCAGTGGACATGAGACTGTCGGCGCAGAACGAAGAAAACGGCGCGTGCAGATCCTGCCATTCTCCATACTCACCGTGAGGGGTCGTGCCCGAAAACATCAGCGCCCCCAGCTTCCCGGCAGCGAGTGCCGCCTGAACATGTTCCAGCGGAAGGGCGGTGTTGCGACCTTCGATGGCCGAACGTGCCCAGTTGATACAGACGCTGATATCGGTCTCTTTCACTACCTCCAGCACCTGCTCTAAGGGCAAGAACCCTTTACGCGGCGCCGGGCCATTCATCGCATCACAGTGTTCCAGCACCAGATCGCAGCCCCAGTCCCAGCTCGCGATTTCCCGTACTGAGCGGGAGAATGCTTCTGTCGCTTGCTCGACAGAATCATTACCCGCCTGCGGTGCGGCCTGCATTTCCAGAGCGATCACTTTCCCGGGGAAGCGGGTGTTAACGGCATCAATCTTTTGATGCAGATGGCGGTAATATTCAATGCACGCTTTACGCTGTTCTTCGTCCGCGGACGCCAGGCCAAACGCGCCGTTGCTGCCGCGGCGGCGCATGGTTTCCATAACGGCTGTGACAACGATCTGCCAGTCGCCCGGCGTATGACGAAACAGCCATTCATCACCAAACGGATGGAGATTTTCAAGGCAAGGTTGTTCCAGCCCGCGAATATTTGGCGTGTCGGAAAGTTCCCGCCAGAAGGCGTATTCTTCCTGCTCCCCTTTCTGGTGAAATGAGGGTGCACAGGGGTACGCACCAATAATAAAACCGGTGTTGGTCATTTCGCATTCCTGTATTTATCAGAAAATTAATCTAATTCGCTGATGGCCACTTTCACCACAATTTTACGAATTGCAGATCCCTTGTTTTTAATACAGGCAGGACGATGAACATCCTGCGGGAAAAATATGGCGTAACTGCCAGGTATCATTTCGATAAATGACTCATGTTCGCTGTCGTGATAAAAAATAATATCCCGTTGCTCCAGCAATGATTCGCTGATTTTGTTATTCCCGGTATCAATAGCAATACCGATTTTTTCTTCGCCCCAGGCCAGAAACTGGATATCCAGATAGCGGCGATGGACTTCAGGGCGGTTCTCGTGCTGTTCCTTTGTGGTGAGGTCGAGAACCTGGGCAAAAATGTTGCGGCCTTCAATTTCGATCACGCCCGGTGCCAGGGTGGTGAAATCCGTGGTACGCAGAAAATTAAGCGCCTTTTCTATCGCCAGCGGCAGGCGACATGGATTTGGCTGTGCAATATGTCCGAATATCATGACCCACTCCTTACAGAGACTGGATTTTCGCCCACACGCTGTCGTCAACCGTGATGCCGTTGCGGCGATTCTCCTCCAGCAGGCGTGTGAACTCATGGCCTGGCAGACGGACGGCGACATTTTCATCAGCGCGTTCTGCGGTGGTGATGAAGTCCATGATGCGCTGTAGTTTGGCATCGCGGGTTGGACCGTCGATCAGGCGATCCACTTCGATGGCGATAAAGATCTGCGATACGCCGTATTCGTCGCTGTTGTCCTGGGTCACTTCTGCAACGGACGCGCCGTCAGAGAGCAGGGTGGCGATCATGTCGAGCACAATCGATAAGCCGGAACCTTTCCAGTAGCCCATGGGCAGAATGCGACGGTTTTTCTCAATCACGCCCGGCTCTCTGGTCAGATTGCCTTCATCGTCAAAGCCGCCGTCTACCGGTAATTCGCGTCCGGCCAGGCGATTCACCTCCAGCATGCCGTAGGAGAACATCGACATCGACATATCGACCATGGTGATTGGATTCGACGGAATAGCGACGATCAGCGGGTTTGTGCCGATGCAGCATTCTTTTGATCCCCACGCGGGCATCACGGCAATAGAGTTGGTCCAGCAGATGCCGATATAGCCTTTCTCCGCCGCCTGCCAGCCGTAGCTGCCGCCGCGCATCCAGTGGTTAGCGTTACGCAGCGCCACCAGGCCGATACCGTGATCGGACGCCAGCTCGGTAGCACGGTCCATCATCTTCTTTGCCGTCAGGTTGCCGATGGAACGCTGGGCATCCCACTGTTCGATGGCGCCTAATGTCGTTACGCGTTTCGGCTGGGCGTCAGGGATGATGTCGCCTGCGTCAAGCTGCTGAATAAATCGCGGGAAGCGGTTGACGCCATGTGAATAAACGCCGGACTCCGTGGTGCGGGCGAACATCTCGGCGCAGGCGTCTGCGGTATCCGCTTTTACACCGCGATCGAGCAGAACCCGATTGAACGCCGCTTTCAACTCTTCGAAGGTCACTTTCATCCCTGTTCTCCTGTTTTTTTAGGGGCAAGTGCGAGTGCTTTTTTATCGCTAAATTTCACTATACGAAATCTGATTTCAAATATAACGATCAAATTTTGTCAGATCAACGACATTCACGTTTTTCAAAATCGATTAAAATCAAATGGTTGTGTTTTTTCTGTTGAGATCGTGAACTAAACCACACTTTGCGCTACCATCAGGGCGCGATAAACAGGAGCCATTTGATGAGCATAAAAGAGAGCGAAATGACGCAAGAAAAAGAGAGGCCAGCAGGTAGCCAGAGCTTGTTTCGCGGCCTGATGCTGATTGAAATCCTCAGTAACTATCCGAACGGGTGTCCGCTTGCGCATTTATCAGAACTGGCGGGGCTGAATAAAAGCACCGTGCACCGGTTATTGCAGGGGTTGCAGTCGTGCGGGTACGTGACGCCGGCGCCGGCGGCAGGGAGTTATCGTCTGACCACCAAATTTATCGCCGTCGGGCAAAAGGCGCTTTCATCGCTCAATATTATTCACGTGGCGGCGCCGCACCTCGAGGCGCTGAACATTGCCACCGGCGAAACGGTCAACTTCTCCAGCCGTGAAGATGATCACGCGATCCTGATTTATAAGCTTGAGCCGACAACCGGTATGCTGCGCACGCGCGCATATATCGGCCAGCATATGCCGCTCTATTGTTCTGCGATGGGCAAAATCTATATGGCGTTTGGTCATCAGGATTACGTGGCGAGCTACTGGGAAAGCCACCAGGAACAGATCCAACCTTTGACCCGCAACACCATCACCGAACTGAGCGCGATGTATGATGAGCTGGCGGAAATTCGCGATCACAGCATGGCGATGGACAAAGAAGAGAACGAGCTGGGTGTGTCATGTATCGCCGTGCCGGTCTTTGATATTCACGGGCGCGTGCCCTATGCCATCTCCATTTCACTGTCGACGTCGCGCATGAAGCAGGTGGGCGAGAAAAACTTGCTAAAACCGCTGCGTGACACGGCGGAAGCTATCTCGAAAGAACTGGGGTTTAACGTGCGCGAGGCGTAACTGATGAACCAATTTATCCTGGCGGTTCCTGAAAAATGTATCGGGTGCCGCACCTGTGAGGTGGCGTGCATGATGTCGCATCAAAGCAGCGCCACGCCAGAAGCGTTTACGTCACGGATCCGCGTGGTTAAGGGGGCAACCTTCACCACGGCCGTGGGTTGCCACCAGTGTGAAGATGCGCCCTGCGCGAATGTCTGCCCGACGGGGGCCATTCACCGCGCTGCGGGAGCCTGGCTCGTTGAGCAGGCCCGCTGTATCGGCTGCAAAAGCTGTATGGTGGCGTGCCCGTTCGGGGCAATGCAGGTTCGGGTCGTGGAAGATCGCGTTCAGGCGCTGAAATGTGATTTGTGCGCGCATCGCGAGGGCGATCCCGCCTGCGTCGAAGCCTGCCCCACCCACGCGCTGCGCTGCATAGACCCCGCCAGATTACGCGCGGAACGGCTGCGTAATCTGGCCTGAGGTTTTATTAACCGGCCTCGCGCCAGGCGTTCTCAATCTCCTCGGCGAGAATTTTCACACCCGCTTCGATTTTTTCCGGGTCCGGGACGTAGTTCATGCGCATGCACTGGTGCGTGTGCGGCCACGGCTTATCCAGCCCCGGGAAGAAGTAATCCCCTGGCACCATCAGCACGCCACGCTTTTTCAGACGCTGATAAAGCAGCTCTGTCGTAATGGGCAGATCCTTAAACCACAGCCACAGGAAAATTGCCCCTTCCGGTTTATGGATCAGGCAGCGTTCTTCCGGTAAGTAGCGGCGAAGGATGGCGATGGTTTCCTGAACGCGCTGAGAGTAAAACGGCTTGATCACCTCATTCGACAGGCGCAGCAGGTCGTTACGCCTGATCATCTCGCACATCATCGCCGGGCCGATGCCGCCAGGGGAAAGGCTGATAATGCCGTTCATGTTGGTAATGGCGGTGATGATTTTCTCGTTAGCAATGATAATGCCGCAGCGGCTGCCCGGCAGGCCCAGCTTGGAGAGGCTCATGCAGAGGATGATATTCGGGTTCCACAGCGGACGCGCTTCGCTGAAGATGATCCCCGGGAACGGTACGCCATAGGCGTTATCGATCACCAGCGGGATGCCGTGCTGATTCGCCAGCGCATCCAGCTTCATCAGCTCGTCGTCGGTGATCACGTTGCCCGTCGGGTTGGTGGGACGTGATACGCAGATCATGCCCGTCTCTTCACCGATATGCAGATGTTCAAAATCGACGTGATATTTGAACTGGCCCTCTGGCAGCAACTCGATATTCGGACGTGCGGAAACAAACAGGTCTTCTTCGAGGCCGGCATCGGCATAGCCGATATACTCCGGTGCCAGCGGGAACAGCACTTTTTTCGTGGTGCCGTCGGCGCGGCGTCCGGCGAACAGATTGAATAAGTAGAAAAACGCGCTCTGACTGCCGTTTGTCAGTGCAATATTCTGTGGTTCGATATCCCAACCCAGCGCTTCCCGCAGCATTGCCGCCAGAAGCGTCAGTAGTTCTGTTTTACCCTGAGGGCCGTCGTAATTACATAGCGCATCGGTTGCTTTACCGTTTTCCAGCATCTCTGCCAGCAGCGTCTGGAAGTAGGTGTTCATCTCCGGAATTTGAGCCGGGTTTCCGCCACCAAGCATGATAGCGCCTGGGGTGCGCAGCCCGTCGTTGAGATCCTCCATCAGGCGGGTAATGCCTGAATGGCGGGTAAATTTGTCGCCGAATAGTGAAAACGTCATAGCAGGTGATCTGTCGGGCTTAATATGAAAGGCAGTAACCATAACGCCAGCACCGTGTTGGTGCAAATCGGCGGATGTGGTCGGATTTGTTGTTTTATGTGGTAGGTTTGTATTTGTGTGGTGAATTGTTCTGGTGAATGCCCCTCTCCCCCTGAGGAGAGGGTTAGGGTGAGGGGGTCTATTGATTACCCGCCCACACCACCATCACCTTATCGCCCTTGTGCTCGCGCACAAAGCCGTAGCCCTCTTTCATTGACAGCGTTGTTTGCTTGCCTTCACCCACCGCCGGATGACGGGCGCGGAACTGCCCCAGAAGCTGCCAGTGGGCGACAGTTAACGCCTGTTTACCCGTGACGTCCTGCCAGTTCATATCCGAACGGGTTCCCTGTAGCGGATCGGAGCCCGTCGGGCCGAATGGACGCTCTGATTCATCGCCGTAATAGATCTGGACGCTTCCCGGTGCCAGCAGCAGTAACTCAGCGGCGCGCTGGCCCCCTTCACGGAACAGACGCGTATCATGGGAGGAGAGATAGCTCAGCACATTAAAACTTTGCAGCTTTTCTGCCATTTGCTGCCAGGTCAAATCCATATCGGCCAGACAGTCCACCGCTTTCGCCGCCTGCTCCTGATAGTCAAAGTTGATCATCGCATCGAAACCGTGGCGGTAATAATCGCTCTGCATCACGCCGTGGCCCCAGGATTCACCGGTCATCCAGAATGGCGCATTGTCGAGTTTTTTGTCCGGGTTGGCGGCTTTCCACGCGGCCAGCGCCTGGCTGGCCTGGTTTTTCAGTTGCTGCCAGGCTTCAGGCTCAACGTGCTTAGCGGTATCGACCCGGAAGCCGTCGATGCCGTAGTCACGTACCCACTGGCTGAGCCAGTGGGTCAGGTAATCTCGCGGCGTGAAATTCGTCATCACTTTCGCGTTGGTGTCGGGCTTGTGTTGATAAAAGTTCGGCAAACCTGACGGGATCTTAGATTCCGTTTTCAGATCCGGCAGGAAGGCCAGCGACATGGTCAGATCGTCAAAGCCCGGGTTGTCATAATCACCGATATCGGTACGGATCCATTTTTTACCCCACCATTTTTCCCATGCGGCTTTGTCACTGAAGTTGATGTAATCGTTGAAGCTGTGCCAGCTTTGACCGGCGCCTGGCTTCCAGTCAGTCCAGCGCTCGCCGAGGGTTTTTTTCAGCTCATCGCCCTGCAAATAGAGCGCGCCAAACTGATACTCCTGCATATCTGCAAGCGTCGCATAACCCGCGTGGTTCATGACAATGTCAAACAGGACGCGGATACCGCGCCTGTGCGCGTCGTCGACAAGCTGGCGTAAATCATCTTCGCTGCCCATGTTGGCGTCGAGTTTCGTCCAGTCCTGAGTGTAATAGCCGTGATAGGCGTAGTGGGGGAAATCCCCTTTGGTGCCGCCGCCAACCCAGCCGTGGATTTGCTCCAGCGGTGAGCTTATCCAGAGCGCATTCACGCCCAGTTGCTGAAGGTAATCCAGTTTGCTGGTAAGCCCTTTCAGATCGCCGCCGTGGAAAGTACCAATCTCCTGCATACCGTCTTTATGGCGGCCATAGCTGTTGTCGTTGGTGGGGTCGCCATTTACGAAGCGATCGGTCAGCACGAAATAGACGGTGGCGTTTTGCCAGCTGAATGGCGCGGGTTTGTCCGTCTCGGCGCGCTCAAGCAGCAGCAGGCCATTGCTGTTGGCGGCTGGCTGAAGAATTACTTTGCCGTTTTGAACGGTCGCGGTCTGTTTGCTGTAAAAATCACGCACCACCGTGCCTTCCGGAAAGGTGTTAACGACATCGATCGTGAGCGGTTTGCCGTCCCACTTCGGGCACTGGCGGGTAACGTTTGCGACAGGCTGTGGCGCCGCACTTTGTACCGTCAACATCAGCGTCGGCGTTCCCGAGCGCGTATCAATACGCATCTGATAAACGCCGTCACGGAATAACCGCCACTGCGGTGGGGTCCCTTCGCAGGGTTTGAGCGACAGCATCTCGTTGAGCTTAATGGCACCTGTCGGCTGCCAGCACGCGTTATCAAAACTCAACGTCAGCGGGCGGGTACCCTTCGCAAGCGTTGCCTGGCTGGTAAAGACGCCGGTACCTTCAGCGCTAAACGCGTTAAATCCCGGCGTTGACCAGTCGGCATGCGCGAATGCGGGTAACATCAGAACAGCTAATGCAGTGCGTTTCATTCCATTTTCCTGTCGCGGCATTTTTGACCAGTGTGCCACTCGGCTCAGGGGAAAAACTCCTCCTCTGAGGCTTTCTGCCAGGAGGACGCGAAGGGATGAGTGATCCCGCGCAAAATTAGGCAGTTATCTGCGATATCGCGCACATTTTTCCAGTGCTGGTGATTTAATGAGCATGTTCCGGATGACATAGTTTCGGAATTGGACTATTTGTATACGTGCTCTTGAGGACTATTTTTGGTATGATTTGAGATTCCGCTCTCAAATTTTTGAAGAAAATAAGGTGTTGGAATGTTTATATCCGACCAGGAGACCTAATGATATCGACTCCCATTCGACGATATGGGGCCGCGATACTCATGTTACTCACCATGGCATTTTCAGGTGAGGTGCTTGCAAAGACGCACGCGGATACAACGAGTAAGAAAGCCCACGTAATAAAGACGACAAGCAGTAAGGTTAGCAGTAAACAAGAGTATTCTCGCAATAGTGCAAAGAGTAGTTCACTTCCTGATTTGCGAAAATACCCTTCCGGGACACCAAGGAAAAAAGCGTTTCTCCGGACGGTAATGCCTTACATTAAAAGTCAAAATGCCGCGATTACTGCGGATCGTAACTGGCTGATCTCCAAACAGTACGATAGCCGCTGGTCGCCGTCTGAGCGCACTCGCCTGAAAGACATCGCCAAACGCTATAAAGTGAAGTGGAGCGGGAACACGCGTCGTGTGCCGTGGAACACTCTGTTAGAGCGTGTGGACATTATTCCAGGCAGTATGGTCGCGACAATGGCCGCCGCCGAAAGCGGTTGGGGCACCTCGAAGCTGGCGCGCAACAACAACAATCTGTTTGGCATGAAATGCGCAAAAGGTCGTTGTACTAATGCACCCGGCAAGGTGAAGGGCTATTCACAGTTTGAATCGGTGAAAGATTCCGTGAATGCCTATGTGGTGAACCTGAACACCCATCCGGCCTACTCCTCGTTCCGTAAGTCACGCGCTCAGCTGCGTAAGGCGGATCAGGAAGTAACGGCTACGGCGATGATCCACAAGCTGAAAGGTTATTCCACTCAGGGACAGCGTTATAACAATTACCTGTTCTCCATGTACCAGGATAACCAGCGTCTGATTGCCGCACATATGTAATGAAAAACGCCTTCCACTGGAAGGCGTTCTTTTTTCTAGAGCAGGACTTCACTGTACCGTTCCCGGTACTCCTTCGGCGTGGTGTCATACTCTTTTCTGAACACCGAATAGAAATACTGAAGCGACGGATAGCCGCACATCTGTGAAATCTCGTTGATCGACAGCGAGGTGGAGATCAGCAGACTGCGCGCTTTCTCCAGCTTTTCCGCATGGATCACGGCGTGAATCGTCTCACCGACTTCCTCTTTGAACCGCTTCTCCAGATTCGAACGTGAAATGCCGACCGAATCGAGCACCTGATCGACCTTAATCCCTTTGCAGGCATGATTGCGAATGTAGTGCATCGCCTGAATCACGGCCGGATCGTTTAAGGAGCGGTAGTCAGTTGAGCGACGCTCGACCACGCGAACGGGCGGAACCAGCAGACGCTGGAGCGGCAGGGATTCGTTGTCTAACAGTCTGTGCAGCAGCTTTGCGGCCTGATAGCCCATCTGACGGGTACCCTGAGCCACGGATGAGAGCGCCACGCGCGACAGATAGCGCGTAAGCTCTTCGTTATCAATACCAATCACGCACAGCTTTTCAGGCACCGGAATATGCAAATGTTCGCACACCTGTAATACGTGGCGGGCGCGGGCGTCCGTCACGGCGATAATCCCTGTCTGGGGCGGCAGAGTTTGCAGCCAGTCAGCCAGGCGATTTTGTGCGTGCTGCCAGTTTTCTGGCGCGGTTTCCAGCCCCTGATAAACGACGCCGCGATACTTCTCCTGGGCAACCAGCTGGCAGAAGGCATATTCACGCTCCATCGCCCAGCGCTTTCCGCTGGTGGCGGGCAATCCGTAAAACGCAAAACGATGTACGCCTTTCTCCTTTAAATGGAGGAAGGCGGTCTCGACCAGAGCATGGTTATCCGTGGCGATGTAGTGAACGGGGGGGTAATGTTCCGGTGTATGGTAAGAGCCGCCAACGCCCACGATAGGCACGTCGACGCCACTCAGCAACTGTTCAATCACGGGGTCGTCAAAGTCAGCGATGACCCCGTCTCCCAGCCAGTCTTTGATGTTCTCCAGACGGGTACGAAAATCTTCTTCGATGAAAATATCCCATTCGGATTGCGACGCCTGCAAATATTCGCCAACCCCTTCAACCACCTGCCGGTCATAGGCTTTGTTGGCATTGAATAACAACGTAATGCGGTGACGCTTTTCAAACATGGCTCATTTCCCAAATTAGTCACGATAGTGTTATCAGGCGCGCCGCTTGGTGGCAGAGTCCATCCAGACTGCCAGCAAAAGAATGGCACCCTTGACGATATACTGCCAAAACGTCGGCACGTCCATCATACTCATCCCGTTATCCAGCGAAGCCATAATAAATGCGCCCATCACCGCCCCCGCCACGCTGCCAATGCCCCCGGCGAGGCTGGTCCCGCCAATCACGCAGGCGGCGATGGCGTCCAGCTCGGCAATGTTACCCGCAGACGGGGAGCCCGCCCCCAGTCGCGAACTGAGGATCAGCCCCGCGATGGCCACCATCAGGCCGTTGATGGCAAAGACGGCGAGTTTGGTGCGTTCTACGTTGATACCAGATAAACGCGCGGCTTCCAGATTGCCGCCGATGGCATAAATACGGCGACCGAATGCGGTACGTGTGGCCATAAACATCCCACCTAACAGCAACAGCGCCAGCAGCAGAACGGGCGTTGGGACACCGCGATAATCGTTTAACAGCCAGATGGCCCCCAGCACAATCACCGCAGTAAGCGCCTGACGGCCGACAACCGAGGTTGAGGCAGGCGAGGCCAGCCCCAGCGCCTGGCGACGCATGCGTCCTCGCCATTGCCACGCGACAAACGCCATCAGCCCAACCACGCCGATCGTAAAACCGACGCCATCAGAGAGGTAGCTTTGGCCAATCTGGGACATCGAGGCGCTGGTCGGGGAGACGGTGGTGCCGTTGGTGATCCCAATCAGAATGCCGCGGAAGGCCAGCATCCCCGCTAAGGTGACGATAAACGACGGGACTTTACGGTAGGCCACCCACCAGCCATTCCACGCCCCCAGCAGCAGACCCAGCACCAGCGTGACCGCAATCGTCAGCGGCAGCGGCCAGCCGAGCCAGACGTCAAAAATTGCCGCCACGCCGCCGAGCAGACCCATCATCGACCCTACCGACAGGTCAATTTCCGCTGAGATAATCACAAAGACCATCCCCACCGCCAGGATCCCGGTGATGGCGGTCTGACGCAGCAGGTTAGAGACGTTACGTGCGCTTAAATAGGATCCATCGGTCATCCAGGTAAAGAACAACATGATCACGATAATGGCGGCAATCATTACAAAAACTTGCAGATTCAGCGATTTAAGTCCTGCGAACGCACCGGGCGTCGGAACAGCGACTTTGATATCAGACGGGTTGCTTTTCGACATGGCGTTCGCTCCTTAAGGCAGCTTCCATCACCTGCTCTTGCGTCAGGTTCTGGTTGTTCAGGTTGGCTTTGAGTTTCCCTTCATGCATGACCAGCACGCGGTCGCTCAGCCCCAGCACTTCAGGCAATTCGGACGAAATAACAATGACGGCAATCCCTTGCTGTACAAGCTGGTTGATCAGCTTGTAGATTTCATACTTCGCGCCGATATCGATCCCGCGGGTGGGTTCGTCCAGAATTAAAATGCGCGGATTAAGCAGCAGGCAGCGCGCCAGAATCGCTTTCTGCTGGTTGCCGCCGCTCAAGCGTCCTATCGCCAGCTCCGGCGAGGAGGTTTTCACCTTAAGCCGGGCAAGCGACTGGAGAATACACTGCTGTTCTGCGGCATCATCCAGGCTGCTCAGCGCGCCGGAAAACTGGCTGAGCGCCGCCAGCGTGATATTTTTTCCCACCGCCATTACCGGCACGATGCCGTCTTTTTTGCGATCTTCTGGCACCATGGCAATGCCCTTAGCAATAGCCTGCTGGCAGTTGTCGATTTTTACCGGCTGACCGTCGATATAAATTTTGCCTTCCCAGCGCCCCGGCCAGACGCCAAAGAGACACTGCACGGCCTCGGTTCTTCCCGCACCCACTAAACCCGCAATGCCGAGAATTTCGCCGCGGTGCAGCGAGAAGGAGAGGTTATCCACGCGCTTGATATGGCGGTTAACGGGATGCCACGCCGTCAGGTTTTCCACGCGCAGGAGCTCTTCGCCGATGGTGTGCGGTTCGTTGGGATACAGCGCGGTGAGTTCGCGACCCACCATCATGGTGATGATGTCATCCTCGCTCATGCCTTCTGCTTCACGCGTGCCGATGTGCTGCCCGTCGCGGATGACGCAGATGGTGTCGGAAATGGCTTTCACCTCATTGAGCTTGTGCGAAATATAGATGCAGGCGATACCGTGGTTTTGCAGATCGCGGATGATATTGAGCAGTACGGCGGTTTCCTGTTCGGTGAGTGAGGCGGTTGGTTCGTCGAGGATCAGCAGGCGCACCTGTTTGTTCAGCGCCTTGGCGATCTCCACCAGCTGCTGCTGGCCTAAACCTAAGTCGCCCACGCGCGTATCCGGTGAGATAGCCAGGCTCACCTGAGCCAGCAGTTTTTCGCAGCGCAGCGTCATGGTGTCGTAATCCAGTACGCCGTGGCGTGAGAGTTCGGCACCGAGAAAGATATTTTCCAGCACGGTAAGGTGCTTCACCAGCGCCAGCTCCTGGTGAATGATAGCGATGCCTTTACGTTCGGTATCGCGAATGTGCGTGGCCTGGAGCACCTCACCGGCAAAAACGATTTCGCCCTCGTAGCTGCCGTGCGGGTAGATCCCGCACAACACTTTCATCAGCGTGGATTTTCCCGAGCCATTTTCGCCGCACAGCGACATCACTTCGCCGGGATTCAGCCGCAGGCTTACGTTATCGACTGCTTTCACCGCTCCGAAGGCTTTGGTGATGCTTTTCATTTCAAGTAAATAAGACATAACTGCTCCGCATAGCCCAACAGATGAACAGGGCAGGTCAATGCGCCCCTGCCGGGCAGGGGCTGCGCTGGATTACAGTTCACTCTTCTTATGGAAACCGTCTTTCACCACGGTGGCGTCAATATTCTCTTTGTTGACTTCGATAGGGGTAAGCAGGCGAGCAGGTACGTCTTTCAGGCCGTTATTTAACGTCGCGTCTGCTTTAGGTTGCTGGCCATTGCCCAGTTCAACGGCAATTTCGGCGGCCGTATTGGCAAGCTCGGTAATGGGCTTATACACCGTCATGGTCTGGGTACCCGCGATGATGCGTTTTACACCCGCAAGGTCGGCGTCCTGGCCGGAAATAGCGACTTTCCCGGCCAGACCCTGCGCGCTCAGCGCCTGAATGGCGCCACCCGCAGTGGCATCGTTAGAGGCCACCACCGCATCGATTTTGTTGTTATTTGCGGTCAACGCGTTTTCCATAATTTTCAGCGCGTTTTCCGGTAACCAACCGTCAGCCCACTGGTCGCCGACGACTTTAATTTTGCCCTCGTCGATATACGGCTTCAGCACTTTCATTTGTCCCTGGCGGAACAGTTTGGCGTTGTTATCCACAGGCGAGCCGCCCATCAGGAAATAATTCCCCTGAGGCACTTTTGCGACCAGGCTTTTAGCCTGTAATTCACCCACCTTTTCATTGTCGAACGAAATATAATAATCAATATCGGCATTATTAATCATGCGGTCATAAGCCAGGACTTTTATCCCTTCCTGTTTCGCTTCTTTCACCACGTTGCTTAATACCTGGCCGTTATACGGGATAATGACCAGCACATCGACGCCACGGTTGATCATATTCTCGATTTGCGACATTTGCGTCTCTTCGTTGCCGTTAGCGGACTGAACGAACACCTCCGCGCCGAGAGATTCCGCTTTTTTAACAAAGATATCGCGATCTTTTTGCCAGCGCTCCAGGCGTAAGTCATCAATCGCCATGCCGATTTTGACCTCTTTGGCGTGGCCGGCAAAGCTTGCAAGCAGGAGAGTAGTGCAGAGCGTTAGGGTCAGGTTCTTTATCTTCATAATTATTAGGCCTTTTTGTAGGGGTATGTGTAGCTGAGATAAAAGAAACGTTCACTGCTGAGACGCAGCAAATTTTTAACGTGGAAAGGCCTGCTGGCAATTACAGATTTTTATCTTCTCATTACGATATTTGGTTTATTTCTGAATTTATGACCGCGATCGGATTTTAAAAAGCGTAACCTATTAATTACATTTGATTCTGGAATGCGCGCCGAAAAATAGTTTGTCTGCGCATTATTTTGCGAGCCAGCGCACAATTGCGCATTCTCTCAATAGCAGTGTGAAATAACGTAATTGAGCAACCTCCAATGTCTATTCACTATTACTCCAGAAGCAAGACCACGCCGCATACCCTGATTATGGAGCTCAATATGCAAGCTTATTTCGACCAACTCGATCGCGTTCGTTTCGAAGGCACGAAAACGACCAATCCTTTAGCATTTCGTCACTACAACCCGGATGAGCTGGTGCTGGGTAAGCGCATGGAAGATCACTTGCGCTTTGCCGCCTGCTACTGGCACACCTTCTGCTGGAACGGTGCCGATATGTTCGGCGTGGGCTCTTTTGACCGTCCATGGCAACAGCCGGGCGAGGCCATTGAGCTGGCGAAGCGTAAAGCCGACGTCGCGTTCGAGTTCTTCCATAAGCTGAACGTGCCGTACTACTGTTTCCACGATGTGGACGTGTCGCCGGAAGGGGCATCGCTGAAAGAGTATCTGAACAATTTCGCGCAGATGGTCGACGTACTGGCTGAAAAACAGCAGCAAAGCGGCGTGAAGCTGCTCTGGGGTACGGCTAACTGCTTTACCAATCCTCGCTATGGCGCGGGTGCGGCAACCAACCCGGACCCGGAAGTCTTCAGCTGGGCGGCAACCCAGGTCGTGACCGCGATGAACGCCACGCATCAGCTGGGCGGTGAGAACTATGTACTCTGGGGCGGTCGTGAAGGCTATGAAACGCTGCTGAATACCGACCTGCGTCAGGAGCGTGAGCAGATTGGTCGCTTTATGCAGATGGTTGTGGACCACAAACACAAAATCGGTTTCCGCGGCACGCTGCTGATTGAGCCAAAACCACAGGAGCCAACCAAGCATCAGTATGATTATGATGTCGCCACCGTGTATGGCTTCCTGAAGCAGTTTGGTCTGGAAAAAGAGATCAAAGTGAATATTGAGGCTAACCACGCTACCCTGGCGGGCCACTCGTTCCATCACGAAATTGCCTCTGCGATTGCGCTGGGCATCTTCGGCTCTGTCGATGCTAACCGTGGTGATCCACAGCTGGGCTGGGATACCGACCAGTTCCCGAACAGCGTGGAAGAGAATGCGCTGGTGATGTACGAGATCATCAAAGCGGGCGGTTTCACCACCGGCGGCCTGAACTTCGACGCCAAAGTGCGTCGCCAGAGCACCGACAAATACGATCTGTTCTACGGGCATATTGGCGCGATGGACACCATGGCGCTGGCGCTGAAAGTAGCGGCCCGTATGATTGAAGACGGTGAGCTGGATAAGCGCGTGGCGAAGCGCTACAGCGGCTGGAACAGTGAGCTGGGCCAGCAAATTTTGAAAGGTCAGTTATCGCTTGCGGAGATCGCGAAGTACGCTGAACAGCATCAGCTTGCGCCGCAGCATCAGAGCGGCCATCAGGAGCTGCTGGAAAACCTGGTCAATCACTACCTGTTCGATAAATAACAGCATCCAGGCCCGGTAAGCGCAGCGCCACCGGGCATTTTCGTCAAAGGAGCCACCACATGTATATCGGGATCGATCTTGGCACGTCGGGGGTGAAAGCCATCCTGTTAAGCGAGCAGGGCGATGTATTAGCCACGCAGACTGAAAAGTTGCAGGTTTCACGTCCGTATCCGCTTTGGTCGGAACAAGATCCGGAGCAGTGGTGGCAGGCGACAGAGCGTGCGATGAAAGCCTTAGGCGAGCAGCATAGCCTGCGCGACGTGAAAGCGCTGGGCATTGCCGGGCAAATGCATGGCGCAACGTTGCTGGATAGTCAGCATCGCGTTCTGCGCCCGGCTATTCTCTGGAACGATGGCCGCTGTGCGGAAGAGTGCGCGATCCTTGAGGAGCGTGTGCCTGCATCCCGTGAAATTACGGGCAACCTGATGATGCCCGGTTTTACCGCGCCAAAACTCCTGTGGGTGCAGCGCCATGAGCCTGAGATTTTTCGTCAGGTGGCGAAGGTTCTGTTGCCGAAAGACTACCTGCGTTTTCGCATGACGGGGGATTTTGCCAGCGACATGTCTGACGCCGCGGGTACGATGTGGCTCGACGTGGCGAAACGGGACTGGAGCGAGGCGATGCTGGATGCCTGCCAACTGACGCGCGACCATATGCCTGCGCTGTTTGAAGGCAGTGAAATCACGGGGGCTTTACAGCCTTCTGTTGCTGAACGCTGGAACATGCCAGCCGTACCTGTCGTCGCCGGCGGCGGCGATAATGCGGCGGGTGCGGTCGGCGTGGGGATGGTCGAGGCAGGGCAGGCCATGCTCTCACTCGGTACCTCCGGCGTCTATTTTGCCGTCAGTGACGGGTATCGTAGCAACCCTGGAAGCGCCGTACACAGCTTCTGCCACGCGTTGCCGGGTAAATGGCATTTGATGTCGGTGATGCTGAGCGCGGCTTCCTGCCTTGACTGGGCGGCAAAGCTAACCGGAATGGCGGACGTCCCGGCGCTTATCACAGCGGCACAGCAGGCAGATGATAATGCCGGTGCGGTCTGGTTTTTACCGTACCTTTCCGGCGAGCGGACGCCGCATAACAACCCGGAAGCGAAAGGGGTGTTCTTCGGTCTTACCCATCAGCACGGCCCGGCAGAGCTTGCGCGCGCGGTGCTTGAAGGCGTTGGCTATGCTCTGGCGGACGGAATGGATGTCGTGCATGACTGTGGACTGACGCCATCCAGCATTACGTTAATTGGCGGCGGTGCACGAAGCAGCTACTGGCGGCAAATGCTTTCCGATATCAGCGGGTTGCAGCTGGACTATCGTACGGGAGGCGATGTCGGCCCGGCGCTCGGTGCGGCACGGCTGGCGCAAATTGCGCTGAACCCGGATAAACCACTGCACCAGCTTTTGCCCCAGCTGCCGCTTGAACGGCAGCATCGTCCTGATGCGAAAAATCATGCTCGCTATGCTGAAAGACGAGACGTGTTCCGCAAAATCTATCAGCAGCTTTTGCCGCTAATGTCATAAACAGGAGCCGGGTGGCGCTAACGCTTACCCGGCCTACCAGCCTTCAACCGGGTTAGCTTACAAACCGGCGCGTATCGATTCTTTGCAGCAACATTGACAGCAGCAGGCTGACAACCAGCGTAACGGTAAATATCCAGACAATATCCAGCACCGGCCAGCTTTTAAGCTCAACGCCGCGGGTGCGCAGGGCGTGGATCACCAGCGCGTGAAAACCGTAAATGCCCAGCGAGTGGCGAGAGATAAACCCCAGCACCGGAAGCGGGCGGGCATTCAGGGTGTTTTTAACCAGCGTCAGCAGAGAGATCGCGCAGATAAAGACCATCGGCCCGCAGTAGAGATACCAGGTATCGGCAAAGTTGCCGCGCCATTGCAGCTCATGCAGCGTCCCGCGAGAGATAATAAACACACCGACGAGAAACGCGGCCGCGCATAGCCAGTTTATTCCTCGCTTTTGCGTCTCCATCATGCCAATGGCGCGCCCCAGCATGCCGTACAGCACGTAATAAAACGTATCTCCGGTGATATAAAGGTTAACGGGCAGCCATTCAAAGCCATCAATTTTCTGTGAAACGGTATTCGGGTTGGCCACGATCCCGATTATTACCATCAAGGCCAGCAGCATTTTACCGCTGACGTTTTTTACCTGAATTAACGGTGACACCAGATAGATAACGATTATCGCGAAGAAAAACCACAGATGATAGAACACCGGTTTTTGCAACAAATTGAGCAGGGAACGTTCAGCGTTAATTGAAGTGAACAGGATGATATAGAGCAGCGAAATGGCGCTGTAAAACAGCAGACAGGAGACAATACGGATGAAATGTCTTGGCTGCGCGCTACGCTCGCCAAAAAAGAGAAAACCGGAAATCATAAAGAACAGCGGGACGCTCACGCGGGAGGCCGAGTTCAGAATATTGGCGACATCCCAGTTAACAGGGCTGATACTGTGCGCGTTCGTGACATACCAGGTCGTTGTGTGGATCATCACCACCATCAGACAGGCTATTCCCCGCAGGTTATCAATCCAGTTAATTTTTGACTGCATCAGTTCCTCTGTATTCCTGATAAAAAAAGTGTGACTGCGATTGTGTAAAACTTTTCCCTTGGAAAATTCTGAGTTTAGCCAGGCTAACTTGTAGGGAGCTGGCGAGATTCGCAGAATGACGGACTTTAATCTATAAACGTGTTGCTACTAAAAATAACAGCCACTGACCAGGGCGGTAATAAAAATGATAATGAAGCGTGGGGTGTCACTCTTTCTGCTGCTCTTATTAACAGGATGCAGTGCTTCTGAGGAGATACCTGTCCAAAAAGCGCAGCAGGGGAAAATGAGCCCGGAGCGTTCCCTGAATATGGAACAGCTGTGCAGGGATCAGGCGGCTCACCGCTATAATTCCGAAGCACAGAAAATTCATATAAACGGCTTCGAGCGCTTTCAGGGCAGCTATGAACTGAAAGGCTATACGGCGCGTAAAGAGGGCTTTGTCTGCTCTTTTGATGCAGACGGCCAGTTTTTACATCTCTCAATGCGTTAAATTGCTCGTATAAGCAGCAACCAGAGCCTTCGCAGGTTCTGGCTGTAGGGCTTATTCCCCAATTTTCCCTAAACAACCCCGTTTCGTACTGTATATCTTGCAGCCAGCGGGTATACTGATCCCTTCCATTTAAAACCACACGTATCCAGCACGAAATACTATGCAAAAGTTTGATACCAAGACCTTCCAGGGCCTGATCCTGACCTTACAGGATTACTGGGCTCGTCAGGGCTGCACCATTGTTCAACCTTTGGACATGGAAGTTGGCGCAGGCACCTCACACCCGATGACCAGCCTGCGCGCGTTAGGGCCAGAGCCAATGGCGACCGCCTATGTGCAGCCATCCCGTCGTCCGACCGATGGCCGTTACGGCGAAAACCCGAACCGTTTGCAGCACTACTATCAGTTCCAGGTGGTGATTAAGCCATCACCCGACAACATTCAGGAACTGTACCTCGGGTCACTGAAAGAGCTGGGTATGGATCCAACCATTCACGACATTCGTTTCGTGGAAGATAACTGGGAAAACCCAACGCTGGGTGCCTGGGGTCTGGGTTGGGAAGTGTGGCTGAACGGCATGGAAGTGACCCAGTTCACTTACTTCCAGCAGGTTGGCGGTCTGGAATGTAAACCGATTACCGGCGAAATCACCTATGGTCTGGAACGTCTGGCCATGTACATTCAGGGCGTAGACAGCGTTTACGACCTGGTCTGGAGCGACGGCCCGCTGGGTAAAACCACCTACGGCGACGTGTTCCATCAGAACGAAGTGGAGCAATCCACCTATAACTTCGAATACGCGGACGTGGACTTCCTGTTCACCTGCTTCGAGCAGTACGAGAAAGAAGCCCAGCAGCTGCTGGCGCTGGAGACTCCGCTGCCGCTGCCTGCCTACGAGCGTATTCTGAAGGCTGCCCACAGCTTCAACCTGCTGGATGCCCGCAAAGCGATCTCCGTGACTGAACGTCAGCGCTACATTCTGCGTATTCGTACCCTGACCAAAGCCGTTGCAGAAGCTTACTACGCGTCCCGTGAAGCCCTTGGCTTCCCGATGTGCAACCGAAACAAATAAGAGGCGGCCATGTCTGAGAAAACTTTCCTGGTGGAAATCGGCACTGAAGAGCTGCCACCAAAAGCCCTGCGCAGCCTGGCTGAATCTTTCGCTGCGAACGTCACTGCTGAGCTGGATAACGCTGGCCTGGCGCACGGTAAAATTGAGTGGTTTGCTGCGCCGCGTCGTCTGGCGCTGAAAGTGGCAAACCTGGCGGCGTCCCAGCCGGATCGTGAAGTTGAAAAACGTGGCCCGGCCATTGCTCAGGCGTTCGACGCGGAAGGCAAGCCGAGCAAAGCGGCAGAAGGCTGGGCGCGCGGCTGCGGCATCACCGTTGATCAGGCTGAGCGTCTGACCACCGACAAAGGTGAATGGCTGCTGTACCGTGCCCATGTGAAAGGCGAAAGCGCCGAAGCGCTGCTGCCTGACATGATCGCGACCTCGCTGGCAAAATTGCCGATTCCTAAGCTGATGCGCTGGGGCGCGTCCGACGTACACTTTGTGCGTCCGGTTCACACCGTGACCCTGCTGCTGGGCGATACCGTTATCCCGGCGACCATTCTGGGCGTGGCGTCCGATCGCGTGATCCGCGGCCATCGCTTTATGGGCGAGTCGGAGTTCACTATCGACAATGCTGACCAGTACCCGCAGATCCTGCTGGAGCGCGGCAAGGTCATTGCTGACTACGAACAGCGTAAAGCCAAAATCAAAGCGGACGCAGAAGACGCGGCGCGCAAAATTGGCGGTAATGCCGATCTGAGCGACAGCCTGCTGGAAGAGGTGACCTCGCTGGTCGAATGGCCGGTTGTACTGACCGCGAAATTCGAAGAGAAATTCCTGGCCGTTCCGGCAGAAGCGCTGGTGTACACCATGAAGGGTGACCAGAAGTACTTCCCGGTTTACGCCAACGACGGCAAGCTGCTGCCAAACTTCATCTTCGTGGCGAACATCGAATCGAAAGATCCGAGCCAGATTATCTCCGGTAACGAGAAAGTGGTGCGTCCGCGTCTGGCGGATGCCGAGTTCTTCTTCAATACCGACCGTAAAAAACGTCTGGAAGACAACCTGCCGCGTCTGCAAACCGTACTGTTCCAGCAGCAGCTGGGTACGCTACGCGACAAGACCGACCGTATCGCGGAGCTGTCCGGCTGGATTGCCCGTGAAATTGGCGCCGACGTTAACCACGCTACCCGCGCGGGCCTGCTCTCCAAGTGCGACCTGATGACCAACATGGTGTTCGAATTTACCGACACCCAGGGCGTGATGGGCATGCACTACGCGCGTCACGATGGCGAAGCGGAAGACGTGGCGGTAGCCCTGAACGAGCAGTATCAGCCGCGCTTTGCCGGTGACGATCTGCCGTCTAACCCTGTTGCCTGCGCCGTGGCGATTGCCGATAAGATGGACACCCTGGCGGGTATCTTCGGTATCGGTCAGCATCCGAAAGGCGATAAAGACCCGTTCGCGCTGCGTCGTGCTGCGCTGGGCGTGCTGCGAATCATCGTAGAGAAGAACCTTAACCTCGATCTGCAAACGCTGACCGAAGAAGCGGTACGTCTGTACGGCGATAAGCTGACCAACGCGAAGGTTGTGGATGATGTTATCGACTTTATGCTCGGTCGTTTCCGCGCGTGGTATCAGGACGAAGGTTACTCCGTTGATACCATTCAGGCGGTGCTGGCGCGTCGTCCGACCCGTCCGGCAGATTTCGATGCGCGTATGAAAGCGGTATCCCACTTCCGTACGCTGGAAGCGGCGTCTGCGCTGGCCGCGGCCAACAAGCGTGTATCCAACATCCTCGCGAAATCCGACGAAACGCTGAACGAGCGCGTCAACGCTGCAACCCTGAAAGAGCCGGAAGAGATTTCTCTGGCGATGCAGGTTGTGGTGCTGCGCGACAAGCTGGAGCCGTATTTCGCGGAAGGTCGCTACCAGGAAGCACTGGTGGAGCTGGCGGAGCTGCGTGACGTCATCGACGCCTTCTTCGAGAAGGTGATGGTGAACGTGGAAGATAAAGAGCTGCGGATTAACCGTCTCTCAATGCTTGAGAAACTGCGTGAGCTGTTCCTGCGCGTGGCGGATATTTCGCTGCTGCAATAACGTAAAAAACCCGCCCCTGACAGGCGGGAAGAACGGCAACTAAACTTTTTCTCTTCGTAGGCCGGGAAAGCGTAGCGCCTCCCGGCAAAAGCCCGATGGCGCGATGCTTATCGGGCCTACGTTACTTTGAGATACTTTTTCTTTACACCCTCTCAAACACCGTCGCGATACCCTGACCCAACCCGATACACATCGTTGCCAGCCCGAACTGGGCATCTTTGCGTTCCATCAGGTTGATCAGCGTGGTGCTGATACGCGCCCCGGAGCAGCCCAGCGGGTGTCCGAGCGCGATCGCGCCGCCGTTGAGGTTAATCTTCTCGTCGATCTGATCCATCAGGCCCAGATCTTTAATGCACGGCAGGATCTGTGCGGCGAAGGCTTCATTCATCTCGAACAGATCGATATCACTTGCGCTCAGCCCCGCTTTTTTCAGCGCCAGTTTTGACGCCGGAACCGGACCGTAGCCCATGATTGACGGGTCGCAGCCCACCACCGCCATCGAACGCACGCGGGCGCGTGGCGTCAGGCCTAATTCGCGGGCGCGGCTTTCGCTCATCACCAGCATCGCGGCGGCACCGTCGGACAGGGCAGACGAGGTGCCCGCCGTTACCGTGCCGGTGACCGGATCAAATGCCGGACGCAGGGTAGAAAGCGCTTCGACCGTGGTTTCCGGGCGGATAACTTCGTCGTAGCTGAACTGCTTCAGTACGCCGTCTGCGTCGTGACCGCCGGTTGGGATGATCTCATTCTTAAAGGCACCAGACTGCGTGGCGGCCCAGGCGCGGGCATGCGAGCGTGCGGCAAACGCATCCTGCATCTCACGGCTGATGCCGTGCAGACGGGAGAGCATCTCGGCGGTCAGGCCCATCATACCGGCGGCTTTCGCCACGTTGCGGCTCATGCCAGGATGGAAATCGACCCCGTGGCTCATCGGCACGTGGCCCATGTGCTCCACGCCGCCCACCAGACAGGCCTGCGCATCGCCGGTCATGATCATCCGTGCCGCGTCGTGCAGCGCCTGCATCGACGAACCGCAAAGACGGTTGACGGTGACGGCCGGAACCGAATGCGGGATCTCCGCCAGCAGGGACGCGTTACGGGCGATGTTAAAGCCCTGCTCCAGCGTCTGCTGCACGCAGCCCCAGTAAATATCGTCCAGCGCTGCTGGGTCCAGCGCCGGGTTACGCGCCAGCAGGCTACGCATCAGGTGCGCGGAGAGATCTTCCGCGCGCACGTTACGGAACGCACCGCCTTTTGAACGGCCCATCGGGGTGCGAATCGCATCAACAATGACAACCTTTTCCATTGTGACTCCTTAAGCCGTTTTCAGTTCGCCAACCGGACGGGCTGGCTCAACTGCTGGGTAGTAGGGTTCGTTATGGCGCGCTTTGTTACGCAGCCCTTCCGGCACCTCATAAAGCGGGCCGAGGTGCTGGTACTGCTGAGCCATATCGAGATAGCGGGCGCTGCCGAGCGTATCCAGCCAGCGGAACGCGCCTCCGTGGAACGGAGGGAAGCCGAGGCCGTACACCAGCGCCATATCCGCTTCTGCCGGGCTGGCGATAATGCCTTCTTCGAGGCAGCGCACCACTTCGTTGACCATTGGGATCATCATCCGTGCGATGATCTCATCGTCGGTGAAGTCGCGTTTTGGCTGACTGACGTCGGCCAGCAGGCCATCCACCGCCGGATCTTCTTCTTTCTTCGGTTTGCCTTTGCTGTCTTCTTTATAGCGCCAGAAGCCCAGACCGTTTTTCTGCCCGAAGCGGTTGGCGTCGAACAGGGCATCAATGGCGTCGCGATAATCTTTCTGCATGCGCTGCGGGAAGCCCGCCGCCATCACCGCCTGCGCGTGATGGGCAGTGTCGATGCCGACAACGTCCAGCAGATACGCCGGGCCCATCGGCCAGCCGAACTGTTTTTCCATCACTTTGTCGATTTTGCGGAAGTCTGCGCCGTCGCGCAGCAGCTGGCTGAAACCGGCGAAGTACGGGAACAGCACGCGGTTAACGAAGAAGCCCGGGCAGTCGTTAACCACGATCGGCGTTTTGCCCATCTTGCTCGCCCACGCCACCACTTTGGCGATGGTTTCGTCGGAGGTTTTTTCCCCTCGGATCACTTCGACCAGCGGCATGCGGTGCACCGGGTTAAAGAAGTGCATCCCGCAGAAGTTTTCCGGACGCTTCAGCACGCTCGCCAGTTCGCTGATAGGAATGGTGGAGGTGTTAGAGGCCAGCACGGTTTCCGGACGCACCTTGTCTTCGGTTTCGGCCAGCACCGCTTTTTTCACTTTCGGGTTCTCGACGACCGCTTCAACCACCACGTCCACACGGTCGAAACCGCTGTATTCCAGCACTGGCTGGATGGTGGAGATCACGCCTGCAAGCTTCAGACCATCAATTTTGCCGCGCTCAAGCTGTTTATTCAGCAGCTTGGCCGCTTCGGTCATGCCCAGCGTCAGGGATTTCTCGTTGATGTCCTTCATCACCACCGGCACGCCTTTCCAGGCAGACTGATAGGCGATGCCGCCCCCCATAATGCCCGCGCCGAGTACCGCCGCGTGTTTTGGCGTTTCAACGTTTTTGGTGAGTTGTTTGGCTTTGCCTTTCACGAACTGATCGTTAAGGAAGATACCAACCAGCGCGCGGGCTTCGTTGGTGTGCGCCAGCGGGACAAAGCTCTGGTTTTCAAGCTTCAGAGCGTCATCACGGCCCAGACGGGCTGCCGCTTCAATGGTTTTCACCGCTGTGATCGGCGCCGGGTAGTGTTTACCCGCCGTCTGCATCACCATGCCTTTGGCGATGGTGAAGCTCATGGTGGCTTCAATTTTGCTGAGCTTCAACGGCTCCAGTTTCGGCTGGCGTTTGGCTTTCCAGTCGAGATCGCCATTAATCGCCTGACGGAGGATGGCGATAGCACCCTCAATCAGTTTTTCAGGCTTAACCACGCCGTCCACCAGGCCGATTTTCTGCGCCTGTTCTGCGCCGACATCTTTACCCGCGGCAATGATCTCCAGCGCGCTGTCGGCACCCAGCATGCGCGGCATACGCACGGAACCGCCAAAGCCCGGCATGATGCCCAGCTTGGTTTCCGGCAGGCCGATGCGCAGGTCCGGCGTCGCCAGACGGTAGTCGGTCGCCAGCACGCACTCGCAGCCACCGCCCAGCGCGTAGCCGTTAACGGCGGAAAGGGTCGGGACAGGCAGATCTTCCAGACGATTAAAAACGCTGTTGGCAAAGTGCAGCCACTGGCTCAGCTGTTCTTCGGGCACCAGGAACAGCGACAGGAATTCGGTGATATCCGCGCCAACGATAAAGGCCGCTTTGTTGGAGCGCAGCAGCAGCCCTTTCAAATCTGATTGCTTTTCAAGTACATCCAGCGCCTGGCCAAGACTGGCCACCGTCGCGGTATCAAGCTTGTTCACTGAGCCGGGGGCATCGAACACCAGTTCGGCAATGCCATCTTCCAGCCAGTCTACGTACAGGGTGTCACCTTTGTAGAGCATGTCGGTCTCCTGAATCCAGCAATTGGATCTGGTCATACCAGATGAAACGGAGTGTGGAATTTATGTTAATAAAATGCAAATTAGTCATTAAGAAATTGCTGCGCTGATCACGGTCGGTGGAAATCACGCAGCCGCAGTGAGGTGTGCTAAGATGCGATGACTTGAGGTCAAAAAAACGAAAGGAAGAATGATGGACTCACTGGCTTCGCTTTATAAAAATCATATCGTTACCCTACAGGAACGTACCCGCGATGTACTGGCCCGCTTCAAGCTGGATGCCCTGCTGATCCACTCCGGCGAGCTGATGAATACTTTTCTTGATGACCATGCTTATCCCTTCAAGGTTAACCCGCAGTTTAAAGCCTGGGTGCCTGTCACGCAGGTTCCAAATTGCTGGCTGCTGGTGGATGGCGTGAACAAGCCGAAACTGTGGTTCTACCTGCCGGTCGATTACTGGCACAACGTGGAGCCGCTGCCGACCTCATTCTGGACCGAAGAAATTGACGTGATTGCGCTGCCAAAAGCAGACGGCATTGGCAGCCAGCTGCCAGCGGCGCGCGGCAACATCGGCTACATTGGTCCGGTTCCTGAGCGTGCGCTGGGTCTGGATATTCCGGCAGATAAACTCAACCCGAAAGGCGTGCTGGATTATCTGCACTACTATCGCGCCTACAAGACCGACTACGAACTTTACTGCATGCGTGAAGCGCAAAAAACGGCGGTGAATGGCCACCGTGCGGCGCACGAAGCGTTCCAGTCCGGTATGAGCGAGTTCGATATTAATCAGGCCTACCTGACGGCGACCGGCCACCGCGATACCGACGTGCCGTACAGCAACATCGTGGCGCTGAATGAACATGCCTCGGTTCTGCACTACACCAAACTGGATCATCAGGTTCCGGC
Organism: Enterobacter sp. AN-K1; assembly: GCF_020971765.1. Classification (NCBI taxonomy): domain Bacteria; kingdom Pseudomonadati; phylum Pseudomonadota; class Gammaproteobacteria; order Enterobacterales; family Enterobacteriaceae; genus Enterobacter; species Enterobacter sp. AN-K1. Next base: position 2,003,510 of record NZ_CP087390.1, on the reverse strand, counting down.
TGAGATGCGCAGCTTCCTGCTGGACGCGGGGGCTGAGTACAATGGTTATGCGGCAGACCTGACCCGTACCTGGGCGGCGAATGCGGACACCGATTTTGCGCAATTGATCAAAGACGTGAACGACGAACAGCTGGCGCTGATTGGCACCATGAAGGCCGGAACCAGCTACGTGGATTATCACATCCAGTTCCATCAGCGCATCGCTAAACTGCTGCGTAAGCATCAGATTGTCAAAGACATGAGCGAAGAGGCGATGGTTGAGAACGATCTGACCGGGCCATTTATGCCGCATGGTATCGGTCACCCGCTGGGTTTGCAGGTTCATGACGTCGCGGGCTTTATGCAGGATGATACCGGTACGCACCTGGCGGCACCGTCTAAATATCCTTATCTGCGCTGCACCCGCGTTCTGGCGCCGCGTATGGTATTGACCATCGAGCCGGGCATCTACTTTATTGAATCCCTGCTGGCACCGTGGCGCGAAGGGCAATTCAGCAAGCACTTCAACTGGGAGAAAATTGAAGCGCTGAAGCCGTATGGCGGCATTCGTATCGAGGATAACGTGGTTATTCACGAGAACAGCATTGAGAACATGACGCGAGATCTGAAGCTGGCCTGATGGAAAGCTGGCTGATACCGGCCGAGCCGGTCACCTTTGTTGAGGAAATCAAGAAAAGCCGCTTTATCACGCTGCTGGCGCATACCGACGGCGTGGAGGCGGCGAAGGCGTTCGTCGAGTCCGTCCGCGCGCAGCACCCCGATGCCCGCCATCACTGTGTGGCGTGGGTCGCAGGGCCGCCAGACGACTCACAGCAGCTCGGGTTTTCTGACGACGGTGAACCGGCGGGTACGGCCGGAAAACCGATGCTATCCCAGTTGATGGGCAGCGGCGTGGGTGAAATCACCGCCGTTGTTGTCCGCTACTACGGGGGCATTTTGTTAGGCACCGGAGGGCTGGTTAAAGCCTACGGAGGTGGTGTCCAGCAAGCGCTTAATCTGCTGATAACAACCCGCAAAACGCCACTTACGGAATATACTTTGTTATGCGATTACGCCCAGCTATCGGGTATCGAAGCACTGCTTAAACAGTTTAACGGTGTCATCGCACACAGTGATTATCAGGCAATGGTGCAATTACGCGTGGCGCTTCCTCAGGCGGAACTGGCTGCTTTTTCAGCAAAACTCGCTGATTTTAGTCGCGGTTCATTGCAATTACTGCCGATTGAAGAATAATCCCCACCTCACAATTTTGAATACCTAAGGAAGCGGCAGAGATGCATTTTCGTGCCATTACCCGAATCGTTGGATTGCTGGTCATACTTTTCTCCGGGACAATGATCATTCCCGGACTGGTGGCGCTCATCTACCGGGACGGCGCGGGGCGTGCATTTACGCAAACCTTTTTTGTCGCGCTGACGATTGGCTCCCTGCTGTGGTGGCCAAACCGCCGTGAGAAAGGTGAACTGAAATCCCGGGAGGGGTTTCTGATTGTGGTCCTGTTCTGGACGGTACTGGGAAGCGTGGGTGCGCTGCCGTTTATCTTCTCCGAACAACCGAATCTCACCGTCACGGATGCGTTTTTTGAATCGTTCTCCGGATTAACGACCACCGGGGCTACCACGCTGGTGGGGCTGGATTCGCTCCCGCATGCGATTCTCTTTTACCGGCAGATGCTCCAGTGGTTCGGCGGTATGGGGATCATCGTCCTGGCGGTGGCTATCCTGCCCATTCTGGGCGTCGGGGGGATGCAGCTCTACCGGGCAGAGATGCCCGGCCCGCTGAAAGATAACAAGATGCGCCCACGTATTGCGGAGACGGCGAAAACCCTGTGGCTTATCTATGTCCTGCTGACGGTGGCCTGCGCGCTGGCGCTGTGGTTTGCCGGGATGCCTGCGTTTGATGCCATCGGACACAGCTTTGCGACTATTGCTATCGGTGGGTTCTCCACCCACGATGCCAGCGTCGGCTACTTCGACAGCCCGACAATCAATACCATCATTGCCATCTTTCTGCTGATTTCAGGCTGTAACTACGGTCTACACTTCTCGTTGCTTAGCGGACGGAGCCTGAAGGTGTACTGGCGCGACCCGGAATTCCGGATGTTTATTGGCGTCCAGCTGACCCTGGTGGTTATCTGTACCCTGGTACTGTGGTTCCACGATGTTTATAACTCGGCGGTCACGACCCTGAACCAGGCCTTCTTCCAGGTGGTATCGATGGCGACAACCGCTGGTTTCACCACGGACAGTATTGCGCGTTGGCCATTGTTCCTGCCGGTGCTGCTGTTGTGCTCTGCGTTTATCGGCGGTTGCGCCGGGTCAACGGGCGGCGGTCTGAAGGTGATCCGCATCCTGCTGCTGTTCAAGCAGGGGAACCGTGAGCTGAAACGTCTGGTCCACCCGAATGCGGTTTACAGTATTAAGCTGGGGAACCGCGCGCTGCCGGAGCGCATCCTCGAAGCGGTGTGGGGATTCTTCTCCGCTTATGCACTGGTCTTTATTGTCAGTATGCTGGCGATTATCGCCACGGGCGTGGATGATTTCTCTGCCTTCGCCTCTGTGGTGGCAACGTTAAACAACCTAGGGCCGGGGCTGGGCGTCGTGGCGGATAACTTCGCCAGTATGAACCCGGTGGCGAAGTGGATCTTAATCGCCAATATGCTGTTTGGGCGTCTTGAGGTCTTTACGCTGCTGGTGCTGTTTACCCCAACATTCTGGCGTGAGTAAGGAGACATTGGTGAAAACGTTAATTCTTTTCTCAACGCGTGACGGACAAACGCGTGAGATTGCTTCATATCTGGCTTCTGAACTCAAAGAGCTGGGCATTTATTCTGATGTGGTGAACCTGAATCGCACAGAGCAGATTGCCTGGCAGGATTACGACCGCGTGGTCATTGGCGCTTCAATTCGTTACGGCCATTTCCATCCGGCGCTGGATCGCTTTGTGAAAAAGCATACGGCGGAGCTCGCTCAACTGCCTGGCGCGTTTTACTCGGTCAACCTGGTTGCCCGTAAAGCGGAGAAGCGTACGCCGCAGACCAACAGCTATACGCGCAAGTTTTTGCTAAGTTCGCCATGGCAGCCCGATATCTGTTCTGTCTTTGCTGGCGCGCTGCGTTACCCGCGTTACCGCTGGTATGACCGCTTTATGATCCGCCTGATCATGAAAATGACGGGCGGGGAAACGGATACGCGTAAAGAAGTGGTTTATACCGACTGGGCCCAGGTCGCCAGTTTTGCCCGTGAAATTGCGCGTTTAACGGACGATGCGCGGGATAAATAAGCGTTGAGTTTGAAAAGTGAGCGAACGGAAAGTTTTTTGTATTTAGTGCTTGTCACTTCAGAAGAACTCCCTATAATGCGCCTCCACTGACACGGAACAACGGCACGCAAGCCGCCGGGTCAGCAGAGAAAAGCAAAACAAACGCTTGACTCTGAAGCGGGAAAGCGTAATATGCACACCCCGCGCCGCAGCGAAAACGAAGCGGCACTGCTCTTTAACAATTTATCAGACAATCTGTGTGGGCACTCAAAGTGACATGGATTCTTAATGTCCTCGGACACTAAATGAATACCAAGTCTCAACGAGTGAACACGTAATTCATTACGAAGTTTAATTCATTGAGCATCAAACTTTTAAATTGAAGAGTTTGATCATGGCTCAGATTGAACGCTGGCGGCAGGCCTAACACATGCAAGTCGAACGGTAACAGGAAGCAGCTTGCTGCTTCGCTGACGAGTGGCGGACGGGTGAGTAATGTCTGGGAAACTGCCTGATGGAGGGGGATAACTACTGGAAACGGTAGCTAATACCGCATAACGTCGCAAGACCAAAGAGGGGGACCTTCGGGCCTCTTGCCATCGGATGTGCCCAGATGGGATTAGCTAGTAGGTGGGGTAACGGCTCACCTAGGCGACGATCCCTAGCTGGTCTGAGAGGATGACCAGCCACACTGGAACTGAGACACGGTCCAGACTCCTACGGGAGGCAGCAGTGGGGAATATTGCACAATGGGCGCAAGCCTGATGCAGCCATGCCGCGTGTATGAAGAAGGCCTTCGGGTTGTAAAGTACTTTCAGCGGGGAGGAAGGCGATAAGGTTAATAACCTTGTCGATTGACGTTACCCGCAGAAGAAGCACCGGCTAACTCCGTGCCAGCAGCCGCGGTAATACGGAGGGTGCAAGCGTTAATCGGAATTACTGGGCGTAAAGCGCACGCAGGCGGTCTGTCAAGTCGGATGTGAAATCCCCGGGCTCAACCTGGGAACTGCATTCGAAACTGGCAGGCTAGAGTCTTGTAGAGGGGGGTAGAATTCCAGGTGTAGCGGTGAAATGCGTAGAGATCTGGAGGAATACCGGTGGCGAAGGCGGCCCCCTGGACAAAGACTGACGCTCAGGTGCGAAAGCGTGGGGAGCAAACAGGATTAGATACCCTGGTAGTCCACGCCGTAAACGATGTCGACTTGGAGGTTGTGCCCTTGAGGCGTGGCTTCCGGAGCTAACGCGTTAAGTCGACCGCCTGGGGAGTACGGCCGCAAGGTTAAAACTCAAATGAATTGACGGGGGCCCGCACAAGCGGTGGAGCATGTGGTTTAATTCGATGCAACGCGAAGAACCTTACCTACTCTTGACATCCAGAGAACTTAGCAGAGATGCTTTGGTGCCTTCGGGAACTCTGAGACAGGTGCTGCATGGCTGTCGTCAGCTCGTGTTGTGAAATGTTGGGTTAAGTCCCGCAACGAGCGCAACCCTTATCCTTTGTTGCCAGCGGTTAGGCCGGGAACTCAAAGGAGACTGCCAGTGATAAACTGGAGGAAGGTGGGGATGACGTCAAGTCATCATGGCCCTTACGAGTAGGGCTACACACGTGCTACAATGGCGCATACAAAGAGAAGCGACCTCGCGAGAGCAAGCGGACCTCATAAAGTGCGTCGTAGTCCGGATTGGAGTCTGCAACTCGACTCCATGAAGTCGGAATCGCTAGTAATCGTGGATCAGAATGCCACGGTGAATACGTTCCCGGGCCTTGTACACACCGCCCGTCACACCATGGGAGTGGGTTGCAAAAGAAGTAGGTAGCTTAACCTTCGGGAGGGCGCTTACCACTTTGTGATTCATGACTGGGGTGAAGTCGTAACAAGGTAACCGTAGGGGAACCTGCGGTTGGATCACCTCCTTACCTTAAAGAACCTGCCTTTGCAGTGCTCACACAGATTGTCTGATGAAAAACAGCAGTAAAAAACCTCTACAGGCTTGTAGCTCAGGTGGTTAGAGCGCACCCCTGATAAGGGTGAGGTCGGTGGTTCAAGTCCACTCAGGCCTACCAAATTTTTGCTGATGCTGCGTTGCGGCGACACTCACATACATAAGTATGCTTCGTGTCACCACACCTTGCCTCAACAAAAATTACCGGTACAGAGGTGACTACGATGGGGCTATAGCTCAGCTGGGAGAGCGCCTGCCTTGCACGCAGGAGGTCTGCGGTTCGATCCCGCATAGCTCCACCATCTTTTACTGCGAACACAAGAAAACTTCAGAGTGAACCTGAAAAGGTGCACTGCGAAGTTTTGCTCTTTAAAAATCTGGATCAAGCTGAAAATTGAAACGACACACAGCTCATGTGTGTTCGAGTCTCTCAAATTTTCGCAATCAGAAGTGAAACATCTTCGGGTTGTGAGGTTAAGCGACTAAGCGTACACGGTGGATGCCCTGGCAGTCAGAGGCGATGAAGGACGTGCTAATCTGCGAAAAGCGCCGGCGAGGTGATATGAACCTTTGACCCGGCGATGTCCGAATGGGGAAACCCAGTGCAATCCGTTGCACTATCGTTAACTGAATACATAGGTTAACGAGGCGAACCGGGGGAACTGAAACATCTAAGTACCCCGAGGAAAAGAAATCAACCGAGATTCCCCCAGTAGCGGCGAGCGAACGGGGAGCAGCCCGGAGTCTGAATCAGCTTGTGTGTTAGTGGAACGGTCTGGAAAGTCCGACGGTACAGGGTGATAGTCCCGTACACGAAAGCACACATGCTGTGAACTCGAAGAGTAGGGCGGGACACGTGGTATCCTGTCTGAATATGGGGGGACCATCCTCCAAGGCTAAATACTCCTGACTGACCGATAGTGAACCAGTACCGTGAGGGAAAGGCGAAAAGAACCCCGGCGAGGGGAGTGAAAAAGAACCTGAAACCGTGTACGTACAAGCAGTGGGAGCCTCTTTTATGGGGTGACTGCGTACCTTTTGTATAATGGGTCAGCGACTTATATTCTGTAGCAAGGTTAACCGTATAGGGGAGCCGAAGGGAAACCGAGTCTTAACTGGGCGTTAAGTTGCAGGGTATAGACCCGAAACCCGGTGATCTAGCCATGGGCAGGTTGAAGGTTGGGTAACACTAACTGGAGGACCGAACCGACTAATGTTGAAAAATTAGCGGATGACCTGTGGCTGGGGGTGAAAGGCCAATCAAACCGGGAGATAGCTGGTTCTCCCCGAAAGCTATTTAGGTAGCGCCTCGTGAACTCATCTTCGGGGGTAGAGCACTGTTTCGGCTAGGGGGCCATCCCGGCTTACCAACCCGATGCAAACTACGAATACCGAAGAATGTTATCACGGGAGACACACGGCGGGTGCTAACGTCCGTCGTGAAGAGGGAAACAACCCAGACCGCCAGCTAAGGTCCCAAAGTCATGGTTAAGTGGGAAACGATGTGGGAAGGCACAGACAGCCAGGATGTTGGCTTAGAAGCAGCCATCATTTAAAGAAAGCGTAATAGCTCACTGGTCGAGTCGGCCTGCGCGGAAGATGTAACGGGGCTAAACCATGCACCGAAGCTGCGGCAGCGACGCTTATGCGTTGTTGGGTAGGGGAGCGTTCTGTAAGCCGTTGAAGGTGGCCTGTGAGGGTTGCTGGAGGTATCAGAAGTGCGAATGCTGACATAAGTAACGATAATGCGGGTGAAAAGCCCGCACGCCGGAAGACCAAGGGTTCCTGTCCAACGTTAATCGGGGCAGGGTGAGTCGACCCCTAAGGCGAGGCCGAAAGGCGTAGTCGATGGGAAACAGGTTAATATTCCTGTACTTGGTGTTACTGCGAAGGGGGGACGGAGAAGGCTATGTCAGCCGGGCGACGGTTGTCCCGGTTTAAGCATGTAGGCGGAGGTTCCAGGTAAATCCGGTACCTTGTTAACGCTGAGGTGTGATGACGAGGCACTACGGTGCTGAAGTGATAAATGCCCTGCTTCCAGGAAAAGCCTCTAAGCATCAGGTAACACGAAATCGTACCCCAAACCGACACAGGTGGTCAGGTAGAGAATACCAAGGCGCTTGAGAGAACTCGGGTGAAGGAACTAGGCAAAATGGTGCCGTAACTTCGGGAGAAGGCACGCTGATGTGTAGGTGAAGCCCCTGCGGGTGGAGCTGAAATCAGTCGAAGATACCAGCTGGCTGCAACTGTTTATTAAAAACACAGCACTGTGCAAACACGAAAGTGGACGTATACGGTGTGACGCCTGCCCGGTGCCGGAAGGTTAATTGATGGGGTTAGCGGCAACGCGAAGCTCTTGATCGAAGCCCCGGTAAACGGCGGCCGTAACTATAACGGTCCTAAGGTAGCGAAATTCCTTGTCGGGTAAGTTCCGACCTGCACGAATGGCGTAATGATGGCCAGGCTGTCTCCACCCGAGACTCAGTGAAATTGAACTCGCTGTGAAGATGCAGTGTACCCGCGGCAAGACGGAAAGACCCCGTGAACCTTTACTATAGCTTGACACTGAACACTGGTCCTTGATGTGTAGGATAGGTGGGAGGCTTTGAAGCGTGGACGCCAGTCTGCGTGGAGCCAACCTTGAAATACCACCCTTTAATGGCTGGTGTTCTAACGTAGACCCGTTACCCGGGTTGCGGACAGTGTCTGGTGGGTAGTTTGACTGGGGCGGTCTCCTCCCAAAGAGTAACGGAGGAGCACGAAGGTTGGCTAATCCTGGTCGGACATCAGGAGGTTAGTGCAATGGCATAAGCCAGCTTGACTGCGAGCGTGACGGCGCGAGCAGGTGCGAAAGCAGGTCATAGTGATCCGGTGGTTCTGAATGGAAGGGCCATCGCTCAACGGATAAAAGGTACTCCGGGGATAACAGGCTGATACCGCCCAAGAGTTCATATCGACGGCGGTGTTTGGCACCTCGATGTCGGCTCATCACATCCTGGGGCTGAAGTAGGTCCCAAGGGTATGGCTGTTCGCCATTTAAAGTGGTACGCGAGCTGGGTTTAGAACGTCGTGAGACAGTTCGGTCCCTATCTGCCGTGGGCGCTGGAGAATTGAGGGGGGCTGCTCCTAGTACGAGAGGACCGGAGTGGACGCATCACTGGTGTTCGGGTTGTCATGCCAATGGCACTGCCCGGTAGCTAAATGCGGAAGAGATAAGTGCTGAAAGCATCTAAGCACGAAACTTGCCCCGAGATGAGTTCTCCCTGAGACTTTAAGTCTCCTGAAGGAACGTTGAAGACGACGACGTTGATAGGTCGGGTGTGTAAGCGCAGCGATGCGTTGAGCTAACCGATACTAATGAACCGTGAGGCTTAACCTTACAACGCCGAAGGTGTTTTGGCGAAGAGACAGACAATCAAATTTCAGCTTTGATACAGATTAACAGAATTTGCCTGGCGGCTTTAGCGCGGTGGTCCCACCTGACCCCATGCCGAACTCAGAAGTGAAACGCCGTAGCGCCGATGGTAGTGTGGGGTCTCCCCATGTGAGAGTAGGGAACTGCCAGGCATCAAACAAGTGAAGAGGCCATCCGGAAGGATGGCCTTTTTGCGTTTCTGCACCTGCTTCCTTTCCATAAACAAATCACCCATCCCCCCATATATACGGTAAACTATCCCGGTTTTTGCATCAGGATAGCGTCTATGAATCACTCCCTTAAGCCCTGGAATACCTTTGGTATTCAACGGAATGCTAATCAAATTGTACGTGCCGACAGTGCTCAGCAGTTGCTGAATGCATGGCAAAACGCAACAGAAAACGGTGAACCCGTACTTATTCTGGGCGAAGGAAGTAATGTCCTGTTTCTCGATGATTTTGCGGGGACGGTAATCGTCAATCGCATCATGGGGATTGAGCGTAAAGAGAGCGCTGACAGTTGGCATTTACACGTGGGTGCTGGCGAGAACTGGCACCATCTGGTGCAATATACCCTTGAAAAAGGGATGCCAGGGCTGGAAAACCTGGCTCTGATCCCGGGCTGTGCAGGATCATCTCCTATTCAAAACATCGGTGCCTACGGCATCGAACTGAAACACGTCTGCGAATATGTCGACTGCATCGAACTCGCGACCGGAAATGCTCAACGCTTAACCGCAGAGCAGTGCCGCTTTGGCTATCGCGACAGCATTTTCAAGCACGACTATCAGGATCGTTTCGTCATTGTGGCCGTTGGCCTGCGCCTGGCGAAAGCCTGGAAACCCGCTCTGACTTACGGCGATCTGACCCGTCTCGACCCGGCTACCGTCACACCGCGTGAGGTATTTGATTCCGTTTGCCACATGCGAATGACCAAGCTCCCGGACCCGAAAGTAAACGGAAATGCGGGTAGTTTCTTCAAAAACCCGGTGATCAGCAGCGAAAATGCAAAAGCGTTTCTCGCCGGCTGGCCAACGGCCCCGCATTATCCTCAGGCGGATGGTAGCGTGAAGCTGGCCGCAGGCTGGCTTATCGATCAGTGTGAATTAAAAGGTACGACTCTTGGTGGCGCTGCTGTTCATCGTCAGCAGGCGCTGGTACTGATCAACCAGTCCAACGCGACAAGTGAGGATATCGTCAACCTGGCGCATCATGTTCGCCAGCGCGTGGGCGAAAAATTCAACGTCTGGCTGGAGCCTGAAGTTCGCTTTATTGGCCGAACGGGCGAAGTGAATGCCGTGGAGACCATTGCGTGAAGGACAATACTATTCCGTTAACTCTCATCGGTATCCTTGCCGATGGCGAGTTTCATTCTGGCGAGCAGCTGGGCGAACAGCTGGGCATGAGCCGTGCTGCGATCAATAAGCATATTCAAACGCTCCGCGACTGGGGCGTGGATGTGTTTACGGTGCCGGGAAAAGGCTACAGCCTGCCGGAACCGATCCAGTTACTGAATGAAGAGGTCATCCGCAGCCAGATTGGGCACGGTAACGTCGCGGTATTGCCGGTCATTGATTCGACGAACCAGTATCTGCTGGATCGCCTGAGCGAGCTGAAATCCGGTGATGCCTGCGTTGCCGAGTACCAACAGGCAGGACGTGGCCGCCGGGGGCGTAAGTGGTTCTCACCATTTGGCGCCAACCTCTACCTTTCCATGTACTGGCGGCTTGAACAGGGGCCAGCTGCGGCCATCGGGCTGAGCCTGGTCATCGGCATTGTGATGGCAGAGGTGCTGCACGATCTGGGTGCCGATCAGGTGCGGGTAAAATGGCCCAACGATCTGTATCTCAACGATCGAAAGCTGGCGGGGATCCTGGTTGAACTGACGGGAAAAACAGGCGATGCCGCACAGATCGTCATTGGGGCGGGACTGAACATGGTGATGCGAAACGTGCAGAACGATGTCGTGAACCAGGCCTGGACCAACTTGCAGGAAGCGGGGATCACCATCGATCGCAATACGCTTGCCGTCCGCATGATCAATGAGTTGCGTAGTTCGCTGACGCTCTTTGAACAAGAGGGGTTAGCGCCATTCCTGTCCCGCTGGGAAAAACTGGATAACTTTATTAACCGACCGGTGAAGCTGCTGATTGGGGATAAAGAGATTTACGGCACATCACGCGGCATTGACGCGCAGGGCGCGTTGCTTCTTGAACAGGATGGCGTGATTAAGCCCTGGGTGGGCGGTGAAATTTCGTTACGAAGTGCGGAGTAACCCTCTCCCCACAGGGGAGAGGGTGTAGCAGGTCATCACTGCGGATACGGCACCCAATCCCCGGCATTCAGTCGGACATAAGGCTTATTCTGATACTGGATCACCACCGCATTGGCGTTTTCCGATACCTCCGCCGTCTGCGGCAGCCCGCTGGTGAGTTGATCCCAGTTCACGCTATCTTCCACAAACAGCTTACCGTCTACAGCGCGAGCAACCAGTTCCGAGATAGCCAGATAGCTGCTTGGCTGGGTGATTTCAATGGGCGCTCCCTGATGCGGCGCCTTCATGCCAAAGAACTTAATCCCGGCCGGAACGTTAGTGATGGACGGGCTTGGGATATCGCGCAGACCAGACACCTGCATCCTGTCGCCTTTCAGCGCCCCTCCGTGTTCTGGTACTACCACCACCATCACTTTGCGACCTGATTTTTCCAGCTCGTTGAAGAACGCGTTCAGCTCGTCAAAGAACTTCTGAGCACGGGCCTTATAATCGGCCGTTTTACTCACGCCGGGATAATGGTTCCCGTCGTGCAGCGGCAGCGTGTTATAGAACGTCGCACTACGTGTCCCTTCCTCTTTGCCGACGGTATCTAACCAGCGCTGAAGCACGGCGGTATCGTCATACACCGGCGAGCCATCAAAGCCCAGCAACGTTACCGGCAGCCCTTTCTGGTCCATCAGCGGGGCCTGCATGCCACCCTGTTCACGCACTTCTTTCAGGAAGTTACCGAACTGACCGTTATGGCCCATCATCAGGTGCTGGGTAAAGCCCAGTTTTGCGAGGTTATCAAACAGATAACACTGGTTAGCTGCCGGCTGGTAGAGGTTCTTATGCGAAGGCTGTCCGCAGCTGGCGCGCAGCAGGCGGATAGCCGCCGGGCCGCTGTACGACGTGGCCGAGTTGAAGTCCTTAAACTGAATATCGAAATGCGACCACAGCGGGTGCGACATCAAACCAGCCGCGTCAACGTCAGCCCAGGACAGAGAACAGATGTTAATGACCAGCAGCTCAAACGGCTGAGCATCGGCAGGCAGCGCGTCCGGGAATTTCGTCTGACGCTTATCTTCCGCAGCGTAAAAACTGGAGAGCCACGCGTTCAGGTTAGTGGATGTCGGCGGTGCAGTCTGCGCAGGAATATCCCCAACCACAGGCGTATCCCCTGCTGTCGCAACGGTCGCGGCGGCGGAACCGCCCGTGGTGGTCACGGTTGTCGTCGGCTGACCGGCTGGCCACAGCGAGAAGCTCGGGCCCGTCAGCGTCAGGACGTTAAGCCAGATCATAATCGCGACGACAAACACCGTCACCCGGATCCACTGAGACAGGAACAGCCAGGCGACCAGCAGGACAAATACCGCGCCAATCATCTGCCAGTTAATAAAGCGCTCAACCAGATCGAGCATATAGTCCGCACTGAAACCTGCGACCTGGGAGCCCTGGCTCATGATGCTTTCAGGGCCGGGCAGCCAGGTATCATGCCAGAACAGGGCGAAACCGATGGGGATAGCGACCCAGTGACGTATACGGTGCAGCCTGAGGTTCGGGATTGGCATCAGCAGGAATGCCATAAACACCAGGTTAAGCAGAGGGTGGAAATTAAGATAGCCTGCCCACAGCAGACCAAACTTCACCAGAAAGTAGAAATTCCAGCCGGACAGGCCGCGCCAGTATTGCCAGAGTGGCGAGGGCGCCGAAGAGGTATAGGTAGAATTAGTCATGTTTTCGGTTTGCCTTGACGTTCGGAGCGCGAGTCAGTGTTCCGGCGGGTTTAATATAGCGAGGTTTGACGAACAGTAATCTGATCGTATCGCGAATACGGCGCAGGGAATGGCGTGCATAGTAGCCAAGCGGCAAAAAAATCAGCGCGCACAGAACAACCAGTTGGATGATATCGCTGATATTCATAATGGCGCGCTCTCCTTGTTCTCATCCAGTAAGCGTAGCGGCTCGGGTACCCGTCGCCAGACATGCCCGTCATGTTTCGCGTTCAGAACCGGTTTGGCGCCGCTTGTGACAGGCAACGGTTTGGCCCACTTTTCAGGTGGCAGGGCACGCATCTGGACAAGCTCAGCCGCGATCAGGTTATCTTCAAACCAGACCATACGGTTCGAGAAGATATCCGCGGTAGGAAGCGGGAAGATATGGTTAAGCGCAGTATCCAGATCGTTCACCCGGCAGAAGGAGAGGAACAGCACCAGGCGGTTATCGCCAATGGTCATGATGTCCCCGATACGGTTAGGGCGGCACAGAGTGAGCGCCTGCTCAACGCGAATACCCGGCACGGGGCGCAGGGCAACCATCACCCCTTTTCCGTCTGCCGGTAACAGCGTATTGCTCATCATGTTGCCCACCGCATCGCAGAAGGTGTCCCATTTCTGGTAGCCGCGCAGTTTCATCGGCTGCGTCATTGAAAGCAGGGTGCTGATATCTTCCGGAACATGTCGATTAAACTGCTGGCCCTGGATGCTTTCGATCAGCGTCAGACAGCGCGACAGGGGAGCATTCCACGGAATGACCATATTCGCGCCGCAGCCCAGTAATAAGCGCTCATCGGTGGCGCGCAGGCTGGTATTATTTTCACGCACCACAATTTTTAACGCGCTGCCGCGCTGGCGACGTAATGTGTGAATGTGCCTTGCCAGCGTTTCGATTTGGTTATTCTGGATCAACGAGAAGATAATGGTCGCCGCCTGCGTGGTGCGCGCCTCATCAAATAAGGCTTCATTGGTATCGAACAGTGACCAGTGCTCAGACAGTGCAGGCGCACCTTCCAGTACCGCAATATGGCTCAGAACGCGTTTTTCATCACTGCGTGGCTGAACTACTGTTTCTTCTTGTTGAGCAAGATGCCACTCATCCCCGACATGTTTGAGGGTAAGTTGTTGTCGGGAGCTCACCCCTTTTTCATTGCACCAGAAAGCCACGTCGTAAAGATGGCTGTCGGTCTGGACACGAATACTGGCCAGGCCATAGAGGGAACGGTATTCACTCATTAAAAGTGAAAAAAGCTTGTCATTATTACTGCCTGGGTTAACAACCAATAAGGTGCAATTTTGATTTTTTGCCCATCTGTTGATTCTTTCCAGCCATTTCAGCAGTTTTTCAGACGGGATATTTTGCAGGCCGTTATTAGAGCATTTTAGAATCAGTAAATAGTGTTCGGGAACAATAGAACACTGAATATCGCGGGGTAAAAAGTATAGACTGTCAGCCTCCGCAGGCATGGAAAATAATCGTACTGTCTGGGGCCCACGGTCACTGTCGAGCCTGATGATTGACTTCGGCTCTTCGCCCATCGTAATGACGGCCACGCGGGAATCCTTCCCCTGCGCCGCTATCGTCTGGTTTACCAGACTGATGGCATCTTCATTACGATCCGTATTAACCCACCAGACTCCTCCGACTGGCATGTGGCGCAATTCGTCCCATAATGACTGGATGCCAATAGAAAATATGGAGTCCACGGTGTCCCTCTTTTCGTCGAATTTCTATGTCTCTCAGTTTACTAGCGAAAGCGTAGAAATAAACCTAACATTGAAATTAAAGAACATCAGATTTAGCATGTAAATGAAATTTAATGGCAGGACGCCTCGCTGCATCTGAATCTTATGATTTTACTCAAAGGGATGAAAAAAGAATGCAAAATAACGAACCCGCAACCCCAGTCGACTCAAGTCTGGGTTACACATTCCAGAACGATTTTTTGGCACTCACGCAGGCTTTTTCTTTGCCTGAAATAGATTACACCGATATTTCCCAGCGTGAACAGTTGGCGGCGGCTATTAAACGTTGGCCGTTATTAGCTGAGTTTGCCCAACAACAATAAGGAAGCCATTGATGGCTGTACTAGGATTACAGGGCGTCCGTGGTGGGGTGGGTACAACTTCCGTTACCGCGGCGCTGGCGTGGTCATTGCAGGTATTAGGTGAATCGGTACTGGTCATTGATGCCTGTTCCGATAATTTGCTGCGCATGTCATTCAATGTCGACTTTACGCATGCAAACGGCTGGGGACGCGCGCTTCTGGACGATAAAGACTGGCGGGATGCGGGTTTGCGTTATACCTCCCAGCTCGATTTGCTTCCCTTTGGTCAATTGACCGAAACCGAGCGCGGGAATGAAGCCGCGTACCAGCGCCTGTTCTCTCGCTTCATCACCGCATTGCAGAGCCTGAAAGAGAGCGGGCACTATCAGTGGATCCTGCTGGACCTGCCGCACGGTGCCGCGTCGCTGACCCGCCAGCTGCTGGCGCAGTGCGACCATGTGCTCTCCATCGCGAACGTAGATGCGAATTGTCATATCCGTCTGCATCAGCAGCCGATGCCTGCCAATGCCCATATTCTGATCAACGATCTGCGCATTGGCAGCCAGATCCAGGACGATCTCTACCAGGTCTGGCTCCAGAGTCAGCGCCGCCTGTTGCCGATGGTGATCCATCGTGACGAAGCGATGGCGGAGTGCCTCGCGTCCAAACAACCTCTCGGGGAGTACCGTAGCGATTCACTGGCGGCGGAAGAGATCCTGACGCTGGCCAACTGGTGTCTGCTGCACTTTGCTAAACGGCCGGAGCCTGCCGGGAGTTCAGTATGAGCCGCCTGACTAACTGGCTGCTCATTCCGCCGGTCAGTTCGCGCTTAAGTGAACGCTACCGCCATTACCGTCATCACGGCGCCTCGTCGCTGAGCGCTGCGCTGGGCTGTTTGTGGATGATTCTGGCGTGGATGTTCATCCCCCTCGAACATCCCCGCTGGCAACGCATTCGTGCGCGCCACGGTGAACTCTATCCGCATATCAACCCTGACAAGCCGCGTCCGCTGGATCCCGCGCGCTACGCTATTCAGTCCATCTGGCTACTAACGACCTCAACGGGCGCGGAGAAAAAAACGTCCCGCTGGCGCAGCTTCGATCGTGTGCAGAACCTGCGTGAACACTACCACCAGTGGCTTGACCGGCTACCTGACCGGGTGGGCGACAAAACGGGTCATTTAGATAACCACAAAGAGCTCGGGCACCTACACCCGGGCTTGCGGCGTTTTATTCTCGGCGTGGTTGTGGTGTTCTCGCTGATTCTTGCGCTGGTCTGTATTACCCAGCCCTTCAACCCGCTGGCGCAGTTCACCTTCCTGATCCTGCTGTGGGGCGTGGCGCTGCTGGTGCGGCGCATACCAGGGCGTTTTTCTGCCCTGATGCTGATTGTGCTATCGCTGACCGTTTCCTGCCGCTACATCTGGTGGCGATATACCTCAACGCTGAACTGGGACGATCCGGTCAGCCTGGTGTGCGGCTTAGTCCTGCTGTTTGCTGAGACTTACGCCTGGATCGTGCTGGTGCTGGGTTACTTCCAGGTTATCTGGCCGCTAAATAGACAGCCGGTGCCGCTGCCAAAAGACACGACCCAGTGGCCTACGGTGGACCTCTTCGTGCCGACCTACAACGAAGATCTGTCGGTGGTAAAAAACACCATTTACGCCGCGCTGGGTATCGACTGGCCGAAGGATAAAATCAAAATCTGGATCCTCGATGACGGTGGCCGTGCCGAGTTCCGCCAGTTCGCGGACGAAGTGGGGGTAGAGTACATCGCCCGTACCACGCATGAACACGCGAAAGCCGGTAACATCAACAATGCGCTGAAATATGCCAAAGGGGAGTTCGTCTCTATTTTCGACTGCGACCACGTGCCAACGCGCTCGTTCCTGCAAATGACCATGGGCTGGTTCCTGAAGGAGAAAGAGCTGGCGATGATGCAGACGCCGCACCACTTCTTCTCGCCGGACCCGTTTGAACGTAACCTCGGCCGTTTTCGTAAAACCCCGAACGAGGGCACGCTGTTCTATGGACTCGTGCAGGACGGGAACGACATGTGGGACGCCACGTTTTTCTGCGGCTCCTGTGCGGTGATCCGCCGGAAACCGCTGGATGAAATTGGCGGGATCGCCGTCGAGACGGTCACGGAAGATGCGCACACCTCGCTGCGTCTGCACCGTCTTGGCTATACCTCCGCCTACATGCGTATTCCTCAGGCGGCGGGGCTGGCTACGGAATCCCTGTCGGCGCACATCGGCCAGCGTATTCGCTGGGCCCGCGGCATGGTGCAAATTTTCAGGCTCGATAACCCGCTGATGGGTAAAGGGCTGAAGCTGGCGCAACGGCTGTGCTACGTCAACGCCATGTTCCACTTCCTGTCCGGTATTCCACGGCTTATCTTCCTCACTGCGCCGCTGGCGTTCCTGCTCCTTCACGCTTACATCATCTATGCGCCTGCGCTGATGATTGCCCTGTTCGTTCTGCCGCACATGATCCACGCCAGCCTGACGAACTCGAAGATTCAGGGGAAATATCGCCACTCCTTCTGGAGTGAAATTTACGAAACGGTGCTGGCCTGGTACATCGCGCCGCCAACCATGGTGGCGCTGATTAACCCGCATAAAGGGAAATTCAACGTCACCGCGAAGGGCGGGCTGGTGGAAGAGGAATATGTCGACTGGGTGATCTCCCGGCCCTATATCTTCCTGGTGCTGCTGAATATTGTGGGCGTGATTGTTGGGATCTGGCGCTACTTCTACGGCCCGGAAAACGAAATTCTGACGGTCTTCGTGAGTATGGCGTGGGTGTTTTATAACCTGATTATCCTCGGTGGCGCGGTGGCGGTATCGGTGGAGAGCAAACAGGTTCGCCGCGCGCATCGCGTCGAAATAAGCATGCCAGCGGCCATTGCCCGCGACGATGGACATCTCTTCTCCTGTACCGTACATGACTTTTCGGATGGCGGTCTGGGTATCAAGATCAACGGTCAGGCGAAGGTGCTGGAGGGGCAGAAGGTCAACCTACTGCTTAAGCGCGGCCAGCAGGAGTATGTCTTCCCGACGCAGGTGGTGCGTGTGAGAGGAAATGAAGTGGGTCTGCAACTGATGCCGCTGACCAAAAAGCAACACATTGATTTTGTGCAGTGTACGTTTGCCCGCGCGGATACGTGGGCTCTCTGGCAGGACAGCTTCCCTGAGGATAAGCCTCTGGAAAGCCTGCTGGATATTCTTAAGCTGGGGTTCCGTGGCTATCGTCACCTTGCAGAATTTGCCCCGTCGTCGGTGAAATTAATTTTCCGGTCACTTACTTCACTGGTTTCCTGGGTCGTGTCGTTCATTCCGCGTCGACCTGAGCGAGATGAAGCGAAGCAGGCGGACCCGGTTATGGCTCAACAATGATGATAACGCGATGAAAACAAAACTTTCCTGGTTATGTGCAGTGGCAATGGGGATGAGTGCGCTCCCTGCAACAGTGGCTAACGCAGCGCCTGATAACGCAGCGGCCACGCCCGCGCCAACGGTGCCTGTCGTCGCGCAAGCGACCGATCCGGTTGTAACGGCCGCGCCGGGGCAGACGGAAAACGTCGTCCCGAATCAGCCGACGACGGGGAATACGCTGCCCGCCGACAACCCGGTGGTTGGGCAGGTCATGCCTGGGGTGCCGGGAGCCAGTGCGCCGGTGGTTGCCGAAAATACGCCGTCGCGTGACGTTAAGCTGACGTTTGCCCAGATCGCGCCTCCTCCGGGCAGCATGGTTCTGCGCGGCATCAACCCAAATGGCGGTATCGAATTCGGTATGCGCAGCGATGAAGTCGTGTCGAAAGCGATGCTCAACCTGGAATACACCCCATCGCCGTCGCTGCTGCCGGTGCAGTCCCAGCTTAAGGTCTATCTGAATGACGAGCTGATGGACGTCCTGCCCGTCACCAAAGAGCAACTGGGTAAGAAAACCCTGGCTCAGGTGCCGATTAATCCGCTGTTTATCACCGACTTTAACCGCGTACGTCTGGAGTTTGTCGGCCACTACCGCGATGTCTGTGAAAACCCGGCCAGCAGCACCCTGTGGCTGGATGTCGGGCGTAACTCTTCGCTTCAGATGACCTATCAGCCGCTGGCGTTGAAAAACGATCTCTCCGCCTTCCCGGTGCCGTTCTTCGACCCGCGTGATAACCGTCCGCTGAACCTGCCGATGGTCTTTGCCGGCTCTCCCGATGTGACCGAACAGCTGGCGGCCTCTATCGTGGCATCCTGGTTTGGTTCCCGCTCCGGCTGGCGTGGTCAAAGTTTCCCGGTCATGTACGACAAAATGCCGGACAAAAACGCGATCGTGTTTGCCACCAACGCCAAACGTCCGGCTTTCCTGCGTGACCATCCGGAGGTGAAAGCGCCCACCATCGAGATGATCAGCCATCCGGACAATCCGTACGTGAAGCTGTTGGTGATCTTCGGCCGTGATGACAAAGATCTGGTGCAGGCGGCGAAAGGCATTGCGCAGGGGAATATCCTGTTCCGCGGTAACAGCGTTGTGGTGGACGAGGTGAAACCGCTGCTGGCACGTAAGCCTTATGATGCGCCGAACTGGGTACGTACCGACCGGGCCATCACCTTTGGCGAACTGAAAACCTATGAAGAGCAATTGCAGTCAACCGGGCTTGAACCTTCTCCTGTCAGCCTGTCGCTGAACCTGCCGCCGGATCTCTATCTGCTGCGCACCAACGGCATTGATATCAATCTGAACTACCGTTACACCGCGCCGGCGACCAAAGACAGCTCGCGCATGGATATCAGCCTCAACAACCAGTTCCTGCAATCGTTCAGCCTGACCAGCAGCCAGGAGACAAACCGGTTGATGCTTCGTCTGCCTGTATTACAGGGGCTGCTGGATGGCAAAACCGATGTGTCGATCCCGGCGCTGAAGCTCGGTGCGGTGAACCAGCTGCGGTTTAACTTCCAGTATATGAACCCCATGCCGGGTGGATCGGTGGAAAACTGTATTACCTTCCAGCCGGTGCAAAACCACGTGGTGATTGGCGATGATTCCACGATCGACTTCTCGAAGTATTACCACTTTATTGCGATGCCGGATCTGCGTGCCTTTGCTAACGCCAGCTTCCCGTTCAGCCGCATGGCAGACCTCTCTGAATCGATTGTCGTGATGCCAAAAGCGGCCAACGAAGGCCAGGTTACCACGCTGCTGGACACCATGGGCACCGTCGGGGCGCAAACCGGCTTGCCGGCTATCAACGTGACGGTGACGGATGACGGGAGCCAGATCCAGAACAAAGATGCCGATATCATGGTCATCGGCAACATTCCGGACAAGCTGAAAGACGAGAAGCGCGTCGATCTGCTGGTGCAGGCGGCTCAGTCGTGGGTTAACACGCCGCTGCGTCAGACCGAGTTCCCGAGCATCATGCCGGACAGCGGCGATCGTCAGGCCAATATCAGGACGACCGTAAGCTCAACGGGTCCGATGGCCGCGATTGTCGGCTTCCAGTCGCCGTATAACGACCAGCGCAGCGTTATCGCCCTGCTGGCGGACAGCCCGCGCGGGTATGAGCTACTCAACACGGCCATGAACGACAGCGGTAAACGGGCGGCAATGTTCGGTTCCGTCTCGGTGATCCGTGAGTCGGGGGTAAACAGCCTGCGCGTGGGGGATGTCTACTACGTCGGTCATCTGCCGTGGTTCGAACGCCTGTGGTACGCCCTGTCTAACCACCCGGTGTTGCTGGCCGTGCTGGCTGCGCTCAGCGTTGTACTGCTGGCGTGGGTACTGTGGCGTCTGCTGCGAATCATCAGCCGTCGTCGTCTTAACCCGGACCATGAGTAAGCGGTGATGAAAATCTTTCGCGGGTGTGTAGTCGCAGCGTTGATGCTGGTGGCGGCGAATCTTCACGCCGCCTGTCGCTGGCCTGCCTGGGAGACGTTCAAGCAGGATTATATGAGCGAAAATGGGCGCGTCATTGATCCCAGTGACGCGCGCAAAATCACCACCTCCGAAGGGCAAAGCTACGGACTGTTCTTTGCCCTCGCGGCAAACGATCGCAAGGCGTTCGATCTGCTGCTGGCATGGACGCGCGATAACCTTGCCGAGGGAGATTTAACCCAACATCTCCCGGCCTGGCTGTGGGGGAAAAAGGACGACGAAACCTGGGCGGTTATCGACCCTAACTCCGCGTCTGATGCCGATATCTGGATTGCCTGGTCGCTGCTGGAAGCCGGGCGGCTGTGGAAAAATCCCGATTACACGCGCACGGGTAAGGCGCTGTTGACGCGCATTGCCAGTGAGGAAGTGGTGAAGGTGCCGGGGCTGGGTTCTATGCTGCTGCCGGGTAAAGTCGGTTTTGCCGAAGAGAGCGTCTGGCGCTTCAACCCCAGCTACCTGCCGCCGCAGCTTGCGAGCTATTTCACCCATTTTGGCGCGCCGTGGACGACGCTCCGTGAAACCAACCTGCGTCTGCTGCTGGAGACCGCGCCTAAAGGATTTTCCCCGAACTGGGTGAAATACCAGAAAAAGGGCGGCTGGCAGCTGTCGCAGGATGCATCCCTGATCGGCAGCTACGATGCGATTCGCGTCTATCTGTGGGTAGGGATGATGAACGATAACGATCCGCAGAAAGCCCGGCTACTGGCGCGTTTCAAGCCCATGGCGACCACCACAATCAAACAAGGCTTGCCGCCGGAGAAAGTGGACGTCGCGACCGGGAAACGCACCGGAGATGGGCCGGTAGGGTTTTCTGCCTCCCTCCTTCCGTTTTTACAAAACCGGGACGCGCAAGCGGTGCAACGCCAGCACGTCGCCGATCGTTTTCCCGATAACAATGCTTATTACAGCTACGTTCTGACCCTCTTTGGACAAGGGTGGGATCAGCATCGTTTTCGTTTCACCGTGCAAGGTGAATTACTACCGGACTGGGGCCAGGAATGCGCACGTTCACACTGAATCTACTCACCTTATCGCTTGGCCTGGCGCTAATGCCCCTGGCCCTGGCCGCCAACTCCCCGCAGCAGAGACAGCTGCTGGAACAGGTCCGTCTGGGGGAATCCACCCAGCGTGAGGATTTAGTGCGCCAGTCGCTCTATCGCCTTGAGCTGATCGACCCCAACAACCCGGACGTGATTGCCGCGCGCTTCCGCTACCTGTTACGACAGGGCGATACGGCGGGCGCGCAAAAAGAGCTGGATCGCCTGAAAGGAATGGCGCCCGATTCCAGTGCCTATCAGTCCTCCCGTACTACCATGCTGCTCTCCACGCCGGATGGTCGCCAGGCCCTCCAGCAGGCTCGCCTGCTTGCCACCACCGGGCACACCCAGGAAGCCATTGCCGCGTATGACAAACTGTTTGACGGTAAGCCGCCCAGTGGCGACATCGCGACGGAGTACTGGAACGTGGTGGCGAAAGAGCCAGCCCGCCGCAACCTGGCCATTAATCAGCTTAAGAAAATAAACGCCAGCAGTCCGGGCAACGTCCCGCTACAGTCCTCGCTGGCACAGCTTTTGTTCCAGAGCGGACGGCGTGATGAAGGGTTTGCGGTGTTACAGGAGATGGCCAAATCGAACAATGGCCGCAGTCAGGCGTCGGACATGTGGTACCAGCAGATCAAAGATCAACCGGCCAGCAGCGCCAGCGTTACCGCGCTGCAACAATACCTGAGCGTGTTCAGCGATGGCGATAACGTGACGGCGGCGCGCGCCCAGCTTGAAGCGCAGCAAAAACAGCTCGCCGATCCGGCGTTCCGCGCCAAAGCCGAAGGGTTAGCCGCAGTGGATGCCGGGCAGGGCAGTAAAGCGGTAACGGAGTTGCAAAAAGCAGTCAGCGCCAACCACGCCGACAGTGAAGCCGTAGGCGCGCTGGGGCAGGCCTATTCTCAGAAAGGCGATCGCGCGCGTGCGGTTGCGCAGTTTGAAAAGGCGATCGCCCTCGATCCGCAGAGCGATAACCGGGGCAAATGGGACAGCCTGCTGAAGGTCAACCGATACTGGCTGCTGATCCAGCAGGGGGATAACGCCCTGAAAGCCAACAATACGGCCCAGGCCGAACGCTATTACCAGCAGGCGCGCAATATCGACAATACCGACAGCTACGCGGTTCTGGGCCTCGGTGATGCGGCGGCGGCGCGCAAAGATAACGACGCGGCCGAGCGCTATTACCGCCAGACGTTGCGGATGGACAGCGGCAACAGCAACGCGGTACGCGGTCTCGCCAATATTTATCGCGCGCAGTCTCCGGAGAAGGCGACGCAGTTTATTCAGTCGCTCTCTGCCAGCCAGCGCCGCAGCATTGATGATATTGAACGTAGCCTGACGAACGAGCAGCTGTCAGCCCAGGCCGAACAGCTGGAAAGCGAGGGGAAATATGCGCAGGCCGCAGAAATTCAGCGCCGACGCCTTGCGCTTTCCCCGGGCGACGTGTGGATCACCTACCGACTGTCACGCGATCTGTATAGCGCGGGTCAGCGCAGCAAGGCGGATAACCTGATGCGTCAGCTGGCAAGCCAGAAACCGGGCGATCCGGATCAGGTTTACGCCAGCGGGCTGTACCTGTCCGGTAACGATCAGAACCGGGCGGCGCTGGCGCATCTGAACACGCTGCCGCGCGACAAGTGGAACGGCAACATTCAGGCGCTGGCGGACCGCCTGCAAAGTAACCAGGTGCTGGAAACCGCCAACCGCCTGCGCGACAGTGGAAAAGAGCAGGAGGCGGAAACGTTGCTTCGCCAGCAGCCTCCGTCCACCCGTATTGACCTGACGCTGGCGGACTGGGCTGAACAGCGTGGCGATCATGAGGCCGCGAAAACCGCCTACAACACCGTCCTGCAACGCGAACCGCAGAACGAAGACGCGATCCTCGGCCTGACCGAGGTCTATCTTGCCCAGGACAACAAGGACGCGGCGCGCGCGGCGCTGGCGAAACTGCCCGCGGCACAGAACGGCGAACCGCTCTCCATCAATATGCAGCGCCGGCTTGCCATGGCGCAGGCTGGCCTGGGTGATCATGCCGCGGCAGAAAAGACCTTCAACGCCATTCTTCCGCAGGCCAAATCGCAGCCGCCTTCGATGGAAAGTGCGCTGGTGATGCGCGATGCCGCCCGTTTCCAGGCACAAAATGGTCAGCCTCAGCAGGCGCTGGACACCTGGAAAGATGCGATGGTCTCATCGGGCATCACAACGACCCGTCCGACCGATAACGACAGCTTTACTCGGCTCACGCGTAACGATGAGAAAGATGACTGGCTGAAGCGCGGCGTGCGCAGCGATGCAGGCGATCTTTATCGTCAGCAGGATCTGAACGTCACGCTGCAACACGACTACTGGGGCTCCAGCGGCACGGGAGGCTATTCCGATCTGAAAGCGCACACCACCATGCTCCAGGTTGATGCGCCGCTGTCGGACGGACGTATGTTCTTCCGTAGCGATCTGGTCAATATGAACGCCGGTTCCTTTGCCACCGATAACGGAACCTACGATCCGACATGGGGTACCTGTGCCGAAACGCCATGTCACGGCAGCACGAACCAGTCGGCCAACGGCGCCAGCGTGGCCGTCGGCTGGCAGAACAAAACCTGGGCGTGGGATATCGGTACAACGCCGATGGGCTTCGACGTGGTCGATGTGGTGGGTAGCCTGAGCTACAGCAACGATTTAGGGCCGATTGGCTACACCCTGAACGCCCATCGCCGTCCGATTTCCAGCTCGGTGCTGGCCTTCGCCGGGCAAAAAGATCCCAATACCGACACCACCTGGGGCGGCGTGCGTGCCACCGGTGGCGGCGTGAGCATGAGCTACGACAAAGGCGAAGCTAACGGGATCTGGTCAAGCCTGAGTGCCGACAGCCTCACCGGGAAGAATGTCGAAGATAACTGGCGCGTCCGCTGGATGACCGGCTATTACTACAAGCTCATCAATCAGAACAACGAACGCCTGACGGTGGGCGTGTCCAACATGCTCTGGCATTACGATAAGGATTTAAGTGGCTATTCGCTGGGCCAGGGCGGTTACTACAGTCCCCAGGAGTATGTGTCGTTCGCCTTACCGGTGAACTGGCGTAAACGCACAGAGAACTGGTCATGGGAGCTGGGCGGCTCCGTCTCCTGGTCTCATTCAAAAACAAAAGATGTGATGCGTTATCCGTTACAGGGGCTGATCCCGGACAATGAGCCAGGCCGTTATACCGATAAAGGTGTAATGGAAACCGGAAGTAGCTCGTCAGGGACGGGTTATACCGCAAGGGCGATTGTTGAACGCCGCGTGACGTCCAACTGGTTTGTCGGACTGGGCGTCGATATTCAGGAAGCAAAAGACTATACCCCGAGCCATGCGCTGCTCTACGTTCGGTATTCTGCCGCGGGCTGGCAAGGTGATATGGACTTACCACCGGAACCGCTGGTGCCTTATGCAGACTGGTGATCGGATTTTTTCTTAATCTAATTGTAAGTCTCTCTTAAAAGTGCAGCTATCGGGTATACTCGGGCGCACCAGGTTTACACCCTGGTGCGCCCTGCGCTTCGAGTTTTGTGGAGAGTCATTTTGCGTGTCAGCCGTTCCTTAACGATCAAACAGATGGCGATGGTGTCTGCCGTCACAATGCTGTTTGTCTTCATCTTCTGCGTCATTTTGCTGTTTCACTCCGTACAGCAGAATCGCTATAACACGGCTTCGCAACTGGAAAGTATTGCCCGCTCGGTGCGGGAACCCCTGTCAGCCTCGATCCTGAAAGGGGATATCCCCGAGGCGGAATCCATCCTGAAGCGCATTCAGCCCGCCGGTATCGTGAGCCGCGCGGATGTCGTGCTGCCGAACCAGTTCCAGGCGCTGCGGATGAGTTTTATCCCGGAGCGTCCCGTCCCGATGATGGTGATGC
The DNA here is from genome assembly GCF_020971765.1 of Enterobacter sp. AN-K1. Lineage (NCBI taxonomy): Bacteria > Pseudomonadati > Pseudomonadota > Gammaproteobacteria > Enterobacterales > Enterobacteriaceae > Enterobacter > Enterobacter sp. AN-K1. Next base: position 1,977,952 of record NZ_CP087390.1, on the reverse strand, counting down.
GCCTGTTTGAACTGCCGGTGCAAATTTCCCTGCCTCTCTATTCCCTGGAAAGACCGGCTAACCCGCAGCCGCTGGCCTACCTGGTGCTACAGGCCGACTCGTACCGCATGTATAAATTCGTCATGAGTTGGGTTGCTACGTTAGTGACTACTTACTTACTTTTGACACTAATGCTGAGCGTGGCGCTGACGTGGTGTATCAACCGGTTAATTGTGCATCCGTTGCGCCGCATAGCCCGGGAGCTGAACGACCTCTCTCCACAGGAGCACATGGGGCATCAGCTTCCCTTGCCGCGCCTGCATCACGACGATGAAATTGGCATGCTGGTCCGGAGTTACAATATCAACCAGCAGCGTGTCCTGCGTCAGCAGGAAGAGCTCAGTAGCAACGCCACCCGTTTTCCGGTATCCGATCTGCCAAACAAAGCGTTTTTAATGGCCTTGCTGGAGCAGACCGTCGCCCGCCAGCAGACCACCGCGCTGATGGTGATTGCCTGCGAAACCTTGCAGGACACGGCGGGCGTGCTGAAAGAGAGCCAGCGCGAGATGCTGTTGCTGACGCTGGTGGAAAAGGTGAAATCCGTTCTGGCGCCGCGCATGGTGCTCACCCAGGTCAGCGGTTATGACCTGGTGGTGATCGCGCACGGTGTTAAAGAGCCGTGGCACGCCATTACGCTAGGTCAGCAAGTACTCACTGTCATTAATGAGCGGCTGCCCATTCAGGGTATCCAGCTTCGCCCGAGCGCCAGCATCGGTATTGCGATGTACTACGGGGGGCTGACCGCCGAGCAGCTTTATCGTCGGGCCTTCTCGGCCGCGTTCACCGCGCGCCGGAAAGGCAAAAACCAGATCCAGTTCTTTGATCCGGAGCAGATGGAAAAAGCCCAGCAGCGCCTGACGGAAGAGAGCGACATTCTGACGGCGATGGACAATCGCCAGTTTGCGCTCTGGCTACAGCCGCAGGTCAATTTGCGCACGGGTGAAGTGACCAGCGCCGAAGCGTTGCTGCGTATGCAACAGCCGGACGGCACGTGGGAGCTGCCTGAGGGGATGATCGAACGTATCGAGTCCTGCGGCCTGATGGTCACCGTCGGCTACTGGGTGCTGGAAGAGTCCTGCCGCCAGCTTGCGGCCTGGCAACAACGGGGCATCACGCTGCCGCTGTCGGTGAATCTCTCTGCGCTACAGCTGATGCACCCGACCATGGTGCCGGAGATGCTCGAGTTGATCCACCGCTACCGCATTCAGCCCCACACGTTGATCCTGGAAGTCACCGAGAGCCGTTGTATCGACAATCCTGACGATGCTGTCGCCATTCTGAAACCACTGCGTAATGCCGGGATCCGCATTGCGCTGGACGATTTTGGTATGGGGTATTCCGGCCTGCGTCAGCTCCAGCACATGAAAACGTTGCCGGTGGACGTCCTGAAAATCGACAAAACCTTTGTGGAAGGGCTGCCGGAGGATTGCAGCCTGGTACAGGCCATTATTCAGATGGCGCACAGCCTGAATCTGCACGTCATTGCCGAGGGTATTGAAACCGACGCCCAGCGTGATTGGCTGGCTGCGGCGGGCGTGGAGAGCGGACAGGGCTTCCTGTTTGACCGCGCCGTACCGACGGATATCTTTGAGCAACGCTATCTCTCCGACGCTGGCAATAACGCAAAAGTGTAATTTTGTTGCTGGCTTGTGCGAGCCAGCTCAAAGTTCTTAACATTTGTGTTTCAAATTTGAACCCCGTTTATTTCTGTCCTGTTATGTGGGTGTTATTTTAAAGCCGCAGGTTAACCATAACCTTACAAAGCCTGTAGTTTTTCTTTCCAGGGACACCCTATGAAAACCTCACTCTTCAAAAGTCTTTACTTCCAGGTCCTGACAGCCATCGCCATCGGTATTCTGCTCGGTCACTACTACCCGGAGCTGGGCGCGCAGATGAAACCGCTTGGCGACGCGTTCGTTAAGCTCATCAAAATGATCATCGCGCCGGTCATTTTCTGTACCGTGGTGACCGGTATCGCTGGCATGGAAAGCATGAAGGCGGTCGGGCGTACGGGGGCGGTTGCCCTGCTGTACTTCGAGATTGTCAGTACCATCGCGCTAATTATCGGCCTGATAATTGTCAACGTAGTACAGCCTGGCGCGGGCATGAACGTCGACCCGGCCACGCTGGATGCGAAAGCGGTGGCGGTTTACGCTGAACAGGCGAAAGATCAGGGGATTGTTGCCTTCCTGCTGGACGTGATCCCGAGCAGCGTGATTGGCGCGTTCGCCAGCGGAAACATCCTCCAGGTGCTGCTGTTTGCCGTGCTGTTTGGCTTTGCCCTGCACCGTCTTGGCAGCAAAGGCCAGCTGATTTTTAACGTCATTGAAAGCTTCTCGCAGGTGATCTTCGGCATCATCAACATGATTATGCGTCTGGCCCCAATTGGCGCCTTTGGCGCGATGGCCTTCACCATCGGGAAATATGGCGTCGGCACGCTGGTACAGCTGGGCCAGCTGATCGTCTGTTTCTACATCACCTGTATTCTGTTTGTGGTGGTGGTGCTCGGCTCCATCGCCCGTGCGACCGGCTTCAGCATCTTCAAATTTATCCGTTACATTCGTGAAGAGCTGCTGATTGTCCTCGGCACATCCTCTTCGGAGTCCGCGCTGCCGCGTATGCTCGATAAAATGGAAAAGCTGGGCTGCCGTAAGTCAGTGGTGGGGCTGGTTATTCCTACGGGCTACTCTTTTAACCTGGATGGCACCTCGATATACCTGACGATGGCGGCGGTCTTTATTGCCCAGGCCACTAACAGCCACATGGATATCTTCCATCAGATTACGCTGCTGGTGGTGCTTCTGCTCTCTTCAAAAGGGGCGGCGGGCGTAACGGGCAGCGGATTTATCGTGCTGGCGGCCACCATTTCGGCGGTGGGCCATCTGCCGGTAGCGGGCCTGGCCCTGATCCTCGGTATTGACCGCTTTATGTCTGAAGCCCGTGCGTTAACCAACCTGGTCGGCAATGGCGTGGCGACGATTGTGGTGGCGAAGTGGGTGAAAGAGCTGGATCACAAGAAGCTTAACGATACGCTGAATAACCGTACATCTGAGGACAAAACCCCCGGTTTATCCTCTTAATCCCTCATAAATGCCCGTATTCCCTTGTGGGGATGCGGGCACCTGCGCATAATAACCGTTCATACCTGTCATAATTCGACAAGATTTTTTTTGGGTATATTTCACTTCCGCCCGTGACGTTTAGCCGAACACGCTGTCTAATCGGAAGGTTTTCATCGTCATCTTTGAGTGCTCACGTCGCGAGACACTCTCTTTAACCAGGAATGTTGATCAGGGGTTCACATGCAGGGCACAAAAATTCGACTCTTAACCGGCGGTTTGCTGATGATGGCAGCAGCCAGTTATGTGCAGGCAGATGCGCTCCAGCCAGACCCGGCCTGGCAACAGGGAACACTGGCGAACGGTTTCCAGTGGCAGGTATTATCCACTCCGCAACGTCCGAGCGATCGCATTGAAATCCGTCTTTCTGTGAATACCGGCTCCCTCACTGAAAGCACCCAGCAGACCGGCTTAAGCCACTTTATTCCTCGACTGGCGCTCACCCAGAGCGGCAGTTTGCAGGCGGTTCAGGTGCGTTCTTTATGGCAACAGGCCATCGATCCGAAACGCCCGCTGCCCCCGGCTGTGGTCTCCTATGACTACACCATGTTTAACCTGAGCCTGCCCAACAACCGTAACGATCTGCTTAAAGAAGCACTGACCTATCTTTCGGATGCCACCGGCAAACTGGCGATTACGCCTGAGACCGTTAACTATGCGTTGAGCAACAGCGACATGGTGGCGACCTGGCCGACGGATACCAAAGAAGGCTGGTGGCGCTACCGCCTGAAAGGGTCAACGCTGCTTGGCCACGACCCGGCAGAGCCGCTAAAACAGCCGGTTGATGCCGCGCAGGTGAAATCTTTCTACCAGCAGTGGTACACCCCGGATGCCATGACCCTGATTGTGGTGGGCAACGTGGACAGCCGTGCGGTGATAGAACAGATCAACAAAGCATTTGGCGACCTGAAAGGGAAGCGTGAAACGCCCGCCCCTGTTCCTACCTTGTCCCCGCTGCGTCCTGAGACGGTCAGCATCATGACGGATACCGTGCGTCAGGATCGTCTTTCAATGATGTGGGATACGGCCTGGCAGCCGATCCGCGAGTCTTCTGCGCTGTTGCGTTACTGGCGTGCGGATCTCGCGCGTGAAGCGCTGTTCTGGCACGTTCAGCAGACGCTCAGCAAGAACAACGTGAAAGATATTGGCCTGGGATTTGACTGCCGTGTGCTGTTCCAGCGCGCCCAGTGCGCCATTAACGTGGAATCGCCGGGTGATAAGCTGAATGCCAATCTCGGCGTGGTGGCGAAAGAGCTGGCTAAGGTGCGGAAAGAGGGCCTGTCTGAAGAGGAGTTTAACGCGCTGGTGGCGCAGAAATCCCTCGAATTGCAGAAACTGTTCGCCACCTATGCCCGCGCCGATACCGATATCTTAATCAGCCAGCGCATTCGCTCCTTGCAGAATCAGGTGGTGGATATCGCGCCGGAGCAGTATCAGAAACTGCGTCAGGACTTCCTGAACGGTCTGACCGTGGAGATGCTGAATCAGGATCTGCGTCAGCAGCTGTCGCAGGATATGGCGTTGATTCTGTTGCAGCCGAAAGGTGAGCCGGAATATGACATGAAAGAGTTGAAGGCCACCTGGAGCGCCATCATGGCGACGCCGCCGCAGCCAGCGCAAACGGCAGCCGATGATTTACACCAGGATGCGAGCGATATTCCGCAGGGCCAGTAAGCTCTGCGTTCCCTCAGCCCTGAGGGAGAGGGTTAGGGTGCGGGCATCAGCCCGCACAGTCCTTAAGCAGGCATCGCCTCGCGCGGAATAATCGCTCCGCGATACTGAATCACCGTACTGGCCGTCAAATGACCGCGCTGCGCCGCCGCTTCCGGCGTCCCTCCCGTCAGACGTACCGCCAGATACCCCGCGCTGAAAGAATCTCCCGCCGCCGTGGTATCGATTACCTTCTCTTTCGCCAGCTTCACCGCCGGCACCTCTGTCACGGCTTCACCTGCAACCGCCACCAGGCAAGACTCCGCCCCGCGCTTGATCACCACTTCGCTGACCCCGGCAGCCTGCGTCCGGGCGATGACCTCATCAACCGGTTTTTCGCCCCACAGAGCATCTTCATCATCCAGCGTCAGGAAGGCGATATCGGTGCATTCGAGCATCTGCTGGTAGACCTGCTGCGTCTCTTCACGGCTGGCCCACAAACGCGGACGGTAGTTGTTATCGAAAATCACCTTACCGCCATTGGCACGGCATTCGCGCAGCAGTGACAGCAGTTTTTCACGGCTCTCCTGGCTCAGGATCGCCAGGCTGATCCCGCTCAGGTAGAGATAATCGAAGGTGGCCAGTTCTTCGCAAATGGCAGCGGCGGCCTCGCTTTCCAGCCAGAATTTGGCGGCCGCTTCATTACGCCAGTAATAGAAGGTGCGCTCGCCGGTGCTGTCGGTTTCGATGTAGTACAAACCCGGCAGGCGGTTTTCCATTCGCTGGATCAGCGAGGTCCCAACGTTTTCACCCTGCCAGGCTTCCAGCATCTGCTGGCTGAAGCTGTCCGTTCCCAGCGCGGTAACGTAGCTCACGCTCAGCGCGTCGGGGGCGACCTGACGGGCAATGTAAACGGAGGTGTTCAATGTATCGCCACCAAAACCGCGGCTGACTTCCGCGCCTTTCTGGGACAGCTCAATCATGCATTCGCCAATCACGGCAATTTTTTTAGACATAGTCGTGAACCTGAACAAAGTAATTAAGGGTAGTGTGCGCTGTGTGTTTTTTATGGTCAACTATATTAAAACGACGTTCCATTATTTTTTTTGAGCCAGCGCGTATTCCGGCATATTTCTGTCATCTTAATTTCATTTTCCCGGTGAATTGAACATAAAGTTCTCACCTGGCGGGCCGATAACTCAGTGACGAGTCCAGAAAGGCTATCCCATACAACAGGACATCCGAAATGAAGTCAGAGCAGGTTATCCAGCGGCTGAGCACTACGCCTGAGGCAAGTATTGAGAACTTGCAGGAGCATCGCTACTGGCTGCAATGTGAGCGAGCGTACACCTATCAGCCCATCTACCGTACCGACGGTCGGTTAATGGCGATTGAGGTGTTAACGGTCGTCACTCATCCATCGAATCCTTCACAGCGTATTGCACCGGACCGCTATTTTGCGGAGGTTGCCGTGCGTCAGCGTATCGACGTGCTGGAAGAGCAGCTGAGAATGCTGGCGACGAAGCAGGCGTTCTTCGAGCAGCACGGTATTCTGGCGTCGGTGAACGTGGATGGCCCAACCCTGATGGCGTTACGTCAGAACGCGACATTGCAGGCGCTGATTGCCACCTTGCCGTGGATGCGCTTCGAGCTGGTGGAACATGTTCAGCTGCCGCAGGACTCCTCGTTTGCCTCGATGTGTGAGTTTGGCCCGCTGTGGCTGGATGATTTCGGTACCGGTATGGCCAACTTCTCCGCCCTGAGCGAAGTGCGTTATGACTACATCAAAGTGGCCCGCGATCTGTTTATCATGCTGCGCCAGACGCCGGAGGGACGGAACCTGTTTACGATGCTCCTGCAACTGATGAACCGCTATTGCCAGGGCGTCATTGTGGAAGGCGTAGAGACGCTGGAGGAGTGGCGCGACGTGCAAAATTCCCCGGCAGCGGCGGCACAGGGTTATTTCCTCTCTCGTCCTGTCCCCATGGATACCCTGGAAAAGGTGATAACCACCCTCTGATCTGCCCGCTTCCCTTTGTCTGAACTATAGTTTTAGAGGCAAGTTCATCAGGAAAGGGGACAACAATGACAAAAACAACCAGGGTGATTTCCTGGACAGCAGGGATTTTCTTGTTGCTGATCGTGGTCTTAATCATCATTATCGCCACGTTTGACTGGAACCGGCTCAAACCGACCATCAACCAGAAAGTCTCAACCGAGCTAAACCGCCCCTTCGCAATACGTGGCGATTTGGGTGTCGTGTGGGAGCGCCAGAAAGAGGAAACCGGCTGGCGAAGCTGGGTGCCATGGCCGCACGTTCACGCCGACGACATCATTCTCGGCAACCCGCCGGACATCCCCGAAGTGACCATGATCCACCTGCCGCGCGTGGAAGCCACGCTGGCGCCGTTAGCCCTGTTAACCAAAACGGTGTATCTGCCGTGGATCAAACTTCAGCAGCCCGACGCGCGGCTAATTCGCCTGTCAGAGAAAAACAACAACTGGACGTTCGATCTCGCCAGCAGCGGCGATAAAGATCAGAATGCGCAGCCCTCTTCGTGGTCTTTCCGCCTCGACAATATTCTGTTCGATAGGGGGAGGATCGCCATTGACGATAAGGTGAGTAAGGCTGACGTGGAGATCCTCGTCGATCCGCTGGGTAAGCCTCTGCCGTTTAGCGAAGTGACGGGCAGTAAAGCCAAAGGCGATGACAGCAAAGCGGGCGATTACGTCTTCGGCCTGACGGCGAAAGGGCGCTACAACGGCCAGCCGCTGACCGGTAAAGGCAAAATCGGCGGCATGCTGGCGCTCAGGAGTGAGGGCACGCCGTTCCCGGTGCAGGCGGATTTCCGCTCGGGCAACACCCGCGTGGCGTTCGTGGGCACGGTTAACGACCCGATGAACATGGGCGGCGTCGACCTCCAGCTTAAGTTTGCCGGGGATTCGCTGGGTGAACTGTACGATTTGACCGGCGTACTGCTGCCAGATACCCCGCCGTTTGAAACGGACGGGCGCCTGGTTGCCAAAATCAACACCGAAAAATCGTCCGTCTTTGACTACCGGAATTTTAACGGGCGCATCGGCGACAGCGATATCCACGGCACGCTGACCTACACCACCGGTAAACCGCGCCCGAAACTGGAGGGGGACGTTGAATCCCGCCAGCTGCGTCTGGCCGATCTTGGTCCGCTGATTGGCGTAGATTCGGGCAAAGGCACGAAGTCTAAAGAGGTTAAAAAGGACGTTCAGCCTGCGGGTAAAGTGCTGCCCTATGACCGCTTCGAAACCGACAAATGGGACGTGATGGATGCGGATGTACGCTTCAAAGGACGTAAAATTGAGCATGGCAGCACGCTGCCGCTGAGCAACCTCTCGACCCATATCATCCTGAAAAACGCCGACCTGCGCCTGCAACCGCTGAAGTTTGGCATGGCCGGGGGAACCATCTCATCGAATATCCACCTGGAGGGGGATAAAAAGCCAATGCAGGGAAGGGCGGAGATCCAGGCGCGTCGGCTGAAGCTGAAAGAGCTGATGCCGGACGTGGAGCTGATGCAGAAAACCCTCGGTGAGATGAACGGCGACGCGGATATTCGCGGCACGGGTAACTCGGTAGCGGCGCTGCTGGGTAGCGGAAACGGCAACCTGAAGCTGCTGATGAACGACGGGCTGGTGAGCCGTAACCTGATGGAGATCCTGGGGCTGAACGTCGGGAACTTTATCATCGGGCAAATCTTCGGTGACGACGAAGTACGCGTTAACTGCGCGGCGGCAAATCTGGATCTGGTCAACGGCGTGGCGCGTCCGCAGATCTTCGCTTTCGACACGGAAAACGCGGTTATCAACGTCACCGGTACCGCCAGCATGGCGTCCGAGCAGCTGGATTTGACCATCGATCCGGAAAGTAAAGGCATTCGTATCATTACCCTGCGCTCGCCGCTGTACGTTCGCGGGACCTTCAAAGATCCTCAGGCGGGCGTGAAGGCCGGGCCGTTGATTGCGCGTGGTGCGGTCGCCGCCGCGCTCGCTACGCTGGTCACCCCTGCGGCGGCGCTGCTGGCGTTGATTTCGCCGTCAGAAGGCGAAGCGAATCAGTGTCGGACGATTTTATCGCAGATGAAGAAGTAGTCCCGTTTCTCCCTCTCCCTGTGGGGAGAGGGGGCTCCAGTAATTTGAAAGCAAAAGCTATAACGTTGCCTCAGAATAACTGAGGGCTTTCAGCGATGCCTCGGTCCGGCTGTAAATCGCTGAGGCGTTTCCTGTAGGCCGGGGCGAGGCGCAGGGATGCGCCGAGAGGGCGGGCTTTACAGGGATGTTACCTCCGCCCGTCCCCGATAAGCCGGAAGGAATAAGCCGAAGGCACCGCGAAGCGGCGATTTACCGCCGGAAGCCCGGGTCGCCAGGGTGGTGGCGACTGAGCCACCCTGGCACGTTCACCGGTTATGTCGTGACAGAGTAGCAAGGAACATAACGTGAACGGAATGACCACCTGAGCCGTATGTTCCCCCTCACCCCAGCCCTCTCCCTCAAGGGAGAGGGGGCCGTCTGTGCAGGCATTATTTTGTGGGGAGCCCTCAGCCCTGTGGGTGAGGGCTGAATCGTAGGCCGGGTAAGGCGTAGCCGCCACCCGGCACTCACTTACAGCGCCTGATGCTTCGTCTCATGCGTCAGCAGCAGCGCAATCAGCGTCAGCGCTGCCATTGCCGCCAGATAGACACCCACATAGAACAGGCCATAGTTCGCCTGAAGCCATGTGGCGATATACGGAGCCACCGAGGCGCCCAGAATCGACGAAACGTTATAGGAGAACGACGCGCCGGTGTAACGCACTTCAGTCGGAAACAGCTCCGGCAGCAGCGCGCCCATTGGGCCAAAAGTCAGCCCCATCAGGCTCAGGCCAATCAGCAGATACGCCATCACCAGCGCAGGGCTACCTGAACCCAGCAGCGGCGGGAAGACAAACAGCGCGAACAGAATAATCAGCGAGGTGATGACGATCATGCTTGAACGACGGCCAAATTTATCCGCCAGCAGGCCCGCGATGGGCACCATCACGCCAAATCCGATGACCGCCATCATCAGCATCCACAGCACTTCGTTACGCGGCAGGCCCAGACCGACCGGCGCGGCGGCGGTACCGAAGGTCATGGAGTAAACGGTCATGATGTAGAACAGCGTGTAGGTCGCCAGCATGATGAACGTGCCCAGCACGGTCACGCGGAGGTGTTTGGTCAGCAGCGTCCCCAGCGGAACTTTAACCTGCTTTTTCGCCGCGGCGACTTTAGCGAAGACCGGCGTCTCGTGCAGCGACACGCGAACGTACAGGCCAATCAGCACCAGCACGGCAGAGAAGACGAATGGAATACGCCAGCCCCAGTTCATGAACTGTTCATCAGTCAGCAGCCAGGAGAGGAGCAGGAAGGTGCCGTTAGCAAAGAAGAACCCAATCGGTGCGCCCAGCTGCGGGAAAGAGCCATACAGGGCTCGTTTGCGCGCCGGGGCGTTTTCGGTCGCCAGCAGTGCCGCGCCGCCCCATTCCCCGCCCAGCCCCAGACCCTGCCCAAAGCGCGCCAGCGCCAGCAGCACAGGCGCCAGAATGCCAATAGTTTCATAGGTCGGCAGCAGGCCGATGGCGACGGTGGAGATCCCCATCGTCAGCAGCGAGGCAACCAGCGTCACTTTACGGCCGACGCGATCGCCAAAATGCCCAAAGACAGCTGAACCAATCGGACGCGCAACGAAGGCGATAGCAAAGGTGGCTAAAGACTGTAGCGTGGCTGCCGTCGGGTCGCCCTGAGGGAAGAAAATATGCGGAAAGACAATGACCGCAGCGGTGGCGTAAATATAAAAGTCGAAGAACTCAATGGCGGTGCCAATCAGCGATGCGACGACGACTTTATTGCGCGAGTTGACCGGAACGTGTTCCGCCCCTTCGTTAAGTGTGGTGGCTGTTGCTTGCATACTATTTTCTTATTTTTGGACGAACGAAGGGCCATATTAGGCATAGCAAAAGCGACATTTCAATCTGTAACAAAGGCGTGGTGTGGTCATAAAAGCAACAAAAAGCGGATAATTTTCAGACCAGCGAAAACACTTCTATGAAATGCTTCACACTTTTTAAATATCAGTCATTAAAACTGGTTTTGCGTTAAATAAAAGTTACGGCCTGGATTTATATGCTGAAATGGCGAATCGGGCTGAAATATCAGCCCGACATGATATCAGCGGTGGGTTTTACCCGGCATGCGCGGGTCATCTTTATACTCTGCCGTGGCGATCCACGCGGCGCAGAACAGCGTCAGGCGAGCGAAGAAATAGAAGAAAGCCATCAGCCCCAGCACCGAACCAAAGGCCGCGCCGGAGGGAGACTTCACCAGGGACGGCAGCGTATAGGTCATCACAATCTTGATCACCTCAAAACCAATGGCGGCAATCAATGTCCCGCGCATCAGCGCCTTCTTGCGCGGACGATGGCGGGGCAAACGCCAGAAGATCCAGAAGAACAGAAGGTAGTTAGCAAAGATAGAAATGGCCAGCCCAATGCCGCGCCAGGCCGGTTTCAGCCATTCAATGTAATCCAGGTACAGCGCGGAGATAATCATCTGCTGCGCGGAACCGGCGACCGAGGTGATGGAGAGCGTAATGACCAGCGCCACCAGCAGCCCAATCAGCGAAATAAAGTCGCGCAAATACTTCACCCATATCTTCTCCTGATCCTGCGGTCTACGCTCCCAGACGTCACGCGACTGGGCGCGAATAGCCTCACGCAGGTTGCCCATCCAGTTCACCCCGGAATAGAGCGCAATCAGCAACCCGACGATACCCACGGTGGTACGCTGCTGCACGGCGGTGTTGATGGTGCTTTTGAGCGTTGCGGCGAGCGTCTGGTCGCTGACGTTGGTCAGGATCTTATTGAAGATGTCCTGCAACAGCGTCGGGTGAGACGCCAGCACAAAACCGGCGGCGGCAAATGACACCATCAGGATGGGGATCATCGACAGGAACGAGAAATAGGTAATCGCTGCGCCAAACTGATTTCCCATGCGGTCGTTAAAGCGCTCAGCGGCGCGTATCAGGTGAGCAATCGCGGGTATCTGCTGAATTTTTTCGGCTATGCCGGTCACGGTGCCCAGCGCTTTGCTGGCCGTTCCAGGCTCTTTCGGCGCTTCAGGTTCGTTATCCATCTTTTTGATGGGTTCATAATCTAAATGTTGAGTCGGTCGTTGCGGGTTATTTTCCGGCGTCACGCGCATTTTCCTTTTCGTTGAGCTGGATGTTACTGAATTATAGCTTGTGACTAGTCGACGTAACCTTTTGTGAGTTCGGTAAGCCACTCCATAAACACATGCACCCGGCGGGAGAGGTTACGGCGGTGGGGATAAATGAGGGAGACGGGCATCGGTTCAGCCCGGTATTGCGGCAGGATCTCAACGAGTTTTTTCGTGCGCAGGGCATCACGTACCCCGACGCGCGGAACCTGAATAATGCCAAGCCCGGCGATACAGGCGGCCTGGTAGGTTTCCGTGCTGTTAACCGTCAATACGCCTCCCGTTTTTACCCACTGGGTCGCGCTGCCGTTGTAATACTCAAAACCCTGCGGACGCGTGCCCAGGGTGGCGGAGTAGTGAATGAGGGCATGCGAAGCCAAATCGTCCAGCGTCTCAGGGTAGCCGAATCGCGTCAGATAATCCGGGCTGGCGCAGTTAATCACCGAGAGTTTCCCAAGCGGGCGGGCGATAAGCCCGGAGTCCTTTAAGTTTCCCACGCGAACCACGCAGTCAAATCCTTCGCGGATGACATCGACCAGACGATCGCTGCTACTCAGCTCCAGCTCAATGCCGGGAAACTGTTGTAAAAATGCAGGCAGTTTCGGAATGACTACATTTCGCGCAATGGCAACGGGCATATCCACACGTAGCCGACCGCTGATGGTTGAAGGGTCGTGCAGGAACATGCCGTCCAGTTCGTCCAGATTCATCAGCAGATCTTTAGCGCGCTCGTAATAAACCATGCCGTCCTGCGTCAGGCTGACGCGGCGGGTAGTGCGGTGCAGCAGCTGCGTGCCCAGTGCGTTTTCCAGTGCCTGGATCTGTCGCGATACGCTCCCCTTCGGCAGGCTTAACGTCTCCGCCGCGCGGGAAAAACTTTCCAGTTCCGCGACCCGAAGGAAAAGCTGCATTGCGTGTATTTTATCCATAGATGTTGGTCATTGTTGTTATGAATGAAACAGTGAAGCGCTGACGGCACTATTTATTGATTTTCTACCATCTAATAAGCTCTTTCTCAATCTTCATCACAGCCGAAACGAGGTGAATTATGAGTGAACGTATTGCTTTAGTGACGGGCGGTAGCCGCGGCCTGGGGAAAAATGCCGTTTTGAAGCTGGCCGCGGAAGGGACAGGGATCATCCTGACCTGGAACAACAGCCAGCAGGAGGCGCAGGAAGTTGTGCGCGAAATCGAGGGAACAGGTGGAAAAGCGGCAGCATTGCAGCTTAACGTCGGCGATACGGTAAGCTTTTCGCGCTTTGCTCAGCAGGTGAAGGATACCCTCAAACACGTCTGGCAACGTGACACCTTTGACTATTTAGTGAACAACGCAGGTACAGGGTTATACGCACCCTATACCGAGACGACCGAGGCGCAGTTTGATGATGCGCTGAACATTCACTTCAAAGGGCCGTTTTTCCTCACGCAACAGCTGCTGCCGCTCATAAAAGACGGAGGGCGGATCCTGAACGTCTCCAGCGGACTGGCCCGTTTTACTCAGCCCGGTTCAGGCACCTACGCGGCAATGAAAGGGGCGATGGAAGTGCTGACCCGCTATCAGGCAAAAGAGCTTGGTGCGCGCGGAATTTCCGTCAATATCATCGCGCCCGGCGCGATTGAAACCGACTTTGGGGGCGGACGCGTGCGGGATAATGCGGAGCTTAACCAGCTGCTGGCCTCGCAGACAGCGCTGGGACGCGTGGGCCTGCCCGATGATATTGGTGACGCCATTGCGGCGTTGCTCAGTGACAAACTGGGCTGGATGAATGCGCAACGTATTGAAGTTTCAGGCGGTATGTTCCTGTAATGTTCAGTCTTAAGGGGGAGGGAACCTTCTTAAGGAAATCCTTAAAACAGGTATGTCTAAATGCTGGAAGATATAAAGAGAGCTGGGTGATTTGTAACCTCTCCATTCATTGAGTTTTTTCTTAAAAAATGCCTCTGTAGAATCCCCCTTCGCTATTCTCAGAGGAGTAAAACGATGCGAGTAATCATGTTTGACAGGCAGTCATTATTTATTCATGGAGCGATGTACAGTTTGCAGAAGTTAATTCCGAAAATAGAGATGACAGGGGCTCGTCAGACTGATGAATTATGGGCGCAATTATCCGCGTCACCCTCCGCTATCGTCATGATAGATGGGTATTTAATTCGTGATAATGGTGTGGCTTTACTGGAGGAGATTATGGATCGTTTTCCAGCGTCGCGCGTGGTGTTGGTGTTAACGAAAAAAGAGCGACGTTGGGTTGAGCAAATGTTTCAGCGCAACGTGGTAGCGATAATTCCCCGCAATGCGAATCCCGAACGCTTTTCCGCAGTGCTGGATTCCGTATCGCGTGGAATGGTCTGTTTTCCCGGCGAGTGGCTGAAGCAGCACTCCTCTCAGGATGAACTGGCAGTGTTAAGCGAGCGCCAGCGTGAGGTATTGAAGTTACTGGCGGCCGGAGAGTCCAATAAAGAGATTGGTCGTAATCTCAACATCAGTGCGGCAACGGTAAAAGCCCATCTTGAGACACTTTTCCGGCGTCTTGATGTCAAAAACCGGACGCAGGCCGCGATGTACTACACCCGGGCGACGGCCTGAAGGATCTTCTCTGGCAGAGGGGACTCTTCCCCAAAACTGAAGAGGGTTAATATCAGTGCGTCATGCTGCTGTTGGGTTAATGGGCGTTTGTTCATTTCCCGCAGCAGCGCCTCACATAATTGAATATCATTAAAAAGCAAATTTTCCGCCTCAGTCGGCGTGATGAGACCGTTAAATTTTTCCCACTGGCGAATCACGTGACCATAACCAATAACCCATATTCCCTTTTCGTCACGGTATTTCTCCAGGGAAAGACCCTGTTGTTTTTTAATTAATGCGATTGCAGCAGAAGATATCTGCATTGCATAACCCGTCATAAGCGTTTCCTCTTAATGGCGCGACTATAGAGGAAACGCCGCCGGGGAAATATCCGCCAAATGGCTGTTGATCAGGTTTAACTGAACGGGAATTCCTTTTTCAGTAAACCGAATAGCCAGTCGTTATGCCATTGCCCTGAAAGGAAATAACTCTCACGCAACTCACCTTCCAGTTGAAAACCTGTTTTTTCCAGCAGTCGCCTTGAGGCGATATTTCCCGCCGTCACGGTGGCGGTGAGCCGACGGATATTACCCTGAGTCAGCGCGAAATCACACACAGCCCGCAGAGATTCAAAGCCGTAACCTTTCCCCTGCGCAGAGGGCGCAAAGAGAAAACCGACTTCAGCACAATCTGCTTCCCGGTGCACATAGCCGGTTACGCCCAGCGGCGTCTGGCTGGCCGTCTCACGCACCACAAGGCAGAGCCAGTGCGAGCTGCCCGGCGTCCACGGCAACAGACGAGACTCAAAGGCTTCCCGAATGTCCGCCTCGCTACGCGCAGGGGCGACAAAACGCATCACCTCAGGATTTTGCTGTAGCGACAGAAAAAAGGGCCAGTCTTGCTCTTGCAGCGGCGAGCAGGTGAGACGCGCGGTGGTTAAGGCGGGCATGACGATCCTCCGGAGGCATTGCAAATGATTATAAGGTTGTCACTTTATTTCAACAGAAAGTCAGGTATGTTTAACCTCATATAAATAAAAAGAAAAACGACTTTTAATGCCGCTTTAGCGGTACTCATTGTCTCTCAAGGAAAACAATGATGATTAGCTCATCGCATCATACCCGCGAACAGTTTGAACACTGTCTGGCAGCGATCCGTCAGGCGTCTGTTGAAATTTTACTTCTGTTGAATGTACATGTTTCTGAAGGAAAAGATCCACGCTGGTTTCTGGAGCAACTGGATAGCGCCCGCCTGGGGCTGGGCGGGTGGGGCGCCGTAGCCAGGAAGCTGAATCTGAATGATGCGGAAATGACGGCCTTTACGCTGCAATTACGCTTGCTTCAGCAGCGTGTTCCCCAGTATGAAAGCGGGCAGGATGTCAGCGAAAATCAGCTGATTGCGGCGATGCGCTTCGTCACCTCCCTTGAATATCTGCGTCTGCAACAGCCCCTCCTGACCTACGAAACCGGGAGGGTGCCAGAGAAGGAGAGCCAGCTTCAGGCGCAGAAACAGGTGCGTGCCATTGAGCTGATGATTAAAGGGCTGATACAGCAGGCGTGGCCCGATCCGGTGCGGCTGAATAATCATCTTAAGACCTTGTTTAACGCTGAACGCGTGCGTCGCTGGCTGAAAAACGGTGAGATTAATGATGTTCTGAGCGGCATGTTGTTCAGCGAACTGGCCCAGCTGCTGGTGGATAAAAAAGAATTTAGCCGCTACTACGCGCCGCTGTTTAACGCTCCGGACATGCTGACGCTGCTGGTAGAGCCCCGCAAAACCCTGCAAACCTTCCTCGAAGATATTCGACAAATCCGCAACAGCATCACCGTGCAGCAGCCGTTAAGCGGGGCGCAAATCCAGCTGCTCGACTGCTATTACACGCAGATCACCCGCTCCGTTCAGCGCGCGTTTGAGGAAGGGCGGACACGCGTTAACCCGGCGGCGCTGATGGCGGTGGACGAAAGCGAGCTGCACGCGTTCTGGGAAAAGGCGCAAAAAATGGACCGCACCACAGGCGGCGATCTTTTTGAAGTGCGCGACAGCATAGAAAAACCGACTCAGCGCGCCGCGCGTACGCCAGAGCAGCGCGAACAGCTGATTTCCGGCGTGCTGTGGGGAGCGGTTGGCGTGATGGTTATCGCGATTGTCGTGGGGGGATTCTGGCTGGTGACCAGCAGTAAACCGCAGCCGGCTGTGGCCAGTACGGCATCTCCCGCGCAGGTGCAGGAGATGCGCGAAACGCCTTCCTCACGCGAGACGTTAACCCGCATGGGTGTTACCTGGGATGAGAATAATTTCCGCTCGGCCATCAATCGCAATGACACCCGCGTGGCGCTCCTGTTTTTGCAGGGCGGGATGGACTGGAAAATGTCATGGACGGAGGAGGCGTTGTCGGCAGGCTACGACGATGTACTGGAAGTAATGTTGCGCTACCGCCTGCAAATGACAGAGCAAAAGCCCTGCCGACGCTTTATTAATACGCTTAGCCATGCGATGGCGAACGGCGAATCGCTGACGCCTATGCGTAAGCAGTACCTGAAAGCATTCTGTACCGTCCCCGCGGTGGTGAAACGCCAGCAGCACGACGCCGATATGGCAACGCGCCGCGCGAAGACGCAGCCCGATGCCAGCACAAAAAAATGGCAGTCCATCCAGACTGCCATTTATGAGGTGATCCGCTGATTATTTTTCCCCCTCACCCTGCCCCTCAGGGGAGAGGGGCAGGGTGAGGGGTGAGGCTCAGGGCTCCCCATACAGCCCAATCAACCGCCGCACCACGCCATTCGTCCAGCCGAAGCCATCCTGCAACGGATACTCACCCCCGCCACCTTCGCGTGGCGTGCTGCTGGCGATGTGGTACTTCTCAATCAGCTTATGATGGGTTTTGTAGTAATGGTTCACCGTGTGCAGCCAGCTCCAGGCGATCTCATCTCCCAGCGAGTCGTTGCCGTACTGCTTGAACCCCTGGATCGCCATCCACTGGAGCGGCGCCCAGCCGTTCGGCTTATCCCACTGCTCCCCGGTTTCATATTCGGTGGCGAGAATACCGCCCGGCGTGAGCAGACGGGCTTTAACGGCATCGGACAGCCGTTCAGCCTGCTCATGCGTCGCCATGCCCACATACAGCGGCACAATGCTGGCCGCAGAGAACAGCGCCAGGGCTTCACGCCGCCAGTCGTAATCACGATAACAGCCGTTCTCTTCGTCCCACAGATAGCGGTTCACCGCCGCGCGCCGGTCGCTGGCTTTCTGGCGGAACAGATCAGCCGTCTCTTTATCCCCTTTCGACGCGGAGATATTGGCGATAGCGCTCTCCAGTTTGAACAGGAATGCGTTCAAATCAATGGGGATAAATTGTGTCGTGCGGATGCTGGCCAGCCGCGCAGGATCGCGCAGCCAGCGGGATGAGTAATCCCATCCTGAGGCTGCCCCGGCGCGCAGGTCGCGATACACCTCGTTCGGCGGACGACCGGAATGACGGGCGGTTTCCACGTCCTCAATCCACGATTCATCTCGCGGCGTGTCGCGATCGTCCCAGTAGCGGTTGAGCAATGAGCCATCCGGCATGCGAACCGCACTGCGATAGGCCTGATTGAGCAGCAGCGATTCCGCCCCGTCCATCCAGAAGGCGTACTCCATCTTAAGATGCTCAAGATAGCGCTTCGCCCCGCGCACGCCGTCCTCTTCAAACAGCTCCACCATCAGGGCAAAAACGGGCGGCTGGGAGCGGCTGAGATAGTAGGTACGGTTGCCGTTCGGGATATGGCCGTAGCGCTCTATCAGCCAGGCGAAGTTATCGGCCATACATTTCAGCAGATCGTTACGACCGCTTTCAGCAAGCCCCAGCATGGAGAAGTAAGAGTCCCAGTAGTAGGTCTCACTGAATCGCCCGCCGGGCACAATATAGGCCTGCGGCAGCGCCAGCAGCGACGACCACGGGATGTGATCCTGCGGCTCACGCGTCAGCACCGGCCACAGATTATCAATATGTTCTTTCAGGGACAGGCCGGGGTCAGAGACGTACTCTTTGCTGTAGTCCTCCGGCAGCCAGAAGTGATTCTCCACAAAGCGCGCCAGGTCAAAATCACGGTGACGACGCACCTTGCGATAGCGGATCAAAATATCCAGCGGATCCATCTTCGGCGCGCAGTCGGGAAAGGTTTTGCTGTCCGCAAACAGCCGCGACGACTGGACGTGTTCAAACAGTTCAAGGTAGCGGTCTGCGGGCGTAAGGGCATCGGACGCCGGCAGCCCTTCAATCATTTCCGGTTCCGGCTCTGCCTCGATCATCTCATCCAGTTTTAACTCACAGGGATCGGTTTCGTAGCGCAGCTCTTCTGCAATCTCGAACTCGATATCCTCGGCAGTCTGTAGTTTCTGGTTGAACATGGTGTTCAGGACCTCCGGTTTTTGTCGTAACCAATACGGGTTTTTCCCGGCTATCTTTAAAGCGTAGACATTCGCTTCGGTTAATGCGGTGCGAAGTGTGCGGTAGATCACGCTTTCAAAATGGATTTAAACACGCTGAAAATCAGATATCCCTTTGATTATGAAATTATTAAATCAGAATCTTTGGAAACAGAGCAGGAATAAAATTCAGAGCATTCGGTATTCTGCATATAAGCACGGATTAATGTGCCTGACGCGCATCGCCCTGAAGGCTGTTGGCGGTTTGATTGGCTTTCTGGCTGGCGCCTTCGCTTTTATCCATCGCTTTGCTGGCCGCTTTTTCCGCATGGGCGGCGCTGTACGCAGCCAGATGGGAAATCACGATGGCGTAAATGCTCATTAACGACACCCACAGAATGCTGTTTTTCCACCACAGCAGGGTAGGAATAGTCAGTATCGCCCATACCAGCGCGAGAACAAGGTGCATTTTGGCCATCAGTTTTGCGGTGATCTTTACGTGCATTTTCATATCTCTAATCTTTTTCCGTAGTAACAGGCGAACGCGTAGCGCTTTCTAAGATTAGTTAATTCCACCCCGGGTGGCGGGTTATTTTGTTACCGTTTGTACAGCCGTTGGGTTTACCTGACCAGGGCATAAAAAAACCGGCCAGCTGGCCGGTTTTGTTGCGGATCAGACCGATCAGCGCATGGTCACAAACTCTTCCGCCGCAGTCGGGTGGATCGCCACGGTGTTATCGAAGTCTTTCTTCGTTGCGCCCATCTTCAGTGCCACCGCGAAGCCTTGCAGGATCTCGTCCATGCCGAAACCAATGCCGTGGATGCCGACGATCTTCTCCTCCGGGCCCACGCAGACCAGCTTCATGCGGCATGGCTGACGGTGCGAGGTGACCGCGGTATACATCGCGGTAAACGCCGATTTATACACTTTCACCTGGTCATCGCCGTACTGCTCACGCGCCTGCGGCTCGGTTAAGCCGACGGTACCGATTGGCGGGTGGCTGAAGACCACGGTCGGGATGTTGCTGTAGTCCAGATGTTCGTCCGGCTTGTTATTAAACAGACGCTCGGAAAGACGACGCCCCGCCGCCACGGCAACCGGCGTCAGCTCTACGGCGCCGGTGTTATCACCGACGGCATAAATGCCACGAACGCTGGTGTTCTGGAACTTATCAACGACAATGTAGCCTTTTTCATTGGTTTTCACCCCGGTTGCGGCCAGGTTGAAGTTGTCGGTGGCCGGTTCACGACCAATCGCCCAGATCAGGCAATCAACGGTCTGGCTGCGACCATCTTCCAGCTCCAGAGTCAGGCTACCGTCCGCATTTTTCACCACCGCTTTTGGCACGGCGTTGGTGTGCAGGGTTGGGCCTTCGGCGTTCATCACCTCGACCAGCGTGTCGACGATCAGCGGGTCAAAGCTGCGTAGCGGCGCGTGTTTACGCACGAACAGGTGCGCTTCCGCTCCCAGGCCGTTAATCACGCCGGCCAGCTCAACCGCGATGTAACCTGCGCCCACAATGGCAACGCGTTCTGGCAGAGCAGGCAGCTCGAAGAAACCGTCGGAGTCGATACCGTATTCCGCGCCCGGAATGTTCGGGTGGCTCGGACGGCCGCCGGTGGCGATCAGGATGTGATCGGCGGTGATCGTCTCGCCGTTCACTTCGATCGTCTTCGCATCCACGAAACGGGCGAAGCCGCGGATCACGTCGACGTTATTCTTGCCCAGCACGTTATCGTACGAGGTGTGAATACGGTCGATGTAGGCGGTACGGCTGGCGATCAGTTTATCCCAGTCGAAGTGGTTGATGGTGGTGTCAAAGCCGTAGTCCGGACCATACATATGGATAGCTTCACGGATTTGCGCGGCATGCCACATCACTTTCTTCGGTACACAACCCACGTTCACGCAGGTGCCGCCGAGTTCTTTGGCTTCAATCAGCGCACACTTCTGGCCGTACATGGCCGCACGGTTGATGGAGGCGATGCCGCCGCTGCCGCCGCCGATTGCGATGTAGTCATAATGCTTAGTCATAGCGTTGTCCTTAATCGTGAATTGCCGCGATTGTATACCTGAAATCAATAGTTTCCACCGATGGCTGCGATTACTCCGGCACGATCCAGCTCACGGTGGCGTGACCCGTACCGGCTGGCACCAGCGTTTTGTGCAGCCACGGCAGCACGTTGTTCATCTGTGCTTCGAGCTTCCACGGCGGGTTAATGACGATCATGCCGGACGCGGTCATGCCGCGCTGGTCGCTGTCAGGGCGCACCGCCAGCTCAATTTGCAGGATTTTACGAATGCCGGTCGCTTCGAGGTCTTTGATCATGCGTTTAATTTGCGCGCGCAGCACTACCGGATACCACAGGGCATAGGTGCCGGTCGCAAAGCGTTTGTAACCTTCGTTAATGCCGGTCACCACCGCCTGATAGTCGGTTTTGATTTCGTACGGCGGGTCGATCAGCACCAGGCCGCGACGGGAAACCGGCGGCAGTTTGGCTTTCAGCTGCTGGTAGCCATCGGCTTTGTCCACGCGGGCGCGGTTATCTTTCTGAAACTCAGAACGCAGCAGCGGGAAGTCGCTCGGGTGCAGCTCTGTCAGCTGAAGGCTGTCCTGCTCACGCAGCAGCTGGCGGGCAATCAGTGGTGAACCCGGGTAGTAACGCAGTTGGCCGTTGCGGTTGAAGTGATTCACCACGCCAATGTACGGCTCCAGCTCGGCAGGCAGATCGTCCTGCTGCCAGATACGCGCAATCCCTTCCAGATATTCACCGGTACGCTCGGCATGCTCGCCGCTCAGCTGATAACGGCCCGCGCCCGCGTGGGTGTCCAGATAAAGGAACGGTTTATCCTTTTCTTTAAGCGATTCGATGATCAGGCTCTGAACGGTATGTTTGAGGACGTCGGCGTGGTTGCCTGCGTGGAAGCTGTGGCGATAACTGAGCATGGGTAATGATATTCCGCTGAATTGACGATTTGCCACAGTTTACAGCAGAACGGCACAGATTACCCGCAGGCCCGGTAAGCGCGGCTATTGAAATCCTCTACACTTAACCCCATTACTGAACAATATGCACAGCGCCGGATGCGCGCTTCATTCATCTCTTTCAACAGGACAGCGTTTATGACCAATCCATTACTGACGCCTTTTTCGTTGCCACCGTTTTCTAAAATCCTCCCTGAGCATGTGGTTCCGGCCGTTACCCAGTCGCTGAACAACTGCCGTGCGGCGGTAGAAAACGTGGTCGCGCAGGGCGCGCCGTACACCTGGGAAAATCTGTGTCAGCCGCTGGCCGAAGTGGACGACGTGCTGGGGCGTATCTTCTCCCCGGTGAGTCACCTGAACTCGGTGAAAAACAGCCCGGAGCTGCGTGAGGCCTACGAACAGACCCTGCCGCTGCTCTCTGAGTACAGCACCTGGGTCGGTCAGCATGAGGGGCTCTACAAAGCCTACCGCGACCTGCGCGACGGCGACCACTATGCCGAACTGAACACGGCGCAGAAAAAATCGGTCGATAACGCCCTGCGTGATTTCGAACTGTCCGGGATTGGCCTGCCAAAAGAAAAACAGGTTCGCTACGGCGAAATCGCCGCGCGCCTGTCCGAGCTGGGCAACCAGTACAGCAACAACGTCCTCGACGCCACCATGGGCTGGACGAAGCTGATTACCGATGAATCTGAACTGGCGGGTATGCCGGAAAGCGCGCTGGCGGCGGCAAAAGCCCAGGCCGAAGCGAAAGAGCTGGAAGGCTTCCTGTTAACGCTGGATATCCCAAGCTATCTGCCGGTGATGACCTACTGCGACAACCAGGCCCTGCGCGAAGAGATGTACCGCGCCTACAGCACCCGCGCCTCCGATCAGGGGCCGAATGCCGGTAAGTGGGATAACAGCCCGGTGATGGCGGAGATCCTCGCCCTGCGCCACGAACTGGCACAGCTGCTGGGCTTCGACAGCTACGCGGATAAATCCCTCGCCACCAAAATGGCTGAGAACCCACAGCAGGTGCTCGACTTCCTGACCGATCTGGCGAAACGCGCCCGTCCTCAGGGTGAAAAAGAACTGGCTCAGCTGCGCGCCTTTGCGAAAGCGGAGTTCGGCGTGGACGAGCTTCAGCCGTGGGATATCGCGTACTACAGCGAAAAACAGAAACAGCACCTCTACAGCATCAGCGACGAACAGCTGCGTCCGTACTTCCCGGAAAACAAAGCCGTTAACGGCCTGTTCGAGGTGGTGAAACGCATCTACGGCATTACCGCGAAAGAGCGTACCGACATCGACGTCTGGCATCCGGACGTGCGCTTCTTCGAGCTGTATGACGAGAAAAACGAGCTGCGCGGCAGCTTCTATCTGGATCTTTACGCGCGAGAAAACAAACGTGGCGGGGCGTGGATGGACGACTGCGTGGGCCAGATGCGTAAAGCGGATGGTTCCCTGCAAAAACCGGTCGCCTACCTGACCTGTAACTTCAACCGCCCGGTGAGCGGCAAACCTGCGCTGTTTACCCACGATGAAGTGATCACCCTGTTCCACGAGTTCGGTCACGGCCTGCACCACATGCTGACCCGCATCGAAACCGCTGGCGTCGCCGGTATCAGCGGTGTGCCATGGGATGCGGTCGAGCTGCCAAGCCAGTTTATGGAAAACTGGTGCTGGGAGCCGGACGCGCTGGCATTTATCTCCGGCCATTACGAAACGGGCGAACCGCTGCCGAAAGAACTGCTGGATAAAATGCTGGCGGCGAAAAACTACCAGGCGGCGATGTTCATCCTGCGTCAGCTGGAGTTCGGCCTGTTCGACTTCCGCCTGCACGCCGAGTTCAGCCCGGAGCAGGGGGCGAAAATCCTCGAAACCCTGGCTGAGATTAAAAAGCAGGTCGCGGTTATTCCAGGCCCGACCTGGGGACGCTTCCCGCACGCGTTCAGCCATATCTTCGCAGGCGGGTACGCCGCAGGCTACTACAGCTACCTGTGGGCCGACGTGCTGGCGGCAGATGCCTTCTCGCGCTTCGAAGAAGAGGGGATTTTCAACCGCGAAACCGGTCAGTCGTTCCTTGATAACATCCTGACGCGCGGCGGTTCAGAAGAGCCTATGGAGCTGTTCAAACGCTTCCGTGGCCGCGAGCCGCAGCTGGATGCGATGCTGGAGCATTACGGAATCAAAGGCTGATTGCTACGTGAAGATCTGCTTAGTAGATGAAACAGGCGCCGGGGACGGCGCCTTATCTGTTCTGGCGGCCCGCTGGGGGCTGGAACATGATGAAGACAACCTGATGGCGCTGGTGATGACGCCGGAACATCTGGAGCTGCGCAAGCTCGATGAGCCAAAGCTTGGCGGGATTTTTGTCGATTTTGTCGGCGGCGCGATGGCGCACCGGCGTAAGTTTGGCGGCGGTCGCGGTGAAGCGGTGGCCAAAGCGGTCGGCATTAAAGGCAGCTATCTGCCGGACGTGGTGGATGCCACGGCGGGGCTGGGGCGCGATGCCTTTGTGCTGGCGTCTGTCGGCTGTCGGGTGCGGATGCTGGAGCGTAATCCGGTTGTCGCCGCGCTGCTCGACGACGGGCTGACGCGGGGCTACGCGGACCCGGAAATCGGCCCGTGGTTGCAGGAACGTTTGCAACTTATTCATGCCTCCAGCCTGACGGCGCTGACCGATATCACCCCGCGCCCGCAGGTAGTCTATCTCGACCCCATGTTCCCGCATAAGCAGAAAAGCGCGCTGGTTAAGAAAGAGATGCGGGTGTTTCAGTCTCTGGTGGGGCCAGATTTAGATGCCGATGGCCTGCTGGAGCCGGCTCGTCAGCTGGCGACGAAGCGGGTGGTGGTGAAGCGGCCGGACTATGCGCCGCCGCTGGCGGACGTTGCGACCACTAACGCGGTGACCACGAAAGGGCATCGGTTTGATATTTATTCGGGAACGCCAGAATAAAAAAGCCGGGTGGCGGCTTCGCCTTACCCGGCCTACATTCAGTGCCGCTTGTAGGCCCGGTAAGCGTTAGCGCCACCGGGCTTTTTTGCACTTACTCGTCTTCTTCGTCACGCAGTGGAACAATCAGCATATCCACGTGTACGGTGTTAATCAGCTGGCGCGCGGAAGACATCAGCTTGCTCCAGAAGTCCTGGTGATGACCGCATACCACCAGGTCCATATCGTATTTCTTAATCGCATCAACCAGCACCTGGCCCAGATCGCCACTACCGCTTAAGGTTTCAGTGATTGGATAGCCCGCGTTGGTAGAAAGCTCGCTCAGCGCGTGGTGAGTCTCTTCGGAGATGCGTTTCTGCATATCGCCGAGATTCACGTCGATCAGACCGGTGTAGAGGTCGGAGTAATTCACATCAACGTGAATCAGCGAAACTTTCGCGTTGTAGGGACGTGCCATGGATACTGCTTTATCAACCAGCACTTTACTCTCCGGGGAGAGGTCTACCGCGATGAGAATGTGTTTGTAAGCCATAGTGTTACTCCTTCCTTAAGTTATCGATGACTAAATGGGAAAGCCGTCGTCTGATGCTTTCATTACGGCCCAGTTAAACATATTTTTCAAGCTTTGGTGTTGATAACGATTAACCTTGTGGCAAAAAAATTAACGGATCTCCTACACTATTTAATGAGCCGTTCGGATATTAAAACGCGAACCGGATCGACTTTTGGTCATTCTTTCACTGAACTGTCTGTCAGGGCATTGGGGTGCGGTAGCTCAGGAGCCTTGCTTCGTGGGCGGACGCCGGGGAGGATGTATGATTAGCACCGTCGCATTGTTTTGGGCGTTATGCGTGGTTTGCATAGTGAATATGGCGCGCTACTTCTCATCGTTACGTGCGCTGTTAGTGGTACTTCGTGGTTGCGATCCGTTGCTTTATCAGTATGTGGACGGTGGAGGGTTCTTCACCTCGCACGGACAGCCCAGCAAGCAGATGCGTCTGGTGGGGTATATCTACTACCAACGCTACCGCGATCACCACGATGAAGAGTTTATCCGTCGCTGCGAGCGCCTGCGTCGTCAGTTCATTTTGACCAGCGCCCTGTGTGGCCTGGTTGTGGTGAGTATGATTGCGCTGATGATTTGGCACTGAGCATAAAAAAAGCGGGCCAGTTTCCTGACCCGCTTTTTTGTCGCCTTCAGCCAATTAAATCAGCTTCAGCGAAATCCAGTACAGACCGCCAGACAGCAGGATGGACGCCGGGAGGGTGAACACCCAGGCCATCAGGATGTTGGTCACGGTTTTACGCTGCAAACCGCCGCCGTCAACAATCATGGTACCTGCCACGGACGAAGAGAGTACGTGGGTGGTTGAGACTGGCATACCGGTGTAGCTCGCCAGACCGATAGATACCGCTGCCGTCATCTGCGCGGACATACCCTGCGCATAGGTCATGCCTTTCTTACCGATCTTCTCACCGATGGTGGTCGCCACACGACGCCAGCCAATCATCGTACCGATACCCAGCGCCAGTGCGACCGCCATGATGATCCAGATTGGCGCGTACTCAATGGTGTTGAGCATATCGCCTTTCAGTTTCTTCAGCAGACGTTGGTCGTCAGCATTAACCTCTGGCAGCTTCGCGACTTTATCGGTCACGTCGGAGATACAGAGCATGATGCGACGCAGTTGACCACGCTGTTCAACAGCCAGTTTGTCATAGCTTTCGATATCGGCCAGCATGCCTTTCGCACGTTCCAGCGCGTTAATCGCGTTTGCCGGATGGCAATGGAACTCGCCCGGTGCCGTCGTTGCGCCTGACTCCGGAGAAGGAATCAGCTGGTCCACGCCGGTCGCTTTCTTCAGCAAATCAGGATGCTGCTGGAAGTAAGTCTCAACGTTGTTTACCGCATCACGGGTACGGGTGATTTCGTAACCGGAGGCGTTCATGTTAACCACGAAGCCCGCCGGTGCGACGCCAATCAGAACCAGCATCACCAGGCCGATACCTTTCTGACCATCGTTCGCGCCATGAGAGAAGGCGACGCCGATAGCGGAAATGATCAGCGCGATACGCGTCCAGAACGGCGGCTTTTTCTTGCCGTCTTTCTTCTCACGCTCTGCTGGCGTCAGGTGGATACGCGCACGTTTTTTCGTGTTGCTCCAGTAGCGACGCAGGATGAAAATCAAGCCACCTGCCACCACCAGACCGACGATAGGGGAGACGATGAGCGAAGCGAAAATCCCCAGCACTTTCGGGATGTTCAGCGCATCAACGACGGAGGTCCCGGTCATCAGGGCATTGGTTAACCCGATACCGATAATCGCGCCGATGAGGGTGTGAGAGCTGGATGCCGGCAGGCCGAAATACCAGGTACCGAGGTTCCAGATAATTGCAGCAAGCAGCATTGAGAACACCATGGCCAGGCCATGACCGGAACTCACGTTAAGCAGCAGATCCGTTGGCAGCATATGCACAATGGCATACGCAACGCTCAGTCCGCCCAGGAGGACACCAAAAAAGTTAAATACCGCCGCCATAACGACCGCAAGCTGCGATCGCATTGCGCGAGTGTAGATAACCGTTGCTACTGCGTTTGCAGTGTCGTGGAAGCCGTTGATCGCTTCGTAAAACAGCACAAAAACCAGAGCAAGCAATAATAAAAGCCCGGTATGTAAATCCAGGCCGGCAAACAAATGTAGCATAGGACGTTACGCCATTTTGAGGACATGAACGCGGCGCATTATCCAGGACAAATGCGCAACGGGCAAAGTGAAATATAGACTTTTTTTGACATACCACCTGATTTGAGAAATGTGCCTGAAAGGATAATCTTTAAATATCAATGAAATGGCTTTGTAATATCTTTTTACGCTGGTGCGACCACTGAGGAAACTTTACAATCCGCGGCAGTTAACGAAGAGGATTTTGACGTGGAAAGGTTTGATGCCGTAGTAATTGGCGCCGGTGCGGCGGGTATGTTTTGTGCGGCGATGGCCGGACAAGCGGGTCGTCGCGTGCTGCTGCTGGACAACGGAAAAAAGCCTGGCCGCAAGATCCTGATGTCTGGCGGCGGGCGATGCAACTTTACTAATCTTTATGTCGAGCCTGCGGCCTATTTGAGCCAGAACCGTCATTTTTGCAAATCTGCGCTGGCGCGCTACACCCAGTGGGATTTTATCGAGCTGGTGGGTAAACACGGTATCGCGTGGCATGAGAAGACGCTGGGGCAGCTGTTCTGCGACGACTCCGCGCAGCAAATTGTCGATATGCTGGTGGCCGAGTGCGAGAAAGGCGGCGTAGTTATGCGCCTGCGCACCGAAGTGCTGGACGTCGCCCGTGACGAGCAGGGCTACACGCTGCAACTCAACGGTGAAACCGTCAGCGCCGATAACCTGGTGATCGCCAGCGGCGGCCTCTCGATGCCGGGGCTGGGCGCTTCACCGTTCGGCTATAAAATTGCCGAGCAGTTTGGCCTGAAGGTACTGCCCACCCGCGCCGGGCTGGTACCGTTCACGCTGCATAAGCCGCTGCTGGAACAGCTTCAGACGCTCTCCGGCGTGTCTGTGCCGTCGGTCATTACGGCCGAAGACGGCACGGTGTTCCGCGAAAATCTGCTCTTTACTCATCGCGGACTCTCGGGCCCGGCGGTATTGCAGATCTCCAGCTACTGGCAGCCGGGGGAGTTTGTCTCCGTAAACCTGGTGCCGGACTGCGATCTGGACGCCTTCCTTAACGAGCAACGCGCCGCGCATCCGAATCAAAGCCTGAAAAATACCCTGGCGATGCAGCTGCCGAAGCGTCTCGTGGAGTGCTTGCAGGTGTTAGGGCAAATTCCGGATGTCGCGCTCAAGCAGCTCAACAGCCGCGAGCAGGAAACGCTGGTGGAGACGCTGACGAACTGGCGCGTACAGCCAAACGGCACCGAAGGCTACCGCACGGCGGAAGTGACGCTGGGCGGCGTGGATACAAACGAACTCTCATCCCGCACGATGGAAGCCCGCAACGTGCCGGGTCTTTATTTCATTGGTGAAGTGATGGACGTGACCGGCTGGCTCGGCGGGTATAACTTCCAGTGGGCGTGGGCCAGTGCCTGGGCATGCGCGCAGGCACTCGCTGAAAAGAACGGTTAATATTTATTTTTTTAGCGTGCTGCGTCCTTATCGGGTCCACGCTTTTTATTGTGTGCATGGTGTTTTGTCTTCTTAAAAGGGTTGTCTATGTCTGCTGCTCATCTCGGTTTCCCGACGGAAACCGTTGTTGTCTTCGTGGTGATGGCCGTTGGGGCGATGTTTATCGACCTCTTCATGCACCGTCACGATAAACCGATCTCGCTGAAAAGCGCGGTCATGTGGTCCATCTTCTGGGTCATGATGGCGATGGCCTTCGCCGGATTCTTATACGTGCACCACGGCGCGGAGATGGCCAGTCTGTTCCTGACCGGCTATGCGCTGGAAGAGGTGCTCTCCGTCGACAACCTGTTTGTGATGATGGCGATCTTCGCCTGGTTTGGCGTGCCGGATAGATATCGTCACCGCGTGCTCTACTGGGGCGTGCTCGGGGCGATTGTGTTCCGTGGTATTTTTGTTGCCATTGGCACCAGCCTGCTGAGCCTGGGACCGTATGTTGAGGTCATTTTTGCGCTGGTCGTCGGCTGGACGGCGGTGATGATGCTGAAACGCAATGAAGAGAGCGATGAAGTAGAAGATTACTCCAACCATCTGGCGTACCGCCTGGTGAAACGCTTCTACCCGGTGTGGCCAAAAATCAGCAGCCATGCGTTTATCCTGACCCAGAAAGAGGTGGATGCCGAACTGGAGAAACCTGAAAACAAGGATGTGATGGTAGGCCGCGTGAAGAAGGCGAAGCGCTACGCGACGCCGCTGCTGCTCTGCGTCGCGGTGGTGGAGCTGTCCGACGTGATGTTCGCCTTCGATTCCGTACCCGCAATCATCGCCGTCAGCCGTGAGCCGCTGATCATCTACAGCGCAATGATGTTCGCGATCCTCGGCCTGCGTACCCTCTACTTCGTGCTGGAAGCGCTGAAGCAGTATCTGGTGCATCTGGAGAAAGCGGTAGTGTTACTGCTGTTCTTCGTGGCGTTCAAGCTGGGGCTGAATGCGACCGACCACTTCTGGCATCACGGTTATAACATCGGCGCCACGGCAAGCCTGTTTGTGGTGCTGGGGGTACTGGCGCTGGGGATTATTGCGAGCGTGATGTTCCCGGGAAAACGTGAGGCCTGATGTACCGCTTTTCTCCCTCTCCCTGTGGGAGAGGGCCGGGGTGAGGGCACCGGGCCGCACCTAACCCTTAATTGGTGAATTTCGGCGCTTGCTCGGATGATGAAAATGCCGCCAGTGCGGATCCTGCGCCGCCGCCAGCAACTCGTGGTCGCCACGCGTGTCGCCCCAGGCGCGCAGGTGATACGCGTTCAAATCCCCATACACCTTCTCCAGCCTCGCCACCTTCTGGGCACAACGGCAGTTGTGGCCGGTGATCCGCCCGGTCAGCTTGCCGTCTTTCACTTCCAGCTGCGTGCCAATCAGCTTAATGCCGAGCTTATCGGCCCACGGCTGCAATACCAGCGCCGGGGAAGCAGAGCAAATCGTCACTTCCGCACCGGAATTGACCTCGTTGGCGACGGCCAGCACACCTTCCGGGCGCATCAGCTTGTTCCAGTATTTTTCACAGAAGGCTTCCGCCTGCTGACGTAACCAGTGCTCATCCACCCCCGTCAGGAAGGTTTTGATCAACACCTCTTTCAGCTCATCTCGCGTCAGCTTGCGGCGCACACAGTGCAGCGTAGGCAGGGCCATGCGCACCAGTCGGCCAGCAAAGTAGCGCTTGCCAAAGGCAAAGCGCAGGAACGGGATAAAACTGTCGTGGTGCGTCAACGTACCATCAAAGTCAAAGACAGAGAGCACGCTGGACTTCGCCACGGCTTCGTCGGCAATCATATTGGTCATAAATACGTCTTAGCTGAAATACACATTCTGTTCACTAGTTTACCTGCTTTACCTTCACAGTCCTTATATCAGGTCGCATTTTTTCCTGAACCTGTGGCCTGACGGGTCAAACAATGTCATCCACCACGCCGCCGTCAACGCGCAGCGCCGCGCCGGAAGTCGCGGAGGCCTGCATGGAACAGACATATACCACCATATTTGCCACTTCTTCCACCGTGGCGGCGCGCTGGATCACCGAGCTGGGGCGATTCGCCATCACGAACTCTTTCGCCAGCTGTTCCAGCGATTTACCGGTTCTTTCGATCTCGTCTTTCATCATCGCGGCAAAACCGTCCGACATTGTCGGGCCCGGCAGCACGCTGTTCACCGTCACGCCGCTGCCTGCCACGAACTTCGCCAGACCGCGCGCCAGCGAGAGCTGGGCGGTTTTTGTCACGCCATAGTGGATCATATCCGCAGGAATATTGCAGGCCGATTCTGACGAGATAAACACTACCCGACCCCAGCCCTTTTGTACCATGCCGGGCAGCAGGGCACGGGAGAGGCGCACGCCGGACATCACGTTGGTCTGCCAGTAGCGTTCCCAGGTCTCGTCGTCGGTGGAATAAAAATCCTGCTGGCCATAGATCCCGGCGTTATTCACCAGAATATCGACGTGCGTGGCAACCCTGAGCAGTTCGTCAACGCCCTCCTGTGAGCTCAGATCGGCGATGGCGGCACGGACCTGTACGCCAGGCACCACCTGCTGTAGCGCCTGAATGCCTTTGTTCACCGAGTCGACGCTGCGCCCGTTCACGATCACTTCCGCACCGTTCTCCGCCAGCCCGCGGGCGATGGCAAACCCAATACCGCCGGTGGACGCGGTCACCAGCGCTACTTTCCCCGTTAAATCAATTTTCATCATTCGCTCCTTGTCATCTTATGGTTCAAAACTTAAAGCGTAGCAGTTGACGATGACGGCTCCTGTTTAAAAAGGCGCAACAGCGTCTCAACCTGCTCGTCCAGCGGGCTGAGGGAGCGTTTGACGATGAGGTGCAGCGGCGTGGCGCGACGTACGCCGTGGCTGAGCGGCAGCGTTTTAAGGATGCCCTGCTGGAGCGGGGTCTGAATGCGTTCTTCCGGTAACCAGCCGTATCCAACCTGATACATCACCGCTTCGATCGCGGCATCGATGGTGGAGAATGTCCACGACTCCCCGGTGGGGTGAGCGGTGGGCTGGCTGTCTGCGATCTGAATGCGCGGCCACGGGCGTAGCATCTCGTCGTTAAGGGGTGTATCCAGCGCAAACAGCGGGTGCGCGTGATGCGCGACGGCAACAAAATCGATATTCATCAGCCATTCGCCCAGGCCGGTAATGTCCTGGCGGCGGGTTAAGACCATCACGTCGGCTTCATCATTGAGCGCATCCGCGCGGCTGTTTTCCAGCACCTCGGTAAGCCGCACCTGCGTTTGCGGGTACAGCTGCTGAAACTGGCGCAAAATCGCGAACAGCCGGCTGCGCGGAAAAATACTGTCTACCATCAGGTCGATACGGGTTCGCATCCCGCTGCGCAGGGTCGCAGCGCGCGTTTCAACATAGGCGAAGGCTTTCAGCAGCGGTTTAACCTGATTCAGCAACAGCTCACCCGCCGGTGTCAGCACGGCACGCCGTCCCTCTGTCATCAGGAGCGCCACGCCCAGCCGCTCCTGCAACAGCGACAGGTTATAGCTGACCGAGGACTGGCTGCGGTGGGTCTCTTCCGCCGCCTTAGCGAAGCTGCCAGCCTCGATGACTCTCTCCAGCAAGGCCCACTGTTCGAGCGTCGTCTTGTGCATAATTAATCTAAATTTTGGATGAATTTGATTCAAACATAGCGTTATTCATTCATTTTTTGAAGGGGTACGATCGTCTCATCAAAACAAAGGAGACATCGTATGAGCACCTTCGACAAACATGATTTAAGCGGCTTCGTCGGTAAACATCTGGTATATACCTACGATAATGGCTGGAACTATGAAATTTACGTTAAAAACGAAAACACCCTGGACTACCGTATTCACAGCGGTCTGGTGGGCAACCGTTGGGTGAAAGATCAGCAGGCCTACATTGTCCGTGTTGGGGAGAGCATCTATAAAATTTCCTGGACGGAGCCAACCGGTACCGACGTGAGCCTGATCGTGAACCTGGGCGACCGCCTGTTCCACGGCACCATCTTCTTCCCGCGCTGGGTCATGAATAATCCGGAAAAAACCGTCTGCTTCCAGAACGATCACATTCCGCTGATGAATAGCTACCGTGATGCCGGGCCAGCGTATCCAACCGAAGTGATTGATGAATTTGCCACCATCACCTTCGTGCGCGACTGCGGTGCGAATGACGATAGCGTTATTGCGTGCGCGGCCAGCGAGTTGCCAAAAAACTTTCCGGAAAATTTAAAATAAGATCGGGAACACATGAACGAGACATCGGCCATGTTGGTTTTAACCGGCATGGCCGTTTTTTATGCCGCAGAAATACCGGAATAAGTAACCGCTTCCGCCGTTAAGGTGAAAGGCGTAGGGGTACAGACCGCCAGGCTCAGCGAGCCGAAGCGTAGCTGACTGACCGGGAGGGTCTGGGCGGTGCTGTCAATACTGACAATCTGCCACGCGCTGCCGCCACGCTGTTTGACGATCGCCTCTTTGCGCGTCCAGATGCGCCAGAATGCGGAAAGCTGCTCTTCCGGCGCTTCACGTTCCAGCTCGTCATGTTCGGTGAGGCTGAAAACGGCATTCGCCAGCGCCTGCCAGTTTTCCCGCGGGCGGATCACTTCGATATCGCAGCCCACTTCACCTTCATCGCTCATCAGCAGGGCAATGTCGTCCCCGCTGTGGCTCAGGTTAAACCACAGAGGATGGCCGTTAGCGAAGGCCGGTTTTCCCTGCTCGCCGTAAATTATCTCGGGAAGCGGTGAGGGGGATAAGGTTCTGGCGAGCAGCGTCCGGCCTGCAAGCCAGGAAGCGTGTCGTGCACCCTGAGGTGCCATGTCTGCGAGCGTTGACGCCAGCGGGTCCGCGCTAAGGGTGGAGATCTTTCCCAGTACAAACTGGTACATAGTTACGCCCAGCGTTTAATGATTATCGAGGTATTGATGCCGCCAAAGGCAAAGTTATTGCTCTGAATAAATTCGCAATCAATCGGGCGGGTTTCCCCCATAATATAATCTAAAGCGCCGCATTGCTCATCCGGTTGTCTTAAATTGAGCGTTGGCGTGAACCAACCCTCCCGCATCATGTGCAGACTCAGCAAGGCTTCCAGCGCGCCGCAGGCACCCAGGGTATGGCCGAAATAACTCTTTAAGGAAGAGATGGGCACGCTGTCGCCGAAAATGGCGGCGGTCGCCTGACTTTCGGCGATATCCCCGCGATCGGTTGCCGTGCCGTGGGCAGAAATGTAGCCAATCTCCTGAGGGCCAAGGCCCGCCATCGCCAGCGACTGCGCCATACACACCTGCATGGTTTCACGCTGGGGCTGGGTGATGTGCGCCGCATCGCAGTTGGTGGCAAAGCCCACGATCTCGCCATAGATTGTCGCCCCGCGCGCTCTGGCGTGATCCAGCTCTTCCAGCACCAGCGTGCCCGCCCCTTCGCCAATCACCAGGCCATCGCGCTGAACGTCAAACGGCGACGGCGTGGTTTTTGGCGCGTCGTTACGCTGGCTTGTGGCAAACAGGGTATCGAAAACCGCCGCTTCCGACGGGCACAGCTCTTCCGCGCCGCCTGCCACCATCACCGTCTGGTAGCCGTGACGAATCGCTTCCCAGGCGTAGCCAATCGCCTGGCTGCCAGAGGTACAGGCGCTCGAGGTGGGGATCACCCGTCCGCGCAGGCCAAAGAACAGCCCGGTATTCACCGCCGTGGTGTGCGGCATCATCTGCACGTAGGTGGTGCCGGTGATGTTGTGGGTGTGCTTTTCGGTGAGCATAGAGGCAAACTCGCTGACCGGCCCGGTGCTGCCGGTCGACGAGCCGTAGGCGATGCCGGTCTGACCGTTGGTCAGCACCGCGTCGTCGATCAGTCCCGCCTGCTCCAGCGCCAGCTCGGTGGCGCGGGTAGAGAGCAGCGACACCCGGCCCATGGCGCGAATGCGCTTACGGGTATAGTGAGCGGGGAGAGTGAAATCTTCAATCGGCGCGGCGAGCAGGGTTTGCAGGCCGTCATACGCCTGCCACTCCGTCATGGTACGCACCGCATTTTCATACTCGCGCAGACGGCGCGAGATGGTCGGCCAGTCCTCGCCGAACGCGGTGACGCCGCCCATGCCCGTAATCACTACCCGGCGGGTCATAGCATGCCTCCGTTAATCGAAATCACCTGACGCGTCACATAGCCTGCTTTATCCGACATCAGGTAACTCGCCAGCCCGGCGACCTCCTCGGCCTGGCCCATACGCTGCATCGGAATCATCGACATCGCCGCGTGCAGCGCGGCTTCGTCCATCTCGATCATGCCGGTATCGATCAGCCCCGGCGCGATGCAGTTGACGGTGATTTTGCGTTTTGCCAGCTCGGTGGCGAGCGCTTTGGTGGCGCCGATGATCCCGGCTTTCGCCGCGCTGTAGTTCACCTGCCCACGGTTGCCCATAATGCCTGACACCGACGACAGGGTGATGATCCGCCCGCCCTTGCGGGTGCCGATCATCGGCATAATGCAGGGATGAATGACGTTATAAAAACTGTCGAGATTGGTGTGGATCACGCTGTCCCAGTCATCGTCGCTGAGCGCCGGAAAAGCACCGTCGCGGGTAATACCGGCGTTACTGACCACGCCATACCACGCGCCGTGGTCAGCGATCTCCTGTTCCAGCACCGTGCGGCACTGCTCGCGGTTGCCCACGTCGAAGGTGAGTAAACGGCCCGCGCCGCCTGCCTGGACAATCGCTTCCAGCGTCTCCTGCGCGCCCGCTTCATCACGATGGTAATGCACGCCGACGGTGAAACCGTCCGCCGCAAGCTGAAGGGCGATAGCGCGGCCAATGCCTTTGCTGGCGCCGGTGACCAGTACGGATCTCATGATGGTGTTCCCTGGTTGAAAAGTGTGGTTAATTCATCCTCGCTCGGCTGGAAGGTGTTCACGCGGCCCGTGGCGAGGGAGACACTATCCGCATGAATGGTGCACTCGAAGCTGCCAAAGCGTTCATCCTGCATCAGACGTTCGATGGTGATGGTCAGCGTGCAGCCTGCGGCAAAATGCCCTGCGGTGCATACCAATTCACGCGCGCCCAGCACCATGCCCAGCGGGCTATGCGGCAGCCCTTTTTGCAGGCGATGCCACTCAGACCAGACGCCGACGGTCTGCGCCATCAGCTCCAGCGCAAACCAGCCCGGCAGGTCGCCGTCGGCGTTCAGAAACGGGGCGAGCACGCCGTGCCCGCTCACCGTTACGCTGCACGCTGCGCCATTGTCGGTGACGCTCTCGACGGTCTCCAGCAGCATCATGGGCGCGTCGTGAGGAAGGTACTCGGCGGGGGATAAATATTTCATCACACTCTCCCCAGCAGAAGGCTGGCGTTGTTGCCGCCAAACGCGAAGGAGTTTGACAGGATCGCCGGTTTATTCAGCGGTGCGCTCTGGTGCAGCAGGCCGAAGGCGGGCAGGGTGTCGTCTGGCGCGTAGCGGGAAAAATCCTGCGGCGGCAGCGGCAGGTCTCGGGTCAGGATCAGCCAGCTCAGGGCGGCCTCGGTGATCCCCGCTGCGCCCAGCGTGTGGCCGGTAAGATGTTTCGTGGAGCTGCACGGCACGCGGTCGCCAAAGAGATCGTGGATCACCTGCGCCTCAATGCGATCGTTCAGCGGCGTGGCGGTGCCGTGCAGGTTGATATAGCCGACGTCCGCCGCCGTCATGCCCGCCTCGTTCAGCGCCTGGTTGATGGCGCGGATCGCCCCTTCGCCCTGCGGATGCGGGGCGGAAATATGGTACGCATCGCTGGATTCCCCCGCGCCCAGGAGCGCAACCTCGCCCGGCTCGCGGGTCAGCACCATCAGTGCCGCCGCTTCGCCAATGGTGATCCCCCGACGGTGGCGGCCAAACGGTTCGCACAGGGTTGGGGAGAAGGACTCCAGGCTGTTGAAGCCGTTGACCGGCATGCGGCTCAGGCTGTCGGCCCCGCCGACGATGGCGACGTCCACCAGCCCGGCGTCAATCAGACGACGACCGCTGACGATCGCCCGCGCGCTGGAGGAGCAGGCGGTTGAGATGGTATACGCCGGGCCGTCCAGCGCAAGCCAGCGGGCGAGAAAGCGCGACGGATCGCCCAGCTCCTGCTGCGGATATTGCCACTGCGGGCTGCTCTCGCCGTTTTGCGCGCGGCGCACGTACTCATCACCCTCGTCCAGCCCGGAGGTGCTGGTGCCCAGCACAACCGCCACGCGGTCGCGCCCTACGCGCGCAATGGCCGCATCGACGGCGGGCCGGATTTGCGCCAGCGCCGCCAGCAGCAGTTGGTTGTTGCGGCTGCGATGAGCAGAAAAAGACTCGGGGACAGGGGGAAGTTCACCCTCCACGCCCCCCAGCACGGCCTCGGGTAAGCCCTGTAGCCAGCCCGCAC
Organism: Enterobacter sp. AN-K1; assembly: GCF_020971765.1. Taxonomy (NCBI): domain Bacteria; kingdom Pseudomonadati; phylum Pseudomonadota; class Gammaproteobacteria; order Enterobacterales; family Enterobacteriaceae; genus Enterobacter; species Enterobacter sp. AN-K1. The sequence continues at coordinate 1,940,448 of NZ_CP087390.1, read as the reverse complement.
GCTGGCGCATCCCGGGGGCCACACCAGCGATCAGGTTCGCCGCTATTTCATCAGCCGAGTTGCCGAGCGCGTTGACCATGCCAACGGCAGAAAGGTAAATCATCTCAGTCACCCAGATATTGAATGGTGATGTGGTAGTGAAAAGCGTGCTGCACAATGCTAATCGGTTCGCGCCTGCCGTTACGGTTCAGGTAGACAATTTCCGTGACCAGTTTGCCCTCGGGGTTGCGCAGTTCGCGTCTGGTGTCAGTATCGTTCAGCGTCCAGCCTTTCGGCAACTGCGGCTGCCAGGCGCTGAGCGGCCAGTGGCTCAGCATCACGTCGGCCAGCACCTGGCTGGCGGGCGGCAGCTGCGGCATCACAACCGACTGCTCGGTGTGGATCCCGGTGTTGTCGTAGGTGGCGAGGAACAGGCGGATCCCGACGGAGGAGAGGCCGGCAAGCGCCACTTTATTTCCATCGGCGTTCAGCATCACCAGCAGCGACTGGGTCTGGCCTTTAAAACTGCCGGTAAGCAACTGCTGCACGCGGATGGCAGGCGTGATGCCCGGCGGGGGCAGCGTGACGCGGGTGCCGGGCTGGAGCCAGGCCTGAGGGCGCGCGTCATCGCGGTTCGTCGTATGGCTACACCCCGCCAGCAACAGGGCCATCATCACTGCCGCCAGGCGAATGAAACGGGTCATGGTAAGTTCTCTTTGTTAGACGGCATCGCCAGCGGGGCGAGCAGGAACGCGGTGAAGATACCGCTCACCAGCACAATGCCAAAGCTGCTGATGGCCTGAGTGGTGCTGAACACCAGCATCCCCAGCGTCAGCAGGGTAGTCATCATGGCGAGGGTAATCGCCAGCATGGAGGTCAGCGGCGTGCCGCGCGGGTTGCTGAAAAACAGCGTGTAGTTAATGCCAATGCCGAGGACCAGCACCAGCGCCAGCAGGGAAAACAGGTTCACCGGATGGCCCGTCATGGCCAGCGCCGCCAGCCCGCCGGCCAGCGACAGCACGGACGGCACCAGCGCCACCAGCCCTTTTCGCCAGCCGAGGCGTAGCATCGCGCCGCAGGCAATCACCGCCAGCGCCACGCCCAGCAGCCCCGTCAGCAGCGAGCGGTAGAGCGCAAACAGGCTGTCGAAGCTGGCCTTACGGTCAACCCAGACGACCCCGGGATGGCGGGCGGCCAGCTCACCGAGCGCGGCGCTGTTTCTGACGCCATCGACCGGGACCAGCACACCGCTTTTGCCGTCCGGCAGCGTCAGCCACAGCAAACGCCAGCCCTCGCTGGCCGGGCTGGCGAGCCACGCTTCCACGCTGACAGGCATGGCGTTCAGGTTCGGTTCACTGGTCTTCAGCCCCGTGCTTTGCAGCATTTTCATCACCGTCGGTGCGGCGTTACGCAGAAGATGCAGATCGCTGTTCTGCCGCGCCAGCGAGTTCAGCGGCAGGGTGCGCCAGCGGGTTAATTCACCGGCTTTTTGCGCCTGCGCCAGCGCCGGGGTAAACGCCTCCAGCCGCTCCAGCGTTTCCTGAGCCGACGCGCCGTACACCACGAACCACTTCTGATCGACATTTTGCCCGGTCAGGGCGGTGATGGTTTTTTCCTGCGCCAGAATGTCCTGCGGCAGCGCCTGAAGCCGGGCGATATCGTCATCCACCCGCAGGCTGGCGATCCCGATGGCGGAGAGCAGCGCCAGCGCTACCGGCAGCCCGACAGAGAGGGCTTTACCGTCGCGCCAGGCGTTCAGCCAGCGCTGCATAATCCCTCTCAGGGGGACCGGGCGGACCGGCATGCCCCGGCACAGCCACGGATGCCAGAACATTACCGTCAGGCACGAGGCGCTCAGCCCTGCGGCGGCGAACACCGCCATCTGACGAATGCCGGGGAAGGGGGCCAGCATCATGAAGAGATACGCCACGACGGTGGTCAGCAGCGCCAGCAGCAGCGCGTTACGTACTTTCGCCAGGCTTTGCCAGGGCGAGTGTTCCGCGCCGTGCACCATCCGCTCCGTGAGGTAGTAAATCGTATAGTCCGCCGAGATGCCGATGATGCTCATGCTCATCACCAGCGTCATCAGGTGCAGTTCACCGAACAGCAGCAGCGTCACGACCGTCCCCGCCAGCGCGCCGATGGCAATGGAGAGCAGGCTCAGCAGCAGCGGACGCACGGAGCGAAACACCGACACAATCAGCAGGATCACCCCGAGCACCGTGGCGACGCCAAGCGTGGAAATATCGTTTTTAGCCTGTTGGCTGGCGTAATCGCTGTAGAACACCGTCCCGCGCGAGAGCAGCTGCGCCTGTGGATACTGGCTTTTCAGCGTCTGCTGCAACGCGTTAAGGGTGGTCACCAGCTGGTGGGTTTGCTGCATATCAAACGATGAGCCCGCCAGCTCGCCGTGCAGCAGATACCAGTAGTTCCCGGCCGCATCTTTTGTCACCAGCCAGCCGTCCATCAGCTGCATCTTCTGGCTGTTTTTCGCCAGCGCGAGCTGCGCGCCGCGCATCAGCATCAGCGGATCGTTTTGCAGCTCCTTGCCGCTCACACCGGAAAAGGCGGAGTAGAGCTGGGACAGGACCCACTGGGCCTGCGCTTCACCGCCGTTTTGCAGGCGGGCGCGGGTGGCCGGATCGACCAGGCCATTGCGGTGTTGCCAGAAGAAATCTCCCCAGGCCTGTTGCCCGGCGGCATCCAGCGGACCTTTTACGACACTCAGCGCCTGGCTGCGTTGCAGCAGGGTTAACCACTGCTGCGCCACGTGCGGGTCCTGCTGTTTGCCGGGGCTGACCAGCCAGATGAGCTGGCGGTCGAGGCGCTGCATAAATCCGTCGTTGAGAGCGGGAGGGATCGCGCCGAGCGTCTGTTTCGGCAGCATGGCGAGCACGCTGCTGTTCAGCCGCGCGCCGGGCAGCAGCGACAGCAGCACGCCCAGCAGGATCAGGCATACCGCGGCCCACAGCAGCGCCGGGCGCAGGGCGTTACGGTGCGGCAAAGCGCTGGCGTTCTGCATCGGTCAGGCGGGCGGGCGTCAGTTGGTGGCGGGAGAGGGCGATATCCGTCGTGTCGCCCTGCTTATCGTTCAGGCGAATGGATTCCAGATAGATCGCGCCCTTCAAATCAAGGGTGGAGAAAATCTTGTCCAGCGGTGTGGTGACGGGCGTCAGCACCAGTGACCAGCGGCCTTCGCCCAGGTCTTTGAAATCGACGCGGAAGTTCTCTTCCAGCACCTTGCGGTCGGCCTGGAACAGCGCCCGCAGCAGATGGTTGAACTGGAACATCTGCGGGTTAGTGTCGGCGGTAATGGTCTGCGGCGACTGACCGTTGACGATCTGCACCATCCGTTTGTCATCCAGCAGCAGCGTCATCGGGAACGGCGCTTTTTGATCCCACAGCAGGCCATTGTCACGGGCGATCAGCATCTCCCCCTGCGAGCGCAGGGGCTGAGGCATATCCTTGATCGTGCGGATCTGTTCGAAGTGTGCGCGCACTACCGGTTGCTCCGCAAACCGCTGTTGCAGTTCATCCAGCGTGATCGCGTTCACCAGCGGGCTTACCAGCAGCGCGAGTAGCGTTATCCATTTCATGGCGCGATCCCCATGCGTTCGAACAGAATGGCCGGGCTGACAAAGCACATCTCCCGGCTTGCTTCTTCCACCGCCACCTGAATGGTGTAGCCGGTGGTGGTGCGTTTCCCGGTTTGCGCGTCGAAGATTTGATAGGCGATGCGCAGACGGTTTTCAACCTCTTCAATGTGGGCGCGGACGCGAATGCGCTGCTCGAAGGTCACCGCGTCGCGGTATTTCACCCGGGTATCCACCACCGGCCAGACGTAGCCGGACGCTTTCATCTGGCGATAGCCGTAATCAAACTGGTTGAGCAGCGCTTCGCGGGCAATCTCAAAGTAGCGGAAGTAGTTGCCGTGCCACACCACGCCCATCATATCGACGTCGTGGAACGGAACGGTGATTTCAACTTCAGCCGTAAAGCGGGGATCGGTCAGCACCCTTTACTCCTTCTCGTTGACCTCTGGCAGCTGCCAGAAATCGAAAAAATTAAACCAGTCGAGCGGCGACAAGAGCGCGTAATGCTCCAGCCGCTGCGCATAGCGGTCGACGGTCTGCTGTAGCGCCTGCTGGCGTTCGCCGCGCGGCAGCAGCAGCGGGTCGGCAAACGGCTCGCAGTGCAGGGTCAGCTTTCCCTGCTGACAGAGGGCAAAAATCAGCACCACCGGGCAGCGCAAAATGGACGCCAGGATAAATGGCCCCTGCGGGAACGGCGCGGGCTGGCCCATAAATTCGCTCCATATCACCCGCCAGCTACCGCCGCGCTGCGGGGTGACGGCGATGCGATCGCCCACGATCGCCACCCATTCGCCGCGATCCAGCTTCTCTTTAATGAGGATCGCAGTCTCCGGGCCAATGTCGGTGACCGGCATCAGGTGAATGCCCGCCTGCGGTGCCATCTCCTCCATCACCTGCTTAAAACGTCTGGCGTTGTCGCTGAAGACCAGCGCGTTGATGGTTTTCGCCCCTTCGCGCTGGGCCAGCGCCCGGCAGGCTTCCACATCGCCAAGATGCGACGCGAGCAGCAGTTTGCCCTGAGGATCGTCGAGCCCCAGCGCCTCCTGCGCGCCTGGCGCAAAGACCAGATCGCGATGGAGTTTCATTTCGCCGCGCCAGCTGGCCACTTTATTCAGCATGGCATGACCGAAGCGCAGGAAGTGGGAAAAACTGTTAAGCCGCGCGGGTTGCGGCATTTGCCGCTGTGCCATCACCGTTTTAACCCGCGCCAGCCACTGCTGCGACGCCTGACGCGCAGAGCGGGCGGTCAGCCAGTAGACGGCGGTAACCGGCCACAGCAGGGCGGTAAACGCCTTTCGCCCCAGCAGCTGCCAGACGCGCAGCATCAGGCGCATGCCCCATAATCCTTTTACCTCCTGCTGCTGCGCCCAGTGCTGTGAGCGGCGACGCATCAGCAGGGAAGGAATGCGCGGCAGCATGCCGAGAAACAGACGGGTATGCATCAACGAGATGCGCACGTTGTCTTTCAGGGCATCAAAATGGGATACCCCGTCCGGCGGATAGGTCACGCGGGTGGGCAGAAAATAGCTGGTGTTGCCCTGCCAGTAGAGGCGCACCATCACTTCGGTATCAAAATCCATTCGCCTGCCGAGCGGCGTGGTTGCTGCAAGGCGCAGAACCGGGGCTATCGGGTAAACGCGAAACCCGCACATACTGTCTTTCAGTTGCAGGGAGAGGGTTTCAATCCAGACCCAGACGTGCGTTATCCAGCGCCCGTACAGGCGCGAACGGGGGATTGAGTCATCGTAAACGGGCTGCCCGGAAATGAGCGCATCGGGATGACGCCCGGCCAGCGCCAGCAGTTTGGGAATGTCCTCGATAGCGTGCTGGCCGTCAGCGTCCACCTGAACGGCGTGGGTGAAGCCGCGATCGGCGCAGCCTTTCAGCCCCTGCATCACCGCCGCGCCTTTGCCGCTGTTTTCGGCCAGCCGCAGCAGTGTGATCTGCGGACGATCCGCCGCCAGCGCTTCAAGCGTGCGGCGCGTGGTTTCATCGCTGCCGTCGTCCACCACCAGACAGGGCAGATCGAAAGGCGCCAGGCGCGCCAGCACCGAAGCCATCATCGCCCCGTGGTTGTAGCAGGGGATCAGCACGCAGGGACGGAAGGTTACTGACATAAGCGAATCTTCCCGCTGCTGGCGGTGTGGCGCTCGTTACCCGCATGGCGCTGGTAGCTAAAGGTCAGCAACTGGCGTTCAGGCTGCCAGGCAAGGAGCAGCGTGACCGTGTTCTCCGGCAACAGCGGGGCGGCGAACTTCACGTTCTGAATACTGTGAAAACGGTAGCCCGACGCCAGCGCGGCGGCGTAATGCATCACCCAGTCGAGCTGCGCCACGCCCGGCAGCAGCGGCTGTACGGCGAAATGTCCCTTAAACCAGAGCAGGTCAGGATCAAGATAAAAGGTTATCTCCAGATGCTGTGGATCGGGCTGGAGGCGCCCGATTTCAGGGATCTTCATGAAACAACTCCTGTAGCTGCGCAGTCACGCGCTTGTTCATGCTGTTGACCGGGATTTCATCAACGATCCGCCAGTAGCGCGGTACGGCAACCGGTTCAAGCCAGGGGCGAAGGGCGCGTCGCCAGGCGAGCTCCTGCGCTGTTTTGCTCTGTTCGTGTTGCTGACGCACCGCTTCATTCAGCACCAGCAATACGCCAATGCCCTGACGCCCGCCGCGCGTCACCGTCAGCGCGGCGGCCTCGCGGATGCCGTCCAGCGCCAGCAGGCGGTGCTCAATGTCATCGAGTGAAATGCGCTTATCTTCAATTTTGACCACCCGACCACGACGCCCGACGAGGCTGAACTGCCCGTCAGCCGTGAAGTGCAGGATATCATCCAGCACGATTCCCTCCGCCTCGGGGATCAGCGGCGACGTCACGCGATCGCCGTGAAACGCCACGCCGGGAAAAGGCTGCCAGCGCGTGCTTTCCTCCTGACGGTAGCGCCAGGCCATTACGCCCGTTTCCGTGCTGCCGTATATTTCATCCGGCCAGACGTTGAGCCAGGCCTGAACCGCGGCGACCTCCTGCCAGGGCAGCGCGCCGCCGGCGGAGACGAGCAGGTTGACGGGGGGCGGCGTCAGCGACGCGTCCAGCCGCTTGAGAAACGCCGGACTGCTGATGAAAAGGTAGCGTTTATCGTCGGGAAGGGCAGAGAGCTGCTCGGCATAGTTGAGCAGGCTGGCATGCAGCGGCAGGCCGAGCGCCATGGGTAAGACAACACGAAACGTCAGGCCATACAGGTGGTGCAGCACCACGGAAGCCACGACGTGACAGCCCGCCAGACGCTCGCCAAAATGCGCCGCCAGCAGACGAGCCTCACGATCAAGGCTGACCACCGGCTTACTTACCCGCTGCGGCGTGCCGGTCGAGCCGGAGGTGTAAAGCTCGATCGTGCGCGTCTCACCGATGGCTGGCAGCGGTGAAAAGGGATGGCCTGCCCGCTGCGCGGAAGCCACCCGCAGCTGTCGCCCCTGAAAATCGAGCGTGGTGTCGCTCAGGACGCCGCTGAACAGCGCCCGCTGTTCGTTAAGCTGCGCCGCCCGGCTGTGCCCGGGGAGGACCGGCGTTTTACCCGCATGCAGCGTCGCCAGCAGCGCGACAATAAACAGATAACCGTTTTCGATGCACAACGCCCAGCGCTCGCTATCTTCACGACGCAGCGTGTCGACCAACTGAGTGACGTCGTGGCGCAGATCGCCAAGCGTCCAGAGATGGTCGTCCTGCCAGGCGACAGGGGTGTCGTCAGGGCGGGGCGCACTGAGCCACTGGCTAAGCGGAAGAGGGTTAAGCATCGTTTTTCATCACCCGTTGTCGCACCACCCACTCGCCAGCCATCAGCGTGCCCATCAGGAGATAGGCAATCATCCCATTCCACAGCGTCCACAGACGGATATCGGCGTGTAATACGGTAAACAGCGCGATCGCCCCGTTGATAATAAAAAAGCCGCACCAGACCTGGGTAACCCGGCGCGTGTAACGTACCCCGACGGGGGAGAGATCCGGTTCACGCAGGCGCGCCAGCCGTTCAACGACAGGCATTGCCGTCCACAGCGAACCGCCAAACACCACCAGCATCACCAGATTCACCACCACCGGATATAACAGCACCCACTGGTGAGCGTGCAGGACGTAGCTCGCCGCGCAAAGCGCTATGCCAGCCAGCGCCACGCTCACGAACAGATAACGCAGGGGGCCGCCCTGCCGACGGGCCTGGCAGACGCGCAACAGCAGCACCAGCGCCATCACGGGCAGTATCCCGTGCAGGCTATTATTCGCCAGCCCGAAGCCGATCAAAAACGGCCATGCCAGCAGCATCAGCCCCGTCAGGGCGGGAAGAACTGGAATCGAATGCACGTTACGCGTCGCGCTGAAGCTGTTCCACAACGTCCACGACGTCCTGCACCGTGCGCACCGCTTTGAAGGTTTCGGGCTTGATTTTATGGCCCGTTTTCTTTTGCAGGTGCACCACCATATCGACGGCATCAATGCTGTCGAGGTCCAGATCCTCGTAAAGACGTGCCTCAGGGGTAATATCCTCCGGGGCGATTTCAAACAGCGTAATAAGAAGCGCAGAGACTTCCTGATAAATCGTTTGTTGTTCTGTCATAGCGGTCATTCTCAGGCGCGTTGTTGATGGATAAAAGCCGCGAGCGTGGCAACGGAATAGAAGTGCTGACGCATCTCGTCACTTTCGGCAGAAAGCACTACGCCGTACTGATTTTTTACCGCCAGCCCCAGCTCAAGGGCGTCGATTGAGTCCAGACCGAGGCCGTCGCCAAAGAGCGCGGCGTCTGTATCAATATCCTCTGGGGTAAGTTCTTCCAGATTCAGCGTAGAGATAATGAGATTCTTAATTTCAAGATAGAGCGCTTGCATCTTTCGTTCCTGACAAAGATTGAAGACCGGTTGTTAACTGATGCTGCATATGCCGGTTTAACTGCCTTGCTGCCAGCGCGGGTTCGTGCTGACTCGCATCATAAAAATCATGAATGTTGATGCGTTCGCGAACATCCACGGTGAAAACAGGTTTGTTGGGGGGCACGTTATACCAGCTGCTCTGTTTATCAAGCATCCGTTCGCTACAGTGGATCACCACCACGCGCACGGCGCTGTTGCAGCGAACGGCGATATTTGCCGCCCCACGTTGCAGGGTCATGGCTTCCCCCACCCGGGTGCGGGTGCCTTCAGGGAAGATAAGCAGGGTGTCGCCCTGGGCCAGACGCTGCTGGCTTGCGGCAAGCAGCGTGTCGGCTTCGCTGTTAATCAGATAGTCAGCCGCGCGGATCACGCCGCTGACGAACGGGTTACGCAGCAATGCGCTTTTCACCAGACAGTCGGTTTCGTTCATCACCGACGCCAGCAGAACGTAGTCCAGCAGCGAGGGATGATTCGCAATCACCAGACAGCCCCGCTCGGCGCGCAGAACGTCCAGGTTGTTGAAACGGTAATCCAGTACCCCTGCACCGCGTACCACCGCGAGGAACAGGCGAAAACTGGCAGAAATAGTGCGGCGTGCCAGGCGGCGACGTTGAGTGCGGTCGCGCTGGAAAATCAGCAGCAGGTTAAACCACACCAGCGACAGCGTCAGCCCGCCGAGGCCGAACAGGACGAAGTACAATCCGGTCATCAGCATCCGCCATATCCGATCGAGGCGGGAACGTAACCCTCTCATTGGCGCGTCCATTGCCACAGCAGGCGCTCGCCCGGCAGGGTAAACTGGCGCTCGTCCCGCAGGTAATGGCGCAGGAACTGGAGGCTTTGCGGCAGCGCGGGCTCTTCAGGCGTGCGGTTGACGTGCGTTTCACAGCTGAGCGTATTTCCCGCCTCAATCACCAGCGCCAGCGCGTAGGGCCAGACGGGCATCTGCGGCGGCAGCCCGGCGTGATAAAAATCAGGCAGCAGACCGTCGAAATCCACCAGCAACACGCGGGAGTAGCCCGCATGCAGCAGGCTCAGCACGTCGCACAAGCTCTGCTGGAAGGTATCCATACCGGCGGAAACCGACGAAGAGACAACAGGCTGACGCGCGGCGATAGTGAGATTGCCGACCGCCGAGTTGTGTACCGACATGGCAAAATCGGTGGGGGAAACGGGCTGTTCTGCCGCCAGGGTCTGGAGAATACGGAAATTGCGCTCCAGCTCCCCATGACGGCTACTGTAGACGACGGCATCGATGCGGTGTTTGCGCAGCATCATCAGGCCAAGATCGACGGCCAGCCTGCTGCCTGAATTCAGGCGGCGGGCGGTCATCATCGGCAGATCGGTCAGTTTCGCCAGCGGTGCAGCTGGATCGATGCCGTCAGACCGGCGTGACCATGCCTGCCATTCGTCGGCATCGCTGAGTCCTGGCGCTCTTGCCTGCCAGTCGATAAGGGTAAGTGTAAATTTCATCTACGCGCGTCCGCGATAAACCTGTTTCTGTGACTTTTTCTTCGCCAGCGCGATTTGCTGCGCACATCGTACAATGTTGTCGTCGCGCTGGCGAATAAACGTCACTTTTGACCCTTTCCACCCGGTTATCCCGGCAAACGGCTTTTTGGCCGACCCGGACCCAGAAGAATGGCGAGTTTACTGCCTCCTTTCGTGGTTTCCATCCAGATTTTACAGACGCTGGTGAGCGGCACGGAGAGCAGCATGCCCACCGGACCCAGCAGCCATCCCCAGATCAGTAACGATAAAAACACCACCATCGTCGACATGCCCAGACGGTGGCCCATCATGCGCGGCTCAAGAATGTTACCCAGCACCATATGCACGACAAGGAACAGCGCCCCTACCAGCATGCACTCATAAAAACCGTTAAACAGGAACGCCTGGATCATCGGCGGAACGGCGGAAAGCACCGCGCCGATATTGGGTACGTAGTTTAGTAAAAAGGCCAGCACGCCCCACATCAGCGCGAACTGCACGTCCAGCAGTACCAGCCCCAGCCAGACGATCACGCCGGTCCACAGGCTTAACAGCGTTTTCAGCGCCAGATATTTGGATACGCCCTTCAGCGCACGGTGCAAGCCGGCAATGTGGATCTGAGGATTGTTCAGGGCAAAACGCAGTTTATACGGCACGTGGCGTACTTCGAACAGCATAAACACCACCGTCATCACCAGCAGCAGAATGCTGGCCATTGCCCCGGAAAGCCCGGTCATCAACGTGGTGGCGTAGGTCATCACCTTCTCGGAATCCATCCGACGCAGCATCCGTTCCGGTGAGATATGCAGATTCACGAACGGCAACATGCGCTGAAGATCGACCAGCTTGCGCGTCAGCTCTTTATTGTACTGCGGCAGCATGGTGGAAAATTCGCTCAGCGAGGCGGCGAGCACGCCGAACAGCGCCGTCAGGACAACCAGCATCACCATCACCACAATGGTAATCGCGACCGGGCGGCTGATGCCCCGGCGTAAAAACCATGTCACCAGCGGGTTGAGCACAATGGCGAAAAACAGCGCCAGCAGAAGCTGAACAATGATATCCGCCGCCGCGTGGATACCCGCAAGGATAACCACCAGGCAGGCAAGTTTTAATAAAATATGAAGTCCGGCTTTGTCGGGCGGGCTGGCAGTCATAAGAATTCCTTTTTCCGGGGGGCGTGTTAATTGTAGTGCGCCGGATGGGCTTCGTCTGGCGTGTTAGTCTGAAAGTCGTGGCAAAAAAATGGCCCCCGGCGCAAGCGACGGAGGCCACGGCATCCTGGTGAACGATTACTGGATCACGAGGGTGTTAATGATGTTTTCAGCGGCGGTCTGCGCTTTCTGCTGATTGTCTGCCGGCAGGGTGATCTGCATGGTCAGCAGTTTATTGTCCACCTTGCCTAGCACCACGGAGGAGTAGGCGGTCTGGCCTTTGGCAGAGATGATGCTGTCCAGCTGTTGCAGCGTGTGGCCTTTCAGTTCAACAGACTTGTTGGTGACCACCTGAAGCTGCGGGTCGCGGCTGCGCTGCTGATCTTCCAGGCGTTTAGCCAGCACGCCAAGATCTTCGCTGGTATCGTCACCGACGATCACAATCACCGCTTTTTGGCCGGTGGCATCGGAATAGACGTGCATATTGTTCGCCTGGGTGCCCAGCTTACCGCTCTGGTCGGTCATGTCCGCGGGCAGAGAGAAACTGAGTTTGCCATCCATCAGGCTCACCGGCTGACCAGTGGCGTTGCTTTCTGCTGACGCGCCCTGAGCAGGCGTTTTGGTGTCGCTGTTATCACAGGCTGCAAGGCCAACAACCAGCAGGCCAATCCCGACATATTTAACCAGATTGCGCATTGACTTCTTCCTTTCGATAAACGGCCATAACGGCTCATTCGTTCATCTTATCACAACTGATAAAGCGAACCCTTAACCTGCCTGCAATGCGGAGATTTCAGATTTATCTGCCAGCCTTTTCAGCAGCATATTCAACAGTACGCCGTACATCGGTAGGAAGAAGACCAGGCTGATAAGCACCTTAAAGGCGTAGTCCACCAGAGCGATTTCCATCCAGTGTTCTGCCATGAAGGCGTCCGGGCTGCGCCAGAAGGCGATGAAGAAGAAGGCCAGCGTATCGCTCACGTTACCGAACAGCGTGGAGGCCGTTGGTGCCATCCACCAGCGATGGTTTTGACGCAGGCGGTTAAACACGTGGACATCGAGGATCTGCCCCAGGGCATAAGCCATAAAGCTGGCGGTGGCAATACGTGCGACGAACAGGTTGAAGTGCGTCAGCGCTTCGAAGCCCTGCCAGCTGCCCATGTAAAACAGCGAGGAGATGGCGTAGGAGACAAACAGTGCCGGGATCATCACCGCAAAAATAATCCGCCGCGCCAGCGGTGCGCCAAAAATACGCACGGTTAAATCCGTCGCAAGGAAAATAAACGGGAAACTGAACGCGCCCCAGGTGGTATGGAAACCAAAAATGGAGATGGGGAGCTGTACCAGATAGTTACTGGAGATGATCACCAGCAGATGAAATAGCGAAAGCCAGAACAACGCCTTGACGCGCTGCGATTGTGTAAAGGAGTTCATATTGTACCTTTTTGATTAATATTTGGGGTGAGGGAACCCAATAAAGCCGCCGCATGATACTGCTTTGACGACACTTTGCAATGGCTAATTTTCACGCAATCGTTAACCTGGTTTGCATTGGCGATAGCGGGGCGTAAACTACAGCCGTTTTTACCTGAACGAGAAGAAAATGACCGACCTGTTTTCCAGCCCAGACCACACGCTTGATGCTCAGGGCCTCCGCTGCCCGGAGCCGGTAATGATGGTGCGTAAAACCGTCCGTAACATGCAGAGTGGCGAAACGCTGCTGATCGTCGCTGACGACCCGGCTACCACCCGTGATATCCCCGGCTTTTGTACCTTTATGGAACATGAACTGGTGGCGCAGCAAACCGAGACCTTGCCGTACCGGTATTTGATTCGTAAGGGGTAAGTGCGGCCTGACGCCCGGCGGCGCTTCGCTTGCACGGGCCTACGGGTGTAGTAGGTCGGGTAAGGCGCAGCCGCCACCCGACAAGTACTCATCACAATTTCGAACCATCGTTTCAAAATTTCGCGCTTTTGTGAGGCGCTTCACCCTCCCTTTTCCAGCCGTAGTCTAATTTTTAAGCGTCAAAAACTAAAACATCGTTTTAACGCTTATCTCACTACCCTGGAGTTGACTCAATGAAAACGACCCTCAAGCCGTTACTGGCCGCGCTGTGCCTGTCTGCTTTTGCCTGCTCCGTTTCTGCCCAGACCATCAAAGCCGCCGATGTGCATCCCGAAGGCTACCCGAACGTGGTGGCGGTTCAGCACATGGGTGAAAAACTCAAACAACAAACCGATGGCAAGCTGGAGATTAAGGTCTTCCCCGGCGGCGTGCTGGGGGATGAAAAGCAGATGATTGAGCAGGCGCAGATGGGGGCGATCGACATGATCCGCGTCTCCATGGCGCCGGTGGCTGCCATTCTGCCGGATATCGAAGTGTTTACGCTGCCCTACGTATTCCGCGATGAAGACCACATGCACAAGGTGATCGACGGGGATATCGGCAAGCAGATTGGCGACAAACTCACCGCCAACCCGAAATCGCGTCTGGTCTTCCTTGGCTGGATGGATTCCGGCACCCGTAACCTGATCACCAAAGAGCCGATCGTCAAACCGGACGATCTGAAAGGGAAGAAAATCCGTGTGCAGGGCAGCCCGGTGGCGCTGGCCACGCTGAAAGCGATGGGGGCGAACTCGGTGGCGATGGGCGTCAGCGAGGTTTACAGCGGCATGCAGACCGGGGTGATCGACGGCGCGGAGAACAACCCGCCAACCTTTATCGCCCACAACTATATGCCGGTCGCCAAAAACTACACGCTGAGCGGCCACTTTATCACCCCGGAAATGCTCCTGTACTCAAAAGTGAAATGGGACAAGCTCAGCGCCGACGAGCAGCAAAAAGTCCTGACGCTGGCCCGCGAAGCGCAGTTCGAGCAGCGCAAGCTCTGGCAGGCCTATAACGACCAGGCGCTGGCGAAAATGAAGGCCGGCGGCGTGCAGTTCCACGACATCGATAAAACGGTGTTTATCAAGGCGACAGAGCCGGTGCGCGCGCAGTATGGCGATAAGCATCAGGATCTGATGAAAGCCATCGCTGACGTCCAGTAAACCGGAGTACGTATGTCCGAACTCTACCTGAAGTGGATGGACCGTCTGTATCTGTTCGCCATGGCGGTGGCGGGTATTTCGCTGTTGGTGATGACGATTGTCATCCCCATCGGCATTTTTTCACGCTACGTGCTCAATCGCGGCGAATCCTGGCCGGAGCCGATCGCCATTATCTGCATGGTGACGTTTACCTTTATCGGCGCGGCGGTGAGCTACCGCGCCGGGTCGCATATTGCGGTCAACATGCTCACCGACCGCCTGCCCGCGTCGCTGCAAAGAGTGTGCGCGCGGATGGTGGATCTGCTGATGCTGCTGATTTCAGGCCTGATGTGCTGGTACAGCTACTGGCTGTGCGTCGAGCTGTGGGAGCAGCCGGTGGCGGAGTTTCCGCTTCTGACCTCCGGCGAAAGCTATCTGCCGCTACCTGTCGGGTCGGCCATTTTGATCCTGTTTGTGCTTGAACGCCTGCTGTTTGGCTCGCAGGAAAACCGTCCGGTCGTGCTGATCGGCAATCACAGTTAAGGGGTGAACAATGGATGCGTTTGTTTTGTTATTCACCCTCGCCATTTTGCTGGCGCTGGGGATGCCGGTGGCTTTCGCCGTCGGGTTAAGCGCCGTGGCGGGGGCGTTGTGGATCGATCTGCCGCTGGAGGCGTTGATGATCCAGATCACCAGCGGGGTGAATAAATTTACCCTGCTGGCGATCCCGTTCTTCATTCTTGCCGGGGCGATCATGGCGGAAGGGGGCATTGCCCGACGGCTGGTCAACTTCGCGTACGTTTTTGTCGGCTTTATTCGCGGCGGGCTGTCGCTGGTGAACATCGTGGCATCAACGTTCTTCGGCGCGATTTCCGGCTCGTCGGTGGCGGATACGGCGTCTATCGGCAGCGTGATGATCCCGGAGATGGAGAAGAAGGGCTATCCGCGCGAATACGCGGCGGCGGTGACGGCCAGCGGGTCGGTGCAGGCGATCCTGATCCCGCCCAGCCACAACTCGGTGATTTACTCCCTGGCGGCAGGGGGAACGGTCTCCATCGCCACGCTGTTTATCGCGGGCGTGCTGCCGGGCCTGCTGCTGGGCGTGAGCCTGATGGTGCTCTGCCTGTGCTTCGCCCGCAAGCGCGGCTATCCGAAGGGGGACAAAATCCCGTTCAGGCAGGCGCTGAAAATCATGCTCGATGCCCTGTGGGGGCTGATGACGGTGGTGATTATCCTCGGCGGGATCTTGTCCGGGATATTCACGGCGACCGAATCTGCCGCTGTGGCCTGCCTGTGGGCGTTCTTCGTCACCATGTTCATCTACCGCGATTACAAGTGGAATGAACTGCCGAAGCTGATGTGCCGCACGGTGAAAACCGTCACCATCGTGATGATTTTGATTGGCTTTGCCGCGGCGTTTGGCGCGGTAATGACCTACATGCAGCTGCCGATGCGCATCACCGAATTCTTCACGTCGCTGTCCGATAACAAATACGTGATCCTCATGTACCTCAACATCATGCTGCTGCTGATTGGCACGCTAATGGACATGGCGCCGATCATCCTGATCCTGACCCCGGTGCTGCTGCCGGTGACCAACTCGCTGGGGATCGACCCGGTACATTTCGGGATGATCATGATGGTGAACCTGGGGATTGGGCTGATCACGCCGCCGGTCGGGTCGGTGCTGTTCGTGGCGAGCGCGGTGAGTAAGCAGAAGATCGAGCACGTGGTGCGGGCGATGCTGCCGTTTTACGGTATGTTGCTGGTGGTGCTGGGGATGGTGACGTACATCCCGGCGATATCATTGTGGTTGCCGGGGGTGCTAGGGATGCAGTGACGCCGTTTTATGCCGGGTGGCGGCTACGCCTTACCCGGCCTACGGTTACGGTTCGGAGATGTTGTAGGCCCGGTAAGGCGTAGCCGCCACCGGGCATTTTTACCGACGGCGCAACAGCCGCAACGCGTTCGCCGTCACCAGCACCGTCGCCCCCGTATCCGCCAGTACCGCCAGCCACAGTCCGGTCATGCCGAGCAGCGTGGTGACCAGGAAAATCCCCTTCAGACCCAGCGCAATGCCGATGTTCTGCCGAATATTGGCCCGCGTCGCCCGCGCAAGATCTATCATCTGCGCCAGCCCGGTCAGGCGGTTGTGGGTCAGCGCCGCATCCGCCGTCTCCAGCGCCACATCGGTGCCGCTGCCCATCGCAATGCCGATGGTGGAAGCCTTCATTGCCGGGGCATCGTTTATCCCGTCCCCGACCATCGCCAGCGGGGCATGACCGTTCAGCTCGGTTACCGCGCTGACTTTATCCGCAGGCAACAATCCGGCCTTAAACTCCAGCCCCAGCTCGCCGGCAATCGCCGCCGCCGCACGCGGGTTATCACCGGTCAGGATCACGCCCTGTACCCCCAGCCTGTGCAGCGCGTCGACGGCGTCTTTCGCATCGTCACGCAGGGTGTCGCGCAGCGCCAGCATGCCCATCGGTACACCGTCCTGCATCACGGCAACGACCGTCTGCCCGGCCTGCTCTAATGTCTCAACCTGTGGATTCGGGAACGCGCCTGCCGCGGCGATCAGCACTTTTTTGCCTTCGACCACAGCCTCAATCCCTGACCCGACCAGCGCTCGCTGGGCGGTTGCCGGAGGGATGGTCAGCCCGCGCCCCTTCGCTTCACGCACAATCGCCTGCGCCAGAGGGTGGGTGGAGCCCTGCTCCACGGCAGCGGCCAGCGTCAGCAGGGCGTCTTCACTGATGTCCTGCGGATACACGCCGGTCACCTGCGGCTTGCCGACGGTCAGCGTGCCGGTTTTATCGAAGGCGATGTGCTGAACCTGGCTCAGCTGTTCCAGCGCCGCGCCGCCCTTAATCAGCGCCCCGCGACGTGCCGCCGCCGCCAGCCCTGAGGTAATCGCCGCCGGGGTGGAGATCACCAGCGCACACGGACAGCCGATCAGCAGCAGCGTCAGCCCTTTGTAAATCCAGCCCTCCCACGGCGCGCCGAAGAACAGCGGCGGGACGACGGTGACCAGCAGCGCCACCAGCATGATGGCGGGGGTGTAAATCCGGCTGAAGCGATCGATAAAGCGTTCTACCGGCGCGCGGCGCTCCTCGGCTTCTTCTATCAGCCTGAGGATGCGGTCGATGGCGCTGTCGCCCGGTTCGGAAAGGACCGTCAGCAGCACCAGTCGGTCGACGCTGGTGGCGCCCGCAGGCACCTTTTCACCTGCCGCGCGCGCTACCGGGATGGATTCCCCGGTCAGGGCGCTTTCGTCAAAGCTCGCGGTGGCGGTAATGAGGGCCCCATCGGCTGGCAGACGTCCGCCTGCGGGCACTTCAATCACGTCGCCCGGGCGCAGGGTATTGATGGCGACCGTTTCACGCTGACCATGAATAACCCGCGTGGCGGTTTCCGGCTTCAGTGCCATCAGCGCGCTCACCCCTTTACGCGCCCGACTCGCCGCCCAGCCCTCAAGGCGTTCGCCAATTAAGAACAGCAGCAGCACCATCGCCGCTTCCGCCGTCGCGCCAATAAACAGCGCCCCGATAGCCGCCACGCTCATCAGCGTTTCGATGGCAAACCAGCTGCCGCTTCTCATCAGACGCAGCGCCTGACGCGCAATCGGGAACAGGCCAACCAGCGTGGTGGCGATAAACGCCAGGCTGCCGAGCGGGTGGTTGATTTGCTCCAGCCCCCAGCTCAGGGCCATCATGATGATGAGGGTCATAAGGGGCAGATTTTCTTTTAGCGGGGACGTTTTTTCTGCGGGCGCCGTTTCGCTGCACAGGGTATAACCCGCTTTGCTGACGGCGGCTTCAACCTGTCTGCTGACGTCGTTTTCGGCGCTGACCAGCAGCTTTTCGGTAGCGAACAGCACCTGAACGTGGTTCACACCCGGCACCTGCTTCACTGCATTTTCCACTTTGCGGGCGCAGGCCGCGCAGTCCATGCCGTTGACCACCCAGCTGTAGTGATTGCCGTTTTCAGGCAGCGCTTCGGTCCGGGTTTCGCACGCGCCCTCGCAGCAGCAGTCCTCTTTTGGCGGAACCGGGCTGAGCTTAAGTGCCGAGAATTGGGGAACTTTTTTAGGTGTTTCTGGAGTCGACATGGCAGTCTCCGGTAATGATAATTTTCTCATTAACCGCAGCATACACTCTGGAGTCGACTCCAGAGTCAAGCGTTATTTAGATATACAGCGAACGCACAATCAGGAAGTGCCCGGCAAAGTAACAGGCGGCGGAAATCGCATTATCCGCACGGAAGCGGCGGCGATAGTGGCTGCCCAGCCAGACGATATTACCCAACAGCAACAGTGCGGCACCGAAGAACGCAGACATCGCAGGCGCCGTCGGACGGAAGAACCACAGCTCGCCCGCCAGCCACACCATCACCAGCGTCATGGCGATAAACGTACAGACCGGCAGACGCATCTCTTCCAGACGCGACCAGATTACCGCGATCATCAGGGCGCCAATCACCAGCAGCACCAGCGGCAGCGGCCAGAAGAAGGAGAGCGTCATCTGGCTGGCAAAGTAGATGGTATAGAGCAGATGCGACAGGAAGAACGCCCCCACGGCGTACAGCAGGCGCTGACGCGGCAGCAGGGTTAAGGCATCGCCAATCAGGGAAGCACACAGCCCCGCGAGGACAAGATAGCTAACGGCGTTAAACATCGGGGCCTGCCAGGCAAGCAACAGCAGGAGTAATAGCGTGACGGGTTTAAACAACCAGCGCTGCCAGGCTGGGCCACGGTAGGACGCATCGACGTAAAGCCATGCGGAAAAACAGACAGCGATAAATGACCAAAGCATATTAACTCCCTGTAACTGTTGAGGCTGAATGATCAGTTCCTGATCCAGTGTAGTGACGCGAGCGGGCGTTTGGCAATGCCGGGGCAGGCGAGGTATCCTGAATTCCGCATAATCTGATGGGATTTTTCAATGAGCAAGATGCCGCTGTTTTTCATTATCGTGGTGGCGATTATCGTCATTGCCGCCTCGTTTCGCTTCGTGCAGCAGCGCCGTGAGAAGGCCGACAATGACGCCGCGCCACTGATGCAAAAGCGCGTGGTGGTGACGAACAAGCGTGAGAAGCCGCTTAACGACCGCCGCTCCCGCCAGCAGCAGGTGACGCCAGCGGGCACAACGATGCGCTATGAAGCGAGCTTTAAGCCGGAAACCGGCGGGCTGGAGATGACCTTCCGCCTGGAGGCGCAGCAGTACCACCAGCTGACGGTGGGGGAGAAAGGCACGCTGAGTTACAAAGGGTCGCGGTTTGAAGGGTTCATGGCGGAGCAGTAATCTGTTGATCGGCGCTGAGTCTTCTTACCAGTGCCGATCGTAAATTCAATAGATATATATAGCGTGGAGTAAATATAATTGTGGTTTATGTTTTATAAAAAATATTCTGTTTTATATTCCCATTAGTGACTTAAAATATCGTTTGCATCACTATCTTACCCAGCATTTCTTAATATGATCTTATCATTGTTATTGTATGAATATATAAATTTATAATTCAAATGGATAAGGTATTTAGATGGCGAATACAATGTGGTTGACGTTGAAGGGACAATCGCAGGGAATGATTTCTGCTGGATGTGCTTCGATAGATTCAATAGGGAATAAATCACAGCCTGCCCATCGAGATCAGATTATGGTCATGGCAATTAATCATGGAATGAGTCGGGCGCAAAATGTAAATCATCAGTGTTTGACGTTTATTAAACCTGTGGATAAATCCTCGCCGTTGTTGGGGAAAGCCATTACTGACAATGAAACGCTAAGCTGTGAATTTAGCTTTTATCGCACCAGTCAGACTGGTTTAAACGAATGCTATTACTCACTAAAACTGATTAATGCCAGAATATCCAGCTTCCATCTACAGGTGCCGCATACCATTGATGACAGTGCGGGTCAGCCAGAAGAAATGATCGAATTGTCATACGAATCTATTGCCTGGGAGCATCGTATTGCTGGAACCAGCGCCTACAGTATCTGGGATGAGCGAATTTTTTAAGGACCCATGATGGAAGGTTATAATGACTGGATAGGGGATCATCGTGAAGATATTCTCAGAGGAAATAACTGGCAGCGTAATTTGCGTTTCGAAAATGAAATCAAGCAGCTGAAAAATAGCCTGGGCAACAATGCCAACCACATTATGCTGCTCACGCCTGACGAGGCGCAGGGTGTGATTGACGATTTGTTAGGTAGTCAGCCTGTTGGCTTTTCTACTACCTATGCCGGTAACATCAAAGAGACGGTTTCTGCGACTAAGAATCTGTCGAAGCTATTTTCTTATCAGCAGGCCGGAAAGATTGTTTTCACTTTAAAAGGTCTTGGGATCAAAGCAACGCAGTATGCTTATCAGGGAAAAATGTATGTGAAGATTACGGGCTACCCTTCTCTGCGACGCATTCTTAACGGAACCCGTTACCGGATTAATCATCCCAAAGTGCTTGAGGTTGGCATTGGTAGCGTCGGGTTTCAAAACGGCATTATGTCAGGAGCCCGATTCTGCATCTGGTTTTCCGCATGCTGGCGGTTGGTTGAGTTGATCTTCAAATCTGACCATGACGTCGCCGCATTCCTGGGGAATGTGACGATGGATGTGGCGAAAGTTATTGTGGGGGTTTTTGTTTCGAGATTGGTTGGGGAAGGGATCTCGTTGGCTATATCACCATTTATAGCGAGTGTAGCTGTTCCGGTTTGGGGGCAAATAGTCTGTGTGGTTGTAATAGGTATAGCTATTGCCAATGCGCTCAATGGGCTGGACAAACAGTATGATTTATCAAACAAACTTATAGATTGTATAAAAAAGGGTATGAAAGAGCAGCAAAAAATCGCAGAGTGGAACGCTCGAAACTCAGTAAATGGTAGTTCATTTTACTGGGAGAATTACTGATATGAGCGTTAACATTAATCTTAATAAAATTAAAAGAAGGTGCTTTTTATTTTTCTGTATCTTCTTTTTTGGTATTTTTGCTTGGGGTTTTTATTGGGCTAGCGTACCAGATATAACCGATATCATTGAATCCAGAAGCATTATTTATTTTTTTTGGGGTTCTTTTATTATGTTGTTTGTTTTCCCGGTTGCTTGTTGTTTCGTTTTGGTTATTGTCTATATGACTTTTACGAAAAACATGGAGCCACCCAGCTTCTTCGCCAAAGGCATTATCGTCGGTTTTCACGTTATCGGTGCAGGATTTGTTATTGGCAACATTCTCTCGTTTATCGTCATATTTTATCCCCTGGGAACCAACTATGTCTTATGTGAACGTCCTGGGCCCTTTTCGGGAACGTATTACACCAGAACGGAAGAGATTTGCACGCAGGTAAAATACTTGCTTAAAACAAGAGCCAGAGATATCAAAAAACTGAATGACCAGCTGGACGGCGTATCGTCACAGTGATGGTGTTTCGTAGGCCCGGATCGCTGCGCGCCACCGGGCAATAGCGCACCTTACTTCTTCACCTGCGCCTTAAACTTCTTCATCCACACCAGCAGCTCAAACACGCCGAAAATAAACACCCGCAGCTGCTGCCAGCCGGTCATCGGTGGGCCATCTTTCGGCAGACCGTTTTTCAGCATCACCATCTGCAAGGCATGCATGAACGCGGTAAAAATCAGCGCCACGTTAATAAAGATATTCAGCGGACGCGGGAACGGGTGCACCAGATTCAAAATCAAAAATGCCCAGACGCACAGCATCAGCACGCGCCCTACGTTAATCAGTACTGGCATCGGATCCTCCTTGTGCCTGACGGTGATACAGACGATAAGCCACCTGGCCGGCGACCTTCTCGCGGTGTAGATCCCAGTGAACGGGAACGGGCGGCAGGCCATTTTCCACTTCGCTTTCAACGTAAATCAGCGCGTCGTCTGCCAGCCAGCCATTTTTTTCCAGCAACGATAATGTCTCTTCCAGCAGCCCTTTACGGAACGGCGGGTCAACAAACACCACGTTGAAGGGTGTCCCCTGTTGGGCGAGGAAGCTCAGCGTGTTGGTATTCACCACTTTCGCGTTGGTTGCCTTCAGCGTAGCCAGATTTTGCTGCAACGTCTGCGCGACGCCGCGCTCCATCTCCAGCAGCGTGGCGCTGGCGGCATAACGCGACAGCGCTTCCAGCCCTAATGCACCGCTTCCGGCGAAGCAGTCCAGGCAGTTGGCGTCTACCATAGACGGGGCGAGCCAGTTAAACAGCGTCTCGCGAACGCGGTCCGTGGTGGGGCGTAAACCGGGGCTGTCCGGCACCGGTAATTTCCGGCCTCGCCACTGACCGCCGATAATGCGAATTTGACCGGCCGGGGCGCGGGTGGGTTTCTTCATCTCAGGAAAGCTCTGTTAACCATTGCCCTGCGATTGCGGGCGGTGATGTCAATTAAGTAAAGTGTTAGACTATTTCATCATTTTTTTAGCTTCCCTGTATATAGCGCCGCGAGGAGTGTAGTCGCAGATGGCAAAACAAAAAAAACGTGGCTTCTTTTCCTGGTTGGGTTTCGGTGAAAAAGAGCAAGAAACAGAACAGAAAACCGAAGAACAGCAGGTTGTAGAAGAGCCGTCACAGCCTGAAACGCCTGTCGAAACCGCTGCGGTTGTCGAAGCGGAAGAGCCAGCCCACAGCAAAGAAGAGATTGAATCCTTTGCCGAAGAGGTGGTTGAGGTTACTGAACAGGTTCAGGAGAGCGAAAAACCAGAGCCGGTTATCGTTGAAACCCTTAACGAAGCGCCGCAGGCCACTATCGAACACGAAGAGCTGCCGCTGCCGGAAGAGGTGAAAGCTGAAGAGGTTTCTGCCGAAGAGTGGCAGGCCGAAGCGGAAACCGTTGAAATTGTTGAGGCGGTGGAAGAAGAAGCGGCCCTTGAGCCAGAGCTGACCGACGAAGAGCTGGAAGCCCAGGCGCTGGCGGCGGAAGCGGCTGAAGAAGCGGTCATCGTCGTGCCGGTGGAAGCGCAGGCCGAAGAAGAGATCGTTCAGGAGCAGGAAAAACCGACCAAAGAAGGTTTCTTCGCGCGCCTGAAGCGCAGCCTGCTCAAAACCAAAGAAAACTTAGGTTCCGGATTTATCAGTCTGTTCCGCGGCAAAAAGATCGACGACGATCTGTTTGAGGAGCTGGAAGAGCAACTGCTGATTGCGGACGTGGGCGTGGAAACCACCCGGAAGATCATCGCCAACCTGACCGAAGGGGCGAGCCGCAAACAGCTGCGTGACGCCGAGGCGCTGTACGGCCTGCTGAAAGACGAGATGGGTGAAATTCTCGCAAAAGTTGACGAACCGCTTAATATTGAAGGCAAAATGCCGTTTGTTATCCTGATGGTTGGCGTCAACGGCGTGGGCAAAACCACCACCATCGGCAAGCTGGCGCGCCAGTTTGAGCAGCAGGGCAAATCGGTGATGCTGGCGGCGGGCGATACCTTCCGTGCGGCAGCGGTGGAACAGCTTCAGGTGTGGGGCCAGCGCAACAATATTCCGGTTATTGCTCAGCACACCGGCGCGGATTCCGCGTCCGTGATTTTCGATGCCATCCAGGCGGCGAAGTCGCGTAACGTGGACGTGCTGATTGCGGATACCGCAGGGCGTTTGCAGAACAAATCGCACCTGATGGAAGAGCTGAAGAAAATCGTTCGCGTCATGAAGAAGCTGGACGAAGATGCACCGCATGAAATTATGCTGACTATCGATGCCAGCACCGGACAGAACGCCATCAGCCAGGCGAAACTGTTCCATGAAGCGGTAGGACTGACCGGGATCGCGCTGACCAAGCTGGACGGGACCGCGAAAGGCGGGGTGATCTTCTCCGTGGCCGACCAGTTCGGCATTCCTATCCGTTACATCGGTGTGGGCGAGCGTATTGAGGATTTACGTCCGTTTAAAGCGGACGACTTTATTGAGGCACTATTTGCCCGAGAGGACTAACAATGATTCGCTTTGAACACGTCAGCAAGGCCTATCTCGGCGGGAGACAAGCGCTACAGGGGGTGACATTCCACCTCCAGCCAGGCGAGATGGCATTCCTGACCGGCCATTCCGGCGCGGGGAAAAGTACCCTGCTCAAGCTGATCTGTGGGATCGAGCGGCCAAGCGCCGGGAAAATCTGGTTCAGCGGCCATGAAATTAGCCGTCTTAAGAACCGTGAAGTGCCGTTCCTGCGTCGTCAGATTGGCATGATTTTCCAGGATCACCACCTGCTGATGGATCGCACGGTTTTCGATAACGTCGCGATCCCGCTGATTATTGCTGGCGCCAGTTACGATGATATCCGCCGTCGCGTTTCGGCGGCGCTGGATAAGGTCGGGCTGCTGGACAAAGCGAAGAACTTCCCGATCCAGCTCTCCGGCGGTGAGCAGCAGCGCGTGGGTATCGCCCGCGCGGTAGTGAACAAGCCTGCCGTTTTGCTGGCGGATGAACCGACCGGTAACCTGGACGATGCTCTCTCTGAAGGGATCCTGCGTCTGTTTGAGGAATTTAACCGCGTGGGGGTCACGGTACTGATGGCGACGCACGACATGGGGCTGATCTCCCGCCGTTCGTACCGCATGCTGACCCTGAGCGACGGGCATTTGCACGGAGGCCACGGTGAATAAGCGTGATGCAATGAACCAGATTCGGCAGTTCAGCAACCGGTTTGACCGTTTCCGCAAGCCTCAGGGCGGCGGGGACGGCAATCGCAATGCGCCTAAGCGTGCCAAAGCGGCACCGAAACCGAACTCCCGCAAAACCAACGTCTTTAACGAGCAGGTGCGGTACGCCTTCCAGGGCGCGTTGCAGGATCTGAAAAGCAAACCGCTGGCGACGTTCCTGACGGTGATGGTGATTGCCATCTCCCTGACGCTGCCCAGCGTCTGCTACATGGTTTACAAAAACGTAAACCAGGCGGCGTCCCAGTACTATCCGTCGCCGCAGATCACCGTTTATCTGGATAAAGCCCTCGACGATAACGCGGCGGCTCAGGTGGTGGGGCAGATTCAGGCCGAGCAGGGCGTGGAGAAGGTGAACTATCTTTCCCGCGATGAAGCGCTGGGTGAGTTCCGCAACTGGTCCGGATTCGGCGGCGCGCTGGATATGCTTGAAGAGAACCCGCTGCCCGCCGTGGCGGTGGTGATCCCGAAACTCGATTTCCAGGGCACGGATTCGCTCAACACCCTGCGCGACCGCATTACCCGCATCAACGGGATTGATGAAGTGCGCATGGACGACAGCTGGTTTGCCCGTCTTGCCGCCCTGACCGGGCTGGTAGGACGCGTGTCGGCGATGATCGGCGTGCTGATGGTGGCGGCGGTGTTCCTCGTCATTGGTAACAGCGTGCGCCTGAGCATCTTCGCTCGTCGCGATACCATCAACGTGCAGAAACTGATTGGCGCAACGGATGGTTTCATCCTCCGCCCGTTCCTTTACGGCGGCGCGTTATTAGGTTTTTCTGGTGCATTTCTTTCATTGATATTGTCAGAAATTTTGGTGATGCGGCTGTCGTCTGCCGTGACTGAAGTGGCGCAGGTTTTCGGAACTAAGTTTGATATCAGTGGCTTAGGGTTCGATGAGTGCCTGCTGTTGCTGCTGGTGTGCTCCATGATCGGCTGGGTGGCGGCATGGCTGGCAACGGTTCAACATTTACGCCACTTTACTCCCGACTAATAAAAGCGTGATATAATCTTTCCCTGCACCGAGATGTTCGCTTGCAGGGAAAGCGTCCCTGTTGTCTCTTCCCCTGTAATCATCTTCATGTCACATTTTGTGCGTAATTTATTCACTGTTGCACCTGGAACTTGTGGATAAAATCACTGTCTGATAAAAGAGTGAATGCTAATCTCGTTGCTCAAACGCTTTGGCATGGTTGTTGCCTGACGGGGACAACCTGGACCAGAAGAAACATTGAGAGGAATGAATGACCAAAGAAATGCAAACTTTAGCTTTAGCCCCTGTTGGTAACCTGGAATCTTACATCCGGGCTGCGAACACCTGGCCGATGTTAACGGCTGAGGAAGAAAAGGAGCTTGCTGAAAAGCTGCATTACCAGGGCGATCTGGAAGCAGCTAAAACGCTGATCCTGTCTCACCTGCGCTTTGTTGTTCACGTTGCTCGTAATTATGCGGGCTACGGCCTGCCGCAGGCGGACCTGATTCAGGAAGGTAACATTGGCCTGATGAAGGCGGTACGTCGCTTTAACCCGGAAGTGGGTGTGCGACTCGTCTCCTTCGCCGTGCACTGGATCAAAGCGGAAATTCACGAATACGTCCTGCGTAACTGGCGTATTGTGAAAGTCGCCACGACGAAAGCGCAGCGCAAACTGTTCTTCAACCTGCGTAAAACCAAGCAGCGTCTGGGCTGGTTCAATCAGGATGAAGTGGAAATGGTGGCGCGCGAGCTGGGCGTTTCCAGCAAAGACGTCCGCGAGATGGAATCCCGTATGGCCGCCCAGGACATGACGTTTGATATGTCTGCCGACGATGACGCGTCCGACAGCCAGCCGATGGCCCCGGTTCTGTATCTACAGGATAAAACCTCTAACTTTGCTGACGGCATTGAAGAGGATAACTGGGAAGACCAGGCGGCGAACAAGCTGACCTTCGCGATGGAAGGCCTCGACGAGCGTAGCCAGGATATTATTCGTGCCCGCTGGCTGGACGAAGATAACAAGTCCACGTTGCAGGAACTGGCCGACCGCTACGGCGTCTCCGCTGAACGTGTGCGTCAGCTTGAGAAAAACGCCATGAAAAAACTTCGCGCCGCTATCGAAGCGTAATTTCCGCGAAGTACACCGAGAACCCTCGAATGCAAATTCGAGGGTTTTGTTTTTTTAGCGCCCGCTCTGGCGAATTTCTTCCCCCTGGCAAACACTTACTGATGCGCTAAGCAGGCGACTTTCAGAGGGTGACAGGGTGAAAAATAACGAACTGAACGACCGGCGTTTACAGGCGACGCCGCGCGGTATCGGCGTCATGTGTAACTTCTATGCCGATAAAGCCGAAAACGCCACGGTGTGGGACGTGGAAGGTAACGAGTATATTGATTTTGCCGCCGGGATCGCCGTGCTGAATACCGGGCATCGTCATCCTAAAGTTATCGCCGCCATCGAAAAACAGCTTCACGCCTTTACCCATACCGCTTATCAAATCGTCCCCTATGAAGGTTATGTGGCGCTTGCCGAGCGCATCAACCAGCGCGTACCCATAGAGGGGCCAGCCAAAACCGCCTTCTTCTCAACGGGGGCGGAAGCGGTCGAAAACGCGGTGAAAATCGCCCGCGCGTACACCAGACGTCCCGGCCTTATCACCTTCGGCGGCGCGTTCCACGGCCGTACCTTTATGACCATGGCGATGACCGGCAAAGTGGCGCCCTATAAGCTCGGCTTCGGCCCGTTCCCCGGCTCGGTGTACCACGCGCAATTCCCCAACAGCCTGCACGGGGTTAGTACCGCCGAAGCGCTAAAAAGCCTGGAGCGCATCTTCAAAGCCGATATCGCGCCCGATCAGGTGGCGGCAATC
The DNA here is from genome assembly GCF_020971765.1 of Enterobacter sp. AN-K1. Taxonomy (NCBI): domain Bacteria; kingdom Pseudomonadati; phylum Pseudomonadota; class Gammaproteobacteria; order Enterobacterales; family Enterobacteriaceae; genus Enterobacter; species Enterobacter sp. AN-K1. The sequence continues at coordinate 1,912,795 of NZ_CP087390.1, read as the reverse complement.
ATTATTGAACCGGTTCAGGGCGAGGGCGGGTTCAACGTCGCGCCCGCTGATTTTATGCAGGCGCTGCGTGCCCTGTGCGATACCCACGGGATTTTACTGATTGCCGACGAAGTGCAAACCGGCTTCGCTCGTACCGGCAAGCTGTTCTCCATGGAAAACCACTGCGTGAAGCCCGATCTGATCACCATGGCGAAAAGCCTGGCGGGCGGGATGCCGCTCTCTGCCGTCTCTGGCCGGGCGGAGGTGATGGATGCGCCCGCCCCGGGCGGGCTGGGCGGAACCTACGCGGGTAACCCGCTGGCGATTGCGGCGGCCCATGCGGTGCTGGATGTGATTGACGAGGACGATCTCTGCACCCGCGCGGCGCATCTCGGGCATCATCTGGTCGAGGTGCTGAATAAAGCGAAGGATGGCTGTCCGTATATCGCCGATATCCGTGGGCAGGGCTCGATGGTGGCGGTGGAATTTACCGATCCGCAAACCGGACAGCCGTCACCGGAGTTCACCCGTGAAGTACAAGCGCGTGCATTGCAGGAAGGGCTGTTGCTGCTGAGCTGCGGCGTCTATGGCAACGTCATCCGCTTCCTGTATCCGCTCACCATCCCTGAGGTTCAGTTCCGCAAGGCACTGGACATTATCTCTGCGGCGCTGACTCGTTAAAGCCAGAAGCCCGACGGAAATCTCTGTCGGGCTTAGCATATATACATTTCAAATTAGCTATTCCAAAATCATAAAAATGGGGTATGTTTTAGCAGAGTATGCTGAAAAAGCGCGAACAGCACGCCTATAACTGAAATAAAGCGCTACACAACAACATCACAACAATCGTTATAACCATAATAATGGGGAATCTCAGGATGAACATGAAGGGTAAAGCGTTACTGGCAGGATGTATCGCGTTGGCATTCAGCACTATGGCCCAGGCCGATATTAAAGTGGCCGTGGTGGGCGCGATGTCCGGTCCGGTAGCACAGTACGGCGACCAGGAATTTACCGGCGCGGAACAGGCGGTTGCAGACATTAATGCTAAGGGCGGCATCAAGGGCGAAAAGCTGCAAATCGTAAAATATGACGATGCCTGTGACCCGAAACAGGCGGTCGCGGTGGCGAACAAAGTGGTAAACGACGGGATCAAATACGTTATCGGTCACCTGTGCTCCTCTTCCACCCAGCCCGCGTCTGACATCTACGAAGACGAAGGCATTCTGATGATCACGCCGGCCGCGACGGCGCCAGAGCTGACCGCGCGCGGCTATAAGCTGATCCTGCGTACCACCGGTCTGGACTCCGATCAGGGGCCAACCGCCGCGAAATACATCGTGGAAAAAGTGAAGCCGCAGCGCATCGCGATTGTTCATGACAAACAGCAGTACGGCGAAGGCCTGGCCCGTGCGGTGCAGGATAACCTGAAAAAAGCGAACGCCAACGTGGTGTTCTTTGACGGTATCACCGCCGGTGAGAAAGACTTCTCGACCCTGGTCGCGCGTCTGAAGAAAGAAAATATCGATTTCGTTTACTACGGCGGCTACCACCCGGAAATGGGGCAGATCCTGCGCCAGGCGCGTGCGGCGGGTCTGAAGACGCAGTTCATGGGGCCAGAAGGTGTCGCGAACGTTTCCCTGTCTAATATCGCGGGTGAATCCGCTGAAGGGCTGCTGGTGACCAAACCGAAGAACTACGACCAGGTGCCTGCGAACAAACCTGTTGTCGATGCCATCAAGGCGAAGAAACAGGATCCAAGTGGTGCGTTCGTCTGGACCACCTACGCAGCGTTGCAGTCTCTGCAAGCGGGCCTGAACCAGTCAGCCGATCCGGCGGAGATTGCCACCTGGCTGAAAGCGAACTCGGTGGAAACCGTGATGGGGCCGCTGTCCTGGGATGAGAAGGGCGATTTGAAGGGCTTCGAGTTCGGCGTGTTTGACTGGCATGCCAACGGCACGGCGACTGACGCAAAATAAACGCAAAAAGGCAACGCAAGTTGCCTTTTTTAATGTTTTCTCCCTCTCCCCGTGGGAGAGGGCCGGGGTGAGGGCATCAGCCCGCTCAGCCCTCTTTTGCCCGGTGGCGCTTCGCTTACCGGGCCTACTATGAGCACCTCGCAGCCGCCACCCGGCTTTCTTTTAGCGCTTCTCCCACCCGTTCGCCTGCGCCGTAAACCCTAACGCCTGCATAAACGCCGCCATCACGCCGCGATCCTCTACGCCCACGTCGGCCATCCACCAGGAGGTTACGCTCGGGTTTTCGCGGATCACCTCTTCAATTAAATACTGCCCGACCCCGCGACGACGGGTCACGTCGCGCACGCGCAGGGAGTCCAGCGCCCCTTCCGTGCCGCTCAGCGTTACGCGGACGGCGGCCAGCAGACGTTCATTAAAACGCGCGGCATAGATGCGGTGGTTTTCATCGACGGCCAGCGATGAAGGGGAATATTCCGGCCAGATCTTGCCCAGGTCGATACGATCCTGGTCGCTAAAGGTCACCAGACGCACGATAGTCAGTTTCATTAGCTGCTTGTCCAAATCAAAAAGAGTAGGGCCAGTGTACTCAATTTATTTGCTCAGGCGCTTTCTCTTTTTCTTCCCATTTACCAGGTGATTAGTTTTTTGGCAGCGCGATGGGCAGTTTGAAAACACATGGATCGAAAAATAAGCAGAATTTTAACCTGAAGGGCAGTGATTTATTCGGCGCTTTGTACCGTTATTTTATGCTGCAAACCGCGCTTTTATTTGTTTATCTCCGCCTGATTTCAGAATATTATCTTTGCTTAATCGCCTGAAAAATAGAGATTTTAGTCTGGTTTTTGACAAAAAACTGCGCTAAACCATTAAAGGCACTGGTAAAAATAGCGTTGTTCATAAAAAGTACAGAATGCTTTTTAACCATAATAAAACAAAATATAAACATGACATCACGAATGGGGATTCAGAGATGAAAAGGAACGCGAAGACGTTAATCGCGGGGATGGTCGCACTGTCGATCTCGCATGCCGCTATGGCAGACGACATTAAAGTTGCGGTAGTGGGGGCGATGTCCGGCCCTGTTGCCCAGTGGGGTGACATGGAGTTCAACGGCGCGCGTCAGGCCATCAAAGATATCAACGCCAAAGGCGGCATCAAAGGCGACAAGCTGGTAGGCGTGGAGTATGACGACGCCTGCGATCCTAAACAGGCCGTCGCGGTCGCCAACAAAATCGTTAACGACGGTATCCAGTACGTCATCGGGCACCTGTGTTCTTCCTCCACGCAGCCTGCGTCTGATATCTACGAAGACGAAGGCATTCTGATGATCACCCCGGGTGCCACCAACCCGGAACTGACCCAGCGCGGCTACCAGCACATCATGCGTACCGCCGGTCTGGACTCCTCTCAGGGGCCAACCGCCGCCAAATACATCCTCGAAACCGTTAAGCCGCAGCGTATCGCCATCATTCATGATAAGCAGCAGTACGGCGAAGGCCTGGCGCGTTCCGTGCAGGATGGCCTGAAAAAAGGCGGCGCAAACATCGTCTTCTTCGACGGCATTACCGCTGGTGAGAAAGACTTCTCCGCGCTGATCGCCCGCCTGCAAAAAGAGAATATCGACTTCGTTTACTACGGCGGCTACTACCCGGAAATGGGGCAGATGCTGCGCCAGGCGCGCGCCACCGGCCTGAAAACCCAGTTTATGGGGCCAGAGGGCGTCGGTAATGCCTCCCTGTCCAACATCGCGGGCGATTCTGCCGAAGGCATGCTGGTGACGATGCCAAAACGCTATGACCAGGATCCGGCGAATAAGGCTATCGTGGATGCGCTCAAGGCGCAGAAGAAAGATCCGAGCGGTCCGTACGTCTGGATCACCTACGCGGCCGTGCAGTCTCTGGCCACCGCGCTGGACCGTACCGGCAGTAAAGAGCCGCTGGATCTGGTGAAAGATTTAAAAGCACACGGGGCGAACACCGTGATTGGGCCGCTGAACTGGGATGAGAAAGGCGATCTGAAGGGATTTGAGTTTGGTGTCTTTAAGTGGCACGCCGACGGGTCTTCCTCGGTCGCCAAATAATCATCCCACCGCCCGGCTCACCGGGCGGGTATAAAAAGGTTTTCTTATGTCCGAGCAGTTTCTCTACTTCTTGCAGCAGATGTTTAACGGCGTCACGCTGGGAAGCACCTACGCGCTGATCGCCATCGGCTACACGATGGTTTACGGCATTATCGGCATGATCAACTTCGCCCACGGCGAGGTGTACATGATCGGTAGCTACGTCTCCTTTATGATTATCGCCGCGCTGATGATGATGGGCATCGACAGCAGCTGGCTGCTGGTGGCCGCCGGGTTTGTCGGCGCGATTGTGATCGCCAGCGCCTACGGCTGGAGTATTGAACGGGTGGCCTACCGGCCGGTGCGCAGCTCCAAACGCCTGATCGCGCTGATCTCCGCCATCGGTATGTCCATTTTCCTGCAAAACTACGTCAGCCTGACCGAAGGTTCACGCGACGTAGCGCTGCCAAGCCTGTTTAACGGCCAGTGGATTGTGGGGGCCAGCGAAAACTTCTCTGCCACCATCACCACCATGCAGCTGGTTATCTGGGTTGTGACCTTTATTGCCATGCTGGCCCTGACCCTGTTCATCCGCTACTCCCGCATGGGACGCGCCTGCCGCGCCTGCGCGGAAGATCTGAAGATGGCGAGCCTGCTCGGGATTAACACCGACCGCGTGATTGCCCTGACCTTCGTGATCGGCGCAGCGATGGCGGCGGTGGCTGGCGTGTTGCTCGGCCAGTTCTACGGCGTAATCAACCCGTACATCGGCTTTATGGCCGGGATGAAAGCCTTCACCGCGGCGGTACTGGGCGGCATCGGCAGCATTCCGGGCGCGATGATTGGCGGCCTGATCCTGGGCGTGGCCGAAGCGCTCTCCTCGGCGTACCTGAGCACCGAATATAAAGATGTGGTGTCGTTTGCCCTGCTGATTCTGGTTCTGCTGGTAATGCCTACCGGTATTCTGGGCCGTCCGGAGGTAGAGAAAGTATGAAACCGATGCATTTTGCGATGGCGCTGCTCTCTGCCGCCATGTTCTTCGTCCTGGCGGGCGTCTTTATGGGCGTCCAGTTAGGACTGGACGGCACGAAGCTGGTGGTGGATACCGCTCCCGACATCCGCTGGCAGTGGGTGTTTATCGGCACCGCGGTGGTGTTCTTGTTCCAGCTGTTGCGTCCGCTGTTCCAGAAGACGCTGAAAAACGTCTCCGGGCCGAAATTCGTCCTGCCGGCGATCGACGGTACAACGGTGAAACAGAAGCTGTTCCTTGTGGCGCTGCTGGTGGCTGCCGTAGCGTGGCCGTTTATGGTCTCGCGCGGGACGGTGGATATTGCCACCCTGACCATGATCTACGTGATTCTGGGGCTCGGTCTGAACGTGGTGGTGGGGCTGTCTGGCCTGCTGGTGCTGGGCTACGGCGGCTTCTACGCCATCGGTGCCTACACCTTCGCGCTGCTGAACCACTATTACGGCCTCGGCTTCTGGACCTGCCTGCCGCTGGCGGGGCTGGTCTCTGCCGCCGCGGGCTTCCTGCTCGGCTTCCCGGTGCTGCGCCTGCGCGGTGACTATCTGGCGATTGTGACCTTAGGCTTCGGCGAAATCGTCCGTATCCTGCTGCTCAACAATACCGAAGTGACCGGCGGTCCGAACGGCATCAGCCAGATCCCGAAACCGACCTTCTTCGGCCTGGAGTTCAGCCGTACCGCCCGTGAAGGCGGCTGGGATACCTTCAGCAATTTCTTTGGCATCAAGTACGATCCGTCCGACCGCGTGATCTGGCTCTATCTGGTGGCGCTGCTGCTGGTGGTGATTACCCTGTTTGTGATCAACCGTCTGCTGCGCATGCCGCTGGGCCGCGCGTGGGAAGCGCTGCGCGAAGATGAGATCGCCTGCCGCTCCCTGGGCCTGAACCCGACCCGCATCAAGCTGACCGCATTTACCATCAGCGCCGCGTTTGCCGGTTTCGCCGGGACGCTGTTTGCCGCACGTCAGGGCTTCGTCAGCCCGGAATCGTTCACCTTTGCCGAATCCGCCTTTGTGCTGGCGATTGTGGTGCTCGGTGGAATGGGCTCGCAGTTCGCCGTGATCCTCGCGGCTATCCTGCTGGTGGTCTCCCGCGAGCTGATGCGCGACTTTAACGAATACAGCATGTTAATGCTGGGTGGTTTGATGGTGCTGATGATGATCTGGCGTCCGCAGGGTCTGCTGCCGATGACCCGTCCACAGCTGAAGCTGAAACGCACACAGGCGAAAGGAGAGCAGGCATGAAGCCTTTATTATCCGTTAACGGCCTGATGATGCGTTTTGGCGGCCTGCTGGCGGTCAACAATGTGAATCTGGATCTGCACAAGAAAGAGATTGTCTCCCTGATTGGCCCGAACGGCGCGGGAAAAACCACGGTCTTTAACTGTTTGACCGGCTTCTACAAGCCGACGGGCGGCACCATCATGCTGCGCGACCAGCACCTTGAAGGGCTGCCGGGCCAGCAGATTGCCCGCATGGGCGTGGTGCGTACCTTCCAGCACGTGCGTCTGTTCCGCGAGATGACGGTGATTGAGAACCTGCTGGTGGCACAGCATCAGCAGCTTAAAACCGGGCTGTTCTCCGGCCTGCTGAAAACCCCGGCCTTTCGCCGCACGCAGGAGGAGGCGCTCGACCGCGCCGCGACCTGGCTCGACCGTATCGGCCTGCTCCAGCACGCCAACCGTCAGGCGAGCAACCTCGCTTACGGGGATCAGCGTCGCCTTGAGATCGTGCGCTGCATGGTGACCCAGCCGGAGATCCTGATGCTCGACGAACCAGCGGCAGGTCTCAATCCGAAAGAGACCAAAGAGCTGGACGAGCTGATTGCCGAGCTGCGCGACCATCACGACACCACTATCCTGCTGATTGAGCATGACATGAAGCTGGTGATGGGCATTTCGGACCGTATCTACGTGGTAAACCAGGGCACGCCGCTGGCAAACGGCACGCCGGAAGAGATCCGCAACAACCCGGACGTGATCCGCGCATACCTTGGTGAGGCATAAGATGGAAAAAGCGATGTTAACGTTCGACAAGGTCAACGCGCACTACGGCAAGATCCAGGCGCTGCACGACGTCAGCCTGCACATCAATCAGGGCGAAATCGTCACCCTGATTGGCGCCAACGGCGCGGGTAAAACCACGCTGCTCGGCACCCTGTGCGGCGACCCGCGCGCCACCAGCGGGCGGATTGTGTTTGACGGCAAAGGTATTACCGACTGGCAGACGGCTAAGATCATGCGTGAAGCGGTGGCGATTGTCCCGGAAGGGCGCCGCGTATTCTCCCGCATGACGGTGGAAGAGAACCTGGCGATGGGCGGTTTCTTCGCCCATCGGGATGAATTCCAGACCCGCATCAAGTGGGTGTACGAACTCTTCCCGCGCCTGTGGGAGCGTCGTATTCAGCGAGCGGGCACCATGTCCGGTGGCGAGCAGCAGATGCTGGCGATTGGCCGCGCGCTGATGAGCCAGCCGCGCCTGCTGCTGCTGGACGAGCCGTCGCTTGGTCTTGCGCCGATCATTATCCAGCAGATCTTCGATACCATCGAGCAGTTGCGCAAAGAGGGGATGACCATCTTCCTCGTCGAGCAGAACGCCAACCAGGCGCTGAAGCTCGCTGACCGCGGCTATGTGCTGGAGAACGGGCGCGTGGTGCTCTCCGATACCGGTGACGCGCTGCTGGCGAACGAGGCGGTGCGGAGTGCGTACCTCGGAGGCTAAGCCGTCTGTGTTGCCCGGTGGCGCTACGCTTACCGGGCCTACAGGGATCGACCAGGCCGGGTAAGGCGTAGCCGCCACCCGGCTTTTTTAACCACTACACCCCTTCACACAACCATCATCCCCCTGACGCCTGGCTGTCACTTATCTGTAAACAAACAGTTATTTTTCTGTCATTCGAGCATGTCATGTTACCTCGCGAGCATAAAACGCGTGATATCGCGCATCCGGCACAATAAGAGAGATGACAATGACATCGTTACGACACACAGCTTTGGGTCTGGCACTGGGTCTGGCTTTTGCGACGAACGCAATGGCTGTGACCACCATTCCGTTCTGGCATTCCATGGAAGGGGAGTTGGGTAAAGAGGTTGACTCCCTGGCGCAGCGTTTCAACGACACCCACCCGGATTACAAAATTGTGCCGGTGTACAAAGGCAACTACGAGCAGAGCCTGAGCGCGGGCATCGCCGCCTTCCGTACCGGTAACGCGCCTGCGCTGTTACAGGTTTATGAAGTGGGCACCGCGACAATGATGGCCTCCAAAGCCATCAAGCCGGTGTACGAGGTGTTCAAAGAGGCGGGCATTAACTTTGACGAATCCCAGTTCGTACCGACCGTAGCGGGTTACTACACCGATTCCAGAACCGGCCACCTGCTTTCTCAGCCGTTTAACAGCTCCACGCCGGTGCTGTACTACAACAAAGACGCCTTCAAAAAAGCCGGTTTAGATCCGGAGCAGCCGCCAAAAACCTGGCAGGATCTGGCGGAGTACACCGCGAAGCTGAAAGCGGCGGGGATGAAGTGCGGCTACGCCAGCGGCTGGCAGGGCTGGATCCAGATTGAAAACTTCAGCGCCTGGCACGGCCTGCCGGTTGCCACCCAAAATAACGGCTTCGACGGTACCGACGCGGTGCTGGAGTTCAACAAGCCGGAGCAGGTGAAGCACATCGCGCTGCTGGAAGCACTCAACAAGAAGGGCGACTTCAGCTACTTCGGGCGTAAAGACGAATCCACCGAGAAGTTCTACAACGGCGACTGTGCCATTACCACCGCCTCGTCCGGCTCGCTGGCGGATATACGTCACTATGCCAAATTCAACTACGGCGTGGGCATGATGCCGTACGACGCTGACGTGAAGGGCGCGCCGCAAAACGCCATCATCGGCGGGGCGAGCCTGTGGGTGATGCAGGGTAAAGACAACGGCACCTACAAAGGCGTGGCCGAGTTCCTCGACTTCCTGGCGAAGCCGGAAAACGCCGCCGAGTGGCACCAGAAGACCGGCTATCTGCCGATCACCAAAGCCGCGTACGACCTGACCCGCGAGCAGGGCTTCTATAGCAAAAACCCAGGGGCGGACATCGCGACGCGCCAGATGCTGAACAAGCCGCCGTTGCCGTTCACCAAAGGCCTGCGTCTGGGCAACATGCCGCAGATCCGCACCATCGTCGATGAAGAGCTGGAAAGCGTCTGGACCGGGAAGAAAACCCCACAACAGGCGCTGGACGCTGCGGTAGAGCGCGGGAATCAGCTGCTGCGCCGCTTTGAGCAGTCGACCAAATCGTAAAAAAATGCCCGGTGGCGCTGCGCTTACCGGGCCTACGACGTGCCACATGTAGGCCGGGTAAGGCGTAGCCGCCACCCGGCACTGTTCAGGAACCTAATCTCAATGTCATCATCCCGTCCGGTGTTCCGTTCCCGCTGGCTGCCGTACCTGTTGGTCGCGCCGCAGCTGGTCATCACCGTTATCTTCTTTATCTGGCCTGCGGGCGAAGCGCTGTGGTACTCGGTACAAAGCGTCGATCCGTTCGGGCTTTCCAGCCAGTTTGTCGGGCTGGACAACTTTACCGCGCTGTTCCACGACAGCTACTACCTGGACTCCTTCTGGACGACGATCAAATTCAGCGCCCTGGTGACCGTCAGCGGCCTTTTAGCCTCGCTGTTTTTCGCCGCGCTGGTGGATTACGTGGTGCGCGGCAGCCGTATTTATCAAACGCTGATGCTGCTGCCCTACGCCGTGGCTCCCGCCGTGGCCGCCGTGCTGTGGATCTTCCTGTTTAACCCAGGGCGCGGGCTGATTACCCACTTCCTGGGCGAATTTGGCTACGACTGGAACCACGCCCAGAACAGCGGTCAGGCGATGTTCCTGGTGGTGTTCGCCTCGGTGTGGAAGCAGATCAGCTATAACTTCCTGTTTTTCTTTGCCGCGCTACAGTCTATCCCGCGTTCGCTGGTGGAGGCCGCCGCCATCGACGGCGCAGGGCCGGTGCGCCGCTTCTTCCGCCTGTCGCTGCCGCTGATCGCCCCGGTGAGTTTCTTCCTGCTGGTGGTTAACCTCGTGTACGCCTTCTTCGATACCTTCCCCGTGATCGACGCGGCGACCGCAGGCGGTCCGGTGCAGGCGACAACGACGCTGATCTACAAGATCTACCGCGAAGGCTTTGCGGGGTTGGATCTCTCCGCTTCTGCCGCGCAGTCGGTGGTGCTGATGTTCCTCGTCATCATCCTCACGGTGGTGCAGTTCCGCTATGTCGAAAGTAAGGTGCGCTACCAATGATTGAGAACCGTCGCGGGCTGACGATTTTCAGCCATACCATGCTGATTTTAGGGATTATCGTCATCCTGTTCCCACTGTACGTGGCCTTCGTCGCCGCCACGCTGGACACCAAAGCGGTGTTCGACACGCCGATGACGCTGATCCCAGGCGGGCATCTTTTCGAGAACATGAAAACTATCTGGACCCAGGGCGTGGGCGCCAACAGCGCGCCGTTCTGGCTGATGATGCTCAACAGCTTCATCATGGCGTTTGGCATCACCGTCGGCAAAATTACGGTGTCGATGCTCTCAGCGTTTGCCATCGTCTGGTTCCGCTTTCCGCTGCGTAACCTGTTTTTCTGGATGATTTTCATCACCCTGATGCTGCCGGTAGAGGTGCGTATCTTCCCGACGGTGGAGGTGATCGCCAACCTGAAGATGCTCGACAGCTACGCGGGCTTAACCCTGCCGCTGATGGCCTCGGCGACCGCCACCTTCCTGTTCCGCCAGTTCTTTATGACCCTGCCGGATGAGCTGATTGAAGCCGCGCGCATCGACGGGGCCTCGCCGATGCGCTTCTTCCGCGACATCGTGCTGCCGCTGTCGAAAACCAACCTCGCGGCGCTGTTTGTGATCACCTTTATCTACGGCTGGAACCAGTACCTGTGGCCGTTGCTGATCGTTCAGGACGTCAACCTCGGCACCGCCGTGGCAGGCATTAAAGGCATGATCGCCACCGGCGAAGGCACCACCCTCTGGAACCAGGTGATGGCGGCGATGCTGCTCACCCTTATCCCACCCGTAGTCATTGTTTTAGCCATGCAGCGCGCGTTTGTCCGCGGCCTGGTCGATAGCGAGAAATAAGATGGCAGGTTTAAAATTACAGGCAGTTACCAAAAGCTGGGACGGTAAAACCCAGGTCATTCAGCCGCTCACGCTCGACGTGGCGGACGGGGAATTTATCGTGATGGTCGGCCCGTCCGGCTGCGGAAAATCCACCCTGCTGCGTATGGTGGCCGGGCTGGAGCGCGTAACGTCCGGGGATATCTGGATTGACCGCCAGCGCGTCACCGAGATGGAGCCCAAAGATCGCGGCATCGCGATGGTGTTCCAGAACTATGCCCTCTATCCGCACATGAGCGTGGAAGAGAACATGGCCTGGGGGCTGAAAATTCGCGGTATGGGCAAAGGTCATATCGACGAGCGCGTAAAAGAAGCCGCGCGCATTCTGGAACTTGACGGCCTGCTTAAGCGCCGCCCGCGCGAGCTCTCCGGCGGCCAGCGTCAGCGCGTGGCGATGGGGCGCGCCATCGTGCGCGACCCGGCGGTATTCCTGTTCGACGAACCGCTGTCAAACCTCGACGCCAAACTGCGCGTGCAGATGCGCCTTGAGCTACAGCAGCTGCATCGCCGCCTGAAAACCACGTCCCTCTATGTGACTCACGATCAGGTTGAAGCCATGACCCTCGCCCAGCGCGTGATGGTGATGAACAAAGGCATCGCCGAGCAGATTGGCACCCCGGTGGAGGTCTACGAAAAACCGGCCAGCCGTTTTGTGGCGAGCTTTATCGGCAGCCCGGCGATGAACCTACTGGACGGGCGGATCAATACGGCGGGAACCCACTTCGAGCTGGAAAGCGGGATGGCGTTGCCGATCAACTGGTACTATCGTGGCTACGCCGGGCGTAAGATGACGCTCGGTATCCGTCCGGAGCATATTGGTTTGACGTCTCAGGCGGACGGCGGCGTGCCGCTGGTGATGGATACGCTGGAGATGCTGGGCGCAGACAACCTGGCGCACGGGCGCTGGGGCGAGCAAAAGCTGGTGGTGCGCCTGCCGCATCAGGAGCGCCCGAAGGCAGGCAGCACGCTGTGGCTGCATATGCCGGAAAATCACCTGCACTTATTTGACGGTGAAACAGGACAACGAGTATGAGCAACTGGCCTTACCCCCACATCGTCGCCCACCGGGGCGGCGGTAAGCTGGCGCCGGAAAACACCCTGGCGGCAATTGACGTTGGCGCGCGCTACGGCCACACGATGATCGAATTCGACGCCAAGCTGTCGAAGGACGGCGAAATTTTCCTGCTGCACGACGACAATCTCGAACGCACCAGCAACGGCTGGGGCGTGGCAGGTGAACTGCCGTGGCGTGACCTGCTGAAGGTGGACGCCGGAAGCTGGTACAGCGGCGAATTTAAAGGCGAACCGCTGCCGCTGCTGGCGGAAGTGGCGGACCGCTGTCGTCAACACGGCATGATGGCCAACATCGAAATCAAACCGACCACCGGCACCGGGCCGCTGACGGGTAAAGTGATTGCCCTCGCCGCGCGCGAGCTGTGGGAAGGGATGACCCCGCCGCTGTTGTCGTCGTTTGACATCGACGCGCTGGAAGCCGCACAGGCTGCCGTACCGGAGTTGCCGCGCGGGCTGCTGCTGGATGAGTGGAGAGAAGACTGGCGCGCGCTGACGACCGGCTTAGGCTGCGTGTCGATCCACCTCAACCATAAGCTGCTGGATGAAGCGCGCGTGACGCTGTTGAAGGAGGCCGGTCTGCATATCCTGGTGTATACCGTCAATAAACCCCAGCGTGCAGCCGAGCTGCTGCGCTGGGGCGTGGACAGCATCTGTACCGATGCGATTGACCAGATTGGGCCGAACTTTATTTATTAAGCATACTGCCGTTCTGCTGGGTCGGCAGCATGTGCTGCTGACCGCTGCTTTGCGACACCCCGCCCCCTAACATCCCACCGTTTGAGTTTGGCAGCGGTTGCTCCCGCATCTGGCCCTGCTGCACGCGCTGGGTGTTGGTATTCATCTGGTTTTGCAGGAGCTGCTGCTGCACCTGGGTCTGCGTTTTTAACTGCTGATTGAGCATCCCTTTCTGCTGCTGTTGCTGGCTCATCATCTCCGTCTGCATACGCTGCTGGCTCGGAATGACGTAGCCCGGCTGGTTCGGGTTGTTCAGGGTGTTGATTGGCTGTGCGAGCGCGGCGAACGGAAGCAGCGCGGTCAGGATCAGTAATCGTTTCATGGTTATCTCCTCCTTTGAGGCTTCTCTTAAGTTTACCCTGATTCCGGCATAACGATGATTTTTTAAGAGTTGTGAACCAGGCTTAAGCGGGGAATATGGGCCCCTTCACCTGGAGAACAATAATGATGAAACCAACCTTTTTGCGCTGGGTCGCCATCGCTGCGCTGATGGCAGGCGGCACATTTACCGTGGCGGCCAACCCGCCCGCCGCTCCTCCGGTCTCTTACGGCGTGGAGGAGGATGTTTTTCACCCCGTGCGGGCGACGCACGGCATGGTGGCCTCGGTTGACGCGCTGGCAACGCAGGTGGGCGTCGATATTCTTAAACAGGGCGGTAACGCGGTGGATGCGGCGGTCGCGGTGGGATATGCGCTGGCGGTGACGCATCCACAGGCGGGGAACCTGGGCGGCGGCGGGTTTATGATGCTGCGCACCAAAGACGGTAAAACCACGGCCATCGACTTCCGTGAGATGGCGCCGAACCAGGCCTCCCGCGATATGTTCCTCGACGATCAGGGCAATCCGGACAGTAAAAAATCTCTGACCTCGCACCTTGCCTCCGGCACGCCGGGCACCGTTGCGGGCTTCTCGCTGGCGCTGGAAAAATACGGCACGCTGCCGCTGAATAAAGTGGTGCAGCCTGCCATCAAGCTGGCGCGCGACGGCTTCGTCGTCAACGACGCGCTGGCGGACGATCTCAAAACCTACGGCAGCGAAGTTATTCCCAATCATGAGAACAGCAAGGCTATCTTCTGGAAAGACGGCGAGCCGCTGAAAAAGGGCGATAAGCTGGTGCAGAAGAACCTCGCAAAAAGTCTCGAACTGATTGCCGAAAACGGTCCGGACGCCTTCTATAAGGGGCCGATTGCCGATCAGATTGCCGATGAGATGCAGAAGAACGGCGGGCTGATCACCAAAGCGGATCTGGCGGAATATAAGGCGGTGGAGCGCGAGCCGATCAGCGGCACCTATCGCGGCTACGAGGTCTTCTCCATGCCGCCGCCGTCCTCCGGGGGCATTCACATCGTGCAGATCCTCAATATTCTGGAAAACTTCGATATGCACAAGTTCGGCTTCGGTAGCGCCGATGCCATGCAGGTGATGGCGGAGGCAGAGAAGCGCGCCTACGCTGACCGCTCGGAATACCTTGGCGATCCGGACTTCGTGAAGGTGCCGTGGCAGGCGCTGACCAACAAAGCCTATGCCAAATCGATTGCCGACGAGATCGACATCAACAAGGCGAAGCCGTCGAGCGAGATCCGCCCCGGCAAGCTGGCGCCGTATGAAAGTAACCAGACCACCCATTTCTCGGTGGTGGATAAAGACGGTAACGCGGTGGCGGTGACCTACACGCTTAACACCACTTTCGGCACCGGGATTGTGGCGGGCAACAGCGGCATTTTGCTGAACAACGAGATGGATGACTTCTCTGCCAAACCGGGCGTGCCGAACGTCTACGGCCTGGTCGGCGGCGATGCGAATGCGGTCGGGCCGAAGAAGCGCCCGCTGTCGTCCATGTCGCCCACCATCGTGGTGAAAGACGGCAAAACCTGGCTGGTGACCGGCAGCCCTGGAGGGAGCCGGATTATCACAACCGTGCTGCAAATGGTGGTGAACAGCATCGACTTTGGGATGAACGTCGCCGAAGCGACCAATGCGCCGCGTTTCCACCACCAGTGGCTACCGGACGAGCTGCGCGTGGAGAAGGGCTTTAGCCCGGACACCCTCAAGCTGCTTGAGCAGCGCGGGCAGAAGGTGGCGGTGAAGGAGGCGATGGGCAGCACCCAGAGCATTATGGTCGGGCCGGACGGGGCGCTATTTGGCGCATCGGACCCGCGTTCGGTGGATGATTTAACGGCGGGGTATTGATTTTTTTGCCCGGTGGCGCTGCGCTTACCGGGCCTACAACGGCACGAACGTAGGCCGGGTAAGGCGAAGCCGCCACCCGGCAACAAACTACTTCATACGCGCCATATAATACGCATCCACATACTCGCCGTTGCGCAGGGCGTAGCGCCTGCCGGTGCCTTCAATCTCAAACCCGTGCTTTTTGTACACTTCGATTGCCGGTTCGTTATCCACAAACACCGTTAACTCGATGCGGTCGACGCGCAGCCAGTTGTCGCACATATCGATC
Source organism: Enterobacter sp. AN-K1 (assembly GCF_020971765.1). Classification (NCBI taxonomy): domain Bacteria; kingdom Pseudomonadati; phylum Pseudomonadota; class Gammaproteobacteria; order Enterobacterales; family Enterobacteriaceae; genus Enterobacter; species Enterobacter sp. AN-K1. The sequence continues at coordinate 1,897,332 of NZ_CP087390.1, read as the reverse complement.
ATGGTGCGAATCAGTGCGCTGGCCACGCCGCGGTTATGCCACTGCGCGCCAACGCAGATACCGAAATCTGCAACGTGGCTGCGGCGTGGTCGCTGGGCGACATCAATGGTGAGGTGGCCGACCACGATATCATCAATGCAGGCAACCAGCTGTTTAATGCCCGGCTGCTCGCCTAGCCGCATTTGCCACATTTCCATTGAAGGATGAGGAACCTGTAGCGTGTTGTGGTACACCTCCGGCTGGGCGTGGATCTGACGAATGGCGTCGTAATCTTTCGGTTCAGCGTGGCGTATCACTATCTCACTCATTCCTTGTTCCTCAGTCAGTTAAAAGTCCCCTCCAACATCAGTGACTTTAAAAGTTGAGTCAATCGCTATTTTTTGCAAAAAGTGTTGGACAAGTGCGAATGAGAATGATTATTATTGCTCTGCATTCAGGAAGACCTCTACGGGAACCTGAAAGCACGACATTGCTCACATTGCTTCCAGTATTACTTTAGCCAGCTTCTCGCTGGCTTTTTTTTGCCCTTTTTCTCCCTTTCCCCGTGGGAGAGGGCTGGGGTGAGGGCAAAACATGCGCTATGGTAAAACTCAGTAACCTTCCAAAAGGACTGAGCCATGACACTACATTGCGCATTTATTGGATTTGGCAAAAGCACCACGCGTTACCACCTTCCGTATGTTCTCAACCGTAAAGATACCTGGCACGTGGCTCATATCTACCGCCGCCGCGCGAAGCCGGAAGAGCAGTCTCCGCAGTATTCCCATATTCATTTCACCAGCGATCTTGATGAGGTGCTTAACGACCCGCAGGTGAAGCTGGTGGTGGTCTGTACCCACGCCGACAGCCACTTTGACTACGCGAAACGCGCGCTGGAAGCAGGTAAAAACGTGCTGGTGGAAAAGCCGTTCACCCCGACCATCGCCGAAGCGAAGGAGCTGTTCGCGCTGGCGAAAAGCAAAGGGCTGACCGTCACGCCGTACCAGAACCGTCGCTTTGACAGCTGCTTCCTGACGGCAAAAAAGGCAATTGAAAGCGGCAAACTCGGCGAGATCGTGGAAATCGAAAGCCACTTCGATTACTACCGCCCGGTGGCGGAAACCCAGCCCGGACTGCCGCAGGACGGATCTTTCTACGGTCTCGGTGTGCACACCATGGACCAGATCATCTCCTTGTTTGGCCGCCCGGACCACGTGGCGTATGACATCCGCAGCCTGCGCAATAAGGCCAACCCGGACGATACCTTTGAAGCGCAGCTGTTCTACGGCGACCTGAAAGCCATCGTAAAAACCAGCCATCTGGTGAAAATCGACTACCCGAAATTTATCGTTCACGGCAAGAAAGGCTCCTTTATCAAGTACGGTATTGACCAACAGGAGACCAGCCTGAAGGCCAATATCATGCCGGGTGAACCGGGCTTTGCGGCAGATGATTCCGTGGGCGTGCTGGAGTACGTGAACGAAGAGGGCGTGACGGTCAAAGAAGAGCTGAAACCGGAAACCGGCGACTATGGACGCGTCTACGATGCGCTGTATGACACCCTCGCCACCGGCGCGCCGAATTATGTCAAGGAATCTGACGTTCTGACCAACCTGGAAATCCTTGAACGGGCCTTCGAGCAGGCCTCGCCTGCCACGGTAACCCTCGCCAGATAAGCAAAAACGGCTCCTCTGCGCTTGTTCTAAATTTTTGAACAGAGGAGTCAATTTTCACCCTCTATGATCCCAGGGCGTTTGCGTCCACACTTACTCCATCGAAACGAACTGAGGGTGAAAACAATGATCTACTTACGCAAAGCAAACGAACGTGGTCACGCGAATCATGGCTGGCTGGACTCATGGCATTCATTCTCGTTTGCCGACTACTACGACCCGAACTTTATGGGCTTCTCCGCACTGCGCGTGATTAACGACGACGTGATTGATGCAGGCCAGGGCTTCGGTACCCACCCGCACAAAGACATGGAAATCCTGACCTATGTGCTGGAAGGGGCGGTTGAGCACCAGGACAGCATGGGCAACAAAGAGCAGGTTCCGGCGGGCGAGTTCCAGATTATGAGCGCGGGTACCGGGGTGCGTCACTCTGAGTACAACCCGAGCAAAACGGAAAAACTGCACCTGTATCAAATCTGGATCATTCCAGAAGAGACCGGCATCACGCCACGCTACGAGCAGCGCCGCTTCGACGCGAAACAGGGCAAACAGCTGGTGCTGTCCCCGGATGCGCGTGAAGGTTCTCTGAAAGTGCATCAGGATATGGAGCTGTACCGCTGGGCGCTGGCGAAAGATGAACAGTCTGTACACCAGATTGCCGCTAACCGCCGCGTGTGGATCCAGGTGGTGAAAGGTGAAGTGTCCATCAACGGCACCAAAGCGACAACCGCCGATGGCCTGGCAGTCTGGGATGAGCAGGCGCTCTCCGTGCATGCCGACAGCGAAAGTGAAATTCTGCTGTTTGACCTGCCGCCGGTCTAAATAATTTCTCAACCTTCCCTTTAAACGGGGAAGGTTGAGCTTTGTCCGTGATAAACTGAGCAAATCTCTCACTTCAAGATTTCTCAGGACGATGAAAAAGAAACGCCCCGTACTTCAGGATGTCGCCGATCGCGTCGGTGTGACCAAAATGACGGTCAGCCGTTTTTTACGTAACCCGGAACAGGTTTCCGTGGCGTTGCGTGGCAAGATTGCCGCCGCCCTTGATGAACTGGGTTATATCCCCAACCGCGCGCCCGATATTCTCTCCAATGCAACCAGCCGTGCGGTGGGCGTCCTGCTTCCTTCCTTAACCAACCAGGTATTCGCCGAAGTGCTGCGTGGCATTGAAAGCGTCACCGATGCGTTTGGCTATCAGACCATGCTCGCCCACTACGGGTACAAGCCGGAACTGGAAGAGGAACGTCTTGAATCGATGCTTTCCTGGAACATTGACGGCCTGATTTTAACGGAACGTACTCACACCCCGCGCACGCTGAAAATGATTGAAGTGGCAGGCATTCCGGTGGTGGAACTGATGGACAGCCAGTCGCCGTGCCTCGACATCGCCGTGGGGTTCGATAACTTTGAAGCGGCGCGTCAGATGACGGCGGCGATCATCGCCCGCGGTCATCGCCATGTGGCCTATCTGGGTGCGCGTCTGGATGAACGTACTATCATCAAACAGAAGGGATACGAGCAGGCGATGCTCGACGCCGGTTTGACCCCGTACAGCGTGATGGTGGAGCAATCTTCTTCTTACACGTCGGGTATTGAGCTGATGCGTCAGGCGCGACGCGAGTATCCGCAACTGGACGGTATTTTCTGCACCAACGATGACCTCGCGGTCGGCGCCGCGTTTGAGTGCCAGCGTCTGGGTTTAAAAATCCCGGATGATATGGCGATTGCCGGCTTCCACGGCCACGACATTGGCCAGGTGATGGAGCCGCGTCTGGCGAGCGTCCTGACCCCGCGTGAACGCATGGGCCGCATTGGCGCAGAGCGCCTGCTGGCGCGCATTCGTGGTGAGGCAGTTACCCCGAAAATGTTAGATTTAGGTTTCACCTTGTCACCGGGTGGATCTATTTAATCCGACAAATTTGAAGTAGCTCACACTTATTCACTTCGCGCACGTTTGGATATTGCTTCTCTTATGCCCCGGCAGGACAATGTTACCGATAACTGTTACCCGTAACAATTGACTGAGGGACACCCTTTGAGCACGACTAATCACGATCACCACGTTTACGTCCTGATGGGCGTGTCCGGTAGCGGTAAATCTGCCGTGGCGAGCGAAGTGGCGCATCAACTCCAGGCTGCGTTTCTTGATGGTGACTTCCTCCATCCGCGCAGCAACATCATGAAAATGGCTTCCGGCGAGCCGCTGAACGACGACGACCGCAAACCATGGTTGCAGGCGCTGAATGACGCCGCGTTCGCGATGCAGCGCACCAATAAAGTCTCCCTGATCGTCTGTTCCGCGCTGAAAAAAACCTATCGCGATCTGCTGCGCGATGGCAACCCGAACCTCTCTTTCATCTACCTGAAAGGCGATTTCGGGGTAATTGAAAGCCGCCTGAAGGCGCGTAAAGGCCACTTCTTCAAAACCCAGATGCTGGTCACGCAGTTCGAAGCGTTGCAGGAGCCGGGTGCTGACGAACAGGATGTCTTAGTGGTTGATATCGATCAGCCGCTGGAAGGTGTTGTTGCCAGCACCATCGAGGTTATTAATAAAAGGCAGTAAGTTTTGAGTACATTAACGCTAGTTTTGACAGCAGTGGGTTCCGTATTGCTGCTGCTGTTTTTAGTGATGAAGGCACGTATGCACGCCTTCGTGGCTTTGATGGTGGTTTCTATTGGTGCCGGTCTCTTTTCCGGCATGCCGCTCGACAAAATCGCGGCGACGATGGAAAAAGGGATGGGCGGCACGCTCGGCTTCCTGGCCATTGTGGTGGCGCTGGGCGCGATGTTTGGCAAGATTTTGCACGAGACGGGCGCGGTCGATCAGATTGCGGTCAAGATGCTGAAATCCTTCGGGCACAGCCGTGCGCACTACGCGATTGGTCTGGCCGGTCTGATTTGCGCGCTGCCGCTGTTCTTTGAAGTGGCGGTGGTGCTGCTGATTAGCGTGGCGTTCTCCATGGCGCGCCATACTGGTACCAACCTCGTGAAGCTGGTCATTCCGCTGTTTGCGGGCGTGGCGGCTGCGGCAGCGTTCCTGCTGCCGGGGCCTGCGCCGATGCTGCTGGCCTCCCAGATGCATGCTGACTTTGGCTGGATGATCCTGATTGGCCTGTGCGCGGCAATTCCGGGGATGATTATCGCCGGTCCGCTGTGGGGCAACTTCATCAGCCGCTACGTTGAGCTGCACATTCCGGATGACATCACCGAGCCGCACCTGGGCGAGGGCAAAATGCCATCCTTCGGCTTCAGTCTGTCGCTGATCCTGCTGCCGCTGGTGCTGGTGGGCCTGAAAACCATCGCTGCGCGCTTTGTGCCGGTGGGGTCAACCGCTTACGAATGGTTCGAATTTATTGGTCATCCGTTCACCGCGATCCTGGTGGCGTGTCTGGTAGCAATTTACGGCCTGGCGATGCGTCAGGGCATGCCGAAAGACCGCGTGATGGAGATCTGTGGTGCCGCGCTGCAACCGGCGGGGATTATCCTGCTGGTGATCGGGGCGGGCGGCGTGTTTAAGCAGGTGCTGGTGGATTCCGGCGTTGGTCCGGCGCTGGGCGAAGCGCTGACCGGGATGGGGCTGCCGATTGCGGTCACCTGTTTCGTGCTGGCCGCGGCGGTACGTATCATTCAGGGCTCCGCGACCGTAGCGTGCTTAACCGCCGTGGGTCTGGTAATGCCGGTGATTGAACAGCTGAACTACTCCGGTGCGCAGATGGCGGCGCTCTCTATCTGTATCGCGGGTGGCTCGATTGTGGTTTCTCACGTTAACGACGCGGGCTTCTGGCTGTTCGGTAAATTTACCGGCGCAACCGAAGCGCAAACCCTGAAAACCTGGACGCTGATGGAAACCATCCTCGGCACGACGGGTGCGGTTGTCGGGATGATTGCGTTTACGCTGCTGAGCTAATCCCTGTTTTCTCCCTCTCCCTGTGGGAGAGGGCTGGGGTGAGGGCATCAGGCCGCAGAGGGCGTATTTTGTCGGGTGGCGGCTTCGCCTTACCCGACCTACAAAAACCTCAGGACCCGTAGGCCGGGTAAGCGTAAGCGCCACCCGGCTTTTTTACAGCGGCACGATGCCTTCCTTTGTGCGCAACCAGCGCGGCGCTTTCAGCGTATCACTGTAAAACCCCACTAAATCCTGCAACAAATCTCCTGCGACTCTTTCATCGCTCGCCGAGAGCGTTCGAGCCAACAGCATTTGCGTTAGCAACTGGCAATACCGTCCTAACTGATCCACTTCCGGCTCGAAGACCGGCACGTCCAGCGGCAGGTCATCCACCGTCAGGCTGGCTTTTAGATATTCCGGAACAGGTTCAAGCAGCGTGGGCTGGAGCAGGGCGAGGCAGGCGGAAAGCCGTCCGCATAGCGCCATCTTTTGTGCTGAATCGTCACATTCAACCAGCACGTCTACGAATCGCTCGCAGTTGTCTGCCAGTTCGGTGAAATCGGTAGTGTGATCGAACGGGGTAGTAAATAAAGTGTGAGAAAAGTTAGGGGGAGTAGTCATAAGACAGCCTCTAATGAGTTGAGTTGACCATCTTTGGAGGGACCAACCTCACTGGTGATGGACTGAACGGAGTTGGTCCTACCGGCCTCATCAGCTACCGGCGCGCCTTGCGGCGCCACCGTCCAGCCCACCATTGAAGTGTAACTGACTGCGCGATAAAAAGAGATTCATCGCGGATGAGGATAACAGGGGACCAACCCTGACGCCTGATTTTGCAGGCGCGGCAAGAAGATACTGCGTTGGGGGCGGAGTGGCAAGAGAGGCTCTGGAAGGCGGCTCGCAAAACGAATGAATATTTTTGATGGTAGAGGCATCAGGTCCCGTAGGCCGGGTAAGCGCAAGCGCCACCCGGCTTTTTTACATCTTCACCCTTTCATCCACGCCCGGATCCCGTCCAGGAACATCTGCGTTGCCATCATCACCAGAATCAGCCCCATCAGGCGCTCCAGGGCGTTTACCCCTTTCTCACCCAGCAGGCGCAGGAACAGCGACGACTGCAACAGGATAATAAACGTCCCGCCCCAGGCGATCAGCAGGGCAATCACCAGATGGCTCATCTGATTTGGATACTGATGCGACAGCAGCATCAGCGTCGCCAGAATCGTTGGCCCGGCGACCAGCGGGATCGCCAGCGGCACGATAAACGGCTCTTCACCCGCAGGCAGACCGCTGCTGCTGCCCTCCGCGCTCGGGAAAATCATCTTAATGGCAATCAGGAACAAAATGATCCCGCCGGAAATGGAGACCGTTTCGGCGCGTAAGTTCAGGAAAGCGAGGATTTTTTCACCGGCGAACAGGAAGATAAACATCACCAGCAGGGCGATGAGCAGCTCGCGGATCATGATCGCCCGGCGGCGCTTCGGCTCGGTATGCTTCAGCACCGACATGAAGATCGGCAGATTACCGAGCGGATCCATAATCAGGATCAATAAAACCGCTGCGGAAATGATTTCACTCATCTTAAATTATCCCTGATACTTATTGTGGTCATTGCGATGATTAGCACTTTTTCTGATTGCCGGGCAATCATCGATTAATTTCGCTTGCGACTTTGGCAGCATTTTGTAATGTGAAGCATATCCCAGTTCAATACTGGCTTGCACAATCAGCACACACCCCTTGCAGGAAAAAAATGCTATGAAAAACGTTGGTTTTATCGGCTGGCGCGGTATGGTCGGCTCTGTACTCATGCAACGCATGGTTGAAGAGCGCGATTTCGACGCCATCCGCCCGGTCTTCTTCTCCACTTCCCAGCTCGGCCAGGCTGCACCGTCCTTTGGGGGTACCACAGGCACGTTGCAGGATGCTTACGATCTGGAAGCGCTGAAGGCACTCGACATTATTGTGACCTGCCAGGGCGGCGATTATACCAACGAAATCTATCCGAAGCTGCGTGAAAGCGGCTGGCAGGGCTACTGGATTGATGCGGCCTCTTCGCTTCGCATGAAAGACGATGCCATCATTATTCTTGATCCGGTTAACCAGGGCGTCATCACCGACGGCCTGAACTACGGCGTGAAAACCTTTGTTGGCGGTAACTGCACCGTCAGCCTGATGCTGATGTCCCTCGGCGGCCTGTTCGCACAGGATCTGGTGGAGTGGGTCTCCGTGGCGACCTACCAGGCGGCCTCCGGCGGCGGCGCGCGTCATATGCGTGAGCTGCTGACCCAGATGGGCCAGCTGCACCAGAGCGTCGCTGCCGAGCTGGCAGACCCGGCGTCCGCCATCCTCGACATCGAGCGTAAAGTCACTCAGCTCACCCGCAGCGGCGAGCTGCCGGTGGATAACTTTGGCGTACCGCTGGCCGGTGGCCTGATCCCGTGGATCGACAAACAGCTGGATAACGGCCAGACCCGCGAAGAGTGGAAGGGCCAGGCTGAGACCAACAAAATCCTCGGCACCGCGAACACCATTCCGGTTGACGGTCTGTGCGTGCGTATCGGCGCGCTGCGCTGCCACAGCCAGGCCTTTACCATTAAACTGAAAAAAGATGTGTCTATTCCGACCGTGGAAGAGCTGCTGGCCGCACACAACCCGTGGGCGAAAGTGGTGCCAAACGATCGCGATATCACCATGCGCGAACTGACCCCGGCAGCCGTTACCGGCACGCTGACCACCCCGGTTGGTCGTCTGCGCAAGCTGAACATGGGGCCGGAGTACCTCTCCGCGTTCACCGTTGGCGATCAGCTGCTGTGGGGTGCAGCCGAGCCGCTGCGCCGTATGCTGCGCCAGCTGGCGTAATAATTTGTTAAACACGGGGGGTGATTGTCACCCCCTTTTTTTGCGTACTACATGGAGTAAAACGCAGATGTCTTATTTTTTATCAGGAGGACCCACGACGTTGGCTATGCTTTAAGGAAGATTTATTTCTCACCTGAGGGTAGGGCGGAGCAGAGAGGATTAACTGCACCGTTTAGGTCACATTAAAAGTCGTCCCGGAGCGCGTAAAAAGGGCGACATAAAAAAACAGGATGAACACCATGTCCGATCGTATTTCGAGAGACGTGATTAATGCGCTTATTGCGGGTCACTTTGCCGACCCCTTTTCTGTGCTAGGGATGCACCGTACAGAGGCCGGACTGGAAGTTCGGGCGCTGTTACCGGATGCAACAGAAGTGTGGGTTATCGAACCCAAAACCGGCCGCAAGGTGGGTAATCTGGAATGCCTCGACTCGCGTGGCTTCTTCTCGGGCGTCATGCCCCGCCGTAAAAATCCTTTTCGTTATCAGCTTGCCGTTATCTGGCACGGTCAGCAAAACCTGATTGACGATCCCTATAGCTTCGGCCCGCTCTTAAAAGAGATGGACGCCTGGCTGCTGTCCGAAGGGACCCATTTACGCCCCTACGAAACGCTGGGTGCCCATGCAGATACCATGGACGGTATCACCGGCACGCGTTTTGCCGTATGGGCGCCAAACGCCCAGCGCGTCTCCGTCGTCGGGCAGTTCAACTACTGGGACGGTCGTCGTCACCCCATGCGCCTGCGCCGGGAAACCGGCATCTGGGAGCTGTTTATCCCCGGCGCGCACAACGGTCAGCTCTACAAATTCGAGATGATCGATGCCAACGGCAAGCTGCGCATTAAATCTGACCCGTACGCCTTTGAGGCAGAGCTACGCCCCAATACCGCCTCGCTGATTTGCGGCCTGCCGGAGAAGGTTGTCCAGAGTGAGGAGCGCAAGCAGGCCAACCGCTTTGATGCGCCAATCTCCGTCTATGAAGTGCATCTCGGCTCGTGGCGTCGCCACACCGATAACAACTTCTGGCTGAGCTATCGCGAGCTGGCGGACCAGCTGGTGCCGTACGCCAAATGGATGGGCTTTACCCATCTGGAACTGCTGCCGATCAACGAACACCCTTTTGACGGCAGCTGGGGCTATCAGCCAACCGGGCTGTATGCGCCCACGCGCCGCTTCGGCACGCGCGATGACTTCCGCTATTTCATCGATGCCGCGCACGCCGCCGGGCTGAACGTGATCCTCGACTGGGTGCCGGGCCACTTCCCGTCGGATGATTTTGCGCTGGCAGAGTTCGACGGCACAAAGCTGTACGAGCACAGCGACCCGCGCGAAGGCTATCACCAGGACTGGAACACGCTGATCTACAACTACGGTCGCCGTGAAGTATCGAACTACCTGGTCGGGAACGCGCTGTACTGGATCGAGCGCTTCGGCATTGATGCCCTGCGCGTGGATGCGGTGGCGTCGATGATCTACCGCGACTACAGCCGCAAAGAGGGGGAGTGGATCCCGAACGAGTATGGTGGCCGTGAAAACCTCGAAGCGATTGAGTTTCTGCGCAACACCAACCGCATTATCGGCGAGCAGGTGGAAGGCGCCGTGACCATGGCGGAAGAGTCCACCGACTTCCCGGGCGTTTCCCGTCCACCGGCAATGGGTGGTCTGGGCTTCTGGTACAAATGGAACCTCGGCTGGATGCACGACACGCTCGACTACATGAAGCTCGACCCGGTTTATCGTCAGTATCACCACGATAAGCTCACCTTCGGGTTGCTCTATAACTACACCGAAAACTTCATGCTGCCGCTGTCGCACGATGAAGTGGTGCACGGCAAGAAATCCATTCTCGACCGCATGCCGGGCGACCCATGGCAGAAGTTTGCCAACCTGCGCGCTTACTACGGCTGGCTGTTTGCTTTCCCGGGTAAAAAGCTGCTGTTTATGGGCAACGAGTTCGCTCAGGGCCGCGAATGGAACCACGATAGCAGCCTTGACTGGCATCTGCTGGAAGGTGCGGACAACTGGCACCACGGCGTACAGCGTCTGGTCCGTGACCTGAACCTGACTTATCGCCACCACAAAGCGCTGCACGAGCTGGACTTCGATCCGTACGGCTTTGAGTGGCTGGTGGTGGACGACCACGAGCGCTCGGTGTTTGTCTTTGTGCGCCGCGACAAGGCGGGTAACGAGATCATTGTCGCCAGCAACTTCACGCCGGTGCCGCGCGAACACTACCGCTTCGGCATTAACCAGCCGGGCAAATGGCGCGAAATTCTCAATACCGACTCCATGCACTACCACGGCAGCAACGCGGGTAACGGTGGCCTGGTGCAGAGCGATGCCATTGAAAGCCACGGCCGTCCGAACTCCCTGAGCCTGACGCTGCCGCCGCTTGGCACAATCTGGCTGGTGCGGGAGGGTGAATGACGCAGCTTACGGCAGGTAAACCCGAACCGCTCGGGGCGAGTTTTGACGGAAAGGGGGTGAACTTCACGCTCTTTTCCGCCCATGCGGAGCGGGTGGAACTCTGTGTGTTTGACGGGGAAGGTAACGAGCACCGTTACGATTTACCGGCGCGCACAGGGGATACCTGGCATGGCTACCTGGCCGGAGGACGGCCGGGGATGCACTACGGTTTTCGCGTACACGGCCCCTGGGAGCCCTCTCAGGGGCACTGGTTTAACCCGGCGAAGCTGCTGATTGACCCGTGCGCGCACCGCGTGGACGGTGAGTTTAAAGATGACTCGCTGTTCCACGTTGGCTACGGCGAACCTGACCACCGCGACAGCTCGCCCGTCGCGCCCAAAAGCGTGGTGGTGCACGATCTCTACGACTGGGAAGACGATGCCCCGCCGCGCACGCCGTGGGGCAACACCGTTATTTATGAAGCCCACGTTAAAGGGCTGACATATCTGCACCCGTCAATCCCTAAAGAGATGCGCGGCACCTACAAAGCGCTTGGGCATCCGACGATGGTCGCGTACCTGAAGCACTTAGGGATCACCGCGCTGGAGCTGTTGCCCGTGGCGCATTTCGCCAGCGAGCCGCGGCTACAGCGTCTTGGGTTAAGCAACTACTGGGGCTACAACCCGCTGGCGATGTTCGCCCTCGACCCGCGCTACGCGGTGCAGCCGGAGAAGGCACGGGATGAGTTTCGCGATGCGGTGAAGGCGCTTCACGCGGCGGGTATCGAGGTCATTCTGGACGTGGTGCTGAACCACAGTGCGGAAAGCGATCTTGACGGCCCGACGCTCTCACAGCGCGGAATCGATAACCGTAGCTATTATTGGATCAGGGACGACGGCGATTACGAGAACTGGACCGGGTGCGGTAACACCCTCAACCTCAGTCATCCGGCCGTTATGCATTACGCGTACGAGTGCCTGAAATACTGGGTTGAGACGTTCCACGTGGACGGTTTTCGCTTCGACCTGGCGCCGGTGATGGGGCGCACCCCGGCGTTCAGCCAGCAGGCGCCGCTGTTTGAGGCCATCAAAAACTGCCCGGTGCTCTCAAAGGTTAAGCTGATCGCGGAGCCCTGGGACATCGGAGAGGGCGGTTATCAGGTGGGGAATTTCCCGCCGCTGTTTGCCGAGTGGAACGACCACTTCCGCGATGCCATCCGCCGCTTCTGGCTGACGCGCGATCTGTCGCTGGGGGAGTTTGCCGGTCGCTTTGCCGGCTCCAGCGATCTCTTCAAGCGTGACGGCAAACGTCCGTCGGCCACCATTAACCTGCTGACGGCACACGACGGTTTTACGCTGCGCGACTGCGTTTGTTTCAATCAGAAACACAATGAGGCAAACGGCGAGGAGAATCGCGATGGGACTAACAATAACCATAGCTTCAACCATGGTATAGAAGGGTTAGGCGGAAGTCTGGATGTGATCGAGCGGCGACGCGCCAGCGTTCATGCGCTGCTGACGACGCTTTTGTTGTCGCAGGGCACGCCGATGCTGCTGGCGGGCGATGAGCACGGCCACAGCCAGCACGGCAACAACAACGCCTATTGCCAGGACAACACCCTGACCTGGCTCGACTGGGGAGAAGCGAACAGCGGGCTGACCCATTTCACCGCGGCGCTGATCCATCTTCGCCAGCGCATCCCCGCGCTCACCGCCGACCGCTGGTGGGAAGAGGGCGACGGAAACGTTCGCTGGCTGAATAAAGACGCGCAACCGTTAAGCGCGCAAGAGTGGCAACACGGCATACCCTGTCTGCAAATCCTGCTTTCGGATGCGTGGCTGGTGACGCTGAACGCGACGGATGACGTCGCAGAGATTGTTTTACCTGACGGGGAATGGCGAGCCATTCCTCCCTTTGCCGGAGCGGATAATCCGGTTGTTATGGCTGTCTGGCACGGGCCTGCGCACGGAGTGTGCGTATTCCAAAGATGATAAAAAAGGAGTTAGTCATGGTTAGATTAGAGAAGAACGATCCGTTAATGTTGGCGCGCCAGCTACCATTAAAAACAGTTGCCCTGATACTCGCGGGCGGGCGTGGTACCCGTCTGAAAGATTTGACCATCAAGCGCGCCAAACCGGCCGTTCACTTTGGTGGTAAGTTCCGTATTATCGATTTTGCACTTTCCAACTGCCTGAACTCAGGCATTCGCCGTATTGGCGTCATTACCCAGTATCAGTCGCACACGCTGGTGCAGCACATTCAGCGCGGCTGGTCATTCTTCAGCGAAGAGATGAACGAATTTGTCGATCTGCTCCCGGCGCAGCAGCGCGTTCACGGGGAGAACTGGTACCGCGGCACGGCGGATGCCGTGACCCAGAACCTCGACATCATTCGTCGCTACAGCGCGGAATACATCGTCATCCTCGCCGGGGACCACATCTACAAGCAAGATTACTCCCACATGCTGATCGACCACGTCGAAAAAGGGGCGCGCTGCACCGTGGCGTGTCTGCCAGTGCCTGTTGCGGAAGCAACCGCGTTTGGCGTGATGCATGTAGATGGCGATGACAAGATTATCGACTTTGTCGAAAAACCGGCGAACCCGCCAACCATGCCGGGCGACGACACCAAATCGCTCGCCAGCATGGGGATCTATGTCTTTGATGCCGATTATCTTTATGAACTGCTGGAAGAGGACGACAAAGACGAAAACTCCAGCCACGACTTCGGTAAAGACATCATCCCGAAAATCACCAAAGCTGGCATGGCGTATGCACATCCCTTCCCGCTGTCCTGCGTGCAGTCCGATCCGAATGCGGAGCCTTACTGGCGCGATGTGGGAACGCTGGAAGCGTACTGGAAAGCCAACCTCGATCTGGCGTCCGTCACGCCTGAGCTGGATATGTACGACCAGAACTGGCCGATTCGCACGCATATGGAATCGTTGCCGCCGGCGAAGTTCGTTCAGGATCGCTCCGGCAGCCACGGCATGACGCTCAACTCGCTGGTCTCTGGCGGTTGCATTATCTCCGGTTCGGTGGTGGTGCAGTCCGTGCTGTTCCCGCGCGTGCGTATAAACTCATTCTGTAATATCGATTCGGCAGTTCTGCTGCCGGATGTCTGGGTAGGACGCTCATGTCGTCTGCGTCGCTGCGTTATCGATCGTGCCTGCATCATTCCCGAAGGGATGGTGATTGGGGAAAACGCGGAAGAAGATGCGCGTCGTTTCTACCGTTCGGAAGAGGGGATCGTGTTAGTAACACGGGAAATGTTGCGGAAGCTGCAAATCAAACAGGAGCGATGATGCAGGTTTTACACGTATGTTCTGAGATGTTCCCGTTGTTAAAAACGGGCGGCCTGGCGGATGTTCTTGGTGCATTACCAGCGGCGCAAATCGCCGGAGGGGTGGATACCCGCGTGTTGTTGCCCGCTTTTCCGGATATCCGGCGCGGTATTCCCGATGCAAAGGTTGTTACCCGTCGCGAGACCTTCGCGGGACGTATCACCCTGCTGTTTGGACATTACAATGGCGTAGGGATTTACCTGATTGATGCCCCGCATTTATACGATCGACCCGGCAGCCCGTATCACGATACCAACCTGTACGCCTATACCGATAACGTGATGCGCTTTGCCCTGCTCGGCTGGGTGGGGGCGGAAATGGCTGTCGGACTGGATCCGTTCTGGCGTCCGAACGTGGTGCACGCGCATGACTGGCATGCGGGGCTGGCTCCTGCGTATCTGGTGGCGAAGGGGCACCCGGCCAAATCGGTGTTTACGGTGCACAACCTGGCGTATCAGGGCATGTATTACGCGCATCATATGAATGACATCGATCTGCCATGGTCGTTCTTTAACATGCACGGACTGGAGTTTAACGGACAGATTTCGTTCCTGAAGGCGGGTCTGTACTACGCCGACCACATCACGGCGGTCAGCCCAACCTACGCGCGGGAAATTACCCAGCCGGAGTTCGGTTACGGTATGGAAGGGCTGCTGCAACAGCGCCACCGTGAAGGTCGCCTGTCGGGCATTCTGAACGGCGTGGATGAACAGATCTGGAATCCGGAAACGGACCTCCTGCTGGCGGCGCGCTATGGTCGCGACTCCGTGGAGGACAAAGCGGAGAACAAGCGCCAGCTACAGATTGCGATGGGGCTGAAGGTCAACGACAAGGTGCCGCTGTTTGCGGTGGTCAGCCGCCTGACCAGCCAGAAAGGGCTGGATCTGGTGCTGGAAGCGCTGCCGGGATTACTGGAGCAGGGCGGCCAGCTGGCGCTGCTCGGCGCGGGCGACCCGGTATTGCAGGAAGGTTTCCTTGCGGCCGCGGCGGAACATCCGGGGCAGGTGGGCGTGCAGATTGGCTATCACGAAGCGTTCTCGCACCGCATCATGGGCGGCGCGGACGTGATTCTGGTGCCGAGCCGCTTCGAGCCCTGCGGCCTGACGCAGCTCTATGGTCTGAAATACGGCACGTTGCCGCTGGTACGCCGCACGGGCGGGCTGGCGGATACGGTGTCTGACAGCTCCCTCGAAAACCTGGCGGACGGTATCGCCAGCGGGTTTGTTTTCGAGGACAGTAATGCCTGGTCGCTGCTTCGGGCGATCCGGCGTGCTTTCGTCTTGTGGTCCCGTCCATCCCTGTGGCGTTACGTACAACGTCAGGCGATGTCCATGGACTTTGGCTGGCACGTTGCGGCGCAGTCCTACCGCGACCTTTATCAACGCTTGATGTAACGAGGCGAAGTTACTGATATGAATGCTCCATTTAGCTACTCTTCCCCCACGCTCAGCGTTGAGGCGTTGAAACACTCCATCGCCTATAAGCTGATGTTTACCATTGGGAAAGATCCCGTTATTGCCAACAAACATGAGTGGCTGAACGCCACGCTGTTTGCGGTGCGTGACCGTATGGTCGAACGCTGGCTGCGCTCCAACCGCGCCCAGCTTTCGCAGGAGACGCGACAGGTGTATTACCTGTCGATGGAGTTTCTGATTGGTCGCACCCTCTCCAATGCGCTGTTATCGCTCGGGATTTATGACGACGTCAAAAACGCACTGGAAGAGATGGGGCTGGATTTAGAAGAGCTGATTGACGAAGAGAACGACCCGGGGCTGGGTAACGGTGGTCTCGGGCGTCTTGCCGCCTGTTTCCTCGATTCACTGGCGACGCTGGCGCTGCCGGGGCGCGGCTACGGTATTCGCTACGACTACGGTATGTTCAAGCAGAACATCGTGGATGGTCGTCAGAAAGAGTCTCCAGACTACTGGCTGGAGTACGGTAACCCGTGGGAGTTCAAGCGCCACAACACGCGCTACAAGGTGCGTTTTGGCGGGCGTATTCAGCAGGAAGGGAAAAAATCCCGCTGGGTGGAAACCGAGGAGATCCTCGCCGTGGCCTATGACCAGATCATCCCCGGCTACGACACCGATGCGACCAATACCCTGCGCCTGTGGAACGCGCAGGCCAGTAGCGAGATCAACCTGGGTAAATTCAACCAGGGTGACTACTTCGCGGCGGTGGAAGATAAAAACCACTCCGAGAATGTGTCACGCGTCCTGTATCCGGATGACTCGACCTACTCAGGCCGCGAGCTGCGCCTGCGTCAGGAGTATTTCCTCGTCTCGGCAACGATTCAGGATATCCTTAGCCGTCACTATCAGCTGCACAAAACCTATGCGAATCTGGCGGAAAAAACCGCCATTCACCTCAACGATACCCATCCGGTGCTGTCGATCCCTGAGCTGATGCGCCTGCTGATTGACGAGCATAAGTTCAGCTGGGATGACGCGTTTGAAGTAACCTGCCAGGTGTTCTCGTACACCAACCATACGCTGATGAGTGAAGCGCTGGAGACGTGGCCGGTGGATATGCTCGGCAAAATTCTGCCGCGCCATCTGCAAATCATCTTCGAGATCAACGACTACTTCCTCAAGACCTTGCAGGAGCAGTACCCGAACGATACCGGTCTGCTGAGCCGCGCCTCGATCATTGATGAATCCAACGGGCGTCGCGTACGCATGGCCTGGCTGGCGGTGGTGATCAGCCACAAGGTGAACGGCGTGTCAGAGCTGCACTCGAACCTGATGGTGCAGTCCCTGTTTGCGGACTTTGCGAAGATCTTCCCGACGCGTTTCTGCAACGTGACCAACGGCGTCACCCCGCGCCGCTGGCTGGCGCTGGCGAACCAGCCGCTCTCCGATGTTCTGGATGAGAACATTGGCCGCACCTGGCGCACGGATTTGAGCCAGCTGAGCGAGCTGGAGCAGCACATTGATTTCCCGACGGTGAATAAAGCGGTACGGGAAGCCAAGCTGCTGAACAAGAAGCGTCTGGCGGTCTGGCTGGCGATGCATCTGAACGTGGTGGCGAACCCGAAAGCGCTGTTCGACGTGCAAATCAAACGTATCCACGAGTACAAGCGTCAGCTGATGAATGTCCTGCACGTTATTACCCACTACAACCGCATTAAGGCTGACCCGACGGCGGAGTGGGTGCCGCGCGTGAAAATCTTTGCCGGTAAGGCGGCGTCCGCGTACTACATGGCGAAGCACATCATTCATCTCATCAACGATGTGGCGAAGGTGGTGAACCACGATCCGGACATTGGCGATAAGCTGAAGGTCGTGTTTATCCCGAACTACAGCGTGAGCCTGGCGCAGCTGATTATTCCGGCGGCGGATCTCTCTGAGCAGATTTCCACGGCGGGGACGGAAGCATCCGGCACCAGCAACATGAAGTTTGCCCTGAACGGCGCGCTGACTATCGGCACGCTGGACGGCGCAAATGTCGAAATGCTGGAGCATGTGGGCGCGGAGAATATCTTTATTTTCGGGAATACGGCGGAAGAGGTGGAGGCGCTGCGCAAGCAGGGCTACTCGCCGCGTGAGTATTATGAAGAGGATGAAGAGTTACGCCAGGTGCTGACGCAAATCGCCACCGGCGTGTTTAACCCTGAGGAGCCTGGACGCTATCGCGATCTGGTGGATTCGCTGATTAACTTTGGCGATCACTATCAGGTGCTGGCGGATTACCGCAGCTATGTGGATTGTCAGGATAAGGTGGACGAACTGTACCGTCAGCAGGAGAAGTGGACCAGCGCCGCGATGCATAACATCGCCAACATGGGATACTTCTCGTCAGACAGAACCATCAAAGAGTACGCCGAGAATATCTGGCATATTGATCCGGTGCGGTTGTAAAACAAAGCCGGGTGGCGGCTCCGCCTTACCCGGCCTACTCGATCCTGTAGGCCCGGTAAGCGCAGCGCCACCGGGCATTTTTTGTCACCCTCAGGACGCCAGTGACAATTCACGCTTTCCCGCATGCTGTTGCAACCATTGCGCCACGCGAGACTGCTGTTCGGCATTCAGCCACATCCCTTCTTTAGTACGACGCCAGATGGCATCGTCCAGTCGGCGCACCCATTCGTGTTCCACCAGGTAGCGCAGTTCCGCTTCGTACAGCTCATGGCCAAAATGCTCGCCCAGATCGGCAATCTCTTTCGCCTCGCCGAGGAACAGTTCGGTGTTGCTGCCGTAGGTACGGGCATAGTGGCGCGCCATTCCTTCGGTAATGAACGGGAAGCGGCGACGCAGCTTCGCGGCGTAATCGTCGCGGTTATCGCCGATATCGCCGCCAGGCAGCACGGCGCCTTTCGTCCACGCCGGGCCGATGCCTTTGTAATACGGCGCCAGTTTCTCCAGCGCGTGCTCCGCCAGTTTACGGTAGGTGGTGAGCTTACCGCCAAATACCGACAGCAGGGGCGCCTGACCGTCCACGTCATGAATATCAAGCGTATAGTCACGGGTGATGGCCTGCGGTGAGTCAGACTCGTCATCACACAGCGGACGCACGCCGGAGTAGGTCCAGACCACGTCATCGCGCGCCAGCTGTTTCTTAAAGTGCGCGTTGTACACTTTCAACAGGTAGCTGACTTCACTCTCGTCGATCTCAACGTTTTTCGGATCGCCTTTGTACTCCACGTCGGTGGTGCCGATGATGGAGAACTCGTCCATCCACGGGATCACAAACACAATGCGCTTGTCTTCATTTTGCAGGATATAAGCCTGTTTCTGGGTATGCACGCGCGGCACCACAATGTGGCTGCCCTTGATCAGGCGGATGCCGTACGGAGAAGGCAGGTGCATACCGTCATCGAAGAACTGTTTTACCCACGGGCCGGTGGCGTTCACCAGGCCGCGCGCTTTCCAGCTAAACTTCTCACCGGTATCCACGTCTTCCGCTTCCACAATCCACAGGCCGTTTTCGCGGCGTGCGGCGGTCGCGCGGGTACGGGTTTTCACCTCGCCGCCTTTCTTCTCGACCATCTGCGCGTTAGCCAGCACCAGACGCGCATCGTCCACCCAGCAGTCGGAATATTCGAAACCGCGCACGATTTCAGGTTTAAGAACCGACTCTGAGCCAAAACGCAAACCTGTCGAACCCGGCAGGCTGGTGCGTTTACCCAGATGATCGTACATAAAAAGACCAATGCGGATCATCCACGCCGGACGCAGATGCGGGCGATGAGGCAGACGGAAACGCATCGGGATCGCCAGATGCGGAGCCATTTTCAGCAGTACTTCGCGTTCAGCCAGCGCTTCGCTGACCAGGCGGAATTCGTAGTGTTCCAGGTAGCGCAGGCCACCGTGGATCAGCTTGGAGCTGGCGGACGACGTCGCGCAGGCGAGATCGTTAGCTTCCAGCATCAGCACGGATAAACCGCGTCCTGCGGCATCAACCGCAATACCGGCACCGTTGATGCCACCGCCTATCACAATCAGATCTTTGGTTTCCATAACACCCTCATGCACTTTCGTTAAAGCTCAAAAATGTTCGATATCGCTCATAATAGCAAAGGAACGCGCTTTTGGTAACATCAAAAAAACAATTTAGAGTGATATGGATAACATAATGGCGTTTACCCGCCGCCAGGACGTACACTACGGGGTAAAATAGTGCGGTCTGATGCCCTCACCCCAGCCCTCTCCCACGGGGAGAGGGTGATCCGTTACTCTCTCCCTCCGGGAGAGGGTAGGGTGAGGGGAAAACCGCACCACACCTGAATATAAGATGAGAACACCATGGATCAGTTTGAATGTATTAACGTAGAAGAAGCCCATCAGAAGATGCACCAGGGACAAGCGGTGCTGGTGGATATCCGCGATCCGCAGAGCTTTGCGATGGGCCACACGCCGGGCGCGTTCCATCTCACCAACGACACGCTGGGCGCGTTTATGCGCGATAACGACTTCGATACCCCGGTGATGGTGATGTGCTATCACGGCAACAGTAGTAAAGGCGCGGCGCAGTATCTGCTCCAGCAGGGTTACGACGCGGTATACAGCGTCGATGGCGGCTTCGATGCCTGGCATCGTCATTTCCCGGCAGAAGTTGAATACGCGTTTGAGCGCTGATCCCGCTATACTGTCCCCTTTTGTGTGGAAATAAGCGACCGCTGCCCATGTTGATGATCACCTCTTTTAGCAACCCGCGCGTCGCCCAGGCGTTTGTCGACTATATGGCGACGCAGGGCATTATCCTGACTATTCAGCAGCATACACAGACGGATGTCTGGCTGGCAGACGAAAGCCAGGCCGGCCGCGTGAATGACGAGCTGGCGCGTTTTCTGGAAAACCCGGGCGACCCGCGTTATCTGGCGGCAAGCTGGCAATCCGGCCAGACCGGCAGTGGCCTGCACTATCAACGTTTTCCGTTTCTCGCCACCCTCCGCGAGCGCGCAGGGCCGTTTACGCTGCTTTTGATGGCAGCCTGCATCATCGTCTTCATTATTATGAGCGTGGTGGGCGACCAGAGCGTGATGATTGCCCTCGCATGGCCGTACGATCCCTCCCTGCAATTTGACGTCTGGCGCTACTTCACGCATGCGCTGATGCACTTCTCGGTGATGCATATCCTCTTTAACCTGCTGTGGTGGTGGTATCTCGGCGGGGCGGTGGAGAAGCGGCTCGGCAGCGGCAAGCTGATTGTGATCACCCTTATCAGCGCCCTGTTAAGCGGCTACGTGCAGCATAAATTCAGCGGTCCATGGTTTGGCGGGTTATCCGGCGTGGTGTACGCCCTGATGGGTTACGCCTGGCTCAGAGGCGAGCGCGACCCGGATAGCGGCATCTATTTACAACGTGGATTAATAACCTTTGCGTTAATATGGCTTATTGCCGGATGGTTTGATCTGTTTGGTATGTCTATCGCCAATGGTGCGCACGTTACCGGCCTGGCGGTTGGGCTGGCGATGGCGCTGGCCGATACGCTCCATGCGCGAAAACGAACATAATTCCCAGGGATATTTCATGAAACAAACACAACGTCATGACGCCATTATCGAACTGGTAAAAAAACAGGGATACGTCAGTACTGAAGAGCTGGTGGAGCAGTTTGCCGTCAGCCCGCAAACCATCCGTCGTGACCTCAACGACCTGGCCGATCAGAACCGTATTCTGCGTCACCACGGCGGCGCCGCGCTGCCGTCCAGCTCGGTGAACACCTCATGGCATGACCGTAAGGCGACGCAAACGGCAGAGAAAGAGCGTATCGCCCGTAAAGTGGCGAGCCAGATCCCGAACGGCGCGACGCTGTTTATTGATATCGGCACCACGCCGGAAGCGGTCGCCCATGCGCTGCTGAACCACGAGAACCTGCGCGTGGTGACCAACAACCTGAACGTGGCCAACACGTTGATGCAGAAAGACGATTTCCGCATCATCCTCGCGGGCGGCGAACTGCGCAGCCGCGACGGGGGCATTATCGGCGAAGCGACGCTCGATTTTATCTCTCAGTTCCGCCTCGACTTCGGCATTCTGGGGATCAGCGGCATCGACAGCGACGGCTCGCTGCTGGAGTTTGATTACCACGAGGTGCGCACCAAGCGCGCGATCATTGAAAACTCACGTCACGTGATGCTGGTGGTGGACCACTCCAAATTTGGCCGTAACGCGATGGTCAACATGGGCAGCATCAGCATGGTGGATGCGGTTTATACTGATGTGATGCCACCGGCGGGCGTGATGCAGGTAATTAAGGATAACAATTTGCAGCTGGAATTGTGCTAGCGGTTGTGTCGGGTGGCGCTGCGCTTACCCGACCTACAAAATTTTCTCCCTCTCCCTGTGGGAGAGGGCCGGGGTGAGGGCATCAGACCGCAGAGGATCTACACTCCATATCCCATCATCTTCAACAGCTGCTGCGCATGCTGCACCGCATCCTGTCGGTGCGCTACGCCCAGCTTCTGATACAGATTGCGAATGTGCGTTTTGATGGTGGTCGCCGCCACCGCCAGCTCACCGGCAATCTGCTCGTTGCTGTAGCCGGAATAGATCAGCCCCAGCACCTGCCATTCACGCTGGGTGAGCGGGCTGGTGCGGATAAGCTCCGGCACTTCCGGATGGTTCAGCAGACGTTCAACAAAGTTCTCATCGAAGTGCGCAAACTTGTGGCGATGGTGCTGGTTAATCTCGCGCAGAATGCGCTGGGCGCGATGCTGATCCAGTTCTGGCAGCGTGTTGAGCTGAATCAGCTGGCGCAGCTGCTGGGCCATCACTTCACCCTCAATCACAAAGTGGCTGATAAACCCGGTGCGGTTCGCCAGCTGCAACGCTTCCAGCAGTACGCGCTGGGCATCATTTTTACGTCCCGCCTGCCAGTAAAGCTGGTTTAACAGCAGCAGGTTGCGGTTTAAATCGCTCATCAGGCGCAGGCTGCGGGCGTTTTCGTTTAACTCTTCCAGCACGATCTCCGCAGGCTCAAAGTCACCCAGCAGGATCTGCACGCGGGCGATGTTGCGCCACTGGCTTTGCAGGAAGTGGTTATTGGCAAATTCCGGTTTAGGCGTATGACGCAGCCAGTTGGCGGCGGACTTTTTATCGCCGGTCATCTGCCAGTAAATCACCCGGACCTTATCGGCGTTGGATACCCAGTCGCTATGGTACTGCCCGTTGCCGAGCAGGTTTTCCAGGCGGTTAAGATGGTTGCGGGCATTATCCAGGTCGCCGCGCGCCAGCGAGCACTGCACCAGCAGAGCCAGACACTGGAGCTGCTGCTGCGGCTGGAAGCTCGAAAGGACATTCAGACCCTGGCGGGCGCAGCTTTCCGCTTCATCCAGACGCGACCATGCCCACAGCAGCTGAGCGCGAATACGCAACAGGAACTCGTGCATCGGCAGCTGTTCCAGATGCTGTTCACGGATCAGCTGGAACGCTTTCTCCTGGTTTTCCCAGGCGGCTTGCAGGAACCCCTGAGCAAATAAAATCTCGCTTTGCTGGATCAGACTCCACAGGGCGTAATGCCAGACATCGTGTCGGCGCGCCATCTGTTCGGTTTGCTGCATGAGTGAAAGCGAACGCGTGAGATCGCCCTTACAGTGCAGCACTTCGCCGTGTACCGAGGTGGCGACAATACGGCTGTAAAAATTCGCCAGCGGCAGCTCATCCAGCGCGACCATCGCCAGCCGTTCGGCTTCATCAGGGTCACCGTCGTTAATCGCCACCTGCGCACGCAGGGCGTTAAATTCGCCATGCAGGGTGGTATCCATCTCGCTTTCCATCTCCTGCTCGGCGCGCGCCAGCAGGGTGTTCACTTCGCTGTAGCGATGCTGGCTCTGCATCAGCCAGGCCTGGAGCAGCACCAGACGCGGGTTCTCCAGCAGGCTTTCCCACGGCAGCGCTTTTAACGACTCTTCCAGCAGCGTCAGTTCGCTGTGGTTGAACAGTCCCCACGCGTGGTTGAGCAGAATATCGCGCAGCATACCGGCATCCCCGGCGGCCAGTGCATGGTGGATAGCCTCGCTCGGGAAACCTTGCGCCATCCAGCTTTCGGCGGCGGCGCGGTGAATGTCAGGCAGCTCTGCGGCCAGTTCCCACTGGCAACGCTGGCGCAGGAAGCTGCCAAACAGCGGATGGTAGCTAAACCATTCGCCGTGATCGTCCATGCGCGTCAGGAACAGACCCTGACGTTCAATCTCTTCGAGCTGAAGCTGCCCGTTTTCAATGCCGGTGACACGCACGATCAGCGCATCGTTCATGGAACGCAGCAGGGAGCTTTTCAGCAGGAAATGGCGGGTGGAGAGGTCAACGCTGTCGAGTACCTCATCCACCAGATAATCCGACAGGTGGCTGGCGTTGATGCCCGCCAGGCGGCGTGCGGACTGATGCGTCGGGCTGTTGTTTTGCCGCGCGGAGAGGGCAATCAGCTGAAGCGCCGTGGCCCAGCCGGCAACGTCATCGCACAGGCGGCTGCTTTCCGACGCCTCAATCGGAGACGTCAGGCGGCAGTCAAAGAACTGCTTCGCTTCCTGATGGGTAAAGGCCAGCTGCTGACTGCCGATTTCCAGTAGCTGATCGCGCACGCGCAGGTTGGCAATGCCCAACTGCGGAAGGTTACGCGACAGGACAACCAGCGTCAGGTTTTCCGGCTGATGGCGCAGGAAGAAACGCATGGATTCGTGAATAACCGGGTTGGTGATCAGATGATAATCATCAATCACCACATACAGCGGGCGATGCCATTCGGCCAGCTCGATAAACAGCTGGGAGAAAAGAGAGGACAGGCTGGCGTACTGGCGCTTTTGCACCATCACCTCGCTGGTGACGCAGTGTCCGTTGGTTGCCTGCTGAATCGCGGCAATTAAATAGCTGGCAAAGCGCTCCTGCTGGTTATCACCTTCATCCAGGGAGTACCAGCCAAGATCGCTTTTACCTGCCGCCCATTGCGAAATGAGCGTTGTTTTTCCATAACCCGCAGGACTCGTAACCAGCGCCAGTCGGAAATTATGCGCACCGGAAAGTTTAGCCAGCAGGCGCTCGCGGACCACAGTATGGTCAAGACGAACCGGGCGACTTAATTTGGACGGAATCAACATAGTTTTCACTTCACTGTGGGGAACGAGAGAATTTATTTTTTTTGCGCTTCGTAATTAATATCTATAAGTTCGGCCAATAGAGGAACTATTGCAAGTTATGTCTGGGTTTGGAGGCTCTGAATTTGCACTCTGTCACAAAACATTCTCATCCCTGATGGAACTTTCCGTAATTGGCTGGATGCCGCGCTGCTTCTGGCTTGCCTGCATAAGGCGCGGTTGCGCTGAAACTGGTTTCAGAAAGAGATAATGACGCTGAAGTTAATTAACTTCAGGGAAAGTTGCATCGGCTTAATAGTGGTGCTGAATAATGCCGACGCGCGGAAATATTATTCTGCGTAAGTAATCATTTCAGCGATGATAACTTTCCTCCGAAACTGCATTTCATTTCTTTGACGCTCTTCCGGGATCGCTTTTTCCGCGAAGCGCACACTTACACAGTGGCCTCGATCACACTTTTATGCTCATCCCCGCTACTCCTCCCTGCCTAATCCCCGACAGGAGGAGGAAGAGGCGCAATGAGCCAGGCACACTAGCGCCAAATGTGTTTTCTCTCTACAGGATGCCGATTCCCTATGTCACAGCCTACTTTCAACAAAGCTCAATTTCAGGCTGCCCTGACGCGTCAGTGGCAGCGTTTTGGCCTTCATGCTGCAAACGAGATGACGCCTCACCAGTGGTGGCAGGCGGTGAGCGGGGCGCTCGCAGAGCAGCTGGACGCTCAGCCTGTGGCGAAGCCTGTGAAAGGCCAGCGTCACGTCAACTACATTTCGATGGAGTTCCTGATTGGTCGTCTGACGGGCAACAATCTGCTGAACCTTGGCTGGTATCAGGAGGTCGGTGACGTGCTGAAAGAACACGACATCAACCTGACCGATCTGCTGGAAGAAGAGATTGACCCGGCGCTGGGCAACGGCGGCCTGGGACGTCTGGCAGCCTGCTTCCTGGATTCCATGGCAACCGTGGGTCAGTCGGCAATTGGCTATGGCCTGAACTATCAGTATGGCCTGTTCCGTCAGTCATTTGCCGACGGCCATCAGATGGAAGCGCCGGACGACTGGCACCGCAATACCTATCCGTGGTTCCGCCACAACGCGCAGCTGGATGTGCAGGTCGGGATTGGCGGGAAAGTCACGAAGCAGGGGCTCTGGGAACCGGCGTTCACCATCACTGGCGAAGCCTGGGATCTGCCGGTACTCGGCTACCGTAACGGCGTGGCGCAGCCGCTGCGTCTGTGGCAGGCGAAGCACGCGCATCCGTTTAACCTGACCAAATTCAACGACGGTGATTTCCTGCGCGCCGAGCAGCAGGGGATCGACGCCGAGAAGCTGACCAAAGTCCTCTACCCGAACGACAACCATCTGGCGGGTAAAAAACTGCGTCTGATGCAGCAGTACTTCCAGTGCGCCTGCTCCGTGGCGGACATTCTGCGTCGCCATCACCTGGCGGGCCGCAAGCTGGCTCAACTGCCTGACTTCGAAGTCATTCAGCTTAACGACACGCACCCGACCATTGCCATCCCGGAACTGCTGCGCGTGCTGATCGACGAGCATCAGCTGAGCTGGGACGACGCCTGGGCCATCACCAGCCGCACCTTCGCCTACACCAACCACACCCTGATGCCGGAAGCGCTCGAGTGCTGGGATGAGAAGCTGGTGAAAACGCTGCTGCCGCGCCATATGCAGATCATCAACAAGATTAACGACCAGTTCAAAACGCTGGTGGAGAAAACCTGGCCGGGCGACAAAGCCGTCTGGGCGAAGCTGGCCGTGGTACACGACAAACAGGTGCGCATGGCGAACATGTGCGTGGTCAGCGGCTTTGCGGTGAACGGCGTTGCCGCGCTGCACTCGGATCTGGTGGTGAAAGATCTCTTCCCGGAATACCACCAGCTGTGGCCGACCAAATTCCATAACGTGACCAACGGCATCACGCCGCGTCGCTGGATTAAGCAGTGCAACCCGCTGCTGGCCGGCCTGCTGGACAAGACCCTGAAGAAAGAGTGGGCCAACGACCTGGACCAGCTCATCAATCTGGAAAAACAGGCCGACAACGCGAAGTTCCGCGAGCAGTACCGCGCCATTAAGCTGGAGAACAAGGTTCGTCTGGCCGAGTTTGTGAAAATGCGCACCGGAATTGAGATCAACCCGAATGCGATTTTCGATATCCAGATCAAACGACTGCACGAGTACAAACGTCAGCACCTGAACCTGCTGCACATTCTGGCGCTGTACAAAGAGATCCGCGAGAACCCGCAGGCCGACCGCGTCCCGCGCGTGTTCCTGTTCGGTGCGAAAGCGGCGCCGGGCTACTACCTGGCGAAAAACATTATCCTTGCCATTAATAAAGTGGCGGCGGCGATCAACAGCGATCCGAAAGTGGGCGACAAGCTGAAGGTGGTGTTCCTGCCGGACTACTGCGTTTCTGCGGCTGAAATGCTGATCCCGGCGGCGGATATTTCCGAGCAGATCTCTACCGCCGGTAAAGAAGCGTCCGGTACCGGCAACATGAAGCTGGCCCTGAACGGCGCGCTGACCGTCGGCACGCTGGACGGTGCGAACGTCGAAATCGCCGAGAAGGTCGGCGAAGAGAACATCTTTATCTTCGGCCATACTGTTGAAGAAGTGAAAGCCATCAAAGCCAAAGGGTACGACCCGGTGAAATGGCGTAAAAAAGATAAAGTGCTGGATGCGGTGCTTAAAGAGCTGGAAAGCGGGAAGTACAGCGACGGCGACAAGCACGCGTTTGACCAGATGCTGCACAGCATGGACAAAAAGGGCGGCGACCCGTACCTGGTGATGGCTGACTTCTCGGCTTACGTTGAAGCGCAGAAGCAGGTCGACGTGTTGTATCGCGACCAGGATGCCTGGACCCGCGCGTGTATCCTGAACACCGCGCGCTGCGGTATGTTCAGCTCTGACCGCTCAATCCGTGATTATCAGGCTCGTATCTGGCAGGCAAAACGCTAAGGAAGCGCGATGGAGAGTAAACGTCTGGACAGTGCCGCGCAGGCGGCGGGAATTAGCCTCAGTTACATCAATGCGCACGGCAAACCGCAGTCTATTGGTGCGGACACCAAAAGACGTTTGCTGGATGCCATGCACAAAACCGACGCGAAAGCGTCGGGTGCGCCGGTGCCGAACGTCAAGGTCTTTACCGCGGGCAAAAAGATGCCGCTGGCGGTGGAAGGGCGCGGCGAGTTCAGCTGGCTGCTCACCACCGAAGAGGGGCATCAGCACAAAGGCCATGCCACCGGCGGCAAAACCCTCAACCTTCCGGCGAAGCTGCCGGAGGGCTACCACACGCTTACGCTGACCCGGGACGACCAGCGTTTTCACTGTCGGGTGATTGTGGCGCCAAAGCGCTGCTATGAGCCGCAGGCGCTGCGTGAAGGCAAAAAGCTGTGGGGCGCCTGCGTGCAGCTCTATACCCTGCGTTCGGACAGCAACTGGGGCATTGGTGATTTTGGCGACCTGAAAAAGATGCTGGCATCTGTTGGTGAGCGCGGCGGCGCGTTCATCGGCCTCAACCCGATCCACGCCCTCTATCCGGCGAATCCGGAAAGCGCCAGCCCGTACAGCCCGTCTTCCCGTCGCTGGCTGAACGTGATTTACATCGACGTTAACGCGTTAGACGATTTCAAAAACAGCAAAGAGGCGCAGGCGTGGTGGAAGCTTGAAACCACGCAACAGCTGCTGAAACAAGCCCGCGATGCGGACTGGGTGGATTATGCCTCCGTGACCGCGCTGAAAATGGCGGCTCTGCGTCTGGCCTGGAAGGGCTTTGCGAAGCGTGACGACGAGCAGATGGCAGCCTTCCGCCAGTTTGTGATGCAGGAAGGCGAGAGCCTTTACTGGCAGGCAGCGTTTGATGCGCTGCATGCGTATCAGGTTCAGGAGGACGAGATGCGCTGGGGCTGGCCGGTGTGGCCGGAAGCCTATCAGTCCGTTGATACCCCGGAAGTGAAGGCATTCTGTGAGACGCATGCCGACGAGGTGGATTTCTATCTCTGGTTGCAGTGGCTGGCGTACAGCCAGTTTGCCGCCTGCTGGCAGGTGAGCCAGGGCTATAACATGCCGATCGGGTTGTATCGCGATCTGGCCGTCGGCGTGGCGGAAGGCGGGGCGGAAACCTGGTGTGACCGTGAACTTTACTGCCTGAAAGCTTCTGTGGGGGCGCCGCCGGATATTCTGGGCCCGCTTGGTCAGAACTGGGGCTTACCGCCGATGGATCCGCACGTGATGGCGGCGCGTGCCTACGAGCCGTTTATCGACCTGCTGCGCGCTAACATGAAGAACTGCGGTGCGTTGCGTATCGACCACGTGATGTCCGTGCTGCGCCTGTGGTGGATCCCGTACGGTGAAACGGCTGACCACGGGGCGTACGTGCAGTATCCGGTGGACGATCTGCTCTCAATCCTCGCGCTGGAGAGTAAACGTCATCAGTGCATGGTGATTGGCGAAGATCTCGGTACCGTGCCGGTGGAAATTGTCAGCAAGCTCCGCGACAGCGGGGTTTACTCCTACAAAGTGCTCTATTTTGAAAACGACCATGAGAAAACCTTCCGCGCGCCGAAAGCGTACCCTGAACAGTCAATGGCAGTCGCGACGACGCATGATCTTCCTACGCTCAGAGGCTACTGGGAAAGCGGCGACCTGACGCTCGGCAAAACGCTGGGTCTCTACCCGGATGAAGAGGTTCTGCGTGGGCTGTATCAGGATCGCGAGCTGGCGAAGCAGGGGCTGCTGGATGCGCTGCATAAGCATGGCTGTCTGCCGAAGCGCGCCGGGCATAAGGCGTCGCTGATGTCGATGACGCCAACGCTTAATCGTGGCTTACAGCGCTATATTGCCGACAGCAACAGCGCGTTGCTCGGTCTGCAACCGGAAGACTGGATTGATATGGCGGAGCCGGTAAACATCCCCGGCACCAGCTATCAGTACAAAAACTGGCGCCGCAAGCTGTCCACAACGCTTGAAGCGATGTTCGCCGATGACGGGGTGAACAGGTTGATTAAGGATTTGGATAAACGGCGAAAAGCAGCCGCGAAGAAGTGATAAAAAACCCGCCAGTGGCGGGTTTTTTATTGCCCGGTGGCGCTAACGCTTACCGGGCCTACGTGCATTAAGTAGGTCGGGTAAGGCATAGCCGCCACCCGACTTAATACATCAAACCACCATATTCAACAGCAGCACCCCGACCAGACCGCACACCGAAATGATGGTTTCCAGCGCGGACCAGGACTTGATGGTTTCACCGATGGTCAGGTTGAAGTACTCCTTGAACAGCCAGAAGCCCGGATCGTTCACGTGGGAGAAAATCACGCTACCGGAACCAACCGCGATAACCATCAGCTCAGGGCTTACGCCCGTGGTCGCAATCAGCGGCGCAACGATACCGCCCGCGGTAATCGCCGCAACGGTCGCAGAGCCCAGCGCGATACGCAACACCGCGGCGATAGACCATGCCATCAGCAGCGGGGAGACGTTGGTTTCATGCATCATGGCCGCGATGTATTTATCCACGCCGCTGTCGACCAGCACCTGCTTGAACGCGCCGCCACCGCCGATGATCAGCAGCATCATGGCAATGATTTTGATGGAAGAGGTCAGCGTGTCGTTGATCTGATCCATGGAACGACCACGGTTAAGACCGAAGGTGAACATGGCGATCAGGACCGCAATCAGCGTCGCCATCACCGGGTCGCCCAGGAACTCCGCAACGGACAGGAACGCGTGACCTTTCGGCAGAACCATCTCTGCTATGGCACGCATCGCCATCAGGATCACCGGTACCAGTGAGGTCCAGACGCTTACGCCAAAGCCTGGCATCTCTTCTTCAGTAAAGGTTTTGGCGCTGTACAGCCCTTCCGGGATAGGCTTATCAATGCCTTTCAGGAAGCGCGCATACACCGGGCCTGCCAGAATCACCGTCGGGATCGCCAGAATCGTACCAAACAGCAGGGTTTTACCCATATCGGCATGGAAGATGGTGGCGATAGCCGTTGGGCCCGGATGCGGCGGCAGGAAACCGTGGGTGACGGACAGCGCCGCAGCCATCGGCACACCCACGAACAGCAGCGGGATGTTGGCGGCAGCGGCGATGGTGAACACCAGCGGCAGCATCAGCACGAAGCCCACTTCATAGAACAGCGCGAAACCGACGGTAAAACCGGTTAACACCACCGCCCATTGAATGTTCTTCTTACCAAATTTGTCGATCAGCGTGGTGGCAATACGCTGTGCGCCACCGCAGTCCGCGAGCATTTTACCGAGCATGGCGCCGAAGCCCATGATCAGCGCCAGGCTGCCGAGCGTACCGCCGACACCGGCTTTAATGGAGCTGATAACTTTAACCAGCGGCATTCCCTGCATCAGACCGACTGCAAGTGCCACCAGAACCAGAGCGATAAATCCGTTCATTTTGAAGCGGATCATCAAGAGCAGTAATAACACAACACCGATAGCGACGATGACTAATGGCATGATTGACCTGGCCTTTGAATTGTTATGGGTAACGTCATTGTTTCAACGACAAATTCCGGTTGTCCCAACTGGGAACAGAGTGTTAACGGCACTCATACTGATGCCTGCGAAAACGTTAAGTTTAGTCGGCTGTTATAAGGGTGTTGAGTGCCCACGAGAATGATACGGGTAACATGATGTGATTGAGAATCACCCAGGCAGGTAAAATTTAAATTATGAGACGCAGGTCAACATACAGAGGGGGAGGCAAGAAAAAGTAGGCCCGGTAAGCGCAGCGCCACCGGGCAATACAGACGGGTACTGAATCAGTAGTAAGAGTGCTCGCCGCGCTGGTGCTCGGTCAGATCGCGCACGCCTTTCAGTTCCGGGAATTCGTTCAGCAGCTGCTTCTCGATCCCTTCTTTCAGGGTTACATCAACCATGGAGCAGCCGTTACAGCCGCCGCCGAATTGCAGGATCGCCAGACCATCTTCGGTGATTTCCATCAGGGAAACACGTCCCCCGTGGCCGGCCAGCTGCGGGTTGATCTGCGATTGCAGCAGATATTCCACACGCTCCATCAGCGGGGCATCGTCAGAGACTTTACGCATCTTCGCGTTTGGCGCCTTCAGCGTCAGCTGAGAACCCAGCTGGTCAGTGACGAAATCAATCTCCGCATCTTCAAGATACGGCGCGCTCAGCTCATCAACGTACGCGGTGAGCTGTTCAAATTTAAGGGCAGTGTCAGTTGCTTCCACAGCATCCGGAGGACAATAAGAGACACCACATTCTGCATTCGGAGTGCCTGGATTGATCACAAACACGCGGATCTGCGTCCCTTCTTCCTGATTTGCCAGCAGTTTGGCAAAGTGCGCTTGTGCAGAATCGGAAATACGGATCATAGCTTTGGCCTAATAGTTGACTAAATTACCTGGGTATAATCATACGCCCATTGAAGAAGGGCTACAAGGTACGGCACAGACACCATACCTGAACTGACGCGGCGCCGCTTTGCAAAAGCAGTCGGGAAAGTTCAGCCACGGTACTGCCCGTGGTGACGACATCATCCACAATCGCGATATGGAGGCCGTTGACCGGCAATTCAAGGCGAAAGGCGTTTTTCAGGTTCCTTTTGCGCGACCGGGCGTTGAGCCGGTGCTGAACGGCAGTGGCATGAGTACGTTTCAGCGCAGAGGCTGGGTACCGGCAACCCAGCCAGTGGGCGAGCGGACGGCACAGCAGGTCGCTCTGATTGTATCCCCGCCGCCAGTGCCGACGCTGAAACAGTGGCACGTTCACAAGCGTGTCGACCGGCGGCAGCCCGCGCGTTCTTCGCGCCTGTAATACCGCCAGTAACAACAGGCGTGCCAGGGGCTGCGCCAGTGCAGTCTGGCTGGAAAACTTAAACTGATGAACCAGACGACTCAGCGGCAAAACGTAATCATCCACCGCCACCAGCGCGCTCCACGGCGGCGCTTTTTTCAGGCAACGGCCGCAGGGGAGCGTCTGGCTTACGGCAGGCAAGCCGCATTGCGGACAGCCCTTCAGGTAACCCAGCGCTCGCGTGCAAACGGAACAGACGCCCCACGCGCTCATCGCAAGTGGCATTCGGCATAGCCAGCACAAGCCGGGCACTGTTAGCATACGCAACCTCCATGTGAAAAAAGAGAACGTTAACTGATGAAGACGCTGTGGTGGCAGACCGTTGGGACGGGAAATTGTCATCTTGTGCTGCTGCACGGATGGGGGCTGAACGCCGAAGTGTGGCGTTGCATAAGTGAGGAACTGGCCTCGCAATTCACGGTACACCTGGTGGATCTACCGGGCTATGGACGTAGCCACGGCTACGGCGCGATGACGCTTGACGACATGGCGGAGCAGGTTCTGGAAGCGGCGCCGCAAAAAGCCGTCTGGCTCGGCTGGAGCCTGGGCGGGCTGGTGGCAAGCCAGATTGCGCTGCACCATCCTGCACGGGTCCAGGCGCTGATCACCGTTGCCTCATCACCCTGTTTCAGCGCCCGCGAGGCGTGGCCGGGCATCAAACCTGAGGTGCTGGCCGGGTTCCAGCATCAGCTGAGCGAAGACTTCCAGCGGACGGTGGAGCGTTTCCTGGCATTACAGACGATGGGAACAGAAACCGCCCGTCAGGATGCGCGGACGCTGAAGCAGACGGTGCTTTCTCTGCCGATGCCGGAGGTTGAGGTGCTGAACGGAGGGCTGGAGATCCTGAAAACGGTCGATCTGCGCGAGCCGCTGGCGTCGTTAACGGTGCCGCATCTGCGTATTTATGGCTATCTGGATGGACTGGTTCCGCGCAAGGTGGTTCCGCTGCTGGATGCGCTGTGGCCGGAGAGTAAATCAATGGTGGTTGCCAAAGCGGCACATGCGCCGTTCATCTCTCATCCTGCTGAGTTTTGTTCGGCGCTGTCCGGTTTTATCAGCGAAGCGTCCACCACTCCCTGAGACAGGCTTTACCTTCAGGACAACTCTTACAACTGCCGGACAGACAACCGTCCGGCTCTTCCTGAATGCGCACGGCTTTCCCCATGGCCTCCAGCCTTTCCAGCATGGCATCGATCATCGGCTGCGGCGTATGCAGGCTGAGGCTGAGCTGCTTCGCCTCCATTCGTCCCTGTAACGCCAGTAAGTCACGAACCTGAATCAACGATGCCATCTTTCTTCCCCTCAGTGACAGTCGCCCGCAGGGCTGCTACAGCAGGTCGTCGGGGTTTTGCGCGTTGCCAGCAGGTTAACGTCAACGCGGCTACGCGCCCGGCGCAGCAGGCCAATCACCATCACGTTAAACAGGATCACCGCGAGGATACAGACCAGGCTGTAGCGCGGATGCTGGCTGTAATTGACGGCCTGATAAAACACGGTCGCCAGTGAGTAGGCAATGTTCAGCCCCCACAGAATGGAGAAGCCCATCCAGCCGCGGCTGGACTCACGGGCAATGGCGCCCATGACCGAGATGCACGGAATATAGAGCAGGACGAAGATCAGGTAGCTGTAGGCCGCCGACGCGCTGCCAAATTTCTGGCCCATCACGCCCATTGCTCCGGTCGCCATTTCGCCGTCGCCTTTGCTGGCTTCAATCGGGTTCGCCAGTACGCTCAGGCTGAAGGTGTCTTTCAGGCTCTGCCAGGTTTCTTCCACCGCGCCAAGCAGTTCATCGCCGAGGTTGAACGCTGCCGGATTAAACTCCTCTTCCTGGATGTTTTCCGCGGTGTAAAGCGTGTTCAGGGTGCCGACAACCACCTCTTTTGCCATCGCGCCGGTGAACAGGCCCACGGTTGCCTGCCAGTTGTCTTCCTGAACGCCAATCGGTTTGAAGACCGGCGTAATGATCCGGCTGACGGAGGCCAGGGCAGAGTCATTAATGTTGTCCGCGGCCTGGCCGCTCAGAGTGAAGCTGTTCAGGGCGCTCAGGAAAATGCTGACCACCACAATCACCTTACCGGCGCGCAGAACGAAGCCCTTCAGGCGCTGCCATGTCTGAATAATCAGGCTTTTCAGATGCGGAACGTGATAAACCGGCAGTTCCATCACGAACGGCGACGCTTCGCCACGCATGATGGTGTGCTTCAGCATCAGGCCGGTGAGAATAGCCATCACGATACCCAGCACATACAGGGAGAAGACGGCCAGCGCTCCTTCCTGACCAAAGAACGCCGCGGCAAAGACCGCGAAGATCGCCAGCCGCGCGCCGCAGGACATGAACGGCGCCATCATGATGGTCATCAGGCGTTCGCGCGGGGCATCCAGCGTACGCGCGCCCATGACTGACGGCACGTTACAGCCAAAGCCGACAATCAGCGGCACGAAGGATTTGCCCGGCAGCCCCAGCGCCTGCATCAGGCGGTCCATCACGAAGGCGGCGCGCGCCATGTAACCGGAATCCTCAAGGAAGGAGAGGAACAGGTACATCATGCCGATCTGCGGCACCAGCGGCAGGACGGTATTGATCCCGCCGCCGATCCCCTGCGCAAGGAAGATGGTCAACCATTCCGGAAAGTGGAGGGTGTAGCCCAGCCACTGAATACCGTGCACGAAGATAGCGACAGAGCCGCCATCAAAGATAGGTTGTAATGCACCGCCGATGTTAATGGCGAGCAGGAACATCACATACATCACCAGTAAAAAGATCGGTAAACCGAGGAAGCGGTTGAGCACAATTTTATCCACGGCGGCGGTGAAGCGGCTGGGTTCAGCGGTTAATGCATTGCTGACCACGTCACAGATAGCGGCGATGGCCTGATAGCGCGCATCCGCAATGTGCAGGGCCGGGTCATCCAGCTCGTCGCTAAGGCGAGCCTGTGCGACGTCCAGCTTATCCGCCGCATCGCCTGCGTAGGCGCGGCTGTAGATATCGCCTTCCAGCATTTGCAGGCCAAGCCACAGACGTTGTCTGGCGGGCATGCTGTTATCCATCTCCTGCGCCAGCTGCCCGGCTTCGCGCAGCAGCGGCTGGGCGTAGTGCACCAGTTCGACGTCGGCATTGCCCGTGTGGCGGTCAATCGCCAGCTTCAGGGCGTCAATGCCGCGAGCGCGGGTGGAAACCAGCGGAACCACCGGGCAGCCCAGACGGGCGGAGAGGGCATCGACGTCGATGCGCAGCTTTTGCTTCTCCGCGATGTCGAGCATGTTAAGCGCCACGATGCAGGGAATACCCAGCTCCAGCAGCTGTAACGTGAGATACAGATTTCGTTCGAGGTTAGAGGCATCCACCACGTTGATAAGCAGATCCGCGTCGCCGCTCAGAATATAGTGGCAGGCAATTTGCTCATCGAGGGAGGTCTGGGATGAAATCGTGGTGAGGGAATAGGTCCCCGGTAAATCAACCAGCGTGACCTGATTATCTGTCGTGGTGAACTGGCCTTCTTTGCGTTCCACCGTCACGCCTGCCCAATTTCCCACACGCTGGCGTGCGCCGGTTAACTGATTAAATAAGGTTGTCTTGCCGGAATTAGGATTGCCAATTAAGCCAATAGTTAATTTTTTCATTGTAATAGACTCACTGAAACCGCTGGCTTGTTAACGGGATAAAGATTCAACTTCAATTAATGCGAGATCTTTTTTACGCAGAACCAGATTAACGCGTCGGGTTTCGATATGAACTGGATCGCCCAACGGCGCAACGCGCACAACCTGGAATGATGAGCCGGGTAGCATGCCCAGTGACAGGAGCTTCTGCCGATAGGCCGGGCTTATCTCACGGGTAAAACCGATAATTTTCCACGCACTGTCTGGAGTGAATTGCATAGCGCCTGATTCCACGAGAGGTTAAATAATCTACACTGCGATGATAATGAGAATAGTTTTTATCAGCAATAATAAAAATGTGACGGGATGTTGTTAATCGTATTAATTTGCGGTCTGCTTGACCTTGCTCAATATTTTCGAAATTGAGGTGAAAATAAAAAGAGGGCTATTTGTTAATGAGGTGATAATTCGTGGTTTAAATATGGATACAACATATTTATTTTTATTCCCTGCGGCCTGCTTGCCGGGCGGCACTGCGTTTGCCCGGCCTACAAAACCGTAGGCCCGGTAAGCGTCGCGCCACCGGGCATTTACAGCATTAGCGTTTCTTACCCATCGCCGCTGCCAGCGCATCCATCATCGCGCTGTTGCCCGCCGGCTGTGCGTCACGTCCGCGTGGCTTCGCGGCTTTCGCTGCCGGACGCTGCTGTTCACGGCCACCGCCATTACCGCCACGGCGCGCGTTAGTGTCGCCCGGCTGCTCGTCCAGACGCATGGTCAGGGCAATACGCTTGCGCTGGAGATCCACTTCGAGCACTTTCACCTTCACGATGTCGCCCGCTTTGACCACGGTGTGCGGATCTTCAACGAACTTGTCGGCGAGGGAAGAGATATGCACCAGACCATCCTGATGCACGCCGATATCCACAAACGCGCCAAAGTTGGTGACGTTGGTTACCGCCCCCTCCAGCACCATGCCCGGCAGCAGGTCGTTCATGGTTTCTACGCCCTCAGCAAAGGTCGCGGTTTTAAACTCAGGGCGCGGATCGCGGCCCGGTTTTTCCAGCTCTTTGATGATGTCGGTGACCGTCGGCACGCCGAACTGTTCGTCGGTGAAATCCACCGCTTTCAGGTTACGCAGCGCGCTGCTGTCGCCCATCAGGTCTTTCAGCGCCTGCCGGGTGGCGGCCAGGATACGCTCGACAACTGGATAGGCTTCCGGGTGAACGGTAGAGGCATCCAGCGGGTTATCGCCGTGGTTGATGCGCAGGAAGCCCGCGCACTGCTCAAATGCTTTTGGCCCCAGACGGCTCACCTTCAGCAGCTGCTGGCGGTTCTGGAACTGACCGTTTTCATCACGCCAGGCGACGATATTCTGCGCCATCATACGGGTCAGGCCCGCCACGCGGGTCAGCAGGGGCACGGAAGCGGTGTTCAGGTCCACGCCGACGGCGTTAACACAGTCTTCCACTACCGCATCCAGCTTACGCGCCAGCTGCGTCTGGCTCACGTCGTGCTGATACTGGCCCACGCCGATGGATTTCGGGTCAATCTTCACCAGCTCCGCCAGCGGATCCTGCAAACGACGGGCGATAGAGACCGCGCCGCGCAGGGAAACGTCCAGATCCGGGAACTCCTGCGCTGCCAGTTCCGAGGCGGAATAGACAGATGCCCCCGCTTCACTGACGATCACTTTCTGCGCCGTCACTTTCGGGAACTGCTTCTGCACGTCGAGATAGAAACGTTCAGTTTCTCGGGACGCCGTACCGTTACCGATGGCAACCAGCTCAACGTTGTACTTCTCGCACAGCGCGGCGACGACGACAGCCGCTTTCGCTGCCTGACCGGTGTGCGGGTAAATGGTGTCGGTGGCAACCAGCTTGCCGGTGCCGTCAACCACGGCCACCTTCACGCCGGTACGCAGACCCGGATCGAGACCCATGGTGGCGCGCAGGCCAGCTGGCGCCGCCATCAGCAGGTCGTGCAGGTTACGGGCGAAGACGTTGATCGCTTCGTCTTCGGCGCGCTCGCGCACGGTGCCCATCAGCTCGGTTTCGAGGTGCATCAGCACCTTGATGCGCCAGGTCCAGCTCACCACGCCTTTGCGCCAGCTGTCCGCCGGGGCGTTGTTCAGGCGCAGGCCCAGATGGTCGATAATGATCTGCTCGCAGTGGCTCTCTTTTGGCGGCTCGTCAAACTGTGGATCGGCATTCAGGGAGAGTTGCAGCACGCCTTCGTTACGGCCGCGGAACATCGCCAGCGCGCGGTGAGACGGCGCGGTAGAAATGGGTTCGTGGTGATCGAAGTAGTCGCGGAATTTCGCGCCTTCTTCCTCTTTGCCGGACACCACGGTGGAGACGATATGCGCGTTCTTCCACAGGTAATCACGCACTTTGGCCAGCAGCGCCGCGTCTTCGGCGAAGCGCTCCATCAGAATATAGCGCGCGCCGTCCAGCGCGGCTTTGGTGTCCGCTACGCCTTTATCGGCGTCGATAAATTTGGCGGCTTCGGTTTCCGGATCGTGGGACGGTTCGTTCCACAGCAGATCGGCCAGTGGCTCAAGGCCGGCTTCGATCGCAATCTGCCCGCGCGTGCGGCGCTTCGGTTTGTACGGCAGATAGAGGTCTTCGAGCTCGGTTTTACTCAGGGTACCGTTAATGGCTTTTTCCAGGTCACTGGTCAGCTTGCCCTGCTCGCCGATAGATTTGAGGATCGCCTGACGTCGGTCTTCCAGCTCGCGCAGATAGCCCAGACGGGTCTCCAGGTTTCGCAGCTGCGTGTCATCCAGACCGCCGGTGACTTCCTTACGATAACGTGCAATAAACGGCACGGTGTTCCCTTCATCAAGCAGGCGAACGGCAGCTTCTACCTGTTCGGCTCTGGCCTGAAGTTCACCCGCAATAATGCGGCAGAGCGACTCTTTCATCATGGTCAGTTCATCTTGTGGATCGAAAATCAGGGGGATAGTTATACGGGCTGACACCAAAAAATGCCAGCCGGGGAGGGCGCTCTCGGACTATTTAACATACTCGATTTCGTTGACGTACCAGCTTGCTTCACCCGCAGGCGTCTGGACAACGGCTAAATCGCCTACCTCTTTTTTCAGCAGGGCGCGGGCCATGGGTGAGTCGATAGAAATGTAATCCTTACGACCGAAAATTTCATCGTAGCCGACGATACGAAAACGCAGGGTGTCGCCGCTGTCGTTTTCAATTTCGACCCACGCGCCGAAGAAGACTTTACCTTCCTGCTGCGGGGAGTAATCGACAATTTTGAGATTCTCGAGGCACTTCGTCAGGTAGCGTACCCGGCGATCGATTTCGCGCAGCCGCTTTTTATTGTACTGGTAGTCCGCATTCTCGCTGCGGTCGCCCAGGCTTGCTGCCCAGGTGACTTTTTTGGTCACTTCCGGACGCTCTTCGCGCCACAGGTAATCCATCTCTTTTTTGAGTTTCTCGTACCCTTCACGGGTGATCAGAGGCGTTTTCATGGTGCAGCCTTTAATGCCGGTTAACTGTCTTTGCGCACAATACGTAGCGCACAGTGTAACAGACAAGATTAATAATGATTTATGTGATGAAATGAACAGATAAGCTGCTGTTAAATATGCTTTGTAACAATTTCGTCTAGAATTTATACCAGAATTTGCTGGTCGAACCCGTGCACTTTTTTAGAATACGCTGTTCCAGGCTTATCCGAACCTTTGGGAGTACACACAATGCAAGAGAACTACAAAATTCTGGTCGTAGATGACGACATGCGCCTGCGTGCGCTGCTGGAACGTTATCTGACCGAGCAGGGCTTCCAGGTTCGTAGCGTCGCGAACGCGGAACAGATGGATCGTCTGCTGACGCGTGAATCCTTCCACCTGATGGTGTTGGACCTGATGCTGCCTGGCGAAGACGGGCTCTCTATTTGCCGCCGTCTGCGCAGCCAGAGCAACCCGATGCCGATCATTATGGTGACGGCGAAGGGTGAAGAAGTTGACCGCATTGTCGGCCTTGAGATCGGCGCTGATGACTACATTCCAAAGCCGTTCAACCCGCGTGAACTGCTGGCGCGTATTCGCGCCGTGCTGCGTCGTCAGGCGAACGAGCTGCCGGGCGCGCCATCTCAGGAAGAGGCCGTCATTGCATTCGGTAAGTTCAAGCTGAACCTCGGCACCCGTGAAATGTTCCGTGAAGATGAGCCAATGCCGCTCACCAGCGGCGAGTTCGCGGTGCTGAAAGCGCTGGTCAGTCACCCGCGTGAGCCGCTCTCCCGTGACAAGCTGATGAACCTGGCGCGTGGTCGTGAATACTCCGCGATGGAGCGTTCTATCGACGTGCAGATCTCTCGTCTGCGCCGTATGGTGGAAGAAGATCCGGCGCATCCTCGTTATATTCAGACCGTGTGGGGTCTGGGCTACGTGTTTGTTCCGGACGGCTCTAAAGCATGAGGCGAATGCGCTTCTCGCCGCGAAGTTCGTTTGCCCGCACGCTGTTATTGATCGTCACCCTGCTGTTTGTCAGTCTGGTGACGACCTACCTGGTGGTGCTGAACTTTGCAATCCTGCCGAGCCTTCAGCAGTTTAATAAGGTGCTGGCATACGAAGTGCGTATGCTGATGACCGACAAACTGCAACTGGAGGACGGCACGCAGTTGGTTGTTCCCCCGGCGTTCCGTCGGGAAATCTACCGTGAGCTGGGCATTTCTCTCTACTCGAACGAAGCGGCGGAAGATGCCGGCCTGCGCTGGGCGCAGCACTATGAATTCCTTAGCCAGCAGATGGCGCAGCAGCTTGGCGGCCCGACGGAAGTGCGCGTTGAGGTCAATAAAAGCTCGCCGGTTGTCTGGCTGAAAACCTGGCTGTCACCCAACATCTGGGTGCGCGTTCCGCTCACCGAGATTCATCAGGGCGACTTCTCGCCGCTGTTCCGATACACCCTGGCGATCATGCTGCTGGCCATCGGTGGCGCATGGCTGTTTATTCGTATCCAGAACCGACCGCTAGTCGACCTGGAGCATGCGGCATTGCAGGTCGGTAAAGGTATTATCCCACCGCCGCTGCGTGAGTATGGCGCATCGGAAGTGCGCTCGGTAACGCGTGCGTTTAACCACATGGCGGCAGGCGTTAAACAGCTGGCGGACGACCGTACGCTGCTGATGGCGGGGGTCAGCCATGACCTTCGCACCCCGCTGACGCGTATCCGGCTGGCAACAGAGATGATGGGCGAGCAGGATGGTTATCTTGCAGAGTCCATCAACAAGGATATCGAAGAGTGTAACGCTATCATCGAGCAGTTTATCGACTACCTGCGCACCGGGCAGGAGATGCCGATGGAGATGGCGGATCTGAACGCAGTTCTGGGCGAAGTGGTTGCTGCCGAAAGCGGCTACGAACGTGAAATTGCGACCGACCTTCAGGCAGGTGAGATTCAGGTACGTATGCACCCGCTCTCCATTAAACGCGCGGTGGCGAATATGGTGGTCAACGCGGCGCGCTACGGCAACGGCTGGATCAAAGTCAGCAGCGGTACGGAACTCAACCGCGCCTGGTTCCAGGTGGAAGACGATGGCCCGGGCATTAAGCCTGAGCAGCGTAAGCACCTGTTCCAGCCATTTGTGCGTGGCGACAGCGCGCGCAGCACCAGCGGAACCGGCTTAGGCCTGGCGATTGTGCAGCGTATAGTTGATAACCATAACGGACTGCTGGAAATTGGCACCAGCGAGCGGGGCGGTTTGAGTATTCGTGCGTGGTTACCGGTGCCGGTTTTACGGGGGCAGGTGAAAGAGAGTTAAAAAAGGGGGGGGCCTGATGCCCTCACTTCGGCCCTCTCCCACGGGGAGAGAGAGAAAACATTAAAAAAGGCAACTTTCGTTGCCTTTTTGCTTTTACCTTGGTCCCGCACTCACCAGCGCAGCACCCGCCGGTGTGTCGGTATACTTCTCGAAGTTTTCGATAAACAGTTTCGCCAGCGATTCAGCCTTCTCACGCCACTGTTCCGGTGAACCGTAGGTGTTACGCGGATCCAGGATACGCGTATCCACGCCCGGCAGCGCTGTTGGGATCGCCAGATCGAACATCGGCAGCGTAAAGGTCTCGGCGTTATCCAGCGAACCATCCAGAATCGCGTCGATGATGGCGCGTGTATCTTTGATGGAGATACGTTTGCCCGTACCGTTCCAGCCGGTGTTCACCAGGTACGCCTGGGCGCCGGATGCCTGCATGCGTTTCACCAGCACTTCCGCGTACTGCGTTGGGTGCAGCGACAGGAACGCCGCGCCGAAGCAGGCGGAGAAGGTTGGGGTTGGCTCGGTCACACCGCGCTCGGTACCCGCCAGTTTAGCGGTAAAGCCGGAGAGGAAATGGTACTGCGTCTGGCTGGCGGTCAGGCGGGAAACCGGTGGCAGCACGCCGAACGCATCCGCGGTCAGGAAAATCACCTTCGTGGCATGACCCGCCTTCGACACCGGCTTGACGATGTTCTCGATGTGGTAGAT
The DNA here is from genome assembly GCF_020971765.1 of Enterobacter sp. AN-K1. Classification (NCBI taxonomy): domain Bacteria; kingdom Pseudomonadati; phylum Pseudomonadota; class Gammaproteobacteria; order Enterobacterales; family Enterobacteriaceae; genus Enterobacter; species Enterobacter sp. AN-K1. The sequence goes on along the minus strand of NZ_CP087390.1, from coordinate 1,854,723 downwards.
CGGGTAAGAGACGCGGGTGTTTTCCGTTTTCGAGGCATCGTCGAAGTCGATAGAACCATCGGCACGCACGGTGACGTTTTCCAGCAGCGCATCGCGGCGAATCGCGTGGTAGATATCCGGCTCTGCCTCTTCCGACAGGCGAATGGTCTTCGCGTAGCAGCCGCCTTCAAAGTTAAACACGCCGTCATCATCCCAGCCGTGTTCATCGTCGCCAATCAGACGACGTTTTGGATCGGTGGACAGCGTTGTTTTACCGGTGCCGGAAAGGCCGAAGAACACTGCTACATCGCCTTTTTCCCCGACGTTCGCCGAGCAGTGCATGGAGGCGATACCGCGCAGCGGCAGCAGGTAGTTCATGACTGAGAACATCCCTTTCTTCATTTCGCCGCCGTACCAGGTACCGCCGATCAGCTGGATACGCTCGGTCAGGTTGAAGGCGATGAAGTTTTCGGAGTTCAGACCCTGCTCTTTCCACTGCGGGTTGGTGCATTTCGCGCCGTTCATCACGATAAAGTCAGGGGTGAAGTCTTGCAGTTCTTCATCGGTCGGACGAATGAACATGTTCTTCACGAAATGCGCCTGCCAGGCCACTTCAGTAATGAACCGTACGGAGAGACGGGTGTCGGCGTTAGCGCCGCAGAACGCATCGATAATAAACAGACGCTTGCCGGAAAGCTGATGGGTGACAAGTCCTTTCAGATGCTGCCAGGTTTCCGGGGAGAGCGGTTTGTTATCGTTCTTCCCTTTGCCCTTATCAGCCCACCACAGCGTATCGCGGGTGGTGTCGTCTCGGACGATATACTTATCTTTCGGCGAACGACCGGTAAAAATACCCGTATCGACGGCGATAGCACCCAGGTTCGTCAACACACCGCGCTCGTATCCTTCCAGTGCCGGATTGAGCTCTTCCTGATACAGCGTATCGTAATCGGGGTTGTAAACCACTTCCTGGACGTCGTGAATACCATAAGCCTTGAGATCTTGCGGGGTTAAACCATTAACACGCATATCACTGCTCCTTAGCCAATATGTACTGCCTGAAATTGTAGGGTTTTTCTGGGGATGTTAACCGCGACGGGGCTCATAGATTTACGTATCTGGTCAAAACCCTTACTAACGGAAAACGCTGCGACTCCAGTCACAGGGCGGGCAGATTATCGCAGGAATCGCTTTTTGGATGGGGAAAATGTTCTTAAAAGGTTAATCTCTGGTGAATTTATCCAGAAGAATGTGAATGTAATCGCATACATGTAAGAAAATTACGTAAGGGTTACATTGGGAAAACGATTCAGCTTGGGTGGGGGTTTTTTACCCCCCACCCCAAAGGGGTGAGGGTGTTCAAGTTCCCTCTCCCCGTTGGGAAGAGGGTTAGGGTGAGGGGAAAGAGGTTTAGTGAACCTGCGGGTCCGCTGGAGAGGCGTTATTGCGGATCTCCGCGATATCCATGGAATTGAACACGTAGTGCGTACCGCAGTAATCACAGTGCATATCGATCTCACCGTCTTCCGCCATGATGCTGTCGATCTCTTCATCCGGCAGCGTTTTCAGGGCGCCAGCACAACGCTCGCGAGAGCAGGTGCACTTAAATTCCACATCCTGCGGATCGTAAACCGTCACTTCTTCTTCGTGGTACAGACGCCACAGCACGTCGGTCGCCGACAGAGTGAACAGCTCTTCCGCTTTGATGGTTTCCGTCAGCGTTGCCAGATGCTCGAAATCATTGGTCTGCGCATCCTGCGCAGGCAGAACCTGAAGCAGCATACCACCGGCAGCAGGCTGACCATCCACTTCACCGGTGCGGATGAACAGGCGGGTTGGCAGCTGTTCGGAACGCATGAAGTAATCTTCCAGGCAGGCGGCCAGCGTGTCGCCTTCCAGACCGACAACGCCCTGATAGCGCTCACCCTCTTCAGGCGAGATCGTGATAACCAGATAGCCATTTCCGACCAGCGTTTTCAGATCCGCATTTTCAGGGATATCGCCCTGAACGCGCGCCACGCCGCGCATCTGCTGCTGGTTATTGCCGTTGATCACCGCCAGCGACATCGGGCCATCACCCTGCAACTGAACGGTAATATCGCCAGCGAACTTCAGCGTGGCGGTCAGCAGGCTGGTGGCAACCAGCAGTTCGCCCAACAGGGTTTTCACCGGCAGCGGGTAGTTGTGGTTTTCCAGAATCTGTTTCCAGGTTTCGGATACGGTGACCAGCTCGCCGCGCACGGCGAATTGTTCAAACAGATAGCGGTGTAATTGGTCGTGTTGGGCCATTTTCATCTCTCGTGCAGGTGAGGGTTACTCGCTCTCACCGTGTTTAAATTTCATCAGATCGCGGCGCTCTTTTTTATCCGGTCGCCGGTCCGGGTGAGGCATGGTCAGCGCATTCATCTTGCGCGCCAGCGCGGTTTTCTCGCGCTTCTCTATGCTTTCGGCCGTCTCTTCATACAGCAAAACGGCTTCGGTTGCGGGCCGCCGCTGCTCGGTAATGGCTTTCACCACCACCGTTTTCTCATCGTTGCCCTGGCGAAGCGTTAGCGTGGCATTCAGTTCAACCAGTTTGCTCGGTTTGCTGCGCTGACCGTTGTAATGCACCTTTCCGCCATCAACCATTTCACGGGCAAGGGCGCGCGTTTTGTAAAAACGGGCGGCCCACAGCCATTTATCCAGTCTTACCCCATCAGAGGGTTTTTCTTTCATGGCGTCTCCTTCACAGTGAGTGAGGGGATCATCCGGCGATAGTCGTTCAGCCCCGGATGTCGCAGATAGCTTTTTTCAGCCAGGCCGGAATCCGGATTAGTCACGCCCAGACAATAGCGAATGCCAAAAGCGGCCGCAGAATCCAGAATCGGCTCGCTGTCGTCAATAAACAGCGTGCGTTCCGGCTGTAAACCGGTCTCTTCCACCACGGCATGCCACAACCGCTGATCCTCTTTCGGATAACCAAATGTGTGGGTGGAAAGCAATAAATCAAGGTGTGAAGCAAGACCGGTATGTTCCAGCTTCACGGCCAGGTTATGGGGATGCGCATTCGTCAGCAAAATGCGGCGCTTACCGCAGGCTTTCAGCGCATCCAGGAACGGGACCGTATCGTCGCGCAGTACAGCGCGTGCGCCCTGGGCGGTGGTCATGGCACAAATATCCAAACCGAGTCGCTCGCTCCAGTAGTCAAGACAGTACCAGTTTAGCGTATGCTGCACCGCGCTATATTGCGAACGAATGAATTCCTGCGCTTCCGCCGGGGAGATCCCCTGCTGTTCACCGTATGTTTCCGGGACCAGCTTTTGCCAGAAATAGTTATCAAAGGCGAGATCAAGCAGCGTGCCGTCCATATCAAGCAGGACGGTATCGACCGCCTGCCAGTCGATATTAAGATGCATAAGGGGGAACTCCAGCCAGAAGAAACGTGCGCGACAGGGTAGCACAACTTGTCGCGCAGGGACGTTATCCGATCAGGCTCTCGGAAGAGGAGATCAGTTTCGGGTTAAGGCAATTTTCGTAGTAGGCCTGGATTTCTGCCAGCCGCGTGCGGGAACGCTGATAGCGGCGTACGGCCTGATAACCGTTCCAGACAATGCACGCCAGCATTGCAATCAGCAGCAGGGATGTCCCTATATAGCGCCACAGGCCAGCGCTATCCGGCATACGGTGCAGGCCAATATGACGCGTGCCGTTGGCGTCGGTAAAGAGGGTGGTGACGATCCCTTCCGCGCTGAATGGCGTCTGCATCAGCATCTGCGCCAGACGCTGGAATTCGCTCCACTGCTCCTGGGCAGGATAGTCATACAGCGAAACCTGCGGATAAGGTTGATCCACCAGGTCACTGCCTTCATCGCTGGCAATCACAAAACCGCCAGGCGCCGGGCTGTTAAGCGCCTGGGCGGCACGGGTGGTTTCACGCATCACGAAGGGAGCGGTAGAGGTCGCCACCAGGTTATCCAGCGACTCGGCGCTGACCGGACGCAGAAGCACGTTCACACCGTCCAGGCGTCCCGCTTCGGCGCGTTTCACCAGCGCGTCCCAGTCTTTGCTGTTGCCGAGGTTGACCAGCGCGTTCTTCAGCCGGATACAGTCATCCTGGGCGGAACAGAGATCCTCTGTTTTCAGGACGATTTCGCCAAAGTCATCCAGCAGCACCATGCCCGACTTCTGAATAGCCGAACGCAGGGCAGGGCTGACGCGAGAATCATCATCCGGTTTTGGATGGAGCTGGCGATTAATCGTCTGGGTGAGCGCGGTGGCCTTATTGACCACATCCGATTCCGGCAGCGGCAGCGGAGAGGCGTCATTCCAGATGATCTGAGAGCAGTCGAACGGCGCGAACGGCGAGTTCTGGCGCGTGTTCCAGGCGCCTGGCGTGTGGATATTACACATCCCGGTGCCTTTCAGCCGCAACGTATCCCCCACGCGTACCCCCGCTTCTTCGAGCTGCTGTACGCTGGTGGCTTCCACAGTTTGCGCCCCTTTGATCCACGACAGGGTAAATTTAATCGGCATATCCAGCGGCACGAAGAGCAGCAGCATGATGAAGATTAACGCGGCGCCACCGGCAATCACCGCGCTGCGGAGCCAGTGCTGAAGCGGGAAGTTTTTCACTTCGTCGTGCAGGGATAAGTAGCGCCCCTGGCGGACAACGTGGCGGTCGAGATAGATATCAATATCCGTTTTATGGCCAAGGTCCTGCGCAATCCACGGCTGCCAGTGGCGCGGATAGATAAGATCGATGATCCCGAGCGAGATATTGTTGATATGTTCCTGATCGTTCTCACCGAACAGTCCCCAGCGTTTTGGGGTTCCGCGCAGGCAGTGAATTTCGCGTAATGACGTTTTTGCCGGCGGAGCAAATATGCCCCACAGCCCGGCGGCCAGAAGCAGTACTGCGCCACCCGCGAGCCACGGAACAAACACGTCCGGCGTCAGCAGGCAGATGAAAAAGAGCAGGAACGAGGCGACAATCAACACCGCTTCGCGAATGCCATCCGGGCGGCTCAGGACGTACTCTTCATGCGTCTCCTGGCGGATGTTCAGCAGTTCAATCTGCTCTGTCTCTTCACCGCGAATAGAGGCCTGCGTTCCGCTTGCGCGTTCCAGCGCAAAGCGTGGCGCTTCCTGAACATATTCGCTCAGCGTATGACCATTGAGGGAGATAACCAGCGGCAGCGTATCGGTATGGATCAGCTCGACGCTGTTTTCGTCGTTGATATATTGCTCCCAGAAGGGAGGCAGGTGCACTTCAACAGAGTCGAGATAGTAACGCCACTTGTTGGGATCGTCGGTTGTTATGCCGTAGCGGGTAATGGAGCGCGTCACGCACAGAACGGTGTCGCTTTGGGCGTTAAGGTTGAGCGATACGGGGGCGGCGCTGGCACCGGTAGGGCCAGGCGAAAGCCGGGATCGGTTCAGCGTGTCGAGATACTGCTCAACGGTGCTGCGTTCCTCTGGCGAAAGCTTACGCGTGTTTGCCCCGGCGAACGCGTTCAAAAAGGGCAGCCGATAACGGCGATGTACGCGGCGCCTGAATACCCACACCGCAATCGACGCGCAGGCCAGCACAGCAGCGAGAAAAATCAAAATGGTGCTCATGCTTTCCCCATCTTACTTATCTTCTTACAGGTGTTGTCAGTCGCACCTTTTGTACAATGAATGAGATTCTGTGGTCGGCTATCGGCAAGTATGGAGTCTAACTTGAGCATGTTGACGCGCATCCCAGTGACCGGTAATGATAACAAAGCCTGTTCCGGCGCGATATCAGCAAATTCCTGGAAACATTTCAACCTCTTGACATTTGTTTTGAAATGAGAATCGCCTACAGTTACGTTGCATAAATGTAAATAAAGAGCAATTGACATTGCCGAAACCGTGCGGCGTATCGCACAATAAAGCCAGTTCACCCAGCAAAGACCCGTCAAGATGACCAAACCCTTACAAAAGCCCACCATTCTGAATGTTGAAACCGTCGCGAAATCGCGTCTGTTTAATGTCGAAAGCGTGGATCTGGAGTTCAGCAACGGTGTGCGTCGTGTTTATGAGCGTATGCGCCCCTCCTCGCGTGAAGCGGTGATGATTGTGCCCATCGTCGACGAGCACCTGATCCTCATTCGTGAATACGCCGTGGGCACAGAATCCTACGAGCTGGGTTTCTCCAAAGGACTGATCGACCCGGGCGAAACGGTGTTTGAAGCGGCAAACCGGGAGCTGAAAGAAGAGGTCGGTTTTGGCGCGAAAGAGCTGACGTTCCTGAAAAAGCTGAGCATGGCACCGTCCTATTTCTCCAGCAAAATGAACATCGTTGTCGCGGAAGATCTCTATCCTGAATCGCTGGAAGGAGACGAGCCGGAACCGCTGCCGCAGGTTCGCTGGCCGCTGGCTCATCTGATGGATTTGCTGGAAGATCCTGACTTTAACGAGGCGCGCAACGTGAGCGCACTGTTCCTGGTGCGGGAATGGCTGAAGGGGCAGGGGCGTTTGTAGCGCCACCATTAAAAACGGCAACCGAAGGTTGCCGTTTTGCATTGACGTTGTAGGCCGGGTCAGGCGTAGTCGCCACCCGGCTTTTTTGTTGGCGTCAGAACAGCTCGTGCGTCTCGCCGTTATCAATGATCTCTGTACCCACCTCATGCACTGCCTGCGTGGTTGGCTGCGTACCCTCGATGAAATACTCGGCACGGCTGTTACCGCCATTCGCGAGCTGTCCGGTACTGCGGTCGATATTCACCGTCACCACGCCCGGTGGAGGCGTTAGCGGCTGCTCTGGTACGCCCTCGAGAACGGCCTTCATGTATGCATCCCAGGCAGGTTGCGCACTCTTCGCGCCGCCTTCGTATCCGGAAATCTGATCTTTAATCGCGCCAGAGGCGGTGGTGCGCCCCAGATCGCGGCGGTGATCGTCAAAACCAATCCAGACGGAGGTGACAACCCCCGGGCCATAACCTGAGAACCAGGCATCTTTTGAACTGTTGGTTGTCCCGGTTTTGCCGCCGATGTCGTGGCGCTGCAAATCGCGGCCCGCTCGCCAGCCGGTGCCTTGCCAGCCCGGTTCGCCAAAGATGTTGGTGTTCAGTGCGCTCTTAATCAGGAACGACAGCGGCGTGCTGATCACGTGCGGGGCATACTCCTGCGCGCCACTCTGGGCGACCAGCGCCTGATTGGCCTGTTCCAGCTGAGGCTGCGGCACCGCCAGATTCTGACGTTCCTGAGAGATCGCCACATCTTCCATATCCTTGTTTTCCAGGACATTGGATTTTGGCGTGTCGCCGTAAATCACCGGAATATCGCATTCAGGGCAGGCAATTTTCGGTTTCGCTTCAAACAGTACGCCGCCCTGATCGTTCTCGATTTTGCTGATGAAATACGGATCGACCAGGAAGCCGCCGTTCGCCATCACCGAGTAGCCACGCGCAACCTGGAGCGGCGTAAAGGACGCGGAGCCGAGCGCCAGAGATTCAGTATGAACGATGTTTTGCGCCGGGAAGCCAAAGCGTTGCAGATACTCTGCCGCATAATCCACGCCCATCGCACGCATCGCGCGAACCATGACCACGTTCTTCGACTGGCCAAGGCCCTGGCGCAGACGGATAGGGCCAGCGTATTGCGCCGGAGAGTTCTTCGGCTGCCAGTCAGAGCCCGCACCGGCATCCCAGCGGGAAATTGGCACGTCGTTGAGAATGCTGGCGAGAGTCAGCCCCTTATCCATCGCCGCGGTATACAGGAACGGTTTGATGTTCGAACCAACCTGACGCAGCGCCTGGGTCGCGCGGTTAAATTTGCTCTGGTTGAAATCGAACCCGCCAACCAGCGCCATCACGGCGCCGTTCTGCGGATTGATGGAGACCAGCGCAGAGTTTACGTCCGGCACCTGCGCCAGCCACCAGGCATCACCGACCTGACGCACCCAGATTTGTTGTCCGGTTTGTACGACATCGGTCACTTTACGTGGCGTAGGCCCCTGAAGGGTGTCAGAACGGTATGGACGCGCCCAGCGGACACCCTCCATGCGCAGCGAAACGGATGTGCCATCGGCCATCATCGCCACTGCTTCCTGTGGATCGGCCTGGGTGACGACCGCCGGACGCAGCGGGCCATAGGTCGGCAGTGCTTTCAGGGAATCCGTGATTTTTTTACTGTCCCATGCGCCTTCACCCACTTTCCACAGCACGTTGGACGGGCCGCGATAGCCGTGACGCATATCGTAATCCATCACGTTATTACGCACCGCCTGCTGGGCAGCCTGCTGCACCTTGCGGGTCACGGTGGTATAGACGCGATAACCATCTTCATACGCTTTATCACCGTAGCGACTCACCATCTCCTGGCGAACCATTTCAGTAAGATACGGTGCAGAGAAGGCGATTTCCGGCGCATGGTAATTGGCGTCAATAACGTCGCTGCGCGCCTTATCGTACTCAGACTGGCTGATATAGCCTTCGCTCAACATACGCGACAGCACCACGTTACGGCGCGCGGTGGCGCGGTCCAGCGAGTAGAGCGGGTTAAACGTGGATGGCGCTTTTGGCAGGCCGGCAATAGTCGCCATTTCGCTCAGCGTGAGCTGATCGATCGGCTTACCAAAATAGACCTGAGCCGCAGCCCCTACGCCATAGGCGCGGTAGCCCAGATAGATCTTGTTGAGGTAAAGCTCAAGGATCTCGTCTTTGCTCAGCAGTTGCTCAATGCGGATCGCGAGGAACACCTCTTTGATCTTACGCATCAGCGTCTTTTCCGGGCTGAGGAAGAAGTTACGCGCCAGCTGCTGGGTAATGGTACTTGCCCCCTGAGAGGCATGACCGGAGAACAGCGCCACGCTTGCCGCACGGAAAATACCGACCGGATCGACACCGTGGTGCTCGTAAAAACGGCTGTCCTCGGTGGCGATAAAAGCCTTCACCATCACGGGTGGAATTTGATTTAAGGTCAGAGGGATACGACGTTTCTCGCCGTATTGCGCCATCAGTTCACCATCGGCGCTATAGACCTGCATAGGGATCTGAAGCCGCACATCACGAAGCGTGGCGACATCAGGGAGTTGCGGCTCGACATATTTGTACAAACCAATAATCGAGCCTGCTCCCAGCAGAATGCAACAGACTGCAAGGATCAATAAATACTTTACGAACTTCACCGGAGATTTCCCATTTGGTTTAGCCTGGGCAGTTTCTAAACAATCGCGCGGTAGTATAAAGGCAAGCCTGATTCATTGATATAGCCGTCACTCCGACGGGCGATAAGGAGATCGTGAAGCATGGCTTTTAAAACGTGGCAAACAGGCGTTCATATTCAACAGGATAAGGTGGTTGCGGTAGCGCTGACCAGAGAGCGGGCCGGTTGGCGTTTACGGCGCTGGTGGGCGGTACCGCTGTCGGACGGCGTTATCGGGGAAGGCAAAATACTTAAGCCAGAACAGCTGGTTAACGCATTACGTGGCTGGCGGAAAACATTGCCGCACTCGCACCGGGTATTTCTCTCATTTCCGGCGACGCGCGTTCTGCAACGCGCGTTGCCCCGTCCATCCGTTACCTTGCGTGACAGCGAACAGCTCACCTGGGTAGGCGCCGCATTAGCGCGTGAGCTGGAGATGCCCGCCGATACGCTCTGCTTTGACTACGCGCAGGATACGTTCAGCAACACTTTTCAGGTTACCGCAGCGCAAAACAGAGAGGTCGATACCCTGTTGACGCTGGCGAACGCGCTGCGTTTGCGTCTGGCAGCAATCGCCCCGGATGCCGGCGCGCTGGCTAATCTTCTCTCTGCTGTTGCCCCCGCCCGGTGCGTCGCCTGGAGAGATCAACACCAGTGGCTATGGGCGATGCGTCACCAGTGGGGGCGGCGCTACACCACAGAAGCGGCGACGGTGAATGAACTGGCGGCGCTGCTTGCGCTTTCTCCTTCTGATATCGCCGTGTTTGATGCTGCCCGCGATCCCTGGGAAGCGGTGACGCTGTGCCAGCCGCCGCTGCCGGAATGCGGTGCTGATTACACCGTCGCCCTGGCGCTGGCCATGAGCGAGGCGCCGTAATGAGCATGCCCAATCTTTTACCCTGGCGTCGGCAGCAACGTAATCAGCGCCTGCGTTTCTGGGGGCTGCTGTTTGCTGGCTCATGGCTGGTGATGCTGGCGGGGAGTATCAGCCTGCGGGCGACGCAGACTCTCGCATTGCAGGCGTTGCAGAGCGAACTGGCGGGGACACGTGCGGTACAGAAAGTATTGAGAGCCCGTCAGCCGCAGTCAGCGGGGCAGAAAACCCCTTCGCTGCCGTTTGATCCGGCCTGGCAACCTGCGCTGGAGTCCCTTGCCAGCGCAATGCCCCGGCAGGCGTGGCTAACGGCGCTGCGTTATCAGCCACCCTCGCTGACCCTGACCGGCTATACCACCTCACTGCCAGCGCTCACCGCCATGACCGATGCCCTGAAAAGGGTGACGGGATTTAACCCCGGACCGGCAGGCGAAATGCAACAGGATAGCCAGGGGCGATGGATGTTCTCTTTTCAACTGCATAGCCGGAGGTAGCCCGTGGGTATCTGGTATCAACGCTGGACTGATGCACGTCCTTCCCGGCGCGTCCTTTGCTGGTTGATCGCATCGGGGCTTGTTGCGTGGGCAATTTGGGGACTGCTGCTCAGGCCCGCAGCTCTGCGCTACACCGATATTCAGGCGCAGGCCATCAGTGCGAAGCGAATCAACGCCTCGCTGTGGCCAGAGGCCGGACGGCGAGCAGTGGTTACGCAAGTGACGCCCTCGCAGCCCTTTTCTCCCCTGGCTTTTCAGCGTGAGGGCGCAAGGCTGGTGTACTGGAAGCCGCAGCAGAGTGGGGGAGAGCTGGCGCTGGATGCCTCCTGGGGCGCGGTCCCGGCGCTCTTTTCCCGGCTGGCGCTTGAGAACGCGCGGGTGAGGGCGTTTTCCATCACCCCACAGGGCAAACAGTTACGCCTCAGCCTGCAACTGGAGATCGGTCATGCGCAGTAAAGCCCGTTTGCTGATCCTGCTTTCTCCGCTTTTCCTGACCGGGATGCGGGATCCCTTCTCTGTGCCGGAAGAGCGTTGCGCAGCCAGGCAGCTCAGCCAGTGGCGGTATCAGGGGATAGTCAGCGGCAGCAGGGATATCGGCCTTATGCAGGACGGGCAGAAGCGTTGGTACCGGGTAAAAACGCAGGTGCGGTTACCGACAGGCTGGCGGGTGAGCGCGATAGATAAACAACAACTGACCGTTGATGTCGGCGACATGTGCGAGCCGAAGCGATGGACATGGCAACGAGAAGGAACGAAAAAAAGTGAAGATAAGGATAGGGCTGTTACTGGCGGCACTCAGCCAGCCCCTGTGGGCCGCGACGCCAAAACCGGTCACCCTGCTGGTGGATGATGTCCCGGTGGTGCAGATATTACAGGCGCTGGTGGCGCAGGAGGATCGCAATCTGGTGGTGTCGCCGGATGTCAGCGGTTCGCTTTCGCTGAATTTAACGCGGGTGCCCTGGAGACAGGCGCTTCAGACGGTAGTGAACAGCACCGGGCTGGTATTGCGGGAAGAGGGCGGCATTTTTTATGTGCATACGGCGGCCTGGCAACGGGAGCAACAGACGCGTAAAGAGCAGGAGCGGGCCCAGCGTCTGCTTGACGCCCCGCTGCACTCTCACAGCATTCCGTTTGCTTATGCGGATGCTGCCGAATTGCAAAAAGCGGCAGAAAAGCTCTTAAGCCCGAAAGGCAGTCTCTCCGTCGACAAGCGCACCAACCGTTTCCTGGTCAGGGATAACCAGACGGTGGTGGATATGCTCCAGCGCTGGGCTGTGCAGATGGATCTGCCCGTCGAGCAGGTGGAACTGGCGGCGCAGATTGTGACCATCAGTGAAAAAAGCCTGCGTGAACTGGGGGTGAAATGGAACCTCGCTGACGCAACGGAGGCCGGTAAGGTGGGTCAGGTCACGACGCTGGGGGCGGACCTGTCGGTGGCCAGTGCAACCACCCACGCAGGGTTTAACATCGGGCGCATCAACGGCAGGATGCTGGATCTTGAGTTGTCGGCGCTTGAGCAAAAGCAGCAGGTGGATATCATCGCCAGCCCGCGGCTGCTGGCATCGCACATGCAGCCGGCCAGCATCAAGCAGGGCAGCGAAATTCCGTATCAGGTTTCCAGCGGCGAGAGCGGGGCGACGTCCGTTGAATTTAAAGAGGCGGTATTAGGCATGGAGGTCACGCCGGTGGTCCTGCCGGGCGGTCGCGTGCGCCTGAAACTGCATATCAGTGAAAATATGCCCGGCCAGGTGCTGCAACAGGCAGACGGCGAAACGCTGGCGATCGATAAGCAGGAGATCGAAACGCAGGTAGAGGTAAAAAGTGGGGAAACGCTCGCGCTGGGCGGGATCTTTTCGCAAAAGAATAAAACCGGACGCGACAGCGTGCCCGTGCTGGGCAACATTCCGTGGCTGGGTCAGCTGTTCCGCCATGACGGAAAAGATAACGAACGGCGCGAGTTAGTGGTGTTTATCACGCCACGTCTGGTCAGTATTCATTAATGGGTAACGATCCCCGCAATGATTTTGCATTCAGTTTGTTGCAGATGTTTGACGTGGGGCATGAATTAGCATACAAGGAGTACCGATTTGAGTTGGACTTACGTCTTATTTCCTTATGCGCCGGGAACGGTGATTTAATCAGTTGCCAAACAAGCCGGAGTATTGAGATAATTTTTCGTCTGACTCTCGCTCTATTGCAAATGAGGTTTCAGTTCATGTCCTGCTACGCCGGGTGTCTGCGCAGCGGGGATTACCATTAACGAATAGTCTTAGTAGTACCGAAAAAATGGCAGAGAAACGCAATATCTTTCTGGTTGGGCCTATGGGTGCCGGCAAAAGCACTATTGGGCGTCAGTTAGCTCAACAACTCAATATGGAATTTTACGATTCTGATCAAGAGATTGAGAAACGAACCGGAGCGGATGTGGGCTGGGTCTTCGACGTAGAAGGCGAAGAAGGTTTCCGTGACCGAGAAGAAAAAGTGATCAACGAACTCACGGAAAAACAGGGCATTGTGCTGGCAACTGGCGGCGGCTCTGTAAAATCTCGCGAAACCCGCAACCGTCTCTCCGCCCGTGGCGTAGTGGTCTATCTTGAGACGACCATCGAAAAACAGCTGGCACGCACGCAGCGTGATAAAAAGCGCCCGTTGTTGCAGGTTGAAACACCGCCACGTGAAGTTCTGGAAGCTTTGGCCGATGAACGCAATCCTCTGTACGAAGAGATTGCTGATGTGACCATTCGTACTGACGATCAAAGCGCTAAAGTGGTTGCAAACCAGATTATTCATATGCTGGAAAGCAACTGATTCTGGCTTTATATACACTCGCCTGCGGGTAAAAGCATTTAAGGTGGATGTCGCGTCATGGAGAGGATTACAGTTACTCTCGGGGAACGTAGTTACCCTATCACCATCGCGGCTGGTTTGTTTAACGACCCAGCTTCCTTCTTACCACTGAAAGCGGGTGATCAGGCGATGCTGGTCACCAACGAGACGCTGGCTCCGCTTTATCTCGACCGTGTACGTCACCTGCTTGAGCAGGCGGGCGTGAAGGTCGACAGTGTGATTCTGCCCGATGGCGAGCAGTACAAAAGCCTGACGGTACTGGATACCGTCTTTACCGCACTTCTGCAAAAACCGCACGGTCGTGATACAACACTGCTTGCCCTGGGCGGCGGCGTTGTGGGCGATCTGACCGGTTTTGCAGCCGCCAGCTATCAGCGCGGCGTGCGCTTTATTCAAATTCCAACCACGTTGCTCTCACAGGTCGATTCTTCTGTGGGCGGTAAAACGGCGGTTAACCATCCGCTCGGCAAAAACATGATTGGCGCGTTCTACCAGCCTGCCTCGGTGGTGGTGGATCTCGACTGTCTGAAAACCTTGCCAGCGCGCGAACTGGCGTCCGGCCTTGCAGAAGTGATCAAATACGGCATTATTCTTGACGGGGAATTCTTCACCTGGCTGGAAGAGAATATGGATGCGCTGCTGCGCCTCGACGGGCAGGCAATGGCCTACTGTATTCGCCGTTGTTGTGAGCTGAAAGCAGAAGTCGTTGCCGCAGATGAGCGTGAAACCGGCTTACGTGCTTTACTGAATCTGGGGCATACGTTTGGTCATGCGATCGAAGCCGAAATGGGCTACGGTAACTGGCTTCACGGTGAAGCTGTCGCTGCCGGAATGGTTATGGCGGCGCGAGCCTCTGAACGTCTGGGGCAGTTCAGGCCGGAAGAGACAGCACGTATCATCGCGTTGCTTAAACGTGCTGGCTTGCCGGTGAGTGGTCCGCAGGAAATGTCTGCGCAGGCGTACCTTCCCCACATGATGCGCGATAAAAAAGTATTGGCAGGTGAGATGCGTCTGGTACTCCCGCTTGCAATAGGGAAAAGTGAAGTGCGCGGCGGAGTGCCGCACGAAGTCGTACTTGGCGCTATTGCTGATTGTCAGCAGGCGTAACAACTAGAAAGGTCAGACCGCTGTAACAGGTGGTCGTTTTAGCTTCAGGTAAATGCAGAGTCGTTGGCAGAAGCCTTTGAGTGGGGTGTTAAATGGATGAATTCAAACCAGAAGACGAGCTGAAACCCGATCCCAGCGATCGTCGTACTGGTCGTTCTCGTCAATCTTCAGAACGTGATAACGAGCCGCAGATCAATTTTGACGATGTCGAACTGGATGCAGACGATCGTCGCCCTTCGCGTAGCCGTAACGCGCGAAATGAGCGAGAAGACGAGGAGTATGAATCCGAAGAAGAGTTAATGGATGAACAGCCTGTTGAACGTCGTCCGCGCAAACGTAAAAAAGCGGTAGCGGCAAAACCGGCCTCCCGTCAGTACATTATGATGGGCCTTGGCGTTCTGGTGCTGGTCTTGCTGATTGTCGGCATTGGGTCCGCGCTAAAAGCACCTTCTACCAATTCTACCGAGCAGACGGCGTCTGCCGAGAAGAGCATTGACCTGTCTGGTAACGATGCGAGCAACCAGGCGAATGGCGCTCAGCCTGCGCCGGGCACCACTTCCGCAGAGCAGACCGCAGGTAACACCAGCGCTGGCCAGGATATCTCTCTGCCGCCTGTCTCTGCGACCCCGACTCAGGGCCAGGCGCCTGCGACGCCTGAAGGTCAGCAGCGTGTTGAAGTTCAGGGCGATCTGAACAATGCGCTGATGCAGCCGCAGAATCAGGAGCAGGTTAACGCTGCCGTGGTGAACTCCACGCTGCCAACTGAACCAGCCACCGTTGCGCCAGTTCATGGCAGCAATGCCCAGCAGCAAACGGCGACAACGGAAACCAAACCGCGCCAGACGCAGACTGCGCCACGCCAGGAGCGTAAGCAGGCTGTGATTGAGCCGAAGCGTGAGACGAAACCGCAAACCGTGGCAAAAGCGCCAGAAACGAAAGCGCCAGCGCAGACCAAACCTGCTGTGAGCCAGCCGGTTAAAGCGCCAACGCCTGCGGCAACCACTGCACCGAAAGCAACGGCGACCACAACCGCGCCTGCTGCAACAACACCTTCTGCAACAACACCTGCGGCTCCCGCAGCCAAAACGGGCGCTGCATCAGGTAAAACGACGGGCAACGTGGGTTCTTTGCAGTCGGCCTCTTCCAGCAACTACACCCTTCAGCTGAGCAGTTCGTCTAACTATGACAACCTCAACGCCTGGGCGAAGAAATCGAATCTGAAAAACTACGTGGTTTATCAGACGACCCGTAACGGTCAACCGTGGTATGTGCTGGTGAGTGGTATTTATGCTTCCAAAGATGAAGCAAAACGTGCCGTTTCCACGCTGCCAGCCGACGTGCAGGCGAAAAACCCGTGGGCGAAGCCGATTCATCAGGTGCAGGCCGATCTGAAGTAATGTTTAAAGCGCAGGATGCTGTCGGAGCTTTCTCCACAGCCGGAGAAGGTGTAATCAGTTAGTCAGCATGAAAAAAAATCGCGCTTTTCTGAAATGGGCAGGGGGGAAATACCCCCTGCTCGACGATATTAAAAAGCACCTGCCGAAAGGCGAGTGTCTTATCGAGCCCTTCGTGGGTGCTGGATCGGTGTTCCTGAATACCGATTTTTCTCGTTATATCCTGGCGGATATCAACAGCGACCTTATCAGCCTCTATAACATCGTCAAACTGCGTACCGATGAGTATGTGGAAGAGGCGCGGAAGCTGTTTACGCCAGAGAACAACAACCCGGACGTCTACTATCAGTTCCGCGCTGAGTTTAATCAAAGCCAGGATCCGTTCCGTCGCGCGCTGTTGTTTCTTTATCTCAATCGCCATGGCTACAACGGCCTGTGCCGGTATAATCTGCGCGGTGAATTTAACGTGCCGTTTGGTCGCTACAAGCGCCCTTACTTCCCGCAGGATGAGTTGTACCACTTTGCTGAAAAAGCGCAGAATGCAGAATTCCACTGTCTCTCCTATGAGGAGTGCATGGAGCTGGCTGGCGTAAACTCGGTCGTCTACTGCGACCCGCCTTACGCCCCGCTCTCTGCGACGGCGAATTTTACCGCTTATCACACCAACAGCTTCAGCCCTGCCGAGCAGGCTCGTCTGGCTGAGATGGCGGAAAAGCTGGTCAGCAAAAGAATTCCGGTGTTAATTTCGAATCACGACACGCCTGATACGCGCGAATGGTACAAAGCCGCGAAGCATTTTCAGGTAAAAGTGCGGCGTAGCATTAGCAGCAACGGCGGCACACGTAAAAAGGTGGACGAACTTCTGGCGCTTTATCGACCCTGAGCCTTTGCCCGCCGGTAAACACATTTCAAGGAGATGCGGATGAAACAGTTTTTGATTGCCCCCTCAATTCTGTCGGCCGATTTTGCCCGCCTGGGTGAAGACACTGCCAAAGCTCTCGCGGCTGGCGCGGATGTCGTCCATTTCGACGTTATGGATAACCACTACGTTCCCAACCTGACCATCGGTCCGATGGTGCTTAAAGCACTGCGTAACTACGGGATCACCGCGCCCATTGACGTGCATCTGATGGTGAAACCGGTTGACCGCATCGTGCCTGATTTCGCCGCGGCGGGTGCCAGCATCATCACTTTCCACCCGGAAGCCTCCGAACATGTTGACCGCACGCTACAGCTGATCAAAGAGAACGGCTGTAAGGCGGGACTGGTCTTTAACCCGGCGACCCCGCTGAGCTATCTCGACTACGTGATGGACAAGCTGGACGTGATCCTGCTGATGTCCGTCAACCCGGGCTTTGGTGGTCAGTCATTTATCCCTCAGACCCTCGACAAACTGCGTGAAGTGCGCCGCCGTATCGATGAGTCTGGCTATGATATTCGTCTGGAAGTGGACGGCGGCGTGAAGGTCAATAACATCGGTGAGATTGCGGCGGCAGGAGCGGATATGTTCGTCGCAGGCTCCGCCATCTTCGATCAACCGGATTACAAAAAAGTCATTGATGAAATGCGCCGTGAACTGGCGAAGGTAAGTCATGGATAAATTGCAGGCTATTCGGGGTGTAGCATTTGACCTCGACGGCACGCTGGTCGACAGCGCGCCAGGATTAACCCGCGCCGTCGATCAGGCGCTGTATGCCCTTGAACTCCCCGTTGCAGGCGAAGAGCGCGTCGTGACGTGGATTGGTAACGGTGCAGACGTGCTGATGGAGCGCGCGCTGACCTGGGCTCGTCAGGAGCGTGCCTCTCAGCGTTCCGCGCAAGGTAAACCGAGTGTTGACCACGCGGATATTCCCCAGGATGAGCAGCAGCGTATTCTGCGCAAACTGTTCGACCGTTTCTACGAAGAGACCGTCGAAGAGGGCAGCTTCCTGTTCCCGGATGTCGCTGAAACGCTGAGCGCGCTACATGCCAAAGGCATCCCGCTGGGACTGGTGACTAACAAGCCGACACCGTTCGTTGCGCCTCTGCTGGAAGCGCTGGATATCGCGAAATACTTCTCCGTAATTGTGGGCGGCGATGACGTGCAGAATAAAAAGCCGCATCCGGAACCGCTATTGTTGGTGGCAGGAAAATTATCCTTAGCGCCTGCGGAGCTGCTCTTTGTCGGGGATTCCCGCAATGATATTCTGGCTGCCAGAGCGGCAGGTTGCCCGTCGGTTGGGTTGACCTACGGCTACAACTACGGTGAAGCCATTACGCTGAGTGAGCCGGACGTTGTGTTCGACCACTTCAAAGATTTGTTGCCCGCACTCGGGCTCTCGCACAGTGAACATCAGGAATTGAATAATGACTAAGCCCATCGTTTTTAGTGGCGCACAGCCTTCAGGTGAACTGACCATTGGTAACTACATGGGTGCGTTACGTCAGTGGGTGAGCATGCAGGATGACTACCACTGCATTTACTGCATCGTGGATTTGCATGCTATCACCGCGCGTCAGGATCCCGAGAAGCTGCGCAAAGCCACGCTGGACACCCTGGCGCTGTATCTGGCCTGCGGTATCGATCCAGAGAAGAGCACCATTTTCGTTCAGTCTCACGTGCCAGAGCACGCGCAGCTGGGCTGGGCGCTGAACTGCTACACCTATTTCGGCGAGCTGAGCCGCATGACCCAGTTCAAGGATAAGTCTGCCCGCTACTCTGAAAACATCAACGCCGGTCTGTTTGACTATCCGGTGCTGATGGCGGCCGACATTCTGCTGTACCAGACCAACCAGGTGCCGGTGGGTGAAGACCAGAAGCAGCACCTGGAGCTGAGCCGCGATATTGCCCAGCGCTTCAATGCGCTTTACGGTGACGTGTTCAAAGTGCCTGAGCCGTTTATTCCGAAATCCGGCGCGCGCGTGATGTCCCTGCTGGAGCCGACCAAAAAGATGTCCAAGTCTGACGATAACCGCAACAACGTTATCGGCCTGCTGGAAGATCCGAAATCGGTGGTGAAAAAGCTCAAGCGTGCGGTGACCGACTCCGACGAGCCGCCAGTGGTGCGCTACGACGTGCAGAACAAAGCGGGCGTGTCAAACCTGCTGGACATTCTCTCCGGTGTGACCGGACAGAGCATTCCTGAGCTGGAAAAGCACTTTGAAGGCAAGATGTACGGCCACCTGAAAGGCGAAGTGGCAGACGCCGTTTCCGGCATGCTGACCGAGTTGCAGGAGCGCTATCACCGTTACCGTAACGACGAAGCTTTCCTGCAAAAAGTGATGAAAGAGGGCGCGGAAAAAGCCAGCGCGCGCGCCTCCGAAACCCTGAAAGCGGTGTACGACGCGATTGGGTTTGTGGCGAAACCTTAAGCCGCTTTGCCGGGTGGCGCTAACGCTTACCCGGCCTACGGGACTTTGCAGGTCGGGTAAGGCGGAGCCACCACCCGACAAAACTGACGAAACAAAAAAACCGGGACATCCCCGGTTTTTTTACGCCTGAAAAACGCTTACTGCTGTACCGCCGGGCCGCAACCGCCGATGATCTTCGAAATGGAGATCGCCGGGTGAAGCAGGTAATCGTAGCTGCAATTATTTTTAGTATTTTGAACGTGACCGGTGCAGGCCGTCAGAGTTGATAACAGGCCGACCAGTACGGCAGCTTTTGCCAGTTTGAACATACGCATTCCTTGTCAAAAAATCGAAAATTGGATGTAACACGAGGGAATAAATGGAAAAGTTCCATTATGCGGGCGGTATGTTATCGACTGAGGTAAGAAGGGAGTAGTCCGCTTAAAGACTACTCCCGGGAGAGATTATGCGTTAGTGGCTGGAGAACCAGTTCAGTTTTTCGCGCAGGGCTACCACGCGACCCACCACGATCAGCGCCGGGCTTTCAACCTGCTGCGCCAGCTCGCCCAGCTGCGTCAGCACGCCATCGACCACGCGCTGCGTAATGGCGGTGCCGTTTTCCACCAGCGCGACCGGCATATCTGCTTCCATGCCGTGCTCCAGCAGTTTCGCCTGGATCGTGGCTGCCTGATTTAGCCCCATATAGAACACCAGCGTCTGCTTTTCAGCGGCCAGATTATGCCAGTCCAGTTCGCTGCCGGTTTTCAGGTGGCCCGTCACCAGGCGCACGCTCTGGGCATAGTCGCGATGGGTTAACGGAATGCCGGAATAGGCAGAACAGCCGGACGCCGCCGTAATGCCCGGCACCACGGAGAACGGAATACCCGCGTTGCACAGGGTTTCCAGCTCTTCGCCGCCACGACCAAAGATAAACGGATCGCCACCCTTCAGGCGCACCACGCGCTTTCCTTTTTGCGCTTCCCGCAGCAGGATCTGATTGATCTCCTCCTGCGGCACGCAGTGATAACCTGCCCGTTTGCCGACGAACACGCGGTCAGCATCGCGGCGCACCAGATTCATGATGTCATCAGAGACCAGACGGTCATACACCACGATGTCCGCCTGCTGGATCTGCTGGAGACCCTTCAGCGTCAGCAGGCCCGCATCGCCGGGACCTGCGCCCACCAGCACCACTTCACCGCGATGGTCCAGCGGCTCGCTCAGGAGCTGTTCGGTCGTCTCTTCAACGGCTTTGGTGTCCTGATTGGCAAGGGACTGCGCCAGCCTGTCGTTGACAAAGAACTTCTCCCAGAAGCGACGGCGTTCGCCCACGGTTGCGAAGGTTTGCTTCACGCGGGAGCGCAGCTCTCCGGCGTATTGGGCAATCTGACCAAGATGCTGCGGCAGCACGGCTTCCAGTTTTTCCCGCAGCAGACGGGCAAGAACGGGCGAGCGCCCGCCGGACGACACCGCAATCATCAGCGGTGAACGGTCAATAATCGACGGCATGATAAAGCTCGCCTCTTTCGGCGCATCCACCACGTTACAGAAGATGCGGCGCGCTTCGCAGGCGTCGCTGACGCGCTGGTTAACATCATCGTTATCCGTTGCGGCGATGGTCAGCCAGCAGGTATCCAGCAGGGATTCATCAAATTCGCCCTGCACCTGGGTGAGCATCCCTGCCTGCGCCCAGACGTCAAACTGTGGGGCGAAAGTGAGGGCGTTGACGGTCAGTCGGGCGCCCGCCTCTAACAGCAGGCGTGCCTTGCGTTCAGCCACATCGCCGCCGCCCACGAGCAGGCAGTCGCGGTTGCGTAATTGACAAAAAATCGGCAGGTGATCCACGACGTTACCTCACAGCATTCATGGCGGGGGAAGAATTGACGTCAGGATAACAGCAGGAATCGTACAGAACATACGGTTTTTCCTGCCGTTACCCATAAGGGGTCATAAGCCTTTCCTATTGAAAAGGCGAGAGGTTACGCTTTCAGCTGCACCTCGCCGTCCTTCACGCGGACGTCGTAGTGTTTGACCGAGAAGCTTTCATCTTCCATGCAGAGTCCGTCGGTTAAGCGGAAGCGCTGCTTTTTCAGCGGGCTGGCAACCCACAGCTCGCCCTGGTGCTCCGCAATCAGACCGCGGGAGAGCACGCTGGCCTCGAAGAACGGGTCGATATTGCTGATGGCATAGACCTGTTCATCGTGGCGAGGGCGGAAAATCGCCACCTGCTCGTTGCCCAGCAGGGCACAGACGCCGGTTGCTGGCAGAATGTCGTTAATATTGCAGATGTTTACCCACTGGCTCATGCGTTTTCCTCCACCAGCATCACCGGAATACGTTCATACGGGGTCGCTGGACGATGCTGTTCGCGCTCCGGCACCACCTGCACGTTCGGGTCGCGCTGGGTGCTGTTGATAAAGTGTTTGAAGCGCGTCTGCGCTGCTGGCGTGTTCACGGTTTCGGTCCACTCGCAGATCACCGCCTCGCGCAGGCGAGTCATCTCGGATTCCAGCTGTTCATTCAGACCCAGCTTGTCGTCGATAATGACCGACTTCAGGTAGTCGATGCCGCCTTCGAGATTATCCAGCCAGGACGCGGTACGGGTCAGCTTATCGGCGGTACGAATGTAGAACATCATGAAGCGGTCGAGGTATTTGATCAGCGTATCGCGATCGAGATCGGCGGCCAGCAGATCCGCGTGGCGAGGTTTCATCCCGCCGTTACCGCACACGTACAGGTTCCAGCCTTTCTCCGTGGCAATGATACCCACATCTTTCCCCTGTGCTTCCGCACATTCACGGGTACACCCTGAGACGCCGAACTTCATTTTGTGCGGCGTACGGATGCCTTTGTAGCGGTTTTCCAGCTCTACGCCGAAGCCCACGCTGTCGCCCACGCCGTAGCGGCACCAGGTGCTGCCCACGCAGGTTTTCGCCATGCGCAGCGCCTTGGCGTACGCGTGACCGGTTTCAAAGCCCGCTTCAATCAGCTGACGCCAGATTTCCGGCAGGTCATCTTTCTGCGCTCCGAACAGGCCGATACGCTGGGAGCCGGTGATTTTGGTGTACAGGTTAAACTCACGGGCGATACGGCCCACGGCGACCAGCCCTTCCGGGGTAATCTCCCCTCCGGCAGAACGCGGGATCACCGAGTAAGTCCCGTCTTTCTGAATATTGGCCAGGAAGTTATCGTTGGTGTCCTGAAGCGGAGTGTGTTCTGGTTTGAGCACATATTCGTTCCAGCAGGACGCCAGCAGGGAACCGACGGTTGGCTTACATACTTCACAGCCATAGCCCTGGCCGTGTTTCTCCAGCAGTTCGTCGAAGGACTTAATGCCTTCCACGCGGATCAGGTGATACAGCTCCTGGCGAGAGTAAGCGAAGTGCTCGCACAGGTTGTTGTTCACTTCAATGCCCTGTTTTGCCAGCTCGGCGTTCAGCACCTGAGTGACCAGAGGAATACAGCCGCCGCAGCCGGTCCCGGCTTTGGTTTCCGCCTTCAGCGCCGCAACGGTGTGGCAGCCTTTGTTAATGGCGGAGATCAGCATGCCTTTGGTCACGTCGAAGCAGGAACAGATTTGCGCGCTGTCCGGCAGTTTATCCACGCCGATGGACGGCTTACCGCTGGAGGCGTGCGCCGGGAGGATTAGCGCGTCCGGGTTCTCCGGCAGCTCAATGGCGTTCAGCACCAGCTGGAGCAGGTTACCGAAGTCGCTGGTATCACCCACCAGCACCGCCCCGAGCAGGGTTTTGTTGTCCTGGCTGACGATGAGACGTTTGTAGACTTCTTTGCTTTCGTCCAGATAAACATAGCTGCGGGAGTTCGGGGTGCGGCCATGCGCATCACCAATACCGCCCACGTCCACGCCCAGCAGCTTCAGCTTGGCGCTCATGTCTGCGCCGGTGAAGGCGTTTTCGCTGCCGAGGATATGGTCAACGGCGACCTGCGCCATTTTGTACCCTGGTGCAACCAGACCGTATACGCGGTTATTCCAGCTGGCGCATTCGCCGATGGCGTAGATATCCGGATCGGAGGTCTGGCAGGTATCGTTGATCATGATCCCGCCGCGCTGCGCAACGGCCAGACCGCACTGGGTGGCCAGCTTATCGCGCGGGCGAATACCGGTGGAGAAGACGATGAAATCCACTTCCAGCTCGCTGCCGTCTGCAAAGCGCATGGTTTTACGCGCTTCGGTGCCTTCCTGCACGATCTCTTTGGTGTTCTTGCTGGTGTGAACCTTCACGCCCATGCTTTCGATTTTACGGCGTAGCTGGTCGCCACCCATATGGTCCAGCTGTTCCGCCATCAGCATCGGGGCAAATTCGATGACGTGGGTTTCAACGCCGAGGTTTTTCAGCGCGCCTGCCGCTTCCAGACCCAGCAGACCACCGCCGACAACCGCGCCGCGTTTGCTTCGACGTGCGCAGGATTCAATGGCGTTGAGGTCTTCAATGGTACGGTAAACGAAGCAATCCTGGGTTTCCGACCCTTTAATAGGCGGGATCCACGGATACGAGCCCGTCGCCATGATCAGCTTATCGTAAAAAACCGTACGTCCGGCGCTGGAGTGGATCACTTTCTCCTGACGGTTGATGGTGATAGCGCGTTCGCCCACCAGCACTTTTACGCCATGCTTCTCGTAGAACCCTTCACGCACCAGAGAGAGCTCTTCGGCGGTATGGTGAGAGAAGTAGGAAGACAAGTGCACACGGTCGTACGCCTTGCGGGGTTCTTCACAGAACACGGTAATATCGAACTGCTCAGCATCGGCTTTATCGAGAAGATCCTCAATAAAGCGGTGGCCGACCATGCCGTTACCGATGATAGCGAGTCTGACTTTGCTCATTTTTGCCTCGATTTCTTTTCTATTACTGCCTACCTTAACGATTCAGCAGGGGCACTTATTGATGCAAATCAAATACGCCTTCACCTACCCCTTAGTGGGTATATCTATGATTTGTCAGGATTTTTATAAGTGACGGATATTGTTTGATTTTTGTGCTTGCTCGTTTTTCGCACAAATTTAGTGGGGTTTTTACCCATCGGCGGGAAGGGCGGGTGAGCAGGGGAAAACCCCTTTGCAGTACGCAAAGGGGTTACGGCGATTAGTGGGTAGCTGTTGCCGGGTTGTGTTGACGGTGACGGGTCACAAAGCCCAGCACGAAGCACATGATGAATACCACTGCATACAGACCGTTAGCGGTATGCAGCGCCGCCAGCGGGCCGCTGTGCGCAACAATCGGGCCCGTGACCACGAAGGTCAGCATGGTGCCGATGGTGCCGCAGGTCAGCACGAAGTTCACCAGCTTTGGCGAGGCCACTTTGGTCTGAAGAGAGCCAAGGGTGATGATCGAGGTGTAAATCGCACTGGAGAAGAAGCCCAGGGTCAGGATGAACCACGGCATATGCTCCGGGGAACCGTTGATGAACAGATACATCAGCACGGTCGCCAGACCCGCCAGAACGGTCAGGATCCGTTGCAGGTCGAAGAAGCGCAGGATAAAGCTAAACGCCCACATGCCGAACATGTAAGACATCCAGAAATCGCTCACCAGTTTACCCGCGTCGTTCAGGCTCATGCCCAGACCTTTCGCGTATTCAGGAACCCAGGAGATAAAGCCCAGCTGGCCGAGGATGTAACACAGCGCGGCGATGGAGAGGAACAGTACGCCGATACCCCATTTTTCTTTCGCAACCGGCTCGGACGTAGTCTGCGCTTTTTTGCCCAGCACCGGGAACTCGCAGCCGAAGGTGAGAACAAAGATCGCGACATAAACCAGACCAATGCAGGCGTACACCCAGTACCACTCAATGCTGCGCGCCAGAAGATACGCGGCGACCATCGGGAAAATCATCCCGGCCATGCTGAAGAAGGAGTCGGTGAACAGCAGACGCGCGCCGCGCTGGCGGCCTTCATACATGTGCGTAATCAGGAACGTACCGATCGACATGGTGATCCCGCTCACCAGGCCCAGCAGGAACATGGCGGCAGAGAAGAGGGCGATGCTGTGGCTCAGCATCAGGCCCGCCACGGCGGCAACCATCAGCACGAAGCCGAAACGCAGCTGCGTTTTCAGCGGCACGATTTCCATCAGCCAGGCATTAAGGAAAATAGAGATCAGGATCCCCGCGTTCAGGAAGGTGAAGGTGTTACTCATGCTGGAAACGGGCAGCTGGAAGTAGTCTGCGATATTTCCCATCACCATCCCGGTGACGATCACCAACGCGCCGGTCAGGGCGTAAGAGAAGAAGCTGATCCATGTGAGCTTGATGCGATTGCTGTTAGTCATGTCTGGCCTGTTAAAAGTAAAGAAAAACGCAATGACTGCGTTTGAGCGGGCAGATTTTAGTCGCGAAAGTGATCTAATTAAATCTTTTCAGAAAATTTTGAGCACAATTGCAGGTTTTAACGTGATACAGATCACATTACGTTGCGGGGTGAACAATCGTTTGCGCGGTAATAATTGTTTCAATTTGGTAAAATTAGGTAAAAGACTGGTCTGGGTTCATACTGCTCTTTAGAATCAAGCCATTCGCTTTTTATACTGCGCTTTGTTAAGGAATTCTCATGCTCAAATCAACACTGGCGGCTGTCGCAGCTGTGTTTGCTCTTTCTGCCGTTTCCCCTGCTGCGCTGGCAGCCAAAGGAGACCCTCACGTCCTGCTGACTACCTCTGCGGGGAATATTGAGCTGGAGCTGGATAGCCAGAAAGCCCCTGTTTCGGTGAAAAACTTCCTCGACTACGTGAACAGTGGTTTTTATAACAACACCACGTTCCACCGCGTGATCCCGGGCTTTATGATTCAGGGTGGCGGTTTTAACGAGCAGATGCAGCAGAAACAGCCCAACCCGCCCATCAAAAATGAAGCAGACAACGGCCTGCTGAACAAGCGCGGCACCATCTCCATGGCGCGTACGGCGGACAAAGACAGCGCCACCAGCCAGTTCTTCCTCAACGTGGCTGATAACGCCTTCCTGGACCACGGTCAGCGCGACTTTGGCTACGCGGTGTTTGGCAAAGTGGTGAAAGGCATGGACGTTGCGGATAAGATCTCTCAGGTTCAGACTCACGATGTCGGTCCATACCAGAATGTGCCGTCTAAGCCAGTCGTCATTCTCTCCGCGAAAGTGCTGCCGTAATCGTTCCCCCACACGGGCACATCTTGCCCGTGTCTTTCCACCCTCCCTGCGAAAGCGCGTTTTGCTGCTTATACTTGTGGCAAACGGACTATTCAGGGAGGCGTAGTGAAAAAACTCACCGACAAGCAAAAATCCCGTCTCTGGGAGCAACAACGTAAGGTCAATTTTCAGGCCAGCTGCCTCCTTGAAAAAGGTAAGGGTCCCGCTGAACCCGATATCGAGACGCTGGAACTGGGGCCTTCCGCACCGGGTTTACCCCATCTGTGTCTTATTCACCGCCATTTATTCCGCAACGAAATGAAAGGCGCGGGCGAGCTGCGCACCGCCGATATTTCTAAGGGCGACATTCCTTTTTGCCATTTCGAGTACATCGAGAAAGTGGGTAATGAGCTGATGGCTTCGCTGGAAAGTGATAAATATCTGGTGGGCCTTCAGAAAGCAGAGTTTACAGACAGAATCAGTCATTACTACTGTGAAATCAACATGCTACATCCGTTTATGAGCGGTAATGGCGTGGCCCAGCGGATCTTCTTTGAACAACTGGCTATTCATGCGGGCTATGTGCTGAACTGGCAGGGGATCGACCCGAACGACTGGGCTGCCGCCAACCAGAGCGGGGCGATGGGGGATTTGACAGCCCTGAACGCCATCTTTGCCAAAGTTGTGAGCGAAGCGCGGGAATCTGCGTAAAATAGGGCGGCCATTTTTTCAGGAGCCGCCATGATTCTGCTGATTGATAACTACGATTCCTTTACCTGGAACCTTTACCAGTATTTTTGTGAGCTGGGGGCAGAGGTGGTTGTCCGCCGTAACGATGAGATCGCGCTGGCTGACATTGACGCGCTGGCACCCCAGAAAATCGTGATTTCGCCGGGGCCGTGTACCCCTTCGGAGTCTGGTATCTCGCTGGAGGCGATCCGCCATTATGCGGGCAAACTGCCGATTCTGGGCGTCTGCCTGGGTCATCAGGCCATTGCGCAGGTCTTTGGCGCCACCATTGTCCGTGCCGCGAAAGTCATGCACGGCAAAACCTCTCCGGTCACGCACACCGGTACCGGCGTATTTCTGGGGCTAAACAATCCGTTAACCGTGACGCGCTACCATTCTCTGATCATTGATCCGCCGACCCTGCCGGCCTGCTTTGAGGTCACCGCCTGGAGCGAGACGCAGGAGATCATGGGCATTCGTCACCGTGAGTACGATCTGGAAGGCGTGCAGTTCCACCCGGAAAGCATTCTCAGCGAACAGGGGCACGCGCTGCTGGCCAATTTCCTTAATCGCTGAATATCTGTTGCCTTGTTGTGATTTTTTATGCATATTTTGTGATTATATTTTCACAATCAATGTAACATAAAAATGGATGGTCATGACATGGCAACTGAACAACCAGCAATTACCCGCGCGACATTCGATGAAGTGATCCTGCCGATTTATGCACCGGCTGAGTTTATCCCGGTGAAAGGGAGAGGCAGCCGCGTCTGGGATCAGCAGGGCAACGAGTATGTTGATTTCGCAGGCGGTATTGCGGTGACGGCGCTGGGCCATTGCCATCCTGCGCTGGTGGACGCGCTGAAAACGCAGGGCGAAACGCTGTGGCACACGAGCAACGTGTTCACCAACGAACCGGCGCTGCGTCTGGGGCGTAAGATCATCGATGCCACCTTCGCCGAACGCGTGCTGTTTATGAACTCCGGCACCGAAGCCAACGAAACCGCCTTTAAGCTGGCGCGCTACTACGCAACCACGCGTCATAGCCCGTACAAAACCAAAATCATCGCCTTCCATAACGCCTTCCACGGACGCTCCTTCTTTACCGTTTCCGTTGGCGGCCAGCCGAAGTATTCCGACGGCTTTGGTCCGAAACCTGCGGATATCATCCACGTGCCGTTTAACGATCTCCACGCCGTTAAAGCGGTGATGGACGATCACACCTGTGCCGTGGTGGTCGAGCCCATTCAGGGGGAAGGCGGCGTCACGGCGGCCACCCCGGAATTTCTGCAAGGGCTGCGCGAGCTGTGCGACGAGCACCAGGCGCTGCTGGTGTTTGATGAAGTGCAGTGTGGGATGGGGCGTACCGGAGACCTGTTTGCTTATATGCACTACGGCGTAACGCCGGATATTCTGACCAGCGCGAAAGCGCTCGGCGGCGGTTTCCCGGTCAGTGCGGTGCTCACCACCCAGGATATCGCTTCCGCATTTCATGTGGGCTCACACGGCTCCACCTACGGCGGTAATCCGCTGGCGTGCGCCGTGGCGGGTGCGGCGTTCGACATCATTAATACGCCGGACGTCCTGAATGGCGTGAATGCGAAACGCGACCTGTTTGTGAAACATCTCCAGCAGATTGACCAACAGTTTGATGTCTTCAGCGACATCCGCGGGATGGGGCTGCTGATCGGCGCCGAACTGAAGCCGCAGTACAAAGGCCGCGCGCGCGATTTCCTGCACGCCGCCGCGCACGAAGGCGTCATGGTGCTCAACGCCGGGCCGGACGTGATGCGCTTTGCGCCATCGCTGGTGGTGGAAGACAAAGACATCGAAGACGGATTAACCCGTTTTGCCGCGGCGGTCGCGAAGATCGTCAGCGGCTAATACGCCGTTCGTTTTAACCGGCGCGTTAACCAAATCCCGTGATGCGGGCGCTGACGCCATGCCACCGACGAAATGGTGTGCATGGTGTTCAGATGTCCGAGAACGCGCTGTAAATGCTGCTCAAGGGTGCTCATCGGCCCGTGGGTCAGCGTCTCCGGCGCTTCCAGAATGTTCGAATCCCCTGACTCGCCCGGCGCGTCATACTCCAGACGCTGCTGACAGCGCTGCAACGCAATTTCACACGACTGCAAATAGCGCTGCGCCAGATCCGGCGTCAGCATCGTGTGCTCCCGCGCCAGCGTCGTCATGGCATTGATGTGCTCGACGATAAACTGGCTGTGCGTGACCCACAGCTTCATGTCAGCCAGATAGTGCGCGTTAAAGCCCGGCTCCTGCATGGCCTGGTTAAGAGAGTTGAACAGGGCGTTATGCGCCTGGTTGACCTTCATGCGCTCGTAGGCCAACGGAGAGGGCTGCGGGTCATCGCTCAGAATAAGACGAATGGCCTGCTGGTCAGCTTCGAGCGCGTCGTGGGCGTTCTGCCTGAGCAGCCCGCTTTGCCACTGCGGCCACAGCCAGACCATGCCGCCAAAGGCGATCAGGCAGCCAATCAGCGTATCGACCAGCCGGGCAATAATAAACTGTTCCCCGTTAAGCGTGAGCAGTTGCAGGGTATACACCGCCGTCACCGTAAAGCCCACCATCGCCCAGCCGTAGTTTTTGCGGATGATCAGGTAGCTCACCATCGTGATCGCCAGCATACCGGCCAGGGTATAGCCTTCCGGCACGTGAAAGTGCAGCGTCACGCCCGCGATAATCAGCCCCGCCATCGTACCGCCCGCCCGATGCAGAATGCGCACCCGCGTGGCGCCATAGCCGTTCTGGGTGACAAACAGCACGGTCATTAAGATCCAGTAGGGTTTCGGCAGGTGCAGGGCCATTCCCATCAGGCTGGCGATGCTCAGCATCACACTGATCCGCGCGGCATTGCGCAGGGCGGAAGATTTCAGTGAAAGATAACTTTTGAGCGCGGGCAGTAGCGGCAGCCGTTTTTGCTTATCGGCCATCAGGTCCCGGGCATAAAGCGGGCGCTGGGTGCGTAACACCCGGGCGATGCGGCTGAAATGCCAGGCAGCAAATTGCCCGACCGGGTTATCCGCGTGCTGACGCGCAATCTTTTCCAGCGCGCCGAGCTGTTTGTCCATGTTAAAGCGCGTCGGGTAGCGGTGATAGAGGATATCGTCAGCCAGCACCCGTAGGCGGGCCGCGACGGTCTGCGCGTTCCAGCGGATCACCGCTTCCGCATGGCTGCGCTCCACCAGCTTTTGCACCTCTTCCGGATTATGAAGGCTGACGGAGATATGCTCCTGCAAATCCAGCCCGACCTGGAAGGTTCGCAGCAGCCGCTTGTATTCATGATTTTTGTTGGCGGCAAGCATGTGCAACTGCTGATAGCACTGGCTGATCAGATCCACCACTTTTTGCTGGCGCGCCAGCAGCGGCGGCAGGGATTTTTCCGGGTCGGTATGTTGAGTGAGCAGGGTGTATTTTGCTTCGCAGTATTCAGCAAGCTGCACGTAGAGCAGGCTCAGGGATTCGCGCAGCGGCTGTTCCCGCCACAGCCAGAACCAGAACCAGTTAAACAGCCCGTACCATAGCGTGCCGAGGGCGTAAATCAGCAATGGCTCCCACACCGGCATATTGCCCGCAAGGCTTAAGGTGAAGATGGCGGCAATCAGCGACGCGGGAAGCAGGCGGGCGTGCAGCGAGCTGATTTCGGCGGTGACGCCGAGCGTCATCGCCAGCACGGTCAGGATCAGCGGCAGAGGAATGTCGCGGGCCAGTAAGAGTTGTACGGCAAGGCTACAGCCGGCAAACAGGCAGCCGCCAATAATCAGACGTTTAAAAAAGCGTTTATGCGGCGTATCCAGACCGGCAATGTTGCAGCAGGCGGGCACAAGAGAAAACAGCAGGCCTTGCTGAAGATGTCCGAGGATCAGGCCCACGGCCACGGGAAGACACAACACCAGCGTTTGTCGCAGTGCGTAGTTAACTTCCGGGTGATAGATCAGCCTGCGCCACATGAGGAGTAGAGACAAAAACGGCGTGCCACCCTGCGGCGGCACGCCGTTTGACCGAAATTAACGGGTTCCGTAGACCACGATAGTTTTACCGTGGGCAGAGATCAGGTTCTGGTCTTCCAGCATCTTCAGGATACGGCCCACTGTTTCACGGGAGCAGCCGACGATCTGACCGATTTCCTGGCGGGTAATTTTAATTTGCATACCGTCAGGGTGGGTCATGGCGTCTGGCTGTTTCGCCAGGTTCAACAGCGTCTGCGCGATACGACCGGTCACGTCCAGGAAGGCGAGGTTACCCACCTTCTCAGAGGTCACTTGCAGACGGCGTGCCATCTGGGAAGAAAGACGCATCAGGATGTCAGGGTTGACCTGAATCAGCTGACGGAATTTCTTGTAAGAAATTTCAGCCACTTCACATGCTGTTTTTGCACGAACCCAGGCGCTACGTTCCTGGCCTTCTTCAAACAGGCCCAGTTCACCGATAAAATCGCCCTGGTTCAGATAAGAAAGGATCATCTCTTTCCCTTCTTCATCTTTGATCAGCACGGCCACCGAGCCTTTAACGATGTAATACAACGTTTCCGCTTTTTCACCCTGGTGAATCAGCGTGCTCTTTGATGGGTACTTATGAATGTGGCAATGAGACAAGAACCATTCGAGAGTCGGGTCTGTTTGCGGTTTGCCAAGCACCATGCGCTGTTATCCTCTGTTATAAGCTGTCACCAGAGTCATAAGATGCATCCGGACTCTGGGGTTGCAATCGAATTCTTACCCATACCTGGGAAGTCGGCTGTCGTAACGTTTCGCAGCCAGTAAAGTTTGATGTCCTCTGCATACATGTGTAACGTCAATGTATTACTGTAGCATCCAGAGTGTTTTAGCATAGCTTTCGCCGCGTGTCTCCTGGTGTCTCGCTTCAGCATGACGCAGGTCGCCTTCCGTTGCGAGAAATGTAACGTACACGTAATCTGTCATAAAAAATGCAACGTTGGAGTGAGTGAATATGCAAGCGCGTGTCAAATGGGTTGAAGGGTTAACGTTCCTGGGCGAGTCTGCTTCCGGGCACCAGGTTTTGATGGATGGCAACTCCGGCGATAAAGCGCCAAGCCCAATGGAAATGGTGCTGATGGCGGCGGGGGGATGCAGCGCGATCGACGTGGTGTCGATCCTGCAAAAAGGCCGTCATGACGTGACCGATTGTGAAGTGAAGCTGACGTCAGAACGTCGCGAAGAGGCGCCACGCCTGTTCACGCATATTAATCTGCACTTTATCGTCACCGGCAAAGAACTGAAGGATGCGGCGGTCTCGCGTGCGGTTGACCTGTCTGCGGAGAAATACTGCTCTGTGGCGTTAATGCTGGAGAAAGCGGTAAAAATCACCCATTCGTATGAAGTGATCGCGGCTTAATTTTTTGGCGGGTGGCGCTGCGCTGACCCGCCCTACAAAAGCACGCCCGTAGGCCGGATAAGCGAAGCGCCATCCGGCAACAGGCGTCACGCGATCTGCTTTCCTTCCATCAGCCGCTGCACCAGCGGTGTCATGATCAACTCCATTGCCAGCCCCATTTTTCCCCCGGGCACCACTAACGTATTCATGTGCGAAATAAACGAACCCTGTAGCATCGCCAGCAGCCAGGGGTAATCAATGCCTTCCAGGTTGCGGAAGTGGATCACCACAAAGCTCTCGTCCAGGGAAGGGATGCTTTTTGCAGCGAACGGGTTGGAGGTGTCCACGGTGGGGACGCGCTGGAAGTTAATGTGGGTTCGGGAGAACTGCGGCGTCAGGAAGTTGATGTAATCTTCCATGGAGCGCACCACCGAGTCCATGACCGCCTCTCGCGAATGGCCGCGCTCGCTCATGTCACGCGTCAGCTTCTGGATCCACTCAAGGTTAACAATCGGCACCACCCCCACCAGCAAATCCACGTGGCGCGCCACGTCGTGCTGAGGCGTCACCACGCCGCCGTGCAATCCTTCGTAAAACAGCACGTCAGTCGGTTCCGGCAGCGGCTGCCAGGGCGTGAACGTGCCGGGGACCTGGTTCCAGGGCACGGCTTCATCGTAGGTGTGGAGATACTTGCGGGACTGCCCGGTACCGCTTTGCCCGTATTCACGGAAGGTTTGCTCCAGCAGGCCGAAGTCATTCGCCTCCGGGCCGAAGTAGCTGATGTGTTTACCCAGATCGCGCGCTTTGCGGATGGCCATATCCATCTCCGGGCGCGTGTAGCGGTGAAAGCTGTCGCCTTCTACCTCTGCCGCCCGTAAGTTAAGCTGGGCGAAGATCTTGCGGAAGGCGAGGCTGGTGGTAGTGGTTCCCGCCCCACTCGAACCCGTAACGGCAATAACCGGATGTCTGGCAGACATAGCAACTCCCTGACTGGAAAAGTGTAAAGATCAGCCGTGAAACGCGTTGCGTGGCATGATATTGACCGTCTCATGCAGTTCGGACCATACCAGCACCACGTCGCCGCTTTTAAGCTGGCGCTTAACATCGTTGACCTTTTGTTCAAGCGAACGTTCATGTTCACCATAATCGGTGCCTTCGCGCAAGACAAAGCTTTCAATCAGATTATCGAGCGTGTCGGGAGAGAGATCCTGCCAGGGAATAATCATTATTTACCGTCCAGATAAGCCGTTAACCAGTCGGGAATACGCGTCTCAAGCCACATTTTTGGCCGACGCAGCGTGCCGCCGACAAAGCCGACGTGTCCCCCGAATTGGGTGAGCTGATACTCCACGTTGGCCGGCAGATGATCGGGCGCCGGAATCGAGTGATGATCCATAAACGGATCATCTTTGGCGTGGATAATCAGCGTAGGTTTCGTGATTTGGTTCAGTAAAGGCATGGCGCTGCACTGACGGTAATAGTCAATCGCATCGGCAAAGCCGTGAATTTTCGAGGTGATCAAATCATCAAACTCGCGCAGGCGCTTCACGCGTTTGAGCTGTTGCAGCGTCACAGGCAGCGTATCCGGATAGGCCTTCAGCTTGCGCGCGGCGTTGGCTTTCAGCAGGTTGAGCAGGTAGCGCTGGTACACTCGCGAAAACCCCTTTTCCATATGATAGCTGCACTGCTCCAGCATAAAGGGCGCAGAGACGATCACCGCCGCATCCAGCGGTACGGCGTCGCTCTCCTTCGCCAGCAGGCAGGCCAGCATATTGCCGCCCAGCGAATACCCCACCGCTGCCGTTGGCGCCTCGCCGAAATTGTCTCTTAGCCAGCGCAGGAACCATGTACCGTCCTCGGTTTCACCCGAGTGATAAATACGTTTCTGACGATTAGGCTCGCCGCTGCATCCGCGAAAATGCATCACTACCCCAAGCCAGCCGCGGGCTTTCGCCGCCTCAATGAGACCGTGTGCGTAAGGGCTGTGCAGGCTGCCTTCCAGACCGTGAAACACCACCAGACGGGGTTTATGTCTGGCCCGATCCGGATCTTCGCTCCAGGCGAGATCCAAAAAATCGCCATCCGGCAAATCCAGCCGTTGCCAGTGCGGGGTGAACTGTACCTTGCGGCGGATCAGGCGCGGCAGCATGGTTTGCAGGTGAGGGTTAGCCACACCGCGCATGGGCACGAACTCTGCGCTCTCTTCGGCTGCAATGTCGAAGTCTGAGGGAATGATTTGGGTCATAAGGGCGATGCTGATTCTTGTCAGAAATTAACTATACCTTCCGAATTGTACCCCGTTTAGCCCGTTTTTCCGAAACATGAACTGATCCCGATCACAAATATTTACCTTGATTATTACTCTCAGGCTAATGATTTGGCTCTACGCTTAATTGATGCCTTTCTCACCAGAGCGCACACTTTACTCAACGTTAAGCAAATCAGAATGATGTGCTGAATCAGGAGGTTAATAATGTTATCTGGGCAAACACCCACCCGGCAATGGAACACCCGACGCAGTGAGAAAGCGCGTCGTCTGGCGTCCGTACCGGTGCAGGGCAAGGTACTGCCAACCGGCGATCTTGTCGCCATGCTGGAAAAACTGATCGCACCAGGCGACAAAGTCGTTCTGGAAGGCAACAACCAGAAGCAGGCGGATTTCCTTTCCCGTTCACTGGCGGAAGTGAACCCGCAAATCGTGCACGATCTGCATATGATCATGCCGAGCGTGGGCCGCAGCGAACATCTGGACATCTTTGAGAAAGGCATCGCCCGCAAGCTGGACTTCTCCTTCTCCGGTACGCAAAGCCTGCGAATCTCCCAACTGCTGGAGGATGGTCAGCTCGAAATCGGGGCGATTCACACCTACATCGAACTCTACTCACGTTTATACGTCGACCTATCGCCAAACGTGGCGCTGATTGCCGGTTTTAAAGCGGACCGCAAAGGCAACCTCTATACCGGGGCGAGTACCGAAGATACTCCGGCGCTGGTGGAAGCCGCCGCGTTCCATGACGGCATCGTCATCGCGCAGGTAAACGAGCTGGTGGACGACGAGTGCGACCTGCCGCGTGTGGATATTCCGGGCTCGTGGATTGATTTTGTGGTGGTTGCCGATAAGCCGTTCTTTATCGAACCGCTCTTCACCCGTGACCCGCGCCTGATCAAACAGGAACACATCCTGATGGCGATGATGGCGATTAAAGGCATCTACGCTGAACACCAGGTGCAGTCCCTGAACCACGGGATTGGCTTTAACACCGCAGCGATCGAGCTGCTGCTGCCAACCTACGGCGAACAGCTCGGACTCAAAGGCAAAATCTGTAAACACTGGACCCTGAACCCGCATCCAACGCTGATCCCGGCCATCGAAAGCGGCTGGGTGGAGAGCGTCCACTGCTTCGGCGGCGAGCTGGGAATGGAAGAGTACATCCGCGCCCGTCCTGACGTGTTCTTTACCGGTGCCGACGGCTCCATGCGCTCTAACCGCGCCTTCTGCCAGCTGGCTGGTCAGTACGCGGTCGATATGTTTATCGGCTCCACGCTACAGGTTGATGGTTACGCTAACTCCTCAACCGTGACCCGCGGCCGCCTTTCCGGCTTCGGCGGCGCGCCAAACATGGGCCACGATCCGCACGGTCGTCGCCACGCCACACCGGCCTGGCTGAACATGATCACCGAGCCTGACCCGATGCAGCGCGGTAAAAAGCTGGTCGTGCAGATGGTGGAAACCTTCCAGGCGGGCGTGAAGCCAACCTTCGTGGAAAAACTCGACGCCGTTGAGGTCGCGAAAGCCTCTGGTATGCCGCTGGCGCCGGTCATGATTTACGGCGATGACGTCACCCACGTGCTGA
The DNA here is from genome assembly GCF_020971765.1 of Enterobacter sp. AN-K1. Taxonomy (NCBI): domain Bacteria; kingdom Pseudomonadati; phylum Pseudomonadota; class Gammaproteobacteria; order Enterobacterales; family Enterobacteriaceae; genus Enterobacter; species Enterobacter sp. AN-K1. The sequence continues at coordinate 1,818,493 of NZ_CP087390.1, read as the reverse complement.
CGGAAGAGGGGATTGCTTACCTCTACCGGGCGAAAGATCTGGAAGAGCGTCGCGCCATGGTCGCCGCCGTGGCGGGTATCACCGATATCGGTCTGGGCGTTGACGCCAAACGCGTGGCGGAACTGCGCCAGAGCGGCAAGGTTGTGTATCCGGAAGATATGGGCATTCGTCGTACCGATGCCACCCGTTCGCTGCTGGCGGCCGGTAGCGTCGCGGACCTGGTGGAATGGTCCGGCGGTCTTTACAACCCACCTGCGAAATTCCGGAGCTGGTAATGAAACTTCTGCCCCAGATCCAGGTTGAAGGCGGTGCCGAATGGCTGGCGCGAACCGCCACGCAGTGTCTGATTGACGAAGCACGTTTAAGCCCGAAGCCCGGTCTGGTGGACAGCCGGGGGAACGGCGCGCACCACGATTTATCGCTTGCGCTGATGGAGCGCTCCGCTCACAGCCTGACCCCCACGTTTCAGGCGCTGGCGCAGCAGAGCTGGCAGCGTCCGGCGGATATTGCCCTCAGGCAAACCGTTGGCCGCCTGGGTCGCGAAGGTGAACGGCAGATGATGGCCGCTACCGACGGCGTGAACACGCACCGTGGCGCGATCTGGGCGCTGGGATTACTGGTGAGCGCGGTGGCGATGCTGGGCGGCGATGCCCGGGCGCAAACCGTCGCGAACACCGCCGCTCAGCTGGCGAAGCTGCCGGATGACGCGGCGCCGAAAGTGTTCAGCAAGGGGTTACGCGTCACGCACCGCTACCGTGTACCGGGCGCGCGTGAAGAGGCTCAGCAGGCGTTTCCGCACATCATGCAGCGCGCGCTGCCGCAGCTTCGCCTCAGCCGTCTCAACGGCAGCAGCGAAACGCAGGCCAGACTCGACGCGCTGATGGCGATCATGACCTCGCTCACCGACACCTGCGTGCTGTCGCGCGCCGGCATGGAGGGGCTGGACGCCATGCAGAACGGCGCCCGTGCGGTGCTGAACGCCGGAGGATGCGCAACCCTCGCGGGGCAGCAGGCGCTGGCGCGGTTAGACCGTCAGATGCTGGCGCTTAACGCCTCGCCGGGCGGAGCCGCAGACCTGCTTGCCGCCACGCTGTTTCTTGACCGCGCCGAAACGCCCTATTCAAAGCATTAAGAGGATGTTATGGAAAAAATCACATTGACCGTGCCCGCCAGCCGCGAAGTAAGCGGCAGGGCGCTGGCAGGGGTCGTCGGTTCCGGGGATATGGAGGTGCTTTTCACCGCCGAACCGGGCCAGACCTTAACCATTGATATCACCACCTCCGTCGACAACAGCCGCGGGCGCTGGGAGGCATTGTTCAACCGCCTGCAAACCGTCAGCAGCCTGCCCGCAGGTAAGCTGACCATCCACGACTTCGGCGCGACGCCGGGCGTGGCACGCATTCGTATCGAACAGGTTTTTGAAGGGGTGAACCATGCGTGATGACAGCAGCTTTATCGAATTAAAAGCGCGCCAGCGTGCGCAGGCGCTGCTCGACGACGGCAGCTACCGCGAACTGCTGGATCCGTTTGAAGGCATTATCTCTCCGTGGCTTGGGCCACAGGGGATTGTTCCTCAGGCCGATGACGGCATGGTGGTCGCGAAAGGGACCATCAACGGCCAGCCTGCGGTGGTGGTGGCGATTGAAGGCACCTTCCAGGGCGGCAGCATGGGCGAAGTGTCCGGCGCCAAAATGGCGGCAGCGCTGGAGCTGGCGGCGGAAGATAACCGCAACGGCATTCCGACTCAGGCGGTGCTGTGCCTCGAAACCGGCGGCGTACGTTTGCAGGAAGCCAACCTCGGCCTGGCGGCGATTGCCGATATCCACGCCGCGATCGTTGACCTGCGTCGCTATACCCCGGTCGTCGGGATTGTCGCCGGGACCGTGGGCTGCTTCGGTGGGATGTCTATCGCCGCGGCGCTGTGCAGCTACCTGATTGTGACCCGCGAAGCGCGGCTCGGCCTCAACGGTCCGCAGGTTATCGAGCAGGAAGCGGGCATTGAAGAGTATGACTCCCGCGACCGTCCGTTTATCTGGAGCATGACCGGCGGCGAAGTACGCTTTGAAAGCGGGCTGGTGGACGCGCTGGTGGGCGACGGCGTGAACGCGGTGAAAGCCGCGATGAACGAAGCCATCGCCAAAGGCGTACCGGCGAAACATCGCACCGATAACTACGACGATTACCTGAACCGTCTGACGAATTTCGACACCCGCAAACAGGCCGATGCCGAACAGATTAAAGCGCTTTTTGCCCGGGAGGTGAAATGATGACTAACTCAATTAGCCGTGGCGAACTCTGGCTGGAAACTCTGGCCCCGAACGCGAAACGTCTGGAGGGGTTATGCCCGTCCGTGCAGGCCGCAGACGGCGAGCTAAACGGTGAAACGGTGCGTTTTGTCACCGTGGTGCCGGACGCCAACAACCACTTCCCGCGCGCGGCGCAGGGTGAAGTCGGCCTGCTGGAAGGATGGACGCTGGCAAAAGTGGTCAGCGAAACCGTCGCCGCCGACGCAGATAAAGCCGTGAAGCGCCCGATTGTGGCGGTAATCGACGTCCCAAGCCAGGCCTATGGCCGTCGCGAAGAGGCGTTTGGTATCCACCAGGCGCTGGCCGGCGCCGCTGCCGCCTACGCTAATGCGCGGCTGGCGGGTCATCCGGTGATTGGTCTTATCGTCGGTAAGGCCATGTCCGGCGCGTTTCTGGCGCACGGCTACCAGGCTAACCGTCTGATTGCCTTCAACGATAAAGGCGTGCTGATCCATGCCATGGGCAAAGAGTCTGCGGCGCGCATTACGCTGCGTACCGTTGAGGCGCTGGAAAAACTGGCTGCAACCATTCCGCCAATGGCGTATGACATCAGCAACTACGCCACGCTGGGGCTGCTTTCCGACCTGCTGGATATCAGCAATCCGGATGCCCCTACCGAAAGCGATCTGACGCGGGTGAAAACCACCCTGCAACAGGCCATCAGCGACGCTCGTCAGGACACCACGTTGAAAAACCGTCTGGGTGCTGACAACCGCCGCAGCTCGGCGCTCGTACGTGAACGTATGCGAGCCAGCTGGTAAGTAAAAAGAGACCTGCCAGATGCATCACCCCGTGGGCGCGCCCGTTGCGTCCACGCGGGAACCTGCATCCTGAAAATAATAAACATCGCGCCAGTGCTTAAACTTTTTTACTACAGGTGATTTATGACTTACGTAATTGTTCATGCTCTTGCACCGATTTTCGTCATCATGCTGCTGGGATTCTGGGCCGGTAAGGCAAAGATGGTCGATAACAAAAATGTTTCCCTGCTGAATATCTTCGTGATGGATTTTGCACTCCCGGCTGCGCTGTTCAGCGCCACCGTGCAAACCCCGTGGACCGGCATCGTGGCGCAGTCGCCGCTGATCCTGGTGCTCACCCTGGCGATGTGGATCACCTATGCGGTCATCTACTTCCTCGCGACGAAAGTGTTTAAAAAATCCCCGCAGGATGCGGCCGTGCTGACGCTTACCGTCGCCCTGCCAAACTACGCGGCGCTTGGCCTGCCGATTCTGGGCAGCGTGCTGGGCGAAGGCCCTTCAACCTCACTGTCCGTGGCGGTCTCCATCGCCTGTGGTTCAGTGTTGATGACCCCGTTCTGCCTGCTGATTCTGGAGCGTGAGAAAGCCCGCGCCGAAGGCAATAACTCGGGTTCAACGCTTTCCATGCTGCCGGTGCTGATGTGGCGTTCCATTAAAAAACCGATCGTGATGGGCCCGCTGCTGGGTGTGATCCTGTCCGCTATCGGCATCAAAATGCCGGAGCTGGTACTGGCGGCGATTAAACCGCTGGGACTGTCTGCGACCGCTGCGGCGTTGTTCCTGACCGGGGTGATCCTCTCCGCGCGTAAACTTCAGATCAACACCATGGTGATCACTTCCACTATCGCCAAGCTGCTGATCCAGCCAGCGATTGCCTGGGGTATCGTTTTAATCTTCGGTCTGCACGGTTCTGTGGCGATCACCGCCATCCTGATGATTGCGCTGTCCGCGGGCTTCTTTGGCGTGGTGTTCGGTAACCGCTTTGGTGTGCAGTCGCCGGATGCTGAAGCCGTGCTGCTGTTGAGCTCCGTACTGTGTATCCTGTCGCTGCCGCTGTTTATCTCGCTGACTTCAGGAATGTAATCATGACCACAACATTACGCCCACACGACCTCATCTGGCTTACCGCGCGCGACGCCCTGGAAGGGATTACCGAATCCTGGGTGGACGCGGCCTGGCATGCCGGACTACCGGTAGTGGTGCGGCGTGATGTTGATAATGAAGGCCGTATTCCCGTTGGCGTGCGCGGATTGCGCCGCGACCAGCGGGCGGCCGGATGGGTGAAGCCTGAGAACGTGTTGCGCGTGGTGTCGCCCGAAGATTTGAGCGTTGCCGCCGACCTGCTGCGTTCGCCGTTTATCACTCAGCCGCCGGTTCAGGTGGCGCTTCAGCTTGCGCAGCAGTCGTGGACGTGGACGTGGGGGATAACCGGCAGTACGGGTTACGCGCTGGCGACCGGCATTCCGGTGATCCACGCCGATAGCGATCTCGATCTGCTCATCCGCGCCCCGCGTGCCGTTTCCCCTGAGGCGTTTACTGGCTGGCAGGCTCAGCTCAGCCGTGCGTTGTGCCGGGCGGATACGCAGGTGGACACGCCCGAGGGCGGATTCGCGCTGGCGGAATGGTTACGCGACGGCAAAACGCTGCTAAAAACGCAATGTGGACCGCGCCTGGTGGCGGATCCATGGCACAGGGAGGAGTAATGAAAATACTGTTTACCTTTCCGGGGCAGGGCACACAGCATGAAGGTATGCTGCAAAACCTGCCGGGAACGGAGCTGGAGCAGGCCCGTGCTGTGCTGGGGGCGGAAGTCGATACCCTGGACAGCGAAGGCTCGTTAACCCACACCCGCGCGGTTCAGCTTTCACTGCTGATTGCCGGCGTGGCGTGGGCGCGTGAGCTGGAACGTTGCGGCGTGTCGCCGGATATCGTCAGCGGGCTGTCCATTGGCGCTTATCCTGCGGCGGTTATCGCCGGCGCGCTGGACTTTACGGACGCGCTGAAGCTGGTGGCGCTGCGTGGCGATCTGATGGAGCAGGCGTATCCCCACGGCTACGGCCTGACGGCGATTATGGGGTTGACCCTGCCGCAGGTGGAAAACCTGATTCAGGGGACAGGAACCTATATTGCTAATCTGAACGCCGAAACGCAGATCGTGATTGCCGGAACCGATGACGGCATGGCGCAGGTGGCGGAACGCGCCCTGGCAAAAGGCGCAAGCAAGGCTAAGCGGCTGGCGGTGAGCGTACCGTCACACTGCGCGCTGCTGGCGGAACCGGCGCAGAAGCTGGTGGCAGCATTTAATTCGGTCACGCTTTCACGTCCGCGTTGCGCGTACCTGAGCGGCAGCACCGGACGCGTGCTCTGGCAGCCGGAGAAAATTGCCGACGATCTGGCGATGAATATGGCGCGAACCGTGCGCTGGCAGGAGGCGGTGATTTCCGCTAACGAGCGTGAAGCGCGGCTGGCGATTGAGATGCCGCCAGGGGGCATCCTGACCTGTCTGACGCGGCAGGCGGCGTGGGAAGGTGAATCCATTTCGCTGGAGCGCAGCGGGGTGGACGTGGCGGTGCATCTGGCGGGTCGGCTTCGTGCATGAGTTTTTTTGCCCGGTGGCGGCTGCGCCTTACCGGGCCTACGGGTTCGGTTGTATTATTTTGTAGGCCGGGTAAGACGCAACGCGTCGCCACCCGGCAAGGCCTCAGGCTCCGTCCTGCAAACTTCTGGCATACATCCGCCCTTCGGCGGCCAGCGCGCGCAGGCTCGGATCCTGCTCGCGGTTGCGGGCAAAGACGATCGCAATCAGCTGCTGCATCTGGTACGGCTGCGCCAGCTTCAGTAGCTGCACCGAATTTTCATACACTTTCTTCATCCTGCCCGGCATCAGCGTAAACCCGACCCCCGCCTGAACCAGGCTCAGCATCGAGAAAATATCGTTCACGCGCGTCACAATCTCCGGCTCGAAACCGGCGATATGAAACGCTTCCTGAAACCCGGCGTAAGTGGCGAACCCTTCCGCGAGGGCGACAAACTTCTGATCTTTATAGTCACGCAGATCGGCGGGGCCGCGGGTATTCAGCGTGGCAGAGGCCGGTGCGGCAAGGAAAATATCGTCATGGAACAGAGGAAGCACTTCGAGGCTGTTACGGTCGATATCGCTTTCGGAAATAGAGATTAAAATCGCATCCAGCGATCCCTCATCCAGCATATGGAGCAGGGTTTCGTTCGAGCCCATCGTCAGATCCATCTCCAGATCCGGACGGCGCAGCTTCATGCCCATAATCAGGCGCGGCACGGTTTCCAGCGTCAGCGAGTAGAGCGTGCCGACGCGCAACCGTCCCTGGCCGATACCGGCGATCTTGCGCGACTCTTCCAGCCCGCGCTCCATCACCTGCATCACCTCCTGACAATACTCCAGCAGCGTCCACGCGGAGGGGAGGGCAATCAGGTTACGCCCTTTGTGAGCAAAGAGCGGGCAGCGGACGTTCTCTTCGAGGGTATGCAGCGCGCGGTGCACGCTGACACCGCTCAGGCCGAGCGTTTCGGCGGTACGTGCGATATTGCCCTTCTCCATGAACGTCATGAAGATGCTGAGCTTACGGAATGTAATCTCGCTCGTGGTATCGAAGCCCATAACCCTCCCGGCGTGTTAGTCGGCTTGCAGCATCGCTTCCAGCTGTTCCTGCGCGTCCAGCCATGCCATTTCGCACTCTTCGAGGCTGGATTTGGTTTTCGCCTGAGTTTGCAGACAGTCCGTCAGCTCCGCTTTGCGGCTCTGATCGTACAGTTCGCTGTCGCCCAGCTTCTCTTCGACGGCAGCAAGCGTGGCGTTGAGCTTCTCCATCTCTTTTTCGAGACGGGCAATCTCTTTACGCAGCGGCTGCGTCTGGGTGCGCAGTTCCGCTTCACGGCGCTTCTGGTCTTTACGCGCCTGGGCGCTGTTGGCGTTGTCTTTCGCTGACTCTTCCGGCTGGTTTTCCTGCTTCTGCACGTCCGTCAGCCACTGCTGGTAATCTTCCAGATCGCCGTCGAACGGCTCCACTTTGCCGCCGTGCACCAGGTAGAGATCGTCGGTGGTGGAGCGGATCAGGTGGCGGTCGTGCGATACGACAACCAGCGCCCCTTCGAACTCGATCAGCGCTTCGGTCAGCGCCTGGCGCATGTCGAGATCGAGGTGGTTGGTCGGTTCATCAAGCAGCAGCAGGTTTGGACGCTGCCAGACGATCAGCGCCAGCACCAGACGGGCCTTTTCGCCGCCGGAGAAGCGCTCGGTGTTTTCAGTCACCTTATCGCCCTGGAAGCCAAAGCCGCCGAGGTAGTCGCGCAGCTTCTGCTCCATCTCCTGCGGCGCCAGGCGCGCCAGGTGCTGGATCGGCGATTCATCCGCGCGTAAAAATTCCAGCTGATGCTGGGCGAAGTAGCCTAGCTTGATGCCCTTCGCCAGCCCGATTTCGCCGCTGACCGGGTTAAGCTCGCCCGCCAGCAGTTTGATCAGCGTGGATTTACCGGCACCGTTGCGCCCCAGCAGACCAATACGTGAACCCGGCACCAGGTTGAGCTTGATGGAATCGAGAATAATGCGCTCGGCATAGCCCGCGCTCACTTTTTCCATTTTCAGCAGCGGGTTCGGCAGGCTCTCCGGCTCGCGGAAGCTGAAGTGGAACGGGTTATCCACGTGCGCCGGGGCGATCATCTCCATGCGTTCCAGCATCTTGATGCGGCTCTGCGCCTGCTTGGCTTTTGACGCCTTGGCCTTGAAGCGATCCACAAAGCTTTGCAGGTGCGCCACGCGCTGCTGCTGGCTTTCATACATCGCCTGCTGCTGGGCAAGGCGCGTCGCGCGCTGGCGCTCGAAAGAGCTGTAGTTGCCGGTGTATTCGAACATGCTTTGCTGTTCGATATGAATGATTTTATCCACTACCGGATCGAGGAAGTCGCGGTCGTGAGAGATCAGAATCAGAGTGCCCTGATAGCTCTTGAGCCACTTCTCCAGCCAAATAACCGCATCAAGATCGAGGTGGTTGGTTGGTTCATCGAGCAGCAAAAGGTCGGAGCGGCAGATCAGCGCCTGGGCCAGGTTAAGGCGCATGCGCCAGCCGCCCGAGAAATCGCTCACCGGGCGTTCAAGCTGTTCGTTGCTGAAACCCAGACCGTGCAGCAGGCTGGAGGCGCGGGAGCGAATGGTCCAGGCATCGATGGCGTCCAGCTTGCCGTGGACGGTGGCGATGGCGTGGCCGTCGTTACGTTCGTTGGCGGCGTTGAGCTCCGCTTCGAGCTTGCGGTATTCACGATCGCCGTCGATAACATAGTCGAGCGCGGGTTCGCTCAGCGCGGGCGTCTCCTGGTTCACCCAGGCGAGCTGCCAGTTGCCCGGGAAGGTAAAGTTACCGCCATCCGCGCTTATCTCGTTTTTCAGCAGCGCCAGCAGGGTGGATTTACCGCAGCCGTTTTTGCCGACCAGCCCCACTTTCTGGCCCGGGTTGATGGTAGCAGTCGCGTTATCCAGCAGGACGCGCACGCCGCGACGAATTTGTAACGAGGAGAAAACAATCATAGAAGCGCCGTATGTTCCGACTATGTTAATTTGTCATTATGATAATGTAAGGTGTGGGCCATTTTCCCCACCGGGCCGCCATGGTAGCCCAAAACGACAACAATACACAAAAACAGAACCGGGAGGGGAGTGATGTCTCAGACAGCGAAAGTGCTGCTGCTGTATGCCCATCCGGAATCACAGGACTCGGTGGCGAACCGGGTGCTGCTTAAGCCGGCCACACAGCTCAGTAACGTAACGGTGCACGATCTCTACGCGCACTATCCTGATTTTTTTATCGATATTCCTTACGAGCAGGAACTGCTGCGTCAGCACGACGTGATTGTGTTCCAGCATCCGCTTTATACCTACAGCTGTCCGGCGCTGCTCAAAGAGTGGCTGGACCGCGTGCTGAGCCGGGGCTTCTCCAGCGGGGTGGGGGGCAACCAGCTGGCGGGAAAGTACTGGCGGAGTGTCATTACCACCGGTGAGCCGGAAAGCGCTTACCGTCACGACGGGCTGAACCGTTACCCCATGAGCGACATTCTGCGGCCGTTTGAGCTGACGGCGGCGATGTGCCGTATGCACTGGATGAGCCCGATTATTATCTACTGGGCACGGCGGCAGGATCCGAAAGCGCTGGCGAGCCATGCCAGGGCCTATGGCGAATGGCTGGCGTCACCGATTCCGGCGGGAGGACGCTAATGGACGGTTCGAATTTACTCCTTGCCGGGGTGCTGTTTTTGTTTGCCGCCGTCGTCGCGGTCCCGCTTGCCGCGCGTCTCGGCATTGGCGCGGTGCTGGGCTATTTGCTGGCGGGGATCGCCATTGGCCCCTGGGGGCTTGGGTTTATCAGCGATGTGGATGAAATTCTCCACTTCTCCGAGCTGGGCGTGGTCTTCCTGATGTTTATCATCGGGCTGGAGCTGAACCCCGCCAAGCTGTGGCAACTGCGGCAATCTATTTTTGGCGTCGGGGCGGCGCAGGTGTTACTCAGCGCGGCCATTCTCGCGGGACTGCTGATGTTGACGCAGTTTTCCTGGCAGGCCGCGGTGATTGGCGGGATCGGTCTTGCGATGTCGTCGACGGCGATGGCGCTTCAGCTGATGCGCGACAAAGGGATGAACCGCAACGAGGCGGGGCAGCTGGGTTTTTCGGTGCTGCTGTTCCAGGATTTAGCGGTGATCCCGGCGCTGGCGCTGGTGCCGCTGCTGGCGGGCTCCGGAGACGATCATTTCGACTGGATGAAGATCTCCATGAAGGTGCTGGCCTTCGCGGGGATGCTGATCGGCGGACGGTTTTTACTGCGTCCGGTATTCCGGTTTATTGCCGCATCCGGCGTGCGCGAGGTATTCACCGCCGCAACGCTGCTGCTGGTGCTTGGCTCAGCGCTGTTTATGGATGCGCTGGGGCTGTCGATGGCGCTTGGGACGTTTATCGCCGGGGTGCTGCTTGCGGAAAGCGAGTACCGCCACGAGCTGGAGACCGCCATCGATCCGTTTAAGGGGCTGCTGTTAGGGCTGTTCTTTATCTCGGTGGGTATGGCGCTTAATCTTGGCGTGCTCTATACCCATCTGCTGTGGGTTATTGCGAGTGTCGCCGTGCTGGTGGCGGTCAAAACGCTGGTGCTGTATGTCCTCGCGAGGATTTACGGGCTGCGCAGCTCGGAAAGAATGCAGTTTTCCAGCGTGTTAAGCCAGGGTGGAGAATTTGCGTTTGTGCTGTTTTCCACGGCGTCGTCTCAGAAGCTGTTCAAAGATGACCAGATGGCGCTGCTGCTGGTGACGGTTACGCTGTCGATGATGACCACCCCGCTGCTGATGAAGCTGGTGGACAAACTGCTGTCGCGCCGCCTGAATCCCGCAGACGATGAAGACGAAGCGCCGTGGGTGGAAGATGATAAACCGCAGGTGATCGTCGTGGGCTTTGGTCGCTTCGGACAGGTGATTGGTCGCCTGTTGATGGCGAATAAAATGCGCATTACGGTGCTGGAGCGCGATATCAGCGCCGTCAACCTGATGCGCAAATATGGTTATAAGGTGTACTACGGCGATGCGACGCAGCTTGAGCTGTTGCGCTCGGCGGGGGCAGAGGCTGCGGAGTCCATCGTCATCACCTGCAACGATCCGGAAGACACGATGAAGCTGGTGGAGCTGTGCCAGCAGCATTTCCCGCATCTGCATATTCTGGCGCGTGCGCGTGGACGTGTGGAGGCTCACGAACTTTTGCAGGCGGGTGTGAAACACTTCTCCCGCGAAACCTTCTCCAGCGCGCTGGAGCTGGGACGCAAGGCGCTGGTTTCGCTGGGTATGCATCCTCACCAGGCGCAACGCGCCCAGATGCATTTCCGCCGGCTGGATATGCGAATGCTGCGTGAACTGATGCCCGTGCACAGCGACACGGCGCAGATCTCCCGCGTGCGGGAAGCGCGTCGCGAACTGGAGGAGATCTTCCAGCGTGAGATGCAACAGGAACGACGCCAGCTCGACGGCTGGGATGAATTTGAATAAAGGGTAACGAAAGATGGCTGTACGTAAACGCTTTATCGCGGGCGCAAAATGCCCATCCTGCCAGGCGCAAGATACACTGGCCATGTGGCGTGAAAATAATATCGATATCGTTGAATGTGTTAAGTGCGGTCACCAGATGCGTGAGGCCGACAAAGAAGCCCGCGATCACGTTCGCAAAGAAGAGCAAGTGATCGGCATTTTTCATCCAGACTAGCGATATGCTCTGAGTTTTTTTAAGCTTAAGGGTACACGGGTGCAGATTTCCGCTACAATCTGCGCCAGCAATTTTCCCACGCTCAGGAGATATCATGAAAGTAGCAAAAGACCTGGTGGTCAGCCTGGCCTATCAGGTACGTACAGAAGACGGTGTGTTGGTTGATGAGTCTCCGGTGAGTGCGCCGCTGGACTACCTGCATGGTCACGGTTCCCTGATTTCCGGCCTGGAAACGGCGCTGGAAGGCCATGAAGTTGGCGACAAATTCGACGTTGCTGTAGGCGCGAACGACGCTTACGGTCAGTATGACGACAACCTGGTTCAGCGCGTTCCTAAAGACGTATTCATGGGCGTTGACGAGTTGCAGGTTGGTATGCGCTTCCTGGCGGAAACTGACCAGGGTCCGGTGCCGGTTGAAATCACTGAAGTTGAAGACGACCACGTTGTGGTTGACGGCAACCACATGCTGGCGGGTCAGAACCTGAAGTTCAACGTAGAAGTTGTTGCGATCCGTGAAGCGACCGAAGAAGAGCTGGCTCATGGCCACGTTCACGGTGCGCACGGTCACGACCATGACCACGATCACGGCCACGACGGCTGCTGCGGTGGTCACGGCCACGACCATGGTCATGACCACGGCCACGGTAAAGGTGGTTGCGGTAACGGCGGCTGCGGTTGCCACTGATTCCGTACTCCGGAAAATAAAAAAGCGGGATAATCCCGCTTTTTTTACGCCTCAATAATGAGGTGGTGGCGTCTCTTCTGACTGAGAGGCAATGTTTGACGGCTGTGTGGCCTTCAGCTTTTCCGTCAGCAGGCGCATGTGATCGCGCAGTTTTGCCATTTCAAGCTCATGGGCCGTCACGGTCTGATTCAGTTCTTCGATGGTGATGTCCTGAAAAGCCAGGCGGCTTTCCAGCTCAGCCAGTCTCGCTTCGATCGTTGTATCCTTCATCATTCACCTCGTTTATCTCTCATTCGCCATAATGGACCAGCGGCGGCGAAGTTTAGCTGACTTTTTCCTTAAGTACAGTATCCATCTCCCTGACAAGAAACTTATTTAAACAAAAATAGTCTGAAAAGAAGCGACATTCGGGGGAGTCTGTCTGTAGATTTCTTCCACAACGTTTTATAGTACGTCACTCATTTACGTTTAACACTGGGGTGAGAGACCTCAGGTCCTGGAGATATGGATGAAATCACTGTTTAAAGTTACGCTGCTGGCGACCACTATGGCTGTAGCGCTCAATGCGCCGCTGTCTTTCGCTGCTGATACTGCTGCGAAGCCTGCTGCGACTACAGACAGCAAAGCGGCATTCAAAAATGACGACCAGAAATCCGCCTACGCACTTGGCGCGTCTCTGGGTCGTTACATGGAAAACTCTCTGAAAGAACAAGAGAAACTGGGCATCAAACTGGACAAAAACCAGCTGATCGCAGGGGTTCAGGATGCGTTCGCAGACAAGAGCAAACTGTCTGACCAGGAAATCGAGCAGACTCTGCAAGCGTTTGAAGCGCGCGTGAAAGGCGCCGCTCAGACCAAGATGGAAGCAGACGCTAAAGATAACGAAGCGAAAGGCAAAGCCTACCGCGACAAGTTCGCTAAAGAGAAAGGCGTTAAAACGTCTTCTACTGGCCTGATCTATAAAGTTGAGAAAGAAGGTACCGGCGACGCGCCTAAAGACAGCGACACCGTTGTGGTGAACTACAAAGGTACGCTGATCGACGGTAAAGAGTTCGATAACTCTTATACCCGCGGTGAGCCTCTCTCCTTCCGTCTGGATGGTGTGATCCCGGGCTGGACCGAAGGCCTGAAGAACATCAAGAAAGGCGGTAAAATCAAGCTGGTCATCCCACCGGATCTGGCTTACGGCAAAACCGGCGTTCCGGGTATCCCGGCTAACTCCACGCTGGTATTTGATGTAGAACTGCTGGACATCAAACCGGCGCCGAAAGCGGATGCGAAAACAGACGCACCGGCTGACGACAAAGCCGCAGCAGCTAAGAAGTAATGCTGAAAAAAACCGCCGCCTTTACAGGCGGCGGTTTTTTTATTGTGGGGCAGATATAATTAACACTGGAAAGCGTTATACACGCTGTATTAATTTAGTTGTCCGTGTAGATAATGAGCCTGCCCTGAAAACCTAACGACAGGCTCCTGAAAAGGAGTGTTTTTTTCATGTCCAGGTCGCTTTTAACCAACGAAACCAGTGAACTTGATTTGCTGGATCAACGTCCATTTGACCAGACCGACTTCGATATTCTGAAATCCTACGAAGCGGTAGTGGACGGGTTAGCGATGCTCATTGGTTCCCACTGCGAAATCGTATTGCATTCCCTGCAAGATCTTAAGTGTTCCGCTATCCGCATTGCGAATGGTGAGCACACTGGCCGTAAAATTGGTTCGCCAATAACCGACCTTGCATTGCGTATGTTGCATGACATGACCGGCGCGGACAGCAGCGTCTCAAAATGCTATTTCACCCGCGCCAAAAGTGGCGTGCTGATGAAGTCAGAAACGATCGCGATTCGAAATCGCGAACACCGGGTAATCGGTTTGCTGTGCATCAACATGAACCTTGATGTGCCATTCTCGCAAATCATGAGCACCTTCATCCCGCCCGAAACGCCGGACGTGGGCTCATCGGTGAACTTTGCTTCTTCGGTTGAGGATCTCGTGACCCAGACGCTGGAGTTCACCATTGAAGAGGTGAATGCCGATCGCAACGTATCCAACAACGCCAAGAATCGTCAGATCGTCCTGAACCTCTATGAGAAAGGGATTTTTGATATCAAAGATGCCATCAACCAGGTGGCCGATCGCCTGAATATCTCCAAACACACGGTTTACCTCTATATTCGCCAGTTCAAAAGCGGCGACTTCCTGGGACAAGACAAGTAATGCGTTTTGCGTTAATGGTGACGGGCCCGGCGTACGGTACCCAGCAGGCCAGCAGCGCGCTACAGTTTGCCCATGCGCTGCTTGATGCCGGTCATGAACTGGCAAGCGTCTTCTTTTATCGCGAAGGCGTATATAACGCGAACCAGTTTACGTCTCCGGCGAGCGATGAGTTTGACCTCGTGCGCGCCTGGCAAAAATTAAACGAAACGCAGGGCGTTGACCTGCATATCTGCGTCGCGGCGGCACTGCGTCGCGGCGTGACGGATGTGACCGAAGCCGAACGCCTTGGTCTGGCGGGGGCTAACCTGCAACCGGGCTTTTCGCTCAGCGGACTGGGTGCCCTGGCACAGGCGGCGTTGACCTGCGACAGAGTGGTGCAATTTTGATGAAGCGCGTAGCGTTTGTTTTTACTTCTGCGCCGCATGGCAGCGCTTCAGGCCGGGAAGGGCTGGATGCATTGCTCGCGACATCGGCTTTAACCGAAGATATCGGCGTCTTCTTTTTAGGCGATGGCGTATTCCAGCTTCTGGCAGGCCAACAACCGCAGGCCATTCTTGCGCGCGACTACATTGCGACCTTTAAAGTTCTGCCGCTCTATGACATTGAAACCTTCTATGTGTGCGCCGACTCGCTGGCCGCGCGTGGGTTAAACGAGAAAACACCGTTCGTGCTGGACGTGACGATCCTGACATCTGCTGCGCTGCGCGAACAACTCTCTCACTACGATACCGTTCTGACTTTCTGAGGCTGTCATGCTCCATACCCTGAGCCGTTCACCGTGGCAATGCGATATCGACACGTTACTGAGCATGCTGCGCGAAGGTGATGATCTGCTGCTGATTCAGGATGGCGTGCTTGCGGCGCTTGAAGGCAGCCGTTTTGTTGAAATCCTCGCTAATGCCCCCATAACAGTCTCTGCGCTGAAAGAGGATCTGGATGCGCGGGGTCTTTCTGGTCAAATTTCAGCCAAAATTGACGTGGTTGGCTATACTGATTTCGTCAATCTTACTGTGACGCACGCCAGTCAAATGAACTGGTGATTTGAGATCGCTGTATATTTCTTGACACCTTTTCGACGTAGCCCTAAAATTTCGCGTCCTCATATTGTATGAGGTCGTTTTATTACGTGTTTACGAAGCAAAAGCTAAAACCAGGAGCTATTTAATGGCAACAGTTAACCAGCTGGTACGCAAACCACGTGCACGCAAAGTTGCAAAAAGCAACGTGCCTGCGCTGGAAGCCTGCCCGCAGAAACGTGGCGTATGTACTCGTGTATATACCACCACTCCTAAAAAACCAAACTCCGCACTGCGTAAAGTATGCCGTGTGCGTTTGACTAACGGTTTCGAAGTGACTTCCTAC
Organism: Enterobacter sp. AN-K1; assembly: GCF_020971765.1. Taxonomy (NCBI): domain Bacteria; kingdom Pseudomonadati; phylum Pseudomonadota; class Gammaproteobacteria; order Enterobacterales; family Enterobacteriaceae; genus Enterobacter; species Enterobacter sp. AN-K1. Next base: position 1,802,905 of record NZ_CP087390.1, on the reverse strand, counting down.
ATCGGTGGTGAAGGTCACAACCTTCAGGAGCACTCCGTGATCCTGATCCGTGGCGGTCGTGTTAAAGACCTTCCGGGTGTTCGTTACCACACCGTTCGTGGTGCGCTGGACTGCTCAGGTGTTAAAGACCGTAAGCAGGCTCGCTCCAAGTACGGCGTGAAGCGTCCTAAGGCTTAATGGTTCTCCGTTAAGTAAGGCCAAACTGATTTATCTTAATGTCAAACTAAACTCGTAGAGTTTTGGACAATCCTGAATTAACAACGGAGTAATCCCATGCCACGTCGTCGCGTCATTGGTCAGCGTAAAATTCTTCCAGATCCGAAATTCGGATCAGAACTGCTGGCAAAATTTGTAAATATCCTGATGGTAGATGGTAAAAAATCTACCGCAGAAGCAATCGTATACAGCGCGCTGGAGACCCTGGCTCAGCGTTCTGGTAAAAATGAACTGGAAGCCTTCGAAGTCGCTCTCGACAACGTGCGCCCGACTGTAGAAGTTAAGTCTCGCCGCGTTGGTGGTTCTACTTATCAGGTTCCAGTTGAAGTTCGTCCGGTTCGTCGTAATGCTCTGGCAATGCGTTGGATCGTTGAAGCTGCTCGTAAACGCGGTGATAAATCCATGGCTCTGCGTCTGGCGAACGAACTTTCTGATGCTGCGGAAAACAAAGGTACCGCAGTTAAGAAACGTGAAGACGTTCACCGTATGGCAGAAGCCAACAAGGCGTTCGCACACTACCGTTGGTAATCCCTTCGGAGTCGTAGTCACCAGGCGGGCGCTTCAGAGAAGCCGCCCGCTCTGGGTAACTTAACTGAACGCCTAAAGATATAAACGAGGAATCAAATGGCTCGTACAACACCCATCGCACGCTACCGTAACATCGGTATCAGTGCGCACATCGACGCCGGTAAAACCACTACTACCGAACGTATTCTGTTCTACACCGGTGTAAACCATAAAATCGGTGAAGTTCATGACGGCGCAGCCACCATGGACTGGATGGAACAGGAGCAGGAGCGTGGTATTACTATCACCTCCGCAGCGACTACTGCATTCTGGTCAGGTATGGCTAAGCAGTACGAACCGCATCGCGTAAACATCATCGACACCCCAGGGCACGTTGACTTCACCATCGAAGTAGAACGTTCCATGCGTGTTCTTGACGGCGCGGTAATGGTTTATTGCGCAGTTGGTGGTGTTCAGCCACAGTCTGAAACCGTATGGCGTCAGGCAAACAAATATAAAGTTCCACGCATCGCGTTCGTTAACAAAATGGACCGTATGGGTGCTAACTTCCTGAAAGTTGTTGGCCAGATCAAAACCCGTCTGGGCGCGAACCCTGTTCCGCTTCAGCTGGCAATTGGTGCTGAAGAAGGTTTCACCGGCGTTATCGACCTGGTGAAAATGAAAGCCATCAACTGGAACGAAGCAGATGCGGGCGTTACCTTCGAATACGAAGATATCCCGGCAGAGATGCAGGACCTGGCTGACGAATGGCACCAGAACCTGATCGAATCCGCAGCAGAAGCTTCTGAAGAGCTGATGGAGAAATACCTGGGTGGTGAAGAACTGTCTGAGCAAGAGATCAAATCTGCTCTGCGTCAGCGCGTTCTGAACAACGAAATCATCCTGGTAACCTGTGGTTCTGCGTTCAAGAACAAAGGTGTTCAGGCGATGCTGGATGCGGTAGTTGACTACCTGCCATCCCCGGTTGACGTTCCTGCGATCAACGGCATCCTGGACGACGGTAAAGATACTCCGGCTGAGCGTCACGCAAGTGATGACGAGCCGTTCTCTGCACTGGCGTTCAAAATTGCTACCGACCCATTCGTAGGTAACCTGACCTTCTTCCGCGTTTACTCTGGTGTGGTTAACTCCGGTGACACCATCCTGAACTCCGTGAAAGCGGCGCGTGAACGTTTTGGCCGTATCGTACAGATGCACGCTAACAAACGTGAAGAGATCAAAGAAGTTCGTGCGGGCGACATCGCTGCTGCTATCGGTCTGAAAGACGTGACCACTGGTGACACCCTGTGTGACCCGGATCACCCGATCATTCTGGAGCGTATGGAATTCCCTGAGCCGGTAATCTCCATCGCAGTTGAACCAAAAACCAAAGCTGACCAGGAAAAAATGGGTCTGGCTCTGGGCCGTCTGGCGAAAGAAGACCCATCATTCCGCGTATGGACTGATGAAGAATCTAACCAGACCATCATCGCTGGTATGGGTGAACTGCACCTGGACATCATCGTTGACCGTATGAAGCGTGAATTCAACGTTGAAGCGAACGTGGGTAAACCTCAGGTTGCTTACCGCGAAGCGATTCGCGCGAAAGTTACCGATGTTGAAGGTAAACACGCTAAGCAGTCTGGTGGTCGCGGTCAGTACGGTCACGTTGTGATCGACATGTACCCACTGGAGCCGGGCTCTAACCCTAAAGGTTACGAGTTCATCAACGACATCAAAGGTGGTGTAATTCCTGGCGAATACATCCCTGCCGTTGATAAAGGCATCCAGGAGCAGCTGAAAGCTGGTCCTCTGGCTGGTTACCCGGTTGTAGACATGGGTGTTCGTCTGCACTTCGGTTCTTACCACGACGTTGACTCCTCTGAACTGGCGTTTAAACTGGCTGCGTCTATTGCCTTTAAAGAAGGCTTTAAGAAAGCAAAACCAGTTCTGCTTGAGCCGATCATGAAGGTTGAAGTAGAAACTCCTGAAGAGAACACCGGTGACGTTATCGGTGACTTGAGCCGTCGTCGCGGTATGCTGCGTGGTCAGGAATCCGAAGTAACTGGCGTTAAGATCCACGCTGAAGTTCCGCTGTCTGAAATGTTCGGATATGCAACTCAGCTGCGTTCTCTGACCAAAGGTCGTGCATCATACACTATGGAATTCCTGAAGTATGATGATGCGCCGAACAACGTTGCTCAGGCCGTTATCGAAGCCCGTGGTAAGTAATCCACAGGATTAAAACCTAAGTCCCGTGCTCTCTCCGAAGGGGAGAGCACTATAGTAAGGAATATAGCCGTGTCTAAAGAAAAATTTGAACGTACAAAACCGCACGTCAACGTTGGTACTATCGGCCACGTTGACCATGGTAAAACTACCCTGACTGCTGCAATCACCACCGTACTGGCTAAAACCTACGGCGGTGCTGCTCGTGCTTTCGACCAGATCGATAACGCACCAGAAGAAAAAGCTCGTGGTATCACCATCAACACCTCTCACGTTGAGTATGACACCCCGACTCGCCACTACGCACACGTAGACTGCCCAGGCCACGCCGACTATGTTAAAAACATGATCACCGGTGCTGCGCAGATGGACGGCGCGATCCTGGTTGTTGCTGCGACTGACGGCCCTATGCCTCAGACTCGTGAGCACATCCTGCTGGGTCGTCAGGTAGGCGTTCCTTTCATCATCGTGTTCCTGAACAAATGTGACATGGTTGATGACGAAGAGCTGCTGGAACTGGTAGAGATGGAAGTTCGTGAACTGCTGTCTCAGTACGATTTCCCAGGCGACGACACTCCAATCGTTCGTGGTTCCGCGCTGAAAGCGCTGGAAGGCGAAGCAGAGTGGGAAGAGAAAATCATCGAACTGGCTGGCTACCTGGATTCTTACATCCCAGAACCAGAGCGTGCGATTGACAAGCCATTCCTGCTGCCAATCGAAGACGTATTCTCCATCTCCGGTCGTGGTACCGTTGTTACCGGTCGTGTAGAGCGCGGTATCATCAAAGTTGGTGAAGAAGTTGAAATCGTTGGTATCAAAGAGACTGCGAAGTCTACCTGTACTGGCGTTGAAATGTTCCGCAAACTGCTGGACGAAGGCCGTGCTGGTGAGAACGTTGGTGTTCTGCTGCGTGGTATCAAACGTGAAGAAATCGAACGTGGTCAGGTTCTGGCGAAGCCAGGCTCAATCAAGCCACACACCAAGTTCGAATCTGAAGTGTACATTCTGTCCAAAGACGAAGGCGGCCGTCATACTCCGTTCTTCAAAGGCTACCGTCCACAGTTCTACTTCCGTACAACTGACGTGACCGGTACCATCGAACTGCCAGAAGGCGTAGAGATGGTAATGCCAGGCGACAACATCAAGATGGTTGTGACGCTGATCCACCCAATCGCGATGGACGACGGTCTGCGTTTCGCAATCCGTGAAGGCGGCCGTACCGTTGGCGCGGGCGTTGTTGCTAAAGTTCTGGGCTAATTAATTATCCCTGAAATAAAAAGGACGCTCCGGCGTCCTTTTTTGTTTTCTGCCGTTGGGGCATTGTCATAAAAATTCGCATTTTTTGCTTTCTCCCGCCACGTATTCCGACGCCCGCGCTATTGTAATCATAACCATTCTCACTTACACTTTGCGCATATTTTGAACGGGAGTCTTTATGTACGTTTGTTTATGTAATGGTGTAAGCGACAAAAAAATTCGTCAGGCCGTTCGCCAGTTTCAACCACAATCTTTCCAGCAGCTTCGCAAGTTTGTTCCGGTGGGAAATCAATGCGGTAAATGCGTTCGCGCAGCGCGTGAGATCATGCAGGACGAACTGATGCAGATCCCGGAATTCAAAGAGATCGCGTAAGCCTCTATCTTTTTTTTGACATCCCCGTAGCCCGATCTACGCTTCAATGAGTGGAAGCGGAGGGACTATATAATGAAAGGTGATGTTAAAATCATAAGTTATCTCAATAAATTATTGGGAAATGAGCTTGTCGCAATCAATCAGTATTTTCTCCATGCAAGAATGTTTAAAAACTGGGGACTGACTCGCCTCAACGATGTTGAATACCATGAGTCCATTGATGAAATGAAACACGCCGATAAATACATTGAGCGTATTTTATTCCTCGAAGGCATTCCTAACCTACAGGATCTCGGAAAACTGGGCATCGGAGAAGATGTCGAAGAGATGCTGCGTTCTGATCTCCGGCTGGAGCTGGAGGGTGCAAAAGATCTGCGTGAAGCCATTGCCTATGCGGACAGCGTACATGACTACGTCAGCCGCGATATGATGATCCAGATCCTGGCCGATGAAGAAGGGCACATCGACTGGCTTGAGACCGAACTGGATCTCATTAGCAAAATTGGCCTACAGAACTACCTTCAGTCTCAGATCAAAGTGGAAAGTTAATCAGGCTTTCCCAGCCAACGCATAAACCCGCTGCCGCCAGAAATGGCCCAAAAGGCAGTGGGTTTTTTAATGCCTGCTTATCAGGGGTAAACAACGAGAAAGCAACCAGATACAGCAGAGCCATTAACGCGGCCACTAATGCCAGTATTGGTAGTACACACCAGCCATGCCATGCCCCCAGCGCCGCCAGATATTTTATGTCGCCATATCCCATCCCTTCACGTCGGCAGATGAGACGGTATCCCCAATAGATAATGGCGAATCCGGCGTATCCTGCCATCGCACCCACTACCGCGCTCGGCAAAAAATCAGGATGGAGACAAAGCTGGTAGAGCAGGCCCGTCCATAGCAGCGGGCAAAGAAATTTATCGGGAAGAAGCCCCGTGCGAATATCGGTGCGAACAAGCAAGGCCGATAACGCAAAATAGATCAGCAGAAAGGGGAGGGACAGTAGCATAGCGAGAGCCTCAAAATGGTTTGAGCGCATACTCGTAATAATCTGCATGGCCCGGCAATGTGTAAAAACAGCAATTGCGTAGCGGCTTCAGACAAAGAGTTGAGAAGGGATACTTTGCATAAAAAATTGCGCGGCCTTACGTATAGTACGTCTTTGGCGCTTAATTTCTAAACGGCACTTGCGTCTTTCTCTGATTTACGTATAATGCGCGGGCTTGTCGTAATTGACGGCGGGTTCAATCTGAACCAGAGTAGCTCACTTTGTTACTCAACAATGCTCCCAATTGGGGAGCTACGTAAGAACGGTTACACTCTCCCATCAATCGTAATGGGTTTGAGGAGTAATCATTTTCGTTTATAAAATAATTGGAGCTCTGGTCTCATGCAGAACCAAAGAATCCGTATCCGCCTTAAAGCGTTTGATCATCGTCTGATCGATCAATCAACCGCGGAAATCGTCGAGACTGCTAAGCGCACTGGTGCGCAAGTCCGTGGTCCGATCCCGCTGCCGACCCGCAAAGAGCGCTTTACCGTTCTGATCTCTCCGCACGTTAACAAAGATGCGCGTGATCAGTACGAAATCCGCACTCACAAGCGTCTGGTTGACATCGTTGAGCCAACTGAGAAAACCGTTGATGCTCTGATGCGTCTGGATCTGGCTGCCGGTGTAGACGTGCAGATCAGCCTGGGTTAATCAGGTCATCGAGCGATTGAGAGGTTGAAACAATGATTGGTTTAGTCGGTAAAAAAGTGGGTATGACCCGCATCTTCACTGAAGATGGCGTTTCTATCCCAGTAACCGTAATCGAAGTTGAAGCAAACCGCGTTACTCAGGTTAAAGATCTGGCTAACGATGGCTACCGCGCTATTCAGGTTACCACTGGTGCTAAAAAAGCTAACCGTGTAACCAAACCAGAAGCGGGTCACTTCGCTAAAGCTGGCGTTGAAGCTGGCCGTGGTCTGTGGGAATTCCGTCTTGCTGAAGGCGAAGAGTTCACCGTAGGTCAGGACATTAGCGTTGAGCTGTTTGCTGACGTTAAAAAAGTTGACGTAACCGGTACCTCTAAAGGTAAAGGTTTTGCTGGTACCGTTAAGCGCTGGAACTTCCGTACCCAGGACGCTACTCACGGTAACTCCTTGTCTCACCGCGTTCCGGGTTCTATCGGTCAGAACCAGACTCCGGGCAAAGTGTTCAAAGGCAAGAAAATGGCAGGTCAGCTGGGCAACGAACGTGTAACCGTTCAGAGCCTGGACGTAGTACGTGTTGACGCTGAGCGCAACCTGCTGCTGGTTAAAGGTGCGGTCCCGGGTGCAACCGGTAGCGACCTGATCGTTAAACCAGCTGTGAAGGCGTAAGGGGATAGCAATGGAATTAGTATTGAAAGACGCGCAGAGCGCGCTGACTGTTTCCGAAACTACCTTCGGTCGTGATTTCAACGAAGCGCTGGTTCACCAGGTTGTTGTTGCTTATGCAGCTGGTGCTCGTCAGGGTACTCGTGCTCAGAAGACTCGTGCTGAAGTAACTGGTTCAGGCAAAAAGCCATGGCGCCAGAAAGGTACCGGCCGTGCGCGTTCAGGTTCTATCAAGAGCCCGATCTGGCGTTCAGGTGGCGTGACCTTCGCTGCGCGTCCACAGGACCACAGTCAAAAAGTTAACAAAAAGATGTACCGCGGCGCGCTGAAAAGCATTCTGTCCGAACTGGTACGTCAGGATCGTCTGATCGTTGTCGAGAAGTTCTCTGTTGAAGCGCCTAAAACTAAGCTGCTGGCACAGAAACTGAAAGACATGGCTCTGGAAGATGTGCTGATCATCACCGGTGAGCTGGACGAGAACCTGTTCCTGGCCGCGCGTAACCTGCACAAGGTTGACGTACGCGACGCGACTGGTATCGACCCGGTTAGCCTGATCGCCTTCGACAAAGTCGTAATGACTGCTGATGCTGTTAAGCAAGTTGAGGAGATGCTGGCATGATTCGTGAAGAACGTCTGCTGAAGGTGCTGCGCGCACCGCACGTTTCTGAAAAAGCGTCTACTGCGATGGAAAAAACAAACACCATCGTTCTCAAAGTTGCTAAAGACGCGACCAAAGCAGAGATCAAAGCTGCTGTGCAGAAACTGTTTGAAGTCGAAGTCGAAGTCGTTAACACCCTGGTAGTTAAAGGGAAAGTTAAACGTCACGGACAGCGTATCGGTCGTCGTAGCGACTGGAAAAAAGCTTACGTCACCCTGAAAGAAGGCCAGAACCTGGACTTCGTTGGCGGCGCTGAGTAAGTCGGAGGAGTAATACAATGGCAGTTGTTAAATGTAAACCGACATCTCCGGGTCGTCGCCACGTAGTTAAAGTGGTTAACCCTGAGCTGCACAAGGGCAAACCTTTTGCTCCGTTGCTGGAAAAAAACAGCAAATCCGGTGGTCGTAACAACAATGGCCGTATCACCACTCGTCACATCGGTGGTGGCCACAAGCAGGCTTATCGTATTGTTGACTTCAAACGCAACAAAGACGGTATCCCAGCAGTTGTTGAGCGTCTTGAGTACGATCCGAACCGTTCCGCGAACATCGCGCTGGTTCTGTACAAAGATGGCGAACGCCGTTACATCCTGGCCCCTAAAGGCCTGAAAGCTGGCGACCAGATTCAGTCTGGCGTTGATGCTGCAATCAAAGCAGGCAACACCCTGCCGATGCGCAATATCCCGGTTGGTTCTACCGTTCATAACGTAGAAATGAAACCAGGTAAAGGCGGTCAGCTGGCGCGTTCCGCGGGTACTTACGTTCAGATCGTTGCGCGTGACGGTGCTTATGTCACCCTGCGTCTGCGTTCTGGTGAAATGCGTAAAGTCGAAGCAGACTGCCGCGCTACTCTGGGCGAAGTTGGCAATGCTGAGCATATGCTGCGCGTTCTGGGTAAAGCTGGTGCTGCACGCTGGCGTGGTGTTCGTCCTACCGTTCGCGGTACTGCGATGAACCCAGTCGACCACCCACATGGTGGTGGTGAAGGTCGTAACTTTGGTAAGCACCCGGTAACTCCGTGGGGCGTTCAGACCAAAGGTAAGAAGACCCGCAGCAACAAGCGTACTGATAAATTTATCGTACGTCGCCGTAGCAAATAATTTTAGAGGATAAGCCATGCCACGTTCTCTCAAGAAAGGTCCTTTTATTGACCTGCACTTGCTGAAGAAGGTAGAGAAAGCGGTGGAAAGCGGAGACAAGAAGCCCCTGCGCACTTGGTCCCGTCGTTCAACGATCTTTCCTAACATGATCGGTTTGACCATCGCTGTCCATAATGGTCGTCAGCACGTTCCAGTCTTTGTTACCGACGAAATGGTTGGTCACAAACTGGGTGAATTCGCACCGACTCGTACTTATCGCGGCCACGCTGCTGATAAAAAAGCGAAGAAGAAATAAGGTAGGAGGAAGAGATGGAAACTTTAGCTCAACATCGCCATGCTCGTTCTTCTGCACAGAAGGTTCGCCTTGTTGCTGACCTGATTCGCGGTAAGAAAGTGTCGCAGGCCCTGGACATCCTGACCTATACCAACAAGAAAGCTGCGGTATTGGTCAAGAAAGTACTGGAATCTGCCATTGCTAACGCTGAACACAACGATGGCGCTGACATCGACGATCTGAAAGTCGCGAAAATTTTCGTAGATGAAGGCCCAAGCATGAAGCGCATTATGCCGCGTGCGAAAGGTCGTGCAGATCGCATCCTGAAGCGCACCAGCCACATTACTGTGGTTGTGTCCGATCGCTGAGACTCTGGAGACTAGCAATGGGTCAGAAAGTACATCCTAATGGTATTCGCCTGGGTATTGTAAAACCATGGAACTCTACCTGGTTTGCGAACACCAAAGAATTCGCTGACAACCTGGACAGCGATTTTAAAGTACGTCAGTACCTGACTAAGGAACTGGCTAAAGCGTCTGTATCTCGTATCGTTATCGAGCGTCCAGCTAAGAGCATCCGTGTGACTATTCACACTGCTCGTCCTGGCATCGTTATCGGTAAGAAAGGCGAAGACGTAGAAAAACTGCGCAAGGTCGTAGCGGATATCGCTGGCGTTCCTGCACAGATCAATATCGCTGAAGTTCGTAAGCCTGAACTGGACGCTAAATTGGTTGCTGACAGCATCACTTCTCAGCTGGAACGTCGTGTTATGTTCCGTCGTGCTATGAAGCGTGCTGTACAGAACGCAATGCGTCTGGGCGCTAAAGGTATCAAAGTTGAAGTTAGCGGCCGTCTGGGCGGCGCGGAAATCGCACGTACCGAATGGTACCGCGAAGGTCGCGTACCGTTGCACACTCTGCGTGCTGACATCGACTACAACACCTCTGAAGCGCACACCACTTACGGTGTAATCGGCGTTAAGGTATGGATCTTCAAAGGTGAGATCCTGGGTGGTATGGCTGCTGTTGAACAACCGGAAAAACCGGCTGCTCAACCTAAAAAGCAGCAGCGTAAAGGCCGTAAATAAGGAGCGTCGCTGATGTTACAACCAAAGCGTACAAAATTCCGTAAAGTGCACAAAGGCCGCAACCGTGGTCTGGCGCAGGGTACGGATGTTAGCTTCGGCACTTTCGGTCTGAAAGCTGTTGGCCGTGGTCGTCTGACTGCACGTCAGATCGAAGCAGCACGTCGTGCAATGACCCGTGCAGTTAAGCGTCAAGGTAAGATCTGGATCCGTGTATTCCCGGACAAACCGATCACCGAGAAGCCACTGGAAGTTCGTATGGGTAAAGGTAAAGGTAACGTGGAGTACTGGGTTGCCTTGATCCAACCGGGCAAAGTCCTTTATGAAATGGACGGTGTTCCGGAAGAGCTGGCCCGTGAAGCCTTCGGCCTGGCAGCAGCGAAACTGCCTATCAAAACCACCTTTGTAACTAAGACGGTGATGTAATGAAAGCAAAAGAGCTGCGTGAAAAAAGCGTTGAAGAGCTGAACGCTGAGCTGCTGAACCTGCTGCGTGAGCAGTTCAACCTGCGTATGCAGGCTGCAAGTGGCCAGCTGCAACAGACTCACCTGCTGAAGCAAGTGCGTCGCAATGTTGCGCGCGTTAAGACTTTACTGACTCAGAAGGCGGGTGCGTAATGACCGATAAAATCCGTACTCTGCAAGGTCGTGTTGTTAGCGATAAAATGGAGAAATCCATTGTTGTAGCTATCGAACGTTTTGTGAAACACCCGATCTACGGTAAATTCATCAAGCGTACGACCAAACTGCACGTACATGACGAGAACAACGAATGTGGTATCGGCGACAAGGTTGAAATCCGTGAATGCCGTCCACTGTCCAAGACTAAGTCCTGGACGCTGGTTCGCGTTGTAGAGAAAGCGGTTCTGTAATAGAGTACGCATTCTCAATACGAATAAACGGCTCAGCGATGAGCCGTTTATTTTTTCTACCCATATTGCAGAAGCGGTGTTATAATGCCGCGCCCTCGATATGGGGCTTTTTAACGGCTCTGATTTTAGAGTCTCAGGTAGTAGTTGACATTAGCGGAGCACTAAAATGATCCAAGAACAGACTATGCTGAACGTCGCCGACAACTCCGGTGCACGTCGCGTAATGTGTATCAAGGTTCTGGGTGGCTCGCACCGTCGCTACGCAGGCGTAGGCGACATCATCAAGATCACCATCAAGGAAGCAATTCCACGTGGTAAGGTCAAAAAAGGTGATGTGCTGAAGGCGGTAGTGGTGCGCACCAAGAAGGGTGTTCGTCGCCCTGACGGTTCTGTCATTCGCTTCGATGGTAATGCATGCGTTATTTTAAACAATAACAGCGAGCAGCCTATCGGCACGCGTATCTTTGGGCCGGTAACTCGTGAACTTCGTACTGAGAAGTTCATGAAAATTATCTCTCTGGCACCAGAAGTACTCTAAGGAGCGAATCATGGCAGCGAAAATCCGTCGTGATGACGAAGTTATCGTGTTAACCGGTAAAGATAAAGGTAAACGCGGTAAAGTAAAAAATGTTCTGTCTTCCGGCAAACTTGTCGTTGAAGGTATCAACCTGGTTAAGAAACATCAGAAGCCGGTTCCGGCCCTGAACCAACCAGGCGGCATCGTTGAAAAAGAAGCTGCTATTCAGGTTTCTAACGTTGCAATCTTCAATGCGGCTACCGGCAAGGCTGACCGTGTAGGCTTTAGATTCGAAGACGGTAAAAAAGTCCGTTTCTTCAAATCTAACAGCGAAACTATCAAGTAATTTGGAGTAGTACGATGGCGAAACTGCATGATTACTACAAAGACGAAGTAGTTAACAAACTCATGACTGAGTTTAACTACAATTCTGTCATGCAAGTCCCTCGGGTCGAGAAGATCACCCTGAACATGGGTGTTGGTGAAGCGATCGCTGACAAGAAACTGCTGGATAACGCAGCAGCTGACCTGACAGCAATCTCCGGTCAAAAACCGCTGATCACCAAAGCACGCAAATCTGTTGCAGGCTTCAAAATCCGTCAGGGCTATCCGATCGGCTGTAAAGTAACTCTGCGTGGCGAACGCATGTGGGAGTTCCTTGAGCGCCTGATCACTATTGCTGTTCCACGTATCCGTGACTTCCGTGGCTTGTCCGCTAAGTCTTTCGACGGTCGTGGTAACTACAGCATGGGTGTCCGTGAGCAGATCATCTTCCCAGAAATCGACTACGATAAAGTCGACCGCGTGCGTGGTTTGGATATTACCATTACCACTACTGCGAAATCTGATGAAGAAGGCCGTGCTCTGCTGGCTGCCTTTGACTTCCCGTTCCGCAAGTAAGGTAGGGTTACTGAATGGCTAAGCAATCAATGAAAGCACGCGAAGTAAAGCGCGTAGCTTTAGCTGATAAATTCTTCGCTAAACGCGCTGAACTGAAAGCGATCATTTCTGATGTGAACGCTTCCGACGAAGATCGTTGGAATGCGGTTCTCAAGCTGCAGTCTCTGCCGCGTGATTCCAGCCCGTCTCGTCAGCGTAACCGCTGTCGTCAAACAGGTCGTCCACATGGTTATGTGGGCAAGTTTGGGTTGAGCCGTATCAAACTGCGTGAAGCCGCCATGCGCGGTGAAGTGCCAGGCTTGAAAAAGGCTAGCTGGTAATTACCAATTGAATCACGGGAGTAAAGACAGATGAGCATGCAAGATCCGATCGCGGATATGCTGACCCGTATCCGTAACGGTCAGGCCGCGAACAAAGTTGCGGTCACCATGCCTTCCGCCAAGCTGAAAGTGGCAATTGCCAACGTGCTGAAGGAAGAAGGTTTTATCGAAGATTTTAAAGTTGAAGGCGACACCAAGCCGGAACTGGAACTTACTCTCAAGTATTTCCAGGGTAAAGCTGTTGTAGAAAGCATTCAGCGTGTCAGCCGCCCAGGCCTGCGCATCTATAAGAAAAAAGATGAGCTGCCAAAAGTAATGGCTGGTCTTGGTATCGCAGTTGTTTCTACCTCTAAAGGTGTTATGACTGATCGTGCAGCGCGCCAGGCTGGTCTTGGTGGCGAAATTATCTGCTACGTAGCCTAATCGGAGGAAAGAATGTCTCGTGTTGCTAAAGCACCGGTCGTTATTCCTGCCGGCGTTGATGTAAAAATCGACGGTCAGGTTATTACGATCAAAGGTAAAAACGGCGAGCTGACTCGTACCCTCAACAATGCTGTTGAAGTTAAACATGCAGATAACGCTCTGACCTTCGGTCCACGTGATGGTTTCGTGGATGGATGGGCTCAGGCTGGTACCGCGCGTGCCCTGCTGAACTCAATGGTTGTTGGTGTTACCGAAGGCTTCACTAAAAAGCTTCAGCTGGTTGGTGTAGGTTATCGTGCAGCTATCAAAGGGAATGCAGTAGGCCTGTCTCTGGGCTTCTCACACCCTGTTGAGCATCCGCTGCCGGCCGGTATCACTGCAGAATGCCCGACTCAGACTGAAATCGTGCTGAAAGGCGCTGATAAACAGCTGATCGGTCAGGTTGCAGCAGATCTGCGCGCCTACCGTCGTCCTGAGCCTTATAAAGGCAAGGGTGTTCGTTACGCCGACGAAGTCGTGCGTACCAAAGAGGCTAAGAAGAAGTAAGGTAACACTATGGATAAGAAATCTGCTCGTATCCGTCGTGCGACCCGCGCACGCCGCAAGCTCAAAGAGCTGGGTGCAACTCGCCTGGTGGTACATCGTACCCCGCGTCATATTTACGCACAGGTAATTGCACCGAACGGTTCTGAAGTTCTGGTAGCTGCTTCTACTGTAGAAAAAGCTATCTCAGAACAATTGAAGTATACCGGTAACAAAGACGCCGCAGCAGCTGTAGGTAAAGCTGTCGCTGAACGCGCTCTGGAAAAAGGCATCAGCAATGTTTCCTTTGACCGTTCCGGGTTCCAATATCATGGTCGTGTCCAGGCACTGGCAGATGCTGCCCGTGAAGCTGGCCTTCAGTTCTAAGGTAGAGGTGTAAGATGGCTCACATCGAAAAACAGGCTGGCGAACTGCAGGAAAAGCTGATCGCGGTAAACCGCGTATCTAAAACCGTTAAAGGTGGTCGTATTTTCTCCTTCACAGCTCTGACTGTAGTGGGTGATGGTAACGGTCGCGTTGGTTTTGGTTACGGTAAAGCGCGTGAAGTTCCAGCAGCGATCCAGAAAGCGATGGAAAAAGCCCGTCGCAATATGATTAACGTCGCGCTGAACAACGGTACCCTGCAACACCCAGTTAAAGGTGTTCACACGGGTTCTCGTGTATTCATGCAGCCAGCTTCCGAAGGTACCGGTATCATCGCCGGTGGTGCAATGCGCGCCGTTCTGGAAGTTGCTGGAGTTCATAACGTTCTGGCTAAAGCATATGGTTCCACCAACCCGATCAACGTGGTTCGTGCAACTATTGATGGCCTGGAAAATATGAATTCTCCAGAAATGGTCGCTGCCAAGCGTGGTAAATCCGTTGAAGAAATTCTGGGGTAATTGACCATGGCAAAGACTATTAAAATCACTCAAACCCGCAGTGCAATCGGTCGTCTGCCGAAACACAAGGCAACGCTGCTTGGCCTGGGTCTGCGTCGTATTGGTCATACCGTTGAGCGCGAGGATACTCCTGCTGTTCGTGGTATGGTCAACGCGGTTTACTTCATGGTTAAAGTTGAGGAGTAAGAGATGCGTTTAAATACTCTGTCTCCGGCCGAAGGCTCTAAAAAGGCGGGTAAACGCCTGGGTCGTGGTATCGGTTCTGGCCTCGGCAAAACCGGTGGTCGTGGTCACAAAGGTCAGAACTCTCGTTCTGGCGGTGGCGTACGTCGCGGTTTCGAGGGTGGCCAGATGCCACTGTACCGTCGTCTGCCGAAGTTCGGCTTCACCTCTCGCAAAGCAGCGATCACAGCGGAAATCCGTCTGTCTGACCTGGCGAAAGTTGAAGGCGGCGTTGTAGACCTGAACACGCTGAAAGCGGCTAACATTATCGGTATCCAGATCGAGTTCGCGAAAGTGATCCTGGCTGGTGAAGTTTCTACTCCGGTAACTGTTCGTGGCCTGCGTGTTACTAAAGGTGCTCGTGCTGCTATCGAAGCTGCTGGCGGTAAAATTGAGGAATAAGTAGCAGATGGCTAAGCAACCGGGATTAGATTTTCAAAGTGCCAAAGGTGGATTTGGCGAGCTGAAACGCAGACTGCTGTTTGTAATCGGCGCGCTGATTGTGTTCCGTATTGGCTCTTTTATTCCGATCCCTGGTATTGATGCCGCTGTACTTGCCAAACTGCTTGAGCAACAGCGAGGCACCATCATTGAAATGTTCAACATGTTCTCTGGTGGTGCTCTCAGCCGTGCTTCTATTTTCGCACTGGGTATTATGCCGTACATTTCGGCATCGATTATTATCCAGCTGCTGACGGTCGTTCATCCGGCCCTGGCAGAGTTGAAGAAAGAAGGGGAGTCTGGACGTCGTAAGATTAGCCAGTACACCCGTTACGGCACTCTGGTGCTGGCAATATTCCAGTCGATCGGTATTGCTACCGGTCTTCCGAATATGCCTGGTATGCAGGGCCTGGTATTAAACCCAGGCTTTGCATTCTATTTCACCGCTGTTGTAAGTCTGGTCACAGGGACCATGTTCCTGATGTGGCTCGGCGAACAGATTACTGAACGAGGTATCGGTAACGGTATCTCAATCATTATCTTCGCCGGTATCGTTGCGGGTCTCCCGCCGGCCATCGCCCATACTATCGAGCAAGCGCGTCAAGGCGACCTGCACTTCCTCCTGTTGCTGTTGGTTGCAGTATTAGTATTTGCAGTGACGTTCTTTGTTGTCTTCGTTGAACGTGGTCAACGCCGCATTGTGGTGAACTACGCTAAACGTCAGCAGGGTCGTCGTGTCTATGCTGCACAGAGCACACATTTACCGCTGAAAGTGAATATGGCGGGGGTTATCCCGGCTATCTTCGCTTCCAGTATTATTCTGTTCCCGGCAACCATCGCGTCATGGTTCGGGGGCGGTACTGGTTGGAACTGGCTGACAACAATTTCGCTGTATTTGCAGCCTGGGCAACCACTTTATGTGTTACTCTATGCGTCTGCGATCATCTTCTTCTGTTTCTTCTACACGGCGTTGGTCTTCAACCCGCGTGAAACAGCAGATAACCTGAAGAAGTCCGGTGCATTTGTACCAGGAATTCGTCCGGGAGAGCAAACGGCGAAGTATATCGATAAAGTAATGACTCGCCTGACTTTGGTTGGTGCGCTTTATATTACTTTTATCTGCCTGATCCCGGAGTTCATGCGTGATGCAATGAAAGTACCGTTCTACTTCGGTGGGACCTCACTGCTTATCGTTGTGGTCGTGATTATGGACTTTATGGCTCAAGTGCAAACTCTGATGATGTCCAGTCAGTATGAGTCTGCATTGAAGAAGGCGAACCTGAAAGGCTACGGCCGCTAACTGGTCGCCTGAGAAGTTACGGAGAGTAAAAATGAAAGTTCGTGCTTCCGTCAAGAAATTATGCCGTAACTGCAAAATCGTTAAGCGTGATGGTGTCATCCGTGTGATTTGCAGTGCCGAGCCGAAGCATAAACAGCGCCAAGGCTGATTATTTCGCATATTTTTCTTGCAAAGTTGGGTTGAGCTGGCTAGATTAGCCAGCCAATCTTTTGTATGTCTGTACGTTTCCATTTGAGTATCCTGAAAACGGGCTTTTCAGCATGGTGCGTACATATTAAATAGTAGGAGTGCATAGTGGCCCGTATAGCAGGCATTAACATTCCTGATCAGAAACATGCTGTGATCGCATTAACTTCGATCTATGGCGTCGGCAAGACCCGTTCTAAAGCCATTCTGGCTGCAGCGGGTATCGCTGAAGATGTTAAGATCAGTGAGCTGTCTGAAGAACAAATCGACACGCTGCGTGACGAAGTTGCCAAATTTGTCGTTGAAGGTGATCTGCGCCGTGAAATCAGCATGAGCATCAAGCGCCTGATGGATCTTGGTTGCTATCGCGGTTTGCGTCATCGTCGTGGTCTGCCAGTGCGCGGTCAGCGTACTAAGACCAACGCACGTACCCGTAAGGGTCCGCGCAAACCGATCAAGAAATAATCGGGGTGATTGAATAATGGCAAAGGCACCAGTTCGTGCACGTAAACGTGTAAGAAAACAAGTCTCTGACGGCGTGGCTCATATCCATGCTTCTTTCAACAACACCATCGTTACTATTACTGATCGTCAGGGTAACGCATTGGGTTGGGCAACAGCCGGTGGTTCCGGTTTCCGTGGTTCTCGCAAATCCACTCCGTTCGCAGCTCAGGTTGCAGCAGAGCGTTGCGCTGAAGCCGTAAAAGAATACGGCATCAAGAATCTGGAAGTTATGGTTAAAGGTCCGGGTCCGGGTCGTGAATCTACTGTTCGCGCTCTGAACGCCGCTGGTTTCCGCATCACGAATATTACTGATGTGACTCCGATCCCTCATAACGGTTGTCGTCCGCCGAAAAAACGTCGCGTATAACGCTCGTTTTTTAGGTTAGTTGGAGATAGAAAATGGCAAGATATTTGGGTCCTAAGCTCAAGCTGAGCCGTCGTGAGGGCACCGACTTATTCCTTAAGTCTGGCGTTCGCGCGATCGATACCAAGTGTAAAATTGAACAAGCTCCTGGCCAGCACGGTGCGCGTAAACCGCGTCTGTCTGACTATGGTGTGCAGTTGCGTGAAAAGCAAAAAGTTCGCCGTATCTACGGTGTGCTGGAGCGTCAGTTCCGTAACTACTATAAAGAAGCAGCACGTCTGAAAGGCAACACAGGTGAAAACCTGCTGGCTCTGCTGGAAGGTCGTCTGGACAACGTTGTATACCGTATGGGCTTCGGCGCGACTCGTGCTGAATCACGCCAGCTGGTTAGCCATAAAGCAATCATGGTAAACGGTCGTGTTGTTAACATCGCTTCTTATCAGGTTAAAGCGAATGACGTTGTTAGCATTCGTGAGAAAGCGAAAAAGCAATCTCGCGTGAAAGCCGCTCTGGAGCTGGCTGAGCAGCGTGAAAAGCCAACCTGGCTGGAAGTTGATGCTGGCAAGATGGAAGGTACGTTCAAGCGTCAGCCAGAACGTTCTGATCTGTCTGCGGACATTAACGAACACCTGATCGTCGAGCTTTACTCCAAGTAAAGCTTAGTACCAAAGAGAGGACACAATGCAGGGTTCTGTGACAGAGTTTCTAAAACCGCGCCTGGTAGATATCGAGCAAGTGAGTTCGACGCACGCCAAGGTGACCCTTGAGCCTTTAGAGCGTGGCTTTGGCCATACTCTGGGTAACGCACTGCGCCGTATTCTGCTCTCATCGATGCCGGGTTGCGCGGTGACCGAGGTTGAGATTGATGGTGTACTTCATGAGTACAGCACCAAAGAAGGCGTTCAGGAAGATATCCTTGAAATCCTGCTCAACCTGAAAGGGCTGGCGGTGAGAGTTCAGGGTAAAGATGAAGTTATTCTTACTCTGAATAAATCTGGCATTGGCCCTGTGACTGCAGCCGACATCACCCACGACGGTGATGTTGAAATCGTCAAGCCGCAGCACGTGATCTGCCACCTGACCGATGAGAACGCAGCTATTAGCATGCGTATCAAAGTTCAGCGCGGTCGTGGTTATGTGCCGGCTTCTGCCCGAATTCATTCGGAAGAAGATGAGCGCCCAATCGGCCGTCTGCTGGTCGACGCATGTTACAGCCCTGTAGAGCGTATTGCCTACAATGTTGAAGCAGCGCGTGTAGAACAGCGTACCGACCTGGACAAGCTGGTCATCGAAATGGAAACCAATGGCACAATCGATCCTGAAGAGGCGATTCGTCGTGCGGCAACCATCCTGGCAGAACAACTGGAAGCTTTCGTTGACTTACGTGATGTACGTCAGCCGGAAGTGAAAGAAGAGAAACCAGAATTCGATCCGATCCTGCTGCGCCCTGTTGACGATCTGGAATTGACTGTCCGCTCTGCTAACTGCCTCAAGGCAGAAGCTATCCACTATATCGGTGATCTGGTACAGCGTACCGAGGTTGAGTTGCTGAAAACGCCGAACCTGGGTAAAAAATCTCTTACCGAGATTAAAGACGTGCTGGCTTCACGTGGTCTGTCTCTGGGCATGCGCCTGGAAAACTGGCCACCGGCAAGCATTGCTGACGAGTAACCGGATCACAGGTTAAGGTTTTACTGAGAAGGATAAGGTCATGCGCCATCGTAAGAGTGGTCGTCAACTGAACCGCAACAGCAGCCATCGCCAGGCTATGTTCCGCAACATGGCAGGTTCACTGGTTCGTCATGAAATCATCAAGACGACCCTGCCTAAAGCGAAAGAGCTGCGTCGCGTAGTTGAGCCGCTGATTACTCTTGCCAAGACTGACAGCGTTGCTAATCGTCGTCTGGCATTCGCCCGTACTCGTGATAACGAGATCGTGGCAAAACTGTTTAACGAACTGGGCCCGCGTTTCGCGAGCCGTGCCGGTGGTTACACTCGCATTCTGAAGTGTGGCTTCCGTGCAGGCGACAACGCGCCGATGGCTTACATCGAGCTGGTTGATCGTTCAGAGAAAGCAGAAGCTGCTGCAGAGTAATCTGTAGTAACGTAAAAAAACCCGCCTCGGCGGGTTTTTTTATATCCGCAGAATCTCCACTTATCTACAATGTCTGTATCTTTTCTGCTCACCCCCTGGAGTTCATTATGTGGTTGCTCGATCAGTGGGCTGAACGCCATATTTGCGATGCCCAAAACAAAGGCGAGTTCGAAAATCTTCCCGGTAGCGGTGAGCCGCTGATTCTGGACGATGATTCACATATTCCCCCTGAATTACGGGCCGGTTATCGCTTACTGAAAAACGCAGGTTGTTTACCGCCTGAACTTCAGCAACGCAATGAAGCCGTCGAGCTTGCCGATCTGCTTAAAGGCATTCATAAGAATGACCCGCGGTACTCCGAAATCAGTCGTCGGTTGGCGCTCATCGAGCTAAAACTGCGCCAGACGGGAATGAATACTGACTTTTTGCATGGTGAGTACAGTGAAAGGTTAATGCAAAAAATAAACGAGGAGTAGCCATGTACCGCATAGGTGAACTTGCGAAGCTTGCTAACGTAACGCCGGATACTATCCGCTACTACGAAAAGCAGCAGATGATCGATCATGAGGTCAGAACGGAAGGTGGATTTCGCCTTTATACGGATAACGACCTGCAACGCCTTCGTTTTATCCGCTATGCACGGCAACTCGGCTTCACGCTGGAGTCGATCCGTGAACTGCTGTCGATCCGTATCGATCCTGAACATCATACGTGTCAGGAATCTAAAAGCATCGTTCAGGCCCGGCTGGATGAAGTTGAAGGACGCATTCAGGAGCTGCAAGCCATGCAGCGATCTCTGCAAAGGTTAAATGACGCGTGCTGCGGTACCGCTCATAGCAGTGTTTATTGCTCAATACTGGAAGCTCTTGAACAGGGCGCCAGTAGTGAAACTCAGGGTTGTTGATTTTTTATCAGCCAGGGACTAGACTCCCGCCGACATTAACTATGCTCAGGAGAAATGATGAGCCGCTATCAGCATACGAAGGGACAAATTAAGGATAACGCCATTGAGGCATTGCTTCACGACCCGCTTTTCAGACAGCGTGTTGAGAAGAACAAGAAAGGAAAAGGGAGTTATTTACGTAAAGGTAAACATGCACAACGGGGTAACTGGGAGGCCAGTGGCAAGCAAGCTAATCGCTTTTTTACCACTGGCCTTTCTGTTTCTGTCGCCTGATTAAACGCGGTTGTTCTGCTCTTTTAACAGATCGCGAATTTCAGTCAGTAAGACTTCTTCTTTAGTTGGTGCTGGCGGGGCAGCAGCCGGTTCTTCTTTTTTACGGTTAAGTCTGTTGATAAGTTTGATCGCCATGAAAATGGCAAATGCCACGATCACGAAATCAAATACGTTCTGAATGAATACGCCATAGTGCATTACAACCGCAGGGATATCGCCCTGAGCCTCCCGAAGGGTGAAGGCGAACTGTTTGAAATCAATGCCTCCAATCAACAGTCCTAACGGCGGCATAATAATGTCGGCGACTAATGATGAAACGATCTTACCGAACGCCGCACCAATAATGACACCCACAGCCAAATCCACCACATTCCCGCGCATCGCAAATTCGCGAAACTCTTTAATAAAACTCATTATGTTCTCCTTGTGCCAGCTGACGCCTATAAGTTTAACAAATGATTAGCTAATTGCCATTGGGGATAAATAATCGTTATGAAAAATAAAAGGCATGAAAATTAGAAGGTTAATATTTGGGTGCTCTCGTCTGAGCACCCAAATCATTACAGGAAGAACGGGCTTGGCTGGAATAAACGCTCGACGTCGGTAATAAATTTTTTATCGGTCAGGAACATAATAACGTGGTCACCCTGCTCAATACGTAAATTATCATTGGCGATCATGACATCGTTACCTCGCACTACGGCGCCGATAATGGTGCCTGGTGGAAGTTTAATTTCGTCGATCGCGCGACCAACAACGCGCGACGTCGTTTCATCCCCATGAGCGACGGCTTCAATGGCTTCAGCAACACCACGACGAAGAGACGACACGCCGACAATATCCGCTTTACGTACATGGCTTAGCAGGGCAGAAATGGTGGCTTGCTGAGGCGAAATAGCAATATCAATTACGCTACCCTGTACCAGGTCGACATAAGCCTTACGCTGGATAAGCACCATTACTTTTTTCGCCCCCATACGTTTAGCGAGCATGGCGGACATAATATTCGCTTCGTCGTCGTTGGTGACGGCAATAAAAAGATCAACCTGATCGATATGCTCTTCGGCCAGCAATTCCTGATCCGAAGCATCGCCATAAAACACGATAGTATTCTGAAGCTTTTCAGCCAGCTCCGACGCGCGCTGTTGATCTCGTTCAATCAGCTTCACGCTGTAGTCTTTTTCCAGCCGTCTCGCCAGACCTGCGCCAATATTACCGCCGCCAACCAGCATAATACGTTTATATGGTTTTTCGAGACGCTGAAGTTCACTCATCACCGCACGGATATGCTGAGAAGCCGCAATAAAGAAGACTTCATCCCCGGCTTCGACAATGGTGGACCCTTGCGGACGAATAGGTCTGTCGTGACGGAAAATCGCCGCAACACGCGTATCGATATGTGGCATATGCTCGCGCATTGTCGACAGGGCATTACCAATCAGCGGGCCGCCGTAATAAGCCTTCACAACCGCCAGGCTTACTTTTCCTTCCGCAAAGTTCACAACCTGCAACGCGCCCGGGTACTCAATCAGACGATAAATACTGTCGATAACCAGCTGTTCAGGGGCAATAAGATGGTCGATAGGTACTGCTTCGGAATTAAACAGCTTTTCCGCATCCCGGACATAGTCCGGGGAGCGAATGCGGGCGATGCGGTTCGGTGTGTTGAAAAGCGAGTAGGCCACCTGACATGCAACCATGTTGGTTTCATCTGAACTGGTTACTGCAACCAGCATGTCGGCATCGTCTGCGCCCGCCTCCCGAAGCACACGTGGGTGAGAGCCGTGCCCCTGTACAACACGAAGATCAAACTTGTCCTGCAAAACGCGCAGGCGATCGCCATTGGTATCCACAATGGTGATATCGTTGTTTTCGCCCACGAGATTTTCCGCCAGCGTTCCGCCAACTTGCCCTGCGCCCAGAATGATAATTTTCATCTTTCGTGACCTGTTCTCAACATCACTCTTTGATTAGCTTAGCGTAAAAGAAACCATCACCCTCTTCTGCGCCCGGCAGGTTTTGCAGACCCGGGTGCTCAGGCGTCCCCGTATCATGCAGCGTCGCGTCCGGGGTGCGTTTCAGGAAAGCCGCAATTTGCTGACTGTTCTCTTCCGGAAGAACAGAGCAGGTTGCATATACCAGGGTTCCGCCGGGTTTGAGATGCGGCCAGATGGCATCCAGAATTTCGGATTGCAACTGGGCAAGCTCCTTGATATCACGATCGCGACGCAACCATTTGATATCGGGATGACGACGAATCACGCCGGTTGCAGAGCAGGGGGCGTCCAGCAAAATACGATCGAACCGGGTATCACCACACCAGTCTGCGGGTTTACGTCCATCGCCTTGCTTAACCTGTGCTTTCATACCCAGACGCTTGAGGTTGTCATAGACGCGTGAAAGACGCTGCTCATCAACATCCACGGCCATCACGCTGGCCTGCGGCGCCACTTCCAGAATGTGCGTTGTTTTCCCCCCTGGCGCTGCACAGAGATCAAGGATCTGCTCCCCGTCTTTCGGTTCAAGCCAGGTCATGCAGCCCTGAGCGGATGCGTCCTGTACCGTTACCCAGCCCTCTTCAAAACCGGGTAATGCATGTACCGGTGCAGGGGAGGCTAAACGAACCGCATCAGGATAAGCAGCGTGTGTGAAGCCGCTCATTCCGGCCTCTTCCAGCAGGGCCAGCCATGCGTCGCGGGTATGATGGTTACGATTAACGCGTAACCACATCGGCGGACGTTGGTTATTGGCATCAGCAATGTCTTGCCATTGCTGTGGGTAGGCTTTTTTAAGGCGATTCAGCAGCCATTCAGGGTGCAGGAAGCGCGCTTCGCTTTGCGCAAATTCTGCCAGCAGTTCGACCTGCTGACGCTGGAACTGACGCAGCACGCCGTTAATCAATCCTTTCAACTGGGGACGTTTAATCGCAACGGCCCCCTCCACTGTCTCAGCCAGCGCAGCATGAGGTGGAATGCGGGTATGAAGAAGCTGGTAGAAACCGACCATGATCAAATAATGCACGGTACGCTGCTTGCCGCTCATCGGGCGTGACATCAGCTTATTAATTAACCACTCAAGCTGAGAGAGGGTGCGCAGCACGCCAAAGCACAGCTCCTGAAGCAGGGCTTTGTCTTTATCGGAAACCTTTTGTTGCAGTGCAGGCAGGACATTACTCAGTGACTGGCCCTGCTCAATAACCTGCTCAACGGCCTGAGCCGCCATAGTGCGTAGATTTTGTCTTTTCATAACCGTAAAAATAAAAATGCCCGGAAACACCGGGCCTTAAGAGTAAATTTGTTCAGGCAAGGCGATTGCCAGGGATGAACCATTCACGACGGGAATTTAATAGATCCTGCGCGCTCATTGCCTTTTTACCGGCCGGTTGCAGCGATTCAAGATTCAGGATCCCTTCTCCGGTCGCAACCTGGATACCGTTTTTACTGGCGTCGATAATCGTACCGGGCTCTGCCGAAGTATTGCCGTTAATAACTGAAGCTTTCCAGACTTTCACTGGCTGCTCATCAATCATCAACCAGCTCATCGGCCATGGATTAAAGGCGCGGATACAGCGTTCGAGTTGAGCTGCTGACAGGGACCAGTCGATCCGGGCTTCTTCTTTACTCAGTTTTTCAGCATAGGTCACCTGTGCCTCATCCTGCACTTCAGGTGTCGCTGTATTGTCAGCAAGCTGTTGCAACGTCTCAATCAGCCCCTGCGGACCGAGATCCGCCAGCTTGTCATACAGCGTGGCGCTGGTATCTTCTGCGGTAATGGGACACGCCAGTTTATACAGCATGTCGCCCGTGTCTAAACCTACGTCCATCTTCATGATTGTCACGCCAGTTTCAGCATCGCCTGCCCACAGAGCGCGCTGAATAGGGGCTGCACCACGCCAGCGTGGGAGCAAGGAACCATGAACGTTAACACAGCCCAGGCGGGGCATATCGAGTACCGCTTTCGGCAGAATGAGGCCGTAAGCCACAACTACCATCACGTCAGCGTTCAGGTCTGCCACTAACTGCTGGTTTTCCTGAGGTCGTAATGATGCAGGCTGGAAAACCGGCAAACCATGCGTTTCTGCCAGCACTTTAACCGGGCCAGGCATCAATTTTTTACCGCGGCCAGCCGGACGATCAGGCTGAGTAAATACGCCAACAATCTGATGACCAGACGATAGCAGCGCGTCGAGATGACGCGCCGCAAAATCAGGGGTACCCGCGAAGATTATACGTAGTGATGTAGACACGTTATTCCTTGTATCCGGGGGGCGTTAAGCGCGAGAACGTAAACGATCCAGTTTCTCAACTTTCTGACGAATACGCTGTTGCTTCAGCGGTGAGAGGTAATCGATAAACAGCTTACCGACCAGGTGATCCATCTCATGCTGAATGCAAATCGCCAGCAGATCGTCGGCTTCCAGCTCAAACGGATTGCCGTCACGATCCAGTGCGCGGATTTTAACTTTTTCGGCACGTGGCACCAAAGCGCGCTGTTCAGGGATAGACAGACAGCCTTCCTCAATACCTGTTTCGCCGCTTTTTTCCAGCATCTCAGGGTTGATCAGCACCAGGCGCTCATCACGATTTTCAGAAACGTCGATCACAATAATACGTTTGTGAATGTCTACCTGGGTCGCGGCAAGGCCAATGCCTTCTTCAGCGTACATGGTATCGAACATATCATCGACGATACGCTGAATTTCTGCATTCACTTCTTTAACCGGTTCCGCGACGATGCGAAGGCGCTCGTCAGGAATATGTAACACTTGCAAAACTGCCATAAATTTCCAGAGTCGTGTTCAGGAGTTGATAAGAATATTACTTCTATTCTAGACAAATCCCCGGTCGATTGACAGCATCAGTGACCAATCGCAAAGATTGCTGAGGCTGCTTATGGCAGGGAAAAGGATGACGTCCACAGAGATATGGTTACGGCTTATAAACATCGGGTCGTTATACGGTGACGCGATGCTGGAGATTGCGCAGAGGCTGCTTCGCCAGGCAACCGTCGATGCTGAAGCTGTCAACGCGTCAGGGCTTTTGCCCAAACATGCCGTAAAGTTTTTTTCGTTCAGTGAGAGTGAGCTTGAACGTAGTCTGGAATGGCTGGAACACACCGACAACCACCTTCTCACAGCGGATGATCCTCGCTTTCCGCCATTGTTACGTTCTATACCTGATTTTCCCGGGGCGCTATTTGTGCGAGGCCGCGTTGACGTGCTTAATAGCATGCAGCTTGCGGTTGTGGGCAGCCGTGCGCCCTCGTGGTATGGCGAGCGGTGGGGGAAAATGCTGAGTGAACAGCTATCCCAATGTGGCTTTACGATCACCAGTGGCCTGGCTTGCGGCATCGATGGTGTGGCACATCATGCGGCGTTGTCAGCAAAAGGGCGAAGTGTCGCCGTGCTTGGCAATGGTCTTTTTAGTCTCTATCCGCGTCGTCATCACATTCTGGCTGAGCAACTTATCGCTTCAGAGGGGGCGATAGTATCTGAGTTTTCACTTTCGACATCGCCCAGACCGGGTAACTTTCCACGGCGTAACCGGATCATCAGTGGGTTAAGCCAGGGCGTGCTGGTGGTCGAAGCTGCGATTCGGAGTGGATCGCTGGTTACCGCAAGGTGCGCACTGGAGCAGGGGCGTGAAGTTTTTGCGCTACCCGGCCCGTTGGGGAACCCTGGCTGCGAAGGCCCTCACTGGCTGATAAAACAGGGGGCGACGCTGGTGACCTGTAAAGAGGATATCCTGGAAAATTTGCAATATGGATTGCATTGGTTGCAGGATGATCTCCAAAAGCGACATATTTCATCGGATCAGGAGGCAGTAGCATTGCCATTTCCCAAGCTCCTGGCTAACGTAGGAGATGAGGTAACACCTGTTGACGTTGTCGCTGAACGTGCCGGCCAACCTGTGCCAGTAACGGTAGCACAGCTACTCGAACTGGAGTTAGCAGGGTGGATCGCAGCTGTACCCGGCGGCTATGTCCGATTAAGGAGGGCATGCCATGTTCGACGTACTGATGTATTTGTTTGAGACTTACATCCACAACGAAGCAGAAATGCAGGTGGATCAGGACAAATTAACACGGGATCTGACCGACGCAGGTTTTGAGCGGGAAGATATTTATAATGCGTTGATGTGGCTGGATAAGTTGGCTGATTATCAGGACGGCCTCGCCGAACCGATGCAGCTTGCTTCTGACCCATTGTCTGTGCGCATCTATACAGCTGAAGAGTGTGAAAGGCTGGATGCCAGCTGCCGGGGATTCATTTTATTCCTCGAGCAGATTCAGGTGCTAAACCTCGAAACGAGAGAGATGGTGATAGAGCGCGTCATGGCGCTGGATACTGCTGAATTTGAACTGGAAGATCTCAAATGGGTGATCCTGATGGTTCTATTCAACATCCCAGGCTGTGAAAATGCCTATCAGCAAATGGAAGAATTACTCTTTGAAGTGAATGAAGGTATGCTGCATTAATTCTATGTGCAGCAACAAGAGTTGTTATGGCCAAATCAGCACTCTTCACGGTGCATAAAAACGAGCCCTGCCCACAGTGTGGGGCTGAACTTGTTATTCGGTCCGGGAAACACGGTCCGTTTCTCGGTTGTTCACGCTATCCGGAATGTGATTATGTCCGTCCCCTGAAAAGCCAGGCGGACGGACATATCGTCAAAATTCTGGAGGGACAGCTTTGTCCACTCTGTGGCGGCGAATTGGCGCTGCGGCAGGGGCGGTTCGGGATGTTTATCGGATGCAGCCGCTATCCGGAATGTGAACATACGGAACAAATTGATAAACCAGATGAAACGGCAATTGCCTGCCCTCAGTGCCAGCGTGGTCAATTGGTGCAGCGCCGCTCTCGTTATGGCAAGACCTTCCATTCGTGCGATCGCTATCCTGAATGTCAGTTCGTTATCAATTTCAAACCAGTAGCGGGCGTCTGCCCTTATTGCGATTATCCGTTACTTATAGAAAAGAAAACCGCGCAAGGCTTGAAACGCTTTTGCGCCAGTAAACAATGTGGAAAGCCGGTTTCGGCGGATCAAATCAGTGAATAATAACCTGCCATCAGGCTCCATCGCGCAGGCGGTGGAAATCCTGAAAAAAGAAGAAGTCATCGCCTATCCAACAGAAGCCGTTTTCGGGGTCGGGTGCGATCCTGACAGCGAAGTCGCCGTTAACCGTCTGCTGGCGCTAAAACAGCGGCCTGTCGAAAAAGGATTGATTTTGATCGCTGCGAACTACGAGCAGCTTAAGCCTTATATTGATGATTCCATGCTGACGCCTGCACAGCGGGAAACCATTTTCTCTGCGTGGCCTGGCCCCGTGACGTTTGTTTTCCCTGCACAACCGACAACGCCGCGCTGGTTAACCGGGCGTTTCGATTCACTCGCGGTACGCGTTACCGACCATCCCTTGGTGGTGGAGTTATGCCAGGCATTTGGTAAACCCCTGGTTTCAACCAGTGCCAACCTGACCGGGCTTCCCCCTTGTCGGACAACAGAAGAAGTTCTGGCGCAGTTCGGGAATGATTTCCCTGTAGCCGTGGGTGAAACCGGGGGTCGTCTTAACCCGTCAGAAATTCGCGATGCCTTGACCGGCGAACGTTTTCGCCAGGGATAATGTTATGGAAACCTATGCTGTTTTTGGTAACCCGATCGCGCACAGCAAGTCGCCTCTGATCCATCAGCTGTTTGCAGAGCAATTGCAGATAGATCACCCGTATGGTCGGGTTCTTGCGCCTGTTGATGCATTTATACCGACGCTGAATAGCTTTTTTGATGCGGGTGGTAAAGGTGCGAACGTCACGGTGCCTTTTAAAGAAGAGGCTTTCGGGCGTGCGGATGAGCTGACCGAGCGTGCGTCGCTCGCTGGTGCCGTCAATACTCTTAAGCGGCTCGAAGATGGTCGCCTTCTGGGCGATAACACCGATGGCATAGGTTTACTCAGCGATCTGGAACGACTGTCGTTTATTAAACCAGGCTTTCGGATCCTGCTGATCGGCGCGGGTGGCGCGTCGCGCGGCGTATTGCTTCCTCTTCTTTCGCTGGATTGTGCGGTGACAATCACCAACCGTACCTTCTCCAGAGCAGAAGAGCTGGCGGCGTTGTTCGCACACACAGGCAGCGTAACTGCGGTAGCACTTGACGATCTCGCCAGTCACGAATTTGATCTTGTGATTAATGCCACCTCAAGCGGTATTAATGGAGAGATCCCGGCGATTCCTGCATCCTTGGTTCATTCCCACATCTACGCCTATGACATGTTTTATCAAAAAGGGAAAACGCCATTTCTGACCTGGTGTGAACAACAGGGGGCAAAACACGTGGCTGATGGTCTGGGCATGCTGGTGGGGCAGGCGGCTCATGCGGTGCTACTCTGGCATGGCGTGTTACCTGCTGTAGAACCGGTGATCGAAAAGCTGAAACAGGAACTGATGGCATGAATCAGGCGATTCATTTTCCCGACAGAGAAATCTGGGATGAAAATAAGCAAGCGGTTTGTTTCCCGGTGCTGGTGCATGGAATGCAGCTCACCTGTGCGATTAAAGGGGAGACGTTGCATCAGCGCTTTGGTGGTTCAGATCCGTTAGCGGTCTTTTGCGAAAATCGCTGGGATCTGGAAGAGGAAGCCAGCGATTTGATCCGCGATCAGCAGGAAGACGATCAGGGTTGGGTCTGGTTATCCTGATCCAGATAGTCATTCTTCCATTTAACGTAATTGTTCGCTGAGTATTTCAATCCTTCGATCTCCGCCTCTTTTAGGGGGCGGATCTGTTTAACCGGACTGCCTAAATAGAGATAGCCACTTTCCAGACGTTTGTTTTGCGGAACAAGGCTTCCTGCGCCAATCATTACGTCATCTTCTACTATGACGCCATCCAGCAAAATCGATCCCATCCCAACGAGAACCCTGTTACCGATTGTGCAGCCGTGGAGCATCACTTTATGACCGACGGTGACATCTTCCCCAATGATGAGCGGATTGCCCTCAGGGTTATAAGATGACTTATGAGTCACATGCAGCACGCTGCCGTCCTGAATATTGGTGCGTGCACCGATTGCAACGTAGTTAACATCGCCCCGGATCGCGACGAGTGGCCAGATGCTGACATCATCGGCCATGCGAACATCACCAATGACCACGCTGCTGGCATCGATCATCACGCGATCGCCTTTTTGGGGGAACAGATCTTTATAAGGACGTAATACTGCAAACATATCTACCTCGATACAGATGAGTGCTATTAAAGAAGACTTTGATCGTATTCCTGGATCGAGGCAAGGCAAAATGCGTCAATTTTTAAGCGGATCGGGTGGGTTTTCAGCGAAAAGCACGGAAAATCATCAGTTGGAAAAAAAGATCTAAAAAATACTTGTGCTAAAAACTGGGATCCCTATAATGCGCCTCCATCGACACGGCGGATGTGAATCACTTCACAGATAACCCGGTCGGTTGAAGAGAAAAATCCTGAAATAACGGGTTGACTCTGAAAGAGGAAAGCGTAATATACGCCACCTCGCGACAGAGCGCTGAAGCGCGTCGCAACTGCTCTTTAACAATTTATCAGACAATCTGTGTGGGCACTCAAAGTGACATGGATTCTTAATGTCCTCGGACACTAAATGAATACCAAGTCTCAACGAGTGAACACGTAATTCATTACGAAGTTTAATTCATTGAGCATCAAACTTTTAAATTGAAGAGTTTGATCATGGCTCAGATTGAACGCTGGCGGCAGGCCTAACACATGCAAGTCGAACGGTAACAGGAAGCAGCTTGCTGCTTCGCTGACGAGTGGCGGACGGGTGAGTAATGTCTGGGAAACTGCCTGATGGAGGGGGATAACTACTGGAAACGGTAGCTAATACCGCATAACGTCGCAAGACCAAAGAGGGGGACCTTCGGGCCTCTTGCCATCGGATGTGCCCAGATGGGATTAGCTAGTAGGTGGGGTAACGGCTCACCTAGGCGACGATCCCTAGCTGGTCTGAGAGGATGACCAGCCACACTGGAACTGAGACACGGTCCAGACTCCTACGGGAGGCAGCAGTGGGGAATATTGCACAATGGGCGCAAGCCTGATGCAGCCATGCCGCGTGTATGAAGAAGGCCTTCGGGTTGTAAAGTACTTTCAGCGGGGAGGAAGGCGATAAGGTTAATAACCTTGTCGATTGACGTTACCCGCAGAAGAAGCACCGGCTAACTCCGTGCCAGCAGCCGCGGTAATACGGAGGGTGCAAGCGTTAATCGGAATTACTGGGCGTAAAGCGCACGCAGGCGGTCTGTCAAGTCGGATGTGAAATCCCCGGGCTCAACCTGGGAACTGCATTCGAAACTGGCAGGCTAGAGTCTTGTAGAGGGGGGTAGAATTCCAGGTGTAGCGGTGAAATGCGTAGAGATCTGGAGGAATACCGGTGGCGAAGGCGGCCCCCTGGACAAAGACTGACGCTCAGGTGCGAAAGCGTGGGGAGCAAACAGGATTAGATACCCTGGTAGTCCACGCCGTAAACGATGTCGACTTGGAGGTTGTGCCCTTGAGGCGTGGCTTCCGGAGCTAACGCGTTAAGTCGACCGCCTGGGGAGTACGGCCGCAAGGTTAAAACTCAAATGAATTGACGGGGGCCCGCACAAGCGGTGGAGCATGTGGTTTAATTCGATGCAACGCGAAGAACCTTACCTACTCTTGACATCCAGAGAACTTAGCAGAGATGCTTTGGTGCCTTCGGGAACTCTGAGACAGGTGCTGCATGGCTGTCGTCAGCTCGTGTTGTGAAATGTTGGGTTAAGTCCCGCAACGAGCGCAACCCTTATCCTTTGTTGCCAGCGGTCCGGCCGGGAACTCAAAGGAGACTGCCAGTGATAAACTGGAGGAAGGTGGGGATGACGTCAAGTCATCATGGCCCTTACGAGTAGGGCTACACACGTGCTACAATGGCGCATACAAAGAGAAGCGACCTCGCGAGAGCAAGCGGACCTCATAAAGTGCGTCGTAGTCCGGATTGGAGTCTGCAACTCGACTCCATGAAGTCGGAATCGCTAGTAATCGTGGATCAGAATGCCACGGTGAATACGTTCCCGGGCCTTGTACACACCGCCCGTCACACCATGGGAGTGGGTTGCAAAAGAAGTAGGTAGCTTAACCTTCGGGAGGGCGCTTACCACTTTGTGATTCATGACTGGGGTGAAGTCGTAACAAGGTAACCGTAGGGGAACCTGCGGTTGGATCACCTCCTTACCTTAAAGAACCTGCCTTTGTAGTGTCCACACAGATTGTCTGATGAAAAGTAAATAGCAAGGCGTCTTGCGATTGAGACTGTACGTCCCCTTCGTCTAGAGGCCCAGGACACCGCCCTTTCACGGCGGTAACAGGGGTTCGAATCCCCTAGGGGACGCCACTTGCTGGTTCGTGAGTGAAAGTCACCTGCCGTCATATCTCAAAACTGACTTGCGAGTCATGTTTGAGATATTTGCTCTTTAAAAATCTGGATCAAGCTGAAAATTGAAACGACACACAGCTCATGTGTGTTCGAGTCTCTCAAATTTTCGCAATCAGAAGTGAAACATCTTCGGGTTGTGAGGTTAAGCGACTAAGCGTACACGGTGGATGCCCTGGCAGTCAGAGGCGATGAAGGACGTGCTAATCTGCGAAAAGCGCCGGCGAGGTGATATGAACCTTTGACCCGGCGATGTCCGAATGGGGAAACCCAGTGCAATCCGTTGCACTATCGTTAACTGAATACATAGGTTAACGAGGCGAACCGGGGGAACTGAAACATCTAAGTACCCCGAGGAAAAGAAATCAACCGAGATTCCCCCAGTAGCGGCGAGCGAACGGGGAGCAGCCCGGAGTCTGAATCAGCTTGTGTGTTAGTGGAACGGTCTGGAAAGTCCGACGGTACAGGGTGATAGTCCCGTACACGAAAATGCACATGCTGTGAACTCGAAGAGTAGGGCGGGACACGTGGTATCCTGTCTGAATATGGGGGGACCATCCTCCAAGGCTAAATACTCCTGACTGACCGATAGTGAACCAGTACCGTGAGGGAAAGGCGAAAAGAACCCCGGCGAGGGGAGTGAAAAAGAACCTGAAACCGTGTACGTACAAGCAGTGGGAGCCTACTTGTTAGGTGACTGCGTACCTTTTGTATAATGGGTCAGCGACTTATATTCTGTAGCAAGGTTAACCGTATAGGGGAGCCGAAGGGAAACCGAGTCTTAACTGGGCGTTAAGTTGCAGGGTATAGACCCGAAACCCGGTGATCTAGCCATGGGCAGGTTGAAGGTTGGGTAACACTAACTGGAGGACCGAACCGACTAATGTTGAAAAATTAGCGGATGACCTGTGGCTGGGGGTGAAAGGCCAATCAAACCGGGAGATAGCTGGTTCTCCCCGAAAGCTATTTAGGTAGCGCCTCGTGAACTCATCTTCGGGGGTAGAGCACTGTTTCGGCTAGGGGGCCATCCCGGCTTACCAACCCGATGCAAACTACGAATACCGAAGAATGTTATCACGGGAGACACACGGCGGGTGCTAACGTCCGTCGTGAAGAGGGAAACAACCCAGACCGCCAGCTAAGGTCCCAAAGTCATGGTTAAGTGGGAAACGATGTGGGAAGGCACAGACAGCCAGGATGTTGGCTTAGAAGCAGCCATCATTTAAAGAAAGCGTAATAGCTCACTGGTCGAGTCGGCCTGCGCGGAAGATGTAACGGGGCTAAACCATGCACCGAAGCTGCGGCAGCGACGCTTATGCGTTGTTGGGTAGGGGAGCGTTCTGTAAGCCGTTGAAGGTGGCCTGTGAGGGTTGCTGGAGGTATCAGAAGTGCGAATGCTGACATAAGTAACGATAATGCGGGTGAAAAGCCCGCACGCCGGAAGACCAAGGGTTCCTGTCCAACGTTAATCGGGGCAGGGTGAGTCGACCCCTAAGGCGAGGCCGAAAGGCGTAGTCGATGGGAAACAGGTTAATATTCCTGTACTTGGTGTTACTGCGAAGGGGGGACGGAGAAGGCTATGTCAGCCGGGCGACGGTTGTCCCGGTTTAAGCATGTAGGCGGAGGTTCCAGGTAAATCCGGTACCTTGTTAACGCTGAGGTGTGATGACGAGGCACTACGGTGCTGAAGTGATAAATGCCCTGCTTCCAGGAAAAGCCTCTAAGCATCAGGTAACACGAAATCGTACCCCAAACCGACACAGGTGGTCAGGTAGAGAATACCAAGGCGCTTGAGAGAACTCGGGTGAAGGAACTAGGCAAAATGGTGCCGTAACTTCGGGAGAAGGCACGCTGATGTGTAGGTGAAGCCCCTGCGGGTGGAGCTGAAATCAGTCGAAGATACCAGCTGGCTGCAACTGTTTATTAAAAACACAGCACTGTGCAAACACGAAAGTGGACGTATACGGTGTGACGCCTGCCCGGTGCCGGAAGGTTAATTGATGGGGTTAGCGGCAACGCGAAGCTCTTGATCGAAGCCCCGGTAAACGGCGGCCGTAACTATAACGGTCCTAAGGTAGCGAAATTCCTTGTCGGGTAAGTTCCGACCTGCACGAATGGCGTAATGATGGCCAGGCTGTCTCCACCCGAGACTCAGTGAAATTGAACTCGCTGTGAAGATGCAGTGTACCCGCGGCAAGACGGAAAGACCCCGTGAACCTTTACTATAGCTTGACACTGAACACTGGTCCTTGATGTGTAGGATAGGTGGGAGGCTTTGAAGCGTGGACGCCAGTCTGCGTGGAGCCAACCTTGAAATACCACCCTTTAATGGCTGGTGTTCTAACGTAGACCCGTTACCCGGGTTGCGGACAGTGTCTGGTGGGTAGTTTGACTGGGGCGGTCTCCTCCCAAAGAGTAACGGAGGAGCACGAAGGTTGGCTAATCCTGGTCGGACATCAGGAGGTTAGTGCAATGGCATAAGCCAGCTTGACTGCGAGCGTGACGGCGCGAGCAGGTGCGAAAGCAGGTCATAGTGATCCGGTGGTTCTGAATGGAAGGGCCATCGCTCAACGGATAAAAGGTACTCCGGGGATAACAGGCTGATACCGCCCAAGAGTTCATATCGACGGCGGTGTTTGGCACCTCGATGTCGGCTCATCACATCCTGGGGCTGAAGTAGGTCCCAAGGGTATGGCTGTTCGCCATTTAAAGTGGTACGCGAGCTGGGTTTAGAACGTCGTGAGACAGTTCGGTCCCTATCTGCCGTGGGCGCTGGAGAATTGAGGGGGGCTGCTCCTAGTACGAGAGGACCGGAGTGGACGCATCACTGGTGTTCGGGTTGTCATGCCAATGGCACTGCCCGGTAGCTAAATGCGGAAGAGATAAGTGCTGAAAGCATCTAAGCACGAAACTTGCCCCGAGATGAGTTCTCCCTGAGACTTTAAGTCTCCTGAAGGAACGTTGAAGACGACGACGTTGATAGGTCGGGTGTGTAAGCGCAGCGATGCGTTGAGCTAACCGATACTAATGAACCGTGAGGCTTAACCTTACAACGCCGAAGGTGTTTTGGCGAAGAGACAGACACGATTTTCAGCCTGATACAGATTAACAGAATTTGCCTGGCGGCTTTAGCGCGGTGGTCCCACCTGACCCCATGCCGAACTCAGAAGTGAAACGCCGTAGCGCCGATGGTAGTGTGGGGTCTCCCCATGTGAGAGTAGGGAACTGCCAGGCATCAAATTTAGCGTGCTGATATGGCTCAGTTGGTAGAGCGCACCCTTGGTAAGGGTGAGGTCCCCAGTTCGACTCTGGGTATCAGCACCACTTTATACTTAGGTTAAAGTTCGGCAAGAAGTAAAAGAATTTGTCTGGCGGCTTTAGCGCGGTGGTCCCACCTGACCCCATGCCGAACTCAGAAGTGAAACGCCGTAGCGCCGATGGTAGTGTGGGGTCTCCCCATGTGAGAGTAGGGAACTGCCAGACATCAAACAAGTAGAAAGGCCATCCGAAAGGATGGCCTTTTTGCGTTATCGCTCCAGCCAAACCAATTCCCTCATTCGATATTCCTGCTGTCGCCATTAATACCTTACGGACGTATTAAAGCGTTTTACCCTACTGAAACTGAAGTTGTGGAATGCATTATGCTGGCTCGCAGCAGCGTTAAATCAATTAAATGTTATGTACAGGTATGGGGTATAGCGGGGAGTAAGGTAGCGTATTGAATTTAATTAATATCTGATGCTATTCGTGATGAGGAATATACGTTCCTTATATCAGGGAAAAATAAAAGCGCGGCGATGGCCGCGCTTTTAGAAGCCTTATTTAGTCAGGGCGACAATACCGAGTGTCAGGCCAGCGATTGCCGCGGCGCCACCAGCAATCGCACCTGCTGTTTCCCAGTTATCCTGGGTAGTGCCCTTCATACAGGTATTGGTGTGAACCAGTCGCCCCTGATCGTCGTATACCGGTACACATGGAGAGTCGTGCGCGCAACCAGCAAGCAGCGCAGCGAGAAGTGCAACGGAAAGGAATCTTTTCATGATGTTACCTCAATATGATCGCTTATTCGCTAAAGAGCCGATACAGCAATTAACGAACTGATGATTATTTTACCACCGCACTAATACCATGCAGCACGGGGAATAATCTCAATTTGTGTGGATTGTAAAAATTATGAAGAAAAAAGCGCGGGCACTGATTATTAATGGAGGAAATGTGAAGAGGGGAAGTGTTTTTACATTGTTTTCAGGAAATAAAAAAGGCACCAGAGGTGCCTTTATGGTTTTCATTAATCCTTGCGCTTTGTAAACCGTCTCCGGACAACCACAAAGAAAACAGGAACAAAGAAAATGGCCAACAGGGTGGCTGACAGCATCCCGCCCATCACGCCCGTCCCGACCGCATTTTGTGCCCCACTACCAGCACCGCTGCTGATGACCAGAGGCATAACACCAAGGATGAATGCCAGGGAAGTCATCAGGATAGGACGCAGACGCATACGCGAGGCTTCAAGCGTGGCTTCGATAATCCCTTTGCCTTCTTTATCCATGAGATCCTTGGCGAACTCAACGATCAGTATGGCGTTCTTGGCTGATAAACCAATTGTCGTAAGCAGACCAACCTGGAAGTAAACGTCATTGTTCAGCCCTCGCATTGATGCAGCCAGAAGCGCGCCGATCACCCCCAGCGGCACAACCAGCATGACCGAGAAGGGAATTGACCAACTTTCATAGAGGGCCGCCAGACACAGGAACACCACAATCAGTGAGATGGCGTACAGCGCCGGAGCCTGATTCCCGGAAAGTCGTTCCTGATAAGACATCCCCGTCCAGTCGTAGCCGATGCCGGAAGGCAGTTTTGACGCAAGGCTTTCCATCAACGCCATTGCCTCACCGGTACTTTTGCCAGGGGCAGACTCACCGAGGATCTCCATTGATGGCATCCCATTGTAACGTTCCAGACGCGGTGAACCGTACACCCAGTGAGAGCTGCTAAAGGCAGAGAAAGGCACCATTTCGCCGTTAGCGCTACGCACATACAGGCCGTTAATGTCTCCGGGTAGCATACGGAAGCGAGCATCAGCCTGGACATAAACTTTTTTCACCCGTCCGTGATCGATAAAGTCGTTCACATAGGTGCCACCCAGCGCTGTTGAAATCGTCTGATTGACGTCAGACACGCTCACACCCAGCGCCTGTGCCTTCTCCTGATCGACGTCCAGCTTGAACTGTGGCGTATCTTCCAGTCCATTAGGACGCACGCGAACCAGTAAGTCAGGATGTTCTCTCACCATGCCCAGCAGCTGGTTACGCGCCTGGGTTAACTGCGTATGCCCCAGGTTTGCCTGGTCAATCAGTTCAAAGTCAAAGCCTGTTGCGGTACCCAGTTCAATAATGGCAGGCAGGTTAAACGGAAATACAAGACCGTCTTTGATCTGGCTGAACGCTTTCGTCGCGCGGCTGACAATCGCCTCAACGCCGTTTTCCTTGCCCGGACGTTCTTCCCATGGCTTCAGGCTGACGAAAGCGATACCGGAGTTCTGCCCCTGTCCGCTAAAGCTAAAACCGTTTACGGTAAAGACCGATTCAACGTTCGCTTTCTCTTTCGTCAGGTAATAATCCTGAACCTGATCGAGTACCTGCTGAGTACGCATTTGCGTCGCCCCTGCCGGCAACTGAACCATCGTCATAAACACCCCCTGATCCTCTTCCGGCAGGAAGGAGGAAGGCAGGCGCAGGAACAGAACTGCCATGCCGCCGACGATGATGACGTAAACCAGCAGATAGCGGCCGGTCTTACGTAAAATGCCGCTTACGCTGTTGCTGTAGTGCTCCACACTCTTATCAAAGAGCGCGTTAAACCAGCCGAAGAAACCACCTTTCTTTTCATGATGTTCGCTGGAAACCGGTTTGAGCAGCGTGGCACAAAGAGCAGGCGTTAATATCAACGCCACCAGTACCGACAAGGCCATCGCGGAGACAATGGTCAGCGAGAACTGACGATAGATAGCCCCGGTTGAACCACCAAAGAATGCCATCGGAATAAATACCGCCGAAAGCACCATGGCAATGCCCACCAGAGCGCCCTGGATTTGCTCCATCGACTTCTGCGTCGCCTCTTTTGGCGGCAGCTTGTCCTCAACCATGACGCGTT
Source organism: Enterobacter sp. AN-K1 (assembly GCF_020971765.1). NCBI lineage: Bacteria > Pseudomonadati > Pseudomonadota > Gammaproteobacteria > Enterobacterales > Enterobacteriaceae > Enterobacter > Enterobacter sp. AN-K1. The sequence goes on along the minus strand of NZ_CP087390.1, from coordinate 1,764,515 downwards.
CTACGTTCTCGACCACCACGATGGCGTCATCGACGAGCAGACCTATCGCCAATACCATCCCGAACATCGTCAGGGTGTTAATGGAGAACCCGAACGCAGCCAGTACCGCAAAGGTGCCCAGTAACACCACGGGCACGGCGATCGTCGGAATAAGCGTTGCCCGCAGGTTTTGCAGGAACAAGTACATCACCAGGAACACGAGAACAATCGCTTCAAACAGTGTCTTCACCACTTCATGGATTGAGATCTTCACGAAAGGTGTAGTGTCGTACGGATACACGACTTTCAGGCCTTGAGGGAAGAAGGGCTGCAACTGCGCCAGTTTACTCTTGATGGCGGCAGCGGTATCCAGCGCGTTTGCGCCAGTCGCCAGCTTGATCCCCAGCCCCGTTGCTGCCTGGCCATTGATTTTGGTGACCATATTGTAGTTTTCGCCACCCAGCTCAATGCGGGCCACATCTTTCAGGTGGACCATTGAACCGTCCTGGTTCACCTTCAGCGTCACACGACCAAACTCCTCCGGCGATTTCAGACGCGTTTGAGCAATAATTGAGGCGTTCAGTTGCTGCCCAGGTACGGACGGTGTTCCGCCCAACTGGCCCGCAGCAATCTGGTCGTTCTGCGTTTTTAGCTGGTTAATGATATCCAGCGGCGTGAGCTGATATTTGTTCATCGCGTTGCTGTCCAGCCAGATGCGCATTGCATACTGGGCACCGAACAGCTGCACGTCACCGACGCCGGAAGTACGGCTGATCGCATCTTTTACGTTAGAAGCGACATAGTCGGAGATATCATCCTGCGTGAGGTTTTTATTGTCCGACACAAAGCCTGCAACCAGCAGGAAGCTGCTGCTGGATTTCTCCACGCCGATCCCCTGCTGCTGCACTTCTTGTGGCAGCAGCGGCATGGCGAGCTGAAGTTTGTTCTGAACCTGCACCTGCGCAATATCAGGATCCGTACCCGACTCGAACGTCAGGGTGATGGTGACGTTACCAGCGGAATCACTGGTGGACGACATGTACATCAAATTATCGATACCGTTCATGTTCTGTTCGATAACCTGAGTGACGGTGTCCTGTACCGTCTGGGCATCAGCGCCCGGGTAGGTTGCTGTCACCGCAACCGCCGGCGGCGCAATGGTCGGATATTGCGCGACCGGTAGTTTTAAAATGGCCAGCCCGCCCGCAATCATCAGAATGATGGCGAGTACCCAGGCGAAAACAGGCCGTTGAATAAAGAAATTAGCCATGTCGTTATTCCTTAACTGGCTGGAGTCGCTGCGGTATCAGGAATAGCCACGACGGTGACGCCAGGGCGAACTTTTTGCAGGCCGCTGATAATGACGCGGTCGCCGTTTTTGAGGCCTTCCGTGATCAGCCAGCGATCGCCAATCGCCTGCGGTGCAACGACAGTGCGTGATTCCACCTGGTTTTTCTCATTTACCACAAGCACGGTGGCATCTCCGCGTGGTGTACGGGTTACCCCCTGCTGAGGAACCAGAATGGCATCAGGTTGCGTACCTTCATCGATGCGCGCACGGACAAACATACCCGGTAACAGCATATGCTGTGGGTTAGGGAAGAGGGCGCGAAGGGTGATTGAGCCGGTACTTTCATCTACCGTGACATCAGAGAACTGGAGCGTCCCTTTCAGCGGATAAGGCTGGCCATTTTCCATCAGCAACTCGACGCTGCTGGTGTCTCCCTTTTGCAGGCTCGTCTGCTGCTTCAGGCGCATAAAATCGCTGCTGGATTGCGTCACATCGACATAAATGGGATCGAGTTGCTGAACCGTCGCCAGTGCAGTTGCCTGGCCATTAGTGACTAACGCCCCTTCGGTGACGCTGGATTTACCTATACGCCCGTTGATTGGGGATGTGACTTTCGTATAGGCCAGGTTGATCCGCGCGCTTTCAACGCCAGCCTTCGCGGCAACCACGCTCGCATCCGCCTGCTGGGCAATTGCCACCGCCTGATCGTACTCCTGCTTGCTCACATATTGCGTACCAACCAGCGGAACGTAACGTTTCACCGTCAGATGGGCGATATTCGCCGCCGCCTGTGCTTTTACCAGTTCACCTTTCGCATTGTCGTAGGCTGCCTGATAGGTGGCCGGATCGATTTGATAAAGGGATTCACCCGCTTTAACGTCGCTGCCTTCGGTAAAATTACGGTGCAGAATGATACCACTTACCTGAGGACGAACCTCCGCAACACGATACGCGTCAGTTCTGCCGGGCAATTCTGTCGTTACGGCCAGTGGCGCGCTTTTAACAATATGAACACTGACCTGAGGAGCTTGCGCATGCTGCTGTGGGTTTTCTTGCCCATCGCACCCGGTGAGCAGCGCGGCACAGACAATGAAACCGGATAAGGGTAAGCATCTGAAGTGATTCGTCATTACTGTTCCTTAAACTACCCTTGAGCCGATATTTGCCATGAATCGGTGAAAGGGTGTGAGGCAAAAAATAGAAATGTAGCCGCGTATAATAATGAGGGTGTTTAATGTTTTTTAATTTATAAGTGCTGATGGAGCTTTTAAAAGTAAAAATCGGAATCTGACACAGTGCATTCGGTATTCTTTTTCTGTCAGGATAATCAACGAAATGTTTTCGGTGAATGCTATTCATATATTTTATGAATTTTATGTATTCGATTTATTCACGTGAATTATAAATTAAATGAATTGACTTTTTTTGTGCAAAATTAACACGGGTTTTGGTTAATACTTTGACTACACGACCACGGCAATATCCTTTGATAACGTATCAATTTTATGAGTAATGAGTAGCAGGTTATGGCGCGCAAAAAAAAAGAAGAGGCTCAAAAGACCCGCCAGCAGCTGATTGAAGCCGCTATCGGGCTATTCGCGACGCGTGGCGTATCCAGCACCACGCTTACCGACATCGCCGATGCTGCTCAACTCACTCGCGGGGCGGTTTACTGGCATTTCTCGAGTAAAGCGGAAATATTTAATGCAATATGGGATCAGCAATTGCCGATGCGTGAGATGATTCGTGACAGGTTAATACTTTCCGAAAATGACGACCCTTTGTTAATGCTTCGTGAACAATTTATTGTCGCACTACAATATATTGCGAGCGAGCCGCGGCAATATGCGCTTTTACAAATTTTGTATCATAAGTGTGAATTTCATGACGATGTGATTTCAGAATGTGAAATACGCAAGCGGATCGGTTTAAACGATGATTATCTTCGCAAGACGCTAAAGCGATGCATTGCTTGTAACGTTATCTCTTCGCAAACCAATATTGAACTGGCGCTGATTGTTTTCCACGCCTTTTTTAGCGGTGTCATTAAAAATTGGTTAATGGATAGCAACAATTTTAATCTGTACAAACAAGCACCGGCGCTGGTGGATAATATTCTGGCGACACTAAATATCACCCGAGTGGCGCCAGTGGTTTACGATACAGCCTCATGATCGCGTCCGGGGTGGCGACATCTCCCCGTGCTGGCACTGTTCCATAATAGCTTGCGCGGTAATCGGTTTGCCCAGCAGGTAACCCTGTAGCGTATTGCATCCCAGTTCTGTCAGAAAGGTTTGCTGCGCTGCGGTTTCGACCCCTTCCGCCACGACCTTCAGATTCAGCGTTTTTGCCAGGGCGACAATCGCCGAGACAATCGTCGCATCTTCGCTCTCACCACTTAACTCTTTCACAAAAGCACGATCGATTTTCAACTCGCAGGCGGGGAGTCGCTTAAGATACAGAAGGCTTGAGTAACCGGTGCCAAAATCGTCTATCGAGGCTTTTACTCCCGCATCCGTCAGCGCTGTCAGGACACGAACGCTTTCGTCCGGATTGTTCATTGCCGTGGTTTCGGTCACCTCCAGGATCAACATGCCGGGTGGTACGCTATGGCGCGTCAGACAATCGAGAACTGTTTTAACCAGCGACGGCTGTTCGAACTGCAATGTAGAAAGATTCACCGCCATTGACCAGTCCGTGTGGCCCTGAAGATGCCATTCATGCAGCTGGCGGCAGGCCTCGTCGATTACCCAGTTTCCAATCGGAATAATCAGCCCCGTTTTCTCTGCCAGCGGTAGAAACAGGTCAGGGGAGAGTAACCCCTGTTTGGGATGCTGCCAGCGTAACAGCGCTTCGAACCCGAGGACTGGCCCGGCAGGGGCGTGAAATTTAGGTTGATAAAGCAGGCGTAACTCATTACGGTCGATGGCCTGCCACAGATCATTCATCAGCTGTAGATGCGTCTGCGCCAGCGTATTCATTGACGGCTGGAAGAAGTGATAGCCGTTACGACCCATATGTTTCGTGTGGTACATCGCAGCATCAGCGTTAAACATCAGTTCACGATCGGTTTTGCCATCGTGTGGATAGAGCGCAATGCCAATGCTCAGGGTGACCATCATTTCATAAGGATCGAGATGGAACGGGCTATCAATGACGCGCACCAGTGAATTTGCCAGTGAGGCAGCATCATCCGGAGTGGCGGTTTCGGCCAGCAGGACGAATTCATCCCCACCGATACGCGCCAGCGTATACTGACCTTTCAGCTGCAACAGCAAACGCTGAGTCACCGCAACCAGAAGCTTGTCACCGACATCATGACCATAGGCATCGTTGACGGTTTTAAAGCCATCAAGATCCATAAACATCAGCGCGAAAGGGCTTCCTTCGCGATCGGCCTTGCTGATGGCCTGATCGAGGCGATCCTCAAGCAGAATACGATTGGGTAATCGCGTCAGCGTATCATGCAACGCCAGCTGTGCGAGTTCACGGTTAGCTTCTGCCAGTGATGAGGCCAGCAGCGAGGTACGAGCCTGAAGGCGGGCATCGAACATCGACACCAGCAGCGTAATCCCCAGAATAGCGAGCGCGACCACGCTAACCAGTATCGCCAGCCAGCTCCCGTTAATGCCATGATGGTGGACCATCGTCGACATTGGAAATTGTGCTGCTTCCATGCCGGCGTAATGCATGCCAGCGATAGCGATGCCCATGGTGATCGCCGCCCCCAGCCGCATCAACGCCATTCGTGCTGCTTCCTGACGTAAACGGAACGTCAGCCAAAGAGCGGCCAGTGAAGCGGCAAGGGCAATGACCACGGAGATAGCCACCCACTTTTTATCCCAGACAATACCCGGTGTGACCTCCAGGGCAGCCATACCAGTGTAGTGCATGGCAACAATGCCCGCTCCCATCACGACGGCGCCAGGCAGCAGCCGGCGCAAACGTAGCTGCTCGCCGCTAACGAGCCACAGGGCAAACATTGACGAGCTGATGGCGATAACCATCGAAAGCACGGTCAGGACCGCGTTGTAACTCATGCTCATGGAAAGATCCATCGCCAGCATACCGATGAAATGCATCGCCCACACGCCAATCCCCATCGAAACACCGCCACCTGCCAGCCAGACGCGTGCAGCGATGCCCTGGCTTCCGGCAACGCGCGCAGCCATATTCAGCGCGGTATAGGCGGCAAGAATGGCAACAACAAAGGAGATGACTACGAGGATTTGGTTGTATTGGCTAACCAGCATGGTCTGTTCACTCGTTGTGAGACGTTAAGCAAGAGCGGTTGGAAAGGGCACAGACATTATCATCGTCAGGAAATGACGAAAAGTGATTTAAATCCCTGTTTTTATTGGGTGATAACAGGGGGGGACAGGATGGAAGCGGTTAGTCCAGCTCTGAGCAGTTGACCAGTTTAAGCGGGTTCACGGAATTCATATTGCGACATTTATCGGTTTCGGTGCTCATCAGTTCAATCCACTGCATCAGCAGCGCATCAAAAATGAAAACAGAGACAGCAAAAACGACCAGCCACCAGTATTTACGAATCATGTGTCATTCCGTGAAAAGAGAGCCTGTAATTTGCTGGAAATATACACGAAAAGCGGGCGTTGAAAAGTGGGGAAAGAGAAGGTTTACAAAGCATTGACGGTTGCCCGTCCGGACGATAAAAAAGGCGCTTCCCCATGCCGAAGAGCGCCTTTTTAAACAAGCAGTTAGCTAATCGAAATTAGTTCATGCCGTATTTTTTCAGTTTCTTACGCAGGGTACCACGGTTGATGCCCATCATCAGGGCAGCGCGGGTTTGATTACCACGGGTGTATTGCATCACCATGTCCAACAGTGGCTGTTCAACTTCAGCCAGTACCAGCTCATACAGGTCATTAACATCCTGACCGTTCAGTTGAGCAAAATAGTTCTTCAGTGCCTGTTTAACCGAGTCACGCAGGGGCTTTTGAGTCACCTGATCCTGGGAGTTAACGGTAGATACGGTCAGTACGTCAGAATTTACGCGTTGTTCGAACATAGTTCTGTCAGCTCTTTATTTCATTACGCAAGATTTTCGAAGTATGCCTCCAACGCCTCCAGCTGTACGCTGGCATCCTCTATGGCGTTGAATGTGCGCCGAAACTGGTCATTTGGAGCGTGCTCCTGGAGATACCAGGAGACGTGTTTACGCGCAATTCGGTACCCTTTTGCCTGGCCGTAGTGGTCATGCAGTTCCCGAACATGCGAACAAAGCAAGCGCTTAACCTCTGCCAGAGGCAGTGGGGCAAGCAGCTCCCCAGTGTCCAGATAATGCTGGATTTCCCGAAAGATCCAGGGTCTTCCCTGAGCGGCACGTCCTATCATCAGAGCATCAGCTCCCGTATAGTCGAGCACAGCTCTGGCTTTAAGCGGGTCAGTAATGTCGCCATTCGCGATAACCGGAATGGAAACTTTCTGCTTAACTGCCCGAATGCTGTCGTATTCAGCTTCGCCGTTGAACAAACAGGCGCGAGTGCGTCCATGAATGGTCAGGGCCTGAATGCCACAGTCTTCGGCCAGTTGGGCAATCTCTACGCAGTTACGGTGTTCCGGCGACCAACCCGTGCGAATCTTCAACGTAACAGGGACGTCCACTGCGCTGACAACCGCCGTCAGGATTGACTTCACCTGGTCGGGGTATTGCAGAAGGGCTGAACCTGCAAGCTTGCGATTCACCTTTTTGGCCGGGCAACCCATATTGATATCAATAATCTGGGCGCCACTTTCCACGTTAATACGCGCGGCATCTGCCATCTCTTCAGGCACGCTTCCGGCAATTTGCACGGTGCGGATACCTGGTTCATCAATGTGCACCATCCGTAGGCGGGACTTATCGCTTTCCCAAACCTGCGGGTTAGACGACATCATCTCGGAAACGGTCAGGCCTGCTCCCATCTCGTAACACAGCGTCCTGAACGGCCGGTCGGTAATACCTGCCATTGGGGCTGCGATCAGGCGATTTCTGAGCTGGTGGTGTCCGATGCGCATGAGTTAAGAAATGACCATACTGTGACTGCAAGGCGGCGTATATTACGCATTTTTTGCACGAGATGAAAGGCCAAACTTTGAACAATCCTCTGTTGTAGATCAAGGAATCGCCAGTCATTCTTTTTGGATAAGATTATTCGCTATTTAAATCATTGTGTTATGAATAAATGAACATTTTGTGGGCGCTTACAATTTCCCGTAACTTCTCATCATTTCTGAATAAATGAATCAATTGTCCGGGATAATCTGCTGCTATAAGCAGCAGATTATGGCGCTTCTTTGCGATCTGCGTCGCATTTCAGCACAGGATATCAGCGTAAAAAAATCGACTTATTCAACAACCAGACGGCCATGAAGCGGTTGAACCGGGCGGCTGTTTTCATGGCGCATGGTGTGAGTGAATTTTTGCAGCTGTTCAGCAGAGACGGTCAGCGGGTGCTTGAGCACCAGCCATGTAACCCCTTCTGAACATGGTGGCGTGGTCAGAGAGCCGCTAAAACGCCAGTAGGTTTTATCCGTGGGCAGTAATTTATTCATATCGAGGGTTGGCTTAATCGTTACGTTCTGGTCAACCTGTCCGGGCATCACGCCCCAGAGTTTATCCAGTTCAGTGTTTGCCGCGCCCTGATCGAACATAACGGCAACGACCGTCAGTTCGCCGTCAGCGTTTTTATGGACCAGATGCATTTCCATTGCGTATTTTTTACCGTGCACCGTGTTTTCGGATGGCGCATGGAAATGGAACTGCTGTAACGTCCAGCGCTGTTTATCAAGCGTGATACTGTCGCGTGTATCGGCATTTTCACTTGCCTGGATAGTATGGCCGTTGTTTGTCAGAATGACCGGGCCGTCGATATAGTGCGTTTCCAGCGGAGAGATGTGGGCTTTGACCGTGTTATCTATGTTGACCGGCGACTGATACATTCCGCTTTTACACGTCTTGTACGCCTCGTCCAGTTCGCCCCAGTGTTCCGGTGCGCCTTCTCCCTGATAACTCCAGTGTGATGCGTAAGCCGTAGCCGAAATCATGCTCAGCGCCAGCAGCGCTGCCTTGCCTGAAATGTGTTTCATCATATTCTTCCTGTGAATTTTATTATCCAAATCAATGATTAACATTATGATTTGTGCGGTTATTTTATCGAAGAAAGGAAGAAGGCGGGAGAAAAAACCGAAGGGAAAAGGCGTGGTCAGACGACCACGCCAAACGCTTATTTTTTACGGCCGGTGATGCGACACCACTCTTCTTTCTCGACCACCGGGTCGAGCGCGAAGAGATCGGCGTAGGCTTCACAGACGCTGTCTGCCTGGCTGGCAAGGATACCGGACAGGCCCAGCAGACCGCCTTCAACCGGCAGCACGCTGATTAACGGCGCCAGCTCGCGTAACGGGCCAGCCAGGATATTCGCGACCACAACATCGGCTTTCATCGCCTCTGGCTGTGCATCGGGCAGATACAGTTCAAGGCGATCGGAAACGCCATTACGCTCGGCGTTATCACGGCTGGCCTGAATCGCCTGCGGATCGATGTCGATCCCGATGGCTTTTGCCGCGCCCAGTTTCAGCGCCGCGATAGCAAGGATCCCGGATCCGCAACCGAAGTCGATCACGGTTTTGCCTTCCAGATCCAGGCCATCCAGCCATTGCAGGCACAGGGAGGTTGTCGGGTGGGTGCCGGTGCCGAACGCCAGACCCGGATCCAGCATCACGTTGACGGCGTTTTTATCGGGAACTTCACGCCAGCTTGGGCAGATCCACAGACGCTGACCAAACTGCATCGGATGGAAGTTGTCCATCCACTCGCGTTCCCAGTCTTTGTCTTCCAGCTGTTCAATTTTATGCGCGAAACCCACGCCCAGCAGCGGATGGTTTTCCAGAATCGCCACGACCTCTTTCATGTCGGTTTCTGCATCGAACAGGCCGATAACGTCCGTATCACCCCACAGGCGCGTTTCGCCCGGCAGCGGCTCAAAGACCGGCGTGTCATGCGTGTCCTGGAAGGTGATAGAGACCGAACCGGCCTCCATCAGCGCATCACTCAGTTCTTCGGCGTTCGCGCCGGTTGTGTTCAGTTTTAATTGGATCCACGGCATGGCAAAACTCTTTATTTATCAGTAGAAATCAGGGCAGTTTGTGGCACCGGTCGACCAAAACGGTTTCCCACCACAAACGCCAGTAAACTTACCAGTAACGAAGGCACGATCGGATGGAAGCCCAGATACTGAATTTTAAACGTGGCGAGAACGGCATACAGGACGCCCCCGACAATCATGCCGCTTAATGCACCCGCGGCATTCGCGCGTTCCCAGTACAGCCCCAGCACCAGCGGCCACAGGAAAACGGCCTCCAGCCCACCAAAGGCGAGCAGGTTCAACCAGATGATCATCTCCGGTGGACGCCACGCGGCCAGCAGCAGCAACGCCCCCAGCACCAGGGTAATCACCGCCGACATGCGCTTGAGGCGTCGCTCATTTTCGACCTGTTCAGGGCGCAAATTCAGATAGAGATCTTTAATGATCGTAGCGGAACTTTGCAGCAACTGAGCGTTGATAGTCGACATAATGGCCGCCATGGGGGCGGCGAGGAAAATCCCGGCGGCAAACGGCGGAAGCACTTTCACCATCAGGGTTGGAATGACCAGATCCGGTACGGTAAGGTCAGGGATCACCGCGCGTCCCAGCGCACCCGCCAGGTGCATACCGAACATCAGGATCGCCACCACAATTGTCCCGATAATGATCCCGCGGTGCACCGCTTTGCTGTCTTTATATGAGATGCAGCGCACGGCGGTATGCGGCAGGCCAATCACGCCAAAGCACACCAGTACCCAGAACGAGGTCATAAAGGCTGGAGAGAGGATGTCATCCGCCCCCTGCGGCGAGACCAGTTTCGGATCGATCGCTTCCAGGGTTTCAACCGCATGGCTCAGGCCCCCTGCGGCATGCACGATACCCACCAGCAGAACGAGGGTGCCAATGAGCATCACCATCCCCTGCATCGTGTCGTTGAGTACGCTGGCGCGGAACCCGCCAAACGCGGTATACAGCGCGATACTCACACCGAAAATGACCAGGCCCGTCTCATAGGGGATCCCGGCTGCCGTCTCCAGCAGTCGCGCCCCGCCGATAAACTGCACCGTCATTGCGCCAATAAACGCCACCAGCAGACTCAGGCTTGCCAGCCATACCAGCAAGCGACTCTGATAGCGGGCAAACAGCATATCGTTCAGCGTTACGGCATTGTAGCGACGGGCCAGAATGGCAAACTTTTTACCCAGTATGCCCAGAGAGAGCCAGATGGCAGGCAGCTGGATCATGGCCAGCAGTACCCAGCCCAGCCCGTACTTATAAGCGGCGCCGGGGCCACCGATAAACGAGCTGGCGCTGATGTACGTGGCGGTCAGCGTCATGGCCAGCACGACGCCACCCATAGAGCGGCTCCCGAGGAAATACTCGTTCAGAAAGGTGCCGGTCGAACGTTTACGCATCGCATAAACCGACAGGCCAAACACCAGGAACAGGTAAGCGATAAGGGGCAGAATGACTTCAAGCTGCATCATCGTCCTCCAGTGAAATATCGCGATAGATGAATTTCACCATCGCCCAGCACAGCAGGATAAACACCAGCGGCAGCAGCAGGCAGGCCATTTCAAACCAGTGCGGGAGGCCGGTAATGCCAATCGCCGAATCAGGTAAGTAAGCAGTTACTAACCACGCGGCGAGATAGAGAAGGGTCAGCCACAGCGCCCAGCGCGCTTCTTTATGGGCCTGAACAAAACGTTTGTCCATTTTTTGTCCCTTGTGGATGAAGAAAGCGGGGATTGTACATGATGGGGCTTAGCGATCCCCAGAAATAAAAAAGGCCGGATAATCCGGCCTTTTAGCAACACTGGTCTCTTACTTCTCGTTCAGACCGAGTTTTTTCTCCAGGTAGTGGATGTTAGTCCCACCATTCTGGAAGTGCTCGTCGCTCATAATGCGCATCTGGAGATCAACGTTGGTTTTGATCCCGTCGATGATCAGCTCCTGAAGGGCGTTCTTCATGCGGGCAATGGCCACGTCACGGTTTTCGCCGTAGCAGATCAGCTTACCGATCATTGAGTCATAATACGGCGGTACGGTGTAACCGGCGTAGATATGGGACTCCCAGCGCACACCAAAGCCACCCGGCGCGTGGAAACGCGTGATTTTACCCGGGCTTGGCAGGAAGGTATTCGGGTCTTCGGCGTTGATACGGCACTCTACCGCATGGCCTTTAACCACAACTTCTTCCTGTTTGATGGACAGCGGCTGACCGGCTGCGATACGCAGCTGTTCTTTGATCAGGTCTACGCCGGTGATCATTTCGGTAACCGGGTGTTCAACCTGAATACGGGTGTTCATCTCAATGAAGTAGAACTCGCCGTTTTCGAACAGGAACTCAAAGGTACCCGCCCCGCGATAGCCGATATCGACACACGCTTTGGCGCAACGCTCACCGATGTAGCGACGCAGTTCAGGCGTAATGCCCGGCGCTGGCGCTTCTTCGACCACTTTCTGGTGACGACGCTGCATGGAGCAGTCACGTTCTGCCAGATAGATCGCGTTGCCCTGACCGTCAGCCAGCACCTGAATTTCGATGTGGCGTGGGTTTTCCAGGTATTTTTCCATGTACACCATGTCATTACTGAAAGCCGCTTTCGCTTCCGCTTTGGTCATGGAGATGGACTGCGCCAGTTCAGCATCGCTGCGTACAACGCGCATACCGCGACCGCCGCCGCCGCCGGACGCTTTGATGATCACCGGATAGCCAATGCGTTTAGCATGGGCGCGATTAGCATCCATATCGTCGGTCAGCGGGCCGTCAGAGCCCGGTACGGTTGGCACGCCGGCTTTTTTCATCGCGGTGATGGCAGACACTTTGTCACCCATCAGGCGAATGGTGTCGGCTTTCGGGCCAATGAAGATAAAGCCAGAGCGTTCAACCTGCTCAGCAAAGTTGGCGTTCTCAGAGAGGAAACCATAACCCGGGTGAATCGCGACCGCGCCAGTGATTTCGGCGGCGCTGATGATCGCCGGGATGTTCAGATAGCTTTTTACGGACGGAGCCGGACCGATACAGACCGTCTCATCCGCCAGCAATACGTGTTTTAAATCGCGATCCGCGCTTGAGTGCACGGCCACGGTCTTGATGCCCAGTTCTTTACAGGCACGAAGAATACGCAGTGCAATCTCGCCACGGTTGGCGATAACAATTTTATCCAGCATGTTCGCCTCGTTACTCGATGACGACCAGCGGCTCGTCAAATTCTACCGGCTGACCACTTTCGACCAGGATCGCTTTCACAGTACCTGATTTGTCTGCTTCGATCTGGTTCATCATTTTCATGGCTTCAACGATGCACAGGGTATCGCCTACGTTGACTTTCTGACCCACTTCGATGAACGCCTTCGCGTCCGGGCTCGGGGTGCGGTAGAAAGTACCAACCATTGGGGAACGTACGATGTGACCACTGATTTCTGTTGCAGCCGCAGGTGCCGCTTCTGCTGCCACTGGTGCAACGGCTGCGGAGAGCGCAGGCTGCTGCACTGGCGCAGCGTAAGCTTGCTGCATTACCGGGAAGCTAGCGGCCGGGGCTGCACGGCTGATGCGTACAGACTCTTCGCCTTCAGAAATTTCCAGTTCGGAGATGCCTGATTCTTCAACCAGCTCGATCAGTTTTTTAATCTTACGAATATCCATGAGTGGGTTCCGTACTCTTGTTTAGTGTGATTGTGACAAGCGTTTTACCGCTGTCTGTAAAGCGTATGAATAGCCGTCTGCACCCAGCCCACAAATCACGCCAGCGGCGATATCTGACAGGTAGGAATGGTGGCGGAACGGCTCTCGGGCGTGCACGTTACTCAGGTGGATCTCGATAAACGGGATACTCACCGCGAGCAGTGCGTCGCGTATAGCAACACTGGTGTGCGTAAACGCGGCCGGATTGATCAGGATATAGTCCACAGTGTCTTTAGCCTGATGAATACGGTCGATGATTGCGTACTCCGCGTTTGACTGAAAATGGTCCAAATCCACATTCAGCGGGGCTGCTTCCGTACTCAGACGGTTAACAATTTCGCTCAATGTCAGCGTGCCGTACTTCTCTGGCTCACGGGTGCCGAGCATGTTCAGGTTCGGACCGTTCAATACTAAAATTTGGAATTTGTCAGCCATTGTGCCGCTATCTCCTGCGATTTTCGGGTAAAAAACAACATATACCCTCAAAGCGCAATTGTCACCCTTTCAGAGGCCTAAAACCCCTGTCCGGAAAACCGAAGTCGCACATTATAACGATTTCGTAGCATTTGGCAGCTAAATACTGGTCTTATCAGGGAAGATTATCAACCGCTATCCGAAAAAGATTCGCGGTTGATAAATAATCTGCGGGAAAACGCACAGTTTCGTGAACTATCGCAACCACTGGCGGAACTTCTTGTAACGCCACGCTAAAAGGGCCAGGGCCAGCAGGGCGTAGATGACCGGCTGAGGGGATAAAATCTTCACCGACCACAGGTAATGAATCGGGGCGAGGATCGCGACAAGATAGACGAAGTTGTGCAGCAGTTGCCAGCGTCGACCCAGTTTTCGCTGTGCATACTGCGTGGATGTCAGCGTCAGCGCCAGTAAAACCAGCCAGCTTACGATACCCAGCGTCAGATAGGGACGCGTCACCAGTTCGCTGCCAAGGAGTGCCAGGTTGTTAATGCCCAGTTCCAGCAGGGCGTAGCTGGTGAGATGCAGCGTCGCCCAGGCAAAACACCATAGCCCTAAAAGCCGACGGGTGCGTATCAATAATGGCTGTTTAGCGTAGCGCGCCAGCGGTGAGACGAGCAAGGTCGCCAGCAAAAATTTCAGAGCCATCCGACCCGTAAAATGCTGAATATCTTTCGCCGGATCGGCACTGAACTGTCCCTGGCTGGCTGCCCAGAAGAGCCAGATAAAGGGGAGCAATCCTGCTAAATGCAGGAGTACCTTCAGCCAGGTTATCTGCTTTGCCGTTAAACGCACTTAGAAGTTCTCCCGTAAATTCAGCCCACGGTAGAGGGATGCCACCTCATCCGCATAGCCGTTAAACAGCAGCGTTGGCTGGCGTTTAACATCCAGCGCGCCGCCGGAGCCGATAAAACGTTCCGTCGCCTGCGACCAGCGCGGATGGTCAACGTGCGGGTTAACGTTGGCAAAAAAACCATACTCGTCAGGCGCTGCCAGGTTCCAGGTGGTGGGGGGGCGTTCACGGGTGAGCTTAATGCTGACGATCGATTTGATGCCCTTGAAACCGTATTTCCACGGTACGGTCAGGCGAATGGGCGCCCCGTTTTGCGGCGGCAGCGCTTTGCCGTAAACCCCGACGGTGAGCAGCGTAAGCGGATGCATGGCTTCGTCGAGACGTAAACCTTCAACGTAGGGATACTCCAGCCCGCCGCCGATAAACCGATCCTTCTGGCCTGGCATCTCGTCCGGAGCATAGCGCGTCTGGAAGGAAACATACTTCGCGTTGCTGGTGGGCTCAACCAGCGCCAGCAGTTTGTGCAAAGGGAAACCTACCCACGGCACCACCATCGACCAGGCTTCCACACAGCGCATACGGTAAATGCGTTCTTCAAGGGGGAAGCGGGTGGTGAGGTCATGATGATCAAGCGTCAGCGGTTTTGCCACCTCGCCATCTATCTTCAGCGTCCAGGGATCGGTTTTCATGCTCCCGGCGTTGGCGGCAGGATCGGCCTTATCAAGACCAAACTCATAGAAGTTGTTATAGCCGGTGACTTTGTCTTCCGGCGTTAGCGTCAGTTTATTCTGCCACTGCGCCGGTTTCGTGAAGTTAAGCGGTGCGCCGGAGGGGGCTTTCGGGCGATCGTTGCCCTTAAACCAGTCGAGTAGATCGGCATGAGCCGCAGGGGTGAGCGTCAGGGCGGTGGCGCTGATGCCAAGCATTTTCAGGATCTGGCGGCGCTGTAGCATAAAGACAGATTCAGACGTTACGTCGGCTTCCGTCAGTTTTCGGGTTTTCATGGCATCCTCCGTCAGGCGTTTTTCTAAGCATGACGGAGGAGGAGGGTTAGCGCGAATATGTCACGAAAATTTGAAGATTAGGCGATTTTAACCAGCGCACGACCGTGGAACTGGTTGTCCATGATTTTACTGGCGAACTCTGGCGCCTGGCTCAGGGTAATCTCAGTGGCGCTCTGCTCATAGAATGAGGCTGGCAGATCCTGCACCAGACGTTCCCAGGCCTCAGCCCGCCGCTCGGCTGGGGCCATGACCGAATCGACACCCTGAAGACGCACGTTACGCAGAATAAATGGCATCACCGTCGTCGGCAGGGCAAAACCACCCGCCAGACCACAGGCCGCCACGCAGCCGCCGTAATTCATTTGCGCCAGCACCTTCGCCAGCACTTTGTCGCCGACGGTATCTACTGCGCCAGCCCAGACCTGTTTTTCCAGCGGGCGGGTCTCGGCGAATTCGTCGCGGCTCAGAATGCGGCTTGCGCCCAGCTGACGTAGATAATCATGCGTACTTTCGCGGCCAGAGACGGCGGCGACCTGATACCCCAGCTTGTGCAGCAGCGTGACGGCCGTGCTGCCCACGCCGCCGCTGGCGCCGGTGACGACAATTTCGCCCGACTCAGGACGGATCCCGGCCTCTTCCAGGGCCATCACGCACAGCATGGCGGTGAAACCTGCCGTGCCGATGATCATCGCCTTACGACCGTCCAGGCCTTTCGGCATCGGGACCAGCCAGTCACCTTTTACGCGCGCCTGCGCTGCCAGTCCGCCCCAGTGGTTTTCACCTACGCCCCAGCCGGTGAGCAGCACCTGCTGTCCGGCGTGAAAACGTGGATCTTCACTGGTATGTACGCGGCCTGCAAAGTCGATTCCTGGCACCATCGGGAAATTTCGGATGATTTTACCTTTTCCCGTAATGGCCAGCGCATCCTTATAGTTCAGGCTGGACCAGTCGATATCTACGGTCACGTCGCCCTCCGGCAGGCGGCTCTCCTCGATGGCTTGCACTGAGGCAACGGTTTTGCCGTCCTGCTGTTCTAAGATCAAAGCCTGCATACTGGGTCCTCACTAGGTTTGATGATGGGAAAATATGTTCTGATGACTATACTCGCTCAATGAAACGCAGTGCCGATTTAACGCAATAAATTGCCAGATACGCCAGGTTTGGTAGTATGCCGCATTTGAAATGCAAGTTAGTGCTCACTTGCACCCCCTTCAACCCACGGAGCAATCTCAAGGATGCGATTAACGACGAAGTTCTCAGCTTTTATCACCTTGCTGACGGGGCTGACCATATTTGTCACGCTAATCGGCTGCTCGCTGAGCTTTTACAATGCCATCCAGGATAAGCTGGTTAACCGGGTTGAATCGGTTGCATCGGTTATCGACACTCGCCTGATTGCAACCTCCTTCCCGGCGCTTTCGCGTGAGCTGGATGAGTTAATGGTGCCTGTGGATATCGTGCAGATCGACATTAAACAGGGGAAGCAGACCGTTTTCAGCCATACCCGCCAGGGCAGCTATCGTCCTGCCGGCACGGTAGATCAGTATCGGGACGTCACGGTTAATTCACTTAAACATCCGGGTATGACAATTCATCTAATGTACCAGGATCCGATGAGCAACTATTTACGCTCGCTTATGACCACCGCGCCCTTAACCATCGCCGTTGCCTTTATCGTACTGCTGATTTTCCTCGCCGTTCGCTGGCAGCGTCGTCAACTTTCCGGCCAGGAGCTGCTGGAAACACGCTCCGTGCGGATACTGAATGGCGAACGGGGTCCACAGGTGCGGGGATCGGTTTATGAATGGCCATCACGCACCAGTAGCGCCCTGGACGTGTTGCTCTCCGAAATCCAGTTTGCCAGCGATCAGCGTAGCCGTATGGACACGTTGATTCGCTCTTACGCCGCGCAGGATAACAAAACGGGCCTCAACAACCGTCTCTTCTTTGATAATCAGCTGGCTACGCTTCTTGATGACCCCGAAAAGGTGGGTACGCATGGCGTGGTAATGATGATTCGCCTGCCCGACTTCGAT
The DNA here is from genome assembly GCF_020971765.1 of Enterobacter sp. AN-K1. Taxonomy (NCBI): domain Bacteria; kingdom Pseudomonadati; phylum Pseudomonadota; class Gammaproteobacteria; order Enterobacterales; family Enterobacteriaceae; genus Enterobacter; species Enterobacter sp. AN-K1. The sequence goes on along the minus strand of NZ_CP087390.1, from coordinate 1,747,160 downwards.
CTGCTCCGTGATACCTGGGGTCAGCGCGTGGCGGAAGAGAACCTCTTTACGCTGATTAACCTGCTGTCCACCTTTATTATGCGCTACCCCGGCGCGTTACTGGCACGCTACCACCGCAGCGATTTTGCCGTCTTGCTGCCGCATCGCACCTTAAAAGAGTCCGAGAGTATCGCCAGCCAGCTGCTGAAAGCCGTCGATGCGCTGCCCCAGAGCAAAATGCTCGACAGAGACGATATGGTGCATATGGGCATCTGTGCCTGGCGCGGCGGTCAGTCGACGGAGCAGGTGATGGAACATGCGGAAGCGGCCACGCGTAACGCCGTATTGCAGGGGGCGAACGGCTGGGCAGTCTATGATGATACGCTGCCGGAGAAAGGGCGTGGCAACGTGCGCTGGCGAACCCTGATTGAACAGATGCTGAGCCGGGGCGGACCGCGCATCTATCAAAAACCGGCGGTCATGAAGAATGGTCATGTTCATCATCGTGAGCTGATGTGCCGTATTTTTGATGGCACTGAAGAGGTTATCTCCGCGGAATATCTGCCCATGGTGTTGCAATTCGGATTGTCCGAAGAGTATGACCGTCAGCAAATCACCCGTCTCATTCCGTTTTTATCGTACTGGCCTGAAGAAAATCTGGCTTTACAGGTGACCGTCGAATCGCTGATCCGTCCGCGTTTCCAGCGCTGGTTACGTGACACGTTAATGCAATGCGAAAAATCGCAACGCAAACGCATTATTTTTGAACTTGCAGAGGCAGATGTAGGTCAACACATCAGCCGGTTGCGCCCGGTAGTGCGTTTAATCAATGCGCTTGGGGCTCGCGTGGCGGTAACCCAGGCGGGTTTGACGCTGGTGAGCACCCGCTGGATCAAAGAGCTGGATGTTGAATTATTGAAGCTGCATCCGGGTCTGGTAAGGAATATTGAAAAACGCACGGAAAACCAGCTGCTGGTACAAAGCCTGGTGGAAGCGTGCAAAGGAACGCAAACGCAAGTATTTGCCACAGGCGTACGTTCACGTAGTGAATGGCAGATGTTGACAGAGCGCGGCGTGACGGGCGGTCAGGGGGATTTTTTTGCCGCCTCTCAGCCGCTTGACACCAATGTGAAAAAATATTTGCAAAGATACTCTGTTTGACCTGCCGTTTACTTTGTTTTCACGTAGAATATCGCGCCTGTAGCTTTGAGTAAGACGAGCATAAAAGCCAGTGAACGACCTTTAGTGGGTTACAAGTGAAAGTGAGGGACGCTGCTGTTTACTCAGCCCTGAGGGATTCAGGGGATGAATTTGTAACAAAGGAAACGTGCTGCACTAATTTTCACCGTAGCAGACGATTTTTGCGCCTTGTCGCTGCTGCGTGTGGTTGGTAAAGTAAGCGGATTTTGTTTTCCGCCCCAGCTTTCAGGATTATCCCTTAGTATGTTGAAAAAATTTCGTGGCATGTTTTCCAATGACCTGTCCATTGACCTGGGTACCGCGAATACCCTTATTTATGTAAAAGGACAAGGCATCGTATTGAATGAGCCTTCCGTTGTGGCCATTCGTCAGGATCGTGCCGGCTCGCCAAAAAGCGTGGCCGCAGTAGGTCATGATGCGAAGCAGATGCTGGGCCGTACGCCGGGCAACATCGCCGCGATCCGCCCTATGAAAGACGGCGTTATTGCTGACTTCTTCGTGACCGAAAAAATGCTTCAGCACTTCATCAAGCAGGTTCACAGCAACAGCTTCATGCGCCCAAGCCCGCGCGTGCTGGTGTGTGTGCCGGTTGGCGCAACCCAGGTTGAACGCCGTGCGATCCGTGAATCCGCTCAGGGTGCCGGTGCGCGTGAAGTGTTCCTGATTGAAGAACCGATGGCTGCGGCAATTGGTGCGGGTCTGCCGGTTTCTGAGGCTACCGGTTCTATGGTGGTGGATATCGGTGGCGGTACCACTGAAGTGGCCGTCATCTCCCTGAACGGCGTAGTGTACTCCTCCTCCGTACGTATCGGCGGCGACCGTTTCGACGAAGCCATCATCAACTACGTTCGCCGTAACTACGGCTCTCTGATCGGTGAAGCGACCGCAGAGCGCATCAAGCACGAAATCGGTTCTGCCTATCCGGGTGATGAAGTTCGCGAGATCGAAGTTCGCGGTCGTAACCTGGCGGAAGGCGTGCCACGCGGATTCACCCTGAACTCCAACGAAATCCTGGAAGCGTTGCAGGAGCCGCTGACCGGCATCGTGAGCGCGGTGATGGTTGCGCTGGAACAGTGCCCGCCAGAGCTGGCCTCCGATATCTCCGAGCGCGGTATGGTACTGACCGGTGGTGGTGCGCTGCTGCGTAACCTCGACCGCCTGTTAATGGAAGAGACAGGTATTCCTGTCGTAGTTGCAGAAGATCCACTGACTTGCGTCGCCCGTGGTGGTGGCAAGGCGCTGGAAATGATCGACATGCACGGCGGCGACTTGTTTAGCGAAGAGTAGTCGGGTGTGAGAGGGTAGCAATTTGCTACCCTTTCTCTCTGACGCGAGAATACGCATAGCCTATGAAGCCAATTTTTAGCCGTGGCCCGTCGCTACAGTTTCGCCTGATCCTGGCGGTTCTGGTTGCGCTCGGGGTCATTATTGCCGATAGCCGCCTCGGTACGTTCAGTCAGATCCGAACGTACATGGATACCGCCGTCAGTCCTTTCTACTTTATTTCAAATGGTCCCCGTGAACTGCTCGACTCCGTGTCGCAAACGCTCTCATCGCGTGACCAGCTCGAACTCGAAAACCGTGCGTTACGCCAGGAACTGCTGCTGAAAAATAGCGAGCTGCTGATGCTGGGGCAATATAAGCAGGAAAACGCCCGTCTGCGCGAACTGCTTGGCTCGCCGCTGCGCCAGGATGAACAGAAAATGGTCACCCAGGTGATCTCCACCGTAAACGATCCGTACAGCGATCAGGTGGTGATTGATAAAGGCAGCGTGAACGGCGTATACGAAGGTCAGCCTGTCATCAGCGATAAGGGCGTCGTGGGCCAGGTTGTGGCGGTTGCCAAACTGACCAGCCGCGTGTTGCTGATTTGCGATGCCACCCATGCACTGCCGATTCAGGTGCTGCGTAACGATATTCGCGTGATTGCCGCCGGTAATGGCTGCACGGACGATCTGCAACTGGAACACCTGCCTGCCAACACGGATATCCGCGTGGGCGACGTGCTGGTGACGTCCGGTCTGGGCGGTCGTTTCCCTGAGGGCTACCCGGTTGCGGTTGTCTCTTCCGTGAAGCTCGACACTCAGCGTGCCTACACCGTGATTCAGGCGCGTCCAACGGCCGGCTTGCAGCGTTTGCGCTACCTGTTGCTGCTGTGGGGCGCCGATCGTAACGGCGCTAACCCGATGACACCGGAAGATGTGCATCGCGTGGCCAACGAACGCCTGATGCAGATGATGCCGCAGGTGCTGCCTGCGCCGGATGCGATGGGTCCACCTGCACCCGTACCGGCTCCGGCGACGGGGTTAACGCAGCCGCTGCCGGATGCACCCCCACCGCCGCAAGTCTCGGGTGGAGGGCAGTAGTGGCCAGTTATCGTAGCCAGGGGCGCTGGGTAATCTGGCTCTCATTCCTCGTTGCACTGTTGCTGCAAATTATGCCCTGGCCGGACGACATTCTTGTTTTCCGGCCAAACTGGGTATTGCTCATTTTGCTCTACTGGATCCTTGCCCTGCCGCACCGCGTAAATGTCGGCACAGGTTTTGTGATGGGTGCCATACTGGATCTTATCAGTGGCTCTACGCTTGGCGTCCGCGCCTTATCCATGAGCATTATTGCGTATCTCGTCGCACTCAAATTCCAGCTCTTTCGTAACCTTGCGCTCTGGCAACAGGCGCTGGTAGTGATGTTGTTGTCGCTCGCTGCGGATATCGTTGTTTTCTGGGCAGAGTTTTTAGTGATCAACGTCTCTTTCCGACCGGAAGTGTTCTGGAGTAGTGTAGTAAACGGTGTGCTCTGGCCGTGGCTGTTCCTGCTGATGCGTAAAATTCGCCAGCAGTTTGCCGTGCAATAAAAGGTTTCTATGACGTCTTTGTATCTTGCCTCCGGTTCTCCGCGTCGCCAGGAACTGCTCGCGCAGTTGGGTGTCTCCTTCGAACGCATCGTTACCGGTATCGAAGAAAAACGTGCTGAGGGTGAAAGCGCTCAGCAGTATGTCTCTCGTCTGGCGCGTGAAAAAGCGCAGGCGGGCGTGGCATGCGTGCCGCGTGACTTACCGGTGCTGGGTGCGGATACCATCGTTATTCTCAATGGTGAGGTGCTTGAGAAACCCCGCGACGCAGACCATGCGGCGCGGATGCTGCGTAATATGTCCGGACAAACCCATCAGGTGATGACGGCGGTAGCGCTGGCAGATAGCCAGTACGTTCTGGATTGCCTTGTGGTAACGGAAGTGACGTTCAGAGTCCTCACCGACGAGGAGATCGCCGGCTATATCGCCAGCGGTGAACCTATGGATAAAGCAGGTGCATACGGTATTCAAGGGTTGGGTGGCTGTTTTGTCAGGAAGATAAATGGCAGCTATCACGCCGTAGTCGGCTTACCGCTGGTGGAAACGTATGAGTTGCTGAGCAATTTTAACTCACTGCGTGAGGGAAGGGATAATTATGACGGCTGAATTGTTGGTAAACGTAACGCCATCGGAAACCCGTGTGGCCTACATTGATGGTGGCATTCTCCAGGAAATTCATATTGAGCGTGAAGCGCGACGCGGAATCGTAGGCAATATCTACAAAGGTCGTGTCAGTCGTGTCCTGCCGGGTATGCAGGCGGCTTTTGTAGATATTGGGCTCGATAAGGCGGCGTTTTTACATGCCTCCGATATCATGCCGCACACCGAATGTGTGGCAGGCGAAGAGCAAAAGCAATTTGCCGTGCGCGACATCTCTGAGCTGGTGCGTCAGGGCCAGGATCTGATGGTGCAGGTGGTAAAAGATCCGCTTGGCACCAAAGGCGCGCGTCTGACCACCGACATCACCCTGCCTTCACGCTATCTGGTCTTTATGCCGGGGGCGTCGCACGTCGGCGTGTCACAGCGTATTGAGAGCGAAAGCGAGCGTGAGCGCCTGAAAAAAGTGGTCAGCGCCTACTGCGACGAGCAGGGCGGGTTTATTATCCGTACCGCGGCGGAAGGGATCAGCGAAGAAGATCTGGCCTCGGATGCGGCCTATCTGAAGCGCGTCTGGACCAAAGTGATGGAGCGTAAAAAACGCAACCAGACCCGCTACCGGCTGTACGGTGAGCTGGCGCTCGCTCAGCGCGTATTACGTGATTTCGCCGACGCCCAGCTTGACCGCATCCGCGTGGACTCCCGTCTGACGTACGAAGCCTTACTGGAGTTCACCGCCGAGTACATCCCGGAAATGCCGGGGCTGCTGGAGCATTACACCGGACGTCAGCCGATATTTGACCTTTATGACGTTGAAAACGAAATCCAGCGTGCGCTGGAGCGTAAGGTTGAGCTGAAATCGGGTGGCTATCTGATCATCGATCAAACCGAAGCGATGACCACCGTCGACATCAACACCGGCGCGTTTGTCGGCCATCGCAACCTCGATGACACCATCTTCAACACCAACATAGAAGCGACGCAGGCCATCGCGCGCCAGCTTCGCCTGCGTAATCTCGGCGGCATTATCATCATCGACTTTATCGATATGAACAATGAAGATCACCGCCGTCGCGTGCTGCACTCCCTGGAGCAGGCGCTGAGTAAGGACCGCGTGAAAACCAGCATCAATGGCTTCTCGCAGCTCGGTCTGGTGGAAATGACCCGGAAACGGACCCGCGAAAGCGTGGAACATGTCCTGTGTAATGAGTGTCCAACCTGCCATGGACGCGGAACGGTAAAGACGGTGGAGACGGTCTGCTACGAGATCATGCGTGAGATTGTCCGTGTCCATCATGCCTACGACTCAGACCGTTTTCTGGTCTATGCTTCCCCTGCGGTGGCGGAGGCCCTGAAAGGGGAAGAGTCGCACGCGCTGGCAGAAGTGGAAATCTTTGTCGGCAAACAGGTAAAAGTACAAATTGAGCCGCTCTATAACCAGGAGCAGTTTGACGTCGTCATGATGTAAACGCAGTTCGCTGCGAGATTTAAGGCTGACAAGGAGAGACGCGTGAGGCGATTGCCGGGGATTTTACTGCTTACAGGGGCAACGCTGGTCGTGATTGTCGCGTTGCTCGTGAGCGGGCTGCGTCTCGCCTTGCCGCATCTGGACAGCTGGCGTCCGCAGATCCTGGCAAAAATCGAATCCGCCACCGGCCTGCCGGTGGACGTGAGTCATATCGAGGCAAGCTGGCAGAACTTTGGCCCGACGCTTGATGCGCGGGATATCAGCGCCAGCCTGAAAGATGGCGGCCACCTCAAAATCAAACGCGTCACCCTGGCGCTGGATGTCTGGCAAAGCCTGCTGCATTTGCGCTGGCAGTTTCGCGATCTCACCTTCTGGCAACTTCAACTGATGACTAACACGCCGCTGCAAAGCGGCGACAGCGATCGGGGGCTGGAAACCAGCCGTATCAGCGATCTGTTCCTGCGGCAGTTCGATCATTTCGATCTGCGCGACAGCGAAGTGAGCTTTATTACTCTTTCCGGCCAGCGCGCTGAGCTGGCGATCCCACAGCTGACCTGGTTAAACGGGAAAGATCGCCACCGCGCCGAGGGGCAGGTGAATCTCTCCAGCCTGAACGGGCAGCACGGCGTTATGCAGGTGCGGATGGATCTGCGTGACGACAATGGCTTGCTGAACAACGGCAGGGTGTGGCTACAGGCGGACGACGTGGACGTGAAGCCGTGGCTCGGTGAGTGGCTACAGCAGAACATGCAGCTGGAGACCGCGCGCTTCAGCCTGGAAGGCTGGATGACCCTGACGAACGGGACGTTCGCCAGCGGCGATATCTGGCTTAAGCAGGGGGGCGCGAGCTGGAAAGGGGAAAACCATCAGCATCAACTTTCCGTCGATAACCTCACCGCACACGTGACGCAGGATAAAGGCGGCTGGCAGTTCGCTATACCGGATACGCGCATCTCCATGGATAACAAACCCTGGCCGCGCGGCGCGCTGACGCTGGCGTGGATGCCGGAGCAGGACGTCGGCGGGATAAACGGTAAACGCAGCGACGAGCTGCGTATCCGCGCCAGTAACCTGGATCTGACGGCGATCGAAGGGCTGCGTTCAATGGCCGCAAAACTCTCCCCGGAGCTGGGCGAAATCTGGCTGGCGACGCAGCCGAGCGGGCAGATAAACCGGCTGGCGCTGGATATTCCGCTCCAGGCTACGGAAAAGACGCGTTTTCAGGCGGCATGGAAAAATCTCGCATGGAAACAGTGGAAACTGCTGCCGGGTGCCGAGCACTTCAGCGGTAAACTGGAAGGAAGCGTGGAAAACGGCAGGCTGACGGCAGAAATGCAGGACGCGAAAATGCCGTACGAAACGGTCTTCCGTGCGCCACTGGAGATCGAAAAGGGAAATGCCACCCTCAACTGGCTGAAGAATGACAAAGGTTTTCAGCTCGATGGCCGCGATATCGATGTGAAAGCCAAAGCGGTACATGCCCGCGGTAATTTCCGTTATCTACAGCCTGAAGGCGATGAGCCGTGGTTGGGTATTCTGGCGGGCATCAGCACGGATGACGGTTCGCAGGCGTGGCGCTACTTCCCGGAAAACCTGATGGGGAAAGCGTTGGTGGACTATCTCAGCGGCGCTATTCAGGGCGGCCAGGCGGATAACGCCACGCTGGTCTACGGCGGCAACCCGCACCTGTTCCCGTATAAGCACAACGAAGGCCAGTTCCAGGTTCTGGTGCCTCTACGCAACGCCACCTATGCCTTCCAGCCGGACTGGCCGGCGCTGAAGAATCTGGATATTGAACTCAACTTCCTGAATGACGGCCTGTGGATGAAGACGGACAGCGTTGCGCTGGGCGGCGTAACGGCAAGCAACCTGACGGCAAACATCCCGGATTACTCCAAAGAGAAACTGCTGATTGATGCGGATATTAAGGGGCCAGGTAAAGCGGTTGGCCCGTACTTTGAAGATACGCCGCTGAATGACTCCCTGGCAGCCACCCTTCAGCAGTTGCAGTTAGATGGCGATGTGAATGCTCGCTTACATCTGGATATCCCGCTGGACGGTGAAATGACCACCGCCAAAGGCGACGTTAGCCTTAATAACAACAGCCTCTATATCAAGCCGCTGGACAGCACGCTGAAAAACCTCAGCGGTCAGTTCAGCTTTGTTAACGGCACGCTGAAAAGTGAGCCGCTGAAAGCGACCTGGTTCAATCAACCCGTCAATATCGATTTCTCCACCACCGAGGGCGATAAAGCCTACCAGGTGGCGGTCAATATGGACGCGAACTGGCAGCCGTCACGCATGGATGTTCTGCCGAAGCCGATTGAGAATGCGGTGGACGGCGGGGTGTCATGGAATGGCAAGGTCGCCATCGACCTGCCTTATCATGCCGGTGCGCGCTATAACGTCGACATTACGGGCGATCTGAAAAACCTCAGCAGCCAACTTCCCACGCCGCTGAATAAGAAAAGCGGTGAAGCATTGCCCGTCAATGTTAAGGTTGCGGGCAACCTTAACAGCTTCGATTTAACCGGAAACGCTGGTGGAACAAACCACTTCAACAGCCGCTGGCTGCTTAACCGCAAGCTGACGCTGGACAGAGCGATCTGGACGACGGACAGCCGTACCACGCCGCCGCTGCCGGAGCAGGCGGGCGTTGAACTGAATCTCCCGCCGATGGATGGCGCAGAGTGGCTGGCACTGTTCCAGAAAGGTGTCGGGCAAAACGTCGACCAAACGGCGCAGTTCCCGCAGTCCATTACCTTGCGCACGCCTGCGCTGACGCTGGGCGGGCAGCAGTGGAACAACCTGAGTATTGTCTCCCGGCCGACGGTAAACGGCTCAAAGGTCGAGGCGCAGGGGCGTGAGATCAACGGTTCGTTGACCATGCGCGATCACGCGCCATGGCAGGCGGCTATCCGTTATCTCTATTACAATCCGACCTTTACGGCGTCTAAAGCAGAGTCGACAAGCACTTCTCCTGTCAGTGGCAGTGGGACGTCGCGCGTGGATTTCAGCGGCTGGCCCGATCTCCAGTTGCGCTGTGCGGAGTGCTGGCTGTGGGGGCAAAAATATGGCCGTATCGACGGTGATTTTGCTATTCAGGGCAATACGCTGAGCCTCTCTGGCGGGCTGGTGGATACCGGCTTTGGCCGCATGACTGCCGCTGGCGAATGGGTGAACAAACCGGGTGAACAGCGCACCTCGCTGAAGGGCGATATTAAAGGCAACAAGCTGGACGCCGCGGCTAACTTCTTCGGCATTAGCACGCCGCTTCGCGGATCGTCCTTCGATGTGAATTACGATCTGCACTGGCGCGCAGCGCCGTGGACACCCGATGAAGCTTCGCTTAACGGCATCCTGAAAACCCACTTCGGTAAGGGGGAGATTGCCGATGTGAGCACGGGGCGCGCCGGGCAGATCCTGCGTCTGCTGAGTTTTGACGCGCTGCTGCGCAAGCTGCGCTTCGACTTTAGCGACACCTTCAGCGAAGGTTTCTACTACGATTCCATTCGCAGCACGGCGTGGATCAAAGACGGCGTTCTGCACACCGACGACACGCTGGTGGACGGCCTGGAAGCGGATATTGCGATGAAAGGGTCAGTGGATCTCGTGCGCCGCGAGCTGGATATGGAAGCCGTGGTGGCGCCGGAGATTTCCGCAAGCGTGGGCGTTGCGGCAGCCTTTGTGGTCAATCCGATCGTCGGGGCGGCGGTGTTTGCGGCCAGTAAAGTGCTGGGACCGCTCTGGAGCAAAGTCTCGATTCTGCGCTATCGCATCACCGGGCCGGTTGATAAACCACAGATTAATGAGGTGCTGCGCCAGCCGCGCAAAGAAGCACAGCAATGATTTGACGTGGGCAGGTAATTGCCTCACTCTCAATAAATACGATCTTTATACCGCCACGGGCGGCAACGAACGAGTAGCAATAGATGAGTCTGAACCTGGTAAGTGAACATTTGCTCGCAGCGAACGGCCTGAGCCATCAGGACCTGTTCTCCATTCTTGGTCAACTGACCGAACGCCGCCTCGACTACGGCGATCTCTATTTCCAGTCGAGCTATCACGAATCCTGGGTTTTAGAAGACAGCATCATTAAAGATGGCTCTTATAACATTGACCAGGGAGTCGGCGTGCGCGCCGTCAGCGGCGAAAAAACCGGTTTTGCCTATGCAGACCAGATAAGCCTGGCCGCGCTGGAGCAGAGCGCGCAGGCGGCGCGAACCATTGTGCGCGATACGGGCGACGGACGGGTGAAAACGCTGGGTGAAGTGCAGCACGCTGCGCTCTATACCAGCATCGACCCGCTGCAAAGCATGAGCCGCGAAGAGAAGCTGGACATCCTGCGTCGCGTGGACAAAGTGGCTCGCGCGGCGGATAAACGCGTGCAGGAAGTCTCTGCCAGCCTGACCGGGGTTTATGAACTGATCCTGGTGGCGGCGACGGACGGTACCCTGGCCGCCGACGTGCGTCCGCTGGTGCGTCTTTCCATCAGCGTGCAGGTTGAAGACGACGGCAAGCGCGAGCGCGGCTCCAGCGGTGGCGGCGGTCGTTTTGGCTATGACTGGTTCCTGGGCGATGTCGACGGCGAAGCCCGCGCAGATGCATGGGCAAAAGAAGCCGTGCGCATGGCGCTGGTCAACCTGTCTGCCGTGGCTGCACCCGCCGGTACGTTGCCGGTGGTACTGGGAGCAGGCTGGCCGGGCGTGCTGCTGCACGAAGCGGTCGGTCACGGCCTGGAAGGTGATTTCAACCGTCGCGGGACGTCCGTATTCAGCGGTCAGATGGGGCAGCTTGTCTCCTCAGAGCTGTGTACCGTGGTGGATGATGGCACCATGCTCGACCGTCGCGGCTCGATTTCTATCGACGATGAAGGTACGCCGGGTCAGTACAACGTGCTGATCGAAAACGGCGTACTGAAAGGCTACATGCAGGACAAGCTTAACGCGCGCCTGATGGGCGTTGCGCCGACGGGTAACGGCCGTCGTGAATCCTACGCACATCTGCCGATGCCGCGCATGACCAATACTTACATGCTGCCGGGCCAGTCCACGCCGCAGGAGATTATCGAATCCGTTGATTACGGTATCTTCGCGCCAAACTTTGGCGGCGGTCAGGTGGATATCACCTCCGGCAAATTTGTCTTCTCTACCTCAGAGGCGTATCTGATTGAGAAGGGCAAAGTGACCAAAGCGGTGAAGGGCGCAACCCTGATTGGCTCCGGCATTGAGGCCATGCAGCAGATTTCCATGGTCGGTAACGACCTGAAACTGGATAACGGCGTGGGCGTTTGCGGCAAAGAGGGCCAGAGCCTGCCTGTGGGCGTCGGTCAGCCTACGCTGAAAGTGGATAATCTGACGGTGGGCGGCACGGCGTAAATTTTCCCCCGCACTCTAACCCTCTCCCCAACGGGGAGAGGGGAAAAGCCTACTCTTTCCTTCTGCCTCGCATGCCCTGAAACAGCTCCGCCACTTCCACAAAATAGTCCGTCAGATAGTTAATACAGACCTGCACCTTCAGCGGCAGCTTGTCCTTTTCGGTATAGAGCGCGTACACCGGACGCGGATCGGACTGGTAGCGCGGGAAGAGGATCTCCAGCACGCCGCTGTTGATCTCGTTGATCACCCACATCAGCGGTACGTAGGCGATCCCGGCCCCGGCCACCAGCCAGCGTGAGATGGTCATCGGATCGTTGGTTACGAAGCGGCCTTCAGGCAGCAGTTTAGTGGAAAGCCCTTCCGGCGCGATCAATTCAAATTCGTTATCTGGCCGAACGCTGTATTCCAGCCACGAGTGGTTGCTCAGGTCGGCAGGTTTTTCCGGCACGCCATACTGTGCCAGATAGCTTTTCGACGCGCAGACCACCATCGGCATGCTGCCCAGTCGACGCGAGAACAGGCTTGAGTCCTGCAACGCGCCAACGCGGATCACCACGTCTAACCCATCGGCAATCAGATCCGGGGCCGGAATGCCCGTTACCAGATTAACGGTTAAACCGGGATACTCTTTCAGCATTTCCGCCGTCATGGCAGCGAGAACATTTTGTGCCATAGTTGAAGAACACCCGATACGCAGCGTGCCGATAGGCGTGTTGTTAAAGGCATAGAGCTGCTCGTGAACATCCTGCACCTCATGCAGCATTCGACGGCAGCCCTGATAGTAAATTTTACCCGCTTCCGTCAGCCCGATGCTGCGGGTGCTGCGGTTGAGCAGCTTCACCTGGAGCTCATCTTCCAGTTTTGACACTGTCTGGCTAATGGATGAGACGCTCATTTGTAGCTGACGTGCTGCGGCGGTAAAAGAGCCTTGCTCAACCACTTTCGCAAAGACGGACATGCGTTTTAGACGTTCCATTATTCACTCTGGCTTAAAAGTGATTTAGATCACATATGATAGATAACAGCATAACAGTTACGTTAATATATTATTAATTACATAACGGCTGCGCCACTCTCGCCCGGCAATTCTTGCTCTCCTGCGGCGGCGCGAGCTTAAAAATCCAGTAACCTGCACTCTCTTTAATCAAGGTCAACATGAGTCTGTTTCCCGTTATCGTGGTGTTCGGTTTGTCGTTCCCACCGATATTTTTCGAGCTTCTTTTATCACTGGCGATCTTCTGGCTGGTGCGCAAGGTGCTGGTCCCTACCGGGATTTATGATTTCGTCTGGCATCCTGCATTGTTCAATACCGCGCTGTATTGCTGCCTGTTCTATTTAATATCGCGCATGTTTGTCTGAGGTTGATGTGAAAACGCTAACAAGAAAAATCTCCCGCACTGCCATCACTATGGCGCTGGTCATCCTGGCGTTCATCGCTATTTTTCGCGCCTGGGTTTATTACACCGAATCCCCGTGGACGCGCGATGCGCGTTTCAGCGCGGAGGTGGTCGCGATAGCGCCCGATGTCGCCGGTCTCATTACGGCGGTCAACGTCCACGATAACCAACTGGTGAAAAAAGATCAGGTACTGTTCACCATCGACCAGCCGCGCTATCAAAAAGCGCTGGAAGAAGCGGAAGCCGACGTGGCGTATTACAACGCGCTGGCCGCTGAAAAACGTCGTGAAGCAGGACGCCGTAACAAGCTGGGCATCCAGGCTATGTCCCGGGAAGAGATTGACCAGTCCAATAACGTGCTGCAAACCGTGCTGCATCAGCTGGCAAAAGCGCAGGCGACGCGCGATCTGGCGAAGCTCGATCTGGAACGTACCGTTATCCGCGCGCCGTCCGATGGCTGGGTGACCAACCTCAACGTCTATGCGGGTGAGTTTATCACGCGCGGCTCAACTGCCGTGGCGCTGGTGAAACAGAACTCCTTCTACGTCCTCGCCTATATGGAAGAGACCAAGCTGGAAGGCGTGCGTCCGGGCTATCGCGCCGAAATCACGCCGCTCGGCAGCAACCGGGTCCTGAAGGGAACCGTGGACAGCGTGGCCGCGGGGGTGACCAACTCCAGCAGTACCAATGATACAAAAGGGATGGCGACCGTCGATTCTAACCTCGAGTGGGTTCGCCTGGCGCAGCGCGTACCGGTACGCATTCGTCTGGATGAGCAGCAGAGCAACCTCTGGCCCGCAGGCACCACCGCGACGGTGGTGATCACGGGTGAAAAAGACCGTGATGCCAGCCAGGATTCTATCTTCCGTCAAATCGCCCATCGCCTGCGCGAGTTTGGTTGATCGCTATGGGCATTTTTTCCATCGCCAGCCAGCACATCCGCTTCGCCGTGAAGCTGGCATGCGCCATTGTGCTGGCGCTGTTTGTTGGCTTCCATTTCCAGCTTGAAACACCGCGCTGGGCCGTTCTGACCGCCGCGATCGTCGCCGCCGGTCCTGCCTTCGCGGCGGGTGGCGAACCTTACTCCGGGGCAATTCGCTATCGCGGGATGCTGCGTATTATCGGCACCTTTATCGGCTGTATCGCCGCTCTGACCATTATCATCCTGATGATCCGTACGCCGCTGCTGATGCTGATTGTGTGCTGTATCTGGGCGGGTTTTTGCACCTGGGTCTCTTCGCTGGTGAAGGTGGAGAACTCGTACGCCTGGGGCCTGGCGGGATATACCGCGCTGATTATTATCATCACCATTCAGAGTGAACCGCTGCTTGCTCCGCAGTTCGCCGTCGAACGTTGTAGCGAGATTGTCATTGGTATCGTCTGCGCGATTGTCGCAGATCTGCTCTTCTCTCCGCGATCCATCAAGCAGGAAGTCGATCGTGAGCTGGACGCGCTGATTGTTGCTCAGTACCAGCTTATGCAGCTGTGCATTAAGCACGGCGACAGCGAAGAGGTCGACAAGGCCTGGAGCGCGCTGGTGCGCCGCACGCAGGCGCTGGAAGGGATGCGCAGTAATCTCAACATGGAGTCTTCCCGCTGGGAGCGGGCCAATCGTCGTCTGAAAGCGATCAATACCGTCTCGTTAACGCTGATCACCCAGGCGTGTGAAACCTACCTGATTCAGAACACCCGCCCCGAAGTGGTAACGGATACTTTCCGCGAACTGTTTGATGAGCCCGTGGAGACGGTGCAGGACGTGCATCGACAGCTTAAACGCATGCGTCGTGTGATTGCCTGGACAGGAGAACGGGATACGCCAGTCACCATTTATACCTGGGTAGGCGCCGCAACGCGCTACCTGCTCCTGAAACGCGGCGTGATTAGCAACACCAAAATCAGTGCGGCGGAAGAAGAGGTATTGCAGGGCGAAGTGGTGATCAAACCGGAGTCCGCCGAGCGCCACCATGCGATGGTTAATTTCTGGCGTACCACCCTGGCTTGTATACTCGGCACGCTGTTCTGGCTGTGGACCGGCTGGACGTCCGGCAGCGGCGCGATGGTGATGATTGCCGTCGTCACCGCGCTGGCGATGCGTCTGCCCAACCCGCGCATGGTCGCGATCGATTTTCTGTACGGCACCATTGCGGCGTTACCCATTGGTGCGCTCTACTTCCTGGTGATTATTCCCTCGACGCAGCAAAGCATGCTTTTGCTCTGCATCAGCCTGGCGGTGATGGCGTTCTTTATCGGGATTGAGGTACAAAAACGCCGTCTGGGATCGTTGGGTGCGCTGGCGAGCACGATTAACATCATCGTGCTGGATAACCCGATGACCTTCCATTTCAGCCAGTTCCTGGATAGCGCATTAGGTCAGCTGGTGGGCTGTTTCCTGGCGATGATGGTGATCCTGCTGGTGCGGGATAACTCTCAGGCGCGGACAGGGCGTGTGCTGCTGAATCAGTTTGTGTCGGCCGCCGTATCGTCATTGACTACCAACACCGCGCGGCGCAAGGAGAACCACCTGCCGGCGCTCTATCAACAGCTGTTCCTGTTGCTGAATAAATTCCCAGGCGATGTCGCCCGCTTCCGCCTGGCGTTAACCATGATTATCGCGCACCAGCGTCTGCGGAACGCGCCAGTGCCGATCAACGATGATTTGTCCGCTTTCCACCGCCAGCTACGGCGAACGGCGGACCATGTGATATCGGCATCGAGTGATGACAAACGTCGCCGCTACTTTAAGCAACTGCTGGAGGAGCTGGATATCTACCAGGAGAAACTGCGGATCTGGGAAGCGCCGCCGCAGGTTACCGAGCCGGTAGAGCGGCTGGTGTTTATGCTGCACCGCTACCAGAATGCGCTGACAGACAGCTAACGAAGAGAAAACCGACGCCAAAAGCGTCGGTTTTTTTGTGGCTATACTTATTCTTGCAGGTTCAAACATTCAGGAAGGGAGGACACATGACAACCCAGGCTCTTCAGGACAGTATCCTTTTTCAGACCGGGTATCTGGTTAACGGTATCTGGAAAACACTCGACACCACGTTTGATGTGCTAAACCCGGCCACGGGCGAGGTGGTCGCGAAAGTGGCGAAAGCAGGGAAAGCCGAAACCGAAGAGGCCATTGCGGCCGCGACGAAGGCCTTTCCCGCATGGCGCGCAAAAACGGCAAAAGAGCGCTCCACGATCCTCTATCGCTGGTATGAACTGATTATCGAGAATAAAAGCTGGCTCGGGCGACTGATGACTACCGAGCAGGGCAAGCCGCTGAAAGAGGCTGAAGGTGAGGTGGACTACGCTGCCAGCTTCATTCAGTGGTTTGCCGAGCAGGCCAAGCGCGCCAACGGTGAAATCATTCCTCCGGTTAAACCCGGCTCCCGTATTCTGGCCACTCGTGAACCTGTCGGGGTGGTTGCTGCTATCACGCCATGGAATTTCCCGATGGCCATGCTCACCCGTAAGCTCGGCCCGGCGCTGGCAGCAGGATGTACCGGCGTCATCAAGCCTGCAAACAACACGCCGCTGAGCGCCTTTGCGCTGCTGACGCTGGCGAAGCAGGCCGGTGTGCCGGATGGTGTGCTGAATGCGGTCGCGGGGAGCACCTCAGAAATTAGTGACGCCATTATGGCCAGCCATGACGTGCGCAAAATCTCGTTTACCGGATCAACCGCCGTCGGGAAAACGCTGGTTCGCAATTCCGCAGAGACCATGAAAAAGGTATCGATGGAGCTGGGCGGTAATGCGCCATATATCGTTTTCGAGGACGCGGATATTGAGGCCGCCGTCAAAGGCGCGATCGCCAATAAGTTCCGTAACGCCGGGCAGGTCTGCGTCAGCGTAAACCGTTTCTATATTCAGGAGACGGTCTATGACAAGTTTGTCAATCAACTTGCCGATGCGGTGAAGGCGCTGAAGGTGGGTAACGGTCTGGACGAGGGCGTCGTTGTCGGCCCGCTGATTGAGCCTTCGGCTGTCGAAAAAGTCCGTGAGCACGTCGAAGATGCGGTAGCGAAGGGCGCCACGGTGCTGGCTGGGGGTAAACCGCACGAACTTGGCGGCAACTTCTGGATGCCAACCGTACTCGGTGACTGCCATGAAGGCATGAAGCTGGCAGAAGAGGAGACCTTTGGTCCCGTTGCCGCCTGCTTCCGCTTCACGTCGGAAGACGAAGTGGTTATGCGCGCTAACAATACGCCTTACGGGCTGGCAGCCTACTTTTATACCCAGAATCTCTCGCGCGTGTTCCGCGTCTCGCAGGCCATTGAGAGCGGCATGATCGGAATTAATGAATGTGCGGTCTCGACCGAGCTGGGTCCGTTTGGGGGCGTAAAAGAGTCCGGGCTGGGCCGCGAAGGGTCCGTGCTGGGGCTGGAGGAGTTTCTGGAAGTCAAAACCCTGCATATCGGGGGATTATAATAGACAGGGCGGCATTTGCCGCCCGCCTGTACCGGGTGGCTGGCAATGAAAATTTATACCTTTGATTTTGACGAAATTGAGAGTCAGGAAGACTTCTATCGCGAGTTTATTCGGGCGTTCGACCTGGAGCGGGGCAGCGTAAGCAATCTTGATATGCTGTGGGATGTGGTTACCGGCAATCATCTGCCGTTACCGCTGGAAATCGAATTTACCCATCTGCCTGAAAAACTGCGCAGACGCTTTGGCGCATTGATTTTATTGTTTGATGAAGCGGAGGAGGAGCTGGAAGGGCAACTGCGTTTCAACGTGCGCCAGTGATAAAAAAGCCCCTGACCGGGAGGTCAGGGGCAAGTCGTATGATGAGATACGACGAGGGTTTATTTGTACAGTTCTGCGGTAGCGTGCCAGTGGTCGCCACTACGCGCTTCGATGATGCGATAGGATGACGCACCTTGTTCTTCCGCTTTTTTGTTCAGCATTTCGTGCATGTCCATCGGAGACGTACCGATGGCGCCAACAGAAACAGTCCCGATAGCCTGACGGGATTGTGCCTGTTCAGCATTAATAGTGTCGGCTGCAAACGCACCGAATGACAGGACTGACAGTACGCTCAGGGCAGCTACAGTGGTTTTAATTTTCATGATTATTTACCTCGTCAATTATTTTACTGGGGTCTTTGTTCTGTGACCCTCATCACAAAATCAAGTATACACTAATCACGCAAAAAATTAATACCAGACTAATGGTTTCGTCTGTTATTACGCGTTAAAAAATTCATTTTTTATAACGAGAATGCATAAAAAAGGGCGTCACAATGCGAGGTTTGTGGTTTTTTCTTATGTAAATCAAAGGGGTATGGTAATTTGATTTTTTGTGCGATTTTGCGGCAGATCATTCACTGAATGAATGTTAACAGGCGGTAAAAAGCACTATTTGCAAAAGCAGCAGGCAGAGCAAAGCAGGGTAAAACGCGGAAAGAGCAGAATGATCCCCGCAGCCAGGCGCTACGGGGCAGACAATTACAGCTCCTGTTCGAACAGAACCAGAATCGCTTCGTAGAGGTCTTTCACCGAGAAACCATTTGCCGGGGTGGTAAAAATGGTGTCATCACCGGCGATGGTCCCGAGGATCCCCTCTGCTTTACCCAGCGAATCCAGCAGGCGGGCAATCAGCTGGGCTGCGCCCGGGCTGGTGTGGATCACGACCACGGCATCGTTATAGTCGATGTCCAGAACCAGGTTTTTCAGCGGGCTGGAGGTCGTTGGCACGCCAAGTTCAGCAGGCAGGCAATAAACCATTTCCATTTTGGCGTTGCGCGTACGCACCGCACCAAACTTGGTTAACATGCGAGAGACCTTCGACTGGTTGATGTTGTCGAAGCCTTGTTCCTGCAACGCCTGAACAATTTCTCCCTGAGAACTGAATTTCTCTTCTTTGAGTAGCGCTTTAAACGCCTTCACTAATTCTTCTTGCTTAGACGAGCTTCGCATAAGTCACCCGGAATATGACGATAGAAACAACATTATTATGCATGTGGATGAATTTTTATGCAAATTATCTACCTGGCACCAGGCTGAAATAATGTTATGAAAGGGAGAGATTTTATCAGATTTCGTTATCGGAAAACATGCCTGGGTCACGCCGCGCAAATAAGCTTAAAAGTAAATTAAATGTTATCAAAATGATGTTGTTTTGGTGGCGTGGCAGGGTGTATTGTAACCCCCTCTTAATTCGTTGTTGCCTGCATCCCGATAGTATTCAGGTGAAGGCGAAAGACGTGCGACCTCAAATTCTTTAGCGATGAAAATTGTAATTAATGACGTGCTGAATTATGGTCGCCGCAACGGAGTTACAGATACTTAAGTTAACCATAATAAGGAGTTTAGGATGAAAGTCGCAGTTCTCGGCGCTGCTGGTGGTATCGGCCAGGCGCTTGCCCTACTACTGAAAACCCAACTGCCTTCAGGCTCAGAACTCTCCCTGTACGATATTGCTCCGGTAACCCCAGGTGTGGCGGTTGACCTGAGCCACATCCCGACAGCTGTGAAAATCAAAGGCTTCTCCGGTGAAGATGCGCGTCCTGCGTTGCAGGGTGCCGACGTGGTGCTGATCTCCGCGGGTGTTGCACGTAAACCGGGTATGGATCGTTCAGACCTGTTCAACGTCAACGCGGGCATCGTGAAAAACCTGGTTCAGCAGATCGCTGAAACCTGCCCGAAAGCGTGCATCGGGATCATCACCAACCCGGTGAACACCACCGTTGCTATCGCAGCAGAAGTGCTGAAGAAAGCGGGCGTTTACGACAAGAACAAACTGTTCGGCGTAACTACGCTGGATATCATCCGCTCCAATACCTTCGTGGCTGAGCTGAAAGGCAAGCAGCCAACGGAAGTGGAAGTGCCGGTTATCGGCGGTCACTCTGGCGTGACCATCCTGCCTCTGCTGTCGCAGATCCCGGGCGTGAGTTTCACCGAGCAGGAAGTGGCTGATCTGACCAAACGTATTCAGAACGCAGGCACCGAAGTGGTGGAAGCGAAGGCGGGTGGCGGTTCTGCAACCCTGTCTATGGGCCAGGCGGCGGCACGTTTCGGCCTGTCTCTGGTTCGCGCGTTGCAGGGCGAAAAAGGCGTTGTTGAATGCGCCTATGTTGAAGGCGACGGTGAACACGCGCGCTTCTTCTCTCAGCCGCTGCTGCTGGGTAAAAACGGTGTTGAAGAGCGTAAGTCTATCGGCACGCTGAGCGCGTTTGAGCAAAACGCGATGGAAGGCATGCTGGATACGCTGAAGAAAGACATTACGCTGGGCGAAGAATTCGTTAACAAGTGATCTTATCCCGGTAAAAAAAACGGAGCGTTAAGCTCCGTTTTTTTATGCCCGTCAGTTAGTGGCCGGGTATTCCTGGATGGTGACCTGAATCGTCAGCTTCTTGTCATTACGCATGACTTCAACAGGGATGATGGAGCCCGGGCGAATCTCAGCCACCTGGTCCATGGTTTCCAGCGCAGAGACCGCTGGCGTACCGTTGACGGAAAGGATAACGTCGTTCACCTGGATACCTGCGTTGGCCGCCGGGCCGCCAGGCGCCACTTCGTTGACCACAATCCCCTGGATCTGATCGATACCACCGCCCTGCGTATGCATCGGCGCGATTTCACGCCCGCCAATACCGATGTAGCCACGGATCACGCGGCCATCGCGGATCAGCTTGTCCATGATCTTGGTCGCCAGCTGGAACGGAATGGCAAAGCCAATCCCTTCCGGCGTTTCACCGTCGTTGCTCTTGTCGAAGGAGAGGGTGTTAATGCCCATCAGTTCGCCCAGAGAGTTCACCAGCGCACCGCCGGAGTTACCGTGGTTGATTGAGGCATCGGTTTGCAGGAAGTTCTGCCGCCCTGACGGGTTCAGGCCGATTCGACCGGTCGCGCTGATGATCCCCTGAGTGATGGTCTGGCCCAGGTTGTACGGGTTACCGATCGCCAGCACCACATCGCCGATGTGCGGGGTGCGTTTGCGATTAATCGGGATTGTCGGCAGACCGCCCGTGGCGTTGATCTTCAGCACCGCCAGGTCGGTAAGGCTGTCCGACCCCACCAGCAGGGCTTCAAACACGCGGCCATCCTGTAAGGCGACGATAATCTGGTCGGCATCGTTAATGACGTGTTTATTGGTGATGATGTAGCCCCGGTCATCCATGATCACACCGGAACCGAGCGTGCGGATCTCCAGCTGGTTATGAGCGGAACTGTTAAGCCCGCGGTTATAGACGTTAACCACGGCGGGGGCGGCACGGCGTACCGCCTGATTGTACGTCGCAGGCGTTTCATCCGTGCTGTCGAACTGAGGAGCCGACAGTTTGTTGAACTGGCGTAAAGATGGCATAGCCACCAGCAGCAGACCGGCAACGATCAAACCAATGACAATTGAACGAAAGAGCTTTAAAAGCATGATGCGTGTGTCGTTAAAAAAGGAACGGTTTGCAGCATAACATGAGTTATCCGGACATCACACGCAGCGGCGATGTCCGGAGTCGCAAATGGTTAACGCAGTAAAATGTAGAGGGTGTCGTTGCCACGGATAATTTGCAGGGCAATGACCGCCGGTTTACTCTCCAGCACCTTACGCATTTCGGCAATAGACTGCACGCGAGTGCGGTTCACGCCCACGATCACGTCGTCCTGATGTAAACCTGCCTGCGCGGCCGGGCTGCTCTTCTCAACGGTAGTGACAGAAATGCCTTTCGTGCCGTTTTTAAGCTGACCGTCGCTCAGCGTAGCGCCCTGTAGAGCCGGGGAGATCTGTTCTGCGCTGGCGGAAGAGGAGGTGCTCTTGTCCAGCGTCACTTCCACAGTCAGCGGTTTGCCCTCACGGATCAGGCCCAGCTTCACTTTAGCGCCCGGCTCCGTGGTGGCAATACGTGATCGTAATTCAGCGAAGCTGCTCAGCGGTTTATCGTTCAGGCTGACAATAATGTCGCCGGATTTCACGCCCGCTTTCGCAGAGCCTGAGTTGGGCAGCACTTCGCTGACAAACGCCCCGCGCTGGACGTTGAGCTTAAAGGCTTTGGCGATATCGGCGCTCATCTCCATGCCTTTGATGCCCAGCAGACCGCGCTTAACCTCGCCAAACTGAATCAGCTGTTGAGACAGGGTTTTCGCCATGTTACTCGGAATGGCAAAACCAATCCCGATGCTGCCGCCGCCTGGCGCGAGGATAGCGGTGTTGATGCCGATCAGCTCGCCGTTCAGATTAAGCAGCGCACCGCCGGAGTTGCCCCGGTTGATGGAGGCGTCGGTCTGGATGAAGTTTTCCAGCCCTTCGAGATTCAGGCCGCTGCGCCCCAGGGCGGAGACAATCCCGGAGGTGGCGGTTTGGCCTAAGCCGAACGGGTTACCGACCGCGACGGCAAAATCACCGACGCGTAGCTTATCGGAATCTGCAATGGCGATCTGGGTCAGATTGCTGGGGTTTTGCACCTGTAGCAGGGCGATATCACTCTGATCGTCACCGCCGATCAGTTTGGCGTCAAACTCCCGGCCATCGTTCAGCTGAACGCTGATTTTATCGGCCTGGCTGATCACGTGGTTATTGGTCAGGATATAGCCCTTAGCCGCGTCGATAATCACCCCTGAGCCCAGGCCTTCAAAGGGCTGAGCCTGCTGATCCGGCGCATCTTCGCCAAAATATTTCTTCAGCTCTTCAGGAATACGCTGGCTTTGGCGTGCCGTCCCTTCCACCTGAACGCTGACTACCGCAGGCAGGACTTTTTCAAGCATCGGCGCAAGGCTGGGAATGGCTTCTTGTCCAGGCACCTGCGAAGGCAGTGCCGCACTGGCGGGGAAGGACGCCGAGAGAGATAACCCGACACTTAACGCTAAGGCGCTCAACAGCTGGTTTTTTTTCTTCATTGATGCTGACTCTCGTATCCTGGAATGAAAAAGAACGGCCTCAAAAACATCTTGATGTTATTGAATTTTCAACCGCTGAACAATGAGGTGTTTGACTAAATAATAGCTGGGGACGGGAAGAAAGGACGGGCGCATAAGGTGCGCCCGTAAAATTTATTCAGGTTGTGCGATTAATCGCGTTTTACGCCACCGCGCAGCAGGCCGGACGCGCCGTCTGAATAGTCGCGTGGCATCTGAACCGGAGCCTGATCGTTACCGGCTTCAGAATCAGCCAGACGATTGCGGAAGGGGTTGGTCTCCGCGGTCATTTCCGGCAGCAGGCTGCTGGAGCTTTTCGCCATGTGCTGGTAGAGCTGGCGATAATCTGTCGCCATGTTGTCCAGCAGCTCAGCGCTACGGGCAAAGTGGCTGACCAGCTCTTCGCGATATTCTTCCAGTTCGGCTTTGTTCTTTTCCAGTTCGTATTGCAGTGACTGCTGCTGACGCAATTTGCGGTTACCGAAACGCATGGCCACAGCACCAATGATGATGCCGACGACTAAACCGATTAGCGCATATTCCCAGGTCATGAACTTCTCCCGTTGTCTTGTTGTTCCGTAGGGTGTTGGCTCGGCTCCTGCCTGTGCCTGATTATGCCACTATAACCGCTATTTCCGCAGAAGTGGAATCCTGACGTATCATCGCGTAGTGTAGAACGGCCTTTTTTTCATCAGCCACGCGCGCTGGTGAGGTTTAACTAAAGGAATAACAACAACATCATGCAAAACCTGTCCCCTTCATCGCGTTACCAACTGGCCCTGAGCGAGGGCACACACCAGCCGGATGATGTCCAGCGTGAAGCGGTTAACCGCCTGGACACGATTTATCAGGAACTTCTGGCGAAACCCGCCGATGCGGTGCAGAGCAGTGGGCTGAAGGCGGCATTCGGCCGTTTACTGGGCAAAAAAGAGCCCACGGTAAACGCACCGGTTCGTGGCTTATATATGTGGGGCGGCGTTGGGCGGGGTAAGACCTGGCTGATGGACATGTTCTACCAGAGCCTGCCCGGCACGCGTAAGCAGCGCCTGCACTTTCACCGTTTTATGCTGCGGGTCCATGAAGAGCTGACGGCGCTCCAGGGCGAAACCGACCCGCTGGACATTGTGGCCGATCGCTTTAAGGCGGAAACGGACGTGCTCTGCTTCGACGAGTTCTTCGTTTCCGATATTACGGATGCCATGCTGTTGGGGGGCCTCATGAAAGCGCTGTTTGCGCGTGGGATCACTCTGGTGGCGACCTCCAATATCCCGCCGGATGAGCTTTATCGCAATGGTCTCCAGCGGGCGCGTTTCCTGCCGGCCATTGATGCTATCAAACAGCACTGCGACATCATGAACGTCGATGCCGGCGTCGATTATCGTCTGCGCACATTAACGCAGGCACACCTGTGGCTTTCGCCATTGAATGCCGACACAGCCCGCGAGATGGATAAACTGTGGCTGGCGCTGGCGGGAGCGCCGCGGGATAACGCGCCAGCGCTGGAGATTAATCATCGTCCGTTGCCGACGCTTGGCGTAGAAAACCAGACGCTGGCCGTCTCGTTTGCAACGCTCTGCGTGGACGCCCGCAGCCAGCATGACTACATTGCACTTTCGCGTCTGTTCCATACCGTTATGTTGTGGGATGTGCCCGTTATGACCCCACTCATGGAGAGCGAAGCGCGCCGCTTCATCGCGCTGGTAGATGAGTTTTACGAGCGCCACGTTAAGCTGGTGGTCAGCGCCGAGGTGCCTTTATATGAGGTTTATCAGGGCGAGCGCCTGAAGTTTGAGTTCCAGCGCTGCCTGTCGCGCCTGCAAGAGATGCAGAGCGAAGAGTACCTCAAGCGTGAGCATATGCCATAATAAATGCTCCCCTCTCCCCGTGGGAGAGGGGCTGGGGGTGAGGGCACCAGACCGCACAATACCTGACCCCGAAAAACCCATTCCAAATCACATTTAAGGGTCGATCTTTGACCTCAACTTCTCTATAATCTTGCGACCCCACGTTACGAGAAGGTTTTTTTCCCGAAACTTTCTATGTGTCGGCATGTGCTATTCGAAGGGGTAGGTTTGCCGGACTTTGTCGTGTGAACCTCAACTGACTAAACGTTTGGGTGTTCACCAACGTGTAACTTATTATTTGGGTAAGCTTTTAATGAAAACTTTTACAGCTAAACCAGAAACCGTACAGCGCGACTGGTATGTTGTTGACGCGACCGGTAAAACTCTGGGCCGTCTGGCTACTGAACTGGCTCGTCGCCTGCGCGGTAAGCATAAAGCGGAATACACTCCGCACGTTGATACCGGTGATTACATCATCGTTCTGAACGCTGACAAAGTTGCTGTTACCGGCAACAAGCGTACTGACAAAATGTACTACCACCACACCGGCCACATCGGTGGTATCAAAGAAGCGACCTTTGAAGAGATGATTGCCCGCCGTCCTGAGCGTGTGATTGAAATCGCGGTTAAAGGCATGCTGCCAAAAGGCCCGCTGGGTCGTGCTATGTTCCGTAAACTGAAAGTTTACGCAGGCAACGAGCACAACCACGCGGCACAGCAACCGCAAGTTCTTGACATCTAATCGGGATTATAGGCAATGGCTGAAAATCAATACTACGGCACTGGTCGCCGCAAAAGTTCCGCAGCTCGCGTTTTCATCAAACCGGGCAGTGGTAAAATCGTAATCAACCAGCGTTCTCTGGAACAATACTTCGGTCGCGAAACTGCCCGCATGGTAGTTCGCCAGCCGCTGGAACTGGTTGATATGGTAGAAAAACTGGATCTGTACATCACCGTTAAAGGTGGTGGTATCTCCGGTCAGGCAGGTGCGATCCGTCACGGTATCACCCGCGCGCTGATGGAGTACGACGAATCCCTGCGTTCTGAACTGCGTAAAGCTGGCTTCGTTACTCGTGACGCTCGTCAGGTTGAACGTAAGAAAGTGGGTCTGCGTAAAGCACGTCGTCGTCCACAGTTCTCCAAACGTTAATCCATTCTGCTTACGCAGAACGATTGGCGAAAAACCCGCTTCGGCGGGTTTTTTTATGGATAATGCGCAGGTTATCCACAGTAACATTTCATATATCTTCTCTTTTTCCACATTTCCGGAATCCCCTCACCACAAAGCCATCAAAATCTGGTAAACTATCATCCAATTTTCTGCCCAAATATCGGTGAATACTCGATTTTTGTTCGATTCTTGAACAATGTGTCTTCTCTGGGATGGGCGATACATCATCTGGCTGGCCCCGTTGGGCTGGTAGCAGTAAAAATTCTGAATATACCTGGAGGTTTTCATGGCTGTCGCTGCCAACAAACGTTCGGTAATGACGCTGTTTTCTGGTCCTACTGACATTTATAGCCATCAGGTTCGTATCGTGCTGGCCGAGAAGGGTGTCAGTTTTGAGATCGAGCATGTGGAAAAGGATAACCCGCCTCAGGATCTGATCGATCTCAACCCGAGCCAAAGCGTACCGACGCTGGTGGATCGCGAGCTGACCCTGTGGGAATCCCGTATCATTATGGAATACCTGGATGAGCGTTTCCCGCATCCGCCGCTGATGCCTGTTTATCCTGTTGCGCGTGGTGAAAGCCGCCTGTACATGCAGCGTATCGAGAAAGACTGGTACTCGCTGATGAACGTTATCGTCAACGGTTCCTCTTCTGAAGCGGATGCTGCACGTAAACAGCTGCGTGAAGAGCTGCTGGCAATCGCGCCAGTCTTTGGTCAAAAGCCTTTCTTCCTGAGCGACGAGTTCAGCCTGGTGGATTGCTACCTGGCTCCGTTGCTGTGGCGTCTGCCAACCCTGGGCGTAGAGTTCAGCGGCCCTGGCGCGAAAGAGCTGAAAGGCTATATGACTCGCGTCTTTGAACGCGACTCTTTCCTGGCATCTTTAACTGAACCGGAACGTGAAATGCGTCTCGGCCGAGGCTAATGACTGTGGAAATGTCACAACTTTCACCACGCCGTCCGTATCTGCTGCGCGCCTTCTATGAATGGCTGCTGGATAACCAGCTCACGCCGCACCTGGTTGTGGATGTGACGTTGCCGGGCGTGCTGGTTCCAATGGAATACGCGCGCGACGGACAGATTGTACTGAATATTGCGCCACGCGCAGTGGGTAACCTGGAGCTGGCGAACGACGAAGTGCGCTTTAATGCGCGCTTCGGCGGCGTGCCGCGTCAGGTTTCCGTGCCGCTGGCAGCTGTGCTGGCTATCTACGCCCGTGAAAACGGTGCGGGCACCATGTTTGAGCCGGAAGCGGCTTATGATGAAGAGGTTGCCAGCCTGAATGATGATGAGGCATCCGATGAACGCGAAAGCGACACGGTAATGTCTGTCATCGATGGCGATAAACCCGATCATAATGACGACACCGATCCGGATGACGAGCCACCACCACGCGGTGGTCGTCCCGCACTGCGCGTTGTGAAATAAACAAACAGGCCCGACGGGCCTGTTTTGCTTTCGGTCCCTTTTCGCCCCCTCTAATTTCCTGTGTTATGATGAACTGTTTTCCTTCAATGGCACCGGACTGCAATGAAACCGACTGATCTTAAAGCTGAAAACTCTGATGAAACCATTGGTCGCAGCCTGCGCCGTCGGCCGCTGGCGCGCAAAAAACTGTCTGATATGGTGGAAGAAGAGCTGGAGCAGATGATCCGTCGGAAGGAATTTGCCCAGGGAGAGCAGTTACCCTCCGAGCGCGAACTGATGGAGTTCTTCAACGTGGGTCGCCCCTCGGTGCGCGAAGCGCTGGCGGCGCTAAAGCGTAAAGGGCTGGTGCAGATTAACAACGGTGAACGTGCCCGCGTAACCATGCCGTCTGCCGATACCATCATCAGTGAATTGTCGGGAATGGCGAAAGACTTTCTGACCCAGCCCGGCGGTATTGCCCATTTCGAGCAGCTTCGCCTGTTCTTTGAATCCAGCCTCGTTCGTTATGCCGCAGAATATGCCACTGACGATCAGATTGCGCAGCTCACGAAAGCCCTGGAGATCAACAGCCAGTCCCTGGATGACAACACGCTATTTATTCGTTCCGATGTCGATTTTCACCGCGTGCTGGCGGAGATCCCCGGCAATCCGATCTTCAATGCGATCCACGTTGCGCTGCTTGACTGGTTAATTGCGGCGCGTCCTAAAGTGCCGGACGCAGAGCTTTATCAGCATAATGAAGTCAGCTATCGCCAGCATATCGCAATTGTGGATGCGATCCGCCGCCGCGATCCCGATGAAGCGGATCGGGCGTTGCAAACTCACCTTAACAGCGTCTCCGCCACCTGGCACGCTTTCGGCCAGCATTCAAAAGCCAAAAAATAACGATCCTTTAGTGAAGCAGATCGCAATATAAGCGTTCTGTATTCTACTGCTGCTTAATTGATCTGGTATAACAGGTATAAAGGTATGTCGTTATAACAAACACACGATCGATTGAGGTAACTATGGCAACGCAATTACGCGGCGTAATGGCCGCACTCCTGACCCCGTTTAACTCTGAGCAGATGCTGGATAAAGAAAGCCTGCGCCGTCTGGTGCGGTTCAATATTGAACAGGGTATCGATGGGCTGTACGTCGGCGGTTCAACGGGAGAGGCCTTTGTACAGAGCCTTTCGGAACGAGAGCAGGTGATGGAGATTGTGGCGGAAGAGGCGAAGGGGAAAATCACGCTCATCGCCCATGTTGGCTGCGTCAGCACGGCGGAAAGCCAGCAGTTAGCCATGGCCGCCGCCCGCGTCGGTTTTGACGCTGTATCCGCCGTCACACCGTTTTACTATCCCTTTAGCTTTGAAGAACATTGCGACCACTATCGTGCAATTATTGACTCCGCGGAGGGGTTGCCGATGGTGGTTTATAACATCCCTGCGCTAAGCGGCGTTAAGTTAACGCTGGATCAGATCAACACGCTGGTAACGCTGCCTGGCGTCGGCGCGCTGAAGCAAACCTCCGGCGATCTCTTCCAGATGGAGCAGATCCGTCGTGAACATCCGGATCTGGTGCTCTACAACGGCTATGACGAGATCTTCGCCTCCGGCCTGCTGGCCGGCGCTGACGGGGGGATCGGCAGCACCTACAACATTATGGGCTGGCGCTACCAGGCGATCGCTAAAGCAGTTCGTGAAGGGGATAACGCCACCGCACAGCGCCTGCAAAGCGAATGCAACACGGTGATCGATCTGCTGATTAAAGCCGGGGTGTTCCGTGGTCTGAAAACGGTTCTGCACTATATGGACGTGGTATCCGTGCCGCTGTGCCGTAAGCCGTTTGCCCCTGTGGATGAAAAATTCGTGCCAGCGCTGAAAGCGCTGGCGGAGCAGCTAATGGCGGAAAAACGCTAACGCATAGCCGGGGGCGCTTCGCCTTATCCGGCCTACAAAAACATGCTACGTAGGCCGGATAAGGCGCAGCCGCCATCCGGCAAAACGACAGAGAAATCGTCGGGAGAGTGAAATGAGTAAGTCTACCCAAAGCATCCCGTGGTACCGCCATCTTACCCGTCCTCAGTGGCGCGCCTTCTCCGCCGCCTGGCTGGGATATCTGCTTGATGGCTTCGATTTTGTATTGATAGCCTTAGTCCTGACAGAAATAAAAAGCGAGTTTGCCCTGACGACAGTGGAAGCGGCGAGCCTGATTTCGGCGGCCTTTATATCGCGCTGGTTCGGCGGCCTGCTGCTGGGCGCCATGGGCGACCGCTATGGCCGCAAGCTGGCGATGATCACCAGCATCGTGCTCTTTTCCTGCGGTACGCTGGCCTGCGGTTTTGCGCCGGGTTACGTCACCCTGTTTATCGCCCGCATGGTGATAGGCATGGGGATGGCGGGGGAATATGGCTCCAGCGCAACCTATGTGATTGAAAGCTGGCCAAAGCACCTGCGCAACAAGGCGAGTGGTTTTCTGATTTCCGGTTTCTCCGTCGGCGCCGTGGTTGCGGCCCAGGTCTACAGCCTTGTCGTGCCCGTCTGGGGCTGGCGGGCGCTGTTCTTTATCGGCATTCTGCCCATCGTCTTTGCCCTGTGGCTGCGGAAAAATATTCCGGAAGCTGAGGACTGGAAAGCGAAGCACGAAGGCAAAGCCCCGGTGCGCACCATGGTTGATATTCTGTATCGCGGCAAATACCGCGTCATCAATATGGCGATGACGCTGTTTGCCGGTACGGCGCTGTGGTTCTGTTTTGCAGGCGAACTCAACAACGCGGGGCTGGTCGTTATTCTCGGCCTGCTGTGCGCCATCGTCTTTATCAGCTTTATGGTGCAAAGCAGCGGTAAACGCTGGCCGACGGGCGTCACGTTGATGGTTGTCGTACTCTTCGCCTTTCTCTACTCCTGGCCGATTCAGGCGCTATTACCCACTTATCTGAAAACCGACCTGGCCTATGATCCCTCAACGGTGGCGAAGGTGCTGTTCTTTAGCGGCTTCGGCGCGGCAGTAGGCTGCTGCGTGGGTGGTTTTCTCGGTGACTGGCTTGGCACCCGCAAGGCCTATGTCTGTAGCCTGTTGGCCTCACAGCTCCTGATTGTTCCCGTCTTTGCGATCGGCGGCGCCAATGTCTGGGTGTTGGGCTTGTTACTCTTTTTCCAGCAGATGCTGGGGCAGGGGATCTCCGGGATCTTACCCAAACTCATCGGCGGCTATTTCGATACCGACCAGCGTGCGGCGGGTCTGGGCTTTACCTACAACGTTGGCGCGTTGGGCGGCGCGATTGCCCCGGTGATTGGCGCGCTGCTGTCGCAGGATATGGCGCTGGGCACGGCCCTGGGATCGCTCTCCTTTGGCCTGACGTTTGTGGTGATCTTGCTTATTGGTCTGGATATGCCCTCCCGCGTTCAGCGCTGGATCAGGCCAGAAGCCCTGCGTACGCATGACGCTATTGACGGTAAACCTTTCAGCGGAGCCGTCCCGTTTGGCGGCGATAAAAGCGCTTTAGCGAAAAGCAAAAGTTAATCCGCTTGCCCGGACCTGTACCGGGCACATTCGTAAGGGATGAAGTATGTCACAACGGGATAAAAACATTTCCGAGCGGGGCGGTGCTATGACGACACTGGCGATAGACATAGGTGGAACTAAACTTGCCGCCGCCCTGGTGGATGACGGTTTACAGATCCACGCGCGACGCGAATGCCCTACGCCCGCCAGTAAGACGCCTGACGCACTGCGTGAGGCGCTGGCTGAGCTGGTCAAGCCGTTACAGACCCAGGCAACGCGTGCGGCCATTGCCTCAACCGGAATCATTCAGGACGGCAATCTGCTGGCGATTAACCCGCAAAATCTCGGAGGATTGCACCATTTTCCGCTGGTGCAGACGCTCGAAGACATTGCTGGTTTGCCGACCCTGGCGATCAATGATGCTCAGGCTGCGGCATGGGCGGAATATCACGTTAGTGCGAAGGAAATTAAAGACATGGTATTCCTGACTGTTTCAACGGGCGTGGGGGGCGGCGTAGTCAGTAACGGGAAACTCGTGACCGGAAGCGGCGGACTGGCAGGGCATCTTGGGCATACGCTCGCCGATCCAAACGGCCCGCAATGCGGCTGTGGTCGCGTGGGGTGCGTGGAAGCCATCGCGTCTGGTCGCGGTATTGCCGCCGCAGCCAGGGGAGAGCTTGCAGGATGCGATGCAAAAACGATTTTTGCGCGCGCGGCAGAGGGAAATAAACAGGCGGCGGAACTGGTCCAACGTTCTGCACAGGTACTTGCGCGGCTTATTGCCGACACGAAAGCGGTGATGGACTGCCAGCGCGTGGTGATTGGCGGCAGCATCGGGCTGGCAGGAGGGTATCTGGCGCGGGTCCGCGCGTATCTTGAGGAGCATCCTTCTGTTTATCACGTTGAATTAACCGCCGCGCACTATCGACACGATGCGGGCTTACTGGGCGCGGCGCTGTTAGCTCAGGGAGAAAGATGATGTTTTTTGGTGAGATTCGGACGCTTCCCTCCACGGGGTTGCATCCCGTTCTTCTGGAGGCGCTAACCCTCGCGCTGGCTGCCCGTCCGCTGGAAAAAGCGGCAGGACGTTATGAGCTTCGCGGTGAGGATATCTTCATGAACGTGATGACGTTTGCCACGCAGTTTCCAGACCAGAAGAAAGCGGAACTGCATGAGCAATATATTGATATCCAGGTGTTATTGACGGGAGAAGAGCGCATCCTCTTTGGCGTGACGGGCTCGGCACGCCAGCGTGAAGATTTTCATCCTGAAGAAGATTATCAGTTGTGCAGTGAGATTGCAGGTGAACAGTGTGTCACCCTCCGGCCGGGGATGTGCGCCGTATTTATGCCGGGAGAGCCACATAAGCCAGGATGCGCAATCCTTGAGCCAGGCGAGATAAAGAAAGTCGTGGTGAAGGTACGCGCCCGCTTGCTGGATACGTAGTTTATAGGCCTGATGGCGCTTCGCTTATCAGGCCTGCGGGCATAACGTAATTTGCAGGCCGGATAAGGCGCAGCCGCCATCCGGCAATGTTATTCGATATTCTGGCGCTTAAACGTCACCGCTTCCGGCTGCGTCAGGTGCAAGGTTGTCTGGCTGGGCACCGTCTCGGCAATCACCTTGCCGTGGCGAACAGAGTATCGTGCCGGCGTCTGGCGACGAACTGCATCAAACCCATTCTCTGCCGGGAGAATCACCAGGTTTGCTGTATTCCCAACGCGCACGCCATAGTCCTGCAAATCGAGCGTTTTCGCGCTGTGGGTAGTGATCAGGTTAAGCCCATCATTTATTTGCCCGTAACCCATCAGTTGGCAAACGTGCAGCCCCATATGCAGAACCTGAAGCATATTCGCGGTTCCCAGCGGATACCACGGATCGAAAACGTCGTCATGACCAAAGCAGACGTTGATCTCCGCTTCCAGCATTTCTTTGACGCGTGTGATGCCTCGGCGTTTGGGATAGGTATCGAAACGGCCCTGCAAATGCGTGTTAACCAGCGGGTTTGCCACGAAGTTAATGCCTGACATTTTTAACAGGCGGAACAGTCGGGACGTATACGCGCCATTATAGGAGTGCATCGCCGTGGTATGGCTGGCGGTCACGCGTGAACCCATTCCGTCACGATGTGCCAGTGCGGCAACGGTTTCAACGAAGCGCGATTGTTCATCATCAATCTCATCACAGTGGACATCGATCAGTCGGTCGTACTTTCTGGCCAGGGAAAACGTTTTATGCAGCGACTCAACGCCATATTCACGCGTAAATTCAAAGTGGGGGATTGCGCCGATGACATCCGCCCCTAAACGCACGGCTTCCTCAAGCAGTTCTTCACCGTTCGGATAAGAAAGAATGCCTTCCTGCGGGAATGCCACAATTTGCATATCGACCCACGGGGCGACTTCCTGCTTCACCTCCAGCATGGCTTTCAGTGCCGTAAGGGTGGGGTCCGAGACGTCAACGTGTGTACGTACGTACTGAATGCCGTTGGCGATTTGCCACTTCAGGGTCTGGATCGCGCGAGTTTTAACGTCTTCATGGGTAAGCATCGCCTTGCGTTCGGCCCAGCGCTCGATTCCCTCGAAAAGCGTGCCGGACTGGTTCCAGTTCGGTTCACCCGCCGTTTGCGTTGTATCCAGATGGATATGCGGCTCGATGAAAGGAGGGATAACCAGCCCGCATTCGGCGTCCAGCACCTGACCGACTGGCGCAGAGGCGGTTTCCTGAGGATCGATACGGCTGAAGCGTCCGTCCTCAATCGTGATTTGCCATAAACCCTCTTGCCCCTGCAAACGGGCCTGACGGATAGTGAGGGAATTATTCTGCATGGGAAACCTCCGAAGGATTAGCAAGGGTACGTTTGGCGAATGGGTTTAACACCAAATAGCTGAAGACGCCACCCAATACTGCGTTAACGGGGACAATTCCCGGAATGTAGTGCCCGGCAGCAACACCCAGGGCAACCGAGAAAATGGCAATCCAGTTAACGGACACAAATTTTGCGTGGTCGAAGCTGGCATAGCGGCGGCGATTAATCAGGTAGTCGGCGATAATCACCCCGCCAATCGGCGGAATCGCTGCCGACAAAAAGGTCAGCCAGCCAACGAAGTTGTTGTATAGCCACAGCGCGCACAGCGTACCGATAATGCCATTAACCACCGACAGCGTACGACTGGAAAGGCCAGTAATATTGGCGAAACCCAAACCAGAGGCGTACAACGCGTTGTCATTGGTGGTCCAGATATTCAGGCCAAGAACGACAATGGCCGGCAGCAGCAGTCCCTGGGCGATCATCACGTCAGAAATATCGGCCTGTCCTACGGCGGCAGCGCCTGCCGCACCGAAGATAAACATCAGCGAGTTGCCAAGGAAAAATGCCACCATCGCCACCAGAACGGCACCTTTGGCATTGCGGCCAAAGCGGACGAAGTCGGCGGTCAGCGTGCCTGCGCTGATAAACGAGCCTACGACCAGCGCCAGCGCGCTGGAAAAGTTGAGCGGCGTCTGCGGCACAATGGATTTGAGGTGGTCCAATCCTCCCACGCCGTCCACCGCCAGCCAGACGGAGTAGCTACCCAGGATGACGATAGCGGGTACGGCGATGATGGATAAAATCGTCAGTGCCGAGATGCCAAAAAAAATGGTTAACGTCATCAACAGGCCGGAAACTGCAATCAGGATGTTCACGTCAATGCCCGTGGCTTTACTCACCGGGATGGCAAACATCGCTACGCCGACGCCAAACCACCCTACCTGCGTACCGCCTAAAAGCATGGAGGGAAGCCAGGAACCTTTTATACCGAACGAGTAACGCGCAAGAAGATGGGTTGAGAGGCCGGTTTTTGCGCCAATGTAGCCAAGAAAAGCAGTGTAAATACCGAGGAGGAGATTGCCGAAGAGAACTGCGAGGAAGAAATCATTATAGGAAAGACCGGTACCGAGCGTGCCTCCGGTCCACATACTGGCGGAAAAAAACGTTAACCCTAACATCACAAAAGTGAGTGGAACCACGCCTTTCCGCGCCGCCAGAGGGACGGGGCCCTGGCTATAATTGTTATCTTGCGACACAACGCCTCCTTGAATTTTGGCCAAAAAATCCGCCGCATAATATACATTTTTTTCATGAAAGCAAACGTTTACGTCGGGATTTACGCTGCTTTTTTGCTTAAAAAGGTACCATTAACTTAAGGGTAGGCTACTGAAAACAGGCTCCCCAGCGTTCCGCTTTATGCTTCTGCCGGGGAGTCAGAGGGGCTTACACTTCCAGGAAGTTCATGATCCCGTCAGCCGCTTTACGGCCTTCGGCAATCGCCGTGACCACCAGGTCAGAGCCGCGAACGATGTCGCCACCGGCGAAGATTTTCGGGTTGCTGGTCTGGAACGCGTTATCGCTGCCTTCTGGCGCAATGATGCGGCCCTGAGAGTCCAGCTCTACGCTGTGCTTCGCCAGCCACTCCATGCTGTGAGGACGGAAACCAAACGCCATCACCACGGCGTCAGCCGGGATCACGTGTTCAGAACCGGCCACGATCTCCGCGCGACGACGGCCTTTCGCATCTGGCGCACCCATCTCCGTGCGCGCCATCTTCACGCCGCTCACTTTACCGTTGGCATTCACTTCAATACCCAGAGGCTGGATGTTGAACTGGAACTCGACGCCCTCTTCACGTGCGTTTTTCACTTCGCGCTTAGAGCCCGGCATGTTCTCTTCGTCACGGCGGTAGGCACAGATGACATGCGCCGCATTCTGGCGAATGGAGGTACGCACGCAGTCCATTGCGGTATCACCGCCGCCCAGCACCACCACGCGTTTGCCTTCCATGCTGACGAACGGCTCATCGGCGGTCTCGCCGTAGCCCATTAGCTGTTTGGTATTCGCAATCAGGAACGGCAGCGCGTCGTACACGCCTGGCGCATCTTCGTTCTCCAGACCACCGCGCATGGACTGATAAGTGCCTACGCCCAGGAACACGGCGTCGTAATCTTTCAGCAGGTCGTCGAGCTGCACGTCGCGGCCCACTTCGGTGTTGAGTTTGAACTCAATGCCCATGCCGGTGAAGATTTCGCGGCGGCGGGTCATCACCTCTTTCTCCAGCTTGAAGGCCGGGATACCGAAGGTCAGCAGGCCGCCAATCTCCGGGTGGCGATCAAAGACCACCGCCTTCACGCCGTTACGGGTCAGCACGTCCGCACAGGCCAGGCCTGCCGGGCCCGCGCCGATAATCGCTACGCGCTTGTCGGTTTGACGCACACCGGTCATATCCGGGCGCCAGCCCATCTCGAACGCTTTATCGTTGATATAGCGTTCGATGTTGCCGATGGTTACCGCGCCAAACTCGTCGTTCAGCGTACAGGAGCCTTCACACAGACGATCCTGAGGGCACACGCGGCCGCACACTTCCGGCAGGGTGTTGGTCTGATGAGACAGCTCGGCGGCTTCAAAAATACGCCCTTCGTTGGCCAGCTTCAGCCAGTTCGGGATGTAGTTATGGACCGGACACTTCCATTCGCAGTAAGGGTTACCGCAGGACAGGCAGCGGTCTGCCTGTGCTTTGGCCTGGCCTTCTGAAAACGGCTCATAGATTTCAACAAATTCAATTTTACGGATCTTCAGCGGTTTCTTTGGCGGATCAACACGCTGAAGGTCGATAAACTGGTAAACGTTCTGGCTCATCTGAATTCCTTACTGCGCCTGCACGCGCAGCTCTGCTGCGCTACGACTACGGTGACCCAACAGGGCTTTAACATCGCTGGACTTCGGCTTCACCAGCGCGAATTTCGCAGAGAACGCCGGCCAGTTGGCCAGGATCTCTTCGCCGCGCGAAGAACCGGTATGCTGCACGTGTTCGGTAATTAAACCGCGCAGGTGTTCTTCGTGGATGGCCAGCGTATCAACGTCCAGCACTTCCACCAGCTCCGGGTTCACACGTTTGCGGAACTCACCGTCTTCATCCAGGACGTAGGCAAAACCGCCCGTCATGCCCGCGCCAAAGTTCACGCCGGTTTTACCCAGGACGCACACAATTCCGCCCGTCATGTATTCACAGCCGTTATCGCCGATGCCTTCCACCACGGTGATGGCGCCGGAGTTACGCACCGCAAAACGTTCGCCCGCACGGCCCGCGGCAAACAGACGACCGCCGGTTGCGCCGTACAGACAGGTATTGCCGATGATGCTCGCTTCATGGCTGCGGAAGGCTGAACCAACCGGAGGACGCACCGCCAGCAGACCGCCCGCCATGCCTTTTCCGACGTAGTCGTTGGCATCGCCGGTCAGGTATAACTCAACTCCGCCTGCGTTCCACACGCCGAAGCTCTGACCCGCGGTACCGCTGAAGTGCGCGGTAATCGGATCCGACGCCAGACCCTGGTCACCGTGCGTTTGCGCGATGTAACCGGAGAGGGACGCACCCACGGAACGGTCGGTGTTGCGGATATCAAACCAGAACGTTTTGCTCTGCTTCTCATCCACATACGGCTTCGCCTGTTGCAGCAGCTGTGCGTTCAGCACGCCGTTGTCGAACGGCGGGTTGTTCTCGGTACAGTAAACCGCTTTGCCAGGATGCGGCTGAGCGGTTTCCAGCAGCTTAGACAGCTCCAGCTTCTGCTGCTTGGCCGTGAAGCCCTCAAGCTCTTTCAGCAGGTCGGTACGGCCAATCAGGTCTACCAGACGCTTCACGCCCAGCTGCGCCATCAGCTCGCGGGTTTCACGGGCGATGAAGTCAAAGTAGTTGGTCACTTTGAACGGCAGGCCGTGGTAGTGATTTTTACGTAGCTTTTCGTCCTGGGTAGCAACGCCCGTTGCACAGTTGTTCAGGTGGCAAATACGCAGGTATTTACAGCCGAGCGCAACCATCGGGCCGGTACCGAAGCCGAAGCTTTCCGCTCCCAGAATCGCCGCTTTGATGATGTCGAGGCCGGTTTTCAGTCCGCCGTCCACCTGCAAACGGATCTTGTGACGCAGGCCGTTAGCGACCAGCGCCTGCTGGGTTTCCACCAGGCCGAGCTCCCACGGACAACCCGCGTATTTCACGGAGGAGAGCGGGCTTGCGCCGGTGCCGCCGTCGTAACCGGCGATGGTGATCAGATCCGCATAAGCTTTCGCCACACCGGTGGCAATGGTGCCAACGCCCGGTTCGGAAACCAGCTTCACGGAGATCATCGCTTTCGGGTTGACCTGTTTCAGGTCGAAAATCAGCTGCGCCAGATCCTCGATAGAGTAGATATCGTGGTGCGGCGGCGGGGAGATCAGCGTCACGCCCGGCACTGAATAGCGAAGCTTAGCGATGTATGGGGTGACTTTATCACCCGGCAGCTGACCGCCTTCACCCGGTTTCGCACCCTGCGCGACTTTAATCTGAATCACGTCGGCGTTAACCAGGTACGCAGGCGTTACGCCAAAGCGACCAGACGCCACCTGCTTAATACGGGACACTTTATTGGTGCCATAGCGGGCCGGATCTTCACCGCCTTCGCCGGAGTTGGAGTTGCCGCCGATGCTGTTCATGGCTTCCGCCAGCGCTTCGTGGGCTTCCGGGCTCAGCGCGCCGATAGACATCGCCGCGGTGTCGAAACGTTTGAACAGCTCAGACGCGGGTTCAACCTCGTCAATGCTGACCGCTTCATCACCTGGATTGAGGGCAATGAGATCGCGCAGCGTCGCTGCCGGACGGTTATTCACCAGCTCTGCATACTGCTGATAATCGCTGTACTCGCCGCTCTGCACCGCCTGTTGCAGCGTGCGCACCACGTCCGGGTTATAAGCGTGATACTCACCCCCGTGGACATATTTCAGCAGGCCGCCCTGTTCCAGCGGCTTACGTGCCAGCCAGGCGCGTTTCGACAGGTTCACCAGATCCTGCTGGAAGTCAGCAAAACCGGCGCCGCCGATACGGCTGATCACGCCCTGGAAGCAGAGGTTGGCGACGTCGTCATGCAGGCCGACCGCTTCAAACAGCTTCGAGCAGCGGTAAGAGGCGATGGTCGAGATGCCCATTTTGGACATGATTTTGTACAGACCTTTGTTGATGCCGTTACGGTAGTTCAGCATCACGGCGCGGTAGTCTTTGTCGATCGCGCGGGTATCTACCAGGCGGGCCAGCGTTTCGTAGGCCAGATACGGGTAGATTGCCGTGGCGCCAAAGCCTAACAGCACCGCAAAGTGGTGCGGGTCGCGCGCGCTCGCGGTTTCAACGATGATGTTGGCGTCGCAGCGCAGGCTCTTGTCCACCAGACGCGTCTGGATAGCCCCCACCGCCATGGGTGCAGGCACCGGCAGACGGTTTTTCGCGATGTTGCGGTCAGACAGCACCAGCAGAACGGTGCCGTTACGCACCATCTGCTCGGCTTTATCGCACAGCGCGTTCACCGTCTCTTCGAGGCTCGTTTCGGTCACGTCGAAGGTGATATCGAGCGTGTCGGCGCGATAGTGCTCCTCGGTCATGGTGGTGAGCTGTTTGAAATCGGAGTACAGCAGGATCGGTGATTTAAAGGTCAGACGGTGCGCCTGGCCTTCAGCTTCACAGAAGACGTTCATCTCACGGCCGATGCTGGTGGCCAGCGACATGACGTGGGCTTCGCGCAGCGGATCGATTGGCGGGTTAGTGACCTGCGCAAACTGCTGACGGAAGTAGTCATAAATAATGCGTGGCTGGCTGGAGAGCACGGCAAACGGGGTATCGTCACCCATTGAGCCGACCGCTTCCTGGCCGTTTTCACCGAGCACGCGGATAACCGAGTCCAGCTCTTCCGCGCTGTAGTTAAACTGCTTCTGGAAGCTCGCGAGGGTGTCATCGTCCAGCTCGCGGCTGCCCACTTCTTCGTCCGACAGATCTTCAAACGGCACCAGACGACGCACGTTTTTCTCCATCCACTCTTTGTACGGATGGCGGCTCTTCAGATCGTTGTCTGTTTCGGCGGAATGCAGAATACGCCCACCGCGGGTGTCGATCACCATCAGCTCGCCCGGTCCGACGCGGCCTTTCTCGACCACTTCGTCTGGCTGGTAATCCCAGATCCCGACTTCAGAGGCACAGGTGATGAGCTTGTCTTTGGTAATAACGTAGCGCGCCGGACGCAGACCATTACGGTCCAGGTTACAGGCGGCAAAACGACCGTCGGACATAACGATGCCCGCCGGGCCGTCCCACGGCTCCATGTGCATGGAGTTGAAGTCGAAGAACGCGCGCAGCTCAGGGTCCATATCCGGGTTGTTCTGCCAGGCCGGTGGCACGAGCAGACGCATGGCGCGCACGATGTCCATCCCGCCCGCCAGCAGCAGTTCCAGCATGTTATCCATGGAGCTGGAGTCCGAGCCGGTTTCGTTCACGAACGGCGCGGCATCGTGCAGGTCCGGGATCAGCGGCGTCTGGAATTTATAGGTACGGGCGCGGGCCCACTGACGGTTGCCGGTGATGGTGTTGATCTCGCC
Organism: Enterobacter sp. AN-K1; assembly: GCF_020971765.1. Taxonomy (NCBI): domain Bacteria; kingdom Pseudomonadati; phylum Pseudomonadota; class Gammaproteobacteria; order Enterobacterales; family Enterobacteriaceae; genus Enterobacter; species Enterobacter sp. AN-K1. The sequence goes on along the minus strand of NZ_CP087390.1, from coordinate 1,707,092 downwards.
GTTATGCGCCAGGTAGCGGAACGGCTGCGCCAGCGGCCAGCGTGGAACGGTGTTGGTGGAGAAGCGCTGGTGGAACAGGCAAATGGCCGATTCCAGACGCAGGTCCGCCAGGTCCAGGTAGAAGCGCGGCAGGTCAGCCGGCATACACAGACCTTTATAGATGTTCACCAGGTTAGAGAGGCTACAGACGTAGAACTCTTTATCGTCCTGGAGACGTTTTTCAATGCGGCGGCGGGCGATAAACAGACGGCGTTCCATATCACGCGGACGCCAGCCCGCAGGCGCATTGACAAAAATCTGTTCAATACGAGGCAGCGAGGAGAGGGCGATTTCACCGAGCACCCCTTCGTTGGTTGGCACATCGCGCCAGCCGACAATCGACAGGGTTTCACGCTGAAGTTCTTCTTCAACGATGCGGCGCGACGCGGCAGCTTTTTCAGGATCCTGATTCAGGAACAGCATACCGACAGCGTAGTTTTTGGCTAAACGCCAGCCGCGCTCTTCCGCTACGATACGGAAGAAACGATCCGGTTTTTGCAGCAGCAGGCCGCAACCGTCGCCGGTTTTACCATCGGCAAGGATGGCGCCACGGTGCTGCATACGGGCCAGTGCGTGAATAGCAGTACGCACTACCTTGTGGCTAGGTTCGCCTTCTATGTGGGCGATCAGGCCGAAACCACAGTTATCCTTCTCAAGGGATTTATCGTACAACATATCAGTGAACCTCCCCAGGCTCGTCGGGCTTCCCACTGAACTTTACCGTGGCGCACAGGCGCAGAAAGAGCATGGCGACGGGGTTAGCGTTTCATACGCGGACCTCGCATTCGCCCTCTTTTTCATCCTTTCGCGCAGGTAAACAAGTTTGAGGACTTGCTTCAGAGGGAATCTCAATTACTGCATAAATATGATGAGCAGGCCGCTCATCCAGAAAGCTTCCAGCGGATTTCCAACTTATCGGGAATTGGTACACAGGTCAAATGGCAATCTTATTTATACAAAAATGTGCTAAAGCGTAGTTATCTTTTTGTTTTTAATATGTATTTAACTATTTTTACAACCACTTAAAGCACCGGGGAGGTGCAGGGGAGTGTGATCTGACTCACTATATGAAAGCGGTATTATCGATGCAGCGTGCTGAAATGCAGATTTATAGCAGAATATTAATCTGGTTTTGCATTCAAACCCGCATAAAATCACTGTTTTTCAGTCCTGGCGCTATAAATGAAAAAAACCATCAGAACATAAGGAAAAGTAATTACGTACAGGGTGAATGAAATCTCGGTAATCGTGATTATTTATTCAAACAGATAAAGGCCGTCCAGGGCGATTGATCCAGGTCATCGCCGACAGAGGCTAAAAATGGCAGGCTTGTCCCCTTTCTTCGGGACGGTCTATCAGATTATGCAGTTACAGAAATTAGTCAATATGTTTGGTGGGGATCTTTTGCAGCGCTATGGGCAAAAGGTTCACAAACTGACGCTGCACGGCGGCTTTAGCTGCCCGAATCGCGATGGCACCATCGGGCGTGGTGGCTGCACTTTCTGTAACGTGGCCTCGTTTGCTGACGAGGCCCAGCAGCATAAATCTATCGCTGAACAGCTCGCCCATCAGGCGAGTCTGGTGAATCGCGCGAAGCAGTATCTGGCCTATTTCCAGGCCTACACCAGCACGTGGGCTGAGGTGCAGGTGCTGCGCTCGATGTATCAGCAGGCGGTTGCTCAAGCGAACATTGTCGGGCTGTGCGTGGGGACGCGTCCGGACTGCGTGCCGGAGGCCGTGCTGGATTTACTTAGTGAGTACAAAGAGAAGGGCTACGAGATCTGGCTGGAGCTGGGCTTGCAGACCGCGCATGACAAAACCCTGCACCGTATCAATCGCGGGCATGATTTCGCCTGCTACCAGCGCACCACGCGTCTCGCCCGTGAGCGTGGATTAAAAGTCTGCTCGCATCTGATTGTCGGCTTGCCAGGAGAAGGGCAGCAGCACGGGCTGGAAACGCTGGAAAAAGTCGTCGAGACCGGCGTGGATGGCATTAAGCTGCATCCGCTGCATATCGTGAAGGGCAGCATAATGGCGAAAGCCTGGGAAGCGGGGCGGTTAAGTGGTATCGAACTCGACGACTATACGGTGACGGCGGGGGAGATGATTCGCCACACGCCTCCGGAGATTGTTTACCACCGCATCTCGGCCAGCGCCCGCCGCCCAACGCTTCTGGCACCGCTCTGGTGTGAGAACCGCTGGACGGGGATGCTGGAAATCGACCGCTATCTACAGGAGAACGGCGTACAGGGGTCGGCGCTTGGCCGCCCGTGGGTTCCCCCGCTACCGGCGACGGCCGCCTAGCAGACTTCCCAGCATGCCGCGTACTATCTGGTTGGTAATCTGACGCGTCGCACTTTTTGCCATGGTCTGAACCACGCCATCGCGTTTGCCGCCGCGTGGCCCGGTGCTGCCGAACAGAATATCTTTCAGCCCGCCGAGAATGCCGTCGTCCACGGCAACAGATTGCCCTTTTGCGGCAGGGGCATCCTGCGATTCGGCAGTCGCCTGCACCCCTTTTTGCAGCATCTCGAACGCGGATTCGCGATCCACCTCGTCTTCATACTTCCCGTACACCGGGGAGTGATTAATCAGGGCGTTGCGTTCATCGTCCGTTACCGGCCCCATGCGCGAGCAGGGCGCAATCACCATCGCACGCTCGACAACTGTCGGGCTGCCTTTTGCATCGAGGAACGAAATCAGCGCTTCACCGGTACCCAGCGCCTGAATGGCGGTTTCGGTATCAAAGGCCGGATTGGCACGCATGGTTTGCGCCGCGGCTTTGACCGCTCTCTGATCTTTCGGCGTAAAGGCGCGCAGGGCGTGCTGCACGCGGTTACCCAGCTGCCCCAGTACGTTGTCCGGAATATCCGACGGGTTTTGCGACACAAACCAGACCCCGACACCTTTGGAGCGGATCAGGCGGATAACCTGTTCAATTTTATCCAGCAGCACCTGCGGCGCGTCGTTAAACAACAGGTGCGCTTCGTCAAAGAAGAACACCAGTTTGGGTTTTTCCAGATCGCCTGCTTCCGGCAGTTGTTCGTACAGTTCAGAGAGCATCCACAGCAGGCTGGCGGCGTAAAGCTTCGGCATCTGGTAGAGCTTCTCTGCGCTCAGAATGTTGATGATGCCTTTGCCGCTGCTGTCGGTACGCATCCAGTCTTTGATATCCAGCATTGGCTCGCCGAAGAAGTGTTCGGCACCCTGTTGCTCCAGCGTCAGGAGCCCGCGCTGAATGGCGCCCACCGAGGCGCTGCTGATATTGCCGTACTGATTCTGGAAGGATTTGGCGTTATCGCCAATGTACTGGGTGATGGCGCGCAGATCTTTGAAGTCGAGCAGCAGTAGCCCCTGATCGTCGGCGATACGGAAGATAATGTTCAGTACCCCGGACTGCACGTCGTTGAGGTTAAGCAGACGGGCCAGCAGCAGCGGGCCGAGGTCGGAGACGGTGGCGCGCACCGGATGGCCTTTTTCGCCGAAGATATCCCAGGCCACCACCGGATTACCGTGCGGCGTCCAGTCGGTGATGCCGATATTTTTCAGGCGCTCGAGGAGTTTTTCTGACGCTGCACCTTCCTGAGCCACCCCGGTTAAATCGCCCTTCACGTCAGCCATAAAAACCGGCACGCCAGTCTCTGACAACGACTCAGCCAGCTTTTGCAGGGTGACGGTTTTTCCCGTCCCGGTCGCGCCGGTGATCAGGCCATGACGGTTCGCCATCGCGGGCAGTAAAAACAGCTCTTTTTCCAGCGTCCTGGCGATTAACAATGGTGTACTCATGATGCACGTCCTCTCGTAGTCCTGGGTGGAGTATAGGCAACCTGACGGCAAAATGTCTGCGTAAATTCCTCACTTTGCGGCGCATTATCCAGTGCGGACTATGCTTTTGCATACGGTAAACAAAATTTTGGGAAACTATGTCCAGATTCTTTTTTAACGACCGCAAACAGCTTGTCAACGATGCCATTGAAGGCATACTTCTCTCGGCGCCGCACGGTAATCTCGTCAAACTGGATATCGATCCGGCCATCCGCGTGGTGGCACGCGGCGACTGGGATAAAAGCCGCGTGGCGGTGATCTCCGGTGGCGGCTCCGGCCATGAACCGGCACATGCCGGGTTCGTCGGTAAAGGCATGCTTACCGCAGCGGTGTGTGGCGATCTGTTCGCTTCCCCAAGCGTCGATGCGGTCCTCAATGCCATTGTGGCGGTGACGGGCGATCGTGGCTGCCTGCTGATTGTGAAAAACTACACCGGTGACCGGCTTAACTTTGGCCTGGCGGCGGAAAAAGCCAAACGCTACGGCCTGAAGGTCGAGATGGTTATCGTGGCGGATGATATCGCCCTACCGGATAACAAGCAGCCGCGTGGTATCGCGGGAACGGCGCTGGTGCATAAGATTGCGGGATATGCGGCAGAACAGGGGAAATCGCTAAACGACGTGCGGGATATTGCGCAACAGGCCTGCGATAACCTCTGGAGCCTGGGGGTTGCGATGCAAACCTGTAACCTGCCGGGTAGCGATGATGAAGAAGGACGCATCAGGCAAGGCCACGTGGAGCTGGGGCTGGGGATTCACGGCGAGCCGGGGGCATCGGTGGTGGATACGCAGAACAGCAGGGCGATTATCGATACGCTGGTGACGCCGCTAAAAGCCCAGGCGGGTGACGGGCGCTTTGCGGTGCTGATCAACAACCTCGGCGGCGTGTCAGCGCTGGAGATGGCTCTGCTCACCAAAGAGCTGGCGCATTCGGCGTTGAAAGAGAACATTGCGTATCTGATTGGCCCGGCGCCGCTGGTGAGTGCGCTGGATATGAAAGGCTTTTCGCTAACGCTGTTAAAGCTCAACGATTTCTTCGAGAAGGCGATTCACGCCGAGGTCGAGACGCTGGGCTGGCAGAAGCCCGTCGCGTTCGCGCCCCTGCGTACCGTCCCCCATAGCGCCCTTCATGATCGCGTGGAATATACCCCGTCGGACAATCCGCAGGTGAGCGAGGCCGTCGCCTCGGTAACGAAAACATTGATCCAGCTGGAAAATCGCCTTAACGCGCTGGATGCCAAAGTAGGCGATGGCGATACGGGCTCCACCTTTGCGCAAGGGGCGCGGGATATTGCGCAGCGACTTGAGGAGAACAACCTGCCCCTTAACGACGTGCCGACATTCCTCCTGCTGGTTGGCGAGCGGCTGGCAACGGTGATGGGCGGATCGAGTGGGGTGTTGATGTCGATCTTCTTCACTGCGGCAGGACAAAAGCTTCACGATGGACAGCCGCTACCTGAAGCATTGCTGAGCGGACTGGCGCAGATGAAGCAGTATGGCGGTGCAGATCTCGGCGATCGTACGCTGATCGATGCCCTGCAACCGGCGCTGGAGGCGTTACAGAAAGGCAATATTCAGGCGGCAGCGCAGGCCGCGCAGCAAGGGGCTGAAGCAACGGCGAAAATGGCGAAAGCCGGCGCGGGACGCTCGTCGTACGTGAATAAAGAGAATCTGGACGGGGTGATGGATCCGGGAGCGGTCGCGGTGGCGGAAGTGTTTAAGACCATGGTAGATGCAAAACGGTAACAACCGTTACCGTTTTTAGTGTTTGCGCCCTCTCCCTGTGGGAGAGGGTTGGGGTGAGGGCATCAGGGAGCACATTCCCCGGCAATCTCACATCAGAAATCCGCTTTCAACACCACGCGGTAGCGGGCTTTGCCGTCGCGCACGTGCTGGATCGCTTCGTTGATTTTTGACATCGGGTACAGCTCGGTGGTGGGTGCCACTTTTGTGCGTCCGGCAAACTTCATCAGCTTGCGTAACTCATATGGTGTGCCGGTAGCAGAGCCGGATATGCTGCGATCGCCGCCGATCAGGGTAAACGCCGGAACCGGCAGCGGCTTCATCACCGCACCCACGGTGTGGAAGTTACCGCCGTAGGCCAGGGCTTCAAAGTACGGCTGCCAGTCGAGATCGACGTTCACGGTGTTAATGATCAGGTCAAACTGGCCTGCCAGAGCGGTGAGCGCCTGGGGATCGCGACTGTTCACCACTTTATCCGCACCCATCGCCAGCACTTCCTGCTCTTTCGCCGGGTTAGAGCTGAACGCCGTCACTTCACAGCCCATCGCGTGCAGCAGCTTGATGGCGATATGGCCCAGACCGCCAATCCCGATCACGCCCACGCGGCTGGTGGCGGTGACGTGATGCATCAGCAGCGGTTTAAAGACGGTGATACCGCCACACAGCAGCGGACCTGCGGATTCAATATCAATGCTATCCGGCAGCGGGATAACCCATTGCCAGTCGGCGCGCAGCTTATCGGCGAAACCGCCCTTGTTCAGGATGGTCGGCGTTGCGCCCTCAAGGCAGTTGATCTGATTGCCGCTGATACAGGCGTCGCAGTGGCCGCAGCTGCGTGCCGTCCAGCCGATACCCACGCGCTGGCCCACTTTCAGCCCTTTGTCCTGCGCGGCGCTGCCGAGCGCCACGACGCGGCCAATGACTTCGTGCCCGGCCACCAGCGGATAGCTGGAGAAGCCCCATTCATTGTCGATCATCGAGAGATCTGAGTGGCAGATCCCGCAGTAATCAACCTGTACTTCGACGTCTTCCGCTTTTAGTTCGCCCGCATCGTACTCGTACAGCTCAAGTTCTGCACCCGCCTGCGGTGCGGCGTAGCTTTTTATCTTCGACATCGCATTTCCCCTGTTTTGGTGTGAACTGTGAGTGTAGAGCATTCAGTTTACAGACGCTTAACAGAAGACGGCAGGAACAAAACTTACAGATTTTTCAGCATCCTGACTTCGCAGTCCACGTGGCCCGTGCAGCCCAGTGGCGCATCGATATGCTCAAAGCCGAGATGTTCATACAGGCCAATGGCCTCTTTAAGGAAAGCGGTGGTTTCAAGGTAGCAACGTTTAAAGCCCTGTGAGCGTGCATGTTCCAGGGCGACCAGCGCCAGCTTTTTCGCCAGGCCTTGTCCGCGTATCGTTGGCAGGAAATACATTTTCTGGAGTTCACAGATATCCGGCTCGCTGCAAAGCAGTGGGGCAATGCCGCCGCCGCCCACGACCTGGCCGTCCTGCTCGATGACCCAGTAGGCATGACCCGGCTGGCTGTACAGCTGAAAAAGTTCGTCCAGATTTGGGTCGGCCACGGTGTAGCCTTTGTCGGCGGTCAGGCCATATTCGGCAGAAACCGTGCGGATAACGGCGGCGATAGCCGGGTTGTCGCTGGCGGATATCCGGCGGAGTGTAGGGAGGGACTGCGTGGAGCTCATTTTGTTACTCAATCAATAAAAATTCATCATAGTGATATTTGATACCACCCTCTTTACAATCATGCAAGGCAGAGATAATGACAGGGAAGAATTTTCATCATCCACATGGTGTTTATACCATTTCGCTCATGTTCTCTTTTTCAAAGTTATATTATTTTCTGTTGTTGTGAAGTGCGCTGTTATTATTTATCAGGATGATGAATTATGAATATAGATACGCTTTTATCAATGTCTTTGCCGTGTGAAGTTTTTTCCACGTTCCACCGTTTTGAAAACTATTATGTAGATGATATGCAGTGTGGAGATTTAGTCGATAGGGATTTCCAGTTATTAGGACTTGAGGACATTTCTGCGCGGGTAGACCCGTTCAGGTGTTTGCAATTCAATGCGAATAATTTCTATAGTCCTCGGGTGGCGGACTTCGGCCTACGGAAACCGCAGGGTGTGTCACTTAGCCGTCAGCGCTGCGCTGAGATTATGTTTGATGAGATGATAGAACTCTCGACACAATTTGCTCACGGGCCATACGCCCCGCTTATAGGTGAGTTGATTAATCATTTTCATTACGGTAATGGAGGATCATGGCACAGTGAGCGTCTGAGTAGAGCATATGCAGAAGTGATTAGAGGTACAGAAACAAATCATTTGTTGCATTGCATTCAGACGGAGATAAATGAACGTTTCTATCTGAAACAGCAGATAGGGATTGATTTTAATTTTCTTACGGCTTTAAGCGGACACATCACTAGAAACGTCAGGCTGCCAAAATTTAACCGTTTCATCGATAGGTTTAATGGGTTGGGAATAAGCGTACATGATATTTATGCCCAGAAGGTCAGCCTGGAAAGTTTCCATCGCAATGCTGTATCCTGGGAGGGGGTGCTGTTATTTACCGGACAGGATCATTTTGGTCTTGGGACGGAAGATATTACAAATGACTTCTATAAGAACTTTCGCTTCTTCCGCCTTTGGTTTTTTTTGCAACGACATCGCGATTATGCATTTAAACCCTTCATGACAAATTTTAGAGCTTATATTCATATAAACGGTGGCGTTTGATGCTGAATCATCGGAAACGTAAAGCGGCTTTTCTTAGCCTGGTGCTGTTGATAACCTGCTATTTACTCTGGACTCAACGACCAGTGACTATCATCCGCGCCGGTAGCCATGCTGAGTATGATCCCGGATTTGTCCTCAAGGAGTTTGCCAGCAAAGACAGAAAATTTGAGGCCTATGGAATCCTGGTAGACCATCTGGCTTTAACGGAGTGGGGACGTATTCATTGGTATCTGGATCATAAAGAAGAACTGAAAAACCTTTATCACATACCATCATCCGATGGCTATAACATTACCTTTTGGGATATCGGTGATGGCTTTACTGATTTTGCAAGCTCAGGGGATGGCGATATGTATTGCCTGCCTCCGATAAAGGAAACAGAAAAACATTGTGTTGAGAAAAATATGCTTATGAGCGTGGATTATGAGCAAGGTTACTATGAAAAATTCTCCTTCAGTAAGAGTGAGTATTACTGGATAACCATGCCGGACGGGAAGTTGGTGCGAATAAAAAATGCGTTATAAAAGAAAACACCGGAGAGAGTCTCCGGTGTTTTCATGATATTACAGCGCCGCAATAACCGCCTGCTGCTCGATCAGTTTGGTCTTCGCATCGGCGAAGGCAACCAGACGCTCACGCTCTTTGGCGATGACCGCTTCCGGCGCGCGGGCCACAAAGCCCTCGTTCGCCAGTTTGCTTTCGATTTTGCCAATTTCCACGTCGACTTTCGCCACTTCTTTCGCCAGACGCGCCAGCTCCGCATCTTTGTCGATCAGGCCCGCCATCGGGATCAGCAGCTCCGCGCCGTCGATGATTTTGGTCACGGAAACCGGACCTTTGTCATCGGCAGGCAGCACGGTGATGCTTTCCAGACGCGCCATGGTTTTCAGGAAGGTGTTGTTCTCGGTGACGCGACGAACGGCAGCTTCGCTGCAACCGCGCAGCAGCAGCTCCAGTGGTTTACCCGGAGCGATGTTCATTTCCGCGCGGATGTTACGTACCGCAACGATCGCCTGCTTCAGCCACTCGGTATCCGCAGACGCGGCTTCATCCACTTTCGCGGCGTCGAATGCCGGGAACGGCTGGAGCATGATGGTATCGGCATTAATACCGGCAATCACCTTCACGCGCTGCCAGATGGTTTCGGTGATGAACGGAATGATCGGGTGCGCAAGGCGCAGCAGACCTTCCAGAACGGTAATCAGCGTATTACGCGTGCCGCGCAGTTCCGCTTCAGAACCGCCGTTCATGACCGGCTTCGCCAGCTCCAGGTACCAGTCGCAGAACTGGTTCCAGGTGAATTCGTACAGGATGCCTGCCGCGATGTCGAAGCGGTAGCTGTCCAGCGCGTCGCGGAATGCTTTCACCGTCTGGTTAAATTCCGCCAGGATCCAGCGGTCTGCCAGAGACAGGGTCATTTCGCCGCCGTTAAAGCCGCAATCCTGATCTTCGGTGTTCATCAGCACGAAGCGGCTGGCGTTCCACAGCTTGTTACAGAAGTTACGGTAACCTTCCAGACGCTTCATATCCCAGTTGATGTCACGACCGGTGGAGGCCAGCGCCGCCAGGGTGAAGCGCAGGGCGTCGGTACCGTGAGATTCGATCCCGTTCGGGAACTGCTTCTCGGTACGCTTGCGGATTTTCTCTGCCAGCTGCGGCTGCATCATGTTGCCGGTACGTTTTTCCAGCAGCTCTTCCAGAGAGATACCGTCCACCATATCCAGCGGGTCGATAACGTTACCCTTGGATTTGGACATCTTCTGGCCTTCGTCGTCGCGGATCAGGCCGGTCATGTAGACGGTATGGAACGGAACCTGCGGCTTGCCGTCTTCGTCTTTGATGAAGTGCATGGTCATCATGATCATGCGGGCAATCCAGAAGAAGATGATGTCGAAGCCGGAGACCATCACGCTGGTTGGGTGGAACTGACGCAGCGCGTCGGTGTTTTCCGGCCAGCCGAGGGTGGAGAAGGTCCACAGCGCGGAGGAGAACCAGGTATCCAGCACGTCTTCGTCCTGGCGCAGGGCAACATCCGCGCCCAGGTTGTTTTCCTGACGCACTTCCTCTTCGGTGCGGCCAACGTAGACATTGCCTTCGTTGTCGTACCATGCCGGGATACGGTGACCCCACCACAGCTGACGGGAAATACACCAGTCCTGAATATCGCGCATCCAGGAGAAGTACATGTTTTCGTACTGCTTCGGCACGAACTGAATGCTGCCGTTCTCAACCGCTTCCACAGCCGGTTTCGCCAGCACGTCGGCACGCACGTACCACTGGTCGGTCAGCATTGGCTCGATAACCACGCCGCCACGGTCGCCGTACGGCACGGTCAGATCGTGAGGTTTAATCTCTTCCAGCAGGCCGAGTGCGTCAACGGCGGCTACGATGGCTTTACGCGCGGCAAAGCGCTCCAGCTTCTGGAACTCAGCCGGGATGTCGCTGGAATAAACGTCGGATTCGTTGCCTTTGGTGTCATACACTTCTGCGCTTTCGCGGATATCGCCGTCGAAGGTCAGAATGTTGATCATCGGAAGTTGATGACGACGACCGACTTCATAGTCGTTGAAGTCATGCGCCGGGGTGATTTTCACGCAGCCGGTGCCTTTTTCCATGTCGGCGTGTTCGTCGCCCACAATCGGAATACGGCGGTTCACCAGCGGCAGTACCACGAATTTGCCGATCAGATCTTTATAACGCGGATCTTCCGGGTTAACGGCCACGCCGGTATCGCCCAGCAGGGTTTCCGGACGGGTGGTCGCCACCACCAGGTAATCTTTACCGTCGGCGGTTTTTGCGCCGTCGGCCAGCGGATAGCGGATGTGCCACATGGAGCCTTTAGACTCGCGGTTTTCCACTTCCAGGTCAGAGATGGCGGTGCGCAGTTTCGGGTCCCAGTTGACCAGGCGCTTGCCACGATAAATCAGGTCTTCTTTGTACAGGCGCACAAAGACTTCTTTCACGGCGTTGGACAGGCCTTCATCCATGGTGAAGCGCTCGCGCTCCCAGTCTACGGAGTTGCCGAGACGGCGCATCTGACGGGTAATGGTGCCGCCGGATTCTGCCTTCCACTGCCAGATTTTGTCGATGAACGCGTCGCGACCGTAGTCGTGGCGGGTTTTACCCTCTTCAGCGGCAATTTTACGCTCAACCACCATCTGGGTCGCGATACCCGCGTGGTCAGTCCCCGCCTGCCACAGGGTATTTTTGCCCTGCATGCGCTGGTAGCGGATCATGGTATCCATGATGGTCTGCTGGAAAGCATGCCCCATATGCAAACTGCCGGTGACGTTCGGCGGCGGGATCATGATGCAGAAGGACTCTTTGCTTTCGTCGCCGTTAGGCTTGAAATAGCCCTGCTGTTCCCAGTGCTCGTAAAGCGGCTGTTCGATATCGCGTGGGTTATATGTCTTTTCCATTATTTCCAGGTTGCCGTATTCAGGTTAAAACCGGCCAGGCGGTACGCTTTGTAGCGTTCGCGCGCCAGTTGTTTCAAGGATTCTTCGTAAGGGACAAAGTCTACCACTTCTGTGAAAGCGGTGGCAAAATCTGCAAAGTCTGTCCGCAGGCTAATGAGAATATCGCGCGCGCTGCTGTTGCGTTTTTGCGGCCAGGCAATCTCCACCGGTGCCCCGCCGCGTGGACCTTCGCCCGACAGGTTATGCGGAACAAAACTCTCCGGCGGGCGCGCCCATAGCGCTTCATCCAGGCGAATCGCCTGCTGCTCATCTTCACAGGCAATCAGGACGCGTTTACCTGCGCGCCAACGTTCTGCGGCAATTTCACACACCAGCTGTTCAACGGCGCTGAGGCCATCCTGATGGGTGTCATTGTCCAGAAGGTAGAACGTTGCATTCTTCATATATGGGGCTTCTTGTCGTGGATTTAAATGCAAAGCCGGGTGGCGCTTCGCTTACCCGGCCTACGGTTGAGTGGCGTGTAGGCCGGGTAAGGCGTAGCCGCCACCCGGCGTTTTACATCACTCGTCGCCGTTAAAACCCGCACGATTGAGCAGGAACTGCGACAGCAGCGCCACCGGACGTCCGGTCGCGCCTTTGGCTTTACCGGAGCGCCATGCGGTCCCCGCGATGTCCAGGTGCGCCCAGTTGTACTTGCGGGTAAAGCGCGCCAGGAAGCAGCCCGCGGTAATTGCTCCGCCAGGACGACCGCCGATGTTCGCCATGTCTGCGAAGTTAGACTCCAGCTGTTCCTGGAACTCGTCCCCCAGCGGCAGACGCCACGCGCGGTCGCCGGCCTGCTCGGACGCGCCGATCAGCTCATGCGCCAGCGGGTTGTGGTTCGACATCAGGCCAGTGATGTGATGGCCCAGCGCGATCACGCAGGCGCCGGTCAGGGTAGCCACGTCGATAACCGCTTCAGGTTCGAAACGCTCAACGTAAGTCAGCACGTCGCACAGCACCAGACGGCCTTCGGCGTCGGTGTTCAGCACCTCAACGGTCTGGCCGGACATGGTGGTCAGCACATCACCCGGACGATAAGCGCGGCCGCCAGGCATGTTTTCGCAGCCCGCCAGCACGCCGATCACGTTGATGGGCAACTGAAGTTCCGCGACCATGCGCATGACGCCGTAAACCGCCGCCGCGCCGCACATGTCGTACTTCATCTCATCCATGCCTTCTGAAGGCTTGATGGAGATACCGCCGGAGTCGAAGGTCAGCCCTTTACCGACGAGCACGATGGGTCGCGCATCTTCTGACGGATTGCCCTTGTACTCAATGACCGACATCAGGGATTCGTTCTGGGAACCGTTACCGACCGCCAGATAAGAGTGCATCCCCAGCTCTTTCATCTGCTGTTCGCCGATAACGCGGGTGATGACGTTCTTGCTGTACGCGTCAGCCAGCTGGCGCGCCTGAGACGCCAGGTACGCGGCGTTACAGATGTTTGGCGGCATATTGCCAAGATCTTTTGCCGCTTTAATACCGGCGGCAATGGCCAGACCGTGCTGAATGGCGCGCTCGCCGCTGGTCAGCTCGCGACGGGTTGGCACGTTAAAGACCATTTTACGCAGCGGGCGACGCGGCTCGCTTTTGGTGGTCTTCAGCTGATCAAAGCTGTAGAGGCTCTCTTTTGCGGTTTCGACGGCCTGACGCACTTTCCAGTACGTGTTGCGGCCCTTAACGTGCAGCTCCGTCAGGAAGCAGACGGCTTCCATCGAACCAGTATCATTCAGTGTATTAATGGTTTTCTGAATAACCTGCTTGTACTGGCGCTCATCAAGCTCACGTTCTTTACCACAGCCAATCAGCAGAATACGCTCGGACAGGACGTTCGGAACATGGTGCAGCAACAGGGTCTGCCCTGGTTTGCCTTCCAGTTCGCCACGGCGCAGCAGGGCGCTGATATAGCCGTCGCTGATTTTATCGAGTTGCTCGGCGATCGGGGAGAGTCGGCGTGGTTCAAAGACGCCCACAACGATGCAGGCACTCCGCTGTTTCTCCGGGCTACCGCTTTTTACACTGAACTCCATGCACTACGCTCCTGAATCTTAAAGACAACGGCGGCGGCTACGGATAGAATTGAAACCTTTCGTAACTCATGTCCGCCGTTGTGGTGACTTCGTGTTAATCTTACGTTACTACGGTTTCGACACGTCAATAAATGTCATGAAGCGCGAATCCGCCGGGTTTTTTAATCTTAGCGATGATTTCGACGACTCAAGAGAATAAATGACGTTTAAGCCATGAAACAAGCTAAATTCCTGCATAAGACGAGTTTTAACGGGCGTATTTAAAGTGATAATCATAAGATATCTGGTTCGGGAGACGCTGAAGAGCCAACTGGCGATCCTCTTTATCCTCCTTCTGATCTTTTTCTGTCAGAAGCTGGTCAGGATCCTCGGCGCGGCGGTTGATGGCGAAATCCCAACGAATCTGGTGCTTTCCCTGCTCGGGCTTGGCGTGCCGGAAATGGCGCAGCTTATCCTGCCGTTAAGCCTGTTCCTTGGTCTGCTGATGACCCTGGGTAAGCTCTATACCGAAAGTGAAATCACCGTGATGCATGCCTGCGGCCTCAGTAAAGCCGTACTGGTAAAAGCAGCCATGGTGCTGGCGCTGTTTACGGGCATTGTTGCCGCGGTTAACGTCATGTGGGCGGGGCCGACCTCCTCTCGTCATCAGGATGAGGTGCTGGCGGAAGCAAAAGCTAACCCGGGGCTGGCGGCGCTGGCGCAGGGGCAGTTCCAGCAGGCGACCGACGGTAACTCCGTGCTGTTTATCGAAAGCGTCGATGGCAACCGCTTCAATGACGTGTTTCTTGCTCAACTGCGCCCGAAAGGTAACGCTCGGCCTTCTGTGGTGGTGGCGGACTCCGGTCAGCTGTCTCAGCGTAAAGACGGCTCTCAGGTTGTCACGCTGAACAAAGGAACGCGTTTCGAAGGCACGGCTATGCTGCGCGACTTCCGTATTACCGATTTTCAGAACTACCAGGCCATCATTGGCCATCAGGCCGTCGCGCTCGATCCCACGGATACTGAGCAGATGGATATGCGCACCTTAATGAATACCGATACCGATCGTGCGCGTGCTGAACTGCACTGGCGTATCACGCTGGTCTTCACCGTATTTATGATGGCGCTGATGGTGGTTCCGCTGAGCGTGGTAAACCCGCGTCAGGGCCGCGTGCTGTCGATGCTGCCAGCGATGCTGCTGTATCTGGTGTTCTTCCTGCTGCAAACCTCAATCAAGTCTAACGGCGGGAAAGGAAAAATTGACCCGATGCTCTGGACCTGGGTCGTGAATGGTTTGTATCTGCTGCTGGCAGTCGGACTCAACTTGTGGGACACGGTGCCTGTGCGTCGTCTTCGTGCCCGGTTTACGCGTAAAGGAGCCATCTAATGCAGGCGTTTGGCGTACTTGACCGCTATATCGGTAAAACGATTTTCACCACCATCATGATGACCCTGTTCATGCTGGTGTCGCTCTCGGGCATTATCAAATTTGTCGACCAGCTGAAAAAAGCCGGGCAGGGGAGTTACGACGCGTTGGGCGCCGGGATGTACACCCTGCTCAGCGTACCAAAAGATGTGCAGATCTTCTTCCCGATGGCGGCCCTGCTCGGTGCGCTGCTGGGCCTGGGGATGCTGGCTCAGCGTAGCGAGCTGGTGGTGATGCAGGCATCGGGTTTTACCCGTATGCAGGTTGCGCTGTCGGTGATGAAAACCGCGATCCCGCTGGTGCTGTTGACCATGGCGATTGGCGAATGGGTCGCGCCGCAGGGCGAACAGATGGCGCGTAACTACCGTGCTCAGGCTATGTACGGCGGTTCACTGCTCTCCACGCAGCAGGGGTTATGGGCGAAAGATGGTCAGAACTTTGTCTATATCGAACGCGTGAAAGGGGACGATGAACTGGGCGGCGTGAGTATCTATGCCTTCAATAACGATCGTCGTTTACAGTCGGTGCGTTATGCCGCCTCCGCTAAATTTGATGCGAACAACAAGCTTTGGCGGTTATCCCAGGTTGATGAATCTGACCTGACGAACCCGAAACAGATCACCGGTTCGCAGACCGTTAGCGGTACCTGGAAAACCAACCTGACGCCGGACAAGCTTGGGGTGGTAGCGCTCGATCCCGATGCGCTCTCCATCAGCGGTCTGCATAATTACGTGAAGTATCTGAAATCGAGCGGACAGGATGCGGGGCGTTACCAGCTCAACATGTGGAGCAAAATCTTCCAGCCGCTGTCCGTGGCCGTGATGATGCTGATGGCGCTATCGTTCATCTTTGGACCGCTGCGTAGCGTGCCGATGGGGGTTCGCGTGGTAACCGGTATCAGCTTTGGTTTTGTGTTCTACGTCCTCGATCAGATTTTCGGTCCGCTGACGCTGGTGTATGGCATTCCGCCAATTATCGGCGCACTGTTGCCGAGCGCCAGTTTCTTCCTGATCAGCCTCTGGATGCTGCTAAAACGCTCCTGATAAACCTTCTTCCTCGCTCCCGGTTGCCCGGGGGCGAGGCTAATCTCCTGTTTCACCCCGCACTTTTTCTCACAACCTTCAACGCCTCGCCGTGAATTTGAGTATTATTGAGCGATAAAGTCGTGAAGGGATCCTCTATGAAGCAAATTCGAATGCTGGCCCAGTACTACGTCGACCTGATGATGAAGCTCGGGCTGGTGCGTTTTTCCATGCTGCTGGCGCTGGCGCTGGTCGTTCTGGCCATCGTCGTGCAAATGGCCGTGACCATGGTTCTGCATGGTCAGGTCGAGAGCATCGACGTGATCCGCTCTATTTTCTTTGGCCTGCTGATTACCCCATGGGCGGTCTATTTTCTCTCCGTGGTGGTTGAGCAACTGGAAGAGTCCCGACAGCGTTTATCGAAACTGGTGGATAAGCTGGAAGAGATGCGCGAGCGCGATCTCAAACTCAACGTCCAGCTCAAGGACAACATTGCCCAGCTGAATCAGGAAATTTCAGACCGTGAGAAGGCGGAAGCCGAGCGTCAGACCACGCTTGAGCAGCTAAAAGTTGAGATGAAAGAGCGTGAAGTGACGCAGATCCAGCTTGAACAGCAATCCTCTTTCCTGCGCTCGTTCCTCGATGCGTCGCCGGATCTGGTGTTCTACCGTAATGAAGATAAAGAGTTCTCCGGCTGTAACCGGGCCATGGAACTGTTGACCGGGAAAAGCGAAAAGCAGCTGATCCACCTGAAACCTCAGGATGTCTATTCCGAAGAGGCGGCAGCAAAAGTGATGGAGACGGATGAAAAGGTCTTCCGCCATAACGTTTCGCTGACCTATGAGCAGTGGCTGGACTATCCTGACGGGCGCAAAGCCTGCTTTGAGATCCGCAAAGTGCCTTATTACGACCGGGTGGGGAAACGTCATGGTCTGATGGGCTTTGGCCGCGATATCACCGAGCGTAAGCGCTATCAGGATGCGCTGGAGCGCGCCAGCCGGGATAAAACAACCTTCATCTCCACCATCAGCCATGAACTGCGCACCCCGCTGAATGGCATTGTGGGGCTGAGCCGCATTCTGCTGGATACCGAGCTGACCAGCGAGCAGGAAAAATACCTGAAAACGATCCACGTCTCGGCGGTCACGCTGGGTAATATCTTCAATGATATTATCGACATGGATAAGATGGAGCGCCGTAAAGTTCAGCTCGACAACCAGCCGGTTGATTTTACCGGTTTCCTCGCGGACCTGGAAAACCTGTCAGGTTTACAGGCTCAGCAAAAAGGGTTGAGCTTTGTGATGGAGCCAACGCTGCCGTTGCCGCATAAAGTGGTGACGGACGGCACACGTCTGCGGCAGATCCTGTGGAACCTCATCAGCAACGCCGTGAAGTTTACCCAGAAGGGGCAGGTTGCGGTGCGCATTCGCTATGACGAAGGCGACATGCTGCACTTTGAAGTTGAGGACTCGGGTATCGGCATTCCTCAGGAGGAGCAGGATAAGATCTTCGCCATGTATTATCAGGTTAAAGACAGCCACGGCGGTAAACCGGCGACCGGTACGGGCATTGGACTGGCGGTGTCGAAACGTCTGGCGAAAAGTATGGGCGGGGATATCACCGTTGCCAGCCAGCCGGGTAAAGGCTCCACCTTTACGCTTACCGTCCACGCGCCTGCCGTGGCGGAAGAGGTGGAAGATACGTTTGAGAACGACGATATGCCGCTGCCAGCCCTGCACGTCCTGCTGGTGGAAGATATTGAGCTGAACGTCATTGTCGCCCGGTCGGTACTGGAAAAACTCGGTAACAGCGTGGATGTGGCGATGACCGGCAAAGCCGCGCTGGAGATGTTCACGCCGGGCGAGTATGACCTGGTGCTGCTCGATATTCAGCTACCGGACATGACCGGGCTGGATATCTCCCGCGAGCTGACGCGCAAATATGCTCCTGACGAGCTGCCGCCGCTGGTGGCGTTGACCGCAAACGTGTTGAAAGATAAAAAAGAGTATCTCGAGGCCGGTATGGACGATGTGCTCAGCAAGCCGCTGGCGGTACCCGCCCTGACGGCGATGATCAAGAAGTTCTGGGATACCTGTGATGAAGAGGAGAGCACCATGACGTCTGTTGATAGCGCTAAAGCCCAAACGATACTGGATACCGCCATGCTGGAGCAGTATATCGATCTGGTGGGACCAAAACTGATCACCGATGGCCTCGCCGTGTTCGAAAAAATGATGCCGGGCTATCTGAACGTGCTCGAATCCAACCTGACGGCGCGTGACCAGAAGGGCATCGTCGAAGAGGGACATAAAATCAAAGGCGCGGCAGGATCTGTCGGGTTACGCCATCTCCAGCAGCTGGGCCAACAGATTCAGTCTCCTGATTTACCTGCCTGGGAAGATAACGTAGGTGATTGGGTCGAAGAGATGAAACAAGAGTGGCAAAACGATGTGGCAGTGCTGAAAGCCTGGGTGGACGCCAGAAAAAAATGACCCCGGCTATACCGGGGTGCGCGAATACTGCGCCAACACCAGGGAAATCGTGGCTGCGCCTGATTTTTATGGGTTGTTTTCGCATGGACGCCGCCTGAAAATTGAGGCCGCACGCAGATAAGATAGCAAATCTTAAACAGTTTGTTACATGAATCAGTGAAATGTGTGAAGCATAGCGTTTTAATCAGAATTTTTAATGTGCTTCAGCGAGTTGCATAGAAGGATCGTCAGAATGAAAAAGATTGGTGTCGTGCTGAGCGGATGTGGTGTTTACGATGGTTCAGAGATACATGAAACCGTATTAACGCTGCTGGCATTATCGCGCCAGGGAGCAGATGTTATCTGCTTCGCCCCGGATAAAACCCAGGCAGATGTGATTAATCATCTTAACGGCGAGCCAATGGCGGAAAGCCGTAACGTGCTGATTGAAGCGGCGCGTATTGTGCGCGGCGATATTCACCCGCTGGCACAGGCCGATGCCGCTGAACTTGATGCGCTCATCGTGCCGGGCGGTTTTGGCGCGGCGAAAAACCTGAGCACGTTTGCAACGGAAGGCACGGCGTGTCATGTCGATCCCGATTTGAAAGCGCTATCGCTGGCGATGCATGCGGCAGGTAAGCCGCAGGGCTTTATCTGCATTGCGCCGGCCATGCTGCCGAAAATTTTTGATTTCCCGCTGCGGCTCACGATCGGAACCGACATTGATACCGCTGAGATTGTCGAGGATATGGGCGGTGAACACGTGCCATGTCCGGTAGACGACATTGTGGTGGACGAGGACAACAAGATCATCACCACGCCAGCGTATATGCTGGCGCAGAACATCGCCGAGGCTGCCGCAGGCATTGAAAAGCTGGTGGACAGAGTGCTGGTCCTGACCGAATGAGTCGTAAATTCTCCCCCGGCGGGTGGTTAAAACGGATCCTGCTGCGTATTGTGCTGGTCCTGGCTGTGTTCTGGGGCGGCGGTATTGCGCTGTTCAGCATCCTGCCCGTCCCGTTCTCGGCCGTGATGGCAGAGCGGCAGATTAGCGCCTGGCTCTCTGGGGATTTTGGCTATGTTGCCCATTCTGACTGGGTCAGCATGGATGCCATCTCCCCGTGGATGGGGCTGGCGGTCATTGCGGCAGAAGATCAGAAATTCCCGGAGCACTGGGGTTTTGACGTGGCGGCTATCGAGAAGGCGCTGGATCATAATGAACGTCATGAAAACCGCGTCCGCGGCGCGTCAACGCTTTCTCAGCAGACGGTAAAAAACCTGTTCTTATGGGACGGTCGCAGCTGGGTGAGAAAAGGGCTGGAGGCCGGGCTGACGCTGGGGGTCGAGACGGTGTGGAGCAAAAAACGCATTTTAACCGTCTACCTGAATATCGCGGAATTTGGTGACGGCGTATTTGGTGTCGAAGCGGCATCGCAGCGCTATTTTGGCAAGCCCGCCAGCAGGCTGACTATGTCCGAAGCGGCACTGCTTGCCGCCGTGCTGCCGAACCCGCTGCGTTTTAAGGCCAGCGCCCCGTCAGGCTACGTGCGAAGCCGCCAGGCGTGGATTATGCGCCAGATGCGTCAGCTGGGTGGGGAAGGGTTTATGGAGCGAAATAATCTTAGGTAGGGCGGGTAAGCGCAGCGCTACCCGCCGACATGGCGAACGTTAGTCTTCGTCAAACCCGGCGTTGAACAGGGCAATCACTGCCGCCAGCGCTTCTTCTTCCTGCGGGCCGGTGGCTTCAACTTCAATCTGACGGCCTTTGGCAGAATCCAGCATCAGTAGCGCAATCACGCTGTTGGCTTCTGCCTCGGTTCCCTCGTCGTTGCGCAGCAGCACCTCAGCATCAAAACCCTGCATCAGTTCAAACAGCTTCATCGCCGGGCGCGCATGCATGCCCAGCTTGTTGGTGATTTCGACGGTCTGTTTTACGGTCATGTTTTGCGTTTTTCCAGCGTGCGATGGCGGGACTGAACGTTCTTCCCGCGTGAGCGGAAGTAATCGGCCAGCTGTTCGGCAATGTAGACCGAACGATGTTTACCGCCGGTACAGCCAATCGCCACCGTCAGGTAGCTGCGATTGTTTGTTTCCAGCATAGGTAACCATAGCTCAAGGTAGCTTCGCGTCTGGTAGATAAAATTGTGTACTTCTGTGTGTCTGTCGAGGAACGCCGCCACCGGCTTATCCAGACCGGTCATCGGACGCAGTTTCGGATCCCAGTGTGGGTTCGGCAGGAAACGCACATCAAAAACGTAATCCGCATCGATAGGTATGCCGTGCTTAAAGCCGAAGGATTCAAACACCATCGTCAGTTCGCGCTCGCGCTTGCCGAGTAAGCGCGTACGCAGCATTTCCGCCAGCTCGTGGACGGACATTTCGGAGGTGTCGACAATCAGGTCGGCCCGGGAACGCAGCGGCTCAAGCAGATCGCTCTCTTTATCGATGGCGCTTTCCAGCGAAAGATTTTTACTGGAGAGCGGATGCAAACGACGTGTATCGCTGTAGCGACGGATCAGCGTGTTGCGGTCAGCGTCCAGGAACAAGAGCTGAGGCGAGAAGCATTCCGGCAGGCTGTTCATTGCCTGCTCGAAGATTTCCGGCGATTCCGGCATGTTACGCACGTCGATACTGACGGCGGCAGAGATTTGCCTGTCCGCCAGCGTCCGCGCCAGATCGGGTAACAACACTACCGGCAGGTTATCTACACAGTAAAATCCCATGTCTTCCAGCGCGCGCAGGGCCACGGACTTCCCGGACCCCGAACGACCGCTGACGATCATCAGCACCATGTTCCGTTTCTCCTCAGGGCAGCCGTTCTGAAGGCCCTTTCCCGATTATGCCTCATCCTGATTGCCTTCTGCTTCAGTGATAATTTGATAAAGCTCTTCATCACTTTGGGCTGAGCGCAGTCGACGACAAATGGTTTTATCCGCCAGACGTTTGGCAACCAGCGACAGCGTGTGCAGGTGGGTTTTGGTCTGATCGGCAGGAACCAGCAGCGCGAAAAGCAGATCCACAGGCTGGTTATCGATGGCGTCAAAAGCGATAGGCGTTTCCAGTTGCACAAACACCCCCACGGCACGCAGCGTATCTTCTTCCAGCTTGCCATGCGGGATCGCAATGCCATTGCCGATGCCGGTACTGCCCATTTTTTCACGGGTCAGAATGGCTTCAAACACGATCTGCGGCGGCAGACCCAGCTGTTTTGCGGCCAGCTCACTGATGATTTCCAGCGCACGTTTTTTGCTCTGGCAGTGAACGCCACTGCGGGTACAATCCTGGTTAAGGACATTGCTCAGTTGAAGAGCGGAATCGTTGTTTATCATAATTTCACCTAAGCGCTAACTGTACAAATGGCCTGTTGTGTTTCACAACAGGCCGTCCTGCACCCGTTAACTGCCCGGACAATTAGTGTTGTTTCAGTTTATCTTTATGTTTATTGAGCTGTCTCGCAAGCTTATCAATCAAGCCGTCGATAGCCGCGTACATGTCTTGCCCTTCCGCACTGGCATGGAGTTCCCCTCCGTTGACGTGCAGGGTCGCATCCGAGATATGCGTCACTTTCTCCACTTTCAACACAACATAGACCTGGTTGATCCTCTCGAAATACTGCTCGAGTTTCGCAAACTTAGTGTTTACAAAATCGCGTAAAGCCTCAGTAATCTCGACGTTATGTCCGGTGATATTGAGCTGCATAGTGTCTTCCTTATCGGTTGTGTCAAACCAGTTGTTTACGCTGGTTAGACGGCGGAATGGATAAAGACTCTCGATACTTCGCGACAGTACGACGTGCCACCATAATACCCTGATCGGACAGCATGGTGGTTAACTTACTGTCACTGAGTGGCTTCGCGGGGTTCTCCGCGGCGATCAACTTCTTCACCAGTGCGCGAATAGCCGTTGACGAGGCCTCGCCGCCGCCTTCGGTGTTCACGTGGCTGGAGAAGAAATACTTAAGCTCAAAAATACCGCGTGGGCTGTGCAGATATTTCTGCGTGGTCACGCGGGAAATGGTTGATTCATGCATCTCGACGGCCTGGGCGATGTCTGCCAGCACCATCGGTTTCATAAACTCTTCGCCCTGCTCAAAGAACGCCTGCTGCTGTTCGACAATACAGCGGCTGACGCGCAGCAGCGTGTCATTACGGCTCTCCAGGCTCTTGATCAACCAGCGTGCTTCCTGAAGGTTGCTGCGAATGTATTGATTATCAGCGTCATTACGTGCGCTGGTGCACATGGAGGCGTATTGCTGGTTGATTTGCAGGCGAGGAATGCTGTCGGCATTCAGTTCAACGACCCAGCGGCCATTGTGTTTTCTCACCAGCACATCGGGGATGACATATTCCGGTTCACTGGTCTGGATCGACTGCCCCGGACGCGGATCGAGCGACTGGATCAGATTCACCGCTTCCTTCAGCACCTCTTCTTTCAGGCGCGTGACGCGCATCAGGGTGCGGAAGTCATGATTCGCCAGCAGATCCAGATGATCGCTGATGATGAGCCGGGCTTCGTCAATCCACGGTGTCTCTTTGGCAAACTGCGAAAGTTGGATCAGAAGGCAGTCGCGCAGATCTTTCGCGGCGACGCCAATCGGGTCGAAGCGCTGAACGCGTTTCAGGACGGCTTCAATCTCTTCCAGTTCAATCTCGTCATTGCCGATGCTTTCCAGAATCTCGTCCAGCGTCACGGTCAAATAGCCCGTGTCGTCAACGGCATCGACAATCGAGGTGGCAATGGCGCGATCGGTATCGGAGAAAGGGGTCAGCTCTACCTGCCACATCAGGTAGTCCTGAAGCGACTGGGTGGTTTCGCCCTGGTAGACCGGGAGTTCATCGTCCTGGTAGTCTGCACGTGTCCCGGAAGGGGTACCCGCGGTGTAGATTTCGTCCCAGCTGGCATCCAGCGGCAGTTCGTCCGGCATCTCTTTCTGTTCAAGCGCATCTACGGAGTCGAGCGTTTCTGTGTCCTGCGTCTGCTGGGCGTCTACCTCGTCATGAAGATCGGTTTGCTCCAGCAGCGGATTGCTGTCCAGCGCCTGCTGGAGCTCCTGCTGGAGTTCTAACGTGGACAGCTGCAACAGACGGATTGCCTGCTGTAGCTGCGGCGTCATGGCCAGTTGCTGGCTGAGCCGTAATTGCAAACCTTGCTTCATGTTCAGAGCGTTTTTCTCCGGTTCGGCGTGACTTAACCTCTACCCTATCAGAGTCTGAAGTCTTCCCCAAGGTACACGCGCTTAACATGCTCATCTTCGAGGATTTGCTGCGGCGTACCGTGGGCAATCAGATGGCCCTGGCTCACTATGTAGGCGCGCTCACACACGGCCAGCGTTTCACGAACGTTGTGGTCCGTGATCAGTACGCCAAGCCCGCTGTCGCGCAGGTGCTCAATGATACGTTTGATATCGATAACGGAGATGGGGTCAACGCCCGCAAACGGTTCATCCAGCAGGATGAATTTTGGGTTTGCTGCCAGCGCGCGCGCAATCTCAACGCGGCGGCGTTCACCACCGGACAGCGCCTGGCCGAGGCTGTCACGCAGATGTTCGATATGAAACTCTTCCATCAGCTCGTTCGCACGGTCAGAGCGCTGCT
Source organism: Enterobacter sp. AN-K1 (assembly GCF_020971765.1). Classification (NCBI taxonomy): domain Bacteria; kingdom Pseudomonadati; phylum Pseudomonadota; class Gammaproteobacteria; order Enterobacterales; family Enterobacteriaceae; genus Enterobacter; species Enterobacter sp. AN-K1. The sequence continues at coordinate 1,682,745 of NZ_CP087390.1, read as the reverse complement.
CGCTGGTCAGATCGTCACGGATCTGGAGCACGGCCATCAGGTTGTCGAACACGCTTAAGCGGCGGAAAATAGACGCTTCCTGCGGCAAATAGCCGATGCCACGACGCGCGCGGGCATGCAGCGGCAGCAGGCTGATATCTTCATCATCGATGATGATGTTGCCGGCGTCACGCGGGACGATGCCCACCACCATGTAGAAGGTCGTGGTTTTACCCGCCCCGTTAGGGCCAAGCAAACCCACGATTTCGCCGGAGTTGACGGTCAGACTGACATCTTCGACGACGCGGCGGCCCTTATACGCTTTCGCGAGGTTTTTTGCAGTTAAAGTTGCCATAACGAATTAGTTACTCTTTTTCTGTGCCGGAGCCTGACCGTTGTTCTTGTCCTGCAACTGCGAAGGCACAAGCACGGTCGTGACGCGTTTGCCTTTTTCACTGGAGGCCTGCATTTTCTGCTCTTTCACCAGATAGGTGATCTTGTCGCCTTTGATATTGCTGTCCAGCTGTTCCAGGTAAGCATTACCGGTCAGGATGACCAGATCCTTCGCCAGTTCATAGTGCATATGCGAGGCATGGCCTTTCACCGGCTTGCCGTTGTCCTGCATCTGGTAGAAGGTGGCCGGGTTGCCATAACCATCGATAATCTCTTTGCCCTGCTCGCCGCCCGGACGGGTAACGACCACTTTGTCGGCGTTGATTTTAATGGTGCCCTGGGTCATGACGACGTTGCCGGTAAAGGTGACGACGTTACCCTGCATATCCAGAGACTGGGTATCGGATTCAATATGAATCGGCTGTTCGGTGTCGCCAGTCACAGCAAGCGCGGGAAGACTGGCCGCCAGCAGCGCGCTGGCGATAACAACTTTAAGGCTGAGTTTGTTTGTTTTGAATTTCATAGGAGGTTCTAACCTTTTCAATCAGCTCGGCGTTTTTGCTGCGTAAGTTCCCGCGCATTCTTAAACCGCTGGAATTAAATGTTGTGCCATACAGGGTGACTAGATCCTGCGACGTGACATCCTGGGTGACCAGGTTGATCTGGGCGTTATCCGTCGTAATTTTTCGCAGTTGCGCGTCAGCGGTCAGGGCGTTGACTTCAACGTGACCATACAGGTAAAGCATACGGTCATTTGTCAGTTTTGCCCGGTCAGACTTGATAGACCACGTCGGCACTTTGTCCGTATCAAAGGTGGTCATGACCGGTTGGGTAAACCACGAGGTACCGTCATCTGAAAAATATTCTACATGCTGAGCAACGAGGCGATAGTTCAGCGCGCCTTCCGGGCTATAGACCACGGTGTCGCTGTGATCGCTTTTGTAGGTCGGGTCGCTCGTGTTAACCACTTCCGCTTGCGTATCATCGCGGTCAGCGAGGTTGACGCCAATCAGTACCAGGGCGACAAGCGCAAGCAGAATGATAACCCAACGTCTGGTTTTACTCATATCGATTGCCCTTTCGCCTCATCAAGCTTGCCCTGCGACAGCAGAAGCAGATCGCAGACTTCACGGACGGCGCCGCGGCCACCGTGAATATGGGTAACGTAATCAGCACGCGGGATCAGCAGCGGGTGCGCGTCAGCCACGGCGATGCTCAGACCCACCTCCGCCATCACTGGCCAGTCGATCAAATCATCCCCGACGTATGCCACATTCTCTGGTGCAATGGCCAGTTTTCCCAGCAGATCCCGGAAAGCTACCATCTTATCAGACTGCCCCTGATAGAGATGGGTAATGCCCAGCGTTTCACACCGATCTTCTACCAGTTTAGCTTTCCGCCCGGTGATGATTGCAACTTCAATTCCGGACGTGAGCGCACAGCGGATACCGTAACCGTCGCGAACGTTAAAGGCTTTCAGCTCTTCGCCGTTATTGCCCATATAAATCAGACCGTCGGAGAGCACACCATCCACATCGAGGATCAGCAGGCGGATATTTTCCGCCTTTGCCATCATGTGGGCGCTCACCGGGCCATAACAGGTTGCAAGGGATGCACCCGCATTACTCATTGTCTTATCCTTCATTACACTACGCCAGCGCGCAGCAGATCATGCATATGTACCACACCCAGCAGTTGGTCGCCATCGGCAACCATCACTGAGGTAATATGACGGGACTGCATCAGGTTCAGCACATCTACCGCCAGCGTGCCCGGACGGACGCGGATCCCGCCTGGCGTCATCACATCAGCAATGCCCAGCGTTCGGACATCCACACCCATATCGAATACCCGGCGCAGGTCGCCGTCGGTGAAAATGCCCTGAATCTTCATCAGATCGTCGCAGATAACCGTCATGCCCAGGTTTTTACGGGTGATCTCCAGTAACGCGTCGCGCAAAGAGGCCTCTTTGCTCACGTGCGGGATCTCATCTCCGGTGTGCATAATATCGTTAACCCGCAGCAGCAGTTTGCGCCCGAGCGCGCCGCCGGGATGAGACAGGGCAAAATCTTCAGGCGTAAAACCGCGGGCTTCCAGCAGCGCAACGGCAAGGGCATCGCCCATCACCAGCGCGGCGGTTGTGCTGGAGGTCGGCGCCAGCCCCAGCGGACAGGCTTCTTTAGGCACTTTCACGCACAGGTGAATATCCGCCGCACGCGCCATGCTGCTTTCCGGTCGGCTGGTCATGCAAATCAGCGGTACGTGCAGACGCTTCAGTACCGGGATCAACGCCAGGATTTCATTCGATTCCCCGGAGTTGGACAGCGCAATAACCACGTCCTGCGGCGTAACCATGCCGAGGTCACCGTGCGCGGCTTCACCGGGATGAACGAAGAATGACGACGTGCCGGTACTGGCAAAGGTCGCCGCCATTTTGCGTCCGATATGGCCGGATTTGCCCATCCCCATCACCACGACTTTGCCGGCACAGTAGAACATCTTCTCACAGGCCAGACTAAAATCCTGATTAATGTACTGATCTAACTGCGCCAGACCTTCACGTTCAATCTCCAGAACGTCTTTGCCTGCTTTCTGAAAGTCAAAACCCGGCTGCAATTCTATTTGCGACATAATGCGTTTCCGTTTACCCAGAGAGAAGAGGCGAAAGCCAGTACAGCATCGCCAGCCATACGATAAATCCACCCGTCAGCAGCGCGCCTGCGCCTTTGCCGATCTGCTCTTTTCGCCGCCAGCAGAGCAGGGCGAAAATCACGCTGACCAGCAGCATCACACCGTAATCGCGCGTGAAAACCATAGGGTTAAACGGCCCCGGCGAGATTAGCGCCGGCAGCCCTGTCACGATTGCGATATTGAAAATATTCGAGCCGATGATATTGCCGATGGCGATATCATCTTCCCCTTTACGCGCCCCGGCGATGGCGGTGGCCAGCTCTGGCAGGCTGGTGCCGATGGCGATTACCGTCAGACCGATTGTCAGTTCGCTCATCGCAAACGCGTGCGCCAGCACCGTCGCGTTATCGACCACCATCCGCGTGGCCATTGGCATGATGATTAGCGCGACGCCCAACCACAGCAGGGCGACGGGTAAGGTCCCTTCCCGGGGCAGCTCGGCGAGATGCTCACGCGTGAGGCTATCGTTACCCTGTTTTTCCGCCAGACGTGCGATCTTCACGCTGTAAAGCAACCAGATCACGGCCAGGGCGAGCAGGAATATACCGTCACCGACGCTCAGCACCCCGTCATAAAGTACGTAGCCTGCCAGCAGACTGACGACTAACATTAACGGCAATTCCCGGCGCAAAACATCAGAATGCACGCGAAATGGATGCAGTAATGCGGCTAAGCCTAAAATCAGTAAGATATTGACGATGTTAGAGCCAATCGCGGTGCCGATAGCGAGGTCGACCTGCCCATGCAGCGAGGCTGAAACAGAAACGATGATTTCAGGAAGCGATGTGCCTACACTGACCACCGTCATGCCGATAATGATGGGCGGCATGCCAATGAGTCGACAGAGAATGGATGCGGCAAAGACCAAACGGTCAGCACTGTAGACCACCAACAGTAAACCAATTATTAACAGTGCTGTTGCTAAAAGCATCAAAAGTCCTTTCTTCAGGTATACTCGCTGGTCCACTGCGCACGAATGTTGGCGCCAGATGAAGTCTGAGACGTAACGAATTCCTAATTTTGACTTTATGCGCCGGAAAAGTAAAACAAATGCCAGCTTTCGCTAACCCCAATAGTGAATATTCTGTAAAAATGCGGGGTTTAGGGCTGATTTACGCTTCATGCCAGCCGTGAAGCAAGGTAAGTAAGGAACCATAAATGAGCCAAACGATGGCGAATATAGTCGATGTCCGGGGCGTCAGTTTTTCTCGCGGCAACCGGTTAATATTTGATGATATTTCGCTGACCGTGCCGCGCGGTAAAATCACCGCCATCATGGGGCCGTCAGGGATCGGTAAAACCACGTTGCTGCGTCTTATCGGCGGGCAAATCCCCCCTGACAGCGGCGAAATTCTCTTCGACGGCGAAAATGTCCCGGCGATGTCTCGCTCGCGCCTCTACACGGTTCGCAAACGGATGAGCATGCTCTTTCAGTCGGGCGCGCTGTTCACGGATATGAACGTTTTTGACAACGTGGCCTATCCGTTGCGTGAGCACACCCATCTTCCTCCTGAGCTGTTGCACAGTACGGTGATGATGAAGCTTGAAGCCGTGGGGCTGCGGGGGGCTGCGAAACTCATGCCGTCCGAACTCTCGGGTGGGATGGCGCGCCGCGCCGCGCTGGCGCGTGCTATTGCCCTGGAACCCGATTTAATCATGTTCGATGAACCGTTCGTCGGGCAGGACCCCATCACCATGGGCGTGCTGGTGAAGTTAATTTCGGAGCTGAACAGCGCCCTTGGCGTCACCTGCGTGGTGGTTTCCCACGACGTGCCGGAAGTGCTGAGTATCGCTGATTACGCCTATATTGTGGCTGACAAAAAGATCGTCGCCCACGGCAGCGCGCAGGCGTTGCAGGAGAATGGCGATCCACGCGTGCGGCAGTTCCTGGACGGTATCGCAGATGGGCCGGTGCCTTTCCGCTATCCGGCGGGCGACTATCATGACGATTTACTCGGAATAGGGAGTTAAGCCACTCATGCTGTTAAATGCGTTGGCGGGTCTTGGACACCGTGGCCTAAAAACCATCAGTACGTTCGGGCGTGCCGGATTAATGTTGTTCAACGCGCTGGTCGGCAAACCGGAGTTCCGCAAGCATGCGCCGTTACTGGTACGGCAGCTTTATAACGTCGGCGTGCTGTCGATGCTTATCATCATCGTGTCGGGTCTGTTTATTGGCATGGTGCTGGGGTTGCAGGGGTATCTGGTGCTGACAACCTACAGCGCGGAAACCAGCCTTGGCATGCTGGTGGCGCTCTCGCTGCTGCGTGAACTCGGGCCGGTGGTTGCCGCGCTGCTGTTCGCCGGGCGTGCCGGGTCAGCGTTGACGGCGGAAATTGGCCTGATGCGCGCCACCGAGCAGCTCTCCAGTATGGAGATGATGGCAGTCGATCCGCTGCGCCGGGTAATCTCGCCGCGCTTCTGGGCCGGGGTTATCTCCTTGCCGTTACTGACTATCCTCTTTGTGGCGGTAGGTATCTGGGGAGGCGCGCTGGTTGGCGTTAACTGGAAAGGCATTGATGCCGGATTCTTCTGGTCTGCCATGCAGGACGCCATCGATCTGCGGATGGATCTGGTGAACTGTCTGATCAAGAGCGTGGTTTTCGCTGTGACGGTTACCTGGATTGCGTTGTTTAATGGTTACGATGCCATTCCGACGTCGGCGGGCATTAGCCGTGCAACGACGCGTACTGTCGTACATTCGTCGCTGGCCGTTTTAGGTCTGGATTTTGTGCTCACCGCACTGATGTTTGGGAATTGAGTTCATGCAAACGAGAAAAAATGAAATTTGGGTTGGCGTGTTTCTGCTTCTGGCGCTGCTGGCCGCGCTGTTCATCTGCCTGCGAGCGGCGGACATCACCTCTGTTCGCGCCGAGCCGACGTATCGTGTCTACGCGACTTTCGATAACATCGGCGGCCTGAAAGCGCGCTCACCGGTGCGTATTGGTGGCGTCGTTATCGGACGTGTCGCTGACATTACGCTTGATGAGAAAACCTATCTGCCGCGCGTCGCGATGGATATCGAAGAGCGCTATAACCACATTCCGGACACCAGCTCGCTTTCTATCCGCACCTCTGGCCTGCTGGGGGAGCAATATCTGGCCCTTAACGTTGGTTTTGAAGATCCTGAGCTGGGAACGACTATCCTTAAAGACGGTAGCGTAATCCAGGATACCAAGTCAGCGATGGTGCTGGAAGATATGATTGGTCAGTTCCTTTACAACAGTAAAGGGGATGATAAAAAGTCTGACGATGCCCCTGCGCAGAGTGAAGACCACACCAACGTCGAACCGACGCCAGGCGCGACGAATTAATTTCAGGAGAAGTCATTCATGTTTAAACGACTGTTAATGGTTGCCATGCTGGTCATTGCCCCTCTTACCGCGGCGCACGCTGCGGATCAGAGTAACCCGTACAAACTGATGGATGAGGCCGCGAAGAAAACCTTCGACCGTCTTAAAAACGAACAGCCAAAAATCCGTTCTAACCCTGATTATCTGCGTGATGTGGTGGATCAGGAACTGCTGCCGTATGTGCAGATCAAGTATGCGGGCGCACTGGTGCTGGGCCGTTACTACAAAGATGCGACCCCTGCACAGCGCGAGGCTTACTTTGCGGCGTTCCGTGAATACCTGAAACAGGCTTACGGCCAGGCGCTGGCGATGTACCACGGGCAGACCTATCAGATTGCCCCTGAACAGCCGCTGGGCGATGCCACTATCATTCCTATTCGCGTGACGATTATCGATCCAAACGGTCGTCCACCGGTTCGTCTGGACTTCCAGTGGCGTAAAAACAGCCAGACCGGAAACTGGCAGGCGTACGACATGATCGCTGAAGGCGTCAGCATGATCACCACTAAACAGAACGAGTGGAGCGATCTGCTGCGCACTAAAGGCATCGATGGCCTGACGGCTCAGCTTCAGTCCATCTCTCGTCAGAAAATTACCCTGGACGAGAAGAAGTAATGTCACAGCAGCTTAGCTGGGCGCGTGACGGCGAGACGTTGACGCTGACGGGAGAGCTGGATCAGGATCTGCTTAACCCGCTGTGGGACGCTCGCCATAACGCGATGCAGGGCGTGACGCTGATTGATCTCCATGGCGTTACGCGGGTAGATACCGCCGGTATCGCCCTGCTGGCGCACCTGGTGGCCACGGGCAAAAAGCAGGGGAGCAGCGTTACCCTGACGGGGGTAAGCGATAACGTGATTACCCTTGCACAGCTTTACAATTTGCCCGAAGACGTATTACCTCGCTAATTTTTTCAGTACGTTACTTCTGAAAGCCCCGACAGTTTACGCGTCGGGGCTTTTTGCTTGTTTAAGACCGCGCCACTTTGCTCTAAGATGTTGAGCTTGTTTTCACTATCAGATGATGTAGACCCCATGGAAAATAATGAAATCCAGACTGTGCTGATGAATGCACTCTCCCTTCAGGAAGCCCACGTCTCTGGCGATGGCAGTCACTTCCAGGTTATTGCTGTGGGTGAGATGTTCGACGGAATGAGTCGCGTGAAGAAACAGCAGGCTGTGTACGCGCCGCTGATGGAATACATTGCGGATAACCGCATCCACGCCCTGTCGATTAAAGCGTTCACCCCACAGGAGTGGGCACGCGATCGCAAACTAAACGGTTTTTGAGCTGAGGGCGAAACGCCCGCAGCACGGTTGAATTTATAAGAGAGCAAACGATGGATAAATTTCGTGTACAGGGACCCACGCGTCTCCAGGGCGAAGTCACAATTTCTGGCGCTAAAAACGCCGCGCTGCCCATTCTTTTCGCTGCGCTGCTCGCAGAAGAGCCGGTAGAGATCCAGAACGTACCGAAGCTGAAAGATATCGACACGACCATGAAGTTGCTCGGCCAGTTGGGCACCAAAGTGGAGCGTAACGGTTCCGTCTGGATCGATGCCAGCAACGTGAACAACTTCTCAGCGCCGTATGAGCTGGTGAAAACCATGCGTGCTTCCATTTGGGCGCTTGGTCCGCTGGTGGCGCGTTTCGGTCAGGGACAGGTTTCACTGCCGGGCGGATGCGCTATCGGCGCGCGTCCCGTTGACCTGCATATCTTCGGCCTGGAAAAACTCGGCGCGGAGATCAAGCTGGAAGAGGGTTACGTTAAAGCGTCCGTCAATGGTCGTCTGAAAGGCGCGCACATTGTCATGGACAAAGTGAGCGTGGGCGCAACGGTCACCATCATGTCGGCTGCTACGCTGGCAGAAGGCACTACCATCATCGAAAACGCCGCCCGTGAGCCGGAGATCGTGGATACCGCGAACTTCCTGGTCGCGCTGGGGGCGAAGATCAGCGGGCAGGGCACAGACCGTATCACCATCGAAGGCGTTGAACGTCTGGGTGGTGGTGTGTATCGCGTACTGCCAGATCGTATCGAAACCGGTACCTTCCTGGTGGCCGCGGCCATTTCTGGCGGTAAGATTGTCTGCCGTAACGCCCAGCCGGATACCCTGGATGCGGTGCTGGCGAAACTGCGCGATGCGGGTGCGGATATCGAAATCGGTGAAGACTGGATCAGCCTCGATATGCACGGGCAGCGTCCTAAAGCCGTTAACGTGCGTACTGCGCCACATCCGGCATTCCCGACGGATATGCAGGCACAGTTCACGCTGTTGAACCTGGTGGCCGAAGGCACGGGCTTCATCACGGAAACTATCTTCGAAAACCGTTTCATGCACGTACCGGAACTGATCCGTATGGGTGCGCATGCTGAGATTGAAAGCAACACGGTAATTTGCCACGGCGTTGAAAAACTGTCCGGTGCGCAGGTGATGGCGACCGATCTGCGCGCGTCTGCGAGCCTCGTATTGGCAGGTTGTATTGCGGAAGGGACTACCGTTGTCGATCGTATCTACCACATCGATCGTGGATACGAGCGTATTGAGGACAAACTGCGCGCGCTGGGTGCAAATATCGAGCGTGTGAAGGGCGAGTAATCGTTCCGGCACCCCCCTGCCATAACAGGCCGGGGGATTGCTGTTCCTGTCAATCCTGGTGCATCAGTCCTGATGTGCTTTCTTCGTTTTGCCCTGGCGCATCATGCGCGTTCTGTCGATAAATTCATGGGTAATAGGATCGTGGTAGCGTGACGGCCATATCACCCACGGATGCGTATCCAGCGCCGTCGCGATAATCAGTTCCCCCTTCGGCCATGGGCGGGTCAGGGCGTTTGCCAGCGTCGACGAGCTTAGCCCATGACGACGTGATTCGGCAGCCAGCGATGTTCCTTTTTTACGCAGTGCCGCAATAATGTCAGCAGAATGCCAGTCGATGAATTTTGTATCCATAATGCTGTCCTTGTGTTCGTTATCGTCCACGTCGTTTCGTGTGAAAAGACAGCATTACTATACTCACTTCGAACATGTGTTCTAAAAAGTTCATGTTACGAGAAGCAATATTCAGAATAAGGCACGGCTTTATACATGCGGCCTGTAACCCGATGGGCTTACGCGGAAATGTAATTTATTGGTGTGTACTGGAATCTCCCTGCGTGGGCGCAGGGAGATGAGGAGGGGATTATCGATCGCGCTGGACGGCGATGTGCGCGAGGCCGATTAGCGCATCACGCCATGGGCTGTCGGGAATGACCTGAATGGCGGCGATGGCTTTGTCCGCTTCTTCTTCAGCGCGCTGACGCGTCCATTCCAGGGAGCCGCAGATAGCCATTGTTTCCAGTACCGGTTCCAGAAGATGGCGTCCATTTCCCTGCTCGATAGCCTCCCGTATCATTTTCGCCTGCTCTGGTGTGCCATTGCGCATCGCGTGGAGCAGCGGCAGCGTTGGCTTGCCTTCGTTCAGGTCATCGCCGACGTTTTTACCGAGCGTTTCGCCATCCGCGCTGTAGTCCAGCAAATCATCAATCAGCTGGAACGCGGTGCCGAGATAACGGCCATAGTCCTGAAGGCCCTTTTCCTGAGCTTCGCTACAGCCTGCCAGAATGCCGGAGCATTGCGCGGCGGCTTCGAACAGACGTGCGGTCTTGCTGTAAATCACCCGCATATAGTTTTCTTCGGTGATGTCCGGGTCGTTGACGTTCATCAGCTGTAGGACTTCACCTTCAGCGATAACGTTCACGGCTTCTGACATCACTTCCAGCACCTTCAGCGAGCCAAGGCTGGTCATCATCTGGAAGGCGCGGGTATAGATAAAATCGCCTACCAGAACGCTTGCCGCATTACCAAACGCGGCGTTGGCGGTGGCTTTTCCACGACGCATGTCTGATTCATCCACAACATCGTCGTGAAGCAGGGTGGCGGTGTGGATAAATTCGATCAGCGCCGCGATCGTGACGTGGGCATTTCCCTGATAGCCAACCGCGCGTGCGGCCAGAATGGCAATCATCGGACGAATACGTTTACCGCCGCCGCTGACGATGTAATAGCCCAACTGATTGATCAGCTGAACGTCAGAGTTGAGTTGCTCCAGGATTGCTGCATTCACACCCGCCATATCTTGCGCGGTTAACTCATTGATTTTTTCTAAATTCATCGCAAAAGCCGGGCTTTTTATCCTGTTTATCCCACACGAGATGGGTACACAAAGGGTTTCGGTTTATAAATAGTATTGCTGATTGTACTGAAAAAACGGCTCAGATAAACGTTACCGTACGTGTTGTGTTTTTTTTCTTCATGTATTGATGGTAGCACTTGTCAAAGGCTCGCGTTTTGCGTAATATTCGCGCCCTATTGTGAATATTTATAGCGCACTCTGAATCATACGAGGATGTGCGCGGAAGCGGAGTTTATATGTACGCGGTTTTCCAAAGTGGTGGTAAACAACACCGAGTAAGCGAAGGTCAGACCGTTCGCCTGGAAAAGCTGGACATCGCAACTGGCGAATCTGTTGAGTTCGCTGAAGTTCTGATGATCGCAAACGGTGAAGAAGTCAAAATCGGCGTTCCTTTCGTTGATGGCGGCGTTATCAAAGCTGAAGTTGTTGCTCACGGTCGTGGCGAGAAAGTTAAAATCGTTAAGTTTCGTCGTCGTAAACACTATCGTAAGCAGCAGGGCCACCGTCAGTGGTTCACTGATGTGAAAATTACTGGCATCAGCGCCTAAGACCTGAGGAGAGATTTAAATGGCACATAAAAAGGCTGGCGGCTCCACACGTAACGGTCGCGATTCAGAAGCTAAACGCCTGGGCGTTAAGCGTTTCGGTGGCGAATCCGTTCTGGCGGGTAGCATCATCGTTCGTCAGCGTGGCACCAAGTTCCACGCGGGTACCAACGTAGGTTGCGGTCGTGACCACACTCTGTTTGCTAAAGCAGACGGTAAAGTGAAATTTGAAGTTAAAGGCCCGAACAACCGTAAATACATCAGCATCGTTGCTGAGTAAGGTTTTCTCGGTCCGGTAACGGATTAAAGCCCCGCAACGTGTTGCGGGGCTTTTTACATTGGAAACCCGGAAAATTTTCTGTAGGGAAAACGGGCATGAAGCAGCAGGCCGGCATGGGTATTCTTTTGGCGCTCACTACCGCAATGTGCTGGGGTGCGCTGCCAATTGCAATGAAGCAGGTACTGGAAGTCATGGAGCCACCGACGGTGGTGTTTTATCGCTTCCTGATGGCAAGCATAGGCCTGGGCGCCATTCTGGCCGTCAAAGGTAAGCTGCCACCGCTGCGCATCTTCCGAAAACCGCGTTGGCTGGTGTTACTGGCTATCGCGACGGGCGGTCTGTTCGGTAACTTCATTCTGTTCAGCTCTTCCCTGCAATATCTTAGCCCTACAGCGTCGCAGGTGATTGGTCAGCTTTCACCGGTCGGCATGATGGTCGCCAGCGTATTCATCCTCAAGGAGAAGATGCGCGGCACGCAGATCATCGGGGCAAGCATGCTGCTTTGCGGGCTGGTGATGTTCTTTAACACCAGCCTGATTGAGATTTTTACCCGCCTGACGGATTACACCTGGGGTGTCATTTTTGGGGTGGGTGCAGCAACGGTCTGGGTGAGTTATGGCGTCGCGCAAAAGGTGTTATTGCGCCGTCTTGCCTCACAGCAGATCCTCTTTTTGCTGTACACTTTGTGTACACTGGCATTATTGCCTTTAGCGAAGCCGGGTGTAATTACCCAGCTCAGCGACTGGCAACTGGCGTGCCTCATTTTTTGTGGGCTGAATACGCTGGTCGGTTATGGCGCTCTGGCTGAAGCCATGGCGCGCTGGCAGGCAGCACAGGTGAGCGCCTTAATCACGCTTACCCCGCTGTTTACGCTGTTATTTTCAGATTTGTTATCAATGGCCTGGCCCGATGTCTTCGTCAAGCCGATGCTCAACCTGTTGGGTTATCTCGGTGCGTTTGTCGTGGTTGCGGGCGCGATGTATTCCGCCATTGGTCATCGTCTTTGGGGGCGTTGGCGCAAAAATGAAGCGGTTGTAATAGTCCCCCGCTCAGGCGAATGAGTTACGGAGAGTAAAATGAAGTTTGTTGATGAAGCGACGATTCTGGTCGTGGCAGGTGATGGCGGTAACGGTTGTGTAAGCTTCCGCCGTGAAAAATATATTCCTCGTGGCGGTCCTGACGGCGGTGACGGTGGGGACGGTGGCGACGTGTGGCTGGAGGCGGATGAAAACCTCAACACGCTGATCGACTACCGTTTCGAAAAATCTTTCCGCGCCGAGCGTGGCCAGAACGGCCAGAGCCGCGACTGTACCGGTAAACGCGGTAAAGACGTGACGATCAAAGTGCCGGTGGGTACGCGTGTCATCGATCAGGGCACGGGCGAAACCATGGGTGATATGACCAAACACGGTCAGCGCCTGATGGTGGCGAAAGGCGGCTGGCATGGTCTGGGTAACAGCCGTTTCAAATCTTCCGTTAACCGTACCCCGCGTCAGAAAACCATGGGTACCCCGGGTGATAAGCGCGACCTGCAACTGGAACTGATGCTGCTGGCGGATGTGGGGATGCTGGGTATGCCAAACGCCGGTAAATCGACGTTTATCCGTGCGGTCTCTGCGGCGAAACCCAAAGTAGCGGATTATCCGTTTACGACGCTGGTGCCGAGCCTGGGCGTTGTCCGTATGGATAACGAGAAGAGCTTTGTGGTCGCTGACATCCCGGGTCTGATTGAAGGGGCAGCAGAAGGCGCCGGTCTGGGTATTCGCTTCCTGAAGCACCTTGAGCGTTGTCGCGTACTGTTGCACCTCATCGACATCGATCCAATCGACGGTTCCGATCCGGTTGAAAACGCCCGTATTATTATCGGCGAGCTGGAGAAATACAGTGAAAAACTGGCGCAAAAACCGCGCTGGCTGGTATTTAACAAGATCGACCTGATGGATAAAGCGGAAGCTGAAGCGAAAGCTAAAGCGATTGCCGACGCGATGGGTTGGGAAGATAAGTACTATCTGATCTCTGCCGCCAGCCAGGTTGGCGTGAAAGATCTCTGCTGGGATGTGATGACCTTTATCATCGAGAATCCGGTTGTTCAGGCAGAAGAGGCGAAACAGCCTGAAAAAGTCGAATTCATGTGGGATGACTACCACCGCCAGCAACTCGAAGAGCTGGAAGCGGAAGAAGATGATGAAGACTGGGACGATGACTGGGATGAAGACGACGAAGAAGGCGTCGAGTTCATCTACAAGCACTAACCCTGTATAAAGCCCCTTAACGGGGCTTTTTTTTATCCTATTTTCGCCGGTAACCAACAGCTGGCGATGAGGCCGCCCTCAGCGCCGTTCTCCAGCGTTAAATGGCCATGATGGAGCTGTACGATACGCTGTACGATGCTCAGCCCAAGGCCGCTGCCGCCGTAGCGCTGGTCGAGACGTCGGAAAGGTTCGGTGATCGACTGGCGGTGCGCCTCATCAATACCCGGCCCCTGATCGGTAACGCTCACCCGGGTACCGCCCTCCGTCGCTGTTAATGCCACTTCAATGGTTGTGCCTGCCGGGCTGTAGCGGGCGGCATTCTCCAGAAGGTTCCTTAGCATCAGACGTAACAGGACGGCGTCCCCCTGTACCGTCAGCGCGCTGTGGGCCGGCCATATTACCGTATGCTCTTTGGCTTCATGCTCCAGACTGAGCGGAGCAATGATCGTTTCTGTCCAGTTCACGGTATCGTAATGGCCGCTGGCCATCGCCTGTCCGGCACGCGCCAGCATCAGCAGCTGTTCCACCGTGTGCATCAGCTGATCGATACGGCTTATCAGTGGCGTGGCCTGCGGGGAACCGGACTGAGCCATCAGTTCCAGATGGAGCCTGATCCCCGCAAGCGGCGTACGTAACTCGTGTGCCGCATCGGCGGTAAACAGGCGTTCCTGTTGAATAGTGTGGTCCAGCCGGGCGAGGAGTTGATTGAGCGACGTGGTCACAGCGCCTATCTCTTCCATATCGGAATACATCGGCAGGGGAGTCAGATTATCCGCCGAACGGTTCGCAAGGCTGGCGCGAAGTTTGTTGAGTGGTCGGGTGATCCAGGTGACGGCCCAAAATGAGAAGAGCAGGGTAAAACCGACCATCACCAGAGAAGGGACCAGCAGGGAGGCAATGGCTTCGCGGATCTCTTTTTCGACATGGTTGTTGCGCGCTTTGGCGGACAACGTTTCGTTCACCAAAAAACCGATCTGCTCGCGGCTCTCATGCCACAGCCAGACAACGCTAATGAGTTGAAAAAATAGCAGAATAACCGCCAGCAACACCATTAATCGCCGGCGCATACTGTTCATTTCTGGCTCTCCAGACGGTAACCCACGCCGCGTACGGTTTTGATGCGATCTTTACCGAGCTTGCGCCGCAGATTATGAATGTGAACTTCAAGCGTGTTTGATCCTGGATCGTCCTGCCAGGAGTAGATGTCCTGTTGCAGCGTTTCGCGGTGCACGGTCTGCCCGCTGCGCATGATCAGGCGCGTCAGCAGAGCGAACTCTTTTGGCGTCACTTCCACAGGCTGAGACTGGCGCAGCACCTGCTGAGTTTGCAGATTGAGGGTGATATCTCCGTCCGTCAGCAGGTTGTCGCTGTGGCCCTGATAGCGGCGGATCAACGCCCGTACGCGAGCCTGTAGCTCGGCAAGGGCGAAGGGTTTTACCAGATAATCGTCAGCGCCAGAATCCAGCCCGTTAATTCTGTCTTCAATGGCATCGCGGGCGGTGAGAATCAAGACGGGATTCTCAACCCCGCGACGACGCCACTGGCAGAGTAGCGTCGCGCCGTCTTTATCCGGCAGCCCTAAATCCAGGATCACGAGGCTGTATTCACCGCTCTGGATCAGGGCATCTGCTTCAGCGGCCGTGGTGGCACAATCCAGGGCGTAGCCTTCATTCCCCAGCGCCAGCGCTAACCCTTCCTGCAATAACAGATCGTCTTCAACTATCAGTAGTTTCATCGCTAGTTATTATGGTAGATGTCCTTATAGAGCCTGCTTTCGAAACGCACCAGTGGAATACGGCGATTGCGCTGGTCAGCCGGTTCGACGGCATAGCCGGAAAGATACTGCACAAATGCCATGCGTTGTCCGCTGGCGGTAGTGATAAAACCGGCAAGGTTGTAAACGCCTTGCAGGGAACCCGTTTTGGCTGACACTTTGCCATCCACGCCCGCAGCGTGAAGGCCCGCGCGGTACTGAAGAGAGCCGTCGTGTCCGGCAAGCGGCAGCATCGTAATAAAGTTTAGCTCAGCGTCATGCTGAGCAATGTACTGCAACACCTGCATCATGGTGGCCGGCGAGATCAGGTTATGACGCGATAAACCGGAACCATCAACGGCGATCGTATTGCCCAGATCGATACCCGCCTGCTGGCGCAGGATCTGACGTACGGCATCAGAACCGGCCCGCCAGGTGCCCGGCACACCAAATCGCGCGTGCCCAATCATGCGGAACACCGTGTCGGCAATCATGTTATCCGACTTTTTCAGCATAATCTTAAGCAAATCATGCAGTGGCGCGGACTGTTTGCTGGCGATCACCGTGCCTGGCTCATTCACCTGCGTCTGGCGCAGCAGCGTTCCGGTGTAGGTTATGCCCGCCTGCTTCAGTTCATCTTTAAAAATGGCACCGGCATAGCCCGCGCCATCCTGAATGGCGAAGGCCAGCGGGAGGGGATCGGACCGCTGGGTCAGGCAGCCGGTGAGCGTATAGCGATTGAGATCGCCCGGTACCACGTCCAGCTCGCAATACTGCGCCTCCGGGGAGCCTTTCGCCAGCGTCCGCACCTGGCTGAACATCGTGACCGGGTAGTATGAGGCCACGCGGATAAAAGCTAAGTCATTTGGTTTTGGCGCGCTGTAAAGCGATACGGAGAAGCAGTTACGGTCAACGATGGCGGCGGCTGGCGGGGCGCTAAAGCACTGCGTCATGTCGTTCCACGGCCAGCCAGGCGCTTTATCGTGGCTGGCGAAAATGGAGGTGTCGATCAGCACGTTGCCATCAATTTTTGTTACGCCGGATTTTTTCAGTACCGCCACCATATTGCGGACATCCTGGCGCTTAAAGGTGGGATCGCCACCAAAACGGGCGATAAGATCGCCTTTCAGTTCGCCACCCTCAACGTTACCTCTGGTTTCAAGGGTGGTAGTAAAACGGAAGTCAGGCCCGAGCTGGAGCAGGGCGGCGAGGGCAGTGATCACCTTCTGGGTACTGGCAGGCAGCGCCATCTGTTGACTGTGATAGTCAATCTCGGGAGCCTGCGCGCCAACCTTCTGCACCATCAGGGCAAGGTTCGCGCCGGCGGGCAGTTGATTAATGTACTCATCAACATTCGCGGCCTGAACGGTGAACGTTATACTGGTAGTCAATCCGATGATAAAACTGGAAAATCGCATAATCTCGCGCTAACAACCCGAAAACAAACCGTCATACTACGGTGCATGGCACTGTAAAGTAAACGATGACCCATAGTGAACTTCGCGGTAAAATGCGTATCAAATTGAAAAATTGCTGCTGACCTGGGGCGTTGCTCCCGGGTCGGTTTTCTTTTTGCTTCTGGCCTGTTCAGGTGGGCTGGAGCAGGGAACACTGCTCCCAACAGGAATGTTTAAGAGGTATAACAAATGCAAGCTATTCCGATGACCTTACGTGGTGCCGAAAAACTGCGCGAAGAGCTGGATTTTCTCAAATCCGTGCGTCGCCCTGAAATCATCGCCGCTATCGCGGAAGCGCGTGAGCATGGCGACCTGAAAGAGAATGCTGAATACCACGCGGCGCGTGAGCAGCAGGGTTTCTGTGAGGGGCGCATTAAAGATATCGAGGCGAAACTGTCTAACGCGCAGGTTATCGATATCACCAAAATGCCAAATAATGGCCGTGTGATCTTCGGCTCTACCGTCAGCGTCCTGAATCTGGACAACGACGAAGAGCAGACCTATCGCATCGTGGGTGATGATGAAGCGGACTTCAAACAGAACCTGATTTCGGTGAACTCGCCGATTGCTCGTGGCCTGATTGGCAAAGAGCAGGACGATGTGGTCACCATCCGCACCCCTGGTGGTGAAGTGGAATACGAAATTATTAAGGTTGAATACCTGTAATTCGCTTCTCTACTAAGATGTTGATACATTGTAAAGAAAAGAAAAAGGCCGCATAGCGGCCTTTTATCAACTCAAGGAGCATGGCATTTTGCTCGCCTGCTGAAAGAAATCCCTCGTTTCACACAGAAAATGTGTTCGATTCAGGATATCCTTAACGTGGCAGCGAGATTTTGCGCTCTTTAGATGGGCGATAGAGCACCAGCGTTTTACCGATGACCTGTACATTACAGGCGCCGGTTTCGCGCACGATGGCTTCCACGATCAGGTTTTTAGTGTCTCTGTCTTCAGAGGCGATTTTCACCTTGATCAGCTCGTGGTGTTCCAGCGCTTGTTCAATCTCGGCAAGCACCCCTTCGGTCAAACCATTGTTGCCAAGCATCACTACAGGCTTGAGCGGATGTGCCAGACCTTTAAGGTGCTGTTTTTGTTTAGTACTCAGATTCATCGTATATTTTTGCTTACGTTGGGATTGAAAACGGTTCATTCTACCGCCATCTCCCTAATATCGCCAAATAGCTGCGTAGAAATTTACGTCACAGGCAAGCAACGATGAACCAGGACGGAAATGTTAAATGACAGGTAAAAAGCGTTCTGCCAGCTCCAGCCGCTGGCTTCAGGAACACTTTAGCGATAAATATGTTCAACAGGCGCAGAAAAAGGGGTTGCGTTCCCGCGCCTGGTTTAAACTTGATGAAATACAGCAAAGTGACAAACTTTTTAAACCGGGAATGACGGTGGTCGACCTCGGTGCGGCACCTGGCGGATGGTCCCAGTATGCGGTTACGCAGATCGGCGGAACGGGCCGAATCATCGCATGCGATCTTTTACCAATGGATCCCATCGTCGGTGTCGACTTCCTTCAGGGCGACTTTCGTGATGAATTAGTGCTTAAAGCACTACTTGATCGTGTAGGTGACAGTAAGGTCCAGGTTGTCATGTCGGATATGGCGCCAAATATGTGTGGAACACCGGCGGTGGATATCCCCCGCGCCATGTATCTGGTGGAACTAGCGTTAGAAATGTGTCGTGATGTACTAGCGCCTGGTGGTAGTTTTGTTGTGAAGGTGTTTCAGGGCGAAGGTTTCGAGGAGTATCTTAAGGAAATTCGCTCCCTGTTTGCGAAGGTGAAAGTTCGTAAGCCGGACTCTTCCCGGGCCCGTTCCCGTGAAGTGTATATTGTAGCGACCGGGCGAAAATGATAACCGGTAGATTTCAGGCGAAAGTTTGAATGAAACTGGATATAGAGTATCCTGACGCTGTTTTTAACACAGTTGTAATATGAGGTTAATCCCTTGAGTGACATGGCGAAAAACCTAATACTCTGGCTGGTCATTGCCGTTGTGCTGATGTCAGTATTCCAGAGCTTTGGGCCCAGCGAGTCGAATGGCCGCAAGGTGGATTATTCTACCTTCCTGCAAGAGGTCAATCAGGACCAGGTTCGCGAAGCGCGTATCAACGGACGTGAGATCAACGTTACCAAGAAAGATAGTAACCGTTACACGACTTACATCCCGGTGAACGATCCTAAGCTGCTTGATAACCTTCTGACCAAAAACGTCAAAGTGGTAGGCGAGCCGCCGGAAGAACCAAGCCTGCTGGCTTCTATCTTCATTTCCTGGTTCCCGATGCTGCTTCTTATCGGCGTCTGGATCTTCTTTATGCGCCAGATGCAGGGCGGTGGTGGCAAAGGTGCCATGTCGTTCGGTAAGAGCAAGGCGCGTATGCTGACGGAAGACCAGATCAAGACCACGTTTGCTGACGTAGCAGGTTGTGACGAAGCAAAAGAAGAGGTGGGTGAACTGGTTGAATACCTGCGCGAGCCGAGCCGTTTCCAGAAACTGGGCGGTAAGATCCCGAAAGGCGTCCTGATGGTCGGCCCTCCGGGTACCGGTAAAACCCTGCTGGCAAAAGCCATCGCGGGTGAAGCGAAGGTGCCGTTCTTTACTATTTCAGGTTCTGACTTCGTTGAAATGTTCGTGGGTGTCGGTGCATCTCGTGTGCGTGACATGTTCGAGCAGGCTAAGAAGGCAGCACCGTGCATCATCTTCATCGATGAAATCGACGCCGTAGGCCGCCAGCGTGGCGCAGGCCTGGGTGGTGGTCACGATGAACGTGAGCAGACCCTGAACCAGATGCTGGTTGAGATGGACGGCTTCGAAGGTAACGAAGGTATTATCGTTATCGCGGCAACTAACCGTCCGGACGTACTCGACCCTGCGCTGCTGCGTCCAGGCCGTTTTGACCGTCAGGTTGTGGTCGGTCTGCCGGATGTTCGCGGTCGTGAACAGATTCTGAAAGTGCATATGCGACGCGTACCGCTGGCGCCAGATATCGACGCGGCAATCATCGCGCGTGGTACTCCAGGCTTCTCCGGTGCGGATCTGGCTAACCTGGTCAACGAAGCAGCACTGTTTGCCGCTCGCGGTAACAAGCGCGTGGTGTCCATGGTGGAATTCGAGAAAGCGAAAGACAAAATCATGATGGGTGCGGAACGTCGCTCCATGGTGATGACGGAAGCGCAGAAAGAGTCCACGGCATATCACGAAGCGGGCCACGCGATTATCGGTCGTCTGGTGCCGGAACACGATCCCGTACACAAGGTGACGATTATTCCGCGCGGTCGTGCGCTGGGTGTGACCTTCTTCCTGCCTGAAGGCGACGCGATCAGCGCCAGCCGTCAGAAGCTGGAAAGCCAGATTTCAACCCTGTACGGCGGTCGTCTGGCTGAAGAGATTATCTACGGTGCGGAACATGTTTCCACCGGTGCGTCGAACGATATTAAAGTGGCGACAAACCTGGCGCGTAACATGGTGACTCAGTGGGGCTTCTCCGACAAACTCGGTCCGCTGCTGTATGCAGAGGAAGAGGGCGAAGTATTCCTGGGCCGCTCCGTGGCAAAAGCGAAACATATGTCCGATGAAACGGCACGTATCATCGACCAGGAAGTGAAAGCGCTGATTGAACGTAACTACGCTCGCGCCCGTCAGATCCTGAACGACAATATGGACATCCTGCATTCGATGAAAGATGCGCTCATGAAATATGAGACCATCGATGCACCGCAGATTGACGACCTGATGGCGCGCCGCGAAGTGCGTCCGCCGGCAGGCTGGGAAGACCCAGGCGCGTCTAACAATTCTGACAACAATGGCACCCCGCGTGCGCCGCGTCCGGTCGATGAACCGCGTACGCCAAACCCGGGCAACACCATGTCAGAGCAGTTGGGCGACAAGTAAGTCACTGCTGTTGAAGCGTTTGTCTGTATCTCAAACCCTGGAGCTTGCTCCGGGGTTTTTCTTATCTGTTTAACCACATTAATTCCAGAGACTTCACCATGAAACTATTCGCCCAGGACTCGCATCTCGACCTTTCACATCCTCATGTGATGGGGATCCTGAATGTCACGCCTGATTCCTTCTCTGACGGCGGCACGCATAATTCGCTTATCGACGCGGTTAAACACGCGAATTTAATGATCAACGCGGGTGCCACCATCATTGACGTTGGAGGGGAGTCAACGCGGCCTGGTGCGGCGGAGGTTTCGGTGGAGGAAGAGCTGGCGCGCGTGGTGCCGGTGGTGGAGGCTATCGCCCGGCGCTTTGAAGTGTGGATCTCCGTTGATACCTCCAAACCCGAAGTGATCCGTGAAGTGGCGAGAGTTGGCGCTCACATTATCAATGATATCCGCTCGCTGACCGAGCCGGGCGCGATTGAAGCCGCCGCAGAAACCGGGCTACCGGTGTGTCTGATGCATATGCAGGGCCAGCCTAAGACAATGCAGGAGGCGCCAAAATATGACGATGTGTTTGCCGACGTCACCCGCTTCTTTATTGAGCATATCGAACGCTGTGAACGTGCGGGTATCGCAAAAGAGAAATTGCTGCTCGACCCGGGCTTCGGTTTCGGTAAAAATCTCTCACACAATTACGCGTTGCTTGCGCGCTTATCAGAGTTTCATCAGTTCGGCCTGCCACTGCTGGTGGGAATGTCGAGAAAATCGATGATTGGTCAGTTGTTGAATGTCGGGCCGAGCGAACGTCTGAGCGGCAGTCTGGCCTGCGCGGTGATTGCCGCGATGCAAGGTGCACACATCATTCGAGTCCATGACGTAAAAGAAACAGTAGAAGCCATGCGTGTGGTGGAAGCCACACTGGCAGCGAAGGAAAACAAACGCTATGAGTAATCGTAAATATTTTGGTACCGATGGCATCCGTGGGCGCGTAGGCGATGCGCCAATTACCCCTGACTTTGTCCTGAAGCTGGGCTGGGCAGCGGGGAAAGTGCTGGCGCGTCATGGCTCCCGTAAGATCATTATTGGGAAAGATACCCGTATTTCGGGTTATATGCTGGAATCCGCGCTGGAAGCCGGGCTGGCGGCGGCGGGGCTTTCAGCTTCCTTTACGGGGCCAATGCCGACCCCTGCTGTTGCCTATCTGACCCGCACCTTCCGTGCGGAAGCGGGCATCGTCATTTCCGCTTCCCATAACCCGTTCTATGACAACGGTATCAAATTCTTCTCCATCGACGGCACCAAACTGCCGGATGACGTAGAAGAGGCGATTGAAGCGGAAATGGAAAAAGAGATCACCTGTGTTGACTCCGCTGAGCTGGGTAAAGCAAACCGTATTGTCGATGCCGCAGGCCGCTACATTGAATTCTGCAAAGGCACTTTCCCGAATGAGCTGAGCCTGGCACACCTCAAAATTGTGGTGGACTGTGCCAACGGTGCGACTTACCACATTGCGCCGAATGTGTTCCGCGAGCTGGGTGCGAAAGTGATCACTATCGGCTGCGAGCCGGACGGTCTGAACATCAACGAAGAAGTCGGCGCGACAGACGTGCGTGCCTTGCAGGCGCGTGTCCTGGCTGAAAAGGCCGATCTGGGTATTGCCCTGGATGGCGATGGTGACCGTGTGATCATGGTTGACCACGAAGGTAACAAGGTCGATGGCGATCAGATCCTCTACATCATTGCGCGTGAAGGCCTGCGTCAGGGGCAACTGCGCGGTGGCGCGGTGGGCACGCTGATGAGCAACATGGGGCTCGAACTGGCGCTGAAACAGCTCGGTATTCCGTTTGTCCGTGCGAAAGTGGGTGACCGCTACGTGCTGGAAAAACTCCAGGAGAAAGGCTGGCGTATCGGTGCGGAAAACTCCGGCCACGTGATCCTGCTTGATAAAACCACCACCGGTGACGGCATTGTGGCGGCGCTTCAGGTTGTTGCCGCGATGGCGCGTAACCATATGAGCCTGCACGATCTGTGCAGCGGCATGAAAATGTTCCCGCAGATTCTTGTCAATGTGCGTTTCACCGCGGGTAAAGGCGACCCGCTGGAAAATGATAACGTGAAAGCGGTGATGGCAGAGGTGGAAGCGACTCTTGGCAGCCGTGGGCGCGTCCTGCTGCGTAAGTCGGGTACCGAGCCGCTGATCCGCGTGATGGTGGAAGGCGAAGACGAAGCGCAGGTAACTGAATTTGCGCACCGCATTGCGGATGCAGTCAAAGCTGCATAATCTTTCAGAATAAGTGTTTAAAAAGGCGGCGTTTGCCGCCTTTGTTTTAAGCAATGAATGGCTTTTTGCTGTTTTTTTCCGCAGTTGATACAATGCCTCGAAAATGCCCTTGCGAAGGTGATTCGCTTTGGTTAGTATTCACACCCGCTTCAGTGGGAAACAAAATCCTGCTAATTGGTCGAAGCATTGGTATGCGGCAAATCCGCAAGGAACAGGTTGATTATGTACGAAGCTCTTTTAGTTATTTTCCTTATTGTAGCCATCGCTCTCGTAGCGCTGATTATGCTACAGCAAGGTAAAGGCGCTGATATGGGAGCCTCCTTCGGAGCAGGCGCTTCCGGTACGCTGTTCGGTTCAAGTGGTTCTGCGAACTTCATGACCCGCACCACGGCGATTCTGGCTACGCTGTTCTTCATCATCAGTCTGGTGCTGGGCAATATCAACAGCAACAAGACCAGTAAAGGAAGCGAGTGGGAAAATCTGAGCGCGCCAGCAAAAACTGAGCAAACTCAGCCAGCTGCACCGGCTAAGCCAACCAGCGATATCCCGCAGTAAGTATTCCGTACCGAGGTGGTGGAATTGGTAGACACGCTACCTTGAGGTGGTAGTGCCCTAACGGGCTTGTGGGTTCGAGTCCCATCCTCGGTACCAATATTCCAGAAGAAAGACGTCGCAAGACGTCTTTTTTTTCGTCTGTACATTCTGTGTATCCGATCTTTTGTAGGGCGGGTAAGCGCAGCGCCACCCGCCGTTTTGCCCGGTGGCGCTGCGCTTACCGGGCCTACGAAGACCACAAAAAAGGCGCCCAATGGGCGCTTTTTGCATGACTTGCTGTCGATTATTTCTTATCGCTGTGTTCCAGGTTCTCAACCTGAGGGAGGCCATTACCGGAACTGGCGGAGAGCAGGCCATTCTCAACATAGTTGAACAGCTTCTCACGGGTATCGGTGATGTCCAGGTTACGCATGGTCAGCTGGCCAATACGATCGTCCGGAGAGAACACTGACTCACCTTTCTCCATGGTCAGACGCTCTGCTTTATAGGTCAGGTTGTCAGACACGGTATTGAGGATGGAGTAATCATTGCCGCGACGCAGTTCCAGCGTCACTTCGCCGGTGATTGCGCTTGCCACCCAACGTTGCAGGGCGTCACGCAGCATCAGCGCCTGTGGATCAAACCAGCGACCCTGATACAGCAGTTTGCCCAGCTGACGGCCATGAGAGTGATACTGCTCGATGGTGTCTTCGTTGTGAATACCGGTCAGCAGACGCTCGTAAGCGATGTGCAGCAGCGCCATCCCCGGCGCTTCGTAAATGCCACGGCTTTTCGCTTCGATGATACGGTTTTCGATCTGATCGCTCATACCCAGACCGTGACGACCGCCGATGCGGTTTGCTTCCAGCATCAGTTCAACATCGTCGGAGAAGGTTTTACCGTTCAGGGCAACCGGATGACCACGTTCGAAACGCACGGTCACTTCTTCCGCCGGGATCTTCACGTTCTCATCCCAGAACTTCACGCCCATGATCGGGTTAACAATTTTTACGCTGGAGTTCAGGAATTCCAGGTCTTTCGCTTCGTGCGTCGCACCCAGCATGTTGGAGTCGGTGGAGTAGGCTTTCTCAACGGACATCTTGTAGTCAAAGCCGCAGGCAATCATAAACTCAGACATTTCATGACGGCCACCCAGCTCGTCGATGAAGTCGGTATCCAGCCACGGTTTGTAGATCTGCAACTCGGCGTTGGTCAGCAGGCCATAACGATAGAAACGTTCAATATCGTTGCCTTTATAGGTGCTACCGTCCCCCCAGATGTTCACGCCATCTTCTTTCATGGCGGCGACCAGCATAGTGCCGGTGACGGCACGACCCAGCGGGGTGGTATTGAAATAGGTCAGGCCGCCGGTCGTATTATGGAAAGCACCGCACTGGATTGCGGCAATCCCTTCGGCAACCAGCTGCTTACGGCAGTCGATCAGACGTGCGTTCTCTGCGCCATATTCCATGGCACGACGAGGGATCGCGTCATAATCTTCCTCGTCCGGCTGACCCAGGTTCGCAGTATATGCATAAGGAACCGCTCCCTTCTGGCGCATCCACAGCAGTGCAGCGCTGGTATCCAGGCCGCCAGAAAAAGCGATGCCAATACGTTGTCCTACCGGGAGATGCTTGAGAATCGTCGTCATATAATAAAACCCTGCTTGATTGACTGATTAGAGACCGCTTTCGCTCTCGATGCATGTTTATGCAAAATAAGTGAGTATTCATTTAATCATCTTTTATCGACGACCGAAAGAGACGTGTGCGTTTTTTGTAAAAATTTCCCTTTTATTGCCCTGGCTGAAGTTGGGTTGACAGGTGGGGTCAACTATCAATATACTGAACGCCGATTTTACGTCCCGTCTTCGGTACCAAATCCCAGCATTATTTGCAAATTCTGTCCAAAACGCGTAGAATTTGCCACGTTTCAGGCGCGGGGTGGAGCAGCCTGGTAGCTCGTCGGGCTCATAACCCGAAGGTCGTCGGTTCAAATCCGGCCCCCGCAACCACTTTCCCATAAAGTTCTTTTTCAAATATACTGTGAAGACTTAGAGCCTTCGTAGCTGGATTTGAAAAAATGCTTTCGGAGAGTGCTCCAGGCCACAGTTGTGGCTATAGGGTTCAGTTATCTAAAGCCCCGATTTATCGGGGTTTTTTGTTATCTGACTACAGAATAACTGGGCTTTACGCCCTTTTTTTATGTCTTGGGGGTGGGCTTGTCCACATTAGAGCAAAAATTAACAGAGATGATTACTGCGCCGGTCGAAGCACTGGGCTACGAACTGGTCGGCATCGAATTCGTTCGCGGCCGTACATCCACACTGCGCATCTATATTGATAGTGAAGATGGCATCAATGTTGATGATTGTGCTGATGTCAGCCACCAGGTGAGTGCGGTTCTTGATGTTGAAGATCCGATTACCGTTGCGTACAACCTGGAAGTTTCCTCACCTGGCCTCGATCGTCCGATGTTCACGGCCGAGCACTACGTGCGCTTTACCGGTGAAGAAGTGGCTCTCGTTCTGCGTATGGCCGTACAGAACCGCCGTAAATGGCAGGGAATTATCAAAGCCGTTGATGGTGAAATGATCACGGTGACAGTCGAAGGCAAAGATGAAGTGTTCGCGCTGAGTAATATCCAGAAGGCGAACCTGGTTCCCCACTTTTAACAGTCTGGATTGAGGTGAAAAGCCCGCGATGAACAAAGAAATTTTGGCTGTTGTTGAAGCCGTCTCCAACGAGAAATCACTGCCGCGTGAGAAGATTTTCGAAGCGCTGGAAAGTGCACTGGCTACAGCAACCAAGAAAAAATACGAACAAGAGATCGATGTTCGCGTAGAAATCGATCGTAAAAGCGGTGACTTCGATACATTCCGTCGTTGGGTAATCGTTGAAGAAGTGACCCAACCGACCAAAGAGATCACGCTGGAAGCGGCACGTTTTGAAGACGAAAGTCTGAACGTGGGTGACTACGTTGAAGATCAGATTGAATCTGTTACCTTCGACCGTATCACCACCCAGACCGCGAAGCAGGTTATTGTGCAGAAAGTGCGCGAAGCCGAGCGCGCGCTGGTTGTCGATCAGTTCCGCGATCAGGAAGGCGAAATCATCACTGGTGTGGTGAAGAAAGTGAACCGCGACAACATCTCTCTGGAGATCAAATCCGAAGGGCTGCCGGGTAACGCTGAAGCCGTGATCCTGCGCGAAGACATGCTGCCGCGTGAAAACTTCCGCCCAGGCGACCGTATTCGTGGTGTGCTGTATGCCGTACGTCCTGAAGCGCGTGGTGCACAGCTGTTCGTGACGCGTTCTAAACCAGAAATGCTGGTTGAACTGTTCCGTATCGAAGTGCCGGAAATCGGCGAAGAAGTTATCGAAATCAAAGCGGCGGCCCGCGATCCGGGTTCCCGTGCGAAAATTGCGGTGAAAACCAACGACAAGCGTATCGACCCGGTCGGTGCTTGCGTCGGTATGCGTGGCGCACGTGTTCAGGCGGTTTCTACCGAACTGGGCGGCGAGCGCATTGATATCGTTCTGTGGGACGATAACCCGGCGCAGTTCGTGATCAACGCAATGGCACCGGCTGATGTGGCGTCTATCGTTGTTGACGAAGACAAACACACCATGGATATCGCTGTAGAAGCGGGCAACCTGGCGCAGGCGATTGGCCGTAACGGTCAGAACGTACGTCTGGCGTCACAGCTGAGCGGCTGGGAACTCAACGTGATGACCGTTGATGACCTTCAGGCCAAGCATCAGGCTGAAGCCCACGCGGCGATCGATACCTTCACCAAATACCTGGACATTGACGAAGACTTCGCCACTGTGCTGGTTGAAGAAGGTTTCTCTACGCTGGAAGAACTGGCCTACGTGCCAATGAAAGAGCTGCTGGAAATTGACGGTCTGGATGAACCAACCGTTGAAGCCCTGCGTGAACGCGCTAAAAACGCACTGACCACCCTGGCGCTGGCTCAGGAAGAAAGCCTTGGCGATAAGAAGCCGGCTGATGACCTGCTGAATCTGGAAGGTCTTGATCGTGCGATTGCGTTCAAGCTGGCTGCCCGTGGTGTTTGTACGCTGGAAGATCTCGCTGAGCAAGGCGTTGATGACCTGGCCGATATCGAAGGTTTAACCGACGAGAAAGCCGGCGAACTCATCATGGCCGCACGTAATATTTGCTGGTTCGGCGACGAAGCGTAATAAACTGTAGCAGGAAGGAACAGCATGACTGATGTAACTGTAAAATCGCTGGCTGCTGAGATTCAGACCTCCGTGGACCGCCTGGTACAGCAATTTGCTGATGCAGGGATCCCGAAGTCCGCTGATGACTCGGTGACCGCGCAAGAAAAACAAACCTTGTTAGCGCACCTGAACCGTGAACACGGCTCTACGCCTGACAAGTTAACGCTACAGCGTAAAACGCGTAGCACGTTGAACATCCCTGGTACCGGTGGCAAAAGCAAGTCGGTACAAATTGAAGTCCGCAAGACGCGCACCTTTGTAAAACGTGATCCGCAAGAGGCAGAACGCCTTGCCGCGGAAGAGCAGGCACAGCGTGAAGCGGAAGAACAAGCTCAGCGTGAGGCAGAAGCCACTGCCAAACGTGAAGCAGAATTAAAAGCTGAACGTGAGGCCGCAGAAAAAGCGAAACGCGACGCCGGTGAAAAAGCGAAGCGTGACGCTGCGGAAAAAGACAAAGTGAGCAATCAACAGACCGACGAAATGACCAAAACTGCCCAGGCTGAAAAAGCCCGCCGTGAAAATGAAGCTGCCGAGCTGAAGCGTAAAGCGGAAGAAGAAGCCCGCCGCAAGCTTGAAGAAGAAGCTCGCCGCGTCGCCGAAGAAGCGCGTCGCATGGCAGAAGAAAACGAGAAGAACGGTGTGAATACCGCTGAACCAACTGAAGATACCAGCGATTATCACGTCACCACGTCTCAGCATGCGCGTCAGGCAGAAGACGACAACGACCGCGAAGTTGAAGGTGGTCGTGGCCGTACTCGCAGTGCAAAAGCTGCGCGTCCTGCGAAAAAAGGTAACAAACACGCTGAATCAAAAGCTGACCGTGAAGAAGCGCGTGCAGCGGTTCGCGGCGGTAAAGGCGGCAAGCGTAAAGGTTCCGCTCTCCAGCAGGGCTTCCAGAAGCCTGCTCAGGCCGTTAACCGTGACGTTGTGATCGGCGAAACCATCACCGTTGGCGAACTGGCTAACAAGATGGCGGTGAAAGGCTCTCAGGTCATCAAAGCGATGATGAAACTGGGCGCAATGGCCACCATCAACCAGGTCATCGACCAGGAAACCGCACAGCTGGTTGCCGAAGAGATGGGTCACAAAGTTATCCTGCGTCGTGAAAACGAGCTGGAAGAAGCAGTAATGAGCGACCGTGATACGGGCGCAGCGGCTGAACCGCGCGCACCGGTCGTGACCATCATGGGTCACGTTGACCACGGTAAAACCTCTCTGCTTGACTACATTCGTTCTACTAAGGTTGCCTCCGGCGAAGCGGGTGGTATTACCCAGCACATTGGTGCTTACCACGTAGAAACCGAAAACGGCATGATCACCTTCCTGGATACCCCAGGCCACGCAGCGTTTACCTCAATGCGTGCTCGTGGTGCTCAGGCAACGGATATCGTTGTTCTGGTTGTTGCTGCCGACGATGGCGTGATGCCACAGACCATTGAAGCTATCCAGCACGCGAAAGCGGCGCAGGTGCCTCTGGTTGTCGCAGTTAACAAAATCGATAAGCCAGAAGCCGATATGGATCGCGTGAAGAACGAACTGTCCCAGTACGGCGTTATGCCGGAAGAGTGGGGCGGTGAAGCGCAGTTCATCCCTGTATCTGCAAAAGCAGGTACCGGTATCGACGACCTGCTGAACGCTATCCTGCTTCAGGCTGAAGTTCTGGAGCTGAAAGCGGTTCGTAAAGGTATGGCGAGCGGCGCGGTAATCGAATCCTTCCTGGATAAAGGTCGTGGTCCGGTTGCAACCGTTCTGGTTCGCGAAGGTACTCTGCACAAGGGCGACATCGTTCTGTGTGGTTTCGAATACGGTCGCGTTCGTGCGATGCGTAACGAACTGGGTCAGGAAGTGCTGGAAGCGGGTCCGTCCATTCCAGTGGAAATTCTCGGCCTGTCCGGTGTTCCGGCTGCCGGTGACGAAGTCACCGTGGTACGTGACGAGAAGAAAGCGCGTGAAGTCGCTCTGTATCGTCAGGGTAAATTCCGTGAAGTGAAGCTGGCTCGTCAGCAGAAATCTAAACTCGAGAACATGTTCGCCAACATGACCGAAGGCGAAGTTCACGAAGTGAACATCGTTCTGAAAGCGGACGTTCAGGGTTCTGTGGAAGCGATCTCCGACTCCTTGCTGAAACTGTCTACCGACGAAGTGAAAGTGAAGATCATCGGTTCTGGCGTAGGTGGTATCACCGAAACCGACGCAACCCTGGCAGCAGCGTCCAACGCGATCCTGGTTGGCTTCAACGTTCGTGCTGACGCATCTGCGCGTAAAGTGATTGATGCTGAAAGCCTGGATCTGCGTTACTACTCCGTCATCTATAACCTGATTGACGAAGTGAAAGCAGCGATGAGCGGCATGCTGTCTCCTGAGCTGAAACAGCAGATCATCGGTCTGGCTGAAGTACGTGACGTGTTCAAATCACCGAAATTCGGTGCGATCGCGGGCTGTATGGTTACCGAAGGGACCATCAAGCGTCACAACCCAATCCGCGTACTGCGTGACAACGTGGTTATCTACGAAGGTGAGCTGGAATCCCTGCGCCGCTTCAAAGATGACGTTAACGAAGTCCGTAACGGTATGGAATGTGGTATCGGCGTGAAGAACTACAACGACGTTCGCGTTGGCGATATGATCGAAGTGTTCGAGATCATCGAAATTCAGCGTACCATCGCGTAATCTTCGTCAACTGAAGAGTAATTAGCGTAGGCCGGGTAAGCGAAGCGCCACCCGGCAGTAATTTTAAAAAGGGGCTTAAGCCCCTTTTTTGTCTGGAGAATTTATTATGGCGAAAGAATTTGGTCGCCCACAGCGCGTCGCGCAGGAGATGCAGAAAGAGATCGCTCTCATTCTGCAACGTGAAATCAAAGATCCACGCGTGGGTATGATGACCACCGTGTCTGGCGTGGAAATGTCCCGCGACCTGGCGTACGCCAAAGTGTTTGTAACTTTCCTGAATGACCAGGATGAAGACGCCGTGAAGAACGGCATTAAAGCGTTGCAGGAAGCCTCTGGTTTCATCCGCTCTCTGCTTGGCAAAGCGATGCGCCTGCGTATCGTGCCAGAGCTGACCTTCTTCTACGACAACTCGCTGGTTGAAGGTATGCGTATGTCCAACCTGGTGACCAGCGTGGTGAAACATGACGATGAGCGTCGTGTTAACCCGGCGGACGACAGCAAGGAGGACTGATGAGTCGTCCTCGTCGTCGCGGTCGTGACGTGCATGGCGTGCTGTTGCTGGATAAACCACAGGGCGCATCCAGCAACGACGTGCTGCAAAAAGTGAAGCGTATTTATAACGCCAACCGTGCAGGACACACTGGCGCGCTGGATCCGCTGGCAACCGGCATGCTGCCGATCTGCCTGGGGGAAGCGACAAAGTTTTCCCAGTACCTGCTGGATTCGGATAAGCGCTACCGCGTGATCGCCAAACTGGGCCAGCGCACGGATACCTCCGATGCAGATGGCCAGGTGGTGGAAGAGCGCCCGGTGACCTTCAGCGCAGAGCAACTTGATGCGGCGCTGGACAGCTTCCGTGGTGATACGCTACAGGTGCCGTCGATGTATTCGGCGCTGAAATATCAGGGCAAAAAGCTCTACGAATATGCGCGTCAGGGCATTGAGGTACCGCGCGAAGCTCGTCCGATTACCGTGTATGAGCTGCTGTTCATTCGCCACGAAGGTGATGAACTGGAGCTGGAAGTACACTGTTCGAAAGGGACCTACATCCGCACCATCATTGATGACCTCGGTGAAAAGCTGGGCTGCGGCGCGCATGTGATTTATCTGCGTCGTCTGGCGGTCAGCAAATATCCGGTCGAACGCATGGTGACGCTTGAGCATCTGCACGCCCTGGTTGAGCAGGCGCAAGCGCAGGGCGTTGCGCCGGCCGATCTGCTGGACCCGCTGCTGATGCCAATGGACAGTCCGGCAGTGGACTTCCCGGTTGTTAATCTTCCTTTAACATCGTCCGTTTACTTTAAGAACGGAAACCCGGTTCGCACAACGGGGGCGCCGCTTGAGGGCCTGGTACGCGTGACGGAAGGTGACGAAGGGAAATTCATCGGTATGGGCGAAATGGACGGCGAAGGGCGTGTTGCGCCGCGTCGTCTGGTCGTCGACTATCCGGTCGAAGCGTGACGGTGATAACGCCTCACCTTGCGATAAGCAGGGGAGACGAGTAGAATATCGCCGCTTAACGCCTGGTAAATTGTTTAACAATCTGCGGGGCGTACATGGGATAGCTGAATTAGAGATCGGCATCCTTACATTCTTTATACTTTGGAGTTTGAAAATGTCTCTAAGCGTTGAAGCTAAAGCTAAAATCGTTTCTGAGTTTGGTCGTGGTACTAACGACAGCGGTTCTACCGAAGTTCAGGTTGCACTGCTGACTGCACAGATTAACCACCTGCAAGGTCACTTTGCAGAGCACAAAAAAGATCACCACAGCCGTCGTGGTCTGCTGCGTATGGTTTCTCAGCGTCGTAAACTGCTCGACTACCTGAAGCGTAAAGATGTTGCACGCTACACCGCGCTGATCGAGCGTCTGGGCCTGCGTCGCTAATTCTTGCGAGTTTCAGAAAAGGGGGCCTGATGGCCCCTTTTTTCAACCAGACGGCAGCAATTCAATGGAAACTATTGTATTGTTGCTATAAATGATCTTCATTGCAGAGGTTCGCGCGGCTAATGAGAGGCTTCACCCATGGGGGTGTCGGTTGTCATTAGTCGCGAGGATGCGAAGAAGGTCGGGTTAAATCGTCAGCACACCTGAGGTGTGCTTTCAAACATTTAAGAAAGGACAGAATTTTGCTGAATCCGATCGTTCGTAAATTCCAGTATGGTCAGCATACCGTCACGCTGGAAACCGGCATGATGGCGCGTCAGGCTACTGCTGCCGTTATGGTAAGCATGGATGACACCGCTGTATTCGTTACCGTAGTTGGCCAGAAAAAAGCTAAACCAGGTCAGGACTTCTTCCCACTGACCGTTAACTACCAGGAGCGTACCTACGCTGCCGGTAAAATCCCGGGTGGCTTCTTCCGTCGTGAAGGCCGTCCAAGCGAAGGCGAAACCCTGATCGCGCGTCTGATTGACCGCCCGGTTCGTCCGCTGTTCCCGGAAGGCTTCGTAAACGAAGTTCAGGTTATTGCGACCGTTGTTTCCGTTAACCCACAGGTTAACCCGGACATCGTTGCTATGATCGGCGCATCTGCGGCCCTGTCACTGTCTGGTATTCCATTCAATGGCCCAATCGGTTCCGCGCGCGTTGGCTACATCAACGACCAGTACGTACTGAACCCAACTCAGGAAGAGCTGAAAGAGAGTAAGCTGGACCTGGTTGTTGCCGGTACTGAAGCAGCGGTTCTGATGGTTGAATCCGAAGCTGAACTGCTGAGCGAAGATCAGATGCTGGGCGCTGTGGTATTTGGCCACGAGCAGCAGCAGATCGTTATCCAGAACATCAACGACCTGGTGAAAGAAGCCGGTAAACCACGTTGGGACTGGCAGCCAGAAGCGGCCAACGACGCGCTGAACGCACGCGTTGCTGCACTGGCAGAATCTCGTCTGAGCGACGCATACCGCATCACCGACAAACAGGAGCGCTATGCTCAGGTTGATGTGATCAAATCTGAAGTGACCGCGACCCTGGTTGCCGAAGACGAAACGCTGGACGCTAACGAGATTGGCGAAATCCTGCACGCCATCGAGAAAAACGTTGTTCGTAGCCGCGTCCTGGCAGGCGAGCCGCGTATCGATGGCCGTGAAAAAGACATGATCCGTGGTCTGGACGTGCGTACTGGCGTACTGCCACGTACTCACGGTTCTGCGCTGTTCACCCGTGGTGAAACGCAGGCGCTGGTAACCGCGACCCTGGGTACCGCACGTGACGCACAGATCATCGACGAACTGATGGGCGAGCGTACTGACAGCTTCCTGTTCCACTACAACTTCCCTCCGTACTCTGTGGGCGAAACCGGTATGGTTGGCTCACCGAAGCGTCGTGAAATTGGTCACGGTCGTCTGGCGAAGCGCGGCGTGCTGGCAGTGATGCCAGAAGCAGACAAATTCCCGTACACCGTACGTGTGGTGTCTGAAATCACCGAATCCAACGGTTCCTCTTCTATGGCTTCCGTGTGTGGTGCCTCTCTGGCGCTGATGGATGCAGGCGTGCCAATTAAAGCCGCCGTTGCAGGTATCGCAATGGGTCTGGTGAAAGAGGGCGACAACTATGTTGTTCTGTCTGACATTCTGGGCGACGAAGACCACCTGGGCGATATGGACTTCAAAGTAGCGGGTTCCCGTGACGGTATCTCTGCCTTGCAGATGGATATCAAAATTGAAGGTATCACCAAAGAGATCATGCAGGTTGCTCTGAACCAGGCTAAAGGTGCGCGTCTGCACATCCTGGGCGTGATGGAACAGGCGATTAATGCGCCGCGTGGTGATATTTCTCAGTTCGCTCCACGTATCCACACCATCAAGATCAATCCAGACAAGATCAAAGATGTTATCGGTAAGGGCGGTTCTGTTATCCGTGCACTGACCGAAGAAACGGGCACCACCATCGAAATCGAAGATGACGGTACTGTGAAAATCGCAGCAACCGACGGCGAGAAAGCGAAATACGCTATCCGTCGTATCGAAGAGATCACGGCAGAAATCGAAGTGGGCCGTATCTACAATGGTAAAGTGACCCGTATCGTTGACTTTGGCGCATTCGTTGCCATCGGTGGCGGTAAAGAAGGTCTGGTACACATCTCTCAGATCGCTGACAAGCGCGTTGAGAAAGTGACCGATTACCTGCAAATGGGTCAGGAAGTACCGGTGAAAGTTCTGGAAGTTGACCGCCAGGGCCGTATCCGTCTGAGCATTAAAGAAGCAACCGAGCAGTCTCAGCCTGCTGCGGCACCGGAAGCCCCGGCTGCTGAACAGCAAGGCGAGTAAGGTTGCCATTTGCCCTCCGCGCAGGCGGAGGGCTTATTATCAGGCAGGACGCCTTGTTAAGCCGCCGGGGGACAGGACGTTCATCAATAGTTGTCTTCGGGAGTGGGAAATGAAGCCTTTTTTGCGCTGGTGTTTCGTTGCGACAGCTTTAACGCTGGCAGGATGCAGCAACTCTGCCTGGCGTAAGAGCGAAGTCCTCGCAGTGCCATTGCAACCGACTTTGCAGCAGGAAGTCATTCTGGCACGCATGGAACAAATACTTGCCAGTCGGGCTTTAACCGATGACGAACGCGCACAGCTTTTATATGAGCGCGGAGTGTTGTATGATAGTCTCGGTCTGAGGGCACTGGCGCGAAATGATTTTTCACAAGCGCTGGCGATTCGACCTGATATGCCTGAAGTATTCAATTACTTAGGCATTTATTTAACGCAGGCAGGCAATTTTGATGCTGCCTATGAAGCGTTTGATTCTGTACTTGAGCTTGATCCAACTTACAACTACGCGCACTTGAATCGCGGTATCGCATTGTATTACGGCGGTCGTGATAAGTTAGCGCAAGATGATCTGCTGGCGTTTTATCAAGACGATCCTAATGATCCTTTCCGCAGCCTGTGGCTTTACATCGTTGAGCAGAAGCTCGATGAGAAGCAGGCCAAAGAAGCACTGAAACAGCGCTTCGATAAATCGGACAAGGAACAGTGGGGATGGAACATTGTCGAGTTCTACCTGGGCAACATTAGCGAAGCAACGCTGATGGAACGCCTCAAGGCGGACGCAACGGATAACACCTCGCTCGCTGAGCATCTCAGTGAAACCAACTTCTATTTAGGTAAGTACTACCTAAGTCTGGGGGATATGGACAGCGCTACGGCACTGTTCAAATTAGCGGTTGCTAACAACGTACATAACTTCGTTGAGCACCGTTATGCATTGTTGGAATTATCGCTCTTGGGCCAGGAGCAAGACGACCTGGCAGAATCGGACCAGCAATAGCTGACGACATAAACATCAGCCCGTAATCTTTTGATTGCCATCACCTTCACTGGTGAGGGCGTTGTTGTTCGTCAATACACCTAATTTGAGCCGGTTCACACTTTTCAATGAAAATTGCTAATCATTTTCACGATGAGCTAAGTAGACTGGCCGCCATTAATATCGAGGCACTTGTACTACATGGCTGAATTCGAAACCACTTTTGCAGATCTGGGCCTGAAGGCTCCTATCCTTGAAGCCCTTAACGATCTGGGTTACGAAAAACCATCTCCGATCCAGGCTGAGTGTATCCCACACCTGCTTTCTGGTCGTGACGTGCTGGGCATGGCCCAGACTGGTAGCGGTAAAACCGCAGCATTCTCGCTGCCGCTGCTGAACAACATTGATCCGGACCTGCGCGCGCCGCAGATCCTCGTCCTGGCTCCAACCCGTGAACTGGCTGTTCAGGTTGCTGAAGCTATGACGGAATTCTCTAAACATATGCGCGGCGTAAACGTGGTAGCCCTGTACGGCGGCCAGCGTTATGACGTGCAGTTACGCGCCCTGCGCCAGGGTCCACAGATTGTTGTCGGTACGCCGGGCCGTCTGCTGGATCACCTGAAGCGCGGTACCCTGGACCTCTCTAAACTGAGCGGTCTGGTACTGGACGAAGCCGATGAAATGCTGCGTATGGGCTTCATCGAAGACGTAGAAACCATCATGGCGCAGATCCCGGAAGGTCATCAGACCGCTCTGTTCTCTGCAACTATGCCAGAAGCGATCCGTCGCATTACCCGCCGCTTCATGAAAGAGCCGCAGGAAGTGCGCATTCAGTCCAGCGTGACCACTCGCCCGGACATCAGCCAGAGCTACTGGTCTGTATACGGCATGCGCAAAAACGAAGCGCTGGTGCGTTTCCTGGAAGCGGAAGATTTTGATGCGGCGATTATCTTCGTTCGTACCAAAAACGCGACCCTGGAAGTGGCTGAAGCCCTGGAGCGTAGCGGCTACAACAGCGCAGCGCTGAACGGCGACATGAACCAGGCCCTGCGTGAGCAGACTCTTGAGCGTCTGAAAGACGGTCGTCTGGATATCCTGATTGCAACCGACGTGGCAGCACGTGGCCTGGACGTTGAGCGTATCAGCCTGGTTGTAAACTACGATATCCCAATGGACTCCGAGTCTTACGTTCACCGTATCGGCCGTACCGGTCGTGCGGGTCGTGCAGGCCGTGCGCTGCTGTTCGTTGAGAACCGCGAGCGTCGTCTGCTGCGTAACATTGAACGCACCATGAAGCTGACCATTCCAGAAGCCGAGCTGCCAAACGCAGAACTGCTGGGCAAACGCCGTCTGGAAAAATTCGCCGCGAAAGTACAGCAGCAGCTGGAAAGCAGCGATCTGGATCAGTACCGTGCGCTGCTGTCCCAGATCCAGCCTGTTGCTGAAGGCGAAGAGCTGGACATGGAAACCCTGGCCGCAGCACTGCTGAAAATGGCGCAGGGCGAACGTAGCCTGATCGTGCCACCTGATGCGCCGATGCGTCCTAAGCGTGAGTTCCGTGACCGTGACGATCGTTTCGAACGTCGTGGCGACCGTAACGACCGTGGTCCA
Source organism: Enterobacter sp. AN-K1 (assembly GCF_020971765.1). NCBI lineage: Bacteria > Pseudomonadati > Pseudomonadota > Gammaproteobacteria > Enterobacterales > Enterobacteriaceae > Enterobacter > Enterobacter sp. AN-K1. Next base: position 1,645,390 of record NZ_CP087390.1, on the reverse strand, counting down.
CGCGGTGACCGTCCAGAGCGTGGTGGTGAAGACCGTCCACGTCGCGAGCGTCGTGACGCTGGCGAAATGGAACTGTATCGCATTGAAGTGGGCCGTGATGATGGTGTTGAAGTTCGTCACATCGTTGGCGCGATCGCTAACGAAGGCGACATCAGCAGCCGTTACATCGGTAACATCAAGCTGTTCGGTTCCCACTCCACCATCGAGCTGCCAAAAGGCATGCCGGGCGAAGTGCTGCAACACTTTACTCGCACCCGCATCCTGAACAAGCCGATGAACATGCAGCTGCTGGGCGATGCACAGCCACGTCCTGACCGTGGCGGCGAACGTCGTGGCGGTGGTCGCGGTTTCGGTGGCGAGCGTCGTGAAGGCGGTCGCAGCGAAGGTCGCGGTGGTGAAGGCCGTCGTTTCTCCGGTGAGCGCCGCGAAAACCGTGGTCCACGCCGTGAAGAAGGCGCCAGCCGTCGTCGTTTCGGTGACGCGTAAGCCTTTCGCTTCTGACGTAAAGTAAAATATACAGCCCCGATAGTTGCTATCGGGGCTTTTTTTATTCCTTTTGTACTCTTGTACTGGTACAGTGCAACACACTAAAATGCAGAACCACATTTTTCACTGGAGATAAGGCCGCATGGCAACACTAACCACCACCCAAACGTCACCTTCGCTGCTTGGCGGCGTGGTGATCATCGGCGGAACCATCATTGGTGCCGGGATGTTTTCCCTGCCTGTGGTCATGTCCGGTGCGTGGTTCTTCTGGTCGCTGGCGGCGCTGGTTTTCACCTGGTTCTGCATGCTCCATTCCGGGCTGATGATCCTTGAAGCAAACCTGAACTACCGCATTGGCTCCAGCTTCGACACCATCACCCGGGATCTGTTGGGCAAAGGCTGGAACCTGGTGAACGGGCTGTCCATCGCGTTTGTACTCTATATCCTGACCTACGCGTACATTTCAGCGAGCGGGTCGATTCTGCATCACACCTTCTCAGAGATGTCGCTGAACGTTCCGGCGCGTCTGGCGGGTCTCTGCTTCGCGCTGGTCGTGGCGTTTATCGTCTGGATGAGCACCAAAGCGGTCAGCCGCATGACGGCGATCGTGCTGGGCGCAAAGGTCATCACCTTCTTTCTGACCTTCGGCAGCCTGCTGGGGCACGTCACGCCAGCCACGTTGTTTAACGTTGCCGAAGTGAACACCTCCTACACGCCGTACCTGCTGATGACGCTGCCATTCTGTCTGGCGTCGTTCGGCTACCACGGCAACGTACCGAGCCTGATGAAGTACTACGGCAAGGATCCGCGCACCATCGTGAAATGCCTGGTTTACGGCACGCTGCTGGCGCTGGGGCTGTATGTGATCTGGCTGCTGGGGACGATGGGTAACATCCCGCGTCCGGAATTTATCGGCATTGCGCAGAAGGGCGGTAACATTGATGTGCTGGTACAGGCGCTGAGCGGCGTGCTGAACAGCCGCAGCCTGGATCTGCTTCTGGTGGTCTTCTCTAACTTTGCGGTGGCGAGCTCATTCCTCGGCGTGACGCTGGGCCTGTTTGACTACCTGGCGGATCTGTTTGGTTTTGATGACTCTGCGATGGGGCGCTTCAAAACCGCGCTGTTGACCTTCCTGCCACCGATTGTGGGCGGCCTGCTGTGGCCGAACGGTTTCCTGTACGCCATCGGCTATGCGGGACTGGCGGCCACCATCTGGGCGGCGATTGTACCGGCGCTGCTGGCGCGCAAATCACGTAAGCGCTTCGGCAGCCCGAAATTCCGCGTCTGGGGCGGAAAACCGATGATTGCGCTGATTCTGGTATTTGGTATCGGCAACGCGGTGGTCCACGTGCTGTCGAGTTTTAATCTGTTGCCTGTGTATCAGTAAAACGTGCGGTCTGAACCCCTCACCCCGGCCCTCTCCCCATGGGAGAGGGAGAAAAGAATGTAGGCCCGGTAAGCGAAGCGCCACCGGGCAAAGCAAAAAACTACCCCACCAACTCCTCTTTCACCTGCATCGCCAAATCAAACGAATGCAGACGCGCCTGGTGATCGAAAATCTGGCCGTTAACCATAATCTCATCCGCCTGGGTTTCACGCAGCACCGCCTCCAGCCCGTGACGCACTTTCGCCTTATCACCCACCAGCGACATACTCAGAGCCTGCTGCACGCCATACTGCTCGGAGGCCGACCACAGCTGATGCATATTCTCTACCGGCGGCGGCAGCTGGCCCGTCTCGCCGCGACGCAGCTTCACAAACGCCTGCTGCATAGAGGTAAACAGGAATTCCGCGTCGCGGTTGCTGTCGGCGGCAATGATATTGATACACACCATCGCATACGGCTTCTCCAGACGTTCAGACGGTTGGAAGTGCGTACGATAAAGATGCAGTGCCTGATGCAGCATATCCGGTGCGAAGTGGGAAGCGAACGCGAACGGCAGCCCCAGCTGAGCGGCGAGCTGCGCGCTGTACAGGCTTGAGCCTAACAGCCATACCGGGATCTTTTCCCCGTACCCCGGCACAGGACGCACGTGCGGGTTCGGATCCCGCGCGTCAAACCAGTCCACCAGCTCGGCCACATCGCGCGGGAAGTTATCGATATCGCCGCTCATATGGCGACGCAGGGCGCGCATGGTCGGCTGGTCGCTGCCCGGCGCGCGGCCAAGCCCTAGATCAATACGGCCCGGATAAAGGGTATTCAGCGTCCCGAACTGCTCGGCAATCACCAGCGGGGCGTGGTTCGGCAGCATCACGCCGCCGGAGCCCAGGTGCAGAGTGGTGGTATTCGCCGCCAGATAGCCAATCAGCACCGAGGTGGCGGCGCTGGCGATGCCCACCATATTGTGGTGCTCCGCCAGCCAGTAGCGGTGATAGCCGCGCTTTTCGGCAAGCTGAGCAAGATCGAGAGAGTGCGTGAAGGCTTCTCTGGCCGAGGAGCCTTGTGGGATCGGCGCCAGATCCAGCACCGAAAACGGAATGGTTTTGTCAGTCATAACAGCTCACTTTGTCGACGGTCAATCTTTAATACTGCATTAAAAAATGATAACCGTTGTTAACAAAGTGAGCCTTTTTTACGCCTGCAATTCCAGCCCGGCGAGACGTCGCCAGTAACCGTTGCAGTCGCTGTTTGCGGTCAACGGTAGCGGCGAGGCGCCGTTTTCGTTGGCGCGGAAGGCGTCCAGCATCGCGAAAACGCCGGTATCAAGCGGCGAAAGACGCACCATATCCACCAGCCCGTGCATTGACGCCAGTTCGTTGCCGAGGTTATAGACGTAACCGCTCATGGTCTGAATGCCGTTGAGGACAAACACCTGCTGGTTCTCCTGCGACAGCATACTGCGGCCGTTCGGGTACTTAATGCAGCAGGTTTCGCACTCGTCTTTCGGGCGATCTTCGGAACGTGCGGTGAAGCAGCGGGCAGAGTAGGCCAGCGGCAGATGGCCGTAGCTCAGAACCTCCACTTCAAACTTGTTGCGAATGCCCAGCTCTTCGCACTGTGTGAGCAGGTTGGCCAGCCAGTCGCGGGAGAGCTCAACCGGCATGCACCAGCGGGTCATCCCCTGTTTGAGCAGCAGGCGCAGGGTTACGGCGTTATAGCAGTTCAGGGCATGTCCGGCGACAAAGGGTAGCTTACGCTCGGCGCACAGGTTTACCACGCCCAGGTCGCTCGCCTCCAGCAGGAACACACCGTTTTCGACGTAGCGCTTCAGCTCGCCCAGTTCAGAGGACGCCTGTACCAGCGCCAGCGTCGAGAGCACCACCTGCTTGCCGCTGCCGGCCAGGTTTTTCGCCATATCCAGCCAGTCGCCCACTTTGGTGGCGCGGCGCTTGCTGCACACCGCTTCGCCGAGGTAAATCACATCGGCGCTGCTGTTAGCCGCCTGCTGGTAAAAATCTTCCAGCGTCTCTTTTGGCCAGAAGTAAAGCACCGGCCCTAATGAATATTTCATGATTATCTCACTGCCATTTACGGTGGTACGCGCCGAGCGTAGTTTGGGTGCCTTCAGACATCGCGCCGAGCGTCTCCATCCAGGCCGCTTGTGGAGCATAGTTTTGCGGGTCCGCCATGCAGCGGTCGATGGCCTGACGCCACACCTTCGCCACCTGGCTCACGTAGGCCGGGCTGCGCTGGCGGCCTTCGATTTTCACCGAGGCAATATTGGCGGCCAGCAGTTCCGGCAGCAATTCCAGCGTGTTGAGGCTTGTGGGCTCCTCCAGCGCGTGGTAGCGCTCGCCGTCCACCAGATAGCGGCCCTTACACAGTGTCGGATACCCCGCGTTTTCACCGTCCTGATAGCGGTCAATTAACACGTCATTCAGGCGCGACTCCAGTCCCTGCGGCGTTTGCTGCCAGCGAACGAAGCGGGCAGGCGAGCAGGCGCCGACGGTATTTGGCGATTCCCCGGTGAGATAGGAAGAAAGATAGCAGCGGCCTTCAGCCATGATGCACAGGCTGCCGAAGGCAAAAACCTCCAGCGGCACTGGCGTGACGCGCGCCAGTTGCTTAACCTGATGAATAGAGAGCACGCGCGGCAGCACCACGCGGGCTACGTCAAAGTGTCGATGATAAAAACGCACGGCCTCTTCATTGGTGGCCGATGCCTGAACAGAGACGTGGCGCTCAATATGCGGATAACGTTCTGCCGCATACTCAAGCATGGCGAGGTCAGCCAGGATCAGCGCATCTGCGCCCAGCTGGGCCGCCATATCCACGGCGCGCTGCCAGCGGGCATAGCCATCAGGATGGGCAAAGGTATTGATGGCGATGTGCAGTTTGCGCCGGTGCTGGTGAACGAAGTTAACGGCTTCCTGAAGCTTTTTCTCCGTAAAGTTAAGACCCGCAAAATGGCGGGCGTTGGTATCATCTTTCAGCCCGATATAGACCGCATCGGCCCCATTTTCGATGGCCGCCTTAAGCGCCGGAAGGTTTCCGGCAGGGCAGAGCAGCTCCATAATTTATCCCGATGTTGTCGATCGCAGGGATCGTAAAAAATGTTAACGAGCTGGGATTTTAATTAACCCATACGCGACAATTTTTGATTTAAGGCAGCTAATGGCGTATTGATGGCACCAATAATGAGGTATACCGGACAACGGTTTGTTGATTTACGCCGCTATCTTCTTGTCGGGATATGGCAAAATAGCAGGACTATAGCTATCAGGGAGTAAAGCTCGTGCTGGATAAACTGCGTTCACGTCTCGTACAATTTGGTCCATCAATGCTGAGCGTGCCGGTAAAACTGGCGCCGTTCGCGCTTAAACGCCAGGTGCTGGAACAGGTACTGAGCTGGCAGTTCCGCCAGGCGCTACAGGACGGTGAGCTGGAGTTTCTGGAAGGCCGCTGGTTAAAGATTGAAGTGCGCGATATCGGGTTGCGCTGGTTTACTTCCGTTGAGAACGATCGGCTGATCGTCCGTGAAACCGCCGAGGCGGATGTCAGCTTTAGCGCGGATGCCAGCGATCTGCTGATGATCGCCGCGCGCAAACAGGATCCGGACACCCTCTTCTTCCAGCGTCGTCTGGTGATTGAAGGCGACACGGAGCTCGGTCTGTACGTCAAAAATTTAATGGATGCCATTGAGCTGGAGCAGATGCCGAAAGCGCTGCGTATGATGTTGATGCAAATGGCAGATTTCGTTGAGGCCGGGCTAAAAACCCCGCCGGACAGTAAACACACTTCAGTAGGTGAGCCATGCTGATTCGAGTCGAAATTGGGATTGATGCGCCGGGTATCGATGCGTTGTTACGCCGCTCTTTTGCAGGCGACGCCGAAGCCCAACTGGTTCACGATCTTCGCGAAGATGGCCTGATTACGCTGGGCCTGGTTGCCACCGACGATGAAGGGCAGGTGGTCGGCTACGTGGCCTTCAGCCCGGTGATTGTGCAGGGTGAAGAGTTACAGTGGGTCGGCATGGCGCCGCTGGCTGTGGATGAAAACTACCGTGGCCAGGGCCTGGCGCGCCAGCTGGTCTATGAAGGGCTGGATTCACTGAATGAATTTGGCTATGCCGCTGTCGTCGTTCTGGGCGATCCGGCGTTCTACGAACGTTTAGGTTTTAAGCCAGCGTCCAGATACGATCTGCGCTGCCACTGGCCGGGCACGGAAACATCTTTCCTGGTGCATCCTCTGGCGGATGATGCGCTCGACGGCGTTACCGGTCTGGTGGAGTACCACGATCATTTCAATCGTTTTTAAGCAGGCTTTCGCGTAGCGCCTCGAAAGAGACGTCCCCGTTGACGAGACGCTCTTTTTGGCGCTTCGTCAGCTGCTTGATGCGGTATTCCAGCCTGAGCGCCAGGGATCTGTCGCCCACGGCGGCTGAAAACGCTAACTGAAGTTCACCTTTCCCCCGCAGCGCCTTCGCCCCTTTCCCCGTTTGATGTTGTAAAAAACGCCGTGCCACATCGGTAGTGATCCCGGTGTAGAGTGCGTTATCAGCGGTTCGGACAAGATAGAGAAACCAGCACACGGTAAACAGATTCAGTATGTTAAGGTGAACGCACCATAGCATGAGAGAGAGCGAAAATGGAAACACTGGCCGCCATTAACCGCTGGCTGGCAAAGCAGCATGTCGTGACCTGGTGCGTCTGTAAAGACGAGGAGATGTGGTGCGCAAATGCCTTTTATTACTACGATCCCGAGCGCGTGGCCTTTTACGTGATGAGCGAAGATAAAACGCGGCATGCGCAGATGACGGGCCAGCGGGCAAAAGTGGCGGGCACGGTAAACGGTCAGCCTAAAACCGTTGCGCTGATCCGCGGGGTCCAGTTTAAAGGCGAAATTCGTCGCCTGGAAGGTGAGGAGAGCGACGCGCAACGTAAACGCTATACGCGCCGCTTCCCGGTGGCCGCGGCGCTAAAAGCCCCGGTGTGGGAAATCCGCCTTGATGAGCTGAAATTTACCGACAACACCCTGGGTTTTGGCAAGAAGCTGCACTGGTTACGCGCCGAGCAGGCGTAGCGCTTCACGGTTAAACGCTGGCAGATCGTCCGGTGTACGGCTGGTGATCAGCTGATCGTTATCGTTCACCACTTCCTGATCGTAGAACTCGGCTCCCGCGTTTTTCAGATCGATAACGATCGGCTTCACCGCGGTGAGCTTACGCCCGCGTACCACCTCGGCGCTGATCAGCAGCTGCGGACCGTGGCAAATGGCAAATACCGGTTTACCGGTGCCGACGAAGTCACGGGTAAAGGTGACGAAACGCTCGTCTCCGCGCAGGGAATCCGGTGAATGACCGCCCGGTAACAGCAGGGCGTCGAAATCCGACGGGCTGACGTTATCAATGGATTCGTCAATGGTCACGCTGGCTTCGCCCTTATGGCCCTTCACGGTTTTACCCGCTTCTTTCTCGATGGTGACCACCTCGTGGCCCGCCTTGCGGAATGCCTCTGCTGGCGACGTAAATTCTGAATCTTCAAACTCGTCGGTAATCAAGACTGCGATTTTTTTACCCATGCTTCCTCCGTTGTTTTCGCTTCAGACTGTTTTTTTCCCGTTTGTGGTAAATACTTACCGGTAACAGACTTTTAAGTGTGGTAGAGCAGGCCCAGAACGCAAACGGACAATTCTGTAAAGGGGATAAGATGAGTCAGGTACTGATTACCGGCGCAACCGGGCTGGTGGGTGGACATCTGCTGCGGCTGCTGATCCAGGATCGGCATATCAATTATATCGCCGCCCCGACGCGTCGCCCGCTGTTGGATATCACCGGCGTCTATAACCCGCACGATCCACAGCTCACCGACGCGCTGGCGCAGGTGCAGGATCCCATTGATATCGCCTTTTGCTGCCTTGGCACCACCCGACGGGAAGCGGGTAGTAAAGAAGCTTTTGTCCATGCGGATTACACACTGGTGGTGGATACCGCCCTGACGGCGAAAAAGCTGGGCGCAAAACATTTCCTGGTGGTCAGCGCGCACGGCGCGAACGCAGGCTCGCCGTTTTTTTACAACCAGGTGAAGGGCAAAATGGAAGAGGCGTTAATCGCGCAGAAATGGGAGCGCCTGACCATCGCGCGGCCTTCCATGCTGATGGGGCACCGTGACGAACGTCGTTTTAACGAGTCTATTTTCGCTCCGCTGTTTCGCATTCTGCCGGGTAACTGGAAGTCCATCGAGGCGCGGGATGTCGCGCTGGCGATGCTAAAAGAGGCGCTGGCTCCGTCGCAGGAGGGGGTTAATATTATCCCTTCGGCAAAACTGCGTGAAATCGCGCAGGGCGAGGCGTAAACTTCCCCGGCTTATTAAATAACACCTTCCGGGGAATGGTATGACTGGTCAGTCTTCATCTCAGGCGGCAACACCTGTTCAGTGGTGGAAGCCCGCACTCTTCTTTCTCGTGGTCATCATTGGCCTCTGGTATGTGAAATGGCAGCCGTACTACGGTAAAGCCTTCACCGCCGCCGACACCCACAGCATCGGTAAATCGATTCTCGCGCAGGCCGATTCCAGCCCGCTACGCGCGGCGTGGGATTACGCAATGGTCTATTTTCTTGCCGTCTGGAAAGCGGCGGTATTGGGCGTATTGCTGGGCTCGCTGATTCAGGTACTTATCCCGCGTAACTGGCTGGTGAAAACCCTGGGACAGCCGCGCTTGCAGGGCACGCTGCTGGGGACGATTTTCTCCCTGCCGGGCATGATGTGCTCCTGCTGCGCCGCACCGGTGGCGGCGGGTATGCGCCGACAGCGCGTGTCGATGGGCGGCGCGCTTGCCTTCTGGATGGGTAACCCCCTGCTGAACCCGGCAACGCTGGTGTTTATGGGCTTCGTTCTCGGCTGGCATTTCGCGTTTATCCGTCTGGCGGCTGGCCTGCTGACGGTGGTGCTTGTCGCTACGCTGGTGCAGCACCTGGTGAAAGACAACGAGGCCGGGCCTGCCTCCGTTGAGCTGGACGTCAGCGAGCCGCAGGGCAGTTTCTTTGCTCGCTGGGGCAAAGCGCTGTGGCAGCTTTTCTGGAGCACCATTCCGGTCTATATCCTGGCCGTACTGGTGCTGGGGGCGGCGCGCGTCTGGCTGTTCCCGCATGCGGATGGCGCTATCGACAACACGCTGATGTGGGTGATTGCGATGGCGGTGGCCGGGTGCCTGTTCGTGATCCCAACCGCGGCGGAGATCCCGATTATTCAGACCATGATGATGGCTGGTATGGGGACCGCACCGGCGCTGGCGCTGCTCATCACGCTGCCGGCGGTGAGCCTGCCGTCGCTTATCATGCTGCGTAAGTCATTCCCGGCGAAAGCGCTGTGGCTGACTGCGGGGCTGGTGGCGTTGAGCGGAGTGATTGTGGGGAGTATGGCGCTTGTGTGAAAAAAAGCCCGGTGGCGCTAGCGCTTACCGGGCCTGTAGCCAGGTGGGAATTACTTAATGTAAGTAAAGGCGGTGGTGACGTGTTTCACGCCGCTCACCCGGCTGGCGATATCCGCCGCCGCTTTCCCTTCACGTTCCGTCACCAGACCCAGCAGGAATACTTCGCCGTTCTCCGTGGTCACTTTCACGTTTGAGGATTTCACCTGGTCGGTACCCAGCAGCTGGGAACGCACTTTGGTGGTGATCCAGGTATCAGATGACGCGGTGCCGAGACCAATCGGCTGGCCCTGGCGGATCTCGTTAAACACTTCCGCCGTGCCTTCCACACCCATCGCGATCTGTTTGGCGCGCGAGGCGAGTTCAGGATTTGGCGCCTGGCCTGCCAGCAGCACTTTGCCCTGATAAGCCGTCACGTTGATGCGTGCTTCCTTCTTGATCTGCTCGTCTTTCGACAGCGCACTGTTTACGCGCAGCTCAAGCGTACCGTCATCCACCTGCGTCCCAACGGTGCGCGGATCGGTCGCTGCTTTGGTGCCGACCGCTGCGGTGCCGACTACAGCGGCAGCGATGCATCCCTGAAGCAGTAATGCAGACATCACGACTGCAAGGGCCGATAAAACCTTCATGAGAACTCCTTAATCATCCTGGTGAGGGAAAAGCGTGTTATCGATCAGATCGCATAAGCAGTTCACCGTGAGCATATGCATCTCCTGGATGCGGGCGCTACGGTGCGAAGGAATGCGGATCTCCACATCCTGCGGCCCCAGCAGGCCAGCCAGCTCTCCGCCGTCGTAACCGGTCAGGGCGACAATCGTCATATCCCGGGTCACGGCCGCTTCAACCGCTTTAACGATATCCCGGCTGTTACCGCGCGTGGAGATCGCCAGCAGCACGTCTCCGGCATGGCCTAAGGCGCGCACCTGCTTGGCGTAGATTTCGTCATGCAGACGATCGTTGGCAATCGCAGTTAAGACCACGTTATCGGTGTTTAGTGCAATGGCAGGTAAACTCGGGCGCTCGGTTTCGAAGCGATTGATCATGCTGGCAGCAAAATGCTGTGCGTTGGCGGCGGACGTGCCATTGCCACAACAGAGGATTTTGTTGCCGTTGAGCAGCGACTGAACCAGCGTCATCGCTGCACGCGAGATCGCGTCCGGAAGGGCTTCCGCCGCGGCAATCTGCGTTTGAATGCTTTCTGTGAAGCACACTTTAATTCGTTCGAGCACGGTATCCCTTTAAAATCTTATTTATGCGTCTTCGCCAAACGCGTTTTTAAGCCAGTCGATCGCATTTCCGGTGAAGGCTACCACATCGAAACGGCAATCCACAGTATCAAAACTCCCATTATGGCGGGCAAGCCACAAGTGGGCAGTCTGTAATAATTTTTGTTGTTTGGCGAGCGTCACGCTGGCGGCAGCACCGCCAAAACGGGACGACTGTCGGAAGCGAACTTCAACAAACACGATGGTCTGACCGTCTTTCATGATCAGGTCAATCTCGCCGCCGCGCCCGCGAACGTTGGCGGCGACAAAGCGCAGTCCTTTGCCTTCAAGCCAGCGACGCGCCTTTAACTCCCACGCGTCGCCGGTCTGTTTACGGCTTAACTGGCCGGGACAATCTGCCCCTGCTGGTATTTGAGCCATGATAACTTCCTGTTAATCACACAATCCTGATCGGCGGTCAGATCGCCGGTATTCCCGTTAAGCTCGAAGCCCGGTACCTGACGCATCTGGGTGAAGTGGTTTGCCAGCGCCCAGGCATCGACGCCCATCGCGTACAGACGCGCCAGGGAATAGTCATTGCGCACCGCGCCCAGCGCCTGCTGCATCAACTGCGGGTTGCTGCCTGCCAGCATGGGGATCTCGCTGTATTGCAGTCCTTCCATTTCCAGACGGAAATCCGGGCCTGCGGTACCCTGTGCGCTGCGTGAGCTGGCGTAGAGCGTTGCGCCGCTCTGGCTGCCGTTACGCATGGCGATCATCGGTTTGATAAAGGCGATCTCTTCCGGGGTAGCGACGATGTATGCCGAATCCACTTTACCGCCGCCGCTGATTTGCGCGTCGGTAGGTGGCGCCGGGATCGTCAGACCGCCGATGGTGACGCTCTGCTGCTGCGGCAGGCTGGCGGATACCGGGCTACCGTTGAGGGCAATACCTGCCCCGCCGTTCACGCCCGCTCTCAGTTCGGAAGCTGAGCCAAATTTCTGCTGCAACACCACGCCACCGCCAAGGGTCTGCCACTCTTGCGCAAACGCGTTGGCAACGCGATCGCCCAGCGTGCTGCGTGGGATCAGCAGCAGCGGCGCCTGCTTGCCCTGCTCGTGAATATGGCGGGCCGCATCGCGGGCTTCATCCTCCGGAGAGAGGGCGAAGTAACAGATATTGGCGCGGTTCTGAACCTGCTCAGGCTGGTTAAGCGCCAGCACGTTCAGCGTGGTGTTGCTCTTCATCAGCGCTTCCACGTTGTTTTTCAACAGCGGGCCGACAACGATGCTGGCCCCGTCCTGCTGAACCTGCGCCAGCACCTGGTCAAGCGGCTGGGCGCTGGTGTCGTAGATTTTCAACTCTGCACCAGGGTTAGCGCTGGTGGTGACCACAGCCTGCGGCTGGGCTGCTGGCTGCTGATCCGGCTGCGCGGTTTGCGGCTGAGGTTGTTCTGCCGTCGCGGGCGCCGGTGTTTCAGCCGGGGCCTGTGTTGCCGCAGGCGCTGGGGTAGCAGGCTGCGTCGTTGGGGCGGTAACCGGATTCTGCATGGTGCCCTGCGCAGGGGTTTGCGCGGTGGTCAGGTCGCTGGTTTCGGCGGCGGACGGGCTGACAACGTCATTCACATTCGCCGCCTGTGCAGCCTGCGCCGGAACCGCGCTGCCGCTGACGGCGGTGGTGCCGTTTTTCGCGGCTTCAAAACCTTGCTGAATGGCGCGACCAAACACCGCAGCCTGACCGTTTAACGGCAGCAGCAGGGCGATTTTGCTGGTGGAGGCGGGCTTAAAGTTTTGCACGTTCACCAGCTGCGTTGGCAGCATTTTCGCTCCCGGGTTTTGCGGGTAACGCTTTTGCCAGTCGGTAATGCCGGCTTTCAGCATGTTCGGATCGCTTCGGTTGTTGAACCACATCTGTTGCAGATCCAGCCAGCCTTGCAGGACATTTTCATCGGCGTTGATTACCAGCGCCTTGGCCTGATCCTGGGTCATGGAGGCGAGCGCCTGCCAGGTTGCGTCAATATTTTTTTGCTTGTCTGCACCCGCGAGCAGAGGCTCCTGGGCAATCAGCGCGCGGAGTAGCGTCAGGGAAGGGCGACCCTGCTCAGCGGTGATACCGGCCTGCCAGAAACGGGCCTGCTGGTTTTTATCCAGCGTGCTGAGATCGATGGTGCCGAGGATCTTCTTCGCGCCGTCGTAATCTTTTTGCGCGACCTTCAGTTCTGCCGACAGCAGCGTCTGCTCATGGCGCTGAGTGTCGTTAAGATCCTGCGGCAGCTGGCTGAACAGCTCGGCGGCCTGCTGGGTTTTCCCTTCTTTCAGCAGTGCACGAATGGCGAGTAATTGCCAGTTGATCCTGGTATCATTTGTACTCTGCGACATTTGTTGCAGATAAAAGCCAGAATCAGCCTGAGCGGATCCCTGCATATGAGCAGTGCTCTGGTCAGGTGCCTGGATGCCGCAGCCGGTAAAGATCAGGGCTGCCAGCAGGAGGGGCACGCTGTGCGCGGCTTTTTTTCGAAGAAACGTTAACGGTACCATACTGTATCCAGTGATTTTTTTACGCAATGCTCAATATTAAATCGGCAATACGGACGAAACAATGAAACAACACGAAACGGCAGATAATTCTCAAGGCCAGCTTTATATTGTACCTACTCCTATCGGGAATTTGTCTGATATTACCCAACGTGCGCTCACCGTATTGCAAGCTGTTGATTTAATTGCGGCTGAAGACACCCGTCATACCGGTTTACTGCTACAACACTTTGCCATCAACGCCCGTTTGTTTGCCCTGCACGATCACAATGAGCAACAAAAAGCCGAAACGCTGGTGGCGAAGCTTAAAGAAGGGCAGAACATCGCGCTGGTCTCCGATGCGGGAACGCCGCTGATCAACGATCCGGGCTACCATCTGGTACGCACCTGCCGGGAAGCAGGCATCCGCGTTGTGCCGCTGCCGGGGCCGTGCGCGGCGATTGCCGCATTAAGCGCGGCGGGCCTGCCGTCCGATCGTTTCTGCTACGAAGGTTTCCTGCCAGCTAAATCCAAAGGTCGCCGCGATGTATTAAAGGATCTGGAAGCCGAACCGCGTACGTTGATCTTCTACGAATCCACTCACCGTCTGCTGGAAAGCCTGGAGGATATGGTGACCGTCTGGGGCGAAGGGCGCTACGTGGTGCTGGCGCGCGAGCTGACCAAAACGTGGGAAACCATTCACGGTGCGCCGGTCGGCGAACTGCTGGCGTGGGTGAAAGAAGACGAAAACCGCCGCAAGGGCGAAATGGTGCTGATTGTCGAAGGGCACAAAGCGCAGGAAGACGCTCTGCCTGCCGATGCGCTGCGTACGCTGGCCCTGCTACAGGCTGAACTCCCCCTGAAAAAAGCGGCGGCGCTGGCGGCGGAGATCCACGGCGTGAAGAAAAATGCGCTGTATAAATATGCGCTGGAGCAGCAGGGGGAGTAAGCCAAATGAGCCGCTATCAGCCTCCTTTCACCATCACACCCTTTATCCTCAATCAGGTGGTTGAGATTGGTGAACTATTGGGGCATTGGGCGGCACATTCAGGCAGAACTTCGCCACTCCTGCGTAAAGAGAACCGTATTCGAACCATCCAGGCATCGCTAGCCATTGAGCACAACTCGCTGACGACAGGGCAAGTGACGGCAATTATGGATGGCAAACGCGTGCTTGCACCTGAAAAAGATATTCAGGAAGTACGCAATGCTATCCTGGCATATGAGAAACTGCCCGAATGGAAGCCCTGGAAGCTCAACGACTTACTCAGTGCACACCGATTATTAATGATGGGTCTGGTCGATCATCCCGGAAAACTCAGAAATGGGGACGTAGGGGTGTACCGTGGAAACCAGTTAGTCCACATGGCTCCGCCAGCCTCACAGATGAACCGCCTTATCGACGATCTTCTTTCCTGGCTTAAGCAAACCGATCTTCACCCGCTGATTGCCAGTTCGGTATTTCACTACGAGTTTGAATTTATTCATCCCTTTTCGGATGGAAATGGCCGAATGGGGCGGCTGTGGCAAACGTTGATCTTAAGCCAGTGGCGTGCAGAACTTGCATGGCTGCCCGTTGAAACACTCATTCACTTCCAGCAAGCGCGCTATTATCAGATTTTAGGACAATGCGATCGGGCCAGTGACTGCACGGCATTCGTGGCGTTTATGTTGCAAAATTTGGCCGAAGCTTTGCGGGAAGGCATCAATATGACATCCGCCATGTCGGAAAAAATGTCGGAAGAATTGTCGGAAAAGGAACACACTATCCTTGAGCTGCTTACCGTTCAACCGCAAATGACCGCGGTGATGTTGGCCTCTGTATTGGGCGTGACTTCCCGCACCGCGGAACGTTATCTTCGTTCTTTGCAAACAAAAGGTAAATTAAAACGCCTTGGGGCAAGGAAAGGGGGAAGCTGGCAGGTCATGGCTTAACCTGCCAGCTGAACACTTTTTATTTCCCCGGCATCGCCTCAAACACCAGCGTTTCCAGCGGTTGCAGCGTAATCACCACAGCGTTTTTATACTCCTCTGGTACGGTCGAATTACTGCCGTACACGGCTTTCAGGGTAAACTGCGAACGCTCTCCTGCCGGGATTTCAAAATCTTTGGTTAAATCCAGGTAGTAACGTTGCGGCTTATCCGACGGGTTGCGTAAGCCAAAAATCGCTTTGTCTTTACTCCATGAGGCCCAGCCGTAAACCTCAAGCGAAGTTGGGTCACCGCCAATCCAGTGAGTATCCACCAGCACGCTGGCATTCTCACGCGACCATTTCGCCGCCTGCGCCAGGGTATCCCACTTCGCCTTATTCAGCATGGACGGCGTAATGTACAGCTCCTGAAGCTGAGTTCCGGTTGCGAAGTAGCTCCAGACCTGATCGGCAAAATCGCTGTCTGTTTGCACTTTCTCGAGTCCATAGTAAGCGTTCTCTGCGCTGACGATCCCGTGGTACATCAGTGAGTTCAGGGGGAACAGCGGACCTTTACGCACGATGGATCGCCAGGTTTCGGCATCGCGGTAGGTCATCCACTGCTGCACTGGCGTGCCGGGGCCGTACAGGTTGATATCATCGCCCTGACGCCAGATTGAATCAGCATAGAACAGCCAGGACGGGCTGGCGTCGGTACCGGTGGTCAGGTTGATAAACAGGTTCGGATTTGCGCTGCGCATGTTGTGCAGCAGGGCAATGGACGCGTCAAAATCCGATGCAAATGGGCTGCCCTTGATATGCGAATTGGCGTTACCCATTCCGTCGAGCTTGAACGAGGTAATGTGCTCGTTTTTGATCAGCTTAATGATCTGATCGTTAAAGTTTTTAAAGTAGTTCGGCCCCGACAGCGCCAGCTTGCCGTCTACGGTTTCGAAACCATACTCTTTTGCATGCGAGACGCGAATATCGCGCGGCTTGTTGTAACCGCCCCACGGTGAAAGCCACAGCCCAACCGAGCTATGCAGGCTGTCGGCTTTTTCCCTGACTTTGCCAAAACCGTTGCTGAATGCCGGGCCAAACAGCCAGCGTCCGGTGCGATCGTCCCAGCCATCGTCCAGCAGGAACGCGTCCAGCGCCACCCCGCGTCCGGCAATAAATTCTTTATTCCATTCGTCCATCCGCCCAATGACATCCTGCTCGGAGTAAGGGGTAAAGAAGCCGATGTCCATCCAGCTGTTGTAGTGCAGGTAAGGCTTATAAGGCCGCGGACGCACGGCATCGATAAACTGGTTTACGCTGCGGCGCAGCTGATTAGTTTCCGGGAAAGTGCCGAACCAGGTGGTAAAACTAACCGGTGTCTCAGGCAGAATTGGCGTTTTCAGCTCCACGTTGAGGTTCGTGGTGGCTTCATAAGCGTAAGTATTCACAATCGGTTTGTCTGGCAGGATGAAGAACGAGTCGGCCACGATTGGCGAGCTGTTAATCGCCCCGTCAACGTAGGGTGCCTGAGACTGCTTCTTCGTCGGGAAGAAGGTAATTTTCGCTACGTCCCGCGGCTGCCCGACGGCGGCGATGGTGTAGCCAATGCTGGCGTATTTTCCCTTCACCAGGTTCAGTTTCACCGTTACGATAAAATCCGGATGCGTAAAGTCGATGACTATCGCATTGTCCTGCTTTTCGACGTGCTTGATTTTGAAATCAGCGGTGTGGATTTTTGTTTCATCCGGTAGCGTCAGAAAGAACAACTCCTGGGGCGTGAGCGGATGGTTAGCTTTGCTGTCCGTTACCACTACCGTTGCATTTGCATCATCAAACGAAAGGGCAATATTGTCGTTACTGAGCGCGTAGTTTGCTGCCGCCGCGCCATGAGAAACGCAGAGAGCCAGCAGCGAGAGAGTGAGCATTTTTTTCATCGGGGTAAGATCCTTATCAGTAATGCTTCAGCATTCGGTTGATGGACTGTTCCAGCCAGTAGCGCTGGGTGCCGAAGTTAATACGCAGGTAGTTTTCGCCGTTTTGTACGTAGTGGCTGCCATCTTCAATGACCACGCCAGCCTGTTTTGCGAAATGTTGAGTTAGCGCCGTCGCACTGCGATCGTCCGCACTGACGTCTATCCAGGCGAGATACGACGACTCCGGGTTCATCATCTTCCATGCAGGGAAGTGGGTCTGGATGGCATCCGCAAGGTAGCGGGCATTGCCACGCAGATAACCATTCAGCGCGTCGAGCCATGGCAGACCTTGCTGATAAGCCAGAATAATTCCCCACACGCCGAAGATATTGGGCGAGGTAATGGAGTTCTTCTCCAACTGCTGGCGGAAACGCTGGCGTAGCGAATCGTCTGGAATTATCGAGTAGGATGTTTTTAACCCGCCAAGGTTGAACGCTTTATTGGGGGAGGTCAGCACAATCAGGTTGTCCTGGGCGGCACAGCCCGAAGTCAGACAGCTGACGAATGTACCGTCCAGAATGTGCTCGGCGTGAACCTCATCAACCACCAGAATCGTGCCGTAGCGCTTACAGAGATCGGACACCTGGCGTATCTCATCCGCGCGCCAGATTCGCCCCGAGGGGTTATGCGGCGAGCAGAAGAACCACAGGGTGGGGCGGTGTGTTCGTAGCTGCTCTTCCACCCGATTAAAATCAAGTTGATAACGGTTATTTTCCACACTTAGCGGGTTAGCAAGTACTTGCACTCCCTGTCGCTGTGTCGCCATCGCAAACGGGTCATACACCGGGGTGTTCATCATCACGCAGTCGCCGGGTTTGCAGAACGCCTGAACCGTATAGTGCAGCGTGGAAACGGTGCCGTAGGTCAGGGTGATCCATGACTTATGCACCTCAACCTGATGACGGGTGCGCTGGAAGGCGATGACCGCATCGTAGAATTCGTCGAAGCACCAGGTGTAACCGAAGGTGCCATGCTCCACGATGCGCTGGAAGCCTTCAATCACAGCGGGTGGCGAGGTGAAATCCATGTCTGCTATCCACAGCGGGATAAATCCCTCCGGGACATCACCGAAACGCGAGCACACATACGTATGATCCCATTTACGGCATTTATCGCTTTTACGCTCAATGATTCTGTCGAAATCAAACACAACGACCCCCTGTTAAATTAAGGCTTCAATGCCGGATTTGACGCTCTGCACCTGCGGACCGATGATCACCTGAACGCTGTGGGCATCAAGCACCACTACTGACAAGGCGCCCGCGGCCTTCAGCGCCTGCTGGTCGATAAGCCCCATATCTTTTACCACCAGACGTAAGCGGGTAATGCAGTTGTCGAGCGACTCAATATTCTCTTTACCGCCAAGCGCGCGAAGAATAAGCCCATGATCGTATTTCGATTTTCCACGTGCCCGGGTATTGGCTTCCACCGCCTGGAGCGCGCCCTGCGCGTCAACCTCACGGCCCGGCGTTTTAATATCGTGCCTGAGGATGTACCAGCGGAAGACGAAGAAGTAGATAGCAAACCAGGCGATACCCACCGGGAACAGCAGATACCATTTGGTCGACATCCCCTGCATGACGCCGAAGATCAGCAGATCCAGAATGCCGCCGTCGGTGTTGCCGATGGTGACGCCGAGCAGCGCCATCACCATCAGCGCCAGGCCAGACATAACGATATGAAACGCGTAAAGCACAGGGGCAATAAACAGGAACAGGAACTCAATCGGCTCTGAAATACCCGTGACAACTGAAACCAGCACGCCTGAAAGCAGCAGCCCTTTAATCACCGGACGGTTTTCCGGGCGCGCGGTGCGGTAGATAGCGTAAGCCACGGCAGGCAGGCCGAAGATAAATGTCGGCATAAACCCTTGCGATAAAAATGCCGTAACGTGCGGGCTAAACGACAGGCCAGCTTTCAGCTCGGCGTAGAAAATGTTCAGCGCACCGGCCACTTCCTGGCCGTTAACCATCTCAATGCCGCCCGCCGGGGTGAAGCGCACCATCGCCAGCAGGATGTGGTGCAGGCCAAAAGGTTTGAGCAGCAGTACGCCTACGCCATACAGGAACGGCCCAAAGACGCTGGTGCTCTGGATGATATGACCAATCCCGGCAATGCCCATTGCCACATATTCCCACAGCAGGGGGATAAACAAGCCGACCAGCGACAGGGTGAGGGCGGTAATGATGGGCACAAAACGAATGCCGCTAAAGAAGGCAAACGCGTCGTGCAGCACCGTGTCCTGGAAACGTTCGTGCAGGAAGTAGGTGATCACCCCTACCACAATGCCGCCGAGCACGCCCATCTCCAGCGTTTGAATGCCAAGCACAATGGATTGTCCCACCTGTCTCATGGCGGCGGCATCCGCAAGCTGGTGGGTGGCGGTCAGGTAGTAGTTGATGCTCATGTTCATCAGCATGTAGCCAACGAATCCGGCAAAAGCGCCCACCGCTTTATTACGTCTGGCAAGGCCCATCGGGATCGCCATGGCAAACATCAGCGGCAGATAGGTAAAAGCAAAGCCGCCGACCATGGCGATAAAACCAAAGGTGAGCTGCGTTAACTCGCCGCCCAGAAAGGGAAAACTTTTGATGGTGGAAGGGCTGGTGACAGAACTACCGATACCTAACAACAACCCCATAAAGGCCAACAGTGAGACCGGGAACATAAACGTCTTTCCCAGGCTCTGGAAAAACTCCCACGCTTTCGATTTAAACGACTTTTCCTGTGTCATGTAGGGACTCCTCGGATTTTTAGGATAATGGAAGGCGCTGTCCGGCTTAAGGACGCGCCTTCATATTTGCGAGGCTTATAGTTATTTTTTTAGGTACTAACGTTATGCGCGATGGGTTCAGGCTTCAGCCGCAAGCAGCAGCCGGTTCGCCGAGCCGCAAACGGTGATTTTGCTTCTGACCACCTCTTTCATGGCATCCATGCCGACGCGCATGTAGAAGCGCGGATCGTTGCCCTGTGGGTTCTCGGCAAACCAGGCTTTGACTGCGTCAGAGAAGGCGATTTTCAGCTCTGTTGCGACGTTAACTTTGCAGACGCCCAGCTCAATGGTGCGGCGCACATCCTCATCCGGCACATCACTCGCACCGTGCAGCACCAACGGCACTGTCACTACCTCGCGGATCTCGGCCAGCCGCTGGAAGTCGATTTTTGGGCGTTTGGTATAGAGACCGTGCGCGGTACCGATGGCAACGGCGAGGCTGTCCACGCCTGTTAGTTCGACAAAGCGTTTTGCTTCCTGCGGGTCGGTCAGGAACGCGCTTTCGGCGTCGACGCTCATGTCATCTTCCACTCCGCCCAGTCGGCCCAGTTCGGCCTCGACGCTACAGTCGTTGAGGTGGCAGAAATCGACGACCGATTTCACCAGCTTGACGTTTTGTTCGAAGGGGTAATGGCTACCGTCGATCATTGCGCTACGTACGCCGGCATGGACTTTGCGGCGAATGTCGTCCAGCGATTCGTGGTGATCGAGGTGTAGCGCCAGCGGCATGTCATAAGTAAGGGAATATGCGCTGCACAAGGCGTAGATCTCTTCCAGCGCAATATGTTTAAACGTCCCCGGCGTACCCGCGAGGATCACCGGCGATCGCATTTCGCTACAGACTTCGAGGATCGCCTGGATCGTCTCGGCGTTATGGATGTTAAAGGCCGGAACGGCATAGCCCTTCGCCTGTGCGTCCTGCAAAAGATATTTGGTAGAAATAATACTCATGAGCCTGTCCTCTTAAGCCTGCCACGGATGAATAACGACGCCCTGGACCACACGGTTAACCGTACCGCTGGCGGATGGCGTATCCGGCGTATTGCCAACGTGCAGAGACTGGGTCAGTGCGAAGACCTGGGCGTACATCAGGAAGCAGAACGCCTGCTCCATATCGTTAAATGAACGGGAAGGCGGCAGCAGGATATGCGGGCCAGCTTCAATGACCGGATCCGTTTCGGCTGCAATGGCTACCACGCGCATAGCCTGACGATCGCGTCGCAGCTCGGCGAGCAGATCCCGATCGTACTGACGCGTATACGGATGGCTGGAGACAAACACGACGACCAGCGTTTCGTTGTCCACCAGCGACTTAGGCCCATGACGGAAACCTGTTGGCGAATCGTAGAATGCCGCCAGCTTGCCGGCGGTCAGCTCCAGCACCTTCAGCGCAGACTCCCGTGCGGCGCCCTGTAATCCACCGCTGCCCAGATAAACAATGCGTTTCCACGGTTCGTTACCAAAGACGCCGGGACTGAAATCGCCAAGCGATGTGAGGATCGCCTGACAGCGATCGGACACGTCGCGGAACGTTTTGCTGTTGATCGTTTCCGGTGCGAATACCGCCAGGCAGCTCGCCATCATGGTGGTGATGCTGCTTGTCATCGCGAACCCGCGATCGTGCGTTTCGGCTGGCATGAGCAGAGCGCAGGCGTTATCGCTGTCGACGGCATTCTGGTACAGGCTGCCTGCTTCATTACAGGTGATCGACAGGTGGTAGCACTCCGGTACAAACTGATTCGCCAGCTCAACGGCGGCGACGCTCTCCGGGCTATTGCCAGAACGGGCGAAAGAGACCAGCAGCAGCGGGTGCGAAGGGCTGAAATAATCCATCGGGTTGGTGACCAGATCGGTCGTAGGTATCGCGGTGATGTTTTTCCCCGTGTGGCTGGCAAGCCATGGCGCAATGATGTCGCCGATAAAAGCAGACGTACCCGCGCCGGTCAGAACGATCCGCAGATCGGGCTTGCGCAACAGTGGCGTCAGAAAACTGTCGATCGACGCGCGCAGATTATCAATATTGTTGAGCGAGCGAAGCCAGCTGGCTGGCTGCTGGCGGATCTCTTTTTCGGTCCAGGTGCCGGTGGTGGCGATAGTGGTTTGTGGCATAACTCAGTCCTTAGTCGTGTGAATTCCACATCAGACGCTGGCAAATGTGTCGCTATCTTTCGTTTCGTTTCACTTGTTCACTTTAGCAGTTAAAGAAAATCTATAGAAAAGAAATCGAAAGTTCAATGGCGAAAAAGAAATAAAACGAAAAGTGTGATCGCGAAAGGAAAGGTAAAAGTCAAGGAAAGGAAAAGAAAGGCCTTACGATCGTCTTCCGTAAGGCCAACAGGGCACACTGTGAAGGGGCTACAGGGAAAGAGCCTGACCCTGGATCCAGATCTGCCGGAGGTGTAAACCCGCATCCAGCGCAAGAACATTGGCGCGTTTGCCTGGCGCTAACGTTCCCAGCAGGTGATCCATACCGAGCAGACGGGCAGGATGCAGCGAGGCCATATGGATTGCGTTTTCTGGGGCGATCCCCGTATGCTCCACCATATTTCGCACGGCGGCATCCAGCGCGAGCGTGCTGCCCGCCAGCCCGCCTGAGGCCGTGCGGACAACGCCGCCCTGCATCTCGACATTTTCACCACACAACGTATAGCGCCCATCAGGCATCCCCGCCGCCTGCATGGCATCGGTAATCAGCACCGTACGATCCTTCGCGCAGCAACAACATAGCCGCATGGCTCCAGGATGAACGTGATGCCCGTCGGCAATAAGCTCCAGCCACGCGCGTGGGTCTGTAAGCCCGGCGCCAACCATGCCGGGCTCCCGGTGGTGTAACCCCGTCATGCCGTTGTAGCAGTGCACCAGCCCGGCTGCGCCTGCATCAAATGCGGCCAGGGTTTGCGCGTATGTAGCGGCGCTGTGGCCCAGCATGACGCGTATCCCTTTTTGCTTGAGGTGATGGATCGCCTTCAGGGCATCCACTTTTTCCGGAGCAAGCGCCACCACCCGCAGCGTGTTCTGCGAAACCGCAATCAGCTCATCAAGTTCCGCGAGATCCAGTTCGCGAAACAGTTCTGGCGGGTGCGCCCCTTTGTTCTGCGGTGTAAAGTACGGGCCTTCCAGATAGCTGCCCAGGATCTGCGCGCCGGGGCCACCGGCATGACAGCGCCGGGCAATGCGCCGTAACGCGCCATGGATCGCCTCCAGCGGAGCGGTGACGGTGGTAGGCAGAAACGCCCCCACGCCTTCACGCGCTTTGTGCATGGCTAACCGGTCCAGCACGTCGGGCGCATCATCCATCACATCCACACCCGCGCCGCCGTGGACGTGAATATCAATGTATGCCGGGCAAAGCAGGTCTGCCTCGCGGGTATTAACCCCTGCCGGAATCGGCTCGATGGCGGTGATGACGCCTCTATCCATACGCAGCTGATGGTCATCCAGCCAGCCCTGCCCGGTAAGCAGACGACGCGCGCGCAGCAGCTGGCTCATATCCCTTCCTCGGCGGGCGCTTCCTCGCGACAGCGTGCAAGTTCATCCACCAGGCTGGTCAGGCCGCGATGGCCGCACTCCAGCGCCTGCAAACGAAAGGCTTCACTGCTTAATCCGTCGCGCTCCAGAACCATCTCCAGCAAAAGCTGGAGATTGGTGCCGGTGATCACTTCGCTGCCGGGGCGCTGCATCGCGAGGGTAGAGGCCACACGAAACGGCGTACCGCCGAGAAGATCGGTGAGAAACACAATATCGTGCTCTGCATCCAGTTCATTCACTGCCTGCTCAAGCTGCCCGGTCAGCCGCGCAGTGGTGGAGCTTTCCGGAAAATCGATGGCGATAAACTGCGGCTGTTCGCCGAGGATTTGCTTCATCGCCTGTTCCAGCCCGCTGGCAAAACCGCCGTGACCCGTCAAAATAATGCCTAACATCGCAACCTCTTTGCTTTTTACAGGAAGTGACAGAATTTACCGACAACGCCCAGCACCACAGTGATACCAATCAGGCGCAGCGGGCTCCAGCCACGGCGTACCAGCCAGAACATGGTCAGGGTGTAGACCAGCGGCAGAAAGGCGGGCATCAGTTTGTCGATCACATCGGTTTGCAGTTTGACGACTGCATCCCCGGCTTTAATCTCGAGTGTGGTATTCAGGCGCACATAGGTTGCCACCAGCGCACCAATCACTGTCATCCCGACAATGGACGCAGCATGACCAACCTTTTTGGTGTTGGCCTTGATCAGCGGGATCGCGGCGACACCCATTCGGTAGGCATAGTGCGCCAGACCAAAACGCAGGCCGAGATGCACCACGTTAAACAGCACGATAAAGACCACCGCGCCAAGAATGGATCCCTGTAGCGCCAGGCTGGCGCCAATCCCCCCGCAGATGGGCAGCAGGGTCAGCCAGAACATGGCGTCACCAATGCCACCGAGCGGTGCGCCGACGGCAATTTTAGTGCTCTGGATGCTGTTCACATCCTGCTTGGAACGCTCCATTGCCAGAATAATGCCGATGACGAAGGTCACCAGGAACGGGTGGGTGTTGAAGAAGCCCATATGGCCTTTCATGGCGCGCGCCAGGTCCCGCTTATTGGTGTGGATCTTTTTCAGCGCGGGCAGTAGCCCATACAGCCAGCCGGAGGCCTGCATACGCTCGTAGTTAAACGAGGCCTGTAGCAGCATGGAACGCCAGGCGACACGGTTAATATCCTTTTTCGTTAGCTCAGCGCCAATACTCTGGTCTTCGTAGACGTTTTCATTCACGCCGGTCAGCAGTGTCTCTTCACTTTCAGACACGCCCGGCAGGGTGGTGTGATTAGATGCCATCTTCAAATTCCTCTTTCTGGGCCGCAGGCGCCGTGGGTTCAGGCGATTTGCGCAGCAGGTCGATCAGCGCCATCGCCAGCGCAGCCGCGGCAATCGCCAGCACCGGGAGTTTCAGCCAGGCCGCGGCGACAAAGCCGATAATGAAGTAAGGGATGTAAACGTTTTTCATCATGATCTTCAGCAGCACGGCGAAGCCGATCGCTGGCATGATGCCGCCCGCGACGCCGAGACCGTCGATCAGACGTTCCGGCAGCACGTCAATGGCGGTTTTCGCATGTTCAGCCCCGAAGTAGATGGGCAGAAATGCACACAGGAAGTAGAAGACGCCGAGCGCCAGCAGTGCCAGATAGTTGACCCGTTCAATACCACGGGTGTCTGCGTTAGCCGCCATGCGATCGCAGCGGGACATCACGCCGGACATCACCGAGAAGAGGAAGGTGATCCCCATCTGAACCGCCACGGCAAACGGCACGGCGACCCCAACGGCGACATCCGGCTTCACGCCTGTAGTAATGGCAAATGTGGTGCCAACGATGGTGCCGATAATCACGTTTGGCGGCTGCGCGCCCGCCAGCGGCGCGAGTCCCATCCAGACCAGTTCTAACGTACCGCCGGTCAGAATTCCGGTGTGCAAATCGCCCAGAATCAGGCCAACCAGTGGCCCGAGTACCACCGGACGGTGCATGTGTGTTAAGCCGTTAAACATATCCAGGCCCGCTATAAAGGCGAGAAGCCCCAGCGCGAAAGCCTGCAACAGACTGATTTCCATTGTGAATCCCTCAGAGCAGTTTAAAGAGATCCAAAGCAGTCTCTGTTGGAACGCCCTGAACGAAGCATTCCACTCCGGCCGCCTTCAGGCCGTTAAACGCGGCGATATCGTTCGCGTCTACAGATACCGTTTTGGCAATTTGCTGTTTGCCACTGGCGTAATGCATATTTCCGACGTTAATACGGGTGATGGGCACGCCGCCCTCGACCAGCGTTAAAAAATCAGCCGGTGTTTTACAGACCAGCAGAATTTTCTGCCGGTCGGCGGCGCGATGAATGTTGTCGATCACTTTTTGCAGGGACCAGAAACGCACGGCGATGCCTTCCGCCAGCACCATCTCCATCAGGTTTTGCTGAACCGGATCGTCTGCAACCTCGTCATTTGCCACCAGCACCAGGTTCGCCCCCGCAAACCCCACCCACTGTACGCCCACCTGACCGTGGATCAGGCGTTCATCAATGCGGCATAAGACAATGTTTGGCATAGCGTTTTCCTCTTTTTAATTATGCGTGTTGAGTCGTTACGCCTTCGCAGGCGGCATGGTACTGCTGGAGTATGTCCTGAATGTGGTCGAGGATGAGTTCCCGTGTTGTGGACCTGAGAGCGCCATCGCGAACTTTGCTGTACTGCAACGGCAGATACTGGCTGATCAGCGGCAGCGGGATCGGTTCATCCGCCAGGTTGCGTACCAGCCGCTCAAAGGCGTCGTCAATCTGGCTGTCTGGCCAGTAATAGCGCACGCGGTCGGAATAGCTGTAACCGCGCGCCAGGCGACGGGCATTGCCGTCGCCGTGATAGTGGCTTTGCCAGTATTCCGGGCGATCGAGCATCACGTTTTCCAGGACGTGACGCAGCCCTGAGCAGGCTTTTGCCGGCAGCAGCTCTTCTTCAATTGCTGCCAGTGAGAACAGCGCTTCGCGCAGCGCGAAGGTTAGCGCAGGGCCGACTTTCAGAATGGCGAAGTGATCTTTCACCAACTGGCGCAGCGCCTGCGGCGTCTGGTAATCGGTAGAGTGTGCTTCAAATACAAGCGTGTCGTAGGCTTCAACCATCTCGCTCAGCGCGACGGCTTTATGCGGTTGATAGTCACAAACCTGCGCATGGTCGAACTCAACGCCAGGCTGAACCACCAGGCCAATAATGCGCGGCCAGATGTCGCTTAACCCTTCCTTCTCGAATGCGTGGCGGTGTGCCTCAAGCGTGGCGCGTGCCGCCTCTGGCGTGGTGACCTCAAGCTCGGTCAGCGTCTCGTGTGCCCCACCGGGAACCGGAACTTCCGTGCCGATAACGTAGACCAGATCGGCTACGCCAAATTGCTCGAGACAGGTGGTTTCGGCAATTTTAGCCAGCCGAGCGGCACGCCCGGCAACGATTGCATCGGTTAACGGAACCGGGTCGTCTTCGCAGGACATGCTGCAATCGAGGTGAATTTTTTTAAACCCGGCCGCCACGTAGCTTCTGATCAGATCGTCGGCGTTTGCCATCGCCTGCGAAGCCGGCAGGTTTTGCCAGCGGTTTGGACCTAAATGATCGCCGCCAAGGATCAGCTGCGAGGTGGGGAAACCAAGAGATCCCGCCAGCTTGCAGACAAACCCATAAAAATCGGCGGGCGTCATACCGGTATAACCGCCAAACTGATCCACCTGGTTTGAGGTGGCTTCAATCAGCAGAGGCGTCTGTTGTGAATGGGCGTAGCGTAGTGCAGCTTCAAGTACCAGTGGATGTGCGGAACAGACGGCATAAATCCCGTTTGTATTCCCCCGTTTATGTTGTTCCACCATTTCTGTCAGATGTTTCACTTTCCTCTCCATTTCGGATGGTGTTGGCATTCATCTTTCGTTTTGTTTCATTTGATACTGCATTATGGTGGGGTAAAAATAAAACGAAAGATAATAGTTTTCCGATCTGTTTCACAAAAGAAACATAATGAAAGGTTTCAGCGGCGGTAAAGCTTGCGTCTGCCCACCATACAGGGCTTGCATTCCCTCAAAAGAAAGGCGTTAATAAGCAAAACGAAATGAAACGAAAGTGTATTTACTAAGGAGCTCGTATGAGCAGCACCGATTCATCCGCAGAGAAGCGCATCACCGGCACCAGTGAAAGGCGAGAGCAGATCATTCAGCGGTTGCGGGCGCAGGGAAGCGTGCAGGTTAACGATCTTTCTCTTTTATACGGCGTGTCGACGGTGACGATCCGTAACGATCTGGCCTTTCTGGAAAAGCAGGGGATTGCCGTTCGCGCTTACGGCGGCGCGCTGATTTGCGAAGGCAATGCCCCCGGCGTGGAGCCGTCCGTTGAGGACAAAAGTTCCCTTAATACGGCAGTAAAGCGCAGCATCGCGCAGGCGGCGGCTGAACTGGTGAAGCCGGGTCATCGCATTATTCTGGACTCCGGCACCACGACCTTTGAAATTGCCCGCATGCTGCGCCAGCACACCGATGTCATTGCCATGACCAACGGGATGAATGTGGCAAACGCGCTGCTGGAAGCGGAGGGCGTAGAGCTGCTGATGACCGGCGGGCATTTGCGCCGTCAGTCGCAGTCCTTCTACGGTGACCAGGCGGAGCAGTCCTTACAGAATTACCATTTTGACCTGCTGTTCCTGGGCGTCGATGCCATCGATCTCGACCGGGGGGTGAGTACGCACAACGAGGATGAAGCCCGTCTGAACCGCAAAATGTGCGAGGTGGCGGAGCGTATTATCGTGGTCACGGACTCCAGCAAGTTTAACCGTTCAAGCCTGCATAAAATTATTGATACCCAGCGGATCGACATGATTATCGTTGATGAAGGCATTCCGGCGGAAAGCCTGGAAGGGTTACGCAAAAGCGGGATCGATGTGGTGCTGGTTTGAGGGGGCTTTTCCCCTCACCCCATAGGGGAGAGGGGACTGCCCGGTGCGGCTTTTTTACCCTCTCCCCTGTGGGGAGAAGGCAGGATGAGGGGCCATCAGGTCACCGGCGCCGGGTTAAACACCGCCAGCGAGTTATGCAATCCCCATTGATCGGAGAAGGTTTTCTTCCGCCCGCTTGCCACATCCAGAATGAAGTGGAACAGCTTCCAGCCCACCTCTTCAATACTCTCTTCCCCGGTGGCGATGGTGCCCGCGTTGATATCCATTAAGTCATACCAGCGGTTTGCCAGCTCGGTGCGGGTCGCCATTTTGATCACCGGTACCGCCATCAGGCCGTACGGCGTGCCGCGCCCGGTGGTAAAGACCTGTACCGTAATGCCGGATGCCACCTGCTGGGTGCCGCACACGAAATCACTGGCAGGCGTTGCCGCGTAGATCAAACCGCGTTTGGTTGGTCGCTGGCCAGGGGAGAGCACTTCCACAATCGCGCTCTGGCCGGATTTGGCAATTGACCCGAGGGCCTTTTCCACCACGTTCGCCAGGCCGCCTTTCTTGTTACCCGGAGACGGGTTGGCGCTGCGGTCCGTTTTGCCCATGTCGAGATAGTTATCGTACCAGGCCATCTCCTCCAGCAGGCGTTTGCCCACCTCTTCGTTGACGGCGCGCGGCGTGAGCAGGTGGATAGCATCACGCACTTCGGTCACTTCGGAGAACATCACCGTGGCGCCGCAGCGCACGAACAGATCGGAGGCATAACCTACCGCCGGGTTAGCGGTGACGCCGGAAAACGCATCGCTGCCGCCACACTGTGTCCCAACGACCAGTTCAGAGGCCGGGCAGGTTTCACGCTGGCGTTTGTTCAGCTTCTCCAGATGGCGCTCTGCCACCTGTAAAATGTCGTCGATCATCGATCTGAAGCCGACATGGTGTTCATCCTGAAGACGCACAATACTGGCATCGTCAACCGGAATGGCTTTCACATCCTCCGTACCCTGCAACAGGCGTTCTGGCTGCAATTTTTCACAGCCGAGACCAATCACCATGACCTCACCGCCAAAGTTTGGGTTAAGGGCGATATTGTGAATCGTACGGATCGGCACGACCGCTGCGGGCGCATTGATCGCCACGCCGCAGCCGTACAGGTGGTTAAGACCCACCACGCCGTCAACGTTGGGGTATTTCGGCAGCAGATCGCGCTCAATAATTTTCACCACGTAATCCACTACGCCCGCCACGCAATGCACGCTGGTGGTGATGCCAAGCAGGTTTTTGGTTCCCACGCTGCCATCCGCGTTGCGGTAACCTTCGAAGGTATAACCCTCCAGCGGAGGCAACGGCTCAGGGACGCGGGTAGCCAGCGGCAACGACTCCAGCGGCGGGGCGGTGGGCAGCTCAACCAGCGACTCCTCAATCCAGCTACCCTGCGGGATAGCGCGCACCGCATAGCCGATGACTTCGCCGTAGCGCACGATTTCGCCCTGCGCCGGGATATCGACCAGTGCGACTTTATGCCCCTGCGGAATGTGCTCAATCAGCTCCAGGCCATCCGGAAAGCGGGTGCCAGCTTTTAAGCCATTGTCGTTGACAATAATCGCCACGTTATCGGTATCGTGCACTTTTATATAGAACGCCGTCGGCGACGCCTGTCGAATTTCAATATCGGCCATTGTTCACTCTTCTCCAGCAAAATATCTGATACTAAATATAGCCAGATGGTTAATTGTTTCTTATTGAGGAAATAAAGAATGCCAGGAGAGGAAAGGTGAGAATGTGATCGCGATCGCTCCCGAACCACTAATCGTTGATTCTGTGCATCAGCGCCCACTGTGTTGGGCATATGCTCAAAATAGCGTGCTACTCCCGTTGGATAATTGAGCATTGAGACAATGTGCTGCCGGGTGGTGACGATTATACTGAATGACGATTTTATAACGCCAAAATTCAGTCAGGAAAATAAATATAACGCTGACGCTGAGTCGGAATAAATAAGAAAAGCTACTGGCTAAAACTGCGGAATTAAAAAAGGTATAAGTAATGAGTAACGACATCTTCCCGAATAAATTTAAAGCGGCCCTTGCGGCGCATCAGATTCAGATTGGCTGCTGGTCTGCGCTGGCCAACCCCATCAGCACCGAAGTGCTGGGCCTGGCCGGGTTCGACTGGCTGGTGCTGGACGGCGAACATGCGCCAAACGATATCAACACGTTTATTCCGCAGCTGATGGCGCTGAAAGGCAGCCACAGCGCGCCGGTGGTGCGTGTGCCCACCAACGAGCCGGTGATCATCAAGCGTCTGCTGGATATCGGCTTCTACAACTTCCTGATCCCGTTTGTTGAAACGGAAGAAGAAGCGGTGCTGGCCGTGGCGGCGACCCGCTATCCACCGGAAGGGATCCGCGGCGTGTCCGTCTCGCACCGCGCCAACATGTTTGGCACCGTGCCGGACTATTTCGCCCAGTCCAACAAAAACATCACCATTCTGGTTCAGATCGAGAGCCAGCAGGGGGTCGATAACGTCGACGCTATTGCTGCGACGGAGGGGGTAGACGGCATTTTCGTCGGCCCGAGCGATCTGGCGGCCGCCTTTGGTCATCTGGGCAACGCCAGCCATCCGGACGTGCAGCGCGCAATTCAGCACATTTTTGCCCGTGCCAAAGCGCACGGTAAACCGTGCGGCATTCTGGCGCCAGTGGAAGCCGATGCCCGCCGCTACCTGGAGTGGGGCGCAACGTTTGTTGCCGTCGGCAGCGATCTCGGCGTATTCCGCGCCGCCACGCAGAAGTTAGCGGACGCTTTTAAAAAATAACCATCATTGAGGAAACAGATTATGACGCTGAAAGTGGGTTTTATTGGCCTGGGTATCATGGGCAAACCAATGAGCAAAAACCTCATCAAAGCAGGTTACTCACTGGTGGTTTTAGATCGTAATTCAGACGCGGTGGCAGAGGTGATTGCGGCTGGCGCAGAAACGGCGACAACCGCAAAAGCGATTGCTGAGCAGTGCGACGTGATTATCACCATGCTGCCAAACTCCCCGCACGTGAAAGAGGTGGCGCTGGGTGAGAACGGCATTATCGACGGCGCGAAGCCGGGCCTTGTGGTGATCGACATGAGTTCTATCGCACCGCTGGCAAGCCGCGAAATCAGCGAGGCGCTGAAAACGAAGGGCGTAGAGATGCTGGATGCGCCGGTCAGCGGCGGCGAACCGAAAGCCATCGACGGCACCCTGTCGGTGATGGTCGGGGGCGATAAAGCCGTGTTCGACAAATACTACGACCTGATGAAAGCCATGGCCGGCTCCGTGGTGCACACCGGTGAAATTGGCGCAGGCAACGTCACCAAGCTGGCAAACCAGGTGATTGTGGCGTTGAACATCGCGGCCATGTCCGAAGCGCTGACGCTGGCCACCAAAGCGGGCGTTAATCCGGATCTGGTCTATCAGGCCATTCGCGGTGGTCTGGCGGGCAGCACCGTGCTGGATGCCAAGGCGCCGATGGTGATGGATCGTAACTTCAGGCCGGGCTTCCGCATCGATCTGCACATTAAGGATCTGGCGAATGCGCTGGATACCTCCCACGGCGTGGGCGCGCAGCTGCCGCTGACTGCCGCCGTCATGGAGATGATGCAGGCGCTGCGTGCGGACGGTCTGGGCACCGCCGATCACAGCGCGTTAGCGTGCTATTACGAAAAACTGGCGAAGGTTGAAATTGCTCGCTAATGACGTCCTGCCCGGTGGCGTTACGCTTACCGGGCCTACGGCTCAGGCATACAACTATGAAAATCGTAATCGCGCCAGACTCTTATAAAGAAAGCCTGTCTGCCACCGAGGTGGCGCAGGCGATAGAAAAAGGATTTCGGGAAATTTTCCCCGATGCTCATTACGTGTCTGTTCCCGTTGCTGACGGCGGAGAAGGTACGGTTGAAGCGATGATCGCTGCGACGCAGGGCACCTGGCAGCAGGCTGTCGTCACCGGCCCGTTAGGGGAAAAGGTGAAGGCCAGCTGGGGGATCTCGGGCGACGGTACCACCGCGTTTATCGAGATGGCCGCCGCCAGCGGCCTGGTGCTTGTTCCTCCCGCGCAGCGTAACCCGCTGGTCACGACGTCGCGCGGGACGGGGGAGCTGATCCTCAGCGCGCTGGATAAAGGCGCGCGCAACATCATTATCGGTATCGGCGGGAGCGCAACCAACGATGGGGGCGCGGGTATGATGCAGGCGCTGGGCGCGAAGTTTACGGATGCGAACGGGACGGAGATCGGCTACGGCGGCGGCAGCCTGATGGCGCTTAACCGGATTGATATTTCCGATCTCGATCCGCGTCTTCAGGGATGCGCAATCCGCGTCGCCTGTGACGTGACGAATCCGCTGGTCGGTGAAAGCGGCGCGTCGCGTATCTTTGGCCCGCAAAAAGGCGCCACGGAGGAGATGATCCTCGAACTCGACGCCAATCTTAGCCACTACGCCGGGGTGATCAAAAAATCACTGCGCATTGACGTCAACCGGGTTCCGGGGGCTGGCGCCGCGGGCGGCATGGGCGCGGCGCTGATGGCCTTCCTGGGCGCTGAGCTGAAAAGCGGCATCGAGATTGTCACTCAGGCGCTCAATCTTGAAGAACATATTCACGACTGCACGTGGGTGCTGACCGGGGAAGGGCGCATCGACAGCCAGAGCATTAATGGCAAAGTGCCCGTCGGTGTGGCGAGCGTCGCCAAAAAATACCATAAGCCGGTGATCGGGATTGCCGGAAGTCTGACGCAGGATGTGGGTGTGGTGCATCAGTACGGCATCGACGCGGTGTTCAGCGTACTGACCCGCATCGGTTCACTGGAAGAGGCGTTCCAGGGAGCGTATGACAACATTTACCGCACCTCGCGGAATATCGCGGCCACATTGCAGGTAGGCATGCGTAGCCAGGGGTGACAGCGGCGCGCAAACCCTCTATACTGCGCGCCGAAGCTGACCAGACAGTCGCCGCTTCGTCGTCGTCCCTTTCGGGGGAGACGGGCGGAGGGGAGGAAAGTCCGGGCTCCACAGGGCAGGGTGCCAGGTAACGCCTGGGGGGGAAACCCACGACCAGTGCAACAGAGAGCAAACCGCCGATGGCCCGCGCAAGCGGGATCAGGTAAGGGTGAAAGGGTGCGGTAAGAGCGCACCGCGCGGCTGGTAACAGTCCGTGGCACGGTAAACTCCACCCGGAGCAAGGCCAAATAGGGGTTCACATGGTACGGCCCGTACTGAACCCGGGTAGGCTGCTTGAGCCAGTGAGCGATTGCTGGCCTAGATGAATGACTGTCCACGACAGAACCCGGCTTATCGGTCAGCTTCAACTTCTTACGAAACCCCGCTTCGGCGGGGTTTTTGCTTTCAGAAGGTTGCAGGCCGGGTAAGCGAAGCGCCAAACGACATTAATTCTCAATTTTGCGATGCTAAGCACATTTCACTATTTGCCTGACTGTGCATTCCTCTCATCTGCTGCGCATGATCGCAATCACAAAATTTAACGCTATGAAATTAGAAAATTTTAGTGTTGAGCAGATGTTGTAAATGTTTAGTCAGTGATGCCGAATGTTATTCATTTGATAATTTAATATTGAATCTTAAAACATTCTTCTGGTGAATGTGTGATATATCCCACTCTTTAACCGGAAAGTGTATAAATATTCCTGGTAAAGTTGATAAACCACAAAAATGTTTTAAAGGAATAATGGTGTTTTATTAACCTTTAATTGCCTGAAAGATAGCCTTTATTAATATTTTTAAGGCAAAAAAATTCACGCTGGTTATTGCCATAAAATAAATTTATTACCGCGTTTTTTATTGATCAATATCAGCGTAAATGTGTATTTTTATTGTAATAAGCATTTGATTTATAAAGACATAATTAGATTTCGGGTGCGGTTGAAAACAGAGCGTCCTGGCAAATTGTGAGTAACAGCACATACCCCCTGAAACAATATTGGGTAGAATCCGCTGCGTCATAGGGAAATAAGCGCAGAATATTATGAATACTATTATTCTACCGAAAACACAGCACCTCGTGGTATTTCAGGAAGTCATCAAAAGTGGCTCCATAGGTTCTGCTGCAAGACAACTGGGGCTGACGCAACCTGCCGTCAGCAAAATCATCAGCGACATCGAATCCTACTTTGGGGTGGAAGTGATGGTGCGTAAGAACACCGGCGTAAAACTCACTGCCGCCGGTCAGGTGCTGCTGTCCTACGCTGAGTCGATCACCCGCGAAATGAAAAACATGGTGAGCGAGATTAACAGCCTCAGTTTCAGTACCGTCATGGACGTCTCTTTTGGCTATCCGTCGCTGATTGGCTTCACCTTCCTGTCCGGGATGATCAAAAAATTCAAGGAAGTGTTCCCGAAAGCGCGCGTCTCAATGTATGAAGCGCAGCTCTCTTCATTCCTGCCCGCCATTCGCGATGGCCGGCTGGATTTCGCCATCGGCACGCTGAGCGACGGGATGCAGCTTCAGGATCTTCACGTTGAGCCACTGTTTGAATCCGAGTTTGT
Source organism: Enterobacter sp. AN-K1 (assembly GCF_020971765.1). Taxonomy (NCBI): domain Bacteria; kingdom Pseudomonadati; phylum Pseudomonadota; class Gammaproteobacteria; order Enterobacterales; family Enterobacteriaceae; genus Enterobacter; species Enterobacter sp. AN-K1. The sequence continues at coordinate 1,610,761 of NZ_CP087390.1, read as the reverse complement.
GCTGGTGGCGAGTAAATCACGAACGTGCACCGGCCCGACCAGACTGGCATCGCTCACGCACGAGCAGTGGGTGATGCCGCAAACCGATATGGGCTACTACAACGAACTCCTGACCACCCTGCAAGACAACCACATCAGCATTGAAAACATCGTCCAGACCGATTCCGTCGTCACCATCTATAACCTTGTCCTCAATGCCGATTACCTGACGGTGATCCCCCGTGACATGATTGCGCCATTCGGCTCGGACCAGTTTATTGTTCTGCCGGTGGAAGATGAATTACCCGTGGCGCGTTATGCCGCCGTGTGGTCAAAAAATTACAGTATTAAAAAATCGGCGTCAGTATTAGTTGAACTGGCAAAACAATATTCGTCGATGAATATCGAAAAACGACGATAGAAATAATGATGATTTAAAACACCCGGAGCGACGCTTTTTAACGCTCTGATACCCTGACTTTGCCTGAAAACAATGAATTATTATAACGAGGATATTATGCACATTACTTACGATCTCCCGGTGACCATTGAAGATATTCAGGACGCCAGAAAAAGACTGGCGGGAAAGATCTATAAAACCGGTATGCCGCGCTCGAATTATCTGAGCGAACGGTGTAAGGGTGAGATATTCCTGAAATTTGAAAATATGCAGCGTACCGGTTCGTTTAAAATACGTGGGGCTTTTAATAAATTAAGCTCGCTGACCGATGCGGAAAAACGCAAGGGCGTGGTGGCCTGTTCCGCAGGGAACCACGCGCAGGGGGTCTCTCTCTCCTGCGCCATGCTCGGCATCGACGGCAAAGTGGTCATGCCGATGGGCGCGCCGAAATCCAAGGTTGCCGCCACGCGTGACTACTCTGCCGAAGTGGTGCTGCACGGCGAGAACTTTAACGACACCATCGCCAAAGTGAGCGAAATCGTCGAGATGGAAGGGCGCATTTTTATCCCGCCTTACGACGATCCGAAAGTCATTGCCGGCCAGGGCACCATCGGCCTGGAAATCCTCGAAGATTTATATGACGTGGATAACGTGATTGTCCCCATCGGCGGCGGCGGTTTAATTGCCGGTATTGCGACAGCAATTAAATCCATCAACCCAACTATCAATATTATCGGCGTGCAGTCTGAAAATGTGCACGGAATGGCGGCATCGTATCAGGCCGGAGAAATAACCAGTCATCGTATTACCGGCACATTAGCTGACGGCTGCGACGTGTCTCGCCCAGGTAATTTAACCTTCGAAATTGTTCGTGAATTAGTCGATGACATTGTGCTGGTCAGCGAAGACGAGATTCGCAACAGCATGATCGCGCTTATTCAGCGAAATAAGGTGGTCACGGAAGGTGCCGGTGCGCTGGCGTGCGCGGCGTTATTAAGCGGCAAGCTGGACCACTATATTCAGGGCCGAAAAACCGTCTGCATTATTTCCGGCGGCAATATCGATCTCTCCCGTGTTTCCCAAATTACCGGCTTCGTTGACGCATAAAGGATGACTTATGAGCAACACAGAAAGCATTATCGTTGGCCAGACAAAAACGTCCACCTGGCGTAAATCGGATACCACCTGGACGCTCGGCCTGTTTGGTACCGCCATTGGCGCAGGCGTGCTGTTCTTCCCTATCCGTGCAGGCTTTGGCGGCCTGATCCCTATCCTGCTGATGCTGGTACTCGCGTTCCCGATTGCCTTTTACTGCCACCGCGCGCTGGCGCGTCTGTGTTTGTCCGGCAGTAACGTCTCCGGCAACATCACCGAAACGGTGGAGGAGCATTTTGGTAAGACCGGCGGGGTGGTGATCACCTTCCTCTACTTCTTTGCCATTTGCCCGCTGCTGTGGATTTACGGCGTCACCATTACCAACACCTTTATGACCTTCTGGGAAAACCAGCTCCAGATGCCCGCCCTGAACCGCGGCGTGGTGGCGCTGTTCCTGCTGCTGCTGATGGCCTTTGTTATCTGGTTCGGTAAAGACCTGATGGTGAAAGTGATGAGCTACCTGGTGTTCCCGTTCATCGCCAGCCTGGTGTTAATTTCTCTCTCGCTGATCCCGTACTGGAACTCGGCGGTGATCGACCAGGTTAACCTGAGCGATATCGCCTTCACCGGTCATGACGGCATTCTGGTCACGGTGTGGCTGGGGATCTCCATCATGGTCTTCTCCTTCAACTTCTCGCCTATCGTCTCCTCGTTTGTGGTCTCCAAGCGCGAAGAGTACGAACCGGAGTTCGGGAAAGAGTTTACCGAGCAGAAATGTTCCAAAATCATCGGTCGCGCCAGCCTGCTGATGGTGGCGGTGGTGATGTTCTTCGCCTTTAGCTGCCTGTTTACGCTCTCTCCGCAGAACATGGCGGACGCCAAAGCGCAGAACATTCCGGTGCTCTCTTACCTGGCGAACCACTTCGCGTCGATGTCAGGCAGTAAATCCACGTTCGCCACGGTGCTGGAATACGGCGCCTCCATCATCGCGCTGGTCGCTATCTTTAAATCCTTCTTCGGCCACTATCTGGGCACGCTGGAGGGGCTGAACGGTCTGATCCTCAAGTTCGGTTACAAGGGCGACAAGAAGAAAGTCTCCGTGGGCAAGCTGAACACCATCAGCATGGTCTTCATCATGGGCTCCACCTGGATTGTGGCCTACGCCAACCCGAACATCCTGGACCTTATTGAAGCCATGGGTGCGCCAATTATCGCCTCTCTGCTGTGCCTGCTGCCGATGTACGCCATCCGCAAGGCGCCTGCGCTGGCGAAATACAAAGGCCGGACCGAGAACATCTTCGTAACCGTGGTCGGACTGCTGACCATTCTGAACATCGTGTACAAACTGTTTTAAACCAAAGCTCAGGAAGAGCGGAGCCATACCATGATTGAGTTTCCGGTAGTACTGGTCATTAACTGCGGATCGTCCTCTGTTAAGTTCTCGGTGCTGGACGCCGCAGGCTGCGATGCCCTGATGACGGGCATTGCGGACGGCATCAACACAGAAAAAGCCTTTATTTCCGTGAATGGGGGTGAGCCGGTCAGACTGGCTCACCAGGACTACGAAGGGGCGCTGGCCGCCATCGCCCTGGAGCTGGAGAAACGCAACCTGATGGTCAGCGTGGCCTTGATTGGCCATCGCATTGCCCACGGCGGCGACCTCTTCAGCGAGTCGACCCTGATCACGGAAGAGGTGATGGCGCAGATCCGCGAGGTCTCCCCGCTGGCGCCGCTGCATAACTACGCCAACCTGAGCGGCGTGGAAGCCGCCGGGCGCCTGTTCCCCGGCGTGCAGCAGGTGGCGGTATTTGATACCAGCTTCCACCAGACCATGGCGCCGCAGGCGTATCTGTACGGCTTGCCGTACCGCTATTTTGAAGAGCTGGGCGTGCGCCGCTACGGTTTCCACGGCACCTCTCACCGCTACGTGTCGGCGCAGGCGCACGCGCTTCTCGGGCTCTCTCCCGATGACAGCGGCCTGGTGATTGCCCATCTCGGCAACGGGGCGTCCATCTGCGCGGTGCGTAACGGCGTAAGCGTGGACACGTCCATGGGGATGACGCCGCTTGAAGGACTGGTGATGGGCACGCGCTGCGGCGACGTGGATTTTGGCGCGATGGCGTGGATTGCCCGGCAGACCGGCCAGTCGTTCGAGGATCTGGAGCGCGTGGTCAACAAAGAGTCCGGGCTGCTGGGGATCTCTGGCATCTCCTCCGATTTGCGCGCGCTGGAGAAAGCCTGGCATGACGGCAACGAGCGGGCGCGGCTGGCAATAAAGACCTTTGTCCACCGGATTGCGCGACATATCGCCGGTCATGCCGCGTCCCTGCACCGTCTGGATGGCGTGGTGTTTACCGGCGGGATCGGTGAGAACTCCGTGCTTATCCGCGCGCTGGTGGTGGAGCATCTTAAGGTGTTTGGCATCATCCTCGACGAGTCCAAAAATGCCCTGCCGGGCAGCGCGGGCGAGCGCGTGATCTCTACCGAGTCGTCCCGCGCGGCCTGCGCGGTGATCCCTACCAATGAAGAAAAAATGATCGCACTGGATGCCCTCCGTCTTGGGAAGGTTACTCCGGCTGCGGCTTACGCCTGATAAAGCGAGAATCTGATGAAAGTAACAATCGATACGGGCGTCGCGCCTTACAGCGACGCATGGGCCGGGTTTCGCGGTGAAGAATGGAAAAACGCCATTAACGTGCGCGATTTTATTCAGCATAACTACACCCCTTATGAAGGCGATGAAGCTTTCCTCGCGCAGGCGACGCCAGCAACGACGGCGCTGTGGCAGAAGGTGATGGTCGGCATTCGTCAGGAGAATGCTACTCACGCTCCGGTGGATTTTGACACCAACATCGCCACTACTATTACCGCGCACGGGCCGGGCTATATTGATCAGGAGCTGGAGACGATCGTTGGCCTGCAAACCGACAAGCCGCTCAAGCGCGCCCTGCATCCGTACGGCGGGATCAACATGATCCGCAGTTCGTTCGAAGCTTACGGTCGCGAGATGGATCCGCAGTTTGAATATCTCTTCACAGACCTGCGCAAAACCCACAACCAGGGCGTGTTTGACGTCTACTCTCCGGAGATGATGCGCTGTCGCAAATCGGGGGTGCTGACCGGTCTGCCGGACGGCTACGGGCGCGGACGCATCATCGGCGACTACCGTCGCGTGGCGCTGTACGGCATCAGCTATCTGGTGCGCGAGCGTGAACTTCAGTTCGCCGATCTCCAGGGGAAACTGGAGCGCGGAGAAGATCTGGAGGCCACGATCCGCCTGCGCGAGGAGCTGGCGGAGCATAAACGTGCGTTGCTCCAGATCCAGCAGATGGCGGCGAACTATGGCTTTGATATTTCACGTCCGGCGATGAATGCGCAGGAAGCGGTGCAGTGGGTCTACTTTGCCTACCTTGCCGCAGTGAAATCCCAGAATGGCGGGGCGATGTCGCTGGGGCGCACGGCCTCGTTCCTTGATATCTACATTGAACGCGACATGCAGGCAGGACGGCTGAATGAGGTGCAGGCCCAGGAGCTGATCGACCACTTCATCATGAAGATCCGCATGGTACGCTTCCTGCGCACGCCGGAGTTCGACACGCTCTTCTCCGGCGATCCGATCTGGGCCACGGAAGTGATTGGCGGCATGGGGCTGGATGGCCGCACGCTGGTGACCAAAAACAGCTTCCGCTACCTGCATACCCTGCACACCATGGGGCCTGCGCCGGAGCCAAACCTGACGATCCTCTGGTCCGAACAACTGCCGATCGCGTTCAAGAAATACGCCGCGCAGGTGTCGATCGTCACCTCCTCGCTGCAATACGAGAACGACGATCTGATGCGCGCCGACTTCAACAGCGACGACTACGCCATTGCCTGCTGCGTCAGCCCGATGGTGATCGGCAAGCAGATGCAGTTCTTCGGCGCACGCGCCAACCTGGCGAAAACGCTGCTGTATGCAATCAACGGCGGGGTGGATGAGAAGCTGAAGATCCAGGTGGGGCCGAAAACCGAGCCGCTGCTGGATGAGGTACTGGATTACGACACCGTAATGGCGAGCCTCGATCACTTCATGGACTGGCTGGCGGTGCAGTACATCAGCGCGTTGAATCTCATTCACTATATGCATGATAAATACAGCTACGAAGCCTCGCTGATGGCGCTGCACGACCGGGACGTCTACCGCACCATGGCCTGCGGCATTGCCGGGCTGTCGGTGGCGGCGGATTCCCTGTCGGCCATCAAATACGCCACGGTAAAACCGGTGCGCGACCACACCGGTCTGGCGGTCGATTTCGTCATCGAAGGCGACTATCCGCAGTACGGCAACAACGACGATCGCGTGGACAGTATCGCCTGCGATCTGGTTGAGCGCTTTATGAAGAAAATCCAGGCGCTGCCGACGTACCGCAACGCGGTACCGACGCAGTCGATCCTGACCATCACCTCCAACGTGGTTTACGGGCAGAAGACCGGCAACACGCCGGACGGACGTCGCGGCGGCACGCCGTTTGCGCCTGGCGCCAACCCGATGCACGGGCGCGACAGAAAAGGGGCGGTGGCGTCGTTAACCTCGGTCGCCAAGCTGCCGTTCACCTATGCCAAAGACGGGATCTCCTACACCTTCTCCATCGTGCCGCAGGCACTGGGCAAGGACGAGCCGGTGCGCAAAACCAACCTTGTCGGGCTGCTGGACGGATACTTCCACCACGAAGCGACCATTGAGGGCGGGCAACACCTGAACGTCAACGTGATGAACCGGGAGATGCTGCTGGATGCCATTGCCCATCCGGAGAACTATCCGAACCTGACGATCCGCGTTTCAGGCTATGCGGTGCGGTTTAACGCTCTGACGCGCGAGCAGCAGCAGGACGTGATTTCGAGGACGTTTACGCAGGCGATGTAATACAGGCTTCATCTTCAGCCTCCTCAAATGGGGAGGCTTTTAATTTTGTGAACGCCGTCAATTTTAGAAAACTTACTCTCCTTTCTGCTATCCTGAAGTAATATTATTCTCTCGCTTTAGAAAATCCACATAAAAGTTGTGACTTTTTTCTCCCGCGCTCCGGATATGATCTTCCCATATCAATAACTCACACCTGCACCCTCTGACTCGCAATCGCTGGCGATCGGAACCTTATAAAAACAACCAGTTACCCTACAAAATAAGCGAGTGCCCAATGAATATGGCAACAAACAGCAGTGTGATTGTGAGTGATTCCCCTGCGGCAAGGCGGGCGGGAATGAGCGAAAGCGAATGGCGAGAGGCGATCAAATTCGACAGCACCGATACGGGCTGGGTCATCATGAGTATCGGGATGGCTATCGGCGCGGGCATCGTTTTTCTTCCTGTGCAGGTCGGGTTAATGGGGCTGTGGGTGTTTTTACTCTCGTCGATAATTGGTTATCCGGCTATGTACCTGTTCCAGCGCCTGTTTATTAATACGCTGGCGGAATCACCGGAATGCAAAGATTACCCGAGCGTCATTAGCGGTTATTTAGGTAAAAACTGGGGCATCTTATTGGGTGCGCTTTATTTCGTGATGCTGGTGATCTGGATGTTTGTCTATTCCACGGCTATCACCAACGACAGCGCATCCTACCTACACACCTTCGGCGTAACCGACGGTTTGCTGTCGGAAAATCCGTTCTACGGCTTATTCCTGATCTGCATTCTGGTCGCCATTTCGTCGCGCGGTGAAAAACTGCTGTTTAAAGTCTCCAGCCTGATGGTGCTGACCAAATTATTTGTGGTGGCGGCGCTGGGGCTTTCGATGATTGGCCTCTGGCATTTAGCCAACGTCGGTATGCTGCCGCCGATGGGCCTGCTGATTAAAAACGCCATTATTACGCTGCCTTTCACCTTAACCTCCATTCTGTTTATTCAGACATTAAGCCCGATGGTGATTTCCTATCGTTCACGGGAAAAATCCGTTGAGGTGGCGCGTCATAAAGCGCTGCGGGCAATGAATATCGCTTTTGGCGTGCTGTTTGTGACGGTCTTTTTCTACGCGGTCTCCTTTACGCTGGCGATGGGGCACGACGAGGCGGTAAAAGCCTACGAGCAGAATATTTCCGCCCTGGCAATCGCAGCACAGTTCATCAGCGGTGACGGTGCGGGCTGGGTCAAAATCGTCAGCGTGATCCTCAACATTTTTGCCGTGATGACCGCGTTCTTTGGCGTCTATCTCGGCTTTCGTGAGGCGACGCAGGGCATCGTGATGAACATCCTGCGCCGCAAAATGCCGGCGGAGAAAATCAATGAAAGCACCGTCCAGCGCGGGATTATGCTGTTCGCTATCCTGCTGGCCTGGAGCGCGAATGTGTTAAACGCGCCGGTGCTGAGCTTCACCTCCATCTGTAGCCCTATTTTCGGGATGGTGGGTTGCTTAATTCCGGCGTGGCTGGTCTACAAAGTGCCCGCACTTCATAAATATAAAGGCGTATCGCTGGTGATTATTGTGATTACCGGGCTGCTGCTTTGTGTTTCTCCTTTCCTCGCCTTCTCATGAGGTTAAATAAGGTCGTAACGATGTCTGAGCAAATTAATCCTTTATGGAACCATTTTATTCGCGCTGTGCAGGAAGAGGTAAAGCCTGCGCTGGGCTGTACCGAACCCGTCTCGCTGGCGCTGGCGTGCGCGATGGCTGCCGGACAGCTTGACGGTGAGGTGACGCGTATCGAGGCGTGGGTATCGCCGAACCTGATGAAAAACGGGCTTGGCGTAACGGTGCCCGGCACCGGTATGGTCGGTTTACCCATCGCGGCCGCGCTGGGGGCGACAGGCGGTAATGCACACGCCGGGCTGGAGGTGTTGAAAGACGTATCGGCCGAGGCGCTAACGCGCGCCAAAGCACTGCTGAACGCAGGTCTGGTGCAGGTGAAATTGCAGGAGCCGTGCGAGGAGATCCTCTATTCACGCGCCTGCGTTTACGTCGGTGAATCCTCGGCGATGGTGACCATCGCTGGCGGGCACACTCGCGTGGTGGAGGTAGTTTGTCAGGGCGAAACGCGCTTCAGGCTTGACGATCGTCAGAGCCAGAACAACGACGATCCGCTGGCGGTGCTCTCGACCACCACGCTGTCGCAGATCCTTGAGTTTGTAGAGCAGGTGCCGTTCGACGCGATCCGCTTTATCCTCGATGCGGGGCGGCTGAACGATGCGCTCTCCCGCGAAGGTTTGCGTGGCAACTGGGGGCTGCATATTGGCGCGACGCTCGATAAACAGCGCGCACGCGGCTGGATGGCGCAGGATCTGGGATCAGACATTATTATCCGCACCAGCGCAGCCTCGGATGCCCGCATGGGAGGCGCGACGCTGCCGGCGATGAGCAACTCGGGTTCCGGGAATCAGGGCATCACCGCCACCATGCCGGTAGTGGTGGTGGCTGAGCACGTTCAGGCCGATGACGAACGGCTGGCGCGGGCGCTGATGCTCTCGCATCTGTCGGCTATCTATATCCATTACCAGCTTCCGCGCTTGTCCGCGTTGTGCGCGGCGACAACGGCCGGAATGGGGGCAGCGGCGGGGATGGCGTGGCTGATGGGCGGATCTTACCAGACCATTGCCATGGCGATCGGCAGTATGATCGGCGACGTGAGCGGGATGATCTGCGATGGGGCCTCTAACAGCTGCGCAATGAAGGTCTCGACCAGCGTCACCAGCGCCTGGAAAGCCGTGATGATGGCGCTGGATGATACTGCCGTGACGGGTAACGAGGGGATTGTGGCGCACGACGTGGAACAGTCTATCTCTAACCTGTGCGCTCTGGCGTGCCGCTCAATGCAGGCGACGGACCGGCAGATCATTGAGATTATGGCGAGTAAGATGTTGTGATTTAATCCAACCCGTTACCCCTGACCCTAACCCTCTCCCATAGGGAGAGGGAACCGATCGAGCGAGGGGGCGTGTTGATCTTAAACCGGCAAATCAATCAGCAGCGCGCGCAGCGGCGTATCGGCAACCAGGGTGATATTCGCTTCGTCACGAATAAACGCCCCGTCACCGCAGGTGAGCGCTTCTTTCTCTTCCGTATGCGTGACCGCATGCACCGTTCCGTGAATGGACTGCAAATAGGCACGCGGGCCATGAAGCTGGAAGCTCGCCTGTTCACCTTTTTTCAGTTCGATATGGTGCAGCCACACCTGCTGGCGCAACTGCAAGCTGCCTTTGCTGCCGTCTGGCGAGGCAATCAGCTGCTGTTTACCGCCCTTCAGATCGATTTTTTGCACCAGCGGATTTTCCCGCTCCGGACAGGCATCCAGCCACAGCTGCATGCGGGTCAGCGTTTTATCTTTGCTGAGGTTATGCTCGCTGTAGCTAATACCTGGCTGCGTGGAAATTAACAGCGCCTCGCCAGCCTTCGCCTGGACATGATTGCCCTCGCTATCGCGGTATTCTGCCTCGCCTTCCAGGATCAGGTTCAGGATATCGACTTTAGGGTACGTGCGCGGCTGGAAGGACGCGCCCGGGGCGAGCACTTCCTGATTCAATACGCGCAGTGAAGCGTAACCGAGGAGTTTAGGGTCAAAGTAGTGTCCAAAGGAAAAGGTGTAGCGGGCCTGCAACCAACCGAAATCGGCTTGTCCGCACTGTTTCGCTGTTCTTGTCGTAATCATAAACTTGACCTCTCTTTACACTAAATCAATGGTAAAGGTATGGACGCTGCATTGTTAGCCAGATATTCTGCCTGGTATGTTCAAATTTCCTGAATGAGAACGAGATGGCTAAAGAGAGAGCATTGACGCTTGAGGCGCTTCGCGTCATGGACGCGATTGACAGGCGCGGCAGTTTTGCCGCGGCGGCAGATGAACTGGGGCGCGTTCCGTCTGCCCTGAGCTATACCATGCAAAAGCTGGAAGAGGAGCTGGATGTTGTGCTCTTTGACCGTTCCGGTCATCGAACAAAATTCACCAACGTTGGGCGGATGCTGCTGGAGCGCGGCCGCGTATTGCTGGAAGCGGCGGATAAGCTGACGACGGATGCCGAAGCGCTGGCCCGCGGCTGGGAAACCCATCTGACGCTGGTGACCGAAGCGCTGGTGCCCACCGAGGCGCTGTTCCCGCTGGTGGACAGACTGGCCGCGAAAGCCAATACCCAGCTGTCGATCATCACTGAGGTGCTGGCCGGGGCGTGGGAGCGTCTTGAGACGGGCAGGGCGGATATCGTGATTGCGCCGGACATGCATTTCCGCTCATCGTCAGAAATCAATTCGCGCAAACTGTACAGCGTGATGAACGTCTACGTCGCCGCCCCGGATCACCCTATCCATCAGGAGCCGGAGCCGCTCTCTGAGGTCACGCGCGTGAAATACCGCGGCGTGGCGGTCGCGGATACCGCCCGAGAGCGCCCGGTGTTAACGGTACAGTTGCTGGATAAACAGCCGCGACTGACGGTAACGTCGCTGGAAGATAAGCGTCAGGCGCTCCTGGCGGGGCTGGGCGTGGCGACGATGCCGTACCCGTTTGTCGAAAAGGACATTGCAGAAGGGCGGCTGCGCGTCGTCAGCCCGGAATACACCAGCGAAGTGGATATCATTATGGCGTGGCGTCGTGACAGCATGGGCGAAGCCAAATCTTGGTGTTTGCGTGAAATTCCCAAGCTCTTTGCCCACCACAACAAATAAGCGTAGGCCCGGTAAGCGTATGCGCCACCGGGCAGAATTTACGCGCTTGCTTTAGGATCCGGACCAAAGCGGTTTTCGCCCGGCGTTCCGCTCTGACAGTTGAAAATCAAAATCACGATCCAGCCGATAAGCGGGATCAACAGCAACAGCAGCCACCACGCCGAACGATCGGTGTCGTGGAGACGACGAAACAGTACGGCCCATGAAGGCAGCAGAACTAACACACCATAAATGGTGGTGAGAATGCCTTCACCCCCCTCGCGTTCCCAGCCGAGGATCTTGTCCACAATGCCCAGCACCATAATCAGGACGAAGTTCACCAGAACGAACATCCAGTACTCTTTGCGGCGGGCGCGGCCACCAAAACCAAAATAGTTGCGCAGTACCTTTAAATACCAGTCCATTTTTCCTTGCCTCTTAATCAGTCAATCACTTGTTTTCTAAGCGATCGAGGTAAGGATAGATGTATGCCGTGAATTAAAAAAGGGAATCAATTGATTCCCTACATAATTATCCGAAACGCACGTCGCGCCCGTGCGGTTCATCCAGATCCTGCCACGGGCCAATGGAGATAATGCCCGTTGGGTTGATGGTCTTATGACTGCGGAAATAGTGGGTGCGAATATGGTCAAAATTGACCGTCTCCGCAATCCCTGGCATCTGATAGATGTCGCGCAGGAAACCGTGCAGGTTCAGGTAATCACTGATGCGGTGCTTGTCGCACTTGAAGTGGGTGACATACACCGGATCGAAGCGGATCAGCGTCGTCCACAGGCGGATGTCTGCTTCGGTGAGGCGATCGCCCGTTAAATAACGATGCTGGCCGAGGATCTGCTCCAGGCGCTCCAGGGATCTAAACACGTTGCCGACCGCTTCGTCGTACGCTTCCTGACTGGTGGCAAACCCTGCTTTATAGACGCCGTTGTTGACGTTGTCGTAGATCCAGCCGTTCAGCTCGTCAATTTTCTCACGCAGCTCAACCGGGTAGTAATCCCCGGCGCGGGCACCGTGTGCGTCAAACGCGGTATTGAACATGCGAATGATTTCAGCGGATTCATTGCTGACGATCGTCTGGTTTTTCTTGTCCCACAGCACAGGCACCGTTACGCGTCCGGTGTAGTGCGGATCGGCGCGCAGATAGAGCTGATACAGGAAATCGTGATGATAAAGCTCATCACCCGTCGCGGCCGGGAAGTCACTGTCGAACGTCCAGCCGTTTTCCAGCATCAGCGGGTTAACCACCGAAACCGGAATTAACGATTCGAGACCTTTAAGTTTGCGCACAATCAGCGTGCGGTGCGCCCACGGACAGGCGAGAGAAACATACAGATGATAACGATCTTTTTCCGCCGCAAAGCCCCCTTCGCCACTCGGGCCGGGTGCGCCGTCGGCGGTCAGCCAGTTACGGAAGGCCGAAACAGAGCGCTTAAAGCGTCCACCGGTGGATTTGGTGTCATACCAGACATCCTGCCAGACGCCGTCTACGAGTTGTCCCATTTTTTACTCCTCCGTCAGATAGCAAAAGCGAGGAGATGTCTCCTCGCTTTGAATGTAATCAGTATAGCGTGCTTACCACTTCTTATTCAGAAGACGGTCGATGCTGTAGGCGCCCGGGCCCATGATAGCCAGCAGCAGGAAGCCACCCGCGATGGTCAGGTTTTTCATGAACATCAGGGAGTTCACGCCTTCCGCAAAGTTGCTGTGGAAGATGAACGCGGTCAGCAGGGTAAAGCCTGCGGTGAACAGCGCCGTGGTGCGGGTCAGGAAACCGAACAGCACTGCCAGGCCGCCGCCGAACTCAAGCAGAATGGTCAGTGGCAGCAGGAACCCCGGTACGCCCATCGCTTCCATATACTGCTGAGTGCCCGCATAGCCGGTAATTTTGCCCCAGCCTGCGGTGATGAACAGAACAGGCATCAGAATACGCGCTACCAGTACACCAACATCTTCTAATTTTTTCATTTTACTCTCCAGGAAACCACATCAGCGGCTAAACGTTATTTGTGTGCAAATTCGGGTAGATACCGCGTCTTTGCTGTCGATGGAGAGGAGTGTAAACGGGGCGGATGGCAAATGTTAGCAAGGAAAACTGTTAATCTTCTTCAAAGATATTGAGTAAGGGAGGGGGTTTTGCCGGGTAGCGGCTACGCCTTACCCGGCCTACACGCAATCGTAGGCCGGGTAAGCGCAGCGTCACCCGGCAAGAAGGCTAGCGCAACTGCTGTTGTCGCAGCGTGGTTTTCACCAGCCGCCAGGCGCTCCAGGCGCCAAAGCCGCGGCGTGCCCAGCGGATCAGCATGTTAGGATGCCGAACCGACCAGATCGCCATCACGCTGCTGCCGACCAGCGCCCATGAGCGCAGGCTCAGGACCGTGTTCCAGCCGCGGTCAAACCGATGCGTGGCTTCAACCCAGTTTCGACGGCTGGCAGACAAATCCAGCCGCTGCTGCTGGATTTGGCTCAACAGATACGCTTTCCGCTTTTGACGTTCGGCTTTGTCGCTCACGACTTATCATCCTCCAGCAGGGCGCGGTCGTTGGCCAGCTCCTGGCGCGTATGGCGCAGGAAGGTCGACGTGCGCGCTTTATGCAGGGTCCAGATACCGCCTATCAGCGCCGCCACCAGCAGAACCACGGTAGTCGCAATCATCGCGTTCAGACGATATTGGGGATCGATAGCCCAGATGATTAACACCATCAGGCTCATCAGACCAAACGCGGCAAAGAGCATCGTAAGCCCAAGCATGAGCAGCATCTGGAAGAGGTTGGCTTTCTCCTCTTCCAGCTCCACTACCGCAAGCCGGACGCGCGTTTCGGCAATCCCGACCAGCGTTGTCAGAATACGCTGGCCGATGCCGAGGACGTTTTTAGCAGGCCCTTGTGCGTGACGTGGATCTTCCATAATCAACGACGCGTCAGCAGGACACCCAGCACCACACCCACTGCGGCGCCAATACCCACACCCGTCCATGGATTATCACGTACATATTCGTCTGCGCGCGCTGCCGCTTCGCGGGTCTGTTTCGCCAGCGCATCACCGGTTTCACCCAGACGGTAACGGCTCTCTTTCAGTGCCTGCTCCGCTTTGCTGCGCAGTTTACTTACTTCTTCTTTCGATTTATCCGCAGAAGAGTTCAGCACCTCTTCCAGGGTGTCCGCCAGGGATTTCAGTTCAGCGCGCAGATTTTCTGAAGTTGTATCTTTTGACATGATTCTCTCCTGTTGAGATTTCCGTTAACTCAATAATCGCGAGCTTCCAGCGCTTTCAGTTCGTCCTGCGCCTCTTGCAACTTCCTCTCGCGCTTGGCAATTTTTTCCGCATCACCTTTCTCTTTCGCTTCCTGTAGGTCTTGACGGCGCTCGGCTATCTCGTCCTTCTGTTCAGCGATTTTTTTCTGATGATCGGCACGCAGCTTGCTGTCCGTACAGTTGTCTTTCACTTCGCTCAACGCTTTTTTCAGCCCGTCGATCCGGTGCTGATTGTTATGCTTTTCGGCATAACTGATTTCGCGTTGGATATCCTGTTCTTTCTCCTGACAAAGAGACATAGCGAAGGAAGCTGTGCTTAAAGAAAAAAGGGCCAGAGCCAGAGTGATGCGGTATTTCATTATAGAAACCTTCCATTGTGTTACGGCGTAAACCGTGTTCCAGAACTATGCGGAGAACATCTGAGGGGTGCTCCGCGTACTTAAGCATAGTAAGTAAACGGGAGTTTCACCAAAGTAGGTGAAAATATTCGGAATCTTAGTCGTTAACCAAATCGATGCGACGTGTCGCGTAACCGTGACATCCAGGAGGCTACGTGGCTGTCATCATCCTGTTGCGCAATGATGTAACCCTGCGGCAGCGTGCGGTCCAGCACGGCTTTCGCCGCGGCGCTTTGCGCACTGGAGTCAAATTTTATCAGCAGCACATCGTCTTGCGGCGTGATGCTCTTAAAGCGGATCCCGTTTGCGTCCAGATGATGCCAGATGGAAAAACCATCCGGCACGCTGGTTCCCTGGCTCACAGGACGGATAGCCAGCGTCGACTCCTGATGCTGTAGCGCAGACCACAGCAGGATAAGAGCGCTGAACATCATCAGCGCGACGATAGCGTAAGAGAAGCGGCGCAGCGCGAGCGGGGAGATAACCATCGTTAACCCCTGGCTCCGTATTTCTTCTTCCACAGTACGACCAGGGACCCGACCAGGCCAAACACCAGCAGAACGACGGGCAGCAGCATCAGGCAAGACATCAGCTGATCTTCATATTTCATAAAGACCGGCGTTTTACCCAGCGCGTAGCCGAGCGTGGTCAGGATCAGCACCCACAGCAAGCCGCTCATCCAGTTAAAGAACTGGAAGCGCGTACTGCTCAGGCCGGACAAGCCCGCAATGGTGGGCAGCAGGGTGCGTACGAATGCGATAAAGCGGCCGATCAGTAAGGCGGAAAGCCCATGCTTATGGAAAAGGTGGTGCGCTCGCTGGTGGTAATGGGCCGGAAGGTGCGAAAGCCAGTTCTGAACGATTCGCGTGTTACCCAGCCATCGCCCCTGAATGTAACTCACCCAGCAGCCCAGGCTGGCGGCAATGGTCAAAAGCAGGACCGTTTGCGGGAAAGCCATCGCCCCTTTTGCACAGAGCACCCCGACCAGCACCAGCAGGCTGTCGCCGGGTAAAAAGGCAGCAGGCAGCAGACCGTTCTCAAGGAACAGGATCATAAATAACACAAAGTAGAGCATGCCAATCATGGACGGGTTGGCCAGCGTTTCGAAATCCTGAGCCCAGAGGGCGTTCAGTAGTTGGGTCAAAAGTTCCATTCAGTGTTCCTGGAAATCGGTTAACGTCACGCCTGTCATTCGGGAAAACAGCACGGCGACATTGTTATGATTTCATTATGGTCGCTCGCGGACACATTGATGTGTGGCCAACACTGTTCCCTGTTAATTGGCTGGTTAGCAAGCACTAACTTACAAAATAACGAAGTGAATCCAATTGTAACAAAGCCCGACGTTCTGCGTCACAGAATTTGAGGGGAAACACGATTTTGGCGTAAGCCACGGAGGGGAGCGAGAAATTTTACAAAGGCTGACACTATAGAGGTTTTCTTACCCTGTCTGGCCGGAAGGCGCGGCGGTGCGCCTGCCAGCAGTTCGGGGCGTTATTTTGCGAGATTGGTCGCGGTATCGAGGTGAACGACCGGATTATCGGCAAAAAGATAGCGGTCAGCGTTAAATTCAAAGTCATCACTTGTTTCATTAAACAGCATCTGTTTAGTGTTCTCCAGGTGCTGCCACATTGCCAGTTTCGCCGCATGCGGATCTTTACGAATCAGAGCCTTAAGAATCTGGTCGTGGTCGTCACACCAGTTATCTACCGTACGGGAATCAATGTGATCGTGCAATTTCTTCCAGTACGGGTTGTGAACGCGCTGAGTCCACATTTTTTCAACGATTGCCGCAAGCGCCGTGTTCTGAGTCGCAAGGGCGACCTGGACGTGGAATTGCAGGTCCCATTCGGAATCGCGGAAACATTTTTCTTTACGCGCATGATCCTGGATTTCCATCAGCTTCATGATGTCCTGCTTGGTCACCTGCGTCGCAGCAAATTCCGCAATGTTGCTTTCAATCAGCTGGCGAGCCTGGAGAAGCTCAAACGGACCGTAGCTGGCAAACTCCAGACTTTCGTCCGGGGTGGGGGAGTGTTTCGCCTGGCTGGAAATCACATGAATGCCGGAACCTTTGCGTACCTCAACATATCCTTCCACTTCCAGCATGATGATGGCTTCGCGGACCACCGTACGGCTGACGCTTTTTTCATCCGCAATGAAACGCTCAGCGGGAAGTTTATCACCGACAAGATAGACCCCTTGCTCGATGCGATCTTTCAGCTCGGCGGCAAGTTGTTGATATAAACGACGTGATTCGGTGATTTCCATATGCGCTCCAGGCAGGGTACGGCGAATGATTTGTTATACCACTTTTGCGTGCCACTCTCCAGATTTCACCATGAAAAAAGCCGCCCGTAGGCGGCTTTTGAGAAGATTTTGCCGGGTGGCGCTGCGCTTACCCGGCCTACGATTTTATTGGGTTTTGTAGGCCGGGTAAGGCGGAGCCGCCACCCGGCACAACAACGCTAACTCTGCGTCGCCGGTCCCCCAAGGGACTCTTTCTCCAGTTCATCGGCGGATTTGCTCTTCAGCACCGTCCAGATAACCACCGCACCCATCAGGTCGAAGATAGCCAGTACCGCGAACAGCGGGCTGAAACCAATGGTATCTGCCAGCGCGCCGACCACCAGCGCAAACAGGGTACTTGCGGTCCAGGCGGCCATCCCGGTCAGGCCGTTGGCGGTAGCGACTTCGTTACGACCAAACACGTCGGACGAGAGCGTAATAAGCGCACCGGAAAGAGACTGGTGAGCAAAGCCCCCGATACACAGCAGGGCGATAGCCACGTAAGGGCTGGTGAACAGGCCGATCATGCCCGGGCCGATCATCAGCAGGGCGCCCATGGTGACCACCATCTTACGGGACACAATCAGGTTCACGCCAAACCAGCGCTGGAACAGCGGTGGCAGGTAGCCGCCGACGATACAGCCCAGGTCTGCAAACAGCATTGGCATCCAGGCGAACATCGCGATCTCTTTCAGGTTAAAGCCGTAAACTTTAAACATGAACAGCGGGATCCAGGCGTTAAACGTACCCCAGGCCGGTTCTGCCAGGAAGCGTGGCAGGGCGATACCCCAGAACTGACGGGTGCCCAGGATCTGCCAGACGGACATCTTTTTGCCGTTGTCGGTCTGATGCTGAGATTCCTGACCATTGATAATGTAGTCACGTTCTTCGTCAGACAGCTTTTTCTGATCGCGCGGGTGTTTATAGAAGATCAGCCACGCCATGGCCCAGGCAAAGCTCAGCACACCGGAGATGATGAACGCCATCTGCCAGCTGTGCATCACAATCGCCCACACCACCAGTGGCGGAGCAATCATCGCCCCGATGGAGGAGCCCACGTTGAAGTAACCGACAGCGATTGAACGCTCTTTTGCCGGGAACCATTCAGAGCTGGCTTTCAGACCTGCGGGGATCATCGCCGCTTCGGCAGCACCTACCGCACCACGCGCCAGCGCCAGTCCGCCCCAACTGCCGGCCAGCGCGGTCGCCCCACAGAAGACGGCCCAGGCTACAGCGAAGAAGGCATAACCAATTTTTGTACCCAGAATATCAAGAACATAACCTGCAACAGGCTGCATTACGGTGTAAGCGGCAGAGTAAGCCGCAATGATGTAAGAGTATTGCTGCGTGGAGATATGTAACTCTTCCATCAACGTTGGCGCCGCTGCTGCCACGGTGTTACGTGTCAGGTAGCCCAGCACGGTGCCGAGCGTCACCAGTGCGATCATGTACCAACGTAACCCTTTAATTTTACGCATGTAAAACCTCATCGTTATGTTATTTCCGTGTCGGGACACGGCAACAACTCAACCGTTGCCGGGAGCTGTTCTGTAACGGGAGGGGCGTAACCGGGAACCTGTCCCGGAACGGCCCGAACCTTGCCATAAGTAATCGTGCTAAGTCGGCTTCCGTACCGTTAAATCCGATGTATCAAACACCGGTAATGCATTCCGTCGGCTTATAGTTTGCGACGGCGAAAAGATAACTTGTCATACAACTTTAAAAGGTGAGTGACATCACAAAAGTGTGAATCTTTGTAGGGACATTATGCGGCGTGCGCAAAGCCAGAGCTGGCGCGGTCTGCGAGAGGGTTTACCCCTTTGAGGGTAATTTATTTGTCGACGTTTATTGATCTAACTCACGAAAAAAACGTCGGACTCTGGAAATTGGTGTGATAACTTTGCAGCATCTGAACATAAGCTTTCTGACGCTCCCGTAATGAGGAAGACGATAATGACACCGTTTATGACCGACGATTTTCTGCTAGATACCGAATTTGCTCGCCGCCTGTACCACGACTACGCAAAAGACCAGCCGATTTTCGACTACCACTGCCATTTACCGCCGCAGCAGGTTGCCGAAAATTACCGTTTCAAAAACCTGTATGATATCTGGCTGAAGGGTGACCACTATAAGTGGCGCGCAATGCGCACCAACGGCGTGGCCGAGCGCCTGTGTACCGGCGACGCGACCGATCGCGAGAAGTTTGACGCCTGGGCCGCTACCGTTCCTCACACCATCGGTAACCCGTTATACCACTGGACGCACCTCGAACTGCGTCGTCCGTTTGGTATCACCGGCAAGCTGCTCTCTCCCGCCACGGCGGATGAAATCTGGGATCAGTGCAACGAACTGCTGGCGCAGGATAGCTTCTCGGCGCGCGGCATCATGCAGCAGATGAACGTGAAGATGGTGGGCACCACCGACGATCCGGTCGACTCTCTGGAACATCACGCGGTTGTCGCGAAGGACAGCACGTTTGACATCAAAGTGCTGCCAAGCTGGCGCCCGGATAAAGCCTTCAACATCGAGCTGCCGACCTTTAACGACTACATGGCGAAGCTGGCGGAAGTTTCGGATACCGACATTCGTCGCTTTGGCGATCTGCAAACCGCGCTGACCAAACGTCTGGATCACTTTGCCGCACACGGCTGTAAAGTGTCTGACCACGCGCTGGACGTAGTGCTGTTCGCGGAATCCAGTGAAGCTGAGCTGGACAGTATTCTGGCGCGTCGTCTCTCCGGCGAAGCCCTGAGCGAGCACGAAGTGGCGCAGTTTAAAACCGCGGTGCTGGTGTTCCTCGGTGCGGAATATGCCCGCCGCGGCTGGGTTCAGCAGTATCACATCGGCGCGCTGCGTAATAACAACCAGCGTCAGTTCAAACTGCTGGGCGCGGACGTAGGCTTTGACTCCATCAACGACCGTCCGATGGCGGAAGAGTTGTCAAAACTGCTGAGCAAACAGAACGAGCAAAACCTGCTGCCAAAAACCATTCTGTACTGCCTGAACCCGCGCGATAACGAAGTGCTGGGCACTATGATCGGCAACTTCCAGGGCGAAGGGATGCCGGGCAAGATGCAGTTCGGTTCCGGCTGGTGGTTTAACGATCAGAAAGACGGCATGGAGCGTCAGATGACGCAGCTGGCGCAGCTCGGCCTGCTGAGCCGCTTCGTTGGCATGCTGACCGACAGCCGCAGTTTCCTCTCCTATACCCGCCATGAATATTTCCGCCGCATTCTGTGCCAGATGATTGGCCGCTGGGTGCACGCGGGCGAAGCGCCAGCGGATATCCAGCTGCTGGGCGAAATGGTGAGAAACATCTGCTTTAACAATGCGCGTGACTACTTCGCCATTGAACTGAACTAAGGCCGTTTGAGGTTGATATGCAATACATCAAAATCCATTCGCTGGATAACGTTGCCGTCGCGCTGGCCGATTTAGCCGAAGGGACGGAAGTGACCTTCGACAACCAGTCGGTGACGTTACGCCAGGCCATTGGACGTGGACATAAGTTTGCCCTGATCCCCATCGCGAAAGGGGAGAACGTGGTGAAGTACGGTTTGCCCATCGGTCATGCGCTGGCGGATATTGCGCCGGGTGAATACATTCATTCCCACAATACCCGCACCAATCTCAGCGATCTGGACGAGTACAGCTATCAACCTGACTTCCAGGCAGAAGAAGGACAGGCGGCCGATCGTGAGGTGCAGATCTACCGCCGCGCCAGCGGGGAGGTGGGGATCCGCAATGAACTGTGGATCCTCCCGACCGTCGGCTGCGTGAACGGGATCGCGCGTCAAATTCAGACGCGTTTCCTGAAAGAGACCAACAATGCTGAAGGCACCGACGGCGTGCATCTGTTCAGCCATACCTACGGTTGTTCCCAGCTGGGCGACGACCACATCAATACCCGCACCATGCTGCAAAATATGGTGCGTCACCCGAACGCGGGGGCGGTGCTGGTGATTGGCCTCGGCTGTGAAAACAATCAGGTCGACGCCTTCCGCGACACGCTGGGCGAGTTCGATCCTGAGCGCGTGCACTTTATGGTGTGTCAGCACCAGGACGACGAAGTGGAAGCGGGCGTTGAACAGCTGCACCAGCTGTATGAGGTGATGCGTCACGACAAGCGCGAGCCGGGCAAGCTGAGCGAACTGAAGTTTGGCCTGGAGTGCGGCGGATCTGACGGGCTTTCCGGCATTACCGCTAACCCGATGCTGGGCCGCTTCTCAGATTACGTCATCGCCAACGGCGGCACCACGGTGCTGACCGAAGTGCCGGAGATGTTCGGCGCAGAGCGCATTCTGATGAGCCACTGCCGCGACGAAGAGACCTTTGAGAAGACCGTCACCATGGTCAACGATTTCAAACAGTACTTCATCGCCCATAACCAGCCGATTTATGAGAACCCGTCGCCGGGTAACAAGGCGGGCGGGATCACCACGCTGGAAGAGAAATCCCTGGGCTGCACCCAGAAAGCGGGCGCCAGCCAGGTAGTGGACGTGCTGCGCTACGGTGAACGGCTGAAAACGCACGGTCTGAACCTGCTGAGCGCACCGGGCAACGATGCGGTCGCCACCAGTGCGCTGGCGGGAGCGGGCTGTCACATGGTGCTGTTCAGTACCGGGCGCGGCACGCCGTACGGCGGATTTGTGCCAACGGTGAAAATCGCCACTAACAGCGAGCTGGCGGCGAAGAAAAAACACTGGATCGACTTTGATGCCGGCCAGCTGATCCACGGCAAAGCGATGCCGCAGCTGCTGAGCGAATTCGTGGACACGATTGTGGAATTTGCCAGCGGCAGGCAGACCTGCAACGAGAAGAACGACTTCCGCGAGCTGGCGATCTTTAAGAGTGGTGTGACGCTATAAGTGCTTTGTCGGGTGGCGCTAGCGCTTACCCGACCTACTGAACCCTGTAGGCCAGGTAAGGCGTAGCCGCCACCGGGCTTTTCTTTTTAACTGCGCAGGGCGTTCTTCGCTAAACGCGCGTCTTCCGCCTGACAGGCCGCTGCGGTAAACAGCACGTCGGTAGAGGAGTTCAGCGCGGTTTCGCAGGAATCCTGCAATACGCCGATAATGAAGCCGACCGCGACAACCTGCATGGCAATCTCGTTCGGAATACCGAACATGTTACAGGCCAGCGGGATCAGCAGCAGCGAGCCGCCCGCCACGCCGGAGGCGCCACAGGCACACAGTGATGCAACGACGCTCAGCAGCAGCGCGGTTGGCAGATCCACCGGAATGCCCAGCGTATGCACCGCCGCCAGCGTCAGCACGGTGATGGTGATCGCCGCACCTGCCATGTTCACGGTTGCACCCAGAGGAATCGACACCGAATAGGTATCGCGATCCAGATTCAGCTTCTCCGCCAGCGCCATGTTGACCGGAATGTTTGCCGCCGAGCTGCGGGTGAAGAAGGCATACACGCCGCTTTCACGCAGGCAGGTCAGCACCAGCGGATACGGGTTGCGGCGGATCTGCCAGAACACCAGCAGCGGGTTGATCACCAGCGCCACCAGCAGCATACAGCCGACCAGGACGACCAGCAGCTGCGCGTAGCCCCACAGTGCATCGAAACCGGTGGTTGCCAGCGTGGAGGAGACCAGACCAAAGATCCCGACTGGCGCAAAGCGAATCACCAGCTTCACCATAAAGGTGACAGCGTTGGACATATCGTTCACCAGGTTTTTCGTGGTCTCGTTACCATGACGCAGCGCGAAGCCCAGACCGATCGCCCAGACCAGGATGCCGATGTAGTTCGCGTTCATCAGCGCGGTGATGGGGTTAGAGACCATGCTCATCAGCAGACCGCGAAGCACTTCCACAATCCCGGACGGCGGGGTGATATCACCGGCCGCGCTGGTCAGGTGCAGCGTGGACGGGAACAGGAAGCTAAACACCACGGCCGTTAAGGCAGCAGAGAAGGTTCCCAGCAGATACAGGAACAGAATAGGGCGAATGTTGGTTTTTTGTCCGTGCTGGTGGTTGGCAATCGACGCCATCACCAGCATCAGCACCAGTACCGGGGCGACGGCCTTCAGTGCGCCAACGAAAAGGGTGCCGAGCAGCCCCGTCGCTTCCGCGGCAGGTTTTGACACCATCGCCAGCAGAATACCCAGTACCAACCCGACCAGAATTTGTTTTACAAGACTGCCCTGCGCCAGGCGCGCGAACAGACCGCGTGATTGTGTGCTCATACGTTATTCCTGAGTGAAATTGCGTTCCATCCTGGATGTGCTCTAAGTCACATTTGTGTCCGGATGTAAGTATTTGTTTGCCTGGTTGAGTATCAGGGAAAGCAGCGAAAGGCGGAAGCGTAAAATGCTGGATTTTACGTGTTGCGTCATGTTTTTTAACTATTGGTTAACGAAAGTGCCGGGTGGCGCTGCGCTTACCCGGCCTACGGGGTGACGTTGTAGGCCCGGTAAGCGTAGCGCCACCGGGCAAAACGCACTAAGCCTGCTGCTTCTTATCGTGCTGGCGGTTAACCCAGGTATTGATAATCAGCGTCACCAGCAGAATGCCAAACACCACGCCGAGCGAAATGGCGATCGGAATATGGTAGAAATCGACGATCAGCATCTTGATACCGATAAACACCAGAATCACCGACAGACCGTACTTCAGCATTGAGAAGCGCTCTGCCGCACCCGCCAGCAGGAAGTACATCGCACGCAGGCCGAGGATGGCGAACAGGTTTGAGGTCAGCACGATGAACGGGTCGGTAGTGACCGCGAAGATAGCCGGGATACTGTCCACCGCGAAAATCACGTCGCTCAGTTCGACCAGAATCAGCACCAGCAGCAGCGGGGTGGCGAACAGCAGGCCGTTCTTACGCACGAAGAAATGCTCGCTCTCGATCTTGTCCGTCATGCGCAGATGACCCCGGATCCACTTCACCAGCGGCTTATCACCGATCCCGGTATCGTCTTCTTTCGCCAGCGCCATTTTTACCCCGGTGAACAGCAGGAACGCGCCAAATACATACAGCAGCCATTCGAACTGGGTAATCAGCCAGCTACCGGCGAAGATCATGATGGTACGCAGGACAATAGCGCCCAGCACGCCGTACACCAGCACGCGACGTTGCAGAGCCGCAGGCACGGCGAAGTAGCTGAACAGCATCAGCCAGACGAAGACGTTATCAACCGCCAGCGCTTTTTCAATCAGATAGCCGGTGAGGAAGGCGAGTGCCTGAGGATCGGCCACCGCGCGGCCTTCGGTTGAGGCCAGATACCACCAGAAGGCGGCGCAGAAGAGGAGTGAGAGAGTAACCCATACCAGCGACCAGACGGCGGCTTGCTTGACGCTCATGCCGTGCTCGCCGCGACGACCCTGCAAAAAGAGGTCGATTGCCAGCATGATGAGCACGACAACCGCGAATCCGCCCCACAGCATTGGAGTGCCGACAGAATGCATACTATTTTCCTTACACATAAAAAACAAAAACGGCCATGGTCAGAAGACGATAGCCGTTAGCTTTTTATGCATAGACCTCGCCTTCCGGCAAGGTCTCACTTACAACCACGAAGGTTGCCCGGCGACCGGATGCGGTTTTGCACGCATCGTAATGACGATCCACCGGCGAAGAAGTTACTCCCCTTTGCAGGTAACAAATTATGTCAGACCATCGGTTTCGTCAATGGTCTGCACGATTTCATTACACAGTTTTACGCGACGGCTTCCACATTCACGCCGTCTGCGGGGAAGATCACGCCAGTCTGTCGGCGGATCTCCGTTTGCAGCTTCGCCGTGGTGCGGCTGATCGCCAGCCCCGGGTGGTTCACTTCGTTGTCTTCTACCAGACGGGCGAAGACCTCTGCCTCATAGAGCATAGTGTTAATATGCTGAGGCTGCGTCAGCTCCTGCGCTTTGCCGCCGCGGGGAACGATGCTTAGCTTCTGGCATTCGGAGATTTTTTCGATCACCAGCGAGCCGTCTTCGCCCTGAATTTCGCTTGGCAGTACGGAGTCACTGACCTTCGAGTGCTGCAACGTCACGCTAAAATCACCGTAGTCCAGCACCACAACGCCGTGTGCATCCACGCCGCTTTCCAGCAGGCTGGCGGTGGCGGTTACGCCGTGCGGTTCACCCCACAGGGCGACCGCAGAGGCCAGGCAGTAAAAACCGATATCCATAATCGAGCCATTCGAGAAGGCCGGGTTAAAGGTGTTCGGGTTTTCGCCGTCCAGGTAGCGCTGGTAGCGCGAGGAATACTGGCAGTAGTTGATAAAGGCTTTACGCACTTTGCCAATTTTCGGCAGCGATTGCTGCAACAGCAGGAAGTTCGGCAGGCTGGCGGTTTTGAACGCTTCAAACAGCACCACCTGGTTTTCGCGGGCAAGCGCAATGGCGGCTTCCACTTCCTCAATATTCGAGGCGAGCGGCTTCTCGCAGATCACATGCTTTTTGTGGCTGAGGAACAGCTTCGTTTGCGGGAAGTGCAGAGAATTCGGGCTGGCGATATAGACCGCGTCAATGGCGTCGCTTTGCGCCATCTCATCGAGCGAGGTGAACAGATGTTCAACCAGGTAGTCATTCGCAAAACTCTGCGCCTGCTCAAGGCTGCGGGAATAGACTGCGGTGAGCTTATATTTGCCGGTTTCGTGGGCGGCGTCGACGAACTGGCGCGTGATCCAGTTCGTACCGATGACTGCGAAACGTATCATAAACGTTTACGTACTCCGTAGCAGGGAACCTAAAGCCACTGTAGCACGTCATCATGACATTTCGCGTGCGCTACTGCGCATTACTCTTTAACGATAAATGCGTCAGCCACAAACGGGTATCAAACTCCAGCTGGTGGTACTGCGGCTCCATATGGCAGCACAGTGAGTAGAACGCTTTGTCGTGCTCTTTCTCTTTCAGGTGCGCCAGCTCGTGCACCACGATCATCCGCAGAAAGGCTTCCGGCGCATTGCGAAAGGCGGTCGCGACGCGGATCTCCGCTTTGGCCTTCAGCTTGCCGCCCTGTACGCGGGAGATGGCGGTATGCAGGCCGAGCGCGTTTTTCAGCACGTGGATCTTATTGTCGTACATCACCTTGTTGATCGGCGGAGCGCTCTTAAGATACTGGTTTTTCAGATCCTGCGTATACTGCCAGAGGGCTTTGTCAGTCGCGAAATCATGCGTGCCCGGGTAGCGTTTTTCCAGCACCGCACCGAGCTTTCCCGCGGCAATCAGGTCACGAACCTGGGAAAGTAAATGCTCCGGATAGCCCTGGAGATAAGTCAGCTGGTTCATCAAAACCCCAAAATAGTGTGAAAACGGGTATACTCACGCACCCTTTTCAGGGATACGCCAAATTTTACCATTCAGGAGGGCCGATGAGCCACTTAGACAACGGTTTCCGTTCACTCAACCTTAAACGTTTCCCGGAAACGGACGACGTTAACCCGCTTCAGGCGTGGGAAGCGGCGGATGAATATCTGCTGCAACAGTTGGATGGGACTGAAATCAGCGGCCCGGTTCTGATCCTGAATGACGCGTTTGGCGCGCTGGCCTGCGCGCTGGCGGAACATGCGCCTTACAGTATCGGCGATTCTTACTTAAGCGAGCTGGCGACGCGTGAAAACCTGCGTCACAACGATATCGAAGAATCCAGCGTGAAGTTCCTCGACAGCACCGCGGACTACCCGCAGGCGCCGGGCGTGGTGCTGATTAAAGTGCCCAAAACCATGGCGCTGCTGGAGCAGCAGCTTCGCGCGCTGCGTAAGGTCGTGATGCCGGATACGCGTATTATCGCGGGTGCCAAAGCGCGCGATATTCACACCTCGACGCTGGAATTGTTCGAGAAAGTGCTCGGCCCGACCACCACGACGCTTGCCTGGAAAAAAGCGCGCCTGATCAACTGTACCTTCAGCGCACCGGCGCTGGCCGACGCGCCGGAGACGCTGAGCTGGAAGCTGGAAGGCACCGACTGGACCATCCACAACCACGCGAACGTTTTCTCCCGTACCGGTCTGGATATCGGCGCACGCTTCTTTATGGAACATCTGCCGGAAAACCTGGAAGGGGAAATCGTTGATCTCGGCTGCGGTAATGGCGTGATTGGCCTGACGCTGCTGGCGAAGAACCCGGAGGCCAGCGTGGTGTTCAGCGACGAATCGCCAATGGCGGTGGCGTCCAGCCGTCTGAACGTGGAAACCAACCTGCCGGAGGCACTGGATCGCTGCGAGTTTATGATCAATAACGCGCTGTCGGGCGTAGAGCCTTTCCGCTTCAACGCGGTATTCTGTAACCCGCCATTCCACCAGAAGCACGCCCTGACGGATAACGTCGCGTGGGAGATGTTCCACCACGCGCGCCGCTGCCTGAAAATCAACGGCGAGCTGTATATCGTGGCGA
Source organism: Enterobacter sp. AN-K1 (assembly GCF_020971765.1). NCBI lineage: Bacteria > Pseudomonadati > Pseudomonadota > Gammaproteobacteria > Enterobacterales > Enterobacteriaceae > Enterobacter > Enterobacter sp. AN-K1. The sequence goes on along the minus strand of NZ_CP087390.1, from coordinate 1,583,380 downwards.
ACCGCCACCTGGACTACTTCCACAAGCTGAAGAAGATTTTCGGCAACTGCGTCACCATTGCCACCAATAACAAATTCGTGGTGCTGAAATCGGTGAAGCTGGGGCGTCGTCGGTAAGATCGCTTTGCCTGGCGGCGCTTCGCTTGCACAGGCCTACGTAGTGTGCGGTCTGATGCCCGGTGGCGCTTCGCTTACCGGGCCTACAATGGCCTCGGACTCGTAGGCCCGGTAAGCGAAGCGCCACCGGGCGATGCCGTTAAATACTCAGCGCCAGTTTTGTCCCCTGCGCAATTGCCCGCCGCGCATCCAGCTCCATCGCCACATCGCACCCGCCGATCAAATGCACCGTTTTCCCCGCCTCACGCAGCGGATCCGCCAGATCCCGCTTCGGCTCCTGCCCGGCGCACAAAATCACATGATCCACGCGCAGCAGTTGCGGTTCGCCGCCGATCAGCACGTGCAGCCCGTCGTCGTCAATCTTCTGGTAGCTCACCCCCGGGATCATCTTCACCCCGCGCGAGAGCAGGGTGGCGCGGTGGATCCAGCCCGTGGTTTTTCCCAGACCTTCACCCGGCTTGCTGGCTTTACGCTGGAGCATCACGATCTGACGCGGGCTTTTCGGCAGCTGCGGACCTTCCGGGCGTAAACCACCGGACTGACTGAGGCTGGTATCAATGCCCCATTCCACGCAGAACTCAGCGATGTTCTGGCTGGTGGCTTCGCCCGGCTGGCTTAAATACATCGCGGTATCAAAACCGATCCCGCCGCAGCCGATGATCGCCACCTTCTCGCCAACCGGCGCTTTGTCCCTTAATACATCCAGATAGCTCAATACCTTCGGATGATCGATGCCTTCGATCGCAGGCGTGCGCGGGGCGATCCCACTCGCGAGGATCACCTCGTCGAAACCGATCAGATCCGCCGCGCTGACAAACTGTTTAAGCCGCAGATCGACGCCCGTCACCTCGATCATCCGGCGGTAATAGCGCAGCGTTTCGTAGAACTCCTCTTTGCCGGGGATCTGTCTGGCGATAGTAAACTGCCCGCCGATTTCCGCCAGCGCATCAAACAGCGTCACGCTGTGCCCGCGCGAGGCGGCATTGACTGCAAACGCCAGGCCCGCCGGCCCTGCACCCACCACGGCCAGACGCTTCTTGTTGACCGCAGGAACGATCGGCATTTTGGTTTCATGGCAGGCGCGGGGGTTAACGAGGCAGGAGGTGACCTTGCCGACGAAGATCTGATCCAGACACGCCTGGTTGCAGCCAATGCAGGTATTAATCTCGTCCGCACGGCCGCTTTGCGCTTTGGAGAGCAGTTCGGCATCCGCGAGGAACGGGCGCGCCATCGATACCATATCGGCATCGCCGCGTGAGATCACATCCTCCGCCACCTGCGGATCGTTAATGCGGTTGGTGGTGACCAGTGGAACGGAGACTATACCTTTCAGCTTGCGCGTTACCCAGCTGAACGCCGCGCGTGGCACCGGCGTAGCGATGGTCGGGATGCGCGCTTCGTGCCAGCCAATCCCGGTGTTGATGATGGTGGCGCCAGCGGCTTCAATCGCCTGCGCCAGCTGCACGGTTTCGTCGAACGCGCCGCCGCCCTCCACCAGGTCGAGCATCGACAGGCGGAAGATGATAATAAAATCCGTACCCGCACGTTCACGCACCGCACGCACCACCTCCACGGCAAAACGCATCCGGCGGCCATAGTCGCCACCCCATTCGTCGTCGCGCTGGTTGGTGCGTGCGGCGAGGAATTCGTTGATCAGGTAGCCTTCCGAGCCCATCACCTCCACCCCGTCGTAGCCCGCTTCCCGCGCCAGCGCGGCGCAGCGGGCAAAATCGTCTATCAGCGCCAGGATCTCGTCGTGGCTGAGGGCATGGGGAGCAAAGCGGTTAATCGGCGCCTGAATAGCCGAGGGGGCAACCAGGTTCGGTTGATAGCTGTAGCGCCCGGTATGCAGAATTTGCAGGGCGATTTTGCCGCCCTCGCGGTGGACCGCGTCGGTCACAATGCGGTGATGCGGCAGCTGTGACGCATCGTTCAACACTGCGCCGCCCTCCATCGTCACGCCGGAAGGGGCAGGGGCTACGCCGCCGGTGACAATCAGCGCCACCCCGTGGCGCGCGCGCTCGGCATAGAAGGCTGCCAGACGTTCAGCCCCGTCCGGACGCTCCTCCAGCCCGGTGTGCATCGAGCCCATTAACACGCGGTTTTTAAGGGTGGTAAACCCCAGATCGAGCGGGGCGAATAACGACGGGTAGCGGCTCATAGTCTCTTCCAGTGTAAAATTATTGTTATGTGGTCGGATGAGTTACTAATTTAGCCAGCGGCAGCGGAAAGGTAAAAGCGGGATCGAATGATTGTGATAGATCTCAAAGAACTCCCCCGGTGGCGCTGCGCTTACCGGGGCTACAAACCGTAGGCCGGATAAGCGCAGCGCCATCCGGCGTATTTTACGGCGCCGCTGCCCGCACCAGCCCCGGCGCCTGCCACATCGACGTCGTCAGCCCGCTGTCCACCAGCCCAAGCTGGTCGGCATACACCGCCTGCCATTTCTGCATCATGCCGTCGTACAGCTCGCGGTGCTGCGGGTTCGGCGTGAACTCGCGGCTCCACTTCACCAGCCGCTCGCCCGTCGAGGCCATATCCGCAAACAACCCCGCGCCAGCACCTGCCGCAATCGCGCAACCCAGCGCCGTTGCTTCCTTCACTTCCGGCACGCGCACCGGCAGCCCGGTAACGTCGCTTAAAATCTGGCTCCATAGGGCGCCTTTGGCCCCGCCACCCGCAAACACCAGGCTCTCAAACGTCACGCTGGAGAAGCGCGAAATCTGCGCCAGGTTGCAGGCCGAGACGATGGCCGCGTTCTCTTCCAGCGCGCGGAACAGCGTCGCTTTGTTGCACTTTTCCGGGTCGATGGAGAGGTTAATAAACGACGGCGCTGCGTGATACCACTGCTTAAAATGCATCGCGTCGGAGAAGATCGGCATCACGCCGTGGGAGCCCGCCGGGACGCGGCTCGCCATCTCTTCGAGCAGGGAGTAGGTGTCCATTCCCATTCGTTCGGCAATCAGCTTCTCTTCGGCGCAGAAGGCGTCGCGGAACCAGCGCATGGTTAGCCCGGTAAAGAAGCTGATCGACTCCGCCTGCGCCATGCCGGGGATGACGTGCGGGTTTACGCGGATGTTCATCTCAGGGTCGGTGCGCACCTGCGGCAGATTCACCACCTGCTGCCAGAAGGTGCCGCCGAGAACCGCCGTTTGTCCGGCGCGCACCACGCCCAGCCCCAGACAGCCCAGCTGCACGTCGCCGCCGCCCATCACCACCGGTGTGCCTTCGCGCAGGCCGCTCTGCTGCGCGGCCTCTTTGGTGACAGCGCCCAGCACGGTGCCGGTCTCTTTCACCGGAGAGAGAATATCGGCGCGCAGCCCGGCCATGTCGAGCAGCGCCGGACGCCAGTCGCGGGAGAAGAGATCCAGCATGCCGGTGGTGCCCGCATTGGACGGATCGACCGCCAGCTCACCGGAGAGCTTCGCCGCCAGCCAGTCGCTGATCATGGTGATGGTGGCGGCTTTACGATAAATATCCGGACGATGGTGCGCCAGCCACAGCAGGCGCGGCATGGCGCTGAGGGCAAGCGTCTGGCCGGAAACATCATACACTTCGGATTCAAACCGGTAGTCGTGGATCTCTTTGAGTTCAGCCACCTCGCGGCTGGCGCGGGCGTCGACGTTGGCGCAGGCCCAGATAGCCTCGCCGTTGCGGTCGTACAGCACAATCCCTTCGCGCATCGAGCAGCAGGCGACGGACTGAATATCCGCCGCGCTCAGGCGTGCGCGCTCCAGCGCCTGATGAATACACCGGCAGGCCAGCCGCCAGTTGGTGTCGAGGTCGAACTCCATCGAGCCCGGCACGTTCTCCACGCTCAGGTGCTTCCACTCGGCCTGGCCAACGGCAATCTGGTTGCCCTGTAAATCAAAAATCACGGCGCGAACGCTGCCTGTCCCTGCATCTAACGCTAAAAGGTAACTCATGAGCTTGCCTCGTGTCAGGCGCAGGGCTGCTCTTATCCGGCCAGAGCCAGCACCGCGCGGGCTGTCGTCTCTTCCGTCACCAGGCCATTAATACGGCGACCTTTCAGTGCGGCATAAATCGCATCGGCTTTCTCTTCCCCTCCGGCCACGCCTACGATGGTGGGCAGCTGCGCCAGTTCATCGAGCGTGACGCCCAGTAATTCTTTGTGGATCTCCAGCTCCTCAACGCATTCCCCTTCGGCATTGAGGAAATAGCCAAGGATATCGCCCACCGCGCCTTTACGGGCGTACATCAGCTGTTCACCTTCGCTGATATAGCCGGAGCGCAGTATCGTCGCGTCACGGCGCTGGTTTACCGAGCCAATCCCGACCACCGCCACGTCAGCCGCGGTGGCGGCGAGGATCACGTCCCGCACGCTGGTTTCGCGCTTTAAGATCCCGGCGACTTCAGCGGATGACACGCGAAGCGGGGCGGGGATCATGCTGACGCTACAGGCTGCATCCAGCTGGCCGATACCGGTCATATACGGCCCGACGCCGCCGGAGAGCGTCACCAGGCGGATCTGCTGCGAGCTGATAAAGCCGCTTAAGTGTTGCAGACTGCTCATGGTGGTTTCACCGAAGCCCACCGCTAACAGCTGGCCGGGTTGCAGTACGCCCATCAGCGACTGTGCCGCGCCAATGCCCAGCCGCACGTTCATCGGCGGCGTATTCAGGGCGGGCATCACGCGCACCAGCTTCAGGCCAAATCGTTGTTGCAGCTCGGTTTCCAGCGCCAGGCAGCCCTCGTAGCGGGAGTTGATCTGCACGCGGATCACCCCGGACTGACGGCCTTTCTCCAGCAGGCGGGAGATCTTCAGGCGCGGCAGCCCGAGCCGTTCGCCGATGTCGTTCTGGGTCAGCCCGTCGTGGTAGTAGCACCAGGCCACGCGCGCCACCAGCTCCTCTTCCGCCAGTGCCAGCCCGGCAAACCGTCCTTCTTCCGCAGTGCGTTTATCGCTCATAATTGAACTCTTATAAAAATTTAGATCATATGTTCGTGATGGTGCGACGTGAAAATGTGAGCCACGCGACAAAACGGATCTTTTCGATCGTTTCCGCTTTATCTGAATCTCAATCGATAAAACTGTGATCCCTGCACGGTTGTAAATATAGTTCACCGTCTACGCTTTTGAACATTATTAAATCTAAAAATCATTTGTTCAATAGCGGAGCGATGATGACACCACTTCTCGACGCGCGTGATATCAGCAAGCAGTTTTCAGGCGTACCGGTCTTAAAAGGCATTGATTTCACGCTGCTTGCGGGGCAGGTGCATGCGCTGATGGGCGGTAACGGCGCGGGAAAATCGACGCTGATGAAGATCATCGCCGGGGTAGAAACCCCGGATAGCGGTGAACTTTCGGTGGCGGGTGAGTCTTTTGCACGGCTTACCCCGGCGCAGGCGCACAGGTTAGGCATTTATCTGGTGCCGCAGGAGCCGCTGCTATTTCCCAACCTGACGGTGCGGGAAAACATCCTGTTTCGTCTGCCGCGAGAGCGCGATCGGGAAAAACGCCTGGCGGAAAAACTCCGGCAGCTGCAATGCCAGCTTAACCTCGACGCTACCGCCAGCACCCTCGAGGTGGCGGACCAGCAGATGGTGGAGATCCTGCGCGGGCTGATGCGCAACGCCAGAATTCTGATCCTTGATGAACCCACGGCCTCGCTGACGCCCGGTGAAACCGAACGGCTGTTTCGCCAGATCCGCGCCTTGCAGGATCTTGGCGTCGGGATTGTTTTTATCTCGCATAAGCTGCCGGAGATTCGACAGCTGGCGAGTCACGTCTCAGTGATGCGCGACGGCGCGGTGGTGCTCAGCGGCGAAACTGCGCATTTTGACGATAACGCCCTGATCGCCGCCATGACGCCTGTAAGCCGGGAAGCATCCCTGAGCGATACGCAAAAGCTGTGGTTGGCGCTGCCGGGCAACCGCCGCACCCAGGCGCAGGATTTTCCCGTGCTGCGCGTGGAAGCGCTCACCGGGGAGGGCTTTATCGATCTCAGCCTTGAGATTTACGCCGGGGAGATCGTTGGTCTGGCCGGGCTGGTGGGGTCCGGGCGCACCGAGTTTGCCGAAACGCTCTACGGCCTGCGTCCGGTTCGCGGCGGGCGGGTGTGGCTGGAGAGCCAGGAGATCACCGCCGATCCGGTCAGTTCACGCCTGCAAAAAGGGCTGGTCTATCTGCCGGAAGACAGGCAGGTGTCCGGCCTGTTTCTCGACGCGCCGATCCGCTGGAACACCGTGGCGCTGAACGAGCCGTCGCTCTGGCAGCAGCGAAAGCGGGAGTCTGCGGTAGTGGAACGCTATCACCGGGCGCTGGGGATCAAGCTCAACCATGCGGATCAAACCGTGCGCACGCTCTCCGGTGGTAATCAGCAGAAGGTGCTGCTGGCGCGCTGTCTTGAGGCCAACCCGCTGCTGCTGATCGTCGATGAACCGACGCGCGGCGTGGACGTATCGGCGCGCGCTGATATTTATCAGCTGCTGAAAAGCGTGGCGGCGCAGAACGTGGCGGTGCTGATGATCTCAAGCGATCTCGATGAGTTTCCCGGCCTCGCGGATCGGGTGCTGGTAATGCACCAGGGCGTACTCAGCGGCGAGCTGCCGCGCCAGGCCGTCAGCCTCGACCGGATGATGGCGCTGGCGTTTGGAGGGCAATCATGAAGATCTTACTGAAAAACCGCGAGCTGAGCGCATTTCTCGCCATTCTGGCGCTCTTTGCCGTGCTGGTGGCGCTGAACCCGTCCTACCTGAGCTTACAGACGCTGGGGATGATATTCGCCAGCTCGCAGATCTTGATCCTGCTGGCTATCGGCGCGGCGCTGGTGATGCTGACCCGCAATATTGACGTCTCCGTCGGCTCCACCGTCGGGCTTTCCGCTATTGCCGTCGGCGTGGCGCTGAACGGCGGCTACAGCCTGCCCGTTTCCATTCTCTTCGCGCTGTCGCTCGGCGCGCTGGCGGGGGCGTTCAACGGTTTTCTGGTGGTGGGCCTGCGCATTCCGGCGATTGTCGCCACCCTCGGCACGCTGGGGCTGTATCGTGGGGCGATGCTGCTGTGGACCGGCGGGAAGTGGATAGAAGGGCTGCCGCCGGGGCTGAAATCTCTCTCTGAGCCCGCCGCCGTCGGCATTTCGCCGCTCGGCATACTGGTGTTGATTATCGCGGCCATCGGCGCGTGGACGCTGTCGCGCACCGCCTTTGGACGTGATTTTTACGCCGTGGGGGATAACCTCGCCGCCGCGCGCCAGCTGGGCGTGGCGGTGAACCGCACCCGCATGATCGCCTTTACCCTCAACGGCATGCTGGCGGCCTGCGCCGGGATTGTGTTTGCCTCACAGATTGGCTTCGTGCCGAACCAGACCGGCAGCGGGCTGGAGATGAAGGCCATCGCCGCCTGCGTGCTCGGTGGCATCTCGCTGCTGGGCGGCACCGGCACGCTGGTCGGCGCCTTACTCGGCGCGTTCTTCCTCACCCAAATCGATACCGTGCTGGTGCTGTTCAGGCTCCCGGCGTGGTGGAACGACTTTATCGCCGGGCTGGTGCTGCTGGGTGTGCTGGTGCTCGACGGGCGGCTGCGTCAGGCGCTCTCACGGCATCAGCGGGCGCTGAAATACAGCCGTTTCCAGCCGGGTAACAAAGGGGGAAAGCACGTTACCCCGTTTCCGAAACGCAAAAAAGAGGTGGCGTAAATGAGGCTTAACTGGGAAAGCGCGCTGCTGATTTTACTGGTGCTGGAGATCCTGCTCTTCGGCGCCATCAACCCGCGCATGCTTGATATCAACATGCTGCTGTTCAGCACCAGCGACTTTATCTGCATTGGCATCGTGGCGCTGCCGCTTACGCTTGTGATTATCAGCGGCGGGATCGATATTTCCCTCGGCTCAACCATCGGCCTGTGCGCCATCGCGCTGGGGGTGATGATGCAGGCAGGGTGGCCGATGGCGGTTGCCATCCCTCTGACGCTGCTGCTCGGCCTGCTGTGCGGGCTGGTGAATGCGGCGCTGATCCACTACACCGGCATCAGCCCGTTGGTCATTACCCTCGGCACGCTCTACCTCTACGGCGGCGGGGCGCTGCTGCTCTCCGGCATGGCGGGGGCGACGGGCTACGAGGGGATCGGCGGCTTCCCGGACAGCTTTACCACCTTCGCTAACCTCACGGTGGTGGGCCTGCCGATCCCGCTGGTGCTGTTCGCGGTGATTACCGCTTTCTTCTGGCTGATTACCCACCGCGGGCGCTTTGGTCGGCATCTGTTTTTAATCGGCCAGAATCCGCGCGCGGCGCGCTATGCGGCGCTGTCGGTGAACGGCATGCCGTACGCGCTGTATGGCCTGGTGGGGATGGCCTCGGCGGTTGCCGCGCTGGTGATGGTTTCCTATTTCGGTTCCGCGCGCTCGGATCTGGGGCGTGATTTACTGATGCCTGCACTCACCGCCGCCGTACTCGGCGGGGCAAATATCTACGGCGGGTCAGGTTCGGTTGTCGGTACGGCGCTGGCGGCGCTGCTGGTGGGGTACCTGCAACAGGGTTTACAGATGGTCGGCATCCCCAACCAGGTGTCGAGCGCGCTGTCAGGGGCGCTGCTGGTTGTGGTGGTGATGGGGCGTTCGCTGAGTCTGCACCGCGAATGGGTGCGTTCTCTCTTCAGAAAACTATCCGGAGCGTAAGATGAAAACAAAACTATTCGTCCTGGCAATGGCCCTCAGCTTCGCTTCGGCGCAGGCGGCGGACCGCATTGCCTTTATCCCGAAGCTGGTAGGCGTGGGATTCTTCACCAGCGGCGGCAACGGCGCGAAAGAGGCGGGGAAAGATCTTGGCGTGGACGTGACCTACGACGGCCCGACCGAGCCGAGCGTCTCCGGCCAGGTGCAGCTCATCAATAATTTCGTCAACCAGGGCTATAACGCCATCATCGTCTCTGCCGTGTCGCCGGACGGTCTCTGCCCGGCGCTGAAGCGCGCGATGCAGCGCGGCGTGAAGGTCCTGACCTGGGACTCCGACACCAAACCGGAGTGCCGCAGCATCTATATCAACCAGGGCACGCCGGAACAGCTCGGCGGTCTGCTGGTGGACATGGCGGGCAAGCAGGTCACCAAACCGAACGCGAAAGTGGCGTTCTTCTACTCCAGCCCGACCGTTACCGACCAGAACCAGTGGGTGAAAGAGGCGAAGGCCAAAATCGAGAAAGTTCATCCTCAGTGGCAGATTGTGACAACTCAGTTTGGCTATAACGACGCCACCAAATCTCTGCAAACCGCCGAAGGGATCTTAAAAGCCTATCCGGATCTGGATGCGATCATCGCCCCGGACGCCAACGCCCTGCCAGCCGCGGCACAGGCGGCGGAAAACCTGAAACGGGAAGGGGTGGCGATTGTCGGCTTCAGCACGCCGAACGTGATGCGCCCGTACGTTGAGCGCGGCACGGTGAAAGCCTTCGGCCTGTGGGATGTGGTGCAACAGGGCAAAATTGCGGTCAATGTCGCCGATCGTTTACTGAAAAAAGGCGATCTTAACCCTGGCGACAGCGTCGACGTGAAAGATATCGGGACGCTGAAGGTCGAGCCGAACAGCGTGCAGGGCTACCAGTATGAGGCGAAGGGCAACGGCATCGTGCTGCTGCCGGAGCGGGTGGTGTTCACCAAAGAGAACATCAGCAAATACGATTTCTGACGGGGGAGAAAATGGCTGATTTAGACGACATCAAAGACGGCAAGGATTTTGGCATCGGCACGCCGCAGCAGAACGTGCCTTACACCCTGAAGGGCTGCGGCTCGCTGGACTGGGGCATGCAGTCGAGGCTTGCGCGCATCTTCAACCCGCAGAGCAACCGCACGGTGATGCTGGCCTTTGACCACGGCTACTTTCAGGGGCCAACCACCGGCCTTGAGCGCATCGATCTTTCGATTGCACCGCTGTTTGGCGAAACCGACGTGCTGATGTGCACCCGCGGCATCCTCAGGAGCCAGGTGCCAGCCGCCACGAACAAACCGGTGGTGCTGCGCGCCTCCGGCGGTAACTCAATTCTGGGCGAGCTGTCCAACGAGTGCGTGGCGGTGGCGATGGAGGACGCCCTGCGCCTGAACGTCTGCGCGGTGGCGGCGCAGGTGTATATCGGAAGCCCGTTTGAGCATCAGTCGATCAACAACATCATCAAGCTGGTGGATGCGGGGGCGCGCTACGGCATGCCGACGCTGGCGGTGACAGGCGTGGGGAAAGAGATGGCGCGTGACGCGCGCTATTTCTCGCTTGCCAGCCGCATCGCCGCCGAAATGGGAGCGCAGTTCGTCAAAACCTACTACGTGGACGAGGGCTTTGAAAAAGTGACCGCCAGCTGCCCGGTGCCGATTGTTATCGCCGGGGGCAAAAAGCTGCCGGAGCACGAGGCGCTGGAGATGTGCTGGCGGGCGATTGACCAGGGCGCATCCGGCGTGGACATGGGGCGCAACATCTTCCAGTCCAGCGCGCCACTCGCCATGCTGAAGGCGGTGAAGAAAGTCGTTCACGAGAACATGAGCGCCCGGGAGGCGTTTCAGTTCTGGCAGGAAGAGAAACAGGGAGAAGCAAAATGAACGTGACGTTAGTGGAGATCAACATCAAGCCCGAGCGGGTGGACGAGTTTCTGGAGGTATTTCGCGCCAACCACGAGGGGGCGATCAAGGAGCCGGGCAACCTGCGCTTTGATGTCTTGCAGGACCCGCGGGTGAAAACCCGCTTCTTTATCTACGAAGCCTATAAAGACGAAGCGGCGGTGCTGGCGCATAAGCAAACGCCACACTATCTGGCGTGCGTGGATAAGCTTGAAGAGCTGATGTCAGAGCCGCGCAAAAAACGCTGTTTTGTGGGGTTGTTGCCGGAGTAGCGGCTTTGCCCGGTGGCGCTGCGCTTACCGGGCCTACATATGCAGTATTTGTAGGCCGGGTAAGCGAAGCGCCACCCGGCGTTGTTCACGCCAGCTCCAGCAACTGAATACGCGCAGTCGCGCCCGGCATCAGCTTTTGCAGATTGCTCACCAGCTCATCGCCAGCTTCCTGTAATGCCGCCAGCGGCATCGACGGCAGGCTTTCGAGAATAAACCACATGGACTGCGCCTGACTGTCCAGACGCGTGCGTACCCCCTGTCGCCAGTTCCAGCGGCGGCAGGTGACGCCGAGATCGTCACGCCAGATAACTTCGCCTGGCTCCGGATTTTCTACAACCGGCTCACCTTCTTTAAAGGTATCAAACGGCTCGCTGCCGTCGGCCAGCGTCAGGCGCGGCGCTCCCGAGTAAGCCGCCAGATTTTCTCCCCCTACCGGAATAGCGTAGCGGATACTGATGGCATTATAGACATCCACCACCGGGTCGAGCGGCGGCAGCGAACCGTCTCTCATCACGCGCTTGCGCAGGGCCGAGGCCGAGCAGGGCGTACGTTTGGGTTTTGCACCAAAGGCTTTAAACACCTCATCCCAGGCGGCGAGATGATTTTCTGCCCAGGGCACATCATCATTGAGCATCTGCTGGCAGGCCTGCGCCAGCGCAGCGGGCGCAACCTCCGGTTGGGTAATCGGGGCAGCTTCAACCAGAATGCTCAGCGCCCGAAAGCCGGGCGCGATCCCGACAAGTCGCGAATCTATTGACGGTGTTAGAAGAGACATAAATAATCCTGTATTGACTGTTTTATACCATGGTAGTGACCAATGACTGATAAAGTCAATATAATGACCGATGCGGGCGCCGATGTTGCCCAGGTAAGCCTGGCCGTGGCGAACCGTATCCGCAGCTGGCGGAAAGAGAAAAAGCTGTCGCTGGACGAGCTTTCCCGCCGCGCCAGCGTCAGCAAAGGCATGCTGGTGGAGATCGAAAAAGGGGCTGCCAACCCCAGCATTGCCATTCTGTGCAAACTGGCCGCCGCGCTTGGCGTCTCGGTGGCAGACATCGTTAACGTCTCCAGCGAGCCGCAGATACACATTATTCAGGAAGAGGCGATCCCGGTTCTGTGGCAGGGCGCACAGGGCGGTTATGCCAGATTGCTGGCAGGCACCGCAGGCCCCGACATGATTGAGCTGTGGCAGTGGGAGATGCATCCGGGAGAGACTTTCACCTCTCCGGGACATCCGGCGGGAACGTTTGAGCTGCTGCACGTGAACGAAGGCGTATTAACCCTGACGGTGGACGAGACGGTGGTACAGGTTAATGCTGGCGCGTCGGCGGTAGCGAAAACGGAAGCGGCGCACGGCTATGCCAATGAGGGAGAAAAAGTGCTGCGCTTTACCATGACGGTAGCGGAGTTTCACCGCTAGTGTCGGTCCGCTGCCAGGATACCCCCGCGAGCAATTATTTCACCGTGCGGGCGATCGAGGGCAATATCCGCCCCTCGTCGCTCAGCGACTGCCAGGTGAGCTGGCACCTGGCAGTCCCTTTACACCAGTCCGTTTGTCGCTGGCTCAGAGGGGCGACAACGCCGGCGTTATCCACCCGCGTTCCGTTAACGGAAAGCTGATACAGCGTGACGTAATAAGGCGACGGGTTTTCAACCGTCAGCCCGTCGGCGGTCAGCTGCCAGCGTAGCTGACGATAGGCCAGCGCCGGTTCGCCCTGAAGCCCCTCCGGGCGATAGATAAACTTCATGCTGGAACGTACCGCCATCTGAACGTTATCGCTGTGACGCTGGCTGGCCGGAATGGAGGCAATGCTTAGCGTGAAAAGCGTTTCGCGATCGGCAGGAAGCGGCGCATCGGCGCGAAACAGACGGATCTTATTCTCACGTCCGGGCTGGAGTGCAAAAAGTGGCGGCGTCGCGGTAAACCACGCGGTGGCCGCTTCGGGGGGCTGCTGCGCCCCCGGCCATCGGCCGCCGCGATAAATTTTTGTGCCAATCAGATACGGCAGCGAGGACTTATTGCGCACGGTGACGCTGATAGCGCGCTGATCCTGAGGATAAACAAACCGCGTGCCGCCAATCACCACCCCGGCCTGAGCAGGCAAGAGCCAGAAAGACGCGGCGGTCAGCAGGGCTATCTCCGCTTTTTTCAGCAGGCTGGCCTCACGCATAGGTCAGCACAAAGGTGGCGGCAGCGTTAGCCACCCCCGGCGTAACGGCGTTCGTCACGGCGAGGTAGCGGGCGTAAAAATGCAGCGCCAGGGTGGTCTGGTCATTGCTTAGCGCGAACGGCAGGCTTTCATCCCCCATGGCGATCAGCGATTTATCAGGATTATAGAGGCCGATAGCCACGCCGGTTGCATAGTCCGGCCCGCCGGTCAGGGCCAGCAGATCGCTATTGTTACCGTCCGGCGTGCCTTCAAAATGGGTGCTGACGGCGGATAACCCGGCGCCGCAGGCTTCAAGGTTAATAGTGAACGGCTCATAGGGCGTTTCGTTTTTTTGCCCGGCCAGCTGGCGGGCCGCCACATCATGCATCTCCACTACCAGCTGTTCCGAGCCGGGGGAGACAATACAGGTTTTGCCTTTCACCACGCCGGTAATATAGACCGTGCCGTCATGGGCGAGCGTCTTGCCTGACAACAGCAGCGCGCAACAGATAAATAACCTGTTCAGGATCGTCATTCTGTCTCCTTACTGGTAAAGCAGATCGAAATACATCACGGCGGTGGCGTTGCCGGTGGTGACCGTCGGCAGCGTAGATTTATAGCGCAGGAAGAAGGTCAGCGTGTTATCGCCCGGCAGCAGGGGATATAGCGGCGACTCGGTATTATTGATCGGGACAGACGCCCGCGCGCTGTCGAGCAGCTCGACTGCCAGTCCGGTCGCCATCATGTGCTGCGTCCCTTTTCCCGTATCTGAGAGGGCAAGCAGCGTGGGATCGTTGGCGTCCGCGTCGCCGGTAAACCAGACGGTCGTGCCGCCGATTGCGCGGGTGCAGTTTTTGAGCGTGATGGCAAACTGCTTTTCCGGTGTCGTGGCGCCCACGCGCGGAAATTCCTCTGTCGTAAATTCACCCAGGTCGATCGTTTGCTCTGCGCTGTTAGTATCGACGTTACAGGATTCCCCAACGATGGTGCCGATAAACTGCACGTTAAAGCTTGTGTCGTCAGCCTTCACCAGCGGCGGGTTTAACAGGGCCACGCTCAGCCATACGGTGTTTTTCCATGAAATGGTCATTACGCTTCCTCAGGCGAAATCAATGCGTAACAGCGCCAGCGCCCTGAAGACGCCCAGCTCTGGCGACTGCCCGGTGGTGCTGATGGGGTAGGCTTGCAGCGTCACGTCCGCGCGTCCTGACATATCCGTGGTAAAGGGGACGCTGCTTGAGAACACGTTTGGCCGCAGGATCTCGCCCTGCGGGCTGGTCACGACGACGGCCACGTCCGGGTTATCCGTCGCCAGCGCGTTGGCGAAACGAGCGTCTGCCGTCCCCTGTACCCGCAGGGTGAGCTGCGCCGGTGAGTTGACATCAGCGTTGCATTCGATCGGCACGGTAAAGGTTTTTGGCGCTACGCTGTCGGGTCGCTGTCCGGCCTGGGTGAAATCGCCGTGGTAGAGTGCCCCAAAATCGACGGTGACGGTTTGCCCGGCGTTAATCACGCAGTTTTGCGGGACGGTTATTACGCCGCTGTAGGTGATCTGATAAACGATTACGGTGGGCCGGTCATTTTCCGTCGTGGTGACATAGACGTTAAACATCAGTTTCGGCGGGATCACGACCGAGCCGATGAACGGCCTGACAATCTGTATTTTGAAGGTCAGATTGCTGTCGTTCACCGGGAAGACGCCGCCCGTATCCACCTCTTCGTGCCCCCCCATGTGGACATACTCCACCGGCGGATAAAAATCGCCGATGGTGGCATCATGGATTTTCATCGCACCGATAATATAATCCGGATCAAGCTGTAAATATTTCCACTCGCCTTCCGTTTTGACCACGGGGAAAGGTGAGATATAGGTACGATAGGTGCGCTTCTCCCAGTTGCCTGGGGGACAGGTGGCGTTGACGTGGATATCCTGGGTTCGGTTCAGCTCTGTACCGTTGCCCTTGATGTTTTGATCCGTGGTGAGCGTGGTGGTCAGATCGTAATTCACCATGGAAATTCCGCCGTTAGCGTTTTTGCACGTTGCGGCCAGGCTGCTCAGCGAAAAAAGTAGCCCAGCGGCAGAGAGAAGCATCATCCTTAATTTCATTTATGAACACTCCATGGTGATCCGCAGCAGCGGCTGTTTGCTTTCAGGTAAGTGGTAGTTGGCCGTACAGCGCTTATCCGCCCCTTCTCCCCATTGCGCCTTCAACACTCCCTTTTGGCTCAGGCCGGAGAGGTAGGTTTCGCCTTCTTCGCCTACGATGGTGTCGCTGCCGTTATCGTCGCGGGAAACCATGGCGCCAAACGGCACCGGCTTGCCGTGGTAGCGCAGCGTTACCAGCGCGCGTGCGCCCAGACGGGCGTTAAACGTGGCGCGCACGATGGCGCCGTGGGTCGGCACCACGCTGGTGACGGCATCATCGATATCCATGGCGTCTGAGAGGGAGTTAATGTCCAGCGCCATCCTGTTCAGATGGTAGGCCGAGGCGTAAGGCACCACCGCATAGCCGCGTCCGTCGGTATGGATACCGGGTTCATTCTCGACGCTGACGTCCGCTGCGCCCGGTACGGCAATCAGCACGTTGGTATCACCCAGTGGCTGGCTTAAGGTGATGCCGTTGCGGTGGGCTACCACGCCTCCGCTCAGGCCGTAGGTTACTTCCCGATAATCGCCGTTATCGCTGTAGTTGTAGCCCAGGCTGGCGTTGCCGTAGGCGGCATCGTATTCCAGACTGGCGGAACCTTGCGAGCCAGCCCCCTGGCTGGCATAACCTTCCTGCACGTTGTAGTTAAGGTTGTTCTCCGCCAGCAGCGTGCCGTTAATCCCCGCGTTCTGAGATGTTTCTCCATGTTTATTGGCGCTCATGCCGTAGGTGGCATAGGCGTAGTTCCGCTTCTGACTGACGTCATTGGCAGGTGAAAGCCACTGGCTAAGCGGGAAGGAAAGGTTAATCGCATAAATCTCATCGCTATCCGACATGCCCGGCGATTTGTTGTAGTTGTAGGTCAGGCTGTATGAGATCCCGGCCCAGGTACCGCTGTATCCCACCTGGACGAGCGTGTTTTTGTCGTCCGTGTGCCAGTAGCTCTGCTGGCTTCCGGTCACGAACAGCGAGCCGAGCCCGCCTAGCTGCTGCGAAATATTGAATTGAAGCTTGCCGCGTTTAGTCCAGTTGAGGTTGTAGTAGTCCAGCCAGTTAGTGGCCTCATTCGCGTCATCCTGTTCCGCATCGCCCGTATAGCCCTGCATATGTGTGTAGGTTGTCTCATCCAGGTTATAGAACCCGGACGTGGAGTAGCGGTAGCCCAGCAGCTGGAAGTTCGTACCCATCTTGTTGAGGGATTTGGCATACAGGAAACGAAGAGACTGCCCCGTATGGCTGGTGTCGTCGGCCAGCGTACTGCGCGCGTGGGTAACGTCGAAAGAGACGGCGCCAAAGTTGCCCATATTGAGGCCAGCGCCAAGAGCCAGCGCGTAATAATCGCCGGAAAGCTGTGAGCCGCCATAGACGGTTACGCCCTGCGGTAGCCCCCAAATCAGCGTGCCCTGGGCAAAATTCACCTCGTCCTGCTGACCGTTATTGCTGCGGTACTGTGCCGCCGTCAGGGCATACTTCACCCGCCCTTCGCGCTGGAGGAGCGGTACGGCGGAGTAAGGAACGGAATAGCGGGAGATACTGCCGTCCGTCTCCTTCACTTCTACCGTGAGGTCGCCGCTGGAGGAGGTTGGGAAGAGATCGTTAATGGCGAAGGCGCCGGGCGGAACGTAGCTCTGGTAAAGACTATAGCCGTTCTGCTTGATGGTGACCTGCGCGTTGCTTTTGGCAATTCCGCGAATGGTGGGCGCAAAGCCTTTCATGCTGTCTGGCAGCATGTTGTCGTCCGAGGCGATCTGCGCGCCGCGAAAGGGAAGGCTGTCAAAGATTTCCGACGAGGTATAGCTATCGCCCACCGTCAGTCTGCCCTTTAGCGGAATCACCGTCCGCTCAAGATAGGTGTTGATATGTTCCCATTCGCTATGGCGGTTCTCGTCGCTGTTATAGTAGTTCCACGTCGAGTAGTCCCGCAGACGCCACGCACCAAGATTCACCCCGCTGTTCAGGCCGAGGAAATAGCTTTTGTGGGGTGTGCCGTTTTCGCTGCGATCGCGGCTGTATGAGCCGCTAAAGTTATAGTTCAGCAGCAGAGCGTTAATACCTTCATCCCACTGCTCTGGCGGGATATAGCCGCGCGCGTTGTTGCGTAATGCGGCCTGCGGAATGCTGATTTCCAGACGCTGCTGTTCGAAATTAAAGAGAGTGGCAGCGGCCGGAATAATGGCGGCAATGTCCACGCAGCTGTCGGCTTTCGCGGCGGCCAGCGCCGGGAATGCCTGAACGTTGACGCCCAGGTTTTCATACGCTTTGGGCGTCAGGCAGGCCATTAGCCCCGTGTCGTCGCCCTGTACGGCTCCGTCCGTTACGGTTCTGGCGATAAAGTTGATATCGCGGGTGGTGACAAATGTCCCATTCAGCCAGAGATCCACGCGATAGACGCCCGGCGCCTGGCCATTTGTTGAAAAACGGGAGAGATCCGCCACGGCGGAAGGATCGCTCGACAAAAATGCCGGGTTAAAAAAATACTCCGCGCGCACGGTGATGGACGAAAGGAGTCCCGCAATCGTCAACGCCAGCGGCGTTAGCGACGCTCTGACGAGCGCGTTAAATCTTCGTGGCTGAACACGCTTCATGTCTTCCCTTACCTGCGAGGCTTTTAATGACAAAACGTCATACGTAACGCCGTATACGACTTATTTCGCGCATGACTGAACGGGCGTGTTGGCACCAAAGTCATTAACGGTCTGAAACCTCACGCTGCCAGTGCCGCCACCGGGGATCTCCACCACCAGGTTATTTTTGGGCGCTACCATGTTATTTGCCAGTTGCGTGCTGCCGACGAAAAACTGAACCAACGAAACGTAATAAGGCGATGGATTGGTAATAGTGACTTTTCCATTGGTGACTGAGCAGGTTAATGTTTTGGGCGCATCAATAGAGAGCGACGGCAATTTTTTCGGCCGGATAAAAAGTTTAATAACGCTCTGGGTGGCAATTTGTAGCGTATTACCGGAAAGCTTATTTTTCTCGACGGAAGGAATGGCTTTGCTGTTCAGATAAAAAACGCTTTCACGATCGACAGGCAGATCGGGGCCCACGTACATAATACGCAGGGTATTCTCTTTTTTAGGATGGATAACAAACAGCGGCGGCGTAATGACAAAATCCGCTGATTTTGCCCCTTCGGCATTGGACACCCAGCTCTGAATTAAAAAAGTGGTATTCGTTGAAGAGTTAATAATGGCTAATGAAGCCTGCTTATCACCCTGGGGATAAATCACCCGGGTTCCCCCGAGCGCGATACCGCCTGCGCTGGCAGAACCGGCCACCCCCATCGCGAACAGAGCCGTTAGCGCGCCAGCTATCAGACAAGTCAGTTTACAGCGTGATGTAATGATACGCATTGTTCCCTCAGTTTCTCATGTGTCAGGCTTCTTGCCTGTGAGTCAGTTATTGGTAAAAAACGATGAACCAGACCTGCGCGTTCGCGGTACCAGCGTTGACGCTATCTTCGGTGGCGCGATACCTGGCGATATAGCTCAGCCGGTTTTCACCGTCCTGCAAAGGTCTGTACCAGGGGGGCGCGGTGTCTGGCTTTACCAGGTTCCCCATCGCATCGAATAGACCGATACCAATCCCGGTGGCGGCGCCAGGCCCATAGCCCGCGCGAAAAACCTGGGGATCGTTGCTGTCAGACTCGCCGCTAAACAGCACCCCGGCGCGCTGGCTTACGCTGGTGTCGCATGCTTCCAGCGTGATGAAGAAGGGTACCGGTTTGGCCCAGTCACCGGCGGCGATGAACTGGCTATTGCGTACCTGTCCCATATGCACGATTTGATCCTGGGAATCCATGCTGACGGAACAGGCCGCATTGACGACCTGACCCTGAAAGGTCACGCTTCCATCGTCCTTTGCCGCGGCTGGCAATACGGCAAAAAGCGCAGTGCCGGCTATCAGCAGCGCCCGATTTATGGATTGCTGCATTGCGAACTCTCTAACGCTTGCCGGACAACGCTTCTCCGCCCGCAGGCGAAGAAGCGAGATCGGCTAACGAATCAGGAATAAACCATCTGGAACGTTGCGACGGAGGAGACGTTGCCCGGCTCGGCCGCGCCTGTGGCCACGTAATCCACGCTCAGCGGGATGATGTTTTCGCCGTTGATCAGCTTTACGTTGGAGGAGGTATCGCCAATGTTCAGCGCCTGGCCGTCCGGCCCGAACAGTTGCAGCGCAACGTTTTTGGCCGAGCCTGCGCCAGCGGTGTTCGCCAGGCTGCCTTCTACAGCAGGGTCCTGCTGGCCGTTAAAGATCACGGCGGCATTCTGGCTAACGGTGGCGTCGCAATCTTCCAGAACGATTTTAAAATCTTCTTTCTGGTTGGCCTGCATGCCGACCGTTGTCAGCTTGACGGTACGCACCTGGCTCAGGGTAACTGTCTGGTCTACGGAGTCAGCCGCGACGGAACAGGCGGCGTTTACCACCTGGCCGACAAAGTTGACGGTCCCGCCGGAAACGGTAACGGTATCGGCCTGCGCATTAGTTGCCATGCCACCAGCCAGCGCGCCGGCAACAGCCATTGCTATAACTTGCTTTTTCATACAAATCCTTTTTAGATAAACATCATGCTGTCAATTGAAATAATATATTCACAATGTCATGTGAATCTTTTTTCGAGGCAGTGGTATAGGATATGTTTTTAGATTAATATATTATTTTTACCCAGGGCGTTGTTACTGGTTTTATATCATCCGCCACTGCGCTGATGAATGAGGGGATTCTACGGATTAAATAATATTATATCAATGTGATAATGGGTTGATGTTTTATTAGTTTTACTAAATATAAAATTAACTCATAATTTATTTGTTTGAATGATATTGCACGCCGTCAGAACCGCATTTTCTATTCGCTGGTCGGTTTTATTAATGTCTGCGATGAATGTCATCGTGGTTTTGTTAATAATGCAAGACGTTACGGCTGTCATTATTCGGACATGCGTTGGGAATGCGTTGGTGTTATTATCCGGCTGCTTTTACAATCTGATATTACATAAAGAAATATTTTAAATTTATATGATGAACCGTGTTTGCACTTATGCACATTATTCCTCAGTCTGACTGCATAAAGAAATCCCTGGCGTATCCCAGGGATTTCTTTGCATATCGCCCTGATACTGCTAAAAGGGCAGGAAAAATAAATGCTCAGGCGGATGTTACGGCAATACGTAATGCCGCCAGCGCCTTACGCGCCGCCTTCAGCACTTGCTCACACTGCTCAATGGTAAGCGTCAACGGTGGCTCAATGCGGATGGTTTTCGAGTTGTTAAGCGTTCCCGCCACCAGTACCCGCTGGCGGAACATCTCGCTCGCGAAGCTATAACCGGTTTCGTTATCAACGAACTCAATCGCCATCAGCATCCCTTTCCCGCGCGCATCCTGTACCAGATCCGGATATTCCCGGCCCAGCTGACGGAAGCCGTCCAGCAGCATGTCGCCTTTCTGCTCCGCTTGCGCGGGCAGGTTTTGCTCCAGCAGCACGTTGATGGTGGCCAGCGCCGCCGCACAGGCCAGCGGGTTACCGCCAAAGGTGGTGGTATGTAAGAACGGGTTATCGAACAGCACCGAGAAGACCTCCTCAGTGGCGACCGTTGCGCCAATCGGCATCACGCCGCCACCGAGCGCTTTCGCCAGGCACAGAATGTCCGGCTGAACGTTCTCGTGCTCGCAGGCGAACATCTTGCCGGTGCGCCCCATCCCGGTCTGCACTTCGTCGAAGATCAGCAGCGCGCCAAACTCATCGCACAGCTGACGCACGGCGGGCAGATAGCCCTGCGGCGGGAGGATCACGCCGCCTTCACCCTGAATCGGCTCCAGGATCACCGCCGCCACGTCGTCGCCGGTTTTACGGCATTCACTCAGCACGATGCGCATGGCGTTGATGTCGCCAAACGGCACGTGGCGGAAGCCCGGCAGCAGCGGCATAAACGGCTTGCGGAAGGTAGATTTAGCGGTCGCCGACAGAGCGCCCAGGGATTTCCCGTGGAACGCGCCGCTGGTGGCGATAAAGGTAAATTTCCCGCGCGGTGACTGGTACGCCTTAGCGAGCTTGAGCGCCGCTTCGACCGATTCGGTGCCGCTGTTGCTGAAGAAGCTGTATTTCAGCTTACCGGGCGTTAAGGCTGCCAGCGTTTTCGCGAGCATGGCGCGAAGCGGATCGAGCAGTTCCTGGCTATGGAGAGGTTGTTTCGCAAGTTGATTCTGTACGGCGGAAACCACAACTGGATTACGGTGCCCCACGTTGAAAATACCAAAACCACCCAGGCAATCGATAAACTCCTGTCCCTGGGTGTCGACAAGCGTATTCAGACTGCCCGCTTGCCACTCTACGGCTCCGTAATCCCCGCCGGCGGTAACAGATTTGCGATACTCCAGAAAACCTGGATTCACATGCTCCTTAAAGTAATCAATGACCTCACGGTTAAGTTGTTTCATCTCCTCATGATCAAGCGTTCGCTTCTCAATGAGATTCAGTGCGTGCGCGGTACAGGCAAGAGCCGAGGCGCTGGAAGGTAACCTGTTCAAAATATGCTCCCGGGGATCGCGTATCACATGATACTGAGTTAAGTATTGCAGGGATTACGCCACCTCAGATGCCTTAACAAAAATCGGGATAAACGCCAGGTGAAATCAAATTTGCACAATATTTAATCATGCCATTGCGCGCCGCACGGGATAAGGGATAACGAGCCGGGGATGGGGTGTCGTCAATTGCACTGCTCCAGGGCAGGGAATGCGCCTTAAGTGTGCACCGGGGTATCATGCTTTGTAGGTAGTTTCATGCCGAAAGTATTTTAAATCAATTAATTAGAAAAACGTACGAAAAGTGCGGTTTAACCGAGATTTGCGATCTCAATCATATTTAACAACTAAAGATAAATTTTTTATCGCCGAAAAAACATAAGCCACAAAATTAACATTCAAATAACCTGCAAGGGATGCTCACTATGTCCTCTCCTGACTATGTCACCCAGAATGAATATCCGCTGGACGATGACACCACGCTTATGTCGACCACCGACCTCCACAGCTACATGACCCACACTAACGACACCTTTGTGCAAGTGAGCGGCTTTACGCTCCAGGAGCTGCTCGGGCAACCGCACAACATTGTGCGTCATCCGGATATGCCGAAAGCGGCTTTTGCCGACATGTGGTACACGCTGCAAAAGGGCGAACCCTGGAGCGGGATTGTCAAAAACCGACGTAAAAATGGCGATCACTATTGGGTACGTGCCAATGCGGTACCAATGGTGCGTAACGGCCAGATGACGGGCTATATGTCCATTCGTACCCGCGCCACGCAGGACGAGGTCGCCGCGGTGGAGCCGCTTTATAAGGCGCTCAACGAAGGACGCTGCAAAAAACGCATTCATAAAGGGCTGGTGGTGCGCAAAGGCTGGCTCGGCAAATTACCGGCGATGCCGCTGCGCTGGCGCGTGCGTAGCGTAATGGCGGTACTTTTCGCGGTGATGGCCGCAACGCTGGTTGCCAGTGCCGCGGGCTGGGCTTCGCTGGCGGCGGCAGCCGTGGTGATGCTGCTTGGCACCCTGGTGTTTGAGCAACAGATTGTCCGCCCGGTGGAAAACGTCGCACGGCAGGCGCTCAGGGTCGCTACAGGAGAGCGTAACAGCGTGCAGCATCTTAACCGCAGCGATGAACTGGGGCTAACGCTGCGGGCCGTCGGACAGCTGGGGCTGATGTGCCGCTGGCTGATCAACGACGTCTCCAGCCAGGTGGTGAGCGTGCGCGACGGCAGCGACAGGCTGGCGCAGGGCAATGAAGATCTCAACGACCGCACGCGCCAGACCGTGGCTAACGTGCAGCAGACCGTGGCAACAATGAACCAGATGGCGGCGTCGGTGCAGAGTAACTCTGAGACCGCAGCCGAAGTCGACAAGCTATCGATGGCCGCCAGCAGCGCGGCCACGCAGGGGGGCACCGTGATGCAGACCGTGGTGAAAACCATGGATGACATTGCCGACAGTACCCAGCGCATTGGCTCTATTACCTCGCTTATCAATGACATCGCCTTCCAGACCAATATTCTGGCGCTGAACGCCGCGGTTGAGGCGGCACGCGCAGGTGAGCAGGGTAAAGGCTTTGCGGTGGTGGCGGGCGAAGTGCGTCATCTTGCCAGCCGCAGCGCGAACGCGGCTAACGATATTCGCAAGCTGATCGACGCCAGCGCCAGCAAAGTGCAGTCGGGCGCCGATCAGGTCCACGCCGCGGGACGTACTATGGATGATATTGTCGAGCAGGTGAAAAACGTCACGCAGCTCATCGCGCAGATCAGTCACGCCACCTCAGAGCAGGCGACAGGCCTGACAGAGCTGACCCGTGCTGTGGCAGAGCTGGACAGCATTACGCAGAAAAATGCTGACCTGGTCGAAGAGAGCGCGCAGATTTCCGCGATGGTTAAGCACCGGGCCGGACGCCTTGAAGATGCGGTTACCGTGCTGCATTAAGAAATGTATGCTTCGATAAAGCCGTTTATTCCTCCGGGATAAACGGCTTTTTTGTTTTTCAGAATAAGTTATGTTGTTAATGAAATATTAAGTAACTAAAAAAAGCGCCCGGTTTTTAATTGTTACAATCCAGATTCATTGAGAGTGAAAAATAAAAAAACGATCAAAGTCATAAAGTTAGCGTGTTTCCTGTCGATAACAGCGATCGTCTGAGAAATAATCACATCGATGGGGTAAATATGTTCATACATGACGTAAAGATCGGCACGAAATTATTTCTGGCGTTTGGATTATTTATTGTCCTGATGGTCGTCAGCGCAAGCTTGTCTCTGATGAGCCTGAATCGGGCAAACAATGGAATGCAAACCATCCTTACCAGCGACTATCCAACGACGGTAAAAGCGAACCAGTTAATCGACAACTTCCAGGAATTTATAAGCACGCAGCAGCTCATGCTGCTGGACGAACAGGGGACGTACACGGCGCAATCAGAGCAGCGTCTGAAGGCGATCAGCGAGCGCATCTCCTCAATCCTGAGCGAGCTGGACAACGCTCTCAAGGATAAAAAATCCCAACAGGTGCTGGCCGATATCCACGGCGTACGCCAGCAATATCTTGACTCGCGCTACCGCATTTTGCAGGCCGTGCAGAATAACGACCGTGCGGGCGCGATAAACGAAATGATGACCAACACCCTGAATCTGCAACAGTCCTATAAAGCGAAAGTGCAGGCGCTGATTGCGATCCAGGACCATGAAATGCAGAGTGCGGGCGAGCAGGTGGAAGGCGATTTCCGCACCAATCGTCTCCTGCTGGTCCTGATTACGCTTTTCAGCGTCGCGGCAGCCAGCCTGACTGGCTGGTTCATTGTGCGATCCATTACCCGACCGCTGAACGACGCGGTGAATTTTGCGGAGGCCATTGCCGATGGCGATCTCACCGGCAGCATTATCTCGCACGGTAAAGATGAAACCGGACTGCTACTCACCGCACTGATGGAGATGAAAACGCGCCTGCTGGAGATTGTGCAGCAGGTGCAAACCGGATCGGAAAACATCTCCAGCGCCGCCGCGCAGATTGTCGCGGGAAACCAGGATCTGGCTGCCCGCACGGAGGAGCAGGCCAGTTCCGTTGAACAAACGGCCGCGTCGATGGAGCAGATCACCGCTACGGTGAAGAACACCGCG
This sequence comes from Enterobacter sp. AN-K1, assembly GCF_020971765.1. Taxonomy (NCBI): domain Bacteria; kingdom Pseudomonadati; phylum Pseudomonadota; class Gammaproteobacteria; order Enterobacterales; family Enterobacteriaceae; genus Enterobacter; species Enterobacter sp. AN-K1. The sequence continues at coordinate 1,558,473 of NZ_CP087390.1, read as the reverse complement.
TCCCACACCGGAGAAGCGACGAACCTGTCTGCCGATGCGGCTGCCGTGGTCAAAAACAACGGCGAGATGATGAAGCAGGTCACCAGCAAGATGCGCCTGATTAACGAAACATCGAACAGGATGTCCGACATTATCGACCTGATCGACGCCATTGCCTTCCAGACTAATATTCTGGCGCTAAACGCGGCGGTCGAAGCGGCGCGCGCGGGTGAGCATGGTCGCGGCTTTGCGGTGGTGGCGGGCGAGGTACGCCAGCTCGCGCAGAAAAGTGCAACATCTGCGAGTGAGATCCGCCAGCTGATTGAAAGCTCCACAAGCCAGACGCAGGACGGCATGAACCTTGTGGAGAAAGCCAGCGGGCTTATCAACGGCATGGTCGGCAACGTGGAGGAGATGGACGTAATCCTGCGTGAGATTCGCCAGGCCAGCCATGAACAGACGGAAGGCATCTCGCAGATCAACAGCGCGATTGGCCTGATAGACGCCACCACCCAGCAGAACTCCGCGCTGGTGGAGGAGTCCGTTGCGGCGGCGGCATCCCTTAACGAACAGGCGATGCACCTGAAAGAGCTGGTCCGGGTGTTCCGCGTGAGCGACGGCGTGCTGGCTTAATCCAGCTGGGAGATCTCCAGCGCCGCGCGGTCAATCACGCCGATAATCTGTTTCAACTGCGCGTCGCTGAGCTCTCCCTGATTAACCTTCAGATCCAGTACCGCTTTGAAGTTATCCAGCGCCCGCTTCATCTGCGGGTTTTTGCGCAGCTGGAACCCGACGGAGCGCGCCTTGATACGCGTCTGGATCTGCTCCAGCTGTTCCCGGTTGTCATCCAGCCATTGCTGTCCGGCGGCATTAATCGCAATCCGCTTCCGGCCGTTCTCTTCTTCGGTAATAGTGATAAGCGCCTGATCCTGCAAGTAATCCAGCGTCGGGTAGATCACGCCAGGGCTAGGCGTGTAATGTCCCTGCGTCAGGTTTTCGATCTCTTTAATCAGCTCGTAACCATGGCTCGCGTTGCGGGTCAGGATATCCAGGATCACCAGCCGCAAATCGCCATGACCAAAAAATCGTGGCCGGCGTCCGCCGCCGTCGTGTTCGTGTCGCATGTTTTTCCCTCAATTTGATATATCTAAACTATATCTAAGATATATTCAGATGTAATCTAAAAAATCTTGATTTCTTAGTTAATAGCAATCATTATCATTAAAAATTCATTCCGATATATCGTATTCACCTGAGAAGGGCATCAACATGGCATCTACCCGTTACCCTCAACGTGTCCGCAATGACCTGCGTTTTCGTGAGCTGAACGTGCTGCGCACTGAGCGAGTCAGCGCAGGATTTCAGCGCATTGTGCTAGGCGGCGAGGCGCTGGAGGGCTTTAGCTCTCGCGGCTTTGACGACCATACCAAAGTCTTTTTCCCGGCACCGGGCACCACTTTCGTGCCGCCTGTGGTGACCGATGAAGGCATCGACTGGGGCGACGGCACGCGTCCGCAGGCACGTGACTATACCCCGCTGTACGATGACGAAAAACATGAGCTGGCGCTCGATTTCTTCGTTCATGATGGCGGCATTGCCAGCAACTGGGCGGTAGAGGCTAAGGTGGGCGACAAGCTGACCATCGGCGGGCCGCGCGGTTCGCTGGTGGTGCCGGAAGATTACGCCTGGCAGCTGTACGTGTGCGACGAGTCGGGGATGCCCGCGCTGCGCCGCCGTTTAGAAGGCATCGCAAAACTGCCTGTTCGCCCGGCGATCCACGCCATCGTCACCGTGGGCGATGCGGCGTATCAGGACTATCTGGCACACCTGAGCGGGTTCAACATCACCTGGGTTATCGGCCACAACGAGCAGGCGATGGCCGACCATCTTGCCGCGCTGGCCGTGCCGGAAGAGGATTACTTTATCTGGCTGACCGGGGAGGGGAAGGTGGTGAAACGCCTGAGCCGTCAGTTTGAAAGCGACGCAATTGACCCGCAGCTGGTGCGTGCCAGCGCGTACTGGCACGCCAAATAATCAGGCAGCGGGATCCAGCTGCGCTTCGCTCACCTGATGTTCGAGCGAGGCGCATACCTCTTTCAGCGCTTTCTCCTGCTGGGCAAAGTAGGCTTCCATATTGCTGAGCGACGAGACGAGCAGCCAGGACTCTTCCTTCTCCAGCTCTGCCAGCTCGTTCACCAGGGTGTCGATTTGCTCACGCACCTGCGCCATCTTTTTTCGAATACGTTCAAGGTCGTTCAGTCTGTCGCTTGCCATCATCGGTTCGAATCCTTGTTGCAGACGGGCGACCAGCGAGCGAATGGCCTTCACGTCGCCGCGCTGTTTGGCCTGGTTGAGTTGCACCATCATCCTGTTGGCTTCCTCTTTTAAATCATCGGCAACCAGATCCGGGTGGCATAGCTTGCTCGCCTGACGCCAGAGCCGCTTCAGCTCGTTCCGATCCTCTTCAGAGAGATCCTTGCCTTTACGCAGGCGAACTTCGGCATCATGATGCTGTTCGCGATACTTCTTGTACTCTTCGTTGGCCTCATCGCGCGCCTGACGTGCCGGCTCTTCTTCACGCGTTAAACCGGTCTCCAGCTCCATTGCTTCGGCCAGCAGGTTGGCAATCAGATTGCTTTGCTGCTGAAGATGTTTGCGCGCCTCTGCCGCCTGAACGGAATCCGCAGGCAGATCTCGCCAGCGCCGGGTGAGCGTTGTCAGAACCTCTACGGCCTGCGCCATATAGTCCTGGCAGCGGCGGTAATCCTCTTCCCGACGACGCGTCTCCGCCTGCTGACGACGCAGGTTAAGCTCCGCCAGCGTTTTACGCAGGGCGAGGATCTGCTGCATCAACGGCCCGAGGCGGGAGAAATAGAGATCGTTGAACTCATCTAGCTGCTGTACCCGGGCGTTACGGCGATCAATCAGATCGCGCAGACGCTCTTCCAGGGCTTTCAGCTCCAGCTTGCTGGCCGCCAGCTGTGGGTCACGCCACGGGGTAACGGCGCGCTGGCTTTGCAGCCAGGCGGTGATAGCGCGAAGGGCTGCGGTGTAGTTTTTCTGCTCAAGCGCCGCGACGATGGACAGGAGTTCATCGTCAAAGGCTTCCTCTTTGAGACGTTTCAGCTGGCTCCGGATGATGTCGTCATCTTCCAGCTCAATGGCATTTTTAATGATTTCTAGCCGTTTGATCGGTGTGCTCATGATGCCTTTCGCTCTGGCGCTTAAGTATTTGAGTTAAGGTTAGTTGTTGTAAAAGCTACAGGAAATAATACACACGGATGATGATCGGCGCGATGGGGGATTTCTTTAGTTTTTAGGGTTTGTGAGGGGAAGCGACAGGCCGGGCTACGTGTGGTGGATTACTTACAAAAAAGCCACTCAATTGAGTGGCTTAACTGGATGATTCTAAAGCTAAAATTTGGTGGCCCCTGCTGGACTTGAACCAGCGACCAAGCGATTATGAGTCGCCTGCTCTAACCACTGAGCTAAGGGGCCGTGGCGGTGAATTATAAAGTAACTCCCCTCAGCAATCCAGCCATTCACACCTGCCTGCTGTTTTTATAAACAATGCATAATCAATCCTTTATACTTATCTTAAGATGCATAGACAGGAGTAGAGATGATCAACGATATTCTGGCCCCTGGCCTGCGGGTGGTGTTCTGCGGTATCAATCCGGGTAAGTCATCGGCGCACACTGGTTTTCACTTTGCTCATCCGGGAAATCGCTTCTGGAAGGTGATCCACCAGGCCGGTTTTACCGACAAACAGCTTAAGCCGGAAGAAGAGCAGCAGCTGCTGGATACGCGCTGTGGCATCACCATGCTGGTCGAGCGACCCACGGTACAGGCAAGCGAAGTGAATCTGCATGAGCTGCGCGCTGGCGGGCGTGAGCTGATCGCGAAAATTGAAGACTATCAGCCCGCGGCGCTGGCGATCCTCGGCAAGCAGGCCTACGAGCAGGCGTTCAGCCAGCGCGGCGCCAGCTGGGGTAAGCAGAACATTACCATTGGCGTAACGCAGGTGTGGGTGCTGCCAAACCCGAGCGGGCTGAACAGGGCGACGCTGGACAAGCTGGTGGAGGCGTATCGGGAACTGGATGAGGCGCTGGTGGTGAGGGGGCTTTAGCTCCTCTGCGGCTTGATGCCCTCATCCTGACCCTCTCCCACAGGGAGAGGGAATAAACAAAAAAAAAGCTCCCGATTGGGAGCTTTTTCATTTCAGGACCGATTAATCGTCCAGGAAGCTACGCAGCACTTCAGAGCGGCTCGGATGGCGCAGCTTACGCAGCGCCTTCGCTTCGATCTGACGGATACGTTCGCGGGTAACGTCAAACTGTTTACCCACTTCTTCCAGCGTGTGGTCGGTGTTCATGTCGATACCGAAACGCATACGCAGCACTTTGGCTTCACGGGCGGTCAGGCCAGCCAGCACGTCGTGCGTAGCGGCACGCAGGCTCTCGGTGGTGGCAGAGTCCAGCGGCAGCTCGAGGGTGGTATCCTCGATGAAATCACCCAGATGCGAATCTTCATCATCACCGATTGGCGTTTCCATGGAGATTGGCTCTTTAGCGATTTTCAGCACTTTACGGATCTTGTCTTCCGGCATCAGCATGCGTTCAGCCAGCTCTTCCGGCGTCGGCTCGCGGCCCATCTCCTGTAACATCTGGCGAGAGATACGGTTGAGTTTGTTGATGGTCTCAATCATATGCACCGGAATACGGATGGTGCGCGCCTGGTCTGCGATAGAGCGGGTGATCGCCTGACGGATCCACCAGGTAGCATAGGTGGAGAACTTGTAACCACGACGGTATTCAAACTTATCTACCGCTTTCATCAGACCGATGTTGCCTTCCTGAATCAGATCCAGGAATTGCAGGCCACGGTTGGTGTATTTCTTGGCGATAGAGATAACCAGACGTAAGTTCGCTTCAACCATCTCTTTCTTCGCACGGCGGGCTTTCGCTTCACCGATGGACATACGACGGTTGATGTCTTTCACCTGCTCGATGGTCAGGCCGGTCTCTTCTTCAATCTGATGCAGTTTTTGCAGGCCGCGCTGTACGTCTTCTTTCACGTCGTGCAGCTTTTCAGACCACGGCTTGTTCATCGCGATAGCGGCGTTGAACCAGGTTTCGCTGGTTTCATTGCCGGTGAAGAGGGTAATGAAGTTCTTCTTCGGCATTTTGCACTGTTCAACGCACAGCTTCATGATGATACGTTCCTGGGTACGTACGCGATCCATCATCACGCGCATGCTGTTCACCAGGTAGTCGAACTGTTTTGGCACCAGGCGGAACTGTTTGAACACTTCAGACAGCTTCAGGATCTCTTCCTGAGCGGCGGCATGGCTGCGGCCTTTCGCTTTGATGGTGTCACGCGTCACTTCGTACTGGGTACGCAGCTCGGCAAACTTCTCACGCGCCAGTTCAGGGTCGATGCTATTGTCATCGTCGCTGCTGTCGTCCTCTTCTTCTTCATCTTCGTCTTCGTCGTCATCCATCTCTTCCTGAGACAGCTCAGACCCGACGTGAGTGGCGGTTGGCGCCATATCTTCTTCAGCGTTCGGGTCGACAAAGCCAGTGATCAGATCGGACAGACGCGCTTCTTCCGCTTCGACGCGATCGTACTGCTCCAGCAGATAGGTAATCGCTTCCGGGTATTCGGCAACAGAGCACTGAACCTGGTTGATCCCGTCTTCGATGCGTTTTGCGATGTCAATTTCGCCTTCGCGGGTCAACAGTTCAACGGTACCCATTTCGCGCATGTACATGCGGACCGGGTCAGTGGTACGCCCGATTTCAGATTCCACGCTGGACAGGACCTGTGCAGCAGCTTCTTCCGCATCTTCGTCAGTGTTGTTGGAGGTTTCAGCCAGCAACAGATCATCGGCATCCGGTGCTTCTTCCATCACCTGAATGCCCATGTCATTGATCATTTGGATGATATCTTCGATCTGATCTGAATCGACGATATCTTCCGGCAGATGGTCATTGACCTCGGCATAGGTCAGATAGCCTTGCTCCTTACCGCGTTGGACAAGAAGTTTCAGCTGTGACTGCGGGTTTTGCTCCATAAGACGGTATCCACACTTAATTCGTTTGATTGGTGTCGGCGATGGGCTGCCAACCTTTAAAGCGAGGGCGTACTTATATTTTTGCCGCTGCCTCTCAGTGCGGCTGCCGGGGGCTTCCCGATCGATATTCGGCACTTAAGCCGTTAAATACTTTTGTCTTTGACTTATTTCTTCGCCAGTTCCTGGTTAATCATCCAGAGTTCCCGGCGTTCTTCGCTGCTCAGTCCATGGGTGCGCTCGCGAGCTATCAACTCTTCCTGGCGCAACTCAAGCATCGAATCAAACATATGGTTGAGTGAGTCGGTGAACGTTTTTTCTGCGATATCCTTATCTGCTATATCGTCCCACATCGACAGTTTTTCAAGGGTTGCGGCCTCTTTTGTGCCGCGATAATGCTCTAAAAGTTGTCCGGTGGTCAGACCTGGCTGAGACAAACAAGTGTTGACCAATTCTGAAAATAAGCCAAGCCCGGGCAATTTTTCGTGGTTCAAACCCGCCAGCGACGGCACTTGCGGAGCAAGTTCGGGGTTTTGCACCAGCAACCCTATCAGTATACGCATGGTTGTGCGTTTTAGCTGAGGCGCGGGGCGAACCGTACCGTTTTCAGCCTGTTTCGGCATTAAACGTTCAAGCTGGCTGTCATCCAGAATGCCGAGCTTGTTGCCTAACTCCTGACGCAGATAGATGCGCAGCGTTTCGCCGGGCACCTGGCTGATTAACGGCAGCGCCAGCGTGCTGAGCTGCGCGCGCCCGTCAGGGGTACTCAAATCAACCTGCGGCATCAGGCTGTTAAACAGAAACGTGGAGAGCGGCTGAGCCTGCTCCATCCGCGCTTCAAACGCCGCTTTGCCCTCTTTACGCACCAGCGTATCCGGGTCTTCACCGTCGGGCAGGAACATAAAGCGTAGCTGACGCCCGTCGGTCATATACGGCAACGCGGTTTCCAGCGCTCGCCAGGCGGCGTCGCGTCCTGCGCGGTCACCGTCGTAACAGCAAATCACGTTGTTGGTGACGCGGAACAGCAGCTGGATATGGTCCGCCGTGGTGGACGTTCCCAGCGACGCAACGGCATAGTTAATGTCGTACTGCGCCAGCGCAACAACATCCATATAGCCTTCGACGACCAGAAGACGCGGAGGTTCCGCATTATCCTGCTGTGCCTCATAAAGGCCGTAAAGCTGGCGGCCCTTATGGAAAATATCGGTTTCCGGGGAGTTAAGGTATTTCGGCAGGGCATCACCCAGCACGCGACCACCAAAACCTATCACCCGGCCACGCTTGTCGCGGATCGGGAACATCACCCGTTCACGGAAGCGGTCGTAGCTTCGTCCCTGGTCGTTGGTGACCAGCATGCCTGCGTCGATGAGGGATTTACGATCTTCGCTATTGCCGCCAAAACGCTTTAACACGTTGTCCCAGCCGGGCGGGGCGTAACCAATAGCGAAACGCGCAATCACATCGTCACTCAGTCCGCGCTTGTTCAGATACTGACGCGCAGGCTCAGCCGCAGAGTGCTTAAGAGACTGTTGGTAAAACGAATTCAGGCCATCCATCAGTTGGTACAGCGTTTGCCGCTGATGGCGCTCGATCTGACTTGGCCCACTGCCTGCTTCATACGGCACTTCAAGGTTATGCATCGCCGCCAGCTCTTCGACGGTTTCAACGAACTCGAGCTTGTCGTAGTTCATCAAAAAATCGACGGCATTACCGTGTGCGCCACAGCCGAAGCAATGGTAGAACTGTTTTTCACCGTTTACGGTGAAAGAGGGGGTTTTTTCGTTATGGAACGGACAGCACGCATGGTAGTTCTTGCCCTGCTTTTTTAGCTTCACCCGCGCGTCGATGAGATCGACGATGTCGGTTCTGGCAAGCAGGTCATTGATGAAAACGCGTGGGATTCTTCCGGCCATATGCCCCAAAAATTTAAGCGACTTATAAACGAAAACAAGCCGCGCATTCCTTCCGGAAGCACGGCCTTACGACTACAACTCTGTCTGTCAATTGAGGGCTGTGGCCCTCAACAGATTAGTACAGACGAGTACGGCGTGCGTTTTCGCGAGCCAGTTTCTTCGCGTGACGTTTCACAGCGGAAGCTTTAGCGCGCTTACGTTCGGTCGTTGGTTTTTCATAAAACTCACGACGACGAACTTCAGCCAGAACACCTGCTTTCTCGCATGAACGTTTGAAGCGACGCAGTGCTACGTCGAACGGCTCGTTTTCACGTACTTTAATTACCGGCATGTAACTCTCACCTTTAATAAATTCGGTTTGCCGCTGGCATCAACGCCAGCTTATTTCAAAATGGTGCGGAATTTTACTGCAAATGCTGCTGCTTTGTAAAGCACCGATGCGATTTTGAAAGGGACTTTAATAAGGGTGAGGAGTATACACGAGGCTTCTTCCTGGGGCGAACAAAGTTTTACAACAATCCGCCCAGGCTCTACACTGCGCGGTATTGAAACGAGGTAAAACAAGTCATGCGTGTACTGGGTATTGAAACATCCTGCGATGAAACCGGCATCGCGATTTACGACGACAAAAAAGGGCTTCTGGCCAACCAGCTGTATAGTCAGGTGAAATTGCACGCTGACTACGGCGGCGTCGTGCCTGAACTGGCCTCTCGTGACCACGTGCGTAAAACGGTTCCCCTGATTCAGGCGGCGCTTAAAGAGGCCGGGTTGAGTGCAAAAGATATTGATGCCGTGGCCTATACCGCAGGGCCGGGCCTGGTCGGCGCGCTGCTGGTCGGCGCAACGGTAGGGCGTTCGCTGGCCTTCGCGTGGGATGTTCCGGCCATTCCGGTTCACCATATGGAAGGGCACCTTCTGGCGCCGATGCTGGAAGACAATCCGCCAGAGTTCCCGTTTGTGGCGCTGCTGGTTTCCGGTGGGCATACCCAGCTGATTAGCGTAACGGGCATTGGCAAGTACGCGCTGCTGGGCGAGTCGATCGACGATGCTGCCGGTGAAGCCTTCGATAAAACCGCCAAGCTGCTGGGGCTGGATTACCCGGGTGGCCCGATGCTGTCGAAAATGGCGTCGCAGGGAACGGAAGGGCGCTTTGTCTTCCCGCGGCCGATGACCGACCGTCCGGGGCTGGACTTTAGTTTCTCTGGCCTGAAAACTTTCGCGGCCAATACTATCCGCAATAATGACGACAGTGAGCAGACCCGTGCCGATATCGCCCGTGCGTTCGAAGACGCGGTGGTGGATACGCTGATGATCAAGTGCAAGCGCGCGCTGGATCAGACCGGCTTTAAGCGCCTGGTGATGGCCGGTGGCGTCAGCGCTAACCGCACGCTGCGCGCGAAGCTTGCTGAGATGATGCAAAAGCGTCGCGGGGAAGTGTTCTATGCGCGTCCGGAGTTCTGTACCGATAACGGGGCGATGATCGCCTACGCCGGGATGGTGCGTCTGAACGCCGGCGCAACGGCTGACCTGAGCGTGTCTGTGCGTCCGCGCTGGCCGCTGGCGGAACTGCCGGAGGCGTAACCCTCACCCTAACCCTCTCCCACAGGGAGAGGGGATCATGGCTCTACACCCGCAACATTCCTTTCTCTTCCAGAAACGCAATGATCGTCGCCAGCCCGTCACCCGCTTTCAGGTTGGTAAACGTCCACGGACGCTCGCCGCGCATGCGATTAGTGTCGCGCTCCATTACCTCCAGCGACGCACCGACGTACGGCGCGAGGTCGGTTTTGTTGATCACCAGAAAATCGGATTTGGTGATCCCCGGCCCGCCCTTGCGCGGGATTTTTTCCCCTTCGGCCACGTCGATGACGTAGATGGTGAGGTCCGCCAGCTCCGGGCTGAAGGTCGCGCTCAGGTTATCCCCGCCGCTTTCCACGAAGATCAGATCCAGATTGCCGAACTTCTCGCTCAACGCTTCCACCGCCGCCAGGTTCATTGAGGCATCTTCGCGGATGGCGGTATGCGGGCAGCCGCCCGTTTCCACGCCCACGATGCGCTCTGGCTCCAGCGCACCCGCCTCGGTCAGGATGCGCTGATCCTCTTTGGTGTAGATATCGTTGGTCACCACCGCCAGGTGATAGGTGTCGCGCATCGCCTTGCAGAGCGCTTCCAGCAGGGCGGTTTTGCCCGACCCTACCGGGCCGCCCACGCCCACGCGCAGGGGATGTTTGTAATCAGCCATGTTGACTCCTCAGGAACGGAATAGTCGTGAATATTGGGTTTCATGGCGCGCGGAGGCGATGGCCGACAGCGGCGTAGCGGCCCCCAGCGCGTCGTCGCCACGTAAAAATGCCTGTTCAAACCCGGCGGCAAAATGGTCGCTCAGGTCGATAATCAGCTGTTGTGCGGCTTGCTGCCCAAACGGCACCAGCTTGACGCCCGCCATCACCGCGCTCTCTATCCAGCTGTAGCCCAGGCTCAGCGCCAGCTCGCGCGCGCTAATGCCCCAGCGCACGCCGAGCCACGCCATGCCGCCGAGCTGGCTTCGCATCAACAGCGGCAGCCATTCTGGCGGGCAGGCGGGTTCCCAGCTTTTAATCAGGCGCGTAAAGGCCGCCCCACGGTTGCGTTCTTCATCGCGCAGCTCGCGCGTTTCCCGACAGGCGAGCAGGTATGCCGTCCAGCGTTTTGCTGTCGCGACGTCCTGCTTCTCGCAGGCACGATACAGGCGGATAAACAGCGGCAGGTCGACGCAGAAAAAGCTCTGCTCCATCTGCTGGATCTGCCAGCGCCTGAAGGCCTCAGCGTCCGTGACCCACCCGGCCTCAACGGCCCACTCCAGCCCCTGCGACCAGGTAAACGATCCGACCGGCAGGCTACTGCTGGAGAGCTGCATCAGGCGCAGCCGCTGGCGGGCGTGCTCCATCAGCTCATCAGCGCCAGCAGGGCGGAGACGATCAGCCCGCCGCCGAAGGTTTTACGCAGGCCGTCGTGACGGCGCAGCAGCAGCCCTGCCGCGAAGCTGGCGCACAGCACCGTGGCGCTGGCTAACATAAACCCGCTTGTAAAGAGCCAGAAGCTGTGGCCGGACATCTCCACGCCGTGCGCCCAGCCGTGGAACATCGCCAGGGCTGGCACCGCCAGCAGCAGGCGATTTTCAGTCTTAAACATCATCACGCCGCAGACCGCCAGCGAGACGATAATCAGCATCTCCATGCCGCTAAAGCCGCCGAGCAGGCTGCCCGCAACGGCGCCAGCAAGCATCATGCCGAGCGTCGCTAACGGCAACAGCAGCTTGCGGCCGCTCAGGGCGGAGAGCACGCCAGCCCCCGTCAGCATCAGCAGGTGATCCAGCCCGGTCAGCGGATGGAGAAATCCTGCCTGAAAGCTGTCGGTCCCGTGGCCGGGATGGGCGAGCGCGGGAACGGAAAAAGCCAGCAGTAACAGCGGTAAGTACTTGCGCATGATGAGTCCTTAATGTGAATGAGCGTGAGAGTGGCTATGGCTGTGGGCATCGCTGGTGTATGCGCCCGCTTCCGGTTCAAACGGCAGGCTGGCGAAGGTCACCTCCAGCCCGAACTGACGCAGCATATCGTCGAGGACGTGGTCGTGGTGGTAGCGCAGTTCGCCAGGCATTATTTGCAGCGGTACGTGACGATTGCCCAGGTGATAACAGGCGCGGGCGAGCAGGAACGGGTCGGCGCAGCGCACCACGGAAACCGACTCCGGGGCGGCGATCACTTCGATCACCTCGCTGCCATCGTCGGTAGTCAGCAGGTCGCCCCCGCGCAGCAGCAGGCCGCGCGGCAGCATTAGCCCGGCTTCGCGGCCGTCGTTCAGCGCCACGCGGGCGCGGCTTTTTACCCGCACATCAATCGGTAGCGTGACGCTGGCGGTAATCGGATGCGCATGGTCCAGGCGTTGGGTTAAATAGATCATCATGACTCCTCAAAACAGAAAATAGCGTTGCGCCATCGGCAAAACCTCTGCCGGTTCGCTGGTGATCAATTCGCCGTCGACGCGTACCTCATAGGTTTGCGCGTCAACGGTGATATTCGGCTGTAAATCGTTGTGGATCATGTCGGCCTTTTTCACCGACCGGCAGCCTCTCACCACCGCGGTGGCGCTTTGCAGTCCGAGCCGTTGCGGAATGCCGCTGGCATCAGCAGCCTGAGAGACAAACGTCAGCCGCGTGGCGTGGCGTGCGGCACCAAGGGCACCAAACATCGGGCGGTAATGTACCGGCTGCGGCGTGGGGATCGAGGCGTTGATGTCGCCCATCGGCGCGCAGGCGATCATCCCGCCTTTGACGATGGTGGCGGGTTTGACGCCAAAGAAGGCGGGGGACCAGACCACCAGATCCGCCAGCTTGCCCGCCTCAATAGAACCGACCTCATGGGCGATGCCGTGGGTCAGCGCCGGGTTGATGGTGTATTTGGCGATGTAGCGCTTCACGCGGAAGTTATCGTTATCGCCGGTCTCTTCCGGCAGTGCGCCGCGCTGGACCTTCATGCGGTGCGCGACCTGCCAGGTACGGATGATCACTTCCCCCACGCGGCCCATTGCCTGTGAATCTGACGAGGTGAGCGAGAACGCGCCGATATCGTGCAGCACGTCTTCGGCGGCGATGGTCTCCCGGCGAATGCGGGATTCGGCAAACGCCACGTCCTCGGCGATATCCGGGTCGAGGTGATGGCAAACCATCAGCATGTCCAGGTGCTCGTCGATGGTGTTGACCGTGTAGGGCAGCGTCGGGTTGGTGGAGGAGGGCAGAATATTCGGGTGCGCGCAGGCGGTGATGATATCCGGCGCATGGCCGCCGCCCGCCCCTTCGGTGTGGAAGGTGTGGATGGTGCGCCCGGCGATGGCGGCCAGCGTGTCTTCGACAAAACCGGACTCGTTCAGCGTGTCGCTGTGCAGCGCCACCTGAATATCCATCTCTTCAGCGACCTCCAGCGAACAGTTGATGGCCGCAGGCGTCGCGCCCCAGTCTTCGTGGATCTTAAGCCCGATGGCACCTGCGGCGATCTGCTCGCGCAGCGCGTCCGGGTTGGAGCCGTTCCCTTTACCCAGCAGGCCAATATTCACCGGTAGCGTATCGGCTGCCTGCAACATGCGGGCGATATACCACGGCCCCGGTGTGCAGGTGGTGGCGTTTGTGCCTGCCGCAGGCCCGGTGCCGCCGCCGATCATGGTGGTGACGCCAGACACCAGCGCCTCTTCCGCCTGCTGCGGACAGATCCAGTGGATGTGGGTGTCGATCCCGCCGGCGGTGACAATCCTCCCTTCGGCGGCGATCACTTCCGTTGCCGCGCCAATCGGGATCGTCACGCCGGGCTGGATGTCCGGGTTTCCGGCTTTGCCGACGGCGAAGATCCGCCCATCTTTTACGCCGATATCCGCTTTCACGATCCCCCAGTGATCGACGATCAGCGCGTTGGTGAGCACCAGATCCACGCAGTCGTCGGCGGTCATCTGCCCCTGTCCCATGCCGTCGCGGATCACTTTTCCGCCGCCGAATTTAACCTCTTCGCCGTAGATCGTGAGATCGTCTTCCACTTCGATCCACAGCTCGCTGTCGGCCAGCCGCACTTTATCCCCGGTAGTGGGGCCGAACATATCGGCATACGCCTGGCGTGAAATCTCAGCCATGTTTCACCTCGCCCATGACCTCGCCGCGAAAGCCGAAAATGCGCTGTGCGCCCGTCACCTGCACCAGCGTCACTTCCCGCTTCTGGCCGGGCTCGAAGCGCACGGCAGTGCCGGCCGGGATGTTCAGCCGGTAACCTCGGGTGGCTTCGCGATCGAACTTCAGCGCCGGGTTGACCTCGTAAAAGTGGTAGTGCGATCCGACCTGGATCGGCCTGTCGCCGTGGTTTTCCACTATCACACTTCGGGTTTCGCGCCCGACGTTGAGAGCAGTGTGGCCGGACTGGATCCGGTATTCACCTGGGATCATCACGCGCTCCTTACACGATCGGGTTGTGGACGGTGACGAGCTTGGATCCGTCCGGAAAGGTGGCTTCCACCTGGATATCCGGGATCATCTCCGGCACGCCTTCCATCACCTGATCGCGCGTCAGGACGTGGCGGCCGGATTCCATCAGCGAGGCGACGGTTTCGCCATCGCGCGCGCCTTCCATAATAAAGGCGCTGATCAGCGCGACCGATTCCGGGTAGTTGAGCTTTACCCCGCGCGCGAGGCGGCGTTCGGCAACCAGCGCGGCGGTGAACAGCAACAGCTTGTCTTTTTCTCTGGGAGTCAGTTCCATAGCGTTTCTCTTATGTTTGCCAGATGCGCGGCGAACAGGCGGTTTTGGAAGTTAAAAGCGGGCGAAGCGACTGCCATATATCGCGCATCACCCGCTGACAAATCAGGTTGTTGTGGGAGAGAAAACGCACCGACAGCAGATCGTCGGTGAGCGTCGCCCCGCCAAAGTTTTCCAGCGGGGCGAGAAGCGCACGCACCGCGTCGAGAAGTGCTTCCCGGGCCGGATAGAACAGCAGCGTGCCGACCCACGGATGGTCCGCGACGGGCGTCAGATCGCCACCGCTGAGATGCAGTCGCTCAATCAGACGCGGCTCGCCATCCACCCACACCTCAAGGCGGTTCTCCAGCGTGCCGTGGCTGAAGGTTTCGTTTATCACCGGACGGCCCAGACAGTACAGTTCCCACGCCAGCAGCGTGCTGGTGGCGTGCAGGTGAAAGACGGAACGCAGCGCGGCGTTAGCGCCGGGGAAAATAATGGTGTCCTGCGGCAGCCACTCCAGCGTGGCCTCTTCGTCGAGGTAAAAATGCTGACTGAGGCAGGCCAGCGGGCCGCTGCTGCGATAGAACTTGCTGGCGCCGGGCATGGTAATGAGGGCATGGCTTTTGGCGTCGAGCCGCACGGAAATATCCAGCGTATCTCCGCCCACAATTCCGCCTGGCGGGTGCAGCAGGTAAAGGTGGCAGGTTTCCCCTTCGGGATAAAACGGACGCTGAACGGTGAGCGGCCCGCTGTGACGCGCGGAATGGAGGAGGGTTTTCTCAGGGGTATGACAAAACTGGAGGGCAAGCGAGGCCTGCCAGCCTTTGTATGAATTATCAGTGACCTGAGTTGCTAACATGGTGCTTCCATTTCCACACTATCGGGGTACGTTTCAGTATGCCCTGGCGGAAATGAAGGCTGTCATATGAGTCGCTTATGGATAAAAAAACCGGCTCATGTGAGCCGGTTTCAGTAATGTAGGCCGGGTAAGCGCAGCGCCACCCGGCAAGAAAGGCTAGCGATAATCCTCTGCATCCACATCATACCCCGACGGCTCCCAGCGGATCGCCAGCAGCGACGCCAGACCGATAAACGGCGCCAGCGCAATCACCCAGAACACGGCGGTATCCAGCGAGGCGACCAGCAGCGGGAACAAAAACAGTGACAGCGTTGAACTGCTGCGCATCAGCGTCTGGTTAAGCCCCACGCCCACGCCGCGCAGCGAGGTCGGGTAGCTCAGGGAGGCAAACGTCATGGTGTGCGCACCTGGACCAAAACCCTGACCAAACAGGAACAGCGCCAGCATCGCGACGGCGACCACGCCTTCCGTAGCCCCGTCAGGGCGGCCAATCAGCGCCAGGCCGAGCAGTGCCGCAAGCTGGCACGCATAACCCGCCAGTGACATCCGCCATGCGCCGAAGCGCGGAACATAGCGCACCGCCAGCAGCCCGCCGACAAATGCGAACAGCAGGTTAAGCGCCAGCGAGATCAGAATGGTCGTCAGCATCGACTGCACAAAGAAGCTGGAGATGATCACCGGCAGGCCAAAGGCCACGGCGTTATAGGCGAACGAGGAGACCACTGACAGCAGCGTGGCGAGCGTGGTACGCCGCAGATAGATACCGCGGAACAGGTTCAGGTAGTTCGACCATTTTGCCTTGTTCACGACAGGCGCGGGCTGGTCGAGCGCATCCTGCGGTACGTGGGCATTAATATTGTAAGACTGCCGCAGGATGGACGCCGCCTCCTTCAGATTGCCCTGATTCGCCGCCCAGACTGGGGATTCGCTCATATAGCGGCTGCGGATGGCGATAATCACCAGCGCGGGCACCGCGCCAAAGCCAAGGATCAGACGCCAGAGCCAGTCGCTATGGCTTTCCGGCAGCACGGCGTAAAAGAAGAGCACCAGAAGATAAGAGATGCTGATGGCCGCGTACCAGGTGGGGCACCACATTGCGACGCTGGAGGCTTTATTCCCCGGGCCTTTCAGCCTGGCGAACTCGCTGAGAAACGCCATCGCGACGGGAAGGTCGATCCCAACGCCAAGACCCATCACAAAGCGCGCGCCCGCCAGCACATATTCGTTCGGGGCCAGCGCACAGGCGATAGCGGCAACGACAAAGAACACCATGTCGGCCATAAAGACGCGGTAGCGCCCGATTTTATCCGTAAGATAGCCGCCGAGCAGCGCCCCGACAATCGCACCAAAGGTAATCGCCGAGGCCACCATGCCGGTACCGGCGGGCGTCAGGTTAAATTCGCGGGTGATGTCTTTGATGCCGAATGCCAGCGCGCCGAGATCGTAGGCATCGAGGAAAATTCCCCCGAGCGCGATACCGACCACGATGCGGGCATTGGCCCGGCCCTGAGAGCCGTCATTAACGAGACGTGAAACGTCCGATGCGCTACGCACCCACTTGATGTCGCCATCCGGGGTATTTCCTGCCGTTGGAAGGGGAGTTGAATCTGTGATTTCTGCCATTTTCTTTTTGTGTGGTTGTGTTGTGTCTCTAACAGTTACCACAGGCAGAAGGTGACAAAAATCACATTTGGTTATAAGGCATAACGAACGGTTTACTGAGCGTCTTTCTTTTTACGCCTGAGCTTCGTCCAGATCTTGGTTTCCTTACGCCGCCACAGGCGCTGAATGTTGTCGTGGTGGCGCAACAGGATCAGACACGAGAGCATCGACACCGGGAAGGTAAACTGCGGTTTAAACCACCAGACATAAAACGGGGCGATCAGTGCGCTGACGATGGCGCCCAGCGACGAATAACCGCTCAGCAGGATGGTCAGCAGCCAGGTGCCCGCCATCACGCCGGTGAGATCCCAGCCGATCGGCGCAATCGCGCCAAACGCGGTGGCAACGCCTTTACCGCCTTTAAAACCAAAGAAAACGGGCCAGATGTGGCCGACGCAGGCGGCGATGGCAATCAGCCCCAGCCAGAAGGGTGTGACGCCGAGCGCATACGCGCCCCAGACGGGAAGCATTCCTTTCAGAACATCAAAAATCAAAACCGCTACGGCTGCTCCCTTGCCGCCAATTCGTAGTACATTGGTCGCCCCCGGATTCCCGGAACCACTTTCACGCGGGTCAGGCAACCCGGCGATGCGGCAGACCAGAATGGCGCTGGAGATTGAGCCGCAAAGGTAGGCGAGGATAATCATTCCAGGCGCGATTGCACTCATAACGCTGTTCCGTTTTGAAAATGTATCTGTATTCTCAGCATCTGTGGATAATACGCATAATTCGCCGGAAGTGGTATCCGGTTTAGCCAAAAAGCAGGCAGGTCGTGATGGATATTGTATTTATAGAGCAACTTTCGGTAATCACCACAATTGGTGTTTACGACTGGGAACAGACCATCGAGCAGAAACTGGTGTTCGATATCGAAATGGGCTGGGACAACCGCAATTCAGCAAAAAGCGATGATGTGAATGACTGTCTGAGCTACGCCGACATCAGTGAAACGGTCATCGCCCATGTGGAAGGGCAACGTTTTGCGCTGGTAGAACGCGTGGCGGAAGAGGTAGCAGACCTGCTGCTGAGCAAATTTAACTCCCCATGGGTGCGCATTAAGCTAAGCAAGCCGGGAGCGGTGGCGCGCGCCGCCAATGTGGGCGTGATTATCGAGCGTGGCACAAATCTGAAAGGAAAGATTTAACGTCATAATAGCTAAACCATTTTAGGTTATATCGGTCTTAAAGCTGTATCTTTCACGGTTGTCCGCGTGGGACACCGTTTTTTTATATCTTTTTAGGGGTTTATAGATGAGCGATATGCACTCGCTGCTGGTGGCGGCAATACTGGGTGTGGTCGAAGGATTGACGGAGTTTTTGCCGGTGTCCAGTACGGGCCATATGATTATCGTTGGCCATCTCCTGGGCTTTGAAGGCGATACCGCAAAGACGTTTGAGGTGGTGATCCAGCTGGGCTCTATCCTGGCGGTGGTCGTGATGTTCTGGCGACGTCTGTTTGGTCTGATCGGTATCCACTTCGGGCGTTTGCCGCAGCGTGAAGGAGAGGGCAAAGGGCGCCTGACGCTGATTCATATTCTGCTCGGGATGATCCCGGCGGTGGTGCTGGGGCTGGTGTTCCACGACACCATTAAATCGCTCTTCAACCCGATTAACGTGATGTACGCGCTGGTTGTCGGCGGCTTCCTGCTGATTGCCGCCGAAGTGCTGAAGCCAAAAACCCCGCGTGCGGAAGGTCTGGACGATATGACGTATCGCCAGGCGTTTATGATTGGCTGCTTCCAGTGTCTGGCGCTGTGGCCGGGCTTCTCCCGTTCAGGGGCAACCATTTCCGGCGGGATGCTGATGGGCGTGAGCCGTTACGCGGCGTCTGAGTTCTCGTTCCTGCTGGCGGTGCCGATGATGATGGGCGCCACCGCGCTGGATCTCTACAAAAGCATCGGCTTCCTGACCGTGGGCGACATTCCGATGTTCGCCGTGGGCTTTATCACCGCCTTTATTGTGGCGTTGATCGCCATCAAAACCTTCCTGCAACTGATTAAGCGTATTTCGTTTATTCCGTTCGCGATCTACCGCTTTATCGTCGCGGCTGCCGTGTACGTGGTCTTCTTCTGATGACCGACCGCCCTCAGTCTTTCGGCTGAGGGCAACGTTTTTCCTTCCACGCTGCAACCGCATCAATCCGCCGCTTCGTCAGCTCTTCGCGGATCGCCGGGCCTTTAAACCCTGCCTCCACCACCTCTTTCGTTGGCACCGCTTTCGCCACGTCCCACGCCTCACGCAGCAAACGACCCTGCGGATAATCGGACGCTTCAAACCCGGTGCGGCCGCGCACGTCGGCTTCGCTGGTCAGCGCAATTTGCTCCACGCGCTGCGGTTTGCGCCAGGCGTCGATGTTATCAAACAGCCTGACGATGGTGGCGGGTTTCAGGATTGGGAAGGTGTGGATCAGGTCGTGAAACTCGGCCACCAGTTTTGCCAGATCGCGAATGTCATTCGGCACGCGCAGGCGCTGGCAAAGCCCTTCAACCAGCTTCACGCCAGCCGGACCGTGCCCGTGGTGGCGTGGCCACAACTCCTTTGGCGTTAACCCTTTGCCGAGGTCATGGCAGAGGGTAGAAAAGCGCACGTCCACCTCCGGGCTGAGCATGGCGGCCATGCTCAGCGTCATCAGGGTGTGAATGCCGGTATCAATTTCCGGGTGCCATTTCGCCGGGGCGGGCACGCCAAACAGCGCGTCTATTTCCGGGAACAGCACTTTCAGCGCCCCGCAGTCGCGCAGAACCTGGAAAAAGACCTGTGGATTGCGGGTAGTCAGGGCGTTTTCGGTCTCTTTCCAGACGCGTTCTGGCGTCAGATGTTCCAGCTCGCCCGCGTCGGTCATGGCCGTCATCAGCGCCATCGTCTCGTCGGCGATGCGGAAGCTGAGATGGGCATAACGGGCGGCAAAACGCGCCACGCGCAGTACGCGAAGCGGATCTTCAGAAAAGGCGGGGGAGATATGGCGTAAAAGACGGTCACGCAGATCGTTCTGGCCGCCGTAGACGTCGATAATATGGCCGTTTTCGTCCTGCGCCAGGGCATTAATGGTGAGATCGCGGCGCAGTAAGTCCTGCTCCAGCGTCACATCCGGCGCGGCATAGCAGGTGAAGCCGGTATAACCGGAACCGGATTTCCGTTCGGTACGCGCCAGGGCGTACTCTTCCCGGCTTTTCGGATGGAGGAACACAGGAAAATCGCGGCCTACCTGCTGGTAGCCCGCGTCAATCATCGCTTCGGGCGTGGCACCGACCACGACCCAGTCTTTATCTTTGACCGGCAGACCTAATAACGCATCACGTACCGCACCACCGACCAGATAACTCTTCACGCCAACACTCCCGTTTTCTCTTTTCGCAAGATGATACGTAAGTGTGGCAGAGAAGACGAGTTAGTTCATCCAGCGGTCTTTACGTTTACGGCTTGGGATAAGGTGAGGAAGCACCAGACCCAGCACCAGACCGACGCCCAGCACTCCGCCGCCATACATAAACCACTGCATGATGATGGTGCGTTGTTTGTCATCCAGCTGTAGATTCGCGGCGTTCACTTTCTTCTGCGCGACGATCAGCTCATTTTTCAGCTTCTGATTTTCGTCTTTCAGACCGGCGATCACGCTGTCGCTTTGCGCCACTTTCTGCTGCATCTCTGCGGTGCGCTGGTTCCAGGTGCCGTCAATGTTGTTCAGCTTATCGGTCAGGGTTTTCACCTGATTTTCCAGATCCGGCACGCGGGTGCGCAGGCTTGGCACCGTGCTCAGCTCTTTCAGCGGGATCCATGAGGTGCGGCCAGAGCTGTCACGAACCTGACCGTAATTGGTGTCTGCATTGGTTTGCAGCAGAGTCACTTCCTCGCCGGCATTTACCGTACCCACGAGGCGATAATTGTCTCCAGGGCCGCTGCGTACCCAGGTATTCAGTTCATCAGAAACGTAACGTTTCTCTTCAGCGTGGACCGCGGTTGCGGCGCTAAAAGCGAGTAAAGTAAGTCCAATCAGGCGTAATTTAAGCATATCAGTCGTTATTTTCATAAAAAGTGGAACGATAGTAGTGGTATCAGTGTCGCTACGCAAAGGATTCATCATCAATCGGAATCATCTGTGTCATGATTTCCACCGCTTTAAACTTTTACGCCCGTCAAATTGCTCATTGCGTGGCAATTTGGCGCAAAATACTATGTACTGACAAACAAATGGCGAGGAAGTTCGCCTTCATCGACGCGTCTGTGACGCACGCAAAAGTACAAGGCTATGGCACAAGAGATCGAATTAAAGTTTATCGTCGAAAAAGACAGCGCTGACGCGCTCCGCCAGCATCTGAATACGCTGTCCGGCGAGCACCATGAACCCGTACAGCTGCTCAACATCTATTACGAAACGCCGGACAACTGGCTGCGCAACCACGATATGGGCCTGCGCATCCGGGGTGCGAACGGGCGCTACGAGATGACGATGAAAATCGCCGGTCGCGTGGTGGGCGGTTTGCACCAGCGTCCGGAATACAATATCGACATCAGTAAGCCAGAACTTGAGCTGGATCGTTTTCCGGCGGAAGTGTGGCCGGAAGGGACGCTGCCCGCAACGCTGTCGGCAGAGGCGCAACCGCTGTTCAGCACCGATTTCTGGCGCGAAAAATGGCTCGTGACGGAAGGCAAGAGCCGCATTGAGATCGCGTTCGATCGGGGTGAAATTAAGGCGGGTGAAGAGCAGGAGCCGATCTGCGAATTGGAACTCGAACTGCTGGAAGGCGAGGCGAGCGACGTGCTGAAGCTGGCGCACAAGCTGGTGAACCAGCCTGGCCTGCGCCAGGGCAGCCTGAGTAAAGCGGCACGCGGCTATCACCTGGCCGCCGGGAATGCGCCGCGCGTGCTGCGAGAAACCCCGATTCTGCGCGTTGTGCCGAAAGCCTCCGTTGAGCAGGGCATGGAAGCGGCGCTGGAGCTGGCGCTCTCTCAGTGGCAGTACCACGAGGAGCTGTGGGCGCGTAACGTGAAAAATGCCAAAAAACAGGTGCTGGCCGCTATGGGGCTGGTGCGTCATACCCTGACGCTCTTTGGCGGCATTGTACCGCGTAAAGCCAGCACTCACTTACGTGATTTGCTCACTCAAACCGAAACGCTGATGCTTTCCGACGTGTCGGCACAAACGGCGATCTACAGCCCGCAAAACGCCGGCGCGAAACTGGCGCTGACCGAGTTTCTGGTGACGCGCGGCTGGCGCACGTTCCTCGATGCGAAAGGGCAGACCAAAATCGCGGAAAACTTCAAACGTTTTGCGGATATCCACCTCTCCCGTCACGCGGCCGAGCTGAGAACCACCTTTGCGCATCCGCTGGGCGACCAGTATGGCGATCAGCTTCCCCGCCTGGCGCGTAACATCGACAGCATGTTGCTGCTGTCAGGTGCGTATGAGGGCGTGAAGGCGCAGGCCTGGCTGGAGAACTGGCAGGGGCTGAAGCATGCCATCGAGACCCGTCAGCAGATCGAGATCGAGCATTTCCGCAACGAGGCCATTTCGCAGGATCCGTACTGGCTGCACAGCGGAAAACGTTAATTCTGGCAAGGAACCCCTGATATGCCGCTTTCTTCGCAGTTACAGCAGCACTGGCAGACCGTTTGCGAACGCCTGCCTGAGTCGTTACCCGCGTCATCGTTAAGCGAGCAGGCGAAAAGCGTGCTCACGTTCAGTGATTTTGTGCAGGAGAGCGTCAGCGCCAACCCGGACTGGCTGGCAGAGCTGGAAAGCGCGCCGCCGCAGGCTGACGAGTGGCGGCATTATGCTGGCTGGCTGCAAACCGCGCTGGCAGAGGTGGCAGACGAAGCCACGCTGATGCGCGTACTGCGTCAGTTCCGCCGCCGGGTGATGGTACGCATTGCCTGGGCGCAGGCGCTGGAGCTGGTGAGCGAAGAGAGTACCTTGCAGCAGTTGAGCGAGCTGGCGCAGACGTTGATTGTCGCCGCGCGGGACTGGCTCTACGCCGCCTGCTGTAAAGAGTGGGGCACGCCGTGCAGCGAAGCCGGGGTTCCGCAACCGCTGTTGATTCTGGGGATGGGCAAGCTGGGCGGCTGCGAGCTTAATTTCTCCTCAGACATCGACCTGATTTTTGCCTGGCCGGAGAACGGCTCCACGCGCGGCGGTCGTCGCGAGCTGGACAACGCCCAGTTCTTTACTCGCCTGGGGCAGCGGCTGATTAAGGCACTGGATCAGCCCACCCAGGATGGTTTTGTCTACCGCGTGGATATGCGTTTGCGTCCGTTTGGCGACAGCGGTCCGCTGGTGCTGAGCTTTGCCGCGCTGGAAGATTATTACCAGGAGCAGGGTCGCGACTGGGAGCGTTACGCGATGGTCAAAGCGCGGATCATGGGTGACAGCGACGATGCCTGGGCCAACGAGCTGCGCGCCATGCTGCGCCCGTTTGTGTTCCGCCGCTACATCGACTTCAGCGTGATCCAGTCCCTGCGAAATATGAAAGGGATGATTGCCCGCGAGGTGCGTCGCCGTGGCCTGAAAGACAACATCAAGCTCGGCGCGGGCGGTATTCGTGAGATCGAATTTATCGTCCAGGTCTTCCAGCTAATACGCGGCGGGCGTGAACCTTCTCTGCAATCCCGCTCGCTGCTGCCGACCCTGAGCGCTATCGAACAGCTGCATCTGCTGCCGGAAGGCGATGCGCAAACGCTGCGTGACTCTTATCTCTTCCTGCGTCGTCTGGAAAATTTGCTGCAAAGTATCAACGACGAACAGACCCAGACGTTACCGGGCGACGAGCTGAACCGGGCGCGTCTGGCCTGGGGGATGCGGGTGGATGACTGGGCGGCGCTGACGGAACGGCTGGAAGCGCATATGGCGGGCGTGCGCCGCATCTTTAACGATCTGATCGGCGACGACGAAAGTGAATCGCAGGACGATGCGCTCTCCGAGCACTGGCGCGAGCTGTGGCAGGACGCGCTCCAGGAAGATGACACCACGCCGGTGCTGGCGCACTTAAGCGACGATGCCCGCCATCGCGTGGTGGCGCTGATTGCCGATTTCCGCTTCGAACTGAACAAACGCGCCATTGGCCCACGCGGTCGTCAGGTGCTGGATCATCTGATGCCGCATCTGCTGAGCGATGTCTGCTCCCGCGAGGATGCGCCGGTGCCGCTGTCGCGCATGATGCCGCTGCTGAGCGGGATCGTCACGCGTACCACTTACCTTGAACTGTTAAGCGAGTTTCCCGGCGCGCTGAAGCACCTGATTTCTCTCTGCGCCGCCTCGCCGATGGTGGCGAACAAGCTGGCGCGTTATCCGCTGCTGCTGGACGAACTGCTCGACCCGAATACGCTGTATCAGCCGACGGCGACGGACGCCTACCGCGACGAGCTGCGTCAGTATCTGCTGCGCGTACCGGAAGAGGACGAAGAGCAACAGCTTGAGGCGCTGCGTCAGTTTAAGCAGGCGCAGATGCTGCGCGTGGCGGCGGCAGATATCGCCGGTACCCTGCCGGTAATGAAAGTGAGCGATCACTTAACCTGGCTGGCGGAAGCGATCATCGACGCGGTTGTCCATCAGGCGTGGGTGCAGATGGTGGCCCGCTACGGGCAGCCGAAACACCTTGCAGAGCGCGAAGGCCGCGGTTTTGCGGTGGTGGGTTACGGCAAGCTGGGCGGCTGGGAGCTGGGCTACAGCTCCGATCTGGATCTGATTTTCCTCCACGACTGTCCGGCAGACGTCATGACCGACGGCGAACGTGAGATTGACGGGCGGCAGTTCTACCTGCGTCTGGCCCAGCGCATTATGCACCTGTTCAGCACCCGCACCTCATCCGGCATTCTGTATGAAGTGGATGCGCGTCTGCGCCCGTCCGGCGCGGCAGGCATGCTGGTCACCTCGACGGAGGCTTTCGCCGACTATCAGAAGAACGAAGCCTGGACGTGGGAGCATCAGGCGCTGGTGCGCGCCCGCGTGGTATACGGCGATCCGCAGCTCAAAACGCAGTTCGATGCGATCCGCAAGGCGGTCATGGCGACCCCGCGCGAGGGCAGTACGCTGCAAACCGAAGTGCGGGAAATGCGGGAGAAGATGCGCGCGCACCTTGGCAACAAACATCGCGATCGCTTTGATATCAAAGCCGATGAAGGCGGCATTACCGATATCGAGTTTATCACTCAGTACCTGGTGCTACTGCACGCGCACGACAAGCCGAAGCTGACCCGCTGGTCGGATAACGTGCGCATACTGGAACTGCTGGCGCAGAACGACATTATGGATGAGCAGGAGGCGCAGGCATTAACCCGCGCCTACACCACGCTGCGTGATGAGTTGCACCATCTGGCCTTACAGGAACAGCCGGGCCATGTGGCGCTGGACTGTTTCGCCGATGAACGCGCGCAGGTGACCACAAGCTGGCAGAAGTGGCTGGTGGAACCGTGCGTAACAAAACAAGTGTGATATTATCGCGCGCAAATTGTGAATCTTTCTGGAGTCAGGAATGAAAGTAACACTGCCAGAGTTTGAACGTGCTGGAGTTATGGTTGTCGGTGATGTGATGCTGGATCGCTACTGGTATGGGCCGACCAGCCGTATCTCTCCGGAAGCGCCGGTGCCGGTAGTTAAGGTCGACACCATTGAAGAGCGTCCAGGCGGCGCGGCAAACGTGGCGATGAACATAGCCTCGCTGGGCGCGCATTCGCGTCTGGTGGGCCTGACCGGCATTGACGATGCGGCGCGTGCCCTGAGTCAGTCGCTGGCGGACGTGAACGTGAAGTGCGACTTCGTTTCTGTTCCGACCCACCCAACCATCACCAAGCTTCGCGTCCTGTCGCGTAATCAGCAGCTGATCCGCCTCGATTTCGAAGAAGGATTCGAAGGCGTTGATCCTGAGCCGCTACACGAGCGTATTAGCCAGGCGCTGGGTAATATCGGCGCGCTGGTGCTGTCTGATTATGCCAAAGGCGCGCTGGCGAGCGTGCAGACCATGATCCAGCTGGCGCGTAAAGCCAGCGTACCGGTGCTGATCGATCCGAAAGGCACCGATTTCGAGCGCTATCGCGGCGCAACCCTGCTGACGCCAAACCTCTCTGAGTTCGAAGCGGTGGCGGGCAAGTGCAAAACTGAAGAAGAGCTGGTTGAGCGCGGCATGAAAATCATCGCTGATTTCGAGCTGTCTGCGCTGCTGGTGACCCGTTCCGAGCAGGGCATGACGCTGCTGCAACCGGGCAAGGCGCCGCTGCATATGCCAACCCAGGCGCAGGAAGTGTACGACGTGACCGGTGCCGGTGATACGGTGATTGGCGTGCTGGCGGCGACGCTGGCGGCGGGTAACTCCCTGGAAGAAGCATGCTACTTCGCGAACGCCGCGGCGGGCGTGGTCGTTGGTAAACTCGGGACCTCCACCGTTTCGCCAATCGAGCTGGAAAACGCGGTGCGTGGGCGTGCGGATACCGGCTTTGGCGTCATGACCGAAGACGAGCTGAAAGTGGCCGTTGCTGCCGCGCGCAAACGCGGTGAAAAAGTAGTGATGACTAACGGCGTGTTCGACATCCTGCATGCGGGTCATGTCTCGTATCTGGCGAACGCGCGCAAGCTGGGCGATCGCCTGATTGTGGCGGTCAACAGCGATGCCTCAACCAAACGTCTGAAGGGTGAAACGCGTCCGGTGAACCCGCTGGAGCAGCGCATGATCGTGCTCGGCGCGCTGGAAGCGGTGGACTGGGTAGTCTCATTTGAAGAAGACACCCCGCAGCGCCTGATTGCCGGAATTCTGCCTGACCTGCTGGTGAAGGGCGGTGATTACAAACCAGAGCAAATCGCAGGTAGCGAAGAGGTCTGGGCAAATGGTGGTGAAGTGATGGTGCTCAACTTTGAGGACGGGTGTTCAACCACCAACATCATTAAGAAGATCCAGAAAGACAGTCAGTAAAAAACGGGCCAACAGGCCCGTTTTTTTATGTCGGATGGCGGCTGCGCCTTACCCGACCTACGCGTTCATCCAGGCCCGGTAAGGCGTAGCCGCCACCGGGCACAACAGGCCGCACTTATGCCTGGTCATCCACCGGTGGAATAGCTGGCGCTGGCTTCACTTCTTCCGGCGCATTGCGGCTCTCCAGCTCGCTCAGACGCTGTTCCAGCAGCGCCAGTTTCTCGCGGGTGCGCAGCAGCACCTGAGTCTGCACATCAAACTCTTCGCGGCTGACTAAATCAAGGCGAACCAACTGTGCCTGCAACGTCTGGCGGATTTTCTTCTCAACGTCATCACCAAACTCACGAATACCTTTCGGCATGGACTCATGAACCTGACGCGCGATCTGCTCAATTTTCTTTGGGTCAATCATTGTCGTTTCCCTTGATGAAAAGGTGTTAGTGCCTATTGTAGCGCGTCATGCCGTGGGTTAAACAAAATTGTTTGAAGCTTATGCATTGCCCAGGGTAATCAATAGCGTTATAGTTATCTCGCTTATTCTCAGGGCGGGGCGAAATTCCCCACCGGCGGTAAATCAGCTTAACGCTGAAAGCCCGCGAGCGCTTTGAGTGAATTCTCAAAGGTCAGCAGATCCGGTGTAATTCCGGGGCCGACGGTTAGAGTCCGGATGGGAGAGAGTAACGATCCAGTCGGGCATGGCCCGCTCACGTTATTTTTTTGCCGCTAGTACGGCGCTCCTAAGACTGCCCTGATTCTGGTAACCATAAAGTTAATGAGGTTTTTTTACCATGAATCAGACGCTACTTTCCTCTTTTGGCACTTCAACTCAACGTGTTGAACATGCACTGGATGCACTGCGCGAAGGCCGCGGTGTGATGGTGCTTGATGATGAAAACCGTGAAAACGAAGGCGACATGATTTTTGCCGCCGAGAACATGACCGTTGAGCAGATGGCGCTGACCATCCGTCACGGTAGCGGCATCGTATGCCTGTGCATCACCGAAGACCGTCGCAAGCAGCTTGATCTGCCGATGATGGTTGAAAACAACACCAGCGCCTTTGGTACCGGCTTCACCGTGACCATTGAAGCAGCGCATGGCGTAACCACCGGTGTGTCGGCGGCTGACCGCCTGACTACCGTGCGTGCAGCGATTGCTGATGGTGCGAAACCATCCGATCTGCACCGCCCTGGTCACGTCTTCCCGCTGCGCGCGCAGCCGGGCGGCGTGCTGACCCGTGGTGGTCATACCGAAGCGACCATCGATCTGGTGACGCTGGCTGGCTTCAAACCCGCAGGCGTGCTGTGCGAACTGACCAACGATGATGGCACCATGGCGCGCGCGCCGGAGTGCATCACCTTTGCGCGTCTGCACAATATGCCAGTGGTGACGATTGAAGATCTGGTTGAGTACCGCCGCGCGCACGAGCGCAAAGCCAGCTGAACATGCTGATGTGAAAAAGCCGGGGAAACCCGGCTTTGTTGTTTCTAGTGGTAGTTAATTTTGAACAGTACCACGGTTTCAAACGGCCCGGACTGAATCGCTTTCCCTTCCTCCCGTGAAAGTTCAGCCGTGTAGTTTTGCTCAACATTCATCTTATCGCCCGTAAAATCGGCGTACTCCTTGTACTGGTTAAAGGTGTAAGGCTCCGTTCCGTTAAGAATACGCAGCTTTAACCCATTCCCTATCAGTACTGCGGTGTCGTCTGCGCTAAGCGTTTCGGTTGTGTAAAACGACGAGTCCATCTTAAATCCGTCCGAGCACTGGGCATCCTGCACTTTGGTGGTTCGTATTGAAAACGTGCGCATACGCGTCTGCTGATTCACAATGTCGCGCGCGCTGAAGGCGCCGAAGTCGATCTCCTGATTTTCAGGGAAAATGCTAAACGTCGCTCCACAATCAAGCACCGTAATGTTTTGCAGTCCGTTGATGTGATACTTGAGGTTCTTCGCGTCGGCCATCTGATTAACGCCACCCTTACCGTCAAACTGCACAACGATGTAATCGCTGAGCGAACTGATATAACCATGTGGCGGCATAGCCTTAATTCGCACGAAAAGTCGTAATCGGGCGACGAACGTGCGTGAAATATGGATATCATCCGGATTGCCGGAGCAGATGCGATTCTCCCAACCCATCTGGCGGATTTGATCCGCGGTGTAAATGGTGATGTTATCGTTGTCCAGGCACTGGCGGGTATCCACGCCGTTGGGCTGGCCCGTGGCATCGTAATCTATGCCTTCATAGGTGACGCCCAGTTCATAATAGGGATCGGTTGCGGCAGGATAAGGGTTCACCCATGCAAAGACATCTTCCAGCTCAAAATTGCTCGTGACGTTGTTATCACACGTCACCGGAATTTTAATGTCATCAGACTCCCATATTTTTTGGCCAACCTGTGCGTTGCTGGGTATGGCAAAAGGGGTGATCGTTTTTGTCTCCTCGACGGGGCCGCCAGATCCACCCAGATAGCAGTTAAGCGCCAGCGCGTCTTTCAAAGGCAGCGCTGAAAGCAGCAGGGTAACCAGCAAACTAGCGAGCTTTCGCATCTTTATCGATTTTCCGTTCGGTAAGTTTACATTGCGCCGTTCCGGTGCACTGCACGTCGACTTTTTTTAGGGCGCCGTAATCGTCGATATAGCCGATACTGTAATAACTACCGTGGTAATCACCGGTAGAGGCGGTTGCCGTGGCGAAAGGCGCAATCATCAGACTGTCGAAACCCGGCAGCATGGTTTTGGCATTTTTGCTCAGCCACGCCAGCGTGATGTAGTACGGCGTAGGGTTGTGGATCGTGAGTCCTTTCGCGCTGGCGGTAATTTCCATTCGCATTTCAGTCAGTTCGCCAGATTTTTTGCGAATCGCTTCCGGACGCCAGAACAGCTTAATTCGGCTCTGCATGGCAACCTGCATCACGCTGCGCTCCTCGCTGGCGCTGGTGCTTTTTGGCGGTACTTCACGCAGGTTGAAATAAAACAGCGATTCCCTGTCTTTTGGCAGCTGGCGGGTAGCGGCTTGTTTAACAATTCTTACCTGCGACGAGGCGCCTGCTTCGATACGTTGAATGGGGGGAAGCGCCATAAAGTGCGCATCTTCTTTATGCCCCTTTTCATCTTCAATCCAGGAGAGCGCCAGATAAGGCAGCGCCTTGCTCTGGTTGTCCACTTTCAGGCTGCTGGCTTTGTCGCTTTCTGGAAAAACAATGCGCGTGCGGTCCAGGTTAATGGCCGCGTGGGCGGTAAATGCTGTGCTGATTAGCATCAGGCACAGGCTTTTAATCGGCGTTAATTTCATGATGATTTCTTACTGACACGGCAGTATCAACTGCATGCTGTTTTCTAAGTGAGAAGGTAACGAGAAGCGACACTGTTGGTTGTCACCCCATGTCACGCGAAACTGCTGTTCTGGCTCAACGGCGCCCAGCCAGACGTGGCCTTCATCGGCCACCATCCCAACCTGCAAATCGCTTTCTTCCAGGCGAACAATCGCCCCGAGCGGTGGCGTTCCTGATGACATCCGCAGAACGCCTGCCACGTCCTGACCTGCACGCGTGGCAATCTGACGAAAACCAATGGCCCCCTCAGTCCAGGTTGAGGTCACGACGCGGTTGTCCACGTCCACGCCATCCGGAAGGTTGTTCATATTGATCTGCACGCTGGAGGGGGAATAGCTGGAGAATGACGGCAAAACGCCGATGCCAAAACGGTTGGTCTCATCTCGCGACATGTTCAGCGGGATATTGCCTACCCCGTCGGTGCTGACCATTACGCGGGGTTCATTACCGTAGCTGCGACGGTGCAGCGCGGCGCCTTTCGCCGTTGAGGTGAAGGAACCGCTCCAGCTCGCGCTAAGGGAGTTATATTCGTCAGCTTTATAGCTGCCGGAGAGATTGAGATCGCCGTACGAAGAATAATGCTGATAATTCCCGCTGACCTGCGCGCCGGAGTCTGGCTTCCCGCTCTCCGCGCCTGCGGAAACGCCCCAGGTATTATTGCGATCCGACGTGTCATACCACGACACGTTATGGCTCAGCGTGTCGCTGTTACGCAGGTCATAGTTAAGTCGATGATCGGGATCGAGCGGTACGCTGAGCGAGAGATAAAACTGAGTATCGTCACTTTCGTCTTCCTCATCGTAATGCGTTTTACTCCAGGACAGGGTTACGCCAAGGTTCTTCCAGCGGCCCATATCAAAGTTGTAGCCCGCCGTGATGCTGCCGGTCGTGGAGGGTGAATCATTCCACCATGTCTGGCGCAGCATATTGACGTACAGGTTCAGGGATAATGCCGAAATGTACTGGCTTGCCGTCACGCTCAGGGTTTGTTTTTCCGACTGGCGGTCACCGTCGTCATAATCAAGGTAGCGGGCGTAGCTCAAAAACTGTGGGTCTGAGTAGCGGTAGCTGGCGAGCGTAAGCTGACTGCCGGTGGTATCGAAACGCTTGCTGTAGTTAATGCGATAGCTGTAACCCGTCTGGCTGCGCTGGTGTGGCAGCTGGCTGGTGGCCTGCGTGACGTCAAAAGAGAGCGCCCCCAGCCAGGCCATATTCTGGCCGATCCCGGCAGCGACGGAACGATAACGGTCGCCATCGGCCAGCGTGCCGCCATAAAGAGAGGTGTGCGACAGCATGCCCCAGGAAAATTCGCCGCTCATGAAGGCGTTTTCTTCAACATCATGGGAGGCGCCCTGGCGCGCTTTACCCGCCGCGAGCTTATAGCGCACCTGGCCCTTGCGCGTTAAAAACGGCACGGATTCAGCCGAGACCTGGAAGGTGCTGACGCGTCCGTCCTCTTCCGTGACTTTAACGTCCAGCGTGCCCTGAACCGACTGGTTAAGATCCTGAATAACAAAAGGACCTGGCGGCACTTTACTCTGGTAAATCACGCGGTCGGCAAGGCTTACGGTCACCGTGGCGTTGGTTTGCGCTATCCCGGTAATCTGCGGGGCATAGCCGCGCAGCGACCATGGCAGCATACGTTCATCGCTGATTAGCGATGCGCCGGTGTAGGTGAAGGCGTCAAAAATGGCGGACTGGAAATCCGTTTCACCCAGCGTCAGTTTCGCACCGATCGAGGGCAGAGGGCGGAACATATATACGCGTGAAAAACGTCCATCATGCTCCGAGCCTGCGTCCGTATGGCTTTGCGTGTACTGGTAATCGCTGCGTAGCCGCCACGCGCCCATGTTCGCACCGGCGGTGCCATAGGTATTGGCGTTGTCATTGCTGCCGCCGCTATTGGGCTGATAATGGCTGGCAAAAAGATTGTAATCCAGCAGTACGCCCGGCACGCCGTTGTCCCAGGTGGATGGCGGCATCCAGTCAACCGCACGGTATTGCAGCCACGCCTGGGGGATCGTTACTTTCAGGGTCTGGCTGCCTTGCTCAAAAGTAAATTTGATGTCTGGTCTGGCGGCGAAATCAACGCATCCCTCTTTTTCCGGCAACGCGTGGCGAACGTCATCCTGCAATGCGAATGTATCGGCCAGCTCGGGGGGAATACAGACCTGAACTGCGTTATTTATTTCTCGCCAGCGAAGCTGCCAGCCATTTGCCAGCGGAATATCATTGACGGCAACCGTAACGAAATAGCTCCCCGGCGTAACCGATATTTGATCTTCAAAAAGTGATAAATCGACGCTGCCGCGCTGATCTTTATCGATGGCGTTTATATTAAATTCAGTGGCAGAGGCAACTTTCGTCATTAACAGGGACGCAATGATGATTATCCATTGTAATTTGTATGTCATCATCCTGTTACTCGAATAAATAAAGAGTGCCGACCGGCTTGGATTGCCAGTCGGCTGATACCGTGACGTAACGGAATTATTTGTACATCAGGACGTAGTTAGCCGTGGCTTCAACCTGGCCTGCCGTCGCAGTTTTACCTGTAGGGACTTCCATAACCGCTTTGAAATGCAGCGTCTGGGTGGTTGAACCCGCCAGCAGATCAAGCTCTTGTTGCTGCCCAAGCGTGATGTTACTTTCCGCGTTATCCAGCAGACGGACGCCCACGTTCTGCGCACCGTTTGCAAAGGTGTTGCTCATCAGGCTGGTATCCGTCGCATCTGTCGCTGCGCTGGTGAAGGTCACATCCACTTTGGTAATTGGCGTGTCGGTTTCGTCTGCCGGATCGTCAAGCTGGCAGTTTTCCAGATTGATATCGACCGGAACTGGCGTGGATTTTTTGTTGGCGTTGATAACGGCCGTAGTCACTTCACCCAGGTCGACTTCTTTATCAACGCTGTCTGGAGCGATGCTGCACGGTGCGTTAATAACCACGCCTTTGAATTTGATTTTGCCTGAACCTTGATCATCAGCAAAAGCAGAACCCGATACAGTGGCAGCCATAGCTGCCGCTAACAATAATTTCTTACCCATATACATGAAAATATCCTTTTTCAGAGTGATTCGTAATGTGAATATTAATTTCAGAATACTCGAAAAGTATACGGATTGGGGAGGGGTGACGCGATTAACGTGACTTAAATATATTTTTAGATGGGTTTAATTAATATTTTCAGGCTATCTTAAGAGGCGTTGTTTTTCGAAATTTTAATAGGTTTAAGTTTTGTTGGTTATTATAGTTGAAATATATAGGATTGTTTTTTTGAATAATATAAAGCCTCCGTATAAAACGGAGGCATAAATTGTTAGCCAATACCTGCCGTTTGCAGCAGTACCAGACTCATCCCCATCACTGACATTCCACACAGTACGCCGTAGCTGGGGTTATTGTTGGGATCGATCTCTTTCGCCAGCGGCATCAGTTCATCGACAGAGAGCGCGACCATAATCCCGGCTACGGCAGCCATAATCGCAGCCATCACGATCGGGGAGACGAGGCTACCGAGGATCAGCCACGCCAGCACGCCGCCGAGAATTTCAGCCATCCCGGAAATACCCGCCCAAAAGACAGCCGTACGTTTTGAACCCGTTGCGGCATAAACGGGCCCGGCAACGGCAAGTCCTTCAGGAATATTGTGCAATGCCACGGCCAGCGCTACACCAAAACCCATTTCCAGGTTGCTGCTGGCCGTGACATAGGTGGCGATACCTTCCGGAAAGTTATGCAGGCTGATACCCAGCGTCAGCAGAATGGCCGTGCGTTTGATATTGCCCGGAATGGGGGTAACGCTTTTTTGCATTAAATCCTGCGGGTGCGCGTGAGGAAGAATACGGTCGAGCGCAAAATAACCCAGCAGGCCAATGATAAACATGCCATAGCCCAGAACAGGCGACATACCTTCGGTGTGAAGCGCGGCGGGCAGCATCTCCATCAGCGAGATAAGCAGCATGATCCCGGCGGCGAAACCCAGCGAGAAGGCCAGAAGGCGATTAGAGGGTTTTTGCCCGAGTACCCCGAGGAACGCACCGATAAAGGTCGCGGCGCCCGCAAGTAAGGTCAAAATCAACGGTACTGACATGCATTCTCCTTAAGCGATATCTGACATTCAAATTTCCTGATGATGATCTTCACGGTTATCTGCGTTCATCTTCACCTGAATGCGCGTAATGTAGGCCCATCACATTGACACCTCCTCTAAGGATATCACCATGTCTTCTTCTCGTATGCCAGCACTGTTTTTAGGCCATGGCAGCCCAATGAACGTCCTGGAAGATAACGTCTATACCCGCGCCTGGCGTGAACTGGGTGAGACGTTACCGCGTCCGAAGGCAATTGTGGTGGTCTCTGCGCACTGGTTTACCCGGGGTACCGGCGTGACGGCCATGGAAACGCCAAAAACGATTCATGATTTTGGCGGCTTTCCGCAGGCGCTGTATGACACGCATTATCCTGCGCCGGGCTCCCCTGAGCTGGCGCAGCGGCTGGTTGATCTGCTCGCCCCTGTTCCGGTTGCGCTGGACAAAGAAGCCTGGGGCTTCGACCACGGCTCATGGGGAGTGTTGATCAAAATGTATCCGGATGCCGATATTCCGATGGTGCAGCTGAGTATCGACAGCACCAAACCGGCTGCCTGGCACATGGAGATGGGGCGTAAGCTGGCTTCGCTTCGTGATGAGGGCATCATGCTGATTGCCAGTGGCAACGTGGTACACAATCTGCGTACGGTACGCTGGCACGGTGAAAATACGCCGTACCCCTGGGCAACAGCCTTTAATGACTATGTAAAAGACAACCTGACCTGGCAAGGGCCGGTCGAACGGCACCCTTTGGTGAACTATCTGGATCACGATGGCGGTTCGCTCTCTAACCCGACGCCGGAACATTTCTTGCCATTGCTGTATGTATTAGGCGCATGGGATGGTCAGGAGGTTATTACAATCCCGGTCGACGGCATTGAGATGGGGAGTTTGAGTATGCTGTCGGTGCAGGTGGGGTAAAAACATGTCGGGTGGCGGCTTCGCCTTACCCGACCTACATATTGAGCGTAGGCCCGGTAAGCGTAGCGCCACCGGGCAAGTCTTACTCGACGAAAATATGCGGGTAGAAACGCGACAGATCCTGCGTAATCAGCGCGCGATCTTCGCGAATGCCAATTCCGGCAGGCTGATCGTTAATAAGCCAGCTGCCGATCAGCGTATAGCTGTCGCCAAACTTCGGCAGTTGACAGAACTCCTGGACGATCATCCCTTCTTCACCGTACGGCCCTTCAACCGCTTCCAGCGTTTTACCGTTTTCGATAATCGAGACGTTTGCCCCTTCACGGGAGAAGATTGGCTTAACGACGTATTTCTCCATCGGTGGGAAATCATCTTCAGCAAAATAAGCAGGCAGCAGGTTCGGGTGATTCGGGAACATCTCCCACAGCATCGGCAGCAGGGCTTTATTGGAGATAATGCTCTTCCAGGCCGGTTCCAGCCAGCGCACGCCAGCGTCTTCCAGTTTGGTAGAGAACATTTCCCGCAGCATGTATTCCCACGGATAGAGCTTGAACAGGTTGCTGATCACCTGATCCTGCATGTCCGTAAACTGACCTTTTTCGCCTAAACCGATATCTTCGATATAGAGAAATTCCGTCGCCACTTCCGCTTCGGCTGCGCAGTCCTGCAAATACTGAACCGTACCGCGGTCTTCTTCAGTATCGCGGCAGCAGGCGAGATGCAGCAGGTTGAAACCGTGCTGTTCACGCAGTTCGACGAAACGCTCAATCAGCTTTTCCTGAAGGCTGTTGAACTGATCGCTGCCTTCCGGCAAGTTTCCGGCATTCGCCTGATCTTCCAGCCAGATCCACTGGAAGAACGCGGCTTCGTACAGGGAGGTTGGCGTATCTGCGTTGTTTTCTAAAAGCTTCGGTTCACCCACGCCATCCCATGCCAGATCGAGGCGAGAGTAGAGCGAAGGCTGGTTCGTTTTCCAGGACTGACGAACAAAGCTCCAGGTGTGCTTCGGAATGCGGAATTTGGTCATCAGCTCATCGCTGTCGATGACTTTCTCGACCACCTTCAGGCACATCTGGTGCAGCTCTGCGGTCACCTCTTCAAGCTTTTCGACCTGAGCGAGCGTGAGCTTATAGTAAGCATCTTCACACCAGTACGGCTCGCCGTACATGGTGTGAAAGTTGAAACCGTATTCGGTGGCTTTTT
This sequence comes from Enterobacter sp. AN-K1, assembly GCF_020971765.1. Classification (NCBI taxonomy): domain Bacteria; kingdom Pseudomonadati; phylum Pseudomonadota; class Gammaproteobacteria; order Enterobacterales; family Enterobacteriaceae; genus Enterobacter; species Enterobacter sp. AN-K1. Next base: position 1,522,295 of record NZ_CP087390.1, on the reverse strand, counting down.
CGCGCCAGTCCGGGCGCTCGACAATACTGACTCGTTCCATGATCAGCCGCCCATTGAGCGAGTTGAGGAGCCGGTCGCACTACGCTGCATGGTGGTTTGTTTGGCAACAGACTCACCGAAGCCGCCTCGGGTAATGGTGCTGGTGGTGGCTGGTTTCGGCGCCATCGCGGTTTTCGGTACGGTCATCGTACGGCCAGGCGTTGCAGCACCGTAACCCTTGCCGGTGGCATCGGTGTATTTACCGTAGGCCGGGCTGTTCGGGTTTTTGGAGCTAAACAGCGGCTGCTGCTGGTAGCCCGCACCGCCGCTCATCAAACGGCCCATCATATAACCCGCCATCAGCGGCATCCAGAAGCTGCCGCTGGACTGTGCCTGCGCCTGGTTTTCCGGTGCCATACCCGCCTGAGCAGGTGCCTGCTGGCACTGGCCTTCACCGAATTCGGCTACACAGTCTTCGCGTGAGGCATATTTCGGCGCGGTGCGTTCCGCTTCTTTCAGGGCGTTGTTATAGGCCGTCTTACACTCAGCGGCTTTACCGGTTGCGCTCGCGCAGTCGTCGGCGTTTTGATACAGCGAAACCGTTTCGTCGTTTTGCTCACAGCCTGCCAGCATAAAGACGGCGGTGACCGCCAGCGCGACAGGTGTCAGGTGGCGTGCGTTCCAGCTTTTGCGGAACGACGCGTGATTCATCGTTTTTGTCCGTTTCATATTTGTCTTCCAGGACCCAGTGGTAATAACGCTCAGGATAGAGGATGAGTGGTTGAAAATGAAGCGAAGAGGGGCGAAATCCGGGGGATCTTTACGTTGGCTTACGTTCAGGTGTGATTTTGCGCCGGGAGGCGCTGTGCTTACCCGGCCTACGATTCAGTAGGCCCGATAAGCGCAGCGCCATCGGGCAAGGCTTAATGACGGAACGGATTCGTGCCGCTGCTGGCCGGTGCGGTGCTACGCGCTGCCGCTGGCTGCGCAAGCGGGGCGCTGCTGTTAGGGGTGAAATTATCAACGGCGGCATCCTGCTGTGGATTTTCCGGCGCGACGCTGTCAGGCGACGTAGGGACCGGTTTGCCTAGCGTGCTGTTCAGCATTTGCAGATCCTGCTCGTTCAGCGTCCCCAGCGCCTGCTTGATGTTCAGCTGGTTAATCAGATACTGATAACGTGCGCTGGAGAGCTGCTGTTTCGCGTTATACAGCGTGGTCGTTGCGTCTAACACGTCCACGATGGTACGCGTACCTACGGAGTAACCCGCTTCGTTCGCATCCAGTGAGCTCTGGGCAGAGACGACGGCCTGTTTATAGGCGTTGATGCTGCTGATAGAGGCATTTACGTTGTTGTAGGAAGAACGCACGGTCTGCACCACGTTGCGGTGTGCGCTTTCCAGCTGCTCGCTGGCGCCCACAAAGTTGTACTGCGCCTGTTTAACCTGAGAGTTAACCATCCCGCCCTGGTACAGCGGCAGAGAGAAGCTGAGACCCACTTTGTTCTGGCCAACGTTGCTGTCGTCATAGGCCTGAGAGGTCGTTTTAGACCCGCTGTAGCTGGTGTCCGATACGCCGGTAGAGGCGCTCAGGCTCAGAGTTGGCAGGTGACCATCCTGTGCAAGACGGATCTGTTCGCGCGCCAGATCCTGGCTCAGGCGTGCCTGCAACAAGGTCAGGTTGCGGTTTTCCGCTTCTTTCAGCAGGGCGTTAACCGCCTGCGGTTTGTCCGTTTTGAAACTGTCCACGTTCAGAGAGGCCAGCTCAGGATAGTAGTTACCGGTGACCTGACGCAGTGCTTCCAGGGCGTTGTCGAGGTTGTTACGTGCGGTCACTTCGTTAGCCAGTACGGTATCGTACTGTGAACGGGCGTTCTGCACGTCAGTAATGGCGACCAGGCCCACGTTAAAACGCTGGGTGGTTTGATCTAACTGACGGTAAACCGCCTGTTTCTGCGCTTCGGTGTAGGAGAGGGCGTCAATCGCGCTCAGAACCTGGAAATAGGCGGTCGCGGTATTCAGGATCAGCGTCTGCTGATCGGTTTGATAGGTGACATCCTGAATGCCGGCGCTCTTTTCCTGCAAGCTCAGTTCACGCCATTTGGACATGTCGAACAGGGTTTGTGTAAGCTGTAAAGAGGCGCTGGTGGCATTCGAATCGATGCCATTGTTATCGCGAAAACCGTTAGTGTAGGTATAATCTGCACCTAAGCCTAACTGCGGCAGCAGTGGACTACGTGCTTCGTTAATCTTTTCAAACGCAGCATCACGATCGGCCGCTGATTTACGTAAATCAGGGTTGCCCAGACGTGCCTGCTGGTAGACCTGTAACAGGTTTTCTGCCTGGCTCATTGCACTGAAGCCCGTCAGGCTCAGGCCGATAAGGATGGGGAGCAATTTCTTCATTTGCATTCCTTGTTGTGAAGCAGTATTAGCGCTGATCTAATTAAAAATAATTGCCGATTCTAACAGAATCATCCACACCAAAAGGTTGGCGTAACGTGCCATCTGGCGGTAATTTGCTCCAATCTACCATATAGCCATACAAACGGCAGCCAAACAGCCTTGAAATTCACAATTTCATCACCATTGCTACCAGGACTCGACCGATGCAAAAACCAGAAAACGTGCCTGTCACCTTCGCCAAAAACGATGTAGAAATTATTGCACGAGAAACGCTTTATAGCGGTTTTTTTTCAATGGAACTTTACCGTTTCAGGCATCGTCTGTTTAACGGTGAGATGAGCGGTGAAATCAAACGCGAAATTTTTGAGCGCGGGCATGCGGCTGTGTTGCTACCCTATGACCCAGTGCGTGATGAAGTTGTGCTGGTCGAGCAGGTGCGTATTGCGGCTTATGATACCAGCGAAACGCCGTGGTTGCTGGAGATGGTGGCCGGGATGATCGAGGAGGGTGAGTCGGTCGAAGACGTCGCTCGCCGCGAGGCGCTGGAAGAGGCGGGCCTGGTGGTTGGCCGGACGAAGCCGGTATTGAGCTACCTGGCAAGCCCGGGTGGGACAACGGAACGTTCATCTATTATGGTGGGCGAAGTGGACGCCAGGACAGCGGAAGGGATCCACGGTCTGGCAGATGAAAACGAAGATATTCGGGTTCATGTGGTGAGTCGGGAGCAGGCTTACCAGTGGGTAGAAGAGGGGAAAATCGACAACGCAGCGTCTGTCATCGCTCTGCAATGGCTACAGCTGCATTATCAGACATTACGACACGAGTGGAAAAAATGAAGCGTTATACACCTGACTTCCCAGAAATGATGCGCCTGTGCGAAACCAATTTCGCCCAGCTGCGCCGCCTGCTGCCGCGAAACGACGCGCCCGGCGAAACGGTGAGCTATCAGGTGAGCAACGCGCAGTATCGGTTAACGATAACAGAATCAACGCGCTACACTACGCTGGTGGAGATTGAGCAAACGGCGCCGAGCATCAGCTACTGGAGCCTGCCGTCGATGACGGTACGTCTTTATCATGACGCGATGGTCGCTGAAGTGTGTTCAAGCCAGCAGATCTTTCGCTTTAAAGCGCGGTATGATTATCCGAATAAAAAGTTGCATCAACGCGACGAAAAGCATCAAATTAACCAGTTTTTAGCCGACTGGCTAAGATATTGTTTAGCACATGGAGCAATGGCGATTCCGGTTTGTTAGCGTCATAAACCTACCTAAGGACACCATTTGGAAAGCCTGTTGAACCTGACTGTTGCTGGTGGGGCGCCAGTCAGGATATTACAAATCACCGACACCCACCTTTTTGCCGAAAAGCATGAGACGCTTCTGGGCGTGAACACCTGGGAGAGTTATCAGGCGGTTCTTGACGCGATCCATGCTGAAAAGCGGCCATGCGATCTGATCGTCGCGACGGGCGATCTGGCGCAGGATCAATCCTCCGCAGCCTATCAGCATTTTGCTGAAGGGATTGCGAGCTTTAGCGTGCCTTGCGTCTGGCTACCGGGCAATCACGATTTTCAACCCGCTATGTACAGTTCGCTTCAGGATGCGGGGATTTCACCGGCAAAATGTGTCTTTGCGGGGGACCAGTGGCAAATTCTGCTCCTCGACAGTCAGGTGTTTGGCGTTCCGCACGGTGAGTTGAGCGACTATCAGCTTGACTGGCTGGAGACAAAACTGGCCGCCGAACCGAATCGCAATACGCTGCTGTTGCTGCATCATCACCCGCTGCCGGCGGGCTGTAGCTGGCTCGATCAGCACAGCTTACGCAACTCTGCGGCGCTGGACGGCGTACTGGCGAAATTTCCGCGCGTGAAAAATTTGCTGTGCGGGCACATTCACCAGGAACAGGATCTCGACTGGAATGGTCGCCGCCTGCTCGCGACGCCCTCTACCTGCGTGCAGTTTAAGCCGCACTGCGCCAACTTTACGCTGGATACCATCGCACCGGGCTGGCGTTGGCTGGAGCTGCATGCCGATGGCTCGCTGACCACCGAAGTTTGCCGTCTGGCTGGGGCTCAATTCCGCCCGGATACCGCTTCGGAAGGCTATTGATGTCGACGCTTCTCTATCTGCATGGGTTTAACAGCTCACCGCGATCGGCGAAAGCGACGCAGCTTCGCCAGTGGCTGAGCGCGAATCATCCTCACGTGGAGATGATTATTCCGCAGTTGCCCCCTTATCCGGCGGATGCGGCAGAGATGCTGGAATCAATCGTGCTTGAACACGGCGGCGAATCGTTTGGCGTTGTCGGGTCGTCGCTCGGCGGCTACTACGCCACCTGGCTGTCGCAGTGCTTTATGTTACCCGCTGTCGTCGTCAACCCGGCGGTCCGGCCATTTGAGCTGTTAAGGGACTTTCTTGGCGAAAACGAGAACCCCTACACCGGCCAACAATATGTGCTAGAGTCACGCCATATTTACGATCTCAAAGTTATGCAGGTCGACCCGCTTGAAGCGCCCGATCTTATCTGGCTGCTGCAACAGACGGGAGATGAAGTGCTGGATTACCGCCAGGCAGTGGCGTATTACGCATCCTGCCGCCAGACTGTAGAAGAGGGCGGTAACCATGCTTTCACGGGCTTTGAAGATCATTTCACCCAGATTGTCGATTTTCTTGGACTGCACAGCCACTGACAATCAATGCGAATTGCTAGCTTAAATCATGACGCAAACCTATAACGCTGATGCCATTGAGGTACTCACCGGGCTTGAGCCGGTTCGCCGCCGCCCGGGGATGTACACCGATACGACGCGCCCAAACCACCTGGGCCAGGAAGTAATTGATAACAGTGTGGACGAAGCGCTGGCAGGCCATGCCAGACGCGTGGACGTTATCCTGCACGTCGATCAGTCGCTGGAAGTTATCGACGACGGCCGCGGCATGCCGGTAGATATCCACCCGGAAGAGGGTGTTCCCGCCGTTGAGCTGATCCTCTGTCGTCTGCACGCGGGCGGTAAGTTCTCCAACAAAAATTACCAGTTCTCCGGCGGCTTGCACGGCGTGGGGATCTCCGTGGTTAACGCCCTGTCAAAGCGCGTGGAAGTGAACGTTCGTCGCGATGGCCAGGTGTATAACATCGCGTTTGAAAACGGCGAAAAAGTGCAGGATTTGCAGGTCGTCGGGACGTGCGGTAAACGCAACACCGGCACCAGCGTCCATTTCTGGCCTGACGAAAGCTTCTTCGACAGCCCACGCTTTTCCGTTTCTCGCCTGACGCACCTGCTGAAAGCCAAAGCGGTGCTGTGCCCGGGCGTGGAAATCACCTTTAAAGATCACGTAAACAACACCGAACAGAGCTGGCGCTACGAAAAGGGTCTGAACGACTACCTGTGCGAAGCGGTTAACGGCCTGCCGACCCTGCCGGAAAAACCGTTCGTCGGGAATTTCGAAGGTGACACCGAAGCGGTGGACTGGGCGCTGCTGTGGCTGCCGGAAGGCGGTGAGCTGCTGACGGAAAGCTACGTCAACCTGATCCCAACGCTGCTCGGCGGGACGCACGTCAACGGCCTGCGTCAGGGGCTGCTGGATGCGATGCGCGAGTTCTGCGAATACCGCAACATTCTGCCGCGCGGCGTGAAGCTTTCCGCAGAAGATATCTGGGACCGCTGCGCCTACGTGCTCTCCGTGAAGATGCAGGATCCGCAGTTTGCCGGTCAGACTAAAGAGCGCCTGTCGTCACGCCAGTGTGCGGCGTTCGTCTCCGGCGTGGTGAAAGATGCGTTTACCCTGTGGCTGAACCAGAACGTTCAGGCCGCAGAAATGCTGGCTGAAATGGCCATCTCCAGCGCCCAGCGTCGCCTGCGCGCGGCGAAGAAAGTGGTGCGTAAAAAGCTGACCAGCGGCCCCGCGCTGCCGGGCAAGCTGGCGGACTGTACCGCCCAGGATCTCAACCGCACCGAGCTGTTCCTGGTGGAAGGGGACTCGGCAGGCGGATCGGCCAAGCAGGCGCGCGATCGTGAATATCAGGCGATCATGCCGCTCAAGGGTAAGATCCTCAACACCTGGGAGGTCTCGTCTGATGAAGTGCTGGCCTCGCAGGAAGTACACGACATCTCCGTGGCGATCGGCATCGATCCGGACAGCGACGATCTGAGCCAGCTGCGCTACGGCAAGATCTGTATCCTCGCGGATGCGGACTCCGATGGTCTGCACATCGCCACGCTGCTCTGTGCGCTGTTCGTGAAGCACTTCCGCACGCTGGTGAAAAACGGTCACGTCCACGTGGCGCTGCCGCCGCTGTACCGTATCGACCTTGGCAAAGAAGTCTACTATGCGCTGACGGAAGAAGAGAAAGCGGGCGTGCTGGAGCAGCTCAAACGCAAGAAGGGCAAACCGAACGTTCAGCGCTTTAAAGGGCTGGGCGAGATGAACCCGATGCAGTTGCGTGAAACCACCCTGGATCCGAACACCCGCCGTCTGGTGCAGCTGACCATCAGCGATGAAGACGAACAGCAAACCAACGCCGTGATGGATATGCTGCTGGCCAAGAAACGTTCTGAAGACCGACGTAACTGGCTCCAGGAGAAAGGCGATATGGCGGATATTGAGGCCTGATGTCCCCTCACCCTAACCCTCTCCCACAGGGAAGGGGTTAGGATCGTAGGCCCGGTAAGCGTTAGCGCCACCGGGCTTTTTTACGTCAAAACTCCATCTTCACCGTAAACTGCACTTCACGCGGGTCGCCAATCTGGTTGCCCAGGTTGTTGGTCGTAATCGACGACGTGTAGTAGGTCTTATCGAACAGATTCTTCACGTTCACCTGTAGCGTCACCGGATATTGCAGCTTCATTTTGTACGCCGCAAATGCATCCGCCACGAAATAGCCCGGCAGATAATAATCCTCACCGTTAGTCGCTGAACGACGGCTTACGCCGTGCCCGCCGCCGCCAATTGTCAGCGTATTCCCGGCAAACGCATTGTGAATATCGTACGTCAGGAACAGGGAGCCGGTATGGCGCGGTACGTTCGGCAGCGGTTTGCCCGCGTAGTCCGGGTCTTCCAGCACCTTCGCATCGGTATAGCCGTAGCTGGCGATAATGTTGGTGTTCTCGGTCAGCGATCCGGCGAGATCCACTTCGACACCCTGCGAGCGCACGCGGCCCGCGGTTTTGGCGACGGTTTCATCACCGACGCTTTCGGTGTACAGCACGTTGCGCTTGTGGATATCAAACAGCGCGATGTTGGCGGTAATGCCGTCGAACAGGTCGAATTTAGCGCCTATTTCATACGCGTTCGACGTTTCCGGCGGCAGGTCGCCGATGTAGCTCGCAATGGACGACTGCGGCATAAACGTCTGGGAATAGTTGGCAAACAGGGAGACTGCCGGCGTGAGCTTGTATACCAGGCCCAGCTTCGGCGTCCACTGGTCGTCGCGGCTGTCGGTGTTGACGTTAAACGGACGGCCTTTGCCCGCGTACTGGGTGTAATACTGGTAGCGCAGTCCGGCAACGGCGATCCATTTATCGGTCAGGTACAGCGCGTCCTGCGCGTAGGCGGAGTAGCTCTCCTGCTTGATGGTTTGATCGCTGTCGGCTGCCGAGACGGTGGTGCACTTGCCGAGGCTGCCGTAGCTCGGGTTGTAAATATTGAAATCCTTAACGTTCTTACAACGGATCATGTCCGTGCGCAGCAGATCGTAATTCTCATACGACACGCCGGTCAGGATCTCATTGTAAAAGCCCGCGATGTCCACGTTCCCCTGCAAATCTGCCCGCGTTGTGTGCATACGCTGGGTCGAACCCTGGGTCGCATCCACGCGGCGGGTCAGGTTGCCGGTTTTTGAATCGTAGGCCATCACGCGAGCCTGGTTATCGCTGTACTTATCCTGGCTGTAGCTGTAGTCGAACTTCGCGGTCCACTGGCTGTTGAGCCGATACTCCGCGTTAAGCTGAGCGAGGTCGGACTGACCGTCGGTCACGTTAAATGGCTCATCAAAGCGGGTTTTGCGATCGACGTCGACGGCCTTTTTGGTGTTGAGATCGAAGATCGTTCCGCGATCGAACGGCGTTTTATAGTCGCGATGCGAATAGAGCACGGTCACGGTGGCATCATCGCCGAACCAGGTCAAAGACGGGGCGATAAAGGTGCTGCGTTCGGTGCCGAAATTACGCCAGTAATCCTCGTCCTGATACTCCCCCGTCAGGCGATAGGCCAGACGCGTACCTTCAATTGGACCGGTGACGTCAAACTGTCCGCTACCGCCGCCATAGCTGGTTGATGTGGCAGAAATCGAGCCGCCGAAGGTTTTCTCCGGGCGTTTGGTCACCACGTTAATCAGGCCGCCGGGGTCGAGAATACCGTAAAGGGTCGAGGCCGGGCCTTTTAGCACCTCCACGCGCTCGGTTGCGGCATTGAAGCTGCGCGGCAGCACGGTGCGCAGGCCGTTGGTCATGATCGAGCCATCGCGGTTTGCGCCGAAGCCACGGCGCACGAAGGCATCCTGCGTGCCGCCCAGGGTGTTGGTCTGCACCACGTTGCTGACGTTATACAGCGCCTCGTCTAGCGTGGTCGCGTTTTGGTCTTCCAGCACTTTATCGCTGACGGTATTGACCACCTGCGGGATGTCCAGCATCGGCATGTTGGTCAGCGTGGCGGTGGAGGTGTTCAGGGGCTGATAGCCGCTGGTGGCGTCGGTGGAAGCGTAAGGATCGGCAGTGACGGTAAGCGTCTCACCGTCTTTTGCTGCTGCGTGCACCAGAGGCGCCATGAACAGGAGTGAAAAGAGCGCGCGCCCTTTTACCCCGGCGAATGAAGGTGTGAACTTAGCCATTACATCTGTTTTCCCAAAATATCCTGCGATGAAATGCTCGCGGAAGAATGTGTGAGTCATTGCCCTTACGGTCTGTCCGTTAGCCTCTACGGCATCGGACTTGTAATTGAGAATCATTCAAGCATGAGGGCATGTAGTAGTAAATGGAATAAATAAAAATTTCGCTACAGAGGTTTCTCTCTGGCTAACACGCTTCGATTTATTGTTTAAGCTATTGAAAATAATCAATAAAAATGAATTTTAATTTGTGCGGTGATGCTCAATTATCCCTGGGTTTTACAGGGTGTATCTTCGCTTGACTACTACATGGAGCGGCGGCAAACTCACAAAAGAGAATGAGTTTTATTTTTATTTGTTGGTTTTTTTTCTTACGTTGGCGTTCACGTGGCTCACTACATCAAAAAGCCGGGACTGGTTCTTGAGAACCTCTCCGCGGGTTACCAGAAAAAAATCATCGTTGATGATATCTCCCTTGCGATCCCCCAGCAGAAAATGACTGTTCTGGTGGGCGCAAACGGCTGCGGAAAATCGACGCTGTTAAGTACCCTCGCACGGCTGCTTCAGCCGCTCGGCGGCAGCGCGGTGCTGGACGGCAAAGCCATCCACTCGCAACCAACCAAAGCGGTCGCCCGCCAGCTCGGGATCCTGCCGCAGTCTCCGCTGCTTCCAGAAGGGTTAACCGTATTTGAGCTGGTCTCGCGCGGACGTTTCCCCTGGCAGAACGTGATGCGCCAGTGGAGCGAGGAAGACGAGCGGGCCGTGGAAGAGGCGTTACGCCTGACCGGAACGGCAGAGTTTGCCCATCATCTGGTTGAAAGCCTGTCCGGCGGCCAGCGCCAGCGCTGCTGGATCGCTATGGTGCTGGCGCAGCAAACGCCCTATATCCTGCTGGATGAACCCACGACGTACCTCGATCTTCGCTACCAGGTGGAGATCCTCGAACTGCTGCACACGCTGACGCGCCGGCACGGGCGCACCGTGGTGGTGGTTCTGCACGATCTCAACTTCGCCGTGAATTACGGTGATTCGCTGGTCTTTTTACGTCAGGGAAAGGTTGAGGGGGTACTGCATGAGGGCGACGCCTGCACGCCGGAGCTGATCAAAGCGGTGTTTGACGTCGACGTGCATATGTCGGTTAACCCGCTGACCGGCAAGCCGTTCTTTATGCCGTTCCGTCAGGCTGACGACAAACCATGATGCGCACATCTGTGGCCTTTATTCTCTTTACGCTGCTGCTTCTGGCAGGCGCGATTGCGCACCTGAGCATCGGGGCGCGCATTATCGCCCCCCGGACGGTAGTAGACGCATTTTTCCACTTCGACCCGCGCAATTTTGAGCATAGCGTGATCGTCAGGCTGCGCTTGATGCGGCTATGCGCCGCCCTGGTGACGGGCGCGGCGCTCGGCGTCGCGGGCGTGCTGCTGCAATCAGTGATCCGCAATCCGCTCGGCGAGCCGCATATCCTGGGGCTGAATGCAGGGGCGGCGCTGGCGGTGGTGCTGACGAGTGCCCTCGGGCTGTCGCTGCCGTTTGGCCGCCCTCTGATAGCCGCAACTGGCGCCGCCGCGCTCTTTTTGCTGGTGCTAACGTTCTCCTCATCCGGGCGTACCGGTCTCACGCCGATGAAGGTCACGCTGTGCGGCGTGGCGATGTCGGCATTTGCCTCATCGATAACCGCCACGGTGTTGATTCTGGATGAACAGACGCTGCTGGCCATGCGGACCTGGCTTGCGGGGGATGTGGCGGGAGTCATCGGCGAGACGATCGCTAGCGCCGCGGGGGCCGCTGCCGTGGGTTTTGCGCTGGCGTTCTGGCTGTCGCCGTCGCTGAACATGCTGGCGCTGGGCGAGAGAATGGCGCAGGGGCTTGGCGTGTCGCTGCTGAAAACGCGCCTGCTCGCGCTGCTGGCCATCGCCCTGCTGTGCGGCGCGGCGGTTTCAGTTGCCGGACCGATCGGGTTTATCGGACTCGTGGTGCCGCAGCTGATTCGCCGTCTGGTATCGGTGGACCTGTGCGTGATGGTGCCGCTTTCAGCCCTCTGCGGGGCGCTGGTTCTGCTGATGGCGGATATCGCCGCCCGTACGCTGTTTACGCCGTATGAGCTGGCAACCGGCGTGATGACTGCGCTGGTCGGCGCGCCGGTCTTTATCCTTATGGCGTCAAGGATGTTCAAATGAACCGGGCTGGATTGAGGGCAGTACGATTTTTCTCCTTCTCGGCGCTGGTTCGCCCGAGGGCGCTGCTGTATCTGGCCGTATTATCGCTTGCCGCTCTCCTGCTGCTAAGTTTTGGCCTGACGCACGGTTCGCTGCCCATTCCTGCTTCCGCCATCGGACGTGCGCTGTTTTATCCTGAACGTCTGACGGCGGATGCGCATTACATTGTGATGGATATCCGCCTGCCGCGCCTGCTGATGGCGGTGCTGTGCGGCGCGATGCTCGGCATGGCGGGGGCGGCCATGCAGTCCATTACCCGCAACGGCCTTGCTGACCCCGGTCTTATCGGCGTGAAAGAGGGCTGTAGCGCGGCGGTGCTGCTGCTGATTTTTCAGTTTCCGGGATTGGGGCCGTACTGGCGTCCACTTATCGGCATGGCCGGTGGGCTGCTGACCGCGCTGCTGGTAGTGGCGCTGGCGCGTGATATCTCGCGCCCGCGATTCATCCTGATCGGCATCGGCGTGTCATGGGCGTTTGCCGCCGCGATGGGGGTCTTTATGACGACCGCCGACGTGCGCGACGTCCAGACGGCGATGCTGTGGCTGGCGGGGAGCCTGCATACGGCAAGCTGGACGCTGGTCAGCATCGCTGCTGCCTGGACAGTGCCGGCGTTTGCGCTGCTGCTCTTTACCGCACGCGCCGCAGACGTAGCCTTGCTCGGCAACCACACTGCGACGGGGCTGGGCGTGCGGACTTCACGCCTCGCTCTGCTGCGCGTGTTTGCCCCCGTGGTGCTCACCGCGGCCTGCGTCTCCTGCGTGGGGAGTATCGGCTTTGTCGGGCTGATTGCCCCGCACATGGCGCGCCTGCTGCTGCGCGGAGGGCAAACGGCACTGCTGACGGGAAGTGCCGTACTGGGCGCGCTGCTGGTGCTGCTGGCGGATAACGTCGGGCGGCTGGCATTTCTCCCGTTGCAGCTGCCGGCGGGAATTGTCATTTCACTGATTGGCGGACCGTTTTTCCTGCTGCTGCTCTGGCAGCGTCGGGATCGATTTTAGGGGATAAAAATGCGCGTATTTTTTGCAATGCTGGTGCTGGTGGGTTTTGCTGTAGGAGCCGCAGAGCCAACGCAGACGTTTACTGACGACCTGAACCGCAACGTGGTGGTGCCGGTTAACCCGAAGCGGATTGTGTCCCTGCACGACCTGGATATCACCATTCCGCTGATCGAGCTTGGCGTACCGCCGGTTGCCAGCCATGGCCGCACCCGACCGGACGGCAGCCATTTTCTGCGTTCCAGCGGTATGCTGACGGGCATCGATTTTGATAATTCCGACATCACATTCATCGGCACCGCGGATATCGATATTGAAGCCATCGCCGCGGCGAAGCCGGATCTTATCATCACCGAGCCGACCCGCAACACGCCGGTCGAACAGCTGGAAAAAATTGCCCCGACGGTGAGTATCGATCACCTCGACGGCGGTGCGCCGGAGATCTACCGCAAGCTGGCGCAGCTTACCGGGACAGAGGCGCGGCTGAAGATTCTGGAGCGTCGCTATCAGGAGCAGATCGAGGCGCTAAAGGCGACCATCGATACGAGCAAACTGACCGTCTCGGTGATTCAGGCCAATCAGGGCAAAATCAACGCCATGCACAGCTACCACTCGCTTGGGCGCGTGCTGCGCGACGCAGGGTTCAGGTTCCCGCCGCTGATTGAGAGCATCCCGGAGGGCGGGCGCATCGACGTCAGCGCCGAGCGCCTGCCGGAGCTGGATGCTGATTTTGTCTTTGCCACCTGGCGCGGGGACACCGGCGGAAAACCGCAGGACGAGCTGGCGGCGATGGATGCGGTGATGCCGGGCTGGTGTCAGTTTCTCAACGCCTGCCGAACCGGGCATTACGTGCTCATCTCCCGCGAGGAAGCGATCTCAAATTCATTTGCCTCGCTGGGGCTGATGGCCGCGCAGGTGCAGTCGCAGATAGCGGGCCGTCCGCTGCCGGAGGCCGCACGATGATCCGAAAAATTGATGTCTACGGCGACCGCCTCCGCTCGCGGGCGCACCAGCTGACGCCGCGTCTGCTGCAGGTGGCGAGCTATATCAATGAAAATCGTGAAGCGGTTATGGAGCAGACGGCAATGGAGATTGCCGCTGTGCTACACACCTCGGACGCCACCGTGGTGCGTGCCATTCAGGCGCTTGGGTTTGGCGGGCTGCGGGATCTCAAGCAGACCCTGGAGCAGTGGTTTGGCCCGGTGGTCACCTCCAGCGAGAAGATGTCCACCACGGTAAACACGCTTACCAGCGACGTCGACGCGAGCATCGATTTTGTGCTGGAAGGCCATCAGCACACCTGCGCGGTGTTGTCCGAACCGGGCAACCGCTACGCGATGGCGCAGGCCGTGTCGCTGCTGGCGCAGGCGAGACAGGTCGCTATTTTTGGCATTGGCGCATCCGGCATTCTGGCCGAGTACACCTCGCGACTGTTTAGCCGTATAGGCCTGCCTGCGATCCCGCTCAACCGCACCGGTATTGGCCTCGCCGAACAGCTGATTGCCCTACAGCGCGGTGACGTGCTGGTAATGATGGCGCAAAAATCCGCGCACCGGGAGGGGCAGACCACGCTGCGCGAAGCGAAGCGCCTGGGTATTCCCACCATTTTGCTGACCAACGCCACGGACTCGCGCTTTAGCAAAGAGGCAAGCGTAGTGATCCACGTCCCGCGCGGCGGCGAGAAGGGCAAAATCCCGCTGCACGGCACGGTGCTGCTGTGCCTGGAGATGATTATTCTGTCCGTCGCCTCCACCGAGCCGCAGCGCACCATCAAGTCGATGAAGCGCATCAACGAGTTACACCGCGGATTAAAGCCGGGGAAGAAGAGCGGTTGATCTTCCCCCTCTCCCCGTGGGAGAGGGCTGGGGTGAGGGCGTCAAACCGCACGATGGTTCTTCCTGTACTGCAACGGCGTCTCGCCAATCCCCTTTTTAAATGCGCTGATAAACCACGTCACGTCGGAAAATCCCGCCTGTGCGGCAATGTCACGCACGCTCGAATCCGTGTGGAGTAAACACTCGCACGCCTTACGCAACCTTAGCGTGTTCAGGTAGTCGTGAATTTTTTCGCCCGTTTCCGCATGGAATCTTCGCGATACGTAACTGCGTGATTTACCCAGCTCTTCGGCCAGCGCATCCAGACGAAATTTCTCCTGATAATGCTCGTCGAGCCAGAACATTACCTGGCTGGCGATCCCCTGGCTGTTGCCCGGCTCACCGTCGCGATCGTCGGGGAGCATCGCGAACAGGCCGATCAGCAGGCTGGCGATGCTCTCGCCGTTCATCGGTGGTTTATAGCAGCTAAACAGATGGTGGATATGGTGGTGACAGTGGGCTAAATCGGCGACCCACGCTTCGCCGCCACGGCGTGACAGCCGCTCCAGGCGCTGCCGGGTCTGGGGAAAATCCCGCAGGATCTTCAGCACCGCGTGCTGGTCGAGATGAATAATGGTGCGGCGGTAAATTGCCTCCGCCTGTTCGTCCACCATGACCTTGTGCAGCGTAAAAGGCGGGAAGAAAAACAGTCGTCCGGGGCGCATGGTGTAGTGACGATTATCGACAATCGCCACGCCAAAGCCCTCTTCCACATAGAGGATCTCCAGACACTGATGCCAGTGATGGTAGCGCACCGTATTGGCAAACAGGCGGCTGAACGAGGCCACGGTATCATTCAGGGCGATCAGTTCCAGAAGGTCGGATGTCGGCGTGTCGCGCATAGTGCAATAAAACTCAACTTTTTCCCGTCTGATCGTCTTTATAAACCACCTTTTTAAATTTTCTCAACTGGAGGTTTATTCATCGTTCATGCCTGTGACATGGCTAACATTTCTGCCCCTTGCGGATTCACTATGCTTTGCCGCAGTTGATTACGAGGGCGAACCGATGTGGGCGGCAAACAAAGAAAAATCAAATCCGTTGTCTTCACGCCAGGAGGTAGTGGCGTCGTTGAATGCACTTTTACAGGCGCTGGACACGCAATTTCCGGCGAACCGTTCACGATTCCCGCTGGGCGACACCTGCGCCCATTACACAGCGGATATTGCGCAGATGGAGGGACTTTCTCGCGCGCTCTGGGGGCTGTTTCCGCTGATGGCATCTGGCGAAAGCACGCCGTTCAGCGAGAAGTACCTTACTGCCATTAAGCTTGGTACCGACCCGCAAAGCAGCGGCTACTGGGGTGAAACCGGCCCGTACGATCAGCGTCTGGTGGAGATGGCGGCCTACGGTCTGGGGCTCGCTCTGCTGGGGGATAAACTCACCGCGCACTTTACCGGGCGCGAGGTGATGAACCTGCACGCGTGGCTCAACCAAATCACCGACGCGCAGATGCCGGACAGCAACTGG
Source organism: Enterobacter sp. AN-K1 (assembly GCF_020971765.1). Taxonomy (NCBI): domain Bacteria; kingdom Pseudomonadati; phylum Pseudomonadota; class Gammaproteobacteria; order Enterobacterales; family Enterobacteriaceae; genus Enterobacter; species Enterobacter sp. AN-K1. The sequence goes on along the minus strand of NZ_CP087390.1, from coordinate 1,506,532 downwards.
AACTATTTTGCCATTATGGTCCAGCTCGGCTTTAAGCGCGCCGGCCTGCCGTACGATCGGGCCGCCATTGACCACCGCTTTGCGCTGATGGACGCCTACTACCTCGGCGACGGCTGGTATTCCGACGGTCCCGGCCGCCCGAAAGATTACTACATCTCCATGGCTTTCCATTTCTACGGCCTGATTTACGCCACGCTGAGTGACGACGAGGCGAGGGCGAAGGTGCTGCGCGAGCGCTCGCGTCTGTTCGCGGAAGACTTTATCTACTGGTCCGCCGCCGATGGCGCCTCGGTGCCGTTTGGCCGCAGCCTGACCTACCGCTTTGCCATGGTTGCCTTCTGGAGCGCGGTGGCCTTTTCTCAACTGGACGTCTTCACCCCGGGCATCGTGAAGGGCATTGTGCTGCGGCATCTGCGCTGGTGGCAGCAGCAGTCGATTGTCGATCGCGACGGTATTCTTACCCTGGGGTTTGCGTATCCGAACCTGGCGATGTGCGAGGATTACAACTCCCCCGGTTCACCGTACTGGGCGCTGAAAACCTATCTGATCCTGGCGCTGCCGGAAGCACACCCGTTCTGGCAGGCGGAAGAACAACCGCTGCCCGCGCTTGCTGAAAAACATGTGATTCCGCATGCGCAGCAGATCCTGATGCATTCGAAAGATTCGCAGCACGTCGTCATGCTCACCGCCGGTCAGCTGGAGCTGAACAACTACGTCAACACCGAAGCGAAATACACCAAATTTGCCTACTCCAGCCGCTTCGGATTCACCCTTGAGCGCGGGCGTTTTGGCCTGAAGCATGCCGCCTGCGATTCCATGCTGCTGCTGGCGGACGGAGATGACTATTTCCGCGGTCGTCGCGAGTGCGACGAGGTTCGGGTGGATGAAAATTACATTTTCTCGCGCTGGTCGCCGTGGCGCGACGTGCAGATTGCGACCTGGCAGATCCCGTTCGGGGAGTGGCACCTGCGCCTGCACCGTATCAACAGCGCGCGCACTCTGCAAACCGTCGAGGGCGGCTTTGCGGTGATGAAAACCGCCCATCAGGTGCGCGAACGCGGTTGTTATCTGTTGGCTGAAAACGGCAGCAGCGTCATTGTCGATCTTTCGCCGATCATTCAGCGCCAGCCAGACAGCATCGTCACGCCGCCGAACAGCAGCATTATGTTTGCGGAGTGCGCCTCCATTCCGCTGTTAAAAGCTGACCTCCCGCAAGGGGAAAGCTGGCTCTGTTGCGCCGTTCTGGCTGGCGGAAAACAGCCCGCTGCGGCGACGCCGCAGCTGAATATAACCCATAACCAGATCGTGATTAGCGAACCCGGAAGCGAACGTAAGCTGGCGTTCACATTATAAAAATCTGGCCCTACACCCCGGCGAGGATGATATGAAAAGCACATCGACAACCAACAGAAATGAATATTACAAAATCAGCAGCTTTATCTTTCTCTATTTCTTTACCTGGTCTGCCAGTATTGGTCTGCTGGCGATCTGGCTCGGTCAGAAAGCCAACCTGAGCGGATCGGTGATTGGAACCGTCTTTGCGGTGAATGGGATATTCTCCGTTATTCTCAAGCCGATCTACGGCTATATTCTCGATAAGATCGGCATGAGCAAATATCTGCTCTATTTTGTGGTGATCATGTCGGCCCTGATGGCGCCATTCTTTATTTATGTTTACCAGCCGCTGTTAATGTCTAATACCCTGCTGGGGATTATTATCGGCGCGCTCTATTTAAGCTTTGCCTGGTACGCGGGCGTGGCGGCGTGTGAATCTTATTCCGACCGCTTTAGCCGTTTGAATGGCATGGAGTTCGGGCAGATCCGTATGTGGGGATCGCTCGGCTGGGCGGTGGCGTCATCTTTCTCCGGCCTGCTGTTCAACCTCTCACCGGCGTATAACTTTATTCTCGGCAGCGTGGCGTCGGTGGTGATGCTGATTGTCCTGCTGAGCCTGAAAGTGAACACTAACTCCGCTCACGCAGGCGAGGTGCTGACGAAAGAGAAAATAGCCCCGTCTGACGTTTACGCCCTGCTGCGTAACCGCAAATTCTGGGCCTTCTGCCTGTACGTGGCGGGCGTGGCGTGGATGATGTTTATCGCCGAGCAGCAATTCTCGCGCTATTTCGTCACCTTCTTCGATGATATTCATGAGGGCAACGCCGTATTCGGCTATCTCGGGACCGTACAGTCGGGCATGGAATTTGTCATGTATATGGTGGTCCCGCTGTTTGTGAACTTTATTGGCGCCAAACGCGGGCTGTTAATTGTCGGGCTGGTGGTTGGGGCGCGTCTGATTATTTCCGGCATGTGTGATTCACACCTGTTAATTTCAGTGCTTAAGCCGCTGTACGGTCTGGAAATTTGTCTCCTGCTGGTGTCGGTATTTAAATATATCGCCGAGCATTTCGACAAGCGCGTCAATGCCACCATGTATTTACTCGGCTATCAGGCGATGCTCTACGTTGGCAACGTGGTGGTCTCTTCCCCTGCCGGCTATATGTATGACCGTATTGGCTTTGAGCACACCTATATCATCATGGGCGCAACGGCGCTGACCTTTACCCTTATTTCTGCTTTTACGTTATCCGCCTGTCAGAGCAAATGGCGCGGGGCTCGTGCGCTGAACGTAGCAGAAACGTCAACACGATAAATTACGCCGTCAAAGAAGGAACCGAAATATGTTAAGTCGTATCAAAGAAGAACGTCTGCCTGTTATCGTTGCGCCCGTTGACTCCCGCGCATTCAGCGATGAACTGAATTCGGCGCGCAGCCACGTTCTCGACCTGATTAGCCGTCATTTAACGGAGTTCGGCGACAAATTCCCGGCGGAAACCTGCCAGAACGGTTTTTATCCGCTGACTGACAACGTGGAGTGGACCACCAGCTTCTGGACCGGGCAGCTGTGGCTGGCATGGGAGATGAGCGGCGAGGAAAAATTCCGCGCGATGGCGGAAAAACACGTGCGCTCGTTTGGCCTGCGCATCGCCGGGCGCAACGACACCAACACCCACGATTTAGGCTTCCTCTACACGCTCTCCTGCGTAGCCGCGTGGCGGCTGACCGGAAACCGCGAGGCGCGCGGCTTCTCGCTGCTGGCGGCGGAAGCCCTGCTGGAACGCTTCCACGAGAAGGCGAAAATCATCCAGGCGTGGGGCGATCTCTCCGATCCGGAGCAGGCCGGGCGGATGATCATCGACTGCAACATGAACCTGCCGCTGCTCTACTGGGCAACGGAGCAGACGGGCGATCCGCGCTTTGCCGACGCCGCAAAAGCGCACGTCATGCAGGCCGCGACATACCTCATTCGTGACGATGCCTCCACCTTCCACACCTACTATATGGATGTGGCAACCGGCGCACCGCGCTACGGCAACACCCAGCAGGGCTACGCCGACGACTCCTGCTGGTCGCGCGGGCAGGCTTGGGGCATTTACGGTTTCCTGCTGAGCTATATCTATACCGGCGACGAAACGATGATCGCCCTGTCAAAACGGCTGGCAAACTACTTCCTCAATCGCCTGCCGGAAGACTACGTCTGCCACTGGGATCTGGCGCTGGTGGGCACCGACGCACTGCGTGATTCTTCCTCGGCGGCAATTGCGGTGTGTGGACTGCTGGAGCTGGTGAAACATCTGCCGGTCACAGATCCGGATCGCGAACGTTACCTCGAATGGGCGAAAGGGATTATGTCCTCGCTGACAAAGCACTATCTGATGGGCAAAGAAGAGAAGGGCAACGGGCTGCTTAAGCACTCGGTGTATCACCTGGCGAGCAATAAAGGCGTGGATGAGTGCGCGAGCTGGGGCGATTACTTCTACGTTGAGGCACTGGTGCGTTTTACGCAGAGCTGGAAACTGTACTGGTAAAAACAGTCGGGGGGTAACCCCCGACTTATCGATCACGCTTTCGGAATACGCAGCGTCTGACCGGGATAGATCTTATCCGGGCTGGAGAGCATTGGGCGGTTAGCCTCAAAAATCTTGTTGTACTGGTTGGCGTCGCCGTACACGGTTTTAGAGATTGCGCTCAGGGTATCGCCGGATTTCACCGTATAGTAGGTGGCTTCATCTTTGGCATCTGTCGCGGTGATATTGTTCTCCACTTCGCTGACGCCCGCGATGTTGCCGACGGCGACCTGGATTTTTTCTTTCTGCTCCTGCGTCAGCCCGTCGCCCGTCACGCTGGCCTTGCCGTCGGTAACGGTGACCTGGACGTTATCCGCGCCAGGAATATTCAGCTTTTTCAGGTGCTCGGTGACTTTGTCGCTCTGACCTTTATGATCGGTCAGGTTATCCCACAGCTTTTCGCCTGCTTCTTTCACGAAGTTAAAAAGACCCATTCCATCCTCCTGTTAACAATGAAGTCAGAATAAGCATAGCAGTTGAGTATTAAGATGATACAAAAAGCCCGGTGGCGCTAGCGCTTACCGGGCCTACGAGTCAGGTTTTGTAGGCCGGGTAAACGCAGTGCCACCCGGCAAATTTCACGGAACTTAAACCCCTTGCTCCAGAATACGGATATGGGTATCCAGCACGTCACCTTTTACCGCCTCACTCCACGCTTTCATGTGCGGAGTCTGCAAATGCGCTTCAAGGTGCGCGACGGTTTCCCACTGCTCAACCATGATGATTGAGTCTGGCGCGGTCGCCTGAAAGCTTGCGCTGGTGGCGGCGTCCACCATCGGCGCGTAGCCGTGGCAGCCTTCTTCTTTCAGTACGGTCGGGATGATCTTCGCGAACTCATCCAGTACCGCCTGGCGGTGATGTTGGCCAGGACGCGTACGGATTTCAGCAATAACGGTAAGCATAATTAACTCCTTCTAATTCCAGGCTACCAGTTAAGCAAAAATTTCCGCGAGATGCTTGCGATATTCTGCGATATAGCGCGGGACGTCCGGCATTTTAATTACGTCGTTGACGATAAAGGTCGGCAGCGGCTCCATACCCAGGAACTGATTCGCCTTGTGGAACGGCAGATACGCGCCGTCTACGCCCACGCCTTCGAAGAACTGATCTTGCTCAGTGAACGCTTCTAGCGGGGCATTCCAGGTCAGGGAGAGCATGTATTTCTTGCCCTGAATCAGGCCGCCGGAACCGTATTTTTTAGACGCGTCTGAGCGGGTGCGGCCGTCGCTGGCATACAGCGAACCGTGACCTTCGGTAAACACATCGTCCATGTATTTTTTCACGGTCCACGGTGCGCCCATCCACCAGCCCGGCATCTGCCAGATAACCACGTCGGCCCACAGGAAGTTCTGCACTTCGGCTTTAACGTCGTAATCGCTGTCCGCGCGCACGACCTTAACATCATGTCCGGCGTCGCGCAGGAAACCATCCGCGACCTCGGTCAGGGTGTCATTGAGCTGGCCTTTAGAGTGCGCAAATTCTTTCGCGCCGTTGATAATCAGAATGTTGCTCATTATTTGTCCTCGATGCTGAGAGTATGCCGGGTATTCTACGCGCGAGGACGGAGCGGAAAAATAAGCAAAATGTGCAAAGTCTTTTGCGCAGAGCGCAATAATGGCTACCAGCTGACGGTCACCTCAAAGCCCCCTTCCGGCGCATTGCCCAGCGAGACGCGCATCCCGTGCAACGCCGCGATACGCTTGACGATAGACAACCCCAGACCGCTGCCGGTGGCGTCCTGGCCCGGTGGACGATAAAAGCGCTCGCCGAGACGCGCCAGCGCATCGGTTGAGATGCCCGGGCCGTTGTCGCGCACGGTAAAGCTTTGGGTGTTCAGCGTCACGTCCACCACGCTGCCGCGCGGGCTGTAACGAACGGCGTTGTCCAGCAGGTTACGCGCCAGCAGGCTCAGCAGCAGCGGCTGTCCGTGACGCATCACCTCGGGCGCGTTGACGTTGAGCCGAATATCAATGCCCGCCTGCTGCGCCGGATGCCAGATATCCAGCACCGCGGATTGCAGCAAATCGGCCATCATCACGGGTTCGACGTCATCAAGATTATCCAGTGAATCCAGGCGCGACAGGGTGAGAAGCTGGTCCACCAGCCGGGAGGCGCGGTCGATGCCCGCATGCAGCTGCCCCAGCGCTTTAGACTGCGCCCCGGGATCGTCAAAGGAAAGCTGCGCCACGTCGGTTTGCACCTTCAGCGCGGCCAGCGGGCTGCGCAACTCATGGGCGGCATCCGAGGTGAAGCGGCGCTCGCGGGCCATCATCTCCTGCGTACGGGCGAAAAGATGGTTAAGCGCATCAAGCAGCGGGCGAACCTCCGTCGGCACGCCGTGGGTGGGCAGCGTATCGGTCGCATCCGGCGAGCGCGAGCGCAGGGTCCGCGCCAGATTTTTCAGCGGTTTCAGTTCCCGGCTCAGCAGAACAATCAGCAACAAAAGCATGACGGGCAGCGCCACCAGCCACGGCGTCAGCTGCGAGCTGACCACGTCCAGCGCCATATCCTGTCGGTACTCCCACTCCTGGCCAACCACCACGCGGTATTTCCCGTCCGGAGAAGTCAGCCACAGGAAACGCCATTCGTCGTTGTCATCCTGCAACCGACCGTCATCAAACCCGTCCCGGCGGTAGAGGTAAGGTATGTCGCGCCCGTTTTCGCCGTCGTTAAGCACCATGCTGCCGTCGGCGGTGAAGATTGCGAAGGCCAGCGCATCGTCGTCCAGATGGCCGTGTTTGGCTTTTTTCGGTACCTCGCGCATGCGTTCCGGGGCGCGAAGTTCGTCTACGTCCATCGTCAGCAGCCGTTTGGCAAACAGCATCTGCTGGGTATCGAACAGCTTATCGAGCTTGTCGGTCGTCTGGTGCCAGGCCACCACGCTTGCGGCAAACCAGGCCGCCAGGGACAGCAACAAAAAGAGGAGCGTCAGGCGCAGCTTCAGGCTCAGGCGTTGGGTCAGTTTCATGCGTCACCCAGGGTATAACCGATGCCGTGCACGGTGCGGATAAATTCGCTGCCGAGCTTGCGGCGTAAATGATGAACGTGGACTTCGACGGCGTTGCTGGAGACGTCATCATCCCAGTTGTAGAGTTTCTCCTCGATGGTCTTGCGCGGCAGCACGCGGCCCGCGTTGCGCATCAGCAGCTCCAGCAGGGCGAACTCTTTGGGTTTGAGCACCAGCGTTTCGCCCTCCAGCGTGGCGACAAGGCTTGCCGGATCGAGCGTGACCTTGCCGTGACGCAGCTCGCTGCGCGCCTGCCCGTGGCTGCGGCGCACCAGCGCTTCAAGGCGGGCCGCCACTTCAATCAGCGCGAACGGCTTACACAGGTAATCATCCGCCCCCAGGCGTAACCCTTCGACGCGCTGATTCAGCGCATCCCGCGCGGTCAGGATCAGCACCGGTTCGCTCTTTCCGCTTTCGCGCCAGGCGCGCAGGATCTCAAGCCCGTCGATTTCCGGCAGCGTCAGGTCCAGCACCACGGCATCATACGGCGCGGTGTACAGGGCCGCCTGCCCGGTTTTCCCGTCGGTAAACCAGTCCACGTTAAAGCCCATTTTGCTTAAGCCCGCTTTGATGCCGTCGCCGATAAGCTTGTCGTCTTCTACCAGTAAAATGCGCATATTTCCTCCTTGATGCCGTCAGTAAACCTTCTGCAAGCGCCTGCTGTACAGTAAAAATAAATAAATTTTCCCCTTAAGAAGTTGTTAAGGTTTACCCTGTTTAATGGATTGTGAAACGACATTAAAGGGAGAGATAAAGATGAAAAAATTCGCTGCAATTGCTGCCATCATGATGATGACCACGGCCCCTGTCTTTGCTGCACAGGGTGGCTTCTCTGGCCCATCTGCGACACAGAACCAGACGCAAACCCAGCAGGGTGGCTTTGTCGATAACAACGCCAACCTCACCACCGCGGCTAAAGTGAAAGACCTGAAGGATGATGCCTGGGTGAAGCTGCGCGGGAACATTACCGAGCGCCTGTCCGATGACCGTTACACCTTCCGCGATGAAAGCGGCACGGTAGTGGTGGAGATCGACCACAAGCGCTGGAACGGCGTGACGGTGACGCCCCAGGATAAAGTCGAACTCCAGGGTAAAATCGATAAAGACTGGAACGAGTTTGAAATCGACGTGAAGCAGGTTATCAAGCTGAACAAATAACCCGGAAAGGGCCGCTTATGCGGCCCTTTTTCTTTGTGACTCAACTCGCCAGATGAGGTAGTATCTGCGGCAATATTGCCTGAAACCCATCGGTTTCTGAGTTGAGGAATCACACGTAATGAGCGATATGGCAGAGCGCCTCGCGCTACATGAATTCACGGAAAACGCCTACCTGAACTACTCCATGTACGTCATCATGGACAGGGCGTTGCCGTTTATCGGGGATGGCCTGAAGCCCGTTCAGCGCCGCATCGTCTATGCGATGTCCGAACTGGGACTGAATGCTACCGCCAAGTTTAAGAAATCCGCCCGTACCGTCGGCGACGTGCTGGGTAAATACCATCCGCACGGCGACAGCGCCTGCTATGAAGCGATGGTGCTGATGGCCCAGCCGTTCTCTTATCGCTATCCGCTGGTGGATGGCCAGGGGAACTGGGGGGCGCCGGACGATCCGAAATCCTTCGCGGCAATGCGTTATACCGAATCCCGCCTGTCTAAATATGCCGAAGTGCTGCTGGGCGAGCTGGGCCAGGGGACGGTCGACTGGGTGCCAAACTTCGACGGTACGATGCAGGAGCCGAAGATGCTGCCTGCGCGTCTGCCGAACATCCTGCTGAACGGCACGACCGGTATCGCCGTGGGCATGGCGACGGACATTCCGCCGCACAACCTGCGTGAAGTGGCAAAAGCCGCCATCACCCTGATTGAGCAGCCGAAAACCTCGCTGGACGATCTGCTGGATATTGTGCAGGGGCCGGACTACCCGACCGAAGCCGAGATCATCACCTCGCGTGCGGAAATCCGCAAAATCTACCAGAACGGCCGTGGCTCCGTGCGCATGCGCGCGGTGTGGACCAAAGAAGACGGGGCCGTGGTGATCACCGCGCTGCCGCACCAGGTGTCCGGTGCGAAGGTGCTGGAGCAGATCGCCTCCCAGATGCGCAATAAAAAGCTGCCGATGGTGGACGACCTGCGCGACGAATCGGACCACGAAAACCCGACCCGTCTGGTGATCGTGCCGCGCTCTAACCGCGTGGACATGGAGCAGGTGATGAACCACCTGTTCGCCACTACCGATCTGGAAAAAAGCTACCGCATCAACCTGAACATGATTGGTCTGGACGGTCGTCCGGCGGTGAAAAACCTGCTGGAGATCCTCACCGAATGGCTGGCCTTCCGCCGCGATACGGTGCGCCGTCGTCTGAACCATCGTCTGGAAAAAGTGCTTAAGCGCCTGCATATCCTCGAAGGTTTGCTGGTAGCGTTCCTCAACATTGACGAAGTGATCGAGATCATTCGTACCGAGGACGAACCTAAGCCTGCCCTGATGTCGCGCTTTGGCATCAGCGAAACCCAGGCCGAAGCGATCCTCGAACTGAAATTGCGCCATCTCGCCAGACTGGAAGAGATGAAGATCCGCGGCGAGCAGAACGAGCTGGAAAAAGAGCGCGATCAGCTTCAGGCGATTCTGGCATCCGAGCGCAAGATGAACACCCTGCTGAAGAAAGAGTTGCAGGCCGATGCCGACGCCTTTGGCGACGACCGTCGTTCTCCGCTGCACGAGCGCGAAGAGGCGAAGGCGATGAACGAGCACGACATGCTGCCTTCCGAGCCGGTGACCATCGTGCTTTCCCAGAGCGGCTGGGTACGTAGCGCCAAAGGCCACGATATCGACGCGCCGGGTCTGAGCTACAAATCCGGTGACAGCTTCAAGGCGGCGGTGAAGGGCAAGAGTAACCAGCCGGTGGCGTTCATCGACTCCACGGGCCGCAGCTACGCCATCGACCCGATCACGCTGCCGTCTGCGCGCGGCCAGGGCGAACCGCTAACTGGCAAGCTGACGCTGCCGCCGGGCGCCACGGTGGACCATATGCTGATGGAGGCCGACGATCAAAAACTGCTGATGGCGTCTGATGCGGGCTACGGCTTTATCTGTACCTTCAACGATCTGGTGTCGCGTAACCGTGCTGGTAAGGCGCTGATTAGCCTGCCGGATAACGCACACGTCATGCCGCCGCTGATCATCGAGAACGAAAGCGACATGCTGCTGGCGATCACCGCTGCCGGACGCATGCTGATGTTCCCGGTCAGCGATCTGCCGGAGCTGTCGAAAGGGAAGGGCAACAAGATCATCAGTATCCCGTCAGCGGAAGCGGCAAAAGGCGTCGATGGCCTCGCGCATCTCTTCCTGCTGCCGCCGCAGAGCACCCTGACCATTCATGTCGGCAAGCGTAAAATCAAACTGCGTCCGGAAGAGTTGCAGAAGGTGGTGGGTGAGCGTGGACGTCGCGGCTCACTGATGCGCGGCCTCCAGCGAATCGACCGCGTGGAGATCGACTCGCCGGCGCGCAGCAAAGCGGACGACAGCGAAGAGTAACCTGTTTCATCCCCCCTCTTTCCGGAGGGGGAATTACCATAAAATTTCCCGTAAAAACGTTGTTAATTCGTGCGTTGCGATTAACAATACGCGCTCGTAATAAAGTCCTTACCTGGCCACAGGTGAAGTATAATTGTCAGCTGTCAGGGCTTCAGAGGTCGCTATGCTATACATTGTTCGTCTCATTCTTACCGTTATTTATTGCATTCTGGTCTGTATTTTCGGATCGATTTATTGCCTGTTCAGCCCGCGTAACCCAAAGCATGTCGCGACGTTTGGCCACATGTTTGGTCGTCTTGCGCCGCTGTTTGGCCTGAAGGTTGAAAAGCGTCTGCCTGAAGGGGCGGAGAATTTCGGTAACGCCATCTATATCGCTAACCATCAGAACAACTACGATATGGTGACGGCCTCAAATATTGTTCTTCCGCCGACCGTAACCGTGGGTAAAAAAAGCCTGCTGTGGATCCCGTTTTTCGGTCAGCTGTACTGGCTCACCGGTAACTTACTGATTGACCGTAACAACCGCGCCAAAGCGCATGGCACCATTGCGGAAGTGGTGGATCAGTTTAAAAAGCGCCGGATTTCCATCTGGATGTTCCCGGAAGGGACGCGCAGCCGTGGTCGCGGCCTGCTGCCGTTTAAGACCGGCGCGTTTCATGCTGCAATTGCGGCAGGCGTTCCAATTATTCCCGTGTGTGTTTCCAATACATCGAATAAGATTAATCTTAACCGTCTGAATAACGGACTGGTCATTGTCGAAATGCTGCCGCCGGTAGATACCTCAAAATACGGTAAAGACCAGGTGCGCGAGCTGGCCACGCACTGCCGCGAGCTGATGGCTCAGCATATTGCGCAGCTCGATAAAGAAGTTGCAGAGCGAGAAGCCGCCGGTAAGATTTGACCCGGTGTCGTGTAAGGGAAAACGAATTCCCGCGTTGTTAGTCGTTTCAGATGGAGCTTATATGTCACTCAGTCGGCGTCAGTTTATTCAGGCTTCGGGTATCGCCCTTTGTGCGGGTGCGATGCCGCGGACAGCCAGCGCCGCCGGGCAGCAACAGCCGCTGCCTATTCCGCCGTTGATTGAATCCCGTCGCGGGCAGCCGCTATTCCTCACGCTTCAGCGTAGCCACTGGTCCTTTACCCAGGGAACGCGCGCGCAGGTATGGGGCATTAACGGACGCTACCTCGGGCCGACCATTCGCGTGTGGAATGGCGATGACGTTAAGCTCATCTACAGTAACCGTACGACGGAAAATGTCGCGATGACCGTCAGTGGTTTGCAGGTGCCGGGGCCGCTGATTGGCGGCGCGGCACGCATGATGTCGCCGAATGCCGACTGGGCGCCCGTCCTCCCGATTCGTCAGAGCGCGGCGACATTGTGGTATCACGCCAACACCCCGAACCGCACCGCCCAGCAGGTCTACAACGGCCTGGCCGGAATGTGGCTGATTGAAGATGAGGTCAGCAAAACGCTGCCGATCCCGAATCACTACGGCGTTGATGATTTCCCGATCATTATTCAGGACAAGCGGCTGGATAACTTCGGCACGCCGGAGTACAGCGAGCCGGGCAGCGGTGGTTTTGTGGGCGATACGCTGCTGGTTAACGGCGCGCAAAGCCCGTATGTCGAAGTGTCTCGTGGCTGGGTGCGCCTGCGTCTGCTGAATGCCTCTAACTCGCGCCGCTACCAGTTGCAGATGAGCGACGGCCGCGCGCTGCACGTGATTTCAGGCGATCAGGGGTTATTACCTGCGCCGGTGTCGGTAAAACAGCTGGCGCTCGCACCGGGCGAACGTCGTGAAATCCTCGTGGATATGACCAACGGGGATGAAGTGTCCGTGACCTGCGGCGAAGCGGCAAGCATTGTTGACCGTATTCGCGGCTTCTTTGAACCGTCGAGCGTTCTGGTCTCCACGCTGGTGCTCACGCTGCGCCCGACCGGCCTGTTGCCGCTGGTGACCGACAGCCTGCCGATGCGCCTGCTGCCGCAGGAGATTGTGACCGGCCCGGCAGTACGCAGTCGCGATATTAGCCTTGGCGACGATCCGGGCATCAACGGTGCGCTGTGGGACGTAAACCGCATTGATATCACCGTCCAACAGGGAACATGGGAGCGCTGGACCGTCCGCTCGGAGATGCCGCAGTCGTTCCATATTGAAGGGGTGTCATTCCTGATCCGCAACGTCAACGGGGCGATGCCGTTCCCGGAAGACAGGGGCTGGAAAGATACCGTCTGGGTGGATGGCCAGGTCGAACTGCTCGTCTACTACGGCCAGCCTTCCTGGCCGCACTTCCCGTTCCTGTTCCACAGCCAGACGCTGGAGATGATGGACAGGGGATCGGTAGGGCAGATGCTGGTGAATCCGGCACCATAAAACGCTTTCTCCCTCTCCCTGTGGGAGAGGGTTGGGGTGAGGGCAACAGCCCGCACAATACCCCTTCATTTCCCCCGGTAAACCAGCGTATAATCCCGCTCCTTTTGTCTATTTTTTCTTCGGAAGCATTATGAGCGCTATTTCCCTGATCCAGCCGGATCGCGACCTCTTCTCCTGGCCCCAGTACTGGGCAGCCTGCTTTGGACCGGCGCCGTTCCTGCCGATGTCCCGGGAAGAGATGGATCAACTGGGCTGGGACAGCTGCGATATCATTCTGGTAACGGGCGATGCGTATGTCGATCACCCGAGCTTTGGCATGGCGATCTGTGGCCGTATGCTTGAAGCCCAGGGCTTCCGCGTGGGGATCATCTCCCAGCCTGACTGGAACAGCAAAGACGACTTTATGCGTCTGGGCAAGCCTAACCTGTTTTTCGGCGTGACCGCGGGCAACATGGACTCGATGATCAACCGCTATACTGCCGACCGTAAGCTGCGCCATGACGACGCTTACACGGCTGACAACGTGGCGGGTAAACGTCCCGATCGCGCGACCCTCGTCTACACCCAGCGATGCAAAGAAGCATGGAAAGACGTGCCGGTGATCCTGGGCGGCATCGAGGCGAGCCTGCGCCGCACCGCACACTACGACTACTGGTCTGATACCGTGCGCCGTTCGGTGCTGGTGGATTCGAAAGCCGACATGCTGATCTTTGGCAACGGCGAGCGTCCGCTGGTGGAGGTGGCGCATCGCCTGGCGCAGGGTGAACCGGTCAGCGAGATCCGCGACGTGCGCAACACCGCGATCATGGTGAAAGAGGCGCTGCCGGGCTGGAGCGGGGTGGATTCCCGCATTATCGATATGCCGGGCAAAATCGACCCTATCCCGCATCCGTACGGTGACGATCTGCCGTGCGCGGATAACAAACCGGTTGAGCCGAAGAAAGCGGAAGCAAAGGCCGTGGTGGTGCAGCCGCCGCGTCCGAAGCCGTGGGAAAAAACCTATGTGCTGCTGCCGTCTTACGAAAAAGTAAAAAGCGATAAAGTACTCTACGCCCACGCATCGCGCATCTTACATCATGAAACCAACCCCGGCTGCGCGCGCGCTCTGATGCAAAAGCACGGCGAGCGCTATATCTGGGTTAACCCACCGGCGATCCCGCTCTCTACCGAAGAGATGGACAGCGTCTTTGCTCTGCCGTACAAGCGTGTGCCGCATCCGTCATATGGCAACAGCCGTATTCCGGCGTACGAGATGATCCGTTTCTCAATCAACATCATGCGCGGCTGCTTCGGCGGGTGCTCATTCTGTTCGATCACTGAACACGAAGGCCGTATTATTCAGAGCCGTTCCGAAGAGTCGATTGTTAACGAGATCGAAGCGATTCGCGACACGGTGCCGGGCTTTACCGGCGTGATCTCCGATCTGGGTGGTCCAACGGCCAACATGTACATGCTGCGCTGTAAATCGCCGCGCGCCGAGCAGACCTGCCGTCGTCTCTCCTGCGTCTATCCGAGCATTTGCGAGCATATGGACACCAACCACGAGCCGACTATCAATCTTTACCGTCGCGCCCGTGACCTGAAAGGCATCAAGAAGATCCTGATCGCCTCCGGCGTGCGTTACGACATTGCGGTGGAAGATCCGCGCTACATCAAAGAGCTGGCGACGCACCACGTTGGCGGTTATCTGAAGATCGCCCCGGAGCACACCGAAGAAGGCCCGCTGTCCAAAATGATGAAGCCGGGCATGGGCAGCTATGACCGCTTTAAACAGCTGTTTGATACCTATTCAAAACAGGCGGGAAAAGAGCAGTATCTGATCCCATATTTCATCTCCGCACACCCCGGCACCCGTGATGAAGACATGGTGAACCTGGCGCTGTGGCTGAAGCAGCGTCGATTCCGTCTGGATCAGGTGCAGAACTTCTATCCGTCGCCGCTCGCCAACTCGACGACCATGTATTACACCGGCAAAAACCCGCTGAGTAAGATTGGTTATAAGAGCGAAGACGTGGTGGTGCCGAAAGGGGATAAACAGCGCCGTCTGCATAAAGCGCTGCTGCGCTATCACGATCCGAAAAACTGGCCGCTGATCCGTCAGGCGCTGGAAGAGATGGGGAAAAAGCACCTGATCGGCTCGCGTCGTGATTGCCTGGTGCCAGCGCCAACGCTGGAAGAGATGCGCGAAGCGCGCCGCCAGAACCGCAACACGCGCCCGGCGCTGACCAAGCACACGCCTATTGCGCATCAGCGTTCGAACGGTGTTGCGGGAACGAAGAAGAACGTAAAACGTAAGACCGGTTAAACCTGTAACAATGCCCGGTGGCGCTGCGCTTACCGGGCCTACAGGTCTGCGCGTAGGCCGGGTAAGGCGCAGCCGCCACCCGGCTTTTTTTGCATAAGGGTAGAAGGCCCAAAATGAATATAAGGAAGTTAACAGGAGCGATGCTGATTGGCCTGACGTTATGCAGTTGTGTAATGCACCGCCAGACACAGCCAGAAGTGGAAGGACGTCTAATCGACAACGCAGGTAAGCCAGTCCCGGGCGCAAAAATAACATTAGAGAGGGAGCAAACGCTTTCTGACGACAACGGTCGTTTTGCTTTTCAGAGCCAGCATGAGTGGATCTTTTTTCTGCCAATAGGTCCGATGGACTGGATTTATCACACCCCGCTCCAGATAAGTGTCAACGGAAAGGAATATGAAGCAGAAGCAGGCGTCGGTCTCGGTGGGCCAAATGAACTTGAAGGGAAAGCGTATAACGTTATTTGCACCTTACCTGACCTTCCTGGAGAAGCGAGATGTCAGTCCGGTTTATAGATAAAAACGAGCCCGGCGGAAGACCGAGCTCGTTTTAGGTATCACCCGCCAAACTGATCCGGGTCCGGCCCAAGCCGTTTGCCCTGATCCAGCTTCGCAATTTCACCCAGCTCGTCTTTATCCAGGCGGAAATCCCAGACGTCGAAGTTCTCGGCGATACGCGATGGCGTGACCGATTTCGGGATCACCACCAGACCGCTATCCAGATGCCAGCGAATGACGATCTGCGCCGGGGTTTTACCGTACTTATCCGCCAGTTCACGGATGATTTTCTGGTCAAACACCCCTTCGCCGCCCTGAGCAAGCGGGCTCCAGGATTCGGTCTGGATCTTGTGCGTGGCGTTCCATGAATGAAGCTGGCGCTGCTGCATCAGCGGATGCAGCTCAATCTGGTTAATCACCGGCGCGACGCCCGTTTCATCAATCAGGCGTTGCAGATGATGAACCTGGAAATTACAGACGCCGATGCTTTTTATCAGCCCCTCTTTTTGCAGTTCAATCATCCCTTTCCAGGCATCAACGTAATGGTCGATAGCCGGTACCGGCCAGTGCATGAGATAAAGATCGACGAAATCGAGCTGGAGTTTCTCCAGACTCTCCTGCAACGCTTCGCGGGGACGCTTTTGATCGTCGTTCCACAGCTTGGTGGTGATGAAAAGCTCATCCCGGGGAACGCCGGCGCTGGTAAGCGCTTTTCCCACGCCGTCCTCGTTTTTATAGGCGGCGGCGGTATCGATGGACCGATAGCCGACTTCCAGGGCTTTATGAATGGCGGAGACGACCTCGTCGTTACCGGCTTTCCATACACCTAGCCCCAGCTGGGGCATCACGTTGCCGTCCTGTAGCTTGATTACGGTTTGGTTTGCCATTTTTCCTCCTTCAGGTGCTCATCGCCGGAGGGAACCTCCGACGATGTGATGTGCATTAAGTCTGGACGAAATGTCAAAAAACGAAAGTCAGGATCCTAAAAACGCTTAGCGTGCCGCTTCGTAAATACGACGGCTGACGTCCAGGGTGATGTCGCCATGCTCGCCGATCTGCGTCATACCGTGTGCTTCCAGTTTCGCCAGCAGGGCAGGGATGGAACTGCCGTCCAGGCCGTAGCCAGAGAGACGCGTTGGCACGCCCAGGCTTTCAAAGAAGTGACGGGTGGCTTCAATCGCGGCATCGATACGCGCATCGTCGGAACCGTCGGTGATGTTCCACACGCGTTCGGCGTACTGGAGCAGTTTGGCGCGTTTAGCGTCACGTTTTTCGTTCCACAGCGCAGGCAGAACCACCGCCAGCGTCTGGGCGTGATCCAGGCCGTGCATCGCCGTCAGCTCGTGGCCGAGCATATGGGTAGCCCAGTCCTGCGGCACGCCTGCGCCGATCAGGCCGTTCAGCGCCTGGGTGGCAGCCCACATCACGTTGGCACGCACGTCGTAATTTTCAGGCTCTTTCAGCGCTTTTGGACCTTCTTCAATCAGCGTCAGCAGAATGCCTTCCGCGAAACGATCCTGAATTTTGGCGTTTACCGGGTAAGTAACGTACTGCTCAACGGTGTGAACAAAGGCGTCGACCACGCCGTTCGCCACCTGACGCGCAGGCAGGGTATAGGTGTAAACCGGATCGAGGATCGCGAACACGGGCTGAACGTGTTCGTTCATAAAGGCCTGCTTGTCACCGGTGGTTTTACGAGAGATGACCGCGCCTTTGTTGGACTCTGATCCGGTGGCCGGCAGCGTCAGCACGGAGCCCATCGGGATCGCACTGCTGATGTCGCTGCCGCCCGTTTCCAGAATATGCCACGGGTCGATGTCGTCAGCGTAATGGGCCGCCGCCGCGATGAATTTGGTGCCGTCCAGCACGGAGCCGCCGCCCACCGCCAGCAGGAAGGTGATTTGCTCATCACGGGCGATTTTCACCGCGTTCATCAGCGTTTCATAAGACGGGTTAGGCTCGATACCGCCGAACTCGCGCACGTCCAGACCTTCCAGAGCGCTGTACACCTGATCCAGTACGCCGGTTTTTTTCACGCTGCCGCCGCCGTAGGTAATCAGGACGCGGGCGTCAGCGGGGATTTGCGCGCGCAGGTCGGCGATGGCGTCTTTACCAAACAGAATGCGGGTTGGGGTATGAAGATTAAAGTTGTTCATGGCTTGTTCCCTGTAGTGGGTAAAAAATCGTGGTGGCGCAGAAGGCAACCTGATGCTGCTCATTGTGGCGGGCAGGCGCTATCCTCTCAATGCACATTCCTGCCGATGTCTTGCCCATTTCTACAGCGCGCTGGAGAAACGGTAAGAAAATGCGCACACTGTCAGCGTCGGAAACCGTACCCGGAGTAACTGAAAATGAACCGTGATGCCATCTGCCGCCAGCTAACGTCGCAGATTAAAAGACTGATAGATAACGGAAATGATTCGGCTGAGCTGTTGCCGGATATCCGATTGCTGTACGGTACCCAGCCCGGGACGCGCACCCCGGTGATGTATCAGCCCGGCATCGTGTTTCTCTTTTCTGGCCATAAGATTGGCTATATCAATGAGCGCGTGTTCCGTTACGACACCAATGAATATTTGCTTCTGACAGTACCTTTACCCTTCGAATGTGAAACTTTCGCGACAGAGGAGGTACCGCTGGCCGGGATCCGCGTTAACGTCGACATCCTCCAGTTGCAGGAGCTGCTGATGGAGATTGGGGAGGACGAACTTTTCCGGCCGTCAATGGCGGCAAGCGGTATCAACTCCGCGACCCTGTCGGAGGAAATTCTCTGCGCGATTGAACGCCTGTTAGACGTGATGGAAAGGCCGCTGGATGCGCGTATTCTCGGAAAACAGATTATCCGCGAAATTCTTTACCATGTGCTGCTGGGACCGGGCGGCGGGGCGCTGCTGGCGCTGGTAAGCCGGCAAACGCACTTCAGCCTGATTAGCCGCGTGCTGAAGCGCATCGAGAGCCAGTACACGGAAAACCTCAGCGTTGACCAGCTGGCGGCTGAAGCCAATATGAGCGTCTCGGCGTTTCACCATAACTTTAAATCTGTCACCAGCACGTCACCGTTGCAGTACCTCAAAACCTACCGTCTGCATAAGGCGCGGATGCTGATGATCCACGATGGCATGAAGGCCAGCGCCGCGGCGATGCGGGTCGGGTATGAAAGCGCGTCGCAGTTTAGTCGGGAGTTTAAGCGCTACTTCGGCGTCACGCCGGGGGAAGATGCGTCACGTATAAGAACCATGCAGGGAGCCTGAGGGGAAACGGAGGCCGGGTAAGCGGTAGCGCCACCCGGCTTTTATTTATGCGCTGCAATACTTTTTCTTAATCACTACCGCAATGGTACCCACCAGCCCTGCAACCAGCAGGAAAATCGGCAGGATCATCAGGAAGGTCATCACCTGGTCTTCATGGCGCTTAACAAAGGGGATCATATTCAGCGCGTAGCCGAGCGTGGTGACCACGCCTACCCAGAGCAGGGCGCTCAGCCAGTTGAAGAACTGGAAGCGGCGGTTAGAGAGGCCTGAAATACCCGCCATGGTAGGCAACAGGGTACGAACAAACGCCAGAAAACGCCCGGCAAGTAACGCCAGCAGGCCGTGACGGTCAAACATGCAGGTCGCGCGCTGGTGATATTTATGCGGCAGCTGCGCCAGCCAGCCTTTCACCACGCGAGTGTTTCCAAGCCAGCGCCCTTGCAGGTAGCTCAGCCAACAGCCGAGACTGGCCGCAGAGGTGAGGATCACCATTGTCGGTGCGAAGTCCATCACGCCCTTGCCGATTAACGCCCCTGCGAGCAGGAGCAGGCTGTCACCGGGTAAAAATGAGGCTGGCAGTAATCCATTTTCCAGAAACAGCGTCGCGAACATCACGAAATAGACAATCCCGACGACATGCGGGTCCGCCAGCGCGGCAAAATCGTGTTGCCAGAGCGCCGTGATGATATTTTGAATAACAGCCATGGACTTTCCTGTGGAACAGCAGATATAACGCTATTGTACTCCCAATTTTGCCTGTCGGGGTTGATCGCAGGCGCATCTCATACAGACTTTTCTGCTTGCGGTGTTCAGAATAGCGTCCGGGGAGTACATTTCAGCCAGCACTTTACACGATGCGCTCAAATCCTGCCGATAAATCCGCAATTAAATCGTCCACATTTTCCAGCCCGATATGCAGGCGGATTAAGGTCCCCTCGAAGTCCACCTCGCCGCCTGGGCGCAGGGCCGCAATCTGCTCCGGCTGGTTGGGCAGGATCAGCGATTCAAACCCACCCCATGAATAGGCCATGCTGAAGAGGGTAAAGTTATCCAGATAGCTTGCCAGTTCGGCGTCATTCAGGCGCTTTTTAAGAACAAATGAGAACAACCCGCTGCTGCCCGTAAAGTCACGTTGCCAGTATTCGTGGCCCTTGCTGCCCGGCAGCGCCGGATGGTTAACGCGCTCCACCTGCGGATGCAGCGCCAGCCACTGTGCAATTTGCAGGCTGCTTTCGTGATGCTGACGCAAACGTACGCCGAGCGTACGGATGCCCCGGCTGGTCATGTAGGCGGTATCGGCATCCACCATCTGGCCCATCAGGTAGGCGTTTTCACGCAATTGATCCCAGCAGCGGGCGTTAGACACCGCCGTACCGATCATGCCGTCGGAATGGCCAATCAGGTATTTGGTCGCCGCCTGAATGGAGATATCGATGTCAAATTCCAGGGCTTTAAACAGCACACCTGCCGCCCAGGTGTTGTCGATCATGATGATCGCTTCCGGCGCTATGCTGCGCACCGCCTTCACGATGGCCGGGACGTCATGCACTTCCATGGTGATGGAGCCGGGAGATTCCAGGAACACAACGCGCGTGTTGGGCTGAATAAGCCCGGCAATACCGGCTCCAATCAGCGGATCGAACCAGCTGGTGGTGACGCCGAGCTTGCTGAGTATTTTGGTGCAGAAGTCCTGGCTTGGCTCGTAGGCGGTATTGGTCATCAGGACGTGGTCACCCTGTTCCACAAACGCCAGAATAGTATTGGCGACCGCCGCCGCGCCGCACGGGAACAGCGCGCAGCCCGCGCCGCCCTCCAGTTCGCACATGGCTTCCTGCAACGAGAAATGGGTTAACGTGCCACGACGACCGTAAAACAGTCCGCCCTTCGCGCGATTACGCGTAGCGATTTTTTTATCTTCAACGGTATCAAACACCAGCGAGGAGGCGCGCTGGATCACGCTGTTGACCGAGCCCTGCGTGTATTTCTTACTGCGTCCTGCCTGCACCAGCGTGGTCTCAAGCTGCTTTTTAGTCATGTTCGCTAACCCTATTTTTATACGTCTGGACGTCCAGACTACCACGATTGTCAGAATGTGCATCCGGATGCTTATCGAATAAGCAGAAAATATTATCAAAAATTCGCATAAGAAATTTTTACTGCGTAAGCGCAAGGAAAGTGAGCGAAAATTACGGCACTATGTAAATACTAATGAGAACTACTATCAATTCGACGACGTTTTGATATTATTACGTTCAGATTTTGTGATTTGCGTCCTGGAGATACAGAGTGGGTAATAATTTGATGCAGACGGATCTCTCCGTTTGGGGCATGTATCAACATGCTGACATCGTAGTTAAGATTGTGATGATCGGCCTGATTCTGGCGTCCGTGATCACCTGGGCTATCTTCTTCAGCAAGAGCGCCGAACTTCTTTCACAAAAACGCCGCCTCAAGCGTGAGCAGAAGCAGCTGGCGGAAGCCCGCTCTCTGGATCAGGCTTCTGATATCACCTCATCCTTCCATGCGAAAAGCCTGACTACCCTGTTAGTGAACGAAGCGCAGAACGAGCTGGAACTCTCCGCAGGCAGTGAAGATAACGAAGGCATTAAAGAGCGTACCGGCTTCCGTCTGGAGCGTCGCGTTGCGGCCGTGGGTCGTCATATGGGCCGCGGTAACGGCTACCTGGCGACTATCGGCGCCATCTCCCCGTTCGTCGGCCTGTTCGGTACCGTCTGGGGCATCATGAACAGCTTTATCGGTATCGCCCAGACGCAGACCACTAACCTTGCGGTCGTCGCGCCGGGTATCGCAGAAGCGCTGCTGGCCACGGCTATCGGTCTGGTTGCCGCTATCCCGGCGGTTGTTATCTATAACATCTTCGCGCGCATGATTGGCAGTTACAAAGCCACACTGGGTGACGTTGCCGCGCAGGTTCTGCTGCTGCAAAGCCGCGATCTGGACCTGAACGCCAGCGCCGTTAAACCGGTACATGCGGCGTCCAAACTGCGCGTAGGTTGATTGTATGGCAATGCGTCTTAATGAAAATCTGGACGATAACGGTGAAATGCATGAGATCAACGTGACGCCGTTTATCGACGTCATGCTGGTTCTGCTGATTATCTTTATGGTTGCCGCACCGCTGGCGACGGTGGACGTGAAGGTGAATCTGCCTGCGTCCTCCAGCCAGCCGCAGCCGCGTCCGGAAAAGCCTATTTACCTGTCCGTGAAGGCCGATAAGTCCATGTTCCTGGGCAACGATCCGGTAACGGATGCCTCGGTTATTCCGGCGCTGGACCAGCTTACCGGCGGCAAGAAAGACACCACCGTCTTCTTCCGCGCGGATAAAACCGTCGATTATGAAACCATGATGAAGGTAATGGACACGCTGCATCAGGCGGGATACCTGAAGATTGGTCTGGTCGGCGAAGAGAAAGCGGCCGCGAAGTAAAACGAAAGCTTTTGCAGCCTTCCCTGCCGGGTGGCGGCGTCGCCTTACCCGGCCTGCATTCCGCAACAATCATTGTTGACTCACACTGAAGGCGCCGTCGGCGCCTCTTCATCAAGCGCTACACAGGTCAAGTTTGAAGTTCGGTAATGACCTTCCGAGAGTTTACGGGTCAGGCGCAGGGTGGCTGTCTCGCGTGCCAGCAGGTACTGATAGTTCGCCTCCAGTCGCCCGAGGATTTTCTCTTTAAGCTCAGGGCGCTGTTCAATAATGGCGTTCATCACCGCGCCGTAAATCTCCTCCTTGGCCTGCAAGGCGTAAATCTCCCGACGATTCTGCCATTTCAGGCGCACCAGCGTGGCCGGAATCGAAACCAAATCCTGCGTAATTCGCGTCATCTCGTCATTTTTTATCTTTTTCAGGGCGTCGAGATTCTGCTTTAAGATAAATTCATCGCTTTTCTTATCATCTAAAGTCAAATAAACGTTATTACCGCTGTCATCATTCACGTTAATCTTCCCCCAGGTTATAAAAAATGGGATTGTTTTTTTCACGCGTAATTAAATTAAGCCAAATTTCATTGCCGGCCTCATTTATTTGCTGCGTTTTCTCGGTCATTATTTGACTGAGCCTCTGGGCGTCTATTTCCCCTTCGGCCTGTAAATCATTCAGCAGATGAACTAAGGCTTCAATCTTGATGGCGCGAAATAAACGCTCTTTTAAATGGCGATCGTGCTCTTCCAGCACCATATTACGGGATTTGCCGGTGCGTGAAACACCAATTAATATGTCGGCTTCATAGTCGGAGAGTTTTCTTTTTCCTTGAGTGAAATTCGCCTCTTTATCTGCTTCCGTCGAAGGCTGTTCCACAGGCGTAATGTGGTACTTTGCCGGGACAAGATTGTCGGGCAGCATTTTAATTTCCTTTAATTTCAAAAAAGGTGGGGGTGGAAAAAGGGTGAGATTCGTTGACAATAACATGAGGCAATTTTAAAATCAAAAAAAATGGAGCCTACCCATGAACAGCATTTTCTTTACGGTCATAACGTTACTATTACTGACCGCTGGCGTGCTTTTATTGATGCAAGAGTTAAATAAAACGAAAGCGTCAAAAGACGTCAGTGAACCGCCGCAGCCTGAATTGATGTCGAAAGAGGAGGGGGAAGATCATTTCTCCGTATTGATGAACGCCGTGACGCCGGTCTGGTACTGGCGGGTAAATCACGAATATATCGATTTTCTCCATGCGACAATTAAGCGAATGAAAATGGCTGAAATTAATGATACGCCCGGCCTGTTCGACGCGCAGCGCCGTTGTAGCGACCTTAATTCGGCGGTTTATAAATATTACGACAATATCAAAAAGCGCTGTCTGAATGGCGAGAAGGTGTCGTACTCCGATTTAGACGTATTAAATCTGCGCCAGTGTTTTCGCGAGTTTAGCCTGGAAGCCTACCCGGAACTGGTCGCGCTGGTCTGGCCGGAGTATGCGCGTCCGGATGTGGATCCCAACGAGGTATAGTTGAGATATACTGAGCGCTGGTTTCGTTTGCAGACAGGATTTTATGGAACGCTTCTTTGAAAACGCAATGTATGCCTCTCGCTGGCTGCTCGCACCCGTCTATTTTGGTCTCTCCCTGGCGCTGGTCGCCCTGACGATCAAGTTCTTCCAGGAGATATTTCATGTCCTGCCAAACATTTTCTCCGTGGCAGAAGCCGATTTGATTCTGGTTCTGCTGTCGCTGGTGGATATGACGCTGGTGGGGGGATTACTGGTGATGGTGATGTTCTCCGGTTATGAGAATTTCGTCTCTCAGCTTGATATCGCCGAGCACAAAGAAAAGCTCAACTGGCTGGGGAAAATGGATGCCTCATCGCTGAAGAATAAAGTCGCGGCGTCGATTGTGGCGATTTCGTCTATACACCTGTTACGCGTCTTTATGGACGCGAAAAACGTCCCGGATAATAAGCTGATGTGGTATGTGATTATCCACCTGACGTTTGTGCTGTCGGCGTTTGTGATGGGGTATCTGGATAAGATCAGTAAGAAATAAATTCACCATGCCCCTCACCCTAACCCTCTCCCCTCTGGGGAGAGGGTTAGGGTGAGGGGCGAAAGCATCGGACCGCACTATTTATTTATCCGACGACGCCTGCCACAAATTCAGCTCACCATCCGCAACGTGCTGGTCAATCCGCGTCAGTTCATCTTCGCTAAAGCGCAGGTTATTCAGCGCCTGAACGTTCTCTTCCAGCTGCTCCGGGCGGCTCGCGCCAATCAGCACCGACGTTACACGCTCATCTTTCAACAGCCAGCTTAGCGCCATCTGCGCCATCGTCTGCCCGCGCGCGTGCGCCATCTCGTTCAGCAAACGAAGGCTGCTCAGGTTGGCTTCCGTCAGCATTTTCTCCGTCAGGCCGCGCACTTTTTTCCCTTCGCGTTGCATACGTGAACCGTCCGGAATACCGTTCAGGTATTTTCCGGTGAGCAGGCCCTGTGCCAGCGGGGTAAAGGCGATACAGCCCGTTCCGTTTTTCTCCAGCGCGTCCAGCAGGCCGGTCTTGTCGACCCAGCGGTTAAGCAGGTTGTAAGACGGCTGGTGGATCAAAAGCGGGATCTTCCACTCGCGCAGCAATTTGGCCATTACCGCCGTGCGTTCCGTGGAGTAGGACGAAATGCCGACGTACAGCGCTTTTCCGCTCTGCACCGCGTGCGCCAGCGCGGAGGCGGTCTCTTCCATCGGCGTGTTTTCGTCTACGCGGTGAGAATAGAAAATATCCACATACTCCACACCCATGCGTTTCAGGCTCTGGTCGAGGCTGGCGAGCAGGTATTTACGTGAACCGCCCGAACCATACGGCCCTGGCCACATGTCGTAGCCCGCTTTGGTGGAGATGATCAGCTCGTCACGATACCCGGCAAAATCCTCCCGCAGCAGACGGCCAAAATTCTCTTCAGCGCTGCCTGGTGGGGGGCCGTAGTTGTTGGCAAGGTCAAAGTGGGTAATACCGAGATCGAAGGCCTTACGCAGCAGCGCGCGCTGGGAATCGAGCGGCTGAACGTGACCGAAGCTGTGCCACAGGCCCAGCGACAGTGCCGGTAAGCGCAGGCCGCTTTTGCCGCAGTATCGGTACTGCATGTTTTCGTATCGGCCGGTGTAAGGGTGCCAGGACATGATGTCTCCTTTCTTGTCGGTGAATTTTCGAAACAACGTTTTCATTCTATGCCGACTCGATAACAAAAAAGTATATTTTCTGCGGTATCTGCCGATAAAGAGGGTAGTACTCGCCTCTGGGCGAATTCACCCTCATGGCAAGGAATACTCAATGAAGATGCTTCGTAATTTCACCATCCGTTTCGTCATGCTGACGATACTGGGGATCTTTTGTGTCATGTGGGCAGGCGTGGGGCTTTACAGCACCTGGTCTCTGTCTCGTGTTTCTGATGGTAATGATGTTGACCGCCAGCTGGTCCGGCAAATGACGGTGCTGAGCCAGGGCAACGATCAGTATTTCCGTTTCGTCACCCGCCTGAGCCGGGCGATGGAAGTTAAAGCGGCGGGCGGCACGCCGGACCTGGCTCCTGCTCAGCAGGCGCTGGATAACATGAGTAAAAAGCTGGCAGAGATGAAAGCTATCTCTCCGGGCCCGATGGATGAAAAGGTGTCTGCGCAGGTGATTTCCACCTGGCAGGCGCTGCTCGATCGTGGCGTGACGCCGCAGATGGCGCAGGCGAAGCAGGCGACGCTCGAAGGCTATCGTCAGCATGCCAACAACGTCACGCCGCCGCTAAGCCGTGCATTCGGGTCAGCGGCTGAGAACTTTAACAACACCGCGGCGAAGGCGCTCGACAGCACGCGCGTGGTGGTCGACGGCCTCACCAGCATGACCCGGACGGTGATTATCACCGCCACGATCGTGGGTCTGTTGATCCTGCTGTTCACCGACCGCTACCTGGTGGCGATACTGGTAAAACCGCTGGATCGTATCCGTCAGCAGTTCCGCCAGATTGCGCAGGGCGATCTCAGCCAGCCGATTGAATCCTTTGGCCGCAACTGCGTGGGGCAACTGGTGCCGCTGCTGAGCGCCATGCAGGACAGCCTGCGGGAAGCGGTCAGCACGATTCGTTCCGGCAGCGAGAATATCTGGCGCGGGGCAACGGAGATCTCCAGCGGGAATAACGATCTCTCTTCGCGTACCGAAGAGCAGGCCGCCGCGCTGGAAGAGACCGCGGCCAGCATGGAGCAGCTAACCGCAACGGTGAAGCTGAACGCCGAAAGCGCGCGGCAGGCCAGCCAGCTTGCGGATGTCGCCTCCAGTACGGCCAGCCGCGGCGGCTCGCTGGTGGAAGATGTGGTCACAACCATGAGCGGCATTTCGGACAGCTCGAAAAAAATCGCTGAAATCACTACCGTCATCAACAGCATCGCCTTCCAGACCAATATTCTGGCGCTGAACGCCGCGGTGGAAGCGGCCCGGGCCGGGGAGCAGGGGCGGGGCTTTGCGGTCGTGGCGGGTGAGGTGCGTAATCTGGCCAGCCGCAGCGCGAATGCGGCAAAAGAGATCGAAGGGCTGATTGCAGATTCCGTTGCCCGCGTGGAGCAGGGGGCGCAGCTGGTGAACGATACCGGCACCACGATGGAAGCGATCCTGCGCGACGTGACGGAAGTGACCGTCATTATGAAGCAGATCGCCACCGCGTCAGAGGAGCAGAGCAAAGGTATTTCTCAGGTCGGCGTTGCCATCACGCAGATGGACGGCGTGACCCAGCAGAACGCCTCGCTGGTGGAGCAGGTTTCCGCCGCCGCCGCCGCACTTGAACGGCAGACCGAAGAACTCCAGCGCTCAGTGCAGAAATTCCGTCTCACCGCGTAACCTCTCGTGTCAGGCCGTCTCTGGCGGCCTGACGTTTATCGCTCTGAATAATCTGTGTCACCTGTGACAGCTGACCAATTTTCACTTCACTTGCCCGCATAAATTTACTTTTGTCGATCAGCAGCAGCGACTGGCTGGCGCGGTTTAACAGCAGCGCCTTAAAGCCCGCGTTGTGCTCGGACGGATCCCAAAGGACGCCATGCTCATCGACCCCTTCACACGAGAAGATGAACAGATCGATCTCCAGCCCTTTTAGCTGCGTCACCAGCGCCGGATTAACATAGCAGCGATACTTACGCTCAAGCGTTCCGCCGGAGCAGATAAGCGTGATCCGCTCGCGCTTTGCCATCTCGTGGCAGATAGGCAGGCTGTTGGTAAATACGGTGAGGTTGATGTCCGGCAACTGGCGCGCCAGATGAAAGCAGGTTGAGCTGGCGTCGAGGGCGATGGTCATCCCTTCGCTGATCCAGCCCAGCGCGTGGCGGGCAATATCGGCTTTGTCGGCATAATGGCTTTTCAGGCGTGCGCCAAAGGGTTCACCGCTGTCGCGGCTGTCCGGATGAATCAGACGCGCGCGCCCGTGCTGGCGCAGCAGCTTCCCCTGCTGCTGCAACGACTTCAGATCCCGGCGGATGGTCTCTTTGCTGACGGAGAGCTTTTCAGCCAGCACATCGGTAGTCAGCCAGTCGCTTTTACTCAGCAAGGTGATAAGACTCTGCTGTCGGGTCGCTTTTAGCGTCTGGTCTGACATACGAGGCTCCTTGCGCACGCGTGCTGACGCATTTTTCTCATCGCGGAAGAAGGGCGGCGAACCGCCCGGTCATGGATCAACCCTGACGTTTATCTTCCGTCTGGGTATCGAAGTCGCTTGCTGAATGACGCTCATGTAACTGCTCGTTCAGCTCGCCGTTGGTACGGTTAACAATGCGCCCGCGTTTAACGGCCGGACGATTCGCCACATCTTTTGCCCAGCGCTGCACGTTGGTGTACTTCCCGGCATCCAGGAACTCGGCGGCGTTATACACGCTGCCCAGCGCCACGCAGCCAAACCATGGCCAGACTGCCATATCCGCAATGGTATATTCCTCACCCGCTACGTAACGACCGCGCGCCAGCTGTTTGTCCAGCACGTCGAACAGGCGTTTAGCTTCCATGGTGAAGCGATCGATAGCGTACTCAATCTTCACCGGTGCGTAGTTATAGAAGTGGCCAAAACCGCCGCCGAGGAACGGGGCCGCGCCCTGTAACCAGAACAGCCAGTTCAGGGTTTCCGTTCGTCCTGCCGGATCTTTTGGCAGGAAGTGACCAAATTTCTCGGCCAGGTAGAGCAGGATATTGCCGGATTCAAAGACGCGCGTCGGCGGGGTGGTCGAGTGGTCACGCAGGGCCGGGATCTTCGAGTTCGGGTTCACGTCGACAAAACCGCTGGAGAACTGATCGCCCTCACCAATGCGGATTAACCATGCGTCGTATTCCGCGCCCGTCACGCCCAGCGCCAGCAGCTCTTCCAGCATGATGGTAACTTTCTGTCCATTCGGCGTACCGAGAGAGTACAGCTGGAGCGGGTGCGCGCCCACAGGTAGCTCTTTCTCATGCGTCGCGCCCGAGACGGGACGGTTGATGTTGGCGAACGCGCCGCCGTTATTCTGTTTCCATTCCCACACTTTCGGTGGCTGATAGGTGTTATCTGACATGTTGGCCTGCCTTTTTGGTGTTGTGTTGAGGCAGTGTAGCAGGAGATGCAGGAACCGTTTAACGATGCGAGCGTAATGGGCAGGGCGGGTGTATGATAACGCCACCTCTGTCAGTTAATTACAACGTGCAGACGACGACAACCCCACAAAAAAATTGCCGCCTGCCTGTTTTAGGTTGGACACATGCGTAAAGGAACGTTAAGCAGTGACGCACCCTTCGGGACGTTATTAGGTTATGCGCCGGGTGGCGTGGCGATTTACTCTTCAAATTACGGCAGTCTCGATCCGCGTCACTACCCGGAAGACGCGGAATTCCGCAGCTATATCGGCAACGAATACATGGGCCATAAATGGCAGTGCGTTGAGTTTGCGCGCCGTTTCCTGTTTCTCAATCACGGGTTTGTTTTTACCGACGTCGGGATGGCGTGGGAGATCTTCTCCCTGCGTTTTTTGCGCCAGGTGGTAAACGACAATATTTTGCCGCTACAGGCCTTTGCTAATGGCTCAAAACGCGCGCCGCAGGCCGGTGCGCTGCTCATCTGGCAAAAGGGCGGTGAGTTTCATGAAACCGGCCACGTCGCCGTCATTACCCAGCTGCTGGATGACAGAGTGCGCATTGCCGAGCAGAACGTTATTCACTCCCCGCTGCCGATGGGGCAGCAGTGGACGCGCGAGCTGCGTCTGAGCGTGGAGGACGGTTGCTATACGCTTCATGACACGTTCAACGATACCGAGATCCTCGGGTGGATGATCCAGACGGAGGAGACGGAACACAGTATTCCTCAGCCGGAGATCGACGGTGAACTGCTGAAAATCAGCGGCGCGCGATTGAAGAACAACCGTCAGTTCGACGGAAAATGGCTCAATGAAAACGACGCCCTGCAACAGGCGTACGTTCGCGCCAACGGCCACGTTATCAACAACGATCCCTGCCAGTACTTCACCATTACCGAAAGCGCCGAGCAGGAGCTGATCAAAGCCACCAACGAACTGCATCTGATGTACCTTCATGCCACCGACAAGGTGCTGAAAGACGACAGCTTACTCGCGCTTTTCGACATCCCGAAAATTCTCTGGCCGCGTCTGCGTCTCTCCTGGCAGTGGCGTCGTCACCATATGATCACCGGTCGTATGGATTTCTGCATGGATGAACGCGGCATCAAGGTTTACGAGTACAACGCGGATTCCGCCTCCTGCCATACCGAGGGCGGGCTCATTCTTGAAGAGTGGGTGAAAAACGGCTATCGCGGCACCGGCCACAATCCGGCGGAAGGCTTGCTGGAGGAGCTGACCGGCGCATGGAAGCACAGCCACGCTCGGCCGTTCGTCCATATCATGCAGGACAACGATACCGAAGAGGATTACCACGCGCTCTTTATTCAGCGCTCGCTGATCCAGGCCGGGTTTGAAACCAAAATCCTGCATGGACTGGGGGCGCTGAGCTGGGATGCCGCCGGGCAACTGATTGATGATGAAGGCCGTCACGTCAACTGCGTATGGAAAACCTGGGCGTGGGAAACGGCGATTGAGCAGATCCGCGAGGTGAGCGAAACCGAGTACGCCGCCGTGCCTATCCGCACCGGTCACCCGCAAGGTGAAGTCCGCCTGATTGACGTCCTGCTGCGCCCGGAAGTGCTGGTCTTTGAACCGCTGTGGACGGTGATCCCAGGTAACAAGGCGATCCTGCCGGTGCTGTGGCAGCTGTTCCCGAACCACCGTTACCTGCTGGATACCGATTTTGAGGTCAACGATCTGCTCAAACGGACCGGTTATGCCGTTAAACCGATCGCCGGACGCTGCGGGAGCAATATCGATCTGATCGGCGCCCAGGACGAACTGCTGGACCAGTCCAGCGGCAAGTTTGTTGACCGCAAAAATATCTACCAGCAGCTATGGTGCCTGCCGAAAGTTGACGGCAGATACATTCAGGTCTGCACCTTTACCGTGGGCGGGAACTATGGCGGAACCTGTCTGCGCGGGGATGACTCGCTGGTGGTGAAGAAAGAGAGCGATATTGAACCGCTGATTGTGGTGAAAGATAAATAACGTCTCCCTGTTATAAAAACGCCCCCGCAGGGCATGTTGCGGGGGCGTTTCATTACTGCTCTTCCTCTTCCTGCTGCTCGCTGATCTTCAAATCAATGATCCGGCCAATCTGGTCATGGTAAACCGTCAGCAGGTTGTACTGGCTCATCTCGGACATAATTTGCGGCGTGACGTTAAAACTTTGGGCAAGCTCGTCATGGCGCAACATTTCCGGATGACGCCGCCTCACATGCGCGCGGCGGCGATTGTACTGATACCACAGGATCAGCAGCCAGCCGTTGAACGCGGCAATCAGCAGATAGACCAGCACCGTATTAAAAGAGGCGATAATCACGCTCCAGCGGTGATCGCCCTCCTCGGTTAACTGCATCCACAGCCTGGCGTAAAGGAAAAACAGGAATCCTCCCCAGGCTATCAGCGTTAATGCGGCATCGAAAAGACGCGGTGCCAGCCGCTGTTCAGTCAAAATTAACGTATTCTCGTTCATTGAATGCTCCCTTTACCCCGGTCCGGACTGATCCAGCGCGCGCGGGCGCGTTTACGTTTAAGCATGACTTTCGGAAATGCCACGAGGGTGGTAAACAGGCCAATCATCCAGTACACCATCGGGAACCAGATTACCCAGAACAGCGAGCCTGCCACTTTCCGCTCGTAGCGCCGCTCGATATACAAACTGACGAGGAATTGCAGCAGGCACATCACACCCAGCAGCAGCCCGGTAAACGCCGGGGGAAACAGGCTCGCAACGGCCAGGTTCGCGGGAAGAGGGATAATATGGCTGAGAATGAACAACACCACGGTTGCCCCATAGGCAAACGCCCACAGCGTTGATAGCGCGTACTCAAGAAACAGGGGCCACATGCGATGATGCTCCCAGCGGGCCATCTTGCGCAGGTTAACCAGAAACACCTCTGCCCCCCCCTGCGCCCAGCGCAGACGCTGTTTCCACAGCCCCTTTAGCGTCTCCGGCATCAGGATCCAGCACAGTGCCCGCGGCTCGAAAAAGATATCCCAGTGGCGAAGCTGAAGCTTCCAGCTTATGTCGATATCCTCTGTGATCATGTCCGGGCTCCAGTACCCGACATCCGCCAGCGCCTGTCGGCGAAAGGCGGCGATGACGCCGGAGACGGTAAAGACCCGGCCATAGATCCGCTGCGTTCGCTTGATAAGGCCAATAATGGAAGAAAACTCGCCCACCTGAATGCGGCCAATCAGCGTTGAGCGCGTGCGAATACGCGGATTCCCGGTGACGGCCCCAACGTGGGGATACTGAATCAGCGGTGCCACCAGATACGCCGCGGTGTCGCGGTCGAGCAGGGCGTCGCCGTCAATGCAGACCAGCAAATCGCCCCGGGCCGCCGCAGCGCCGGCCTTGAGCGCCACGGCTTTCCCCTGGTTCTCCGCGAGATTAATCACCCGCAGGCGCGGTTGCTCTCGCGCCAGCTGTTGCAGTACCTCCGCCGTGTTATCAGAAGAACCGTCGTTGATGGCGATAACTTCCACATTCCAGTACCGCTGACCCAGCGCGGCGCTAATGGTCTCCCGTGCGTTGCGTTCCTCATTGAAGCAGGGAATAAGAATCGAGATTAACGGCTCACCGGCTAAGGCGGGGGCGGGTGTTGCGTTATCCCACGACCAGTGCCGTTCAAGCTGAAACCAGAAATAGAGGCCGCCGGTTACCCAGAGCACGGACATAAACAGCGGCCAGAAAAAGACAAAGTCCAGAATCAGTTCGCCGGTAAAC
The DNA here is from genome assembly GCF_020971765.1 of Enterobacter sp. AN-K1. Classification (NCBI taxonomy): domain Bacteria; kingdom Pseudomonadati; phylum Pseudomonadota; class Gammaproteobacteria; order Enterobacterales; family Enterobacteriaceae; genus Enterobacter; species Enterobacter sp. AN-K1. The sequence continues at coordinate 1,473,853 of NZ_CP087390.1, read as the reverse complement.
AGCGCGGCTACGCCTAACGGCAACCCGAATACCAGACACAAAATAGAGAAGGCGATAATGCGATCAGTCATTGTCAGGATACCAGTACGAAGAAAATTCAGGTCTGATACGTGAGATATCAGGTTGGTTGTTGAGGAAGTCGTCGGGGTAATAACCGTAATTTTTGATGCCGTTCAGCTGGAGCACCCGCATCCACTCCATCAGACGTTCATCGGCTACGGCACGCTGCGGTTTCTGTGCCCAGTCCCTGGCCTGTAGCTCAAAAATCGTTTTATTCAGCGCGCCGGGGCGTGCGGCGACGGCTTTGACTAAACGCGTCAGCCAGGCATTGCTCTCTTCTGCCGGGACGGACTCCATCAGCGGCATTGCCATCGGCACCGTCCAGTCGTAGGCCGCCAGAAAATCATCGAGATTTTGCGCAAACCATGCCTCGCTTTCCGGCTCGAGAATGGGCAACGCGAACATGTTCCGCGCGGTTTTGATCTGCGGGCCACGGATGTTTTTCACCGCCTGGCTCAGGGTGCGTGTAAAGCCGATAAGTCGCTGACTCTTCTGTCGGGTCGTGTCCTGTCCTGCATCGTCAACGTCCGTCAGCACCGCGTCGTCATGAAATAAGATGCCATTGAAGCTGGCATAGCGGGCCAGATCTTCATAGATCTCCGTCACCTGCTGGCGAACCTGCGGACTCCAGGGGGAGAGCCTGATATAGGGCTCGGCGGCCACGGTCAACTCTCCCGTTTGACGATCCCGGCGCTGCACGCGCGGCAAGGCTGGACTGAGATCGAAAGAGAGAACCGGCATCCACGCGAAGACTTTCACTCCCGCGCGGGTTTGTAGCTGCCAGGCGACAAAATTAAAGAGATCGGCCCGGACCGGGAGCCGACGGTTGGGGAAATAGAGCGCATCGATCCTGCCGTCGCCCCGCGGATCCGAAAACGCCTGGAGAAACACATGGCTGATTTTCATGTCGTAGACCCGCTGGACGAGTTTGTTGATGTTTTTCGTCTGCTGGGCCGGATCGGGATCGTAGACGTAATCGAGATCAACATGCATGACGCGCACCGGGTCAAACTCCTGAACGCGGCTAATCGTGTTGGCAAAGGTTTTTATCGACGGATTTCCGGCGATCAGCAGGCGCGGGATGTTGCCGAGGTCGCGCACGTTTCCCAGCCCGTCCTCCAGGGTAAAGGCCAACTGATAGCCCTGTTTTTGGGCGATAGCGAGCGACGTACCGTTGGCAGCCCCATAGGGCCACACCCAGGCACGCGGCGCTTTTCCCGTCACCTGGGTGATTTTATCGGTGACTTTGCGTACGTCTGCGGCGATCCGCTGGTTGAAGTGTTCATCGGTTTCGTAATGCCCCGTCGCGTTATCGAAAAAACGGTTGGCGATGGCGGGTTCACGGCTTCCCTGCGGGTTGGCCGGAATGCCGTAATGCGAGGCCCAGGTATGCGAGCCAATCTCAATCAGCGGGGACTGGCTGAGCTCGTGAACCATATCCCAGGTGGCAAAGCGATCGCGGGGCGTCATCAGACCGCCGAAGTTAACTTTTTGATTTGCCGGCGTATCCACCCAACTGCCCACCGGCGCCCACAGCGCAGGAACGTTCCAGGCCTGAAGCAGAGGCCAGACCCGGGTGTAAAAGCTGCTGTAGCCGTCGTCAAAGCTGAGCAAAACGGCTTTCGGCGGCAGCGCTTTTTTCCCTTCATGCGCATCCAGAATGTCCTGCACGCTGATGGCGTGATAGCCGTTGTGCAAAAGCCAGCTTATCTGCTCGTTTAACGCGCTGGTGCGAACGGAGAGGTAGCGCTGATCGGCGGCATCATCTTCAACGTCGTGGTAGGCCAGGACCAGAAACTGATTCTCCGGCCAGGGTTTGCTGGCCTCCAGCTGCGGCCTCTCTTCAGGGGCCATAAAGGATAGCGGCTGCGCGCAGAGGCTCGCGCTGAGGCAGAGCCAGCCGATGACGATCAGGCTTACAGAAAAACGTGTGTTCAGCATATTCATCCTTAAAAGCGTAAAGTCGCATCTAACGTGACGGAGAGATTGCTCTCGCGTTTGCCGTCGTAAGGGCGCTTATCCCAGTTCAGCATCACGCCAGTATCGACAACGTTGTTCCACTGGATGCGTTGCCCGTAACCCAGCAGGGTAACGGCACCCGCGGACTGATTTTTCTGCCAGTAGCTGCCCCCTCCTGCCACGAACTGCTGGCTCCAGAGGGTGTCGTAGTGGCGGTACATCTCATGGTCAACGGACAGGGCAGCCGTCACGGACAGATCCCGTGCCGGGTTGTAATAGAGCGTATTCCGCAGGCTGTTTTTACTGGCGGCGATCCCCGGTTCGAGATCCAGCGTCAGGGTCGGGGTCTGCCAGAGACGCTCTTTCCCAGAGAGGGTGTATTCCTGACGGCGGTTGTGGTCTGAGAAGCGGCTGACGGCGGCGTTGAACTGGTATTCACGTCGCTCGTTTTGATACCAGCGCACCCCACCTTCACCCCGGTTGGCGCTGATCCCATTGCGTAATGCCCGTAAGGGTGTGGCGCGTGACAAGCGTTCGAGGTTACCGCTGACCTGCCAGTGATCACTCAGGCTGTAGGTTGTTGAGAGCCGTGCGCCCGGCCTGTTTGTACCGTGATAGCGGTTGCTGGAGAGCTCGGCTTCGAGCGTGAGGTCACGGGGGCGCCACTCAACGCCGCCCAGCAGGTGGCGGCTGATGCCTTTACCTTCGTCGAAATTCCCCTGGGCATAGCGGGCGCCGGCAAACAGCCGCCAGTTATCCGCCACGGGCGGGCCATAGAGCGTGGCGTCCCAGCTCATATCGTGGCTACCGCTGACGGGGTTATCTGAGTGCAATCCTTTACCCGCATTCAGACGCAGCTCAGACATGTGGTGGACCGCTCTGAGCCTGTCCAGGCGACGGGCGCTGCGATCGGCGGGGGCGCGAGCAATCACGTCAGCAGCCAGTAAATCCATCTGGCGCCACTCCTGAAGGTCCATTGCGACGTAAGCCTGCTGTTTTTCAAGCTCCAGATTCGCGGGTTCAAGCGCCTCTGCTCGTTTAAGCTTTTGCTCGGCCGCGCGCGGCAGGCCTCTGGCCTGAAGCAGGGCGGCATAATCAATCTGTAACCCCTGATTTCCCGGCGCCGTTGATGCCAGACGATACGACAGCTTTTCGGCCTCCGGCAGGGCGTTGGTCGCCAGCAAATAGTTAAGTTTGAGAGACTGTCCGGTGAGCCACCGATCGTTCGGCTGAGCGGTCGGGGATCCGAAATCGTAGCGGGTCCAGGGAACGCTGCGGGTCTCGCGCTCAACGTAGTGGCGGGCGGTCTGATACTGCCCCGTATCCAGCCAGGCGTAGAAAAGCGCATGCTCCTCATCCTGCGGATCGGAGGCGTAGTGTGGATAGCGTTGCACAAGCGAGAAGGCGGCGACGGTGTTTTTCTCCTGCAAATATGCCGAGATCACCCAGCCGATGGCCCAGTCCGGTACCGGATGCTGTGCGGCCGTCAGCGCCTCATATTCGCTAATGACCTGCCGGTAATTACCCTGCGCATACAGGGCGCCAAGCCGATCGATACGTGCAAGGACGACGTCTTCAGCCGCCTGCGGTTCGTTTTGCCAGCGGGAAAGCAGGGCGTGATAGCGATCTAACGCGTTTTGTGCCAGCCGCAGGCGCTCTTTCTCCGTTCTGCCAGGCACATCCGCCAGGCGTACCCTTTCAGCCGCGGCGTTACGCTCAAGGCGGCGGCGCTCCGCGGGAGACATCGCCGCGCTTTGCGACAGCCAGAGTGCAGGCGTGCTTACCCGGTTTTCCGTTAACGCATCGATCGTCTCGCGAAGAAGGGCATTATTCCCGGGAGCGGCGTTCAGTGCGCGCATGTCCGCCAGCAGCCGGTCCCCGTTTTTTCCCTGGCGCATCCAGACATAGGAGAGCGTCTCAAGGTGCGCGGGAGAAGGATTGTCCTTAACCAGCCGCCGGGCTTCCGAAAGCGCGAGGCGATCTCTGCGGGCATCGGCCAGGGTCTTAACATAGCCGATGCGGTAATCGTCGTTATCCGGCGCAAGGCTGAGCGCCTCTTTCCACAGCGATAAGGCGGATGGCCAGGCTTTTTGGTTTCTTCTGGATTGGGCGACAGCAGCGATGGCGCGAGCGGGCAGCGGCATATAAATACCATAACGCTGCCAGACCCGGATAACCTCATCATCGCGTCCTGCCCAGGAGGCTACCTGTAACCAGTCCGCAACCTGTCCGGGTGTTAAAGCATGCTGTTGCTCATAGCGCTGTAGGTAATCAAGAAACAGAGCGTAATTACCGTTACGTGCCTGTTGTATCTGATGCTCATAAACGGATTCATCAGCCTGAACCAGAACAGGAAAGAGTAAAAGCAGGAGCAATAATATTGTGGTGCGATAAAAGAATAACGTAGTGAAGCTAAGCGATCTTTCCATATCTATTTGCCATTTGTTTATCGTGAATCCATTGCATAACACGGCCGCCTTTTAACTCTGTGTTAAAGGGCATAAAGGAGAACATTAAATCTGAATGATGCTACGTTATGGGGTACTTACTTAAAGGTAATTATGAGCCCTCATCTCAGTGGTCTGATTGGGCTTAATGTACACCCGATATGTTGGGGGATAAATAAGTTGAAAAGCGGCTGGGAGGTTTTGAGATAATTCTGGAAGAAGTAAGTTTTTTAGATAATTCAGTGCAGGATTGTTCTTTTTAACTGATTGATGTTAAATGTTTTTTCTTTCTCTGCTTCCTGTTTTGTTATATTCGAAATGAAGTTCTGCTGAGTTAATTAAAGTACTTTCTGGTACATGTTTGGGAAGTTTCATGACAAAAATTCTTAATGTTCAGAGAAGTGACTTTTCTGAAATTCTTTTTTATTTATAATTAACGACAGACATTGAGTGATAGTCTGCAAAAAGTCTAGCTCACCAATGTCATATTGAGGGATGATCAAAGCCAGAAAACATTTGCCGTAAATGTAAAGCGCTATAAACGAAAGCGTTCTTGTTTCTTAAGAGGCGGGCTTGCTTTAATCTAAAAGGGATGGTTAGTGGCGACTTCAATAGTGTTAGTGACTCAGGATTGTTTCCTTGTCAGGGGGATGCGGCTATTTTTCCCGGATATAATTTGCCTCAGTTCGATAGACAGAAACATATTTGATACCGACGCAAATGAATATACTGTACTGATTGATAGCCGTACGCCGCTCCGTTTATATGATTACCTGATACGCCATCCGGCCAGAACGAGAAAAACGATCTGCTGCGTTATGCTGGATATGCGTCCTCGAGAGGAGGATCTTCTCAGTATGAAGCTGTTTATGAACACGTCGCTTACGGCTCCGGATATGGCGTCGTTATTCAATCTGGTGCTTGATATGAAAGGCAGGCGTCTGACAACCAAATGGCTGCTTAACTTACGGCTGAGTCGACACGAAGCGATAATGATCAGGTTGCTGAAGGCAGGGAGGTCAATGGAAGAGATTGCAGATAAGCTGAATATGTCGGTTAAAAGCCTCTATCGCAAGCGAACGGTGCTGTCGGAGCGGTTAGGAGCAGGTAACTTCAACGAGGCGTGTTTGTTTATCTTTAAAAACAAACTGCTGGACGTGGTTGGGAACGATCCCTAGCTTCGTCAGAAGCCAAAAGCAGAAACCCGCCACGAGGGCGGGTTCTTTTAATGGAAATAATTCAGAACGACCAGCGCAGATTGGCGTTAACAGAGTTGACGCGGGTATCCGCACCATATTGTCCCTGGTAACCCACATCCAGCGTCGCAGCACGCGACAGCTGTACGCTCACGCCGATATCACCGACCATCACATCCTCATCCACGGCCTGTCCCTGAGTAATGAACGCGTCGCTGCCCGCAAACGCCATGCGCGAAGAGGTATTCTTATCGCCATAGGCGTGCTGCCAGCCCAACGAACCGTAGAGGTTAACGTGCTTCGGCAACTCGGTCACACCGCGCAACCCGAGTGTCGTATAGAAGGTGTTCATCGTTTCGTTACGGACGCTCAGCGCAGCGGCACCGCCGTCTTCCCTGAAGCTGTCGGTATGCAGCCGGATGTACGATAAATTGACGAACGGCTCAATATTCCTGTCTGGCTGGCCGAAACGGTAGCCCGCTTCGGTGAACGCCAGCAGGGAGTTCGCGTCGTAATCTGACTTCAGCCGATCCGAGAAGCCGCTGAAATCAACATTGCGCTCGCCTTCGATCTTGTGCCAGGTGTAACCCAGCGCGCCGCGAAGGGAGAACGCATCCTGTTGACCCGCCGCATACAGACCAAGGTGATAGTTGTCGGTATCCGTTGAGGAGCGACGGCTGTCGACGTCATAATCACCCCGGCTGTAGCCGAAGTAGCCGCCGACACGCACGTTATGGTCCGCCAGTTTGCGATCTGCCCCCAGCAGGAAGCCGGTGGTGTTGCCGTCCAGCTTGCCCACGTTACCGTCGCCGCTGTTTCGGCTCCAGGAGCTGAAGGTCTGGCCCCAGACGCCATTGTTTTGCGGCTCCGGCTGCTGCACCAGCGACATGGCTAACGGTGGTATCGGCAGGCTGTCGTTATCAAACGCGCGCTGCATCCGCTGGTTTAACACGTTAAACACCTGCGTGCTGCCAGCGATCAGGTTGGACTGCATTGACGGATAAACTTCACCAGAAAGCTGGTTGAACGCCTCGCGCGCTTCCGGTGCGCTCAGCAGAAGCAGCGAGTTATACAGCGCCAGCGACGGGCCGCTTTGCGTCAGCGTGGAGAGCGCGCCTGCGGTATTCCACTGGTTGCTGCTTTGGGCCACGGTCTGGAAAATGCCCGGCTTGCCGCTGCCCGGGTTTTCACCGCCAGGATTCTCACCGCCCGGGTTTTCACCACCAGGATTTTCGCCTCCGGGGTTTTCACCGCCAGGATTCTCACCGCCAGGGTTTTCGCCTCCGGGGTTTTCTCCTCCAGGATTCTCGCCACCGGTCTCTTTCTGCGCGATGGTCAGATCGACGGCGTTGGTGCTTTGCTTAAGCGCCACGTCGAGGAATGCGGATTTGGAGATCGCTCCGGCGAACTCACCGTCGATTCCCCCGTCGGAGGTCAAAATGCGGTAGCTTTGGCCCGTTTTATAGCTGGTTTGCGGATCCAGCGCGGTGACCTGTACCTTAGCCTGATTGCTGATGGTGGTTTTGCCCGATACCAGTAGCTGGTCGCTGCGGCCATCTGCTGCGATATCGACGTCATAGAAGGATTCGCCGATAAAGTTCAGATAGCGTTTCAGCGTCAACGTACCGATATTGCCGTCGCCGGGCGAGATATGTCCGCCGGACAGGATCTCGGTCTGGCCCAGCGTCCCGTTGCCGCCCAGCGTTCCGCCGGACTTGATTGACGCGGCACTGCTGTAACCCACCCCGTTGCTGACGTCTGAACCCGCCGTCGCGTTGAGGATCAGCGTACCGCCGTTCTCCGCGCTAAGGGTCTGGACGTCAAAGATATCGTCTTCTGGCTGGGTATTAATATTGCTGGCAAGGATGACTTTACCGCCCCGCGCGGTTACGTTCGCCTTGAGTGCGGAAAGATCGCCGTTCAGCGTCGTCTGCCCGGAGGTATTGATCACATCACCTTCACCGCTCATCGTGTTGCTGAAGAGGTAATTTCCGTCGGTATGGTTGAAGTAGACATAGCTGCCGAACAGTCCGCCACGCAGGCTGATTGCCGTCTTCGCATCGAGGGTACCTGCGCCGCCCGCCGTGCCAAGCGTTGGCTCAGTTAAACCCGTGCCGGTGTCCATATTGCCGCGGCTGCCGATGATGAGCGCACCCCGGTTCGAGCCGGAACCCGATGTCCCCACGATCAGCGCATTGCTGCCAGCGGAAAATGAACCGCCGTCAATCACAGACAGCACGCCATTGCCGTAATCGCCCACGCTCACGCTGCTGCCGCTGGTAAAGCGCGAGTCCTTGCCCGCAATAACCAGCTCGGCGGTTTTCCCTGCCCCGGAGACGCCCGCCACCTGCACGCCGCCAACGTTAACCACCCCGCCGTTCAGCACGTCCAGGTCGCCATAAAGCGTCAACGTACGGCCAACGTTCCACTGTGACCCGCTCCCCGTGACGGTGGCTTTCGGGCTCAGCGTGTCGGTTTCACCCGGTCCGGTACCGTTGCCGATGCGTGCATCGTAAGCGGTATTGAGCGCAGCGCCGTCTTCAATCGCAAGCGTGGAGCGTGCGCCCAGATCGGTGCCTACGCTAAGAAAATTACTGGTCACACGAGAGCCGGCACCCGTGGCGATTAGGTGGCTGTCGTAGCCGCGGGTGGTGCCGACAACGATCTCCTTCGCGCTTGCCAGCGCGCCCTCTTCGACTCGCAGGGTGCCGAGGCCAAGATTCAGGTCGCCGCGCAGGACGTACCGATCGTTCACCGCGTTAAGCTCAGCGTCTGGCCCACGGACCGTGACCACGCTTTCATAAATTTGGCCGTCGAACAGCCGACCGATATTGATGTTATAGGCGGTGATTTTGCCATTATCGATCAGCAGGTTTCCGCGTTGGTTACGTCCAACATAAACATCTCCGGTGTAACCCAGCGTTTCGGTAATACGCGACTCGCCATCAAAAAAGGCATCGGCTGCACGCGCGACATCGGCAGGTAAAAAAAGTAACAGCGGCGCGGAAAATAGAGCGAGGTAAAGTCTGGAAAGCGGTGTCTTAACCGCTAAAGAATGTGATGTAGAGTTATTCACGGGCTATCTCCGTACTCATTAGCATGATGTCAGGAACATCGTTTTTATATGAAAACTCAGATACGTCAGATAACGTAAAAGGCGTTATTTCAGTACGCCTTTTGATGTGGCGTTAATTATTTATGTGTGACAACTGGTGTACAGGTTGGCGCGCTCAGCGTCGGTGCAGATCCTAAAATTCCCGGCATCATCATCGATGAACAATCGAAAATACGCCCTTTTTCTGTCGTGGCGCGATAAGAGAGTTTTTGTCCTCCCAGTGCGTCCGGCTGGGCGCCATTAACGTTGGATACGGTTATTTCATCCGATGAGCCCAGTCCCAGCATTTTAGCGGTCTCCGCCTGTAGGAGAGGAATAGCCTGATCGGTTTTCAACGTGGAACAACCGGCTAGCATCAACGTAACGGTTAAAACGATTAGTGGTTTTTTCATAAATTATCCTTGATATCCAACCAGTTAATTTCACTGATTGTATTTATGTTTTCTTTTACCCAAATCAGCGAATAATATATTTCTCTTTCCTAATCGAAAAAACCCTCCTAAAGTAGGGTGGGTAGATAATAATTCATCTGTACTCTAAGATATGCGAAGGTAAAAGGAGGCTCCTTTGGGACAGAATTATGCGTTAGTCGTTGATGACCATCCATTGGTAGCAAGCGGCATCGCCAATTTTCTGATTACACATTGCCAGTTTAAACAGGCGTGTGTGGTGACGAATGAGGATGATTGCTACCGCCAAATTAGGGATCATGGCCCGCCACGTTTGCTGGTAATCGATTTTTGGCTCTCTTCCGGAACGGCCCTGAAATTACTCAAAGAAGTAAAGCAACTTTACCCACAGGTACGACTCCTGGTGGTCAGCGGGGATGACAATAATGATATCTGGCGCAAAGTTAATGCCGCCGGGGGGCACGGTTTTGTATTGAAAAGCGAGCCACCTGAGATGTTCTCTCGGGCCGTTTTCGCACTCACTGATAATCAGACCTGGTTTCCTGAGGGAAACGAAATTTCCGTTAAGACGAATAATGAGAAGTTAAGTAAATTTAACTTAACGCCGCGACAAATAGACGTGTTAAATATGATTATGCGCGGCCTGCCAAATAAGCGCATCGCCGCGCAGCTTTCAATTTCTGAGCCCACGGTCAAAGAACACATCAGCAATATATTGAAAAAGATAGGCGTTAACAGCCGGGTCGAAGCCATCACGCTTCTGCATGGCAAGCAGGAACCGTCGGAATGAGGTTTTTCCAGAGCTTACAAAATGATGGTATCTCTGCTCCGGCGCAGATCCGTTTGCTAAACAACACCTTTCTGCGGCTGGTATTTAGCTTTAGTGCGGTGCCCTTTGTTGGTATTCCTTTCGCTATCTGGATTTATATGCTTGGGGACGAACTCGGCCCAACGATTATCTGGATAATTATTTATCTGCTATGTGCCGTGGCGATACGACTATTGCACCGACGCTATCAGCGTGAAGCGAAAGAAAACGGTGAAAGGGACGTTCTGCGACGCTGGCTTCCGCGTATTAATAATATCGCCTTTATTCACGGGCTGGGAATTTCATCACTCTATTTAATTACGCCACAGACGCAGAATTTTGACTTTTTCCTGTTACTTAATATCAGCATCGCCGCCATCGTCGCCGCCAATGCGACGCATCTGACGCCTGTCATCAGTACCTTTACGCGTTTTTTCTTCGCCTCCTGGGGGGTGCTGAACCTCGGTATTATCTGGCGGCTGGATGAGTTGATGTTCATCGTGCTCATGCTGAATCTGCTTTACGGCTTCGCAATTTACCGCCATGCGTTAACTTCCCATGCGTTCTTTATTCAGCAAGCGCTGCTTGAGGAAAAAAGCTCACGCCTGGCGGAACAGTTTCGTCAGGCCAAAGAGGACGCGGAGCAGGCACTGCTGGATAAAAATCAGTTTCTGACCACCGCCAGCCACGATCTGCGCCAGCCCGTACACGCAATGGGCTTTCTGATCGAAGCCATCCTCCACCGAAACCGGGACGACAGCCTGACGCCGCAACTCCTTGACCTTCAGCAGAGCGTGCGCTCGGTGCATTTAATGCTCAATTCTCTGCTCGATCTCAGCAAAATAGAATCCGGGAATGTCCTCTCTGCCCCGACCAAAGTGGATATCGGTGCTCTGCTCGACTCGGTCATCACGCTGTTTCGCGAAGAGGCCAACAGCCGCGCGCTTAGGCTGTGCATCCGGCGGCCTAAACGCTATATCTACGTGATGGGCGATCCGCTGCTGGTGCGACAGTCCCTGATTAACCTGATTCAAAACGCCCTTCGCTACACGCTCCAGGGCGGGGTGCTGGTCGCCATCCGACCGCGCGGTGATGAGTGTATGGTGGAGGTGTGGGACACGGGAGTCGGTATCGCCGATGAAGAGAAGGGCAAAATCTTCTCACCTTACTACCGCCCCGAGCTGGCATGGAAGATCGACAGCGCCGGACACGGGCTGGGACTGGCCGTCGTTGCCCGTTGTGCCAAGATGATGAAGGTGAAATACGGGATGCAATCCATTGAAGGTAAAGGCTCACGCTTCTGGATGCGCTTTACCCAATATGCTGGCGAAGACATCGTGCTGGACACCCCGCCCGCCGCTGATAACACCGCCACGCCGGTACGCTATGCGCCGCTGCACGGTTCCTGCCTGGTCGTCGATGACGACCCGCTGGTGACTTCTGCCTGGGAGAGCCTGATGAGCGTCTGGGGAATCGACGTACGCTGTGCGGCCTCCGCTGAAGAAGCGTTTGCCATCATCGACGACGGCTTTACGCCGTTCGCCGTGCTGTGCGACCAGCGCCTGCGATCCGGCGAAAGCGGCTTCGATATCCTGAAAGCGCTTTTTGAACGTCTGCCGGATATGAGCGGCGCGATAGTCAGCGGCGAATTTAATTCACCGGTTCTGCTGGAGGCGGAGCAGGAGGGGTACCTGGTGCTCCGCAAGCCTCTGGAGCCGGCTAAACTGCATGCGCTGCTGACGCAGTGGTCGGGGTGTCGTTAAGGGAATGCAGAAGTAGTGGTTCTGGCGGGCTTAGAAAGCAAAAACCCCCGCCAAAGGCGAGGGTTCGAAATAAGTGGTGCCCGGACTCGGAATCGAACCAAGGACACGGGGATTTTCAATCCCCTGCTCTACCGACTGAGCTATCCGGGCAACGGGGCGCATTAAACCCGATCCTCCTTCCGGCGTCAACGAAATTTGTTGCTTTCGGTGCAGACTGCACACTCTCTCACCATTTCGTCGCAAACTTAAGCGAAAAAGTGCGTCCAGAGCGCGGAAAGCGGCATCGCGAGCAGCAGGGCAGGGAGCATGTTCACCACTGCAAACATCTTAATGCCACAGATGCGCAGCCCTGTCGCCAGCAGCAACAGGCCGCCGACGGCGGTAAAGTCTGCCATCATCGCTGGCGTTGTCAGCGGCAGGATCAGCGTGGCGCAGGTGGCGAGCGCCAGCTGAATAAGCAACATCGGCACACAAATCGCGGCGACGGCGATGCCGAGGGTGGTGGCAAAGATGGTGGCAGTAAAGAAATCCAGAAACGCTTTCGCAATCAATATGCTGGGATCGCCGGTCATCCCTTCCTGCATCGAACCGAATATCCCCGTGCCGCTGGCGCAGAACAGAATAATGATCGCAACGTAGTTCTGAATAAACGACTCGTGCGTGCCGTGCTTCGCCTTGCCCGGTCGGGCAATCAGATTTTTGGCTTTGCCTACCGCGTGATTAATGCCTTTTTCCAGATAGCAAAACTCGCCGATCAGCGCGCCGAGCAGCGTCGCCAGTACCATCACCGGCAGGTTGGCGCATTTCACCACTAAAAGGATACCAATCCCTAATGACGCCAGGCCAAATATAGAGGGCATAGAGACGCGAATACGCTCTGGCAAGCGCTGACTTAATACTGCCCCAAGTACACCGCCCAGCAATACGGCTCCCGCATTGATAAAGGGTCCAATTACCACGTTTAACTCCTGTTATTTAAGCACTGGCATTGCATGATTATGGCACGTTCGTCCCTGATTACGCTTAGCTTTGGGAGGCGTAACGCATACTGATTCCTTCTTGCACCTGAAAATAAAAGGTGACATGATTGCGCGAATTTTCTCCTTCCTGTCTCACCGTTCGGTGAGGGTGTTTGCGCTTATGAAAACCATGAAAATTGCCGTCAGCCGTGAGCTGGTATCCAAAGTTTCTACGCATCGCGAAAAAGTTATGCTGGATAACACTGATTTCACCGATGTGGCGGCAGTCGTCATTACGGTTGTTGAAAGCTACAGCGGCATTCTCGCATTGCTGAAGCGTACGGGCTTTCAGTTACCGGTTTTTTTGTTCTCAACAGAGCCAGGAGAGGTGCCAGAGGGTGTCACGGCGATCATCTCGGGTAAAGCACAGGAATTGCTGGAACTGGAATCTGCCGCCTGCCGGTATGAAGAGAACCTGCTGCCACCCTTTTTTGACACCCTGAGCCAGTATGTGGCGATGGGAAACAGCACCTTTGCCTGTCCGGGTCACCAGCACGGTGCCTTTTTCAAAAAACACCCGGCGGGGCGGCAGTTCTATGATTTCTTCGGTGAGAACGTTTTTCGCGCCGACATGTGCAACGCCGACGTTAAGCTGGGCGATCTGCTGATCCACGAAGGCTCCGCCAAGCACGCGCAAAAGTTCGCGGCGAAAGTATTCAACGCGGACAAAACCTACTTTGTGCTGAACGGCACGTCGGCGGCCAACAAGGTGGTGACCAACGCGCTGCTGACCCGCGGCGACCTGGTGCTGTTCGATCGTAACAACCATAAGTCCAACCATCATGGGGCGCTGATCCAGGCCGGGGCAACGCCTGTCTATCTTGAGGCAGCCCGTAATCCGTTTGGTTTTATCGGCGGGATTGATGAGCACTGCTTTGATGAGGCCTGGCTGCGGGAACTGATCCGTGACGTCGCGCCGCAGAAAGCCGCCGAGGCGCGCCCGTTCCGTCTGGCGATCATTCAGCTCGGCACCTACGATGGCACGATCTACAACGCCCGTCAGGTGATCGACAAGATCGGTCACCTTTGCGACTACATCCTCTTTGACTCCGCCTGGGTCGGCTACGAGCAATTTATCCCGATGATGGCGGAAACGTCTCCGCTTCTGCTGGAACTGAACGAGAACGATCCGGGAATTTTCGTGACCCAGTCGGTCCACAAGCAGCAGGCCGGGTTCTCGCAAACGTCGCAGATCCATAAAAAGGATAACCATATTCGCGGTCAGTCGCGCTTCTGCCCGCACAAGCGGTTGAACAATGCGTTCATGCTGCATGCCTCCACCAGCCCGTTTTACCCGCTGTTTGCGGCGCTGGACGTGAACGCCAAGATCCACGAGGGCGAGAGCGGACGCAGGCTGTGGGCGGAGTGCGTCGAGCTGGGCATTGAAGCGCGCAAGGCCATCATCGCCAACTGCAATATGATCAAACCGTTTATCCCGCCGGTGGTGGCGGGGCGGCCATGGCAGGATCACCCCACACAGGCTATCGCCAGCGAGCGTCGCTTCTTTAGTTTTGAACCGGGTGCAAAATGGCACGGTTTTGAAGGCTATGCCCGCGAGCAGTATTTCGTCGATCCGTGCAAGCTGCTGCTGACCACGCCGGGCATTGATGCTGAAACAGGTCACTATACCGATTTCGGCATTCCGGCGACCATTCTCGCCCACTACCTGCGCGAGAACGGCATTGTGCCGGAGAAGTGCGATCTCAACTCCATCCTGTTCCTGCTGACGCCAGCCGAGAGCGCGGAGAAGCTAATGCAGCTGGTGGCAATGCTGGGGCAGTTTGAACAGCATATTGAAGACGACACACCGCTCGCGGATGTGCTTCCGACTATCTATCAGAAATACCCGGTGCGTTACCGCGACTACACGATCCGTCAGCTGTGCCAGGAGATGCACGATCTCTACGTCAGCTTTAACGTGAAGGATTTACAGAAGGCGATGTTCCGTCAGGAGAGTCTGCCTGCCGTGGTGATGAACCCGCAGGATGCCAACCAGGAGTACATTCGCGGGAACGTCGAACTGGTGCGTATTCGTGACGCCGAAGGACGCATTGCCGCCGAAGGTGCGCTGCCATACCCGCCGGGTGTGCTGTGTGTGGTGCCCGGGGAAGTCTGGGGTGGAGCAGTACAGCGCTATTTCCTGGCGCTGGAAGAGGGCATTAATATGCTGCCGGGTTTCTCGCCAGAGTTGCAGGGCGTTTACAGCGAGAAAGATGCGGACGGGATTAAGCGGCTGTATGGATACGTATTGAATGTCTGAACGTAGGCCGGGTAAGCGTTAGCGCCACCCGGCGAGTGCCCGGCGGCGCAAGCTTACCGGGCCTACAATACTGCGTCAGGCTTCTGCGCGGCGGTACATCCTTCTCGGATGCCCAATCTTCCCGTACAGCATCTCCACCGTCAGAAAACCCACCTCCACGCAGTGTTCCAGATAGCGCCGGGTGGTGGTTTTACTCAGGCCCGTCTCGCTCACCACCTCATCCACCGTAAAACAGTGCGCCGCCTTATTGTTAAACAGCATTTGCACCCGCGCCAGCGTGTTCTCCTCTATCCCTTTGCTGCCGTTGTCCAGGCGATAGTTTTTCGCCTGCAACTGATAGAGTGAATCGACGTTCTGCTGGTCGACGATCTTCCAGACGCGCTGCTGTTCGGCAAACTGCACAAAACGTTCCAGCGACTGGCTCAGGCGCTTCCAGGAAACCGGCTTGAGGATGTAGTCGAACGCGCCGTTACGAATTGCCTGGCTACAGGTGTCCATATCGCTGGCGGCGGTGATGAAAATCACCGAGCAGTTGGCGCGGGTGAGCATCGGGTTGCTGATAAGGGTGATGCCTTTGCCATCCGGCAGGTAGTTATCCAGCAGCATCAGCTTCGGCTGTTTGCTCTCCAGTTGTACCTGCGCGTCGGCCAGCGACGCGGCAATCCCCACCAGCCTCAGGCGCGGATGTTTACCGATAAGCTCCGCGTGCAGTTGCGCCAGTTCGTTCTCGTCTTCAACAATCAGTACGTCGATAAGTTCATGTTGCATAGTCGGTATCTTCCAGTTCCTGTACGGGGTGCCGGGCCGTTCCCGTGGCGGGAATAAACAGTGAGAAAATGGCACCGCGTGGGGTGTTATCGGCAACTTCAATTGCACCGCCAGCCTGTGTGACATAGCTTTCAATCAGATACAGGCCAATACCATGATCGCCGCGCGTTTTGGTGGTGATGCCGCGCTCAAAGATCCGGTCGCGGATCTCCGGTGTGATGCCGACGCCCTGGTCGGCGACTTCAATAATCAGTTCCTGCTCGTTCAGCTTTATCAGCACGTCCACCGGGGCATGCGGGAGCGGTGCACGCTGGGTCGCTTCAATGGCGTTATCCAGCAAGTTCCCGATGATCGAGATAAGTTCCGATTCGAGCAGCGGCAGGAACGGTTTATCCACCCGGCAGGCCGGGTCGAAACTCAGCTCAACGCCTTTTTCACGCGCGCGGGCGGCCTTTCCAAGCAGCAAACCACACAGCGTCGGAGAGCTAAAGCGGGACGAGATAAAGTCCAGCAGCTCCTGAGCGTGTTCCGACTGCGCCTGTATGTAGCGAATCGCTTCGTCATAACGGCCCATATGCAGCAGGCCGGACAGCGTAGTCATGCGGTTCAGCTGTTCATGGCGCATGATGCGCAGGTTATCAACGTAGCGCTTCACCTGGCTGAGCTGGGCGCTGAGCGAGTCGATCTCGTTGCGATCGCGAAAGGTGATCACCCAGCCCTGCAACGCATCTTCCAGCATGATCCGCACCCGGCTGGCAATGACCGTGAGATCGTTAAAGCGACAGATCTCATCGTGGGTGTCTTTCGCAAGCATGGTTTGCGCGTTGAAGAACGGGACGGGCGCGATCACCTGGCTGATGAGTTGACCTCGCAGTTCGCGGGCGGGCTGGCGTAAGTCTAATAATTTACGCGCCGCCTGGTTGATCACCTCAATGCGGAGATCGTCGTCGATGGCAATCACCCCTTCATAAATGGATTCCATCATCGCCTTTTGCTGGCGCACCAGCAGGCCGATTTCGCGCGGCTCCAGAGAGAATATCTGCTTCTTGATGCTGCGGGTGAAGAACCAGGAGAAAATAAACAGGGCGATAAGCAGCAGCACGGCGGCAATCAGGATATTAACCACCTTGTTGACGGTGATGGTGTCCAGATAGCTCGTGAGATAGCCTACCGAAACAATCCCCACCACCTGCCCGGCGTCGTTAAAAATGGGCGCTTTGCTGCGCAGCGAAATGCCTAACCCGCCCTTGCGGATGGTGATGGTGCTTTTGCCGTGTAATACCTCGTCGTTATCTCCGCCAACCAGCGTTTTGCCTACCCGGTCGGCAAACACGGAGTGGAAAAGATGCAGCCCCTTATTGTCACCAATCACAATAAAACTGGCGTCGCTGCGGGCGGCTATTTTCTGCATAAAGTCATGGATACCCAGGATATCCTTTTGTTCGACTTCTTTTCGCAGGGTAGGAATAAGCGCAATTTCTTCGGCCTGTATTTTTGCGCGCGCGCTCATTTCCTGATAAAGCTGCCTGCCGACATCGACATAATAATATCCGCCCAGTAATGCGAACAGCACTGAGAAAAAGGCGACCAGCGAAATAAACAGCTTGATCTGAAACGATACTTTCATAACTATCACGCGAGATATCAACAGGTCGGCTGAATATATCATCTTTTAAGGCCAGGATGCCCGCTTTGCCGAAAACTTGTGATCCCTTGCACAGCGCAGCCTGTAAAAGATTTTTCCGAAAGTCTCATCCTCTTAAGGTTAAATGAATAAATGTTATTTCTTTGTTCAGTTAAGAAAAGAAACCATAAAAACCACGGCAATAAATAAGGCGTAAATCACATTAAATAAAAGAAACCATTAAAACCATAGCGTCCATTAAAACTTCGCTTTTAATATGCCATCCCTCACATAAAGTAAGCCTTTGTGACTCTAAGCTGAACGCACAAAATAACTAAGGGGCTTATTATGAGCACAACTGACGATTCATTCTCTGTTACCCACGACCCGATTGATATTCAGCGGCCATCGCTCAAAGAGCGCTGGTGGCATATTATGGATACCTGGAAAATCGGCATTATTCCTCTGCCGCTGTTCGTTCTGGCGGGCGCGCTGATTGCGATTGATTGCCTGGGCGGAAAACTGCCGAGCGACATTGTGGTCATGGTGGCCACGCTGGCCTTCTTCGGCTTTGCCTGCGGTGAGTTCGGCAAACGCCTGCCGATTGTCGGCAAGCTCGGTGCAGCGGCAATTTGCGCCACCTTTATCCCTTCCGCGCTGGTCTATTACGGCCTGCTGCCGGACGTGGTGGTTGAGTCCACGACCAAATTCTATAAATCCACCAATATTCTCTACCTCTATATCTGCTGCATTATCGTCGGCAGCATCATGAGTATGAACCGCACCGTGCTGATCCAGGGCTTCCTGCGCATCTTCTTCCCGATGCTGTGCGGTGAAATCGTCGGCATGATTGTCGGCATGGGTGTTGGGCTGGCGCTGGGCCTCGAGCCGTTCCAGATCTTCTTCTTTATCATTCTGCCGATCATGGCGGGCGGCGTCGGGGAAGGGGCGATCCCGCTCTCTATCGGCTATGCCACCCTGCTGCATATGGATCAGGGCGTGGCGCTCGGCCGCGTGCTGCCGATGGTGATGCTCGGCGGCCTGACGGCGATCATTATCTCCGGTTGCCTCAACCAGCTCGGTAAACGCTACCCGCACCTGACCGGTGAAGGCCAGCTGATGCCGAATCGCGCCAACGCTGATGCCACTGTTTCCCAACCTGCGTTCTCCGGCAAAGCGGACGCGACGACAATCGCCTCGGGCGCGCTGCTGGCGGTGCTGCTGTACATGCTGGGCATGCTCGGTCACAAGCTGATTGGTCTGCCAGCGCCGGTGGGCATGTTGTTTATGGCGGTGCTGGTGAAGCTCTGCAACGGCGCCTCTCCGCGTCTGCTGGAGGGTTCCCAGGTGGTGTACAAATTCTTCCAGACCTCCGTGACCTACCCAATCCTCTTCGCTGTCGGCGTGGCGATTACCCCATGGCATGAACTGGTGGCGGCGTTCACCGTCAGCAACCTGCTGGTGATTGTCAGCACCGTTTCCGCGCTGGTGGCGACCGGATTCTTCGTTGGCAAAAAGATTGGTATGCACCCGATTGATGTCGCCATCGTCTCCTGCTGTCAGAGCGGGCAGGGCGGCACCGGTGACGTGGCGATCCTGACCGCAGGCAACCGCATGAGCCTGATGCCATTCGCCCAGATTGCTACCCGTATCGGCGGCGCGATTAACGTGTCTGTCTCACTGCTGATTCTGGGCAACTTCCTCGTTTAAGTTTTCAGGAAAGAACAATGAAACTCGCAAGCTTTTTATACCAGGGAAAACGCAGCTACGGCATCGTACAGGCCGAAGGCGTGATTGATTTGGGCCGCCGCCTGGGCGACCGCTATGGCGACCTTAAAGCGCTGTTGCAGGGGAACGGGCTGGCGCAGGCCACCCGTTTTCTGAACGACGCGGTGGATGTACCGCTGAATGCCATCACCTTCTTACCGGTGATTGTCCAGCCGGAAAAAATCCTCTGCGTGGGCATGAACTATGCCGACAAGCGCAAGGAGTTTGACCAGCACAACCCGGCTCCGACGCTGTTTGTCCGCTTCCCGGATTCACAGACCGGCCACAACGAGCCGGTGCTGAAGCCGCGCCACTCCAGCGAGTTCGACTACGAAGGCGAGCTGGCGGTGATCATCGGCAAAGGCGGGGAGAACATCAGCCGCGACGACGCCCTGCGCCACGTGGCGGGCTACAGCTGTTACATGGACGGCTCCGCCCGCGACTGGCAGCACACCTGGTTCACCGCCGGGAAAAACTGGCGCCAGACCGGGGCGTTCGGCCCGTGGATGGCGACGGCGGATGAGATCCCGGACCCGCACAGCCTGGCGATCCGCACCTGGCTGAACGGCCGCATGGTGCAGGAGGACAACACCAGCAGCATGATCCACAAGGTGGCGGAACTGATCGAGTATATCAGCACCTTCACCCGTCTCAGCCCGGGCGACGTGATCATCACCGGCTCGCCTGGTGGCGTGGGTAAAAAGCGCAACCCGCCGCTGTTTATGAAGGAGGGGGATCGCATTGAGGTGGAGATCGAGCATATCGGTCATCTGAGCAACGTGATCGTGGAAGCGCCAGCCGTCGGGCTCGCGGCAGCGCACTGAGTAAGGCGGCAGCATGCAATCGCAACCCATTGATTTTCGGCACACCGTTGTGGCGAAACACCCAGAACGCTTAAGCCAAATCCGCTACCTGCTGGCAGACAGCGGCCTTGGCCTGGACAACGACATCACGCTGTTTGTCGAAGCCTGGTCCGGCGCGCAGCTGGTGGGTTGCGCCGGGCTGGCTGCCAACGTCATCAAATGCGTGGCGGTCAACGAGCAGCTTCGTGGGGAAAACCTCAGCGCGCGTCTGCTGGCAGAGGTGGAAAACGCGGCGCTGGAGCGCGGCCATTTTCACCTCTTCCTCTGCACCCGTCCGTGCAATAAGGAGCGCTTTGGCCGCAGCGGTTTCTGGCCGATTGCCCAGAGCGGGAACAACGCGGTGCTAATGGAGAACACTCCGCAGGGGATCGCGCGCTACTGCCGATCCCTGCGCGCTAAGCGCCGGTGTGGGGAAAAAACGGGCGCGATCGTGATGAACGCCAATCCCTTCACCCTCGGCCATCGTCATCTGGTGGAGCAGGCAGCGGCGCAGTGCGATGCCCTGCATCTGTTTGTGGTGCGTGAAGACGCCTCGTTCTTCCCGTTCAGCGCGCGCCTTGAGATGGTGCGTGCGGGCGTGGCGCATCTGCCGAACGTGGTGGTGCATGAAGGCTCGCAGTACATCATCTCCCGCGCCACGTTTCCGGCCTACTTCCTGAAGGAGACTGGCAAAGTGCAGCAGGCGTGGAGCGAGATCGACGTGCTGATCTTCCGGGACTATATCGCCCCGGCGCTGGGCATCACGCACCGCTTCATCGGCTCGGAGCCGTTCTGCGACATCACGCGGCAGTACAACCAGACGCTGCACGACCTTCTGGCCTCGCATATTGAGGTGGTGGAGATGCCGCGCATCAAGGCCACCGGCAACGCCATTTCGGCCTCGGAAGTGCGCCGTTTACTCAAGACACAGCAGTTTTCCCGGATCCGGGAGATTGTCCCGGACTCCACCTTCGCGCACCTCGAAGCACATTATCGTGCGAGTGCGGAAGTCGCATAACTATCAGGAATTTATCATGAATATTGTAAGGGAGGCGCTGGCCGGAACGCAGGAGTCCAGCGACCTGATGGTGAAAATCGCCCCCGCTCACGGTGAGCTGGAGATTGTCATCCACAGTGAAGTGATTAAGCAGTTTGGCGAGCAGATACGCCAGGTGGTCAACGACACATTGCGCGCCATGAACGTGCACCAGGGATTAATCATTATTGAAGACAAAGGGGCGCTGGACTGTGTGATCCGCGCTCGCCTGCAAAGCGCGCTTCTGCGTGCCGCCGATGAACAGGCCATCAACTGGGGGGCGCTGAAATGAGCAAACTCCGCCGCAGTATGCTGTTCCTGCCAGGCGCCAATGCCGCCATGCTCTCTACCGCCTTTATCTACCGCCCCGACTCCATCATGTTTGACCTTGAGGACGCCGTGGCCCTGCGCGAGAAAGACACCGCACGCATGCTGGTGTTCCACGCGTTGCAGCACCCAATGTATCAGGATATCGAAACCGTGGTGCGCATTAACCCGCTGAGCACGCCGTTTGGCCTGCTGGATCTGGAGGCCGCCGTGCGCGCGGGCGTGGACGTGATTCGCCTGCCGAAAACCGACACCCCGGACGATATTTACGAGCTGGAAGGCCACCTCGAGCGTATCGAGAAGGAGTGCGGGCGTGATGTGGGTTCCACCCGCGTGATGGCGGCGATTGAATCGGCCATTGGCGTCATCAACGCCGTGGCGATTGCCCGCAGCTCCCCGCGCCTGATCGGCATCGCGCTGGCCGCCTTTGACTACGTGATGGACATGCAGACCGAGCGCGGCGACGGCACCGAGCTGTTCTATGCCCGCTGCGCCGTGCTGCACGCCGCACGCGCCGCCGGTATCGACGCCTTCGACGTGGTGTGGTCCGACGTTAACGACGAAGCCGGGTTCCTGCGCGAGGTCGACCTGATCCGCAAGATGGGCTTCAACGGCAAATCGCTGATTAACCCGCGCCAGATAGACCTGCTGCACAACGCCTACGCCCCGACTCAGGAAGAGGTGGATCACGCCAAAAGGGTGATTGAGGCGGCAGAAGAGGGCGAGCGTAACGGCCTGGGCGTGGTGTCGCTCAACGGCAAAATGGTGGATGCACCGATTATTAACCACGCGCAGGTGGTGCTGGAGCGCGCGGCGGCCTCTGGCGTGCGTCGGTAAGGATGACATAATGAATCAGACAGAACTTCTCCATGTAAATTTCCCCCATCTGCGGGATCTGAAACCCTTTGATACCGCCCACAGCGCGACGCCGTGGCTGGCGGACAGCGAGGCGAAGCACAGCCGCAAGCTCTGCGCCTCAATTGAAGAGGCGGTTAAGCGCAGCGGTTTGCAGGATGGGATGACCATCTCCTTCCACCATGCCTTTCGCGAAGGCGACCGGGTGATCAACACCGTCGTGGCGCTGCTGGCGCGGATGGGCTTCAAAAATCTGACCCTGGCTTCCAGCTCGCTGATGACCTGCAATGACGCGCTGATCGAGCATATCGAGAGTGGCGTCATCACCCGGATTTACACCTCCGGCATGCGCGGCAGGCTGGCGGATGCCATCTCCCACGGGCTGATGGACGAGCCGGTGCAAATTCACTCCCACGGCGGGCGCGTGAAGCTGCTCCAGGACGGCGAGCTGAATATCGACGTGGCGTTTCTCGGCGTGCCGTGCAGCGATGAGTTTGGCAACGCCAACGGGACGCACGGCAAATCCTGCTGCGGCTCGCTGGGCTACGCCATGGTGGATGCGCACTTTGCCCGTAAGGTGGTGCTGCTGACCGAAGCGCTGGTGCCATTCCCCAATATGCCCGCCAGCCTGGTGCAGGATCAGGTGGACTACATCGTGCAGGTGGAGAGCGTGGGCGACCCGGCGAAAATCAGCGTCGGCGCGGCGCGCGTCACCAGCAACCCGCGCGAGCTGATGATCGCCCGCTATGCGGCGGACGTGATTGAACACTCTGGCTATTTCAAACCAGGCTTCTCGATGCAGACCGGCTCCGGTGCAGCGGCCACCGCCTGCACCCGTTTTATGGAAGAGAAGATGGAGCGCGGCGGCGTGAAGGCGCGCTTCGCCCTTGGCGGCATCACCGGCAGCCTGGTGGATCTGCACGAGAAGGGGCTCATCGAAAAGCTGCTCGACACCCAGTGCTTTGACGGCCAGGCAGCGGCCTCGCTGGCGCGCAACCCGAACCACGTGGAGATCTCCACCAACGTCTACGCCAACCCCGGCAGCAAGGCGGCAAGCTGCGACCAGCTCGACGTGGTGATCCTCAGCGCCCTGGAAATCGACGTCGACTTTAACGTCAATGTCATCACCGGCTCCGATGGCGTGATGCGTGGCGCATCCGGCGGACACTGCGACGTGGCGGCGGCAGCCAACCTGACCATTGTGGTCGCGCCGCTGCTGCGAAGCCGCATCCCGACCGTCGTGAAGCGCGTTACCACCCGCCTCACGCCGGGGGAGAGCATTGACGTGCTGGTCACCGACCACGGTATTGCGGTCAACCCGGCGCGCCCGGAGATCCGCGAACGACTTATGGAAGCAGGGCTGAAGGTTGTAGATATCAACGCGCTGTATGAGCGAGCGATTTCGTTGACAGGCGTACCGAAACCGATTGAGTTCACCGACAAAATCGTCGGGGTGATCCGCTACCGCGACGGCAGCGTGATCGACACCGTTCGACAGGTAAAGGAGGAAGTGTGACTATTGCGACACCCGTGCGGACGGGTGTCAGCCTGGACGAACTGCTGGCGGCGAAAGAGCGCCGCGCAGCGCGCCAGGCTGACATGCTTGCGCACTATCAACAACCGGTGATCTCCCTCACGCTGGTTACGCCCGGGGAAATCAAAGACAGCCTTCGCTATCGCAACACCATGGGCGTGGCGCTGCAAATGTGCGACCAGCTGCTGTGGGAAAACCGCTGGCAGGTGCTGGACCGTAAGGTGCTGTGGCTACCCACCGGACCTGAAGCCTTGTGGTGCATCGCGCATCCGGCGGCGGAAATTAAGGCGCACTGTGCAGAACTGGAGCAGACGCACCCACTCGGCAGGCTGTGGGATCTGGATGTGATCTGCCCTGAAAACGGCCACGTCGGGCGTCAGTCGCTGGGGGCGAATCTCAGACGCTGCCTGATCTGTGACGAGCCCGCTCATGCCTGTTCCCGTTCGCGCAATCACCCCGCTGAGCAGGTGGTTTCCCGCGTGGAGAAGATGATCGATGACTGGTTTGCTCGCGACTGAACCGCGCCCGGTTGATCTCCCTGCGCTTGCCGCAGATGCGCTGTGGCAGGAGCTGGAGCTGACGCCAAAACCGGGGCTGGTGGACAGGCTCAATAACGGCTCCCATCGCGATATGGACCATGCCTTGTTTGTCCGCAGCATTATGGCGATTACGCCGTGGTTTGCCCGGTTTGCGGAACTGGGTGAAGCACATGCGGCCAAACCTGCCGATCGGCAGTTGCGGATTCTTCGCCCAATGGGAATGGCCTGCGAGCAGGCAATGTACGCCGCCACGGGCGGGGTAAATACCCACAAGGGCGGGATTTTTGCCCTCGGTTTGCTCTGCTTCGCCGCCGGGCGTGTGAAAAATATCTCTGCGGATAGCCTCTGTTGTGAGGTAAGTAACATCTGTCATGGGCTGGTGGCGAGGGAGCTGGCCGGGCGCAGCGGGCAGGCAACGGCGGGGGAGCGGCAGTTTCAGCTGTACGGTTTAACCGGCGCGCGTGGCGAGGCAGAAAGCGGCTTTGCCACGGTGCGTAAGGCTTTGGATGCGTGGAACGGTCAGTCGCTTCACGGCCTGCTGTTGCGCCTGATGGCGGTAAATCAGGACAGCAATCTCGTTTCGCGCGGCGGCATTGAGGGGCTGCGCTACGTTCAGGGCTACGCGCGGGAACTGCTGGCTAACGGCTGGGACTGCGAGGCGTTGCTGAAGATGGATAAGGCATTGATTGAACGCAACCTGAGCCCGGGCGGCAGCGCGGATTTGCTGTCGGTGGGGTGGGTGCTTTCTGGAATAAAATAGCCGGGTGGCGGCTACGCCTTACCCGGCCTACGGTCTGGTTTTCCAGGCCCGGTAAGCGCAGCGCCACCGGGCACAACAATCAATGCGCGATCGGCTGCGCACCGTGCGGCTCGCGCACGTGCTTGTACTTGAACAGCGCGATGAACGCGAAGAACAGCACCAGCGAGTACCCGGCGAAGATCAGCCACACTGGTTGCCAGTTGGTGATGCCGTTAGTGGTATACATCTCAACCACTTTGCCGCTCACCACGCCGCCCAGAATACAGCCGAAGCCGTTGGTCATCATCAGGAACATGCCCTGCGCACTGGCGCGGATTTCAGGCTTCACCTCTTTTTCCACAAACACCGAGCCGGAGATGTTGAAGAAGTCGAAGGCACAGCCGTAAACAATCATCGACAGAACCAGCAGCACGGTGCCGAACGCGCTCGGGTCGCCATAGGCGAACAGACCGAAGCGCAACATCCAGGCGGCGATACTGATCAGCATGACGTTCTTGATACCGTAGCGGCTCAGGAAGAACGGGATAGTCAGGATGAACAGCGTCTCGGAGATCTGCGAGATGGACATCATCACCGACGCGTGTTCGACGATAAAGCTCCCGGCAAACAGCGGATCGTTATCGAAGCTGTGCAGGAAGGTATTACCGAACATGTTGGTGATTTGCAGTTCCGCGCCCAGCAGCATGGAGAAGATAAAGAAGATCGCCATGCGCTTGTTTTTAAACAGTGCGAAGGCGTCCAGGCCAAGCATGGTGCTCCAGCTCTGGTTTTTCTGCTGATTAGATACCGGAATGGTGGGCAGTGTCAGGGTGAACAGCGCCAGCAGTACGGAGAGCGCCGCGCCGATGTAGAGCTGCATATGGCTCAGCTCGAAGCCCGCGAAGCTCACGCCCCACATCGCCATGATAAAGCCGATGGTGCCCCAGATACGGATTGGCGGGAAGTCGGTGACGATATCCAGACCGGCAGATTTCAGGCGATAGTAGGAGATGGTGTTGATCAGGCCAAGCGTTGGCATATAGGCCAGCGAGTTAAGCAGGATCACCATGAACATCGCCCCCGGCGTGGTCACTTCGGCCGCCATAAACAGCGTCCCCGCACCCACCAGGTGGCAAAGCATATACAGCCATTTCGCGCTTAGCCATTTATCCGCCACGATACCGAGCAGCGTTGGCATGAAAACAGCCGCAATACCCAGCGAGCTGTAAACGGCACCGATCGACGCACCATCGAACTTGAGCGTCACAAACATATAGGAGCCGAGTGTAGTCAGCCAGCTACCCCACAGGCAGAACTGCAGAAACGACAAGATTTTAAGCTGCAGCTTAAGGTTCATGTTACTTTCCTCACAAGTGAGCGGGAGATATGTTGTTTTGGGAACATTCAGGGTTGTTATTTGATGCAATTCTATCAGTTGGCAACGATATGTTTTGTTACCTCCCGCAAAAAAATGCAATCCACATTAATTTGCAGTCTGGATTGTGATGCAAATAGCATTTTCGTATGGGGGGGATGAGATGGGTGCGGCCTGATGTCCCCTCACCCTGCCCTCTCCCCTTTGGGGAGAGGGTGTTCAAATGCCCTCTCCCCTTTGGGGAGAGGGTTAGGGTGAGGGGGGTTGGTTTTAGCGGCGACGGTAGTTCTTCTGCGCCGTATTCACCTTATACAGATAGCGGCGGGATTCCGCAGACGGGTGGCGGGTGGTGAGGGTTGAGTAGACATCCCCCGGCGCCATGCTGTTGATGATGTTCGCGGCCTGCACTTTGTCATTTGAGAAGACGCGCAGCACGCTGCCCGCGCCACCGTTATAGGCGGTGATCACCGCATAGCGGCGTGAGGTTGGGTTATCAATCCCGCCCAGGTAGACATTGTTCAGCATCGCCAGGTAGGCCGTACCGGTATCAATGTTGCTTTGCGGATCGAACAGGTAGCTGCGGCTCGGCGTGCCGGATTTCCCCTGTGCGCGGAACACGTCTTTACCGGCGCTGTGCTGTACAACCTGCATCAGCCCCAGCGCGTCGGAACGGCTTACCGCGTAGGGGTTGAACGAGGACTCGGTCTGCATAATCGCCAGGATCAGCGACTCATCCACGCCATACTTACGCGACGCCTGACGCACCATGCCCAGATACTTATGCGCACGCTTGTCGAGGTGGTTCGGCACCAGGTTGATCGTGACGCTGTAGATCACTTTCAGGCCGTTGGTGCGGCTTTTCAGGCGCGTTTGCAGCAGGTAGTCGGCAAATTTCGTGGCGCGGCCTTCCCAGCGGATCGGCTGACCGGTCTGGTCAACGACCTGGCCATACAGAAACGGCTCTTTGGAGATGGTGATGTCATCGGCATCAGAGTAGAGGTCGATAGACCCCGGATCGTCGCCCATCAGCAGGGTTTTGATGATGGCCTGACGTAAATGCGCCGCAGGTTCAGTCCCTGCGATGGTTTCAACCGTAATCGTACCGTCATCGAAGTTGATGTGGCTACGGGTCTGATAGGCGTCGGTGTACTTAACGTAGTCCTTCGGTCCGGCAATAAGAACTTCGTTAAATCCCCATATGTTCTCGATGTTGTGGGCAAACTGCCCCATCAAAATGTCAAAACCGTTGGTGTCCTTGACCCAGGCTTCGTTGTATTCATCGCCTTTTTTGGAAGAACAAGACACAAGCAACGGCGCAACAAGGGCTAGCGCTAAAAGTTTTTTCATCATTCCGGGAGTGCGTGTTGTGTTTGCTTTGGGGTTGCTGTTGCCGGGTGGCGCTGCGCTTACCCGGCCTACGAAACCGTAGGCCCGTGCAAGCGCAGCGCCGCGGGGCAGCAGCCGCAGAGTATTATTTTTCCGGTGGCGTATAGCCTTCGATATGGACGTCTTTACCCTCGAACAGGAAGTTCACCATCTCCTGCTCCAGCAGTTTGCGGTGTTCCGGGTTCATCATGCTGAGCTTTTTCTCGTTGATCAGCATGGTCTGCTTCTTCTGCCACTGTCCCCAGGCTTCTTTGGAGATCTCGTTGTAAATGCGCTTACCCAGGTCGCCCGGGTAGAGCTGGAAATCCTGGCCTTCAGCGTCGCGCTGTAGGAAAGTACAAAAAATGGTTCTGGCCATACTCATTCCTCTTTGTCTTGCCGATGCTAAACCATTGCACCGACACGTAATTGCTGTAACAGGCGCTCCACGGGAGCCGCCAGCCCGACTGATGGCGGTTGCGCTAAGTTATACCAGAGAGCGTTGCCTTCATCCATGCACGACGTGAATGAGGACACGGGAAGCCACATCGGCACAATATCCAGATGGAAATGGCTGAAGGTATGACGGAACGCGTTGAGTTGCGTCAGGGTATCGGCCGCAATGCCGCGCTGTTCAAGCCATGCCCGAAGCGAGGCTTCATCCTCAAACTGTGGGAAGCAGTATAGACCACCCCACAGGCCACTCGGCGGGCGCTGAGCGAGAAACACCTCGTCGCCATGCTGCATCAGCAGCATGTACCCGGTGCGTTCAGGCAGTGTCTGCTTCGGTTTTTTCCCCGGATACTGCGCCCAGGTGTGGTTCGCATACGCCACGCAGAGGTTGTTTACCGGGCAGAGTTCGCACTTCGGTTTTGAACGGGTGCAGACCATTGCGCCCAGATCCATCATCGCCTGGTTAAAACGCTCCACTCCTTTCGCCGGAGTGACCGCTTCACTGATCTCCCACAGGCGTTTCTCAACCTCTTTCTTGCCCGGCCAGCCATCTACGGCGTAGCAGCGTGCGAGCACGCGCTTGACGTTGCCGTCGAGAATAGGGAAATGTTTGCCTAAAGAGAGGGAGAGGATTGCGCCTGCGGTTGAACGCCCGACGCCGGGCAAATCCGCCACCTCGTCAAAGGTCTCCGGGAATTTACCGTTGTGGCGGGTGGCGACCTGCTGTGCGGCTTTGTGCAGGTTGCGCGCGCGGGCGTAATAGCCGAGGCCGGTCCACAGGTGCAGTACCTCGTCCAGCGGCGCGTTGGCCAGATCGGTGATTGTCGGGAAGCGCGCCATAAAACGCTCGAAGTAAGGAATGACCGTCGCGACCTGCGTTTGTTGCAACATCACCTCAGAGAGCCATACTTTGTACGGCGTTTTTTCAATTTGCCAGGGCAGGGTTTTACGCCCGTATTTGTCGTACCAGTCCAGCACCTGGGCTGAAAATTGAGAGGCTTGCATGGTCATCGATTCGCTTAATCAGGGACGCAGATTGCAGCACAGCGTCAATCTGCTGTAAACCGGATCTTTCCCATGCTTGCATAGAAGCCTTAACTTTGGATAATGCCCGTTTCCCGAACATTCTCACAAGCAGACAACTCTTTTATGAAAAACGACGTCATTTCACCGGAATTTGATGAAAACGGTCGCCCGCTGCGCCGTATTCGCAGCTTTGTCCGCCGTCAGGGGCGCCTGACAAAAGGGCAGCAACACGCGCTGGACAACTACTGGCCGGTGATGGGCGTTGAGTTCAGCGAGCAACCGCTCGACTTCACCGACCTGTTTGGCCGCGACGCGCCAGTGACGCTGGAGATTGGTTTTGGCATGGGCACCTCGCTGGTGACCATGGCAAAAGCGCGCCCGGAGCAGAACTTCCTCGGTATCGAAGTACACTCGCCGGGCGTCGGCGCGTGCCTGGCAACGGCCCACGAAGAGGGCGTTGAGAACCTGCGCGTCATGTGTCACGACGCGGTGGAAGTGCTGCACAAAATGATTCCTGACAATTCTTTGAACATGGTTCAGCTCTTTTTCCCTGACCCATGGCACAAAGCGCGTCATAATAAACGCCGTATCGTTCAGGCGCCGTTTGCCGAGCTGGTGAAAAGTAAGCTCAAGCTGGGCGGCGTTTTCCACATGGCAACCGACTGGGAACCTTATGCGGAACATATGCTGGAAGTGATGTCGTCCCTGGACGGGTATAAAAATCAGTCTGAAAGCAACGACTACGTACCGCGTCCGGATTCACGTCCGGTGACAAAATTTGAACAGCGTGGCCATCGTCTTGGTCACGGCGTATGGGACTTAATGTTCGAGAGGGTGAAATAATGGCAAAGAATCGTAGCCGTCGTCTGCGTAAAAAGATGCACATCGAAGAATTCCAGGAAGTGGGTTTCTCCGTTGCCTGGCGTTTCCCGGAAGGCACCAGTGTGGAACAGATCGATCAGGACGTTGATGCGTTCATCAACGAGGTGATCGAGCCAAACAAGCTGGCCTTCGACGGTAGCGGCTATCTGGCGTGGGAAGGTCTGATTTGCACCCAGGAAGTGGGGAAATGCACCGAAGAGCATCAGGCGCTGGTACGCAAATGGCTTGAAGACCACAAACTGGAAGATGTCCGCGTTAGCGAACTTTTCGACGTTTGGTGGGACTAATAAAGCAAGAACGGGGCCAGCATTAGCTGGCCCATTTTGTCTGAGGGAGTGTTAAAGATGCGCAAAACGTTGCTGGCTGTTGCTTTACTGGCAATCGGAACCACCGCCCATGCGGAGTATAAATGTAGCGTCACCCCGCGTGATGACGTGGTGCTGAGTCCGCAAACCGTGCAGGTTAAGGGCGAGAATGGCAATCTGGTGATTACGCCGGATGGCAACGTGACCTTTAATGGCAAACCGCAAAACCTGACGGCCGCCCAGCGCGAGCAGGCGATGGACTACCAGGCCGAGTTGCGTACCGCGCTGCCCTGGATCAACGATGGCGCGCTGACCCGCGTTGAAAAGAGCCGCGTGGCGCTGGATAAAATCATCACCAAAGAGGTGGGGGAGAGCAGCAATATGCGCACCCGCCTGACGAAGCTGGATAAACAGCTGAAAGAGCAGATGAACCGTATTATCGAGACGCGCTCTGATGGCCTGACGTTCCACTATAAGGCGATCGATCAGGTGCGTGCCGACGGTCAGCAGCTGGTGAACCAGGCGATGGGCGGCATTCTCCAGGACAGCATCAACGAGATGGGCGCCAAAGCGGTGCTGAAGGGTGGCGGTAATCCGTTGCAGGGTGTACTGGGTAGCCTGGGCGGACTGCAAACCTCGATTCAGAACGAGTGGAAGAATCAGGAAGCCGATTTCCAGCAGTTCGGCAAAGACGTGTGTAAACGCGTGGTGTCTCTGGAAGACAGTCGGAAGGCGCTGGTGGGGACGCTGAAGTAATTCACTTAGCCCCTCACCCTAACCCTCTCCCCAAAGGGGCGAGGGAATAGTTTGCTCCCTCACTTTAACCCTTTCCCTAAAGGGGCGAGGGAATAGTTTGCGCCCTCACATTAACCCTTTTCCTAAAGGGGCGAGGAGATGGTTTGCCCCCTCTCCCTTTCAGGGAGAGGGCCGGGGTGAGGGTTGCAGCGCTTGCAGCGTTTCAAGGATCCTTTCTAACGCCGCCTCTTCGTTATTCCAGAGTTCGTTGTTCCAGAATCGAATAACGTGCCAGCCCTTATGGTTTAACCACAATGTCCTTTGTCGATCGTATTCCTGCTTTTCATCATGTTGTCCGCCATCTAGCTCAACGGCCAGCCGAGCCGCGCAACAGGCGAAATCCAGAATGTAGTGACCTACCGGGTGCTGTCGGCGAAATTTATATTTTTCGAAACGGCGGCTGCGCAGTAAATACCAAAGCCGCCTTTCTTCCTGTGTCAGCTCGCGTCTGAGCTGTTTTGCATAAGAACGAGTAATTTCCATCCCCACACTCTGCCAGCCTTTCCCTCAGCCAGCAGAACGGGATGTAAAATTCTGAATCAGCCTTCAGGATTTTCAGCGAGGAACAGCTCAAGAAGGGAGTTTAAGAACAGCTTGCCGTGCTCGGTGATCTGCCAGGACTCATCACACTCGGTCAGATACCCCTGCGCCAGCGCCTCGTCAATCTGCGGACGAATCACTGACTCCGACAGCCCGGTATAACGCGTAAACTCCGCGCGCGGTGCGGCTTCCAGCAGACGGAAGCGGTTCATAAAGAACTCAAACGGCTTATCCGCCGCCTCGACGTCGTGCTGACGCTCCAGGTAGCGGCCTTCCATATACCCGCGCGGGTGACGCGTTTTGGCGGTACGCAGAATGCGTCCGTCCGGGAAGGTCACTTTGCCATGTGCGCCGCAGCCAATTCCCAGATAATCACCAAAACGCCAGTAGTTCAGATTGTGCTGACACTGATAGCCCGGCTTCGCATACGCCGACGTTTCGTATTGCTGATACCCCGCCGCGGTCAAAAGCTGGTGGCCCTGCTCGAAGATATCCCACAGCGCGTCATCGTCCGGCAGCACCGGAGGACGGGAACCAAACAGGGTGTTAGGCTCAATGGTCAGCTGATACCACGACAGATGCGGCGGATTCAGTTCAATCGCCTGACGCAAATCGTCCAGCGCTTCTTCGAGCGACTGATCCGGCAGGCCATGCATCAGGTCGAGGTTAAAGCTGCGCAGCCCAAGCCCCGTTGCCAGGTTTGCCGCGCGCTTTGCCTCTTCCGGGCCGTGGATACGCCCCAGACGCTTCAGCTTTGGCTCGCTAAAGCTCTGCACGCCGATAGAGATACGGTTCACGCCCGCACGCTGATACTCGACAAAACGGTCGGCCTCAACGGTACCGGGGTTGGCTTCCATCGTAATTTCAGCATCCACTGCCAGGTTCAGGCGTGCGCGCACGCCATCCAGCAGCGTCTGCATCGCCGGGCCTGAAAGCAGGCTCGGTGTACCGCCACCAATAAAAATGGTCTTCACTTCACGTCCCTGTGCGTAAGATACATCAGCATCCAGATCGGCCAGCAGATGCGCGACGTAATCATCGTGCGGCACTTCGCCCTTCAGCGCGTGCGAGTTGAAATCGCAGTACGGGCATTTCTGCACGCACCATGGGATGTGAATATAAAGACTCAGAGGCGGCAAATTAGCCATTACGCAGTGCTTCCAGTAACAGTTTCAGGGCGCGTCCACGGTGGGAGATCGCGCTTTTCTCTTCGCGGGTGAGTTCCGCAGCGGTTTTGCCCTCGGTCGGGACAAAGAAAATCGGGTCGTAACCAAAGCCGCCGTTGCCCGCCGCTTCACGGGTGATCACGCCCGGCCAGCTGCCGTGACAGACAATCGGCGTGGGATCTTCCGCGTGACGCATGTAGACCAGCACGCAGTGGAACTGCGCGGTACGCTGTTCGTCAGGGACGTCTTTCAGGGCCACAAGCAGCTTTTCCAGATTCTGCTGGTCGGTGGCGTCCACCCCGGAATAGCGGGCGGAGTAAATCCCCGGCGCACCGCCCAGAAAATCCACGGCCAGACCGGAGTCATCGGCTATCGCGGGCAGTCCGGTGATCTGCGCCGCATGGCGCGCTTTCAGAATGGCGTTTTCGATAAACGTCAGGCCGGTCTCTTCGGCGGAGTCCACGCCCAGCTCGGTCTGAGCCACCACGTCCAGCCCAAAATCATTTAATAGCGAGGCCAGCTCGCGCACTTTACCGGCGTTACCGGTGGCGAGAACAACTTTCTGCATGGTTTAGTCCTGTTCTGTCAGAGCCGCGACTTCCGTCGGGATAGATTGCGGGTTAAGGATTTTTACCTGTTTATGCCGGCCAAGTTCACCTTTCTCAATGATGACCTGGCTTTTAGCGACGCGAAACTGTTTAGCCAGATATTTGGTCAGATGCGCATTCGCCTGGCCGTCAACCGGCGGGGCAGTGATGGCGACTTTTAGCTCGTCGCCATGCAGCCCAACAATACTGTCGCGGCTGGCTTTCGGCTGAATGTACAGCCGCAAAACCAGCCCGTCGGCGCAGGGGCTAACTGCACTCATAACGCCATCCACAGCCCCGGCAGCAGCATATTACCCGTCGCCTGTAACAGTTCCGCGATACCCATATTCAGCACGTACAGCAGCAGAACGAGAAGCATCGGGGAGAAGTCGATTCCGCCCATTGCAGGCAGCAGGCTACGAATCGGACGCAGCAACGGTTCAGTCAGCTGAATCAACGCGTACTCCACCGGGCTACGGCCCCGGCTTACCCAGCTCATGATCGCCATCACCAGCAGGACCCAGAAGATCAGCGAGCCGACGGTTTTAACCAGGATCAGAACGGCTGAAATCCAGATAATCGGCTGGAAAGTGATGACCATAAACAGCACGATCGCTTTGATAACGCTCAGAATAAACGCCATCAGCAGAGATGAACTGTCAATTGGCCCCATTGCCGGAATGACGCGGCGAAGCGGCCCCACAACGGGCTGCGTGATTTTCACGATAAATTGTGAGAATGGATTGTAAAAATCACAACGGGCCCACTGCATCCAGACGCGCAACAGCAGCGCCATCGTATACAGTTCAATGACCGTTGAAAGCAGGAAAGTCAACGTCTTCATGGCGTTCCTCAGGTTTCCTTATTATTGGGGGTAATCGCGCGCACCGAAAATTGCCGTGCCGATGCGCACCATGGTGCTGCCTGCCGCGATGGCGGCTTCCATATCGTCCGACATGCCCAGAGAAAGCGTGTCTACCGTGTTATAGCGCGCCTTAAGCGCCTCAAATGCTACAGCCATTTGCTGTGCCACGGCAAACTGCCTTTCATAACTTGACTCTGGCGCCGGGATAGCCATCAGCCCGCGCAGGGTTAAACGCGGCAGCGCCGCCACGTCCGCCGCCAGCGCATC
The DNA here is from genome assembly GCF_020971765.1 of Enterobacter sp. AN-K1. NCBI lineage: Bacteria > Pseudomonadati > Pseudomonadota > Gammaproteobacteria > Enterobacterales > Enterobacteriaceae > Enterobacter > Enterobacter sp. AN-K1. Next base: position 1,439,159 of record NZ_CP087390.1, on the reverse strand, counting down.
CAGTTCGCCCAGCGTAATGCCGGACTTGCTGTTTTCATCGCTGATGTTGATTTGAATCAGCACGTTAAGCGCTGGCATCTCCATAGGACGCTGGTCGCTCAGACGGGTAGCGATGCGCAGACGATCGATGGTGTGGCACCAGTCAAAGTGCTCTGCTACCAGACGGCTTTTGTTCGACTGTAGCGGACCGATAAAGTGCCATTGCAGGTCTGTATTTCCCCGTTCCCGGAAAGCGCGAATTTTATCCACGCCTTCCTGCACATAGTTTTCGCCAAAGGCACGATGACCGGCGGCTATCGCTTCTGCGATGGCGCTCGCAGGCTTAGTTTTGCTGACTGCAAGCAACGTAATTTCTTCTGGAGCACGGCCGCAACGCGTTGCCGCGGCTGAGATTTTGTCCCGGACCTGTGCCAGGTTATGCGCAATGTCGTTCATTTTCCGAGGAGTAGTCTATGGATGTGGAAGAAATTGTGGCCCTTAGTGTAAAGCATAACGTCTCCGATCTACACCTGTGCAGTGATTCGCCACCGCGCTGGCGCAGGTCAGGCCGTCTTGAACCGGCGCCGTTTCCGCCCCCGGATGTGGAGGCGTTATTAAAAGCGTGGCTCAACGACGAACAGCAGGGCGCATGGTGGGCAAACGGGCAGGTGGATTTTGCCGTTACCCTCGCAGACCGTCAGCGGCTGCGCGGCAGTGCGTTTAAGCATATGCACGGCGTTTCGATTGCGCTGCGGCTGTTGCCGCTGACGTGCCCGCAGCTCTCTGCGTTAGGTGTGCCGCGAGCGATCCCGGAACTGCTGTCTAATGACAATGGCCTGATTTTGGTCACCGGCGCCACCGGCAGCGGAAAATCGACCACCCTGGCCGCGATGGTCGATTTCCTCAATCATCAGACAGACGGGCATATTCTGACCCTGGAAGATCCGGTGGAGTTTATGTACCAGAGCGAACGTTGCCTGATCCAGCAGCGGGAGATAGGCCAGCACAGCCCGTCCTTTGCCGAGGCGCTACGCAGCGCGCTGCGTGAAGATCCGGATGTGATTCTGCTTGGTGAGCTGCGCGACAGCGAGACGATACGCCTGGCGCTGACGGCGGCGGAAACCGGCCATCTGGTGTTGGCCACGCTGCATACGCGCGGCGCGGCGCAGGCGATCGAGCGCCTGGTCGATACCTTTCCGGCGCAGGAGAAAGACCCGGTGCGTAATCAGCTGGCGGGAAGCCTGCGTGCGGTCCTGGCGCAGAAGCTACGTCAGGATGTCCAGGGCGGGCGCGTGGCGCTGTATGAGCTACTGGTGAATACCTCGGCGGCGGCAAACCTGATCCGCGAAGGCAAAACCTGGCAACTGCCGGGCATTATTCAAACGGGGCAGCAGGCGGGAATGCAGAACTTTGAGCAGAGTCTGGCGGAGCGACGGGCGCAGGGGCGGCTGTAGCCCCGGCGCTCAGTAACCCTGTTCGAAATAGCTTTCGAGGATAATGACGGCTGAAGCTGAATCCACGCTGCCTTTGTTCAGCGCCCGGAAGCCACCGTGCTCGAACAGGCCAGCGCGTGCCTCGACGGTGCTCAAACGTTCATCGTGCAGCTTAACGGAGACGCCAAAGCGGCCATGGATTTTGTTCGCGAATTTGCGCGCGCGGGCGGTAAGCGGTTGCTCGGTGCCGTCCATGTTTAGCGGCAGGCCGACAATCACGTCGTCCGGCTGCCACTCTTTGAGCAAGCGCTCAATAAGGTTCCAGTCCGGCGTGCCGTCGTTAGCTTTCAGCGCCGTGAGCGGGCGAGCGGTGCCGGTGATCCGTTGACCCACAGCGACGCCGATGCTTTTGGTGCCGAAGTCGAAGGCGAGAAGGGTGCCGCTCATTACGCGTGCCCCGCAACGCCAGGCATGGTCAGAATATCAATGCCAATCAGTTTTGCCGCGTCACGCCAGCGATCGGCGATAGGGGTTTTAAACAGGATATTCATATCCGCAGGGGCTGTCAGCCAGGCGTTGTCCAGAATTTCTTGTTCCAGCTGCCCTTTTTCCCAGGAGGCGTAGCCGAGCGCAACCAGCACCTCAGAAGGCTGACTGGCAGTGCCCAGCGTTTCAAGCACGTCGCGAGAGGTGGTGACGACGGTGTTATCGGAGATACGAATGCTGGACGAGAAAACCGGCGGGGTATGCAGGATAAAGCCACGATCTTCTGCAAGCGGGCCGCCGAGCATCACCGGTTTATCGAGACGGATTTCCGGCAGCCGCGCTTCAGCAGGGATTTTCAGCTTGTCCAGAATGCCTTCCACCTGGAGGTTTTCCAGCGGCTTATTGATGATAATCCCCATCGCGCCGTCTTCGTTGTATTCGCAAATATAGACCACGGAGCGGCGGAAAATCGGATCCTGGAGAGCAGGCATGGCAATAAGAAAGTGATGCTGTAAATTCATTGTCAGAGGTACTGTTTCCTGGTTTAAAAAGCGACAGCGCCCAGTATGGGGATAAACACAGGCGCTGTCACAGGTTATTTCTGTAAACGTTTTTCGATAGCGTCCATCAGCATTCCGGTGATCGAGATCGGGAATTCCGCTTCGATTTCACGAATGCAGGTCGGGCTGGTGACGTTCACTTCGGTCAGACGATCGCCGATGATATCGAGGCCGACGAAGATCAGGCCTTTGGCTTTCAGCGTAGGGCCGACGCGGCGGGCAATTTCCCAGTCGCTTTCGCTTAACGGACGCGGTTCGCCACGGCCGCCGGCCGCCAGGTTGCCACGGGTTTCCCCTCCCTGCGGGATACGCGCCAGGCAGTAAGGCACCGGCTCGCCGTCTACGACCAGCACACGCTTGTCGCCGTCTTTAATGGCTGGCAGATAGTTCTGCGCCATGCAGTAGCGGGTTCCCAGCTCGGTCAGCGTTTCGGCAATCACGCCAATGTTCGGATCGCCCTCTTTCACGCGGAAGATCGACGCGCCACCCATGCCGTCCAGCGGCTTCATGATGATGTCGCCGTGCTTCTGCCAGAATTCTTTCAGCTGCGTTTTGCTGCGGGTGACGAGCGTTTCCGGCGTCAGGTCAGAGAACCATGCGGTATAGAGCTTCTCGTTGCAGTCGCGCAGGCTCTGCGGCTTGTTGACGATCAGCGTTCCTTTCTCTTCGGCACGCTCAAGGATATAGGTGGCGTAAATGTATTCGGTGTCGAACGGCGGATCTTTACGCATCAGGATCACGTTAAGGTCGGCCAGGGCAATATCCTGCTCGGTACCGAATTCGTACCATTTTTCGTAGTTCTGCTCGACGTTAACGATGCGGGTGCGTGCGCGGGCTTCACCGTTGATCAGGTAAAGATCGTTCATCTCCATATAGTGGAGTTCATAGCCGCGACGCTGCGCTTCCAGCAACATAGCGAAGCTGGAGTCTTTCTTGATGTTAATGTTTGCGATGGGGTCCATCACGATGCCGAGCTTAATCATCTTCTTCTCCGGTTATGGGTCAGGCTTTGCTTCAACCCAGATCGCCAAATCGCACCTGTAGCGCGGTAATGGCGGTGAGTGCCGTTGTCTCAGTGCGCAGAACGCGAGGTCCCAACAGAATATCAGTAAACTGGTAACGCGCCGTCATGGCAATTTCGTCAGCCGACAGGCCGCCTTCCGGGCCAATCAGCAGGCGTACACGCTCAACGGGCAGCGGCAGCGTATTGATGCTGGCGCTGGCGCGCGGATGAAGATTGAGCTTAAGCCCGCTTTCCTCTTCTGCACACCAGTCCTCCAGATCCATCGCCGGGCGGATCTCAGGGATACGGTTGCGGCCGCTCTGTTCGCAGGCCGCAATGGCAATTTTTTGCCACTGCTGGATCTTTTTGTTCAGACGTTCCGCATCCAGTTTAACGCCGCAGCGCTCAGAAAAAAGTGGCGTAATGAGGCTTACACCCAGTTCAATGGATTTCTGAATGGTGAACTCCATCTTTTCCCCACGCGACATCACCTGGCCCAGGTGAATGTGCAGCGGGGATTCCCGGTCGTCCACGTCGCCACGCAGCACCTTCACGTGCACGCTTTTTTTATCGGCGCGCGTAATTTCAGCGTCGAAAACCTGATCAGAGCCGTCAAAGAGCTGAATCGCCTGGCCTGCCCCCATGCGCAGCACGCGACCTACATGGTTTGCGGCATCATCAGACAGGGCGATTTCGCCGCCTGGGGTAATCAGTTCAGGGTGATAGATGCGAGGGATGCGCATAGTCAGAAATTCCATGTGTCATGCGATATAAGCGAATTGCCGTAGTGTAGGTTAGCTCTTTTGCGCCTGGCAAGCCCGCTGGACGTAAGGGTTATGATTCCCCTGGACTTTGGCGATACGTTCGTCGCGCTGGCATTCCCAGTCCGTCACCGGGTAGAGCTTGTCCCAGGCATTGAAGAGCTGCGTCTGCTGGCGGGAAAGATTGAGATCGTAGCGGTCGCGCATATAGAAATAAGTGCGGGCGATGCTGCCGCGTGCGCGGGCAGGTGGTTCGGCGACTTTCTCTTTGAAATCGACCTTCATGGCGCACTGACCGTACTGGCCTTCGCCACCGTTCCACTGGCTGTACATGAAGTTTCCGCGGTCGCCATTAACCTCACCCACGGCGGGTTGCAGGTTGTGCATATCGCTTTCCATCTGGCGGTAGACCGGATCTTTTGCGCAATTTTTACGTCCACCGTCCTGCCAGCACTGGCGCTGGTGGCCAAACTGCCAGGCCGGAACAACGTGTTCCCATTCGATTCGGCTGGCGCGATTCTCGTTCTTGCGCACCTTATAGCCGCAGGATCCAAGATCCACGACCCCTTTCTTACCCTGCCAGTTAATTTTACAGCCGCAGTAGAAATCACCCGGTACGTCGGCGTTAATCTTTACGCCCGCGGTTTTTGCCTGAGAGAAACTGTGAATACCGTCGGCCAGAGCATGGCCGGAGAGCGCTGTCGCCAGAAAAGCGACCGCGAGAGAAACATTACGGGACATCTTACACTCCGTGTCAAAACGAGCCCGCAACGTAACGAATGTTGTTCCCGTATGCAATCAGTCAGATCAGGAAAGTTCCTGAAAGTTCGAGTGATTATTCCGCAACCAGCGGTTCGCCGCATTTAACGCAGCGATAGGTCGCTTCGCCGCGCACCACGCGGTTATGGCGGCGGACGGTAAGCTGGTGCTGCTGACACTGGCAGCGGTAGGGGAAGGTATTGCGGCGTACCGATTCCAGCTCGAACTGATGGGTGCGGCGGGCCGGAACCCCGAGCACCGCCTCCATCATCCATTTCCACTCTTTGCCGTGCGGCGCGACGCGGCCAAAGTGTTTCCACACCAGCAGGTGCGCCAGTTCGTGCGGGACGACTTCGTCGATAAACGCCTGCTGGTTTTCCATCATCAGCACCGGATTCAGGCGGATCTCATACGATTCCAGCCAGGCGGTGCCTGCCGCGGTGCCACGCTGCTGATAGACCAGCTTCGGTTCAGGATAATTGCGGCCGAGCTTCAGGTTGGCCTGGGCGAGTTTTTCCCGCAGGCTGCGCATGACGGCTTGCTGAATGGCGATGGGGAGACGGGGAGCTTTCATAGGGGCAGAGCATAAAGCGGGAAGCGGGGAGGCGCAAGAGGCGCCTCCCGCAGGAGGATCAGTCGTGTGCGCCGATTTCGCGCAGAGGACGACCTTTCATCAGGTTACGTTCAATGTGTTCCAGTGAAACATGTTTGGTTTCAGGAACCAGCCAGATAGTGAGAACGATAAAGAACAGGTTCAGACCGGCGTAGACCCAGAAGGTATTGGCGTTACCCAGGGTATTGAGCATGGTCAGGAACGTTGCGCCGACGATCATGTTGGCAATCCAGTTGGTTGCGGTAGAACAGGTGATACCAAAATCACGCCCTTTCAGCGGCTGGATCTCAGAGCACAGCACCCAAATCAGCGGACCGGCGCTCATCGCAAACCCAATGATAAACATCAGCAGCATCGCCACGGCGAAGTACTGTGCCGTTGGGGAATGAATGCCCATGTGCATCATGGTACCCAGCACGCCCATCCCGACGGCCATCACCAGGAAGCCCAGCGTCAGGGTTGGCTTACGTCCCCAGCGGTCCACCAGACCGATAGCGATAAAGGTCGCCAGCACGTTGGTCAGGCCGACGATCACGGTGCCCCACATCTGTTCGGTGGTGTTGGTGTAGCCCGCCAGTTCGAAGATTTTCGGCGCGTAATACATGATGACGTTCATCCCGGTGAACTGTTGCATGATCTGTAACAGCACACCGAGGAACACCGCGCGGCGGAAGTTGCTGTTCTCTTTGAACAGCGCCCAGCCGGACTGTTTGACCTTCAGGCTTTCGCGGATCTCTTCCAGCTCGTTTTTGGCTTCGGCGCTGGTATCACGCAGGCGTAAGAGCACGCGTTCGGCATCATGGAAGCGGCGTTTGGCGGCGAACCAGCGCGGACTGTCCGGCAGGAAGAAGACGCCAATCAGCAGCAGGATGGCTGGAATGATGATTACGCCCAGCATCCAGCGCCATGCGCCGCTGTAGCTGAATGCGGTATCCGAGAGATAAGCCCCCAGAATACCGATGGTGATCATCAGCTGATACATGGAAATCATGCTGCCGCGGATTTTTTCCGGAGCGATTTCAGACAGGTACAGCGGGGCAGTATAAGACGCCACGCCCACTGCCAGACCGAGCAGCACGCGGGAGATGATCAGCACTTCAACGTTAGGTGCAGCGGCAGAGAACAGTGAGCCGGCAACGAACAGGATCGCGCCGATCATCAGGCTCTTTTTACGCCCGAGCTTAAAGGAGAGCCAGCCGCTGCCGACCGCGCCGACGGCGGCACCGAACATCATGGAGCTAACCACCCATTCCTGAGTGTGTGCGCTAATCTGGAACTCATCGGTGATGAAAGGTAATGCACCGGCAATTACGCCAATATCCAGGCCAAAGAGTAATCCTGCCAGAGCGGCGAGGAAGCAGACGAAGAACGTCATTGCCTTATTGGACGTACGCCCCTGTTTATTATTGTCAGGCATTATGCCCTCCAGTTGGGTTATCAGTTTTTACGATATTAAGAGTAGGTGAGCGGCTCATAAAAATATGTGAGTCAAATCACAACGGTGTAATCGGTTACACTGGCTTGTAACCGTAAAAATAATTAAAGCTTTGAAAATATAGAGGTAAATTAATTGATGTGCATCGCGTTTGCACAAATTTCAGACTTAACTGAAAGGGAATGTAACAGCAGAAGAAATGCGATCATGCAAAGAGAATATTCTGAAAGCGGGGTATAGAGAGTGAGGTGTAAACGGTTCCAAACATTGCCGGGTGGCGGCTGCGCCTTACCCGGCCTACAAAAACTCACTACCCGTAGGTCGGGTAAGGCATAGCCGCCACCCGACATAAAAAAGGCCAGCACAAAGGCTGGCCTGTTTAAGCTACTGGCAGTCGATTATTTCAGACCGGCAGCATCACGCAGCAGGGCGGCTTTGTCGGTTTTTTCCCATGGGAAATGTTCGCGGCCAAAGTGACCGTACGCTGCGGTTTCCTGGTAGATTGGGTGCAGCAGATCCAGCATCTGAATCAGACCGTATGGACGCAGGTCGAAGAACTCACGCACCAGCAGGGTCAGCTGTTCAGAAGGCACTTTTTCAGTCCCGAAGGTTTCCACCATGATGGAGGTTGGCTCAGCCACGCCGATGGCGTAGGAAACCTGGATCTCACAGCGGTCAGCCAGACCGGCAGCAACGATGTTTTTCGCCACATAACGTGCAGCGTACGCCGCAGAACGGTCAACTTTAGACGGATCTTTACCGGAGAATGCGCCGCCGCCGTGACGTGCCATGCCGCCGTAGGTATCTACGATGATTTTACGACCGGTCAGACCGCAGTCACCCATTGGGCCGCCGATAACAAAGCGTCCGGTTGGGTTGATGAAGAATTTGGTCGCAGAGCTCAGCCATTCAGTTGGCAGAACCGGCTTGATGATCTCTTCCATCACCGCTTCTTGCAGGGATTTCTGGTCAATCTCTTCAGCATGCTGCGTGGAAAGAACCACTGCATCGATACCGACGATTTTCCCGTCGTCATACTGGAAGGTCACCTGGCTTTTCGCATCCGGACGCAGCCACGGCAGGGTGCCGTTTTTACGCACTTCAGCCTGACGCTGCACCAGACGATGGGCGTAGGTTACCGGCGCTGGCATCAGCACGTCGGTTTCGTTGGTTGCGTAGCCGAACATCAGGCCCTGGTCACCCGCGCCCTGTTCCAGCGGATCGGCACGGTCAACGCCCTGGTTGATATCCGGAGACTGTTTGCCAATCGCGCTCAGTACGGCGCAGGAGTTGGCATCAAAGCCCATATCAGAATGTACATAGCCAATCTCACGCACCGTGTTACGGGTGATCTCTTCGATATCAACCCATGCGCTGGTGGTGATCTCACCGCCAACCAGAACCATGCCGGTTTTGACATAGGTTTCACACGCTACGCGCGCCTTTGGATCCTGCGCGAGGATCGCATCCAGCACCGCATCGGAGATTTGGTCAGCAATTTTATCAGGATGTCCTTCTGATACGGACTCGGACGTAAACAGGTGTTTTGCCATGTTTTATTTCACCTAAGAGGAATTTGGTTAGCTCAAGCTGCTGTGTGGAATAGCCATAGGAGATAATTCTACCAAGGCCTACAGGATTTTGACACTGGCAGTCTGAGTGTTAATCGGTATGGATGGATTAACATCTGGACGTCTATTTTAGGTCACTTCTTCACCCGATTTCCAGTTTTTTTTGACTCACCTCTCACTGTGTTGAAAACGCTGCTGGAAATTTTTCCTGACGACGCTGGCAACCTGCGCATTTTTGTTTTGCTTTTTAGCGACCTTCTCGGTATAAAACGCGGCGCGCGGCTCATATAAAATAAGCGCTCGATGAACACATCGTGTCGCCACTTCCAGCCGGGTTAAGCAGTGAACTTTTAGCTTTGGCTTGTGGTCCGTTTCAGCAGAGGCGGCCGTGGAGGTGATACCAGATAATGAACCATCGTTTTCCGCTCATTCAGCGCAGTCGTTCTGGCGCGCATTTGATTCCCACCCGCACTTCTGGTCTAAACACCTGCCGATGTTATACCCATCTCGGTGCTTCTCAGGATTCCAGAGCCGGTCACGCTTTGTGAAAACTGAACAAGGGCGCTCTTGTTAATACAGGAGTTTTCTCGTGGTTTCGCCGAACCTTGTCATACAGAGTTCGGATACGTGTTTTACAATGATATGAATAAGAAACCGGTCGCACGGTCTGGATTTCAGCATACTCTGCTGGGAAATGGAGCCGTTAATGGGTTGTTATCGCCGTATAACGCTGCGATAGTAGTCAACTGTTTTACACTTAATACAAAGAGTTGAGGTTCGCTATGTCTGACGACATGTCTTCGCTTTCGCCTTCGTCAGCAGGCGAACAGGGTGTACTACGTTCTATGCAGGAGGTTGCGATGAGCTCCCAGGAAGCCAGCAAGATGCTGCGCACTTACAATATTGCCTGGTGGGGCAATAACTACTACGACGTTAACGAGCTGGGCCACATCAGTGTCTGCCCGGATCCGGACGTCCCGGAAGCGCGCGTGGATCTCGCTAAACTGGTGAAAACCCGTGAAGCGCAGGGTCAGCGCTTGCCTGCACTGTTCTGCTTCCCGCAGATCCTGCAACATCGCCTGCGTTCTATTAATGCCGCGTTCAAACGCGCGCGGGAATCGTATGGTTATAACGGCGACTATTTCCTCGTTTACCCGATCAAGGTCAATCAGCACCGTCGCGTGATTGAGTCCCTGATCCACTCCGGCGAGCCGCTGGGCCTGGAAGCAGGCTCTAAAGCGGAGCTGATGGCGGTTCTGGCGCACGCGGGCATGACCCGGTCGGTGATCGTCTGTAACGGCTATAAAGACCGCGAATACATTCGTCTGGCGCTGATTGGCGAGAAGATGGGCCACAAGGTCTATCTGGTGATCGAGAAGATGACCGAAATCGCGATCGTGCTGGAAGAGGCCGAGCGTCTGAACGTGATCCCACGCCTTGGCGTGCGTGCGCGACTGGCGTCGCAGGGTTCCGGTAAATGGCAGTCTTCCGGCGGTGAAAAATCCAAGTTCGGCCTCGCGGCGAACCAGGTGCTTCAGCTGGTGGAAATTCTGCGCGAGCGCGGTCGTCTGGACAGCATTCAGCTGCTGCACTTCCACCTCGGCTCGCAGATGGCCAATATTCGCGACATCGCCACTGGGGTGCGTGAATCCGCGCGTTTCTACGTTGAGCTGCATAAGCTCGGCGTGAATATTCAGTGCTTTGACGTGGGCGGCGGCCTGGGCGTGGACTACGAAGGGACCCGCTCGCAGTCTGACTGCTCGGTAAACTATGGCCTGAACGAATATGCCAACAACATCATCTGGGCGATTGGCGATGCCTGCGAAGAGCACGGCCTGCCGCACCCGACGGTGATCACCGAATCCGGCCGCGCGGTCACCGCGCACCATACGGTGCTGGTCTCTAACATCATTGGCGTTGAGCGTAGCGAAATCACCGAAGCCACGCCTCCGGCAGACGATGCCCCACGTTCCCTGCAAAGCATGTGGGAAACCTGGCAGGAGATGCACGAGCCGGGCACGCGTCGTTCCCTGCGCGAATGGCTGCACGACAGCCAGATGGACCTGCACGATATTCACGTCGGCTACTCGTCAGGCACCTTCAGCCTGCAAGAGCGCGCGTGGGCGGAGCAGCTCTATCTGAATATGTGCCACGAAGTGCAGAAACAGCTCGATCCGAGCAACCGCGCGCACCGTCCAATTATCGACGAGTTGCAGGAGCGTATGGCGGACAAAATGTACGTCAACTTCTCCCTGTTCCAGTCGATGCCGGATGCCTGGGGTATCGACCAGCTGTTCCCGGTTCTGCCGCTGGAAGGGCTGAACCACGCCCCGGAACGCCGCGCCGTGCTGCTGGACATCACCTGTGACTCCGATGGCGCAATTGACCACTACGTCGATGGCGACGGTATCGCAACGACGATGCCAATGCCGGAGTACGATCCGGAGAACCCGCCAATGCTGGGCTTCTTTATGGTGGGTGCGTATCAGGAGATCCTCGGCAACATGCACAACCTGTTTGGTGATACCGAAGCGGTTGACGTGTTTGTCTTCCCTGACGGCAGCGTGGAGGTTGAGCTGTCCGACGAAGGGGACACCGTGGCGGACATGCTCGAATACGTTCAGCTGGATCCGAAAAAACTGCTCACCCAGTTCCGCGATCAGGTGAAAAACACCGGTCTGGACGATGCCTTGCAGCAGCAGTTCCTGGAAGAGTTTGAAGCGGGTCTGTACGGGTATACGTATCTGGAAGACGAGTAAGAAAACCTCCCTCTCCCTGTGGGAGAGGGGCGGGGTGAGGGCATCAGGCCGCTGTGCCGCCGATGCCCGGTGGCGCTGCGCTTACCGGGCCTACGAATGTAGGCCGGAGAAGGCGAAGCCGCCATCCGGCAGAATGCTATACTCACTTGAACCCATATGGATTAACGGCGATAATTCGCCCCAATATGCGATTTACGAATCAATCCCTTCCTCGTCGGGTTTAACGACGCGGAGGGGATTTTTTTTCATCTGTTTTTAATGTATCGACTTTATAAGAGGTCAGGACATGAGCACTTTAGGTCATCAGTACGATAACTCTCTGGTATCTAACGCGTTTGGTTTTTTACGCCTTCCGATGAACTTCCAGCCGTACGACAGCGATGCGGACTGGGTGATCACCGGCGTACCGTTCGACATGGCAACGTCCGGTCGCGCGGGGGGACGTCATGGCCCGGCGGCGATCCGTCAGGTTTCCACCAACCTGGCCTGGGAGCACAACCGCTTCCCGTGGAACTTCGACATGCGCGAGCGCCTGAACGTGGTGGACTGCGGCGATCTGGTATACGCCTTCGGCGACGCGCGCGAGATGAGCGAAAAATTGCAGGCGCACGCTGAGAAGCTGCTGGCGGCCGGTAAACGCATGCTCTCCTTTGGCGGTGACCACTTCGTGACCCTGCCGCTGCTGCGCGCCCACGCGAAGCACTTCGGTAAAATGGCGCTGGTGCACTTCGATGCGCACACCGACACCTACGCGAACGGTTGCGAGTTCGACCACGGCACCATGTTCTACACCGCGCCGAAGGAAGGCCTGATCGATCCAAACCACTCCGTGCAGATCGGCATCCGCACCGAGTTCGACAAAGACAACGGCTTCACCGTACTCGACGCGGGCCAGGTGAACGATCGCGGCGTGGACGATATTCTGTCTCAGGTTAAGCAGATCGTCGGCGACATGCCTGTCTATCTGACCTTCGACATTGACTGCCTTGATCCGGCATTCGCACCGGGGACCGGTACGCCGGTGATCGGCGGCCTGACGTCAGATCGCGCCATCAAGCTGGTGCGCGGCCTGAAGGATCTGAACATCGTCGGGATGGACGTGGTGGAAGTGGCTCCGGCCTATGACCAGTCCGAGATCACCGCGCTGGCCGCGGCGACACTGGCGCTGGAAATGCTCTACATCCAGGCGGCGAAAAAAGGCGAATAAACCTTACGCGCTGATTGCTGCTGCGCGCCGCATGCGCAGCAGCAACATTCCCCCGGCAAGCAGGGTGACAACCTGCGAGACGACCAGCACCGAAAAGCCTGAACTGACCGACCCCACCGATCTCATCACCATCCCCATCAGCAGCGGAATAAACGCCGCGCAGATATTGCCGATCCCATTGATTATGCCGTAAGCGCTGCCCACCGCTTCCCGCGCGGCGTGATGCTGGATCACCGCCGGAATAGCCGCTCCCTGTAGCCCCCAGAAGACGTTAGCCGAAAGCATAAACAGCGCCAGCCAGGCAGGCTGATGGCTGAGCATCAGCGCGACCACGGACAGCGCCGTCATCGCCCCGCCCACCACAAACAGCACCGGTGCCTGTTCAGGACGCATTTTGTCGAGCAGCACGCCACCCAGAAACTTTGACCCCAGGCTGAGCAGGAAGGGGATCGCCGCAAGCCAGCCTGTGGCATGCAGCGAGAAGTGGTGCTCGTCACGCAGCCATGCGGGCAGCCACGCGCTGCTGCCCCACAGATAGCTCAGCGTGGCGATTTCAACCAGCAGGATCCAGCCCAGCAGCGGCGTCTGCCAGGCCAGCGTGAAGGTGTGAACAAACCCCGGTTTTTTCATCTTCACCGGGCTGTGTGGCGCGGGCAGAAAACGCCAGATGAGCCCGCCGCCCAACACCAGATTCATCACCGCCAGGGCGTAAAACGACCCGGCCCAGCCCAGATGCGACATCAGCCAGGTCACCAGCGGAAAGCCCACGGCCAGCCCGAGCGAGACGCCCAGCGCGGTCACGGCGTTGGGTTTGCCGATCTCTTGCGCGCTAAAGTTATCGCTGATAAAGCGCGTTTTCAGCGAAAATAGCGGACCCTCCGCGATCCCCAGAATCACGCGGGCGATGAGCATTCCCGTCAGCGAGCCAAGCAAAGGCGAAACCGCGCAAACCGCGGCCCAAATCGCAATGCTGCTTAATAATCCCTGCCGATAATGAAGTTTGCTTTCAATAACCGGTGTTAATAATAAAGCGGAAAAACCATAACCCAGTAGAAAGCAGGTCATGAGCAGGCCCTGTAACATTCTGTTTTCATTTAACTGAAAATGTTCGGCAAATTCCGGGTTTAAAATCATTACCGAGATATTTACCCGATCGACGTAGGAAATAATAATGAGTAATAAAAGCGCAATCGTGCCTTGCCATCTTGCCGTCATCATGTCCGCCTTACGTTTTTTGTAACTTATATTTTTCATCAATGTGATTGTCACGGAGCTAAAATGGTTCACCTGTGAAACTCTTTGTTTATTAAAGATAAATTAAAAATTCGTTTCACAGGTGAAACGCGAAAGAGGTGACGTTCATTTATTTTTAGAGAGTAAAAAGAAAAGAAGTCAATATATTTTATTGAAAATAAGAGACCATTAAAAAAACCTATTTCTCACGCTGCAATAATGAAAATTTCATATCGCTGCATTTTTTCGTGATCCCTTGCACACTTAGTTAATTAATTGCCGATCGATTAACAAATTCGTCACATTGTCGCTTGACGAAACATTCATCGCTTTTATATTGACCGTATTAAATAAGAAACAGAGTTTCATATATGAAACAAAAGCCTGGAGGATCGTGATGAGCTGGATAGGCGTATGTGACGCAGAGCAAGTACAGGAAGATTTCCCTTTTAGCGGCAACGTCGACGGTAAAGAGATCGGCGTTTACCTGATCGACGGTAAATATTACGCGCTGGAGGACGTATGCCCGCACGCCTATGCCCTGCTGAGTCAGGGCTTCGTGGAAGACGGCAAGGTGGAATGCCCGCTGCACGAGGCGGTGTTCGACGTCAAAACCGGCCAGTGTCTGCACGGCCCCGGAGGACGCAACCTCAACCGATACCCGGTTCGGGTCTTTGAAAACCAGATTCAGATTACCTTCGTTGAGGAGACCGTGGCATGAGCGACACGCTGAACTACAACCCGGCGCTGCCGGAAAGCCGCCAGTTTACCCCGCCGGCAGAGGGCGGTAATGGCGCCATTCACAAGCCGGGCGAGTACCAGAACCTGATCTGGCAGACCCGCAGCCGCGAGCCGGAAAGCTGGGAAGTGAAGCTGATTGCGACGCTGGAAGATCTCTTCGAGCAGGGCGTTGAAACCCTGCCGGAGCTGGTAAGCGGGCTGAACGCGGTGCGTATGCACGACCAGCAGGGCGAGCCGTGGAGCGACGCCAGCTTCCAGGCATTCTTACAGGTTAACGGCTACTGAGGGCAACGCGATGACGACGACCGTACAAAACTATCTCGATAAAGGCCTGCGCGGCCTCTGGTATCCGGTGCTCGCGAGCTGGGAAGTGCAGTCTGCGCCGGTGGGCATCACCCGCCTGGGCGAGCAGATTGTGGTCTGGCGCAATAAAGATGGCCAGGTTCAGGCGCTGGAGGACCGCTGTCCGCATCGCGGTGCGCGCCTGTCGATGGGCTGGAACCTCGGGGACCGCATTGCCTGCTGGTATCACGGCGTAGAGGTGGCGGGCAACGGCGAGGTGAAAGACGTGCCCGCCGTGGATAAATGTCCGCTGGTCGGCCAGCAGTGCGTGCGCAGCTATAATGTGCAGGAGGCGCACGGCGCTATCTTCCTGTGGTTTGGCGTCACCGCTGACCAGCAGCCGGACGAACTGACCTTCCCGGATGAACTCGCCGACACGGAAAACTTCAGCAACTTCCTCTGCACCGCCGCGTGGAAATGCAATTACCAGTACGCGCTGGAAAACGTGATGGACCCGATGCACGGCACCTATCTGCATTCGTCCTCGCACTCGATGGCGGAAGGGGATCGCAAGGCCGACATGGTGCTCCAGCCGACCAAAACCGGCTTTATTTTCGAGAAAAAAGGGCAGAGCGGCGTCAATTTCGACTGGGTTGAGCTCGGCAACAGCGGCACCTGCTGGATGCGCCTCTCCATTCCGTACAAGAAGCGCTTCGGACCGGGCGGCCACTTCTTTATCGTCGGCATGGTGGTGCCGGAAGATAACGACAACTGCCGCGTCTTCTTCTGGCGCATCCGCCGCGTGCAGGGCTGGCAGCGCGATATGTGGCGCTTCATGTACCGCAACCGTCTGGAAAAACTGCACTGGGAAGTGCTGGAGCAGGACCGTGTGGTGCTGGAAAGCCTGGCCCCAAACGCCCGCGACCATGAGTACCTGTACCAGCACGACGTCGGCCTTTCCCGCCTGCGTCGCATGATGCAAAAGGCCGCCAAAGAGCAGCTGGCGATGCGTGAAGCACAGCAGGGAGCCGCCTGATGAATGGGCTGCTGAGCGGCAAGCGCATCGTGGTGACCGGCGCCGCGCGCGGGCTGGGCTACCACTTTGCCCAGGCCTGCGCGGAGCAGGGCGCGGCGGTGGTGATGTGCGACATCCTCAAAGGCGAGCTGGCCGAGAGCGCCCACCGGCTGCGCGAGCAGGGCTATGCGATCGAATCGCACGTTATCGATCTGGCCGATCAGCACTCTATCGACCAGGTGTTCAGCGCCATTGGCGAGCAAGGGCAGATTGACGGCCTGGTGAACAACGCGGCGATGGCGACGGGCGTGGGCGGCAAAAACATGCTTGATTACGATCCGGATCTCTGGGATCGGGTGATGAGCGTCAACGTCAAAGGCACCTGGCTGGTGACGCGCGCCGCCGTGCCGCTGCTGCGCGAAGGGGCAGGCATTGTGAACGTAGCGTCCGACACCGCGCTGTGGGGCGCACCGCGCCTGATGGCCTACGTCGCCAGTAAAGGGGCCGTGATTGCCATGACCCGCTCAATGGCGCGCGAGCTTGGCGAAAAGCGCATTCGAATCAACGCCATCGCCCCGGGATTAACCCGCGTCGAGGCAACCGAATATGTCCCCGCCGAACGGCATCAGCTCTACGAAAACGGACGCGCGTTAACCGGCGCGCAGCAGCCGGAAGATGTCACCGGCAGCGTGGTCTGGCTGTTAAGCGATCTGTCACGGTTTATCACCGGACAGCTGATCCCGGTCAACGGCGGTTTTGTCTTTAATTAAGGTAGGGCGATGATGGCAAACGATCGGGAAGTGAAGTATCTGGTGCCGGGGCTGGAGCGCGGTTTACAGCTGCTGTTGGCCTTTGGCGAACAGCATCGCGATCTGACCTTTGCCGAACTGCACCGGCTGGTGGATATGCCGAAGGCCACCGCCTATCGCGTGGTACAGACGCTGGAGTACATGGGATTTCTGGAGCGCAACGCGCGCACCAATACCTTCTCGCTGGGCATGAACGTGCTGCGCCTGGGCTTTGAGTACATCGCCTCGCTTGACGTGGCCCAGGTTGGCCAGCCGGTCATCGAGCAGCTGCGCGACGTGAGCCAGTGCAGCAGCCATCTGGCGATCCGCGACGGGCGCGACATTATCTACATCGCCCGCGTCAGCGCCGCCGGGTCGCGCATCAACCAGGTCAGTATTGGTACCCGTCTGCCGGTGCACTGCACCTCGCTGGGCCGCATGCTGTTGACCGATATTTCCCGCGCTGATTTCGAACAGCTGTTCCCGCATGAGCGTCTGCCGGGCAACACGCCGGGGCAGCTTCACGACCGTGAAGCCCTGTGGCAGATGGTGCAGCAGGACAAAGCCCGCGGGTATGTCATCGGCGAATCCTTCTTCCGCCACGGCATCTCCTCCATCGTCTACCCGGTGTATGACCGAAGCGGCCGCGTGGCGGCGGTGGTCAGCATTCTGGTGCCGTCGGAGGAGATCCCGCAGAGCGACCGCGAGCGCCTGCAAAACGAGGTTCGCCTCGCGGCGGATAAAATTTCTGGCTTCTTAGGGTATTTGTCACAGGCCAGTTAAATCAGTGAGTTAACGTCAGGCGCTTGACTGCGTCGGGCATGTTTTACGCCCAATCTGGGCCAGATGAGGCAACGAACGATGAGTGTAACCGGAATTGAAAAGCTGGAATTTGGTGTGGAAGACCTGACGCACTGCGCCAAATTTATGCGTGATTTTGGCCTGACGGGCGATGCCAGCGGCCAGCGTTTCACCACCCTGAGCGGTGCGCGCGTGGAGCTTAACCCGATCGACAGCCCCGACCTGCCGCCCGCGTTTGAAGCGGGCAACACCCTGCGCCGCATGACCTGGGCGGTTGCCAGCCAGTCTGACCTGGACGCGCTGCGCCCGAAGCTGGCGCAACAGCCAGGTTTTCGTGAAGTGGGCGACGCGCTGGAGTGCCTGGACCCGAACGGCATGACGCTGCGCGTGCAGGTGACCCAGCAAACTGACGTGGAGCTGAACGTCGAGCCAATTAACCAGTGGGGCGATGCCCGCCGTATCGACACCCCCAGCCCGGTTTACGATCGCGCCCAGCCGATCAACGTGGGGCATGTGGTGTTCTTCGTGGAAGAGCTGGCGGCAGTGGAGAAATTCTACCGCGAGGTGCTCGGCTTCCAGGTCTCGGACCGCTATATCAACCGCGCCGTGTTCCTGCGCTGCGGCGTGCGCGGCGGCCATCACAACCTGTTCCTGCTGCAACTGCCGAACCGCAAGCGCGGCCTCAACCACGTGGCCTTCACCGTGCGCGACATCCACGAGGTGATCGGCGGCGGTATCGCGATGAATAAACATGACTGGAGCACCTTTATCGGGCCGGGCCGTCATCCGGTGTCGTCGGCGTACTTCTGGTACGTCAACAGCCCGACCGGCGGGGCGTTTGAGTATTACACCAACGATGATTATCTGACGGAAAACTGGCAGCCGCGTGAGCTGGAGCATTCGCTGGTCTCCTTTACCGAGTGGGCGGTGGAAGGCGGGATTGACCACGACACGCGCCGTCAGCAGAAAAAGCCGGAGGCGGTATGACGTCGCGCATTGTCATTATCGGCGGCGGTCAGGCGGGCGGCTGGGCGGCGAAAACCCTGCGCGATGAGGGTTTCGACGGCGAGATTTGCGTGGTAGCGGAAGAAAAGTGGGATTTCTACGAGCGCCCGCCGCTGTCGAAAGCGTCTTTGCTGGAGCCGGACGCGGGGCTTCCGCGCCTGTTTAGCGACGAGGTGCAGCAGGCGCTGAACCTGGCCTGGTACCGGCCGCTGCGCGCTGAATCTGTCGATCGCGATGAGAAAAAAGTCGTTCTTAGCAACGGCGAGCGGCTTAGTTACAACATCCTTTTAATCGCTACCGGCGGTCGGGCGCGCCTGCCTTCGCAGGCGTGGGCCAGCCATCCGCAGGTCTATACCCTGCGCCACTGGCAGGACGCGCAGCGCCTGAAAAGTCGTCTGGCGGAAAGTAAAAAACTGGCGATCGTCGGCGGCGGCTGGATCGGACTGGAGATTGCTGCCTCGGCGCGGAAAAGCGGCGTGGCGGTCACCCTGTTCGAGCAGCAGCCCGCGCTGTGCATGCGCTCGGTGAGCGGCGAGGTGTCGCAGCGCCTGGAGGCCATCCACCGCGAGCAGGGGGTGGAGATCCGTACCGGCTGCGGTGCGCTGGAGCTGGAGGACGACGGCGGCCTGCCGGTCATCCACTGCGACGGCCAGCGTGAAACCTTTGATGCGGTCGTGGTCGGGATCGGCGTCGATCTCAATCTGGAGCTGGCGCGCGATGCGGGGCTGAAAACCGGGCGCGGGATCGTGGTGGATGCCCAGGGACGCACGTCGGATCCGTTCATCTTTGCCGCAGGAGATGTCGCCCAGCACCATCACTACGGCTTGTGCATCCAGTCCTGGGCCTTCGCCCAGAATCAGGCGGTGGCGACGGCGAAAGCGATGCTCAACCCGGATGCGCCAGGCTACGACGACGCGCCGTGGCTGTGGTCGGATCAATACCAGCACAATATTCAGATCCTTGGTATTCCGCAGCCAGGCAGCAGAACGGTCGTGCGTGAAGAGGCGCTGTACTTCTCGCTGGACGACAACGGGCGGCTGACGCAGCTGGTAGCGTTCAACGACGCGCGCACCGTCAAGCTGGCGAAGCGCTGGATGGCAGCGGGGCGGGATTTATCGGACGTACCGCTCGGCGACCCGGCTTTTTCACTGATGTCATTGCGATAGCTAACCCGCACCCGTAGGGGGAGAGATGACCACACTAGAGACTAACACCGCACCGGTTGAGGCGAGCGGTGAGGGGACCCGCACGCCCGAAAAAGCGGTGCGCTGGGCCATCCCGCTGTCGCTGCTGGCCTGCGTGCTGCTGGCGTTTTTCGACAAAATCAGCATCGCGGCGCTCTTTTCGGATACCCATTTCCAGCAGGCGATGGGCATTGATTTCGACACCACGCGTCTCGGCATTTTGATGAGCGCTTTCCTGCTGAGCTATGGCTTCTCATCGGTGTTTTTAAGCGGTTTGGGCGACAAAATCGCGCCGCTGCGCCTGCTCACCGGGATGATGGCGGTGTGGTGCGTGCTGATGGTGGCGATGGGCTTTACCCATAACTACACGCTGATGATCGTCCTGCGTATTCTGCTGGGCGTGGCGGAAGGACCGCTGTTCCCGCTGGCCTTCGCCATCGTACGTCACAACTTCCCCCAGCATTTGCAGGCGCGCGCCACCATGCTGTGGCTGCTGGGGACCCCGGTGGGCGCGGCGATTGGTTTCCCGCTTTCCCTCTGGCTGCTGAACACCTTTGGCTGGCAGAGCACTTTCTTTGTGATGGCCATGCTTACCGTGCCGGTGCTTATCTTTGTGCGCATTGGTCTGCGCGGGATCCGCCTGGAGGCAAAACCCGGCACCTCGCAGGCGTCCCGGTACGAGCGGCGCGCGGCGCGGCGTGAGCTGTTCGTCAGCCCGCACTTCTGGATCATCTGCATCTTTAATATCGCTTTCCTGACCTATCTGTGGGGCATCAACGGCTGGCTGCCGGGCTACCTGATCAAAGGCAAAGGCATTCATCTGGAGCACGCGGGCTGGCTGTCGTCGATGCCGTTCATCGCCATGCTGGCAGGGGAAGTGATTGGCGCGTGGCTCTCGGACAGGGTCGATAAGCGCGCGGCGGCATGCTTTATCTCCATGGCGGGGGCGGCCGTCGGGCTGGCGGCGGTGATGCACCTTGATACCCCGCTGGCCGTCATCGCGGCGATGAGCTTCAGCACCTTTATGTGGGGCACCGGCGCACCCAACATTTTCGCCCTGCTGGCGAAGGCCACCCATCCCCGGGTGAGCGCCACGGCGGGCGGTATCTTCAACGGGCTGGGAAACTTTGCGGGCGCGCTGTCGCCGGCGGTGATGGGCGCGCTTATCGCCTTCACCCACAGCATGGATTCCGGGCTGATTTTTCTGGCGGTGATGGCGGCGGTGGGCTGCGTCCTGTTACTGCCGCTGCTGAGACGTTACTGAGGAGAGTGTCATGACTGATTCAACCGTAACCAACAAAACGGGCATCAAACCTGACCATCTGACGATGGAAGAGTGGGTCGAGTCGCGCATCGCGCGCTTCGAAGGGCGCAAATACGACTGGAACGCGCTGAAGTTCCAGGCCGATTTTGACCCGAAATACCGCCGGGCGCAGATGCGCTATATCGGCACCGGCGCAACGGGCGTCGCGAACGACACCAACACCGTGCAGGCGGACCATTTTACCTTCTCCACCATGGTGCTGCCGTCGAAGTGCGAAGGGCCGCTGCACCTGCACGACGACGTGGAAGAGGTGTTCTTCATGCTCAAGGGGCAGATCACGCTGATGATCCAGGACGGCGACAACTACACAGAAACTGTGCTGCGTGAGCGTGACCTGATCTCCGTTCCGCCGGGCATCTATCGCGGCCTGTTTAACCACGGCGAAGAAGAAGCGCTGATGTGCGTCATGCTGGGGACCAACAAGCCGGAAATCCCAACCTATCCGTCCGACCATCCGCTTTCCAAAGTGAAGCGGAACTAAGGGGGGCATGATGACGGGTTTTCGTGAACAGGGAAGCGGTATTCCGCTGATGCTGCTGCACGGGATCAGCTCCGGCGCCGCTTCCTGGCACAAGCAAATGGCGCTGAACGGTTTTCGCGTGCTGGCGTGGGACATGCCCGGTTACGGCGAAAGCCCGATGCTGGCCGTAGCGCGGGCGAACGCGGGGGATTACGCCGACGCGCTGGCGGCGATGCTGGATCGCGCCGGTGTCTGGCAGGCAGTGCTGGTCGGCCATTCCCTGGGGGCGCTGGTGGCCAGCGCCTTTGCGGCAAAGTTCCCGGATCGCGTCATTCATCTGGTGCTGGCCGACGCCGCACAGGGGTACGGCAATGCCGCGCCGGAGCAGCGGGAGCAGGTCTGGCGTAACCGCGAGCAGCAGATGGCGCTGGGGGGCGACATCCTCGCCCAGACCCGCGCCGCGAAGCTGCTGCGCCCCGGCGCGCGCGCGGAAGATATCGCCACCGTCGCGGCGGGCATGCGGGCGCTGCGCCCGGAAGGCTACCTCGCTGCCGCATGGATGCTGGCACATGACGACATTCACGGCTGGCTTAAACGCTACTCCGGCACGTTTGAAGTCTGGTGCGGCGAGCAGGATGCCATCACCCAGCCGGAACTGGTTCAGGGTCTGGCGCTGCGCTACGGCATGCCGTTTATCGCCATTCCGCAGGCCGGGCACGCCAGCTATCTCGATAACGACGCGTTTTTCAACCAACAGCTTTTACGCATTAACGAAGAGGTGCGCGATGAATGCACAAATTGACGGGCGCGTAGCGGTCGTTACCGGCGGTTCTTCCGGCATTGGCTTTGAAACGCTGCGCCTGCTGCTGGGTGAAGGGGCGAAAGTCGCCTTCTGCGGCCGTGACCCGGACCGGCTCGCCAGCGCCCATGCGACGCTGCAAAACGAATTTCCTCACGGGGAGATTTTTGCTTACCGCTGCGACGTGCTGAACGCCGACGAAGTTCAGGCCTTTGCGGATGCGGTGCAGGCGCGCTTTGGCGCGGCGGATATGCTGATCAACAACGCCGGGCAGGGCTACGTGGCGCACTTCCATGATACCCCGCGCGAGGCGTGGCTGCACGAAGCCGAACTCAAACTGTTCGGGGTGATTAACCCGGTGCAGGCGTTTCAGCCTCTGCTGGAGCAGTCCGACATTGCCTCTGTTACCTGTGTGAACTCCCTGCTGGCGCTACAGCCGGAGGAGCATATGATCGCCACCTCTGCCGCTCGTGCCGCGCTGCTGAACATGACGCTGACGCTGTCGAAAGAGCTGGTGGGCAAAGGTATTCGCGTCAATTCCATTCTGCTCGGCATGGTGGAATCCGGCCAGTGGCAGCGCCGCTTTGAAAACCGGGCGGACAAAAGCCAGAGCTGGCCGGAATGGACGGCGGATATCGCGCGCAAGCGCGGCATTCCGATGGCGCGCCTCGGCAAGCCGCAGGAGCCCGCGCAGGCGCTGCTGTTCCTCGCTTCGCCGCTGGCCTCGTTTACCACCGGCGCGGCGCTGGACGTTTCCGGCGGCTTCTGCCGCCATCTGTAAGGACACATCATGAAAAAGGTAATGTTGATTGGTTTTGGCGCCATGGCGCAGGCGGTGATTGAGCGCCTGCCCGCCGGCGTGGCTATCGGCTGGATCGTGGCGCGCGCGTCTCACCATGCCGCCATTCACGACCAGTTTGGCGATGCGGTTGAGGCGCTGACGTCGCCGATGGCGTGCGCACAAACGCCGGATCTGGTGCTGGAATGCGCCAGCCAGCAGGCGGTGGCCCAGTACGGGGAAGAGATCCTGCGTCGCGGCTGGCATCTGGCCGTCATTTCCACCGGCGCGCTGGCGGACAGCGCGCTGGAGCAGCGTCTGCTCGCTGCGGGCGGAAAAATGACCCTGCTTTCCGGTGCGGTGGCCGGTATCGACGGGCTGGCGGCGGCGAAAGAGGGCGGCCTTGAGCGCGTTACCTATCAGTCGCGCAAAAGCCCGGCCAGCTGGCGCGGCAGCTATGCCGAGCAGCTTATCGATCTGAATGCGGTGTCAGAGGCAAAGGTCTTTTTTGAAGGCAGCGCCCGCGAGGCGGCGCGGCTGTTCCCGGCGAACGCCAACGTGGCGGCGACCGTGGCGCTCGGCGGCGTCGGGATGGACGACACCCGCGTGCAGCTGATGGTTGACCCGGCAACGAAACGTAACACCCACACGCTCCATGTGGAAGGATTGTTCGGCGAGTTTCATCTGGAGCTGAGCGGACTGCCGCTGGCTTCTAATCCTAAAACCTCCACCCTGGCGGCACTGAGCGCGGTGCGCGCCTGCCGCGAGCTGGCCCTGAGCTGAGGAGAGACGATGGACGATCTGAAGATTTTTATCGGCGGCCAGTGGCGACACGGCGGCGGCAACCCGATGCAGAGCCACTTCCCGGCAGACGGGTCGATCAACGCGACGCTGAACGCCGCCAGTCTGGATGACCTGGAGGAGGCGGTAGACGCCGGAGAGCGCGCCTGGCGCGATCCCGCCTGGCGTAACAGCCTGCCGCATATGCGCGCGAAGATCCTGTATAAGGTTGCCGATCTCATTGAATCCCGCGTCGACGCGCTGGCGCAGATGCAGAGCCGTGATAACGGCAAGCCGCTGGCGGAAGCGCGCGGGCTGGTGATGAGCGCGGCGGGAACGGCGCGCTACTTTGCCGCCGCCTGCGAGCTGCTGGAAGGGGAACTGCCCACGCCGCGCCAGCCGGATCTGCTGACGCTGAGCCGCTATGAGCCGCTCGGCGTGGTGGCGGCCATCACGCCGTGGAACTCGCCGATTGCCAGCGAAATGCAGAAGGTCGCACCGGCGATTGCCGCCGGGAACGCGGTGATCCTCAAGCCCGCCGAAGCCACGCCGCTGATGGCGCTGGAGCTGGCGCGGATTTTTGAACAGGCCGGGCTGCCCGCCGGGCTGCTGAGCGTGCTGCCGGGCAAAGGCTCGGTGATTGGCGATGCGCTGGCGCGCCATCCTCGCGTGCGCAAAATCTCCTTTACCGGTGGAACCACCACGGGCCGCCATCTGGCGCACGTGGCGGCGGAAAAACTGATCCCGGCCTCGCTGGAGCTGGGCGGCAAATCGCCGACCATCGTGCTGGAGGATGCTGATATCGAACAGGCCGCACGCGGGATCTGCTATGGCATTTTCAGCTCGGCGGGGCAGGCGTGTATCGCCGGGTCGCGGCTGTTTATCCACGAGAGCATTTACGCCCCGCTGATGGCGAGGCTGCTGGAATTAACTCGCGGGCTGCGCGTCGGACACCCGTTTACCGACGGCGTGCATGTCGGACCGCTGATCGGCGAAAAACATCGCCTGAGCGTGATCGAGTACGTCGAACTGGCGAAGCGCGAAGGGGGCCGCGTGCTGTGCGGCGGTGAGATACCCGCCGATCCCGCTCTGGCAAACGGCAGCTTTTTCCTGCCCACGATTATCGAAGGGCTGAGCAACAGCGCCCGCGCCTGTCAGGAAGAGATCTTCGGCCCGGTGCTGGTGGCGATGCCGTTTGCCGATGAAGCCACGCTTATCCGCGAGGCGAACGACTCGGTTTACGGCCTGGCGGCGGGGATCTGGACACGCGATACCGGTCGCGCCCTGCGTCTCAGCGAGCAGCTGGAGGCAGGCACGGTGTGGATCAACACCTACAAAGTCTTTGCGATTTCGACCCCGTTCGGGGGCTTTAAAGAGAGCGGTCTGGGCCGCGAGAAGGGTATCCAGGGGCTGAAAGCCTGGATGCAACAAAAGAGCATTTATCTGGCGACGGGTAACAGCGTCAACCACTGGTGCGACTGAGAAAGGGTGAGCAATGAGCGAAATGATAACCGTCGGCGACGCCATCGCCAGAACGCTGGAGCAGTATCAGGTTGAGGCCATCTATGGCGTCATCTCTATTCACAACCTGCCGATCGCGGATGCGGTTGGGCAGCGGGGCAATATCCGCTTTGTGCCCGCGCGCGGTGAAGCCGGTTCCGTCACCATGGCCGACGCCCACGGGCGCTTTTCCGGCCTCGGCGTGGCGCTGACCAGCACCGGCGCGGGGGCGGGTAATGCGGTAGGCGCGCTGGTGGAAGCCATGAATGCCTGCACGCCGCTGCTGCATTTAACCGGGCAGGTTGAGAAAGCCTGGCTGGACGCCGACACCGGGTTTATCCATGAAACCCGTGACCAGCTGACCTTCCTGAAGGCCAGCTCAAAACGGGCGTACCGCATCAGCAATGCGAATCAGGCGATAGCGATTCTGCATAAAGCTATCCAGGACGCGCAGACCGCGCCATGCGGACCGGTCTCGGTGGAAATCCCGATTGATATTCAGGGCGCCAAAATTCCGCTGTCGCTGGTGACTAAACCGGTTAAACCGGCATCGGTTCCAGCCGTGGATACCGGAATGGTTGACGCGCTGTGGGCGCAGCTCAAGCAGGCGAAACAGCCGCTGCTGTGGCTGGGGGGCGGGGCGCTGGGCAGCGCTGAGGCGGTGAAAACGCTGGCGGATGCGGGCATCACCGTGATTTCCAGCACCCACGCGCGCGGCGTGCTGCCGGACAGCCACCGCGCCAGCCTTCGCGCGTTCCACAACTCGCCGTCGGTTGAGGCCCTGATTGCGCAGTGTGATTTTACGCTGGTGGCCGGTTCTCGCCTGCGCAGCAACGAAACCCGATCCTGGACGCTTGAGCTGCCTTCCCCGCGGGTGCAGATCGATATCGACCCGGCGGCAGCAAGCCGTAACTACCTGATGGATAGCACGTTGATAGCCGATTGTTCAGCGGTGCTTGGCGCGCTGGCCGCAAAAGTACAGGGCCGCGAGTGGGGCAGTCCCCAGTGGGATATGCAGGTGCAGCAGGCGGTCGGGCAAGCCGAACAGGGGCTGCGCGAGCAGTGCGGCGCCTATGCGAAGCTTAACGACGCCATAGCAAAAGCCCTGCCGACAGACGGCCTGCTGGTGCGCGATATCACCGTGTCCGGCAGCCTGTGGGGTAGCCGCCTGTTCAGGGCTAACGGTCCGATGATGAACATTCACTCCCTCGCCGGGGCGATTGGTATGGGGCTGCCGATGGCGATCGGCACCGCGATTGCCAACCCGCAGCGCAAGGTGGTGGGGCTGGTGGGCGACGGCGGCCTGAGCCTCAATTTAGGCGAGCTGGCGACGCTGGCGCAGGAGAAAGCCAACGTGACGCTGCTGGTCATGAACGACGGCGGCTACGGCGTAATGCGTGGTATTCAGGATAAATATTTTGGCGGGCGTCAGTACTATAACGAACTGCATACGCCGGACTTTACCCTGCTGGCGCAGGCGATTGGCCTTCAGGCGTGGAGCGTTGAGCGGGCAGAGGATTTTGATGCGGTGATGACGGAGGCGCTGACGATGCCGGGGCCGTCGGTAGTGGAAGTGCGGATGGGGCAGATTGGCGCCCTTAAGTTTGCGGGGCCGCCGCAGAAGACGCTTTACTAGCTGTTTCCCCCTCATCCTAACCCTCTTCCACAGGGAGAAAACGGTAGGCCGGGTAAGGCGAAGCCGCCACCCGGCTTTTTTCATCAGAACACGTTAAACGGGTATTCCACGTAAGCGCGGATCTCGTCCCCGCCCACGTTGTACTCGCTGGCGTTTCTGGAGACGCGCAGTACGGAGTAGCGCAGCTTCAGCTTCAGATCTTTCGCCGGGCCATCCTGCACCTGGTACTGGATCTGGTTAAACCACTCGTGCTCTTTGCCATTGCTGGTTTCAGAGGTTTTGATGTTATCGCCGCGCACGTAGGCGGTGGTCCAGCTCAGGCCCGGTAAACCAAGGCCGCCAAAGTCCAGACCGTAGGATGCCTGCCAGGAACGTTCATCTTCGCCGTTGAAATCAGACCAGTAGGAGTTCGCCAGCCAGATGGTGTTACCGCCGTCACCCACGCCGCCTTTGTCGCGATAGCCGCCGTAGTTGTAGCCGGTACTGCCGCTGCTCTGCTGGTACGCCACTTTGAACGTGTGAATGTCCCAGATATAGCTCGCTGCCAGGCTCCAGATGGTGTTGCTGCGGCCCGTGTTGAGGCTGTCCGCGTAATGCTGGTCGAGACGGGAGTTATAGCCGTTGAAGTCGAGCACCAGCTGCTGCCCGGTACTGAACGGCTGTTTGAAGTTCATGCCCAGGTACTGCTTGTTCATCACCTCTTCGTTATGAGAGGCGTACAGCGCGCCGCTGAAATGGTCGTTAAACTGATAGCTCGCACCGCCGAAGGAGAGGCTCTTCAGTCCGCTGTCGTGGCGGTCATCGCTTTTACGCTGCTCGTCGGTGAAGTAACCGGCGTTGACTTCCAGACCGTCGATCTCTTTCGAGGTCAGCATGGTGCCGGTGTAGCTTTCAAACAGCAGGCGGGAGCTGTCGGCATTCACGATGGGCAGCTCAGGGCGCTGATTCCCGTAGCTCAGTACGGTATTGGAGATGCGCATTTTGGCGGTTGCGCCAAACTTTGCCAGATCGGATTTTGCCCGGCCGTCGTCTTCCTGCTTAAAGAAGTCGATGCCGCCCGCGCCGCTCTTGCCGCGGCCACCGTCCAGACGCACGCCATACTGCGCGATACCGTCCACGCCGAAGCCCACCAGCCCTTCGGTATAGCCGGATGCAAACGTGGCGATGATCCCCTGACCCCATTCGGCTTTGTCCTGCTGGCCCTGATGGTAGTCGCGGCTGATATACGCATTGCGTAAAAACAGATCCAGATGGCTGTCGTCAATAAAACCCTTGCTGTCGGATTGCTGGCTTGCGGCGGCAGGTAATGCGGCAAATAAACTTAAAGCAATTAATGATAATTCTTTTTTCACGGAGGGAACGTCTCTGTCTGGATATATTAATTTGAATAACTGCGGAAGAGATAATTACCGGAAAAAGTAACCTTTGCAATAATTATGTGACCAGACATTTCAGAGTGGCAGGGTAGATTTGGCGGGGCTTTCAGGGGTGTTATCGATACGTGCTTTTAAGTTAACAATTCATGCGAAATAAAAAGGAGGCAAAACTGCCTCCTTCTGAAATTATTTAATTCCGTCTGCCGCCATACGGTCGCGAATATGCTGCGCACGCTCTTCCGAAGCCGGGTGATCGTCAAACATGGAGCTTTGACGGCCCTCCTCCAGTTTCGCCAGTTTTTCGAAGCTGGTAGCTAAACCCGATGGATTGATGCCGCGTTTGCGCAACAGATCGTAAGAGTAGTCATCCGCTTCCGACTCCTGACGCTGGGAGAACTGCGAGTTCACCAGTTTTTCGCCCACGTCGCCCAGCTGCGACTGGGACAGGCTGCCGACGATGCCGCCCGCAGAGGCCGCCGCTGCGCGCACGGCATTGGTGCCCAGCGCAACCTGCATCCCTTTCTTCACGTGACCCAGTGCAACGTGACCCATTTCATGGCCGATCACCGCTTCCACTTCGTTGTCGGTCATCATGTCCATCAGGCCGCTGTAAACGCGGATACAGCCGTTCGCCATCGCAAAGGCGTTGACGTCTTTCGCCATATACACCTTGTAGTTCACCGGCTGACCGTTAATGTTGTCGCCCAGCGCGGAAGCAATCTTGTTCAGACGCTGCGTGTAGGTGCTGTTTGCCGGGGCAAGCGTAGCTTTTCCATCCATATCCTTACAGGCCTCGTCGCTCAACGCTTTCACCTGCGCATCGCTCAATGAGTAGGCCTGAAAAGCTTCTGCGCCTGAGGTCATCAGGCCGTTAGAATCCATATTCTGACAGCCGCTTAGCAGGAGCGTTGTTCCCACAGCCAGCCCGATTGCACGCATTTTCATGATGTTGCTTCCGTACTCGTTAATCTGAATTAATTCCGAAAAATGCACCGTCAACGAAGCCGGTGTCGGGCTAAGTATAAGGAATATCGACAGAGGCGGGCGAGCAGATTGCGCAACATGCGAGCATGATCCAGAGATTTCTTAAGCTGCAAAAGAATGGTCCATGTACATGCCCTGCGGCTTGGGTTACATTGTTGGCACTTTTTTCCGGCGTAGCCCAAAACGCGCTGTCGTCAAGGGCATGGCCTTTAACAGTCCGATCTGGAGTTAAAATGTCCTCACGTAAAGAGCTTGCTAATGCTATTCGTGCGCTGAGCATGGACGCAGTACAGAAAGCCAAATCCGGCCACCCGGGCGCCCCTATGGGCATGGCTGACATCGCCGAAGTCCTGTGGCGTGATTTCCTTAACCACAACCCGCAGAACCCGGCATGGGCAGACCGCGACCGTTTCGTGCTGTCTAACGGCCACGGCTCTATGCTGATCTACAGCCTGCTGCACCTCACTGGCTACGATCTGCCAATTGAAGAGCTGAAAAACTTCCGTCAGCTGCACTCCAAAACTCCAGGTCACCCGGAAGTGGGCTACACCGCTGGCGTTGAAACCACTACCGGTCCGCTAGGTCAGGGCATCGCTAACGCCGTAGGGATGGCGATTGCAGAGAAGACCCTGGCGGCGCAGTTTAACCGTCCTGGCCACGACATCGTTGACCACTTCACCTACGCCTTCCTGGGCGACGGCTGCATGATGGAGGGCATTTCTCACGAAGTGTGCTCTCTGGCAGGCACCCTGAAGCTGGGTAAACTGGTTGCGTTCTACGACGACAACGGCATCTCCATCGACGGTCATGTTGAAGGCTGGTTCACTGACGACACCGCCGCACGTTTCGAAGCCTACGGCTGGCACGTTGTGCGCGGCGTTGATGGCCACGATGCTGACTCGATTAAACGTGCCGTAGAAGAAGCGCGCGCCGTGACCGACAAACCGTCCCTGCTGATGTGCAAAACCATCATCGGCTTCGGTTCTCCGAACAAAGCGGGCACTCACGACTCCCACGGCGCACCGCTGGGCGACGCGGAAATTGCACTGACCCGTGAAGCACTTGGCTGGAAACACCCTGCCTTCGAAATCCCGTCTGAAATCTACGCTCAGTGGGATGCGAAAGAAGTGGGCCATGCGAAAGAAGCGGCCTGGAACGAGAAGTTCGCGGCATACGCGAAAGCCTTCCCTCAGGAAGCGGCTGAATTCACCCGTCGTATGAAAGGCGACATGCCGTCTGACTTCGACGCTAAAGCGAACGAGTTCATCGCGAAGTTGCAGGCGAACCCAGCCAAGATCGCCAGCCGTAAAGCATCTCAGAATGCGATCGAAGCGTTTGGCCCTCTGCTTCCAGAATTCCTCGGCGGCTCCGCTGACCTGGCGCCATCAAACCTGACCCTGTGGTCCGGATCTAAGCCAATCAACGAAGATACTGCCGGTAACTACATCCATTACGGTGTACGTGAATTCGGGATGACCGCGATTGCCAACGGTATCGCTCTGCACGGTGGTTTCCTGCCGTACACCTCTACCTTCCTGATGTTTGTGGAATATGCACGTAACGCCGTGCGTATGGCTGCGCTGATGAAACAGCGTCAGGTGATGGTCTACACCCACGACTCCATCGGTCTGGGCGAAGACGGTCCTACCCACCAGCCAGTAGAGCAGGTGGCTTCCCTGCGCGTGACCCCGAACATGAGCACATGGCGTCCATGTGACCAGGTTGAATCTGCGGTGGCGTGGAAATACGGCGTTGAGCGTCATGATGGCCCGACCGCACTGATCCTCTCCCGTCAGAACCTGGCGCAGCAGGAGCGTACCCCAGAGCAGCTGGCAAACATCGCGCGCGGTGGTTACGTGCTGAAAGATTGCGCAGGCCAGCCTGAGCTGATCTTCATCGCGACCGGTTCTGAAGTTGAACTGGCCGTTGCCGCATGGGAAAAACTGACTGCCGAAGGCGTGAAAGCGCGCGTGGTCTCCATGCCGTCTACCGATGCGTTCGACAAGCAGGATGCCGCGTACCGCGAATCCGTACTGCCTAAAGCGGTCTCCGCTCGCGTGGCGGTGGAGGCGGGTATCGCTGACTACTGGTTCAAATACGTGGGCCTGAACGGTGCTATCGTCGGTATGACCACGTTCGGTGAGTCTGCGCCGGCTGAACAGCTGTTTGAAGAGTTCGGCTTCACCGTTGAGAACGTTGTCGCTAAGGCGAAAGAACTGCTGTAATTGCCGTTTTGCCCGGTGGCGCTAACGCTTACCGGGCCTACAAATGGCATAAAATGTAGGCCGGGTAAGCGTTAGCGCCACCCGGCTTTTTTGTATGCACGATTCCTCAGACATGTAACTGCTCTGTAAATTATTCCACCGAAAATGTGATGCAAGTCATATAGCTCGCTTATTCATCTGGACAGAGATTCCTTTTATTCCCCGATTCGCTTATTCTTGCTGAAGCGTTTCAGTCGATTAAATGTTCGACAATTGACCAATCAATCGCAGTTTGTGACAGCAAGGATTCCCCTTCGGGCGTCGCTGGATTACTCTTTCAGCCACCTCAAACTCAGGGATAGCTTTGCAGGAGATCTATGACCGTACGCGTAGCGATTAATGGCTTCGGTCGCATCGGACGCAACGTGGTTCGTGCTTTATATGAATCCGGGCGTCGTGCGGAAATCACCGTGGTGGCAATCAATGAACTGGCGGATGCTGCGGGCATGGCGCATTTGTTGAAATATGACACCAGCCACGGTCGCTTTGCCTGGGACGTTCGCCAGGAAAGGGAACAGCTGTTCGTCGGTGACGATGCCATCCGCGTGCTGCATGAGAACAGTATTGAAGGGCTGCCCTGGCGCGAACTGGGTGTGGATGTGGTGCTGGACTGTACCGGCGTGTACGGTAACCGTGAACATGGCGAAGCGCATCTGAATGCTGGCGCGAAAAAAGTGCTGTTCTCCCATCCCGGCAGTAACGACCTCGACGCCACCGTCGTGTTTGGCGTCAACCAGCACGAGCTGGAAGCTGAACACCGCATTGTCTCCAACGCCTCCTGCACCACCAACTGCATTATTCCGGTCATTAAACTGTTAGACGATGCGTATGGCATTGAATCCGGCACCGTGACCACGATTCACTCCGCCATGCACGATCAGCAGGTCATCGACGCCTACCATCCGGATTTACGGCGCACTCGCGCGGCGAGCCAGTCCATCATTCCGGTGGATACGAAACTGGCTGCCGGGATCACCCGTATTTTCCCGCAGTTTAACGACCGTTTCGAAGCGATTGCCGTGCGCGTGCCGACGATAAACGTCACCGCAATCGATCTTAGCGTGACGGTGAAAAAACCGGTAAAAGCCTGTGAAGTCAACCTGTTGCTGCAAAAAGCGGCACAGGGAGCATTTCATGGTATAGTTGACTATACGGAATTACCGTTGGTCTCAGTAGATTTTAACCACGACCCGCACAGCGCCATCGTGGATGGCACGCAGACGCGAGTCAGTGGTGCGCACCTTATCAAGACGCTGGTCTGGTGTGATAACGAATGGGGCTTTGCTAACCGAATGCTCGACACCACGTTAGCCATGGCCGCAAAAGGTTTCAGGTAGAGCGCACCTTGCGCTTGCAAAACTTTAAGAATCAACGAGAGGATTCACCATGTCTGTAATTAAGATGACCGATCTGGATCTGGCAGGTAAACGCGTTTTCATCCGTGCCGATCTGAACGTACCGGTTAAAGATGGCAAAGTGACCAGCGACGCGCGTATCCGTGCATCTCTGCCAACCATTGAACTGGCTCTGAAGCAGGGCGCTAAAGTGATGGTCACCTCCCACCTGGGCCGTCCAACTGAAGGCGAGTACAACGAAGAGTTCTCTCTGCTGCCGGTTGTTAATTACCTGAAAGACAAACTGTCCAGCCCGGTTCGCCTGGTGAAAGATTACCTGGACGGCGTGGAAGTTGCCGAAGGTGAGCTGGTTGTTCTGGAAAACGTTCGCTTCAACAAAGGCGAAAAGAAAGACGACGAAACCCTGTCCAAAAAATACGCTGCGCTGTGCGACGTATTCGTGATGGATGCATTCGGTACGGCTCACCGTGCGCAGGCATCTACCCACGGTATCGGTAAATTCGCAGACGTCGCCTGTGCAGGTCCGCTGCTGGCTGACGAACTGGAAGCGCTGGGTAAAGCTCTGAAAGAACCAGCTCGTCCAATGGTCGCTATCGTTGGTGGTTCTAAAGTTTCTACCAAACTGACCGTACTGGATTCCCTGTCCAAAATCGCTGACCAGCTGATCGTTGGTGGTGGTATCGCGAATACCTTCGTTGCTGCGCAAGGCCACAACGTGGGTAAATCCCTGTACGAAGCGGATCTGGTTGACGAAGCCAAACGTCTGCTGAGCACCTGTGATATCCCGGTTCCAACTGACGTTCGTGTAGCTACCGAGTTCTCCGAAACCGCTACCGCAACCCTGAAATCTGTTAACGACATCAAAGATGAAGAGCAGATTCTGGACCTGGGCGACGTTTCTGCACAGAAACTGGCTGAAATCCTGAAAAACGCAAAAACTATCCTGTGGAACGGTCCTGTCGGCGTGTTCGAATTCCCGAATTTCCGCAAAGGGACTGAGATCGTGGCTAACGCTATCGCAGACAGCGAAGCGTTCTCTATCGCAGGCGGTGGTGACACCCTGGCAGCTATCGATCTGTTCGGTATCGCTGACAAGATCTCCTACATCTCCACTGGTGGCGGCGCATTCCTCGAATTCGTGGAAGGTAAAGTCCTGCCAGCAGTAGCAATGCTCGAAGAGCGCGCTAAGAAGTAAGCCATTCAGGGGCAGGGAAACCTGCCCAATTTTCAGCGCGCTTATCAGAGCTCGCACCTTTTCTAACGGCCGAAGATACAGGACTAAGCAACATGTCTAAAATTTTTGATTTCGTAAAACCTGGCGTTATCACTGGTGATGACGTACAGAAAGTGTTCCAGGTAGCTAAAGAAAACAACTTCGCTCTGCCAGCAGTTAACTGCGTAGGTACCGACTCCATCAACGCCGTACTGGAAACCGCTGCAAAAGTTAAAGCACCGGTTATCGTTCAGTTCTCTAACGGCGGCGCTGCGTTCATCGCAGGTAAAGGCGTGAAAACTGACGTTCCTCAGGGCGCTGCTATCCTGGGTGCTATCTCTGGCGCACATCACGTTCACCAGATGGCTGAGCACTACGGTGTTCCGGTTATCCTGCACACTGACCACTGCGCGAAAAAACTGCTGCCATGGATCGACGGTCTGCTGGACGCAGGTGAAAAACACTTCGCAGCAACCGGTAAGCCACTGTTCTCTTCTCACATGATCGACCTGTCCGAAGAGTCTCTGGAAGAAAACATCGAGATCTGCTCTAAGTACCTGGCGCGTATGTCCAAAATGGGCATGACCCTGGAAATCGAACTGGGTTGCACCGGCGGTGAAGAAGACGGTGTGGACAACAGCCACATGGACGCTTCTGCTCTGTACACTCAGCCAGAAGACGTTGATTACGCTTACACCGAGCTGAGCAAAATCAGCCCACGCTTCACCATCGCAGCGTCCTTCGGTAACGTACACGGCGTATACAAACCAGGTAACGTGGTTCTGACCCCGACCATCCTGCGTGATTCTCAGGAATACGTGTCTAAGAAACACAACCTGCCGCACAACAGCCTGAACTTCGTCTTCCACGGCGGTTCCGGTTCTTCTGCTCAGGAAATCAAAGACTCCGTAAGCTATGGCGTAGTGAAAATGAACATCGATACCGACACCCAATGGGCAACCTGGGACGGTATCCTGCAATACTACAAAACCAACGAAGCTTACCTGCAAGGTCAGCTGGGCAACCCGAAAGGCGAAGACCAGCCGAACAAGAAATACTACGATCCACGCGTATGGCTGCGCGCTGCCCAGACTTCTATGATTACTCGTCTGGAGCAGGCATTCAAAGAACTGAACGCGGTTGACGTTCTGTAATTTGAGCTGTTCATAGCGTCAAGAAGGTCCGCATATGCGGGCCTTTTTTTATGCTTTTTCAATATCCTGCAAGACCCAATTTTGTGATCTGTTTGGCATTACCCGCTCTTTTTGTTTACCCTTTACTGACCTGCCTGTCCCCTAAGGGACAGATTTTGTGTTTTGGTTTAGCAAAAGGAAGAATAAATGGAACAACTTGATGTTGTAGACAGCATCAATAACGCGGGTAACTGGCTGGTGCGCAACCAGGCGCTACTGCTGAGCTACGCCGTGAATATTGTTGCCGCTATTGCCATCATCATTGTCGGGATGATCGTGGCGCGTATCGTATCGAACGCTGTCAACCGGGTGATGGTCGCACGACACATTGATGCCACAGTCGCCGATTTCCTCTCTGCACTGGTCCGTTACGGCATCATCGCCTTTACGCTGATTGCGGCGCTGGGGCGTGTCGGCGTGCAGACCGCATCCGTTATCGCTGTGCTCGGTGCTGCCGGTCTGGCCATTGGTCTGGCATTGCAGGGTTCGCTGTCGAACCTGGCGGCGGGCGTACTGCTGGTGACTTTCCGTCCGTTCCGTTCCGGTGAGTATGTGGATCTGGGCGGTATTGCCGGTACCGTGTTGCAGGTACAGATTTTCTCTACGACCCTGCGTACCGTGGATGGTCGCATTGTGGTAGTCCCGAACGGGAAAATCATTGCGGGCAATATCATTAACTTCTCCCGCGAGCCGGTGCGTCGTAACGAGCTGATCATCAGCGTGGCGTACGATTCCGATATCGATCAGGTGAAGTCGCTGATCGCCAACATCATCGCCTCTGACGATCGCATTCTGAAGGATCGCGAGCAGACCGTTCGTCTGAACGAGCTGGGTGCGTCATCCATTAATTTTGTGGTGCGCATCTGGAGCAAAAGCAGCGATCTGCAAAACGTTTACTGGGACGTGCTGGAGCGCATTAAGCGTGATTTCGATGCCAACGGCATCAGCTTCCCGTACCCGCAGATGGACGTAAACGTCAAAAAAATCAAAGAAGCAGAGTAACGTCTCCCGTAGGCCCGGTAAGCGTCAGCGACACCGGGCTTTTCTTATATTAGCCCGGCTAATCCCCAATTAATATTATCAATTTCCTCTAATGTCGTTCCCGCAGTATAGTCTGCCTCCAGGACAACTCTGCGAGAATTACGTCATGTTATCTTATTATTTTCAGGGGCTTGCGTTAGGCGCGGCCATGATCCTTCCCCTTGGTCCACAAAATGCGTTTGTGATGAACCAGGGCATTCGCCGCCAGTATCATCTGATGATTGCCCTGCTGTGCGCGGTGAGCGATTTGCTACTGATTTGCGCCGGGATTTTTGGCGGCAGCGCCTTGCTGATGCAGTCGCCGTGGCTGCTGGCGCTGGTTACCTGGGGCGGCGTAGCGTTTCTGCTGTGGTACGGGTTTGGCGCCCTGAAAACGGCCATGAGCAGCAATCTTGAGCTGGCGAGCGCCGAAGTGATGAAGCAGGGGCGCTGGAAGATTATCGTCACCATGCTCGCCGTGACGTGGCTTAACCCGCACGTCTACCTTGATACCTTTGTGGTGCTGGGCAGCCTGGGCGGACAGCTGGACGTTGAGCCCAAACGCTGGTTTGCGCTCGGTACGGTCAGCGCCTCCTTCCTCTGGTTCTTCGGTCTTGCGATCCTGGCGGCGTGGCTGGCACCACGGCTGCGGACTGCCAGAGCGCAGCGCATCATTAACACGCTGGTGGGGCTGGTGATGTGGTTTATTGCCTTCCAGCTGGCGAAAGAGGGCATTCATCACGTACAGGGATTGTTCAACTAAGCGTTGTCTTATGGACATCTGAACAAGACCCGCTAAGCTTGCTGGCATGAGCCCTGTTGATGGGGCACTCTTCGCAACATGGAGGAATGACAGTGAAGTTTAAGGTGATGGCCCTGGCGGCATTAGTAAGTTTAGGTGCGGTGTCGGTGCAGGCGAATGAACTGCCAAACGGCCCGCACATTGTCACTTCAGGCACGGCAAGCGTGGATGCGGTACCGGATGTTGCAACCCTGGCAATTGAAGTGAACGTGGCGGCGAAAGATGCTGCTTCCGCCAAGAAACAGGCAGACGATCGTGTTGCGCAATACCTCTCTTTCCTGGAACAGAACGGTGTCGCGAAAAAAGACATCAGCTCTGCGAACCTGCGTACCCAACCGGATTACGACTACCAGAACGGCAAAAGCATCCTGAAAGGCTATCGCGCCGTGCGTACTGTGGAAGTGACTGTACGCCAGCTTGATAAGCTCAACGGATTGCTGGATGGTGCGCTGAAGGCTGGGCTGAACGAAATTCGTTCCGTCTCGCTGGGCGTTGCGCAACCGGAGAAATATAAAGACGAAGCGCGTAAAGCGGCGATTGATGATGCCATTCATCAGGCGCAGCAGCTGGCATCCGGCTTCAAGACCAAGCTCGGTCCGGTTTACAGCGTGCGCTACCACGTTTCAAACTACCAGCCAAGCCCGATGGTTCGGATGATGAAGGCGGACGCCGCGCCGGTTTCTGCTCAGGAAACCTATGAGCAGCCAACCATTCAGTTCGACGATCAGGTTGATGTGGTGTTCCAGCTGGAGCCGACTGAAAAGCCCGCTCAGTAACCCGTAGGCCGGGTAAGGCGAAGCCGCCACCCGGCTAGTTTTTCAATCCTGTCTTAACACCTTATGCCCAAACGCCAGCAGCGCGTCAGTGACGTTGCGCATCATGCGGCTTTCCGGCGCAAAACGGTGCCAGTACAGCATCCGGCGCTGATACAGCCCCGGGGTTAAATCAATCAGCTCACCGCTTTTCAACTCTTTCTCAATCTGCAAATGCGGGATCATGCAGCAGGTGGTTCCCTGACGCGCGAGCTGTACGAAGGCTTCGGACGAGTTAACGATATGACACGGTACGCTGCCCGGCGGCAGATCGAAGTTTTGTTGCAGGAAGGCCTGATGCATATCGTCCAGATGGTCGAAAGCGACGGCAGGCGCTTTCAGCAGCGCGGCGCGGGTCACACCGTTCGGGAAGTAACGCTCGGCAAAGGCTTTTGAACCGACAAACAGGTAATCCAGCGCGCCCAGCTGATCCACCAGACAGCTTGGCAGCGCCTGAGGCTGAATACTGACCGCCCCAACCACTTCGCCACGGCGCAGGCGCTCCTGGGTGCGGGTCTCGTCTTCAACCTGGAGATTCAGGCGGATAGGGGAGTCGGCCAGCACCGGCGCAAGGGCCGGCAGCAGCCAGGTCGCCAGACTGTCGGCGTTCACCGCCAGCGACAGCAGCAGCGGCGTGGAGCCGGTCTGTTCATCGCCCAGCCATTCATCTTCCAGCAGTTCAACCTGACGCAGCAGCGCGAGGAGCTTTTGTCCTTGCTCCGTCGGACGCGGCGGCACGGTACGCACCAGCAGCGGCTGCCCGAACATGTTTTCAAGCTGTTTGATACGCTGTGATACGGCGGACTGGGTGATGCACAGCTTTTGCGCCGCGCGCTCAAAACCGCGTTCACGAATAACTGCATCAAGTGCCTGTAGTGTTCTGTAGTCCGGACGTTTCATTGCTCTGGCTGACTCCTTAATTTTGCTTAATCTGCACTATGACACAATTTTCCCTTCGTGGCAGACGAAATCCATTCGACGTGTTCTATAATGCGCCCTGAGTTTTCACACCACAGGCAAAACGATCATGACGCAGGATGAACTGAAAAAAGCAGTAGGATGGGCCGCTCTCCAGTACGTACAGCCGGGTACCATTGTCGGTGTTGGTACGGGGTCGACGGCGGCGCACTTTATCGATGCGCTGGGCACGATGAAGGGGCAGATCGAGGGCGCGGTTTCCAGCTCCGATGCTTCCACGGAAAAGCTGAAAAGCCTCGGCATTACCGTTTTCGACCTCAACGAAGTGGACCGTCTGGGCATTTACGTTGATGGCGCGGATGAAATCAACGGCCACATGCAGATGATCAAAGGCGGTGGCGCGGCGCTGACCCGCGAAAAAATCATCGCTTCCGTGGCGGATAAGTTCATCTGCATCGCGGACGCCTCCAAGCAGGTCGACATTCTGGGGAATTTCCCGCTGCCGGTCGAAGTGATCCCGATGGCGCGCAGCGCCGTGGCACGTCAACTGGTGAAGCTGGGTGGTCGTCCGGAATACCGTCAGGGTGTGGTGACCGACAACGGCAACGTGATCCTCGACGTTCATGGCCTTGAGATCCTCGATGCCATTGCGCTGGAAAATGCGATCAACGGCATTCCAGGCGTCGTTACCGTAGGGTTATTTGCCAACCGTGGCGCGGACGTGGCGCTGATCGGCACGGCTGACGGTGTAAAAACCATCGTAAAATGATCTGACGGGGGGAGCGCTCCCCCCGCTAAAAAAATTTTGAAAAGCTAAATTCGGTGACTTGTGTCACGTTTTTCCGCCTCTTTTGCCGATCCTGCCACGTTCGTAATTATCCGCAGCATTTTCCTCTGCCATTTTGCTCTGTATGACTTTTCTTCAGAGTGCCGACGCAAACGTTCATATTGCTGCAATAGTTTTTTTTGATATGTTGGCTGCACGGGATTTATATCCAGCACAACATCAGTTCAGATAAAAACAGGGTCGGGTAAATGGCAAAGGTATCACTGGAGAAAGACAAGATTAAATTCCTGCTGGTTGAAGGCGTGCACCAGAAAGCGCTCGATAGCCTTCGCGCAGCAGGCTACACCAACATCGAATTTCACAAAGGCGCGCTGGACACTGAAGAGCTGAAAGCGTCCATCCGTGATGCCCATTTCATTGGCCTGCGATCCCGTACCCAACTGACTGAAGACGTTATTGCTGCGGCGGAAAAGCTGGTGGCGATTGGCTGTTTCTGCATCGGCACCAACCAGGTTGATCTGAATGCCGCCGCAAAACGCGGTATCCCGGTCTTTAACGCGCCGTTCTCTAACACCCGTTCCGTGGCGGAGCTGGTGATTGGCGAGCTGCTGCTGCTCCTTCGCGGCATTCCGGAAGCTAACGCCAAAGCGCACCGTGGCGTATGGAATAAGCTGGCCGCGGGCTCCTACGAAGCGCGTGGTAAAAAGCTTGGGATTATCGGTTACGGCCACATCGGTACGCAGCTCGGTATTCTGGCGGAATCCCTCGGCATGCACGTGTTTTTCTACGATATCGAAAGCAAGCTGCCGCTGGGTAACGCGACGCAGGTGCAGCATCTCTCTGATCTGCTGAATATGAGTGACGTGGTCAGTCTGCACGTGCCGGAAAATGCGTCCACCAAAAACATGATGGGGGCGGAAGAGCTGGCGCTGATGAAGCCGGGCTCTCTGCTGATCAACGCCGCGCGCGGCACTGTAGTTGACATTCCTGCGCTGTGCGACGCGCTGAAGCGTAAGCATCTGGCGGGTGCGGCGATTGACGTATTCCCGACGGAACCGGCCACCAACAGCGATCCGTTCACCTCTCCGCTGTGCGAGTTCGACAACGTGATCCTGACGCCGCACATCGGCGGTTCTACTCAGGAAGCTCAGGAGAATATCGGCCTGGAAGTGGCGGGTAAGCTGAGCAAATATTCCGACAACGGTTCAACGCTCTCTGCGGTGAACTTCCCGGAGGTGTCTCTGCCGCTGCACGGTGGGCGTCGTCTGCTGCACATCCACGAAAACCGTCCTGGCGTGCTGACCGCCATCAACCAGATCTTTGCTGAGCAGGGTGTTAACATTGCCGCGCAGTATCTGCAAACTAACTCGCAGATGGGTTATGTGGTGATTGATATCGAAGCGGATGAAGACATCGCCGAGAAAGCATTGCAGAGCATGAAGGCCATTCCGGGGACGATTCGCGCGCGCCTGTTGTACTGATGGTGCGGTCTGTGGCGTCGGGTGGCGGCTACGCCTTACCCGACCTACAGTTGTCGTGCGGTCTGTGTGTCGGGTGGCGCTTACGCTTACCCGACCTGCAATGTTCGAGGATTTATGTAGGCCGGGTAAGGCGTAGCCGCCACCCGGCTTTGTTCTACCAGGTCCAGGTTTTACTGGGCGTCACCACCGCCGGCAACGGCACATCCCATTTCTCTACGGGTAATGCCTCCACGCCCTGGCAATCATGCGCATACCCCACCGGCTGCAATCCGTACTGCTGCCAGTTTTGTAGCGTCCTGTCATAGAATCCCCCGCCCATGCCTAATCGCTGGCCCTGCTCGTCAAACGCCACCAGCGGCGTAATCAGCACATCCAGCCCGGAAAGCGGGAGCACGTCGCGCACGTCGAGTTTGGGTTCGGTGATTTTCAGACGATTCACCACCAGCTCGCTGTGCGGATGGTAGTGCAGAAACAGCAGATTGCCCGGGCTAAAGGGATGCAGAACCGGCAGGTAAACTTTTTTCCCGGCGCGCCAGAGCTGGTCGATAAGCGGTTGGGTATCCAGCTCACCATCAAACGAGAGAAACAGGGCGACGGTGTTTGCCATCACCACAGGGGGATAGGCCATCATGCGGGCGGCGGCCTGCTGAGCAAACTGTGCCTGTTGCTCGGCGCTTAGAGCGCGACGACGCTGGCGAATAAGCTGACGGATGTCCTGGCGTGAAGCAGAAACTTCAGGGAGTTGAGTCATGGTAGTCGGTAGAAGAAAAGAGAGGGAATCTCCGAGATGCCGCCGCAGGCTGTAACCCTTGAACCCTTGGTTCAAGGTGAATGTGTCGTCATAGTTTTAAGGCTTCTCGGACGAACCGAGCATGCTCACCAACCATGGAGCGCCACATTCTTGTGGTATGAAATATCGGCTCAGGGGACTGGCCCGCTTGCGAACATCTCAGAGAAATTTTGTCTTCACAGTTACTCTACCATAGTCAACTGAGAAGTGTTATTCAAACTTTGGTCCCGGTCTTTCGGGACTGCGACCTTGATCAAGCAATGCCTGTTCTATGGTCTGCTGGAGCATTTTAATGCGCTGCTCCATGCTTGCCGCGTAATCGCGGGTCTTCGCTTTTTCCTGAGTCAGTTCATAGCTGATGTTCAACGCGGCGATGAAAACCAGCTGCTCAGTATTTGTGACTCTAGTGCGTTCTTTTAGATCTTGCAACCGCTGATTCAAATCGTCCGCAGCCTGATTCAAGGCATCCCTTTGTTCAGGCGGACAATTCACTCGCAGTGAACGGCCAAAAATCTGGAGATCGACGGGTTGTGCAGACATGCCACCTTCCTGCTGATTGACTGCGCTGCCTTCGCTTACTGCCCCGGGGGCTGCGAAGGGGCGACACTATAGCTACCCTGATGTGAAGATACAAGCCCTTTTCTGGTATCACCAGGGTCCAAAGTGGTAGCATATCATGAATATCCTCCCTTTGATGACGAATGCGTATGTCTATACAGAACGAAATGCCTGGTTACAAGGATTTAAACCAGTTACTGAACCAGCAGGGAGTCGGTCTGACCCCTGCCGAAATGCACGGTCTGATCAGCGGCATACTGTGCGGCGGAAACAGCGACAGCTCATGGCAGCCGCTGATCCACGACCTCACCAACGAAGGGCTGGCGTTTGGCCACGAACTGGCGGAAGCGCTGCGTAAAATGCACGCCGCAACCAGCGATTCCCTGGAAGACGATGGCTTTCTTTTTCAGCTTTATCTGCCTGAAGGCGACGATGTCAGCGTCTTCGATCGCGCTGATGCGCTCGCGGGTTGGGTAAACCACTATCTTCTTGGCCTGGGCGTAACCCAGCCTAAACTGGATAAAGTGACCGGCGAAGCGGGTGAAGCGATCGACGATCTGCGTAACATCGCCCAACTCGGCTACGATGAAGACGAAGACCAGGAAGAGCTGGAGATGTCTCTCGAAGAGATTATCGAGTACGTGCGCGTGGCGTCTCTGCTGTGCCACGACAACTTTACGCGCTCGCAGCCGACCGCGCCGGAAGTTCGCAAGCCAACATTACACTAAGAAAAATAACGCACAGGAGGGTGTCATGGTTATCTCCAGTCAAGAGTATTCTCGCCGTCGTCAGGCGCTGCTGGCAAAAATGCAGCCGGGAAGCGCTGCCCTGATTTTCGCCGCGCCGGAAGTGACGCGCAGCGCCGACAGCGAATACCCCTATCGCCAGAGCAGTGATTTCTGGTACTTCACCGGGTTTAACGAGCCGGAAGCGGTACTGGTGCTGATTAAAAGCAATGACACCCACAACCACAGCGTGATTTTTAACCGCGTGCGCGATCTGACCGCGGAAATCTGGTTTGGTCGCCGCTTAGGGCAGGAGGCGGCGCCAGAAAAACTGGGCGTGGACCGCGCGCTGGCCTACAGCGAAATCAACCAGCAGCTCTACCAACTGCTGAACGGTCTGGACGTGCTCTATCACGCCCAGGGCGAATACGCGTATGCGGATGACATTGTTTTCACCGCGCTGGATAAGCTGCGTAAAGGCTCACGTCAGAATTTGTCTGCACCCGCCACCCTGACGGACTGGCGACCGATGGTGCATGAGATGCGCCTGTTCAAGTCTGAAGAAGAGCTGAACGTGATGCGCCGCGCGGGCGAAATCAGCGCCCTGGCGCATACCCGCGCCATGGAAAAGTGCCGTCCCGGTATGTTCGAGTACCAGCTTGAAGGCGAAATTCACCATGAATTTAACCGTCACGGTGCGCGCTTCCCGTCCTATAACACCATCGTAGGCGGCGGGGAAAATGGCTGCATTCTGCACTACACCGAAAACGAAAGTGAACTGCGCGACGGCGATCTGGTGCTGATTGACGCTGGCTGTGAATAT
This sequence comes from Enterobacter sp. AN-K1, assembly GCF_020971765.1. Taxonomy (NCBI): domain Bacteria; kingdom Pseudomonadati; phylum Pseudomonadota; class Gammaproteobacteria; order Enterobacterales; family Enterobacteriaceae; genus Enterobacter; species Enterobacter sp. AN-K1. The sequence goes on along the minus strand of NZ_CP087390.1, from coordinate 1,395,166 downwards.
CAGGGTTACGCGGGCGACATCACCCGTACCTTCCCGGTGAACGGTAAATTCACCACCGCGCAGCGTGAAATCTATGACATCGTGCTTGAGTCTCTGGAGACCGCGCTGACGCTGTTCCGCCCTGGCACCTCCATTCAGGAGGTTACGGGCGAGGTGGTACGCATCATGATTACCGGGCTGGTGAAGCTCGGCATTCTGAAAGGCGATGTGGACACCCTTATAACCGAAAACGCCCATCGTCCGTACTTTATGCACGGCCTGAGCCACTGGCTGGGGCTGGATGTGCATGACGTCGGGGCATACGGTCCGGAACGTTCGCGCGTGCTGGAGCCTGGCATGGTGCTGACCGTTGAGCCGGGGCTGTACATCGCGCCGGATGCCGACGTGCCGGAACAGTACCGCGGGATCGGCATTCGTATTGAAGATGACATCGTCATCACGGAAACCGGTAACGAAAACCTGACCGCGACCGTGGTGAAAAAAGCCGACGACATCGAGGCGCTGATGGCGGCGGCACGCGAATGAGCGTAATCATTGTTGGCGGAGGCATGACCGGCGCTACTCTGGCGCTGGCTATTTCGCAGTTAACCCAGGGCCAGCTTCCGGTGCATCTCGTTGAGGCGGTCGCGCCGCAGGCTGCCGATCATCCCGGTTTCGACGCCCGCGCTATCGCGCTGGCGCAGGGGACCTGTCAGCAGCTTGCGCGTATTGGGATCTGGCAGGCGATAGCGGATTGCGCAACGGCGATCGGCACCGTTCACGTCAGCGATCGCGGGCATGCCGGGTTTGTGACGCTGGATGCCCACGATTACCGGATCGAGGCGCTGGGGCAGGTTGTCGAGCTGCATGACGTAGGGCTGCGGCTGTTCCGTCTGTTACAGGACGCGCCTGGCGTCACGCTGCACTGTCCGGCGCGCGTCGCCAGCTTTACCCGCCGTGACGAGGCCGTCAGCGTGACGCTGGACAACGGCACCACGCTGGAGGGGCAACTGCTGGTGGCGGCAGATGGTTCACGCTCCGCGATCGCCACGCAGTGCGGCGTCGAATGGCGCTCTGAACCCTATGGGCAGGCGGCGGTCATCGCTAACGTCTCTACGGCTGGCGCGCATAACGGCAGGGCATTTGAGCGCTTCACGGAGCACGGCCCGCTGGCCATGCTGCCGATGTCGAACGGGCGCTGCTCGCTGGTATGGTGCCATGCGCAGGATCGGGCCGATGAGGTTCTCTCCTGGTCCGACGAACGTTTTTGTTCCGAGCTGCAAAAAGCTTTCGGCTGGCGGCTTGGGCGCATCACCCATGCCGGAAAACGCGTGGCCTATCCGCTCGCGCTGACGACCGCATCGCAGACTGTCTCCCATCGCGTCGCCCTGGTCGGCAACGCCGCGCAGACGCTGCACCCCATCGCCGGGCAAGGCTTCAACCTTGGCCTCCGTGACGTGATAAGCCTGGCAGAGCTCTTGGCCCGGACGTGGAGCGAACAACAGGATTTTGGCGCATACTCGGTGCTGAGCCATTACCAGAAACGACGCCAGGCGGACAAAGCGGCGACCATTGGCGTCACCGACGGTTTAGTCCACCTGTTTGCCAATCGCTGGGCACCGCTGGTTGCGGGTCGCAACCTTGGGCTGATGGCGATGGAACTGTTCATTCCGGCACGTGACGTGCTGGCGCAGCGGACCCTGGGTTGGGTCGCGCGTTAAGGAGTATTGACCGTGCAAAATGTTGATGTCGCCATTGTGGGTGGCGGAATGGTAGGACTGGCGCTGGCCTGTGGTTTACAGGGCAGCGGCCTGCGCGTGGCCGTGCTTGAGCAAAAAGCGCCGCAGCCTGTGGCGCAGGATGCACCGCCGGAGCTGCGCGTCTCGGCGATCAATGCCGCCAGCGAAAAGCTACTGACGCACCTTGGCGTCTGGTCTGAAATCGTGGCGCTGCGTGCCAGCTGTTACCATGGCATGGAAGTGTGGGACAAAGACAGTTTCGGCCATATCGCGTTTGACGATGAAAGCATGGGCTATAGCCACCTTGGACACATCGTTGAAAACGCGGTGATCCACCACGCGCTGTGGCAGAAAGCACAGCAGTGCAGCGACGTCACGCTGATCGCACCGGCGAAACTCCAGCAGGTGGCGTGGGGCGAAAACGACGCGTTTATCACTCTTGAAAGTGGCGACATGCTGACCGCGCGTCTGGTGGTGGGTGCCGACGGCGCCAATTCCTGGCTGCGTAACAAAGCGGATATTCCGCTGACCTTCTGGGATTACCGCCATCACGCGTTGGTGGCCACAATCCGCACCGAAGAGCCGCACGGCGGCGTGGCGCGGCAGATTTTCCACAACGACGGCATTCTGGCCTTCCTGCCGCTTGCCGATCCGCATCTCTGCTCCATCGTCTGGTCCTTAGAGCCGGAGAAAGCGCAGCAGATGCAGGAGGCGACGCCGGATGCCTTCAGTCAGGCGCTATGCGTGGCGTTTGATAACCGTCTGGGCCTGTGCACGCTTGAAAGCGAACGCCAGACGTTTCCGTTAACCGGTCGCTACGCGCGTCAGTTTGCCGCGCACCGTCTGGCGCTGGTGGGGGATGCGGCGCATACCATTCATCCGCTGGCCGGGCAGGGGGTGAACCTCGGCTTTATGGACGCGGCTGAGCTGGTTGAAGAGCTGCGTCGTCTGCATCGGGAAGGCAAAGATATTGGTCAGCATCTGTATCTGCGTCGCTACGAGCGCAGCCGCAAACACAGTGCGGCGATGATGCTGGCGGGAATGCAGGGCTTCCGCGAGCTGTTTGCCGGAGCGAATCCGGCGAAAAAACTGCTGCGCGATATTGGCCTCAAACTGGCCGACACCCTTCCCGGCGTAAAACCGCAGCTTCTTCGTCAGGCAATGGGCCTCAACGATCTTCCCGACTGGTTACGTTAATCTCGATCCCCGTCACACTTTATTTTCCCGGCCTCCGCGCCGGGGAAATTTCCTCGTTTGAAATAATCTAATTTCACGTCATTTTTCGCATTAGAAAATCTAATCTAACTATTTTTATGTTACGGAAATTCGGCCCGTTTTTCCGCACGAAATATCACCATCTGCTAAATTCTGTTAGATCATTGTTAATTTTATGCGGGTTTAATCGCATTTTCCCAGTGAATAACTCTGTAGGCTTTTCAGCGATTTTTGGTCATAAGCTAATGTGATGACCTGTTTTACCTTATGGTTAACCGCCGGTTTCGGTGGTAAGTTCAGGTAAAAGAGAACGTTTGCGTCGGCCCCCGATCGCGAGGCCGACACCGGGTTTCACGGTGAATTTTTCAACGAGGAAAAGATGGCTCAACAGACTCCTTTGTACGAACAGCACGTGTTGTGCGGCGCCCGCATGGTGGACTTCCACGGCTGGATGATGCCGCTGCACTACGGCTCGCAGATTGATGAGCACCACGCGGTGCGCACCGATGCCGGTATGTTCGACGTGTCTCATATGACGATTGTCGACCTGCGCGGTAGCCGCACCCGGGAGTTTTTGCGTTATCTGCTGGCAAATGACGTCGCCAAACTGAAGACGCCGGGCAAAGCGCTCTATACCGGCATGCTGAATGCCTCGGGCGGCGTGATTGACGACCTCATCGTCTACTACTTCACCGAAGATTTCTTCCGCCTCGTTGTAAACTCCGCCACCCGCGAAAAAGACCTCTCCTGGATTTCCCAACACGCTGAACCTTACGCCATAGACATCACCGTTCGTGACGATCTTTCGCTGATTGCGGTGCAGGGGCCAAACGCGCAGGCGAAAGCCGCGTCTCTGTTCAGCGACGAGCAGCGCAAAGCCACCGAAGGCATGAAGCCATTCTTCGGCGTGCAGGCGGGGGATCTGTTTATCGCCACCACCGGCTACACCGGTGAAGCGGGCTACGAAATTGCGATGCCAAACGAGAAGGCCGCTGATTTCTGGCGTGCGCTGGTGGAGGCGGGCGTGAAGCCTGCGGGCCTGGGCGCGCGCGATACGCTGCGTCTGGAAGCGGGGATGAACCTCTACGGTCAGGAGATGGACGAAGGCGTCTCTCCGCTGGCGGCCAATATGGGCTGGACCATCGCCTGGGAACCGGCTGACCGTGATTTTATTGGTCGTGAAGCGCTGGAGATGCAGCGCGAGAAGGGCACTGAACAGCTGGTCGGCCTGGTGATGAAAGAAAAAGGCGTTCTGCGCGGCGAGCTGCCGGTGCGCTTCACCGATGCCGATGGCAATCATCGCGAAGGCGTGATCACCAGCGGAACGTTCTCCCCGACGCTCGGCTACAGTATTGCCCTGGCACGCGTGCCGGCGGGGATTGGCGAAACGGCGGTGGTGCAGATCCGCAACCGCGAAATGCCGGTCAACGTGACCAAACCGATTTTTGTTCGCGCCGGTAAGCCGGTCGCCTAACTATTTTTATCAGGAGAACTTCAATGAGCAATGTGCCAGCAGAACTGAAATACAGCAAAGAACACGAGTGGCTGCGCAAAGAGGCGGACGGCACTTACACCGTTGGGATCACCGAGCACGCGCAGGAGCTGCTGGGCGACATGGTGTTTGTTGACCTGCCGGAAGTGGGCGCAACCGTGAGCGCAGGCGACGACTGTGCGGTGGCGGAATCCGTTAAAGCGGCCTCTGACATCTACGCCCCGGTGAGCGGTGAAATTGTTGCCGTGAACGACGCGCTGAGCGACTCCCCGGAGCTGGTCAACAGCGAACCGTATGAAGGCGGCTGGATCTTCAAGATCAAAGCCAGCGACGAAGCGCAGGTTGCCGCGCTGCTGGATGCGACCGCGTACGAAGCACTACTGGAAGACGAATAACGTTGTGCCGGATGGCGCTGCGCTTATCCGGCCTACAGGTCAACGTAGGCCCGGTAAGCGTTAGCGCCACCGGGCAACAGCGTTACAGATAACTACGATTCACTGCACGTTTCAGGAACCATCGCTCATGACACAGACTTTAAGCCAGCTTGAAAACCGTGGCGCTTTCATTGAACGTCACATTGGGCCGGATGCTCAGCAACAGCAGGAGATGCTGAAGACAGTTGGCGCGGATTCATTAAACGCACTGATCGGCCAGATCGTGCCAAAAGACATCCAGCTTGCTACGCCGCCGCAGGTAGGCGAGTCCACGACGGAGTTCGCCGCGCTGGCGGAGCTGAAGGCCATCGCCGGCCTTAACAAGCGCTATAAGTCTTACATTGGCATGGGCTACACCAACGTGCAGTTACCGCCGGTGATCCTGCGTAATATGCTGGAAAACCCGGGCTGGTACACCGCTTATACCCCGTATCAGCCAGAAGTCTCCCAGGGCCGTCTGGAAGCGCTGCTGAACTTCCAGCAGGTGACGCTGGATCTGACCGGTATGGATATCGCCTCTGCCTCGCTGCTGGACGAAGCCACCGCCGCCGCCGAAGCGATGGCGATGGCGAAGCGCGTGAGCAAGCTGAAAAACGCCAACCGCTTCTTCGTGGCGGCGGACGTGCATCCCCAGACGCTGGACGTGGTGCGCACCCGTGCGGAAACCTTCGGCTTTGAGGTGATTGTCGACGACGCTGAAAAAGTGCTGGATCACCAGGACGTCTTCGGCGTGCTGTTGCAGCAGGTGGGCACCACCGGGGAAGTGCACGACTACGGCGCACTGATCGCCGAGCTGAAATCCCGTAAGGTTATTGTTAGCGTCGCCGCTGATTTTATGGCGCTGGTGCTGCTGACGGCGCCAGGCAAACAGGGCGCGGATATTGTCTTCGGCTCAGCTCAGCGTTTCGGCGTGCCGATGGGCTACGGCGGCCCGCACGCGGCGTTCTTTGGCGCGAAAGATGAATTTAAACGTTCCATGCCAGGCCGTATTATCGGCGTATCGAAAGATGCCGCCGGTAACACCGCGCTGCGCATGGCGATGCAGACCCGCGAGCAGCATATCCGCCGCGAGAAAGCGAACTCCAACATCTGTACCTCGCAGGTGCTGCTGGCTAACATTGCCAGCCTGTACGCGGTGTTCCACGGTCCGGCTGGCCTGAAACGTATTGCCAGCCGCATCCACCGTCTGGCCGATATCCTGGCCTGCGGTCTGCAACAGAAAGGTCTCAGACTGCGTCATGAACACTATTTCGATACCCTGTGCGTCGAGGTGGCAGACAAAGCGGCCGTGCTGGCGCGCGCCGAGGCAGCGCAAATCAACCTGCGCAGCGACATTCACAATGCGGTCGGCATTACGCTGGACGAAAGCACCACCCGTGACGATATCCTGACCCTGTTCAACGTATTGCTGGGTGACGCACACGGTCTGGACGTTGATACGCTCGACAAAGAGGTTGCGCTCGACAGCCGCTCCATTCAGGAAAGCATGCTGCGCGACGACGCGATCCTGACTCACCCGGTGTTCAACCGCTATCACAGCGAAACCGAGATGATGCGTTACATGCACTCTCTGGAACGTAAAGATCTGGCGCTGAACCAGGCGATGATCCCGCTGGGCTCCTGCACCATGAAGCTGAACGCCGCGGCTGAGATGATCCCAATTACCTGGCCTGAATTCTCTGAGCTACACCCGTTCTGCCCGGCTGAGCAGGCGGAAGGTTATCACATGATGATCAACCAGCTCTCCGACTGGCTGGTGAAGCTGACCGGGTACGACGCGCTCTGCATGCAGCCGAACTCCGGTGCGCAGGGTGAATACGCTGGTCTGCTGGCGATCCGTCACTATCACGAAAGCCGCAATGAAGGCCACCGTGATATCTGCCTGATCCCAAGCTCTGCCCACGGTACCAACCCGGCTTCTGCCCAGATGGCAGGAATGGAAGTGGTGGTTGTGGCGTGCGACAAAAACGGCAACATCGATCTGGCCGACCTGCGCGCCAAAGCCGAGCAGGCGGGCGACAAACTCTCCTGCATCATGGTGACCTACCCATCCACCCACGGCGTGTACGAAGAAACTATCCGTGAAGTGTGTGATGTGGTGCATCAGTTCGGCGGCCAGGTTTACCTCGACGGCGCAAACATGAACGCCCAGGTGGGCATCACCTCTCCGGGCTTTATTGGCGCGGATGTGTCGCACCTGAACCTGCATAAAACGTTCTGCATTCCGCACGGCGGTGGCGGCCCGGGCATGGGTCCTATCGGCGTGAAGGCGCACCTGGCACCGTTTGTGCCGGGCCACAGCGTGGTGCAGATTGAAGGCATGCTGACCCGTCAGGGCGCAGTCTCCGCGGCACCGTTCGGCAGCGCCTCTATCCTGCCAATCAGCTGGATGTACATCCGCATGATGGGCGCGGAAGGGCTGAAGCAGGCCAGCCAGGTGGCGATCCTCAACGCCAACTACATCGCAACGCGTCTGAAGGACGCCTATCCGGTGCTCTATACCGGCCGCGACGGTCGCGTGGCGCACGAATGCATCCTCGATATTCGTCCTCTGAAAGAAGAGACGGGCATCAGCGAGCTGGATATTGCCAAGCGCCTGATCGACTACGGCTTCCACGCGCCAACCATGTCCTTCCCGGTTGCGGGAACGCTGATGGTTGAGCCGACCGAATCTGAAAGCAAGGTGGAACTGGATCGCTTTATCGACGCCATGCTGGCGATCCGCAGCGAAATCGACCGCGTGAAAGGCGCGGAGTGGACGCTGGAAGATAACCCGCTGGTGAACGCGCCGCATACACAGAATGAACTGGTGGCAGAGTGGAACCACGGTTATACCCGCGAGCTGGCTGTCTTCCCGGCAGGTGTGGCAAACAAATACTGGCCAACCGTGAAACGTCTTGATGATGTTTACGGCGACCGTAACCTGTTCTGCTCCTGCGTACCGATGAGCGAATACCAGTAACGTTGTTCCTGTAGTAACGTAGGCCGGGTAAGGCGAAGCCGCCACCCGGCTTTTTTATTGGGAGAAAAGAATGGCAATTGCACTGGTCACCGGCGCCAGCCGGGGTATTGGTAAAGCCACCGCGCTACAGCTGGCAAGCGAAGGCTACACCGTTGCGGTGAATTTTCATCACAACATCAAAGCCGCGACGGACGTCATTAATCAGATCGTGGACGCGGGTGGTAAAGCCTTTGCCGTGCGCGCGGACATCAGCGATGAAGCGCAGGTGATGGCGATGTTCGACAGCATCGATCGCGAAGGTGAGCCGCTCGCCGCGCTGGTGAACAACGCCGGGATTTTGTTTGAACAATCCACGATCGAAAACCTCTCCGCTGAACGTATTAACCGCGTGCTGGCTACCAACGTCACCGGCTATTTTCTCTGTTGCCGTGAAGCGGTTAAGCGCATGTCGCATAAACACGGCGGCAAGGGCGGCGCGATTGTGAATGTCTCCTCGGCGGCATCACGGCTGGGCGCGCCGGGGGAATATGTGGATTATGCCGCCTCAAAAGGGGCGGTGGATTCCCTGACCACCGGCCTCGCGCTGGAGGTGGCGGCGCAGGGCATTCGCGTTAACGGCGTGCGGCCAGGCCTGATTTATACCGATATTCACGCCTCCGGCGGCGAGCCGGGGCGTGTGGATCGGGTGAAGTCGATGTTACCGATGCAGCGTGGCGGTCAGCCGGTGGAGGTCGCCCAGGCCATTGTCTGGCTGCTGAGCGACAAAGCCTCCTATGTCACCGGTAGCTTCCTGGAGCTGGCTGGCGGGAAGTAACGCTACGACGCCAGCCACAGCCGCAGGCGCATTCCCCAGCCGCTGGTCCAGCCGGTGGTGATCGACTTCACTTCACCGTGAGAGATCACCACCAGCGTTGGCGTCACCTTAACATCCCACTTACGCGCCAGTTCTCCGCTGGCGTCGTTGACCGTGGGCATCATCGCCTTCTTCTTCCTCATCCAGGTTTCGAGCGTCGCGTTATTGCCCGAGCGCAGCGCAACCGACATCACGTTACCCCCGTCCGCGGAAAGCGCCGCCACCGACGGCGTGGTGTAGCGGCAGACGCCGCACCATGTCGCCCAGACGTAGACCAGCAGCGGTCGCTCCTTACTCATGGCGATAAGATCGACGGGCTGACCGTCGAGGGTGTGCAGTGCCGTCGCGGAGAAATTCTGCGGCAGCGCGGGCTGGCGGAAATAGTCCACCGCCAGGCTCACGGCTACGCCAATCAGCAGCCACACGCCCAGCTCGCGCAGCAGGCGCGGAAGCTTACTTGCCACGGGCGTTTGCCAGCTGTTCTTTGACCAGCCCCTCCAGGTCGTCATACGGGATTGCGCCCGCCACCATCTGGTCGCCGATAATGGTCGCCGGGGTACCCTGAATATTCAGCACCTGCGCCAGGATGAGGTTCATCTTTAGGCTGTCCATGGTTTTATCATCCGTTTTAATGCTGTCCGTTCCGGTCTTTACCTTCGCGGCGGCGATGCTGGCGTCATCGTGATAGCCCTTTTTCATCATCAGCCGCTGGTGGAGCGCCCAGAATTTATCCGGCGCCTGCTGCCACGTTGAGAGTGCCGCTTTCGCGGCATTTACCGAGCTTTGTCCCTTGAACGGCAGCAGTTTGACGATGAGCTGCACGTCGGGATTTTCCTGCACGATTTTCTCAAGCATTGGGTCGAACTGCTTGCAATACGGGCAGTTGTAGTCAGTGAAGGAGACGATGGTCAGCTTCGGCGATGTCGCGCCGGTTCGCGGGCTGTTGGGGTCGTTAAACAGCAGTTTTGCCAGCTGGTCGCTGGAAGCGTCATCAGAAGGTGCGGCGAAACCGAACGTTGATAACGACAGCAGAAGTAAGGCAACGAAGGCTCTCATGTTATTTTCCTTTTGCATCGGACAGGGTGCTCAGCACCGCTTCGCGGCTTAACAACGCAGGCAGCACGTGGCCCTGCGGTAATCCCGGTCCGTAGATCTGGTTAAACGGTACGGCGGCGCTGCCGCGCGTGGTTAAGAACTGGCTGATGGTATCTGAGGGGCGGCTCCAGTCGCCGCGCAGGGCGACAACGTCCGGGGAGGAGAGCGCATCCTGCACGTCGTCGCGCAGCAGCACGTTGTATTTATTGGCTTTACAGGTCACGCACCAGTCGGCGGTCACGTCGACGAACACCCGTTTGTTCTCCGCCAGCGCGCGGGCAATGGCCTGCTCGCTGAGCGGCTGCCAGTGAATACGATCGCGGCGGGAACCCTCGCCGCCGGAACCGGATACAAACGCGACCGCCCCGGCCACCACTACAGCTAATACCCCGGCGCGCAGTGCCGTTTGCCAGCGGTAGCGCCAGGCGGTGACCAGCAGCAGCGTAAGGATCAGGAACACGCCCAGTGTGATGACGGGCAGGCTGCCAATGTGCACCGTCAGCAGGCTCAGCAGCCACAGCGATGAGCCGAGCATCATCATCCCCAGCACTACGCGTACGACGTTCATCCAGCGTCCCGGACGCGGCAACCGCTGGGCCAGCCCCGGCCAGGCCGCCACCAGCAGCCACGGCAGGCTCATGCCGATACCCATCGCCAGGAAGATCCCCCACAGCAGGGGGAGCGGCGCCGCCAGCGCGACCGAGACCGCCGTCCCCAGGAACGGCGCGGTGCAGGGCGTTGCCAGCAGCGTGGCAAACGCGCCTTGCCAGAAATGACCCGCAAGCCCATTGCCGCCGCGCGTGGCGAGGAAGGTGCTGGCGCCGGAAGGGAGACGGATTTCAAACAACCCCAGCAGGCTGGCGCTGAAAAGCACCATCACCAGCGCCATCGCGCCAATAAACCACGGATTCTGGAACTGGATCCCCCAGCCGAGCGCCTGATTGCCTAAGCGTAAAACCGTCATCATCAGCGCCAGCGCGAGGAACGAGATCACGATCCCGGCTACCGACGCAAGAAACTGTCGGCGTACCTGACCCCGCGCCTGCCGTTCGGTTTGCATCAGCGTGCCCAGCTTCATGGCCAGCACGGGCAGTACGCAGGGCATGACGTTAAGGATCAGACCGCCCGCCATCGCCATCAGCAGCACCCAGCCTAACGAGAGCGTCGGCGCGGCGTTCCCCGGCTGAATGCTCAGGCTGGACTCCTGTGCCTGCCCGCTATCGGCCAGAACCAGCGACAGGGTTTTGCCGCTGAGGTTGGGCGCGGCCTCGCCCCAGCTGTCCGTCACGGGCACGGTGGCGACCAGCGAGTCACCGCGCACGGTGAGGGCCGGTTTGCCGAAATCAACATCATCCATACCGTCGATAAACAGGGACAGCGCCTGCCAGCCTGCGTCACGCTGCGCCGTTACGGTCAGCTTGCCGGGGGCATAGGTGGCGTTAAGCGTTGAGGTCAACCCGCCGCTGAGCGGAAGGGTGCCCATGGCCCGACTGAAATCGTAATCAAAACCGGCGCCTGCGGATGCGGTCATGTTCAGCGAAAACGGGTAGTCGGTAAGAATACAGACGTTGCTACAGGTGGAGAGCGTCAGTACGCCGCTCAGGATCTTCGGGACGTCGCCCCGCAGAGTGATGGGAAAGCTGACATCGCCGTGGTAGCCCTGCGTGGTGATGCCCGCGACGTCGAAACGCTGCGGCACAGGCCAGCGCCAGATCGCCTCGACGGGCTGATGCCATTTAATCGCGGGTGCGACGCCGCCTTCACCCGGCGAGCGCCAGTAGGTTTTCCAGCCTTTTTGCAGGGCGACGTCCAGCAGCAGGCGGGTTTCGCCAGTGCTTTCGGGTTGCGCACGCAACCTGACGCTGGCGTGCTGATTATCGGCGGCGCGCAGCCAGCCGCTGTCGGCAGCCTGGCTGAGGGGCAGCCATAGCCAAAGCAGGCAGACCAGCAGTCGCCTGAATACAGTAAACATAAATTTTCTCCGTAAATGATGAATTAACCTGAAGTAACAGGCGAAGGTTCATTCACGGAAGACGCATAATCGCAGATGCACCCTTAACCGGGGCGGGGAGATAACGCGGGGAGGCCACTGCCGTTCGCGGCGCGGTGGACTGGCTGCCAGCAACGCCAGCAGCAGGGTGACGGCAATCAGGGCGCCTTCAAACAAAACAGGCGGGACCGACATCAGCGACTTGGCGCTAAGCTCACACGGGGTTACCGGTGCGTCGGTACTCTCCTGCCCCTGCTGGACAGACTGGCTCGTGGCGGTGACGTTCATGACAAGCGCGTGCATCCCGGCCATCCGCTGGGCGGTGCATATCAGCACCACCAGGCAGGCCAGGGCTACAAGCAGGATAGCGTTGCGTTGTCGCTTGATCATGTTCGCCTCAAATATTCAGGACGCCTATATTATCGGGCGAACATATTTTGGCAACGCAAAAGCTGTAAAGAAGTGTCTGGAAGATAAGCGGTTTGCCCTCTCCGCTTGCAGAGAGGGCGAGCCATTACAGCGTTTCGCCGTTGCTGGCAATGACGGTTTTATACCACTCAAAGCTCTTCTTACGGGAGCGGGACATGTCACCGGTACCGTCGTCGTGCTTGTTGACGTAGATAAAGCCGTAGCGCTTACTGTACTGGCCGGTGGTGAAGGAGACGCAGTCGATGCAGCCCCACGGCGTGTAGCCCATCAGATCCACGCCATCCCAGGTCACCGCCTTCATCATCTCTTCCACGTGGGCGCGCAGGTAGTCGATGCGATAGTCATCGTTGATGCTGCCGTCCTCTTCCACGGTGTCGTAGGCGCCGAAACCATTTTCCACGATAAACAGCGGCTTCTGATAACGTTCGTACAGTTCGCACAGCGAATAGCGCAGGCCTACCGGATCAATCTGCCAGCCCCAGTCGGACGCCTTGACGTGTGGGTTCGGCACGCTGCCCTCGAAGCCGGAAATGGCGTCACCGGTACCGCCTTCCGCTTTGACCGCGTTGGTCATGTAATAGCTGAAACCTAAGTAATCACAGGTGCCTTCACGCAGGATCTGCCCGTCGCCCGCTTCCATTTTGATGGAGAAGCCACGGCGTTCCCACTCGTTCAGCACGTAAGACGGGTAGTAGCCGCGCAGCTGTACGTCGGTAAAGACGTAGCGCTCGCGCATGGATTCCTGAGCGAACATGACATCTTCTGGCTTGCAGGAGTACGGATAGAGCGCCACCATCGCCAGCATGCATCCGACTTTCATTTCCGGGTTAATGCGGCGTGCGGCTTTCACCGCCAGCGCGCTGGCCACGAACTGGTGGTGCAGCACCTGGTACATGGTCTCTTCCGGGTTGTCGTGCTCGGTATAGACCACGCCAGAGCAGCAGTAGCCGAACAGCGGCGCACGCCAGTTGCGCTGGTTGTTGATTTCGTTGAAGGTCATCCAGTATTTGACCTTATTTTTGTAGCGCTCAAATACCACTTCCGAGAAGCGCACAAAGAAATCGACCACTTTACGGTTGGTCCATCCGCCATATTCCTGAACGAGGTGCAGCGGCATTTCAAAGTGGGAGAGGGTGATCACCGGCTCGATGTTGTACTTCAGCAGTTCATCGAACATGTCGTCGTAAAACTTCAGCCCCTCTTCGTTTGGCTGAGTTTCGTCGCCTTTCGGGAAGATGCGCGTCCAGGCGATGGAGGTACGGAAACATTTGAAGCCCATCTCGGCAAACAGCCTGATGTCTTCTTTGTAATGGCCGTAGAAGTCGACGGCTTCGTGGTTGGGGTAATATTTGCCTTCAATCACTTCCTGCGTGATTTCTCGCGGAACGCCGTGTGCGCCGCCGGTGAGCACGTCGCAGATGCTTGGCCCTTTGCCGCCTTTGTTCCAGCCGCCTTCAACCTGGTGCGCCGCTACCGCGCCGCCCCATAAAAAATCTTTCGGTAAGGTGAGTTTTTTCATCTTTGCTATTCTCAATTCAGGACTTATTGATTTCGAGTCTAGCAAAGCGGAATTAAATGTCACGATATAACATTTTGCGGAAATTGTAATTTGTCACATCAAAAAAACAGGATGTTTTATTCTGTTAATTTCTTCGCCAGTTTCCGGCCTAATGATTCCAGAATATAGATGACGGGAATTTGCGTGGTGATGTCGTAAACGCCGCCAATGCGCGTTTGCGGGACGTGCCAGGAGAGGTTAAAGTCCGCCAGCTTTGCGAGACGTGAATGTTCGTGGCTGGTGACTGAGAGCACCTTGCAGTGGTGCAGGCTGAACTGGCTGGCGAAGCGCAGGATCTCCTCGGTTTCGCCGGAGACGGAGAGTACAATAGCCAGCGCATTTTTAGCCATATCGTTAGTGACCGGGAAATAAGGATCGTCGATATGGTTGCTGAATTTCCCGATATTTGAAAAGAAACGTGCGCCATATTTTGCCAGCGATCCGGAGGTGCCCGCACCGACAAAAATAATTCGTTCAGATGATAAAATAATATCGACGGCGTTATCTAATAGCGCATCAAACTCTTCGTTATTTACGCTTTTAAAGAAGCTGATGATTTCACTGGCACCAAAATTCGCCTGCTGCGGCTCGTTCTGCTCCAGATAGAGTTTAAAGCGCACCCGAAATTCCGAGTAACCATCGCAGTTGAGCTTGCGGCAGAAGCGCAGGATAGTGGTAGTGGAAACGCCCGCCGCATCCGCCAGCTCGCGGATGGTCATGTACATCACTTTATCGCGGTTCTTAATGACATAGTTGTAGACCATCATTTCCAGATTGTTGAGGCTGGCAATGGCGGAATGGCTGAACATACTCACAATGGCTAAACTCGCTGTCGGACACTATTCCTGAAGCATACCATGATGACGAAGGGCGGGAGACGGATTTATCTCCTTGATTACTTAGATGTTAATGAAATCATTTACACCTGTGCGGTGGATTGTTTTTACATTATGCTGATTTGTAAGGATAAATCTTGAATGTGGATTTATTTTAGCTAACAGGTGTTCACTGGAATCATTCTCAGTTAGCATAGACTGGCGATGAATAATCATCTTTTGTTTTCCCGGAGTTAAGTATGGTGAGCAGACCATTAATCGCACAGGGATATTCGCTGGCTGAGGAAGTAGCCAACAGTATAAGCCACGGCATTGGCCTGGTTTTTGGGATTGTCGGCTTAGTGTTATTGCTGGTACAGGCAGTGGATACCAACGCCAGCGCGATGGCCATTACCAGCTACAGTCTGTATGGCGGGAGTATGATCCTGCTTTTCCTGGCCTCAACGCTGTATCACGCTATTCCGCATCAACGGGCGAAGATATGGCTCAAGAAATTTGACCACTGCGCTATCTATCTTCTTATTGCGGGTACCTATACGCCGTTTTTGCTGGTGGGGCTCAACTCACCGCTGTCGCGTGGCCTGATGATTGTGATCTGGAGCCTGGCGCTGCTGGGGATCCTGTTTAAGCTGACTATTGCGCACCGGTTTAAAGTGTTGTCGCTGGTTACCTATCTGACAATGGGCTGGCTGTCGCTGATTGTGG
The DNA here is from genome assembly GCF_020971765.1 of Enterobacter sp. AN-K1. Classification (NCBI taxonomy): domain Bacteria; kingdom Pseudomonadati; phylum Pseudomonadota; class Gammaproteobacteria; order Enterobacterales; family Enterobacteriaceae; genus Enterobacter; species Enterobacter sp. AN-K1. Next base: position 1,379,879 of record NZ_CP087390.1, on the reverse strand, counting down.
TGTATCAGTTAGCCATTAAGCTGGCGGTGGGGGGCGTGACGCTTCTGGCGGTGGGCGGGGTGGTCTACTCGCTGGGCGTTATTTTCTACGTCTGCAAGCGTATTCCGTACAACCATGCCATCTGGCACGGCTTTGTGCTGGGCGGCAGCGTGTGCCACTTCCTGGCAATTTATCTGTATGTTGGGCAGGTGTAGTTTTTTTGTAAGGTGCGGTCTGATGCCCTCACCCCGACCCTCTCCCACAGGGAGAGGGAGAATATCAACACCGTAGGCCCGGTAAGCGCAGCGCCACCGGGCGATACAGCATCAATCTTCCAGTGAATACGGCAGCGGCTCAATGCTGAGCGTGTTTGCATCATCCCGCACGCGGAACACGCTGTCGGGCTCCATATCATTATTCATGACAACCTGCACCAGCAGGCGGCCATCATCGAGCTGGACGGCGGCTAACACGGTGCCGGTACGGCGCCAGTTTTCGCCCATCTTCATCTCAAGATCTTCACCCGCTTCCGGCACACGGCTGGCGTGACCAGCCAGCGTCCACAGGGCGCGTTTGTTCGCGCCGCGGAATTTCGCACGCGCCACCATTTCCTGACCGGTGTAGCAGCCCTTCTTAAAGCTGATACCACCCAGCGCCTGGATGTTTGTCGCCTGCGGGATAAACTGCGCGCTGTTTGCCGCGTCAATCACCGGCAGGCCCGCTTCGATGTTCAGCGCCAGCCACTGCTGGCTGTTGTTGAGCTGTGCTTCACCGCGCAGGGCGTCAGTGACGCGTTCCGCCGTTGCTTCGTCGGTTACCAGCAGGAAGCGCTCCGCCGGGTGTTCGAACCACAGAATGGAGGTCGCTCCCTCGCTGACCAGCTGTTTTTTAGCATCCGGCAGCTCGGCAAACAGGTTTTTCAGCGCTGCACGCGCCTGGAAACCCGCGACCCCCAGCAGAACGTGTTCATCGTCCGGGGCGATGGTGACTTTAGAAAAGACCGCGTATTTTTTCAGCTCTTTAAGCTGGGCGTCACGCAGGCTGCGGCGCTCAATAAAGGCGAATCCGTCCTGACGGCGGAACAGACGCAGGTTGCTCCACATTTTGCCTTTTGGATCGCAATGCGCGGCCAGCAGATGCTGGTGCTCAGTCAACTGCGCCACGTCCGCCGTGACCTGGCCTTGCAGGTATTTTTCACTGTCCGCACCAGTCAGTGTCGCCAGTGCCCAGTCATCAAGAGTAATCAGCGTCAGCGGCAGACGCGCAGAGGCGGCGGGCTGGCGAGGAGAAAATGGTGTAAATGCCATAGTGATGTCCTGAATTGCTTAACGCTTTGATAATACCTAATGGTAAAAGAGACTGTATTCAATGCAAGCGCTTTCAGCAGGCCATTCGTGCCATTACGCGGTTATGCGTGGCGCTACGCAAAATAGTGTAATCCGCTGTCTTTATAAGGATTATTCAGGGAGCCTGCTCGAGGTTCGCAATATTCCAGTAAAGAAACGGTCAAAAACACGTTACACTAGCAGGTGTTCCCGGAGAGCAATAATGAATACCAAACGGGATACCGACTGTGCCAAACGTAATGCAGGAAACAGAACATGGATATTAACAACAAGGCCCGTATTCACTGGGCGTGCCGTCGCGGCATGCGTGAACTTGATATCTCCATCATGCCTTTCTTCGAGTATGAGTACGACAGCTTAAGCGATGACGATAAGCGCCTGTTTGTCCGTCTGCTTGAGTCTGACGATCCGGATTTATTCAACTGGCTGATGAATCACGGCAAGCCCGCCGACACCGAGTTGCAACGGATGGTGCAATTAATTCAAACACGGAATCAGGAACGTGGTCCTGTGGCAATCTGATCTTCGCGTCTCGTGGCGCTCACAGTGGATGTCCTTACTGCTCCACGGGCTGGTGGCGGCACTGGTGTTATTGGTGCCGTGGCCGCTTAGCTATACCCCTCTGTGGTTGCTATTGCTGTCGTTTGTGGTGTTTGACAGCGTGCGCAGCCAGCGTCGAATCAACGCCCGTCAGGGTGAAATTAAGCTGCTGATGGATTCTCGCCTGCGCTGGCAGGGAAAAGAGTGGGAGATGATGGGGACGCCGTGGATGCTTAATACCGGGATGATGCTACGGCTGCGTCGGGTCGAGGATAACCGTCGCCAGCACCTGTGGCTGGCCGCAGACAGTATGGATCCTGCGGAGTGGCGAGATCTGCGCCGGTTGATCGTGCAACAGCCGACGCAGGAGTAAATCAGCTGAACTGCTCGGCCATCTCACCCAGAATCTGCTCGCACCAGCTCTGGAGGCGCTCGTCGCTAAGATCGTACTGGTTGGTTTCATCCAGCGCGAGCCCGACAAACAGCTGACCGTCGGCAATAATCGGTTTTTGACTGGTGAACTCATAGCCTTCCGTAGGCCAGTAGCCGATAAAGGTCGCGCCCTTTGGCGCCAGTTTGTCGTGCAGCATGCCGAGTGCGTCAAGGAACCACTCCCCGTAGCCCAACTGGTCGCCCATGCCGTACATCGCAATGATTTTGCCTTCAAAATTGACTGAATCGAGCTGATCCCAGATGGCTTCCCAGTCTTCCTGAATCTCACCAAAGTCCCAGGTAGGGATACCCAGAATCAGCACATCGTACTGCTCCATCAAGGCAACCGCGTCATCTTTCAGGTTATGCAGCGTCACCAGTTCCGGGCCAATGATGTCACGAATTTTCTCCGCCGCCATTTCGGTGTAGCAGGTGCTGGAACCATAGAACAGACCAATATTCATCGCGTAACTATCTCAATTCTTGCTATGACTTTGCGCGTAGTGTACCAGAAACCGATGGCAATCAGGCATAATGGCCAGATTGCAGAACCAAAGGGGCTGATGTGGAAAAGGATCTCGCACTCATCGAACAGTTTCTCGACGCGCTGTGGCTGGAGAAAAACCTCGCTGAAAATACGCTCAGCGCCTATCGTCGTGATCTCACGCTGCTGGTCGAGTGGCTGGCACATCGTGGGCTGACGCTTGAAAGCGCGCAAAGCGATGACCTGCAAGGGTTACTGGCTGAGCGGATGGAAGGGGGGTACAAAGCCACCAGCTCTGCACGTCTGCTGAGCGCCATGCGCCGCCTGTTCCAGCACCTGTACCGCGAGAAGATCCGCGCGGATGACCCCAGCGCACTGCTGGCATCGCCTAAACTGCCTCAGCGGCTGCCAAAAGATCTCAGCGAAGCACAAGTTGAGAGATTATTACAGTCGCCCGCAGTTGACCTTCCGCTGGAGTTACGCGATAAAGCCATGCTTGAACTATTGTATGCCACGGGCTTGCGCGTTTCCGAGCTGGTGGGCCTGACGATGAGCGATATCAGCCTGCGTCAGGGCGTGGTGCGCGTTATCGGTAAAGGGAACAAAGAACGGCTGGTGCCGCTGGGTGAAGAGGCGGTCTACTGGCTGGAGACGTATCTGGAACACGGGCGTCCGTGGCTGCTGAACGGCGTCTCCATAGATGTATTGTTCCCGAGCCAGCGCGCGCAGCAGATGACGCGACAAACGTTCTGGCATCGCATTAAACATTACGCCACACTGGCGGGTATTGACAGTGAGAAGCTGTCGCCGCACGTTTTGCGTCACGCCTTCGCGACGCATCTGTTAAACCACGGCGCTGATTTACGCGTGGTGCAGATGTTGCTTGGACACAGCGATCTTTCAACGACGCAAATATACACCCATGTCGCGACGGAACGCCTGCGGCAGCTACACCAACAGCACCACCCTCGCGCGTGAGTGCCGACGAATTGTTACAGGAACAAATATGAAAAAGTCTTTAGCGCTGCTCACCCTGCTGGCAGCTTCGGTTTCCGGTATTGCCCATGCGGACGATGCCGCCATTAAACAGTCTCTGACGAAACTCGGCGTCGCCAGCAGCGAGATCCAGCCAGCGCCGGTGGCTGGCATGAAAACGGTGCTGACCAACAGCGGCGTGCTGTACGTGACCGAAGACGGCAAACACATCATTCAGGGGCCTATGTACGACGTGAGCGGCGCGCAGCCGGTGAACGTCACTAACCAGCTGCTGATGAAAAACCTGAACGCGCTCGAAAAAGAGATGATTGTCTACAAGGCGGCGCAGGAAAAGCACGTTATTACTGTCTTCACCGACATCACCTGCGGCTACTGCCACAAGCTGCATGAAGAGATGAAAGACTACAACGCGCTGGGCATTACCGTGCGTTACCTGGCTTTCCCACGCGCTGGCGTGCAGAGCCAGCCTGAGCAGGATATGAAAGCGATCTGGTGTGCGAAAGACCGCAACAAGGCCTTTGATGATGCGATGAACGGCAAAGGCGTGAAGCCCGCGTCCTGCGATATCGACATCGCTAACCACTACGCGCTGGGCGTACAGTTTGGCGTGAGCGGTACGCCAGCCATTGTGCTGAGTAACGGCTACGTGGTACCGGGCTACCAGGGTCCAAAAGAGATGAAAGCGTTCCTCGACGAGCACCAGAAACAGATGGGTGGTAAATAATTCGCGTGAAAGCCCCGATAAAACTGCGCCGCCGCGATGCGGGTGAAACCGCGGATTTACCAGACACGCTTCCGCTGCTGTTAAAGCGGCTGTACGCCAGCCGTGGCGTGCGTACGGCAAGCGATCTTGAGCGCAGCGTCAAAGGCATGCTGCCCTGGCAGGCGCTGAATGGCATCGAAAAAGCGACTGAAATGCTCTACGACGCGTTCCGGGAAGGCACGCGGATTGTCGTGGTGGGCGATTTCGATGCCGACGGCGCAACCAGTACCGCGCTGAGCGTGCTCAGCCTGCGTGCGCTGGGCTGTGATAACGTGACTTACCTGGTGCCGAACCGGTTTGAAGACGGCTACGGCCTCAGCCCGGAAGTGGTCGATCAGGCCCACGCCCGTGGCGCACAGATGATCATGACCGTGGATAACGGGATCTCTTCTCATGCGGGGGTCGATCATGCCCATGCGCTGGGGATCCCGGTACTGGTCACCGATCACCACCTGCCAGGCGAAACTCTGCCTGCCGCCGAAGCCATCATTAACCCGAACCTGCGCGACTGCGATTTCCCGTCGAAATCGCTGGCCGGAGTAGGGGTAGCGTTTTATCTGATGCTGGCGTTACGCACGTTGCTGCGAGATAAGGGCTGGTTCGAATCGCGCGGAATTGCCGTGCCGAACCTCGCGGAGTATCTCGATCTGGTGGCGCTGGGAACCGTGGCGGACGTGGTGCCGCTCGATACCAATAACCGTATTCTCACCTGGCAGGGCTTAAGCCGCATTCGGGCAGGTAAATGCCGTCCGGGGATTAAGGCGCTGCTGGAAATTGCCAACCGCGATCCGCTGAAGCTTGCGGCAAGCGATTTAGGCTTTGCCCTCGGCCCGCGCCTGAACGCGGCGGGGCGGCTGGATGATATGTCGGTTGGCGTTGCGCTGCTGCTGTGCGACAACATCGGCGAAGCGCGCGTGCTGGCCAGTGAGCTGGACGCACTCAACCAGACCCGTAAAGAGATTGAGCAGGGCATGCAGGCCGAAGCGCTGACCCTGTGCGAAAAGCTGGAGCGCAGCGGCGATACCCTGCCGGGCGGGCTGGCGATGTATCACCCCGAATGGCACCAGGGCGTGGTGGGCATTCTGGCGTCGCGCATTAAAGAGCGTTTCCACCGCCCGGTGATCGCGTTCGCCCCCGCCGGGGGCGGCACGCTGAAAGGCTCCGGTCGTTCCATTCAGGGTCTGCATATGCGCGATGCGCTGGAGCGTCTGGATACGCTGCATCCAAACTTGATGATTAAGTTCGGCGGTCACGCGATGGCGGCAGGCCTGTCGCTGGAAGAGGCGAAGTTCGACGAATTCCAGCGTCTGTTTGGCGAACTGGTCACCGAGTGGATCGATCCGGCTCTGTTGCAGGGTGAAGTGGTTTCTGACGGTGAGCTTTCACCGGCTGAAATGACCATGGAGGTGGCGCAGATGCTGCGCGATGCCGGCCCGTGGGGGCAGATGTTCCCGGAGCCGCTTTTCGACGGACGTTTTCGTTTGCTGCAACAGCGCATCGTGGGCGAACGCCATCTCAAAGTGATGGTGGAACTGGTCGGCGGCGGACCGCTGCTCGACGGCATCGCCTTTAACGTTGATACCTCCATCTGGCCGGACAACGGCGTGCGCGAGGTTGAGCTGGCCTATAAGCTGGATATTAACGAGTTCCGCGGTAACCGCTCCCTTCAGATCATCATCGACAATATCTGGCCAATTTAGCGTCAGTAATCTCTATAAAAAAGGGCGTGGATTCGGTACAATCCCGCTCTTATCACCGCATTTTGACAAGCTCATAAAAGAAAACAGACCATGTTTGAAATTAATCCGGTAAAAAACCGCATTCAGGACCTCACGGAGCGCTCTGACGTTCTTAGGGGGTATCTTTGACTACGATGCCAAGAAAGAGCGTCTCGAAGAAGTAAACGCCGAGCTGGAACAGCCGGACGTCTGGAACGAACCTGAGCGCGCTCAGGCGCTGGGTAAAGAGCGTTCCTCCCTCGAAGCCATCGTAGATACGCTGGATCAAATGGCGCAGGGTCTGGAAGATGTTTCTGGGCTGCTGGAGCTGGCTGTCGAAGCCGACGACGAAGAAACCTTTAACGAAGCCGTGGCAGAGCTCGACGTGCTGGAAGAGAAGCTGGCGCAGCTGGAATTCCGTCGCATGTTCTCCGGCGAATACGATAGCGCTGACTGCTATCTCGATATTCAGGCAGGTTCTGGCGGTACCGAAGCGCAGGACTGGGCGAGCATGCTGATGCGCATGTACCTGCGCTGGGCGGAAGCGCGCGGTTTCAAAACCGAGATTATCGAAGAGTCCGAAGGTGAAGTGGCGGGTATCAAATCCGTCACCATCAAGATTATTGGCGATTACGCTTACGGCTGGCTGCGTACCGAGACCGGCGTTCACCGCCTGGTGCGTAAGAGCCCGTTCGATTCCGGCGGCCGTCGTCACACCTCCTTCAGCTCCGCGTTTGTCTACCCGGAAGTCGATGAAGATATCGATATCGACATCAACCCGGCGGATCTGCGTATCGACGTTTACCGCGCATCCGGCGCGGGTGGTCAGCACGTTAACCGTACGGAATCTGCGGTGCGTATTACCCACATTCCAACCGGGCTGGTAACACAGTGCCAGAACGACCGTTCCCAGCATAAGAACAAAGACCAGGCCATGAAGCAGATGAAAGCGAAGCTTTATGAGCTGGAGATGCAGAAGAAAAATGCTGAGAAGCAGGCGATGGAAGACAACAAGTCCGATATCGGCTGGGGCAGCCAGATCCGTTCTTACGTCCTTGATGACTCCCGCATCAAAGACCTGCGTACCGGGGTTGAAACCCGCAACACGCAGGCGGTGCTGGACGGCAGCCTGGACCAATTTATCGAAGCAAGTTTGAAAGCAGGGTTATGAGGAACCAACATGTCTGAACAACAAGCACAGGGCGCTGACGCGGTAGTCGATCTTAACAACGAACTGAAAACCCGCCGCGAGAAGCTGGCAGCGCTGCGCAAGCAGGGCGTGCCGTTCCCGAACGATTTTCGTCGTGACCACACCTCAGACCAACTGCACGCAGACTTCGACGGTAAAGAGAACGAAGAGCTGGAAGCGCTGAACGTTGAAGTGTCCGTGGCGGGCCGCATGATGACCCGTCGTATCATGGGTAAAGCGTCCTTCGTGACCTTACAGGACGTTGGCGGCCGCATTCAGCTGTACGTCTCTCGTGACGACCTGCCGGAAGGCATCTACAACGAGCAGTTCAAAAAGTGGGACCTCGGCGATATCCTGGGCGCTAAAGGTAAACTGTTCAAAACCAAGACCGGTGAACTGTCTATCCACTGCACCGAACTGCGTCTGCTGACCAAAGCCCTGCGCCCGCTGCCGGACAAGTTCCACGGTTTGCAGGATCAGGAAGCGCGCTATCGTCAGCGTTACCTGGATCTCATCTCTAACGATGAATCCCGTAAGACCTTCAAAATTCGCTCCCAGATCATGGCCGGTATTCGCCAGTTCATGGTTAACCGCGACTTTATGGAAGTAGAAACCCCGATGATGCAGGTGATCCCAGGCGGTGCCTCTGCCCGTCCGTTCATCACCCATCACAACGCCCTGGACCTGGACATGTACCTGCGTATCGCGCCGGAACTGTATCTGAAGCGTCTGGTGGTCGGCGGTTTCGACCGTGTGTTTGAGATCAACCGTAACTTCCGTAACGAAGGTATCTCCGTACGTCATAACCCAGAGTTCACCATGATGGAACTCTATATGGCGTATGCGGATTACAAAGATCTGATCGAGCTGACTGAATCCTTGTTCCGCACCCTGGCGCAGGACATTCTGGGCACCACCCAGGTGCCTTACGGTGAAGAGGTGTTCGACTTCGGCAAGCCGTTCGAAAAACTGACCATGCGCGAAGCGATCAAGAAATACCGTCCGGAAACCAACATGGCGGATCTGGATAACTTCGACTCTGCGAAAGCGATCGCTGAAAGCATCGGTATTAAGGTTGAGAAGAGCTGGGGCCTGGGTCGTATCGTGACCGAGATCTTCGAAGAAGTGGCCGAAGCGCATCTGATTCAGCCGACCTTCATCACTGAATACCCGGCGGAGGTGTCTCCCCTGGCGCGTCGTAATGACGAGAACCCGGAAATCACTGACCGCTTCGAATTCTTCATCGGTGGCCGCGAAATCGGTAACGGCTTTAGCGAGCTGAACGATGCAGAAGATCAGGCGCAGCGCTTCCAGGATCAGGTTAACGCGAAAGCGGCAGGCGACGACGAAGCGATGTTCTTCGACGAAGACTACGTGACCGCGCTGGAGCACGGTCTGCCGCCGACGGCTGGCCTGGGTATTGGTATCGACCGTATGGTGATGCTGTTCACCAACAGCCACACCATCCGCGACGTGATCCTGTTCCCGGCGATGCGTCCGGTGAAATAAGCCGTTAAGACGTAAAAAAAGCCCCGTGCGTTTATCGCCGGGGCTTTTTTATTGCGCCGCGAAGGCGCTGAGTTTTTCACGCGCGGTGTTCGCTTCCTGCACCATCCACGGGCTAAATGCCCACGGTGTGGCGTCCAGCGCGCGGAATAGCGCGTCCAGCTCCACCCACTGATACTCCATCACTTCATCGTCATTGATTGCGAGGGTATTCGTTACGCGGGCGGCATAGACCGGGCAGATTTCGTTTTCAACGATCCCTGACGGGTCGGCTTCACGGTAGCGGAACTCCGGGGCAATGGGGGTGATGTCTGTGATTTCGGCGCCGACTTCAAAGCGGCAGCGGCGGATAATCGCCTGCTCTGTCGCTTCGTCGGCCTGTGGATGGCCGCAAACGGAGTTGGTCCATACGCCGGGCCAGGCTTTTTTACTTAATGCGCGCCGGGTGATCAGACATTCTCCATTAGCGTTAAACAGCCATGAAGAGAAGGCCAGGTGTAGCGGGGTGTGTGACGTGTGCGCGGCGTACTTCTCCTGAGTGCCAATCACCTTTCCCTGGTCATTTACCAAAATAACGTGTTCTTGAATACTCATTGATGCTCCAGTGCCAAAATGCTTAATGGTTCAGCACCACCAGCGGAATTATTATACTGCATTCTTATGCGAACGGTTTGGCCCACAGAGCGGAAAAGGGCATGACCCGCATCAGTTTGGGCTGCTATCATAGTGCGCCATTCACGCTGACCGAGGAGCTGTTTTGTTTGCAGGAAGCCTGACGAGAAACCCGATCATTGCCGTTTTCTGCCTGACGCTGACGCTACTTGTAGCAGGATGCTCGGGGAGTAAATCTTCGGATATGGGCAGTTATTCCGGTGCAGTCTATACCGTTAAGCGCGGGGACACGCTCTACCGCATCTCACGCGCCACGGGAACCAGCGTGAAGGAGCTGGCGCGCCTGAATAATATCTCTCCACCGTATACTATTGAGGTAGGGCAGAAGCTCAAGGTTAACGGCGGTTCCTCTTCAGGGAAAAAGTCCTCAACGCGTAAAACAGCCAAAGTCACGCCATCCTATCAGGTGCCTAAATCATCCTGGCCGCCGGTCGGTCAGCGCTGCTGGATCTGGCCTGCAAGCGGAAAAGTGGTTGCGCCGTACTCGCTCTCGGAAGGTGGCAATAAAGGTATTGATATCGCTGCCGCACGCGGCACACCGGTTTACGCTTCAGGGGCCGGGAAGGTGGTCTATGTCGGTAACCAGCTTCGTGGATACGGTAACCTGATCATGATTAAGCATGGTGAGGACTACATTACGGCGTATGCGCATAACGACACGATGCTGGTCAATAACGGCCAGAACGTGAAGGCGGGGCAGAAGATTGCGACCATGGGCAGTACCGGGACGGATACGGTGAAGCTGCACTTCCAGATCCGCTATAAGGCTACAGCCATCGATCCGCAGCGTTATCTTCCGGCGCAGGGCAGTAAGCCGAAGTGTTAAGTGATTATTTAATCGCCACTTAGTGGGGTAAAGGCTTGTATGAAGAGGCGTAAGGTCTATAATGCCTTACGCACCTCAAAGCGGGCGTAGTTCAATGGTAGAACGAGAGCTTCCCAAGCTCTATACGAGGGTTCGATTCCCTTCGCCCGCTCCAGAATTTCCCCAAGTAGAACCGTTCAAAAACTTTCTTTATTTCAGTAGGTTGCTCAGTAGCGCTGACTAACTTGTTTAGGCGTTATGTCCTGTAGAGCATTGACGTCCTCCCTGCACACGAAATGCAGGTAACCCTCTGACAGTCTTATGAAATCGCTGTGCTTCGCTTGTCTTCTAACCTCTAAGGGGCTTAATGGTTTCTGTTGTCTAAAACCAGAAGAGAAAGAGCCAGCGTGGCAGCTGGCTATGTTTTTAGTATGGTGATGCGGTTAAATAGACAGGGACGGAGTAGATCGAGCCACCTGCCAGATAATCCGCAGGGCTGTGAAAGGTGTAAATGGTTCCCTTCACGGAAAGGTAGATCGCATTATTCTCGACCTTCTTCAATGCATCTTTGTCCGTGGTGATCATGAAAGGCTGGTGATCGTTCTCCAGACTCGCCATAAACGCTTTATCATCTTTGGTTACATCATAGAGATAGAAACGGTAGGAAAAGCCTGTGGTGGCTCCTGCACTCGCTTCTGTGATGTAAAGATTAGCCAGATTGTTAACTTTCACCTTCTTAATAATCACTTGCTCAAGTGGTGAGAAGTGCAGCAAGTTGTATATCCCATAGGCGACAACAGCCAACAGGATCAGAAGTAGATACCGCTTCTTAAAAACCTGTGCGTTTTGCATAGTCGATACCCGCTCTTATCCAGTACTGGTCGTTAGGATCATCACCGTAAGGCGTTGAGCCAAACCAATCACCAAAAGCCGGATCCGTTGTTCCTGCGCGGCTTTGCGCCCATCCTGCGCCACCGTCATCTTTAAGCCATAGGTAAGCTGGAATAGCCATTTTCACTTTTTCCTCATGCTGTTATAAAAAAAACCATAGAGAAAGTGTACCTATGTGTGAGAGGGCAATAAACGATTAAATCTAACAAAATCATTAATTTAAATGTGATTAAATTTGAGTTAAGTTAAATTAAAGGGAAGGTTGGCATTGCACCCTCTCGATTATTGCAAAGCCCGTATGTGATCTGGCAAGGCTTTCAATTGGCTATCTTTCATCGCCGGAACAGGAATACCCCTATCAGTCTTTCCTGTACTGGCGTACCTGCTTCCCCCTTTCGTTCATTGTTATGATCGGTTGTCGGCATAACACGCTAAGTTGCACATTTCCTGTACCCTGGATACCCTGAGATTAATCCTAATAACTCAAGGGTGAGTATGGCTACCGGGAAGAGAAAGAACCAAAAGGAATCACCTGAAGAAGAGTTAGATCGCTTGCTGGATGAGCTTGAACTCACAGAGGAGCAACGGGAGTTTATCGAATCCATGCGGGAGGATAAGGGCGATCCCAGTAGTGAGTAACGCTTGCCTTCAGCCGAACGAATACGAATGGCCGCATAACGGCATTGTAAAGATCTCTTCTCCTCACGAGGGCTTTCCGTCAGCGTCGATGGCTCAGCGTACCGTGCCAGAAATTGTCCTGAAATGATGCGGTATTCAGACCGGATCGGACTACTATTCATTATGATTTATCAATGCATTATACCCTGACCATGTGCATGTAAAATCGCGGAGCCGGGAGAGTTGACGGCAATGTAAAAGAAATCATGAGGAAAGAAATATGGCTGCTACAAACGGTATGATTGATACTGATGACGCTGTAATTTTACTCATCGACCATCAGAGTGGCTTATTCAACACGGTACGTGATGTGCCTGTACCAGACCTTCGTAATTATGTGACAGCGATAGCCAAAGTTGCCACGCTTTTAAATATCCCGGTGATCACCACGGCCTCTGTTCCTGACGGTCCCAATGGCCCGCTCATCCCGGAAATTCACAAATATGCACCCCATGCCGTGTATGTTCCACGCACCGGGCAGATTAATACCTGGGATAATCCGGCGTTTGTGAAGGAAGTGGAAAAGACGGGCAGAAAGACCCTGATTATTGCCGGCACGCTCACCAGCGTCTGCATGGCGTTCCCTGCGGTTAGCGCTGTCCAGGAGGGGTATAAGGTTTACTGTGTTGTGGATGCCTCGGGGAACTGGTCCAAAATCGCGACCGATACCACCATCGCGCGCGTGGCTCAGGCGGGAGCGATCCCTACCGATACGTTTGCCATTGTCGCTGAATTAATGAGAACCTGGAACCGCGCGGAAGGTTCTCGCTTTGCTGAGATCCTGGCAGAGCATGTCTGTCCGGAATATAAGTGCCTGATTGAAAGTTTCGGCAAAGCTCAGGAAATTGCCAGAACGGGCCCGGAAACCAATCTGGAGCATTATAAGTAAGGCCGGATAAACCTGAACAAAATTCCTGGATTTTATCGTCCTGTACCTGAACGTATTACAGGTGCAGGACGTAGCGGCGTCGTATTCCGGACGTCGCTGAATTTTCAGAGATATTAAGAGGGGCTGAACCGCGCATAATTTAAAATTAAACCCTCTTCCTTTTTACGTCATCAGGCGCCCCTGTTATATCTGTCGGCAAATTTTTTATTTCCCGGATCGCAGATGAAAACACGACTCCTCCTGTGCGCGGGCTTATTTGCCGCCTCCAGTGCCCATGCCAGCGCCCTCTATTTTTATGAAGCCGGCACCGAAGATACCGCGCTTGCCGGAGCAGGGCAGGCGGCTCGTGCGCAGGACGCCTCGACAATCATGACCAACCCTGCTGGCATGACGCGCCTGCCGGATCATATGGTCACCGGTGGGTTACAGGTTATGGATGGCTCCATCGACAACCAGCTGGATAACCATGCCCATCAAAGCCCCGGCGACGTGATGAAAACCATCCCGAATGCCAGCGCCTTTTATAGCCAGAAGATAAACGATGATCTTTATGCCGGGATCGGGCTTTACGGTAATTACGGTCTGGGGATCGATTACGGTAGCTGGGCGGGCGACAGGCTGATTAAAAAGAGCACCCTGGTTGCAATGACGCTCAGTCCGTCACTGGCATACAAGCTCAACGACCGACTCTCAATAGGGGCGTCCGCCAACGTTAATTACGGTTATTTCTCGCTGACCCGCAACGTTAATGATAATGACTATCGGCAGCATGATGAGGACTGGGCCATGAGCTATCGGCTTGGGCTACTCATGCAACTGACCGACCAGACACGAGCCGGTATTACATGGAACAGCGAGACGAACTATCGCTACTCTGTTGACGGCAAAGCTCGCATGCAGAATGGCGCCTACGACCTGCCGGTGTCGGCACAAATCAGCGCGCCGCAGCAAATCATGCTCAGTCTTGTGCATGATATTAACCCGCGGTGGTCGGTTATGGGCGATCTCGGCTGGCAGGACTGGAGCCAGTTCGGTGCCCCGCAAATCGTCGTTGGGGATCGGCAACTGAACAACGTCAGCCGCCTGAAGGATACGTGGCACGGCGCGGTGGGCGTGCAGTATCGTCCAACACCTCAGTGGCGACTGAATATCGGTGTGGCGTTCGACAGCTCGCCGTATGAGAGTCAGAGTGATGTGGCCTTAACTTTACCCACCGGGGATGAGTGGCGATTTGGCACGGGAGCCCAGTATCAGATCACCCCGGCCAGCAATATTGGTATTGCCGTGTCGTATCTTCATATGCAGTCGTCGCATGTGAAATCCCCGACGGCGTTTGCCGGAAGTTACGATCATCCTTATCTTTGGTTTGCCAGCGTCAACTACAGCTATCAGTTTTGATCGGCTAACCGCTTAAAATATATGGTCTATAATGGCAGATATTGAATGTCAGAAGGTTGTACCATGCATATTTTACCGCCTGTTCGACCCGAAAAATCCATCGAACGACTGACCGCCATCCTTGAGCCGATAGCGGAGAAAGTGCACGTTGTTCCGCGTAAACGACTCACCTGGTTACGGAAGGGGAAACAGCAGATGTACCTCTTTCTGGAAGGGGAGTTGTCCCTGCTGCGGGCTTCGGATGGACTGGTGGTAGTGACCGTTTACGAGCCGCATTTGTTTGGTATTGCAGAGATGATCCAGCCTACGCAGGGGCACCTTCTCCGTGCTGAAAGAGAGTCGACTATTTTACGTCTCGATGCGGACAAGGCGGCTGAATTGTTTCGTGCCGAGGGCGTCTGGGAGGATGTCGCCGCGCTGCTCTCATACCATACGGCCTATTTAATATTCCGTGATGCCCAGGTACTCCAGCAGCGTACCTATTCCGTTATTCGTAACCACCTTCAGGAAATGATTTTGCTCCCGGAAGAGACGCGTTTGCGTACCACGATTCTGGAATATATCCAGGATCGTACGCTGCTCTCTCGCAGCAGTATACTCAATGTATTATCTGCCCTTAAGCAGGGGGAATATATCGCCTTTAAGCGCGGTGGATATCTGCTTGAGGTCAGACATTTACCCGAGTCATTCTAGCGGAAGTTTAAAATTAAACAGAAATGCAATTAACGCTACCGTTAATTTTCTATATCGTTTGCTTTCTCAGATTTAACATTATCAAGTAAACGGTATATTTATGAAAAAGACAGTTATCGCATTGATTATGGCTAATGCATTTACCGCCACTTCCGCGTTCGCCGCCGCTGATGCGGGCACCTGGTATAGCGGGGCTAAATTCGGCTGGTCTCACTATTTTGATACCAATATGGGTTCAAAAGCGTTTGAGAACACGTATTCCGATCACTTCGATTTTAACCATGATAATGTCGGCGGGGGTGTTTATACGGGTTATCAGATTACCCCATGGCTTGCGGTAGAAGGTGGTTATGATTATTTAGGTAACATGCAGATTAAAGGTCAGCATGGCGCCGGGGCGCAAATGAAGACGCAGGGCCTGCAAATGTCTCTGAAGGCCAGTTATGCCCTGACCAGTGACTGGGATATTTACGGCCGTGCCGGCGCAATGGGCTATCGCGCTGAATCCGATGTAAGTGGTCACAATCGTTTTGAAACCGGTGTGCGCCCGCTTGCAGCCGTGGGTACTGAATACGCTTTCAATAAAAACTGGGCGGGCCGCCTGGAATATCAGTGGGTAAGCAACGTGGGCAATGTTAACCAGATCGGCGTGAGCAGCGACCTGAGTTCCGTCACCGCAGGGCTTAGCTATCGCTTTGGTCAGTACGACTGATGCCCGTGATATGCCCATTAATAAAAACCCGGCTGCTTATGTTGCCGGGTTTTTTATTTTCAGCTGGTGAATAACGGTTCAAGAATGATATGAATATTTTGCAGGCCCGTGACATTATTATCTTTCAGGTATTGCTGATTAACCATATCTAACTGTTCCAGTTTGGTCAGCGAGGCATAGACGCGTTGAACGTCACTGTCCGCAACAAAAATTTCTTTTGCGGTGGTGTCCTGTAGATACTGTGATTTTACGCTGCGCGTTAAGGTCTCGATCTGCTGTTTATTTTCCTGATAAAGAGACGCGATATGCGATATCTGTGCCTGCGGCGGTTTTTCCCCCGGCAACACCAGTGGAATTTGCAGATGATTAATTTTTTCAACATTGTCTGGTTGGGGAGAACTACAGGCTGATAATGTGCTGATGGTTAATACAGCGAAAAAGAACGGCAGGCTCTTCATCGAATCACTCCGGGGAAATAACTGGACTCAGCATTATCCCTTAAGGACGCAGCGACGAAAGAATAAACTAATTTATTTATAAACGTTATTTCCATAGGTTAAAGATAAGCCTGGTGATAGCCTCCTTTCCCCCCATATACCGCCAGCGTGAATATAACTCCTCGAGGAAGTATGAAATTTAAAACTCTCGTTAGTGCGATGGCCGTTGCTGGTCTGCTATTAGTGTCGTTGACCTCATTGCCTGTCCTGGCACAAAAGGAAGGGAAGGGAGCCACTGCCCATACGAAAGAGATGAATGATGCACTTTATGGTCAACTGCCCTTCTTTGATAAGACCGATTTCCGAAATGCGCACAAAGGCTTTATTGCCCCGCTGCCACCCGCGGTGATTAAAGGCGAAAAAGGCGCCGTTATCTGGAACCCCCAGAAATACGCTTTTATCAAAGAAGGGCAAAAAGCGCCGGATACCGTCAACCCGAGCCTGTGGCGTCAGGCGCAGCTGAATAATATTGGCGGTCTGTTTGAGGTCACGGAAGGCGTCTACCAGATCCGTAACCTCGATCTGTCGAATATGACGATTATAGAGGGCAAAGAGGGGATCACGGTTATCGATCCGCTGGTGTCTGCGGAAACGGCCAAAGCGGGCATGGATCTTTACGTTCAACATCGTGGCAAACGCCCGGTTGTTGCCGTTATTTATACCCATAGTCATGTCGATCATTATGGCGGCGTGCGTGGCGTAGTCGATGAAGCGGGAGTGATAACCGGCAAAGTGAAAGTCTATGCTCCAGCAGGTTTTATGGAAGAGGCGGTATCGGAAAATATCATGGCCGGAAATGCCATGAGCCGCCGTGCCAGTTATATCTACGGAAACCTGTTAAAGGCCAATGTAAAAGGTCAGGTAGGGGCGGGTCTGGGGACGACCACCTCAGCCGGGACGGTCACGCTTATCGCGCCCACTCACGCCATTACCGAAGACGGGCAGAAAGAGATCATCGACGGTCTCACCTATGATTTTATGCTGGCGCCGGGGTCGGAAGCGCCGTCTGAAATGCTCTGGTATGTGGAAGAGAAAAAGCTGATTGAAGCAGCAGAGAACGTCACTCACACCCTGCACAATACTTACTCGCTGCGCGGGGCGAAGATACACGATCCGCTGGCATGGTCAAAATACATCAATAACGCCCTCGATCGTTGGGGGGATAAAGCGGAAATTATTATCGCGCAGCACCACTGGCCCACATGGGGTAATAAAAAAGTGGTGAAGCTGATGAAAAGCCAGCGTGATATCTACCGCTATATCAACGACCAGACGCTGAGGCTGGCGAATAAAGGGCTGACGAGGGATGAGATAGCCGCTTATTTCGCCCTGCCTTACGGGCTGGCAAAATCCTGGGCAGGCCGTGGCTATTACGGCTCGGTAAGCAACAATGTCAAAGCCACCTATGTCTACTATCTTGGCTGGTTCGACGGAAATCCGGCGACGCTCAATGAACTGCCTCCGGTCGAGGCAGCGAAAAAATATGTCGATTACATGGGCGGAGCCCGCGCGATCCTTGAAAAAGCCCGGGTTGATTATGCCCGGGGAAATTACCGCTGGGTGGCGCAGGTAGTGAGTAAAGTCGTTTTTGCCGATCCAAATAATAAGGCGGCGCGCGAACTGGAAGCGGACGCGGTTGAACAGCTGGGATACCAGGCCGAGTCAGGACCCTGGCGTAACGCCTACCTCACCGGTGCGCAGGAGTTGCGTAACGGGGTGAAGAGGATGCCGACGCCCAATACCGCCAGCCCGGATGCGGTTCGTGCCATGTCGACTGAGATGATTTTTGACTACTTCGGCGTTCACCTTAACGGCGTCAGAGCTGCGAATGCCAGAGGGATTTTTAACGTTGATCTGGGTCGCGAGGGCGGCAGGTACAAGCTGGAGCTGGAGAATGGCGTGCTGAACCATAGCGCCAACGCTCAGGCAGAAGATCCGGATGCAACCATCACGCTCAGCCGCGAAACGCTGAATAAAATCATCCTCAAAGAGACCACGTTGAAAAAGGCGCAACAGGCAGGAGAGGTGACGATCGTCGGCAATGCCGCGAAGGTAAACGAAATGCTGCGCTGCATGGAAAGCTTCAGCTTCTGGTTTCCTGTCGTCACCCCTTAAACGTAAAAAAGGCTGCTTTCGCAGCCCTTTAGCTTTCGCCTGCAACAATTTGCCGGGTGGCAGCTTCGCCTTACCCGGCCTACACTCTGCGCGCCTTGAGCGCTAGATGACGCCATCCCCGCCGTCTGAACACCACACCTGCCCGGAGGTGTATGAACACTCATCCGAGGCCAGGGTGACATACAGCGGTGCGATCTCCACGGGCTGTCCCGGGCGTCCCAGAGGGGTACTCTCGCCAAAATGTTTCACTTTTTCCTGTGGCTGCCCACCGCTGGGCTGAAGCACGGTCCAGTAAGGTCCCGGCGCTACCGCGTTCACGCGGATCCCCTTCGGCCCCAGCTGTTTCGCCAGCGCTTTGGTGAACACCGCCAGACAGGCTTTGGTCTGCGCATAGTCAAGCAGTACGGCGCTCGGTTTCACCGCCTGAACGGAGGAGGTGTTAATGATGGAAGCAGGGGCTTTCATATGGCGCAACGCCGCCTTTGTGATCCAGAAAGGCGCATAGACGTTGGTCTTAAAGGTCGCGTCAAAATCTTCCGTGGTCAGTTCTTCCAGCGATTCACGGTACTGCTGGCGGCCTGCGTTATTCACCAGGATATCCAGCCCGCCCAGTTTTGAGACGGCCTGCTCCACCAGGTTCTGACAAAAAGTTTCGTCCCGCACATCGCCCGGAAGCGCGACGGCATTTCGTCCTTCCGCTTTAATCAGGGCGATGACTTCCGCTGCGTCTTCTTCCTCTTCCGGCAAATAGTTAATCGCGACATCTGCCCCTTCGCGGGCATAGGCAATGGCTACCGCGCGTCCTATGCCGGAATCGCCCCCGGTAATTAGCGCCTTCTTACCGGCAAGACGACCATGCCCTTTGTAGCTCTTCTCGCCGTGGTCGGGTACGGGTTCCATCTCAGAGGCCAGGCCCGGTGGCGTCTGGGGCTGCTCCGGGAAAGGTGGCGTTGGGTAAGCGTTCGTACGTTGTTCATTATCACTCATAGCTAACTCCTTGTTAGGGGTGAGATTTGATGGATAGTTACAGCGTTAACGCTTCGCTGAATTATTTTTGCAAGTGGCTGACCCGCACTACGGGTGGGGATGATTTTTTATCGAGCGAGCCGCTAATACTGATCATGTTGTCAGGTTCCACGGTTCTGTCGTCAAATACGGCTTTCGGGATAATAACGTCGATTTTCCCGGTTTTATCCTGGAAAACGTATTTATCGCCATTGCCATCAATAAGATTGCCGCGCAATGAAATAGAGGCACCATCATGCATCTCTTTCGCCTGAGTAATGGTCATAATGCGCGCATCATCGGTACCACGATAACCGCTGTCCAGCGCATGCGGCGGTGGCGGCGCGTCACCCTTTTGTAACCCGCCGTTATTATCTGCCCATGCAGTAGGGATAATTAATATAAACAAGGCTGAAATCACTGATAATTTCATCTGATATCCTTCATTTTGGATGTCTTGACTTATTAAGTATTGTTGCTATTCCTTTATGTGGCAAATGTGATAAGTCTTAAAAGCATTTGCACAGGAAAATCATAAATTTCGGCAATTAAGCGAAACGGTGACCACAGCCATGGAACCAAAAAATGAAAAAGTGCCTGGGATAAAAGAGAGTAGCCGTTTACTGACGTTTGAGTATGCATTTCGCCAGGTGGGTTTTATTGTGCTGTTAGCTATTATCGTGGCCGCGATAGCCGGCCTGTTTTCCAGCGGCGCGGTCAGCGACGTGGAGAAAACAAACGAAGCAAAATCCCTGACCCTGAGCTATGAGCGCTTCGGTCGCCGCCAGACCGAATCGCGGATGGCACTGACGTTTCCGGTGACGTCTGAGGGGAAATATACCCTCAGCATGACCAGCGAAAGCAGCGACGCATATGAGCCCGGCAGCGTCTGGCCACAGCCGGACAGCATGTACAGCCGGGGGAATACCCTGTTTCTCGTCTACGATCGTTTACAACAGACCGATAAATTTACCGTTTTGTTATTCATCACGCCGTCAAAAGCAGGGAAGTGGACAAACAGCATCCGCGTAAACAACGAGCCAGATATCCATTTCTGGCAGTTTATTTACCCCTAGGAGTCGAATATGGACATGGTTTTTCGTGCCCTGGCAATTTACCTGTTTCTGGTCATTGTGTTTAAAGTTGCCGGGCGACGCGCTCTGCTACAAATGACCAGTTTTGACCTTATTTTGCTCTTAATTATCAGTGAGGCGACACAACAGGCGCTGCTTGGCGAAGATTTCTCCGTCACCGGCGCGATGATTACAATAACGACGCTGGTGGTTGTGGATATTATTTTTGGCCTGCTGAAAAAATATTTTTCCACTGTCGAGAATATTCTTGATGGCACGCCGGTGATATTGGTGGAGAACGGTGTTCCCCTTGCCGATAAACTGAAAAAGGTCGATGTATCCTGTGATGATATATTGGTATCAGCCCGCCAGAATCACGGTATTACAGAATTGAAGGAGATTAAATACGCTATTCTTGAGCGTAATGGTCATATTTCTATTATTCCGGACGAAAATTAAGGGGCAACGCGATGAGCAACCTTATTCACGACAGCAACAGCACCATCAGCGAGCTGACGAAAAAGCTCGCCACTCAGCTTACGGACAGAGGTTTGCGGTTAACCACCGCAGAGTCCTGTACCGGCGGCAATCTCGCGGTTGCGCTTTGTGCCGAAGAGAACACGGCGGAATTTTATGACGTTGGCATGGTGGTGTTCAGCGATGCGGCGAAGGAGAGGATCCTCGGCGTGCGGCACGAAACCATTGAGCGCTTCACCGCCGTCAGTGAACAAACGGTGACCGAGATGGCCGCTAAAATTCGCGAAATTGCCGAGGCGGATATCGGCCTTGCCATCAGCGGCTATGCGGGACCGGAAGGCGGCGACGATGGCACCGCAGCCGGTACGGTCTGCTTCGGCTGGAATATTCGCGGACAGACGGAAACCCGCACCGTGCTGTTTTCCGGTGAATGTCAGGATGTGGTGGATAAAGCGGTGCGTTATTCCCTGTCTGAACTGATCGAAATACTCTCCGGCTGGGATAACGTCTGAAACAAGGGGAAAGGCTATGGCTGTGATCGTTATTACCGGCGGTACGGCGGGCGTGGGGAAAGCCACGGCGCTGCACTTTGCCAAAGCGGGCTACGATGTGGGCATCATTGCCCGCGACGAGCAGAGCCTGCGCTCCACAGAAGAGGAGTTGCGCCGTTTTGGGATCAACGCCCGTGCCGTTCAGGCCGACGTGGCCGACAGCAAGGCGGTGACCGATGCTGCTAACGAGATTGAATACCGGCTTGGGGCCATCGATGTCTGGGTGAATAACGCTATGGGCGGGATGCTGGCGCCGTTTCGCACCATGTCCCCGGAGGAGTTTCGCCGCGTCACCGAGGTGACCTATCTGGGCTATGTTAACGGCACCCGCGCCGCGCTGGAGTTAATGACCCCACGCGATCGCGGAACGATTATTCAGGTTGGCTCCGCGCTGGCCTACCGTTCCATTCCCTTGCAGTCAGCCTACTGCGGGGCGAAAGCCGCGATCCGCGGATTTACCGATGCCGTGCGCACCGAACTGATGCATGAAAACAGCCGGGTGCAGATCGCAATGGTACAGATGCCAGGCCTCAATACGCCGCAGTTCGAGTGGGCGAGGAATAAATTTGCCTGGGCGATGCGCCCGGTTCCTCCCGTTTTTCAGCCGGAAGTAGCTGCCAGCGCTATTTTTAAGGTGGCGCAGAAACCGGTGCGGGAACTGTGGGTGGGCAGCAGCACCGTCCAGTCGATTGTCGGGCAATTTCTTTTCCCCGGCTTTCTGGATCGGCTGATGGTTAAAAAGGCCTGGGAAGGGCAGATGACCGATACGTTAAATGCGGATGACCGTCAGGACTATCTGGATCAGCCGGTTAACGACCTGCATAAAATCCACGGGCACTTCACCGACGAAGCAAAAGAGCGCGCTATCAGCGTCACCTCCGGCATGCCGGGGAAAGTGCTGCTCGGCTCCCTTGCCGTCACGGGCGCGATCGTGGCCCGTCTGCTGCTCTCGCGGAGACGATAATCAGCGCAGTGCGGTACGATCGGTCCAGAACCAGCGGTAGCCATAGCCGCTGAGGTTAAGCGCGACGGTTTTGCCGCACACCAGCGCGTCGTTGTAGCGTTTGTCCGCCAGGCAGGCGGTCCAGGTCGCATGCCGGATCCCTCTGGCGGTAAAATTAACGTGCTTATTGCTGAAGTTAACGAAGGTCAGAATGCTGCGCGTGTCGGTTTCGTAATAGATCCCCAGCACCGCATCGCTGTCGATATTAATAAGACGAAACGGCGCGACGCCGATCTCAGGGAACTCCGAGCGCGTATTGGCGATATCGATAATGCAGTGCAGGAGTGAGTTGCGGTGCAACAGCGAATCCGCCACGTTGATTTTTTGATAGCGGTACGGGCCATGGTCAATCATCGGGGCGATAAAGGTTTCCGGGGCGGCGTCTGAGAAACCGCCGCCTTGCGATCCGGCCCACTGCATCGGAGTGCGTACGGCGTAACGCTCCTCCAGATCCAAATCATCCCCCATGCCAATCTCATCCCCGTAGCGCATGACCGGTACCCCCGGCAGCGAAAACAAGACCGCGTGGCAAAAGGCCAGCCGCTTTCGATCGCCATTAAGCATCGGCGCCAGACGGCGGCGGATACCTCGCTGATACACACTCATCTCTTCATCAGGGGCAAAGGTATCGATGACGGTCTGCTTCGCTTTTTTTCCTATCCCTTCCAGATCCAGCTCATCATGATTGCGCAGCCAGTTGGCGAAGCAGCAGGAGTCCGGCGGCACAATCATCTTCTTCACCGCGTTGCGCAGCGGTCGTGCGCTCTTCTCTGCCAGGCTGACGTAAAAGTACTTATTGAGCCAGAAATTCAGCACCAGGTTGAGCCGGTCGTTCTGACCAAAATAATCTTTGTAGGCCTCGACCTCCACGTCGACTTCGCCGAGCAGGATCGCGTCCGGGTTACGCTGCCCGATAAGACGGCGCAGATGCTCCAGGATCCACAGGCCGCGTTTTTCATCCCCACGTCCGGCCTGTTTTGTCAGGTGCGATGCCGCATCCAGGCGAAAGCCCGACACCCCGAGCTTTAGCCAGAAGATGATGATGTTCTCAATCTCCTTTAGCACCGCAGGGGAGGCGAGATTGAGATCCGGCTCGTGGTGATAAAACATATGCCGGTAGTATTGCCCCGCCTCGTCGTCCCATGTCCAGATGCTCTTCTCCACGCCGGGGAACATCGGTGGCGTATCGTCGTCGTCCGTGTCGGACCACAGGTAATAGTCACGGTAGGGTGACTGGGGGTTGCGGCGGGCCTGTTGAAACCAGGGATGCGCATCCGAGGTATGCTGGATCAGCAGCTCAATAATGACCTGCATCCCCAGCTCCCGCGCCTGTTCAATAAAGGCGATGATATCGTTGAGCTTGCCGAAGCGGGGATCGACCTGCAAATGGTCGCTCACGTCATAGCCTTCATCGAGAAAAGGCGTGAGGTAAAACGGGGTGATCCAGATAACCGTCGCGCCCATCCGGCGGATGTAGCGCAGCTTCGCGGTGATTCCGGCGATGTCGCCACAGCCATCGCCGTTAAGATCGTAAAACAGGGCGGTATCAATCTGGTAAATAATGGCGCGTGTATGCCAGCCTGCCATAGCAATCCTTAATGATAACCTTCGGTATCAGACACTTTGCCCCGGAAGACGTAATAGCTCCAGGCGGTATAAACCAGGATCACCGGGATGATTAACAGCGTACCAATCAGCATAAACAGCTGGCTGGCAGGCGGCGCGGCGGCTTCCCACAGGGTGATGTGCGGCGGAATAATGTGTGGCCACAGGCTGATGCCCAGGCCGCTAAAGCCGAGGAAGATCAGGCCCAGCGTTAACAGGAACGGACGGGCATGGCTGTCAGGATTGCGCGTCAGCCGCCAGATCCACAGGCTGAATACCGCGACCAGAACCGGAACTGGCAGGAACCAGAAGAAGTTAGGCAGAGTAGACCAGCGCTCGGCGACAAACTGCCAGCCGAGCGGGGTCCAGATACTTACCACCGCAATAACGGCAATCAGCGCCAGCAGCACGTGGCGGGTCAGCTCGCGCATCCGGTTTTGCAGCGCGCCTTCACTTTTCATGATCAGCCACGTGGTAGCCAGCAGGGTATAGGCGACAATTAAGCCCAGCCCGCAGAACAGATTAAACGGGGTGAACCAGTCCAGCGAGGAGCCCACAAAGCGACGCCCTTCCACGTCAAAGCCGTTGATCATCGCGCCAACCACGATCCCCTGGCTGAAGGTTGCCAGCAGGGAACCGCCGGCAAAGGAGTAGTCCCAGAATTTGCGGTGTGAAGGGGTCGCCTTAAAGCGAAACTCAAACGCCACCCCGCGGAAAATAAGCCCGATCAGCATGGCCGTCAGCGGGATGGTCAGGGCATCGATAATCACTGCGTAGGCCAGCGGAAACGCGCCGAACAACCCTGCACCGCCGAGAACCAGCCAGGTTTCATTTCCGTCCCAGACCGGGGCGACGCTGTTCACCATCACGTCGCGCTCTTTGGCATCGCCCACAAAGCTGAACAGCATGCCGATACCGAGATCGAAACCGTCCATGATGATGTACATCAGCGTGGCGAAGACAATAATGGCAAACCAGATGACCGGGATATCGACGCCCATCAGATCTTCTCCTCTTCCGGAACGGACTCGGCGGCGGACAGCGGACGGGCAGGGGTGCCCGACGTATTAGACGTTAGCGTGCCCACAGGCTGCGGACCTTTCTTAATCAACCGGGCGAGATACACATAACCCACGCCAAACACCGAACAGTAGACCACGATAAAGGCCAGCAGGCTGATGCTCATCTGCAACGTGCTGTGCAGAGACACCGCATCTATCGTGCGCAGATAGCCGTAAACGACCCACGGCTGGCGGCCCACTTCGGTGGTGACCCACCCGGCGAGCAGCGCGAGCAGTCCGGCAGGCCCCATACAGAGGGCAAACCAGTGGAATGGCCGCGAGTGATAGAGTCGACGGCGATAGCGCAGCCAGACGCTCAGCACGCCAAGGGTAATCATCAGCAGCCCCATGCCGACCATAATGCGGAAGGACCAGAAGACGATGAGCGAGTTAGGGCGGTCCTCTTTCGGGAAATCCTTCAGCGCCGGGACCTGTTTATCCAGGCTGTGCGTCAGGATCAGGCTGCCGAGCGCGGGAATTTCAAGCCCGTATTTGGTGCGCTCCTCTTCCATATCCGGTACGCCAAACAGCAGCAGCGGGGTGGCCTCGCCGGGCGGGTTTTCCCAGTGGCCTTCAATCGCGGCGATTTTGGCAGGCTGGTGCTCAAGCGTATTCAGGCCGTGCATATCCCCAACCACGGCCTGAATGGGCGCGACCAGCAGCGCCATCCACATGGCCATGGAGAACATTGTGCGAATAGCGGGCGTATCGTTACCGCGCAGCAGATGCCATGCCCCGGACGCGCCCACAAACAAGGCGCTGCACAGGAAGGCGGCGATGGACATATGGATCAGGCGGTAAGGGAATGAGGGGTTAAAGATAATGGCCAGCCAGTCTTCGGGAATGACCTGACCGTTCTGAATACTGAAGCCCTGCGGGGTGTGCATCCAGCTGTTGGAGGCGAGGATCCAGAAGGTGGACATCAGCGTGCCCAGCGCCACCATGCAGGTGGCAAAGAAGTGCAGGCCGGGGCCGACCTTGTTCCAGCCGAACAGCATCACGCCTAAGAAACCAGCTTCCAGGAAGAAGGCGGTTAAGACTTCATAGGTGAGCAGAGGGCCGGTTATGCTGCCTGCGAACTGGGAAAAGCCGCTCCAGTTAGTCCCAAACTGGTAAGCCATGACCAGCCCGGAAACCACGCCCATACCAAAGTTGACGGCGAAAATTTTCAGCCAGAAATGGTATAGCGAGCGCCAGACATCATTTTTGGTGCGAAGCCACATGCCTTCGAGAACCACCAGATAGCTCGCAAGCCCGATGGTGATCGCCGGGAAGAGAATATGAAAAGAGACGGTAAAGGCGAACTGTATCCTGGCCAGATGAAACGCATCAAGCTCGAACATGCTCCGTACCTCTGGAACTGATAGCGCACAAGGCATTGCCAGACAGCCTCAGGCTGCCTGGCAAAACCGGTTACGGTTTTTTCTTACCTGCACCAAGCTCGGCACCGGTAAGCGGATCGGCATTGGGGTCGGATTTCGTGCGTGCGCACATCGCTTTGACCAGCGTTTCCTGCTCTGTAGTGAGCGTTACGCTTGCGCCGCCGTCACCGCCATCGACCGCTGGCTGAGGAGATTCCACGTAGTCGAAGTGCTTATCGCTGTTCCAGCTGCCGCGAACTTCTCCCCCCTCAGACATATTGTAGTACTTGTTGGTGTACTCTTCGATTGGCGGCAATTTACCTGGTGGGAAATTGTTACGGATCGACTGGAGCGCCTTCTCAAACGAGAGCTGGTGTGCTGCCTCACGCGTCATTAAAAACGCCAGCGCATCTTTAACACCCGGATCGTCCGTTACGTTAATAAGCCGTTCGTAGATAATTTTGGCGCGCGCCTCGGCCGCTATGTTAGAGCGCAGATCCGCGGTCGGTTCGCCAATGGTATCCACGTACGCCGCCGTCCACGGTACGCCTGCGGAGTTAGTAAGCGGAGTACCGCCGCCGTAGAGCAGGGAGGTGATATGACTGTCGTTGCCGTTCTCGGTCATGGAGCGGTACAGTTCCGCTTCATTTTCAACGCCTTCCGCCAGTTCGCCTTTCGCACCCTTATTCAGCATACCCACCAGGGTGCCGATAATTTCCAGGTGACTTAACTCCTCGGTCGCGATATCCATCAGCATATCTTTACGACCGGGATCGTCGTCGCTCAATCCTTGCGTAAAGTAACGACATGCCGCGGCAAGTTCGCCCTGTGGCCCGCCAAACTGCTCAAGCAGAAGATTGGCCAGGCCCGGATTCGGTTCGGCTACGCGTACCGTGTATTGCAGCTGTTTTACGTGTCGAAACATACATTCTCCCTATTTCGTTATTTTTTAGCTTCAACGCCATCCGCGTCGGAGCGCAGCAGGAACTGTTCCGTCGTCTGTGGAATATGCTGGAGCAGCCAGTCTGCCATCTGGCGCTCTTCTTCCAGAATGGATTCAAGGGCTGGAATGGAGGCGGTATCGCCCGCTTGTTTGGCCGCAGCCAGCAGAGAGGTGTAGCAGGCAATTTCAAACTGCTCAAAAACGTAGCCGCTGATAGAGCCTTTAACAATTTCGTCGGAAGGGAACATGCCGCCAATGGACTGGCCGAGCGCCGCCATTTTACTCATGGAATCTTTTATGACCGAACGGGAAATATCATTGCGGTCGAGAATTTCTTCCAGCACGGTAATTTGGTGTTTAGTTTCATTAACGTGTTGTTCAATTCGTGCACGTAAGTCGGGATAATTATCAATACGGCTGGCCATTGATTCCAGCATGGATTCGGCTTGCTTTTCCATCGCATGGGCATCGCGTAGCCAATCATGGTAGTGTTCTACATGATTCATAATTAACTCCTGTGATTTATTTTCTGGTTAATTTTTGGTGCTGATGCTCATCAGATATTAATTATCCTTTCTGGGCTTTTTGATTAATATTACCGACAGCCAGATCGGTTAATTTGAGATCGGTTTCTTTTTCTTCTTCCAGCGTTTCGGCAAGAAGTTTAACGGCTTTTTTATAGCCTAATTGTTCAGCCAGGGTGGCCAGGGTGCCGTAGCTGGCAATTTCGTAGTGTTCAACTTTCTGTGCGGCAGCAATTAATGCAGCGTCACGTACTTCATTTTTCTCAGTGCTCTCAATAACTTCGTTGGCTTCTTCAATTAAGCCTTCCATCGCAACGCATTTCATGCGCTTCAGTTTGAGGCCGGATTCCTGCTCAATAATCTGATCGATACGTTCGATCTGTCCCTGCGTCTCTTCGAGGTGAGCCGTGAACGCGGCACTCAGCTTCTCGCTGGATGCGGCGCGAGCTAATTTGCTTAGCGCGCGGGTCAGCTGCTTCTCAGCGCTGTAGGTGTCGGATAACAGGTGAATAAATACATCTTCAACAGTTTTCATATTCATATTTTCGCTCCAGTGAAATAAAGGGAAGGTACTGCGAGCCGACGGGCCCGCAGCATGCTCTCGGTATATTTATAAGAGCTTTAAATAAGATCAGGAGTTATCAGATTTACGGCCTCCGCCGTGACTGCTCTGTCCCCCTTTCTTACCCGCTTCAGATGCGCGTTGCGGATCGTTTTTGAAATTACCGCCGCTGTGCTGGCCGCCTTTACGTCCAGCTTCTGATGCCTTTTCACGGTCTTCAGCGAAATTACCGGAACCACCACGATGTTGCTCTGCCATATATCAACCCTCATGTTGCGTTTATGTCAGGAGATACGATAAGTAATTCGTATCAGTTGTCGTTCAGAAATTAACATTAGTCGTTATGTGAGAAGAGTCAAATTTCTTGTCTGGGTTGTTTTGCGGTAATTTTGCAGGGAGTGAAGAAATACCGCTTCGTTACGAGTTTTAAAAACGGATGGGAAATCCATCAGTTAGATGAAAATAAATCCGGAGGTTAAGATTGCGCTTGGCTAATAATCCTAATGTGAACGTGGCGTGAATTATTACAAGAATTGACACAGCGCAAAAATATATCTTCGCAACGGGGGTTCTTGTATTCGGAATAATCCTATGAACGTGAAGAAGTCATGCGCTGAAAAGAGTGTGGCTAAACCTCGTTTTTGACGTGGTCAGGCGGATCGGGTGAGGGTATGCTTCTTTTGTCACCACAATAATTACAGAGGCAATGTCATGGATCAGGAGCTACTGGATGCGGGGTACCGGGCCTATACCGGTGAGAAAATCGATGTCTACTTCAACACCGGGATCTGCAAACACTCGGGCAACTGCGTGCGCGGCAGCGCGAAGCTGTTCGATCTGAAGCGTAAACCATGGATCGCGCCGGATGAAGTAGATGCAGAAACGGTTATGCGCGTAATTGATACCTGCCCGATCGGTGCGCTGAAGTACCGCCAAAAATAAGCGAGGAACCATGGAAATTCTTGAAGGCCATAACAAGTTTTACGTCAACGACGCCGAAGGCAATCAGGTAGCGGAGATCGTCTTTGTCCCGACCGGCGAGCATCTGAGCATCATTGAGCACACCGATGTGGATCCGAGCCTGAAAGGGCAGGGTGTGGGTAAACAGCTGGTGGCGAAGGTGGTAGAGAAGATGCGCGGTGAGAATCGTAAAATTATCCCGCTGTGTCCATTTGCGAAGCATGAGTTTGATAATACGCGGGAGTATGACGATATTCGGGCGTAAAACAGATGCCCGGCATTGCGCCGGGCAGCATACTCAACCCACAAACATCACCGACACACACAGCACACCCACAATCAGCGTCAGCAGGTTACCGATGGAGCGGTACGGTTTTAATGACGGGATCAGGTACGTCGACAGCGTCGGCATGATGAACAGGATCATGGCGATAAGCGGACCGCTGATGGCATAAATCATTGAGATCGCATTCGGGTTGATGCAGCAGACCGCAAAGGTAATCAGCGACACGCCGAGAATCGAAACCGCGCGGTTAAAGGCGCGGCTTTTCTTCACACCCACCTGAATCAGCGACGATTTCACAATTTCCGTTGCCCCTTCAATCACGCCAAAATAGGTGCCGAGGAACGATTTCGACATCGCAATAATCGCCACGATAATGCCGGAAATGCCCAGCCATGCCGGGGAGGAAGGCATCATCGACAGCGCGGACAGGATCGTCACCCCTTCCTCTTTTGCCGCCACGATATACGACGGTGGAATCGAAAGCAGGCAACTGAACACAAAGAACAGCACGCTGAGGCAGATGATCAGGTACGCCACTTTCATGATTTTTTTGCATTTACCCATCGCCTCTTCACCGTATTTCTCGCGACGGTCTACGGCGAAGGTCGAGATGATCGGAGTATGGCTAAAAGCGAAAACCATCACCGGGATCGAAATCCACACCTGGTGCAGCGTATGCTGGTCGAAGGCCATCTGGCTGGTCAGCAGCGACGGCTGCCAGCTGCCCGTCAGATACAGCGAGACAAACAGGAAATAGGCGATCAGTGGAAAGACAAGGAAACCCATCACCTTAATGGTGATGTGCCGCCCCATCAGGAAGATCAGATTCAAAATCAGCACCACGCCAAAGCTCACCAGCATCCGCATGCCGGTATCCACCGTCATCCGTTTCGCCAGCTGTTCAGTGAGTGAGTTGGTTATCGCCACCGCGTAAATCAGAACTACCACAAAGAAGGCCACAAAATAGAGCGTGGTGATCAGGTTGCCGATCTTTTTGCCGTAGTAATGGGAAACGGCACCGGTGATCCCTTCGTTGCCTTTCGTCTTCGACGACAGAATAAATTGCGCCAGCGCTTTATGCGGCCAGTAGGTTAAGGGATACGCCACAAGGGCGGTGATCAGCAGGACAATCGCGCCAGCAGAGCCGAGCTGAATGGGCAAGAACAGGGTTCCTGCGCCCACGGCAGTGCCGTAGAGGGCGAAACTCCAGAGAGTCTCTTCTTTTGACCAAATTTTCGACATTAGAGCAACGTATCAACTATAAAACGAACAAAAAGGAGTGCAATTTACCATAATTATGCGTTGAGGTCGCCGTTGCTTCGCAGGGGGTGGGCCGGAGCAGGTCTCCGGCCGGAAGGTTATTCGCTTGCCAGGGCGCGTCGTTGCTGGCGGCGCTTGATGATTTTATCCCGCAGGGTGTCGTACGCCCAGTTGTAGAGCATGGTGTACGGCAGGAAGAACAGGAAGAAACCAATTTCCAGGGTAAAAGCCTGGAGCAGCGTCACGCCCAGCACGGCGGCAACGATGGTTACGCCAATCACAATAAAGCCGCATTCAAAACCCAGGGCATGCAGGGCGCGCACTTTCGCCGTGCGCTTCACCCGCTGGACGGGCCAGAAACGGTCGAAGCCAAAGTTATAGATAATGTTCCAGAGCATTGCCGTGGTCGCCAGAATAATGGTGAGACCCCCCATTTCAACCACCGAGCGCTGCATTAGCCACGCGGCCGTCGGGGCGAGGATCGCCGTAGCAATGCCTTCAAAACAGACGGCATGGAAGATCCGCTCCGGCAATTTACGTTGGAGTGCATCCTGATGTTGCATATTTACCTCATATTGACGCCAGTATGGGCGTTGATGCGGCCTATTCTTATCGCTTAAGGTGATATATAAAAGATGGTATCCATCGATAAAGCAGATACATCATGCGTTATTCTCCCGAAGCACTGACCGCGTTTGTTGAAACTGTCGCCGCAGGTTCGTTTTCTGCTGCGGCACGACGGCTGCGTAAAAGCCAGTCCACCATCAGCACCTCCATCGCCAACCTTGAAGCTGACCTTGGCTTTGAGCTGTTCGATCGCTCGGCGCGTCACCCGGTATTAACCGCCCAGGGTGAACAGGTGCTGGGCTATGTCCAGTCGATACTCGCCGCCAGCGCGCGCCTGGATGAGCTGGCCGTATCTTTAACCGCGCAAACGGAGGCGCGTTTTACCTTTGTTCTCTCCGATACGCTTAACCCGGCCGTGCTGGAACAGATGATGAGCCAGTTCGACCAGCGTTTTCCGCACACGGAATTTGAGTGCCTGATTGGGGAAGAGGAGGACGTGATCGATCTGCTGCAAAAGGAGCGGGCGCAAATTGGCCTGACGGAAGCGCGCGACAGCTATCCGACCGATATTGGCGCGACCCGTCTGCCTATGCAGACGCGGATGGCCATCTACGTTTCTGCCGGACATCCTCTGGCAGGGCAACATGAGACGCAGGCGGACGAGCTGCATGGCTGGCGCGAGCTGCGGTTGAGCACCTATCTTGAACGGGAAGCGCCCCTTTCGCGCGGGCCGGTCTGGTCTGCGCCGAATTATCTGTTACTGCTGAGCATGGCGGTACAGGGCTTTGGCTGGTGCGCGTTACCCTGCGCGCTGGTCGACGAATTTGCCGCGTCGAAATCGCTGGTGCAGCTGAACGTGCCGGGCTGGCCGAGGTCGATTGCCATCGATCTGGTATGGAACAAACGAACCCCGCCCGGCGTCGCCGGAAGCTGGCTGCGCCAGTACTTGCAGGACGCACGATAATCCTGTGACTAAACTCACTAATTTTAAACATTTGCGTCAATTGTTGATAACAATCCTCTACTATCGTCATGTCATTTTGCACAGAGGTCGTGATGAAAGATGTCGTTATAGTGGGTGCGTTACGTACGGCTATCGGCTGTTTTCAGGGAGCGCTTGCGCGTCATTCTGCGGTTGATCTTGGCAGCGTGGTGGTAAGAGCGCTGGTGGAACGCAGCGGGATTGCCGCACATGAAATTGATGAGGTGATCCTGGGCCAGGTGCTGACCGCTGGCGCGGGACAAAACCCTGCGCGCCAGGCGGCGCTGAAGGGCGGCCTGCCTAATACCGTTTCGGCAATTACCATTAACGACGTCTGTGGTTCAGGTTTGAAAGCGCTCCATCTTGCAACGCAGGCCATCCAGTGTGGTGAAGCGGATGTGGTCATTGCCGGCGGGCAGGAGAATATGAGCCGCGCCCCGCATGTCCTGACCGACAGCCGGACCGGCGCGCAGCTCGGGAACAGTCAGCTGCTTGACAGCCTGGTTCACGACGGGCTGTGGGACGCCTTCAACGACTACCATATGGGCGTAACGGCGGAAAACCTGGCGCGGGAATACGGTATCAGCCGCGAGCTTCAGGATGCATATGCCCTCAGCTCACAGCAAAAAGCGCGTGCAGCGATCGACTCCGGGCGTTTTCGCGATGAAATTGTCCCGGTCAGTACCCAGCGCCAGAACGGTGAAGCGCTCATCGTCGATACCGACGAGCAGCCGCGCACCGAT
The DNA here is from genome assembly GCF_020971765.1 of Enterobacter sp. AN-K1. NCBI lineage: Bacteria > Pseudomonadati > Pseudomonadota > Gammaproteobacteria > Enterobacterales > Enterobacteriaceae > Enterobacter > Enterobacter sp. AN-K1. Next base: position 1,346,613 of record NZ_CP087390.1, on the reverse strand, counting down.
GCCAGCGCAGAAGGGCTGGCAAAACTCGATCCGGCCTTTGAAACGCTCGGTTCCGTAACGGCAGGCAACGCCTCATCCATTAACGACGGTGCGGCGGCGGTGATGATGATGAGTGAAAGCAAAGCCCAGGAGCTGGCGCTGCCGGTGCTGGCGCGGATCAAAGCGTTTGCCAGCGTGGGCGTTGATCCCGCGTTAATGGGGATCGCCCCGGTCTATGCCACGCGCCGCTGCCTGGAGCGGGCGGGCTGGGAGCTGAACGATGTGGATCTGATTGAGGTCAACGAAGCTTTTGCTGCACAGGCGATCTCGGTCGGGAAAATGCTGGAATGGGATCCGCTGCGGGTCAACGTCAACGGCGGAGCCATCGCGCTGGGCCATCCCATTGGCGCCTCCGGCTGCCGCATTCTGGTGTCGTTGGTCCACGAAATGAAAAAGCGTAACGCCCGAAAAGGGATCGCAACACTCTGTATTGGCGGGGGGCAGGGGGTGGCCCTGGCTATCGAACGGTAGTTTCCTCTCTCTGTGCACAGAAACCTCCCACGGGAGGTTTTTTTGTGTCCGCAGAATCCTTTTTTAACACTTCTGCGTTCTTTCTGAAGCCCGCAATAATTATTGCGCGGTTAATTATTGGCTTTGTGAAGTGCTTAATGTGATCTCACGCCTGAAATTTACGGTTAATACCCTTTTTTTGTTGATGGGGTTCACGTCAATCTTTGCCAAAAAAAATGAAACAAATAATTTCGATCCTTGTCACTAAAATAACGGTGCATAAAAAATAAACTCAAGTTTCATAAAAACGAAACGTTATTTTAATTGAGGGTTTTTTCATGTTTAAGAAATCTCTGCTCCTTGCTTCCCTTATTAGTGCCTCTTTTGCGGCTAGCGCCGTTACCGTCGATCTGCGTCACGAATATATTGACAGCGGCTCGAATGCCGACCGTGTTGCCGTCTCGCACCGCTTTGATAATGGCTTCGGTTTTTCAGTCGAGGCGAAGTGGAAATCAGGCGGGGACAAGGCAGATCAGCCATTCGCGGATGTAGTGGGGAACGGTCACGAAGATCAGATTAGCTGGCGCTGGAAAGCGACAGACAATATCGCCCTGACCCCTGCGTTTACGATTGAAAGCACAGACAGTCGCACCATTTATAAACCGAATCTGCATGTGCAATATAGCTTCGATAATGGCTTCTACGTGGCTGCGCGTTACCGTTACGAATATACCCGCTACCCGTCAAGCTCAAATAAGGACGACGATAAAGTTAACCGTGGCGATGCGTGGGTCGGTTGGGTATTAGGTGACTGGCGTACCGAGCTGAACTATGTTTACGCGAAAAGTTCTGAAGGCGTGGCCCGAAATAACAATAAAGATTATTCCAACGAATATAACGCCAAGCTGGCCTACAAATGGGATAAAAACTGGGCGCCGTATGTGGAGGTGGGCAACGTGGGGGTTAAAGACACGGACGAACGCCAGACCCGTTTCCGTTTAGGCGTGGCGTACTCCTTCTGATAATTTATCTTCTTCGCTAAAACCGCCGGGTGGCGCTAACGCTTACCCGGCCTACACCTTCTTATCCGACCTACACCTTCCTTCCAATCCGTCGTTTCGTAGGCCGGGTAAGCGAAGCGCCACCCGGCAAAAAGCGCCGCGCAGTCACCCAAAAAAAAGCCCTCCGAAACGGAGGGCAAGGCCAGTTACAGAAACACTAACTCAAATCAGACATGCAACATTTCAGGTTGCTCGGGGAGTTTCGCGATATAGAGGGCCGGTTTGCCGTCTTTATCGGAACTGTACAGCACCGCTTTTTCGTCCGGCGTGAAGGACGGATGCGGGTGGGTTACCTGGCGGCTGTTCGCCACCGTAGCCCATGAGGTGTCATGACGGGCGATGCGGTAACAGGCTTTCTTCGCCACGTCAAAGGCATACAGATAAGGATCGTTATCAATGGTGTAGCCGCCGGTGTCTTTCACATCGACAGGCGTACCGGAGCCGTCGCCAACCAGCAGGGTGCCGTCGACGTTGCTCATCAGGTGCGAACAGGCGGGCATATTCATTACCGCTTCATTCACGCCGGTGTCCGGGTTGAAGCGGGAGATGGTGCGCCCTTGCTGACCTTTCAGGTAAGAAACGTAGATCAGCGCGGACCCGTCCGGCACCCAAAATTCATGTGTACAGCTTTCACCTTCCGCGTGCGTTTTCACTTTCCGCACGTTGCTGCCATCTTCGTTCACCAGCCACATGCGGGCGTCGACCAGGTCGTGCGGCCCTTCATGACAGAAGGCCACGGTATTGTCATCGAACGGGCGATATATCGGATGTCCCAGCCAGATCTTCTCGTCATGAATGGTGGTGCTTTCACCCGTTTTCAGATCAACGCGCAGCAGGCGGCAGTGCGGCCCTTTGTGGAAGAAGTCGTGGAAAATTTTCCAGTCGTTGAGTGGCGTCCAGTCACGTCTGGCAATCTCAATACCCACCAGTTTGGTGCAGTCGCTGTTCGCGACCCAGGTGCCGTAGCCGACCCACTCTTCCGGGACGCGGTACACTTCGCGCTCTGCCAGCGTCTGTAAATCCACCTCCAGCAGGGTGCGATCGTTCTTCACATAGTAGAGGGATTTATCGTCCGGAGAGAGGAACCCGCCAAAGGTGTTATCGCCCGCGCCTTCGGTCAACTGTACCGCTTCGGCGTTTTTCAGATCCAACAGGTAATAGTTCCAGTGACCGTCGAACTCCCCGGCGAACAGCAGGTGGCTGCCATCGTTAAAGAAGCACTTCTGGTAAAAGTAGTTGCGATGACAGGTTACTTCCGGTGGGGTCAGGCGGGTGACTTCCACGCCTGTATCCGGATCGCGGCTGACCTCATAGTTCAGCTTGACCCGCATACCTTTAGCCATAATGCACTCCTTTAAACGCGTAATGTAGGTTGAAAGCTAGGTGATAAATTATCAAAACGTTGTTTCATTATGTGTGACTGACAGCGCACTTTCTCAGTTTCATTAACCAGATTGAGGGTCTTAAAGATTTATCGTGATCGAAACACCATTTCTGGCATAAACAAGCAGAAAAAATGAAACGTTGTTTTAAATGCAATTGAAAACCCCGTGGTCAGGGGATAATATGTGTTCATCACGAAAACGGAACGTTGTTTCGTTAATTGTCTTTGCCTTCGGGCACGATCATTTCTGGAGGTTTACGTGGACGTCAGACAAAGCATCCACAGTGCGCACGCTAAAACGCTGGATACTCAGGGGCTGCGCAGTGAGTTTTTAGTTGAGCAAGTGTTCGAAGCCGACAAGTACACCATGGTCTACAGCCATATTGACCGCATTATTGTGGGCGGGATTATGCCGGTGGCGAAAACCGTCTCCGTGGGCGGTGAAGTGGGCAAACAGCTGGGCGTGAGCTACTTCCTCGAACGCCGTGAACTGGGCGTGATTAACATCGGCGGGCCGGGCACCATTACCGTTGATGGCCAGTGCTACGAAATTGGTCACCGCGACGCGCTGTACGTCGGCAAAGGGGCGAAAGAAGTGGTATTCGCCAGCATTGATGGCAGCAAACCGGCGAAGTTTTACTACAACTGCGCCCCGGCTCATACGACTTACCCCACCAAAAAAGTCACGCCAGCGGATGTTGCCCCGGTGACCCTTGGCGATAACCTCACCAGCAACCGTCGCACCATCAACAAATACTTTGTTCCGGATGTGCTGGAAACCTGTCAGCTCAGCATGGGGCTGACCGAGCTTGCGCCGGGCAACCTGTGGAACACCATGCCGTGCCATACCCACGAGCGCCGCATGGAGGTCTACTTCTATTTCAACATGGATGAAGACGCCTGCGTGTTCCACATGATGGGACAGCCGCAGGAGACGCGCCATATCGTTATGCACAACGAGCAGGCGGTCATTTCGCCGAGCTGGTCTATCCACTCTGGTGTGGGAACGAAAGCCTATACCTTTATCTGGGGTATGGTCGGTGAAAACCAGGTCTTCGATGACATGGACCACGTCGCTGTTAAGGATCTGCGCTAGTCGCAGGCAGTTAAGTATATATCTGCCTGTTGCTGACAGGCGCTGAACGATTAAGGAATAAACATGATTCTGGATGCATTTTCTCTGCAAGGTAAAGTGGCTGTGGTTTCCGGTTGTGACACCGGGCTGGGGCAGGGTATGGCGTTAGGTCTGGCTGAAGCGGGCTGCGATATCGTCGGGATTAACATCGTTGAGCCAACGGAAACCATCGAGCGCGTCACCGCGCTGGGCCGCCGTTTCCTGAGCCTGACCGCGGACCTGCGCAAAATCGATGCGATCCCTGAGCTGCTGGATCGCGCGGTGGCGGAGTTTGGGCATATCGATATTCTGGTTAACAACGCCGGCCTGATCCGTCGTGAAGACGCGATTAACTTCAGCGAAACGGACTGGGACGACGTGATGAATCTGAACATCAAGAGCGTGTTCTTTATGTCCCAGGCGGCTGCGAAGCACTTCATCGCCCAGGGGAAAGGGGGCAAGATCATCAATATTGCCTCCATGCTCTCTTTCCAGGGCGGCATCCGCGTGCCGTCTTACACCGCATCGAAGAGTGCCGTGATGGGCGTGACCCGTCTGCTGGCGAACGAGTGGGCGCAGCACAACATCAACGTCAACGCGATTGCGCCGGGCTACATGGCCACCAACAATACCCAGCAGCTGCGTGCGGATGAAGAGCGGAGCGCGGCAATCCTGGAGCGTATTCCAGCGGGTCGCTGGGGTCTGCCGAGCGATCTGATGGGCCCGGTTGTGTTCCTGGCGTCCCCGGCTTCGGATTATATTAACGGCTACACCGTTGCCGTAGACGGCGGCTGGCTGGCACGATAATTCAGCCCGAATAAAGAACCTCTGCCCTCGGGTGGAGGTTTTTTTTGCGCCAAAATTGGCTTTATCCATATCCTTAAAGATGAAAAATCCATACTGAAAAGGAATGAATGACAGGTATCACACATTTATTTCTTAAATATTAACTAATTAATAAAAAATAAGGTTAAACCACCCTGATTTGAAATTGTAATGTCCATCACAGATCGGTATGTCGTAGCGAAATAATCCATATCTTCACCAGTTCCGGCCTGACACTTTCTTCCGGTATCTCGTAATTTCACTTAACGAATTTCGCTGTTGAGGCAGGAAACTATGACATCTGTAAATGACTCTACCCTTATGCCCGCTGCGCTGCGCGATACCCGACGCATGAACCAGTTTGTTTCTGTTGCGGCCGCCGTAGCCGGTTTACTGTTTGGTCTGGATATCGGCGTTATTGCTGGCGCACTGCCCTTTATTACCGACCACTTTACGTTAAGCAACCGCCTGCAAGAGTGGGTGGTGAGCAGCATGATGCTGGGTGCGGCCATCGGCGCACTGTTTAATGGCTGGCTGTCGTTCCGTCTCGGGCGCAAATACAGCCTGATGGTTGGGGCGATCCTGTTTGTTGCCGGTTCCATTGGCTCGGCGTTTGCCATCAACGTTGAGGTGCTGCTGCTCTCCCGCGTGCTGCTGGGCGTGGCGGTGGGTATCGCGTCCTACACCGCGCCGCTTTACCTCTCCGAAATGGCGAGCGAAAACGTGCGCGGGAAGATGATCAGCATGTACCAGCTGATGGTGACGCTCGGTATCGTGCTGGCGTTCCTGTCGGATACGTACTTCAGCTACAGCGGCAACTGGCGGGCAATGCTTGGCGTGTTGGCGCTGCCTGCGGTGCTGCTGATTGTGTTAGTCATTTTCCTGCCGAACAGCCCGCGCTGGCTGGCGCAAAAAGGGCGTCACGTGGAGGCGGAAGAGGTGCTGCGCATGCTGCGCGACACGTCTGAAAAAGCGCGTGAAGAGCTGAACGAAATCCGCGAGAGCCTGAAGCTGAAGCAGGGCGGCTGGTCGCTGTTTAAGGCAAACCGCAACGTGCGCCGCGCGGTGTTCCTCGGCATGCTGTTACAGGCGATGCAGCAGTTCACGGGGATGAACATCATCATGTATTACGCCCCACGCATCTTTAAAATGGCCGGTTTTACCACCACCGAACAGCAGATGATCGCCACGCTGGTGGTAGGGCTGACCTTTATGTTCGCCACCTTTATCGCGGTGTTCACCGTTGATAAGGCCGGACGTAAACCGGCCCTGAAAATTGGCTTTAGCGTGATGGCGCTCGGCACCTTAATACTCGGCTACTGCCTGATGCAGTTCGATAACGGCACGGCGTCAAGCGGCCTCTCCTGGCTCTCCGTCGGCATGACCATGATGTGCATCGCCGGTTACGCGATGAGCGCCGCGCCGGTGGTGTGGATCCTGTGCTCTGAAATTCAGCCGCTGAAATGCCGTGACTTTGGTATCACCTGTTCCACCACCACCAACTGGGTGTCGAACATGATCATTGGCGCGACCTTCCTGACGCTGCTGGATGCGATTGGCGCGGCAGGCACCTTCTGGCTCTATACGGTGCTGAACGTGGCATTTATCGGCGTGACCTTCTGGCTGATTCCGGAAACCAAAGGCGTGACCCTGGAGCATATTGAACGCAAGCTGATGAGAGGGGAGAAACTACGTAATATCGGCGTGTAATGTCATTGCCCGGTGGCGCTTCGCTTACCGGGCCTACGATAGCCTGTAGGCCGGGTAAGGCGTAGCCGCCACCCGGCTTTGTGTTTACCGCATCGCACGTCTCAAAATACGCTCCGCCTGACGCTGGAAGTCAGCGGCCGTCTCTTCCACGGTTTTCTGCCCGTAGTCGATATACTGCAAAGAAGTACCGAACTGCGCCACAATCTGTGGGTCGTCAAAGTATGGCGAGACGGTGAGTTTCGCCGGCAGCGACTGCGCCAGGCGCAGGCCCGCCACGGATGGATCGTCCTCTTTAATGGTGCCGTCTTCGGTCAGATACTGCACCGCCACTTTGCTCAACGGCACGCCGCGCTCAAGACCCAGCGTATCAACCCCTTCTTTGCTGTTGAGCAGGAAGTTAATCAGCTTCGCTGCCGCTTCCGGGTTTTTGGTCGTCTTACCAATCGACAGCATCTGCGCCGGTTTGAAGAACAGACCCGCGTCGGTGGCGCCCGGCAGCATTGGGTAGCTGCCCAGCTCCAGTTTCGCCGGTGGCTTCAGGTTGTCGGAATATTTGTTGATGGTGGAGTTCCACATGTAGGTGCCGCCCCATTCACCCTGGATCCACGGCTTCATCTCATACATGTTGCTCTTACCGAACGAGGCATAGTATTTGGTGTCCGGCATGACGTGGCTGTCGATCAGCTTTTTGTAGGTCTGGAAAAACTCCACCCACTGTTCCTTTGTGTAGCTGAACTTTTTGGTTTTCTCATCCACCGCAGGAATGTTGTACTTCTGGATCATGTACGAATTCAGCAGCGCCAGCGTATCCTGGTGCTCCAGGATCACCGGATAGTATTGCTTGCCGAGCTTGCTCTCGAAGGTTTTACCGGCCGCCATCAGCTCGTCCCAGGTTTTCGGGTACGCAATACCCGCTTTTTTCCAGGTTTCGTCATTGAAGTAGAACACGCGCGCCGTCACCGAGATCGGAATGCCGTTCAGCTTGCCGTCCACGGTGGTGGTTTGCAGCTCTTTGGGATCGAACTGCGACAGGTCGATCACGTCCTTCATCTTGTTCAGATCGTAGAAGCCGTCACCGGTTTTGGAGAAGATCGGCAGCCAGTTCCAGTTGGTCTGCATCACGTCCGGCTCGGTGCCGCCCGCAATCTGGGTGGTCAGACGGGAGAGGTGACCGTCCCAGCCGGTGTATTCCGCTTTTACGTTGATGTCCGGGTTCTGCTTATGGAACTCTTCCAGCGCTTTCAGAGTGACCTGGTGACGGCCATTGCCGCCCCACCAGGACATCCGTAAATCCACATTCTGCGCCATCGATGGCAAAGCGGTAAGGCCCAGGGTCGCGGAGATTGCTGCGCTTAAAAGCACTTTTTTCATTTTTATCACTCCATCAGAGAGAGAGGTTCTGTTCAGTTTTTGCGTCAAAAATATGACACTTGTTCATCTCAAACGTGAAATACACCTTACGATGAAGCCCTTTATCAATCATTGGCTTAGCTTCATCGGACGGGATTCGGGCGGTCAGTTCGTAGTCCGCGACCTTCAGGTACACAAAGAATTCATGGCCCATGTTCTCCACGCGCACCATCTCCCCGCTACAGCCGCCATTCGGGAAGGGCTCATCAGAGAGCGACACAAATTCCGGGCGCACGCCGTAGAAGATCTCCTGACCCGCGTAAGCCGCGACTTTCTCCTGCTTCTCCGCGTTCAGCGGCATGGTTTCATCGCCAATGGCGATGTGCAGCTGGCCCGCTTTTTCGACCAGCACGCTTTTGCGTATATTCATCTCCGGCGCGCCGATAAAGCCCGCTACGAACATGTTCTTCGGCTTGTGGTAGAGGTTGTCCGGCGTGTCCACCTGCATGATATGGCCGAGCTTCATCACGCAGATGCGGTCGCCCATGGTCATCGCTTCGGTCTGGTCGTGGGTCACGTAAACGGTGGTCGCCGGTTTTCCTGACTTCTTCAGCTGCTTGTGCAGGTCAGAAATACGGATACGCATCGAAGCGCGCAGTTTGGCGTCGAGGTTTGAAAGCGGCTCATCGAACAGGAACACATCCGGCTTTTTCACAATCGCACGGCCTACCGCCACGCGCTGCGCCTGGCCGCCGGAAAGCTGGCGCGGCAGGCGGTCGAGCAGCTCTTCCAGCTCAAGAATTTTGGCTGCTTCATTCACCTGAGACTCAATCTGATCTTTCGGCAGTTTGCTCAGCTTGAGACCAAAGGCCAGATTCTCGCGCACCGTCATGTGCGGATAGAGGGCGTAGTTCTGGAACACCATTGCAATACCGCGCTCCTTCGGCGCGAGGTTGTTCACGATCTTGTCGCCGATGCGCACATCGCCGCCGCTGATGGTTTCCAGCCCCGCCAGCATGCGCAGGGTCGTGGATTTGGCGCAGCCGGACGGCCCGACAATCACCATGAATTCCCCTTCAGCAATTTTAAGATCGATAGCGTGTACCGCTTTAAAGCCGTTGGAGTAGACCTTTTCCAGCTTGTTGAAAATAACTTCAGCCATGGTATTTCCCTCTTAACCTTTAATTCCGCTGCTGGTGACGCCCTGTACGAAGTAGCGCTGTGCCAGGAAGAAGACAATGATGGATGGCAGAATGGAGATGCTCGCCATTGCCAGAATTTCGTTCCACGGCGCGCCTTCGGTGACGTCGATGGACATTTTCAGCGCCAGTGCGATGGGGTATTTATCCACGCTGTAGACGTAAATCAGCGGCCCGATAAAGTCGTTCATGGACCACATGAACTGGAACAGGGCGACGGAGATAATGGCCGGTTTCAGGATCGGTACCACCACGTACCACAGCACCTGGAAGGAGTTACAGCCGTCAATCTGCGCCGCCTCTTCCATGTCACGCGGGACGCCGCGCAGGAACTGGATCAGCATGAAGACGAAGAACCCCTGAGTGGCGAAGGCCAGCGGCAGGTACAGCGGCATATAGCTGTTGAGCATGCCCATTTCACGGAACATGAGGTACTGCGGGATCAGCAGCACGGTGCTGGGCAGCAGCATGGTAGTGATGAGCGTGGCGAACCAGAACTTCTTCCACGGGATCTCGAAGCGGGCAAAGCCGTACGCCACGATGGTGGAGGAGATAATGGTCAGGATCACTTTCGGGATCACATACTTAAAGGTGTTCAGCATGTAATGGCCGAAGTTGTACTCGGTGCCGGTTTTCCAGCCGTTTACGAAACCATCCCAGGTGGCGTGGGCTGGCCACAGGCTCAGGGTGGTGAAGATCTCGTGGTTCGGTTTGAACGACGCGGAGAACATCCACACCAGCGGGTAAAGCATCAGCAGGCCGACAACCAGCAGGATCACATAGCGAACGGAGGCGTTGATTTTCTCTCTGCGCAGCGTGCGGGCCACTTCGCGTTCGGCGACGCTTCTTGCCGTGGAGAGTTGTTGAATATCAGCCATTTTTGCCTCCTTTATCGGCGGAGTAGAACACCCAGTATTTCGACGACTTAAAGGCGATACCGGCGAAGACAGCCACCACCAGGAACAGGACCCACGCCAGCGCCGCGCCATAGCCCATATCGAAATACTTGAACGCGGTGTCGTAGATGTAGAGCGAGAACAGATAGGTCGAATAGGTTGGCCCGCCGCCGGTAATGACGTACGGCCCGGTAAATTCCTGGAACGCCTGCGTGGTCTGCATGATGAAGTTGAAGAAGATCACCGGCGTAATCAGCGGCACGGTCACCTTCATGAACATCTGCCATTTCGATGCGCCATCGATCATTGCCGCTTCATACTGGGACTGCGGAACGTTTTGCAGCGCGGCCAGGAAGATGACCATCGCGGAACCGAACTGCCAGACACGTAGCAGGGTAACGGACATCAGCGCCAGCGACGGCTCGCCCAGCCAGTTGACCGGATCAAAGCCAAATACACCGATAAAGCTGTTCAGCAGACCATCAATGGCAAATAAGGCGCGCCACAATACGGCAATGGCGACGGAGCTGCCGAGGATCGACGGAATATAGTAGGCCGTTCGGAAAAAGCCGATGCCGCGTAATTTAAAGTTCAGGACAAAGGCAATTCCTAATGCAAAGGCGAGCTTTAACGGGATGGTTAAAAATACATAGGCAAAGGTCACGCCCATGGATTTCCAGAAGAGCGTGTCTTCGGTAAACATGTAGCGATAGTTTTCAATGCCGTTAAACACCGGCGGACTCATCAAATCGTAATCCGTAAAGCTGAGGAAAAACGATGAGACGAAGGGGAATGCCGTAAAGAGTATCAGCCCGATGATGTAGGGTGATATCCATGCGAGCCCCAGCAGCTTGTTTTCATTCATACATACCTACCTGGCAATCAATGGTTTAATACGAAATCTGCTTTGTTACATTTTCCCGGGCCTGCGATGCGCGGCATGGGAGCTGAAATTCAGGGTGCAACGTCTGGAAAAGGCGAAATATACGTTTGTTTTTTAACGCTTTTTTGTCTTTCTTTGTGCTGTAAGCGCTTCTGGTTTCAAAAGAGCTGAACCGGCGTTCTTGGATACTAAAACATCGTTTTATTTTATATTATTGCGATTTATTTCTGCGTCATTCGCTTAATGGTGGAAATGTGATCGGTGTCGAAACGCTGTTTCAATATAGTGAGGGAGGTGGCATTTTTGACTTTTCACGAAGCTTTGCCGCCGGCCATGAGGAAGAGATAACGAAGCAAAAAGGGAGCGGGAATAAGAATAGTCACGCAGCGTGGCTAACTACCAGATCTGATAGCAGGTCTACAGATGTACCAATTCGTCATTCAGATAATTCTTACATTCTTGTATGATTTGTTACACCGGAACCAGTCAGGCAGAATTTCACTGCATCCTTAAAAGAAGAACAGTTATGTCAGCGATGGATTTCAAAAAACATACGGATCTCAATTTTCCTCACTATGCTCCCCCGGCGGTCAGCGCTAAAGAAATAGATCTTCTGGGTCTGCTGGACGTCCTGCTGGCAGCAAAAAAACGCATCATCACCATTGTCTTTGCATTTGCACTGGTCGGCCTGGCAATCGCTTTTCTGATACCGCAAAAATGGACCAGTAAAGCGGTCATTACGCCCGCGGAACAGACGCAGTGGAGTTCGCTACGCCAGATGATGGTGGCGCTCCAGGTGCTTGATGTCGACGTGAAAATTACCCGTGCGGATGTGTTTAATCTGTTTGTTAAAAAGTTTCAGTCCCAGTCTCTGCTTGAAGAGTACATGAAGAGCTCACCTTACGTGATGGCTCAGCTCGATGGCGCTCAGGTTGACCCGCTGGAGCTGCACCGCGCGGTGGTCAATATTGCCGAAAAGATGAAAGCCGTTGATAACACGCAGGAAAAAAATGCCGATAAAGCACCGTACCTCTCCTGGACGTTAAGCTTCACTGCCCCAACGGCAGAGGACGCGCAGAAAGTGTTGAAGGGTTACATTCAGTACATCTCCCGCATCGTCGAGCAGGAGACCATGCAAAACATTCGCGATCAGCTTATCCTGAGAACCAAAACGGTTCAGCAGCAGCTGGAGCTGGATCGGGTCCGTCTGACAAATATCCATAATACCAACCTGCAACGCCTGAACTACTCGCTGGAAGTGGCGAACGCGGCAGGGATCAAAAAGCCGGTCTACAGCAATGGACAGGCGGTGAAAGACGATCCGGATTATTCCGTCGCCCTCGGTGCGGACGGGATTGCGCAGAAATTGCAGATTGAAAAAAATCTGAAGGACGTTTCTGAGCTGAACGCCGATTTCCAGAACCGCGAATACTATCTGGCACAGCTGCAAAAACTTTCCTTCGAAGATGTGAGCCTGGAGCCGTTCAAATACCAGCTTTCACCTTCTATGCCGGTGAAAAAAGATGGCCCGGGCAAAGCCCTGATCGTACTGCTGGCGTGTATTCTGGGTGGACTGTTCGCCTGTGGCAGCGTGCTGCTGCGCGAGGCAATGAGCACCCGCAACCCGCTGCCGGAACAACTTCCTGAGCCGGTTACGGAATAACATCAAAAAAGGCGCTCAACTGAGCGCCTTTTTTTATTTCAGGAAATCTTCGCGAACCGGCGTAAAGGTATCCAGCAGGGTGCCGGGTTTCAGGCAAACGCAGCCGTGCATCACGTGCGGCGCTTTATAGAGGGTGTCGCCCGCCATCACCACATGCTTCTCCTCGCCAATGGTGAACTCAAATTCCCCCGAGAGAACGTAGGTGAGCTGCTCATGCGGATGGTTATGCATCGGGCCAATCGCGCCTTGCTCGAAATTCACTTCCACCGCCATCATCCTGCCGTCGTGCGCCAGAATACGACGCGTCACGCCGTTGCCCAGATCCTCAAGCGTGGTCTCTTTATGGAAAATAAACATATTTTCGCCCTGTTATGTAATGAAACATTGTTTCATTTAACTTATCGCACCCGCGGCGAAAAGGAAACGTTTAGCCAAATAACTGGAAAGGCGATCACAAGTTTGCTTCACTGGGTGAAACGCACAGGAGGAAAGATGAAAACGATCGGTCTGTTAGGGGGCATGAGCTGGGAATCAACGATCCCGTACTACCGCCTGATTAATGAAGGTGTCAAACAGCGTCTGGGCGGTCTGCATTCGGCCAGCCTGCTGCTGCACAGCGTGGATTTCCATGAAATAGAAGCCTGCCAGTCGAGCGGGGAGTGGGACAAAGCCGGGCAGATGCTGGCGGACGCCGCGCTCGGGCTGGAGCGTGCGGGCGCGCAGGGTATTCTGCTGTGTACCAACACCATGCATAAGGTGGCGTCGCACATTGAAGACCGCTGTTCGCTGCCGTTCTTACATATCGCGGATGCCACCGGGCGTGCCATACGTGCCGCCGGCATGACGCGCGTGGCGCTGCTGGGGACGCGCTACACCATGGAGCAGGATTTTTACTGCGGGCGGCTGAACAGCCAGTTCGGGATTGAAAGCCTGATCCCTGAAGAGGCTGACCGGGCGCGCATTAACCAGATTATTTTTGATGAGCTGTGTCTGGGCACCTTCAGCGAAACGTCGCGCGCATGGTACGTCAGCGTGATTGAGAAACTGGCGCAGCAGGGGGCGGAAGGGGTTATCTTCGGCTGTACCGAAATTGGCCTGCTGGTGCCGGCAGACCAAAGCCCGATAACGGTCTTCGATACCGCCGCCATCCATGCCGCGGATGCGGTGGAGTTCATGCTGTCATAGTGGTTTTTGCAGGTCAGGTAAGCGAAGCGCCACCTGACGCGCGTGCGCAATCAGGTGTTCACTAAACGCATCAACCAGCGCTGAGGCGGGCCGGTGCAGCGGGCGGATCAGGCTCACGGTAAAGGGAACGGAAACGCTAAAACGGCGCAGAACCACGCCGCTGCTGGCGTAGTCCATGGCCGTGAGCGGGTTCACCACCGAAATACCCACGCCCGCGCGTACCATCGCGCAAATAGACGCCGCACTGTGCGTTTCCATCACCATCCGCCGCTTCACCTGATGTTCGGCAAACAGACCATCCAGAAGCTGCCGGTAGCTGTCGGTCTGCGACAGGCTGATATAGTTCTCACCGTGAAAATCCGCCGGCGTCAGCTCCGCTTTGTGGGCAAGCGGGTGGCTGGCAGGTAGCACGCAGACCTCATCCAGCGACAGCAGCTCCGTGCGTTCCGTTCCCGCTGGCGTGACGAGGGTTTCGGTCAGACCCAGATCGTGGCGCTGGGCCGAAAGCCACTCCTCCAGCAGCGGCGACTCCTGCGGCACGATGGTCAGGCTGACCTCCGGATAGCGGGCCAGAAACGGCTGTAACAGTACCGGCAGGAATGACTGGGAAAAGACCGGCAGGCAGACGATGGACAGCTCGCCCTGGCGGAACTCCCTCAGGCTCTCTGCCGCGCTCACGATCCTGTCCAGCCCGTACCAGGAGCGCTGAACCTCCTCAAACAGACGTAAACCCTGCACCGTTGGATGCAGCCTGCCGCGGGTGCGTTCAAACAGCTTCAGCCCCAGCACTTTCTCAAAACGCGCCAGCTCGCGGCTGACCGTCGGCTGCGAGGTGTGCAGCATGTGCGCGGCTTCAGTGAGATTGCCGGTGGTCATTACCGCATGAAAAATCTCGATATGGCGTAGGTTAACGGCGGGCATAGGGCACCTGATGGCTGAGCGTAGTCCATATCATTTTTGCATAGACTCAAGATAAAACGATATTTTTTATTCTCTTCAGGCTATGTCGTAATGATAAAAAACAGATTTCCGGAGACGACCATGCCACGCCCACTCAACCAGACTGAGACCGATTTAAACGCCGATAACCTGCTGCGCCTGCCTGCCGAATTCGGCTGTCCGGTGTGGGTCTACGATGCACAGATTGTCCGCGAGAAGATCGCCGCGCTGCATCAGTTTGACGTGGTGCGTTTTGCGCAGAAGGCCTGCTCCAATATTCATATTCTGCGCCTGATGCGCGAGCAGGGCGTGAAGGTTGACTCCGTATCGCTGGGTGAGATCGAACGTGCACTGGCGGCCGGGTTTGATCCGAAAGCCGACAGCGACGCGATCGTCTTTACCGCTGACCTGATAGACGACGCCACGCTGGCGCGCGTGCATGAGCTGCAAATCCCGGTCAATGCCGGTTCGGTGGATATGCTGGAACAGCTTGGGCAGGTCTCTCCTGGCCATCGCGTCTGGCTGCGCATCAACCCGGGCTTTGGACACGGCCACAGTCAGAAAACCAACACCGGGGGCGAAAACAGCAAGCACGGGATCTGGTATGCCGATATGCCTGCGGCGCTGGAGGTTTTACAACGCTACAACCTCAAGCTGGTGGGCATTCACATGCATATCGGGTCCGGCGTCGATTACGGCCATCTTGAGCAGGTCTGTGGCGCCATGGTGCGTCAGGTTATCGATTTTGGTCAGGATCTGGAGGCGATCTCCGCCGGGGGAGGGCTTTCGATTCCTTACCGCGAAGGGGAAGAGGCGATCGACACGGATCACTATTACGGCCTGTGGAGCGCCGCGCGTGACAGCATCGCCGCCCATCTGGGTCATGCGGTGAAGCTGGAGATTGAGCCGGGTCGTTTCCTGGTCGCCGAAGCTGGCGTGCTGGTGGCGCAGGTGCGGAGCGTGAAGGAGATGGGAAGCCGTCACTTTGTGCTGATTGATGCTGGCTTCAACGATCTGATGCGCCCGTCCATGTACGGCAGCTATCATCACATCACCGCACTTGCCGCCGATGGCCGCGATCTGGTTAACGCCCCGCGCATCGAGACCGTTGTTGCCGGCCCGCTGTGTGAATCCGGTGACGTCTTTACTCAGCAGGAAGGCGGGAAAGTCGAAACCCGTTCGCTGCCAGAGGTAAAACCGGGAGATTATCTGGTGCTGCATGATACCGGTGCGTACGGGGCGTCTATGTCTTCCAACTACAATAGCCGCCCGCTGCTGCCGGAAGTATTGTTTGATAACGGCGTGGCGCGGCTGATTCGCCGTCGCCAGACCATTCAGGAGCTGCTGGCGTTAGAGCTGGTCTGATTAAACCAGGGCCCTGTTGTCACCGAATCGCGTAACACCAGGGTGCCGGTGAACGGCGGGATCGCTTCAACCGGCTGGTTTTTTGCCAGCCGGATCGCCTGGTCGATCGCCGTGACGATCATGTTGTCGATCGGCAGATACACCGACGACAGGGCAGGCTCCAGCCACTTTGCGCTGGGGGCATCGTCAAAACCAAACAGCGAAATATCCTGCGGGATCTTCAGCCCGGCCTGGTGTAATGCTTTGGAGGCGCCCAGGGCCATATCATCGTTACAGGCAAACAGGGCGCTGAACGATGTCTTTTCCGCAATCAGCTCCTTGCACAGCTCGTAACCCCGCGTCATGCCTGCATCGCCGTATTTAATCCGCCGCTCGTCGAGACGAATACCGTGCTTCTCCAGCGCCTTACGGTAGCCCATCAGTCGCGCTTTACCCGTTGGCGTGTGGATCGGGACGGTGATACAGGCGATCTCCCGGTGGCCCTGGCTTATCAGGTAATCCACCGCTTTGAAGGCTGCGTCCTGCTGTTCAAAGAAGACGCAGCGATCCGCCGCCTGGCTCACTTCACGGTTAATGATCACCAGCGGCGTCTGCACGCTGTTGATCAGCTTCAGGATCGTCTTTTCGCTCATGTAACGCGTATACAGCACGATGGCGTCGCACTTGCGATCGGCGAGCATCTGGACCGCCTGTTCTTCCTGCTCAGGGGCGTCGTGACCGTCGGTAACAATCAGCTGTTTTCCGTGCTTTTCGGTCTGCCGTGACGCCTGCTGTAGCAAACGACCAAAGTAAAAACCGTCGAACGTCGAGACGACCAGACCAATGCTGTTGCTGGTCTGGTTAGCCAGCGAACGCGCGAGAAAGTTCGGACGATAGCCCAGCTCCTCCATCGCGCGAAATACCTGCTGACGCGTGCTCTCTTTAACCTGACCTGTGCCGTTCAGCACGCGCGAAACGGTGGCCTTCGACACGCCCGCACGCAGTGAGACATCCAGCATTGTTGCCATTCGAAATTCCTGTTTCCACGTAATGGTTTGCAGTTTAACACAGACCATCCGGCGCATAAGCGACGTGGGAAGGGCAAAACCCCATAACGATCACGCTTTTCGGTAACGATCCTCGCCCGCGGGATAAATGCCTGTCATTGGCATGCCAAAATGGTGATAAATCGCAATCTGGAATACCTCTTACCTCATTGAGAGCTTAATCACAGAACAAAGCGCCTGTGGACGCTATTTTTGGCATACCAATAGTATCCGGCTGTCCATCTTATTCAATAAAAGCCCTTTTACTGAGGTATTACCCTATGGCATTTCAGGAAAAACTGATCGACGCTCTGGGCAGTTTTGCCACCACCTTCAACAGCTATCGCTATATCCAGGCGATCAAGTCTGCGTTTATTACCTTAATGCCGGTCATCATTGTGGGGGCGTTCTCGGTACTGATCTCCAATATGGTGCTGGATCCGAAAAACGGCCTGGCGAGCTTTCAGTCGCTGTCGTTTCTGGCGGCGTTAAAGCCGATCACCAGCGCGCTGAACTATGCCACGCTCAACTTTCTCAACATCGGCGCGGTGTTTTTAATCGGCATTGAGCTGGGGCGTATTAACGGCATTAAGTCCCTGTTCCCCGGCCTGCTGGCGGTGATCTGCTTTATCTGCGTGACGCCGACCACGGTGGAAATGCTGGTGGACGGCGAGATGCACGTGGTGAAAGACGTGCTGCTGCGCCAGTTCTCGGATACCCGCAGCCTGTTCCTCGGCATGTTTATCGCCATCCTGTCAGTGGAGATTTACTGCTGGCTGGAAAACCGCAAGGGGCTGAAAATCAGGATGCCAGACACGGTGCCGCCGAACGTCGCCGCGTCGTTCTCTGCGCTGATCCCGGCCATTATCACCACCACCGCCATCGCCACCTTTGGCTTCGTGTTTCATCGGGTTACCGGAATGTATCTCTACGACGCGGTTTACCAGGTGGTGCAACAGCCGCTGGAGCGCGTGGTGCAAAGCCTGCCGGGGATCCTGCTGCTGATGTTTGTCGCCCAGCTGTTCTGGGTGATTGGTATTCACGGCAACCAGATGATCAAGCCGATCCGCGAGCCGCTGCTGCTGGGGGCGATCACTGTCAACATGAGCGCGTTCGAGCAGGGCAAAGAGGTGCCAAACATCATCACCATGCCGTTCTGGGACGTCTATATGAGCATCGGCGGCTCCGGCCTGACCATCGGCCTGCTGATAGCCGTCATGATTGCCACCAAACGTAAAGAGATGAAGGAGATCGCTAAGCTCTCCATCGGCCCGGGTATTTTTAACATCAACGAGCCGGTGATCTTCGGGATGCCAGTCATGCTCAACCCGATCCTGGCTATCCCGTTCATCATCACGCCGCTGGTGACGGGCTCGATTGGCTACTTTGCCACCGTGACCGGATTTGCCGGGAAAGCCGTGGTGATGGTGCCCTGGACCACGCCGCCGCTGATCAACGCCTGGCTGTCAACCGCGGGCTCCATGGGGGCGGTGATCACCCAGTTTATCTGCATCGTGACCGCGGTGATTATCTATCTGCCGTTTGTGAAAATTGCCTCACGCCGCGCAGATCAGGCCGCACTGCAACAAGCCACCGATAACGCATGAGGACAGGATGAGCATAAAACAGATAACCATACCGCCAGATTTTATGCTGGGCGCGGCGGCATCGGCCTGGCAGACCGAGGGCTGGAGCGGCAAAAAGTCGGGGCAGGATTCGTGGATCGATCTCTGGTACAAGAACGATCGTCACGTCTGGCACAACGGCTACGGCCCGGCGGTGGCAACCGACTTTATCAATCGCTTTCGCGAAGACGTGGCGCTGATGAAGCAGGCGGGACTGACCCACTATCGCACCTCGATCAACTGGTCGCGCTTTTTGACCGACTATGAAAACGCCACCGTAGATGAAGAGTACGCCGCTTATTACGACGCGCTGTTCGATGAAATGCACCGTCAGGGCATTGAGCCGATGATCTGCCTGGAACACTACGAATTGCCGGGCGTGCTGCTGGAGACCTACGGCGGCTGGGCGTCGAAGCACGTCGTCGAGCTGTTCGTTCGCTATGCGGAAAAGGTGTTTGAGCGCTTTCACGGCAAAGTCACCCGCTGGTTTACCTTCAACGAGCCGATTGTGGTCCAGACGCGCGTCTACCTTGACGCACTGCGCTGGCCCTATGAGCAGAACACCAGCACCTGGATGCAGTGGAACCACCATAAGGTGCTGGCGACGGCGAAAGTGGTGAAGCTGTTTCGCGAGAAAGGGTATGACGGCACGGTGGGTTGTATTCTCAACCCGGAGGTGACCTACCCGCGCTCGCGCGCGCCGCATGACGTGCGGGCGGCAGAGATGTACGATCTGTTCTATAACCGCGTCTTTCTTGACCCGCTGGTGCACGGGCGCTATCCGCAGGCGCTTTTTACCCTGCTGGCGCAGCATCAGGTGCAGTGGGATTACACGGCTGACGAGCTGGCGCTGATTGCCGACAACACCGTCGACGAGCTGGGCATTAACCTCTATTACCCGCATCGCGTCAAAGCCCCGTCCCGCGCCTGGCACCCGGAGACGCCGTTCCACCCGGCGTACTACTACGAGCCGTTCGAGCTGCCGGGGCGGAGGATGAACACCTCCCGCGGCTGGGAGATCTTCCCGCGCATTATTTACGACATGGCGATGCGGATTAAAAACGACTATCGCAACATTGACTGGTTTGTAGCGGAAAGCGGGATGGGCGTGGAGAACGAAGCGCAGTTTCGCAATCGCGACGGCATTATCGATGACGCATACCGCATTGCGTTTCTCAGCGAACATCTTTATTACACGCTGCTGGCGCGGGAGGCGGGGGCTAACTGCCACGGCTATATGCTGTGGGCCTTCACCGACAACGTCTCCCCGACGAACGCGTTTAAAAACCGCTACGGGCTTATTGAGATCGACCTTGAAAACCATCGCGCACGGCGGGCAAAGAAATCGGCATCCTGGTTTCGCCAGCTGCGCGATGAGCGTGTGCTGACGCTCAGGGTTGACGATGAATGGAAGTAAGCCTTCTGGTAAAATAGCGCACAAACTGGCCGGGAGGACGTCCGGCCCGCGCATTAACTGATAAACACAGGTGAAAACGTGG
This sequence comes from Enterobacter sp. AN-K1, assembly GCF_020971765.1. Taxonomy (NCBI): domain Bacteria; kingdom Pseudomonadati; phylum Pseudomonadota; class Gammaproteobacteria; order Enterobacterales; family Enterobacteriaceae; genus Enterobacter; species Enterobacter sp. AN-K1. The sequence goes on along the minus strand of NZ_CP087390.1, from coordinate 1,326,401 downwards.
ATAAGGCTGTCATCCTGCCGGAAAAAAAACAGTACCAGGAGATTGGCGAGGATTTACGGGCGCAGATTATCCAGGGGCATTATCCCGTGGGATCGCGTCTGCCGCCGGAGCGCAACATTGCCGAGACGTATGGCGTGAGCCGCACTATCGTGCGCGAGGCGCTGCTGATGCTTGAGCTACAGGGGACGGTGGATATTCGCCAGGGGTCTGGCGTGTACGTGATGCGCATTCCGGAGGAGCATGAAAATGAGGAAGAGCGTTTTCTGAACAGTGACGTGGGTCCGTTTGAAATTCTCCAGGCGCGTCAGCTGCTTGAAAGCAACATTGCCGCCTTTGCCGCAAAAATGGCGACGCGGGCGGATATCGACAACCTGCGCCGCATCATCGAGCAGGAGCAACGGGCTATTGCCGCCGACGATCGCAGCCAGGACAACAACAAAATGTTCCACCTGGTGCTGGCGGGAGCCACACAAAACCAGATGCTGCTGGCGACCGTTGAAAGCGTCTGGCATCACATGGACAGCAGCCCGCTGTGGCAGCAGTTTAATGGCCACATCGCCAGCCGCGCATGGCGGCTGAAATGGCTCGGCGACAGGCAAACCATTCTCGCTGCGCTCCGCCGCCGCGACGTGATGGGGGCGTGGCAGGCGATGTTCCAGCATCTTGAAAACGTCAAAAAGAGCCTGCTTGAGCTGTCAGACGAAGACGCGCCCGATTTTGACGGCTATCTCTTTGAATCGGTCCCCCTTTTCCAGGGGAAGCTGGTGTGAATATACTGCCGCTTCACGCTGCGCCGCAGTTTACACAGCGGGTGATCGACTGGATCTGGAACGCGTTTGGTGAAGGTATGCCGCGTGCCTTTTTCCAGAGCATTGTTGAGCACAGCCTGACGCCGGGCAAGTTACCGCTCACCTTTATTGCCGTTGAGGATGACCAGCTGCTGGGTACCGTTGGGTTGTGGCGTTGCGATTTAATTTCCCGGCAGGATCTCTACCCCTGGCTGGCTGCGCTGTATGTCGATGAAGCCGCCCGGGGAAACGGGCTGGCGGGAAAACTTCAGCAGCATGTTATCGGCTACGCGCGACGCGCCGGGTATCACGAGCTTCATCTCTGGTCTGCCTGCCGCGACTTCTACGAACGTTACGGCTGGCACTACATTGGCGATGCGCTGGAATACCCGGATAAAACCGTCCATCTCTATCGCTGTTCGCTCACGGCTTCCGCGGGCGATACCACCGAGTGACGGCGCACTAAGGTTGGGCTGAACAGGTGGGTAATTTCCGGTGGCGGGCGATGCTCGGCCAGCGCTAACGCCAGTTCTGCCGCCTGCGTTGCCATGGTCACAATCGGGTAGCGCACGGTGGTCAGGCGAGGGCGCACGTAGCGCGACACCAGCACATCATCAAAGCCAATCAGCGAAATTTCTGCCGGGACGTCAATCCCGTTATCATTCAGCACGCCCATTGCGCCGGCGGCCATGGAGTCGTTATAGCTGGCCACGGCGGTGAAATTCCGCCCGCGGCCCAGCAGCTCCGTCATCGCCTGCTCGCCGCCACTCTCATCCGGTTCTCCGTACGCCACAAGACGATCGTTGCACGGCAGACCGGCTTCGCGCAGCGCGTCGTAATAGCCCTGAAGGCGATCTTCCGCATCGGAAATTGGGTGGTTGGAGCACAGATAACCAATTCGGGTATGGCCCTGCTGGATCAGATGACGGGTTGCGAGCCATGCGCCGTAACGGTCGTCGAGCGCCACGCAGCGGGTTTCAAAACCGGGAATAATACGGTTGATAATCACCATCCCCGGCATCTGTTTCATCAGATGGATCAGCTCGGCGTCGGGGATCATTTTTGCATGGACCACCAGCGCCGCACAGCGATGACGGATCAGCTGCTCAATGGCCTGGCGCTCTTTCTGTTCATTGTGGTAGCCATTACCAATCAGCAGGAAATTTCCGGTGTGATAAGAGACTTGTTCTACGGCTTTGACCATCGCACCGAAAAACGGATCGGATACATCTCCGACCACCAGCCCGATGGTTTCTGTCGACTGCTGGGCAAGGGCGCGCGCGTTGGCGTTAGGGTGATAATTCAGGTTTTCCATGGCGTCCTGCACGGCCTGGCGCGATGCATCACTCGCTTTAGGGGAGTTGTTGATCACGCGGGAGACGGTCGCGACGGAAACACCGGCCAGACGAGCCACATCCTTAATTGTCGCCATTCAATACCTTCTTATTGGGGTAAGCGTTTACACACTAACTAGTGTTGCGGAAAAGCGGCGCGCATTCAAGGGGAGCGGGTAAGCGTCCTCTGCAAACGTGAAGCAGAACATCCCTCGCGGTGTAATCGTTACACGGCCAGTCATGTCTGAATAATGTCAATCTGAACCTTTAGTTACACTTTGCCTCAGGCTGTTGCGATTGTCCGTTAGCAACGATGCGTAGTGAATTGCTAGAGTCGAGATCCCAGAGGTATTGATAGGTGGAATCAACTTCGGTTGATTAACACGATTTACACCAACCTGCGTTTTACGCAGGTTTTTTTTTGCCTGTAAGTTCAACCTGTAACAGCAAAAGAGAATATTCACACCTGGTTGCACTTCGGCTCATTCCCTTGCGTTTTCCCGCTGGCGAAGCCTGTCGCCGGAGGCCACAATCAAGATCCCAGAGGTATTGATTGGTGAGAATTCCTGGTACGTTTTCGTACTCTTCTCTTGCACCAACCTGCGCGGATGCGCAGGTTTTTTTTCGCCTCTGTTTTTGCTATCGCTCCCTCACTACTTCTCGTGTAATCTGCCACCATTTATACCTTTCACACTGGCTGGCAAAGGGAGTTGAAATGCTTTTTGGGTTCTTCCGCACACTGTTTCGTGTCCTGTTTCGCATCCGCGTGACTGGCGATACGCAGGCACTCTATGGCGAGCGTGTGCTTATCACACCGAATCACGTCTCTTTTCTTGATGGCGTATTGCTGGCGCTGTTTTTGCCCGTGCGGCCCGTCTTCGCGGTTTACAGCTCCATCAGTGAAAAATGGTACATGCGCTGGCTCAAACCGCTGATTGATTTTGTCCCGCTCGACCCAACCAAACCGATGATGATTAAACATCTGGTGCGTCTGATTGGGCAGGGGCGCCCGGTGGTTATCTTCCCGGAAGGGCGTATTTCAGTGACGGGCTCCCTGATGAAAATTTACGACGGGGCCGGTTTTGTCGCGGCGAAGTCTCAGGCCACCGTCGTGCCGCTACGCATCGACGGGGCTGAGCTGACCTTTTTCAGCCGTCTGAAAGGGCTGGTGAAGCAGCGTCTGTTCCCGAAAATTACCCTGCATATATTACCGCCGACGTCACTGCCGATGCCCGAGGCGCCGCGCGCGCGCGACCGCCGTAAAATCGCCGGGGAAATGCTGCACCAGATTATGATGGAAGCGCGCATGGCCGTTCGCCCGCGCGAAACGCTGTATGAATCGTTGCTGTCGGCCCAGTATCGCTACGGTGCGAAGAAAAACTGCATCGAAGACATCAACTTTACGCCAGATACCTACCGTAAGCTGTTGACCAAAACGCTGTTTGTCGGGCGTATTCTGGAAAAGTACAGTAAACAGGGCGAAAAGATCGGCCTGATGCTGCCAAACGCGGGTATCAGCGCGGCGGTAATCTTTGGTGCCGTGTCCCGGGGCCGCATTCCGGCGATGATGAACTACACGGCGGGCGTGAAAGGGCTCTCCAGCGCGATTACCGCAGCACAAATCAACACCATCTTTACCTCCCGCCAGTTCCTGGATAAAGGCAAGCTGTGGCACCTGCCGGAACAGCTGACGCAGGTGCGCTGGGTGTTCCTGGAAGATCTGAAAGCAGACGTCACGACCGCCGACAAGCTGTGGATTTTCGCGCACCTGCTGATGCCGCGTCTGGCGCAGGTTAAGCAGCAGCCGGAAGATGATGCCATTATCCTCTTTACCTCCGGCTCTGAAGGCAACCCGAAAGGTGTGGTTCATAGCCACAAAAGCATTCTGGCGAACGTCGAACAGATTAAAACCATTGCTGACTTTACCGCCAACGATCGCTTTATGTCAGCGCTGCCGCTGTTCCACTCATTTGGTCTGACCGTGGGTCTCTTTACGCCGCTGCTGACCGGTGCTGAGGTGTTCCTCTACCCAAGCCCGCTGCACTACCGCATTGTGCCGGAACTGGTTTATGACCGTAACTGCACGGTGCTGTTCGGGACGTCCACCTTCCTCGGTAACTACGCGCGCTTCGCCAACCCGTATGATTTCTTCCGCGTACGCTACGTGGTGGCGGGCGCGGAAAAACTCCAGGACAGCACGCGCCAGATCTGGCAGGACAAGTTTGGCCTGCGCATTCTGGAAGGCTATGGCGTGACGGAGTGCGCGCCGGTGGTCTCCATCAACGTTCCGATGGCGGCAAAACCGGGAACGGTTGGCCGCATTCTGCCGGGGCTGGATGCGCGTCTGCTGGCGGTGCCGGGTATTGAAGACGGAGGACGTCTTCAGCTGAAAGGGCCGAACGTCATGAACGGCTATCTGCGTGTGGAAAACCCGGGCGTGCTTGAGGCGCCGACGGCCGAGAACGTCAATGGCGAGGTTGAAACGGGCTGGTACGACACGGGCGATATCGTGCGCTTCGACGATCAGGGCTTCGTGCAGATCCAGGGACGTGCAAAACGCTTCGCCAAAATCGCCGGGGAAATGGTCTCTCTTGAAATGGTCGAAACGCTGGCGACCGCAGTCTCGGCGGAGAAAATGCATGCGACCGTGGTGAAAAGTGATGCCAGTAAAGGCGAGGCGCTGGTGCTCTTCACGACAGACGGTGAACTGAAGCGTGATGCGCTGCTCAGGTATGCACGCGAACACGGTATCCCCGAGCTGGCGGTCCCCCGCGATATTCGTTACCTCAAACAGTTACCGGTGCTGGGCAGCGGTAAACCCGATTTCGTGACCCTGAAGGGCATGGTTGAAGAGGCAGAACAGCAAAATGCGTGAGTCAGTGCACACTAACACTTCAATCTGGTCGAAAGGCATGATGGCGGTTATCGCCGCCCAGTTTCTTTCCGCGTTCGGCGATAACGCGTTGCTGTTTGCCACGCTGGCATTGCTGAAAGCTGAGTTTTATCCCGACTGGAGCCAGCCGATCCTACAGATGGTGTTTGTGGGTGCTTACATCGTATTTGCGCCGTTTGTCGGCCAGGTGGCGGACAGCTTCCCGAAAGGTCGGGTCATGATGTTTGCCAACAGCCTTAAGCTTCTGGGCGCGGCAAGTATCTGCTTTGGTATCAACCCGTTTGTCGGCTACACGCTGGTGGGCATTGGCGCGGCAGCCTACTCCCCGGCGAAGTACGGTATTCTGGGTGAGCTCACCACCGGTGATAAGCTGGTGAAGGCCAACGGCCTGATGGAGTCCTCCACCATTGCGGCTATTCTGCTGGGTTCGGTGGCGGGTGGCGTACTGGCAGACTGGCATGTGCTCGCCGCGCTTGGCATCTGCGCCCTGATGTACGGTGGCGCGGTGATCGCCAACCTGTTTATCCCCAAACTGGCCGTGGCGCGTCCGGGGCAATCCTGGCGCTTCGGGCCAATGACCGGCAGCTTCTTCAACGCCTGCCGCGTACTGTGGCGTAACGGTGAAACACGCTTCTCGCTGATGGGCACCAGCATGTTCTGGGGGGCCGGCGTTACGCTGCGTTTCCTGCTGGTGCTGTGGGTGCCGGTGGCGCTGGGCATTACTGACAACGCCACGCCGACTTATCTGAATGCCATGGTCGCCGTCGGGATTGTTGTCGGGGCCGGGGCTGCGGCAAAACTGGTGACGCTGGAAACCGTCGGGCGCTGCATGCCTGCGGGGATCCTGATCGGCGTCGGCGTTCTGTTCTTCTCCCTGCAACATGCCCTATTGCCTGCCTATGCCCTGCTGTTGCTGATCGGCATGTTAGGCGGTTTCTTTGTGGTGCCGCTAAACGCGCTGTTGCAGGAGCGCGGCAAGCAGACCGTTGGGGCGGGTAACGCCATTGCGGTGCAAAACCTTGGTGAAAACATGGCGATGTTACTGATGCTGGGGATTTACTCGCTGGCGGTAAAAGCAGGTGCACCGGTCGTGGCAATCGGGGTAGGATTCGGCGCGCTGTTCGCGCTGGCGATTAGCGGTCTGTGGGTCTGGCAGCGTCGTCGTTGAATTGTGCGGCCTGATGCCCTCACCCCGGCCCTCTCCCACAGGGAGAGGGTGAAAACCCTAAAAACGGCAACGTGCGTTGCCGTTTTGCTTTTATTACGGTGCCGGGTAGGTGTATACCTGATGCACCGCTTCAATCTCCGCTAATACCTCTTCACTCAGGTTCAGATGGAAACTCTCAATATTGGTTTTCAACTGATCCATCGTCGTGGCGCCGAGCAGGGTACTCGCCACAAACGGCTGGCGACGCACGAAGGCCAGCGCCATCTGCGCCGGATCGAGTCCGTGACGTTTCGCGATATCCACATAGGCCGCAACGGCTTTTTGCGTCTGCTCGCCGCTGTAGCGGGTGAAGCGGCTGAAAAGCGTGTTACGCGCGCCAGCCGGTTTCGCGCCGTTCAGGTATTTGCCCGTCAGGGTGCCGAAGCCCAGGCAAGAGTAGGCGAGCAGCTCCACCTCTTCGTACTGCGTCACCTCCGCCAGACCCACTTCATAACTGCGGTTCAGCAGGCTGTACGGGTTCTGAATGGTCACTATGCGCGGCAGATCGTGTTTATCGGCCAGATGCAGATAGCGCATCACGCCAAACGCCGTCTCGTTGGAAACGCCAATGTAGCGGATCTTACCCGCCCGCTGGCACTCCGTGAGCGCTTCCAGCGTTTCCAGCAGGGTAACTGCCGGAGCACTTTCGTTCCAGGTGTAGCCAAGCTTACCGAAGCAGTTCGTCGGACGCTGCGGCCAGTGCACCTGATAAAGATCGAGATAGTCGGTTTGCAGGCGCTTGAGGCTGGCATCCAGCGCGGCACGGATATTCTTGCGATCGAGGATCTGGTTAGGGCGGATCCCGGCATCGTTATTACGGGAAGGGCCGCTGACTTTGGAGGCGATGACCAGCTTTTCGCGATTGCCGCGTTTCGCCAGCCAGTTGCCGACATACGTTTCAGTAAGACCTTGTGTTTCCGGGCGGGGAGGAACGGGGTACATCTCCGCCACGTCAATCAGGTTAATGCCCTGGCTGACGGCGTAATCGAGTTGTGCATGGGCATCGGCTTCGCTGTTTTGTTCACCAAATGTCATGGTGCCCAACCCCAGTTGGCTGATCTCCAGAGCGCTGTGGGGGATACGGTGATAATGCATAGCCGGTTTCCTTTTTTTGACATACAGACTGCGTCAGGAACCTCCCGACAAAGGAATATAAACATGGCAGAGGGAAGGCAAAAGGGGAAGGAAAAAATCAAAAAGGCCAGCAAGCTACTGACCTTTATCTGTTTAACGCTCGATGATCTGGGAGACTTCGTCGCGATTAATCTGCATTTGATTGCCTTCGCGATCGCGGTAACTCACCAGACCGGTATCGTCGTCGACTTCGGGTTTGCCATCGGTCAGGATCATACGACCATCTTTCGTTGACATGACATAGTCGCTGCTGCAACCCGATACCGCAAACGCTAAACCGACTGCTGAGATAATTACTGCCCATTTTTTCATCGTTCTCATCCTCACCTGGCTCGTATCAAATCATAGTGTAGTAATAACCTGATATTACGACAGGTGAAAGGGGGGAAATCTTAAAAAGGAGGAGATTATGTTAGCCGGAGCGCAAAATTGGTAAAAAACTATGTTTTCAACAGGAAGTGGCGTGCCAGCAGCGCCCCGGTGAAATTCTTTTTAAGATAGAAACCGCGCGGCAGCGTCAGGATCGGTTCGCCCTGTGCGCCTACCGCTTCAGTGAGCGCTTTGCTGTTGGCGGCTTTGGGACGAAGTTGCAGCACTTCGCCATGCCGGGCGGTGATACGCTCAACCTGTCCCAGCACAATCATGTCCATCAGCTCTTCCCAGTCCTGGGAAAGCTGTCTCTCCTCTTCTTCATTCGGGATCCAGAGCAGCGGGGCGCCAACGCGACGCTCAGCCAGCGGGATCTGCCTGTCGCCCTCAACGGGTACCCACAACACCCGCTTCAGCTTATGCCTGACGTGGCTGGTTTCCCATGTCACTCCGCTGTTACCCGTGAGCGGCGCAACGCAGACAAAGGTGGTTTCCAGCGGCCGTCCCTGGCTATCGATGGGGATCGTCTTCAGTTCCACCCCCAGCGCCGCAAAATCTTGCTCGGGTTTACTGCCCGCGCTTGCGCCCAGCCAGCGTTCCAGCAACACGCCGATCCAGCCCTTATCACGCTTTAGATCGTTAGGTATCGTCAACCCCGCCATCACGGCCAGCTCGCCCAGTGAATAGCCTGCCAGGCGTTGTGCCTGCTGGAGCAACTGGGCTTCACTGACGGGAGGAGAGAGCAGTGGGGCGAGAGAATGCATGCTAACGACCTTTTGATTAAAAAATGAGCTGATATTTTATCCCTTGTGGACAGAGTTTACCTTTTTCTGTGCACCTATTCCATGTGGATGATTTATATCATCTTTTTTAGAATATAATCCGTCCCGCGGCGGCTAAAAAACAGGTTGTGCAATTCTGGTCACTGACAATAAACAGGATCTTACACCATGTTATCCACAGAAAAATGGGATAACTGGGAATAACTGCCACTACTGTTTCAATTTACAGCCTTGACGTGCGATGAAAATCGAATTTTCACACAAATTGTGCCTAACTTATTGGCACAAACTGTGGATAAAACCGACGCTGTTCGATCTTTCATCAGCAGGAGGATCTTTGATGTGATGATCGTCACGTTTATCGCCCTGGATACCCTTAATTTCAATATAATCGTATGAATTTAAATGATTTATTATAAGCGGGGTAAATTGGCGGCTCGTCGGGCTACAAGGTTGTTCATCGGTAATTCCGCACTTCTTCACAACTATATCCACAGAAAAGGTGAATAAAAATGGTCTCTGTCGCCCGCATCTGTTTATAACTCCGCACTAAATTGTGAGTTATTCAAATGTTATTAGGTTGCAGGCCTGTAAGAGAGTGGTTTACCGCCTCCCTGTAGTGTGAAACAATCATTCATATATCAGATTTAGTTTGGGGTAGTCCGGTGATTGATGACGATGGCTACCGCCCAAACGTAGGAATAGTAATTTGTAATCGTCAGGGCCAGGTGATGTGGGCCCGGCGATATGGTCAGCACTCCTGGCAGTTCCCGCAAGGCGGGATCAATCCCGGAGAGTCCCCAGAACAAGCGATGTACCGGGAGCTGTTTGAAGAGGTTGGTTTAAGCCGAAAAGATGTTCGCATCCTGGCTTCGACCCGCAACTGGTTGCGTTACAAGTTACCGAAACGTTTGGTGCGTTGGGACACAAAGCCGGTTTGTATCGGCCAGAAACAGAAGTGGTTTCTTTTGCAGTTGGTGGGCAACGATTCAGATATCAATATGCAAACCAGCAGCACGCCAGAGTTTGATGGCTGGCGCTGGGTAAGCTACTGGTATCCGGTTCGTCAGGTCGTGTCATTTAAGCGCGATGTATATCGTAGGGTGATGAAAGAGTTCGCAAGTGTCGTGATGCAGCTTCAGGAGACGCCTCCGAAGCCACAGAGCGCACCTGCCTGGCGACGTAAAAGAGGTTAAGCTACGCAAATCATGCTCACCCGCTTGCGAGAAATAGTTGAAAAGGTTGCCAGTGCGCCTCGCCTCAACGAGGCGCTGAATATTCTGGTGACGGACATCTGTCTTGCGATGGAAACCGAGGTCTGTTCGGTCTACCTGGCCGACCATGACCGACGTTGCTACTACCTGATGGCAACCCGCGGTTTAAAAAAACCACGGGGACGCACCGTCACGCTCGCGTTTGATGAAGGTATTGTTGGCCTGGTCGGGCGACTGGCGGAGCCAATCAACCTTGCCGATGCGCAAAAACACCCCAGCTTCAAATATATCCCTTCCGTCAAAGAGGAGCGGTTCCGCGCTTTCCTTGGCGTGCCGATTATTCAGCGTCGTCAACTGCTTGGCGTGCTTGTTGTCCAGCAACGAGAGTTGCGGCAGTACGACGAAAGCGAGGAGTCTTTCCTCGTCACGCTGGCAACGCAGATGGCTGCGATCCTCTCCCAGTCTCAGCTGGCAGCCCTTTTTGGGCAGTATCGTCATACCCGCATCCGCGCGCTTCCGGCCTCGCCGGGCGTCGCGATTGCCGAAGGCTGGATGGATGCCACGCTCCCGCTGATGGAGCAGGTCTATGAAGCCTCGACGCTGGATGAAGCGCTTGAGCGCGAACGGCTTACCGCTGCGCTGGAAGAGGCGGCAAATGAGTTTCGTCGCTACAGCAAACGCTTTGCCGCTGGCGCGCAAAAAGAGACGGCGGCCATTTTCGACCTCTACTCACACCTGCTTTCCGATGCGCGTTTGCGTCGTGAGTTATTTGCCGAGGTCGATAAAGGTTCGGTGGCAGAGTGGGCGGTTAAAAAGGTCATTGAAAAATTTGCCGAGCAGTTTGCGGTGCTGACTGACGGTTATCTGAAAGAGCGCGCCGGCGATTTACGCGCGCTTGGGCAACGTCTGCTGTTCCACCTTGATGATACTATTCAGGGGGCGAATGCCTGGCCGAGCCGGTTTGTGCTGGTGGCTGATGAACTCTCGGCGACGACGCTGGCGGAATTACCGCAGGACAGGCTGGCGGGCGTGGTGGTGCGCGATGGCGCAGCTAACTCCCATGCCGCCATTATGGTGCGCGCGCTCGGTATTCCGACCGTGATGGGGGCGGATATTCAGCCCTCCGTACTGCACCGCCGTACGCTGGTGGTGGACGGATACCGCGGTGAGTTGCTGGTGGATCCTGAGCCGGTTCTCCTTCAGGAGTACCAGCGTCTTATCAGCGAAGAGAATGAATTAAGCAAGCTGGCGGAAGATGACGTCAACCTGCCCGCGCAGCTCAAGAGCGGTGAGCGGGTGAAGGTGATGCTCAATGCTGGCTTAAGCCCCGAGCATGAAGAGAAGCTCGGCAGCCGCATCGATGGCATCGGCCTCTACCGCACCGAAATACCGTTTATGCTGCAAAGCGGCTTCCCGTCAGAAGAGGAACAGGTGGCGCAGTATCAGGGCATGTTGCAGATGTTTAACGACAAACCCGTCACGTTGCGCACCCTGGACGTCGGCGCGGATAAGCAACTGCCCTATATGCCTATCAGTGAAGAGAATCCCTGCCTCGGCTGGCGTGGGATCCGCATAACCCTCGATCAGCCGGAAATCTTCCTTATCCAGGTTCGTGCGATGCTGCGTGCCAACGCGGCCACGGGGAATCTCAGCATTTTGCTGCCGATGGTCACCAGTATTGACGAGATCGACGAAGCGCGGCGGTTAATAGAACGTGCAGGGCGCGAAGTGGAAGAGATGATCGGCTATGCGATCCCTAAACCCCGTATTGGCGTGATGCTTGAAGTGCCTTCGATGGTCTTTATGTTGCCGCAGCTGGCGACCCGCGTTGATTTTATCTCCGTTGGCACCAACGACTTAACGCAATACATTCTGGCGGTCGATCGCAACAATACGCGCGTTGCCAGCATCTACGACAGCCTGCATCCGGCGATGCTTCGTGCCCTGGCGATGATCGCCCGCGAAGCCGAGCAGCATAATATCGACCTGCGCCTGTGCGGTGAAATGGCCGGCGATCCGATGTGCGTGGCGATCCTGATTGGTCTCGGTTTCCGTCACCTGTCAATGAACGGACGTTCCGTTGCGCGTGTGAAATACCTGTTACGTCACATCGAACAAGATGAGGCGCGCGAACTGGCCGCGCGTAGCCTGGAAGCACAGCTGGCAGCCGAAGTGCGCCATCAGGTGGCTGCGTTTATGGAGCGACGCGGCATGGGCGGTTTGATCCGGGGCGGCCGCTGATCCCCACAAAATAATGACGGCTCCGACGACCCCCTCTCCCTTGAGGGAGAGGGATGGGGTGAGGGGGAACAGCGCGCATGAAACCCTATACACATCTTTTACATCTCAGGCGCATCCTCCACGCCTGCCTTATGCTATGATTCGCAACTTTGGAGCACCTGCCAACGGCGGGAATGCAATTCACCCGCTGTCCACTTTCAGCGGAATAACAACATCTTGTGGTGACAGATGAACAGTGGTTATCTGCATTTTCCGGAATTCGATCCGGTTATTTTCTCAATAGGACCTGTAGCGCTGCACTGGTACGGTCTGATGTACCTGGTGGGCTTCGTCTTTGCCATGTGGCTTGCTGGCCGTCGCGCCAGTCGTCCAGGCAGCGGCTGGACGAAGAACGAAGTGGAAAACCTGCTTTATGCCGGCTTCCTCGGCGTGTTCCTGGGCGGTCGCATCGGTTATGTCCTGTTCTATAATTTCCCGGTATTCCTGAACGACCCGCTCTATCTGTTCCGCGTCTGGGACGGTGGCATGTCTTTCCACGGCGGGCTGATTGGTGTGATCCTGGTCATGGTGATCTTCGCCAGACGCACCAAACGCAACTTCTTCCAGGTGGCTGATTTTATTGCGCCGTTAATCCCGTTTGGGCTGGGCGCAGGGCGTTTGGGCAACTTCATCAACGGTGAACTGTGGGGGCGTGTCGATCCGAGCGTGCCGTTTACCATGCTGTTCCCGGGTTCCCGCGCGGAGGACATCGCGCTGCTGCCTTCGCATCCTGAGTGGCAGTCTATTTTCGATACCTACGGCGTTCTGCCGCGCCATATGTCACAGCTCTATGAGCTGGCGCTGGAAGGCGTGGTGCTGTTCATCATCCTGAATCTGTATATCCGCAAACCGCGCCCAATGGGGGCTGTCTCTGGTCTATTCCTGATTGGCTACGGCGCGTTTCGTATCATCGTCGAGTTCTTCCGCCAGCCGGATGCGCAGTTTACCGGGGAATGGGTACAGTACATCAGCATGGGGCAGATCCTCTCCATCCCGATGATTGTCGCGGGTGCCATTATGATGATTTGGGCGTATCGTCGTCGTCCACAGCAACAACTTTCCTGAGGAATCATGAAACAGTATCTTGAATTGATGAAAAAAGTGCTCGACGAGGGCACGCCGAAAAACGACCGTACCGGCACCGGTACGCTCTCCATTTTTGGCCACCAGATGCGCTTCAATCTGCAAGAAGGCTTTCCTCTGGTGACAACGAAGCGCTGCCATCTGCGCTCGATCATTCATGAACTGCTCTGGTTCCTGCAAGGCGATACCAACGTTGCTTATCTGCATGAAAACAATGTCTCCATCTGGGACGAGTGGGCAGATGAGAACGGCGACCTGGGGCCGGTCTACGGCAAGCAATGGCGCGCGTGGCCTACCCCGGACGGCCGCCATATTGACCAGATCACGACCGTCATGAACCAGCTGAAAAATGACCCGGACTCGCGCCGTATCATTGTCTCTGCCTGGAACGTGGGGGAACTGGATAAAATGGCGCTGGCGCCTTGCCACGCGTTTTTCCAGTTCTATGTGGCGGACGGCAAGCTCTCCTGCCAGCTCTATCAACGCTCCTGCGACGTGTTCCTCGGCTTGCCGTTTAACATCGCCAGCTACGCGCTGTTGGTGCACATGATGGCGCAGCAGTGCGATCTTGAAGTGGGCGATTTTGTCTGGACGGGCGGTGATACCCACCTCTACAGCAATCATATGGAACAGACGCATCTCCAGCTCACGCGCGAACCGCGTGCATTGCCGAAGCTGGTGATCAAACGTAAACCGGAATCGATCTTCGATTACCGTTTTGATGATTTCGAGATTGAGGGTTACGACCCGCATCCCGGCATTAAAGCTCCTGTCGCCATCTGATACGGCAAATCCTGACACAACCGGTGCTCTTTAGCGCCGGTTTTTTTTCACGCCCGTTTTGTTTTTCGAGCCTGTTTCCAGAGATGATGCAACGCGTTGCAACGGGTGAAAATCTCCGGAAAGCGGCTCGTAAAGTTCTGGTTTGACGCTCGCACCGTTTTTGCTATTCCGCCACACTCCCGCCATGAAAAACGAACAAGGCTTTACGCTTATCGAAACCCTTATCGCCGTTTCGCTGACAGTGATCCTCAGCGCCACAGGGCTCTATGTCTGGGACAGCTGGCAGCAGCGGCAGCGGCTTTGGCAAACCGCCTGCCAGGTGCGGGATTACCTGGTGTTTTTGCGCAATGACGCCAACCGTCACAACAGCGAGCACAGGATCGCGCTGTATAACGACGGTGAAAAGGAGTGTCTGGCCAGTTCAGCGGTGACCGGTTGTGACAGCGGCGGACCGTTCGTGATGAAGCCGATGTGGCCCGGGGTCACGATAAGCGACATAACCCCTGCGCTGGGATTTTACGGTTTAAGGGATACCGCGTGGGCCGGACATATCCGCGTGCAGAGCCGCGCCGGTGCGTGGTGGGTTATTGTCTCAAATGGCGGACGTATCAGGCTGTGTAATGCCGCAGGAGAAGGTGCATGCCAGTAAATCGAAGAGGGTTTTCCCTGCTGGAAGTGCTTATTGCGATGACGATAAGCAGCATTCTGTTACTCAGCACGTCACGTTTTTTACCGGGGCTACAGCGGGGTGTTTTACTGCAATCCGGACAGCAGGAGCTGGAGGATGAGGTCTGGCAACGTCTGTTCGCGATTGGTAAACAGTTTCAGAGGGCAGGATATTGTGCAGGGCATTGCCAGGGGCAGGGGATGATCATCGGCAGGCAAGGACGATGTGCGATTGTGCTATGGGATGCGAACAGCAACGGCCAGTGGGATAGCACCGCGTCAGAAAACGACAGTACGGGATTCCGGCTTGAGTCCGGATCGCTTGAAACGCTGCGGGGCGCCACATCCTGTGACGGTAAGGGATGGGATAAGCTCACCGACCCGGATCGGGTCCTGATAGAGCAATTTATGGTCACTAAAACCGATCATGATGGCTTTGCGCCGGTCATCAGTATCAAGCTGCGTGCCCGCCGCAAAGGTGAACTGGCCGCACCCTTTTCGGCTCGCCATACCGTAACGGGGTTTAATCTGTGAATCGTCAGCGGGGCATGTCATCGCTGGCGCTGGTCCTGCTATTACTGGTGCTCGGCACGCTGATCCTCACCGGATTAAATCAGCAGCTGCAAACCTTTAGCACGCTGGTGAGTGGCGAGAGTTTGTCTGTTCGCCAGCAGGCTGCCGTGCAATCTGCACTGGAGTGGGGGCGCGTTCAGGAATGGGCTTTACAGCCAGAGGTTCAGTGCAAACAGACACAACGTTTGCGGGTCTGTATAAGGCTGTTTGGGGCGCGTGTGTTGCTTATTGCCGGCAATGACAATCTATTGCTATGGCGAGGCGGGGACATCTCGGAGGGGCAGATACGCTTTTCCGCCCACGGCTGGAGTGATTTCTGCCCCCTTAAGGAAAGTACGCTATGTCAGTTACCCTGAGCAGACAAAAAGGATTTAGCATGGTTGAGGTTTTGCTGGCAATGATGTTGCTGGTTGTGGTTGTGATGGCGTTATCCGGCTATCATCGCGCGCTGGCAGCCCGGTATGCGGCGCTTAGCCAGTATCGTCAGCTATGGCATCATGCGTGGAATCAGTCGCAGATCTCAACATTAACGCTCCCGCCGGGCTGGCAGGTCAGTCGGGGGCAGACAACACAGTCCGGATGTGTCAGCATCACGGTCACACTTATTTCTCCTATGGGGCGGCAGGGCGCGTTGACGCGTCTGCATTGCCCGGTTAGCCGCTAGTCGGGAGCGTTTATGCTAAGGGTTTACCACTCAAATCGTCTGGATGTGCTGGAAGCACTGATGGAGTATATCGTTGAGCAAGAGCGTCTTGACGATCCGTTTGAGCCAGAAATGGTGCTGGTGCAGAGCACCGGTATGGCGCAGTGGCTGCAAATGTCCCTTTCACAGAAATTTGGCATTGCGGCGAACATCGATTTTCCGCTGCCCGCGAGCTTTATCTGGGAGATGTTTGTTCGCGTCCTGCCGGATATCCCTGAGCAGAGCGCCTTCAACAAACAAAGCATGGCCTGGAAACTGATGACGCTGCTGCCGGACATGCTGGCGCATGATGAGTTTGCCATGCTGCGGCACTATCTGAATGACGACACCGACAAGCGTAAACTTTTCCAGCTGGCCTCACGTACTGCCGACCTTTATGACCAGTATCTGGTTTACCGTGCAGACTGGCTGATTCGCTGGGAAGCGGGAGAATTAGTCGATGGGTTACCGGAAGCGCAAATCTGGCAGGCGCCGCTCTGGAAAGCGCTGGTCGAGCATACCGGGAAACTCGGTCAGCCTAAGTGGCACCGTGCTAACCTGTACGATCGCTTTATCTCAATACTTGAGAACAGCGCAGAACGGCCAGCCCGTTTGCCGTCACGCGTGTTCATTTGCGGTATCTCCGCGCTGCCGCCTGTCTACCTGAACGCGCTAAAAGCGCTCGGTAAGCACACTGATATCCATATCCTCTTTACCAACCCGTGTCGACACTATTGGGGGGATATTCAGGATCCGCGCTGGCTTTCACGGCTGGTCACCCGCCAGAGAAAGCGCCTCTTTGAAGAGCGCGCCGTGCCGCTGTTTAAAGACAGTGAAAACGCGGCGCAGCTTTTTGATGAAGAAGGGATTCAGAACCTGCCGAACCCGCTGCTTGCCTCGTGGGGCAAGCTCGGACGCGACTATATTTATCTGCTTTCAGATATCACCTCTTCGGGAGAAGGGGATGTGGATGCGTTTGCGGATATTACGCCGGACAGCCTGCTGCACAATATTCAGCTTGATATTCTGGATTTAGAAAACCGTGCCGTTGCCGGGATCACTGCCGAAGAGTTTGCGCGAAGCGATAAGAAGCGAAAACTGGATCCTGACGATCGCAGTATCGCGATCCACGTTTGCCACAGCCCACAGCGTGAAGTTGAAATTCTTCATGACCGCCTGCTGGCCATGTTGCAGGACGACCCAACCCTGACGCCGCGCGATATCGTGGTGATGGTGGCGGATATCGACAGCTACAGCCCGTTTATTCAGGCGGTATTTGGCAGCGCAACGGGCGACCGCTATCTGCCCTACGCCATCTCTGACCGTCGCGCTCGTCAGTCACACCCGGCGCTACAGGCCTTTATCAGCCTGCTTTCGCTGCCTGATAGCCGGTTTATCTCTGAGGATGTGCTGGCACTGCTGGATGTGCCAGTTCTGGCCGCACGTTTCAACATTAACGAAGAGGGGTTGCGCTATCTGCGCCAGTGGGTCAACGAATCCGGTGTCCGCTGGGGTATCGACGATGATAACGTCCAGGAGTTCGAACTGCCTGCGACCGGCCAGCATACCTGGCAGTTTGGCCTGACGCGCATGCTGCTGGGGTATGCGATGGAGAGCATCCACGGCGAATGGAATGACGTGCTGCCGTACGATGAGTCCAGTGGGTTAATCGCGGAACTGGTTGGTCACTTAGCCTCGCTGCTTATGCAGCTCAACCGCTGGCGCCGTGCGTTGATGCAGCCCCGCCCGCTCGAAGAGTGGCTGCCGATTTGCCGCGAAATGCTGAATGATTTCTTCCTGCCGGACAGCGAAACTGAAGCGGCCATGGCGCTTATCGAGAAGCAGTGGCAGGCCATCGTTGATGAGGGGGTTAATTCGCACTATCACGAGGCGGTTCCTCTTTCGCTTCTGCGTGATGAGCTGACGCAACGTCTCGATCAGGAGCGCATCAGCCAGCGCTTCCTTGCGGGGCCGGTGAATATTTGTACCCTGATGCCAATGCGTTCAATCCCGTTCAAAGTAGTCTGTCTGCTTGGCATGAACGACGGTATTTATCCGCGTGCGCTTCCACCTCTGGGTTTTGATCTCATGAGCGCACAACCGAAGCGGGGCGACCGCAGCCGCCGCGATGATGACCGTTATCTCTTTCTTGAGGCGCTGATGTCTGCGCAAAGCAGGCTGTATATCAGCTATATCGGTCGTTCAATTCAGGACAACAGCGAGCGTTTCCCGTCTGTGCTGGTGCAGGAGCTGGTGGATTACATCGGACAGAGCCACTATCTGCCGGGGGATGAAGCCTGCAACTGCGACGAAAGCGAACGTCGGGTGATAGCGCATATCACCTGTCACCATAGCCGTATGCCGTTTGATCCTGTCAATTACGTTCCTGATGAACTGCAAAGCTACGCCCGCGAGTGGCTTCCCGCCGCGAAGAAAGCGGGGACGCCGCAAACCGATTTTATTAAGACGCTCGAACCGCGCGTCATAGATACCCTCTCGTTTGAGCAGCTACAGCGTTTTTGGGCGCACCCGGTCCGGGCTTTTTTCCAGCAACGCTTGCAGGTGAATTTCCGCTCTGAAGAGAGCGAAATCCCCGATGCGGAACCGTTTATTCTTGATGGGCTGGAGCGTTTTAAACTTAATTCCCAGCTTCTGAATGCGCTGGTTGACGAAGAAGACGCCAGTAAACTGTTCCGACGTTACAGGGCGTCGGGATTACTTCCGTATGGTGCATTCGGCGAAATCGTCTGGGATGCCCAGTGCGAGGAGATGCGAGCGCTTGCTGACCGCGTTATCGCGTGTCGGCAGCCGGCGAGCAGCATTGAAATCGATCTCGATTGTAACGGTATGCACCTCAGCGGCTGGCTCACGCACGTGCAGTCTGACGGGCTGCTGCGCTGGCGGCCATCCATGCTCAGCGTTTCACATGGCCTGCAACTCTGGCTCGAACATCTTGTCTACAGTGCGAGTGGTCACGAAGGTGAAAGCCGGTTGTTTGTACGTAAGGACGGCGAATGGCGTTTCCCGCCGATGGAGCCTGAGCAGGCGTTGACGTATCTGTCGCTTTATATTGAAGGTTACCGTCAGGGCATGAACAAACCTCTGCTTTTGCTGCCTGAAAGTGGGGGGGCGTGGATAAAAGCCTGTTACGACGCGCAGAATGATGCCATGTTAACGGATGAGGCTTCGCTCCAGAAAGCGCGCAGCAAGTTTTTGCAGGCCTACGAAGGGAACATGATGGTACGTGGCGAAGGTGACGATGTCTGGTATCAACGTTTATGGCGAACGCTGGAGCCAGAATATTTCGACATTATCACCCAGGAGGCGCAACGCTACCTGTTACCGTTGTTCAAATTTAATCAGTCCTGAGTGCTGTATAAAAATTGCGCAGTATGAGGTGTTCATTTATGATGCACCTCTTATCACGGACTGATGTACCCAAAGAAAGAGATGCTGGCGTGTCCAGCACGCACGTTGTTAATGATGTAGCCGTGATAAAGAGGTCGTAATGCCAGGCAGCACCTTGTTCAAAGCGTTTGTTTTGTTTATCGCCCTTTGGGCTCCCGTCACTCAGGCCGATTCCGGTTGGCAACCTGTCAAGGAAACAATCCGTAAGAGCGATAAGGACACCCGTGAGTATCAGGCGATTCGTCTTGATAACGGGATGACCGTGCTGCTGGTTTCCGATCCTCAGGCGGTGAAATCGCTCTCCGCGCTGGTTGTGCCGGTGGGTTCGCTGGAAGATCCTGACGCCCATCCTGGACTGGCTCACTACCTTGAGCACATGACGCTGATGGGCTCTAAAAAATACCCACAGCCTGACAGCCTGTCCGAATTTCTGAAAATGCATGGCGGCAGCCACAACGCCAGTACCGCGCCGTATCGCACCGCGTTTTACCTGGAAGTGGAAAATGATGCGCTTGATGGGGCGGTGGACCGTCTGGCGGATGCCATCGCCGCACCGCTGCTGGATAAAAAATACGCTGACCGGGAACGTAATGCCGTGAACGCCGAACTGACGATGGCGCGCACGCGAGACGGTATGCGCATGGCGCAGGTTAGCGCTGAAACCATCAATCCGGCGCACCCGGGTTCGCGCTTCTCAGGCGGCAACCTTGAAACGCTGAGCGACAAGCCAGGTAGCCCGGTGCTCGATGCGCTGCATGCGTTTCGTGAAAAATACTATTCCGCCAATCTGATGAAAGCGGTTATCTACAGCAATAAACCGTTGCCGACGCTGGCAAACATGGCCGCGCAGACCTACGGCAGGGTGCCAAATAAAAATATCGATCTGCCGCAGATTAACGTGCCGGTTGTCACGGACGCGCAAAAAGGCATTGTTATTCACTATGTACCAGCCTTGCCGCGCAAGGTGTTACGCGTTGAATTCCGTATTGATAACAACACGGCGCAGTTCCGCAGCAAAACCGACGAGCTGGTGACGTATCTTATCGGCAACCGCAGCCCGGGTACGCTCTCCGACTGGCTGCAAAAGCAGGGGCTGGTGGAAGGTATTCGCGCTGACTCCGATCCCGTTGTAAACGGGAATAGCGGCGTGCTGGCCATCTCCGCGACGCTGACCGATAAAGGGCTGGCTCACCGGGACGACGTCGTTGCGGCCATTTTCAGTTACCTCTCTCTGCTGCGCGATAAAGGCGTCGATAAACGCTACTTTGACGAGCTGGCGCACGTGCTGGATCTCGATTTCCGCTATCCCTCTATCACGCGTGATATGGACTACGTTGAGTGGCTGGCAGATACCATGATCCGCGTGCCGGTGGAACATACGCTGGATGCGGTAAATATTGCCGACCAGTATGACGCCGGAGCGCTCAAAGCGCGTCTGGCGATGATGACTCCGCAGAATGCCCGCGTCTGGTATATCAGCCCGAACGAACCGCATAACAAAATGGCCTACTTCGTTGATGCCCCGTATCAGGTTGAAAAAATCAGCGAACAGACCTTTGCGGGCTGGCAGAAAAAGGCCGGGGAAATTGCGCTGAAGTTACCGGAGCTTAACCCCTACATCCCGGACGATTTCTCGCTGATCAAACCCGCAAAGGCGTATCCGCACCCGGAGCTGATTGTTGATGAGCCGACGCTGCGCGTGGTCTACACCCCAAGCCGCTATTTCGCCGACGAGCCAAAAGCGGATGTTAGCGTGGTGCTGCGTAACCCCAAAGCAATGGACAGCGCCAGAAACCAGGTGCTGTTTGCGCTTAACGATTATCTGGCCGGTATTGCTCTCGATCAGCTCAGCAACCAGGCTGCCGTTGGTGGTATCAGTTTCTCCACCAATGCCAATAACGGCCTGATGGTGAATGCCAACGGCTATACCCAGCGTTTGCCGCAGCTGTTCCAGGCGCTGCTGGACGGTTATTTCAGCTATACGCCTACGGAAGAACAGCTCGAGCAGGCTAAGTCCTGGTATGCCCAGATGAT
Organism: Enterobacter sp. AN-K1; assembly: GCF_020971765.1. Classification (NCBI taxonomy): domain Bacteria; kingdom Pseudomonadati; phylum Pseudomonadota; class Gammaproteobacteria; order Enterobacterales; family Enterobacteriaceae; genus Enterobacter; species Enterobacter sp. AN-K1. The sequence goes on along the minus strand of NZ_CP087390.1, from coordinate 1,305,171 downwards.
GGATTCTGCCGAGAAGGGTAAAGCCTACGATCAGGCGATTATGCCAGCACAGATGCTGTCGCAAATTCCGTACTTCCAGCGCGAAGATCGCCGCGCGTTATTGCCCTCAGTCACCTTAAAAGAGGTGCTGGCTTACCGTGATGCGCTGAAAACCAATACCCGTCCGGAGTTCCTGGTTGTAGGGAATATGAGCGAAGATCAGGCTAAAACGCTGGCGCAAAACGTCCGTGCGCAACTGGGTTCAAAAGGCGATGAGTGGTGCCGTAACCAGGATGTGCTGGTAGAGAAAAAGCAGAACGTGATCTTCGAAAAAGCGGGAAGCAGCACGGATTCCGCGCTGGCCGCGGTGTTTGTCCCTGTCGGTTATGACGAATTTACCAGCTCTGCCCAGAGTGCGGTGCTTGGTCAAATTATTCAGCCGTGGTTTTACAACCAGCTGCGCACCGAAGAGCAGCTGGGCTATGCGGTATTCGCTTTCTCTATGAATGTGGGCCGTCAGTGGGGGCTGGGCTTCCTTCTGCAAAGCAGCGACAAGCAACCCGCTTACCTGTGGCAGCGTTATCAGGCGTTCTTCCCGCAGGCGGAAGCAAAACTGCGCGCCATGAAGCCGGAAGAGTTTGCCCAGATTCAGCAGGCGGTTATCGCCCAGGTGATGCAGCCGCCGCAGACGCTGGGTGAAGAGGCCTCGCAGCTGAGCAAAGATTTTGATCGCGGTAATATGAAATTTGATTCGCGTGATAAAATAGTGGCCGAAATAAAACAGCTGACGCCACAAAAGGTTGCCGATTTCTTCCATCAGGCGGTAGTAAAACCGCAGGGTATGGCCATCCTGTCTCAGGTTTCTGGCAGCCAGAACGGGAAAACGGACTACGTAAAATCAAAAGAGTGGACCGTCTGGAAGAGCGTCAGCGCGCTGCAACAAACTATGCCCTGGAGTAAGAAAGAATGACCCATACCGCTGAGCCGCTTGATCCCCTAAGTTTACCTCTACAGGGTGAGCGACTGATTGAAGCCTCAGCGGGAACGGGAAAAACCTATACCATCGCCGCGCTCTATCTGCGTCTGCTGTTGGGGCTCGGCGGCAACGCCGCTTTTTCGCGCCCGTTAAGCGTGGAAGAGCTGCTGGTGGTAACCTTCACCGAAGCGGCCACTGCCGAGCTGCGTGGCCGTATTCGCAGCAACATTCATGAGCTGCGCATCGCCTGTTTGCGTCAGACGACGGATAACCCCCTCTACGCGAGCCTGCTTGACGAGATTGCGGATAAGCAACAGGCTGCGCAATGGCTGCTGCTGGCCGAGCGGCAAATGGATGAAGCGTCCGTCTTCACCATTCACGGTTTTTGTCAGCGCATGTTAAGCCTGAATGCGTTTGAATCCGGCATGCTCTTTGAGCAGCAGCTTATTGAAGATGAATCCGAGCTTCGCTATCAGGCCTGTGCGGATTTCTGGCGTCGTCACTGTTATCCATTGCAGCGCGACATTGCCGAAGCGGTTCACGCCCTGTGGAAAGGTCCGGAAGAGCTTCTTCGCGCCATCGACCGTTACCTGCAAGGCGAAGCGCCGGTCATTAAATCTCCGCCGCCTGCCGATGAAACGCTGGCCTCGCGCCATGAAAAGATCGTCGCCAAAATTGCGGCGCTTAAGCATAAGTGGAATGAGTCGGTTGGTGAAATTGATGCAATCATCGAAAACTCAGGCATCGACAGACGCAAGTTCAACCGTGGGAACCAGGGGAAGTGGATCGAAAAGATCAGCGTCTGGGCCCAGGAGGAGACGCGGGGCTACCAGCTTCCGGACGCGCTGGAAAAATTTTCGCAGCGCTTTTTGACCGAGCGAACCAAAGCCGACGGCATTGTGCCTGAGCATTCCCTGTTTGTGGCGATTGATGCGCTGCTTGCGGAGCCATTAACGCTCAATGACCTGATGATCACCCGCGCTATGACGGAGATCCGCCAGGCCGTCGCGCGCGAAAAACGTCGCCGGGGCGAGCTGGGGTTTGATGACATGCTGAGCCGCCTGGACGAGGCGCTGTCCAGCGAGAATAGTGAAGCGCTCGCCAGCGCGATCCGTACCCGTTTTCCTGTGGCGATGATTGACGAATTTCAGGACACCGACCCTCAGCAGTACCGCATTTTTCGCCGCATCTGGCGACAGCAGCCCGACACTGCCCTGTTGTTGATAGGCGACCCTAAACAGGCGATTTACGCCTTCCGTGGGGCAGATATCTTCACCTATATGAAAGCCCGTAGTGAGGTTGTCGCGCATTACACGTTAGAAACTAACTGGCGTTCCGCGCCGGGGATGGTTGAGAGCGTCAATGCGCTGTTCAGCCGTATGGAGACGGCGTTCATGTTCAATGAAATCCCTTTCCTGCCGGTGAAATCCGCCCCAAAAAACGCATCCCTGCGCTTCGAAGTCAGTAGCGCGGTACAACCCGCCATGACCTTCTGGCTGCTGGAAGGGGAAGGCTATGGGGTTGCCGACTATCAGGCGGCGATGGCCCAGCACTGCGCCGCGCAAATCCGTGACTGGCTGAGCGCAGGCGCGCGCGGCGAGGCGCTGCTGTGGAAGGGGGAACAGGCGAATCCTGTTAAAGCCTCTGATATTACCGTGCTGGTGCGCAGTCGTCAGGAAGCGGCGCTAATCCGCGATGCGCTAACGCTGCTGGATATTCCGTCAGTGTATCTCTCTAACCGCGACAGCGTGTTCGACACGCTGGAAGCCCAGGAAATGCTCTGGCTGCTTCAGGCGGTGCTGGCCCCGGAGCGCGAAAATACGCTTCGAAGCGCGCTGGCCTGCTCTATGCTGGGGTTGAACGCGCGCGATATAGATGAGCTCAACCATGACGAAAACGCATGGGATGCGGTGGTGGAAGAGTTTGTCCATTACCGTGAACGCTGGCAAAAACGCGGCGTCATGGCGATGCTGCGCGAATTGATGACGCGGCGCCAGATTGCCGAAAATATGCTGGCGTCATCGGGCGGTGAAAGGCGTCTTACCGATATTTTACACATCAGCGAACTGTTGCAGGAAGCCGGCACCCAGCTTGAAAGTGAACATGCCCTCGTGCGCTGGCTGGCGCAGCAAATCGCGGATCCAAACAGTAACGCCTCAAGCCAGCAGATGCGTCTTGAGAGCGATAAGCATCTGGTGCAAATCGTCACCATTCACAAATCGAAAGGTCTCGAGTATCCGCTGGTCTGGCTGCCCTTTATCGCCAACTACCGCGTTCAGGATCAGGCCTATTATCATGACCGCGAGACTTTCGATGCGGTGCTCGATCTCAGCAAGGCGGAAACCAGCGTTGAGCTGGCGGAAGCGGAGCGTCTGGCGGAGGATTTGCGCCTGCTTTACGTGGCGCTGACCCGTTCTGTCTGGCATTGCAGCCTGGGCGTCGCGCCGGTTTTCCGCCGTCGCGGGGAGAAAACAGGGGAGAGCGATTTCCATTTAAGCGCCTTAGGGCGGCTTGTTCAGCGTGGTGAGCCGAAAGATGCGGCGGGGTTGCGCCTCTGTATTGAGTCGCTTTGCGGAGACGATATCGCCCTGCATATCCCTTCTCTGCCAGACAACAGCCGCTGGGAAATGGCGCAAGAGCCCGCGACCGATCTTAACGCGCGCCAGATTACACGGGTGCTTGCCGACGACTGGCGCGTCACCAGCTATTCTGGCCTGCAACAGCACGGGCAAAGTATTGCGCAGGATCTCATGCCGAAGCTGGACGTGGATGCCGCAGGGGTGGGCGATGTTCCGGTTGAACCGACGTTAACTCCACATCAGTTCCCACGCGGCGCGTCGCCGGGCACCTTTTTGCACAGCCTCTTTGAAGAGCTTGATTTCACCCAGCCTGTCAGTGAGGAGTGGGTGCTGAAGATGTTGCAGAGCGGAGGCTATGACGCGCACTGGCAGCCCGTTCTCACTGACTGGATCAACGCCATTTTGCAGGCGCCGCTGACGACGCAGGGCTTCTCTCTTCGCCAGTTAACGGCCAAAAATAAGCAGGTTGAGATGGAGTTTTATCTGCCCGTCGCAGGCCCGCTTAAGGCCGACGCGCTCGATGCGCTCATCCGTCAGTACGATCCGCTGTCAGCCGGTTGCCCGCCGCTGAACTTCCGTCAGGTGCAGGGCATGCTGAAAGGGTTTATCGACCTGGTCTTCCGTCACGAAGGACGGTACTACCTGCTGGATTACAAATCGAACTGGCTGGGCGAGAACAGCGAAGCCTATACCCAGCAGGCGATGGCGGCCGCCATGCAAATGCATCGCTACGATCTGCAATATCAGCTCTATACCCTGGCGCTGCACCGCTATTTGCGCCACCGTATTGCTGATTATCGCTACGACGATCATTTTGGCGGTGTCATCTATCTGTTCCTGCGCGGGGTTGATGCTGCCGATCCGCGCTCCGGGATCTTCAGCACTCGTCCGGATGCGGAATTGATTAATAAAATGGATAACCTGTTTGCAGCAAACACGGAGGAGATGGCATGACGATGCAGGACTTATTGCTGGATGCGGTAGAGCAACGCGTGCTGCGTCAGCTGGACGTGCAGTTTGCCATGATGATTGCCGCTGACCAGCCCGCCGTGATGCTTGCCGCTGCCCTGTTGAGTAAAGATGCCGGAGAGGGGCATGTGTGTCTGCCGCTCTCGCGTCTGGTGGTTGACGAGAAAATGCCGCCTGTCCTCCAGTCCTGCTTTGCGCTGCTGGGAGATAAGGTGGACTGGCAGAAAATCTTGCGTGAATCGTCAGCCGTCGGGCCGGGAGACAACCAGGCACCGCTGATCCTTACGGGGGAGCGCTTATACCTGAACCGCCTGTGGCGAAACGAACTGACGGTAGCGCGTTTCTTTAGTGAGACCAATGCGCCGCTTCCCTGCGACGAAGCACAGCTTCGCCAGACGCTGGACAGGCTGTTTGACTCCGGTGAGGCCACAGACTGGCAGAAAGTGGCGGCAGCCGTCGCCCTTACGCGGCGGATCTCGGTGATATCCGGCGGCCCGGGAACCGGGAAAACAACGACCGTCGCAAAGCTGCTGGCAGCCCTGATACAGCTTTCAGGCGAGCAGCGATGCCGTATTCGTCTGGCGGCGCCCACCGGGAAGGCCGCGGCGCGTCTGACCGAATCACTGGGCGGTGCGATGCAACGGCTGCCGCTCACCCAGGAGCAGCTTGCGCTTTTCCCGGGTGAAGCAAGTACTCTGCACCGTCTGCTCGGCGCGCAGCCGGGTAGCCAGCGGCTGCGCTACCATGCGGGCAATCCGCTGCATCTGGACGTGCTGGTGGTGGATGAAGCCTCCATGATCGACCTGACCATGATGTCGCGCCTGATCGATGCGCTGCCACCCCATGCGCGCGTGGTTTTCCTGGGCGATCGCGATCAGCTCGCCTCTGTAGAAGCCGGGGCGGTGCTGGGGGATATCTGTACCTACGCCAGTTACGGTTATACCCCCGCGCGGGCGCAGGAGCTCGCCCGTCTGACCGGTTGCTCGCTTGAACCCGATCACACGCCGATCGCGGGCGCACTGCGTGACAGCCTGTGCCTGCTGCAAAAAAGCTACCGTTTCGGTAGCGACTCCGGCATCGGCCAGCTGGCTGCGGCGGTCAACCGTGGCGACAGGCACGCCACGCGCACGGTGTTTGACGGTTCCTTCACTGACATTGAAAAGAAATCGCTGCAAAGCGGGGAAGAGTATCAGGCTATGCTTGAGGAGGCTCTTCAGGGATACCAGCATTTTCTGAGCTGCGTGCAGCAGCGCAGTCAGCCCGGGCAGGTCATCGCCGCATTTGGCGAATACCAGCTTCTGTGCGCATTGCGGGAAGGGCCGTTTGGCGTCACGGGCCTGAACGACAGGCTGGAGCAACTGCTGGTGCAGAAACGCAAAATTAACCGTCAACAGCATTCGCGATGGTATGAAGGCCGGCCAGTGATGATCTCCCGCAACGACAGTGCGCTGGGGCTGTTCAACGGCGATATCGGCATTGCGCTCGATCGCGGTAACGGACTGCGCGTCTGGTTCCAGCTGCCGGACGGCAGCGTGAAGTCCGTCCAGCCCAGCCGCCTGCCAGAGCATGAAACGGCATGGGCGATGACGGTACACAAATCTCAGGGCTCCGAGTTCAACCATGCGGCGCTGATCCTGCCTACCCAGCTGTCGCCGGTTGTGACCCGCGAGCTGGTCTACACCGCCATTACCCGTGCGCGCCAGCTTCTGTCGCTGTATGCGGATGAGCGCGTGTTGAGTCAGGCGATTGCCACCCGTACCGAGCGCAGAAGCGGATTAAGCGCGATATTTGAATCTGTCTGAGTGAACGCCCTCTCCAGCAGGAGAGGGTGACTGTTATCCCAGGTCCGCCATTAACACCTTCGAGCGGCGCTGGTAGTTGTACATCTCTTTCTTACTTTCCGGCAGGGAATCAATATCCACCGGCGTGAAGCCGCGCTCCTGGAACCAGTGAATGCTGCGCGTGGTAAGCACGAACAGCTTGCTCAGACCCATCTGGCGCGCCTGTGCCGCCACGCGTTCAAGCAGCAGTTCCCCCCGTGAGGAGCTACGGTAATCAGGATGCACGGCGACGCACGCCATTTCGCCAATCTGCTCTTCCGGGAACGGATAAAGCGCCGCACAGGCAATGGTCAGGTTATCCCGCTGAATGATGGTGAACTTGTCGATCTCCATCTCCAGCTGCTCGCGGGATCGGCGAACCAGAATTCCCTGTTGTTCCAGCGGACGGATCAGCTCCAGAATGCCGCCGATATCGTTGATGGTGGCACGGCGGATCTGCTCGGCGCTCTCCATGACGATCTGCGTACCGATCCCGTCACGGGAGAACAGCTCCTGCAACAGCGCGCCGTCTTCCTGATAGCTGATCAGGTGGCTGCGGCGCACCCCGCTACGGCACGCTTTAACGGCGCCGCGCAGAAAACGCACGGTACCGGAATAGTAATCGCCTTCTGCTTCCAGCGCTTCGACGCGCGCCTGGGCTTCATTCGGAAAAAGTTCTGGCACAATCACGCCCTCATCGTTCACGACACCCTGTGAGGAGCAAAAGCCGATCATTTTTTCCGCTTTCAGCTTGATGGCCAGCTGGGTGGCAATCTCTTCTGAGGTCAGATTAAAACTTTCACCCGTTACGGAGACGGCAACAGGGCCCATCAGAACGATCGCGCCATTGTCTAACTGGCGGTGAATGGCTTCTTCATCAATACGGCGGATGCGGCCGCTGTGGCAGTAATCCACGCCATCGTCCACGCCGAGCGGCTGAGCGATGATAAAGTTGCCGCTCACCACGTTGATGTGCGCGCCCTGCAACGGCGTATTATTCAGGCTCATCGACAGGCGGGCGGTGATATCGAGCTGCAACAGACCCGCCGCCTGTTTGACCAGCTCGAGGGTTTTCGCATCCGTCACGCGCGTGTGTTTGTGGTAGATCGGCTCATGGTGATGGGCGGCCAGGTTGGCTTCAATTTGCGGACGTGCGCCATACACCACCACCAGACGGATGCCGAGGCTGTGCAGCAGGCCGATATCATTGACGATGCTGGAAAAGTTTTCATGCTCAATGGCTTCGCCGCCAAGCATGATGACAAACGTTTTTCCCCGATGGGTGTTGATATAGGGAACAGAATGGCGGAATCCCTGGACCAGTTCGGTTCTGCGTTCCTTAACCATGACACAACCCTTAGTGAATGTTTATTCGTAATTTCTGTATTTTTATTCGATTGTGGCCGCGTGTGCAAGCCTAAATTTTCTGCGACCCACAGAAAATAATAAGTAATCCGTGCGTTAACGTATGATTGTTTACCCTTTTATAGATGACAGTTTATGCGTCATTCGTTAAAGTTTTCGGTCAATTTGGGCGTTTTGTTCATCAATCAGATTTCTTGCTCGGGAGAAGCATGTCGGGATCCAATTCAGCAATAAGCCGCCGCCGCTTGTTAAAAGGGGCCGGGGCGATGTGGTTGCTTAGCGTCAGCCAGGTGGGTCTTGCCGCCACAAGCCAGGTAGTCGCGGTGCGCGTCTGGCCGTCGTCGACCTATACGCGCGTGACGGTCGAGTCCAATCGCGTGCTGAAATACAAGCAATTTGCCCTCAGCAATCCTGAACGTGTGGTGGTTGATCTCGAAGGTGTGAACCTCAACTCCGTGCTTAAAGGCATGGCAGCTCAGATCCGTGGCGACGATCCGTTTATTAAATCGGCGCGCGTCGGGCAGTTCGATCCGCAAACCGTGCGCATGGTGTTTGAGCTGAAGCAGAACGTGAAACCTCAGCTCTTTGCCCTTGCGCCTGTAGCCGCCTTTAAGGAGCGTCTGGTGATGGATCTCTATCCGGCGAATGCGACGGATATTCAGGATCCGCTTCTGGCATTACTTGAGGATTACAACAAAGGCGATCTCGACAGCCAGGTTCCGCCAGCGCAAAGTGGCCCACAGCCGGGCAAGGCGGGGCGCGATCGCCCGATTGTGATCATGCTCGATCCTGGCCACGGCGGAGAAGATTCCGGCGCCGTCGGGAAATATCGCACCCGCGAAAAAGATGTGGTGCTGCAAATTGCCCGTCGTCTGAAGGCGTTGATCGACAAAGAGGGCAATATGCGTGCCTACATGACGCGCAACGAAGATGTCTTTATCCCGCTGAAGGTCCGCGTGGCAAAAGCGCAAAAGCAGCGCGCGGATCTGTTTGTCTCTATTCACGCGGATGCCTTCACCAGCCGCCAGCCGAGTGGATCTTCAGTGTTTGCCCTGTCAACGAAAGGGGCGACCAGTACCGCCGCGAGATACCTGGCGGACACGCAGAACGCCTCGGATTTAATTGGTGGCGTGAGCAAAAGTGGCGACCGTTACGTCGACCATACGATGTTTGATATGGTGCAGTCGCTGACCATTACCGACAGCCTGAAGTTTGGTAAAGCGGTGCTGGGCAAGCTGGGCCGGGTCAACAAGCTGCACAAAAACAGCGTCGAGCAGGCCGGATTTGCGGTCCTGAAAGCGCCAGATATTCCATCCATTCTGGTCGAAACCGCGTTTATCAGTAACGTGGAAGAGGAACGTAAGCTCAAGACGGCTAAATTCCAGCAGGAAGTGGCGGAGTCGATTCTGGCGGGGATCCGGGCCTACTTCTCAGACGGGGAAACGCTGGCGCGGCGGGGGTAGGGCATTAAGCCGGGTATCATGCCCGGCATTTTCACAAACGCCAGATACAAAAAAACACCCTTCAGGGTGTTTATTGTTTTAAGAAGTGTTGGTTGCGGGGGCCGGATTTGAACCGACGACCTTCGGGTTATGAGCCCGACGAGCTACCAGGCTGCTCCACCCCGCGTCCGTCTTTCTACACTTGTAGAAACTTACTTCTTCAAATTTGATTGGTTGCGGGGGCCGGATTTGAACCGACGACCTTCGGGTTATGAGCCCGACGAGCTACCAGGCTGCTCCACCCCGCGTCCGTCTTTTTGCTTCGTATTTCAAACCACATCTGCGTTGACTTTCCTCGTTCACCTCAGTCACTTACTGGAGTAAGTTCCTAAGGATTCACTGCGTCGTCGCCTTGCTGTGATTCGAACTACTTCGCAAAAACTTCTACTGTCGTAGAAGATACTTCATCAAATTTTAATTGGTTGCGGGGGCCGGATTTGAACCGACGACCTTCGGGTTATGAGCCCGACGAGCTACCAGGCTGCTCCACCCCGCGTCCGTGGAAGCGCACTATACTCGGATAGGTTTGTGATGCAACCCCTTTTTCACATAATTCATTATTTTGTATGCAAAATGAACGGCAAAAGCCACTTTGGACTATTTTTTGTGCAGAATTTGCCAAAGGGAAGGTGATTGCATTTCATTAACACGGTGGGTTTGTTATCTTCATCTCGCGGAATTGGGCAACTAAAAGACGAGATATAATGAAAGGACGTTGGGCGAAGTATCTGATGACAGGCGCAATGGTGGCGATTCTTGCGGCCTGCTCTTCCAAACCGACCGATCGCGGTCAACAGTATAAAGACGGGAAGTTATCCCAGCCTTTCTCTTTAGTTAACCAGCCAGACGCCGTGGGCGCTCCGATCAATGCCGGAGACTTCTCCGAGCAGGTCTACCAGATCCGCACTGCTTCTCCGCGTTTATACGGTTCGCAGAACAATGTCTATAGCGCCGTCCAGGACTGGCTGCGTGCAGGCGGTGATACCCGCAATATGCGCCAGTTTGGTATCGATGCCTGGCAGATGGAGGGGGCGGATAACTACGGTAACGTCCAGTTCACCGGTTACTACACCCCGGTTGTCCAGGCGCGACACACACGCCAGGGCGAGTTCCAGTATCCCATTTACCGTATGCCGCCGAAACGCGGTCGTCTGCCGTCCCGCGCCGAGATCTACGCTGGCGCGCTGAGCGAAAATTACGTGCTGGCCTACAGCAACTCCCTGATGGACAACTTCATTATGGACGTGCAGGGCAGCGGCTATATTGATTTTTGCGACGGCTCGCCGCTGAACTTCTTTAGCTACGCCGGGAAAAATGGCCATGCCTATCGCAGCATCGGTAAGGTGCTCATCGACCGTGGCGAAGTGAAACGAGAAGATATGTCGATGCAGGCGATCCGCGAGTGGGGCGAAAAACACAGCGAAGCGGAAGTGCGTGAGCTGCTTGAGCAGAACCCATCGTTTGTCTTCTTCAAACCGCAGAACTTTGCGCCGGTGAAAGGGGCGAGCGCCGTCCCGCTGATTGGCCGCGCTTCTGTGGCATCGGATCGTTCGATTATCCCGGCAGGTACTACGCTGCTGGCGGAAGTTCCACTCCTCGACAACAACGGCAAATTCAATGGCAAGTATGAATTACGCCTGATGGTGGCGCTGGACGTGGGTGGGGCGATCAAAGGCCAGCACTTCGACATTTATCAGGGCATCGGCCCGGATGCCGGCCATCGTGCAGGCTGGTATAACCACTACGGACGCGTGTGGGTGCTGAAGGCAGCGCCGGGTACCGGAAACGTATTCAGCGGCTGATTGTGGTATTCTGAGGGCAAGACGGATTACGGTTCAGGGTGAGGAATACCTCACCCTTTTTACATCTGAGGTTTTATGTCTGTGGTAATCAGCGATGCCTGGCGCCAGCGTTTCGGCGGCACGGCACGGTTATATGGTGAAAAAGCCCTGCAACTGTTCGCGGATGCGCATGTCTGCGTGGTGGGCATTGGTGGTGTGGGTTCGTGGGCGGCAGAAGCGCTGGCGAGAACCGGCATTGGCGCAATTACGTTGATTGATATGGATGACGTCTGCGTCACTAACACTAACCGTCAGATCCACGCCCTGCGTGATAACGTCGGTCTGGCGAAGTCCGAGGTGATGGCGGAGCGTATTCGTCTCATCAACCCGGAGTGTAGTGTGACGGTGATCGACGACTTTGTGACGGCAGATAATGTCGCGGAGTACATGAGCAAAGGCTACAGCTATGTGATTGATGCCATCGACAGCGTGCGGCCAAAAGCGGCGCTGATCGCTTACTGTCGTCGTTACAAGGTGCCGCTGGTGACAACGGGCGGCGCGGGTGGACAAATTGATCCGACGCAGATCCAGGTGGCGGATCTGGCGAAGACCATTCAGGATCCGCTGGCCGCTAAGCTACGCGAGCGCTTAAAAAGCGACTTCAACGTGGTGAAAAATAGCAAAGGCAAGCTGGGCGTGGACTGTGTGTTCTCGACAGAAGCGCTGGTTTATCCGCAGGCGGATGGTTCGGTCTGTGCAATGAAAAGCACGGCGGAAGGGCCAAAGCGGATGGATTGTGCCTCAGGGTTTGGAGCGGCCACCATGGTGACCGCCTCCTTCGGCTTTGTGGCGGTCTCTCACGCCCTGAAGAAGATGATGGCGAAGGCGGAACGTCAGGCCTGAGCCTGATGGGCGGCATCCAGTACCGCGTCGTTTAGCGCAATCAGTCCCTGACCGCGCGAGGCGCTAAGCTGCGCGCGAAGTCCCAGCTCATCAAACAGCGCCAGCGGAGAATGCGCCAGCAGCTCTGCGGCGCTTTTCCCTTCGATTGCGGTCAACAGCACCGCCAGCAGACCGCGAACAATGCGTCCCTCGCTGTCGCCGAAGAAATGCAGTTTCTCACCGGATACGCTAAACCCAAGCCAGACGCGGTTCTCGCAGCCTGCGATCTCCTTCGCCTGTGATTTCAGCTCGTCAGACAGCGTAGGCAACTGTTTACCCAGCAGGATCAGCTGACGATATTTATCTTCCCACTGCGTGAGCGGGACGAAGGTCTGTTTTAACGTCTCTTCAGTAATAACGGTGCCGAACGGGTGTCCGGCTAAAGCTGAACTTGTCATTAATCCACCAGTAATTCCAGGGCGCGGTCGACGGCGGAAACCAGCGCATCGACGTCGCTTTTTGTATTGTACGGTGCAAACGAGGCGCGCAGGGTACCGCTCACGCCAATAGCCGCCAGCAGCGGCTGGGCGCAGTGCTGTCCGGCACGCATGGCAATGCCATATCCGGCAAGCAACGTCACCATGTCGCTATGGTGCACGCCCGCGAAATCAAAGGCGAGCAGGCTGGAGTCCTGGACGCGGAACGAGCGAAAACCCGGACGTTTTTTCAGTTCTTCTTCCGCCAGCGTCGCCAGACCCCGGCTCCAGCTTTCAGCCTGAACCACGTCCGTTTCTGCCAGCCATTCGAGCGCTGCGCTCAGACCGATAACCCCGGCCACGTTTGGGGTACCGGCTTCCAGGCGGTAGGGTACATCCTGCGTTTTAAAACCGTCGAAGGTGACTTCGGTAATCATCTTGCCGCCGCCGAGCCACGGCGTCATCCGGGCCAGCAGTTCAGCTTTGCCGTACAGCGCGCCGATACCGGTTGGCCCGTACAATTTGTGTCCTGAGAAGGCATAGAAGTCGATATCCAGCGCCTGAACGTCAGCCGGAAAATGCACCACACCCTGCGCACCGTCGACCATCACCACCACGCCGCTGGCATGGGCAATCTCAATGGCACGCGCCAGATCCGGGCAGCCGCCGGTGACGTTGGACATCTGCCCCAGCGCCAGAATACGGCTGCGCGGCGTAATCAGCTCAGGCAGACGCGCCACGTCAGGCAGGAAGTCCGCACCCAACGGGAGCTTTACAACCCGTGCCCCGGTTTGTTCGGCCACCATCAGCCAGGGTACCAGGTTGGCGTGGTGTTCCGCCTCGCTGACGATGATCTCATCCCCGGGCTGCAACAGCGGACGCGCGTAACATTGCGCCACCATGTTAATGGCCTCTGTGGTGCCCCGCGTCCAGACGATGTTCTTACCGCTGTCAGCATTGATCAGGCGCGCGACCTGATCCCGTGCGGCTTCGTATTGCGCCGTTAAGCGCTGCGCGTCGGCATACTGGCTGCGGTGCACGTTCCCGGCGCTCAGGCTGTAAAACTGGCGGGTTGCCTCAATCACCGCCTGCGGTTTAAGGGCCGTGGCGGCGCTATCAAGATAAATGCCGGCATCGGCCAGCGCAGGAAACTGTGCGCGAAACTGCGCAGGACTGAAAGCGTTCATGGAATTCCTCATATCGATTCTACGATCGTCGCGCAAATTCATCGGCAGGGCAAGGAAGTTGATATCTATCAGATTTGTCTGCTTATCCTGGCGAGTCTGAAAAAGCAGGTTATGCTAAATAGTGTTAGGCGGATGTTTTAGCCTGTTATAAATCGAGGTTTGAATAGCATTAATTGCTAAAGGAGATAATCATGAAAAAGACAGCTGCAATCATTTCTGCCTGTGCGTTGACCTTTGCCCTGAGCGCCTGTTCTGGTAATAACTACGTAATGCATACCAACGATGGTCGATCTATCGTCTCTGAAGGGAAACCGACAACCGATAATGATACCGGGATGATTTCTTACAAAGATGCTAACGGGAACAAACAGCAGATCAACCGCAGTGACGTGAAAGAGATGAAGGAAATCGAGCATTAACAGTTAGATAAGCGAAAAAAAAGCACCGCAAGTTGGCGGTGCTACATTAATCACTATGGACAGACAGGGTAAATGTACAGGAAGTGAAAAATTGGTAGCGTTGCTACCGTGGTCTGAATCGCAGACCAATTGCAAACACAACAACACAACATCACAACCGTAAGCCAAAAGCCCTTCAGAACACGCATTCCAAAAAAAGCTTTTCGTTCCGGCTCAGGAAGTGCCGCCACTATAGGTATTTGCTGGTAGTTCCTCAACGGACAAATTATAATGGCTCAGATAAAAAAAACTAATAGGTTAAACGTTGTTTCCTATATGTTAAATCTCGTTAACATCTAAGCCAGATAACCATGTCCAAGCGATTGCCACCCCTAAATGCATTACGTGTTTTTGATGCAGCAGCACGCCACCTCAGCTTCACCCGCGCAGCCGATGAGCTTTTTGTGACACAGGCCGCAGTAAGTCATCAAATCAAGTCTCTGGAAGATTTTCTGGGGCTTAAGCTGTTCCGTCGACGCAACCGTTCGTTGCTGTTGACCGAAGAGGGGCAGAGCTATTTTCAGGATATTAAAGAGATTTTTTCCCAGCTGACGGAAGCCACGCGCAAGCTTCAGGCCCGGAGCGCAAAAGGCGCTCTGACTGTGAGTTTATTGCCCAGTTTTGCCATTCAGTGGCTGGTGCCGCGACTCTCAAGCTTTAACTCAACTTATCCGGGAATCGATGTCCGAATCCAGGCGGTGGACCGTCAGGAAGACAAGCTGGCAGATGATGTGGACGTGGCGATTTTTTACGGTCGCGGTAACTGGCCGGGCTTGCGTGTGGAAAAATTATACGCAGAATATCTGTTGCCGGTCTGTTCACCGCTGCTGCTGACGGGGGATAAAGCGCTCAAAACGCCCGCCGATCTGGCGCAACATACGCTTTTGCACGATGCTTCGCGTCGCGACTGGCAAACTTATACCCGCCAGTTAGGTCTTAATCATATAAACGTGCAGCAGGGGCCCATTTTTAGCCACAGCGCGATGGTGCTACAGGCTGCCATTCACGGGCAGGGCGTGGCGTTGGCAAACAACGTTATGGCGCAGTCCGAAATTGAGGCAGGCCGTCTGGTTTGCCCATTTAACGATGTACTGGTCAGCAAGAATGCATTTTATCTGGTTTGTCATGACAGTCAGGCAGAACTGGGTAAAATAGCCGCTTTCCGGCAGTGGATACTGGCGAAAGCGGCAAGCGAGCAAGAAAAATTCCGCTTCAGGTATGAACAATAACGTTTGTGTGCCGGGCACGCATCAATTCAGGACTTAAACATGACCAGCCGATTCATGCTGATTTTCGCCGCGGTGAGTGGCTTTATTTTTGTAGCTCTGGGCGCGTTTGGCGCGCATGTCTTAAGCAAATCTCTGGGCGTTGTAGAGATGGGTTGGATCCAGACCGGCCTTGAATATCAGGCGTTCCACACGCTGGCAATTTTTGGGCTGGCGGTGGCGATGCAGCGCCGCATCAGCATCTGGTTTTACTGGAGCAGCGTCTTTCTGGCGCTGGGTACCGTACTGTTCAGCGGCAGTCTTTACTGTCTGGCGCTGTCGCATTTACGCCTGTGGGCGTTTGTTACACCTGTCGGCGGCGTCAGCTTCCTGGCGGGTTGGGTGTTAATGTTTATCGGAGCTATCCGTCTGAAACGCAAGGGCGTTGTTCATGAATAAGGTTGTTTTATATTGTCGCCCGGGGTTTGAGAAAGAGTGCGCCGCGGAAATCACCGATAAAGCGGCGAAGCGTGAAGTCTTCGGATTCGCTCGCGTCAAAGAGAACGCGGGCTATGTGGTATTTGAATGCTATCAGCCTGATGATGCCGACAAGCTGGCGCGCGAACTGCCGTTCAGCTCATTGATTTTCGCCCGTCAGATGTTTGTCGCGGGCGAACTGCTGAAAGATCTTCCG
Source organism: Enterobacter sp. AN-K1 (assembly GCF_020971765.1). NCBI lineage: Bacteria > Pseudomonadati > Pseudomonadota > Gammaproteobacteria > Enterobacterales > Enterobacteriaceae > Enterobacter > Enterobacter sp. AN-K1. Next base: position 1,289,298 of record NZ_CP087390.1, on the reverse strand, counting down.
CCGGAAGATCGCATCACGCCGATTGTTGGCCTGTTGCAGGGCGTGGTGGAGAAGGGCGGCGATTTGCGCGTGGAAGTGGCCGACACCAACGAAAGCAAAGAGCTGATGAAGTTCTGCCGTAAGTTCACCGTGCCGCTGCGCGCGGCGCTGCGTGATGCGGGTGTGCTGACAAACTACGAAACGCCAAAGCGCCCGGTCGTGCATATCTTCTTTATTGCGCCAGGATGTTGCTACGCCGGCTACTCGTATACCACCAATAATTCGCCGTTCTTTATGGGGATCCCGCGTCTGCGCTTCCCGGCAGACGCGCCGAGCCGTTCAACCCTGAAGCTGGAAGAGGCGTTTCACGTCTTTATCCCGGCGGACGAGTGGGACGAACGTCTGGCAAACGGCATGTATGCCGTCGACCTTGGCGCGTGCCCGGGCGGCTGGACCTATCAGCTGGTGAAACGCAATATGTGGGTTTCGTCTGTGGATAACGGCCCGATGGCGCAAAGCCTGATGGATACCGGGCAGGTCACCTGGCTGCGTGAGGACGGCTTCCGCTATCGCCCGAACCGCAACAACATCTCCTGGATGGTGTGCGACATGGTAGAAAAACCGGCGAAAGTCGCGGCGCTGATGGCCTCCTGGCTGGTGAACGGCTGGTGTCGTGAGACGATTTTCAACCTCAAGCTGCCGATGAAAAAGCGCTACGAAGAGGTGTCGCAGAACCTGGCCTATATTCAGCAGCAGCTGGACGAACACGGGATTAACGCGGAAATCCAGGCGCGTCAGCTTTATCACGACCGCGAAGAAGTGACGGTGCATATCCGTCGCTGGTGGGCGGCCGTGGGTGGGCGTCGCGACGAGCGATAACGTTTGTAACGCCCGGTGGCGCTGCGCTTACCGGGCCTACAAAATCGTGTAGTTGTTTTAACGTTCTAACCTTAACTGCTGTAAATTCCCGTCCAGCTGTAAATCCGTCTGTAGCGTCGCCACCTCCCGGCAGATAAACGCCATCTCTTTATGCGCCTCCAGCTTTTTGCGCCATTTTTCCGGCACTTCATCAAGCCTGGCGTAAATTCCTTCCAGACTCTGAAACTCCGTCAGCAGCTGTGCGGCGCTTTTGGGTCCAATACCGGCGACACCCGGCACTTTAGAGCTGCTGATCCCCGCCAGCCCCCAGTAATCCGGCAGTTGCTCAGGCGATACGCCAAACTCGCTGGCAATGAATGGCGCGTCCAGCCAGCGTTTTTGAAAGTAGTCCCGGATGCGGATCGTTGGAGAGAGCAGCTGGCAGTAGCCTTTGTCGGTTGAAACGATAGTCGCCTGATGCCCGGCGCTCGCGACTTTAACCGCCAGCGTTGCGGCTAAATCGTCAGCCTCATTACCGTGGGCGCCCCAGCACGGAACGCCGCGCTGCTCAAAGGCCGCGCGGATAGCGGGCATTTCTGCGTGCAGATCGTCCGGCATCGGCGCACGTCCGGCTTTGTAGTCCGGCAGGCGCTGGTGCCGCCAGCCGGTATTGCGTGCTTCATCGTCGAATACGGCAACAGCGTGGGTGGGTTCGCTATGGCGAATGAGCTGCTCCAGCGCGTGTAAACAGGTGTCCTTGCAGGGGGTGCCCTGTACCGCATGAATACGGCGAATCAGGTTAAGTGCATCGACGATAAGCAAATGAACGGCCACAGATAATCTCCCTTCTGTCTAATGGGGGAAGGGTAACACTGAGCGCAGCATGAAACTATGAATGGTGGGGAAAACAGGAAGAAGCCTCGCAAAACGAGGCTTCCTGAGAGGCTTAATCGCAGGTGACGATCTTCATCGCCAGGCCACCGCGGGAGGTTTCGCGGTATTTGGCGTTCATATCTTTACCGGTTTCGTACATGGTTTCGATAACCTTGTCGAGGCAGACGCGCGGTTCGCTGGTACGACGCAGCGCCATACGGGCCGCGTTCACCGCTTTCACAGAGGCGATGGCGTTACGCTCGATGCATGGCACCTGGACCTGTCCGCCGACCGGATCGCAGGTCAGCCCCAGGTTATGTTCCATGCCGATTTCCGCCGCAATACAAACCTGCGCAGGACTTGCGCCCAGTAATTCGGCCAGACCCGCCGCCGCCATAGAGCAGGCGACGCCCACTTCACCCTGACAGCCCACTTCCGCGCCGGAAATCGAGGCGTTCATCTTGTACAGTGAGCCAATCGCACTGGCGACCAGCATATACCGCGCGAGTGAGTTTGCATTCACTTCACGGATAAACTTGTCGTAATACGCCAGAACCGCCGGAACAATTCCGCACGCCCCGTTGGTTGGCGCGGTGACGACGCGGCCACCCGCGGCGTTCTCTTCGTTCACCGCCAGCGCGAACATGTTGATCCAGTCGACGACGGCCATCGGGTCGGTGGTGGTTTTGTCGGTGCTGACCAGCATGCGGCGCAGCGCAGCCGCACGACGCGGAACACGCAGTTTACCCGGCAGCACGCCTTCGGTGGTGATCCCGCGCTCAATGCCGCTGCGCATCACTTCCCAGACGTTAGCGAAGTGCTGTTCCAGCTCCTCTTTGCTGTGCAGGGCCAGCTCGTTTTTCATCATCAGGCCGGAGAGAGAAAGCCCTGTCTCCTGGCAGTGACGCTGTAAGTCGGCCGCGTTTTTGTAAGGGTACGGCACATCAACGGCAGAATTGGTGCTTTGACCAAAATGGTCCTCGTCGACGATAAACCCGCCGCCGATGGAGTAATACGTCTGGCTGTAAACCGCTTTGTCGCCGGCCAGCGCGGTAATGCGCATGCCGTTTTCGTGAAGCGACAGGTTATCCGCATGGAAATTCATGCAGTGATCAACCGGGAATTCAACCTCATGCTCGCCGTTCGCCAGCAGCAAACGACCGTGGGTGTTCACGTCCTGGATAAAGCCAGGTATTGCATCAATATCAACGGTATCCGGCAGATTACCCGCCAGCCCCATGATAATGGCAATATCGGTATGGTGGCCTTTACCGGTCAGGGAAAGGGAACCATATACATCGACAACCACGCGGGTGATGTCGTGCAAAATGCCGCGTGCAATCAAGTCATCCGTGAATTGTTTACCGGCTTTCATTGGTCCGACGGTGTGAGAGCTGGAAGGACCAATACCGATTTTGAAGATATCGAATACGCTAATCATGATGCGTCCATTGCTTCAGTCAGAGGGGAGAAGTGCGCCGTCCGCAGACGGCGCAGGAGGTATTAGCTGAACAGCGAGTAGAAAATAGCGGAGATGGCAATCAGGCCCATCACAACAACGAACACGTTGCTGATATGGCCGCTGTATTTACGCATCGCAGGCACTTTCTGAATCGCGTACATCGGCATCAGGAACAGGATCATCGCGATAATTGGGCCGCCCAGGGTTTCAATCATGCCCAGAATGCTTGGGTTCAGGGTGGCTACCGCCCAGGTGGTCACCAGCATGAACAGCGCAGTGATTTTGTTCAGACGGTTGATTTCAATGGTCTTGCCTTTACCACGCAGAGATTTAATCACCATGCCGTTGAAGCCTTCACGTGCGCCCAGGTAGTGGCCCAGGAAGGATTTGGTGATGGCGATAATTGCGATGATCGGCGCCATCCACGCAATCAGCGGTGCGTTAAAGTGGTTTGCCAGGTAAGACAGAATAGAGATGTTCTGCTCTTTCGCCGCCGCCAGATCCGCCGGGGAGAGGCTCAGCACGCAGCTGAACACGAAGAACATTACGGTCAGTACCATCATGATGTGCGCGCGAGCCAGGATGCTGGAGCACTTCTTCTCTGCGCCATTGCCGTACTCTTCACGCTTCGCTACTGCGAAGGAAGAGATGATTGGCGAGTGGTTGAAGGAGAACACCATCACCGGGATCGCCAGCCACAGGGTCAGCAGCAGACCGTTGCCGGTCGTGGATGCGCTGCTCAGAGACAGGGTTTCCAGCGCAGCGCCGTTCCACTGTGGGATCAGGTACAGAGCCAGCACCATCAGAGCCGCAACAAACGGGAACACCAGCACGCTCATCGCTTTCACAATCATCTGCTCGCCGAAGCGCACGATGGTCATCATACCGACGATCAGGATCAGGGACAGAATCGCACGCGGCGGCGGGGTCATCTGAAGCTGGTGCATCATAAAGCTTTCTACGGTGTTGGTGATAGCAACGCTGTACACCAGCAGAATCGGGTAAATCGCGAAGAAGTAGAGCAGGGTAATCAGCTTACCTGCGCCGACGCCGAAGTGTTCTTCAACGACTTCAGTGATATCTTCGCCCGGGTTTTTACCGGACAGCACGAAGCGGGTCAGGCCTCGGTGCGCAAAGAAGGTCATCGGGAAGGCGATGAGAGCCATGATGATCAGCGGGATCATACCGCCGACACCTGCGTTGATAGGAAGGAACAGTACACCAGCGCCGATTGCTGTGCCGTACAGGCCAAGCATCCACATGGTATCCGTTTTGCGCCAACCGCTTCGGGATTCAATCGAAGCAACGGTGCTGGTTTGAGTGGTTTCCATCTGTATCTCCTGGAGGAAGCAAATTGTCAGGTTTTTAGTCAAATCCGATGAAAAAGCGCCTGACGGTAATATGAAATTCGTTCAGTGACGGTTTTTTAATAATTTTTGCCCGTAACTATTGGCGGGCGGAAAGATACATTCTAGTTATGAATCTATCAGTGATCGCGATCCCAAATGCAATAATCCACTTGTGATGTGGGTATCTTTAGACCATTTATCTGTTAAAAAAACATCAAAGAGAATTTACGGGCGCGAAGGCTACCATTAACGACATGTTTTCGAAAAGGTCGACCCGCGAGATAGGTGTCTTTCGCTGTAAAGAAATGGGATTTTAGGATTTTCTGGCGGGTAATTTCGATTAAGACTGATTATTTACGGTTTCAAAAACGAGGTAATCGTTTGCGCAGGCGTCAGATTTGTTAATAACATTGAAGATCGCTATGAATTGCAACACGAATAAAAAAGCCGGATGACGATCCGGCTTGAGAGGAGAGGAATGTCGCTTTACTTGATGATTTCGTAACACGGAATATAGGCAGAGCCTGGAAGCTTCATGCGGTGCTGAGCGACAAAGCCCTGCAACATATCATCCATGCGGCGCATCATCTCCGGATCACCGTGGATCTTATACGGGCCAAACTCTTCAATTGCGCGTATCCCCACCTCTTTCACGTTCCCCGCCACGATGCCGGAGAAGGCACGACGCAGGTCGGCAGCCAGCACTTCCACCGGCTGATCCGGATAGAGTTTGAGGTTCGCCATGTTCTCATGCGACGGCTCGAAGGGGATCTGAAGATCCGGTGCGATACGGATGGACCAGTTAAAGCTGTAGGCATCTCCGGTATCACGACGATTCTCTTTCACCAGCGGCATTGCTTTTTTCATCTGACGGGCCACTTCTGCGGCATCGTCAATAATAATGCGGTAGTGACGGCGCGCGTCTTCGCCCAGCGTATGCACGATAAACTCGTCCAGCACGCGGAAGTAGTCGGCGCTCTCTTTCGGGCCGGTCAGGATCAGCGGCAGAACCTGATCTTTGTTGGCCGGGTTCATCAGGATCCCGAGCAGATAAAGCAGCTCTTCCGCCGTACCTACGCCGCCCGGGAAGATAATAATGCCGTGCGCGATACGGACAAACGCCTCAAGACGTTTTTCGATATCCGGCATAATAATCAGTTCGTTAACCAGCGGGTTAGGCGGCTCAGCGGCGATGATCGACGGCTCGGTCATGCCGATAAAACGGCCTTCTTTATAGCGTTGCTGCGCGTGACCTACTGCCGCGCCTTTCATTGGTGCTTCCATCGCGCCAGGACCGCAACCGGTACAGATATTCAGTTCGCGCAGGCCGAGCTGCGTCCCCACGCGGCGGGCATACAGGTATTCGGTTTCGTTAATAGAGTGACCACCCCAGCAGACGACCATGTTCGGCGCTTCGCCCACGTGCAGGGCGCGGGCGTTACGCAGAATGGAGAAGACCAGGTTAGTGATATGAACGGAACTTTCCAGGTCAAGATGCTGGAAACGTCCGGCGTTGCTGATCTGTCCGTTAACGAACAGAATGTCGCGCAGCACGGCAAACAGGTTGGCCTGAAGTGAGCGAATAATACGCCCGTCGACAAAAGCGTCTTCCGGCGGGTTGATCACTTCCAGCTTCACCCCGCGCTCGCGGCGCAGCACGTTGATATCAAAACTTTCGAAGCGGGACAGCAGCTCTTTACTGTTGTCGGTCAGGCTTCCGGAGTTCAGTACGGCAAGTGAACAGTTACGAAACAGTTGATAAAGGTCGCTACTGGCGGTGCGTTTAAGCATGTCCACTTCCAGCTGCGACAACATATCCATAGAGCCAAGCGGGCTAATATGTGTAATCAAGTGAGCTCCTTATGGGACGATTATCGTCTTTCCCTGTTGATTACAATAGCCCTGGCTTATGACGTTTCACAACACTTCGGGCGGAATACCGCCCGCATATTGTGAAAATATTTATCTTACTGGCGCACCAGCCGTCCGGTGGCAGGCACAAAATCGGTATTGGTGCGCCACGGATTGATATCCAAACCGCCGCGACGGGTGTAGCGGGCATAAACGCTCAGCTTTTCGGGCTGGCAGAAACGCTGGATGTCGTTGAAGATGCGCTCCACGCACTGCTCGTGAAATTCGTTGTGATGACGGAATGACACCAGGTAACGCAGCAGCTTTTCACGGTCAATCTGCGGGCCGCGGTACTGGATCTGTACCGAGCCCCAGTCCGGCTGATGGGTGATAAGGCAGTTGGATTTCAGCAGATGGCTGACCAGCGTCTCGCTGACCACTTTTCCGCCCGCCGCGTTTTCCAGGTAGTCGGTGCTAAATTCATAGCTTTCCACCTCAATGTCCTGATCGTCGATGCAGGTGCCGTGGAAATGGGCAATGGGCTGTCCTTCCAGCTCATGCAGACGGTATAACGAGACGGTTACGTTGCCCTGCGCGCACGCGCTTAAATCACGTTCAAGCGTCTGTTGTACCTCGTCCCAGCTGTTGAATTTGGTCTGGTTAAAGCTGTTGAGATAGAGCTTAAAGCTCTTGGATTCGACCAGGTTTACGCTGGCGTAATCCAGCTCGACGTGGCCCACGGCCACCTGCGGCAGACCGCGCGCATTCAGCCAGGAGAGTTCGTACAGCGTCCAGATGTCGCCGCCGACAAACGGCAGCGCGTCAGCGTGCAGCCCGAGCGGATCGCGGTTCAGACTGCGCGGCACGCCCTGCAACAGGCTTGCATCGTAGGTGTCGCGGTAATCGGTCGATTTACCCAGCGTTAAGCCCGTTAACGCCTGATGATTTTCGTAAGACATGTTTCATAGCCACTTTACAGGTACACTTATGGGCTGAGTTTATCCTGTCTTACAAGAAGAGAGAAATCGGTGGATATCGAAACTGCAAATGCCCTGACGTCCTTCACGACCCGCTATTGCGATGCCTGGCATGAAAAGCGGGGGACGTGGCCGCAAAGTACTGACTTATATGGCGTGCCGTCACCGTGCATTATCGCTTCGCAGGATGATTACGTTATCTGGCAACCGAAACCGTTCACGGGCGAGCAGAATGTAAATGCGGTTGAACGCGCGATGGACATTGTGATACAACCTGCGCTTCATGCATTTTATACCACGCAGTTTGCCGGGGATATGACTGCATGTTTTGCAGGACAGCCGTTGACGCTGCTGCAAACCTGGAGCGAAGACGATCTGCAACGCGTTCAGGAAAACCTCATTGGTCACCTGGTCACGCAAAAACGCCTTAAGCTCTCTCCGACTCTTTTTATTGCGACGCTCGACAGTGAACTGGACGTCATTTCTGTCTGCAACCTGTCTGGTGAGGTCATCAAAGAGACGCTCGGCACCCGCAATCGCGACGTTCTCGCGCCTTCACTTGCGGATTTTCTTACCCAAATTGAGCCGCTTCTGTAATCCATGATGCTACTGGACGTGTGAGAGATCTCTTACACGCTCTGTGAGACATCGCCGAAACAGTTAGCGTTGCCTTAGGAATTTCAGATTAATATTAACTTTTCTTTCAACAGGTTAGTGGTTTTCTGAAAGGGAATCCCCCGTTTCGCCTGGCTTACATTGCTTACAAGGTGGGTTGTAAGACGAAGCAGAATAGCGGATTCTATCTGTGTCGACAGGATGCCGACACGAGAAACGAACATCAGGATGATGGCGTTTCTTACCAGGGACACGTCAGGATGACGCCGCAGGAAGGCTTCAGGATGAAGCAAAGTGGATCATGCAGGATGCGTAAGGGACACCTCCAGGAAGGAGAACGAGAGCCGGTCAGGATGGTCGGTGGGTCAGGATGGCCAGGACGTTTCAGGATGAAACCTACACATCAGGACGATGTGAGCAGGAAGCAAAAGGTAAAGGGATGACCAGGCCTTCGGGCATCAGGAAAAGTTGTCACGGATGAGCAGGGAGCACGTATTGTAGCTGGAATGCTGCGAAACGAACCGGGAGCACTGTTTTTACAGTGCTCCCTTTTTTTATTTCTGTCTTCCGCAATGCTATGCTTCGCGCCATTCCGTTTTTCAGTTGAGGTATATATGTCGCATCATGACAACGTTCGTGCGCAGTTGCACGCCATCGAAGCCCTTATGCGCCAGCATCAGCTGTGGCAGGATAACGCGCCGCAGCCAGACGCGTTCGCCAGCACCCAACCGTTTTGTCTGGATACGCTGGCCCCGTTCGAGTGGCTCCAGTGGGTCTTAATTCCGCGTATGCACGCGCTGCTGGAAGGTGGTCACGCGTTGCCCGCGTCTTTTGCCGTCTCTCCCTATTACGAAATGGCGCTGGAAGCGACCCACCCGGCGCGTGCCATGATGCTGGTGGAGCTGGAAAAGCTCGATGCGCTTTTCGCCGGTGACGATGCATGACGCTTGAGATCCTTTATCAGGATGAGTGGTTAGTGGCGGTGAATAAACCGTCCGGCTGGCTGGTGCACCGTAGCTGGCTCGATCGCGATGAGAAAGTGGTGGTCATGCAAACCGTGCGCGATCAGATCGGTCAGCACGTCTTTACTGCTCATCGTCTGGATCGGCCAACCTCTGGCGTTCTGCTGATGGGGCTTTCCAGTGAGGCGGGTCGACTGCTTTCGCAGCAGTTTGAGCAGCACCAGATGCAAAAGCGCTACCACGCCATCGTGCGTGGCTGGCTGACGGATTCCGCCACGCTTGATTATCCGCTGGTGGAGGAACTGGATAAAATCGCCGATAAATTTGCCCGCGAAGATAAAGGCCCGCAGCCTGCGGTGACCGACTATCGCGGTATGGCGACCACAGAACTGCCGGTGGCGACCAGCAAATTTCCGACCACGCGATACAGTCTGGTTGAGCTTTTGCCCAAAACCGGGCGCAAGCACCAGCTTCGCCGCCATCTTGCACATCTGCGCCACCCGATTATCGGCGACAGCAAGCACGGCGATCTGCGCCAGAACCGCAGCGCGGCCGAGCACTTTGGCTGTAACCGGCTGATGCTGCACGCCAGCGAGCTACGCCTGACGCACCCGTTTACCGGCGAACCGCTGACTATTCGCGCGGGGCTGGACGAGGTCTGGATGCAGGCGTTGTCACAGTTTGGTTGGCTGGGACAACTCCCCGAAAATGAAAGGGTTGAGTTTGCCGCAGTCAACGTTCAGGATGAACAGCAAGCGCAATAATTACGGGAGCAAAGCATGGCTGAAGTAGGCATTTTTGTCGGCACGATGTACGGCAACTCGCTGCTGGTGGCGGAGGAAGCGGAAGCAATCCTTGTAAATCAGGGCCATAAAGCAACGGTCTATGAAGATCCGGAGCTGGCGGACTGGGAAAAGTATAAAGATAAATACATTCTGGTGGTGACCTCCACCACCGGGCAGGGGGATCTGCCGGACAGCATCGTCTCGCTTTTCCAGGGCATTAAAGACCAGCTTGGCTATCAGCCAGATGTTCACTATGGCATCATCGCCCTCGGCGATAGCTCTTACGCCAATTTCTGCGGTGGCGGTAAGCAGTTCGACGCGCTGTTGCAGGAACAGAGCGCTCAGCGCGTCGGAGAGATGTTGCTGATTGATGCGGGTGAACACCCTGAGCCAGAAAGCGAGTCAAACCCGTGGGTCGAGCACTGGGCAACGCTACTTAAATAACCCTGCGCTATACCAATGGTAGGCCGGGTCAGGCGTAGCCGCCACCCGGCATTACACCCCGCCCCAAACGCCATTTCCGTGAACCACCTTCCACTCCTCTGGGCTTATGCCCTAAACAACCTCCCTCACGCCCTTCAATACTGTGTTTTTGCACGGTGAGGTGAAGAGGCACTCCTTCATATACTTTTCCCGTCACTATAAAACGGCTTCTGGCCGTACCAAAACCAAACACAAATCTCTCATTCTGATTACCCTACAGGTGCTGTACAGAATGAACCAGGCGAAAGCTATGTTTCAGGAGTGCAACAATGAGTACATTAAGCCACGCGGCGAGCAGCGCTGAGAAGCGCACCAACGCCCGCTACTGGATAGTGGTGATGCTGTTTATCGTCACCTCTTTCAACTACGGCGACCGTGCCACGTTATCCATTGCCGGCTCTGAGATGGCAAAGGACATCGGACTTGATCCGGTAGGTATGGGTTATGTTTTCTCCGCATTTTCATGGGCCTACGTAATCGGCCAAATCCCTGGCGGCTGGCTGCTGGACCGCTTTGGTTCAAAACGGGTCTATTTCTGGTCCATTTTCATCTGGTCGATGTTTACCCTGTTACAGGGCTTCGTGGATATCTTCAGCGGCTTCGGCATTATCATTGCGCTCTTTACCCTCCGCTTCCTGGTGGGCTTAGCGGAAGCGCCATCATTCCCTGGCAACAGCCGTATTGTGGCCGCCTGGTTCCCGGCGCAGGAGAGGGGAACGGCGGTAGCCATCTTTAACTCGGCGCAATACTTTGCGACGGTTATTTTCGCGCCAATCATGGGCTGGCTGACGCACGAAGTGGGCTGGTCGCACGTCTTCTTCTTCATGGGCGGGCTGGGGATCGTCATCAGCTTCATCTGGCTGAAAGTGATCCACGAACCAAACCAGCATCCGGGCGTGAACAAGAAAGAGCTGGACTACATTGCTGAAGGTGGGGCGCTGATTAACATGGATCAGAAAACCCAGAAAGCTAAAGTTCCGTTCAGCCAGAAATGGGGGCAGATCAAACAGCTCGTCGGCTCACGAATGATGATCGGTATCTATCTCGGCCAGTACTGCATTAACGCCTTAACCTACTTCTTTATCACCTGGTTCCCGGTTTACCTGGTGCAGGCACGCGGGATGTCGATTCTGAAGGCGGGGTTTGTCGCCTCCGTGCCGGCCATCTGTGGCTTCGTGGGTGGGGTGCTTGGCGGGGTCATCTCCGACTGGCTGATGCGTCGTACCGGTTCGCTGAATATTGCGCGTAAAACGCCAATCGTACTCGGCATGCTGCTCTCCATGACCATGGTGTTCTGTAACTACGTCAGCGCGGAGTGGATGATTATCGGCTTTATGGCGATGGCCTTCTTCGGTAAAGGCATTGGCGCACTGGGCTGGGCGGTGATGGCAGATACCGCGCCGAAAGAGATCAGCGGCCTGAGCGGCGGTCTGTTCAACATGTTTGGCAACATTTCCGGCATTGTCACTCCAATCGCTATCGGTTACATCGTCGGCACCACTGGCTCCTTCAACGGCGCGCTGATTTATGTAGGCGTCCATGCGCTGGTGGCGGTACTCAGTTATCTGGTGCTGGTGGGTGACATCAAACGAATCGAACTGAAACCTGTTGGGGAGCGCGGATGATGACAACGCAATCAAGCCCGATCGTGACGGAGATGAAGGTCATTCCGGTGGCGGGGCAGGACAGCATGCTGCTCAACATTGGTGGCGCGCATAACGCCTGGTTCACCCGCAACATTGTGGTGCTGACCGACAGCGCAGGGAATACCGGCGTCGGGGAAGCGCCTGGCGGAGAGGTGATTTACCAGACGCTGGTCGACGCCATCCCGCAGGTGGTTGGGCAGGAGGTCGCCCGCCTGAACAAGGTGGTTCAGCGGGTGCATAAGGGTAACCAGTCGGCGGATTTTGATACCTTCGGCAAAGGCGCCTGGACGTTTGAACTGCGCGTTAACGCGGTGGCGGCGCTGGAGGCGGCCCTCCTCGATTTACTGGGCAAGGCGCTGAACGTGCCAGTCTGCGAACTGCTGGGGCCAGGCAAACAGCGTAATGCGGTAACGGTGCTGGGCTATCTGTTCTACGTTGGCGACCGGACGAAAACCGATCTGCCGTATCTGGAACGCTCGCCGGGCAGCCACGAGTGGTATCACCTGCGTCATCAGGAGGCGCTCTCTGGCGAGGCGGTGGTACGCCTTGCAGAGGCGGCGCAGGATCGCTACGGCTTCAAAGACTTCAAGCTGAAAGGCGGCGTTCTGCCCGGCGAGCAGGAGATTGACAGCGTGCGCGCGTTGAAAAAACGCTTCCCGGAGGCACGCATCACCGTCGATCCGAACGGCGCCTGGCTGCTGGATGAAGCTATCACGCTGTGCAAAGGGCTGGGCGACGTGCTGACCTACGCGGAAGATCCGTGCGGCGCTGAGCAGGGATTTTCTGGCCGCGAGGTGATGGCCGAATTCCGCCGCGCTACCGGGCTGCCGGTTGCGACCAACATGATCGCCACCAACTGGCGCGAAATGGGCCATGCGGTGATGCTGAATGCGGTGGACATACCGCTGGCGGACCCGCACTTCTGGACCCTTTCCGGCGCGGTGCGCGTGGCGCAGCTGTGCGATGACTGGGGGCTCACCTGGGGCTGCCACTCCAATAACCATTTCGACATTTCGCTGGCGATGTTTACCCACGTTGGAGCGGCGGCGCCGGGCAACCCGACCGCCATCGATACGCACTGGATCTGGCAGGAAGGCGAAGCGCGCCTGACGAAAAATCCACTTGAAATCAAAAACGGCACAATTGCCGTACCGGATGCGCCGGGGCTGGGCGTGGAGCTTGACTGGGATCAGATCCACAAGGCGCATGAAGCGTATAAAAAACTGCCGGGCGGCGCGCGCAACGACGCAGGCCCGATGCAGTACCTTATCCCCGGCTGGACATTTGACCGTAAGCGCCCTGTATTTGGACGTCACTGATAAAAGGATCGAACGATGAGCACATTTTCTACCCCTGTAGTCACCTCCATGCAGATCATTCCTGTCGCGGGACATGACAGCATGCTGATGAACCTGAGCGGCGCCCATGCGCCGTTCTTCACCCGTAATATTGTGGTGATCAAGGACAACTCAGGGCATACCGGTGTCGGTGAAATCCCGGGCGGGGAGAAGATCCGTAAAACGCTGGAGGACGCGATTCCGCTGGTGGTGGGTAAAACGCTGGGCGAGTACAAAAATGTGCTGACTCGCGTGCGTACGACCTTTGCCGATCGTGATGCGGGTGGCCGTGGTCTGCAAACGTTTGATCTGCGCACCACTATTCATGTGGTCACGGGCATTGAAGCCGCGATGCTGGATCTGCTGGGCCAGCATCTTGGCGTCAATGTCGCCTCCCTGCTGGGCGACGGCCAACAGCGCAGCGAAGTGGAAATGCTCGGCTACCTGTTCTTTATCGGCAACCGCAAACTCACCCCGCTGCCGTACCAGAGCCAGCCGGACGAAAAATGCGACTGGTATCGTGTGCGTCACGATGAAGCGATGACCCCGGACGCGGTAGTGCGCCTGGCGGAAGCCGCGTATGAAAAATATGGCTTTAATGACTTCAAGCTGAAAGGCGGTGTACTGGCGGGTGAAGAAGAAGCAGAGGCGATCGCCGCGCTGGCGAAGCGCTTCCCGCAGGCGCGCGTCACGCTGGATCCGAACGGTGCCTGGTCGCTTGATGAGGCGATAAAAATCGGTAAGCAGCTTAAAGGCGTGCTGGCCTATGCGGAAGATCCGTGCGGTGCAGAGCAGGGGTTCTCCGGACGTGAAGTGATGGCGGAGTTCCGTCGCGCCACCGGGCTGCCAACCGCCACCAACATGATCGCGACCGACTGGCGTCAGATGGGGCACACGCTCTCGCTGCAATCGGTGGACATTCCGCTGGCAGACCCGCACTTCTGGACGATGCAGGGCTCGGTTCGCGTGGCGCAGATGTGCCATGAGTTCGGCCTGACCTGGGGCTCGCACTCCAACAACCACTTCGACATCTCGCTGGCGATGTTCACCCACGTGGCGGCTGCCGCGCCGGGCAACATTACCGCCATCGACACCCACTGGATCTGGCAGGAGGGCAACCAGCGCCTGACCAAACAGCCGTTTGAAATCAAAGGCGGTATGGTACAGGTTCCTGCTACGCCGGGTCTGGGCGTAGAACTGGATATGGACCAGGTCATGAAAGCACATGAGCTGTACCAGAAACACGGCCTGGGTGCGCGTGATGACGCGCTGGCGATGCAATACCTGATCCCAGAGTGGACATTCGACAATAAACGTCCGTGCATGGTACGATAAGCACATTGGGACCGCTCCCATGAGTGGTCCCTTACGTGGTGTATGCTTAACGTAACTAACATGCGTAAGGATGGCTTATGAAAATTGTTATCGCTCCGGACTCGTATAAGGAAAGCTTGAGCGCGCTGGAGGTGGCGACGGCGATAGAGGTCGGTTTTCGCGACATTTTCCCGTCAGCGGACTATGTCAAATTACCGGTTGCCGATGGTGGCGAAGGGACGGTGGAAGCGATGGTGGCAGCCACGCATGGGCGTCTTGTCCATGTTCCCGTTACCGGGCCTTTGGGTGAACGCGTGGAAGGGTTTTTCGGGTTATCCGGAGACGGGAAAAGCGCCTTTATCGAGATGGCGGCAGCGAGCGGTCTGGAGCTTGTTGCTCCCGCAAAGCGTAACCCGTTAATCACCACCTCCTGGGGAACCGGGGAACTGATCCGTCATGCGCTGGATGCGGGCGTTAAGCATATCATTATTGGCATTGGAGGCAGCGCGACCAATGACGGTGGCGCAGGCATGGTGCAGGCGCTGGGCGTAAAACTGCTGGATGCGAAAGCGCAGCCCGTAGGGCCGGGCGGCGGCGAACTGGCAAGCCTTGCGCATATCGATCTTAGCGGGCTGGATAAGCGGCTGGCAGACTGTCGAATTGAAGTGGCCTGCGATGTGACCAACCCCCTGATCGGCGAAGCTGGCGCTTCTGCGGTATTTGGTCCGCAGAAAGGGGCGACGCCGGAGATGGTCAGGACGCTGGACAACGCGCTGGCGCATTACGCAAAAATTATCGCCCGGGATCTGGATATTGACGTCTTAAACCTGGCGGGCGGCGGTGCGGCTGGCGGAATGGGGGCGGCGCTGTATGCATTTTGCGGCGCACAGCTCCGTCAGGGGATTGAGATTGTCACCGATGCCCTGCATCTTGATGAACAGGTCGCGGACGCCGATCTGGTGATCACGGGCGAAGGGCGTATCGACAGCCAGACGATCCACGGCAAAGTGCCCGTTGGCGTGGCGAGAGTCGCGAAGCGCTATAACAAGCCAGTTATCGGCATTGCCGGCAGCCTGACGGCGGATGTTGGCGTGGTGCATGAGCATGGACTGGATGCCGTATTCAGCGTGATCTACACCATCTGCTCGCTGGAGGATGCGCTGGAAAATGCGCAACAGAATGTACAGATGGCCGCAAGGAATATTGCGGCGGTGCTGAAGGTGGGGCAGGGGATGTCGCGTTAACGTTCGTGCTCCTGTAGGCCCGGTAAGCGAAGCGCCACCGGGCTTTGGTCTTAGCTCCCCAACACCTTCATTGCTTCCCGCGTCACGTTGTCCATCTCGTCCAGCAGCTCCAGGAACTCCGGTTCGAGATCGGATTCTGGCGTACCCGCGCGGAGCTGCTGTTCAAGCAACTGGCAGAGATTTTTCAACCGCGGTACGCCGCTGTAGCCGCAGCTGCCATGCAGTTTATGAATGGCTTCCAGCAGTCCTTCGGGGTTTTCACCCACCAGCTGTTCTTCAACCTTGTTACGGATCTCAGGCAGGAAGTCCACCAGCATTTGCAGCATATCGCGGGCCAGATCGGGTTTGCCTGCCGCCTGGCGCAGCGCCAGTTGCCAGTCAAACGTGGCATTCTGGTTAACGCTGATCTCCGGCGATTCAGCTGTAATGGTGTATGTCCCGCCAATGTGCCCCGGCTTGTAGCGCAGCAGCAGGCTGTGCAGCTTCTCTTCGTCGATCGGTTTCGCCAGATAATCGTTCATGCCCGCACCCAGCAGTTTCTCCTTTTGCCCCGCCATCGCGTGCGCCGTCACGGCAATCACCGGCGTCTGCTGCTGGTGCGGAAGCTGGCGAATCAACTCGCAGGCGCGGATGCCATCCATGCCCGGCATCTGAATATCCATCAGGATCAGGTCGAACTGCATCTGTTTGGCTTGTTCCACGGCTTCGGCGCCGCTGGTACACAGCTCAACATGCTGAACCTGATCCTCAAGCAGCACGCCAATCAGCTTCAGGTTCGCCGGGTTGTCGTCCACGGCCATCACCGTCATCGGCAGCTTATGTTCGTCGTTTTCCAGCGGCAGGGACTGATGCGTCAGACGGCAATATTCGGTCAACGCAGGTAACAGCCGTGTGGCGGTGAGGGGTTTCAGCAGACACGCCGCCGCTCCGTCGTTTTTCAGCTCTTCGGCGTTGATTTGGGCGTGGCACGGCAGCGCCAGCAGCAGGTAGTCCGTCATTGAGGCCGCCTTCGCCAGGCGTTCCTGCTGCATGGTCAGTTCTCCGGTAAACGTCACCGGAATCCCCAACAACAGGATATCGTAATGATCGTTAGCCAGCGCGGAGAAGGTCGGGCTGTAGATGACCTCCAGCGGCGTGCTGCTTAATACATCCAGCGTACACTGCGCCGCCGCGGCGTTCGGTTCCACATAGGCCAGACGCATCCCTTTCAGGCAGCCGGTGACCGGGCCGTCGGTCTGCACGTTCGGGTTAAGATCAAGGTTGATATGGAACCAGAAGGTTGAGCCCCGGTTAGGCTGGCTATGGAAGGAGATATCGCCTCCCATCTCTTTCACCAGCTTTTGGGTGATCACCAGCCCCAGGCCCGTTCCGCCGTGACGACGGGAAATGCTCGCATCGGCCTGGCGGAAAGCCTGGAACAGACGCGTCTGATCGCGCTCCGGAATACCGATGCCGGTATCCCGGATCTGCACTTCAATCTGGACTTTGTTATTACTGAGCGCCCTTTTTTCGACCAGAATGTCGATGTTGCCGCTCTCGGTGAACTTAATCGCGTTGCCCACCAGATTGGTAATGACCTGTTGCAGGCGCAGCGGGTCGCCAATGACGTTATCCGGCACATCATTTTTAATATTGAGCGTCAGTTCCAGACCCTTATCATGCGATGAGTGGGCAAGAAGCGTGACCACGTCATCCAGCGTGCTGCGCAGCGGGAAGGGAATACTCTCCAGAATCAGCTTGCCCGCTTCCAGCTTCGAGAAGTCCAGTACGTCGTTAATAATGGTCAGCAGGTTGTTGGCTGAGCGTTCAATGGTATGCAGATGGTCACGCTGGGTCGGGTTCAGCTCGCTTTTGAGCGTCAGACGGGTGAAGCCAATCACCCCGTTCAGCGGCGTGCGCAGCTCGTGCGACATGTTCGCCAGGAACTCAGACTTAATTCGTGCCGCCTCCTGCGCACGTTTTTTCGCCAGATCCAGCTCCACGTTCTGGATCTCCATCTGCTCCAGCGTTTCGCGCAGGTCAGAGGTGGCCTGGTCAACGTTGTGCTGCATCTCTTCGTGATAAGCCGCCAGCGACATCGCCATTGAGTTGATGCCATTTTTCAGCATATCCAGCTCGCCGAGCATAAAGCCTTCCACGCGGCTGTCGAGCTGACCCCGGCGGATCCGGTCAACGGTATTCACCATGTTGCGGATAGGCCCGGTGACGTCGCGCATCAGTCGCCAGCCGAAGATCAGCGCGATGCCGATACAGAACAGCATCATCACGCCGGAGATGAAAATTTCTTTGTACTGCTGGAGCCGCACCGACTTGAGATCCAGCTCCAGCGCCACATATCCCAGCATATTATTGCTGGACTTCGCATCGGACTGGGCGGATTCGTCGGGTGAATAGCTTTCGGAGATAATCGGCGTGCGCAGGATCATGATATCGCCGCGCCGCAACACCGTAAGGTGACGCGGGAAGGGGGTACCCTCCGGGATTTTCAGCGACGTGGGATCCAGATGGAAATTCGAGGTGACGAACAGACGGTTATGCTCATCATAAACGGAAATGGCGCGCACGATCTCTGAATGACGGCGGTGCAGCACGCTGATTAACTGACCAATAGATTCACGGTTTTGCAGGTTCATGCCGTACTCGCTGGAGACGGCCAGCGGTTCGATAATGCTGGCCCCGGCATCTTCAAGCTGTCTCTGCAAATCGTTATAGCGATGCACCACAAAGAAAATGCTCAGCAGCAAACCGATGAGAACGGTAGGAGCGAGGATCAAAATCATCATGCGCGCGCGCAGGCTGTAGTTGGTCATGGAGTTCCGTTATGGGACAATCAGGCTAATTATGTTTATTTGAGAACAATCTCGGCGATGGCGCAATTCTACTCTGCAAAACGACGCGTGACGACGCGTCAGATCATAACTGTTGAAGCCACGGACCTCGATCCTTTTGGACAGGGGGTGGCGCGTCACAAGGGTAAGACACTGTTTATCACAGGTTTGCTGCCAGGAGAACGCGCAGATATTACGCTGACGGAAGACAAACGTCAGTATGCGCGCGGTCAGGTCAAGCGCCGTCTTAATGATAGCCCGGAGCGCGTGACGCCTCGCTGCCCCCATTTTGGCGTCTGCGGCGGCTGCCAGCAACAGCATGCCAGCACAGAATTACAGCAAAAAAGTAAAAGCAGCGCGCTGGCCCGCTTGGTCGGACACGACGTGAATGACATCATTGCCGATCGGCCCTGGGGCTACCGTCGCCGCGCTCGCCTGAGCCTCAGCTACCAGCCCAAAACCGAGCGGCTGGAGATGGGTTTTCGCAAAGCTGGCTCCAGCGATATCGTCTCTGTCACGCAGTGCCCTGTTTTGGCGCCCCATCTTGGGGTGTTGCTCCCGGACGTGCACCACTGTCTTGCATCGCTGGATGGCGTGCGTTCGCTGGGCCATGTCGAACTGGTGCTGGCCAACAGTGGCCCGCTGATGGTGCTGCGCCACACCGCGCCGCTGTCAAAGGCGGATCGCGAAAAACTGGAACGCTTTTCGCATTCTCATGAGCTTGCGCTTTTCCTCGCGCCGCAAAGCGAGATACTTGAGCAGGTCAGCGGAGAAGCGCCCTGGTATGCGTCAGACGGGCTACGCTTAACGTTCAGCCCGCGGGATTTTATCCAGGTTAACGACGGCGTGAACCAGCAGATGGTAGCGAACGCGCTGGCGTGGCTGGACGTACAACCCACCGATCGGGTGCTCGATCTGTTCTGCGGCATGGGGAACTTTACCCTGCCGCTGGCGCGCAGAGCAGCCAGCGTGGTCGGGGTGGAAGGCGTTGAGGCGCTGGTGGCGAAAGGCCAGGAGAACGCCCAACAGAACGGTTTGCAAAATGTGACATTCTTTCATCAAAATCTTGAGGATGATGTCACTCGGCAACCGTGGGCTAAGCAGGGCTTTGATAAGATCCTGCTCGATCCGGCGCGCGCAGGTGCGCCGGGCGTGATGCAGCATATAATTAAACTCGCGCCTGAACGCGTGGTCTATGTTTCCTGTAACCCGGCGACGCTTGCCCGTGACAGCGAAGCATTATTGAGCGGGGGTTACCAGATTCGGCGTCTGGCAATGCTGGACATGTTCCCGCACACTGGTCATCTGGAATCGATGGTGTTGTTCGAGCACATCTAATGAGTTTGGCTTGTCGACTTCGACAGGCCCTTGTCCCTAAAGGAGAGGACGATGGTTGCGGTAAGAAGTGCACATTTAAATAAAGCTGGTGAGTTTGACCCTCAAAAATGGATCGCAAGTCTGGGGATTTCCAGCCAGCAGTCGTGTGAACGCTTAACCGAAACCTGGGCCTATTGTTTACGCACAACGCAGGGGCATCCGGACGCTGAACTGCTGTTGTGGCGCGGCGTGGAGATGGTTGAAATTCTCTCCATGCTGAACATGGACATCGAAACGCTACAGGCCGCACTGCTGTTCCCCCTGGCGGACGCCGACGTGGTGACGGAAGACGTCCTGCGTGAAAGCGTCGGCCAGTCCGTCGTGGCGCTTATCCACGGCGTGCGTGACATGGCAGCCATTCGTCAGCTTAAAGCCGCGCAAACGGACTCTGTCTCTTCCGAGCAGGTGGATAACGTCCGTCGCATGCTGCTGGCGATGGTAGATGATTTCCGCTGCGTGGTTATCAAGCTGGCCGAACGGGTTGCCCATCTGCGTGAAGTGAAGGATGCGCCGGAAGACGAGCGCGTCCTGGCCGCTAAAGAGTGTACGAATATCTATGCGCCGCTGGCGAACCGTCTCGGTATCGGGCAACTGAAGTGGGAGCTGGAAGATTACTGCTTCCGCTATCTGCATCCGGCGGAATACAAACGCATTGCAAAATTGCTGCACGAACGCCGCATTGACCGCGAGCACTATATCGAGGAATTTGTCAGCGGGCTGCGCCAGTCGATGAAAGAGGAGAATGTGCGCGCCGAGGTCTACGGGCGTCCAAAGCACATCTACAGCATCTGGCGCAAAATGCAGAAGAAACATCTCGCCTTTGACGAGCTGTTTGACGTGCGCGCCGTACGTATCGTGGCGGAGCGTCTCCAGGACTGCTATGCCGCGCTGGGTATAGTGCATACTCACTTCCGCCATCTGCCGGATGAGTTCGATGACTACGTCGCCAACCCCAAACCAAACGGCTATCAGTCTATTCATACCGTGGTGCTCGGCCCTGGCGGCAAAACGGTGGAAATTCAGATCCGTACCAAACAGATGCACGAAGACGCCGAGCTGGGCGTGGCGGCGCACTGGAAATACAAAGAGGGTACCTCCGGTGGCGGTCGCTCCGGTCACGAGGACCGTATCGCCTGGCTGCGTAAGCTGATTGCGTGGCAGGAAGAGATGGCCGACTCCGGCGAAATGCTCGACGAAGTGCGCAGTCAGGTCTTCGACGATCGCGTCTACGTCTTTACCCCGAAAGGGGACGTGGTTGATTTGCCGGCAGGCTCCACGCCGCTCGATTTCGCCTACCACATCCACAGCGATGTGGGGCACCGTTGCATCGGGGCGAAGATCGGCGGACGTATCGTACCGTTTACCTACCAGCTCCAGATGGGCGATCAGATTGAAATCATCACCCAGAAGCAGCCAAACCCAAGCCGCGACTGGCTGAATCCGAACCTCGGTTACGTTACCACCAGCCGTGGGCGCTCTAAAATTCACGCCTGGTTCCGCAAGCAGGATCGTGACAAGAACATCCTTGCCGGTCGTCAGATCCTGGACGACGAGCTGGAACATATCGGGATAAGCCTGAAAGAGGCGGAGAAATTCCTGCTGCCGCGCTACAACTTCAACGAGCTCGACGAACTGTTAGCGGCGATTGGTGGCGGCGATATCCGCCTGAACCAGATGGTGAACTTCCTGCAAGCGCAGTTCAACAAGCCAAGCGCAGCGGAGCAGGATGCGGCGGCGCTGAAACAGCTCCAGCAGAAAACCTACGCTCCGCAGCAGCGCAGCAAGGACAATGGCCGTGTGGTGGTTGAAGGGGTGGGTAACCTCATGCACCATATTGCCCGCTGCTGCCAGCCGATCCCGGGAGACGATATTGTCGGCTTTATCACCCAGGGGCGCGGGATCTCGATTCACCGCTCCGACTGCGATCAGCTTGCAGAGCTGCAATCGCATGCGCCGGAACGTATCGTGGAAGCCGTCTGGGGGGAGAGCTACTCGGCGGGTTACTCGCTGGTGGTGCGCGTCACTGCCAACGACCGCAGCGGCCTGCTGCGCGACATCACCACCATTCTCGCCAACGAGAAGGTCAACGTGCTGGGCGTTGCCAGCCGCAGCGATACCCGCGAGCAGCTTGCCACCATCGATATGACTATCGAAATCTATAACCTTCAGGTGCTGGGCCGCGTACTCGGCAAACTGAACCAGGTGCCGGATGTGATTGACGCGCGTCGTCTGCACGGCGGCTAAACATCCTCTTCTGTAGGCCGGGTAAGGCAACGCCGCCACCCGGCTCAGGCATTTAATGGAATCTGTTATGACTCAAATCGACCGCCTGCTTGGCATCATGAAACGCCTGCGCGATCCGGAAAACGGCTGCCCGTGGGATAAAGAGCAGACTTTCGCCACCATTGCGCCTTACACGCTGGAAGAGACCTACGAAGTGCTGGACGCGATTTCGCGCGAAGATTTCGACGACCTGCGCGGTGAGCTGGGCGACCTGCTGTTCCAGGTTGTGTTCTACGCGCAGATGGCGCAGGAAGAGGGGCGCTTTAACTTTGACGATATCTGCGCCGCTATCAGCGACAAGCTGGAGCGTCGTCATCCGCATATCTTTGGTGATGCCTCCGCAGGCAACAGTGCGGAAGTGCTGGCGCGCTGGGAGCAGATCAAAAGCGCCGAACGCGCTGAAAAATCCCAGCACTCGGCGCTGGACGACATTCCCCTGAACCTTCCCGCGCTGATGCGCGCGCACAAAATTCAAAAGCGCTGCTCGGCGGTAGGGTTTGACTGGAACTCTCTCGGCCCGGTGCTGGAAAAAGTGCACGAAGAGATCGACGAAGTGATGCATGAAGCGCAGCAGGCCGTTGTGGATGAAGCAAAGCTGGAAGAGGAGATGGGCGATCTGTTGTTTGCGACCGTCAACCTTTCGCGCCACCTCGGTGTAAAAGCGGAAACCGCCCTGCAAAAAGCGAACATTAAATTCGAACGACGCTTTCGCGAAGTTGAGCGGATTGTGGCCTCGCGCGGCCTGGAAATGAGCGGGATTGACCTCGACGCGATGGAAGAAGTCTGGCAGGAAGTAAAACGCCAGGAACATGATCTCTAACGAGATTTTGCGATCAAGCGCAATTTGTGTGATTTTTTAAATGACAAGCGCTTGATTTGCGTCAAAAACATTTACCCAAAAGGGGCTATTTTCTCACTCCTTATGTTTGTCATGGCCTGGAGTGGAGACGGAGAATGAAAGTTTGTGGCGCTCGTCGTGTTCGGGTATACTACTTTCCCGTCCTGGTTATTCCATCGTTTCACCCTAACTTCTCAGGTTCAGCATGACAACGAACTATATTTTTGTGACCGGCGGGGTCGTATCCTCTCTGGGTAAAGGCATTGCCGCAGCCTCCCTCGCAGCCATTCTTGAAGCCCGTGGCCTCAATGTGACCATGATGAAACTGGATCCGTACATCAACGTCGATCCTGGCACCATGAGCCCAACCCAACACGGGGAAGTGTTCGTTACTGAAGACGGCGCTGAAACCGATCTGGATCTTGGCCACTACGAGCGTTTCATCCGTACCAAAATGACCCGTCGTAACAACTTTACGACTGGCCGTATCTACTCTGACGTTCTGCGTAAAGAGCGCCGTGGTGACTACCTGGGCGCGACCGTGCAGGTCATCCCACACATCACTAACGCCATCAAAGAACGTGTCCTTGCCGGTGGCGAAGGGCATGACGTTGTGCTGGTTGAAATCGGCGGTACCGTAGGGGATATCGAATCCCTGCCGTTCCTCGAAGCGATTCGTCAGCTGGCGGTAGATATTGGTCGTGAGCACGCGCTGTTCATGCACCTGACGCTGGTGCCTTACATGGCAGCAGCAGGTGAAGTGAAAACCAAACCGACTCAGCACTCTGTTAAAGAGCTGCTCTCCATCGGTATTCAGCCTGACATCCTGGTTTGCCGTTCCGATCGCGCGATTCCGGCGAACGAACGCGCGAAAATTGCATTGTTCTGTAACGTGCCTGAAAAAGCCGTTATTTCAATGAAAGATGTCGATTCCATTTATAAAATCCCGGGCCTGTTGAAATCACAGGGTCTGGACGATTATATTTGTAAACGATTCAGCTTGAACTGTCCGGAAGCTAACCTGTCTGAATGGGAGCAGGTGATTTACGAAGAAGCCAATCCGGGCGGCGAAGTGACTATCGGTATGGTCGGCAAGTACATCGAACTGCCAGATGCCTATAAGTCAGTTATCGAAGCGCTGAAACACGGTGGTCTGAAGA
Source organism: Enterobacter sp. AN-K1 (assembly GCF_020971765.1). Classification (NCBI taxonomy): domain Bacteria; kingdom Pseudomonadati; phylum Pseudomonadota; class Gammaproteobacteria; order Enterobacterales; family Enterobacteriaceae; genus Enterobacter; species Enterobacter sp. AN-K1. Next base: position 1,265,077 of record NZ_CP087390.1, on the reverse strand, counting down.
ATCGCGTCTCTGTGAACATCAAGCTGATTGATTCACAGGATGTGGAGACGCGCGGCGTTGAAATTCTTAAAGATCTGGATGCTATCCTCATCCCTGGCGGCTTCGGCTACCGTGGTGTTGAAGGCAAGATCGCCACTGCACGCTATGCGCGTGAAAACAATATTCCATACCTCGGTATCTGCCTGGGTATGCAGGTTGCGCTGATTGAATTTGCGCGCAACGTAGCGGGAATGGAAAACGCGAACTCTACGGAATTTGTGCCAGACTGTAAGTACCCTGTTGTGGCGCTGATTACGGAATGGCGCGACGAAGACGGTAACGTCGAAGTCCGTACCGAGAAGAGCGATCTGGGTGGCACCATGCGTCTTGGCGCACAGGCCTGCCAGCTGTCCGACGATAGCGTGGTACGCAAGCTGTACGGCGAGCCGGTCATCACCGAGCGCCATCGTCACCGCTATGAAGTCAACAACATGTTGTTGAAACAAATTGAAGCTGCGGGTCTGCGTGTTGCGGGCCGTTCCGGGGATGATCAGTTAGTCGAGATCATCGAAGTGCCTAACCATCCGTGGTTCGTGGCCTGCCAATTCCACCCGGAATTTACTTCTACGCCGCGTGACGGGCATCCGCTGTTTGCAGGCTTCGTGAAAGCCGCCAGCGAGTACCAGAAGCGTCAGGCGAAGTAAAAAAAGTTAGAACGGCAACGCGTACCTTTGGTACGCGTTGTTTGTCTGGAGTTTTAGTTTAACTTGTACTGAGGAAAATCTAATGTCCAAAATCGTTAAAGTCATCGGTCGTGAAATCATCGACTCCCGTGGTAACCCGACCGTTGAAGCTGAAGTTCATCTGGAAGGTGGTTTCGTCGGTATGGCAGCGGCTCCATCAGGTGCTTCTACAGGTTCCCGCGAAGCGCTGGAACTGCGTGATGGCGACAAATCCCGTTTCATGGGCAAAGGCGTACTGAAAGCGGTTGGCGCTGTTAACGGTCCTATTGCTCAGGCTATCGTTGGCAAAGATGCTAAAGATCAGGCTGGCATCGACAAGATCATGATCGATCTGGACGGTACTGAAAACAAATCTAACTTCGGTGCGAACGCAATCCTGGCCGTTTCCCTGGCGAACGCCAAAGCGGCAGCGGCAGCTAAAGGCATGCCACTGTTCGAGCACATCGCTGAACTGAACGGCACCCCAGGCAAATACTCTATGCCTGTACCAATGATGAACATCATCAACGGTGGTGAGCACGCAGACAACAACGTTGATATTCAGGAATTCATGATTCAGCCAGTTGGCGCGAAAACCCTGAAAGAAGCGGTACGTATGGGTTCTGAAGTGTTCCACAACCTGGCTAAAGTTCTGAAAGCTAAAGGCATGAACACGGCTGTTGGTGACGAAGGCGGCTACGCGCCAAACCTGGGTTCTAACGCAGAAGCACTGGCTGTTATCGCTGAAGCGGTTAAAGCAGCAGGCTACGAGCTGGGCAAAGACATCACCCTGGCGATGGACTGCGCAGCATCTGAATTCTACAAAGACGGTAAATACGTTCTGGCCGGCGAAGGCAACAAAGCGTTCACCTCTGAAGAGTTCACCCACTTCCTGGAAGACCTGACCAAACAGTACCCAATCGTTTCTATCGAAGACGGTCTGGACGAGTCTGACTGGGATGGTTTCGCATACCAGACCAAAGTACTGGGCGACAAAATCCAGCTGGTTGGTGACGATCTGTTCGTAACCAACACCAAGATCCTGAAAGAAGGCATCGAGAAAGGCATCGTTAACTCCATCCTGATCAAATTCAACCAGATCGGTTCTCTGACCGAAACGCTGGCTGCGATCAAAATGGCGAAAGACGCTGGCTACACCGCGGTTATCTCTCACCGTTCTGGCGAAACTGAAGACGCTACCATCGCTGACCTGGCTGTTGGTACCGCTGCTGGCCAGATCAAAACCGGTTCTATGAGCCGTTCAGACCGTGTTGCTAAATACAACCAGCTGATTCGTATCGAAGAAGCGCTGGGCGAAAAAGCACCTTACAACGGTCGTAAAGAGATCAAAGGCCAGGCATAAGCCTGAACCTTCGTTCTTATGAAAAAACCCGCTTCGGCGGGTTTTTTGTTTTCTATAGCAGAAGCGGCAACGTGGCGCTTGCCGTTTGCTGGCTAACGTCACCGTAATGGCTGTCTACTGCAATAAGGGAAGTGGTTAGCAGTTCAACCAGTAGCATCACGCCAACCTTGGCGTTGAGCGCACCCGCGCTCAGCGGTCCCTCGGGTTTGGCTGCAACCAGCTGTAAATCGCTCAGGGAGGCCAGCGGGCTGCGAGGCGTATTGCTGAGTGCCAGTACCTTAACGCCCCTCTTGCGGGCGAGTTTCACCACGTGAAGCAGATCCCGTGTAGAGCCGGAACTTGAGATGGCCACCACCAGCGTCTCTTTCGAGAGCGTCGTCGCATTCATGGCGGCGCGATGCATATCGCTAAACAGCTGTGCAGGTTTGCCGAGTCGCAGCAGCTTGTAATGCAAATACTCCCCCAGAATTGCGCTGGCCGCCACCCCGTAAATTTGCACTGACTGCGCCTGATGCAGGGCCAGTGTCGCCTGTTCAAGCTGGGCCCGGTCGAGGAGTTTTGCGGTATCTTGCAGCGCCTGGACAGACTCATCCACCACGTTATCTATCGCATCTCCTGCCTGACGCTCCGGCAAACCCTGCTGAATATCCAGCGCAAGCGCCATTTTAAATTCGTTATATCCCTTACAGCCCAGCGTGCGGCAAAGGCGTGTGACGCTGGCCTCGCTGGTGCCGCTTTCACGCGCCAGCTCGGTGATCGTCAGGTAGAGCACCCTGGCAGGATCGTTGAGGACAAACTCCCCCAGTTTTTGTTGCGTTGGGCTGTACCCGGAAGCCTCCTGGCGTAGCTTCAGCAGCAGGTTTTCATGGTCCGACATGCTAGATCCTTAATGCGTTTCTCTGCCAACTAGTGTGGCGGAAAGCGGGGGAGAGATGCCAGTCATTTCGAAAAAGTATGATCGGCGTCCTGGTTTTTGGTGGTAATTTTCACAATTAAAAATATATGTGGTAAAAATTTTCATCAATAACCAGGGGGATAAAAAAATGATGCAAATGTTCAGCGGAGCGTCTTCCGGCGGATGGTTTGAAAAAGCGCAGCGCTTTGGCAAATCCTTTATGTTACCCATCGCCATACTGCCCGCAGCAGGTCTGTTGCTGGGGATTGGCGGGGCGCTATCGAATCCGAATACGCTTACCGCGTATCCATTTTTAGACGTTGGCTGGCTACAGGCCATCTTTACCATCATGAGCAGCGCAGGCTCGATTGTGTTTGCAAACCTGTCGGTACTGTTTGCTGTTGGGGTCGCCGTTGGGCTGGCGAAAAATGATAAAGGCACGGCAGGGCTGGCGGCGTTGCTCGCTTATCTGGTGATGAATGCCACTATCAATGCGCTGCTGATCCTGACCGGAAAACTGGCGCATGAAAACCCGGGCGCCGTAGGGCAGGGCATGACGCTGGGTATTCAGACGCTTGAAACGGGCGTGTTTGGTGGGGTAGTTATTGGGCTGGTGACCTGCGCACTGCATCATCGGTTTAATAAAATCGCGCTTCCGCAATTCCTGGGCTTTTTTGGCGGCTCACGCTTCGTTCCCATTATCAGCTCACTGGCAGCGATACTCGTCGGCGCGCTGATGACCGTGGTCTGGCCGCATTTCCAGAAGCTGATCTTTGGCCTCGGCGGGCTGGTGGATGCCACCGGCTATCTGGGGACGTTGCTGTACGGCTTCATCCTGCGCATGCTTGGCCCGTTTGGTCTGCACCACATTTTCTATCTTCCGTTCTGGACCACCGCGCTTGGCGGCAGTGAAATTGTTAACGGTCACCTGGTTGAGGGCACGCAGCGGATCTTCTTCGCCCAGCTCGCCGACCCGAACACGCAGCATTTCTATGAGGGCACGTCGCGCTTCATGTCCGGGCGCTTTATTACCATGATGTTTGGTCTGCTCGGCGCCTGCCTTGCGATGTACCACACGGCCAGGCCGGAGAACAAAAAGCGGGTTGCCGGGCTGCTGCTCTCTGCGGCATTAACCTCATTCCTGACGGGAATTACCGAGCCCATAGAGTTCTCATTCCTGTTTATTGCCCCGGTGCTGTACGTCATTCATGCGCTGTTCGACGGGCTGGCGTTCATGCTCGCGCACATGCTGCACATCACCATCGGACAAACATTCTCCGGCGGGTTTATTGATTTCGTGCTGTTCGGCATTTTGCAGGGTGAAGCGAAAACTAACTGGATGTTCGTCCCGCTGGTGGGCGTACCGTGGTTCTTCCTTTACTACTGTACCTTCCGTTATCTGATCAAACGTTTTGATTTTGCCACGCCGGGCCGTGAAAAGGAGGCGTTGGCTGACGAGGCTACCCTGCCGCAAAGCGAGCGCGCCGCGGCGGTGATCGCCGGGCTGGGAGGAAAAGACAATCTGGATGACGTTGACTGCTGCGCCACGCGCCTTCGCGTCACGGTGAAAGACGGTAGCAAAGTCAATGAATCTGCACTGAAAGCGACCGGCGCCCGCGGCGTAATCGTCCGCGGCAACGGTGTCCAGGTCATCTATGGACCGCACGTCACCATTATCAAAAACGAAGTAGAAGAGATCTTATCGTAATGAAAACTGTACTGGATAACCTGAAAGGAAAACTGGTCGTCTCCTGCCAGGCGCTGGAAAACGAACCGCTGCACAGCCCGTTTATTATGTCGCGAATGGCGCTGGCGGCGGCCCAGGGCGGTGCCGCTGCGATCCGCGCCAATAGCGTGGTGGATATTGAGGCTATCAAAGGGCTGGTCTCACTGCCGGTAATCGGCATCATCAAACGAGACTATCCGGACAGCGAGGTGTTCATCACCGCAACGCTCAAAGAAGTGGATGAGTTGATGGCGGTCGGCCCGGAGATCGTTGCGCTGGATGCGACCGCCCGGAAACGGCCCGGTGGCGGATCGCTGGACATGCTGATCGCGCAGATCCGCACCCGTTACCCTTCGCTGCTGCTGATGGCGGATATTGCCACCGTGCAGGAGGCCGTGGCCGCGCAGGCGCTGGGGTTTGATTGCGTCGGAACCACCCTTTACGGTTATACGGCGGAGACTGCGGGCCATTCGCTACCGGAAAATGACTGCGCGTTTTTGAAAGAGGTGCTGTCTGCCGTCACGATCCCCGTGATTGCTGAAGGTAACGTGGATACGCCTGAACGCGCGGCCAGGTGTCTGGCGCTGGGGGGGCACACGGTTGTCGTCGGCGGGGCGATCACCCGACCACAGCAAATTACGGAACGGTTTATGGCGGCAATTGGCGCGCAAAGCACCGATGGAGCATGATCATCTGACGGGGATCTGCGATACTTATCGTTTATCCCCTTAACAGAGTTGACTATGCAGTACCCGATTAACGAGATGTTCCAGACCCTGCAAGGCGAGGGTTACTTTACCGGCGTTCCCGCTATCTTTATTCGTTTACAGGGATGCCCGGTTGGCTGCGCCTGGTGTGATACCAAACATACGTGGGATAAGCTCGCAGATCGGGAAGTGTCGCTGTTCAGCATTCTGGCGAAAACCAAAGAGAGCGATAAATGGGGCGCGGGCAGCGCGGAAGATCTGCTTGCCATTATTGGTCGTCAGGGCTGGACGGCGCGGCATGTGGTGATCACCGGCGGGGAACCCTGCATTCACGATCTGATGCCGCTCACCGAACTGCTCGAGAAGAACGGCTATAGCTGTCAGATCGAAACCAGCGGCACCCATGAAGTGCGCTGCTCCCATTCAACGTGGGTCACGGTTTCACCAAAAGTGAATATGCGCGGCGGGTATGACGTACTGTCGCAGGCGCTTGAGCGTGCTGATGAGATCAAACATCCGGTGGGGCGCGTGCGTGACATCGAAGCGCTGGATGAACTGCTGGCGACGCTGACGGACGAAAAGCAGCGCGTGATCGCGCTACAGCCTATCAGCCAGAAAGACGATGCGACCCGTCTGTGCATTGAAACCTGTATCGCCCGCAACTGGCGGCTGTCGATGCAGACGCACAAATATCTGAACATTGCCTGATACTTTTGTGGCCCCGCTTAACGCGGGGCTTTTGTTGTTGGCAGTAAAGCCCAGGTCACGACTGCCGACCCAAGGCAAATCGCACTGTTGAAAAGCAAGGCATACTGCGCGGCACTGGCCGTTCCCATCGGCAGCCATAGCGCGTACAGCGATGCGGTGACCGCGATACCCATTGCGCCGCCCAGGGAACTGCCCATCTTATAGATCCCAGAAGCCACCCCCACTTTGTTTTCAGGGGCATTCATTACCGCCGTGTCCGTTGAGGGCGTGGCGTAACATCCGAGCCCCAGCCCAAATAAAATATTGCTCAGAAAAACGGTAACAATGTAGACCTCTTTGCTTAAGAAGGTGCATGAAATCAGCGAAATACCTGTTGCGGTCAGCAGCGGGCCGGTCATCATCGGCAGCCTGGCGCCATAGCGCTGAAGCAGTTTTTCACCCACCCGGATCATCGCCAGTACGGTAACCAGATACCCCAGCGTCATCATGCCGGTCTGTAGCGGTGACAGATGATGGCCCTGCTGCAACCAGATGCTGGCGATCATCATGGTGCCAATGCAGCCGTTGAGCAGGAAATTTGAGAATACCGAGGCGCTATAGGCCCGGTTTTTAAACAGGGCGAAATCGATCAGCGCCGCATCGCCTTTCCGCCGCCCGGTAACGATAAAGCACATCAGTGCAATCACGGCTCCACACAGTACAAGAAGCGATAAACTGCTGCTCCAGCCCCAGCTGTGTCCTTTGCTGATAAACAGATTGAACAGCACCAGCATAAGGACAAAACTCACCAGGCCGCTGATATCCAGTTTGTGTCGACACGCATCAGGGCTGCGGCTTTCCGGCGTGGCGCGGATAAGCAATAGCGCGACCAGAGCCACCACCATCGACAGAATAAAAATCCAGCGCCAGCCCAGCGTGGTGGCGATGGCGCCTCCCACAAACGAGCTCAGGCCACTCCCGCCCCATGAACCGATAACCCAGAAACTAATTGCGCGCTGGCGTGCTTTACCTTCATACCAGGTTTTAATCAGCGCCAGCGTGGCGGGCATAATGCAGGCCGCTGATAGCCCCTGTATCGCTCGTCCCAACAGAAACAGGACGGGCTCCCATGAAATGAACAGCAGACCACTCCCGATCATGCTCAGGATCAGGCCAATCATGGTCAGGCGCATGCGCCCATACTTATCGGCAAACCCACCGCAGGCGACGACAAAACAGCCGCTGAACAACGCGCTCAGGCTGACGGCCAGCGTAAGGGTTTCGAGGGCAATATCGAGGCTATTCTGCATGGCCGGAACCACGTTGATAACCGACTGGGCAAACAGCCAGAATGTCAGAACGCTCATGACGATACCCGCCAGCAGCCGATCGTTACCGGCGTAGGCGGATGCGCCTGTCAGGGAAACGGTACTCATAGTGCAGCCCTCCCGGGAAGGTGCGAATCAGCGCAGATAGTGTTCGGTCAGTGCGGCCCACAGCGCCGCGCCGGTGAGGAGAATGTTGTCGTTAAAGTCGTAGCCCGGGTTATGTACCATGCAGCGGTCAGGCTCATCCCCGGCGCCAAGCGTGAAATAGCATCCATTGGGATTTTTCTCGAGCATGAAAGCAAAGTCCTCGCTGCCCATAAACGCATTGACCTCCGCGACGGCATCCTGACCGAACAGATCGGTGGCGACGCTGCGCACCATCTCGTTGGCTTGCGGATTGTTTTTCAGCACCGGGCTGCCGTTAATGTGTCGAATGGTGGCCGTCGCATTGAAACTTTCCGCCTGTGCAACGGCGATATCATGGATACGCTGTAGCACGGTTTGCCGCACGCTTTCATCCAGCGTGCGCACGGTAAGTTTCATCAATACTTTGTCGTTGATAATGTTAGGGGCGTGCCCGGCCTGAATGCTGCCTACGGTAACGACGGCTGGCTGGAAGGGGGTAATGTTGCGCGAAACAATGGACTGCAACGCGATAGTGATATGACAGGCAACCAGGGTGGCGTCAACGGTATGTTCTGGCACCGCGCCGTGACCACCCACGCCGTTAACCTCAATATGAAGGGTGTCGGAAGAGGCCATCATGGCGCCATCGCGCAGACCAATTTTTCCGAGGGGCTGTGACGGCATATTGTGTAGACCAAAGATGTGGTCGCAGGGGAACAGGTCAAACAAACCGTCCTCTACCATAACGCGTCCGCCATACAGAAGTTCTTCCGCGGGCTGAAAAATAAGGTGCAGCGTGCCGTTAAAATTGCGGGTGCGTGCCAGGTACTCCGCTGCATACAGGAGCGTTGTGGTGTGGCCGTCATGACCGCAGCCGTGGAATTTACCCTCAACGGTACTGCTCCACGCCTTGCCGTTGTTTTCCTGCATTGGCAGCGCATCCATATCGGCGCGCAGGCCCAGGCGTTTATGCCCGTTACCCACCTTCAGTGTGCCGACCACACCGGTTTTCGCCAGGCCGCGATGAACCTCATATCCCCATTCCTGAAGCAGCGCTGCAACGCGATCGCTCGTGTTGTGCTCCTCAAAACCAATTTCAGGATGCTGATGAAAATAGTGACGTAATTCAGTGAACCGGGCTTCGTTGCCACGCAGAGCTTCGATAATTGGATGTGTCATTTTTGTTATCCTTTTTCTGCCAAACGATGATAATTTCGAGTCTATGACGATCGTCCCGCCTGAAAATGCATTTTTTTGTTGTAAAGCGACGGCTTTATTTTGATTGTTTTTCATACAATTCAGTTATGACAAAAAAGATCAGGTCATTTTTTGTCTTTGGTGAGGGGTAAGATGGCGCAACGGGGAGATGAGTTTTGGATAGAGATTCAGGACATTCGCCACTGCGTGGAGGATGAAGGCGATACGCTAACGTTGCTCTGGGTGCTGGAAGGGCGGGCAGAGCTGAACACCGATGTGGGACATGACATCCTGGAGGCCAATACCCTTGCTATCATCAACCGTCATCGGCGCTGGCAGTTCACGAGCGAAACGGCAAATGTCACCCTGCGCGTAACCCTTTCCGGGCGCTGGGTCGTCCAGCTCTGCAATGATTTTTTTGCCCATGATTATGCTGTACCGGCAGAAGCCGGAGGCGTCTGGCCCCAATGCGATGCGCTTCGCGATCTGCTGCGCCAGCTTCTTGTGGTCACCCTCATCAACGACCCGCACCGCTACCGGCTGGAGGCGTACCGCTGGCTGAGCGAGATATTGCTGTTGCTGACCAGCCGCTTTCAACAGCCTGCCCGTATGCTGTCCCGGGAACTTTCCTCAGCGCACAGCAAACGCATCGCCCGGGTGATAGAGCGGATCAATGCCAGTTATTCCCGCCGTATTACGCTTGCGGAAATCGCCGCGAGTGAATATGTCTCTGAAGCCTGGCTCTCTCGTCTCTTTCGCAAGGAGGTGGGGATCAGTTTCATGCAGTACATCACCCACCTGCGGCTGGAAAAGGCGGCCGACGCTCTCCGGCTGACGAACCGACCGCTGCACCAGATTGCGCTTGAGCAGGGTTTCGCCAGCACGCGTATGATGAGCGATCGGTTCAGGCGTGTTCACAATATGTCTCCGGGTGAGTTTCGTAAGGCCCGGCGCCAGCACCCGGAGGCGGCACGTATTCGGACGGACAGGCGTGAGCAGCGCTATCCGGTCGCCGTGGACAAGCTGTTTAGCCTGCTCAATGAACCGGTGGCGCGCGGTTGGGGAGCCTCGCCGCTCATCGTTCATCCGCAGCAGGAGCAGAGCCTGGATCTTGAGCAGCTTAATCCTCTTTCTGCCTCGCTGCGCCGTATGCGGGTGGTCATTACCCTGCGTGAGCTCGACGATTTGCTGCGTGAGGACGTTCGACAAAATCTGGAGGCGATAAATGAGGCCATTCCCATTGAGGGAATTGATATCGCCGAACCTTTTCTCAGCAGTCGTCTGTTTGCCACCGGGTGGGATGACCCCCAGATGGCGGGCTACGCCTGCTGGTACAATCTGCATCAGCTCTTCACCTGGCTGGCAAAAAAGCAGTGGACGGTGCTACTGCACACCGGCGTAACGACCCGTCGCGATCTTCTGACCCGTTTTTTACAACAGTCGGTTAATCATTTTTCGCCAGAGATCACCGCGGGCTGGCACTTCGTCATGCACTGGTCAACACAGGCAAGTGAGGAGACCCGGGAGCAGGTCTGGCTGGCCCAGCAAAAGGCAATACGAACTTATCTTCCGCAGGCAAAGTTTGGTTTATGGCACCGATTTGCCCCCGTCAGCGCGGGCGTAAGCGACGATACCCTGTTCAGTTCAGCCATCCTGATGCAGGCCGATTTTCTTGCCTGTTCTGCCGATGCTAATGAACTTCTCGATCCCGCGCAGCTGGAGGCAACCCCTCTCTCCTCAACGGAAAATTATCCGATACTGAAGGTCCGCCAGATCCTCGCTGCCCTTCGCCTGCGAAAAAGTTCGCTTCCCGTCTGGCTTCTCTCCTGGAATACCCTCACCGGCAACACGCGGGCGACAAACGGCTGGTTTTTTCGTGGGGCGCTGCTGATGCAGAACCTGCTCGGGCTTTCGGAGCAGGTCTGGCTGGCGGGATTCTGGCTCAATTCGGGCCTTCAGGGAGAAGCTCGTGCGAACAACACCATCGATACCTCAAGCCTGGCGCTACAGTATAACCATGGTCTGCCGCGTCCGGTTTATTGGGTACTCTGGCTCTGGCAACGTCTGCGGGGCGAGGTGCTGGTCAATGATAAGCGTGTCCTGCTTACGCGCCATCGCAATGGTTATCAGCTGTTGCTGCGTAATGTGGTGGTTTTTAATCCGCTCCTTTCCAGTGAAGAAGCATTCATCCAGCGTTTTCGCCAGCAGTATCATTTACACCTGAAGGGAATGCGCGGTAAATGGCGAATTAAATGTCATCTGTTTGATCAGCACAACGGCGCGCTCTATCCGTTACTTGAAGGGGTTGGCAGCGAAAGCGGCCCTGATGAAGAGATGTGGCGCTGGATAGCGCATAAAGCGCGTCCAACGCTTTCCGTACGCGATGAACGCCTTTATGACGGCTGGCAACTGAGTGAATCACTGGAGAGTAATGCGCTGGTGCTCTACGAGTTTACGCCGCTCGTGCCTCGTGAGACCGCAACGGAGGAGATTCACTCCCCGCGGTAGACGCAGCCTGCCGTGCAGGTCTCTTTGATCATCACCGCGCTCAGCAGCGGAACCAGCGGTTTCATCTGATCCCAAATCCATTTCGCCAGCACTTCGCTGGTCGGGTTTTCAAGGCCCGGAATATCATTCAGATAGTAGTGATCGAGACGATCGTAGGTCGGCTTAAACGCAGCCTTCAGTTCGGCAAAGTCCATGATCCAGCCCGTATGGGGATCGACTTCACCGGTGATTTCAAGACGCACCATAAACGAGTGTCCATGCAGGCGGCCACATTTGTGTCCGGCAGGAACGTGTGGAAGGTGGTGTGCGGCTTCGAAGGTGAAATCTTTAAACAGTGTGGTGGACATCATAGCTCTCAGGAATGCGGAAAAAACCGCCGCATAGTACCGGAAAGCACAATTTTTATCATTAACTAAAACGGTTCTGAACGGTCACCGCCTCGTATTCATGGTGTTTATCGGCCTTTATTGTTTTATTTCAAATAGTTATTTAATCGCTTTTATCGTTAAGAACGATAACTAAAACAGGTTAGTCCATTTGGTTATTTATTATTTCCATCCCTTCTTTAATTGTTATTATCCCCGCCGTTAACCTTATCTTCAGTTTGGATTTATTCGCTTAAAGTCCGCTTTGCTACTGGAACATAACGACGCATGACAACACAGGCCCCACCTTCAAATTTGCTTCCCCTTAACCCGGAGCAACTGGCGCGCCTCCAGGCCGCGACTTCCGATTTTTCACCCACCCAGCTCGCCTGGGTCTCCGGCTATTTCTGGGGAATGCTCAATCAGCAGCCGGGTGCTGTGGCTGGCGTCCCGCCAACGGCCGTTGAAATTCCTGCCATCACGCTTATCTCCGCTTCGCAAACGGGTAATGCCCGTCGTGTGGCCGAAGCGCTGCGTGATGACCTGCTCGCCGCGAAGCTGAACGTTAACCTGGTCAACGCCGGGGATTATAAATTCAAACAGATCGCGTCAGAAAAACTGCTGGTGGTGGTGGCGTCAACGCAGGGGGAAGGTGAGCCTGCGGAAGAAGCCGTCGCGCTGCATAAGTTCCTGTTCTCGAAAAAAGCGCCCAGGCTGGAGGGCACCGCCTTTGCCGTCTTCGGCCTCGGTGATACGTCCTATGAATTTTTCTGCCAGTCCGGTAAAGACTTCGACAGCAAGCTGGCGGAGCTGGGTGCAGAGCGCCTGCTGGATCGCGTAGACGCTGATGTCGAATACCAGGCCGCCGCCGCCGAATGGCGGACGCGCATCGTTGAGGTGCTGAAGGCCCGCGTCCCGAAAGAGACGCCAGCGCAAGCCGCCGTTACCGCAGCGGGCACCGTCAACGAAATCCACACCAGCCCTTACACGAAAGAGGCGCCGCTGACGGCGAGCCTGTCGGTAAACCAGAAAATCACGGGCCGTGATTCGGAAAAAGACGTGCGCCATATCGAAATCGATCTCGGTGACTCCGGCCTGCGTTATCAGCCTGGCGATGCGCTGGGCGTCTGGTATCAGAACGATCCGGCGCTGGTGAAAGAGCTGGTCGAGCTGCTGTGGCTGAAAGGCACGGAGCCGGTCCAGGTGGAAGGTAAAACCTTACCGCTCTCTGAGGCGCTTCAGTGGCATTTCGAGCTGACGGTGAACACCGCCAATATCGTTGAAAACTACGCCACCTTAACGCGCAGCGAGTCCCTTCTGCCGCTGGTGGGGGACAAAGTGAAGTTACAGCATTACGCCGCGACGACGCCGATTGTCGACATGGTGCGTTTCTCCCCGGCACAGCTGGATGCCGACGCGCTGATCGGCCTGCTGCGTCCGCTGACGCCGCGTCTTTACTCCATCGCCTCTTCACAGGCGGAAGTGGAAAACGAAGTCCACATCACCGTTGGCGTGGTGCGTTACGACATCGAAGGCCGCGCGCGGGCGGGTGGGGCGTCGGGCTTCCTGGCCGACCGCGTGGAAGAAGAGGGCGAGGTGCGCGTCTTTATCGAACACAACGACAACTTCCGCCTGCCGGCGAACCCGGAAACGCCGGTGATCATGATTGGCCCGGGCACCGGCATCGCACCGTTCCGCGCCTTTATGCAGCAGCGTGCAGCGGACGAGGCGCCGGGTAAAAACTGGCTGTTCTTCGGCAACCCGCATTTTACTGAAGATTTCCTCTACCAGGTTGAATGGCAGCGCTACGTCAAAGAGGGCGTGCTGACCCGCATCGATCTGGCCTGGTCCCGCGATCAGAAAGAAAAAGTATACGTACAAGACAAACTGCGCGAACAGGGCGCAGAGCTGTGGCGCTGGATCAATGACGGCGCCCACATTTATGTCTGCGGCGACGCCAATCGCATGGCGAAAGACGTTGAGCAGGCACTGCTGGAAGTGATTGCCGAATTCGGCGGTATGGATGCCGAAACGGCGGATGAATTTTTAAGTGAGCTGCGCGTAGAGCGCCGTTATCAGCGAGATGTCTACTAATGAGCGAAAAACATCCTGGCCCACTGGTGGTCGAAGGCAAACTGTCTGATGCCGAGCGCATGAAGGTAGAGAGCAACTACCTGCGCGGTACCATTGCCGAAGATTTAAATGACGGCCTGACCGGCGGTTTCAAAGGCGACAACTTCCTGCTGATCCGTTTCCACGGTATGTACCAGCAGGACGACCGCGATATCCGCGCCGAACGTGCCGAACAGAAGCTGGAGCCGCGTCATGCGATGCTGCTGCGCTGCCGCCTGCCGGGTGGCATCATCACCACCAAACAGTGGCAGGCGATCGACAAGTTTGCCGGTGAAAACACGATTTACGGCAGCATCCGTCTGACTAACCGTCAGACCTTCCAGTTCCACGGCATTCTGAAGAAAAACGTCAAGCCGGTGCACCAGATGCTGCACTCCGTGGGGCTGGACGCGCTGGCGACCGCCAACGACATGAACCGTAACGTGCTTTGCACCTCGAACCCGTATGAGTCCGAGCTGCACGCCGAAGCGTACGAGTGGGCGAAGAAGATCTCCGAGCACCTGCTGCCACGCACGCGTGCCTATGCGGAGATCTGGCTCGATCAGGAGAAAGTCGCGACCACGGACGAAGAGCCGATCCTCGGTCAGACCTACCTGCCGCGCAAATTCAAGACCACGGTGGTTATCCCGCCGCAGAACGATATCGACCTGCACGCCAACGACATGAACTTCGTGGCGATTGCCGAAAATGGCAAGCTGGTCGGCTTTAACCTGCTGGTGGGCGGCGGTTTGTCCATCGAGCATGGGAACAAGAAAACCTACGCCCGCACCGCGAGCGAGTTCGGCTTCCTGCCGCTGGAGCACACGCTGGCCGTGGCTGAGGCGGTGGTTACTACCCAGCGCGACTGGGGCAACCGTACCGACCGTAAAAACGCGAAAACCAAATACACCCTGGAGCGTGTAGGCGTCGAGACGTTCAAAGAAGAAGTGGAGCGTCGCGCGGGGATCAAGTTTGAGCCGATCCGCCCTTACGAATTCACCGGTCGCGGCGATCGCATTGGCTGGGTAAAAGGTATCGATAATAAATGGCACCTGACGCTGTTTATTGAAAACGGTCGTATTCTGGATTATCCGGGCCGCCCGCTGAAAACCGGTCTGCTGGAAATTGCTAAGATCCATAAAGGCGAGTTCCGCATTACCGCCAACCAGAACCTGATTATTGCCGGCGTGCCGGAAAGCCAGAAGGCGAAGATCGAGAAGCTGGCGCGCGATCATGGGTTGATGAATGCGGTTAAACCGCAGCGTGAAAACTCGATGGCCTGCGTGTCGTTCCCGACCTGCCCGCTGGCGATGGCCGAAGCGGAACGTTTCCTGCCGTCCTTCACTGATAAAGTGGAAGCGATTCTGGAAAAACACGGTATTCCGGACGAGCATATTGTTATGCGCGTCACCGGCTGCCCGAACGGCTGCGGTCGCGCGATGCTGGCCGAGCTGGGTCTGGTGGGCAAAGCGCCGGGTCGTTACAACGTGCACCTTGGCGGCAACCGTATGGGGACGCGCATTCCGCGTATGTACCGTGAAAATATTACGGAACCGGAAATTCTTGATTCCATCGACGAGCTTGTCGGGCGCTGGGCGAAAGAGCGTGAAGCGGGTGAAGGCTTCGGCGACTTTACGGTGCGTGCGGGCATCATTCGCCCGGTGCTCGATCCCGCCAGGGATTTCTGGGAGTAACACATCCTTTGCCCGGTGGCGCTTCGCTTACCGGGCCTACGGGTTTTGTAGGCCGGGCAAACGCAGTGCCGCCCGGCAAAACAGGCAAACGAGGTTCTTATGTCCGTACTCGATCTAAACGCCCTAAATGACCTGCCAAAAGTCGAACGCATTCTGGCCCTGGCAGAAACCAACGCCCAGCTGGAAAAACTCGACGCCGAAGGGCGCGTGGCGTGGGCGCTGGAAAACCTGCCGGGTGACTATGTGCTGTCGTCAAGCTTTGGCATCCAGGCGGCGGTCAGCCTGCACCTGGTGAATCGGATCCGCCCGGACATTCCGGTGATCCTCACCGATACCGGCTATCTGTTCCCGGAGACCTACCAGTTTATTGACGAGCTGACGGACAAGCTCAAGCTGAACCTCAAAGTTTACCGCGCGACGGAAAGCGCGGCCTGGCAGGAGGCGCGCTACGGCAAGCTGTGGGAACAGGGCGTTGAGGGCATTGAGAAATACAATGAGATCAACAAGGTCGAGCCGATGAACCGGGCGCTGAAAGAGTTGAACGCTCAGACCTGGTTCGCGGGCCTGCGCCGCGAGCAGTCCGGGAGCCGGGCAACGCTGCCGGTGCTGGCGGTGCAGCGCGGCGTGTTCAAAGTGCTGCCGATCATCGACTGGGATAACCGCACGGTGTACCAGTATCTGCAAAAGCACGGGCTGAAGTACCATCCGCTGTGGGATCAAGGCTACCTGTCGGTAGGCGACACCCACACCACGCGTAAATGGGAACCGGGAATGGCGGAAGAAGAGACGCGATTCTTTGGGCTGAAGCGCGAGTGCGGATTGCACGAAGGGTAATGTTTTTTCGCCCGGTGGCGCTGCGCTTACCGGGCCTGCAACGGCACGAAACGTAGGCCCGGTAAGGCGTAGCCGCCACCGGGCTTAACGACATCAGGCTTTCCCCGCTTTCGCCAGCTCCTTCACCAGCGGCAGCATCACTTTCACGACATCCCGGCTGCGGTGCTCAATCCGCTGCGGCAGCGCTTTATCAATGTGCTGCTGATTATCCAGCCGCACATCATGCCAGCTGGTCCCGTCCGGAAAGGCTTTCGATTTGCTGCGCTGCTGATAGCCATCTTTTTTGCCCAGCGCCCAGTTCGTCGCCTCGACGTACAGCACCGGAATGCCCGCCTTATCAAACACTTCACCGTCATTACAGCAGCCTGTGCCTTTAGGATACTGCGGGTTACCGCCCGGATTTGTCGCGGCATAGACGCCATGTGTGCGGGCAAGCGCCAGCGCGCGGTCGCGGGTGAGTTTACGTACGCTGCTCGGTGTGCTCTGTCCGCTATTAAAATAGAGCTTATCCCCCACGATCAGATTATCGAGGTTAATCACCAGCAACGTATTTTTCTTCTCCTCAGCGCTCATGCGCTTAAGGAGATTCTCAGCGCCGAGTTTTCCTTCTTCTTCGCCGCTGGTCGCAACAAAGCGAATGCTGTATTTCGTCGGAATATTCTTCAGGCGTTCGGCCAGCTCAAGCATCACGCCCAGACCCGCCGCATTGTCATCCAGTCCCTGAAGCGTCAGCCCGCCGAGGTTATTATCGACATCGGCGTCGCTCAACGGCGTGTAGGTATCAAGGTGCGCCATAATAATAATCTGCTCAGCCGCCTTTCCTTCGTGCGCCGCAATGACCGTGCTGCCGGTTACGTTATGCCAGTTTTGCGTTTTATTGCGTGTGGTATAGATGTAGCGGCTGTGGAAAGCGCGAATGTCGCTCTCATAGCCCATATCCGCAAATTGCTGACGGATATAGTCTGCTGAGAGCATCTCGGCTGGGGTTCCGGTCATACGGCCCGGAAAGACCGTCGCAATATGCCGCGCCTGCATACTGGCTATTTCACCGTAAGATTGATTTTTTGCCTGAGCCGGAAGGATAAAGCAAACGCCGAGCGCCAGGGCAACGAATCGGTGGCGCATTGCGGAAAACATAGTGAGTCCTTAAAAACAGAGCAAAATTTTAACCCGCATAGTATGAAACTGTGATCGGGTAGACACAATTTGAATTGCTCCTAAATGCCCGAAATTTCGCGTGTTAAGCACTTTTTGATATTTGCTTTTCCACGGCGTTATTCCATTGAGTAACTACTCATTCCAATTCGTAATTTCATTCGATCTAAGCCGCCCCCTATAGTCCCTTTATTCGTGGTTGTTAGTGAGTTGTTGCCTGTGGACTATCTCCCCCTTTTTGCTGCCTTAAAAGACCGACCGGTACTGGTTGTCGGGACGGGTGAAATTGCCGATCGCAAAATCGCCTTCCTGCAACGCGCCGGGGCGCAGGTGCAGATCGTTGCAGAGGCGGATTTTGAAGAGTCTCAGATCGACAGCGTGGTGCTGGTGATTGCGGCAACCGAAGATCGGCCGCTCAACCGCCGCATCTCCGACGCAGCTCAGGCCCGTCACCGTCTGGTGAACGTGGTAGACGACCAGCCGTTATGTTCATTTATCTTCCCGTCGATTGTCGACCGCTCGCCGCTGCTGGTGGCGATCTCCTCCGGCGGCACCGCCCCGGTGCTGGCGCGCGTGCTGAGAGAAAAAATCGAAGCGCTGCTGCCGACCAGCCTCGGACGCATGGCGGAGAAGGCCAGCTACTGGCGCAACCATTTGAAAACGCGTCTGACCAGCGTGACGGAACGCCGTCGCTTCTGGGAGCGTGTGTTTCGCGGCCGCTTTGCCAGCCTGATGCAGGCCGGTAACGAGACGGCGGCGCAACAAATTCTCGAAGACGAACTGGATAACCCCGGCAGTACGGGCGGAGAGATCATTCTGGTGGGCGCCGGGCCGGGCGATGCCGGGCTGCTCACGCTGCGTGGCCTCCAGGTTCTTCAGGATGCGGATATCGTGTTCTATGACCACCTGGTCACCGACGGTATTCGCGAGCTGATCCGCCGTGACGCGGAGCAAATTTGCGTCGGCAAACGTGCCGGCGAGCACTCCGTGCCCCAGCACGACACCAACCAGATGCTGATTGCCGCTGCGAAAGCGGGCAAGACCGTGGTGCGCCTGAAAGGGGGCGACCCGTTTATCTTCGGTCGTGGTGGCGAGGAGTTGCAGGCGGCAGCCGAAGCGGGCGTCCCGTTCCAGGTGGTTCCCGGCATTACGGCGGCGTCTGCCGTCACGGCCTACGCCGGTATTCCGCTGACCCATCGCGATTACGCCCAGAGCGTGACCTTTGTGACCGGGCACTATAAAGCCGACAGCACGCCGTTTGACTGGTCGCATCTCGCCCAGAGCCGACAAACGCTGGCGATTTATATGGGCACGATGAAAGCGGCTGACATCAGCGAACAGCTTATTCAGCACGGTCGCGATGCGACGACGCCAGTAGCGGTGATCTCCCGCGGGACACGCGTCGATCAGCATGTCGCCATCGGCACCTTACAAGACCTTGCAACCCTGGCGAAAGACGCCCCAATGCCCGCCCTGATCGTGGTGGGAGAAGTGGTGCAGCTGCACAGCACGCTCGCCTGGTTCCAACACACAACCGACACAGAAGGCTTTGGCGCTTCTGTTATAAATTTGGCTTAAGGAACGGTTATGGACCAAAAACGACTTACTCACCTGCGGCAGCTCGAAGCGGAAAGTATCCACATTATCCGCGAAGTGGCCGCCGAGTTTTCTAACCCGGTGATGATGTACTCCATCGGTAAAGATTCCAGCGTCATGCTGCACCTGGCGCGTAAAGCGTTTTATCCGGGTACGCTGCCGTTCCCGCTGCTGCACGTGGATACCGGCTGGAAATTCCGCGAGATGTACGAGTTTCGTGACCGTACCGCCAAAGCCTACGGCTGCGAGCTGCTGGTGCACAAAAACCCGGAAGGGGTGGCGATGGGCATCAACCCGTTCGTGCACGGCAGCGCCAAGCATACCGACATCATGAAAACCGAAGGGCTGAAGCAGGCGCTGAATAAATACGGTTTTGATGCGGCCTTCGGCGGCGCGCGCCGTGACGAAGAGAAATCCCGCGCCAAAGAGCGTATCTACTCCTTCCGCGACCGCTTCCACCGCTGGGACCCGAAAAACCAGCGTCCGGAGCTGTGGCACAACTACAACGGCCAGATCAACAAGGGCGAAAGCATTCGCGTCTTCCCGCTCTCCAACTGGACCGAGCTGGATATCTGGCAGTACATCTATCTGGAAAATATTGAGATCGTTCCGCTGTATCTGGCGGCCGAGCGCCCGGTACTGGAGCGCGACGGCATGCTGATGATGATCGACGACGATCGCATTGATTTACAGCCGGGCGAAGTGATCAAAAAACAGATGGTCCGTTTCCGCACCCTCGGCTGCTGGCCGTTGACCGGCGCGGTGGAATCCAGTGCGCAGACGCTGCCCGAGATCATCGAAGAGATGCTGGTGTCGACCACCAGTGAGCGACAGGGCCGCGTGATTGACCGCGACCAGGCAGGCTCCATGGAGCTGAAGAAACGTCAGGGTTATTTCTAAGGAGCCGCCATGAATACGACTATTGCCCAACAAATTGCCGATGAAGGCGGCGTAGAAGCTTATCTGCACGCCCAACAGTACAAAAGTCTGCTGCGTTTCCTGACCTGCGGCAGCGTCGATGACGGGAAAAGTACCCTGATTGGTCGTCTGCTGCATGACACGCGCCAGATCTACGAAGATCAGCTCTCTTCCCTGCACAATGACAGTAAACGCCACGGCACCCAGGGCGAAAAACTCGACCTGGCGCTGCTGGTGGACGGCTTGCAGGCGGAGCGCGAGCAGGGCATTACCATTGATGTCGCCTATCGCTACTTCTCTACCGAAAAGCGCAAATTTATTATCGCCGACACCCCGGGGCACGAGCAGTACACCCGTAACATGGCGACCGGCGCGTCCACCTGTGACCTGGCGATCCTGCTGATCGACGCCCGTAAAGGTGTGCTGGATCAGACTCGTCGTCACAGCTTTATCTCTACGCTGCTGGGGATCAAACACCTGGTGGTGGCAGTAAACAAAATGGATCTGGTGGACTACAGCGAAGCGCGTTTCGACGAGATCCGCCAGAGCTACCTGACCTTTGCTGAACAGCTGCCGGGCAACCTCGATATTCGCTTTGTGCCGCTGTCGGCGCTGGAAGGGGATAACGTCGCCTCTCAGAGCGCGAACATGCCGTGGTACAGCGGCCCGACGCTGCTGGAAGTGCTGGAAACCGTTGAAATTCAGCGCGTGGTCGATACCCAGCCGATGCGCTTCCCGGTGCAGTACGTGAACCGTCCGAACCTCGATTTCCGCGGCTTCTCCGGTACTCTCGCTTCAGGCTCCGTGAAGGTGGGTCAGCGCGTCAAGGTGCTGCCATCCGGCGTGGAATCGACCATCGCCCGTATCGTCACCTTTGATGGCGATCTGGACGAAGCCGGGGCAGGTGAAGCGGTAACCCTGGTACTGAAAGACGAAATTGATATCAGCCGCGGCGACCTGCTGGTCGACGCTCAGGAAACGCTGGCGGCGGTGCAGGGCGCATCCGTGGATGTAGTGTGGATGGCCGAACAGCCGCTGACCGCAGGCCAGAGCTATGACATTAAAATCGCCGGCAAGAAAACCCGCGCCCGCGTGGACGGCATTCAGTTCCAGGTGGACATCAACAACCTGACCCACCGTGACGTGAGCGAGCTGCCGCTGAACGGCATCGGTCTGGTGGATATGACCTTCGACGAGCCGCTGGTGCTGGATCCGTATCAGCAGAATCCGGTGACGGGCGGGCTGATCTTCATTGACCGCCTGACCAACGTCACCGTCGGTGCCGGCATGGTCCGCGAGCCTGACGCACAGGCGAGCGTGACGTCTGAGTTCAGCGCCTTCGAGCTGGAACTGAACGCGCTGGTGCGTAAGCACTTCCCGCACTGGGGCGCACGCGATCTGCTGGGAGGCAAGTGATGGCCGCCCATGATGAGAACGTCGTCTGGCATCCTCATCCGGTCACCGTCGCCCAGCGCGAACAGCTCCACGGTCACCGTGGGGTTGTGCTGTGGTTTACCGGGCTGTCTGGCTCCGGTAAATCCACGGTGGCAGGCGCACTGGAAGAGGCGCTGCATCAGCAGGGGGTGAGCACCTACCTGCTGGACGGCGACAACGTGCGTCACGGCCTGTGCAGCGATTTAGGGTTCAGCGATGAAGACCGTAAAGAGAACATTCGTCGGGTAGGGGAAGTCGCCAGCCTGATGGCGGATGCCGGGCTGGTGGTGCTAACGGCGTTTATCTCACCGCACCGCGCCGAACGTCAGATGGTGCGTGAGCGCGTTGGGCAGAATCGCTTTATTGAAGTGTTTGTGGATACCCCGCTGGCAATCTGCGAAGCGCGCGATCCAAAAGGGCTGTACAAAAAAGCCCGCGCGGGAGAGCTGCGAAACTTCACCGGCATTGACTCGGTTTACGAAGCGCCTGAATCCCCTGAGATTCATCTGGAAGGCCAACAATTGGTAACAAATTTAGTAAGCCAATTATTAGACCTGCTCAGACGGGACGATATTATCAGATCCTGAGACGGTATCGTTCGGGAGCTGTCTTCCCGAGCGATGAGTCACGGTCACAGGATTAGCTATGCGCAACAGTGAAAACTACATGATTACCACCGGGTCGGAACCGTTAACGACCGACGACGAGACGACCTGGTCCTTCCCTGGGGCGATAGTCGGCTTCGTATCGTGGCTACTGGCGCTGGGTATCCCGTTTCTGATCTACGGTGGTAACACCCTCTTTTTCTTCCTCTATACCTGGCCTTTCTTTCTGGCGCTGATGCCCGTTGCGGTGGTTGTGGGCGTGGCGCTGCACTCCCTTTTCAACGGCAAGCTCCTGTATAGTACGCTCATCACTATCGCCACCGTTGTGGTCATCTTTGGCCTGCTGTTTTTATGGCTGATGGGCTAACTTACGGCATAATTAAAACCCCGCAGTAGAGTCCAGCGGAAAGTTATGGGATGATGATGCCGTTTTTTCAGGGGGCAGGATGGGTAAACTAACGCTGCTGTTGCTGGCTTTGCTGGTCTGGCTGCAATATTCGCTGTGGTTCGGCAAAAACGGACTGCACGACTACAGCCGGGTAAGCGATGACGTCGCGGCACAGCAGGCGACAAACGCCAAACTTAAAGCGCGTAACGATCAACTTTTTGCTGAAATTGATGACCTCAATGGCGGCCAGGAGGCGATTGAGGAACGCGCACGCAATGAACTCAGTATGACTAAGCCGGGCGAAACGTTTTATCGCCTGGTTCCGGATGCGTCTAAACGCAATCAGGGCTCCGCACAAAACAATCGATAATCAGGCCCAGGATTACGACATGGCAGCAACTTTTTCGGACGTCTGTGCCGTGGTGCCGGCCGCAGGTTTTGGCCGGCGCATGCAGACAGAATGTCCTAAGCAGTACCTCTCAATTGGCGATAAAACGATCCTCGAGCACGCCGTGGCAGCGCTGCTGGCGCATGCCCGGGTGAAACGCGTGGTTATTGCCATCAGCCCCGGCGATGCGCGTTTTGCGCAACTCCCGCTGGCAAATCATCCTCAGATTACCGTTGTTGACGGCGGCGCCGAGCGGGCCGATTCTGTTCTGGCGGGCATTCAGGCTGCCGGGAACGCGCAGTGGGTGCTGGTGCACGATGCCGCGCGTCCCTGTCTGCATCACGACGATCTGTCACGTCTGCTGGCCCTGAGTGAAACCAGTAACGTGGGCGGCATTCTGGCCGCCCCGGTGCGTGACACCATGAAGCGTGCCGAACCGGGTAAACCGGCGATTGCCCACACCGTCGAGCGCGTCGATCTCTGGCACGCGCTGACGCCACAATTTTTTCCCCGCGAATTACTCCACGACTGCTTAACGCGTGCGCTTAAAGAAGGTGCGACCATTACGGACGAAGCCTCGGCGCTGGAGTATTGCGGTTTTCACCCAACGCTTGTTGAAGGGCGCGCTGATAATATAAAAGTGACGCGCCCGGAAGACTTACAGCTCGCGGAATTTTATCTTACCCGTACGACCCCTCAGGAGAAGGCATAATGCGTATTGGACACGGTTTTGATGTACACGCCTTTGGCGGCGTTGGCCCAATTATCATTGGCGGCGTGCGCATTCCTTACGAAAAAGGTTTGCTGGCGCATTCTGATGGCGACGTGGCGCTGCATGCGCTGACCGACGCGCTGCTGGGTGCCGCCGCGCTGGGCGACATTGGCAAACTGTTCCCGGACACCGATCCTGCTTTTAAAGGCGCAGACAGCCGCGAACTGCTGCGCGAAGCCTGGCGTCGTATTCAGGCCAAAGGCTACACCCTCGGCAACGTGGATGTGACGATCATTGCTCAGGCACCGAAGATGCTGCCGCACATCCCTCAGATGCGCGTGTTTATCGCTGAAGATCTGGGCTGCCATATGGACGACGTCAACGTCAAAGCGACCACCACGGAGAAGCTGGGCTTTACCGGTCGTGGCGAAGGCATTGCCTGTGAAGCCGTGGCGCTGCTGGTGAAGGCGGTCAAATGACGGATTTCGACAACCTGACGTATCTGCACGGTAAACCGCAGGGCAAGGGTCTGCTGAAAGCCAACCCTGAAGATTTCGTGGTAGTGGAAGATCTGGGTTTTGAGCCGGATGGCGAAGGCGAGCACATCCTGGTGCGCATTCTGAAAAACGGCTGCAACACCCGCTTCGTGGCGGACGCGCTGGCAAAATTCCTCAAAATTCACGCCCGCGAGGTGAGCTTTGCCGGTCAAAAGGATAAGCATGCCGTGACCGAACAGTGGCTTTGCGCCCGCGTGCCCGGCAATGCCATGCCCGATTTAAGCAAATTTGAGCTTGAGGGCTGTAAGGTACTGGAGTATGCCCGCCACAAACGCAAATTGCGTCCGGGAGCGTTGAAAGGCAACGATTTCACGCTAGTGCTGCGTGAAGTGGCCGACCGCGATGACGTTGAAAAACGCCTGAAGGCCATTACCGAACGCGGCGTGCCAAACTATTTTGGCGCACAGCGCTTTGGCATTGGTGGCAGCAACCTGCTGGGCGCGCTGCGCTGGGCGCAAAGCAGCGCGCCGGTGCGCGACAGGAATAAACGCAGTTTTTGGTTGTCGGCAGCCCGCAGTGCGTTGTTTAATCAGATTGTGAGCGAACGGCTGAAAAAACCGGACGCGAATCAAGTTGTTGTCGGCGATGCGCTACAATTAGCGGGACGCGGAAGCTGGTTTGTGGCAACGGCCGATGAGATGGCCGATGCCCAGTCGCGCGTGGACGCTAAAGCGCTGATGATTACCGCCGCCTTGCCGGGCTCAGGCGACTGGGGAACCCAGGGCGAGGCGCTGGCCGCTGAGCAGTCAGCGGTGGCGGATGCGCCAGAATTACAATCATTGCTGGTGCGGGAAAAAGTCGAGGCGGCGCGCCGTGCGATGCTCCTCTACCCGCAACAGCTGAGCTGGAACTGGTGGGATGACGTAACCGTCGAGTTACGCTTCTGGCTGCCGGCAGGTAGCTTTGCCACCAGTGTTGTCAGGGAACTTATCAACACGTCGGGTGATTATGCGAATATTGCTGAGTAACGATGACGGGATCCATGCGCCAGGTATTCAGACGCTGGCGAAACACCTCCGCGAATTTGCGGATGTGCAGGTCGTGGCTCCCGATCGTAACCGCAGTGGCGCGTCTAACTCATTGACGCTGGAGTCTTCACTTCGCACCTTTACCTTTGAGAATGGCGATATTGCCGTCCAGATGGGGACGCCGACCGATTGCGTGTTTCTGGGCGTAAATGCGCTGATGCGCCCGCGGCCGGATGTTGTGGTCTCCGGCATCAATGCCGGGCCGAATCTTGGCGATGATGTGATTTACTCCGGCACCGTGGCCGCGGCGATGGAGGGGCGTCACCTGGGGTTCCCGGCGCTGGCGGTCTCGTTAAACGGCCACACCCACTATGACACTGCCGCCGCGGTAACCTGCTCTATTCTCCGTGCGCTTGGCCGCGAGCCGCTGCGTACCGGACGTATCCTCAATATTAACGTGCCGGATCTCCCGCTGGACGAGATTAAAGGGATCCGCGTGACGCGCTGCGGCAGTCGCCATCCGGCCGATCAGGTTATTCCCCAGCAGGATCCGCGCGGCAATACCCTGTACTGGATCGGCCCGCCGGGAGATAAATGCGATGCCGGGCCAGACACCGACTTCGCTGCGGTGGATGAGGGTTACGTTTCCGTTACGCCGTTGCACGTAGATTTAACCGCTTATAGCGCGCATGATGTGGTGTCGGACTGGTTAGATCGGGTCGGAGTGAACGCGCAATGGTAAGTAAACGTGTACAAACTCTTCTGGAACAATTACGCGCACAGGGGATCGCCAACGAGCAGGTGCTGGATGCGCTTGCCCAGGTTCCCCGTGAGAAGTTTGTAGATGAGGCGTTTGAACACAAAGCGTGGGAAAACGTGGCGCTGCCCATCGGGCAAGGCCAGACGATTTCGCAGCCTTACATGGTGGCGCGTATGACGGAGCTTCTGGAGTTAACGCCAGACTCCCGGGTGCTGGAAATTGGCACCGGTTCAGGGTATCAGACCGCGATCCTGGCCCACCTTGTGCACCATGTCTGTTCCGTGGAACGGATTAAAGGCTTGCAGTGGCAGGCGCGCCGTCGCCTGAAACAGCTTGATTTACATAATGTATCGACACGCCACGGCGATGGATGGCAGGGTTGGCAGGCTCGCGCCCCGTTTGACGCCATAATAGTCACGGCCGCGCCACCTGAAATTCCCGCTGCACTTCTCTCGCAGCTGGACGAGGGCGGCATTCTAGTTTTGCCCGTCGGCGATGAGCAGCAGCTTTTAAAGCGCGTTCGTCGACGCGGCGGCGAGTTTATTATCGATACCGTGGAAGCCGTGCGCTTTGTGCCTCTGGTTAAGGGCGAGCTGGCCTGAGACTCGGATTTTTCCAGGGTTATTGAGGCAAATTCAGCGTATGGTGTGGCGCGATAGGTTCGTGCCATCACGGTTATTTTTAAGTCACTGGTAGTTAACACATTCCTGGGGGATAAATGAGCGCGGGAAGCCCAAAATTCACCATCAGCCGTGTTGCGGCATTATCACTGGTTTCGCTCTGGCTGGCAGGCTGTACAAGTTCTGACAATGCACCTGCGCCCGTCAGTTCCGTCAATGGAACCAGCGGCTCGGGTAACACGTCCAGCGGAATGTTGATTACCCCTCCGCCTAAAATGGGCACGTCCACGGCGCAGCAAACTCCGCAGATCCAGCCGGTTCAGCGTCCAGTTACGCAGCCTTCGCAGATTCAGCCAGTGGATCAGCCTGTTCAGACCGAAAATGGCCGCATAGTGTATAACCGTAAGTATGGGAACATTCCGAAAGGTAGCTATACCGGCGGCAGCACCTATACCGTGAAGCGCGGCGATACGCTGTTCTATATTGCCTGGATCACCGGGAACGATTTCCGCGATCTGGCACAGCGAAACAACGTCCAGGCCCCGTATGGTCTGGAAGTCGGGCAAACGCTTCAGGTTGGCAACGCGACGGGGACACCGCTTACGCCAGGCAACACCGTTTCAGCGGCCGACGTAACTGCGCAAAATAACAGCGTCACCCCTGCACAAAAAACCACCACGGTGGTTGCTTCACAACCTGTAATTACGTATTCTGAGGATTCAGGTGATCAGAGTGCTAACAAAATGTTGCCGAATAATAAAGGTACTGCGACTGTTGTCACAGCACCGACTACGGCACCTGTGGTTAGCTCTACTGTACCGACTGCAAGCAGTCAGAATGCCAGCTCGTCAATCACCACCTGGCGCTGGCCAACTGACGGCAAGATTATCGAGAACTTCGCTACCTCTGAGGGGGGCAACAAAGGGATCGATATCGCAGGCAGTAAAGGACAGGCAATCATCGCGACCGCAGACGGGCGCGTTGTCTATGCCGGTAACGCACTGCGCGGTTACGGTAATCTTATTATCATCAAACATAATGATGATTACCTGAGTGCCTACGCCCATAACGACAGTATGCTGGTCCGGGAACAACAAGAAGTTAAGGCGGGGCAAAAAATCGCTACCATGGGTAGCACCGGAACCAGTTCTACACGCTTGCATTTTGAAATTCGTTACAAGGGGAAATCCGTAAACCCGCTGCAATATTTACCGCAGCGATAAATTGATGGGACATGCCAGCCAGGGTGTCTCGTCCAGGGATCACGGGTAGGAGCCACCTTATGAGTCAGAATACGCTGAAAGTTCATGATTTAAATGAAGACGCGGAATTTGATGAGAACGGAGCAGAGGCTTTTGACGAAAAAGCCTTAGTAGAAGAGGAACCCAGTGATAACGATTTGGCTGAAGAAGAGCTGTTATCGCAGGGTGCCACACAGCGTGTGCTGGACGCGACTCAGCTTTACCTTGGGGAGATTGGTTACTCCCCACTGCTAACGGCCGAAGAAGAAGTCTATTTCGCACGTCGTGCTTTGCGTGGTGATGTTGCCTCGCGTCGTCGCATGATCGAAAGTAACCTGCGACTGGTCGTGAAAATTGCCCGCCGTTACGGCAATCGTGGTCTGGCTCTGCTGGATCTGATTGAAGAGGGCAACTTAGGTCTCATCCGCGCAGTTGAGAAGTTTGACCCGGAACGCGGGTTCCGTTTCTCAACCTACGCGACCTGGTGGATTCGTCAGACCATCGAACGGGCTATTATGAACCAGACCCGTACGATCCGACTGCCGATCCACATCGTCAAAGAGTTGAATGTTTATCTGCGTACCGCGCGCGAGTTGTCCCATAAACTGGACCACGAGCCAAGTGCGGAAGAGATTGCAGAGCAACTCGACAAACCGGTTGATGACGTAAGCCGTATGCTGCGTCTCAACGAGCGCATTACCTCGGTTGACACCCCGCTGGGTGGCGACTCCGAAAAAGCGCTGCTGGACATCCTGGCCGATGAAAAAGACAACGGCCCGGAAGACACCACGCAGGACGATGACATGAAACAGAGCATCGTCAAATGGTTGTTCGAACTGAACGCCAAACAGCGTGAAGTGCTGGCACGTCGTTTCGGTTTACTGGGGTATGAAGCTGCGACACTGGAAGACGTCGGTCGTGAGATTGGCCTGACCCGTGAACGTGTTCGTCAGATTCAGGTTGAAGGACTACGTCGCCTGCGTGAAATCCTGCAAGGGCAAGGTCTGAATATCGAAGCGCTGTTCCGCGAGTAAGCAACCATTCGTCAGAAAAGGCCCGTCGTGAGACGGGCCTTTTTTATGTCTTACGGCTGCGCCGTTTCGTGCAGCAAACGCCAGGTGATGTTATCCCCTTCCTGATTAAGCACTGCGGTTGACCAGCGCACGTTGACGGGCTGGCCTGGCCGGGTTTGCGTTTCCCGGTAATGGAGCACTGCGCCGTTGTCCCATGTCTGAAGCGTTGTTAACGCATCAATGTCGATCCTGAGCCCCGGTCGGGTTCCCCGCTGCGCATATAAAAATTGGGCAAGCGCGTGATGATCTAAAGGGTTGCCACTCGGTGGAACCATCAGAAAATCCGGACGGAAACGGGCGAGCAGGGCGTCCCGATCGCCTTCGCCTGCACCTAACCAGTTTTCAAGCGCGACGTGAATGTCGAGGATCTCTTGTTCGAAATGGGTCATGGTTGCTCCTGTTGCAGTTGCGCAAGTAACTGCGTGTTGTTAAGACGGTAGACGTACAGTACGGGCAGTAGGGTGATGACTGCGGCAAAAACAAACATCCCGTGCCAGGCGACCAGCGGCGCGAGATAATCCTGCATGAAGCTCAGCGCCTGCGCCAGCAGCAGAGCGCCCGCAAAAAAGCTCAACTGACGATTCAGATTCCATAGCGCGCTGGCATCGGGCATATCTTCCGGTCGCATCGTCAAAAACGCGCTGCTCTGAGCCGTACTGCTGCAAAGGCTTCCCCCCGCGCCCATCAGCGCAAACGCAACGGCAGGTAGCAGCATTGCCGGGCCGACGTTAACTAAAAGCAGAATGCCCGTCGCCTGCAAAAGGCAACCGATGACCACCAGCGGCCGGGGGCCGATACGGTTGAAATAGCGTCCTGTCGCGGTGATAGCCAAAAACGAAGCCACAGACCACGGCAGCATAAGCATGCCCGTTGCGGCGGGTGTCATATTGGCCTCGCTCTGGAGGTAATACATGCCCGTTACGTTCACGCCGATAAAAATGCCGGGTACGCACACATAGATAAGCATGGATAAGCGCAACAGCGGATCCGTCAGCAAAGACAGGTTTACTGTCCTGGTGGTGTTTATCGGCGACGGTTCTGTTTTAAGCCACGCGCAGGCCAAAGCAAAGGTGACAATGGCGACGGGCAGGGTGGCAAAAAATATCCAGCGCCAGCTGAATGTCTGAACCAGCATGCCGCCCACAGCCGGTGAGCAGGCGGGGGCAAGCAGCGCGACCAGCATCACCGCCGAGGAGAGTCTGGCCCGCTCATGAGGCTTAAACTGTTGCCAGGTCAGCGCCTGACCAACCGGGATCAGTAACCCCCCTCCGGCGCCCTGTACGACTCGCCAGGCAATCAGACTTTCCAGCGAAGATGAGAGACCCGCCGCAACGGAGGCCGCGCTAAAGAGAAGCAGTGAGAGCAGGATAACGCGCTTCGGCCCGACGCGGCGCGTCAGGATACTGCTGAAAGGGATGACTAGCGTCAGCCCGGCAATGTATCCGTTACTTACCCAGGCAAGCGCGGAAGGTGTGGTATTGAAAGCACGAGCCATCGCCGGAAAGGCGATACTGGCAATAAACATGTTTATCAAATCAAGGAAAAAGCCGAGCAGAAAGACGACGGCGATTTTGCTGCGATACGTCATGGAAGTTCCTCCGGTGAGGTGGCGTATCGTATCGGCCCGCGCGTTACGGATAAACGCGACAAAGCACGATATACTGTCAACATTATTTTGACAGTTAACCAGGCAAGCGATGCTTAATTTGCAGCGTACGGCGATGTTTATCGCCGTAGCGGACACCGGCAGTTTCACCGCCGCGGCGGAGGCGATGGGGCTGACAAAAGCGGTGGTCAGCTTTCATATTCGTCAGCTTGAAGAGGAGCTGGGCGTCACCCTGTTGCTGCGAACCACCCGACGCCTGACGCTGACCGAAGCGGGGAAGCTCTTTCATCAACGAAGCGTGATGCTGTTACGGGATGCAGAGCGATTGCAGGATGATGTTCGCGCCAACCACGCCGGGCTGACGGGAGAACTGCGGATCACCACCACGCCCGAATATGGCTCGCAGGTGGTGGTGCCTTTGCTGGCTGAATTTAGCCAGCTGCACCCGGACCTCCGCGTGCGGCATGTCTCGTCCTCTTTGCATGCCGATCTTATCGCCGAGCGCTTCGATGTCGCTATCCGGCTCGGCACGCTTGCAGATTCGCGCTACCACGCCGCGTTGATGACCTCCTTCACCATCCTGCCCGTGGCAACGCCAGGCTGGCTGGCAAACCATCCGGTTAACTCGCTGGAGCAGCTGGCGGAAGCGGACTGGATCATTCACGAGCGTTTAACCTCGCCGCTGCGCTGGCAGATGAGAGGCGTTGATGGGCAGCCGGTTTCCTTTGAGATCAAGAAAGCGCCGCGCCTGTATGCAGACAGCGCCCAGGCGCTGATGGCTTTTGTCCTCGCGGGATGTGGAGTGGCGCTGCTGCCGGAGTGGCTGGTGCGAAACGCACTGGATGCAGGGGAACTGGTCTCGCTGTTACCGGCGTACACGTTCGCTCAGCAGGGCATCTATGCCGTTTATCCTGATGCCCGGCATGTGCCCGCGAAAGTGCGAACATTTATTGATTTTATGCGCGTCAGGGTTACTTAATCCTGCATCATCTTTTTAATGAGCGCTGAAAATTGCTCTCGTTCCGCGCCGTTAAGGCGCCCTAAAAACGCCTCATCCACCTCATTTCCAATCGGTTTACTGCTCTCAAGCAGGGCCTCACCTTCGGCCGTCAGAAAGACAAACCGACGGCGCTTGTCCGCCGGATCGTGCTCGCGCCTGACCAGGCCGCGTGCTTCCATGCGGCTCAGCATTTCTGCCAGCGTCGCTTTGGTGCTCACCGCGACTTCAGTCAGGGCAACCTGCTCAATGCCAGGATTTTCAGCAATTGACCGCATCACCGCATACTGTGGCTTTGTCAGTTCGGGCAATGCGTGCTGCCACTGGGCGGTATGCTGTTGAAAAAGCTGACGTAGCAGGTGGAAAGCTTCTTGTCTTAACTCCATGGACACTCCGACGGAAAAATACTCCCTCTATGATAGCCGCTCTCGGGCTGAATTTTAACGCGAGAGTTTTTTAGCGATTAGTGTGATCGTATACGAACGATCTTGTCAGCAGCAGGATCAAGGCGTAGTTTAATTAATATGTTCGTATACGAACAAACTTATTGAGGTGCTGAATGAGATTGATTGTGGGAATGACGGGCGCAACGGGTGCGCCATTAGGCGTGGCGTTGTTGCAGGCGCTGCGGGAAATGCCGGAGGTGGAAACGCATCTGGTGATGTCGAAGTGGGCAAAAACCACGATTGAGCTGGAAACGCCCTTCACTGCGCATGACGTTGCTGCCCTGGCGGATGTCGTCCATAGCCCGGCCGATCAGGCTGCCACCATCTCCTCCGGCTCGTTTCGCACCGACGGCATGATCGTCATCCCGTGCAGCATGAAAACGCTGGCGGGTATCCGCGCGGGCTACGCCGAAGGGCTGGTAGGGCGTGCGGCAGACGTGGTGCTGAAAGAGGGACGCAAGCTGGTGCTGGTTCCCCGTGAGACGCCGCTCAGCACCATCCATCTCGAAAACATGCTTGCCCTTTCCCGCATGGGCGTGGCGATGGTGCCGCCTATGCCTGCGTACTACAACCACCCGCAAACCGCCGATGACATTACCCAGCATATCGTGACCCGCGTTCTCGACCAGTTCGGTCTGGAGCATAAAAAAGCCCGACGCTGGGAAGGTTTGCAGGCAGCGAAACATTTTTCACAGGAGAATAAAGATGGCATTTGATGATTTGAGAAGCTTCTTGCAGGCGCTCGATGAGCAAGGGCAGCTGCTGAAAATTGAGGAAGAGGTAAACGCTGAGCCGGATTTAGCGGCGGCCGCCAACGCTACCGGGCGCATTGGCGATGGCGCGCCTGCGCTGTGGTTCGATAATATTCGCGGTTTCACCGATGCCCGTGTGGTGATGAACACTATCGGCTCGTGGCAAAACCACGCTATTTCGATGGGGCTGCCAGCGAATACCCCGGTGAAAAAACAGATCGACGAGTTTATTCGTCGCTGGGACAAATTCCCCGTCGCGCCAGAGCGTCGTGCAAACCCGGCCTGGGCGCAGAACACGGTGGACGGGGAAGACATTAACCTGTTCGACATTCTGCCGCTGTTCCGCCTGAACGACGGTGACGGGGGCTTTTATCTCGATAAAGCATGCGTTGTCTCCCGCGATCCGCTCGACCCCGATCACTTCGGCAAGCAGAACGTCGGGATCTATCGTATGGAAGTGAAGGGCAAGCGTAAGCTCGGCCTGCAACCGGTGCCGATGCACGATATTGCGTTGCATCTGCATAAGGCAGAAGAGCGCGGCGAAGACCTGCCAATTGCCATTACGCTGGGTAACGATCCGATCATCACCCTGATGGGCGCCACGCCGCTGAAATACGATCAATCCGAGTATGAAATGGCCGGTGCGCTACGTGAAAGCCCGTATCCGATTGCGACGGCTCCGCTGACCGGTTTCGATGTGCCGTGGGGGTCGGAAGTGATCCTGGAAGGGGTGATTGAAGGCCGGAAACGTGAAATTGAAGGGCCCTTCGGTGAGTTTACCGGTCACTACTCCGGCGGGCGCAACATGACGGTTGTGCGTATCGACAAAGTTTCTTACCGCACTAAACCGATTTTCGAATCTCTCTACCTGGGCATGCCGTGGACCGAGATTGATTATCTGATGGGGCCCGCCACCTGCGTACCGCTCTATCAGCAGCTGAAGGCGGAATTCCCGGAAGTGCAGGCGGTAAACGCCATGTACACCCACGGTCTGCTGGCGATTATCTCCACTAAAAAGCGTTACGGCGGTTTTGCCCGTGCGGTCGGGCTCCGCGCCATGACTACGCCACACGGTCTGGGTTACGTGAAGATGGTGATTATGGTGGATGAAGATGTCGATCCGTTTAACCTGCCGCAGGTGATGTGGGCGCTGTCATCGAAGGTCAATCCGGCAGGCGATCTGGTGCAGCTACCGAATATGTCTGTGCTCGAGCTTGACCCCGGCTCCAGCCCGGCGGGGATCACTGACAAGCTGATCATTGATGCCACCACCCCTGTTGCCCCGGACAACCGTGGTCACTACAGCCAGCCGGTACAGGATCTCCCTGAAACCAAAGCCTGGGCCGAAAAACTGACCGCGATGCTGGCGGCACGTCAATAAGGAGGAAAAAATGATTTGTCCACGTTGTGCCGATGAACATATTGAAGTGATGGCAACATCACCGGTGAAAGGTGTCTGGACGGTATACCAGTGTCAGCACTGTCTGTATACCTGGCGCGATACCGAACCGCTGCGCCGTACCAGCCGCGAGCATTACCCGGAAGCGTTCCGCATGACGCAGAAGGATATTGATGAGGCGCCGCAGGTGCCGACGATCCCGCCGCTGCTGTAAAAAAAGCCCGGTGGCGGCTGCGCTTACCGGGCGATAATATTGTGCGGTCCTTTGCCCGGTGGCGCTACGCTTACCGGGCCTACGGGTTTTGTAGGCCGGGTAAGGCGAAGCCGCCACCCGGCAAAAAAGACCGCAGAGAACTAAACCAGACTCTTCAACCGATAAATCCACTCCAGCGCCTGTCGCGGCGTCAGGGAATCCGGGTCGAGATTTTCCAGCGCTTCCACGGCCGGAGAGGTCTCTTCCGGGACCGCCAGCAGTGACATCTGCGTACCATCTATCTGCGTCGCCGCCGCATTCGGTGACAAACTTTCCAGCTCACGCAGTTTCTGACGCGCGCGCTTGATCACCTCTTTCGGCACGCCCGCCAGCGCCGCGACGGCCAGGCCATAACTCTTGCTTGCCGCGCCGTCCTGCACCGTGTGCATAAAGGCGATGGTGTCGCCGTGCTCAAGCGCATCAAGGTGGACGTTAGCCACGCCTTCCATTTTCTCTGGCAGCTGTGTCAGTTCGAAATAGTGCGTTGCGAACAGCGTCAGCGCCTTGATTTTATTTGCCAGACTTTCCGCGCACGCCCAGGCCAGGGACAGGCCGTCATAGGTGGAGGTACCGCGTCCTACTTCGTCCATCAACACCAGACTGTTCTCTGTCGCGTTATGCAGAATGTTGGCGGTTTCGGTCATCTCGACCATAAATGTAGAGCGACCGCTCGCCAGATCGTCCGCCGCACCCACACGGGTGAAGATACGGTCGATAGGGCCAATCTCAACCTTCTGCGCCGGAACGTAGCTGCCGATGTAGGCGAGCAGCGCGATAAGGGCTGTCTGGCGCATATAGGTGCTTTTACCGCCCATGTTGGGGCCGGTAATGATCAGCATTCTTCGCTGCGGTGACAGGTTCAACGGGTTGGCAATAAACGGTTCGTTCAGCACCTGCTCAACCACCGGGTGGCGGCCTTCGGTAATGCGAATGCCGGGTTTGTCAGTAAAGGTCGGACAGGTGTAATTCAGCGTATCGGCGCGCTCGGCCAGGTTTACCAGGACATCCAGCTCGGCCAGCGCAGCGGCGCTCAGTTGCAGGTCAGCCAGGTGCGGCATCAGGATGTCGAACAGCTCGTCATACAGCTGTTTCTCCAGCGCCAGCGCTTTACCTTTCGACGTGAGCACTTTGTCTTCGTACTCTTTCAGCTCGGGAATAATGTAGCGCTCGGCATTTTTCAGCGTCTGGCGGCGAACGTAGTGAATCGGTGCCAGGTGGCTCTGCCCACGGCTGATCTGGATATAGTAACCGTGTACCGCGTTGTAGCCGACTTTCAGGGTGTCGAGCCCCAGACGTTCACGCTCGCGGATTTCCAGCTTATCCAGATAATCCGTCGCGCCATCGGCCAGCGCACGCCATTCGTCCAGCTCTTCGTTATAACCTGGAGCAATAACCCCGCCATCCCGCACCAGAACAGGCGGCGCATCAATGATGGCGCGTTCCAGCAGTTCGCGAAGCTCGGTAAATTCGCCCATGGTTTCGCGCAGCTTCTGCACTGGCGCGCTGTCGATCTCTCCCAGCTGAGCACGCAGTTCCGGCAACTGCTGGAACGCGTGACGCATACGGGCAAGATCGCGTGGACGCGCGGTGCGCAGTGCCAGGCGCGCCAGGATACGCTCAAGATCACCCACCTGACGCAGCACCGGCTGCAAGTCGGTGTAACGATCCTGCAATGCGGCAATGGTTTGCTGGCGGCCGATCAGCGTGTCGGTATTGCGGATCGGCATATGCAGCCAGCGTTTGAGCATACGGCTGCCCATGGGGGTAACCGTGCTGTCGAGAACCGACGCCAGCGTATTTTCCATGCCGCCAGCGAGGTTCTGAGTGATCTCCAGGTTGCGGCGCGTGGCGGCATCCATGATGATGCTGTCCTGCTGACGCTCCATGGTAATGGAACGGATATGGGGCAGGGCGGTACGCTGCGTATCCTTAACGTACTGCAACAGGCAGCCTGCGGCACACAGCCCGCGCGGGGCATTTTCTACGCCAAAGCCAATCAAATCGCGCGTGCCAAATTGCAGGTTCAGCTGCTGGCGCGCGGTATCAATTTCGAACTCCCACAGTGGACGACGACGCAGGCCGCGGCGACCTTCAATCAGCGCCGTCTCGGCGAAATCCTCTGCATAAAGCAGTTCTGCCGGATTGGTGCGCTGTAGTTCAGCCGCCATGGTTTCACGGTCAGCCGGTTCACTCAGGCGAAAACGACCGGAGCTGATATCCAGCGTGGCGTAGCCAAACCCTTTACCGTCCTGCCAGATCGCCGCCAGCAGGTTATCTTGGCGCTCCTGAAGCAGGGCCTCATCACTGATGGTTCCCGGCGTCACGATGCGTACG
Source organism: Enterobacter sp. AN-K1 (assembly GCF_020971765.1). Taxonomy (NCBI): domain Bacteria; kingdom Pseudomonadati; phylum Pseudomonadota; class Gammaproteobacteria; order Enterobacterales; family Enterobacteriaceae; genus Enterobacter; species Enterobacter sp. AN-K1. Next base: position 1,228,632 of record NZ_CP087390.1, on the reverse strand, counting down.
ACTTTGCGCTCAACGGGGCCTTTCGACGTGGCCGGGTCGCCAATTTGTTCGCAGATAGCGACAGACTCACCCTGGTTCACCAGCTTCGCCAGATAGTTTTCAACCGCGTGATGCGGGATACCTGCCATCGGGATGGGCTCGCCTGCTGACGCGCCACGTTTCGTCAGGGAAATGTCGAGCAGCTGAGACGCACGTTTCGCATCGTCATAAAAAAGCTCGTAAAAATCGCCCATACGGTAAAACAGCAAAATTTCCGGATGCTGTGCCTTCAGCTTCAGGTACTGCTGCATCATTGGCGTATGCGCGTCGAAATTGTCGATTGTGCTCATGGAGTTATGATATCCATTTCTTTGAAAATATTACGCTTTGAGCGGCTCAATGGCCGATTGTTCCTTCTATTGTCGCATGAAAAAAAGGTGCGGCGCAGAAAAAAGTCACGACTTTACGAGGCATCTTCCACCATTAATTCAATGATGATTTTCCCGTGCTCGACGCCCACCCGAACCTGCGAGTTGGTGGTAAATCCCGCTTGCTCAAGCCAGTCGCCTTTCAGGCTCAGCGCTGCGTGTACGCTGTAGCGTTTTGGAATTTTCGTTTTACGGTCTTCATGACGTTTTCTGAAGTAACCCACTTTCAAGTGACGATAGGGTTTGGCGATCGCGATCTCTTGCATAAGCTCTCCGGTGAATGCGGTCAAAGGTGGTTATTTATGCCTGTATAAAATACCAGTAAAACGCAGCGGGGGGCGGGGTAATTCTGGAAGGGCGCTTCAGAAAATGGAATGCAATGACTGAAAATGTGCGGATAAAAGGGTATTATAAATGCACTTTATTGTTGAGGACGACGTTATGTCCGGTAAACGTATTTCACGAGAAAAAAAGACGATCGCCAGAATGATCGCCCTGTACGAAAACAGGTGTCCGCACGCCATAAAAGAAGAGGGGCACTATTCGGCGCTCAAGGCTTATGCCGATAAGCGGCTGGATAAATGCGTGTTTGGTGAGGAAAAACCTGCCTGCAAACAGTGCCCTGTGCACTGTTATCAGCCCGCCCGACGGGAAGAGATGAAGCAGGTGATGCGCTGGGCAGGGCCACGTATGTTATGGCGCCATCCGATTCTGACCATCCGTCATCTGATCGACGATCGCCGTCCGGTTCCGGAATTACCCGAAAAGTATCGGCCCAAAAAATAACCGGCTCCGCGCCGCAGTGGGCGACAAATTACGCGCAGGGCGACGTCGCCGGAATGACGGGTTAATTCAGGCTCTCTTTATCGATTCCCAGACGCTTCATGCGCGAGAGCAGGGTGGTACGCTTCAGACCCAGCCGTTGCGCCGCACCTTTCGGTCCGGCTACCACGCCGTTGGTCTCCTTCAGCACTCGCATAATGAGCTGATATTCATCTTCTCCCTCTTTCGCAAGCTCGGTTGCGGTCACGGTCGTTTCAGAAGGAGTAACCTCTGGCAGGGAGAGCTGGAGCACGTTCCCGCGGGTCAGCAGGACCGCGCGTTCAATGACGTTTTCCAGCTCGCGCACGTTCCCCGGCCACTCCATCGCCGAGAGTGTGCGTAGCGTTTCGGCAGGAATACTGTCGATATTTCGCCCCATCCGGCGGGCAATCTTCGCGGTAAAGGCTTTCACCAGCAGCGGAATATCTTCCGGGCGCTCGCGCAGCGGCGGCAGGCAGATCGGGAAGACGTTCAGGCGATAGTAAAGATCGCTGCGAAACTCGCGGTCGGCGACCATTTTTTTCAGATCGCGATTGGTGGCGGCAATCAGACGCACGTCGGTCTGGATCAGCTTGTTGCTGCCGAGGCGCTCGAACTCCTGCTCCTGCAAAACGCGCAGCAGCTTGGGCTGAAGCTCCAGCGGCATATCGCCCACTTCGTCGAGGAACAACGAGCTTTTATCCGCCAGTTCAAAACGGCCCAGCCGCTGGCTGCTGGCGCCGGTAAAGGCGCCGCGCTCGTGGCCGAACAGGTCGCTTTCCAGTAAGCCCGCAGGCATCGCCGCGCAGTTCATCTTCACCATCCGGCGGCTATTGCGGTTGCTCAGATTGTGGATCGCCCGGGCAATCAGCTCTTTCCCGGTACCGGTTTCACCGAGGATCAGCACCGTGCTGTCGCTCTGCGCCACCATTTCCACCTGCTTAAGGACGCTGTACATGGCATCGCTGCGCCCGATGATTTCGCCAAACTCGCTGTCCACGTTGTTGAGCTGCTCGGTCAGCGCCAGGTTTTCGTCCACCAGCCGCTCCTTCAGGCGATGGATCTCCTGATAGGCGAGGGCGTTATCCAGCGCAATGGAGATACGCTCGGCGATCTGGCGCAGCAGCTTCAGGTTAGCGGTGGTAAATACGGCTTCATCGCACTGCGCCAGTTTAAGCACGCCGAGCATGGTGTTGCCGGACATCAGCGGCAGCAGGCACAGGGTCTGGATCTTGTTGCCCCAGGTGTTGAACAACATCCGCTCGTAGGGGGCTACCGGATCCTGTTCATTGAGATTGAGCAGCAGGATCTCTTTGCTTTTAAATACCCGCTCGGACAGCGTTCCCGCTTCGTCCACTTCGCTCTGCTCGTGCGCCGGGTTGGCTTCATCAAGGTAGTGGGTGGAGTAGATGTTCAGCTTGCCTTTCCGGTTGCCGCGTAGCGCAATGCTGATGGCATCGATTTTAAAATAGTGATGGATCTCTTTTGACACTTCGCTGACCAACTCATCCATGTCCAGGCGGGAGAGCACGGCGTTGGTGATGGCAACCAGAATGCGGAAGTTATCGCGCTCGCGGCTCAGCAGGTCGTAATCCACGTTATTGGTGACGCGGCTTTGGATCTGCTCCGCGACAACGGCCACAATCTGGGTAAAGGTGTGCAGGCGTTCGTACTCCGCCTCGCTCCAGGGCTGGTCGGTATCGCGGATAAACTCGCAGCCGCCAAAAATTTGCCCTTCCACCGCCAGCGGCAGCATGCTGTAGTGGCCGAACGGGTGGTAAAGATTGCTCTCTGCCAGCTTCGGCCAGGCCTGGCGAAACTGGTCAAAATTGCAGTGCAGCGCTTCCGGGCGGGAGAGGATACGCCGCACCGGGCCGTGGGCCAGAAACGTTTCATCTTCATATTCGAAGATTTTGCCGTTATCACGCGTTGAGAAATAGCTCGCGCGGTGGGTTGCGCTATGCCAGAGCACAATGGCGGCGCTGTCCGCCAGCGCTGATTGCCTGACCAGCCGCGTCAGGGCATCGCTCAGCGCGCCGAGATCGGGCTGTTGTAAAAGTGTGCGCGTGATGTCAAACAGGCCCTGCTGTCCAAGATCACTCATCGGTGTATACGGCATTGTTGCTTTCCAATAGAAACTGGCAAAAAGAGAAATTCAGCGCTGACCGCTTTTGGCGCGGTCTAGCAAATTCGGGGTAACGGTTCAGCGTGCGGCAGATCCAGCGTGCGCTTCACGCCGTAAAGCCCGGTCAGGCGCACCCCTTTGCGCTCAACCACGTCGCCGATGATGGCCGCGTCTTTCCCTAAAGGATGCGCGCGCAGCTGTGCAAGTACGGCTTCCGCCGCCGCGCGTTCCACGCCGATCACCAGCTTGCCCTCATTGGCAAAGTTAAGCGGGTCTAGACCTAGTAGCTCGCACAGCCCGCGCACGGCGGGCTTAACGGGCAGGCCGCGCTCGGTCAGCTCAATCCCGCAGCCGCAGCTTGCCGCGAACTCGTGCACGACGGCATTCACGCCGCCCCGCGTGGCGTCGCGCAGGGCTTTTACGCCCGGCATGTCGCGCAGCGTCTGGATCAGCGGCGTGAGTACCGCGCAGTCACTGCGCAGCTCGCCATCCAGCCCCAGGCCTTCGCGCAGGTTCAGGATGGTTGCCCCGTGGCAGCCCAGCGTGCCGCTGACAATCAGCACGTCGCCTGCGCAAAGCTGCTGCGCGCTCCAGTGAATGTCGGCAGGGATCGCCCCCATCCCGGCGGTGTTGATGAAGAGCTTATCCGCCGCGCCGCGCTGTACCACCTTGGTATCCCCGGTGACGATGGCGATTCCCGCCTCGCGGGCGGTGTGCGCCATGCTGTTGACCACCGCCGTGAGCGTCTCCATTGGTAACCCTTCTTCGAGGATAAACCCGCAGGAGAGGTAGCGGGGGATCGCGCCGCTGACGGCGACGTCGTTTGCCGTGCCGCAGACGGCGAGCTTGCCGATATCGCCGCCCGGGAAGAACAGCGGGTCAATCACGTAGCTGTCGGTAGAGAACGCCAGCCTGTCGCCGTGGGCGGCCAGCGTCGCGAGGTCAATACGCGCCTGATCTTCCTGCTCGGCGAGCCAGGGGTTATTAAAGGCTTCCATGAACAGCCGGTTAATCAGCTGCTGCATCGCCTGTCCTCCGCTTCCGTGCGCCATTTCCACCGTGTTCATGCTTCACACTCCTGGTTGCGATAGTGATACCACGCGGCGCATGCCCCTTCGGAAGAGACCATCAGCGCGCCAAACGCGGTTTGCGGGTTACAGGCGTTGCCAAATAACGGGCAGTGATGAGGTTTGCATTTGCCGGTGAGTACGTCGCCACAGCGGGCGCGGGGATCGTCGCACACCTGCTGCGGTTGCGGGCGGAAATGCGCTTCGGCGTCGAAGGCGCGATACGTGGGCGTCAGGTGCACGCCGGATTCGGCAATCAGCCCCAGTCCGCGCCACTCGCTGTCGCCTTCGACGCTAAACACGTCGGCTATGGCCTGCTGTGCCCGTCTGTTACCTGCATCGGGCACCACGCGACGATACTGATTTTCCACCGCACTCAGGGCCGCTATTTTCTGCTCAACCAGCATGGTCACGCCTTGCAGTAGATCAAGTGGCTCGAAACCAGCCACCACTAACGGACGATTGTACTGTTCAGCGATAAAACCGTAGGCTTCTGTGCCGATCACCATGCTGACGTGGCCCGGCGCCAGAAACGCGTCGATACCGTTATCCGGCGCTTCAAGCAGGCTGCGCAGCGTGGGAATAAGCGTGATGTGCTGGCAGAAAAAGTAAAAGTTTGTGACGTTGCGGGCTTTCGCCTGCTGGAGGGTAATGGCGGTGGCGGGCATGGTGGTTTCAAAACCCAGCCCGAAAAAGACGACCTTACGCTCAGGATTAGCCATCGCCAGCGTCAGGGCATCCATCGGTGAGTAGACGATCCGCACGTCCGCGCCGCGCGCCTTCGCCTGGAGCAGCGAGCCATTTTTTCCCGGAACACGCATGGCGTCGCCAAAGGTGCAAAAAATCACACCGGGGCGGCTGGCGATGTCGATACAGCTGTCGATGCGCCCCATCGGCAGCACGCACACCGGGCAGCCGGGGCCGTGGATAAACTCGATGTTCTCCGGCAGCAGCTGGTCGAGGCCAAATTTAAAGATGGCGTGGGTGTGTCCGCCGCACACCTCCATGATCCGCAGCGGTTTTTCTTTCGTGTAGTCCAGCAGCGAGGCGCGGGTTTTCAGGCGATCGATAAGCTGCAACACCTGCTCCGGCGCGCGATATTCATCAACGTAACGCATGTGTTATCGCTCCTCACCATACAGCAGGGCGCCCACGTCCGGCTCGACGTCAAACATATTCTGTAGCGCATCCAGCGTGTCGCGGGCTTCTTCCTCATTAATCACGCTCATGGCAAAACCCACGTGGACCAGCACCCACTGGCCTAGACGCGTTGCGCCGGTCTCATCGTGGCTGCCTACCAGCGTCAGGTCGACATCGCGCAGGATGCCGCAGACTTCCACTTTGGCCTGATTGCCGTCGAGGGAATGAATTTGTCCGGGGACGCCTATGCACATCGTTCGTTCTCCAGCCAGTTCAGCCAGGCGTCCATCCCGTCGCCGCGCGTGGCGGAAACCAGCAGGATCTCAATGTCCGGGTTCACTTCCCGGGCGTAAGCCAGGCACTTATCCACGTCGAAATTCAGGTACGGCAGCAGGTCGACCTTGTTCAGCAGCATGAGGGAGGCGGCGGCAAACATATGCGGATATTTCAGCGGCTTGTCTTCCCCTTCGGTCACGGAGAGCACCGCCACTTTATGCCGCTCGCCGAGGTCGAAGCTTGCCGGGCAGACCAGGTTGCCGACGTTTTCAATAAACAGGATACCGTTATCCGCCAGCGGCAGGCGCGGGGCGGCGTCGGCAATCATCTGCGCGTCCAGGTGGCACCCTTTCCCGGTGTTGACCTGAATCGCAGGCGTACCGGTTTCGCGGATGCGCGCGGCGTCGTTTACCGTTTGCTGGTCGCCTTCGATTACGGCGCAGGAGACGTGTTCGTTCAGACGTTTAAGGGTTTCGGTCAGCAGCGTGGTTTTACCGGAGCCGGGGCTGGAGACCAGGTTCAGCACCAGCTGTTCGCGCGCGGCAAAGCGGGCGCGATTGCGGGCGGCGAGCTGGTTATTCTTGTCCAGCACGTTGATCTCCACCTCCAGCATCTGGCGCTGGCTGATGCCCGGCGCGTGCGTACCCGCTTCGCCATGGCCGTAATGGAGGTCGCCCGCGTCGGAACGCTGCGGGGCAAAGGTGATGCCGGTCAGGGCCGCCGCGGGACGCGGGGCAGGAGAAAAGGGCGCGGAGCGAAACGCGGAGTGGGGACGGTGTTCATCCCCTTCTATATACAGGTTGCCTTCAGCGCAACCGCAGGTACTACACATACATTACTCCTTCTCGATTTCGAGGCGTTGGATCTGCATACCGTCATCCGCCACGATGCGCAGCCCGCTGCTCTGGCACTGCGGACAGCGCTGTACCTTCGATGACAGCAGCGTGACGTACTGCTGACACTGCTCGCACCAGCACTCCGCCTGCTGCTCGTCGATATGCAGCGCGCACCCTTCCGCCAGCGTGCCGCGGCACACCAGCTCAAAACAGAAGGTGAGGGCGCTGGTCTCGACGCAGGAAAACGCCCCGACCTTCAGCCAGACGCCGGTGACGCGTTTCGCGTGGTTTTGCACTGCCTGCTGTTCGATAAGTTCCAGTGCCCGCTGGCAGAGGGTGATTTCGTGCATGACGCCTCCTTAATGAATTGCCCCTTCAATGCAATAACGGTGCCAGCTTGATTTGCGTTACGGCATGACGATGTCAACGCTGTCGAAATGACACGTCGACACCGCGGCGGTGACAGTGCGCATCTCTTTAAAATCCATTTAAATCAATAAATTAAAAACTGGCACGAAATCTGCTTAACAGCCGCTAACTCCATTAACCGGATACCTTTTATGACTATTTGGGAAATTAGCGAAAAAGCGGATTACATCGCGCAACGTCATCAGCAGCTCCAGGAGCAATGGCACCTGTACTGCAATTCACTGATCCAGGGGATCACGCTGTCGAAGGCCCATCTGCATCACGCCATGAGCTGTGCGGCGCAGGGGGATATGCGTTTTGTCCTGTTCGGTCACTTTACGATTTACGTCACCCTGGCGGAGACCTTCAACAGCCACACGATTGAGTACTACGTCGAGACGAAAGAGGGCGACAGGCACTGCATCGCCCGGGCGCAGCTGATGGCGGACGGCATGGTGGACGGTCACGTCAGCAACCGCGATCGCCAGCAGGTGCTGGAGCACTATCTGGAGAAAATCGCGCCGGTTTATAACGGCCTCTACGCCGCCGTTGAGCATGACAGGCCAGTCAACCTGAAACAGCTGATCGACGGAAAATCCTCCGCGAACGTGGCCTGAAAAGCGAGTGTCGAGAAGTGTCGATAAGACAGTTTTTTTCGTCAAAAATGACCATCACCAGAGGATGACCCGGTGAACCGTTTTGTAATTGCTGACTCGACGGTCTGTATTGGCTGTCGGACCTGTGAGGCGGCGTGCTCAGAAACGCACCGCCTGCACGGGCTACAGTCCATGCCGCGCCTGCGCGTCATGCGTAATGAGAAAGAGTCTGCCCCGCAGCTCTGTCACCACTGTGAAGACGCCCCGTGCGCGGGCGTCTGTCCTGTCAATGCCATCACCCGCGTTGACGGCGCGGTACAGCTGAACGAAAGCCTGTGCGTGAGCTGCAAGCTGTGCGGCATCGCCTGTCCGTTCGGCGCCATTGAGTTTTCCGGCAGCCGTCCGCTGCATATTCCGGCGAATGCTAATACTGCGAAAGCGCCGCCTGCGCCACCGGCTCCGGCACGCGTGAGTACGCTGCTGGACTGGGTGCCGGGCATTCGCGCCGTTGCGGTGAAGTGCGATCTGTGCAGCTTCGATGAGCAGGGTCCGGCCTGCGTGCGGACCTGCCCGACCCGGGCGCTGGTCCTGGTCAACATCCGCGACATCGCTCGCACCAGCAAACGCAAGCGCGAGCTGACCATCAATACCGACGTCGGCGATCTTTCGCTGCTGCGGGCGCTTAACGAGGGGGCGAAATGAACGCGATAGTTATGATGACCAGCGGTGTGGCCTGGTTTGCCGCCGCCGCTGTCCTGGCGCTGCTCCTCTCCTTCCATAAAACGCTGAGCGGGGTGATCGCCGGTATCGGTGGGGCGGTCGGCAGCCTGATGACGCTGGCGGCGGGCGGGGTTGTCCTGATCGACGGCCAGTCCGTCGACACCCTCATCCCGCTGATTCACCACGCCGTTGAGCTTACGCCGCTGAACGCCATCTGGCTGATAACCTTTGGCCTGTGCGGGCTGTTTATCAGCCTGTTTAATGTCGACTGGCACCGACATCAGCACACCAAAGCCAACGGCCTGCTGGTTAACCTGTTGATGGCCGCCGCGGTCTGTACCGTTATCGCCAGCAACCTCGGCGCGCTGGTGGTGATGGCAGAAATCATGGCCCTGTGCGGCGTGTTCCTGACCGGATGCAGCGCCTCCGGCAAGCTGTGGTTTGCGCTCGGACGTCTCGGTACGCTGCTGCTGGCGCTGGCCTGCTGGCTGGTGTGGCAGCGTTTCGGCACGCTGGATTTTGCCGCGCTTAACGGTCAGCCGCTGGGCAACGACGTCTGGCTGTTGGGCGTAGTCGGTTTTGGCCTGCTGGCCGGGATTATCCCGCTGCACGGCTGGGTGCCGCAGGCGCATGCCAATGCCTCAGCCCCGGCCGCTGCGCTGTTCTCCACCGTGGTGATGAAGGTCGGTCTGTTCGGCATCCTGATGATAACCCTGACGGGCGGTCAGCCGCCGCTGTGGTGGGGCGTGGCGCTGCTGATTGCGGGGATGATCACCGCGTTCGTCGGCGGGCTGTACGCGCTGATGGAGCACAACATCCAGCGTCTGCTGGCGTACCACACCCTGGAGAACATCGGGATTATCCTGCTCGGCATGGGCGCGGGCGTCACCGGGCTGGCGCTCAACCAGCCGGCGCTGATTGCCGCCGGGTTTATTGGCGGTCTGTATCACCTTATCAACCACAGTCTGTTTAAAAGCACCCTGTTCCTCGGTGCGGGCAGCGTCTGGTTCCGCACCGGGCACCGCGATATTGAAAAGCTCGGCGGGATTGGCAAAAAAATGCCCGTCATTTCGCTGGCGATGCTGGTCGGGCTGATGGCGATGGCTGCGCTGCCGCCGCTGAACGGCTTTGCCGGCGAGTGGGTGATTTATCAGTCCTTCTTCGCCCTCGGCCAGAGCGAGGCGTTTATCGGGCGTTTACTCGGCCCGCTGCTGGCGGTGGGCCTGGCGATCACCGGCGCGCTGGCGGTGATGTGTATGGCGAAGGTTTACGGAGTCACCTTCCTGGGCGCACCGCGTACGCGTGAGGCTGAGAACGCCTGCTGCGCACCGCTACTGATGGGCGTAAGCGTGGTCGCACTGGCGCTGTGCTGCATCGCGGGCGGCGTCGCCGCGCCGTGGTTGCTGCCGCTGCTGGGCCACGCCATTCCGCTGCCGCTGGTCACGGCGCATACCGTCGTTTCCCAGCCGATGATGGCGCTGCTGCTGATTGCCGCGCCGCTCCTGCCGTTCGTGCTGATGCTGTTCTTCAGACGCGACCGTCTCGCCTCCCGTTCGCGCGGCGCGGCGTGGGCCTGCGGCTACGAACATGAGCAGTCGATGGTCATCACCGCCCACGGTTTCGCTATGCCGGTGAAGGAGAACTTCGCCGCCGTGCTGAAGCTGCGCCACTGGCTGAACCCGGTGGGCTGGGTGCCGGGCTGGCAGGGTGCTGCCGTGCCCGTGCTGTTCCGCCGCCTGGCGCTGATCGAGCTGGCGGTGCTGGTGGTGATTGTCATTTCACGAGGAGCCTGACATGAGTCTGTTACTGGCAATTCTTCAGGCGCTGGTGCTGTTCGCCGCCGCGCCGCTGCTGTCGGGCATCACGCGCGTGGCGCGCGCCCGGCTGCACAACCGTCGCGGGCCTGGCGTGCTCCAGGAGTACCGCGATCTCTTCAAACTGCTCTCCCGTCAGAGCGTCGCGCCGGACGCCGCAGGCTGGGTGTTCCGCCTGACGCCGTTTGTGATGGTGGGCGTGATGCTGACCATCGCCACCGCGCTGCCGGTGGTGACGGTGGGCTCGCCGCTGCCGGTGCTGGGCGATCTTATTACGCTGATCTACCTCTTCGCCATCGCGCGTTTCTTCTTTGCGATTGCGGGTCTGGATACCGGCAGCCCGTTTACGGGTATCGGCGCCAGCCGCGAAGCGATGCTCGGCGTGCTGGTTGAGCCAATTCTGCTGCTGGGGCTGTGGGTCGCCGCGCAGGTTGCAGGCTCGACCCATATCAGTTTTATCACCGACACCGTTTACCACTGGCCGGTTTCACGTTCTCTCCCGCTGGTGCTGGCGCTCTGCGCCTGCGCGTTCGCCACCTTTATCGAGATGGGCAAGTTGCCGTTCGATCTCGCGGAAGCGGAGCAGGAATTACAGGAGGGGCCGCTCACCGAATACAGCGGCTACGGCTTTGCGGTGCTGAAGTGGGGCATCAGCCTCAAGCAGCTGGTGGTGTTGCAGATGTTCGTCGGCGTTTTCTTCCCGTGGGGGCAGATGACGCACTTCTCTGCGGGCGGCCTGCTGCTGGCCGTGGTGGTGGCTGTGCTCAAGCTGCTTATCGGCGTGCTGGTGATTGCCCTGTTTGAAAACAGCATGGCGCGCCTGCGTTTTGTTGAAACGTCACGCATCACCTGGGCCGGTTTTGGTTTTGCATTTTTAGCGTTCGTCTCCTTGCTGGTGGCGTGATTAAAGAGAGTGTTTATGTCTGAAGAAAAGAAAGGTCAGCAGTATCTCGCCGCGTTGCATCAGGCTTTCCCGGGCGTGGTGCTGGAGGAGTCCTGGCAAACCAAAGACCAGATCACCGTCACCATTAAGGTGAACTATCTGCCGGAAGTGGTGGAGTTTCTCTATTACCAGCAGGGCGGCTGGCTGTCAGTGCTGTTCGGCAACGACGAGCGTCAGCTGTGTGGCAACTATGCGGTGTACTACGTGATGTCGATGGAGCAGGGGGAGAAGTGCTGGCTCACCGTGCGCGTCGAAATCGACCCGAACAAGCCGGAATACCCCTCCGTCACGCCGCGCGTGCCTGCCGCCGTCTGGGGCGAGCGCGAAGTGCGCGACATGTATGGTCTGGTGCCGGTTGGCCTGCCTGACGAGCGTCGCCTGGTGCTGCCGGACGACTGGCCGGATGAACTCTATCCGCTGCGCAAGGTCAGCATGGACTACCGCCAGCGCCCGGCCCCGACCACCGACAGCGAAACCTACGAGTTCATCAACGAGCTGGGCAGCAAGAAGAATAACGTGGTGCCGATTGGCCCGCTGCACGTTACCTCCGACGAACCGGGCCACTTCCGCCTGTTCGTCGACGGCGAGAACATTATCGACGCCGACTACCGCCTGTTCTACGTCCACCGCGGCATGGAGAAGCTGGCGGAGACCCGCATGGGCTACAACGAAGTCACGTTCCTCTCTGACCGCGTGTGCGGCATCTGCGGCTTTGCCCACAGCACCGCCTACACCACCTCTGTGGAAAACGGCATGGGGATCGTGGTGCCGGAACGCGCGCAGATGATCCGCGCCATTCTGCTGGAGGTGGAGCGCCTGCACTCGCACCTGCTCAACCTCGGCCTGGCCTGCCACTTCGTCGGCTTTGACTCCGGGTTTATGCAGTTCTTCCGCGTGCGCGAGGCGTCGATGAAGATGGCGGAGATCCTTACCGGGGCGCGTAAAACCTACGGCCTGAACCTGATCGGCGGGATCCGCCGCGACCTGCTGAAAGACGACATGATCCAGACCCGCCAGCTGGCGCAGCAGATGCGGCGGGACGTGCAGGAGCTGGTGGACATGCTGCTCAGCACGCCAAACATTGAGCAGCGCACCGTCGGGATTGGTCGTCTTGACCCGGAAATCGCCCGCGACTTCAGTAACGTTGGTCCGATGGTGCGCGCCAGCGGCCACGCCCGCGATACCCGCGCCGATCACCCGTTCGTCGGCTACGGCCTGCTGCCGATGACCGTGCACAGCGAGCAGGGCTGCGACGTCATCTCCCGTCTGAAGGTGCGCATCAACGAGGTATTCACCGCGCTGAACATGATCGACTACGGCCTCGATAACCTGCCGGGCGGCCCGCTGATGGTGGAGGGCTTTACCTACATTCCAAACCGCTTTGCCCTCGGCTTTGCCGAAGCGCCGCGCGGGGACGACATTCACTGGAGCATGACCGGCGACAACCAGAAGCTCTACCGGTGGCGCTGCCGCGCGGCCACCTACGCCAACTGGCCAACCCTGCGCTACATGCTGCGCGGCAACACGGTTTCCGATGCGCCGCTGATCATCGGCAGCCTCGACCCGTGCTACTCCTGCACCGACCGCATGACCGTCGTGGACGTGCGCAAGAAGAAAAGCCAGGTGGTGCCGTACAAAGAGCTTGAGCGCTACAGCATTGAGCGTAAAAACTCGCCGCTGAAATAAGGACTCGCCATGTTTACCTTTATCAAAAAAGTGATCAAAACCGGCACGCAGACCAGCAGCTATCCGCTGGAGCCGATGCCGGTGGATAAAAACTTTCGCGGCAAGCCGGAGCACAATCCGCAGCAGTGCATCGGCTGCGCGGCCTGCGTCAACGCCTGCCCGTCGAATGCCTTAACGGTGGAAACGGACCTGAAAACCGGCGAGCTGGCCTGGCAGTTTAACCTCGGGCGCTGCATCTTCTGCGGCCGCTGCGAGGAGGTCTGCCCGACGGTGGCCATTCGCCTGTCTCAGGAGTACGAGCTGGCGGTGTGGAAAAAAGAGGACTTCCTCCAGCAGTCGCGCTTTGCGCTGTGCAACTGCCGCGTCTGCAAGCGTCCGTTCGCCGTGCAAAAAGAGATCGACTACGCCATCGCGCTGCTGAAGCACAACGGCGACGTCCGCGCGGAGCATCACCGTGAAAGCTTCGAAACCTGCCCGGAGTGCAAGCGTCAGAAATGCCTGCTGCCGTCCGACCGTATTGATATCACCCGCCATATGAGAGAGGCCAGCTGATGGAAAACTTACTCGGCCCGCGCGACGCTAACGGCATTCCGGTGCCGATGACGGTGGACGAATCCATCGCCAGCATGAAGGCGTCGCTGCTGAAAAAAATCAAACGCTCGGCCTACGTCTACCGCGTGGACTGCGGCGGCTGCAACGGCTGCGAGATCGAGATCTTCGCCACGCTGTCACCGCTGTTTGACGCCGAGCGCTTCGGCATCAAAGTGGTGCCGTCTCCGCGCCATGCGGACATTCTGCTGTTTACCGGGGCCGTCACCCGCGCCATGCGATCCCCCGCGCTGCGCGCCTGGCAGTCCGCGCCGGACCCGAAAATCTGCATCTCGTACGGTGCCTGCGGCAACAGCGGCGGCATCTTCCACGACCTGTACTGCGTCTGGGGCGGCACCGACAAAATCGTGCCGGTGGACGTCTACATTCCGGGCTGCCCGCCGACGCCCGCCGCGACGCTGTACGGTTTTGCCATGGCGCTCGGCCTGCTGGAGCAGAAAATCCACGCCCGCGAGCCGGGCGAGCTGGACAACCAGCCAGCCACTATCCTGCACCCGGATATGGTGCAGCCGCTGCGGGTGAAGATCGACCGCACGGCGCGCAGGCTGGCGGGCTATCGCTATGGCCGCCAGATTGCCGACGATTATCTGCGCCTGCTGAGCCAGGGCGACCATCAGGTGGCGCGCTGGCTGGAGGCGGAAAACGATCCGCGACTCAATGAGATCGTGGCGAACCTGAACAGCATCGTGGATGAGGCGCGTATCCGATGAGTGAAACGGTGGTGTTCAGCCAGCTGAGCCGTAAGTTTATTGATGAGAACGATGCCACGCCGGCTGCGGCGCAGCAGGTGGTCTATTACAGCCTGGCGATTGGGCATCACCTAGGGGTGATCGACTGCCTGGAGGCGGCGCTGAGCTGCCCGTGGGCCGATTACCTGGCGTGGATCGCCACGCTGGAGGAGGGCAGCACGGCGCGGCGCAAGATGGAGGGCGTGCCGAAATACGGCGAGATCGTCATCGATGCCAACCACATTGCGATCCTCGCTAACGCCTTTGACGAGGCGCTGAGCAGGCAAACCCCCGAGCAGCAGGCGTGGAGCAAAACACTGCTTAGCATGCTGCACGATATTCATCAGGAGAGTGCCATCTACCTGATGGTGAGGAGATTACGTGACTGACGTTTTACTGTGTGTCGGCAACAGCATGATGGGCGACGACGGCGCGGGTCCGCTGCTGGCGGAACTGTGCGCCGCAAACCCGCCGGGCAGTTGGGTGGTGATTGACGGCGGCAGCGCGCCGGAAAACGACGTGGTGGCCATTCGCGAGCTGCGCCCGGACAGGCTGTTAATCGTTGATGCCACCGATATGGGGCTCAACCCCGGTGAGATCCGCCTGATTGACCCGGACGACATCGCCGAAATGTTTATGATGACGACGCACAATATGCCGCTGAACTACCTGGTCGATCAGATTAAAGACGACGTGGGTGAGGTGCTGTTTCTGGGGATTCAGCCGGACATTGTCGGGTTCTATTACCCGATGACGCAGCCGGTGAAAGAGGCGGTGGACGTGGTCTATTCACGGCTTGCCGGGTGGGTTGGGGATGGGGGATTTTCTCAGCTCTGAGCAGTGCCGGGTGGCGGCTTCGCCTTACCCGGCCTACCAAACCCATCTCCCTCTCCCTGTGGGAGAGGGCTGGGGTGAGGGCAACAGGCTACTCCAGATCCCCCCCGTTACTCGCAATCACCTTCTTATACCACCAGAATGATTTCTTGCGCTTGCGGTCCAGCGTGCCGTTCCCGGCGTCGTCCCGGTCGACGTACACAAACCCGTAGCGCTTGCTCATTTCCCCCGTTGAGGCCGAGACAAGGTCAATGCAGCCCCAGGTGGTGTAGCCCAGCAGCGGTACGCCGTCCTCAATCGCATCAGCCATCGCGCGAATATGCTCGCGCAGGTAGCTGATTCGGTAGTCGTCGTTGATCTCGCCGTTTTCATCAATGACGTCCTTCGCTCCAAGGCCGTTTTCCACCAGGAACAGCGGCTTCTGGTAGCGGTCGTACATCATGTTCATGGTGATGCGCAGGCCGAGCGGGTCAATGCCCCAGCCCCATTCGCTCACCTGAATATGCGGGTTGCGCAGGGACTTCACGATGTTCGCCGCGCTGGTGTTTCCCGCGTTCATGTCCGCCGACGCGCAGCGCGAGGCGTAATAGCTGAACGAGACAAAGTCGACGGTGTTTTTCAGCAGTTCATCGTCGCCCGGGTCTTTCACAATCACCACGCCTTTCTCGCGGAACACGCGGGCAGAGTAAGCCGGATAGCTGCCGCGCGCCTGCACGTCGATAAAGAACAGGTTCTCGCGGTCTTTTTCCAGCGCCATCCACACGTCTTCCGGCTTGCAGGACCAGGGGTAAAAATTGCCGCCCGCCAGCATACAACCGACCTGGTTTTCCGGGTTCACCTCGTGGGCAATTTTGGTCGCCAGCGCGCTCGCCACCAGCTCGTGGTGCGCGGCCTGGTACTTCACCTGGTCCTCGTTTTCACCTTCTTCAAATACCAGCCCCGCGCCGGAGAACGGGCTGTGCAGCATGATGTTGATTTCGTTGAAGGTCAGCCAGTATTTAACCAGCCCGTTAAACGCCTCGAAGCAGGTGCGGGCGTAGCGGGCGAAGAAATCCACCATCTTACGGTTGCGCCAGGAGCCGTACTCCGTCACCAGGTGCATCGGCACGTCGAAGTGGCAGAGCGTCACCAGCGGCTCGATGTTGTACTTTTTACACTCCTCGAACACCGCGCGGTAGAAGGCAATGCCTTCCTGATTCGGCAGCGGTTCGTCGCCGTTCGGGTAGAGGCGGCTCCAGGCAATCGAGGTGCGGAACACCGTAAAGCCCATCTCCGCCATCAGGGCGATGTCTTCTTTGTAGCGATGGTAAAAATCAATCGCCTCGTGGCTCGGGTAGAATTCGTCGTCCCGCAACGAAAACCGTTTTTCCTTGCCGACTTTTACCGCCAGACGGTTTGCGCCGTGGGGGATCATGTCGACCGTGGTCAGTCCTTTGCCGCCTTCACGGTAAGCCCCTTCACTCTGGTTGGCGGCAAGCGCGCCGCCCCATAAAAATCCTTGTGGAAAAACAGACATTCTTACCTCGCTTTCAGTTTATGCTTCTGCTGCTTTGTTCTGTACCGGTGCGGTTTGCAGGGCGCGTGCTTTTTCGGCTTCGTCTTCTACCGGGATATCCTCAAACCCTAACAGCAGGGTCAGCACGAACGACAGCACCACCGCCAGACCCATCACGCCAAACACCCAGACGATGGTCATCGGGTTGGCCGGGTCGAAGAACTGTACGCTGGTGAACAGCCCCGGCGCCGCCATCGAGTGGCTGGCAAGGCCTGCCATGCCCGCCACCGCGCCGCAGATAAAGCCGCTGATCAGGCTCGCAATCAGCGGACGCTTCAGGCGTACCGCCACGCCGTACAGGGCCGGTTCAGAGATCCCCGCCATGATGGCGGAGGCCGCCGCGGCCAGCGCCGTCTGGCGTAGCTCCGGGTTTTTGGTTTTCCACGCCACCGCCAGCGACGAACCGCCGAGCGACAGGTTGGCGCCGATTTCCGACGGCATCACCATCCCTTCTTTGCCCGTTTCGGCAATGGTCTGGATGATGGTCGGCGTAAACACGCGGTGCATCCCGGTCATCACCAGCAGCGGCCACAGCGCGCCCATAATGGCAACGGAGAGCCAGCCCAGATAGCCGTGAATGGTGTAGACCAGCGCGGAGATGGCGCTGCCGATCCAGATCCCGAGCGGGCCAATCAGTACGATGGCGAGCGGGGCGGCAATCAGCACGATCAGCATCGGCTTGAGGAAGTTTTTGGTCACCGCCGGGGTAATGCGATCCACCCAGCGTTCGATATAGGACAGGCACCAGGTCATCACCAGGGCGGGGATCACCGTGTAGGTGTATTTCACCGCCGTCACCGGAATGAAGGCGAACTCAACGTGCTCGCCCTGCGCGGCTTTCGCCATCAGCTCGATAAAGCTCGGGTGAACCAGAACGCCCGCGATGGCGATTGCCAGGGACATGTTGGTTTTGAACTTCACCGCCGCGGACGCCGCCACCATCAGCGGCAGGAAGAAGAACGCGCCGTCGCCAATAACGGTCAGGATCGTCAGCGTCGGGTCGCCTTTGCCCAGCACGCCGGTCATCTCAAGGATCATCGCCAGCAGCTTGACCATCGACCCGCCGATGATCGCCGGGATCAGCGGCGACATGGTGCCGATCAGCGCGTCGAGGATCCCGGCACCAATGCGGCGCAGGGTCAGTTTTTGCGGACCTTCCGGTACGGCAGGTTGCAGGTTGGCGGGCAGCAGACTCACCACTTCACGGTATGCCTGGGACACGGTGTTGCCGATGATCACCTGACACTGGTTGTCGTTGCGCACCACGCCGAGCACGCCGCTGATGCTTTTCAGGCGTGCGGCGTCGGTAAGGCTTTCGTCTTTAAGAACGAAGCGCAGGCGCGTCATGCAGTGGGTGACGGCGACGATGTTCTCTTTACCGCCCAGCGCGCTGACAACGTCGTTTGCCAGCGCAGCGTAATTTTTTGCCATCGGATGTGATCCTGTTATCGTTGTGAGAAGTGTAGGAAACCGGTTTCACATAATCATCATGAGTTTCTTTTAATGAAACAAGACCACTTTTTATGCATTTTTTCGTTTCGTGATGACGATCACTCGTGGCCGTAAAAAGCGTGATAACGCCGCTGCGACAATTTTTCTGCGGTGCAGTACACTGCGGCTCATCAGTTTTGAATGGAATAACACTATGACCACGATGCTGGAAGTGGCGAAGCGGGCAGGCGTGTCTAAAGCGACGGTCTCCCGGGTGCTGTCGGGGAACGGTTACGTCAGCCAGGAGACGAAAGACCGCGTGTTTCAGGCCATCGAAGAGAGCGGGTATCGCCCTAATTTGCTGGCGCGAAACCTGGCGACCAAACGCACCCAGACCCTGGGGCTGGTGGTGACGAACACTCTGTACCATGGGGTCTACTTTAGCGAGCTGCTGTTTAACGCCGCGCGGATGACGGAAGAGAAGGGGCGCCAGCTGATCCTGGCGGACGGCAAGCACAGTGCCGAAGAGGAGCGCGAGGCGATCCAGTACCTGCTCGACATGCGCTGCGACGCGGTGATCATCTACCCGCGTTTTCTGAGCGTGGAAGCGCTGGACGAGATCATTGAGAAATGCGAGCAGCCGATCATGGTGCTCAACCGCCGTTTGCGGAAAAACAGCAGCCACAGCGTCTGGTCCGATCATAAAGCGTCGTGTCAGGACGCGGTATCGCAGCTGATCGCGAAAGGCCACCGGGAGATTGCGTTTATCACCGGTTCGCTGGATTCCCCCACCGGGGTGGAGCGTCTTTCCGGCTACAAGGACGCGCTGGCGCAGCACGGGATTGCAGTTCGCGACGCGCTGATCGCCGAAGGGAAGTGGAACCCGGCCAGCGGCGCGGCGGCGGTCTCTCAGTTGCTCACCCGCGGCGAAACGTTTACCGCGCTGGTGGCGAGTAACGACGACATGGCGATTGGCGCCATCAGGCAGCTGCACGAGAGCGGCGTCTCCACGCCGGGCGCAGTGTCCGTCATCGGCTTTGACGATGTGGCAATCGCGCCCTATATCGTGCCGTCCCTCTCCAGCGTGCGTATTCCAGTAACGGAGATGATTCAGGAGACCATCAGCCGTATGATTTTCATGCTCGACGGCGGTGAGTTTAAGCCTCAGCAAACCTTTTCCGGCGAGCTTATCCTGCGCGGCTCCGTCATTGACGGCCCGCATCGCTGACGTCGACATCTGTCATCGTCACTAATGACGATGACAGATCCTTCTCTTTTAAATTTCCCTATAAAATCAATTCATTAAATATTGGCACGGTTTATGAATAGCTTCGCGCATAACAGTTATGCCGGAGAAGCAGATGAACCGTTTTATTATGGCCGATGCCAGCAAATGCATTGGTTGCCGTACCTGTGAAGTGGCGTGCGTGGTGTCCCATCAGGCAGAGCAGGATTGCGCCTCTCTCACCCCTGATACCTTCCTGCCGCGCATCCACGTCATTAAAGGCGTGAATATTTCTACCGCCGCTATCTGTCGCCAGTGCGAAGACGCGCCGTGCGCCAACGTCTGTCCGAACGGGGCGATTAAGCGCGAGAAAGGCTTCGTGCATGTGATGCAGGAGCGCTGCATCGGGTGCAAAACCTGTGTGGTGGCGTGTCCGTATGGCGCGATGGAGGTGGTGGTTCGCCCGGTGGTGCGCAACAGCGGTATCGGGCTGAGCGTACGCGCGGAGAAAGCCGAAGCCAATAAATGTGACCTCTGCTACCACCGCGATGCCGGTCCGGCGTGTATGGAAGCCTGTCCGACGCATGCGCTGGTCTGCGTCGATCGCGACAAGCTCGAACAGATGAGCGCCGAAAAACGCCGCCGCGCGGCGTTCGACACCTCGTCATCGCTGCTGTTTTAAGCTGCAATGCGCGTTAATGGCGTACAGCTTCGGGTGCGCGGCAAGGTGCAGGGGGTAGGATTTCGTCCCTTCGTCTGGCAGCTTGCGCACCAGCTGGGGCTGGCAGGCGACGTCTGCAACGACGGAGAGGGTGTCCTGGTGCGTCTCGCGGGCAGTGGGGGTGACTTTACCGCGAGACTGCGCCAGGACTGCCCACCGCTTGCGCGCATCGATCGCGTTGAAACGCAGCCGTTCAGCTGGACGACGCTGCCGGACGAGTTTGTCATCCGCCACAGCGAGAGCGGGGCGATGGACACGCAAATCGTCCCGGATGCCGCCACCTGTCCCGCATGCCTGGCGGAGATGCGCGATCCCCGCGAACGTCGCTACCGCTACCCGTTTATCAACTGCACCCACTGCGGGCCGCGGTTTACCATTATCCGCGCCATGCCCTATGACCGCCCGGCCACGTCAATGGCGCCATTCCCGCTCTGTGTGCCCTGTGAAACGGAGTACCGCAACCCGGCTGACCGGCGTTTTCACGCCCAGCCGGTGGCCTGCCCGGACTGCGGACCGCAGCTGGAGTGGCGAGCCGGGGAGGCTGCTGCCACCCGCGAATCGGCGTTAAGCGCGGCGGTGGCGATGCTGGAAGGCGGCGGGATTGTGGCGGTCAAAGGGCTGGGCGGTTTTCACCTGGTCTGCGACGCGCTTAACCCGCAGGCGGTTCGGAAATTACGGGCACGCAAGCAGCGCCCGACCAGGCCGCTGGCGGTGATGATCCCGCATGCGGACGATCTGCCGGAGGCCATCCAGACGCTGTTACGTTCACCCGCTGCGCCGATTGTGCTGACGCCAAAAGCTTGCCTTCCTGCGTTTCCTGAGGAGATTGCGCCGGGGCTGGATACGGTCGGCGTGATGCTGCCTGCGAACCCGCTCCAGCATTTGCTGATGCTGGACTGCCAGCGCCCGCTGGTGATGACCTCCGGCAACCTCAGCGGCCATCCACCCGCCATAAGCAACCAGCAGGCGCTGGAAGAACTCAGTGACATCGCTGACGGCTTCCTGCTGCACAACCGCGACATCCTGCAACGGATGGATGATTCAGTGATGGACCAGGAGGGCACGATGCTGCGTCGCGCACGCGGTTTTGTGCCGGATGCCATCACATTGCCCGCCGGATTCCGCGACATCCCGCCCATGTTATGCACCGGCGCGGAGATGAAAAACACCTTCTGCCTGGTGCGTGGCAACCAGGCGGTACTGAGCCAGCATTTTGGCGATCTGAGCGACGAGGGGGTAGAGGCGCAGTGGCGCAGTGCGCTCTCGACGATGCAGGACATCTACGCCTTTCAGCCTGAGCGCGTGGTGTGCGATGCCCATCCGGGATATCACGCCCGACAGTGGGCCCGGACGCAGGCGCTGCCCGTTGAGACCGTGCTGCATCATCATGCGCATGCGGCAGCGTGTCTGGCGGAGAATGGCTGGCCGCTCGACGGCGGGGATGTTATTGCCCTGACGCTGGACGGGATCGGCATGGGCGAGAACGGCGCGCTGTGGGGCGGCGAGTGCCTGCGGGTGAACTATCGCGACTGCGAACGGCTGGGCGGTCTGCCAGCCGTTGCGCTGCCGGGGGGCGATCTGGCGGCAAAACAGCCGTGGCGCAATTTGCTCGCCCACTGTCTGGCGTTCGTACCTGACTGGCAGCAGTACCCAGAAACAGAGGTGGTACAGCGTCAAAACTGGCCGCTGCTGGCAACGGCTGTGTCGCGCGGTATCAATGCGCCGCGGGCCTCCTCCTGTGGTCGTCTGTTCGACGCCGTGGCCTGTGCGCTGGGCATTGAAACGCAACGCTATGAGGGCGAAGCCGCGTGCCGGCTGGAGGCGCTGGCCGAACGCTGCGCAGGGGTTGATCATCCGGTGACGCTCCAGACGGATAACCTTGCGCTGTTCTGGCAACAGTGGCTTACCTGGCGGGCGGAACCCGGCGAGCGTGCCTGGGCTTTTCACGATGCGCTGGCAAAAGGGCTGAGCGAACTGGCGGCAACGCATGCCCGCCGACGGTCGCTCTCTACGGTGTGCTTCAGCGGCGGCGTCCTTCACAACCGCCTGCTGCGCGCGCGCCTTCGTCACTACCTTTCTGATTTCACGCTTCTTTTTCCTTCGCGCCTGCCCGCAGGCGACGGAGCGATCTCCTTCGGGCAGGCGGTGGTTGCTGCCGCCCGATCATGTTCACAAGGGATTTAAAATGTTACGACTTTTACGCAATGAACCTCGTGCAGCGTGCCTGCTGCTGGCTCTCGGGATGGCTAACCTGCTGGCCTGGGGGCTGGCGTGGCACACCTTTAGCGGCAGTACGGCGCTGATGGCGGCCAGCCTGCTGGCCTGGTGTTACGGACTGCGTCATGCGGTGGATGCCGACCATATCGCCGCGATTGATACCGTGACGCGTAAGATGATGCAGCAGGGTAAGCGCCCGTCCGGCGTGGGCGCATGGTTTTCACTCGGACACTCCACCATCGTGGTGCTGGCCTCCATTGCCATCGCCGCTACCGCCACGGCGTTTCAGAAAAACATGGCATGGTTCCACGAAACCGGCAGCCTGATTGGCACCGCCGTCTCCGCCACCTTCCTGCTGGCGATGGCGCTGGTGAATATGGTGATCCTGCGCGGCGTCTGGCGCAGTTTTCAGGCGCTGAAACACGGCAGGCCGGTGCAGGGCGACATCACGCTGCCTGCACAGGGTGGCGTCATGAACTGGCTGTTCGGCAAAACCTTCAGCCTCGTCAATAAAAGCTGGCAGATGTACCTGGTCGGTTTCCTGTTCGGCCTGGGGTTCGACACCGCCACCGAAATCGGCGTGCTGGGGATCTCCGCCGCCAGCGCCTCCAGCGGGATGTCGGTGTGGTCGATCATGATCTTCCCGGCGCTCTTCGCCAGCGGCATGGCGCTGGTCGATACGCTCGATAACCTGCTGATGGTGGGTGCCTACGGCTGGGCGTTTAACAAGCCGCAGCGCAAGCTGTACTACAACATGACCATCACCGGGACTTCGGTGGTGGTGGCGCTGTTTATTGGCGGCCTGGAAGCGCTGGGTCTGCTGATGGACAAGTTCTCCCTCAGCGGCGGCGTGTGGGATCTGATTGGCGCGGTGAACGATAACCTGGGCGACGCCGGATTTGTGGTGGTCGGGCTGTTTGTCGCCTGCTGGCTGATCTCGATGGCGAACTATCGCTGGCGCGGTTATGACGCGCTGGTGGTGCGCCCCTGACGCTGAAAGTGTAGCGATAAAAAAAAGCCCCGGGACATCGGGGCGGTGGACAATAAAATCCAAAGGTTAAGTAAGCGTGGCAGTACTGTAGGCCGGGTAAGCGGAGCGCCACCCGGCATGACGAGGGTTAAGCTGGTAGCGATTTCAGCAGCGCGAAGGCCTCCTTCATTCTGTCTTCGCTGACGACAAAGGCGCGCATCTGACCGTCGGTATCGGTGCCGCGCGCCACCATGCCCTGAGGCGAAAGGACAATCTCCCAGTCCAGATCCTGACGCTGCGTTTCACCTGCGAGATGCAGCGGTAGTTCCGGCGTTTTTACCTTCACCAGCATGGCGGGTAATTTCACCGGGGCGTTGCCGCCGAGCAGGTTTTTCGCCAGGAACATGGCGCTTAACTGAATCGGTTGCAGGAACGGCAGCACCTGGCCGTTAATTTCCGCGCAGTCGCCCAGGGCATAAATGTCCGGCTGGGTGGTTTGCAGGTAGCTGTCCACCTTCACGCCGCGATTGATCTCTGCGCCCGCACGGTGCGCCAGCGCGGTTTCCGGGCGCAACCCCGTCGCCGCAATAACCACATCCACTTCAACGCTGCGGTTGCGGTCGAGCGTCGCACAAATGCCGGTTTCGGTTTTGCTCAGGCTCTGTAACTGCGATTTCAGCAGCAGATGCACGCCCATGTCGGTCAGACGATGCTGTAAGCGACTGCTTACTTCTGCTGGCATCAGCGCTGACAGAATGCTGGCCGCGTGGTCAACCAGGGTGACGGATTTTCCCGCCCGGCAGAAGTCCATCGCCAGCTCGGTGCCAATCAGTCCGCCGCCGACAATCATCACCCGCGTGGCGTCGCGTAACAGGGTCTCGCTGGCCTGATACTCCTGCTGGCTGTTGAGCGTGACCATCAGCTCGCGGCCCTCAACCGGCGGCACAAACGCCGATGCCCCCGTCGCCAGCACCAGCTTGTCGTACTGCCAGGTTTTATCTTTCGCGTTCACCACGTGGGCGTCGGCGTCGATATCGGTGACCCAGGTGTACGGAAACAGACGCAGGTTAAACTGTTCTGCGAACTCCCCCGCCGTCTGGCGGGTGAGATCGTCGGCGCGCTGATTCTGGCTAATGACGTGGCTTAAATCAGGCTTGTTGTACTCATCCATGCTGTCGGCGGCGATCACCGTCAACGGCACGTTAGCATCCTGTTTGCGGATATTTTTCACCAGCTGGCGGGCGGCAAAGCCCGAGCCGATAATGACGATGCCGTGGCTCATTTTGCCTCCGTTGCCAGTTCATCAAAGACGTCTTTCCCGAGGGAACATTCCGGGCAGAGGAAGTTGTCCGGCACCTCGCTCCACGGCGTACCCGGCGCGACATCCTGCAACGGCTCGCCCAGCTCAGGATCGTAAATCCACTGGCAGACGCTGCACTGCATGCAAGGGCCGAGGTCGGCAGCGGCAGGAGCGGCTTCTGCTACAGCTTTCGGCGTAACTGCCGCGGCGGGTGCGGTTTCCGGCAGCGGCGCAAGCGCCCACTGGCGGGCAATGTCGCGACCGTGCTGACGACAGATTTCCAGCGCGTCGAGATCCGGACGCCATTTCGCCTTCAGGCTCAGGGACATCTCAAAACCGGCATCCTGTAAACGGGTGGAGAGACGGTCTACCGCGCCGCCGCTCCAGCCGTGTGAACCAAAGGCGCTGGCGCGTTTGTTACGAAAGCGCAGGCCGGTCATCTCTTCTACCAGTCCGGCAATTTTCGGCATCATCACGTTATTCATGGTGGAGGTCCCCACCAGCACGCCTTTGGAGCGGAAGACGTTGGTCAATACCTCATTCTTATCGCTGCGCGCCACGTTGAAGATTTTCACCGCCACGTTCGGGTCAACTTCGTTGATGCCCTGGGCAATGGCGTCCGCCATCATGCGGGTGTTGTTGGACATGGTGTCGTAGAAGATGGTGATGCGATCTTCCTGATAGTCCGCCGCCCACTTCAGGTACAGTTCGACAATCTGGGTTGGATTTTCACGCCATACCACGCCGTGGGAGGTGGCAATCATATCCACCGGCAGGTTGAAGCCGAGGATCTCGGTGATTTTTGGCGTGACCAGACGGCTGAACGGGGTCAGGATGTTGGCGTAGTAGCGCTGGCACTGTTCGAACAGCTCGGTCTGATCCACTTCGTCGTTGAACAGACGTTCGTCACAGTAGTGCTGGCCGAAGGCGTCGTTACTGAACAGCACCGCGTCACCGGTCATGTAGGTCATCATGCTGTCCGGCCAGTGCAGCATTGGGGTTTCCACGAAGATCAGCTGTTTGCCATTGCCGATATCCAGCGTGTCGCCGGTTTTCACGGTGTGGAAGTTCCACTCCGGATGGTGGTGGTGGCCGTTGATGGAGTCAATGGCGTTGGTGGTGCAGTAGATCGGGGTATCCGGAATGTGGGACATCAGCTCGGTCAGCGCCCCGGCATGATCCTCTTCCGCGTGGTTGATGATAATGTAGTCGATCTCATTCAGATCGATTTCGCTGCGCAGGTTCTGCACGAACTCGCGGCTGAATTTGTGATCGACGGTATCGATCAGGACGTTTTTACCTTCACGAATGAGATAGCTGTTGTAGCTGCTGCCGCGCAGCGTTTTGTATTCCGTCCCGTGAAAATCACGTACTTCCCAGTCACGTTGACCCACCCAATGAATGTTATTTTTAACCAGAATAGACATAGCAACCTCAACTTAATACGGCGTTTTCAAATAAGATGACTGTCATATATCAAGTTGCGTGCCAACTTTTTAACTTGTTGAAAATAATGTGTTTTCGTTTCGATGCTCCTTAGTGGGTAGTCATTTTGACTATCTTAAAAATTGTCAATATGACACTATGTATTGTCAAAATGACAGTGAGGCAGAGATGAGCTTTTCCGTAGATGTGCTGGCGAAGATCGCCATAGAACTGCAAACCGGTATTGGTCATCAGGACCGCTTTCAGCGGCTGATCTCCACGTTGCGCCACGTGCTGGATTGCGATGCGTCGGCGCTGCTGCGTTACGAAGGGCGGCAGTTTATTCCGCTGGCTATCGACGGTCTGGCGAAGGACGTACTCGGGCGGCGCTTTACCCTGGAGGGCCACCCGCGTCTGGAAACCATCGCCCGCGCGGGTGACGTGGTGCGTTTCCCGGCAGACAGCGATCTGCCCGATCCTTACGACGGCCTGATCCCCGGACAGGAGAGCCTGAAGGTGCACGCCTGTATCGGCCTGCCGCTGTTTGCCGGGCAGAACCTGATTGGCGCGTTAACCCTCGACGGCATGTCGCCTGATCAGTTCGATACCTTCAGCGACGAAGAGCTACGGCTGATTGCCGCGCTGGCGGCCGGGGCGCTGAACAACGCCCTGCTGATAGAACAGCTGGAGAGCCAGAATATTCTTCCGGGTAGCCCGACGGCGTTTGAGCAGGTGGCGCACACCGAAATGATCGGCCTTTCGCCGGGCATGGCGCAGCTCAAAAAAGAGATTGAGATTGTCGCCGCGTCTGATTTGAACGTGCTGATCTTCGGGGAGACCGGCACCGGTAAAGAGCTGGTGGCAAAAGCGATCCACGAAGCCTCGCCCCGTGCGGTGAATCCGCTGGTCTATCTCAACTGCGCGGCGTTGCCGGAAAGCGTGGCGGAAAGCGAGCTGTTCGGACACGTCAAAGGGGCCTTTACCGGGGCGATCAGCAACCGCAGCGGCAAGTTCGAAATGGCTGATAACGGCACGCTGTTCCTCGATGAAATTGGCGAACTCTCCCTTTCGCTCCAGGCCAAACTGCTGCGGGTGTTGCAGTATGGCGATATTCAACGTGTGGGAGACGATCGCAGCTTACGCGTGGATGTGCGCGTGCTGGCGGCGACGAACCGCGATCTGCGCGAAGAGGTGCTGGCGGGGAATTTCCGCGCCGATCTGTTCCACCGTCTGAGCGTGTTCCCGCTCACGGTGCCGCCGCTGCGCGAGCGGGGCGAGGATGTGGTGCTGCTGGCGGGCTTTTTCTGCGAACAGTGTCGGCTCAAAATGGGGCTTTCCCGCGTGGTGCTAAGTCCCGGCGCGAGGACACACCTGCTGAGCTACGGCTGGCCGGGTAACGTGCGTGAGCTGGAACATGCGATCCACCGCGCGGTGGTGCTGGCGCGGGCAACGCGTTCGGGGGATGAAGTGGTTATTCATGCGCGCCATTTCGCGCTGCATGAGGAAACGACACCGTCCGTGAAGCCGGTGATACCTGAGAGCGTGAACGAAAACCTGCGCGAGGCGACGGATGCGTTCCAGCGTCAGATGATCGCCCGCGCGCTGGAGCAGAATAACCGCAGTTGGGCAGCGTGCGCGCGGGCGCTGGAGATGGACGTCGCCAACCTTCACAGGCTGGCGAAACGTCTGGGGCTGAAGGGTTAAATAATCCCCGCCTGGTAGAAGTCTTGCAGGTTGATTGCGCCGCACAGCCTGCCGTGCTCGTCCACCACCGGTGCGGCGGTGATTTTGCGCTTCATCAGCACCTCTTTGGCTTCAATCGCGCGGCTGTCGGCATTCAGCGTCAGCCCGCCCTGGGTCATTGCTTCGGATACCCGCGCCTCCAGCTTGCCGCCGCCCACCAGCCAGCGGCGCAGGTCGCCGTCGGTGAAGACGCCCTTCACCTGGCGGTCATTGTCGCATACCGCAACCAGCCCCAGCCCGGTGCGGCTCAGCTCCAGCATGGCGTCCATCACGCTGGTGTCGAGTTTGACCTGAGGAATGGCATCGTCCGTGCGCATCAGGTGGTGAACTTTGTTGAGCAGACGAGCCCCAAGCGCGCCCGCAGGATGGGAGCGGGCGAAATCTTCCTCATTAAAACCGCGCGCCTGCATCACCGCCATCGCCAGGGCGTCGCCCATCATCAGCGTGTTGACGGTGCTGGAGGTCGGTGCCAGGTGCATCGGGCAGGCTTCGCGCTCAACGGAAATATCCAGCGTTGCTTTCGCGGCCAGCGCCAGCGGCGAACGGGATTTGCCGGTCATCGCTAACAGGGCCACCGATTTTTCTTGCAGGCGAGGGATGATGAGATCCAGCTCTTTGGCTGAACCGGAGTAGGAGATAAACAGCATCACGTCGCGGCTTTCGATCATCCCCAGATCGCCGTGCAGCGCTTCGGCAGGATGCACGAAGAACGCCGGGGTGCCGGTGCTGGCAAGCGTCGCGGCAATCTTCTTGCCGATATGACCGGATTTACCGATACCCGCCACGATCACTTTGCCCTCGCAGTGGATAATGGTGTTGGCTGCACGAACAAAATCCTCACCCAGACGTTCCGGCAGGCGGCTGGCTTCCTGTAGCTCCAGCAGCAGGGTCTGACGGCCTGCGTTTAACAGAAAATCACTCATTTTTCTCTCCGGTTACGATCACGTCGATGCCCTTCGCTTCCAGCGCTTTTTTAAATGCCGGATCGATACCTGCGTCGGTAATCAGCTTATCGACGCTTTCAAGGCTACAGACAATGTTGGGGCTTTTACGGCCAAATTTCGACGAGTCCGCCATCAAAATCACTTCCCGCGCGGCGTTGCACATCGCTTTGCTGACGCTGAACACCTCGTTGAAGGTGGTCACGCCCGCGTTGAGGTCGATGCCGTCCGTGCCCATAAACAGCTTATCGAAGCTGAAGTGGTCGAAGGCATTCTCCGCCAGCTGCCCGTGAAACGACGCGGATTTTTTACGGAAGGTGCCGCCGGGCATCAGGATGGTCTGCTCGCTGTCGAACTCTGACAGGGCATTGACGATGTGCAGGCTGTTGGTCATCACGGTGATGTTATTAAAGCGGCTGAGCAGCGGGATCATCTGTAGGACGGTACTGCCTGCGTCGAGGATAATGGAATCGCCGTCCTGGATAAATTTGACGGCGGCTTCGGCAATCAGCGCTTTCTGGTGGGTATTGATCAGCGTTTTGTGGTCGATAGGCGGGTCGGCTTCGTCTTTATTGAGCACCACGCCGCCGTAGGTACGAATGACGGCGCCGGAGTTTTCGAGCAACACCAGGTCCTTGCGTATTGTCGTGCCGGTGGTGTCAAAGTAGTGGGCCAGATCCTCTACCGAGCACTTTCCCTGCTTTTGCAGATGCTCAAGTATGGCCGCCTGCCGCTGACGTGGTTTCATAGGCGCTTCGTTCCTTACGTTGCGAAATGATAATTCCGCAAGTTTATAACTTTCACAACGAAATTATCCATGTTTCAGATTAAGCGCTAATGATAGTGCATTCTGACAGAGTGAATCATGGGGGAAGATCACATCAGGTTGTAATTCATGCAGCGAAATGCCGTCGATCGCCTGAATTTTGGTCGGACGGGCAAACACCGTTACGCCGCGCATGATGAGGGAATCGCAAACCATATTGTTTTCATCCAGCGCAACAGCGACGACAACCCGCGGTTTAAAGCGTCCGCCGGAACGCCCGACGCCCACGCGGCCTTTCTGGCACAGGGCGTCAAAGGCGCGGTTAAACTGATGGATTTGCCAGCCGCCAAACGCCATCTGGCAAAGCCAGGCGAGGGCGGCGACGGTGATGAGTACGGTGACCATATCGGCTCCTTAACTGCCGGGTGGCGGCTGCGCCTTACCCGGCCTACGGGGATTGTAGCCCCGGTAAGCGCAGCGCCACCGGGGAATGAACTCAGAACATCACCTGCCCACCGGTGACGTTAATCGACTGCCCGGTGCAGTACGAGGCTTTCGGGCTGGCGTAAAACAGCAGCATGTTCAGCACGTCCTGATAATCGCACCCGCGCTTCAGCGGCACTTTGTCGATGTAGTACTGTTCGACGTCCTCTGCTTTGATGCCAAGTTTGGCGGCATACTGCGGCAGCAGGGACTGGAACATCGGGGATTTCAGCAGGTTACCCAGCATCAGCGCGTGCACGGTTATGCCGTATTCGGCCAGATCCAGCGCCAGAGACTGCGTCAGCCCGACGCCGCCAAACTTCGCCGCGCTGTAGCCGGAGTTGTGCTTGCTGCCCACTTTCCCCGATTTTGAGTTGATCTGAATGATGCGACCCTGAATACCGTTGCGGATCATCAGACGGGAAAATTCGCGGGCGCAGAGGAAATAGCCCACCAGATTCACCTGCAACGAGCGATCAAAATCCCCCAGTTCGAAATCGCTGATAAAGGCCGCTTTCGCAATCCCCGCGCTGTAGACCAGCAGATCGGTGCGACCAAAAATCTCATCCACGCCGCGGGCCAGCGCCATCACGCTCTGCTCGCTGGTGGCGTCGGCGCCAAATCCATACGCCATCCCTTCGCCAAATTCGGTGTTGATGGCGTCCGCTACGCGGGCGGCTTTCTCACTCTGAATATCCACGACCGCCACGCGGTAGCCCTCTGCGACAAGCCCATGGCAGAGGAACTCGCCTAAGGTTTGTCCCCCACCAATGACAACGGCAACCTGACTCATGTGTCTCTCCTTTATTACGAAATAAATTTTAACGTGCAGCCTGGGGTGACGGCCTGCGGAACCGGCCCCTCAACGTGAACCGTGCCGGGATACTCCGCCCGCGGCTGGCCGTCGAAACGCAGGGTGATGTGCCCCAACTCGCGCAGGTTTTGCTCGGCGACCTCACCGACGGCGGTTACGGCATAGCGCGCCTTGCCCAGCTCCAGCTGGCCACCGGCCTTCAGCTCGCCGTTCAGCTCGCCGTGGCAGTGGATGAAGCAAAACTCTTCGATATCTGCCGGGGCCCCTTCGCGGAAGGTGATCAGCATCTGGTCGCTGAGCGCATCGGCCGCGCTCTGGCCGATGCGGGTAATGGTGGTCTGGTAAATCACGGTCATGGCAGGAACCTCTTATTGATAAATAAAGCCGGAGACAAACCAGGCAATCAGCACCGTTGGCGCGCCCGTCAGGAAGCGGCTCACCAGCACGGAGGGGACGCCCACGCGCACGGTCTCCTGGCGCGCTTCCGCCAGCGACAGCCCGACGGGGATGAAGTCGCACGCCGCCTGAGCGTTAATGGCAAACAGGGCGGGCAGGGCGAGGTGCGGGGGAATATTCCCCAGACCAATCTGCACGCCAATCAGCACGCCGATGACCTGGGCAATCACCGCACCCGGGCCGAGAAACGGCGACAGCAGCGGGAAGGAGCAGATCAGCGCCAGCGTCACCAGCCCGAGCGGGTGGCTGGCGAGCGGGGCGAGGCCGTGGGCAATCCAGTCGCCGAGGCCGGAGGCCATGATGATGCCGATCAGCGCCGAGACGAACGCCATAAACGGCAGAATGGTTTTCAGCACCGTGTCGATGGTGTCGCGCCCGGACTGAAACAGCACCGCCACGGCGGACCCCATCCCCATCCCGACCTTCGCCAGCAGGCCGTCGCTCTGCTCGGTGATTTTTTTGCTGGTGTCGTAGTCGCGCGGGGATGCTTTTTGCGGCGCGGGTGTGCCATTCACCAGCGTGATGTTGTCCTCCTTCACGCCCGAGACATAAATGTCCTCAAGGATGTACTGCGCCAGCGGGCCTGATTTGCCCGTGGAGTGAATATTCACCGTCGGAATGCGGCGCTTCGGGTAGATGCCGCAGCGCAGGGTGCCGCCGCAGTCGATAACCGCCACGCCGATTTCCGCTTCCGGCGGCTCACCCTCTTTGAAGCCGTCGACTGCTTCCCAGCCGGTCAGCTCGCGCAGCGTGTCGACGATCGCCGGGCGCGTGCCCGCGGTGATGTAGACGATCTTTTTGCCTTCGGTGGCGTCGAACTCCAGCGGGCCGCCCCAGCCGCCCGTGCCTTTCTCTATGCGGATCCGGTTCATACTGTGGCTCCCGAAAGCTGGACTTTCTCATCAAGCTGAATGCCCATTTTTTTCTCAAAAATGGCGGTAGTGAGGTCCGTTACCCAGCCGCGGAAGAAGTTGGTCACCAGGCCGACCAGCAGATAGCTCACCGCCAGCGGGCCGAGCGGCAGTCCCAGCGTAGTGAGACCGCTGGCAATCCCGAGGTAAACAAACAGCTCGCCGGGGTTAATGTGCGGGAACAGGCCGTTCATTGAATGGCAGCTGTAGGAGGCGGCGGCGTAATAACTCGGCTTGTACTTCTCTGGCATAAAGCGGCCGAGGCTTAAGGTCATCGGGTTGCAGAACACAAAGGTGCCGATGAAGGGCAGGATCAGGTAGCGGGACAGCGGATTGCCGGCACAGCGCTGGGCGAAGCGTTCAATACGCTGCTGGCCGATAAAGTTAATCAGGGCGTTCATGATCACCAGCAGGCTGATCAGCAGGGGCAGGATCCCGGTCACCATGCCGGTGAATACCTCGCCGCCTTTCTGAAACAGCCCGATGAACCACTCGGCGCCGTGGGTGATGGTTTCTATCATTATTCTCTCCTGTAGGGCGTTTGTTTTTGTCTATCTGCGGCTAATAATAATCACTTTGAAAGGTTTAAAGTGTTAATCAGATCTCACAATGAAAGAAAAATGTATTATTTTGAAAGTTTATTGGTGAGGTGAATAATTTTTGGTGGAAAAAAGCACGGATTTGCGTCGGGGAGGTGCGTACCGCTTCCTTGAGGAGTTGGGGATGCTTTACCATACTGGGTTCTTACCGAACTCGTTAAATGGATGCCACATGTTCAAGCGTCGTTATGCAGCGCTGTTGCCTGCGCTTATTCTCCTGTCCGCCTGTAGTAGCAAACCCAAGACCGAAGCCGCTCAGCCAACGGCGGGCGCGCCTTCCGGAGGATTCCTGCTGGAGCCGCAGCACAATATGATGCAGATGGGCGGCGACTTCGCGAATAACCCTGCGGCCGAACAGTTCATCGATAAAATGGTGAGCAAGCACGGTTTTGACCGCCAGCAGCTGCATGCCATTTTGTCTCAGGCGAAGCGTCTGGACTATGTGCTGCGCCTGATGGACAGGCAGGCGCCGACAGCCCAGGTGCCGACCGGGCCAAACGGCGCGTGGCTGCGCTATCGCAAACAGTTTATTACCCCGGACAACGTGCAGAATGGCGTGGTGTTCTGGAATCAGTATGAAGACGCCCTGAACCGTGCGTGGCAGGTCTATGGCGTGCCGCCGGAGATCATCGTCGGTATTATTGGGGTCGAGACCCGCTGGGGACGCATTATGGGTAAAACCCGCATCCTTGATGCGCTGGCGACGCTCTCCTTCAACTACCCGCGCCGCGCCGAGTATTTCTCTTCCGAGCTGGAAACCTTCCTGCTGATGGCGCGAGACGAACAGGACGATCCGCTCGATCTGAAAGGGTCGTTCGCCGGGGCAATGGGCTACGGCCAGTTTATGCCGTCCTCCTATAAGCAGTACGCGGTAGATTTTAACGGGGATGGTCACATCAACCTGTGGGATCCCGAAGACGCCATTGGCAGCGTGGCCAACTACTTCAAAGCGCATGGCTGGACGCCGGGCGGCCAGGTGGCGGTGCAGGCGAACGGCGAGGCGTTTGGTCTGGAAAACGGATTTAAAACCAAATACAGCGTGGCGCAGCTGGCAGCGGCAGGCTTAACGCCGTCGCAGCCGCTGGGCAATGTTGACCAGGTGAGCCTGCTGCGCCTGGATGTCGGAACCGGTTATCAGTACTGGTTCGGGCTGCCGAACTTCTACACCATTACCCGCTACAACCACAGCACGCACTATGCGATGGCGGTGTGGCAACTGGGGCTGGCGGTGTCTCAGGCGCGTGTGCCGGCAGCGTCACCGTTTAGCCAGTAAGTTACCCTGACGGGTAGGCCGGGTAAGGCAACGCCGCCACCCGGCATGGCTGCATGCACGGTGCGGCCTGATGCCCTCACCCTGACCCTCTCCCACGGGAGAGGGGAATTTTGCAGTAACATTTCGCCACACTCTCATTTCACTCCCACCGTTTACATCTTAACCGTCTTTCATTATTGTTATGTTATAACATTATTTTTGAATTGAGATTTCCATGTCCCTGTTTTCTCTCTCATCCCCGGTTCGGCTGCTGCTGGCGCTGGTGCTCATTCTGTTTCTCGGCCTGGCCGTGCGCTGGGCGGTGGCGTTGCCATGATCGTGATGAACGACCTGGTGGCGGGTTACGAACGCCAGCCCGTTACGCGCGCGCTGTCCGGCGTGATTGAACGCGGGAGCATGACCGCCATCGTCGGGGCCAACGGCTGCGGCAAATCCACGCTGCTGAAAACGCTCGCCGGCTTTATTCCGCCCGTCAGCGGTACGTTTCGCTGGCAGGGGAGACGTCCGGTGGTGGGCTGGCTGGCGCAGCGTCACGCGCTGGAGGCGCAATTTCCTCTGACCGTGCAGGACGTGGTGAGTATGGGCTGCTGGCCAGCAATCTCACTGTTTGCCGGTTTTCGTCGGGATACCCGCATGCGCATTGCTGGCGCGCTGGAGCGCGTGGGGCTGGAGTCCATGGCGTTCTCTACCATAGATGAACTTTCCGGCGGCCAGTTTCAGCGCATGCTGTTTGCCCGCGTTTTGGTGCAGCAGGCGCCGCTGGTGATGCTGGATGAGCCTTTCACCGGCGTCGATGAAGCGACCTGCAACGTGCTGATGGATCTGATGCTGGAGATGTATATGCAGGGGCAGACCCTGCTGGCGGTACTGCACGACAGCGAACGCGTCTCGCGCCACTTCCCACAAACGTTGCGGCTGGATGCTGATACGCCGCACTGGAAAACCGAGCGGGTGAGGGTGGCATGATCTGGCATCTCTTCTTCCAGCCGTTTATTGAGTACGGCTTTATGCGGCGCGCGCTGGTGGTTTGCCTGGCGCTCTCCGTCAGCACCACTGCGCTGGGCGTATTTCTTCAACTGCGTCGGATGAGCCTGATGGGGGACGCCCTTTCTCACGCCATTTTGCCGGGTGTCGCGGTGGGCTATCTGCTCAGCGGGATGTCGCTGCTGGCAATGACTGTCGGCGGGTTTATTGCCGGGATCGCCGTTGCGCTGGTGGCCGGGCTGGTCAGCCGCCGCACGCCGCTTAAAGAGGATGCCAGCTTCGCGGGGTTTTACCTGGGCTCGCTGGCGCTGGGCGTCACGCTGGTGTCGCTGCGCGGTTCAAATGTCGATCTGCTTCATCTTCTGTTTGGCTCCATTCTCGCCGTGGATAGCGCGTCAGCCCTGTTCGTGACGGGCGTTTGCATGTTCACGCTCCTCACGCTGGCGATTTTTTATCGGGGGCTGGTCAGCGAAGCGTTTGATACCGCGTGGTTGCAGGTGAACGCGCGCTGGCTGCCCGGGATGTTACACGGTCTGTTTCTGGCGCTGCTGGTGCTCAACCTGGTAGCCGGTTTTCAGGTGCTCGGCACGCTGATGGCCGTCGGGCTGATGATGTTACCCGCCGTGGCGGCACGCTGCTGGGTGCGCACACTGCCAGGGTTACTTTTGATGGCGGGTATCAGCGGTATTTTTTGCGCGTGGCTGGGCTTAAGCCTTTCCTGGGCAGTGAGTCTGCCCGCCGGGCCCTCCATTGTGCTGACCGCAAGCGCATTGTTCTTTATTTCAGTTTTATTTGGCACGCGCAGCAGGCTGGCGGATAGCCTGCGGGCGCTTTTTTAACGCAAGGGGAAACGATGAAACGTACAGGATTAGCCGTGGCGCTCGCGCTCGGCATGATGACGCACGGCGTAATGGCGAAAACGCTTAATGTGGTGACCAGCTTTTCCATCCTGGGAGACATCACGCAGCAGGTTGGCGGCGATCGTGTGAAGGTGACGACGCTGGTGGGGCCGGACGGTGATCCCCATACTTTCGAACCTTCGCCCAAAGACAGCGCGGCGCTGAGTAAAGCTGACGTGGTGGTGGTCAATGGGCTGGGGCTGGAGGGCTGGCTCGACCGTCTGGTGAAAGCCTCCGGATTCAAAGGCCAGCTGGTGGTTGCTTCGGACGGCGTGAAAACGCACACGCTGGAAGAGGACGGTAAAACCGTGACCGATCCGCACGCGTGGAACAGCGCGGCGAACGGCGCGCTGTATGCGCAAAATATTCTCTCAGGGCTGGTGAAGGCCGATCCTGAAGATACGGCGGCGCTTGAAGCTACCGGTAAACCCTATATTGCGCAGCTCTCTCAACTGGACGGTTGGGCTAAAAAGCGTTTCAGCGACATCCCACAGGCGAAGCGCAAAGTGCTGACCAGCCACGACGCCTTCGGCTATTTCAGCCGCGCCTACGGCGTGACGTTTATGGCGCCGCAGGGGCTGTCGTCTGAGAGTGAAGCCAGCGCGGCGCAGGTAGCGGAGATCATCAATCAGATTAAAGCTGACGGTGTGAAAACCTGGTTTATGGAAAACCAGCTTGACCCACGCCTGGTGAAGCAGATTGCGACCGCCACGGGCGCCCAGCCGGGTGGTGAACTTTACCCGGAAGCGCTGTCCGCGAAGGGCGGCGTGGCGGACACCTACGTCAAGGCGTTTCGCCACAATGTGGACACCCTCGCTAACAGCATGAAATAAGCGTCTCTCTGGCCGATGCGTCCGCATCGGCTTTTTTCTGAAGCCCCCTCGTAAAACCCGACGCGCATCCCCATATTTGATGAGAAAGTGCTATCTTGTGCTGCATGTTTTTCTAAGGCCTGGAGCGAGAATGACTGACCATGAATTGATGCAGCTAAGCGAAGTGGTGGGGCTGGCGCTGAAACAGCGCGGCGCGACTCTCACGACCGCAGAATCCTGCACCGGCGGCTGGGTGGCGAAAGCAATTACCGATATTGCTGGCAGTTCCGCCTGGTTTGAACGCGGCTTTGTGACCTACAGTAACGAGGCGAAAGCGCAGATGATCGGCGTGCGTGAAGCCACGCTTGAGCAGCATGGCGCGGTCAGCGAGCCGGTGGTGATCGAGATGGCGATTGGCGCGCTGAAAGAGGCGCGCGCAGATTACGCTATCTCCATCAGCGGTATCGCGGGGCCGGACGGCGGCAGCGACGTGAAGCCTGTCGGCACCGTCTGGTTTGGCTTTGCCACCTCAAAAGGTGAAGGGATCACCCGCCGGGAATGCTTCAGCGGCGACCGCGAAAGCGTGCGTCGTCAGGCAACGGAATACGCGTTAAAAACGCTCTGGCAACAATTTCTACAAAATACTTGATACTGTATGACTATACAGTATAATTGCCTCAACAGAACAGAAGTCCATGGTGAAGCGCAGTTGCTTCTCCCGGCATGACAGGAGTAATAATGGCTATCGACGAAAACAAACAGAAAGCGTTGGCGGCAGCACTGGGCCAGATCGAAAAGCAATTCGGTAAAGGCTCCATCATGCGCCTGGGTGAAGACCGTTCCATGGATGTGGAAACTATCTCCACTGGTTCGCTTTCTCTTGATATCGCACTGGGCGCTGGCGGTTTGCCGATGGGCCGTATCGTAGAAATCTACGGTCCGGAATCCTCGGGTAAAACTACCCTGACGTTGCAGGTTGTTGCGGCGGCACAGCGCGAAGGTAAAACCTGTGCGTTTATCGATGCCGAGCACGCGCTGGACCCGGTCTATGCCCGTAAACTAGGCGTTGATATCGACAACCTGCTGTGCTCCCAGCCGGACACCGGCGAGCAGGCACTGGAAATTTGTGACGCGCTGGCGCGCTCAGGCGCGGTTGACGTGATCATCGTCGACTCCGTTGCGGCGCTGACGCCAAAAGCGGAAATTGAAGGTGAAATCGGTGACTCTCACATGGGCCTCGCGGCACGTATGATGAGCCAGGCGATGCGTAAGCTGGCGGGTAACCTGAAGCAGTCCAATACGCTGCTGATCTTCATCAACCAGATCCGTATGAAAATTGGTGTAATGTTCGGTAACCCGGAAACCACCACCGGCGGTAACGCTCTGAAATTCTACGCTTCTGTCCGTCTGGATATCCGCCGTATCGGCGCGGTGAAAGAGGGGGATAACGTAGTCGGTAGCGAAACCCGCGTGAAGGTTGTGAAGAACAAAATCGCAGCACCGTTCAAACAGGCTGAGTTCCAGATCCTCTACGGCGAAGGTATCAACTTCCTCGGCGAGCTGGTTGACCTGGGCGTGAAAGAGAAGCTGATTGAAAAAGCGGGCGCATGGTACAGCTACAACGGTGACAAGATTGGTCAGGGTAAAGCGAATGCTATCTCATGGCTGAAAGAGAACCCGGCGGCGGCGAAAGAGATTGAGAAGAAGGTGCGTGAACTCCTGCTGAACAACCAGGACTCTAAACCTGATTTCGTGGTCGACGGCGCGGATGCTGAAGAAACCAACGAAGACTTTTAATCCTCTCGGATAAAAATGAAGGGCTGCTGATGCGGCCCTTTTTGCATTTCTGAATCGACAGGTTTTTTATGAGTGAACCGACATCACGCCGACCAGCCTACTCACGCTTGCTGGATCGGGCCGTGCGTATTCTTGCCGTGCGTGACCATAGCGAACAGGAGCTGCGGCGGAAACTGTCAGCGCCCGTCATGAGCAAAAACGGTCCGGAAGACATTGATGCCACCGCGGAAGATTATGACCGCGTGGTTGCCTGGTGCTACGAGCATCACTATCTGGATGACGGCCGTTTTGCCGCTCGCTTTCTTGCCAGCCGTGGTCGTAAAGGCTATGGGCCAGCGCGTATCCGCCAGGAGCTGAACCAGAAAGGGGTAGCCCGTGAATCGATTGAAAAAGCCATGCGCGAAAGTGAAATTGACTGGTGCGAACTGGCGCGTGAACAGGCGGTACGAAAGTACGGTGAGCCGCTGCCGCGTGAATTTTCAGAAAAAGTTAAAATCCAGCGCTTTTTGCTCTACCGCGGCTTCCTGATGGAAGATATTCAGGATATCTGGCGTAATTTTACCGATTGAACGCATGCGGGATTTTACTTCCCACTAAAGAAAACTTATCTTATTCCCACTTTTTCCAGTAGCTGGTCCGTCCAACTGTTTACAGATACAGATCTGCTGCGACATTTCGTTAGCTTGATTTCAGGATAATTATGAGCAAGAGCACCGCTGAGATCCGTCAGGCGTTTCTCGATTTTTTCCATAGTAAGGGACACCAGGTTGTTGCCAGCAGCTCCCTGGTACCGAACAATGACCCGACTCTGCTGTTTACCAACGCCGGGATGAACCAGTTCAAGGATGTGTTCCTTGGTCTCGACAAGCGTAATTATTCCCGCGCCACAACCTCACAGCGTTGCGTGCGTGCGGGCGGTAAACACAACGATCTGGAAAACGTCGGTTACACCGCGCGCCACCACACCTTCTTCGAAATGCTGGGTAACTTCAGCTTCGGCGACTATTTCAAACACGACGCCATTCAATACGCGTGGGAACTGCTGACCGGTGAAAACTGGTTCAATCTGCCGAAAGAGCGTCTGTGGGTGACCGTGTATGAGACCGATGACGAAGCGTTCGACATCTGGGAAAAAGAAGTGGGTATCCCGCGCGAACGTATCATCCGTATCGGTGACAACAAAGGCGCGCCTTACGCGTCTGATAACTTCTGGCAGATGGGCGACACCGGCCCTTGCGGTCCGTGCACCGAGATCTTCTACGATCATGGCGACCACATCTGGGGTGGCCCTCCGGGAAGCGCGGAAGAAGATGGCGATCGCTACATTGAGATCTGGAACATCGTCTTCATGCAGTTCAACCGTCAGGCCGACGGCACCATGGAGCCGCTGCCAAAACCGTCCGTAGATACCGGTATGGGCCTTGAGCGTATCGCGGCCGTTCTGCAACACGTTAACTCCAACTATGAGATTGACCTGTTCAGCACCCTGATCAAAGCCGTTGCTGAGGTAACGGGCGCAACCGATCTGAGCAACAAATCACTGCGCGTTATCGCAGACCATATTCGTTCCTGTGCGTTCCTGATTGCTGACGGCGTTATCCCGTCGAATGAAAACCGTGGCTATGTGCTGCGTCGTATCATTCGTCGTGCGATCCGCCATGGCAACATGCTGGGCGCGAAGGACACCTTCTTCTATAAACTCGTTGGGCCACTGATTGGCGTGATGGGCTCTGCCGGTGACGAGCTGAAACGCCAGCAGGCGCAGGTTGAACAGGTTCTGAAAACCGAAGAAGAGCAGTTTGCCCGTACGCTGGAACGCGGTCTGGCGCTGCTGGACGACGAGCTGGCGAAACTCAAGGGCGACACGCTGGATGGCGAAACCGCTTTCCGCCTGTACGACACCTACGGCTTCCCGGTTGACCTGACCGCGGACGTTTGCCGCGAGCGCAACATCAAAGTTGACGAAGCAGGCTTTGAAGCCGCAATGGAAGAACAGCGTCGTCGTGCGCGTGAATCCAGCGGTTTTGGCGCGGACTACAACGCGATGATCCGCGTTGATAGCGCGTCTGAATTTAAAGGCTACGAAGAGCTGGCCCTGACCAGCAACGTGACCGCGCTGTTTGTTGACGGTAAAGCCGTAGACAGCATTAGCGCGGGCCAGGAAGCGGTTGTTATCCTGGATAAAACGCCGTTCTATGCGGAATCGGGCGGCCAGGTTGGCGATAAAGGCGAACTGAAAGGCAATGGCTTCAGCTTCAGCGTAAGCGATACCCAGAAATACGGTCAGGCAATTGGTCACCAGGGCAAACTGGTTTCCGGCTCCCTGAAAGTGGGCGAGGGCGTTCAGGCCAACGTTGACGAAGCTCGCCGCGCGCGCATTCGTCTGAACCACTCGGCAACTCACCTGATGCACGCAGCCCTGCGCGAAGTGCTGGGTACGCACGTTGCACAGAAAGGTTCTCTGGTTAATGACAAAGTGCTGCGTTTCGACTTCTCGCATTTTGAAGCAATGAAGCCGTCTGAAATTCGTGCGGTGGAAGACCTGGTGAATGCCCAGATCCGTCGTAACCTGCCAATCGAAACCCACATCATGGATCTTGAGGCAGCGAAGAAGAAAGGTGCGATGGCGCTGTTTGGCGAGAAATATGACGACCGCGTTCGCGTGCTGAGCATGGGCGACTTCTCTACCGAACTGTGTGGCGGTACTCACGCATCCCGCACCGGTGACATCGGCTTGTTCCGCATCGTTTCCGAGTCGGGGACGGCGGCAGGCGTGCGTCGTATTGAAGCGGTGACCGGGGAAGGCGCGATTGCCAGCCTGCATGCGCAGAGCGACCAGCTGCACGAGATCGCGCAGCTGCTGAAAGGCGATAGTCAGAACCTGGGCGAAAAAGTGCGTGTCGCGCTGGATCGTACCCGTCAGCTGGAAAAAGAACTCCAGCAGCTGAAAGAACAGGCTGCGGCGCAGGAGAGCGCAAACCTCTCCAGCAAAGCGGTAGACATTAAGGGCGTCAAACTGCTGGTCAGCGATCTGGCGGGCGTTGAGCCTAAGATGCTGCGTACCATGGTCGACGATCTGAAGAACCAGCTTGGTTCGACGGTTATCGTGCTGGCAACGGTCGCAGAGGGTAAGGTTTCTCTGATTGCGGGCGTCTCTAAGGATGTGACGGATCGTGTTAAAGCAGGGGAACTGATTGGCATGGTCGCCCAGCAGGTGGGTGGCAAAGGTGGCGGTCGTCCGGACATGGCGCAAGCCGGTGGTACGGATGCGGCGGCACTTCCCGCGGCATTAGCCAGCGTTGAAAGCTGGGTAAGCGCGAAACTGTAATAACTACAAAGCACAAGCAGACGCCATAGCGGTAACGTTATGGCGTCTTGCTCACTGCGCTATCGATAACGATAAAGTCAGGTTGAGTTTGTGTATATCGGCTAAACTTACGTTTAACAGAATGTGATGCCGTGACTGCTTACACTTTACGTGTTTGTCATCGCTTACTTTTTGGCGTTATATGATGGATAATGCCGGGATACAAGAGACCCGACTCTTTTAATCTTTCAAGGAGCAAAGAATGCTGATTCTGACTCGTCGAGTTGGTGAGACCCTCATGATTGGGGATGAGGTCACCGTGACAGTTTTAGGGGTAAAGGGTAACCAGGTACGTATTGGTGTTAACGCTCCTAAAGAAGTATCTGTCCACCGTGAAGAGATCTACCAGCGTATCCAGGCTGAAAAATCCCAGCAGTCCAGTTACTGATATTGTCGCGTCTCGCTGTCGGGCGAGACGCAACCCTCCTGCTATTTTTCCTGCATAAAGTTACCGTTCTATTTCAAACGCTTCGTTTTTGACCACTCTCATAATTTTATCTCATCCAAAAGACGCGCTTCTCTCAACACAATTCTGTGAAGATGCCTGCAAAATCCGCTTATAAAACACTCTCTTTGCGGCTTTTACATGCGAATTGGGTGCGAATTGTGCAAACGAAAAAAGCATGTGGAAAATTGTTTGACTTATAAGTCCCAGAAAGTAATATATGCGCCACGCAGCGACGAGAAGCTCTTAACGAGTTGCTCGAAGCACTCGAAAGAGGCGTTGTGTGGTGAGGTGGCCGAGAGGCTGAAGGCGCTCCCCTGCTAAGGGAGTATGCGGTCAAAAGCTGCATCCGGGGTTCGAATCCCCGCCTCACCGCCATTTTGCATCCGTAGCTCAGCTGGATAGAGTACTCGGCTACGAACCGAGCGGTCGGAGGTTCGAATCCTCCCGGATGCACCATCTATTACTTCATATTGCTTTCGAAGTGATATGAATATCGAGCAGTACAGTAGTAAATCCCGATGCATCCGTAGCTCAGCTGGATAGAGTACTCGGCTACGAACCGAGCGGTCGGAGGTTCGAATCCTCCCGGATGCACCATTTTTTACTTCATATTGCTTTTGAAGTGATATGAGTATCGAGAAGTACAGCAGTAAATCCCGATGCATCCGTAGCTCAGCTGGATAGAGTACTCGGCTACGAACCGAGCGGTCGGAGGTTCGAATCCTCCCGGATGCACCATTTTTTACTTCATATTGCTTTTAAAGTGATATGAGTATCGAGAAGTACAGCAGTAAATCCCGATGCATCCGTAGCTCAGCTGGATAGAGTACTCGGCTACGAACCGAGCGGTCGGAGGTTCGAATCCTCCCGGATGCACCATATTCTCCCCCTTTGTTTATTCCTTCGACGTTTCGTCAGCAATCACTCTCTCTGTCAGCGACAAAAATCCCCTTTTACGATAAAGTAATGCTTTGTTAATCGTTTAGCGAGAGCACGATGTACGCACAGTATGACGGTTTGATCTTCGACATGGACGGCACCCTCCTGGATACCGAACCCACGCATCGTCAGGCCTGGACCGAAGTCCTGGGCCGTTACGGTATGCGTTTCGATTTACAGGCGATGATTGCCCTCAATGGATCGCCCACCTGGCGTATCGCACAGGCCGTGATTGAGCTGAATCAGGCCGATCTCGACCCGCATCAGCTCGCGCGTGAAAAAACCGACGCGGTAAAA
The DNA here is from genome assembly GCF_020971765.1 of Enterobacter sp. AN-K1. NCBI lineage: Bacteria > Pseudomonadati > Pseudomonadota > Gammaproteobacteria > Enterobacterales > Enterobacteriaceae > Enterobacter > Enterobacter sp. AN-K1. The sequence continues at coordinate 1,185,269 of NZ_CP087390.1, read as the reverse complement.
GCCATACTGTTAGACACCGTGCAGCCTTTACCACTCATTGACGTCGTCAAGGAGTGGCACGGGCGTCGTCCTATGTCTGTCGGTACGGGCAGCGAGAGCGCGATTGCTGAAGCGCTACTCAACCACCTTGGCCTGCGCCACTATTTTTCTGCCGTCGTTGCCGCCGATCATGTTAAACATCACAAACCCGCACCGGATACCTTCCTGCTCTGTGCAGAATTAATGGGTGTTCCACCTGCAAAATGCGTGGTGTTTGAAGATGCTGATTTTGGCATTCAGGCCGCGCGTGATGCCGGAATGGCGGCGGTGGACGTTCGCTTGCTGTGAGTGACGCGCTGTCACTCGCTTCATTATTCGCCAGCAGTTTTTTAAGCTCCACCCTCTTACCGGGGAATTCGGAAGTGGTGCTGGTGGCGATGCTGTTGTCCGGCGTAAGTCAGCCCTGGTTACTGGTCTTAATAGCAACAATGGGTAATAGCCTTGGAGGGCTGACTAACGTTATTCTTGGACGTTTCTTTCCGCTACGCGAAAAATCTCGCTGGCAGGAAAAGGCAGTCGGCTGGCTAAAACGCTATGGCGCTGCCACGCTGTTATTAAGCTGGATGCCTGTAATAGGCGATTTACTGTGTCTGCTGGCGGGATGGATGCGCATCTCCTGGGGACCGGTGCTCTTTTTTTTGTGCCTTGGCAAGGCGTTACGCTATGTTTTACTGGCATGGGTAACACTACAGGGTATGACGTGGTGGCACTAATTGGTGGAATGAATTCGCGACCTTCAATCGTCAACCATTACAATTATGCTGAGTGACAATTTTTTGACAGGCGGGAGGTCAAATTGATCCCGGACGTATCACAGGCGCTGGCCTGGCTGGAAAATCACCCTCAGGCACTGAAGGGTATTCAGCGTGGGCTTGAGCGCGAAACGCTGCGCGTAAATGCGGATGGTAGCTTAGCGACTACGGGACACCCGAAGGCGTTAGGCTCGGCGCTGACACATAAATGGATCACAACCGATTTCGCCGAAGCGCTGCTGGAGTTCATCACGCCAGTAGACGGTGATATTGATCATATGCTGACGATCATGCGCGACGTGCATCGCTTCACCGCCCGCAACCTCGGCGACGAGCGTATGTGGCCTCTCAGCATGCCGTGCTATATCGAGCAGGGGCAGGATATCGAGCTGGCGCAGTACGGCACCTCGAATATTGGTCGGCTGAAAACGCTGTATCGCGAAGGACTGAAAAATCGCTACGGCGCACTGATGCAGACGATCTCTGGCGTGCACTACAATTTCTCTCTGCCGATGGCGTTCTGGCAGGCGAAGTGCGGTGAAACGGATAAAGAAGCGATCTCCGCGGGCTATTTCCGCCTGATCCGCAACTACTACCGTTTTGGCTGGGTTATTCCGTATCTGTTCGGCGCGTCACCGGCCGTCTGTTCTTCGTTCCTGCAAGGGAAACCGACCACGCTGCCGTTCGAGAAGACCGAATGTGGCATGTATTACCTGCCGTATGCGACCTCCCTGCGCCTGAGCGACCTTGGCTATACCAATAAATCGCAAAGTAATCTCGGAATTACGTTTAACGATCTGCACGAATATGTGGCAGGCTTGAAGCGGGCGATAAAAACCCCGTCGGAAGAGTACGAAAAAATCGGCCTCGAAAAAGACGGTAAGCGCCTGCAAATTAACACCAACGTGTTGCAGATTGAAAATGAACTGTATGCGCCGATTCGTCCGAAGCGCGTGACGCGCAGCGGTGAAACGCCGTCGGATGCGCTACAGCGCGGCGGGATCGAATACATTGAAGTGCGCTCGCTGGATATCAACCCGTTCTCACCGATTGGCGTTGACGAGCAGCAGGTTCGCTTCCTTGACCTGTTTATGGTCTGGTGCGTACTGGCGGATGCGCCGGAAATGAGTTCCGACGAACTGCTGTGTACCCGTGCCAACTGGAATCGCGTGATTCTGGAAGGGCGCAAGCCGGGTCTGACGTTAGGTATTGGCTGTGAAACGGCTCAGTTCCCACTGTCTAAGGTAGGGAAGGATCTGTTCCATGACCTGAAGCGCGTAGCCCAGACGCTGGACAGCGTGTACGGCGGCGAAGCTTACCAGAAGGTCTGCGACGAACTGGTTGAAAGCTTTGATAACCCGGAACTGACATTCTCAGCACGTATTCTGCGTTCTATGATTGAGCAGGGAATTGGTGGCACAGGGCGTTCACTCTCAGCGGAGTACCGTGAGATGCTGATGCAGGAGCCGTTAGAGATCCTGAGCGAAGCGGATTTTGTGACAGAGCGTGATGCGTCCGTTGTGCGTCAGAAAGAGGTCGAAGCGGCGGATACGGAGTCGTTTGAGGCGTTTCTGGCGAAGCAGGCCTGAACCAAAAGAAAAAGGCCACATCGCTGTGGCCAAAATATACATCTCTGAATTCAGGGATGATGATAACAAATGCGCGTCTTTCATATACTCAGACGCGCATTCTGTAGAAGAGTTCAGTTTATTTTAAAAAAATCACTATCGGAGGTGACGTATGCCGTTATTAGATAGCTTTACTGTCGACCATACCCGTATGGAAGCACCCGCAGTCCGCGTGGCGAAGACCATGAACACGCCGCACGGCGACACGATCACCGTTTTCGACCTGCGCTTCTGCGTGCCCAATAAAGAAGTGATGCCAGAGAAAGGCATTCACACGCTGGAACACCTGTTCGCCGGATTCATGCGCGACCACCTGAACGGCAACGGCGTGGAGATCATCGATATCTCTCCGATGGGCTGCCGCACCGGTTTCTACATGAGCCTGATTGGTCAGCCTGATGAGAAACGCGTCGCGGATGCGTGGAAAGCGGCGATGGAAGACGTGCTGAAGGTGAAAGAGCAGAACCAGATCCCTGAGCTGAACGTTTACCAGTGCGGCACTTACCAGATGCACTCTCTGGAAGAAGCTCAGGAGATTGCCCGTCATATCATCGAACGTGATGTTCGTGTAAACAGCAATGACGAGCTGGCCCTGCCAAAAGAAAAACTTCAGGAACTGCACATTTAGTATCGTGCCTGTGGATGCCCGGTGGCGCTTCGCTGACCGGGCCTACAATCCTGATGACGACAACCACCACCTTCTCCTTTACCCATCGCCCGCTTGTGCCGTTTTCGCATGATTATGCTCATGGCGACAGCGAGCCGTGGCATCAGCACGACTGCGCGCAGCTCCTGCACAGCCTCACCGGCGTCGTGCGGGTCGATACCGCATCCGGCTGCTGGGTGGTGCCGCCCGGTCGCGGCGTCTGGCTACCTGCGGGTACGCAGCACGCCTTGCGCATCACCGGCAACGTTGCTGCCCGCACGCTGTTTATCGACCCGCTGGCGCGCGCCGATCTTCCGGCGACCTGCCAGATCGTGCAGATCTCGCCCCTGCTGCGCGAGCTGATCCTGACCTCCCTTACGCTTCCTGAATCTTACGCACCCGGAAGCCGCGATGAACGTGTTTATGAGCTGATCCTCGATGAAATTCGCCTCATGCCGGTACTGCCGTTTCACCTGCCCGAGCCGGAAAGCGAAGCGCTGCGCCACCTCTGCCAGCAGATTCGAATGGCCCCGGGAGAAAGCTGGAGCAGCGCCCAGGCCGCAGGTATTGTGGGGATGAGCGAACGCACGCTGTACCGCCATTTTCAGCAGCAGACAGGCCTGAGCTACGGCGAGTGGGTGAGAAGGGCGCGACTGCTGGAAGCCTTAGTGCGGCTGGCGCAGGGCCAGCCGGTATTACGCGTGGCGCTGGATCTGGGGTATGGCAGCCACAGCGCCTTTACGGCAATGTTTCGCCGGGTAATGGGTCTCTCACCCAGCGATTACTTCAGGAACGACTGACCGCGTTAAAAAGCGCCTGAATCGACGCGCGTGCCACGTCGCTGTCGATGCCCACGCCCCAGCGGCTGGTCCCATCCTGGAACAGGCAGCGGATATAGGCCACCGAGCGGCTGTCGCTGCGTTCGCCTAACGTATGTTCGTGATAATCCTTGATCACAAACGGTGCGTTGATCCAGCGGCTTAAGCCGTGAGCGGCGGCGGAGAGCAAACCGTTTCCCTGGCCTTCCAGCTGGCGGGTGCCCCCTTGCGTGGCGACGCTTGCCGTCAGCCGCAGCTGGCCGTCCTGCTGGCTGTCGCTGCGATACGATTGCAGCGCTAATGGCGGGCTCGCCACCAGGCCGTAGCGGGCGCGGAACAGCTGCCAGAGCGCATTCTGCGTCATCTCTTTTCCATGGTTATCCGTTTCCTGCTGCACGTGCTGGCTAAAATCCTGTTGCAGGGCGCGAGGCAATTTCAGGCCGTGGTTTTGCTCAATAAGCCAGGCGCTTCCGCTTTTTCCTGACTGGCTGTTCACGCGGATCACCGCTTCATAGGTACAGCCAATATCCTGCGGGTCGACGGGCAGATAGGGCATCTCCCAGCGTTCGCCAGGCTTACGGGCATCGAAACCTTTCTTGATGGCATCCTGGTGCGAGCCGGAGAAGGCGGTGTAAGCCAGACGACCCGCCCACGGATGGCGCGGATGGACGGGCAGCTGGTTGCAGGTTTCTACCGTTTCAACCACCCGATTCATATCACTGAAATCCAGATTCGGGCTAATGCCCTGGCTGTAGAGGTTCATCGCCAGCGTCACCAGGCAGACGTTGCCCGTGCGCTCACCGTTACCAAACAGGCAGCCCTCCACGCGGTCAGCCCCGGCCATGACGGCCAGCTCTGCGCTGGCGACGCCGGTACCGCGATCGTTATGCGGGTGCACGCTGATACAGACGTCACTGCGGCGGCTGAAGTGGCGGCAGAAATACTCGATCTGGTCGGCATAGACGTTCGGCGTGCTCACCTCGACGGTAGCGGGCAGGTTGACGATCATCGGACGCGCCGCGCACGGCTGCCAGATCTCCGTCACGGCTTCACAAATCTCCAGCGCAAACTCCGGTTCGGTAAAGCAGAAGGTTTCCGGGGAGTACTCGTACTGCCAGCGGGTGTCAGGGTTCTCTTCACACAGCTGACGAATCAGGCGCGTCGCGCGCGTCGCCAGCTCGACGATTTGCGCTTTCTCCATGCCGAATACCAGACGGCGGAACAGCGGGGCGGTGGCGTTATACAGGTGAACGGTGGCCTGCTTCGCGCCGCGCAGGGAGTCGAAAGTGCGACGGATAAGATCGTCCCGCGCCTGCGTTAACACCTGAATGGTGACGTCATCCGGGATGCGGTTCTCCTCAATCAGCTGACGCACAAAATTGAAGTCCGTCTGCGAGGCGGACGGGAAGGCGACTTCGATTTCTTTAAACCCGCAGCTCAGCAGCAGATCCCAGAATTGCAGCTTGCGCGCGCTGTCCATCGGCTCGGCCAGCGCCTGGTTACCGTCGCGTAAGTCGGTCGAGAGCCAGCGCGGGGCGCGGGTGATAATCTGCTCCGGCCAGCGGCGGTCGGGCAACGAAAGGGTGGGGTAAGGCTGGTATTTTTCGGCGGGTGTGTTCAGCATGGTGCGCTCCTGTTGTCTTTTCACTATCGTGAATCGATTTCAGGCGCACTGCTTTATCGGAACTGACAATCGCTGTCGCGTTTTGGACAAGGGGGGGCGATTGTTGCCCGGTGGCGCTGCGCTTACCGGGCCTACGATCGTAGGCCGGATAAGGCGTAGCCGCCACCCGGCAACCCGTGCACAGGGCTAGTGCGCCCCACCGCCCCCGCTACCGGCCCCAAACGGTGGTTTGGCAAACCACACCAGCCCCAGCAGGACGATGAAGATCCCCGCCGATATCCAGAAAATCTCGTTTGCCGAGATAATCAGCCCCTGGTTGGTGATCTGCTGGGCAAGCCAGCCGGACGCCTGCTGCTCCGTCATCCCCATCCCCTCAAGCTGGCTATACATCTGCTGAGCGTTAGGGTTGAACGGGTTCACCGCTTCGGTGAGTTGAGCATGGTGCATCGATTCCCGGTTGGTCCACAGTGTGGTAGTGATCGATGTCCCGATGGAGCCCGCCAGCGTGCGGGTGAAGTTCGACAGGCTCGATGCCGCCGCCATCCGCTCAGGCGGTAAGCCGGAAAGCGTAATGGTGGTCAGCGGCATAAAGAAGCACGCTACGGCGAAGCCCTGAATAAACTGCGGCCACGCGGAGGCGCCAAAGTCCATTCCCGGTTCAAACGTATACGCGCGCCAGTAGAAGCACACGGCGTACATGATGAAGCTGAACGTCACCAGCCTGCGCATGTCGAGCTTATGGGCGAAACGGCCAATAATCGGCGACAGCAGAACCGGAATTAACCCCACCGGCGCGGAGGCCAGCCCCGCCCAGGTTGCGGTATAGCCGTACACCTCCTGCAACAGCTGCGGCAGCAGAACAATCGCGCCGAAGTAGAGCATATAGGCGAGACTGATACAGAGGCAGCCGATGGTGAAGTTTCGCGATTTAAACAGCGAGAGGTCGACTATCGGATTATCGTCCGTCAGCTCCCAGACAATCAGGAAGCTGATGGCCACCACGGCGACCACCGTCAGCACAATGATTTCCGTAGAGGCAAACCAGTCCAGCTCTTTGCCGCGGTCGAGCATGATTTGCAGGCTGCCGATGCCGACAACCAGCAGTGCCAGCCCGATGCCGTCGATCCGCCGCTGTTCGGTCCGCGTTTCGCGACCACGCAGAGACTGTAGCGTCATCAGCACCACCAGCGCACCGATGGGCACGTTGATGAAGAAGATCCAGCCCCAGTGATAGTTATCGCTGATATAGCCGCCGAGGATTGGCCCGCAAATTGGGGCGACGATCACCGTCATCGACCACAGCGCGAGCGCGATGGAGCGCTTGGCGGGCGGATAGTTGTTCAGCAGCAAACTCTGCGACAGCGGAATCAACGGCCCGGCGACAATCCCCTGGATGACGCGGAAGAAAATCAGCATCGTCAGGCTGCTGGACATGCCGCAGGCCCAGGAGGCCAGCACGAACAGGATCGTCGACCAGAGGAACAGCTTCACTTCACCGACGCGCTTCGCCAGCCAGCCGGTGATGGGAATGGAGATGGCGTTCGCCACCCCGAACGAGGTAATGACCCAGGTCCCCTGGCTCAGCGATGAGCCAAGGTTCCCGGCGATCGTAGGGATCGCCACGTTTGCGATGGTGGAGTCCAGCACCTGCATGAATGTCGCCAGCGACAGCGCAATGGTCATAATGACCAGCTGCGCCCCCTCCAGCGGTTTTTGCGGCTTTTGCTGTTGCATAACGCTCACCTTCGGCTTAACCGGCGTTTGCCTTCACGATGTCATCGATCAGCTTATTGACCGGATCGAGGCTAATTTCACGGGCGTTACTTTCATAAGCTGGCGTACTGCGCACCTGGCTTGCGAGGATCTGACCGTCGCGGTTGGCGGTATCGACCGTCACCAGCGTGGAAAGGCCAATTCGCAGCGGATGGTCTGCCAGCTGCTTAGGATCCAGCTCGATACGCACAGGCAAGCGCTGTACCACTTTGATCCAGTTGCCGGTGGCGTTCTGTGCAGGCAGCAGGCTGAACGCGCTGCCGGTCCCCATGTCCAGACCGACCACTTTTCCGGTGTACTTGACGTCATCGCCGTAAATATCGCTGACCACGGTCGCGGTCTGGCCGATACGCATATGCGCCAGCTGAGTCTCTTTGAAGTTCGCATCGACCCACAGATTGTTCGCCGGAACGACCGCCATTAGCGGCGTGGTGGTGCTAATCTGCGCCCCAGGCTGTACGGAACGACGGGAAACGTAGCCGGTCATCGGGCTGACGATTTTGGTACGTTGCAGGGCAAGCCATGCGTTACGCACTTCGGTCGCCGCCTGTTTCACCGCTGGCTGGTTTTCCAGAGAGGTACCCAGCACCATCGCCTGATTAGCGTTGTACTGTTGGATCGCCACGTCCAGCTGCGCCTGTGCGCTGGCCACCGCGTCGCGGGCGTGCTGCAACTCTTCACGGCCAATCAGGTTGGCGGTGCCGAGAGGAACACGACGATTGAGGTCGCTCTGCGCCTGAGCCAGGGCCGTTTTCTGCACGTCGATATTGGCCTGAAGCTGCTTGCTGTTGATCATCAGCTGGCGGGTCTGGCGTACGCTGGAGGCCAGCGCCGTCTGTGCTTTTTCAAACGCCTGTTGGGCGTCGGTCGGGTCGAGCGTGACCAGCACATCGCCTTTTTTCACAAAGTCGGTGTTATCAGCCCAGACTTTCGTCACGCTGCCTGACACCTGGGCCATGATTTGAACCTGATTCCCTGCCACGTATGCATCGTCTGTCTCTTCAACATGACGCAAGACTAAAAACCAATAGATCCCATATGCCACGGCAATAATAATAAAGAGCAAGGTCAGCAGAATAAGGGCGCTCTTACGTTTGCCCTTTTTGTTGGCCGGTTGCTGCGGGAGGGTGTTCTCCGCATTTGCGCTCATTGTTGTTCTCCACGATCTTTTTATTTTCACATCGGCTGAGCCGACCTGTTGTCAGAAAGGCCAGCAGTTTCACGTGCTGGCCTGTCAGTTTTTCTTTTTAGCAATCTGGAATGTTGAGCGGATCGTCGCGTTAGCGCAGCGCCTCAAGGATGACGCCGTCTTCATCCATCTGGTCCAGACGGGTGAGCAGCTTGCGAGTAATGTGCTCAAGCTGGTCGCGCTCGGCGGTGCTGAGGGCAGACCAGAGCTGGTGCAGGCAGTTGTGCTGCGGTGGCAGCACTTCGCGCAAGAATTCGTGACCTTTCTCGGTCAGTTGCAGATGCAGGCAGCGGCGATCGTTATCGCTTTCACGGCGTTCAATCCAGCCGCGCTTTTCCAGTTCATCCGCGATACGGGTCGCATTGGTACGGGATGACCCCAGCGCACAGCTCAGTTCCGACGGCTGAATGCTGTGATTTTCCTGAGACTCCAGCGTAATCAACGCCATAAACAACGTCTCGTTAATCCCCTGCGCTTTCAGCATCTTGTTACGATTTTCCAGCAGCTTACCCTGCATGTGCATGCACAGGCGGGTCAGCAGGATTTCCTGATACGGGAAGTCCTCATGACGACTGGCGCGGAACTTAAGCATTTGTTCAATGGGCGTAAACGAACTATCCATTTTGGGCATAACCTCATTAATTACAGCCGATATAGTAACGACAGTGACAAATAATGTAAATGAATTATTTGTGCGGTTATATCCGCCAAACGTATGTCACCATCAGAAAGCGCCGGGTAAATCCGTGACCCGGTGAGCACAGAGAGCGTGGGGTGTGTACCCGCGAAAGAGGGGATGTGAGGACAGGGGTCTGAACTATTCATGCCGGTAGTAAATATGTCACCCACAGTAAAATTTCTGGGATAAATGATTACCGTTACCTTAACAGATGCAGGCCCCCTTTACACCCCAGGGGGCCCAAAGCAATGTAAAACTTAGTGAATTGCTTCCTGACGGTGATAGCCGCGCCACCATACCAGCAGATTTATCGCCGCGACAATGGCGCCGATGGCGCACACGCCCGTCCAGCCCGCATGCTGCCAGGCGGAGGCTGAGATGAGCGAGCCCGCCGCGCCGCCGATAAAGTAGCTGGTCATGTACCCGGCCGTCAGACGGTTACGGGCATCCGGCTTCACGCGGTAAATCACGGTCTGGTTGGTGATATGTACACCCTGCACGGTGAGGTCGAGCACCAGAATACCGACAATCAGCGCCAGCACAGATACGTGTCCGTACCAGATGGCCGCCCAGGAGAGCAGGAGTAAAACCAGCCCTGCGGAGGTGGTCATATGAGATTTGCCTTTGTCGGCCAGCCCACCCGCCGGGCGCGCGCCCAGTGCGCCAGCCGCGCCTGCCAGCCCGAACAGGCCAATCACGCCTTCTGAGTAGTTAAACGGCGGCGCGGCGAGCAGAAACGCCATCGACGTCCATAAGATGCTGAAGTTAGCGAAGGTGAGACACCCCAGAATGGCGCGCGTGCGCAGGAGTTTATCCCGGGTAAAGAGGCTGAAAACGGAGGCGAGGAGCTGCGGATAGTTCAGGTGATTTTCCTGCTTCACCTTTGGCAGGCCGCGCCACAGGGCCAGCGCCATGATAACCATCAGCACGCTCGCCACCCAGTAAACGGTGCGCCAGCCGCCGAGGCTCGCCAGCAGCCCGGCAACGGTTCGCGCCAGCAGGATGCCCAGCAGCAGGCCGCTCATGATAGTGCCGACCACTTTGCCGCGTTTTTCCGGGGAAGCCAGCGTCGCGGCGAGGGGAACCAGAATTTGCGCCACCACCGAGAACAGCCCCGTCAGCGCGGTGCCGATAATCATCATCGTTAACGACTGGCTGCTGGCGGTGATCAACATCCCGCCCGCCGCCAGCAGTGTCATGGAGACGATAAGCATCCGGCGCTCAAACATATCGCCTAATGGCACCAGGAACAGCAGCCCGGCCGCATAGCCGAGCTGTGCGGCGGTGACAATAAACCCGGCGGAGCTGGCTGAAAGATCGAAGGCGCGTGCGATGGTGTCGAGCAGTGGTTGTGCGTAATAGTTGCTGGCGACGGCCAGACCCGTTGCCACGGACATTAAAAGGATGAGTGCGGGGCTAAGCCCTTGAGTTGTTTTTGTCATTAGTTTCAGGAATCGTGAGTTAAGTGATTATTTTTCCGGAAACATAATAACCAATGATGGTGAATGTTGGGGAATTGTTACGTGGTGGATTGTGCGGTTAAGCCCCTCACCCCGGCCCTCTCCCCTTTGGGGAGAGGGTTAGGGTGAGGGGTAAGGGTTGTGTTTTTTACTTCTGCGCCTCAAGCGCCTCTTTCACCCAGCCATCGAACTGCTGCTGGTGGGCTTTGATCCAGCCATCCACGTGGCCTTTGATATCAGCTTCGGATGATTTACCCGCGTGCATCATCGCGTTCTGGGCGTTAATGTCTGCCAGCGGCAGTTTCATCACCGAGAACAGCTTCGCCGCCGCCGGGTTTTTCTCGGCCCAGGCTTTGTTCGCCACAATATGCATGGTGTTCACCGGGAAGCCATAGTTCATGCCGTTTGGCAGTTTGGTGTCGATATCTTTCTGCTCGCCTGGCAGGGAGGAGAAGGGCACCTGCAACCACACCACGTCTTTGCCCGGCTTCAGCACGTCGCTCACCCAGTACGGCGTCCAGGTGTAGTAGATCACCGGCTTTCCTTCTTTAAAGCGGGCGATGGTGTCGGCCATCATCGCAGAGTAATTGCCGTGGCTCACGTCGACGGTCTTCGCCAGATCGAAGGCTTTGTTCTGGTGGTTAATCACCGCTTCACAGCCCCAGCCCGGCGAACAGCCCATCATGTCGGCTTTACCGTCACCGTTGGTATCAAACAGTTTTGCGATCTTCGGATCTTTCAGCTGTTCAATATTGGTGATGTGATATTTATCGGCGGTTTTCTTGTCGATCAGATATCCCTGCGCAGCGCCGGTCACAAAGGTGCCTTCGCGGTAGAATTTCTTGTCACCGCCTGCGGCGGCATACATGTCGTCGTGCAGCGGCTGCCAGTTCACGGCGGTAAAGGTGGCATCACCGGAGGCAATGGAGGTATAGCCCACGTTGTAATCCACTTCGCTGGCGGTATTCACCGTATAGCCCAGTTTCTCCAGCGCACGGCTGACAATCTGGGTCTGGAAGGACTCTTCCGAAATGGTGCTCTGCACCGGCTGCACGGTAATGCCTTTGCCCGGCAGGTCAGCGGCAACTGCGCTGGTGGAGACAAGGGTCGCAAACGCTGTGGCAAAAAGTACGTTATGTCGCATCGTTGTTCCTTATTTTGTAAATGGGCGGGTGAGTAACCCGACAGGGCCGGTGGTGTACCAGCGACGGTTGCCGCGACTACGTGAATCACGACCGACAGCCTGGGTCAGGCGGTCAAGAATGATGGCGAGGATCACAATCCCGACGCCGCCGACGGTCGCCAGCCCCATATCGAGACGGCCAATGCCGCGCAGTACCATCTGACCTAACCCGCCAACGGCAATCATCGAGGCGATCACCACCATCGACAGCGCCAGCATCAGCGTCTGGTTAACACCTGCCATAATGGTCGGCATCGCCAGCGGAAGCTGAACCTTAAACAGCATCTGACGCGGGCTGGCGCCGAACGAGCGCGATGCCTCTATCAGATCCGCAGGCACCTGGTTAATGCCCAGAATGGTCAGGCGAATAATCGGTGGCAGGGCGAAGATTATGGTCACGACCACCCCCGGTACGTTACCGATGCCGAACAGCATCACAATAGGCACCAGGTAAACGAACGCTGGCGTGGTCTGCATCGCATCCAGCAGCGGGCGGATAATCTTCGCGGCCCGGGGGCTGCGCGCCAGCCAGATCCCCATCGGCAGGCCGATCACCACGCAGAACAGCAGGGCGGTCAGCACCAGCGCCAGGGTGATCATCGCCTGAGACCACGCGCCAATCGCGCCGATGGCAATCAGGGAGATGAGCGTGGCGATCCCCATACCCGCGCTGCCGAACTGCCATGCGATCAGCGAGAACAGGATAATCGCCACCGGCGCGGGCATGCCCAGCATCAGCTGCTGGAAGCCGTTCAGGATGTAATCCACCGGGATGCGGATCCCCTGGAACACCGGACGGAAGTGGGTAACGACCCAGTCGATCCCCTCCGTTACCCAGCTATCCAGCGGGATCAGCGTCTTGTGGAACGGATCCATAATATTGAAATGCTCTGGGGCAGGCGCTGGTGCGCTGTTGAGCCAGTCTGCCGCGCCGCCGCCATCGGCAGGCGCAGGCGTCGACCCCCACGCATCGGCAGATTGCGCCGCGCCGCCGCCATCGGCAGGCGCAGGCGTCGACCCCCACGCATCGGCAGATTGCGCCGCGCTGTCCGCTGCTTCAGTGGTGCCCCATGGGTTTGATTGATCAGCCATTGTTTGTCCCCTCGCGATCTAAAGCCTGTAGCAGCATCCGCTTTGAGATGATGCCAACGTACTGTTGTTCTTCACCGACGACCGGCACGGCGCACGGCGCCTGACCCACGTGAGAGAGCAACTCGCTGAGCGGCGTTTCGGCGTCCACGGCAAGCGGAGCGTCAATCAACGCCGCATCGATTCCCTGGTTTTCGCTCAGGGCGGTTTTCAGAGAGTCGATGGAGACCACGCCGACAAATTTATTGCCGCGTTCAACCAGATAACCGTATTCACGGTCTTCGTCCTGCAACAGCTTCAGCGCGGAGCGCGGGCCAAAACCTGGCGTTTTACGAATAATGCCGTTTGGTGTTCGACGGGCAATATCTTTCGCACTGAATACGTGGCTAATATCCACGCCGCGGAAGAAGGTGCGCACATAATCATTCGCCGGATTATTGAGAATTTCATCCGGTGTGCCGACCTGCACCACTTCACCATTTTGCATAATGGCGATACGGTCGCCAATACGCATGGCTTCATCCAGATCGTGAGAAATAAAAACAATGGTGCGCTGATGTTTGGCCTGTAATTTTACCAGCTCATCCTGCATCTCGGTGCGAATTAAGGGATCGAGCGCCGAGAAGGCTTCGTCCATTAATAAAATGTCCGGATTAATCGCTAATGCACGCGCTAATCCCACACGCTGACGCATACCGCCGGAGAGTTCATCCGGATACGCATGAGCATAATTTTCCAGCCCGACCTGACGCAGTGCATCAAGGGCTTTTTCCTGACGTTCCTGAGCGGGCGTGCCGGCTAACTCCATGCCAAAGGCGGTATTATCGAGTACCGTCATGTGCGGCATCAGTGCAAATGACTGAAACACCATCGCAATTTTCTTTCTGCGCACCTCACGGAGTTCGGCGTCTGATATTCTGGCGATATCCACGCCGTCTATCAGCACCTGTCCGCGGGTGGGTTCAATCAGGCGATTGAGAAGGCGAACCATAGTGGATTTACCCGAACCGGATAATCCCATGATGACAAAAATCTCGCCTTCTTCAATGGCCAGACTGGCGTCTTTAACGCCAAGCGATAGCCCGGTTTTTTCCAGAATTTGCTCTTTCGTAAGGCCTTTCTCAATATATTTGAATGCGCGCTGCGGGTGCTCGCCAAATACTTTATAAAGATTTTTCACTTCTAATTTAATTGCCATGCAATAGAGAGTGTCCTGTTATTTGTTTATGTCGATATGATTACCATGGTAAATAGTTAACTGGCATTACCCTAACATACTCAGAATCTGAGACAACCCTGGACCGGCCTGAGGCCGGAATTTTGCCGCAAGCGAAACGGCTGAATTTCCCATGAATAAAGGGCTGAGGGCGGTTTGAATTTTTCTCAATTTTTTGCTGTTGCATGGGAGAATTTCGCCTGAATCGGTGTGATTCAGGCGAATATGACGGGGAAATTACAGTGTAGTACGTAGTGGAATATTCGGCTGGAAATAATGAAATGCAGAGTTAATTAATGAACGTTAATTCATTCATTAAAAATCCCAGTCCTCGTCTTGCGTCTCCACCGCTTTACCCATCACGTACGACGAGCCGGACCCGGAAAAGAAGTCGTGGTTTTCATCGGCGTTGGGCGACAGCGCTGCGAGGATCGCCGGGTTCACCTCCGCCATTTCTGGTGGGAATAACGCTTCGTAGCCCAGGTTCATCAGCGCCTTGTTGGCGTTATAGCAGAGGAAGGCTTTTACGTCCTCTTCCCAGCCCGTTCCGGCGTACAGCTCTTCGGTATAGCTCAGCTCGTTGTCATACAGATCCATCAGTAAATCGAGGGCAAAACCTTTGAGTTCCTCGCGTTTTTCCGCGCTGACTTTCTCCAGCCCTTTCTGATACTTATAGCCGATGTAATACCCGTGTACCGCTTCATCGCGGATGATGAGGCGAATCAAATCGGCGGTGTTGGTGAGCTTGCCCCGGCTCGACCAGTACATAGGCAGCCAGAAGCCGGAATAGAAGAGGAAAGATTCCAGGAACACGCTGGCGATCTTCTTCTTCAGCGGCTCGTCGGCCCGGTAATATTCCAGCACCAGATCTGCCTTGCGCTGCAATGACGCGCTCTCTTCACTCCAGGCGTAGGCCGCGTCCACGTCTCTGGTCTGGCACAGGGTGGAGAAAATCGAGCTGTAGGAGCGGGCATGCACCGCCTCCATAAAGCTGATATTCGACATTACCGCCTCTTCGTGCGGGGTCAGCGCATCACTCATCAGCGCGGGCGCACCCACGGTATTCTGAATGGTGTCCAGCAGCGTCAGGCCGGTAAAGACGCGGATTGTCAGCTGCTGCTCGGCATGGCTCAGGGTTTGCCAGGCCGGAATATCGTTGGAGAGCGGGACCTTTTCCGGCAGCCAGAAGTTGCTGGTCAGGCGGTTCCAGACCTCCAGGTCTTTATCATCCTGAATTTTGTTCCAGTTAACGGCACTTACGCGTGACAGTTTCATCCTTTCTCCTTACAGCGCGCAGGACACGCAGCCTTCAATTTCGGTGCCTTCCAGCGCGAGCTGGCGCAGGCGAATGTAGTACAGCGTTTTGATGCCTTTCTTCCAGGCGTAGATCTGTGCTTTGTTGATATCCCGCGTGGTGGCGGTGTCCGGGAAGAAGAGCGTCAGCGACAGCCCCTGGTCCACATGTTTAGTCGCCTCGGCGTAGGTATCAATGATCTTTTCCGGGCCAATCTCATAGGCGTCCTGGTACAGCGCCAGATTCTCGTTGGTCATAAACGGGGCAGGGTAGTAGACACGCCCGGTTTTGCCTTCCTTACGGATTTCAATCTTCGACACGATGGGGTGGATGCTCGACGTGGCGTGATTGATATAGGAAATGGAGCCGGTTGGCGGCACCGCCTGAAGGTTCTGGTTATAAATGCCGTAGCGCATCACCTCTTCACGCAGCTGTTGCCACATCTCACGCGTCGGCAGGGTGATGCCAGCGCGGGCAAACAGCGCGCGTACTTTTTCGGTTTTCGGCTGCCAGTCGCCTTCCAGATACTGGCTGAAATACTCTCCGCTGGCGTAGCGGGACTGCTCAAAGCCTGCGAACCGCTGGTGGCGTTCGCGCGCCAGCATCATCGAGGTATGCAGCGCATGCCAGGTGATGGTGTAGAAATAAAGGTTGGTGAAATCCAGCCCTTCCGGGCTACCGTAGGCGATGCCCTCCCGCGCCAGATAGCCGTGCAGGTTCATCTGCCCAAGGCCGATGGCATGCGACGCGGCGTTGCCCGCCTCAATGGACGGTACGCTGCGGATGTGGCTCATGTCCGATACCGCCGTCAGCCCGCGAATGGCGGTCTCTACCGTGCGGCCAAAATCGGGTGAATCCATGGTATGGGCAATATTTAGCGACCCGAGGTTACAGGAGATATCCTTGCCCACGTCCGCGTAGTCGAGGTTCTCGTCGTAGCTGGACGCGCTGTTGACCTGCAAAATCTCCGAGCACAGATTGCTCATGTTGATGCGCCCGGCAATCGGGTTAGCGCGGTTCACCGTGTCCTCGTACATGATGTACGGATAGCCGGACTCAAACTGAATTTCAGCCAGCGTCTGGAAGAAATCGCGGGCGTTGATGGTTTTTTTGCGAATGCGATCGTCGGCCACCAGCTCGTCGTACAGCTCGCTTATCGCCACGTCGCCAAAGGCTTTGCCGTAAATCCGCTCAACGTCATACGGTGAGAAGAGCGCCATGTCGGCATTCTCTTTAGCCAGCTTAAACGTGATATCCGGGATCACCACGCCAAGCGACAGGGTTTTGATGCGGATCTTTTCGTCGGCGTTTTCACGTTTGGTATCCAGAAAACGCAGAATGTCCGGGTGGTGCGCGTGCAGATAAACCGCACCCGCGCCCTGACGTGCGCCAAGCTGGTTGGCGTATGAGAAGGCATCTTCCAGCATCTTCATCACCGGGATGACGCCGGAAGACTGGTTTTCGATGCGCTTAATCGGCGCGCCCGCTTCCCGCAGGTTCGAAAGCAGAAACGCCACGCCGCCGCCGCGTTTCGAAAGCTGTAGCGCCGAATTCACCGCACGGCCAATCGACTCCATATTGTCTTCAATACGCAGCAGGAAGCAGGAGACCAGTTCGCCGCGCTGGGCTTTCCCACAGTTAAGGAACGTTGGCGTGGCGGGCTGGAAGCGACCGGAGAGGATCTCCTCCGTGAGTCTTTCGGCCAGCGCTTCATCGCCCTGCGCCAGCGTCAGCGCCACCATCACCACCCGATCTTCAAAGCTTTCTAAATAGCGTTTGCCGTCAAAGGTTTTCAGGGTGTAGCTGGTGTAATACTTCCACGCGCCGAGAAACGTCTGGAAGCGAAAACCGCTGGCGTGCGCCCGTTCAAACAATGCCACCACGAAGGCGCGGTCGTAGCGGGTGAGGACACGCTCTTCGTAATAACCCTCTTTTACCAGCCAGTCGAGACGTTCCTGCTGGCTGCCAAAGACGACGCTGTTCGGGCGTACATGAGCGGCAAAAAAGGCGTCCACCGCCTCATGATCTTTGCCAAACTGAATGCGCCCCTCGCGGTCATAGAGGTTTAGCATGGCGTTTAATGCGTGGTAATCCGGCGTCGCCTGAATCACGCGTTCTGCGGTTGTCGTTGCCAAAATTCGTTCACTCCTTTACGCACGTTCTCTACGTCCTGCTGTGTCCCCATCAGTTCAAAACGATAGAGATACGGCACGCCGCATTTTTGAGAGATGACATCCCCGGCGCGGGCAAAGGCCTCGCCGAAGTTGCGATTGCCTGCGGCGATCACGCCGCGAATCAGCTGCCGGTTATGGGGATCGTTCAGAAAGCGGATCACCTGACGAGGCACAGCCCCTGCGGTGCCGCCACCTCCATAGCTGGGCACCACCAGAATGTAGGGTTCGTCTACCTGAATACGCTCCCGCTCGTTCAGCGGAATGCGTATCGCGGGCAGCCCGAGACGCTCCATAAACCGAAGCGTGTTTTCCGAGCTGCTGGAAAAGTAGACCAGCGTGCTCATGCACTGACGCCCTGAGCGGCAAGGCGGTTGATCATGTCCGGACGGAAGCCAGACCAGCTGGTGTCGCCGGCAACGACAACCGGAAGCTGACGAAACCCCTGCGCCCGCAGGGTGTCTGCCGCGTCGGGCACCTGATCAATATTGACCATCTCAAATGCCACGCCGCGGCTCTCCATCGCCCGTTTCGTGGCGTGGCACTGAACACAATCGTTACGAGTGTAAATAATAATGCTCATGATTCGTATTTCCATTTAGAATGAGAGAACGGCGCGAGTAAACGCGTCATGTTGTGTGTGTCTTGCTAAAGGGAATACTAGATGTAGTTGCGATAAGTTTCAACCACACAAGATATGGGAAATACAGATTAATAAGGCCCCAATGATGAGCCTGGCGGGGCAGGGCGGGCTGTGCGGGTTTTTCAGGCTGTCAGGCAAAGAAAAGCCCCGGCGCCTGAGGCGACCGGGGCTGAGAACGCGCGCTTACTTACGCAGGCTAAGCAGGGCGCCGACAAAAATCCCGACCGCCGCGACCGTTCCCAGCGTACAAAGTGGTTTTTCACGTACGAAGGTGGTGGCGCAGCTGGCCATGTCGCAGGCCGCCTGAGTGGTACGTGAGCGGCCATTCATCCTTGCCCGCGTTTCACGCAGCAGAGACTGAGCCTTACGTTTCGCGGCATCTGCTTCGTCCTTTGCGTCAGAGCCCCAGGATTTCAATACGGCTTCCAGCGTGTCCGCTAATTGGCTGACATCGTTACGAATATCCTGTGTGTCGTCATTAATATCGTTTCGGTTCGGTCTGTTAAACATACGATCCTCCATAATTTGTGTTCCCGTTTAGTTTAGTCCAGAAATGTAATATCTGAAGCGAGTCACGGCTTATCGGGCAGTTTATGGAATATTCTGAAAGCCCTGCTAATGCTGAATACTGTAAGGTTGCCGGGCAGGAATGATAATGAGGAAAAGATATGTATTTACGACCCGATGAGGTGGCGCGCGTTCTTGAAAAAGAAGGGTTCACCATGGATGAGGTAACATCAAAAGCGTACGGATATCGCCGTGGTGAGAATTATGTTTACGTCAACCGTGAAGCAAGAATGGGGCGTACTGCTCTCATTATTCACCCGACACTCAAAGACAGAAGCCTGTCATTTGCTGAGCCCGCCTCGGATATTAAAACCTGCGATCATTATCAGCAATTTCCGCTCTATTTAGGCGGCGAGACGCATGAACATTATGGTATTCCGCACGGTTTCAGCTCGCGTATGGCGCTGGAGCGGTTCCTGAAAGGGCTGTTTGGCGACGTACAATAACTCTGCGACTGGCCTGAGCCAGTCGCCTTACCTTACGCTTTTGCCTGGCTATAAGGGCTGACTTTAAACAGGCGGCGGCAGTAGTCAAGAAAGTAACCGTACACCGCACCCATCAGCATGGATACCACGATATTTGAACTTACCGCAGCGGCGATTTGATGCCAGTCTGCGCCCACCGTCAGCAAAATAACCACATACACCGGGGACTGGAACGTCACGTAAGCCAGCACGTCCGCCAGGTTTTTTACCCAACCCGCCGGGCTAATACGCCGGGCTAAACGCATCACTGCATCGCGATACAGGCCGTACGGCCAGGCAATCATGATATTCACCGGAATGGCCACCAGGCGCGACGAGAGGGATTGCTCAAAGGACATTCCCGACAGGAAAATTTCAATCAGCATATTCACGACGGAACAGTAAACGACCATCGCGAACGTATCCGCTACCGCATGGCGCAGGCGAGACTGCGGTGAGAACATGTCTGAACTCCTCGAACAGGACAAAAAAGTGGCGTTTTACCTACGGCCTTTAGTGCTTTAGGTTGGTTTGTTATGAGTGTATAGCGTATCTCTCTGGATTTTAACTAACAAGTAGTGATTAATTTTTATTTACTGGCGCTTTAGCCATAAAATTCTCTAAAGTTGTGCGTTTTTTGCGCGCTTCGTTATTTTCTCTCCTTGTCCATATTTTATTAAAATAAATCAATGGATTAGTTTATCAGTGCGCGTGTAAAACCTCTGTTGTGTGGGAGAGTGGAGGCGGTTTTTTGAACTGTTTTAAACAGGGGTTTTTGGCCTGGGGAAGGGCGGTATATTACGCATTAAAACAGACATATATTTCGGGGTTATATTAACGGGATATTCTAAAACATTTACAATAATGTCAAAACGTCAGGGTGGGTAGATATCAGAACAAAAATCAATTATTCTGTTGCCTGATTTATGTTATACACACGAAGAAAGGTTTTTCATTATTATGGCTTTAACGTTACAGAATCTTAATAATATTCGTACCCTCCGGGCGCTGGCACGTGAATTATCCATGGATGTTCTGGAAGAAGTGCTGGAAAAATTCCGGATTGTCACTGAAGAAAAACGCAGCGAGCAGGCTGAATTAGAGCGTCAACGCGCTGAACAGCAGGATAAAATTAATGCTCTGCTGGAACTGATGAAAGCTGACGGTATTTCTCCGAGCGATCTGTTAGGCAGTGATCTGGCGCAGGCGGGTCAGCCGACGAAAAAACGTAAAGCGCGTGCGGCGAAATATCGTTTTATTGACGCGAACGGTGAAGAAAAAACCTGGACCGGCCAGGGGCGTACGCCAAAGCCAATTGCAACCGCACTGGCAAACGGTAAATCGCTGGACGATTTCCTGATCTGATGATTATTCGGGCGGTGTATTCCGCCCGATTATTGACTTAGCAGACGCCAAAGTCACCGTCTTCGGAGTACAGAACCACGTCCGCCGCTTTCAGGTGATATTTCTCGCCCTGCTCATTGCTGGCCTGCACAGCCACAATGTTTTCACCATTCACTTCGAGCACTTTCAGTTTCGGACCGCCCTGACGCGGTTGTACATAATCACCGACAGAAAACATAGCACCTCCTCATCATTGTCATGATCTTCACCATAGCCCACGTCCGGGGGCGGGGTACAGCCTAATCTTTCAGATACTCCTTATCAGGTACGTCGGTTCCACGGCATCACTTTCAGCAATCAGCGCGTTTGCCTGCTGCGGCGACATAACAGGAAGAGACATTGCGTTTCCTTACGGTCAATTTCAGAACAGTAGAGCATTTAAGGCGGGGGTTTAAGCCAGTGTAAAGAGGGTAAAGGCAGGTAAAAGCGCGAGAGACGCATGGCAGTTAACCGTAAACTGGCTACGCTTAGAGAAGTGTCTTTTATAATTTTCAATTGGTTAGCCTGCACGGAGTTTTTTATGGGTTTTTGGCGCGTTGTTTTTACGATTATTCTCCCGCCGCTGGGCGTGCTGCTTGGCAAGGGGCTGGGCTGGGCGTTTATTCTGAATATCCTTCTGACCATCCTGGGCTACTTCCCCGGTCTTATCCACGCGTTTTGGGTTCAGACGAAGAGCTAGGTACGCCACAGTAAGTCACTGTAGATCCGGGTCAGCACGCCTTCCGGGCCAAACTGCTGTTTGATCCAGCGCGTGACCTGACCGGTCGCCGCATGCTGCGTGGCGAGCAGCATGCGCGAATCCTGACGTGGATTATTGATCCGCCGCGTTACCAGCAGCCCTTCCTCCACCGCCTCACGCGTCATATATTCCGGTAAAAAGCCAATACCTTCCCCCAGGATCTGACACTGGCATTTCGTGTTGAAGTCCGGCACCAGAATCGCCTCCTGACCGTGAAGCAGCCAGCCCACCTTCTTGTTGATGGTATGCGCGGTGTCCTCGACCATGATATTGGGATACAGACGCAGCTGACTTTCGGAAATGGGCTCCGGGGCGAACGCCAGCGGATGCGTGGGCGCGATGGCAAATACCCAGCGGATCGCCCCTATCTCGGTGTAATCAATGCCGCCGCCGTCCAGCAGCGTATCCGGCGCGCCAATGGCGATATTGGCCTGATTATTAATGATGGAATCCCAGACGCCGTTATACACCTCGGTCGTCACCGTGATCTGGCAGGTGGGAAACTGTTTTTTCAGCACCTGGAGCAAACGCGCGGTATGGCGTGGCGTATACAAAAGCTGGTTTATGCAGATGCGCACCCGCGTCTCAATGCCCTGAGAAATGGTATCAATCCCGCGCTTGATGGCATGAAAGTCATTCAGCAGGTCGGTCGCTTTACGATAAAAATAAAAACCGGATTCGGTCAGCTCAATGCTGCGCGTGTTGCGTACAAACAGCACCACGTCCAGTCCGGTCTCCATGCGTTTAATGGTGTAACTGATGGCGGAGGTGGTTACGCCCAGCTCGGCAGCCGCTTTGCTAAAACTGCCAAAACGTGCCGCGGTGGTGAAGGCCAGCAAATTCTCTTCGGTAAAGATGGAATTCATATTATGGCTCCTGGTGACCATCAGTTTTGAACATATTTTAACAGCGGCGTTACATCATAGTTGATGTCGATCACAGTTCTGGATTTTTACGTAGAACCGCGCTGTGTAAGGCTTTTTCAGCCATAAGGATAATGCAGCCTGAAGCGCGTAAAAGCGGTAAAACATAAGAAAAAGGTTGCACAGACGCACATTTCTCCCGGACCGTTGAATTTAACTCAACAATGAATTGCGTGTCGATGAATCATTTTTAAGCGGATTCTTTTATGACCAGGCTGTTGCTATTCTCAGGTCATCAGAAGTGAAACATAGGGAGTCTGAATATGTCTGCAACTGCACTGGTTACAGAATTTCTGCTGGCGGCAGAAGAGGGCAATATCGACGCGCTAAAAGCCTGCCTGGAGAAAGGCGTGGATATTAACGCGACCAACCGCCAGAAAAGAACCGCCATTATTATTGCCAGTCTGAAAAGGCATTACGCCTGTGTGGAGTTTTTAATTGCCGCCGGGGCGGATATTGATAAACAGGACCAGACCTGTTTTAACCCCTTCCTGATCGGCTGCCTGACCAATGATTTAACCCTGCTGCGCATTGTCCTTCCGGCAAATCCGGATCTCGATCGTCTGACGCGCTTTGGCGGCGTGGGCATTACCCCTGCCAGTGAAAAAGGGCACGTTGAAATCGTGCGTGAGCTGCTGGAAAAAACCGACATCAACGTCAACCACACCAATTTTGTCGGCTGGACGCCGCTGCTGGAGGCCATCGTATTAAACGACGGCGGCGCAAAGCAGCAGGAAATTGTGAAGCTGCTGCTCGATCACGGCGCGAACCCGCACATGACCGATAAATACGGCAAAACCCCGCTCGAGCTGGCGCGGGAAAAAGGCTTCAACGCGATCGCAGACCTGCTGCTGGCGGCAGGCGCATAGTGCATTCGGTCAGCCTTCCCCTGGCTGGCCGTTAATCAATAAACGCATTGTTACCGACGTGCATTTAGCACGACGGCGGCCCCCTTTTATCTTAAACAGGTGAAAATAATGCCAACCAAAATCGTCATAAAAAAGAATACGTATTTCGATTCGGTTTCCTTAATGTCGGTTTCCACCAAAGCCAATAAATTGCCGGGCGTCGAGCAGGCGTTTGTGGCGATGGCGACGGAAATGAACAAAGGGGTATTAAAAAACCTCGGGCTATTAACGCCGGAATTAGCGGACGCGAAAAACGGCGACCTGATGATCGTTATTAAAGGCGACGCGGCGAATGAGGAAACCCTGGCCGCCATTGAAGCGCTGTTCACGCGTAAAGAGCGCACTGGCTCCCATGAAGCACGCTACGCGACGATTGCCAGCGCCAAAACCCATCGTCCGGACAGCAACCTTGCGGTGATTTCCGTCAACGGCACCTTCGCCGCGCGGGAAGCGCGCCAGGCGCTGGAAAACGATCTTAACGTGATGCTGTTCTCCGATAACGTATCGCTCGACGACGAGCTGGCGCTGAAGCAGCTGGCGCATGAAAAGGGTCTGCTGATGATGGGGCCAGACTGCGGCACCGCCATTATCAACGGCGCGGGGCTGTGCTTCGCCAACGCGGTGCGTCGCGGGCAGATTGGCATCGTTGGCGCCTCCGGCACCGGCAGCCAGGAGCTGAGCGTGCGCATTCACGAGTTCGGCGGCGGCGTGTCGCAGCTGATTGGCACCGGCGGACGCGATCTCAGCGAGAAGATCGGCGGCCTGATGATGCTCGATGCCATCGACATGCTGGAGGCGGACGACGCGACCCGGGTGATAGCGCTCATCTCCAAACCGCCTGCACCCGCGGTGGCTGAGAAAGTACTGGCCCGTGCGCGCGCCTGCCGCAAGCCTGTGGTTGTGTGCTTCCTGGGCCGCAACGAACCGCCAGTCGATGAAGACGGTTTGCAGTTTGCTCGTGGCACTAAAGAGGCGGCCCTGAAAGCGGTGCTGCTTACCGGCATTAAAAAAGACACCCTGGATTTACATCCGCTCAACTGGCCGCTGATCGAAGAGGTACGCGCCCGCCTGACGCCGCAGCAGAAGTACATTCGCGGCCTGTTCTGCGGCGGCACCCTGTGCGACGAAGCGATGTTTGCCGCGCTGGAGAAATTTGACGATGTTTACAGCAACATCCAGCCGGATCCGGCCAGGCGTCTGAAAGACATCAGCGTCAGCCAGGCCCACACCTTCCTTGATTTCGGTGACGACGACTTCACCAACGGCAAGCCACACCCGATGATCGACCCGACCAACCGCATCAGCCGCCTGCTACAGGAGGCGCGCGATCCGCAGGTGGGGGTGATCGTGATGGATTTCGTGCTTGGCTTTGGCGCGCATGACGATCCGGTTGGGGTGATGATCGAGGCGATCAAAGAGGCACAGGCGATCGCGAAAGCCGACAACCGTCCGCTGGAAATTCTCGGCTACGTGCTCGGCACCGATCAGGATCCGCAGTCGTTGGCGCAGCAGTGCCAGCTGCTGACTGACGCAGGCGTCATCTGGGCCAGCAGCAGCACCAATACCGGATTACTGGCACGCGAATTTGTCTGCAAAGGGGAGAGAGCATAATGACGACCTTATTCAACCAGCCGCTGAACGTGATTAACGTCGGGATTGCGATGTTCAGCGACGACCTCAAAAAACAGCACGTTCCCGTGACCCAGCTCGACTGGACGCCGCCGGGGCAGGGCAATATGCAGGTGGTGGACGCGCTGGATCGGCTGGCGGAAAAACCGCTGGCGGAGAAAATTGCCGCCGCGAACAAAATTGCCCTTGAGCGGATTATTCAGTCCCATCCGGTGCTGGTGGGCTATGACCAGGCCATCAACGTGGTGCCGGGCATGACCCGCACGACCATTCTGCACGCCGGTCCGCCTGTTACCTGGGAGAACATGTGCGGGGCAATGAAGGGTGCGGTCACCGGGGCGCTGGTGTTTGAAGGGCTGGCGAAAGATCTGGACGATGCGGCAAGGATCGCCGCCTCCGGAGATATTACGTTCTCGCCGTGCCACGAGCACGACTGCGTGGGCTCGATGGCGGGCGTCACCTCCGCGTCGATGTTTATGCACATCGTTGAGAACAAAACCTACGGCAACCGCGCCTTCACCAACCTCAGCGAGCAGATGGCGAAGATCCTGCGCATGGGGGCTAACGACCAGAGCGTGATCGAGCGCCTGAACTGGATGCGCGACGTGCTCGGCCCGATGCTGCGCGACGCGATGAAGATTATCGGCGAAATCGACCTGCGCCTGATGCTGGCCCAGGCGCTGCACATGGGCGACGAGTGCCACAACCGCAACAACGCGGGCACCACGCTGCTTATTCAGGCGCTGACGCCGGGGCTGATCCAGGCGGGCTATCCGGTGGCGCAGCAGCGTGAAGTGTTCGAGTTTGTCGCCAGCAGCGACTACTTCTCCGGTCCGACGTGGATGGCGATGTGTAAGGCCGCGCTGGATGCCGCCCACGGCATTGAGTACAGCACCGTCGTCACCACCATGGCGCGCAACGGCTACGAGTTCGGCCTGCGCGTTTCCGGCCTGCCGGGGCAGTGGTTCACCGGCCCGGCGCAGCAGGTGATCGGCCCGATGTTCGCGGGCTATAAGCCGGAAGACTCCGGGCTGGATATCGGCGACAGCGCGATTACCGAAACCTACGGCATCGGCGGCTTTGCAATGGCGACGGCCCCGGCCATCGTTGCGCTGGTGGGCGGCACGGTGGAGGAAGCCATCGATTTTTCTCGCCAGATGCGCGAAATCACCCTCGGCGAAAACCCGAACGTCACCATTCCGCTGCTGTCGTTTATGGGCATCCCGACCGCCATCGACATCATGAAGGTCGCGGGCAGCGGCATTCTGCCGGTCATTAATACCGCCATTGCCCACAAGGACGCCGGGATCGGCATGATTGGGGCGGGCATCGTTCACCCGCCGTTTAGCTGTTTTGAAAAGGCGCTGTTAACCTTCCGCGATCGCTACGTTCTATAAGGTATGCATCCATGAAAAACATGAAACTGGAGTGGAAAAGAGGTGACTGGGCAGCTTATTTCGGGTTGATGACCAACAACCTGACCAATTTGCTGACCATGATGGGGCTGCTCATTTTTGTCGTCGGCATCCCGAAGGAGATTGTTTATGGACGCATCGCGCCAGCCTTCGGGCTGGCGGTGCTGGTGGCGAGTCTTTGCTATACGTGGTTTGGCCTGCAAATGGCGCGCGCCACCGGACGAACGGACGTCACCGCGCTGCCGTCCGGCCCAAGCGCGCCGTCGATTTTTACCGTGACCTTCCTGGTCTTAATGCCGGTTTACCAGCAAACCGGCGATGCGGATTTCGCGATTCAGATTGGCCTGGTGTGGTGCTTTGTGGAAGCGATGATCCTCGCGGGCGGTTCCTTCCTGGGGGAAACCATCCGCAAGATGATCCCGCGTACCGTGCTGCTGTCGTGCCTGTCCGGTCTTGGCCTGCTGCTGCTGGCGATGAACCCGATGTTGCAGGCGTTCGAAGCGCCGACCGTGTCGTTTATCGTCCTGCTGCTGATCTTCATTAACTGGTTCGGTAAAAAGCCGATTTTTGCCAAAATCCCGACCGGCCTGCTGCTGTTAATTGCCGGTACTCTGCTTGCGTGGATCTCCGGCCTGCAAAGCCCGGATGCCATTAAAGCGTCCATGTCATCATTCGGCTTTAACCCGCCAGAAGTGCACGTGGACAGCTTCATGCAGGGACTGCCGCACGCGCTGCCGTATCTGGCGTCCGCCGTACCGCTGGGGCTGGCGAACTACATCTTTGACCTGGAGAACATCGAAAGCGCCCACGCGGCGGGGGATGAATACCCGACCCGCAAGGTAATGCTGGCGAACGGTCTGGCCTCGATGCTCGGCTGCCTGATGGGCAATCCGTTCCCGGTCACGGTCTACGTCGGCCATCCTGGCTGGAAAGCGATGGGCGCCAGCATCGGCTACACCCTGGCGTCCGGCGTGACCATGTTCATCGTGCCGCTGTTCGGGCTGGGGGCCTTTATGCTCGCCATCATACCGATGACCGCCATCGTGCCGATTCTGGTGTTTATCGGCGTCGTCACCGCCAACCAGGTGGTGAGGGAGACCCCGAAAGTGGAGGTGCCCGTCATCTTCATCTGCCTGTTCCCGTGGATCGCCAACTGGGCGCTGACCATGATGAACAGCGTGATGAGCGCGGCGGGGACCAGCGCGGCGAAAATCGGCACCGACGTGCTGCACAGCAAGGGGATCTACTACGAAGGCCTGATGCATCTCGGCAACGGCGCGCCGCTCGCCAGCATGCTTTGGGGCTGTATCGCCATTTTCGCCATCCTCAACAAACCGCTGCGGGGGGCCGTCGCGGCGGCCGGTGGAGCGCTGCTGGCGCTGTTTGGGGTGATCCACGCGCCGGTGGTGGGCTTTGCCGAGGGCAGTTCCCTGATGTTCGTCACGGCCTACCTGATGATGGGCGGGATGTTTGTGGTGAAGCATGTGCTGGATACCTCTGTTAATCCCCCTCTCCCTGTGGGAGAGGGCCGGGATGAGGGCACCAGAACGCACCTTCTAAAGGAAACAAAATGAAAGAGCTTATGGTCGTCGCCATCGGCGGCAACAGCATTATCAAAGACAACGCCAGCCAGTCGATTGAGCATCAGGCGCAGGCGGTCAAAGCGGTGGCAGAGTCGGTGCTCGAAATGCTGTCCTCGGACTATGACATCGTGCTCACCCACGGCAATGGCCCGCAGGTGGGGCTGGATCTGCGCCGCGCCGAAATCGCCCACGAGCGGGAAGGGCTGCCGCTGACCCCGCTGGCAAACTGCGTGGCGGATACCCAGGGCGGGATCGGCTACCTGATCCAGCAGGCGCTCAACAACCGCCTGGCGGCGCGCGGGGAACAAAAAGCGGTCACGGTCGTCACCCAGGTGGAGGTGGATAAAAACGATCCTGGCTTTACGCACCCGACGAAACCCATCGGCGCGTTCTTCAGCGAGGCGCAGCGCGACGAACTGCAACTTGCGCACCCGGACTGGCATTTTGTTGAGGATTCAGGCCGGGGGTATCGCCGCGTGGTGGCTTCACCGCAGCCGCGGCGCATCGTTGAGTCGGATGCCATCAAGGCGCTGACGCAGAAAGGATTTGTGGTGATCGGCGCGGGCGGCGGAGGCATTCCTGTGGTGCGCAGTGAACAGGGCGATTACCAGAGCGTGGACGCGGTGATAGATAAAGATCTCTCCACCGCGCTGCTGGCGCGCGAGATCCGCGCCGACGTGCTGGTGATCACCACCGGCGTGGAGAAAGTGTGCATCCACTTCGGCAAGCCAAACCAGCAGGCGCTGAGCACGGTGAACGTGGCGCAGATGACGCGCTACATGGAAGAAGGGCATTTTCCGGCTGGCAGCATGTTGCCGAAAATCGTCGCCTCGCTGGAATTTTTACGCCATGGCGGCAGGAGGGTAATCATTACCTCGCCGGACTGCCTGCCCGCGGCGCTGCGCGGTGAAACGGGTACCCACATTATTAATGAAGGAAGATAAGATGAGTGAGAATAAAAGCCGCCGCGAGTTTATCAGCCAGAGCGGCAAAATGGTTACCGCCTGCGCGCTGTTTGGCGCCACGGGTTCCGTCGCGTATGCTGCCGATTCTGCAAAGGCAACCTGCGAGACGGGTAAACCGATGAACATCACCGCAAAACATTACTATCTCGACAACGTGCTGCTGGAAGCCGGGTTTAACTTCGACGGCAGCGTGGCGACAAGTACCCGCACCGAGCTGAAAACGCTGGAAATCAAAGACGGGAAAATCGTCGCCCTGCGCGACAACAACAGCCACGCGGACGCGACCCTGCCGCACTTCGACGCGGGCAAAAAGCTGATGCTCCCGGCGATGCGCGACATGCACATCCATCTGGATAAAACCTTCTACGGCGGCCCGTGGCGCTCCCTGAACCGTCCGGCGGGCACCACCATTCAGGACATGATCCGCCTGGAGCAGAAGCTGCTGCCGGAGTTACAGCCCTACACGCAAGAACGCGCCGAAAAGCTGATCGACCTGCTCCAGTCCAAAGGGTCAACCATCGCCCGCAGCCACTGCAACATAGAGCCGGTTTCCGGCCTGAAAAACCTGGAAAATTTGCAGGCGGTACTGGCGCGCCGGGGCGCAGGCTTTGACTGCGAAATCGTTGCCTTCCCGCAGCACGGCCTGCTGCTGTCTCATTCTGAAAAGCTGATGCGCGAGGCGATGCAGGCGGGGGCGCATTACGTGGGCGGGCTGGACCCGACCAACGTCGACGGCGCGATGGAGAAATCCCTCGACACCATGTTCCAGATTGCGCTGGATTATGACAAAGGGGTGGATATCCATCTGCATGAAACCAGCCCGGCGGGCGTGGCGGCGGTGAACTACATGGTACAAACCGTGGAGAAAACGCCGGCGCTGAAGGGGAAGCTGACCATCAGCCACGCCTTCGCCCTGGCGACGCTTAACGAGCAAGTGGTGGATGAGATCGCCACCCGCATGGCGGCACAACAGGTGACCATCGCCTCCACCGTGCCGATTGGCACTCTGCACATGCCGCTGAAGCAGCTGCGTGATAAAGGCGTGTTTGTCATGACCGGTACCGACAGCGTGATCGACCACTGGTCGCCGTACGGTCTGGGGGACATGCTGGAGAAAGCCAACCTCTATGCACAGCTCTATATTCGCCCGAATGAGCAGACGCTTTCGCGTGCGCTGGGCATCGCCACCGGCGACGTACTGCCGCTGAACGACAAAGGCGAGCGCGCGTGGCCGAAAGCGCAGGATGACGCCAGCTTTGTGCTGGTGGATGCCTCCTGTTCCGCCGAGGCCGTGGCACGCATCTCTCCGCGTACCGCGACGTTCCATAAGGGGAATCTGGTCTGGGGCTCTGTGGGCTAATGTGGTGCCGGGTGGCGCTGCGCTTACCCGGCCTACGGTTCGGAGATTTTGTAGGTCGGGTAAGGCGAAGCCGCCACCCGGCAATGCCATATACTCGCCGCCCGTAAGGCTTAATAACCGACTTTATACACCCGCCCGCTCTGCACCCCTTCGACGCTGCGGCGGTAAGCCTGCGCAACGGTCGCGGCGGGAACGCTTTCAAAGCCCGGGAAGAAGCCGTCGTACGCTTCGGCGGATTCGGTCAGCACCGTCGGGCTGATCAGATTAATGCGAATACCGCGCGGCAGTTCACAGGCCGCGGCGCGCACAAACCCTTCCAGCGCGGCGTTAACCGTGGTGGCATTCACGCCCTGGGCAATCGGCTCGTGCGCCACAATCCCGCTTATCAGCGTAATCGAGCCACCTTCGTTCAGGAAGTGCTGGCCGGTCAGCGCCAGACGAACCTGCCCCAGCAGCTTATCCTGCAAACCCTGGTTGAACTCGCCGTCGGTCATGGTTGAGAGCGGGCCGAAGTGCAACCCTCCGCTGGCGGAGACAATCGCATCCACCGGACCGATCTTTTTGAACAGCGCCTGCACGCTCGCCTGCGAGGTGATATCCACCTGATGATCGCCCTGCGTGCGACCCACGCGGATCACCTCGTGGCGACGGCTTAGCTCTTCTGTCACAGCATGACCGACCGTACCGCTGGCACCAATAATGACGATTTTCATAGCAGACTCCTTATGTTGTGAGCCTTCATTCTTAAATAAATAAAAATTCAGATAAACTGGGCTGATGTTAGAAGATTACTAACCAGAGGTTCGTAATATGGATAAGCTTCGCGGCATGGAGACGTTCATCGCAGTGGTGGAAAGCGGCAGCTTTACCGGCGCGGCGGCCCGGCTGGAGATGTCGGCGGTAATGGTCGGGAAGTATATTGCGCAGCTGGAATCGCAGCTCGGTACGCGGCTGCTGGAGCGCAACACCCGTCGCCAGAGCCTGACGGATGCCGGACGCGTTTATTTCGAAGAGGCCAGGCGCGTGCTGGAGCAGGTCTCGATTGCTGAAAACGCGGTTGAGCGTCTGCGAGCCACGCCCGCCGGCACCCTGCGCGTGACGGCGCCTACCTCGTTTGGCGGCTGCGTTATCGCGCCTCTGACGGCCACGTTTTTGCAGCGTTACCCGGAAGTGCGCATCGAACTGGATCTCACCAACCGAATGGTGGATCTGGTAGAGGAAGGGGTCGATCTGGCCATTCGTATCGGTGAGATCCGTAATGAGGATCTGGTGGCGAAATATCTGTGTCCCTACAACATGGTGATCTGCGCCGCGCCGGATTATCTGGCGCGTCACGGTACGCCGCAAACGCCAGCCGATCTGGTGGATCACCTGTGCCTGTCGCACACGGTCTGGACGGCGCGTAACGAGTGGCGGCTGCCGGGAGTGGAAGGCGAAGTGCGCTGGAAGCGTGATGCCGTCTTACGATGCAATGACGGCTACGGCTTACGCATGGCGGCGCGAGCCGGGGCGGGACTCCTGCTGCAACCGGAAGTGCTGGTGGCGGAAGAGCTGGCGAGCGGCAGGCTGGTTCGGGTTCTGGAAGCGTTTACGCCCGCGCCGAGGCCGGTGCATTTACTGTGGCGTCAGGATTTGCGGCCGCTGCCTAAGCTAACGGAATTTATTGCCCATATTCTGCTAAGATTGGGCACAATATAAAAAAAGAAGGTAAGTAAAGAATGTCTGCAAACAAACTCGCCAGCAGCGCGCAGGGCCTGCAATCCTCTGCCATCCGTGAATTATTAAAACATAGCAAAATGGCAGGCGTGATTTCGCTGGGTGGCGGTATTCCAAATCCGGACCTGTTCGATCATGAGGGTTTAAAAATCGCTGCTGATGCCGTGCTGTCTCAGCATTTTGGCGAAGCGTTCCAGTATGGCCTGACGGAAGGCGTCCCGGGGCTGCGCGAAGAGATCCAACGCATCTGTGAAGGTCGCGGCATCGCCTGTAAAGCCGATGACGTGGTCATTACTTCCGGCTCGCAACAGTCGCTTGACGTGCTGGCGCGGGCGTTAATTAACCCGGGCGATACGGTCGTCGTGGAGCGGCCTACCTACCTCGCCGCGTTGCAGGTCTTTGGCCTGGCGCAGGCGAATTTTGAATCCGTTGGCACCGACGGCGACGGCATGAAAGTGGATGAACTTGAAGCGCTGGTAGCCACCAAAACCATCAAAGCGGTTTATATCGTGCCAACCTTTGGTAACCCGGGCGGCGTGACGCTCTCCGAAGCGCGTCGTAAACAGCTGGTGGAATTATCGAAGCGCTATGACTTCGTGATTATCGAAGACGACCCGTACAGCGAGATCAACTACACCGACGAAGCGTTCCGCCCGCTGATTGCTCATGCCAAAGATATCGGCAATGAGGATAACGTGGTGTACACCTCCACCTTCTCTAAAATCCTCGCGCCGGGCACCCGCGTGGGCTGGGTGCTGGTGCCGGAGTGGCTGAAGCGCGCGGTGGTGAACCTCAAGCAAACCACCGATCTGCACACCAGCACGCTGTCGCAGCTGATGACGTACGAGTATCTGAAAACCGGTCGTCTGGCGAATCAGATTAAAATGATCCGCGAAGCCTATCGCCAGAAATACCAGACCTTTGCAACGGAACTGGAAGCGGAGCTGGGCGATGTGATGTCGTTCCACAAGCCAAAGGGCGGCATGTTCCTGTGGGCGAAAATGAACAACGGCATCAATACGACGAAATGGCTGGAAAAAACGTTGAGCAACGGCGTCGTGTTTGTGCCGGGTGAGTTCTTCTACTGCAACGAGCCGGACCATACCACGCTGCGCATGTCTTTCGTTACCCCAACGGATGAGCAGCTTAAAGAAGCGGTTCGACGCCTCAAAATTTCCCTGTAACAGGATGCGCATAATGGCAGATGCCGTTATGCGCTGTTCCCGTGCAGGGTAACGTCTGGCTTGCCAAGTTTTCGCTTCGCCATGACTTCCGCAACGGTTTTTATCCGGCTTAACTCCTCCTGCGTGCGGGAGTTAGATTGCGCTTCCCAGATATCAACGTTTAGCTGTAAGTTCAGCCAAAATTCAATAGTGGTATTAAAGGCTTTTGCCAGTTTGATCGCCATATCGGCAGTAAGTTTGCGATTGTTATTGACCAACGCGCTTACGGTATTGCGGTGTACATTTAGCATCTCTGCCAGATCGTTGATTTTCAGATTGAGCGGTTCAAGATATTCATACTGCAACACCTCGCCCGGCGTGGTGGGTTTGCGGAGTGCCTGTTGAAGTGTCATAGGTGATGCCTCACTTGTGTTGCGTGTACTTGTGTGGAGAGAGATAGAGATCGTCTGCTTTTCCCTCTGACCAGCGAAATACAAGCCTGTATTGTCTGTTTACCCGGATAGAGGAATATCCCTTCAACGGAGGACTCAATGCTTCATACATATTGCCCGGTGGCGATCGTAAATCCAGGTGCGACATGGCCGCATTGATGATGTCGAGCTTTCTTGCAAGCGCTGTTTCCAGATTCAAAGGGATAACATTGCTCGATCTCCCGTAGAGAAAAAAATCCTCAAGCCATTGATCCCGAAAATGATTAATCATAATGCTGGTAAGCTCCAGTCCTTGAAGCTGAGTGGATAGTAATGCACTCCTGCACTGTGCGCAAGTGCGTTTTGTCTGCGAGTAATATTACCCTGGTCATGGCTGAAGGGAAGTGTGATGCATGACTAAAGGTTAATTCTTCGAGGCGGATTCCACGTCTTGCGTGCGGATTAATGCCCGGCGGCGCTGCGCTTGCGCGGGCCTGCGAGAATGTAGGCCGGGTAAGGCGCAGCCGCCACCCGGCGTTTGACTACCGCTCCCTCAGCGCCTCCTTCGCCCGGTTAAACGGTTTGATCATATAATCCAGCACCGTTTTCTCCCCGGTCTTGATATCCACCGTCGCTATCATCCCCGGCACGATCGAGAAGTGCCTGCCCGCCTTATTCACCAGATAATCCTGGCTGGTACGGATAAACACCCGGTAATAGAACACCTCCGGCTTCGCTTCGTCCTGAATAGTGTCCGGCGAAATGGTCTCCACCACCCCGTGTAGCCCACCGTAAATCGCGTAATCGTAGGCGGTGATTTTCACCAGCGCCTCCTGATTAGGGTGGATAAAGGCGATATCCCGCGGCGAGAGGCGGGTTTCAATCAGCAGGTGGTCGTCCACCGGCACAATTTCCATCAGCTCACCGTTGGGCGGGATCACACCGCCAATCGTTGTCACTTTGATGTTTTTCACGATCCCGCGCACCGGAGACTTCACCGTCAGACGGGTAACGGAATCCTCGCGGCCTTTCAGGATCGCTGACACCATATCCACCTCGGCGTTGGCCTTCGACAGCGCTTCACGGGCCTGCACGTAATACTGGGAACGCACGTCGGTGAGCTTCAGCTCCAGGTCGCTTTTCTGCCGTTGCAGGCGCAGCACTTCCACGTGGCTGGCGGCCCCGGTTTTCACCAGCCGCTGGGTGATCGCCAGCTCTTTGTTCGCGAGATCTAACGCGGCGCGCAACTCCCGCTGGGTATCCTCAAGCTGGGCGCGGCGCGAGTTGTAGAGCCGCGTTTCAGCGGCGGTCAGGTCGGTCCATTTCGCCAGGGACGGCGGGAATTTGAGCGGCAGATCGTTCACCTCGGCATACAGACGCGCGCTGGAGGCCAACGATGCCCGGTAACGCGCCGCGCTTTCGCCGACGTTGGATTCCGAGCGGGTAGGATCCAGCCGCGCCAGCACCTGTCCGGCCTGCACCTGATCCCCTTCGTGCACGTTCAGCTCGGTGAGGATGCCCCCATCCAGCGACTGCAAAACCTGCTCGCGTGAGCTGGGGATCACTTTCCCGGTGCCGGTTGAGACTTCGTCCAGCACCCCGAACCACGCCCAGACGCCAAGCACCACAAACATCAGCAGGGAGAAGAAAACAATGCGCCGGGCACCGGTATAACCGCTTTCTGAGTCGAGCGCGTTATCCAGATCTTCTACTGCGGCAACGTCACGCTGACTGATTTTCATTTTTCCACTCCCGTCCGGTTGCCTGCTGCTGTTGCTGCATACGGCTGTTGTTCAGCGCCTGGGCTTTTGGCGCGTCCATCACCAGCATGCCATCTTTGAGTACCACCACGCGCTCCACCAGCTCCAGCACCGGCACGCGGTGGGTCGCGACAATCAGCGTGCGGTTGCCAAGCCACGCTTCGAGGCGCTGAATAAATTCCCGCTCGGTATGCTCATCAAGGGAAGCGGTCGGTTCATCCATCAGCACGATATTCGGATCGCGCAGGAGCATCCGTGCCAGCAGGATGGACTGCCGCTGCCCGCCGGACAGCCCGACGCCGTTCTCCATAATCGGGTAATCCAGCCCCTTCGGTAGCTTCTGCACAAAGCTGGCCGCGCCGCACATCTCCAGCACCTCGAAGATCTCTTTATCGGTGGCGCGCGGCATGCCGAGCGTGATGTTCTCGCGCAGGGTGCCGTAAAACAGCCGGGCGTTCTGGGTCATAAAGCCGACGTTTCGCCGCACGTCAGCCACGTCCAGATGCGGCAGACTGAGGTTGTCGAGCCGCAGTTCACCGCCCGCCAGATCCATCCCGCCTGCCATCGCCTGCAACAGGGTTGATTTGCCCGCGCCGTTGCGCCCGAGGATCGCCACTTTCTCGCCCGCTTTGATCTCCAGACGGTTAATGCGCAGCGCCATACGCGGATCTTCCGGGTGATAGCGAAACTGCGCCTGCTCGAACAGGTAATGTCCGCGCAGCACGTCCTGACGGATCGGCGTCTCTTCGCGCTGATTCTCGGTCGGCAGCTGCATAATGCTGTCCAGCCCCTCTTTGGCCGCCTTCACCTGCTGCCAGCGGGCCAGCACGCCGCACAGCGTCGCCATCGGGGCGATCATCCGTGAGGCGAGCATTGAGGCGGCCACCACTGAACCGGTGGTTAAGGTGCCGTCGATCACCATCGGCGCGCCCACCACGATCACCCCGGCATACACCAGGCTCTGAATGGTCATCCCCCAGCTGATCAGGTTCTGGGTCAGCTCGCGGGTGCGCAGGCCGGATTCAGCGGTGATCTGGATATAGCTGTTCCACTGCTGCAAAAAGCGGTTCTCCGCCTGCATCAGCTTGATGTCCTCCAGCCCCTGCACGCTCTCCACCAGCACCGCGTTGCGCAGGGTTGATTCATGCGCCGACTGCTTCGCCAGCTCCGCCAGCTTCTTTTGCAGCAGCAGGCCAGGCAGGACCATGATCACCGCCGCCACCGGGGCGATCCACGCCAGCTGCGGAGCGATGATCGCCAGCACAATCACAAACAGGATAAAAAACGGCAGATCGACGATGGTGGAGATGGTGGAGGAGGTGACCATCTCGCGGATCTGCTCCAGCTCGCGCAGCTGGGAGATAAAGCTGCCGGTGGATCGCGGAATGGCGCTGTGGCGCAGCCGCAGCGCGTGGCCGAACACCCGATCCGAGACGCGCAGATCCGAGCGTTTACCCAGCAGATCCATAATGTGTCCGCGCGCCACGCGCAGCACAAAGCCAAACAGCGTGGCGATCAGCACCCCGATGGTCAGCACATAGAGCGTCGGATAGGACTGGGCGGGGATCACCCGGTCATACACCTGCATGGAAAAGACGATGCCCGAGAGGGAGAGCACGTTAATGAACAGTGCAGCCAGCATCACCCAGCTGTAAGGGCGAAGGTCGCGCATCACCAGCCGGTAGAGCCAGTCCGGGCGGTATTTTGAGATATAGGCATCCACGCGGCTGTCCTTCAGCGCCGCCAGCGGACGCAGGGCGATGACGTGGCGGATGGCAGGCAGCATCGCGCTCATCGACAGGCGGTTGGTGTGCGTGCTGTCGTCGAAAAAGCTGACCTCAAGCGTATCCTCGCCGTCGAAATTGTCGATCACGCCGATTTTACCGTCGTTCAGCTCAACCACCACCGGCAGACGCCAGCTGTTGATAGCGTGCTGATCGGCCGTCAGCAGCTGGAATGTCAGCCCGGCTTCACGGGCGAGCTGCGTCAGCGCGGGCACCATCGGTTTGCCTTTCAGCCACGGCGCGCCGGCGATCAGCGAGCCTGGCG
The DNA here is from genome assembly GCF_020971765.1 of Enterobacter sp. AN-K1. Taxonomy (NCBI): domain Bacteria; kingdom Pseudomonadati; phylum Pseudomonadota; class Gammaproteobacteria; order Enterobacterales; family Enterobacteriaceae; genus Enterobacter; species Enterobacter sp. AN-K1. The sequence continues at coordinate 1,147,989 of NZ_CP087390.1, read as the reverse complement.
AACAGGCAACGCGATAGCGCGTCGCCACATAGCCAAACGCCTGCGCCCACTGCTCCAGCGCCTCATCCGTCATATTTTCACCCTGCGGAATATCGCGTTGCTTCATGGCTGGATCTCCACGGTCTGGATGGTGCGGTTTTCAAGATCGAACGCGTGACGCAGGCGCCCGGTGTTGTACAGACAGTTGAGCTGAAGCTGATGCAGCTGTCCGGCGGTTTGCTGTTGGGTAAAGCGCGCCTGATACACCTCCTGCTCGGCGTTGAGCACGTCGAGCAGCGGGCGGGAACCGAGATCGAGATACTGCTGCTGATACAGCTCGCGGGTGCGGGCGCTGAGCGCTTCCTGACGGCCCTGGATCTGAAGCGTGCTCATCAGGCTCATCACCTGGCTGCGCGCTTCCAGCAGTTTTTGCCGCACCTCAAGACGGGTGCGCTGGATGGTGGACTGGGCGGATTCCACCGCGTGTCCGGCAGCGTTACGCCGGGCGGTGAGGCCGCCGCCCTGATAGAGCGGCATCTGCACTTTTACCCACGCGGAGTACTGGGTGCGGTCCCGCGTTTCGTTGCCGGCGTAGCGGTCGTTCAGGTAGTGACGAACTTCCGGCTCCAGCGAAACGGTAGGGGTCATTTGCGCGTTGGCATAGTCGAGATTAGCCTGCGCGACGTTGGCCTGCGCCCAGGCCGCTAATACCGAGGGCACCAGACGATCGTCCGGCTCGGCGATGTCGCAGCTGCGGGCCAGGCTCTGCGGAAAGTCATTGCTGACCTCGTTCAGGCTGTCCCAGCCCAGCAGGCTCATCAGCGTGGCGCGCGAGCTGTCGAGGCTGGCCTGATACTGCATCAGCTGCGCACGCGCCCCTTCGATGCGGGCGTCGGTCTGCACCACGTCAGAGAGTGACGTTGCGCCTTCATCATTACGTTGTTTCGTCAGGGTGCCGATGGAGGACAGGGCATCCAGCTGTTCTTTGGCGGTCTCGACCATCTGCTGCCAGGTCTGCACCTGCACCATGGCGATGGCGGTATCGTGGGCGATGGTGTCGATGCTCACCAGCACGTTGGCCTGCTGCTGGGCGACGCCCGCGTTTTCGGCGCGCACCTGGCTTGCGACTTTGCCGAAGTCGTAAAGCATTTGCGAAAGAGAAAGCACCAGCGAAGGGGTAAAGCCATTATCGTCACCGTCGTGGCTATAGCCGTTATCCATGCCGGCGTTAATTTGCGGATAATATTTCGATTTGGCGACGTCCACATTTTCGCTCTGCTGATAAAGTTTGCCGACGGCTTCACTGATGGCCGGATGCCAGGTCACGGCGCGGTTAACCGCTTCATTCAGCTGTAGCGTGCCGGGGGCGGCTTTGCTGGCTACGGGCGCCACGCGACCATTTAAAGAGGGGAGTTCCTGCGTTTCGCTTAATTGTCCGGTATTAATCATCGCCGCAGGGTTTGCCGCGATAGCGGGCACAGATATCAGGCAGCACGAGAGCCACCAGTAAGGCATCTTCTTTCCCATGTCTTGTCCCTAATAAAAAAGTACTGCTTTTTTGTTTATGCCCGGGCGCTGTGCGCGCCCGGGTCATTTCTTGCAGGTGCTATCAGGTAATGATGTGTTGCTGGTTTACAAGCTCGTCGTAGGTGGTCTGAACGTTGTCCAGCGTAACGAGCGCAGATTTAGTGTAGGCGGCTCCCGTGCCGTCACGGTCGATGGAGATCACAGTATTGTTACCGCTTTGTGAAACAGACACATAGTTCCCCAGCGTCGACGCACTACCGTTCCAGCCCACCAGCAGATCGCCAATGTCGATCTTGTCTCCCTGCGTGAGGGAGAAGTTCGTCCAGTGGTCGCCCGTGCTGTTACCTGCGGTGGCGTTACCCGCCGTATTGTTCAACACCTGATAAATCAGCGTGTCGCCGTAGGCCGTGCCGCTAATCACATCGTTATGCTCCGAACTGACAAATTTCGGCGCCATGTCAATGGTCAGCGACGCGGTATCTTTCACACCGTTGGCATCGGTCAGGGTGTAGTTAAAGACCTCCTTGCTGGTAATGGTAGAGAGCGAGATCCCCGGGTTGAGGGTATAGGTGTAACTGCCGTCAGCGGCAATCGCCAGCGTCCCGTAGTGGCCCGTGATGTTTGACATCGTGCTGCCGGTGTACGGATCCAGCGTGGTGGTAACGCCGTCGTAGCCGGTAATGCTCACGCGGGTATCCACCGAGTGCAGCTGGTCCATCGCCCCTGCGGAACCGGTGCCGTCGAAGATATTGCCGTCAACGGTGTGGGTGCCTGTGGCGTCGAACTGCGACAGGGAGTAGGTCGTGCCGTTTACGCTTGGGGTAATGGTGATGTTCCCCACGCTCAGCCCCGGTACGCTGCCGGTAAAGTTCAGCGTATAGGTCCCGGCGTTGAGATCCAGCCCGGTCAGCGGAACGTCGATGCTGCCGCCCAGCAGTGAGCCTCCGCTGAAGGAGCCGCTGCGAATCACATTCGTCCCGTCAGTGATTGACCAGTTCACCGTCAGCCCGCCCAGCGACAGCAGCGAGGCCACGTTAAAGTGCAGCGAGGCGTTATGCAGCGCGGTGTTTGCATCCACCACGAAGGTTCCGCTTCCGCTGCCCTGCGTTGACCCCAACAGGGCGGTAGTCCAGCTGGCGGTGCCGACGGAGGTATCCGTATAGGTTGACGTATGGTGAACCGACGTGACGTCCATCGCGGTGCTGACATCGTTTACCGCATCCATTGGGCGCGCGGTTGGGGTGATGTTCAGCGATGCCGTGTCTTTCGAGCCGTCAGGCGCGGTGATGGTGTAGACGAAGGTATCCGGCGTGCTGATATGGTCCGCGCCGACCCCGCTGTCCAGGGTGTAGGTGTACTCCCCGGCCGCGTTGATCCGCAGCGTACCGTACTCGCCGGTGATCTCCGTCAGGCCGCTGCTGTTCACCGCCACGCCGTTAACGTCGGAGACCACGGTACCCGCTGGCGCAATATCATCCGCCAGCACATCCCCGGTGGTGCTCTCGCTCACGCTTGCCACGCTGTAGACATGATCCTGCAAGACGTTCAGCGTGTAGGCCGTCAGCGCGGTGATCCCCGCCGCCGTATTGAGCAGGAACAGGTACTCGCCGGCGGGCAGATTCAGCGTCAGCTGCGAGGAGGTGCCGCCCAGCAGCGGCGCGCGCAGCCAGCCGGGTTCAACGCGCATCTGCTCGAAGGTCTGCGTCGCATTGTTGAACTTATAGATGTAGAGGTCGAACACCGAGGCCAGCGCCACGCCGCCCACGGACGCCTGAACGGTCATGGTGCGGGTGGTGCCTTCTTCTACGGAGTAGATGATCGGGTTGGCCAGATCGTCCAGCAGGTTCAGCCCCAGCGTATTGCCAAGGTTGATCCCCACCAGGGTAAAGCCGCCCTGCGACGAGGTGCCGTTGTTAATCGCCTCCACGGTGGTATCGAAGGTCAGCGAGGCGGTATCGTCCACTGCCACGATACCGCTGCTGCTGGTGCCTTCGCCCAGCGACAGAACCAGATTTGCCGAGGCGCTGGTGCCGTTGTGGGTGATGGTGTAGGTAAAGTTCTCCGTGCGCCCAATGACGGCGGCGCTGGTGTTGGTCAGGTTATAGGTATAGCTGCCGTCCAGGTTGATGGTCAGCGTGCCGTACTGCCCCTGAATCACCGTGCCGTCAGCCGTGACGCTGGTGGTGGTGCCCTGGGCGTTGGTGACCGCGGTGACGGTGGTGCCCGCCGGGGCGTTGTCGCTGCCTGCGGTTGGGTCCACGTCGGTGATGACGTTCCCGACAACGCTGGTCTCGCCGGACACGGTGCCTGCGCTGGTCTCTTTCACCGCCACATCGAGGCTGGTGTAAGAGCCGGTTGCCAGCAGGTTAGTGTTGTAGCTCAGGACGCGATACTGACCATCCGCCAGGCCGGTCAGGTTCAGCGACACCCCCGTCGCGCCGAGGGTCAGCAGGTCAGCGAACTGCGGCTGTCCGGTGTCGACCACGGTGGTCCAGGTGTTGTTGGCGGCGTCAAAGCGCTGTACCACCAGCTCAAGGGTATTGAGCAGGGAAAGAACGGCACCCGTGGCGTTGGCGTTCACGGCAATATCCGCACTGCCGCCGCTGCCGACGGTGAAACCTACCTGTGCGGTGTCGTTGCCGAGCAGCGTCAGCACGTTACCTACGGCGCCCACCAGCAGGAAACCATAGTCGCTGTACTGCGAGTTGGTCACCGTTGCGGTGGTTGTCAGCGCCAGCTCTTCAACGTTGGTGCTGGCTGAGAGCGGCACCACCGGCGCAAGGGCTGAGCCGGGCAGCGAGACGTTGCCTGCCGCGTCGGTGGCGGTGATTTGCAGCGTCTGGCCTTCCGTCTGTTTATTGAGGAAGGTGTAGCTCCAGGAGCCGTTGCTGTCTGCCGTGGCGGTGACCGTTGAGTTATCCGCCAGACGGATGGTGACGGTACTGCCCGCTTCGGCGCTACCGGTCAGTACGCTGCCGTCTGCGTTGAAGGTCCCGGTCGGGGCCGTTGGCGCAGTGAGATCGACAATGACGGTGGTCGAGGTGGAAATCGGGCTGGTGCCCGAGCCGTTGCTCGCCGTGGCGGTGAAGGCATGCGGCCCTTCGCTCAGCACCGGCGTGGTGAAGCTCCAGTTGCCGCTGGCATTTGCGGTGACCGTGCCCATCAGCACCCCGTTGTTATAGAGGGTGATAGTCGCGTTTGGCTGCGCCGTGCCGCTCAGGGTTGGCGTGGTGTCATCGGTGGTTTTCCCGTTGGTCAGGTTGCCCGTCACCGTGCCAACGTTATCGTCGATGTTAGCGATAACCGGCGCGTTCGGGATCGTGGTGATCGGAGCAATCACGGAGGTGGTGATACCCGCGTTACCGGCCTTATCGGTAGCAAAGACAATCAGTGACTCCCCGCCGGTCTGTGGAGGGGTGAGGGTGGCGCTGAAGTTTCCGCTGCCGTCCGCGACGGCGGTACCAAGCACGGTTCCGGTGCTGCTGGTAATGGTGACGGTACTTCCTGCTTCCGCCGTACCGGTAACCTGCGTCCCGTTGGCGATCACCGCCAGCCCGGTTGGGGCTGGTGGCGGCGTCAGGTCAACGTTGATCGTGATAATCGGCGATGGCGCGCTGGTATTGCCCGCGGCATCGGTGGCGGTGGCGGTGAAGTTATGCGCGCCTTCGGTCAGCGTGGTGCTGGTTTGCGGCAGCGTCCAGTTGCCGTTGGCATCGGCAGTGACGGTTCCCACCAGCGTCGTGCCGTCGTAAATACGTACGGTGGCATTGGCTTCCGCCGTACCGTTTAAGGTCGGACGGGTGTCGTTGGTTGGGTTGGTGCCGGTGACAGGGCCGGTGACGGTTCCCACATCATCCACAATCGAGGTGATTGCCGGTGCGACAGGGGCGGTGGCATCCACATTGATGGTGTAACCCCCGGTCTGCGCGCTGGCGTTGCCCACGGCGTCGGTGGCGGAGAAGGTCAGATTATGCGGCCCGTCAGCCAGCGGGGTGGACGGCGTAAAGCTCCACGCGCCGCCGGTGGCGACCGCGGTGCCAATCTGTACCCCATTGTCATAGATGGTTACCGTCGCGCCGGCTTCTGCCGTACCGGTGAGCGTTGGACGTGCATCGTTGGTTAATCCGCCGTTGGCGACAGGCGTCGCAGCATTACCGACGTCGTCGGTGATGCTGGTCAGCACCGGTAGCGCTGGCGGCGTGGTGTCAATGGTCAGGCTGAAGTCGGCGGACGGCGCGCCGGTGTTCCCCGCCTGATCCGTTGCTTCTGCGGTAAAGGTGTGTGACCCGGTGCCCAGCGGCACGGTGATATCCACGGTCCAGTTGCCGTTAGCATCGGCAGTACCGGTGCCCACCAGCGTAGTGCCTTCGTAGATATTCACGGTGGCCAGCGGCTCGCTGGTCCCCACCAGGCGCGGGAGAGGATCGTTCGTGGTCTGGCCGGAGCCAATCGCCCCGGTGATGGTGCCAACATCGTCAATCGCCTGGGTGATAACCGGCGCGGCAGGCGCAGTCGTATCCACAACCAGCGTAAAGCCTGGTGAGGCAGGGCTGACGTTGCCCGCGGCATCGGTTGCCGTGGCGGTCCAGGTGTGGCTGCCGTTTGCCAGCGTGCCGGTGGTGAAGCTCCATACGCCGTTGGCATCAGCCACGGCGGTGCCCACCTGCTGACCATTCTCATAGATGGTGATGGTCGCGTTGGCTGCCGCGGTGCCGTTCAGCGTTGGCGTGGTGTCGTCTGTGCTTTGTCCCGAGGCGACCGGGCCCAGCACGGGACCGGCATTGTCGGTGGCAGGGGTAAAGACTGGTGCGTCGGGCACCGACGTATCCACCGTCAGGTTGAACGGTGGCGAGGTGACCCCGGTATTGCCTGCGGCATCGGTGGCGTTGAAGGTAATGGTATGCGGCCCTTCACCCAGCGCGGTGGTCGGCGTGAAGGTCCAGTTACCCTGGGCGTTGACGACCGCCGTGCCGATTTCCACATCATCGACAATAACGTGCACCGTTGCGCCCACTTCCCCCGTACCGTTGAAGGTTGGACGGGTGTCGTTGGTGGAACCGTTGCTGGCGATGATTCCCGTTCCCGGGCTGACATCGTCTATCACCGTGGTGACCACCGGGGCCGCAGGGCCGGTGGTATCCACCGTAAAGGCGAATACTGGCGAGTTGGCGGAGACGTTTCCGACATCATCGCTGGCGTTGACGCGCAGGTTATACGTCCCGTCAGTCAGAACCGGATCCGGCGTAAAGGACCAGTTACCGTTGCCGTCGACCGTAGTGGTACCAATCTCCACGCCGTTATTCAGAACGTGAATGGTGGTACCCGCCTGGCCGGTGCCGCTCAGGGTTGGCGTGGTGTCATTGGTGACCTGCCCGGCGGTAAGCGGGCCGGTTACGCCACCCGGAGCGTTGTCGCTGACCGTATCGATCGTCGGCACCTGTGGCGCCGTCAGATCGATATTGATGCTCCAGACGCCGGACGGCTGGCTGACGTTGCCCTGCGGATCCGTCGCTCTGACCGTAAAGTCATGCGTCCCTTCCCCGAGGGCGGTTTCTGGGGTAAATGTCCAGGCGCCGGTACCGTCTGCCGACACCGTACCAATCTGCGTGGCGCCATCAAAAATGGCGACGACGCTGTTCGGCTCGGCGGTACCGGTCAGGGTTGGCGTGGTGTCGTTGGTTGGATCGCCGCTTGGGACAGGCGTTGCCGCATTGCCTGCGTTATCCGTCACGCTGGTAATCACCGGCGTGGTGGAAACGGTGTCGACCACAATGATGATCCCGGCCGACGGGGTGCTCTCATTGCCTGCCGGGTCGGTGGCGGTCACGGTCAGGGTGTGGCTGCCGTCGTCCAGCGCAGGCGGCGTGTAGCTCCAGGTGCCGGTCGGACCGACAACAACGGTGCCCAGCGGGTCGCCGTTATTGTACACGGTAATGGTGTCCCCGGCCGTGCCTGTCCCGGTCAGGGTAGGACGGTTGTCGTTGGTACTCTGCCCGTCGGCGATTGGGCCCGTGACCGGACCTACGTCATCGGTCACCGCACCGATGGCTGGCGCTGTCGGGGCGGTAAGGTCGACGGTGACGATCGCGACAGGCGACTGCCCGCTGGTCGCGCCGGTGGTGGTGTTTGTGGCGGTGACGGCGAAGGTATGCGGCCCTTCCGTCAGCGGCAGGAGCGGCGTGTAGCTCCAGTTGCCGTTGGTATCTGCAACGACAGTGGTCACCGGAAGCAGCGATGCATCCTGATAAATGGCGATCACGCTGCCCGGATCGGCGGTGCCGGTAAGGGTAGGCGTGGTGTCATTGGTGGTTTTATCTTTCACGTCGCCCGTGACGGGATCGACGTCATCGTTGATCGCCGTAATCACCGGTACCGCAGGCAGCTCGAGCGGAGAGTCCGGCACGTCAAAGGTGGTTGACGGGCTGGCATTGCCTGCGGGGTCCGTGGCGATCAGCGTCAGCGTCGCGGCATCCAACTGGGCCGGGGAGAGGGCAATGGAGAAGTTGCCTCCCGTCGCGACCCCGGTCCCGATGATATTGCCGTTGGCGTCACGAACCGTGACGGTGGTTCCGTCATCCGCCGTACCGGTCAGCGGGGTGCCCTCCGCGGCAATGGTGATATTGGTTGGCGTTGCAGGCGGCAGGGTATCCACCGTCACGCTGAGATCCCCGGAGCTGGCGGAGGTATTCCCCGCCGCGTCACTCGCGGCCACTGAGAAGGTATGCGGCCCCTCGGTAAGCGCAGGGTCGGCGGTCCAGGACCATGTCCCGTTCGGCTGAACCTCCACGACCACCGGCGAGGCGACACCATCAACAGAAACGGTGACGCTCGAACCCGGCTCGCCAATCCCGGTGAGGGTTGGCGTACCGTCGCGGGTGTAAAGCACGCTGTTGGTCAGCTGGCTGTCAGAGACGGCGTCAATTTGCGGCACGGTTGGCGCCTGCGTATCAACCTCCACCGTAAAGACCGGGCTTACCGGGCTAACGTTACCGGCATCGTCCACCGCGGCGACGGTGATATTCAGCGGGCCGTCAGTCTGCGTCGGCAGGGTATAGGACCATCCGCCATTGACGACTTCAACGCGATCCACTTCCACGCCGTTGTTGTAGATGATCACCGTCTCGCCGGTGGTGCCGGTTCCGCTCAGGGTCGGTGTGGTGTCGTTAGTGGACCCGCCGTTCTGCGCGCCGGCGATGTCGCTGATAACAGGGGTGTCCGGGGCGAGGGTATCGACCGTTATCGTGATACCGGCTGATGGCACAGATTCATTCCCGGCTTCATCGGTGGCGGTCGCCGTGTATTCATGCGTCCCTTCGCCAATGTTGCTCTCAGGACGCCAGCTCCAGTTACCGTTACCGTCCACCGTAACGCTGCCCACGGCCTGCGGCTCGCCTGTACCCACCTGGTCATAGATGGTAATGACGTCATTCGGCGTACCGGCGCCGCTCAGGACCGGACGCGGATCGTTGGTGGATTCGCCATCCAGCACGGGACCGGTGATCTGGCTTACGCTGTCTGTCACCGTTGGGGTTCCCGGCTGGGCAGGCGCGTCGGTATCAATGGTAATGGTCACCGGCGTGGACGGGGCGCTTTCGTTCCCGGCGCTGTCCTGGTTGGTCACCGTCAGGGAGAGATCGTAGGTGCCGTCAGGCAGCGGAGTGGTGGGTGTCCAGCTCCAGTTACCGTCGCCATCGATCTCGGCTTCACCAATTTTGGTGGCGCCATCGTAAATGTTCACGGTATCCCCCGGTGTGCCCGAGCCGCTCAGGGTTGGCGTGGTATCCCGGGTGGTCTCCCCAGGATTCAGGGCCGTCCCCGGCGTGCCGCCGTCCGGGTTGACGGTGATCTCAGGAATATCCGGCGTTGCAGGCGCGGTCGTGTCGATCGCCAGTTCAAACGGCGGCGAAATGGTGGTGTTACCCGCCTCATCCGTTGCGTGGACCGTCAGCGAGTGCGGGCCGTCCGTCAGCGGCGTGGTTGGCGTGAAGCTCCAGCCGCCGCTGCCGTCGAGCACCGCCGTGCCGAGCAGGGTGGTTCCGTCATAGATCGTGATGGTGGTGCCGTCCGGTGCGGTTCCCTGCAACTGCGGCAGCGTGTCGTCGGTGGTGTCCCCGCTGTTAAGCGGAAGCTGCACGGGCCCCACGTTATCGGAAACGGTGTCAATGGTGGCCGCCGGTGGCGGAGTCGTATCGACGGTAAAGGTAAAGCCGGCTGATGGTGCGCTGGCGTTGCCCGCCGCATCGCTCGCGACGACGGTGAACGTATGCTGCCCGTTCACTAATGGGGTAGTAGGCGTGAAGGTCCATGCGCCACCGCTGTTGACAACGGCAGTACCAATATCCTGTCCGTCCAGACGGATCGTCACGGTGGAGCCCGGCTCGCCGGTACCGTTCAGCGTCGGGAGCGTGTCGTTGGTGGTTTCATTGGTGTCGAGCGCACCCGTGCGGCCCGGTACGTCATCAATGACCTGCGTAATGGCCGGCGCGCCCGGGGCGGCGGTATCCACCGTGATGCTCCAGGTGTTCGATGTCCCGCTGAGGTTATTGTTGGCGTCAACCGCCGTCGCCGTCAGTACGTGCCCGCCGTCCGGTAGCGCGGTTTCCAGCGTGATGGACCACTGACCGTTCGCCGACACGACTGCGGTGCCAATTTCGGTAGTACCGCTGTAGAGGGTGATGGTGGTGCCAGGCTCGCCCGTTCCGTTGATGGTAGGCGTGCTGTCGTTGGTGAGACCGTTCTGGCTGACAGGACCGGTGACGCCGGGGGCATCATCCACCACGCCCGTGATGACCGGGGTTTGTGCCGCGGTGATGTCCGGCGCGTCAAACGGCGCGGTCGGACCGGTGTTTCCGGCGGTATCAGTGGCATCGGCGGTCAGGGCTTCGCCGTTGGCTTTCGGCGGGATCAGATCTACGCTGAAATTCCCCTGATCGTCGGCGACCGCTTCCCCGACCTTCACGCCATTTTCACGAATGGTGACGGTACTGCCCGGCTCGGCTGTACCGGTTACGGTGGTGCCGTCGGCAGAGATCACCACGTTTTCCGGCGCCAGCGGTGGGGTGCTGTCTGGCGCGTCGGCAAAGCCAGACGGACTGGTGTTACCGCTGCCGTCGGTGGCCGTCACTTCAAGGGCTTCGCCGTTGGTCTGGGCTGGCGAAATCGGGATGGTAAAGGTGCCGTCCGGGCCGGCGGTGGCCTGGCCGATGATCGTACCGTCCGGCGCTTTAATGATAATCGTGCTGTTTGGCTCGGCGGTTCCGCTGACGCTGGCCCCGTCTTCCGCCACCACCAGGTTGCCCGGTGCGGCAGGTGGGGTGATATCCGCTGCGTTAACCAGCGCCGGTGAGCTCTGGTTGCCTGCGGCATCGGAGGCGACCACGGAGATAATCTCGCCGTTGGTCTGCGCAGGGTTCAGGTTGACGACATAGTTGCCGTTGCTGTCGGCAGTGGCGGTCCCGATTTGCAGCCCGGCATTGTTGGTGATGACGATTTTACTGCCCGGCTCGGCGGTACCGGTGATCTGGGTGCCTGCGGAGTTGAGCGTCGCAACCGGCATGTCTGGCGGCGTAAGATCGACGGTAAAGTTGATCGGCTGAGACAGACCGCTCTGGTTGCCTGCCGCATCGGTTTCCCGCAGGGTAATCGAGTGTGCGCCTTCTGCCAGTGGACTCGTCGGCGTGATGCTCCAGGTACCGTTCGGCAGAACGGTGGTGGTGCCGATAACAACGCCGTTATCGTAAACCGTGATCGTGCTGCCCGGTTCGCCTCTGCCCGTCAGGCGCGGCTCTGAGGCATCGGTAAATTGCCCGGCACCGATCGCCCCTTTCAGTACGCCCGTGTCGTCGTTAATGATAAATCCGGAAGGCGTTTGCGGCGCGGTGACATCTACCGTGACGGTAAAGACCGGCGAGGCCGGGCCAGTGTTACCGGCGACGTCGGTAGCGCGCACGGTAAGCTGATGGCTGCCTTCGCTCAGGTTCACCGACGGCGTAAAGCTCCAGCTTCCGTTACTGCCCACAACCGCTGTGCCAATGGCAATGCCGTTATCATAGATGGTGACCGTCGAGCCCGCTTCCGCCGTGCCGGTGAGCTGTGGCCGTGGGTCGTTGGTGCTGCTTCCACTCCCGAGCGTGCCGGTGCCAGGCGCAACATCATCGGTGATGCTGACGATCGCTGGCGCGCCAGGCGCGACGGTATCGACCACGAAGGTTACCGCCGTGGACGCCGGGCTGGTATTGCCTGCGGCATCGGTCGCGGTGGTGGTAATGGCGTGGCTGCCTTCAGACAGGTTGGTCGACGGGGTAAAGCTCCATTTCCCGGTGGCATCGGCTGTGGCGGTGCCAATCGGTTTCCCGTTGTCATAGAAGGTAATGACGGTGCCGGCTTCACTGATTCCGCTGAACGTCGGACGCGCATCGTCCGTGCGTTGTCCGTTGCTCAGCGGGCCTGTTTCGGCGCCCACGTTATCATTGACGGTGACAATCTCGGGTGCATCCGGCGCGGTTAAATCCGGTGCCGTGACCTGAACGCCCGGGCTGGTATTGCCGGACGGATCGGTGGCGGTAGCGGTGATCTGTTCTCCGTTGGTAAGCGGCGTACCGAGATCAATCGTAAATTTCCCGTCGCTGCCCGCTTTGACCGTTCCGATGGTGTTGCCATCGGCATCTTTCAGGGTAACGGTGCTGCCCGGCTCAGCGGTACCGGTGACGGTTTTGCCGTCAGGGGAGACCTCCAGATTGGCCGGGGCATCCGGCGCGGTGAGATCCGGTGCCGTAACCTGACCGCCCTGGCTGGTATTGCCGGACGGATCGGTGGCGGTGGCGGTGATCTGTTCCCCGTTGGTGAGTGGCGTACCGAGATCAATCGTAAATTTCCCGTCGCTACCCGCCTTGCCCGTTCCGATGGTGTTGCCATCGGCATCTTTCAGGGTAATCGTGCTGCCCGGCTCAGCGGTACCGGTGACGGTTTTGCCGTCAGGTGAGACCTGTAGATTGGTGGGGGCATCCGGAGGCGTGGTATCTGGCTCGGAAGGATTTCCCGGATTGCCGGAATTCGGACTGTTGTTATCGTCATCCCCGCCACCTCCACCGCCGGTTCCCGCCGCAATGGCAATCCCACCTGCGACGGCCAGGCCACCCAGCACCCAGGGCCACGCTGCGGCGCCGCCGGTATCACTCCCTGACGCCGCCAGTAGGGCGTCCGTGGAGGCGATGGATTCATAGGTGGCGGCACCGGTTGGATCTTCAATCCACCACAGCGCACCGTCGCTCTCCTCAAGCACCAGCTGGCTCACGCCCTGCGCGTCGGTGATGTAGAAATTCTTAAGGGTAATCACTTCGCCCGAGTTGAGGGTAATCACCAGATCGTTTCCGCTGCGGGAGTAACCTGAGATGTCGGCGCGATCCACGTTAAGTTTAACGATTGAGGAGTGATCGAGTGTTATCTGTGTCCCTTCCGTGGTCGTTTCCACGCCAGTTAGTTTCGATATAACAGATATTTGGCTCATACAGTTATTACTCCAGCAGAGTTATTGTTTACGGCGTGTCAGACGTGGCCATATTTTCTGAAGGGATGAGGGCGCTCCCGGCGAAAATACTGTGAATAAAACAGTATTTACCGTTGCTTTCTTTAGAGCGACCGAGATCCGCCAGCAATCAACGTGGCAACATCAGGGCGAAGCTAATTATTTACATGAGAAACTGTTATTTATTTATATTTTCGTGTTTTATAAACCTTATTATTTGTGCAGGTATTATTTATTTTGCTGTAAAAATGATATAGCTATAAATATCTGAATGTGCAAATTAAGTGTCTGTAAACCCTGCACTGTGATTGCAGAGAAAATTAATTGATAGCGCGAATATATTTTGTTGGCTATGCGGGCCGCGCCACAGAGGCGTTGGCGTACAGGCGGTCGGGATTAGGTAGTGGAAGAAATGAGAGGGGGACAATACTGAATACACAGGCTTTATTTATAATTCCAGCGAATATTAATGACTGCTTAATTATGATTTAAGTTAGGGTAAATCATCTGCTGTATGATATATTTCAAAGAATCGCATTGATAAAATATATTTTCGGTTTGGGTTTGGATTCTGCTACGCATAAAAATAAACTGTCGACTTCACATATTTCATAAATAAAAAGGCCGCAAATGTGGCCTTTCTGAGGGGGGAGGTTTAGCCGAAAGAGATAATCCCCATTTCAATCAGTGCGGCGAGCGTCAGAAGAATAAAGAGGATAACGACTATGGGTCTGTACATTTGATTTTCCATCCATGTTTATCATGCAATCCGTTTTATGTGCATCATTATTGATGATGGTGCAGGCGATCCCTGCCCCCCTATTTTGCGCCACTTTGCCGTAAAAATCAGTTAGCTGCTGGCACTTTTTCTACTTTTTCTCCGGCCCGACGGGCCGTGGCTGGCAGGATGTCGGCATCCGCCACGTAGCCATCAGGATCGAGACAGCGATTGTGTTCTCTCGCCTGGTGCAGGATCGCTTCGTCCCAGTACAGGCGCTTACGCTGATCGCCCCGGGTCGTCAGAATAAACTCCACATTGCCATCAACCGCGCGGTAGCGGCGCCAGCTGTTTGCCGGAATGGAGATCACCGAACGTTCCGGGGCGATAATGCTGACTTCCTTACCCGCCTCGTTCCAGGTCACCTCCAGCTGGCCTTTAAAGACCATGATCACCTGAATATCCGGGCAGAGATGGCGACCGACAATGTGGTCGTCAGCAAGCCGCAGCCATTCGACGGAAAAACCGTGCGGGCTCAGGATAGCGGGAGCGGAATCCCGATCCTGTGAAATGCCGAAACCGATAACCGGCGCAATTTCGCCGCCGTGTCCCGGCAGCACCGAGTCCAGCAGTCCCTGCGCTGACCAGCAGCGATCATCGCCGGTTACCGCACGCTGGCGCATCTCCTCAACGCTGTAGTCACGCAGACCGGCAATATATTGTTCTGACAGCGGCGTCAGCAGCGTGGCGGGATCGGGCGTTGGTTCACCTGCCTCCTGCGCAATCAGCATATTATCCTTGCTGAGATACATACCGTACTCGCTGGCGGCCGCCAGCACTGACGGGTGCCAGATGATGCCGCCCGTGTTGTCCCCGCCGAGCACGGTAAATACCATGCCGCAGGTATCTTCTTTACTGACGTTGGTGAAACCGCGGAAGATCCAGGTCGGTATTGAGAGGATGGTGGGCGCGCTAAATTCCGCTTCATGCTCGCCGTTGGCGCCCCAGCGAAAACGCCATGTCCCTTCATGGATCAGGAACACTTCTGCGGTGAAATGCAGATGCAGGTTATTGGTTACCCCTTTCGGCATAGCCGCCGCGCCAATGTTAAAGCCGTGCGGCTCGGGGATATTAACAATCTGCTCGCTGGACTGAGTTACACCCGGGCCGATGAAGGAATAGTTTTGTTTGAGATGCGAACCGGGCAGCTTGCAATCAATAAAAGCAAGATTGCAGGAAACCATATCGTCGGGGGCGATTAACCGTGTTCGTGCCTGGCTCTGGCTAAGATGGATAGTTTTCATCATTTCTCCTTTTAATAACCGGATGCACCGGTGGTAGGGATGGCGTTGCCGCGGGCGAGAGCAATTGCTTCACGTGAGGCGCGACCCAGCTGCATAACGTCGTTTGCTGGGGTAACAAACTGGAAACCCTGCGCAATACGCGCTGCGGCGGCCGCGCCGGAAGTGCAGAAAATACCGGCAATCTTCTGCTGCTGGCGGCAGCAGTGAATTACCCGCTCAATAGCAGCAAGCATTTCGGGATGTTGGGATTCGGCGCTGGCGCTGCCGGTCAGCGTCAGCGAGAGATCGTTGGGGCCAATAAACACACCGTCCAGTCCTTCGGTATCAAGGATGGCGTCAAGATCCGCCAGCCCTTCGCGGGTTTCGATCATTGCCAGCGTCAGGATCTCGTCGTTAGCGTGCTGTGGATAATCACTGCCGCCGTAGAGTAGACCTCTGGCCGGACCAAAGGAGCGAACACCCAGCGGTGGATAGCGACAGGCAGCGACAAAACGGCGAGCCTGTTCCGCGCTGGAGATCATCGGACAGATTACGCCATACGCGCCGGCGTCTAATACGCGCATGATTTGCGCCGGATCGTTATCTGCCACCCTCACCAGCGGCACGGCAGGCGTGCTCGATAGCGCCTGTAGCATCGACAACGCGCTGGCAAAATCAATCATGCCGTGCTGCAAATCGACGGTGACGGCGTCGTAACCCTGATGGCCCATAATTTCCGCGCTATACCCGGACGGGATCGCCAGCCAGCCGTTAACGATCGGGGTATTTTCCAGAAATGCGGTCTTTAAACTGTTTTTGCGCACTGTATGCACTCCGTTATCCACTGACGCAGCAGCGGCGCGATCTCATCCGGGGTTTCCAGCGGAATAAAATGCCCGCCAGCCTCCACCGTATGCCTGGTCACGTTCGCGTTGCCTGCCGCCAGTAGCTGATGATGATGGGGCGTGCAGATAACGTCCTGCGCGCCGTTTAGAAGTAAAGTGGGGCAGGAGAGGGCGTTAAACGCAGCCCGGTTGTCCTGCCGGTGAATGGCCATTTCCGTTTGCTCCGCAAAGGTCTCAATGCCGCACTCTTGCGCCATTCGGCAAATAGTCTCTTGCAGGATCCGATCGGACAGACGTGACGGGGCGACATAGCTCTGCCACAGCGAGGAGACCAGCCAGTCGGCCAGGCCCCGCGCCTGTGCGGTGTGTACCGCTTCCCGGCGTGAAGCGAGGGTGTCTGGCGCAACGGGCAACGGATTAACGGAAATCAGCGCCAGCCCGTTCACTCTTTCTGGCGCGTCGGCGGCCATTTGCAGCGCGACAATCGCGCCGAGCGAAAAGCCTGCCAGCAGAAAGCGCGGCGGCAGAACCTTTAACAACCGCCGTGACGCCTGCGGCGCGGACTCTGCGCCCGTCAGCGTGATGCACAGCACCGCTGAGACGTTCAGCCGTTCAATGACGGGCTGCCAGAGCCGGGCGTTACACAGCGTGCCGCCAAGCAGCACCAGCGGCAGATCGGTATTGTCCAGAAGCGGATATTCCATTGCATCCCTCACGTAGCCGTCCAGCCGCCGTCAACCATCAGGGCGCTGCCGGTGATCAGCCCGGCGGCTTCAGAGGCGAGGAACACCACCGGCCCCATAATGTCCTCCAGCCTGCCTGGCCGGCGCAGTTTGATGTTGTCCAGCACATAGCGGCGAAATGCCGGGTCGGCGAGCGACGAACGCGTCAGGTCGGTTTCAATGAAGGTCGGGCACAGCGTATTGACACGGATCCCCGCATCGCCCAGCTCCAGCGCCATCGTTCGGGTTAACCCTTCAAGCGCGAATTTGGAGGCACAGTACACGCTACGCTCGGGGCCACCAACGTGTCCCATTTGCGATGAGATGTGAATAATCGATCCCCCCTTACCGCCCGCCCGCATTCTGCGCGCCACATGCTGGCTGATAAAAAAGGTGGCGCGCAGGTTAAGCGCCATCACCGCATCGAAATTATCCTCGTTCACCTCAAGAAACGGCTGGTGGCGGGCCAGCCCGGCACTGTTCACCAGAATGTCGGGCGTGGGCAACGTCGCCAGCACACGCGCCACCTCCTGAGTGTCGGTAATATCCAGTTCCAGCGGGTGAAATGCGAGACTGTGTTCCGCTACCAGACCTGTGGCATGCGCCAGCGCCTCGCGGCCCCGGGCGGCGATCCATACCTCTGCTCCCGCCTGTGCGAGGGCGACGGCGGCGGCGAAGCCAATCCCTCTTGACCCGCCGGTCACCAGCGCGCGTTTGCCGTGCAGGGTGAAAGAGGGCGTTTGCAAAAGCGTCATGGCTTACACCTTTTCCCTGACCGGGGCCGGTGTGGCGTAGGGAACTTCCGTCTTGCCATAACGGCGCACGCGAATATTGGCCTGCTCGGCATGTCCGGCGAACCCTTCCAGCAGCGACAGACGGGAACAATAGCTGCCGATTTCGGCAGTGGCTTCGTCGCTGAGGACTTTCTGGAAGGTGCAGGTTTTCATGAACTTGCCCACCCACAGGCCGCCGGTATAACGTGCGGCTTTCTGCGTGGGCAGGGTGTGGTTGGTGCCGATCACCTTATCGCCGTAGGCCACGTTAGTACGCGGTCCAAGGAACAGCGCGCCGTAATTGGTCAGGTTAGCCAGGAACCAGTCGTCCCGGTCGGTCATCACCTGAACATGTTCGGAAGCGATACGATCTGCCTCCAGCAGCATCTCTTCGTGGCTGTCGCAGACGATGATTTCCCCGTAGTCCTGCCACGACTGGCGGGCAATGTCGGCGGTAGGGAGCTTTTCCAGCAGCCGTTCCACTTCGCTGAGCGTCTCTTTGGCAAGTTGAAGCGAGTTCGTCAGCAGGATGGCAGGGGTGGTGACGCCGTGTTCGGCCTGGCCCAGCAGGTCCGTGGCGCACATTTCCGCGTCAACAGTGTCATCGGCAATCACCAGCGTTTCCGTCGGACCGGCAAACAGATCGATACCTACCCGGCCGAACAGCTGGCGTTTGGCCTCCGCAACGAAGGCGTTACCGGGCCCGACCAGCATGTCGACCGGTGCCAGCGAGTCCGTGCCCAGCGCCATGGCGCCTATCGCCTGAATGCCGCCAAGGGCATAGATTTCCGTTGCGCCAGCCATTTTTTGCGCCGCGACAATCGCCGGGGCGGGCTGACCGTTAAACGGCGGGGCACAGCTGATGATTCTTGAGCACCCCGCCACGCTGGCAGTGATGATCGACATGTGCGCGGAGGCGAGCAGGGGATATTTTCCGCCAGGCACGTAACATCCTACGGCGTTAATCGGAATATTTTTATGCCCGAGGATCACCCCGGGACGTGTTTCAATTTCCAGGTCCCGCAGACATTCTTTCTGCGCGCGGGCAAAATTCGCCACCTGCTGTTGGGCAAATTCAATATCCTGAATATCCTGGCGGCTTAACTGTTTTATGCAGCGGTCAATCTCCGCGGACGTCAGACGATAATCCTGACGGTCATAACGATCGAATTTAATGGATAATTCGCGAATGGCTTTATTTCCGCGTTTTTCAATATCCGCAAGTATTTGTTCAACCGTTTCTCTTATTTGCTGGTTGGCTTGCTGGCGCTCTTCGGTAGATTTACCGGTTTTTAATTTCCAGGACACTCGCTTCTCCTTACCTTTTTCAGATGTCAGTTGTCCTCCCGGCGAGCCGGGAAAGGGTGTTTACTTCAGAAAGGGTTATTAATCCGGCGCGGCAGCGTACGCACCGTTTTTTAATAATTGGGCTGAGGTTTGCGTTTTACGGGCATATACCCATCGAGCGGACAGCGGCGTGGCAATAGCGGCCACAACGGAAAGGGCGGCAATCAATATATAACCGGACGACAGGTTAATATGTTGCATCATTACGCCCATCATTACCGGCCCGACAAACATGCCGCAGGAATAAATGGTCTGGAATAGTCCCATTCGCGTGGATTGTTCATCAGACGAGGTATTCACTACGCTTAGCGACATGAATGCGGCAAAGGCCATACCGAACGAGAACCCCGCCAGCGCCTGCCACAGGTAAATCACATAGATATTGCTGGTAAAGGGAATGCCGAAAGTGGAAATCACCTGTAAAACGATGCCGAGCACGGCGGTTTTTACCAGCCCAAGGCGCTGATAAAACACCGAGCTGCACAGGGCGATGGCCAGCCCGTAAAAAAGAAGGTGAATGTTACCCAGCAGCGCGAGGATCCCCGCCCGGGCGCCAAGCTGCTCGGCATAGACCGGCGTCAGCGTGTCGCGGGTGGCGAAGGGCACCAGAATGACGACGGTCGCCAGGATGCCAATCAGCCAGACGGAACGGTCGGCCAGCTGCTGGCGCGCGCCGGTAATGCAGGCTTTAAGCGTGGGGGCCTGAACCGGGTCGTGCACGTCCTGAATGCGGGTCGTCAGGAATAACGCCACCAGGGCGGAGATGCAGGAGACAAAAAAGGCGATGTTATTGGCGAAATAGTGAATCAGCACCGCGCCAATACAGTTACCGAGAAACACGCCGATGGGCCCTGCCAGCGCCAGCAGCGCGACGGCGGCAGGCGCTTCGTTGCGACCGAAGTAACGCATGAACAGGATGTTGTACAGCACCCAGGTCGCCGCCGTGACACCGTCTGCCGCTTTCGCCAGATACAGCGTAATGGCGTTGGGTTCAAGCCAGGCAATCGGCCAGGCGATAATTGGCAGCAGCAGGCCAATCTGGATGAAGATCCTGCGGCTTTTAACCACGTCGGAAATAATGCCTAACGGGAAGCGTATCAGAAGGGTTGCCAGACCGGACGCGCCCATGATGATGCCCATGATCTGTGGCTCAATGCCCTGGTTGATCATCATGGGGGCCAGGAATGCATCAATGCTATGAATGCAGATAAAGAACAGGATGCTGATGATGAAAAAGAGCCGGGCTTCCCGACGGCGTAACAGTGCTTGAAACATGGTTTTGAACCTCTTAAGAATTAATGGGTTATAACCAGTCAGGGACGACGTTTACCGGTTCAATCCTTTGGGCGACTCCTGTTCTCTCCGGTACCATTGACGGTATGAAAACTCTTTGCATACGTATTCAAGATTTGAAGTTACGAAAAGGTTTCACATTTGTAAAGTGATCTCGATCTTGTTGTGAGAATTTTAATTTTTTGTGTTGCATACGCATGCAAAGGTGGTGTAAGTATAAAAAACACCCACTTGCTGAGGCGTTTGAAGCACGCGCAAATGGGCAGGACGTTGATAAGGAATCAGGGGTAATGAAACGTAAGACTTTTGCAGCAGTCACATCCCAACAGGTCGCTCAGCTGGCGGGGGTATCGCAATCTGCGGTGTCGCGAACGTTCACGCCGGGGGCCAGCATTTCACCGGCAACGCGTGAAAAAGTGCTGAAGGCAGCGCGCGAGCTGGGCTATCGCCCGAATGCGATCGCCCGTTCGCTCAACACGGCTCGTTCGCGCATTATCGGTGTCGTCATTTCTTACTTTGATAACCCCTTTTACTCGCAGGTGCTGGAGGCGCTGGCGCAAAAGCTGGATACGCTGAACTATCACCTGCTGCTGTTCGTTGGCGATCGGGAAGGTAACGTAGACCGTATTTTTGACCAGATTATGCAGTACCGGGTGGATGGCATTGTGCTGGCCTCGGTGACGCTGTCGCTGGAGTTATCCGAGGAGTGCCTTGCCGCCGGGATCCCGGTAGTGCTGTTTAACCGCAGCGAAGAGAGTGGCATGGCCTCCAGCGTCAACAGTAATAACGAAGCGGCCGCGCGGCAGATTGCCGAGTTTCTGCTGGCGGGGGAGCACAAGCGTTTTGCCTACGTGGGCGGCGTGGCCGATTCCCCGGTCAATATCGCCCGCCAGCGCGGGTTCATTTCCACGCTGGAAGAACATGGCATCACCGATGTCCGGGTGGTGCACGGGAATTACGACGCTCAGCAAACCACCCGGGCAGCCTATACCCTGTTTTCGACGTCGCCAGCGCCGGATGCGGTCTTTGTCGCCAACGATCATATGGCCGTCACGGTAATGGATGTGGCGCGCTATGAGTTTGGTTTGCGCATTCCGGAGGAGGTCTCCGTTGTCGGCTATGACGACATCGGCCCTTCCGGCTGGCCCTCTTATGCGTTGACCTCGGCGTCGCAGCCGGTCGGCGCGATGGTGGATGCCACGGTGGAACTGTTAATGAAGCAAATTGACAGCGGAACCATAGAGCCTGAACAGATTACGGTGCCCGGTACGCTGGTGATACGCCACTCGGCGCGTCGCCCACGCAGCGGCGTTATCGAAACCAATGGTTTAACGCTATTCCAGTCTAAGGAGCGCACATGACCAGATTACGGGGCTTCAGCCCTCAATTCGACTCTATCCAGCAGTTCATTTTGACGCTGACGCACGTGGTGTGGGAGCAGAAAGATATCGGCCAGCTGGCGGATTTTTACGCCACGCCGGTGGTTTTCACTACCCCCGAAAAACAGCTGCATGAGCTTTCCCAGTTTATGCGCCTGACGCTTGAGGCGATGCACAGCTTCCCGCAGCGAGCGGTGCTGACGGAGGATATTCTGTGCAGCCAGAACCCGGGGGACGAGTACTATGCGGCGCAGCGTACCGTAGCCCGCATTCAGCACCAGGGGGAGGGATTTTTTGGCCCGCCGACCGGGAAAAATGTCTGGGTCCGCACCTGGGCCGATCGCATCTGTGTTGATGGTGCCGTACGCCAGGAGTGGCTGCTTCAGGATCGTGCCGCGATTGTGGCGCAACTGGGGCTGGATGTCCGCGACTTTGCTTTTAACCTGGCGACCATGCGCCAGCAGCTTGGGCTGGAATCTGTGTCTGCTGAGACGCTGGACGCCCGCTGGGCGGGGGGGCCTGAGGGCGACGACGTGGAAGGGGCGCTGGCCGGGGTCGTTGAGCGCTACTTAACGATGTGGGCGGGCGGTAACAGCGGCGTGGTGCCCGGTCTCTATCACCCGGCGGCGACGCTGTACGCGCCGGGGCACTGCCTCTGCACCGGCGAACAGGAAATTGGCGCACAGCTTTCCGGTTATCGCGCTTCATTTGCCGACAGCGAAACGCAGCTTCATCACCTGATTGTGCGTAAAGATCCTAATGAGCCGATTCGACTTTCATTGCGCTGGTCGTTGTTAACCTGGCATGACGGTTACGGCAAATTTGGTGCGCCGACCCGTAAACCCATATCAATTACCGGTATCAGCCAGCTTGAATTACGTGATGGTTTAATTTTCCGTGAATATCTGGGGATCGATGAATTAGCGATTTGGTCGCAAATGTTTAATTAATGGGGCGGCAGCCCCCTTATTCCGGCTGCAAAAAATAACCGTGTTTAATTCACCCTCACTTACGGGTGCGGGTTCTTATTGTCTGAAAACAGAGCAGGAGTTTATATGTCTTCCACCGAAGCAACAAATAAAGCACCAGCCGTACCCGAAAAAAGCAGCGTGAAATCGCTGAAAGAGGAACCTGTATTACAGGTGGAGCGTCGTGATTTTGTCGATCTGGTACCGGAAAAAAGACCGCGCGTGCAATCATTACGCGGCTTTGATGACTGCTATACCGATATTGTCGATTATATCGTTCGCTGCACCCATAAAATATGGGACGAGCGCGATGTCGGTTTAATTTATTCTCACTATACCCATAACTGCGTGCTGTATAACGCGCTGGGGACACTCTATAACCGCGAACAGGTGGTACAGGATACGCTGCAACGCTTAATTGCCTTCCCGGAACGGCGCGGAATGGCAACCCAGGTTATCTGGAACGGAAATGATGTTGACGGTTTTTATACCTCTCACCTGGTGACGGGAAGCGGGCGGCATACCCAGCACAGCCATTTAGGTAAGCCGACGAACCGTACGTTTGTGACGCGTACCGTGGCGGATTGCATGATCCACGAGAATAAAATTTATCGGGAGTGGGTGGTCAGCGACAATATGTCACTGATGAAACAGCTTGGCCTGAATACCGATCAAATCGCATTTAATATGGCAAAGGAGCAGTTCGATAAAGGCTTCCGCGTGATGGACATCGGCGAAAACGGCCGCATGCTGGGGCAATATCCGCCGGAGATGGAGTGCGATGTTTCCATTGCGCACACCGATACGGAGGAGCAGTGCCTGCGCTGGCTGCATGAGATCTACAACCGCCGGATGTTTGGCAAGATCAAAGAAGTGTATGCGCCTAACGTACAGTGGCACGGTCCGCTGATGAAAGAGCTGTACGGCACCGCGGCGGTAACCCATCAGACGCTGGCGCTGGTGGGGATGATCCCTGACGGCGCGTGGCTGCCGCAGCATATTTGTTCCAACCCGTGCGATGAAGGCGGCGTCAAAGTGGCCGTACGCTGGATTATCGAAGGACATCACCTGGGTTACGGCGAACTCGGCAAGCCGACCGGAGAACGACTGTTCGTGATGGGCATGTCGCACTACCACATCGTCAACGGAAAAATTGTTGATG
Organism: Enterobacter sp. AN-K1; assembly: GCF_020971765.1. Classification (NCBI taxonomy): domain Bacteria; kingdom Pseudomonadati; phylum Pseudomonadota; class Gammaproteobacteria; order Enterobacterales; family Enterobacteriaceae; genus Enterobacter; species Enterobacter sp. AN-K1. The sequence continues at coordinate 1,124,469 of NZ_CP087390.1, read as the reverse complement.
AGTGGGTGGTTTATGACCATCTGGCGCTGCTGGCGCAGATCAAACTCGGCCAGATGGAGGACGCGTAAATGTTAAATCAGGTGAGCTGGATTAAGCGTCCGCAGGGGCAGGATGCGCAGGCCGATCGTTCCCTGACGGAGAAGGTCAGCGCCATTATCGAGCGCGTGAAAACCGAGGGCGATACGGCGCTAAGAGCCTTTTCGCAGCAGTTTGATCATGTCGTACCGGCGCAGTTTGAGGTGAGCGAGCAGGAGATTGCCGAAGCACTGGAGGGGATGGATGCCCAGACGCGCCGCGACAGTGAGTTTGCCATTAATCAGGTGCGTCGTTTTGCGCAGGCGCAGCTGGCGACCATGCTGCCGCTGGAGGTAGAGACGCTGCCTGGCGTGCATCTCGGTCACCGGATCATCCCGGTGCAGACGGTGGGCTGCTACGTGCCGGGCGGACGGTATCCGATTCTCTCCGCACCCGTGATGTCGATTGTTCCTGCGACGGTGGCGGGCTGTGAACAGATTATCGCCTGTCTGCCCCCGGGCGCCCATCCGGCGATGATTGCAGTTTGCCATCTGGCGGGCGCGCACCGCATTTTCAAAGTTGGCGGCGCGCAGGCCATTGCGGCTATGGCCTGGGGAACGGAGAGCATTCCGTCGGTGGACAAAATCGTTGGGCCAGGCAACGCCTTCGTTAACGAAGCGAAACGCCAGGTGTTTGGTCGAGTCGGCATTGATGCCCTCGCCGGGCCGAGCGAGATTTTCACTATCGCCGACGACAGCGCCGATCCGCGCATTCTGGCCGCCGATATGCTGGCGCAGGCAGAACACGATATTCATACCCGCGTCGGGCTGGCGACAACCAGCCGGGATATCGCTGAGCGTACCCTGGCGGAGGTTGAGCGTCAGCTTGCCAGCCTGCCAACGGCCGCCACGGCGGGCGAGGCGTGGCGCCGGCAGGGTGAGATTGTGCTCTGCGAAGATGAAGCGCAGCTGATTGCGTTTGCTGACCATATGGCGACGGAGCATTTGCAGGTGCATACCCGCGATCCGCACGCGACGGCAGCGAAGATCCGCAACTATGGCTCGCTGTTTATTGGTCAGAACGCCAGCGTGGTGTTCTCCGATAAATGCTGCGGCACCAACCATACGTTACCGACGATGGCGGCGGCACGCTATACCGGCGGTCTGTGGGTAGGGGCATACGTCAAAATCTGTACCCATCAGTGGATTGACGAGCAGGGTATCCCGGCAATCGCAGAACCGGCGATCCGCCAGAGCCGTACCGAGGGGATGCAGGGGCACCGACGGGCGGCGGAAATTCGTCTGCGTCCGCAGGACATTGATGCCATTACTACCGGCATGCGGGACTAAAACGTATCCCGGGCAGCCTTCTGCCCGGTTTTCAGCACGGGGAGCCTGAGACTATGAAGCGCCTGATACCGCCAGACGACTGTCCGGAGGAAATTGCCCGCCGTCTCGACGTCATACAGCAGCACCGGGCGCTCAACGCGATCCTCGGGGTTAACCCTGACGCCATGTCTCAGGCGGAACAGCATCAGCAGCAGCGTCGGCGTGGAGAGCCGATCGGCCCCCTGCACGGCGTGCCGCTGATCGTCAAAGATAATATTGCCTGCGCGCCGATGCCGATCACCCTTGGCTGCCGTGCGCTGGCCTCACTTAACGCGACAGCGGATGCACGGGTCGTGCAGCGATTGCGCAGAGCGGGGGCGATTATTCTTGCCAGGGCCAATATGTCCGAGTTCGCGTTCGATGTGCGCTCGCGAAGCTCGCTGGGGGGCGATGTGGCGAATCCACTTTGCCCGACACTCACCGCCGGAGGTTCCAGCGGAGGATGCGCCGCGGCGGTGGCGGCTGGAATGGCGGATGGCGCATTGGGTACCGATACCGGCGGCTCTATCCGCATTCCCTGTAGCTATACCGGGCTGGTGGGGCTACGACCTGCCTTTCGCCGTTCACAGCTGGACGGCGTGGCGCCGCTCTCGCCCAGCAAAGATACCGTTGGGCCAATGGTACATAGCGTTGAAGATGCCGCCTTGCTGCATGCGGTGATCCATGGCCTGCCGCCGGTTGCGCTTCCTGTGCGTTCGCTGAAAGGCGTTCGCTTTGGCGTGGTGACCGCGTTACACGGAGAGGATGAGGTACAGCTGGAGGTCTGGCAGTCGGCGCTGCACACGTTGCGCCGTGCCGGAGCGACGCTGGTGGAGGTTTCACTCCCCTTCCTTGAAGAGGTGAGGCAGGCCACCTGCCTCAGTCTGTATGAATTTCGCGTGGCGATTGACGACTGGCTTAGCAAACAGCCAGGCGCTCCCTCCGGCCTGACATGCATTGTGGACTCCGGCGCTTTCCTGCCAGAGTTTGCGCCGTTTCTACGTCAGATGCTGGCGAGTAACACGCTGAAAACCCCTCTCTGGCTGGCGGGGCGTCGCTTTCAGCGCCTGTTGCGGCAGAACCTTTGCCAGGTAGCGGAGGTGCAGCGCATCGACGGATTTGTGTATCCCACCGTACAACGATTACCAGAAAGTATGGCGAAGATGCCGCCAGGCTGCGCGCCGGAACTGGCCGCCATCAGCGGCCTGCCTGCCATTACGTTGCCCTGTGGCGTAAGCCGTATCGGGCTGCCGGTGGGGATGGAGATGTTATCGGCGCAGGAGGATGAGACGATGCTGATGACGCTGGCGCTGGCGTGTGAGGGGGCATTGCACAGTAAATGAAGATATAAAAAACCCGCAGGGCTTGCACCATGCGGGCTTTAATGCGTTCACAGGATGGATTGAGCCAGCATGTTATGACCGCAAACGCTTGCCGGTCTGGGCATCAAACAAGAACATTTTTTCCGCGTCTACGGTGAGGAAGACCTTCTGACCCACGTTGATATCCAGCTTTTCATGGGACACCACGATCAGTTCCTGATCGTTGATACGCACCCGGATCTCCTGGCCTTCCCCGGTCATCTCTATCAGCACGATTTCCGCTGGCATCCCTGACTCGCCGATCCGGATATAGTGCGGTCGGGTGGCGCAGATGATCTCCATCCCTTCAATATGTGAGCGGAGGGGGCAGGGGAAGCGGTAGCCGTTGTTGAGCACAATCTCGCCGTGCTGAATCACGCCTTTAAGGGTGTTAATTTCCGGCGTGCCGATAAAGCCCGCGACAAACAGGTTATCCGGGTTACGGTACAGCTCTTCCGGGGTGCCGACCTGCTCAATATGTCCGGCATTCAGCACCACAATCCTGTCCGCCATGGTCATCGCTTCCGTCTGATCGTGCGTGACGTAGATGGTGGTGCGACCCATCCGCTGGTGGATCTTACGGATTTCGCCGCGCATTTTATGGCGCAGTTTGGCGTCCAGGTTGGAGAGCGGTTCATCAAACAAAAAGGCCTTCGGGTCACGCACCAGCGCGCGTCCCATCGCCACGCGCTGACGCTGGCCGCCGGAAAGATCCCGCGGGAGGCGATCGAGCAGATGCGTCAGGCCGAGGATTTCCGCTGCCTCTTCCACGCGCGCCATCCGTTCCGCTTTTGAGACGCTGGCAAGCTTCAGGGCAAAACTCATGTTGTCCCGCACCTTCATGTGTGGATAGAGCGCATAGCTCTGGAACACCATGGCGATATCGCGTTTTTTGGCGGGCAGAGTGTTGACCACCTCCCCGTGCATCAGCAGTTCACCGGAGGTGATGTCTTCCAGACCCGCAATCATGCGCAGCAGGGTGGATTTCCCACACCCGGACGGGCCGACCAGCACAATAAATTCGCCTTCGTGAATGCTCAGCGAGATCCCTTTAATGATGCTGACGTTGCCGTAGGATTTGCCGAGATTATTTAAAACGATTTGGCTCATGTTACTCTCCTCGCCCGGCGGTGTGGCCTGGCTGCAATAATGGCATGACGTGCTGGCGGTAAAGCGCCGCCGCAGCGAGATCCTGCTGGATAATGCTTTGTGCTGATTCGCTGAAGCGCAGCGCGGCCGTACGCAGATCCAGGCGGTTGGCGCTATCAATACCCGCCAGCACCTCAGGTTCGACAATGGCTTCCCCGTGCAGCGCGCCTAAAATCGCGCCACTCATCACCCCGATAGAGTCGGTATCACGGCCTGAATTGATGGCGTCTTCCACCGCGCCGCGAAACTCGCCTTCGCGCAGCAGGCAGAAGGCCAGCGCCATTGGCAGTTCCTCAATCGACATCAGGCGCGAGGGCTGGTAGGCCATGGTCGGGACGCCCGCTTTTTCCGGGCCGTGCATCAGGTCATCTCCCATCGGTGAGAAGGGCAAAAGCGCATCGTGCAGAGCGTCAACGACCTGTTGATAATCCCATGCGGTTCCACGGTAGCGATGCGCGACCTCAAGCGTTGCCGCGATGGCCTGGCGGGTGCCGTCTTTAGCCAGTTTCAATGCGATGTTGGTGATAGCCTCAATGGTGATGCCAGGAATAAATGCCGCTGCAACGCAGGCGGCGAAGACCCCGGCGGCCTCCAGCCCATAGCTCTGCTGATGCCCCTGGGTGAAATTAATGGCTTCCTGGTAAGCTGCCTCAGGGTTGCAGGCATTAATAGCTCCGATGGGGGCGGCATACATGGCTGCGCCGCAGTTCACCATATTGCCCACGCCGCCCTGGCGCGGATCGCAGGCGGCCAGTTGCAGACGATGGAAGATCCATTTTTCCGGATAAAACAGGCGCTCAATAACCAGCGCTTCCCGATCCAGTTCCGGCACCCAGCGCGGTTCCCAGGCAATCTTCCGCACAAAAGACTCCCCCATATCCCACGCATCAACGTGACGGCCCAGCTCGCTGTAAACCTCCATCAGGCAGAGCGTCATCAGCGTATCGTCGGTGATGATACCGTTGCCGCGTACGCGGTTGTTGCGCCGTGCGGACGGCTCGTCCATCCGGTGCCAGCGCTGGTGGATGGAGGTGACGCGGCCATATTTCTCCGCGATTTGCCGGGCGGAGAGTTTCTCAACCGGTCCGCCTAAGGCATCACCGAACGCCACGCCATACAGCATGCCCAGAATGCGGGACGTGAACGATAAATCAGCGGCTTGAGTAACGGTCATTTTAATTTTTCCTCTGCATATTCGGTCATGGCGTTTCCACCTGCGGCTTTCCAGGCGCTGACATACTGATCCCACTGATCAAATGACGCTTTGCCAGAGACAAACTGGTACGCCCACTGGTTATAAATACTGCTGGTTGAGTCGATGGCGGCGGCAAACGACGCCGGGAAGATAAAGGCGTTATCCGCCGTAAAATAACGTTGTGAATTGTCGATATAGCGCAGCATCGCAGGCGTCCGCCACTCCACCGGCGGCTTCCAGTTGGCGGCCTGGATAAACCGCGGATACCAGGCATTAATTTTTGGCGTCACGTTTATCGTGTTGCCCTTACGAACGTAGTGCGTGTTCTCGAAGCCCATCTGCTCCATCATTTGCCCTTCCGGGCTTGCCAGAAAATCGAGCAGGATCATCACTTCCTTTTTATGTTTCGAGAGCGAGGACATGGCAAAGCCGCGCGTTTCCATGGAAACATCTGTCGCCGCCAGCCCTTTACCTGCCGGGCCTTCGGGTGGGTCGAGCAGGGTGAGGGTGGCGTCAGGATGGATCTGGCGCATCTTTTCCTGGTACACGCCGACGTTGCCCGGCGATGAGACGGATACCACGCCAACCTTGCCGGTATAAAACTCATCCTCTTTTAGCTCCCAGTTGGTGGTGATGTACTGGGAGGAGAGCAATCCTTTCTGATACAGCGAATGGTAGAACTCCAGCTTGCTCCGCTCCTGCGGGCTTATCTGGGCGTTGATCAGCTTGCCCTGATCGTCCTTGAGCCAGGTGGCGTGAATGCCAAACGCCGGGTTCATAAAACCGTCGAGATCGCGCAGGTCTTTCTCGGAGGTGATCCCCCAGCTATCCGTCTTACCGTCGCCGTTGTAGTCACCGGCGTGGATCGCATTGAACAGCGTGACGTACTCCGCCAGCGTTTTGGGTGATGCGCTGAATCCGCTCTTCTGTAACCAGTCCTCACGGATCACCGGCTGGCGCGCGCGCAGGGGAAAGACATACAGCAGGGTCGGATGGTTTTGCAGGCGAAGCTGGTTGTGCGGCCACAACGCCTCTTTCAGATAGCGGGTTTGCGCAATCCACGGACGCCAGTCTTCAAGAATGCCCTGTTCGACCATCTTCTGGTCGCTGCCGTTGAAATAGATCAGATCAGGGATGGTGCCGGAGAGCAGCATCACGTTCAGCACGTCGGAGTAGCCGGAAGACGACAGGTTGACGATCTCAATGTGGATATCGTGTCCCTGGCGTGCCAGCGCCTGCTCGATTCGCTGAATATGCGCGACATCTTCGCGGTTGGTGGTCAGCAGATCTTTTTCCACAATCCGGATAGTGACCGGCTCGGCCCAGGCGGCCTGGCATAACAGCAGGCCGCAGGCGATTGCTGTGAATAATTTCATCGTCATCGCTCCTGTTAACCCTTCACCGCGCCGGACATGGTCCCTTTGGTGAAGAAGCGCAAAATAATCGGGTAGATGGCAATCAGCGGGGCGATGGTTAAGGTGATCATCCCGGCTTTCAGCGCCTTGATGCTGATCTGGCTGGCATCGGTGTAGTTCGACATGCTTTCGACGCCTACCATCGCCAGCTTATCGCCCTCGACGACAAACTGACGCAGCACCACCTGCAACGGCCATTTGTCCGGGTCGTTGAGGTACACCATGGCGCGGAAAAACTCGTTCCAGTGCAGCACCATGTAAAATAACGTGATCATGGCAATGGACGATTTGGCGACCGGCATAATGACGTACCACAGCGTCTGGAACGGGTTCGCGCCATCGAGTTCGGCGGCTTCCAGCAGCTCCTCCGGAATCTCTTCGAACAGGCGAACCAGAATAATCAGGTACCAGGCGAAGACGGCGCGATACAGGATGACGGACCAGTAGCTGTTCAGTAGCCCCAGCTTTTTCATCACCAGAAAATCGGGGATGATGCCCGGCTCAAAGACGATGGTGAACAGGACAAACATAAACAGCCAGCGGCGTCCCGGCAGGCGTTTTTGCGCCAGCGCCCAGGCCAGCAGCACGGTGAAAACCACGTTGATGATGGTGCCCACCACGGTAATCAGCATCGCATTGCCAAACCCGCGCAGCACGGCTTCGTTGGTCAGCAGCAGCTTCCAGACGTCCAGCGAAAAGCCCTGCGGAATAATCTCCAGGCCGCTCATGCCAGGCACGTTTGCCGGGCTGGAGAAAGATATCGCCACCAGGTTGAGGATCGGTTGTAGCGTCACGACAACCAGCAGCATCAGTACCGAGAGAATGAGCACGTATTCGATGCGCTCAAAAGGGGTGCTTCGTGATGAGATGCGCATTACCAGACTCCTTTACCCGTCAGGCGTTTTGAAACGTTATGTGCCAGCACGATAAGGACCATGCCGATCACGCCTTTGAATAACCCTGCGGCGGTCGCCAGCGAGAACTCCCCGGTGCGCAGGCCCATGCGGTAGACGTAGGTGTCGATGATGTCTATCTGACCGTTCACCACGTCGTTGGTCATGTTGAAGACCTGATCAAAACCCTGGCTCAGGAACAGCCCGACGTTGAGGATAAACAGCGTGGCGATGGTCGGGGTGATAGCGGGCAGGGTGATGTGCCAGATTTTGCGCCAGCGCCCGGCACCATCCATTTCTGCCGCTTCATACAGCTGTGGATCGATGGCGAGGATCGCCGCGATGTAAAGTAATGAGTCCCAGCCCGCGCTGCGCCACATTTCAGTGAACACCAGTACCCAGCGGATAGAGCCGCTGTCGGTCATAAAGGGGATCGGATCGTAGCCCATCGATTTAATGATGTCGTTAACCGCGCCATCAACCGGCGAGAGCGTGGCAATCGCGATGCTGGCGATCACTACCCAGGAGAGATAGTGCGGCAGATAAATCACCGACTGGACAAATTTACGGTAACCGGATGAGCGCACTTCATTGAGCAAGAGCGCCACGATAATGGGAACCGGAAAAATAAAAATCAGCTTCATTGCGCCGATAATCACGGTGTTCTGTATCACCTGCCAGAAAACAGGGGATGACATCAGCGTGGCAAAATACTGCATCCCGACCCAGATATTCGGCGGGATAATACGGTACTGCTCAAACGCAATTTTGGTTTCCCAAATGGGTAAATAGTGCCAGATAAAAAAATAGATAACCCCAGGCAGGGCCATCACGTAGAACGGCCACCACCGGCGTAACGTCTGGCGGCAACGTGCCATGCGGGATAGTGTTTGCTGGTGAGGCATGTTATTTACCTGCGGTATCGCGCCGCCGGGTTTAGATTCTGTCAGGGCTTTCATCGGACATACTCCCATTACTGAAATGGTTGTCGTGAATATAATCTGTGTATGCAGAAATATGCGTGCGTTAAATTTTCTCGGTGAGAATGTTTTTATCGTTATATTGCGCGAGGCGGGTCAGGACATCTTTATATTCAGGCATATTTGATGCGCCTTCTTTTTCGACGGCCAAAGACGCGAAAGCACAGGCAAATTTTGCTGCCTGAATAATGGATTCCCCTTTCGCCATCGCGGCGGCGAATGCGCCGTTGAAGGCATCGCCAGCACCGGTGGTATCCACACATACGGCTTTCAGCGCCGGGATATGAATAAATTGCTCACCGTCATAAATAAGCGCGCCTTTCGCTCCCATGGTGATGATGACGTGACCTACCCCTTTCGCTTTAATGGCTCTGGCGGCTTCCTTCGCGCTGGCAAGGTCTACGATATGAATGCCGGACAGCAATGAGGCCTCAGTCTCGTTTGGGGTCAGAAAGTCCACGTTCTTCAGGCAGCTAACCACATCAGATGACCAGGGGGCAGGGTTCAAAACCACCTTAATCCCGTTACGGCGGGCAATTTCAATGGCCCGAAAGGTAGCGGGTAGATTATTTTCCAGCTGGGTTAAAAAAATATCTGCGTTTTTCACTTCAGGGGTAATTGCTTCAACTTCATCGGCTGTAATGGACCGGTTGGCCCCAGGGCTGATGGCAATCATATTTTCACCATCGCTTTGACAAACATAAATAAGCGCGGTGCCGGTTTTCTGATCCTTATCCTGATAAAGCGTGAAGCTGTCGATAGCAGAAGATGAAAGATGTTCAAAGGCCATCTGACTAAACTGATCGTTACCCACCTTACCGACAAAATGGGTTTTAACATTGCATTTGCTTACGGCCAGCGCCTGATTTGCGCCTTTGCCGCCGGGTCCAATAATCGTATTTTCGGAGAAAATAGATTCTCCGCTTTGCGGAAAACGATCGACATTAGCAATAATATCAACGTTGAATGAACCCAGAATACAGACTTTACCTTTCATCTTTCGCCCTTTATGTCGGGATTTGATCGTTTTTCTTGACTGCGCGGAGTCAAAAAAATGAATGATATTGCTATCTAAATTATTGACTGATTGGGTATGAAAAATACGGCGTTTGATAATTGCCCCACCGTGGCATCGCTCAATGCCGCCTTCCTGCGCTAATAAGTTCAGGTCGCTGCGAATCGTTTCCCTGGTGACGTTAAATACTTTCGCAAGCTGATTCACCGTCGCCCGTTCGTACCTGTTAAGCCAGGTCAAAATTGCATAATGCCGTTCTTTATTGAGCATAAGGTCACCTCTGTAGTTATATTATTGTTTCCTTGTTGTTAATGTTTTGGTGTTGTTCACAGATCGTTCGACAAAACAAAAGGAAACGGAAATAAATGAGGTGATAAATATTTAATATCAATGGTTTATGTTGATTGCGGGAAAGGGGGTGGGCTTTGATATGCAGTGCGGGGATTTCAACGATGGCACGGGCCATGACGCAACGTTAGATTTTTCTCGGGCGCTTTAGCACGCAGAACATTGGTGTAGGTCTGGGGGGCTGTGGCTGATCCGGCATGAACCGGAATACCTGAACGTATAGCGATAATCGCCGGACTAAGTCGAATGGCTCGGAGAACGACAGACACAAAAAAGCCCGCAGGGCTTGCGCCGTGCGGGCTTTCAGGACTTCATCGGATGACTCTGGTAATCACCGATGGAGAATTTTGGTGGAGCTGGCGGGAGTTGAACCCGCGTCCGAAATTTCTACATCCTCGGTACTACATGCTTAGTTTGTCTTTACATTCGCACGCCAGCTGCGGACAAACACGCCACTGACGAACTAGCCTGATTAGTTTTAACGCTTCAACCCCAGGCAGGGTTTCCACGCGATCTCTTTTGGGTTTGACCTCTCTTTGATCCCCGTCTTAAGAGCGGAAGCTAGGGAGAGAGGGCTCTTAGCAGGTTATTAAGCTGCTAAAGCGTAGTTTTCGTCGTTTGCGACTATTTTTTTGCGGCTTTTAACGAGGCAAACCGCCCCTCGGCATGCACCTTGGGTTTCGCAAATCCCGTCGAATCCAGAATCAGCCCCAATAGTGTTGAACTCAGTATACCAGATTTTACTTCTTCGACACCAGCCCGAAACGCTAACTTATTGAATAGTACAATAAGTGCGCAGAATCAACGTCCTGCGTTTTTCATGATACGTGCTTTGTCGAGCTGCCACTCGCGTGCTTTCAGGTCAGTACGTTTGTCGTGCTGTTTCTTACCTTTCGCCACGCCGATTTTCACTTTGCACCAGGCATTTTTCCAGTACAAAGAGAGCGCCACCACGGTGAAGCCTTCGCGGTTGATGCGTCCGTAGAGGGATTCCAGTTCGCGCTTGTTCAGCAGCAGCTTACGGGTGCGGGTAGGATCGCAGACGTAATGTGAAGAGGCGACGGTCAGCGGCGTAAAGTTCGCGCCGAACAGGAAGGCCTCACCGTCTTTCAGGATCACGTAGCTGTCGCCGATATTGGCTTTCCCGGCACGCAGCGATTTTACTTCCCAGCCCTGCAACGCAAGGCCGGCCTCGAATTCTTCTTCGATGAAATACTCGTGGCGAGCACGCTTGTTAAGCGCAATGGTCGCCGAACCAGGTTTATGTGCTTTTTTCTTCGTCATAAGTGTCGTAAAGCCGTCGGTAATCTGATTTTAAAAAGTCACCTCATTGCGTCCTGTGAGGTCTAACGCGCTATCTTAGCACGAGATAAGGCTTAGCGTTTTTTTAACAGGTGATAAATGTTATTATTTGTCTGTTGTGTGACCATGGAAAATGCTATGCCTCAGATTAGCCGTACCGCGCTTGTTCCCTACAGCGCGGAACAAATGTATCAGTTAGTGAACGACGTTCAGTCGTATCCGGAATTTATTCCGGGATGCACCGGTAGCCGGGTGCTGGAATCCGGCCCGACGCAGATGACTGCGGCCGTGGATGTCTCCAAAGCGGGGATCAGCAAAACGTTCACCACGCGCAATACCCTGACGAGCAATCAGAGTATTTTGATGCATCTGGTGGATGGTCCGTTTAAAAAACTGATGGGGGGGTGGAAGTTTACGCCGCTGAGCGCTGACGCCTGCCGCATTGAGTTTCATCTGGATTTTGAATTTACCAATAAGCTGATCGAACTGGCGTTTGGCCGTATCTTTAAAGAGCTGGCCTCGAATATGGTTCAGGCGTTCACCACGCGCGCCAAAGAGGTTTACAGTGTCGCATAAGATTGCTGTTGAGGTAGTGTATGCGCTGCCAGAGAAGCAGTATTTGCAGCGCGTAATGCTTGAAGAGGGCGCCACCGTTGAGGCGGCTATCCGGGCCTCCGGCATCCTTGAACTTCGCCGTGATATTGACCTGGCGAAGAATAAAGTCGGCATTTATAGCCGTCCGGTTAAGCTTGCTGATGCGCTGAAGGATGGCGATCGGGTTGAGATTTATCGCCCGCTGATTGCTGATCCGAAAGAGCTGCGCCGTCAGCGAGCGGAGAAATCGGGTAAGTAGCGCTTTCTCCCCCGGTGGCGCTTCGCTTACCGGGGCTACGATTCTGCGTAAGAATTCAGATACAAAAAAGGTGCTCAATGAGCACCTTTTTGCGTTGCTGACGCCTGATTATTTGGTCAGGGCAGGCTTGTTGTCGATGTTGGTCAGCACGCCGGCACTGCTGAAGGTCAGCGTCAGGGTTTGCTGGGTCACATCTTCATGACCAGGCTGCTGGCGGAATACATAGAACCAGGTGTTTGTGCCGAACGGATCGGACATCATCGGGGTTCCCAGGGCATAAGCGACCTGCTGTTGTGTCATACCCACGCGGATTTTGGACACATCGTTAGGGGTAAGGTAGTTCCCCTGGTTGATGTCAGGACGGTAAACCACTTTCTCCAGAGTGGAACAGCCTGCGGTCAACATCAGAAGAACCGCTGCGGCAGCGGTCAGCGTTTTACAGCGCATAGTGATTTGATTCCTTTTCGGGCCCGAGCAGTACGCGGCTCATATGTAATATGCCGATGATAATAGACCTTGCCCCACTTTGAAACCGGTCTGGCGGCGTTTTTGTTGTTCTGTATGACCCTGAGATCCCGAAAAAGTTTATGCCGCCAGCAGTTCTTTCGCATTCGCAAGCGTATTGCGGGTGACTTCACTGCCGCCGAGCAGGCGTGCCAGCTCCTGCAAGCGTGAGCGTTTATCCAGCGGCTTCATGTGCGTTTCCGTCATTTCGCCATCGGTTTCCTTGCTGACGATAAAGTGGTGATGACCACAACCGGCGACCTGCGGCAGGTGAGTCACACACATGACCTGCGTCGATTCACCTAACTGACGCAGCAGTTTGCCGACAACGGCCGCGGTCGGGCCGCTGATCCCCACATCCACTTCATCGAAAATCAACGCCGGGGTTTCCATTTTACGGGCGGTAATCACCTGAATGGCCAGGGCGATACGCGACAGTTCACCGCCGGAAGCCACTTTCGAAATCGCCTGCAAAGGCTGGCCCGGGTTGGTGGTGACGCGGAATTCTACGCGGTCTGCGCCTTCCGCCGTCAGGTGATTCTCTTCAAAGCGAACATCTATGGTGAACACCCCATGCGGCATCGCCAGCGTATGCATGCTGTCGGTAATGTGCTGGCTAAGCTCCAGCGCATAGTGTTGCCGCACGTCATGCAGCCGTTTCGCCGTTTCCAGCGCCTGCTGATGATGCAGATTAACCGCCAGAGACAAGGTTTCAAGGGAATCGGCCTGATCGTCCAGCTGCTGCTGTTCCTCCAGCAGAGACTGATAGTAATTCGGCAGCTCTTCCGGGGTTACGTGATGCTTACGCGCCAGTGAAATCTGACGGGAGATGCGTTGCTCAAGTTCGAACAGACGGTTCGGGTCGAGATCCAGACGTTCACAGTAGTGGCGCAGTTCATCCCCGGCTTCTGAAATCTGAATCGCGGCTTCTTCCAGCATTTCCAGTACGCCAGAAAGCTTATTGTCCATGCCGGTCAGTTCGGTCACAAGCTGACGCACGTTATACAGCTGGCTCTGCAAATTCACGTCTTCGCCATCCGCCAGCATGTTAAGGGCAGTCTGGCTGGTGGAAAGCAGCTGACCGCTGTTGGCCAGACGCTTGTACTCTTCGTCGATTTGCTCAAATTCACCCGCCTGCGGGTTAAATTCGTTCAGCTCTTTCAGCTGATATTCCAGCAGCTCGGCGCGTGCGGTACGCTCCTGGCTTTGCTGCTGATGCTGCGCAAGTTCGCGGCAGCTTTGATGCCACTGACGATAGTGCTCCGCCATGAGTTGAGTAAGCGCGTACTCACCTGCGTAGCCATCAAGCAGGGCTTTCTGTTGTTCGGGTTTGATTAACTGCTGGTGCGCATGCTGACCATGGATCTGGATGAGCAGCTGGCCCAGCTCGCGAAGCTGGGAAAGGGGAACCGCTGTACCATTGATAAAACCGCGGGAGCGGCCATCGCTGCTGATGACGCGGCGAAGTAAACACTCACGTCCGTCTTCGAGCTGGTTCGCTTCCAGCCAGCGCAGGGCGGCAGGTGTGTCTTTCAACGAGAAGCGGGCGCAGAGATCGGCACGGGCGGCGCCTGTGCGCACCATATCCCCCTCAGCACGACCGCCGAGGCACAAGCCGAGGGCATCAATGGCAATGGATTTACCTGCACCGGTTTCACCGGTAATCGCCGTCATTCCGCTATGGAAGTCGATCTCAAGCTCACGAACAATGGCAAAGTTGCTGATGGTCAGTTGTGCCAGCATAATTGTTTTCCTGTATGAAAAACCATAACTGTGTTTGTATACAGTATAAACTGGTTTTATATACAGTAAAGTGCTGGATGCAAAATCAGAACAATTTTTTTGACCAGCCGAGCTTGGAGCTTAATGTGTTGAAATAGCTGTAATCTTTCGGGTGAATCAGGTTCAGATGGTAATCGCAGCGGCGAATGAGGACATCTTCACCTTCCTGAATGGGGAGCGCAATCTGGCTGTCGCAGCTGATCTCCAGGTCGTTACGGCGATGGGAAAAACGCAGGCGGATGGTACTGTCGCCGTTGATCACCAGCGGACGCGCCGAGAGCGTATGCGGGAACATCGGCACCAGAGTAATGGCATCCAGCGATGGCGTCAGGATTGGGCCTCCGGCTGAAAGCGAGTAGGCAGTTGACCCCGTCGGGGTTGAAATAATCAGCCCGTCAGAACGCTGCGAGAAAGCGAATATTTCGTCGATATAGACTTCGAACTCGATCATGTGCGCCACTTTACCGGGATGGAGAACCACCTCGTTAATGGCGGTGCTGATGCGCTTCTGGCAGTCTTGCTGACACACCTGGGCTTCCAGTAAAAACCGTTTTTCACTGATATAGTGGCCTTCCAGCACGTCCGCCAGCTGCTGCTGCGCATTGTCCGGGTCGAGGTCGGTCAGGAAACCGAGATTGCCACGGTTAATACCAATAACCTTAATATCATAGCGAGCCAGCGTTCGCGCCGCGCCCAGCATATTGCCGTCGCCACCGACCACCACGGCGAGATCCGTCTGCTGGCCAATTTCCGCCAGCGTGCCGGTTCTGACGCTTTTAAGCTGCAACTCCTGGGCGATCTGCTGCTCGACCATCACTTCATAGCCTTTACCACACAGCCAGCGATACAACATTTCATGTGTCGTCAATGCGGTAGGGTGACGCGGATGGCCGACGATCCCAATACACCTGAAATGATTATTCATTTTCTGGAGGTCCTTGTGCCTGATGAATGATGACAATCTGCCTTGTTCCCTTGAATCCAGGAAACTGATCCCCATAATAAGCGAAGTTAGCGAGATGAATGCAGAAAAACGCGGAGAAATTCATGAGTAGTAAAGAACAGAAAACGCCTGAGGGGCAAGCCCCTGAAGAAATTATCACGGAACAGCACGATGAAGTTGAGGCAGTAGAGCCAGACACGTCTGCTGAGCAGGTGGACCCGCGCGATGAAAAAATTGCCAACCTGGAAGCTCAGTTGGTAGAAGCGCAGAATCGCGAACGCGATGGCGTACTGCGTATCAAAGCGGAAATGGAAAACCTGCGCCGTCGTACCGAGCTGGACGTTGAAAAGGCGCACAAATTTGCGCTGGAGAAATTCGTCAACGAACTGCTTCCGGTGATCGACAGCCTGGATCGCGCGCTGGAAGTGGCGGATAAAGCTAACCCGGATAACGCGGCGATGATTGAAGGCATTGAGCTGACGCTGAAATCCATGCTGGATGTGGTGCGTAAGTTCGGTGTTGAAGTGATTGCCGATACGGATGTACCGCTGGATCCAAACGTTCACCAGGCCATTGCGATGGTGGAATCCGAAGACGTTGCCGCGGGTAACGTGCTGGGCGTGATGCAGAAAGGGTATACCCTGAACGGTCGTACTATTCGCGCTGCGATGGTGACCGTGGCGAAAGCGAAAGCATAACGTGCTGCCTGTAGTGCCGGGTGGCGGCGTTCGCCTTACCCGGCCTACATTTTATTCGGCGATACTTTCTCGTAAAGGTTTAACGGGCAGGACCTTCACCTGCTTAATCATGTTGTCCTGAACGTCCAGAATATCAATATCATACTGTTCAATGCGCACGCGCGTGCCTGCCGCCGGGATCTCTTCCAGCGCTTCCAGGATCATACCGTTCATCGTCCGCGCTTCGTCTTCCGGCAAATGCCAGTTGAACGCTTTATTGATTTCACGAATGTTGGCGCTGCCGTCGATAAGCACTGACCCGTCGTTTTGCGGGGTGACTTCTTCCGCAAGGGAAGGCGACATTGACGTGGTAAAGTCCCCGACAATCTCTTCCAGAATATCTTCGACCGTCACCAGCCCCTGTATGTCGCCGTATTCATCCACCACCAGGCCGACTTTCTTCTTGTTTCGCTGGAACTTCACCAGTTGCGTGCTGAGTGGGGTGCCTTCCGGCACGTAGTAAATTTCGTCGGCGGCGCGCAGCATCACCTCTTTGGTGAACTCGTTTTTCTCAGTCATCAGACGATAGGCCTCGCGCACGCGCAGCATGCTGATGGCATCGTCGAGGGAATCGCGATAGAGGACGATACGCCCGTGCGGGGAGTGCGTCAGCTGGCGGACAATGGCCTTCCAGTCGTCGTTGATATCAATCCCGACGATTTCATTGCGCGGCACCATGATGTCGTCAACGCTGACCTTTTCCAGATCCAGCACCGACAGGAGCATGTCCTGATTGCGGCGGGAGATCTGCGAGCGGGATTCATTCACGATGGTACGCAGTTCGTCTTTGCTGAGCGCGCTACTGATGGTGACGTCTGCCTTTATACCGACCATGCGCATCAGCACCCGTGTCACCATATTCAGCAGCCAGACCAGCGGCATCATCAGAATAAGCAGCGGTGCTAACAGGAAGCTGCTCGGGTAGGCGACTTTTTCCGGGTAAAGGGCGGCGATGGTTTTGGGCAGCACTTCCGCAAACACCAGCACCACAAACGTGAGCACACCTGTGGCAATCGCCACGCCTGCGTTGCCGTACAGACGCATCCCGACGATGGTGCCCAGTGCAGAGGCGAGAATATTGACCAGGTTGTTACCGATAAGCACCAGGCTAATCAGCCGGTCCGGCTTACGCAGAAGCTTTTCGACACGACGCGCGGCACGGTTACCCTGCTTGGCGCGATGACGTAACCGGTAGCGGTTCAGCGTCATCATGCCGGTTTCAGAGCCAGAGAAATAAGCGGAGATGACCACCATGATGACCAGAATGACGATCAGCGTGGTGGTAGAGATGTGTTCCAGGGGGAACTCCTTTTGTTACTTAGCCAGCAAATTGCTGTATGAAGCGGCTACCAAAATAGGCAAGCGTGAGAATGCCCGCACCCGCTACGTTGAACCAGACCACGCGACGACCGCGCCAGCCTTCATGATAATGGCCCCATAACAGGACAATATAGACAAACCACGCGATGATGGAGAGGACCGCTTTATCGATATTCTCCACGCTGAACAGGTTCTTCATATAAAACAAGCCCGTGCACAGCGTCAGCGTCAGCAGAACCACACCGACCTGGGTGATGTGGAACATCTTACGCTCAATCACCATCAGCGGCGGCATTTCGTGGTTAAACGCCAGCTTTTTATTTTTCAGCTGGTAGTCAATCCAGGCGAGTTGCATGGCGTAAAGGGCGGCGATGATCAGCGTCGCGTAGGAGAACAGCGACAGGCCAATATGCACCAGCATCCCCGGCGTGGCTTCCAGGTGAGTAATAAACTCATTGGGCATGAACGTGGCTAACGCCAGGTTGATCAGCGCAAAGGCGTAGACTATCGGCAGCAGCAGCCAGCCACGGTTTTTAGACGCGACAATGGTCATGACCGTACAGATCATCAGGCTGACCAGCGAGCCGACGTTCAGTACGCTCAGATTTTGCACGCTGCCGTCGCCGGGAATGATGCGTGATTCCAGCGCAAACGCGTGGCTAATCAGTGCGATCACTGCCGAAAGAATAGCCATGCGCCGCCAGCCGCTGTTTTTTTGCAGCAGGCCAGGAATGATCAGCGCGAGGCTGACAGAGTAGGCAACAAGGGCGATCAGTGCGAAAACAGGCATATAGGCGTCGACAGTTGTCTTAATAAGAAAGAGAAGCAGTATAACGTTACGTGACGCCTGCTCCAACCGTTGCATAACAACAAAGGCGCCTTCATGTTATACTCCGGCAAAATTCTGTGTATGTGTCGCCCAGGCGACCTAACGTTTCTACCCCAGGCGAGAGACAATGTTTGATAATTTAACCGATCGTTTGTCGCGCACGCTGCGCAACATCAGCGGCCGTGGACGCCTCACCGAAGAGAACATCAAGGAAACGCTGCGCGAAGTGCGCATGGCGCTGCTGGAAGCAGACGTCGCGTTGCCGGTCGTACGAGATTTTATCAACCGCGTGAAAGAGAAAGCGGTTGGCCATGAAGTGAACAAGAGCCTGACTCCGGGTCAGGAGTTCGTCAAAATCGTCCGTAACGAACTGGTTTCGGCGATGGGTGAAGAGAACCAGGTGCTTAACCTGGCGGCTCAGCCGCCGGCCGTCGTACTGATGGCGGGTCTGCAAGGTGCGGGTAAAACCACCAGCGTTGGTAAGCTGGGGAAATTCCTGCGCGAAAAGCACAAGAAAAAGGTGCTGGTGGTGTCGGCGGACGTGTATCGCCCAGCGGCGATCAAACAGCTGGAAACGCTGGCCGAGCAGGTTGGCGTAGACTTCTTCCCGTCCGACGTGGCGCAGAAGCCTGTCGATATCGTTAACGCGGCGCTGAAAGAGGCGAAGCTGAAATTCTACGACGTGCTGCTGGTGGATACCGCCGGTCGTCTGCACGTTGACGAAGCGATGATGGACGAAATCAAGCAGGTGCATGCCTCTATCAATCCGGTAGAGACCCTGTTTGTTGTTGACGCCATGACCGGTCAGGATGCGGCGAACACCGCAAAAGCGTTTAACGAAGCCCTGCCGTTAACCGGCGTGGTGCTGACCAAAGTCGACGGCGATGCCCGCGGCGGTGCGGCGCTCTCTATTCGTCATATCACCGGTAAGCCAATCAAGTTCCTCGGCGTGGGCGAGAAAACCGAAGCGCTGGAGCCGTTCCATCCGGATCGTATTGCCTCCCGTATCCTCGGCATGGGCGACGTGCTGTCGCTGATCGAAGATATTGAAAGCAAGGTTGACCGCGCGCAGGCGGAAAAACTCGCCAGCAAGCTGAAAAAGGGCGACGGTTTCGATCTGACCGACTTCCTTGAGCAACTGCGTCAGATGAAAAACATGGGCGGCATGGCAAGCCTGATGGGCAAACTGCCAGGCATGGGCCAGATCCCGGACAACGTCAAATCCCAGATGGATGACAAAGTGCTGGTGCGTATGGAGGCCATCATCAACTCGATGACGCTGAAAGAGCGCGCGAAGCCAGAAATCATCAAAGGTTCCCGTAAACGCCGTATCGCAGCCGGTTGCGGCATGCAGGTGCAGGACGTTAACCGCCTTCTGAAACAGTTCGACGACATGCAGCGCATGATGAAGAAAATGAAGAAAGGCGGCATGGCGAAGATGATGCGCGGCATGAAAGGCATGATGCCTCCCGGTTTTCCTGGGCGTTAATCGCTTTTGAGATTGCTTTTTGCCCGAAAATGAGTAAAATTTTCGGGCTTTTAATATGACACCCGGGCTCCGTTCCTCGATGGGGCCCGGTTGTTTTATTCACACAAGAGGATGTTATGGTAACTATTCGTTTAGCTCGTCACGGCGCTAAAAAGCGTCCGTTCTACCAGGTTGTTGTGACTGACAGCCGTAATGCACGCAACGGTCGCTTCATCGAGCGCGTTGGTTTCTTCAACCCACTGGCCGCTGGCGCAGAAGAAGAAACCCGTCTGGATCTGGATCGTATCGCTCACTGGGTTGGCCAGGGCGCTACTGTTTCCGATCGCGTTGCTACGCTGATCAAAGCAGCAAACAAAGCAGCTTAATCTGTCACGGTGGTCATGATGAGCAATAAAGCACCTGTTGAACCGATCGTATTGGGAAAAATGGGTTCTTGCTACGGTATCCGTGGTTGGCTCAGAGTGTTTTCCTCCACTGAAGACGCTGATAGCATTTTTAATTACCAGCCCTGGTTTATCCAGAAAGCCGGTAAGTGGGAAGAGGTCGAGCTGGAAAGCTGGCGTCACCACAATCAGGACATCATCATCAAGCTGAAAGGCATTGACGATCGTGATGCCGCGAATGCGCTGACTAATTGTGAAATTGTCGTGGATTCGTCGCAGTTGCCACAGCTGGAAGAGGGTGACTACTACTGGAAAGACCTTATGGGTTGCCAGGTAGTGACCACTGAAGGCTACAGCCTGGGGAAAGTCATCGACATGATGGAAACCGGGTCAAATGACGTTCTCGTCATTAAGGCAAACCTGAAAGATGCATTTGGCATCAAGGAGCGGTTGGTTCCGTTCCTCGATGGACAGGTTATCAAGAAAGTCGATCTCACTACTCAAACCATTGAAGTAGATTGGGATCCTGGTTTTTAAATTCTCCGGATAAACGGTAAAAGACGGCGCTATGTGGATTGGCATAATTAGCCTGTTTCCTGAAATGTTCCGCGCGATTACCGATTACGGGGTAACTGGCCGGGCAGTAAAGAATGGCCTGCTGAGCATCCAGAGCTGGAGTCCTCGTGACTTCACGCACGACCGGCACCGTACCGTGGACGATCGTCCTTACGGCGGCGGACCGGGGATGTTGATGATGGTGCAACCCTTACGGGACGCCATTCACACAGCAAAAGCCGCGGCAGGTGAAGGCGCGAAGGTGATTTATCTTTCACCTCAGGGACGCAAGCTTGATCAAGCGGGCGTGAGCGAACTGGCGACGAATCAAAAGCTGATTCTGGTCTGTGGTCGCTACGAAGGGATAGATGAGCGTGTAATTCAAACCGAGATTGACGAAGAATGGTCTATCGGCGATTACGTTCTCAGCGGTGGTGAGTTACCAGCAATGACGCTGATTGACTCCGTTGCCCGGTTCATTCCGGGTGTACTGGGCCATGAAGCTTCGGCAACGGAAGATTCGTTTGCCGATGGATTGCTGGACTGTCCACACTATACTCGTCCTGAAGTGTTAGAAGGGATGGAAGTCCCGGCAGTATTACTGTCTGGAAACCATGCCGAGATACGTCGCTGGCGTTTGAAGCAGTCGCTGGGCCGAACCTGGCTTAGAAGACCTGAACTTCTGGAAAACCTGGCTCTGACTGAAGAGCAAGCAAAGTTGCTGGCCGAGTTCAAAACTGAACACGCGCACCAGTAGCATGAACATGATGGGAATGCGTAATACGCACCCGAATATCAGTTTACCCAGGATAAGAGATTAAATTATGAGCAACATTATTAAGCAACTTGAACAAGAGCAGATGAAGCAGGACGTACCTTCCTTCCGTCCAGGTGACACCGTGGAAGTGAAAGTATGGGTTGTTGAAGGTTCCAAAAAACGTCTGCAGGCATTCGAGGGCGTGGTTATCGCTATTCGTAACCGCGGTCTGCACTCTGCATTCACTGTTCGTAAAATTTCCAACGGCGAAGGCGTTGAGCGTGTCTTCCAGACTCACTCTCCGGTAGTTGACAGCATTGCTGTTAAACGTCGTGGTGCTGTACGTAAAGCTAAACTGTACTACCTGCGTGAGCGTACTGGTAAGTCTGCTCGTATTAAAGAGCGTCTGAACTAAGATTCGCTTAAGCGACATCCTGTTAGAAAGGGCTGGCCGAAAGGCTGGCCCTTTTTTTATCCCATCGCACCTCTCGCGTTAACCCTTCCGTCATAAATCATTTACAATGTTCGCCTCTTGGGTGGAGGGTAAGTGGATAACGTACTGCATCAGCGTAACTGGAAACGCGCAGCGGCATTGACCGCGCTGTTTGCGATCCTGCTGATCGTCGTGGCGCCGCTGATCTCCGTCTCGCTGCAAAAAGATCCCATGAGCGCCATGCCGGGTATGCACCATGACATGAGCATGATGTCGATGGACGAGCATCATGGTGATATGCCGCATTCTATGCCAGTTGACCATGCGGAAGCATGCGGCTACTGCGTGCTGTTAGCGCATGTGCCGGGCGTGATGCTGGCGCTTATCGTTCTGCTCAGCGTGGTGTTGCAGCGGCTGCGCGTGAAACCGCCTCGTCAGGCGGTCAGCCACTGGCACTTTTTCCCCTGGCTTTACCCCGATACCCGCGCGCCGCCGCGTCGGTCTGCCTTCTCCCTTTAAAACAAAATCACTCACTTTTTGCCTTAAAAAGGAAAAGTATGACTACCTGCACTCCGCGCGCGGCATGGGGAAACCTGCTGCGTCGCCTCCATTTCTATATCGGGCTGTTTGTCGGTCCGTTCATCTTCTTCGCAGCGCTGACCGGAACGCTGTATGTCGCCACGCCGCAGCTTGAAAAGGCGCTGTACCATCATGCACTCCACACGGATGCCGTGGGTGAGGCGCAGCCTCTTGCTGAACAAATTGCCGTGGCGGAAAAGGCCGTGGGTTCAGCGCTGCGTTTACATGCTGTACGTCCGGGGCTGGAAGAGGGCGAAACGACCCGCGTGATGTTTGCCGACCCGGCGCTGGGTCCCTCCGAGCATCGGGCTATTTTTATTGATCCCACCAGCCTTGAGATTCGAGGGGATATGACCGTGTACGGCACCAGCGGGATTTTACCGCTGCGTCAGACTATCGATTATCTGCATACCTCGCTGATGCTGGGCGACATCGGGCGCCTCTATAGCGAGTTAGCCGCCTCGTGGATGTGGGTTGCTGCCCTGGGCGGGATCGCGCTGTGGTTCTACACCCGACCTAAGCGCCGTATTAACAATCGTTTCCAGAATCGTCGCCGCCTGCATGTGATCTTAGGCTGGACGTTACTGGCGGGAATGCTGCTGTTCTCAGTCACCGGGTTAACCTGGTCACAATGGGCCGGTGGCAACGTCGATAAGCTGCGTGCAGAGATGAACTGGCTGACGCCGCAGGTAAACACCACCCTTTCCGGTGCGCCGGAAATGAGGGATGAACACGCCGAACATCGTGGTCATCACGGGGGAATGACGATGCCTGAAATGCCAGTCAAACTGTCGCTTTTTGACAACGTATTGCAGGTCGCCCGCCAGTCAGGGATTGATGCGAACAACGTTGAGATCCGTCCGGCAAGCAGGGCCGACCAGGCCTGGACGGTGACGGAAATGGATCGCCGCTGGCCAACGCAGGTTGATGCCGTTGCCGTGGATCCCCACTCACTGAAGGTACTGGACAGCACTCGCTTCGGGGATTTCCCGCTGATGGCTAAACTCACCCGCTGGGGCGTGGATTTCCATATGGGGATCCTGTTTGGTCTGGCAAATCAGCTGCTGCTCATCGCGTTTGGCGTTGCGCTGTGTGTGTTGATTATCTGGGGATACCGGATGTGGTGGATGCGTCGCCCTGCAACGTCAGCCGCGAACCCGGTACAGACGCTCTGCCAAAGCTGGCTGGCATTGCCGCTGTGGGGAAGGGGAGTGTCGTTCCTGATAAGCCTCCTGCTGGGGCTGGCGTTGCCGGTAATGGGCGTCAGTCTGGCGGTCTTTATTGTGATTGACTGGCTGCGCTGGCGAGCGGTTTCAGGCGTGTCGCTCGCCGGAACATCCGTTAAATAGCCTTAAGGCGTGCTGATGACTACCGCAACCCGGCGATTTTCAGCGCGCCCCTGCGCAGTGCGGTTGCTGCTGACAGGGTATTTTTTGCCTAAGCCCCGCGTAGTGAGATTGCTGCGCGGGATGTTCGCGCCCTTCGCCCAGGCATCCGCCACAACATTGGCACGTTTTAACGAAAGCGCTTCGTTGTAGCTCTCTTCGCCATAGTTATCCGTATGGCCATCCATCCTGGCGTGGTTCAGACCGGTTGCCGCCAGGCGTGAGGCCATAGTCTGGATCTGCGTTTCACTTTCCGGGCGCAGCCTGGCGTCATTTTTATCAAACAGGATCTTATCCGACAGGCCCAGAGACCAGTCGCCATTCAGTTCGTTAAAGCCGTAGGATTTCATGGCCGCAATTTG
This sequence comes from Enterobacter sp. AN-K1, assembly GCF_020971765.1. Taxonomy (NCBI): domain Bacteria; kingdom Pseudomonadati; phylum Pseudomonadota; class Gammaproteobacteria; order Enterobacterales; family Enterobacteriaceae; genus Enterobacter; species Enterobacter sp. AN-K1. The sequence continues at coordinate 1,100,518 of NZ_CP087390.1, read as the reverse complement.
CTCTGGCGTGAATTTCCCTTCAGGGGATGACTGGCATCCGGACATTACCAGTGATGCCAGTATTAACGGCGCAAAGTATCGCTTTAACATATCGTCTTCCTTTCAGGATATTGTTTTCGAACGCTGGTTTTTGACCAGATACATATTGCGATCGGCTTGCTCCAGTAATGCTTCAACGGAGGCATTTTCCCACGCCAGAGCAAAGCCAATGCTGAGGGACATTGATGCTGTGTGCCCGTTATGCAGATCAAACGGACGGATAAATTGCTGCGACAGCGCAGCGCAAATAAATTCGACCTCACGTGCGGTGTGGACGCCGTAAAGGATCATGGCAAATTCATCGCCGCCAAGACGGTAAGACTGATGACGTTTTTCGCCAAACTCGACCATCCTTTTGGCGGCTTCGATCAGTACGCAGTCACCCGCGGCATGACCCCAGGTGTCATTGATAACCTTGAAGTTATCACCGTCCAGGAAGAGCAGGGCAGAATTGGTTTTTGCTGAAGCGTCGTTCATTAATGCCGCAATGTTGTTGCGAAACGCGGCGCGGTTTGCAAGCCCCGTGAGCGGATCGTGCATGGCGGTACGCAACAGTTGAGCGTTTTTCGCCTGTAGCTTGAGCTGCCACTCTTCCATTTCATCCAGCAGGCTGTTGAAGTCTTCACCAAACTGGTGGAACTCTTCAATGCGGCCTTCCGTTACCCGGCGAGAGAAGTTGCGGTTAGTGCGAACGTCATGCACAACGTCAGTGATGTTTTGCATTTCAGCAACCATGCCATGATGTAGCGAGCGGGTGATGGTCAATGCGACGGCAGAGGCAAAAAGAATGCAGCCGGTGAGGACCGCAAATGAGAGCCAGATAAAGTGGCTAATCAGGCTGTCTCGCGCGGTCAGACGAATTTCGCCAATCACATTGCCATTATGTATGATGGGCTGTGCGACAGGAACAGGGAACAACCACCGGTTGACCAGCGCGCCCAGCGTGTCGGTATTATCCGCCGGGTTCCATGACCACCAGGCAAACCGTTTATGATGTGCGTTAAGCACTTCCGCCACGGCGAACTGCCCCTGCTTGCCGAGGGTCGCCAGCGTTTCATTTGCCGCCACGGCATCGTTGAACACCAGAGAGGCTTCAAGGCTGTGGCTCATGGTGGCGCCGGTAAGTTCGAGGTTTTTTTGCGCGTATTGCTTTAATGTCACCACGGAAGCGAAACACAGCAGCAACCATATAAACGTCATCGTTATAATGACGCTTATCATGCTGATTCGTCGCAACGTTCTTTTAAACGTCGGACGCGGTGTTGGTGCGACTTCCTTATTCATGCTTCTTATTCCGTGCGAGCATTAATACATCCGGATTGACTCTTACGCCACTGCGCGCCAGCGCATCCAGATTTACGGAAAACCTGACGAGGTTGTGCTCTATTATCAGACAAAATGCGCTGCCAATAACGCATTCAGGATTTTGTTCTGACATTAATAGCAACGCCTGGCCCTGATATTGATTTATTATTTCCTGTTGTTTTGCCGGCGACTCGCTCCCGAAATAGAGGGCATCACACCTTGCTGCGAGTGCTTCCCGATCGCTATGCACAATGACAGGACTATAGGGCAACGGGTTGTGTTCATCTTCACTGCTGAGCGCCTGTCTGTAATGGGAAGAGGCATAAATACAGAGCTTAGGCTGGCCGGACAGTGCTGGCCATCGGGTGTAGCTCACAATGCCAGAAACAATCGAACGTACTGATTTATCCGTTTCCGTGAACGAGCCTGCCGTTGCAGGGGCTACTAAAATGAACAGTATTAGCACCAGGGGGAGTCGGAGCAAAGCGATCAAGATTGCATTTCTCATCAGAATCCGCCAAACCGCCCCGGAAATAGATGTCCTTAAGAATTGTCGGCAGAATACCATTGTTTATCAAAGTCGTCATTATGTCAGAAATATCCCTGTTTTGACCTAAGCTAAATCTTACAGTGAGCTATATTCAGAGGAATTAAGGCAGGCTCAATTAAGCCTGCTGGAACGCATACTTTCATCCAATCCTTGTTGCCAGGATTCATGCAGTTTTACTGCATTTTCAGTTGCATCGCAGCTGGCAGGAAATGATTTGCCCGCTAATCCCCAGGCGTGAATAAAGCCCTCTTCGCATATTTTTTTCTGTCCGTTAGCGTAGCCACGAAGATATTCCGCTCGATCAACCTGAGGGTCATTAAAACTATCGGCCAGAGCCTGGTTATCTTTAACCGGAACACCATTCATAGCGTCTTCTTTACCGGCCGTGAACCAGTCCGGGCTGGTCCAGTCAGGCTGAAAAGTATAAGGATTGATCTGGCAACCCGACAAAATCAGCGACAACAACATAAAAATAATTGAACGCATGGCTATTCTCCTTTTTGTGAGCATAGCCTGACTTACAGGCGTGCGTGTGTAATTTTAACTTTACGATTTTAGGCCATGACTTTTGCAATTAAAGGGTTGATGTAAAGTAATGTGTACGTATTTTGGATTGAAATCTTTACTTAATGTGATATCGTTGTGTCACCTCTTCGAGGAAAACCACTATCGCAAACGAGTTTGACAGGATCGCAATCATGCAAAAAGACGCGCTGAACAACGTACATATCACTGACGAACAGGTGTTAATCACCCCGGATCAACTGAAGGCGGAATTCCCGCTGAGCGTCGCGCAGGAAGCTCAGATTGAGCACTCGCGCCAGACCATTTCTGACATTATCGCTGGCCGCGATCCGCGTCTGCTGGTGGTATGTGGTCCTTGCTCTATTCACGATCCTGAAACCGCCATTGAGTACGCTCGTCGATTTAAAGCATTAGCGGAGGAGGTCAGCGATAGCCTCTATCTGGTGATGCGCGTCTATTTTGAGAAGCCACGTACGACCGTTGGCTGGAAAGGGTTGATCAACGATCCGCACATGGATGGCTCGTTTGATGTGGAAGCCGGCCTGAAGATTGCGCGTCGCCTGCTGGTAGAGCTGGTCAGCATGGGGCTGCCGCTGGCAACCGAGGCGCTGGATCCGAACAGCCCGCAGTACCTCGGCGATCTGTTTAGCTGGTCTGCGATTGGGGCGCGCACCACCGAGTCACAAACCCACCGCGAGATGGCGTCTGGCCTGTCTATGACGGTTGGTTTTAAAAACGGTACCGACGGCAGCCTGGCCACGGCGATTAACGCCATGCGCGCCGCCGCCATGCCCCATCGTTTTGTCGGGATCAACCAGGCGGGCCAGGTATGCCTGCTGCAAACGCAGGGCAACCCGGACGGGCATGTGATCCTGCGCGGTGGTAAAGCGCCAAACTACAGCCCGGCGGATGTCGCGCAGTGTGAAAAAGAGATGGAACAGGCGGGACTGCGTCCGGCGCTGATGGTAGATTGCAGTCATGGTAATTCGAATAAAGATTACCGTCGCCAGCCTGCGGTTGCAGAATCTGTGATTGCTCAGATTAAAGATGGCAACCGTTCAATTATCGGCCTGATGATTGAAAGTAATATTCATGAAGGCAATCAGTCATCGGAACAGCCGCGTAGCGCGATGAAGCCCGGCGTCTCGGTCACCGATGCCTGCATTAGCTGGGAAACCACCGATGCGCTGCTGCGTGAGATCCACAAAGATTTGAACGGCCAGCTGGCGACGCGTCTGGCATAAGAGGGTAGTTATGGTTGCTGAATTGACCGCATTACGCGATCAAATTGATGAAGTGGATAAGGCGTTGCTGGATCTTCTGGCGCGCCGCATGGCACTGGTTGCTGAGGTCGGCGAGGTTAAAAGTAAATACGGACTGCCGATTTACGTTCCGGAGCGCGAGGCCTCTATGCTCGCCTCCCGCCGTAAAGAGGCGCAGGCCCTGGGCGTATCACCTGATTTGATTGAGGACGTCCTGCGTCGCGTGATGCGGGAGTCCTATTCCAGCGAAAACGACAAGGGCTTCAAAACCCTCTGTCCGTCGCTGCGCCCGGTGGTTATCGTCGGTGGTGGCGGGCAGATGGGGCGTCTGTTTGAGAAAATGCTGACGCTTTCTGGCTATCAGGTGCGTATTCTGGAGAAAGAGGACTGGTCGCACGCGCCGGAGCTGATGAAAGACGCCGGAATGGTTATCGTCAGCGTGCCGATCCATGTGACGGAGCAAATAATCGCGAAACTTCCTCCGCTGCCGGAAGATTGCATACTGGTGGACCTGGCCTCCGTTAAAAATGGTCCGCTACAGGCAATGCTGGCGGCGCACACTGGCCCCGTGCTTGGGTTACACCCGATGTTTGGCCCGGACAGCGGAAGCCTGGCGAAGCAGGTAGTGGTTTACTGTGACGGACGGCAGCCGGAAGCCTACCAGTGGTTCCTGGAACAGATCCAGGTCTGGGGAGCACGTTTGCACCGCATTAGCGCGGTAGAGCATGACCAGAACATGGCGTTTATTCAGGCGCTGCGCCACTTTGCAACCTTCGCCTATGGGCTGCACCTGGCGGAAGAGAACGTTCAGCTTGAACAATTGCTGGCGCTTTCCTCGCCAATCTATCGTCTGGAGCTGGCGATGGTCGGGCGACTGTTTGCCCAGGATCCGCAGCTTTACGCCGACATCATCATGTCGTCTGAAAATAATCTGGCGCTGATCAAGCGCTATTATCAGCGTTTTGGCGAAGCGATCACCTTGCTGGAACACGGCGATAAACAAGCCTTTATCGACAGTTTCCGTAAAGTGGAGCACTGGTTCGGTGATTACGCCACGCGATTCCAGAGTGAAAGCCGCACGCTGTTGCGCCAGGCAAATGACAGTCGCCAGTAATGCGATGATGTATATACTGAAAGCCAGCATTGCTGGCTTTTACCATATATTGGGTGGATGTGGTTTATCAACCACTTACATTCATACGTTAATAAAAACAATAAGTTAAAAAAAGCTGTAACCATCTGGAACCGTTTCGAATACCCCGAAGTGTGGACGCAATGTGGACACTCCGGGGGGAGCAGAATCTACAGCGATATCCCTCCTGAAAGCGGATTCAATGCAACGGCATTTTGCAGGTACTCCGGTGACAAATGCGCATAAGTCATCGTCTGCTGGATGTTTGCATGACCCAGTATTTGCTGTAATGCAATGATGTTACCCCCGTTCATCATGAAATGACTTGCGAAGGTATGACGCAAAATATGCGTTGCCTGATTTGCAGGAATATCGGGTTTAACCATTTTCAGTACCTTGCAAAAACTCACGTAATCGACGTTGAACAGATTCCCGCTGGCATTCTTCTTTATGAGCGATTCAAGCTCAGAAGAAATCGGTACAGTGCGCTTTTTTCCGTTTTTGGTTTTCAGGAATGTCACGCGTCCGTTTACTATCTGTGCCGGTTTGAGTGTTGCCAGCTCTGACCACCGCCCGCCGGTACTAATCCCCAGCAGGGCAACCAGCAGATCATCACCTGTAAATGACTTAAGCAGCAGCGCAATTTCTACTTTGTTAAGGAAAGTCATTTCAGGGTTAGCCTCTGCTAATGGTGGCAAACCATGAACGGGGTGCACCCCAGCAAACTCTTCAAGTTGAATCAGTTTCGTGAACATGCCTGATAAGCGGTACATGTCACGGTTTATCGTCGATGCGCTGACTCCCTCACTAAGTCGCTTTGAACGGTAATCCATAAGTATTCTTTTGCTTAACCTTGTAACTGGTATGTCTCCCATATCACCAATGGTTTTAAGCAAATGATTAAACTCCTTCGTTCCGCGCTCATGGTTCTGTCCGTAATACTTCCACCATACGTCCAGCAATTCTGAAAGCGTTCTACGATCCGCTCGCTTCCCCGCCCATTCTTTGGTCTGTGCGTTCGCCAGAGTGTAGCGCTCAAAAGCCAGTGCTTCGGCTTTCCTTTCAAACTTCCGGCGAATGCGACGTCCTTCGCGCCCGCGCGGTCTAATGTCCACTTCATATCGCCCATCATCGAGCTTCTTAATAGACATAAGAAAGCCCTCCGGTGGGGTTGTAACTATCTTGGTAACAAATAGTGAAAATGTAATGCTTATAAAGAGTTAACCAATCTTCTTCTCGGAGTGGTCTGATTTTGTTGCATCTTGCCCATTGTGCGCGAAAGCCGGTGCGATCTGACCAGCTTGCGGCGCGGTTTTATCTGTCATAAGCCAAAGAGCATATTTCTCAAAACGAGGAGAGTTCGTAATCCTTAAGACGATCTGTAAGCCGGGATCACTTTGACCGCTTTCATAGTTCTTGATTGTTCCTTGCGCTATGCCGCTAATTTCGCTGAATTTCATTTGTGTTAGTCCCTCAGCTTTCCGTATCGCACGTAGTTTCTCTGCAAGATTCATTTGACATGTTCCTAAATTAGTGACTATATTCACCGCCAACAAGGTCACGAATTTGTGACTTATAGGGCAAACCAACCCCGTCAGGAGTCATCCTGAGCCGTTTTAAAGGGGCTGGATCTTGCAAGGTTAGCATGTAACCACATGAGAAAGGAGTGTGTTATGGAAGCAAACGACTACGTTATCCAGTATCCGCTTGACGCAGTTCACCCTGATAAATTCGCGGAATTGCTGGGAAAACCTCGCACCGCAGTAGTAGCGATGATTGAAAAAAACAAACTGCCGGTCATTGAGTTTCGCGACCCGGCAAAACCAAAAGCGCGTGCCGGTGACAAGCTTGTTTTCATTCCTGAGTTCAATCGCGGCGTGCGTGAGGCGTTTTATAACCGCCCGGCAGAACAACGTGATGCATGGTTGTTGTGGATGGGGCTATGACTATGAATGAGCCACGCTGCATAGCTCAGTTACTCCGTAACGAGAGCCCGACCCCGATTAACTTCACCATCACCCACGGCCGGGGACGTAAAGGCATCATTATCCGTACCCGTAAGTCTGGCATTCTGGCCGCTGTTGTTAAGCACATTATGAAAATCAGAGAGGTGTCAAAATGGCTGTGATGACTCTTGATTTGGTACAAAAACAACCTGCTGCACTGCGCGTTGTCATCGGCAAACATCTTGCAGAAGCTCGCTGGCAGGACTCTTGCGATTTTTACAATCAGATGATGGAACGCGACCGCCTGACGGTCTGTTTTCATGCTCAGCTTAAACAGCGTCACGCGACCATGCGTTTTGAAGAAATGAACGATGTAGACCGTGAGCGTCTTGCCTGCGCGATTGACGAGCTACGCGGTGCGTTTTCTAAACGGCGTCAGGTCGGAGCCAGTGAGTCGGCGTATATAAGTTATCTGACAGTAAGCCAGCGCCGCACTTTATTCCTTCACGCAGGATTAACTGAAAAGGAATTTAATCAGCCTTACTGGCGAGTTAATGAGGAGTCATGTTATTGGCGTGAGAAATTATTCCGTGCTCTACGTGAGTTATTCAGCCTCTTTGAATATGCCCCAACTATTTTGACCTCGGTTAAGCCCGAGCAATATTTGCATTAATTAAATAAAGGAGATTTTTTACGCGCTTGAATGCGTGGGACATCTTTTTGTCTGGAGCCGGGTAAATGGAAAAACAAATATCAGTTCCTCGCAGCAACATGAAAGAGTTGTTAGCGCAGGCCGCTTTTGAGGCTCAGATAGTCACCGCGACGCGTTTTGCGTCTGCGCTCGATTCTCTGATAGCTCACATTTGCAAGTCAGAAATGAACCGCACGGAAATCATTGAGCTGTTGGGGCAGGAGTCCGAAAAGCTTCACAGCTCTATATTAAATCGGCGTTAAGTTATTAAGGAGCTGTATGAGTATTAATATTGTTATCGATAATAAGTTCGTAATTACCAGCGACCAGTTCCAGTTTATTTTGCAGGAAAAGAAAATCGCTAAGTCTGGAAAGAATGCCGGTAAAGAGTGGCTCGATACTGTTGGTTTTTATCCAACAATTGGCAAGCTCGTTTCCGCTTTAGTGCTGCACAACATTTTAACCGGCGAAGCTCATCAGTTTTCTGAATTAGAGAAGCAGATCGAGCAGTTAGGTCAAAAATGTCTCGAAGCATTCACCACTAATGGCCGTTGAGACCCGGGGGCGCGTTGCCCCCTCGCCACCCCCGCCACTACCGAAAAGCACCGGTGAGACTTTCGTCGGTGCTTATCCGTGGAACAAATCTCGCGAGGCCATTGGCCGCGACAGACCCCTTACACGTGCCGAACTCCGTCAGGTGCAAGGTGTTTTAAACCGGATTGACCGTCTGCCGTTTTTCCTGCAAACGCTGTTTACCTCGCGTTATAACTTCATCCGCCGCACAAAGAGCCCTTTGGGTGCGCTGTATTTCCTCAAAAACACGTTTGAGCGCAAGCTGCTGCCGCGTCTTGAGCGTGTTAATGAGCTGTGCGGGATGAATGAATCCGCCTCGATAGGTTTTTTATCTGCGCGTGATGAATATGCACGCCTGCCGGATATGAACGACAAAGAGCTCAGGAAATTTGCGGCCAGAATCGCCGCTCAACTCTGGAGCAGATACGAAGAATTAAGCGATGCATGGGCGCAAGCGCACGGCGGCAGAGAGACTCTTTTCACCGATGAGGCGCAGGCGCATTTATACGGGAAAGTTGCCGGTGTTGCGCGCGCTTTCAACCTCACACCGATGTACTGGAAAAAATACCGTAAGGGTCAGATGACGATCCGCATGGCATTTTCCGCTATTTCACGTCTGATTAAGGATGAGTGGTGGGTTAACCAGCTCAAGGCGCAACGTATGCGCTGGCGCGAGGCGCTGCTCATTGCTGCCGGTGAGGTCAATAAAGACCGTTCCCCCTACGCAAGCAAAATGGCAATCCGCGATGTTCACGCGCGCCGCCTGGCTAATCTCGAATACCTGAAATCCTGCGAGCTCGAAAACAAAGTCACCGGCGAGCGTATCGACCTCATTAGCAAAGTCATGGGGAGTATTTCTAACCCTGAAATCCGTCGAATGGAGTTGATGAATACTATCGCCGGGATTGAGCGCTACGCGGCCAGCGTGGGTGACGTGGGGATGTTTATCACACTAACCACACCATCAAAATACCACCCGACCCGACAGGTCGGGAAAGGCGACAGCAAAACAGTGCAGCTCAATCACGGCTGGAACGAAAGCGCATTCACGCCAAAAGACGGTCAGCGCTATCTGTGCCGAATCTGGAGCCTGATGCGCACCGCGTTCAAAGATAACGATTTAGAGGTTTACGGGATGCGCGTTGTCGAACCGCACCACGACGGCACGCCGCACTGGCACATGATGCTGTTTTGCAAACCCGGTCAGCGTAAAGCCATTAACGAAATTATGCGTCGTTATGCCCTCAAAGAGGACGGTCATGAAAAGGGCGCGGCAAAACAGCGCTTTGAGTCACGTCATCTTAATCAGGGCGGCGCGGCGGGTTATATCGCTAAATACATTGCCAAAAATATCGACGGTTACGCACTCGACGGCCAGCTCGACCACGACACCGGCAAGCCTCTGAAAGATACAGCCGCCGCCGTCACCGCATGGGCGTCTACATGGCGCATCCCACAGTTTAAACCAATTGGCCTCCCGACGATGGGCGCTTACCGCGAACTGCGCAAGCTGCCGCGCGGCGTGAGTATCGCCAGTGAGTTTGACGACCGTGTCGAGGCTGTCCGGGCTGCTGCTGATGAAGGTGAATTTGACCTGTATATCATCGCGCAGGGAGGAGCAAACATTAAGCGTGATGCTCAGGCCGTCAGGGTCGCCCGTAAGGTGACGGATGAGGTCAACGAATACGAGGAAGATATCGAGAGGGTGGTCGGTATTTATGCCCCTCACCTCGGGGCTCACCGTGTCCGTGTAACCCGTACAGCCGAATGGCGCATCGTTCCAAAGGTTTTGGCCGTTGAGCCTTTGACCTTAAAAAGCGGCTTCGCCGCGCCTCGGAGTCCTGTCAATAACTGTGGAAAGCTCACCGGCGGTGACGATCCAGTTATGACTCCCACACCGTCTGAGCAAGCCGCAGCGGTGTTAAATCTGATTGAGCGCGGGGTAATCGGCTGGAATGAGCCGGACGTCGTGAAGGTGCTTAACGGTGCATTAAAAGCTGCTGCACCGCGCAAACATCGGCAGCAAAGAAGCAGTGCGCCCCTCAAAACCAGCGAGCAAGCGCCATCAGCCAGGATGACTAAGGCAGAAAGAGCTCGCATGGCAAAAATTCGGTTCGATTTAGCTCAGGAAGGAATTACCCCAGAACGGTGGGAGCTCGACGTGCTCGCCCGTGGGGCTACAGTGATTTATGGTGATAAAAAGTTCAAATACATGACAAATGATGATTGGCAGGCATAATCACTGCAACAAAATGGCTAAAATTCCGAGCGGTTATCCTGCTGATTTGAAGATGATTAAGGCGTTCGGATGCTAATAAAAGCATATGGCCAGTTGCATAAAAAAATGCGAGGATAGCAGGTATACAAAAACCAGCTTCTCTAATCGAGAGCTTTCGCTATAATACGCGGTCGGTTTTAGGAGGGGTCAATGCCAACTGTTGTTTCGCTGTTTTCAGGATGTGGTGGTTCAGATGCGGGCGTGTTAAACGCCGGTTTTAACGTACTTATGGCTAATGACATCTTGCCTTACGCGCGTGATGTCTATCTCGCGAACCATCCAGAGACTGACTACGTATTAGGCGATGTCGGTGGCATAACTACTTTTCCAACTGCCGATCTCCTGGTAGGTTGCTACCCATGTCAAGGCTTTAGCCAAGGGGGGGTTCGTAAAGCAGACCGGAAGATTAACACTCTTTATCTGGAGTTTGCACGAGCACTGAGAGCGATAAAGCCAAAGGCGTTCATTGTAGAAAATGTATCCGGGATGGTAAGGAGCAACTTTGAACATTTATTAAAAGATCAGTTTAAAGTCTTTGCTGAGGCTGGTTATAAAGTGAAGTCACAGATTTTGAATGCTTCACATTTTGGTGTTGCACAGAATCGTAAGCGTATTTTTATTGTTGGTATACACGAGAGTTTTGGGACAGAGTATACGTTCCCACAAGCATCTTTCGGCGAAGGTTTGAAGCCATATACCACTATCAAGGATGCAATTGGTGATCTGCCTGAATGGCCGACTGGTGAATTCTATGATACTGATTTTCATTGGTATTATATGTCACGAAATCGTCGTCAAGGATGGGACCAGATATCTAAGACGATTGTCGCTAACCCTAGGCACATGCCTCTCCATCCAGTAAGTCCAGAGTTAGAAAAAGTTGGGCCTGATGCATGGCGTTTCGTAAGTGACGAACGAGCCAGGCGTTTTAGTTTCCGTGAAGCGGCTCGTCTGCAAGGATTTGGAGACATTTTGTTCCCGGAAACAGAACGAGCATCAATGAATATGAAGTATACAGTGATTGGAAATGCTGTACCGCCTCCTTTGTTTGAGGCGGTAGCAAGGGCTATTCCAGATATCTGGTAACGTTATCGATAAGCCATATCAAAGGTTTCTGAGACGTAAGGCTGGAGAGGAAAGTTTTCTATCAACTCATTCTCTCTTGCCAGGTTAATCAAACGTAGCCGGTCTACAAAAATCGCATTTCCTATATCTGCTTTGTAAGCCCAATCACCATCCATCCACCTCAAATCTTGTGGGAGGAAATAGTAAGTAGCCCAAGGGTGCGTAACGGGGATACGAGATCCAAGTTTTGCATACGAAGCCTCTAATTGCTTAGCAACCCATTCTTTTTGAGAGCATCCACACTGTACAAATGCAATAGGTATGGCATCGCGATCATCACCCATGGGATGCCAGGCAATAATATCTAACCCACCGTCACCGTGGTCACCAGGTTTGAAATCGCGCTCTCTAAGACCAACTGCGGTACATCTAATATCATTTGCTATTGCTTGGTATTTCTCAAACAATGAACCACGATACCTCGCTTCTTCACCGCCGCCTGCCCAGTTGGGGACTACTTGAACGCCTCGGGGCATTAAAGAACTAAAGATGGGCAAGCTGATCACTTCAAAAGAACGTGTAACTTCAGCCCTTCTACGCTTAGGAATATATTTAATGTTGGCGCACAGCAATAAGGATAAATACATATGCTGTAATGAACTCAAACCATTCAAATCAGTTTCATTAAGAATAACTTCATCCATATCATCACTTACATGAAAAGGATAACTATTCCCAAAAATGACTTGTCTTTGAATTATAAAATCAATGGCTAAACGCCATTTCTCCTGAGATTGCTCTCTCGTATATCCCTCAGGTTGGCTGCGCATAACACTATCTAACTCACCGCGATTGAACCTTTTATCTGGGTGGACCAATGCTCGAATCTCAAGAAAATCCGCCCAAAAAAACTCATCGTTTGAGGGTAATGATTCCAAATTGAACAGCATTGTTAATCATCCTCTCGCACGCTTCTAATATGGGAGCGGATTTTCTTGGCCATTTCAAACATTTGATTGGCGGACTCTTCGTCATCGGCACTAAACGAATCAAGCTTCAGAAGCATATTCCACACAACACGAAGTCTCGCAGAAGCAGCCTGCATAGATTCTTCCAACGCCTCCTGTTGTCCGTTTGTATACAAATAGGCTTGGTCAATATCTCCTGTTTCTTTCAGGTTATTGACTGCATCGTCATTATCGACAATTTTAGCTATATCTTTTAGTCTTCGGGACTCTCTAATAATAGTCCGTCCCTGTTGGTCACGAACAAAACACCACGCAAAAAGATTTTTTAAGTTTTCTTCATCAATATCGCCGCTATCAAAATCTTTTTTATCCTCAAGTCCGAGCCATTCAGTAATGTTTGTATAACCAAGGGATGTAGTAATGTAGGAAAACTCTACATCATTCTCATCCATTTTTAGCCCATAAAAACCCTTTTCTTGTGCTTTTTCATAGAGCATTAAAGCGGTAAGCAATGCACCTACATAATGAGGTTTACTACCAATCTCTCTCGCAAGATTTTTAAGGAGCTCATCCTTAGAAACAGATTTATAGAACTCTTCACATAGTTCTTTAAGATACTTAGCCTTAGAAAGGGAATCCCATTCTTTTACACCCGTTATATGCCGGTAACCGATGTAGCGTAACACTTCCTCTCTGGTCTGATATACCAGGCAGGGAAGTTCAATTGGTTTGTTAGAAGTATCGCTTTTAATATCCTCAACACTTTTGCTTTTACGCGCTGGCGCACTTAGCTCACCGTTCAGCAATTTTACTGCGGCAAGCCTGCGGTTACCTTCTGCAACGACATAGTCAGTGCCATCCATGAACACTAAAAGGGGTTCGCCAGGAAAGTAACCTTGTTGCCCAATTGAAAGCATCAAATCATGAACGCTCTCATCATCAAGCATTTCTTCAACGACGGCTTCATCACTACTTGCGTCGTTCAAGCGGTAAAATCTTGGGTTCTTCGGGTCGAATGAAAGTAATTGCGTCTGAATAAATTCTATGTTTCTAGGCTGCGACATACTATTCCCTTGACATGTTTAATCGCGAATAGCCTCAGTTTATGCTTTCAAGACCAAGATTGTCACTAAAAGCTCAACAGCTTGCATTGAACTGCATTAATTTGCATTCGTTTGGTGTCTTAGCTATTGCTCGCCATTGCCGTTGTTGGCGCGGCTTGGGGCTCCCGATGCACCTGCATTAAAAGCGACCCGTTAAGCGCGCAGGCGAGGCGGGGATAGCACTGCGCGCCAGACGTGGTGACCAGGTTTATTTTACGCGCCTGTGCGCGTCGTGGTGGCGCGCTGTTATGTGCGGTCGGCTAATGAGGTGCTGGCTTGGTTGCGCCGCGTGTACGGCGTCTGGCTGGCTCTGAGAGGATGCCGCCCGGAGGCGGCATTCTGGCGGGGGGTTACTCGGTTTCGATGTTGTAATCCTTAAAGCGGATCACCTCTAAACCGAGCCATTCATTGATTTCCCTGAAACGCTCCTGCAATGGCGTCAGCTCGTTACGTACAAACACCCGCGCCACCTTCTCGATATCGCCCATTGAGCCAATATTCTCAGGCTTGCCGCCCATAAGCTGGAACGGTACGCGGTGCGCATCGAGCAGGTCGGCGGCGCTCACCTTTTTGATGTTGAAAAAATCATCTTTGGTGGCGACTTCACTCAGTGGCACAATCTTGATGCCATCCGGTTTCCCGTTCGGGGCATAGAAAAACAGGTTTTTGAAATTCCCGAGTCCTTTCGAGTCACGCATCGCGGAGCGCAGCGCCTCGACGTCGGTGCTGCTCTGCGCCGCGTCGGTGACGTACATGATGTAACCCGCGTGCGCGCCGTTCTGGTAATACTTGCGACGAAACAGCGTGGCAGATTCATTCAGCCAGGCTGAATTAAGTGCGCTCAGGTATTCCGGCATCCCGTAGAGCTCCTGATTGATGTCGGGCTCAAGCAGATGACAGACTGAGCCGGGGGCGAATTGGTGCGGGTGAGTATAGTCCGACACGTACCAGTAAACCCCATCCTCGACACCCCGGCGGGTGTATTTGGCCGGGGAGGTTTCAAGCTTCATGAGCTGGCCGGTCACGCTCATGCGCTTCTCAAGATAGCCGTTAGCAAAAACCAGATAATCGAGCACAAGGCGGCTGAAATCCTGCCGTGAAAGCAACGGATGCGGGATATAGGTGCTCGTCAGGATGTTACGCTTCACGTAAATCGGGGAGCTGTGATGCACGGCGGCGCGCAGGCTTTTCGCCAGCCCGGAGAAGTTGACCGGCGGCTCGTACCATTTGCCGTTATTGATGCACTCGACATAGTCGAGGATATCGCGGCGATCCAGAACGGGTGACGGCTCGCCAAAGGTGAACGCCTCCATTTTCTGCGGTGTGCTGGCGGTCATGTTGGTCTGTTTTGGCTGTTTCTTTTGGCGTTTTTTCATCTTAGTTAATATCCAGAATCGAGGTTGAATGCATACCGCTACCGGCGGAAAGTGGCTCGTTTAACAGGGCGTGCATGGTCGCCCACGCGATATCCGCGTGGCTGGCTTCCTCACTGCGGCTGGCTTCATAGGTGGCACTGCGGCCACTGCTAGTCATGGTTTTGCGGATAGCCATGAATGACTGCGTAATGTCGGTCGCACCGGCGTCATACTCCAGACACCCGCGTCGGATGGTGTCTTTCGCTTTCAGTACCATTGCGGTTTTCATTTCCGGCGTGTAGCGGATGGCGCGCGCTGCCGGGAAGAATGAGCGCACGAGCTGGTAAACCCCCTGGCCGATGCCGGTCGCATCGATGCCGATATAGTCGACGGTGTATTTCTCGGTCAGCGCACGGATGGCCTCGGCCTGCGCGGCAAAATCCATGCCTTTCCACTGATGACGCTCAAGGATGCGGAACTTACCACCGGCAACCAGCGGCGGAGCCAGCACCGCACAGCCTGCGCTGTCGCCAGTGTGTGACGGGTCGTAGCCAATCCAGACCGGACGCCAGTTAAACGGACGGTCGGCGAATGGCTCGAAGTCCTCCCATTCTTCCATCGCATCGACCATGCAACGCTGGAGCTCCTCGAACGGGAATACCGACGCCTTATCGTCGACGAACTCGCACATAAACAGGTTACGGAAGTCATCCGCGCTGTTTTCCTGTCTGAGCTGGTCGAGGTTAAACAGGGTACAGCCCCCGGCGAGTGCGTCCTCAATGGTGACAATCTGCCGCCACTGGCCGTCCCCGCATAACATGCCCCCGGCAAGCGCCTGATGACTGATATCGATGTCGACACGTTCGTCGCGGTTACTGCGGCCACGGTTAAACAGCTCCCCTGACCAGAACGGGTACGCGCCGTGCGCCAGCGTCGACGGCGTCGAAAAATAGGTGGTGCGCAGGTGCGACTGTGAGGCCATACCGGAGGCGACTTTTCGCAGCTTCTGGAAATTGGGTATCCAGAAAATTTCATCGACGTACAGGTCGCCGTTGTGACTCTGCGCGGTGTTGGAGTTGGTCCCGAGGAATATCAGCTCTGCGCCGTTGTTGCCGATGACAATCGGGTCGCCTGACAGGTCGACGTCGACCAGACGCGCAAAGGCGATGATGTACTTACGGAAAACGTAAGCCTGCGTTTTACTGGCGGATAGAAAAATCTGGTTTTGCCCGGTCTTAAGGGCGCGCAGAAGCGCCTCACGCGCGAAGTAGAACGTTGCGCCAATCTGGCGCGATTTGAGGATGTGGCGGATGCGGTGCTCTAACCCGGCTTTATGCCACCTGAGCTGATACTCAAACGACTGGTCAAAGAAAATCTCTTCCAGCTTTTCAATCGCTTCTTCACTGAAGAAATTACGTTTCGGCTTTTTGCGATCCCCTTTGTTGCGGCTGGCAATGTTGGGGTTTAAATCCACCTCGTTTCCGGTCTGGCTGTAGCGGTTCACGCGCGCAAGGCGCTCCATCTGTCGCGACAGAAAATCAGCGACCTTAAAGTCGTGCGGAGTAAGGTCGGGCTTGGCATAAAGCTGGATGAGGCGCGCCTCTAACGTCGATTCAACGCGGTTAATCGGCGCGGTTTCCTCCCATCCATCACGCTGTTTCCAGCTCTGCACCGTGGGGCGCTTGAGTTGCAGCATGTCGCAGATTTGCGGCACGGCGAACCCCTGCCAGTACAACAGCCGCGCCTGTCGTCGTGGGTCATTGAGTAATGAAAGGTCAGTTGAAATGGTCATGCTTACCTCGTTTTGATGTTACGAGGCAAGGCTAAGGAAATGACCGTGCTTAATCGCTAAACCCCTGTTGTGTCAGGGATTGCACTTCCGCAACAGGTGGCTGATGAGGAGCTGAGTCGGGAAACTAACCCCGACCCGAAAACCCAACATCAGGACACCTGAACAATGGCAAAGAAAGTTTCTAAATGGTTTCGCATCGGCGTCGAGGGTGACACCTGCGATGGCCGCGTCATCAGCGCTGATGACATTCAGGAAATGGCCGACACGTTCGACCCGCGCGTCTACGGCTGCCGCATCAACCTCGAACATATCAAAAGCCTCATCCCTGACAGCCCATTTAAGCGCTACGGCGATGTGACCGCGCTTAAAGCGGAGATTATCAGCGATGACTCTGCGCTCAATGGCAAAAAGGCGCTGTTTGCCAAAATTGCCCCACTCGATGAGCTGGTCAGCATGGTACGTGCCGGGCAGAAGGTTTACACCTCAATGGAGATCCGCCCGAATTTCTCTAACAGCGGCAAATGCTATCTCATCGGGCTGGCCGTCACTGATGACCCGGCAAGCCTCGGCACCGAATACCTTGAATTCTGTAGCCGCGCCACGCAGAACCCGCTCGCCGGTAAAAAAGACCAGCCGGGCGATCTCTTCTCTGTGGCCTCACTGGCTGAGCTGGAATTTGAAGACGTTCCCGACACCATGCTCAACAGCCTGACCGACAAGGTAAAAGCCATTTTCAGCCGTAAACAGGCCAGCGACGACGCTCGTCTTGCAGATGTGCATGAGGCTGTGACGACCGTTACCGAGCTGGTGCAAACCAACCTCACCGCCACCGACCAGCGCGTCACCGAGCTTGAGACCGAACTGGCGCAGCTCAAGCAGGATGTGACCAGCAAGGCCGAAGAAAGCGCGCAGGCGTTTAACGACCTGAAAAACTCCCTCGATAACACCGAAAGCCAACGCCAGCCGCGCCGCGAGCTTTCAAAAGGTGGTACGGGCGACGAGCTGCTGACCAACTGCTGATAACCCGCCGGGCGCGACGCCCGGCCTGATACCTATTACCCGAACAGGAAAAGCCATGCGTAAACAAACCCGCTTTAAATTCAATGCCTACCTGACCCGCGTCGCGGAGCTGAACGACATTTCCACCGATGACGTGGCGAAGAAATTCACCGTCGAGCCGTCGGTCACGCAAACCATGATGGACACCGTGCAGGAATCGTCCTCATTCCTGACGAAAATCAACATCGTGCCGGTCGACGAGCTGAAAGGCGAAAAGGTCGGTGTGGGCGTTAACGGCACAATCGCGAGCACCGCCGATACTGACGGCGATGGCGAGCGTGAAACCGCTGATTTTACTGCGCTGGAGTCCAATAAATACGAGTGCGCGCAGATTAACTTTGACTTCCATATCCGCTACAAACAGCTCGACCTGTGGGCGCGATTCCAGGACTTCCAGACCCGTATCCGTAACGCCATTATCAAGCGTCAGGCGCTCGATTTCATCATGGCCGGTTTCAACGGTATTGAGCGTGCCGCAAAATCTGACCGCAAAAAAAATCCGATGCTTCAGGATGTGGCCGTTGGCTGGTTGCAGAAGTACCGCAATGAAGCTCCAGCGCGCGTGATGTCAAAAATCACCGACGAGGGCGGCGCGGTCATTTCCGATGTGATCCGCGTGGGTAAAAACGGCGACTATGCAAACCTCGACGCGCTGGTCATGGATGCCACCGGCAACCTGATTGATGAGATTTTTCAGGATGACCCGGAGCTGGTTGTCATCACCGGTCGCAAGCTGATGGCGGATAAATACTTCCCTATCGTCAATAAAGACCAGGAAAATAGCGAGTCGCTGGCCGCTGACATCATCATCAGCCAGAAGCGAATCGGCAACCTGCCTGCCGTGCGCGTGCCTTACTTCCCGGCGAATGCCCTGATGGTGACGCGTCTCGATAACCTGTCTATCTACTTCATGGATGACGCGCATCGCCGCAGCATCATCGAAAACCCGAAGAAAGACCGCATCGAGAACTACGAGTCAATGAATACCGACTACGTGGTCGAGGCATACGCTGCCGGTTGCCTGATTGAAAATATCAAGCTCGGTGACTTCACCGCACCTGCTGCACCGGAAAGCGGAGAGTAAGCCATGACGAGTCCCGCAGCGCGTCACATGATGCGGGTCTCGGCCTCTGAAACAGCGCGGCGGGCTGCTGTCCCGCTGCGCAATGCAACTGCCTATGAGCAGATGCTCGTTAAGCTGGCCGCAGACAACCGCACGCTAAAACAAATCCGATCCAATGAGCGCAAGGCAGATAAAAAGCGTGAGCTGCTGCCGTTCTATCTGCCATGGGTGGCTGGCGTCCTCGCAAACGGCAAGGGCGCGCAGGATGACATCGTCATGACGGTCATGCTGTGGCGTCTCGATGCTGACGATATCGCCGGGGCGCTGGAAATTGCCCGTTACGCCATGACCTGGGGTCTAACCATGCCGACCGGTCGCCGTCCGACGCCTTACCTGCTGGCCGAAGAGGTGGCACTGTCCGCGCAGCGCCTGCTCACTGCAAAACAGCCGGTCGAACTGGCGAACCTGCTCGACACCATCGCCCTGACTGAACGCGCTGACATGCCCGATATCGTGCGCGCGAAGCTGCACAAAATCACCGGCTATGTCCTGCGTGATGCGAAGCAACTGCCCGAGGCGCTGGCACACCTGCAACGTGCGATCCAGTTAGAACGCACTATCGGTGTGAAAAAGGATATCGAGCAGTTAGAGCGCCAGCTCAGGCCAAAACCCGAACCGGCACCGAAAACCAAAACGACTAAACCGCGCACGCGCAAACCTGCCGCTAAACCGGCGGCACGGCGCGGGCGTCCACCAAAGGCGGCAAAAGCCGCAGGTTAACCGAGCGCTCCCCGAGCCGGGCGGCACGCCGGTCAAAGCGGGTATCAATTGCCCTGACTGCGACCGGCGTCCACCGCCCACCTATTACCCGAGGTTGTCATGACGACGCTGATTATTGAGCAAAACAAAGAGCCGCAGGATGTGCCGGGCGTGGTAATACCGCCGCCGGGCGTGAGCGAGCCGGTAATCAAAAACACCCCGTTTTTTCCTGATGTTGACCCGAAGCGCGTGCGTGACGAAATGCGTTTAGAGCAGATCGTTTCCCCTGTGCGCCTGCGCCGGGCAATTAAGACCGCCATCGCAGAGACGAACGCGGAGCTGGGCGAATGGCGCGAGCGTCAGCTTGATGCCGGTTACGCCACGCTGGCGGATGTCCCGACCGACAGACTCGACGGCGAAAGCGTGCGCGTTTTCCACTACTTCAACGCCGTGTGTGCCATGACGACCGCCACGCTTTACGAGCGTTTTCGCGGCGTGGATGCGACCGCCAGAGGTGACAAAAAGGCCGACAGCATCGACAGCACTATCGATGAAATGTGGCGGGATATGCGCTGGTCTGTGGCGCGCATCCAGGACAAAGCGCGCTGCATTGTGGGGCAAATCTGATGAAAGCGTATGCGCTACAGGGCGACACCCTCGACGCGATTTGTGTGCGGTACTACGGGCGCACCGAGGGCGTGGTCGAAACCGTCTTAGAAGCGAATCCCGGTCTGTCTGAGCTCGGCGTCATCCTGCCGCACGGCACGGCAATTGAACTGCCCGAGACCGACAGCGCGGCCAGAACCGAAACGGTGAATCTATGGGACTGAGTATGGAGAAAATCACCACGTTTATCGCCTACTGGCTGGCCGTCGCGCTGGCGTACCTCGGCGCAATGTCGCCCGAAAAGATGGCGCTTTACGTGGGTGGCGGATGCGCCATTTTTACCGCGCTGACGAACTACTGGTTTAAGCGCAAAACGTACCTCTATCTGACGTCACTCGGACTCGACAAGGGGGCTATTCGTGAAATCAATCGTTAAACGTTGCAGTGTGGCCGCAGTGCTGGCGCTGGCGGCGCTGATGCCTGACTTTCGTCTGCTTAACACCTCGCCCGAGGGGCTGGCGCTGATTGCCGACCTCGAAGGTTGTCGCCTGACGCCTTACCAGTGCAGCGCGGGAGTGTGGACGTCAGGCATCGGCCACACTGCCGGGGTCGTCCCGAAAGGGGAAATCACAGAACGTCAGGCTGCGGAAAACCTCGTCGCGGATGTGATGAACGTCGAGAAGCGTCTCGCAGTCTGCGTGCCGGTAGAAATGCCGCAGCACATTTACGACGCGCTGGTCAGCTTCTCATTCAACGTGGGAACCGGCGCGGCCTGCCGGTCGACGCTGGTCTCGTATATCAAGCGACACCAATGGTGGCAGGCGTGCGATCAGCTTACCCGCTGGGTTTATGTGAATGGCTCAATCAATAAAGGGTTGGAAAATCGCCGCGCGCGTGAGCGTGCTTATTGTCTGAAAGGAGTTTCTCAATGAAAAAATTTTTACGTTCTCTGATGTTAGATGTTCTGCTGGCTGTATTCCTGCTATGGGGGCTGGCTTCGCCGCAAAGTGCAGCACTTAATTTTGTTGCAGCGTGGGCGCTGTTTGGCTGTGTTGTCTGTATTACGGCGAGCCTCGCCGGTGTGGCTGTTTTTAACCACTGGCTACGAAATGCGGGGAAAGGTATTCCGGTAAAACCCGGGATAATGAAAATTTTCCGCGCTGTTTTCTGTAACAAGCCCTCTAAGGCGCGTCGCGCATGGTCTCTTATTATTTTTGTCGTAACCATAGGATGTCTGCTCGGCGCTGGCTGGATCTTTACCGCGCTGCTTTACCTGATTTGCGTCCTGACCTTTACGGGGGTGCGCACCTCATACCGTCAGCGCATTGAGGAGGCGGGGCTGTGTCCAGATTCATTGTGATGTTGATTGCCGCAGGTCTGGCGCTGGCGGCTGTGCTCTGGTTAAGGCATGAGAACGGTAATCTTCGGCGCTCATTTGACCGGGCAAATAAGGTCGCGACCGAACAGAAAAACGTGATCGGAATGCTGAAAAATCAGCTTTCCGTTTCGCAGGGAATCGCCAGGCGAAATGAAACCGCACAGGTCACTTTACGTGGTGAGCTGATTGCTGCCGGTGCGATGGCCGTGCGCCGGGAAGAAACCATTACGAGACTGATGAATGAAAATGAAACGTTACGCCGCTGGTACAGCGCTGAGCTGCCTGATGTTGTGCGCAGGCTGCACACCCGCGCCGGTTGCGCCTCCGCCGGTCATTGTTTACAGCGCCTGCCCGAAAGTGATCTATTGCCCGATGCCGGGAAGCGACCCGGTCACTAATGGCGACCTGAGTGCAGATATCCGCAGGCTTGAGCACGCGCTCGCCGCCTGCGCGTTACAGATTGAAACCGTCAAAGCCTGTCAGGATAAACTCGATGAAGAAAGCAATCAGCCTGCGAAAAGCGCTAACTGACGCCATCCCGCAGCTTAAAACCAACCCCGAGATGATGCGCATTTTTGCCGACGAGGGGAATATCGATGCACGGCTCGCGGCCTCCCTGTCCCACGAGAAAATTTACACCCTGAATGTGATCGTGTGTGATTTCGTAGGCGACCCTGATTTGATTTTCGTGCCGGTAGCCGCGTGGCTCAGGGAAAACCAGCCGGATATCTGCACGCTCGATGAGGGGCATAAAAAGGGCTACCGCTTCCAGATGGATTTAAACGACGGTGATACGGTTGATATCAGTATCAGCCTCCAGCTTACCGAGCGCACCATCATCAGGGAGGAAAACGGCGCGCTGCATGTGAGCTATGCCCCGGAGCCGCCACCGCCTGAACCCGTCACGCGTCCAAAAGAGCTCTATATCAACGGCGAACTGGTGAGCAAGTGGGATGAGTGAATTTAAGCCCTTTGATAACCAGCTCGCCGCGCTGCTTGCTGCCCTGTCACCCGCAGGGCGCCGGAAGCTTGCCGGTGAGATTGCGAAGCAACTCAGAACGGCGCAACAGCAACGTATTAAACAGCAAAAAGCCCCGGATAGCTCACCGTATCAGGCGCGAAAGCGCCAGCCACTGAGAGCCAAACAAGGTCGAATTAAACGGGCGATGTTTCAAAAACTGCGCACTAACCGGTACATGAAAGCCAGTGGCCGTGAAAATGGTGCTGTGGTGGAATTTACCGGAAAAGTGCAGCGTATCGCGCGTGTCCATCAGTACGGCCTCAAAGACCGGCCAAACGCGCACGCTCAGGATGTGCAGTACGCAGAGCGCCAGCTACTCGGATTTAGCCAGGCGGATAAAGAGCTCGTAGAAACGCTGACTATCAAACATCTTAGTCGCTGATCGTTATCTAATTCCTTGTAAAAATCGTCTCTGTAATTTGAAGTGATTGTTTTTTTGCCCCCCCTTAAAATGGGGGGGCACTAACGTGACGAGTGGCAAGTTTAATGAGCACTATCAGAAGTCAAATGTGTTTTCTTCAATATCAAATTCAATTCCAGAACTAAGGCCTTTGACATGTATGTCAAATACGTCATTAATGAATTTTTCACCATCCCTTTCAAAGTTCAAGTCAATGTCTACTGAAAATTCCTTTTCTTGCTCATCTTGCTTAGTAATAGATTCGAACGTATAAAGCACACCGTCCTCTTTGTCATAATAACCATTTGCAGTGTCGGGACCAGTGGTTTCAACTGTGAACTTAACGGTGACATCGAAGTGAATTTGGCAGCTCTCATCATCCAGATGAATGATTTGAGGCTCGAAGTCGGATATTTCAGTAACTTCAAAACTATCAACTTCTGAATCTTCCCATGAAGAGCTATTATATGCCTCTGCATCATCTAGTTGCGTTTT
This sequence comes from Enterobacter sp. AN-K1, assembly GCF_020971765.1. Classification (NCBI taxonomy): domain Bacteria; kingdom Pseudomonadati; phylum Pseudomonadota; class Gammaproteobacteria; order Enterobacterales; family Enterobacteriaceae; genus Enterobacter; species Enterobacter sp. AN-K1. The sequence continues at coordinate 1,077,153 of NZ_CP087390.1, read as the reverse complement.
AAGTTCTGCTTTAATTACATCGCGTTTGGTTTCTAAAAATTCCGCAACAAACTTCGCTCTGTCATCATTGTGTTTGTTATAAATATCCAGCAAGGAGCTTAGCGTGTCTACGTTTATGAAGTCATTATTTTCATCACAAAAATTTTTGTGGTCGGGGTCGTCAGATATAACATAAATCTTCTCTCCCTCGTTTAATGCCGCCCGTAACGCCAGTAATGTAAAGGCGTCACGAAATTCATTGGGCTTTTTAGCACTAAATGGACTGATTTCATTGAAATGCATTTCAATTACTTCATTTAGGTCTACATTCTTCATATCTAGTATTGAAGTTTCAGAATTTTCGATGAAGTTACTAAAGGCCTCCAGAGCTTTGGCTTCTATGTCATTATCATTAATATCTTTAAAAAGGTTTTGAATGTTATCATCTTCATACTCTCTCAATACTATAGCTTTACGACGAAAGTTTTTTATTCCTTTCAGTGCTTCCTTAATATGCTCTTTTATTTTTCTCTCAATTTCTTTGATAACAATAGTGGTCGTGATGTGATGAAGCTCACCTTTTTCACAAAGTTCTTCAAAGGATTTTATCGTCCTTGAGCCAAAATCGAGATTGGCTTTAACGAAAAACTCAGTATCAATAAATACATTGCGTGTGATTAATGGCATATCAGAATCCTTGTTTTAACTTCAGATACATTCGCACTTGTAAAAGTGAGTTCGACTATTGATGTTTAATGTTTTTCAAGTTTAAAGGCAAGTGATTAATTATTCATGAGAAGACCGACGTTTCCTATCAAAGAATCCCAAAATTTCACAATGTTGTGTCAAGTGTCATAAAACTTACATGCATTGCCGCTGGCCTTGCCCGGCGGCATCCTTCCCGTATGAATAATTTAAATTCTCTACAGGAAATCGCACGCGCGATCCGCAACCTCATCCGCACCGGCATCGTGACCAACGTCGACCACGACGAGGGGCTGTGTCGTGTCCAGACCGGCGGCATGCAAACCACCTGGCTTAACTGGCTCACCTGTCGCGCCGGTCGCTCTCGCGTGTGGTGGGCTCCATCCGTTGGCGAGCAGGTGTTATTGCTGGCCATCGGCGGTGAACTCGATACGGCCTTTGTGCTGCCGGGCATTTTCTCAGATGACAATCCCGCGCCGTCAGCCTCACCCGATGCGCTTCACGTTACCTTCCCTGATGGCGCGGTCATTGAGTACGAACCCGAAAACAGTGCGCTTACCGTGTCTGGCATCAAAACCGCCAACGTCACCGCGTCGGATTCCATTACGACCACCGTGCCGGTGGTGCTGGTGAAAGCCTCGACCCGCATCACGCTCGATACGCCCGAGGTGGTGTGTACCAACAAACTGACGACCGGCACGCTCGAAGTGCAGAAAGGCGGGACGATGTCAGGGAACATCGAGCATACAGGCGGGTCACTGTCGTCAAATGGCAAAGTGCTGCACCTCCATAAACACCCGGGCGACAGTGGCGGGATAACGGGGGCACCGATATGACAGTGCGTTATCTGGGAATGAACAGCCAGACCGGCCTCAGTGTCACTGAGGTTGAGCATATCAGGCAAAGCGTGCGCGACATTCTCGTCACGCCGGTTGGCTCGCGCGTCATGCGCCGTGAATACGGCTCGCTTCTGTCGGCACTGATTGACCAGCCGCAGACACAGGCACTGCGATTGCAGATTATGGCCGCGTGCTATTCCGCGATCCAGAAGTGGGAGCCGCGCGTCAGTCTGACAACCATCACCTTTGAGCGGTCGGAGACCGACGGCGGGCTGTATGTCGATATCACCGGCACGCGATCGGCTAACGGCCAGCCCTTTTCCCTCACCATTCCACTGAGTTAAACGCTATGGCAATTGTTGACCTTAACCAGCTCGCCGCGCCTGATGTCGTGGAGGTGCTGGACTATGAGACCATCCTCGCAAAGCGAAAGGCGACCCTCGTCTCGTTATACCCGGAGGAACAACAGGAGGCAGTCGCGCGCACGCTGACTCTCGAATCCGAGCCGATTGTTAAGCTACTGGAGGAAAACACCTACCGGGAAGTTATCTGGCGACAGCGCGTCAACGAGGCCGCGCGTGCGGTCATGCTGGCTTACGCTGCCGGAAGCGATCTCGACCAGATTGGGGCTAATTCCAATGTCCCGCGACTCGTCATCACTCCGCCAGACGACACGACATTTCCGCCCACGCCAGCGGTGATGGAGTCTGACACCGACTACCGTCTGCGCATTCAGCAAGCGCCTGAAGGGCTGAGTACTGCCGGATCAACCGGCGCATATCAGTTTCATGGCCGCAGTGCCGACGGGCGTGTCGCGGATATTTCCGTCATCAGTCCTGAGCCTGCGTGTGTGACCGTGTCCGTGCTGTCGCGTGAAAATAACGGCGTGGCCTCTGACGAGCTGCTCGCCATCGTGCGCGATGCGCTGAACGACGAGGACGTCAGGCCGGTGGCCGACCGCGTGACCGTGCAGTCAGCGAAAATCGTCGACTACAAAATCACCGCATCGCTTTACCTTTACCCCGGCCCCGAAAGTGAGCCTGTGCTCAGTGCGGCAAAAGCAAAGTTACAGGCGTATATCACCGCGCAGCACCGGCTCGGGCGTGACATCCGTAAATCGGCCATCTATGCGGCGCTCCACGTCGAGGGCGTGCAGCGTGTCGAGCTGACCGCGCCGGTGGCTGACATCGTTCTCGATGACACGCAGGCGTCATGGTGCAGCGAGTACAGCGTCACCATTGGGGGCAATGATGAATGACACCCGACTGTTACCGGTTGGTTCCTCGCCGCTTGAGTTGGCGGCGGCGCGCGCCTGCGCTGAAATCGAAAATACCCCCGTCCCCCTGCGCCGACTCTGGAGCCCGGACGACTGCCCGGCAAACCTCCTGCCGTGGCTGGCGTGGGCGTTTTCCGTTGACCGGTGGGATGAGAACTGGCCGGAGGGCACCAAGCGGGATGTGATCCGCAGCGCCTGGTATATCCACGCACACAAAGGAACGATTGGGGCAGTGCGCCGCGTGGTGGAGCCGCTCGGCTACCTGATAAACGTGTCTGAGTGGTGGCAGACAAACGACCCGCCCGGCACGTTTCGCCTCGATATCGGTGTGTTAGAGACCGGCATCACCGAGGAAATGTATTACGAAATGGAGCGGCTTATTGCCGATGCAAAGCCAGCCAGCCGCCATCTTATCGGCCTCAATATTATTCAGGACATTCCCGGCTATCTGTACACCGGCGCCCTGAGCTATGACGGCGACATCATCACGGTTTATCCCGGATAAGTGAGAGCACAATGACAGTGAAATATAAAACGGTCATCACCAAAGCCGGTGCAATCAAGCTGGCCGCAGCGACCGTCCCGAACGGGAAAAAAGTCAATTTTACGGCGATGGCCGTCGGTGACGGTGGCGGTACGCTGCCGGTGCCAGACCCGAACCAGACAAAGCTGGTCAAAGAGGTCTGGCGTCATGCGCTGAACAAAATCAGCCAGGACAGGAAAAATAAAAATTATGTCGTGGCGGAGTTGCTCATCCCACCCGAGACCGGCGGTTTCTGGATGCGCGAACTCGGCCTCTATGACGACACCGGTACGCTGATTGCGGTCGGTAATATGGCCGAAAGCTACAAGCCAGCGCTGGCAGAGGGGTCAGGCCGTGCGCAGACCGTACGTATGGTTATCATGGTGAGCGACATTGAGTCAGTCGAGCTGACCATCGACACCTCAACGGTGATGGCAACGCAGGACTACGTCGACGACAAGTTCGCTGAGCATGAACAGTCCCGCCGCCATCCTGACGCCACGCTCACGGCTAAAGGTTTCACTCAGTTAAGCAGTGCGACCGACAGCGCGTCTGAGAGTGTCGCAGCGACGCCGAAAGCGGTTAAAGCGGCGTATGACCTTGCGAAAGGGAAATATACGGCTCAGGACGCCACCACGGCACAAAAGGGTATCGTCCAGCTCAGTAGCGCGACCGACAGCACGTCTGAGAGCGTCGCAGCGACGCCGAAAGCGGTTAAGGCGGCGTATGACCTTGCAAAAGGAAAATATACAGCTCAGGACGCCTCCACGGCGCAAAAGGGTATCGTCCAGCTCAGCAGCGCAACCGACAGCACGTCTGAGGCGCTGGCGGCAACGCCGAAAGCCGTTAAGGCCGCGAATGACAACGCTAACGGGCGCGTACCATCAGGGCGCAGGATTAATGGTCATGCGCTGACTGATGATTTTAATATCAGTGCGCAGGATATTTTCAACGGGCAGGCCGTGGCAATTGGCAATGCCGCCGACCTGAACGCCTACACCACGGCGGGACTGTATTACCAGCCAGCGAACGCGCAGGCTCAAACCGGCAGGAACTATCCAGAAGCTAACGCCGGTTCGCTGGAAGTTTATAAGCATGCCGGTATCACGCAGATTTACCGGATTTATAACAGCTCCCGCTCGTACATTCGCACGCTTTACAGCGGGACGTGGTCAGCCTGGGTTAAACAGTATGATGGGGCCAATAAACCCTCCCCGGCTGATATTAATGCCGTGAATAAGGGCGGCGATACAATGGCCGGGGGGCTTAAGATTCGCGCTGCTGATGCGTTGCGCATTTACGATGCGGCATACGGAATGATTTTTCGCCGTTCAGAAAATAATTTTTACCTAATTCCGACAGCAAAAGACCAGGGGGAAAATGGCGGCATAAGTTCACTGCGTCCATTTTATGCAGATCTCACTAATGGCAGAGTGACGCTGGGTAATGGTGCTGTCGTTAACGGCGGTCTTGGTCTGGGTGTGATCAGCGGCCTTGGGGGGAACTCTATTGCTCTGGGGGATAATGACACCGGTTTCAAACAGAACGGAGATGGTGTGCTGGATGTTTATGCCAACAGCAAGCAGGTAATGCGATTCCTGAACAGTGGCATAACGAGTTATATGCTCTTCAACATGAATGCAGGCGCATCAGTAAGCAGCACTCTCACCTTTAAAAACGGTAGTGGCATCACATCTGAGAAAACTGGCGCCAACCCCCGAAACGGCCGAATTTACTGGGGCGGTGATGCGAGTCGCGGCAACAGGATAGAATTTGCAGATGATGCCGGCTGGAAAGCTTACATTGAGCGTCATCCCTCAAATGGTGTTCAGTTGGTCGTAAATGGGCGAATCAATGGAAGTATTGTTTATTCCAGTGGTGAAGTACTGGCAGGAGGAGGGAGCGCTCGCTTTGCTGCTGATGGAAATATATTTGGCTCAAAATGGGGCAATCAATGGCTTGATGCCTATTTAAAAAATACCTATCAGCCAAAGGGCAATTATACCCCGGCAGGTCAGGCCTATACCAAAGCAGAATCGGAAGCGCGCTACGGGGGCGGTAAAACGACGACAGGTAATAACAGTGCTTACTACACGCACGGTAACGGTGCTGTGTTTATGCAGTCTGTGAGAAATATTTCAGTCGGCAATAATGCCACTGTGACCGTGACGCTGCCTACGTCGTTCCCTAATGGAATCCTCGGTATCGGTTCGAGTTATTACGGTGCAGGGGGTAATAACTCAGCATCATTTTATCTCTGTTCGCCTGTCGGGAAAAATCAGGTGAAAATTCAAACCCACAACTGCAACGGAACATTCTTTTTAAACGTAACGGGTTACTGATATGCAGAAATATTTCAGCAATACAGATAAAAGCTTTTACCTTGAGGAAACTGTCAGAACATATGAAGAACAGGGTATTCCCGTTCCGTCAGACCTGATGGCAATATCCGATGCCGAATATGAAGCCTTTATGGTTTCACCTGACCGGAAAGCGCCTCAGTACAATGTTGAATCAGAATGTATGGAATGGGTCGACATCGAACCGCCTACCCGCGAGGAAGCTATCGAAAAAGCTGAGTCATTAAAGGCGCAGCTCCTGTCTGTTGCAGCTCAGGCCATAGCCCCTTTGCAGGATGCGGTCGATTTGTCGATGGCGACAGAGGAGGAAATGGCGAGCCTGTCGGCGTGGAAGAAATACCGGGTTTTACTAAACCGGGTTGATACCAGTGAGCCTGACGAAATTGAATGGCCTGAATCACCGTTAACAGAGTAATAAAAAACCCGCGTTAAGCGGGTTTAGTCATAGGGGCATTCTTCATAGTCTTTTTCTGTTTCGTCACCGACAAACAGTCTGAGCCAGCAAAAGCCAAAGAGCCACCATGCAGCCAGACCACCAACAATCAAGAGTAAAATCGTCATTATCGCTTCCTCGTTAATGGCGAAACGATAGCGACAATACCCATTCATTGATAATGGTTATCAGCGATCAATTAACCGTGATTGATCGCTGATAACGATCAATAACCATTCCCGCACACCACAACCGGTCGCTGTGCGTTGTGCTGTCACTCCCCCAACGGCCTTTCGTTTCTCACACCTCACACACAACAGAAAATAGTTGCACCCCTTAACCACGGAGTTAAACGGATGAGCGACTATCATCACGGCGTCGAGGTCATCGAGATTAACGATGGCACGCGCACCATTTCCACCGTTTCGACGGCTATCATCGGCATGGTCTGCACCGCCAGCGATGCTGACGATTCCACATTCCCGCTAAATGAGCCGGTACTGATTACCAGCGTGCAGAACGCTATCGGTAAAGCCGGTAAGCTCGGCACCCTGTCAAAATCCCTGCAAGCCATTGCTGACCAGTGCAAGCCGGTCGTTGTGGTTGTGCGCGTTGCCGAAGGTATTGAAGACCCGGACGACCCGGAAGCAGCGCAGAAAGAAACCATTTCCAACATCATCGGCACGACCAACGAAAACGGCAAATACACCGGGCTTAAAGCACTGTTGACCGCCAAAACCGTCACCGGCGTCAAGCCGCGCATTCTCGGCGTGCCGGGGCTGGATTCTCTGGAGGTGGCGACCGCGCTCGCGGCGACCTGTCAGAGCCTGCGCGCGTTTGGCTATATCAGCGCGTGGGGCTGCAAGACCATTTCCGAAGCCATCGCCTACCGTGAGAATTTCAGCCAGCGCGAGCTGATGGTCATTCACCCTGATTTTCTGGCGTGGGATACCACGGCGAATCAGACCGATATAGCATGGGCGACCGCCCGCGCGCTCGGCCTGCGTGCCAAAATCGACCAGGAGACGGGCTGGCACAAAACGCTGTCTAACGTCGGCGTGAATGGCGTCACCGGCGTCAGTGCCTCGGTCTCGTGGGACTTGCAGGAGAAGGCCACCGACGCGAACCTGTTGAATCAGGCCGGTGTCACGACGTTGATCCGTAACGACGGCTTTAAATTCTGGGGCAACCGCACCTGTTCCGACGATCCGTTATTTCTCTTTGAAAACTACACCCGCACGGCGCAGGTGCTGGCCGACACGATGGCGGAGGCGCACGCCTGGGCGATTGATAAACCCGTCACCGCAACGCTTATCCGCGACATCGTCGCCGGTATCAATGCGAAATTCCGCGAGCTGAAAAACAACGGCTATATCGTTGACGGCTCCTGCTGGTACGACCCGGAGTCAAACAGCGTGGAAACGCTCAAGGTGGGGAAACTGTATATCGATTACGACTACACCCCCGTCCCGCCGCTGGAAAACCTGACCCTGCGCCAGCGCATCACTGATACCTATCTGGCGAACCTGTCAGAGTCGGTCAACAGCTAAGGAGCTGAGAGCATGGCATTACCACGCAAACTGAAATACCTGAACATGTTCAACGATGGTCTGAGCTACATGGGCGTCGTTGAATCCGTCACCCTGCCAAAGCTGACCCGTAAGCTTGAGAAATACCGCGGCGGCGGGATGCCGGGCTCGGTGTCGATTGACCTCGGTCTCGATGACGATGCGCTGTCGTGCGAGTGGACGCTCGGCGGTCTGCCTGACGTCGAGCTGTGGGCGCAGTACGCCTCACCGGGCGCGGACAGCGTACCGTTGCGCTTTACCGGCTCATACCAGCGCGATGACACCGGCGCGATTTCTGCCGTTGAAGTGGTCATGCGTGGCCGTCACAAAGAGTACGACGGCGGCGAAAACAAACAGGGCGAAAGCGGCACGACCAAAATCTCGACCGAATGCGCGTACTACCAGCTCACGATTGACGGCAGGGAGGTCATCGAGATTGACGTTATCAACATGGTGCTGAAAGTCGACGGCGTCGACCGTCTGGCAGAGCATCGCAAGGCCATTGGCCTGTAACCCTCTTAACCGGTCAGTCAGGCTGGCCGGTCACTAAACTTTGACGAGAGCAACATCATGGAAAACAACATCGAAACCGGCGTTACAGAAATTGAAGTCACCGAAACCAAAAAGCCACACGTCGTGACCCTCGATAACCCCCTCATGCGCGGCGAGCAAAAAATCGGAGAGGTGACGGTTTCAAAACCTAACGCGGGAACCCTGCGCGGGGTGTCGCTGGCCTCGCTGGCAAACTCTGACGTTGACGCGCTGATTAAGGTGCTGCCGCGTATGACCTACCCGGCACTCACCGAGCATGAAATTGCCCGTCTGGATGCCTCAGACCTGATGCAGTTCGCCGCTGAGGTGATTGGTTTTTTGTCACCATCTTCGGCTCGCTGACGTTCCCCGCAAAACTTTCGGTCGATGACCTGATGGCGGATATCGCGGTGATTTTTCACTGGCCGCCATCAGAGCTGTATTCCCTTAGCGTGACCGAGCTCCTCATATGGCGCGACAAGGCGCTACAGCGAAGCGGAAACCACTATGAGCAATAACGTCAGAATCGAGGTGCTGCTTAACGCAGTAGACCGGGCAAGCCGACCGCTAAAAGCTATCCAGAACGCCAGCAAATCCCTCGCTGGCGATATCCGCAACTCACAGACGACCCTGCGCGACCTTAACGCGCAGGCGTCCAGAATTGACGGATTCAGGAAAGCGAGCGCACAGCTTGCCGTGACCGGTCAGTCGCTTAACAAAGCGAAACAGGAGGCCGCAGCGCTGGCCGTCCAGTTTAAAAACACGGAAAACCCCACCAAAGCGCAGGCGCGCGCGATGGAGGCGGCAAAAAAATCCGCTGCTGACCTGCAACTCAAATATAACGGGCTCAGGCAGTCGGTACAGCGCCAGCGCACCGAGCTTGCTCAGGCCGGGATTAATACCCGAACGCTGTCGGCTGACGAGCGTCGCCTTAAAACCAGCATCAGCGAGACGACCACCCAGCTTAACCGGCAACGTGAGGCGCTGGCGCGGGTCAGCCAGCAACAGGCAAAGCTGAGCCGGGTTAAAGAGCGGTATCAGACCGGTAAATCCCTCGCTGGTAGTGCGGCGACGGCTGGTGCTGCCGGTGTCGGAATTGCCACGGCTGGCACCATGGCCGGGGTAAAACTGCTGATGCCTGGCTATTCGTTTGCACAGAAAAACTCTGAGCTGCAAGCCGTGCTCGGGGTCGACAAACAGTCGCCCGAAATGGAGGCGTTACGCAAACAGGCCAGACAGCTCGGAGACAATACCGCCGCATCTGCGGACGATGCAGCGAGTGCACAAATCATCATCGCCAAAAGTGGCGGGGATGCTGATGCCATTCAGGCGGCGACGCCGGTCACGCTGAATATGGCGCTGTCGAATCAGCGCTCAATGGAGGAAAACGCCGCCCTGCTGACAGGGATGAAATCTGCGTTTCAGCTTTCCAACGACCAGATCGCGCACATTGGCGACGTGCTGTCGATGACGATGAACAAAACCGCCGCCGACTTTGACGGGCTGAGTGATGCGCTGACCTATGCCGCGCCGGTGGCGAAAAATGCCGGGGTCAGTATCGAGCAAACCGCCGCGATGGTCGGTGCGTTGCACGATGCCAAAATTACCGGCTCGATGGCGGGAACGGGTAGCCGTGCAATCCTGAGCCGCCTACAGGCGCCGACCGGTAAAGCCTTTGAGGCTATCAAAGAGCTCGGCGTTAAGACTTCTGATGCCAGAGGAAACACGCGCCCGATATTTTCCATCCTGAAGGAAATGCAGCGCAGTTTTGAGAAAAACAATCTCGGTACCAGCCAGCGCGGCGAGTACATGAAAACCATCTTCGGTGAAGAGGCCAGCTCGGCGGCAGCGGTGCTGATGACCGCAGCGTCAAGCGGCAAGCTCGACAAACTCACCGCAGCGTTTAAAGCCTCGGACGGTAAAACCGAGGAGCTGGTCAAAATCATGCAGGACAATCTCGGCGGCGACTTTAAAGAGTTTCAGTCTGCTTATGAGGCCGTGGGAACTGACCTGTTTGAACAGCAAAACGACGCTCTGCGCAAACTGACGCAGACGGCCACGCGATATGTTTTGAAACTCGATGGCTGGATCACCCGCAATAAATCACTGGCGACCACTATCGGTGTTGTAGCCGGTGGCGCACTGGCGCTGATTGGTGTGATTGGCGGGATTGGCCTGATTGCGTGGCCGGTGGTTATGGGGATTAACGCCATTATCGCCGCCGCAGGTCTGCTGGGAACGGTCTTTACCGTTGCCGGTGGCGCAATAGTGACTGCTGTCGGTGCAATCAGTCTGCCGGTGGTCGCGGTCGCCGGTGCGGTGGTGGCCGGGGCGCTCCTGATTCGTAAATACTGGGAGCCCATCAGCGCATTCTTTTCGGGCGTGGTGGAGGGGCTTAAAGCGGCATTTGCGCCGGTGGCGGAAATCTTCTCGCCGCTGACGCCGGTGTTTGATTCCATCATCGAGAAATTGCGCGGGGTCTGGCAGTGGTTCACTGACCTGATAGCACCGGTTAAGGCGACACAGGAAACGCTCGATCGTTTCAAAAATGTCGGGGTGCTGGTCGGCAAAACACTGGCTGATGCGCTGATGCTGCCGCTCCGTTCATTCAATAAGTTACGCAGTGGCGTCGACTGGCTGCTGGAAAAGCTCGGGGTCATCAAAAAAGAGTCGGACGGCCTCGACCAGACTGCCGCTAAAGCCAGTGCCGCAGCCGGTGCGCAAAGCGGGTCTTATATTCCGCAGACGTCCGTTTATGGCGGTTATCAGATCTACCAGCCAGTGACGGCGCCTGCTGGCCGGTCCTATGTCGACCAGAGCAAGCGTGAATACAACATTAATCTGTCGGGTGGCGTTGCGCCGGGAACTGACCTCGACCGGCAGCTCCGGGAAGCAGTCGAAAAACTCGACCGAGAAGAAAGAGCACGCCAGCGCTCAAGTATGCGCCATGACGGATGAGGGCTAAAACATGTTAATGGTACTGGGTTTATTTGTGTTTGAGCGCCGCACGCTGCCTTATCAGTCGATGCAGTACTCAAAGGACTACCGCTGGGCGTCAAACGACCGCATCGGTAAACCACCGGCTTATCAGTTTCTCGGGGAAGGGGAAACCACGCGCACGCTCTCAGGCGTGCTTTACCCCGAAATCACCGGCGGCCGCCTGTCGCTGACGGCTGTCGAACTGATGGCCGACGAGGGGAGGGCATGGCCGCTGATTGACGGGACGGGCATGATCCACGGCATGTATGTCATAGACAAAGTGACCCGTACGGATAGCGAATTATTCAGCGACGGCGCGGCCAGAAAAATCGAGTTTAGCCTCTCGCTGAAACGGGTCGATGACTCGCTCGCAGCGATTTACGGCGACCTGAAAACGCAGGCCGACAATCTGGTGACATCTGCCGGTAACTGGATTGGAGGGCTGTCGGGATGATTACGGGTCTGAATGTTCAGGCCGGGGCGCAGATTGCTCCGGCGTTTATGCTCACGCTCGATGGCGATGATATCACGCAGAATTTCAGCGACCGGCTAATCAGTCTGACCATGACGGACAATCGCGGATTCGAGGCCGACCAGCTCGACATTGAGCTCGATGATTCCGACGGACAAATCGCACTGCCACCGCGCGGCGCAACGTTAACCTTATGGCTCGGCTGGCAGGGTAGCGCTCTAATAAAAAAAGGCAGTTTTACGGTGGATGAAATCGAGCACCGGGGCGCTCCTGATACGCTGACTATACGGGGGCGCAGCGCTGATTTTCGCGGGTCGCTGAACTCTCGCCGGGAGCAGTCATGGCATGACACCACGCTCGGTGTCATTGTTGAGACCATCGCAGCGCGCAACAAACTCACGGCAAGCGTGGCCGACACACTTAAAGCGATCCCCGTGCCTCACATTGACCAGACGCAGGAATCCGACGCGGTGTTTCTGTCCCGCCTGGCTGACCGTAACGGTGCATCAGTGTCGGTGAAAGCGGGGAAACTGCTGTTCCTGAAAGCCGGTAGCGGTCGGACGGTCAGCGGCAAGCCCATCCCGCAGATGACGATCGAACGCGGCGACGGCGACCGTCATCAGTTTGCGATTGCTGACCGTGAAGCCTACACCGGCGTAACGGCTAAATGGCTGCACACAAAAGACCCGAAGCCGCAAAAGCAAAAGGTGAAGCTCAAGCGCAAGCCGAAGGAGCAGCACCTGCGCGCGCTGCAACATCCAAAAGCGACAAAAACCACGTCAAAGGCCGGAGCCAAAAAAGAGCAGGAGGCGCGCGAGGGCGAGTATATGGTCGGTGAGTCTGAGAACGTGCTGGAGCTGACGACCATCTACGCGACAAAAGCGCAGGCCATGCGCGCCGCTCAGGCTAAGTGGGACAAGTTACAGCGCGGAGTGGCGGAGTTTTCAATCTCGCTGGCTATTGGTCGGGCAGATTTATTTCCTGAGACACCGATAGCGGTGAAAGGCTTTAAGCGCGTTATAGACGAGCAGGCCTGGGTAATCAGCCGGGTGGTGCACTATCTTAACGGGAACGGCTACACGACGGGCTTAGAGCTTGAGGTTAAGGTTTCGGATGTAGAGTATGAAAGCGAAGAATTAACGCAATAAATGTCTTTTATGTGTTTGATATGTAAGGGTTTAATGGTTAAAATTGGTTCATCAATAACGCTCTGAGGTGTTCGCCATGTTCCACTGCCCGAAATGCCATTACGCCGCCCACGCTCGCACAAGTCGCTATTTTTCCGATACGACAAAAGAGCGGTATCATCAGTGCACTAACATCAATTGCAGTTGCACGTTCGTCACCACTGAGACGGTCGAGCGCTTTATCGTTTCGCCGGGTGAAGTAGTACCAGCTCCGCCGCACCCTACGCAGTCAGGCCAGCAACAAATCCACTGGATGTGACCAAAAGAAAGCCCCGCAAATGCGGGGCTTTTTTCGATGTGTGGACGACGTGTGGACATCGTCAGAAACAAATCCTTTTGTTTCAGTATTTTGTGTCTAAAATTAAAACAGCATTGCTGGCTTTTTTCATTTTGGGGAACTGTCATGGCTGAACCGCAGCTGCTGTTGAACTATACCGGGCATCTGCCCGAATGCCCGACGTGGAGTGCAGAAGAGAAGGCGCTCTACTGGGCGGATATCCTGGAAGGGGAGATCCATCGGTACCATTTGCCCACCGCAGAGCACTCGGTGCTCTCATTCCATGAAGAAGTTGGGTGTTTTGCCCTGCGTGAACGCGGCGGATTTATCGTCGCGATGCGAAACGCCATCTGGCTGACCGATAAGCACGGCCTGCTACAGCGTAAAGTTTGCGATAACCCATCCAACCCGCAGCTTGCACGCTTTAACGATGGCGGTACCGATCATCAGGGACGGTTTTATGCGGGCACCTTCTGGGGGCCGGGAGATTATAACGGCGCCATGCTGATGCGTATTGACAACGACCTGACGCCGAAAGTGATCCAGTGCGATATTCACGGGCATAACGGTTTAGCGTTTAGTCCTGACAAACGATGGATGTTTACTTCTGATACGCCGAACGGTGTGATCTACCGTACGCCGCTTGATGAGCAGGGGGAACCCGGTAAGCGCGAAGAGTTTCGCCGGTTTAGCGAGGGAGAAGGTATACCCGATGGAGCGGCAATGGATGAGGAAGGCTGCTACTGGAGCGCACTGTTTGACGGCTGGCGTATCGCACGGTTTTCACCGCAAGGCGAACAGCTGGAAGAGTATCGGCTGCCGGTACGCTGCCCGACAATGGTCTGCTTTGGCGGCGACGATATGAAAACGCTGTTTATCACCACCACGCGGGAAAATATGGAGGCGGAGGAGCTGGCGAAATATCCGCTTTCCGGTGCCATCTTCACCCTGCCTGTAAATGTGGCAGGGATGAAGAAAAGCCGCTTTATCGAACGTTAAGCCGGATCGACCGGGACCACGTTTTCGCTCGGATAGCAGCCCAGCACTTTCATGGAGCGTGTGATCTCGCCCAGTTCGCGCAGGGCTTTCTGCATGGACGCAGACTCCAGGTTGGCCTGAACGTCGAGATAAAACATTTCTTCCCACGGGTTGCCATGGATTGGGCGGGATTCCAGCTTCGTCATGATCAGGTTGTGATTACGCAGCACCAGCAGCGCTTCAACCAGCGCACCCGCCTGCTGGCCGGTCGCCATCAGCAGGGTGGTTTTCGCCGGGACCTGGTCCGACACGTTGATGGCCTTGCGGGCCAGAACCACGAAACGGGTGATATTCTGCGTCTGGTTGGCCAGATTGCGTTCCAGCACCTGTAAGCCATACAGCGCGCCGCCCGCTTCGCTACCGAGAGCCGCGACGGCAGAAGAGTTTGCCTGCGCCACTTTTTCCATCGCCGCCGAGGTGCTTTCGGTGTATTCAATTTTCCAGTGCGGATAACGGTTCAGGAACTGGCTGCACTGCTGGAACGGCTGCGGGTGGCTGTACACCGTTTCGATCTGACTCAGATCGGTTGAGCCAGAGACCAGCACGCAGTGATCGATAGGGATAGTCAACTCGCCGACTAACGACAGGCTGGTGTGCTGGAGCAGATCGTAAACATCGTTGATGGCGCCGGAACTGGTGTTCTCAATTGGCACCACGGCGTAATCGGCCTGGCCGGTTTCGACCTGGTTGAAAATGTCTGCAAATTTCGCGCAGCCGCTCTCAATAAACTCTTCGAAATGGCGGGCTGCGTACTGGCGAGCTGCCAGGTGAGAATAGGACCCTTTCGGGCCGAGGAAAGCGATACGAGCAGAGTGCGGGTTGGTTTTGTTCAGATGCTGCTGGAGCAGGGCTTGTTGCGTCAGAACGGAGTCTTCGATGATGAGCTGGAACAGGCGGGTGATGTAGTGCGCATCCAGATGATGCGCTTTGCCGAGTTGAATCAACCGTTCCAGTAAATCACGTTCGCGATCGATATCGCGCACCGGCCGATGGGACTCGAGCTTGGCTTTGCCCACTTCAACGGCGAGCGCGCGGCGTTCTGCCAGCAGGGCCAGTAATTTTTCGTCGAGTGCACTGATTTTTACGCGTAAATCCAGGAGCGGGTTTTCCGGTGTCATAGTGTTGTCTGTCTCATTTTATCGTTATCAATAAAAAAGGCCTCCCGGTGTGGGAGGCCTTGTTGTTCGTCTTCGCATTCTTTATCACACGACGAAACGCCTCCCGGTCAGGGGAAGGTAAAAAAGAATGCGAAGAAAAACGGCGTCTGTTTCATAAAGTCATCCTGAAATTGATAGGGTTAAAGTACCTGCACTGTTTTGATCCTGTCAATAAAAAACGCGCCCGAAGGCGCGTTGTCGGTACACTCAATTTTAGAGGATTACTCTTCTTCAACTTCTTCCGCGAAGCTGGCGTCTTTCACCGAGGTTGCGGCGCGACGTGCTTCACCTTTGTGTTGCACTTTATTGAGCTGCCGTTCCAGCTTGTTGATCAAATCGTTAATTGCGGTGTACATATCCTCGTGTTTTGCGCTGGCGACCAGATGGCCGTTTGGAGTATTGATAGTTGCATCAGCGATGAAACCCTGCGGCTCCTTGGACAGGATGATATGTGGATTAATCAAATGTGTTTGCCATTTATCCAGTTTGGCGAGACGGTCTGCGACGTGCTGGCGGATTGCCGGAGTAATTTCCATTTGTTTACTGGTAATGTTCATTGTCATAAATTTTACCTCTTGTCTTTCCGTCTTGGTGATTCCAGCATACCCGACCTAATGTCAAAATGTGTGATTTAGATCACGTTATTTTGTCGGTTTTTGTCAGGGAATCTTTTTTGTGAGGCAGGGCAGGAAGAGGTGAGATTTACCTTGTCGAAGCCAACAATTGCGGTCATAGTTGAATGGATGTGTTGAAGCTAAACCGCTTCAGCGTAAGTCTGAAAGAATAAAAAAACGGCAGCCCGCGGGCTGCCGTTATGCGTTGTAGCGGTATCAGGTGTTGCTGCTGTTCGCGGCGATGATTTTCGCCACTTTGTCAGCCTGAGCCGTCATCTGCATTTGGCGATACGCATTTTCCATCAGCTTCAGGCCATCACGCGTGGCCTGGGTATCCGGATAATCACGCAGCATGCCTTCTACACGGTTAACCACGGCAACCCATGCGCCACGGCGGGTGTAGTATTCCGCAACGGAGTACTCATATTTCGCCAGACGATCTTTCAGGAATACCAGACGTTTAGTGGCATCGGTAATGTACTGGCTGTTCGGGTAGCTACGCACCAGTTTGGAGAAGTCATTGAAAGCATCACGCGCATGTTGCGGGTCACGGTCGGAACGATCCACCCCGAAGAAGCCCTGCAATGCACTATCATCCAGCGCCATGTTAGTCAGGCCGCGCATGTACATCACGTAATCGATGTTAGGATGGGTAGGGTTCAGACGCATGAAACGATCGATGGTTGCCTGAGCCAGCGGCAGATCGGCATTTTTGTAGTAGGCGTAGATAAGATCTAACTGTACCTGCTGCGAATACGGGCCAAACGGATAGCGATTATCCAACGCTTCCAGTTGCGTTATCGCCTGTTTCCAGTTACCGTCCTGCAACTTTTGTTGTGCAGTCGCATAGATTTCATTCGGCGGATTGTCAGGGACCTGTTCATTCGAACCGGAGCAGCCCACCAAAGCCAGGCTCAACGTGGCCGCTGCCACCAGATATTTCATGCGCGTCATGACGTTTTGACTTTCCTCAAATGTTTGTCCGGGAGAAACTCAGTTCCTGCTCCCGATTAAGACCAGCTACAATAGCACACTATATTAAACGGCAAAGCCGTAAAACCCAACGTTAAACGAAGAAGCAGTTTATGGCACAACGAGTAGAACTCACCGCAACAGTCTCCGAAAATCAGCTCGGTCAACGCTTAGATCAGGCTTTGGCCGAATTGTTCCCTGATTATTCGCGTTCACGCATAAAAGAATGGATCCTTGACCAGCGCGTGCTGGTAAACGGCAAGATCTGGGACAAACCAAAAGAGAAAGTGTTTGGTGGGGAAGCTGTCGCCATCAATGCTGAAATCGAAGAGGAAGTCCGCTTCGAGCCGCAGGATATCCCGCTGGATATCGTCTACGAAGATGACGACATTCTGGTCATCAACAAGCCGCGCGACTTTGTTGTTCACCCGGGCGCGGGCAATCCTGACGGTACGGTACTTAACGCTCTCCTTCATTATTATCCGCCGATTGCCGATGTACCGCGTGCCGGTATCGTTCACCGTCTGGATAAAGACACCACGGGTCTGATGGTGGTGGCGAAGACGGTTCCCGCCCAGACTCGCCTGGTGGAATCGTTGCAACTGCGCGAAATCACCCGTGAGTATGAAGCGGTGGCGATTGGTCATATGACCTCTGGCGGCACGGTGGAAGAGCCTATCAGCCGTCACCCAACCAAGCGTACGCATATGTCCGTACACCCGATGGGCAAACCGGCGGTAACCCACTACCGCATCATGGAACATTTCCGTATTCATACGCGCCTGCGTCTGCGTCTGGAAACCGGGCGTACTCACCAGATCCGCGTGCACATGGCGCATATTACCCATCCGCTGGTGGGGGACCCTGTTTACGGCGGTCGTCCGCGTCCACCAAAGGGCGCATCGGATGAATTCATCTCCGTGCTGCGTAAATTCGATCGCCAGGCGCTGCATGCGACGATGCTACGTCTTTACCACCCAATCACCGGAATTCAGATGGAATGGCATGCGCCGATCCCACAGGATATGGTGGAACTTATCGACGCGATGCGCGCAGATTTCGAAGAACATAAGGATCACGTGGACTGGTTATGACCAAACTGATTGTCCCGGAATGGCCACTGCCTGAAGGCGTGGCCGCCTGTAGTTCAACCCGTATCGGTGGCGTGAGCCAGGGCGCGTGGGAGTCACTGAACCTCGGTGCGCACTGTGGTGATAACCTGGAGCACGTTGAAGAGAACCGTAAACGCCTCTTTGCTGCGGGAAACCTTCCTTCAAAACCGGTCTGGCTTGAGCAGGTGCATGGTAAAGCGGTGCTGAAGCTGACGGGGGAGCCCTATGCGTCTAAGCGCGCCGATGCTTCGTACAGCAATACGCCGGGAACGGTTTGCGCGGTGATGACTGCTGATTGCCTGCCGGTGTTGTTCTGCAATCAGGCAGGGACTGAAGTGGCTGCTGCCCACGCCGGATGGCGAGGCCTGTGCGAAGGCGTGCTGGAAGAGACCGTTGCCTGCTTCCATGACGATTCTGCAAATCTCATCGCCTGGCTTGGCCCGGCGATTGGCCCGCAGGCGTTTGAGGTAGGGCCCGAAGTGCGGGATGCCTTTATGGAAAAAGATCCGCAAGCGGTCGAAGCGTTTGTGGCTTCCGGAGATAAATATCTGGCCGATATTTATCAGCTTGCCCGCCAGCGCCTGAATAACGTCGGCGTGACCCAAATCTTCGGCGGAGATCGCTGTACCTTCACCGAAAAGGGTGATTTTTTCTCCTATCGCCGCGACAAGACGACAGGTCGTATGGCAAGTTTCATTTGGCTGATATAACCTAAAGAATCAAGACGATCCGGTACGCGCCGTTTTCTTTTCACATAATTCAGGTTATTAACCTTGAATAATTGAGGGATGACCTCATTTAATCTCCAGTAGCAAATTTGACCTGTTATGGGAGGAGTTATGCGTCTGGATCGTCTTACTAATAAATTCCAGCTTGCTCTCGCCGATGCCCAGTCCCTTGCACTGGGGCACGACAACCAATTTATCGAACCTCTTCATTTAATGAGCGCCTTGCTGAATCAGGAAGGGGGATCGGTACGTCCTTTATTAACGTCCGCTGGCATTAATGCCGGCCAGTTACGCACCGCCATCGATCAGGCGCTGAGCCGTTTACCGCAGGTAGAAGGTACCGGCGGCGACGTGCAGCCGTCGCAGGATCTGGTGCGCGTGCTGAACCTTTGCGACAAGCTGGCGCAAAAACGTGGGGACAACTTTATTTCGTCAGAGCTGTTTGTTCTGGCGGCGCTTGAATCACGCGGTACCTTAACCGACCTGCTGAAATCCGCCGGTGCAACCACCGCTAATGTGACCCAGGCGATTGAGAAAATGCGCGGAGGTGAAAGCGTGAACGACCAGGGAGCCGAAGACCAACGTCAGGCTTTGAAGAAATTTACGGTCGACCTGACCGAACGTGCCGAGCAGGGCAAACTTGACCCGGTGATCGGCCGTGACGAAGAAATTCGTCGGACTATCCAGGTACTGCAACGTCGTACCAAAAACAACCCGGTGCTGATTGGTGAGCCTGGCGTCGGTAAAACCGCCATCGTTGAAGGGCTGGCGCAGCGTATCGTTAATGGCGAAGTGCCCGAAGGGCTGAAAGGCCGTCGCGTACTGGCGCTGGATATGGGCGCGCTGGTGGCCGGGGCGAAATACCGCGGTGAATTTGAAGAGCGTCTGAAAGGCGTGCTGAACGATCTGGCGAAACAGGAAGGTAACGTCATCCTGTTTATCGACGAACTGCACACCATGGTGGGCGCGGGTAAAGCTGACGGCGCAATGGATGCCGGGAACATGCTGAAACCTGCGCTGGCGCGTGGTGAACTTCACTGCGTTGGCGCCACTACGCTGGACGAGTATCGTCAGTACATTGAAAAAGATGCCGCGCTGGAGCGTCGCTTCCAGAAGGTGTTTGTCGCTGAACCAAGCGTTGAAGATACCATCGCCATTTTGCGAGGACTGAAAGAGCGTTATGAGCTGCACCATCACGTGCAGATCACTGACCCGGCCATCGTTGCGGCGGCGACGCTTTCGCATCGTTACATCGCCGACCGTCAGTTGCCGGATAAAGCCATCGACCTTATCGATGAAGCGGCGTCCAGCATCCGTATGCAGATTGACTCGAAACCGGAAGAGCTGGACCGACTCGATCGCCGCATTATCCAGCTCAAGCTGGAACAGCAGGCGCTGAACAAAGAGTCTGATGAAGCGAGTAAGAAACGCCTCGATATGCTCAACGAAGAACTGGACGAGAAAGAGCGTCAGTATTCTGAGCTGGAAGAAGAGTGGAAAGCTGAGAAAGCCTCCCTCTCTGGCACCCAGACAATCAAGGCGGAGCTGGAGCAGGCGAAAATTGCCATTGAGCAGGCCCGTCGCGTAGGAGATCTGGCGCGGATGTCCGAGCTACAGTACGGCAAGATCCCTGAGCTGGAAAAACAGCTTGAGATCGCCACGCAGTCGGAAGGCAAAACCATGCGTCTGTTGCGTAATAAAGTGACGGATGCCGAGATTGCCGAAGTGCTGGCGCGCTGGACGGGCATTCCTGTGGCTCGCATGATGGAAAGCGAACGTGAGAAACTGCTGCGTATGGAGCAGGATCTGCATCAGCGCGTCATTGGACAGAACGAAGCGGTCGAAGCGGTATCTAACGCCATTCGTCGTAGCCGTGCGGGGCTGTCCGATCCGAATCGTCCAATCGGCTCGTTCCTTTTCCTGGGGCCAACCGGTGTCGGTAAAACCGAGCTGTGTAAAGCGCTGGCTAACTTTATGTTCGACAGCGATGACGCGATGGTGCGTATCGATATGTCCGAGTTTATGGAGAAACACTCCGTCTCGCGTCTGGTCGGTGCGCCTCCGGGATATGTCGGTTATGAAGAGGGCGGTTACCTGACGGAAGCGGTTCGTCGTCGTCCTTATTCCGTCATCCTGCTGGATGAAGTGGAAAAGGCTCATCCTGACGTGTTTAACATTCTGTTGCAGGTGCTGGATGATGGGCGTCTGACGGACGGGCAGGGAAGAACGGTCGACTTCCGTAACACGGTGGTGATCATGACCTCGAACCTGGGTTCCGATTTGATTCAGGAACGCTTCGGTGAGCTGGATTACAGCCATATGAAAGATCTTGTGCTGGGTGTGGTCAGCCAAAACTTCCGTCCGGAGTTCATCAACCGTATTGATGAAGTGGTCGTGTTCCATCCGCTGGGCGAAAAACACATCGCGTCGATTGCGCAGATCCAGTTGCAGCGTCTGTACAAACGTCTGGAAGAGCGTGGGTATGAAATCCACATTTCCGACGATGCGCTGAAGCTGCTGAGCGAGAATGGTTACGATCCTGTTTATGGTGCGCGTCCGTTAAAACGTGCTATCCAGCAGCAGATCGAAAACCCGCTGGCACAGCAAATCCTCTCTGGGGAGCTGGTTCCGGGCAAAGTTATTCGTCTGGAAGCCAACGACGATCGCATTGTGGCAGTGCAGTAAGTCACAAAACGCAAAAACGGGCCGCTTGCGGCTCGTTTTTGTTTAAAAACCAGGCGAAAATTGAGGTCTGGGATGTGATTTGCCTGGAAAATGAGCGGTCAGTAAATAATTTTCACTTTATCCTTGCAGGTTCGGAATTACTCCCTATAATGCGCCTCCACTGACACGGAACAACGGCACGCAAGCCGCCGGGTCAGCAGAGAAAAGCAAAACAAACGCTTGACTCTGAAGCGGGAAAGCGTAATATGCACACCCCGCGCCGCAGCGAAAACGAAGCGGCACTGCTCTTTAACAATTTATCAGACAATCTGTGTGGGCACTCAAAGTGACATGGATTCTTAATGTCCTCGGACACTAAATGAATACCAAGTCTCAACGAGTGAACACGTAATTCATTACGAAGTTTAATTCATTGAGCATCAAACTTTTAAATTGAAGAGTTTGATCATGGCTCAGATTGAACGCTGGCGGCAGGCCTAACACATGCAAGTCGAACGGTAACAGGAAGCAGCTTGCTGCTTCGCTGACGAGTGGCGGACGGGTGAGTAATGTCTGGGAAACTGCCTGATGGAGGGGGATAACTACTGGAAACGGTAGCTAATACCGCATAACGTCGCAAGACCAAAGAGGGGGACCTTCGGGCCTCTTGCCATCGGATGTGCCCAGATGGGATTAGCTAGTAGGTGGGGTAACGGCTCACCTAGGCGACGATCCCTAGCTGGTCTGAGAGGATGACCAGCCACACTGGAACTGAGACACGGTCCAGACTCCTACGGGAGGCAGCAGTGGGGAATATTGCACAATGGGCGCAAGCCTGATGCAGCCATGCCGCGTGTATGAAGAAGGCCTTCGGGTTGTAAAGTACTTTCAGCGGGGAGGAAGGCGATAAGGTTAATAACCTTGTCGATTGACGTTACCCGCAGAAGAAGCACCGGCTAACTCCGTGCCAGCAGCCGCGGTAATACGGAGGGTGCAAGCGTTAATCGGAATTACTGGGCGTAAAGCGCACGCAGGCGGTCTGTCAAGTCGGATGTGAAATCCCCGGGCTCAACCTGGGAACTGCATTCGAAACTGGCAGGCTAGAGTCTTGTAGAGGGGGGTAGAATTCCAGGTGTAGCGGTGAAATGCGTAGAGATCTGGAGGAATACCGGTGGCGAAGGCGGCCCCCTGGACAAAGACTGACGCTCAGGTGCGAAAGCGTGGGGAGCAAACAGGATTAGATACCCTGGTAGTCCACGCCGTAAACGATGTCGACTTGGAGGTTGTGCCCTTGAGGCGTGGCTTCCGGAGCTAACGCGTTAAGTCGACCGCCTGGGGAGTACGGCCGCAAGGTTAAAACTCAAATGAATTGACGGGGGCCCGCACAAGCGGTGGAGCATGTGGTTTAATTCGATGCAACGCGAAGAACCTTACCTACTCTTGACATCCAGAGAACTTAGCAGAGATGCTTTGGTGCCTTCGGGAACTCTGAGACAGGTGCTGCATGGCTGTCGTCAGCTCGTGTTGTGAAATGTTGGGTTAAGTCCCGCAACGAGCGCAACCCTTATCCTTTGTTGCCAGCGGTTAGGCCGGGAACTCAAAGGAGACTGCCAGTGATAAACTGGAGGAAGGTGGGGATGACGTCAAGTCATCATGGCCCTTACGAGTAGGGCTACACACGTGCTACAATGGCGCATACAAAGAGAAGCGACCTCGCGAGAGCAAGCGGACCTCATAAAGTGCGTCGTAGTCCGGATTGGAGTCTGCAACTCGACTCCATGAAGTCGGAATCGCTAGTAATCGTGGATCAGAATGCCACGGTGAATACGTTCCCGGGCCTTGTACACACCGCCCGTCACACCATGGGAGTGGGTTGCAAAAGAAGTAGGTAGCTTAACCTTCGGGAGGGCGCTTACCACTTTGTGATTCATGACTGGGGTGAAGTCGTAACAAGGTAACCGTAGGGGAACCTGCGGTTGGATCACCTCCTTACCTTAAAGAACCTGCCTTTGAAGTGCTCACACAGATTGTCTGATGAAAAGTAAATAGCAAGGCGTCTTGCGATTGAGACTGTACGTCCCCTTCGTCTAGAGGCCCAGGACACCGCCCTTTCACGGCGGTAACAGGGGTTCGAATCCCCTAGGGGACGCCACTTGCTGGTTCGTGAGTGAAAGTCACCTGCCGTCATATCTCAAAACTGACTTGCGAGTCATGTTTGAGATATTTGCTCTTTAAAAATCTGGATCAAGCTGAAAATTGAAACGACACACAGCTCATGTGTGTTCGAGTCTCTCAAATTTTCGCAATCAGAAGTGAAACATCTTCGGGTTGTGAGGTTAAGCGACTAAGCGTACACGGTGGATGCCCTGGCAGTCAGAGGCGATGAAGGACGTGCTAATCTGCGAAAAGCGCCGGCGAGGTGATATGAACCTTTGACCCGGCGATGTCCGAATGGGGAAACCCAGTGCAATCCGTTGCACTATCGTTAACTGAATACATAGGTTAACGAGGCGAACCGGGGGAACTGAAACATCTAAGTACCCCGAGGAAAAGAAATCAACCGAGATTCCCCCAGTAGCGGCGAGCGAACGGGGAGCAGCCCGGAGTCTGAATCAGCTTGTGTGTTAGTGGAACGGTCTGGAAAGTCCGACGGTACAGGGTGATAGTCCCGTACACGAAAGCACACATGCTGTGAACTCGAAGAGTAGGGCGGGACACGTGGTATCCTGTCTGAATATGGGGGGACCATCCTCCAAGGCTAAATACTCCTGACTGACCGATAGTGAACCAGTACCGTGAGGGAAAGGCGAAAAGAACCCCGGCGAGGGGAGTGAAAAAGAACCTGAAACCGTGTACGTACAAGCAGTGGGAGCCTCTTTTATGGGGTGACTGCGTACCTTTTGTATAATGGGTCAGCGACTTATATTCTGTAGCAAGGTTAACCGTATAGGGGAGCCGAAGGGAAACCGAGTCTTAACTGGGCGTTAAGTTGCAGGGTATAGACCCGAAACCCGGTGATCTAGCCATGGGCAGGTTGAAGGTTGGGTAACACTAACTGGAGGACCGAACCGACTAATGTTGAAAAATTAGCGGATGACCTGTGGCTGGGGGTGAAAGGCCAATCAAACCGGGAGATAGCTGGTTCTCCCCGAAAGCTATTTAGGTAGCGCCTCGTGAACTCATCTTCGGGGGTAGAGCACTGTTTCGGCTAGGGGGCCATCCCGGCTTACCAACCCGATGCAAACTACGAATACCGAAGAATGTTATCACGGGAGACACACGGCGGGTGCTAACGTCCGTCGTGAAGAGGGAAACAACCCAGACCGCCAGCTAAGGTCCCAAAGTCATGGTTAAGTGGGAAACGATGTGGGAAGGCACAGACAGCCAGGATGTTGGCTTAGAAGCAGCCATCATTTAAAGAAAGCGTAATAGCTCACTGGTCGAGTCGGCCTGCGCGGAAGATGTAACGGGGCTAAACCATGCACCGAAGCTGCGGCAGCGACGCTTATGCGTTGTTGGGTAGGGGAGCGTTCTGTAAGCCGTTGAAGGTGGCCTGTGAGGGTTGCTGGAGGTATCAGAAGTGCGAATGCTGACATAAGTAACGATAATGCGGGTGAAAAGCCCGCACGCCGGAAGACCAAGGGTTCCTGTCCAACGTTAATCGGGGCAGGGTGAGTCGACCCCTAAGGCGAGGCCGAAAGGCGTAGTCGATGGGAAACAGGTTAATATTCCTGTACTTGGTGTTACTGCGAAGGGGGGACGGAGAAGGCTATGTCAGCCGGGCGACGGTTGTCCCGGTTTAAGCATGTAGGCGGAGGTTCCAGGTAAATCCGGTACCTTGTTAACGCTGAGGTGTGATGACGAGGCACTACGGTGCTGAAGTGATAAATGCCCTGCTTCCAGGAAAAGCCTCTAAGCATCAGGTAACACGAAATCGTACCCCAAACCGACACAGGTGGTCAGGTAGAGAATACCAAGGCGCTTGAGAGAACTCGGGTGAAGGAACTAGGCAAAATGGTGCCGTAACTTCGGGAGAAGGCACGCTGATGTGTAGGTGAAGCCCCTGCGGGTGGAGCTGAAATCAGTCGAAGATACCAGCTGGCTGCAACTGTTTATTAAAAACACAGCACTGTGCAAACACGAAAGTGGACGTATACGGTGTGACGCCTGCCCGGTGCCGGAAGGTTAATTGATGGGGTTAGCGGCAACGCGAAGCTCTTGATCGAAGCCCCGGTAAACGGCGGCCGTAACTATAACGGTCCTAAGGTAGCGAAATTCCTTGTCGGGTAAGTTCCGACCTGCACGAATGGCGTAATGATGGCCAGGCTGTCTCCACCCGAGACTCAGTGAAATTGAACTCGCTGTGAAGATGCAGTGTACCCGCGGCAAGACGGAAAGACCCCGTGAACCTTTACTATAGCTTGACACTGAACACTGGTCCTTGATGTGTAGGATAGGTGGGAGGCTTTGAAGCGTGGACGCCAGTCTGCGTGGAGCCAACCTTGAAATACCACCCTTTAATGGCTGGTGTTCTAACGTAGACCCGTTACCCGGGTTGCGGACAGTGTCTGGTGGGTAGTTTGACTGGGGCGGTCTCCTCCCAAAGAGTAACGGAGGAGCACGAAGGTTGGCTAATCCTGGTCGGACATCAGGAGGTTAGTGCAATGGCATAAGCCAGCTTGACTGCGAGCGTGACGGCGCGAGCAGGTGCGAAAGCAGGTCATAGTGATCCGGTGGTTCTGAATGGAAGGGCCATCGCTCAACGGATAAAAGGTACTCCGGGGATAACAGGCTGATACCGCCCAAGAGTTCATATCGACGGCGGTGTTTGGCACCTCGATGTCGGCTCATCACATCCTGGGGCTGAAGTAGGTCCCAAGGGTATGGCTGTTCGCCATTTAAAGTGGTACGCGAGCTGGGTTTAGAACGTCGTGAGACAGTTCGGTCCCTATCTGCCGTGGGCGCTGGAGAATTGAGGGGGGCTGCTCCTAGTACGAGAGGACCGGAGTGGACGCATCACTGGTGTTCGGGTTGTCATGCCAATGGCACTGCCCGGTAGCTAAATGCGGAAGAGATAAGTGCTGAAAGCATCTAAGCACGAAACTTGCCCCGAGATGAGTTCTCCCTGAGACCTTGAGTCTCCTGAAGGAACGTTGAAGACGACGACGTTGATAGGTCGGGTGTGTAAGCGCAGCGATGCGTTGAGCTAACCGATACTAATGAACCGTGAGGCTTAACCTTACAACGCCGAAGGTGTTTCGGCGAAGAGACAGAAGATTTTCAGCCTGATACAGATTAACAGAATTTGCCTGGCGGCTTTAGCGCGGTGGTCCCACCTGACCCCATGCCGAACTCAGAAGTGAAACGCCGTAGCGCCGATGGTAGTGTGGGGTCTCCCCATGTGAGAGTAGGGAACTGCCAGGCATCAATTAAGAAGAACCCCGTACCGTAAGGTGCGGGGTTTTTTGCTTTGTACGTAGAAAACATGCCGGATGGCGGCTTCCCCTTATCCGGCCTACAATTGTTAAAACAATTTTAACAATGGTGCCGCTTTGACTCGTCCCTTTGATTATCAACAAGATTTTGCCAATATTAATTTTCGCGAACATCCCGAATGGTATCAGGTTGGCCGGGGTGAGCAGGGCGTATTGATGGTCGAGCCTTATAAAAGCGAAATCCTGCCGCACTGGCGTTATAAAAATGCTGAAGTCGCAGCGCGTTCGGCAGAAGAGATCTACGCCCTTTTTGAAGAATACCGCAGGAAAAACGATTTTGTCGGCATGGATATGGCGCGTAAATTCATACAGATGGGATACACCCGTGCCCGGCGATACGCCAATCATAAAGGCGGTAAAAAGTATGATGAGAAGCGCCAGGTCAAACCCCTCGATCACGATCCAGTAAAAGCAGAAGCCGCTGCGGTGTTCAAAACGTGGTGGGATAAAATTCGTGCTGATGAAGATTATTTGCAGCGAAAAAAGGCTCACCAGCAAGCGTGGGGATAATTACTACGTCCGCTAATAATTCGATACCTGATCGAGTTCACAAAATCCAATGAAACATATTGGAAACATTTTATTTACCTAACGATTCGTTTTAAATCCGGTTTTACTGTTTGTGGGCAATGGCCCGCAATGTGAGACAGGGGATTTTAAAATGACAGAAACCGTAGCCAGTGCAGATACGGATAACACAAGTTTAGCAGGCAAGGATACTCGCCGTCGGGTTTGGGCAATCGTTGGAGCTTCATCGGGGAACCTTGTAGAGTGGTTTGATTTTTACGTCTATTCATTTTGTTCACTCTACTTTGCACATATCTTCTTCCCGTCAGGGAACACTACAACGCAGCTTCTGCAAACCGCAGGCGTTTTTGCCGCCGGGTTCCTGATGCGTCCCATTGGCGGATGGCTGTTCGGCAGGATCGCGGACAGGAAAGGGCGCAAGACATCCATGCTCATCTCCGTATGCATGATGTGCGTCGGCTCGCTGGTGATTGCTTGCCTGCCCGGATATGACACTATCGGAACATGGGCACCGGCGTTGTTGCTGCTGGCACGCCTGTTCCAGGGGCTGTCAGTGGGTGGCGAATACGGCACCAGCGCGACATACATGAGCGAAGTAGCTGTTGAAGGGCGCAAAGGTTTCTATGCATCATTCCAGTATGTAACCCTCATTGGCGGTCAGCTGCTGGCGTTACTGGTTGTGGTGATCCTTCAACAAATCCTTAGCGATGAAGATTTACGCGCCTGGGGCTGGCGCATCCCGTTTGCCCTGGGGGCTGCCCTGGCGGTTGTGGCGCTGTGGTTACGCCGTCAGCTTGATGAAACCTCCCAGCAGGAGGTCAGGGCGCTGAAAGAAGCCGGTTCGATGAAAGGGCTGTGGCGAAACCGCAAAGCGTTTTTGATGGTATTAGGCTTTACCGCCGCAGGCTCGCTAAGCTTCTATACCTTCACCACCTATATGCAAAAATATCTGGTCAACACCACGGGCATGCATGCTAACGTTGCGAGCGTCGTCATGACGGTGGCGTTACTGGTCTTTATGCTCATACAGCCGATTGTTGGCGCGCTGTCGGACAAAATAGGTCGCCGCACCTCCATGCTGATCTTTGGTGGCATGCTCACCCTGGGGACTGTTCCGCTTTTGACGGCGCTACAGCATACAACCTCTCCCTATGCCGCTTTCGCTTTGATTATGGTGGCACTTATTATTATTAGTTTTTACACGGCAATCAGTGGCATTTTGAAAGCGGAAATGTTTCCCGCACAGGTGAGGGCGCTGGGCGTAGGCCTCTCTTATGCGGTCGCTAACGCCCTGTTCGGCGGTTCGGCAGAGTATGTCGCGCTATCCCTTAAGTCATGGGGCAGTGAATCGACCTTTTTCTGGTATGTCACCATCATGGGGGCGCTGGCGTTTATTGTCTCCCTGATGCTGCATCGTAAAGGAAAAGGGATCCGCCTTTAATAATGCGCCATCTGCCAGACGGCGTAGCCGGTTGTTGCCCCGGCTACGTCCCAGGCAAAATCTTTCCAGCTCCAGCCGCTTCCCGAGGGGCGGCTATCCCAAAGTTCTTTTGATGCCCCCAGGCTGATGGAGAACATCAGCCCCATTGTGGCACTTCGATCCCGGCTATAACCCTGGTGCAGCGCATATTCATTACCCGCAGCGGACAACATTGCAGACGCCAGAAAGTGTTGAGCTTTATCCTGACCCGACCAGTTATCATTAGCCATATGGCTGCAACCGGTCAGGAAAAGAGGGATTATCAGGAAAGGCGTACGCATTAACAGACTCCATAAAAAAGCCCCGTCGATGACAGGGCTCGTGTATTACAGAATGCGGCTGATGAGGCGGTCGATACGGATCCGACGTAGACGGCGAATCAGCTTGCGAACTTTCACCGGATAATCAGCGATGCTTTGCAGATCGCGATAATGACGAACCACTGTAGTATGCGTGCGTATAAGCTCCAGCTCACGATCGCGTTTCGCGGCTAACGCATGCTGAGGATCGTGAATAAGGATGGCGTTTTCCAGATCCAGACGCCAGGCGCGTGGGTTGAGATTATTACCGGTCAGCAGCATCCACTCATCATCCACCCACATTCCTTTGAGGTGATAGCTGTTGTCTTCATCTTTCCAGAGACGCACAACCAGCTGGTCCGTGTTCACATAGTACTGTAAACGGCTCAGGAAGCGGCGCAGGTTAATCTCATAGAGATAAGGCAGTGCGCCGATGATCTTGAAAGGTTGATCTTCCGGAATGAAAAAGTCATTTGCCGTTTTATCCCCGACAATAATTTCCACCTTTTTACCATCACGCAGCAGCTGAATGATATTACGCACCAGAACGGCGGGAAGGTTGAAGTACGGGGTGCAGATGGTGAGCTTATGCTCCGCGCACGGCATCAAATGGAAGATGGTCTTGTTCAGCAGGCTGGATTTTCCCAGGCCTACCAGAGGCGTAACGGACAGTTCTTCATTACTGGCATCCCCCTGAAAACGATAAACCGCATCGCGCAGTTCCTGGCGGAAGGAGCGAACGTCGTTTTTGATTTCCGGGCTTTTCGGACGATGAGGATCGTCAAGACGGTGCACACCCCGGCCATGAACCAGGTTTTTATCAACCCAGTTGAACATGATGTCGGCCATCTGCGGATTGCGGATCAGATGGTAGCGATCGTAACGGTATTTATCGAGCTGATGGAGATACACATCATTCAGGCTGGCACCGCTATAAAGGACGCTGTCATCAATGATAAATCCTTTAAAATGAAGAACGCCAAGCGCTTCACGGGTATTCACCGGTACGCCATACACCGGGATATCAATACCCGGATTTTCCTGGGCCGTGCGGCAATACCAGTCAGCATTGGTATTCGAGGCAGCCGCACCAATACGGCCGCGCTGAGCGCGGTGCCAGTCAACCAGCACGCGAACATCCAGTTCCGGACGCTGACGTTTCGCTTCATAGAGCGCGTTCAGGATCGCACGCCCACCTTCATCTTGTTCAAGATAGAGCGCCACAATACAAATACGTCGCGTAGCGCTGGCAATCTTTTCAAGAAGCGTCTCCCGGAAATGAGCGGGAGCATAAAAGAACTCTACATCATCAACTGACTGAGAAATCTTCGGTAGTTGAGCAAGGTGTTGTTGATGTTTATTACGCTTAAATTTTGACAACATCACAGTGCGTTTCTTCTCTGTTCATTGAAGGGTTGTCTGTACCAGGCAAACAACATAAGCGGACAATGATACCCCAGTGCCGCGAAAAGTGGGTAACATTTCCAGCAGCTTACTCTTGTTTATCCGTCGAAATCAGGCTGAGGGACAGAGAGACAATGCCTTCATCCAGCTGGATATCAACGTCAAAACCGAGCTTCCGCGCCAGGGTCACCATACCCCGATTGTTTGGCATAGTAATGCCATTCAGGCGTGACAATCCGTGATCGCGCGTATAACCAATGAGTTTTTCGAGCAGCCGTCTGCCCAACCCCAAACCCTTAAGATCGGAACGCACCAGTACGGCAAACTCCGCATCCACATTATCCGGGTCGGAAATGGCACGCGTCACGCCGAGGATCTCCTCTCCCGCTCCGGAACGGCGGACCGCCACAATCGCCATTTCTCGATCGTAGTCGATCTGGGTCATATTGGCTAAATCGTCGTGGGTAAATTCATTGATTTCGCTGAAATAGCGATAGTACAAATCTTCCTTCGTCACCTGCGAGATGAACGCCCGCAGCAGCGGCTCGTCTTCCGGCAGGATAGGGCGAAACAGCGCCCGTTCCCCATTTTTCATCTCCACCCACTCTTCCAGATGAAGAGGATAAGGACGAATGGCGAGACGGCTTTCCCGATCACCGATAAAGGGCGCAATATCCAGCGTCACGTCCAGCGCGGTAAATTCATTTCCGGAGGCAAGAAGGGGGTGGATATCCAGGCGCTGGATCTCCGCACAGTCAACAATGAGGTTGGAGACCTTCACCAGAAACTGGCTTAATCCGGCGATATCAAGCGGCCGCAGAGCGCTTCTCCCGCGGATTTTTTTGCTTTTGATGGCCTGAATAATCAAATAACGCGCCAGGTTCATGTTTAGAGGAGGAAGCGCGACAACCGCCTGTTCTTCTGGCCGCCACTCAACGCCGCCTTCACCCAGCATAATGAGCGGACCAAAAACCGGATCGTGTTCGACAACCACGCGCAGCTCCTGTGCACCCGCACGGTTGGCCATGCTCTGCACCAGCAGGCCGTGGATCCGGGCCTGTGGCCACGTCATTTTTACGCGATCGATAATGGCATCCGCGGCCTGTTGCACTTCTGTCGCGGTGCGCAGATACAGCATGACGCCCTGCACATCCGATTTGTGCGGAATATCGGGAGAGCGCAGCTTCAGCGCGACCGGATAACCAATCTGCTCAGCGATATGTACCGCCTCAGCGCTGTCGCCGGCAATCCAGGTGGGCAGGGTTTGCATTCCATAACTGCCAAGAATGGGTTGCACCTCATGTGTGTCAAGAGAAGCGGCGCCCTCTTCGATGGCCTGCTGCAAAAGCCTGTGCACATCCACCGAATTTGCGGTGAGATTGCCCGGCAGGGCAGGCGTTTCACGCAGCTGCTTCTGGTTGCGGCGGTATTCAACCATATGCATAAACGCGGTAATGGTGCCCTCCGGGGTACGGTAGGTTGGCAACCCGGCTTCACTAAACAGACGCCGTGCCTCCTGGGAGGAGAACTCGCCGCACCAGTTGGTCAGCAGGGTAACGTATTTGCCGCGGGGATGTTTTCGGACTGCCTCAATCAGCGCACGCGCACTTTCGCTGCCTGGCGCAACCGCGCTGGGCGAATGGATAATCATCAGCGCATCAAAGTCCTGGCTATCGAGCAAAATCGTGATCGCCTTAATGTAACGATCGCTGCTGGCATCATCGCGCAAATCGAGGGGATTATCGGGAACAACGCTTCCCGGTAACGCGTCCCGCAGGCGCTGTAGCGTCTCTTCACCCAGCGTGGCCAGCTTGCCGTTGCGTAGCCAGAGCTCGTCCAGCGCCAGGGCGGCGGGAGCGGCACCGTTGCTGACAATCATCAGTTTTTCACCGCGCAGGGGGCGCATGTGGCTTAACGTTTCGACGGCGGAAAAAAGCTCGTGCGTATCCTGTACCCGCAGTAAACCGGCGCGCTGGATCGCTGCATCCCATGCGGGATCCATCCCGGAACGGGAATGTAGCAGGCGCTGAGCCGCGGGGCTGCGCCCGCTTTTGATGACCAGTATCGGTTTATTTCGCGATGCGCTACGCGACGCCGACACAAAACGACGGGCGTCGCTCAGGTGTTCAAGGTAGAGCAGGATAGCGCTGGTTTTGCTGTCACGCGCCAGGAAATCCAGCAGCTCATCGACGTCAATGTCCAGGCTGTCGCCCAAAGCGATGAAGTAGGAAAAGCCCATCTCACGCTGCTGCGCCCAGTCGAGGATGGTATTGGATACCGCAGCCGACTGCGAAATAAAGGCCAGTTTGCCTTTACGGATCGGAACCGGGGAAAAACTGGCATTCAGCCCTTGCCAGGGCGCAAGTAGGCCGAGGCTGTTTGGACCAAGAATGCGCATCTGGTAGCGGCTGGCGCAGGCCAGCAGTTCGGGCTGCTGTTCAGGAGGCGAGGAAAGAATAATGCAGGTTTTACAGCCTTTCTGACCGAGCGACTCAAGCAGTTCGAGGTTTCGTTTCGCATGTGTACAGAGCACGGCGAGGTCGGGAACGAAAGGCAGGCTCTGCACATCCGGCCACGCCAGTACTCCCTGTACCGCTTTATAAGCGGGCGTAACGGGCATGACCGGGCCGTTAAACCCGCCAGCCAGCAGGTTACGCATCATCAGATACCCTGCGCGGTCCGGTTTCATCGAGGCGCCAATAACGGCAATGGATTTCGGACGGAGTAGCGCTTCTAACCCTCTCTGGCTCATGCAGGCCTCCCGTGAATGCAAGCGACCTGATGATTTTAAACGCTTTCTGTCTCTGTTGCTGTGACGCTACCCTTATGAACGGTTTTTCCCGCAAGATAACGTTCACGGAAGCAGGAGAAGTGGGAGCCCAGCGCGCCGGCCGCCTGGGTATCGCCCGCCAGATCCAGTAGCGCAATAGCGACTTCAGCGGTGCAATATTGACCGTCGGCATGCGCTTCACGCAAGCGATAGGCCGAAACGCGCGACAGATCGACGGAAATCACCGGCAGCGCATCAAGGTAAGGGCTTTTGCGAAACATCTTTCTCGCTTCGGTCCAGGTGCCGTCGAGCATAATAAACAGCGGCGGCTTACCGGATGGTGGCGCCGTAAGCACCTGACGTTGTTCGCCTGCATATGATGCCGGGAAAACGACCATGGGCTGATAGTCCGGGCTTGCCACCAGGTCGAGCAGAGCCTGAGGTGGCTCAGTGCGCGACCACTGAAACGCTGCGGTGTTGGGCAGAATATCGGCGATCAAACGCCCCGTGTTGCTGGGCTTCATCGGTTCGGTATCGAACATGACCAGACAAAAGCGGCTTTTCGCCTCGCTCGGTGCAAGCGTTTCGCACAGACACACTTTCAGCGGTAAAAGGCAGCGCTGGCAGCGGCGAATACGATTGCCTCGGGCCAGAAAAGGGCGGGTGGCGCGCGCAAGGCGCTCGGCGCGTAATTGAAGTACAGCGTTATCAGTCATGGGCGAAAAGGCAGGAAAAACCTCATTTTCGCAGAGGAGCGAACGGGGCACAAGGTATGCCCCGCGAATGTTACAGGGATTCGTTTAACCAGCTGTCGAAAGGCGCTTTCGGTACTGCACCATTGAGCATGTCGATCACTTCACCATTTTTGAAAATCATAATGGTTGGAATGCTGCGAATGCGAAAACGGGCGCTGAGTTCACGTTCCGCTTCGGTATTCACTTTGACAAAACGCATTTTCCCGCTGCGCTCTTCAGCCACGTCTTCGAAGATGGGCGCAAAGTTACGGCAGGGGCCGCACCACGGTGCCCAGAAATCGACCACAACAGGCAGATCGTCCTTGAGGAGTTTGTCCAGCGTAGCACCCGTCGCGTTAATGACATCGCCATCAAATAATTCGTGGCCACAACGCCCGCATTTCGCACCGTCATCCATCCGGTCGTCCGGAATGCGGTTTACAGCCTGACAGTTGGCACATACGGTATTCATAACTAACCTCTGATAGAGCCGTGGAACAACGGCAGAACGCCGATAATGTTTCTGATATGTTACATATTATCAGTGAGCTTGTATGAAACGACAATGCGTTTTATTCAATGGGAACAATAGTCACAGGCTTTTGTACGAAATTATGGCTATGAGCTTGCACATCGGGTAATCTGCGCGCTTCGCGCAGCGCTGGTGGAGAAAAGCATGAACGACGAAATGAAAAACAAAAGCGGCAAGGTCAAAGTGATGTATGTCCGCAGTGATGATGACTCTGATAAACGCACCCAAAATCCGCGTACCGGAAAAGGTGGCGGGCGTCCGGCGTCTTCTCGTGCAGACGGTGGCCGTCGCCCCGCCCGCGATGACAGAAATAACCGCGGCGATGACCGCAAACGTGATGACCGTAAGCGTGACGATCGCAAACGCGATGATGTTGTCCGTGACGGTGGATCGCCATGGCGTACCGTTTCTCGCGCGCCCGGTGAAGAGGCGACCGAAAAAGCCGATCACGGCGGTATCAGCGGAAAAAGCTTTATCGATCCGGAAGTGTTGCGTCGTCAGCGTGCGGAAGAGACCCGTGTCTACGGTGAGAACGCCTGTCAGGCCCTGTTCCAGAGCCGCCCGGAGTGTATCGTTCGTGCATGGTTTATTCAGAGCGTGACCCCGCGCTTCAAAGAAGCGCTGCGCTGGATGGCGGCGAACCGCAAAGCCTACCACGTGGTTGACGATGCCGAGCTGACAAAAGCGTCCGGTACAGAACACCACGGCGGCGTCTGCTTCCTGATCAAAAAACGTAACGGCACTACCGTGCAGCAGTGGGTTAGCCAGGCGGATGCCGATGACTGCGTGCTGGCGCTGGAAGATGTGGGTAACCCGCATAACCTGGGCGCTATGATGCGTAGCTGCGCGCACTTTGGCGTGAAAGGCGTTCTGTTGCAGGATGCCGCGCTGCTGGAATCCGGTGCGGCGATTCGTACCGCGGAAGGCGGTGCAGAGCACGTTCAGCCGATCACCGGCGACAGCGTGCTGGAAGCCCTGGAGCAATTCCGTAAAGCGGGCTACACCATTGTCACCACCTCAAGCCGTGCCGCTACGCCGCTGTTTAAAGCGACGCTGCCGCGCAAAATGGTGCTGGTGTTAGGTCAGGAGCGTGATGGTCTGTCTGATGCGGCACTCTCCAGCGCTGACCTGAGCGTCTCTATCGACGGCACTGGCAACGTTGAAAGCCTGAACGTATCCGTTGCGACCGGCGTGCTGCTGGCGGAATGGTGGCGTCAGAACAAGGCATAAGCCTTTTATGTGCCGGGCCTGACCCGGCACATTCAAACCCTACTCGCTCTCTGCCGGTAACACAGGCATCCAGTCAATCGGCTTTTCGCCGCGCTTTTCCAGCCACTCATTCGTCAGAACAAAATGATTACTGCCAAAGAAACCGCGATGCGCAGACAGCGGCGACGGGTGCGGTGCCTTCAGCACGTGATGACGCTGACGATCGATAATCGCCCCTTTCTTTTGTGCGTGCGATCCCCAGAGTAAAAACACGACGCCTTCACGATGCTCATTGATCAGGCTGATAACCTTATCGGTAAAGGTTTCCCATCCCAGACTGGCGTGGGAGTGTGCCTGACCCGCCCGGACGGTTAATACGGTATTCAGCAACAGCACGCCCTGGCGCGCCCAGCTTTCCAGATAACCGTGATTAGGGCGGGTAAAACCCGGAATCGTTCCTTCCAGCTCTTTATACATATTCAGCAGAGAAGGGGGGATGGCTACGCCCGGACGCACGGAAAATGCCAGTCCGTGAGCCTGCCCGGGGCCGTGGTATGGATCCTGCCCCAGGATAACCACCTTTACATCGCTCAGTTCGGTGTAGCGGAAGGCGTTAAACACATCTTTCTGCGGCGGATAAATTGTCTGGCCGGCCTGCCGTTCAGCCGCAACGGTACTGAGGGTGTTAATAAAATAGGGCTGCTGCTTCTCTTCTGCCAGCACGTCATGCCAGGTTAAAGGTGTTGTCATCTCGCTCTCCTGCGGATCTCATTCTGTGTCTAGCTTACCTGTTAAACCCCAATGAGCAAAATTACCCGCGGAAAAGCAGGCTAAGTGTCTCAATTTATGTTGAAAACCAGGCAGGATAAGTTGAATTGGTAAACCTTTAAAATTGATCTAAAACAAAAAATACAGACCACACTCTTTGTGTGGTTGGTGGTTTTGTTGATTTAAATCAATAAATCACCCGTGTCTGAATGTTATATATACACACAACAAACAATGGTTTTACCAATTGGCCGCAAAAGGCCAGCATCAGTTAATGTAGCCTAAGGGAGGCAACACATGATTACAGGTATCCAGATTACTAAAGCTGCAAATGACGATCTGCTGAACTCTTTCTGGCTGCTGGACAGCGAGAAAAACGAAGCGCGCTGTGTAGTAGCGAAAGCAGGTTTTGCGGAAGACGAAATCGTTCCGGTGAGCAAACTGGGCGAAATTGAATACCGTGAAATTCCAATGCAAGTGCAACCAGAAGTACGCGTGGAAGGCGGTCAGCACCTGAACGTTAACGTCCTGCGTCGCGAAACGCTGATGGATGCCGTTGAGCATCCGGAAAAATACCCGCAGCTGACCATCCGTGTGTCTGGCTATGCGGTGCGTTTCAACTCTCTGACCCCGGAACAGCAGCGCGACGTTATCGCGCGTACCTTTACTGAAAGCCTGTAAGGTTTCAGCTTCGGGGGGGGAATAAAAAAGCCGGGAATGTCCCGGCTTTTTTTTACTCTTCCGTTTTTGTCTCTGGCGCAGCAGAGCTTGGCTTACGGCGCTTACCAATATTTTTGGTATCGCGGTGGCGCTGTTTAACGCGCGGCTTCTCTTTTTCTTTCTCTTTTCTCTCAGCACGTTTCGCGAGCGCTTTCTTGGACGGTTTACCCGTCATTTTTTCACTCGGCGCACGTGTGGTCGGACGAAGCCCGTCAATCACGCGAGCTTTCAGCGGCTCCTCAACGTAGCGGCCAATTTTCTGTAGCAGCAGATGGTCGTGCGCTTCTACCAGAGAGATAGCAATACCTTTGCGGCCCGCACGGCCGGTACGACCAATACGGTGCAGGTAAGTATCACCGCTGCGCGGCATATCAAAGTTGATTACGTGGCTCACGTCCGGGATGTCGATCCCACGCGCGGCAACATCGGTGGCAACCAGCACATTCACGCGGCCATCGGTCAGGCGCTTAATCCCTTCGGTTCGCTTAACCTGCGCCATTTCACCTTCGAGATAGCAGTTGTTAATGCCGGCGTTGCGCAGCATTTCTGCCAGCTCATGCACGCGCTCACGTTTGCGTACGAAGACGATGGTACGGGTTGCCTCTTCCTGCTTCAGCAGGTGTTTCAACAACTCAACCTTATGCTCAAGGTTATCTGCGCGGTAGTACCACTGGTGGATCTTCTTACGCTCACGGGTCGATGGCGTAGCGGACACTTCCACCGGATCTTCCAGCAGACGTTCGGCGAAATCTTTAATGGCATCCCCTTCAAGGGTTGCCGAGAACAGCATTGTCTGATTACGCCAGCGCGTTTCACCCGCGATGTGTTCGATATCCTGGGCAAAGCCCATGTCCAGCATGCGGTCAGCTTCATCGAGAATCAGCGTTTCCACCGCGCGGCAGTCGAAGTTCTCTTCTTTTATGTATTGCAGCAGACGGCCCGTCGTCGCGACAACGATATCCTGGTTTTCGCTGAACACTTCGGCGTGGTTCATATACGCTACGCCACCGGTGATGGTCGCGATATCCAGATGGGTGTTCGCCGCCAGCTCACGCGCGTGTTCGGCAACCTGCATCGCCAGTTCACGGGTCGGGGTCAGGATCAAAATGCGCGGCGGGCCTGATTTTTTACGCGGAAAGTCGAGCAAATGCTGCAACACAGGCAGCAAGTAGGCTGCTGTCTTCCCCGTGCCGGTTGGCGCAGAACCGAGCACATCGCGGCCCTCAAGCGCAGGCGGAATGGCCGCGGCCTGAATGGCGGTCGGGCGTGTAAAGCCTTTGCTCTCAAGGGCATTGAGCAGGCTTTCATCGAGTTCAAGTTCGGAAAAAGTCGTTACAGTCATGTTCTACCTCTGTGTGGGGCGCTGATTATAGACGTTACGGCTGTAATCTTCATCTGTTTGTATGGATATCGCTTTTCGACCACTTCGCTTTCCCCTATGCTACTCCAGTTTCACTCAGAAGGTTGTCCTGACATGTCTCAACTCAAAGCGCAGTTGCGCCGCGATGGTTTTACGTTTAAACAGTTTTTTGTGGCGCACGATCGTTGTGCGATGAAAGTCGGCACAGACGGTATTTTACTGGGTGCATGGGCGCCTGTCGCAGGTGTAAAACGCATTCTGGATATTGGTACGGGCAGCGGACTTCAGGCGCTGATGCTGGCGCAGCGAACGGAAGAACACGTCACGATCGACGCCGTTGAGCTTGACCCTCAGGCGTCCCGGCAGGCAAGTGAAAACGCTGCCGACTCTCCGTGGGCAGATCGCATCAGGGTAGAATGCGCCGATGTCCTGACCTGGGCGCCGGAGCAAACCGCGCGTTACGATTTGATTGTCAGCAATCCGCCGTATTTCACGCCAGGCGTGGAATGTGGAACGCCAGAACGCGAGCAGGCACGTTACACCGGCTCGCTCGATCACAAGGCGCTACTGACCAGTGCGGCGGAGCTCATCTCGGAAGAGGGATTTTTCTGCGTGGTCTTGCCTGAAAGCACGGGTAATACCTTCATTGAGATCGCACGGGGGATCGGCTGGAATCTGCGTCTTCGTACCGATATTTCGGATACGGAAGGACGCTTACCGCACCGCGTGTTGCTGGCGCTCTCGCCGAAAGAGGGGGAATGCTTTATCGACAGGATGGTCATTCGTGGGCCAGACCAGCGTTATTCCGAAGATTACACTGCCCTGACCCAGGCCTTTTATCTGTTTATGTGAACCTGCGGCGTCAACACCGACGGGCCGGACATTTCAAGCGGTTCGGGATAGTCCAGCGTATAATGCAGGCCACGGCTCTCTTTGCGCATCATCGCACAGCGCACAATCAGCTCGGCAACCTGCACAAGGTTGCGCAGCTCCAGCAGATTATTAGAAACGCGGAAGTTGGCGTAATATTCATCAATTTCCTGCTGCAACATCATGATGCGGCGTAACGCGCGTTCCAGACGCTTCGTTGTGCGTACAATCCCGACATAATCCCACATGAAAAGCCGCAGCTCGTGCCAGTTATGCTGAATAACCACCAGTTCGTCCGGGTTTTCTACCCGACTTTCATCCCATGCCGGCAAGTGTGTTGTCGGACGTGCATAGGGCATGCGTTTGGTAATATCTTCCGCAGCCGACCACCCATACACCAGACACTCCAGCAGCGAGTTTGAGGCCATGCGATTCGCACCATGCAGGCCGGTGTAGCTGACCTCGCCGATCGCATACAAACCATCCACGTCGGTACGACCATGATCGTCAACCATCACCCCGCCACAGGTATAGTGTGCGGCAGGTACAATCGGCACCGGATCGCGGGTTAAATCAATACCCAGACTCAGCAGCTTTTCATAAATCATCGGGAAGTGCTGGCGAATAAAGTCTTCCGGTTTATGGCTAATGTCCAGATACATACAGTCGACGCCAAGCCGCTTCATCTCGTGGTCAATGGCGCGGGCCACGATATCCCGCGGGGCAAGTTCACCTCGGGGGGCGAAGTCCGGCATAAACCGGGAACCGTCCGGACGCTTCAGATACGCGCCTTCGCCGCGCAACGCTTCAGTTAACAGGAAGTTACGTGCCTGCGGGTGGAAAAGGGCGGTAGGATGGAACTGATTAAACTCCATATTCGCCACGCGGCAGCCTGCGCGCCAGGCCATGGCGATACCGTCTCCGGAGGCGATATCCGGGTTAGTCGTGTACTGGTAAACCTTGGAGGCGCCGCCAGTCGCCAGCACAACGGCTTTTGCCTGGCAGGTTTCCACCTTCTCTTTATTCCGATTCCACACCCATGCGCCGACAACACGGCGCGTGCCGGGCAGGCCAATCTTATCGGAAATAATCAGGTCGACGGCATTGCTGCGCTCCAGCACCCGAATATTAGGATGGCTGAGGGCTTTGCTGACCAGCGTGGTTTCAACCGCTTTTCCGGTTGCATCAGCAGCGTGCAGAATACGGCGGTGGCTGTGCCCGCCTTCACGGGTCAGGTGATAGCTCTCTTCACCATTAGGCTGAACATGCGTATCAAACAGCACGCCCTGATCGATAAGCCATTGCACGCAGTGGCGGGCATTGCTGGCGACAAACTCTGCCGCATGCTCATCCACGATCCCGGCGCCGGCAATCAGGGTGTCTTCTACGTGCGAGGCTATACTATCCGTTTCATCAAACACGGCGGCAATACCGCCTTGTGCATAGAAGGTGGAACCTTCGCTCATCGGCCCTTTACTCAGCACGATTACGTTCTGATGTTCCGCCAGGCGCAGTGCGAGGGAGAGGCCGGCAGCACCGCTGCCGATGATCAGTACATCACAATGAAGTTCAGGCGTCGTGTTCATGATGTTTGTTTAATTTACTAAACATGGTGTGGGGAGAATAGCATTGCGATGCGAGATATCGCACGTTTTTTTTGATGTGTGTTGCAATGACTAAACGAAAGGCCGGAAGTTAAATCTGTGCTAAATGGCCGGAAATATTTTGCGAAGCAGATCGTTAGCTTCAGATTTTGTGGTGAAATAAAGCCTGTGTTGCGTTACTCTTCTGACGATAAAGTTGATGATTCTTGTCAGAAAGCGGGTGCGTATCGTGAACAGACTTATAATGAGAGAAAATGAACGGTCTGCGGCGCGATGAACAAAAACAAAGGCGTTACGGAACTTATTGAAGAACAGACACTCTAATTCGGTGCTTGCTCAAAGTGCAATGTTGTTAGAGTGGCGTTTCGATAACGCGTGGAATTTGGTTTGGGGAGACATTACCTCGGATGAGCGAGCAGTTAACGGACCAGGTCCTGGTTGAACGGGTCCAGAAGGGAGATCAGAAAGCTTTTAACCTACTGGTGGTGCGCTACCAGCATAAGGTAGCGAGTCTGGTTTCCCGCTATGTACCGTCAGGCGATGTTCCTGATGTGGTGCAAGAGTCTTTTATTAAGGCCTATCGCGCGCTGGATTCATTCCGGGGGGATAGTGCTTTTTATACCTGGCTGTATCGTATTGCAGTCAATACGGCTAAGAATTATTTGGTTGCTCAGGGCCGTCGTCCGCCTTCAAGTGACGTTGACGCTATCGACGCAGAAAACTTCGAAAGTGGCGGCGCGCTGAAAGAAATTTCGAACCCTGAGAACTTAATGTTGTCAGAAGAACTGAGACAAATCGTTTTTCGCACGATCGAGTCGCTCCCGGAAGATTTACGCATGGCAATTACGTTACGGGAGCTGGATGGCCTAAGCTATGAAGAGATAGCCGCCATCATGGATTGTCCGGTCGGCACGGTTCGTTCACGAATTTTCCGTGCGCGAGAAGCCATTGATAATAAAGTTCAACCGCTTATCAGGCGTTGACGATAGCGGGATACTGGAAAAGGTATTAGGCATGCAGAAAGAAAAACTTTCCGCTTTAATGGATGGTGAAACGCTGGATAATGAGCTGCTCGATGAGTTGTCTCATTCTCCCGAAATGCAACAGACCTGGGAGAGCTATCATCTTATCCGCGACTCTCTGCGCGGTGATACCAGCGAGGTTCTCCATTTCGATATCTCAGCACGCGTTATGGCGGCCATTGAGAACGAACCTGTTCATCAGACCACGCCGCTGATTCCTGAAGCGCAGCCTGCACCTCACCAATGGCAGAAAATGCCGTTCTGGCACAAGGTGCGTCCATGGGCCAGCCAGCTCACCCAAATGGGGGTCGCTGCGTGCGTATCGCTTGCAGTTATCGTTGGGGTCCAGCACTATAATACTCAGTCTGAAGCCAATCAGCAGCCTGAAGCGCCAGTGTTCAATACGCTGCCGATGATGGGTAAAGCCAGCCCGGTTAGCCTGGGCGTACCGGCAGATGCCTCCGCAAGCGGCGGACAGCAACAGCAGGTACAGGAGCAGCGCCGTCGCATTAATGCGATGTTGCAGGATTACGAGTTGCAGCGCCGTCTGCACTCCGAGCAGCTTCAGTTTGAGCAGGCCCAAACCCAGCAGGCTGCTGTGCAGGTGCCAGGAAACCAAACTTTAGGAACGCAATCGCAGTAATGAAGCAACTTTGGTTCGCCATGTCTTTGATGGCGGGTAGCCTGTTCTTCTCTGCTAACGCCTCGGCTGATGTTTCATCCGGGGCGTTGTTGCAGCAAATGAACCTGGCCAGCCAGTCACTCAATTACGAGTTGGCATTTATCAGCATCAATAAGCAGGGTGTCGAATCGTTACGCTATCGCCACGCCCGCCTTGATAACCAGCCGCTCGCCCAGCTTTTACAGATGGATGGCCCGCGTCGGGAAGTGGTCCAGCGTGGGAACGAAATCAGCTATTTCGAGCCTGGCCTTGAGCCGTTTACGCTCAATGGTGACTACATCGTTGACTCCCTGCCGTCGCTCATTTACACCGATTTTAAACGTCTCGCCCCCTACTATGATTTTATCTCGGTGGGGCGAACGCGTATTGCCGACAGGCTGTGCGAAGTGATCCGCGTTGTCGCGCGGGATGGGACACGTTACAGCTATATCGTCTGGATTGACGCAGAGACGAAGCTTCCGATGCGCGTTGATCTGCTCGATCGCGACGGTGAGACGCTGGAGCAGTTCCGCGTGATCTCCTTCGATGTGAACAGTCAGGTTGGCAACAGCATGCAGAATCTGGCCAAAGCCAGCCTGCCGCCTTTGCTTTCCGTGCCTGCCGGCGATTCTGTCAATTTTAACTGGGTACCATCCTGGATCCCGCAAGGGTTCAGCGAAGTTTCCAGCAGCCGTCGCCAGCTCCCAACCATCGAAACACCGGTTGAGTCGCGACTCTATTCCGATGGGCTGTTTAGCTTCTCGGTGAATATCAATCGCGCTACGGCGAACAGTTCCGAACAGATGCTCCGTACCGGTCGCCGGACGGTCAGCACGACGGTGCGCGATAATGCGGAAATTACCATTGTCGGTGAATTACCGCCGCCAACGGCAAAACGTATTTCAGACAGCATTAAATTCAGGGCTGCGCAATGATTAA
This sequence comes from Enterobacter sp. AN-K1, assembly GCF_020971765.1. NCBI lineage: Bacteria > Pseudomonadati > Pseudomonadota > Gammaproteobacteria > Enterobacterales > Enterobacteriaceae > Enterobacter > Enterobacter sp. AN-K1. The sequence goes on along the minus strand of NZ_CP087390.1, from coordinate 1,033,344 downwards.
AGAGTGGGCCACGGTCGTATCCTGGCAGGATGGCGTAGCGCTTGTCAGCTGTGACGTTAAAGCATCATGCAGCAGCTGCGCTTCGCGAGCCGGTTGCGGCAGCCGCGTGTTGAATAAGCTGGGGCCGCAAACGTCGCACACTATTGCTGTGCCGAGCGATCAGCCGCTGGTGGCAGGGCAAAAAGTGGAGCTGGGCATCGCTGAAGGTAGCCTGCTCACTTCCGCCATGCTGGTTTACCTTTCTCCGCTGGCAGGTCTGTTCGTGATGGGCGGGGTTTTCCAGATGCTGTTCGGCACAGATTTGGCCGCCATGTGCGGTGCCGCTTTGGGCGGCGTGGGCGGGTTCTGGCTTGCTAAAGGCGTTTCCCCAAGGCTTGCCGCCCGGGAAGCGTGGCAGCCCGTTATCCTCAGCGTTGCACTGGCACCCGACCAACTTCGTGTTGAGACGCTCTCTTCTGAGGCCCGGTAATCTGCCGGGCTTTATTATTATTTACATCGCAATAAAGAAAACGCCGTCTCTTCGCGCTATACCTGGCTCTAAGTGCATTTCCAGCTGACGAGGATGTAGTGTAGAATGCTGCGTTTTCGCACTGAAAAACGTCAGGCTAAGAACAGCGGCCTCCAGGAATTCGTAAGGCATAATTATTTAACTATATGAAGAACATACGTAACTTTTCGATCATTGCTCACATCGATAATTGATACCCCGCCAGCCTCCGCAAACCTCCGACAAAAACGCCTCAAGATCCCCATCAAATCAGCCTTTCCAAAAATTATACTGTTTGCATGTACAGTCAACCTACGACATCATAAGTCATGGTTTTTGTGTCCACCAGTGCGTCCATATTCTATGATGGACACATAACCTCCCGTTCTGATGGACACACGCAGGGACAAATCATGGCTATTTCAGATAGTTATCTAAAGTCGTGCCTTGGGCGCGAACGAGACAAAGTTGAAGAAAAGGCAGACCGTGATGGTCTGTGGGTACGCATCTCCAAAAAGGGGGCCGTTACTTTTTTCTACCGATTCCGCTTCCTGGGCAAACAGGACAAGATGACGATCGGCAGCTATCCGGAGTTCGGATTAAAAGCCGCGCGCGATGAAGTCGCAAAGTGGGCAGCTATTCTTGCCCGTGGCGAAAACCCTCGGATCAGGCAAAGCCTCGATAAAGCCAAGATTAACAGCCAGTACACCTTCGAAGAGCTGTTCCGTGAATGGCACTCAATGGTCTGCATTCAGAAAGAATCAGCCGGGCAGGTCCTCCGCTCGTTTGAACTGCACGTTTTCCCCAAGCTCGGGAAATACCCTGCGCATCAGCTCACGCTACACAACTGGCTCACTGTCCTGGACAGATTGGCCCAGGGTTACAGCGAGATCACCCGGCGCGTGATCAGCAACGGCCGACAGTGTTATTCCTGGGCAGTGAAACGGCAACTGCTGGAAGTTAACCCGCTGTCAGAAATGTCTGGGCGTGATTTCGGCATCCAGAAACAAATGGGTGAGCGAACCCTGGACCGTAAAGAACTGGCGATTGTCTGGCGAGCCATTGAGGATTCCCGCCTCATTGAGCGAAACAAGATCCTCTATAAATTGTCTCTGATATGGGCGTGCAGGGTTGGCGAACTCCGGCAGGCTGAAGTCGCACACTTTGATTTTGAAGAAGGGATCTGGACTGTTCCATGGGAAAACCACAAGACAGGGCGGAAGACAAAGAAACCGATAATTCGACCTATCATCCCGGAAATGCTCCCGCTGATAAAACGGGCCATTGAGCTGGCGCCAGGACGCTTTGTTTTTTCAAAATATGAAGACAAGCCGATGAGTGAAGGCTTCCATATGAGCATCAGCAGTAACCTGGTTAAGTTCATGCTCAAGGCCTATAACGAGCAGGTCCCACACTTTACTATTCATGATCTGCGCAGGACTGCGCGAACGAATTTCTCAGAGCTAACCGAGCCGCATATCGCCGAAATAATGCTTGGCCACAAACTGCCTGGTGTGTGGTCAGTGTACGACAAGCACACCTATGTTGAGGAAATGAGAGTGGCATATGGTAAGTGGTGGGCCCGACTTATGAGCATCGTCGAGCCCGACATTCTGGAGTTCACGCCGCGTCAGGTCGGGTGAGACGGCCTTTATCATCACGGGTTAGGTTCAGGTGAGACATCGGCTTACGGGTTGATCGTGACATCTCTTTAATCTGCCAGGCGGTGACTTTGGTTCTGAGCCATTTATTGGGTCCACCCATGTAAGCGCAATCTGGCTCAGGGAAAGGGTTCTCGTTTGGGGCTCTTTTCCTGTAGCGTTCGAGCGTACGTGAGGAAATACACAGCTGCCCGCAGATGTCTTTAGTGCTCATCAGCTCAAATTTATTCGTTGCTTTGCTCATCTTCGTTCTCCAAGGGCCCCAACCGGGGCCGTTTGATAATTCTTTATCAGGACGCCTGGCCGGGAAGGGCACGCAAGCGGCGCATGCCTGTCATTGCCGTGGCCACATAGCTCGCCTTGCGGTTCACCACCTCCACCCAGACCTTCACGCCTTCAACCTTCACCGTATACGTCTCTTTCATCTTGCTGCGCCCATAGTCGCCGTATCTTTGCTGGTGGGCTGCCAGCGCGATGTCGCATGCCTGACGCGCTAACGGGGATTGCTGGTTACCTCGGTTAATCAGTCGCATGGCCATCTCCTTCGATACGCTTAAACTTGATCACATAGACCCATGGGTTAGCGCGCCAGCTGTCAGAACCGTAGATAGACCGCCATAACGCTGCGTAAGCCTCTTTAACGTCACGTGCCGAGGAGCCAGAAATTCCCTCCGAACGTGCGTCTTCCTCACTGATATCGTTCAGCTGCTCGACCCGTACATCGGTGATCTCCAGCAGAATACGGCTGGCCCAGCGCGGCATGTGGATGCTGGGTGTCCAGCGGACATCCTCTGCCGGCGGCACGTTCTCGTAATGAGTTGGAACATGCGCAGGGTAATTCGCGCGATAAAGTTTCAGATCCGGCGCGCTTGCTCCAGCCTCTGCCCACGTCTCCCGCACCCAGATGCGATCACCGACGACACCGAACGGGCAATGGATTGCGATATCTTCAATTTTCGGCAACAACAGTCCGTTAAGAGGCCTGCTTAACCACATACCGGATAAACTTCCGCTTAATGTTCCCTCTGGCTGCGGCTTGATGATCCGCCGCGTCTGCGTCTTCCGTCCATCGAGGATCGCCCGCACCATCTCACCGTTAAAAATCATTCCGCGTTCGATAATTTTCGTCATATCGTTACCGGGAGGGCGAACCCTCCCGCCTCCCTTAGGCCACATATTCCGGTTTCATATCATCGAGGGTGATGCGGTACTTATCGTGCAATTCATCACCCAAGTGCCGTTTAGCCGCCAAGAGCATCTTTTCAACTTCCTCGAAGCGTTCTCCCGCACCTTCCACTCCCGGTTTTGGAAGTGCTTTGATAGCTGTATCAACTTTGTTTTTCGCATTCACAAAGTGGTACCGGCGCGTAGCTTTGTTTTTCAGTTCGGTGTGCAATGCTGCACCCAGTACGGATTTAGAAGCATTGATGTCGTTTCCGACGGTAGTGGCATCGTCCAGAGTTTCAGCAGAATCAATCCGTTTACGGTATTCATCAGCCAAAGTGTCGATATTTACTGAGGACTGCTGCGCGTTCTGTGTGGTAGATAAGTTGTCATCAGTAATTTCAGTCAAACTTATGTGCTGCACAGGGGCAGGGTTTACCTCCCGTTCTTCACGCCGATCATCCAGCTCGTCCGGGGTATAAACGCCCAGAATCACATCCGGGCAGAACAGGCGGGCCCAGCGCTTCACTGCGAGATATGCAAGCTGCTGGCGCGGGTCGTCAGCCCAGAGCGTTGAGTTACGGGTGCGAGCCTGAGCCAGCAGTAAATCGAGTTCTCTCGGCTGATCTTCACCCTTCAGGGTTGCGCGGATAATAATGCCGATCCCGGCTTCGTCAGCCAGGGTCCAGCCAGGGACCCGGTACTCGCCTTTTTCGCCTTTACGAATATGGAATTTTCCAACAACTTTTTCCCATGGCCCGTACCACTCATATTCAAAGCGGCTGGCAAGCACGCCGCTACGCGAAATGACGGCATTGACCAACTGCGCTTCGTACCCGAGCACACCATTAATCAGGTGCGTCTTCTGTGCTACAGCAAAGGGATTCATCTGCCATTGTGCTGCCTGCATCGCTACGGCCATGCAATCGGCCTGATTGCCCTGAAGATGCTTAGGAACTGTCGCGGTGCCCTGAGCCATAATCTGCGCAAAAGTGCTGATGGCGTTAAGGTATTGGGAATCGAACAGTGCCACGTTGGAATTAATAACGGTGTTCTGATCAGCAACGGTAACGTTGGTATTTTGCATATATCCCCCTTATGCCTGAGTACGCAGCGCTTCGAGGCGGCGCAGGTCGAAGTCGTTCAGTTCGTCGGTGTAGTCGGCAGTGATTGGTGCTGGCCATTCACCTGTGTCGAATCCGGTTGCGATAGCGCGCATCGCTTTGCGGTACTCGAGCATGCCCAGCTCCAGCAGTTCAGCGGATGCCTCGATGATGGCGATCCAGTGGTAGTTCTCGTCTTTGTTGACGAAAATCCAGAAGAACTGGTCCAGCGCCGCGGTTTCGCAGTACATGGCTGCGCTCAGGTGATAGTCGCGGTCAATGATTTCCCGGTGCAGTCTGGCGCGCAGGCTTTCCTGCTTTACGTTCCACATGCTGATAGTTTTCAGGTCTGCGCCGATACGCACACCGTCCAGGTCGATCTCGAGGTCCGGGCGCACACGAACTTCCAGGCCCGTCTCCTCGTCAAAGCCGAAGTAACTCACCTCGACGGCACGGCTCGGGTGGGTCAGCAGCATGCTGGCGGTCGGGTGAGCCAGAAGCGCTTTTTGAATATTCAGTGCGGTGCCCAGCTGCTGGCGGGTAACCAGCACTTTCCCCTCCGGGTTATCGCGCCAGGCATCCAGCAGCTCGTCGGCAAACACGGCATCTGGTTTGACTGTCTTCACGGCCTGAATCAGATCGGCCTTAGTGCCAGATACTTTCAGCGGCTGTGGCTTCTGCGCTTCCTGCGCCACCATGTCAGGGTTGATGATCGCTAACTGCTCGAGCAGCGCGTCACGGCTGCCGCTAGTTTTAACCGGCGTCGGCAGGGTGGCGTTGTACTCTTTGATGCAGGCTTTCATTGCCGTTGCCGTCTGCTTCTGGTCTGCATCGATACGCTGGAAGTTAGCTGGCAGCGTCATATAGTTCTGCGCTGTTTCTTCCAGGCTAGCGCCCAGCGGCACCTGAGCGGGCAGCGTGGCGTTATGCTCTTCAAGAAATCTTTTGATATCGTCTGCGCTCAGCAGTACAGGCAGGCCGTTGTTGTACTCATCGATAAAGGTGCGCAGTGTCGCCGTGGTGGTGAATGCGCCTTCTGGGATAACCGGTTCAATGCTGAACTCTGCATCCAGCTGTTCAGGCTGCAACGCCAGCGCATGCACTAAGTTGCCCATGTCCAGAACTGCGGAGCGCTCTTTGACGATGGTTTTTTCAACGTGGCGCGCATTGAAGTACATCAGCGACACGCGCGCATCTTTTACCTGGGTAGAGCTGATGCCGTTAGCGGCGTGATAAACCTCGTTCGGAAGACCTTCATAGCGGCCTGGCTCGAAATAAGCAGTATATTCAACAGCTGGTTCTTCCTGATGCACTTCTGGTTCGTTTTGTGCCGATTCTGGTTCGTTCTGGTCTACTGAATCAGGAATTTGGGTTGCATCATCCCTGTCCTGGCTGGCGAGACTCGGCGCGCTGGTGGCCAGAATCTCAGCGGCAGACGGCTCTACGGTAGCTGGTTCCTCACCAGTGTCAGCACTGCTTTCACCTGGCTGCAATACGACTTTGCCCGGTGACAGCGCATCACAAGTCGGTTCTTCATTACTGTTATTCTCTTGAACCTGCACATTGCTGGTGGTCTCCACTTCCGTTTTTTCTGCTTCATTTGAGGCGCTCTGGTTGAGCAGGCCTTCAATGGAAAACATGCCGTTGCCCATACTTGTGATTTCCGGCTGCTCTTTCATTTCCTCAGCGCGGCGCGCACCTTCTTCACGAATCCGTTGTAAATTCTCTTCGTGAGTAGTGGTGGTCATACGGTGGGTTATTTCCCATTTCGGATCTGTTGGGTCGCTAATACCCTCGACAAATTCTCCACGTTCGGCTGCCAGCTGCTTGTCCACGCCTTCACGTGAAATAACTGGGGCGGCAGAAGGCAGCGGCATTAACTCGGTCGTGGAGTTGAAATTTGTGGTCATTGTTCGATTAACAAATTCCAGATGAGCAGCAGGGGTCTTGTGGATGTTCTCAGGAGCGATACGCACGAGATTGAAGATTGCTGTGCGGTTCACTGCCAGCACCCCCGGTTGATTACGCAGGATGTTGCTCCACGATTTCCACGGTTCCTCTTTTTTAGCGACGATCTCCTTCGCGCGGCGCAGCACGCTGCCTGGTATTTCGTGTGGGTTGAAATCCATGGGTAGCAGGGCGCAGGCAATTTCAAGATCAAGAGAATCAAGCGTATGGTGCGCCCCTTCGCCGCGGTCCGTTTTATAGCCCCCGTCGGCATTAGTACCGGAGTCAGTACGCTGCACGGCGCTGATGCGGTTACCTTTGGCCCATTCTTTTGTCAAAATTCCACGATCGAGGTGTGATGTTTCTGCCCATACTTGCGTAAACTTCAAAATCAGAGAGAGTTCGTGACGTTTCTCCATATCAAAAACGTCTCTGACGGCTCTGGTGTATTTCCACAGAAATGGCATATCCAGAGTCTGGATCTTTTCTACGCTTGCGGCTGCCAGCAGCAGGTTCTGGACGTATCCGTTATCAGTGTCCATTTCCAGCGTGCTTATTTCCTGATACTCCGCCTGCGTGAGGTGATAGCGAAGTTCATCCGACGTAAGCTGCGACAACAGCTGCTTGCGGAACGACATTTGCACGATCGGGTAGCGCGTGTTTTCGTCGTCGCCTTCGTCAATCTTCAGATCAGAATTGGTCGGAGGAACTGCATCAGCCTCGTTAAAAGCCTGTTCGTCGACGATTTCACCAGTAGACGTGTCAACGCCATTAACGACCGTGGCTTCGGCCATTTCCGCTTTTTGTGTTGCAGGATGCTCGGGCAGAGAAACCCCAGGGATCTGCTCCCAGTTCATTTTGCCTTTATCGAGCTGATAATAATCACAGAAGGTAAAACTGATTTCGCCTTCCGGTGGAAGTTCGTTTACAACAGGGAAATTAGTTGCGACCGCTTTGTAATAGTCTTTAAATTTGCGACCGGACTTAAGCAGTAAATAATCCAGGGTGGCATTAGCGGTTTCAAAGTCCTCGCTGCACCATAAAACTGCATCAGGCTGACCAGATTGTTTTTTTGCTCTTCGAACAAGAAATACAGGGTTCGTGTTAGTCATGACACATAATCCTCTTATCGTGTAGACTGGAGGTGCCTGAAAGACACCTCGTATTTACCTGGGGATGTCCGGTTCGCTTTGGTCGGTGAGACCGGACAGGCAGGCCCACTTCGGTGGGCTTTTTAATGGACAGTGATGAATGCACGCTCCATGAAGTTGCGCTTGTGCTGGCGATAGCTGCCGTGCCCGCTCTTTTCACCATCTTTAATTTTCACGGCCAGCAGGCTGATAGCCTCGATAGCGCAGTGCGGACAGTCGAACGAGTCAAGAACATAACCCCCATCAAGTACGACGGTGGTTTCGCCGTTTTCAGTGGTATGAATCAGGCCAGATACTTTCTTGTCGCAGTTGAATAAAGCGATGCTTTTGTTAATTGCTTTCAGATTTAATTCGACTTTTACGATTTCCATAGAATGTTCCTTTTGGTTTATTCAGGGTGTAAGAATCCACGCCAAATAAATGGCGAATTTTTTTCAAATTACAGGGCTGCTAATTACGCTTCGTGTGCCATCTGGTCTTTTTCAGCACACTGTTTTGAGCAATACTCTTTTTCTTTACGGGCAAGATTATTGCCACAAAAATAAAGCAAGGTGCGTTTAACTTCTTTCCCCGTTTCAAAAGGCTTGCGGCAGTATCCGCATTCTTTCTTCATTTCCGCTCCTTACAGGCTTGCCGGGATCTCGCCGTTACGAATAATTCCCTCTACAGGCCAGCACTCACCATTCACGTTTTGCTCGATAGCAGCTGCCTGGCACTGTTGCTGGTTGTCATATACATCGATTACTACATCCTGCGATTCACCGTTGAGGGAGATAACAGTCAGAACCAGTGCAAATAAAGTGTTCATTACGGAGTACCCTTTTGAGCCAGTAAGTAACAAAGCTGGCGGATTCTGACTTTAATCCAGTTGAGGCGAACGGCCTGCTGCTGTGCTGGTTTGCGTGCAAAATCAATCATCTCATCCTCTTTGCCTTGTCGCCGGCCAGCGGAACGTTTATTACCTGACAACGATGCGCTTGTTGTCGATGGAGATAACAATACAAATATTATTTACATCTAGCAAGCGGAATGAAATATAAATTTTCAATTAAGGGGGTGTCAATGCATCCAAACTATTGGATGCATTGAAAAAAAAGATGTGATTTTTACTTCTGAATGCTTTGGATGATGTTGGTAACGTCATCCTTGAGGAGATCTAACTCTTTAAGAGTAGCTTTTGCGTGAACGATGAGGCGAAGCTTTTCAGCTTCAGGCATCTGGTTGAATAATGAGAGCAAAGCGATTTCTTTTTCATCCAGTTGCCGTGGAGGTTTATGCATGCTCAGGTCATCATCACCTGCATCAGGCGGCATAAAAAACCAGTGCTCTGGTTTACCTGTGGCAGCTGCAAGGCGTTTCAACCTTACACCTCGAGGCGCTGACTCACCTTTAGCCCATTGCTGAACTGCCTGGGGAGTAACCATGGCTCTCCTGGCTATATCAGACATGTTCCAGCCGAATTCATCTTTGATGAGCTGAAGTCGGTAGGCGAACGCTTCATGAGGTGCTTTTTTCATGGCATTCATTCTACAAGGTAGCCTTTCATAGTGCATTGCAAAGATTTTTTTCATACATGATTGAAAATAATATTTTCATGCTGTAATCTCATTTTTCATTCACTGAGGGCTGGATATGACCAAATCAATTAAACAGCGAGTATGCGATGTCATGACTCAAACAGAGATCGCCAAGAATCTTGGCACAACTTCTCAAGCTGTAAGTCTGTGGCTGAACCATGAGGTTCCCGCGCATCGAGTGCTACCGATTTGCAAGTTGTTGGGATGGAAAATCACTCCGCATGAAGTACGTAGTGACATTTATCCAAATCCCACAGACGGGCTGCCAAAACAGGAGTCTTGACCATGCATGCCATTTCATATCAACAAAATACCGGATTAACTCCGGTTGCGATGATAAATCGCAATCAGCCAGGCGCGGCAGATAAGCACGAACAGATCCGAGACGCCGTTCGTGCCTGGGCTGCGTCACTGGATAACCAGGATGTCGTTGCCGGGATCATCGTTGAGGAGTGGGAACGACAGGGCGGCGCCGGGCTGGAATTTCCCGAAGACCTGAGCCGTAAGCGTCAGAAACTCTTCCGCTGGCTCGATGGTGATACGGAGTATGCGCGCAAAAACATCAGCCAGCTGTCGCCCGCGATCATCGCCGTTCTACCGCTTGAGTTCCGTGGCCGCCTGGTACTTCAGGACTGCTTTATGACGCGTTATGCAGCGATGGAGAAGGAGATCGGCGAGGCGAAACGCGCGGTGATTTTGAGGGCGCCGCAGCATCAGCTGGTGAAAGAGGTGAGGGAGGGCATTGAACACCTGCTGGCGCTTCTGCCTGGGGAGGCTGTTGTTCAGGTTCTGAGTGGTCTCGCAGTCATGGGCCCGGGCGTCATGTGAGGTGCGCAGTGAATCATGTCGAATTTACTGAAAAGCACGTTCGCGAAGAACTTATCCGGCAGGGCTTCACCGCAGCTGTCGCGCAGGGGGGGGGGGCATTCCAGGCCGTCGATATGTACAAGCGAATGTCTCAGGCAAGTCGTAAGGGGAGGATTTTCGATGATGTTTTGCGTCACGCGAAGTTATGGGCTGAAAAACAGACTGTGCCGGCAGACCGGTTTGAGTCGAAGCGCATCAAGCGCGGTAAGCAGCAGGGGCTGTTCTGAAAGAGGTGAAGGCCGGGCCGCGCCAACGGAACCGACCTTCGATGTAATTCAAGGCGAAATTACGAGGGGATTATGACAGAAAAAACAGCTAGTAAAAAAGAAATACGAGATTTTTACATGTGCTCATTCTGCGGAGTTAAAAGCACCGAGTTCAATGGCTCACTTATTGCTGGGCCTGGTGGATGCATCTGTCAGGACTGCGTTTTTTTGTGCGTCGAGGTGATCTTTAAGCACTCAGCAAAAACTGACGAACCGACAGCACTTTAAGCATTCAGAGGTTTTTATGCGTGATTACGGCAAGGTGCATACATCTTTTTGGATAAGCGATGGAATGCGGCGAGTTTCTGATGATGCTCGTCTGCTTGCGCTGTACCTGCTCACGGGACAACACACGAACATGATTGGGTGTTTCCGTCTGCCTGATGGATACGTTTCAGAAGACCTTAACTGGAGTTCCGAAAGGGTTTCGAAAGGGTTTGATGAACTATCCAAGAACGGTTTCGCAACGCGTGATATTACCACGAAATGGGTTCTGATCAGGAACTTCATGAGCTGGAACCCTGTTGAGAATCCCAATCAGGGTATAGCGGCCATGCGCTTATTTTCACAGGTGCCGGATAAGTCGTCCGTCAAGCCAGAGCTGGCGCGGATTATGAATGATGCGATAGCTCATTTCGGAGGCGCAAAACTAAAGGGTTCTGAAAGGGTTTTGGAACCGTTCCTTAACCAGGAACAGGAACAGGAACAGGAACAGGAAGAAGAAAACATTTTGGGGCATGGCTCCGCCACACCCCCAGGTAGTGATGACTCCTCCGATGGTGTGACCTCTCAGAAAAAAAATCCCTACCCTGACGACTTCGAACAGGCATGGGCGATTTATCCAAAGCGTTCAGGCGGCAACAGCAAGGCTGACGCCTGCAAAGCCTGGAAGGCCAGGGTTAAAACAGGTGCCACAGTTCAGGAGTTGCTTGACGGCACCCGGCGTTACGCTGAGTTCGTGAGGGCTACAGGGAAGCTGAATACGGAGTACGTGAAGCAGGCGGCAACGTTTTATGGCCCTTCGAAACACTATGAGGAAGCCTGGGAAGTGACGGCGCCATCAGGTATGCGCGATCTGAATGCCATTTCTCGTCCAGATAAATCCATCCCACCAGGGTTCAGGGGGTAGCGATGAAAAATATGATTGGTACTGGAAGCGCACTTGAGCGCCTGAAGAAAATTATCCCGGCCAGCGTTCAGCCAAAATTCACCAGCGTTGAAGAGTGGCAGGCGTGGCAGGAAACCGAAGGTCGTAAGCGGTCCGGAGAAATCGACAAGATGAACCAGCGCGCCCGCTCAGAAAAGATTTTTGGTCGTGCCGGCATCCAGGCACTGCATCGCAGTTGCTCGTTCGCCAATTACGAGGTGAAAGGGCCGGAGCAGCGCCAGGCATACAGCATGGCAAAAAGCTACGCGCAGAACTTCGGCGGCGGCAGCTTCGCAAGCTTTGTATTCAGTGGAGCGCCAGGAACCGGTAAGAACCACCTTGCCGCGGCAATTGGCAATCACCTGCTGGGTGCAGGCCACTCGGTTCTGGTAGTGACCATCCCCGACCTGATGCTCCGTGTTCGCGAGTGCTACGACGACGGGCAGTCCGAATCGTCCCTGCTAAACGACCTGTGTAACGTTGATCTCCTGGTGCTGGATGAGGTCGGTATTCAGCGCGGCTCCAGTGGCGAGAAGGTCATCATCAATCAAGTTATTGACCGTCGACTTTCCTCGATGCGTCCGGTCGGCATCCTGACCAATCTGAACCACGGCGAACTGGTGAACACCCTGGGCGCTCGCGTTATGGATCGTCTTCAGATGGATGGCGGTATCTGGGTGAATTTCGACTGGGAAAGTTATCGAAAAAACGTGTCGCATCTGCGTCCTGTTAAATAATTTCAGAGGAAAAACCATGGAAACCGTAATTCAAGCACTGGAAAAAATGGGCCGGGCGACATACCGCGAAGTTGCTGCACGTCTTGATATCGACCCGGTCGATGCGCTCACCATGTTACGTGAGCAGCGTGATCAGGGGTTATGCGATTTTGGAGACGGCGGCTGGTTCCTCGGTACCGTGAAAGGTCAGTCTCAGCAGTCAACGCCAAAGGCACCTGTTCATCCGGCGCCGCGTCTGAAAGGTGAGGAGCCGGAACCCGTTGATCCTGATGTCGTCCGACAGCAGCTGCGTGAGCAAGGGGCAATGACGACAGTTTCGCTGGCTGCGGCCGTCAATCGCAATGCCCGCGGAATGGTCTCTGTTCTTCGCGCGCTGGAGCGCCAGGGCGTTGTGGTGAAGAACGGGAAGGGCAAAGGCGTTACCTGGTCCCTTGCGGTTGTTACAGAACCCCTTAAGCAAGAACCGGTACCGGAGGCACCTGCCGCGCCGGAAGAAGCAAAACCAGTCGAACAGATCGTGAGTGAAATCCCCTCGTTCACCGAAGGGTGCGACGCAGTCGAAGCGGTACCAGCGGTGCGGGACATTTCTCGCGAAATCCGCCGCACCAGAAACAAGCTGGAGCAACTGACCAAACTGCGTGACGCGGTTCGTGTTATTGGTCGCCACAGAAATCTCGTGCAGCAGCTGACAGGGAGGGAATAACCGATGGCCAGAAAGAAAACCGACAGAGAACGCGCCCTGATCATCAACCGAATTATCGAACTGGTGAAGGAGCAGGGGCGCATCACCACGAATGACGTCGTTGCGATGTTCGGCCTTCACCGGACCACAGCGGATAAATATCTCCGCGTAGCGGTGGAGCAGGGTGGTCTAGTTCGCCACGGGCGCTGCGGTATCTTCCGTGACCTGCGGGCAACAATCGACTTTGACCTGAAACGTTTTTCACACAACAAGGCGGCGGCATGATTACCGAGAAAGACAACGTTTTTTATTGTGACTGCGGATTTTCTTTTGAGAGGGGGCGCAGCGGTGCGCATAGCTGTGAACTTGGTTTGCGTAAGAAACTTGCCGAGTCAGAAGCCAAGCTCGCTGCGCTGGCTGCGGAGAATGCGGGGCTGAAAAAAGTCCCGGCAACTGACAGCGAAACAATGCTGTTGGCTTTGGACGCATTCAACACGCACGGCTCCATGAGGCCTGATGTGGGCTTACAGCAGGCGATAAATGTCGTAATGCAACGTAGAGAAACCCCGGCCACCGATACTTTCCTAGCTGAAGTTCGGGCGCAAGCAGTGGAGATGTTCGCCAAAGAGATGCATGCAGATATCAGCGGTGATGATGCCCGCGAGTTCGCCGCCCAACTTCGCAAAGGAGCAGCATCATGAGCAATACCCTAAAAGAATAGCTCCTGAAGACCATTTCGGAGCTTGAAGAAGAGCGCGATGCAACGCCTGGCATCGTAAACGAAGATGCGGGCGCTTGCTGTGATGAAGTTAGCGCTGGAATCGCTCGAAGCGGGGACTGCCATTCTTTGCTGGCGTCGTGTGACCGTTGAGCCATACGGCCCTTAACCTTGGCATAACGGTAATTTTATCGGCTTCTCAAAACCCGTTGAGGGCATTGAGGACGAGTATTTACTCCGCCCCGCCAGCGCAGGTATCTGTTCCTGGTGAGCTGACACGCGAAGAGTACAAGTGTAGGTTCATGGAAGAGGACAACTTTGATGTCACTTTTCGTTGCGGCTGGAATGCCTGCCGCGCCGCCAATCTTCAGGGTAGCCAACCTGTAAGTAATCGTGATGAGTTGCCGCCGCAACAGCAGGTTGAATGATGGCTAAATCCCCAGCAGAGCACAGAAGTAATTCTCTATGGCCGGAGCGTAAAGGGTTTTATCCAGAAATGGCGGAATCAGTATTTTTCTGATATGGATTATGAGCTATTGTTTTAACAATAGCCCCCTCCTTTAACGTTTTTGTGAGTTAGCAGCACCTCTAACGGCACACATAAAATCACCAATACCAGCGCCGACGCTGTTCCCTTCGGCAACATAATCACCTTTGAAAGCTAACTTCCCATCCATATAGAAGAGTTTTATCTCTCCATATCCACTATCGCAGTCGGCATCTTTAATACTAACTTTGTAATACTCTACTTTTTTATTTTTTGTTTGATACATGAACAAGGCAGATGAATCACCTTTAACATTCCTGTATGTCCCTGCTTTTGCTGAAAAAACGCCATCATCAGCTGTGGTAACCTCAACCCAGTTACTTGTAGTTTCAGCAAAAGCGACACTCGCAACAAACAGAGCAGAAAAGCCCAGCGATGCGGTTTTCTTATCCATAATTAATATTCCATTTTTAATGTTTTGTTTGATTCTATCTTCGTCTCAAAAACCGTTCAACAAAACACCGCTTACCAACTTAAATGGGCACGGAGAGCCATTCAACCCCGTAGCCTTAGCAACGCAACGTGCGCGAGAATGCTTCGCTCGTGATTCGCTGTAAGAGAAGTTTCATTAGTGACGCAAAGCAAACCCGCTTCGGCGGGTTTTTTCTTTCTCATTAATCCGTTGCGGCAATGCTGTGCCTCCGCCATTCGCTGAGGCGCTGGTGAGGGCGAATCTTCCTGATCTTTGTGTGCCAAGAGAGTTGGCGGCCTGATGACAAGCGATATCGTATTGTGGTTAATATTGCTATCCTATCTGAGGAAAATCCTAATTATTAGGCTTCAGCTTTTTCTCGACACTCTGCTGAGGAATAATCTTGTCAGAAATATATCAAAGGACTAATCGTGAAAAAATTCCTTCTTCTGGGCATGGTGCTTCCAGTGTTATCAGGTTGCGTGATTAAAGAACAAACAAGATATGTAGAATCTCCAGTTGCTACCAATCTCAACAATCCGGCTGGTGCTGCCACAAAAAAATGCAGCATCACGAATTATAAAGAAGCAAAACTTGATAGCCAGTCTCCATCAGGGACTGTGATTATTGATTACGGTAATCGTTTCGATATTATGCTTGAAAATTTTGGAAACGGTGAGGTTTTCCATAGTCCTATACTGAATATTGCGAAGGAAAATATGATTATTGGCTATTCAGGGAGCATGATGTATAGCAAGGGAATAGGAAAGATGGCTGGGTTTTACGGAACCTATAATACAGAGTCAAAGTTCAACACCATATTCCAGTGCTATTAAGCAACGTATGTAAAAGCAACAAATAACCTGCCTTATTCGACAGGTTTTTTTATGTCTAAAAGTTTATGTTTTTAACATTTTGTGCTCTTAACAGGTTGATCATTCTGAGTTTGCGGGTTACTGTATAAAAACACAGTATGTGCAAAGGAGGCCACCATGAAAGTTGAGTTAACCATTGATCGCACAAAGAAACTTCCTGATGGAGCAATGCCAGCGCTGGAAAAAGAACTGCTAAAACGGCTCCGGAATCAGTTCGAGGATTGCAGTCTGGTTGTTCGTCGTGCTGGTTCGGATGGGTTAAGCGTTTATGGTGGGGCAAAGGAAGCGAAGAAGACGGTTGAAGGTATCCTTCAGGAAACCTGGGAAAGTGCAGACGACTGGTTCTATTAAGGGTGTACTCAGGGGTAGCGCGCATTTTCAGAATACCGCAATTTGCGAATCCCTTTGATGCTGCTGCCGACAATTTCTAATCGCGTCTGTATGTCGCTCAGGGGGATTCCGTGGAGGGTGTAGTTCAGTCAGATCTGCGAGTGACCATAACCGATGGGAAAGGAAGGGAGTTGCTGTCCTTCAAGTTGGGGGCGGAAGAGCGCTATATAATTTCCACCAAAGATAGCTCCATAACTCACAGAAAACTAAGTAGGGATGATCGTTACTGGTCCAAAGAAACCATTATGGAAATTGTAAGGGAAATGGCTTCTAAAAATTGACTTGTCACTACGTACGCAATCATAATTCTTGAGCTGGCCTGAACAACCAGCAACCTGACCGCGATGCGCCACGGAGTGAACACCATGGCGCAGTTACAACTCATTAAGCAGTCCTCAGGGATCCTGATCCCGGCTACGCCGGAGACCAGCGATTTGCTGCAATCAAAAATCAAGCTCGGCGCCGTGCTGGTGGCCGACTTCAAACAGGTACGCAATCCTGCGTTTCATCGCCGCTTCTTCGCTCTGCTGAATCTGGGCTTCGAATACTGGGAGCCTACCGGCGGCGCAATCTCCTCCAACGAGCGCAAGCTGGTTACCGGCTACGCTAAATTCCTGGCTACCTATGGCGGAAACGAAGGCGCACTGCTCGATGCCGCTGAGCACTATCTTGAGCAGGTTGCGAGCCGCCGCGTAACAAACGGGATCAGCCTCTGTAAATCCTTCGATGCATACCGCGCCTGGGTGACTATTCAGGCCGGGCATTACGACGCTATCAAACTTCCGGATGGCACACTTCAGAAGCACCCACGCAGTATTTCATTCGCCAACATGGACGAAATTGAGTTCCAGCAGCTGTACAAGGCCGCGCTTGATGTCCTCTGGCGCTGGATATTATCCAAAGCATTCAGGGACCAGCGCGAGGCGGAGAATGCCGCTGCGCAACTCATGAGCTTCGCGGGGTGACGGGTATGAAGAAGACCTGGTTCCATCATACCGATTGCACAACCCAGCAGGCCGAAGAACTCATGGCGGAATACCAACGCCGCGGCGTGAAGGTAGAGCGCAACCTGAACTCAGATTATCTCACCTGGACCGTCAGCGCCCGGCTGCCTGAAGGCAGTAAACCACCGCGTATAAATCGCCGGTGGCAAAACCGGATATGGGGGTGAGCATGGCTATTTTTCGCAGCAAAAAATGGCTCGCCGCCGTCGGGCAGATCGAGCGTTGTGTTCTTTGTGGAGCATGGGGGACGCAGGTGGCACACCGAAATGAGTCAAAAGGCATGGGATTAAAAACCGATGACTGTGCGACAGCTGCGCTCTGCGTTTGCTGTCATGACAGCATTGATAACGGGAATAAGCTGAACCGGGACGAGCGTCGGCAACTTATGGACCGCGCGATTGTTCTGACAGTGATTGAAGTTGCCCGCCGCGGGCTGGTGGTGCCCGCATGAAAATTTACGAAATTACGCCGATTGGCAAACCCCGAATGACTCAGCGCGACCGATGGCATAAACGGCCAGCAACAGCAGTGTACTGGGCGTACAAAGAACAGGTCCGGTTGCTGGGCATCCACCTGCCAGAGTCCGGATATCACGTCACGTTCGTTATCCCCATGCCAAAGAGCTGGAGTAGGACAAAGCGGGCGCAATATGTCGGCCGTCCTCATCAACAAAAGCCTGACAAAGACAATCTGGAAAAAGCTCTGCTGGATGCAGTGTTTGACGAAGATAGCCATGTCTGGGACGGACGGGTTACCAAAATCTGGGGAGAAACCGGGCAAATCATCATCGAGGAGGCCAGATGAAGCCAGAAACGCTTGAAATACTCCGCGCGCGCTGGCAGCGCCTTCGGATTTACCGCTACCGGGGATCGGTGCTGGTGGATTACCGCATCTTCCGTAATTACATCAGAATTGAATCAAAGCAGAGGGGCACATGAAACTGGAAGCAGCACTTAAACATTTTAGTCCTCAGGGAATGCATATCAGCGAAGATGTAAAGGGAACCTCTCCGGATCGTCTCACCGGCACTGATGTTATGGCGGCCATTGGCACCACCAGCAGCCGTGCGCGCTTCGGCCTGGCTGCTTTCTTCGGCAAAGCCGGCATTAGCAAAACAGATGAACAACTCGCAGTTCAGGCGCTGGCGCAGTTTGCCATTAAAAACGCCCCTAAAAATGTCCGCAAAGCCGCTGGCGATAAGCTCGGAGCCTGCATGTTGACGCTGGCGCAGTTTGCTTTCGCGGAGTATTCCTGTTCGGCGGCTACCAGCGTGATGTGTCACAGCTGTTGTGGTAACGGCCGGACCACTAAAGAGCAGGTCACCCGCAAGGTTTCGTACCCTTGGGGTAAAGCGCCATACTGGGCCAGCCGCTCCCGTGCCGTTCGTCCGTCTGACTGGGAGCTGTGGACAGAGGTAACAGAGGTTGTACCGGCGGTCTGTGATGTTTGCGAAGGCAAGGGAATGATAAGCGCCCGTTGTCGTTGCGGCGGCATAGGTGAAGTGGTGGACCGTAAAGCAACGAAGGAACGTGGCGTACCAGTTTTCAAAACGTGTGAACGTTGCTCTGGTATTGGCTTCTCTGCTATCTCCTCGGCGACGGTATATCGCGTCATTCTGAAGCGACTCCCTGACCTTCACCAGTCATCATGGTCGCGTAATTGGAAACCACTCTTTGAAATGCTTGTGGACACGCTGCGCAAGTGGGAATGTCAAGCGGCTGTCGAATTCGAGAAGGCAACAACTTAATAATATGATCGAAGCAAATGACGACGCATTTTTGCATGTTAGGGTTGACTTTGCATAAAAATGTCCTGTATGATTTCCACAGTTGATTATTGCGACCAAATGAAATTAAACCCGCTTTAGTGCGGGTTTTTGTAGCTAATTCATTAATTTCCACAGACAAGATCAGCTATGTAAGCGGCTGCACTTGAGCCACCTTTAACATAATCATATTTTCCAGCAACTTTTCCGCTCATTTCATACATTGTTATTTCACCAAACTCATTTTTGCATGCTTTAGAAGGAATGGTGAAATGAGAGTAGAGAATTTTCGCACTGGAGTTCTTGGAAATTGGAACTTCTTGTATGATTATTGACCGAATACCTTTGTTTTCAGTCAATGAACGTTCCTTACCATAGAAGTTGAAATTGTTTGTATTTGTCAGAAAGATCCAGCCGTCAATTTTGTCAGCTGTGTATGCAGGAAGAGAAGAAATAGCTAATAAAAATGCTCCTGCTAACTTCAATTTTTTATGCATTAATGGTTTTCCTCGTTATCCATTTATGACTGGTACGCTTAAAGATGACACATCATCATTTGGTGATCAGGTTATCGGCACCATTCGCAAGCTATTTAATTAAAATTTCTGGTCGTGATCCGGCGTGCCTTTGCCATATCCGCGTCATGAGTTACACGATGGGTCACAGAACCTTCCGAGTGTGAGCCATAGGAATATGGCAAAGCGATTTTTTACCGCGATGCTATAGTTAAAGTGGCATTCGATAATGCTCTCGATACTGAAAATACTGGGTGGGGAGACACCCGCTTCGCAGAGACAACTGCATGACCCATGACCAGCAACCCAATGCTGGTCTTTTTTTTCCACTGGACAGTGCACGGAGCTTCTACCTCTGTGGTTCAAGGTTCGAATCCTCGATGGTGGACCATTAAGCACTACAACATTCGTTTACTGAAGGCTACCATCCGTCGGCCTTTTATATGCTCTTGACTATGCAAGCATAAAATAGTGAAAAATGCTTGCTATGTGTTTTGGTTGCTGTTTATTATGCAAGCATGTTTTACAGAAAGGTGCTTGCATATGTCAGGCGATAAGAAAGATCCAAAGGGTAAAGCTAAGGGCGGGGTTGCCAGGGCGAAGTCTCTTACTAAAGAGCAGCGTTCTGACATTGCCAAAAAGGCTGCTGCTGCAAGGTGGAGGGATAAAATTCACAAAGCCACCCATATGGGTAATTTCAAAGATGAATTTGGAATAGATGCTGAGTGTTATGTCTTAAGTGATGAATCGAAAACCGCAGTAGTTACTAAGGCTGGACTTGCTCGACTTTTAGGTATCGGCAACTTCGCAAGGGATGTCGATAAACTACTAAGCGCTGGTTACATGAAGGAGTTTGGTGGTCCAAGTTTAATAGCGAAAATTGAAAATCCTATTAATTTTCAATATAGTGGGCAGTCCAAAAACATCAATAACGCTCATGGGTTTGATATTGATGTGATCGTTGATATAGGAAAGGCGCTGATAGATGCAAAAAGTGCCGATGCTCTGCCACCGTCTAGAATCCCTGCTGCCGATACAGCTCAAAAACTAATAAATGCTTCCGCTAAATCAGGTATAAAAGGCGTAGCCTATGCATTGGCCGGTTATCGACCTGAAGTTCAAGAGGTAATCGATGCTTTTAAGGCATTTGTACGAGAGGAAGCCCGCCAATATGAGAAAGAGTTTCCCGACGAGTTGTATGAGGAATGGTATCGGTTATATGGACTTAATCGTCCGGAAAAAGGCAGGCCGATCCGCTTTGGACAGTTGACTAATATGCAAATTTACGTCCCACTGGCTAAGAGTAAGGGGAAGATATTAGAGCAAATTCGCGCCAGTAGGGATGAGAATGGAAAGCAATCAGATAAGTTACACCTCTTCCTTTCTGAAATTGGCGTCAAGGCCTTACGACAACACATCGGCAAACTTCTTGGCGTTGCAGCAATGAGCGACAACAAAGAGGAGTATGAGGCCGGCATTGAAAAAGTTTTTGGCCGTATGAAGCCAGAATTATAAACTTTCTGCCCGGCCACCGCGCCGGGTTTTTATTGTCTAAAGTCTTTCCCAATACTGCCGATAATCTTCGTTCTGAAATTGAAAAAAATAAATATCTGCATTCGTTGCCCGCTCCCGTGCGGGCTTTTTTTATTCCCCTCATTACTGAGAGGATACACAGCTATATGAGGGGAGACCTATGTCCGATCCATTTTCCGGCACAGGGCTGGCCGGTTTAGCTTTGACTGGAGCCAGTGTTTACGGTCTATTGACCGGAACTGATTACGGTGTTGTTTTTGGAGCATTTGCAGGCGCAGTATTCTACATAGCGACAGCGGCTGACCTGAGTGTGTTACGTCGCCTGGCATACTTCTTCGTGTCGTATATCGTCGGCATTCTTTGTTCGGGGCTGTTGGGTTCAAAACTCACATCCTGGACGGGGTACACCGAGAAGCCTCTGGATGCTATCGGTGCCGTAATAGCTTCTGCGTTAGCCGTTCAAATCCTTACGTTCCTGAACAAGCAGGACATCGGCTCGCTGGTGGCGCTGATAACGCGCCGGGGAGGTTCAGGTGGCACTAAATGACCCAACAGCAACTATCAACGCGCTGCTCTGCGCCGGAGTTGTGATTACTCTGATGTTTTATCGCCGTGGTGATTCGCGGCATCGGCCATGGATTTCGCGTTTAGCCTGGCTGATTACCGTCACTTACAGCGCTGTACCGCTGGCGTACCTGTGTGGGATCTACCCGCATTCATCATGGGCCACCATTGCGGCCAATATCATATTCCTTTCCGTGCTGGTGGCCGTCAAAGGCAACGTTGCACGTCTGGTTGATCATCTGAGGCACTAATGAACCAATCACAATTTCAGAAGGCGGCTGGTATCAGCGCCGGATTAGCTGCGCGCTGGTTTCCGCATATCGACGCCGCCATGAAGGAATACGGCATCACCGCACCGCTTGATCAGGCCATGTTTATTGCCCAGATGGGGCATGAAAGCTCCAGATTTACCCGTGTGGTGGAAAATCTTAATTATGCGGCAGAAAACTTAGTGCCGACGTTCGGCAGCCGCCGCATCACTCCACAGCAGGCCGCCGCACTAGGCAGAACGGCAGAGCACTCGGCTAATCAGAAAGCGATCGCTAATCTGGTTTACGGCGGTGAGTGGGGAAAAGAACACTTGGGCAATCAGGCTGCCGGTGATGGATGGAAATACCGCGGTCGCGGGCTGAAACAGGTTACCGGCCTGAGTAACTATCGCAGTTGTGGTCACGTGTTGAAACTGGACCTTGTTACCCATCCGGAGCTGCTTGAACAGGATGAATACGCCGCGCGCTCTGCTGCATGGTTCTATGCCTCCCGCGGTTGCCTTCTTCATTCCGGCGACGTGGAACGCGTGACGCTTCTTATCAATGGGGGCAGAAACGGGTTGGATAAACGCCGCGCACTATTTAACCTGGCGAAATCCGTTCTGGTGTGAGGTGAATGTGGGGATCGAAACGATAATTGGGCTGGTCGCATTGGTTATTTCCGCTATCGCCGGCGCTTTTGGCCTGGGCCATATTCGCGGCACCAGCAAAGCTGAAGCGAAAGCCGACCAGCAGCGCACCAAAGATAACGCAGCGGCAACGGTCGCAGCAGCCGAACGCCGGGTAGAAGCAACGAAAGAGGCCAGCAATGTACAGCAGACTGTTAACCATATGTCTGACGACGATGTTGATCGCGAGCTGCGGGACAACTGGACCCGTAAGGGTTGAGGTAGCCGATACGTCTTGCGACTGGGTTAAACCCATCTACTGCACAGCGCACGACTGGGATGTACTGGACAGGCAGACGAAGCGCGACATCCTGGCGCATAACAAAGCGTGGCAGGCGAACTGCAAGTAGGCCTTAATTGAAAGATAACTAAATAAATTTTCCAAATGGTCGTTATATAGAGAGTGTGTTTAATTAAGGGGGCAAACAATGCCTTTTCTCATGGTGTTCTTTGTTGTCATTATGGTGTTACTCCTCTGGAAGGCAGGAATTCCCCAGGCTATCATTATGTTAATCATACCCATCATGTTTAGTACTTTGGGAGGTATGGTTGCCGCCGTGGGAGTAAGCGCGTTCGCTACACCTATTGTTGGAGTGCCTGTTGGAATCGTTGTATTTTTAATGTTGATGGGTAAGTTTTTATCCAGAAGGTAACCTAAATCCAATACTGAGGACAGGCATGTCACATGAATAGCTATGGCTTTCTTATGCGCATTCTTCATCTATTACAAAGCTCATCTGCTGGTTGCTAATGATGATAGAATGCAGAGTCCCATGGATTTTGGGGTAGGAAAAGCCTGGATATGATGCTAGAAATCATAACATTAAAAAGACCGTGAGATGCAGTATGAAAATCTTAGGATTGGATGAGTACAGAACCCTTCGTGAGGGAGGGACAATGAAGTATTTTGAACTGGAACGCATGCCTAACAGCACTTGGGTTGCCATTTTCGAAAGTTTGTTTGCCGAAAAGGATGAAAAGGCGTGGGTAGAGGGTTACTGCATTGTGACGAACTGCTCAAACAGTGAAGTATCCACCCGGTTCATATACTTGAAAGAAAAGTGCGAAGAAGCGAACTCTATATACAGGGTTAAGCATTCTGCACTATAACTAATTAAATAAACTTAAACTCCTGGTGATTTGTTTGCTGCCATTTTCACTTCTTTCAGAATTGAATTCAGGTGTATGAGTTAAAAAAGACTTTTGGGCTATTAAAGGTAACGTATATCACAGGCAAAAGATTCGTCAATGTGATTGAATGTTCATGGGACTAACAATCTTCTCTTGTAAGGAATTATGTGTAGAAGGAGATTTTATGGCACAGTTATTGATTTTTGCTGATGATGAGCCTGCTAAGTTGCTGAAAATTCGAAGTTATCGGAGCAAGATTCTTTATCTGTATGCTAATAATGAGGTGAGGTGTTTGGATGTGGTGATTTTTTTTTCAACTTTTCTGAAAGGCGAAAGTGGAGTCATATTGGTGGCAGCCGACAGATACGTGAGCAGGAAAGAAATTATCGAGGCTTATGATGCTCTGATTGGTTGAAAGCAGCGAGACTGGCGCGTAGCAGTAGGATGGGTCATGCTTGGTTCTATACGTCAGTAGAGTGATACAGGAGTTCATATCGGCCAGACGAAGCGTGATGCTACTTTAATCCAGCGGGTGAGCGCTTAATATTGTTTGTCCCAACGGTTCGAACCCATTTCTGATTACCACATTCAAGCCACTGGCACTCGCTGGTGGCTTTTTTTATTGGAGTGAATAATGGCAAAACCGGACTGGGGAGAGCTTCAGCAACGGTTCCTGTCCGAACATGCCGCAACCGGCGTATCACCAAAGGAATGGTGTGAAGCGCAGGGACTGAACTACGCTACCGCCCGTCGATATATCAAAAAAACTTCTGCGCAAACTGCGCAAAAATCTGCGCAGAAAAAAGTGCGCATTGCGCAGAAAGAACAAAGCGCAAATGAGCTGATGGATGATGATGGACTTACTGCTCAGCAACGCTTATTTGTTGCGGAATACCTAAAGGATGGTAACGCCACACAAGCAGCTATCAGGGCGGGTTACAGCAAAAAATCCGCTGAACAAATTGGTTATCAACTCCTTCAGAAAACTTCAGTTGCCCAGGCTATTGCACAACAGCAGAAAGCCTCCATTGCGCGCACGCTTGGCGGTGCCGATGAAGTCCTCGCGCAGATGTGGCAGCTTGCCACCTTCGATGCAAACCAGCTATCGCAGTATCGCCGCGGCGCGTGTCGTTACTGCTGGGGATTCGGTCACCAGTACCAGTGGCGCGATATGGTTGAGTTCGAAGAGAAACGACTCGAAGCGCTTGAGCGGAAAAGTCGCGAGCCCGCTGATGTTGGTGGCTATGGCTATGACCATAATCGTGAGCCTAACCCTGCCTGCCCACGCTGTAACGGCGATGGTATCGGCCAGCCTTACTTCGCTGATACGCGTAAACTCTCGCCAGTCTCGCGACTCGCTTACTCCGGCGTAAAGGTCGGAAAGAACGGCGTCGAGATAACCGCTATCAGCCGTGAGCGTATGTTCGAAGCCGTAATGAAACGGCTTGGCCTGGCGGATAGCGAGTTCGCTCAGCGTCTCCAGCAGATCGAAATCGACCGCCGGCAGCTGGAGGTTGAGAAACTCCGCAAAGAGCTGGCCGGTGATGGTGATGGTGACGAACCGACCCCAGTTCAGATCAATATCAACGTAGTGGACGCGAGGGCGGAAGATGGGGATCAGCCCGACACTTAACATTCCTCAGGCGCGTTTCCTCGCGATGCAGCACAAATTCAAAGCCTACGTTGCCGGGTTCGGTTCCGGTAAGACGTGGGTGGGTTGTGGCGGCATCTGTAAGGGGATGTGGGAGCACCCTAAAATCAACCAGGGTTATTTCGCGCCGACGTACCCGCAGATCCGTGACATCTTCTACCCGACGATTGAGGAAGTGGCCTTTGACTGGGGGCTGAGCGTCATAATCAATGAGGGGAACAAAGAGGTTCACTTCTACGAGGGGCGACGATACCGCGGAACCACAATCTGCCGCTCAATGGAGAAGCCAGGCTCGATAGTTGGTTTCAAAATCGGTAATGCGATGGTGGATGAACTGGACGTCATGGCGGCTGCCAAAGCGCAGCAGGCCTGGCGAAAAATCATCGCCCGTATGCGTTACAAAGTCGACGGGTTGCGTAACGGCATCGATGTAACGACTACGCCGGAGGGCTTCAAGTTCGTCTACCAGCAGTTCGTGAAGGCGGTCCGCGAAAAGCCTGAGCTTTCTGCTCTGTATGGGCTGATTCAGGCCAGCACGTTCGACAACGCGAAGAACCTGCCCCCGGATTACATTTCCTCGCTGCTGAGTTCTTATCCTGATGAACTGATTCAGGCATACCTGCGCGGGAAGTTCACCAACCTCAACAGTGGGACCATTTACCACACCTTTAACCGTAAACTGAACAACTGTTCTGACGAGATTCAGGATGGGGATCCATTGTTTATCGGTATGGACTTCAACGTAGGGAAAATGGCCGCGATTGTTCACGTAAAGCGTAACGGGCTACCGCGCGCGGTTCGCGAACTGGTGAAAGTCTACGACACGCCGGCGATGATTAAGCGTATCCAGGAAGAGTTCTGGCGATATGAGGATGGGCGTTATGTGAAGAGCCGGGAGATTTACATCTACCCGGATGCGTCAGGCGACTCCCGCAAATCGCAGAACGCCAGCAAGACGGATATTGCCCAGCTTAACGATGCCGGCTTCAGCGTCATCGTTGATGATGCCAACCCGCCGGTTAAGGACCGCATCAACTCGATGAACGCCATGTTCTGCAACGCCAACGGCGAGCGCCGTTACCTGGTGAACGTCCAGAACTGCCCGGTTTACACCGAGAGCCTCGAGCAGCAAATCTGGGCGGCTAATGGCGAACCGGATAAATCAGCGGATAACGATCACCCCAATGATGCTGGTGGGTACTTCATTGTGAAGGATTACCCCATCGTGAAACCGGCATACTCAATCACCTTGGACACCACTTTCTGATATGGCAAACGACGACATCACCTGGGTTCGACCAGAGCACCGGGCGGCTTCTGCTGCCTGGAAGAAATATCGTGATTTCTGTAAAGGAGTCGAAGCGGTAAAGGCGGCGGGCAATAAGTATTTGCCTTATCTCGATCCAACCGATAAATCCACGCGCAACCGTAAGCGCAATGAGGACTATCTGCGCCGCGCTGTATTTTACGCCATTGCCGGCAATACGAAGATCGGCATGCTTGGCATGGCGTATCGCAAAGACCCAACGTTTAACGGCCCGGAGAAGCTGAAATACCTGCTGGACAATGCTGACGGGGCGGGTACCAGCATTTATCAGCAGTCGCAGCTGGTGGTCGAGAACGTGCTGGAGGTGGCGCGTGATGGGCTTTATGTTGACTATGCAGAGGCATCAGACGAAGCGATCATTCTCCGCTATCCGGCAGAGAACATCATTAACTGGCGAACGAAGCGCATTAACGGACGCGATCAGCTGGTGCTGGTGGTCCTGCGCGAATGCGTAGAAGAGCCGGATGGTTACGCTTACAAGGATGAAATTCAGTACCGCGAGCTGGCGCTGAAAGAAGGGAAGTTTATCTGCCGTGTATGGCGCAGGGCAGGTGGCACTGCAAGCGGAACCTATGCCGTCGACAGCGAATATCATCCGAAGCCTAAAGGGAAGGAATACTGGGATGAAATCCCGTTCACCTTTGTCGGTGCTCAGAACAACGATCCCACTATCGATGATTCACCGCTGGCCGCGCTTGTGGAGATAAACCATGGCCATTATCGAAACAGCGCTGACTATGAGGACAGCGTGTGGTTCTGTGGCCAGGTGCAGCCGTATATGACTGGTCTTGATACCGGCTGGCGAGATCACCTTGAGAAGACCGGAGTAAAAATAGGTTCCCGTTCACCGCTGATGCTTCCTAAAGACGGATCGTTTGGTTATGCCCAGGCGCAGCCGAACATGCTGGCTAAAGAGGCCATGGACAGCAAACGCGATTACATGGTGCAGCTTGGCGCCAGGTTAATTGAGCAGAACGCCACGGTGAAGACTGCAACGCAGGCAAGCGGTGAGCAGAGCGCATCAACGTCAGTGCTGGGTATCTGCGTTTCCAACGTTTCCGAGGCTTATACGCTGGCGCTGGGCTGGTGTGCGAAATACCTCGGAATTAAGGACGAATCGACGAGCTACACCATCAACCAGGAATTCATCGCGAAGGTTGCAGAATCCGGGATGGTTACCGCGATTGTTAATGCATGGCAGTCCGGCGCACTGCGCGATACTGACATGATTCGGGCGCTTCAGAAACTCGACCTCATCAACCCGGCAGACAGCCCGGATGAAGTGATTGATGCGCTCCGCAATCAGGCGCCCTCATTGACCGGGGGCTGATATGGCAACAGTCAACGAAAGTTTGCGGGATGAGGCCATTACCCATTCCGTCTGGATTAGCCGCTATGCGACGGGCGTGGCTAACCGAATGGTGAAGCTGCTCAACGAGACAGACGCAGAACTGTCTGCCCGCCTGCTGGATGCACTGGATCGGCTCCCGGCTGATAGCTTCACGGTTACACGTCTGGAAAGCTTGCTCGGCAGCGTACGCGAACTTAACCATCAGGTTGTCGCTTCGATGCAGTCCGGGCTAGAAGGGGAACTGCTTGCGCTTTCCAGGAATGAGGTCAGTTATCAGCTGAGCCTGTTCGATTCCCTTCTTCCCTCACAGGTGCTGGCACGCTACCCGCTACAGGGAATCACCGCTGATATGGTTTATGCCGCGGCGATGGCTCAGCCATTTCAGGGGCGCCTGCTGAGTGAGTGGACGGAGAATCTGGAATCGGACAGGCTGGCGCGGATCGTAAACGCTGTACGCCGTGGCTATCTTGCTGGCGACACGGTTGAAACCATCGCCCGAAGCGTGCGCGGTCATGCCAATAAAGACTATCGCGACGGCGCGCTCCAGATGAGCAGGGCAAATGCCGCAAGCATCGCTAAAACAGCCGTGAATCATCTGGCTGCTACCGCCCACAACAGCTTCACCAGCGCCAACAGCGACATCGTGAATGGTAAGCAGTGGCTGTCTACGCTGGACAATAAAACCAGTCACGACTGCATCATTCGCGACCTGCTGCGCTACACCCTGGATAATAAACCGATCGGGCACAAAGTACCTTACCTGCAAGGGCCCGGGAAAATTCATTTCTGTTGCCGTTCTACTGAAACTCTGATTATCAAGTCCTGGCGCGAACTCGGCATTGATATTGATGAGATGGACGAGGGCACTCGTGCCAGCATGGATGGGCAGGTACCTGCTAAAACCACGTATCTTGAATGGCTCGCGCGTCAGCCAGCTCAAAGGCAGGATCAGGTTCTGGGTGCCGAGCGTGGCCGTCTGTTCCGCGCGGGTGAAATCGACCTGGCTGATATGTTCACTGACAAAGGCGAGTGGATCAGCCTGGAACGTCTTAAGCAGCTATCAGGTCCTTGAACCTGGCAACTATCACTTTCTACACGCCCTGGCATCCGCCGGGGCTTTTTTATGGGCGAGGCCCGACAAAATCCCGAGGGGAAATTATGTTAATTCGAAACATGCTTCTGAAATATTACGCACCTGAAAGCGGCGGTGAGGGCAGTGGTGGTGGCGGTATCGAAATCACCCCCGAAATCCAGAAGCTGATTGATGAGCGTGTGACCAGTGAAGTTACAGGCCTGAAATCAAAAAACTCTGAGTTGCTGGGCACTATCAAGCAGCAAAAAGAAAACCTGTCACGTTTTGACGGTATCGACCCAGACGCTGTACGCGGCATTCTCCAGCGTTTTTCTGACGATGAAGAGGCGAAGCTTATCGCCGCCGGAAAAATTGACGAGGTGCTGGATAAGCGTACCGAGCGCATGCGTGCTGACGTTGATAAGCAGATCAAAGCGGCGAACGAGCGCGCGGAAAAAGCTGAAGCGTTCTCCAACAAATTTCGGGATCGGGTCCTCGGGGATGCAATCCGTGCAGCAGCCTCTAAAGCGGGCGCGCTGCCGGAAGCTTCTGACGATCTGATTCTACGTGCCAAAGGCACATTCCAGCTCAACGACGAGGGCGAGGCCGTAGCAGTTGATGCAAATGGCGATGTTCTGTTCGGTAAAGACGGCAAAACTCCACTAAGCCCGCTTGAGTGGGCGGAGTCACTCAAGGAGACGGCTCCGCATCTGTTCCCTCGCGCAGAAGGCACGGGCGCGGGCGGACACAAGCCAAACGGTGGTGGAAGCCTGAAACGTTCCGAAATGAGCGCCAGCGACAAAGCGGACTACATCCGCAAACACGGCCAGCAGGCCTTCCTCAAACTTCCGAAATAAGGGATTCAAACCATGGCAACGACTGTTAATACCGACCTGGTTATTTATGACGATCTGGCGCAGACCGCGTTTCTTGAGCGTCGCCAGGACAATCTGGAAGTGTTCAACGCTTCCTCCAACGGTGCGATTTTGCTGGATAACGAACTGATTGAAGGTGATTTCCGTAAACGCGCCTTCTACAAAGTTGGTGGTTCCATCGAATCGCGCAATGTGAACTCTGTCGATAAAGTCACAGGTAAAAAAATCGGTGCCGGTGAAGCGGTATCCGTTAAAGCACCGTGGAAATACGGTCCGTATGAAACCACGGAAGAGGCCTTTAAACGCCGTGGCCGCTCCGTTGATGAGTTCTCCGAAGTGATCGGCGTTGATGTCGCAGATGCCACGCTGGAAGGCTATGTGAAATATGGCCTGAAAGCGCTGACTGCGGCGATTGGTGCTAACGCCGACATGGTCGTAACCGCCGACATTGAGACCGACGGTAAAAAGACCCTGACGCGTGGCCTGCGCAAATATGGCGACAAGTTTAACCGAGTGGTTCTGTTCGTGATGCACTCCGCGACCTACTTCGACATTGTGGATGAGGCGATTGCCAACAAAATTTACGAAGAAGCGGGCGTGGTGGTTTACGGCGGGCAGCCGGGCACGCTGGGTAAACCTGTGCTGGTGACCGACACCATGGATGCTGATGCGATCCTTGGGCTGGTGGCCGGCGCAGTGACCGTTACCGAGTCTCAGGCGCCGGGCTTCCGTTCCTACGATATCAACGATCAGGAAAACCTTGCGGTTGGCTATCGCGCTGAAGGTGTGGTGAACGTCGATCTGCTGGGCTACAGCTGGGATACCGCCAAAGGTGATAACCCTGACCTGACCGCCATCGGCACTGCTGGCAACTGGAAGAAGCACTTCACCAGCAACAAATCAACGGCAGGCGTGCTGATCAAACTGGAATCCGCAGTGGGGGAGTAACGCTGTCAGCGGATAAAACCTCCGCAACCGCTGACAGCACAGATGCGGTAACTGTTTCTCTGAAGTACACGCTGAACGGCTCCGGTGTATCCGGTAAAACCGTCGTGTGGACGTCTACAGGCGGCACGCTTAGCACGGCCAGTTCTCAAACCGGCTCTGCTGGTGGTGCAACGGTGAAACTCACATCAGACGTTGCTGGCACTTTCACGGTGACCGGCACGATTGAAGGAGTGGCGAAAACCACTGATGAGATCACCTTCACTGCGCCTGCCGGAGAATAACGAATGGGGCGAAAGCCCCATAAACAGGATGATTAGATGATCAATACCGATATCACCTCTCCTGATGCCAACAGCTACGCCAGTGAAGAGGAACTTGCCTCGTTTGCGGAATTACGCGGCATTAAACTGCCTGACAAGCTCACCCCTTTGCTGATTAAGGCAATGGATTACCTGGAGGGGCTGGACTGGGTAGGCTCAAAAGCTGACCCGAGACAGGCTCTGGCATGGCCACGCGTGAATGTCGTTCTGGATGAACATGATTTCCCGCCTGATGAAGTTCCACGGCAGGTTTTAACCGCGCAGTGCATGCTGGCGGTAGAGGCAATCGACGGAGATTTACTCTCCAGCGTGCGCGAAGCCGCTGTGAAAACTGAACGTGTGGAAGGTGCTGTCACCATGACCTATGCGGTCGCAGATGGTGAAGTTTTCACTCCGTCCTATCCTGCTGTCATGGCGCTGCTGGGCGATCTTGCTGGTGGTCGTGGCTACGCAATCAATGCATTTGCAGAGAGGGCATGACATGCCGGACTTGAAAGTTATTAACCTGGCTAGCAGAAAAGATGCTGATCTGGAACATAACCGAACAGAGGTTATTAGGCTTCTGGAAGAGGCGCTTCATGCTGCTCGCGAAGGCAATTATCGTAGCATGGCTATTTTGCTTATTGATGAAAGCGGTGCGGTTATGGATGCCTGGCATAGCGGTGGTTTTCCGTACGTTATGGTTGGCGCCATCGAATCACTCAAAACTGATTTTATCAATCTGCAAATCGAGAGGCGCTGACGAATGCCCATTGATTACCTACGTATGCAGGCCAGAACAACGCGCATGCTCAGGCAGAACGGAGCGTTATACAACGTCACCCGTAAAGGCTCGGTAACGGTTATCGGCGGCGTTGAACATAAAACTGAAGAGGTCCGTTTTACTGCTGTGGGCGTGAAGACTGAATACGCGCCAGGCGAAATAGATGGAACGGTCATCGTTAACGGCGACGTGCAGATTGTTTTTACGTCAGAGCAGGAAATTAAAATCGGCGATGTGGTTGATATAGACGGCACAGCCTACCGCATTGTGAACCCCAACCCTGCAAAACCTGCCTCGCTGGTTCTCTGCTACAAAGCGCAACTGAGGGCTTAACATGGGCGAGAACACGGCATTCCTCGCTGAAATCACAGCCTTCGTCAATAAGGCCAAAGCGAATCAAGAAGCTGTGGTGCGCACGGTTGGTATTAAAATACTTAACCAACTGGTGATGATGTCCCCAGTGGGCAACCCGGAGTTGTGGGAAGTTAACCAGACAGCCGTTTCCTATAATCGCGCTGTTTACGACCATAACGAGGCGCAGCGGGCAAATCCCGACAACCTGACCAAAACCGGGCGACTGAAGAAAAAAGCCCGGGTGGTGGATGGGATGGATATCAAAGCACCGCCGGGGTATACGGGCGGACGCTTTCGCGGTAACTGGCAGGTATCGTTTGATGCTCCGACAGCTGATGAAACAGGGCGAATAGACAAGACCGGCGACCTGACAAAAGCAGCCGGGAACTACACGCTGTCACTGTTCAAAGTCGGGATGAAGGCCATTTATTTCTGCAACAACGTCCCGTATGCATACCCGCTTGAAATGGGGCATTCCACACAGGCACCGGGCGGAATGGTCCGTATAACCGCTGCTGAGTTTCAACGCTTCTTTGAGGAAGCTGTCAAGGAGGTGTCCAGGTGATTCCTGATATTGCATCTGCACTGGCCGCCAGACTGGGTACCTGGGCCGATGCCGAGGGCATTTCGGTTGCATGGGAGAACGTGCCGTTTACACCTCCTGCTAACGAGATGTACCTGGCCGTTCACGATATGCCTGTTACGCCGAGAACAATCGATCTCGGATTGCGCTGCCGGACTTATTCAGGCGTGTACCAGATTAATGTCGTGGCGCCAGCCGGCTCCGGCCGTACCTCCGTCGTTGCCCTGGCTGGCAGAGTAGCGGAATTGTTCCCCGAGGGGCTGGAAATTGCAGGCAAAGATTTTACCTGCTGGATTGGCAGCGCGCCTGGCATATTCCGCGGGGTCCCTACACCTGTGTCCTACTCCGTTCCTGTCAGCCTGAATTATAGGGCAGACATCACCAACTGATTCCCTCAGTGATGTCCCACAACTGACCGGCCTTGAGCCGGTTTTCCCGTTTCTGAAGGAGAAACCATTATGGGCTTTGCACTGCCTAACGGCGCTCATGTTTATCTGGCGTCGGGCTATGGCCCGGCCATTACTTTCACCGGCGCGACGAATGCTGAGCACGCGGTGATCACCGTCAGCGCCGCGGACGATATTGCGGTCGGCGATATCGTTCACGTGAACTGCAACTGGTCGGGTATTGATAACGTTATCGCGAAAATCGACGCGATTGCGGAGAATGCTGTCACTCTTCGCAACATCAATACCACCAACAAAAACAAATACGCCGTGGGCGGCGGTTCCGGCTCTATTCGCAAGATTGAGGAATGGACCGAACTTCCACAAATCACTGAGGTATCGAAATCTGGTGGCGATCAGAACACCACACAGATTCAGTTCCTCAGCGATGACCGTCAGCGCAACCTGAATACCTATAAATCCGCAGTCTCTCAGACTTACTCGATCGCGCATGACTCCACGCTCCCGGTATACCCACTGCTTCGCCAACTGGATGAAGACGAAGAGACAGTCGCAGCGTACATGTACGTGCCGAAGGCGAAGGAAAACCGTTACTGGGCGGCCACGGCATCTTTTGACGACACGCCGACCACGGCGGTGAACGAAGTCGAAACGGTAAGTGTCGTGCTGAACCTGCAATCGCCAGCAATGACGTTCTACAAAATCACAGGCGCCGCGGCATAAGCCAGGCATAACGATAGTCTAAGCCTCCTCCATGGAGGCTTTCTTTCACTAAGAGGCAACGATGGCGACTAAATTCACCCTTCAGCCCAAACCAACTTTTAAGGCCAACGTCTCGATCCCGCGCGCTGGCGATGAGGATGGCGTGCTGACATTCACGTTCAATCATAAACCACTTAAAGAGCTGGCTGACCTGGAAAAACTCGAAGGCAAAACCGCCACTGATTTTCTGATGGAAATTATTTCTGGCTGGGCACTTCCTGATGCATTTAACGCGGAAAACTTGTCGCTGCTGCTTGAGAACTATCCGGCGGCGATGAAGGCTATCCCTGAAACCTACTATCGCGAACTGATGGGGCAACGCGAAAAAAACTGATAGCGGTTGCCTCTGCATTCTATACGCCTGAACCCACAGCGGCAGACCTGGCACCCTATGGGCTTACGCCGGATGACTACGATGATCAATACATCGACGTCTGGCCAGATGTATGGCCTTCATTTCTGGTGTTTCAGGCTGTCAGTACGCAGTGGCGCACGGGCATGGGAGGCGTATCAGGGCTTGATTACAATGTGCTGCCCTGGGTGATGCGCCTGCACAAGGTCGACGACGAGGCAACCGCGCTTACAGACATACGAATCATGGAGAGCACCGCACTAAAAGTTATGCATAAAGAGAGGGCGGAATGAGTAACGACATCGCCACTATTTCCCTGCGCGTGAATACCAGTGAACTCGAGCGCGGTAACCAGGCACTGGATCGCTTTCAGGAGACTGCGTCCGCCGCGGCAGGTAAAGCGGATGACCTGAACAGTACGTTCCGCACCGGGATCGACAACCAGAAAAAAAACAGCGAAAGCCTGAAACAGCAACGGCAGGAACTGCAAAACCTGCTGAATAAAATCAGCCCGGTAAACAAGGCGCTGGATGAACTGGACACTATCCAGGAGAGCCTGGCGAAATTTCGCGGTAAAGGGCTGGTGGGAGACGAGGATTTTACTCGTTACAACAGCGTGCTTGAGACTACGCGTGCAAAACTGGCACAGGTAATGGAGTCTGAAACCGCAGAGGGGCGTGCTCGCATTGAGCAGGCACAGGCAGCGCAACGGGCAGCTGCCGCAGGCAAAAATTTTATCGACTCACTCGAGGACCAGGTTGCAGCTATCGGAAAAACCCGTGCAGAGTTGCTCGAACTGAAGGCGGCCCAGCTTGGCGTGTCGGACCGCGCTGCGCCAATGATTGCCCGACTAAAAGAGCAGGAAGAGTCCTGGAAATCTGGAGCTATCAGTGCGGGGCAGTACCGTAATGCCATGCGTTACCTGCCAATGCAAATGACGGATATTGTGACTTCACTGGCCTCCGGTATGCCGGTTTATATGGTCGCTATCCAACAGGGTGGTCAGCTGCGTGATTCCTTTGGCGGAGTGGGTAACGCGCTAAAAGCGATGTTATCCATGGTAACCCCGGCACGTGTTGCGATTGGTGGTCTGGCTGGCGCTGTACTGATTGCGGCAAAAGCGGGATCGGACTACTTCACAGCCTATGACGAAATCAATAAAGCTATCATCCGCACCGGAAACATTGCCGGTACGTCAGCGCTACAGATTATGGCATCCTCCCAGTCAATCTCTGCTTCAACTGGGGCTACGGTGGGCACTGTCCAGAGTCTGATGACAGAGCTGGTTGGTATGGGCTCAATGACCCAGCAACAGCTTGAGAAAGCTACCAAAGCGACAGCGCTGGCAGTTGAAACTGGTATTGTTTCGGCTCAGGACATTACCAAGGCTTATAAGGATATTGATAAGGATCCGGTTAAGGCTCTTCAGAACCTTAATGAGCAATTCAACTTTCTCACCGTTTCACAGCTTAAGCACA
The DNA here is from genome assembly GCF_020971765.1 of Enterobacter sp. AN-K1. NCBI lineage: Bacteria > Pseudomonadati > Pseudomonadota > Gammaproteobacteria > Enterobacterales > Enterobacteriaceae > Enterobacter > Enterobacter sp. AN-K1. Next base: position 997,921 of record NZ_CP087390.1, on the reverse strand, counting down.
TTGACGAGTTAGTTAAGCAGAAAGACCAGACCGCTGCCGTTACTCAAGCTATGGATTTGTTTGGCGACACGATGGCAGAGCGCGGAGAGCAGGCTTACGACTCGCTGACGCCATTTGGCCGCCTGTGGCTTGATATCAAGGGATGGGCGTCTGAGGCTATGCAGAGCATCGGTCAGTGGGTAGTTGAGCTGGCATCAAACACGCTAAAGGAATTTAACGCGATTTATTACAGCGTCGCGATAGTTTTTCAGAAGCTGAACCAGATTATTTCTTCTTCTATCGCGGCTGCGATTAATCTCGTTCCTGACTGGGCGAAAACTGATACTTTGCAGGGATGGCAGGACTATAACGAACAAATGGCTGGCGCTTATGGTAACAGCTTGTCTCAACTGAAAAAGGACTGGGACGCGGCTGACATTAGCGCAGGCAAGTACCTCGATACATCCCGCAAGATAAGCGCCGCGACCACTCAGGAGGATCGGGAAGCAGTCGCTTCGTTTGGCAAAAAAACGAAAACAGGAAAACAGGGTACTGTATCGGCTGGCGACCGCAGTACTGACGCTGCTCAGGCCGAATTGCTGGCGCTTCAGGCGCAGTTGCGTGCTCTTCAGCAGCATAAAGGGCTGAACGACACTATCAGCCAGCAGCGCAAAGATCTGTGGACGACTGAAGCAAAATTTCAGGTGCTGGAGGAGGCCTCGCGTTCACGTTCCCTGACAAAGCAGGAACGATCCCTGCTGGCGAGTAAAGACCAGCTGCTTCAGTTGGCACGGCAGAAAGCCCTGTTAGGTGATCAGATTACCGAACAGGAACAGCTGAACAAGCGAATGGATACCTCGCAGAAATACGTCACGCAGATGGCAGAGAAGCAGGCTGCTTTGGTCGGTGGAGCTGGAATGAGCGATCGGTTAGCTCAGCGTGAACTCGCGAAAAGTCAGCTTGCCGCAGGTTGGGTGAACGCCGGCGGTTCTCTGGAGGACGTTGGTTATCAGAAGCAGCTCAAAGCGGCGAATAATTACTATGCCGCAGAGGACAGGTTGCGTGGCGACTGGTTGACCGGCGCGAAAAAGGGCTGGGCTGAATTTGAGGACTCCGCAACCAATGTTTACTCACAAGTGCAGACACTTACCAGCAATACATTCACCGGTATGGCCAGCACTCTTACAGACTTTTTTACCACTGGAAAAGCTAACTTCTCAGATTTCCTGACAACCTTTTTGAAAGGAACAGCCCAGATGCTGACACAGTTGGCGCTGGTTAACGGAATGAAGTCTGCGTTTGGGGGGACATCATTTGGTTCATTTTTCGGATTTTCTAGTGGCGGCGCAGTTCCGGAATTCGATACTGGCGGCTACACAGGGGATGGAGGAAAGTATCAGCCAAAAGGCGTGGTGCATGGTGGCGAATTCGTCTTCACCAAAGAGGCAACAAGTGCGCTGGGAGTTGGAAACCTCTATTCACTTATGCGAAGCGCACAGGGTTATGCAAATGGCGGTTATGTTGGCCACGCTCCGATGTATGGGCTTCAGTCATCATCGGCCGGTGGGGTAAGTATTCAAACGTCCGTAGTTGTTCAAAACCAGAACTCTCAGCAGCAGACTTCTGCAAATAACGATGCTGTTTCTCGCGCTTACAAGCAGACTATTGATCAATCTGTTCGGGCAGGTATTGCGAAACAACTTCAGCCTGGTGGGCTCATCTGGAATGCAACAAAATCAAGATAAGAGACATGGTGTTTGTTTTATCACATTATTCATCATGTTAAGATGTTTCCGATTGCAATCAAAGGAAACTTAAAATGAAGAAGGTAGTGGCTTTAGCTCTTGGGGCTTTAATGTTGTCTGGCTGTACTGTTCGTGTTGCTGATATGACCGTTGGTAGTACTAAAAATTACAACTTGAACGCAGCTAAGTTTGAAAAAGGTCAACGTGTGACTGGTGAAGACAAAGCTCCAATTGTTATTTTCCCGCTGGGCATTCCAAGCGTTAAAACTGCAATGGATCGGGCTATTGAAAAAGACAAGTGTTCCGTAGGCCTAAGCGATGTTGTTATTTATCAATTAAACCACGCATTTCTGTTCGGCACATATGGTTACCGTGTTGAAGGCACGCAGATTATCGACAAGTCTCAGCTTGGTTGTGAAACCCGCTAATTTCCTTCTCATATTGTCACAAGCCACCTTCGGGTGGCTTTTTTTATGGAGCAAACATGGCACTGGAAACGTTCACCTGGCGAACGCAGATACAGGCGGGAATGGAAGGAACGTTTAGCCATAAAACCCGCTCTGCAACCTTTGGCGATGGCTATGAGCAGATTGCAGGGGAAGGCATCAACTCTGAAAAGCAGTCATGGCCTGTAACCCTAACGGGCAAAAAAACGGACATGCTCCAGGCCCTTAAATTCTTTCGTTCTCACGTTATAAAGTCATTCATCTGGACATCGCCAGTTGGCGAAACTGGGCTCTACCGGATTGAGGCCGAATCAATCAAGTCACAGCCCTTATCCAGCAACGTTCTGACCATTTCCGCAACATTCAAACAGGCGTACGCACCATGATCACAGCAGACTATCAAAGCCTTGAGCCCGGTAATAAAGTCCGGCTTATCGAAGTTGATGGCTCTACGTTCGGCGTGGATGATGTACTGCGATTTCACGCGTACAACCTCCCGCACACAGAAGAGGAAATCGCCGCCGCTGGTGGTGATGAATCAAAGCTGAAGGCAAAAAGTATCTGGTGGCAGGGGGAAGAATATGCCGCCTGGCCGTATCAAATTGAAGGCCTTGAAGCCTCCACAGACGGCAACAGCGCCCAGCCAACGCTGACGGTTGCAGATATCGAAAGCAAGATTACAGCGCTGTGCCTTGCCTATGACGATATGCTACAGGCGAAAGTCACTATCCATGACACTTATTCACATTATCTCGATGAGAAGAATTTCCCAGCGGGTAACGCAACAGCTAATCCGCAACAGGTCAGAAAACGGGTTTTTTACATCGATGGCAAAAGCAGCGAAATTCCGGGCGAAAGTATCGAATTCGTACTCGATAGCCCGATGTCGTTGCAGGGTAAGATGATCCCCACGCGGCAGCTTCATTCCCTGTGTACCTGGTGCATGCGCAATAAGTACCGCACCGGCGACGGCTGCGACTATGCCGGTACGCGCTATTTCGACAAAAACAACAACCCGGTAAGCGATCCGTCACTGGATGAATGCAACGGCACGCTGACGGCCTGCAAACTTCGGTTCGGCGAAAATAACCAACTCTCGTTTGGTGGATTCCCGGGAACGTCGCTGATCAGGAGCTGATATGCGTCAGAAAACAATTGATGCAATTATGGCGCATGCTGCCGCTGAATATCCTCGTGAGTGCTGTGGTGTGGTGGTGCAAAAGAGCCGTGTTGAACGTTATTTTCCGTGCCGGAATCTTGCCGCGGCGCCGGAGGAAAATTTTGTCCTCTGCCCGGAAGATTACGCAGTTGCTGAGGACTGGGGTACGGTGATCGCCATCGTTCACAGCCACCCTGACGCCACTACGCAGCCGAGCGAACTGGATAAAGCGCAATGCGACTCAACGCTTTTACCCTGGCATATCGTGAGCTGGCCAGAGGGGGATTTACGCACCATTCAGCCGCGCGGAGAGCTGCCGCTGCTGGAGCGTCCTTTTGTGCTTGGTCACTTCGACTGCTGGGGGCTGGTAATGAGCTATTTCCGGCAAACGCATGGTATCGAACTCCACGATTACCGGGTTGGTTATCCCTGGTGGGAAAACGACTATCCGGACAACTTCTATCAGGATTGCTGGTACGAGTGCGGATTCCGTGAATTCGACGGGCCGCCGAAACCTGGCGATATGGTAATCATGCAGGTTCAGGCTGATAAGTGGAATCATGCGGGGATTCTGCTGGAAGGTAACATGCTACTGCATCACCTTTATGGGCATCTGAGCCAGCGCGTTCCTTATGGCGGCTACTGGATGGAAAGAACCATGAAGATACTCAGACATAAAATCTTATTAGAGTGTGGTTGAAATCTGAGCACCTCCATTCAGAGGGGGCGAAATACTACAGCAATCTTTGTTGTTCTGCATTCCAACCAAGCCATACATTTTGTGCAAAAAGTGCTATTTATGCCATTCTTGAAAGCTCAAGCTGGCTCATAGGCACCGCCTATCTCCCGAGAACGTGACAATAGTTTACTATTACCTGAGGGGTAACTTCTGCGATAGTGCTGTTAACTTTCAAAATGGTCATCGCGATCATCGTCGAACGTGGGGCTATCTTGACCAAATGAGGATTGCTTAAAAGTTATAGCTAGCTATAGAATCACTGTAGAGTGCTGCTTTCATAAATGATTTAGAGGTTCAATATGTTTAGCGAAGAAAAAGTAGCTCAGATGGCTGCTTACCTGCTACTTAAACGTGGCGGGCGCATGGCATATCTGAAGCTTATGAAATTATTATACTTGGCAAATCGCCAATCTATGATCCGACATGGACGCATGATGGGTGAGGATCGTCTCTATTCAATGCCTCATGGCCCTGTGATGTCTACTACCCTGGATTTAATCCGTGGTAGAGCAGAGACTGGCGGTGAATACTGGTATCGGCTGATTCAAACAGCGGGGCATGATGTTTGCCTGAGTGCTGATCCGCGTGAAATGGATGCTGATGAAGTGTTCGATGAATTGAGCCGGGCAGATGTCCGCATCCTCGATGAAATTTATGCCCAGTATGGTCACATGAATAGATACGAGTTGCGCGATATGACTCACCTGCGTGATGTTTGCCCGGAATGGCATGATCCTCGCGGGTCTAGAACCCCTATTGACGTGCGTGAAATTTTTTTGAATGAGGGTAAAACTCCTGAAGAAGCTGAAAATATTTTCAGGAGCATGTGCGAATCACAAGAGCTCAAGGAGTTTTCTTCTCAATTGTCATGAGCACATTTCAACCATATAAAAAAGGAACCGTTTTAGCTCCAAGCGGGCCATGCAATCATCTTCATGTGATTTGCAACGATCCTGTTTATTACCCAGTAAACGACTGTTACTGCATTTTGGTTGTTAACGTGTCCAGTATTAAGCCGGGCGTTCCTCATGATGATGCGTGTGTGCTTAACCCTGGTGACCATCGATTTATCCAGCATCCCAGTTATATAGTCTATGCCGAGGCAGTTATCTGGCGTGTCGATAATGTTGCAAGAAAGCATGCAGCCGGTGAAATAACGGCGCATGATGATATGCCAGAAGCTGCATTCGAGAGAGTACTCTCAGGCTTCGATATTTCAGAACAAGCAAAACCAAAGCACATCAGGTTTAAAGAAAAGTATTGTACGAACACGTCATTAATAGATCAGCCTGAACCGACCGATGGTTTGACAGGCACATAACTTAAACCCGCCATCTGGCGGTTTTTTGCTTTATGATATCTTACACACCCGCTTCGGCGGGTTTTTTTATGGAGTAAATATGGCAATTTCACTCGATAAAGAACCGCTCAGAACAGTCCGGCTTTATGGCGTGCTAGGTGCCACATTCGGGCGTGAATATCGTTTATCAGTAGCTTCACCAAAGGAGGCCATCCGCGCCCTGAGCGTTATCGTGCCGGGTTTTGAGCGTTTCCTGAATACCAGTAAGCAACGAGGTTTAACTTATGCGGTATTCAGCGGGAAACGAAACCTCGTAAACGATGAACTCAGTATGGACAGGAGCACAGAGGAAATCCGCATCGCGCCGGTGATCATCGGCAGTAAGCGAGCCGGGTTTTTTCAGACAATCCTCGGGGTTGCCCTTGTCGCTGTTGCCGCGTTCGTCACGGGAGGGGCCGCGATCGGGATTGGTGGGACTGCTTTTGCTGGTGGATGGGGAGCTGTGGCGGGGATTGGGGCATCAATGGCGATCGGCGGCGTAGTCCAGATGCTTTCTCCACAGACTACCGGGCTAGCCAGCAAGCAATCAGCAGATAACCGCGCAAGCTATGCATTTGGTGGCGTTACGAACACAACCTCTCAGGGAAACCCTGTCCCCATTCTCTATGGTAAACGGCGAATCGGCGGCGCTGTAGCCTCTGCCGGGATTTACGTAGAAGACCAGCAATAACAAATATTTGTCAATCAGGCCACCTTCGGGTGGCTTTTTTTATGGGCGCGATATGGCTAAAACAATTACCGGACGTAAAGGCGGCAGTTCGAGTTCCCGCATCCCTGTCGAGCAGCCCGATGATCTCCAGTCCGTTGCGAAAGCGAAAATCCTGATGGTTCTCGGTGAAGGGGAGTTTGCTGGTGGGCTGAACGCGAGGGATATCTATCTTGACGGCACACCTTTACAAAACGCAGATGGTTCCCAGAACTTCAGCGGTGTCTTGTGGGAGTTTCGCCCAGGAACGCAGGCTCAGGATTACATTCAGGGGATACCTGGCACAGAAAATGAAATCAGCGTCGGTACCGAAGTATCCAGCGAAACTGCCTGGACGCATACCTTCACGAATACGCAGCTTTCGGCGGTTCGCCTGCGCCTGAAGTGGCCAACTCTTTTCAAACAGCAGGATAACGGGGATTTGGTAGGGTATTCCATCAACTATGTGGTAGAGCTTCAGACGGACGGTGGTAGCTGGCAAAAGGTCCTTGATACTAATGTGACCGGGAAAACCACATCCGGTTATGAACGCAGCCATCGCATCGATTTACCGAAAGCTGGCAGCACCTGGACCATCAGACTGCGCAAAATTACCGCTGACGCAAACAGTGCCAAAATTGGCGACACGATGACGCTCCAAAGTTATACAGAGGTCATCGATGCCAAACTGCGCTATCCAAACACAGCTCTGTTGTACATTGAGTTTGATTCCAGCCAGTTCAATGGCTCTATTCCACAAATTGCCTGTGAACCACGTGGTCGTGTCATCCGCGTACCGGATACTTACGACCCGGAAACAAGAACTTATAGCGGTACGTGGCTTGGGACATTCAAATGGGCCTGGACAGATAACCCTGCGTGGATATTCTACGACCTGGTGGTTAGCGACCGTTTCGGGCTTGGGGATCGTCTCACAACAGCGAACATAGACAAATGGACACTTTACCAGGTTGCACAGTATTGCGATCAGATGGTGCCGGATGGCAAAGGCGGAAGTGGCACCGAACCACGTTATACCTGCAACGTATACATTCAGGAACGCAACGACGCTTATACGGTCCTGCGTGATTTTGCTGCTATCTTCCGCGGGATGACCTACTGGGGCGACGACCAGATTGTTGCGCTGGCGGACATGCCGAGGGATGTTGATTTTACATACACTCATGCGAACGTTATCGATGGCCGGTTTACCTATTCCAGCAGCACCACAAAGAACCGTTATACCAATGCGCTCGTATCCTGGTCTGATCCTGATAACGCCTATTCTGATGCGATGGAACCTGTTTTTGAACAGGCGCTGGTTTCGCGATATGGATTTAATCAACTTGAGATAACAGCTATTGGTTGTACCCGGCAATCGGAGGCGAACCGAAAAGGGCGATGGGGGATCCTCACCAACAACAAAGATCGCGTTGTTACTTTCAATGTAGGGGAAGACGGTAACATCCCACAGCCTGGCTATGTAATTGCTGTAGCCGACCGAAATCTTTCCGGACGTGACCTTGGCGGCCGTGTTTCAGCAGTGAATGGTCGTGTTTTGACGCTGGACAGGGCGCCGGATGCATCTTCGGGCGACAGGATGATTGTCAATCTGCCATCAGGGGTTTCGCAGTCACGCACCATCCAGTCGATAACGGGCAATAAAGTAACCGTTACGACTGCTTACAGCGAAACGCCTGTGGCTCAGGCCGTGTGGGTCATAGAGTCTGATGAACTCTATGCACAGCAGTATCGCGTTATAACGGTAACAGATAATAATGACTGCACGTTCACAATCGTCGGTGCAAATCATGATCCGGATAAATATGCCCGAATCGATACCGGAGCCATCATTGACCAGCGGCCGGTGAGCGTGATCCCTCCGGGAAATCAGTCACCGCCAGACAACATCATAATCAGCTCGTTTTCAGTGGTGCAGCAGAACATCAGCGTCGAAACCATGCGCGTGAGCTGGGACCAGGCGCAGAACGCTATCGCCTATGAAGCGCAATGGCGCCGCAACGACGGGAACTGGGTGAACGTGCCGCGCAGTTCCACCACGTCATTCGACGTGCCGGGGATATATGCCGGGCGCTACCTGGTACGTGTACGCGCCATCAATGCCGCAGAAATTTCTTCCGGGTGGGGCTATTCGGAAGAGAAAACGCTGACGGGTAAAGTGGGCAATCCGCCGAAACCGGTCGGATTCATCGCTTCCGATAATGTGGTTTTCGGTATCGAGCTGAGCTGGGGATTCCCGGCGAACACCGACGACACGCTGAAGACGGAAATTCAGTACAGCCCGACCGGGACGGAAGACGATGCGATGCTGCTGGCAGACGTACCCTATCCGCAGCGCAAGTATCAGCAGATGGGCCTTAAGGCTGGGCAGATTTTCTGGTACCGCGCGCAGCTGGTGGACCGCAGCGGAAACGAATCAGGATATACAGACTTTGTGCGCGGGCAGGCCAGCATCGATGTATCCGATATCACCGATGCGATCCTGGAGGAGATTAAAGATTCCGAGGTATTTAAGGATCTGATTGAAAGTGCTGTAGACAGTAGCGAGAAACTGGCCGAGCTTTCTGATGCAATTAAGGAGAATGCCGATGGTCTGGCTGCCGCCGTAGGTTCGAATAAGCAGACAGCAGAAGCAATCATCGGCAACGCGCTGGCTATTGCTGATGTTGTTGTGCGCCAGACTGCGCAGCAGGGTGCTAACTCTGCGACATTCGAACAGCTCAGGGAGGTGATCGCCACTGAGACGGAAGCGCGCGTCACGGATGTTACTCGCCTTGAGGCAAAAACTGCGCAGAACGAGGCGGGAGTTACCGAGGTAAGGCAGGCTCTGTCAGATGAAGCTCAGGCAAGGGCTACTGCTGTTGACCAGCTCACTGCGAGTACTCAGGTCATTTCTGATAAAGCTGATTCGGCTTCGAGTAAAGCTGACGCTGCATCAGGTAAGGCAGATGCGGCCGAACAAGCCAGCTCGCAAAATACTGCTGATATCACCACGTTGCGACAGGTTGTCACCGACACGACTTCATCAATGGCATCCCGTCTGGAGGAACTGGGAGCAAGGACAGATACTGCCAGCGGCGGCATTCAGAGTAACTCCATCGCGCTAATAACGAGTACGCTGGCGCAGGTTGATCAGCAGGTGAGACTCAGCGCGCAGTACGGTGACAGTAAGGCCAGCATCGATCGTATTGATAATGTTATGGCAAGCGACAGGGAGGCAACAGCGCGTTCGCTGCTGAGTTTGCAGACTGACGTGAACGGCAACAAGGCAGCAATCAACAGCCTGAACCAGACGTTTTCCAATTATCAGCAGGCCACGGCCACGCAGATAAACGGCATTACGGCGACCATCAACGGGCACACTTCAGCGATCACCACCAACGCGCAGGCCATTGCGAACGTCAACGGCGACCTGAATGCGATGTACAGCATCAAGGTAGCTATTGATTCAAATGGCAATCAGTACGCAGCAGGAATGGGCATTGGTGTTCAGAATACGCCGTCCGGCATGCAATCACAGGTGCTGTTTGTGGCTGACCGTTTCGCGGTAATGGCGCAGGCTGGTGGGGCTGTATCGTTGCCGTTCGTTATCCAGAACGGACAGACCTTCATCCGGGATACGTTCATCCAGGACGGCACCATTAGCAACGCGAAGATCGGTAACTACCTCCAGTCAAATAACTATGTGGCTGGTTCCGTCGGGTGGAAACTGGATAAGTCAGGGACGTTTGAAAACTACGGCTCCACAGCTGGAGAGGGAGCAATGAAACAAACCAATCAGACAATTAGTGTCCGGGACTCCAGCAATGTGCTGAGGGTACAAATCGGAAGAATTACTGGAACATGGTAAGTAACGGGCCTCACATGAGGCCCTTTTTAGTATGGAGTTGTAAATGGCCGAATATGGGGTCCAGACATGGGACGCTTCCGGAAACGTAAACAACTACGGAATTAAACCTGTCAGCGTCAGTGGTTACCTTCAACTTGCCGTTAATCAGAAGTCAGGCTCTTATTCCGTAGTGCTACCACCAGGCTGCAAGTTGACCTACTTTCAGGTCATGAATGATGACCAATGGGGCACAGGGAGGAGGAAGATAACAATCTCGGGAGGAACTGCAACTGTATCGTCTGCGGGAGATACCGATTACTCAGCAGGCACTGAGCCCGCGATGGCGGCATTTTTAATATTCCAGATTGAGAAGGCATAAATGGCGCAGTACGGTGTTTTACTTACAACTACGAGTGGCGAGGTATGGGTAACCGCTAACAGCTCGCCAATTGCTTTGCAGGCCCGTAAGACGGCGGTATTACAGGGAACATCTGGTTTCAACACAAAAGTTACGCACACCTTCCCCGCAGGGCAGCCTGTTATCGCTTTTGTACACTGCACTGTTGAAGTGGAAATTACCCAGACTGTAAACGGGAATACGATTACAGTAGATTTCCTCAGACCTACTGCGACCGGCACGGCTTACGTTTATTTTTTCTCAATTTTCCCTCAAACAAAGCCAGACTACGGGCTGGCAGTGTGGGATGCATCAGGGTCGCTGATTTTAACAAACGAAACGCGCACGCTGAGTGACGTAGTCAGTCTCGGTACCGCCGGGGTGGATGCCAGCTCAGGATACAACATCAATTCAACTCTGGCTGGGAAGTGGGCCTGTATACCTGCCATGCTGGGGCTAATTACCGGGGTTATATCGGCTGGCGGCCAGCCGCAGCCTTACTCGGCCATTTACAAGAGCATGGCAAAGCTTGAGGGAAGCAATACGCGGATATTCGCCAGGCCGCAGACAACCCCAGGCGGCAACCTTCAGAACGTTGCGTATTCGAATCTGAGGAACGTGATTATGGCCATTAACTGCGCCAACTATGATTGATCGTTTTTAGCGATCAATTTTGAATAATTGATCTATCAAATCAATTATATCCCGTTGATTCATATTGTTATTGTGTAGCTTCATGAATGCCCTGGGATATAACCACTATGAAAAATATGATTCTTTACCTGGCGGTAGCGGTATTGCTCTCCGGTTGCGCTGGCGTTATTGAGAAGCAGCAACCCGTATGCACCGGAACAGCCCTGGTTGGCGGACAGGAACGCAGCGTCCAGATCTACGGAGTCCGCAAGCAAAATAATCAGACGCAGTACCGCGCCGGTTATCCCTTTAACTGGTCATGGGTGAGCGCCAACACATTCACCAGCACCACCTGCCACTAACCCATTCAGTTTTGAACAAACCCCGCTCCGGCGGGGTTTTTTATTGCCTGGAGAAAACATGATTTATACTACTGGCACTATCGCCATCAGCGGAAACACCCTTACAGGTACCGGCACAAACTTCACTGCTGCTGGTTCTCTTATTCGTAACGGCTGTACCGTTATTGCAATGACCAGCCCTGTGCAGGTATTTCAGATTACCAACATCGGCAGCGCAACAAGTCTCACCGTAACGCCAGCAGCTAACCCAACTGTTCCCGCCGGAACCCGGTTTGCCATTCTTCTGAGCGACAGCCTGAGCGTTGACGGTCTTGCGCAGGACATCGCTGAAACCTTCACTATGTACCAGCGTTACATGAGCGGATTCGCTGATGTGATGAACGGTACTACAGACGTCACCATCACGATTAACGGCGCGGCTGTCACGGTACCCGGCCAGAAATCCCTGGCGAAAAAAGGTGCAAACAACGACATTACCAGCCTTAGTGGGCTTACTACGGCTCTAAGCATCAGCCAGGGCGGAACAGGTGATAATACTGCTTCAGGTGCTCGCGTAAAGCTTGGCGCAGCTGCTTCTGGTAACAATTCAGATATCAACAGAATGTCTGCAATTGATGCACCACTCACTACGTCTCTCGGCGGCCCAGCTGGGGGGCTTGTGACTCAGAAAACGACAAATGCAACTTCTAATTCCTTTGCCTGCAAACCGTTTGTTGCGAGGTTTGGTACTGGCACGTATACACTCAATGCTGCTTTTGGTGGATACATGCACAGCTCGGGACAAGCTGCTAATAGCGGTGCGTTAATAAGCGTAAGTGATGACGGCACCTTTGGTTCGTACTGGTACTTCATTCAGGGCGGAAGTGTGATTCAGACCAGCAACGGGACTATCACTCCAGCCGTCTCAGATATCCGTGTCAAGAATGAGAAAAAAGTCATCAGTGAAGAGGAGGCAGTGAGCTTTATTCAGGACTGGGAGTCAATTCTCTATACGCTTAAATGGTCACCCGATAAGGTTCGTGCCGGTTTTCGTGCTCAGGACATTTTGGCGCGTAACGAGGAACTGATCGAACGACAGGAGCTGAATGATGGTGAGGGCGGCATCATCGAAGACGGTATGATTGTTGATGTTGCGGAAGTTGCATCAGCGTATCTTGTGCCGGTTGTGAGGCAGTTGCTAAGAAGGGTCGCAGAGCTTGAAGGTAAATTGAGGGCGTTCTAAAAATCTTCTGGTCGACGAACTCCGGCATCGCGGTATCCGCTTTAAGAGCCTCACGGACAGTATCGATACATCCAGCCCGATGGGGCGCTTCATCTTCCATATTATGTCAGCCCTGGCGGAAATGGAGAGGGAGTTGATTGTTGAGCGCACCCGGGAAGGACTGGCGGCAGCCCGGGAGAAAGGGCGCATAGGCGGCAGAAGGCCGAAGTTAACCCCTGAGCAATGGGCGCAGGCTGGCAGGCTGATCGCAAACGGAATGGACAGAAAGCAGGTGGCGATTATTTACGACGTTGCGGTGTGCACCTTGTATAAAAAATTTCCGGCGCGGTAGGGGTAGAGGAAAAAAATATTGAACATTTAATCCAATTTTCGTAATAAAGTATTGAAATAATGTAATAAAGTTGTTGAAATTTTGGTAAACGGTTGGGTTGAGCATTGGGGGTATTCATGGCAAAAACAGATTCTATTACACCTGAAGAGTTTAGGGCTATTCACTTTGAATTGTCTAAAATCTCATCAACATGGGCAGACTTATGGTTAACATTGTTTTCTCTCCGTGCTGAAGGCAGCAGGGTGATTACTATTAGATATTCCGATATCGAAGATGACATGCTGCACTTGGCTGGAACTCCAAAATTTGAGCCACGAACAATTAGATTAAATTTATTGCTTTCTAAGTTAATTGCGTACAGAAAGGATTGCAATCCTTCTGATATTTATGTTTTCCAGAGTAGATCAAATCGAGTTAAAGGGTTAGCTAGGCCTGTGACTGTAATAGCAATGAATAATGCCTTAAAACAAGCATCCAAATATGTAACAAGGAAAAACATCACCATGAAAAGTGCTTTAAGGGTAATCGGAAGGAACTAGTTGGACGAGGGTTCATACACTAAATACCCACCTGTTTATGGAAAGTTAGGACGATGGTCAATGATCACGTCCTTTATCAAGTCATTATTCTCCCTGATGATTTTCGATTTACTACTCGATTGGATGTAAGATATGTACATGCATGAATCTTAGGAGGGATTTCGAGTAAGTAAAATGAGATCCTGATCAGAATAAATCAAACCTAGCATTGAGTAGAGTAAATAATAAAGCAGCGCATGCAAGATTTAATAGTATAACAAAACGGGCAGAAACATTCACTGAACAAATCTCCTGATCATGTATTAGACAGAGAATGACTGTAATGTAAAACCATCTTACATACACCTACTAAAAAAGACAGATAAAACAAGGTGCCATCCGATGAGATAGCTAAGCATTTGCGCCTTGGATAGGTCTTACCATCGGAACATCGGGTTATGCTCGCTTGTTGAGTGCTGAGAAATGAAGAGATTAGAGGTTTATAAGAGGTAGCCAGTTTGTCAAACGAGATAGTTTATTTACGATGCTCAACATATTGAATTATATGGCTTTATTATGGTGGGTTGAAGGGCGTTAAAACGAAATTATCACAAGCATACAGTTCTGTTTCGCTTGGGGCCTGAAAGCAGATGGGGACGGTTTTCACTTTTTCTTCTAAAGGTCCAGAATACTTTGCCGATAGTGAACATAGCGGCGCAGGAGCCAAATGGTGGAAGCCGTAAACTTAATTTAAGTTCAGTCAAATAGGAATTACTATCATGGCACAAGTCATCAATACCAACAGCCTCTCGCTGATCACTCAGAACAACATCAACAAGAACCAGTCTGCGATGTCAACAGCCATTGAGCGTCTGTCATCCGGCCTGCGTATCAATAGTGCAAAAGATGACGCTGCTGGCCAGGCGATTGCCAACCGCTTCACCTCTAACATTAAAGGTCTGACTCAGGCTGCGCGTAACGCCAACGACGGTATCTCCGTTGCGCAGACCACTGAAGGCGCACTGTCTGAAATCAACAACAACTTACAGCGTATCCGTGAACTTACCGTTCAGTCTTCTACAGGTACTAACTCCCAGTCTGATCTGGACTCCATCCAGGACGAAATCAAATCCCGTCTGGACGAAATTGACCGCGTTTCCGGTCAGACTCAGTTCAACGGTGTGAACGTGCTGGCTAAAGACGGCTCTATGAAAATTCAGGTTGGTGCAAACGATGGTCAGACCATCAGTATTGACCTTAAAAAAATCGATTCGGATACTTTGAATCTGAAAGGGTTTAATGTAAATGGTAAAGGTGCTGTTGATAATGCTAAACTGACCGAAGCAGACCTGACCGGCTTTACTAAGACTCCAGGAGCAAACGGTAACAACACCTGGACTAAAAATGATGTTACTACTTATCAGTCAGCGACTACAGCTGACTTGCTGAATAGCGTTGCAAACGGCAGTAAAATCAGCCAGACAGCACCAACCATCTCTAACGGTTTAGGCGTTGATGCTGACGCTGATTACACCTTTGATACAGCCAGCAAGTCCTACAAATTTGATGCAACAGATGTAACATCAGCAAATGCCCTCAACTATCTGACCAAGGGTGGTTCCGCTACTGCTACAGTTAAAATTGGTACAACCACTCAAGATGTTATCATTGATAGCGCAGGAAATATCACTGCGGCTGATGATAATGCACAACTGTATCTTGATACTACAGGTAACTTGACCAAGAACAGTGCAGGCACGCCTCCAGCAGCTACGCTTGCAGGATTGATGTCTGGCGCTTCTGCTGTTGCAAGCGAAATTACCACGGCTGATAAAGGTACGTTAACAACTACTGGTTCAGGTGCAACAGGATTTAAAATTACAGGTGCATCGATCTCTGCTGACGATATGGCAACAGCATTATCTGGTAAAGTTTATACTGTTACTAACGGTGCTGCTTCTTACGACGCTGATGCAGGTGGAGCGGTAACTGCTGGCGGTAAAGCTGTTAACCTGGATTTAGATGGAAAGCTAACTACTGATACAGAAAAAACGGTAACTACTACTTATCAAGAATTTGCTAACGGAAGCTTTATTGATGATAAAGGAGCGGCTCTGTATAAGGCAGCCGATGGTTCAATAACCACAGAAGCGCAAGGTGCTTCGGCAGCTACTTCTGACCCGTTGAAAGCGCTGGACGATGCTATCGCCTCTATCGATAAGTTCCGTTCTTCTCTGGGTGCAGTACAGAACCGTCTGAGCTCTGCGGTAACTAACTTGAATAACACCACTACCAACCTGTCTGAAGCGCAGTCCCGTATTCAGGATGCCGACTATGCGACTGAAGTGTCGAATATGTCCAAAGCGCAGATCATTCAGCAGGCAGGTAACTCCGTGCTGTCCAAAGCTAACCAAGTTCCTCAGCAGGTTCTGTCTCTGCTGCAAGGCTAATTTCATATTAAGTGTCAAAGCCCCATATATGTGGGGCTTTTTTATTGGCTGAATAAGCTCGTTAAAAGTAGTCAAATCCTCTAATCAAAGCTCGCACGATGATTTAGCATTTCACCAGTTTTGCTCCGTTTACACAGGTACAGTTGTGATTAAAAAACAGGCATTCAAATTTTTGCTTGAACCAAACAAAGGTCAGTTATCTGACTTTTTGGCCTTTGCTGGTTCCTGTCGTTTTGTTTACAACAAAGGCCTTGCTCTTCTTAACGAGAATTACCGTTCGGGTAAAAAATTCATAGGCTACAATCAGCTGGCTTCTGAATTAGTGGAATGGAAGAATGAAGAGAGCCTTTCTTGGTTGAAAGAAGCTCCATCTCAGTGTTTACAGCAATCGTTAAGAGATTTAGACAGAGCATTCAGAAACTTTTTCACCGGCAAATCACAATATCCAAAGTTTAAAAAGAAAGGTCGGCATGATTCTTTCCGTATACCATGCCAAAGGGTTAGAGTAGATCAAGAAAAAAAACTGGTATCTCTCCCTAAAGTCGGCTGGGTAAAGTATCGCAAGAGCCGTGAAATCATTGGTGATTTAAAAAATGCAACTATTTCCCTTAATCAGGGAAAATGGTATATCAGTTTTAATACAGAGCAAACAGTTCCTGATCCAATACACCCCTCTGATATCAAAACTACAATTGTACTTAATAATGTGAATAGCGTTCATCTGTCATCTGGGGTTGGCGGTGATAACACTTACCAAGCGGAAGAAAAGAAAAAGTTAATCCGTCTCAATAAAACACTGGCGAGAAGAAAGAAATACAGCAAAAATTGGCTAAAAACCAAAGGTAAAATTGATAGAGTAAGATCAAAGGCAGCAAGGATAAGACTTGATAATATCCATAAAGCAACCACGGCAATTTGTAAAAATCACGCAGTTGTTGAGGTTGTGAACTTGATGGATTCTGTATCTGCCAAGAACGATAACACTCCGAGTACGAGATACGAATTTGTCAGGCAGTTGATATACAAACAAGAGTGGCTGGGTGGTGAAATTATTCGCCGGGAGAGTAAACTCTTGTAACGGTTTTTTCCGTGATGATGTTGTACTATGTGACGAATTTTAAGCGGCAGGGCATGTCGTTTCTGCTTGTGGAGGAAGGTTAATTCAACTTCCGTTGAAGCAAGAATCTCTTGATTGTTATTGAGAATGTCAACGTCTGGTCCAATACTTTACAAGTAGAAGTATATAAGTATGTTGAAATGGATTTGCGAGTTTTCAGTTGTGAAAGTTAAAAGCTAACTCAAAACGTAATTTATAAACCACTCGGTATCTCAACTAGTACCGCCCCTCAATGATTCTTGAAAATAGGCTTAAAACTTACTGGGTCTGCGACAGACTCAGGTTACCAAGCTTGTTTACAAAATAGGATTACTTGACTGCTCTATTGGCTGTCTACGGAACAATGAGTGGAAATTGAAGTATAAGAGCAATTTACGAGGCAGAAAAAGAAGATAAAAAAAGCTGAGTAATACACGCATTATTCTCAATAGAACGAGTAAAGTAAACTGCCGCCTGTCGTATGCAAAACGGGCGGCGACTGGCCGGTGATGGGGCGATAGTAAGAGTTGCAGAGCGAGCTTCGAAACTGATACAGGCTTTGCGGTAATCGAACCTGTAATGAAGAAGACGCCAGGTGATGTGTTGTTGATTCTGTGCGACTGCCACACACAGTTTGCCAATCTGATGGGGCTGTCACTCATGACAGATGATGGCGAAGCGATCGAAGGTGCTGCTCTGGAAGGGGGGAGGTGCTTGGTAGAGTGACGTTCTTCATCAACCGCGCGCTGGGTGATGATGACTGCCCAACAATTTAATTTACATTGCTTAACTGTAGGCACTCGTTATCACTCAATGAACAGGAGATCGTATGCTGACGATTTGGGCGCTACAGTGTAATATGCATGCCAGTCGTTGATGGGGTAGTTACTGTGGAGTGTCCACCGCTGTGTCCATCAAGAAGATTTAATCCGCATAGCGAGTAAATAAATCCATACATATGAAAAACATAAGAAATTTCTCCATCATTGCTCACATTGACCACGGTAAGTCGACGCTGTCTGACCGTATTATCCAGATTTGCGGTGGCCTGTCTGATCGTGAAATGGCAGCCCAGGTTCTGGACTCCATGGACCTGGAACGCGAACGCGGTATTACCATCAAAGCGCAGAGCGTGACGCTCGACTATAAAGCTTCCGATGGTGAAACCTATCAGCTGAACTTTATCGACACCCCAGGGCACGTTGACTTCTCTTATGAAGTGTCACGCTCGCTGGCGGCCTGCGAAGGCGCGCTGCTGGTGGTGGATGCCGGGCAGGGCGTAGAGGCCCAGACGCTGGCAAACTGCTACACCGCCATGGAAATGGATCTTGAAGTGGTGCCGGTTCTGAATAAAATCGACCTGCCAGCCGCCGATCCTGAGCGCGTAGCGGAAGAGATTGAAGACATCGTCGGTATTGATGCGACCGATGCAGTGCGCTGCTCGGCGAAAACCGGTGTCGGTGTTCCGGACGTACTGGAACGTCTGGTGCGTGATATTCCGCCGCCGGAAGGCGACCCGGATGCGCCGCTACAGGCGCTGATCATCGACTCCTGGTTTGATAACTACCTCGGCGTTGTCTCGCTGGTGCGTATTAAAAACGGCACCATGCGTAAAGGCGACAAAATCAAGGTCATGAGCACCGGCCAGGTCTACAACGCTGACCGTCTGGGCATCTTCACGCCAAAACAGGTTGACCGTACCGAACTGAAATGCGGCGAAGTGGGCTGGCTGGTCTGTGCAATTAAAGACATCCTCGGCGCGCCGGTGGGTGATACCCTGACCGGTGCACGTAACCCGGCAGATAAAGCGCTGCCAGGCTTCAAAAAGGTGAAACCGCAGGTTTATGCGGGTCTGTTCCCGGTCAGCTCTGACGATTACGAAAACTTCCGCGATGCGCTCGGAAAGCTGAGCCTCAACGATGCCTCCCTGTTCTACGAGCCAGAAAGCTCAACGGCGCTGGGCTTTGGCTTCCGCTGTGGCTTCCTCGGTCTGCTGCACATGGAGATCATTCAGGAACGTCTGGAGCGTGAATACGATCTGGATCTGATCACCACCGCCCCGACGGTTGTCTACGAAGTAGAAACCACATCGAAAGAGGTGATCTACGTCGACAGCCCGTCCAAGCTCCCGCCGCTGAATAATATTCAGGAACTGCGCGAGCCAATCGCAGAGTGTCACATGCTGCTGCCGCAGGAGTTCCTCGGTAACGTGATCACCCTGTGTATTGAGAAGCGTGGCGTGCAGACCAACATGGTTTACCACGGTAACCAGGTGGCGCTGACCTATGAAATTCCGATGGCAGAAGTGGTGCTCGACTTCTTCGACCGTCTGAAGTCTACCTCCCGTGGCTATGCGTCGCTGGACTACAACTTCAAACGCTTCCAGGCCTCGAACATGGTTCGTGTGGACGTGCTGATCAACGGCGAGCGTGTGGATGCGCTGGCGCTGATCACCCACAACGATAACGCACCGTACCGTGGTCGTGAGCTGGTTGAGAAGATGAAAGATCTGATCCCGCGTCAGCAGTTTGACATTGCGATTCAGGCGGCCATTGGTAACCACATCATTGCCCGTTCAACCGTGAAGCAGCTGCGTAAAAACGTTCTGGCTAAGTGCTACGGCGGCGACGTCAGCCGTAAGAAAAAGCTGTTGCAGAAGCAGAAAGAAGGTAAGAAGCGTATGAAGCAGGTCGGTAACGTTGAGCTGCCGCAGGAAGCATTCCTTGCCATCCTTCATGTTGGTAAAGACGGTAACGGTAAATAACCTTAAGGAGTTGGCATGGCGAACATGTTTGCCCTGATCCTGGTCATCGCTACCCTGGTGACAGGTCTGTTGTGGTGCCTCGATAAGTTTATCTTCGCCCCAAAACGCCGTGAACGTCAGGCTGCCGCGCAGGCAGCCACGGGCGATGCGCTGGACGCGAAAACCCTGAAAAAAGTCGGCCCAAAACCGGGCTGGCTGGAAACAGGGGCATCGGTATTCCCGGTGCTGGCGATTGTGCTGGTGGTGCGTTCATTTATCTATGAACCGTTCCAGATCCCGTCAGGATCGATGATGCCAACGCTGCTGATCGGTGATTTCATTCTGGTTGAGAAGTTTGCCTATGGCATCAAAGATCCGATCTACCAGAAAACGCTGATCGAAACGGGTCATCCGAAACGTGGCGATATCGTGGTGTTTAAATATCCGGAAGATCCGCGGCTGGATTATATTAAACGCGCGGTAGGTCTGCCGGGCGATAAAGTGACCTACGATCCGGTGGCGAAAGAGGTGACCATTCAGCCAGGCTGTAGCTCTGGCACCGCATGTGAAAATGCGCTACCAGTCACTTACTCCAACGTTGAGCCAGCTGATTTTGTGCAGACCTTCGCCCGCCGTAACGGCGGTGAAGCGACCAGCGGATTCTTCCAGGTGCCAAAAGGTGAAACCAAAGAGAATGGCATTCGTCTGGTTGAACGCAAAGAGACGCTGGGCGATGTTACTCACCGCATTCTGACCGTGCCCATCGCACAGGATCAGCTGGCAATGTACTACCAGCAGCCAGGCCAACAGCTGGCGACCTGGATTGTGCCGCCGGGACACTACTTCATGATGGGTGATAACCGCGATAACTCTGCGGACAGCCGTTACTGGGGCTTTGTGCCGGAAGCGAATCTGGTCGGTAAAGCAACCGCTATCTGGATGAGTTTTGAGAAGCAGGAAGGCGAGTGGCCGACCGGCGTTCGCCTGAATCGTATTGGCGGAATTCATTAATTTTCGCCAAAAATAACACGTAGCGGCTTTTATTCGCCGCTACGTGAATTATTTCAGCGATAAATCTCTTTGAACTAACGACATCCCCTGTCGTTGTGTATAGAATATTCCCCCGAAGTTTAAGGTTGGCCCTGCAAGGGTGCCACGGCACACGAAACCGCGTTGGTTTTCTCAGGTCGGTTTCGTGTGCTGCATTTTTGACGCATTCATTTATTGGTATCGCATGAACCCCATCGTAATTAATCGGCTTCAACGGAAGCTGGGCTACACTTTTCATCATCAGGAGTTGTTGCAACAGGCATTAACCCATCGCAGTGCCAGCAGCAAACATAATGAGCGTCTCGAGTTTTTAGGCGACTCTATTTTAAGTTTTGTGATTGCAAATGCGCTTTATCATCGTTTTCCGCGTGTGGACGAAGGTGATATGAGCCGCATGCGCGCCACGCTGGTGCGCGGCAATACCCTCGCTGAAATCGCACGCGAGTTTGAGCTGGGTGAATGCCTGCGTCTGGGGCCAGGTGAGCTGAAAAGTGGTGGTTTCCGTCGTGAATCCATCCTTGCCGATACGGTCGAGGCATTGATCGGTGGCGTGTTCCTGGACAGCGATATCCAGACCGTAGAAAAGCTGATCCTTAACTGGTATCAGACCCGCCTGGACGAAATCAGCCCGGGCGATAAACAAAAAGATCCTAAAACGCGTCTGCAAGAATATTTGCAGGGTCGTCATCTGCCGCTGCCATCCTATCTGGTGGTGCAGGTGCGTGGCGAAGCCCACGATCAGGAATTTACCATCCATTGCCAGGTCAGTGGCCTGAGTGAACCGGTGGTCGGCACGGGTTCAAGCCGTCGTAAGGCTGAACAGGCTGCCGCCGAACAGGCGTTAAAAATGCTGGAGCTGGAATGAGCATCGACAAAACCTATTGCGGATTTATTGCCATCGTCGGACGTCCGAACGTTGGCAAATCCACCCTGCTGAATAATCTGCTTGGGCAGAAGATTTCTATCACCTCGCGTAAGGCGCAGACCACGCGTCACCGCATCGTCGGTATCCATACTGAAGGCGCGTATCAGGCGATCTACGTCGATACACCGGGCCTGCACATGGAAGAGAAGCGCGCCATCAACCGTCTGATGAACAAGGCGGCGAGCAGCTCCATTGGCGACGTAGAGCTGGTGATTTTCGTTGTGGAAGGCACCCGCTGGACGCCGGACGACGAAATGGTCCTGAACAAGCTGCGCGACGGCAAAACGCCGGTGATCCTCGCAGTCAATAAAGTGGACAACGTGCAGGAAAAAGCCGATCTGCTGCCGCACCTGCAATGGCTGGGCAGCCAGATGAACTTCCTGGACATCGTCCCGCTGTCTGCGGAAACGGGTCTGAACGTTGATACCATCGCGGGTATCGTGCGCAAGCATCTGCCGGAAGCGACTCATCACTTCCCGGAAGACTACATCACCGATCGCTCTCAGCGTTTTATGGCGTCTGAAATCATCCGTGAGAAGCTGATGCGTTTCCTGGGCGCTGAACTGCCGTACTCTGTGACGGTGGAGATCGAGCGTTTCCAGAGCAACGAGCGTGGCGGCTACGATATTAACGGTCTGATCCTCGTTGAGCGTGAAGGGCAGAAGAAGATGGTGATCGGCAATAAAGGCGCCAAGATCAAAACTATCGGAATCGAAGCCCGTAAAGACATGCAGGACATGTTTGAAGCACCGGTTCACCTGGAACTGTGGGTGAAAGTGAAATCTGGCTGGGCCGATGATGAGCGTGCGCTGCGCAGCCTCGGTTACGGCGAAGATCAGTAACCTAAGACGACGAGCATATGGATGGATGGCAGCGCGCCTTTGTCCTGCATAGTCGTCCCTGGAGCGAAACCAGCCTGATGCTGGACGTCTTCACGGAAGAGTCCGGTCGCGTGCGCCTTGTTGCCAAAGGCGCACGTTCCAGACGTTCTAATCTGAAAGGTGCCTTGCAGCCTTTCACCCCGCTGCTGGTCCGCTTTGGCGGGCGAGGGGAAGTCAAAACCCTGCGCAGTGCTGAAGCCGTCTCCCTGGCGCTTCCTCTTTCTGGTATCACGCTCTACAGCGGTTTGTATGTTAACGAACTCATCTCACGGGTTCTTGAACATGAGACCCGCTTCTCTGAACTTTTCTTTGATTACCTGCACTGTATTCAGGCACTTGCTGGCGCAACCGGCACCCCTGAGCCTGTGCTGCGTCGTTTCGAACTGGCTCTGCTCGGGCACCTTGGTTACGGCGTTGATTTTCTGCACTGTGCGGGAAGCGGCGACGAGGTAGAAGATACCATGACCTATCGCTATCGTGCGGAAAAGGGCTTTATTGCCAGTGTCGTCGTCGATAACAGCACCTTTACCGGGCGCCAGCTCAGAGCACTGTATGAACGCGAGTTCCCGGACGCCGACACCCTGCGTGCGGCAAAACGCTTTACCCGAATTGCGCTCAAGCCGTATCTTGGGGGCAAACCTTTAAAGAGCCGCGAATTATTCAGGCAGTTTATGCCGAAACGCTAATGTTTTACCCCTCACCCCAGCCCTCTCCCGGAGGGAGAGGGAGAAGGTAAATGAACAAAAATACCGAGGATTGTCATGGCTGAATTACTGTTAGGCGTCAATATCGATCACATCGCCACGTTACGTAATGCACGCGGTACCGCGTATCCCGATCCGGTTCAGGCGGCGTTTATCGCTGAGCAGGCTGGCGCCGACGGCATTACCGTTCACCTGCGTGAAGATCGTCGCCACATCACCGACCGGGACGTGCGCATCCTGCGTCAGACGCTGGACACCCGCATGAATCTGGAGATGGCGGTCACCGAAGAGATGCTGGCGATTGCCTGCGAGACCAAACCGCATTTCTGCTGCCTGGTGCCGGAAAAGCGTCAGGAAGTGACCACCGAAGGCGGTCTGGATGTGGCCGGGCAGCTCGACAAAATGCGCGATGCCTGCAAACGCCTGGCGGATGCCGGTATCCTGGTTTCTCTGTTTATCGACGCCGATTTCACCCAGATTAAAGCCGCTGCCGACGTGGGTGCGCCGTATATTGAAATTCACACCGGCTGCTATGCCGATGCCGAAAACGATGCAGCGCAGGCGAAAGAGCTGGAGCGAATCGCCAAAGCGGCAACCTACGCCGCGAGCCTGGGACTGAAGGTTAACGCCGGTCACGGCCTGACCTATCACAACGTAAAAGCCATCGCTGCCCTGCCGGAAATGCACGAGCTGAACATCGGCCACGCCATCATTGGCCGTGCGGTGATGAGCGGTCTGAAAGAAGCGGTTTCCGAGATGAAGCGCCTGATGCTGGAAGCGCGTCAGTAATGGCTATTCTGGGCTTAGGCACCGACATCGTTGAAATAGCCCGCATTGAAGCGGTGATCGCCCGGAGCGGCGATCGCCT
Source organism: Enterobacter sp. AN-K1 (assembly GCF_020971765.1). Lineage (NCBI taxonomy): Bacteria > Pseudomonadati > Pseudomonadota > Gammaproteobacteria > Enterobacterales > Enterobacteriaceae > Enterobacter > Enterobacter sp. AN-K1. Next base: position 973,778 of record NZ_CP087390.1, on the reverse strand, counting down.
CGCAAGACGCGTGCTGAGCGATAACGAATGGGCTATCTGGGAGGCGCATCAACAGCCGGTGCGCTTTCTGGCAAAGCGTTTCGCGGTAAAAGAGGCGGCGGCGAAAGCGTTCGGCACGGGCATTCGTAACGGCCTGGCGTTTAACCAGTTTGAAGTGTTTAACGATGAGCTGGGTAAGCCACGTCTGCGTTTATGGGGCGAGGCGCTTAAGCTGGCGGAAAAGCTGGGCGTGGCGCACATGCACGTAACGCTTGCAGATGAACGCCACTACGCCTGTGCGACGGTGATCATCGAGAGTTAAATTTTGTCCGCATGGTGCATCAGGACAAACTTATCCCACAGCTGTTCTTCGTTCTCGACGTGTGCCGGATCTTTTAAGATCGTATTGGGAATGGGGCACACCTTCTGGCAGGTCGGCGTCTCATAGTGGCCGATGCATTCGGTGCAGCGGTCGCTGTTAATCTCATAAATGCTGTCGCCCATCGAAATCGCCTCGTTCGGGCATTCGGGTTCGCACATATCGCAGTTGATGCATTTTTTGGTGATTAACAGCGCCATCAGGAAATTCTCAGAAACATCACAAACAGGGCGGGCATTATACGCTCATTCGTTGTTCAGACCAGTTTTTTTACCAGCTCTTCGCTGTGACGAATACGCTCTGGCGCACGCTCCAGATCCTGCTGAACCAGCGCCATAAACAGCAGGTCCGTCAGCATCATCTGCGCACTCGTCGACGAAATCGCCGCACTGCGAGTGGCCTGTTCCTCGGCAATGGTATACAGACAGCGGGTGGCCCGTTGCTGGAGCGCATTCGGGCTGAAGCCAGTAATCGCCAGAATTTTTCCTCCTACGCGCAGGGCTTCGTCGGTAGCCATATTAATTTCACGACGCTCGCCGGAATAGGAGATGGCCAGCAGTAAATCGTCAGGATCCATGGCCTGCACGGTCGCCAGCAGCGCGTGCATATCCTGTTCAACGATGGCGTTATAGCCGATTTTTGTCAGCTTCCAGCCAAAGTTACGCGCAACCAGTCCGGAGGCGCCGATCCCGGTCAATACAATACGCCGCGCGTCGCGAAGCATGGCTACGCTTTCCAGCAGCTTCTCTTCCGTGTTCACATCCAGCGTGGCATGCATTGCCGCCACGTTCTCTTTGATCAGCTTTTCGCCGACCAGACGCATCGGATCGTCGCCGCGGATCTGGTTATGCACCGGCATTGACTGCGGATTAGGGTTGCTTACCAGTGCTTCACTGATCGCCAGTTTTAGCGCCGGAAAGCCTTTATAGCCTATCTTCTGGGCAAATTTCACCACGCTCGACTGGCTCACCCCGGCTTCGCCTGCCAGCTGCTGGGAGCTGAGGTGTCGCGCGCGATCGGGCTGGGAAAGTAAATAATCCGCCAGCTTTTTGTCACTCTGGGCAAACCCTGCGTAGCGCTGGCGAATACGAATTAAACAGTTCATACGGTCTCCTGGCGAAAATGTGATTACCCGCGCAAATACGAATTTTGCTCGCCTGAATGAATTTTATATTCCATTATAGTGCGTTTATTATGAATTAAAAATTCCAGAGGTAAATAACATGAATCTAGGCTCTCTTGTTTCTGAAACGCGTAACCCGCAAACCATGGATCTTGATGCACTGTCCACGCTGGAGCTGGTAAACCGCTTTAATCAACAGGATACCCTCGTCGCGCTGGCAGTCAAAGAGACATTGCCCGAGGTGGCGAAAGCCGTAGACGCCGCTGCCGACGCTCTGAAAGCAGGAGGACGCATTATTTACATGGGGGCGGGTACCAGTGGGCGACTCGGTGTGCTGGATGCCTCAGAGTGTCCCCCGACCTTTGGCGTTCCGCACGGTCTGGTCGTTGGCCTGATTGCCGGTGGCCCCGGCGCGCTGCTGAAAGCGGTGGAAGGGGCAGAAGACAATAAACAGCTTGGGGAAGACGATCTCAGGGCGCTGAACCTGACCGCGCAGGATCTGGTCGTCGGGCTGGCGGCTTCTGGTCGTACGCCGTACGTCATTGGTGGGCTGGAATACGCCAGACAGACGGGATGTACCACGGTGGCCATCTCTTGTAACCCGGGTTCGCCGATTGCGCAGGTGGCCGCCATTGCCATCTCTCCGGTCGTCGGGCCGGAAGCGCTCACCGGCTCCACGCGCCTGAAATCGGGAACCGCGCAGAAGCTGGTGCTCAATATGATCTCCACCGGCGCGATGGTGAAATTCGGCAAGGTCTACCAAAACCTGATGGTGGATATGCAGGCCACCAACGTCAAGTTGGTGGACAGAGCCTGCCGCATGGTGATAGAGGCGACAGGGGCAGGTCGGGAAGAGGCGGAAGCGGTACTCAAACAGACCGATTACGACGTCAAACCCGCCATTCTGATGATATTAACCGGGCTGGATGCAGCCGCGGCCAGAGCCAGGCTCGAAGCCCATCACGGGTTTTTACGGGCGGCATTAGAACACCAATAAGAGGCGTGTATGGACAAAACAGCAGCGCTCGCCAGCGACATCCTGCTTGGGATCGGTGGGGAAAAAAATATTCAGCGTCTGGAAAACTGCATGACGCGTGTACGCGTCGAGGTGCACAACGACGAAAAGCTTGATTTAACGCGCCTGAAGCAGCTCCCCGGCGTGAGCGGGTACGTTAAACAGGGGCAACAGCACCAGCTGATTGTCGGTCCGGGCAAAGCGGCGCAGGTGGTTGATGCCATGCGCGCCCTGATGACGGGCAGTGAAACGGCTCCCGCCTTTGACGACGCGGAACGCACCAAAGCGCAGGCGAAAGCCAAATACAAAGCCCCCATGAGCGATGCGCTGCGCCAGCTGGCAAACGTCTTTATTCCTCTGATCCCGGCGTTTATCGCATCGGGGCTGATCACCGGGATTATCAATATCCTCAAGCGTCCGGATATTGTCGGGAATTTCGCCACCCAGTATCCGAACCTGCTGGGTATTCTGGCGATTTTCGGCAGCGCGGTGTTTGCCATCATGAACATTCTGGTGGGGGTAAACACGGCCAAAGTGTTCGGCGGCTCGCTGGCGATGGGCGGTGTAATGGCGGGTATCCTCTCCAGCCCGCAGCTGGCGCAGATTACGCTGTTTGGCGAGGCGCTTCAGCCAGGCCGCGGTGGGGTGATTGCCGTGCTGCTGGTGGTCATTCTGATGTGCTGGATCGAGAAAAAGCTGCGCGCGTTGCTGCCAGGCTCGATTGAGCTGATCCTCAACCCGCTGCTGACCACATTGATTACCGGGAGCGTGGCGATTGTGGCGCTACAACCGTTAGGTGGCGCGATCTCTGAAGCCATCGCCCACGGCGCGTCTCTGGCGATCGATCGCGGCGGGCTGCTGGTGGGGGCCGTGCTGTCCGGGACCTTCCTGCCGTTAGTGCTGACCGGTCTGCATCAGGGGCTGGTGCCGATCCACGTCGAACTGGTACAGGCGCACGGCTATAACGCACTGCTGCCGATCCTGTCGATGGCGGGCGTTGGGCAGGTCGGCGCGGCCATCGCGGTGCTGATGAAAACCCGCAACGCGCGTCTGAAAAAGGTCATTAAAGGGGCGCTGCCGGTCGGGTTACTCGGTATCGGCGAACCGTTGATTTTCGGCGTGACCTTGCCACTGGGTAAGCCGTTCCTGGCCGCCTGCCTCGGTGGCGCGGTGGGCGGGGCGTTAATCAGCTACTGGAAAGTGGCGACCGTCATTACCTTCGGGATCTCCGGTTTACCGCTGGCATTAACCATCGTGACCGGAAAAGTGATGCTCTATCTGTTAGGCTATCTGGTAGCGGTGATCGCCGGGTTCCTGTTTACCTGGCTGTTAGGATTCAACGACCCAGAGGAGTAAGGTTTGGCCAGTCACGAGCGTCGCGTTGTCTTTTTTGATCTGGATGGAACGCTGCATCAGCAGGATATGTTCGGCACCTTTATGCGCTACCTGCTGCGGCGCCAGCCCCTTAACGCGTTGCTGGTATTACCCCTGTTACCCGTTATTGGTATCGCGCTGCTGGTGAAAGGCCGTGCAGCGCGCTGGCCGATGAGCCTGCTGCTCTGGGGATGCACGTTTGGTCATAGCGAAGCGCGCCTTAAGCAGCTCGAACAGGATTTTGCGCACTGGTTTCGCGGGCACGTCGCCGCGTTTCCCGTGGTACAGGCGCGCCTGACCAGCTATCTCGACGCCAACGATGCCGATATCTGGCTGATTACCGGCTCCCCGCAGACGCTGGTGGAGCATGTCTATTTTGATACGCCCTGGCTGCCGCGCGTGAATCTTATCGCGACACAAATCGCGCGCGGCTACGGCGGCTGGGTGCTGACTATGCGCTGCCTCGGACATGAAAAAGTGGTGCAGCTGGAGAAACGCATCGGTACGCCGCTGCGTCTGTACAGCGGCTACAGCGACAGCAAGCAGGACAACCCGCTGCTCTATTTTTGCCAGCACCGCTGGCGCGTCACGCCTCTGGGCGAACTTCAGCAACTCGAATAGTCTTATCTGTACCGGCTGTGTATAATGCCGCCCGCTTTTCGACTGGAGTATCAGCCCTTGTCCAACCCTGAACACAATCATGAATACTGGATGCGCCATGCGCTGGCGCTGGCTCAGCGCGCCTGGGAAGAGGGCGAAGTGCCCGTGGGCGCGGTACTGGTCCATAACAATCAGGTGATTGGGGAAGGGTGGAACCGTCCGATTGGCCGTCACGATCCTACCGCGCATGCTGAAATTATGGCGCTGCGTCAGGGCGGACTGGTGCTGCAAAACTATCGTCTGCTTGATACCACCCTGTATGTCACCCTTGAGCCGTGCGTAATGTGCTCCGGGGCGATGGTGCACAGCCGAATCGGTACGCTGGTGTTTGGCGCGCGGGATGAAAAGACGGGCGCTGCTGGTTCACTGATGGACGTACTTGGGCATCCGGGGATGAACCACCAGGTGAAAACTATCGGCGGGGTACTTGCACCAGAATGTTCGGGTCTGTTAAGTGACTTTTTTCGAATGCGTCGGCAGCAGAAAAAGCAACAAAAGGCAGAATTGAAACCGCAGGATGATTAAGCTCGTCCGGTGCGACCACCGGATAGCTTTCAGCCAGCTGTTGCGCCTCGGCTGCCTCTTTTTCTTTCTCCAGCAGATATCCCACCAGGCTTATCTGGTACTTACGAATATTTTCCACGTAGGCATACGCTTCATGCCCGCGCGCATAGCCGTACGTCAGCTTCTGGTACCACTGTTTCTGGCTAAGCAGCGGCAGGCGCTGTTTTACATCTGACCAGCTGTCCGGGTTACCTTTGGTTTTCGCCGTCAGCGCCCGCGCGTCGAGCATGTGCGCATAACCCATGTTATAGGCGGCCAGCGCAAACCAGATACGCTCCCCTTCCGGGACCGTCTCCGGCACTTTCGCCATCATATCCTCTAAATACTGCGCGCCGCCGCTGATGCTCTGTTCCGCATCGGTCCGGTCGCTGATGCCGAGGCTCTGGGCGGTATTTTTGGTCAGCATCATCAACCCGCGCACGCCCGTGGGGGAGGTGGCCTGAGCATCCCAGTGCGATTCCTGGTAGGAAATTGCCGCCAGCAGCTTCCAGTCAATCTCCTCGGCGTACTTCTCAAACAGCGGTTGCAGGTCCGGCAGCACGCTGTCCACCGCGCGCAGGAAAGTGCGGGTGTCAACGTAATCAAAATCGTCCCCGTGACCGAGATATTTCTCTTCCAGGCGCGCCAGGGTGCCGTCTTCATTGATGGAATTAAAGAAATCGAGCATAGCCGCAGAGACGGTTTGATCGTCGTCTAGCTGGGTAAACCAGGTCACCGGCTGTTCGTCGGTCACATCCAGCGCCACGGCGATTTCAGGATGAACGCGCTGGAAAAGGCTGATCGCCACCGAATCAGCAATGGTATAGGCCAGCTTTTTATCTTTTACCTGCTCCAGCAATTCAGTCGTGCCGAGTTTAGGATCGACCGTCCAGCTGAGGTTAGGGTATTTTTTCTCTTTCAACGCCCGCAGATCGTCAATCACCACATGGCCTGGCGCAATGGTCAATTGCTGGTCGGTGATGTCGGCCAGTGAGCGCGGGCGCAGGCTACCCACACGATAAACCACCTGCTGCGACACGGAGTAATAGGTCGGGCCCGGCTGATAGTTTTTGCTGCGTTCGCTGTTGTACACCAGACCTGCGGCGAGAATATCGGCACGGTCATGGTCCAAATCATCAAATAGCTGGTTGATGTTCTGCCGCACGGTAACTTTCAGCTTCACGCCCAGATAGTCCGCAATCAGCTGTGCCAGTTCGTAATCAAGACCGATGGTTTTACCGTTGATATCGTCGTAAATAAGCGGGGAGGAGAGGGTACTGACGCGCAACTCCCCCCGCTCCTGAATGGCGGCGATACGGTTTTCGGCCTTGCCGAACCAGGGGATAGACGGCCAGAGGGCCACTGCCAGCAGCAACGTAACAATGCCGATGAGCAGATAATTAATCTTTAATTTTTTCAATTAGTTAATTCTCTGCGACGCCGGTTGCCTCAGTGTGCTGTAGTCATGTTAAGAGTAGAGTTTGCCATTGATTGAGCGGCATTTTGCGCAAAGTAGCGCCAGTTGGCAACCAATTAGAGAGACAGGTCACATCTATTGTTAAACATAAAGGATGATTTTATTTCGACGCAAACGGTTTCGTCGGCGCTCAGGATTCTCTATAATGACGCCCGTTTTCCCCCCTTGCGCACACTGTAAGCGCCCCGGCGCTTCGAAGACGAGAGACTTATGATGGAAATTCTGCGTGGTTCGCCTGCACTGTCTGCCTTCCGTATTAACAAACTGCTGGCACGTTTTCAGGCGGCCGACCTTCCGGTAAGCAATATTTACGCTGAGTATGTCCATTTTGCTGACCTGAACGCCCCCCTGAATGCAGAGGAGCGCGTACAGCTGGAACGCCTGCTTAAATATGGCCCAAGCCTGAGCAGCCATACGCCGACCGGCAAATTAATCCTCGCCACGCCACGCCCTGGCACCATCTCCCCCTGGTCTTCCAAAGCCACCGACATCGCTCGCAACTGCGGCCTGAACCAGATTAACCGTCTGGAGCGCGGCGTGGCGTACTATGTGGAAGCGTCAACCCTGAGCGACGCGCAGTGGCAGGTGGTTGCCGCAGAGCTGCACGACCGCATGATGGAGAGCGTGTTTGATTCTCTGGATGATGCGCAGAAACTGTTCTCCCACCATCAGCCTGCGCCGGTACAGAGCGTGGATCTGCTTGGGCAGGGGCGTCAGGCGTTGATCGACGCAAACCTGCGTCTTGGTCTGGCGCTCGCAGAAGATGAAATCGACTACCTTCAGGATGCATTCGTTAAGCTGAATCGCAACCCGAACGACATCGAACTGTATATGTTCGCGCAGGCCAACTCCGAGCACTGCCGCCACAAGATTTTCAACGCCGACTGGATTATCGACGGCGAACAGCAGCCGAAGTCGCTGTTCAAAATGATCAAAAACACCATGGAGCAAACCCCTGACCACGTGCTGTCTGCCTATAAAGACAACGCCGCGGTGATGGAAGGTTCCGAGGTGGGCCGCTTCTTCGCCGACCGCGAAGCGGGGCGCTATGACTTCCACCAGGAGCCTGCGCATATCCTGATGAAAGTGGAAACCCACAACCACCCGACGGCGATCTCCCCGTGGCCGGGTGCAGCGACCGGCTCCGGCGGTGAAATCCGTGACGAAGGTGCGACCGGTCGCGGCGCGAAACCAAAAGCGGGTCTGGTCGGTTTCTCCGTTTCCAATCTGCGTATTCCGGGCTTTGAGCAGCCGTGGGAAGAAGACTTCGGCAAGCCAGAGCGCATTGTCACCGCGCTGGATATCATGACCGAAGGCCCGCTGGGCGGCGCGGCGTTCAACAACGAATTTGGTCGTCCGGCGCTGAACGGTTACTTCCGTACCTACGAAGAGAAAGTGGACAGCCACAACGGCGAAGAGCTGCGCGGCTACCACAAACCGATCATGCTGGCGGGCGGGATCGGCAACATTCGCGCCGATCATGTGCAGAAAGGCGAGATCGTCGTCGGCGCGAAGCTGATCGTGCTCGGCGGCCCGGCAATGAACATCGGTCTGGGCGGCGGGGCAGCCTCGTCTATGGCTTCCGGCCAGTCTGATGCGGATCTCGACTTCGCGTCCGTGCAGCGCGACAACCCGGAAATGGAGCGCCGTTGTCAGGAAGTGATCGACCGCTGCTGGCAGCTGGGCGATGCCAACCCGATTCTGTTCATCCACGACGTGGGCGCGGGTGGACTCTCCAACGCTATGCCTGAGCTGGTGAGCGACGGCGGTCGCGGCGGACGCTTCAACCTGCGCGATATCCTGAGCGATGAGCCGGGCATGAGCCCGCTGGAGATCTGGTGTAACGAATCCCAGGAGCGATACGTGCTGGCGGTTGCCGCCGATCAGCTGCCGCTGTTTGACGAGCTGTGCCGCCGCGAGCGCGCGCCGTATGCGGTCATCGGTGAAGCGACCGAAGAGCAGCACCTTTCCTTAAGCGACACCCACTTTGACAACCAGCCGATCGATCTGCCGCTGGACGTGCTGCTCGGCAAAACGCCGAAGATGACCCGCGACGTGCAGACTCGCAAAGCGGCGGGCAAAGCGCTGGATCGCCAGGGCATCACCGTGGCAGAAGCGGTTAACCGCGTGCTGCACCTGCCTGCCGTGGCAGAGAAAACCTTCCTGGTCACCATCGGCGACCGTACCGTGACCGGTATGGTATCGCGCGATCAGATGGTCGGCCCGTGGCAGATCCCGGTCGCTAACTGCGCCGTGACCACCGCGAGCCTCGACAGCTACTACGGCGAAGCGATGGCCCTGGGCGAACGCACGCCAGTGGCGCTGCTGGACTTCGCCGCTTCTGCCCGTCTGGCGGTCGGTGAAGCGCTGACCAACATCGCCGCGACGCAGATTGGCGATATCAAACGTATCAAACTTTCCGCGAACTGGATGGCCGCTGCCGGTCACCCGGGCGAAGATGCCGGCCTGTACGAAGCGGTGAAAGCTGTGGGTGAAGAGCTCTGTCCTGCGCTCGGCCTGACCATTCCGGTGGGTAAAGACTCCATGTCGATGAAAACCCGTTGGCAGGAAGGTAACGAGCAGCGCGAGATGACCTCTCCGCTGTCGCTGGTGATCACCGCGTTTGCGCGCGTGGAAGACGTGCGTCATACCGTTACGCCGCAGCTTTCCACTGAAGATAACGCCCTGCTGTTGATTGACCTCGGCAAAGGCCATAACGCACTGGGCGCCACCGCGCTGGCGCAGGTTTACCGCCAGCTCGGCGATAAGCCAGCCGACGTGCGCGACGTCGCTCAGCTGAAAGGCTTCTACGACGCAATTCAGGCGCTGGTGGCGCAGCGTAAGCTGCTGGCCTACCACGACCGTTCCGATGGTGGCCTGCTGGTGACGCTGGCAGAGATGGCCTTCACCGGTCACTGCGGCGTTGAAGCAAACATTGCCACGCTTGGCGAAGACCGCCTGGCAGCGCTGTTTAACGAAGAGCTTGGCGCGGTCATTCAGGTACGCGCCGCAGATCGCGACGCGGTGGAAGCGATTCTGGCGCAGCACGGTCTGGCAGACTGCGTACACTATCTCGGTAAAGCGGTGCAGGGCGACCGCTTCGTGATTGAAGCCGACGGCCACGCGGTGTTCAGCGAAAGCCGCACCACGCTGCGTATGTGGTGGGCGGAAACCACCTGGCAGATGCAGCGCCTGCGTGACAATCCGGAATGCGCCGATCAGGAACACAACGCGAAGGCGAACGACAACGATCCTGGCCTGAACGTGAAGCTCAGCTTCGACATTAACGAAGACATTGCCGCGCCGTACATTGCGACCGGTGCGCGTCCGAAAGTAGCCGTGCTGCGCGAGCAGGGCGTTAACTCCCACGTTGAGATGGCGGCGGCCTTCCACCGGGCGGGCTTTGACGCCATCGACGTCCACATGAGCGACCTGCTGGCCGGGCGTACCGGGCTGGATGATTTCCAGGCGCTGGTCGCCTGCGGCGGTTTCTCCTACGGCGACGTGCTGGGCGCGGGCGAAGGCTGGGCGAAGTCTATTCTGTTCAACAGCCGCGTGCGTGACGAGTTCGAAGCCTTCTTCCATCGTCCGCAGACGCTGGCGCTGGGCGTGTGTAACGGCTGTCAGATGATGTCTAACCTGCGCGAGCTGATCCCGGGCAGCGAAGCCTGGCCGCGCTTTGTGCGTAACCAGTCTGACCGCTTCGAAGCGCGCTTCAGCCTGGTAGAAGTGACCCAAAGCCCGTCTCTGCTGTTGCAGGGAATGGTCGGTTCACAGATGCCAATCGCGGTTTCGCACGGTGAAGGTCAGGTTGAAGTGCGTGATGCGGCGCACCTGGCTCAGCTTGAAAGCAAAGGACTGGTGGCGCTGCGCTTTGTTGATAACTTCGGCAAGGTCACCGAAACCTATCCGGCTAACCCGAACGGTTCGGCAAATGGCATTACCGCCGTCACCAGCGAAAGCGGTCGGGTGACGATCATGATGCCGCACCCGGAGCGTGTCTTCCGTACCGTTAGCAACTCCTGGCACCCGGAAAACTGGGGCGAGGACAGCCCGTGGATGCGCATTTTCCGCAACGCGCGTAAACAACTGGGTTAAGTTTCAACGCCCTGACTGTAGGCCCGGTAAGCGCGAGCGCCACCGGGCTTTTTTGTACCTGTCGCAAAATCGCGACAATCCTCTGGGTTGAGTGTCTCCAATAAGAGACATTTAACTTATTGATTTATATATATCAGGACGGGTTCCCATTAAGGTGTTGCTTAATAGCGACACTTAGCCTGGAAATCATTCACCTGACAATCAATGCATTTTAATAATAAAACGATTATTAATCATAAGGATAGTATCAATTTTTGCAATCTGGCACGCACGTTGCATAATAGTAACCAGTGGCTCATTCACCTTCTTATGTCAGCCCCTTCGGGACGTGCTACATAAACTTCGAATGACGCACAAAAAGGTGCCTGCCGTCCAACTACTGATTATTGCAATGCTTTATCAGGCCAGGGCGAAACGTCGAGTTAGGCACCGCCTTATTCCATGACAAAGCCGGGTTTTTACCCGGCTTTGTTGTATCTGAAGGGCAGACTCAGTTACGCTCTCCTCAAACCCGGATGATGAGAGTAATGTGTTGAAACGCTGGCCCGCTTTCCCTCGCTCCCTGCGACAGCTCGTTATGATGGCCTTCCTGCTGATCCTGCTACCTTTACTGGTTCTGGCGTGGCAGGCATGGCAAAGCCTGAATGCGTTAAGTGCCCAGGCGGCCCTGACTAACCGCACCACGCTTATTGATGCCCGCCGTAGCGAGGCAATGACCAACGCCGCGCTGGAGATGGAGCGTAGCTATCGCCAGTATTGCGTGCTGGACGACCGCACGCTGGAGAGGGTTTATCAGAACCAGCGTAAACGCTACAGCGAAATGCTGGATGCCCATGCCGGGGTCTTGCCGGATGACAAACTCTATCAGGCGCTGCGTCAGGATCTGAACGATCTGGCGCAGCTCCAGTGCAAAAACAGCGGTCCTGATGCCGCCGCCGCCGCCCGACTTGAAGCCTTCGCGAACGCCAATACGGAGATGGTGCAGTCCACCCGTACGGTTATCTTTTCCCGTGGGCAGCAACTCCAGCAGGAGATTGCCGAGCGCGGCCAGTTCTTCGGCTGGCAGGCGCTGGTGCTGTTCCTCGTCAGCCTTGGGCTGGTACTGCTCTTTACCCGCATGATCATCGGCCCCGTAAAGGGGATCCAGCGGATGATTAACCGCCTGGGGGAGGGCAAATCTCTCGGGGATACGGTTGTTTTTAAAGGCCCGCGCGAGCTGCGCTCGGTCGGTCAGCGTATCATCTGGCTTTCTGAACGCCTGGCGTGGCTGGAATCGCAGCGTCATCAGTTCCTGCGCCATATCTCACACGAACTCAAAACACCGCTGGCCAGTATGCGTGAAGGCACGGAGCTGCTGGCAGACGAAGTAGCGGGGCCGTTAACCCCTGAGCAAAAAGAGATCGTGGCGATTCTGGATGCCAGTAGCCGCAATTTACAAAAACTTATTGAACAACTGCTGGACTATAACCGCAAGCTGGCGGATGGTGCTGTGGTGCTTGAAAGCGTTGAGATTGAACCGTTGGTGGACATGGTGATCTCCGCCCATAGCCTGCCAGCAAGAGCTAAAATGATGCATACCCAGGTGGATCTCAATGCGCCTTCCTGCCTGGCAGAGCCGATGCTGTTGATGAGCGTACTGGATAATCTTTATTCCAATGCGGTGCACTATGGTACTGAATCCGGTACCATTTATATCAGAAGCAATAACAACGGTTCGCGGGTATTTATTGACGTAGCGAATACGGGAAGCCCGATTCCGGATGATGAAAAAACGATGATCTTTGAGCCCTTCTTCCAGGGGAGTCATCAGCGAAAAGGTGCGGTAAAAGGAAGTGGTCTGGGGCTGAGTATTGCCCGCGACTGCATACGACGCATGCAGGGTGAGCTTAACATCGTGAGTGATGAACGCGCCGATGTCTGTTTTCGTATCGAACTGCCTCTTGAGCCGGAAAAATCAATGAAATGAATAACAACCTGGTGAGTATGTCACACGTCTTTTACCGCGCACTGCGCGCGGTGTTTTCCAGCAAAAATGTGCGCCTGAGCCTGCCCTGCTTACTGCTGGCCGGCTGTGTAACCCATGCGCCGAAAAGTGCAATTAGCCACAAACAGGAAGATAAATGGCCGCAAAAACAGCTGGCCGATTTCCTTTCAACACGTTGCGATGATATCTGGAACCTGTCGGGGCGTGATGTTGAATCCAATCCGCTGTTCTGGCTGCGCGGAATAGACTGCGCCCAGCGGCTGGCGCCCGCCGAGGCCCGTGCCCAGGCGGCGATGCTGGTGGACGATACCTGGCAGGACGCGTTTAAACGTGGGATCGTGATGGCGGATGCCAGAATCACGCCTGTCGAACGCCGCGCCAACGTGACGCGGCTGGATACTTACGTGATCAATATTCCCCCGCAGGTGCGCCCGGTCTATCAGCTCTGGCGGGATGGACAAACCCTGCAATTACAACTGTCTGAAGAGCGTTTCCGCTACAGCAAATTGCAGCAGTCGAGCGACAGCGAGCTTGATGCGCTTCGCCAGCAGCAGGAGTCGCTGCGCGAGCAGCTGGAAACCACCACCCGCAAGCTCGAAAATCTGACCGATATCGAAAGACAGCTCTCGACGCGTAAGCCGGCAGGCAGCTATCTGCCCGATGGGTCGAAAGGCAACTCTGCCACGACGCCAGACAGTGAGACGCCGAAACAAGAGGATGTGAAGCCATGACAAGCCGTAAACCTGCCCATCTGTTACTGGTGGATGACGATCCCGGGCTGTTAAAGCTGCTGGGAATGCGTCTGGTCAGCGAAGGCTACAGCGTGGTCACCGCTGAAAGCGGGCAGGAGGGGCTGAAAGTGCTCAGCCGCGAGAAAATCGATCTGGTGATCAGCGATTTGCGCATGGATGAAATGGATGGCCTGCAACTGTTCACGGAGATCCAGAAGCAGCAGCCCGGGATGCCGGTGATTATCCTCACCGCTCACGGATCTATTCCTGATGCGGTGGCCGCAACGCAGCAGGGGGTATTCAGCTTCCTCACCAAACCAGTGGATAAAGACGCTCTCTATAAAGCAATCGACAGCGCCCTTGAGCATGCGGCGCCATCCGGCGACGACGCCTGGCGTGAATCCATCGTGACGCGTAGCCCTGTGATGCTGCGCCTGCTGGAACAGGCGCGGATGGTGGCGCAATCCGACGTTAGCGTGCTGATCAACGGCCAGAGCGGGACCGGGAAAGAGATCCTGGCCCAGGCGATCCACAACGCCAGCCCGCGCAGTAAAAATGCCTTTATTGCCATCAACTGTGGCGCGCTGCCGGAACAGCTGCTTGAGTCTGAGCTCTTCGGCCATGCCCGCGGCGCCTTTACCGGCGCGGTGAGCAGCCGTGAAGGGCTGTTCCAGGCGGCTGAGGGGGGCACGCTGTTTCTTGATGAAATTGGCGATATGCCCGCGCCGTTGCAGGTCAAACTGCTGCGCGTGTTGCAGGAGCGAAAAGTGCGTCCGCTTGGCAGCAACCGCGATATCGATATCAACGTGCGTATTATTTCCGCTACCCATCGCGATTTACCCAAGGTGATGGCGCGCAACGAGTTCCGTGAAGATCTTTACTATCGACTGAATGTCGTCAACCTGAAAATCCCGGCGCTGGCCGAGCGTGCGGAAGATATCCCGCTGCTGGCAAATCACCTTTTGCGCCAGGCCGCTGACCGCCACAAACCATTCGTGCGCGCGTTCTCCACCGATGCGATGAAACGCCTGATGACCGCAAGCTGGCCGGGCAACGTACGCCAGCTGGTGAACGTGATTGAGCAGTGCGTGGCGCTGACGTCATCGCCGGTGATCAGCGATGCGCTGGTGGAGCAGGCGCTCGAGGGGGAAAACACGGCCTTACCGACGTTTGCGGAAGCGCGAAACCAGTTCGAGCTGAACTATCTGCGTAAGCTGCTGCAAATCACCAAAGGCAACGTGACCCACGCGGCGCGCATGGCCGGGCGTAACCGTACCGAGTTTTATAAATTGCTCTCACGCCACGAGCTGGAAGCGAACGATTTTAAAGAGTAATACCGCAAAATTCGCCTGAATATGATACTGTGAGCAACCGATTACGAGGCTGCTTACTGGCAAGAGTTTAAGGACCCACCATGAAAAAGATTGATGCGATTATTAAACCTTTCAAACTGGATGATGTACGTGAAGCGCTGGCAGAAGTAGGCATCACCGGGATGACCGTAACTGAAGTGAAAGGTTTTGGTCGTCAGAAGGGCCACACCGAGCTATACCGTGGCGCAGAGTACATGGTGGACTTTCTGCCGAAAGTGAAAATCGAGATCGTGGTGAGCGATGATATCGTCGATACCTGTGTGGATACCATCATCCGCACGGCGCAGACCGGTAAAATTGGCGACGGGAAAATCTTCGTCTTTGACGTGGCGCGCGTGATCCGTATCCGTACCGGCGAAGAAGACGACGCGGCGATTTAACATTCTTGCCGGGTGGCGCTGCGCGTACCCGGCCTAAAAAACCCTTCGTAGGCCCGTGCAAGCGCAGCGCCGCCGGGCGATTACAGCACTTTATGCGGGCCGAAACATTCGTAATGAATGTTGTCTTTATTCACGCCCAGGTCTACCAGCTGCTTCGCGGCATACTGCATAAACGCTACTGGCCCACAAACGTAGAACTGCATCCCCGGTGCGCTGAACGCCCCTTCATGCTGCCCTAAATTCATCAGGCCTTCGCTGTCGAAACGAGCCGCTGCGCGGTCTGCCTCCGTCGGCAGGCGATACCAGGTATGCGCGGTGAAACGCGGCAGGGTCGCTCCAAGCGCTTTGACTTCATCCGCAAAGGCGTGCACATCACCGTTCTCCGCCGCGTGGAACCAGTTAACCTGCGCGCTGTGGTTTGCTTTCGCCAGCGTATCCAGCATCGCCAGCATTGGCGTCTGACCTACGCCTGCGGAGATCAGCGTCACCGGGGTATTCGTTTCAACGGCCATAAAGAAATCGCCCGCCGGTGCCGCCAGATGGACCACGTCGCCCACGCTGGCTTCGTTATGCAGCCAGTTGGATACCTGACCGCCTTCCTCACGTTTAACCGCAATGCGATAGCCTTTGCCGTCTGGCTTGCGGGTCAGGGAGTACTGGCGAATCTCCTGGTGCGGGAAGCCTTCAGGCTTCAGCCAGACGCCCAGATACTGGCCCGGCTGGTAATCGGCAACCGGCTGACCGTCCACTGGCTCAAACTCAAAACTGGTGATCAGTGCGCTGCGCGGGGTTTTCTCGACGATGCGGAAGGCGCGCGTGCCTTCCCAGCCGCCATTCTTGCTGGCGTTTTCGCTGTAGATCTGCGCTTCACGGTTGATGAATACGTTTGCCAGCACGCCATAGGCCTTACCCCAGGCATCCAGCACTTCCTGGCCCGGGCTGAACATTTCGTCCAGTGTTGCCAGCAGGTGACTGCCGACGATGTTGTACTGCTCAGGTTTGATCTGGAAGCTGGTGTGCTTCTGGGCGATTTTTTCCACCGCAGGCAGCAGAGCCGGCAGGTTTTCGATGTTGCTGGCATAGGCGGCAATAGCGTTAAACAGCGCTTCGCGCTGATCGCCGTTACGCTGGTTGCTCATGTTGAAAATCTCTTTGAGCTCCGGGTTATGCGCGAACATGCGATCGTAGAAATGGGCGGTCAGTTTAGGACCCGTTTCAACCAGCAGGGGGATTGTGGCTTTCACGGTAGCGATGGTTTGGGCGTCGAGCATAGCAGCTTCCTTCTGATGTTACTTTAATGATGTATTTTATATGCATCTTATAAAAATACCCCTGCAATGTAAATGGTTCTTTGCATCGTGAAAAATATGCATCACAAAGCTGAAAAGAAATCCGTTGAGAATGGCGAGAGCTTTATTGCTCAAACCCTTGCGTGGCGTGCAGGTAAACGTTTGCGTAAAATCGTTTGTCAAGACCTGTTATCGCAGAACTATTCAGTTATACTGTTGCCCGTCGTCCAACAGGACTGCCTTTTCAGGCCAAAAATTTACTTGTTAGCTGAGTCAGGAGATGCGGATGTTAAAGCGTGAAATGAACATTGCCGATTATGATGCCGAACTGTGGCAGGCTATGGAGCAGGAAAAAGTACGTCAGGAAGAGCACATCGAACTGATCGCCTCCGAAAACTACACCAGCCCGCGCGTGATGCAGGCGCAGGGCTCTCAGCTGACCAACAAATATGCTGAAGGTTATCCGGGCAAGCGCTATTACGGCGGTTGCGAATACGTTGATATCGTTGAGCAGCTGGCGATTGACCGTGCGAAAGAACTCTTTGGCGCTGACTACGCGAACGTCCAGCCGCACTCTGGCTCTCAGGCTAACTTCGCTGTTTACACCGCGCTGTTGCAGCCGGGCGATACCGTTCTGGGTATGAACCTGGCGCAGGGCGGCCACCTGACTCACGGCTCCCCGGTTAACTTCTCCGGCAAACTGTACAACATCATCCCTTACGGTATTGATGAGTCCGGCAAAATTGACTACGAAGACATGGCGAAGCAGGCCAAAGAGCACAAGCCGAAGATGATCATCGGTGGCTTCTCTGCTTACTCCGGCATTGTTGACTGGGCAAAAATGCGTGAAATCGCTGACAGCATCGGCGCGTACCTGTTCGTCGACATGGCGCACGTTGCCGGTCTGATTGCGGCAGGCGTTTACCCGAACCCGGTTCCACATGCGCACGTTGTGACCACCACCACCCACAAAACCCTGGCAGGTCCACGCGGTGGCCTGATCCTGGCGAAAGGCGGTGACGAAGAGCTGTATAAAAAACTGAACTCCGCCGTGTTCCCAAGCGCCCAGGGCGGCCCGCTGATGCACGTTATCGCCGCGAAAGCCGTCGCGCTGAAAGAAGCGATGGAGCCAGAGTTCAAGGTTTATCAGCAGCAGGTTGCTAAAAACGCCAAAGCGATGGTGGAAGTGTTCCTGAACCGTGGCTACAAAGTGGTGTCTGGCGGTACTGAAAACCACCTGTTCCTGCTGGACCTGGTTGATAAGAACCTGACCGGTAAAGAAGCTGACGCTGCCCTCGGCCGCGCCAACATCACCGTGAACAAAAACAGCGTGCCAAACGATCCGAAGAGCCCGTTCGTGACCTCCGGTATCCGTATTGGTTCTCCGGCCGTCACTCGCCGCGGTTTCAAAGAAGCGGAAGTGAAAGAGCTGGCGGGCTGGATGTGTGACGTTCTGGACAACATCAATGACGACGCGGTTATCGAGCGCGTTAAAGGTAAAGTGCTGGATATCTGCGCACGCTTCCCGGTTTACGCATAATTCTCTGCGTCGCAAAACTGAAAAAGGCCGCTCATGCGGCCTTTTTTATGGGCTAACGTCGGTCAAGGGAGATGGCCCCCGGCCCGGTAATCGCCAGCAAAATAAAGGCGCCAGCGATACTCACATTTTTGTAGAAGTTAATCATATTTGGCAGAACCGCATCGCCCGTCATATCCCAGTAGTGGTGGCCAATCACCGCCGTTCCCAGCGTATAGAAGACAAAGATCACCGCGAGGGGGCGGGTGAAAAAGCCCAGCACGATCAGAATCGCGGCGGGAACTTCCATCACCACCGCAATAATGGCGGCCAGCATGGGCATGGGGGCGCCGAGCGACGTCATATACTGAACGGTGCCGCTAAACCCCGTCAGCTTGGGATAACCGAAAATAATAAACAGGACCACAATAGCAATGCGGGCAATTAAAAGCAGGAAAGAACGAGAGGAGCCGAAATCGAAATAACGTAAGCTGTTCATGGCAAACGACCTCTTCAGGCGATGTTCTTTAAACGTAATACAATTTTGCCGCTCTCGCCATACGCCGACCGGCTGTCCATGATGTTAATTTATCGTTAATTTGTAGCGCGCTAACGACTTGCTAAAGTCAGGGATTAACGCCAGACTATCGCCTCCATTTCGGGAGGGATTCATGGTCTTGCATTCCACGCGCTGGCTGGCGCTCAGCTATTTCACCTATTTCTTTAGTTACGGTATTTTTTTGCCTTTCTGGAGCGTCTGGCTCAAGGGAATTGGTCTGACGCCTGAGACCATTGGCATCCTGCTGGGCGCGGGGCTGGTGGCACGTTTCCTGGGTAGCCTGCTGATTGCGCCCCGCGTCAGCGATCCCTCCTTACTGATTAAAGCGGTGCGAATTCTGGCCCTGCTGACGCTGGTCTTTGCGGCCTGCTTCTGGGTCAGCCATCAGCTTGCCTGGCTGATGGTGGTAATGGTTGGCTTTAATCTGTTCTTCTCCCCGCTAGTGCCGCTGACGGATGCCCTGGCGAACACCTGGCAAAAGCAGATCACCATGGACTATGGCCGCGTGCGCTTGTGGGGATCGATTGCCTTCGTGATCGGCTCTGCGCTGGTCGGGAAACTGGTCAGCCTCTATGACTATCGTGCCATTCTGGCGCTGTTAACGCTCGGCATCGCCTCGATGCTGCTCGGTATGTTGCTGCGTCCGTCGGTAATGCCGCAGGGCGAAAGCCGCCATCAGGAGAGCGCCGGCTGGCCCGCCTGGCGCTCGCTGGTGGCGCAAAGCTGGCGTTTCCTGGCCTGCGTCTGTCTGCTCCAGGGGGCACATGCGGCCTATTACGGCTTCAGCGCCATCTACTGGCAGGGGGCGGGCTACTCGGCTTCTGCGGTAGGCTACCTGTGGTCGCTCGGCGTGGTGGCGGAGGTCATTATCTTCGCGCTGAGCCAAAAACTTTTCCGTCGTTTCGGGGCGCGTGACCTGCTGCTGCTTTCCGCCGTTTGCGGCGTGGTGCGCTGGGGCATCATGGGCTGGACGACGGAGCTGCCGTGGCTGATTGTGGCGCAAATTCTGCACTGCGGAACCTTCACCGTGTGCCATCTGGCGGCGATGCGCTACATTGCGGCGCGAGAGGGTGGGGACGTTATCCGTCTTCAGGCGGTCTATTCAGCGGTGGCGATGGGCGGCAGTATTGCGGTGATGACCGTATTTGCCGGTTTCCTCTATCAGCACCTGGGGCACGGTGTGTTCTGGGTGATGGCGCTGGTCGCTTTACCTGCCATCGTCATCCGCCCAAAGGTGGCTGCTCGCTCGTAACTATGATTCGAGCATAACGCGAATATGTTCCTGCTGCTGCGTGTTCAGGGCCTCAACGGCATGAATGAGCGGCGGCGAGAACAGCGGCAGGGCGGTTGGATAAGGCGTAATGACCAGCGCCGCCTCGCGGGGGGCGCCCTCCTTCTTAAACGCCTCCAGGCTAAGATAACGAATATTGAGCGGCAGCAGCGTCAGCTCGCGAAGCTGCTGCTCAATTAACGCTTCGCAGGCTTTATCTTCCCCCGTTAACAGGACCACCTGTTTTTCATGCAGGTCGGTCTCCTGCATCAGCCAGGCACCAAAAATCACCGCCACCAGAGCCATCTCTTCACCGGAGAATCGCAGACCAAATTCGGCTTCCAGCTCAAACAGCGCCTCTTTAGTGGTGCGCAGCAGCCGGGGGTATAAACGGTGGATCTCTTCCGGCAGACTGTTGTCGATGCCGATGTCAAATAAGGAGCGGTCCAGCGCCTGAGCCAGATGAATATAAAGCTGATCGGTCAGCCCTTGCTCATCGCTGAAGTTCATCCCGGTTTGCGCCCGGAAGCGGGCAATCATACGCACGATAGCGCGACGCAGGCGCTGATCCTGCTGGTGTTTATCCATCACCGGGTCGGGTGTGCGAAGCATCATAAACAGCAGGGCCAGGAACAGCTGTTCATCGCTGTGCGTTCCCTGTGGGACGCGCCGTTTCCAGTGGCGGACAATTTCCTGCGCCGTAAAGTATTCCCCTCGGGACTGCGTCCAGCTGCGCTGAACGGGCGAAAACTCTGGCGTATTGCCCAGATGATGCTGAATCAGACAATATTGCAGATAAAGCTGTAAAAACTGTACGTCGCGGGACTCAAACTGGCGCTGAAGCTTGCGCGCACAAAAGTTGATAAGCGCCCGAAGGTTCGCATCGTCATAAAGCGGGCGGGCAATGCCGTGCTGTTTAAGCGCGGTTTTTAAGGCAGGGGTAAACTGTTGGGCAACAAAATGTGGACAGAGCCGAAGCGCCCTGCGCAGCCAGTGCAGCAGGCACAAACGTTGATTAAGGGCGGAACCCTCAATTCGGTAGCAGCCATCATGGTGCGTGACGATATCAAGGCGATGATAGCGCTGGATTTCATCGCGCGTCTCGGCTATATCTTGCCGTGCCATGACGTCGTCCACGCCGTTGGCAGCGATTATGCTCTGTGCGGTGACGGCAGCATCGGGCAGGTAAAGCATCAAAAGCACCTGGCAGCGGCGCTGCGAACTGGAAAGCACAGATGGAATTTCAAGCGTCGTCATCATCTGTCGGGTATCCAGTGTGAATGTTTGATAAGAATAGCTAAAGGATGGGCGCTGAAAAGCGCACCGGCAGGCATTTCACTCAGGATTGCTGGCGAACATCACAGAATTTTTGACGTGAGGAACAGATGCAAATAGTTAAACAAAGCGCGGTAGCGTTATTTTTGGCGGTTTTCACTTTTGCCGCCAGCGCACATCCTCACAGTTTTATCAGCCTGAAAACCGAACTGGTGACGGACGGCACGCAGCTCAGCGGCCTGAAAATGCGCTGGACGATGGATGAAATCACCTCCGCCGACCTGCTGTACGATGCCGGAAACGCAAAGCCCGGCGATGAGATCTGGAAAAAGCTGGCGGCGGAAGTGATGGCCAACGTGCTGGGTCAGCACTACTTCACCGAGTTCTGGCACAACGGACAAAAGGTGAAATTTCTCAACCGTCCCACGGTGTACGGTATGACCCGCGACGGACATCAGGCGGTGCTGACCTTTATCCTTCCGCTGGCGCACCCTCAACCGCTGGCCGGGCAGAAGTACAGGTTTTCCACGTTTGACCCAACCTACTATGTCGATATGCGCTATGACAATGACAGCGACGTACGGCTGCCGGACGCGCTGCAAAAAAGCTGCAAAATTGCCGTGCACACCCCGAAACCCAGCGAAGAGATGCTGAACTTTGCCGTTTCTCTTGATAAAGAGGATGCGCCCCCCGAAGACATGGAGTTAGGTAAACAGTTTGCGCAGGAGGTGACGTTACAATGTCAGTGATCTCCTCTCCCGTCAGTAAGCCGCGTCGCTGGCTGCACCTCTGGCCTCTGGCGCTCTTTTTGTTGTTAGCGGTTGGCGGCGCGCTCTGGCTGTGGCAGGCATGGCCGCAGGTGATGATGAAAAGCATCCTCTGGCAGCGGGAAGTTAATCAGCAGATGAGCGGTCTGCTGAAAGCCGTGGCGGAAAATCCGACCAAAGCGGGCGGCGCTCTTCTGGCGTTCAGCTTTATCTATGGCGTGCTGCATGCCCTGGGACCGGGGCACGGCAAAATCGTCATCACGACCTGGCTTGCCACGCATCCGTCGAAGCTGAAATCGAGTATCGGCCTGACGCTGGCTTCTTCTTTACTTCAGGGCGGTGTGGCGATTGCGCTGGTCGTGGTCGTCCTTTCGCTGCTACAGCTGCCGGCCCGCCAGCTGCATATGAGCAGCTTCTGGCTGGAGAAGGGGAGTTACGCGCTGGTAGGCGTGCTGGGGCTGATCCTCTGCTGGCGGGCGCTGAAAAAATTGCGCGCGTTGCTGCGAAAACCAAAATTCAAATCCTTTACACCGCATCACGTTCACCATGAAAACTGCGGGTGCGGGCATCAGCATCTGCCGACGCAGGAACAATTACAGAACGGTGAGGACTGGCGTGCGCGCCTGATGATTGTTCTCTCAATGGGGATGCGTCCATGCTCGGGCGCAATCATGGTGCTGTTGTTCAGCAAAGTGACAGGCGTATTTGGCTGGGGCATGCTCTCGGCGCTGGCGATGGCGGCGGGAACGTCTCTGACGATCTCTTCGTTAGCCCTGCTGGTGCACAGCTTCCGTCAGCTGGCGGTAAAACTCAGCGGCAATAAAACGCCGGTATTGTGGCGACAGGTTGGCTGGACGACTCTGGCGCTGGCGGGCGGGGTGATTCTGCTGGTGGCTGCGGTGACAATGTGGATGAGCGCGGTGCCGGTGGGTAGGGGGTTGCGGCCGTTTTAGCGACGTACGGTCTGATCCCCCATAACCACAGGTCTGTCGCTTATTGTTAATCCCAGTTCCCGTAAGGGTAAGTTTTGCCTTTGATGAAATCCTGCGTTGACTGGATGACGTTAAACGTACCGCCGGGAACGACGTAGCCTTTGCACAGGGTAAGGTCCTTGCCGGAGCGGGTCGTCAGTTTCAGCGGTTTGACGGGCAGGCTGGGGCGTCCGGCGACATCTGAAAACCAGATTTTGACTTTTCCTCCGGGGGAGAGGCCAAATACCATTCTGTTGTACCAGACAGTTCTGCCCGTGGGACTGATATGATCTGCCGGTGTTTTCATTCGCAGCCAGGTGTCCGGGCCGAAGACGGCGCTGGTTTCGTAGGTTTGCTGGTCAATATAGGATTCCCAGCAGAAGACAATGTACTGCGGGGGTTTTTTAACTTTATTGAAGTTCGCGTAAAAACCGTGCGCATTTTCAGGCCATTTATCAACAGAGGCAGGGTCCCATGAAGTCGGATCGAGGGTATTGAACGTATACAGATAACCATCCGTGTCGATGACTCTGGCGTGATTTACCATAGATGGTAATTTTCTTGGCGTGATGAAGGTAAAAGTCCATTCATCATAAGGCAGCGTCCAGTCACCGCTGGCGGCTTGTTTTGACTGTAAAGGGTGAGATTTTTGTGGGCTGCAGCCTGCAGCTGTAAGCAGCAGGGCAAGCGCCAGCACGTTGCGTTTTTTCATCGTTTGTTTCCATCCATGTCGTAAATCGTTCTGATCCAGTTTTCATCCGGCCGGTTGACAAAGCCGATGGTTTCGGAGGCTGAGGCGCCACCCTGTAATTCACCGGACTGTTTAAGCTCCACGGCGTTCCAGTGGGCTGAGCAGTGGATATATTTCCGGGCAATTATGTCCACCTCATCAGGTGTAAAGCCGGTTACGCTTCTGTGCTGACGGGCCGCTTTCCCCATTTCTCGGGCGCGGTCAGACAACGGCTTTAGCTCATCAGGTAAGGCGTGTGTTTTGATATTGTCTACGTCAGCAAATAGCGCTCCTGCCTCCACTGCCGCATCGACCATGACCCGCAGCGCCACCTTTGACCAGTCAAAAAGGACCGTCCGGTGGCGTAGCGTCAGAGCGGCAAACGCGCGCTTCTGCGGCTGGCTGTAGCGGTCAGGCGGGGCGAAATCATCTTCCCAGACGTCCGGGGTGATGGCATTGGTTCGAATGACGGGCATGATGGCGGGTGAATGCTCCAGCACGCCTAGCTGCGCCATCGTCTGCCGGTAAACGTGCGACTGTGTGCCGGGCTGGTTGTGAGGCAGGGTTTCCACCAGCGGACGGGTAAGGAAGAGGTCTTCCCGCAACTGGGGCAGATAGCCGCCGCCGATATCAGAATGGGCGCCGGGAAGTATGAGTTCCGGCCAGGCGGGAGCAATGCTGTTGAGGGCGAAGTTATAGCGGCATTCGTGTTGGGCGGTGATGTGAAATACTTTTTCCGCCACGCCGGGACGCAGGCGAGTGTTGACATTGCCGGTATTGGCGCTGTGCGGATTGAGACCATTCATTACCGTGCCGACGGCCGCTACGGTGTCCATAATGCCGAGAAAACGGTTTCTGCCTGCCGGAGCACCGCGGAAGCTAATTTTAACCATGCCCGTTGAAATGGCGCTGATAATGGACTGGTCTTCCGCCTGGACACGGTTGGCGAAGTGGCGAGCCGCCGCAGCGCCGCGGCTGAAGCCGAAGATATCAAACAGCAGGGTATCGACAACAAACTTCCCTTTCAGTAAACCAAGTGCTGCATCTATGGCTGTCGCCAGCTGCGCTACCGCATCGTCAGTTTTGGCTACAATACCAGTCTCTGCTGTACCTAATCCAAGCCCTATCGGATTATCAGGTTCGCCCGCCCGGGTACCAATGCCCTCAACATAAACACCACCTTGAATATAATTACCGTCTGGCGGGAAGTTACGTTCATACAACTCATTCAGACGATGAATATTCGTGTAATACCCTAGATAGCTCCCCGCCCCGATCCCACTAATTCCCATCTTCTCCGATGCATTTCTGGCGAGAATGGTTGCCGCATCCGGGCTGTTAATATCAAAGTGCTGCGCCGTAAGGGCCTCAAGCATGTTCCGGGTGTTTACCGCGTTATTACCGGTGCCATCAAAGAATATCCCCAGCACCAACGTCACTCTCCGTTCAGGCTGCTCTTCGGGGAGGATAGTCTTCTGCAACATCGGAAAAAGACGGCTGTAATTTTCAGGCGTCAGCAGATAATCAAATTCGGTACCGGCAATAAGATGGCGACTCAGAATATAATCATAATCCACCGAGATATATTCATAGTCCATATCATTCATTTTTGAATGCAGCTGAATGGACCGTATTGATGCACCACGTAATTCGATAAGATAATACTTCTCCATTTGACCGTATCGATTAGTGCGGTAAATATCAAAGGTAAGCTTAAGACGTTCATTATTATTAATAGCGTTACTGATTAACGGAGAGCTTTTATCCAGGAGCTTACAGAATTGTAGTCCGCGATGATGAAGCCGGCCACCGGTACCGCCCGCTTCCTGCATCAGGCTGAAAACAAAGATTTCATCTTCATGTCCCAGCTGATAGCGGTTGCCGACTGAAGCCTGAGAACCACAGCCAGCAGAAATCTTTCCCTGAATATTGCCCTCAAGCGTTAAATAAATAAGGTTGCTCATTTATTTTTCCTGAGTGAGGCGTTTAGTCAGGAAGTATCGTAATGATAAAAACGAAAAGGCAATCTGCTATAAATCAAATTACAGAGTAAATACTGATGATTATTTAGGCGTAACAGGAACGACTAATAAAAAATCCCCGATGATGAATATCGGGGATTTATAAAAACAGACAGCATTGGGGAAATAACCGCTGAGTGCAGTTACCGGGATTAACGCTTCAGCGCATCGCTCAGTTCATCACGCATGTTTGCCAGCATGGCTTTAACAACGCGCGGGTTACCTGCAACGATGTTGCCGGTAGACATATAGTTATGGCCGCCGGTGAAGTCGCAAACAATCGCACCTGCTTCACGAGCGATCAGCTCGCCCGCCGCGAAGTCCCACGGCTTCAGAGACAGCTCAAAGTAACCGTCAACGCGGCCGGTCGCGACGTAGGCCAGATCCAGTGCAGCAGAGCCGGTGCGACGGAAGTCCGCGCATTCGGTGAACAGCTTGCCCAGGATATTCATATAAGTGGTTGCGTGCTGCTTCGCCTTGAACGGGAAGCCGGTCGCCAGAATCGTGCCGTCCAGATCGCGTGCATTGCTGCAACGCAGACGGTAGCCGTTCAGCTGCGCGCCCTGACCGCGGGTCGCGGTGAACAGTTCGTTACGCATTGGATCGTAAACAACGGCGACTTCAGTACGGCCTTTGATGCGTACTGCGATAGACACAGAGAAGTGTGGCAGGCGTTTGACGAAGTTGGTGGTGCCATCCAGTGGATCGATAACCCATTGAACATCCTGATCGGTACCTTCATGTTCACCGCTTTCTTCGGTGATGATGGTGTGCTGCGGGTAAGATTTGCGGATCGTTTCGATAATAATCGCTTCTGCGGCTTTATCGACGTTCGTCACGAAATCATTGCTGCCTTTCTGGCTGGTTTCTACGGAGTCTGGGGTTTCGTAGTGTTTGGCAATTACATTACCCGCCTTGCGCGCTGCGCGCACGGCGATGGTCAGCATCGGATGCATCGGTCTCTCTCACTGGATGTTAAAGAACAGGAAAATCGGCGCAGAGTATAGCAGCGGGATCGGATTATGTCTCTCGTTTATGATAATATGCCCGAATATTCTTCAGACACTGAATCCAGACATCTAAAAATTATGCTGCAAAACATTCGAATCGTGCTGGTCGAAACATCGCACACCGGCAACATGGGCTCTGTGGCCCGCGCTATGAAAACCATGGGCTTAACGAACCTGTGGCTGGTGAATCCGCTGGTGAAACCAGACTCTCAGGCTATTGCTCTGGCGGCCGGCGCCAGCGACGTGATCGGGAATGCGCAGATCGTGGACACCCTGGATGAAGCCCTGGCCGGTTGCAGCCTGGTGGTGGGAACCAGCGCGCGCTCCCGTACGCTGCCCTGGCCGATGCTGGACCCGCGCGAATGCGGCCTGAAAAGCATCTCAGAAGCGGAACAGGCGCCGGTTGCACTGGTGTTTGGCCGTGAACGCGTTGGCCTGACCAACGAGGAATTACAGAAGTGCCACTATCACGTGGCGATTGCCGCCAACCCGGAATACAGCTCGCTGAATCTGGCGATGGCGGTGCAGGTGATTGCCTATGAAGTGCGCATGGCATGGCTGGCGACGCAGGAGAAACCGGTCGAACCTAAAGAAGAGACGGCCTACCCGCTGGTGGACGACCTCGAGCGCTTCTACGGTCATCTGGAGCAGACGCTGCTCTCAACCGGCTTTATCCGTGAAGGCCACCCGGGCCAGGTGATGAACAAGCTGCGCCGTATGTTCACCCGCGCGCGTCCAGAAAGCCAGGAGCTGAACATCCTGCGGGGGATTCTGGCGTCGATTGAGCAGAAGAATAAAGAGTAGTGCAGTGTGTTCGCCGGGTGGCGCTGCGCTTACCCGGCCTACAAAGCCCGTAGGCCCGTGCAAGCGCAGCGCCGCCGGGCAAAAAATACGGCACAGAAGGTTAAATACCTGACTAAAACAGTCAAGTAAATAGTTGACCAATTTAGTCAGGAATGTCAGACTTGGCCCTGCTATGCAATACCCCCATTTTACAATAAAAAACCCCGGGCAGGGGCGAGTTTGAGGTTAAGTAAGACATGAGACTGACATCTAAAGGGCGTTATGCCGTGACCGCGATGCTGGACGTTGCGCTCAACTCCGAAGCGGGCCCGGTTCCGTTGGCTGATATTTCTGAACGACAAGGGATCTCCCTCTCTTACCTGGAACAGCTGTTCTCCAGACTGCGTAAAAATGGACTGGTGTCCAGCGTTCGTGGCCCGGGCGGCGGTTATCTGCTGGGTAAAGACGCAGGCAGTATTGCGGTTGGCGAAGTGATTAGCGCCGTTGACGAATCCGTCGACGCGACCCGTTGCCAGGGTAAAGGCGGCTGCCAGGGCGGCGATAAGTGCCTGACCCACGCGCTGTGGCGCGATCTGAGCGACCGTCTGACCGGCTTCCTGAATAACATCACCCTGGGTGAACTGGTTAATAACCAGGAAGTTCTGGATGTCTCTGGTCGTCAGCATAGTCAGGATTCACAGCGCAGCACCCGTTCGCAGGACGCCATCGACGTTAAACTGCGCGCGTAATTAAAAAGATAAGTATTCAGAATCAGGCCGGGGTGGTCACACCCCGCGTACTCGGTCGTACATCCAGCCGGTTGCCTGATTCCTTGCATTGAAGCGATGTACGGAGTTTATAGAGCAATGAAATTACCGATTTATCTCGATTACTCCGCAACCACGCCGGTGGACCCGCGTGTTGCCGAGAAAATGATGCAGTGTCTGACCCTGGACGGAAACTTTGGTAACCCAGCTTCCCGTTCACACCGTTTTGGCTGGCATGCTGAAGAGGCGGTTGATATCGCCCGTAATCAGATTGCTGACCTGGTCGGTGCCGACCCGCGTGAAATTGTTTTCACCTCCGGTGCGACCGAATCCGACAACCTGGCGATCAAAGGTGCAGCCAACTTTTATCAGAAAAAAGGCAAGCACATCATCACCAGCAAAACCGAACACAAAGCCGTGCTGGACACCTGCCGTCAGCTGGAGCGTGAAGGGTTCGAAGTGACTTACCTGGCGCCGCAGAGCAACGGGATCATCGACCTGAAAGAGCTCGAAGCGGCGATGCGCGATGACACCATTCTGGTTTCCATCATGCACGTTAACAACGAAATCGGCGTTGTTCAGGACATCGCAACCATCGGCGAAATGTGCCGTGCGCGCGGCATCATCTACCACGTGGATGCGACCCAGAGCGTGGGCAAACTGCCTATCGACCTGAGCCAGCTGAAAGTGGACCTGATGTCCTTCTCCGGTCACAAAATTTATGGTCCGAAAGGTATTGGCGCGCTGTACGTTCGTCGTAAGCCACGTATCCGCATCGAAGCACAGATGCACGGCGGCGGTCACGAGCGCGGCATGCGTTCCGGTACGCTGCCTGTTCACCAGATCGTGGGCATGGGCGAAGCGTATCGCATCGCGAAAGAAGAGATGGAAACCGAGATGGCACGCCTGCGTACGCTGCGTAACCGTCTGTGGGACGGCGTGAAGGATATGGAAGAAGTGTATCTGAACGGCGATCTTGAGCAGGGCGCGCCAAACATCCTCAACGTCAGCTTCAACTATGTTGAAGGCGAATCGCTGATCATGGCGCTGAAAGACCTGGCCGTTTCTTCCGGTTCTGCCTGTACGTCTGCAAGCCTGGAGCCATCCTACGTGCTGCGTGCGCTGGGCATGACTGACGAGCTGGCACACAGCTCTATCCGCTTCTCTTTAGGTCGTTTTACTACCGAAGAAGAGATTGACTACACCATCAAGCTGGTTCGTAACTCCATCGGCCGTCTGCGCGACCTTTCTCCACTGTGGGAAATGTTCAAGCAGGGCGTGGATCTGAACAGCATTGAATGGTCACATCACTAATCGGTACATAAGGAGAATTCAATCATGGCATACAGCGAAAAAGTTATCGATCATTACGAAAACCCGCGCAACGTTGGCTCTTTTGACAACAGCGATGAATCTGTCGGTAGCGGCATGGTTGGCGCGCCAGCGTGTGGCGACGTGATGAAGTTGCAGATTAAAGTCAACAATGAAGGTATCATTGAAGACGCGCGCTTCAAGACCTACGGCTGCGGTTCTGCTATCGCCTCCAGCTCCCTGGTCACTGAATGGGTGAAGGGCAAGTCTCTGGACGAAGCACAGGCAATCAAGAACACGGATATTGCTGAAGAACTCGAACTGCCGCCGGTGAAAATTCACTGCTCAATTCTGGCAGAAGACGCGATCAAAGCCGCCATTGCGGATTACAAAAGCAAACGTGAAGCAAAATAATTGAGGTTTGAGTATGTCGATTACCCTTAGCGACAGCGCTGCCGCGCGAGTAAGCTCTTTTCTGGCGAACCGTGGTAAAGGCTTTGGCCTGCGACTGGGCGTACGTACCTCCGGCTGTTCTGGTATGGCTTACGTACTGGAGTTTGTTGACGAACCGGCGTCTGATGACACCGTGTTTGAAGACAAAGGCGTGAAGGTGGTGGTCGATGGCAAAAGCCTGCAATTCCTCAACGGCACTCAGCTGGACTTCGTAAAAGAAGGCCTGAACGAAGGGTTCAAATTCACGAACCCGAACGTTAAAGACGAGTGTGGTTGCGGCGAAAGCTTCCACGTTTAACCGCGCGTCATCCGAAACCCCACCGTGGCTTTGCTACGCGTGGGGTTTGTTCTAACAGGCTACCCCTGAGATTGTTATGGATTACTTCACTCTCTTCGGACTACCCGCTCAATACCCGATCGATCTCCAGGCGCTGACGGTCCGTTTTCAGGATCTACAGCGTCAGTACCATCCGGATAAATTCGCCAGCGGGACGCAGGCAGAGCAGCTGGCCGCGGTATCATACTCCGCAACCATCAACCAGGCCTGGCAAACGCTGCGTCATCCGCTGGCGCGTGCAGAATATCTGCTCTCGCTCCACGGTTTCGATCTGGCGAGCGAACAGCATACCGTGCGCGACACCGCCTTTCTGATGGAACAGCTGGAGCTTCGCGAAGAGCTGGATAAAATTGAACAGGCTAAAGACGAAGCGCGTCTGGAAAGCTTTATCACGCGCGTAAAGGGCATGTTCGATACCCGCCATCAGCAGATGGTGGAGCAACTGAACAACGAGACCTGGGACGTGGCGGCAGACACTGTGCGCAAACTCCGTTTTCTCGATAAACTGCGAAGCAGTGCTGAACAACTCGAAGAAAAGCTGCTCGATTTTTAATTTCGGAAGCAATTATGGCCTTATTACAAATTAGTGAGCCTGGCTTAAGCGCCGCACCGCACCAGCGTCGTCTGGCGGTAGGTATTGATCTGGGCACCACCAATTCTCTCGTGGCGACCGTGCGTAGCGGCCAGGCGGAAACGCTGGCTGACGAGCAGGGGCGCCATCTGCTGCCTTCCGTGGTCCACTACCCGCAGCAGGGTCACGCGGTCGGGTTTGATGCCCGCGCTAACGCCGCGCGCGATCCGGCCAATACCATCAGCTCGGTTAAGCGCATGATGGGCCGCTCGCTGGCTGATATCCAGACCCGTTACCCGCATCTGCCGTATCAGCTTCAGGCCAGCGAAAACGGCCTGCCGATGATCGCAACGTCTGCCGGTCTGCTGAACCCGATTCGCATTTCCGCTGACATCCTCAAAGCGCTGGCGGCGCGCGCCACGGCGACGCTCGGCGGCGATCTCGACGGCGTGGTAATCACCGTTCCGGCCTACTTCGACGATGCACAGCGTCAGGGCACCAAAGACGCCGCGCGTCTGGCGGGCCTGCATGTGCTGCGTCTGCTGAACGAACCGACGGCGGCGGCCATTGCCTACGGCCTCGATTCCGGTCAGGAAGGGGTGATTGCGGTTTACGATCTCGGCGGCGGGACGTTTGATATTTCAATCCTGCGCCTGAGCCGCGGCGTGTTCGAAGTGCTGGCGACCGGCGGGGATTCCGCGCTCGGCGGCGATGACTTCGACCATCTGCTGGCAGACTACATCCGCGAGCAGGCGGGCATCAGCGATCGCAGCGATGCGCGCGTACAGCGTGAACTGCTGGATGCGGCCATCGACGCCAAAATTGCCCTGAGCGACGCGCAGTCGGTCACGGTTAACGTTGCGGGCTGGCAGGGTGAGATCACCCGCAATCAGTTCAGCGAACTGATTGCGCCTCTGGTTAAGCGTACCCTGCTGGCCTGCCGTCGCGCATTGAAAGATGCGGGCGTGGAGGCCAGCGAGGTGCTGGAAGTGGTCATGGTTGGCGGCTCAACCCGCGTGCCGCTGGTGCGCGAGCGCGTGGGCGAATTCTTTGGCCGCACGCCGCTGACCTCTATCGACCCGGACAAAGTGGTTGCCGTGGGCGCCGCTATCCAGGCCGATATCCTGGTCGGCAACAAGCCGGACAGCGAAATGCTGCTGCTGGACGTCATCCCGCTGTCTCTGGGTTTAGAAACCATGGGCGGCCTGGTGGAGAAAGTCATTCCGCGTAACACCACCATTCCGGTGGCGCGCGCGCAGGAGTTTACTACCTTCAAAGACGGCCAGACCGCGATGTCCATCCACGTGATGCAGGGCGAGCGCGAGCTGGTGCAGGACTGCCGCTCTCTGGCGCGCTTTGCGCTGCGCGGAATTCCGGCGTTGCCAGCGGGCGGGGCGCATATTCGCGTCACCTTCCAGGTGGATGCGGACGGCCTGCTGAGCGTCACGGCGATGGAAAAATCGACCGGCGTGGAATCGTCCATCCAGGTGAAGCCGTCCTACGGCCTGACCGATGGCGAAATCGCCTCCATGATTCAGGACTCAATGAGCTACGCCGAGCAGGATGTGAAGGCGCGTATGCTGGCCGAACAAAAAGTGGAAGCCGCACGCGTGCTGGAAAGCCTGAACGGCGCACTCGCTGCCGATGCCGCGCTGTTAAGCGCCGCTGAGCGCCAGATGATTGACGACGCTGCCGCGCGCTTAAGCGCAGTCGCCGAAGGCAATGACGCTGACGCAATAGAAGAAGCCATTAAAAACGTTGATAAACAAACCCAGGACTTCGCTGCTCGCCGCATGGACAAATCTGTCCGCGTCGCGCTGAAAGGCCAGTCCGTGGACGAGGTTTAATATGCCAAAGATTGTAATTTTGCCTCATGCGGACCTCTGTCCGGATGGCGCTGTTCTGGAAGCGAAGACCGGTGAAACCATTCTCGATGTTGCCCTGCGTGCAGGTATCGAAGTGGAACACGCCTGTGAAAAATCCTGTGCCTGCACAACGTGCCACTGCATCGTGCGTGAAGGTTTCGACTCTCTTGCAGAGAGCACCGAAGACGAAGACGACATGCTGGACAAAGCATGGGGTCTGGAGCCCGACAGCCGCTTAAGCTGTCAGGCCGCGGTGACCGATGAAGATCTGGTCGTGGAGTTCCCACGTTACACCATCAACCACGCACGCGAGCATTGATATGGGACTGAAGTGGACAGACAGCCGTGAAATCGGCGAGGCGCTCTACGACGCGAACCCGGATCTCGATCCGAAGACCGTACGATTCACCGATATGCATCAGTGGATTTGCGATCTGGAAGATTTTGACGACGATCCAAACGCATCCAATGAAAAAATTCTGGAGGCGATTCTGTTAGTCTGGTTAGATGAAGCAGAATAGATAACATAAACGGGCTGCCTTCAGGCGGCCCGTTTGCTAGTTGCTAATAAGGATAAATAAAATGACCGAAGCGATGAAGATTACGCTCTCCACGCAGCCAGCCGACGCACGCTGGGGCGAAAAAGCCACCTACAGCATCAACAACGACGGTATTACCCTGCACCTGACGGGCAATGATGATTTGGGCCTGATCCAGCGCGCCGCGCGTAAAATTGACGGCCTTGGCTTTAAGCATGTGTCGCTGGAAGGCGAAGGCTGGGACACCGACCGCAGCTGGGCGTTCTGGGCAGGCTACAAAGGCCCGAAAGGCACCCGCAAAATCGAGTGGGCGAACCTCGACGAAGCCAGTCAGAAAGAGCTGGAAAGCCGCCTGCAAATTATCGACTGGGTGCGCGACACCATCAACGCCCCGGCGGAAGAGTTAGGCCCTGAGCAGCTGGCGCAGCGCGCCGTCGACCTGCTGTGCGGCGTGGCGGGCGACAAGATGTCTTACCGCATCACCAAAGGTGAAGACCTGCGCGAGCAGAACTACATGGGCATCCACACCGTGGGCCGTGGCTCCGAGCGTCCTCCGGTCCTGCTGGCGCTGGATTACAACCCAACCGGCGATAAAGAAGCGCCGGTCTTTGCCTGTCTGGTCGGAAAAGGCATCACTTTCGACACCGGCGGCTACAGCCTGAAGCAGAGCGCGTTCATGGACTCCATGAAGTCCGACATGGGCGGTGCGGCCACCATCACCGGCGCGCTGGCGTTCGCCATCACCCGTGGCCTGAACAAGCGCGTGAAGCTCTACCTGTGCTGCGCGGACAACATGGTGAGCGGCAACGCCTTCAAGCTGGGCGACATCATTCGCTACCGCAACGGTAAAAACGTTGAGGTGATGAACACCGACGCCGAAGGCCGTCTGGTGCTGGCCGATGGCCTGATCGACGCCTCTGCGCAGAAGCCGGAGCTGATTATCGACATGGCAACCCTGACCGGCGCGGCGAAAACGGCGCTGGGTAACGACTATCACGCCCTGTTCAGCTTCGACGACAAGCTGGCCGATCGCCTGCTGGCCAGCGCGGCGGCGGAAAACGAACCGTTCTGGCGTCTGCCGCTGGCCGAGTTCCACCGCAGCCAGCTGCCGTCCAACTTCGCCGAGCTGAACAACACCGCGAACGCAGCGTACCCGGCGGGGGCAAGCACCGCAGCAGGCTTCCTGTCTCACTTCGTTGAGAACTACCATGAAGGCTGGCTGCACATTGACTGCTCCGCAACCTACCGTAAAGCGGCGGTTGAGCAGTGGTCTGCGGGTGCGACCGGTCTGGGCGTGCGTACCGTGGCGAACCTGCTGACGGCTGAGTGATCTTTTTTGCCGGGTAGCGCTACGCTTACGCGCGCCTTCGGAGTCATCATATTGCCCGGCGGCGCTGCGCTTGCACGGGCCTACGGTTTTGTAGGCCGGGTAAGCGAAGCGCCACCCGGCGTTTTTTGAAGTAGCCAAACTATGTCAGAAACCAAAAACGAATTAGAAACCCTGCTGGAGCAGGCGGCGACCGAACCCGCCCACCGTCCGGCCTTTTTCCGCACGCTGCTGGAATCCACCGTCTGGGTGCCGGGCATCGCGGCGGAAGGGGAGCAGGTTGTCGAAGACAGCGCGCTGGATCTGCTGCACTGGGAGAAAGACGACGGCACCTCGGTGATCCCGTTCTTTACTTCGCTCGAGGCCTTGCAGGAAGCGGTAGAAGACGAACAGGCGTTCGTGGTGATGCCGGTGCGCACGTTGTTCGAAATGACCCTGGGGCAGACGCTGTTCCTCAACGCCAAACTGCCGACCGGGAAAGAGTTTACTCCGCGCGAAATCAGCCACCTGATTGGTGACGAGGGCAACCCGCTCAGCACTCAGGAGGTGCTGGAAGGGGGCGAAACGCTGCTGCTGTCTGAAGTGGCCGAGCCGCCCGCGCAGATGATTGACTCCCTGACCACGCTGTTTAAAACCATCAAGCCGGTAAAACGCGCGTTTCTCTGCTCCATCAAAGAGAGCGCTGACGAAAAGCCTGTTCTGCTGATAGGGATTGAGGCCGACGGCGATATCGACGAGATCATCCAGGCAGCGGGAAGCGTGGCAACCGACACCCTGCCGGGCGATGAGCCGATTGATATCTGTCAGGTGAAGAAAGGTGAGAAGGGGATCAGCCACTTTATTACCGAGCACATCACCCCGTTCTACGAGCGTCGCTGGGGCGGCTTCCTGCGCGATCTCAAGACCAACCGCATTATCTGATTACGGCGGGGTGACCTTCACCCCGTTGCTTCCAGCAGCAGTAAATCCATCAGCAGCACCAGATTCGACTCAAACGACGTTACCCCTGCGGCTTCGGCGGCGAAATGTACCGCTTCGTCATAGAGGGCAAAATGCACGTCCGCCATACCCGCCAGCGTATTGGCCGACGCGCGGGTAAACGCGACGATCGTCATGCCGACGTTTTTGGCGATCCGCGCTTTATCCAGTACCTGCTCCGTTTCGCCGCTGCGTGAAACGGCAATAAACACCTGATAGCGCGCGGCGTTGCTGAGAAAAATATTCCGGCTGTCTCCCGGCCCGGAGATGAACGCCGTTTTTCCCAGCACCTGCAACTTCTTGGTCAGGTACTCGGCAAAAAGGTACGAAAACCCGGCGCCGTAGAGAAAGAAGCTCTCTTTCTGGCGCAGCAGGCTGGCAAACTGCTGGCGTTTGTCCTGAGTGACCCACTGGAAGGTCTGCTGATAGTTGGCAACGAACCGGGTAAAAAGCCCGGGCATTTCCGCATGTTGCTCAGGCTGTACGGTGATATGCGGCGTGTCAGAAAGCAACTGCTTGCAGTGCCAGATAAACTCGCTAAAGCCGCTAAACCCCAGCTTCTGACACAGCCGCATAATCGTCGCGGTAGAGACAAATGTCGCCTGCGCCAGCTCGCGCACCGTGATGTTGCCCACCAGCAATGGATGCTCAGTGAGGTGGGCGAGGACGCGATACTCCGCGCGGGTCAGCGACGATCCGCGCGTTAACAGCGTTGCCAGGCGGTTATCCATTATTTCGCCGGTTCAACCGGCAGATCGTCCCGTGCACCCCATTCACTCCAGGCGCCGTCGTACAGAGTCACGTCATTCGCGCCAAGGGTTGCCAGCGCCAGGATCACCACGCAGGCCGTCACGCCGGAGCCGCAGCTGGCAATAACCGGACGATGCAAATCCACGCCCTGACGTTCAAAAATGGCACGCAATTCATCGGTGGTTTTCAGCTCGCCTTCAAACACCAGATCGCCCCACGGCACGTTCAGCGCCCCCGGGATATGTCCTCGTTTCAGCCCCGGACGCGGTTCATCCGCTTCTGCGTTGAAACGTGGAGCGGGACGCGCATCGACGATTTGCGCCGTGTTTTCGTGGCTCACGACCAGCACGTCGGTCAGGCGCTTGACCACGTTAGCGTCAAACGTGGCATCAAATTCCCCTTCCGGCAGCGTGACGTCACCCTGCTGAAGCGGTAGTTCGTCGCGCTTCCAGCCTGCAAGTCCGCCCGCCAGAATCGATACCTTTTCCACGCCGAAGTTTTTCAGCATCCACCACGCCCGCGGCGCGGAAAACAGATTACCTTCATCGTAAACAACAAGATGTTTATCTTTGCTGATGCCCAGCTCGCGCATCGCCACGGAAAACGCTTCCGGGCGAGGCAGCATGTGCGGCAGGGGAGAGGTGTGATCGGAGAGGGCTTCGATATCAAAAAATACCGCGCCAGGCAGGTGCCCTGCACGGTATTCAGCGGGAACGTCACGATGCTCCTGGCCCGGAGGGGCCATGCGCGCGTCGATAATCTGAACTTCCGGGTCGTCGCCGTGCTCAATCAGCCAGTCGGCAGCGACAAAATATGAGGTGGACATGGTTGCCTCCATTCTTTTCCGTAAAAAAGGATTGTCGGTGTTTTTTCTGACACCGACAAGCTAACCACGTTCAACTCGCGAGCAAGCCCCTATTTTTTCACCGCTTCACCGTCCTGCCAGGCCTTTTGCAACGCAGGCCAGTAGTCGCGGTTGGCTTCGATCATCTCATCCAGAATCGCTTTCGCGTGCTCCATGGTCGGCACGGTGCGGTTCAGGGTGAACGCCTGCAACGCTTTCTCGTAGCTGCCTTCGATGGTTGCCTCAACCAGCAGCTGTTCAGAGGCGAGCTGCTGTTGCAGGAGCGTCTGGTGGAACAGCGGTACCTGACCCACGCGGACAGGCTCCGGCCCTTCGGAGGTAATATAGGCAGGCACTTCCACCACCGCATCGTAGGGCAGGTTGGTAATCGCCCCGCGGTTTTCCACCATCACCAGATGGCGTTGGCGCAGGTTGAACGCCAGCGAACAGGCGACATCGACGATAAATTCGCCGTGAACACCTACGTGGAAGGCGTCCGGTAAAATTCCGCTGCGCTGGTACTCTTCGGCGGCGGCGAACAGCTTTTTCTCACGCCCGTTCATCACTTCGTTGGCGCGGGTATAGTCCGGGTTCTGATGCTCCACAATCTGGTTCGGCATCAGGTAGTACTGTAGATACGGGTTCGGCAGGTACTCCGGGAAGTTATCCATAATCGGCTTGATGTTGCGCCAGGTTTTCACCCACGACGGATCCGAGTGCTGCGGGTCGGTTTTCGCGGCATCTTCCGTCAGCAGGCCAAACTTCGCGATATGTTTACGCAGCTCCGGCAGCTTGTCCTCGCCGTCCACCCGCACGCGGGTAAACCAGCCGAAGTGGTTGAGGCCGAAATAGTCCACCTCCAGTTTATGACGATCCACGCCCAGAATGGCGCCCATATTGCGCATGGCGGCAACCGGCATATCGCAAATATTCAGCACGCGTGCGTTGGGGCGCAGGCGACGCACGCCCTCGGCGACGATCGCCGCCGGGTTGGAGTAGTTTACGATCCACGCCTTTTCGTGCGCGTAGCGTTCCACCCGATCGATCAGCTCGACCATCGGCAGGATAGTACGCAGGCCATATGCCAGCCCGCCGGGTCCGCAGGTTTCCTGGCCGACCACCCCGTGGCGCAGCGGGATCTTTTCATCCTGCTCGCGCATTTTGTACTGTCCGACGCGCATCTGAGCAAAAACAAAATGCGCGCCGCTGAAGGCCACTTCCGGGTCGCTGGTGACGGTGAATTTGATGCTCTGGCTGTGGTCGCGAATAACCTTCTCCACCACGGGCGCAATGGTGTTCTGGCGCGCCTCGTCAATGTCATACAGGCGGATCTCTGCCAGAGGGAAATCATGCAGACGTACCATCAGGCTTTTCACAATACCTGGCGTGTAGGTGCTACCGCCGCCGGCAATCGACAGAATAAATGGGGGTGTAAACATCTTTAGCTCCTTTCAGAGAAACGTCTCAACGGCTTCTCGCATTTTTTTGACATGCAGCCCGTAGACCACCTGAACGTTGTTACCTTGTTTGATAACCCCTTTCGCGCCGGTCGCTTTCAGGCGCGGTTCGTCGATGATGTCGACGTCCTTCACCGTGACGCGTAAGCGGGTGTAGCAGTTATCCACTACCTCTATATTTTCCCGACCGCCCAGACCCACCACGATCGATTCGCCCAGCCCGTCGTTATTGCCCTTCGCCTGGTACTCCTGCTTGCTGTAAAGGCGTGTCTCCTGGTCCTCATCTTCACGCCCCGGCGTTTTCATGTTGAAGCGCAGGATCAGGAAGCGGAATACCACGAAATAAAGGGCGAACATGATCAGCCCGACCACGATGTACATGGGCCAGTTGGACTTCTCCGTGCCGAGCGGCAGGTTGTAGAGGATGAAATCGATAATCCCGTTGGCGCCGATGGCGTGAACGCCAAACAGCGAGAACAGCATCATGCCGATGCCGGTCAGCACCGCATGCACCACGAACAACAGCGGGGCGACGAACAGGAAGGAGAATTCAATCGGCTCGGTTACGCCGACCAGCAGCGAGGTCAGCGCCGCCGGGATCAGAATCGCTTTCGCAATCGCTTTACGCTCTGGCTTCGCGGTCATGTACATCGCCAGCGCGGCGGCAGGAAGGCCGAACATCTTGCTGATGCCGCGCGCATCCCACACCACGGTACTGCTGAGCTGCTTCACGTCCGGGCAGGCCATCTCGGCGAAGTAGATATTGCGCGCGCCCTGATAGGTTGCGCCACACACCTCCTGCGTACCGCCCAGTTCGGTATACAGGAACGGCGTATAGACCAGATGATGCAGGCCCGTCGGCACCAGAATGCGTTCAAGGAAACCGTAGATCGCCACGCCAAACGGACCGGACCCTTTGATCGCCAGCGCCAGAGCGCTTATTCCATGCTGTGCGTACGGCCAGAGTTCGCTCATGACCACGCCGAGCAGCATAGAGACAGGCAGCATCACAATCGCGACAAAGCAGTGACCGGAGTAAATCGCCATCGCGCCGTTAAACTGGACACCGGAATATTTGTTGTACAGATAACCGGAGAGCGCCCCGGTCAGGATCCCGGCGAAAACGCCCATCTCCAGCACCTGGACGCCCAGCACCATGCTTTGTCCGGCGGCTTTCATCTGTTCCGCAGGGGCCAGTTCTCCCTGAAGCTGTAACGTCACGTTCATCGCGTTAATGAATACGATAAAGGTCACCAGCCCAATCAACGCCGCGTAGCCTTTGTCTCGTGTTGCCAGTCCAATGGGGATCCCGACGGCAAACACCAGCGCCAGGTTGACCAGCACCGACACGGCAGATTTGGCGATCAGCTGGCCGACACTCTGGATCAGCGGGTGGCCGAGAAACGGCAGGTACTCGGCCAGATTGCCGTTACCCAGTACATTCCCGAAGGCGATAAACAGGCCGACGATGGGTAAGATAAGTACAGGTCCGTACAATGATTTTCCGAAATTTTGTAGGGCGTTCACGGCTCGTTTCATGGCTTTCTCTCTTATTGAACCGCGCACTCGGGGTGCGTCATGGTCATAAAACTAGCAGGCCTGATGCGAGCTTATCCAGCTATCTTCTTGTTTTAAAAACAAATGACGCGAAAGGTAACATGTTACGTTATGCGCTGTGATCGCCGTTCCATCACGGTTTGGCTGCGTGATGCCATTCTGCGAGGTGCTTTCCAGATTATAAAATTGGACTTTTTGTATTAACGAAACTTGCGGATAATACTTATCCGGA
Organism: Enterobacter sp. AN-K1; assembly: GCF_020971765.1. Classification (NCBI taxonomy): domain Bacteria; kingdom Pseudomonadati; phylum Pseudomonadota; class Gammaproteobacteria; order Enterobacterales; family Enterobacteriaceae; genus Enterobacter; species Enterobacter sp. AN-K1. Next base: position 933,483 of record NZ_CP087390.1, on the reverse strand, counting down.
CGATGACCAACAGGCCCCTCAGGCCAGGGACACAGGATGAAACCGTTTCGCTTAGCTGCGATCTCTCTCGCGCTGCTCACCACCTTTACGTTTGTCGGCTGTGATAACAGCGACGACAAACCTCAGGCCGCTGCCCCCGCAGCGTCTACTGCATCAGAACAGAAAACCCCGGCAAAACCGGATCCTGAAAAGCTGGCTAAGCTGGCCGCGCAGAGTCAGGGCAAGGCGTTGACGCTGCTGGATGCCTCTGAAGTGCAACTCGACGGCGCTGCGACGCTGGTTCTGACCTTCTCTGTACCGCTGGATCCCAGCCAGGATTTTGCGAAAACGGTGCATGTGGTGGATAAAAAAAGCGGCAAAGTGGACGGCGCCTGGGAACTGGCCCCCAATCTGAAAGAGCTGCGCCTGCGCCATCTGGAGCCGAATCGTAATCTGGTCGTCACCGTCGAACGTAATTTGCTGGCGCTGAACAAAGCGACATTCGGCATCGACTATGAAAAAGCGATCACCACCCGGGATGTTGAACCGACGGTCGGATTCGCCAGCCGCGGATCGCTGCTGCCGGGTAAGGTGGTGGAAGGGTTGCCGGTGATGGCGCTCAACGTCAACAATGTGGATGTGAACTTCTATCGCGTGAAGCCGGAGTCGCTGGCCTCGTTTGTCAGCCAGTGGGAGTACCGTAACTCGCTGACCAACTGGGAATCTGACAACCTGCTGAAGATGGCGGAACTGGTCTACACCGGCCGTTTCGACCTCAACCCGGCGCGCAATACGCGTGAAAAACTGCTCCTGCCGCTCAAAGATATTAAGCCGCTCCAGCAGTCTGGCGTCTATATCGCCGTGATGAATCAGGCTGGTCACTATAACTACAGTAACGCCGCGACGCTCTTTACCTTAAGTGATATTGGGCTGTCCGCTCACCGTTATCATAACCGCCTGGACATCTTCACCCAGAGTCTTGAAAACGGTGCGGCGCAGTCAGGTGTGGCCATTACCCTTCTGAACGATAAAGGGCAGACCCTGGCCGAGGCGAACAGCGACGCCGATGGTCATGCGAAACTGCAAACCGATAAAGAAGCCGCGCTGATCCTGGCCAGTAAAGATGGCCAGACGACGCTTCTCGACCTCAAACTTCCGGCGCTGGATCTGGCGGAGTTTGATATCGCCGGTAACCCGGGTTACAGCAAACAGTTCTTTATGTTTGGTCCGCGCGATCTTTATCGTCCGGGTGAAACGGTGATCCTGAACGGCCTGCTTCGCGACAGCGATGGCAAACCGCTTCCCGATCAACCGGTAAAACTTGACGTGCTGCGTCCGGACGGACAGGTGGCGCGTACGGTCGTTGTGCAACCTGAGAACGGCCTTTATCGCTTCAACTATCCGCTCGATAGCGGCGCCCAGACCGGCATGTGGCATATTCGCGCGAATACGGGCGATAACCAGCAGCGCATGTGGGATTTCCACGTCGAAGATTTTATGCCTGAGCGTATGGCGCTGAATCTGACCGGGCAAAAAACGCCAGTTTCCCCGCAGGATAATGTCGACTTTAACGTTGTGGGCTATTACCTGTATGGCGCGCCGGCTAACGGTAATTCTCTGCAAGGCCAGCTTTTCCTGCGTCCGCTACGTGACGCGGTGCCTGCGCTGCCTGGCTTCCAGTTCGGTGATATTGCCGAGGAGAACCTGAGCCGTAGTCTGGATGAAGTGCAGCTTACGCTGGACGAACAGGGGCGTGGGCAGGTTACCACCGAAAGCCAGTGGAAAGAGGTGCACTCGCCGCTGCAACTGATTTTGCAGGCCAGCCTGCTGGAATCAGGTGGGCGTCCGGTAACGCGACGCGCCGAGCAGGCTATCTGGCCTGCGGTTGAACTTCCGGGGATCCGCCCACAGTTCGCCAGCAAGGCCGTTTACGACTACCGTACCGATACCACCGTCAATCAGCCGATTGTCGATGAAAACGGCAACGCCAGCTTTGACATCGTCTATGCCGATGCCAGCGGGACGAAAAAAGCGGTATCTGGTTTGCAGGTGCGTCTGATCCGTGAGCGTCGCGACTACTTCTGGAACTGGTCCGAGAGTGAGGGCTGGCAGTCCCAGTTTGATCAAAAAGATCTGGTTGAGGGCGAGCAGGAGCTAAACCTCAAGGCCGATGAAACCGGTAAAGTCGCCTTCCCGGTGGAGTGGGGCTCATACCGTCTTGAAGTGAAAGCCCCTGATGACATGGTCAGCAGCGTGCGCTTCTGGGCGGGGTACAGCTGGCAGGATAACAGCGATGGCACGGGCGCTGCTCGCCCGGATCGTGTGACGCTGAAACTGGACAAGCCATCCTATCAGCCAGGCGATACCATCAACCTGCATATTGCAGCGCCGGCCGCAGGCAAGGGCTATGCAATGATCGAATCCAGCGAAGGACCGCTGTGGTGGAAAGAGATCGACGTGCCAGCAAACGGTCTGGATCTCGCCATTCCGGTGGATAAGGACTGGAAACGTCACGATCTCTACCTCAGCACGCTGGTGGTTCGTCCTGGCGATAAATCCAAATTCGCCACGCCAAAACGGGCGGTTGGCCTGCTGCATCTGCCAATGGGGGACGAAAATCGTCGCCTGGCCATCGCACTGGATAACCCGCAAAAAATGCGTCCGAACCAGACGCTTTCTGTGAAAGTGAAAGCCAGCGTAAAAGAGGGGGCTGTGCCACAGAAGGTGAACGTGCTGGTCTCGGCTGTCGATAGCGGCGTGCTGAACATTACCGACTACGTCACGCCGGATCCGTGGGAAGCTTTCTTCGGTCAGAAGCGCTATGGCGCGGACATCTATGATGTTTACGGCCAGGTGATTGAAGGTCAGGGACGTCTGGCCGCACTGCGCTTTGGCGGAGACGGCGATGAACTGAAACGCGGCGGTAAGCCACCGGTGAACCATGTCACCATAATTGCCCAGCAGGCGCAGCCGGTTACGCTTGATGCCAACGGCGAAGGCACCATCACGCTGCCGATTGGCGATTTCAACGGCGAACTGCGTCTGATGGCTCAGGCCTGGACGGAAGACGATTTCGGCAGCAGCGAAAGCAAAATCATTGTGGCGGCTCCGATTATCACCGAGCTTAACACGCCGCGATTCCTCGCCAGTGGCGATATCTCCCGCCTGACGCTGGACCTGACTAACCTGACGGACCAGCCGCAAACGCTGAACATTGCGTTAACCGCAACCGGTAAGTTGTCGCTCGAAGGCGCTCAGCCAGAGCCGGTTAAGCTGCCGCCTGGCGCACGTAGCACCTTGTTTATTCCGGTGCGCGCCCTGGAAGGCTATGGTGATGGTGAAGTGACTGCTCAGGTGTCGGGGCTTCAGCTCCCTGGTGAGACGTTTGCGCCGCAGCAGAAGAGCTGGAAAATTGGCGTGCGTCCCGCATTCCCGGCGCAAACGGTGAATACGGGCACGATGCTGAACCCTGGCGAATCCTGGAGTGCACCAGCACAGCATATCAACGGTTTCTCGCCTGCCACGCTACAGGGGCAGCTGTTGCTCAGCGGTAAACCACCTTTAAATCTGGCGCGCTACATTCGTGAACTTCAGGCCTATCCATACGGATGTCTTGAGCAGACCACCAGCGGCCTGTTCCCGTCGCTTTTCACCAACGCGGCACAACTTAAGGCACTGGGTATTAAAGGCGATACCGACGATAAACGCCGTGCGGCCATTGATATCGGGATCTCCCGTCTGCTGCAAATGCAGCGTGACGATGGCGGTTTTGCCTTGTGGGATAAAAACGGCCCGGAAGAGAACTGGCTGACCGCCTATGTCACGGACTTCCTGGTGCGGGCAGGGGAGCAGGGTTACAGCGTGCCTGCCGAGGCAGTGAATAACGCCAACAGCCGACTGCTGCGCTATTTACAGGATCCGGGGATGATGTCCATCCGCTACAGCGACGACACCCAGGCCAGCAAATTTGCTGTTCAGGCGTACGCTTCGCTGGTGCTGGCTCGTCAGCAAAAAGCGCCGCTCGGTGCGCTGCGTGAAATCTGGGAGCGCCACGCTCAGGCTGCTTCCGGGCTTCCGTTGATGCAGCTGGGCATGGCACTCAAACTGATGGGGGATGCACCGCGCAGCCAGCAGGCGCTGGATCTGGCTCTCAAAACTCCCCGTAACGACAGCCGAAACTGGATGGCGGATTACGGCAGCCAGCTGCGTGATAATGCCCTGATGCTCTCCCTGCTGGAAGAGTACAAGCTGCTGCCGGATGCGCAAAACAGGCTGCTGAACGCGTTATCTGAAGACGCGTTCAGCCAGCGCTGGCTGTCTACCCAGGAGAGCAATGCGCTGTTCATGGCCGGACGTTCACTGCAAACCTTGTCAGGCGCGTGGACGGCAACGACCAGCCTCTCTGAACAGACCCAGAGCAGTGATAAAGCGCAGGTAGAAAACCTGAACGGCGACCAGCTTGATGCCTTGCAGGTGACGAATACCGGCACTACGCCGCTGTGGGTACGACTGGACACGACTGGCTATCCGGAGTACGCGCCTCAGCCATCCTCTAATGTCTTGCAGATTGAACGTCATATCCTGGCGACAGACGGCAGCAGCAAGTCGCTCTCTTCTCTGAAGAGCGGTGAGCTGGTTCTGGTGTGGCTGGACGTGAAGGCCAGCCAGAACGTGCCGGATGCGCTGGTGGTGGATCTGCTCCCGGCAGGTATGGAGCTGGAAAACCAGAATCTGGCGAGCAGCAGCGCCAGCTTGCAGGACAGCGGCAGTGAAGTGCAAAACCTGCTGAATCAGATGCAACAGTCTGATATTCAGCACATGGAATTCCGCGACGATCGCTTTGTGGCCGCGGTGCCGGTCAATGAAGGTCAGCCGGTCACGCTGGTTTACCTGGCCCGTGCCGTTACGCCGGGAACCTACCAGGTGCCTGTTCCGATGGTCGAGTCCATGTATGTTCCGCAGTGGCGGGCAACGGGGGCGGCCAGTGGCCCGCTGATCGTTGTTCCGTAAGATGCGGATAGCACGCCTGATTCGCTCCCGCTGGCTGTGGCTGGCGGGAGTGCTTCTCGTTTCAGGGGGGCTGATTGTCGTCGCTGACCGCGTGTGGCCGTTGCCCCTGAAAGAGGTCAACCCAGCGCGAGTGGTGGTGGATGAGCAGGGTGTTCCGCTGTGGCGTTTTGCCGACAGCGAAGGCATCTGGCGCTATCCGGTTACCATTGAAGAGGTTTCCCCACGCTATCTTGAGGCGCTGATCCAGTATGAAGATCGCTGGTTCTGGGATCACCCGGGCGTCAATCCGCTTTCTGTATTGCGTGCCGCCTGGCAGGATCTCACCTCCGGGAGAGTGGTTTCCGGCGGGAGCACGCTTACCATGCAGGTGGCGCGCCTGCTGGATCCGCATCCGCGTACCTTTGGCGGCAAAATCCGTCAGCTGTGGCGGGCGATGCAGCTGGAGTGGCATCTCTCCAAGCGTGAAATCCTGACGCTGTATCTCAACCGTGCCCCGTTTGGCGGCACGTTGCAGGGCGTGGGCGCGGCAAGCTGGACTTACCTTGGCAAACCGCCGTCTCAGCTGAGCTATTCCGACGCGGCGCTGCTGGCAGTGCTGCCGCAGGCACCCAGCCGTCTGCGCCCGGATCGCTGGCCGAAACGTGCCGAAGCGGCGCGGAACAAAGTGCTCGACCGTATGCTGACTCAGGGTGTCTGGTCTGAGAAGCAGGTGAAAGAGTCCCGTGAAGAGCCGGTCTGGCTGGCTCCCCGGCAGATGCCGCAGCTGGCGCCGCTCTTTTCCCGCATGATGCTGAGTAAAAGTCGTGACACAAAAATAGTCACCACGCTGGATGCAGCTTTGCAACGACAGCTTGAAGAGCTGGCAATGAACTGGAAATCACGCCTGCCTGCCCGCAGTTCGCTGGCGATGATCGTCGTGGATCATACATCCATGAAAGTGCGTGGCTGGGTAGGCTCGGTAGATATCAATGATGACAGCCGTTTCAGCCACGTGGATATGGTCAATGCGATCCGATCGCCGGGATCGGTCCTCAAGCCATTCATCTATGGCATGGCGCTGGACGATGGTCTGATCCATCCCGCTTCGTTATTGCAGGATGTGCCAAGAAAAACGGGGGATTATCGTCCCGGCAACTTTGACAGCGGCTTCCATGGGCCGGTCAGTATGAGCGAAGCCCTGGTGCGTTCCCTCAACCTGCCTGCGGTGCAGGTTCTCGAAGCGTACGGCCCAAAACGTTTTGCCGGAATGCTGAGCAACGCGGGATTACCGCTCATTCTGCCTGCGGGGGCACAACCCAACCTCTCTCTGATCCTGGGGGGCGCAGGCGCACGCCTGGCTGATATCGCTGCCGCCTATAGCGCCTTTGCGCGTCAGGGTAAGGCGGGCCGGCTGCGTTTACAGCCGGGCGATCCGCTGATCGAACGTCCGCTGTTATCGCATGGGGCGGCGTGGATCATTCGACGCATTCTCGCTAATGAAGCACAGCCCCTGCCGGACAGTGCGCTGCCCCAGGTTGCGCCGCTGGCGTGGAAAACGGGCACCAGCTATGGCTACCGGGATGCCTGGGCCATCGGCCTGAATGCCCGGTATGTCATTGGAATCTGGACCGGACGCCCGGACGGCACGCCCGTTGCCGGGCAGTTTGGTTTCGCCAGCGCGGTACCGCTCCTGAATCAGGTCAATAACATGCTTCAGTCCCGCTCGATGGTGGATGAAGCGCGCCTGCCGCGCGATCCGCGTCCTGCAAGCGTAGGACGGGGCGTGATTTGCTGGCCGGGTGGCCAGTCCCTGCCTGAAGGGAGCGAAAACTGTCGGCGTCGGCTGTCAACCTGGCTGCTGGAAGGCAGTGAACCGCCTACGCTGCTGCTGCCGGAACAGGAAGGTATTCGCGGGATCCGTTTCCCGGTCTGGCTGGATAAAGAAGGCAAGCGCGTTGCGGCGGATTGTCCTGATGCGACAGAGAAAGTGCTGGATGTCTGGCCGCTGCCGCTGGAGCCCTGGCTGCCTGCTGCCGAAAAACGGGCTGCTCGTCTCCCCGCCCGTTCAGCTATTTGCCCTCCGCTGGATAACCATAATGCGGCGCCGATGATGTTGTCAGGCGTCAGAGAAGGGGCGGTAATTAAACGTCTTCCGGGTGAGAAAAATATGACCCTCAACGTTTCAACCAGCGGCGGGGAGGGACAACGATGGTGGTTTTTGAATGGCGAACCGCTGGACGGGCATCAGAAGAATTATTCACTGCAATTATATTTGCCGGGTAAATATCAATTAATTGTATTAGATGAAACAGGACAAACGGCGACAGTGAATTTTGAATTAGATCGCTAAGTATTACCCCTCAAGAGTTAGCTTGATAATTATCAATATTCGTTCCTGAAAAAAAACGAGAATACGTTTTTATTTGAAGGAACGAGCAATGAAAAAAAATAAACATCAGGGAGAAGGGCTTATTCCCGCCATATCCCGGCGTCAGTTTATTCAGGCAGGGTCGGCGCTCGCCGCCCTGCCGTTTGTCGTCAAAACCGGCAAAGTACAGGCACAGGGCGCGGCGGTTTCAGACGCTACGCCTGAAGAAAAAGTGGTGCAAACCTGTAGTACGTTTGACTGCGGCGGCAAATGTGATATTCGTGCTCACGTCAGTGATGGCGTTGTGACCCGAATTTCAACGCGTCCGGATAACGCGCTGGATCCGCAGATGCCAGTAATGCGCGCCTGCGTTCGTGGTCGGGCTTATCGGAAATTTGTTTATCACCCCGATCGACTGAAATATCCAATGAAACGTGTAGGTAAACGTGGCGAAGGAAAATTTGAGCGTATTACCTGGGATGAAGCCACCACCCTCATTGCGAATCAATTAAAAACTATTACGCAAAAATACGGTGCTGCGTCACGCTATGTTCATGTGGGCACCGCGGTGTCCGGCGGGACCTTTTCCGGCGATAAAATGGTTCGTCGTCTGCTCAACTTAACCGGCGGCTATCTCGAAAGCTATCACTCGGTCAGTATGGGTAACACGGCGGCGGCAACGCCGTATACCTATGGCACCGCCGCCAGCGGCAGCTCTCTGGACACGCTGCTGGATACCAAACTGGTCATTCTCTGGGGGCATAACCCGACGGAAACCATCTTCGGGCACAGCAACCACTTCTACCAGAAGATGAAGCAAAACGGCACGCGCTTCATTGTTGTCGACCCACGCTATTCCGATACGGTTTCCTCCCTTGCCGATCAGTGGATCCCATTGCTTCCTGCCACGGACAACGCCCTGATGGACGCGATGATGTATGTGATCGTCACGGAGAATCTGCACGATCGCGACTTTATTCAACGCTACACCCTGGGCTTTGACGAAGACGCCATGCCAGAGGGCGTTCCGGCCAATGAATCCCTGATGGCTTACCTGAGCGGTGCAAAGGATGGCGTGGCGAAAACGCCTGAGTGGGCAGAGAAAATCACCCACGTGCCTGCACAAACTATTCGTCAGCTGGCGCGTGACTACGCAACCACCAAACCCGCCGCGCTGATCCAGGGCTGGGGACCGCAGCGTCACAACTGCGGCGAGCGCACCGCGCGCGGCTCGACGATACTGGCCACGCTAACGGGTAACGTCGGGGTGAAAGGCGGCTGGGCAGCAGGCTATGGCGGCTGCGCAAACCGCAAATTTGCGGCCGGGCCAGAGATGCCGGACAACCCGGTCAACGCCAAAATTTCGGTCATGAACTGGGTGCAGGCCGCGGATGATGCTTCTAAGGTAACCGCGGAAGATGGCCTGAAGGATGCTGAGAAGCTGGACAGCAATATCCGCATCCTGTTCTCGCTGGCGGGCAATTATCTGGCTAACCAGAACCCGGATCTTCATCAGGCAACCCGTGTCCTGGAAGACGAGTCGAAAATCGAGTTTATCGTCGCAAGCGATCTGTTTATGACGCCGAGCGCCAGATACGCCGACCTGCTTTTGCCGGAAACCAGCTTCATGGAACGCTGGAATATCGGCGAAACCTGGGGCACGGCAAGCTATCTGATCCTGTCAGAAAAGCTGATTGAACCTGAATTTGAACGCCGTTCAGACTACGACTGGCTGCGGGAGGTCGCTGCTAAGCTTGGCGTCGAGCCAGCGTTCAGCGAGGGCCGTGACGAAAAAGCGTGGATTGAGCACATCTGGGAGCAGACGCGGCTGTCCATGCCGGATGAAAACCTGCCGGACTTCGCGACGCTACAGAAGACGCGTCAGCATCTTTTCAAAAGCGCGCCGTACGTTGCCTTTGAAGACAACATTCGCGATCCGCAGAATCATCCGTTCCCGACGCCGTCCGGAAAAATTGAGATCTTCTCGAAGCGTCTGTACGACATGCATCACCCGGAAATTCCGGCGCTGTCGCACTACGTGCCAGCCCATGAAGGGCCGGAAGACGAGCTGGCGAAAACCTTCCCGCTCCAGCTGATCACCTGGAAAGGGAAAAACCGCGCTAACTCCACCCAGTACGCCAACCCGTGGTTAATTGAGGCGCAGCAGCAAAAGCTGTGGATCAACCCGCAGGATGCGCAAAAGCGTGGCATTGCGCAGGGGGATACCGTGCGTATTCATAACGCGCGCGGCATTTGCGAGATCCCGGCGGAGGTCACGCCGCGCATCATTCCAGGCGTGGTGGCCATGCAGGCAGGCGCCTGGTGGCAGCCGGACGCGCAGGGTATCGATAAAGGCGGCTGCGCGAACGTGCTCAGTTCCGCCCGTATTACCGCGCTTGCGAAAGGGAATTCCCATCAAACCATGCTGGTGGAGGTAGCTAAAGCATGAGTCAGTTTAAACATTACGCACCGGTGAGCGACAAACAGCTGGGTTTTTATATCGACTCTTCTCGCTGCTCGGGCTGCAAGGCATGCCAGGTGGCGTGCAAAGATAAAAACAACCTTGAGGTCGGACGTCGTTTCCGTCGCGTTTATGAAGTTAACGGCGGGGGGTTTATCCCGACCGGGCAGGGCGGCGTCAGCAACAACGTTTTTGCCTACACGCTCTCCATTTCCTGTAACCACTGTGCGGATCCCATTTGCATCAAAAACTGCCCGACCACCGCAATGCATAAGCGTCCGGGGGACGGCATTGTGCGCGTTGATACTGATAAGTGCGTCGGCTGCGGCTACTGCGCATGGTCTTGCCCTTACGGCGCGCCACAGCTCAACGAGCAGACCGGGCAGATGTCCAAATGTGATTTCTGCGTGGATCTCCAGGCGAAGGGAGAGCAGCCCGTCTGTGTGGCAACCTGTCCACTCGAAGCGATTAAATTCGGGCCGATTGATGAACTGCGGGCGAAGTATGGTGCGGTCTGTGATGTGAAAGGCTTGCCTGATTCCTCCATCACCAAACCAAACCTGGTGATCAAAGCGCATCAGGGCGCAGAGAAAGAGGGGAAACGTCATGCATGAGTTACCGCTGCTGATTTTTACGCTGTTCCTGCAAGGATCGGTTGGCGTTACGCTGTGGCTGGCGTTCGGAAGCACGCAACGCAGCGCGCTGCTGCCGGCAGCTGGAGCGTTTGTGCTGGCGAGCCTGGGGCTGCTTGCCTCCGCGCTGCACATGGGCTATCCGCTTAATGCTCTTAATGCGCTGCGCCACGTATCCAGCTCCTGGCTGAGCCGTGAGATTATCTTTGCCAGTCTTTATCTTGCGGCACTTGGCCTCGCAACGCTGCTGATGTTTGTCAAAAAACCAGGCTGGAAGCCACTGTTGGTTGTGGCAGGTCTGGTTGGTTTAGTCGATGTGTTCTGCATGGCGCAGATCTACATGCACGCATCCGTGGTGACATGGCAGCATGTTAACACTTTGGTGCTGTTTTTCGGTTCGGTGGGGATTATCGGTTCAGCCTGCATGGCCGTTGGGACGCGTTCCCAGACTACCGTGCGTGCGGCGGTTGTCATTATCACGTTGCTGGTGCTTGTGCGTCTGGTGATGCAGCCCGTCTGGCTGGCAGATATTACGGCTATGGACAACACCGTGGTGACGTTCCCTCACGCACCGCTACAGATGCTGGAGCAACTGCGAACCGTGCATCTGCTGAGCTGGTGCGTATCCGTTGCGGGTATGCTGTGCTTTGCTGCGGGCGGTCTGAAAGCGGCGCGATCTCCCATGATGCTAGGAAGCGCATTGCTGATTGTCGGTGAGCTGATGCTGCGCTTCGTTTTCTTCAGTATTGGCTGATGGGCGGATTGACCTTTGCCCCGGCGATGGACGTGACGCATGCGTGCGTCCGTCGCCGTTTTCGCCACGCTTCCTGCCTCGCCTGCGCGGACGTCTGTCCTGTGCAGGCTTTTTCTTTTACCGACTCAGGCGTCTCGGTTGATGATAGCCGTTGTATTGAATGCGGTGACTGCCTGTTCGTCTGCCCCGCTGAGGCCATCACCGGCATCACGCCGCGAAAACGCTTTCTGTGTGGCGATACGCTTGTTGGGCCGTTTACTGACCGTGCGCCAGGGATGAATGAGCTTCTGCTGTGGCATGCGCAGTACCACGTTCGGTTTATCAGTATCGACGCGGAGCAGAATCCTGACTGGTTGCTGGCGATTGCCCGGCTGAATCTGGCGCTTCGTCGACGCGGTGAAGCGGCGTGGGCGTTTAAACATATACCCGTCAACGAGGTTAATACCGCCCGGCGTGCGCTGATGCACGTTCCCCGAGAGCATGTCCAGGCCTGTAGCGTCGTGCCCGGTCAGCGTGAACTGCGCAGGGCGTTTTCTGCGTTTAGCGAGGCAGAGATAACTCTCGATACCGAATCCTGCGTACTGTGCGGCGCGTGCTGGCGAAGTTGTACGGAAAACGCGATTCGGTTTGAGAACGCTGAACTGGTCGTGGAAACCGGACGCTGTACGGGGTGCGGCGGCTGCGAAGCGGTATGCCAGCATGCGGCGATAAACGTGACGCAAACAGAAGGAACAGCGAAAAGCGTGACCATACCGGCATATGAAGCCGTTTGCCTGACGTGCCACCGTCATTTCTGGTCATTTACGTCTGATGAAAAGCAGTGTCCGCTCTGTTTTCATCATCAACACGGTATGCGAAATACGAGCTGTTGCTAATCTTCGTCTCATTTTAAAAAAATGTTATGCATAACCATAGGCAATGGCGCTATTGCTCTTTATAATCCGCGCCACACCATACTCAGGTATGCAAAAACAACAGAACATTTTACAGAGGTTATCAATGGCTATTGAACGTACTTTTTCCATCATCAAACCAAACGCGGTGGCAAAAAACGTTATTGGCAGCATCTTCGCTCGCTTTGAATCAGCAGGGTTTAAGATCGTTGGCACCAAAATGCTGCACCTGACCGTTGAGCAGGCTCGCGGTTTTTACGCTGAGCACGAAGGTCGCCCATTCTTTGATGGTCTGGTCGAGTTCATGACCTCTGGCCCAATCGTGGTATCCGTACTGGAAGGCGAAAACGCGGTACAGCGTCACCGCGATCTGCTGGGTGCAACCAACCCGGACAACGCGCTGGCAGGTACTCTGCGCGCCGACTATGCAGACAGCTTCACCGAGAACGGCACCCACGGTTCCGACTCTGTTGAATCTGCTGCGCGCGAAATCGCGTTCTTCTTCGCTGAAGGCGAAGTGTGCCCGCGCACTCGCTAATAATTTCGTAAATGCCGCGTGCAAACGTGGCATCCCTGCGCCAGACTTTGTACAATGCAACGCCCCGGACGAGCAGACTGCTTACCGGGGCGTTTCTTTTCAACCCACCAAGGGCCACAACGTGTAACAACGAGGCCGGAAAAAATTATGTCTGAATTAGTGAATACCTCCGAAGTCGCCATTCCTGCGGTTCCCAATAAAAATGGAAAAATTAACCTGCTGGACCTGAACCGTCAGCAGATGCGCGAGTTCTTTAAAGAGATGGGCGAGAAGCCATTTCGTGCCGATCAGGTCATGAAATGGATGTACCACTATTGCAGCGACAACTTTGATGACATGACGGACATCAACAAAGTGCTGCGCAATAAGCTTAAAGAAGTGGCGGAAATCCGCGCACCGGAAGTGGTGGAAGAGCAGCGCTCTTCAGATGGCACCATCAAGTGGGCCATTGCCGTTGGCGATCAGCGCGTTGAAACCGTGTATATCCCGGAAGACGATCGCGCCACGCTGTGCGTCTCTTCTCAGGTGGGCTGTGCGCTGGAGTGCAAATTCTGCTCTACGGCGCAGCAGGGCTTTAACCGTAACCTGCGCGTGTCGGAAATCATCGGCCAGGTCTGGCGTGCCGCGAAAATCGTGGGCGCGGCGAAAGTCACCGGTACACGTCCAATCACCAACGTGGTGATGATGGGGATGGGTGAACCGCTGCTCAACCTGACCAACGTCGTTCCGGCGATGGAAATTATGCTCGACGATTTCGGTTTTGGTCTGTCCAAGCGCCGCGTTACGCTCTCTACTTCCGGCGTTGTGCCTGCGCTGGACAAACTGGGCGACATGATTGACGTTGCGCTGGCCATCTCCCTTCACGCGCCAAACGACGCCATCCGTGACGAAATTGTGCCGATCAACAAAAAGTACAATATCGAAACCTTCCTGGCTGGCGTGCGCCGTTACCTGGAGAAATCTAACGCGAACCAGGGCCGCGTGACCATTGAATACGTGATGCTGGATCATGTTAACGACGGTACCGAACATGCACATGAGCTGGCTGAACTGCTGAAAGATACGCCATGTAAGATCAACCTGATCCCATGGAACCCGTTCCCGGGCGCGCCGTATGGCCGTAGCTCGAACAGCCGTATCGATCGCTTCTCAAAAGTGCTGATGGAGTATGGTTTCACCACCATCGTTCGTAAAACGCGTGGCGATGATATCGACGCAGCCTGTGGTCAGCTGGCGGGTGACGTAATTGACCGTACCAAACGTACGCTGCGTAAGCGCATGCAGGGTGAGTCAATCGCGGTCAAAACCGTTTGATTATTATGCAGACACGGCGCGTTTTTTGCGCCGTGAAGCATTAATTTACTGAATATTCAGTCACAATCATTATGACTGATTAATAATTACGGTGCGTTTCATACGACTTTCGGGCAGTATGTAACGACGTAACAACAGTTTAGCGTGAAGGCCTGCCAGCGCTGTCATCTGCGGCCCGACAGTCTTATACTGTTTGTTCCAGGTTAACTGACCTAAAGTTTCGCGGTGCGGGTGGCATTGTGACTCACCGGCACCTGAACCCTTATTTTCACGTACCAGTAGTTGTAGCGAATGAATACTGAAGCCACTCACGATCAAAATGCAGCACTCTCCACTGGCGTTCGTCTTCGCAACGCCCGTGAACAACTCGGACTCAGCCAGCAAGCCGTTGCAGAACGCCTGTGCCTGAAGGTTTCCACCGTTCGCGATATTGAAGAAGATAAGGCACCCGCCGATCTGGCTTCAACGTTTCTGCGCGGTTATATCCGTTCTTACGCCAAACTGGTTCATATCCCTGAAGACGAATTACTGCCGATGATGGAGAAGCAGGCGCCTGTGCGTGCGGCAAAAGTTGCGCCGATGCAGAGCTTCTCTCTGGGTAAACGTCGTAAAAAACGCGATGGCTGGCTGATGAGCTTTACCTGGCTGGTCCTGTTCGTGGTTGTCGGCCTGACGGGCGCATGGTGGTGGCAAAACCACAAAGCGCAGCAGGAAGAGATCACGACGATGGCCGATCAGTCCTCCGCTGAGCTCAATCAGTCTGGTAATAACGGCGCGCAAAGCGTGCCGCTGAGCACCGAAGGAGCTGCGACCTCCAGCGAACCTCAGGCGGCAGCAAGCAGCACGCCTGCAACCGAGCCAGCGACGACGCCAGAAGCGACGGCGAATACTGCACCAGCCACCCAGGCCCAGGATCAAAACGCGGTCGTATCACCTTCACAGGCCAATGTTGATACCGCCCCTGCGGCAACGGCACCGGCAGATAACACCGCGGCGTCACTGCCAACTGACCCGGCGGGTACGGCGGCACCTGCCGTTGACCCGAATGCGCTGGTGATGAATTTCACGGCGGATTGCTGGCTGGAAGTGACTGATGCGACAGGTAAAAAGCTGTTCAGCGGCCTGCAACGTAAAGATGGCACGTTAAATCTAACGGGCCAGGCACCTTACAAGCTTAAAATCGGCGCACCGGCAGCGGTACAGATCCAGTATCAAGGAAAATCTGTCGATCTGAGCCGCTTTATCAGAACTAACCAGGTTGCGCGTCTTACCGTTAATGCCGAACAATCAGCAGCACAGTAACAGACGGGCAATGCGGGAGATTTTACATGCATAACCAGGCTCCTATTCAACGTAGAAAATCGAAACGGATTTACGTTGGGAACGTGCCAGTCGGCGATGGGGCGCCTATCGCCGTCCAGTCGATGACCAATACGCGTACTACGGATGTAGAAGCGACGGTCAATCAAATCAAAGCATTAGAACGCGTAGGCGCGGACATTGTTCGCGTCTCTGTACCGACCATGGATGCCGCCGAGGCGTTCAAACTGATCAAGCAGCAGGTGAGCGTTCCGCTGGTTGCCGATATTCACTTCGATTACCGTATCGCGCTGAAAGTCGCTGAATATGGTGTCGATTGCCTGCGTATTAACCCAGGCAACATCGGCAACGAAGAGCGCATTCGCATGGTGGTTGACTGCGCCCGCGACAAAAACATTCCAATCCGTATCGGCGTGAACGCTGGCTCTCTGGAAAAAGATCTCCAGGAAAAGTACGGTGAGCCGACGCCGCAGGCGCTGCTCGAATCCGCAATGCGTCACGTCGATCATCTGGATCGCCTTAACTTTGATCAGTTTAAAGTGAGCGTGAAAGCGTCTGACGTCTTCCTGGCCGTTGAATCGTATCGTCTGCTGGCAAAACAGATCGATCAGCCGCTCCACCTTGGGATCACCGAGGCGGGCGGTCTGCGAAGCGGTTCGGTAAAATCGGCGATTGGTCTCGGCCTGCTGCTCTCTGAAGGCATCGGCGACACGTTACGCGTCTCCCTGGCCGCCGATCCGGTGGAAGAGATCAAAGTCGGTTTCGACATCCTGAAATCACTGCGTATCCGCGCGCGTGGGATCAACTTCATTGCCTGCCCAACCTGTTCACGTCAGGAGTTTGACGTGATCGGCACCGTGAATGCTCTGGAGCAGCGCCTGGAAGACATCATCACCCCGATGGACGTTTCCATCATCGGCTGCGTGGTGAACGGTCCGGGTGAAGCGCTGGTGTCCACGCTGGGCGTGACCGGCGGTAACAAGAAAAGTGGTCTCTATGAAGATGGCGTTCGTAAAGATCGTCTGGATAATAGTGATATGATCGACCAGCTCGAAGCCCGGATTCGCGCGAAAGCGACGATGATGGACGAAGCGAAGCGCATCAGCGTTCAGCAGGTTGAAAAATAACGTGATGGGAAGCAGGCTGCTTCCCATGTATGATTGAACCCATTCTTTGGGTTCTTTTTTGTATATAGAAAGAGAATAAACGTGGCAAAAAACATTCAAGCCATCCGCGGCATGAACGATTATCTGCCTGGCGAAACCGCCATCTGGCAGCGCATTGAAGGCACACTGAAGCAGGTGCTCGGCAGCTACGGTTACAGCGAAATTCGTTTGCCGATTGTAGAGCAGACCCCGTTATTCAAACGCGCGATCGGCGAAGTAACCGACGTGGTTGAAAAAGAGATGTACACCTTTGAGGACCGCAACGGCGACAGCCTGACTCTGCGTCCTGAGGGGACGGCGGGTTGCGTACGCGCCGGCATCGAACATGGTCTCCTGTACAATCAGGAGCAGCGCCTGTGGTATATCGGCCCGATGTTCCGCCACGAACGTCCGCAAAAAGGCCGCTACCGTCAGTTCAACCAGCTTGGCGTGGAAGTGTTTGGTCTGCAAGGACCCGATATCGATGCCGAACTGATTATGCTTACTGCCCGCTGGTGGCGTGCGCTCGGTATTTCTGAGCACGTTTCCCTGGAGCTGAACTCTATCGGTTCTCTGGAAGCGCGTGCGAACTATCGCGATGCGCTGGTGGCGTTCCTGGAACAGCACAAAGAGAAGCTCGACGAAGACTGTAAGCGTCGTATGTACAGCAACCCGCTGCGCGTACTCGATTCCAAAAATCCTGACGTACAGGCGCTGCTGAACGATGCGCCAGCGCTGGGTGACTACCTGGATGAGGATTCCCGCGAACACTTTGCCGGCCTGTGCAAGCTGCTTGAAGCGGCGGGCATTGCTTATACCGTTAACCAGCGTCTGGTGCGCGGTCTGGACTACTACAACCGCACCGTATTTGAGTGGGTCACCACCAGCCTCGGTTCGCAGGGCACCGTCTGTGCCGGCGGTCGTTATGACGGACTGGTCGAGCAACTGGGTGGTCGTGCAGCACCGGCTGTAGGCTTCGCGATGGGCCTTGAGCGACTTGTTTTGCTGGTTCAGGCAGTTAATCCGGAATTTAAAGCCGATCCTGTTGTCGATATATACCTGGTGGCCTCAGGTGCGGATACGCAGTCTGCGGCGATGCAGCTTGCCGAACGCGTGCGCGATGCGCTGCCGGACGTTAAGCTGATGACCAACCACGGCGGCGGCAACTTTAAAAAACAGTTTGCTCGTGCCGATAAGTGGGGCGCAAGTATCGCACTGGTGCTGGGTGAGTCCGAAGTGGCCAACGGCGAAGTGGTAGTCAAAGACCTGCGCTCTGGTGAGCAAACTACGGTAACGCAGGATGGCGTTGCGGCGCACTTGCGCACTCTATTGGGCTAAGGAGAAGGACTGCGTGGAAATTTACGAGAACGAACACGACCAGGTTGATGCGGTTAAGCGCTTCTTTGCTGAAAACGGCAAGGCACTGGTTGTAGGGGTTATTTTAGGTGTTGGTGCGCTGGTAGGCTGGCGTTACTGGAACAATCATCAGGCTGACTCTGCTCGCGGTTCGTCCCTGAACTACGAAAATACCGTTAGCGCAATCCGTGCCGATCAGCCGCAAACGTTGACGGCTGCGGAGAAATTTGCCGCTGACAACAAAAACACCTACGGCGCGCTGGCTGCGCTGGAAGTGGCTCAGCAGTATGTTGATAAAAACGAACTGGACAAAGCCGCTGCGCAACTGTCTCAGGGGCTTGCTGCTGCCAGTGACGAAAATCTGAAAGCGGTGATCAATCTGCGTCTGGCGCGTATCCAGGTTCAGCAGAAAAAAGCCGACGACGCGCTGAAAACGCTTGATACCATCAAAGGCGAAGGCTTCGCCGCTATTGTCGCCGATCTTCGCGGTGAAGCACTGCTGAGTAAGGGTGATAAAGCGGGCGCGCGTAAAGCGTGGCAAGCTGGCGTGGATAGTAAAGCTTCACCTGCGCTGAGCGAAATGATGCAGATGAAAATAAATAATTTGTCCGTCTGAGAGGGACCCAATGCAATTGCGTAAATTACTTCTGCCAGGACTGCTTTCTGTTACGTTATTGAGTGGTTGTTCACTGTTCAGTGGCGAAGAAGACGTTGTTAAAATGTCCCCGCTGCCGACGGTTGAAAACCAGTTCACCCCATCCACCGCCTGGGACACCTCCGTAGGCGATGGTATTGGCGATTTTTATTCCAACCTGCACCCGGCCTTTGCTGACGGCGTTGTCTATGCGGCCGATCGCAAAGGCACCGTTAAAGCGCTGAACGCTGATGACGGAAAAGAAGTGTGGTCCATCAACCTGGCGGAAAAAGACGGCTGGTTCTCCCGTAAACCTGCACTGCTTTCTGGCGGCCTGACCGTTGCCGGCGGTCACGTTTATGTGGGCAGCGAAAAAGCGCAGGTTTACGCGCTGAATGCCAGCGACGGTTCGGTTGCATGGCAGACCACCGTTGCCGGTGAATCCTTGTCGCGTCCGGTTGTCAGCGACGGCCTGGTGCTGATCCATACCAGCAACGGCCAGTTGCAGGCGCTGAACGAAGCCGATGGTCTGGTAAAATGGACGGTTAACCTGGATATGCCAGCGCTGTCTCTGCGTGGTGAATCTGCTCCGGCGACCGCCTTTGGCGCCGCCATTGTGGGCGGTGACAACGGCCGTGTCAGCGCGGTACTGATGCAGCAGGGCCAGATGATCTGGCAGCAGCGTATTTCCCAGGCGACCGGTTCAACTGAAATTGACCGTCTGAGTGACGTGGACACCACGCCAGTCATCGTTGACGGTGTGGTTTACGCGCTGGCGTACAACGGCAACCTGACGGCGCTGGACCTGCGTAGCGGCCAGATCATGTGGAAACGTGAGCTGGGTTCCGTGAACGATTTCATCGTCGACGGCAACCGTATTTATATGGTGGATCAGAACGACCGTCTGCTGGCGCTGAGCACCGAAGGTGGCGTGACGCTGTGGACGCAGAGCGATCTGCTGCACCGTCTGCTGACAGCACCGGCACTGTATAACGGCAGCCTGGTGGTGGGCGACAGCGAAGGCTATATGCACTGGATCGATCCAGAGAATGGTCGCTTCGTGGCACAGCAGAAAGTGGATAGCTCAGGCTTCCTGACGGAGCCCGTTGTGGCTGACGGCAAACTGTTGATTCAGGCAAAAGACGGCACGCTGTACGCGATCACGCGTTAATTACACGGCGGTTGTAGTATACTAAACGGCTCCTGTTCACTCAGGAGCCGTTTTGACATTTTTAAAAACGCTGCGAAAGCGACGTTATTTTGAATTTTATGAGGCTTCAAACATGGTACCTGTGGTCGCGCTTGTCGGGCGCCCTAACGTTGGAAAATCCACTCTTTTTAACCGTTTAACACGCACCCGTGATGCGCTGGTTGCGGATTTCCCGGGGCTGACGCGTGACCGTAAGTACGGTCGTGCAGAGGTGGAAGGACGCGAGTTCATCTGTATCGATACCGGGGGTATTGACGGTACGGAAGACGGCGTAGAAACCCGCATGGCAGAGCAATCTCTGCTGGCTATCGAAGAAGCGGATGTGGTTCTGTTTATGGTGGATGCTCGCGCTGGCCTGATGCCCGCGGATTCTGCTATTGCTAAACATCTGCGTTCACGCGAAAAGCCTACCTTCCTGGTGGCGAACAAAACTGACGGCATCGATGCCGATCAGGCTGTTGCGGATTTCTGGTCTTTAGGCCTGGGCGATATTTATCCTATCGCGGCCTCGCATGGTCGTGGCGTCACCAGCCTGCTGGAAACCGTTCTGCTGCCGTGGGTAGATGAAGTGAACCCGCCGGAAGAGGTGGACGAGGACGCTGAATACTGGGCGCAGTTTGAAGCCGGAGAGGAAGGCGAGGAAGAGCCGGAAGACGACTTCAACCCGCAGGATCTGCCTATCAAGCTGGCTATCGTGGGTCGCCCAAACGTAGGTAAGTCTACGCTTACTAACCGTATTCTCGGTGAAGAGCGCGTGGTGGTTTACGACATGCCAGGCACAACGCGTGACAGCATTTACATTCCAATGCAGCGCGATGAACGTGAGTACGTACTTATCGACACCGCAGGGGTGCGTAAGCGCGGGAAAATCACCGATGTGGTAGAAAAATTCTCGGTGATCAAAACCCTTCAGGCGATTGAAGACGCCAACGTGGTGCTGCTGGTCATCGACGCACGTGAAGGTATCTCCGATCAGGATCTCTCTCTGCTTGGCTTTATCCTCAATAGTGGGCGCTCACTGGTTATCGTCGTCAACAAGTGGGACGGCCTGAGCAATGAAGTGCGCGAGCAGGTGAAAGAGACGCTGGACTTCCGTCTGGGCTTTATCGACTTTGCCCGCGTTCACTTCATCTCTGCCCTGCACGGGAGTGGTGTTGGCAACCTGTTCGAATCCGTTCGTGAAGCCTATGACAGCTCTACCCGCCGTCAGAGCACGGCGATGCTGACCCGTATCATGAACATGGCTGCTGAAGACCACCAACCGCCGCTGGTGCGCGGTCGTCGCGTGAAGCTGAAATATGCTCACGCCGGGGGGTATAACCCGCCTATCGTGGTGATCCACGGTAACCAGGTGAAGGATCTGCCGGACTCCTACAAACGCTACCTGATGAACTACTTCCGCAAGTCGCTGGACGTGATGGGTACGCCTATCCGTATTCAGTTCAAGGAAGGGGAGAACCCGTTTGCGAATAAACGCAACACCCTGACGCCGAACCAGATGCGTAAGCGTAAGCGTTTGATTAAGCACATTAAGAAAAGCAAATAATTCTTACCGAACTCACTAAAACCCGCGCCTGTCGCGGGTTTTTTTCGCCCATTCAAAAGGCCTGCCTTCCCTGTGTGATGTCAATCACTATTCGCTTTTAACCATGTTAATATCTAAGAAAGTAGACAATCATCGAATTTTCGTCTTAAAGTCCAAGGTTCGGTACTAGACAAAACTAGCGCCTGGTTATCAAATGGTTAACCAACATTTCGCCGCATGTAAAAAATCGATCGGATACGTAACCGTTCGGCGTACATGCTGGTGTTTACAAGCACGACACATACCTTTTCGGGAGAATTATGCAATCCTCTGTTAATCAAAAAGAGAGCCGAACCTTCTTCGGCCATCCTTATCCGCTCGGTTCGCTGTTCTTCACCGAGATGTGGGAGCGTTTTTCGTTTTACGGTATTCGCCCGCTACTGATTCTGTTTATGGCCGCCACCGTCTATGACGGCGGGATGGGCCTGGCGCGTGAAAACGCCTCGGCGATTGTCGGCATCTTTGCCGGCACCATGTACCTCGCTGCGCTGCCGGGCGGCTGGCTGGCGGATAACTGGCTCGGCCAGCAGCGGGCCGTCTGGTACGGTTCGATTTTGATTGCGCTCGGGCACCTGTCGATCGCCCTGTCGGCCATCATGGGCGACAACCTGTTCTTCATCGGCCTGATGTTTATCGTGCTCGGCTCCGGCCTGTTCAAGACCTGTATCTCGGTCATGGTCGGCACCCTGTATAAAAAAGGCGATGCGCGTCGTGACGGCGGTTTCTCGCTGTTCTATATGGGCATCAACATGGGCTCGTTCATTGCCCCTCTGATTTCCGGCTGGCTGATTAAAACCCACGGCTGGCACTGGGGCTTTGGTATCGGTGGTATCGGGATGCTGGTCGCCCTGATTATCTTCCGCGTGTTTGCCGTTCCGGCCATGAAGCGCTACGACAGTGAAGTCGGTCTGGACTCCACCTGGAACAGTCCGGTAGTGAAACGTAACGGCGTGGGTGCCTGGCTGCTGGCGCTGGCTGTGGGTGTTGCAATCATCGTAACGTTGATTGCCCAGGGCGTGATTGTGATTAATCCGGTCGCGGTCGCCAGCGTGTTGGTGTATGTGATTGCCGCCTCCGTCGCGCTCTACTTCATCTATCTGTTCATCTTCGCCGGGCTGAATCGCAAAGAGCGCGCAAGGCTGCTGGTGTGCTTTATTCTGCTGGTCTCCGCCGCGTTCTTCTGGTCCGCGTTCGAGCAGAAGCCAACCTCCTTCAACCTGTTCGCCAACGACTACACTAACCGCATGATCGGTGATTTTGAGATCCCGGCGGTGTGGTTCCAGTCGATCAATGCCCTGTTCATCATTCTGCTGGCCCCGGTATTTAGCTGGGCATGGCCGAAGCTGGCGAGCAAAAACATTCGTCCGAGCAGCATCACCAAGTTCGTGATCGGTATTCTGTGCGCGGCGGCGGGCTTTGGCCTGATGATGCTGGCGGCGCAGAACGTGCTGAGCAACGGTGGGGCAGGGGTTTCTCCGTTCTGGCTGGTGGGCAGTATCCTGATGCTGACGCTCGGGGAACTGTGCCTGAGTCCGATTGGTCTGGCGACCATGACCCTGCTGGCGCCGGAGAGAATGCGCGGCCAGATGATGGGCCTGTGGTTCTGCGCCAGTGCGCTGGGTAACCTGGCTGCGGGGCTGATTGGTGGTCACGTGAAGGCCGACCAGCTGGATATGCTGCCAGACCTCTTTGCCCGTTGCTCCATTGCGCTGCTGATTTGTGCTGCGGTGCTGATCGTCCTCATTGTTCCGGTGCGCCGCATGCTGGAAAATGCGCAGACTAAACCGGCCGCTAACGCCTGATAAACCTCGACCTTGCCGGGGTGGCGTTATGCCCCGGCAATTGACTTAACGAGGTAAGAACATGCTGTTAGGGTTTGTTGGGCTTGGTGCTGTGGTTGAAACGGCTTACTTACCGGCAATACGAAATCTTTTTCCTGATACTCCGCGCTGTTTAGGTTTTGATATTCATCCCGAGAAGCAGCCTGAAGGGGTCACACGTTGCGCGTCGCTCGGTGAACTTCTTTCCCACCCGCTGGATACCCTGTTTATCACCACTTCCTCCCTGTACCACCTCGAGGTACTTGAGCAGGCGCTGGCCTCACCCGCGTCGCGTATTGTGGTAGAAAAACCGATTGTCGCCACGCTGCCCCAAATTGAAAAACTGAAAGCGCTGCTGGCTCAACCGGGAGCCGCCGACCGCGTGCTGGCGCTCGATCACTGGATGGCGCGTCTCGATAGCGTAAAGCAATCACTGGTCGCTCATATTTCTGACATCGTCAAAATCGAAGGCTTTTTGCAGGAGCCAAGCGGGTATAACGCCGAAGGAGAGCCCATTGCGCTCAACTTCGCCACCGGCGAGCCAGACGCGCGAACGCTTCGCCATCCAGATGGTGTGATTCTGGATATCGGTACGCACGTGCTGGCGATGCTGCGTGAAACGGTGCTTTACCTGGGCGGCAGTGACGATATGACGTTGCAGGTGGTGACAGCAAAAGACCGCCTGGGCCGCGAAATCGCAACGGGCGATCTGACCACGGCGGAAGGCGAGGCGCATTTGCAGGGAAGCATCAGCGGCGTGCCGGTGGACATCTGGCTTAACAAATACGCGGGGCCAGCGGGCGGGCAAAAGGGATTACGCTTCCATTTGCGCGACGGGCGCATCGTCAGCCACGACCGACGCGGCGCAGAAGATGTGCTGGAGCTGATTAAGGGTAAAGAAATTCAGCGCTGGCATATTCCCGGTACGATCTACGAGCATTGCCTTGCGGAGCATATTCTGGGAGCAAAAAGTCTCTTTGAACGGGATCCGCACCAGGTGAGCCGCACGACGCGCCGCAGGGTCGAGGAGGTGACGCTGCTGCTGACCTTACAGCAACAGTTGCGTGGCCCGCACTGAACGCGACGTGGTAAAATTATCGCAGACCTGAACGCTTTGAAGGAGTCACCATGACGATTACCTGCCCGGATTGCCAGACACCGCTGGAGCCCCTGAACGGGGTAGCGCACTGCGAAAATTGTAATAAAGATATCGCGCTCGAAGCCCGCTGCCCGGAGTGTCATCAGCCACTCCAGGTACTAAAAGCCTGCGGTGCGGTGGACTATTTTTGCCAGAACGGCCACGGTCTTATCTCTAAAAAACGCGTGGAGTTTGTTCGGGCTGAAGGTTAATCGCACACGCAGCCTTCACCTTTCTGCCACAGTTCCACCAGCGACTCGGGTGCTTCCTGCTCGGGTACCAGCACGATGATATCGGCGTAGTGCGCCTGATTTTGGCCGGTCCAGATAATCTGGATGCGGAAATAGCGCTGGTCACCGCTGCCGGGGGAAGAGGCTTGCCCGGGCGGCTGGCCGCGCGGGAAAGCCTGCTCAAGAATGCTCACCAGGCGCTGGCGCTGGGCCTCATTAAGCGAGGAGAGCGCAATGGTGCGCTGGCCGCTCAGCTTAGGGATAAAGGCGACGCCGCCTTCCCGGGCCAGCTCAACCACGGCGTCATCCGTCAGTTCCGGAACCTGCATTTACAGTACTCCCACCTGTTCCCAGGCTTGTTTAATGGCCGCCCCAACGTCGCTACCGGAGCGTTTCTCGCCGTGCGCGATCGTCAGTTTTGCAAAGGCATCAAAATCCGCATCCTGCGCCAGGTTGCGATCGCAAACCGTGTCGTACCAGGCATAACCCGCTTTTTCCCAGGCGTAGCCACCGATCGCCGTTGCGGCCAGGTAAAACGCGCGGTTGGGGATGCCGGAGTTAAGATGCACGCCGCCGTTATCCTCGCGCGTTTTGATGAAGTCTTTCATGTGCGCGGGCTGCGGGTCTTTGCCGAGCAGCGGATCGTCGTAGGCGGTACCGGGTTCAGACATGGAACGTAGCCCTTTCCCGTTGATACCCTCCGCCAGCAGACCCTCGCCAATCAGCCAGTCTGCTTTATCGGCGGTTTGCTTAAGATGGTATTGCTTCACCAGCGAGCCAAACACGTCTGACAGCGACTCGTTCAGCGCGCCCGACTGTTCAAAATAGATCAGTCCGGCTTCGGTCTCGGTCACGCCGTGGCTCAGCTCATGCGCCACCACGTCGATGGCAATGGTGAAGCGGTTGAAGATTTCTCCGTCACCGTCGCCAAAGACCATCTGCTGGCCGTTCCAGAAGGCGTTCTGATATTCCCGACCATAATGCACGGTGCCGGTGAGGATCAGCCCTTTGTTATCGAGCGAATCGCGCTGATATTCTTTCCAGAAGAAATCATGGGTGATACCCAGATAATCGTACGCTTCATCCACCGCCACATCGCCGTTGGAGGGCTGGCCTTCATAGCGCACCTGGCTACCCGGCAGCTCCTGGGTCTGTTTCGCATCGTAGATGTCACGCTCAAGCTGACCGGCTTTATTCACATGCGGCGCGGCGGGTTTGCCCGGCATATGGGCCATCAGCGTCTGGATGTGGGTTAAGGTCTGACGGGCGCAGCGCTGCTGCGGCTCAGAACCGCTTTCGATAATTCGACGAAGAATATACGGAGGGATGACGCTATGAAGATGGGGCATGCTGCTCTCCTTATTAAAAAAGGCAATAGCAGCAGTATAGTTTGTAACCGGCGAAGATTTATCCGCTTTTACGCTGGCGCGTTTTTTTCACCGGTTTGATCTCTTTCACCTCACTCTCGACCCAGCCGTCAGAAAGCCGGGTGGTGAGCACATCCCCGGCTTTAACCTGTTTCGTTTGTTTCAGCACTTTGCCGTCCGTCGCGGTGGTCACACTATAGCCGCGAGCCAGCGTGGAGAGCGGGCTGACGGCTTCCAGATGGGTGACCGCATTGCCGAAACGCTCGCGCGTGGTGCTCAGGCGTGAGCGGATATTTTCCGCGAGGCGGAACTCAAGCTGCTGGATCCGCGTTTGCGCGCGATAAATCTTCGGCTGCGGATTCTGCTGGTTCAGACGCTGCGTCGTGCGCTGCTGGCGCGATACCGCCCGCTTAAGCTGGTTATCCAGCGCGAAGTTCATCCGCTGACGCAGACGTTCCAGCACGGTTTGCTGACGCGCCAGACGCAATTGCGGATGCTGCTGTTGCAGACGATGGTGAAGCTGGGTAAAGCGGCGGGTACGGTTGGCGAGGAAGTAGTCCATCGCCATCTCCAGGCGCTGCTGCCCGTTCTGGATCTGACGCAGCAGCTCCAGCTGGTTACGGCTGACCACCTCTGCCGCCGCGGACGGCGTGGGCGCGCGTAAATCCGCGACAAAATCGGCAATCGTCACATCCGTTTCGTGACCGACGGCGCTTACCACCGGGATAAGGCTGGCAAAGATTGCCCGCGCCACGCGCTCGTCGTTAAAACTCCACAGGTCTTCCAGCGAGCCGCCGCCGCGCCCAACGATCAGGACATCACACTCCTGACGCGCATTCGCCAGCTCAATGGCGCGCACGATCTGCCCCGGCGCATCGTCACCCTGAACGGCAGTCGGGTAGATAATGACGGGCAGGGAAGGGTCACGGCGCTTCAGGACATGCAAAATATCGTGCAGGGCCGCACCGGTTTTCGAGGTGATAACCCCAACGCAGTGGGCAGGTGAGGGCAAGGGCTTTTTGAACTGCTGGTCAAACAACCCCTCAGCCGAAAGCATGGCTTTAAGCTGCTCGTATTTCTGTTGCAACAAGCCTTCGCCCGCGGGCTGCATGCTCTCGACGATAATCTGATAATCGCCGCGCGGCTCATACAGGGTAATATTGGCGCGAACCAGAACCTGCTGGCCATGCTGAGGGCGAAACGTCACGCGACGGTTGCTGTTGCGGAACATCGCGCAGCGCACCTGAGCGGTGTCGTCTTTCAGCGTAAAGTACCAGTGTCCGGAAGCGGGCTGTGTGAAGTTAGAGATTTCACCGCTGATCCAGACCTGTCCCATTTCCTGCTCAAGCAGCAAACGCACCGTCTGATTAAGGCGGCTGACAGTATAAATTGAGGGGGATTGAGAGGATAACATGTGAGCGGGATCAAATTCTAAATCAGCAAGTTATTCAGTCGATAGTAACCTGCTGAGAGGTGAGCGCAAGCATTTTTTTCAAAAAAGTGTGGATGCAATCGGTTACGCTCTGTATAATGCCACGGCAATATTTAACCACCCAGGTCAGAGATATTGCCCATGCTACGTATCGCTAAAGAAGCACTGACGTTTGACGACGTCCTCCTCGTTCCCGCTCACTCCACCGTTCTGCCGAATACTGCCGACCTCAGCACGCAGTTGACGAAAACCATTCGTCTGAACATTCCTATGCTCTCCGCAGCAATGGACACCGTGACTGAAGCGCGTCTGGCTATCGCCCTGGCACAGGAAGGCGGCATTGGCTTTATCCACAAAAACATGTCTATTGAGCGTCAGGCGGAAGAAGTTCGCCGCGTGAAGAAGCATGAATCCGGTATCGTGTCCGATCCTCAGACCGTTCTGCCAACCACCACGCTGCACGAAGTGAAAGCTCTGACCGAGCGTAACGGCTTCGCAGGCTACCCGGTAGTCACTGAAGACAACGAACTGGTCGGCATCATTACCGGTCGTGACGTGCGTTTCGTGACTGACCTGAACCAGCCTGTCAGCGTCTACATGACGCCAAAAGAGCGTCTGGTGACCGTGCGTGAAGGCGAAACCCGCGACGTGGTGCTGGCGAAAATGCACGAAAAACGCGTTGAGAAAGCGCTGGTTGTGGACGCGAACTTCCACCTGCGCGGCATGATCACCGTTAAAGATTTCCAGAAAGCAGAACGTAAACCGAACGCCTGTAAAGACGAGCATGGCCGTCTGCGCGTCGGCGCTGCGGTTGGCGCAGGTGCGGGTAACGAAGAGCGCGTTGACGCGCTGGTTGCTGCGGGCGTTGACGTGCTGCTGATTGACTCCTCCCACGGCCACTCCGAAGGCGTTCTGCAACGTATTCGTGAAACCCGTGCTAAATACCCGGATCTCCAGATCATCGGCGGTAACGTAGCAACCGGCGCAGGCGCTCGCGCGCTGGCGGAAGCGGGTTGCAGCGCGGTGAAAGTGGGTATCGGTCCTGGCTCTATCTGTACCACCCGTATCGTCACCGGCGTAGGCGTGCCGCAGATCACCGCGGTTTCTGACGCGGTTGAAGCGCTGGAAGGTACCGGTATTCCGGTAATCGCGGACGGCGGTATCCGTTTCTCTGGCGACATCGCCAAAGCGATCGCCGCAGGTGCCGCAGCCGTGATGGTGGGCTCCATGCTGGCCGGTACCGAAGAATCCCCGGGTGAAATCGAACTCTACCAGGGGCGTTCTTATAAATCCTACCGCGGTATGGGCTCCCTGGGCGCGATGTCTAAAGGTTCCTCTGACCGTTACTTCCAGACCGATAACGCTGCTGACAAACTGGTGCCGGAAGGTATTGAAGGCCGCGTGGCGTATAAAGGCCGCCTGAAAGAGATCATTCACCAGCAGATGGGCGGCCTGCGCTCCTGTATGGGGCTGACCGGCTGTGGTACCATTGACCTGCTGCGTACCAAAGCGGAATTCGTACGCATCAGCGGTGCGGGTATCCAGGAGAGCCACGTTCACGACGTGACGATCACCAAAGAGTCCCCGAACTACCGTCTGGGCTCCTGATAAATTTCCGCGCCCGGCTCAATGCCGGGCGCTTTGTTTTGTTTCACTTGCCTCGGAATTAGCGTCAATGACGGAAAACATTCATAAACATCGCATTCTCATCCTGGACTTTGGTTCTCAGTACACTCAGCTGGTGGCGCGCCGCGTGCGTGAACTGGGCGTTTACTGTGAGCTGTGGGCGTGGGATGTCACGGAAGCACAGATTCGCGAGTTCAATCCAAGCGGCATCATCCTGTCCGGCGGCCCGGAAAGCACTACCGAAGAGAACAGCCCGCGTGCGCCGCAGTACGTGTTCGAAGCGGGCGTACCGGTGTTCGGCGTTTGCTACGGCATGCAGACCATGGCGATGCAGCTGGGCGGCCACGTAGAAGGCTCTAACGAGCGTGAGTTCGGCTACGCACAGGTTGAAGTCGTCACCGACAGCGCGCTGGTGCGCGGTATCGAAGACTCCCTGACCGCAGACGGCAAACCGCTGCTGGACGTGTGGATGAGCCACGGCGACAAAGTCACCGCTATCCCGTCCGACTTCGTGACCGTTGCCAGCACTGAAAGCTGCCCGTTCGCCATCATGGCGAACGAAGAAAAACGTTTCTACGGCGTGCAGTTCCACCCGGAAGTGACCCACACCCGTCAGGGTATGCGCATGCTGGAGCGCTTCGTGCGTGACATCTGCCAGTGTGAAGCCCTGTGGACCCCGGCAAAAATCATCGACGATGCCGTGGAGCGTATCCGCCAGCAGGTTGGCGATGACAAAGTGATCCTCGGCCTCTCCGGCGGCGTGGACTCCTCCGTGACCGCGATGCTGCTGCACCGCGCCATCGGTAAAAACCTGACCTGCGTCTTCGTGGACAACGGTCTGCTGCGTCTGAACGAAGCCCAGCAGGTTATGGACATGTTTGGCGACCACTTCGGTCTGAACATCGTTCACGTGGAAGGCGAGCAGCGCTTCCTGGACGCGCTGAAAGGCGAGAACGATCCGGAAGCGAAACGTAAAATCATCGGTCGCGTGTTCGTGGAAGTGTTCGACGAAGAAGCGCTGAAGCTGGAAGATGTGAAATGGCTGGCGCAGGGCACCATCTACCCTGACGTGATCGAGTCTGCGGCCTCCGCTACCGGTAAAGCGCACGTCATCAAATCTCACCACAACGTGGGCGGACTGCCGAAAGAGATGAAGATGGGCCTGGTTGAGCCATTGCGTGAGCTGTTCAAAGACGAAGTGCGTAAGATCGGCCTGGAGCTGGGTCTGCCGTACGACATGCTCTACCGTCACCCGTTCCCGGGCCCGGGTCTCGGCGTACGCGTGCTGGGCGAAGTGAAGAAAGAGTACTGCGACCTGCTGCGTCGCGCGGACGCGATCTTCATCGAAGAGCTGCACAAAGCTGACCTGTACAACAAAGTGAGCCAGGCGTTCACCGTGTTCCTGCCGGTTCGCTCGGTCGGCGTGATGGGCGATGGCCGTAAGTACGACTGGGTAGTCTCCCTGCGTGCGGTGGAAACCATCGACTTCATGACCGCGCACTGGGCGCACCTGCCGTATGACTTCTTAGGCCGCGTGTCTAACCGCATCATCAACGAAGTGAACGGCATTTCCCGCGTGGTGTATGACATCAGCGGCAAGCCACCGGCGACGATCGAGTGGGAGTAAGCCCATAACCTTTCCTGCGAAGTTATAAGCAGGTAAGACTGATAAAACCCTCTGATTACAGAGGGTTTTTCTTTTTGGCCGATATCCGGCCCGGCGGTGAACTACTGGCTCATCTGCCGCGATTCACGGCAGCCGATACTGCGTCGCCATGCGCCGGGTGCCTGACCATACTGACGCTTAAAGCTGCGGTTGAAGGACTGCTGAGAGTCAAAGCCCAGCGCGATCGCCACGTTCAGAATCGGTTCATCGCTGTGGGCCAGGCGCTCAACCGATTTTTGCAGCTTTTGCGCGCGAATATATTCGGCGAGAGGGGAGCCGGTATGTTCTTTGAAAAGCCGCTGGAGGTGCCATTTCGAATAGCCGGCTCGCCTGGAGACGGTTTCAATGTCCAGACGGCTATCGAGGTTGTTGTCGATCCAGTCGAGTAAATCGTGAATGAATGCACCCGTGTTCATTTTGCTTCCCCCTACGCCACGCATTAAAAAGCATCTTTGTTTGTTGCACTTAAAGGTGACCCGTTTTTACATTAATTGCAAGTTTTATTGTTGCATTTAAATCCCTTCTCAAAACGCGTGATTTATCTTCGCCGCAAATAGCACATAAAGTGCAACAATTATTCTTGCACTTAATTAAGCGCCTTCCTACAATCGCCGCGATAGTGTATTCGCAACTGTTACATTTTTGTGGCGATGAACGACACAAATGGCCTTCAGCCAGCTACCGGACAAAGGAAGTGGCGCGGCGCCTCCCGCTGCGTCTTGCCCGGCGGCTACAATAACCGGAATAAAAATAATGAGCCTGCAAAAAACCTGGGGTAACTTTCATCTGAGCGCGATGGGGGTGGTTTTACTCTCCGCGCTTCTCGTCGGGTGCGATGACAGCGTCGCGCAAAATGCCGCGCCGCAAGCGCCCGTTGTCAGCGCTGCTGACGTGGTGGTGAAATCCATTAGCCAGTGGGACAGCTTTAACGGTCGCATTGAAGCGGTGGAAAGCGTTCAGCTGCGTCCGCGCGTCTCCGGCTACATTGAGAAAGTGAATTACACCGACGGCCAGGAGGTGAAAAAGGGCGAGGTGCTGTTCACGATTGATGACCGAACCTATCGCGCCGCGCTGGAACAGGCGCAGGCGAACCTGGCGAGAGCCAAAACGCAGGCCAGTCTGGCGCGAAGCGAGGCTAACCGTACCGATAAATTAGTCAATACCAACGTGGTATCCCGTGAAGAGTGGGAGCAGCGCCGTTCCGCCGCTACCCAGGCGCAGGCCGATATTCGCGCCGCGCAGGCGGCGGTGGACGCCGCGCAACTTAACCTCGACTTCACCAAAGTGACCGCGCCTATCGACGGTCGCGCCAGCCGGGCGCTGATCACCAGCGGTAACCTGGTGACGGCGGGCGACAGCGCCAGCGTGCTCACCACCCTGGTCTCGCAGAAGACGGTTTATGTCTACTTCGACGTGGACGAGTCAACCTACCTTCACTATCAGAACCTGGCCCGCAGCGGGCAGCGGGTGTCCGGCGATCATGCGGCGCTGCCGGTGGAGATTGGCCTGACGGGCGAGGAGGGCTATCCCCATCAGGGCAAAGTGGATTTCCTGGATAACCAGCTCACGCCGGGTACCGGAACGATCCGCATGCGCGCGCTGCTGGATAACTCACAGCGTCAGTTCACGCCTGGACTCTTTGCCCGCGTGCGTCTGCCGGGCAGTGCGGAATTTAAAGCCACGCTTGTTGACGATAAGGCGGTGCTGACCGATCAGGATCGTAAATATGTCTATATCGTGGATAAAGACGGGAAAGCGCAGCGCCGCGACATTACGCCCGGGCGTCTGGCCGACGGTTTACGTATCGTACAGCAGGGGCTGAATCCTGGGGATAAAGTCATCGTCGATGGTTTACAAAAAGTGTTTATGCCGGGTATGCCGGTTAACGCGAAAACCGTTGCCATGACCGCCAGCGCCGCCCTCAACTGATCCCTTACCTGAGAATCCAATCCATGGACTTTTCCCGTTTTTTCATCGACAGGCCGATTTTTGCCGCCGTACTGTCGATTCTGATTTTTATCACAGGATTAATCGCCATCCCGCTGCTGCCGGTGAGCGAATACCCTGACGTCGTGCCGCCAAGCGTGCAGGTGCGCGCCGAGTACCCGGGCGCCAACCCGAAAGTGATTGCCGAGACCGTGGCGACGCCGCTGGAAGAGGCGATCAACGGCGTTGAGAACATGATGTACATGAAATCCGTCGCGGGCTCCGACGGCGTGCTGGTGACTACCGTCACCTTCCGTCCGGGCACCGACCCGGATCAGGCGCAGGTTCAGGTGCAAAACCGCGTCGCGCAGGCCGAAGCGCGTCTGCCGGAAGACGTGCGGCGTCTGGGCATCACGACTCAGAAACAGTCGCCAACGCTGACGCTGGTGGTGCATCTGTTTTCGCCTGGCGGTAAGTACGATTCACTGTATATGCGTAACTACGCCACGCTGAAGGTGAAGGACGAGCTGGCGCGTCTGCCCGGCGTGGGGCAGATTCAGATTTTCGGCTCGGGTGAATACGCGATGCGCGTCTGGCTGGACCCGAACAAGGTCGCGGCCCGCGGGCTGACCGCTTCGGACGTGGTCACGGCGATGCAGGAGCAGAACGTGCAGGTGTCCGCCGGGCAGCTTGGCGCCGAGCCGCTGCCGAAAGAGAGCGATTTCCTGATCTCCATTAACGCCCAGGGCCGCCTGCATACCGAAGACGAGTTCGGCAACATTGTCCTGAAAACCACGCAGGATGGTACGGTCGTCCGACTGCGCGACGTGGCGCGTGTCGAGATGGGGTCCGGCAGCTACGCGCTGCGCTCCCAGTTGAACAATAAAGACGCGGTCGGGATTGGTATCTTCCAGTCGCCGGGGGCAAACGCCATCGATCTGTCTAACGCGGTACGCGCCAAAATGGACGAACTGTCCACACGATTCCCGGACGATATGAAATGGGCGGCGCCTTACGACCCGACGGTGTTTGTACGCGACTCGATCCGCGCTGTGGTGCAAACGCTGCTGGAAGCGGTGGTGCTGGTCGTGCTGGTGGTGATCCTGTTCCTGCAAACCTGGCGCGCGTCGATAATCCCGCTGATTGCGGTGCCGGTATCGGTAGTGGGCACGTTCAGTATTCTCTACCTGCTGGGCTTTTCGCTGAATACCCTGAGCCTGTTCGGGCTGGTGCTGGCGATTGGTATCGTGGTGGACGATGCCATCGTGGTGGTGGAAAACGTCGAACGAAATATCGAAGAGGGGCTCGCCCCACTTGCGGCAGCGCATCAGGCGATGCGTGAAGTGTCCGGACCGATTATTGCCATTGCGCTGGTGCTGTGTGCGGTATTCGTTCCGATGGCGTTCCTCTCCGGCGTGACCGGTCAGTTCTACAAGCAGTTTGCGGTAACGATAGCCATTTCCACGGTGATTTCCGCGATCAACTCGCTGACGCTCTCGCCAGCGCTGGCCGCGCTGCTGTTGAAGCCGCATGGCGCCCCGAAAGATTTCCCGACCCGGCTTATCGATCGTCTGTTCGGCTGGATTTTCCGTCCGTTTAACCGCTTTTTCCACCGCAGCTCGACTGGCTATCAGGGGCTGGTGGGCAAAACGCTCGGCCGACGCGGGGCAGTGTTCGTGGTTTATTTGCTGCTGCTTTGCGCTGCGGGCGTGATGTTTAAAGCCGTTCCCGGCGGGTTTATTCCGACGCAGGATAAGCTGTACCTGATCGGCGGCGTGAAAATGCCGGAAGGCTCGTCGCTGGCGCGCACCGATGCGGTGATCCGCAAAATGAGCGAAATCGGGATGAATACCGAAGGCGTGGATTATGCGGTCGCGTTTCCTGGCCTGAATGCGCTCCAGTTCACCAATACGCCGAACACCGGGACGGTCTTCTTTGGCCTGAAGCCTTTCGACCAGCGTAAACATACTGCGGCGGAAATAAACGCGGAGATCAACGCGAAAATCGCGCAAATCCAGCAGGGCTTTGGCTTCTCGATTCTGCCGCCGCCGATTTTAGGTCTGGGCCAGGGATCGGGCTATTCGCTGTATATTCAGGATCGTGCTGGTCTGGGCTATGGCGCGCTGCAAAACGCGGTGAACACCATGTCCGGGGCGATTATGCAGACGCCGGGGATGCATTTCCCTATCTCAACCTACCAGGCAAACGTTCCGCAGCTGGATGTACAGGTTGACCGTGATAAGGCGAAAGCGCAGGGCGTGTCGCTCACCGATCTCTTCGGGACGCTGCAAACCTATCTGGGCTCGTCTTATGTGAATGACTTCAACCAGTTCGGTCGCACCTGGCGCGTAATGGCACAGGCCGACGGGCAGTTCCGCGACAGCGTGGAAGATATCGCGAATTTACGCACCCGTAATAGCCAGGGTGAAATGGTGCCGATTGGCAGTATGGTGAAAATCACGACCACCTACGGTCCGGACCCGGTGATCCGCTACAACGGCTACCCGGCGGCGGATCTGATTGGCGATGCCGACCCGCGCGTGCTCTCTTCCGCGCAGGCGATGACGCAGCTGGACGGTATGTCTAAGCAGATCCTGCCGAACGGGATGAATATTGAATGGACGGACCTGAGCTTCCAGCAGGCCACCCAGGGCAACACGGCGCTGATCGTCTTCCCGGTCGCGGTGCTGCTGGCGTTCCTGGTGCTGGCGGCGCTGTATGAAAGCTGGACGCTGCCCCTGGCGGTGATCCTCATAGTGCCGATGACGATGCTCTCCGCGCTGTTCGGCGTCTGGCTGACCGGGGGCGATAACAACGTCTTCGTGCAGGTAGGGCTGGTGGTACTGATGGGGCTGGCCTGTAAAAACGCGATTCTTATCGTGGAGTTTGCCCGCGAGCTGGAAATTCAGGGCAAAGGCATTATGGAGGCCGCGCTGGAAGCGTGCCGCCTACGTTTACGCCCGATTGTAATGACCTCTATCGCCTTTATTGCCGGGACCATTCCACTGATCCTTGGTCACGGGGCAGGGGCAGAAGTGCGCGGCGTCACCGGGATCACCGTGTTCGCCGGGATGCTGGGTGTGACGCTGTTTGGTCTGTTCCTGACGCCGGTCTTTTACGTGACGCTGCGTAAGTTCGTGACGCGCGGTAAAGCGGAAAGAGAGGTGTTGCCTGCGTAGGACGTAGCAGATAGCAAAAAGCCGCCTTCACAATGAAGGCGGCTTTTTTTTCGCAGTCTGTCAGGATTAGGGCGCTTTTTTATGCTGTGTGCAGAGTTCCGGCACCGGATCGCACCCGCTGGTATCGGCTTTTTTCACCTCTTCCAGCGCGCTGGCGACGGTATGGCGCGCTAAAACCGCTAACGAAGCCTGCTCCGCTTCATCAGCGATTGATTTGAAGTACCAGCAGGCGTTGGCGCTGACCACGCAGCGGGCCGGGACGTCAGGACGGGACGCCCACAGCTTTTTATCTTCAGTGACGGAGAGGTAGATATCACGCAGGGTAATCTCTTCCGCCGGGCGGCCAAGGTGAATAGAGCCGTTGCGGCCAAGCGTGGAGACGATAATGCCGTCGCGGGCGAGAGGAACCATTAATTTGCGGATAAAGCTCGGATTCGCTTCCAGGCCGTAAGCCAGGATTGCACTCGTCGAACGTTCACCCGATTGCTCCGCCATCGCTACGCTGAGAACCATCTGCAAAGCTGTCGGGAAGCGGTAATCTAACATTTTTCTGTCCTGGGTTGCGGTGAATCTTGTTCTTTTTGGCACCGCAGAGGTGAATAATCAGTAAGTAACAATATAACAAATACGGTAATTTTATTGAAGCAATCTGCGGCATACGTGAAGTAACGCTGCGCTGACACATGTCAGGACGTGTAGCGCCGCGTTTACGTTCATGCGAACGCCGGATTCGGGAAATCAACGGTCACCATAAGACCGCCTTCGGCTGACTTACTCAGATTGACCCTGCCGTTGTGTTGCTGCGTAACGGCTTTAACGATAGCAAGCCCCAGTCCACTCCCGCTTTGGGTCTGATTAGGATCGCGGAAGAACCTGTCGAACACACGCTCCCGCAATTCAACCGGAATGCCGGGACCCGCGTCTGAGACGCGCAGCTGAGCGGACTTGTCACGCGATTGCAGTTGTACCTCAATGCGTCCACCCTCAGGGCTGTACTTCACGGCATTCTCAATCAAATTGTCGATCAGCGATACCAGACGTTCCCGAATGCCTGCGACATGGATTTCATCATCGGCGATGAATTCAAACTCAATTCTGCGCCCGGACGCCAGTGGTTCCAGGGCAGCCATTCGCTCCTGAATAAGCGTCGTCAGTGGCACAGGCGACATCACCGTGCTGATGTGCGCTTCGCTGTGCATCATCAGCAGAAGCTGATTGACGAGACGCGCAGCACGGCTATTGCTGCGAACAATGCCCGCAAGCAGCTCCTGCTGGCTTTCGCTGATGACCCAGGACTGCAACGCCTCGACGTTGATCCGCATCGCGGCCAGAGGCGTACGCAGTTCGTGTGCGGCATCGGCAATAAACATTCTTTCCCTTTCGGCGCTTTCCCGCACCCTGGCCAGAAAGTCATTAATCGCGTCGACTGTCTGGCGAAGCTCCCTGTGTCTGGGGACGGCTTTTAAAGGCGAGAGATCGTCCGGCGTGCGCAATGAAATTTCATTCACCACCTTGTTCCAGGGGCGCATCGCGATGCGGATGGACAGCCACGCGGGGAACAGAAGAAAAGGGATGCATATCATCAGCGGCATGACGTAGTAGCCGCGCGAGTTCAGATAGATAAAGAAATTCCAGCTACCGGCAGGGGTAAAAAGGGTGACTTCCACGTCGGAGTGCGCGGATTTGAGGGTACGGCTCGTCCATGTATGGTCCTCACTCTGGACATGCTGCATGACCCCCAGACGGCTATTTTTTACCCCCGTTGGCGCACCATCCGAAGAAAAAATAATCTCGTTATTCTTGCGAACAATGAGGTTGATGGACAGCTCCGGATCTTCGCCGCCGCCATACCCCTCCCGCAGCGCCTTGCTGAACGCTGCCAGCACGGCATCACGCGCCTGCGGGCGATCGTCCATACTCTCCACCAGGGAAAAAACGGTTTCGTAAGTCTCACTGCCCGTCAGTATGGGAGGGCTACGCAGGTCTTCCAGCAAAATGAAGGTTAAAAAGAGACACCAGAGCAACGTAAGCAGCAGCATCTGGGCGACCAGCATTCGCCTGACCAGCGTGGGAAGCCGGAGGTGGTGCCAAAAATTACGCATCAACCTGCCGCCTTCTGAACGGGTACGGTATCGATGACATACCCAACGCCTCTTACCGTTCGCACAAAGCCATCGCCAATTTTTCGCCGCAGGTTACCCATATGCACGTCAAGCGCGTTGCTGAGGTTTTCTTTCGTGCCAAATATCCTTTCTTCCAGATACCGTCGCGTAAGCACGCGATCGGCGCGCAGCATTAACGTTTCAAGCAGCGCATATTCGCTTGCCGTCAGCTCAACGTGGCGTGCGCTCACCGTTACGCGACGCGTCGGAATATGAAGCGACAAACCGCGAATTTCTATTGCCTCATTTTCAAAACCGTAACTGCGCCGCGCAAGGGCTCTCACGCGCGCCAGCAGTTCGGCGAGAACAAAAGGTTTGACCAGATAATCGTCTGCACCTGCATCCAGCCCGCACAGGCGGTCCTGTAGCGTGCCTCGCGCCGTCAGGATGATGACAGGGACGCCCTTAAGCTGTTGACGCAGGCGCGTCATCAGGCTCATGCCATCGCCATCGGGCAGCCCCAGGTCGAGCAAAATAAGTTCCGGCACGCAGATCCCAAGCTGATGCAGCGCATCCTCTTTGCGGCGTACCCATATGACATCAAATCCTTGATCTGCAAGGGCGATACGCACGCCATTGCCGAGATCCAGGTCGTCTTCAATTAGTAGAAT
Organism: Enterobacter sp. AN-K1; assembly: GCF_020971765.1. Classification (NCBI taxonomy): domain Bacteria; kingdom Pseudomonadati; phylum Pseudomonadota; class Gammaproteobacteria; order Enterobacterales; family Enterobacteriaceae; genus Enterobacter; species Enterobacter sp. AN-K1. The sequence goes on along the minus strand of NZ_CP087390.1, from coordinate 895,148 downwards.
TTTCACATTGGTAACTGTATCAACAGTGCATGAAGAACAACTGAAGAAAAAACGGTAACAGGAATTCTACAGGGTTTACAGAACCTTCACGTGCTTCAGCATTTCTTCATTTACGGCTCATAAGAACCTTAGGGTGAGTATTCAGAATGGGCGCTCTGGCGTTTAACACCGCTTGTATCGCAATCATCTGAATCCAAAGGGCTTCTTTAATGAGAAACATCACACTGCGTAATAGTTTCCCCCGTTCACGCATCGGTCGCAGCATGAAAAGCATCTTGCCGGGGGCCGTCCTGGCGTTACTGGCTACCCCGACCCTGGCGGCAGATCAGCCTCAGGGCAACGTGTTAACCCTGGGAGGCGGCGTGGATGTTGCGCCACGCTATTCCGGTTCGGACAAGAGCCGGGTCTCTGCGGCTCAGGTGGTTGATTACGCGATGGCCAATGGTTTTTTTGTCAGCACCACGCGGGGGATCGGCTACGGCAACAGCTTTGGTAACCTGGACTACAACGCAGCGCTGAGCTATCGCGCAGGACGTAAGGATCGCGACGTAAGCAGCGATTCGATCGCCTCCGGCAGCGACGACCTGCGAGGAATGGGTGACATTAAAGGCTCAGCTATCGTTGTGCCAGGGCTGGGATACAGGGTGACTGACTGGCTGACCGTGCAGTTGCAGGCAGAGGTCCCGGTTTCTGAGAGAGACAATGGTGAAGCTGTGCATTTCGGCATTGCCAGCCCGCTCTATACATCTCCGAAAAATGTGTTAACGCTGGCGCTGACCGGTAGCTGGGGATCCAGTAAGTATGTGCAAACCTACTACGGGGTGAATGCCGCCCAGTCGGCCGCATCGGGTTTTGCCCGACACGATGCCGGATCGGGAATATATGCGTATTCGCTGAACCTGGACTGGACCCATAAGCTTACCTCCCGCTGGAGCCTGCTTGCCGCAGCTGGCGTTACGCAGCTGACGGGAGAGGCTGGCGATAGCCCCATTGTTCAGCGAAAAACGTCTCCTGTGGGAAGTTTGAAGGTGACGTACAGCTTCTGATGGTTCAGCGAGGGGGAAGGTGCGTTTGTGACAAAACCGCACATAACCCCGTTGCAGGAGCCGGAAGTGCATAAAGCCCGCAGGATGGCGTGGCCCGAAGTCGGACCGTTCATCATGCGGGCTTTTTTATCACTGTTGACCCGATAACGCCTGTTCAATCGTACGGGTAATGACGTCCGGCTGACTGACCATCGATACATGGCTTGCCGCTACCTCCGTGGTGTTGGCGTTGATTTTCTTCGCCATTGCGCGCTCTAGCTCAGGATTGATCATCCGGTCATTTTTGCTGACCACATACCAGCTCGGTTTGTCATGCCAGGCGGCATGCGCGATTTTCTCCCCAAACGCATCGGCCTTAATGGGGCCCTGCGTCGCGGCAATCACGCTGCGCTCAACGTCCTTCACGTCAGGGGCAAAATTCTCGCTGACCGCTTTTGTCGGCAGATATAAATACCCCTCTGTGGTTTTAGCGAGGCTGGCGGTCCCTGGCGGAGCAGGGTAGCTATTTGCCAGATCTGCCGTCGACTGGCCGGAATCCGGCGCAAAAGCGGCAACGTAAACCAGTGACTTCACGCGGGCATTGTTTCCCGCCTCGCTGATTACCGTCCCGCCCCAGGAGTGACCGACCAGCACCACATCCCCATGAGCCCGGGCGATAGCACGCTGCGTGGCGGCGACATCATCTTTCAGAGACGTGAGCGGAAGTTGTACCGCAATGACCTCGGTATGGTGTTTTTGCAGCCGGGTAATCACCTTATTCCAGCTGCTGCCGTCGGCAAACGCCCCGTGCACCAGCACCACGCTGGCTTTCGTCTCTGCCAGCGCGCTGGTGGAAACCGCCAGCACCATCGCTGTTAATACAGACAATGCTTTCATAACAGGCTCCTTAAAAGTGATGAACCGCGGCGTGTGGCGGCACGGTGAATTCAACGGTTTTATGGTCGATGGGTTTATGCGTCGGGTCGGCAACGACGATCGTCACTTTGTGCTTTCCTGCGGGCAGCCCGACCAGGATCACCGGCTCGCCGCTGGTATCAGCCCAGTGCCAGGGCGCGTCATCCACCACAACGTGAATATGGCCGATACGCGGAGTGACTTTCAGCGCGTCGGGTCCAAATACAGGTTCAATGCGCAGGTTTTCGACACGGTACTGAATAAAGACCGCACCTTTACTTAGCGGTCCCGCCAGCGGCGGATCGACAATCAGTTTTGCTGGCGGCTGGGGGTGTTCAGGCGGGGCGACGGCGGCTGGACCGTTGACATCAGCGGCGCTCAGGCCATCCAACGGTGCGGCCATTGCGCCAGCAAAGGACGTCAGCGCAAATACAGGAAGCAGGAAATATCGACGAATCATCTGTGTCTCTCCTCATCAGTTTATTATGGCGAGGGATACAGAAGACCATTTTTATGTATCGGGGATGTTTGCTTTTGCGGGCGTTTTGTACCGGTTTGTCAGCGTAGCGCTCGGGATACAGTGCGATACAGTTTGTCTTCCGGGAGCGAACACGCTTTAGCGCTCGGGCGAATCCACCACAAGACCTGATTGCTGCGACTGAATTTTGTCCTGATGGTGATACCAGGCGCCAATGGAGGAATAAACAAAGCGGCCAAAGAAAAACAGGAAACTGATGAGCAGTATGATGCGGGTCATCCGGGTGTTAAATCGATGTCGTTTTCGCATACGCGTAGCCTGACTCACTTTCTTTTCCTGAGTATACCCTTTTGGGCGATACGGCTATTAAGGCACAGCCGCAAGTCAGGGTCAATTCGGCGAAATGTAAAATACCGTCAATGCTTACATTAATTTATGTTATTAAAAACAACGCTTTTATTTATCGCATTGATAATTACAGGAAAAATATTCAAAAAAAACGTAAGAAAGGTTTATTCAGATAAATTAATTTGATTTAGGTCAACCGCATCCCGTCGTTGCTATTTAAAATCCCTCCTCCACTGTGCTTGCCAGGAATTTTCCGGGCAATGTGTACGTCAGGTTGGATGCCTGTCTTCATTTACCCTCTGGATCGCAAGGGTTGTAAACGAGCATCTATGAATATTCATCATATCCTGAAGCAAAATAAAGACCGCTGGTGGGCTCTTCCTCTTATTTTACCCGTCGTGTTACTCCCGGTGCTAAGTGTGGCTAATACCTTAACGCAGCTGGGCGACGGTATCGTTGCGCTCTATTATCTCCCGCTCTCTTTTCTGCTGGCGCTGCTGCTGTTCTTTGGCCTGGAAGCCCTCCCCGGGGTGGTGGTATCGCTGTTTTTACGTTATTACCCCTCCGTTGGGTTATTTGAAACCGTGGCTGGCATTCTGCATTTTATCATTCCTCTGGTGCTCAGCTGGGGCGGTTATCGCGTGTTTGCGCCCCGGCGCAATATGACCGCTTACGGTGACATACGCCTGATGGGGCAGCGTATCTTCTGGCAGGTGTTTTGTCCGGCAACGCTTTTTCTGGTGCTGTTTCAGTTTGCGGTTTATCTCGGCGTCTATGAGAGCCGCCAGAGCCTCGCAGGACTGAATCCCCTCAATATTCGGACCCTTATTAACTATCAGGGGCTGCTGGTGAGCGGGCTGACGGGCGTGCCGCTAAGCTACCTGCTGATCCGCCTGATACGTCATCCGCGCTATATCAAGGGACTGATGTCCCAGCTCCGCGCGCAAATAGACAAAAAGGTGACGGCCTTTGAGTTTGTGGTGTGGTTTTTAGCCCTGGGCGGGTTGCTGGTCATGCTGCTGCTGCCCATGAATGCAAACAGTTCCATTTTCAGTACCAACTACACCTTGTCCCTGCTGATGCCCGTGATGCTCTGGGGGGCGATGCGCTTTGGCTACAAGCTGATGTCACTCATCTGGACGCCGGTCCTGCTGGTGTCGATTCACTTTTTTTATCACTACATTCCGGTGCAAGAGGGGTATGGCATTCAGCTGGCGATCACCTCATCCAGCTATCTGGTCTTTTCCTTCGTTGTGACGTACATGTCGATGCTGGCGACACGTCAGCGGGCCATCAATATTCGCTCCCGCAGTCAGGCTTTTCTCGATCCGGTGGTGCATATGCCCAACCTGCGGGCGCTGTCGCGCGAGCTGGCCAGTCATCCGTGGTCAGCGCTCTGTTTACTGCGCGTGCCCGAGCTGGAGGTGCTGGGACGCAATTACGGCGTGATGCTGCGGATCCAGTATAAACAGCAGCTGGCGCAATGGATAAACGGCACCCTTCAGCCCAATGAGCGAGTCTATCACCTCACCGGGTATGACATGGCGGTGCGTCTGGAGGCGGAGTCGCATCAACAGCGCATTGAAACGCTGGACGAGCATATCAAGCAGTTTGTTTTTATCTGGGATGGTATGCCGGTACAGCCTCAGGTCGGCGTGAGCTATTGCTATGTACGCTCACCCGTCAATCATCTCTATCTGGTGCTGGGGGAACTGGGTATCGTGGCCGATCTCTCCCTTTCTACCAACCACCCGGAAAATCTTCAGCAGCGCGGGGCTGTTCATTTGCAGCGTAGCCTGAAAGATAAGGTCGCGATGATGAGTCGTTTGCAGGCCGCGCTGGAGCAGGACGCTTTTACCCTGCTGGTTCAGCCTGTTCGCGGGCTGCGCGGTGATTGTTATCACGAGGTGCTGCTGCGAATGCGTGATGATAACGGGGCGCTGATCTTTCCCGAGCAGTTCCTGCCCATTGCACAGGAGTTTGGTTTATCGTCGCGTGTTGATTTATGGGTACTGGAGCATACGTTGAGTTTTCTGGCACAGCACCGCCAGCGTTTGCCGGGCCAGCGCTTTGCGATCAACCTCGCACCTTCTACCGCCTACAGGGCGCAGTTCCCGCTTGAAGTGAGCCGCCTGTTAGCCAAATACGCCGTTGAAGCGTGGCAGCTGATCTTTGAAGTGACCGAAAGCAGCGCCTTTGGTCATGCGGATCTGGCGGCGTCGACCCTCAGGAAATTACAAAAAATGGGCATCCGGATCGCCATTGATGATTTTGGCACGGGCTACGCCAGCTATGCGCGGTTAAAAAGCGTGGACGCAGACATTCTCAAAATCGACGGCGGTTTTATTCGCAATATTGTCAGCAACAGCCTGGATTACCAGATTGTGGCTTCCATTTGCCATCTGGCCCGGATGAAGAAAATGCTGGTGGTGGCGGAATATGTGGAAACGGAAGAGATACGTAGCGCGGTGCACGCGCTAGGTATCGATTATGTGCAGGGCTATTTGATTGGCTTGCCGACTGAGCTTGATACGTTGCTCAACACGCAGCCTTCTCAGGAGAGCGCCTGAGCCGTTACGCTGCCGCCTCAGAACTCTCTTCTTCAATCTTCAACAGCCAGCCGGTGACCGCTTCCCAGTACTGCTGCTCTTTTTCCAGATCCAGCAGCACCAGCGCGTTCTGGCTAAACCAGTCGTGCGGGAAGCTCAGCGTCCAGTGATAGTCATCCGTTTTTAGCTTCAGCGTCGGCGGCGTGGTGGTTGCCTGTCGCTGATTATTGAGCAACACGCCCAGGCGCAACAGCTGAATAAGCGGCAGGAACTGCTTTTTCTTAAATAACGTAAAGCGCGGCAGATCGTCGAGCTTGATGGCTTTGCGGTGATAGCGCACCAGCGTCGCCATCATGGTTTGCTGCTCCTGGTTGAAACCAGGCAGATCGCTGTTTTGCAGAATATAGGCTGAATGGCGATGCATTCCGCTGTGGTTAATGTTCAGCCCCACCTCGTGCAACATGGCGGCCCATTTCAACAGCGCGGCCAGCTGCGGATGCGCCAGCTTCGGATTCTGCTCCTCCCACTGCTCGTACATCTGAACCGTGGTTTCCAGCACCCGTTTCGCCTGTTCGCGGTCGATGTTGTACTGGTTGGCCAGGCTCTGCGCGGTGCGGCTGCGAATATCCTGATGACGGAAACGGCCTTCCATCTCATACAGTACGCCTTCACGCAGGGCGCCGTCAGAGAGGCGCAGCTCTTTGATCGCCAGCGCGTCAAACACGCCGCAGAGGATCGCCAGCCCCGGTACGAACACGGCTTTACGTTCGTCGGACAGACCCGGCAAACTCAGGGCGTCGAAGCTCTTATGCTTAAGCACCTCTTCGGTGAGTTTCACCAGGCGCTCAGGCGTAATAAACCCGTCTTTTTCACCCATTGCCAGCAGCACTTCATGGGCCGCTTTAATCGAACCCGATGCGCCCAGCGCCACGTTCCAGCCCTGAATACGGTATTGCCAGGCCAGATTTTCGAGTTTTTGTACGGCGGCCATGCGCGCGCGCTGGAAGTTTTCGCGGGTGATGACGCCGCCCGGGAAATACATCTGCGCGAAGCTGACGCAGCCCATACGGCGGCTTTCCACCAGACGCGGCTCGAAGTCTTCGCCAATCACCAGTTCCGTGGAACCACCGCCGATATCAATCACCAGCTTGCGGCCTTTTTCCGGCTGCGTATGCTCCACGCCCATAAAAATCAGGCGCGCTTCTTCGTTACCGGAGATGATCTCTATCGGGTAGGGGATAACCTTTTCCGCGCGCTTAAGAAACTCCGGCGCGTTCAGCGCCTGGCGTAGCGTATGCGTCCCGACGATGCAGACGCTGGACGGCGAAAAGCCTTGCAAACGTTCTGCGAACAGCGACAGACAGTTCAGCCCGCGCTCCATGGCCTCTTCGCTCAGCATGTTACGCGCGTCGAGACCATCGGCCAGATGCACACGCTGCTTCAGACGACCGATGATCTGCATCGCGCCATCCACCTCGCGGGCGATGACCATATGGAAACTGTTTGAGCCAAGATCGACCGCGGCGAACTCCTGCGGGCGTGGGGTATTATCGTTTATTGGCATAGGTTAATCGGATTGCTCAAGTGATTTAATGTAATCGTAAATCGCCAGCTGCGAGCGCACTTTACGGCGGTTGCCGCGCGGTACATAGCGATTACTGAGTTCTTTGTCGATATAACGTGCTTTCACCGTATCGCTGAACAGGATCTCGATAATGTCCAGGATACGCTGCTTCAGGCGAGGATCCAGCAGCGGTGCCGCCACTTCAATACGGTAATCAATGTTACGCGTCATCCAGTCGGCGGACGAGAGGTATACGCGCTTATCACCGGCGTTATCGAAAATATAGACGCGATCGTGTTCAAGATAGCGATCCACAATGCTGATCACGCGGATATTGTCGCTGATGCCTTCCAGTTCCGGAATGAGCGAGCACATGCCGCGAATGAGCAGATTTACCGGAACGCCGGAGCTGGAGGCCGCGTACAGGCGGTCCACCAGCCCTTTGTCCACCAGATTGTTGAGCTTCAGCGTGATGCCGGACGACAAGCCGTTCTGCGCATTGGCAATCTCTTTATCGATCATATCGTACAGCAGGCGCCGTGAGTTCTGCGGTGACACCAGCAGATAATCGAAGCTCACCGGGCGGTACGGGTTCTCAATGAAGTTGAACACCCGACGCACTTCGTTGGTGATGCGGGCATCGGCAGTCAGCAGCGAATAGTCGGTGTAGATTCTCGCGGTTTTCTCGTTAAAGTTCCCGGTACCGATATGGGCGTAGCGCACCACGTCGTCGCCCTCTTTACGGGAGATCAGGAACAGCTTGGCGTGAATTTTCAGCCCTGGCGCGGAGAAGATGACGTGTACGCCCGCTTCCGTCAGTCGGCGCGCCCAGTGGATGTTGGCCTCCTCGTCGAAGCGAGCCTGGAGCTCAACCACCACGGTCACTTTCTTGCCGTTGTGCGCCGCGTGGATCATCGCATCGATGATACGGGAATCTTTCGCCACGCGATAAATGTTGATTTTGATCGCCAGCACGTTCGGATCGAACGAGGCCTGACGCAGCAATTCCAGCACGTGTTCAAAGGTGTGATACGGATAGTAGAGCAGCACATCCCGTTCGCGGATGGCGTCGAACCCGTTGCGGAACTTATCGAACCAGATATGGCGCAGGCGCGGCAGCGGTTTGTTCACCAGATTGGCCTTGCCGACGTTCGGGAAGCCAATGAAATCTTTAAAGTTGTGGTAACGCCCACCGGGGATAATGGAGTCGTAGCGGGAGATGGTCAGCTTATCGCGCAGCATCTCCACCATCGCGTCCGGCATATCGCGTTGATAGACAAACCGCACCGGCTCCGCCGTCAGGCGCTGCTTGAGGCTGGAAGACATCAGCTCCATCAGGCTGGCCTCCATCTCATGCACCAGATCGTACTCGGCGTCACGGGTCATCTTCATCGAGTAGGCGTTGAGCGCGTCGTAATCGAAGAAGCCTTTGAAGATATCGTCCAGGCAGTAGCGCAGGATGTTATCCAGCAGGATCATCGGCTTACGTCGGCGCGGGGTTTCCGGCGGCAGGTTTACAAAGCGTGGGACTTTATCAGACGGTATTTCCAGCAGCGCGTAGTTAATGGTCTCACCCCGAATGATTTCTACCGCCAGATAGGTGTAATCATCTTTCAGGAACTGCACCAGATCGGTTTCACGGTTGATCAGAATCGGGGTGATATGCTGGCGCAGATAATGTTTGAAATAGTGGCGCAGCCAGTTTTGCTGATTCGCGGAGAGCTGGCGTTCGTTGATCAGGAAGATTTGGTTGCGTGCCATTTCCAGCAGCAGCTCGTTATAGAGGCCATCAAATTCCTGATCGGCTTTCATGACGCGAGACTGGATTTTTCCAAGCAGATGCCGGGAGTGGGAGTTCAAGCCCTGTTCTTCGCTGATGATGATTCGGCGTTTCAGTTCGGCGAAGCGAACCTTGTAGAACTCATCCAGATTGTTGGAATAGATGCCTAAAAAACGCATACGTTCAATCAGCGGGTTGCTTTTATCGGCCGCTTCCTGAAGTACACGTTCGTTGAATGCTAACCAGCTTAGCTCTTTCTCAATGTATAACTTTTCCTGACCCATTACAGCTCACACTCCAGTTCAATCACAGGACGTGGTAAATCCGTCTCGTCCTTATTATGGCGAGCATTTCCACGATATGTCCAACAGTGCCAGAAAAGTATGACAGTTATTTTTTTGTTGGGGAATTTAGAGGGTTGGGGGAGGGGGGGGCGGGTGGCGCTGCGCTTACCACGACCTACGGGACCGTAGGCCCGTGCAAGCGAAGCGCCGCCGGGCAATTCAAACAGACTACTCTTCAGCCGCATAACCCTGCGGGGGCAACTTCACGCCGTCCAGCCAGGCTGCGCCGTTGCGCATCTCCAGACGTCCATCGACAAACCAGCTTACCACCAGCGGATAAATGGCGTGTTCCTGCGTCTGCACACGTTCGGTCACGTCGTCTTCGTTGTCGCCGTCAAAGACCGGTACTTTTGCCTGCAAAATGACCGGACCGCCGTCCAGCTCGTCGGTGACGAAATGCACGGAGGTACCATGCTCCTCATCGCCGTTCTCCAGCACCTGACGATGGGTGTGCAGACCGGGGTATTTTGGCAGCAGGGAAGGGTGGATATTGAGCAGTCGTCCGGCGTAGTGTGCAACAAAAGCCGGGCTCAGGATGCGCATGTAGCCTGCCAGCACCACCACGTCAGGTGCGTAGGCGTCAATCTCCTGCACCAGCTCACGGTCAAAGGCTTCACGCCCGGCGAACTGGCTGGCTTCCAGCGCGTGCGCAGGAATGTTCGCTTCCCGCGCGCGCTCAAGGCCGAATGCATCGGCCTTGTTGCTGAATACTGCCCGAATGGTGCCATTGATTTTCTTCTGTTTGCAGGCGTCTATGATTGCCTGCAAATTGCTTCCGTTGCCGGAAATGAGCACCACGATGTTTTTCATTCAATGACCACACGCTGTTCGGAATCGGAAGCTTTAATCGTACCGATTTTCCACGCGTTTTCACCTTTTTCTGTCAGCAGTTTAACCGCTTTATCCGCTTCGCTGGCGGGCAGGGCGATAACCATGCCCACGCCGCAGTTAAAGGTGCGGTACATTTCGTGAGAGCTCACGTTGCCTGCGGTTTGCAGCCAGTTGAAGACAGACGGCCACTGCCATGAGGATGCGTCGATCACCGCCTGGGTATTGTCCGGCAGCACGCGCGGAATGTTTTCCCAGAAGCCGCCGCCGGTGAGGTGAGCGATGGCGTGCACGTCAACGTTCTCAATCAGCTCCAGCACGTTTTTCACGTAGATGCGGGTCGGGGCCAGCAGGTGATCGGCCAGCGGTTTGCCGTCCAGCTCGGTGGTCAGCGGGTCGCAACCGCTCACTTCGAGGATTTTACGCACCAGAGAGTAGCCGTTGGAGTGCGGACCGCTGGAAGCCAGCGCAACCAGCACATCGCCGTCAGCCACTTTGCTGCCGTCGATAATTTCTGATTTTTCTACCACGCCGACGCAGAAGCCTGCGACGTCATAATCTTCCCCGTGATACATGCCAGGCATTTCCGCGGTTTCACCGCCGACCAGCGCACAGCCGGATTGCAGGCAGCCTTCGGCGATACCGTTAATGACGCTGGCTGCGGTATCCACGTCCAGCTTGCCGGTCGCGTAGTAATCGAGGAAGAACAGCGGCTCGGCGCCCTGTACCACCAGGTCGTTGACGCACATCGCCACCAGATCGATACCAATCGTATCGTGACGCTTAAGATCCATCGCCAGGCGCAGTTTTGTACCGACACCATCCGTACCCGAGACCAGCACAGGTTCACGATATTTTTGCGGCAGCGCGCACAGTGCGCCGAATCCACCCAGGCCACCCATCACTTCCGGGCGGCGGGTTTTTTTCACCACACCTTTGATTCGGTCAACCAGCGCATTACCTGCGTCAATATCAACACCGGCATCTTTGTAGCTGAGAGAAGTTTTGTTGGTCACGGCTTAAATCCCCACGCGATTGCATAGCTAGTAAGAAAAATCGGCGCAATTCTAACAGTCCAGGCAAACGTTTGCGAGCCTATTCTCGGCGCGAGGATCTTTTTTTCTGTGCGGGCTGTCCAGGGCAACAAACTTGACTCTGTTCACGAAAATGAAACCGGTTTCGGCGATCTGCTTGCAACGGCTATCCCCTTTGCACATCATCAAACTGAAACCGGTTTCTGTAACTGTTTTTGCAGAAAATTACGCAGAATGAGGGATAGCGAATGTCAGGATTTAAAGCAGGTTTTCTGTGGGGTGGGGCCGTTGCGGCGCACCAGCTCGAAGGCGGCTGGAAAGAGGGCGGCAAGGGCGTGAGCGTTGCCGATGTCATGACGGCAGGCGCCCACGGGGTACCGCGTGAAATCACCAACGGCGTGCTGGAGGGGAAAAATTACCCAAACCACGAAGCCATCGACTTCTATCACCGCTATAAAGAAGACATCAAACTCTTTGCCGAGATGGGGTTCAAATGCTTCCGCACCTCCATCGCCTGGACGCGTATCTTCCCGAAAGGCGACGAGCTGGAGCCGAACGAAGCGGGACTCAAATTCTATGACGATCTTTTTGACGAGTGCCTGAAGCACGGCATCGAGCCGGTGATCACGCTTTCCCACTTCGAGATGCCTTTCCACCTGGTGACGGAATACGGCGGCTGGCGCAACCGTAAGCTGATCGACTTCTTTGTTCGCTTCGCGAAGGTCGTTTTTGAGCGCTACCAGCATAAAGTGAAGTACTGGATGACCTTTAACGAGATCAACAACCAGGCCAACTTCCACGAAGACTTTGCGCCGTTTACCAACTCCGGGCTGAAATATGCGCCGGGAGAAGATCGCGAGCCGGTGATGTTCCAGGCGGCGCACTATGAGCTGGTGGCCAGTGCCCTGGCGGTGAAGGCGGGGCGCGAGATCAACCCGTCGCTGCAAATCGGCTGCATGATTGCCATGTGCCCCATCTATCCGCTGACCTGTGCCCCGGACGATATGATGATGGCGATGAACGCCATGCATCGTCGCTACTGGTTCACCGACGTTCACGTGCGCGGCAAGTATCCGCAGCATCTGCTCAACTACTTTGAACGTCGCGGCTTCGCGCTGGATATCACCGAAGAAGATAAAGTGGCGCTGACGCAGGGCTGCGTGGATTACATCGGGTTCAGCTACTACATGTCTTTCGCCACCAAAGCGACGGCGGACAACCCGCAGCTGGACTACGACGAGAGCAAGAGCCTGGTCTCTAACCCGTACGTGCAGAAATCGGACTGGGGCTGGCAGATTGACCCGGTGGGGCTTCGCTACTCCCTCAACTGGTTCTGGGATCACTACCAGCTGCCGCTGTTTATCGTTGAGAACGGCTTTGGCGCGATCGACGTGCAGGAGAGCGACGGCACGGTGAACGACCAGTACCGCATCGACTACCTTTCCGCGCATATCCGCGAGATGAAAAAAGCGGTGGTGGAGGATGGCGTAGACCTGATGGGCTATACCCCGTGGGGCTGTATCGACCTGGTCTCTGCCGGCACCGGCGAGATGAAAAAACGCTACGGCTTTATCTTTGTCGATAAAGATAACGAAGGTAACGGCACGCTGAACCGCAGCAAGAAGAAATCGTTCGACTGGTATAAGCAGGTGATTGCCAGCAACGGCGATAACCTGTAATTGTCGGGTGGCGCTAACGCTTACCCGACCTACACTACACGTAGGCCCGCGTAAGCGCAGCGCCACCGGGCAGAACCCGCACCCAAGCCGGAGCTTCGCCTCCGGTTTTTTTGTCTCTAAATCACTTTGATTGATATACGTCAAGCAAGATGGGTATGGCCTAATCCGAAAAAAGCGGTATAATCCCGCGATTTTTTTGCGGATGCCACCTCAGAGGAGAAAGAGAATGAAGATTGTGGAAGTGAAACACCCACTCGTTAAACACAAGTTGGGCCTGATGCGTGAGCATGACATCAGCACGAAGCGTTTTCGCGAACTGGCTTCTGAAGTGGGTAGCCTGCTGACCTACGAAGCGACCTCTGATCTGGAAACGGAAAAAGTGACCATCGAAGGCTGGAACGGTCCGGTACAGGTTGAGCAGATCAAAGGTAAAAAAATTACCGTGGTGCCAATCCTGCGTGCGGGTCTGGGCATGATGGAAGGCGTGCTGGAGCACGTCCCAAGCGCGCGTATCAGCGTGGTGGGTATCTACCGTAACGAAGAGACGCTTGAGCCGGTCCCGTACTTCCAGAAGCTGGTCTCTAACATCGACGAGCGTATGGCGCTGGTGGTTGACCCGATGCTGGCGACCGGCGGTTCGATGATCGCCACCATCGACCTGCTGAAAAAAGCGGGATGCAGCAGCATCAAAGTGCTGGTGCTGGTTGCGGCGCCGGAAGGTATCGCGGCGCTGGAAAAAGCGCACCCGGACGTTGAACTCTATACCGCGTCTGTCGACCAGGGACTGAACGAGCACGGGTACATCATCCCGGGGCTCGGCGATGCCGGCGATAAGATTTTTGGTACTAAATAATCGAATAACGATAAAGAAGCCGACTTTGATAGTCGGCTTTTTTTTGAATAAAAACCAACAATGACACTCAGAGGAAAACACTATGACGCGCCGTGCTATCGGGGTGAGTGAAAGACCGCCGCTTTTACAGACAATCCCGCTTAGTTTGCAGCACCTGTTCGCCATGTTTGGCGCAACCGTGCTGGTGCCAATCCTGTTTCACATTAACCCGGCTACCGTGCTGCTGTTTAACGGCATCGGTACGCTACTTTACCTCTTCATCTGTAAAGGCAAAATCCCGGCCTATCTCGGGTCGAGCTTCGCGTTTATCTCCCCGGTTCTGCTGTTGCTGCCGCTGGGTTATGAGGTCGCGCTGGGCGGCTTTATCATGTGCGGCGTGCTGTTCTGCCTGGTCTCCTTCATCGTGAAGAAAGCCGGTACCGGCTGGCTGGACGTGATGTTCCCGCCTGCGGCAATGGGGGCCATCGTTGCCGTCATCGGCCTGGAGCTGGCGGGCGTGGCGGCGAACATGGCCGGGCTGCTGCCTGCGGACGGTCAGTCACCGGATTCCAAAACCATCATTATTTCGCTGGTGACGCTGGGCGTGACGGTTTTCGGTTCCGTCCTCTTCCGCGGCTTTATGGCGATTATCCCGATCCTGATCGGCGTGCTGGCGGGTTACGCGCTCTCCTTCGTGATGGGCGTTGTGGATACCACCCCGATTGCCGAGGCGCACTGGTTCGCGCTGCCAACCTTCTACACCCCGCGCTTTGAATGGTTCGCCATTTTCACTATTCTGCCTGCCGCGCTGGTGGTGATTGCTGAACACGTCGGCCACCTGGTGGTGACGGCGAACATCGTGAAGCGCGACCTGATCCGCGACCCGGGCCTGCATCGCTCCATGTTTGCCAACGGTTTCTCCACCATCATCTCTGGTTTCTTCGGCTCCACGCCAAACACGACTTACGGTGAGAATATCGGCGTAATGGCGATCACCCGCGTCTACAGCACCTGGGTTATCGGCGGCGCGGCGATCATCGCCATTCTGCTCTCCTGCGTTGGTAAACTGGCGGCGGCGATCCAGATTATCCCGGTTCCGGTGATGGGCGGCGTTTCCCTGCTGCTGTACGGGGTGATCGGTGCCTCCGGTATTCGCGTGCTGATTGAATCCAAAGTGGATTACAGCAAGGCGCAGAACCTGATCCTCACTTCCGTTATCCTGATTATCGGCGTGAGCGGCGCGAAGGTGCACATCGGCGCGGCAGAGCTGAAGGGTATGGCGCTGGCGACCATCGTCGGCGTCGGCCTGAGCCTGATTTTCAAGCTGATCTCGGTGATCCGCCCGGAAGAGGTGGTGCTGGACGCGGACGAAAGCGAAAAAGCGCCACATTGATCGTCATGCCGGGCGAAGGATCGCCCGGTTCTCTCCTTGCAGGTTCCGTGTTAAACTCCATTCCGATTTTATGTAAGATCTCTGGTTGAGGTATTTCTGAACGGACCGGCACAGCTCTCTCTGCCACTTTATCTCCCTGACGACGAAACTTTCGCGAGTTTCTGGCCGGGTGATAACCCCTCTTTACTGGCTGCACTGCAAAACGTGCTGCGCCAGGAACACAGCGGATACATCTATATCTGGTCACGCGAAGGCGCGGGACGCAGCCACCTGCTGCATGCCGCCTGTGCGGAGCTTTCGGCGCGCGGTGACGCGGTAGGCTATGTGCCGCTGGATAAACGCACCTGGTTTGTGCCTGAGGTGCTGGAGGGCATGGAACATCTCTCCCTGGTCTGCATCGATAATATCGAATGCGTGGCGGGGGACGAACCGTGGGAAATGGCGATCTTTAACCTCTACAACCGCATCCTGGAGTCGGGCAAAACCCGGCTGCTGATCACTGGCGATCGTCCGCCGCGTCAGCTCAATCTGGGGCTGCCGGATCTGGCGTCTCGTCTGGACTGGGGACAAATCTACAAGCTGCAACCGCTGTCGGATGAAGACAAACTCCAGGCACTTCAGCTGCGCGCCAGACTGCGCGGATTTGAACTGCCGGAAGACGTGGGTCGTTTCCTGCTCAAGCGTCTGGATCGCGAAATGCGCACGCTGTTTGATACGCTCGATCAGCTCGATCGCGCCTCCATTACCGCCCAGCGCAAGCTGACCATTCCGTTTGTAAAAGATATTCTTAAGCTTTGAGTTTTTTGCCCGGTGGCGCTGCGCTTACCGGGCCTACGAAAACCCGTCATACCTTGTAGGCCGGGTAAGGCGCAGCCGCCACCCGGCTAAAGATCCCCCAACAAGTGCTCCACCAGCAGCGGAATCGGTCTTCCCGATGCCACGCTTCTGCCGTTCTCACGCCACAGCGCCGTCCCGCTGATATCCAGATGCGCCCACGGAATGGTCGGCGGGCAGAAGTGATGCAGCAGCCACGCCGCCGAGGCGCTGATCGCCGCATTGTTGGTCGGCGTGTTGCATAGATCGGCAATGGCGCTGTCGGTCTGCTTTCTCAGCCGCGCATCCAGCGGCAGGGACCACACCTCGTCGCCGCTTCGTTTGCCCGCGAGCGTCAGTGCCTGACGCAACGGCTCATCCTGGGTCATCAGCCCGCTCAGCTCATACCCCAGCGCTTTCACCACCGCTCCGGTTAAGGTCGCCATATCAATGATATAGTGCGCCTGCGGATGGCGCTGACTCGCCCAGGCGATAGCGTCTGCCAGTACCAGCCGGCCCTCGGCATCGGTATTGTTGATTTCAACGGTGGTGCCGTTGCAGGCCGTCGCCACCGTGCCGGGCTGCATGGCGTCGGGGCCGATGGCGTTTTCCGCCAGCGCCAGCACGCCCATGATGCGCACGGGTAATTTCAGCTCCGCAACGGTCAGCATCAGCCCGAGCACGTTAGCCGCGCCGCACATGTCATATTTCATGGTGTACATGCCCGCGCCTTCCTTCAGCCACAGGCCGCCGGTGTCAAAGGTAATGCCTTTTCCCACGTAGCAGCGCACCGGGCCATCAGACACGCCGTTATAGTGAATAGCCAGCAGGCGCGGTGGGCAGGTCGCCCCTTTGCCGACGGCGTGCAGCAACCCAAGCCCTTGCTCAACGATTTGCGTTGCATCCAACACCTCGCAGCGCAGGGCAGGGCTGGCGGCACACAGTTTTTGCGCCTCATCCACCACAAACTGCGGCGTGCAGCGGTCGGACGGCATATCCGCCAGACGTCGCGCCGCAACCATGCCGAGCGCAATGGCCTGCTGCTGGCGGAAGGTCGTCTCCAGCTTCGCCTGCTGTTCCGGCAGGCAGAGGGCAGTGATGCAGGTAAGACGCAGCGCTACGTCCGTCTTCTTCAGCTTCAGGTCACTGAGCCTGTGCGCCTGATTAAAGAGAAAACGCAGTACCTGCGCCAGCACCACATCGTCAATATCCGTCACGTCCAGCACGAGTTCGGCGCTGGCGGGGGCGGCAAGCAGCGGTCGCAGTGCGGTGAGCAACCCTTCGGTCAGGGCGTCATGCCAGAGCGCATCCGGAAACAGGGTGATGCGGGCAAACGGCGCGCAGCCAAAGCGCGCGTCCGCGACGGTGCTCTGCTGGCGCATTTCAGCGACAAGAGCGCTTTCCGGTATCAGGGAACTGTCAGCGCGCGCAATCAAATGGCTTTGCGGCTTCGCGTCTGAAAGCGCGTTGATAAACTGGTATGTGATCATCATGACTCCTCAATCGGTGCGCGGATCCGCGCGGCATAGGCCTGCATCCACTCCTCATCTACCGCGTGATAGTGCGTTTTCTCCCGCAGGCGTTCAGTACGGAAAACGGTGAGGGGCTGGCGAGCCGTCGCCACCACAAACGAGAAGGTTTTGATGTTGGTTGCGGCGCCAAATTCTCCTTTGCTGTTCATGCACACCACGGAGAGATCGCCCGCGCGACCGAAGCGCGACATCAGCTTGTCTTCCAGTTCGAACACCACCGAATCCGCCGCCTGCTGCGGCGTCATCCCTTGCGCCATCCGGCGAACGATTTCGTAGCTGGTACAGCCCTTCATCAGATCTTCACCGACGCCCGTGGCGGTGGCCGCGCCGGTTTCGCTGTCGCAGTAAAAGCCGGAGCCGATGATGGGTGAGTCACCGAGGCGACCGCGTTTTTTCATAAACAGGCCGCTGGTGGAGGTGGCGACGCTCATCGAGCCCTGTTTATCGAGGCCGATGATGCCGACGGTGTCATGTCCGTCGTAGGGGCTTAACCCCTTGTCCAGCGTTTCGCGGCAGCGCTTACGGTAGTGTTGCATGGCGCGATCCGTGAGCATGGTTTTGTCGGCAAAGCCCTGGCTCAGCGCCCATTCGCGCGCGCCCTGGCCGACCAGCAGGCTGTTATAGCGCTGGCGGCTGAGTGCGTGCGCCACGCGCACCGGGTTGGCGATATCCACCAGATTGCCCACGGCGCCGAACGCCAGCGTGTCGCCGTCCATATAGGCCGCGTCCAGCTCCACCTCGCCGTTCTCGGTCGGCAGCCCGCCGTAGCCGACGGATTTATAAAACGGAAAGTCCTCCACGGCGGCGACGGCATCGACTACCGCCGCAGCGACCGGTTTCCCGGCCGCCAGGGCAGACGCAGATTCCGTTACCCCTTCAAGCGCCATTCGCCAGGTTGCGATAATTCCCCACATGCTTTACTCCTGTTTTGCAAGGGTGGTGTCGGTTTGCGTAGCGGTAGTCAGCTCCGCGGCGCGGTACTGTTTATCCACGATACGCATGAAAGGCAGGTACAGCATGGCGCCAATCAGCAGGTTGATCAGCTGCATCACGCTGCCGCTCAGGTGCCCGGTGACGATAAAGCCGCTGATAACCGGCGGCAGCGTCCAGGGGATAAACACCCCGGTGGTGACGGCGACCGCACCAATTTTCATCGCCGCATACTGCACGGTGACCAGCACCAGCGGCACCAGATTGAACGGGATGAGCATGATCGGGTTCATGATCACCGGCAGGCCAAACAGGATCGGTTCGTTGATGTTAAACACCGACGCGCCCGCACCGAGGCGCGCTACTTCGCGCATGTTTTTGCTGCGGGCGAAAATCAGCATCGCAATCACCAGCGACAGCGTGGCGCCCGCGCCGCCCATCCAGATCATGTCAAAAAACTGTTCGGTGATGATGTGCGGCGGCGTCGTTCCCGCCTGGATCGCGGCGATGTTGTCGGTCTGGTTCTCCATCCACAGCGGGCGAATAATCCCGTTGATCATCGAACCGGAGTTAATGCCCACTGACCACAGAATGGTGATGCTGAATACGGTCATCAGCGCCCCGAAATAAGAGGTGCCGTAGTGGCGCACCGGGGTGGCAACCACTTCATAAATAAACTGGTGGATGGTGTGATAGTGGGTGTTTTCAAAGATGATGCGGATAAGCAGCACCAGAATCATCACCAGCAGGGCCGGGATCAGGGCCGCGAACGACTCCTGCACCGCCGGAGGCACGCCGTCCGGCATTTTGATGACCAGCTTTTTGCGCTTCAGCCAGCAGAACAGTTCCGTCCACAGCAGGGAACCGATCATCGCCACGAACAGCCCTTTGCTGCCAATCCACTCCACCGGCATCACGGTAATGCCGCCGTTTTCCGCCACTTTGATAAAGGGCGTCAGGATCAGAAACGCGACCAGCGCCAGGATGCCGCAGGAGATGCGGTCCTCGCCATAATGCTCAGCCAGGCGGTAGGCCACCAGGAAGCTGATAAACAGCGACATGGTTGAGAACACCGCGTTAAACGGGATCTCTATAATTGCACTCCAGCTCTCACCAAAGGCCTGAGACATAAACTGCTGATAGGCCTGATTCGGGAAGGAGGAGATCACCAGCAGAATGGAGCCGACGATGATAAACGGCATGAATGAAACGTAGGCGCCGCGAATGGCCCCAAGATGACGCTGCTGGGCCGTTTTCGCCGCCAGCGGCATCAGTTTTGCTTCAAGAAATCCCAGAACATTGTTCATTGTGAACTCCGTACAAGATTGAGAGGTGTTGTTTATGTTATGTCTGTGGATTATCAGTGAAGCGCGGCGAGCGAAAGGTGAAATCGGTCACAAAGCATTCGCTGCTCTGATATAAATCTCATAAGATTAGTTCCGGAGAGACGCGATGGAAATCAAACTGCATGCCAACGCCACCACCACGCCGCGTATCCGTCGTTATCTTCAGCAGTCAGATAAAAGCGACAGGGAACTTGCCGTTGAGCTGGGGATCTCGGTCACCACCGTCAGGCGCTGGCGCAACCGCGACCAGGTTTCGGATAACCACACCACGCCAAAAGTGATACACAAAGCGCTGAGACAAGAACAGGCGACACTGATAAATGCCCTGCAGGATATCACCGGGGCACCGCTGGACGATCTGCTGCTGCTGGTGAATGACGGACTCGGGATCGCCGTTTCCCGCGCGACCCTGAACCGCTACCTCAAACCAGCTTCGGTAAAACAAAAGGGGGCGTCGTTGCAGGGCAAAAAGGCGCTGAAGGCCGGTATCATGCCGCAGAAGCTGTTTCTGCATCATCAGCCGCTGTCGCTGCATATGGACGACGGTGGCGAGCAACACCTGCTCTGGGCGCGTGAACCCGTCAGCGGCTGGTGTTACGCCCGGCTTTATGCTGGCGTATCGCCGCAGTTGCTGACCCGCTGGACGAACGAGGTGCTGGCTGCCTGTCCGGCTGATATTCAATCTGTTGAGACTTTTGGGCTAGAAGTGAACTTGCC
The DNA here is from genome assembly GCF_020971765.1 of Enterobacter sp. AN-K1. NCBI lineage: Bacteria > Pseudomonadati > Pseudomonadota > Gammaproteobacteria > Enterobacterales > Enterobacteriaceae > Enterobacter > Enterobacter sp. AN-K1. The sequence goes on along the minus strand of NZ_CP087390.1, from coordinate 875,041 downwards.
GGAGCATAACGTCACCGTAAAAGTGCATTCACAGTATTATCTCGCTCTTCAGGTCACCGTGCCGTTACGCGAAATCATTCCGCGGGTGAACAGTGAACCGATGGGAGAGCTGTTGATCCAACTGTGTGAGTTTTACAACCGGGGAAAAGCGCAGAAAAAGCTGGGAGAGCGTACGCCGCAGGCGTTTCTGGAAGCGCTGCGGCGTAACGATTAGACGATCTCGAGCACGTCTTCCGGCGGACGGCCGATACGCGCCTTGCCATTTGCCACTACAATCGGGCGCTCAATCAGCTTTGGATTGTCGACCATCGCCTGAATCAGCCGATCTTCAGTGAGACTGGTATCGTTCAGATTGAGCGACTTATACAGATCTTCTTTCTGACGCATCAGGTCGCGTGCGCTGCCCATGTTCAGCATCTTCAGCAGCTGGCGGATAGTCTGCGCGTCCGGCGGCGTCTCCAGGTACAGCACCACTTCCGGTTCGATGCCGTTAGACTTCAGCAGGCTGAGGGTGTCTCGGCTCTTGGAGCAGCGAGGGTTATGGTAAATTTTTACCGCGTCTGTCATGACTTCTCCTTTATTACATCTTCTCGTACGGCTTAAAGCGTTGTTGCAGGCCGCGCAGCTGGTCGATTCGCGCATCGTAGCGGGCCTGTTGCAGGCTGCCAAGCTTCACCTGCGAGCTGGCGCTGCTCAGCAGGGAAATGGCCTGATCGAGACGACCCGCCAGCGCCAGACCTTCCGCACGCGCGGCCAGCTCCTGATCGCGGTTACCCAGTTGCCCCTGGGCCTGGGCGAGCAGCTCCCAGCCGTTCTGGTCATCTTTATTGTTAAAGGTGTAGCGGTTCAGAATGGTCACCGCCTCGCCGGGCTGGCCGCCCTGTAGGTAGGCGTTCGCCAGGTTAAGCTGCAATACTGGATTGTTACGAAGATCTTTCGCCCCTTTCAGGCGATTAATCGCATCGGTCGCTTTTTTCTGCCCCAGATCGATATCGGTGGCGAGGTCGAGATACCACGGATTGTCAGGCGCCGCCGCCAGCAGCGGCTGTAGCGCTTTTCGCGCTTCATCGTATTTGCTGGCCTCCATCGCCTGGAGCGCCTGACCATACTGCGCCGCGTTTTTCTCGCGCACGTTGCCTTTCGCCAGCGCGTCCAGCAGATCGCTGGTGAGCTGATTACGTCCGGAGTTGTACATGCCAAGCGTTCTCACTTTGGCCATGTAGAAATCCTGCGAAGACTGCACCACGACCGGACGCATCTGGTTGGCACGGTTACGCGCATCCGAGAGGCGGCTTTCCGGCAGCGGGTGGGTCAACAGAATTTCAGGCGGGCGCGACGAGTAGCGTGCCTGGTCGAGCAGCTTTTCCAGGAAGCTCGGCATGGCCTGCGGGTCAAAGCCGGAACGCTGTAAAACCTGAATGCCGATGCGGTCTGCTTCCTGCTCGTTCTGCTGGGTAAAGCTGATCATCCCCTGACGCGTCCCCGCCAGCGTCCCGGTGAGCGCCGCCATCCCGGCCTGCGGGCTGGCCATCGCCAGCAGAATAGAGCCCAGCGCGCCCACCCAGGTTAGCGGGGCGTTACGCTTCTGATCTTCCATCGCACGCGCCAGATGGCGCTGGGTGACGTGCGAAATTTCGTGCGCCATGACGGACGCCAGCTGGCTTTCGTTATCGGAATAACGGAACAACGCCGAATGCAGCACCACGTTCCCGCCAAAGAAGGCGAAGGCGTTGATTTCGTCGTTATTGATTAAATAGAAGTGGAAGGGCGTTTTTACCGAGTCGGCGTGCGCCACCAGACGCATTCCCAGACCGTTAATGTATTGCACCAGCAATGGGTCGTTAATCAGCGGAGCACTGCCGCGCAGCTGGCGTACGTAATAATCACCCATCTGCATCTCCTGCCCGATGGAGAGCGTGCTTCCTGCCGTGGTGCCCATGTCCGGCAATGAATCGGACGAGTCAGCGAAAGCGGGCAACACCTGACCCACCGTCACGGCGGCAATCAGTGTCGCAACCAGTGTTTTTCTCAACTGCCTGAACATAACCACTGTCCTGTATGTTGGATGTGCTAATTTGACCGATGAACCCGCATAACGTTCATCTCCGCTGCTCTGCGAGTGTAGCCGTGTTAAGAGATGAAGAAAATCCCATTCATCAGGGTTTTGCGAAACCTGACAGTGAAACAAAAAGGAAAGTCTTTTTTGTGACAGTTAGATACAATTCACCGTCTCACTCCCGCCATTCGATTCAGGGAAGGGTTGTATGCTCGAAATGTTAATGCAGTGGTATCGGCGTCGGTTTAGCGACCCGGAAGCCATTGCTTTGCTGGTCATTCTGGTTGCCGGATTCGGTATCCTGTTCTTCTTTAGTGGCCTGCTGGCGCCGCTACTGGTAGCGATTGTGCTGGCGTATCTGCTGGAGTGGCCCACCGCGCGTCTGGAACATATCGGCTGTTCCCGGCGCTGGGCGACCAGCATTGTTCTGGTGCTGTTTGTCGGCATTCTGCTGCTGATGTCCTTCGTGGTGATGCCCATCGCCTGGCAACAGGGGATCTACCTGATCCGCGATATGCCCGGCATGCTGAATAAACTGTCTGATTTTGCCGCCACGCTGCCGCGCCGCTATCCTGCGCTGATGGACGCCGGGATCATCGATGCGATGGCCGAAAACATGCGCGCCCGCATCATGACCATGGGTGACTCGGTGGTGAAATACTCTCTGGCCTCGCTGGTAGGCCTGCTGACGCTGGCGGTTTACCTTGTTCTCGTGCCGCTAATGGTGTTCTTCCTGGTCAAAGATAAAGAGCAGATGCTGAACGCGGTACGCCGCGTGCTGCCGCGCAATCGCGGTCTCGCCGGTCAGGTCTGGCAGGAGATGAACCAGCAGATCACCAACTACATTCGCGGCAAAGTGCTGGAGATGATTGTGGTGGGCGTGGCGACCTGGATTGGCTTCGTGATCTTCGGACTGAACTACTCGCTGCTGCTGGCGGTGCTGGTCGGATTCTCGGTTCTGATCCCGTATATCGGCGCGTTTGTGGTGACCATTCCGGTAGTCGGTGTGGCGCTGTTCCAGTTTGGTCTGGGTACGGAGTTCTGGAGCTGTTTCGCCGTATACCTGATTATTCAGGGACTGGACGGGAACCTGCTGGTACCGGTGCTGTTCTCAGAAGCAGTTAACCTGCATCCGCTGGTGATTATCCTGTCAGTGGTGATTTTCGGCGGGCTGTGGGGATTCTGGGGGGTATTCTTCGCCATTCCGCTGGCGACGCTGATTAAAGCCGTGGTCCACGCGTGGCCGGATGTGCCAGCGGTGGAAGAGAAGTAGATTTAGTGCGGGCTGATGCCCTCACCCCACCCTCTCCTGCGGGGAGAGGGGGCAAACACTAAAAACGGTAGCGCATGCTACCGTTTTGCATTTACCTTGTAGGCCGGGTAAGCGCAGCGCCACCCGGCACTAAAATGATCACGCGTTCTCTTTCAGCCACTTCAACACCACGTCGTGGTGGTTGCTGGTTTTGAAATCATCAAACACGTGCTCAACTTTACCGTCAGCGTCAATCAGGAAACTGATGCGGTGAATACCGTCGTACGTTTTGCCCATAAAGGACTTCTCACCCCAGACGCCAAACTGCTCGCAAACCTGGTGGTCTTCATCGGAAAGCAGCGTGAAGTTCAGCAGCTCTTTTTCCGCAAAGCGTGACAGCTTCTCTGGCTTATCGGTGCTGATGCCCAGCACTTCCACACCGACCTTCTTCAACTCATCCATGTTGTCGCGTAGACCGCAGGCCTGTACGGTACAGCCCGGGGTCATGGCTTTCGGGTAGAAATAGACCAGAACACGCTGTCCCTGGAAGTCGGTCAAATTTACTTGCTCGCCGTCTTGATCCGGTAAGCTAAATTTCGGTGCGATATCACCGGCTTTCAGTGGGTTCATTACTCAACTCCATCCTGTTCGTGCTGCGAATAATCGACGACGCTTATACTGCCTTGCGCATGTAATTCTGTACAGAGGGCTTTGAACGCTTGCTCGATATTTGACGCATCCTGCGAGGCAGGGCTGTGTGCGGTAATTTGAATAAACAGCGTCGGGATTGCGTTTTCATCGCCCGGCTGCGTGCGGGAAACCAGTTCGGCAATGTTCATCTGATGGCTGTCAAACAGCGCCGTGAAACGTTCAATCAGATGAGGTGAATCAGGCACTTCAACCTGTACCCAGACCGTGGCAGGCAGAGCCGGACGCGGGCGCGCGGTGGTGCGCTTCATCACAATCAGTAAATCCAGCTCTGCGCCTTTCAGCGGCAGGGTAGATTCAATGAGGGTAATGGCATTCCATGTTCCGGAAAGCAGCATGATGAACGTGAACTCTTCGCCAAGCATAGCCAGCCGGCTATCTTCGATGTTGCAGCCGCAGCTGCTCACGTGGCGAGTGATGGTATTCACGATACCCGGCCTGTCAGCACCCAGCGCAGTGATAACCAGGTAATGTTGTGATGAGGTTGTCAAACCTGTTCTTCCTTTGCGTGGTTAAGTCTTCCTAAGGAAAGCATAAAAAAAACATGCATACAACCGCCTGAGAACCTCAGGTCGCTTGCTTTTATTACAGTTCCAAACGTAACATTGAGGCTCTTGTTCGCACAGAGGATGGCTCATGTTCACGGGAAGTATTGTCGCGCTTGTTACACCGATGGATGAAAAAGGTAATGTCTGCCGGTCAAGCATGAAGAAGCTCATTGATTACCATGTCGCCAATGGAACCTCGGCGATCGTTTCGGTAGGGACTACCGGTGAATCCGCTACGCTGAGCCACGAAGAGCACGGCGACGTTGTGATGCTGACCCTGGAACTGGCGGACGGGCGTATTCCGGTCATCGCGGGGACGGGCGCAAACGCAACGGCAGAAGCGATTAGCCTGACTCAGCGTTTTAACGACAGCGGCATTGTCGGCTGCCTGACGGTGACCCCTTATTACAACCGTCCTACTCAGGAAGGTTTGTTCCAGCATTTCAAAGCCATCGCTGAACATACTGACTTGCCACAAATTCTGTATAATGTGCCGTCCCGTACCGGTTGCGATATGCTGCCGGAAACCGTTGGCCGTCTCTCGAAAGTAAAAAATATTATCGGGATTAAAGAGGCGACAGGGAACTTAAGCCGCGTTCATCAGATCAAAGAGCTGGTTTCAGACGACTTTATCCTGTTGAGCGGTGATGATGCGACAGCGCTGGACTTTATGCAGCTCGGTGGTAATGGCGTGATTTCCGTTACGGCGAACGTGGCGGCGCGTGATATGGCTGACATGTGCAAACTGGCCGCAGCCGGTCACTTTGATGAAGCTCGCGTGATTAATCAGCGTCTGATGCCGTTGCACAATAAATTATTTGTCGAACCCAATCCGATCCCAGTGAAATGGGCATGTAAGGAGTTGGGGCTTGTAGCAACCGACACGCTGCGTCTGCCAATGACACCGATTACCGACCACGGTCGTGAAATTGTCGCTGGCGCGCTGAAGCATGCCGGTTTGCTGTAAAGTTTAGGGAGATTTGATGGCTTATTCAGTACAGAAGTCGCGCCTGGCGAAGGTTGCGGGTGTTTCGCTTGTTATGCTCCTCGCTGCCTGTAGTTCAGACTCGCGCTACAAGCGCCAGGTGAGCGGTGATGAATCCTATCTGGATGCGCCGCCGCTTGCTGAACTTCACGCGCCTGCCGGCATGATCCTGCCGATCCAGAACGGTGATTATAATATTCCGGTTACCAACGGCAGTGGCCTGGTGGGTAAAGCGCTTGATATTCGTCCGCCGGCTCAGCCTCTGGCGCTGGTGAGTGGCGCGCGCACGCAGTTTACCGGTGATACGGCCTCTCTGCTGGTGGAAAGCGCACGCGGTGCCACGCTGTGGCCGCAGGTTGTGAGCGTTATTCAGTCGAAAAACTATACGATTGATAAACGCGACGACGCCAGCCAGACCTTAACCACCGACTGGATTGAGTGGAACCGTCTCGATGAAGACCAGCAGTATCGTGGTCGTTATCAAGTCTCCGTTAAGCCGCAGGGTTATCAGCAGGCGGTTACCGTTAAGCTGTTGAATCTTGAGCAGGCAGGTAAACCGGTTGCCGATCCGGCCGCCATGCAGCGCTACAGCACTGAAATGCTGAACGTGATTGCCGCTGGTCTGGATAAGAACGCTACCGATGCCGCAAACGCCGCGCAGAACCGTAACGGTTCAACGTTTGATGTGCAGAGCGGTGCAGACGATACCGGCCTGCCAATGCTGGTGGTGCGTGCGCCGTTTAACCAGACCTGGCAGCGCCTGCCAGCAACGCTTGAAAAAGTGGGCATGAAGGTGACCGACAGCACCCGTTCAACGGGCAGCATCACAGCGACCTATAAGCCGCTGTCTGATAGCGCCTGGCAGGAGCTGGGGGCAAGCGATCCACAGCTGCCTTCCGGTGACTACAAAATCCAGGTTGGCGACCTCGATAACCGCAGCAGCCTGCAATTTATCGATCCGAAAGGACACACGCTGACCCAGGCGCAGAACGATGCGCTGGTCGCTGCCTTCCAGGCCGCATTCAGCAAATAATAGTGAGGGCTGGTTAATCCAGCCCTTTTTATTTTCGTGCTACGCAAACGTGTGCGTGGCATAATATGGCCAGTTTTGAATACAAATCATCACACCAGGAGTAATGAAGATGCAGAAGCAAGCTGAGTTGTATCGTGGCAAAGCGAAAACCGTATACAGCACGGAAAACCCGGATCTGTTGGTGCTCGAATTCCGCAATGATACGTCAGCAGGAGACGGCGCACGCATTGAGCAGTTCGATCGTAAGGGCATGGTGAACAACAAGTTCAACCACTTCATTATGACCAAACTGGCCGAAGCCGGTATCCCGACTCAGATGGAAGCGTTGCTGTCCGATACGGAATGTCTGGTAAAAAAACTGGATATGGTGCCGGTTGAGTGCGTGATCCGTAACCGTGCCGCAGGCTCCCTGGTGAAGCGTCTGGGCATTGAAGAGGGTATCGAACTGAATCCACCGCTGTTCGATCTGTTCCTGAAAAACGACGCCATGCACGACCCGATGGTCAACGAATCCTACTGCGAAACCTTCGGTTGGGTAAGCAAAGAGAACCTGGCGCGCATGCAGGAACTGACCTACAAAGCCAATGACGTGCTGAAAAAGCTGTTTGATGACGCGGGCCTGATCCTGGTCGACTTCAAGCTGGAGTTCGGTCTGTACAAGGGCGAAGTGGTGCTGGGCGACGAATTCTCGCCGGACGGCAGCCGCCTGTGGGACAAAGAGACGCTGGATAAAATGGACAAAGACCGTTTCCGCCAGAGTCTGGGTGGCGTGGTCGAAGCGTACGAAGCGGTTGCTCACCGTTTAGGCGTTAAGCTCGACTAAACTGCGCATTTGCCAAAGGATGTTGGCATCCTTTGGCGTCTTATCCTTGTTTACTATGGTAATCCTTTCATTAACCGCCTACGATCATATCTATTATAAATGGAATAGTTCGAGGTGTTTATGCGCTGGCAAGGGCGTCGTGAAAGTGACAACGTAGAAGACAGACGCAGCAGTGGTGGCGGTGGTCCGTCTATGGGCGGGCCAGGTTTCCGGTTACCCAGCGGCAAGGGCGGCATTATTCTGCTGGTCGTCGTGCTGGTGGCGGGCTACTACGGCGTCGACCTGACCGGTTTGATGACCGGTGAAACCGGGCAACAGCAGCAGTATTCTCAGCGCTCCATCAGCCCGAATGAAGATGAAGCGGCAAAATTTACTTCCGTTATTCTCGCGACGACCGAAGATACCTGGGGTCAGCAGTTCGAGAAAATGGGGCGGACTTATCAGCCGCCAAAACTGGTGATGTACCGGGGCGCAACCCGCACCGGCTGCGGCACCGGGCAGTCCGTTATGGGGCCGTTCTACTGCCCGGCGGACAGCACCGTCTATATCGATCTCTCCTTCTATGACGACATGAAAAGCAAGCTGGGCGCCGACGGCGATTTTGCCCAGGGCTACGTGATCGCGCATGAAGTTGGCCACCACGTGCAGAAGCTCCTCGGCATTGAGCCTAAAGTGCGTCAGATGCAGCAGAATGCTTCTCAGGCGGAGGTGAATCGTCTGTCCGTACGCATGGAGCTTCAGGCCGACTGCTTCGCTGGCGTCTGGGGACACAGCATGCAGCAGCAGGGCGTGCTGGAAACAGGCGATCTGGAAGAGGCCCTGAATGCCGCACAGGCGATTGGTGACGATCGCTTGCAGCAGCAGAGCCAGGGGCGCGTTGTGCCGGACAGCTTTACCCATGGCACCTCAGAGCAGCGCTACAGCTGGTTTAAGCGTGGCTTCGACAGCGGCAACCCGTCGCAGTGTAATACCTTCGGCAAAGCTATGTGATGTTGGGGTTTGAACAGCTGGTCAACCAGCTTCAGCGTACCGGGCACCGCCGGCTGGTGGTGCTCAGCGGCGATGAAGCGTGGACGTTGAGCCAGGCGACCATCCTTCGCGATACGTTACCAGGAGACTGGCTGTGGCTGGAGGAAAACCCCTCTAAGGCCATCAGCGGCCTGCTGGGACGTGAATACCTTCACGCCGTTTTTGACGCGCGTCGCGGGTTTGACGTCTCGGCCTTCGCCGCCCTCAGCGGGACCCTGCGCGCCGGAAGCCTTCTGATGCTGCTGGTGCCGCCGTTCTCCGTCTGGGCTAACAGGCCCGACGCGGATTCTCTACGCTGGAGCGACAGCGCCGAGCCGATCGCCACCCCGCACTTTGTTCACCACTTTTGCCGGACGCTTGACGCCGATTCAGATGCCATCGTCTGGCATCAACATCGTCCTCTGTGCCTTCCCGTTGCGCCAGTTTTACCCGCCTGGCAGCCCGCCAGCGGTGAACCGCAGCGCGAGCAAGCTGAGATCCTCGACGCTCTTCTGACCATGCCTGCGGGCGTGGCCGCCGTGACGGCACCGCGCGGACGCGGAAAGTCCGCCCTGGCGGGCATGTTGCTCAACGGCATTCAGGGGAGTGCAGTAGTGACGGCACCGGCAAAAGGGGCGACGGATGTCATCGCGCGTTTCGCCGGGGAACATTTTCACTTTATGGCCCCGGATGCGCTGCTGGCCTCCACAACAGAAGCTGACTGGCTGATTGTCGATGAGGCGGCCGCCATCCCCGGCCCGCTGCTGGAGAAGCTGGCGTCGCGCTTTCCCCGCGTGTTGCTGACCACCACGGTGCAGGGTTATGAAGGCACGGGCAGGGGATTCCTGCTGAAGTTCTGCGCCCGGTTTAGCGGGCTGCGGCGTTATACCTTATCCACGCCAGTTCGCTGGGCTGCCGGATGTCCCCTTGAGCGGATAGTGGCGAACGCGCTGCTGTTCGACGATGCGCTTATCGATCGCAAACCGGAAGGAGAGGTACGTTTAACGTCGCTGGAGCCCGGGATATGGGAGAGCGATCCGGCGCGCGGGGCAGGCGTGTATGAGCTGCTGTGTGCCGCGCACTACCGGACGTCACCCCTCGATTTACGCCGGATGATGGACGCCCCCGGCCAGCACTTTGCTGTTGCTCAGGCGGGCGCGGAGATCGCGGGCGCGCTCTGGCTGGTGGAGGAGGGGGGATTACCCTCCGAACTTAGCCGCGCAGTCTGGGCGGGCTTTCGTCGGCCGCGTGGAAATCTGGTGGCGCAGTCGCTGGCAGCGCACGGCGGCTCGCCGCTCGCGGCGACGCTGAAAGGCCGACGCGTCAGTCGCATTGCGGTGCATCCCCATCGCCAGCGGGAAGGCATCGGCCAGCGGCTGATCCGCAGTGCCAGCGGAGAAGATTATCTCTCGGTCAGCTTTGGCTATACCGACGAGCTGTGGCGTTTCTGGCGGCAGTGCGGGTTTGTGCTGGTGCGAATGGGCAGCTACCGGGAAGCCAGCAGCGGGTGCTATACGGCGATGGCGTTGCTGCCGCTGAGCGAGGCGGGGCATCAGCTCTGCGAACAGGCGCATCAGCGGTTATGTCGTGATATGCGCGTCCTGTCGGCCTGGAATGGCGAAAAGATCCCGGTGACGGATGCATGGGAAGCTACCCTTAATAGTGACGACTGGCTTGAGCTGGCGGGGTTTGCCTTTGCTCACCGGGCGTTTTCAACTTCGGTTGCGGCGCTGACGCGGTTGTTGTTAGCCGTGGACATGCCACTTCCGGCACTGCGGGGGAAAATGGAAGGGAATATGCACGATTTCGGGCGCAAAGCGTTGCTGGCGAAGCTACGCGAGGAAACCGCTCACGCGCTTGAAAGGCTTGATTACTCCCGTAGCCAGCAGCTGAAAGCCGACATTTTGCAATGGCAATTTTTTCAATGAGTTCTTCAGTAAAGTGGCATGGTCATTACCCCGCAGAGGCGTAAAATCCTGCTTATCAATTAAGGAGATCGCCATGAAACATGACCATTTTGTTGTGCAAAGCCCGGATACACCTGCTAAACAGCTCCTGCTTCTGTTTCATGGCGTGGGCGACAATGCCGTCAATATGGGACAAATTGGCAGCTGGTTTGCACCCGTTTTCCCACACGCGCTGATCGTCAGCATTGGCGGCGTGGAGCCGTGCGGTCCGGACGGGCGGCAGTGGTTTTCCGTCGAGGGCGTGACGGAGGAGAATCGTCAGGCGCGTATTGATGCCGCTATGCCAGCCTTTATCGATACCGTGCGTTACTGGCAGCAGCAGAGCGGCGTAGGCGCCGACGCAACGGCGCTGATTGGCTTCTCTCAGGGCTCAATCATGTCGCTGGAAAGCGTAAAAGCGCAGCCCGGACTGGTGTCCCGCGTGATTGCCTTTAACGGGCGTTTTGCGACGTTACCGCAAAGCGCGACCACGCAGACCACGATCCATCTCATTCATGGGGGGGAAGACCGGGTAATTGAGCTTTCGCATGCGGTGGCTGCCCAGGAGACGCTGATGCGCGAGGGCGGAGATGTGACGCTGGATATCGTAGACGATCTGGGGCATGCCATTGACGATCGCAGCATGCAGTTCGCGCTCGATCATCTGCGTTATACCGTACCGAAGCACTACTTTGATGAAGCGCTCAGCGGCGGTAAGCCGAATGACGATGATATTGTAGAGTTTATTTAAACATTTCCCCTCACCCTAACCCTCTCCCCAAAGGGAGAGGGAACAAAACAACCCTCGCCCCTCTGGGGAGAGGGGCCGGGGGTGAGGGGTGTGCACAATTACTTCTTCTGGTCCTTCTTCGGCCAGTCGTCTTCATCGTCCCACTTGTCGTTAAAATCACGGTGCGGCGGAAGATCCGGTTTGTTGGCAAGGAACTTTTTATGGTCAACGCGCTTGAGATCTTTAATCACGTTAAGTAGCACGCCTACCAGAAATACCAACACCAGAATCCACCAGTACTTTGAAAGCCAGTCCATTCGCTAATCCTCTTTAAGCACCCGTCAGGCGACGAGCTGCTCCATAATACGTTGATACATGCGGGCCAGCAGTTGTAAATCGGCAGCGTTCACGCATTCATTGATTTTGTGAATCGTCGCGTTAACCGGACCCAGTTCGACAACCTGTGCGCCCATGCGGGCGATAAAGCGTCCGTCAGACGTGCCGCCCGTTGTCAGCAGCTGTGGCTTAATTTCATTATAGTGCGCAATGGCGTTCACCACCGCATCCACCAGTTTACCGCGCTGCGTCAGGAACGGCTGGCCAGACAGCCACCAGTCGAGGGTATAGCGCAGCTGATATTTCTCGAGCAGCGCAATCACGCGCGCTTTGATCATCTCGTCGGTCAGTTCGGTGCTGAAGCGGAAGTTAAACTGGACGAAGAGATCGCCGGGAATGACGTTGTTGCTGCCGGTGCCGGCCTTGATGTTGGCTATCTGCATGCTGGTTGGCGGGAAAAATTCGTTGCCTTTATCCCATTCAATGCCTACCAGTTCGTTCAGCATCGGCGCGGCGCGGTGTACCGGGTTATCCGCCAGGTGCGGATAGGCAACGTGGCCCTGCACGCCATGAATAGTCAAATTACAGGTCAGGGATCCACGGCGGCCATTTTTCACCACATCGCCCACCACTTCGGTGCTGGACGGTTCGCCCACCAGACAGTAGTCCAGACGTTCATTGCGCGCCATCAGGGCCTCAACGACCTTCACGGTGCCGTTGTGGGCGCTGGCTTCTTCATCGGAGGTAATCAAAAACGCAAGACGGTTTTTATGGTTCGGATGCTGGGCGACGAAACGCTCTGCCGCCACGACCATCGCAGCCAGAGAACCTTTCATGTCCGCAGCGCCGCGTCCGAAAAGCATGCCGTCGCGGATGGTCGGCTCAAAAGGCGGGTTGATCCAGCGGTCTGCGTCGCCTGCGGGAACTACGTCAGTATGTCCGGCAAACGCCAGCGTCTCTCCCTGACCGCGCCATGCCCAGAAGTTCTGCGTATCGCCAAAATCCATGTGCTCCACGGTAAAACCGATGGCACGCAGGCGCTCAATCATTAATGCCTGACAACCTGCGTCGTCCGGGCTAAGGGAAGGACGGCGAATAAGCTGCTGAGTCAGCTCAATGACCGGGCATGACATAGACTACACCTCAACGAATAAATCTGAATAAAGGGTTTCACTGAAACCCAGCAGCATAGGCTGACCTGGCTTGCAGAGCAATGGGCGTTTGATGATTGCCGGCATTTCAAGCATCAGTTTGGCTGCGCTGTCGGCGTCGTTGATCGTGGTCCGGAGAGATTCATCCAGTTTTCGCCAGGTGGTCCCGCGGGTATTCAGTAGCGCTTCCCACCCCAGTTCGTTGATGGCGGAATGGAGAAACGCGGGGTCAAGCCCGTCGGCACGGTAATCGTGGAAGCGATAGTCGATGTTGTGTGCTTCCAGCCAGCGGCGGGCTTTTTTAATCGTGTCGCAATTCTTAATGCCGTACATCACAACCATAGTGAATCCTTTTGTTCTTTTGTGGATTAAATGTTCAATATTTTCGAAGATATATCCTTAAGTGGAATATAACACATTCGGAATTTTTCGGGATTTACAATTCTCCATAATTCAACGAACAGCTGTAAGCTGAATAGTCTTTCATCTTTTAAGCATAGTTGTCCACCCTGTTTAAATTGCCAATAAACTCAGGGGGAAATTAAAAATGCTGTCATTTTTCCGACTATTTCAAAATATTGCTGTAGGTCACATAAAATTTACCCGACAACGCTCATAGTGATCCTAAACCTACCAGCACAGCGGGGCTCAATCACAGCAATCGGTTAAAGTGGCTTCACAATGATGATACGTTTTCGTAGAATGCGCATAATAATAAGAGAGGTTGTTATGATTGAACGTGAACTGGGGAACTGGAAAGATTTTATCGAAGGCATGCTTCGTAAATGAATTTCCGGTAAGAAATGCAAGAGCACTTAATTAACTAAAATAACCATAGTGTGAAAGAATCACACAATAAAAAGGCGGCCTGTAAAGCCGCCTTTTTTATTTCAACGTGTTATTCCGGCTTATCCTTCAGCGGGAAACGACGGCGTACCAGCACAAAGAACAGCGGTACGAAATAGATAGCCAGAATCGTCGCCGAAATCATTCCCCCCATAACGCCCGTTCCCACCGCGTGCTGGCTGCTGGAGCCTGCGCCGGAGCTGGTGGCCATCGGCAGGACGCCAAACACAAACGCCAGAGAAGTCATCAGGATCGGGCGCAGGCGCTGACGACAGGCGTGCAGCGTGGCGGCCATCAGTTCGTGACCTTTGGCATTCATCTCATTGGCAAATTCGACGATCAGAATGGCGTTTTTCGCCGACAATCCGATTACGGTGAGGAGTCCGACCTGGAAATAGACATCATTTTCCAGGCCGCGCATCCAGGTTGCCAGCAGCGCTCCGATGACCCCGAGAGGCACCACCAGCATCACCGAGAACGGCACTGACCAGCTTTCATACAGCGCCGCCAGACAGAGGAACACCACCAGCAGCGAAAGGGCATACAGGGCAGGCGCCTGAGCGCCGGAAAGCCGTTCCTGGTAGGACATCGCTGTCCACTCCAGGCCAAAGCCGGTCGGTAACTGCTGAACCAGTTTTTCCATAATGTCCATTGCGGTACCGGTACTGACGCCCGGCGCGGCTTCACCGACAATCTCCAGCGCCGAATAGCCGTTGTAACGCTCCAGACGCGGTGAACCGGTCTCCCAGCGTGACGTCGCAAACGCCGAGAACGGCACCATGCCGCCGGTGTTATTGCGCACATACCAGCGGTTGATATCGTCCGGCAGCATGCGGTATTTGGCGGCAGACTGAACGTAGACCTTCTTCACGCGGCCGCGATCCATAAAGTCATTCACGTAGCTTGAGCCCCATGCCGTTTGCAGGGTGTCGTTAATGTCGTCGATGGAGACGCCCAGCGCCTGCGCTTTACGCTGGTCAATATCCACCTGTAGCTGAGGGCTGTCATCCAGACCGTTATGACGAACGCGGGTAAGCTGCGGATCTTTCCCGGCCAGCTCCAGCAGCTTGTCGCGAGCAGCCATCAACGCGTCATGCCCGGCACCAGCGTGATCCTGAAGCTCCATATCAAACCCGGCTGAGCTGCCCAGGCCGCTGATGGCGGGCGGGCTGCTGGCGAAAACGCGCGCTTCCTTGATTTTGTTGAACGCTTTGGTTGCACGCTCAATGATGGCAAAGGAGGAGCCGGTATCGCTGTCGCGCTGGTCCCAGTCTTTCAGGCGCACAAACATACGCGCCACGTTCTGCCCGTTACCGCCAGGGCCAGAGCCGACGGTGGAGAAGACGGAGACCACGTTATCTTTCTCCTGAGTATGGAAGTAGTTCTCAACCTTCTGCACCACTTTCAGGGTCTGCTGCTGGGTCGAGCCGCTGGGTAACTGTACGGAGGTGATAAACATGCCGCGATCTTCCAGCGGCAGGAACGAGGTTGGCAGCCGCAGGAACAGGAAGACCATGCCGCCGAGCAGCAGAACATAAACCACCATCCAGCGTACGCTGCGGTGCAGAACTTTACCCACGCCCGCTTCATAGCGCGCCGCATTGCAGTTAAACATGCGGTTAAACCAGCCGAAGAAGCCTTTTTGACCGTGGTGTTCGCCCTTATGCAGCGGTTTCAGCAGCGTCGCGCACAGGGCAGGGGTAAGGAGCATCGCCACCAGTACGGAGAGCACCATTGCAGAAACGATGGTGATCGAGAACTGGCGATAAATCGCGCCCGTGGTGCCGCCAAAAAACGCCATCGGGATAAATACCGCCGACAGCACCATGGCGATACCGACCAGCGCGCCCTGAATCTGTCCCATCGATTTGCGCGTGGCCTCGCGGGGCGAAAGCCCTTCCTCGCTCATGATGCGCTCAACGTTTTCCACCACCACGATGGCATCATCCACCAGCAGGCCGATGGCCAGCACCATGGCGAACATGGTCAGAGTGTTGATGCTGTAACCGAAGGCATACAGCACCGCAAAGGTACCCAGCAGCACCACCGGCACCGCAATAGTGGGGATCAGCGTAGCGCGGAAGTTTTGCAGGAACAGGTACATCACGAGGAACACCAGCGCGATAGCTTCGAGCAGGGTTTTCACCACATCTTCGATGGAGGCTTTTACGAACGAGGTGGTTTCGTAGGCGACTTTGTACTCCAGTCCGTGCGGGAAGAAATGCGACAGCTCATCCAGACGCTCTAGCACCCGCTGCGCGGTCGCCATTTCGTTGGCGCCGGAGGCCAGTTTCACCCCCAGCCCGGACGCGGCATTGCCGTTAAAGCGGCTCAGGTAGTCATATTTTTCCGCCCCCATTTCCACGGTGGCGACATCCCCCAGACGCACTTCCGAACCGTCCTGATTCACGCGTAGCGTGATATTGCGGAACTGTTCAGGTGTCTGGAGCAGCGACTGGGAGTTGATGGTGGCGTTAAGCGCCTGGTTATCCACGGACGGGGTACCGCCGAGCTGCCCCACGGCAATCTGGGCGTTCTGCGATTCGATAGCGTCGGTGACATCTTTGGCGGTCATCTGCACGCTGTTCAGCTTGTTGGGATCCAGCCAGATACGCATGGAGTACTGCGAGCCGTAGGCGTCGATATCACCCACGCCGTTGATACGGCTGAGCGGGTCCTGAATATTACTGGCGACGTAGTCCGCGATGTCCTGCTTATCCATTGAGCCATCGGTTGAAACAAACGCGATGGTCAAAATATTGGTGTCACCGGTTTTACGCACGGTCACCCCCTGGTTCTGCACCGCCTGAGGCAGTTTACGCAGGGCCGATTGCAGCTGGTTTTGCACCTGCTGCACCGCTTCATCCGGATCCGTGCCCGCCGTAAAGCTCAGGGTTACCGTCGCCTGGCCCGTGGCGCTGCTCTGTGAGGACATGTACATCAGGTTATCGAGACCCGTCATGTTCTGCTCGATAACCTGGGTGACGGTATTTTCCAGCGTCTGTGCCGAGGCGCCAGGGTAGTTCGCCGTGATACGCACGTTGGGGGGCGCGAGGTCAGGGTATTGCTCAACAGGAAGGGACGTAATCGCCAGGACACCCGTCAGACACAACAGGATTGCAAGCACCCAGGCAAAAATGGGGCGATCGATGAAAAAATTCGCCATTAAAGTGTGACCTCGTTTTGCTGCACGTCATTATTGTTTATTGCCCGCCTAACTTTAGCGGTAAGGCCCAGGTCAAACGTGGAGAAATAAAGGAGATAATGTAAATTATCATGCGCTTTTTTCAGCGCGCCTTCTTTCTCGCTATTTTTCAGCCTGGGCCGCAGGCGTCTGGAACGTTACGCTGACCTGTGTCCCGCCCTGTGGCGGCTGAGAAAAGTGTAATGTCCCGCCGAGCCGTCCCGCGCGTTCGCGCATGATATTCAGCCCGTAATGCCCCGGCGGTTCACTGGCGTCGCCGATACCAATGCCGTTGTCGCGGATCGTGACCGTGTGAGTGCCGTCCGCGGTGGTGACGCAGCTGACCACAATCTCGCTCGCGTCGGCATGTTTAATCGCATTCAGCACTGCCTCACGCACAATCTGTAAGAGGTGCACCTGTTTTTGTGCGTCCAGCGCCAGCGATGAGAGACGGCAGTCGAGCACCAGCTTCGCGCGGGTCTGGCTTTGCAACCCGTCGAGAGACTCCTGTAGCGCGGCAGGAAGATTGGCGTGATTGAGCGTCAGGCGGAAGGTGGTGAGCAGCTCGCGTAGCTGATGCCAGGCATTATTCAGCTCGCGGGAGAAGTCCGTAATGATGGTCTGCGCCGGAGCATTGTCGCCCGGCACGGCATGCTTCAGCAGCGTAAGCTGAATACGCAAATAGGAGAGCACCTGCGCCAGCGAATCATGCAGCTCGCGCGCGATGGTGGCGCGCTCCTCCATCAGCAGCAGCTGCTGATAATGTTTCTGCGCCTGATTAAAATAGAGCCCCCGGCCCAGCATCGTCGCCACGCTTTCCATGAGCGGCAGCGGAACATCCCCGGTCGCGCTTTGCCAGCGCAGTTCGCCGTACAGGGTGTCCTGCATTAACACCGGTAAATTGTGCATTTTCTCGCCCGGGGACTCCTGTCCTTCGTAAAGCTGCCAGTCGTCACTGGTGCGCAATTGCAGGTAATTCATCTGCGTATAGTCATGCACAATCTGCAAAATATGCCGGAAGCAGTGGCTGTCTATCTGCCCGGTATTCAACGCCTGTGAGCATTTGAACAGCATTTCGAGCTGCTGATGCGCTTCATTCAGGTGGCGGGTTTTTTCAGCAACGGAGCGCTCAAGTGAACGGTACAGGGTGTGTAATTCCGCCGACATATGGTTGAAGGCGCGGGAAAGCTGGCCCAGCTCGTTGGGAAGCGTAGTATCCGGCGCGGGAGTGTCGAATTGCCCCTGTTCGATACGCTCGCTCGCCGCCACCAGATTATTCAGCGGCAGCACAACCTGACGGCGGATGCGCCGCAGGGTCACTACCGCCAGCAGCAGGATGCCCAGGCCGCCCGTCAGCGACATGAAAATCACCAGCTGAATTTTATGTTCGGTGTAGTGCTGTAGCGCCAGCACAAAGGCATCTATCCGGCCCACGAAATCCTCAATGTGGCTCTGATACCACCCGGTATCGCCGCTGGCGATGCGCGTGTCCATCTCCTGCCAGCCAAGGTGCAACTGCTGGTAACGCTGTTTGACGTCCTCTGGCACATACCAGCGGTTTAGCTTCTGCAACGCAGGCGCGCTCAGCGTTTTTTGCCAGACCGCGCGGTGCTCTGCCAGCGATGGGCCGGCGCGCTGCATTTCGTAGCCCAGGCGGTAGCTCTGCATACGCAGCGAGCCGGCGATGTTAATCGCCTCGGCGTCGCGCTGGCTGCTGGCGAGTGTGACCAGCGCAATGGCGCTGATCAGAACGGACAAGACAATCATCGAAAAGAAAGCCCGAGCCAGGCTTCCCGATACGGGGCGTTTAACGGTCACTCATCAGCTTCCTGAATTAAATTGATCTGCCACAGGTTCACTGGAAATAGTTCGGCTTCCTGGGCATTTGAACATTGCGTCGCCATGCCGCTGTGGGTAAATACGATAACAATAGAAAGAATAAGGTTATTGAACCAAAAACAGGTGTTGTTATGAATCGTTTTATTATGGCCAATGCGCAGCAGTGTATCGGTTGTCGCGCCTGCGAAGTTGCCTGTGTGATGGCGCACAACGGGGAACAGCACGCGCTGAGCGAGCGCCATTTTCATCCCCGCATTACGGTCCTTACTACTGGCTTGCGAAAAAGTCCCGTGACCTGCCACCACTGTGAAAATGCGCCCTGCGCGCAAAGCTGCCCGAACGGAGCCATCACGCAACACAACGACAGCGTACAGGTCAATCAACAAAAATGCATTGGCTGTAAAGCCTGCGTGGTGGCCTGTCCGTTTGGCACGATGGACATGCTGATCGCCCCGCTGGAAAACGACAGCGTAAAGGCCTCGGCGCACAAATGCGACCTCTGCCTGGAAAGGCCGCAAGGCCCGGCCTGCGTGGAAAACTGCCCGGCGGCGGTGCTTACGCTCGCCACCCCAGCCGTACTGGATAAGCTGGTTAAGCAGCGCCGACAGCGCAGCGCAAGGCTGGACGCGCTGCCGTGGCACAGCGAGGCGGTTCAGTCAGCCCCTCCGCAAACCAAACGGCAACAGATGCAAAACACCCCGGCGCGCGGTGAGCCGGATAAGCTCAGCCCCGAAGCACGCGCATACCATTTTAACGAGATCTACCTGCCGTTTCGCCCGGAACAGGCGCAGCGTGAGGCATCCCGGTGCCTGAAATGTGGCGAGCATAGCATTTGCGAGTGGACCTGCCCGCTGCATAACCACATTCCCCAGTGGATTGAGCGGATCGGGGCGGGGGATATCGTCGGTGCGGCTGAGCTTTCTCACCAGACTAACTGTTTACCGGAAATTACCGGCCGCGTCTGCCCACAGGATCGATTATGTGAAGGCGCCTGCACCCTGCGGGATGCGTCAGGGGCAGTAACCATCGGTAATATCGAACGGTATATCTCGGATCGGGCGCTGGCGATGGGCTGGACGCCGGACGTCAGCCACGTTAAGCCGGTCGGTAAGCGCGTCGCCATCATCGGCGCCGGTCCGGCAGGGCTGGCCTGCGCCGACGTGCTGGTGCGCAGCGGCGTCGGCGTGACGGTCTACGACCGCCATCCGGAAATCGGCGGATTGCTGACCTTTGGTATTCCGGCCTTCAAGCTGGATAAATCCCTGTTAGCGCGGCGCAGAGAGATATTCAGCGCGATGGGCATCCGCTTCGAGCTGAACTGCGAGGTGGGAAAAGACGTGTCGATGGCCCAACTGCAAAACGACTACGATGCCCTGTTCATCGGCGTAGGGACCTATCGTTCCATGAAAGCGGGTATCCCTCACGAAGACGCGCCGGGCGTGTACGACGCGCTGCCGTTTTTAGTGGCAAACACGCGGAACGTGATGGGCCTTGATCCTGCCGCAGACGAACCGTTTATCGACACACAGGGTTTAAACGTGGTGGTGCTCGGCGGGGGCGATACGGCGATGGACTGCGTGCGCACCGCGCTGCGGCATGGCGCGGCGAAAGTCACCTGCGCCTATCGGCGGGACGAGGCCAACATGCCGGGCTCAAAGAAAGAGGTTAAAAACGCGAAAGAAGAGGGCGCGGCGTTTGAATTTAATGTCCAGCCGGTTGAGCTCACGCTGGATACCGACGGGAAGGTTAACGGTATCCGGATGCTGCGCACCAGGCTGGGCGAGCCGGATGCGCAGGGGCGGCGGCGTCCTGTCCCGGTGGCGGGCAGTGAGTTTGTCATGCCAGCGGATGCGGTGATCATGGCGTTTGGTTTTAATCCGCACGCCATGCCGTGGCTTCAGGCGCAGGGCGTCGACACCGACGACTGGGGGCGCATCAGGGCCTCCGTGGAGAGCCGTTATCGCTACCAGACCTCGAATCCGCAGATTTTTGCTGGCGGTGATGCGGTACGCGGTGCGGATCTGGTGGTCACCGCGATGGCGGAAGGGCGCCATGCCGCGCAGGGGATCATGGACTGGCTTGGCGTGCCGCCGCGCAACTTGCATTAATGCAGACGGGCGACAAAGCGGGCATCACGGCGTAGTATAAACAGACTCATTTTGCCGTGGAGCCCGTATGTCCCTGAACATTACCGTTATTAAAGACAAAATCCTTTCTGAAAATTACTTTGTCCTGCGTAACATCACTTACGATCTCACCCGTAAGAACGGGGACGTCATTCGCCATAAACGCGAAGTCTACGACCGGGGCAATGGTGCAACCATCCTGCTGTATAACCGTGAAAAGCAAAGCGTGGTGCTGATCCGCCAGTTTCGCATCGCGACATGGGTCAATGGCAACGCGGACGGACGTCTGATTGAAACCTGTGCAGGTCTGCTTGATGACGATGAGCCGGAAGTGTGTATCCGCAAAGAAGCCATTGAGGAGACGGGTTTTGAAGTGGGTGCGGTGCAGAAAGTCTTTGAGCTGTTTATGTCCCCTGGCGGGGTTACCGAGCTGGTTCACTTCTTCATTGCGGAATATACCGATGCTCAGCGCACGCACCGGGGCGGCGGCGTGGACGATGAAGACATTGAAGTGCTGGAAATGCCTTTCGCTCAGGCTGTCGACATGGTGAAACGCGGTGAGATCCGCGACGGTAAAGCGGTGATCCTGTTGCAGTATCTGCAAACCAGCGGGCTGATGAATGCGGCGGCGGAAGCGCGATAAGTTGTATTTCAGATAAATCTATCCGATAAATCCGATTGAGCCAGCCCGCCCAGGGCACGAAGATACGCCCCAGATTGACCTATTCGTTTCCGGGGCTGTGCCGTTCATGCGCTACTGCGTTTATCTTCTCTTCTTCATTTGCGTGCTTCCCGCGCCTTTGGTGTGGGCTGCGCCTGCGCAGCAGTCTTTTTCAGACTGGCAGGTGACCTGCAATAACCAGAACTTCTGCGTAGCGCGCAATACCGGCGAGCATCGCGGTCTGGTCATGACGCTGAGCCGCAGTGCGGGGGCAAAAACGGACGCCAGCCTGCGCATCGATCTCGGCGGGCTTTCGGCGCCACCGGTGAAAGAGCCTGACATCGCCCCGCGCCTGCTGCTCGACAATGTGCCGCTTAAACTCACGTCGCAACACTGGCAGTTAGCCCCCTGGCATCTTAAAACAGACGATACGGCCACCATCACCACGTTTCTGAAAACCATTCAGGAAGGGCAGGCGCTGACCCTGCGCGGGGGGAAGCAGACAATTTCTCTGGCCGGTCTGAAAGCGGCGCTGCTGTTTATCGATGCCCAGCAAAAACGCGTCGGAAGTGAAACGGCGTGGATTAAAAAAGGGGATAGTCCACCGCTGAGCGTGCCGCCTGCGCCGGCATTAAAAAAGGTGGCGGTGGTGAACCCCACGCCAACGCCGCTGACGCATAACGAACTCAACGATCTGCTGGATTACGGTACCTGGCGCATGAACCACAGCCAGTGCTCTCTCGATCCGAACCGGCGTGAAGTGCGCGTGACCGCGCTGACCGATGACAAAGCGCTGATGATCATCAGCTGTGAGGCGGGGGCGTACAACACCGTCGACCTGGCGTGGCTGGTGTCGCGTAAAAAACCATTTTCGGCCAGGAGCGTGAGATTGCGCCTGCCGTTTACCCCTTCCAGCCAGAGTAGCGACATGGAGCTGATGAATGCCAGCTTCGACGAAAAAACGCGCGAGCTGACCACGCTGGCGCTGGGACGCGGGATTGGCGACTGTGGGATCCAGACCCGCTGGCGTTTTAACGGCCAGCGCTTCCGCCTGGTACGCTACGCGGAAGAGCCAAGCTGTGATAACTGGAATGGACCAGATGCCTGGCCCACGCTGTGGATCACAAGGTAGGGTTTTGCCGGGTGGCGCTGTCGCTTACCCGGCCTACTTTTTAGAACCGTAGGCCCGGTAAGGCGTAGCCGCCACCGGGCACGAGGGCATCACCGATCGCTCTTACGGAAAAAGTCGTTATACAGCATATACAAATGCGCCGCGCTCCAGGAGAAGTTAGGTGCGCCCTGCTGTGCTCCGGTCAGGGGGTTATAGTTCTCCTGAATCGGGCCGTCCGAGGTTAACCCTTTCGCATGCTTAAAGAAGGTTTCGGCGAGGGTTTGCGCCTGCTCACGATAGCCGTAACGTTCCATGCCTTTTAGTCCAAACCAGAACTGATCGACCCAGACCCGGCCGCGCCAGTATATGTCTGCGCCGAACGCCGGGTTTGTCAGCGCGGCGGTGCCGAGCGGTACCCAGGTATTGAACTCCTTCGGATCCAGCATCACCTTGACCACGGCATCCGCATGTTCCTGCGTCGCGGCACCGTTAAACAGCGGAGACCAGCCTTCCGGCCCTTTACCACGCTCGACGATAGGTTTGCCCGCACAGCCGTTCGCCAGCGGCTTATCCTCGATACGAATGTCATAGTAAAACCCGCTTTTCGCATCGAACATGCAGGTGTTGATATAGGTTGCGAGCTTATCTGCCAGCTGGCGATAGTGGCTGGCCTCCTGCTCTTTACCCAGCAGGCTCGCCATCTGCGCCAGATAGTGATTGTCGCTGTACATATAGCTTGCCTGGTCAACGGACTCCTGTAATAAGGAATACCCTAACAGATCGCCTTTTTTACTCCTGTTTTCGGCAAATTTAACCGTCCAGTCGCTGCGTTTCCCGCCGTTTTCAACGTACTTATCCAGCTGCGCTTTATCGATAAATCCGAATACGGCGGCATCATCGCGCCCGGACTCCCACGAGGCGGCCACCTGCGCGGGGATCTCCAGGCTGTCGTACTGGCCGTTATCGATTATCCGTGCGTAGTTATTCAGGCCGGAAAGCGACTCTTCTTTATCACCTTTTTTCACCGTGAACAGCATCTCGCCGGTAGCGGTGTTATGGGCCTTATCACGCGTCGCACCGTACTCCGGCACGCCGTTGCCGTTATGATCGCGGTTACGCAGCCACCAGTCGTGATAGGCAACCAGTTTTGGATACATCTCGGCAAGCCAGGCTTTATCCTGCGTGGTGTTATACACCTCCATCACCGACCATGCCGCCAGGCTCGGCTTGGTGTTACGCTCGTTCCAGTTACCGCCGTCGCCGCCTCGTTCCGGGCTCAGGTTCCAGGCGATTAAATCCGGCACAAATCCGGTATCCTGCGGGCGCACCGGATCGTCGGGTTTGATCTGCCAGGAGAAGACCGCGCGGATGTTCTCTTTGGCGATCTCCGGGTTGAAATGCGCCATGGCAAATGCCTGTTTCCAGGTGTCCCACGGCCAGGTCTGGTTGCCGGAGAACCAGCGTCCGGTTACGGAGGGCGTCACCGTGTTAAAACGCACCGCGCCGCCTGGCGAACGCCAGTTACCGTTCAACGTCTCGATGGCTTTCACCGCCACGCGCGTTTGTTCTGGAGTCGCGTGCGGGTTGGTTAACCCTTTTTGTAAATACCTCTCCCAGCGCGCTTGCGAGGCGGCCATAAAGTAGGCCGGACGCGCCAGAATGTCGCGGATCTGCGGCTGTTCACGCGCGACGTCATCGGCGTTCAGCAGATGGGAGTAGGTAGTGTACAGCGTGGTGCTGCCGGAAATCTGTGCCCGGCTGGTAAAGCGATGTCCGTCAACGGTGGTCTCGGCAGGAAGAGATCGGTGTAACTGATATTCGGAACTGCCGGAGGTGAGCAGATCCCAGGTGGAGCGTACCTTGCCGAAGGTCACCTTCAGGCCGTCGCGCGTGGCTACAATTTTACGCTGATAATCAGGATATGCGCTGTCGATGGTTTTATCCGAACGCGGCTTGCCCTCTTTGGCCTCCAGTTTTTCCAGCAGCTCGCCATCCCACACCAGCTCCAGCGGCGTTTTGCTGGTAATACGGGTTTCAAGCAGCGAAGTACGCGCAGAAGCAAAGCGCAGCGTCATCACGATCTGAACATCCCTGGCGCTCAGTTTCTGCACCAACGCGCCAGGGAGGCTGTAGGCTTCAAGGGTGAAATCCACTTTTTTGCCGTTCTGGTACACGGACAGGCGATCAAAATTCGTCGCCATAAAGTTGATGTACTCTTCGGTGAGCAGCGCTACGCCGGGAAATCCGCCCTGGGTCTGCGGCCCGTCCGGCAGCAAATGCCCATGCCAGGCACCCATATCAAAAAAGGGATTAAACCGCTGGTGGTCGTCGTAGTCGAAATCCTGCATGAAGAGCGGCGCGCCGGTACGGTTGATGACGTTTTTGAAGTCAGTTGCGGTGGCGGCGTGAGCCGAAAAACTGAGCGCCAGCGCGCAGGCCAGCGGCGTGAGGACGTATTTCATGGTGGTAGATCCTTTTTACCAGTAGAAGTATTGCATCAGGAAGACCTGATCGCTCGGGTCGCCGGAGGCATTTTTCATATAGAAGCGGCTGTCGGCAGCGGTGGCAAAACGCCCGCCGCCGTACTCGTACCAGATCCCGAACTGCATAAACGAGGTAGTTTCTTCATCCTCATCGTCCGGACGATGTTTCGCGTAGCTGTAAGCAGTGGAGAGATAAACGCCTTTCAGGGCTTCCACCATGGCGCTGACCATAAATCCGCTCTCCGTGCCGGAGACGTTCTGTCCATCTGCCCGTCCGGTATGATGCCACGCGCGTGCCGCCAGGTTGGGTGTCAAAACGCCTGTTAAAAAGAGCTGGCCTGTACCGTCGGTAATTTCAAGACCGTTCATCCAGGTGACATCTTTCATGATGTCGTACTGAATATAGCCATTCGCCATTGCCGGATAGGTATATTTGTCGTCATAACGATCGTATTTGCCGAAGTGCAGCCAGGCCTTGCTTTCGTCATGGTGACCCGCTGGCGTGGCGGTGACGCTATAGCGCAGGTTGCCGGAGAGGTTTTGCACCTTTAGTGCGTACAAGATGTCGCGGGTGTTGGGGATCACATAACCCAGATCCGGCGTAAAATCGCCCCACCATTGCAGGTCATCGAGAGACGAGTCCTGGCGCAGGCTGAGCATGATCTCGGTGCTGTTATCGGTTTTGTAACCGCCGTAGAAGCGGTTAATCCCACCTTCAAACCCGCCCCAGCTGTGATCGGGCACCCAGGCGTTGCCCTGATGATCCGCCTGTACGGTCCAGCCTTCGCCGTAAATCAGGCCGAACCAGTTCCCCTGTTTTATCTCCAGACCGCCCTCAATATAAGTGCCGTCGCTGTATTTATGTTTATCCTGACCTTCTAAATCCATATACCCACCGACGCCCATCTCGCCATAAAAACGAAATGACGGGGAGGTTATTGCCGGTGTTTTGGTATCGTCATGTTCAGCGGGCCGGGCATCTTCTGCGGCAATAGCAGGGCAGCAGAAAGAGAGGGCAGCGAGTGCCCAAAATGTTTTTTGTTTAATTTTCATAAACTCATCCCAATGAGATAAAATCCATGCCTTTTATTTCAGTTAATATTCGAGGCAGGTGATGCTTCAATTTTTTGTTGTTCTTTTGATAATCCTTTTACGTATTTGCTGTATTTCCACCAGGCAAATCCGAGGAATAAAACAATGCCACCGACGTTATAGAAAATAATCGTCAGAATATTGGCACCGGTAGGGAAAGTGGATGCCACAAAACCAATGGCGAAAATAACAATCAGCATCGACACTATGGTTATACCCGTGGTTCGTGAACCCATCCTGAAATCGCGCGGCAGGTGATCGAGCTTACGACGCAGGTTGAGGTAGGCCAGCATAATAAACAGCGGCGGTAACATGGAGGCCGCAGCGGTCATATTGATGACGGTGTTCATCAGCTCCTGCGCGGTACTGGAGCCCATGGTCGGGATAATCATCAGTGGGATCACAATCAAATACTGGATCCAGGCCGCGCGCGCCGGTACGCCGTTTTCGTTCAGCGCCACGGTTTTCGGACCAAAAATGCCGGTCGGGATCTCCGAGAAAAAGATTTTGACCGGCGTCGCCGTCCACATCAGCAGGGAGCCGAACATGGCGGTAAAGGAAACCAGACCGACGAAACGGTTCATCAACACTTCCGGCAGGCCAAACCACACCGCCAGACCGTGGAACACCTGCACCGAACCCCCGGTAAACTTCAACGCTTTGCTGCTGATAAAGACGTTGATCAGTACCGAGGAGATGGAGTACAGCACGCCGATAAAGATCCCCGCCAGGATGATCACTTTAACGAAAGATTTCGAACCGCCTTTCACATCGTTTACGTACACCGCGACGGATTCCGCGCCCCCGGCAGCCATAAATATCCAGGTGGTAATGCCGAGGAATGCCCAGTTAAAATGCGGGATCATCGCGTCGACGGTAATCGGATCAGCGGGCTGCACCCCACCCATTAGCGCCGCGCCCGCCAGCAGAATGTAAGAGAGCGTCAGCAGCAGCATCAGCGTGGAGGTTACAGACGTAATTGGCCCCAGCATCTTCGCCCCGTTGGTGGAGACCCACGTTGAGAAGGCGAACAGCACCATACTTAGCACCGTTGTGGCAAATGGTGTGAGAATGTACTCATAGCCAAGAAAGGCATAAGAGGCATAGGCAATGACGCGCGGTAATAACGAGGTGAAGAAGAATAAATTCACGAACCAGTATGTATAAGCGGTAATAAATGCCCAGCGCCCGCCGAGTGAACTTTTTACCCAGGCATAAACTCCAGCTTCTGAGTTTTTATTCAACGAGACAAACTCAGCGATAATTAAGCAGAACGGGATAAAATAGAACAGGGTTGCTAAAAAGAACATCGGCGCGGAGGCAAGTCCGAGTTCGATATTATTATTGATCACGTTGTTAAAACTAAACACGGCGGCAAAGGTCAGCGACAGCAGGCCGAATTTGCCGATGGTATTGCGTTTGGTGGTTTCAGACATAACGTTTCTCCGGGTAAGAGGCTAGCGGTGCTTCATTGGCACCGCTCGTTTTTTTATTTGTTATGGAAATAACCGTCTTCGATGGTCACATTGAGAATGACTTTTTTGACCGGCTCCTCGCTGATAAAGCGATACGCCTCATGGTTCTCACAAATTACGATCTGCCCCTCGCGCACCTGTTCGGTGGTACCCATGCCTTTCAGGTATTCTCGATCGGTCTCATCGCGGTAACACTCCACTGTCTGAAGCGCATCTTTGGCGGCATATTCAATTTTCTGCGCGCCCTGAAGGTAGTAATGCACCTCGAAATAGCGGCGATGCCCGACAAACAGCGCGTCGGTGCTGGCATCATTGGTCACACGGTAGGCCAGCGAATCGCCAATCGAATGGGCTACGCCGGGCGAGATATTATCGATATTGTTAATGGCTTCTGAGCAGCGCTGCCATTTGCGACCCGTGCGGTAATGCTGTTGAAACTGTTCCAGGCTCTCAAGAACGATCATTTGTCTGCCTCGCTGTGCAAATCCATGGAGAAGAAACCGGTGCCGAATTGCTGGCGTGCCAGCGCCATCGAGGCGATGCGGCCGCCATTGAGCGGGAGCAATGTGAAGCCGTAGCGGAACGGACTGAACCAGACGCGCCAGCTCTCCAGTACCTCACTTCCCCAGGAATTGGAGCCTAAGCCCAGCACCTGGTGGTCAAGATTAAGCGTAATGTCATCGCAGCGGCGCAGTTCGTTGCAGTGCTGTGCGGCGTGAATGTTCTCAGCCGTGTAGTGCCAGGCGCTGAAGTGGAGAGGCTGTTGCGGTACGACCAGCACGCCGCTGCCATGACGATCCGCGAGGGAGGCCCAGCGCACCTGCTGACGGTTGCCGTTGTTTTGCGGGAACGGATAATTTTCAAACATCTTATCAACCGTGGTGTGCCACAGGTCGATGGTGCTGGCCTGCTGGCTGTCCGGATAGTTTTCACCCGGCCCTCGCCCGTAGTAGCTCACCTGATCGAAACCGCCGTTGATGCCAAGCGTAAAGCCGATGCACGGAATGATGTGTGGGTACTCGCCGTAGCGCTCACCGCATAGCTCAACGTTGATCTGCCCGTCGGCGGCGATGCGCCAGCGATAGGTACAGCGCATGCCAAAATCAAACACTGGCGGGGCAATCAGGGTACGGGTGGTGACGATGATCGCATCGTTATGCTGCTCAACCTCGAAACCGCGCAGATGCTCCTGCATGATCTGGAAATGATACGGCTGCCACAGCCCTTCATACTCCTGCTTATGGTTATCAATCATGGGCTTGAAGAAGTTAATCTTCGGCTCACGGGTAAGGTATTCCTCACCGTTCACCTGCCAGGCGCTGAGTTTTCCCGATACTTTAGAGAAGGTCGCGCGGAAGTTATGCCCGGTCACGGTGCAGCTCAGGCGATCTTCCTCCAGACGCAGCGGAGTGGCACTGGTGTTGATAAACGGTGTCGGGCGTGCCGTGCGGCCTTTTAACGGGAACTGATACACCGCGATCTCGTGCCCGACCTCGCTGTAGCGCGTGGGACTGTTTTTGATAATACGTACAGTCAGGAATGCTTCGCGCTCGTCCAGTTCCGGCACGTGCAGGCTGACGCTGCGGGAACTGTTGGGGGCCAACCCGGTGATGTTCAGTGGCTCGCTGTGCAGCGTTTCACCTTCCGCACGCACCTCCGTGAGCAGGGTGTAATCATCCAGGCTGGTGAACCATAAGCGGTTATCAACGTGCAGCTCACCGTTTTGCCAGCGCAGTTTGACCGGGGCGATCACCTGCTTGTACTCACGCAAACCTGGCCCGGGCGTTTGATCGGAGTAGATCAGCCCGTCGAGGCAGAAGTTGTAATTATTGGGGTAATCACCGAAGTCGCCGCCATAGGCGTACCAGATGTTGCCGCTGGCGTCTGTTTTCTGAATACCGTGGTCGCACCACTCCCAGACATAATGCCCCTGAATGCAGTCGTGGCGATCGAACACGTTCTGATACTCGGTCAACCCGCCGGGACCGTTGCCCATCGCATGGGCGTATTCGCAGATAATGCGCGGTTTGGCGTGCGGGTATTCGCCAAACAGATTCATCAGCGGTACGCGGGTATACATGGTGGAGATAATGTCCACCACCTCGGCGTCGCGATCTTCTTCGTAGTGAAGCAGGCGAGTATCATCCAGCGCTTTTGCCGCACGGGCCATCGCGCGGATGTTACAGCCGTAGCCGGACTCGTTTCCGAGCGACCAGATGATGATCGACGGATGATTTTTCTGCGCGTGAATATGGCGTTCGATGCGCTCAACGTAGACCGGCTCCCACACCGGATCGTCCGTAATGCGGCTCAGGTCGCCGACGTTGGCGAAGCCGTGAGACTCCACATCCGTTTCAGCCATTACAAACAGGCCGTACAGGTCGCAAAGCTCGTAAAAGCGCGGGTCGTTCGGGTAGTGGGCGGTACGTACCGAGTTGATATTGTGCTGCTTCATCAGGATCAGGTCGCGCTCCACGCGATCCATCCCCACCGCGCGGCCCCTCAGATGATCGTTGTCATGACGATTGACGCCGTGCAGCTTCAGATAACGGTTGTTAACGTAGAACAGGCCGTCTTTCACCTTGATATCCCGAAACCCGATGCGCTGCGGGATGATTTCCAGCGTCTGGCCATGGTTATCTTTTAAAGTCATGACCAGATGATAAAGATCCGGCGATTCAGCGGACCACTGGCGGGGTTGCCTCACCTCAATGCTGAAGGCGGTTTCCGCACGCTCGCTGACGGTCAGGTTGTCGGTTGTTCCCTTGTGCAGCACTGTCTCGCCGTCGTACAGGGTATAATCCAGTTGAACACAGCCAGGGCGTGCAGCAAGGTTTTCCAGCTCAAGCTGACAGAAGAGGGTGGCGTCCCGGTATGCCTCGTCGAAGGTGGTTTTAACCGTGAAATCGCGGACATGCGTGAGTGATTTTCCCAGCAGGTAGACGTCGCGGAATATCCCCGCCGTCCACCACATGTCCTGATCCTCAATGTAGGTGGAATCTGCCCACTGCATAACCCGCACGCACAACAGGTTTTGCCCGCTGTGTACCGCATCGCTGATATCAAACTCGGCAGACAGTCGGCTGCCTTTGCTAAAGCCTATATAGCGGCCATTCACGTAGACTTCGAAATAGGTTTCGACGCCGTCAAACTTGATAAGGGTCTGTTTCTCTTGCCAGCTTTCAGAAAGCGTAAACCAGCGCTGGTATGCCCCGGTCGGGTTGTCTGACGGCACCCATGGTACGTCCACCGGGAAAGGAAAGCCTTCGTCGGTGTACTGCAACTGGCCGTGACCTTCCATCTGCCACATGCCCGGCACGGTAATATCGCCCCAGTCGGCCATGTATTCTGAGGTAAAGTTTTCCGGGACAAGCAGCGGGTTCGTGAAGAAGCGAAAGTTCCACTTTCCGCTTAGCGACAGAAAGTGGCTGCTGGCTTCACGCGCAAACGTGCGTGCCCGGGAAACGGTGTCATAAGAGAAGAAGTACGCACGCGGCGGGAGCCGGTTTTCATGCGTGAGTTGAATATTTTCCCAGCGATTCATGTGATCTCCCTGTAGGGGTAAAACATCATTGCTGGAGATTTTAGTAAATATTTTACTAAATAAAATCAGTAAAACCGATTTGCTTTAACTCGATCACGAAATTAAAAAAGCCGGGCGTGCCCGGCGGGAGAGTTAACAGGTGGAAATCAGCGGGTGGTGCCGCGCAGCTTCAGTACGCTCGGGACAAAGACCTGAAGCGGTAGTGCGCGGCCATCGCGGGCCTTTTCCAGCAGCAGATTAACGCCCTGGCTGCCCATCATTTCAGAGTGAATGCGCACGGTGGAAAGAGGCGGGAAGGTAAAGCGGGCGGTTGGAATGTCGTTCACGCTGATCAGTGAAATATCTTCCGGGATCGCCAGCCCTTTTTCGTGAATGGCGCGTAACACCCCGATGGCGATGGAATCGGAGGCCACGAACAAGGCGGAAGGCCAGCACTGTTGTGCCAGCATGATTTTTGCCAGTTCATAACCGGACGAGCTGGAAAAACCGCCGCGCCAGATGTCCTGTTCCGATACCACCCCTTTCAGGAGCCCGTACTCCACGAAGGCGGCTTCCCGAATATCAGCCTTGCCTGGCTCATCTTCGCCGCCGATAAAGCCAATCCGCTTAACTCCCTGAGCAATAAAGAAATCCACGATCTGCTTGCTGATGCGCGAAAGGTCAATATCGACAGAATCGTACTCGCTGCCTGGCTCGTGAAAGTCGATAAAACAGACGTTGTCGGTCAACGACATTGCCGCACGTCGAAGCGCAGGGGAGGGTTTGCCTACAATCAACACCCCGGTGAGCTTTTTCAGCTCCGGCAGGGTGGCATTAGCGTAGCAGTTACTCAGTTCGACCCCCAGTTTTTCGCACTGCGTCTCAATGCCGTGGCGAATGGCAAGATAGTAAGGGTCGTTGATCTCCAGTTCCTGCTGGTAGCTGTAGAGCGCCAGAATATGTTGCTGACCGGCAGCGACAGACTGCATTTTACGGGAGGTCGTGCTTTTGTATTCCAGCTTCTCGGCAATCTCCAGAATGCGGTGTTTCGTCTCTTCTTTCACATTCAGCGTCGGGTCATCGTTTAAAACCCGGGATACCGTTGCCAGCGAGACGCCAGCTTCCGTCGCGATGTCTTTCAGCGTTGCCATGTTTGTCCTTATTCCCCACGAGATAGCTTATTGTAAAGGATGCGTTCGGACATGCATTAATTTTTAGTAAATAACATCCCTGTTGCCCTCGCCAGTTACCGTGTTAGTATTTAGTAAAATTTTACCAGGGAGGCAAAAGTGGAAACGGTAGCGTACGATGATTTTGCAAAGCTCGAGCTCCGCGTGGGGAAGATTGTTGACGTTAAACGTCACGCCAATGCGGACAAGCTCTATATTGCGCAGATAGAGGTGGGAGACAGAACGTTGCAAACCGTCACCAGCCTGGTGCCGTATTACCGGGAAGAGGAGCTGATGGGCAAAACGGTGGTGGTGTTGTGTAACCTGGCAAAGGCTAAAATGCGCGGTGAAACATCTGAATGCATGTTGCTCTGCGCGGAAACCGATGACGCCCGAGAAAGTGTGTTATTAACGCCGGAGCGGGTGATGGCGGCAGGGGTAAGAGTGGTGTGAAAAAGCCGGGTGGCGGCTACGCCTTACCCGGCCTACAAAGCCTCGAACCGCAGGCCGGGTAAACGACAGCGTCACCCGGCAAAAGCACTACAGCACGCTTAGCGCCTTCTCCACCACGTTCTCAACGGTAAAGCCGAAATATGGGAACAGCTTGTCGGCCGGGGCGGATTCACCGTAACCATGCATCCCGACAATTGCCCCTTTCAGGCCCACGTATTTGTACCAGTAGTCGGCAATGCCAGCTTCAACCGCCACGCGCGCCGCGACGTTTGAAGGCAGCACCGATTCGCGGTACGCCTCATCCTGAGCATCAAAGATATCCGTTGAAGGGAGTGAAACCACGCGCACCGCGTGACCCTCGGCGGTCAGTTTCTCCGCCGCTTTTACCGTGATTTCCACCTCGGAACCGGTGGCGATCAGGATCACGTCTGGCTTGCCGCCGCTGTCTTTCAGGATGTACCCGCCGCGGGCGATATTTTTCACCTGCTCCGGCGTGCGCTCGATCTGCGCCAGGTTCTGGCGCGACAGGATCAGCGCCGTGGGTCCGTTATGACGCTCTACGGCCAGCTTCCAGCCCACTGCCGCTTCCACCTGATCGCAAGGACGCCAGGTGCTGAAGTTTGGCGTTAAGCGCAGGCTCGCCAGCTGCTCTACCGCCTGGTGCGTCGGCCCATCTTCACCCAGCCCGATAGAGTCGTGGGTGTACACCATGATTTGCCGCGCCTTCATCAGGGCCGCCATACGCGCCGCGTTACGGGCATATTCGACAAACATCAGGAAGGTGGCGGTGTACGGCACGAAGCCGCCATGGTGGGCGATGCCGTTGGCAATGGCGGTCATCCCAAACTCGCGCACGCCGTAGTGGATGTAGTTCCCGGCAATGTCCTCCTTCAGGGATTTAGAGCCGGACCAGATGGTAAGGTTACTTGGCGCCAGATCCGCCGAGCCGCCCAGCAGTTCGGGCAGGATTGGGCCAATCGCGTTAAGGGTGTTTTGTGATGCCTTACGGGTGGCAATTTTCGCCGGGTTGGATTGCAGGTTTTCAATCAGCGCCTGGGTTTTCTCTTCCCAGTCTTCCGGCAGGCCGCCGCTCATGCGGCGGGTAAACTCAGCCGCCAGCTCCGGATACGCTTTTTTGTAGGCGGCAAACTTCTCGTTCCAGGCCTGCTGCGCTTTTTCACCTGTTTCGCGAGCATCCCAGGCCTTGTAGATCTCTTTTGGGATCTCAAAGGCCGGGTGTTTCCAGCCCAGTTTCTGGCGGGTCAGCGCCACTTCCTCTTCACCCAGCGCCGCGCCGTGCGCCTCCTCTTTGCCCGCTTTGTTCGGCGAGCCGAAGCCGATGGTGGTGCGGCAGATGATCAGGGACGGTTTGTCCTTCACGCTCTGCGCTTCCTGAATCGCTTTTTTCACCGCCTCTGGATCGTGACCGTCGATCTCGTGCACCACGTGCCAGTGATAGGCTTCAAAGCGTTTCGCCGTATCGTCGGTAAACCAGCCCTCGGTTTCCCCGTCAATGGAGATACCGTTGTGATCGTAGAAGCCAATCAGCTTGCCCAGCCCCAGGGTGCCCGCCAGAGAACAGACCTCGTGAGAGATCCCCTCCATCAGACAGCCGTCGCCCATAAAGACATAGGTATAGTGATCGACAATCTCGTGGTCGGGCTGGTTGAACTGCGCGGCCAGCGTACGTTCGGCAATCGCCAGGCCAACCGCATTCGCCAGCCCCTGGCCCAGCGGGCCGGTAGTGGTTTCAACGCCCGGCGTATAGCCGATCTCCGGGTGGCCCGGCGTTTTGGAGTGCAGCTGGCGGAAGTTTTTTAATTCCTCAAGCGGCAGATCGTAGCCGGAAAGGTGCAGCAGGCTGTAGAGCAGCATCGAGGCGTGCCCGTTGGAAAGAATAAAACGGTCGCGGTCGTACCAGGTCGGATCGGTAGGGTTGTGCTTCAGGAAGTCGTTCCACAGCACTTCGGCGATATCAGCCATACCCATGGGGGCGCCAGGGTGGCCGGAATTGGCTTTTTGTACGGCATCCATGCTGAGGGCGCGAATGGCGTTGGCGAGCTCTTTACGGGACATAGTTCACTCCGTGGCAAGGTTAAAGTTTGGCGGCGAGAAGATCTTCGAGTTTGCGCTGGTCGACGGCGAACTGACGGATGCCGTCCGCCAGTTTTTCCACGGCCATTGGGTCCTGATTGTGCTCCCAGCGGAATTCCGCTTCGGTCATGGGTTTTGGTTTTGGCAGAACGGTGGAGGTTGGCACCAGCTTGCGGATCACCGTCTCTTCACTCTCCTGAAGCTTTTTCAGCAGGTCAGGGGAGATGGTCAGCCGGTCGCAGCCCGCGAGCGCGAGGATCTGCTCGGTGCGGCGGAAGCTGGCCCCCATCACGATGGTCTCGTAGCGGTGCTGCTTGTAATAATCGTAGATATTACGCACCGATTTCACGCCGGGATCTTCGTCCACCACATACGGATCCATCGGCTGTTTCGCCTGATACCAGTCGTAGATACGTCCGACAAACGGTGAAATCAGGAACACGCCCGCTTCGGCGCAGGCACGCGCCTGGGCGAAGGAGAACAGCAGCGTCAGGTTACAGTTGATCCCCTCTTTCTCCAGCACTTCCGCCGCGCGGATGCCTTCCCAGGTGGAGGCAAGCTTGATCAGGATGCGTGATTTATCGATCCCCTGCTCCTGATAGAGTTCCACCAGGCGGCGAGCCTTGCTAATGCTCTTTTCCTGGTCGAATGAGAGGCGGGCATCCACTTCGGTGGAGACGCGTCCCGGTATGCTTTTAAGAATTTCCGCACCGATATTGACCGCCAGCTTGTCACTGGCCTCGGCGACCTGCTGCTCCTGCGTTTTCCCGCGCTGTTTGCCGTAGGCAAGGGCGTCATCAATCAGATGACTAAAGTGCGCAAGACCGGCCGCCTTGAGCAGCAGCGAGGGGTTGGTGGTCGCGTCTTCAGGCTGGTAGTGACGAATCGATTCGATGTCGCCGCTGTCTGCAACCACGGTGGTAAATTGTTTGATGCCGTCTAGCTGGTTCATAATTACTCCTTGGAAATAAAAGAGTTAGTCGAGTGCGTCAGGTCACACTTCTGAGAAAATCATGATGGACTTAACAAAAAAGCATAGCAGACGGGGGAGGCATTGCTGTCTGAGACGGGTAACATGGCTGTTATAAATTGATAACAATTTTTATTCTGCAATGGTGAGAGTTTGGCAGCCTTCAAAGTTTAGGAGCCTGCCTGCGGCGATACTATGCGGCACACCAGGGTGTGCATAGGAACGTCAACATCACCCTTTTTGACCGAAACGTGAAAGGAATAACAAGATGGATGATCAGTTAAAACAAAGCGCTCTCGATTTTCACGAGTTTCCTGTTCCGGGTAAAATCCAGGTATCCCCGACCAAACCGCTCGCGACCCAGCGCGATCTGGCGCTGGCCTACTCGCCAGGCGTAGCTGCCCCGTGCCTTGAAATCGAAAAAGATCCGCTGGCAGCGTACAAATACACCGCCCGTGGCAACCTGGTGGCCGTTATCTCTAACGGTACGGCGGTACTGGGGTTAGGGAACATTGGCGCGCTGGCCGGTAAGCCGGTGATGGAAGGGAAGGGCGTTCTGTTTAAGAAATTTGCCGGTATCGACGTCTTTGATATCGAAGTGGACGAACTGGACCCGGATAAATTCATCAACGTGGTGGCGGCGCTGGAGCCGACCTTCGGCGGCATCAACCTGGAAGACATCAAAGCGCCGGAATGTTTCTATATCGAGCAGAAGCTGCGCGAGCGTATGAACATTCCCGTGTTCCATGACGACCAGCACGGCACGGCGATTATCAGTACCGCCGCCATTCTGAACGGTCTGCGTGTGGTGGAGAAAAACCTCTCCGACGTGCGCATGGTGGTCTCCGGCGCTGGCGCCGCGGCCATCGCCTGTATGAACCTGCTGGTGGCGCTGGGCATGCAGAAACACAACATCGTGGTCTGCGACTCCAAAGGCGTGATTTACAAAGACCGCGAGCCAAACATGGCGGAAACCAAGGCGGCCTATGCGGTGGAAGACGACGGCAAGCGCACGCTAGAAGACGTCATTGAAGGTGCCGACATTTTCCTCGGCTGTTCAGGCCCGAAAGTACTGACCCAGGAGATGGTGCAGAAGATGGCGCGTGCGCCAATGATCCTGGCCCTGGCGAACCCGGAGCCGGAAATTCTGCCGCCGCTGGCGAAGGCAGTGCGTGAAGACGCGATCATCTGTACCGGACGTTCGGACTACCCGAACCAGGTGAACAACGTGCTCTGCTTCCCGTTCATCTTCCGCGGTGCGCTGGACGTTGGCGCTACGGCAATCAACGAAGAGATGAAGCTTGCCGCCGTTCATGCTATCGCAGAGCTGGCGCACGCCGAGCAGAGCGAAGTGGTGGCCTCCGCCTACGGCGATCAGGATCTGAGCTTCGGCCCGGACTACATTATCCCTAAACCATTTGACCCGCGTCTGATCGTGAAGATCGCGCCAGCGGTGGCCAAAGCGGCGATGGACTCTGGCGTGGCGACGCGGCCGATTGAAGATTTCGATGCCTACGTCGATAAACTCACCGAGTTCGTCTACAAAACCAACCTGTTTATGAAGCCGATCTTCTCCCAGGCGCGCGCTGACGCGAAGCGCGTGGTGCTGGCGGAAGGGGAAGAGGCGCGCGTGCTGCACGCCACGCAGGAGCTGATCACCTTAGGGCTGGCGAAACCGATCCTGATTGGTCGTCCGAGCGTGATCGAGATGCGTATCCAGAAGCTGGGCCTGCAAATTAAGCCGGGCGTCGACTTTGAGATCGTCAATAACGAATCCGATCCGCGCTTCAAAGAGTACTGGAACGAATACTATTCGATCATGAAGCGTCGCGGGATCACCCAGGAGCAGGCGCAGCGGGCGGTGATCAGCAACACCACGGTGATCGGCGCGATCATGGTTCACC
This sequence comes from Enterobacter sp. AN-K1, assembly GCF_020971765.1. NCBI lineage: Bacteria > Pseudomonadati > Pseudomonadota > Gammaproteobacteria > Enterobacterales > Enterobacteriaceae > Enterobacter > Enterobacter sp. AN-K1. The sequence goes on along the minus strand of NZ_CP087390.1, from coordinate 837,535 downwards.
GCGGTGAGGCGGATGCGCTGATCTGCGGCACCATCGGCGAGTACCATGAGCATTTCAGCGTGGTGCAGGAGATCTTCGGCTATCGCGAGGGTGTCCATACTGCCGGCGCAATGAACGCGCTGCTGCTGCCAAGCGGTAACACCTTTATCGCCGATACCTACGTCAACGACGATCCTTCCCCGGACGAACTGGCGGAAATAACCGTGATGGCGGCGGAAACCGTGCGCCGCTTTGGTATCGAACCGAAAGTGGCGCTGCTGTCGCATTCTAACTTCGGGTCATCCAAATCCGCGGCGGCGTGCAAAATGCGCCAGACGCTGGACCTGGTGCGCGAGCGTGCGCCGGAACTGATGATCGACGGCGAGATGCACGGCGACGCCGCGCTGGTGGAGAGCATTCGTAATGAACGTATGCCGGACAGCCCGCTGAAAGGCTCCGCGAACGTGCTGATTATGCCGAACGTAGAAGCGGCGCGTATCAGCTATAACCTGCTGCGCGTGTCGAGTTCTGAAGGGGTGACCGTAGGGCCAGTGCTGATGGGGGTGTCAAAACCGGTACATGTATTAACGCCGATTGCCTCCGTGCGTCGTATCGTCAACATGGTGGCGCTGGCGGTGGTTGAGGCACAGACGCAGCCGCTGTAATTTTTACCCTCACCCTAACCCTCTCCCAAAGGGAGAGGGAATTTATACTCCCTCTCCCTTTGGGAGAGGGCAGGGGTGAGGGGGTTACACCCAGTCCCGAACCCGAATAAAATCACGCAAGGCAGCCTCCGGGCTGCCTTCTTTGGGTTCAAAGCTGTATTCCCAGCGCACCAGCGGCGGCATCGACATCAGAATGGACTCCGTGCGCCCACCGGTTTGCAGGCCAAACAGCGTCCCGCGATCCCATACCAGGTTAAACTCCACGTAGCGCCCGCGGCGGTACAGCTGGAACTCACGCTCGCGAACGCCGTAGTCGGTGTTTTTGCGGCGTTCGACAATCGGCAGATAGGCATCGGTAAAGCCTTCACCCACTGCGCGCATAAAGCTGAACGCGGTATCAAAATCCGGCGTGTTGAGATCGTCAAAGAACAGCCCGCCGATGCCGCGTTGCTCGTCGCGATGCTTCAGATAGAAATAATCATCGCACCACTTTTTGTATTTCGGGTAAACGTCTTCGCCAAACGGCAGGCAGAGGTCGCGCGCGGTGGTGTGCCAGTGCACGGCGTCCTCTTCGAAGCCATAGTAAGGCGTTAAGTCGAAACCGCCGCCAAACCACCAGACCGGATCGGCCCCCGGTTTTTCCGCGATGAAAAAGCGCACGTTGGCGTGGCTGGTTGGCACAAACGGGTTATGCGGATGCACCACCAGCGAGACGCCCATCGCCTCGAAGCTGCGGCCCGCCAGTTCAGGCCGATGCGCCGTGGCGGACGCCGGCATTGCATCACCGTGGACGTGGGAGAAGTTGACCCCGGCCTGTTCAAAAATGCCACCGTTACGCAGCACGCGGCTGCGCCCGCCGCCGCCCGCTTCGCGCTGCCAGGTGTCTTCCTGGAATTCACCGCCGTCTGCGGCGGCCAGTTTCTGGCAAATCGCGTCCTGTAGCTGCATCAGGAACGTTTTGACCAGCTGTGCATTCGGTTTCATCAACGTTTCCTGGAGTGTGCTTTTTGATTATCGAACCAGTTGAAATAACTGATAACCCCGGAGGCGATAGCGTTCGCGATCTTCTGACGAAACGCCGTGGTGCCGAGTAATCGCTCTTCTTCCGGGTTGGTAATGAACGAGGTTTCAACCAGCACGGACGGAATGGACGGGGACTTCAGCACCACAAACGCGGCCTGCTCGGTGCTTTTACTGTGCAGACGGTGCACGGGCTTAATCCGTTTGAGGATATGCGAGCCGAGCGTCAGGCTGTTTTTGATGGTATCGGTCTGCACGAGGTCAAACAGAACCTGCTGCAACAGATGGTCTTTGTCGGTGGCTTTTTTCCCGGCCACTTCATCCGCCCGGTTTTCGCGATCGGAGAGGTATTTCGCCATGGCGCTACTGGCGCCACGGTTGGAGAGGGCGAACACCGATGCGCCTGCGGCGGAAGGGTTTGTGAAGCCATCCGCGTGAATGGACATAAACAGGTCGGCGCCGTGCTTATGGGCAATTTCCACGCGATCGTACAGCGGGATAAACGTGTCGCCCGTGCGCGTCAGGCGGGCGTCAATGCCGTTGCTGCGTAAAATTGCGCGCACATTTTTTGCAATTGCCAGCACGACGTGTTTTTCTTTCGACCCGTTTCGGCCAATGGCGCCGGTGTCGATCCCGCCGTGGCCCGGATCGAGCATGACCAGACGCTTTGCGCCGGCTTTTTTGGTTTTCGGCTTGCTGTGTCCGTTACTGGTTTTAAGCGAGCTCTCTTCTTTTGCCTGAGCCTGCTTTGCGATGCCTGTTAACGTTAAGGCCGCCAGCCCCGCTTTGAGAACCTGACGACGCGATGTGAGTGCTTTTAATGGTTTGAATGTGCTCATGCGGCCTGAATTGTAAAAATTGGGGTCCTGGTGTTATATCGTATCGCGTTTTGCGTGACGACATTCCTTATTGAGAATTGTTTTACTTTTCATTTCAATACGTGACAAAGTGACATTATGCCAAATTTTGGCGAGTTTTTCCCCGGTTATTGGCTAAATGCCCTGTTCACGCCATAATCACTGTTTTTAAACCCGAAAAGGCGGTTAATACCATGGAGATACGCGTTTTTCGCCAGGAAGATTTCGAAGAGGTGATCACCCTTTGGGAGCGCTGCGATCTGCTGCGTCCGTGGAACGATCCGGAAATGGACATCGAACGGAAGGTGAATCACGACGTCAGTCTGTTTCTGGTCGCTGAGGTCAACGGCGAGGTGGTCGGGACGGTAATGGGCGGGTACGACGGCCACCGCGGGTCGGCCTACTATCTGGGCGTGCACCCGGAATATCGCGCGCGCGGCATCGCCAACGCGCTGCTTAACCGTCTGGAAAAGAAACTGATCGCCCGTGGCTGCCCGAAAATCCAGATTATGGTGCGGGAAGATAACGACGTGGTGCTGGGCATGTATGAACGTCTGGGCTACGAGCACGCGGATGTACTGACGCTGGGTAAGCGCCTGATCGAAGATGAAGAGTACTGAGTTCCACCCTGGCGACTATGATGTTCACGGTCGTCTGCGTCTGCCTTTTTTATTCTGGTGCGTTCTGCTGTTGCAGGCCCGCACCTGGGTGCTGTTCGTGATGGCTGGCGCGTCACGCGGGCAGGGCGATACGCTACTGAATCTCTTTTATCCCGATCACGATGCGTTCTGGCTGGGGTTACTGCCCGGTGTACCGGCGGTGCTGGCGTTCCTGTGCAGCGGTCGGCGGCAGTTCCTCCCGCGCTTCTGGCGCGCGCTTCGCTGGCTGTTGATTCTGGCGCAGGTTGCGCTCCTGGTCTGGCAGCCCGTGCTCTGGCTGTACGGCGAGCCGCTTTCAGGTATCGGGATTGCGCTGGTGGTGGCGGATATTGTCGCGCTGCTGTGGCTGGTCACGAACCCCCGTTTACGCGCCTGTTTTACGCAAGAGTCAGATTAAAACGGCACTTTTTGCCGATACTGCACTCCAACAAGCGTTGATTTATTACGTAAGGACGTCTCAATGAAATCGCTGCGTTTACTTTTATGCGCTCTCCCGCTGGCGTTAACCGGCTGTTCCACGCTCTCATCCATCAACTGGTCTGCGGCCTATCCGTGGAACTGGTTTGGCTCCTCAACGGAAGTGACCGAGCAGGGCGTGGGCAAAATCACCGCCTCGACGGCGCTGGATCAGGATGCCATTCAGGAGGCCATCGGCAGTGATTATCGCCTGCGCAGCGGCATGAAAACCGAGAACGGCAACATCGTGCGCTATTTCGAAGCGTTGAAAGACGACAAGGTGGCGATGGTCATCAACGGCGATAAAGGTACGGTCAACCGCATTGCGGTGATGGATGAAGAGATTCCGACCTCAGGTGGCGTGAAGGTAGGTACGCCGTTTGGCGAGCTCTACCAGAAAGCGTTTGGCCACTGCGCCAGCGTGCCGTCGGATGACAGCGTGGCGGTCGAGTGTAAGGCCGACGGCAGCCAGCACATTAGCTATGTATTCAGCGGCACCTGGAACGGTCCGGAAGGGTTAATGCCCTCTGACGACACCCTGAAAAAGTGGAAAGTGAGCAAAATTATCTGGAAGCAGTAATTTGCGCCTGAGCAAGCCGCCTCGCTGAAATCCAGGTATAATAGCCGCCATCAATGCCACGCTGTCGTGGCATCTTTTTTTCAGGAGGAGCGATGTCTCAGGTTCAGAGTGGCATTTTGCCAGAACATTGCCGCGCGGCGATTTGGATTGAAGCCAACGTCAAAGGGGACGTGGATGCCCTGCGCGCGGCAAGCAAAATTTTCGTTGATAAACTGGCCACCTTTCAGGCCAAATTCCCCGAAGCCCATCTGGGCGCGGTGGTTGCCTTTGGCAACACCGTCTGGCGTCAGCTGAGCGGCGGCGAAGGCGCAGAAGAGCTGAAAGACTTTATTCCTTATGGCAAAGGTCTTGCGCCCGCCACCCAGTATGACGTCCTGATCCATATCCTCTCCCTGCGCCATGACGTGAATTTCTCCGTCGCTCAGGCAGCGATTGAGGCCTTTGGTGACAGCATCGACGTGCAGGAAGAGATCCACGGTTTCCGCTGGGTGGAAGAGCGCGATTTGAGCGGCTTCGTCGACGGTACCGAAAACCCGGCCGGGGAAGAGACGCGTCGCGAGGTGGCTGTAATCATGGATGGCGTGGACGCGGGCGGCAGCTACGTGTTCGTCCAGCGCTGGGAGCATAACCTCAGGCAGCTCAACCGCATGAGCGTGCATGATCAGGAGATGATGATTGGCCGCACCAAAGACGCCAATGAAGAGATTGACGGCGATGCGCGTCCGGTCACGTCCCACCTGACCCGCGTTGACCTTAAAGAAGACGGTAAGGGGCTGAAGATTGTTCGCCAGAGCCTGCCGTACGGCACCGCGAGCGGTACGCACGGCCTGTACTTCTGCGCTTACTGTGCACGCCTCTACAACATCGAACAGCAGCTGCTGAGCATGTTTGGCGATACTGACGGCAAGCGTGACGCCATGCTGCGCTTCACCCGTCCGGTGACTGGCGGCTACTACTTTGCGCCGTCCGTTGAGCGCCTGCTGGCGCTGTAAATCGCTCTCCATTCGTAAGCCGGGTAAGCGTTAGCGCCACCCGGCAATTTCTCCCGCACCCCTTATTCCCTTTTCTGCTTCTAAATCACCAAACGGTATATAAAACCGTTACTCCTTTAGACTCCGTTATAAATATTATGACTATAAGATAGTCATCACATTTATAAGGGTGCGCAATGGCCGTTACTGTACTGAAAAAAGGATCGCTGGCACTGGCAGGTTTACTGCTGGTGGCGCAGGCGCAGGCAACCGAGTTGCTGAACAGTTCTTATGATGTTTCGCGCGAGCTGTTTGCCGCCCTTAATCCCGCATTTGAACAGCAGTGGGCGAAAGAGAACAACGGCGACAAGCTGACCATCAAACAGTCGCACGCTGGTTCATCCAAGCAGGCGCTGGCCATTTTGCAGGGGCTGAAAGCGGATGTGGTGACCTACAACCAGGTCACGGACGTGCAGATCCTGCACGACAAAGGCAAGCTGATCCCGGCGGACTGGCAAAGCCGCCTGCCGAACAACAGTTCGCCGTTCTATTCCACCATGGGCTTCCTGGTGCGCAAGGGCAACCCGAAAAACATTCACGACTGGAACGACCTGGTGCGTTCTGACGTCAAGCTGATTTTCCCGAATCCGAAAACCTCCGGCAACGCGCGTTATACCTATCTGGCGGCGTGGGGCGCGGCGGACAAAGCTGACGGTAACGATAAAGCGAAAACCGAACAGTTTATGACCCAGTTCCTGAAAAACGTCGAAGTGTTTGACACCGGCGGCCGGGGCGCAACCACCACTTTCGCCGAGCGCGGGCTGGGCGACGTGCTGATCAGCTTTGAATCCGAAGTGAACAATATTCGTAAACAGTACGAAGCGCAGGGCTTCGAAGTGGTTATCCCGAAAACCAACATTCTGGCCGAATTCCCGGTGGCGTGGGTGGATAAAAACGTCAAAGCCAACGGCACAGAGAAAGCGGCAAAAGCCTATCTCAACTATCTGTACAGCCCGCAGGCGCAGACGGTGATTACTGACTATTACTACCGCGTTAATAATCCGGACGTGATGAACAAGCTGAAAGACAAATTCCCGCAGACCGAGCTGTTCCGCGTGGAAGATCATTTCGGCGCCTGGCCTGAGGTGATGAAAACGCATTTTGCCAGCGGCGGTGAGTTAGACAAATTGCTGGCGGCGGGGCGTAAGTAATGTTTGCAGGATCAACAAGACGTGTGCTGCCGGGTTTTACCTTAAGCCTCGGGACCAGCCTGCTGTTCGTCTGTCTGATTTTATTGTTACCGCTCAGCGCTCTGGTGATGCAGCTCGCTGAGATGAGCTGGTCCCAGTACTGGGAAGTGGTCACCAATCCGCAGGTGGTGGCGGCCTACAAGGTCACGCTGCTGTCTGCATTCGTGGCCTCGATTTTTAACGGCGTGTTTGGCCTGCTGATGGCATGGATCTTAACCCGCTATCGCTTCCCTGGCCGCACGCTGCTCGACGCCCTGATGGATCTGCCGTTTGCCCTGCCGACGGCGGTGGCCGGTCTGACGCTGGCGTCGCTGTTCTCCGTGAACGGCTTTTACGGCGAATGGCTGGCGAAGTTTGATATTAAAGTGACCTATACCTGGATCGGTATCGCGGTGGCGATGGCCTTCACCAGCATCCCGTTTGTGGTACGTACCGTGCAGCCGGTGCTGGAAGAGTTAGGCCCCGAATACGAAGAGGCTGCGGAGACCCTGGGCGCCACGCGCTGGCAGAGTTTCCGTAAGGTTGTGCTGCCGGAACTTTCTCCGGCCTTGCTGGCGGGGGTGGCGCTCTCCTTTACCCGCAGCCTCGGTGAATTTGGCGCGGTCATTTTTATCGCCGGGAACATCGCGTGGAAAACCGAAGTGACCTCGCTGATGATTTTTGTCCGTTTGCAGGAGTTTGATTATCCGGCCGCGAGCGCGATTGCCTCGGTGATCCTTGCCGCGTCGCTGCTGCTACTGTTTTCGATTAACACTCTGCAAAGTCGCTTTGGTCGACGTGTGGTAGGTCACTGATGGCGGAAGTTACGCAATTGAAGCGCTATGACGCGCCCCGCATCAACTGGGGCAAATGGTTTCTGATTGGTACCGGCGTGCTGGTCTCCGCATTCATTCTCGTCGTGCCGATGGTGTACATCTTCGTGCAGGCCTTCAGTAAAGGGATTATGCCCGCGCTGCAAAACCTGGCCGATCCGGACATGCTCCACGCCATCTGGCTGACGGTGATGATTGCCCTGATCACCGTCCCGGTGAATCTGGTGTTTGGCGTATTGCTGGCCTGGCTGGTAACGCGCTTTAACTTCCCGGGGCGTCAGCTGCTGCTGACCCTGCTGGATATCCCGTTTGCGGTGTCTCCGGTGGTGGCGGGCCTGGTTTATCTGCTCTTCTACGGCTCCAATGGCCCGCTGGGCGGCTGGCTGGATGAGCACGACCTGCAAATCATGTTCGCCTGGCCGGGGATGGTGCTGGTGACCGTCTTTGTCACCTGTCCGTTCGTGGTGCGCGAGCTGGTGCCGGTGATGCTCAGCCAGGGCAGCCATGAAGATGAAGCCGCGGTGCTGCTCGGCGCTTCCGGCTGGCAGATGTTCCGCCGCGTCACGCTGCCGAATATCCGCTGGGCACTGCTTTACGGCGTGGTGCTGACCAACGCCCGTGCGATCGGTGAGTTTGGCGCGGTGTCGGTGGTATCCGGCTCGATTCGCGGCGAAACCCTGTCGCTGCCGTTACAGATTGAATTACTGGAACAGGACTACAACACCGTCGGTTCCTTTACTGCCGCAGCGTTGCTGACGCTGATGGCGATTTTGACCCTGTTTTTGAAGAGTGTGGTGCAGTGGCGTTTAGAGAATCAGGAAAAACGTCAGCATCAGGAGGGAAATCATGAGCATTGAGATTGCCAATATTAAGAAGTCTTTTGGTCGCACCCAGGTGCTGAATGATATCTCGCTGGATATCCCTTCCGGACAAATGGTGGCGCTGCTGGGGCCGTCTGGCTCCGGTAAAACCACGCTGCTGCGTATTATCGCCGGGCTTGAACACCAGACCAGCGGACATATTCGCTTCCACGGTACGGACGTTAGCCGCCTGCACGCCCGCGACCGTAAAGTGGGCTTTGTATTTCAGCATTATGCGCTGTTCCGCCACATGACGGTATTCGACAACATCGCGTTTGGCCTGACCGTGCTGCCGCGTCGTGAACGTCCAGATGCCGCCGCCATCAAAGCGAAAGTGACCAAACTGCTGGAGATGGTGCGGCTTGCACATCTGGCGGACCGCTTCCCGGCTCAACTTTCCGGCGGGCAGAAGCAGCGCGTGGCGCTGGCGCGTGCGTTAGCCGTTGAACCGCAAATCCTGCTGCTGGACGAACCGTTTGGCGCGCTGGATGCACAGGTGCGAAAAGAGCTGCGCCGCTGGCTGCGTCAGCTGCATGAGGAACTCCAGTTCACCAGCGTTTTCGTGACCCACGATCAGGAAGAGGCGATGGAAGTGGCCGATCGCGTGGTGGTAATGAGTCAGGGCAACATTGAGCAGGTTGACGAGCCAGAGCAGCTCTGGCGTGAACCGGCGACCCGCTTTGTGCTGGAGTTTATGGGGGAAGTAAACCGCCTTCAGGGTACCATTCGCGGCGGTCAGTTCCACGTTGGCGCGCACCGCTGGCCGCTGGGGTATACCTCCGCGCATCAGGGGCCAGTGGATCTGTTCCTGCGTCCGTGGGAAGTGGACGTCAGCCGCCGTACCAGCCTGGATTCACCGCTTCCGGTGCAGGTGCTGGAAGCTAGCCCTAAAGGGCACTACACCCAATTGGTGGTACAGCCCCTGGGCTGGTACACCGAGCCGCTGACCGTGGTTATGCGTGACGACGTGCCGCCGCACCGGGGGGAGCGCCTGTTTGTCGGGCTGCAACACGCGCGCATTTATCACGGTAACGAGCGCATTGAAACGCGCGAGGATATTGCTCTGGCGGAGTCAGCCTGATAGGTTATTAGTATGTTTATCGCCCGGTGGCGCTGCGCTGACCGGGCCTACAGTTATCACTGCGTCTTGTAGGCCGGGTAAGCTAAGCGCCACCCGGCTTTTTTATTGAGTAAAAATCGTGAATACACTCGAACACACCATCGGCAACACCCCTCTGGTCAAACTTCAGCGCATGGGGCCTGATAACGGCAGCGAAATCTGGGTCAAACTCGAAGGCAATAACCCGGCGGGGTCGGTAAAAGACCGGGCGGCGCTGTCGATGATTGTCCAGGCCGAAAAGCGCGGTGAAATTAAGCCCGGCGACGTGCTGATCGAAGCCACCAGCGGTAACACCGGTATCGCGCTGGCAATGATTGCCGCCCTGAAAGGCTACCGCATGAAGTTGCTGATGCCGGATAACATGAGCCAGGAGCGCCGGGCCGCCATGCGCGCCTATGGAGCCGAGCTGATTCTGGTGAGCAAAGAGCAGGGGATGGAAGGGGCGCGAGATTTAGCGTTAGCGATGGCGGAGCGCGGGGAAGGCAAGCTTCTCGACCAGTTCAACAACCCGGACAACCCGTACGCGCACTACACCACCACCGGCCCGGAAATCTGGCAGCAAACCGACGGGCGCATCACCCACTTTGTCTCCAGCATGGGGACCACGGGCACGATCACCGGTGTGTCACGCTTTCTGCGCGAACAGGAGAAGCCGGTGACGATTGTCGGCCTGCAACCGGAAGAGGGGAGCAGCATTCCGGGCATCCGCCGCTGGCCGGCGGAGTATATGCCGGGCATCTTTAATGCGCAGCTTGTGGACCAGGTGCTGGATATTCATCAGCGCGAGGCGGAAAATACCATGCGTGAGCTGGCCGTGCGTGAAGGTATCTTCTGCGGCGTCAGCTCTGGCGGTGCCGTAGCGGGTGCGATCCGGGTGGCTGAGTCCACGCCGGGGGCGGTGGTCGTAGCGATTATTTGCGATCGCGGCGACCGTTATCTGTCTACCGGCGTCTTTGGTGAAGAGAGTTATTCGCAGGGGGCGGGGATTTAAGCGTCATGGAGATGATTTTATTCCGGGATAACACCCGGGCGCAGCAAACCGATATTGTCGCCGTTCAGTCGCAGGTGGTGTACGGCAGCGTGGGAAACAGCATCGCGGTGCCGAATATTCGCACCCACCGGCTGAACGTTACCGCCGTGCCAACGGTGCTGTTCAGCAATACGCCGCACTACGACACCTTCTACGGCGGGGTGATCCCGGACGAGTGGTTCAGCGGCTACCTTAAGGCGCTGGAAGAGCGCGAGATCCTGCGCGAGCTTAAAGCGGTCACCACCGGCTATATGGGCAGCGCCAGCCAGATCGCGCTGCTGGCGCAGTGGCTGAAGGCAATCAAAGTGCAACATCCCGATCTGCTGGTGCTGGTCGACCCGGTAATTGGGGATATCGATAGCGGGATGTACGTGAAGCCGGATATTCCTGAAGCCTACCGTGAGCATCTGCTCCCGCTGGCCCAGGGCATTACGCCCAACGTGTATGAACTGGAAGTGCTGAGCGGCAAACCGTGCCGTACGCCGGAGAGCGCCATTGCCGCCGCGCAGGGGCTGCTGTCCGACTCGCTGAAATGGGTAGCGATCACCAGTGCGCCAGTGTCTGACGATCCGCAGAATATCCACGTTGTGCTGGTGAGCGAAGAAGGTGTTACCGTAAGCGCGCACCCGCGCGTAGAGACGGATCTGAAAGGAACGGGCGATCTGTTCTGTTCGGAGCTGGTCAGCGGCATTGTGGGAGGGAAAACCGTTGCCGATGCCATTCGCATGGCGGGTGATCGGGTGACTGACGTTATGATCTATACGCAGTCGAAAGGCTATGACGAGCTTATCCTGCCGGCATAAACAAAAATGGCGCCCGAAGGCGCCATTTTTCTGTGCGGCAAGAATTACTTCTTGATGCGGATAACCGGGGTTTCACCCACGGTGACGCTGCCAGACAGTTTGATCAGTTCTTTGATTTCGTCCATGTTGGAGATAACAACCGGAGTCAGGGTAGACTTCGCTTTTTCTTCCAGCAGCGGCAGATCGAATTCAATTACCGGGTCGCCAACTTTAACGCGCTGGCCTTCTTCTGCGATACGCTTGAAGCCTTCGCCTTTCAGTTCAACGGTGTCGATACCGAAGTGAACGAACAGTTCGATACCGCTATCGGATTCGATAGAGAACGCATGGTTGGTTTCAAAAATTTTACCGATGGTACCGTCAACTGGAGCAACCATTTTGTTGCCAGTTGGTTTGATAGCAATGCCATCACCAACGATTTTCTCAGCAAAAACTACATCCGGCACGTCTTCGATGTTGACGATCTCGCCGGAGAGCGGAGCAACAATCTCAATAGTTCCGGAGTCTTTCTTGTCATCAGAAACCAGAGATTTTAGTTTATCGAACAAACCCATGATCTTCTCCTAAGCAGTAAATTGGGCCGCATCTCGTGGATTAGCAGATTGTTTTTTCTTCAATGAACTTGTTAACCAGCGTCATTAACTCGTCCGTTGTCGGTTGAGCAAGAGCCTGCTCTGCTAACACCTTCGCATCTTCGAAGTTCGTGTTACGGATAATCTTCTTAATGCGCGGGATGGAAATGGCGCTCATAGAGAATTCGTCCAGACCCATACCCAGCAACAGAAGTGTAGCACGTTCGTCGCCTGCAAGCTCACCACACATGCCAGTCCATTTACCTTCTGCATGAGAAGCATCAATAACTTGCTTGATCAAATTCAGTACGGACGGTGACATTGGCTGGTAGAGATGTGAAATCATATCATTACCACGGTCAACTGCCAGGGTGTACTGCGTTAAATCATTGGTACCGATACTAAAGAAATCAACTTCTTTGGCTAAATGACGCGCAATGGTCGCGGCTGCCGGTGTTTCCACCATCACGCCGATCTCAATGGATTCGTCAAATGCTTTACCTTCGTCGCGCAGTTCCTGTTTGTAGATTTCGATCTCTTTCTTCAGTGCACGCACTTCTTCAACAGAGATGATCATCGGGAACATGATGCGCAGTTTACCGAAAGCGGAGGCACGCAAAATAGCGCGAACCTGGTCACGCAGGATCTCTTTGCGATCCATGGCGATACGCACGGCACGCCAGCCCAGGAACGGGTTCTCTTCTTTCGGGAAGTTCATGTACGGCAGCTCTTTGTCGCCACCGATGTCCATGGTACGGACGATTACAGCCTGCGAACCGCACGCTTCCGCAACCGCTTTGTACGCTGCAAACTGCTCTTCTTCCGTTGGCAGAGCGTCGCGATCCATGAACAGGAATTCAGTACGATACAGACCTACACCTTCCGCGCCGTTGCGCTCAGCGCCGTCAACGTCACGTACGGTACCGATGTTAGCGCACACTTCAACCTGATGGCCGTCCAGCGTGATAGCTGGCAGATCTTTCAGTTTAGCAAGTTCCGCTTTCTCGGTAGCAACCTGCTCCTGAACGGAACGCAGCTGCTCGATCACATCGTTAGTTGGGTTGACGTAAACCACATTGTTTACGGCATCCAGAATCAGATAGTCGTCGTTTTTAACCTGGGAGGTAACGCTACCGGTACCCACAATGGCTGGCAGCTCCAGAGAACGCGCCATGATTGAGGTGTGGGAGGTACGTCCACCTGCATCTGTAATGAAACCCAGCACCTTGTTCAGGTTCAGCTGTGCGGTTTCAGACGGGGTCAGGTCAGCGGCAACCAGGATGACTTCGTCCTGAATCGCGCTCAGATCGATGATGGCCAGACCCAGGATGTTGCGCAGCAGGCGCTTACCGATGTCACGTACGTCAGCCGCACGTTCTTTCAGGTATTCATCGTCCAGCTCTTCCAGGGCAGATGCCTGACCTTCGATAACTTCATGCGCAGCCGCGTCGGCCGTCATGCCTTTATCTTTAATCAGGGCTATGATTTCCTGCTCCAGCTCCTCATCTTCGAGCAGCATAATGTGCCCTTCGAAGATGGCTTCTTTTTCTTCACCGAAAGTTTCGCCAGCTTTAGTTTTAATCGCTTCCAGTTGCGCAGATGCCTTGGCACGACCGCTCAGAAAACGTTCAACTTCCTGATCAACCTTGTCGGCAGAAATTTTTTTCCGGTCAATGACGATTTCGTCTTCTTTCAGCAGCAATGCTTTGCCGAAAGCGATACCCGGGGATGCTAAAATGCCTGAAATCATAACCCTACCTTACTTGTGACTGATATTGAAAAGAACCCGGTAAACTTACTCGAGTTCAGCCATCAGCTTAACCAGATGCTCAACTGCTTTCTGCTCGTCTTCACCTTCAGCGGAGATGGTAACAACGGTACCCTGAGTCAGGCCCAGAGTTTGCAGCTTGAACAGGCTTTTTGCGCTAGCGCTTTTGCCGTTGGAAGTCACGGTGATTTCAGAAGTGAAGCCTTTCGCTTCTTTAACAAACTGAGCAGCAGGGCGGGTGTGCAGACCGTTCGGAGCGGTAATGGTAACTTCTTGCTGGAACATTGTATTTCCCCAACTTATAGGTTTAGTGTTGTGGAACTAAAGTCTAGCCTGGCGACTTAACTTTAGCCTGTATAGTTAGCGCTGACGTTTCAATCGTCATTAAACATTATGCAGTGAAAGCAAGACTTGAACCAAATCATAAAATCGATTCAGCAGCGCTATTTCGTTCACCGATTAATTTCGCGCATCAAAATAATTGCTGGTTTAAATACCAGACCCAACGGGGTGAAGCAATGCCAGGAGGGGTAAAACTTTGAAGCAGGCCACAAAAAAGCACCTGAAAAGGTGCTTTTTTACGCGTTTTTAACATGCTGGCATCACTGTTGCAGTTCTTTCTCTGTGAAGAGATCGGCAAACAGTGCTGTGCTTAAGTAACGCTCACCCGAAGACGGTAGGATAACCACAATGTTCTTATTGGTAAAGGTTTCATCTTCCAGCAGTTTGAGGGCTGCCGCAACCGCCGCACCGGAAGAGATACCCGCCAGAATGCCTTCCTCGTCCATCAGGCGACGCGCCGTGGAGATGGCTTCTTCATTGGTAATGGCGACGACTTTATCGATCAGCTTCAGATCCAGGTTGCCTGGAATAAAGCCAGCGCCGATACCCTGGATTTTGTGAGGGCCAGGTTTGATCTCTTCGCCTGCCAGCGCCTGAGCGATAACCGGTGAGTCGGTTGGCTCAACGGCAACGGTAATCAGATCTTTTTTACCTTTCGTGCCTTTAATATAGCGAGACACACCGGTCAGCGTACCGCCGGTGCCTACGCCGGAGATAAACACATCAACCTGACCGTCGGTATCTTCCCAGATTTCCGGGCCGGTGGTTTTCTCATGAATTTCCGGGTTGGCCGGGTTGCTGAACTGCTGGAGCAGCAGATATTTTGCCGGATCGCTGGCAACAATTTCTTCGGCCTTCTGAATCGCGCCCTTCATGCCTTTTGCGCCTTCGGTCAGGACCAGGTTCGCACCCAGCGCTTTCAGCAGCTTACGACGCTCAATGCTCATGGTTTCAGGCATAGTCAGCGTCAGCTTATAGCCACGCGCCGCCGCAACATAGGCCAGAGCGATACCGGTATTGCCGCTGGTGGGTTCAACCAGCTCAACGCCAGGTTTCAGCACGCCACGCTTTTCAGCATCCCAAATCATATTCGCACCGATACGGCATTTAACGCTGAAGCTTGGGTTACGAGATTCGACCTTCGCCAGAATGCGTCCATTACCGATACGGTTCAGTCGAACCAGGGGCGTATGACCGATAGTCAGCGAGTTGTCTTCATAAATCTTACTCATGGCCTGTCCTTAACTGTATGAAATTGGGATACCGACCCAGCATACCTGTTGAACAGGTATGGGGAAGTAAGGAAATCGCATATCTATATGCTGCAAGGAAATAATGGGGATCAGTATGGAATAAGGGGCGGCATAAGCCACCCCTCTTTTACACATTTTTGCATTACTTCCATAACGCGTGCTTAGCACGGTAGCAGTCCACCCACATCGCCGTCGCGCCGCAAACGGCGACGGGCATGATGAACAAATTCAGGAAAGGGATCATGGTGAACAGGCTGGTCAGCGCGCCAAACTGCATGTTGGCAACCTTCTGAGTGCGCAGGGCAGTGCGCATCTCTTTAAACGGCACTTTGTGGTTATCGAACGGATAATCACAGTACTGGATAGCGAGCATCCAGGCGCTGAACAGGAACCACAGCACGGGCGCGACCGTCTGGCCAATCCCGGGTACAAAATAAAGAATAAGCAGCACAATCGCCCGCGGCAGGTACCAGGCGAACTTCTGCCATTCACGCTTCATGATGCGGGGGAGATCTTTCACGATCCCGAGTACGCCCGTGTCAGGTGGCGTCGCACCGGTAAGGCGCGCTTCCAGCTGTTCGGCAAGCAGACCGTTGAACGGCGCGGCTATCCAGTTTGCTATCGTCGAAAAGAAATAACCGAAAACCAGCAGCACGGAGATAACCGCAATCGGCCAGAGCAGGTAGTCTAGCCACTGTAACCAGTCCGGCACATAGCTCATCAGGGAAGGGATCCAGCTTTCCAGTCTTGTGAATAGCCACCAGAAGGCCCCGCCCATCAGAATAATGTTGATCAGTAACGGCAAAATAACGAAGCGTCGAATGCCCGGCAGGGAGACCAGTTTCCAGCCCTGAGAAAAGTACCAGACCCCGCTGCGTGGGGCAGAAGAAGATGTTGAAACCATACCAGGCTGTACTCCTTTTTACACAACCAGTGGAATTGCCCGCCTATATTATCCAGTTACGGGCCAATGACCAGTTCGGAAATGTTCGAAAAACCAGCAAAAAGCACGATTTAGTTCATCTTTATGCTGTGAATGCTCTGCATACACTTGCACTTGACGTAAACGGCAAATACTCTTAGTGAGTAAATGTTTGCCGTGGTGGCAAGGTGTTAGAACAACAGAGAATATAATGATGCAGGATTTGCGTCTGATATTAATCATTGTTGGCGCGATCGCCATAATCGCTTTACTGGTACATGGTTTCTGGACCAGCCGTAAAGAGCGTTCCTCTATGTTTCGCGATCGTCCACTGAAGCGCATGAAGTCCAGTCGTGACGACGATGACGTTGAAGACGACATCGACGGTCCTGACGACGACGGCGTGGGTGAAGTTCGTGTTCATCGGGTCAATACTGCGCCCGGCGCAGCGCATGGAGAGCATGAAGCCCCCCGCGCTCCGCAGCACCAGTATCAACCACCGTATGCCTCTGCCCAGCCGCGCCAGCCAGCGCCGCCGCCAGTGGAAGAACCTGTTCGTCATCCGCCGCAGCAGCCTGTGCAACAGCAGCCCGTTGCGCCACAGCCTGTACAGCCGCAACCTGTGCAACAGCCTGCACAGCCAGTGCATCAGCCACAGCCTGTTCAGCAGCCGCAGCCGGTACAACAACCGCAGCCGCAGCCTGAACCGCCTGCGCCACAGCCCGCTCCGCGCGTTGAGCCAGAGCCGGCCGCAGAGCCAGAACCGGTTGTTGAAAAGCCGCAGCGTAAAGAAGCGGTGATCATCATGAACGTGGCTGCTCATCATGGCACCCATCTGAACGGTGACGTGCTGCTTAACAGCATCCAACAGGCAGGCTTCAAGTTCGGCGACATGAATATTTTCCATCGCCACCTGAGTCCTGACGGTAGCGGTCCGGCGCTGTTTAGTCTGGCCAATATGGTCAATCCAGGCACGTTTGACCCGGAAATGACCGGTGATTTCGTCACGCCGGGGGTTACGATCTTTATGCAGGTGCCGTCCTACGGTGACGAGCTGCAAAACTTTAAGCTGATGCTACAGTCCGCTCAGCACATCGCCGACGAAGTGGGCGGTGTGGTGCTCGACGATCAGCGTCGAATGATGACGCCGCAGAAACTGCGCGAGTATCAGGACCGCATCCGCGAAGTTAAGGAAGCGAACGCGTAATCGTCGCGTTAACTTCACCTCCTCCTCAACCCCCGCCTGTCGGGGGTTTTTCTCATTGATGGTGCGATATGGACTCAATCGAACAACAACTTACTGAACTGCGAACCACGCTTCGCCATCATGAATATCTCTATCATGTTATGGACGCACCGGAAGTGCCGGATGCGGAATATGACCGCCTGATGCGTGAACTGCGCGAGCTGGAAGCGCAGCACCCCGAACTGATTACGCCCGATTCCCCAACGCAGCGCGTCGGCGCGGAACCGCTGGGCGCTTTCAGCCAGGTGCGCCATGAAGTGCCGATGCTGTCGCTGGATAACGTGTTTGATGAAGAGAGTTTTCTGGCTTTCAACAAGCGTGTGCAGGATCGCCTGAAGAGCATCGACAATCTGAGCTGGTGCTGCGAGCTAAAGCTGGATGGTCTGGCCGTTAGCATTCTTTATGAGAACGGCGTGATGGTGCGTGCCGCAACGCGCGGCGACGGCACTACCGGGGAAGACATCACCACTAATGTGCGCACTATTCGTGCGATCCCGCTGAAACTGCGTGGCGATAACATTCCCGCCCGGCTGGAAGTGCGCGGGGAAGTGTTCCTTCCGCAGGCGGGCTTCGAGAAGATCAACGAAGAAGCGCGTCGTACCGGTGGGAAAGTGTTTGCAAACCCGCGTAACGCGGCGGCAGGTTCGCTGCGTCAGCTCGATCCACGAATCACCGCGAAGCGACCGCTTACTTTCTTCTGCTACGGCGTCGGGATCCTGGAAGGCGGTGACCTGCCAGATACTCACCTGGGTCGTTTAATGCAGTTCAAAGAGTGGGGGTTACCGGTTAGCAACCGCGTGCAGCTCTGCGACTCTCCGGAGGCGGTGCTGGCGTTCTATCACAAGGTTGAAGAGGATCGTCCCACGCTCGGGTTTGATATTGATGGCGTGGTGATCAAGGTTAACTCGCTGGCGTTGCAGGAACAGTTAGGATTTGTGGCCCGTGCGCCGCGCTGGGCGGTAGCCTTTAAGTTCCCGGCGCAGGAGCAGATGACCTTCGTTCGCGACGTGGAGTTTCAGGTAGGGCGTACGGGGGCGATTACGCCTGTGGCGCGTCTGGAGCCTGTGCAGGTGGCTGGCGTGCTGGTAAGTAACGCCACGCTGCATAACGCCGATGAAATTGCCCGCCTGGGCCTGCGCATTGGTGACAAAGTGGTGATTCGCCGCGCGGGCGACGTGATCCCACAGGTGGTTAACGTTGTTGAGTCTGAACGTCCTGCCGATACCCGTGCCATCGAGTTTCCAGCCCACTGTCCGGTATGTGGTTCGGACGTTGAGCGCGTGGAAGGTGAAGCGGTAACGCGCTGTACGGGCGGGTTAATCTGCGGCGCGCAGCGTAAAGAGTCCCTGAAGCACTTTGTCTCCCGCCGGGCGATGGACGTCGACGGAATGGGTGACAAGATTATCGACCAGTTAGTTGAGAAAGAGTACGTCCATACGCCAGCGGACCTCTTTACCCTGACGGCAGGTAAGCTGACCGGTCTTGATCGTATGGGGCCGAAATCTGCCCAGAACATCGTTAACGCGCTCGAGGCGGCCAAAAACACCACCTTTGCCCGTTTCCTTTACGCGCTTGGCATTCGTGAAGTCGGAGAGGCGACAGCGGCAGGGCTGGCGGCGTATTTCGGCACGCTGGACGCGCTGGAGAAAGCCACCATCGACGAGCTACAGAAAGTCCCTGATGTCGGCATTGTGGTCGCTACCCACGTTTTCAACTTCTTCGCCGAAGAGAGCAACCGTGAAGTGATCGGTAAATTACTGGAACAGGGCATTCACTGGCCTGCACCGGTAGTGGTTAATGCCGAAGAGATCGACAGCCCGTTTGCCGGTAAAACGGTGGTGCTGACCGGCAGCCTGAGCCAGCTCTCGCGCGATGACGCGAAAGCGCGCCTGGTGGCGTTGGGGGCAAAAGTGGCGGGCAGCGTATCGAAGAAAACCGACCTGGTGATTGCCGGGGAAGCGGCCGGTTCGAAGCTGGCAAAAGCGCAGGAGCTTGGCATCGAGGTAATCGACGAAGCGGAAATGATGCGCCTGTTAGGAGAGTGACGTGGAAAAAGAGCAGCTCGTTGAGATCGCCAATACGGAGATGCCGTTCGGTAAATATAAGGGTCGCAGGCTGATTGATTTACCGGAAGAGTATCTGCTGTGGTTTGCCCGTAAGGATGAGTTCCCCGCCGGGCGTCTGGGCGAGCTGATGGCTATCACGTTACTGATCAAAACAGAGGGGCTGACCCAGCTGGTTCAGCCCCTGAAACGTCCTTAAACTTTCGCGGCGCGGGTCTCTTCCTGCGCCAGCTTTTCTGTCTGCGCCTTGTAACGCCGCGCCAGTACCGCACACACCATCAGCTGGATCTGATGGAAAATCATCAGCGGTAACACCATCATCCCAATGACGGACGTCGGGAACAGAATATTGGCCATCGGGATCCCGTTGGCCAGGCTCTTTTTCGATCCGCAAAATACAATGGTGATTTCATCGGCCTTATTGAAGCCGCATTTGCGGGCCACAAAGACGTTAACCGCGATGACAATGGCCAGCAAAACGATGCTTACCACCACAATAAACAGCAGCGATCCAGCGCCCACCCTGTGCCAGATGCCGTTCACCACGGCTTCGCTGAAGGCCGTGTAAACCACCAGCAGAATTGAGCTTTGGTCCGTTTTCCCGATCCATTTTTTATGTTTTGCCACAAATGCCCCAATCCAGGGACGGGATAAGTGTCCGAGCACAAACGGCAGCAGCAGTTGCAGACAAATTTTACCCACCTGCTCCAGATTACCTTCCGCCCCGTGCATATTCATCAGCAGACCGACCAGCAGCGGTGAAACAAAGATCCCCAGCAGGCTGGAAGCGGAAGCAGAACAAACCGCCGCCGCGACGTTACCGCCCGCCAGCGAGGTAAAGGCAATAGCGGACTGCACGGTGGCCGGCAAAATGCACAGATAAAGGAAACCGGTATACAGCGCCGGATCGACATTCACCGGCGCCCACCAGGCGAACAGCACGCCCAAAACCGGGAAGAGGATAAAGGTGCTGCACATTACCCACAGGTGTAGTCGCCAGTGGCTACCGCCTGCAATAATGGCTTCCCGGGAGAGTTTGGCGCCATGCATAAAGAACAGCAGGGCAATGGCTGCCGTGGTCAGCCCTTCAATAACCGGAACGAAACTGCCCCGCGCCGGGAAGAACGAGGCCAGCAAGACCACACCAATCAGGGTCAACGTAAACGGATCAAGGATACGAAAAAGTTTCATAATCACTCCTGAAAACAGATGCCGCTATTGTGCTTTCTTCCCTTTGAGAAATAAAATTGATTTATTGCATCCATTCATGAATTAAACAGATGAATTATTCGTTACGTCAGCTTCGCGTTTTCGTCACCGTCGCGCAGGCCCGCAGCTTTAGCCGGGCAGGGGAGATCATTGGCCTCAGCCAGTCGGCGGTGAGCCATAGCGTTAAGGAGCTTGAAACGCAAACGGGAGTGAAGCTGCTCGACCGTACGACGCGAGAAGTGGTACTCACCGAAGCGGGACAGCAGCTGGCAATGCGTCTGGAGAGGCTGCTGGATGAACTGAACAGTACGCTCAGGGATGTCGGCCGGCTCGGACAACAGCTTTCCGGCACCGTGAGAGTGGCGGCGAGCCAGACGATTTCGGCGCATCTTATTCCCCAGTGCATCGCTGAAAGTAATCACCGCTATCCGGATATCGATTTTGTTTTGCATGACAGGCCGCAGCAGTGGGTTCTGGAGAGTATCCGTCAGGGGGATGTGGATTTTGGCATCGTTATTGATCCCGGAGCGGTAAGCGACCTGGAATGTGAAGTGGTGCTCTCGGAGCCCTTTTTATTGCTCTGCCGCGATGATGATCCGCTGGCATCGCTGCCACACGTGGCCTGGCAGGCCTTGCAGGGGGCAAACCTGGTGTTACAGGATTATGCATCAGGCAGCCGTCCGCTGATAGATGCCGCTCTGGCCGCGCAGGGCGTTAAGGCAACCATTGTGCAGGAGATTGGGCATCCTGCCACGCTCTTCCCGATGGTCGAAGCGGGGATTGGCATCAGCGTTCTGCCGGCGCTGGCGCTGCCACTGCCGCAGGGGAGTCGTTTAACGGTGAAGCGTTTCGTACCCTGTGTCGAACGCCAGCTGATGCTGGTACGCCGTAAAAACAGGTCACTTTCCGGCGCGGCGCATGCCTGCTGGGATGTGGTGCGTATGCAGGCCGAACGTTTGATGGAGGCCCGCACACGCGATCCACTTTTTAACGAAACCAATAATCAGATGTAGATATTAATCTGATGCTCCGCGGAGGGCTTATTGATGCCTTCCGCGACTGCCTGACCTTTTTCCTGTTTTGGCATCGCCTCTTCTGCCTGCTGACGCTGCAATTGCGCCAGCTGTGCCTGCAACATAGCCAGCTGAGATTCGAGTAATTCCTGCTGCTTTTGCTTCTCTTCTGCTGTGGCATCACCCATGGCCACTTCTTTGAGCTGCTGAGTGACTTTCGTTATCTGTTTGGTCAGACGGGTGATTTGAGAAGCAATGTCGTTTCCGCCGGAGCTGTTATCTACGCTGCCGATTTCCATCGCCGACAGAGAAACGGGCTTAAGAGTTGTCATATTGAGATCCTTTTCGCCATAAAATAGAGGTATCGGCAAAGAAGGCGTGAGCTTGAGTAAAACAAGCGGTCTGGCTGCAATGGGGATGTGCTATATCGCAGATAGCAAAAAAGCGCCTTTAGGGCGCTTTTTTACATTGGTGGGTCGTGCAGGATTCGAACCTGCGACCAATTGATTAAAAGTCAACTGCTCTACCAACTGAGCTAACGACCCGAAATGGTGGGCGATGACGGGCTCGAACCGCCGACCCCCTCCGTGTAAAGGAGATGCTCTACCAACTGAGCTAATCGCCCATTTCGGAACTGCTGCGATAAGGTGAGAATGGTGGGCGATGACGGGCTCGAACCGCCGACCCCCTCCGTGTAAAGGAGATGCTCTACCAACTGAGCTAATCGCCCAATCTCAATGCTTATCTACACTGCGAGTCTACCGAAGTAGATGGTGGGTGATGACGGGCTCGAACCGCCGACCCCCTCCGTGTAAAGGAGATGCTCTACCAACTGAGCTAATCACCCCCGCTGTGTGGAGTCGCATTATAGGGAGAGTTGAAAATGAGTCAACGCATTTTCTAAAGTTTTTATTCGTTCGTCGTAAAATTAGTCAAAACGATCGCAAAACGGACTGTGGCGCATGATTTATAAACAAAAACAGCAATCTCGAACCGGATAAAGTGATCGACATTGAGGAATCGGCCCACAGTGATAGAATATTGCCCATTGTTTTCTTCCCGGAATTTGCCGATTACCGGCATCTTTATAACGTAAGGCCATTTCATGAAAATCAAAACTCGCTTCGCGCCGAGCCCGACAGGCTATCTGCATGTCGGTGGTGCACGTACCGCTCTCTACTCCTGGCTTTTCGCACGTCACAACAACGGTGAGTTTGTGCTACGTATTGAAGACACCGATCTGGAGCGCTCAACGCCGGAAGCAATTGAAGCCATTATGGATGGGATGAACTGGCTGAATCTGGCGTGGGACGAAGGCCCATACTTCCAGACCAAACGTTTTGACCGCTATAACGCCGTAATTGACGAGATGCTGGTGGCAGGCACCGCCTATAAGTGCTACTGCTCCAGGGAGCGTCTGGATGCGCTGCGTGAAGAGCAAATGGCAAAAGGCGAAAAACCGCGTTATGACGGTCGTTGCCGCCATGACCACAGCGAGCATGCTGCGGATGAGCCTTGCGTAGTGCGTTTTGCTAACCCACAGGATGGCTCTGTTATCTTTGATGACCAGATCCGTGGCCCGATCGAATTCAGCAACCAGGAGCTGGATGACCTTATCATTCGTCGTACTGACGGATCGCCAACCTATAACTTCTGCGTAGTTGTGGACGACTGGGATATGGAAATCACTCACGTGATCCGTGGTGAAGACCATATCAATAACACCCCGCGTCAGATCAACATTCTGAAAGCGCTGAACGCGCCTGTACCGGTGTATGCGCACGTATCAATGATCAACGGTGACGACGGTAAAAAGCTGTCCAAACGTCATGGCGCGGTGAGCGTGATGCAGTACCGTGATGACGGCTATCTGCCGGAAGCGCTGCTGAACTACCTGGTGCGTCTGGGCTGGGCTCATGGTGACCAGGAGATCTTCAGCCGCGAAGAGATGATCGAGCTGTTCTCTCTGAACTCGGTCAGCAAATCAGCCAGCGCGTTCAACACTGACAAACTGCTGTGGCTGAACCATCACTACATCAATACCATGCAGCCAGAATATGTGGCGACTTATCTGCAATGGCACATTGAACAGGCAAACATCGATACCCGTACGGGCCCTGAACTGGCGGATCTGGTGAAGCTGCTTGGCGAGCGTTGCAAAACGCTGAAAGAAATTGCTGAAAGCTGCCGTTACTTCTATGAAGAGTTTGACGCGTTCGACGCCGACGCGGCCAAGAAACACCTGCGTCCGGTTGCGCGTCAGCCGCTGGAAGTGGTGCGTGACAAACTCGAAGCCATTACCGAATGGACTGCGGAAAATGTTCACCACGCGATTCAGGCTACCGCTGATGAGCTGGAAATTGGCATGGGTAAAGTCGGTATGCCGCTGCGCGTTGCGGTGACGGGGGCAGGTCAGTCTCCGGCGCTGGACGTGACCGTTCATGCCATCGGCAAATCACGTAGCGTTGCGCGTATCAACAAAGCGCTGGGCTTTATTGCTGAGCGTGAAAGCCAGCAGTAATACTCGTGTAATACAAAAAACGGCAGGGTAACCTGCCGTTTTTTTATGCCTGTTATTCAGCAATACCAAGACGCGTGAGAAAACCCTGCAACCCTTCACGAGCGAGCAACTTGTGCAAACGTTCCTGTTCGACAGTCGTCATGTTTTCCAGCGAGTCGATAATTTGTGGAAGCAGGCAGGATGAGGTTGCTACGCCGTAGTGGGAGGGGCTTTCCGCCACATGGTAAACAGCCCGACGGTTACGAATGGCGGGAAGACTAATGATGTGCTCCTTAACGTGCGCATCAATACATATCACCCTCGCTCTTCCGCCTTTTACACCGTTGATACCCTCCGTTTTCCATCCCTTCTGTCGTATCCAGCGATTAACGGTTTGTCGGGCTACGCCCAGACTGTCCGCCAGCTCTTCCGTGGTCATTTTGCTGCGTAATCTTTTCATATCAGCGTTGGTCGCGAATCCCTAAACGTTGTAACAAGCCGGTAATCCCTTCCCGCAGTAACAGCGATGTCATCTGCTTTTGCTCTTCCGGCGTCATTTCATTCGCCAGCGTCAGGAGCAGGGCATGAAGCGAGCCCTCGTGGTACGCCTTATCTGGCAGTTCCGGCGTCTCTGTTGCCCTGCGCGCGCTGCGAATAAAGTCGCGCACTTTTTCATTGACGTGAACCAGACGCGCTTTGCCACCCTGAACGCCTGGCTTTGGCGATGTAATCCAACCCTCTTTGCGTACCCATTTATTGATGGTCTGTCGGCTATAGCCAGTCAGCAGGGCTAACTCTTCTGGCGTCATTCGTTCCTTGATCATACAATTTCCTGAATATCTGTGGGGTTAATTAGTGGTTCATTTTATAGCACCGTTTTACGTGAAAACGTGACAAGCTTAACTCCTGGCTGCGAGCAGGCTCTCAAAGTGATTCATTTGCATGATTTTTCGGCGATTGAAAGGCGGAGGCTGAATTTGCCGTTGACACTCTGCGGCGGAATTCATATTATGCCGCCCGTCAACATGACAGCTTTACGACGGGGCTATAGCTCAGCTGGGAGAGCGCCTGCATGGCATGCAGGAGGTCAGCGGTTCGATCCCGCTTAGCTCCACCAAACTCTGAACCCAACAGAGTGCGGTAGGTAAAGTAACATGTGGGGCTATAGCTCAGCTGGGAGAGCGCTTGCATGGCATGCAAGAGGTCAGCGGTTCGATCCCGCTTAGCTCCACCAAAATTTAAACCCTCGTCGCAAGACGGGGGTTTTTTTATATCTTGTAAAATATTTTAGACTGTTTTTGTTGCAATTAACGTCGTTTTCTACACCTCACCTCAATCCAAATCAATAAACAAGTCTATAAATAGACCTGAACTTGATTCGTGTTATTAATAAACCTATTATCCATGCGGTCAATGAGACGATGGTAAAATAGATTATCAGGATTAATGAATAGAAAAATTTACAATAATGTAAAGATATTTATGATTGCCCTGGCGCTAAGCCTGATTGCGATTCCTTTTTCTCGTTATATCTCTCCACGGGCCATCGTCAGCGAAAATGATGTTTATCTGGCGTGGTTGCCCTTAAGTGCCATGCTCGCCATCGTGTTGTTATTTGGACGGCGGGCAATCATTCCTTTGCTGTTAAGTTTTAGTATTACTAATATTTATAATCTTGG
This sequence comes from Enterobacter sp. AN-K1, assembly GCF_020971765.1. Classification (NCBI taxonomy): domain Bacteria; kingdom Pseudomonadati; phylum Pseudomonadota; class Gammaproteobacteria; order Enterobacterales; family Enterobacteriaceae; genus Enterobacter; species Enterobacter sp. AN-K1. The sequence goes on along the minus strand of NZ_CP087390.1, from coordinate 811,906 downwards.
TTTAGCACCACTACAATCTGCCGTATTATTATGTTGTCAGACGTTTACCGTCTTCGCCGCCTGTGGCGTCATCCGTCTGGTGCTGGGCAAGCGCTGGCGACACAGCATACCGAATAAGTACATTGGCATACGTATTTTCTGGCTCGGATTTATGGTGCCTGTGGGCATCAAATTATCGATGTATCTGGCGGGATATTTATTTGATTTCCCGGTGACAATCTCCTCCTATTTCGGCGAAGGCTCTGCAATTTATAACGTTATCGATATTCAGAGTCTGATTTGTGCCGCCCTGATTTTCACCATGATGTTCTATTATCCGTTAAGAATGATTATTAATCCTCGCTATGCCCGAACATTCTGGCGGCGAAGCGTGAAGCCCCTCTTTTGTCACAAAAAAGCGTTATTTATCGTTGTGTGGCTGATGCTGTTGATCTCGATGATCGCTATTTTATGCGCGCCTTTTGAGTCGCAGTTTATTGCGGGTTATTTGATGCCAATCGTTTTCATTCTTTTCACCCTGGGGATTGGTCGTCTGAACTATGCGCTCATCTCTTTATTCTGGGCGGCCTCGGCGCTCATGCTGTTGACCTATAATTATAATTTTCTTAATGGCGTTGAATCGGGCCACTCGCTCTCCTTTATCCTGTCGGTGCTAATCTCTTTCGCCATCTGCCTGCTTTACATGTCGCGGATCTATCAGAAAAGTGAATGGCTGAAACAGGGGTGGCAGGAGAGGGCGCTTACCGATCCGCTCACCGGTCTGCCTAACATTCGTGCGCTGGAAGTGTTTTTACAGCACCATCCCGAGGCCAAAGTCTGCTGCCTGCGCCTGGATAATCTCGAATTCCTGAGCCGTCACTACGGCATCCTCATGCGTGTACATTGTAAAAAGATGATAACCGCGTCGCTGCAACCGTTATTGCAAAAAGACGAGAAGCTCTTCCAGTTGCCGGGCAGTGAGCTGGTAGTGGTCTTGCTGGGTCCGGGCACGGCTGAACGTCTGCAATATATGGTTGATCATCTGAACAGCCGTAAGATTATCTGGAACAAGACTGAGCTCGACATCGAGTTTGGCGCCTCCTGGGGTGAAGTGCCGGATGGAGAAAGCCTGCATCACACGCTGGGTCAGCTGAGCTGGCTCTCCGAGCAGTCCTGTGCCGGGCACAACGTCCTGGCGTTAACCAACAGTCTGGATGATGTCTCCGGTCAGACGACGGACAGAGTGCTGATGCTGGCCCGCATAAAACGTGCCCTTGATATCGGTGGGCTTCACCTTTACGCCCAGCCAATCCATAACGCGCGTGGGGAAGGGTACTTTGAAATCCTCTCAAGGCTTGAAAGCGAGGGGGAGATCATCGCGCCTGATCGCTTTATTCCGCTGATTGCTCAGTTTAACCTGAGCCACCGATTTGACCTGAACGTGGTGGAAAAATTGCTGATGTGGATGCGCAGCCATCCGTCCGAACGGGCCGGAACGCGGTTCTCCGTTAATCTGATGCCGCTGACGCTGATGCAAAATGAGATAGCGGCTGAGATCATCGCGCTTTTTGAACGCTACGCCATTGCGCCGCAAGATATCGTCATTGAGATCACCGAGGAACAGGCTTTCTCTGACTCGGGAAGCAGCATCAACAATATCCAGCAGCTGCGGGATTACGGCTTCCGGATTGCTATTGATGACTTTGGTACCGGCTATGCCAACTTTGAGCGCCTGAAGCGGCTGGAGGCCGATATCATTAAGATCGATGGCTGCTTCGTGAAAGATATCTGCACCGACAGCATGGATGCGATGATCGTGCAGTCCATTTGCAACATGGCCAAAACGAAATCGCTTTGTGTGGTGGCTGAATATGTGGAATCGGCTGAACAACGCGAGATGTTGCTGCGATTCGGCGTGGACTATTTGCAGGGCTATTTGATTGGTAAACCACTGCCCCTGACGGCGCTGGAGGCATAAAAAAAACCGGGAGCGATGGCTCCCGGTTTTTATTGCACGGTATGAATTACAGAACCAGTGCTGCAATAGAGGCAGACAGGACGCTCACCAGCGTTGAACCGTAAACCAGCTTCAGGCCAAAGCGAGAAACGACGTTACCTTGCTCTTCGTTCAGGCCTTTAATCGCACCAGCGATAATACCGATGGAAGAGAAGTTCGCGAAGGAGACCAGGAAGACGGACAGGATCCCTTCCGCACGAGGGGAGAGTGTGCTGGCAATCTTCTGGAGATCCATCATCGCCACGAACTCATTGGAAACCAGTTTCGTTGCCATGATACTGCCCACCTGCAACGCTTCGTGAGCGGGCACGCCCATCACCCAGGCAATCGGGTAGAAGATGTAGCCCAGAATACCCTGGAAGGAGATACCGAGTACGGCCGCAAACAGGGCGTTCAGCGCAGCGATCAGCGCGATAAAGCCAATCAGCATCGCGGCGACGATAATTGCAACCTTGAAACCCGCCAGAATGTATTCACCCAGCATTTCGAAGAAGCTCTGTCCCTCGTGCAGGTTTGACATCTGAATGTTCTCTTCGCTGGCATCCACACGGTACGGGTTAATCAGCGAAAGCACGATAAAGGTGCTGAACATGTTCAGAACCAGCGCCGCAACTACGTATTTTGGTTCCAGCATGGTCATATACGCGCCCACGATAGACATGGAAACGGTAGACATTGCGGTTGCCGCCATGGTGTACATGCGGTTACGGGACATCTTGCCGAGGATATCTTTATACGCAATGAAGTTCTCAGACTGACCGAGAATCAGCGAGCTGACTGCGTTAAAGGATTCCAGTTTGCCCATGCCGTTAACTTTCGATAACAGGAAGCCGATCGCACGGATAACCACCGGCAGAACGCGGATGTGCTGAAGGATACCGATCAGGGCAGAGATGAAGACGATAGGGCAGAGCACCTTCAGGAAGAAGAAGGCCAGACCCTGATCGTTCATGCTGCCAAAGACGAAGTTTGTCCCTTCGTTGGCAAATCCGAGCAGTTTTTCGAACATTTCGGAGAAGCCTTTCACGAAGCCCAGGCCTACGTTGGAGTTCAGGAAGAACCACGCAAGTAAAACTTCAATGACCAGCAGTTGGACAACATAGCGAATACGAATTTTTTTGCGGTCTGTGCTGACCAGCAATGCAAGTGCAGTAACGACAACGAGTGCCAGGACAAAATGAAGGACGCGGTCCATATTTGCTCCAAATATGAGGCAGGTTTAATTTCCGTGCACATTCTATGTAACAAGCACAAAGAAAACGAGATCAAGCCCACACTATAGTTACATCCTGTGACGAGTCTCAAAAATAGTGATCAACAAGACATTTTTGTTATGTTAGGTAAATGAGTGAAAAGTTAAGTTTGTGTGCTACGCTTCACAAATGTCTGCGCATTTTCACATTCTGTGACCTTGCTCCACCTGCCTGCCTATCGTTCCTGACTATCAGAGAAATCATGTTAACCGTTACAAATGAACTTGATAATCATTCTCATTTTGATAGCATAAAACATAGCAAAGGCTATATTTCCAGAGGCAGAAATGACGAATAGTCGCGTAGAGAGTAGCAGCGGCAGAGCGGCATGCAAGCTGCGGTTCGCATTAATGGGACCGGCATTCATTGCCGCGATTGGCTACATCGATCCGGGTAATTTTGCGACCAACATTCAGGCCGGGGCCAGTTTCGGCTATAAACTGCTGTGGGTTGTGGTATGGGCCAATCTGATGGCGATGCTGATTCAGATGCTCTCCGCGAAGCTGGGTATTGCTACCGGAAAAAACCTGGCGGAGCAAATCCGCGATCATTATCCACGTCCGGCAGTTTGGTTTTACTGGGTTCAGGCAGAAATTATCGCCATGGCCACCGATCTCGCCGAGTTTATCGGGGCGGCGATCGGCTTTAAGCTTATCCTGGGCGTCTCCCTGCTTCAGGGGGCGGTGCTGACCGGTATCGCCACTTTCCTGATTCTGATGCTCCAGCGGCGGGGACAAAAACCGCTGGAGAAAGTCATCGGCGGCCTGCTGCTGTTCGTCGCTGCCGCCTATATTGTTGAGCTGATTTTCTCCCAGCCGAATCTGGCGCAGCTGACGAAAGGGATGGTGATCCCGTCGTTACCCACTTCTGAAGCCGTTTTTCTGGCTGCCGGGGTGCTGGGGGCGACCATCATGCCGCACGTCATTTATCTGCACTCTTCATTAACCCAGAATCTGCATGGCGGGACGAGTAAAGAGCGCTACTCCGCCTCGAAATGGGATGTGACTATCGCGATGACCATTGCCGGATTTGTTAATCTGGCGATGATGGCGACCGCTGCCGCCGCGTTCCACTTTAACGGGCATACCGGGGTTGCCGATCTCGACCAGGCTTACCTGACGCTGGAGCCGTTGCTGAGTCATGCCGCTGCCACTATTTTTGGTTTAAGCCTGGTTGCTGCGGGTCTTTCATCTACGGTTGTGGGGACACTGGCCGGGCAGGTGGTGATGCAGGGGTTCGTACGTTTCCATATTCCGCTGTGGGTTCGCCGCTCGGTCACGATGCTGCCTTCCTTTGTTGTGATCCTGATGGGGCTGGATCCGACCCGCATTCTGGTGATGAGTCAGGTACTGCTAAGTTTCGGGATTGCGCTGGCGCTGGTGCCACTGCTGATCTTCACCAGTAATAAATCGCTGATGGGCGAACTGGTGAATTCGACGTGGGTGAAGCGCGCCGGGTGGGCCATTGTGGTCGTGGTGGTGGCGTTAAACTTGTGGTTGCTGATAGGCACAGCCGCAGGCCTGTAAAAGAAAAAGGAGCCGGAAGGCTCCTTTTTGTTGTTAATGGTGATGGCCGTGACCGTGGCCTCTGCCTTTTCCATGACCCCAGCCGCCACGGCGGTCGTCACGATCGTTCCAGCCTTCGCGGTAGCCGCGTTCGTAAGCCTTACGCTTATCCCAGCCACGGTGATAGCCGTTATCGTGTTTCCACCAGCGGTTTTGACGCCATTCATAATGGCGATGCCAGTAGTCACGGTCGCGCCAGTAGCCACCGTCCCAGTATCTGCCGTAGTCATCACGATCGCCAATTTGTAATTTAATCGATGGCAATAGGGTGATTTCGCCCGCACTGGCGACCAGCGGGGCCGAAGCCAGTAATACCGCTGCAAGAATCAGTGACCTGAACATACTCTTCTCCTTCACGATCGGGGCCGCTGTGCGACCTGTTAACGCAATTTTACGAGTTGGTAAACATTCGTTTCATCGCCTCAACTCCTAAATCAGGAACGAGAGCACTTTTTGCTAAAAGTGTTTTTAATCTGAACTGGACAGGATCGTATCTATCGTCTTCAGCTCTTCTGCCGTGAACCGACAATTTTCAAGCACGCCTGCTGCATCTTCAATTTGTCCGGTCTTGCTTGCGCCGATGAGCACGGATGTCACCGCATCGTGGCGCAGGATCCAGGCCAGTGCCATTTGCGATAGCTTTTGCCCCCGGTTTTCCGCCAGCGCATTCAGCTTGCGTACCTTTTCCAGCTTTTTGTCGGTGATCTGCTCCGGGTTAAGGAACTTACTGCCGCTTGCTGCGCGAGAATCCGCCGGGATACCGTTCAGATAGCGATCGGTCAACTGTCCGCCCGCCAGGGGGGAGAAGGGGATACATCCCACCCCTTTATGCTGCAACACGTCCAGCAACCCCTCTTCAGGCGCACGTTCAAACATGGAGTACTTCGGCTGGTGGATCAGACATGGCGTGCCCAGATCCTCCAGTATTTCAATCGCCTGCCTTGCCACTTCTGCCGGGTAGTTGGACAGACCGATGTACAGCGCCTTGCCCTGACGCACCACATGGTCAAGCGCTTTCATGGTTTCACGTAGCGGCGTTTGTGGATCCGGGCGATGGTGATAGAAAATATCGACATACTCCAGCCCCATACGCCTGAGGCTCTGGTCCAGGCTGGCGATCAGATATTTACGTGAGCCCCAGTCGCCGTAAGGCCCGTCCCACATGGTGTAGCCCGCTTTGGTGGAGATGATTAGCTCATCGCGCCAGGGCAGGAAATCCTCCTGCAAAATGCGCCCGAAATTACGTTCGGCCGAACCAGGAGGCGGGCCGTAATTATTGGCAAGGTCAAAATGCGTAATACCCAAATCGAAAGCACGCTGTAAAAGTTGACGGCTGTTTTCGAGTAACGTCGCGTCGCCAAAATTATGCCAAAGCCCCAGCGAGATGGCGGGAAGCTTAAGACCGCTTTGTCCACAGCGGCGATATTGCATTGTCTGATAACGATTTTTGTCAGGCTGATAACCCATTGGCGAAACCTCTGGCGCTGGAAAGAAACATCAGTGTATACGTTTACACTAACCTGAAGAAAATGAGCATAGCTCAGCTTTTTTCGTAAAGCATTCTTTCCAGACCCTGATTGTCGCCAATTCTGGACACGCTTCACTCTTATTTAATACTCAGAGTGAGGTCAATGTCAGAAGGACACTTATAATATGCGTACCCCCTATTGCGTCGCCGATTACCTGCTGGACCGACTAACAGATTGTGGTGCCGATCATCTGTTTGGCGTGCCGGGCGACTATAACCTGCAATTTCTCGATCACGTGATAGACAGCCCGGACATCTGCTGGGTGGGCTGTGCCAATGAACTGAACGCGTCTTACGCCGCAGACGGCTATGCCCGCTGTAAGGGCTTTGCCGCGCTCCTGACGACATTCGGCGTTGGGGAGTTAAGCGCCATGAACGGTGTGGCGGGCAGCTTTGCCGAACATGTTCCCGTCCTCCATATTGTGGGGGCCCCGGGTATGGCGGCGCAGCAGCGAGGAGAGTTATTGCACCATACGTTGGGTGACGGCGAGTTCCGCCATTTCTATCATATGAGCGAACCCATCACCGTTGCACAGGCGGTGCTTACCGAACAAAACGCCTGCTATGAAATTGACAGAGTCCTGACCACTATGCTGCGGGAGCGCCGTCCGGGCTACCTGATGCTGCCCGCTGATGTGGCGAAAAAAGCCGCTACGCCCCCTGTAAGCGCTCTCACTGTTAACCCCGCACCGGCTGATTCAGCCTGCTTGCAGGCGTTCCGTGAGGCTGCCGAAAAGCGCTTGTCCACGAGCAAACGCACCGCGCTGTTAGCGGACTTCCTCGTACTCCGCCATGGTCTGCGCACGGCCCTTCAGACGTGGGTGAAAGAGGTGCCGATGGCACACGCCACCATGCTGATGGGCAAGGGCATTTTTGACGAACGACAGAGCGGTTTTTACGGCACCTACAGCGGATCGGCGAGCGCCGCGCCGGTCAAAGAGGCCATCGAGGGGGCTGATACGGTGCTGTGTATTGGCACGCGCTTTACCGATACGCTCACTGCCGGGTTTACCCACCAGCTGACGCCAGACCAGACGATAGAGGTTCAGCCCCACGCGTCCCGCGTCGGCGACGTCTGGTTTACGGGTATCCCGATGAGGGAGGCCATTGAAACGCTGACAGCGCTGTGTAAAACCTATGTTCGTGATACGCGAGCGCCATTGGATCACAGCGGCTTTTCGTTCCCGACTATTGACGGGGCGCTGACTCAGGAGAGTTTCTGGCGTACCCTGCAAACGTTTATCCGCCCCGGGGACATTATTCTGGCTGACCAGGGGACGTCTGCTTTCGGCGCTATCGATCTGCGTTTACCCGCGGACGTGAACTTTATCGTCCAGCCGCTGTGGGGATCGATTGGCTACACGCTGGCGGCGGCGTTTGGCGCGCAAACGGCGTGTCCGAACCGACGCGTGATTGTCCTGACGGGTGACGGCGCCGCGCAGTTGACCATTCAGGAGCTGGGATCGATGCTGCGCGACAAACAGCGCCCGATTATTCTGGTGCTTAACAACGAAGGATACACGGTGGAAAGGGCCATCCACGGGCCGGAGCAGCGCTATAACGATATTGCCCTCTGGAACTGGACGCAGATCCCGCAGGCGCTGAGCCTGGCGCCTCAGGCAGAGTGCTGGCGCGTCAGCGAAGCGGAAGCGCTGGCGGAGGTGCTGGATAAAGTGGCACACCATGAGCGGCTTTCGCTGATCGAGGTGATGCTGCCGAAAGCCGACATTCCGCCGCTGCTGAGCGCGCTGACCAAAGCGCTGGAGGCGCGCAATAACGCCTGATTACCTGTCGTTTCGCCATGCCATCAGCATCGGTTTGCCCGCCAGCAGGAGCCAGGCGGGCAACATCACGATACAGAGCAGCGGCAGAAGCGTGGTATCCGGCACGACAACGGCCGCCATAAACAGGCTCAGCCACGCATCGCGCGTGACCACCAGTACCAGTCCCAGAATGGAACAGGAGACGGTAATCGCCGCAGGGACAGCGTCGACGTGCTCATGCAGCATCAGCCCCAGCGCGACGCCAACAAAAACCGCCGGGAAGATACGACCTCCCCGGAAACCACAGGCCGCAGCGACCACCAGCGCCGCCAGTTTTACCAGCGCGAACAGCAGATAATCGGAGACGCTAAAGACCTGGCTGAAGGCCAGCTGCTGCATCTCGTCCAGACCCTTAAACAGCGTAACCGTTCCGCCGATGGCGCCTAAAACGCCCAGAATAAAACCCCCCATGCCCAGAATCAGCACCGGATGCTTCAGCCTGTGCATCAGGCGATGCAGACGAGGAAGACACCACACCGCGATCATCCCCAGCGCAATGGCGATGGCGACGACGACGGCACCGCTGAAAATATCGGTGAGTTGCATCTGGCCGTAGTGGGGGATGGAGAGTGAAAAATGGGGATGGAAAAACAGGCTGGTGGTGAGGGCTCCCGCAGCGGCGGCCATTAGCGGCGCGAAGAGTTTATCCCACAGCGGTACTTCATGATCACTGCTGAGCGTTTGCGAAAAGATGAGCGCAGCCGCGACCGGAGTGCCAAACAGCGCCCCGATGGTGCCTGCTGACGCCAGGATCGTCCAGTCCAGCGCGCCAACGCGCGGAAAAAGACGCGCCCCCAGAAAGACCGCCAGCGCGATATTAACCGCCATAATGGGATGTTCAGGCCCGAGGCTTACGCCGCCCGCAAGACCGATAATCAGCGCGATAATAAGCCCCGGCAGAGCAGAGGGAGAGACAGGAGCACCAATCAAGGGTTCCAGTGCCGGGTCCGGCCCGGCATGACCCGGGCTATAGCGGATCACCAGCCCTACGGCAATCCCGGTCAGGGTCAGCATCATCATGATCCAGCCCGGCGAGTCAATGCTGATGCCGAGTTTTACCGGAAGCGCGGTCCATAAAATCGTTTGCAGCACCGCCGCCACTTTCATGACGACGATGAGCACCAGGCTCGACGCCACGCCAATAATCAGCGCCGGGACAGCCAATAACAGCATGGTTCTGGCTCGCGGATGGAGCATGATGATTTCCTTGTACAAAACGGCTTAACGTTACTTTGCACAATCAGCATTGTGGCAATAGTGCAAAAGGTGCTGAAACGGTAAAGTTATAATGTGACGAAGATCGATAATCCATGGGCAGTCACCTTCTGGTCGTTGTTGTTATCACGCCTTGAATTTACAGTGTCCCAAAGATTTATTCTGACTTTAGCGGAGCAGTAGAAGAATGACAAAGTATGCTTTGGTAGGTGATGTAGGCGGCACCAACGCGCGCCTTGCCCTGTGCGATGTGAACAGCGGTGAAATTTCTCAGGCGAAAACCTATTCAGGGCTGGATTACCCAAGCCTGGAAGCGGTGGTTCGCGTCTATCTGGAAGAGCATAAAGTGAGCGTTGAAGACGGTTGTATCGCTATTGCCTGTCCGATCACCGGCGACTGGGTGGCGATGACCAACCACACGTGGGCCTTCTCAATTGCCGAAATGCGGAAAAACCTCGGCTTCTCGCACCTTGAAATTATCAACGACTTCACTGCGGTTTCCATGGCTATCCCAATGCTTAAACCAGAGCATCTGATTCAGTTCGGCGGTACGGCCCCGGTTGAAGGCAAACCGATTGCCGTTTACGGCGCAGGCACCGGCCTGGGGGTGGCGCACCTGGTCCACGTCGACAAACGCTGGGTCAGCCTGCCGGGCGAGGGCGGTCACGTGGATTTTGCGCCGAACAGCGAAGAAGAGGGCATTATTCTGGAGGAGCTACGCGCCGAGATTGGGCACGTGTCGGCCGAGCGGGTGCTTTCTGGCCCGGGCCTGGTGAACCTGTATCGGGCGATTGTAAAATCAGACGGTCGTCTGCCGGAAAATCTGCAACCTAAAGATGTGACCGAACGCGCGCTGGCCGACAGCTGTATTGACTGCCGCCGTGCTTTGTCGCTGTTCTGCGTCATCATGGGGCGTTTTGGCGGCAACCTGGCGCTGAACCTTGGCACCTTTGGCGGGGTCTATATTGCGGGCGGGATCGTGCCGCGATTCCTCGATTTCTTTACCGCCTCCGGCTTCCGTGGCGGCTTCGAAGACAAAGGCCGCTTCAGGAGCTATGTCCAGGACATTCCTGTTTACCTGATTGTCCACGACAACCCAGGCTTACTGGGCTCCGGGGCGCATCTGCGTCAGGTACTGGGTCAGATCCTCTGATGCTCATTCCCCTCTCCTGCGGGAGAGGGAACGCGCTACAGGTGCATGAGCTGGCGGAACTCTTTCACCCTGCTGCGGCTTACCGGCACCTGGAAATCCAGATCCTTCAGCCGCAAAATATAGGTGTTATTAAACCAGGGTTCGATTTCGCGGATCTTGTTCAGGTTGACGCAGAACGATCGGTGGCAGCGGAAGAAGTGAGCGGCCGGGAGTTTATTGCAGAATTCGGTGATGTTCATCGCCATGACGTAGGATTCACGCCGCGTATAGACAAACGTCATTTTTTCATGCGCTTCGGCATAGTAAATATCGTCGACAGGCGTGACGATGATCCGTTCGTCCTTCACCAGATTAATCGTGTCGTTTTCCCGCGCTACCGGGCTGGCACTGGCGGGTAATGCTTGCTGCTGCCACGCGGCTTCCAGCTTATGCAGCATGCTGATAATACGCGACTCCTGGTACGGCTTGAGAATATAGTCAAACGCCTCAAGCTCGAAGGCTTCCACGGCATGCTCTTTCCACGCGGTGACAAACACAATAAACGGTTTGTGGGCGAACTGATTGATATTTTGCGCCAGCAGGACGCCGTCCAGCGACGGAATATTAATATCGAGGAATATCGCGTCGACCCGGTTATGCTGTAAAAATTTCAGCACGTCCAGACCATCCTCAAAACAGCCAACAATCTCCATTTGGCTGTGGGTTTTGATAAGCCAGCTCAACTCCTGTTGAGCCAGAAATTCATCTTCTACGATGATGACTTTCATCTGTTACTCCGGCCTACGGCAACAAGGATATCGGGGCATTCACGGGCGTTCGCTCATTCGGAACATAAAAGGCAATTTCGGTGCCCGGCTCAAGACGGTGAATATGCAGCCCGTCACCGTACAGCAGTTTGACCCGGTGATGCACATTCAGCAGTCCGATCTTGTTGCCTGGCATTTCGTTTGATTTGACGCGCTCGATGACTTTCGGATCGATGCCGTGCCCGGTATCGCGCACGGCGATGCGCACGCGGTTACCGCTTTCCGTCACGCTAATCGTTACTACGCCTTTGCCTTTACACGGCTGAATACCGTGAACAATGGCGTTTTCCACCAGCGGCTGGATCAGCAGGCTTGGGATCACGCAGCTGACCTCTTCATCAATATCGTAAATGACCGTGAGCTTATCGCCAAAGCGTGCCTGCTCGATGGCGATGTAATCCTTGATTTGATACAGCTCTTTTTTGATGTCGATCTGCTCGTCGTCATTTAGCTCAATGTTGTAGCGCAGATAGCGCGACAGATTAAATATCAGCTGCCGCGCGGTATCCGGATTCAGACGGATGGAAGAGGAGATAGCGTTCAGCGCGTTAAACAGGAAATGGGGATTGATCTTGCTTTGCAGGGCGCGCAGCTCTGCCTTATTTGCCATCTCGCGCAGCTGCTCTGCACGCGAAACCTCAAGTTGGGTGGAGATGATCTGCGACAGGCCAATCGCCATCTCCTGGAGCGAGGAGGTGATTTGGTGCGCATGGCAGTAGTAAATTTTCAGCGTCCCCGTGACCACGCCTTTTTCCCACAGCGGGATCACCAGCATTGAGTGGATCTCTGGCGTCCGGTGGGCTTCATCATTGTTTTTAATGATGATTTTTCCGTAGTTAATCGCCTGTCTGGTGGTCGGACTGATGGTATCGTCGCTGTCGCGATAATTGTGCTCACCGACGCCAACGTAAGCCAGCACGTGGTCAATATTGGTGATGGCGACCGCATCGGCGTGAATATCACGGCGGATGATGTCGCAAACCTGACGTAAAGATTCGGCGTTAACGTGCCGGAAAAGGGGCAGCGTCTTGTTGGCGATGTCCAGCGCCAGTTTGGCCTGACGCGCGGCGCTGGCCTCTTTTTCGCCCTCCACGCTTTGCACCAGCAGCACGATAAAACCGATACAGACGCTCCCGAGGATCATCGGAATACCGATCTTCGAGACGATATCCAGCCCCAGCGCAACGGTTGGCGCCCAGACGATGACCAGGATCATGGTCAGCGTTTCGCAGACCATCCCCGCGATAATCCCTGCACGCCAGTGCTGCTTTTTCGGGATTTTGCGGTTAATCCAGCCCGAGAGCAGCCCGGCAATAATGCTGGTGATAAAGCAGGGGACTGCCGTCACGCCGCCAATATCAATCAGGTATCGATGGGTGCCGGCGATGATGCCTGTGATAATCCCTACCCAGGGACCAAAGAGGATCCCGCCCGACATGACGGCGATGATGCGCACGTTCACCAGCGAGCCTTCTACCGGCACCCCGGACCAGGTGCTGAACAGGGCAAACATCGAAAAGATAAACGTGACGGCCAGCAGCTCTTTTGGCGAATGGGCAGATTTATGCAACAGTTCGCGGAACAAGCGGATGCGGATAAGGAAAAAGAGACAGATCAGCATTAATGCCGCGCGGTCGAACACCGCCAGGAGCATATTGAAGATTTCGTGCACGGTCAGGCCTGGGAAAACGGGAAAAATCTATGATAGAAAACATAGGGCCTGATGACCAGCTATCCATCAGATTTATCAAATGGGGAAAAACCATAATTCTCAAAGGGGATTGCTGGCTTTTGACTGAAAGCCGGTGCTTTTCCGTTTGGGGAGAAACGTCAGGTAACGATACTGAAAATATTGTGTTAAATCGTAGCGCTTAAAACTGCCTGTTCGCGATAAGAGTTCCGCTTTTCACTGCAATCACATTCCCGTTTTAGCGCAAAATATTGTTTTGCCGTTATCCTCTCGACAGCGTCTTTTTCTTCAGGTTATTTTCTAAGCACGCCACACGGGTGGCAGCGTCGCTCGGACGGTCCGGGCGCTAACGTGACTCTGAGGAATCTATGGCTGAATTCAGTCCTGAACGCCGTTTTACGCGTATCGATCGTCTCCCCCCTTATGTTTTTAATATCACTGCTGAACTGAAAATGGCTGCGCGTCGGCGCGGCGAAGACATTATCGATTTCAGTATGGGTAACCCTGACGGCCCAACGCCGCCGCATATCGTTGAGAAACTCTGCACGGTTGCGCAGCGTCCTGATACCCATGGGTATTCCACCTCACGCGGCATTCCACGCTTACGTCGGGCGATCTCCCGCTGGTATCAGGATCGTTATCAGGTCGATATCGATCCTGAAAGTGAAGCGATTGTGACCATTGGCTCCAAAGAGGGGCTGGCCCACCTGATGCTGGCGACGCTGGATCACGGCGATACCGTACTGGTGCCGAATCCGAGCTACCCGATTCACATCTATGGGGCGGTGATTGCCGGCGCGCAGGTGCGTTCTGTCCCGCTGGTGGAAGGCGTCGACTTCTTTAACGAGCTGGAACGGGCGATTCGTGAAAGCTATCCGAAGCCGAAAATGATGATCCTCGGTTTCCCGTCAAACCCAACAGCACAATGCGTTGAACTTGAATTCTTCGAGAAAGTGGTCGCGCTGGCTAAGCGTTACGACGTGCTGGTGGTACACGATCTCGCCTACGCCGATATCGTTTATGATGGCTGGAAAGCGCCGTCAATTATGCAGGTACCGGGTGCCCGTGATGTGGCGGTTGAGTTTTTCACCCTGTCGAAAAGCTACAACATGGCGGGCTGGCGAATTGGTTTTATGGTGGGAAACAAAACGCTGGTGAGCGCCCTGGCGCGTATTAAAAGCTACCATGACTATGGCACCTTTACGCCGTTACAGGTCGCGGCCATCGCGGCGCTGGAAGGGGATCAGCAATGCGTGCTCGATATTGCCGCTCAGTATAAACGCCGCCGTGATGTGCTGGTAAAAGGGCTTCATGAAGCAGGCTGGATGGTGGAAATGCCTAAAGCCTCTATGTACGTCTGGGCGAAAATTCCTGAGCCGTATGCGGCGATGGGTTCTCTGGAATTTGCCAAAAAACTGCTTCAGGACGCGAAGGTTTGCGTCTCTCCAGGCATTGGCTTTGGTGACTACGGTGACACGCACGTGCGTTTCGCGCTGATTGAAAACAGCGACCGTATCCGTCAGGCAGTGCGGGGCATTAAAAGCATGTTCCGCGCGGATGGCCTGCTTGCAGCGAAGAGCGTTGCGGAACAACCCGAGTCGTAACGGACAACAAAAAAAACAGGCGCCAACGGCGCCTGTTTTTTTGACTGCATTTTCTTAACTAGATCATCAGAGCAAACGTTCCGGCCCAAACTAAAACAATAACCGAAATGCCCATAAAGAAATATTTCACGTTTCATCGCTCCGCGTATCTTCCGGTACGCATTAAAAAAACAGAGTCCAACTGAGTATAGAGAGTTGAAATCATGCGAAAGGGGAAATCGGAATTATCCCGTGACGTCGCTAACTTCAGCTCTGAATTCTGTGCTTTCCTGTCGCCAGACGGCGCTAATGTACGCCTAAATTTCAGGAGTGACAAGAGGCATTTTTTTAAATAATTTCCGACACTTACGAGTGTCGTGGAACGGCGACAGTTTGATTTCGGTACGCAATAAATACCTGTTGAGCGACGGTCGAAAAAGCCGTTACGCACTGCGATTACAGGTGTTTGAAAAGGCTAGTTTCTTAGCGAAACTAACCTTCGACAGGGGTCAGATATAGAGCGAGGCTTCGCCCAGGGGGCGGGTTTTAAAGCGGCGGTGCATCCACAGATACTGCTCAGGCGCACGCATAATCTCAAACTCAATCACCTTATTGATAAAGGTCGCGGCTTCACTCTCATCTTCTGGATAGTTCGCCATCTCTGGGGAGATATGCAGACGATAGCCTGACTTATCCGCTTTTCTGACCATGGTCACCGTCAACATCGCGGCGCCTGAGAGACGTGAAATCACAAAGGTACCGTTCGTCGTAGCGACATCTTTAACCGCAAAGAAAGGGGCAAAGCTGCTGCCTTTAGGACCGTAGTCCTGGTCCGGGGCAAACCAGACGGCTTCCCCTTTTTTCAGGGCGCCAACCATACCGCGCAGATTGTTACGGCTGATCATCGCCTTATTTGAACGCATGCGGCCCCGCGTTTGTACCCATTCCATCAGCGCGCTGTTATGCGGGCGATAGGTTGCCATCATCGGCTGACAAAGACCCATAACGCGGCCGCCCAGCTCAAGCGACATAAAATGCACACCCACAACCATCACGCCGCGGTTTTGCATCTGGGCACGTTTCAGGTTATCCAGGCCTTCCACGTCAAACCATTTACGGACACGCTCGTCTGGCCAGAACCAGGCCATACCGGTTTCAAGCAGCGCCATACCGATAGATTTAAAGTTTTCCGCAATCAGCGTTTCGCGCTGCTGGGCATTGTAATGCGGAAAGCACAGTTCGAGATTTTTTCGGGCAATGGATTCACGACGCTTAAGAAAGTAACGCGATGCGCTGCCGAGCTTAGAACCCAGGAAACGGATCACGGGATATGGAAGTTGAACCAGCAGCCAAAGCACGCCAAGGCCGAACCATGTAAACCAGTAGCGCGGGTGCAGAAACGCCCGCTGAAATTTGGATTGAGACAAAATAGTGGAACCTATGTGAAGCCTGTGAAGGTAGCGCAGACTTCGCGATACCACGTGCCATTGAGACCGTAGGACGAGGTCATGGTTGCAGGCTTTACCGTTCTTTACGACGTTGCCTGGCCATTGCTGACTTGGGTGGGCGGCATAATGTAGCACCGTTATACATTATGAGCTATCACTCGTTTTTGTTTAAAAAAGCGGCAATTGCGGAGTGGTTTGATTTTGCTATTGTTAAATCTGCGTTCCCGCATGTCTCCTGAAGGTGCAGACCATGGAAACCTACCTGCAAACGGTGAAAGAAGAGTGGGTGAAGCTGATTAATGAAACCGATCCCGATGTGCATCGGCTTGCGACTGAGCTTGCCAGGGATAATGCAATGCCACTGGTCGCTGAATTCTATCGTGTTGTGCTGGCAGATCCATCGGCAGCTGAATTCCTGACCACCGAACAGGTGGAGAGGCAGCTTCAGGAGGCGCTTCGTCGCTGGCTTATTGATGTGCTCTCATGCCGTGTGGAGCAGGTTGAAGAGCAGATGCGGGCGCAGCAGCGCGCGGCGGATGTTCATGCCCGTATTGGTATTTCGGTTGATTTAGTCGAAATGGGCTTCCGCGTTCTGAAAAAGCTGCTGTTGCCTGTCATTACTACCAGCGCCCATTCGCCTGAGGTGAAGCTGCATATTTATCACTACGCGATAAACAGTATCGATCTGGCCATGGAAGTGATGTCGCGGGCCTATGTATTTAGCGAGAACAATGCGGCGAAAGAGGACGAAAATTATCGCATCTTTTCCTTAATGGAGAATGCAGAAGAGGAGAAGGAGAGACAGACCGCGGCGCTGCTGTCATGGGAAATGGTGCTTCTGTATAAGATCACGCTTAATTCCAGTATCGGCAACAGTCTGCCGCTGGGGCAGTCTGAATTTGGACTGTGGTTTAGCCATAAAGGTCGGCACTACTTCAGCGGCATCGCTGAGGCCGGTCATATCTCTCGTCTGATTCAGGAATTCGATGACCTTTTTAACGAGGTCCGTCTTGCAGGGCAGGGTCTGAGTGATAAAGCGCAGCGGGATAAATTCTTGCAGCGAATGCGTAATACGCTCTCGCAAATCATCACGCTTTTGCGCGAACTGTTTGACGAAGTGTCGCGACACGAGGTGGGGGTTGATGTCCTGACCCGCCTGTTGAATCGCCGTTTCCTGCCAACCATCTTCAAACGCGAAATCCTGCACGCCACCCGGGCGGGAACAAAGCTCTCGACGCTGCTGATTGACGTCGACAAATTTAAACAAATCAACGATACCTGGGGGCACAATACCGGGGACGAGATCCTGCGAAAAGTCTCCGGCGCGTTCTACGACAACGTGCGAACCTGTGATTACGTTTTTCGCTACGGCGGCGATGAATTTCTGATTGTGCTAACGGAAATCTCAGAGGTGGACGCGCTGCGAATTGCCGAGCGTATCCGCAGGCGGGTGGAAAAAATCAAGGTTAACTCCCCAACCGGCGATATTATCCCGCTCTCCCTCTCGATAGGCGTTGCGATGTTCAACGGGCATCCCGATTACGAGCGATTGATTCAGGCGGCGGATGAAGCCTTATACGGCGCGAAACGGCGTGGCCGAAACTGCGTGGAGCTTTGGAAGGGGGCGTAAGGAAAGACAGAAGTGTCCCCTGCAGGAATCGAACCTGCAACTAGCCCTTAGGAGGGGCTCGTTATATCCATTTAACTAAGGGGACGAAGCGGCAAGAGTATAGCGTTATTTACACTTTTCGTTAAGCGCATTGCCGCCTGACTGGTCAAAGAGTCACCGTTCACGCCGATTTTTCGGCAGTTTTATCCTTTTTTTCCTGAGCCTTAAGCTCGGCCTTACGCTTGTTGGACATGTCGTTACGGATTTGCGCATGGCTCAGCAGCGCAAAGATAAAGGTCCCGCCACAAATGTTGCCTGCGAGGGTAGGCAGGGCGAACGGCCAGAAAAAGTCGCTCCAGTGGAGTGTGCCGTTAAATACCAGATAAAGGATTTCAACAGTTCCGACAACAATGTGTGTGGTATCGGCGAGTGCGATAAGCCAGGTCATCAGGATAATTACCACGATTTTCGCGCTACCCGCTGACGGGAACATCCAGACCATAGTGGCGATGATCCAGCCGGAAATTATGGCATTAGAGAACATTTCAACCGGCGTGTTTTTCATCACATCCATGCCAATTTTCACAAATGCGTCGCGGGTCGGTTCATCAAATATTGGCATATACTCGAATGCCCAGGCGGCTATGCCCGTACCGATCAGGTTCCCCAGCAGCACGACGCTCCACAGGCGCATCAGTAAACCGAAATTACCGAGGGTCGGATTTTGCATGACGGGCAGTACGGCAGTGACGGTATTCTCCGTAAAAAGCTGCTGTCGCGCCATAATGACGATAATAAAGCCGAACGTGTAGCCTAAATTTTCCAGCAAAAACCCGCCCGGTACGCCTTCCAGCTGAACGTGAAATATCCCTTTGGCGAGCAGAGAGGCACCCATCGACAGACCGGCTGCAATGGCTGACCACAGCAGGGCCATCGCGTCGCGCTCCATCTCTTTTTCCCCGTCCTGGCGAATATGCTCATGAATAGCCATGGCGCGCGACGGCAGGCGATCTTCATCGACTTCTATCTCTTCTCCCCGGTCTTTCTCCTCGCTTTCAATCTCATGTTCCTCTTTGCTTTCACCAATTTTCTCTTCGCTAATGTCTTTCATAACAGCTCCTTCGGGGTAATTGCTCATTTAAGCGTAGCGGCTTTTAGCGCTTTCCCCGTGGGGATGCTCTTAAATTGCTGAAAATGGCAATAAAGGTGAGACATCTCTTTCAAAGCCAATATAAAATTGCCAGCGAAACGAATTCCGAAAGACAGGCTATGCTGAAATTAGCGTGATGACGCGAGCGGGTCGTCATTGTCCTCGTAGACATCGGTAAGCGTGCTGTTACAATCACTTGCACGTTTCAGGCGGAGCATCTCAGGCTCCGTCACAGATGGCATTCAACGATAGCCATATTGAACAGGGAGAAATTTATGAAGCTTCGGCTGTCGGCGCTTGCGCTGGGCGTAACAATGCTTGTGGGCTGCGCCAGCTCTGGCGAGCAAACGGGACGCTCCGATCCTCTCGAAGGATTTAACCGTTCAATGTACAGCTTTAACTATAATGTGCTGGATCCATATCTGGTTCGTCCGGTTGCCGTGGCATGGCGTGACTATGTTCCGCAGCCGGCGCGTAACGGGCTGAGCAACTTTACCAGTAACCTGGAAGAGCCAGCGGTTATGGTGAACTACTTCCTCCAGGGCGACCCGTATCAGGGGATGGTGCATTTCACCCGCTTCTTCCTGAACTCCCTGCTGGGTATGGGCGGCTTAATTGATGTCGCGGGCATGGCGAACCCGAAATTACAGCGTGAACAGCCGCACCGTTTCGGCAGCACGCTGGGTCACTATGGCGTAGGTTATGGTCCGTATGTGCACCTGCCATTCTACGGCAGCTTTACCGTGCGTGATGATGGCGGCGACATGGTGGATACGCTGTATCCTGTACTGTCATGGCTCACCTGGCCGCTGTCGATTGGTAAATGGACCGTGGAAGGAATTGAAACGCGTGCGCAACTGCTGGATTCTGATGGTCTGCTGCGTCAGTCTTCCGATCCGTACATCATGGTCCGCGAGGCCTACTTCCAGAACCATGACTTTATTGCCAACGGCGGTAAGCTGAAGCCGGAAGATAATCCGAACGCGAAAGCCATCGAGAACGAATTAAAAGATATCGATTCGGAATAAATAAAAAAGGTGAGCAATGCTCACCTTTTTTAATCGTGTTGGGATTAGAACGCGTAGTTGAAGTTGGTACCAAACAGCCAGGCTTTACCTTCAGAGGAAAACTCGTACGGGCCTTCCTGGAAGGTCACCTTCTGGCCATGCATGTACGACACGCCCGCGTCGATAGAGGCATTCTCGTTGAACGCGTAGGTTGCCCCCGCACTCACCCAGAAACGGTCCTGATCCGGAATGGAGATAGAACGTTTATCGGCCGGTACCGGGCTGTCATCAAATGCCACGCCGGTACGGAACGTCCAGTTGTCATCCATATAATAGGTCGTACCAAGCGCGATACGGTATGCATCGTGGAAGCTTTCGTCTTTATAGAACAGCGTCTGGCCGTTGCTGCCGGTGGCTTTAAGCTCCTCGAACTGGCTCCAGCTGGTATACGCGAGGCTGTAGTGAATTGCCCACTGCGGCGCAACGCGGTTATAACCTGACACTTCCCACATTTCTGGCAGATGCAGCGACAGTGAACCCGGTACGGTTTGATTCGAGGTACCCCATGGAATGGTGGTGCCCGCGCCTGGGACCATACCGTTGACTGGGCTCAGGATGCCGCTTTTGTAATCGCCATCGAAATCAATTTTCACTTCTGAGCGATAGGTCAGACCCCAGCGGTTGTTTTTATCCAGTTCATACAGGATACCGGCGTTCCAGCCGTAACCCCATTCATCACCTTTCAGGCTGGCAATTTTATTGCTGTTTTTCGGCAGTGCAGCAGTTTGCTCCCCGGAGTAACGCTCGATTTTTGCATCGGCGTAGACAGCATCAAAGCCCAGACCAAAGCTCCAGTTATCGTTCAGACGATATGCGCCGCTCAGGTTGAGGTTCAGGGTCGTCAGGTCGGTTTTACCGCCGTATTCCCCGGCCGGATAGTTGTTATTGAACTCCGTTGCCAGGCCATAGTTAGAGGTGACAGAGGCACCCCAACCAAACTGTTCATTGATTGGCGCAACAAAGTGCAGGTTAGGCACCCACGCGGTCGGCGCAATGTTATCCGCCTTCAGATCTGCGCCGGTGAACTGAGATTTGCCAGAAATATTGACATCAGGATCGATGTAAACCGCACCGGCAGAGAAGGTAGGGCGATCAAACATCATGATCAGTGCCGGGTTACGACTCGCGTTGCCTGCGTCATCGGCAATCGCACCTTCCCCGGAATACGCACGGCCAAGGCCAGAGGAAGAAAATTCGTTTAACTGGAAGCCCGCTGACCAGGCGGACGTTGAGACGATTGCCACTGCAACTGCTAAAGCAGTTTGTTTGAACAGGGTTTTCTGGCTCATGACCATAACCTCATTGAGTTATTTTTATTCAATAATTGTTACATACCGTAACAGGAGCGCGAAGTGTAGGGTCTGAGGTATGACTTACAAATCAGACCAGTGGCGAGAGTATAGGTCTGACCAGCTGGGATGTTGCAAGTTTGTTTATTAATATTTTCAGATATGTTTCTTGAAACGAGATCTGGTTGGCAAAATTGTGACCAGTGCGATTCCTCTGAAAAGGGGAATTTTGTTTTAGATCATTTTTTAGTGTGATATTGCTCACTTATCCGATTTTGCGCCATTAACGGCTGGAGGGGGCTCGTCCGGGGGCGTAAAATAGACGCATCGTGTTTATCTCGCGCCCTGCGCGAATACAGAGGAAATTGAGCTATGAGTAAATGCAGTGCTGATGAAACCCCGGTTTGCTGCTGTATGGATGTTGGCACCATTATGGACAACACCGATTGCACCGCCTCTTACAGCCGCGTATTCCCTAACCGCGCTGAAGCGGAAGAGACGCTGGCCGCGCTGAGCCAGCGCGCGCGTGAAGTCGAATCCGATCCGTGTGAAATCAAATCCACCTTCACGGAAGTGGAAGGCGGCGTGCGGCTGGATATCGACTTTGTGTTCGCCTGCGAAGCAGAAACGCTGATCTTCCAGCTGGGCCTGCGTTAATACTTTTTGCACGGGCCTATGATCGTGTAGGCCGGGTAAGGCAACGCCGCAACCCGGCAACAAACCGCACAAATGCCTCTGCCATGCAGGGGCATTTTCTTTTTCTTCTCTGTGCCTTAGCTCGCAATTTTTCGCTTCCCCGATTGGCTCAATGTAAAAAAATAGTTAAGACTATTATCAGGTCAGACCACTTAATGTGTGCGCAAAATTTTTTTACAGGGGAGTGTTATGAGTCAGGCATTACCGCTTATCACCCGACACGGTGACCGCATTGCCATTGTCAGCGGGTTACGTACGCCGTTTGCGCGTCAGGCAACCGCGTTTCACGGTATACCGGCTGTCGATCTGGGAAAAATGGTGGTGGGGGAGATGCTGGCTCGCAGCGAGATCCCGCCAGAGGTTATTGAGCAACTGGTTTTCGGCCAGGTGGTGCAAATGCCGGAAGCGCCCAATATCGCACGTGAAATCGTGCTGGGCACCGGCATGAATGTTCACACCGACGCATACAGCGTCAGCCGCGCCTGCGCCACCAGTTTCCAGGCGGTGGCGAACGTGGCGGAAAGCCTGATGGCGGGGACCATTCGCGCGGGGATCGCCGGCGGCGCGGATTCCTCCTCCGTGCTGCCCATCGGTGTTAGCAAACAGCTGGCCCGCATCCTCGTGGACGCCAACAAAGCCCGGACCACCGGTGCGAAGCTCAAACTCTTCTCGCGTTTACGTCTGCGCGACCTCATGCCCGTGCCACCTGCCGTTGCTGAATACTCCACCGGCCTGCGTATGGGCGACACTGCCGAGCAGATGGCAAAAACCTACGGTATTACCCGCGAACAGCAGGATGCACTGGCGCATCGCTCGCATCAGCTCGCTGCGAAGGCGTGGTCGGAAGGCAAACTTGCCGACGAGGTGATGACGGCTTACATCCCGCCTTTCCGCGAACCGCTGGTGGAAGATAACAATATCCGTGGCACCTCGACGCTGGAGGATTACGCAAAACTGCGCCCGGCGTTTGATCGTAAACATGGCACCGTTACGGCGGCCAACAGTACGCCACTGACGGACGGTGCCGCCGCCGTGATCCTGATGACGGAATCCCGGGCGAAAGAGCTTGGCATCACACCGCTGGGCTATTTGCGTAGCTACGCCTTTACCGCCATTGATGTCTGGCAGGACATGCTGCTCGGCCCGGCCTGGTCCACGCCGCTGGCGCTGGAGCGTGCGGGGCTGACGCTCTCCGATCTCACGCTGATTGATATGCACGAAGCCTTTGCCGCACAAACCCTGGCAAACATTCAGCTGCTGGCAAGCGAGCGCTTCGCGCGCGATGTACTGGGCCGCGCCCACGCGACCGGCGAAGTGGATCAGAGTAAGTTTAACGTGCTTGGCGGATCCATCGCCTACGGCCATCCATTTGCGGCGACCGGCGCGAGAATGATAACTCAGACTTTGCATGAACTGCGTCGCCGCGGCGGCGGTTTTGGTCTCGTTACCGCCTGTGCGGCGGGCGGCCTGGGTGCAGCAATGGTTCTGGAGGCTGAATAATGGAAACGACATCTGCATTTAATCTGGCTGTTCGCCTTGATAACGTGGCTGTTATCACCATTGATGTACCCGACGAAAAGATGAACACCCTGAAGGCCGAGTTCGGCGTTCAGGTGCGTGCGATGCTCAGACAGATCCGCGAAAACAAAGCGATACGTGGCCTGGTATTTATCTCGGCAAAGCCGGATAACTTTATTGCCGGGGCCGATATCAACATGATTGCCCGGGCGAAAAGCGCTCAGGAAGCAGAAGACCTGGCGCGTCAGGGGCAGCAGGTAATGGCGGAGATCCATGCGCTGTCGATACCCGTTGTCGCTGCGATCCACGGGGCCTGCCTGGGCGGTGGGCTTGAGCTGGCGCTGGCCTGTCACAGCCGCATTTGTACCGACGATGCGAAAACGGTACTCGGACTGCCGGAGGTTCAGCTTGGATTGCTGCCCGGTTCAGGGGGCACGCAGCGCCTGCCGCGTCTGGTGGGCGTCAGTACGGCGCTGGAGATGATTTTAACCGGTAAACAGCTGCGCGCCCGTCAGGCGTTAAAGGCGGGTCTGGTTGATGAGGTCGTTCCGCACGCCATCTTGCTTGAAGCCGCTGTTGAGCGGGCGCTGAAAGGTCGTCAGGCGAAACGCCCTCTGCCGGTGCGCGAGCGTATCCTCGCCGGGCCGCTGGGGCGCACGCTGCTGTTCAATATGGTGGGTAAAAAAACCGAGCAAAAAACCAAAGGGAACTATCCGGCAGCGACGCGCATTCTGAAGGTGATTGAAACCGGTTTATCGCAGGGCAGCAGCAGCGGTTATGCTGCGGAAGCGAAAGCCTTTGGCGAGCTGGCGATGACGCCGCAGTCGCAGGCGCTGCGCGGCATTTTCTTTGCCAGCACGGAGGTTAAAAAAGATCCGGGCAGTGAAGCTGAACCGGCTCCGCTGCGCGCCGTTGGCGTTCTGGGTGGTGGGCTGATGGGCGGCGGCATCGCATTTGTCACCGCCAGCAAAGGCAAATTGCCCGTACGTATCAAAGATATCAACCCTAAGGGTATCAACCACGCGTTGCAGTACAGCTGGCAGAACCTTGATCGCAAAGTGAAACGCCGCCATATCAAGGCCAGTGAGCGTGATAAAACCCTCGCGATGATCACTGGCGCCACCGACTACAGTGGGTTTGCACACCGCGATCTGGTGATTGAAGCCGTGTTCGAAGATCTCGCCCTTAAGCAGCAGATGGTGGCGGACGTTGAACAGCATTGCGCGCCGCACACCATTTTCGCGTCAAACACCTCGTCTTTGCCGATCGGCGACATCGCGGCGAAAGCCGTGCGCCCGGAGCAGGTGATAGGGCTGCACTATTTCAGCCCTGTCGAAAAAATGCCGCTGGTGGAGGTTATCCCGCATGCCACAACCAGCCCGCAGACTATTGCCACCGTGGTGAAGCTGGCGAAAAAACAGGGCAAAACCCCCATTGTGGTCGCGGACAAAGCCGGCTTCTACGTTAACCGCATTCTGGCGCCGTACATTAACGAAGCGATGCGGTTGCTGACGGAAGGGGAGAAAATTGAGCACGTCGATGACGCCCTCGTGAAGTTTGGTTTCCCCGTCGGCCCAATCCAACTTTTGGATGAGGTAGGAATTGATACGGGGACTAAAATTATCCCTGTGCTGGAAGCGGCTTATGGCGATCGTTTTTCGCCGCCTGCAAACGTTGTTTCTGCAATTTTGAAGGACGATCGCAAAGGCAGAAAAAATGAACGCGGTTTCTATCTTTACGCCGCGAAAGGGCGTAAAAGCAAGAAACAGGTCGACCCTTCAGTTTATGCGCTTATTCCTGTCACGGGTCAGGGAAAACTGTCGGCGGTTCAGTGTGCTGAGCGCTGCGTGATGATGATGCTCAATGAAGCGGCGCGCTGCTTTGGTGAGCAGGTGATCAAAAGCGCGCGCGACGGCGACATCGGCGCCGTGTTTGGTATCGGTTTTCCGCCATTCCTTGGCGGCCCGTTCCGGTATATGGATACCCTCGGGGCGGGTGAAGTGGTTGCGATCCTGCAACGTCTGGCCTCGCAATACGGTCCACGGTTTACACCTTGTGACGAATTATTGCAGATGGCGGAACGGGGTCAGACATTCTGGCCCGCAAGGGAAACTGATTGCGTAAACTGAAGTCAAAGAAGGGTAAATCCTGAGGTGATGGAACCTGTTCTGGCGAAATTGTAAACAGAGATTGACTATACTTACGCCATTGAGGTAAAAAACAGCGTTTCATTCACCGAATGGATCAGGCACAATGCCCGGCCATCGGGTTTTCTACCTCAGAGCATTAATCGCGGGTAGTTAACGCCGGTGATTCTGGTTAACAAAAGCGGTGCAATATGCAAGTTTTTATCATGCGTCACGGCGACGCGGCACTCGATGCCGCCAGTGACTCAGTACGTCCTTTAACCGTCTGTGGCTGCGACGAATCCCGTCAGATGGCGACATGGCTTAAAGGTCAAAAAGTGGACATTGAACGCGTTCTGGTGAGTCCGTTCCTGCGGGCAGAACAGACGCTGGATGTGGTAGGGGAGTGTATGAACCTGCCATCCAGTGTGGATGTTCTCCCTGAACTCACGCCGTGTGGCGATGTTGGCCTTGTCAGTGCTTACCTTCAGGCGCTGTGCAATGAAGGTGTCGCTTCCGCACTGGTCATTTCCCACCTGCCGCTGGTCGGCTATCTGGTATCTGAGCTGTGCCCGGGCGAAACGCCACCGATGTTCACAACGTCCGCCATTGCCAACGTCACCCTCGACGAAACCGGCAAAGGGGTCTTTAACTGGCAAATGAGTCCGTGCAACCTGAAGATGGCAAAAGCCATCTGACGTGACGTGCGATATGGCGGGGTGCAGCGTGCCTCCCGCCTTCCTGTCAGGGCAATTCTGGCGGCTGCCACTCCTCCACCTCAATCAATACCAGCAATGCGGCATCTCCGCCGTACTCTTTTGGCGCCTGATGAAAAGCCATCACGTGTGGATGCTGAGCCAGCCACAGCGGTGTCTGTTGCTTAAGAATATGTTTGCCGTGGCCGTGCATCACGCAGGCGCAAAAAACATGCTCGCGACGACATGCCGCGATCAACGCCCCCAGCTCCTGTTTCGCCTGCATCTGGGTCAACCCATGCAGATCGAGGAACAGCTCCGGCGAGTAATCTCCCCGGCGTAATTTTTTCAGTTCAAAATGGCTGACGTCTTCGCGCACGTATTTCACCGCACCCTGGGTATTTAGCAGCGGCTGAAACTCATCTGAAAAATAGTGGCTGTTATCGGCCTGCTCCTGGAGCAACCGTTTGACCGGTACCTCGCTGACTTTTTTACGCTGCGGGCGATGGACAATGGTGTCGTGCGTGATTTGACGCGTCCCGGTCATCAGCTGGCGGAATAGAGCCTGATCCTCCTCGCTGAGCGATGTTTTCTTTTTCATTCGTCATTCTCATCTCGTATTTCCGATAGTGTACCCGACTAAACGCATTTTTTAACCTCAAGCGGTACGCGTCATTGCTGATTTATCGCCGTCTTCATGGCAAACTAGCCGCCGAAAATTATGCGAGCATGCCCTGGAGGAAAGAGTGGATAAAATTTTTGTCGATGAAGCAGTAAACGAGCTGCATACCATACAGGACATGTTGCGCTGGTCGGTTAGCCGCTTCAGCGCCGCCAATATCTGGTACGGTCACGGTACCGACAACCCGTGGGATGAGGCCGTGCAGCTGGTGCTGCCGTCTCTCTACCTGCCGCTGGATATTCCGGAAGACATGCGCACCGCGCGCCTGACCTCCAGTGAAAAACACCGCATCGTTGAGCGCGTGATCCGTCGCGTAAACGAGCGCATTCCGGTGGCTTACCTGA
Source organism: Enterobacter sp. AN-K1 (assembly GCF_020971765.1). Classification (NCBI taxonomy): domain Bacteria; kingdom Pseudomonadati; phylum Pseudomonadota; class Gammaproteobacteria; order Enterobacterales; family Enterobacteriaceae; genus Enterobacter; species Enterobacter sp. AN-K1. The sequence continues at coordinate 784,670 of NZ_CP087390.1, read as the reverse complement.
CCAACAAAGCCTGGTTCTGCGGCCACGAATTCTATGTTGATGAGCGCGTGCTGGTGCCGCGTTCGCCGATTGGCGAGCTGATCAACAACCATTTTGACGGCCTGATTAACCATCAGCCGCAGCACATTCTTGATATGTGCACCGGCAGCGGCTGCATCGCCATTGCCTGCGCGTACGCCTTCCCGGAAGCGGAAGTGGACGCCGTCGATATCTCCACCGACGCGCTGGCCGTCACCGAACACAACATTGAAGAGCACGGGCTGATTCATCACGTCACGCCTATCCGCTCTGACCTGTTCCGCGACCTGCCGACGCTGCAATACGACCTGATCGTCACCAATCCGCCGTACGTGGATGCAGAAGATATGTCCGACCTGCCGAACGAGTACCGTCACGAGCCGGAGCTGGGCCTGGCGTCAGGCTCTGACGGGCTGAAGCTGACCCGCCGCATCCTGGCCTGCGCGCCGGATTATCTGACCGACGACGGCGTTCTGATTTGTGAAGTAGGCAACAGCATGGTACATCTGATAGAGCAGTACCCGGATGTGCCGTTCACCTGGCTTGAGTTCGACAACGGCGGTGACGGCGTCTTTATGCTGACCAAGGCGCAACTGCTTGATGCACGCGAATACTTCAGCATTTACAAAGATTAATCCAGCGGGCTTCGGCCCGTTTCACAACGCTCAAACACAAACAACAACATCGGAGCCGTGATGGCAGGAAACAGTATTGGACAGGTATTCCGTGTGACCACCTTTGGCGAGTCGCACGGTCTGGCACTGGGTTGTATCGTTGATGGCGTCCCGCCAGGCATCGAACTGACCGAAGCCGATTTACAGCATGACCTTGACCGTCGTCGTCCGGGTACCTCTCGCTACACCACGCAGCGTCGCGAGCCGGACCAGGTCAAAATTCTCTCCGGCGTATTTGAAGGCCGTACCACAGGAACCAGCATTGGCCTGCTGATTGAAAACACCGATCAGCGTTCTCAGGACTACGGCGCGATTAAGGACGTTTTCCGTCCTGGTCACGCCGACTATACCTACGAACAAAAATATGGCTTTCGCGACTATCGCGGCGGCGGGCGTTCTTCCGCGCGTGAAACCGCGATGCGCGTGGCGGCAGGGGCAATTGCCAAAAAATATCTCCAGCAGAAATTTGGCATCGTTATCCGCGGCTGTCTGACCCAGATGGGCGACATTCCACTGGCGATCAAAGACTGGGATCAGGTCGAGCAAAACCCGTTCTTTTGCGCCGATGCCGACAAGCTGGAGGCGCTCGACGAACTGATGCGCGGCCTGAAAAAAGAGGGCGACTCCATCGGTGCGAAAGTCACCGTGGTGGCTGACGGCGTTCCGGCTGGCTGGGGCGAGCCGGTATTTGACCGTCTCGACGCTGACATCGCCCACGCGCTGATGAGCATCAACGCGGTGAAGGGCGTCGAGATTGGCGACGGTTTTGACGTGGTCAAGCTTCGCGGTAGCCAGAACCGCGACGAAATCACGAAAGCGGGCTTCCAGAGCAACCATGCGGGCGGCATTCTGGGTGGCATCAGCAGCGGGCAGCAAATTATTGCCAATATTGCGCTGAAGCCAACGTCCAGCATTACCGTCCCGGGCCACACGATTAACCGCGCTGGCGATGAAGTTGAGATGATCACCAAAGGGCGTCACGATCCGTGCGTGGGGATCCGCGCGGTGCCGATCGCAGAAGCGATGCTGGCGATCGTGCTGATGGATCACTTCCTGCGCCAGCGCGCGCAGAATGCGGATGTGACGACCACCATTCCACGCTGGTAACTATGAAAAAAACCGCAATCGCTCTGCTGGCGCTGCTGGCCAGTGGAGCAAGCCTGGCCGCTACGCCGTGGCAGAAAATCACCCACCCGGTAGCGGGGAGCGCGCAGTCCATTGGCGCTTTCTCCAACGGGTGTATCGTCGGCGCGCAGGAACTTCCGCTGCAATCGGATACCTATCAGGTGATGCGCACCGACCAGCGCCGTTATTTCGGCCATCCTGACCTGCTGCTGTTTATTCAGCGTCTTGGCAACCAGGTGCATAACCTGGGGCTGGGGACGATGCTGATTGGCGATATGGGGATGCCTGCCGGTGGTCGCTTCAACGGCGGTCACGCCAGCCACCAGACCGGACTGGATGTGGATATCTTCCTGCAATTGCCGAAAACGCGCTGGAGCTCAGCGCAGCTGCTGAAACCGCAGGCGCTGGATCTGGTCTCGGCCGACGGTAAACGGGTCGTCGCCTCGCGATGGTCGCCGGAAATTTCCAGCATGATTAAGCTGGCGGCAGAGGATAACGACGTCACGCGGATCTTTGTTAATCCGGCCATCAAGCAGCAGCTTTGCCTGGATGCGGGAACGGATCGCGACTGGTTGCGTAAAGTGCGCCCGTGGTTCCAGCACCGGGCGCATATGCATGTTCGCCTGCGCTGTCCGGCGAACAGCCTGGAATGTGAAGATCAGCCGCTGCCACCGCCTGGCGATGGTTGTGGTTACGAACTGCAAAGCTGGTTTGAACCGGCCAAGCCTGGAACCTCTAAGCCTGAGAAGAAGACACCGCCTCCGTTGCCGCCTTCCTGCCAGGCGCTACTGGATGAGCATGTACTTTAATGGATAATTTCGTCGATCTGTTCATGGTGTCACCGCTGCTGCTGGCGGTGCTCTTTTTTGTTGCGATGTTAGCCGGATTTATCGATGCCCTGGCGGGCGGCGGCGGGTTGCTCACCGTTCCGGCGCTGCTGGCGGCAGGCATGAGCCCTGCCCAGGCGCTTGCCACCAACAAACTCCAGGCATGCGGCGGTTCGCTCTCCTCGTCGCTCTATTTCATCCGGCGCAAAGTGGTGAATCTCGCCGATCAGAAGCTCAATATCCTGATGACGTTTATTGGCTCAACGGCGGGTGCGCTGCTGGTCCAGCACGTACAGTCCGACATTCTGCGCCAGATCCTGCCGCTGCTGGTTATCTTTATCGGCCTCTATTTCCTGCTGATGCCAAAGCTCGGGGAAGAAGATCGACAGCGTCGTCTTCACGGCCTGCCGTTTGCGCTGATTGCCGGTGGCTGCGTCGGTTTTTACGATGGCTTCTTTGGCCCGGGGGCAGGTTCGTTTTATGCGCTGGCATTCGTGACGCTGGCCGGATTCAACCTCGCCAAATCCACCGCCCACGCCAAAGTCCTCAACGCGACCTCCAACGTTGGCGGTCTGCTGCTGTTTATCATTGGCGGCAAGGTTATCTGGGCAACCGGGTTTGTGATGATGGCAGGGCAGTTTTTGGGCGCGCGCGCAGGCTCGCGTCTGGTATTAAGCAAAGGACAAAAGCTGATCCGCCCGATGATTGTTGTCGTCTCGGCGGTGATGAGCGCCAAACTTCTTTATGACAGCCATGGACAGGAGATCCTCACCTGGTTGGGGATGAACTAATGAACAGTACGCATAACTACGAACAGCTGATTGAGATCTTCGATAGCTGTTTTGCTGATGATTTTAATACCCGTCTGATTAAAGGCGACGACGAACCGATCTATCTTCCTGCTGATGACGAGGTTCCGTATAACCGCATCACCTTTGCCCACGGCTTTTACGCCAGCGGTTTGCACGAAATTTCGCACTGGTGTATCGCCGGGAAAGCGCGTCGCGAGCTGGTGGACTTTGGTTACTGGTACTGCCCGGACGGGCGCGACGCCGCCACCCAAGGGCAGTTCGAAGATGTGGAGGTGAAACCTCAGGCGCTCGAATGGCTGTTCTGCGTAGCGGCGGGTTTCCCGTTCAACGTAAGTTGTGACAACCTCGAAGGCGACTTCGAGCCAGACCGTATCGTCTTCCAGCGCCGCGTTCATGCGCAGGTGATGGAATATCTTGAGAAAGGCATCCCGGCACGTCCGGCACGCTTGATCGAGGCTTTACAGAATTATTACCACACGCCGGAGATCACGGCGGAATGCTTCCCTTGGCCGGAAGATCTTTAACAGAGGAAAGAAGATGATCGCAGAATTTGAATCACGCATTCTGGCGTTAATTGATGACATGGTGGAACACGCCAGTGATGATGAGCTGTTCGCCAGCGGTTATCTGCGTGGTCACCTGACGCTGGCGGTAGCCGCGCTGGAAGCCGGGGACGATCACTCTGCCGACGCCGTTCACGCGGAAGTCACTCGCAGCCTGGAAAAAGCCATTCTGGCCGGGGAACTCTCTCCGCGCGACCAGTCTTTAGTGCTGGGCATGTGGGACAATTTGTTCCAGCAGGCGAAAGCGAAGTAAGTGTATCACCGCCCTCTCCCACAGGGAGAGGGCCGGGGTGAGGGCACCAGACCGCACCCTACTTGACCATTTTCCCCTTCAGCAATTTCCGCACCCACAGTCGGTTTGGATTCAGCCCCGCGAGCGTAACCCTGTCCAGCGGAACCGGCTCGTCGCTCATTTGCGCGGCTAACGCTTCAGCCAGCAGCGGCGCGGAGCATAATCCCCGCGAGCCTAAGCCACCCAGCATAAACAGCTCGGGGTGAACGGGCGCGCTTACCGCCGTTTCTTTGTTGTCAGCAAGATCCTGATAGACTTCAAGCGTGGCGTCATAGTCCGGCACGTTTCCCGCCATCGGCAGGTGATCGCGGGTCGCGCAGCGTACGCCGCAGCGAGCCTGACCCTCACCGACATTCACCTCTTTTGCCCACGACGCATCCGGGAAACAGTCGAGCAGGCGCTGGCGGTTTTGCTGCTGATCCGCTTCGCTGTACTGCATATCTGTTTCACCGCGATGGTAGCTGGCGCCGATGCAGTGATGGCCGTTGGACGGATTTTGCGGCGTCAGGTAGCCGTCGTAACACAGCACCTGGCGTAGCTTGTTCAGCTCGGGCGCGGTCGGGATATGGCTCACCTGGCCGCCGACCGGATAAACCGGCAATGACGCTGTCTGGGTAAACTGGCTGATATGATGCCCGTTGGCCAGCACAACGCTGGCATGCTGCGCCTCTTTGCCGTCAGCGAAACGCAGTTTCCAGTGCGCAGTGCGGCGTAGCGATTGAACCTTATGGGCATAATGCACTGTCAACCCACGCGACTGCCCGAGGGCTACCGCCGCAGAAGTCAGTTCAGCCGGACACAGCCAGCCGCCGAGTGGATACTGAATGCCCCCGCAGCCGGTGTCGACGCCAGCGGTCTCAGCAACCTGCTGTGCCGTCACGGCATGGGCGATGGTTTCCGGCAGGCCCAGCGACAGCATTTGTGTGATTTTCTGCTGGCTCTTCTCGTCCCAGCCGAGCTGCGTCACGCCGCACCAGTTGTGGTCGAACGCAACCGGCAGGCTATCGTAAAGGCGGCGAGCAAACGTAAACGCCGCCGGGAAGAACTGGAACAGTGCCGGATCGTGTGAACTTAATAAGGGATAAAGCGCGCCCTGACGGTTGCCTGATGCGCCCGTCGCCGGCGCCTCGTCAGCGCAGTAGAGCGTCACCTGCCAGCCACGGTGCAGCAGCGCCAGCGAGAGCAGGGCGCTGGCGATACCCCCGCCCAAAATGGCGACCTCACGCGAGGTGCTGGCGCGACGGGCAAACCAGGGGGCCTGCGCCGGGATCGCCAGATCCTGTTCCATCACCCCGACCAGCATGTCGCGTTTGCGGCCAAAGCCTTTGGTTTTCCGCATGGTAAACCCCGCCTCCTGCAACCCACGGCGAACAAATCCCGCCGAGGTGAAGGTAGCAAGCGTCGCGCCCGGGCGCGCCAGACGTGCCATGGCGCTGAACAGGTGCGGGCTCCACATGTCCGGGTTTTTGGCGGGCGCAAAACCATCCAGGAACCAGGCGTCCACCTTCTGATTCATTGAGTCATCGAGCTTATCGGTCAGGTCGTTAATGTCGCCAAGCCACAGGTCGAGCGTGACGTGTCCGTCGTCCAGAATCAGACGATGACAGCCACCGATAGCCGGAGGCCACTGGGCCTGAAGCTGTTCCGCCCAGTGGGTAAGCTCCGGCCAGCGCTGATGGGCAAGCCGCAGATCGTGCGCGGTAAGCGGAAATTTTTCGAAACTGATGAAATGTAATCTTTGTAAGGTAGCCTCGGGGTGTGCAGCGCGAAACTGGTCGAACGCCTGCCAGAGGGTCAGAAAATTCAGCCCGGTGCCGAAACCGCTCTCCGCTACGACAAACAGGCTGCGCGGATGCTCAGGGAAGCGGGTGCTGAGATGATTTCCTTCGAGGAAGACATAGCGCGTCTCTTCCAGTCCGTTATCATTAGAAAAGTAGACGTCATCAAAATCTCGGGAAACAGGTGTACCCTCAGCGTTGAATTCGAGGTTGGCAGGTTGTATGGCGTTTTGTTTCACGTAAGTTACTCGTCCGACAGGCAGTGGCACGATCTTAGCGATGTGAGCCCATCGGTGCAAATTTCCACAGAAAATGGCTGATCGGACTTGTTCGGCGTACAAGTGTACGCTATTGTGCGACTCGAAACTTTTTATAGTGCGACTTACAGAGGTATTGAATGAAACGTGCAGTGATTACTGGCCTGGGCATCGTTTCCAGCATCGGTAATAACCAGCAGGAAGTCCTGGCATCTCTGCGTGAAGGACGCTCCGGGATCACTTTCTCTGAAGAGTTTAAAGATTCTGGAATGCGTAGCCACGTATGGGGTAACGTTAAACTGGACACCACCGGTTTAATTGACCGTAAAGTGGTTCGTTTCATGAACGATGCCTCTATCTACGCCTATCTTTCCATGCAGGAAGCGATCAAGGATTCTGGTCTGAGCGAAGACGCTTACCAGAACAACCCACGCGTGGGCCTGATTGCAGGCTCCGGCGGTTCCTCTAAAGCTCAGGTGTTCGGTGCTGACGCCATGCGCAGCCCGCGCGGCCTGAAAGCGGTCGGTCCATATGTTGTGACCAAAGCCATGGGGTCAGCGGTTTCCGCGTGCCTGGCAACGCCGTTCAAAATCCACGGTGTGAACTACTCCATCAGCTCTGCATGTGCGACCTCCGCACACTGTATCGGTAATGCGGTTGAGCAGATCCAGCTGGGCAAACAGGACATCGTATTTGCTGGCGGCGGCGAAGAGCTGGGCTGGGAAATGGCCTGTGAGTTCGACGCGATGGGCGCACTGTCCACCAAATACAACGAAACGCCAGACAAAGCGTCCCGTACTTATGACGCACACCGCGACGGTTTTGTTATCGCTGGCGGCGGCGGTATGGTTGTGGTTGAAGAGCTGGAACACGCGCTGGCGCGTGGCGCGCACATCTATGCTGAGATCGTGGGCTACGGCGCAACGTCTGACGGCGCTGACATGGTTGCTCCATCTGGTGAAGGCGCGGTGCGCTGCATGAAGATGGCGATGCACGGTGTTGATACTCCAATCGACTACCTGAACTCCCATGGCACCTCAACGCCGGTAGGCGACGTGAAAGAGCTGGGTGCGATCCGTGAAGTGTTCGGCGACAATAGCCCGGCTATCTCTGCAACCAAAGCCATGACCGGTCACTCTCTGGGAGCGGCGGGCGTGCAGGAAGCGATCTACTCTCTGCTGATGCTGGAAAACGGCTTTATCGCGCCAAGCATCAACATCGAAGAGATGGACGGGCAGGCGGCTGGCCTGAACATCGTGACCGAAACCACCGAACGTGAGCTGACGACCGTTATGTCCAACAGCTTCGGTTTCGGCGGCACCAACGCCACGCTGGTGATGCGTAAGCTGAAAGCGTAAGCGTTTGAAGGTATAGTAGAAGGGAGCCGCGCGGCTCCCTTTTTTTATGCCTGAACACGGAGTTATGCATGAAGGCTGTTACCCCTGAGAAGAGCGCTCCTTCCGGGAACCTTTCCCTTTTCCGCATCGCCTTTGCGGTGTTTCTGACCTATATGACCGTTGGCCTGCCGCTGCCGGTGATCCCCTTGTTCGTTCACCAGGAGCTGGGCTATGGCAACACCATGGTCGGCATTGCGGTGGGCATTCAGTTTTTAGCGACGGTATTAACCCGGGGCTACGCCGGTCGCCTGGCGGATCAGCACGGCGCAAAACGCTCGGCGTTGCAGGGCATGTTTGCCTGCGGGCTGGCGGGGGGAGCCTGGCTGCTGGCGGCGCTGTTGCCAATAGATGCAGCGTATAAATTCGCGCTGCTGGTGGCAGGGCGCCTGATCCTCGGCTTTGGCGAAAGCCAGCTGCTGACCGGCACCCTTACCTGGGGAATGGGGCTGGTGGGGTCTGCGCGTTCCGGAAAAGTGATGTCCTGGAACGGGATGGCGATTTACGGCGCGCTGGCGGCAGGCGCACCGCTGGGGCTGCTGATCCACAGCCAGTTTGGTTTTGCGGCGCTGGCAGGCACCACCATGGTATTGCCGCTGCTGGCGTGGGCGTTTAACGGTTCGGTGCGTAAGGTGCCCGCCCATAAAGGCGAGCGTCCTTCGCTGTGGAGCGTGGTGGGGCAAATCTGGCTGCCGGGGCTTGGGCTGGCGCTTCAGGGGGTGGGCTTCGCGGTTATTGGTACCTTTGTCTCCCTCTATTTCATGAGCCGCGGCTGGGCGATGGCGGGCTTTACGCTGACGGCCTTTGGCGGCGCGTTTGTATTGATGCGCGTGCTGTTTGGCTGGATGCCGGATCGCTTTGGCGGCGTGAAGGTGGCCGTGGCGTCACTTGTCATTGAGACCGTGGGTCTGGTACTGCTCTGGCAGGCTCCCTCTGCATCCGTTGCGCTGCTGGGTGCGGCGTTAACCGGCTGCGGCTGCTCGCTGATCTTCCCGGCGCTGGGCGTTGAAGTGGTGAAGCGCGTGGCTCCGCAGGTGCGCGGCACGGCGCTGGGCGGCTATGCGGCGTTTCAGGATATCTCATATGGGGTCACCGGGCCGCTGGCGGGGCTGCTTGCAACGTCGTTTGGCTATCCTTCCGTCTTCCTGGCCGGTGCGGTGTCAGCGGTGGTGGGAATTGTGGTGACGCTGGTGGCGTTTCGCAAGCGGTAGTATGTTGCCGGGTGGCGGCTTCGCCTTACCCGGCCTACTGTTCGAGCCGTTGTAGGCCCGGTAAGCGAAGCGCCACCGGGCAAATCCTCAAGCAACCAGCCAGAAAATCGCCAGCGCAATCACCAACGCGATCAACATCAATCCCGGACGGGCAGAAAGCGTTTTGAACGTATCAACTACGGGGGCAAACAGCGGGTTGTAGATCGGCTGAATGTTTCTTACCTCCAGCACGCCGCCTTCCCGCTCGGCGCGGCGAACGAAGATCTGATTGAGCACATCCTGCACCTGCGCGGTGGTCAGCACCGTTTGCGGCGTAGCCTGCCAGCTCTGCTGAGCGTAATCCCGAATCATATCGAACTCGTGCGGTTCCAGCGGTTGTTTCAGCGCCGCCTGTACGCTGTGCAGGGTCGGGGCGCTCTGGGTGCTGAGCGTCTGACGCGCCTGGAGCCAGGTGACCAGATGGGTAAACTGTTTTGCCGGGATCATCTCGCCCGCTTTCACACCGGAAAGTTCCAGCATGGATTGCCAGATAAGCTTTGTGGGTTCGCCGGTAGCGGCAGCCAGCTTAGTGACCATCTGCTTGAGCGTATTATGCTCCGCAGGCTGCAATGGCCGCTCTGTAGACGGGCGCTGTTGCGGCTGCGGGATAGAAAGCTGATTGCTTTGCAGCAGGGTCAACACGGTTTTCAGCTGTTCTTGCGAAAGCTGGCTCAGGGCGGTATGACCGTACTGTTGACGGATAAAATCACTCACCGCCTGGCGATTATTCCCCTGGCCCAATAGCTCGGTCAGCTGCGAGATAATCTGGCGGGTAGTATGTTGCTGCTGTGCGCTTGTAAGACGCTGGTTCAGGTTTTGTTCGGCGGCAGGGAAATGGCGCGACTGTAGCGGCGCATCGTTTCTTACGCCCAAATCGTGCTTAACGCCGGCCCATACCTCTGCGTTTTGCTGTGAGGTTAACGCAATAAGACGCGTGATCAGACGCTCCAGTACGGTGCGTTGCTGCGTGGAGAGCGGTTGTTCGCCTGGCGTGTTGGGCGTTACGGGGCCTTCACCCGGAGGGCGCGGAGGCGTACCTGAAATGGGCTGCATCGTCAAAAATCCTTAAAGTCAAACTCTGCGTAACCGGGCGGAGATATATGCCCGGCGGCGAGATTATGGCACACTTGGCAGGTTTACTTCCTCTCAAACAGGTACTCAGACGTGAAAATCCTCGTTGATGAAAATATGCCTTACGCCCGTGAGCTGTTCAGCCGCCTGGGTGAGGTTAAGGCTGTCCCTGGTCGCCCGATTCCGGTCAGCGAACTGGACGATGCAGACGCCCTGATGGTGCGCTCGGTGACCAAAGTAAATGAGGCACTGCTCACCGGCAAAGGGGTTAAATTTGTCGGGACGGCAACGGCCGGGACCGATCATGTGGATGACCAGTGGCTTAAGCAGGCGGGGATTGGTTTTTCCGCGGCGCCAGGCTGTAACGCCATTGCCGTCGTGGAATATGTTTTCTCCTCGCTATTGATGCTGGCCGAGCGCGATGGTTTTGCGCTGAAAGACCGCACCGTCGGGATTGTGGGTGTGGGCAACGTGGGCGGACGTCTGCAAAAGCGTCTGGAAGCCTGGGGTATCCGCACCCTGCTGTGCGATCCGCCGCGTAAGGATAACGGCGATGAAGGCGACTTCCGCACGCTGGATGAGCTGGTCGACGAGTGCGACGTCATCACCTTCCATACGCCGCTCTTTAAAGAGGGGCCGTACAAGACTCTGCACCTGGCCGACGAAAAGCTGATCCGCCGTCTGAAGGCTGGCACTATTCTGATAAATGCCTGCCGGGGACCGGTGGTGGATAACGCGGCGCTGCTGGCATGTCTCGACGAAGGACAAGAGCTTAGCGTCGTGCTGGACGTCTGGGAACCAGAGCCGGATCTCAACGTCGCCTTGCTGAATAAGGTGGACGTGGGTACCGCGCATATCGCGGGTTATACCCTTGAAGGCAAAGCGCGTGGCACAACCCAGGTGTTTGAGGCTTACAGCGCCTTTATCGGCCATCCGCAGCAGGTGGCGCTGGATACGCTGCTGCCCGCCCCGGAATTTGGCCGCATTACCCTTCATGGCCCGCTGGATGAGGCAACGCTGAAAAGACTGGTGCATTTGGTGTATGATGTGCGCCGCGATGACGCGCTGCTGCGTAAAGTGGCGGGTATTCCGGGTGAGTTTGACAAGCTGCGCAAAAATTACCTTGAGCGCCGCGAGTGGTCTTCCCTGTATGTCATGTGCGATGACGCGTCAGCGGCGGGGCTGCTGCATAAACTGGGATTTAACGCCGTTCACCACCCGGCACGTTAATGTCTTCTTAATGCTCCCTGTCGGATATTCCGGCAGGGACGCTTTTTATTTCTGGAGTAAACCACCATGTCTGAAGGCTGGAACATTGCCATTTTGGGTGCCACTGGCGCCGTGGGCGAAGCCCTGCTTGAAACCCTTGCTGAGCGTCAGTTCCCGGTGGGTGAGATTTACGCACTGGCGCGTACCGACAGCGCAGGAGAACATCTGCGTTTCGGCGGCAAATCCGTGATGGTGCAGGACGCCGCCGCGTTTGACTGGACGCAGGCTCAGCTGGCGTTTTTTGCCGCAGGTGCGGAAGCCACGGCGTCTTACATTGAAGAAGCGACAAATTCAGGCTGTCTGGTGATCGACCTGAGCGGCCTGTTCTCCCTGGAGCCGGATGTGCCGCTGGTGGTGCCGGACGTCAACCCGTTTGTGCTGGCTGACTACCGCAACCGCAACATCATTGCAGTACCGAACAGTCTCACCAGCCAGTTGCTGACCGCGCTGAAGCCGCTGATCGACGACGGTGGCCTGTCGCGTATTTCCGTGACCAGCCTGCTTTCAGCCTCCGCTAACGGTAAAAAAGCCGTAGACGCACTGGCAGGGCAGAGCGCGAAGCTGCTGAACGGTATCCCGATCGACGAAGATGATTTCTTTGGCCGCCAGCTGGCGTTCAACATGCTGCCGCTGCTGCCGGATCGTGAAGGTTCGGTGCGGGAAGAGCGTCGTATCGTCGATGAAGCACGCAAAATTTTGCAGGATGACGGGCTGATGATCTCCGCGAATGTCGTGCAGTCTCCGGTCTTTTACGGCCACGCGCAGATGGTCGGGTTTGAAGCCCTGCGTCCGCTGGCGGCTGAAGAAGCCCGCGACGCGTTTGGCCGCGGTGAGGACATTGTCCTGTCCGAAGAGAGCGAATTCCCGACGCAGGTGGGCGACGCCACCGGCAGCGCGCATCTCTCTGTGGGCTGCGTGCGTAACGATTACGGTATGCCGGAGCAGGTGCAGTTCTGGTCCGTTGCCGACAACGTGCGTTTTGGCGGCGCGCTGATGGCGGTCAAAATCGCGGAAAAACTGGTGCAGGAGTATCTGTACTGATGTCAGATGTGGAACAAAAGCCGGTCCACAGAATTGCCCTCGGCATTGAATACGATGGCAGTAAATACTATGGCTGGCAGCGGCAGAATGAGGTGCGCAGCGTCCAGGAGAAGCTGGAGAAAGCGCTCTCTCAGGTGGCGAACGAACCGATAAGCGTCTTCTGTGCGGGCCGCACCGATGCCGGCGTTCACGGCACGGGGCAGGTGGTGCATTTTGACACCACCGCCGTGCGCAAAGACGCGGCCTGGACGCTGGGTGTAAATGCGAATTTGCCTGGTGACATTGCCGTGCGTTGGGTGAAAGCTGTGCCGGATGATTTTCACGCGCGTTTCAGCGCGACGGCGCGGCGCTACCGTTATGTCATCTATAACCAGCGCCTGCGCCCGGCGGTGTTAAGCCAGGGCGTGACGCATTTTTATGAACCGCTGGATGCAGAACGTATGCAGCGTGCGGCGCAGTGTCTGATTGGAGAGAATGATTTTACGTCGTTTCGTGCGGTGCAGTGTCAGTCCCGTACGCCGTGGCGTAACGTCATGCACATTAACGTCAGTCGTTATGGCGCGTATGTGGTGGTGGATATCAAAGCCAATGCCTTTGTACATCATATGGTGCGGAATATTGTAGGCAGCCTGATGGATGTGGGCGCCGGACACCAGCCGGAGAGCTGGATTGCAGAACTGCTGGCAGCGAAGGACAGAACGCTTGCGGCAGCAACGGCGAAAGCGGAAGGTCTGTATCTGGTTTCGGTGGATTATCCGGACCGGTTCGACCTGCCAAAACCGCCAATGGGCCCGCTGTTTTTAGCGGACTAAACAAAGGTGCAATTAGGGCTTAGACAATATGGACGTAATACGTTTTCTGATTGATTTCATCCTGCATATTGATGTTCACCTGGCGGAGCTGGTCGCGCAGTACGGCGTCTGGGTGTACGCCATTCTGTTCCTCATTCTGTTCTGTGAAACCGGCCTTGTGGTTACGCCGTTCCTGCCGGGAGATTCACTGCTGTTCGTGGCGGGCGCGTTATCCGCACTGCCAACGAATGACCTGAATGTCCATCTGATGGTGGTCCTGATGATCATCGCCGCGATTGTTGGTGATGCGGTCAACTACACCATCGGGCGGGTGTTTGGCGAGCGGTTGTTCAGTAATCCGGACTCGAAGATTTTCCGCCGCAGTTATTTAGATAAGACCCATGCGTTCTATGAGCGCCATGGCGGTAAGACCATTATCCTTGCCCGTTTTGTGCCTATTGTGCGTACATTTGCACCGTTTGTGGCGGGAATGGGTCACATGTCCTATCGTCATTTTGCCATGTACAACGTGGTGGGCGCGCTGCTGTGGGTGCTGCTGTTCACCTATGCAGGCTACCTGTTTGGCGATCTGCCGGTGGTTCAGGAAAACCTTAAGTTACTGATTGTAGCGATTATTGTGCTTTCCGTACTGCCTGGCGTCATCGAAATTATCCGTCACAAACGCGCGGCGGCAAAGCAAGCGAAGTAAATGCATGCTGGCGGTTCGACCACTTTTTTATCCAAAGTTTCGGGCTGTTATGTTTTAATGTGCAACATTCATGGTCTGTTGGAGGCAAAAATGGCATTATTCGCCTCTTACAGCAAAACTGGCATACGACCAGGTTCAGGCAGAAAGGTTATCAATGAGCTGGATTGAACGAATTAAAAGCAACATTACCCCAACGCGTAAAGCGAGCATTCCTGAAGGGGTATGGACGAAGTGTGATAGCTGCGGCCAGGTTCTGTATCGCGCAGAGCTGGAACGCAATCTTGAGGTGTGTCCGAAGTGTGACCACCATATGCGTATGTCGGCGCGCAACCGCCTGCATAGCCTGCTGGACGAAGGTTCTCTGGTAGAACTGGGCAGCGAACTGGAGCCAAAAGATGTGCTTAAGTTCCGCGACTCCAAAAAATACAAAGATCGTCTGGCCTCTGCGCAGAAAGAGACCGGCGAGAAAGACGCGCTGATCGTCATGAAAGGCACCCTGCACGAGATGCCGGTGGTTGCCGCCGCGTTTGAGTTCTCCTTTATGGGCGGCTCAATGGGCTCTGTGGTTGGCGCGCGCTTCGTGCGTGCCGTTGAGCAGGCGCTGGAAGACAACTGCCCGCTGATCTGCTTCTCCGCCTCCGGTGGCGCACGTATGCAGGAAGCGCTGATGTCCCTGATGCAGATGGCGAAAACCTCTGCGGCGCTGGCGAAAATGCAGGAGCGCGGTCTGCCGTACATCTCGGTACTGACCGATCCAACCATGGGCGGCGTTTCTGCAAGCTTCGCGATGCTGGGCGACCTGAACATCGCTGAGCCAAAAGCGCTGATCGGCTTTGCGGGTCCTCGCGTTATCGAGCAGACCGTACGTGAGAAACTGCCGCCGGGCTTCCAGCGCAGTGAGTTCCTCATTGAGAAGGGCGCCATCGACATGATCGTCCGCCGTCCGGAAATGCGCCTGAAACTGGCAAGCGTCCTGGCGAAGCTGATGAATCTGCCGGCGCCGAACCCGGACGAGCCGCGCGAAGGCGTGGTGGTACCGGATCAGGAACCCGAGGCCTGATAACTGAAAAGGGCAGGGCCGAATGGCGCTGCCCTTTTGCTTTCTAAACCGTTAATGACAACCGGGCATCATGGAAAATAAAAGCATTCCTCAAGCCACGTCGCCCCTGGCCGCGTGGCTTTCTTATCTGGAAAACCTGCACAGTAAAACTATCGACATGGGCCTTGAGCGCGTAAGCCAGGTTGCCGCGCGTCTTGACGTGTTGAAACCCGCGCCTTTCGTATTTACCGTGGCCGGCACTAACGGTAAAGGCACCACCTGCCGCACGCTGGAATCTGTCCTGATGGCGGCGGGGTACAAGGTTGGCGTTTACAGCTCGCCGCATCTGGTGCGCTATACCGAGCGCGTGCGCGTGCAAAACACCGAGCTGGCGGAATCCGCCCATACGGCGTCGTTTGCCGCTATCGAAGCTGCGCGCGGCGAAACCTCATTAACCTATTTCGAATACGGCACCCTGTCGGCGCTGTGGCTGTTTAAGCAGGCGCAGCTGGACGTGGTGATCCTGGAAGTGGGGTTGGGCGGGCGTCTGGATGCCACCAATATGGTGGATGCGGATGTCGCCGTCGTCACCAGCATCGCGCTGGATCACACCGACTGGCTGGGCCCGGACCGCGAGAGCATTGGCCGTGAGAAGGCCGGTATTTTCCGGGCCAATAAGCCTGCCGTGGTAGGCGAACCGGACATGCCGCATACCATTGCTGAGGTAGCGAAAGAGAAGGGCGCTCGTCTGCTGCGTCGCGGCGTGGACTGGCAGTATGAGGTGCAGGACAAAGGCTGGCGCTTCAGCGATGCGCAGGGCGTGCTGGAGAATCTGCCCCTGCCGCAGGTGCCACAGCCTAACGCGGCGACTGCGCTGGCAGCCCTGCGCGCCAGCGGATTAGCGGTAAGCGAGCAGGCAATCCGCGACGGCATTCAGAACGCACTGTTACCGGGACGTTTTCAGATTGTGAGTGAGTCACCGCGTCTGATTCTGGATGTTGCACATAACCCGCATGCGGCGGCGTACCTCGCAGGACGTCTCAAATCGTTACCAAAAACCGGGCGCGTGCTGGCGGTTATCGGTATGCTTCATGATAAAGATATCGGCGGCACGCTGGCCTGCATGGAGAGTGTGGTCGATAGCTGGTATTGTGCTCCTCTGGAAGGGCCGCGCGGCGCGACTGCTGAGCAGTTGATGGAACATCTCGGCAAAGGCGAAATCTACAGCAGTGTGGTTTCGGCCTGGCGTGCCGCGATGGCGGAGGCTAAACCAGAAGATACCGTGCTGGTGTGTGGGTCATTCCACACGGTGGCACATGTCATGGAAGTGATGGACGCGGGGAGAACCGGTGGCGAGTAAGTTTCAGAACCGTTTAACAGGAACCATTGTGCTGGTCGCGCTCGGGGTGATTATTCTCCCGGGACTGCTCGACGGGCAAAAAAAGCATTACCAGGATGAATTTGCGGCCATTCCGCTGGTACCCAAACCGGGCGATCGCGACGAGCCCGATATGCTGCCAGCGGCAACGCAGGCGCTGCCTGCCCAGCCGCCAGAAGGTGCAGCGGAAGAGGTGCGCGCAGGTGATGCAGCCGCGCCGTCTCTTGATCCGTCGCGTCTGGCCGCGAATAACAACGTTGAAATCGATCCTGTACCGGTAGAGCAACCCAAACCGGTTGAAAAACCGAAGCCGGTAGAGAAAACGCAGCCTAAACCGCAGCGTGACAAAGCCGACGAGCAGCTGGCTGCGGCAACGGAAACGCCGCCACCGGCCAAACAGACCCAGCAGGAGGCCGCCCCTACGGGTAAAGCCTATGTCGTTCAGCTCGGTGCGTTGAAAAATGCAGATAAGGTCAATGAGATCGTGAGTAAACTGCGCGGCGCGGGATACCGTGTTTATACTTCACCCACCACGCCAGTACAGGGTAAAATTACCCGTATCCTCGTGGGGCCGGATGCGTCTAAAGATAAGCTCAAAGGTTCGCTTGGCGAGCTGAAGCAAATCTCCGGCCTGAGCGGTGTGGTGATGAACTACACCGCAAACTGATAGAAATTACCCCCTCACCCTAAACCTCTCCCCAAAGGGGCGAGGGCCGGGGTGAGGGGGAGACAGACGTTCACAGAAACGTCAAAGGTGCGGTGGCGTTGAGCATTTTTTCAGCGCCTTTTTTATTTACGCGTGGGAAGGAAATCCCTACGCAAACGTTTTCTTTTTCTGTTAGAATTCGCCCCGAACTGGATGACAGGGCGTTTAATCGTGGGACACATATGGTCTGGATTGATTACGCCATCATTGCGGTGATTGGTTTTTCCTGTCTGGTTAGCCTGATCCGTGGCTTTGTTCGTGAAGCGTTATCGCTGGTAACCTGGGGTTGTGCTTTCTTTGTTGCCAGTCATTACTACACTTACCTGTCTGTCTGGTTCACGGGCTTTGAAGATGAACTGGTCCGAAATGGAATCGCCATCGCGGTGCTGTTTATCGCGACGCTGATTGTCGGCGCTATCGTCAATTACGTGATAGGTCAGCTGGTCGAGAAAACCGGTCTGTCAGGAACGGACAGGGTACTCGGCATCTGTTTCGGCGCGTTGCGAGGCGTGCTCATTGTGGCCGCGATCCTGTTCTTCCTGGATACCTTTACCGGGTTCTCCAAAAGTGAAGACTGGCAAAAATCGCAGCTCATTCCGGAGTTCAGCTTCATCATCAGATGGTTCTTTGACTATCTGCAAAGCTCGTCGAGTTTCTTGCCCAGGGCATAAACCCTGAGATGTGGCTTAACGAGGAAAAGACGAATGTGCGGTATTGTCGGTATCGCCGGTTTCATGCCGGTAAACCAGTCGATTTATGACGCGTTAACGGTGCTTCAGCACCGTGGGCAGGATGCTGCGGGTATCATCACCATTGACGCAAACAACTGCTTCCGTTTACGCAAGGCGAATGGCCTGGTAAACGATGTGTTTGAAGCCCGCCATATGCAGCGTCTGCAAGGTAATATGGGGATCGGTCACGTTCGTTATCCTACTGCTGGCAGTTCCAGCGCCTCTGAGGCTCAGCCTTTTTACGTTAACTCCCCGTATGGCATCACGCTTGCCCACAATGGCAATCTGACCAATGCCCACGAGCTGCGTAAAAAGCTGTTCGAAGAGAAACGTCGCCACATTAACACCACCTCTGATTCTGAAATCCTGCTCAATATCTTTGCCAGCGAACTGGATAACTTCCGCCATTATCCGCTGGAAGCAGACAACATTTTTGCCGCCGTTGCCGCGACTAACCGCCTGATCCGTGGCGCGTATGCTTGCGTGGCGATGATCATCGGTCACGGCATGGTGGCCTTCCGCGATCCAAATGGCATTCGCCCGCTGGTGCTCGGCAAACGTGACCTCGGCGATGGCCGTTCCGAGTACATGGTTGCCTCCGAAAGCGTGGCGCTGGACACTCTGGGCTTCGAATTCCTGCGTGATGTCGCGCCAGGCGAAGCGGTCTACATCACTGAGAAGGGCCAGCTGTTTACCCGTCAGTGCGCCGACAACCCGGTGAGCAACCCGTGCCTGTTCGAATACGTTTACTTCGCGCGTCCGGACTCGTTCATCGACAAGATTTCCGTTTACAGCGCGCGCGTCAACATGGGGACGAAGCTGGGCGAGAAGATTGCCCGCGAGTGGGACGATCTCGACATTGATGTCGTGATCCCAATCCCTGAAACCTCCTGTGATATCGCGCTGGAAATTGCCCGTATTCTGGACAAGCCGTACCGTCAGGGCTTCGTAAAAAACCGCTACGTGGGCCGCACTTTTATCATGCCGGGCCAGCAGCTGCGTCGTAAGTCCGTACGTCGTAAGCTGAACGCTAACCGTGCCGAGTTCCGCGACAAGAACGTGCTGCTGGTGGACGACTCCATTGTGCGCGGCACGACGTCTGAGCAGATCATCGAGATGGCGCGTGAGGCCGGGGCGAAGAAAGTGTATCTCGCCTCCGCAGCGCCGGAAATTCGCTTCCCGAACGTGTATGGCATTGATATGCCAACCGCTAACGAGCTGATTGCTCACGGTCGTGAAGTAGACGAAATTCGGCAGATCATCGGTGCCGACGGCCTGATTTTCCAGGATCTGAACGATCTGATCGACGCGGTGCGCGCCGAGAACCCGGATATTCAGCAGTTCGAATGCTCGGTATTCAATGGGATCTACGTAACGAAAGACGTTGACCAGCAGTATCTCGACTATCTGGATTCGCTGCGTAACGACGATGCGAAAGCCGTCCAGCTGCAAAACGATCTCGAAAGCTTAGAGATGCACAACGAAGGTTGATGCGTATGCAGGTGAGGGCGCTCGCCCTCACTTGCAACTCCCCGTAAAATCCTGCACAGTCTGCCCTGAAATCAGCAAGGGCGAAAATCATGAAACGACTCATTGTAGGGATCAGCGGTGCCAGCGGCGCGATTTATGGCGTCCGGCTTTTACAGGTGCTGCGTGACGTTGCAGGCGTAGAAACCCATCTGGTGATGAGCCAGGCGGCGCGTCAGACCCTCTCTCTTGAAACCGATCTCTCACTGCGCGACGTTCAGGCCCTGGCTGACGTTGTCCACGATGCCCGCGATATCGCCGCCAGCATCTCTTCGGGCTCGTTTAAAACGGCCGGCATGGTTATTTTGCCCTGTTCGATTAAAACTCTTTCCGGCATTGTAAACAGCTATACCGACACGCTGGTGACGCGTGCAGCGGATGTGGTGCTGAAAGAGCGTCGTCCTCTGGTGCTTTGCGTGCGGGAAACGCCGCTGCACCTGGGACATCTGCGTTTAATGACGCAGGCAGCCGAACTGGGGGCCGTGATTATGCCGCCGGTCCCCGCGTTCTATCATCGTCCGCAAACGCTGGACGATGTCATCAACCAGACCGTTAACCGCGTACTGGATCAGTTCGATATCGACCTGCCGGAAGATCTCTTTACCCGCTGGCAGGGGGCGTGAAGCTGTGCACAAACAAGGTGCATGAAAAGACAATTTGCCCTGTTTCAGGGCAAAACTGCAACCGCGATCATATCCTCGACATTTAATTCGCTTTTTCCCTTTTTCTCTTTCCGGTTCGTTCGGCAGACCTGCTATCTTTCACCATTAAGGCAGTATCGCAACGTTTTATTAACATATTTAACGTCGAAATTTTAACCCGACGACAATGTGGCATAAGACCTGCAAGAACAGCCTGCAACACAACACACAACATAAACCATAATAAAATCACGGTTCTTGAGGGTAAATGTATGAAGAAGACGGTTCTGGCTCTGTCTTTGCTCGTGGGCTTGAGTGCAGCAGCAAGTAGCTATGCAGCGCTTCCACAGACAGTTCGTATCGGTACAGACGCAACCTACGCGCCATTCTCCTCCAAGGATGCGAAAGGCGACTTCGTGGGGTTTGATATCGATCTGGGAAATGAGATGTGCAAACGCATGGAAGTGAAATGCACATGGGTGGGCAGTGACTTTGACGCGCTGATCCCGTCGCTGAAAGCCAAGAAAATTGATGCCATTATCTCTTCTCTCTCCATCACGGAAAAACGTCAGCAGGAGATCGCCTTCTCTGAGAAGCTCTACGCTGCCGACTCACGTCTGATTGCCGCGAAAGGCTCGCCAATCCAGCCGACCATCGACTCGCTGAAAGGCAAACATGTTGGCGTGCTTCAGGGCTCGACCCAGGAAGGTTACGCCAATGCTAACTGGCGCGAGAAGGGCGTCGATGTTGTGGCTTACCAGAACCAGGATCTAATCTACTCTGACCTGGCGGCAGGCCGTCTGGATGCCGCGTTTCAGGATGAAGTCGCCGCGAGCGAAGGCTTCCTGAAACAGCCTGCGGGTAAAGAGTACGCCTTTGCCGGCCCGTCGGTAAAAGACAAAAAATACTTTGGCGACGGTACCGGTATTGGCCTGCGTAAGGATGATACCGAGCTGAAAGCCGCCTTCGACAAAGCGTTTAATGAGCTGCGTAAAGACGGTACCTACGACAAACTGGCGAAGAAATACTTCGATTTCAACGTCTACGGTGATTAATGCCTGAATAAGATGCACTGAAGTGGTGCATCTTAACGGGGTTATGTTCCAGTATGGTGCAACACATGCACCATACTGGATCGCTGTGTGCATAGTTAAGCATTTAAAATGCAAAAATTCCCGTTCAAAGGCATTAATCTTTGCCTGAATGAGGGGATTAATGGCACATTAACAACACCCCGTCGTCGTAAAAATCTCGTATTAAGACAGTTTGTTGAGGACAGATATGAAAAAACTGGTGTTGTCACTTTCTCTGGTACTGGCTTTTTCCAGCGCCACCGCGGCATTCGCAGCAATTCCGCAGAAAATTCGTATTGGAACTGACCCAACCTATGCGCCTTTCGAATCGAAGAATGCGAAGGGGGAACTGGTCGGTTTTGACATTGATCTGGCTAACGAGCTGTGCAAACGCATTAAAGTGCAATGTACCTACGTTGAAAACCCGCTGGATGCGCTGATCCCGTCCCTGAAAGCGAAGAAAATTGACGTGATCATGTCCTCCCTGTCCATCACAGAAAAACGTCAGCAGGAGATTGCCTTCACGGACAAACTCTATGCGGCGGACTCACGTCTGGTGGTGGCGAAATCCTCTGACATTCAGCCAACCCTTGAATCTCTGAAAGGCAAACGCGTGGGCGTGTTGCAGGGTACGACGCAGGAAACCTACGGCAACGAGCACTGGGCGCCAAAGGGGATTGAAATTGTCTCTTACCAGGGCCAGGAAAACATCTACGCAGACCTCACGGCAGGCCGTATTGACGCGGCATTCCAGGATGAAGTGGCGGCAAGCGAAGGCTTCCTGAAACAGCCTGTGGGTAAAGATTACAAGTTCGGCGGTCCGTCCATTAAGGACGAAAAACTCTTTGGCGTCGGTACCGGTATGGGCCTGCGTAAAGAAGACAACGAACTGCGTGAAGCCCTGAACAAAGCGTTCGCCGAGATGCGCGCGGACGGCACCTATGACAAGCTGGCTAAAAAGTACTTCGATTTTAACGTTTACGGCGGCTAATCGCCCCGTCTGATAACGTGCGGCCCCTCCCGTTGCGGGAGGGGAAAAGACACGGTTCCACCACTCACGAGACGACAGGGCACGCGGTATGCTGTACGGATTTTCTGGCGTTATTTTACAGGGCGCGCTTGTCACCCTTGAGCTGGCTATCAGCTCCGTGGTGCTGGCGGTG
The DNA here is from genome assembly GCF_020971765.1 of Enterobacter sp. AN-K1. Taxonomy (NCBI): domain Bacteria; kingdom Pseudomonadati; phylum Pseudomonadota; class Gammaproteobacteria; order Enterobacterales; family Enterobacteriaceae; genus Enterobacter; species Enterobacter sp. AN-K1. The sequence goes on along the minus strand of NZ_CP087390.1, from coordinate 762,541 downwards.
CTGATAGGCCTGGCGGGCGCGGGGGCAAAATTATCCGCCAACAGACCGCTGGCGCTGATATTTGAAGGCTATACCACGCTGATTCGCGGCGTGCCTGACCTGGTGCTGATGCTGCTGATCTTTTACGGCCTGCAAATCGCACTTAACGGCGTGACGGATGCCATCGGCATGGAGCAGATCGATATCGACCCGATGGTGGCCGGTATTATTACCCTTGGTTTTATCTACGGTGCCTATTTCACTGAGACTTTCCGCGGCGCTTACATGGCCGTGCCGAAAGGGCATATTGAAGCGGCGACCGCCTACGGTTTTACCTCCTCACAAACGTTTCGCCGGATCATGTTCCCGGCCATGATGCGCTACGCGCTGCCGGGCATCGGTAACAACTGGCAGGTTATTCTCAAGGCTACGGCGCTGGTCTCCCTGCTGGGTCTGGAAGATGTGGTGAAGGCCACGCAGCTGGCGGGTAAAAGCACCTGGGAACCGTTCTATTTTGCGGTGGTCTGCGGCGTAATTTATCTGGTCTTTACGACCGTCTCCAATGGTGTGCTGCTTCTGCTCGAACGTCGCTACTCCGTGGGTGTGAAGAGGGCTGACCTGTGATTGAGATTATTCAGGAGTACTGGAAATCCCTGCTGTGGACGGATGGCTACCGCTTTACTGGCGTGGCCATCACGCTGTGGCTGCTGATCTCCTCGGTGGTAATGGGCGGCATTCTGGCGGTGTTTCTTGCCATTGGCCGCGTGTCGAACAATAAATTTATCCAGTTCCCTATCTGGCTATTCACCTACGTGTTTCGCGGTACTCCGCTGTACGTGCAACTGCTGGTGTTCTATTCCGGGATGTACACGCTGGAGATCGTGAAAGGCACCGAGATGCTGAACGCGTTCTTCCGCAGCGGTCTGAACTGTACGGTGCTGGCGCTGACCCTCAATACCTGCGCCTATACCACCGAGATCTTCGCCGGGGCCATCCGTTCTGTGCCGCACGGTGAGATCGAGGCGGCGCGCGCGTACGGCTTCTCGTCCGTGAAGCTCTACCGCTGTATTATTCTGCCTTCGGCGCTGCGTATTGCGCTGCCGGCCTACAGCAACGAAGTGATTTTAATGCTGCATTCGACGGCACTGGCGTTTACCGCCACGGTACCGGATCTGTTAAAGATTGCCCGCGATATTAACTCTGCCACCTACCAGCCGTTTACGGCGTTTGGCATTGCGGCAGTGCTCTATTTGATCATTTCTTACGTCCTGATCAGTCTGTTTCGTAAGGCTGAAAAACGCTGGTTGCAGCATATAAAACCGTCGACGCACTGAGAATTTATGATGGCTGAGAACAAATTAAACGTAATTGATTTGCACAAGCGCTACGGCGAACATGAAGTGCTGAAAGGGGTGTCGCTGGAGGCTAACGCGGGCGACGTGATCAGTATTATCGGCTCATCAGGTTCGGGTAAAAGTACCTTCCTGCGCTGCATCAACTTCCTCGAAAAGCCGAGCGAAGGATCGATTGTGGTGAGCGGACAGAACATTAATATGGTCCGTGATAAAGACGGCCAGCTTAAAGTGGCGGATAAAAACCAGCTGCGCCTGCTGCGTACACGCCTGACGATGGTGTTCCAGCACTTCAACCTCTGGAGCCACATGACGGTGCTGGAGAACGTGATGGAAGCGCCGGTTCAGGTGCTCGGCTTAAGCAAGCAGGAAGCCCGCGAGCGTGCGGTCAAATACCTGGCGAAAGTGGGTATCGACGAGCGGCAGCAGATCAAATATCCGGTGCACCTGTCAGGGGGGCAGCAGCAGCGTGTTTCCATCGCCCGTGCGCTGGCGATGGAGCCGGAAGTGTTGCTGTTTGACGAACCGACTTCCGCGCTGGATCCTGAACTCGTTGGCGAAGTGCTGCGCATCATGCAAAAGCTGGCGGAAGAGGGCAAAACGATGGTGGTGGTGACGCACGAGATGGGCTTCGCCCGTAACGTTTCTAACCACGTTATCTTCCTGCATCAGGGGAAAATTGAAGAGCAGGGTCATCCGGATGAGGTGCTGGCGAACCCGCAAAGCCCGCGGTTGCAGCAGTTCCTGAAAGGCTCGTTGAAGTAGGTTTGGCCTTTCTCCCTCTCCCTGTGGGAGAGGGCCGGGGTGAGGGCATCAGGCCGCAGAGCCGCCCAATTGCCCGGTGGCGCTTCGCTTACCGGGCCTACAAAACCCGTAGGCCGGGCAAACGCAGTGCCGCCCGGCATTCAACACTCCAGCCGATACACCCAGTCGTCATACCGTACGCCGTTAATCTCGTACGCCTTCTCCAGCACCTGCGTGCGCACAAAACCCGCTTTCTCAAGGACCCGCACCGACCCAACGTTATCTGCCAGCACGTACGCGTTTATCGCCTTCACGCCCGTCTGGTTAAATGCATACTCGCACACCGCGTGCAGCGCCTCGCTGGCAATGCCTTTTCCCTGCGCGGCAGGCACAACCGTGTAGCCAATATCCGCCTCTTCACGGTTCGCCGCACTGATTTGCAGGCCGATATCCCCGAGCGGCGTAACGTCGTTATGCAGGCGGATCACAAAGACATGCTCCGCCATCAGGCGCGCGGCAAATACGCGGCGCGTCTCTTTTTCCGGCGTGATAGCGGCCATATAGCGCATGATGGCGGGGTCTTCACGCAGAGAGCGGAAGAACGCCCAGTCAGAAGGTTCGAAAGGGGTGAGGTGAAGCCGGGTTGTAGTGATGGTTGCCATAGTTACGCCATTCCGATGGATCAGGCTTATTACCTTAACACCGGAATGGAACTGGCAAACAGAATGGATTTTTGTGATGAGGGACTAGCGTTTGGTTCTCATGAGCTTCGAACGATCGACATAGTTGCCATATTGATCGTAATAGCGACTGGGCCAGATCGATGCCGCATCTCTTTCAAGAGCATCCGCGATGATCTTTTCCCCCTTGGGCCACGGCCTGGAGAGCGCGTTTGCAAGCGTAGAAGAACTTAAACCCGCCTGGCGTGAAAGAGCTGCAAGTGACAGCTTACGCTTGTGGAGCATGGCGATGATATCTGCTGGGTGCATGTCCTGATTTCTATTCATACATTTTCCTTTATATATGATTTTGTTAAAATTGCAGATACAAATACTAAGTAATACTTAGTACAATTTCAATAACGGGATACCAGAATCATGACTCTATTTCCAGATTTTGAAGAGTCATCATGCTTCCCCATCGACTTAAAGCGGCGCGACTGAAAGCCGGACTATCGCAGCAAAAACTTGGGATCCTTGCGGGGATTGATGAAGCGACGGCTAGCGCACGTATGAACCAGTATGAGAAGGGGATCCACACGCCTGACTTTGCACTGGCATGCAAGTTGGCGGATGTGCTGAATATCCCGGCTTGTTATTTTTATACGGTTGAGGATGACTTGGCTGAATATATTGAAAATTATAAAAAAGCCAACTCGTAAATAGTTGGCTTTGATAATTATTTAACGGAGATGATCGAGATAAGGTGAGTGTAGATTTAAAAATATATCTCGCCAGTTTTGGGGAAGGGTACTAAAATCAGCTCCCCATTCGTCCTGTATAAAATTATATGCTTTATATGGTTTATCCTTTGAAGGCGCATCATAGCCGAGAAGATCTTCTATACAATTATTAATCATTATTCTACGTGCCTCACCTGTTTCGGCTAAAATCAATGGATTAATTAATTCCGCTTTAGGTGTGCCTATATCAGAATCGTGTAAAAAGATGTAGTCAATTCCTAATGCATTAAGATATTTAGCCATGGAAATCATAACTGACTTTCCTCTGACGCGCAAAACCTCGCAATTACCTATAGCAATAGATTTTTGCTCCGGAGATAATCTTTTAATAGTTTCTCTTACCACAACTTCTTCTGTATCACCTTCGACAAATATACATTTATTTGTAAAAAATATTCTAGCAATATAATCATCTATCTTCAGAAGCATTTTAAGATTTAATTTTTCATTCCCTGTTAAACTTGTGAATGCTTTTTCAAGATTAAAAGAATGTGTGGAAGTGAAATCATTTTCGCTTACAGAGAATTTAGTGAGGCTTAAACTAGTATCAGATCCTAAATTTATCATATAAGGAGAATGTGTTGTCGCTACAATTTGACTTATGCCCGATGCGAATTGATAAATCGTATCTCTCATCTGGCTTGTAGCAGCAGGATGCAAATATATTTCTGGTTCTTCAAAGCATAAAATTGTTGATCTTTGGGATTCCTCATGCGCATTCAAATAATCTTGTATAAATCTAATCAACTGAAAAGCAGTGCATCTAATAATCCCATGGCCTTGATAACTTACTGAAGTTCTGACATTACTTTCCATCTCAACATTAAATAATGGTTTAATTACTTTATCTGCATCATCTAAATTTGCGGTAACATGTATAGATGCATTAGGGAATAAAGAATGTGCCATCTTATTGAGATCTTGTATTAAGCGTCCGAAATCTGTTTCCCTGTCCTGTGGATTCATTTCTCTGGCTAGTAAGGAAAGATGTTGCTGAGCTTGGGTGTAGTTATCAGATTTGTTTCTAACACTTTTGAATAGGTCGCCTAGGAGATTTAATAGAGCACCATTTTGGTTGGTTAATTCAGACATGCAAGATTCGGCTGGGATGATAATTACCTTCGGCAGTTTAGATATTATATTTCCTGGAATGCCTCCTGGGTTTTTTACCCAAGTTGCTTCAGAATCTGCAACAACATCCCATAGTTGCGGTAGTTCGTTTGCTTTTTCTTTATTTGCTTTTGTATTCAACGATGACGTTAAATTATCAACCCCGAAATGCTCTATTAGAAATTCAATGGTAAAATCCTCGCCTTCAAGTTCTGAAGGGGTTTGCGCTGCAACATACTTGTCACTTCTGTTTTTATTTTTCTCCATTATGAAAATTTCAGGTTTTGTGCTTGTAATACTCCACACTTTCCTGTAAACAATTTTATTAGTTGTTTCTCCTGGTAAAGGGTGTTCATTCCTAATGATTCTACCCTTAAAACCTATCCATGCTTCCGCTTCGTCAGGAATATTATGGTATTCTCCTATTATTTCTATCGTTTCTTGTTTTATGTAATCATCACGTTCTTGATTAAAGCATTTAGAATAATCATCTGATGAAGGGTTGATGTTTTGATGGAGTAATTGCAATGCCCTAAAAACACTAGACTTTCCAGCATTATTGGAACCAATTAAGAACGTTGCATCTCTAAAGTTTATTGTGCAGTCTTTTAATTTTCTAAAATTTTTTATACTTAAATTATCCAAACGCATTTAAATTTCCTTATAGATTTATTTGTTTTATAGCCTAACAAAATTACTATAAGTCACTAGTTAAAATGCTGTCAGATGTCTCATTATTTATTTTATCTTACCACATCCCCCAGCGCTTCTTCCAGGTCATACCAGCGGAACGTAAACCCGGCCGCTTCCAGCCGTTTTGGCAGCGCGCGCTGCCCGCCCAGCACCAGCACCGAAGACTCACCCATCAACAGACGAATCGCCGTCGCAGGCACGCGCAGCACCGCCGGGCGATGCAGGGCATGGCCCAGGGCGTGAGCAAACTGTTCATTACGTACGGGGTAAGGGGATACCATGTTAAATGGCCCGCGCAGATCGTTATCCAGCAGCCAGAGAATGCCGTTGACCATATCCTCGATATGGATCCACGCCAGATACTGACGACCATTGCCGATGGGCCCGCCAAGCCCCATTTTAAACGGCGGCAGCATTTTACCGAGAATACCGCCCTTCGGCGCAAGTACCACGCCGGTGCGCAGCAGGCAGACGCGGGTACGATCGCTTTGCGCCGCGCAGGCGATGCGCTCCCACTGGGCGCAGAGTTTATGGGTAAACTCGTTGTGCGGCGGCTCCTCTTCGGTCACCACCACTTCACCGAGATCGCCATAGTAGCCTGTAGCAGAGCCGGAAATCAGCACCGAAGGCGGCGTCTCACTGTTGCGAATCAGCTCAACCAGCCTTTCGGTCATGTTCCAGCGGCTGCTGCATAAACGCTGTTTTTGCTCTTCGGTCCAGCGTTTATCGGCGATAGGTTCGCCAGCAAGGTTGATGACGGCGTCAAAGCCGTTCAGATCCTGCCTTTCCGCCAGGCCTTTCCAGATCTCAACGCCGACTCCCAGCACCTGGCGCGCTTTCTCCGGGCTGCGCGTGACCACGGTAATGTCGTGATGCAACGCCTGCAAACGTGGAATGAGATGGCGACCAATCAGGCCCGTACCGCCGGTGAGCAGGATCTTCATACAACCTCCAGGTTTACGCCTGGCGCTGCCAGCTTAACGTCATGGAGACGGAGTCGGCGTAGCGCAGGGCGTGAAGTTTATCGATCTCCACTTCAGCATAAGTGACCCAGTGGTGTTCGCGTGCGATGTCGAGCACATCCTGAGTTAATTTTTCCAGTAGCGCAAAACGGTTGTTCTCAACGTACTGGATGATGCTTTTGGTGATCGTGCGATAGTTCAGCGCGTCATTGATGTCCTCGCTGGCACGCGCCTTGTCTGCCGGGTAGTGGATCACTACATTCACCACGATATCCTGGCGATTCGCGATCTCCTCCTCTTTGATACCAATGAACGTGCGTAAGCGTAAGTTTTTTATACGAATAATAGCGTCATGCTGGGACATTGCAGGTCTTCTCCGTGTCAGTATTTTCACCTCATCATACATGAGGAAAACACCTGCACCCAACGGGGCGCAGGCTCAAATCTGATGGATTTTTTGCATGGCGCGTTCGGTGGCCGGGCGCGTCCGGATGCGCTCAAACCAGTTGTTCACTGCCGGATAAGTGGCCAGATCGATCCGGTGGCGTTCATGGGTGTTAATCCACGGCCAGCAGGCGATATCTGCAATGCTGTAATGCTCACCTCCCAGCCACGGTGATTTTTCCAGCCGACGGTTCAGGACCCCGTACAGGCGCTGGGTTTCGACCTGATATCGCTCAATGGCGTAAGGGATCGTCTGCGGCGCATAGGCGGTAAAGTGGTGATTCTGCCCCAGCATTGGCCCCAGGCCGCTCGACTGCCAGAATAACCATTGCAGCGTGTGATGACGCTCGCGCAATTCACCGCTCAGGAGCTTGCCGGTTTTCTCTGCCAGATAGAGCAAAATCTCTCCAGACTCAAACAGGCTTAACGGTTTGCCGCCGTCAGAAGGCAGGTTATCAATGATGGCCGGAATTTTATTGTTGGGCGATATGGCCAGAAAAACGGGGCGGAACTGGTCGCCTTTACTGATATCCACGCGAATGATCCGGTAGTCCACTTCGGCTTCTTCGAGAAAGAGGGCGATCTTATGGCCATTAGGGGTGGGGGCATAATAGAGATCTATCATTCTCAACTCCTGTCAGTGCGAATAGTGTTGCCATAAAAAATCAGTATAGGTGCTTGTTGTAAATCGTGAGTTTTCATCAAGTGACAGCGAGGCAAAGAGATTATATGTTGAGTGAAAACCGATCAGCCGATGAGGATGTTATGAGCCAGCCTGTAATAACGTTGTGGTCCGATGCGAACTTTTTTTCTCCTTATGTCATGAGCGTTTATGTGGCGCTGGCAGAAAAGGGGCTTACTTTTAGTCTGAAAACCGTCGACCTGGACAGCGGCGAACATCTGAAGCCCCAGTGGCAGGGCTACGCGCTCACCCGCCGTGTCCCTGTGCTGGAGATTGACGGTTTTGAGTTGAGTGAATCCTCGGCGATTGACGAGTACCTTGAGGACCGCTTTGCCCCGCCTGAGTGGGAACGCATCTATCCTCACGATCTGCAAAAGCGCGCCCGCGCCCGCCAGATCCAGGCGTGGCTGCGTAGCGACCTGGTGCCGATTCGCACAGAACGCTCCACGGATGTGGTGTTCGCTGGCGTTAAAAAGCCTGCCCTCAGCGAGGAGGGCTTATCCAGCGCCCGGAAGCTGATCGAAACTGCGTCATCGCTGCTGGCGCAGGGTAACCCCAACCTGTTTGGCGAGTGGTGTATTGCCGACACCGATCTGGCGCTGATGCTCAATCGCCTGATCCTCAACGGCGATGACGTCCCACAGCGGCTGGTGGATTACGCCACATTCCAGTGGCAACGCGCATCGGTACAGCGCTATCTGGCACTCTCTGCTAAGCGCGCGGGCTGATAAGGCGGGGCGCTTGAGGTATGATAGGGGCAGTCTGAATTCCCGAGGAGTAACTGATGAAACTGATGTTTGCGTCGGATATTCATGGATCGCTGCCCGCGACCGAACGCGTGCTTTCTCTGTTCGCCCAAAGCGGGGCGCAATGGCTGGTGATCCTGGGCGATGTGTTAAACCACGGCCCACGCAATGCGTTGCCGGAAGGCTATGCTCCCGCGCAGGTGGCGGAAAAACTTAATCATTTTGCCTCGCGCATTATCGCCGTTCGCGGCAACTGCGACAGCGAAGTTGACCAGATGCTGCTGCATTTTCCCATCACCGCTCCCTGGCAACAGGTGTTGATGGAAAACAGCCGTTTGTTCCTGACCCACGGGCACCTGTTCGGCCCGGATAACCTGCCGTCACTCGCCGCTGGCGATGTCCTGGTTTATGGTCATACTCATATTCCGGTGGCGGAAAAACGCGGGGCGTTTTATCACTTTAATCCCGGGTCTGTCAGCATTCCTAAAGGCGGCAATCCGGCAAGCTACGGCATGTATGAAGACGGGACATTAAGCGTTATCGCACTTAATGATCAGCAAGTTATTGCGCAGATAGCGATTAATCCGTAAGTTACACCACAACTGCAAACGCGCCAAAAGAGCGCTTAGACGAGAAGGTTTCCCGATGGTGGAGCAGAATCATTTGGCAAGTACTGAGTGGGTTGACATTGTCAGCGAAGAGAATGAAGTGATCGCGCAGGCCAGCCGCGAACAAATGCGTGCGGAGCGTCTGCGTCACCGCGCGACGTACATCGTTGTTCATGACGGCATGGGCAAGATTCTGGTCCAGCGTCGCACCGACACCAAAGATTTTCTTCCTGGTATGCTGGATGCCACAGCAGGTGGCGTTGTGCAGGCCGATGAAGTATTGCTGGATTCCGCGCGTCGTGAAGCGGAAGAAGAGTTAGGTATCGCTGGCGTGCCGTTTGCCGAGCACGGGCAATTTTATTTCGAAGATGAACATTGTCGCGTCTGGGGCGGGCTGTTCAGCTGCGTTTCCCACGGACCTTTCGCCTTGCAGGAAGAGGAAGTGAGCGAAGTGTGCTGGATGACGCCGGAAGAGATCACCGCGCGTTGCGACGAGTTCACGCCGGATTCCCTTAAAGCACTGGCGCTGTGGATGACCCGCAACGCCAAAAACGAATCCGCTAAACCGGAAAATAAGGCGGAAAAAGAGGAAGAGGCTGAGTAAGCCTTAACAGCTTTCCCGCATACACAGGCTGGACGCGATGGGTTTATGATCGCGCCAGTCTCCGTCATTCAGACGTTCCAGTAACGCTTTCCCGGCTTCAATCCCAATCTTGCGATGCGGTACTGCCATCGTTGTCAGCGGCGGCTGACAGACGCGGCTGACGTCGCTGTCACCAAAGCCCACGACCGCTAAATCGTCCGGCACTTTGATGCGTCGACGCTGGCACTCATACAGCGCGCCGCAGGCCAGTTCATCTGATACGCACACCAGCGCATCCAGTTCCGGCCACGCCAGCAGGAACTCTGGCAATTGTGCCGCACCGGTGGAGAAGTTCGGCGGCATGGCGGCATTAATCACTCTGTTCGGCGACAGGTGGTGGCGCAGCATCGCCTTGTACCAGCCCTGCAAATGCTGCTGAAAAATCCACTGCTCCTGGTTAGCGCACAGCAGGCCGATATTCTGGTAACCGCGCTGAATCACCATTTCGGTAAGCTCATACATGGCGGCGACGTTATCAATCCCGATATTCATATCAATCGGATCGGCACGCATTGCACCCATTTCCATCACCGGGATAGAGGCGTTTTTCAGCCAGTGGCGTACGGTATCGGAGTGCTCGACGCTGAGCAGTATCGCCGCGGCGATATTCGAGGCCAGCAGCGTTTCAAGCAGTTTCTCTTCCTGTTCAAGACGATGCTGAGATTCCGCCAGCATGATCTGATATCCGGCTGGCTGGAGCACCTGCTGTAGTCCGGCGAACATCTCGGAACAGCCAGCTTCGGAAAGGTTGGGAACAACCATCGCAATCGTCCATGACGACGCCGATGCCAGTGCGCTGGCGGCAAGATTGGGCATATAACCCAGCTCCTGCACCGCGGCTTCAATTTTTTCACGCAGTTTATCGGAAACCTGTTCGGGCGTGCGGAGGGCACGGGAAACAGTCATCGTGCCTACGCCGGCAAGCTGTGCGACATCCGCGAGCGTTACTTTTCCGGTACTGCGCCGTTTTCGGGTTAAAGACATACATCTTCCTGCTGACAGGACGCGATTCAGTTTCATCCTTCATTTTACGTGACAGGCAGTATACGCCTTAAATCCCTTTTTTTGCTGTGATTTCGCACCATGATAGCAATTTGATAGCGCTATCACAGTTCTGCATGTTAGTCGTTGGTAGCGCTATCTTTGTGATCGCGATCGCAGTCATTGATTGATGGGTTGAATAGAGTTTGCCCATGTCTGGTCTTTAGCGGGAGTGAAAAATGCTCAAAAAGTGGATATATGATACAACCATCATCCTACAGGATAGCGTTGAAAGCTGGCCCCAGGCGCTGGAACTGTGCGCGAAACCGCTGCTGGATTTGCAGGTCATTGCGCCGGAATATGTCACGGCTATCATCGAGCAGCACCAGGCGTTAGGTCCCTACTATGTGCTGGCTCCAGGGCTGGCAATGCCACATGCGCGACCGGAAGAAGGGGCGAAAGGACTTGGCCTGTCATTATTAAAACTAAAACAGGGCGTCTCTTTTGGTGCCGGTGAGTTTGACCCCGTCGATGTGATTGTGATGCTGGCGGCACCGGACAAGCATAGCCATATCGAAATGCTCTCAGCCTTAGCGGAATTATTTTCCAGCGACGAAGATATGGCTGAATTACATCGGGCGAATACGCTGGAGGAGATAAAAACCGTTATCGATCGCTTCTGATTTAATTATTTAATCCGATTCATCTCAACATTACGCGTCAGCGTGATGGGACGTACTCTACTTAAAAAAGGGGATAACAATGAAAATCATGGCTATTTGCGGCTCCGGCCTGGGCAGCAGTTTTATGGTCGAAATGAATATTAAAAAGGTGCTCAAAAAACTGGAAATTGAGGCCGAGGTTGAACACTCCGATCTCTCCTCGGCCACGCCGGGCGCGGCGGACCTGTTTGTAATGGCGAAAGACATTGCCGCCAGCGCCAGCGTGCCGGAAAGCCAGCTGGTGGTAATCAACAATATCATCGATATCAACGAACTCGAAGCGCAGCTGCGCGCCTGGTTCGAAAGACAATAATCCTGATAAGGCGAGGTGGATATGTTTATCCTTGAAACGCTGAATTTCGTTGTTGATATTTTAAAAGTCCCTTCAGTGCTGGTCGGGTTAATTGCTCTGATTGGTCTTGTGGCGCAGAAAAAAGCCTTTTCGGATGTGGTAAAAGGCACAATTAAAACCATTCTCGGTTTTATTGTACTGGGCGGCGGCGCAACTGTGCTGGTGGGCTCTTTAAATCCGCTCGGCGGTATGTTTGAGCACGCCTTTAATATTCAGGGCATTATTCCAAACAATGAAGCTATTGTATCGATTGCCCTGGAGAAATATGGCGCTTCCACCGCGCTCATTATGGCCTTCGGGATGGTGGCGAATATTATTGTTGCGCGCTTTACCCGCCTGAAATACATCTTCCTCACCGGGCATCACACCTTCTACATGGCATGCATGATCGGCGTGATCCTGACGGTTGCAGGCTTCGAGGGGGTCGGGCTGGTCTTTACCGGTTCGTTGATCCTCGGCCTGATTATGGCCTTCTTCCCGGCGATTGCGCAGCGCTATATGAAGCGTATTACCGGCAACGATGAGATCGCCTTCGGTCATTTCGGCACGCTGGGCTACGTGCTGTCCGGCTGGATTGGCAGCAAGGTCGGGAAAGGCTCGCGCTCCACCGAAGAGATGAACCTGCCGAAGAACCTTAGCTTCCTGCGTGACAGTTCAATCTCCATCTCCCTGACCATGATGATTATCTACCTGATCATGGCGGTGAGCGCCGGACGTGAGTTCGTGGAGGCCACCTTCAGCGGCGGCCAAAACTACCTGGTATACGCCATCATTATGGCCATCACCTTCGCGGCAGGCGTGTTCATCATCTTGCAGGGCGTGCGCCTGATTCTGGCGGAAATCGTCCCGGCCTTTACTGGCTTCTCGGAAAAACTGGTGCCCAATGCGCGGCCTGCGCTGGACTGCCCGGTGGTCTATCCGTATGCGCCAAACGCGGTGCTGATTGGCTTCCTGTTTAGCTTCCTCGGCGGGATTGTGGGCTTGTTCATCTGCGGTCAGTTTAGCTGGGTGCTGATCCTCCCGGGCGTCGTGCCGCACTTCTTCACCGGCGCAACGGCGGGCGTGTTCGGTAACGCCACCGGTGGACGCCGCGGGGCAATGATTGGCGCCTTTGCTAACGGCCTGCTGATCACCTTCCTCCCGGTCCTGCTGCTGCCTGTTCTGGGCGCAATTGGCTTTGCGAATACGACCTTCTCGGACGCTGATTTTGGTGCGGTCGGGATTGTGCTGGGCAACCTGGCACGCTTCCTGTCGCCGCTTGCCATCACCGGACTGGTTGTTGTGTTGTTCGCGCTGCTGGTGGCCTACAACGTCTTCGCTAAAAACAAACCTGCCAGCGGTAACGCGCAGGAAAACCCCGGAGCCAAATCATGAATGAGAATGAAATAACCGACCTGGCGCGTCAGATCCGCCTTGAGACGCTGAAATCCCTTACGCAGCTGGGTTTTGGGCACTACGGCGGCAGCATGTCAGTCGTTGAAACGCTGGCCGTTCTGTACGGCGCGGTGATGAAGATCGACCCGGCCGATCCGGACTGGCCAGAGCGCGATTACTTTGTGCTGTCGAAAGGCCATGCGGGGCCGGCGCTGTACAGCACGCTGGCGATTAAGGGCTACTTCCCGATTGAAGAGCTGAGCACGCTGAACCAGAACGGGACGCGTCTGCCAAGTCACCCGGATCGCCTGAAAACACGCGGCGTGGATGCCACCACCGGTTCACTGGGGCAGGGGATCTCCATCGCTGGCGGCATGGCGCTGTCGCACAAGCTGGCAGGAAGGCCAAACCGGGTGTTTTGCATCGTTGGCGACGGAGAACTGAATGAAGGGCAGTGCTGGGAAGCCTTCCAGTTTATCGCTCACCATCGACTGAACAACCTGACGGTATTCGTGGACTGGAACAAACAGCAGCTCGACGGCGAGCTGGACGAAATCATCAGCGCCTTCGACCTGGAAGGCAAATTCCGCGCCTTTGGTTTTGACGTCGTGACGGTGAAAGGGGATGACATTCCGGCGCTGCTGGAGGTGACCGCGCCGATCCCTGAGGCTGATGCGCGTCCGCGGGTGGTGATCCTCGACAGCATCAAAGGGCAGGGGGTGCCATACCTGGAACAGCTCAGCAACTCGCATCACCTGCGATTAACCGAGGAGAGCAAAGCGGTGCTTAACGAGACGATTCGCCAACTGGAGGCTTCACATGATTAAGGTTGCACCGACAGGACAGAAAGATGCCGTTGAGATGCGTAAGGTCTACGCGGGTTTTGTGGCAAAACAGATTGAGGCCGGGAGCGAGATCATTGCGCTCGAAGCGGATCTGATGAGTTCGATGGCGATGGACGGCGTAGCGCGTGATTATCCACAGCACGTTATCAACTGCGGCATTATGGAGGCCAACGTGATTGGGACGGCCGCCGGGCTGTCGCTCACCGGACGTAAGCCGTTCGTCCATACCTTTACCGCCTTTGCCAGCCGTCGCTGCTTCGACCAGCTGTTTATGTCCCTGGACTACCAGCGCAATAACGTGAAGGTGATTGCCTCGGATGCGGGCGTGACGGCCTGCCACAACGGCGGGACGCATATGTCTTTTGAGGATATGGGCATCGTGCGCGGTCTGGCGCATTCAGTGGTGCTGGAGGTGACCGATGCGGTGATGTTCGAAGATGTGCTGCGTCAGCTTATCGACCTGGAAGGCTTTTACTGGGTAAGGACCATCCGTAAACAGGCGCCGAGCGTGTATGCCCCGGGGTCAACCTTCACCATCGGCAAGGGCAACGTGCTGCGCGAGGGAACCGATATTACCCTGATTGCTAACGGCATTATGGTGGCGGAAGCGCTGGAGGCGGCGCGCCAGCTGGAGCAGGAGGGGGTAAGCGCAGCGGTCATCGACATGTTTACCCTGAAGCCCATCGATCGGATGCTGGTGAAAAACTATGCCGAGAAAACCGGGCGTATTGTGACCTGCGAAAATCACAGCATTCACAACGGGCTGGGGTCGGCGGTGGCGGAAGTGCTGGTGGAAACCTGTCCGGTGCCTATGCGGCGGGTGGGGGTGAAGGAACGGTATGGTCAGGTGGGTACGCAGGACTTCTTGCAGAAGGAGTATGGCCTGACGGCACATGACATTGTGTCGGCGGCGCGGGAGCTGCTGTAATAAAAAAGGCGACCATTTGTGGTCGCCTTTTTGTTGCCCGGTGGCGCTCGCGCTTACCGGGCCTACGGTCCTGTAGGCCGGATAAGCGAAGCGCCATCCGGCAAGACCTTACAATTACTGCTGCTGCGAAGACTGGATCGCCGTCAGCGCGATGGTGTAGACGATATCGTCAACCAGCGCACCACGGGACAGGTCGTTCACAGGTTTGCGCATGCCTTGCAGCATTGGCCCGATGGAGATCAGGTCTGCTGAACGCTGTACCGCTTTATAGGTGGTGTTACCGGTGTTCAGATCCGGGAAGATGAACACGGTAGCGCGACCTGCAACCGGCGAGTTCGGCGCTTTGGATTTCGCCACGTCAGCCATTACCGCGGCATCGTACTGGAGCGGGCCGTCGATCATCAGATCCGGACGTTTTTCCTGTGCAATGCGGGTCGCTTCACGGACTTTCTCTACGTCACTACCTGCACCAGAGGTGCCGGTGGAGTAGGAGAGCATCGCGACGCGTGGTTCGATACCGAAGGCAATCGCGGAGTCCGCAGACTGGATAGCGATTTCTGCCAGCTGCTCTGCGGTTGGGTCCGGGTTGATCGCGCAGTCGCCGTAAACGTAAACCTGTTCAGGCAGCAGCATGAAGAACACGGAGGAGACCAGAGAGCTGCCCGGTGCAGTTTTGATCAGCTGCAACGGTGGACGGATGGTATTTGCGGTGGTGTGAACCGCACCGGAAACCAGACCGTCAACTTCGTCCTGCTCCAGCATCAGCGTACCCAGCACCACGTTGTCTTCCAGCTGCTCGCGCGCAACGGCTTCGGTCATGCCTTTGTTCTTACGCAGCTCAACCAGACGGGCAACGTAGCTTTCGCGGACCACGTCAGGATCAACGATTTCGATGCCCGCGCCGAGCTCAACGCCCTGAGACGCCGCAACGCGGTTGATCTCATCCGGGTTACCCAGCAGCACACAGGTCGCGATACCGCGCTCTGCACAGATGGCTGCCGCTTTAACGGTACGTGGTTCGTCGCCTTCTGGCAGAACCACGCGTTTGCCCGCTTTACGCGCCAGCTCGGTCAGCTGGTAACGGAAGGCTGGAGGAGACAGACGACGGCTGCGCTCGGAGGTCGCGGTCAGGGATTCGATCCAGTCTGCGTTGATGTAGCCTGCAACGTATTCCTGAACTTTCTCGATACGCTCGTGGTCATCAACCGGCACTTCGAGGTTGAAGCTTTGCAGGCTCAGGGAGGTCTGCCAGGTGTTGGTGTTCACCATGAAGACTGGCAGGCCAGTGGCGAACGCACGTTCGCACAGCTTGCTTACGCGTGGGTCCATCTCGTAGGCGCCGGTCAGCAGGATCGCGCCGATCTCCACGCCGTTCATCGCGGCCAGACAGGCTGCAACCAGCACGTCCGGACGGTCTGCGGAGGTTACCAGCAGGGAACCTGCACGGAAGTGCTCCAGCATGTGTGGAATGCTACGTGCGCAGAAAGTTACGGACTTCACGCGGCGGGTGTTGATATCGCCTTCGTTGATCACGGTGGCGTTCAGGTGACGCGCCATATCGATTGCACGGGTGGCAATCAGATCGAAGCTCCATGGCACCGCGCCCAGAACAGGCAGCGGGCTGGAATCCTGCAACTTAGCCGGGTCAACTTTGATGACTTTCGCTTTGGAAGAGTCGTCAAAAATTTCGGACAGGTCAGGACGCGTACGGCCCTGCTCATCTACTGGCGCGTTCAGCTTGTTAACAATCACGCCGGTGATGCTGGTGTTTTTCGCACCGCCGAAGCTGCTGCGCGTCAGTTCGATACGCTCTTTCAGCTGCTCTGGGGTATCCGTGCCCTGAGACATCACGAAAACGATCTCTGCGTTCAGGGTTTTCGCGATTTCAAAGTTCAGAGACTGGGCAAACTGGTGTTTACGGGTTGGGACCAGGCCTTCAACCAGCACCACTTCCGCGTCCTGCGCGTTTGCGTGGTAGTTGGCAATGATCTCTTCCATCAGCACGTCTTTCTGGTTGCTGGAGAGCAGAGATTCAACGTGGCTCATCTTCAGCGGTTCAGCCGCTGGCAGATTGGAGTTCTTGCGAACGATGGTGGTGGTCTGGTCTGGCGCATCGCCACCGGCACGTGGCTGGGCGATAGGCTTAAAGACGCTCAGACGAACGCCTTTGCGTTCCATAGCGCGGATCACGCCGAGGCTGACGCTGGTCAGGCCGACGCTGGTTCCGGTAGGGATCAGCATAATAGTACGGGACACGGTTTATCCTCTTTCGTTACCGCCGCGTTGGGCGGGTTACAAAACAGCACCGCCAGCATTGCTGGCGGTGTGGAATCAGGCAGTCAGGCGGTGCGCGTCTTGCGCGATGACCAGCTCTTCGTTAGTTGGGATAACGATAGCAGGGCGGGTGCCTTCTTTGTTGATGAAGCCAGACTTGCCGAAGCGGGCAGCCAGGTTACGCTCATGATCAACTTCGAAGCCCAGAACGCCCAGTTTGCCCAGGGACAGTTCACGTACCATTGCCGCGTTCTCACCGATACCGCCGGTGAAGATAACAGCATCCAGACGGCCTTCCATCAGCGCGGTGTAAGAACCGATGTACTTCGCCAGACGGTGGCAATAAACGTCCATTGCACGTTTAGCGTCAGCTTTTTCTGCGTAGTTGTCTTCAACGTAACGGCAGTCGCTGGTGACCTCGGTCAGGCCCAGCAGGCCAGACTCTTTGGTCAGCATTTTGTTGATGTCGTCAACGCTCATGCCCAGAGTGTCGTGCAGGTGGAAGATGATCGCCGGGTCGATATCACCGGAACGGGTACCCATCACCAGACCTTCCAGCGGGGTCAGACCCATAGAGGTGTCAACACACTTACCGTTGCGGATAGCGGAAACAGAACCACCGTTGCCCAGGTGGCAGGTGATAATGTTGACTTCTTCAACCGGCTTGTTCAGCACTTTTGCGGCTTCCTGAGTCACATAGAAGTGGCTGGTGCCGTGTGCGCCGTAACGACGGACGCCGTGCTCTTTGTACAGGCTGTATGGCAGGGCATAGAGGTAAGACTCTTCCGGCATGGTCTGATGGAACGCGGTATCGAACACGGCCACGTTTTTGTCTTTCAGACTCGGGAAGGATTTCAGTGCTTCAGCGATACCGATCAGGTGAGCCGGGTTATGCAGCGGTGCGAAAGACGCAGAGTCTTTGATACCCTGGATCACGGAGTCGTCGATTACCACGGAACTGGTGTATTTTTCGCCGCCGTGGACGATACGGTGACCAATTGCGGTCAGCTGAGCAGACAGTTCTGGTTTTTGTGCCAGAATAGTGTTAACGATAAAGTTCAGCGCTTCACTGTGAGCGGCGCCTGCACCTAAAGCCGCTTCTTGTTTGCTGCCGTCCATCTTCCACTTGATACGTGCTTCAGGCAGATGGAAACATTCGGCCAAACCAGAGAGGTACTCGTCACCGTTGAGCGCATCGATGATGGCGAATTTCAGTGAGGAGCTACCGCAGTTCAGAACCAGTACTAACTTACTCGACATGGAAGTACCTATTATTGATACGTGGCTAAAAAAACGTCAGTGAGTCTAAAAGCGTAACGCATGCTGACCCAGACATTTATGATTAACATCATGCCAAACAAACATTCTGGCAGGATGGAAGAAATACCTATGATTTTAAGCCATTTTGAACATTTTTCAGACAATGGCATAATATGCGATAATTTGACGAGTTAACGCTTATCGTCTACGGCCCTATCAGGCTGGCACAGGATACCCGATACGGGGTAGCGATGACAAAATATTTTGAACGTTGTCATAGCCTGTTGTGGTTTTGCACGAAAATTTTAATTTTTATATGTGAAGTTGAGGTACAGCCATGTCGACACCCGAAATCCCGTCTGTGAACTTTTTTAGTCTGTTTCGTCGGGGACAGCATTACGCAAAGACATGGCCGATGGAAAAGCGCCTCGCGCCCATGTTTATTGAAAATCGCACTATTCGCGCCACGCGCTATGCGATTCGCTTTATGCCCCCGATTGCCGTTTTTACCCTGTGCTGGCAGATAGCGTTAGGTGGACAGCTTGGCCCTGCCGTCGCGACGGCGCTTTTTGCGTTAAGCCTGCCGATGCAGGGGCTATGGTGGTTAGGCAAACGTTCCGTCACGCCACTTCCGCCTTCTGTTTTACACTGGTTTTATGAAGTGCGTGGAAAACTGGAGGAGGCGGGCCAGGCGCTGGCACCGGTTGAAGGCAAGCCAGACTATCAGGCGCTGGCGGATACCCTCAAGCGTGCGTTTAAACAGCTTGATAAAACATTCCTCGATGACTTGTGATTGATCATCGAAACGACGACCAAAAGAAGGCACAGTAACAATCAGTTACCGTGTCTTTTTTTT
The DNA here is from genome assembly GCF_020971765.1 of Enterobacter sp. AN-K1. Taxonomy (NCBI): domain Bacteria; kingdom Pseudomonadati; phylum Pseudomonadota; class Gammaproteobacteria; order Enterobacterales; family Enterobacteriaceae; genus Enterobacter; species Enterobacter sp. AN-K1. Next base: position 743,524 of record NZ_CP087390.1, on the reverse strand, counting down.
ACAGTGCAATGCGCTACAGGAGTCGAAAGATGGAAATGACCCATGCTCAACGTCTGATTTTGTCTAACCAGTACAAGATGATGACTATGCTTGATCCCGATAACGCTGCGCGCTACAGCCGCCTGCAAACCATTGTTGAACGTGGTTTTGGCTTGCAGATGCGCGAACTGGATCGCGAATTTGGCGAACTGAAAGAGGAAACCTGCCGTATCGTTATCGACATCATGGAGATGTACCATGCGCTGCATGTGTCCTGGACCAATCTGAAGGACCAGCAGACCATTGACGAGCGCCGCGTGACGTTCCTGGGCTTTGATGCTGCGACGGAAGCGCGCTATCTGAGCTATGTACGCTTTATGGTGAATACCGAAGGGCGTTACACCCATTTTGATGCGGGTACGCACGGCTTCAACGCCCAGACCCCGATGTGGGATAAGTATCAACGTATGCTGAGCGCGTGGCACGCCTGTCCGCGTCAGTACCATTTAAGCAGCAACGAAATTCAACAAATCATTAATGCCTGACGGAGGTGTGTGTGCAGTGTAAAGGTTTTCTGTTTGATCTGGACGGTACGCTGGTGGATTCGCTACCGGTGGTGGAGCGCTCGTGGTGCCACTGGGCCGACCGGCACGGCATCGACCATCAGGACGTACTGAATTTCATCCATGGCAAACAGGCCATTACCTCATTGCGGCACTTCCTTGCGGGACGTTCTGAGGAAGAGATTCAGGCGGAGTTCCGCTATCTTGAGCAGATTGAAGCTACCGATACCGAAGGCATCACCGCGCTGCCCGGTGCGCGTGAACTGCTTGAGCACCTGAATGAAGCGCAGATCCCGTGGGCTATCGTCACCTCCGGCTCGGTTCCCGTCGCGCATGCCCGTCATAAGGCGGCAGGTTTACCGACGCCGGACGTCTTCATTACCGCTGAGCGCGTGAAGCGCGGCAAGCCTGAACCGGATGCGTTTCTGCTCGGCGCAGAACTGCTTGGCCTTGCGCCAGCGGAGTGCGTGGTGGTGGAAGACGCGGCGGCAGGCGTGCTGGCCGGGCTGAACGCCGGAAGCCACGTCATTGCCGTTAACGTCCCGGCGGGTTCCCCCCGGCTGGAAGAGGCGGATTTCGTGCTTAACACCCTGACCGCCATCGACGTCTCGAAGGCGTCAGACGGAGTTGTAACCGTCTCGCTAAAAATGTAATCCCATGATATAGCCCCGCATTACCGGGGCTTTTTTATGGCAGAATTGCTTCTCCTCCACTGACAAGGACATGTTGTGAACGGTGAACTGATTTGGGTCCTGAGCCTGCTGTTAATCGCCATCATTCTTTTTGCCACGGGCAAGGTGCGCATGGATGCCGTCGCCCTGTTTGTGATTGTCGCATTCGTTCTGAGCGGTACCCTTTCCCTGCCGGAAGCCTTTTCCGGGTTTAGCGATCCCAACGTTATTTTGATTGCCGCCCTGTTTATTATTGGCGACGGGCTGGTACGCACCGGCGTGGCGACGATGATGGGGTCGTGGTTGGTTAAGGTGGCGGGCAGCAGCGAAACCAAAATGCTGATTTACCTGATGCTGACGGTCGCCGGGCTGGGCGCGTTTATGAGCTCTACGGGCGTCGTGGCCATCTTTATTCCGGTCGTGCTGAGCGTCTGCATGAGGATGCAGATCTCCCCGTCGCGGCTGATGATGCCGTTGAGCTTCGCCGGGCTCATCAGCGGCATGATGACGCTGGTCGCGACGCCGCCGAACCTCGTCGTGAACAGCGAACTGATCCGTGAGGGGCTTGAGGGGTTTAGCTTTTTCAGCGTTACGCCGATCGGGCTGGTGGTACTGGTGATGGGCATTATCTATATGCTATTGACCCGTTTCGCGCTGAAAGGGGAGAAGCAGGATAAAGCCAAAGAGGGCTGGAAGCGGCGCTCTTTCCGCGATCTGATTAAAGAGTATCGTCTGACCGGGCGTGCCCGACGTCTGGCTATCCGCCCGGGATCGCCTATGGTGGGGCAGCGGCTGGATGACCTTAAGCTACGCGAACGCTATGGCGCGAACGTCATCGGGGTTGAGCGCTGGCGTCGTTTTCGTCGGGTGATCGTTAACGTGAACGGGGTGTCAGAGTTTCGCGCGCGTGACGTCCTGCTGATTGATATGTCCACCGCAGACGTGGATCTGCGGGAGTTTTGTAGCGAGCAACTGCTGGAGCCGATGGTCCTGCGCGGCGAGTATTTCTCTGACCAGGCGCTGGATGTGGGAATGGCCGAGGTGTCGCTGATCCCGGAATCGGAGTTATTGGGCAAAACCGTGCGTGAAATCGGCTTTCGTACCCGCTATGGCCTCAACGTGGTGGGCCTGAAGCGCGATGGCGTAGCCCTTGAAGGGGCGGTGGTGGATGAGCCGATCCTGCTGGGGGATATCTTCCTCGTGGTCGGCAACTGGAAACTGATTAGCCAGCTCGGGCAGAAAGGCCGCGATTTTGTGGTGCTGAATATGCCGATTGAAGAGAACGATGCGTCACCGGCGCACAGCCAGGCGCCCCATGCGATTTTTTGCCTGGTATTGATGGTCGCGCTGATGCTGACGGACGAGATCCCTAACCCGGTGGCGGCGATAATCGCCTGTCTGTTAATGGGCAAATTCCGCTGTATTGACGCCGAAAGCGCTTACAAAGCGATTCACTGGCCGAGCATCATTCTCATCGTCGGGATGATGCCCTTCGCCCTGGCGCTACAGAAAACCGGCGGGGTGGATTTGATCGTGAAAGGCTTAATGGACGCGGGCGGGGGATATGGTCCGTACCTGATGATGGTTTGCCTGTTCGTCATGTGTGCCACCATCGGTTTGTTCATCTCCAATACCGCAACGGCGGTGCTGATGGCGCCCATTGCGCTGGCGATGGCAAAATCGATGGGCGTTTCGCCGTATCCGTTTGCGATGATGGTTGCGATGGCGGCGTCCGCGGCATTTATGACGCCGGTCTCTTCCCCGGTCAATACGCTGGTGCTGGGGCCCGGGAATTATAGGTTCAGTGATTTCGTGAAGCTGGGTGTGCCGTTCACCGTGCTGGTGATGGTGGTGTGCGTGGTATTGATACCGGTCCTGTTTCCGTTCTGAGCATTTTGCCGGGTGGCGGCTACGCCTTACCCGGCCTACAACCCCGTAGGCCCTGCAAGCGCAGCGCCGCGCCGCTGGGCGAAAATCAGAGTGGCGAATCCTGGCTAATCTCATCCAGCGACAAATGGAAGCTCGGCACAAACACGCGCATAAAGTAGTCCATCTCTTCGCTGCGACGGGATTCCAGCGTTTTTTCCAGACGCGTTTTTGCCAGTAAAAATTCGTTATTCCCGGCGGATAACTCTTCCAGACACTTCAGGTAGGCGCACAGCGCATCGGCCTGCTTAACCAGGGATTTATCCTCTTCCGTATACTGATGCTCATCGATCAGCGGCCCGAAGATATCGCGCAGCTCTTCAGGCACCATGTCGATCAGCTTCTGCTGGGCAATCTTCTCAATGGCCTTATATTCCTGGGCAATCTGCGAGTTGAAATATTTCACCGGCGTAGGCAGATCCCCGGTCAGCACTTCCGATGCATCGTGATACATCGCCAGCAGGGCGATACGTTCGGCATTCACCTGCCCGTTGAATTTGCGGTTTTTAATCACGGCCAGCGCGTGCGCGACCATGGCAACCTGCAAACTGTGCTCAGACACATTTTCAGTACGCACATTGCGCATCAGCGGCCAGCGGTTGATGAGTTTCAGGCGGGAGAGGTGGGCAAAGAAATGACTCTGACTCATAGGTTACCTTATGTCTTCACTGCGACAGACTTCATTGTGCGGGGAGGGGAGGGAAGATGCAAATTTGCGGATGTTGCAGGCCGGGTAAGCGCAGCGCTACCCGGCGAAAAGTCAGCGTTACTGATGGTACCCGGAGAGGAAGCGCCCGAAGCGGCTGATGGCCATCTCGAGATCGTCTTCGCGCGGCAAGGTGACGATACGCACGTGATCCGGCCACGGCCAGTTAAACGCCGTCCCCTGAACCAGCAGCACTTTTTCCTGCAACAGGAAGTCGAGCACCATTTTCTGGTCGTCGTGAATATTGAAGCGCTTCGCGTCGATTTTCGGGAACATGTACAGCGCGCCGTTAGGCTTCACGCAGGAGACGCCCGGAATATCATTAATCAATTCCCATGCGCGGTTGCGCTGTTCATACAGGCGGCCGCCTGGAACGATAAACTCGCTGATGCTTTGATAGCCGCCGAGAGCTGTCTGGATCGCATGTTGCGCCGGTACGTTGGCGCACAGACGCATGGATGCCAGCATCTCCAGCCCTTCAATGTAGCCTTTCGCATGTTTTTTCGGACCGTTCAGTACCATCCAGCCCTGACGGAAACCGGCAACGCGGTAAGTTTTAGACAGTCCGTTAAAGGTGACCGTCAGCAGATCGGGCGCCAGCGCGGCGATAGAGTGGTGCTGCGCCGCGTCGTACAGGATCTTGTCGTAAATCTCGTCGGCAAAGATGATCAGGTTGTGCTGGCGGGCGATCTCGACGATCTCCATCAGCAGCTCTTTTGAATAGACCGCACCCGTCGGGTTATTCGGGTTAATGATCACGATACCCCGGGTGCGCGGGGTAATTTTGGCGCGAATATCATCCAGATCCGGGAACCAGTCAGAGGATTCGTCGCACAGGTAGTGCACCGCTTTACCGCTGGACAGGGACACCGCAGCCGTCCACAGCGGATAATCCGGGGCAGGAACCAGCATTTCATCGCCGCTGTTCAGGAGCGCCTGCATCGCCTGAACGATCAGCTCCGAGACACCGTTGCCAATGTAGATATCTTCAACGGTGACGTCGCGCATACCGCGAGCCTGATAGTGCTGCATGATGGCTTTACGGGCGGAATAAAGCCCTTTTGAATCGCAGTAGCCTTGTGCAGTGGGCAGGTTACGGATCACATCCACCAGGATCTCATCCGGCGCTTCAAAACCAAATGGCGCGGGGTTGCCGATGTTGAGTTTCAGAACCTTATTGCCTTCCTCTTCAAGGCGTTTTGCCTCTTTGAGTACCGGGCCACGGATGTCGTAACAGACGTTGTCGAGCTTGCTGGATTTTTCGATAGGGGACATGAACCTTTAACCTTTTCGCTATTATTGCAACTTCCTGCCGTGGAAGTGAGCACGGAACAATGTACTCCCACCGCGCTTCGTTTTGAAGGGCGCACAGAAGAAGATTTCGTCCAACCGGGCAATGCCGCGGTGATCGCTTACTCTAACGACGGAGTGATTTTGTGCCTGAATTTATCGTGATAAAGAGGGGTGCTGGGTGGTTTATGCTAAAAATTTCATATAAGGATGAATATTATTCTGGAATAAATAAAAAGACGATTCGGGCTGATGCATTAGTCCCGCTGAGTGACCATTCGTAAAACCTGAATGCTGAGATACCGATTGCCATATTAGCAAAGCCAGGTTAAAAGTTACTCATGTGAAATTAATGTTAAGGGTTATTAATGAATGGCCTGAATCTAAATTAAACTTTATTTATTATTAACGACGAAAATGCAACTTTCGTTAATTTTAATAAAAAGAGTGTAGTTGCTTATCATTGGCGGTAAATCCTTAATATTGCAATAAGACTTATAAATATAGTGGATTTGGGTTAAGATGTGTTTCGGGAATGCAGCATAGCGATAGGCCTGTTACGTATATCGGATACTGCTTTCCTGTATTAATCGATTGTTATTGTTAAAATTATCTCTGGCTGATTGGGTAAGTCACATCTTGCTACGTTGCCAACGCTGCGATATAGATGGCAGAAAACATGTCTTACTCTTTATGGTATTAACATCGACCTGCAAACAACGAAATATCCTGGACGCAAGAGAATAAAAATAACGTCATGAAACGTGATTTCTGACTGGTGATATACCGCAGTACAATAACTATCTGTCAGGCAGTCTGCCGGGCCGGGATGCGAGGGAAACTCTTCAGAAGGAATTGCTTAACTGTTACACACAGCTTCAACCCGGGCAGCTCCGCACGAGCAACCTGAAAGTGAAAAGATATGATAAATGCAAATCGTCCGATAATGAATCTCGACCTCGATCTGCTGAGAACGTTTGTTGCGGTCGCCGATCTCAACACTTTTGCAGCAGCTGCTGCCGCCGTTTGCCGTACCCAGTCCGCCGTGAGTCAGCAAATGCAGCGGCTGGAACAACTGGTTGGTAAAGAGCTTTTTGCGCGTCATGGACGTAATAAGCTTTTAACAGAACATGGTATTCAGCTTCTGGGTTATGCCAGAAAGATACTGCGCTTTAATGATGAAGCCTGTATGTCATTAATGTTTAGCAACCTTCAGGGAGTGTTAACATTAGGGGCGTCAGATGAATCAGCAGATACCATTTTACCCTTCCTTCTCAACCGAATTAGCTCGGTTTATCCGAAGCTTGCCCTGGACGTTAGCGTTAAACGCAATGCCTTCATGGTTGAGATGCTGAAAGAAAACGAGGTTGACCTGGTGGTCACCACGCATCGACCTGGCCAGTTTGACAGCCTGACGCTGCGTACTTCTCCAACGCACTGGTACTGTGCCGCAGAGTATGTATTGCAGAAAGGTGAGCCGATACCCCTGGTCCTGCTGGACGATCCCAGTCCGTTCCGCGATATGGTGCTGGCTGCGCTCAACGAAGCCGGTATTCCATGGCGCCTGGCGTACGTGGCGTCAACCTTGCCCGCAGTGCGAGCGGCGGTGAAGGCCGGGCTTGGCGTAACGGCCCGTCCGGTGGAGATGATGAGCCCCGATCTGCGTGTGCTGGGTCAATCCGAGGGACTCCCGTCGTTGCCGGATACGGAGTACCTGCTGTGCCATAACGCCGCCAGCAACAACGAGCTGGCAAAAGTGGTGTTCGAGGCAATGGAAAACTACCACAATCCATGGCAGTACGCGCCTGTTACTCCCGAAGGAGGGGACGACTCCCTGATCGTGGAAGGGGATTTTGAGTGATCATTCCCTCAAAATTCTCGTAACAAAATGTAAGTGCAAAAAAGAGCCACTCGCATGATTTTTTCCTGCGAGTGGTTTTTTTTGCTATTCATAACCGTGAACGGAGCAGGGATAAAGCAAATACCGCTTATTTATCAATGCAGTAAATGTTTTTGGTTAAGATGTAAACAATACCTGTTCTAACTTACCTCATACCCCGCCGATGTTAAAAAAACAGGAAATATGTTGCTGTTTTTTTGATTGAATTAACAAAAGCGTGTCTCAGATCAAGAAAATACTCCCATTTGGGGGGAGGAATCGTTGGCAAATCCTGTCAAAATAGGAGGGTTATTTTTTTTACTTCCAAAACGGACACGATTCAACAAGATGCATTTGACGGAAAGTCATGTACCCACCAGGGTTAAAGGGCACCAAATGTTAATGAGAATCGCACGTTGTAATTTAATGTGAAGAAACCTTTGTTAAAGTTGACAAAAGGTTATAGAAAGGAGTAAAAAACCCCATCATTTTGCTGTCTATGTCTCATTTCTGACAGTTAGTGTAAGGTTATTTTGTTCCTCCCCATGAATCGATGTGATGCCCATCTGCCAGCAAGAGCAGTGTCGTCGGTATCACTTTTGATGAGTAAGCAATGAGTATGTCAACATCCACAGAAGTCATCGCTCATCACTGGGCATTCGCAATCTTTCTTATTGTAGCCATTGGCCTGTGCTGCCTGATGTTAGTCGGCGGCTGGTTCCTGGGCGGTCGCGCCCGCGCAAGGCACAAAAACACACCTTTCGAATCAGGTATTGATTCAGTAGGTACCGCTCGCTTACGCCTGTCTGCCAAGTTCTACCTGGTAGCCATGTTCTTCGTCATTTTTGACGTGGAAGCGCTTTACCTCTTCGCGTGGTCTACCTCCATTCGCGAAAGTGGTTGGGTGGGCTTTGTCGAGGCCGCAATTTTCATTTTAGTGTTACTGGCCGGTCTGGTTTATCTGGTGCGTATTGGCGCGCTGGACTGGACACCTGTGCGTTCACGCCGTGAACACATCAACCCGGAAAACAGTATCTCTAATCGTCAGCAGTAACAGCGAGGCAATAAGATGGATTATACGCTCACCCGCATAGATCCTAACGGTGAGAATGACCGTTACCCCCTGCAAAAACAGGAGATCGTAACCGACCCCCTGGAGCAAGAAGTCAACAAAAGCGTGTACATGGGCAAGCTCGAACATGCCATGCACGACATGGTCAACTGGGGTCGTAAGAACTCCATCTGGCCATACAACTTTGGCCTTTCTTGCTGCTACGTTGAAATGGTGACGTCATTCACTGCGGTGCATGACGTTGCGCGTTTTGGGGCCGAGGTACTGCGTGCTTCTCCACGTCAGGCTGACCTGATGGTGGTGGCCGGGACCTGCTTTACCAAGATGGCACCAGTTATTCAGCGTCTTTATGACCAGATGCTGGAGCCAAAATGGGTTATCTCCATGGGCGCATGTGCAAACTCCGGCGGTATGTACGACATTTATTCCGTTGTGCAGGGCGTTGATAAGTTCATTCCGGTGGATGTGTACATCCCGGGCTGCCCGCCGCGTCCAGAGGCCTATATGCAGGCGCTGATGCTGCTCCAGGAGTCAATTGGTAAAGAACGCCGCCCGCTTTCATGGGTTGTTGGCGATCAGGGTGTCTATCGCGCGAACATGCAGTCTGAGCGCGAGCGTAAACGTGGTGAACGTATTGCCGTCACCAACCTGCGTACGCCTGACGAAATTTAATTTGCGCCTGTGGGCCTGGAGAACACCTTCGCATATCACTACTCAAATAGCGCGAAGCCAGGCTTAACAGTCACCACGGACCATTTGCAATGGTGAACAATATGACCGACTTAACCGCGCAAGAAGCCGCCTGGCAGACCCGGGATCATCTCGATGACCCCGTCATTGGCGAACTGCGCAACCGTTTTGGGCCGGATGCCTTTACTGTTCAGGCCACCCGCACCGGGGTACCCGTTGTTTGGGTGAAGCGTGAGCAATTACTGGAAGTTGTCGATTTCCTCAAGAAATTGCCAAAACCTTACGTCATGCTGTTTGACTTACACGGCATGGACGAACGTCTGAGAACGCACCGCCAGGGTCTCCCTGCTGCGGATTTTTCCGTTTTCTACCACCTGATCTCAATAGACCGCAACACGGATATCATGCTCAAGGTGGCATTGTCTGAAAACGACATGCATCTGCCGACGATCACCAAACTTTTCCCGAACGCCAACTGGTACGAGCGCGAAACCTGGGAAATGTTCGGCATGACCTTTGACGGTCACCCGCATCTGACGCGCATCATGATGCCGCAGACCTGGACCGGCCACCCGCTGCGTAAAGACTACCCGGCACGCGCCACTGAATTTGACCCGTTTGAGCTGACCAAAGCCAAGCAGGATCTGGAGATGGAAGCGCTGACCTTCAAGCCGGAAGACTGGGGCATGAAGCGCGGCACCGAAAACGAGGACTTCATGTTCCTCAACCTCGGTCCAAACCACCCCTCTGCGCACGGTGCATTCCGTATTATCCTTCAGCTTGACGGCGAAGAAATTGTCGACTGCGTCCCTGACATCGGCTACCACCACCGTGGTGCCGAGAAGATGGGCGAGCGTCAGTCCTGGCACAGCTACATTCCGTACACCGACCGTATCGAATACCTCGGCGGCTGCGTGAACGAAATGCCATACGTGCTGGCCGTTGAGAAGCTGGCAGGCATCACCGTCCCGGATCGCGTTAACGTGATTCGCGTGATGCTGTCTGAACTGTTCCGTATTAACAGCCACCTGCTGTACATCTCCACGTTCATTCAGGACGTCGGCGCGATGACGCCGGTCTTCTTCGCCTTTACCGACCGTCAGAAAATCTACGATCTGGTGGAAGCGATTACCGGTTTCCGTATGCACCCGGCCTGGTTCCGCATCGGCGGTGTGGCGCACGATCTGCCGCGCGGCTGGAACCGTCTGCTGCGTGAATTCCTCGACTGGATGCCGAAACGTCTGGCGTCTTACGAGAAAGCCGCGCTGCGTAACTCCATCCTGAAAGGCCGTTCTCAGGGCGTTGCTGCCTACGGCGCGAAAGAAGCGCTGGAGTGGGGAACCACAGGTGCAGGTCTGCGTGCGACCGGGATTGATTTCGACGTGCGTAAAGCCCGTCCTTACTCTGGTTACGAGAACTTCGACTTTGAAGTCCCGGTTGGCGGCGGCGTATCCGACTGCTATACCCGCGTGATGCTGAAAGTGGAAGAGCTGCGCCAGAGCCTGCGCATCCTTGAGCAGTGCCTCAACAACATGCCGGAAGGCCCGTTCAAGGCGGATCACCCGCTGACGACGCCGCCACCGAAAGAGCGCACGCTGCAACATATCGAAACCCTGATCACCCACTTCCTGCAAGTTTCCTGGGGCCCGGTCATGCCGGCACAGGAATCCTTCCAGATGATTGAAGCGACCAAGGGTATCAACAGCTACTACCTCACCAGTGACGGCAGCACCATGAGCTACCGCACCCGCGTGCGTACGCCAAGCTTCGCGCACTTGCAGCAGATCCCGGCCGCCATTCGCGGCAGTCTGGTCTCCGACCTGATTGTGTATCTGGGTAGTATCGATTTTGTTATGTCAGATGTGGACCGCTAATTATGCACGAGAATCAACAACCACAAACCGAGGCTTTTGAGCTGAGTGAAGCAGAGCGTGCCGCCATTGAGCACGAGATGCACCACTACGAAGACCCACGTGCGGCGTCCATTGAAGCGCTGAAAATCGTACAGAAACAGCGTGGTTGGGTGCCGGATGGGGCGATCTACGAGATCGCAAAAGTGCTGGGTATTCCGGCGAGTGACGTAGAAGGCGTAGCCACGTTCTACAGCCAGATCTTCCGTCAGCCGGTAGGCCGCCATGTGATCCGCTACTGTGACAGCGTGGTCTGCCACATCACCGGTTATCAGGGCATTCAGGCTGCGATTGAGAAGAAACTCAATATCAAGCCGGGCCAGACCACCTTCGACGGACGCTTTACTCTGCTGCCAACCTGCTGCCTGGGTAACTGCGACAAGGGGCCGACCATGATGATTGATGAGGACACTCACAGCCATCTGACGCCGGAAGCAATTCCTGACCTGCTGGAGCAGTACAAATGAAAACTGTAATTCGTACTGCTGAGACGCATCCGCTGACCTGGCGTCTGCGTGATGACAAACAGCCGGTCTGGCTCGACGAATATCAGAGCAAAAACGGCTATGCCGGCGCGCGTAAAGCCCTCGGCGGCATGGCGCCGGACGACATCGTTAACGCGGTGAAAGAGTGTGGCCTGAAAGGCCGCGGCGGCGCGGGCTTCTCCACCGGTCTGAAGTGGAGCCTGATGCCGAAAGATGAATCCATGAACATCCGTTACCTGCTGTGTAACGCCGATGAAATGGAGCCGGGTACCTATAAAGACCGCCTGCTGATGGAACAGCTGCCGCACCTGCTGGTGGAAGGCATGCTGATCTCCGCGTTCGCGCTGAAAGCGTACCGTGGCTATATCTTCCTGCGCGGTGAATACATCGAAGCGGCTGAAAACCTGCGTCGCGCGATTGCCGAAGCCACTGAAGCCGGTCTGCTGGGTAAAAACATCCTGGGCACCGGGTTTGACTTCGAGCTGTTCGTGCACACCGGTGCCGGGCGTTATATCTGCGGTGAAGAAACCGCGCTGATTAACTCCCTGGAAGGCCGCCGCGCGAACCCACGCTCCAAGCCACCGTTCCCGGCAAGCTCCGGCGTGTGGGGTAAACCGACCTGCGTCAACAACGTCGAAACCCTGTGCAACGTCCCGGCGATCCTCGCGAACGGCGTGGAGTGGTATCAGGGCATCTCCTCAAGCAAAGATGCCGGTACCAAGCTGATGGGCTTCTCCGGTCGCGTGAAGAACCCTGGCGTCTGGGAGCTGCCGTTCGGCACCACCGCACGCGAAATTCTTGAAGACTACGCCGGCGGCATGCGCGATGGCCTGAAATTCAAAGCCTGGCAGCCGGGTGGGGCAGGGACGGACTTCCTGACCGAAGCCCACCTTGACCTGCCAATGGAGTTCGAAAGCATTGGTAAAGCAGGCAGCCGTCTGGGTACGGCGCTGGCGATGGCCGTCGACCATGAGATCGGCATGGTATCCCTGGTGCGTAACCTGGAAGAGTTCTTCGCCCGCGAGTCCTGCGGCTGGTGTACACCGTGCCGTGATGGTCTGCCGTGGAGCGTGAAGATCCTGCGTGCTATCGAACGTGGCGAAGGCCAGCCTGGCGATATCGAGACACTTGAGCAACTGTGTCGATTCTTAGGGCCGGGTAAAACCTTCTGTGCCCACGCACCGGGCGCCGTCGAGCCGCTGCAAAGCGCGATTAAATATTTCCGCGACGAATTCGAAGCAGGCATCAAGCAGCCGTTCAGCAATACCCATTCGATCAATGGTATTCAGCCGAACCTGCTGAAAGCGCGCTGGTAAAAACAGAATTTTGATTAACGCTCGGTTTCGGCCGAGCCAACTGGAAGCATGCTAATGGCTACGATTCATGTAGACGGCAAAGAATACGAAGTCAACGGGGCGGACAACCTGCTGGAAGCTTGTCTGTCTCTTGGCCTCGATATTCCGTACTTTTGCTGGCATCCGGCGCTGGGCAGCGTCGGTGCTTGCCGCCAGTGTGCGGTGAAGCAATATCAAAACGCGGAAGACACGCGTGGTCGCCTGGTGATGTCCTGTATGACGCCAGCCGCCGAAGGCACCTTTATTTCGATTGATGACGAAGAAGCCAAACAGTTCCGTGAAAGCGTGGTGGAGTGGTTGATGACCAACCACCCGCACGACTGTCCGGTGTGTGAGGAGGGCGGTAACTGCCACCTTCAGGATATGACCGTCATGACCGGTCACAGCTTCCGTCGCTATCGCTTTACCAAGCGTACCCACCGTAACCAGGATCTGGGGCCGTTCATCTCTCACGAAATGAACCGCTGCATCGCCTGCTACCGCTGCGTGCGTTACTACAAAGATTATGCAGACGGTCAGGATCTGGGCGTATATGGCGCGCATGACAACGTCTACTTCGGTCGTCCGGAAGACGGTACGCTGGAAAGCGAATTCTCCGGTAACCTGGTAGAAATCTGTCCGACCGGTGTATTCACGGATAAAACCCACTCTGAACGTTACAACCGTAAATGGGACATGCAGTTTGCGCCAAGCATCTGCCAGCAGTGCTCCCTCGGCTGTAACACCAGCCCGGGTGAACGTTACGGCGAACTGCGTCGTATCGAAAACCGTTACAACGGTACCGTTAACCACTACTTCCTCTGCGACCGCGGTCGTTTCGGCTATGGCTATGTGAACCTGAAAGACCGTCCGCGTCAGCCGGTTCAGCGCCGTGGCGACGACTTCATTACCCTCAACGCCGAGCAGGCGATGCAGGGCGCGGCAGATATTCTGCGTCAGTCGAAGAAAGTGATCGGCATCGGCTCCCCGCGCGCCAGCATCGAAAGCAACTTCGCGCTGCGCGAGCTGGTTGGGGCGGAAAACTTCTACACCGGTATCGCCCAGGGCGAGCAGGAACGTCTCCAGCTGGTGCTGAAAGTGCTGCGTGAAGGCGGCATTCATACGCCTGCGCTGCGCGAAATCGAATCCTATGATGCGGTTCTGGTGCTGGGTGAAGACCTGACGCAGACCGGCGCACGCGCGGCTCTGGCGGTTCGTCAGGCGGTGAAAGGTAAAGCACGTGAAATGGCAGCGGCGCAAAAAGTGGCTGACTGGCAAATTGCGGCCATTCTCAACATCGGTCAGCGCGCGAAGCATCCTCTGTTTGTGACTAACGTTGACAACACTCGTCTGGACGATATCGCCGCGTGGACCTACTGCGCGCCGGTTGAAGATCAGGCGCGTCTCGGCTTTGCCATTGCCCACGCGCTGGACAGCAACTCGCCGGCCGTTGAACTGGATCGCGACCTGCAAAACAAGGTCGATGTGATTGTTCAGGCACTGGCGGGGGCGAAGAAACCGCTGATTATTTCCGGTACCAACGCCGGTAGCGCTGAAATCATTCAGGCCGCAGCGAACGTTGCCAAAGCCCTGAAGGGCCGCGGCGCTGACGTCGGTGTGACTATGATTGCCCGTGCGGTGAACAGCATCGGTCTGGGTATGATTGGCGGCGGCTCGCTGGAAGACGCGTTAAGCGAACTGGAATCCGGTGCCGCTGACGCCGTTGTGGTGCTGGAAAACGACCTGCATCGCCATGCTTCTGCCGCTCGCGTTGACGCCGCGCTCTCCAGAGCGCCGCTGGTGATGGTTATCGACCATCAGCGCACCGCGATCATGGACAAAGCGCACCTCGTGCTCTCTGCGGCAAGCTTCGCAGAAAGCGACGGGACGGTGATCAACAACGAAGGCCGCGCCCAGCGTTTCTTCCAGGTTTATGACCCGGCCTACTACGACAGCAACACCGTGATGCTGGAAAGCTGGCGCTGGCTGCACTCTCTGCACAGCACCGTGCAGAGCCGTGAAGTGGACTGGACGCAGCTCGACCACGTTATTGACGCGGTTGTTGAGAAACTGCCTCAGCTGGCGGGCATTAAAGACGCCGCGCCTGACGCAAGCTTCCGCATTCGCGGCCAGAAACTGGCGCGTGAGCCGCACCGCTACAGCGGTCGTACCGCGATGCGCGCCAACATCAGCGTGCACGAACCGCGTCAGCCGCAGGATAAAGACACCATGTTTGCCTTCTCGATGGAAGGGAACAACCAGCCGTCTGCGCCGCGTTCGCAAATCCCGTTTGCATGGGCACCGGGCTGGAACTCCCCGCAGGCATGGAACAAGTTCCAGGCTGAAGTGGGTGGTCACCTGCGCCACGGCGATCCGGGCGTGCGTCTGATTGAAGCCTCCGAAACCGGTCTGGACTTCTTCACCACCGTTCCGGCGAGCTTCCAGGCGCAGGAAGGTCACTGGCGTATTGCACCGTACTACCATCTGTTCGGTAGCGACGAAATGTCCCAGCGTTCTCCGGTATTCCAGCAGCGTATGCCGCAGTCGTACATCAAGCTCAACCCGGCGGATGCCGCGAAGCTTGGCGTTAACGCGGGTGCGAACATTGCCTTTAGCTACGACGGCCAGACAATCAGCCTGCCGCTGATTATTTCTGAACGCCTGTCAGCAGGGCAGGTGGGTCTGCCGATGGGTATGCCTGGCATCGCGCCGGTCCTGGCGGGTGCGCATCTTGATAACCTTCAGGAGGCAAAAGCATGAGTTGGTTAACGCCGGATCTTATCGACATCCTGCTGAGCATTCTGAAAGCGGTTGTGATTCTGCTGGTGGTCGTCACCTGCGGCGCGTTCATGAGCTTTGGTGAACGTCGTCTGCTCGGTCTGTTCCAGAACCGTTACGGACCGAACCGCGTGGGCTGGGGTGGTTCACTCCAGCTGGTCGCGGACATGATCAAGATGTTCTTTAAAGAGGACTGGGTTCCGCGCTTCTCGGACCGCGTGATCTTTACGCTGGCGCCGATGATTGCCTTCACCTCGCTGCTGCTGGCGTTTGCTATCGTTCCGGTCAGCCCGACCTGGGTGGTGGCTGACCTGAACATCGGCATTCTGTTCTTCCTGATGATGGCAGGCCTCGCGGTTTACGCGGTGCTGTTCGCAGGCTGGTCCAGTAACAACAAATACTCGCTGCTGGGTGCGATGCGTGCTTCCGCGCAGACGCTGAGCTACGAAGTGTTCCTGGGTCTCTCCCTGATGGGCGTGGTGGCGCAGGCCGGTTCATTTAACATGACCGACATCGTCAACAACCAGGCCGACATCTGGAACGTTATCCCGCAGTTCTTTGGGTTTATTACCTTTGCCATCGCGGGCGTGGCGGTGTGTCACCGTCACCCGTTTGACCAGCCAGAAGCCGAACAGGAACTGGCCGACGGTTACCACATTGAATATTCCGGTATGAAGTTCGGTCTGTTCTTCGTGGGCGAGTACATCGGTATCGTCACCATTTCCGCGTTGATGGTAACGCTGTTCTTTGGTGGCTGGCATGGCCCGTTCTTACCGCCGTTCATCTGGTTCGCGCTGAAAACCGCGTTCTTCATGATGATGTTCATTTTGATTCGCGCAGCGTTACCGCGTCCGCGTTATGACCAGGTAATGTCCTTCGGCTGGAAAGTGTGCCTGCCGCTGACGCTCGTCAACTTGTTGGTAACGGCGGCTGTCATTCTCTGGCAGCAGCCATAAGGGGCTTTGAGATCATGACCTTAAAAGAATTATTGGTAGGTTTCGGCACTCAGGTACGCAGTATCTGGATGATCGGCCTGCATGCGTTTGCCAAACGCGAAACCCGGATGTACCCGGAAGAGCCGGTATATCTGCCGCCGCGCTACCGTGGACGTATCGTGCTGACGCGCGACCCGGACGGTTCCGAGCGTTGCGTTGCCTGTAACCTGTGTGCGGTAGCGTGTCCGGTGGGCTGTATCTCTCTGCAAAAAGCAGAGACGGTGGACGGCCGCTGGTACCCTGAGTTCTTCCGCATCAACTTCTCACGCTGCATCTTCTGCGGTCTGTGTGAAGAAGCGTGCCCAACCACGGCGATTCAGCTTACTCCAGACTTCGAGCTGGGTGAGTACAAGCGTCAGGATCTGGTGTACGAGAAAGAGGATCTGCTGATTTCCGGTCCGGGCAAATACCCGGAATATAACTTCTACCGGATGGCGGGTATGGCAATCGACGGCAAAGATAAAGGCGAAGCAGAGAACGAAGCTAAGCCTATCGACGTCAAGAGCCTGTTACCGTAAGGAGAGGGCAATGGAATTCGCTTTTTATATCTGTGGCCTTATCGCCATCCTGGCTACGCTGCGAGTGATCACGCATACCAATCCGGTGCATGCGCTGCTGTATTTAATCATCTCGCTGCTGGCTATTTCCGGGGTGTTCTTTGCGCTGGGCGCGCACTTCGCCGGTGCGCTGGAAATCATCGTCTACGCCGGGGCCATCATGGTGCTGTTTGTGTTCGTGGTGATGATGCTCAACCTGGGCGGCTCTGAAATTGAGCAGGAACGTCAGTGGTTAAAACCGCAGGTGTGGATTGGTCCGGCAATTTTGTCGGCCATCATGCTGGCGGTGATTGTTTACGCCATTCTGGGCGTCAACGACCAGGGTATCGACGGGACGCCAATCAGCGCGAAAGCCGTGGGTATCACCCTGTTTGGTCCGTACGTTCTGGCGGTTGAGCTGGCCTCAATGCTGCTGCTGGCGGGTCTGGTTGTGGCCTTCCACGTTGGCCGCGAAGAGCGTGTCGGCGAGGTGCTGAGCAACCGCACTGACGACCGCGCGAAAAGAAAAACGGAGGAACGCGCATGATCCCCTTAACACATGGACTGATCCTCGCTGCGATTTTATTCGTTCTGGGCTTAACCGGTCTGGTTATCCGCCGCAATCTGCTGTTTATGCTGATCGGTCTGGAAATCATGATCAACGCTTCCGCGCTGGCCTTTGTGGTCGCCGGTAGCTACTGGGGCCAGACCGATGGTCAGGTGATGTACATTCTCGCCATCAGCCTCGCGGCTGCTGAAGCGAGTATTGGCCTGGCGCTGTTGCTACAGCTCCATCGTCGCCGCCAGAACCTGAACATCGATTCAGTAAGTGAGTTGCGTGGATGAACATGCTTGCCTTAACCATTATTTTTCCGCTGATTGGCTTCGTGCTGCTGGCGTTTTCTCGCGGCCGCTGGTCTGAGAATCTGTCTGCCACCGTGGGCATTGGCTCTATCGGCCTGGCTGCGCTGGTCACAGCGTATGCGGGTATCGACTTCTTTAACAATGGACGTCAGGCCTACAGCGTACCGCTGTGGAACTGGATGTCGGTCGGTAACTTCAACATCGGTTTCAACCTGGTGCTGGATGGTCTGTCTCTGACCATGCTCTCCGTAGTTACCGGCGTCGGCTTCCTGATCCACATGTTCGCCTCCTGGTACATGCGCGGTGAAGAGGGATACTCCCGCTTCTTCGCCTACACCAACCTGTTTATCGCCAGCATGGTGGTTCTGGTGCTGGCCGATAACCTGCTGCTGATGTATCTGGGCTGGGAAGGCGTGGGTCTGTGCTCTTACCTGCTGATCGGTTTCTACTACACCGATCCGAAGAATGGCGCAGCGGCCATGAAAGCGTTCGTCGTGACCCGTGTGGGTGACGTGTTCCTCGCTTTCGCGCTGTTCATTCTTTACAACGAACTGGGCACGCTGAACTTCCGCGAAATGGTGGAACTGGCGCCGGCGCACTTCGAAGCAGGCAACAACATGCTGTGGTGGGCAACGCTGATGCTGCTGGGTGGCGCTGTGGGTAAATCCGCGCAGCTGCCGTTGCAGACATGGCTGGCCGACGCGATGGCGGGTCCAACCCCTGTCTCCGCGCTGATCCACGCCGCAACCATGGTTACCGCCGGTGTCTACCTGATTGCGCGTACCCATGGCCTGTTCCTGATGACCTCGGAAATTCTGCATCTGGTGGGTATTGTCGGTGCGGTTACGCTGGTGCTGGCAGGCTTTGCCGCGCTGGTGCAGACCGACATCAAGCGCGTGCTCGCGTACTCCACCATGAGCCAGATTGGTTACATGTTCCTGGCGCTGGGCGTTCAGGCGTGGGACGCCGCCATTTTCCACCTGATGACGCACGCGTTCTTTAAAGCGCTGCTGTTCCTCTCATCCGGTTCGGTGATCCTGGCCTGCCATCACGAGCAGAACATCTTCAAAATGGGCGGACTGCGTAAGTCCATCCCGCTGGTTTATGTCTGCTTCCTGGTAGGCGGCGCGGCGCTGGCGGCACTGCCGCTGATCACCGCGGGCTTCTTCAGTAAGGACGAAATCCTGGCGGGCGCCATGGCGAATGGTCATATCAATCTGATGGTTGCGGGTCTGGTCGGTGCGTTTATGACCTCCCTGTACACCTTCCGTATGATTTTCATCGTCTTCCACGGTAAAGAACAAATTCACGCTCACGCAGGGAAGGGGATTACCCACCACCTGCCGCTGATTGTGCTGCTGGTCCTGTCCACCTTCGTTGGCGCGATGATTGTGCCACCGTTGCAGGGCGTACTGCCGGCGACAACCGAGCTTGAGCACGGTCGCGTTCTGACGCTTGAAATCACCTCCGGCGTAGTGGCTATCGCGGGCATCCTGATTGCCGCATGGCTGTGGCTGGGCAAACGCACGCTGGTGACTGCCGTTGCCAACAGCGCGCCGGGCCGTCTGCTGGGCACCTGGTGGTACAACGCATGGGGCTTCGACTGGCTGTACGACATGATCTTCGTGAAGCCGTTCCTGGGCATTGCATGGCTGCTGAAGCGCGATCCACTGAACAGCCTGATGAATATCCCGGCGATCCTCTCTCGCTTTGCAGGTAAAGGCCTGCTGTTCAGCGAGAACGGTTATCTGCGCTGGTATGTGGCGTCCATGAGCATCGGTGCGGTTGTCATACTGGCGCTGCTGATGGTGTTGCGTTGATTTTGAGTTAGCGGGGATTGTCGGGTGGCGCTAGCGCTTACCCGACCTACGGACCGTAGGCCCGGTAAGCGAAGCGCCACCGGGCAAAAGGCCCCGCACTCAAACGTGAATTTTGTCGAATTCGTTGAAAATCGGTCCCTGAGGGACTTTAACAAGGAATAAAAATCGCCATGTTACTACCCTGGCTAATATTAATTCCCTTCATCGGCGGCTTCCTGTGCTGGCAGACTGAACGCTTTGGCGTGAAGATGCCGCGCTGGATCGCGCTGATCACCATGGGATTGACGCTCGCGCTTGGTCTGCAACTCTGGTTGCAGGGTGGCTACTCACTGACCCAGTCCGCGGGCCTTCCGCAGTGGCAGTCTGAGTTCATTCTGCCGTGGATCCCACGTTTCGGTATTACGATCCACCTCGCGATTGACGGTCTGTCGCTGCTGATGGTGGTGCTGACCGGTCTGCTCGGCGTTCTGGCGGTACTCTGCTCCTGGCGAGAAATCGAAAAATACCAGGGCTTCTTCCACCTGAACCTGATGTGGATCCTGGGCGGCGTGATCGGCGTGTTCCTGGCCATCGACATGTTCCTGTTCTTCTTCTTCTGGGAGATGATGCTGGTGCCGATGTACTTCCTGATCGCGCTGTGGGGCCACAAGGCATCCGACGGTAAAACGCGTATCACGGCGGCCACCAAGTTCTTCATCTACACCCAGGCGAGTGGTCTGGTGATGTTGATTGCCATCCTGGCGCTGGTATTTGTGCATTACAATGCGACCGGCGTGTGGACCTTCAACTATGAAGATCTGCTGAAGACCCCGATGTCTCACGGTGTGGAATACCTGCTGATGCTCGGCTTCTTCATCGCCTTCGCGGTGAAAATGCCGGTCGTACCGCTGCACGGCTGGCTGCCGGACGCGCACTCTCAGGCGCCAACGGCGGGTTCCGTTGACCTGGCGGGTATCTTGCTGAAAACGGCGGCCTACGGTCTGCTGCGTTTCTCCCTGCCGCTGTTCCCGAACGCCTCCGCAGAGTTCGCGCCGATTGCCATGTGGCTTGGCGTGATCGGTATCTTCTACGGTGCATGGATGGCCTTCACGCAGTACGACATCAAACGTCTGATTGCTTACACCTCCGTTTCCCACATGGGCTTCGTGCTGATTGCCATCTACACCGGCAGCCAGCTGGCGTACCAGGGGGCGGTGATCCAGATGATTGCGCACGGCCTGTCCGCTGCCGGTCTCTTCATCCTGTGTGGTCAGCTGTACGAACGTCTGCATACCCGCGACATGCGTATGATGGGCGGCCTGTGGGGCAAAATGAAATGGCTGCCGGCGCTCTCCATGTTCTTCGCGGTGGCGACCCTGGGTATGCCGGGTACCGGTAACTTCGTCGGCGAGTTTATGATCCTGTTCGGCAGCTTCAACGTGGTACCGACGATCACCATCATCTCCACCTTTGGTCTGGTATTTGCCTCCGTGTACTCGCTGGCGATGCTGCACCGCGCTTACTTCGGTAAAGCGAAGAGTGAAATTGCTGCACAAGAACTGCCGGGGATGTCGCTGCGTGAGCTGTTCATCATCCTGCTGCTGGTCGTACTGCTGGTGCTGTTGGGCTTCTATCCGCAGCCGATTCTGGATACCTCGCACTCCGCGATGGGTAACATCCAGCAGTGGTTTGTTAATTCTGCTTCTACTACAAGGCCGTAATTCGCCATGACAATAACTCCACAACAACTGATCGCGCTGCTACCGCTGCTGATCGTCGGATTGACGGTGGTGGTTGTGATGCTCTCCATTGCGTGGCGACGCAATCACTTCCTGAATGCGACCCTGTCCGTTCTGGGTCTGAACGCTGCGTTAGTTTCCCTCTGGTTTGTTGGCCAGGCGGGAGCGATGGACGTCACGCCGCTGATGCGCGTTGACGGTTACGCCATGCTCTACACCGGTCTTGTGCTGCTGGCGAGCCTGGCAACCTGTACCTTTGCGTACCCGTGGCTTGAAGGGTACAACGACAACAAAGAAGAGTTTTACCTGCTGGTACTGATTGCCGCACTGGGTGGCATTCTGCTGGCGAACGCGAACCACCTGGCCGCGCTGTTCCTCGGTATTGAGCTGATCTCACTCCCGCTGTTCGGCCTGATTGGTTACGCTTTCCGCCAGAAGCGCTCTCTGGAAGCGGCAATCAAGTACACGATCCTGTCTGCTGCCGCGTCGTCGTTCCTGCTGTTCGGTATCGCGCTGCTGTACGCACAGACGGGTAATCTCTCCTTCATGGCGCTCGGTAAGAGCCTCGGCGACGGCATGATGCATGAGCCGCTGCTGCTGGCGGGTCTGGGCATGATGATTGTTGGCCTTGGCTTTAAACTCTCACTGGTTCCGTTCCACCTGTGGACGCCAGACGTATACCAGGGTGCCCCTGCACCGGTCTCGACCTTCCTGGCGACGGCGAGCAAAATCGCTATCTTCGGTGTGGTCATGCGTCTGTTCCTGTACGCCCCGGTGGGCGACAGCGAAGCGGTCCGCGTGGTGCTGGGCATTATCGCGTTCGTGTCCATCATCTTCGGTAACCTGATGGCGCTGAGCCAGACCAACATTAAGCGTCTGCTGGGCTACTCCTCTATCTCCCATCTGGGTTACCTGCTGGTGGCGCTGATTGCGCTGCAAAGCGGTGAGATGTCGATGGAAACTGTGGGCGTCTATCTGGCCGGTTACCTGTTTAGCAGCCTCGGCGCGTTCGGCGTGGTGAGCCTGATGTCCAGCCCGTACCGTGGCCCGGATGCGGATTCCCTGTTCTCCTACCGTGGTCTGTTCTGGCACCGTCCGATTCTGTCTGCGGTAATGACCGTGATGATGCTCTCTCTGGCGGGTATCCCGATGACGCTGGGCTTTATCGGTAAGTTCTACGTGCTGGCCGTCGGTGTGCAGGCGGGTCTGTGGTGGCTGACGGCGGGTGTCGTTATCGGCTCCGCGATTGGTCTCTACTATTACCTGCGCGTAGCGGTGAGCCTGTACCTGAGCGCGCCTCAGCAGCTCAACCGCGATGCGCCGTCTAACTGGCAGTACAGCGCGGGGGGCATTGTGGTGCTCATCTCCGCGCTGCTGGTGCTGATCTTCGGTATCTATCCGCAGCCGCTGATTGATATCGTGCAGCGCGCGATGCCGCTGATGTAAAAACAAAAAACCCGCCTCGGCGGGTTTTTTATTGTTTTCTCCCTCTCCCCGTGGGAGAGGGCCGGGGTGAGGGCACCAGCCCGCACAGAGTAAAACATGCCCAGCGGCGCTACGCTTGCAGGGCCTACGGGTTTTGTAGGTCGGGTAAGCGTAGCGCCACCCGACTAAGCCAGCTGCTTGCGGCTAATCAACGGCCCGTCAATCTTCTTCATCGAGCGGTCCAGCACCTCTTCAATTACCGACGACAGCTCATTCAGCTCAAACTTCGCCACATAGCCGTCCGCCTTCACTTTGCGAATATGATCTTCGTTCGCGTTGCCGGAAAGAGACGAGTGGATCACCACCGGAATATCTTTCAGTACCGGGTCGGATTTGATTTTTCGCGTCAGCGTAAATCCGTCCATCTCCGGCATTTCGAGGTCGGTTAATACCAGGGCAATCTTATCGGTAACGGGAACGCCCTCGGCCTGTGCCTGCGCAGCCAGCTGAGTGATTTTCTCCCACGCGTCTTTGCCGGTGATATGCAGCTGGGCCGGGATCTCCATCGCCTGCAATCCCTTCTCCAGCATTGAGCGCGCTACTTTTGAATCTTCTGCAACAATCGCGACAGAGCCAGGCTTGATGTTGAATTTGGTGGTTTCCAGATGGGTGGCGTGCAGATCGTGGTTCGCCGGGGTGATGTCGTACAGGATCTGCTCCACGTCCAGCACCATCGCCAGATCGTTGGTATCGGTCTTCTCGTCCAGACAGGCAATGCTGGTGATGTAGCGACCGCTGACGGCGGTTTCCGCGGCGTGCACCTGCTTCCAGTCCAGACGCATGATGTTTTCCACCGATTCTACGGCAAACGCCTGCACGCTGCGGGCATATTCGGTGATCAGCAGGATGTTCAGCCCGGTGGCTGGTTTGCAGCCGGCGACGGCGGCCAGATCGATCACCGGGATCACCTGGTCGCGAATGTTCACCATCCCCATTAGCGGAGACTTCATTCCCGCCGGTTTGGTGAAGGTCGGCATCGGCACAATTTCGCGCAATTTGAATACGTTGATGCCGAACAGCTCGGATTTATTTTCGTTCAGAGAGGTGCCAAGACGGAACAGCAACAGTTCAAAACGGTTGGACAGGGTCAGGTTCGCCCTGTCATCAATATCTTTCTGGAAATTATCCATTCTACCCTCAAGAGAAATGCTGGCCTTTTAATCGTTATCGGCACGCTGAGGGAAAAATGAAGGACTAAACGCTGACCTGAGCAAAATCTTCCGCCAGCTCGCATGCCGGAAATACTTCCCGGCACTCTGCCAGCAGGCTTTCAGCGCCGCGGACGTCATAGCGTGAGCTGACGTGAGTGACAATTAGTTTCCGGACGCCAGCCTCACGTGCCAGCTGCGCCGCCTGACGCGTTGAGCTGTGCCCCCGGCTGTTGGCTTTTTCTTCCATCGCCGCTTCCAGCGTCGCCTCATGCACCATCACATCTACACCTCTGGCAAGCCTGAGCGCCGAAGGGCAGGGGGCGGTATCCCCAAAAATAGCCAGTTTTTTGCCCGGCTGCGGTGGGGCGAGGTAATCCTGACCGTTGATGACGCGCCCGTCTTCCAGCGTGACGGTCTCGCCGTGCTTCAGACGCTGGAACAGCGGGCCTGGTTTCACCCCATCAGCCTGCAACGCGGCGGCGTTCAGCGCCCCGGGCTTGTCATGCTCCTCAACGCGATAGCCGTAGCATTCCACCGGATGGTTAAGCGGGTAAGCGCGCACCAGGTAATCTCCGTCATCGAACACCAGACCCTCGCCGATCTCTAACACCTCCAGCGGATAATCGGTCCACGAGCCGCTCAGGCGCAGCGTGGTTTCAACAAATTCCTGAATACCCGCGGGGCCATAAATGGTCAGCGGGTTAGCGTTACCGGCCATCGAACGGCTGCACAGCAGGCCCGGCAGGCCAAACAGATGGTCGCCGTGCAGATGGGTGATAAATATTTTATCCACTTTCCCCGGGTGGTATGAGGTATGCAGCAGCTGATGTTGCGTACCCTCGCCGCAGTCAAACAGCCACAGCCCACCGCGGGTAGGATGCTTAAGATCCAGCAGAATCGCCGTCACGTTTCGTGAGCGGGTTGGCACCCCGGCGGACGTACCCAGAAAAATCAGTTCCATAACGCAATCAGCCCTTTGCCGAATGGGAAGGGGTTTAGTATAACGTGATGAACCCCAGGAAGGAGAAACACATGATCCAGTGGCAAGATCTACACCACAGCGAACTGACCGTGCATTCACTCTACGCCCTGCTCAAGCTGCGCTGCGAAGTCTTTGTGGTTGAACAAACCTGCCCGTATCAGGATATCGACGGCGATGACCTGGTCGGCGAGAACCGGCACATCCTTGGCTGGCGCGATAACGAGCTGGTGGCGTATGCGAGGATTCTGAAAAGCGAAGAGGATTTTGACCCTGTCGTCATTGGGCGCGTCATTATCAGCGGCCGCGCGCGCGGTGAAAAGCTGGGCTATCAGCTGATGGACAAAACGCTGGACGCATGCCAGAAACAGTGGCCGGACAAGGCGTTATACCTGGGCGCGCAGGCGCATTTGCAATCATTCTATGGCCATTTTGGTTTTACCCCGGTCACGGACATTTACGACGAAGACGGCATCCCACACATCGGCATGGCGCGCGAAGCGAAACAGGCGCAATAGCAATACGTTGTCTATAGTTACCGGACTGGTGTACTAACATGGAGAAAAATATGTCATTTCAATCCTGGGATACCCGAGTCGACGACGACCTGACGCTGCTAAGCGAAACGCTGGAAGAAGTGCTGCGTTCTTCCGGCGATCCTGCTGATCAGAAGTACATTGAGCTCAAAGCCCGCGCCGAGCAGGCGCTGCATGACGTGAAAAACCGCGTCAGTAACGCCTCCGACAATTACTACTACCGCGCCAAACAGGCGGTTTATCGTGCCGACGATTATGTGCATGAAAAACCGTGGCAGGGCATTGGGGTCGGTGCGGCCGTAGGGCTGGTGCTGGGTCTGCTGTTAGCCCGTCGTTAAGCCGGTAAACCACTCCCTACACGTGGGTACTGCTATTTATCGTCAGTACCCCGTATAATATAAGGCTTTAACAGGGAGAGGTTCGCGTGCACTCGATTTTCCTCGCGCTGCAAAGCCTGCGCACTCAGCTTGCGCAAGCATTGCCAGCTACACCCGGTTTACGCCATTTCGATGTCTCTTTCCCGTTAAACGACGCCTTCGATCCGCTGGCCTGGCTCGGTGTGCAGCGATGCTATCCTCAGTTTTACTGGCAACAGCGCAGCGGTGATGAAGAACTTGCCGCGCTCGGAAGCCTCGCCCATTTCGATTCTCTGGCCTCGGCCTCGCGGTTTTTGCACACCCACGACGTAGCCAATGACACCCGTATCTGCGGCCTGAACGCCTTCAACCCGGCGCAGGGCAAGCTGTTTTTACCGCGCCTTCTCTGGCGACGGTCTGGCGGGGTCGCCACGCTGCGTCTGCAACTGTGGAGCGAAACGTCGCTGCGGGAAGATGTCCGTGAGGCGCTGAATTTTGTCGATAACCTGTGCGACGCCGCGCCGATCCGCCCGTTGTCCGTGCAGATTGTGCAGGAAACCCATCATCCGGAAAAACCGGAATGGCTGGCGTTGATTCGTCAGGCGACGGATACCCTTGCTCGCGGCGATTTTGAGAAAGTGGTCCTCGCACGTGCTACAGACGTGCATTGCCAGCAGCCCGTGAACGCCATCGCGCTGATGGCTGCCAGCCGCGCGCTAAACCTCAACTGCTATCATTTTTGTATGGTCTTTGACGCCAGCAACGCGTTCCTCGGCTCGACGCCTGAACGCCTGTGGCGGCGACGCGGCACGCTGCTGCGCACTGAAGCGCTGGCAGGCACCGTCGCCAGCCATTCTGACGATAAGCAGGCCCAGCGTCTGGGCGACTGGCTGATGAATGACGACAAAAATCAGCGGGAAAATATGCTGGTGGTGGAAGATATCTGCCAGCGTCTTCAGCACCATACCCGGACGCTGGAGATCCTGCCTGCGCAGGTGCTGCGTCTGCGCAAGGTGCAGCATTTACGTCGCTGTATCTGGACCGAACTTAAACAGCCTGACGACGAGCAGTGCCTGCATATTCTGCAACCGACGGCGGCGGTGGCCGGGCTGCCGCGACAGGCGGCGCGAGAATTTATTGCGAAAGTGGAGCCGTTTGACCGGGAGTGGTACGCCGGGTCGGCGGGCTATTTATCGCGCGATCAAAGCGAATTCTGTGTGGCATTACGCTCCGCCCGCGTTCACGACGCTGCGCTGCGTCTTTATGCGGGGGCGGGCATCGTCAGCGGCTCCGATCCGGAGCAGGAGTGGCAGGAGATCGAAAACAAGGCCGCCGGGCTGCGTTCCCTTCTCCTAAGGGATTAATACTGATTCGTGCAATCCCGATTCATATCAAAATTCTGACTTTTTCTATTATTTATACTGTGTCGCATTCTTGATACTGGACAATCTCATGTCAGTAAGTTCTTTTAACCGACGCTGGGCGGCGGTGATCCTTGAAGCCCTGACCCGTCATGGTGTCAGGCATGTGTGTATTGCCCCGGGCTCTCGCTCCACGCCGCTCACCCTTGCTGCCGCGGAAAACCGGGCTTTTATTCACCACACCCATTTTGATGAGCGGGGTCTGGGCCATCTGGCGCTCGGGCTGGCGAAAGTCAGCAAAGCGCCCGTGGCGGTGATAGTCACCTCCGGCACGGCGGTGGCGAACCTCTATCCGGCGCTGATAGAAGCGGGATTAACCGGCGAAAAGCTGATTTTACTCACTGCCGACCGTCCCCCGGAACTTATTGACTGCGGTGCTAATCAGGCGATTCGTCAGCCTGGCATTTTTGCCTCGCATCCTTCACAGACGGTCTCGTTGCCGCGCCCCACCCAGGATATTCCCGCCAGCTGGCTGGTCTCAACCCTCGACCACGCCATGAACGCACTGCGCAGCGGCGGGCTGCACATTAACTGCCCGTTTGCCGAGCCGCTGTACGGTGAAATGAACGATACTGGCCTCGTCTGGCAACAGCAGCTGGGAGACTGGTGGGAGAGCGAAAAACCCTGGCTGCGCGAGCAGACGCATATGGAAAGCGCAAAACAGCGCGACTGGTTCTTCTGGCGCCAGAAGCGCGGCGTGGTGATTGCCGGGCGGATGAGTGCGGCGGAAGGCAAGCTGGCGGCGGAGTGGGCACAAACGCTTGGCTGGCCGCTGATTGGTGACGTGCTTTCCCAGACGGGCCAGCCGCTGCCCTGCGCCGACCTCTGGCTGGGTAACGCGAAAGCGGTTACCGAGCTGGCGCAGGCGCAGATTGTCGTCCAGCTGGGATCGAGCCTGACGGGGAAGCGTCTGCTCCAGTGGCAGGCCACCTGTACCCCAGAAGAGTACTGGCTGGTGGATCCGCTAGAAGGACGCCTTGACCCGGCGCACCATCGCGGCCGCCGCCTGGTGAGCAACATTGACAGCTGGCTGGAATTGCATCCGGCGGAAAAACGCAAACCCTGGGCGGTGGAGATCCCGGCGCTGTCACGTCAGGCGTGGGAACTCACCAAAACGCAGTGCGAGGCGTTCAGTGAAGCCGGGCTTGCGCACCGTATCCGCAAATATCTTCCCGAGCAGGGACAACTTTTTGTCGGTAACAGCCTGGTGGTGCGCCTGATTGACGCCTTTTCGCAGCTGCCGGCGGGTTATCCGGTGTACAGCAACCGGGGCGCGAGCGGCATTGACGGCCTGATCTCCACCGCCGCTGGCGTACAGCGGGCCAGCGCGAAATCCACGCTGGCGATTGTGGGGGATCTCTCAGCCCTCTACGATCTCAACGCGCTGGCGCTCCTGCGTCAGGTGTCGGCCCCGTTCGTGCTGATTGTTGTGAACAATAACGGCGGGCAGATTTTCTCGTTGCTGCCGACGCCGCAAAGCGAGCGTGAGCGCTTCTATCTGATGCCGCAAAACGTGCAGTTCGAACACGCCGCCGCCATGTTCAGCCTGAAGTACCATCGCCCGGAAAACTGGGACGCGCTGGAGACGGCGCTGAACACCGCCTGGCGGCAGCCTGGCGCGACGCTGATTGAGCTGGTGGTAAACGATGCTGACGGCGCGCAGAAGCTGCAACATCTGCTTGCGCAGGTGAGTCACCTGTGATCCTCGCAGGCCTCTCCCAGCCAGGAAAACCAGGCTACCCCTGGCTGGTTTTCCTGCACGGTTTTTCCGGCGACTGTCGCGAGTGGCAGGCTGTCGGGGCGTCGCTGCATGACTACCCCCGGCTCTACATTGACCTGCCCGGGCACGGTGGTTCAGCGGATACGGACGTGACGGGGTTTGCAGAGGTAAGTGAATTGCTCTCGCATACCCTTATTAGTTACAACATACTAAGATACTGGCTCGTGGGGTACTCCCTCGGCGGCCGCATTGCGATGTTCCATGCCTGTCAGCATCCTGCGGGGTTAGACGGGCTGATGGTGGAAGGTGGACACCCGGGCCTGCAAGACGCCGATGCGCGCCAGGCCCGGCTGATCTCTGACCGCCGCTGGGCGTCACGGTTTCGCAGTGAGCCGCTGGAGGCCGTCTTTGCCGACTGGTATCAACAGCCGGTCTTTGCCTCACTTACGGATGATCAGCGCAGGGCGCTGATCGCGCTGCGCAGCCGGAACAACGGCCCGAGGCTGGCAGAGATGCTGGAGGCCACCTCGCTTGCCGTTCAGCCTGATTTACGTCCCGCGCTCATCGCGCGTAATTTTTCTTTTGACTATCTCTATGGCGAACGTGACGGGAAGTTTGCAGCTATCGCCGCTGAACTTAACGTCACGCGTCATGCTATCCCTCACGCCGGACACAACGCCCACCGGGACAACCCGGAAGCTGTTGCCGCGAGTCTGGCTCAGATACTGCGTTATCGAACAAAGGACACGCTATGATCTATCCTGATGAACACATGCTTTACGCGCCGGTTGAATGGCAGGACTGCTCCGAAGGCTACACCGACATTCGTTACCACAAATCCGCCGATGGTATCGCCAAAATCACTATCAACCGTCCACAGGTGCGCAACGCGTTTCGTCCGCTGACCGTAAAAGAGATGATCCAGGCGCTGGCGGATGCCCGCTACGATGACACTATCGGCGTCATCATCCTCACCGGGGAAGGGGAGAAAGCCTTCTGCTCCGGCGGCGATCAGAAAGTCCGCGGTGACTACGGCGGATACCAGGATGATGCGGGCACGCACCACCTGAACGTGCTGGATTTCCAGCGCCAGATCCGCACCTGTCCAAAACCGGTGGTCGCGATGGTGGCAGGGTATTCCATCGGCGGCGGTCACGTGCTGCACATGATGTGTGACCTGACGATCGCGGCGGAAAATGCCATTTTCGGTCAGACCGGTCCGAAAGTCGGCTCTTTCGACGGCGGCTGGGGCGCGTCCTATATGGCGCGCATTGTCGGTCAGAAAAAAGCCCGCGAAATCTGGTTCCTGTGCCGTCAGTACAACGCCCAGGAAGCGCTGGATATGGGGCTGGTTAACACCGTGGTGCCGATCGCCGATCTGGAAAAAGAGACCGTGCGCTGGTGTCGCGAAATGCTGCAAAACAGCCCAATGGCGCTGCGCTGCCTGAAAGCGGCCCTCAACGCCGACTGTGACGGTCAGGCGGGCCTTCAGGAGCTGGCAGGTAACGCCACCATGCTGTTCTATATGACCGAAGAGGGTCAGGAAGGGCGCAACGCGTTCAACGAAAAACGCCAGCCGGACTTCAGCAAATACAAACGGAACCCGTAATGCGTTGCGCGCAGGTTTACCGCTGGCAGATACCGATGGACGCGGGCGTGGTGCTGCGTGAACGGCGGTTAAAAACCCGTGACGGCTTTTGCGTGCATCTCCGGCAGGGCGAGCGGGAAGGGTGGGGCGAAATCGCCCCGCTTCCGGGTTTTAGCCTGGAAACGCCGGACGAGGCGCAGGCTGCGCTGATGGCCTGGACGTACGAATGGCGTGAGGGGGCAGCTCCGGCGCTGCCGGACATGCCTTCCGCCGCATTCGGCATCAGCTGTGCGCTGGCAGAGCTGGACGGCAGTTTGCCGGACGCGGCGAACTATCGCGCCGCGCCGCTCTGTACCGGCGATCCGGATGAACTTTTCGCGCTCCTTTCCGCGATGCCTGGCGAGAAGGTGGCGAAAATAAAGGTTGGCCTGTACGAAGCAGTGCGCGACGGAATGGTGGTTAACCTGTTACTGGAAGCCATTCCCGATCTACACCTGCGCCTGGACGCCAACCGCGCCTGGACGCCGCTCAGGGCGCAACAGTTTGCGAAGTACGTCAACCCGGCGTACCGCAGCCGCATCGCGTTTCTCGAAGAGCCGTGCAAAACGCGCGACGACTCGCGCGCCTTTGCCCGGGAAACCGGCATTGCCATCGCCTGGGAT
The DNA here is from genome assembly GCF_020971765.1 of Enterobacter sp. AN-K1. NCBI lineage: Bacteria > Pseudomonadati > Pseudomonadota > Gammaproteobacteria > Enterobacterales > Enterobacteriaceae > Enterobacter > Enterobacter sp. AN-K1. The sequence continues at coordinate 712,410 of NZ_CP087390.1, read as the reverse complement.
GAGAGCCTGCGCGAAGCCGATTTCGCGTTTGCCGCCGAGCCGGGCGTCAGGGCCGTGGTGATTAAGCCAACGCTGACCGGCAGCCTCGACAAGGTGCGCGAGCAGGTTGCGGCGGCCCATGCCGCAGGGCTGACGGCGGTGATCAGTTCATCCATCGAATCCAGCCTCGGCCTGACGCAGCTGGCGCGCATCGCTGCATGGTTAACGCCGGACACCGTTCCCGGTCTCGATACGCTAAACCTGATGCAGGCCCAGTTGATTCGTCAGTGGCCTGGCAGCACCTTGCAGTGCCTCGACGTCGGGGCGCTGGAGCCATTGCGATGAGTTTTACCGACTGGCCGTGGCGGCACTGGCGCACCCGGCGTGCCAATAAACCCGCGCTGCGTTTAGACGATGTAACGCTCAGCTGGTCTCAGCTGGGCGAGCGTATCGATCGTCTCGCAGCCGGTTTTCAGTCTCAGGGCGTTACGGACGGTGACGGCGTCATGCTGCTCGCCCACAACCACCCGCAGACCCTGCTGGCCTGGCTGGCGCTGCTTCAGTGCGGTGCCCGCATTTTGCCGGTGAACCCTCAGCTTCCCCGTCCGCTGCTGGACGTCCTCCTGCCGCAGATGACCCTGCGCTTTGCGCTGGTGCTTAACGGTGAGTATGACGGTCTGCCCGGTCTGGTATTAAGAGAGGGCGAGGGGCAGGGCGGCGTCACGTGGCGGGCAGAACGGCTGGCCTCAATGACGCTCACCTCTGGCTCCACCGGCTTGCCGAAAGCGGCGGTGCACACCTGTGCCGCCCACCTTGCCAGCGCAAAGGGCGTGCTGGCGCTGATGCCTTACGGCGGTAGCGACGACTGGCTGCTCTCTCTGCCGCTGTTTCACGTCTCCGGTCAGGGGATTTTGTGGCGCTGGTTGCAGGGCGGAGGCCGTCTCACCGTGCGTGAAAAACAGCCGCTGGAGCAGGCGCTACAGGGCTGTACCCACGCCTCGCTGGTGCCAACGCAGCTGTGGCGGCTGCTTAATTCACACCATCCCGTCGCGCTGAAAGCCGTGCTGCTCGGCGGGGCGGAAATCCCCGTTGCGCTGACCGAACATGCGCGTGAGCAGGGGATCCGTACGTTCTGCGGCTACGGTCTGACCGAGTTCGCCTCCACCGTCTGCGCCAAAGAGGCCGACGGCGCGCCGGACGTGGGCAGCGCGCTGCCGGGCAGAGACGTTCGGGTGGTGAACGGTGAAGTCTGGCTCCGGGCGGAAAGCATGGCGGCGGGCTACTGGCGAGACGGCGCATTATTGCCGCTGGTCAATGAGCAGGGCTGGTTTGCCACCCGCGATCGCGGCGAGTGGCATGACGGACGCCTGACCATTCTGGGCCGAATGGACAATCTCTTTTTCAGCGGTGGAGAAGGGATCCAGCCCGAAGCGCTGGAGCGCGTTATCGCCACGCATCCGCAGGTAAGCCAGGCGTTTGTCGTTCCGCTGGATGATGCCGAGTACGGGCAACGTCCGGTGGCGGTAGTGGAATGCGAGCCGGGCACGGATATCACGCTGCTGCCGGAGTGGGTTCAGGGCAGGCTGGCGCGCTTTGAGCAGCCGGTACACTGGCTGGCGCTGCCGTCAGAACTGAAAAATGGCGGGATTAAAATCTCCCGCCAGGCGTTAAAGCAGTGGGTCAATGCCCTGTTGAGGGGCTAATCAACCGATATCCGGCTGCGGTTTGTGCTGGCGTCGGCGGATCCAGCGCAGCGCCGGCGGCACGACAATCACCATAATCGCCATTGCCAGCAGGATCTTCGTCACGCTGCTCTCCCACAGGATCCCCATGTTGCCATTGCTGATGGAGAGGGCGCGGCGCAGGTTCTGCTCCAGCATTTCCCCCAGCACAAACCCTAAAATCAGCGGCGACATCGGGAAGTGCATCTTGCGCAGAATGTAGCCCAGCACGCCGAGCAGCACCATCAACACCAGGTCGAAGGTGGTGCTGTGCACCGCGTACACCCCAACCGCAGAGACGGCGGCGATGGCCGGGACCAGGAACCACAGGGGAATGGTCAGCATGCGGGTGAACAGGCCGATCAGCGGGATGTTCATTACCAGCAACATCACGTTGGCGATCAGCAGGGCGGCAATTAAACCCCAGACGATATCGGGCTGCTCGGTAAACATCGCCGGACCCGGGGTGATGTTATAGAGCGTCAGCGCGCCCATCATTACCGCCGTGGTGCCGGAGCCCGGCACGCCGAGGGTCAGCATCGGGATAAACGAGCCGCAGGCCGAGGCGTTATTCGCCGCCTCCGGCGCCGCCACGCCGCGGATATCGCCTTTGCCGAAGCTGTCGCTGTTACCGCTCAGCTTTTTCTCGGTCATGTAGGTGATAGCGCTGGCGATAGTAGCCCCCGCGCCGGGCAGAATGCCGACGAAGAAACCGATCACCGACGAACGCAGGGTGGCGCCAATACACTGCGCCCCCTCTTTGGCATTAAAGAGCATACGTCCGGTTTTACGCACCAGCGTCTTCCCGCTGCTGGTATGCTCCAGCATCAGTAAGATTTCTGAGACAGAGAACAGACCAATCACCACGACGATAAACTGCACGCCGTCGGAGAGATGAACGCTGTCGAAGGTAAAACGATAAACCCCGGTGTTGGCATCCACGCCGACGGTCGCCAGACTGAGGCCAATCAACGCAGACAAAAACGACTTCAGCGGATTCTGCGCCATCATGCTGCCGAGACAGGCGATGGCGAACACCATCAGGGCAAAATACTCGGCCGGACCAAACGCCAGCGACCACTGGGCCAGCGCCGGGGCGAAGAGGATGATGCCGCCAATGGCGATCATGGAGCCAAAGAACGAGCTGACGGCAGAAATAGAGAGCGCCACGCCGCCGCGCCCCTGCTGCGCCATCGGGTAGCCATCCAGCGCGGTCATAATGGCGGCGGCATCACCGGGCACGTTAAGCAGAATCGAGGAAATACGCCCCCCGTATTCGCAGCCGATATAGACCGTCGCCAGCAGGATCAGCGCCGATTCCGCAGGCAGGTGCAGCGCAAAGGCCAGCGGCAGTAAAATCGCCACGCCGTTGATAGGGCCAAGGCCCGGCAGCAGGCCGACGATGGTCCCGACGAAACAGCCGATCAGGGCGATCACCAGGTTTTCCGGGGTCATCGCTACCGCGAACCCCTGAGAGAGATAGATCCAGGTATCCATAGCGTGCTCCGTTAGTTAAACCATGCGCCGAGCGGCAGGGTCACGTCCAGCAGGCGGTCGAAGGCGTACCAGAGTAAAATGCCCAGTACGACCCCGGAGATCCCCGCCGCAGGCAGCGAGGCGTTAAACAGTATGCCAATCACCATCGTCAGCAGGGCGGTGGCAATCGGGAAGCCGAGCCACTCAAAGCCCCACGCATACATCAGCAGGACAATTACCATTACCAGCAGACGTTGCAGCGTACGGCGTGGCGGCCACTCCACGGTATCCGGATGGCGCAGCAGCAGCGCCACCGAACAGAGCAGCATCAGGCCGACAATGCCGACGGGGAAGGGGCGTGGCCCCACGGGTTCATAGCTGTATTCGCTGTGGATCTGCCAGGCGACGAACATGCCGCCAATGCAGAGCAGCAGCCATATCCCGGCAAAAATGCGATCGCTCATAGCGCCTCCGGTTATTTCGCCAGACCAAAGGCTTTCGCCTGTTCTCGGTAGTCATTCACCTGTTTTTTGACATACTCGTCCAGCTGCTTGCCGTTCAGGTTGAACTCAAACAGCCCGCGCAGATCGCGCTGTTTTTTGAACTCCTCGGTTTGCTGAAGTTTTGCGAAGGTATCCACCCACCACTGGTACTCGGCGTCGGTCACTTTTGGCCCGACGAAGAAGCCGCGGATGATCGGCCAGACCAGGTTATAACCCTGCTCTTTAGCGGTTGGGACGTCTGCCAGCTGGCCCGGCAGACGGTTTTCCGAGAAGACCGCCAGCACGCGGATCTTATCCCCGCTCAGGTAGGGCACCATTTCGCTGAGATCGCCCGATACCGCCTGGACGTGATTGCCCATCAGCGCCGTCACCGGCTCGCCGCCGCCTTCAAAGGCCACGTAACGCATCTTGTGCGGATCCACTTTGGCCTGCTGCGCCAGCAGCGCGGCTTTCATCCAGTCCTGGCTGCCGATAGAGGCGCCCGCGCCAATGACCACGCTGTTCGGATCTTTTTCCATGGCGGTCAGCAGATCTTTCAGGGATTTCCACGGGGAGTCCGCGCGCACGGCGATCATGCCGTAATCGGTGCCTACGGTGGCGAGCCAGCGCACGTCATTCACGTCATAACGACCAAATTTCCCCTGCGACAGGTTTAGCAGCGAACCGCCGGAGAAGGCCACCACGGTGCCCGCTTCGGCAGGGCGCTGCGCGACGATGGCGTTATAGGCTACCGCGCCCACGCCGCCGGGCATGTAGGTGACGCGCATCGGTTTTTCAATGGCCTTCGTCTCCAGCAGGCTGACCTGAATCAGCTTGCAGGTCAGGTCGAAGCCGCCGCCGGGTTTGGCCGGGGCGATACATTCGGTACGGGATGGCGCGTCCTGCGCCTGGACGACAGAGGCACTCAACAGCAATACGCTTGCAGCAAGGGTAGAAAGTAATTGTTTTTTCATCGTTTATCCTCACGCCGGAGAACCGGGAGTACGGGTACGGGTGTATTTTTTCTGATTATGTGAACCACCTTGTAGCGGTTCCGTTGCGTGATTGTTAAAACAATAACCTTTCATTTCCCTTTCACTGCGACACCAACTTTACAGGATGTGATATGCGTCTCTTACTCGCGGAAGATAATCGTGAGCTGGCTCACTGGCTGGAAAAAGCGCTGGTACAAAACGGATTTGCCGTGGATTGCGTCAATGATGGACGGGCGGCCGATCATCTTTTGCAGGGAGAAAACTATGCCGTCGCGATCCTTGATATCGGTATGCCCGGCTTCGACGGGCTGGAGGTGGTGCATCGCCTGAGAAAGCGCGGGCAGACGCTGCCGGTGCTGTTTCTTACCGCCCGCAGCAACGTGGCAGACAGGGTGAAGGGGCTGAATGCCGGGGCGGATGACTACCTGCCGAAACCGTTCGAGCTGGAGGAGCTTGATGCCCGCCTGCGCGCGCTGCTGCGCCGCAGCGAAGGACGAACCCAGGAGCGCCAGCGGCTGGGAGAGCTGGAGTACGATGATGAAGGCTTTTTTCTGCTGCGCGATGAACCCCTTTCCCTCACGCCGCGCGAACTCTCTTTGCTGAAGGTGCTGATGCACCGCCGGACCCGTCCCGTCTCCCGGCAACAGCTTTTCGACCAGGTATTCAGCCTGAACGACGACGTCAGCCCCGAGAGCATCGATCTCTATATTCACCGCCTGCGTAAGAAGCTGACCGGCAGCGGGGTGCGGATCATTACCCTCCGGGGGCTGGGCTACGTGCTGGAGTGCGGCGATGAGGTGGGTTAAGCCGCAGTCGCTTTACCTGCAACTTTTGCTTTTTCTGGGTTTGCCGCTGCTGCTGTTATGGGGGCTGTCAGCCTTTAACAGCTACGTTAGCGCGTTACAGGCGGCGACGCAGGCCTATGACCGCACGCTGTTATCCTCGGCGCGCACGGTGTCAGAGCGGCTGGTGGTGCACAACGGCAAGCTCCAGGTGAACGTGCCCTGGGTCGTGCTCGACAGCTTCGAGCTGAACATGAACGATCGCCTCTATTACAAGGTCGTGGACCCTGACGGGCGGACGATCTCCGGCTACGACGATCTGCCGAATATGCCTCCCTCCACGTCGCGCACTACACACTATCCGGCGCTGGCGTGGTTTTATCATACCGAGTATCGCGGGCAGGCGATCCGCGTGGCTAAGCTGCTCCAGCCGGTTAACGAGGACAGTGTGTTCGGGATGGCGGAGATCTACGTCGCCGAAACGTTGCAGTCGCGGCGCTATCTGGCCACTCAGCTGCTGTTTTCCTCGCTCGTGTCGCAGGGGCTGCTGGTGCTGCTGACGCTGGTCCTGACCGCCTGGCTGCTGCGTCGCGTGCTGCGCCCGATGCGGCAGCTCTCTTCGCTGATGGTGCGCCGTGAGCCCGGGCTGCTGGCCCCGCTGCCGGAGCTGCTGCCCTGGTCGGAAACGCGGCTGCTGATTGTGGCATTTAACCGCTATATCGACAGGTTGCGCGGCGTGCTTTCGCGGCAGGCGCGCTTTAATGCCGACGCCTCACACCAGCTCAAAACGCCGCTGGCGGTGCTGAAAACCCAGGTATCGGTTGCCCTGACGCGTGACGATCCGGCGCTGTGGCAGGAGAGCTTACGGGCGATGAACGTCACGCTGGATAACACCATCGTGCTGACGGAAAGGCTGTTGCAGCTTTCGGCGGTGAAGCGAAAAGAGCAGGGGGAGCGACAGTTTGCGCCTGTCGATCTGGTACAGGTGGTGCAAAACTGCTGCTTTTCCCGGCTGGCGCAGGCGCGAAGTAAGGGTATCGATCTCGGTTATGACGGCGTACAGCAGCCGGTAATGATTGAGGGGGATGACGTGCTGCTGGGCGAACTTTGCGCCAACCTGCTGGAGAACGCGATCAAATACACGCCGGAGCAGGGCGTCGTGACGGTGTACCTGCGCACGGCTAACGATGCCGTTGAGCTGAGCGTGGAGGACAGCGGACCGGGCATTGCTGAAGACCAGATCTCCCAGGCCATGCTGCCGTTTCATCGGCTGGATAACGTGGGCGATGCCGCCGGGTCCGGCATTGGCCTGGCGCTGGCTAACGATATTGCCCGCCTGCACCGCAGCCATCTTCAGCTGATGCCCAGTGAAAATCTGGGTGGGCTGAGCGTGAAAATGCGCTTTCTGATGCTGGTATAAATGCCGATATTATCAAATCGTTACAAACTAATTGCCCGCCGCACGCGGAGTCCATTGATCACACAGGCAGTCAGGTTAAAATCTCGCGGTTTTTGGACATCTCTGAATAAATTGTGCGGGATCACGACAATGAAAAAAGTGGCATTAATGGGCTTAAGCGGCCTGATGTTTGTTTCAGCAGCGGCAAACGCAATTTCCTTCAACGGCTCGGCGGGACAAGATTATACCCATCTGGGCTTTGGTCTTGGCACGGATAGCGCAGGCCTGGCAATGACCGGCGGCTGGACGCACAACGACGACGATGGGGATGCGGCAAGCCTGGGCCTCGGCTTCAACGTGCCGTTGGGTCCCTTCCTGGCGACCGTCGGCGGTAAAGGCATTTACACCAACCCGAACGACGGCGACGAAGGCTACGCGGCGGCAGTGGGTGGCGGCTTGCAGTGGAAAATTGGCGACAGCTTTGGCCTGTTCGGTGAGTACTACTACTCCCCGGATTCCCTCTCCAGCGGTATCGACAGCTATCAGGAAGCTAATGCCGGCGCGCGCTGGACCATCATGCGTCCGATCACCATCGAAGCGGGCTATCGCTATCTGAACCTGGCCGGTAAAGACGGCAACCGCGACAACGCCCTGGCAGACGGTCCGTACGTCGGCGTGAGCGCCGGTTTCTAATCCTCTCGGCGCGGCGTTCAGTCGCGCCAGTTTCTCTCTTCCCCCGGTCTTCGATTGCGCTATAGTGTTTTGACCATTGAAATGGGAGAACACAATGATAAATGTGGAAATGTTATCCACTGGCGACGAAGTGCTGCATGGGCAAATCATTGATACCAATGCCGCCTGGCTCGCCGATCTCTTCTTTGAGCAAGGATTACCGTTAACGCGCCGCAACACCGTAGGTGACAATCTTGAGTCGCTGGTCAACGTTCTGCGCGAGCGCAGCGAACGCTGCGACGTGCTGATTGTGAACGGCGGGCTGGGACCCACCAGCGACGATCTCAGCGCGCTGGCCGCCGCCACGGCCAAAGGCGAAGGCCTGGTTCTGCACGAGGCGTGGCTGGCACAGATGGAGCGCTTTTTCTCCGGGCGTGGCCGCGTGATGGCCCCCAGCAACCGCAAGCAGGCTGAAATTCCCGCCAGCGCGGAACTGATTGATAACCCGGTCGGCACCGCCTGCGGGTTTGCCGTTCAGCTGAACCGCTGCCTGATGTTCTTCACCCCGGGCGTCCCGTCGGAATTTAAAGTGATGGTCGAGCAGCAGATCCTGCCGCGCCTGCGCGCGCGCTTTACGCTGCCTGAACCGCCGCTGTGCCTGCGTCTGACCACCTTTGGTCGCTCGGAAAGCGATCTGGCCCAGAGCCTCGATCACCTGCAACTGCCTCCTGGCGTGTCGATGGGCTATCGCTCCTCCATGCCGATTATTGAACTGAAGCTGACCGGACCGGCGTCAGAGAAAGCCGCCATGCTGGCGCTGTGGCCGGAAGTGCAGCGCGTCGCCGGGGAAAGCCTGATTTTCGAAGGAACGGAAGGGCTGCCGGCGCAGATCGCAGCGCATTTGCAGTCCCGCCAGCTGAGCGTGACGTTAAGCGAGCAGTTTACCGGTGGGCTTCTGGCGCTTCAGCTTACCCGGGCGGGTGCGCCGCTGCTGGCCAGTGAAGTGGTGCCGTTCCAGCAGGAGACGCTGGCGCAGACCGCGCGCTGGGCGTCCGAGCGCAGAGTGAAGCATTTCGCCGGGCTGGCGCTGTTTGTGGGCGGGCTGGATGAGGAGCATCTCAACTTTGCCCTTGCAACGCCGGAAGGGACGCACGCCCTGCGGGTCAGGATGAGCATTACCCGCCACAGCCTGGCCGTGCGTCAGGAGGTGTACGCGATGATGGCACTGAACATGCTGCGCCGCTGGCTGAACGGGAAAGAGGTCGCCAGCGAGCACGGCTGGATCAACGTCGTCGAATCGCTGTTCGTGGAGTGAGAGTGTGCCGGGGCCGTGTCCCCGGCAACGGTTACGCCAGCGCTTTTGCCAGCAAGGTAATGGGATGTTCACAGCGTTTGCTGGTGGACATCTCGATCTGCCACTTGCAGGTTTCGCAGTCCGTCACCACGATATCTGCGCCGCTCTCTTCAATCTGCCGGAACAGCGGTGCGCCAATGGCCTGTGACGTTGGGTAGTTTTCACGCTTGAAGCCGTACGTGCCTGCGATGCCGCAGCAGCGTGAGTCCAGCACCGTCAGCTCCAGCCCGGGGATCAGCCGCAGAAGCTCAAGCGTATAGATCGACCAGCCCATCTTCTCCATATGACATGGCGTGTGATACACCACCTTCAGCGGCAATTTGCCCAGCGGTAACGTCTGCCCGCTGTCCAGTTTGCGCCAGAGAAAACGGGTCGCCAGCTCAATGTGCTCGCGCAGGCCGGTGTTATCCACCTCCAGCAGATGCGGATATTCATCGCGCAGCGTGAAGGTACAGGTTGACGACGTCGCCAGTACCGGTATCCCTTTGTCGACGATCGCCTCACGTAAAGAGGTGACGTTGCTGCTCGCCTGCTTGCGCGCTTTGTCGATGAAGCCGTTGGCAATCAGCGGAACGCCGCAGCACTTTTCTTTGCTCAGCAGCTGAACGCCCGTTCCCATGGCGTTCAGCACTTTCAGCAGGTCTTTCCCCAGCTGCGGATGGTTGTAGTTCACGTAGCAGCCGTGGAAGAAGGCGACCTGCTCAGCGAACTGCGCCTGTTCTGCCGCCACGGATTTAAACCAGCGGCGGAAGGTGCCGTGAGAATATTTCGGCAGACTGCGGTGATGGTCGATTTTGAGCGTCGCATCCAGCAGCCTGCGCACCGGCTTCAGGGCGGTGGCGGCATTGACGACCGGCGCGAAAGGCGTCGAGAGGCTACCCATCAGATCGGTGTGGCTCAGTATCGCGTCACGCAGCGTCGGTTTTTGCGTACTGTAGCGGGCGCGGGCGCGCTGGATGATATCGCCTATTTTCACGTCCGACGGGCAGGCAACTTCGCAGCGTTTACAGTTGATACAGTATTTCAGCGCCTCGTCGTAGAGCGCGCCATCCTTCAGGCGCAGACGCTCCCCGTCGGGACCGGCCTGTTTCGGGCCGGGATAGCGCGGATCGACGCCGCTGACCGGGCAAACCGTGGTGCAGACCGTGCATTTGATACAGCTTTCAAATCGGGTGTCGTTCATTGTGCTCCCTCCCTGCGCTGGATAATCTGCTCCGCGACATGCAGCGCAGTGACGGCGCAGACGCCGCCACCGCAGCCCTGCGCCACGGGATCGTATCCGCCCAGAACCGAGCCGATGGCGTAAAGATTTTCAAACGGTTCCCCGCCCAGCCGCGGGCGCAGTTGGCTGTCGACGATCACGCCGAACTGCTGCCAGGGCTGCGGGGTGAAGAAATCGCTTTGATACCAGTCCGCGCGGGAAGCGCTTTGCCGGACGTCCAGACCGAGGATCGCCTCACGCACGCCATCCCGGCTGCTCAGCAGACCGTTACTGAAGAAACTGCCGCTTGCCAGCACCGTAAAGCGTGCGCGAAGCGGGATGTCGCCGTGGTTGCGGGTCCAGATTTCGCTTACCGCGCCCTCAGCCAGGGTGATTTTTTTCACCTCGTCGCCTGCCATCCAGACGCCACCCTGGGCAACAAACTGACGCTGAAGCTGGGTGTGCAGACGAATGCCGGGCACGGAAGGGGGGAGCGTCGGCAGTAAACCGAGCGTACAGGGCAGGCGCGCCGAGAGCCAGCGCCAGAGCCGGTTGTCCGTTAAGCCAAAACAGGCGGGCATAAACAGGGCGTCGCAGGTCTCGCCGAGCGGTTGAAGCGCCGCGTACAGCTGCGGCCAGTAACTTTCATTATCCAGCAGGCGGGCAATGTTCACCGCACGAAACTCGCTGGGGTTTTCGCGCAGCACGTCGAGTTCGGGGAGATCAATCTCCGCCGTATCCACCTGAACACCCTGCTGTCTGAGAGACGCGGCGGCCAGATGCGGCTGGAAATCGAGGAAGCCGCTGATCCCCACCACCCGCACGCGCTCGGCAGCGATGGGGGCGACAGGCACCTCTTCCGGGCTAAGCCAGGCGGCGCGCAGGGTGCCGAGCGGCGTGACGCGCTGATGATTTTGCTCGGCGTCACCCTGCATGCGTGCGCCGCAGGTGGTGAGCAGGTGTTCGGTTTCGCAGGCAAAGCGGGCCATATTCTCTGCGCCCGTCAGGCGGTAGGGATGTTCAGGCGGCAGATCGGCGAAAGATAGCGCGCCCAGTAAATCCAGCGAGCCGGAAGAGAAGTGCAGGGCACTCTGACCGCGAGTGACAATGGCGCAGCGCAGACCCCGCTGCGTCAGTTTGAGGCCGCACAGCAGGCCCGCCAGTCCCCCACCCACAATCACGGTATCAAATTTCATGGTTGTGCTCCTTCTCCAGACCGCAAAGCCCCTGATAGACCCAGCGGGTAAACTCGCTTTCGCGCAGGGCATCGCCCCAGGCGACGGGCTGAATGCCTTTCCAGCGCTCGTTTAAAAAATCGCTGAGCTGGGCAAGCGACTGGGTTGACGTGGTGGCGTGAAAACGTTGCAGCAGCCCGGCGGCACGGCAGGCGCACAGTTCCCCCTGACAGGTGCCCATCCCGACGCGCGTGCGGCGGCGTAAATCGAGCAGGTTGTTCACCGTCAGGTTTTCCACGGCATACTGCACCTCGCCTGCGGTCACGGCTTCGCATTCGCACACCAGGCTGCGGCTGAGTCGCCCTTCACCGAGCCAGGTTGGGGTGCGGTCGCCGTGACGGTAAATCGCCGAACCGCGAAGCGGGGCAGGGAGTGAAATGATTTTGTGCAGCGTTTTTTCTGTCGATTGCTGCGAGCCGGGCAGAGCCTGTTCCGCCGTCACGCACGGTGCGGTGTTGCCGAGCTTACGGCAGACGGCATCGGTGGCCCACTGGGCCATCAGCCGGTAGGTCATCAGCTTGCCGCCGGTAATGGTGATAAACCCGTCCATGCCGTCGCGTTCGGCGTGATCGAGCAGCACGATGCCGCGGCTGACGTTACGCCCGCTCGGATCGTTATCGCTGGCGACAAGGGGACGCACGCCCGCGTAGGCACGCAGAATACGCGTCTGCGCCATCACCGGGGCCAGCTTTTCCCCTTCGCGCAGCAGGATATCCACCTCTTCTGCGGTGACGCGGTTGTAATCAATTTCGCTGTAGTCCACATGCATTGAGGTCGTGCCGATTAACGAAATGGTGTCCCCCGGCACGAGGATATCGGCGTCGGACGGTTTACGGCAGCGGTTGATGACATGGTTATTGATGCGGTGGTCGAGGATCAGCAGCGAGCCTTTCGCCGGGAACATGCGCACCGACAGGTCCGCGTATTCCGCGATGCGCTGGCCCCAGATCCCCGCCGCGTTGACCACGACGGCGGCATACAGCTCGCGGTGTTCATTGTACTGCGCATCAAACACGCGCACCCCGCGCACGCTATTACCTTCACGAATAAGCCCGGTGACGTGATGCCCGGTCAGGATCCGGGCGCCATGTTCCCGCGCGTCGAGCATATTGGCGGCGGTCAGGCGGAAAGGATCAACGGTTCCGTCCGGTACTTTTACCGCGCCCAGTAACGCCGGGTTTACCGAGGGTTCAAGACGGCGCGCCTGCGCAGGATCGATCGCCTCGGCCTGAATGCCTGCCGCCGTGCAGGCGGTGATAAAGGTTTGCTGAAAGCCGAGGTCATCTTCTGGAAGGGTGATAAAAAGACCGTTGGTCGGTTCAACGCAGTGGCGAGCGATGCCCCTGAGGATCTGGTTTTCAGCGATACACTCGCGTGCTGACTCAGCGTCAGTGACCGCATAGCGGGCGCCGCTGTGCAACAGACCGTGATTACGTCCCGTCGCGCCGGTGGCGATATCGTGGCGTTCCAGAAGCGTGACGCTCAATCCCCGCAGGGCGCAGTCGCGTGCGATGCCGGCACCCGTCGCGCCACCGCCAATGATAATCACATCGCTGAAGCGTGGATCGTGAATTGTCATTGCCTTTCCTCTATGTTCGTTTTTTAGCATTTAGCCACATTGATCGTGTGGTTTGTTTGATTTCGAACATAAACGCGCGAAATTCGAAAGTGAAACGTGATTTCATGCGCTTTTTTGCGCATTCTGTCATATTTCTGTAACAATCTGTGCGTTGATTCACAGTAACATTCACCGTGATTTCTTAACATCGCCGCCTCTGTAGCCGGGCGCGAGATGCCCGGTCATTTTTTGAAAGGCCACGGAGGCTGTTATGCTCAGTATCTTTAAACCTGCGCCACATCGGGCGCGACTGCCAGAGGCAGAGATTGATCCTCTCTACCGCCGTCTGCGTTGGCAAATCTTCCTCGGGATCTTCTTCGGGTATGCGGCGTACTATCTGGTACGTAAAAACTTTGCGCTCGCCATGCCGTACCTGGTGGAGCAGGGCTTCTCTCGCGGCGATCTGGGATTTGCGCTGTCGGGGATCTCCATCGCGTACGGTTTTTCGAAGTTCATTATGGGGTCGGTGTCGGATCGTTCGAATCCGCGCGTGTTCCTGCCCGCCGGCCTGATCCTCGCGGCAGCGGTGATGCTGTTCATGGGCTTTGTGCCGTGGGCGACCTCCAGCATTGCCATCATGTTCGTGCTGCTGTTCCTCTGCGGCTGGTTCCAGGGGATGGGGTGGCCGCCATGCGGACGCACCATGGTTCACTGGTGGTCACAGAAAGAGCGTGGTGGAATTGTATCTGTGTGGAACTGCGCACATAACGTCGGGGGCGGGCTTCCGCCGCTGCTGTTCCTGCTGGGGATGGCCTGGTTCAACGACTGGCATGCCGCGCTCTATATGCCAGCCTTTGGCGCCATTCTGGTGGCGATTATCGCTTTCGCTCTGATGCGCGACACCCCACAGTCCTGCGGCCTGCCGCCGATTGAAGAGTACAAAAACGACTACCCGGATGATTACAGCGAGAAGCACGAAGAAGAGCTGACGGCAAAGCAGATCTTCATGAAGTACGTGCTGCCGAACAAGCTGCTGTGGTACATCGCGGTGGCAAACGTATTTGTCTACCTGCTGCGTTACGGCATTCTCGACTGGTCGCCAACCTACCTGAAAGAGGTGAAGCACTTCGCGCTGGATAAATCCTCCTGGGCTTATTTCCTGTATGAATACGCTGGCATTCCCGGCACGCTGATCTGTGGCTGGATGTCGGACAAAGTGTTTAAGGGCAACCGTGGGGCGACGGGCGTGTTCTTTATGACGCTGGTCACCATCGCGACGGTCGTTTACTGGCTTAACCCGCCGGGGAATCCGGGTGTGGATATGGCCTGTATGATCGTCATCGGCTTCCTGATTTATGGTCCGGTTATGCTGATTGGTCTGCATGCCCTGGAGCTGGCGCCGAAGAAAGCGGCAGGCACGGCGGCAGGCTTTACCGGTCTGTTTGGCTACCTCGGCGGTTCAGTGGCGGCAAGTGCCATCGTCGGTTACACCGTCGACTTCTTCGGCTGGGACGGCGGCTTTATGGTGATGATTGGCGGCAGCGTGCTGGCTGTTCTGCTGCTGGTTGTTGTGATGATTGGTGAAAAACGTCACCACGCCGAAGTGCTGGCGCGTCGTCAATAAGGAGCATTGCGATGAAATTAACTCAGTTAGCGACAGGCCTGCTGCTGGCGGGCCTGATGACAGGCTCCGCGCTGGCGGCGGATAAAATCGTGATCGCCCACCGTGGCGCCAGCGGTTATCTGCCGGAGCATACGCTGCCGGCAAAAGCGATGGCCTATGCCCAGGGCGCGGATTATCTGGAGCAGGATCTGGTGATGACGAAGGACGACCAGCTGGTCGTTCTGCATGACCACTATCTTGACCGCGTGACGGACGTGGCGGAGCGTTTCCCGGATCGCGCCCGTAAAGATGGTCGCTACTACGCCATCGACTTCACGCTGGCGGAGATCCGCTCGCTGAAGTTTACCGAGGGCTTCGAGATTGAAAACGGTAAGAAGGTACAGGTCTATCCGGGACGTTTCCCGATGGGCAAGTCTGACTTCCGTATTCACACCTTCGAAGAGGAGATCGAGTTTGTTCAGGGGCTGAACCACTCGACAGGAAAAAATATCGGTATCTACCCGGAAATCAAAGCGCCGTGGTTCCACCATCAGGAAGGGAAGGACATTGCCGCGAAGACGCTGGAGGTACTGAAAAAGTACGGCTACACCAGCAAGCAGGATAAGGTTTTCCTGCAATGTTTCGACGCCGCGGAACTGAAGCGCATCAAAACCGAGCTGGAGCCGAAAATGGGGATGGATCTCAATCTGGTGCAGCTGATTGCGTATACCGACTGGAATGAAACCCAGGAAAAACAGCCGGACGGGAAGTGGGTGAACTACAGCTACGACTGGATGTTTAAGCCGGGCGCGATGAAGCAGATTGCGCAGTACGCCGACGGCATCGGGCCGGATTACCACATGCTGGTGGCGGAAGGCTCAACGCCGGGTCACGTGAAGCTGACGGCGATGGTGAAAGAGGCGCATGCGAGCAAGATGCAGGTGCATCCGTATACCGTACGCGCAGACCAGCTGCCGGAGTATGCGACGGACGTGAATCAGCTTTACGACGTACTGTATAACCAGGCGGATGTGGACGGGTTGTTTACGGATTTCCCGGATAAAGCGGTCGAATTCATTCACCGGAAATAGGTTTGGTAGGTCGGGTAAGGCGAAGCCGCCACCCGACAATCAGGCTCTGCGGCCTGATGCCCTCACCCTAACCCTCTCCCACAGGGAGAGGGAACAAGGGTAATTACATCTCGATCTCAATATCGCCTTTTGCCCGGCAGCAGCAGGGCAAAATTTCCCCTTCGCTGATAAAGGCCAGCGGTTCGGTCAGCCAGTCTACCTGGCCTGCGACCAGACGGCAGCGGCAGGAGCCGCAGTAGCCTTCACGACACTGGTACTCTACTTCTACCTGATGCGCTTCAAGCGCCACCAGCAGAGAAGGGTGCTCTTCCTGGCACAACACCTCTGTACCAGAAAGGCTCAGCGTTACGCGGCTCATCAGAGCTGGAAATCGCTCAGGTCGTCGGTGTTGACTTCAGAATCAATCTGACCGACCAGATAAGAACTCACTTCCACTTCCTGCGGCGCAACCTGCACGTTATCGGACACCAGCCAGGTGTTGATCCACGGAATCGGGTTAGAGCGCGTCTGGAATGGCAGATCGAGACCCACAGCCTGCATGCGGATGTTAGTGATGTACTCCACGTACTGGCACAGAATGTCTTTGTTCAGGCCAATCATGGAGCCGTCGCGGAACAGGTAGTCTGCCCACTCTTTCTCCTGCTGGGCGGCCAGCACGAACAGATCGTAGCATTCCTGCTTGCACTCTTCGGCAATCGCAGCCATTTCCGGGTCGTCCGCGCCGCTGCGCAGCAGGTTCAGCATGTGCTGAGTCCCGGTCAGATGCAGGGCTTCGTCACGGGCGATCAGGCGGATGATTTTGGCGTTGCCTTCCATCAGCTTGCGCTCGGCAAAGGCGAAGGAGCAGGCGAAGCTCACGTAGAAGCGGATCGCTTCCAGCGCGTTAACGCTCATCAGGCACAGGTACAGCTGCTTTTTCAGGGCTCGCAGGTTTACGGTAATGGTTTTGCCGTTCACGTTATGCGTGCCTTCGCCCAGCAGATGCCAGTAGCTGGTCATCTCGATCAGCTCATCGTAGTAGTGCGCAATGCCTTCCGCGCGCTTCTGGATCTGCTCGTTGGTGACGATATCGTCAAACACCACCGCCGGATCGTTCACGATGTTGCGGATGATGTGGGTGTAAGAGCGGGAGTGGATCGTCTCGGAGAACGCCCAGGTTTCCACCCAGGTTTCCAGCTCAGGAATCGAGATCAGCGGCAGCAGCGCCACGTTCGGACTACGGCCCTGGATGGAGTCCAGTAGCGTCTGGTACTTCAGGTTGCTGAGGAAGATGTGCTTTTCGTGTTCCGGCAGCGCCTGGAAATCGATACGGTCGCGGGAAACGTCAACTTCTTCCGGACGCCAGAAGAAGGAGAGTTGCTTTTCAATCAGCTTTTCGAAGATGTCATATTTTTGCTGATCGTAGCGTGCCACGTTGACCGGCTGGCCGAAGAACATCGGCTCTTTGAGCTGGTCGTTTTTCGTCTGTGAAAAGGTGGTATATGCCATTGCGGTGAGTCCTGTTGAGATTTTATTGCCCGGCGGCACTGCGTTTGCCGGGCCTACAAAACCGTAGGCCGGGTAAGCGTAGCGCCACCCGGCGAAGTGCTTAGATCTTACATGCGCCGCTTTCGCAGCCATCGTCCTGAATTGACGGCACCAGGTCGTCCTGGGCGTCTTCCGCACCATCACGGGTGTTGTGATAGTACAGCGTTTTCACGCCAAATTTGTAGGCAGTGAGCAGGTCTTTCAGCAGTTGCTGCATCGGAACCTTGCCAGACGGGAAGCGCGTTGGGTCGTAGTTGGTATTGGCAGAGATCGACTGGTCGATAAACTTCTGCATGATACCCACCAGTTGCAGATAGCCGTCGTTGTTTGGCATTTCCCACAGCAGCTCGTAGTTGTCACCCAGCGTTTCGTAATCCGGCACCACCTGACGCAGCACGCCGTCTTTCGACGCTTTGATGCTGACGTGGCCGCGCGGTGGCTCAATACCGTTGGTGGCGTTGGAGATCTGCGAAGAGGTCTCGGACGGCATCAGGGCAGAGAGCGTGGAGTTACGCAGGCCGTGAGTTTTAATGGACTCGCGCAGGCCTTCCCAGTCGAGGTGCAGCGGCTCGCTGACGATCGCATCCAGGTCTTTTTTGTAGGTGTCGATCGGCAGAATGCCTTTCGCGTAGGTGGTTTCGTTGAACCACGGGCACGCGCCTTGCTCTTTCGCCAGCTCGTTAGAGGCTTTCATCAGGTAGTACTGGATCGCTTCGAACGTCTGGTGCGTCAGATTGTTGGCGCTGCCGTCGGAGTAACGCTTGCCGTTTTTCGCCAGCCAGTAGGCGAAGTTGATCACGCCGATACCTAAAGTGCGACGGCCCATTGCGCCGCGTTTTGCCGCCGGGATTGGGTAATCCTGGTAATCCAGCAGGGCGTCGAGCGCACGAACCGCCAGCACCGCCAGCTCTTCCAGCTCGTCCAGGCTCTTAATCGCACCCAGGTTGAACGCGGACAGCGTACAGAGCGCGATTTCACCGTTTTCGTCGTTCACGTCTTCCAGCGGTTTAGTCGGCAGGGCGATCTCCAGGCACAGGTTAGACTGGCGCACTGGCGCAACCACCGGGTCAAACGGGCTGTGGGTGTTGCAGTGGTCAACGTTCTGGATGTAGATACGACCGGTAGAGGCACGTTCCTGCATCATCAGGGAGAACAGATCGACCGCTTTCACGCGCTGCTTGCGGATGCTGTCGTCTTTTTCATATTTGGTGTACAGACGCTCGAACTCGTCCTGATCAGCGAAGAACGCGTCGTACAGACCCGGGACGTCGGACGGGCTGAAGAGGGTGATGTCTTCCCCTTTCAGCAGACGGGTGTACATCAGCTTGTTGATCTGCACGCCGTAGTCCATGTGACGCACGCGGTTGCCTTCCACGCCGCGGTTGTTCTTCAGAACCAGCAGACTTTCCACTTCCAGGTGCCACATCGGGTAGAACAGGGTCGCTGCACCACCACGCACGCCGCCCTGAGAGCAGGATTTTACTGCCGTCTGGAAGTGCTTGTAGAACGGAATACAGCCGGTGTGGAACGCTTCACCGCCGCGGATCGGGCTGCCCAGTGCACGGATACGGCCGGCGTTGATGCCGATACCGGCACGCTGGGAGACGTATTTCACGATGGCGCTGGAGGTCGCGTTGATAGAATCCAGGCTGTCACCACACTCGATCAGTACGCAGGAGCTGAACTGACGGGTAGGGGTACGCACGCCAGACATGATTGGCGTAGGCAGAGAAATCTTGAACGTAGAGACCGCATCGTAGAAACGCTTCACGTAGTCCAGACGGGTTTCACGCGGGTAATTAGAGAACAGGCAGGCGGCCACCAGAATATAGAGGAACTGGGCGCTCTCGTAGATTTCGCCCGTCACACGGTTCTGAACCAGGTATTTGCCTTCGAGCTGCTTCACCGCTGCGTAGGAGAAGTTCATGTCGCGCCAGTGATCGATAAACCCGTTCATCTGCTCGAACTCTTCTTCCGTATAGTCTTCCAGCAGATGCGTGTCGTATTTGCCCAGCTCGACCATTTTCACTACGTGATCGTAAAGCTTCGGCGGCTCGAACTGGCCGTAGGCTTTTTTACGCAGGTGGAAAATCGCCAGACGCGCAGCGAGGTACTGATAATCCGGTGCGTCGCGGGAGATCAGATCTGCCGCGGCTTTGATAATGGTTTCGTGGATATCAGACGTTTTGATGCCGTCGTAGAACTGAATGTGAGAACGCAGTTCAACCTGGGAGATAGATACGTTGTTCAGTCCTTCTGCTGCCCAGTCGAGAACTCGATGGATTTTGTCCAGATTGATACGCTCGGTGGTACCGTCGCGCTTTGTCACCAGCAGACTCTGATTCATGTGGGTTTTTACCTGTCCGTGAAATAAAAAAATATCCCCCGCTTATCCACAGAACCGTCTTGTGACTAACTCTGTGGATAAATACTACATATAGGGGTTTTGCGATAAGAAGAACGCTATATGGTGAGTATTCTAGTATCGAATCTTTTCAGCACAAGGGTTGATTTTGACGTTAAATTGAGGTTGTGAAAGGGTAAAAAAGGCTAAGTCCTCGTGCCGTAAGGCCTGGAAGAGATGTCAATAATTAAGAAAAAAAATTCAAAATTTGATCGAGTGCTGATTTCTTCAACGGGAGGTCAGAATTGCGCAACATGATGTCGCGCAATCATTATAAGAATAACGGATGACGTTAGTCGTTTTTGGCGGTTGTGTGCAACATATAGTTAACATCCACACCTGGGGCAAGTTTGAATTTATCCGTCAGCGGATTGTAGTGCAGACCCGTCATGTGCTGCTCCTTAAGCCATGTCTGGTCAACCCAGCCCAGCAGTTCGGCAGGCTTGATGAACTTCTTCACGTCGTGCGTCCCTTTCGGCACCATGCGCAGCACGTATTCCGCGCCTACCACGGCCATCAGCCAGGCTTTGCCGTTGCGGTTGATGGTCGAGAAGAAGACCTGTCCACCCGGTTTCACCAGTTTTGCACAGGCGCTGACCACCGACTGCGGATCGGGAACGTGCTCCAGCATCTCCATGCAGGTCACCACGTCATACTGGTGCGCATGTTTTGCCGCGTGCTCTTCCACGGTTTCCTGGACATATTCTACCTGTACGCCGGACTCCAGCGCATGAAGACGCGCAACCTGTAGAGGTTCGAAGCCCATGTCCAGACCGGTGACGGTGGCCCCTTCACGCGCCATACTTTCCGCCAGGATGCCGCCGCCGCAGCCGACGTCGAGCACTTTCTTACCGAACAGACCGCCGGAACGCTCCGCGATATAGCCCAGACGCAGCGGGTTAATACGATGCAGAGGTTTGAACTCACCTTCGAGATCCCACCAGCGGGACGCCACCGCTTCAAATTTGGCAATCTCTTCGTGGTCAACGTTGTGAGCCACCGGGGATTTTTCGGCATTCATGGGCGCTTTTACTCCTTATTTAGCAAGACAAATGAGTATATCAGGCAATCCCTGTGAATAAAGCGTATAGGTTTACCTGTATCACCGCGGCTGTGTTATAATTTGCGACCTTTGAATCCGGGATACAGTAGAGGGATAGCGGTTAGATGAGCGACCTTGCGAGAGAAATTACACCGGTTAACATCGAGGAAGAGCTGAAAAGCTCCTATCTGGACTATGCGATGTCGGTCATTGTTGGCCGTGCGCTGCCGGACGTCCGCGATGGCCTGAAGCCGGTACACCGTCGCGTACTATACGCCATGAACGTATTGGGCAATGACTGGAATAAAGCCTACAAAAAATCTGCCCGTGTCGTTGGTGACGTAATCGGTAAATACCATCCTCATGGTGATTCCGCGGTGTACGACACCATTGTCCGTATGGCGCAGCCCTTCTCGCTGCGTTACATGCTGGTAGATGGTCAGGGTAACTTTGGTTCTATCGACGGCGACTCCGCCGCGGCAATGCGTTATACGGAAATCCGTCTGGCGAAGATTGCCCATGAGCTGATGGCTGACCTGGAAAAAGAGACGGTTGATTTCGTTGATAACTACGACGGCACGGAAAAAATTCCTGACGTTATGCCAACGAAGATCCCAAACCTGCTGGTGAACGGTTCGTCCGGTATCGCCGTCGGTATGGCAACCAACATTCCACCGCACAATATCACGGAAGTGATCAACGGCTGCCTGGCCTACATTGACGATGAAGACATCAGCATTGAAGGGCTGATGGAACACATCCCGGGCCCGGACTTCCCGACGGCGGCAATCATCAATGGCCGTCGCGGTATTGAAGAAGCGTACCGCACCGGTCGCGGCAAGATTTACATCCGTGCCCGCGCCGAAGTGGAAGCGGACGCTAAAACCGGCCGTGAAACCATTATTGTTCACGAGATCCCGTATCAGGTGAACAAAGCGCGACTGATTGAAAAAATCGCCGAGCTGGTAAAAGAAAAACGCGTTGAAGGCATCAGCGCGCTGCGTGACGAGTCTGATAAAGACGGTATGCGCATCGTGATTGAAATCAAGCGCGACGCGGTGGGTGAAGTTGTGTTGAACAACCTTTACTCCCAGACTCAGCTTCAGGTCTCCTTCGGTATCAACATGGTTGCGCTGCACCATGGCCAGCCGAAGATCATGAACCTGAAAGAGATCCTGAGCGCGTTCGTGCGTCACCGCCGTGAAGTGGTGACCCGTCGTACCATCTTCGAACTGCGCAAAGCGCGCGACCGTGCCCATATCCTTGAAGCACTGGCCGTTGCGCTGGCGAACATCGACCCGATCATCGAGCTGATCCGCCGTGCGCCGACGCCGGCAGAAGCGAAGGCGTCGCTGGTTGCGCGTCCATGGGATCTGGGCAACGTGGCGGCAATGCTGGAACGTGCCGGTGATGACGCTGCGCGTCCTGAGTGGCTGGAACCGGAATTCGGCGTGCGTGACGGTCAGTACTACCTGACTGAACAGCAGGCCCAGGCGATTCTGGATCTGCGTTTGCAGAAACTGACCGGCCTTGAGCATGAAAAACTGCTCGACGAGTACAAAGAGCTGCTGGAGCAGATTGCCGAGCTGCTGCATATCCTGGGTAGCGCAGAGCGCCTGATGGAAGTGATCCGTGAAGAGCTGGAGCTGGTTCGCGATCAGTTCGGCGACGAGCGTCGCACCGAAATCACAGCCAATAGCTCTGATATCAACATTGAAGATCTGATCAACCGCGAAGACGTGGTAGTGACGCTGTCTCACCAGGGCTACGTGAAGTATCAGCCGTTGACCGACTACGAAGCACAGCGTCGTGGCGGTAAAGGCAAATCTGCGGCGCGTATTAAAGAAGAAGACTTCATTGACCGTCTGCTGGTGGCCAACACCCACGACACGATCCTCTGCTTCTCCAGCCGGGGCCGTCTGTACTGGATGAAAGTCTATCAGCTGCCGGAAGCGAGCCGTGGCGCGCGGGGTCGTCCTATCGTCAACCTGCTGCCGCTGGAAGCGAACGAACGTATCACCGCTATTCTGCCGGTACGCGAGTACGAAGAGGGCGTGAACGTCTTTATGGCGACCGCGAGCGGTACCGTGAAGAAAACCGCGCTGACCGAGTTCAGCCGTCCACGTTCTGCCGGGATCATCGCGGTGAACCTGAACGAAGGCGATGAGCTGATCGGCGTGGATCTGACCTCCGGTTCTGATGAAGTCATGCTGTTCTCTGCCGCCGGTAAAGTGGTGCGCTTTAAAGAGAACGCCGTGCGCGCAATGGGTCGTACGGCGACCGGCGTGCGTGGTATCAAGCTGGCGGGTGAAGACAGCGTGGTTTCCCTGATCGTTCCTCGTGGCGAAGGCGCAATCCTGACCGTCACCCAGAACGGCTACGGTAAACGTACGGCGGAAAGCGAATACCCGACCAAGTCTCGCGGCACGCAGGGCGTTATCTCCATCAAAGTGACCGAGCGCAACGGTTCCGTTGTTGGCGCGGTGCAGGTGGACGACGCGGACCAGATCATGATGATCACCGATGCCGGTACGCTGGTGCGTACCCGCGTGTCTGAGATCAGCGTGGTGGGTCGTAACACCCAGGGCGTAATCCTCATCCGCACTGCGGAAGATGAAAACGTCGTCGGTCTGCAACGCGTTGCTGAGCCGGTGGATGACGAAGAGCTCGACTCTATCGACGGCAGCGTTGCGGAAGGGGATGATGAAATCGCCCCGGAAGCGGACACCGATGATGAAGTAGCGGATGACGCTGACGAGTAACGTCTCCTGACGCATAAAGGGCCGGTTTCCGGCCCTTTTGTTTTGCGCAAGCAGACAAGTGAACGTTGCGACAAGCCGCGTTTACCGCTACCTTAACCACATTCTTTTTGACCCCGACGGCGGAGCCTCGCCCCTTTGAAATACCTCGTCTCCTTTCGTACCACGTTAAAAGTCTCTCGCTATCTGTTTCGGGCGCTTGCGCTACTGCTATGGTTGCTGGTGGCACTGCTCTCGGTGTTTTACATTGTTAACGCGTTACACCAGAAAGAAGCGGAGATCCGCCAGGAGTTTAACTTAAGCTCGGATCAGGCTCAGCGCTATATCCAGCGCACGTCTGACGTGATGAAAGAGCTTAAGTATATTGCTGAGAATCGACTCACGGCGGAGAACGGCATTCTTGCTATCCGCGGTCGGGATGAAAAAACCGAAGTACCTGATTTCGAACCGCTCTTCCCGGACTCCGATTGTTCCGCCATGGGCAAAGCCTGGCGTGGTTCACTGGAGTCCCTGTCATGGTTTATGCGCTACTGGCGCGATAACTTCTCGGCCGCCTACGACCTGAACCGCGTCTACCTGATTGGCAACGAAAATCTCTGCATGGCGGATTTCGGCCTGCGGGATATGCCCGTCGAACGCGAAGACGCGCTGAAAAGTCTGCATGAGCGTATAGTGAAATACCGCAATGCGCCTCAGGAAGAGCGCGGGAACAACATCTTCTGGATAAGCCAGGGGCCGCGCATGGGCGTCGGCTATTTCTATGCCCTGACTCCGGTTTACCTCGGAAACCGCCTGCAAGCGCTGCTGGGGATTGAACAAACCATCCGCATGGAAAACTTCTTCACGCCGGGCAGTCTGCCGATGGGCGTGACCATTCTGGATGAAAACGGCCATCCGCTCATCTCCCTTACCGGCCCTGAAAACCGCCTGAAGGTGGAACCCAGCTGGATGCAGGAGCGGTCATGGTTTGGCTATACCTCCGGGTTCCGCGAGCTGGTGCTGAAGAAAAGTTTACCGCCATCGTCGCTGAGCATTGTCTACTCGCTGCCGGTGGACAAGGTCCTGGAGCGCATTCGCATCCTGATCCTTAATGCCATTTTGCTGAACATCGCGGTAGGCGTCGCGCTGTTTATGCTGGCGAGAATGTATGAGCGGCGGATCTTTATTCCGGCGGAAGCGGATGCTCAGCGTCTGGAAGAGCATGAGCAGTTTAACCGTAAAATTGTCGCCTCGGCGCCGGTGGGGATCTGCATCCTGCGTACTCAGGACGGGACAAATATCCTCAGTAATGAGCTTGCCCATAACTACCTGAACATGCTCACGCATGAAGACCGCCAGCGGTTAACGCAGATCATTTGCGGTCAGCAGGTTAACTTTGTGGATGTGCTGACCAGCACCCACACCAACCTGCAAATCAGCTTCGTCCATTCTCGCTACCGCAATGAAAACGTGGCCATTTGCGTGCTGGTGGACGTCTCTGCGCGCGTGAAAATGGAAGAGTCATTGCAGGATATGGCGCAGGCGGCGGAGCAGGCCAGTCAGTCGAAATCGATGTTCCTCGCGACCGTCAGCCATGAGCTGCGAACGCCGCTGTACGGCATTATCGGTAACCTCGACCTGCTCCAGACCAAAGAGCTGCCGAAAGGGGTCGACCGGCTGGTGACGGCCATGAACAACTCGTCCAGCCTGCTGCTGAAAATCATCAGCGATATTCTCGATTTCTCTAAAATTGAATCCGAGCAGTTGAAAATAGAGCCGCGCGAGTTCTCCCCGCGCGAAGTGATGAACCATATCTGCGCTAACTACCTGCCGCTGGTGGTGCGTAAACAGCTTGGGCTGTACTGCTTTATCGAGCCGGATGTGCCGCTGACGCTGCATGGCGATCCGATGCGTCTGCAACAGGTCATCTCAAACCTGCTGAGCAACGCCATCAAATTCACCGATATCGGCTGTATTGTGCTGCACGTCTGTCGGGCAGGGGAGTACCTGACCATTCGCGTGCGCGACACGGGTGTTGGCATTCCGGCGAAAGAGGTCGTTCGCCTGTTCGATCCGTTCTTCCAGGTGGGAACCGGCGTCCAGCGTAATTTCCAGGGGACCGGGCTAGGTCTGGCGATTTGCGAGAAGCTTATCAGCATGATGGACGGGGATATCTCCGTCGATACTGAGCCGGGTATGGGCAGCCAGTTCACCATTCGTATTCCGCTCTATTCGGCACACTATCCGGCGAAAACTACGGTCGACGGGCTGAGCGATAAGCACTGCTGGCTGGCGGTGCACAACGCCTCCTTACATGATTTCCTGACCTCGATGCTGACCAGCAGCGGCGTGCGGGTTTCACGCTACGAAGGCCAGACGCCGGACGCGGATGACATGCTGATCACCGACGTTGAGCCGGAGCAGGCGTGGGCGGGGCGCGGCGTAGTGATGTTCTGCCGCCGTCATATCGGTATTCCGCTTGAGCGTTCGCCTGGGGTATGGGTGCACAGCGTGGCGACACCGCACGAGCTGCTGGGCTTGCTGGCGCGTATTTACAGCGTGCAGCTTGAGGACAGCGACGGCGCCACCGTGCTGGCTTCCCCTGATGAGCTGGCGTCGGTGAACGACGATATGATGATTCTGGTCGTCGACGATCATCCGATTAACCGTCGTCTGCTCGCAGATCAGCTTGGCTCTCTGGGCTATCAGTGTAAAACGGCCAATGATGGCGTGGATGCCCTGAATGTCTTAAGTAAGAACCATATTGATATTGTGCTCAGCGATGTAAATATGCCTAACATGGACGGCTACCGTCTGACGCAGCGTATCCGACAGCTGGGGCTGACGCTGCCGGTGGTGGGGGTGACAGCCAACGCGCTGGCGGAGGAGAAGCAGCGCTGTCTGGAATCGGGAATGGACAGCTGCCTGTCGAAGCCGGTCACGCTGGATGTACTGAAGCAGACACTGTCCGTGTATGCGGAGCGGGTACGAAAAGCGAGACAATAAAAAAGGCCCGAAAGGGCCTTTTTTATGTACCCGGCGGCGCGGCGCTTGCGCGGGCCTACGGGGTCTGTAGGCCGGGTAAGCGCGAGCGCCACCCGGCGTAGACAGCGAAGATCAATCTTTGTCCGTTGCGCTCAGCGTCACGGAAGAGAGATAGTTCAGCAGGGCGATATCGTTATCCACACCCAGCTTCATCATCGCGGATTTTTTCTGGCTACTGATGGTTTTAATACTGCGGTTCAGCTTCTTGGCGATTTCAGTGACCAGGAAACCTTCAGCGAACAGACGCAGTACTTCACTCTCTTTAGGCGAGAGACGCTTGTCGCCATAGCCACCCGCACTGATTTTTTCAAGCAGGCGTGAGACGCTCTCAGGAGTGAATTTTTTCCCTTTCTGTAGCGCCGCCAACGCTTTTGGCAGATCGGTAGGTGCGCCTTGTTTCAGCACAATCCCTTCAATATCGAGATCCAGAACGGCGCTCAGGATCGCCGGGTTATTGTTCATGGTCAGAACAATGATCGAAATGTCCGGGAAGTGGCGTTTAATGTATTTGATGAGCGTGATCCCATCACCGTACTTATCTCCAGGCATGGAGAGATCGGTAATGAGCACGTGCGCATCAAGTTTAGGCAGGTTGTTAATGAGGGCTGTGGAATCTTCAAATTCACCGACTACATTCACCCACTCGATCTGTTCAAGTGATTTGCGAATACCGAACAGTACAATCGGATGGTCATCGGCAATAATTACGTTCATATTGTTCATGTATAAGGCTACCTTGCTACAGCAAGCTCTTGACGTAAGCGTCAATGTCGCTGATGTATTTTTCAATGCCAGAGGCATCTTTCTCACGAATTAGATGTTCCAGCGTTTCACATAACTGCTTGCCGGGAACCAGATTAAGCATGGCAAACACCCCTTTAAGCCGGTGTGCTGTCTGTGCCAGCGCTGCAAAATCCTGCGCAGCGGACTCAGTATACAACCGCTTAACATCATCTGGTACTGTATCAACGAAGAGCGAATAATATCCGCTGGCATGGAGTTCGGCATTTTCATCGCCGCCTAACGGTGACTCCAGGATCTCTTCCTGCGCCAGATTCTCTTCAATCAGTTGTAATACAGCTTCCTGCATTGCATTGCTCATATTAAAGTTGACGCGCAGCTGCCCAGGGCCGATTTTCCGCACGCCTGGCTCATCATCGCTTAAAAGCAAGCCTGAGGCAGTAAGATTAGACGGATTATCAGTTAAAAATAGATCAAATTCTTGACTCGCGAGCCTTTCGTCCGGGGTAATGCAGGACGCCCCCCAGTTTTCCAGCTGACGAACGACGATATTACGGATCTCACTGGAGGTCACATCCACCATCACCACCACATCGTCCAGCAGACGCTCTTCATCCTCTTCCTGGGGATTCGCCGCCATTTTCACGTGTAAAGAGTAGCGGGTGCCGAGGGATTCGCGCGCCTTGATGTTCAGATGACCGCCCAGCTTACGCGCCAGCTGATCGCAAAGCCAGAAGGTGAGGGCATTCGCCTTGCCGTAGTGGTCGCGCTGGGTATCGTTCAGGAACGGGAAGTGCAGGTTATCAATTTCGCTCACTGTGACGCCTTCGCCCGTATCCAGAATGCGGAACGTCAGACGATCGTCGGTGGACTCATCGGTGCTGACTTCAAGGGTGATCTTGCCGATCTGCGTCGTGGTGACGGCATACTGTATCAACATCATCAGGATGCGACGCAGGGCATCGCGATCGCCGTGACGTTCGTCGTTGGCCGGTAAATGGTTGTTGATCAGCAGCTGGAGTCCCT
The DNA here is from genome assembly GCF_020971765.1 of Enterobacter sp. AN-K1. Taxonomy (NCBI): domain Bacteria; kingdom Pseudomonadati; phylum Pseudomonadota; class Gammaproteobacteria; order Enterobacterales; family Enterobacteriaceae; genus Enterobacter; species Enterobacter sp. AN-K1. The sequence goes on along the minus strand of NZ_CP087390.1, from coordinate 684,339 downwards.
TGCGCTTGATCACCGGCAGGACTTCCGGCACCACCTCATCAATCAGGTCCTGGATGGAGAAGAGCGTAGGGGTGCCCTTCCAGATGTCATTCTCCAGCATGTTCGCAAGCTGGATTTCGTCCACCAGACGAACCAGGGAGTCGGCCTGGCTGCTGAGCTGTCGGCTTTCCGGCGTGCTCAGATCAGCAATCTGCGTGGCGAGTGACTTCAACGGTTGTTTAAAGGCATCGCCAATATTTTGCATAAACGCCGCGCGGCCATGTTGGTTTTTCTCGTACAGCCTTTGCGCCTGCTTGAGCTTTTTATTCACCAGCACTTCGCGATCCTGATCGCGAATGATGAAGATTTGCGTGCGCGAGGCGACCTGACTGCGGAACTGACGGATCTCATACAGTTCATTATTAACGGTGGCCTGAATAACGCCCTGGTGCTGGTCCGCCATGGCCGTAATATTTTGCAGGTTAAGATGCGGCAGAAGGTGATCGGCAATTTTATTGCTCATTACCGTGCGGTTAGCCTCCTGGTCGTGAACGAGCACCCCAAGCGGCAGCACGGAAATAATCTCTTCATTCAGGGCACGAAGAATGCGCAACTCGTTGCTGGTCCCGGCTGATACCGACGTCGAGTCGCTCTGGCGGCCCGACTGGAAACGGAAGGTGCTGTAGCCAAACAGCGCCAGCGCCAGCAGGCCAATATTCAGCAACAGCGGCAGCAGAATGTTTTGCAGAGTATCAAGCATCAGGGTGCCAAAAGGCACCTGCCACACCAGACGCATACCGGTTGAGTTGAGCGATGAGGCAATCTCAATCTTTGAGCCATTAAAGGAGATCGCTACGCTGTCCGCGCCTTCTTTATCCGACGGCGTGCGCATATTTTGGGTGCTGTTGTCTGGCTCCAGACGGAAACTGTCCAGCGGCATATCCGGTGGGATGAGATCGTTAATCGGCAGGTCGAAGGCAACCACGGTCGCCAGATGGCCCGGCTGGTTAAAGGTGGTTCGCAGCGTAAAGTAGTGGCCATTCTGCCAGGCAAGACGGCGTAATGACGAGAAACTTTCTCGCTCGTCCAGCGCGTTGGCCTGTTGCAGCATTTCTGCCCGACGGGAATCCACAATACTGCCAACGGTGGTCTCTTTAAAGCCGGACGAAAGATCCTTAAGCGGCAGGGTCGAGATCAGGATCATGCTGTTGTCCTGACCGTTCAGGTAATACATTGACCACGGTACGGTCTCGGCGCCCCACAGGGTGTCCAGATAGGAGGAGATCCGCTGCGTCATCTCAAGCGTTGCGCTGTCGTGCGAGCCGAAAATCAGGGCTTCCGTCTTGCGCTGCGGTTTTTCAAGGTAATACACATCCTGCTTAAGGCGCGTTTCCTGCAACCCTTCGCCTGACGAGGTGGCAGGCGCGGCAGCGATATTGTCGTAGATTTGCCAGGTCGCATAGCGCCACGTATCAATGCGCTTATGCACCGCATGGGTGATATCGACGATTTGATAGCTTTTATCTTTAAGCCAGGTATTAACGGCGCTCTGAACCATCACCCCCATTGTGACTAACAGCACAACGATCAACAGAAGAAAGAAACGGGTGATGCTGCCCGGTAGAAGGGAGAATTTGCTCGGGGCGGTAGTTTCAGTCTGACTCATTGATGTGTTTAACCCGTAATGGCCGCGCGGTAATGGGATAGGGCAGTATAAAGGGTAATAACTGAATTTCCAGCGTCGTTAACGGTATGACCTTGACTTTTTATCCGGGTAAGCGGCTTCAACGTCCCCGGATGAAAGGTGTACAAAACCCCGTGAAATGTATAAATACGCGATCGCACCGGCAGGAAAATAGCACGAATAAACAAGAAATTAATTTCAATAGCATAAAAAAGAATTCAGCGAAAGCCGGATGCTGGATTTAGTTAATAGTCGTTATCATTTCTGAGGGGTAGCACATAAAATGTAGGCTGACGTAAAGAAAGGTAAAAAAAAAACCGAATGCGAAGCATCCGGTTCAATTAGGGATAAACAGACATTCAGAACTGAATGACGGTAATAAATAAAGTTAATGATGATAGCGAGAGTTATTTTAGTGGTGTTGAAGGGAATTTTTTTGTCATTCAGTGCTGTACTGTTTTTTAAGCTAATCACTTGTATTAAATAGAATATATTTTTGTTTTGATTATCCGTGCTATATTTTTAAACTATTTATGCTCTGTAAAAGTTCCTTCAAATTTACAAATTGAAACATGTTGATGGTAAAGTGAAACATCTTCAAAGTTTTCGTATCATATTCCTGTTGGATTATTCTGCATTTTTGAGGAGAATGAACTTGCCGACTGGTTAAGAGGGTTGACCAGTAAGCAGTGGTAAATAATAAGGCATATAACAGAGGGTTAATAAAATGAAAGTTAAAGTACTGTCCCTCCTGGTACCAGCTCTGCTGGTGGCAGGCGCAGCAAATGCGGCTGAAATTTATAACAAAGACGGCAACAAATTAGATCTGTACGGTAAAGTGGATGGTCTGCACTATTTCTCTGATGACGACAGTGCAGACGGCGACCAGACCTACATGCGTCTGGGCTTCAAAGGCGAAACTCAGGTTAACGACCAGCTGACCGGTTACGGCCAGTGGGAATACCAGATCCAGGGTAACTCTGGTGAGAACGAAAACAACTCATGGACGCGTGTGGCGTTCGCAGGTCTGAAATTCGCTGATGCGGGTTCATTCGACTACGGTCGTAACTACGGCGTTGTTTACGATGTGACTTCATGGACCGACGTTCTGCCGGAATTCGGCGGCGATACCTACGGTTCTGACAACTTCATGCAGCAGCGTGGTAACGGCTTCGCGACCTACCGTAACCAGGACTTCTTCGGTCTGGTTGATGGTCTGAACTTCGCGTTGCAGTACCAGGGTAAAAACGGCAGCGCAAGCGGCGAAGGCCAGACCAACAACGGTCGTGACGCGCTGCGTCAGAACGGTGATGGCTACGGCGGCTCTCTGACCTACGATCTGGGCGAAGGCTTCGCTATCGGTACGGCAGTTACCAGTTCTAAACGTACTGCTGACCAGAACGCTGCGGGCTTCTACGGTGAAGGCGATCGCGCAGAGACCTATACCGGTGGTCTGAAATACGACGCGAACAACATCTACCTGGCTGCACAGTATACTCAGACTTACAACGCGACCCGTGCGGGCGACCTGGGCTGGGCTAACAAAGCGCAGAACTTCGAAGTGGTTGCGCAGTATCAGTTCGACTTCGGTCTGCGTCCATCCGTGGCGTACCTGCAATCTAAAGGTAAGGACCTGGAAAACGGCTACGGCGACCAGGATCTGCTGAAATATGTTGATGTTGGCGCGACTTACTACTTCAACAAAAACATGTCCACCTACGTTGATTACAAAATCAACCTGGTTGATGAGAACGACTTCACTCGCGCAGCAGGTATCGGTACTGACGATATCGTCGCGCTGGGTCTGGTTTACCAGTTCTAATTGCTCATACAGCGACAAAGGGGCCATCAGGCCCCTTTTTTCATGCTTTTTTAGGGTCTTACAAATACGCTGTTTTAGTGTACTCTTGCCGCCCTGGCATGAGGATAATAACCAATGGATATGACTTTTTTACGCGCCAGCGTTCTGGCGACTTTTTTACTCCTGACCGCGTGTGACTCTTCCACACAGCCCGCAAAAATCGACGCACCCGCCGCGACGGTGCTGGAAGGGAAAACCATGGGGACCTTCTGGCGCGTCAGCGTGATGGATATTGATAAATCCCGCGCTGAAGAATTACGCGGTAAAATTCAGGCGCAGCTGGATGCCGACGATCAGCTACTCTCTACCTATAAAAATGACTCAGCGCTGATGCGTTTCAATCGCTCCAGCAGCACCTCGCTGTGGCCGGTGAGCGAAGCGATGGCCGATATCGTCACGGAATCCATGCGCGTGGGCTACAAAACCAATGGCGCAATGGATGTGACCGTGGGGCCGCTGGTGAACCTGTGGGGATTTGGCCCCAACAAGCAGCCGGTGACTACACCCGATCAAGCCGCCATCGACGACGCCCGCGCCCGTACAGGGTTACAGCATCTGGCGGTGATCTCCCAGTACGGTCAGCAATACCTGCAAAAAGATATTCCCGACCTGTTTGTCGATCTCTCCACGGTAGGCGAGGGGTATGCTGCGGATCATCTCGCGGCCCTGATGGCGCAGGAAGGCATTCCGCGTTATCTGGTTTCCGTCGGGGGCGCGCTCGTCAGCCGGGGCATGAACGCCAGCGGCAGGCCGTGGCGAGTGGCCATCCAAAAACCAACCGATCAGCAGAACGCGGTGCAGGCGATTGTCGACATCAACGGGCACGGTATAAGCACCTCCGGAAGCTACCGCAACTATTACGAGCTGGATGGCAAACGTATCTCGCACGTGATTGATCCGCAAACCGGACGCCCGATTACCCACAACCTGGTGTCCGTGACGGTGATAGCCCCAACCGCGCTGGAAGCGGATGCCTGGGATACCGGATTGATGGTGCTCGGCACGGAGAAGGCCAAAGAGGTGGTGCGTCAGGAAGGGCTGGCCGTCTATATGATCACCAAAGAGGCTGACGGATTTAAAACCTGGAGTTCGCCGCAGTTCAATAGCTTCCTGGTGAGCGAAAAAAATTAAAAAGCAAGGTTGCGGGTTTTTGTTCGGTGGCGTTCAGGCAAGCTGAGCGTATGCTTGTAAGAGGAGCCGATAATGAAAAACACAACCTATCTTACCGATGAGGATCGCTGGCAGGCCGTACTGGCCCGCGATCCGCGTGCGGATAACCAGTTTGTCTTTGCCGTGCAGACGACCGGCATTTATTGTCGCCCGTCCTGCCGCGCCCGCCACGCGCTGCGTAAAAATGTCTGCTTTTATCCTGATGCTCACCAGGCCGCGCAGGCGGGTTTCCGCCCCTGTAAGCGCTGTAGGCCGGACCAGGTCGACCCTATGGCGCAGAAAAAGGCCAACATTGCGCTGGCCTGTCGACTGCTTGAACAGGATGCCGCGCTGAACCTGGAGGCACTGGCGCAGCAGGTTGCCATGAGTCCGTTCCATTTCCACCGCTTGTTTAAATCCGTCACCGGCATGACGCCGAAAGCATGGCAGCAGGCCGCGCGTGAACAACGCCTGCGCACCCTGCTTGCACAGGGCGGTAAAATCACCGACGCCGTACTGGCCGCTGGCTTTCCGGACGGCAGCAGCTACTACCGTAAAGCCAACGGCGCGCTGGGCATGACGGCAAAACAGTACCGCAACGGAGAGGCTGCGGTCCGCTATGCCATCAGTGACTGCTCGCTGGGCCGCTGTCTGGTGGCGGAAAGCGAGCGCGGGATCTGCGCAATACTGCTGGGTGATGACGACGCCGGGCTGACGGCTGAGCTGCTGTCACTGTTTCCGCTTGCCGTCCGTGAACCGATGGAAGGCGCGTTTGCCGGGCGTGTTCGGCAGGTTATTGCCTCTGTCGACAGCCGCGCGACGCCGCTGACGCTGCCGCTGGATATCCGTGGTACCTCCTTCCAGCAGCAGGTCTGGCAGGCGCTGCGGGATATCCCCTGCGGTGAAACGGCAAGCTATCAGCAGGTGGCGAAGGCCATTGGTAAACCCAATGCCGTACGTGCCGTGGCGGGGGCCTGCGGTGCCAACAAACTGGCGATAGTCATCCCCTGTCACCGCGTGGTGCGTAACGACGGTGCGCTGTCGGGTTATCGCTGGGGAGCAGCGCGTAAGATGCTATTGTTGAAACGTGAGGCGAACAAACCGGAGGGATAATGCTCGATCTTTTTGCTGATGCTGAACCCTGGCACGAGCCGCTCGCGCCGGGGGCGACGATCCTGAGACGCTTCGCGCTTTCCCGCGCGGCGGCGCTGTTCGACGGTATTGATGCCGTTACCGCTTGTTCGCCGTTTCGCCATATGGTTACGCCGGGCGGGTATACCATGTCCGTGGCGATGAGCAACTGCGGCGAACTGGGATGGGCAACGAATGAGCGGGGCTATGTATATGCCGCGAACGATCCGCTGACGGATCAGCCGTGGCCGCCGATGCCGGAGGCGTTTCAGGCGCTGTGTCATGACGCCGCCGTGGCGGCCGGCTATCCTGATTTTCGACCCGATGCCTGTCTTATCAACCGCTATGCCGTTGGGGCAAAGCTCTCCTTGCATCAGGATAAGGACGAGCCGGACCTGCGCGCGCCGATCGTCTCGGTATCCCTTGGGCTGCCCGCTGTCTTTCAGTTTGGCGGCCTGCGGCGCAACGACCCGCTCAAACGGCTGATGCTGGAGCATGGTGATGTGGTGGTCTGGGGCGGTGAATCACGGCTTTTTTACCACGGTATTCAGCCGCTTAAACCTGGCGATCACCCGGTGGCGGGGGCATTTCGCTACAACCTCACGTTCCGTCAGGCGGCATACAGAGAATAAAAATAAGAATTATTCTTGATGTGTGTGAAAGGCAGTTTACACTGCTGGCTGATTTTTCTTGTCCGGATTGCTCTGCATGCAACTACTTCTTCTTGTCTGGCGGCAGTATCGCTGGCCTTTTATCGCGGTGATGGCGTTAAGCCTTGCCAGCGCGGCGCTGGGGATCGGCCTGATTGCCTTCATTAACGTGCGTTTGATCGAAATGGTCGACACGTCACTCTCCGTCCTGCCGGAATTTCTGGGTTTACTGCTGCTGCTGATGGCAGTCACGCTCGGGTCACAGCTGGCGCTGACCGCCCTCGGCCACCATTTCGTTTTCCGTCTGCGCAGTGAGTTCATCAAACGGATCCTTGATACTCAGGTGGAACGCATCGAGCAGCTGGGAAGTGCCTCTCTGCTGGCGGGGCTGACCAGCGATGTGCGCGCCATTACCATCGCCTTTGTGCGCCTGCCGGAGCTGGTGCAGGGGATCATCCTGACATTTGGCTCGGCAGCCTATCTCGCCTGGCTCTCCAGCAAAATGCTGGCGGTTACGGCGCTGTGGATTGTTATTACCATCTGGGGCGGGTTCCTGCTGGTATCACGCGTCTATAAGCACATGGCGGTGCTGCGCGAAACGGAAGACAAGCTCTATAACGATTATCAGACGGTGCTGGAAGGGCGCAAAGAGCTGACACTGAACCGCGAGCGTGCCGAGCATATCTTCAACCATCTCTATATCCCGGATGCGCACGAATATCGTCATCACATTATCCGCGCCGATACGTTCCACCTGAGCGCCGTGAACTGGTCCAATATCATGATGCTGGGCGCGATTGGCCTGGTGTTCTGGATGGCGAACAGCCTGGGGTGGGCCGATACCAACGTGGCGGCAACCTACTCCCTGACGCTGCTGTTTTTACGCACGCCGCTGCTGTCGGCCGTTGGCGCACTGCCGACGCTGCTGAGCGCTCAGGTGGCCTTCAACAAGCTGAAGAAATTCGACCTTGCGCTGTTTAAGGCTGAGTTCCCGCGCCCGCAGGCCTTCCCGAACTGGCAAACGCTGGAGCTGCGTAACGTTACCTTCCGCTATCAGGATAACGCCTTCTCCGTAGGGCCGATAAACCTGACCATTCACCGCGGCGAACTGCTGTTCCTTATCGGCGGCAACGGCAGCGGCAAATCTACGCTGGCGATGCTGCTGACGGGCCTCTACCAGCCGCAGGCGGGTGAAATTTTGCTGGATGGTAAAGCGCTGAGCGCGGAGAAACCGGAGGACTACCGCAAGCTCTTCTCGGCGGTATTTACCGACGTCTGGCTGTTCGACCGGCTGCTGGGACCGGAAGGGCAGCAGGCGGATCCGGCGCTGGTGGAGAAGTGGCTTGCGCACCTGCAAATGTCGCACAAGCTGGAGCTCCAGGATGGCAAAATCCTGAATCTGAAGCTGTCGAAAGGGCAGAAGAAGCGCGTGGCGTTGCTGCTGGCCCTGGCCGAGGAGCGTGACATCATCCTGCTGGATGAGTGGGCCGCCGATCAGGACCCGCACTTCCGTCGCGAGTTTTATCAGGTCCTGCTGCCGCTGATGCAGGCGATGGGAAAAACCATTTTTGCCATCAGCCATGACGATCACTACTTCATTCACGCCGACCGTCTGCTGGAGATGCGCGACGGCAAGCTGAGCGAGCTGACCGGCGATGAGCGCGATGCGGCGTCACGGGACGCGGTGGCGCGTACGGCCTGATTGCAATTGTGCCGGGTGGCGCCCGGCACACTAATTTTTCATATATGCCGTTTTTTTCTCCATCCCGACCCGCCGTTTATTCTTATTTACATATCCCCGCGCTATGCTTAACGCCAACTCATTTAATGGATTTATGATTGATGTCGGTATTAAAGAAAAACAGCGCCAGGCAGCGTGACCAGGAGCGTGCGCGGCTCATCTGGCTCCTGACGACCGATAAAGCGGTCACGTCAACGTTATTGGGTAAGCTAACCCTGGCTGAGCAATATGATGTCGGCACGCTGGCCGACGATATTGCTGAGGTAGGTGCGCTGGTTGCACATTTACCGCCCCCGGACCTGGCGGACACCCTGGAGGCATTGCCTTCCGAAGAGCGCCACGCCCTGTGGCGGCTGGTGCAGGATCACGAGCGCGGTCAGGTATTGCTTGAAGCCTCGGAAAACGTCTGGGATGACCTTATCGATGAGATGAGCGACCGGGACATTCTTGACGCCCTGCAAACGCTGGATATCGATGAGCAGATTTACCTCGTTCAGCATCTTCCGCGCAACCTGACCGGACGCCTGCTGGCTTCCCTGCCTGCTGAAGAGCGGGCGCGCGTGCGTCAGGTGATGCACTACGAGAAAAACAGCGTCGGCGCGATCATGGAGTTTGGCGTCATCACCGTGCGCCCGGACGTCACCCTGGGTACGGTGCAGCGCTATCTTCGTCGCCTGGGCAGTATGCCGGACAACACCGATAAACTGTTCGTCACCTCGCGGGATAAAACTCTGCTCGGGGAGCTGGAGCTGAAAACGATCCTGCTGAACAGCACCCAGCAGCGGGTGAGTGAGGTCATGGAAACCGAGCCGATGGTCTTCTCGCCGGAAGACGATGCCGAAAAAGCGGCGCGTACCTTCGAACGTGATGACCTGGTGAGCGCGGCGGTGGTGGATTCGGTGGGCAAGCTGATGGGGCGTCTGACCATCGATGAGATCGTTGACGTGGTCTATGAAGAGACCGATAACGACCTGCGTGCCCTTGGCGGGATCAGTGCCGAAGATGACGTTCATGCCTCCGTCGGCAAGGCCGTCAAAACGCGCTGGGCGTGGCTCGCCATCAATTTATGCACCGCGTTCGTGGCGTCCCGCGTTATTGACGGCTTCGAACATACCATTTCCCAGCTGGTGGCCCTGGCGTCGCTGATGCCGATTGTGGCGGGGATCGGCGGGAACACCGGCAACCAGACTATCACCATGATCGTTCGCGCCCTGGCGCTGGAAAACATACAGCCGGGTAATTTCTCGTGGCTGATTTTCAGGGAGATGGGCGTCGCGCTGATTAACGGCCTGGTCTGGGGCGGCATCATGGGCGGCATTACCTGGTGGCTGTATGATGATATGGCGCTGGGCGGGGTCATGATGCTGGCGATGGTGCTGAACCTGCTGGTGGCGGCGATGATGGGCGTGATTATCCCGTTGACCATGACCCGGCTGGGGCGCGACCCCGCGGTGGGGTCGAGCGTGATGATCACCGCCATTACCGATACCGGCGGTTTCTTTATTTTTCTTGGACTGGCGACGATTTTTCTTCTGTAGCCAGCGCTTTTTGCTTAAGTCGGGCAGGGAGGATGAACATCATCACAATCCCGCCCAGCACGCCAATCGCCAGGTTGCCGGTGAAAACCGTTGCCACAACCGTCACCAGCATCACGACGGTTTCAGCCACCGGCGCGTTTTTCAGCGTTCCGGGCTGAACGCTATGCCAGCTAAAGGTCTTGACGGCCACAATGGCCATAATTCCCGCCAGTACCGCCATCGGAATTTTGGCCATCACCTCGCTGAGCGCCGTAACCAGCACCAGCAGTACGATGCCCGCCGCAAGGGTGGAGATACGGCTTCTGCCTTTCCCCATCTCCACGTTAACGATGGTCTGCCCAATCATCGCGCAGCCCGCAATGCCGCCGTAGAACCCGGCCATAATATTGCCCACGCCCAGCCCGATGCTCTCGCGGCGCTTACTGGAGGGGGTAGCGGTCAGCTCGTCCACCAGTTTTGCCGTCAACAAGGATTCCAGCAGGCCAACGAAAGCGATACTTAGCGCGCACGGCCAGATGATGCTCAGGGTTTCCAGATTGAGCGGCACCAGCAGTTGCGTAAAGCCCGGCAAACCGCCGCCCATGGAACCTTCATCCCCTACCGTCGGCAGGATTTGCCCGCTGGTGACGGTGAACAAAGTCAGCAGCACAATGGCAATCAGCGGGGAGGGCACGTTTTTGATATAGCGTGGCACCCAGAGCACAATCAGCAGCGTCAGCACGAACAGGCCCACAATCAGCGGGCTTCGGCTCCAGAAATGGGGCACCTGGGCAAAGAAAATCAAAATGCCAAGGGCGTTAACAAACCCGGTCATCACCGACTGGGGAATAAAGCGCATCAACCGCGCCATACCCAGCGCGCCGAACAGGATCTGAATCACGCCTGCCATCACCACCGCGGGCAGAATGTACTGTACGCCGTGTTGATGGACCATCGGCCCAATCACCAGCGCGACGGAACCTGCCGCCGCCGTCACCATGGCCGGACGCCCGCCGAGCAGGGAAAGGGCGAAACAGAGCACCACGGAGGCGATAAGGCTCACTTTCGGATCCACGCCCGCGACCACGGAAAACGAAATCACTTCCGGGATCAGCGCCAGCGCGGTAATCACACCGGCCAGGGTTTCGCGCATCAGACGGTGAGGCGAACGTAAAACAGTGGCGACATGGCCTTCTTGAGGTACAGACGAGTGGGGTAATGACATAACAATTCGCTGGTAGGGGCAGGCTTCCGTGCGCGCGATCACAAAGTGCAGCATGATAGCCAGGAAAATCGTCGGGTGCCAGCCTGTCTGCCAAATCCCTACAAACAATCCATCATTAAATTTCACAATTACAATAATTTCGTAACCTTTAAACAATATTTAAAAGTTGCTACCGTGCCACCGCAGCGTGTTTCACCTGTAATTTCCACGCATCAAGCACTATTCAACTAAGGCATAAATGATGAAAAAAATGACTGCCGTGCTCTTTTCTCTGGCCGTGGGGCTGAACGCCGTCTCGATGGCGGCGAAGGCTGACGCACCAAAAGAGCAGGAAACGGATGTCCTTTTAATTGGTGGCGGCATCATGAGCGCCACGCTGGGAACGTATCTTCAGGAATTGGAGCCGAACTGGTCCATGACCATGGTCGAGCGCCTCGATGGCGTGGCACAGGAAAGCTCTAACGGCTGGAACAACGCCGGGACGGGGCACTCGGCACTCATGGAACTGAACTATACGCCGCAGAAAAAGGACGGTTCCATTAGTATCGAGAAGGCGGTAGAGATCAACGAAGCGTTCCAGATCTCACGTCAGTTCTGGTCTCACCAGGTGAACAGCGGTGTGTTGCACAATCCGCACTCCTTCATCAACACCGTACCGCACATGAGCTTTGTGTGGGGCGATCAAAACGTCAACTTCCTGCGCGCGCGCTACGCTGCCCTGCAACAGAGCACGCTTTTCCGCGGGATGAAATACTCTGAAGATCACGCTCAAATCAAAGAGTGGGCGCCGCTGGTCATGGAAGGCCGCGATCCGAACCAGAAAGTAGCGGCGACCCGCACTGAAATTGGTACTGACGTTAACTACGGTGAAATCACCCGTCAGCTGGTGTCCTCTCTGAAGAAAAAAGAGAACTTTAACCTGCAACTCAGCTCCGAAGTGCGTGGTTTCAAGCGCAACGCGGATAACAGCTGGAGCGTGACCGTTGCCGATCTGAAAAACAACGAAGCCGAGCATGTGATTAAGGCGAAGTTCGTGTTTATCGGTGCGGGCGGCGCGGCGCTGAAACTGTTGCAGGAGTCCGGTATTCCGGAAGCGGACGACTACGCGGGCTTCCCGGTCGGCGGCCAGTTCCTGGTGTCGGAAAACCCGGAAGTGGTTAACCGTCATCTGGCTAAAGTGTACGGTCAGGCCTCTGTGGGCGCACCACCGATGTCCGTTCCGCATATCGACACCCGCATGCTGGACGGTAAGCGCGTAGTGCTGTTCGGGCCGTTCGCCACATTCTCCACCAAATTCCTGAAAAACGGTTCCCTGTGGGATCTGCTGAGCGCGACCACGACGTCAAACGTTAAGCCAATGATGGACGTGGGGCTGGATAACTTCGATCTGGTGAAATACCTGATTAGCCAGGTGATGCTCTCTGATGAAGAACGCTTCGAGGCGCTGAAAGAGTACTATCCGCAGGCGAAGAAAGAAGACTGGCGTCTGTGGCAGGCGGGTCAGCGCGTGCAGATTATCAAACGCGATCCGAAAGAGGGCGGCGTGCTGCGTCTGGGTACCGAAGTGGTAAGCGATAAGGATGGCACCATTGCCGCGCTGCTGGGGGCATCTCCGGGGGCGTCTACCGCTGCGCCAATCATGCTGCACCTGATGGAAAAAGTGTTTAAGGACAAAGTATCCAGTCCGGAATGGCAGGCGAAGCTGAAAACCATTATTCCATCCTACGGTACGAAGCTGAACGGTAACGTTGAAGCCACGGAACAAGAGCTGGAATACACCAGCCGCGTTCTGCAACTGCAATACGTCAAACCGCAGGCTGCGGATGCTGCGCCAAAGGCAGAGCTGAAGCCTCAGGCGGAAAGCAAGCCGGTAGCGGATATCGCGCTGTAAGGTAAACGCAAAACGGTAACATCCGTTACCGTTTTTAGTGTTTTCTCCCTCTCCCGGTGGGAGAGGGTTGGGGTGAGGGCACCAGAACGCACCCTTTCCTGGTCGGGTAAGCGAGAGCGCCACCCGACTTATTATTAACGAACTACCGCTTGTCCTACCGTCTCATCCGCCTTCCATACGCGATATTTCACATCCACGTTTTCCGGCGTGTATACGACGATCGGCAGCTTGCTGTTATAGCGCAGCAGACTGTTATCACCCAGATACGCGGTAATAAATTTCTTCTCTTTCTTGCCGTCCGGGCACGCCATCATGGTGGAGACTGGCGAGGTTACTTTGTCGAAGACATAGTAGTCATAGCCCCAGCCTTCCAGCGTTTTGCTTTCCAGCTGGCCGCCCAGGCGATGCTGGTTGCAGTCCACTTCCAGCGTCTGGCCGATTAACAGCTCAACTTTGAAATTTGCTTCATCCTGCTGAGCCGGGAGCTGAATAACCTGGCGCTTCATCCCTTTGTCCGCTTGCGGATACGGAGCAACTTTTTCCAGCGGCTGCTCTTTCCGGGTTTCGCTGGCGAAAGCACTGCTGCTGGCGCACGCAGCGGCGATGAGGGCGATGGCAAATTTAGGTGCGTTTTTCACTGTCATTCCTTTTTTGTCAAAACGATCCGGTAAAGACTAACATAACGTACGTGAATGGTTGGCGCAATTTACTCATGTTTTCAATTTAAATGGAGTAATACACTGCTTTGGTGTTCTTTTTGTGGTGTTTAATGCTGCGTTGGAGTCGGGGCGGCAATCGTGTTATTTTACGCGTTAATTATTGTTATTCATCTGTAAAGGGAGGGGAGATGGTACGGGAAAAACTGAAGACACCTGAAGGCCGCAAGTTCCTGCTGGCGTTACTGGTTGTATTTATGATTGCTGCCGCATGCGTGGGGCGAGCAACCATTGTCGGTGTGATTGAGCAGTACAACATCCCGCTCTCTGCCTGGACAACCAGCATGTTTGTCCTGCAATCGGCGATGATCTTTGTTTACAGCCTGGTGTTTACCGTCCTGCTGGCGATTCCGCTGGGGATTTTCTTTCTCGGTGGGCGTGAAAAACACTAAGCATTGCGCATGCGGAGACAGGCAATAAAAAACCAGCCATAAGCGGCTGGTTTTTTTGTGTAGTTTTGGTCGGCACGAGAGGATTTGAACCTCCGACCCCCGACACCCCATGACGGTGCGCTACCAGGCTGCGCTACGTGCCGACGCATAAAAGGAATACTACTCGATTCCTTTTTGAATGCAAGGGGCAAGCAACGCTAACTGATTCATAAATAATCAGTTAGCGATAAAGCGCTTCTCGTCTGTCAGCACCTGCAACAGCAAACTGAGCTGCGGCTTCTGGTCATTCAGCTTCTCACCTTCGAGGTTATACGTCTGGTAATTGCCATTGCTGTTCAGCACCAGGGACAACGTTGGCGTGGTCACCACCAGCGTGTTTCCGCCAGCAGCCGTGACCCAGTTATGACGCCGCGTGGCGCTAAAGAGGTCTTGTCCCTGCGAGTACTCAATTGCCGGTGTGCTGACGTGCAGCAGCCGTTGCATTAACGTGGTCATGACGTCTTTATGGTCGGTGAGCATGTTGATGCGCTGCGCGGGAGTGCCCGGCCAGTGGATCACCAGGGGAACATGCAGGTTCGGACGCGACCACTCCATGCCCTTCGCCTCGTCGCCGAGCGGCACGCCATGCCCCGCCGTGATAATCACGACCGTATTATCCAGCTTGCCCGCGTCGCGCAGGGCGGTCAGCACGCGGCCGATCTGCGCATCGACATCGCCCGCCGCACGGCTATAGCGGCGCGCGAAGCCTTTCTGATTGCTGTCATCAAGCGTTGTGCCGTTAAACGCAACCCAGGAGAACCAGCGGTTATCTTCCTGCGCATAGCGCTTCAGCCAGTCTATCCACTGGTCAGCGGTCCGATCGTCAGACTGGCTCTGCGCGGCGGGCAGTGAGAAATCAGACAGCAGCGCCTGGCGGTACAGCGAGCTGTTGAAACCATCAGAGGCGAACAGCCCCAGCTGGTAGCCCTGCTGATTAAGCCCGGTAATCAATGCCGCCGGAATACGGGCCGACAGCACGCCGTCCATATAGCTCGGTGAAATGCCGTAGAACAGGCCGAAAATACCCGCGTCGGTCGAATTACCGGAGCTCATATGCTGAGTGAATACGATGTTGTTCTCAGCGAATTCAGCCAGCGCTGGCATCTGCTTCTCATAGCGGGAATAGTTCAGGCCATCGACGGTAATCAGCAGCACGTTCTGACCGCGGCCCATGTCGCGATATTTCAGATCGCTCAGGGGATACTGCACGCTGACCGCTTCCGGATTACCCTGTTCGACCAGACGACGCTGATACTCCTGCGCGTCCAGCAGGCCGTGTTTTTCGAGGAAACGACGCGCCGTCATCGGATAGGAGAGCGGCAGGTTCGCGCGCTGCATGGTAATCGGGCGGTAGAAGTTCGCATCTGCCCAGATATACATCAGGTGCGAACCGATAAATGAGGCGAAAAAGAGCGCCGCGACGGGCTTCGCATAATGGCGGCGTCGGGTCAGACTGCGGAGTTTTTGCCAGCTCCACGTGGCGAACAGCATTTCGATCAGCAGGATGATCGGCACGCTGATAAACATCAGCTGCCAGTCGCGCGCGGTCTCGTTCTGATCCGGGTTAATTACCAGCTCCCAGACGACAGGATTCAGGTGCAGGTGGAAGCGGGTAAAGACTTCGCTGTCGATCAGCAACAGCGTCATGCCCGCCGTCGCAAGAATGGCGGACAGGAAGCGCATCAGCCGCTGCGACATGACGATAAACGTCAGTGGGAACAGGATCAGCAGATAGGTGGCGAAGACCAGAAAGCTAAAGTGACCAACAAGGCTCATCCACGAGTAGATGCGCCCGGTTAACGTGGTTGGCCAGTCCGCCACAAACAGATAACGGCAGCCGAGCACCATCGCCAACAGAATGTTGAACAGGGCAAACCAGTGCCCCCAGCTGACCATCTGGGAGACTTTTTCACGGTAGCGCTGACGATTCGTCACCATAAACTGTTGTTCGTTTCCCTTAGTGTGCCTGGTCGTCGCTAACGGAGGACTGCAAAGCCTGGGCGAAAGATTTGGCGATCGCCTGACGCTGAGCCGGAGCAACGCTGGTATTGATCAGGTTGGTAACCATATTTCCCAAAACCATCAGGGAGAGATCGGTTGGCGTTTTATGTTTTTCCAGTACGTTGACCAGCTCACTGAGCAATTGTTCAACGTGTTCGTCACTGTAGCGGGAATGTTGTGGCATAAATCAAAATCAGTTTGTTGAGAGAAGGGCGACATATTACCGTAGCAACAGCTTTTTTTCCCCTTTTTTATCTTCTGTTGCACACATGCGTTGGTGGTGGTTGAATACCGCCCGGTCTAAAAGGAGATTTTATCATGAGTCTGGAAATCAACCAGATTGCCTTGCACCAGCTTATCAAGCGTGATGAGCAAACCCTTGAAGTGGTGCTGCGCGATTCGTTACTGGAACCAACGCCTACCGTTGTCGAGATGATGGCGGAGTTGCATCGCGTCTACAGCGCGAAAAATAAAGCCTATGGCTTGTTCAGCGAAGAGAGCGAACTGGCGGATAGCCTGCGCCTGCAACGTCAGGGCGAAGAGGATTTCCTGGCATTCAGCCGCGCTGCTACTGGCCGTCTGCGTGACGAGCTGGCGAAATATCCCTTCGCCGATGGCGGTATCGTCCTGTTCTGCCACTACCGCTATCTGGCGGTAGAGTATCTGCTGGTCACCGTGCTGAATAACTTAAGCAGTATGCGCGTGAACGAGCAGCTGGATATCAGCTCAACGCACTACCTGGATATCAACCATGCGGATATTGTGGCGCGTATCGATTTAACCGAATGGGAAACCAACCCGGAATCAACGCGCTATCTGACCTTCCTTAAAGGCCGCGTGGGCCGCAAAGTGGCGGATTTCTTTATGGACTTCCTCGGCGCCAGCGAAGGGCTGAATGCCAAAGCGCAGAACAAAGGTCTACTCCAGGCGGTGGATGACTTTACGGCTGAGGCGCAGCTTGATAAATCTGAGCGTCAGACCGTGCGTCAGCAGGTTTACAGCTACTGCAACGAGCAGTTACAGGCCGGGGAAGAGATTGAGCTGGAGTCGCTGTCCAAAGAGCTGGCAGGCGTCAGCGAAGTCAGCTTCCAGGAATTTACTGCGGAAAAAGGCTATGAGCTGGAAGAGAGCTTTCCGGCGGATCGCAGTACGCTGCGTCAGCTGACGAAATTTGCCGGTAGCGGCGGTGGGTTAACCATTAACTTTGATGCCATGCTGCTCGGGGAACGTATCTTTTGGGACCCGGCCACCGACACGCTGACCATTAAAGGCACGCCGCCGAATCTGCGCGACCAGCTTCAGCGTCGCACCTCTGGCGGTAAGTAACAGCCATAAAAAAACCCCGCTAACGCGGGGTTTTTCTCGACAGGTTTGCGATTACGCGCGAACGAAGTCGATGTGAGTCAGTTTTGGCTTGAATGCGTGACGCTGAACAGCCTGAACTTTCACTTTTTCTTCTTTACCGTCAACAACGATGGTCAGAACTTCGCTGTAGAATTCAGCTTTGTTCTGCATGTTCCATACTTTGTCGTGATCCAGTTCAATAGCAACTGGAGCAGCTTCGCCACCGTAAACGATAGCCGGGAACTTGTTTGCGGTACGCAGGCGGCGGCTCGCACCCTTACCCTGCACGTTACGTACTTCTGCTTCGATAGTGAACATTGATTTCTCTCTGTATTTAAAACCCTACTACAGGCGACCCAGCAGCAGGTGAGTGTTCTGCCTCACGGATGTGAAGCGGGCGGCATTTTATACTCAAATGGCTCGCGCATCAACGAAAAGTCCCGTTAACCGCGCAATTCGTTTGCCCGGCGAAAGCGTCCTTCATAGTCAAAGACCTTCTCACGCACCTGCCAGAACTGCCCTTTTTTACGGGCGACAACAAAATCAGGATGGCGCAGTAACGCCTGCTGGCGCACGATATCGGCCACGGTTATCCAGCGCAGCGGCACGCCAGGCGTGCGGGTATGCGGGCGGATAAAGAGCTGCTCGAACGCGGTGCGCTGGGCGGGCGTCTGGACCCGGAACCGCTCGCTGACGTCTGCGCCATCCTCGTCGTAGTAGGTAATTTTTAGCCACTCGCCTTTTTCATCCGCGCCGGGCTGTAAGGCCATGCCGGAACAGCGCAGCACCAGCGCATCTTTCAGCTTCAGCGCCGCTTTCAGCATGTCGTCCGGGTCGACCAGGACCGTGTCGCACTCCCGACAGCGGCGGGCGGCAATGTCGTTTTCGGCATTGCACTGCGGGCAGTTTTTGAAGCGGAAGCGGAAGTCACACTGTTCGCGATGGCCTTCATCGTCTTCAAACCAGCCCTGACAGCGGCGGCCAAAATGTTCGATCAGCGTGCCGTCGGCGGTGGTTTTCCCCCAGAAGGTGTTGGCAAACCCGCAGGCAGGGCAAAAAACCTGAACGGGCACGTTGTCGCTCTTGCCTTTTGGCGTGCCGACTTCCGGCGAATAGAGATCGTGCGGGTTACCGGCGTAATCAAGGATCAGACAGTCGGTTTTGCCCGGCGCCAGACGCAGCCCGCGGCCAACAATCTGCTGATACAGGCTGACGGATTCCGTCGGGCGAAGAATCGCAATCAGGTCGACGTGCGGGGCGTCAAAGCCGGTGGTTAGTACGGAGACATTCACCAGATAGCGGAACCGCTGAGCTTTGAAGTCCTCAATCAGGCTGTCGCGCTCCAGGCCGGGGGTTTCACCGGTAATTAACGCCGCGTCGTCGGCGGGCAGCAGCCCCGTAATTTCGCGCGCGTGTTCGACAGTGGCAGCAAAAATCATCACCCCTTTGCGCGTTTGCGCGAACTCTTCAATCTGGCTGATGATATGCGGCGTGATCCGCTTCTGTTTTTTCAGCTCATGGTTAAGATCTGCCTCGCTGAACAGCCCGTTGCTCTGCGCCTGTAAACGGCTGAAATCGTACTGCACGACGGGCATATCCAGCCGCTCCGGCGGCGTCAGGTAGCCGTGCTTGATCATGTAGCGCAGCGGAAGCTCATAGATACAGTCGCGGAACAGGGCCTTTTCATCGCCACGCACCATGCCGTGATAATGAAACTGATAAATCCAGCCCTTGCCCAGACGAAACGGCGTGGCGGTGAGGCCAAGCAGACGGAGGTGAGGATTCACCTTTTTCAGATGAGTGAGGATTTGCTGATACTGGCTGTCGTCGTCATCGCTGATGCGGTGACACTCATCGACAATCAGCAGGGAAAACTCGCTGCGAAACAGTTCCAGGTTGCGCGCAACGGATTGTACGCTGCCAAACACCACTTTTCCGTGGCTCTCTTTGCGCTTCAGTCCGGCGGCAAAAATGTCGGCCTCCAGGCCGAGCGCGCAATATTTGGCGTGGTTTTGCGCCACCAGCTCTTTGACGTGCGCCAGCACCAGCACGCGTCCGCGGGCCAGGCGCGCCAGTTCGGCAATCACCAGGCTTTTACCGGCTCCGGTCGGGAGAACGATGGCGGCGGGCTCCCGATGCTTGCGAAACCAGGCGAGGGTGGCATCAACGGCTTCCTGCTGATAGGGGCGTAATGTGAACGTCATGGCTTCTCTATTCAGTTAACTCGCATATAGTATGCCACGAAACTTTTTCCCTTGAGTGGCGCAACCAGACCATTATACTGAACTGTTTCTGACTGCTTCTTTTTCGGACGCGTAGTCCGACTTCCAGCACCATTAAGGCTAAAAAGATTTCATGCGACTTGATAAGTTTATCGCTCAGCAACTCGGCGTAAGCCGCGCTATTGCCGGGCGTGAAATTCGCGCCAGCCGCGTAACCGTGGACGGCGACATTGTGAAAGACAGCGCTTTTAAACTCCAGCCTGAGCACCAGGTGGAGTATGACGGCAACCCGCTGACCCAGCAGAATGGCCCGCGCTACTTCATGCTCAACAAACCGGAAGGTTACGTCTGTTCAACGGACGATCCGGATCACCCGACGGTGCTCTATTTCCTCGACGAACCTGTGGCGCACAAGCTGCATGCGGCAGGGCGACTGGATATCGATACCACCGGCCTGGTGCTGATGACCGATGACGGCCAGTGGTCGCACCGCATCACCTCCCCGCGCCATCACTGTGAGAAAACCTATCGGGTGATGCTTGAGTCTCCGGTCTCGGATGACACGGCAGAGCAATTCGCGAAAGGCGTTCAGCTGCATAATGAGAAGGATCTGACCAAACCGGCGGTGCTGGAAATCCTCACCCCCACGGACGTCCGTCTGACCATCAGTGAAGGCCGCTACCATCAGGTGAAGCGGATGTTTGCCGCCGTGGGCAACCACGTTGTGGGGCTGCATCGTGAACGTATCGGCGCGATTGAACTCGATCCAGACCTGGCCCCAGGGGAATATCGCCCGCTGACGGAAGAAGAGATTGCCAGCGTCGGGCTGCCTTCACGCTAAATTCAGGAGAACCCTGTGACCACCAGGCCACACTCGTCGTTTAAAATTGTATTTATCCTTGGCCTGCTGGCCATGCTGATGCCGCTGTCTATCGATATGTATCTGCCCGCGCTGCCGGTGATTTCCGCGCAGTTTGGCGTACCGGCAGGCAGCGCGCAGATGACGCTCAGCACCTACATTCTTGGTTTTGCCCTCGGTCAGCTCTTTTATGGCCCAATGGCCGACAGCCTGGGGCGTAAACCGGTTATCCTGGGCGGGACATTGATATTTGCCGCGGCGGCGGTGGCCTGCGCGCTGGCGCAGAGTATCGATCAGCTGATTGTGATGCGCTTCTTCCATGGCCTGGCGGCGGCTGCGGCAAGCGTGGTGATTAACGCGCTGATGCGCGACGTCTACCCGAAGGAAGAGTTTTCACGCATGATGTCGTTCGTCATGCTGGTCACGACCATTGCGCCGCTGGTCGCCCCCATGGTGGGCGGGGCGGTCCTGGTGTGGTTCAGCTGGCATGCGATTTTCTGGATCCTGGCGATTGCCGCGCTGCTGGCCTCGGTGATGATCTTCGTCTTTATCGATGAAACGCTGCCGGTCGAGCGACGTCAGAAGTTCCACGTTCGCACCACGCTTGGCAACTTTGCCTCGCTGTTTCGCCATAAACGTGTGCTGAGCTATATGCTGGCCAGCGGCTTCAGCTTTGCCGGAATGTTTTCGTTCCTGAGCGCGGGGCCGTTTGTGTACATCGAACTGAACCATGTGTCACCCCAGCATTTTGGTTACTACTTCGCGCTGAATATTGTGTTCCTGTTTGTGATGACCATTATCAACAGCCGCTTTGTCCGGCGGGTTGGGGCGCTGAATATGTTCCGCGCCGGGCTGTGGATCCAGTTCGTGATGGCTATCTGGCTGGTATTGAGCGCGTTGCTGGGCGTCGGTTTCTGGGCGCTGGTGGTGGGCGTGGCGGCGTTTGTCGGCTGCGTGTCGATGGTTTCATCCAACGCGATGGCGGTGATCCTCGACGAATTTCCGCATATGGCAGGCACCGCCTCGTCGCTGGCAGGAACGTTCCGTTTCGGAATTGGCGCGATAGTCGGGGCGCTGCTCTCGACGGCGACGTTTAATACTGCCTGGCCGATGCTGTGGGCGATTGCCCTCTGCGCGACCTGCTCCATTCTCTTCTATCTTTACGCCAGCCGGCCGCGAAAGACGGCGCATAAATGACCACTTAAGGCCCGTGACGGGCCTTTTTGTTGACCCATATCAACCAACCCTCCGTTCGTTTACCCTGTGTTTGTTTCTTTTATGTAAAATCTATTTATGTAAAAAGTCACATCATTGTATTTAAAAAGGTTGAGTTAGATCGCAGAAACGGGTACATATAGCGCCGACGCGAGCCTGCAACGCCTATAAAATCCGCTAAACAGTGCAGGTTGGCGATGATGTGTTACTATAAATGTAAATAAATTGTGAAGTAAATTTGCTTCCGGGGATCTGAACGTGAATACATTACAACTCTCCATTGTCCATCGCTTGCCCCAGAGCTATCGCTGGTCGACGGGTTTTGCAGGTTCGAAAGTTGAACCGATTCCGCAAAGCGTTGCCGGGGAGGATAATTGTCTGGTGGCCCTCAAACTGCTCAGCCCGAGCGATGAAAATGCGTGGCCGGTCATGGAACGTCTCAGCCAGGCGCTGACGGACATCGAAGTGGACAGCTCCGTGCTGGAATGCGAAGGTGAGCCGTGCCTGTTTGTTAACAGCCAGGATGAGTTTGCCGCCACCTGTCGTCTGAAAAACTTCGGCGTGGCCATTGCCGAGCCGTTCTCCGGTCAATATCCTTTCTGAGTGCTAGTCAGCGGACAATAGCTGGCGTGTGTAATCCTGCGTCGGCGCGGTGAATACGCGCTGGCACTCTCCCTGCTCAACGACTTCTCCCTGCCGCAATACCACCACCTGATGGCAAAGCGCACGCACCACCTGTAAATCGTGGCTGATAAAGATATAGGCCAGCCGATGCTTTTCCTGTAGCCCCTTCAGCAGCGCCAGAATTTGCGCCTGCACGGTGCGGTCCAGGGAAGAGGTTGGCTCGTCCAGCACGATCAGCTCCGGTTTCAGGATCAGCGCGCGGGCAATCGCTATACGCTGGCGCTGTCCGCCGGAAAACTCAGCCGGATACCGGTGCCGGGTCTCGGGATCTAAACCCACTTCCGCCATCACCCGCATCACGTCGATTTCACGCTGTTGCGCCGTCATTGTCGGCTGGTGGACGCGCAGGCCCTCTTCAATAATCTGTAATACGCTCAGGCGCGGGTTAAGCGAAGAGTTTGGATCCTGAAATACCACCTGCATCCGCGGACGCACGGGAAGCATCATCCGGCGATTCAGGTTTTGCAGCGGCATGCCGTCAAAAACAATGCTTCCCTGAGAGGCGATCAGGCGCAGCAGCGCCAGGCCGGTGGTGCTTTTGCCTGAACCGGACTCGCCCACAAGCCCAAGCGATTCGCCCGGACGCAGAGCGAAGCTCATGTCTTTCAGAACATGATTGTGATCGACCACGCGACGCAAAATGCCTTTGCGGATCGGGAATGACACCGACAGCCCCTCAACCCTCAGCAACGGCGCGCTGTCAGCGTTAAGCGGAACCGGGTCGCCAGCGGGTTCGCTATCGAGCAGGCGCTGTGTATACGGGTGCTGAGGCGCGCTCAGCAGGGCGGATGCCCGGTTCTGTTCCACGCAGCGGCCGTTTTGCATCACGGCCACCGCGTCAGCGAGCTTTTTCACGATGCTCAGGTTGTGCGTAATAAACAGCAGGCTCATGTTCAGCTCGTCGCGCAGTTCGCGCAGCAGTTGCAGAATTTGTGCCTGTACCGTGACGTCCAGCGCGGTAGTAGGTTCATCGGCAATCAGCAGTTCGGGGCGCGTGAGCAGGGCCATTGCAATCATCACGCGCTGGCGCTCGCCGCCGGAAAGCTGGTGCGGGAAATCGTTCAGCCGTTTCGCCGCATTACGGATACCGGTGCGTTCAAGGCAGTCCAGAATTTCACCCCGCGCTGCCTCTTTACGCATTCCCCGATGAAGTGACAGCACTTCATAGAGCTGTTTTTCCAGGGTATGCAGTGGGTTGAGCGACACCATCGGCTCCTGAAAAATCATGGCGATGTTGTTGCCACGAATGCCGCGCAGGGTTTGCTCGTCAGCGTTCAGCAGCGATTGTCCATGGAACAGAATATCCCCCTGCGGATAGCTGACCGGCGGGGAAGGGAGCAGGCGCAACACCGACAGCGCCGAAACGCTCTTACCGGAGCCGGATTCCCCGACCAGCGCCAGCGTCTCTCCGCGCTGGATCTGCAACGATAAATCCGTCACCACCGTGCGTGATTCGCCCTGTTTTGAAAACGCAATCGACAGGTTCTCTATACTCAGAAGAGGCCGGGTCATGTCATACCGCCTTGTTGGGATCGAAGGCATCGCGCACGGCTTCGCCAATAAAAATCAGCAGGGAAAGGAGCACCGCCACGGAGAGGAATGCGGCGATGCCCAGCCAGGGGGCCTGGAGATTGTTTTTGCCCTGCAACAGCAGTTCGCCAAGGGACGGTGAGCCCAGCGGCAAACCGAAACCAAGAAAATCAAGCGACGTCAGGGTGGTAATGGAGCTGCACAAAATAAACGGCAGGAAGGTGAGGGTCGCCACCACAGCATTGGGAAGCATGTGGCGGAAGATGATTGCGCCATCGCTCACGCCTAACGCCTGCGCAGCGCGAATATAGTCGTAATTCCGCGTACGCAGAAACTCCGCGCGCACCACGCCGACCAGCGCCATCCAGCCGAACAGGACGGTGATCCCGAGCAGCCACCAGAAGCCAGGCTGTACCACGCTGGACAGCAGGATAATCAGAAACAGCGTCGGCATACCGGACCAGACTTCAATCACGCGCTGTCCCCATAAATCTATTTTACCCCCGTAATAGCCCTGCACGGCGCCCGCCACAACGCCCATTACGCTGCTAAAGAGCGTCAGCAGCAGCCCAAACAGGAGCGAGATGCGGGTGCCATAGAGAATGCGCGCCAGCACATCGCCGCCGTTGGCGTCCGTTCCCAGCCAGTTTTGCGCGGAAGGCGGCGAAGGGAAGGGGGTGGACGTGGCGAAGTTAATACTGTTCGCGCCAAAACGAATCGGCGCCCAGATAGCCCAGCCGTGCTGCGCTATCTGTTCACGTAACCAGGGATCCTGGTACTCGGCTGGCGTCGCAAACGGGCCGCCAAAATCGCTTTCGCTGTAGGTGGCCAGCACCGGCACATACCAGCGGTCTTTGAAATGCACCAGCAGGGGTTTATCGTTGGCAATCAGTTCCGAACACATACTTAAGGCGAACAGGACGGCGAAGATCCACAGCGACCAGTAGCCGCGACGGTTGTGGCGAAAACGCGCCCAGCGGGCCTGATTGACGGGGCTTAAACGCGACATCAGCGGCCCTCAAAATCGATACGGGGATCGACCAGCGTATAGCTGATATCGCTGATGATGTTCAGCAGCAGGCCGATCAGGGTGAAAATGTAGAGCGTGCCAAACATCACCGGATAATCACGGGAGACGGTGGCCTCATAGCCCAGCAGCCCTAATCCGTTGAGCGAGAACATCACCTCTATCAGCAGCGAGCCGGTAAAAAACATACTGATGAACGTGGCGGGGAAACCGGCAATCACCAGCAGCATGGCGTTACGAAAAACGTGCTTCCACATGATCTGCTTTTCACCGACACCCTTGGCGCGCGCGGTGACGACGTACTGTTTGCGGATCTCATCAAGAAAGGCGTTTTTGGTCAGCATCGTAAGCGCCGCAAAACCGCCGATGACCGTCGCCAGCACCGGAAGCGTGATGTGCCAGAAGTAATCGGTGATTTTCTGATACCACGGCAGGGTGCTGAAATCCGCAGAGACCAGCCCGCGCAGCGGGAAGAGGTCGAAATAACTGCCGCCGGCGAAAAAGACAATCAGCAGCACGGCAAACAGAAACGCCGGGATAGCGTAGCCGATGATAATGAATGTGCTGCTCCAGATATCAAAACGGCTACCGTTGTAGACCGCTTTTCGGATCCCCAGCGGAATGGAGACCAGATAAATAATCAGCGTCCCCCACAGTCCGAGCGTGATGGAAACCGGCAGGCTTTGTTTGATCAGGGTTAACACCGATGCGCTGCGAAACAGGCTGTCGCCAAAATCGAAACGGACATAATCCCAGAGCATCCTGAAATAACGCTCGTGCAGCGGCTTGTCAAAACCATAGCGATGGGTGATCTCGGCGATCACCTCCGGATCCAGTCCGCGACCGCCCCGGTAGTGGCTTTCGCTGATGTTGCCCACGCCCGTCCGGGCATGGCTGGCCCCCATTCCTTCACCGCCGCCGCCCGGCATGCCGCCAGCGTGACCAAATTCTATTGCCGCAATTGCCTGGTCCACCGGACCGCCGGGGGCGATCTGGACGATAAAAAAGTTAATGGTAATGATGGCCCACAGCGTCGGGATCACTAACAGCAGCCGGCGGATAAGATAAGCGCCCATCGTCACTCCTTAACGCCGCTCTGCGGGCAGTTTTGCGGCTTTATTCACGTCATACCACCAGGTGTCAAAGCCGAGGGTGTAGACCGGGCGAACGGCAGGCAGGGAGAATTTATCCCAGCGGGCCACGCGATCTTCGCCCATATACCACATCGGCAGCATGTAATAGTTCCAGGTTAAGACCCGATCGAGCGCGCGGCCAAGCGGCAGAAGCTTGTTCTTATCGCCCTGAGCGGCGACAATTTTTGCAATCAGCGCATCTATCACCGGGCTCTTTACGCCCGGGGCGTTGTAGGAGGAGTCGATATAACCCGATGCCCAGGAGATTTGCAGATCTGAACTCGGCCACGGCTGCGCGGCCCACAGGGTCTGCATCATGTCGTAATCGCGACTGCGCTTGCGGTTGGTTAACTGGGCCATATCGACCTGGCGGATATTCATGGTGACGCCAAGCCGGGCAAGGTTCTTCTTAAATGGCAGCACCCACTGATCGTTTGCGCCGGAGGCAATCAGCAGTTCGAAGCTGAGCGGTTTACCGGTTTGCACATTAACCCGTTGCCGATTTTTCAGCACCCAGCCAGCATCATCCAGCAGGTTGCTGGCTTTCAGCAGGTTGTCCCGGTCGAACCCGTTTCCGTCGGATTTGGGCGGTTCAAATACGCGGGTGAACACCTCCGGCGGGAGCTCCGCTTTCATTGACGCCAGCAAAACCAGCTCGTCCGCGTGGGGATAATCACGGGCGGCATATTCAGTATTCTGGAAATAGCTGTTCGCCCGGCTGTAGGCTCCGTAAAACAGCGCTTTGTTCATCCATTCGAAATCAAACGCCAGGGTAATGGCTTCACGCACCCGACGATCGGAAAAAACCGGGCGCTGAATATTAAACGCCAGCCAGCGCGTGTCCTGCGCGGATTCGTTTTTGTGTTCGTCTTTAACGATATAGCCTTTCGCGAAATTTTTTCCGATATAGCGGGTCGCCCAATTTTTGGCGCTGTTCTCGACACGTAAATCAAACGCGCCCGCCTTAAATGCCTCGAAGGCCACGTTATCATCCAGGTAGTAGTCGTAGCGGATTGTATCGAAGTTCCAGCGGCCCCGGTTTACCGGCAGCGTGGCTGCCCAGTAATCTTTCACCCGGGAATAGATCACGTACTGGCCCATTCGCCAGTCGGTAATGCGATACGGCCCTCCGGCCAGCGGCGGGGTAGAGAGGGGATCGCTCAGCTTATGATTTTTCCAGAAGGATTCGGGCATGACGGGCAGGGAGAACAGGCTCAGCATATTCTCTTTGTTCGGCTCAGGGAGTTCGATTCGCACGGTCAGCGGGGCGATGGCTTTCACCGTGGTGCCCTTGTACACCAGACGAAACTGCGGCACGCCTTCGGTCATAAATTTATGAAAGGTGAATGCCACGTCACGGGCGCTAACCGGCGTACCGTCGTGAAAACGCGCCCGCGGATTAATCGCGATTTCTGCCCAGCTGAAATCATCGGCGTAACGCACGTTCTCAGCAACCAGGGGATAATAGCTGCCGGGCTCGTCGTCGGAGGTGACGAACAGCGTGTCATAGAGGGATTCGGTACGCGCTGCCGCCACGCCGCGCAGGGCAAAGCGGTTAAAGTTGTCAAACGTTCCCGTGGCGGAAAGCGTCACGTTTCCGCCTTTCGGGGCGGCGGGGTTAACGTAATCGTAGTGGTTAAAGTTAACCGCGTACTTCGGCTCGCCAATGACGGCAAAGGCCGTGCTCTCTTTGATGGTCTGCGCCTGGCTCGACAGGCTCACCAGCGCCAATAGCGTCAACACAACGCGCATAATCATAGTGCGGCGGATCCCTTTGTTCACAGGCAGGCTCGGTTGAACAGAATAATAAGGGACAGCGCCGTGATTGTGAAATTATTCCCCGAGCGTGATGTCGGGTTGCCACGTCCTGAACTGCTCCAGCGGCATCGGGCGGCCGATCCAGTAGCCCTGAAGATAGTTCACGCCATGCTCGCGCAGCCACGCCGCCTGCTCCGGCGTTTCAACACCCTCGGCAACGGTTAACATATTCAGGCGTTCTGCCAGCGTCAGCACCGCGTCAAGCACTGGCGAGGTGACGGTTTCAGTCCCGATGGCATTCACGAAGCCACGGTCAATTTTCAGGTAATCCATCGTAAAGCGTTCCAGATAGATCAGCGCGCTGTGGCCGGTGCCAAAATCATCGATGGCAATTTCAAAACCTTCTTCGTGCAGCCATTCGAACAGCTGATTAGCCTCGCGGTGGTTGATCATATCGCGCTCGGTTATTTCCAGCACAATCTGGAAGTGATCGGGCGGAAGGGCGGCGGCAAACGCGCGCATATCCTCTTTAAAGCTTTCCGCATGCAGATGCCCGGGCGCGATGTTGATCCCAAACTTGGCCCCAGGCGGGAGCACCGTTTGCAGGACAGGGGCATCGCGGATAATCAGGTCAAAAAGATGCAGCGTCAGTGGGACAATCAGCTTCTGCGCTTCAGCGAAATTAATAAAGGCATCCGGTGGAATTTCTCCCATCACCGGATGCTTCCAGCGCATCAGGACTTCCAGCCCGGTCATTTTGAGCGACTGCGCATCCACGACGGGTTGATAGACCACGTAAAACTGGTCGCGTTTGATGGCCGTTAGGATCTCTTTCCCCGGATTAAGACGGATAGTAAGAATATAGAAATTCAACAGGCCCGCCGCGATACCGCAGACCAGGCCGAAAAACAGGGCGTACAGCACTTCATCGGTCGTCCAGGCTTCCGCATAAACATGGATGGTCAGAGGCACATTTTTCAGCGTGGCGGTACGGACCGGGATATCAGGCAAATCACGCGCAGAGACCAGCGTTCCGGAATGGGTTGATAACGCATAATCGCCAATAATGATGGAAATACCGGCAAACTCATCCTGTCTTGAGGTGTAGAGGAGATAAGGAGTCAGGTTAAGATTAACGGAGGTAAATACACCGCCGTCCTTCACCAGTGGGTTGCGATACCAGATGGCAATCGCGGGCTTGTCCGGCATCATGGGGGTGCCCGGCAGGAGCGCCATATCAACCTGTTTATTGATGTGCAGTTCAGGAATAAGCGCTTCCAGAGGGACATTCATCGGGCCGGTGGCGGAAGAGCAGTAGGCGTTTTTATCCCTGACCAGCAAAAAGGCGCGCACGTTGATGCTAAAGGCCGCCCGGGAGGTCAGGGCGGCACTCACTTCCTCGCAGCTGTTTAGCGTGAGTGGCTGGAGTGTATCAATCGACATTTTGAGCTCATCGAAATAGCTCTCCATGTAGACGCTTAAATCGGTAATAAGGGTATCGAATCTGACGTCTCGCTTGTGGTAACTCCAGTAAAACTGTAATGCTCCCAGGAGCAGGGCAGTGAATAACCCCGTAAGGAAACTGAGAAACAGAATCTTGCGGTTGCTGGAGAAGTAGCGGGTAAACATAGATGTCGTGATTCCTGAAATGCCGCTGGATAGTTATCAGTGTAACGGGCAAAAAAAAACACTGCCGGAGCAGTGCTTTTTTTATCGTATCGCCAGCCAAGGGATAACCAACGATACGACAGCAATATTAACTACGGCTCAGAACGCGGCGAGCTTCGTTGTAGCGCTTCTTCCAGTAAGGTTCGTTCATGCTGGAAATCGTCACACCACTGCTGGTGGAAGCATGGACAAACTGATCGTTACCGATATAGATGCCAACGTGTCGACCGGTTGAACCCGCTCTGAACAGGACTAAATCGCCCGTGCGCAGTTTAGTGCGCGAAATGGATTTGCCCATTTCCTGCTGTTCATAAGTAGAACGCGGAAGGTCTAACCCAAACTGCTCACGGAACGTACGCTGTACGAACGCGGAACAATCGATGCCTTTCTTGGTGCTGCCGCCCAGACGGTAACGCACGCCTTTCCAGTCAGCATACTGATCCATAATACGCGACTTAACGTCGAGATTACGTACCATATTTTCAAATTCATCCTGAGAGGCTTGCAGTGAAGAGGAATCTTCCATTCCCACAACACGCGTCTCAGGATGCATATTCTTCGCGGTGTTCGTCGTACTACATGCCGAAAGCAGAACCGCCACTGCAATCGCCGGGATCCCCCGCAAGATATATCTCAAGATTGGTTGAGATTTGACCATTTTGTTTGTTTTCCCTTGAAGTCCTTAACGAAAATATCGTTATAAAAATGCCAACCGTGACGAGACTAATAATCTGTTCACAATGAGACAATTCTTTATGGTGAAAACTGTGGCTCAACGCACAAAATTATTCACCATGATAATAATTATCTCAGTGGGGCAAAACGAGTTCGAGGTTAACCGATTGCATGGGGTATTGCGAGCAAAAAAGTCCGTTTTTTTATAAGAAAATGTGATACACAAAGTTACAGCGCGGAATTGCTCAAAATGCCGCCATTCATATCGGTAATCCCAGCAATTGCTTCATTTTTATCACGAATTGTATGACGGGGTGATGACAGCGTTGAATGACGCCGAAAAGAAGTGACGCAGGGATCGAAAACGATCCCTGATGAATGGTGTTAATTTTCGTTATTTATTTGTTTCCAGCTTGTTTAAATTTGCCAGGAAGATAGCGATCAAAAATGCCTATTATGCGATCGCTGAGTGGGGTCATCAGCACCCACGGTAAACCAATTAACACCGCCGTGAGGGAGCCTACGGCGATATCTGTCAGCCAGTGAGCGCCAATCATCACCCGCGGGAATGCAAATACCACCACAATAACCAGGGCGATGGCGAAGGCTTTTTTACCAAAATAGCGCAGCATGAAGCCTGCAAAAATCAGCAGCATCATACCGTGGTCGCCCGGGAAACTGTCCTTCGAGGCATCTTTGGTTGGAATATGAAGCAGCTCGCTGACGCGGTTAATATTCGGGAAAAAGAGCGAAGGACTGGCGCGTTTAACCGGCATCAGATGCTGCGCCAGCTGGTTGATAATCACGGCCGTCAGCAGCATCACCAGGCCGATAATCAGAATACGGCGACGACCCGTTTTGTCTTCCTTCAGCCAGAAGGAGAGCATCAGACAGCCCATTGCCAGCAGCGAACAGCCGTCAAACGCGCGGTTGTTGGTGATCGCCACCAGCCACAGGAAGGCTTCACTCTTCGCCAGCGCCTGGTTAAAGAAGTGGAACAGCCCGGAATCCAGCGGGAACCAGAAACCGTGATCCGCCGGGATATACCAGGAGAAAAAGATCGCCAGGCCGGCAGCGTTGAGCAATAAAATAGCAGGAAGTCGAGTCGTCATAGTCTTCAGCAATGTGTGAAATCAGGGGCAACGTTAGCCGCCCAAACTTAAACGAAGCTTCAACAGGCTTGACTGGAGGGCATTCCAGTCGGTATTAACCGCACTAATTAACTCTATCCGGCTGTCGGGTGGCGCGACGTTCTGGGTTTCAATAAAGAAATCCTCGCCCTGACGGTTAATGCGCACCAGACCATCCGGAGTGCGCATGATCCCTTTTACCCGCTCAACCGGCGCGAGTCTCGCCCATTCCAGTATACCAATGGTGTCGAAAACCGTATCGGCATCGAAGATCCACCCGCAGGCCTGGTGCCCCTGGCCGCTATTCAGGTTGCGACGCCAGCGCTGATGCTCCGGCAGGCTCAGTGCAGCCAGGCCTTGCTTCGCGCCGTGGCTATGCGAATGCTCAGCGCTGGCAGGCAGTTGCGTCTGGTTTAGGCGGGGAAGGTCGAGCAGGGCGCCATCAATGTTGCCCTGGGTCGTCTGCACATACTGACGTCCACCGCCAGCCTGCTGCCACCAGGACTGGAACGCGGCCTGACTCTCAGCCGTCGCGCGATCGGATTTATTCGCCACGATAATATCTGCCGAGGCGAGCTGGTCGCGGAAATTGTCGTTATTGATTGCTTTTTCATCCAGCAGCTGGCGGGGGTCGAGCAGGCAAAGCGTCGCACGCAGCTCAAGCCACGGCTCGTATACCGGGGCGGTCAGTAAATCAAGGATTTGCTTAGGATGACCCAGCCCGGTAGGCTCAATCAGCAGACGGTCCGGCTTGCCCTGACGCAGCAGCGTATTCAGCCCGACCTGCATCGGCAGACCATTCACGCAGCACATACACCCGCCCGGGATCTCTTTCACCATCGCGCCGCTGTCGGCGAGCAACGCGCCGTCGATCCCCACTTCGCCAAATTCGTTGACCAGCACGGCCCACTTTTCCGCCGGGTCTTTATTGGCCAGCAAATGCAGAATGGACGTAGTTTTACCGCTGCCGAGAAAACCGGTGATCAGGTTGGTTTTGGTCACGTGCGCTCCGATAAATAATTGTGATGTAGTAACAACTATCTATCATCCTGACGAAAAAATCGGGCATTGAGAAGAGGGAGGGCGAACGGAGCACAAAACCGTTCGCCTTAAACGCAATAATCGCTAAATTTTTAACGTTTCGATAACGGCCTGGCGCGCGCCGAGCCGGACGAGGCGCTGGTACGCGCTGGTGATTGCCTCGACAAAGACAGGGTTTTGCGGCAGGTCGTCGCCAAAGATTTCATTTAGCGTCAGCAGGGCGCTAACGCGTTCTGCGTCGCTGCTGGTAGCGACAATGGCCTGAAACTTGTCGCTCAGCGGATCGCGTACGTCAATGGCGTTGCCCTGTTCGTCCGTACCGCTGACGTAGCGCATCCAGCCCGCCACCCCCAGCGCCAGTAATGGCCAGGCGGTGTTACGCTCAAGATGCATGCGGATCCCATCCAGCATGCGCTGAGGCAGCTTCTGGCTGCCGTCCATGGCGATTTGCCATGTACGATGCTGTAGGGCCGGGTTGGCGAAGCGGTCAAGCAGGCTGTCAGCATAGGCTGTCAGATCAACGTTGGTGATGCGCAGCGTAGGGGCCTGCTCATTCAGCATCAGCCTGCGGGCCGCCTCGCGGAAACTGTCGTCCTGCATACATTCATTTATGTGCGCGTAGCCGGCAAGGTAGCCCAGATACGCGAGGAAGGAGTGGCTGCCGTTCAGCATCCGCAGCTTCATCTGCTCCCAAGGCAGGACATCCTCAACCATCTGTACGCCTGCGACCTCCCACTCCGGACGCCCGGCGACAAAGTTATCTTCCACTACCCACTGAATGAACGGTTCACAGCTGATGGCGCAGGGATCTTCAACGCCAAGTTCCTGGGTGATTTCCGCGAGTGAGGCGTCGGTGGCGGCGGGCACGATTCGGTCGACCATGGTGCCAGGGAAGCTCACGTGCGCCTCGATCCATCCGGCCAGCGCTGCGGAACGCTTTCCGGCCATGCCGAGAACGGCATTTTTCACCACGTGGCCGTTGTCGGGAATATTGTCGCAGGAGAGCACGGTAAACGCCGGCAGGCCCCGCTCGCGGCGGCGATGAAGCGCTTCAACCAGAATACCCGGCGCGGAATGCGGCTCAGACGGGTGCTCGAGATCGTGCAGGATGCGGCTGTTGCGCATATCCAGTTTTCCCGTCGCCGGATCGATACAGTAGCCTTTTTCGGTAATGGTGAGGGAGACAATTGCCACCTGCGGTTCGCAGAATTTCTCAATAATGGCTGCCAGCGAGTCGAGTTTGGCGTTCAGGCACTCTTTTACCGCACCGATAATAATGGGCTGATTGCCTTCGGCACCTTTCTCCAGCACGGTAAACAGATGATCCTGCGCCCGGAGCTGGCCCATAAGGACATCGCCGCTAAAGAGGCTAATCTCACAAATTCCCCAGTCGCCTCCTTTGGCATTCAGTACCCGGTTTGTTAACAACGCCTGATGCGCCCGGTGGAACGCGCCAAAACCGAAATGGACGATGCGGGAGCGTAACTGCTCGCGATCGTAGCGGGGCTGCTGGACATGAGCAGGAAGCGCGGTGGAGGCAATAGTCTTCATGTAATACACCTGATTAACCATTAATTAACAATGCCAGTGTAAAGTTATATGACAACAAATTAAATTGGTAAGCCGTAAATATCCCTGTTATGTGAGTTTGATCAATCAATGCCGCGTGCTGTATTGACCACTTCGATTAAACATGTATGGTAGTCGTCATTGAAGTAACACATATTGGTATAACAACTTGAGAGGGTGGGGCAATGGAACAAACCTGGCGTTGGTACGGGCCGAACGATCCGGTTTCTCTTGATGATGTGCGTCAGGCTGGCGCAACGGGTGTGGTCACGGCGCTGCATCATATTCCGAACGGTCAGGTGTGGCCGGTGGAGGAAATCCAAAAGCGTCAGGCTCAGCTGGCAGAGAAGGGATTAACCTGGTCTGTTGTGGAAAGTATTCCGGTTCACGAAGATATTAAAACCCACTCCGGTGAGTGTGATACCTGGATTGCGAATTATCAGCAGAGCATTCGTAACCTGGCAGCCTGTGGTATTGATACCGTCTGCTACAACTTTATGCCGATCCTGGACTGGACGCGTACCGACCTGGAATATGAAATGGCCGATGGTTCGAAGGCGCTGCGTTTCGATCAAATCGCTTTTGCGGCTTTCGAACTGCACATTCTGAAGCGTCCGGGGGCGGAAGCAGACTACACCGTCGAAGAGCAGCAGCAGGCGCTGGCGTGGTTCAATGCCGCCAGTGAAGCGGACATTGAAAAGCTGGTTCGCAATATCATCGCGGGTCTGCCGGGGGCGGAAGAGGGTTATACCCTCGATCAGTTCCGCGCGCGCCTGGCGGAATATGGTGATATCGATAAAAACCAGCTGCGTGAAAACATGGCGCACTTCCTGCGCGCTATCGTGCCGGTGGCAGAAGAAGTCGGCGTGCGGCTGGCGGTTCATCCGGACGATCCACCGCGTCCTATTCTTGGCCTGCCGCGTATCGTGTCTACGATTGAAGATATGCAGTGGCTGAAAGAGACGGTGGACAGCATCTACAACGGCTTTACCATGTGTACGGGCTCGTATGGCGTGCGGGCGGATAACGATCTGGTGCGGATGATCGAAACCTTCGGCGATCGCATTCATTTCACCCACCTGCGTGCAACCTGCCGTGAAGAGAACCCGAAAACCTTCCACGAAGCAGCCCATCTTGGCGGCGATGTGAACATGGTTGCGGTGGTGGATGCCATTCTCTCTGAAGAGGTACGTCGTAAGCAGGCGGGGGATGTACGTCCTATCCCGTTCCGTCCGGATCACGGGCACCAGATGCTGGACGATCTGCGCAAGAAAACGAATCCAGGGTATTCGGCGATTGGCCGTCTGAAAGGGATGGCGGAAGTGCGCGGTATCGAGCTGGCGCTGAAAATGACGAAGTATCCTGAACTTCTTTAAGCCTGATCGCCCGGTGGCGCTACGCTTACCGGGCCTACGAAAAACCGGCTCTGAGGCCGGTTTTTGTGTTTTTGTAGGCCGGGTAAGGCGCAGCCGCCACCCGACAAACGCCGCAATCAGTCAGCACGACCCATATAGCGTTTTTCTTCGATATGGATACGGATTTTCTCGCCCGCTGACAGGTACTCTGGCACCTGTACGACCAGACCGGTAGTCAGGGTAGCCGGTTTGTTACGCGCACTTGCAGACGCGCCTTTGATGCCCGGCGCCGTTTCAACAATTTCCAGATCAACGGTCTGCGGCAGCTCCAGCGCCAGCAGCACGCCATCCCAGGTCAGCACCTGCATGTCCGGCATCCCACCTTCTGGAATAAACAGCAGCTCTTCTTCGATCTGATCTTTAGTGAAGATATACGGGGTGTAATCTTCTTTATCCATGAACACGTATTCGTTGCCGTCGATGTAGGAGAAATCAACGTAGCGACGGGTGAGGGTCACGGTATCGACGATATCGTCGCCTTTAAAACGTTCTTCCACTTTCAGGCCGGTGCGTACATCGGAGAAACGCATTTTGTACAGCGTTGCTGCGCCGCGGGCGCTGGGTGCCTGAATGTCGATATCTTTCACAATCAGCAGTTTGCCGTTGTAATTCAGTACCATACCTTTCTTAATTTCGTTCGCTCTTGGCATTGCAGTAATCCTGTTTACGGGAGGTAAAAAATATCGCGCCAAATTACTCGCGCGCGGCCTTTCAGGCAAGCGGAATTCGTGGGTTTTGCTATCAATACATAAAAGGTGTTACTGTGCGCGCAATGCCCGACTGCGCGGGCATCTGCCACCAACAGAGAGCATGTATGGATTGTCGTTCCGACTGTGGCGCGTGCTGTACCGCACCGTCCATCTCAAGCCCCATTCCAGGCATGCCGGAGGGCAAGCCTGCCAATACCCGCTGCGTTCAGCTCTCTGACACTAACCTGTGCATGATCTTTGGCTCGCCCCTGCGCCCGAAGGTGTGCTCCGGGCTCCAGCCAACCGCCGAAATGTGCGGCAGTACGCGCCAGCAGGCCATCACTTATCTGCTTGAGCTGGAAGCGCTCACCGCGCCTTAAACATCTTTGATTCGCGTCAGGCAGCTCAGCGTCAGGACGCACATCACCAGCGCAATCCAGAACACCGTATGATAGTTCCAGATTTCAGCCACAACGCCCGCCAGTGAGCCTGCAATAATCCAGCCCACGCGGGTGGTATTAGTATAAAGGGTGGTGGCAGAGCCTGCCTGACCCGGCATCAGATCCTGGAAGTAGAGCATGCCGATACCGGCCAGGATACCGATGTAAATGGCGTTCAGCAGCTGTAAAGCAAGAAGCAGGGCTGGCGTATGAACCGTCAGCATACCGACATAAAACAGCAGCCCGGCTACGGCGGCGACGCGCATCAAAAAGCGCTTGCCGAAGCGCTTCGCGTAATAGCCCGCAATCAGCATGGTGGGGATCTCAAGCCCCGCGGCGGTTCCCATCATGATCCCGGCCAGCTTCTCCGGCAGATGCAACTCATCAATAATAAACAGCGGCATATTAATGATATAGAGGCTGTTGGTTCCCCACATTAGCGTACAGATAATGAATAACAGCAGCGCGTCGCGCCGGTTACGTCGCGGAGCTTCCAGCGTACCGGTCGCCACTTTCGGCTCTTTGCGCATGGAGGGCAGAAAGAACCAGACCATTGCGCCGCATACCACGAAGGCCACGGCTGCGCTGAGGTACATCACCGTAAAGCCAAAACCCATCGCCAGCGCGTAGGCGAGCGGGGGGCCAATCACCCAGGCCAGCGACACCTGCGCGCGCAGTATCGAACTGAACATCACCGCTTCTCGCCCGGTGCGGTCGGCATGCTCGCGGGCAAGGGCGAACATCTGTGGGTTGGCGGTCGAGCCGAAACTGCTCAGGAAGACGCCCACGAACAGCAGAATGAAGTAGTTACGGTTCCAGGCAAACAGCAGGCAGGCAAACACCCCGAGCAGGCAGCAAAAAACGATCAGGCTTTTGCGATCGCCTTTGCGGTCTGAACGCCCGGCTAGAAACTGGCTGACGAAAATGCCGATGATGGCGCTCCCGGTGAAGAAGAAGCCAACCATCGCCGGGCGGGCGTGAACTTCGTTGGTCAGAAACAGGCTCAGCGTAGGCGTTTGTAACGCACCGGCAATACCGGTGAGAAAAGCAACGATCAAAAACGCCGTTGACGTCAAATCAAAAGGCTTTGGTGAGGCGGCAGCGGGGGTGTTATGCATGTTCAGTCTTTGCGAGTAACAGAGAGAGGCGGAGTTTACGCCGCCTGTCATTAAATAAACAGAGGGCAAAATCAAGATTGCCACAATAAATCAAAATAGCATTTCAGTTTATCGCCGTTTCGCTGAAGCGTGCTGAACCTGTTTGCTGAACATCAGCAAAAACCTCCCGACTGAAGAAGAAATGTGCTGCACTTCTAAATTCTGCAACAAGAAATGTAACTTTTCTTGCAACCTTTTGTAGAAAAGACAAGACTTCTTGAAACGTTTCAGCGCTATCTTGCCTGTCCTGACGAAGCAGGTTAGCGCCTGGTTTCTCAGTTAAGCTGAAACGATTCAATTTCAGCAGGAGAGGAGAATCATGTTCCAGTTATCTGTTCAGGATATTCACCCGGGCGAACAGGCCGGGAATAAAGAAGAGGCTATTCGCCAGGTCGCCGCTGCGCTCGTGCAGGCTGGCAACGTGGCTGACGGCTACGTCAACGGCATGCTGGCGCGTGAACAGCAGACCTCCACCTTTCTCGGTAACGGTATTGCAATTCCGCACGGCACCACGGACACCCGCGATCAGGTGCTGAAAACCGGCGTGCAGGTCTTCCAGTTCCCGCAGGGCGTGCTGTGGGGCGAGGGGCAGGTGGCTTATGTGGCGATCGGCATCGCGGCCAGCGGTGATGAACACCTGGGCCTGCTGCGTCAGCTGACGCACGTGCTGAGTGATGATGCCGTCGCGGAACAGCTTAAATCCACCACCACTGCTGAAGAGCTGCGTGCCCTGCTGATGGGCGAAAAACAGAGCGAAGCGCTGAAGCTGGATAATGAAACCCTGACGCTGGACGTCGTTGCGTCCGATTTGCTGACGCTCCAGGCGCTGAACGCGGCCCGCCTGAAAGAAGTGGGAGCGGCAGATACCACTTTTGTGACGCGCGCCATCAATGATAAGCCATTAAACCTGGGTCAGGGCATCTGGCTGAACGACAGTGCGGAAGGCAACCTGCGTAGCGCTATCGCGGTCAGCCGTGCTGCGGTTGCCTTTGAGACAGACGGCGAACGCGCCGCGATGCTGGTAACGGTCGCCATGGCGGACGATCAGCCGGTATCCGTGCTGAAGCGTCTGGGCGATCTGCTGCTGAACAATAAAGCTGAAAAACTGCTGAACGCAGACGCGGCGACGGTGCTGGCCCTGCTGACCAGCGACGATGCGCTGACGGATGACCTGCTGAGCGCAGAGTACGTGGTGCGTAACGAACACGGCCTGCATGCCCGTCCGGGCACCATGCTGGTGAATACCATTAAACAATTTGCAAGTGAGATCACCGTGACCAATCTGGACGGTTCGGGTAAACCAGCCAACGGGCGCAGTCTGATGAAAGTTGTCGCGCTGGGCGTGAAGAAAGGCCATCGTCTGCGCTTTACCGCGCAGGGTGCGGATGCTGAACAAGCGCTGAAAGCGATTGGCGACGCCATCGCGGCCGGTCTGGGGGAGGGCGCATAATGAGCAGACGTGTTGCGACCATTACGCTGAACCCGGCTTACGATCTGGTGGGCTTCTGCCCGGAAATTGAGCGTGGCGAAGTCAACCTGGTGCGGACGACCGGCCTGCATGCCGCAGGAAAAGGGATTAACGTGGCGAAGGTGCTGAAAGATCTCGGCATCGACGTCACCGTAGGCGGCTTCCTCGGTAAAGACAACCAGGATGGTTTTCAGCAGTTGTTCAGTGAACTGGGCATCGCTAACCGTTTTCAGGTTGTGCAGGGCCGTACCCGCATCAACGTTAAGCTGACCGAGAAAGACGGTGAAGTGACCGATCTGAACTTCTCCGGCTTCGAAGTGACCCCGGCTGACTGGGAGCGCTTTGTTGCCGATTCCCTGAGCTGGCTGGGCCAGTTTGACATGGTGTGCGTCAGCGGCAGTCTGCCGTCCGGCGTCAGCCCGGAAGCGTTCACCGACTGGATGACGCGCCTGCGCAGCCAGTGCCCGTGCATTATTTTCGACAGCAGCCGCGACGCGCTGGTCGCCGGTCTGAAAGCCTCGCCATGGCTGGTTAAGCCTAACCGCCGCGAACTGGAGATCTGGGCGGGCCGTAAGCTGCCAGAATTAAAGGATGTGATTGACGCTGCCCATGCGCTGCGCGAGCAGGGTATCGCTCACGTGGTGATTTCGTTGGGTGCAGAAGGTGCCCTGTGGGTTAACGCCTCCGGGGAATGGATTGCCAAACCGCCTTCAATGGAGGTGGTCAGCACCGTGGGTGCCGGGGATTCGATGGTTGGCGGCCTGATCTACGGTCTGCTGATGCGCGAATCCAGTGAACATACCTTACGTCTTGCTACCGCCGTTGCGGCCCTGGCCGTGAGCCAGAGCAATGTCGGTATTACCGATCGTACCCAGTTAGCCGCGATGATGGCGCGCGTTGACTTAAAACCTTTTAACTAACAGCAGGAGAGGAATAATGAAAACGCTGCTGATCATTGACTCCGGTCTCGGACAGGCTCGTGCCTATATGGCGAAGACCCTGCTGGGCGCGGCGGCACAAAAAGCGCATCTGGATATCATTGATAACCCGGGTGATGCTGAAATGGCGATTGTTCTGGGCGACAAAATCCCCGCTGACAGCGCCCTGAACGGCAAAAAAGTGTGGCTGGGTGATATTAATCGCGCGGTGGCACACCCTGAACTGTTTCTGAGCGAAGCAAAAGGTCATGCGACGGTTTACAGCGCACCTGTTGAGGCGGCGCCGGTTGCCGCCGCTGGGCCGAAAC
Source organism: Enterobacter sp. AN-K1 (assembly GCF_020971765.1). NCBI lineage: Bacteria > Pseudomonadati > Pseudomonadota > Gammaproteobacteria > Enterobacterales > Enterobacteriaceae > Enterobacter > Enterobacter sp. AN-K1. Next base: position 644,093 of record NZ_CP087390.1, on the reverse strand, counting down.
GCATTGTTGCGGTAACGGCCTGCCCGACAGGTGTGGCGCACACCTTTATGGCGGCTGAAGCCATTGAAACCGAAGCGAAAAAACGTGGCTGGTGGGTGAAGGTTGAAACCCGCGGCTCTGTTGGTGCGGGCAATGCCATCACGCCGGAAGAGGTGGCGGAAGCCGATCTGGTGATTGTGGCGGCGGATATCGAAGTGGATCTGGCGAAGTTTGCCGGCAAGCCGATGTACCGTACCTCTACCGGCCTGGCGCTGAAGAAGACCGCGCAGGAGTTTGATAAGGCGCTGGCAGAAGCCAAACCGTATCAGGCAACCGGTGCGGCTAAAACTGCGACCGAAGGGAAAAAAGAGTCTGCGGGCGCGTATCGTCACCTGCTGACCGGCGTGTCCTACATGCTGCCGATGGTGGTGGCGGGCGGCCTGTGTATTGCGCTCTCCTTCGCCTTTGGTATCGAGGCGTTTAAAGAGCCGGGCACACTGGCGGCCGCGTTGATGCAGATTGGCGGCGGCTCCGCGTTTGCGTTGATGGTGCCGGTGCTGGCGGGCTTTATCGCCTTCTCCATTGCTGACCGTCCGGGTCTGACGCCGGGTCTTATCGGCGGTATGCTCGCCGTGAGCACCGGTTCTGGCTTTATCGGCGGTATCATTGCCGGTTTCCTCGCCGGTTATGTGGCGAAGGTGATCAGCTCGAAGCTGAAGCTACCGCAGAGTATGGAGGCGCTGAAACCTATCCTGATCATCCCGCTGATTTCCAGCCTGGTGGTCGGTCTGGCGATGATTTACCTGATTGGTAAGCCGGTCGCGGGCATTCTGGAAGGTCTGACCCACTGGCTGCAAACCATGGGGACGGCGAACGCGGTGCTGCTGGGCGCAATCCTCGGCGGTATGATGTGTACCGACATGGGGGGTCCGGTGAACAAAGCGGCATATGCGTTTGGCGTTGGCCTGCTGAGTACCCAGACCTACGCGCCGATGGCGGCGATCATGGCGGCCGGTATGGTGCCTCCGCTGGCGCTCGGTCTGGCGACGATTATTGCCCGCCGTAAGTTCGATAAAGCGCAGCAGGAAGGCGGTAAAGCGGCGCTGGTGCTGGGCCTGTGCTTCATCACCGAAGGCGCAATCCCGTTTGCGGCACGCGATCCAATGCGTGTTCTGCCGTGCTGTATCGTGGGTGGTGCGGTGACGGGGGCTATCTCCATGGCAGTAGGTGCGAAACTGATGGCGCCGCACGGCGGTCTGTTCGTCCTGCTCATCCCTGGCGCCATCACGCCGGTGCTGGGTTATCTGCTGGCGATTGTTGCCGGTACGCTGGTGGCAGGCCTGTCTTACGCGGTGCTGAAGCGCCCGGAAGCGGAAGTGGTCGCAAAAGCAGCCTAAAAGAGGTGTCGGGTGGCGGCTTCGCCTTACCCGACCTACAAAAAAAGCCGGGTGCGTAAGCAGCCCGGCTTTTTTTATGCCGCCTGTTCAGCGGTTTGCTGCGCCTTCAGCCAGGCAATCTCTTCCGCCCAGATATCCGGGTTAATGGTTTCGAGCACCATCGGAATACCGTCGAAGCGGGCGTCCTGCATGATAAAGCGGAACGCATCATGGCCGATGTTGCCTTCGCCCAGGCTGTGGTGGCGGTCAACGCGGCTGCCGAACGCGCTTTTCGCATCGTTTAAGTGCATACCGCGAAGGTATTTAAAACCGACAATACGCTCGAACTCCTCGAAGGTATTTTTCGTGGCCTCGGTTGTGCGCAGGTCATAGCCGGCGGCAAAGGCGTGACAGGTATCGATGCACACCCCCACGCGGGATTTATCTTCCACGCCGTCGATGATCGCCGCCAGATGCTCAAACTTAAAGCCGAGGTTGCTGCCCTGACCGGCGGTATTCTCAATCACCGCCGTCACGCCCTGGGTTTTATCCAGCGTCATGTTGATGGACTCGGCGATGCGCGCCAGACAGGCGTCTTCGTCAATCTGCATCAGATGGCTGCCGGGATGGAAGTTCAGCAGCGTCAGCCCCAGCTGTTCACAGCGCTGAACCTCATCCAGGAACGCTTCGCGGGATTTTTCCAGCGCCTCGGCAACCGGGTGACCGAGGTTAATGAGGTAGCTGTCGTGGGGAAGGATTTGGCCAGGCCCGTAGTGGTATTTCTCACAGGCGGCTTTGAAATCATCAATCACTTCAGCGGTGAGCGCTGCGGCGCGCCACTGGCGCTGGTTTTTGGTGAACAGGGCGAAAGCGGTCGCCTCGATTTCGGCGGCGCGAATGGCGGCATTCGCAAGGCCACCGGCAGCGCTGACGTGCGCTCCAACATATTTCATAAAAAGACTCCTGTTAACCCGAAATGCCTATGATAGCGGGTTAACAGGAGAAGGACGAGATGGTTTATGCCAACAGGCTGTGTACCGCAAGGTTAATCGCACCACCGCCAACGATTAGCCAGATGAACAGCACCAGCGCCATCAGCAGCGGTTTCGCGCCGGCTTTTTTCAGCGCGCTGACGTGTGTGGTGACGCCCAGCGCCGCCATCGCCATCGCCAGCAGGACCGTATCCAGCGTCACCAGCATATCCACCATTGCTTTTGGCAGCAGGTGGAAAGAGTTGAAGACAGCGACCACGATGAACAGGATCGCAAACCACGGAATGGTGATTTTGCTTTTCTCGCTGCCGCCTGCCGGAGCAAGCTGTTTAACCCGCGCCGCGAGGAAAATCAGGAACGGGGCCAGCATCATCACGCGCAGCATTTTGGCGATGACCGCCGCGTTTTCCGCTTCCGGGTTAATGGCGTGACCTGCCGCCACCACCTGCGCCACTTCGTGCATGGTTGAGCCGATATAAATGCCGTAGGTTTCCGGACTAAACCAGTGCGCCACCAGCGGATACATGGCCGGATACAGGAAGATCGCCAGCGTACCGAAGATAACTACCGTCGCGACGGCAACCGTGACTTTACTGGCTTCGGCTTTAACGACGGGTTCTGTTGCCAGTACCGCCGCCGCGCCGCAGATGCTGCTACCCGCACCGATCAGCCAGCTGGTCTGTTTGTCCAGCCCAAAGATCTTCTGGCCGATAAAGCACGCCAGTAAAAAAGTGCTCGAAAGGGTCAGGACGTCAATGGCAATCCCGCTGACGCCAACGTCCGCAATCTGCGAAAAGGTGAGGCGGAAACCGTAAAGAATAATCCCGAGGCGCAGCAAATGCTGTTTAGCAAAGATTACCCCGCCGTCGCAGGATTTCCAGATGTGCGGGTAAACGGTATTCCCGACCACCATGCCAAGCAGAATGGCCAGCGTCAGGGCGCTGAACCCTGCGCCGGCAACCGCCGGTATACTCCCGCCCCATAAAGCCACGCCGGTCACCACGGCGCTGAGCGCGAGACCCGGCACGAAGTGCCACACTGTACGATGATGTTGTAAGGTGATTTCTGACATAACCTTCTCCTTTGTCTGGCTAAAGGTTACGGCGCTCTGGCTTAAAAATAAAATTGATTATATATTTATAATCAATCTTTATAAGTGGTAAGCAACCATGCACATTACATTGCGTCAGCTGGAAGTTTTTGCCGAGGTGCTGAAAAGCGGCTCGACAACCCAGGCGTCACAAATGCTGGCGCTCTCGCAGTCCGCCGTTAGCGCGGCCTTGACCGATCTTGAAGGGCAACTGGGCGTTCAGCTTTTCGACAGGGTAGGAAAGCGGCTGGTGGTGAACGAACATGGCCGCCTGCTGTACCCGCGTGCCCTGGCCTTGCTGGAACAGGCAACGGAGATCGAACAACTGTTCCGCGAGGACAACGGCGCTATTCGCGTCTACGCCAGCAGCACGATCGGTAACTACATCCTGCCGGAAGTGATTGCCCGCTACCGCCGGGATTTTCCGACCCTGCCGCTGGAAATGAGCGTCGGCAACAGCCAGGACGTGATCAACGCGGTGATCGATTTCCGCGTGGACATCGGGCTTATCGAAGGGCCGTGCCACAACGTGGATATCATTGCGGAACCCTGGCTGGAGGATGAGCTGGTGGTGTTTGCCTCCCCGGCCTCTTCTTTACTCCAGGGCGAGGTGACGCTGGAGCGTCTGGCGCAGGCGCAGTGGATCCTGCGAGAGCAGGGCTCTGGCACGCGTGAGATTGTCGATTATCTGCTGCTGTCCCATCTGCCGCAGTTCCAGTTAGGGATGGAGTTAGGTAACTCCGAGGCGATTAAGCATGCGGTGCGTCATGGCCTGGGCATTAGCTGTCTTTCCCGACGGGTGATTGCCGAACAGCTGGAAACCGGCTCTCTGGTTGAGATCCCCGTTCCGCTGCCGAAGCTGGTGCGCACGCTGTGGTGCATCCATCATCGTCAGAAACACCTTTCCAGCTCGCTCCAGCGTTTTCTGCGCTACTGCGCCATTTAACGTTCCCCGGTGGCGCTTCGCTTACCGGGGCTATGTGCGCTTATCACCCCACATTTTTATGCTTTACTTATAATCCTGGCCGAGTCATGAAGCTCTCTTATAACTGAGCATTTCTGCCGGAAGCAACGCAGATCGTCTGCTACAATCGCGCCTCATTTATTGAATGGACAGCATTTTCACATGGTTTCAGAAACTAAAACCACAGAAGCGCCCGCGCTACGTCGCGCACTTAAGGCGCGTCACCTGACGATGATCGCCATTGGCGGCTCCATCGGTACGGGTCTTTTCGTTGCCTCTGGCGCAACAATTTCGGCAGCCGGCCCGGGTGGGGCATTATTCTCTTATATTCTGATTGGCCTGATGGTCTACTTCCTGATGACCAGCCTGGGTGAACTGGCGGCATACATGCCGGTGTCTGGTTCCTTTTCGACCTACGGACAAAAATACGTTGAGGAAGGCTTCGGCTTCGCGCTGGGCTGGAACTACTGGTACAACTGGGCGGTGACCATCGCCGTTGACCTCGTCGCCGCACAGCTGGTGATGACCTGGTGGTTCCCGGACACGCCAGGCTGGATCTGGAGCGCCCTGTTCCTGGCGGTCATCTTCCTGCTGAACTACATCTCCGTGCGCGGCTTTGGCGAAGCGGAATACTGGTTCTCTTTGATTAAAGTGGCAACCGTCATCATCTTTATCGTCGTCGGTGTGGCGATGATCGTTGGTATTTTCAAAGGGGCTGAACCGGCGGGCTGGAGTAACTGGACTATAGGCGATGCGCCGTTTGCCGGGGGCTTCTCGGCGATGATTGGCGTGGCGATGATTGTCGGCTTCTCCTTCCAGGGTACCGAGCTGATTGGTATCGCGGCCGGTGAATCCGAAAACCCGGAGAAGAACATTCCGCGCGCGGTGCGTCAGGTGTTCTGGCGTATCCTGCTGTTCTATGTGTTCGCGATCCTGATTATCAGCCTGATCATTCCGTATACCGACCCAAGCCTGCTGCGTAATGATGTGAAAGACATCAGCGTCAGCCCGTTCACGCTAGTCTTCCAGCACGCGGGTCTGCTCTCTGCCGCGGCGGTGATGAACGCGGTGATCCTGACGGCGGTACTGTCTGCGGGTAACTCCGGGATGTACGCCTCCACCCGCATGCTCTACACCCTGGCCTGCGACGGTAAAGCGCCGCGTATTTTCTCGAAACTGTCTCGCGGTGGCGTGCCGCGCAACGCGCTGTATGCGACCACGGTGATTGCGGGTCTCTGTTTCCTGACCTCCATGTTCGGCAATCAGACGGTCTACCTGTGGCTGCTTAACACCTCTGGTATGACGGGCTTCATTGCCTGGCTGGGCATTGCCATCAGCCACTACCGTTTCCGTCGCGGGTACGTCAAGCAGGGTCATGATCTGAATAATCTGCCGTACCGGTCAGGGTTCTTCCCGCTGGGGCCGATCTTCGCCTTCGTTCTGTGCCTGATTATTACCCTGGGTCAGAACTATGAGGCCTTCCTTGCGGACACCATTGACTGGGGCGCCGTCACGGCCACCTATATTGGCATTCCGCTGTTCCTGATCATCTGGTTTGGCTACAAACTGACGAAAGGAACACGCTTCGTTCGCTACAGTGAAATGGATTTCCCGGAACGATTTAAACAATAACCGCACTTCCTCTCTTTTAGCCCGCTCAGTTGAGCGGGCTTTTTTATGGGCAGATCAGAAGCTGTAGGTCATGCCGACGGTATAGCGACGGCCATCCAGCACGGTGTCATACGTATCGTAATCAATCTGCTTATCGAGCACGTTATACACACCGGCAGTAACCAGCAGGTTTTTGTTGGCGTTGTAGCGCATACCGACATCAACCTGAGTGTAGGACGGCGTACCCTGGGACATTGACGTGCGGCTCAGGTACTCAGACGTTTTACCGCGCAGGTTCAGACGGCTCCAGAATCCGACATCTGGCGTCGCCTGCCAGTCCAGGGTGGTGTTGAACATGTGTTTCGGCATTTTGTTCAGTGGCTTGCCGGAGAACTGGCCGCTCTTCTGCTCAGACTCCGTATAGGTGTAGTTTGCAGTCCAGTTCACATCGCGCGTGATTTTCCACCCGAAGGAGGACTCCACACCGCGCATGTTGGCTTTGTCCACGTTGACGCGATCGCTGACGAAATCATAGCTGTGATCGCCAATCGTACAGGCGGGATCGGCGCTGCTGTTACAGCGGCGAACTTCCGTAATCTTGTCCTTGAAGTCGGTATTAAACAGCGTTACGCCGGCATTCAGGTTATCGTTGTTATCCCAGAGCAGGGCGAGCTCTTCGCTCAGGCTCTTCTCTGGTTTCAGATCCGGGTTGCCAACGATGATACCGTCAAGACGGCCGCCACCCGTTACCTGGCCCCAGCTGGCAGACGACTGACGCAGATCCGGCGCACGATAGCCAGCCGAAACCCCGCCTTTTAACGTCCACTGATCGGCCAGGTGCCATACGCCGTAACCGCGCGGCGTCCAGTTAGTACCGTAGTTTTGGTCTTTGTCCATACGCAGGCCGCCGGTCAACGTAAAGCTTTCCGTCATTGCCCATTCATCTTCGGCAAACAGGGCCCAGCTCCAGCGCGTCAGTTTGTTCAGGCCGTCAGCAGCTTCCAGCTGATTACCCTTGTCGCGCAGTTTCTCATAACGATACTGCCCGCCGAGGGTCAACGTATGATCGCCGAGGAAAATCTGGTTCTGGTTGTTGAAGGTGGTGTTATAGGAGCGCATTTTGCGACCTGGATTATTGGTCTCTTCCTGCTGGATATAGCTGGTGGTATTGAAGTCGTCGTAATACCCGCTGTGCGTTAAGGAGTAGGTCGTGTGCTCATAGCGCGAGTCGCTTTTGGTATTTGGCGTACAGGTTGTTCCCCGGCAGGTTTCAGCCGCTTTCGACATCCCCGGGGTGCTGTTTCTGTCCTGAAGCTCGCGAGCAAAGTCGAGGTCGAAATCGTTCTTCTCGTCCGGCGTGAAGTTCAGCGTAATGCCACCGTTACGCATTTTCTGCTCGTTATAGCCGTTCACGATTTTATCTTCTGCGCGGCGTGACAACAGCCCCGTCACTTTTGCGCCCAGCAGTCCGTCGATCAGGGGACCAGAAGCGTAGGCGTTGGTCTGGAAGATATCGCCGGAATCATTGTTTTCCTGGAAGGTCGCATCGCCATGCAACGAACCGGTCCAGGCTTTAGTGTTCGAGACTTTTTTGGTAATGACGTTAATTACGCCACCCATAGCATCGGAGCCGTAAAGCGAGGACATCGGGCCGCGGATGACCTCGATGCGCTCAATGGACTCCAGCGGCGGCAGCCAGCCTTGTTCAATACCCGAGTTGTCGCTGTTGGGGCGGGTGCTTCGCGTACTGACGCGTTTGCCGTTCACCAGGAACAGGGTGTACTGAGAGGCCATGCCGCGAATACTGATATCACTGCTGCTCCCGCCGCCAGTGACGACAACGCCCGGGACGTCTCTCAGGGCATCGGTAACATCACGGTAGGCTTTATCTTCAATCTGCTGTTTTGAAATCACAGAGATGGAGGCGGGGGCATTCTGGATTTTTTGTTCAAAACCCGTCGCGGTGACGACAACGGTGTCCTGATCGGCTGCGTGAACGAAGGGGGAACATGTGGCAGCGCCAATGGCGACGGCCAGGAGCTTAATGCGCGGTATTGTCATTTGTACATTCCGTATAAAAATGAATAAAACTCCATCGGGATAACCCTGAGAACTGTATGTTTTTGTCTTGTAAGAACTCTTTGAGATGGAGAAGAGCCTGGAATTGTACAAAAGAATGTAGAATTGTAAACACAAATGATAATTGAAATCATTTGTGTTTGGGTGTCGGCGACAGAAATCAGGCTGGATTCAAGCGGATAGAAGTATGTAAAGAGGGGGAGGGGAAGACCCGGTAGGCAGGAGGCGCTACCGGGCAAAAGGCGGAACTTATCTGAACAGATGCTCCGCATGGAAGCGGAGATGATCCTCAATAAAGGACGCCATGAAGTAATAGCTGTGGTCGTATCCCGGCTGAATGCGCAGCGTTAGCGGCCAGTCCTTCTGGCGCGCGGCTTCCGCCAGCACCGCAGGCTGTAGTTGTCCGGCGAGGAACTGATCCGCATCGCCCTGATCGATAAGCATTGGGATCGCATTCACCGAATCGCTCGCCAGCATCAACGCGCAGCTGTCCCATTCCTGCCATTTTTCTGCATCTTCACCCAGATAGTGCGTAAAGGCTTTTTGCCCCCACGGCACCTGCGTTGGGTTCACAATCGGCGCAAATGCGGACACGCTGGTGTATTTCCCCGGATTTTTCAGCGCCATTATCAGCGCCCCGTGGCCCCCCATCGAATGTCCGCTTATCGCGCAGCGCTCGCTGACCGCGAACTGAGAGTGCACCAGGGCAGGCAGTTCATCGCGAATGTAGTCATACATGCGGTAATGGCTCGCCCACGGTTGTTCCGTGGCGTTGAGATAGAACCCGGCGCCTTTACCCAAATCGTATCCGGCATCGTCGGCCACGTCATCGCCACGCGGGCTGGTATCTGGCATCACCAGCGCAATGCCCAGTTCGGCGGCAATACGCTGGGCACCCGCTTTGGTGGTGAAGTTTTCGTCGTTGCAGGTCAGGCCTGAAAGCCAGTACAGCACCGGTGGATTGTCCGCAGGGGGCAGGAAAATGCTGAACGTCATAGCACAATTCAGCGTGGTGGAGTCGTGCCGCCAGCGCTGCTGTCGACCTTTAAAACAACGATGCTCTTCGAGCAGTTCCATGCAGGGCTCCTTAAAGGTAAGACGATTCATAAAACGCATAATACAGAGTTTTCATTGACCTGTGAGCAACTTTCACTTTCGCAGGACGGCGAGATGTTGCATCATAAATTTACTTTTCTTTAACAATTGGAGCGATCATGGCGCTGCGTATCGCGCTCAGCGGATTTGTGGTTCTGGTCGTGGCGATGGGGATAGGGCGCTTCGCCTTCACGCCTCAGGTGCCGCTGATGATAGCCGCCGGGCAACTCACGCTTACCAGCGCGGGGCTGGTGGCGGCAATGAACTATCTGGGCTATCTGGTGGGGGCATGGGATGCCATGCGCGCCCATCGCTTCGTTGAAACGCGTCTCTGGCTTGGCATCACCGGTGCGGTGGCGCTAACGCTGCTCTCCGCGGCGGCAGATAATGCCGTTGTTCACGGTCTGCTGCGCTTTGTGATCGGCTGCATGAGCGGCTGGTCGATGGTGCTGATTGCCGCCTGGACCAACGAGCGGCTGGGGCAGCTGGGCAAACCGGGACTCAGTGCGGCCGTCTTTGCCGGACCCGGGGCCGGCATCGCCCTGAGCGGCCTGCTGGCGGTCTATATTCAGGCGAAATCCTTGTCCGCCGGGGCGGCATGGCAAATCTACGGCGTACTGGCGCTGGTGCTGATTGTGCTGGTGGCGCGCTACCTGCCGCGGTCCGGGCAGCTCCATCGGCCCGGTACCGCGCCTGAACCGCTGCTGCTGACCGCAGATCTCAAGCGTCTGGTCTGGAGCTACAGCCTGGCAGGGTTCGGCTATATCCTCCCGGCGACCTTTTTATCGCAAATGGCGGCGGTGCGTTTTCCCGGCAGCCTGTTTGCCCAGTTTGTCTGGCCGATATTTGGCGCCGCCTCGGTGGTGGGAATTGCGCTCAGCATTGCCCTGCGGCATACATCAAGCGCTAACCGCAGGCTGGCGATTGTTCTGTGGTTACAGGGGATTGGCGTGCTGGCGGCCTGGCTGCTGCCGGGCATAGGCGGCTTGCTGACGGGTGGGCTGCTGGTGGGCGGCGGGTTCCTCTGCGCCGTGCAGCTCTCTCTTTTGTACGGTCGCGAGCTGGCGCCAGACCACACGCGTTATATGGCGGGACTGCTCACCACCGGGTATGCCATTGGTCAGCTGGTGGGTCCGGTCACGTCGGCACTGTCGACCTGGCTCACGCATCGGCTGGAACCTGCGCTGGGGCTGGCGGGGATCGCGCTGTTCGTTGGCGGAGCGTTAGTCTGGAACCGTCAGGCTGAAAGGCAACAGCAATTGCAATAATTATCGTCGTGAATACTGGATTATGTGCGTCGCCTCACGCACAATGAGCGCACACTTTTGCCACAACGAGGGCAAAAGACGCCACACCTGCAGGAGAAAAGAATGTCATCACTCAGTAAAGAAGCAGCCCTTGTCCATGAAGCGCTGGTTGCGCGCGGTCTTGAAACGCCACTGCGCCCGCCCGTGCAGGAGCTGGACAATGATACCCGCAAGAGTCTGATCGCCGGCCATATGACGGAGATCATGCAACTGCTGAATCTCGATCTGAGCGACGACAGCCTGATGGAGACGCCGCACCGCATCGCGAAGATGTACGTCGACGAAATTTTCTCCGGCCTGGATTACGCGAACTTCCCGAAAATCACCGTCATTGAAAATAAGATGAAGGTCGATGAGATGGTGACGGTACGCGATATCACGCTGACCAGCACCTGCGAGCATCACTTTGTGACCATCGATGGTAAAGCGACGGTGGCCTATATTCCAAAAGATACGGTCATTGGCCTGTCCAAGATCAACCGCATCGTGCAGTTCTTTGCCCAGCGTCCGCAGGTGCAGGAGCGTCTGACGCAGCAGATCCTGACCGCACTGCAAACTCTGTTGGGTACTAACAACGTGGCAGTGTCTATCGACGCGGTGCACTACTGCGTGAAAGCGCGCGGCGTGCGTGATGCAACCAGCGCAACCACCACCACTTCGCTGGGTGGCCTGTTCAAATCGAGCCAGAACACCCGCCAGGAGTTCCTGCGCGCCGTGCGTCACCACAACTAATCAGACAGGGCAGGGACCATGGAGCGAAACGTCACGCTCGATTTTGTTCGCGGCGTCGCCATTCTCGGTATCCTGCTGCTGAATATCAGCGCCTTCGGTCTGCCGAAGGCCGCTTATCTGAATCCTGCGTGGTATGGCGACATCACGCGCAGCGACGCCTGGACGTGGGCAATCCTCGATCTCTTTGCACAGGTTAAATTCCTGACCCTCTTTGCGCTTCTGTTTGGCGCGGGACTTCAGCTTCTCCTTAAACGCGGTACGCGCTGGATCCAGTCGCGTTTAACGCTGCTGGTTATCCTCGGTTTTATTCACGGGCTGCTGTTCTGGGACGGCGATATTCTGCTCGCGTATGGTCTGGTGGGGCTGATTTGCTGGCGGCTGATCCGCGACGCGCCCGGTGTGAAAAGCCTGTTTAATACCGGCGTGATGCTCTATGTCATGGGACTGACCGTGTTATTGCTGCTTGGCATGATTGCCGATGCTTCCACCAGTCGTTCATGGATCCCGGATGCGGCCAACCTGCAATATGAGCAGTTCTGGAAGCTGAAAGGCGGCATGGAAGCGATAGGCAACCGGGCCGATATGCTCGGCGATAATCTGCTGGCGCTGGGCGCGCAATACGGCTGGCAACTGGCGGGGATGATGCTGATGGGCGCAGCCCTGATGCGCACCGGCTGGCTGAAAGGGGAATTTAGCCTGCGACACTATCGTCGTACGGGAGCAGGGCTGGTGCTGCTCGGCGTGATCATCAACCTCCCGGCGGTGATGATGCAGTGGCATCTTCAGTGGGATTACCGCTGGTGTGCATTCCTGTTGCAGGTGCCGCGCGAACTGAGCGCGCCGTTCCAGACTATTGGCTATGCGGCGCTGATCTACGGCTTCTGGCCCCAGCTTTCCCGCCTGTGGATCGTCAGTGCGGTGGCCTGCGTTGGGCGGATGGCGTTAAGCAATTACATCCTGCAAACGCTGATATGCACCACGCTTTTCTACCGATTCGGCCTGTTTATGAAATTCGACCGCCTGACGCTGCTGGCGTTTGTTATTCCGGTCTGGATTGTTAACGTGGTGTTTTCGGTTATCTGGCTGCGTTTTTTCCGCCAGGGGCCGCTGGAATGGGCATGGCGACGGTTAACCGTCCGTGCTTCGGGCGTGTCATTGCGTAATACATCCAGATAACGATCTGGATCACAATCATTAACAAAACGGATGTAAGCGTTTTCATCTGTGTGAGCTTCTTCACGTAGTCTCCTCTCTCTCGCTGCCAGAATAGCCACCTTGCTAAACACAGGGGGTGTCTGTGAGTTGCTGCAATCCTTTAAAGGGTGGTGAATATGATCACCATTCGTGACGTCGCCCGCCAGGCGGGTGTTTCTGTTGCTACTGTCTCCCGCGTGCTGAACAACAGTGCGCTGGTCAGCCCTGAAACGCGTGAAACCGTAATGAAAGCCGTGACCCAGCTGGGGTACCGGCCAAACGCTAATGCCCAGGCGCTGGCGACGCAGGTCAGCGATACCATTGGCGTAGTGGTGATGGACGTGTCTGACGCCTTCTTCGGCGCGCTGGTCAAAGCGGTGGACGTCGTTGCCCAGCAGCACCAGAAATATGTGCTGATTGGCAACAGCTATCACGAGGCTGAAAAAGAGCGTTATGCCATTGAGGTACTGATCCGCCAGCGCTGTAACGCCCTGATTGTGCACTCTAAAGCCCTGAGCGATGAAGAGCTGGCCGGGTTTATGGAGCAGATCCCCGGCATGGTACTGATCAACCGTATCGTCCCCGGCTACGCGCACCGCTGCGTCGGTCTGGATAACATCAGCGGCGCGATGATGGCGACGCGGATGCTCATCAGCAACGGCCATCAGCGCATTGGTTATCTGGCCTCCAGCCACGGTATTGAAGACGACATGATGCGCCGCGAGGGCTGGCAAAACGCCCTGAAAGAGCAGGGCATTGCGCCGCTGGAAAGCTGGGTAGGTACCGGTTCGCCGGACATGCAGGGCGGTGAAGCGGCAATGGTGGAACTGCTGGGGCGTAATCTTCAGCTGACGGCCGTGTTTGCCTATAACGACAGCATGGCGGCAGGTGCGCTTACCGCGCTGAAAGACAACGGCATTGCGGTGCCACAGCATTTATCGCTGATCGGCTTTGACGATATCCCGATTGCCCGTTACACCGATCCGCAGCTGACAACGGTGCGTTACCCCATTGCGTCGATGGCGAAACTGGCGACAGAGCTGGCGTTACAGGGGGCGGCAGGGCTGTTAGATCCTGACGCAACGCATTGTTTTATGCCGACTTTAGTACGCCGCCATTCGGTCGCTATCCGACAAACTGTGGCTCCGATCACTAACTGATAACATCACGTGATGTAACCGTTTTCAATCTGTGAGTAAATTCACAGTATCTTAACAAGCCGCTGTCTATGATGTCAGCGTTTTAGGGGCTGAAACACAATGTAACGGTGATTATTCACTTTTACCGTTACCAGCATGCCTCAAACAACGAATAAAACGCATTTCTGGAGCGTTACCGAACACGGAAGCTGGACATTTTATAAGTGAACTTCGGCGATCAGTAACGTTTTATTAACTTCTGCCCGCCGACCGTTTTTCACAAGAACTACCCTGCATAAAAAAAACCGGAGATACCATGAATAAGAAGGTGTTGACTCTGTCTGCTGTCATGGCAAGCATGCTTTTTGGCGCAGCAGCGCACGCAGCGGATACCCGTATTGGCGTGACTATCTATAAATACGACGACAACTTCATGTCCGTTGTGCGTAAAGCAATTGAAAAAGATGCTAAATCAGCGCCAGACGTGCAGCTGCTGATGAATGACTCCCAGAATGACCAGTCCAAACAGAACGATCAGATTGACGTTCTTCTGGCAAAAGGCGTGAAAGCGCTGGCTATTAACCTGGTTGACCCGGCGGCGGCAGGCACGGTGATCGAGAAAGCGCGCGGCCAGAACGTGCCAATTGTCTTCTTCAACAAAGAACCTTCCCGTAAGGCGCTGGACAGCTACGACAAAGCGTATTACGTGGGTACCGACTCCAAAGAGTCCGGGATTATCCAGGGCGATCTGATTGCGAAACACTGGGCGGCGAACCCGAACTGGGATCTGAACAAAGATGGTCAGATTCAGTTCGTTCTGCTGAAAGGCGAACCGGGCCATCCGGATGCTGAAGCACGTACCACCTACGTTATTAAAGAGCTGAACGACAAGGGCCTGAAAACCCAGCAGCTGGCGTTAGACACCGCAATGTGGGACACCGCTCAGGCGAAAGATAAGATGGACGCGTGGCTGTCCGGCCCTAACGCCAACAAAATTGAAGTGGTCATCGCCAACAACGATGCAATGGCAATGGGTGCGGTAGAAGCGCTGAAAGCACACAACAAGTCCGCCATTCCTGTATTCGGTGTGGATGCCCTGCCAGAAGCGCTGGCGCTGGTGAAATCTGGCGCAATGGCCGGTACCGTGCTGAACGATGCCAACAACCAGGCGAAAGCCACCTTCGATCTGGCGAAAAACCTGGCCGACGGTAAAGGCGCCGCTGACGGGACTAACTGGAAAATTGACAACAAAATCGTTCGCGTTCCTTACGTGGGCGTAGACCAGTCCAACCTGGCTGAGTTTATCGGTAAATAAGTTATCTGCATTGTCTTCACTGGGCGCAATTCGTTGCGCCCTTTTATAACGCGATATGCGAGGCCAACAAGGTATAATTATGGTCAGCACAACTACTCAGTCGTCCGGTGAATATTTGTTGGAAATGACCGGTGTCAACAAGTCATTCCCCGGTGTTAAGGCGCTCGATAATGTTAATTTAAAAGTTCGTCCTCACTCTATTCATGCGTTAATGGGTGAAAACGGGGCGGGTAAATCAACATTATTAAAATGCCTTTTTGGGATCTATCAAAAAGATTCTGGCAGCATTCTTTTTCAGGGAAAAGAGATCGACTTCCATTCAGCGAAAGAAGCGCTGGAGAACGGTATCTCAATGGTACACCAGGAATTAAACCTGGTTCTGCAACGTTCAGTTATGGATAATATGTGGTTGGGCCGTTATCCAACCAAAGGTGTCTTTGTCGATCAGGATAAAATGTATCGCGACACCAAAGCCATTTTTGATGAGCTGGATATTGATATCGACCCGCGCGCCCGCGTCGGGACATTATCCGTTTCCCAGATGCAGATGATCGAAATTGCCAAAGCGTTCTCCTATGATGCGAAAATCGTGATCATGGATGAACCGACATCGTCATTAACGGAAAAAGAGGTTAACCACCTTTTTACCATTATTCGTAAGCTGAAAGATCGCGGCTGCGGCATTGTCTATATCTCACATAAAATGGAAGAGATCTTTCAGCTGTGCGATGAAATCACCATCCTGCGCGACGGCCAGTGGATCGCCACCCAGCCGCTGGAAGGGCTGGATATGGACAAGATCATCGCCATGATGGTTGGCCGTTCTCTGAACCAGCGTTTCCCGGATAAAGAAAACAAGCCAGGCGAAGTGATTCTGGAGGTGCGTAACCTGACCTCGCTGCGTCAGCCGTCTATCCGCGATGTCTCTTTCGATCTGCACAAGGGGGAGATCCTTGGCATCGCAGGGCTGGTGGGCGCCAAGCGCACCGATATCGTGGAAACCCTGTTTGGTATCCGTGAGAAAGCCGAAGGCACCATTACGCTGCACGGTAAGAAGATCAACAACCACAACGCCAACGAAGCCATTAATAATGGCTTTGCGCTGGTGACGGAAGAGCGTCGTTCTACCGGTATTTACGCTTATCTGGATATTAACTTTAACTCGTTAATTTCTAATATTCGCAATTACAAAAACAAAGTCGGGCTGCTGGATAATTCCCGCATGAAGAGCGATACCCAGTGGGTGATTGACTCCATGCGCGTGAAAACGCCGGGCCACCGCACGCAAATTGGCTCACTCTCGGGAGGGAACCAGCAGAAAGTCATTATTGGTCGCTGGCTATTAACCCA
This sequence comes from Enterobacter sp. AN-K1, assembly GCF_020971765.1. Taxonomy (NCBI): domain Bacteria; kingdom Pseudomonadati; phylum Pseudomonadota; class Gammaproteobacteria; order Enterobacterales; family Enterobacteriaceae; genus Enterobacter; species Enterobacter sp. AN-K1. The sequence goes on along the minus strand of NZ_CP087390.1, from coordinate 627,870 downwards.
GCCTGAAATTTTGATGCTGGATGAACCTACGCGCGGTATCGACGTGGGTGCAAAATTTGAGATCTACCAGCTGATCGCCGAGCTGGCGAAAAAAGATAAAGGGATCATTATTATTTCTTCCGAAATGCCGGAATTGTTAGGGATCACAGACCGTATTCTGGTTATGAGCAATGGTCTCGTTGCCGGTATTGTTGAAACCAAAACGACAACGCAAAACGAAATTTTGCGTCTTGCGTCTTTGCACCTTTAAGATCAGGGGCTCCTCATGAGTGCGTTAAATAAAAAAAGTTTTCTCACTTATCTGAAAGAAGGCGGTATTTACGTTGTTCTTTTAGTCTTGCTGGCGATTATTATTTTCCAGGACCCTACGTTCTTAAGTCTGCTGAACTTGAGTAACATTCTGACCCAGTCTTCCGTCCGTATTATTATCGCGCTTGGCGTGGCGGGACTTATCGTTACCCAGGGGACTGACCTTTCGGCAGGGCGCCAGGTGGGTCTGGCGGCGGTCATTGCGGCGACCCTGTTGCAGTCGATGGAAAACGCCAACAAGGTGTTCCCGGAGATGGCGACCATGCCGATTTTCGTGGTGATCCTGATCGTGTGCGCCATCGGCGCGGTAATTGGCCTGATTAACGGCATCATCATTGCTTACCTGAACGTGACGCCATTCATCACCACGCTGGGCACGATGATCATCGTTTATGGTATCAACTCCCTGTACTACGATTTCGTCGGCGCGTCTCCAATCTCTGGCTTCGACAGCGGCTTCTCGACCTTCACGCAGGGGTTTGTTGCGTTGGGCAGCTTCCGTCTCTCCTACATCACCTTCTATGCGCTGATTGCGGTGGCGTTCGTCTGGATCCTGTGGAACAAAACCCGCTTCGGTAAAAACATCTTTGCTATCGGCGGTAACCCTGAAGCGGCGAAAGTGTCCGGGGTCAACGTGGCTCTGAACCTGCTGATGATTTACGCCCTGTCCGGGGTCTTCTACGCCTTCGGCGGGATGCTGGAAGCGGGCCGTATCGGCTCTGCAACCAACAACCTCGGCTTTATGTACGAACTGGATGCGATTGCAGCCTGCGTGGTTGGCGGCGTCTCCTTCAGCGGCGGCGTGGGGACCGTGCTGGGCGTGGTGACCGGTGTGATCATCTTCACCGTTATCAACTACGGCCTGACCTACATCGGCGTGAACCCGTACTGGCAGTACATCATCAAGGGTGCCATCATCATCTTCGCGGTTGCGCTGGATTCACTGAAGTACGCGCGTAAGAAGTAAGATCTTCAGAATGAAAAGGCCCGCTCACGTAGCGGGCCTTTTTTTGCCCGGTGGCGCGACGCGTACCGGGCCTACAAAATCGCGATCGTAGGTCGGGTAAGGCGAAGCCGCCACCCGACAAAGTTATTACTTCTTCTGAATTTCCAGCAACTGCTCTGGCGTTACCGCCGGGTAACCCTGTGCATTCTCCGGCACTTCGTGCATCGTTGGGATCGGCACCAGCGGGCCTAAAAAGCGCGGTTCACGTTTGAATAAGTACAGGTCAGCCAGCGCGCCAAAACGGGCGCCAAACTCACGTACGCGCACGCTCAGCATATCCTTTGGCGATGGCACCGCATAACACTGCGCCTGAATGCCCATATGCAGGGCGATAAACAGCGCCCGCTCGCAGTGGAAACGCTGGGTAATGATGATGAAATCATTGGTGTCGAACACCTTGCGGGTACGCACGATGGAATCAAGCGTGCGGAATCCGGCGTAGTCGAGCACGATATCGGCCGGGTCGACGCCTGCGGCAATCAGATCTTTGCGCATCGTCACCGGCTCGTTATAGCTTTGCAGCGCGTTATCGCCGCTCAGCAGCAGATAGTTCACCTTGCCGCTGTTATAGGCGTTCAGCGCGCCCTGAATACGATACCGGTAATACTGATTTATGACGCCAGTGCGGTAATACTTGGCGGTGCCAAGCACCACGCCAACCTGACGGTAGGGGAGATCCTGTAGGTCATCAAAAATGTAGGGGGCTGTTTTCCAGCTCATCCAGCGGTCGAGACCCAGCACGATCAACAGCAGTATGCCGACCAGGACAGACAGGCTGTAAAACACGCGCTTTAACATGCAGATGGCTCGTACCGATGATGAAATTTCCCTCAGGCTACTGTACCCGCCTGGTTAGCGCAAGAAACAGCGATTCAACTGAGGGGTTTTTCGTCAGACTGGCGGGCAACTCTGCCCGCCGAACAGATTATGCCAGCAGCACGCGGTCGATGGTTGAACAGCCCAGCGCTTTCAGCGTGGCTGCGGTCGCGTCCCACTGGATCAGCGGCGCATCGGCCTTTTCAGCCAGGATTGCGCGCTGAATATCCGGGTAGTCATACCCGTTCAGGCTAAGCAGGTTCAGGGCACCCTGGAGCGGAGGCAGCGTCGGGTTAAATGCGGCGTTCTCTGCATAGCTGCCGGTGAAGATGCGGCCGTCGCGGCACTGAAGGGCGACGCCGCTTGGAGATTTGCTGTATGGCGTGTGGCTTTTATTGGCGGCGGCAATGGCCGCTTCGCTCAGCTCATCTCCCGAGAGCGCATAACCGTGGTCCTGCTCGTCCATCAGCAGGGTTTTGATCTCAAGATCTTTCGGGCCGAAAGCATCCGGCAGGTAATCACCCAGCGTATGCGGTGCGCGTCCCGGCAGGTTGATACGCAGTTCAAGACCGCTGTTCAGCTCATTCATAAACTGGCGGCAGTGGCCGCAAGGGGTATAGTTGACGGTGATGGCGCGCAGGGCTTTTTCGCCGCGCAGCCAGGCGTGACTGATGGCGCTCTGCTCCGCGTGGACGGTTTGCTGCATGGTCGCACCAAGAAACTCCATGTTTCCGCCGAAGTACCAGGTTCCGCTCACGCCGCGCGCAATTGCGCCTACGTTAAAATGGGAAAGGTCAGCGCGGGCGCAGGCAGCCGCAAGGGGCAGCAGGGCGAAAGCCAGCGCGTCTTCGTCCAGCCCCGTTGCCTGTTTAAGGGCCGTGACCTGATCTGCCGTCAGCAGGGCGGGGAAATGCGCATCCGCCAGAACCGGAGCCAGGGCTGATTGCAAATTCTCTGCAAGCTGAGAGAAAGCAGCTTGAAAACGTGGATGCATGACGTTGCCTCATCAAGGTTAATGGATCGGTAGTGTACGGAGCCGTACGGCCTTTATATGTGATCCAAATCTCATTATGTGTGCAACTTATGAAATGAAAATGAAATTTGCGCGACGCATCGCAAATTTTAGCCCATGACTGCCAGAATAATCGGGAAGATAAACGGCGCGACCAGGGAAGTGATAATCCCGCAGATCACCAGCGCCAGCGAGCTGAATGCCCCTTCCTGATAATCCAGTTCCGCGCAGCGTGCGGTGCCCAGCGCGTGCGAGGCGGTACCCATCGCCAGACCGCGTGCCGCTTTGGTCCGAATTTTCATGATATTCAGCAGCGTATGACCAAACACCGCGCCCAGGATACCGACGAAAATCACGCACACGGCGCTGATGGCCGGAATGCCCCCGATGCTGCCGCCCACGGCCATGGCAATCGGCGTGGTGACGGATTTAGGCAGGATAGAGGCGGCGATCTGCGGCGACGCGCCCATCAATAAGGCCACCGAGGTACCGGTGATCATCGCAACAAGGCTACCCACAAAGCAGATGGTAATGATGGATTTCCAGCGCGCGCGGATCTGATGCAGTTGCTCATATAAAGGAAACGCCAGCGCCACCACGGCAGGCTGCAACAAATCGTTGAGGATCTTGCTCCCGGCGAAGTAACGCTCATAAGGAATGCCGGTGAGCAGCAGAAAAGGAATAATCACCACCATGGCGACCAGCAGCGGATTGAGCAACGGCATTTTGAAACGCACCGCAAGCTTACGCGCAGCAAAGAACACCACCAGGGTTAACGGCAGGGACCACCAGATATTCGCCATCATTTTTTTGTTTTCTCCCCGACGACCTTGCGTTCGCCATGCACAATGTGTGAACTCCAGCTGACGACCAGGAATACCACCAGCGTACTGATGGCGCAGGAGACCACAATCGGGCCGAACTGCGCTTTAAGCACATCGTAATACTGCATCACCCCAACGCCGATAGGCACAAAAAGCAGGGCCATATAGCGAATGAGAACGAAGCACCCCGGATTAACCCATTTCGCGGGCAGCACCTGTAATGCCAGTAGCACAAACAGGATCAGCATGCCGATAATGCTGCCGGGTATCGTAATCGGCAGCAGCGAAGCGATAAAAATGCCGGCGTACAGGCAGGCATAAATGAGGACGAAGGCGCGAAGGTATTGCCAGATAGTATTCAGTGATTTGCTCATGGTGAAAGTCCTTGCTGAGACGTATTCATCATACAATTAAACCTGAAAATGTGCCACGGATCACATCATGAATTTTGGGCATACCAGACATTCCGCAATGGAACGCCGGGCTTTCAACATACATAGAGAGCAGCTACTATAGCGCGTCTTTTTTCACAGGTACTCAGAATGCGTGTTTTACTGGCCCCGATGGAAGGTGTGCTCGACTCTCTCGTGCGCGAGCTGCTTACCGAGGTGAACGATTACGATCTCTGCGTGACGGAGTTTCTGCGCGTGGTCGATATGTTGCTGCCAGAAAAATCATTTTATCGTCTCTGCCCGGAACTGCATCGTCAGAGCCGCACTCCGTCCGGTACGCTGGTGCGCGTCCAGCTGCTCGGCCAGTATCCTGAGTGGCTGGCTGAAAACGCCGCCCGCGCGGTAGCGCTTGGTTCGTACGGCGTCGATCTTAACTGCGGCTGTCCGTCAAAGCTGGTCAACGGCAGCGGCGGGGGGGCGACGCTACTTAAAGATCCGGAGCTGATTTATCGCGGCGCAAAGGCCATGCGTGAGGCGGTGCCATCGCACCTGCCGGTGACGGTCAAAGTGCGTCTGGGATGGGACAGCGACGACAAGCAGTTTGAAATTGCTGACGCGGTGCAGCAGGCGGGCGCCACCGAGCTGGTGGTGCACGGGCGAACCAAAGAGGATGGTTATAAAGCCGAGCGCATTAACTGGCAGGCGATTGGCGAGATCCGCAAACGGCTTACGATCCCGGTGATTGCCAACGGCGAAATCTGGGATTATGAGAGCGCGCAGGCCTGCCTCAAAGAGACCGGCTGTAATGCCGTGATGATTGGCCGCGGTGCGCTGAACGTGCCGAACCTCAGCCGGGTGGTGAAATATAATGAGCCGCGGATGCCGTGGGCGGATGTGGTGAAACTACTGCAAAAATACACGCGGCTGGAAAAGCAGGGCGATACCGGCTTGTATCACGTCGCGCGCATTAAGCAGTGGCTGAGTTATTTGCGTAAAGAGTACGACGACGCGCTGGGATTATTTCAGGAGATCCGTACCCTACAGACGTCTGCGGATATTGCCCGGGTGATCCAGTCAAAATCCTGAGCGAACTGTGAAGTGTTTGCCCGGCGCGGAGCCGGGCAACAGAATCAGAAAATCATCTTGAATACGCCGGTTACCACCAGCAGCCCTATCAGAAATATAATCAAAATAACCCACAATAATATTTTCATTCGCCTCTCCTGCGTATGTCTGTCGAAGTAAGTGTAGCAGCCAATTCATAATTAGCATGAATACATGAAATTAAATCATTGTCTTGGAGAATAAATTTCCGGATATGAAAATGTATAACAATATGCAGATTGCCACGCGTTACTAAAAAACGGAACGTCAGTAAGCGTAAGTTGCGCCTTTATTTTTTTGAGTTCATGGCGTAATGAAACGTTCTCTTACTTTATCTCTGAGTGCTCCTCTTGTTTTTATGCTGGCCGCCTGCGCGCCGGAACATGCCACGGTGTCTCCAGTAAAAACGCAAGCCGCCGCCGCAGCTGTAAATACCCAACTGCGTCATGCCGACTGGCCAAAAAGCGAATGGTGGAAAGACTTTAACGACCCCCAGCTCAACGCGCTGATCGACAAAGCGCTGGCGGATGCGCCGGATATGCAAATTGCCCGTCAGCGTATTACCCTGGCGGAAGCACAGGCGAAAGCCGCTGTCGCTGCTGAGGGTCCACAGCTGGATTTTTCCGCAGATGTTGAACGGCAAAAAATGTCGGCAGAGGGGCTGATGGGGCCATTTGCGCTGACCGACCCGGCGGCGGGAACAACCGGCCCCTGGTACACCAACGGCACCTTTGGTCTGACGGCGGGTTGGGATCTGGATTTATGGGGTAAAAACCGCGCCCAAATTGAGGCCCGCATCGGTCAGGTGAATGCGCAAAAAGCGGAGCTGGAGCAGACCCGCCAGCTGCTCGCCAGCAGCGTCGCGCGGCTGTACTGGGACTGGCAGACCGAGGCCGCGGTGGGTGACGTACTCGCGCAAATCAAACGGGAGCAGGAAAATATCATCGGTGCCGATCGCGAGCTTTATCAGCACGGCATTACCTCCTCGGTGGAAGGCGTTGAAACGGATATCAATGCCAGCAAAACCGATGAACAGCTCGCTGACGTGCACGGCAAAATGAAGGTCATTGAGGCGCGTCTGAATGCGTTGACCCATACCCCTTCAGTCACGCTCGCCCGGCATGCCTTACCTGACGCAGAGGCGTCGTTGCCATCAACGCTCGGTTATGAACTGCTGGCTCGGCGCCCGGATTTGCAGGAGGCGCACTGGTATATCGAAGCATCCATGAGCGAAGTGGATGCCGCCAGAGCCGCGTTCTACCCTGACATCAATTTGATGGCATTCTTGCAGCAGGATGCATTGCACCTGAGTGACCTGTTCCGCTCATCTGCGCAGCAAATGGGCGTAACCGCCGGGCTGACGCTGCCAATTTTTGACAGCGGTCGGTTGAATGCGAACCTGGATATCGCCCAGGCGCAAAACAACCTCTCCGTGGCGAACTACAACAAGGCCGTGGTAGATGCCGTAAACCAGGTTGCCCGGACGGCCAGCGAAGTGGAAACGCTGACCGCCAAAAATCAGCACCAGCAGCAGATCGAAAAAGATGCGGCGCGCGTCGTTGCGCTGGCACAGGCGCGTTTCAGCGCCGGGATCATTGCCGGCTCCCGAGTGAGTGAAGCAAAAATTCCGGCGCTCAAAGAGCGTATTACCGGGTTCATGCTGAAAGGTCAGTACGTGGATGCCACGCTCCAGCTCACCTCCGCGCTGGGTGGCGGATATCATCACGGCTAACATTGCGCATTATCTATACTTACCTCTTTGCAGATTATCAGGAGGTGAGTATGACGCGAGTCGCAATTGTTACCGCATCGGATTCAGGAATTGGCAAAACGACGGCCCTGATGCTGGCCGAACGCGGGTTTGATGTCGGAGTAACCTGGCATTCAGATGAGAAAGGGGCGCTGGCAACCTGCCGTGAAATTGAAGCGCGCGGGCAGCGTGCCGAGGCCATTCATCTCGACTTAAGCAATTTGCCGGAAGGCGCAAAGGCCATTGAAACCCTGATTACGCGTTTCGGGCGGCTGGATGTGCTGGTTAACAATGCCGGGGCGATGAATAAAGCGCCATTTCTGGACCTGTCGTTTGACGACTGGCGGCACATATTCACCGTTGACGTGGACGGCGCGTTTCTCTGCTCGCAAATCGCGGCGCGTCAGATGGTGAAGCAGGGGGAAGGGGGGCGGATCGTGAATATCACCTCGGTGCATGAACATACGCCATTGCCGGACGCCAGCGCCTATACGGCGGCCAAACATGCGCTGGGCGGGTTAACAAAGTCGATGGCGCTGGAGTTGGTTAAACATAAGATTCTGGTGAACGCCGTTGCGCCCGGAGCGATCGCCACGCCGATGAATGATATGGACGACAGCGAAGTGAAAGAAGGCGCAATGCCGGAAATCCCGCTGGCACGGCCAGGGCATACCAAAGAAATTGCCAGCCTGGTGGCGTGGCTGTGTGACAGCGACGCCAGCTACACCACCGGGCAGTCGTTTATCGTCGACGGCGGTTTTATGCTGGCGAATCCGCAGTTTAAGCCTGCGGAATAAGCATTCCCCTCACCTCCAAGGGGAGAGGGTGTATAGCGTTTGGGGAGAGGGGTAGGGTGAGGGGCAGCAGGCCGAACTCACTCTTCATCCCGCCGCTTTTCGCGATGCTTGAGCCACAGCCGTACCACAATCACCACTGCAACAACCAGGATCAACCAGGCCCAGTGTTTAAGATGCTGATCGAGATTATGCAGCCACGGACCTATTACTTCGCCACCCACGTAGCCAAGCGTGGTGAAAATCAGCGCCCAGGCAATCGCCCCGAGAATGTTCAGCGGCAGGAAGATTTTCGGCGGTAAGCGGCTCGCGCCAATCAGTATTGGCCCGATGATGCGAAAGCCGTACATAAAGCGGGTACCAATCACAAACAGCCAGGGACGTCGCTGGATAAGCCGCTGAGCACGGCGAATTTTCTTTTGATGCTTAGCAAAACGTTGCAAAAGCGTTGGGCCAAAGCGCAGCCCCAGAAAGTAGAGCAGCTGATCGCCAATCATACCGCCCAACGCGACGGCGGCGACCACCAGCGAGAATTTCAGCAATCCCTGATGTGCGGCCACCCCGCCCAGCAGCGTGATGGTTTCGCCTTCCGCGACGCTGCCGATCACCAGCGCGGCGTATCCATATTGTTCAATAAGACCGTTGATATCCATTACGTAAACGTCATCTCCCTTACTGTGCCTGCGTTAATCATATACCCCATCCATCAACCGCGCGGCAATCAACGGAAATTTCCCACTGTACATAAAATAATCTAAAGCCTGCATTATACTTAAGCTATCGCTGACGGGCCGACAACAAGGGGGCGTTATGAACCATGTCTGGGGACTTTTCTCCCATCCCGATCGTGAAATGCAGGTGATCCGTAACGAGAACGAAACGGTCGCGCATCACTATACCCACCATGTCCTGCTGATGGCAGCGGTGCCGGTGGTCTGCGCGTTTATTGGTACTACGCAGATAGGCTGGAACTTTGGTGACGGCACCGTGGTTCAGCTTTCCTGGTTTACCGGACTGTACCTGGCCATTCTGTTTTATGGCCTGATGCTGGCCGGGGTGGCGGTGATGGGGCGGGTCATCCACTGGATGGCGCGCAACTATCCGCAGCGCCCGTCGCTGGCACACTGTATGGTCTTCGCCGGATACGTCGCGACCCCGCTGTTTTTAAGCGGTATTGTCGCGCTCTATCCACTGGTCTGGCTGTGCGCGCTGATCGGTACGGTTGCCCTCTTTTACACCGGTTATCTGCTGTATGTAGGGGTGCCAACCTTCCTCAATATCAATAAAGAAGAGGGCCTGAGCTTCTCCAGCTCTACGCTTGCCATCGGCGTACTGGTCCTTGAGGCGCTACTGGCCCTGACAGTTATTCTTTGGGGTTATGGATACCGTCTCTTTTAAGTTCCCTGCATTGCTGGCGTAAATGCCAGCAATGCAGCATCTGGTTATGATTCTCCGCTGGCGACAACGCACGGTGATCGCTATGATGCCGAAGCCAGCCTGTGTTTATCCGTTGACACAGGCGGTGTACGTCATAACGTGCGTGAATCATTATCAGAAGTCTCATCATGCTGAAATTTCGAGTGTCACTCCTTAGTCTTGCGCTGCTGCTGGGCGTCTCCGCTACCGCGCCAGCCATCGCCAAAACGACCGCAGTCGCCACCGCTGCTGCGCAACCCCAGATTGCGTCCGGCAGCGCGATGATCGTTGACCTGAATACCAACAAGGTGATCTACGCCAGTCATCCGGATCTGGTGCGCCCGATCGCTTCCATAACCAAAGTCATGACCGCGATGGTGGTGCTTGATGCACGACTGCCGCTGGACGAAAAGCTGAAGGTGGATATCAGCCACACGCCAGAGATGAAAGGGATCTACTCTCGCGTGCGTCTGAACAGTGAAATCAGCCGTAAAAATATGCTGCTGCTGGCGCTGATGTCCTCTGAGAACCGCGCGGCGGCAAGCCTTGCCCACCATTATCCTGGTGGTTACGACGCGTTTATCCGCGCGATGAACGCCAAAGCCAAAGCGCTGGGGATGAAAAATACCCATTTCGTAGAGCCAACCGGTCTGTCGATTCATAACGTCTCGACGGCGCGTGATTTAACCAAGCTGCTGATCGCCAGTAAGCAATACCCGCTGATCGGTCAGCTCAGTACCACGCGTGAGGAGATGGCGACATTCTCGAACCCGGCGTATACGCTGCCGTTCCGCAACACTAACCATCTGGTGTATCGCGATAACTGGAATATTCAGTTAACCAAGACCGGATTCACTAATGCGGCAGGGCACTGCCTGGTGATGCGCACCGTGTTTAACGGTAAGCCAGTGGCGCTGGTGGTGATGGATGCCTTCGGCAAATATACCCACTTTGCGGACGCCAGCCGCCTGCGCACCTGGATTGAAACCGGGAAAGTGCAGCCGGTGCCGGCTTCAGCGCTGGCGTATAAAAAGCAGAAAGCGGAACAGATGGCGACGGCGCAGAACGACTGAGCCGCCTGTCTGTGCCGGGTGGCGGCTTCGCCTTACCCGGCCTACGGCCCTAAAGCGGCCCCGATACGTAGGCCCGGTAAGCGAAGCGCCACCGGGCGAAAGCGCCTACTCCGGCAGCGTCCAGTCACCATCGTTGAGTGGACGCTGCATGATCAACGTATCCCGCCAGTCGCCCTTCTTATACCCCACGCTGCGCAGTTGACCGACAACCTCGAAGCCATGTTTTTTATGCAGCCGTAACGATCCCGCATTATTGTTTCCGTCACCAACCACGGCAATCATCTGCCGCCAGGGTCCTTGTTCACAACGGGCGATCAGTGCCTGGAGTAAGGCCGAGCCAAACCCGCGCCCGGTAGTGCTGGCATCCACATAGATGGATTCCTCAAGGGTGTACCGGTAGGCCTGGCGTGGACGATAAAACGTGGCGTAGCAGTAGCCGACAACAATGCCGCGATACAGCGCAACCAGCCACGGTAAACCGCTGTCGGTCACGCTCTTCATCCGCTGACGCATTTCATCGACAGTGGGGGGAACTTCCTCGAAGGACGCACGGCCATGAAGCACATGCCAGGCGTATATCGCCGAGATGGCATGCGCATCGTCAGGAAGGGCGTCGCGCACCTCGATTTCAGTTTCGGGGAAAGTTTCTACAGCCGACATGTTCTGCCCGCTCCTTGTTTGGAAAGCCAGAGAAACGTTTCTCTGGCAACAGGCAGATACTCTAGTACGTTTGAGGAGGGCTTAACAATCTCTTAAATTTGGCTATAAGAGTTCATCAGAGGCTTGCGTATTGTGTTCCTCTGTTTCGGCACTCTCTTTCCAGTATTTCTTCCGCGTTGTCTTACCAATGCCCGGGTTCATACTGTTTGTAGGGTCATTTTTGCGATAAAACTGTTTAAGCGTCTCCGGCGCTTTGTACAGGTGTCCTACGTTGTGCTCGGCAGGATATTGCGCGCCACGCTCGTGCAGCAGCGCCAGCATCTGTTCTTTCAGCGCGTGTGCATCAACCCCTTTTTTGACGATGTAATCCTGATGGAAGACATAGCACATAAAGTGGCCGTAATAGAGCTTATGCACCAGCTTGCTGTCGATCTCCGGCGGCAGATGTTCAAACCACTCGGTATCGTTGCGACGCAGGGCGATATCCAGCGCCAGAATATCCTCCACCTCTTCGGAATGCACCGCCTGATAACGGATGGCAGCACCCGCCGCGGCGAAGCGGTGCAGGAAGGCTTTGCTGCCTTCTTCCGGCGTACAGGCAAAGAAATCCCCGTCGGCGGTTTTGAAGAATTCGGTGAGCCAGCTCTGCGCTTCGGCAATTCCGTCCCCGGCCATTTTCAGCAGCAGATGGTGCTCATACTTGTCGCGCCAGGTCTTCATCCGCTCCGGTAAATGCGCCGGGAAGACGTTACCCAGCTTCTGCATAAAGCGGTCGGTGAAGTGCGGTTTGAACAACGATACTTTCTCCAGCATCGCGTCGGTGCGGCCCTTCATAGTGAAGAAGAACGGCATTTTGTCGGTGCCGAGCTTGTCGATCATCAGGAAGGTATCTTTGCCGTAGCGCTCGGCGATGTCGTAAATGTCCCGGTGCATATACTCGCCCGCCACCGGCAGGTGAGTGAACTCGGCCAGAATATGACGACGGATCTCCGTCAGCACCTCCGGCTGATTGGTGCCGATGTAAAACACCTGCTGCTTTTTCTCTGCCGGGAAGGTATCGAGGCGCACCGCAAAAACGGCCAGCTTGCCCGCGCAGCCGGAGGATTCAAACAGGCGATCCGGATCGGCGTTATAGCGCGCCGGCGTATCGGCATTGATATCGCGCACGCGGGTGATGTAATCGTGGTCATGCGCGTGACGGCCATCGTGCTGAACGTCTTCGTCCTTCACGCGGTCATCGTCGAGTTTGCTGAGGATCTGTTCAGGCGTTACGCCCAGATCGATCCCCAGATGGTTAACCAGCGTCAGCTTGCCGTTTTCATCGATACGGGCGAACAGCGACATTTCCGTGTAAGCCGGGCCGCGCTGCACCAGCGAGCCGCCGGAGTTATTGCAGATCCCGCCGATCACCGAGGCGCCAATGCACGATGAGCCGATCACCGAGTGCGGTTCGCGTCCCAGCGGCTTAAGCGCTTTTTCCAGCGAGTAAAGCGTGGTGCCGGGGAAGGCGAGCACCTGTTCGCCCTTGTCCAGCAGGTGCAGTTTGTCGAGGCGTAGGGTGCTGATAATCACGATGTCACGATCGTAATCGTTGCCGTTCGGCGTGGAGCCTTCGGTCAGGCCGGTATTCGCAGCCTGCATTAAAATAATCTTGTCTGCCGCAACGCAGGCGCTGAGCACGCGCCACAGTTCGAGCAACGTACCGGGGAAGACTACCGCCAGCGCGTCGCCCTGGCCGGAGCGAAAGCCCTTCCGATAGCGGGCGGTTTTGGCCGGGTCGGTAAGCAGGTGAGAGTGACCAACCAGGCGAGACAGTTCGTTAATAAATGTAGTGTTATCGTCAGTTCGAACAGAAGACATCTTCCACTCCTTGTGGTGGGGCAAATTTCTCGCTGTAAAGCATAGCGCGATTAGCCGTTGAGCGGTCGGGTATTCATGAGAAAAATCAGAGAATAACCCTGCAAGGTTTTCAGGCTTTATGGCACACTGCGCTTTTCGCACGGTCTGGCCGGGTGCTTCCCGCGGTTATTGATGAGAGAGAATAACAACATGAAATGGCTATGTTCTGTAGGTGTCGCCGTCAGCCTGGCGCTGCAACCTGCGCTGGCAGAGGATTTGTTTGGTAATCACCCGCTCACGCCCGAAGCCCGCGACGCCTTTGTCACGGATTTACTCAAAAAGATGACGGTCGATGAGAAAATCGGCCAGCTGCGCCTGATCAGCGTCGGTCCGGATAACCCGAAAGAAGCCATTCGCGAGATGATCAAAGACGGGCAGGTAGGGGCCATTTTTAACACCGTTACCCGCCAGGATATCCGCAAGATGCAGGATCAGGTGATGGAGCTGAGCCGCCTGAAAATTCCACTGTTCTTCGCTTATGACGTGGTGCACGGCCAGCGTACCGTCTTCCCGATTAGCCTCGGCTTAGCCTCCTCTTTTAATCTTGATGCGGTGAAAACCGTCGGGCGCGTTTCGGCATATGAAGCCGCAGACGACGGCCTGAATATGACCTGGGCGCCGATGGTTGACGTCTCCCGCGATCCGCGCTGGGGCCGCGCTTCGGAGGGCTTCGGTGAAGACACGTATTTAACCGCCACGATGGGCAAAACCATGGTGGAAGCGATGCAGGGCAAAAGCCCGGCAGATCGTTACTCGGTCATGACCAGCGTCAAGCACTTCGCCGCCTATGGCGCGGTGGAGGGCGGTAAAGAGTACAACACCGTCGACATGAGCCCACAGCGCCTGTTTAACGACTACATGCCGCCATACAAGGCAGGGCTGGACGCGGGGAGCGGCGCGGTGATGGTAGCGCTGAACTCTCTCAACGGCACGCCTGCCACCTCCGATTCGTGGCTGCTGAAAGACGTGCTGCGCGACCAGTGGGGCTTTAAGGGCATTACCGTCTCTGACCACGGCGCGATTAAAGAGCTGATCAAACACGGCACGGCGTCTGACCCGGAAGACGCGGTACGCGTGGCGCTCAAGTCCGGAATCAACATGAGCATGAGCGATGAGTACTACAGCAAATACCTGCCGGGGCTGGTGAAGAGCGGCAAAGTGACGATGGCAGAGCTGGACGACGCCGCCCGCCACGTGCTGAACGTGAAATATGACATGGGGCTGTTTAACGATCCGTACAGCCATCTGGGGCCAAAAGAGTCAGACCCGGCGGACACTAACGCCGAAAGCCGTCTGCACCGTAAAGAAGCCCGGGAAGTAGCGCGCGAAAGCCTGGTGCTGCTGAAAAACCGTCTCGAGACGCTGCCGCTGAAAAAATCCGGCACCATTGCCGTGGTCGGCCCGCTGGCCGACAGCAAGCGTGACGTCATGGGCAGCTGGTCTGCCGCGGGCGTGGCCGACCAGTCCGTGACCGTGCTGACCGGTATCAAGAGCGCCGTGGGTGATAACGCAAAAGTGGTTTACGCCAAAGGCGCGAACGTCACCGACGATAAAGACATCGTCACCTTCCTCAACCAGTACGAGGAAGCGGTGAAGGTGGATCCGCGCACGCCGAAAGAGATGATTGACGAAGCGGTTAACGCCGCGAAGCAGTCCGACGTGGTGGTCGCGGTGGTGGGTGAAGCGCAGGGGATGGCGCACGAAGCCTCCAGCCGGACCGACATCACCATCCCGCAAAGCCAGCGCGATCTGATCGCGGCCCTGAAAGCCACCGGCAAGCCGCTGGTGCTGGTGCTGATGAACGGGCGTCCGCTGGCGCTGGTGAAAGAAGACCAGCAGGCTGACGCTATTCTGGAAACCTGGTTCGCCGGTACCGAAGGCGGTAACGCCATTGCCGACGTGCTGTTTGGCGATTACAACCCGTCCGGCAAGCTGCCGATGTCCTTCCCGCGCTCCGTCGGGCAGATCCCGGTTTACTACAGCCACCTGAACACTGGTCGTCCGTATAACGCTGACAAGCCGAACAAGTACACGTCTCGTTATTTCGATGAGGCGAACGGCCCGCTGTATCCGTTTGGCTATGGCCTGAGCTACACCACCTTCAAGGTGTCTGACGTGAAAATGTCGGCGCCGACCCTGAAGCATGACGGCAAAGTGACCGCCAGCGTGGAGGTGACCAACAGCGGCAAACGCGAAGGCGCGACGGTGATCCAGATGTACATTCAGGATGTCACGGCCTCAATGAGCCGTCCGGTGAAACAGCTGCGCGGCTTCGAGAAGGTCAACCTGAAACCGGGCGAAACCAGAACGGTCAGCTTCCCGATTGACGTGAATGCGCTGAAGTTCTGGAACCAGCAGATGAAATACGATGCCGAGCCTGGCAAATTCAACGTCTTCATTGGCGTGGATTCCGCCCGCGTGAACAAAGCCGAATTCGAGCTGCAATAATCTTACCTTCCTCCCCATCCCCCGCCTGGCGGGGGATGCCTCTCATCTTGTACGAAAAACGGTTAAATTCGCTGTTTTAAGCTACGCTTTTGTCTCAAGCCTATGAAAAAGGCCACAAAATAATGAGGAAAGCAGAATGACGATTATTAAGGGGATAACAGGATCGGCGGTGCTTCTGGCGGCGCTAAGCCTGCCGCTACAGGCCGCAGAGCCGGTTAAGGTGGGTTCCAAAATTGATACCGAGGGCGCGTTGCTCGGCAATATCATTTTGCAGGTACTCGAAAGCCACGGCGTGAAAACGGTCAATAAAGTACAGCTTGGCACCACACCTGTCGTACGCGGTGCCATCACGTCCGGCGAGCTGGATATCTACCCGGAATACACCGGCAACGGGGCATTCTTCTTCAAGGATGAAAACGATCCGGCCTGGAAAAATGCCAAAGCCGGGTACGAAAAAGTCAAAAAGCTTGACGCGGAAAAAAATAAGCTGGTCTGGCTTACGCCGGCACCGGCCAACAACACCTGGACCATCGCGGTGCGTAAAGATATTGCCGAGAAAGGCAAGCTCACCTCGCTTGACGATCTCAGCCGCTACCTGAAAGAGAAGGGCGAGTTTAAGCTCGCGGCCTCGGCAGAGTTTATCGAGCGCGCTGATGCCCTGCCAGCGTTTGAAAAAGCCTATGATTTCAAGCTCGAACAGTCTCAGCTGCTCTCGCTGGCGGGCGGCGACACGGCGGTGACCATTAAGGCGGCGGCGCAGCAAACCTCCGGCGTCAACGCGGCGATGGCCTACGGCACCGACGGCCCGGTCGCGGCGCTTGGTCTGCAAACCCTGACCGACCCGAAAGGCGTTCAGCCCATTTACGCCCCAACCCCGGTCGTGCGCGAGGCGGTGCTGAAAGCCTACCCGGATATTGCGGAATGGCTCAAACCGGTGTTTGAAAAACTGGATGCGAAAACGCTGCAACAGCTGAATGCCAGCATTGCCGTTGAGGGGCTGGATGCCAAAAAGGTGGCTGCCGACTTCCTGAAACAACAAGGGCTTGTGAAGTAACGGGACAAGGCTGTGCCAATAAAATGTCATAACCGCGTCCTGCTGCTGTTGGCCTGTGTGGCCATTGCGGCGGTCGCGTTACCCTTTGTAAATGTCGCGCCAAACCGTCTGGTGTCGGGCGAACCGCGCGCGCTCTGGCAGATCTGGTCATTTACGCCGCTACTGCTGGGCGCGGCGCTGGCGAGTACTGTAGCCTTAGCCTTCTGGCCAGGGCGAGCCGCCCTTTGGCTGACGCTTCTGCTCAGCGAAGCACTGTTTATCGTGCTGTTCTGGAGCGCGGGACAGGCGGCAACGCAGATGGCCTCGGTTGAAAGCCCGCTGGCGCGCACGTCGATTGGCAGCGGGCTGTGGCTGTGGCTGGCACTTTGTCTGCTGGTCTGTAGCGATGCCATTCGCCGTCTCACGCCGCTACCCGTCTGGCGCTGGCTGCTGAACGCGCAATTCTGGGTTATCCCTCTGCTGATCCTCTTCAGCGGCGATCTGAATCAACTCTCGCTGTTAAAAGAGTACGCCAACCGCCAGGAGGTATTTGACAACGCGCTGGCGCAACATCTGACGATCCTGTTCGGGACGCTGATCCCGGCGTTGCTGCTGGGCGTGCCGCTGGGCATCGGGTGCTACCGGCATCCCAGCCGCCAGGGTGCCGTCTTTACCGTGCTCAACGTTATTCAGACCATCCCCTCCGTTGCGCTGTTTGGCCTGCTGATTGCCCCCCTGGCCGGTCTGGTGAAATCCTTCCCTGCGTTGGCCGCGGCAGGCATTGCCGGAACCGGGCTGACGCCTGCCCTTATCGCCCTTGTGCTGTATGCGCTGCTGCCGCTGGTGCGCGGCGTGGTGGCGGGGTTAAGCCAGGTTCCGCCTGACGTGCTGGAAAGCGCCCATGCGATGGGGATGAGTGCGCGCCAGTGTTTCTGGAAAATACAGCTGCCGCTTGCGCTTCCGCTGCTGGTTCGCAGCCTGCGGGTGGTGACGGTGCAAACCGTGGGGATGGCGGTGATTGCCGCGCTGATCGGGGCGGGCGGCTTTGGGGCACTGGTGTTCCAGGGGCTGCTGAGCAGCGCGCTGGATCTGGTGCTGCTGGGTGTTGTGCCCACGATTGCGCTGGCGGTCGTACTGGATGCATTGTTTGCCCTGTGGCTCGCGCTGCTCAGGAGAAGAGCCAATGATTGAATTTCATGATGTGAGTAAAACCTTTGCGGGCCGTCCGGCGGCAAGCCACCTCAATCTGCATTTTGCCGAGGGGGCGTTCTCGGTATTGATCGGGACGTCGGGGTCGGGAAAATCGACGACGCTGAAGATGATCAACCGGCTGGTGGAACATGACAGCGGGACGATTCGCTTTGCCGGAGAGGAGATCCGCAGCCTGCCGGTGCTGGAACTGCGGCGGCGTATGGGCTACGCCATTCAGTCCATCGGCCTGTTTCCCCACTGGACGGTGGCCCAGAACATTGCCACCGTGCTACAGCTGGAAAAATGGTCCCGGGGGAAGATCAATGAGCGTGTCGACGAGCTGATGGCGCTGCTGGGCCTGGACGCGTCGCTTCGCGACCGCTATCCGCACCAGCTTTCCGGCGGACAGCAGCAGCGGGTCGGGGTGGCGCGCGCGCTGGCCGCTAACCCGCAGGTGCTGCTGATGGATGAGCCCTTCGGCGCGCTGGATCCGGTCACCCGCGGCGCACTTCAGGCGGAGATGAGTCGCATCCACCGTATTCTAGGGCGCACCATCGTGCTGGTGACGCATGATATCGACGAAGCGCTGCGGCTGGCCGATCGTCTGATACTGATGGATCACGGCGAAGTCGTCCAGCAGGGTACGCCGCTTGAGCTGTTAACCTCGCCAGCGAATGATTTTGTGCGTGAATTTTTTGGCCGCAGCGAGCTTGGCGTCAGGCTGCTCTCGCTGCGCACCGTCAGGAACTATCTGCGTCCGCAGGATGCGCAAATCGGTGGTGAACCGCTGCACGATGGGATGAGCCTGCGCGATGCCCTGTCGGCGTTTGTCGCCCGGCAGTGCGAGGTGTTACCCGTTGCGGACGGGCAGGGGACGCCATGCGGGACGATCCATTTTCGCGATCTGCTGGCGGGGGAGGTGACGCGTGAAGTGGGTCCGTGATCCGTTACTCTGGCTGACAGGGCTGTTTATCGCCTTACTCTACCTGATGCCGCACAGCGCGGCGCTGTTTAATGCGCTTATTCCCGGGCTGCCGCGCCCGGTGTACCAGCAGGAGAGCTTTGTTAATCTCACCCTGGCGCACTTCTGGCTGGTGGCGGTGTCAAGCGTGATTGCCATCGTGCTGGGCACAGGCGCCGGGATTGCGGTGACGAGACCCGCGGGCAGGGAGTTTCGTCCGCTGGTGGAGACCATCGCCGCAACGGGGCAGACCTTCCCGCCGGTGGCCGTGCTGGCGATTGCCGTGCCGGCGATCGGTTTTGGGCAGGAGCCTGCCATCATTGCGCTGATTTTGTACGGCGTGTTGCCCATTCTGCAAGGGACGCTGGCGGGGATTGCGGCGGTGCCTGCATCGGTGCTGAGCGTAGCGGAAGGGATGGGGATGAGCGCCTGGCAGCGGCTGGTGAAGGTCGAACTGCCGCTGGCCGCACCGGTGATTATCGCCGGCGTGCGAACGTCCGTGATTATCAACATTGGTACGGCAACCATCGCCTCGACGGTCGGAGCCAATACGCTGGGAACGCCGATCATTATCGGGTTAAGCGGGTTTAATACGGCTTACATTATTCAGGGGGCGGTTCTGGTTGCGCTGGCGGCGATTGTGGTGGATCGCCTGTTTGAACGCCTGGCCGGATACCTCAGCCAACACCGCCGCGAACAATAAATGAATAACCTGCAAGCATAACGCCACCGATACCGCTGATGGCCATCAGTGCAAAGAGGGTAATTACGGCCAGTTTCGTTGCCTTCATCATGTGCTCCTGTTGTTAACGGAACAATTATACGGTGAAGCGCAGCTGTTAATGAACCATTAAATGCCGTTACGACGCATTTGGCCCCAGCGAGTAAACGGGATAACCATGTTCGCGCCATTCCGTCAGGAGCTGCTGCTGGGAAGCGGAGGGGACTTCGCCGCACCAGACCAGCAGCGTCTGTCCCTCAAACAGTTCCGGCCTGAGCTGGGCCAGGGAGTGGGCAAGCACGTCAACGCGCCAGCCCTGCTGGGTGGCAATCCAGGCTTCGAGCCACAGCCGGGTGGTATCGTGTACGTTCCAGCCGATCACCAGCGCATCTTTGCTGTTTTTATTCCGCGCTGAGGCAAGACAGACGGAAATATAGTTAATCAGCACGCCATCAAGCATGCTGAGCAGTGCCTGTAAGGTGGTTTGCTGACACTGAAGCCGACGCCGTAGGGGAATAAAAAGATGGGTGATCAAGGTTTGCGCCGGGTAGTCTCGACCCTGTTCTTTGATCCAGCCGCGCAGACGCTGCAAATTGCCACTCTGCAACAGCCTCAGCAGCGTTTCCTGCTGCTCGCGCCAGAGAAGCTGCGTATCTGGATCGTCCTGGCTCAGAAGCGATTTTACCTTGCCGACCTGTACGCCATTGTCGATCCAGCTTTTGATCTCGCGGATCCGGTCAATATCCGCATCGTTAAACAGGCGGTGCCCACCGTCCGTTCTTTGCGGCTTAAGCAATCCATACCGTCGCTGCCACGCCCGTAGCGTAACGGGATTGATATCACACAGGAGTGCCACTTCACCTATTGTGTAAAGCGCCATTTTCGCCCCCAGGCTTGCGCGTCCCCAGCTTAACTGTAGACCCACTTTGCGGAACCAGGAAGATTTGATTCTTTTTTGTACAAATTATACGAAAGACAGGTTATCTCCGGCTAAAGGTGTGATGGCGGACACGATTTATCGCTTTTTTGGCACGTTTCAAAGAAAGTTAACCGCTATCAGTGTATGTTACGCGTTTTTAGAATGTGCGGTTTGTGAGTATGTACGAGTTTAATCTGGTGCTGCTGTTGCTTCAGCAGATGTGCGTGTTCCTTGTCATCGCCTGGTTGATGAGCAAAACGCGCCTGTTTATCCCGCTGATGCAGGTCACCGTCCGTCTGCCGCACAAATTCCTCTGCTACGTCGTATTTTCCATATTCTGCATTATGGGGACCTGGTTTGGTCTCCATATCGAAGATTCCATCGCCAATACGCGCGCCATCGGCGCGGTAATGGGCGGGCTGCTCGGAGGCCCGGTTGTCGGCGGTCTGGTGGGGTTAACCGGCGGCCTGCACCGCTATTCGATGGGCGGTATGACGGCGCTGAGCTGCATGATCTCCACCATCGTCGAAGGGCTGCTCGGTGGTCTCGTCCACAGCTATATGATTAAGCGCGGTCGCCCGGATAAAGTGTTCAGTCCCTTTACCGCAGGGGCGATTACCTTTGTGGCGGAAATGGCGCAGATGGCGATCATCCTGCTGATCGCGCGCCCGTTTGACGATGCGTTACATCTGGTCAGCAGCATTGCCGCACCGATGATGGTCACCAATACTGTAGGTGCGGCGCTGTTTATGCGCATTCTGCTCGACAAACGCGCCATGTTCGAAAAATACACCTCGGCATTTTCTGCCACCGCCTTAAAAGTTGCGGCGTCGACGGAAGGGATCCTGCGGCAGGGATTCAACGAGGAGAACAGTATGAAGGTGGCGCAGGTGCTGTATAAAGAGCTGGATATCGGAGCCGTGGCGATTACCGATCGCGAGAAGCTGCTGGCGTTTACCGGTACCGGCGACGACCACCATCTGCCGGGCAAACCGATCTCCTCGGCCTATACCCTGCGCGCTATTGAAACGGGTGAAGTGGTGTATGCCGACGGAAATGAAGTGCCGTACCGCTGTTCCCTGCATCCGCAGTGCAAACTCGGCTCTACGCTGGTCATTCCCCTGCGGGGTGAAAACCAGCGCGTCATGGGCACTATTAAGCTTTACGAAGCCAAAAACCGCCTGTTCAGCTCCATCAACCGCACGCTGGGGGAGGGGATCGCCCAGCTGCTTTCGGCGCAAATACTGGCGGGGCAGTATGAACGGCAAAAAGCGCTGCTGACGCAGTCAGAAATTAAGCTCCTGCACGCTCAGGTGAACCCGCATTTCCTGTTTAACGCGCTCAACACGCTGAAAGCGGTGATCCGCCGCGACAGCGATCAGGCCGCGCAGCTGGTGCAATTTCTCTCGACCTTTTTCCGCAAAAATCTGAAGCGACCCTCGGAGATCGTCACCCTCGCGGACGAGATTGAGCATGTAAACGCCTATCTGCAAATTGAAAAAGCGCGCTTCCAGTCACGTTTACAGGTGTCGTTATCCGTCCCGGACGATCTGGCGTATCAGCATCTTCCCGCCTTTACCCTGCAACCGATTGTAGAAAATGCCATTAAGCATGGGACGTCGCAGCTGCTGGGAAGTGGAGAGATTATGATTTCCGCTTCCCGTTTTAACCACCATCTGGTGCTGGATATTGAAGACAACGCGGGGCTGTATGAAGCTTCCGCGTCAGGCGGTCTGGGCATGAGCCTGGTGGATAAACGCCTGCGCGCGCATTTTGGTGACGACTGCGGTATCACCGTCGCCTGTGAGCCAGACCGCTATACCCGAATTACCTTACGATTGCCGCTGGAGGAGAACGCATGTTAAGAGTGCTGATTGTCGATGATGAGCCGTTAGCACGGGAAAACCTGCGTGTTCTGTTGCAGGAGCAGAGTGATATCGAGGTTGTGGGGGAATGTGCCAATGCGATTGAAGGCATCGGTGCGGTGCATAAACTGCGCCCGGACGTGCTGTTCCTCGATATTCAGATGCCGCGCATCAGCGGGCTGGAGATGGTCGGCATGCTCGACCCGGAGCACCGTCCCTATATCGTCTTTCTGACGGCCTTTGATGAGTACGCGGTAAAGGCGTTTGAAGAGCACGCATTTGATTATCTGCTGAAGCCGATTGAAGAGAAACGCCTTGAAAAGACCCTGACCCGCCTGCATCAGGAGCGTACCGTGCAGGACGTGACGCTGCTGCCGGAGCATCAGCAGCCCCTGAAGTTTATACCCTGTACCGGGCACAGCCGGATTTACCTCCTGCAAATGGACGACGTTGCCTTTGTCAGCAGCCGTCTGAGCGGGGTATACGTCACCAGCGCTGAAGGTAACGAAGGCTTTACCGAGCTGACCCTGCGCACGCTGGAGAGTCGCACGCCGCTAATCCGCTGCCATCGTCAGTATCTGGTGAACATGGCGCACCTGAAGGAGATCCGTCTGGAAGATAACGGCCAGGCCGAGCTGGTGTTACGTGCCGGGCAAATCGTTCCCGTCAGTCGTCGCTACCTGAAAAGTTTGAAAGAGGCGATAGGGCTGTAAAACTGGTACACTGCGCGCCATTGCATCATCGACATTCGAAGGCTCTATGCTAAGTAACGATATTCTTCGTAGCCTGCGCTACACCCTGAAAGCGAACAATAATGACATGGTGCGCATTCTTGCGCTCTCCGACATGGAATCCACGTCCGCCGGGTTCGACACCTGGATGACTAAAGAAGATGAAGAGGGTTTTGTTCGCTGCCCGGACATTATTCTGTCGGGCTTTCTGAATGGCCTGATCTACGACAAGCGCGGCAAAGATGAATCTGCGCCTGAGCTGGCGCTGGAGCGTCGGGTGAATAACAACACGGTGCTGAAAAAGCTGCGTATTGCTTTCTCCCTGAAAACTGACGACATTCTGGCGATCATGACCGAGCAGAAATTTCGCGTGTCGATGCCGGAAATCACCGCCATGATGCGCGCGCCGGATCATAAGAATTACCGCGAGTGTGGGGATCAGTTTCTGCGTTATTTCCTGCGTGGGTTGACGCAGCGGGTGCATAACCAGAAGGGGTGATTTTAGCCGGGTGGCGGCTTCGCCTGACCCGGCCTACAAAACCCGTAGGCCCGTGCAAGCGTAGCGCCGCCGGGCAAAAAAAAGCCGGATTCTCATCCGGCTTTTTTATTACTTCACCTGCTGACCCGGCTTCGCGCCTTCGTCAGGGCTTAAAAGGAAGATATCTTTCCCGCCCGGGCCTGCGGCCATCACCATCCCCTCAGAGATGCCGAAGCGCATTTTGCGCGGCGCCAGGTTTGCCACCATCACGGTCTGACGACCAATCAGCACCTGCGGATCGGGATACGCGGAACGAATGCCGGAGAAGACGTTACGCTTCTCGCCGCCCAGATCCAGGGTCAGACGCAGCAGTTTGTCAGAACCTTCCACGAACTCCGCGTTTTCGATCAGCGCCACGCGCAGGTCGACTTTGGCGAAATCATCAAAGGTGATGGTCTCCTGAATCGGATCGTCCGCCAGCGGGCCGGTCACCGGTGCGGCAGCCGCTTTCACCTCTTCTTTGGATGCTTCCACCAGCGCGTCAACCTGCTTCATCTCGATGCGGTTATACAGCGCCTTGAAGGTGTTCACTTTGTGGCCGAGCAGCGGCTGCTGGATGGCATCCCAGGTCAGTTCGGTGTTCAGGAATGCTTCCGCGCGGGCTGCCAGCTGCGGCAGAACCGGCTTCAGCCAGGTCATCAGCACGCGGAACATGTTCAGACCCATGGTGCAGATCGCCTGCAAGTCGGCGTCGCGGCCTTCCTGTTTCGCCACCACCCACGGCGCCTGCTCGTCCACATAGCGGTTGGCCACGTCTGCCAGAGCCATGATTTCGCGAATGGCTTTACCGAATTCACGGCTTTCCCAGGCTTCGCCAACCGCAGCGGCGGCGTCGGTGAAGGTTTTATACAGCTCAGGATCGGCCAGTTCGGCAGAAAGCACGCCGTCAAAGCGTTTGGCGATAAAACCTGCGTTACGGGACGCCAGGTTGACCACCTTGTTGACGATGTCCGCGTTCACGCGCTGCACGAAATCTTCCAGATTCAGGTCGATATCGTCGATGCGGGAAGAGAGCTTCGCGGTGTAGTAGTAGCGCAGGCTGTCCGCGTCAAAGTGGTTCAGCCAGGTGCTGGCCTTAATAAACGTCCCGCGAGATTTAGACATCTTCGCGCCGTTCACCGTTACGTAGCCATGTACGAACAGGTTGGTCGGCTTGCGGAAGTTGCTGCCTTCCAGCATTGCTGGCCAGAACAGGCTGTGGAAGTAAACGATGTCTTTACCGATGAAGTGATACAGCTCGGCATCGGAATCTTTCTTCCAGTATTCGTCGAAGCTTACGGTGTCGCCGCGCTTGTCACAAAGATTCTTGAACGACCCCATGTAGCCAATCGGCGCATCCAGCCAGACGTAAAAATATTTGCCCGGCGCGTTCGGGATTTCGAAGCCAAAGTAGGGCGCATCGCGGGAGATATCCCACTGTTGCAGACCGGATTCGAACCACTCCTGCATTTTGTTCGCGACCTGCTCCTGCAACGCACCGCTGCGGGTCCACGCCTTCAGCATTTCGCTGAACGACGGCAGGTCGAAGAAGAAGTGCTCGGAGTCACGCATCACCGGCGTCGCGCCGGAGACCACGGACTTCGGTTCGATAAGCTCGGTCGGGCTGTAGGTTGCGCCGCACACTTCGCAGTTATCGCCGTACTGGTCCGGGGATTTACATTTCGGACAGGTGCCTTTGACGAAACGGTCCGGCAGGAACATGCCTTTTTCCGGATCGTACAGCTGAGAGATGGTGCGGTTTTTAATGAAACCGTTCTCTTTCAGACGGGTGTAGATCAGCTCTGACAGCTCGCGGTTTTCGTCGCTGTGCGTGGAGTGATAGTTGTCATAGCTGATGTCAAAGCCAGCAAAATCGGTCTGATGCTCCTGACTCATTTCGGCGATCATCTGTTCCGGGGAAATGCCCAGCTGCTGCGCTTTCAGCATGATCGGCGTGCCGTGGGCATCGTCCGCACAGATGAAGTTCACCTCGTGGCCGCGCATTCGCTGGTAACGGACCCAGACATCAGCCTGGATATGCTCCAGCATGTGGCCGAGGTGGATTGAGCCGTTGGCGTACGGCAGGGCGCACGTTACCAGAATTTTTTTCGCGACTTGAGTCATAGTAGGCATTACTTCTTTTAACTGTGAAAAGGGTTTTCGATATTACCAAAAGGGGCATTATTAAGTAAGCACAAACCGCGGCCTTTCAGGTAAACTTGTTTGTCTAAGGTCTTATTCACAAGAACAAAGGAGTCGGGATGAGTTCTCAATCCCAGGCCAAATCACCGGAAGCCTTACGAGCAATGGTCGCCGGGACGCTGGCTAATTTTCAGCATCCAACCCTGAAGCACAATCTCACGACGCTGAAAGCGCTTCATCACGTCGCATGGCTGGACGATACGCTGCACATTGAGCTACAGATGCCGTTCGTCTGGACCAGCGCCTTTGATGCCCTGAAAGAGCAAACCAGCTCTGAGCTGCTGCGCATTACCGGCGCAAATGCAATTGACTGGAAGCTAAGCCACAGCATCGCCACGCTCAAGCGCGTGAAAAATCAGCCGGGCGTTAACGGCGTGAAGAACATCATCGCCGTCAGCTCGGGCAAGGGCGGGGTGGGTAAATCGTCGACCGCCGTGAACCTGGCGCTTGCGCTGGCGGCTGAAGGGGCGAAAGTCGGCATTCTGGATGCGGATATCTACGGCCCGTCCATTCCAAACATGCTGGGGGCGGAAAACCAGCGTCCAACCTCGCCGGACGGCACCCACATGGCGCCAATCGTGGCGCACGGTCTGGCGACCAACTCCATTGGTTACCTGGTCACGGACGATAACGCAATGGTCTGGCGTGGCCCGATGGCCAGCAAGGCGCTGCTGCAAATGTTGCAGGAGACAATGTGGCCTGACCTCGATTATCTGGTACTGGACATGCCGCCGGGCACCGGTGATATCCAGCTGACGCTGGCGCAGAACATTCCGGTTACCGGCGCCGTCGTGGTCACCACGCCGCAGGATATCGCGCTGATCGACGCCAAAAAAGGCATCGTCATGTTCGAGAAGGTGGAGGTGCCGGTACTGGGTATCGTCGAGAACATGAGCATGCACATTTGCAGCAACTGCGGGCACCATGAGCCTATCTTTGGTACCGGTGGCGCCGAAAAGCTGGCGGCGCAATACCACACGCAACTGCTGGGGCAACTGCCGCTGCATATCACACTGCGTGAAGATCTGGATAGCGGTAAGCCAACGGTGGTCAGCCGTCCGGATAGCGAATTCACGGAAATCTATCGTCAGCTGGCGGGGCGCGTTGCGGCGCAGCTTTACTGGCAGGGCGAAGTCATTCCGGGTGAAATCGCCTTCCGCGCGGTGTAACGCCTCTGCGCGTTAGTGCCGGGTGGCGGCTTCGCCTTACCCGGCCTGGCTCGATTTTGTAGGTCAGGTAAGCGTAGCGCCACCTGACTTTACCCAAGCCGATAGTGCATCAAATAATACTCTCCGTCCGGAGAATCTCCCGTCGCCTCAATGTGCCAGCCGTGGCGCTGGTAAAACGCAACCGCCCGCTCATTCTTCACCAGACACTTGAGTGAACCCGTGCTGGTAAACGTCTTCTGCACGTGTTCAAGCAACACATGTCCGACGCCCAGGCTCTGATAGTTCGGATCGACAAACAGGTTGTGCAGAAAATTATCGTTCGTCGAGACTGAGGCAAAGCCAAGTCGGTGCCCATCCTGCTCCGCCACCCAAATCCCTTCGTCCAGGGTTGCCGCGTCAAAATCTTCAAGCTGCCACGCAGAACTGTCCATCCACGGCCAGGCTTCACGTCGGGCGTGAAGGAAGAGCGTGCGCAGGAAAGGGCGATCGCTCTCCTGCCACGGACGGATTAGGATCGTATCAGCGGTGATAGAAAATATCTCCGTTATAGGCTTTGTAGATTTTGCCATCGGCATCGCCAATCAGAACATAATTCTCACCCATGTAGGTCCAGTGTGTGCCGGCATCGGGCGCGGGAAGGTTACGCAGCTGGTACTGTTTGATGGTGTACTCAGGCGTCTGATACTGCGCGGGCGCGGTGTCGCCGATTTTAAACTTCGTAAAATCGGCAATAAACTCTTGCTCTTCATAGGCCTTGATGCCGGAAGGCGCTGTCGATGTTTGCGGTACAGCGTGCGCGGCCCCCGCCAGTGACAGTAATACACCCAGAAGCAACAATTTACGCTTAGCCATTTTTTCTCCAGTCATATCGTTACTGATACTTTTTGTGTGCAGATCCGCTAACGGATGGCAGACAGTTCATTTTAAGTATCCTCACAGGGTGAGTTTGCAAAAAATGTAACAAAAGTGCACGGTTTTGTGTAGTCGCAACCGTCATTAATTATTACTTCGACGAATAAATATGAGCTTATACAGATAACATAATTATTGGTTTATTAATTAATTCTGAAAAAACATTTTCAAGGCAAATTTACTAAGATTCAGGCATGCATTCAACAAATAGAACATTTAAGATTGCCTGAAACCCTCTTTCCGAATGCCTGATTAAGACAATGCAGGGCTGTAAAGTCTGCCCAAAGGAATGTCGTGTGGTTTTATAAATACTCTTTGTGTTTCTGTTAATTCATTGAATAACAGCAACTTGTGCTTGAGTGAAATGTTACTGTTTTATCCTGTATACGATAATCACTACTATAAAAGATATTATGTAATAAATGAAAAACACAACAGTTGTATCGATATTATTTTTAATTATTACCCCCTTATCTGGCTGCGTATTTTACCCTGGCCAGCATCTCGATCTCGCTGGGAAAAAGATAATTGCCGCAGAAGATGCAAATGATCGTCTTGAGAAACGGATTGATGTTTATCCTCTTACGCCTTCGTTAATTGAAAAATTGCGGCCATCGGTTTTGAAATCTCAGGCAAATCCTAATCTGGATGAACAGGTCAAAAACTGGGAATACCGTATCGGCGTTGGGGATATTCTGACCGTCACCGTCTGGGATCACCCTGAACTTACAACCCCGGCAGGGCAGTATCGTAGCGCCAGTGACACCGGTAACTGGGTCAATGCCGACGGCACACTTTTCTATCCCTATGTCGGTAAATTGCCGGTGGCTGGCAAAACGGTCGCACGGGTACGCGAGGAGATCACGGCCCGGCTGAACAATGTTATTGAAAGCCCGCAGGTGGATGTCAGCGTCGCCTCTTTTCGCTCACAAAAAGCCTATGTGACGGGCGAAGTGGTGAAGTCAGGGCAGCAGGCTATTACTAATATTCCGTTAACGGTCATGGATGCCGTAAACGCCGCTGGGGGGCTCTCTGCCGACGCGGACTGGCGCAATGTCGTGCTGACGCATAATGGGAAGGACACGCGCCTCTCGCTATATGCGCTGATGCAGCATGGCGATCTCACGCAAAATAAGCTGCTCTATCCCGGCGATATTCTGTTTGTCCCCCGTAACGATGCGCTGAAAGTGTTCGTCATGGGCGAGGTCGTTAAACAGAGCACGCTGAAAATGGATCGCAGCGGCATGACCCTGGCCGAAGCGCTGGGCAATGCCGGTGGGCTGAACCAGAATATGGCCGATGCCACCGGAATTTTTGTCATTCGTTCGCTGCCGAAAAGCGAGCGTTCAGAAAAAATTGCCAACCTCTACCAGCTCAATGCTCAGGACGCATCAGCCATGGTGTTAGGCACCGAGTTTCAGCTTGAGCCCTATGACATTGTCTATGTCACCACTGCACCACTGTCCCGCTGGAATCGCGTGATATCACAGCTTGTTCCGACCATCAGCGGGGTGCATGACCTTACCGAAACGGTTCGTTACATCAGATCGTGGCCGCAATAATGTTCAAATCAATACTCGTGGTTTGCACCGGAAATGTCTGCCGTTCTCCGATTGGGGAGCGGCTTTTACGCCAGCACCTGCCCGACAGATATATCGCCTCGGCGGGCATATTCGGGCTTGAAGGGTGCCCGGCGGATGACAGCGCCCAGGACGTAGCCTGGCGGCATGGGATTTCCCTCGACGGTCATGTGGCGCGCAGGCTGACACGCAATTTGATGCAGGGATCCGATCTTATCCTGGTTATGGAGCCGGAACATCTTCGCTTCATTGCGGCCATGGCGCCGGAGATTCGAGGAAAGTCGCTGCTTTTTGGGCAATGGCTGGAGCCGCAGGAGATCCCCGATCCCTACCGTCAAAGCCGGGAAGCGTTTGAATATGTGTTTGGGCTATTGGGTAAAGCCAGTCAGGAATGGGCACGTCGTTTAGGTCAGAAAGGAATGAAGTATTAATGTCGTCTTACACAACAGACAATTATGGTGCAGCGGCACCCCAACAACATGAAGTCGATCTCGTTCGTTTGCTCGTCGAGATGATCGACCACCGCACGATGATTCTGTGCGTGACGTTCCTGTTCATCATGTGCGCCGGTCTCTATGCCTGGATTGCGCCACCTGTTTATCAGGCGGATGCCATGGTGCAAATTGAAAACAAACACGATAACAACCTGCTCAAAGGTTTGAGCCAGCTGGGCACCGATGTGTCGCCGGATGTTGCCCCTGAAATTTTACTGCTGAAATCCCGCATGATCCTCGGCGAGACCGTTGACAAATTAGCTCTGACACAGCAGGCAAAGCAGCGCGTTTTGCCTGTGGTGGGGCGTCTCTGGCAGCGTCTGCAAGGGCGTGAGCAGGGCAAAATCACGTTAGGCGAACTCCAGATCCCGCAGGTGGAAGGCAAAGCGCAAGAGCTCACGCTGACCGTACAGGAAGCGGGAAAATATCACCTGACGGGCGAAAACATTGAGGCCGACGGCCAGGTTGGGAAAACGCTGGTTACGCAAGGGATCGTTCTGCTGGTGACGTCGATTGAGGCTGAGCCAGGCACGCAATTTTCGCTTAAGTCGTTGACGCGGCTTGAGACGATTAACGCGCTTAAGAAGCGTCTCACGGTTGCAGAATCGGAGAAACAGAGCGGTATCGTGACCTTAACCCTGACGGGCGAAGACCCTGACAACATCGCCCGGGTGCTGAATGCGATTGCTGACAATTATCTTCAGCAAAATATCGCGCGGCAGGAGGCTCAGGATTCTCGTAGTCTGGATTTTTTACAGGAGCAGTTGCCGAAAATCAGAGCGGATCTGGATCAGGCTGAAGCGAGGCTGAATGCCTACCGGGCGCAGCGCGACTCGGTGGACCTGTCTTTAGAGGCAAAATCCGTGCTGGATCAGGTTGTTAACGTTGAGAATCAGCTAAATGAGCTGACGTTCCGGGAGGCAGAGATCTCCCAGCTCTTTAAAAAAAGTCACCCTACCTATCGTGCATTGCATGAAAAGAGACAGACCCTTGAGCGGGAACGGGAGCGTCTCAATAACCGTGTGTCAGCTATGCCCTCCACGCAGCAGGAGATTTTACGCCTGAGCCGCGATGTTGAGTCGGGTCGCACGATTTATTTACAGCTATTGACGCGCCAGCAGGAGCTGAATATTTCCCGCTCCAGCGCTGTCGGGAACGTGAGGATCATTGATGAGGCTGTTACGCTGCCGGACCCGATAAAGCCGCGTAAAGCGTTAATCATCGTTCTTGGCGCGCTGTTCGGGCTAATGCTCTCAATGGGGACCGTGCTGGTACGTCAGGCGTTCAAACGTGGGATCACGCTTTCCGAACAGCTGGAAGCGCAGGGGATGCCGGTTCTGGCTACGTTGCCACGTTCACAGTGGCTGTGGAGTAAAACGCAGTTGCGCAGAAAAAATCCGTTTTCTCGTCGCTGGAAACACAAAACCTCGGATGTGCCTTTCCTGCCCGTCGATCGCCCTGCTGATATGTTTGTTGAAGCGGTGCGCGGGCTGCGGACCAGTCTGCATTTCACCATGATGGAGGCTGAGAACCGCATTGTGATGATTTCTGGCCCCACGCAGGACTGCGGAAAAACGCTGGTGGCGACGAATCTGGCGGCCATCGCCGGGCAGAGCGGTCAGCGGGTGCTGTTTATTGATGCGGATATGCGCCAGGGCTATGTTCATAATATTTTTGGTCTGGAGAACCGCCACGGATTGTCCTGCCTGCTCGAAGGGAAACGCGACTTAGCGGAGGTCATTCAGCATGCTGAAAAAGCGGGGATTGACGTCATCACCTGCGGACCGGAACCCCTGCGCCCGTTAGAATTGCTGTTAAGCGAACGATTCCTTTCCGTCATGTCCTGGGTTAACGCGCAATATGACATCGTCATCATTGATACACCGCCGGTCCTGGCCGTCACCGATGCCGCGCTGGTCGCCAGAGCCGCCGGAACAACGCTAATGGTTGCCCGTTTCGATAAAACCAGCGTGAAAGAGATGGAGAATACCGTTAAACGGCTACAGCTCGTTGGCGTGAAGGTCAGCGGCACAATCCTCAACGATATTGTTAAATCCGCAGCGCTGTATTACAGCTCGGGGTACAGCCAGTATGAATACGGTTATGCTTCGAGGAAAAAAGGGGAAAGGCGTTAGCGCGGGAAAAACAATCCCTCTCCCGGGTGGGAGAGGGATAAGTATTACTTCGCCATCACTTCCTGCGCGGTACGCTCAACCAGAGACAGCAGGACTTTTACGTCCTCCAGCGTTACGGTTGGGTTCAGCAGGGTCAGCTTCAGGCAGGTGATACCGTTATGCTCGGTCACACCGACGTTTGCACGGCCAGACTCCAGCAGCGCATCGCCAATTTTCTGGTTCAGCAGGGCAATACCGGCGTCATCTATCTGCGCCTGCGGACGGAAGCGGAACAGCACGCTTGCCAGCTGGGGTTGCATTACCAGTTCCAGAGCAGACTGCTCTTTCACGTAAGCCGCAACCTGCTGCGCCAGCGTCACGCCGTGATCGATGATTGCCGCGTATTGCTCCTGACCCAGCGCTTCCAGGCTCATCCACAGT
This sequence comes from Enterobacter sp. AN-K1, assembly GCF_020971765.1. Taxonomy (NCBI): domain Bacteria; kingdom Pseudomonadati; phylum Pseudomonadota; class Gammaproteobacteria; order Enterobacterales; family Enterobacteriaceae; genus Enterobacter; species Enterobacter sp. AN-K1. The sequence continues at coordinate 595,517 of NZ_CP087390.1, read as the reverse complement.
TTCAGCGCGTCGAAACGGCGCGTGGTTTGCAGAGATTTGGAGACCAGGTTAGGTACACCCGCTTCTTCATCGAACTCAGAGTTCAGATAGGCCGCCTGATAGCGCATCAGCTCATAGTGACGCGCTTCTTTCAGCAGGAACGCACCGCAGCTGATGGTCTGGAAAAACTGCTTGTGGAAGTCCAGGGTGACGGAATCCACCAGCTCGATACCGTCCAGGTAGTGACGATACTGCTCAGACATCAGCAGCGCGCCGCCCCAGGCCGCATCAACGTGCACCCAGATATTCTGTTTCGCAGCCAGCTCAGCAATAGCACGCAGCGGATCGATAGCACCCGCATCGGTCGTACCGGCCGTGGCCACAATCGCCAGGATCTGCTCGCCGTTCGCGTTGCACTGTTCGATTTTCGCCGCCAGATCGGTGAGATCCATGCGGGAGAATTCGTCAGTTTTCACCTGCACCACGGACTGGTAGCCCAGACCCATCAGCGCCATGTTTTTCTGCACGGAGAAGTGGGCATTTTCCGAACACAGCACGCGGATCTTACGCAGATCGCCTGTCAGACCGTCCTGCTGAACCGAGTGGCCCTGACGCGCAAAGAACGCGTCACGCGCCAGCATCAGCCCCATCAGGTTACTCTGGGTGCCGCCGCTGGTGAAGACGCCTGCGTCGCCAGCCTGATAACCCACGCGGGTACGCAGCCATTCGATCAGTTTGATCTCAATGATGGTTGCGGACGGGCTTTGATCCCAGGAGTCCATACTCTGGTTAGTGGCGTTGATCAGCACTTCCGCCGCCTGGCTAACCACCAGGCTTGGGCAGTGCAGGTGCGCCACGCACTGCGGGTGATGAACGGACAAACTGTCTTTCAGGAAGAACTCCACGGCGCGTTCGATCGCCGCTTCGTTGCCCAGCCCTTTCGGGTTGAAATCCAGCTTAATACGGTCGCGCAGCTCCGCGACCGTTTTGCCCTGGTACATCTCAGGCTGTTTCAGCCACTGCATCACAGCCTGAGTGCTTTGTTCAATCGCCTGCTGGTAAGCTTCAATGCTCTGCGCAGAGGAGAACAAAATTGGGTTTGAATCAGACATCGTATTCAACAACTCCGGTTACGCCGGGCTAACGCCCGCAGCAAGCAGTGCCTGCTCGAATTTATCCAGGAAGACTTTCAGCTCGTCATCGCTGATCAGCAGAGAAGGCAGCAGACGCAGAACGATACCGTTACGGCCGCCACGCTCCAGAATCAGGCCGGCTTCGAAGCATTTCTTCTGGATCAGTGCAGACAGCTCGCCATCGCCCGGCAAGCAACCCATGTGATCGGCGGCTTCATGTGGCTTAACGATTTCAATACCGATCATCATGCCCAGACCGCGAACGTGGCCGATCACCGGATAGCGTTTCGCCATCTCTTTCAGCTGGCCTTTCAGCCATTCGCCCTGTGCAGCTACTTTGCCCGCGATGTTCTGGTCTTTCAGGATCTTCAGCGTGGTCAGACCGGTAGCCATCGCCAGCTGGTTGCCGCGGAAAGTACCGGTATGGTGACCTGGCGCCCATGCATCGAACTGCTTTTTGATACCGAGCACGGCCAGCGGCAGACCGCCACCGACTGCTTTAGACATCACGATGATGTCTGGCTCAATGCCAGCGTGTTCGAAGGCAAAGAATTTACCGGTACGGGCAAAGCCAGCCTGGACTTCGTCGAGGATCAGCAGGATACCGTGTTCCCGAGTGACTTTACGGATGCGCTGCAACCACTCAACAGGCGCCGGGTTCACGCCACCTTCACCCTGAACGGCTTCGAGGATCACCGCGGCAGGTTTACGCACGCCGCTTTCGACGTCGTTAATCAGATTTTCGAAGTAGTAGGTCAGCGCCTTCACGCCCGCTTCACCACCGATACCCAGTGGGCAACGGTACTCGTGTGGGTAAGGCATGAACTGGACTTCTGGCATCATACCGTCAACCGCTTCTTTCGGAGACAGGTTGCCGGTGACGGACAGTGCGCCGTGGGTCATACCGTGGTAACCACCAGAGAAACTGATGATACCGCTACGACCGGTCACTTTTTTTGCCAGCTTCAGCGCCGCTTCAACGGCGTCAGCCCCGGACGGGCCAGTGAATTGCAGGCAGTACTCTTTGCCCTGACCAGGCAACAGAGAGAGCAGGTATTCTGAAAACGCGTCTTTCAACGGCGTGGTCAGATCCAGGGTATGTAACGGCAAGCCGCTGGTAATGACATTTTGGATGCTTTTCAGCACATCAGGATGATTGTGTCCAAGCGCGAGGGTGCCTGCGCCTGCTAAACAGTCAAGGTATTCTTTATTATCTGCATCGGTGATCCACACGCCTTCTGCTTTCGTAATCGCTAAAGGCAATTTGCGCGGATAACTCCTGACGTTAGATTCAAATTCGGCCTGACGGGCCAGATAGGTTTCGTTGCTTTTGTGGGCATCTACGGTGTCAATACGGACTTTATCCGTCATCATATCACTCCTACAACCGCCGCTTCGTTATGAGCAACGATTGAATAAAAAGTTAAAAAACAGATGGGGCCTGAAAAAAACGCCGCCAATATAGAGCCTTTTGTCACCGGGCTCAATGGTTAATTTGCTTACTGTTTTGTGACACAGGGCACAGGGCAGGGAAGAACGCCGTTTGTATGGGGGAGATTGCACTTTATGCTAAATAAAAACAGTAGCTTACGTATGATTTATCCGCATTGTAAAATCAGACAAAAGAGTGTGACAAATCGTGCGATTGTCAGGTGAAAAGGAGGCAGTGAGCCTCCTTACGCTGTTTATTTCTGGCTAACGCGTAAAATACCGTGTTCACGTCCCTTCGTTTTATTCCACGACGCGTCCGTAATACCGTTTTCATCCAGGCTTAGCGATATCACAAAACCATTACCACGGATCTCATAGAAATTCGCATTCAGACGTTTAACGCTGGCTTTTTTGCCGTTTACGGTGGCGCTAAAGAAGCCGTGAGAAAGCGTGGCGTTAACCGTATCCGACGAGAACGAGGCTTCACGCAGGGGATCGTGAACGGATGTCGTTGGTTCGTGTTGTGACGCATTTTCCGCTTTGGTTTTGCTGATATCGCAAGAGCCATCGCCAGCGCTAATTTGCGTGCATCCCGAACGCTCTAATTGAGCGCGATAATGGGCGTTTATGGCGTGCGCAGGCGAGACACAACCTGCAAGCACCGCAGTACCTATAACGAACATCATTACTTTTTTCATTTTACCGCCTTAAAAACGACACAAATACCAGGAGACATACATCACGCCGATCCAGATCCCGACCGAAATCAGCATCAGATACAGGGCTACCGAAATAAAAATATATTTAGACATCTTTTTGTATCAACGAAATGCTCATCCGCTAAAATGAGGCTTTATATTTGTCCCGATGATTGTTTTACGCTTTAAAAGCCCATTCCAATCCCAACCGAAGCGCCCATATTATTCGCGGTATCATCTGAGAAGCTCACTTTCGCGATGACATGGGAATTAAAGTTAACGGATGCACCGACAGCAAGCGCGCTCTCGCTGTTGTAAGTCGCGCCGCCAGCAGAGAACATGACGCGTTGATTGGTTTGCACTTGTGGCAAACCCGCCATCGCCCCTGAAATACCGGCATTGGCCTGCTTCTTATTATTGTCCACTTCATCACGCAGAGATTTAAATTGCTGGCTGGTGTTGGTATTCATTGCCAGTAATGTCTGCCTGGTGGCTTGCAGATCCTGCGTGGCGGCGGTAACAGCCAGGCTATTTTTAGCGACCTTCGCCTGGGTAGCCGTATCCAGCTATCGTTGTGTTACGGTGGTTGTCACACCATCTTTACCGTTATGACCGTCTACACCGTCGCGCCCATTTCTTCCCGCAATGCCTTGTGCGCCAGTATCACCCTTTATCACCTTTCGCTCCATCTGTACCGTTGATGGGTTTAGGTGCATTTTCGAGAGCAGTAAGGCGGCTATCCTGAATATTATCGACGTGTTGAAGGTTGATAATGGCTGTGCCGTTAGTCGCTACACCCTGTAGGGCCGTCTCACTTTTCAGACTGGCGGTATCGGCAAGCGCGCCGGCAAGCAACGCTTTCTGATGTGCGTCGTTAGCCATTTTATCCACGACTAACACGCCTGGTTTTGTGGACTGAAGGTCGTCATAAACCTGCGTTAAGCGGTTATCCATTGCGATATCACGGTTAATGCTATCAGCGTTGTTTTGTGCAATCTGATCCTGATGGTCATTTACAATATTAGTAATTTGCCGATCGTCCCAAACCGTATTCGCGGCTTCAGCCAGGCTCGTTGTACCCACTAAGACAACGCCCATTACAAAAATAGCAATAAAGGTTTTATTCATAGATTTCATTTGAAAAGCTCACATCATTAACTGTTGAAAATACTGAAGCTGAACAGATTAATTTTTCGGGATTTAAAACGGTTGAACGTTGTCTAAATCTTATTTAGTGACGCGAGCAAACTATCAATTAAACGCAAACCAATGATGTTGATCTAAGTCATAAATATTATGAATAGTTCCGACGGCGTTAAAGTCATTTTGCGGTTGTTATTAATGTAAACATTAAGGTGAAAATGATGTGGTAAATGAGAGGGTTAAATTAAGTGTTTGACAGAAATAAAATTCTGCAAAAGAAATGTTTACATTAATATGCGGGTTTATTTCATACGAAAGAAGGTGGGCTGTCTTATAAAAGCACTCCCTGTGCGTCATTATGGATAAAAATAAAATTTCTCAGCATAGTGAGTGAATAATATTTTTCATGAGTTCTTAACAAATAAGGTGGGATAATTAACTGAACAATAATGTATACATATTGAGGGTAGTTAATATCTTGTCGTTTATTGTTCGTTACAGGGGGTTAACGGACAGCCCTAAACCCCTTGCACCCGGGTTACCCCCCGGTTACACTACATGACTACGAATGCCCATTTCGTAAACAACTGTTTTATAAGTAATTTGACTCGGGGTGCCCTTCTTTGTGAAGGCTGAGAAATACCCGTATTACCTGATCTGGATAATGCCAGCGTAGGGAAGTCAGATGCCTACCCGGTCATCGCTTCTTCACGCACGGCAGGAGCGAAACCATGCAGCCTGACCTGCTAGACTCACACGTTTTACATCAATTCCGAACCCGTTCCCCGCTCACGCACTGTATGACCAACGATGTCGTGCAGACCTTCACCGCCAACGTTTTGCTCGCGCTGGGTGCTTCCCCGGCAATGGTGATCGAAGCCGAGGAAGCGGAACAGTTTGCCGCGCTTGCCGATGCTCTGCTCATCAACGTGGGTACACTCACCGCGCCGCGCGCCCAGTCGATGCGTCGGGCCATTGAGAGCGCGGTAGCCGCGGGTACGCCCTGGGTTCTGGATCCGGTTGCGGTTGGCGCGCTGGCGTACCGCACCCGATTTTGCCAGCAAATATTGTCCCTTAAACCTGCGGCCATTCGTGGAAACGCCTCCGAAATCCTCGCCCTTGCCGGAATGAGTGCGGGCGGGCGCGGGGTTGATTCCACCGATACGGCGGCGAGCGCGTTGACCGCTGCGCAGACGCTCGCCCGCCAGACCCACGCCGTTGTGGTCGTCACAGGAGAAGTGGATCACATCACTGATGGTCAGCGAACCCGTACGGTCGCGGGCGGCGACACGCTGATGACCCGCGTGGTGGGAACAGGCTGTGCGCTTTCGGCGGTCGTCGCCGCCTGCTGTTCGCTGCCTGGCGACAGGCTTGATAATGCGACGGCAGCCTGCGGCTTTATGAAGCGCGCAGGGTCAGCTGCACTGACTCACAGCCGGGGCCCCGGCAGCTTTGCCCCGGCGTTTCTGGATGCGCTTTACGCGCTGGAGGAGCTGGTATGACACGCATTAATGCCTTGACTATTGCGGGAACCGATCCCAGCGGCGGAGCGGGGATCCAGGCAGACCTGAAAACCTTCTCTGCGCTCGGCGCTTACGGATGCTCGGTTATCACCGCGCTGGTGGCGCAAAACACGCGTGGTGTACAGTCGGTATATCGTATTGAGCCGGATTTTGTCGCCGCACAGCTGGATTCGGTATTCAGCGATGTACGCATCGACACCACCAAAATCGGCATGCTTGCAGAGGCGGACATTGTTGAAGCGGTCGCTGAACGTCTCAAACGTTATCAGATAAAAAACGTGGTGCTCGATACCGTGATGCTGGCCAAAAGCGGCGATCCGTTGCTCTCCGCCTCTGCCGTCGACACCCTGCGTAAAAAGCTGCTGCCGCAGGTGGCGCTGATCACGCCAAACCTCCCTGAAGCCGCCGCGCTGCTGGATGCGTCACACGCGCAAAACGAACGTGAGATGAAAGAGCAGGGCAATGCGCTGCTGGCGATGGGATGCAGCGCGGTGCTGATGAAAGGCGGTCATCTTGATGATGCAGAAAGCCCGGACTGGCTCTTCACCCGCGATGGCGCGCAACGTTTCACCGCCCCGCGGGTACAGACCAAAAACACCCACGGCACGGGATGTACGCTCTCGGCGGCGCTGGCGGCGCTGCGTCCCCGAAACGCGAACTGGGCGGATACGGTGCAGGAGGCGAAGATCTGGCTCTCGTGCGCGCTGGCAAAAGCCGATTCTCTGGAAGTGGGTCACGGTATTGGGCCGGTTCACCATTTTCATGCATGGTGGTAAGCCGTATACTGGCATAAAACCTTATGCCAGAGAAAAACAGAGATGGAACAAGCGCATACCCGGTTAATTGCTCAACTCAAGGAACGAATTGCCGCACCGGACAACACGCCGTTGTACCTGAAATTTGCCGAAACGGTTAAAAACGCGGTACGCAGCGGCGTGCTCGCGCACGGTAATATTTTGCCGGGCGAGCGCGATCTGAGCCAGCTGGCCGGTGTGTCGCGCATTACGGTGCGTAAAGCGATGCAGGCGCTGGAAGAGGCCGGCGTCGTCACCCGCGCGCGTGGATACGGTACGCAAATCAACAATATCTTTGAATATTCGCTAAAAGAGGCGCGCGGGTTTTCTCAGCAGGTGGTGCTGCGGGGCAAAACGCCCAACACGCTGTGGGTTAATAAACGCGTCGTGAAGTGCCCGGAAGAGATCGCCCGCCACCTTTCCCTTGCGCCGGACAGCGATGTATTTCTGCTTAAGCGCATCCGCTACGTGGATGACGATGCGGTATCAATAGAGGAGTCCTGGGTACCGGTAGGATTAATCCCCAATCCGGACGACATCGGCGTCTCGCTTTACGATTACTTCCGCAGCCAGAATATCTTTCCGCAGCGCACCCGTTCCCGCGTCAGCGCCCGGATGCCGGACAGCGAGTTTCAGGCACATATCAAGATGGACGATAAGATACCGGTGCTGGTGATCAAGCAAGTCGCGCTCGATCAACAGCACCGGCCAATTGAGTACAGCATCAGCTACTGCCGCAGCGACCTATACGTCTTTGTGTGCGAGGAGTAGGGCCTCGCGCGTGGGGGCGCAGTCGCCACCGCGATGGCTGACTACCCAGGCGGCTACGGCATTGCCAAGCTGCACCGCCTCTGGCAGTGACCATCCCGCGGCCAGCCCGGCAAGGGTACCTCCCGCATGGCTGTCACCCGCGCCGATGGTATCGACCACGGTAGCAGGAAACGCCGGAACGTGTCCGGAAGCGTCACCGTCGTACCAGACCGCCCCGTCTTTATCATGGCGTACGATCAGCGCAGCGCCAAACCTCTGCTGCCACCGTGTGCCGAGCTCTTCCACGTTTACGCCAAGCCATTCGGCGGCAAGTTGCGCCTCCTGACGATTGAGCGAGACGATTGGTTTGCAGGCCATGATCCGCGCCATCAGCGGGTCGGGAATATCCGCGATGCGCGGACCGAAATCGATAAAGAGCGTCGCATCCTGAAGACTTTCCAGCCAGGCCGTCAGCAGCTCACCGCTGGGGGACGCCAGCTGGTAGCCGGACAAAGAGATCAGGCTCCCTGCCGACACGCTTAACCCGTCCAGCCAGCGCTGCTGCCACTGGTTCTCCACGCCGCTAAACGACATAAAGGTCCGTTCACCGTCAGGCTCCACCAGCGCCAGGCACCAGCCGTTATCGCCCGTTTCCGCTTCCACGGCGCTGTGCAGATCCTGCTTCGCCATGGCGTTACGGATAATATCGGCCCACACGCCGTGGCCGACGGGAAGGGCGTTTTGCGCAGCAATGCCGAGCCGCTTCAGGGCGATGGCGATATTCAGCGCGCAGCCGCCAATATTCACTCCCTGTTGCTTCAGCTCGATATCACACCCGCGCCAGGGCAGGGCGTAGGCGTCGGCAATCACGTCGATGACCGCCGCGCCGAGTACCGTTACGGGGCGCGTGGCGTGAAGGGTTTCGAGACGGCGGGCAAAAGCACTCATACGCCCTCCCTTTGCTCCCGGAAGTGCAGCAGTTTTTCGCAGTAGTGGCCGAAATCGAGCCGGTTTACGGCATCAAGTTCGTTTTTGAGTACCGGATCAATGGCCTGTACACCGTGCAGCGCGCCGCAGATGGCCGTTGCCATCGCGCCGATAGTGTCAGTATCACCGCCCAGGTTGGCGCATAACACCGCGCAGCGGTTCGGATCGGTACCCGCGAGTTCGACCATCGCAATCGCCGCCGGAACGGACTCAAGGGTGCTCGTGCCCGCGCCAATAAGCTGATAGATCTGCTCGCTGGCGGACTCGGTACCGTTGGCTTCGCGCACGGTTTTCAGGGCCAGCTCAATACGAGCGGAAAGCGATGCGCTGAAGGTGGTCGTGTTCGCCTCCTGCGCCGCACGGGCAATACCCGGCAGGGCATCGGCGATGTTATGCCAGCGCTCGCCGTCGATAGCGCGTGAAACCGCCCAGGCGATCACCACCGCACCGGCGATGGCGAGATCCGATTTATGGGTCGGGCTGGAGGCTAACGCAACCTGTTCCACAAAGTGCGCCAGACGCGTGGCTGGCAGGAGGCATCCCAGCGGGGAGGCGCGCATCGCCGCCCCGTTGGTGACGCCGTTGTTTTCCAACTGGCTCACCGGCTTGCCGTCACGGATGGCGTTCAGGGCAATTTTGGAGGTCGGGCCGAGCACATTCTTATTGAACGCGTCAAAATCCAGCGCCCAGTCCAGAATATGCTTACCGATAACGTCAGGGTTAATTTCCCCGTCGCATTCGATAATCGCGTCGGCCAGGCACAGCGCCATCGACGTATCATCCGTAAATTCGGCCTGCTTAAAGTAACAGGCGGCATTATTCTCAGCCGGGCCGGGTAAGAAACGGTCGATCCAGCCGAAGTGCGCTTTCACCCGCTTGCGCGGCCACAGCTCCGACGGCATCCCCATCGCATCCCCTAACGCCTGCCCGTAAAGAGCACCGAGAATACGGTCTTGTTTCATTTAACTTCCCCTCGTGTCAGCGCGGTATCGCCATCAACCACCTCAATTGCGGTGATCTCTTTATCCGATTCGCGGAAAAACAGCATAAACAGCACGGCAATCACCACAATCATGATTGCACCAAACGTCCACATTCCGGCCCAGTTGAAGGTCAGCCCATTCACCGGCTCTTTATATGCGAACATTTTTTCCATCATCACGCCGCCGAGACGGTAACCCAGCAGGCTACCAAAGCCCTGACAGCACAGCGTGATCAAGCCCTGCGCCGCGTTGCGCATGTGCACGGGCGCTTTTTTATCCACGTAGATGTACGCGGTGACGTAATAGAAGTCATAGCTTACGCCGTGCAGCAGAATGCCGAGGAACAGCAGGGCGTAGGTGAAGTATTGCTCGGCGCCGCCGTAAACAAAGAAACCGTAGCGAATGGCGGCGGTGATCAGGCCCAGCAGCAAGACCTTCTTAATACCAAAGCGTTTGGTAAAGAATGGCAGAGCGAGCATGAAGAAGATTTCAGAGAACTGGCCGAGGGTCATCCAGCCGGTGGCGTTTTTCATCCCCACTTCGGTGAGATAGCCGTTGGCAAAGATATAGTAGAAGGCCAGCGGCATGGCGAACAGGAACGAGCAGAAGAAGAACACCAGGAAGTTTTTATCGCGCAGCAGGATCAGCGCATCCAGCCCCAGCATCACTTTGAAATCCAGCTTGCCGGTACTCTTCGGCGGGGTATTCGGCAGGAACAACGCGAAGACGCCAAGCAGAAGGGAGCTGGCAGCGGTCATCAGCAGCGGGATATTGGTGTCAGAGATGTCGCTATAGCCCATCATCTGCGGCAGGAAGCCGCACGCCAGGCCGGAGGCAATCCAGCCGATGGTGCCCATCACGCGGATGCGCGGGAAATCAGCCTCCACGTCATCGACGTTCGCAAAGGCGATGCTGTTGGTCAGCGCGATGGTCGGCATATAGGTCAGGGAGTAGGCCAGCAGCAGCGGGAAGAAGGTGCTGAACTGGGTTTGCTGTGCTGCGAAATACATCAGAATCGCGCCAGCGAACATCAGCACGGCCAGCACTTTCTGGGCGGCGAAGAAACGGTCCGTCAGCGAGCCGACAAGGATGGGAGAGAGGATCGCGGCAATCGCGGTACAGGCGTACGACCAGCCAATTTCCCCGGCGGTAAACCCGCTCTTACTCAGCCACAGCCACAGCGGCACAAACCATGCGCCCCAGATAAACCATTCAACGAACATCATGAATGACAGTTGGACTTTCGTTTTCATTTTTTAATCCTGCATGTCAGAGGTACGCATGTAACATACCATGTGATAATACCTTTTAAATACCTTTAAGGCGATTGTTTGATCAGTGTAACAAAAATGTTGTACACGAAACGAGCCAGCAGATTGTGCTTAAAAAAGTTGCAAATGGTGGAAAATAGGTTAAGTCGGTACCAGGCTTAGTCTGCCTGCAAAAACGTGGGCTTGGATCACACGCTCCGACATCATGTCGGACTTACGGGAGCATCACTATGACTGATATTGCGCAACTGCTTGGCAAAGACGCCGACAGCCTTTTACAGCATCGTTGTATGACCATTCCAGCCGACCAGCTTTATCTGCCTGGCCATGATTACGTAGACCGCGTCATGGTCGACAACAACCGTCCGCCTGCCGTACTGCGAAACATGCAGACGCTTTACAATACCGGTCGTCTGGGCGGGACCGGCTATCTCTCCATTCTGCCCGTTGACCAGGGCGTAGAGCACTCGGCGGGAGCGTCGTTTGCTGCTAACCCGCTCTACTTTGACCCGAAAAACATTGTCGAGCTGGCGATTGAAGCGGGCTGTAACTGTGTGGCATCGACGTATGGCGTGCTGGCCTCCGTTTCCCGCCGCTATGCTCACCGCATTCCGTTCCTCGTCAAGCTGAATCACAACGAAACCCTGAGCTACCCAACCGAATACGACCAGACACTGTACGCCAGCGTCGAACAGGCGTTCAACATGGGTGCGGTAGCGGTCGGGGCGACTATCTATTTTGGCTCTGAGCAGTCGCGTCGGCAGATAGAAGAGATCTCTGCCGCGTTTGAGCGCGCGCACGAGCTGGGGATGGTGACCGTATTGTGGGCCTATCTGCGTAACAACGCGTTTAAGAAAGACGGCGTGGATTACCACGTATCAGCGGATCTGACCGGTCAGGCAAATCACCTGGCGGCAACCATCGGCGCGGACATCGTGAAACAGAAAATGGCCGAGAATAACGGCGGGTATAAAGCGGTGAACTTTGGCTATACCGACGACCGCGTCTACAGCAAGCTGACAAGCGACAACCCTATCGATCTGGTGCGCTACCAGCTGGCTAACTGCTACATGGGCCGCGCCGGGCTGATTAACTCCGGCGGTGCAGCAGGCGGTGAAACCGATCTGACCGACGCGGTGCGCACGGCGGTGATTAACAAACGCGCCGGCGGAATGGGGCTGATCCTGGGCCGCAAGGCGTTTAAAAAATCCATGGCCGACGGCGTCAAGCTGATTAATGCGGTTCAGGATGTCTATCTGGACAATAAAGTGACGATTGCCTAATCGCACGCATCTTCCTGCCGGGATAAGCGTGACCCGGCAGGAAAGTTCTCTCGCTTACTCCTTCAGCGTTTCAGGATGAGGAGTATTCAGCAGACCCGCCATCCCTCTCTTGCTGCTATTTGCTTTTTCTAAGCCCGGCTGCGTGACGCGGATAAAGGCACACAGAACAAAAGCCAGCAGATAAAGCACCGTATAGGCGATGACCACGCCGAGCGTGCTGAACCAGGGCAGCAGCACCACGGCAATCGCCGGCGCAAGGAAGTTAGACAGACCGGCTGACAGGTTATACACCGAAATCGCCGCCCCCTTGTGCCGCGGCTCCAGCGCCGGGAACACCGCCGCCATCGGTACGAAGGCCGCCACAAAAATCCCCAGCGCGATGGCCGGGACCAGCGCCATGGCAAAGTTATGCCCGAAGTGCTGCGGAATGTAGTAAAACGCCAGGCTCGAGAGCGCCATCCCGATACAGCCAAACCAGCGCACCACCCGCATCCAGCCCATTTTTTCCGCCACCACGCCCCAGAAGACGTTCGAGAAGATGGTGGTGAAGAAGAATACCGCCCAGACCTGAAGCCACTCGGAGGTGGTGAAGCCCAGTTCGTCAACAAACATCATCGGCATGATGACGGCAAACCCGAACAGGGAGAGGGTGTTGATGATACGCACCATGCTGGAGAGCAGAATACTGCGGTTGGTGTAGAGCAGCGTCGCTGCACGGCCCAGCTCGGCGAATTTTTCCCGGGTGGAGAGATTATGCATGTGCGTTGGGGTTTTGACGCTGCGCAGGGATACCATGGCGATGACTCCCCCCGCCAGACAAAACGCCAGTGCCAGCCACAGGGTGCCCATCTCCCCGATGTGCGGAATGGTAAAGCTCGGAATATAACTGCCCGCCACGCCAATACCTACGGAATAAACCGCCCAGTACCAGCCCAGCGCCGAGCTGGATTTATCGCTACGCACATTATGAATAATGACCACGATGAAGGCGTACAAAAATAACGGGTAGGCCAGACCGCGGATCCCATAGAACAGCAGAATTAATGCGTAATTTGCCTGACCCAGACCAAAAACGAGAAACAGGACGTGGAAAACGCACCACAGGACGAAGCCAATCAGCATGGTTTTTTGCGGGGTGATGATTTCAGCCACCACGCCGGAAATCCACGCGGAGAGCGCCGCCGCGAGACCGTAAAGCGTGAAGGCGAAAGAGGCTTCAGCAGGCGTGAAGCCCAGTGATTTAATATAGTGCGACAGGAATGCCAGCTCGAAACCGTCACCCGTCATAAAGACCGCGATCGCCAGATATCCCCATAGCAGGTTCAGCGGCAATCCCAGCCACTGTTTATTTATTTCGGACATATTGACCTCGTTTGTAGCGTACAGGTAAGCCCACACCGGAAATATTCCGGCGTGAGTTTTCTTATTGTCTTTTTCTCTAAATATACTGACGTGTATTTATTCTCTGATTACTGTCGCAGTCTGTTGTAACTGCTTATAAGCCTCGTATCGACGCAGATGAAGGGACTGATAGTTCGCTTGCGGATAGAAATATTTATCCACGTGGGTAAATTGTTTCATGGCATCGGTCACTGAAGGGGCTATATTTCCCGCCACCGCCCCGAGAATGGCCGAACCCAGTAATACCGGTTCGCTGCATTGGGTCGCTAACACCGGCAGCCCGCAGGTATCTGCCAGCAGCTGGCGGACGAAAGGGTGCTGGCCCGCGCCGCCGCTGATAACAATATTTTCGGTCTGTACGCCGCATTCACGCTGGGCGTCAATGATTTGTCGCAAACCGTAACCGATACCACACAGACCGGCCACATACAGTGCCATCAGGTTATTGATATCGTTCTCCATGCCCAGCCCGCAGATCGTGGCCCGCGCATGGGGATCGGCAAAGGGCGCGCGGTTACCCAGAAATTCGGGTACCACGTGCAGTCCTGCTGCCAGGTTCACCGCCTCTGAGGCGGTGGCGAAGGTCTGTAAAAGCCGGTCCGCCAGGTAAACCGGCAGCGGCAGGTCTGACTCCTGTGCCAGCTGGCGCGCTTGCGGTGCGGCAGGATGGAAACTTAATAACCGATCGATAGCGGCACCCGCGGCGCTTTGTCCGCCCTCAATCAGCCACAGCCCAGGTACCATCGCGCTAAAATAAGGCCCCCAGACGCCGGGCACAAAAACGGCGCTCTCGGCGCTGGTCATGGTGCACGATGAGGTGCCAAAGACATACGCAAGATTGTTCAGCGCGCCGCCGCCAACGCCCAACGTCCCGATGCCGCCAGCGTGGGCATCAATTAACCCTACCGCCACCGGCGTGCCTGGCAGCAAGCCCATCTCACGCGCGGCCTGCTCCGTTAAGCCCTCGCCGCAAGGGGTGCCGGGGGCGGCAATATGCTGCCCTATGCGGACAAAATCTTCTCCGGCCAGCTCGTCCAGGCCAACGGTGCGGAAATAGTCCGGGTCCCAGCGATTCTCATGGGCCAGCCACGTCCATTTACAGGTTACGGTACAGATGGAACGGGTGACATCGCCGGTCGCGCGCCAGGTCAGGAAATCGGCCAAATCGAAAAATTGCCAGGCGCGATCGTAGACCTCTCGGTGGTTTTCTTTCAGCCACAGCAGCTTGGGCGTCTCCATTTCGGGCGATATTTTTCCGCCAACATAGTCCAGCACCGGATGATGGGTGGCGTTGATGCGCTCCGCCTGGTCTGTCGCACGGTGATCCATCCAGACGATGATATTGTTTTCCGCTTCACCGTCAGGGCTGACCGCCAGCGGTTCGCCGTCGTCGTCCAACACCACCAGCGAGCAGGTGGCGTCAAACCCGATGCCGGCAACGCTCTGCGGAGTCGTCCCGGAGTGCGCCAGCGCCTCGCGGATGCAGCGGCAAACGGCCTGCCAGATCTCGGCGCTGGACTGCTCCACGCGGCTTCCGCTGCGGTGCACGGTGGCAATTTTCTGCGTCGCGTGGGAAAGCAGCCTGCCGCTGAGATCGAAAATGCCCGCGCGGACGCTGCCGGAGCCGACGTCTACGCCGATAACGGTTTCTGGTGTACTCTTCATCCTTGCGGCCCTTAAAGATCGACGCTGTTAGGCAGAATCACCAGATCCCGGACGGTAACGTTCTTCGAACGGGTCACCATGAACAACACCGATTCTGCGACTTCAATCGGCTGCATCAGGCTGCCGTTTGCCAGCGCTTCATCCATTTTGGCCTGCGGCCAGTCGTCGAGCAGAGCCGTCACTACCGGCCCAGGCAGAACGGCTCCGACGCGTACGCCATGTTCCGCGACCTGACGACGGGTGGTATGCACGAACGCCTGAACGGCAAATTTGGACGCGGTGTAGATCGGCTCCCAGATAACCGGCACCACGCCCGCAATGGAGCTGGTGAAGATAATATCGCCTGACTTCTGCGCAATCATATGCGGCAGTACGGCGCGAACGCAGCGGAAGGCGGCGTTGATATTCAGGTTCAGTACGCGATCCCAGACGTCCGGGTCGCCTTCAGCAACCGGCCCGCCGATGTAGGCGCCTGCATTGGCGTGAAAAATATCCAGGCCGCCGGCGAGGCCGACAATGTCGCTCAGCATCGCGTCGACTTGCTCGGGTTTGAACAGATCGATTTGCAGGGCAAACGCGTTCTCGCCCAGCTCGGCGACAAGGCGCTGAAGCTTTTCGCCTTCCCGGTCGATTAACACCACCTTAGCGCCAGCGCCGAGCAGCGTTTTTGCACACTCCAGGCCAATACCTGAGGCGGCGCCAGTGATAGCAGCGACTTTGCCCTGAAGGGAACTATTCATGGAGGGGACAGAGTGATTCATTTTATAATCCTTTATGCAGAGATGATTTTTAGGGTGTGTCTGCTTTCGCGTGAAGAACGGGGGTTCTGACTGACGCGTGAAGCAAACTGCTCAATCGATGAAGCAGATCTAGCACTTGCTTATTTCTCCAGCAAGAGACATTCAAAATGAAGAGGCGATTTTGTGACGCGCGTTGAGAAAACGAAGAAAACGACCATTTACGATCTGGCGGAACTCACCGGCGTTTCTGCCAGCGCGGTGAGTGCTATTTTGAATGGCAACTGGAAGAAACGCCGCATCAGCGCCAGCCTGGCAGAGAAGGTAACCCGCATTGCACAAGAGCAGGGCTACGCGGTTAACCGTCAGGCAAGCCTGCTGCGCAGCAAGAAATCGAACGTTATCGGCATGATTGTGCCGAAATATGACAACCGCTATTTCGGCTCTATAGCGGAAAAATTCGAAGAGATGGCGCGTGCCAGAGGGCTGTTGCCGATTATTACCTGCACACGCCGACAGCCGGAACTCGAGCTGGATGCCGCCCGTGCCATGCTCTCCTGGCAGGTTGACTGGGTCATTGCCACGGGGGCGACACACCCGGACAAAATTGCTGAACTCTGTCATCAGGCGGGCGTACCTACACTAAATCTTGATCTGCCGGGTACCCTGGCGCCCTCTATCATTTCGGATAACTACGGCGGCGCGAAGATGCTGACAGAGCGGATCCTCGCCAGCAGCTTTAAACGGTTTGGTTCGCTGGCTCCGCTGACCTTCGTGGGCGGACGCCGGAGTGATAACAACACCGCAGAGCGCCTGCGCGGGTTCCTTGATGCCCATCAGGCCCATGGGCTGACCGTTCCGGAACAGCAGCTGCTGGTCACCGGGTACTCGTCATCGCGCGTGGAGGAGCAGCTCAGAGCCACCTTCCCGTCGCCATCGACGGCGCTAAAGGGGCTGTTTGTCAATTCGACCATTTCGCTGGAGGGGGTGGTACGTTGGCTGGCCCAATACGGGCAGACCGGCCAAAATCAGCCGCCGATGGGTTGTTTTGACTGGGACCCATTTGTCTCTCTGCTGGGACATGATATCGACATGGTGCGCCAGGACGTCCCGGCGATGCTGGAGAAGGTATTTGAAATTCTCGATTCCGGTGATACCTCGGTCAGGCGTATTGAGATCCCACCGGAACTGATTGGCAGCCAGAGCGTCACGGGCTAGCCCTGACGCGTCAGCAGCCAGCGCGCGGTCTGTTCATCCGTCACCAGACCGTTTACCCAGCCGCCTTTGAGGGCGGCAAGGATCGCCGGGCGTTTATCCTCGCCGCAGGCGGCCGCAATACGTGGACACTGGCTCTGGCGAATATCGTAGCTGGTAATAAAGCGATTAATCTGGCTGTCGATGACCTTGCCGTCGGCATCGATAAAGCGTCCGAGTATTTCGCCAACGCCACCGCGCTGGGTCAACTCTTCCAGCTGTGCCTCATCGATAAACCCGTCTTTGAAGATAGGGCTCTGCCTGCCCAGCGCCCCGATGCCGACAAAAATCACATCGGCCGCATCCGCCACGGCGCAGACGTTACGGAACAGGCGGTTTGAGCACCACATCTCATGCTCCTCGCTGGACTGAGCATAGCGCGGCGCCGGCCACTGGTAATATTTTCCCTGAATTTTACGCGCCAGCAGCAACGGCACATCATCGTAATAGTTACATTGCCCGTGCTCGTTCATGGCGCTGATCAGGGCGACACAGCGGGTGTTGTGGCTGTCAAAATCGATACGCTTGATGGTTTTTTTTAGCGTCAGTCCGGAGCCAATTCCGACAACCGTGGGTTTATCACCTTGCAGGTAGCGGGCCATCAGCTGATAACAGCCAAACGTCACGCTATCCAGCGCGCTTTCATTGCGGTAGACGGGCACAATGTTGCAGTGGGTCAGGTGATATTTTTCCGCGAGAAGTTGCGCATAATCGAGGCAGTTAGCGACAGGGTGATGAAGCCCAATCGAGACAATGCCTTCCTCTTTCGCGGCGGCAATCAGCCGCTGCACCACCGGTCTTGATGTGCCGAGCTGGCTGGCAATTTCGCTTTGATTAAGCCCGGCGATGTAATACATCCATGCCGCCCGCACTTTTTGATCGAGCCTGATGTCATCTTCTTTGCTCACGTTTCCCTGCCTCAAGAGTGGGGTTGAGGGCGGTCAACACCCACAACAATTGTCTGTCATTCTGGCGGGTGCTCCGCGCTGAGGCAAGCGGTTTGCTCTTTATTGGTCATTTGTTATTTGAATGGTCATTTGTTCTTTTGTGATCTGTAGCTCTTATTTTAATCAAATGATCATCTACAGTTCAGCCATAACCTCACTGGAGAACAGAACAATGACCGAGAAATACACATGGCTACATATTGGGCTGGGGTCTTTTCATCGTGCGCATCAGGCGTGGTATCTGCACCGCCTGATTGCCGGCGGCGATACGCGCTGGCACATCGCTGCGGGCAACATACGCAACGATGCTGAACATGTGGTGCAGGCGCTGGCCGCGCAGAAGGGGCGATATGTACTGGAGACCGTCAGCCCGGAAGGCGAGAGAGACTATGAAGAGATCGCCTCGATTCAGACGCTGATCCCGTGGCAGGCGGATTTGCAGCCGCTGATTGCCGAAGGGGCGAACCCGCAGACTCGGGTCATCGCGTTTACCGTGACGGAGGGGGGCTACTATCTGGATACCAGCCACAGGCTGGATGTGGCCAATGCCGATCTGGCGAGCGATATTAAGGGCGGCTGTAAAACCATCTACGGGACAATTGCCCGCATCCTCGAAGCGCGTATGGCGAACGGAGCGGGTCCGGTAACCTTGCTTAACTGTGACAACGTGCGGCATAACGGCGAGCGCTTCCACGACGGGTTGATTGAATTCTTAACCCTCAGCGGCAAACAGAGGGTCATCGACTGGCTGAGCGCTAATGCGACCTGTCCGAATACCATGGTGGATCGCATCACACCGCGTCCGGCGGCCGATCTCCCGGCGCGCATTAAGGCCCGAACGGGCATAGACGATAACGCCCCGGTTATGGGGGAACGCTTTATTCAGTGGGTGGTTGAAGACAATTTCCGCGACGTTCGTCCCGCGCTGGAAACGGTGGGCGTGGAGCTGGTGGGATCCGTCATCCCTTATGAAGAGGCGAAGATCCGCATCCTCAATGCCTCCCATAGCTGTATCGCCTGGGCGGGTACTCTGGTCGGGCAGCAGTATATCCATGAAAGCACGCTGACAGAATTTATCTACAAGATTGCCGACCGCTACGTGACGGAAGATGTCATTCCCTGCCTGGGAGATAATGGCATCGATCTGCCAGCCTACCGCGACGTGGTGCTTAAGCGTTTTACCAACCCCTGGATTCAGGACACCAACCAGCGCGTCGCGGCCGACGGGTTCTCGAAGATCCCGGCGATGATCGCCCCAACGCTGCGTGAATGTTACCAGCGCGGCGTACGTCCTGACGCTACCGCTATGCTGCCTGCGCTGTTCTACGTCTATATGGAGCAGTGGCATCACGGCAAGCTGCCGTATGAATACCAGGACGGTATCCTCAACGCCTCTGCGGTACATGCGATGTTCGAATCGGACGATCCGATAGCCCGATATGCCAGCGATACCGCCCTGTTTGGCGATCTGACCGGCCGGGAAGATTTTGCCGCGCTTCTGCGTGAAAAAATCGCTGACGTCTACGCGCTGATTAAGTGAGAGGTGGGTATGTATCTGGGCATCGATCTTGGCACATCAGAAGTAAAGGCGCTGGTCATTGACGAAAACAACGGCGTTGTCGCTACCCATAGCGCGCCGCTGACGATACAGCGTCCGAAGCCGCACTGGTCTGAACAATCGCCGGAAGCCTGGTGGGAGGCAACCGAATACCTGATTGCCACCCTCCGGGAGAAGTGCGGCCACCACTGGCAGGCGATAAAAGCCATTGGCCTTTCCGGACAGATGCACGGTGCGGTACTGCTGGATGCCGCGGGTGAACCCCTGCGTCCGGCCATCCTGTGGAATGACACCCGCTGCGCGCAGGAGTGCGCAGAGCTGGAAGAGATGGCGCCCGAGCTGCACCAGGTGGCGGGGAACCTGGCAATGCCGGGGTTTACGGCACCAAAGCTGCTCTGGGTGCGCCGTCATGAGCCGCAGAACTTCAGCCGTCTCGCCACCGTGCTGCTGCCGAAGGATTATCTGCGCTTCAAAATGACCGGAAAAAAAATCTCTGATATGTCGGACTCGGCAGGGACGCTGTGGCTGGATGTGGGAAAACGAGACTGGTCGGATGCACTGCTGGAAAAATGTGGGCTGTCGCGTGCCGCCATGCCTGCGCTGGTGGAAGGGTGTGAGGTCTCGGCGCTACTCGAACCTGCGGTAGCGCAGCGGTGGGGTCTCAACCCCTCGGTTATCGTTGCCGGCGGCGGGGGAGATAACGCCGTCAGCGCGATAGGGGTTGGGGCCGTTTCGCCGGGCGATGCGTTTATTTCGCTGGGCACCTCCGGCGTGCTGTTTGTGGTCACGGATGCCTACCGTCCGGCGCCCCAGTCTGCTGTGCACGCGTTCTGTCACGTGCTGCCAAACCTGTGGCATCAGATGAGCGTGATGTTAAGCGCCGCCAGTTGTCTACAGTGGTTTTGCCGTCTGGTGGGCGTCACGGAGCTGGCATTGCTTGAGGAGATCGCCCAGCTAAGCGATGCGGAGAAAGCGAGCGCGCCGATGTTCCTGCCGTACCTTTCCGGGGAACGTACGCCGCATAACGATCCCTGTGCACGGGGCATGTTCTGGGGGCTAACGCACTCCAGCCAGCGTGCGCTGATGGGGTATGCGGTGCTGGAAGGCGTCAGCTTCGGTATTGCCGATGGCCTTCGCGTGTTGCAGGAGAGCGGCACGCAGATTGAACAGTGCTCCCTCGTCGGCGGCGGGGCGCGGAGCCCCTTCTGGGCCCAGCTGCTGGCCGATATTCTGGCGATGCCGGTGGTGACGCATAAGGGCGGCGAAACCGGCGGTGCGCTGGGGGCTGCACGGCTGGCCTGTCTCGCAGCCGGTAAGCCGCTGGCTTCCGTGTGCGAAAAACCTGAAGTCTATAAAACCTGGCGCAGCGATCCGGCGCGCCACCGTGCGCTGATGACGCGTTACCAGCAGTTTAACGCGCTTTACCAAAACGACCTGAACTACCGAAACCCATAATTCTGTGGCAAAGACCCTCCGGTGATGCTGCCGGAGCGGTTCCCTGTACCCTAAAAACGAGGTCAATATGTCGTTAAATAACAAACAATGGCTGGGATTACCCCTGAGTCTGGTCTGGGGGTATATCGCTATCGCGGTCTTTATGACGGGCGATGGTTTCGAGCTGGCATTCCTGTCGCACTATATTAAGGCGCTGGGCTTCACGCCTGCTGAAGCCTCTTTCGCCTTCACGCTCTACGGTCTCGCGGCGGCGCTCTCCGCATGGATTTCCGGCGTGGTGGCTGAAATCATCACCCCGCAAAAAACCATGCTGATTGGCTTCGTCCTGTGGTGCGTTTTCCACGTCCTGTTTCTCGTTTTTGGTCTGGGTCAGGCAAATTACGCATTAATTCTGCTGTTCTACGGGATCCGCGGCCTGGCCTATCCGCTGTTCCTCTATGCCTTTATCGTCGCCATTGTGCATAACGTTCGCAGCGACAGTACCAGCGCGGCGCTGGGCTGGTTCTGGGCGGTTTACTCTATCGGCATCGGCGTGTTCGGCAGCTACATTCCGAGCTTTACCATTCCGCACATCGGGGAGATGGGCACCCTGTGGCTGGCGCTGGCATTCTGCGTAACCGGCGGGATCATTGCGCTGGTCTCTATGCGTAAGGTGGAAACGCCACGGCATATGCAGACTCTCTCCACCCGGGAAAAATTCGCCGAGCTGGGCCGTGCGGCGACGCTGCTCTACACCAACCGCAGTATTCTGCTCTCCAGCATGGTGCGTATCATCAACACCCTCTCCCTGTTCGGGTTTGCCGTCATCATGCCGATGATGTTTGTTGACGAACTGGGCTTCACCACCTCCGAGTGGCTTCAGGTCTGGGCGGTATTCTTCTTCACCACCATCTTCTCGAACGTCTTCTGGGGCGTGGTGGCGGAAAAAATGGGCTGGATGCGGGTGGTGCGCTGGTTTGGCTGTATCGGGATGGCGCTCTCGAGCCTGGCGTTTTACTACATTCCGCAGCACTTCGGGCATAACTTTGCCATGGCACTGGTCCCGGCCATCGCGCTGGGGATTTTTGTGGCGGCCTTCGTACCGATGGCGGCGGTGTTCCCGGCGCTGGAGCCGCGGCACAAGGGGGCGGCGATTTCGGTGTATAACCTGTCAGCCGGTCTGTCAAACTTCCTTGCGCCGGCGATTGCCGTGGTGCTGCTGCCCTGGTTCAGCACGCTCGGCGTGGTCATTGCCTACACGGCGCTGTATGTCGTGGCCTTCATCCTGTGTCCGTTTATTCGGGTTGAACAGCCTGGGTTTGTTCGTCAGGAAACCTGTAAGGGTGAAACGGTCGGAATTTCGTAATTTATTCAGGCCTGACGGCAGCGTCGGGCCATTCACGGAGACGTATGATGGATGTTAAGGCGGTAATTTTTGACATGGATGGCGTCATCATTGACTCCGAAGGCCTGTGGCGTCAGGCGCAGAAAGCAGCTCTGGCAGGCTGGCGTGCTGAGGTCAGCGACGAAGAGTGTGAGTCACTGACGAAAGGCAAGCGGCTGGATGAGATTGCCCGGACCTGGTGCGAATACTGCAAACTTGAGGCCGATCCTGAAATGATTGAAGCGGCCATTCGTCTGCGCATCATCGAACTGATTGGCCGGGAAGGCAAAGCGATAGAAGGCATCTACGACGTGATGTCGTATTTTCGTGAGGCAGGTTACCGGATTGCACTTGCCACCTCTTCGTCGCATGAAATCGTGCATGCGGTGCTTAAGAAACTCAGGATGGGTCACTATTTTGAGGTCATTTGCAGCGCCGACGATGAACGCTACGGAAAACCGCACCCTGCCGTCTATCTCTCGGCGCTGCGAAAATTAGGCCTGACGGCCTCGCAGTGCATAGTGATTGAGGACAGCCAGAGCGGCTACCGTGCCGCCCTTAGTGCGGGGCTCAAAACCATCATCGTCTCGCCAGCGTGCCATCATGCCAGCTTTAACAATGCCAGTGGCCGGTATGCGTCTATGCATGCGCTGCTGGAAACGCTTGCCGTTCCAGCCCCGGAAGCGGGTTAGTTGACTGATTTGTAAGCGCAGAAGTTTCCGCGGGTTGTTGCCGGTCAGCATATTCCTGCTTCTGCGCTTACCTTCAAATAACGCCTCCCGATCAACCTCACATTTCCCCGCGCTTTTGTGAAAATTGTCACGTCCGACCGTGCATATGCCCAAAAAATAGCCTCTCCTTAACGCGTTTTGTCCGAGGACGTGCTGATTTTTTATGCTTAAATTACATACTGAAACGCATTTTTAAAATCATAAAACCCCTTTGTCATTTTCTGCTTCTGGGCTTATCGCCGGACTTAAGGACCGATAATGAAAATTGAATCTGTAAACGTCACCGTTTTTCAGTACCCGACGCGTCGGGTCTCTGACGCCGCGGGGCATTCGCATCCTGGGCCGGAGAGCATGGCCAAAATGGCGATGCTGACCATCACGGCAGAAGAGGGCACCCGCGGATATTCGTTCGCGCCGCCGGAAGTGGTGCGCCCCTTTGTGGTCAATACCTTCTTTCGCAAAGTGCTGGTGGGGCAGGACGCATTCAACCGGGAACGCATCTGGCAGGATCTGGCGCACTGGCAGCGGGGAAGCGCGCATCAGCTGACCGAGCGTGCGCTGGGCTTCGTTGAACAGGCGCTGTGGGATCTGATTGGCCGTAAGCTCAACCTGCCGGTCTGGAAACTGCTTGGCGGCTATCGCGATAAGGTGCCGGCCTACGGCAGCACCATGTGCGGCGACGATCTGCCGGGCGGATTATCCACGCCAGAGGAGTACGCCAGCTTTGCCGAAAAGCTGGTGGCGCGCGGTTACAAGGCCATCAAGCTGCACACCTGGATGCCGCCGGTCTCTTTCGCCCCCAATCCAAAGATGGACGTCAAAGCCTGTGCCGCCGTGCGTGAAGCGGTTGGCCCGGACATTGACCTGATGATTGACGGCTACCACTGGTACAGCCGTACCGAGGCGCTGTACATCGGCAAAGCGCTGGAAAAGCTTGACTTCGCCTGGTTTGAAGAGCCGATGGAGGAGGAGAGCATGGCCTCCTACGCGTGGCTGGCGGAGAATCTCTCGATTCCGGTTATCGGGCCGGAAAGCCTGGGCGGAAAGCACCACAGCCGTGCTGACTGGATCAAAGCCGGGGCCTGCGACATCCTGCGCGCAGGGTCGAACGGCGTGGGCGGCATTTCCCCAACGCTGAAGGTGGCGAACCTGGCGGAATCTTTTGGCATGGACTGCGAAATACACGGCAACGGCGCGGCCAGCCTGGCGGTGATTGGCGCCATCAAAAACTGCCGCTGGTACGAGCGCGGCCTGCTGCACCCGTTCCTCGACTACGACCAACCGGCGGCGTACCTCAACAGCCTGGTGGACCCGATGGACGAAAACGGCATGGTCAGTCTGCCGACCCGCCCGGGACTGGGCGAAGACATTAATTTTGCATATATCGAAGCCAATACCGTCAGCCACGACTGACAGATAAAAACGTACCCTACAGGCGATATATACATGAAACGATCTCCCTTAGCCGGGGCGTGCTTGCTCGCGCTCTCGCTGATGATGGGGAGCGGTGCGGCGTACGCGAAAACGCCGCCCGACCAGCTCATCATCGGCATGAACATGAATAACCTGCTGACCCTCGATCCGGCGGCAATGACCGGTAACGAAGTGGTCGGCATTGTGGTCAATCTCTACGACTCGCTGGTGGAGCTGGACCCGAACGCGCTCACCAACGTCAGGCCCGCGCTGGCGACGTCCTGGGATATTTCGCCGGACCGTAAAACCCTGACCTTTCACCTGCGTGACGACGTTAAATTCCACTCTGGCAACCCGCTCACGGCGGAGGATGTGGTCTGGTCGATGCGCCGTCTGCTGCACCTCAACCTTGCCCAGGCCTCGGTGTGGAAGTCGTATGGATTTTCTAAGCAAAACATCGACAGCCAAATCAGCGCCACCGATGCCTACACGGTGCAAATTGTTCTGCCTAAGCCTAACGATCCGCAGCTGGTGATCTACTCCCTCGGCGCGCTCGGCAACCTCGGCGTGCTCGACAGCAAAACGGTGCAGCAGCACGCGGTGAATAACGACTGGGGCAACCGCTGGCTTACCACCAACGAAGCGGGTTCCGGCCCGTTTATGCTGGAAACCTGGCAGGCGAAGGATGTGCTGCGCATGCAGCGCAACCCGCAATACTGGCGGGAAGAACCCAAAATGAGCCGGGTGGTGCTGCGTCATTTCCAGGAGTCACAAACCCTGCGCCTGATGATTGAGAAAGGCGACCTCGACGTTGCCAACAACATGGCGGTGGCGGACATTAACGCCCTGCGCAAAGACCCGCAGCTCACCGTCGAAGCCGTGCAGAAAGGCACGGTGTACTACGTGGCGATGAGCATGAAAGAGGCCCATTTCGCTAACCCGAAGGTGCGCGAAGCGGTGCGCTATCTGATTGACTATCAGGGCATCAACAGCGCGCTGATGCCGGGCTACGGCGTGCTGCACCAGCGCCCGATCAAGGCGGGTATGCCGTCCACGCTGCCGGACCCGGGCTATAGGCTCGATATCCCGCGCGCCAGAAAGCTGCTGGCGGAGGCGGGCTACCCGGACGGGTTTGACACCACCCTGCGGGTGCTGGCGGATCAGCCGTTCCTCAATATCGCCATCGCCGTGCAGTCGACGCTGATGCAGGCGGGCATCAACGCCAAAATCATCACCGGCACCGGGAACCAGATTTACGGCGCAATGCGCGAGCGCAAGTTCGACATGCTGGTGGGGCGCGGCGGTAGCGGCGTCGAACCCCATCCGCACTCCAGCCTGCGGGCGTTGGTCTATAACCCGGACAACAGCGATGAAGCCCGTCTGACCAACTTCCAGGGCTGGCGTACCAGCTTCTACGACAAGCCGCTCAACGAAATGATCGACAAGGCCCTGCTGGAGCGCGATCCGAAGAAACAGGTCGCCGACTACCAGCAGATCCAGGTGCGCTACGACGCGCTGATCCCGGCGATGATCCCCCTGTCGCAGATGGTGGATTCAGTGGTGGTGCGTAACGAGGTGAAGAACTTTCAGTCGCACCCCTCGGCCACGACCTTCCTGCGCGACGTCTACAAAACCGGAGGTGAAAAATGAGCGTGGCAATTCTCGCGCCCGGCTCACGGACCCGGCGCTTCTCAAAGCGGTTAACGCAGGTGGTGGTGACGCTGTTCGGTCTGCTGCTGCTGACCTTTTTCATCGGCCGCGTAATGCCCGTTGATCCGGTGCTGGCGATTGTCGGACCGGATGCCGACCACAGCACCTATCAGCAGGTCTATCACCAGCTGGGATTCGACCGGTCGCTGCTGGCTCAGTTCGGTATTTACCTCAATAACCTGCTGCACGGCGATCTGGGCAATGCCCTGCTGACGGGTAAACCGGTGACTGCCGATATTCTGCGCGTCTTCCCGGCGACGCTCGAGCTGGCGACGATGGCGATTATCGTCGGTGCGGGTCTGGGCATTCCGCTGGGCGTACTGGCGGCGGCGCGGCGCAACAGCGTTTCCGACTACGTGGTGCGCATCATCAGTCTGGCGGGTTATTCCACGCCGATTTTCTGGGTCGGGATGATGGGGCTGCTGCTGTTCTACGCCTGGCTTGGCTGGGTGGGGGGCGCGGGGCGTGTGGATCTCGGACTGGAGGGGGTAGTCCCACGCCGCACCGGACTGATGACGGTGGATGCATTGCTGGCCGGAAACGGCGCGGTGTTCTGGAACGCCATTAACCATCTGGTTTTGCCCGCGTCGCTGCTTGGCTTCCACTCGCTGGCCTATATCAGCCGCATGACCCGCAGCTTCATGCTGGCGCAGCTGTCGCAGGAGTTCATTATCACTGCCCGGGTGAAGGGCTTAACTGAACGTCAGGTGATCTGGAATCACGCGTTTCGCAACATTCTCGTGCAGCTCCTGACGGTAGTGGCGCTGGCCTACGGCTCGCTGCTGGAGGGGGCGGTGCTGATTGAAACCGTCTTCTCCTGGCCGGGCTTCGGTTCGTATCTCACCGGCAGCCTGCTGCTCGGGGATATGAACGCGGTCATGGGCTGCGTGCTGCTGGTGGGGGTCATCTTCGTGATGCTGAACCTGCTCTCCGACATGCTGTATCAACTCTTTGACCCGAGGACGAAATCATGACCGTTTCTCTGGATTCGCCGCTGGGGACCGGGCCATCCGAACGCCGCCAGCGTATCAGACGCACGCTGGGCCGCGCCGCGGGCTTCGTCGGCAAGATGGCGCGCAATCCGCTCACCGCCATCGGCGGCGGGATTATCCTGCTGCTGCTGATTGTGGCGGCGTTTGCCCCGCTGATCGCGCCGTACAACCCGCTGGTGCAGGACCTCAATAACGCGCTGGTCGCCCCGAACGCACTGCACTGGTTCGGCACCGACGAGTTTGGCCGGGACATCTTCAGCCGGCTGGTGTACGGCGCGCGCATCACGCTCTACATCGTGCTGCTGGTCTCCGTGACCGTTGGCCCGCTGGGGCTGCTGCTGGGCGTGACCGCAGGCTACTTCGGCGGCAGGGTGGACGCGGTGCTGATGCGCGTCACCGATATCTTTATCTCCTTCCCGAGCCTGGTGCTGGCGCTGGCGTTTGTCGCGGCGCTCGGGCCGGGGCTGGAGCACGTGGTGATTGCGATTACGCTCACCGCCTGGCCGCCGATTGCCCGTCTGGCGCGCGCCGAAACTCTCTCTCTGCGCCAGGCCGATTTTGTCTCCGCCGTGCGGCTTCAGGGTGCTTCCCCGGTGCGCGTACTGTGGCGTCACATTGTCCCGCTGTGCCTGCCGTCAGTGATTATCCGCATCACCATGAACATGGCGGGGATCATTCTCACCGCCGCCGGGCTGGGCTTTCTTGGCCTTGGCGCACAGCCGCCGGAGCCGGAGTGGGGAGCGATGATCTCCAGCGGTCGTACCTACATGATGGAGTGCTGGTGGGTGGTGACTATTCCGGGGCTGGCGATCCTGATCAACAGTCTGGCGTTCAACTTCTTAGGAGATGGCTTGCGTGACATCCTCGATCCTCGTAGCGAATAACCCGATGCTCGACGTGCGCGATCTCCACGTCGATTTTATCAACGGCGGCGCGGTCACCCACGCGGTGCGCGGCGTCTCTTTCCAGCTCGGACGCGAAAAGCTGGCGATTGTCGGTGAATCCGGTTCCGGTAAATCCACCGTCGGGCGGGCGCTGCTACGCCTGCATCCGGCCAAAGCGCAGATCCGCGCCGCGCGGATGCAGTTTGGCGATGTCGATTTACAGGCCGTCAGCGAGGCGCAGATGCGCGGCATTCGCGGCAAGCGCATCTCGATGATCATGCAGGACCCGAAATACTCCCTTAACCCGGTGGTGTGCGTGGGCGACCAAATTGCCGAAGCCTGGCTGACCCATCATCCGGGGCGCAAGGCGGAAGCCAAATCCAGAGTGCTGGAGATGCTCGACGTGGTGCGCATTCGCCAGCCGGAACGGGTGTATCACCTCTGCCCGCACGAGATTTCCGGCGGGCAGGGGCAACGCATCATGATCGCCATGATGCTGATCGCCGACCCGGAGCTGGTCATTGCCGACGAGCCGACTTCGGCGCTGGACGTGTCGGTGCGCTTGCAGGTGCTGGGGTTACTGGATGACCTGGTGCAGTCCCGCGGTCTGGGGCTGATCTTTATCAGCCACGACATCAACCTGGTGCGCAGCTTCTGCGACCGGGTGCTGGTGATGTACGCCGGACGGGTGGTGGAGTCGATTGCCGCGAAGGATCTGCACAACGCCAGGCATCCCTACACCCAGGGGCTCATCAGCGCGCTACCGGAAATAAATCATCGCCGACCGACGCTGCCGGTATTACAGCGTCAGGCCAGCTGGCTCACCGAGTAAGGAGCAGAGATGATCGAGATACAACACCTTAACCTGACGTTTGGCGAGGGCGAGAAGCGTAATCAGGTGCTGGACGATGTGAATATCAGCGTGAGGGAGGGGGAGATTTACGGCCTGGTGGGGGAGTCCGGTTCGGGCAAAACCACGGTGCTGAAATGCCTTGCCGGGCTGTTTACCCACTGGGAGGGCGAGCTGGCGATTAACGGCAAGCGGCTGGAAAAACGTATCAGCCAGGAACGCTGCCGCCGGGTGCAGATGGTATTTCAGGATCCGTACGGCTCTTTGCATCCGCGTCACACCATCGGCGATATTCTGGAAGAGCCGCTGCACATTCACCGCATAAAAGATCGGGAGCGGCGCGTTCACGCCCTGCTGGATAAAGTTGGGCTTAACCGGGCGTTTCGCGATCGCTATCCGCACCAGCTTTCCGGCGGGCAGCGCCAGCGCGTGGCGATTGCCAGGGCGCTGATTCTGGAGCCGCAGGTGCTGCTGCTGGATGAACCTACCTCGGCGCTGGACGTCTCGGTTCAGGCGGAAATCCTCAACCTGCTGGCGGAACTTCAGCGTGAGTCGAACCTGACCTACCTGATGGTCACCCACGATCTGGGCGTGATTGCCCATCTGTGTCAGAAGGTGGCGGTAATGCAGTATGGCAAAATCCTTGAAAGCCTGACGGTGGACGAACTGGTCGCCGGGCAGGCCAAAACCGACTATACGCGGATGCTGGTCAATGCCTCACAGCAGTATTCCCGCGAGATGGCGCGGGAGGTGGCGGTGTATTAGGTAGCCGGGTGGCGGCTACGCGATCGGTCCTGTAGGCCGGGTAAGGCGTAGCCGCCACCCGGCAAACCATCAGCGCAAGAGCTGACAATCCGGCGGTAATCGGCACTGCAACGCGCCCGGAACCACTTCGATGCGGAATTTCTCTCCGCTCAGCGGTTCGCCATCAAGGTTAAAGGTCATGCCGTGTGGGGCGATCACTTCAAACCACGCGGATTTCCCGGCGATAATATTGGGGCTCTCCTCTGGCTGCGTCAGCGTCGTAAACAGCGCGGGCAGCAGCCCGTCGCCAGTAAAAATGCGCAGCTGTAGCTGACCATCATTAATCAGGGCTTCCGGGCAAAGCTGCTGTCCGCCGCCTGCCTGACGTCCGTTGCCGATACCAATCACCAGCGCGTCGCCCTGCCAGTGGAAGTTCTCACCGTGGATTTCACAGCTGTCGGGTTTGAGGGTGTCCATGCGCATCAGACCGTGAATGAGGTACGAGACGCCGCCCAGCGCGGCTTTCAGCTTCTCCGGCGTTTCGCTGGTGATCCGCGTGCCGAAACCGCCCGTAGCCATGTTGATAAAGCAGGTTCTTTCATTCACCTGTGCAATGTCGACGGCGGTCGCTTTCCCGAGGATAGCCAGTTGCAGTGCTTTGCCTAAATCCTCAGGTATGCCGGCGCTGGTGGCAAAATCATTGGCGGTACCGAGCGGTAAAATGCCCATCACCGGGCGATGTGCTGTGTTGAGGTCAATAAGCGCACCAGCGATCTCGTTGATTGTTCCGTCGCCGCCGCCTGAAATGATGGTCTCAGCACCTAACCTGATGCCTTCGTCGATATAGCGTGCCGCATCGCCTTTTTCAAAGGTCACCCGCACGTGAATGCGCGCGCCATCTTCACGCAATTCGGTGATCGCCTGGCGCAACAGATCGTTGCCTGCACTTTTGCCATTGAGAATTAATAAACTGTCTGGATAGGATGCCATCCGGGTTGCTCCCTTTTTTAACTATAGAAAGAGTGTATCCCAGAGAAGGAAAAAGCGGGTAAGAACAGGATGAAAGGCAAAAAATAAGCCCGCGTAAGGGAGATTACGCAGGCTAAGGAGGTGGTTCCTGGTACAGCTAGCATTTATGGGTTATGTTTTTCAGCGGGGGGATAATACCCGTATTGAACGAAGCGGTATGTGATCCGATTCTAAGAATTATCCCAGCGTGAAAAAATCCCGTTGATTGACTATTTGCCGTGTGGATTTCGGGTATTTTCACCTTCAAAATTACGCATCAGCAGCGCAAACTCCAGCTCTACCTCTTCAGGAACCGGCAGCCAGACCACATGGCCGTCGCCAGGTGCGACCTCTATCGCCTCACCTTTTTTGTTTTCCAGGTGCTCCAGGCGGAAGTTCATGTTGCCCTGAGGCGTCATCAGCTCCAGGCTGTCGCCTTTAGTGAATTTGTTTTTTACGGCGACGGCGGCCAGCGGACCTTTACGTTCGCCGGTGAAGTCGCCTACAAACTGCTGGCGTTCGGAAATCGAGTAGCCATGCTCGTAGTTCTGGTAGTCGTCGTGGGTGTGACGGCGCAGGAAACCTTCGGTATAGCCGCGATGCGCCAGACCTTCCAGCGTTTCCAGCAGGCTGGTGTCGAACGGTTTGCCGGCGGCGGCATCGTCGATGGCTTTGCGATACACCTGTGCGGTACGGGCGCAGTAGTAGTAAGACTTGGTGCGGCCTTCGATTTTCAGGGAGTGTACGCCCATCTGGGTTAAACGCTCGACGTGTGCGATGGCGCGCAGATCTTTGGAGTTCATGATGTAGGTGCCATGCTCGTCTTCGAAGGCGGTCATGTATTCGCCCGGACGTTTGGCTTCTTCGATCATAAACACGCTGTCGGTAGGCGCGCCGATACCCAGCGTTGGCTCAACGTTGGTGACCGGGATCGGCTCGTGTTTGTGCACGATATTGCCGATGTCATCTTCTTTGCCTTCCTGAACGTTATATTCCCAGCGGCAGGCGTTGGTGCAGGTGCCCTGGTTCGGGTCACGCTTGTTGATGTAGCCAGAGAGCAGGCAGCGGCCGGAGTAGGCCATGCACAGCGCGCCGTGAACGAAGATTTCGATCTCCATATCCGGCACCTGGGTGCGGATCTCTTCGATCTCTTCGAGGGACAGCTCGCGGGACAGAATGACGCGGGTCAGCCCCATCTGTTTCCAGAATTTCACCGTTGCCCAGTTGACGGCGTTAGCCTGCACCGAGAGGTGAATGTCCATCTCCGGGAAGTTCTCCCGAACCAGCATGATTAAACCCGGGTCCGACATGATCAGCGCGTCCGGCCCCATCTCCACGACCGGCTTCAGGTCGCGAATGAACGTTTTCAGCTTGGCGTTGTGCGGCGCGATGTTCACCACCACGTAGAATTTTTTGCCCAGGGCATGCGCTTCATTGATGCCGAGCTGAAGATTCTCGTGGTTGAATTCGTTGTTACGCACGCGCAGCGAGTAGCGCGGCTGGCCCGCGTAAACGGCGTCGGCACCATAGGCGAAAGCGTAACGCATATTTTGCAGCGTTCCCGCCGGGGAAAGGAGTTCCGGTTTAAACATGTTTGTTCTCGTTCTGATGACAGGTCAGATCCGCGTGCACCTGGTGCAGCGGTAAGGGGAGATCCCCCACTTTAAGGGCGGGCATTGTAGCGCTGCGGGGCGGGGAGGTAAAGCGCCTCACCCCTTTCAGATGACATAATACTTCGTATCTTTAAACCATTAGCGATATGACATACAAACACAAATATATTAAAGCAAGTAGAATAATACCGGCGATAAGAATGAAACCAATGGCATTCATCGTAGCCGTTCCAGAATACTTGACTGTCCAGATGGCAACTGTTCGAATGTTATGCAGTATTTTTGTGATCATATAGCTGATGAAAACAATAAGCAGCGTCAATTGCGTAAACATGGAAAGGTAAAACATGATAGCCTGCGGAATGAAGTAGTTAGATATTGCCCCTTTTGAGGTAAAGATAATCATGGTTTCGTTATCGATGAAATCCAGTGAAGACCGTATCACTTCCAGCGGGTTCCATGTCATTACAGGTCTGTCTTCAAAATACAGGCCTTGCTGGATATAGAGGTCCTCAATCGAAGCATTTTTAAGATGGGTGACGATAAGTGTAAATGAGAGCATAACGCCCAGAACAATTGAAGAAAAATAAACGATCGATTTTACAGACGAAAACCCTTTCGATAGACCTGCGTTAATGTAAGCTCTGATAAGATAAATTGACATCACATCAAGCAGTAAAGAGTACCAAAAGCCAAAATGAATAAAGTCATGCAATGCAACTTTAATGGTCAATGGCAGATGTTGAGGAATGATGTGCTCAGGATTTCTAAAAGTCAGCACCCAGAGATACCAAACTACAAATAAGATACTGGAATATAAAATCAATAAAAACGGTATGGTAATTAATTGCCTTTTTGAGAATGCATGATTACCGAATGCCAGGAAAAAAGCGCTTACCCATTGCTCGGAAAACTTGGTTATTCTGTTTTTTTTAGGTATGAGGAGTTCTATTTTTTGTATTGCTTTTGTTTTCATTTTTTTATTATAAGCAAATAACCCCAAGAAAAGGCTGGCAACGCTTATAGCTGTGGTGATGATAATGAATAAATTACCAATAACATTTTGCATTTCTTGAAGCCGTAATATTGTGATTTATTTCGTTTTTAACATCAAACATTACAATTTGCAATTGTCAAATCAGGTAGGGGTGTTGTTAGAAAGTGAATGTTATGAAGAACGATGATTACCTGGGCAGGTAATCATCGTTAAAGCAAATATTAAGCAATCCTGCACGCATCCGCTTCCCAGCGATAACCCACGCCGTACACCGCGCGAATAAACGACTGGTCGGCGTCCAGTGCCTCCAGCTTGCGGCGCAGGTTTTTGATGTGACTGTCGATGGTGCGGTCGGTCACTACGCGGTAATCGTCATAAAGATGGTTGAGCAGCTGCTCGCGGGAAAACACTTTTCCCGGCTCGTGGGAGAGCGTTTTCAGCAGGCGGAACTCCGCTGGGGTAAGATCCAATAGTTTGCTGCGCCAGCTCGCCTGGAAGCGGCTTTCGTCGACGATCAGCGGGCTTTGCGCATCCAGCACCTGCAATTCACGCTGTGGCTTACAGCGGCGGAGGATGGTTTTCACCCGAGCGACCACCTCCCGCGGGCTGTAAGGCTTGCAGATGTAATCGTCGGCGCCGATTTCGAGCCCCAGCAGACGGTCGATCTCTTCGATTTTGGCCGTCACCATCACGATGGGCACATCGGAGAAACGACGAATTTCCCGGCACAGGGTCAGGCCGTCGGTACCCGGCAGCATCAGATCCAGCAGGATCAGATCCGGCGGCGTCTGGCGCACGTAGGGCAGCACCTGGTCGCCGTGGCTGATAAGCGTTGGCGCGTAACTTGCGGCACGCAGATAGTCGATCAGCAGTTGCCCAAGTTTAGGCTCGTCTTCCACGATCAAAATACGCGGTGTGTTGTCGTCAATCGGTAACTCGGTCATGCTTCCCTCGATAAATCCCGTTCCAGAGGTAACTCTACTGTAATGCTAACCCCGCCAAAAGGCGAATGGGCGGCGCGGATGGTGCCGCCGTGGGCCTCCACAATGTTAACGCAAATCGCCAGCCCAAGGCCGGAACCGCCGCTGGCGCGGTTGCGTGAACCTTCGGTGCGATAGAAGCGCTCGAACAGTTTTTCCAGCTGCGCATCCTTCACGCCAGGGGCAGAGTCCGCAAAGTTCAGGGCAAAGCGCCCGTTTTCCTGCCTGCCGGAGATATGCAGCGCGCCGCCGCCGTCGGTGTAGCGGAGGCTGTTCTCCAGCAAATTATTGAACAGCTGCATCAGGCGATCTCTGTCGCCAAATACCACCGCGCTGTCCGGCAGCGAGAGGTTGATTTTCAGGTCACGGCTGGCGAAGCGCTCGCGGAATGCGCCGGTCACGACTTCAAGGATATTGATCACGTCGACTGGGGCTTTCTGGTAGGCCAGGGCGCCTTCGTCGGACATGGAAAGCTGATGCAGATCGTCCACCAGTTTGGTCAGCGTGCCGACTTCCGCCTGAAGCGAGGCCACGGACTCGGGGGTGAACTGCCGCACGCCGTCCTGAATCGCCTCCAGCTCGCCGCGCAGCACCGCCAGCGGGGTGCGCAGCTCGTGCGAAATGTCGGCCATAAAATCGCGGCGCATCTGCTGGTTTTTTTCCAGCGTGCTGGCGAGCTGGTTGAAGTCCTGCGCCAGCTTGCCCAGTTCATCCTGGCTGCGGGTGTCCACGCGGGTCGAGAAATCACCCGCCGCCAGCTTGTGCGTGCCTTCCACCAGGCGCTTAACCGGCGCCAGCAGGCCGCGCGCCAGCGGGAAGGTGGCGAGCGCCGCAAGCAGGGTAGAAAGCGCGACAATCAGCCAGCTGGTCTGACGCTGCTGGCGGTCAAAGTTGATGTCGGTGTTGCGCGTCAGCCGCTCGACCGGCGAGGCGATAACCCAGCCCACCGTGGCGCCGTTCGAGGTGATGGCGCGCTTTGTACCGTCCGGCGGTACCGGAGAGCGTGGTCCAACGAGCACGCGCATCTCCTGATCAATCACCCAGAACTGGGTGCGCCAGCCGTGCGGCGGCATGCCCGGCCCCGGGCGGTCGTCGTCATTATCGTGCTCCAGCGAGCGCAGGATTTGAAACACAAAGCGATCGTTATTGCGCAGAAAACGCCAGTTACCGTGCAGGCTATACTGTTCGCCCAGCGCGTCGCTTAAGCCCTGTAGTCGCTGTTCGTTACCGTGCTTAATGTAGTCAATAAAGCCGCGCTCAAAGCTGACCCGCACCGCCCAGTGCATGGTAATCAGCAGGACGATACAGGTGGCGAAAATCGCCACAAAAAGCTTACCGGTGATGCCCGGACGCCAGAATTTCATGGTGCACTCCTTTTGCCGCGTCGGATCACGACGTTTTTGGTCGTGTCATTCGGTACTCTGGCAAAGATAAAAGCGGGCAGGGCGATAATTACCGCCATGCTGAGGTAAGTGTATAAAAAGACCTGATGCGCGACGGGGGTGTCGGCGCTGAGATGGTGCTGACCGTACATGCCGAGCAGCAATCCGGCGACCGTGACCCCCACGCTCATGGAGAGCTGCATGATCATCGACAGCAGGCTGTTACCGCTGCTCGCCAGCTCGTCCGGCAGATCTTTCAGCGTCAGGGTGTTCATCGACGAGAAGCGCATGGAGTTGATGATCCCCTGGCAGAACAGCACCAGCGGCAGGATGTAGTACCAGCCCAGCAGCGCCACGGCCATAAACAGCAGGCAGACCAGCGCCAGCCCGATCGTGGCGGCCACCAGCACCCGGCGATAGCCGAAGCGGTTCACCACCTGCACCACAATACGCTTCATCCCCATGCTGCCGAGCACCATCGGGATCATCATCAGCCCGGCGTGGAACGGCGAGAAGCCCATCCCAATCTGTAAAAATACCGGCGTCATAAACGGCAACATGCCGCTGCCGATGCGTCCGGCAAAGCTGCCGAAGAGACCAAGACGGTAGGTGGGATTCCTGAACAGATTCAGGCTGAACAGCGCGTTAGCGTTGCCTCTGGCATGCCACAGATACCAGAGAATCGCGGTGATCCCCAGCGCCACCAGCAGGGCGAGCGACAGGGAGGAGATCCCCAGCCCTTTTTGCCCGTCGAGGGCCAGGGTGAGCGTCGCCATGCCAGCCGCCAGCAGGATAAAGCCAACGAAATCAAAGCGCCGGGTCTGCATTTTATAGTTCGGCATCAGCGTCAGGGTGGCAATCGCGCCGATAATACCGACCGGCAGGTTGATCAGGAAGATCCAGTGCCAGGAGGCATACTCCACCAGAATACCACCCAGCGCCGGACCAAGCAGCGGGCCGACCTGACCGGGCAAGGTGACGAAGGTCATCGCCGCCATATACTGCGCGCGCGGAACAATTTTCATCACCGTTAAACGCCCGACGGGTACCATCATCGCGCCGCCGACGCCCTGTAGCACGCGCGCCATCACCAGCTGGTCGAGGGTATTGGCCTGGGCGCAAAACAGCGACCCGGTGGTAAACAGCACAATGGCGGTGAAGAAGATGTTTCGCACACCGACTTTATCCGCCAGCCAGCCGCTGGCGGGCAGCATCACGGCGACCGTCAGCACGTAGGCGACAATCACCATATGCATGTGCAGCGGGCTCTCCCCCAGGCTTTTCGCCATCGAGGGAAGGGCGGTGTTCACGATGGTCGTGTCCAGCGACTGCATAAAGAAGCCGAACGCGACGATCCACAATTGCCAGCGAACGTTACTGGGTAGGTCGGTCATTTACTCGGTCACCGTGGTTCTCTTTTTACGCGAAAAACGCAGCCGCAGGCGGTCAAAGAACAGATAGACTACCGGCGTGGTGTAGAGCGTCAGCAGCTGGCTCATCACCAGGCCGCCGACAATCGTGATCCCCAGCGGCTGGCGCAGTTCCGAGCCGTCACCGCCGGATATGACCAGCGGTAGCGCACCGAACAGCGCGGCCAGCGTGGTCATCATGATCGGGCGAAAACGCAGCAGACAGGCCTGGAATATCGCCTCGTCCGGCGTCAGGTTGCCGTTACGCTGGGCGTCCAGGGCAAAGTCGACCATCATAATCGCGTTTTTCTTCACAATACCTATTAATAGCATGATCCCGATGAGCGCGATTAGGCTGAACGGGGCACCGAACAGCTCCAGCGCCAGCAGCGCCCCCACGCCCGCAGAGGGAAGCGTGGAGAGAATGGTCAACGGGTGCACATAGCTTTCGTACAGCACGCCCAGCACGATATAAACCGTGGCAATAGCCGCCAGGATCAAAATGACCTGCGAGTTCATGGTGTCCTGGAACACCTGCGCCGTACCGGCAAAGCTGCCGCGCACGGAGGAGGGCACCCCGAGCTGGGTCATGGCGCGGTTGATGGCGTCGCTGGCCTCAGACAGCGACGAGCCGGTTGGCAGGTTAAACGACACGGTCGAGGCGGCGGAAAGCCCCTGGTGGTTCACCGACAGCGGCGCGTTCGACGGCTGCCAGCTGGCGAAGTACGACAGCGGGATCGCCTTGCCGTCATTATTGATCACAAACATCTTGTCCAGCGCGCTGATGTCCTGGGTGTAGCGCGGATCAACTTCCATCACCACCTTGTACTGGTTCATCGGCTGATAGATGGTGGAGACTTCACGCTGCCCGAAGGCGTTGTTAAGCAGGCTGTTGGCCGCTTCAACGTTAATGCCCAGGCGGGACATGGTTTCGCGATCGTAGGTGAGCGCCATCTCGGCGCCGTTATTCTGGCTGTCGGAGTTCACGTCCGCCAGCTGCGGCAGCGCGGCCAGCGCTTTACGGATCTTCGGCTCCCACTCGCGCAGGGCGGCTAAGTCATCCGAGAGCAGGGTGTACTGATAGCTGGCGTTAGCCTGTCGTCCGCCGACGCGAATATCCTGAACGGCCATCAAAAACAGATTTGCCCCCGGCTCTTTGGCGAGCTTCAGCCGCAGGCGGTCAATGATCTGCTGCGCCGTTTCGTGACGTTCACCGCGCGGCTTAAGGGTAATAAACATCATCCCGCTGTTAACGCGCGAACCACCGGTAAAGCCGGTGACGTTATCCACGGCCGGATCTTCCCGGATGATTTTCATAAAGTCTTGCAGTTTGCCCCGCATCGCCTGGAACGAAATACTCTGGTCCGCCTGAATACCGCCCATCAGCACGCCGGTATCCTGCTCCGGGAAGAAGGTTTTCGGGATGGTGATATACATCCAGACGTTGAGCACAATGGTGCCGATCAGCACCAGCCCGACAAGACGCGTGTGGTTCAGCACCCATTTCAGCGATTTGCCATAGCCGGACTGCATTGCTATCAGGACGCGGCCAAAGCCTTTCCTGCGCGGCTGCGAGTGCGGTTGGCTGCGCTTTAGCATCCAGCCGCACATCATCGGCGTCAGCGTCAGCGAAATCACCAGGGAGATACCGATGGCGACGGAAAGCGTGACGGCAAATTCGCGCAGCAGTCGCCCCGGCAGGCCGCCCATCAGCAGCAGCGGCAGGAACACCGCCACCAGCGACAGGCTCATGGACAGGACCGTGAAGCCCACTTCGCGCGTCCCCTGAAGCGCCGCCTGGAGCGGCTTCATGCCCGCTTCCAGATGGCGCGAGATATTCTCCAGCACCACGATGGCGTCATCCACTACAAACCCGGTGGCAATCGTCAGCGCCATCAGCGACAGGTTGTTAAGACTAAACCCGCACAGGTACATGGCGGCAAAGGTGCCTATCAGCGATACCGGAACCGCCACCGCCGGGATCAGCGTGGCGCGCCCCGAGCGCAGGAACAGGAACACCACCAGGATCACCAGCGCGACGGAGATGATCAGCGTTTGCTCTACCTCCTCAAGCGAGGCGCGAATGGTAGGGGAGCGGTCCTGCGCAATCTGGAGGTCGATGGCCGCCGGAATCGTTTCCTGGAGCTCCGGCAGGCGCGCGCGGATGCTGTTCACCGTCTGGATAATGTTGGCTTCCGGCAGTTTGCGGATCATCAGCAAAATCGCCGGTTTGGCGTTAGTCATCCCGGCGTTACGCACGTCCTGCACCGAATCGGTGACGCTGGCGACGTCGCTCAGGCGCACCGCCGCACCGTTGTTGTAGTGAATAATCAACGGCTGATACTCGGCGGCGGTTTTCAGCTCGTCGTTGGTCTGGATCTGCCAGCGGTGGCTGTTGTCCTCAATCGCGCCCTGCGGCTTACGCACGTTGGCGTTGCTGATGGCGGAACGCACGTCGTCCAGCGACACGCCCTGGTTAAACAGCGCCTGCGGATTCAGCCCCACGCGCACGGCGGGCAGGGAGCTGCCGCCGACGTCCACGTCGCCCACGCCGTCAATCTGGGCGATGGTTTGCGCCAGTTGGGTGGAGGCAAAATCGTACAGCTCGCCCTGGGAGTAGGTCTCTGACGTGAGCGTCAGGATCATGATCGGCGCGTCGGACGGGTTAGCCTTGCGGTAGGTTGGACGGCTCGGCATGCCGCTTGGCAGCAGGCTTTGGGCGGCGTTTATCGCGGCCTGCACGTCACGCGCCGCGCCGTTGATGTCCCGGTCGAAGTTAAATTC
This sequence comes from Enterobacter sp. AN-K1, assembly GCF_020971765.1. NCBI lineage: Bacteria > Pseudomonadati > Pseudomonadota > Gammaproteobacteria > Enterobacterales > Enterobacteriaceae > Enterobacter > Enterobacter sp. AN-K1. The sequence continues at coordinate 555,665 of NZ_CP087390.1, read as the reverse complement.
CAGAATGATGCGCGTGCTGCCCAGCGAACTGCTGGAGGTCATCTCGTTAACCCCGGCAATTCGCCCAAGCGAGCGCTCAAGCGGCGTCGCCACCGATGACGCCATGGTTTCCGGCGAGGCACCCGGCAGCGAGGCGCTGACCATGATCACCGGGAAATCGACCTGCGGCAGCGGGGCCACCGGCAGCAGCCGGAAGCCCAGCACGCCGCACAGGGTAATAGCGACGGAGAGTAAAATCGTCGCCACCGGACGGTAAATGAAGAGGGCGAAAAACTTCACTTACGCCTCCTCTTCACGTTTCGGGAAGCGGCTTTTCGTCCACAGGGCCAGACGGTCAAACAGCAGGTAGATAACCGGCGTGGTAAACAGCGTCAGCACCTGGCTCACCAGCAGGCCGCCCACCATCCCGATGCCCAGCGGACGGCGCAGTTCGGCCCCCACGCCGGTGCTCAGCATCAGCGGCAGCGCGCCCAGCAGGGCGGCGAGGGTGGTCATCAGGATCGGACGAAAACGCAGCAGACAGGCCTGGTAAATGGCCTCGCGCGGCGCCATACCCTGCTCGCGCTCGGCGGCCAGCGCAAAGTCGATCATCATGATGGCGTTTTTCTTCACAATGCCGATAAGCAGGATGATGCCGATGATCGCAATGACGTCCAGCTCGCTCCCCGCCAGCATCAGCGCCAGCAACGCCCCCACGCCCGCTGTCGGCAGGGTGGAGAGGATGGTGATCGGATGGATAAAGCTTTCATACAGCACGCCAAGCACGATATACATCGCCACCACCGCCGCGACAATCAGCCAGACGGTGCTGCCCAGCGCGGCCTGGAACGCCAGCGTACTGCCCTGGAACTGGGTCTGAATATCGGACGGGAAGCTGAGTTCTTTCTCCGCGCCCAGAATGGCCTCCACCGCTTCGCCCAGGGAATACCCGTCCGGCACGTTGAACGAAATGGTGGTGGACGGGAACTGATCGAGATGGTTAATCGACAGTGGGGTGTGGCGCTCTTCCACGCTGGCAATGGCGCTGAGCGGCACAATCCCGCCGTCTTTGCTGGTCAGGCGCACCGTGTCCAGCGCGGCCAGCCCGGGCGTGTTTTCGGTGTTATGTTCCAGCACCACGCGATACTGGTTGGCCTGGGTATAGATGGTGGAGATCAGGCGCTGGCCAAAGGCGTTATACAGGGCGTTATCCACGTCGGACATGGTAATGCCCAGACGGCTGGCGGTGTCGCGGTTGACGTTCACGTACGCCGCCAGCCCTTTATCCTGCCAGTCGCTGCTGACGTCAGAAACCTGCGGCAGTGCTTTCAGCTTGTCCACCAGCTGCGGCACCCAGGTGCTCAGTGCCTCAAGCGAGGTGGCCTGGAGCGTAAACTGGTACTGCGTGCGGCTCACCTGCGTATCAATGGTTAAATCCTGGATCGGTTGCAGATACAGCTCAATGCCCGGCACGCGCGCCACCGCGCTTTGCAGGCGTTCAATCACCGCGTTAACGCGATCGTCGCGGTCATCGAGCGGTTTAAGGTTAATTTGCAGGCGCGCGCTGTTGAGCGACGGGTTGGTGCCGTCCACGCCCACGTAGGCAGTCAGGCTTTCCACCGCCGGATCTTTCATGATGATCTCAGACACCTGCTGCTGGCGCTGCGCCATGTTGGCGAAGGAGACCGTCTGCGGCGCCTGAAGCGTGCCCTGAATAATGCCGTTGTCCTGAATCGGGAAGAAGCCTTTCGGAATGAAAATCCACAGCATGACGCTGAGCGCCAGGGTGCCGAGCGCCACGCCGAGCGTCGCCCACGGATGGTTCAGGACTTTCGCCAGCACGCGGCCGTAGGCGGCAATAATGCGCTCGAACATCCGCTCGGAGGCGCGCGAGAAGCGGTTTTGCTTGCGCAAGGACTCGTGGCTCAGCATGCGGGCGCACATCATCGGCGTCAGCGTCAGCGACACCACGGCAGAGATCAGAATGGCGACCGCCAGCGTCACGGCAAACTCGCGGAACAGCCGCCCGACGATATCGCCCATAAACAGCAGCGGGATCAGCACCGCAATCAGCGAGAAGGTGAGCGAGATAATGGTAAAGCCGATCTCCCCCGCGCCCTTCAGCGCGGCGGCTAACGGCTTTTCACCTTTTTCGATATAGCGCGAGATGTTCTCGATTACCACGATGGCGTCGTCCACCACAAACCCGGTGGCGATGGTGAGCGCCATCAGCGTCAGGTTGTTAATCGAGAAGTCGAGGAACACCATCACCGCGAACGTTCCGACCAGCGAGAGCGGCACGGCGACGGCGGGAATGATGGTTGCCGGGACGTTGCGCAGGAACAGGTAGATGATCATCACCACCAGCGCAATCGCCAGCATCAGCTCGAACTGGGTGTCGGTCACTGACGCGCGAATATTCGTGGTGCGGTCAGAGAGCACTTTCACGCTGACCGATTTTGGCAGGCTTTCCACCAGCTGCGGCAGCATGGTGCGAATGCTGTCGGCGGTATCAATGATGTTCGCGCCCGGCTGGCGCTGAACGTTCATGACAATCGCCTGCTGCTTATTGGCCCACGCCCCGAGCCAGCTGTTTTCCGCGCCTTGTTCAACGGTTGCCACGTCGCCCAAACGGATCGGCGCGCCGTTCTGGTAGGCAATGATCAGCTGACGGTACTCATCGGCGGACTGCATCTGGTCGTTGGCGGAGAGCGTGACCGCGCGGGTCGGGCCGTCCAGCGAACCCTTCGCTGAGTTGACGTTGGCGCTGCTGATGGCGGTGCGAATGGTTTCGCTGGTTAACCCCAGCGCGGCAATGGCCTGGGCATTCAGTTTGACGCGCACGGCGGGGCGTTGACCGCCCGCCAGCGTCACCAGCCCCACGCCGGTCACCTGCGAAATCTTCTGCGCCACGCGGGTTTCAACCATGTCTTCGACCTGGGTCATCGGCATGGCGGAGGAGGTGACGGCAAGGGTCATGATCGGCGGATCCGCCGGGTTGACCTTGCTGTAAACAGGTGGATTCGGCAGGTCAGACGGCAGCAGGTTAGTGGCGGCGTTAATCGCGGCCTGCACCTCCTGCTCAGCGACGTCCAGCGACAGCGTGAGCTGGAACTGAAGCGTGACGACCGAAGCGCCACCGGAGCTCTGGGACGACATTTGCTTCAGGCCAGACATCTGGCCAAACTGTCGCTCCAGCGGGGCGGTGATGGCGGACGTCACCACATCCGGACTGGCGCCCGGATAGAGGGTGACAACCTGAATGGTCGGGTAGTCCACTTCCGGCAGCGCCGACACGGGCAGAAAACGGTAGCCAATGATCCCGGCCAGCAGGATCGCCACCATCAGCAGGGTCGTCGCAACCGGACGTAAGATAAACAGGCGTGATGGCCCACCTGTAGAGCTCGGCGGCATCACCTGCATCAGGCTTTTGCTCCTGTATCCTGCGCTTCCACCACCTCGACCTGCGCCCCTTCGGTCAGACGGTCAATACCGTCGGTCACGACGCGGTCGCCAGCGGACAGCCCGGCGCTGATCACCACCGTCTGGCTGTCCTGGATGCCGGTTTTCACCAGGTGTTTGCTGACCTTGTTTTCGCTGTTCAGCACCCAGACAAAGTTGCCTTCACTGCCCATTTGCAGGGCCGCCGTCGGGATCACTACCGCGTTTTCTTCGGTCGCGACCAGCATTCGCGCGTTGACGAACTGATTCGGGAACAGGGCATCATCCTGATTGTTGAAGCGTGCTTTTAGCTTAATGGTGCCGGTGGTGGTGTCGATCTGGTTATCCAGGCTCAACAGCGAACCTTCGCTCAGCTTCTGCTTGTTGGTGCGATCCCAGGCTTCAACCACCAGCGCTTTTCCGGCCTTCTGCGCCTGTATCACCGTCGCAATGTCGCTTTCCGGCAGGGTAAAGACGAGATCGATAGGATGCGTCTGGGTGATCACCACGATGCCCGTGGTATCGCCGCTGGAGATTTGGTTCCCGATATCAACCTGTTTCAGGCCCACGCGGCCGTCAATCGGCGCGGTGATCCGGCTCCAGTCGAGCTGGAGCTGGGCGCTGGCGACCGCGGCTTCGTCGGCCTTGATGGTGCCCTGAGATTCACTGACCAGAGACTGCTGGGTGTCCAGCTCCTGGCGCGACACGAGGTTGGTTTTTACCAGCTGCTGATAGCGGGTTAAATCGCGGCGGGCATTGGCGAGGGTAGCTTTGTCTTTCGCGAGCTGCCCCTGCGCCTGCGCCAGGGCCACCTTAAACTGGCTTGGATCGATTTCCGCCAGCAGATCGCCGGCTTTTACCTGCTGACCTTCCTGGAAATGGATGGCCATCAACTGACCGTCCACGCGGCTACGTACCGTCACGGTGTTGGCGGCGGTGATGGTTCCCAGCCCGGAGAGATAACGAGGCACCGCTTTATTCACCGCCGTTGCCGCCTGCACCGGTGCCAGCGCACCGCCGCGCATACCGTGGCGCCCGCCGCCCGTTGGGCGTTGTGAGGAGCTATTAGCGCCAGCAGGTGCCGTGGAATTCGCGGACTGGCTGTGCCAGTACCAGGCGGCGGCCAGGACCACCACAATCAGACCAACGGCGATTGCCCAGCGGGATTTGTTACTGCCTTTCATCGTTATACGTTCTCATCCTGAAACTCTTTCGGGGAATGATACTAGTTTAGTCAGCTAACACAGCGGAAAAATGGAGGAAATATGGAAGACTGTCGGGAATTGTCTGAGTGTGGCGCGCTGTTTCGCCTTCGCCGGGTGGCGCTGCGCTTACCCGGCCTACGGTTGGAAGATCTTGTAGGCCGGGTAAGGCGAAGCCGCCACCCGGCATAACCCCATTAGCTAAACACCACCTGCGCCCAGCGCGCCAGCCCTGCCGTAACGGAGCCAAAGTCATCGCCGCCGGCAATCGGGATCCCCGGCAGCTGTTCCGCCAGCGCTTTCTTGATCAGCGGCGAACGGGCGCTACCGCCAGTCAGGTAAATTACGTCCGGCTTCACTTTGCCGTTCTCAAGCGCCAGTTGCACCTGCTCCAGAATACGCTGAAGCGGCTGAGTCAGCGCCATTTCCAGCCCTTCCTGGGTGATAGCCGTAGCCAGATCGTCACTGATAAACGGCAGCGAAACCGCATGCTCTGGACGATCGGAAAGGGCAATTTTGCTCTCTTCGGCGGTGCGCACCACGCGGTAGCTCAGGCGCTGACGCCACACCTTATACAGAAGTGCGACCTTCTCTGCATCCTGCGCATCACGCACCAGATCGTTGAGGAAACGGCCATTCGCGGTGCTGTAAAAATCACTCTGGGCAGGGACGTCGTTGATGGCAATCGCGTTCCACCACGGCAGGATCGGCAGGGCGATGCCTTTCTCGGTTTGACCGCCCATACCGAGCAGCGGCATCAGGCTCTTGAAGGCCAGGGCAATATCAAGATCGTTACCGCCCACGCGGCAGCCGCTGTGCCCCAGCAGACTATTTTCACGATCGCGACGGTGATGCCACTGGGGACCCATCAGCAGTAATGAACAGTCCGTCGTACCGCCGCCGATGTCCACCACCAGCACCCGTTTCTCTTCCGTCAGCGTGGCTTCAAAATCCAGCCCCGCCGCAACCGGCTCATACTGGAACACCACGTCACGGAAGCCTGCCCGGTGCGCTGCACGCTCAAGGATCCCCTGCGCCTGCTGGTTGGCTTCGTCGCCGCCCAGCCCCTGAAAGTTAATCGGACGGCCAATCACCGCCTGGGTGATGGCATCCGGCACCTGGGACTGCGCCTGATTGCGGATGTGCAGCATCATCGCGCAGACCAGATCTTCAAACATCGCCACCTGCTGCGGCTTCAGGCCGCTGGCGCCGAGGAAGGATTTCGGCGATTTAACGAAGTAGACCTCTTCCGGGTCTTCAATGTACTGCCCGAGGGAAGAGAGGCCGAACTGCACGCTGGACGGGGTAACGTCGATATCTTCCTCGCGGTTAAAGCTGACCGCACGGCGCAGCAGCGCCTGGGTCTCCGCCGCCGTGGCCGGAACCTGATGGTGGCGGAACAGCCACTCGCTCACCGCTTCACGCGTGGGCGCACAAAGCATTGACGGCAACAGCGTACTGCCGTTTTCCATTTTCAGGAGCTGCGGTTGTCCGTTTTGCATTATCGCAACCGAGCAGTTTGCGGTGCCGTAGTCGAATCCAATAAACACAATAAATCCCCATGCCGGTGAGAAGGGGCGAGACTTTAGCGAAATGTCTGCCAGGCGACAACAGGAATATGAAAGCAAGGCGCAAGGCGATCTTTCGGTTTATGCTGAGGTAAATACAAAAGGAGAGACGATGTACACCCTGAACTGGCAACCGCCCTACGACTGGTCGTGGATGTTTGGCTTTCTTGCCGCGCGTGCGGTCACGGGGGTTGAGACCGTTACGGAGGATTACTACGAGCGCAGTTTTGGCTATGCCGGGCACCAGGGCGTTTTCCGGGTTACGCCAGACAGCGCAACCCCTACGCTGGCGGTGTCGCTCAGCCCTGGCCTGATCCCGGTGGCGGATATCTGCCTCGACCGCATCTCCCGCCTGTTTGACCTCGATTGCGACCCGCTGCACATTGCGCAGACTCTCGGCGAGCTCGGCGCGGCGCGGCCGGGCTTACGTTTGCCCGGCGCGATGGATGCATACGAGCAGGGCGTGCGCGCCATTCTCGGGCAACTGGTGAGCGTGGCGATGGCGGCAAAACTGGTGTCACGGGTGGTGGCGCTGTGCGGTGAACCCATTGAGGATGCGCCGGGCTATCTCTGCTTTCCTCCGCCAGAGGTGCTGGCCGCGGCAGATCCGCTGGCGTTGAAAGCCCTCGGGATGCCGCTCAGGCGTGCGGAGTCGTTGATTCATCTGGCGCAGTCGGTGGTGGACGGTGAATTCCCGCTGTTCCCGCCTGCGAACGTTGAGGCCGGGATGAAGGCGCTACAGCAGCGCCCCGGCATCGGGCGCTGGACCGCGAATTATCTGGCCCTGCGCGGCTGGCAGGCGAAGGATGTTTTCCTGCCGGATGACTATCTGATTAAACAGCGCTTTGCCGGTATGACGCCCGCGCAGATCCGTCGCTATGCCGAACGCTGGCAGCCGTGGCGCTCGTATGCGCTGTTACATATCTGGTACACCGACGGCTGGTCGCCGTCAGTTGATGGCGAAATAGCTGGTATTCAGCAGTAGATCAAGCGGCTGCGCTTCCCCGATGGTGTCGCCGTAAATAAAATCAACGCCGATGCCCGACAGCGTATCCATCATGATCGACTGATGGCATGGCCCGGCAATGGTTTTTATGCCCAGACGCTGGGCGTGGCCCTGAATGATTGTCACCATCATCTCATCCATCAGATTGCCGTGGACGTTGGTCACCATGTCTGTATCCAGCAGCAGATAATCGGCGGTGTTGGCGCTGAGCTGGCTGAAGACGTTCATATCGCGTCCGACCCGGGTCAGCACCACGCGACAGCCGGCCTGACGAAGCTTTTGCAGACCCTGCTGCACGTTTTCATCCGTATTGCTCAGCACATCAACGGCGATCGCCAGATGCAGCAGCCGCGCCGGCAGCGGACCTCTGGTGATCAGGTCGAGCAGCTCATCCACCAGCGTGACGCTGGCTAAACCCGCTTCTGAGAGCGGCAGCGCGACGCCCATTCCTTTGGCCGCCACCTGTGCGGCATAGGTACGGAAAAATTCGCTGAATATCCGTCGGTCCAGGGCGTGCAGCAGCTCCGGCTCCGCCAGCCCGGCGCGGAAGGCATGCTCTTCCAGCACTTCCCCCTGGCTGGTCCACAGCCGCAAGGAAATCAGCCAGAAGCTACTGCTCTCGGGAATGCGCGGCGAGGCGACGCTGCGGGCGATCATCAGCAGATGGTTATCTTTAATCATGTGCCACTGCTCGTCCAGCGACATCATGCTGCGCGTGCTGTGGATCCGCTCCTGCTGGGGTTCGTAGACGGTGACCACGCCGCGCCCGCTGTTTTTCGAGGCGTAGCAGGCGATATCGGCCTGAGACATCACTTCCGCAGCCTGGTAATTGGTGTCGTCAATCAGCGTAATCCCCGCGCTGGCGCCAATGCGGTGCAGGCGTCCTTCCCAGGAAAAATGATAGTTGTTGATGGCGTCGATCAACCGGCCCGCAATATAGCGTGCGCTTTCGACGTTGCAGTCCGGCAGCAGCAGGCCAAACTCGTCGCCGCCCAGACGCGCCAGCACGTCGCTGGAGCGCAGCATGGTCAGCATTAGCGAAGAGAGTTCGCGCAGGAGAGCGTCGCCCGCCGCGTGGCCTGCCGTATCGTTCACCGCCTTGAAACGGTCAAGATCGATAAAGACCAGCGCGTGACGCTGATGGGTCTCCTGTACCGTCTGCAACAGGCGCTTAAGGTGGTTTTCAAAGCTGACGCGGTTCGCCAGGTGGGTAAGGGCGTCATGGGAAGCGCTGTAGCTCAGCTGGCGCAGCATTTTGCGCGACTCGGTGACGTCCTGAATCACCAGCACCGAGCCGATGGTGTGCCCTTCCAGAGTGCTGAGGGGGGTAATGCTGTAATGAATGTCGAAACTGCCGCCATTGCGGCAGTTAAGCACCACATCCTGTTCGATATCGGTACGGGACATATCGCCGCTGTGGATGTTTTCCATTAACGGACCGTTCTCGCCGAAGGTAATGTGCAGCACCTTCAGAACGGGCTGACCCAGCGCTTCGCTTTGCGACCAGCCGCTCATCTTCTCGGCGACCGGGTTCATAAAGGTGATGTTCATGTCGATGTCGGTACACAGCACCGCTTCGCCGATGGAGTCGAGGGTGATATGCAGGCGCTCTTTTTCCTGGAACAGCGCCTCGTTCAGCTGCTTCACCTCGGTCATATCCATGTTGATCCCTAACAGCCGCTCCACTTCGCCCTGTTTGTTCAGCACCCGGTTCGCCAGCGAACGAATGTGGCGAATGCCATCCTTGACGCGAATGCGAAATTCCAGCTTGAAAGGTACCCTGGCCTGGAGTGACTCACGCAGGACCTGTTCGGCGTGCGTACGATCTTCAGGCACCATGGCCGCATGCCAGAGCTGCCAGGTGGGTTTAATGTGCGAGGGGATCTCGTACAGCTCAAACATCCGTTTATCCCAGCTGATTACGTCCGGCTCGAGATCCCACTCCCAAATCCCGATTCCGCCGGCTTCGTTAGCGAGAGTGATACGCTCCATCAGACGCTTATTCACCCACTCGGTCTGTTTCAGATCGTTGATGTCTTCAATCTGGGCAATAAAGTAGAGCGGGGTGCCGTCGGCATGGCGCACAACGGAGACGGCCAGCAGCGCCCACACCACCTCGCCGCTGCGGGTGTAGTAGCGTTTTTCGAGGGTGTAGGTGTTGATCTCGCCGTGAATCAGCTGTTGCAACTGTTCCAGGTCGGTATTTAAATCTTCCGGCCAGGTTAACTGCTGGAACGTGAGCGACTGAAGCTCAGACTGGCTGTAACCGAGGAAATTGCACAGAGCCTTGTTGGCCTGGAGCCACTGGCCCTCAATGCCCACCAGCGCCATACCAATCGCGGAATACTCCATCGCATTGCGAAAACGTTCTTCGCTTTCCGTAATATGTTTACGCTCGGCCCGGAAGGCATACATCACCATCGTCATAATGTTGGCGGGGAGCAGCATCATCAGGAAGGGGAGCCACGGCGCGTTGAAGGTGACGATCATGGTGGAGGGCGTCATGGAGAGCGGATTTCGCGCCATCATCAGGGACACCATCATGATGGTGAATAAAAATATCAGGAACGCTTCCATACGCGGCAGACGGACCGCGCTCCACATCAGTAGAACGATAATGCAGGTGAATGGCCACGGCAGCCAGGTGATTGCCGTCCAGCTAAGAACCAGCGTGACGACCAGGGTCACCAGCGTTTCCAGCAGCAGTTTCGGGTTGCGGTGGCGCAGCAGGTAATGCGGCTTAAACAGCAGACCTAACGGCACCAGCGCCAGTGCGCCAATGGCTTCTGAAAGTACCCAGACAAGGAAATTACGCAGCGGCTCCGCGCTCGGCACCAGAAAATGAACCAGAACGCCCCCCACCAGCGGCGGCACCAGGGCACTGCCGAGGGCAAGCCGGACCCAGTCGTTGAGGTTTTGCAGCGGGTTATACCAGGGGAGCAGCTTACGCAGTAACAGCGCGCCAACCGTGGCCTCAATGATATTGATCGCCGTGTAGGTGATGTTGATCGATGCCCATGAGAAGAGCATCCACGAGGCAAAAATATTGCCAAAGGAGCAGGCGAGCGCAATGCCGGGCCACATTTTTCCCGCATGGCGGTAAAACGCCACCATCATAATTGAAGTCGGGAACCATAGTGGCGCCAGCAGCGTACCGAAGCGAGTCAGCTCGAGGGAAAATAAGGTGAAGATGAACGTGACCAGACCCAGACAGACAAGCCGCAGTAAAGGATGTGGGGTAGTAACCAAAACCCGCTGGTATTGTTTATTCATTACCGCTCTATCCAGGGACGCCATGTTGTCAGGAGCCAGGTCCGGACGCGTGAAATTAATAATTTGGTTTATGCTAGTACAAACATTTTACAATTCATATGCTGAGTGGTCAGATTTTGACTTCATAGACTTATAAAATAGTTACTCTGCGAAGAAGGGTAATGAAATGGCGAAAAACCGCGCGTAAAAATTTCGCTAAAGGCGTGAAACGGCGCTTTTCAGCCCGCCTCGCATAACCTGCGCATTCGACTGGTATCACGCCCCCGAAATCCCTATAATTGCCGCGTTTGACGCTCCGGCGTCGTCCTTCCTTACATCCAGGTTAATCAGGTCGCTAAATTTATGACTGATAAGTCTCATCAGTGCGTCATCATAGGCATCGCCGGCGCATCGGCTTCAGGTAAAAGTCTTATTGCCAGTACGCTTTATCGCGAACTGCGTGAACAAGTGGGTGATGAGCATATCGGTGTTATTCCCGAAGATAGCTATTACAAAGATCAATCCCATCTTTCGATGGAAGAGCGCGTAAAAACCAACTACGACCACCCCAGTGCGATGGATCACAGCCTGCTGTTCCAGCATCTGGAAGCGCTGAAGCGCGGCGAGGCGATTGAGCTGCCCGTCTACAGCTACGTGGAACATACCCGCACCCAGGAAACGATCCGTATCGAGCCCAAGAAGGTGATTATCCTTGAAGGGATTTTGCTGCTCACCGACGCCCGTCTGCGCGAATCTATGAACTTCTCGATTTTCGTCGACACTCCGCTGGATATCTGCCTGATGCGGCGTATTAAACGCGACGTTAACGAACGCGGCCGCTCCATGGACTCCGTGATGGCGCAATATCAGAAAACCGTTCGCCCGATGTTCCTGCAATTTATTGAGCCTTCGAAACAATACGCCGATATTATCGTGCCTCGCGGCGGTAAAAACCGTATTGCCATTGATATCTTAAAAGCGAAAATCAGTCAGTTTTTTGAATAAGCCGTGTGAATTGTGTACCGTTCAGAGATAACCTGGTTTTGCCCTGACGCCGTAAGGCTTCAGGGCGCGATGCACGAAAGGAGAAAGTGCCATGCGTCTTTGTGACCGCGATATAGAAGCCTGGCTGGATGAAGGCCGCCTGTCTATCACCCCGCGTCCGCCGGTTGAGCGTATTAACGGCGTGACCGTCGATGTGCGTCTGGGGAATAAATTCCGCACCTTCAGCGGCCACACGGCACCGTTTATCGACCTCAGCGGGCCGAAAGACGAAGTCAGTGCGGCGCTGGATCGCGTCATGAGCGACGAAATCGTCATCGAAGAAGGAGAGGCGTTTTATCTCCATCCTGGCGAACTGGCGCTGGCGGTGACCTTTGAATCGGTCACGCTGCCTGCGGACCTGGTCGGCTGGCTTGACGGACGCTCTTCCCTGGCGCGTCTGGGCCTGATGGTGCACGTCACCGCGCACCGTATCGATCCGGGCTGGTCTGGCCGTATCGTGCTGGAGTTCTTTAACGCCGGTAAACTGCCGCTGGCGCTTCGTCCGGGAATGATGATTGGTGCGTTGAGCTTTGAACCGCTGACCGGCCCGGCAGACCGTCCTTATAACCGCCGTCAGGACGCAAAATATCGCGACCAGCAGGGTGCGGTTGCCAGTCGTATCGATAAAGACTGATCTGTGAGTTCACTGAGGAAGCCATGAGAAGAGTTCTGACAACGCTGATGATTTTGCTGGTGGTGCTGGTGGCTGGCCTTTCAGCGTTGGTGCTGCTGGTTAACCCGAATGACTTCCGGGCCTACATGGTGCGGCAGGTGGAAGCGCGCAGCGGGTATGAACTCAAGCTGGACGGGCCGCTGCGCTGGCACGTCTGGCCTCAGCTCAGCATTCTCTCCGGACGTATGTCCCTCACCGCGCCGGGTGCCGCGCAGCCGCTGGTCACGGCGGATAACATGCGTCTTGATGTCGCGCTCATCCCGCTCTTATCCCATCAGCTCCAGGTTGAACAGGTGATGCTGAAAGGGGCGGTGATTCAGCTTACGCCGCAAACCGAAGCCGTTCGTCAGGCGGATGCTCCGGTCGCACCGCGTGAAAACACCTTGCCTGACGTCCCGTCTGACACCGGCTGGTCGTTCGATATTGGTAATCTGAAAGTTGCCGACAGCGTGCTGGTTTTCCAGCATGAAGATGACGAACAGATCACCGTACGCAATATCAACCTCAGGATGGAGCAGGATGCCAACCATCACGCCACCATGGAGTTCTCCGGGCGGATCAACCGCAATCAGCGCGATCTCAACCTGTCGATGAACGCGAACGTGAACGCCTCTGATTATCCGCACCAGCTGACTGCGGACGTTCAGCAGCTTAACTGGCAGCTGACCGGCGCGGATTTACCCGCGAAGGGGATTGCCGGCCAGGGCACGATGCAGGCGGTGTGGCATGAAGAGCGCAAACAGCTCGAACTGAACGCGCTCAACCTCCAGGCCAACGACAGTGCCCTGAAGGGGCAGGCGAGCGTCACGCTTGATGAGAAACCTAAGTGGGTGCTGGATCTGCAATTCGACAAGCTGAACCTCGAGAACCTGCTTCCGCCCCAACCGGTGAACGCGACCGATGAGGGAGCCACGCAGGTGGGGCAAAGCCAGGTCACGCAGTCGCGTCCGGTGATCTCCTCAAATCTCGATCAGCCTGACTACAACGGCCTGCGCGGATTTACCGCCGACATTCTGCTGAAAGCGAACAGCGTGCGCTGGCGTGGGATTGATTTTACTGACGTCAGCAGCCAGATGTTCAACCACAACGGCCTGCTGGTCATCTCCGAGCTCAGCGGAAAAATGGGAGCAGGGAACCTCTCCCTGCCGGGCACGCTGGATGTACGCAAAGACGTTGCCAGCGCCGCGTTCCAGCCGCGTCTGGAAAACGTTGAGATTGGCACCATCCTGAAAGCCTTTAATTACCCGATTGCCCTCACGGGGCAGCTGTCGCTGGCAGGGGATTTCTCTGGTACGAAGATTGATGCGGACGCCTTCCGTCGTAGCTGGCAGGGGCAGGCGCACGTTGAGCTGAAAGATTCGCGCATGGAAGGGCTGAACTTCCAGCAACTGGTGCAGCAGGCGGTAGAGCGCAGCAGCAGCGTGAAAGCGAATGAAAACTACGACAGCGCAACCCGTCTGGACAGCTTTACCAGCGAGCTTGCCCTCGATAACGGTCAGCTCTCGCTTGACGACATGCAGGGGACTTCGTCACTGCTGGCGCTGACCGGAACCGGCGCGCTGGATCTGGTGAAAGAGACGGCAGACACCCGCTTCAACGTCCGCGTGAAGGCTGGCTGGGAAGGCGAAGGCCAGCTTGTGGAGTTCCTGAAAGAGACGCCGATACCGCTGCGCGTGTACGGAAAATGGCAGGAGTTGAATTACAGTTTGCAGGTCGATCAGATCCTGCGGAAGCACCTTCAGGATGAAGCGAAACGTCGGCTGAATGACTGGGCGGACCGCAATAAAGAGTCTCAGTCAGGTAAGGACGTGAAAAAGCTGCTCGATAAGCTGTGATGCCTGTTGTGCCGGGTGGCGGCTTTGCCTTACCCGGCCTACAAAAGCCAGACACCGTAGGCCGGGTAAGCGAAGCGCCACCCGGCTTTTTTACACCTCAAAATCCATCTCATCTTCACCGCGCAGCGGTATCAGCTGCACCTTCTGCACGCGATGGCTCTCTACCTGCAAGGTTTTGATCATGTAATCCCCCACCTGGACCTCTTCGCCCGGCTGCGGAATACGTTGCAGATATTCCATCAGCAAACCGGCGATGGTGTGGTATTCGCGCTTCTCATCCAGCGGAAGCGGAACGAACTGCACCAGATCTTCGAGCGGCATATGGCCGTTGGCGGTCCAGCTGCCGTCGGCGTTTTTCTGAATATCGTGACGCGCATCGATCTCATCCACCTCATTAGGCAGATTACCAGCGATGGTTTCCATCACGTCGCTGAGCGTCACCAGCCCTTCCACAGAACCAAACTCATCAACGACAAACGCGAAGTGGGTACGCGCGTTGCGGAACTGCTCCAGCGCGGAGAGCAGCGGTAGCGCTTCCGGGAAGACCAGCGGCTGGCGCACCAGCGCCCGCAGGTTGAGCGGCTCGCCGTGGAGCTGCTGTTGCAGGAGGTCAATCACGTGTACCACGCCCAGCAGCTCTTCTTCCTCTTCACCGCCGGTCACGACCACGCGGGTGTGCTGGTTTTTATCCAGCAGGGCGCGGATCTGCTCTTCCGGCGCCGTCAGGTCAATATGCTCAATGTCATGGCGGGAGGTCATGATACTGCTCACCGAGCGCTGGTTGAGGTTAAGCACGCGCTCTATCATCCGGCGTTCCTGCGGGTTGAAGATCTGCCCGTCGCTGTGGTCGGCAAGCATCGCCGCGGATTCAGCATCCAGCTCGGCATCCTCTTTTTTGCCGCTCAGCAGGCGCATCACCGTATCTGCGGTGCGCTGTCGTAATGTCTGGTTCGCGGAGAGAAAACGGCGACGGTTGAAAATGGCCAGCTGATTGAGAAACTCAATCAGCACCGAGAAACCAATGGCGGCGTACAGATACCCTTTCGGGATATGGAAGCCAAAACCATCCGCCACCAGGCTAAAGCCAATCATCAGCAGGAAGCTCAGACAGAGGATGACGATAGTCGGGTGACTGTTCACAAAGCGCGTCAGGGCTTTACTGGCGAGCACCATCAGGGTGATGGCGATGATCACCGCGGCCATCATCACCGCCAGATGGTCAACCATCCCGACGGCTGTGATCACGGAGTCGAGAGAAAAGACGGCATCCAGCACCACTATCTGCGCGACCACCGGCCAGAATTTTGCACCGCGTCGCTGGGTGGGGTTTTCACTGTCTTTTCCTTCCAGCCGCTCATTAAGCTCAACCGTGGCTTTGAACAGCAGGAACAATCCGCCGAAAAGCATGATCAGGTCGCGGGCGCTAAAGCTCAGACCCTGCACGCTGAATAAGGGTTTGGTCAGCGTCACCAGCCAGGAGATTGAGGCCAGTAACAGCAGACGCATCACCATGGCGAGCAGAAGACCCGTCACGCGGGCGCGGTCGCGTTGTGAAGGGGGTAATTTATCGGCAAGGATAGCGATAAACACCAGGTTATCAATGCCGAGCACTAATTCGATGACGACCAGCGTCACCAGCCCGGCCCAGATTGATGGATCGGCAATCCATTCCATAGTAAATGCAATACCTTCTGTTATATGACTAATGTCACACTTCGATCATGGATAAAGCCGACGGAAATTGCAATGCCGGGGTGAGATTTCTCTTAATGCTACACTCAGGTAAGCCCCATTTGCCGGGCGGTGTAAATAAGTTAATTGCGAAGATTTAATTACATAAGACGATATTTAGGATATATCGCAATAAATGGTCTGGCGATCTATTTTGTCAATATAAAGAAAATCCGAAAACCTTAAAACTTTGCTCTTAATATTAATCTTAAAAACGAATATTAGGACGGTTGTCTCCTTGCCTGCTATTAGGTTAGCTGCAACAATTCTTCCAGCATCAAATGTTAAATCTCCTTGTTGCTATTTTTGTTTCGGTCTTTGGTGAAAGCTATACATTATCAATCGCCCCTGTGAGGCGTTTGATATATTTCGCAAAAGGCCTTATCCAAGAGGGTGTCTAACCATAACGCATTGTTTAGTCAGTGGATTGGTAACTGAAAGCCAAGGGCGGTAGCGTGCCTGAAAGCGTGTGAATCAGCCTCAATTATTCTGTCAATAGCCAATGGATGAATAAGCTTTTTTTAGGACTGATGCCAGTTATATTGCTAAATGATTAACTGCATTCTGATTGTCACCACGACCCGCGCTTATTTTAATTGCACAGGATAATTACTCTGCCAAAGTGATAAATAATCAATGATGAAATCCAAAATGAAATTGATGCCATTATTGGTGTCTGTGACCTTGATGAGTGGTTGCACGGTCTTTCCCGGCAGCAATATGTCGACAATGGGCAAGGATGTGATTAAACAGCAGGATGCTGATTTTGATCTCGACAAAATGGTGAATGTGTATCCATTAACCCCACGTCTGGTGGAACAATTACGCCCACGTCCAAATGTTGCTCAGCCAAATATGTCTCTGGACCAGGAAATTGCCTCTTACCAGTATCGCGTGGGTCCGGGTGACGTCATTAATGTGACCGTCTGGGATCACCCTGAACTGACCACGCCTGCGGGCCAGTACCGTAGCTCAAGTGACACCGGTAACTGGGTACAGTCCGATGGCACCATGTTCTATCCCTACATTGGCAAAGTGCACGTCGCGGGCAAAACGCTTGCTGAGATCCGTAGTGATATTACCGGCCGCCTGGCGCAGTACATTGCTGACCCGCAGGTGGACGTTAATATCGCCGCGTTCCGATCCCAGAAAGCCTATATCTCTGGCCAGGTCAATAAATCCGGCCAGCAGGCGATCACTAACGTCCCGCTCACCGTTCTCGATGCGATCAATGCCGCAGGCGGCTTAACCGACGGCGCTGACTGGCGCAACGTGGTGCTGACCCACAACGGCAAAGAGCAGCGCATTTCGCTTCAGGCGCTGATGCAAAACGGTGACCTGACCCAGAACCGCCTCCTTTATCCGGGCGATATTCTGTACGTGCCGCGCAACGACGATCTGAAAGTGTTCGTGATGGGTGAAGTGAAGAAACAGAGCACCCTCAAGATGGACTTCAGCGGTATGACCCTGACCGAAGCGCTGGGCAATGCGGAAGGCATCGATCTGACCGCCTCCAACGCCAGCGGTATCTTCGTGATCCGTCCTATCAAAGGCGAGAACGCGAAGGGCAAGATTGCCAACATCTACCAGCTGGATATGTCCGACGCGACGTCCCTGGTCATGGCAACGTCGTTCCGTCTCCAGCCGTACGATGTGGTCTATGTCACCACCGCGCCGGTTGCCCGCTGGAACCGTCTGATCAACCAGTTGCTGCCTACCATCAGTGGCGTTCGCTACATGACGGATACGGCGAGCGACGTTCATAACTGGTAAGCCGCGATGTTTAACAAAATTCTGGTGGTGTGCGTGGGGAACATTTGCCGTTCCCCCACGGCTGAAAGGCTGTTGAAAAATTACCAGCCTGCGTTAACGGTCGACTCCGCAGGGCTGGGCGCGCTGGTCGGAAAAGGTGCCGACGAACGTGCCGCAAGCGTTGCCCTTGAGCATAACCTCTCACTCGACGGGCACGTTGCCCGTCAGGTCTCTGGCCGGATGTGCCGGGAATATGACCTGATCCTCGCGATGGAAAAACGCCACATTCACGCGCTGTGCGATATCGCACCGGAGATGCGCGGCAAGGTGATGCTGTTTGGTCACTGGGATGGTGAGCGCGAAATTCCCGATCCGTATCGCAAGAGCCGCGAGGCCTTTGAGGCGGTATACACCTTACTAGACCAGTCTGCCCGTCAGTGGGCGCAGGCACTGAAAGCTCAGCAGGGATAACAATGACAGAAAAAACAAGACCTTCTGCCGCCCCGACGTCGGGCAGTGATGAAATCGATATCGGTCGCCTGGTCGGGACCGTTATTGAAGCGAAATGGTGGGTGCTGGGTATTACCGCCATCTTTGCCGTGGCGGCGATCGTTTATACGCTGTTCGCGACGCCTATTTACAGCGCCGACGCGCTGGTGCAGATCGAACAAAATACCGGAAACTCGCTGGTTCAGGATATCGGCTCGGCGCTGGCCAACAAGCCGCCGGCATCGGAAGCCGAAATTCAGCTGATCCAGTCGCGCCTGGTACTGGGCAAAACGGTTCACGATCTGGGGCTGGATATCGCGGTCACCAAAAACACCTTCCCGGTATTTGGCGCAGGCTGGGATCGCCTGATGGGGCGCAGTAACGATACGGTAAAAGTGACCGACTTCGTGATCCCAAAAGGGGCAGGGGACCAAACCTTTACCCTGACAGTGCTGGGACCAAAACAGTATCAGCTGACCAGCGACGCGGGCTTCAGCGCACGCGGCGAGGTGGGGCAGATGCTGACCAAAGAGGGCGTCAGCATCAAGGTCAGCGCAATTCAGGCGCATGAGGGCGGGGAGTTTACGGTCACCAAATTCTCGACGCTCGGGATGATCAACAACCTGCAAAACAACCTGACCGTCACCGAAAACGGCAAGGACACCGGCGTCCTGAGCATGACCTTCACCGGTGAAGACAAGGATCAAATCCGCGACATCCTCAATAGCATCACCCGCAACTATCTGGAGCAGAACGTTGAGCGTAAGTCAGCGGAAGCTGCAAAAAGCCTGGCGTTTCTCAGTAAACAGCTGCCGGAGGTGCGCGCCCGTCTGGATGACGCTGAGAACAAGCTGAACGCGTACCGTCAGGACAAGGATTCCGTCGATCTGCCGCTGGAGGCGAAATCGGTTCTCGACTCCATGGTGAATATTGATGCGCAGCTGAACGAGCTGACCTTCAAAGAGGCGGAGATTTCCAAGCTCTATACCAAACGTCACCCGGCGTACCGCACGCTGCTGGAGAAACGTCGTACCCTGGAAGAAGAGAAGGCGAAGCTGAATGACCGCGTGACCGCGATGCCGAAGACGCAGCAGGAAATTGTACGCCTGACGCGTGATGTGGAATCCGGCCAGCAGGTTTACATGCAGCTGCTGAACAAACAGCAGGAGCTGAAAATCACCGAAGCCAGCACCGTCGGCGACGTGCGTATCGTTGACCCGGCGATTACCCAGCCGGGCGTGCTGAAGCCGAAGAAAGCGCTGATTATCCTCGGCAGCATTATTCTCGGCCTGATGCTTTCCATTGTCGGCGTGCTGCTGCGCTCGCTGTTCAACCGCGGTATCGAAAGCCCGCAGGTGCTGGAAGAGAACGGGATCAGCGTGTACGCCAGCATCCCGCTTTCAGAGTGGCAGAAGTCCCGTGACAGCGTCAAAACCGTTAAGGGCGTCAAGCGTTACAAACAGAGCCAGCTGCTGGCCGTGGGTAACCCGACTGACCTGGCGATTGAAGCGGTGCGCAGCCTGCGTACCAGCCTCCACTTCGCCATGATGCAGGCCAAAAACAACGTCCTGATGATGACCGGTGTCAGCCCGTCAATCGGTAAAACCTTCGTCTGCGCCAACCTGGCGGCGGTGGTGAGCCAGACCAACAAGCGCGTGCTGTTGATCGACTGCGATATGCGTAAGGGCTACACCCATGAGCTGCTGGGGACCAACAACGTTAACGGTCTGTCGGAAATCCTGCTCGGTAAAGGGGAAATCAGCGAGAGCGCCAAGCCGACGTCGATTCCGAAATTTGACCTGATCCCGCGTGGCCAGGTGCCGCCGAACCCGTCTGAACTGCTGATGAGCGAGCGCTTCACGCAGCTGATTGAGTGGGCGAGCAAAAACTATGACCTGGTGCTGATCGATACCCCACCAATTCTGGCGGTCACCGACGCTGCCGTGGTAGGGCGTCATGCGGGCACCACGCTGATGGTCGCACGCTATGCGGTGAACACCCTGAAGGAAGTGGAAACCAGCCTTAGCCGCTTTGAGCAAAACGGTATTGAGGTGAAGGGGGTCATTCTGAACTCCATCTTCCGCCGCGCGACCGGGTATCAGGATTACGGCTACTACGAGTACGAATACAAGTCTGACAGTAAATAATAATCCCCCTCATCCTAACCCTCTCCCCAGGGGAGAGAGAGGACTGCATGGTGCAGCTTTTCTCCCTCTCCCTCCGGGAGAGGGTCGGGGTGAGGGATAAGGGGAAGACCATGACCACACAACGCCCTTTGATTTCTATCTATATGCCGACATGGAATCGTCAGCAGCTGGCGATCCGCGCGATTAAATCGGTCCTGCGTCAGGATTACGATAACTGGGAACTGATTATCGTGGATGACTGTTCCTCCTCTTACGAACAACTGCAAAAGTTTGTTGAAGACCTGAACGACCCGCGCGTGGTGTACACTCACAACGCCATCAACTCCGGGGCGTGTGCGGTGCGCAACCAGGCGATTATGCAGGCGAAAGGGCAGTATCTGACCGGTATCGACGACGATGACGAATGGACGCCAAACCGTCTGTCAATCTTCCTGTCGCACAAAGCGCAGCTGGTGACCCACGCGTTTCTGTATGCCAATGACTATGTTTGCCAGGGCGAGGTCTATTCGCAGCCGGCCAGCCTGCCGCTGTATCCGAAATCACCGTATTCCCGCCGCCTGTTCTACAAGCGCAACATTATCGGCAATCAGGTGTTTACCTGGGCATGGCGCTTTAAGGAGTGCCTGTTCGATACCGAGCTGAAGGCCGCGCAGGATTACGACATCTTCCTGCGGATGGTGGTGGAGTACGGCGAGCCGTGGAAGGTGGAAGAGGCCACGCAGATCCTGCACATCAATCACGGGGAGATGCAAATCACCTCGTCGCCGAAGAAATTCTCGGGCTACTTCCATTTTTACCGCAAGCACAAGGACAAGTTTGACCGTGCCAGCCGGAAGTATCAGCTCTTCACCCTGTATCAGATCCGTAATAAGCGCATGAACTGGCGCACGCTGCTGACGCTGCTGTCGGTACGTAACGGCAAGCGTCTGGCTGACGGGCTTCGGGGGAAATAATGTTTCTGGAAGATTGCCGCGCTAACAGCTGGAGCCTGCGCCCGTGCTGCATGGTTCTGGCCTACCGTATTGCGCACTTTTGCTCGGTGTGGCGCAAAAAAAATGTGCTGAACAATATCTGGGCCGCGCCGGTGCTGGTGCTGTACCGCATCATCACCGAATGCTTTTTTGGCTATGAAATTCAGGCCGCTGCCACCATTGGCCGCCGCTTTACCATTCATCACGGCTATGCGGTGGTCATCAACAAGTTCGTCGTCGCGGGTGATGATTTCACCATTCGCCACGGGGTGACAATCGGCAACCGCGGGCCAGACAGCCTGGCTTGCCCGGTGATTGGCAATAACGTCGAGTTGGGCGCCAACGTGGTGATGATCGGGGACATTACCGTGGGTAATAACGTGACGATTGGCGCAGGCAGCGTGGTGCTGGACAGCATTCCGGACAACGCGCTGGTGGTGGGCGAGAAAGCCCGCGTGAAGGTGATTAAATGAACATTCTGCAATTTAACGTACGCCTCGCAGAGGGCGGGGCGGCAGGCGTAGCGCTGGATCTGCACCAGCGCGCGCTGCAAAAAGGACTCCAGTCGCGCTTTGTTTACGGTTACGGTAAAGGCGGCAAGAAAAGCGTCAGCCATGATAACTATCCGCAGGTGCTGAAGCAGACGCCACGTCTGACCTCCATCGCCAATATTGCGCTGTTCCGCCTGTTTAACCGCGACCTGTTCGGCAACCTGAATAATCTCTACCGCACCGTCACCCGCACTCGCGGCCCGGTTGTGCTGCACTTCCACGTGCTGCACAGCTACTGGCTGAATCTGGAAGAGGTGGTGGCGTTTTGTGGCAAGGTGAAGGCGCACAAGCCGGATACCCGATTTGTCTGGACGCTGCACGACCACTGGAGCGTGACCGGACGTTGCGCCTTTACCGACGGCTGCGAAGGCTGGAAAGATAACTGCCAGAAATGCCCTACGCTCAGCAACTACCCGCCTGTGAAGGTCGATCGCGCGCATCAGCTGGTTGAGGGTAAGCGTCAGCTGTTCCGCGATATGCTCTCGCTCGGCTGCACCTTTATCTCCCCAAGCCAGCACGTGGCGGACGCTTTTAATAGCCTGTACGGAGCAGGGCGCTGCCAGATCATCAACAACGGTATTGATGTGGCAACGGAAGCGATCCTGGCCGAACTGATGCCCGTAGCCGTTACCCCCGGTAAGCCGAAAATTGCGGTCGTCGCCCATGACCTGCGCTACGACGGCAAAACCAACCAGCAGCTGGTGCGCGACATGATGGCGCTCGGCGACAAAATTGAGCTGCATACCTTTGGCAAATTCTCGCCGTTTGATGGCGCTAACGTGGTGAACCACGGGTTTGAAACCGACAAGCGCAAACTGATGAGCGCGCTGAACGGTATGGACGCGCTGGTGTTCAGCTCCCGCGTGGACAACTACCCGCTGATCCTGTGCGAAGCGCTCTCCATCGGCGTACCGGTGATTGCCACCCACAGCGACGCCGCGCGGGAAGTGCTGGAGAAATCCGGCGGTAAAACCTTCAGTGAAAATGAGGTGCTGCCGCTGGTGCAGTTGTCGAAGGCCGATATCGCGCAGGCTGTTTTTGGCACGGACCTGGAATCGTTCCGCAACCGTAGCCGCAAAGCGTACAGTGGACAACAGATGCTGGAGGAGTATGTCTCGTTCTATCAGAATCTGTAGTTATCTGCTGCTGCCGCTGATCTACCTGCTGGTCAACGTTAAGATTGCCCAGCTCGGTGAAAGCTTCCCGATCACTATCGTCACCTTCCTGCCGGTTCTGCTGTTGCTTTACGTTGACAAGCTTAACCTCAAAAAACTGATGATTGCGCTGGGCATCGGGTTTGGTCTGACGGCGTTTAACTACATCTTTGGTCAGTCGCTGGACGCCAGCAAATATGTCACCTCCACCATGCTGTTTGTTTATATCGTTATCATTATTGGCATGGTGTGGAGTATTCGCTTTAAAACTATTTCTCCGCACAATTATAGGAAAATCCTCAGGTTCTTTTATATTGTCGTCGGGCTGATTGTTGTGCTTGCGGCAATGGAGATGGCGCAAATTATTCTCACAGGCGGCAGTAGCCTGATGGAAATAATTTCGAAATATCTTATATACAGTAACAGCTATGTACTGAACTTCATTAAGTTTGGTGGCAAGCGTACAACCGCGCTCTATTTTGAACCGGCGTTTTTTGCTCTGGCATTAATCTCAATTTGGCTCAGCATCAAACAGTTCGGTATCAAAACCCCCAAGACCGATGCTATGATTCTTGCAGGAATCGTTCTGTCAGGGTCGTTCTCCGGGGTAATGACGTTTATTCTGTTTTACCTGCTGGAGTGGGCGTTCCAGTACCTGAACAAAGAGGCGATTAAGAAAAAACTGCCGCTGGCGATAATCTCTCTGACGGTATTTTTAGTGGGCGTAATATTTGCGTTTCCGTACATTTCTGAACGTTTGGGTGATTTGGGAACGGAAGGTTCGTCGTCCTATTATCGCATCATTGGTCCACTGGTGATGGTGGGTTATTCCTTAACCCATATTGATGGCGTAGTAAGATTCGGCTCACTTTACGAATATGTTGCATCATTCGGAATCTTTAACGGTGCGGATGTCGGTAAAACCATAGACAATGGTCTGTATCTGTTAATTATCTATTTTTCCTGGTTCGCCGTACTGTTGACACTGTGGTATCTGTTTAAAGTTTTCAAAATGATGATTAACGCGTTTGGTGATAACCAGAACTTTCGCGTGCAACTTTATCTGTTCACACCGGTGTCGTTGTTTTTTACCGGGTCAATATTTAGCCCGGAATATGCATTCTTAATTGTATGTCCGTTTATTTTGCGCAAAGCGCTGAATATTACGAGCGTATGACGAAATGAGGTGATTTATGTTTCTTAGCGTCATTACTGTCGCCTTTCGTAACTACGAAGGGGTGGTAAAAACCTGGCGCTCGCTGCGCAACCTGGCGCGCGATCCGAGCCTCACCTTTGAGTGGATCGTGGTCGATGGCGGCTCGAACGACGGCACGGCGGAGTTCCTGGAAAAACTCAACGGTGAGTTCAACTTACGTTACATCAGCGAGAAAGATAAAGGTATTTACGATGCCATGAATAAAGGCATCAACATGGCGCAGGGGCGTTACGCGATCTTCCTCAATTCCGGCGATGTGTTCCATGAAGATGTGGCGCTGTTTGCCCGTCAGCTGGCGCGCCAGAAAGAAGATGCCATGTTTATTGGTGATGCGCTGCTTGATTTCGGCGAGGGGAAAAAAGTGCTGCGCGGCGCGAAACCAGGCTGGTATATCTACCACAGCCTGCCGGCCAGCCATCAGGCTATTTTCTTCCCAATGAGCGGCCTGAAAAAACAGCCTTACGATTTGCGCTATAAAGTGTCATCAGATTATGCCCTGGCGGCCAGCCTGTACAAATCTGGCTACCCGTTCCGTCGAATTAAAGGACTGGTATCTGAATTTTCAATGGGTGGCGTGTCAACCTCGAATAATCTGGAACTGTGCCAGGATGCCAAAAACGTGCAGCGTAAAATATTACGCGTGCCGGGGTTCTGGGCGGAATTATCTTATTTCTTACGTCTGAAAACGACGGGTAAAGCGAAAGCCTTATATAACAAAGCCTGAGATATAAGGAAACGTAATGCAGGAATTAAATGGATTCTCCGTGCCGAAAGGTTTTCGGGGCGGGAGCGGTATTAAAGTTCAACTGTGGTGGGCTGTGCAGGCAACGTTATTTGCCTGGTCGCCGCAAATACTGTACCGCTGGCGCGCATTTTTACTGCGTCTGTTTGGCGCAAAAATAGGAAAAAACGTAGTCATTCGACCTTCGGTGAAAATTACTTATCCCTGGAAATTAACGCTTGGGGATTACGCCTGGGTTGGGGATGACGCGGTGTTATATACCCTTGGCGAGATTACGATTGGCGCAAATTCGGTGGTTTCACAGAAGTGTTATTTGTGCACCGGCAGCCACGATTTTATGAGCCCGCATTTTGATATTACCGCTTCGCCTGTTGTGATCGGTGAAAAATGCTGGCTGGCAACAGACGTCTTTGTTGCACCCGGTGTTTCTGTTGGTGATGGCACGGTAGTCGGTGCCCGCAGCAGCGTTTTTAAATCGCTTCCGGCAAATAAAATTTGCCGTGGCAACCCCGCAGTGGTGATACGCGAACGCGTTGAAACTGAAAAACTTTGATAAGTACAGAGGAATATAAACATGTCTAAAGTCGCTCTCATCACCGGCGTTACCGGACAAGATGGTTCTTACCTGGCAGAATTGCTGCTGGAAAAAGGGTATGAAGTTCACGGTATTAAGCGTCGTGCCTCTTCATTCAACACCGAGCGTGTCGATCACATTTACCAGGATCCGCATGCGGCAAACCCGAAATTCCATCTGCATTACGGCGACCTGACCGATACCTCCAACCTGACCCGCATCCTGCAAGAAGTACAGCCGGACGAAGTGTACAACCTGGGGGCAATGAGCCACGTTGCGGTTTCCTTCGAGTCCCCGGAGTACACCGCTGACGTGGATGCGATGGGTACGCTGCGTCTGCTGGAAGCGATTCGCTTCCTTGGTCTTGAGAAGAAAACCCGCTTCTACCAGGCATCTACCTCTGAGCTGTACGGTCTGGTGCAGGAAATTCCGCAGAAAGAAACCACGCCGTTCTACCCACGTTCTCCGTACGCTGTGGCGAAACTGTACGCTTACTGGATCACCGTGAACTACCGTGAATCCTACGGCATGTACGCCTGTAACGGCATTCTGTTCAACCACGAATCTCCGCGTCGCGGCGAAACCTTCGTGACCCGCAAAATCACCCGCGCGATTGCCAACATCGCTCAGGGCCTGGAGTCTTGCCTGCACCTCGGCAACATGGATTCCCTGCGTGACTGGGGCCATGCGAAAGACTACGTGAAAATGCAGTGGATGATGTTGCAGCAGGAACAGCCAGAAGACTTCGTGATCGCGACCGGCGTGCAGTACTCCGTGCGTCAGTTCGTTGAGATGGCTGCGGCACAGCTGGGCATCAAGCTGCGCTTCGAAGGCACCGGCGTGGAAGAGAAGGGTATCGTTGTTTCCGTGACCGGCCACGACGCACCGGGCGTGAAGCCAGGCGACGTGATTGTCCAGGTTGATCCGCGTTACTTCCGTCCTGCTGAAGTGGAAACCCTGCTGGGCGACCCAACCAAAGCGCACGAGAAGCTGGGCTGGAAACCAGAAACCACCCTGCAAGAAATGGTATCCGAGATGGTGGCCAAAGATCTTGAAGCAGCGAAAAAACACTCCCTGCTCAAGTCTCATGGCTACGAGGTTGCCATCGCGCTGGAGTCCTGAGAATGACAAAACAACGTATTTTTGTCGCCGGTCATCGCGGAATGGTGGGTTCCGCGATTGTTCGCCAGCTGGAACAGCGCGGCGACGTTGAGGTGATTGTTCGCACCCGCGACGAGCTGAACCTGCTTGATAGCCTTGCGGTGCAGGACTTCTTCGCCAGCGAACGTATCGACCAGGTGTATCTGGCGGCGGCGAAGGTGGGCGGCATTGTCGCTAACAACACCTACCCGGCGGATTTCATCTACGAGAACATGATGATTGAGAGCAACATCATTCACGCGGCGCATCTGCACAACGTGAATAAACTGCTGTTCCTCGGCTCATCCTGTATCTACCCGAAAATGGCGAAGCAGCCGATCGCCGAGAGCGAACTGTTGCAGGGCACGCTTGAAGCCACCAACGAGCCGTATGCGATTGCCAAAATTGCCGGGATCAAGCTGTGTGAATCCTACAACCGTCAGTATAACCGCGACTATCGCTCGGTGATGCCGACCAACCTGTACGGACCGCACGACAACTTCCACCCGAGCAATTCGCACGTGATCCCGGCGCTGCTGCGTCGTTTCCACGAGGCGACTGCCGAGAACGCCCCGGACGTGGTGGTGTGGGGCAGCGGTACGCCAATGCGTGAGTTCCTGCACGTGGACGACATGGCGGCGGCCAGCATTCACGTCATGGAGCTGGATCGCGAGGTGTGGCAGGAAAACACCGAGCCGATGCTGTCGCACATTAACGTCGGGACCGGCGTGGACTGCACCATTCGCGAGCTGGCGCAGACCATCGCGCAGGTGGTGGGCTACAAAGGACGCGTGGTGTTTGACGCCACCAAACCGGACGGCACGCCGCGCAAGCTGCTGGACGTGACCCGTCTGCATCAGCTGGGCTGGTATCACGAGGTCTCACTGGAGCAGGGGCTGGCCAGCACCTACCAGTGGTTCCTGGAAAACCAGCACCGCTTCCGGGGGTAATGATGTTTTTAAGTCAGGAAGATTTTGCCACGGTAGTGCGTTCCACTCCGCTGATCTCAATTGATTTGATCGTGGAGAACGAACGCGGCGAGTTCTTGCTGGGGAAACGAACCAATCGTCCTGCACAGGGCTTCTGGTTCGTGCCCGGCGGGCGCGTGCAGAAGGATGAGACGCTTACCGATGCGTTTGAGCGTCTCACTCTGGCGGAACTGGGCCTGCAACTGCCGATGGCAGCGGGCCAGTTTTACGGGGTCTGGCAGCACTTCTATGACGATAACTTTTCAGGCACCGGGTTCACCACGCACTACATCGTGCTGGGGTTCCGCCTGAAGGTGAGTGAGGCAGACCTGCGTCTGCCTGATTCTCAGCATGACGATTACCGCTGGTTAACGCCAGAGGCGCTGCTGGCAAGCGACAACGTCCATGACAACAGTCGGGCGTACTTCCTTGCGGAACGTCAGGCCGAGGTGCCAGGTCTATGAAAATCCTCGTCTACGGAATTAACTACTCGCCGGAGCTTACCGGTATCGGGAAATACACCGGCGAGATGGTCGAGTGGATGGCGAGCCAGGGACATGACGTGCGGGTGATTACTGCCCCGCCGTATTACCCGGAGTGGAAGGTAGGCGAACGCTATTCCAGCTGGCGCTACCGCCGCGAAGAGGGCGCCGCGACCGTCTGGCGCTGCCCGCTCTACGTGCCGAAACAGCCCTCGACGCTGAAACGTTTAATTCATCTGGGCAGCTTTGCCCTGAGCAGTTTCTTCCCGCTGATGGCGCAGCGTCGCTGGAAGCCGGATCGCATCATCGGCGTGGTGCCGACGCTGTTCTGCACGCCAGGCATGCGCCTGCTGGGCAAACTCTCCGGCGCGCGCACCCTGCTGCACATTCAGGATTATGAAGTGGACGCCATGCTCGGGCTGGGGATGGCCGGGAAAGGCAAGGGCGGCAAGGTGGCGAAGCTCGCCAGCGCCTTTGAGCGCAGCGGCCTGCACAACGTGGATTACGTCTCGACCATTTCGCGCTCGATGATGAACAAGGCGCAGGAGAAGGGCGTCCCGGCGGAAAAAGTGATCTTCTTTCCGAACTGGTCCGAAGTGGCGCGCTTCCGCGATGTGACAGACCAGGATGCGCAGGCGTTACGCGCGCAGCTCGGGTTGCCTGCTGAGCAAAAAATCATTCTTTACTCAGGCAACATCGGCGAAAAACAGGGGCTGGAGAGCGTGATTGACGCCGCGCTTCAGCTGAGCGAACACCCGTGGATGTTCGTGATAGTCGGGCAGGGCGGCGGTAAAGCGCGGCTGGAAAAAATGGCCAGCGAGCGCGGACTGACCAACATCCGCTTCTTCCCGCTTCAGTCTTATGACGCGCTGCCCGCGCTGCTGAAAATGGCGGATTGCCATCTGGTGGTGCAAAAACGCGGCGCGGCGGATGCGGTGCTGCCGTCCAAGCTGACCAACATTCTGGCAGTGGGCGGAAACGCGGTGATTACGGCAGAAGCCGCAACAGAATTAGGCCAGCTGTGCAACAGCTACCCGGGCATTGCCGTTTGCGTGGAGCCGGAATCGGTTCCTGCGCTGGTGACCGGAATTGAGCAGGCACTCGCCATGCCAAAAGAGAACACGGTGGCACGTGAATATGCCGAACGCACGCTCGAGAAAGAGAACGTGCTGAGCCAATTTATTGCAGATATACGGGGATAAATCATGAGTCAAACCACTTTGTATCCGGTCGTAATGGCGGGTGGATCCGGGAGCCGGTTGTGGCCACTGTCCCGCGTGCTTTATCCAAAACAATTTCTGTGCCTGAAAGGCGACCTCACCATGCTGCAAACGACGGTTAACCGTCTGCACGGCGTGGAGTGTGAAAGCCCGGTGGTGATCTGTAACGAACAGCACCGCTTTATCGTTGCCGAGCAGCTGCGCCAGCTGAACAAACTGACCGAAAATATCATTCTGGAGCCTGCCGGACGCAACACGGCGCCTGCCATTGCCCTTGCGGCGCTGGCGGCAAAACGCAGCAGCCCGGACTGCGACCCGCTGATGCTGGTGCTGGCGGCTGACCACGTCATCCAGCAGGAAGAGGCCTTCCGCGATGCGGTACGCGCCGCGATTCCTTACGCTGAGAACGGCAAGCTGGTGACCTTCGGCATCGTGCCGGATCTCCCGGAAACCGGCTATGGCTACATTCGCCGCGGCAGCGTTACGCCTGGTGAAGGCGACAGCGTGGCCTTTGACGTGGCGCAGTTTGTCGAAAAACCGAATCTGGAAACCGCGCAGGCGTACGTCGCCAGCGGGGAATACTACTGGAACAGCGGTATGTTCCTGTTCCGCGCCGGTCGCTACCTGGAAGAGCTGGAAAAATATCGCCCGGATATCTTACGCGCCTGCGAAAAAGCGATGGCGGTGGTGGATCCGGATCTCGATTTTATCCGCGTGGACGAAGAAGCCTTCCTCGCCTGTCCGGAAGAGTCCATTGACTATGCGGTGATGGAACGTACGGCAGATGCGGTAGTGGTACCGATGGATGCGGGCTGGAGCGACGTCGGCTCCTGGTCGTCATTGTGGGAGATTAGCGCGCATACCCCGGAGGGTAACGTCCATCACGGGGATGTGATCAGCCACAAAACGGAAAACAGCTACGTCTACGCCGAATCTGGCCTCGTCACTACGGTAGGGGTGAAGGATCTGGTGGTCGTGCAGACCAAAGACGCGGTGCTGATTGCCGACCGTAATGCCGTGCAGGACGTTAAAAAAGTGGTGGAGAAGATCAAGGCCGATGGCCGCCACGAACACCATATTCACCGTGAAGTTTACCGCCCGTGGGGCAAATATGACTCCATCGACGCTGGCGAGCGTTATCAGGTGAAACGCATCACCGTGAAGCCGGGAGAAGGGCTGTCGGTGCAGATGCACCATCACCGCGCCGAACACTGGGTGGTGGTGGCGGGGACCGCCAAAGTGACCATCGACGGTGAAGTGAAGCTGCTCGGTGAAAACGAGTCCATTTATATTCCGCTGGGCGCCACGCACTGTCTGGAAAACCCGGGGAAAATTCCGCTCGACTTAATTGAGGTGCGTTCCGGCTCCTATCTGGAAGAGGACGACATCATCCGCTTCCAGGATCGCTACGGGCGCGTGTAGCACTCCGCATCATGCCCGGTGGCGCAGCGCTTACCGGGCCTACGAATGACAAAAATAAATTTGGCCATTACATGGTCAGGGCCAACTGTTGCCTGAAAAAGGGGTCATCATGGAAAAATTAACCTGTTTTAAAGCCTACGATATTCGCGGCAAGCTGGGCGAAGAGCTGAACGAAGACATTGCGTGGCGCATCGGCCGCGCGTACGGCGAATACCTGAAACCAAAAACTATCGTGCTGGGCGGCGACGTGCGTCTGACCAGCAAATCCCTGAAGCTGGCGCTGGCGAAAGGGCTACAGGACGCGGGCGTCGATGTGCTGGACATTGGCCTTTCCGGTACCGAAGAGATCTATTTTGCCACCTTCCACCTGGGCGTGGACGGCGGTATCGAAGTGACGGCCAGCCATAACCCGATGGACTACAACGGCATGAAGCTGGTACGCAAGGGCGCGCGTCCTATCAGCGGCGACACCGGCCTGCGTGACGTGCAGCGTCTGGCCGAGGCCAACGACTTCCCGCCGGTAAATGAAGCCAGACGCGGCAGCTATAAGCAGATTAACCTGCAAAAAGAGTACATCGACCACCTGCTGGGCTACATCAACGTGGCGAACCTCAAACCGCTGAAGCTGGTGATTAACTCCGGCAACGGCGCGGCAGGCCCGGTTGTCGATGCACTTGAAGCCCGCTTTAAGGCGCTGAACGTGCCGGTGACCTTCGTCAAAGTGCACAACACGCCAGACGGCAACTTCCCGAACGGTATTCCTAACCCGCTGCTGCCGGAGTGCCGCGACGACACCCGCAACGCGGTGATCGAGCACGGCGCCGATATGGGTATCGCCTTTGACGGCGATTTCGACCGCTGCTTCCTGTTCGACGAGAAAGGGCAGTTTATCGAAGGCTACTACATCGTTGGCCTGCTGGCGGAAGCGTTCCTCGAGAAAAACCCGGGGGCGAAGATCATTCACGATCCGCGTCTTTCCTGGAACACCGTCGACGTGGTGAAGGCCGCGGGCGGCGAGCCGGTGATGTCCAAAACCGGCCACGCGTTTATCAAAGAGCGTATGCGCGAGGAAGACGCCATCTACGGCGGCGAGATGAGCGCCCACCACTATTTCCGTGATTTTGCCTACTGCGACAGCGGGATGATCCCGTGGCTGCTGCTGACCGAGCTGCTGTGCCTGAAAGGGCAGAGCCTCGGCGAACTGGTGCGCGACCGCATGGCGGCGTTCCCGGCGAGCGGCGAGATCAACAGCAAACTGGCGCAGCCCGCTGAGGCCATTGCCCGCGTAGAACACCACTTTGCCATTCATGCGCTGGAGATTGACCGTACCGACGGTATCAGCATGGCGTTCCCGCAGTGGCGCTTCAACCTGCGCTCCTCCAATACCGAGCCGGTGGTGCGCCTGAACGTGGAGTCCCGCGCCGATACCGCGCTGATGGAAGCCCGAACGAAGGACATTCTGGCGCTGTTGAATCAGTAAAAAGAAAACCTTACCCCTCACCCTAACCCTCTCCCCAAAGGGGAGAGGGAACTTGAACACCCTCTCCCCTTTGGGGAGAGGGCCGGGGTGAGGGGCGAGGGGTAAGGTTTAGAACTAAAGGAACAACGATGACAAATCTAAAAAAGCGCGAACGAGCGAGAACGAATGCATCGTTAATCTCTATGGTGCAGCGTTTTTCTGATATCACCATCATGGTCGGCGGACTGTGGGCGGTGTGTTGGGTCAGCGGGCAGTCGTTCTTATACATGCACTTGCTGATGGCGTTGATTGCGCTGGTGGTGTTTCAGATGATCGGCGGCATGACCGATTTTTATCGTTCATGGCGCGGCGTCAAAATGACCACCGAACTGATGCTGCTGCTCCAGAACTGGACCTTAAGCCTGGTTTTCAGCGCAGGGCTGGTGGCGTTCAGCCATGATTTTGATAACCGTCTTGTGACCTATCTCTGCTGGTATCTGTTAACCAGCATTGGCATGGTGGTCTGTCGCTCGCTGATCCGCTTTGGCGCGGGCTGGCTGCGCAACCGCGGGTATAACCGTCGCTTCGTTGCCGTGGCGGGCGACCTGCCGGTGGGACAGGTGTTGCTCGACAGCTTCCGCAAAGAGCCGTGGTTAGGTTTTGAAGTGGTCGGGATTTATCACGACGCGAAGCCCGGTGGCGTGCCGTCCGACTGGGCAGGTAACTACGAACAGCTTATTGACGATGCGAAAGCCGGCAAAATTCATAACGTCTACATCGCCATGCAGATGAAAGATGAATCCCGCATCAAGAAACTGATGCGCGAGCTGGCGGATACCACCTGCTCGGTGATCCTCATCCCGGATGTCTTCACCTTCAATATTCTCCACTCCCGTATTGAAGAGGTGAACGGGGTACCGGTTGTTCCACTGTACGACACGCCGCTGTCGGGGATTAACCGCGTGCTGAAGCGCGTGGAAGATATCGTGCTTTCGTCCCTGATCCTGCTGCTCATCTCCCCGGTGCTGTGCTGTATTGCGCTGGCGGTGAAGCTCAGCTCGCCGGGGCCGATCATCTTCCGTCAGACCCGCTACGGCATGGACGGTAAGCCGATCATGGTGTGGAAATTCCGCTCTATGAAGGTGATGGAGAACGACAAGGTGGTGACCCAGGCGACGCAGAACGATCCGCGCGTCACCCGCGTGGGCAACTTCCTGCGCCGTACCTCGCTCGATGAGCTGCCGCAGTTCATCAACGTGTTCACCGGCGGGATGTCCATCGTCGGGCCTCGTCCTCACGCCGTGGCCCATAACGAGCAGTACCGCACCCTGATTGAAGGCTACATGCTGCGCCATAAGGTGAAGCCAGGCATCACCGGCTGGGCGCAGATCAACGGCTGGCGCGGCGAGACCGACACGCTGGAAAAAATGGAAAAACGTATCGAGTTCGATCTGGAGTACATCCGCGAGTGGAGCCTCTGGTTCGATATCAAGATTGTTTTTCTGACCATTTTCAAAGGCTTCGTGAACAAAGCGGCGTACTAAGATGAGCTTACGAGAAAAAACCATCAGCGGCGCGAAATGGTCAGCCATGGCCACCATAGTCATCATTGGCCTAGGCCTGGTGCAGATGACGGTGCTGGCGCGCATTATCGATAACCACCAGTTTGGTCTGCTGACCGTCTCGCTGGTGATTATCGCCCTGGCCGATACGCTGTCGGACTTTGGTATCGCCAACTCCATTATCCAGCGCAAAGAGATCAGCCATCTGGAGCTGACCACCCTCTACTGGCTGAACGTCGGGCTGGGTATCTTCGTCTTTGTGCTGGTGTTCCTGCTGAGCAATGTGATTGCCGGCGTGCTGCATAACCCGGACCTGGCGCCGCTGATGCGCACCCTGTCGTTCGCTTTCGTGGTGATCCCGCACGGGCAGCAGTTCCGCGCGCTGATGCAGAAAGAGCTGGAGTTCAACAAAATCGGCATGATTGAAACCAGCGCCGTGCTGGCGGGCTTTACCTTCACCGTGGTCAGCGCCCATTTCTGGCCGCTGGCGATGACCGCCATCCTCGGCTACCTGGTTAACTCTGCCGTGCGCACGCTGCTGTTTGGCTTCTTTGGCCGTAAGATTTATCGCCCGGGGCTGCATTTTTCGCTGGCGTCTGTTTCATCCAACCTGCGCTTCGGCGCGTGGCTGACGGCAGATAGCATTATCAACTACGTGAATACTAACCTCTCCACGCTGGTGCTGGCGCGTATTCTGGGCGCGAGCGTCGCGGGTGGCTACAACCTGGCGTATAACGTCGCGGTTGTCCCGCCGATGAAGCTCAACCCTATCATTACCCGCGTGCTGTTCCCGGCGTTCGCCAAAATTCAGGACGATACCGAAAAGCTGCGCGTGAACTTTTACAAGCTGCTCTCCGTCGTGGGGATCATCAACTTCCCGGTGCTGCTGGGGCTGATGGTGGTTGCCAGCAATTTCGTACCGCTGGTGTTTGGCGAGAAGTGGAACAGCATCATCCCGATCCTGCAACTGCTGTGCGTCGTGGGGCTGCTGCGCTCGGTGGGGAATCCGATTGGTTCTCTGCTAATGGCGAAGGCGCGCGTGGATATCAGCTTCAAGTTCAACGTGTTTAAAACCTTCCTGTTTATTCCGGCAATTATTGTTGGCGGCCACATGGCGGGCGCCATTGGCGTGACGCTCGGCTTCCTGCTGGTGCAAATCGTCAATACCGTGCTGAGCTACTTCGTGATGATCAAACCGGTGCTGGGCTCCAGCTACCGTCAGTACATCCTCAGCCTGTGGCTGCCGTTCTATCTCTCCTTACCGACGCTTGCGGTGAGCTACGGCCTGGGCGTGGTGCTCAACGGGCATCTGCCGCTGGCGGCGCTGCTTGCGGTGCAGGTCGCGGCAGGCGCGCTGGCGTTCGCCGTGATGATTGTGCTGTCACGCAATGCGCTGGTGGTCGAGATGAAGCGCCAGTTTTGCCGTAACGAAAAAATGAAAACGCTGCTTCGCGCAGGCTAATTTTACGAGGCCATTATGAAATTACTTATTCTTGGCAACCATACCTGCGGCAACCGTGGCGACAGCGCCATCCTGCGCGGTTTACTGGATGCAATTAACACCCTTAAGCCTGAGACTGAAGTGGATGTGATGAGCCGTTATCCGGTCAGCTCATCCTGGTTACTGAACCGCCCGGTGATGGGCGACCCGCTCTACAGCCAGATGAAACAGCACAACAACGCCGCGGGCGTGATGGGGCGCGTGAAGAAAGTGCTGCGTCGCCGCTACCAGCATCAGGTGCTGCTTTCTCGCGTGACCGACACCGGCAAGCTGCGCAACATTGCCATCGCGCAGGGCTTTACCGATTTTGTTCGTCTGCTGTCCGGTTATGACGCCATTATTCAGGTGGGCGGTTCGTTCTTCGTCGATCTTTACGGCGTGCCGCAGTTTGAGCATGCACTTTGTACGTTCATGGCGAAAAAGCCGCTGTTTATGATCGGCCACAGCGTCGGGCCATTCCAGGATCCGCAGTTTAACCAGCTGGCGAACTATGTCTTCGGCCACTGCGACGCGCTGATCCTGCGTGAATCGGTCAGCCTCGACATGATGAAGCGCAGTGAAATCGACACCACCAAAGTGGAGCACGGTGTGGACACCGCCTGGCTGGTGGATCATCAGGATGACAGTTTCCAGGCCAGCTACGCGGTACAGCACTGGCTGGACGTGGCGGCAAAGCAGAAAACCGTCGCCATTACCCTGCGTGAACTTGCGCCGTTCGATAAACGCCTCGGCACGACCCAGGCGGCGTACGAGAAAGCCTTTGCCGATGTGGTGAACCGCGTGCTGGACAGCGGTTACCAGGTGCTGGCGCTTTCCACCTGTACCGGTATCGACAGCTACAACAAAGATGACCGTATGGTGGCGCTCAACCTGCGCAACCTGGTGAACGATCCGTCCCGCTATCACGTGGTGATGGACGAGCTGAACGATCTGGAGATGGGCAAGCTGCTCTCCGCCTGCGACCTGACCGTGGGCACGCGTCTGCACTCGGCCATTATCTCGATGAACTTCGGCACGCCAGCCATCGCCATTAACTACGAGCACAAGTCCGCGGGCATTATGCAGCAGCTCGGTATGCCGGAAATGGCCGTTGATATTCGTCATCTGCTGGACGGATCTCTGGGTGCGATGGTGGGCGACACGCTCGGCCAGCTGCCTGCGATCAACGAACGTCTGGCGGTGGCGGTAAAAGCCGAACGCGAAAAAGGTATTGGCATGGTGAAATCCGTACTCGACCGCGTCCGGGAGGGGAAATGAAGGTTGGTTTCTTCTTACTGAAATTTCCGCTGTCGTCTGAAACCTTTGTGCTGAACCAAATCACCGCGTTTATCGATATGGGGTATGACGTGGAGATTATCGCCCTGCAAAAGGGCGATACGCAAAACACCCATGCGGCGTATACCCGGTATGGGCTGGAGGCGAAAACCCGCTGGTTGCAGGATGAACCCGCCGGACGAATGAACAAACTGCGCCATCGCGCCAGCCAGACGCTGCGCGGCCTTCATCGCGCCTCGACGTGGCGGGCGCTGAATATGTCGCGCTATGGGGCGGAGGCCCGCAACCTGATCCTTTCCGCCATTTGCGGGCAAACGGCCCAGCCGTACCGGGCCGATGTCTTTATCGCCCACTTTGGCCCGGCGGGCGTCACTGCGGCAAAACTGCGTGAGCTGGGGGTGATTGACGGCAAAATCGCAACCATTTTCCACGGTATCGACATCTCCAGCCGGGAAGTACTGAACCACTACACGCCGGAATATCAGCAGCTGTTTCGCCGTGGCGACATGATGCTGCCAATAAGCAACCTGTGGGCCGGACGCCTGAAAACCATGGGGTGCCCGAGCGAGAAAATCACCGTTTCACGCATGGGCGTGGATATGGAACGTTTCACTCAGCGACCGGTCAAGGTGCCGGGCAAGCCGCTGCAAATTATCTCTGTTGCCCGCCTGACCGAAAAGAAAGGGCTGCACGTAGCCATCGAAGCCTGTCGTCAGCTGAAGGCGCGCGGAGTGGACTTCCACTACCGCATCCTGGGCATCGGGCCGTGGGAGCGTCGCCTGCGCACGCTGATTGAACAGTATCAGCTGGAAGACGTGGTCGAGATGCCGGGCTTCAAGCCGAGCCACGAAGTGAAAGCCATGCTTGATGATGCGGATGTGTTCCTGCTGCCTTCCGTAACCGGCGCCGACGGCGATATGGAAGGTATTCCCGTGGCGCTGATGGAGGCGATGGCGGTCGGCATTCCGGTGGTCTCGACCCTGCACAGCGGGATCCCTGAGCTGATCACCTCTGAACACTCCGGCTGGCTG
Organism: Enterobacter sp. AN-K1; assembly: GCF_020971765.1. NCBI lineage: Bacteria > Pseudomonadati > Pseudomonadota > Gammaproteobacteria > Enterobacterales > Enterobacteriaceae > Enterobacter > Enterobacter sp. AN-K1. The sequence goes on along the minus strand of NZ_CP087390.1, from coordinate 518,278 downwards.
GTCCCTGAAAACAATGCGCTGGCGCTGGCGGATCGTCTGGCTGCGTTCAGTGATATCGATCAGCAGACGCTGATCCCTGTGCTGCAAAATGCGCGGCAAAAAGTTGAAGCAGAATTTAATCAGCAGGTGATTAATCGCCAGTTAGCGAGCCTGCTGCAAACGCTGTAACGCTGAGGTTGTATGCTGAAAAAGATTACCCGACGCCGATTTGTCTCTTCTTTATCCGTCCTGGCTGCCATGCCGCTGCTGTCGCCCCGCGCTGTGCGGGCGGCAACCGGGAAGACGGTTTCTGTCGATCGCTACAACAATAACGACTGGATCGCCGCCTTTAAGCAGGCATTTACTGAGGGCGATACCGTTGTTGTTCCCGCCGGGTTAACCTGTGAAAACATCAATACCGGCATTTTCATTCCTGATGGCAAAACCCTGCTGATCCGCGGTGCGCTGAAGGGCAACGGCCGCGGGCGGTTTGTGCTCCAGGAAGGCTGTAAGGTCATTGGGGAAGGAGAGGGGCGCACGCATAACATTACGCTGGACGTGCGTGGCTCCGACTGTGTCATTAAAGGGCTGGCGATGAGCGGCTTCGGCCCCGTCACCCAGATCTACATCGGCGGTAAAAAGCCGAGAGTGATGCGTAACCTGCTTATCGATCGCATTGCCGTGAGCCAGGCCAACTACGCCATTCTGCGCCAGGGTTTCCATAATCAGGTGGACGGTGCGCGCATTACCAACAGCAAATTCAGCCATTTGCAGGGTGACGCGATTGAATGGAACGTGGCGATTAACGACCGTAACATCCTGATCTCTGACCACGTGATCGATAACATCAACTGCACAAACGGCAAGATCAACTGGGGCATAGGCATTGGGCTGGCTGGCAGCACGTACGACAATGACTATCCGGAACAGCAGACCGTTAAAAACTTCGTGGTGGCAAATATCACCGGCAGCAACTGTCGGCAGTTGGTCCATGTTGAAAACGGTAAACACTTTGTGATCCGTAATATCAAGGCCAGCAATATTACCCCTGACTTCAGTAAAAAGGCCGGCATTGATAACGCGACGGTAGCTATTTATGGCTGTGATAATTTCGTTATTGATAATGTCGATATGGTGAACAGCGCCGGAATGTTAATCGGGTATGGCGTGATCAAGGGCGATTATCTGTCGATACCGCAAAACTTCAAACTTAACGATATTCGCCTGGATAACCGACAGCTTGCCTATAAGCTGCGCGGGATACAGATTTCCTCCGGCAATGCCACGTCGTTTGTCGCCATTACCAACGTCAACATGCAGCGGGCAACGCTTGAGCTGCACAACAAGCCACAGCATCTTTTCTTGCGTAATATCAACGTGATGCAGGAGTCAGCGACGGGACCAGCGCTTAAGATGAATTTCGACTTGCGCAAAGACGTGCGTGGGAAGTTTATGGCCAAAAACGAGACGCTGTTGTCGCTCGCGAACATAAAAGCGGTTAATGAAAAAGGGCAGAGTTCGGTGGATATTGATCGGGTGGATCAACATGTGGTGAATACGGAACGGTTGAATTTTGCGCTGCCGCACAGGTAATCCTACAGCCTATTTTGCGACTATTCCTGGTACGGAATCGCGATCTATTCAGATTACAACTACTGTAATTTGTGGTGGGGTGACCTAGGATTACTTCATATTTACGGCAAAACATGCTGGCGAAAACAGGTTTAAAAGCTATAATTCGTCAACCATTTTAAGGTGGAAGAAATAATGATTAATTTGAAAGCAGTCATACCGGTAGCGGGTTTGGGCATGCATATGTTGCCCGCCACAAAGGCCATTCCTAAAGAGATGCTGCCGATCGTTGACAAGCCGATGATTCAGTACATCGTCGACGAGATTGTTGCTGCGGGGATCAAAGAAATCGTTCTGGTGACGCACTCTTCGAAGAATGCCGTTGAGAACCACTTCGACACCTCTTATGAACTCGAAGCGCTGCTTGAGCAGCGCGTTAAGCGTCAGCTTCTGGCAGAAGTTCAGTCTATCTGTCCTCCTGGCGTGACCATCATGAACGTGCGTCAGGCGCAGCCGCTGGGTCTGGGCCACTCAATCCTCTGCGCGCGCCCGGTGGTGGGTGATAACCCGTTCATCGTGGTTCTGCCGGACATCATTATTGATACCGCTTCCGCCGATCCGCTGCGTTACAACCTGGCGGCAATGGTGGCACGTTTCAATGAAACGGGCCGTAGCCAGGTGCTGGCGAAACGTATGAAGGGCGATCTCTCTGAGTATTCTGTTATTCAGACTAAAGAGCCACTGGAGACAGAAGGGCAGGTGAGCCGTATCGTTGAGTTTATCGAAAAACCCGATCAGCCGCAGACCCTGGACTCTGACCTGATGGCAGTCGGCCGTTATGTGCTGAATGCGGATATCTGGGCTGAACTGGAAAAAACCGAGCCGGGCGCCTGGGATCGTATCCAGCTGACCGATGCGATTGCTGAGCTGGCGAAGAAGCAGTCTGTTGATGCGATGCTGATGACCGGCGACAGCTATGACTGCGGTAAGAAAATGGGGTATATGCAGGCGTTTGTGAACTATGGCCTGCGTAACCTGAAGGAAGGGGCGAAGTTCAGAAGCCGGATTGAGAAGTTGCTGGCTGAAGACTGATACTTCTTCGCAGCCTGAAAGACGTCATGCGCGGCAGCCATTATTTTAGTTATGTTGTTACATAACCAAAATGATGGCTGCCGCTTTTTATTATTAATTCTCATGATAACAGAGAGTTACCTGCTTCAAATCTGGGCTGATTTGTAACGATTTGTGCTTGTTTCCGAGTCCATTTAGGACGACAATTAATGCCTGTTTTTTGTCTGAAATCAGACTACAAATTCCTTCAATCAAACGTCGCTCAGTGCACTGGTAGCTGTCAAGCCAGGGGCGGTAGCGTGCTTTAAATCTCAGCCATTTGCATTTACAGTGATTTGTTACACGGACAATACGTACACTCACGGGACGTTTGGTTAGATATCAAACATATTAGGTGAAAACTCACAATGACGAAAAAAGTTTTGATTGTATTTGGAACGCGACCTGAAGCAATAAAAATGGCTCCTCTGGTTACTGAAATCAAAAATAACCCACAGCTCAATCTAAAGGTGTGCGTAACTGCACAACATAGAGAAATGTTAGATCAGGTACTGGACTTATTTGAAATTACTCCAGACTACGATCTGAATTTAATGAAAGCAGGGCAAACTCTTAATGATATCACCTCAGCTATTCTCCTCAATCTAAAACCTATTCTTCAGGAGTTCCAGCCTGACATTGTTCTCGTGCATGGCGATACAGCAACCACTTTTGCAGTAAGTTTAGCCGCATATTATGAGAAAGTCGCTATTGGCCATGTTGAAGCCGGTCTACGTACAGGGAACATATACTCCCCGTGGCCAGAAGAAGCAAATCGAAAACTAACTTCTGTATTAACTAATTATCATTTTGCACCGACAGAGTCTTCTAAAGCGAATCTAATCAATGAGGGCTATAATGAAGATAAAATAATTGTTACCGGAAATACAGTGATCGATGCATTGCATATAGCAAAAGATAAGATTGATAATAATACTGCTATGGCCAGTGAGCTAGAAGCGAGTTTCCCTTTCTTGTCTGTTAATAAAAAAATGATATTGGTTACTGGGCATCGCCGCGAGAGTTTTGGCCGGGGCTTTGAGAATATTTGTGAAGCATTAGCAATGCTGGCAAAGCAGCATAATGATGTTCAGATTGTCTATCCTGTCCATATGAATCCAAACGTTAGAGAGCCGGTTAATCGTATCCTTGCAGGTATCGATAATGTGCATCTTATTGAACCACAACAGTATTTGCCTTTTGTTTATTTAATGGACAAATCTTATCTGATATTAACGGATTCAGGCGGGATTCAGGAAGAAGCACCTTCCCTCGGCAAACCTGTTTTAGTGATGCGTGATACCACTGAAAGACCTGAAGCCGTTCAGGCGGGAACAGTTAAGCTTGTTGGTACAGATAAAGACCGTATTGTTAATGAAGTAAACAATCTTCTCGAGTCTGAGGCGGCTTATAACGCGATGAGTTTCGCTCATAATCCTTATGGCGATGGCACTTCATCAAAAGTTATTGTTAATACACTTACTTCCAAATAAATTATGAAAATTCTAATTACTGGCGGTGCTGGGTTTATTGGTTCAGCCGTTATTCGGCATATAATTAACAATACGGCTGATCAGGTTATCAATGTTGATAAATTGACCTATGCCGGCAACCTCGAATCGCTTACCTCCGTCAGCGATGATGAGCGATATGTTTTTGAACAAGTTGATATCTGCAATAAAGATGAGTTGGATCGCGTTTTCGAACAACATAAACCGGACGCGATTATGCATTTGGCCGCAGAGAGCCATGTTGACCGCTCAATCACCGGGCCAGCGGAATTTATCAATACCAACATTGTTGGTACGTATACTTTACTTGAATCAGCTCGAGCATATTGGTCAACCTTAGATAAACCAGCTCAGCAGAAATTCCGTTTCCATCATATTTCCACCGATGAGGTGTATGGCGATCTTCCACATCCAGATGAAATTTCAAAAGGAGAAGCATTACCGCTTTTCACTGAAGAAACGGCGTATATGCCAAGTAGTCCGTATTCTGCATCTAAAGCTGCAAGCGATCATTTAGTGCGAGCGTGGCTCCGAACATATGGGCTGCCAACAATTGTTACTAACTGTTCAAACAATTATGGGCCATATCATTTCCCTGAGAAATTAATCCCGTTGGTTATTCTGAACGCGCTCGAAGGGAAACCGTTGCCGGTTTATGGTAAAGGCGATCAAATACGTGACTGGCTATTTGTTGAGGATCATGCCCGCGCGCTCTATACCGTTGTTACCCAAGGAAAAGTAGGGGAGACTTACAATATCGGTGGGCATAACGAAAAGCAAAATATCGAAGTGATCCGCATTATCTGTAATTTGCTTAATGAAATGGTGCCTAAAGAAACGTCTTATGAAGAACAGATAACGTTTGTTAGCGATCGACCGGGGCATGATCGTCGCTATGCGATTGATGCACAAAAAATTAGTAGCGAGCTTGGCTGGACACCATTAGAAACTTTTGAAACAGGCATACGTAAAACGGTTCAATGGTATCTGAATAATCAAGAGTGGGTTGCGAATGTAAAAAGTGGTGCCTATAAGACCTGGATTGAAGAGAACTACGGAGATCGAAACGCTTGAACATTCTGCTATTCGGAAAGTCTGGTCAGGTCGGTTGGGAACTCCAGCGCGCACTGGCCCCTTTAGGTAAAGTTACGGCAGTTGATGTCCATTCAGCGGACTATTGTGGCGACTTTAGCAAACCTGAAGGGGTAGCCGAAACGGTTCGTAAGCTCAGACCAGATGTTATTGTAAACGCCGCTGCACATACAGCGGTTGATAAAGCTGAATCAGAACCTGAACTGGCACAACTCATTAATGCCACAGCCGTTGAAGCTATTGCGAGAGAAGCGGAAAAGATTGAAGCGTGGGTTGTTCATTATTCAACGGACTATGTATTTCCAGGTACAGGTGACAAACCCTGGTCTGAAAGTGATACGCCAGCCCCATTAAATGTTTACGGTGAAACGAAATTAGCGGGCGAATTAGCGGTTCAGAATTCATGCCGTAAATACCTCATTTTCCGGACAAGCTGGGTTTATGCCAGTAAAGGAAATAATTTTGCAGCGACGATGTTACGCCTTGCAAAAGAGCGCAAGGAAATGTCGGTCATTAACGATCAGTATGGTGCTCCGACAGGGGCTGAACTGTTAGCTGACTGCACCGCGCATGCTATCAAGTCAGTTATTACTCAACCTGAATTAGCTGGTGTATACCACCTTGTCGCATCAGGGACAACAACATGGTATGACTATGCTAAGTTGGTTTTTGAAGAGGCAAAGCGCTCAGGTATCGAACTTTCTTTGGAAACGCTGAATGGCGTACCGACAGAAGCCTGGCCGACTCCAGCCCGACGGCCACATAATTCACGTCTGGATACGTCAAAATTTCAGCAAAACTTCGCGCTGACATTACCTGACTGGGATACTGGGGTCAAACGCATGTTAGCAGAATTATTCTTAGCTCAACGAGCGTAACAAATTTGCTTCGCTCGAATGAGCAAACCATTTATGAGAAAAAGAATGACTACGCGTAAAGGAATTATTTTGGCAGGTGGATCCGGGACACGTCTTTACCCGGTGACAATGGCAGTAAGTAAGCAATTGCTTCCAATCTATGATAAGCCAATGATTTACTATCCATTAACAACATTAATGCTTGCTGGCATTAAAGATATTCTTATTATCAGCACGCCAATGGATACGCCACGCTTTGAACAATTGCTCGGCGATGGAAGTCAATGGGGATTATCATTGCAATATAAGGTTCAGCCAAGTCCAGATGGATTAGCACAAGCCTTTATAATCGGTGAAGAGTTTATTGGTGAAGACAATTGTGCACTTGTTTTAGGCGATAATATTTTCTACGGGCATGATTTGCCTAAAGAACTTGAGGCCGCCGTTAGCAATGAAAAGGGCGCTACCGTTTTTGCTTATCACGTAAATGATCCAGAGCGTTATGGTGTAGTTGAGTTTAATGAATCCGGTCTTGCTATTAGTCTTGAGGAAAAACCACTTGAGCCTAAAAGTAATTATGCGGTAACTGGATTGTATTTCTACGATAATGAAGTTGTAGAGATGGCAAAAAATCTCAAGCCTTCTGCGCGCGGTGAACTCGAAATTACAGATATTAACCGCTTGTATCTTGAAAGAGGAAACCTTTCTGTCGCCATGATGGGGCGCGGTTATGCATGGCTAGATACAGGTACGCATCAGAGTCTGATTGAAGCCAGCAACTTCATTGCGACAATAGAAGAACGTCAGGGCTTGAAAGTGGCATGTCCGGAAGAAATTGCATACCGCAAAGGCTTTATTGACGCAGAGCAGGTTAAAAAGTTGGCAGAACCGCTTAAAAAGAATGCTTACGGTCAGTATTTACTTAAATTAGTAAAGGATATTTGAGCGTGAAAGTAATTGAAACATCTATCTCTGATGTAAAAATTTTTGAGCCAACAGTTTTTGGCGACGAGCGAGGGTTCTTTTATGAAAGCTTTAGCCAAAAAATGTTCAACGAGGCGGTAGGACACCATGTCGATTTTGTACAGGATAATCATTCAAAATCTAGTGGAGGGGTTTTGAGAGGATTACATTATCAGATGCCTCCTTACGCACAAGCAAAGCTAGTACGCTGCATTGTTGGCGAGGTTTTTGACGTTGCGGTTGATGTACGCGAAGCCTCACCGTCTTTTGGTCAATGGGTCGGTGTTCATCTGTCAGCAACAAATAAACGTCAATTATGGATCCCTGAAGGCTTTGCCCATGGTTTCTTAACACTCAGTGAAAACGCAGAGTTCGTATATAAAACGACCAACTATTATCATAAAGAATCAGAAGCCGGTGTGATCTGGAATGATCCAGAATTAAATATTCTTTGGCCGCTGGGTGAATTGAATATTGCTCTATCTCAAAAGGATGAGGAATTACCAATTTTCGCATCTGCACGCTATTTCTGATATTAATAAATATGAACAAATCAATATTTGTTACTTTTGCTGGCGGTTTACTGTCAGCAATTTTAACTTTCATGGTGAATGTTGTTGCTGCAAAATATCTTGTTGTAGCCGAGTTTAACCAGCTAGCCGTATTCATTAATGCAACAGTCATCCTTAGTGCGATTTTTGAATTCGGTCTTTCATCTTCACTAATTGTAATTTATAAGAAAAAAGATAAACATCACTGTGAAATGCTAGCGAGTATGGCTATAGTTGGCATGATTGGTATATTTATACTTTTATTACCTGTTGTTTATTATTACTGGGGTATCAACAGCGTATTATGTGTTTTTGCCTCCTTGTTGATGACCATTCATAAAGTCCTGAATATATTTAACCAAATTGATGAGGCTTGGGGACGTTATTCCTTTAATAATGTGCTAAGCAATGCTGTAAAATTAGGTTTTGTCACAACCGCTGTGATTGTCTATCCCACTAATGTTATTTATGCCTTGATGGGGCTTACCGTTGCCTATATCGTTTCTATTGTTTATATTATTAGTGGGCGATATATATCTTTGAGTTTTCCACATAAAAATTATTATTTTAAAGATGATTTACCAGTAATATTTAAGCTGTATTTGGTGACAGCTATCGTTGCATTATTGATGCGTGTAGACGTGATTATCATCGATGGAATGGGATTTAACGCAGCAAATTACTTTGTCGCAAGCACACTTTGTATGCTAATACCGTTACTTAACTCATCGGTGATGGCCGTGTTGGTAAAAGTTGGTATTCAAAATGTGCAAAAAAAACAAAAAATATTTTTCATCGCTTTTATCATATTAGGGTATCTCATATGTTCGAAGTGGGTGCTTTCATTATTATATGGTAACACCTACGAGTCAGCAGCAAATATCATGTATATTCTTACCATAGCTTTCTCTGTGGGTCTGTACTTTACTGACAAGGAAAGTGTTCTCTACCATCAGTCTAACAACCGATTACTTTATCTGAAGATCACCCAGTTACTGGTGATGATTGTTTCATCGTACCCTTTGATAACCTACCTCGGTGAAATCGGGATGGCATATGCTGTACTGCTGTCACGCTTGGTTGGCTGGCTATATCTTATTACGATCTGTGAAAATGAAAAAAAAATCTGAAATCACGTTATGGGGCTATTACGGCTTTAAAAATCTTGGCGATGACGTAATGCTTGATGTCTGCCTCCAGGCTATCAAACGTTCACGACGCTACGAAAATATTAATGTCTTCGGTAATTATGATAAAGAAAAAATTGAAGACGGTGTTACTTTTAAGCCATTGGCAGGGCTTAAAAATAAATTACGCTTTCTGTGTGCGTTAATGAGGTCTGAAAAACTTGTTTGGGGAGGGGGAACCTGCTTTTATAAAGATGAAAACACCGGTTACTCTGGTCTTATATTACTTTTTATTGTTACTCTTTTCTGTTTTATTACTGGAACGAAAAATTATTTTATCGGGGTAGGAATTGGTCATTTGACCACAAACTGGGCAAAAATAATTGTTAATTTAATTCTTCAATTTTCAACATTTGTCGTTTTTCGTGATAATAAATCATATCAAAAAGCAATGCATGATTTTCGGTTAAAAAAATGTGAGTTGGGTGGAGATCTTGTCCTGTTAAATGGAATTTATGCCAATTCAGATCAATCACATGAAAATGAATCCTTTATTTCTGTTTCTGGTCATTACGCTTATGTTTTTGATGAGAAGTTGATCCACAATTATACAGTTGCAATTAATAATGTTATTGAACGCACAGGTATATCAAATATTTGTTTTGTTTCGATGCATCAACATGCAATAAATAACGATCATGAGTTTCATCGCGAACTATGTAAGCATCTACCTGATACTATTAAATTTCATTTTTGTAACGAAAATGAATCTGTACAAAAAATTGCTCTGTCTAAATACCATATAGGGATGAGATTGCATTCGATAGTTTTTGCCACATTGTATAAAGTTCCGCTAGTTGCCTTTACATATTCTCCCAAAATAAATGCTTTTTTAGAGCATATGTATTTTTCTCCATGTGTGTTCGATGGATCATCATTGGTTGATAATCTTGAATTAGAACAAATGACCTGCACTAATCTGAATATAACGAACATAACTGATGAGAAACAACGAGCTTTAAAAACGCTAACAGATGTGGTGACAGGCTAACATCACTGGAGAGGTCATGAGTCGAAATGAATTTGGCCGAATTTTATTCTGGTCACTAATGTCCTTCGCATGGATAACATTTTTTGCTGATAATATGGCAGGTATGCTAATTTCGATATTAGCATTTTTTATATTGATATATTATGGATTGTTTAAGAAAAAAAAGCTTATTGAAGTAAGTTTATTTTTACTTTTTTTGATCCCCGAATATCCCAGAGATATACTTTTTCTTTATGATTCATTAAGTTCAAACGAAATTTTCTATAATACAGTAAATACTGTAAAAATTGGTCCGCTGACATTATTTTATTGGGCAATCATAACGCTACCCGTGGCGATAGTTGTTTTCAATAAATTCAAACTTAGTAGAGCGTCCGGAATTGCAGTCTCTGCGGTAGTGCTTTTATTGGCATGGTTGGTATTCATTACAGTTATCAATGATCAACCTTTTGATTTATCCATCGCAATTACAAATGTAAAAATATACATAGTATTAATATGCGTATTTTTACTTCTTTCAAATTGGAAAGAACAAGAGCTTAAGGCACAGTTACAAAGTTTCTTAATATTTCTGCCTGTAATTATCGGGTTGCGAGTTATTTTATTTATTGCTTATGATTTTACTCTAGGCACTCCATCTTGGGATTATTTTACTCAGCCTTTAATTTCGGCAATAACGTTCATTCTTTTTTTACAGACTAAAGATAAAACTATTTTCGAAAGATCGATGGTTTATAGGATTCTATTCTATATCTCACTATTCTCTTTGAGTCGAGCATTAATTGGTATAGTTATCATAACCCTGTTTTTTTCTTTCTTATTATCGAAAAAAATAAAACTAAAATTTAAAGTTATGATGGAAATAATACCATTCTTTACTGTTCTATGTTTCGCAGTATTGGTTACCAATCCAAATTTATATAATTTCTTATTGTGGAAAGTTTCTGATCTGAATGTTTTTCAGGAAAACAAGGAGATGTCTGGTTCAGGAAAAGTCAGGCAGTATGAAGTTATTAATATACTTGATGGGAACGAGAGTTCTGAGATGAAGGTCCTCTTAGGCTATGGTCTCTCTGGCAGTTTCAATTTTGATAAATATCCGCTGCCAATTCTTGAGGCACTAGACAGTAAAAGTTTTTCTGAAAAGGAGCGACTAGGGAACAGATATTTCTTCCCTCACTCATTCATTGCAGCAAACTTGTTGCGTGGTGGTTTGCTCCTTCTGCTGTTGTATCTTTTTGTACATTTTGCGCTGTTTGTTTATTTCTTTAAGTCTAATGAATACTATTTATCAGTACTCTCAATATTTCTGATTTATAACTCTTATGTTCGTGTTGAATATGCATTGCTTTTGTCAATACTTATCACACTTGCTTTATTGAAGAATCAGGTAAGTACTATTCAAAATAATTCTGACAAGGCTACACATTCATGAATAAAGTTACGTTAATTTCAACTGTCTTCAATGAAGCTGCATCAATCAAGCGATTTTGTGATTCCATTCTTAATCAGACCGATATTCCTGATGAAATTGTCATTGTCGATGGAGGTTCCAGCGACAATACAGTTGAACTTATCAAAGAAGCTTTCTCTGGTCTGGCTGGTCAATGTGAGTTAAATGTTATTGTGGATCCTGAGTGTTGCAAAAAGTATTCGAAGGGGCCAATCGCTCGCGGTCGAAATGTGGCAATCCGCAATGCAAAATATAATCATATTTTAGTCACTGATGCAGGTTGTATTGTTGACAAAGACTGGGTTAAAAACATGAAGGCATGCTTCGATGAAGGGGCGGAGATTGTTTCTGGAACATACAAGGCTCGAGTAACAAACAAATTCCAGGAATACACAGCTGACATTTTTTGTCCAGCGCTACCACCAGATACGCCAGCTAAAAGCTTTTTACCAAGTTCTCGTTCACTGGGTTTTGAAAAACATATTTGGGAGCGCGCAGGGGGGTATCCGGAAGATTCTTATACGGCTGAAGATACCGTATTTATCTTGCGTGCTTTTGAACAAACTGATCGCATAATTATAGCCTATGACGCATTTGTTTATTGGGATCTTCCAGTTGATTTTAAGGAATTAAAATCTAAGCTAATCAACTATGGGATAGGGGATGGATATCACCGCCTTGATAAAAAGAAATATTTAGCTCGCTTCGTTGCGTTGATACTCTTCCCGATAACAATACCTGTTATGTTGCTGAAACATAAGAAATTAATCGCCTTGCCGATGTATTATTATATGTTGAGTGGATATATCAAAGGTCTGCAGCAGAATAAGTGAGATTATGAAAATGGATTATAATTATATCGTTCCTGTAATTATGGCTGGCGGTTCCGGCACCCGTTTATGGCCACTCTCCCGATCCACATATCCTAAACAATTTTTGAAACTGATTGGCGAAACGACGTTGTTGCAGGAGACAATAGCGCGTCTTGATGATATAGATCATGAAAGATCTATTATTATGAGTAATGAAGATTATCGTTTTATTGTAGCGGAACAACTTCGTACGATTAATTATAAAAAAGCAGAGATTATCCTTGAGCCTGAAGCAAAAAATACTGCACCAGCCATTGCTTTGTCAGCCTTTCATGCTTTAACTTATAATAAGCATGCGATATTAGTGGTCTTAGCTGCAGACCATCATATAGAAGATAAAGATAAGTTTACTGCTCTGGTAACAGAAGGTGTTAATGCTGCTGCAGAGGGCTATATTGTTACTTTTGGGGTTGTTCCAAATAAACCAGAAACCGGCTATGGTTATATCCGCTCTGGTGATGAGCTTGACAACAATTTATTTAAGATTGAGTCATTTGTTGAAAAGCCTTCTTTCGAAAAAGCTGAAGAATATCTTAAGAAAGGCAATTATTTTTGGAACAGTGGCATGTTTGTATGCAAAGCATCCACCTATTTAGACGAATTGAAAAAGTATGCTCCTGATATATTTTCTGCTTGCGAAAAATCATTACTAAATTCTCAAGCTGATATGGATTTTTTACGGGTCGATGCCGAAGCTTTTAGCTGTTCTCCAAAAAACTCAATTGACTATGCAGTGATGGAACATACCGAACGAAGTGCAGTTATTCCATTTTCTTCCCAATGGAGTGACGTGGGATCTTGGCTATCGCTTTGGGAAACATCACAAAAAGACAAATCGGGAAATGCGAAGATCGGTGACGCTATTTGTGTTGATAGTACGAATAACTATATGTATTCGTCAGATTCACTCGTGACATTAGTTGGTGTTGAAAATCTCGCAGTTGTGCAAACTCAGGATGCATTACTGGTTGCTTCTTTAGATAAAGTGCAGAACGTTAAAACGGTGGTAGAAGAGCTGAGTCGTTTAAAACGTAAAGAACATATTCTGCATAGTGAAGTATTTCGCCCATGGGGAAATATTCGTTGTATCACCCGAAGTAATAATTATATCGTAAACAAGATCGTTATTAATCCAGGGGCAGGCATCTCTCAGCAGTATCATCATCATCGGGCTGAGCACTGGATAGTTGTTAAAGGAACGGCATATGTAACAAAGGGAAAAGAAAATTTCTTTGTTACCGAAAATGAATCTACGTATATTCCTATTGGAATAATGCACAGCATTAAAAATAATGGTCGTATCCCTCTGGAAGTTATTGAAATTCAGTCTGGCTCATATCTCGAAGAAGACGATATTTACAGGGATTAATGGTTAAGGAAACTGCTCATGAATAATTTATCTACAAAGGATATTATAAATAACAGTACCATAATGTTTGGTACAAGCGGTGCGCGTGGCATGGTCGAAGCGTTTACTGATTTGGTTGTGCGCGCTTACGTTTCAAATTTCGTTACTGTAGTAAGCAAATCAAAAAAAACAGACGAAGTTTTCATTGCTATCGATAATCGTCCTAGTAGCTATGGTATAGCGTTGAGCTGTGCTAACGCCTTAAAAAATCTCGGCGTTAATTATCGTTTTTATGGTGTTATCCCGACACCTGCCTTAGCGTATCACTCGCTTAGTAAAGGTGTGCCAGCAATAATGGTAACTGGTAGCCACATTCCTTTCGATAGGAATGGGCTGAAGTTTTATACTTCAACTGGCGAAATCACTAAGCAGGATGAGCTTGATATTACGAATTGCGACATCCCGTTGAATGACTGCGAAAATGTTGAAACATTGACAATAGATGAATCTGCAAAAGAAAATTACATAGCAAGGTATACTCGTTTTTTCCCAGCTGATTGTCTGAAGGGACTCCGCATTGGAATTTACGAGCATTCGAGTTCTGGCCGAGATGTTTATCCAAGCATTTTTGAAAAACTCGGCGCTACAGTAATATCCTTAGGAAGAACTCAAGCATTTGTTCCCATTGATACTGAAGCCGTATCTGAGGAAGATAAGCAAAAAGCCCGCGACTGGAGAAATCAATTTAACCTTAATGCAATATTCTCAACGGACGGTGACGGCGACCGACCGCTTTTAACAGACGAAAATGGTGAGTGGTTGCGTGGTGATATTTTATGCATTCTAACCGCTATTGCCCTTGGTGTTAAAGCTGTTGCGACCCCCGTCTCATCCAATACTCTTTTGAATCAATGCTGCAAATTCGATGAAGTGTTGTACACTAAAATAGGTTCCCCTTATGTAATCGACGGCTTATCAACATTAATTTCTCGTCATGAGACTGTCGCTGGCTTCGAAGCAAATGGTGGATTTATTCTGGCGAGTGCAATCCGTCAGGGCGATAACTTTATTGGCCCGCTACCAACCCGAGATTCTGTGCTTCCTGCACTGGTAGTTTTAGCTGCCTATGCGAAGACCGGGATTAAGGCTGCATTAAACTTACTGCCGCAAAGATATACTTATTCTGATCGGATTCAGGCTTTTCCTTCTCACGAGTCAACACGTTTAATTTCCCTTGGTAAAGATAAGCCTGAAGAACTTCTGATTTATCTTGGTCTGAATGTTGGTTTAGATAAAGTTGATTATACCGATGGCGTCAGAATGACGCTAACAGACTCATCTATACTTCACCTTAGAGCTTCAGGCAATGCTCCTGAATTGAGAATTTATGCAGAAGCATCCGAAGAGAGTTCGGCTAAAGAGCTTGTGTTATCTTGCAAAGAAAAACTCAAACACCTCTCTTTAACCTGAATATCAGTAAGGAATAATTTTTATGATGAAAGTATTATTTATTTCCCGGCCAACATTATTCAGTGGTCCTGGTGGAGATACCATTCAGTTACTCAAAACGAAACAATATCTGGAAAAGATCGGTGTTTCGATTGATATTTTCGATGGCGGTGAAATAAATTTCGATAATTACGATTTGATTCATTTTTTCAATTTAAGGAATCCTCAGGACATTCTCCATTATGTCCGACAAGCTAAAGAGAAAAATAAACCCATGGTGCTTTCGACCATATGGGGGACTTATTATGAGTGCGATCAAAAAGCGCGTGTCGGATTGCAGCGTTGGGTCGCAAATAATTTCCAGGAAAGCAAAGTCGAATATCTAAAAACGGCAATGCGTATTATAAAAAATAGGAATTTTCATTCAGGAACTATAGAATATCTGTTAAAAGGTCATATTAGAGCCCAGCGAGAGATTGCACGAGCTGTCGATGTGCTTCTCCCTAATAGTCCTACTGAGCTTGAACGTGTCCGTCACGATATGGGATTACCAGGCAAGGCTGGGGTTTCTGTGGCGAATGCCGTTGACTTAAATGTCTTTAATTTTGATGCTACAGAAGCCTCCAAATATCAACACCTTGAAGGTTGTCTACTTAGTGCCGCACGCATCGAAATTCGTAAGTGTCAGTTAGAACTTATTCGTGCATGTAAAGACCTCCCATACAAACTGGTATTAGTAGGTAAGCCTAGTCCTAATAGTTTAGGCTATTACGAACAATGTAAACGCGAGGCTGGTGATAACGTTATTTTTATCGAGCATGTCTCACAGGAAGAGCTTGCTGCATTATATAAAGTTGCTAAAGCTCATGCGTTAATTTCCTGGATGGAAACCCCAGGGCTTTCAACACTTGAAGCCGCAATGATGAACTGTAACGTGCTTGTGACGGATCGCGGCGATACTCAATATTATTTTGAAGATATGGCTGTGTATTGTGAGCCGGGTGAGGTGTCCTCTATACGTCAGGGGGTGATTGATGTTATGGAGAAGCCTTTTAATACGAAATTAAAAGAGCGTATCGTTTCTAATTTCACCTGGGCGCATACTGCTGAACAGACACTTGAAGGCTACAAACTGTCACTTCAATTACATAATAAATGAACAATCCTATGAAGAAAATTGCGGTAGTTGGCACTGTTGGGATCCCTGCATGTTATGGCGGTTTTGAATCTCTGGTGCAAAACCTGGTAGATTATCAAAGTGAAGATGTAACCTATACAGTTTTCTGTTCATCAAAGCACTATAAAAATAAACCAGCGCATTATAAAAATGCCCGACTTGAATATATTTCCCTAAAGGCGAATGGAGCCTCAAGTATCTTCTATGATATTTATAGCTTATTCCGTTGCCTCAAGGAAAAGCATGATGTTGTCCTGATTCTTGGGGTGTCGGGATGTGTCGTACTGCCAATATTTAGACTTTTTTCACATTCTAAAATAGTTACCAATATTGATGGTCTGGAGTGGCGACGAGAGAAGTGGGGACGTATGGCTAAATCCTTCCTAAAATTTTCTGAAAAGTTAGCTGTGTTCAGTTCTGATGTTGTTATTTCTGATAATCAGGCTATTGGTGATTATGTTAAGTCTGAATATAATAAGAATAATCAGGTTATTGCTTATGGCGGAGAACATGCGCTTATCAAGGGGCGAGTGGTTCCTGACCAGAAATCTGATTTTTATCTTTCGCTGTGCCGTATCGAGCCTGAAAATAACGTTTCTATGATTCTCGAATCCTTCGCCGGTACACCATATAAACTCAAATTCGTTGGTAACTGGAATAATAGTGAATATGGCCTCGCTTTAAAAAATAAGTACAGTAAATTTGATAATATCGAAATTATTGATCCTATATACGATATTTCGGTACTTTTCGATTTGCGAAGTCAGTGTAAAGGCTATGTTCACGGCCACAGCGCTGGCGGTACAAATCCATCCTTGGTTGAAGCGATGCAATTTGGTATGGATATTTTGGCTTTTGATTGTAATTTCAATCGCTACACGACTGAAGATAAAGCACATTATTTCTCTTCAAGCAATCATCTAAGAGAGATAATTGAAAATATAGAATCCTCTGTACTTCCACAGTCTGGAAAGGATATGGCAGAAATTGCTTACCGTCGATACCAGTGGTCAGAAATTACGCGTTTGTATGAACAGACCTACAATTAGCAACCCCAAAGACAAGTCACTCCCTTTTCGACAGTTAACAGGGCATGGTTAACAGCATCTTCCACTACCCATTTTTTCTGAACCTGAGTTAACATCAAAGATACATTCAAGCCACGTCTTTTTCGTGGCGACCACACCTGACAGGAGTATGTAATGTCCAAGCAACAGATCGGCGTTGTCGGTATGGCAGTGATGGGGCGCAACCTGGCGCTCAACATCGAAAGCCGTGGTTATACCGTCTCCGTTTTCAACCGCTCCCGTGATAAGACCGAAGAAGTCATCGCTGAGAATCCAGGCAAAAAACTGGTTCCTTTCTATACGGTTAAAGAGTTCGTTGAGTCTCTGGAAACACCTCGTCGTATCCTGTTAATGGTGAAAGCGGGCGCAGGTACCGACGCTGCTATCGATTCACTGAAACCGTATCTGGATAAAGGCGACATCATTATTGATGGCGGTAACACCTTCTTCCACGACACCATTCGACGTAACCGTGAACTGTCTGCTGAAGGCTTCAACTTCATTGGTACCGGCGTATCCGGCGGTGAAGAGGGCGCTCTGAAAGGTCCATCTATCATGCCTGGTGGACAGAAAGAAGCCTACGAACTGGTTGCGCCAATCCTGACCAAAATCGCAGCCGTCGCTGAAGACGGCGAGCCGTGCGTGACCTATATCGGTCCTGACGGTGCTGGTCATTATGTGAAAATGGTTCACAACGGCATCGAATACGGCGATATGCAGCTGATTGCTGAAGCCTACTCTCTGTTGAAAGGCGGCCTGAACCTCTCCAACGAGGAGCTCGCAGAGACCTTCACCGAGTGGAACAAAGGCGAGCTGAACAGCTACCTGATCGACATCACCAAAGATATCTTCACCAAGAAAGATGAAGAGGGTAAATACCTGGTTGATGTGATTCTGGATGAAGCCGCGAACAAAGGCACCGGTAAATGGACCAGCCAGAGCTCTCTGGATCTGGGTGAGCCATTGTCCCTGATTACCGAATCCGTCTTTGCACGTTATATCTCTTCTCTGAAAGAGCAGCGCGTTGCAGCATCTAAAGTGCTGTCTGGCCCGCAGGCTAAACCCGCTGGTGATAAAGCGGAGTTCGTTGAAAAAGTGCGCCGTGCGCTGTATCTGGGTAAAATCGTCTCTTACGCGCAGGGCTTCTCTCAGCTGCGCGCGGCATCTGACGAGAACAACTGGGATCTGAACTACGGTGAGATTGCGAAGATCTTCCGTGCCGGCTGTATCATTCGCGCTCAGTTCCTGCAAAAAATCACCGATGCCTATGCTGAGAATGCGGGTATCGCAAACCTTCTGCTGGCACCTTACTTCAAACAAATTGCTGACGAATATCAGCAGGCGCTGCGTGATGTTGTTGCGTACGCGGTGCAGAATGGTATCCCGGTTCCGACCTTCTCCGCTGCGGTGGCATATTACGACAGCTATCGTGCTGCCGTTCTGCCAGCGAACCTGATTCAGGCACAGCGTGACTACTTCGGTGCGCATACGTATAAACGTACCGATAAAGACGGTGTATTCCATACCGAATGGATGGAATAATTTAATCAACTGGCTGTGAACATAACCCGGAGAATTCTCCGGGTTTTTTTTATCCTGAAAATGCCGACTTTTTCGAAGAAGTCTGAATGTCAGCCCACTCATAGGGATTAATCCTGGTTTGCCTTGACAGTTCTGTCGGCCAGGAGGTACAAAGCCCAACAGTCAGGTTTATCGCGATGGTCAGGCGACCATTTGTACAGTTAACTCACAGAAGTCATTAGCGAATGAAAATAACAATCTCCGGAACAGGCTATGTTGGTCTCTCAAACGGTATTCTGATTGCACAAAACCATGAAGTGGTTGCGCTGGACATCGTGCAGGCCAAAGTGGATATGCTCAATCAGAAGAAATCGCCGATTGTAGATAAAGAGATTCAGGATTACCTTTCTAATAAGTCGCTTAATTTCCGCGCTACTACGGATAAAGAAGACGCCTACCGCGATGCGGATTTTGTCATCATTGCCACCCCAACAGACTACGATCCTAAAACCAACTACTTCAATACCTCTACCGTTGAAGCGGTGATCAAAGACGTTACGGCAATCAACCCTAACGCGGTGATGATCATCAAATCGACGATTCCAGTGGGCTTCACCAAATCGATTAAAGAAGAGTTGGGTATTGATAATGTCTTCTTCTCGCCGGAATTTCTCCGCGAGGGCAGGGCGTTATACGATAACCTCCACCCATCCCGTATCGTGATTGGTGAGCGTTCCGAGCGTGCAGAGCGTTTTGCTGCACTGCTTCAGGAAGGCGCAATCAAAAAAGATATTCCGGTGCTGTTCACCGATTCTACCGAGGCAGAGGCGATTAAGCTTTTCGCCAACACCTATCTGGCGATGCGCGTGGCTTACTTCAACGAGCTGGACAGCTATGCCGAGAGCCTGGGGCTGAACACCCGTCAGATCATCGAGGGCGTGTGTCTTGACCCGCGTATCGGTAACCATTACAACAACCCGTCCTTCGGTTACGGTGGTTACTGCCTGCCAAAAGATACCAAGCAACTGCTGGCTAACTATCAGGCGGTGCCGAACAACCTGATTTCCGCCATTGTGGATGCCAACCGCACGCGTAAAGACTTCATCTCGGATTCCATTCTGGCGCGTCAGCCGAAAGTGGTGGGCGTGTATCGCCTGATCATGAAGAGCGGTTCCGATAACTTCCGCGCTTCTTCCATTCAGGGGATCATGAAGCGTATTAAGGCGAAGGGCGTGCAGGTCATTATTTATGAACCGGCCATGCAGGAAGACGAGTTCTTCCACTCTCGCGTCATTCGCGATCTGGATGCATTCAAGAAAGAAGCGGATGTAATTATCTCCAACCGTATGGCGGAAGAGCTGGCGGACGTGAAAGATAAAGTCTATACCCGAGATTTGTTCGGCAGCGACTGATTAAAATCGTGATATAAAAAAACCCGGCACTCTGCCGGGTTTTTTGTTTTTAAACGTTATAGAAGTTGCGGTACCAGTCGACGAAGTTTTTCACGCCTTCTTTGACTGAGGTTTGTGGTTTAAACCCAATAACGTCATACAGCGCTTTGGTGTCCGCACTGGTCTCCAGCACGTCCCCCGGCTGGATCGGCATCATATTTTTCACCGCTTCTTTGCCCAGCGCCTCTTCAAGCGCGGTGATGTAATCCATCAGTTCGACAGGTGAACTGTTACCAATGTTATACACGCGATACGGGGCAGAACTGGTTGCTGGCGAACCGGTTTCGACCGTCCAGTCGGCATCGGCCTGAGGAATGACGTCCTGTAGGCGAATAATCGCCTCCGCAATATCATCGATATAGGTGAAGTCGCGCTTCATCTTGCCGTAGTTGTATACGTCGATGCTGTTGCCTTCAATCATGGCTTTGGTGAATTTGAACAGCGCCATGTCCGGGCGCCCCCACGGGCCATAGACGGTAAAGAAGCGCAGGCCAGTGGTCGGCAGGTTATACAGATGCGAATAGGTATGCGACATCAGCTCATTGGCTTTTTTGGTTGCGGCATACAGCGATACCGGATGATCTACGGAGTCGTCAGTAGAAAACGGCATCTTACGGTTGAGGCCGTACACAGAGCTGGATGACGCATACAGAAGATGCTGAACCTTATTGTGGCGACAGCCTTCCAGCACGTTCAGGTGACCTACCAGGTTCGCATCAGCGTAGGCATGCGGGTTTTCCAGCGAGTAACGCACGCCCGCCTGTGCGGCAAGATGGATTACGCGGTCAAATTTCTCATTGGCGAAGAGCGCAGCCATGCCCTCGCGGTCCGCTAAGTCCAGCTTGTGGAAGGTGAAACTCTCGGATTTGAGCAGTTCGAGGCGAGCGAGTTTGAGGTTAGGGTCATAGTAATCATTCAGATTATCAAGCCCAACAACTTCATGCCCTGCATCAAGCAGGCGCTTGCTGACATGAGAACCGATAAAGCCCGCCGCGCCCGTTACCAGAAATTTCATAGTTTCCCTCATTTTCAGTGTTCTTGTTGATGTCCCAGGACATCAGAATCCGACTATGATAGCGCGTCGCACTTCACTTACATAACTCATCTTTCCGATATAACTCATCGGATTCTTATAGAAAAATCGCCAGCAACAGATACACTAAGGAAACAAGATTATTTTTGCCCTTTTTCATCTGTTAGGGATTGTATGACGCAAAACAACAATAACCTGGTCACACGCAACAATGACCCGGAGCAAATTGATTTACTGGATTTGGTACTACAGCTGTGGCGTGGTAAGTGGCTAATTGGTGCTGTTATCGTTTTATTCATCGTACTTGCGGTTGGCTATCTGACTTTTGCCAAAGAAAAATGGACTTCATCCGCCATCATCGCACAGCCTGATGCGGCGCAAATTGCGACTTATTCGAATGCATTAAATATCCTTTATGGTTCTGCCGCACCTTCAATGCTGGACATACAGACCCGCGCTATTGGCCGTTTTAATTCTTCCTTTTCTGCTTTGTCTCAGGCTCTTGAAAATCAGGAAGTACCAGAGGAACTGAGCATTGAAGCAGCAGTTAAAGGGCAGTCACTGCCGCTCAGTGTGAGCTATACTGGAGAGTCGGCTGAGGCCGCCCAAAAGCAGTTAGCGCAATATATTCAACAGATTGATGAGCAAACGGCTAAAGAATTAACCGTTGACTTGAAAGATAACATTAAGCAACAGATCACTACCTTAAACGACTCGCTGGAAAACCAGGAGAAAGTAGCGCAGGAGCAAAAGGAACTGCGCATCAAGCAAATAATTGAAGCATTGAAGTTTGCTGAAGCGGCGAAGATTACTACCCCAAAAATCCAGCAAACTCAGGATGTTACTCAAGATACTTTATTCCTGCTCGGTACTGAGGCGTTGAGTTCGATGATTCAACATGAGTCTACCCGACCATTGGTCTTCTCAGGCGCTTACTACCAGACCAAACAAAACTTACTGGATATTCAGAACCTCAACGTTAACCCAGACACTATTCACGTCTATCGTTACGTCATGAAACCTAATCTGCCTATCCGTCGTGACAGCCCTAAAAAGGCCATCACCCTCATCCTTGCCGTTCTCCTCGGCGGGATCATCGGTTCTGCTGTCGTCCTTGGCCGTAACGCGCTGAGAAACTACAAGCCACGAGCCTGATTTACACACAAAAAAAGACCGGGACTCCCCGGTCTTTTTTTATTTATGTCGTTTCCGCAAATTCCCAATCACCGTCGTTAAATCCAACTCCTGATCCTGGAGCAGCACCAGCAGGTGATACATCAAATCCGACGCTTCATTCGTCAGCTCCTCCCGATCATGCACAGTGGCCGCCAGCGCCGTTTCAACGCCTTCCTCACCCACCTTCTGCGCAATACGCTTGGTGCCGCTGGCGTACAGCTTTGCCGTGTACGAGCTCTCGGGATCCGCTGATTTACGCTCTGCCAGCAGCTGTTCCAGCTGATAGAGGAACAGCCACTGATGGCTCGCCTCGCCAAAGCAGCTGCTGGTGCCTTTGTGGCAGGTCGGCCCAATCGGGTTGACCAGCACCAGCAGGGTGTCGTTGTCGCAGTCTGGCGTAATGCTGACCACATTCAGGAAGTGACCCGAGGTTTCCCCTTTCGTCCACAGGCGCTGTTTGGTGCGCGAGAAAAACGTCGCCTTGCCGCTGTCGATCGTTTTTGCCAGTGCCTCCTGGTTCATGTATCCCAGCATCAGCACTTCGCCTGAAACGGCATGCTGTACAACCACCGGCAGTAATCCGTCAGTTTTTTCCCAGTCCAGCTGCGCCTGTTGTTGCTCTGTTAACATACCCTGATCTCCACGCCCTGGTCGGCCAGGTACGTTTTTAACTCACCAATATTGATAATCTGTTTGTGGAACACGGAAGCGGCCAGCGCGCCGTCTACGTTCGCATCGCGGAAGGCTTCAAGGAAGTGTTCCATGGTGCCTGCGCCGCCGGAGGCAATCAGCGGAACCTGGCAGACCGCGCGCACTTTTTTCAGCTGCTCGAGGTCGTAACCGTTGCGTACGCCGTCCTGGTTCATCATGTTCAGCACAATTTCACCCGCACCGCGTTTTTGTACTTCCTGCACCCAGTCCAGCGTCTCCCATTGGGTGACGCGCGTGCGGCTTTCATCGCCGGTGTACTGGTTAACGTGATATTTGCCTGTCGCGGTATCAAACCAGGTGTCGATCCCCACGACAATGCACTGCACGCCAAAGCGGTCCGCCAGACGCGTAATCAGCTCCGGATCTGCAAGCGCAGGGGAGTTAATCGAAATTTTGTCCGCACCGAAAGAGAGAATTTTCGCCGCATCGTCAGCAGATTTAATCCCGCCCGCCACGCAGAAGGGAATATCAATCACCTCTGCCACGCGCGCCACCCAGCTTTTGTCCACCACGCGGCCATCGCTGGAGGCGGTGATATCGTAAAATACCAGTTCGTCTGCGCCTTCTTCGGCATAACGTTTTGCCAGGGGAACGATGTCGCCAATGATCTCGTGGTTGCGGAACTGCACGCCTTTTACAACCTGACCATCACGCACGTCCAGGCAGGGAATTATCCGTTTTGCCAGCATTGAATCGCCTCCTTCACCGTAAATTTGCCTTCCAGCAGCGCGCGACCCACGATCACGCCACGTACACCGGTTCCGCGCAGAGCGGCGATATCCGCCAGGTCGCCGATACCGCCAGAGGACTGAAACGCCACCTGCGGATAACGCGCGCAAACCTCTTCATACAGCGAGACGTTAGAGCCTGCGAGCGTACCATCGCGTGAAATATCCGTGCACAGGACGTGCTTCAGCCCTACGGGGAGATACATCCCGACCAGCTCTTCCAGCGTTACGCCGGAGTTTTCCTGCCAGCCGCTGACCGCGACCTGCTTGTTACCCTGCGCGTCAATGCGCACATCCAGCGCCAGCACCAGTGCATCCGCACCGAAGCGGCGGAACCAGCCCTTGACACTCTCAGGATCTTTCACAGCGGTCGAACCGACTACCACGCGAGCCACGCCGGCGTCCAGTAAGGCGGCAACATCGGCTTCCGTACGCACGCCACCGCCCACCTGCACCGGGACGTCCACGCCAGCCACCAGTGTTTTAAGCAGCGGGATCTGGCGTTTGGCCGGATCTTTCGCGCCGGTCAGATCGACCAGGTGCAACACCTCAGCGCCCTCGGCGGCGTAAGCCTGTAACCGCGGCAGCGGGTCGTTACCGTAGTCGCGCTGCTGCCCGTAATCGCCCTGGTGGAGACGAACAACCGTGCCGTCAATTAAATCTAAAGCGGGAATTATCATCACATCTCCAGGAAGTTTTTCAGCAGTTGCGCACCGGCGGCGCCGGAGCGTTCCGGGTGAAACTGCACGCCGTAAAAGTTATCTTTCTGCACGGCGGCGGTGAACGCCTCGCCGTAATTGCACTGGGCGATGGTGTAGGCATTCACGGGCATGGCGTAGCTGTGGACGAAATAGAAGTACGCGCCGTCTTCAATACCCTGGAACAGCCTGTTGCCCGCCTTCGGATAAACGCGGTTCCAGCCCATGTGCGGCAGCGGCAGGCCGTGGTCGGTCATTTTCGGCACGTCTTCTTCAATAATGCCCAGCAGATCAACGCCGTTGCTCTCTTCGCTGCGGCGGCCAAGCAGCTGCATGCCGAGGCAAATGCCCAGCACCGGCTGAGTACAGGCTTTGATGAGATCTACCAGCTCGCGCTCATGGATCTGATCCATCGCCGCCTGAGCGGTGCCAACGCCCGGCAGAAAGAGTTTATCCGCACGCAGCACCACGTCCGGGTCGCGGCTCACCACCGGCTCGTAGCCGTGGCGCATAATCGCCGACTGTACGGAGTTCAGGTTGGCGCATCCGGTGTCCAGAATCACCACGTTCATTACAGCACTCCTTTCGACGAGGGCAGGGCGTCACCTTCCACGCGGATCGCCTGGCGCAGGGTACGGCCAAAGGCTTTGAACAGGCTCTCGACGCGGTGGTGATCGTTTTTGCCTTTGGTTTTCAGGTGCAGCGTCAGGCCCATAGTATAAGAAAGCGAGCGGAAGAAGTGTTCCACCATCTCGGTGCTGAGATCGCCCACGCGCTGGTAGGTAAAGTCGGCTTTGTATTCCAGGTGCGGACGCCCGGAGATATCCATCGCGCAGCGCGCCAGGCACTCGTCCATCGGCAGAACAAAGCCGAAGCGGTTGATGCCGCGCTTGTCGCCGAGCGCCAGCTTCAGGGCTTCGCCCAGCGCCAGGCCGGTATCTTCCACGGTGTGGTGATCGTCGATATACAGGTCGCCCTTAACGGTGATCTCCATACGGAAGCCGCCGTGAGTGGCGATTTGATCCAGCATGTGGTCAAAGAAACCGACGCCGGTGTGGATCTTGCTGCCGCCTTCGCGGTCGAGCCAGACCTTCACGTCGATCTGCGTCTCTTTGGTGTTGCGTTCAACGTGGGAATAGCGGTCGCGTCTGGTGAGCTGCTCGCCAATCATCGCCCAGTTTAGCGTGTCGCGGTTATAGCGCAGGCCCGCAATGCCCATGTTGTCCGCCAGCGTGATATCCGTGACGCGATCGCCGATCACATAGCTGTTGCCTTTATCCAGCGCCTCTTCCGCCAGATAACGTTCAACAAGCTTCACTTTTGGCTTGCGGCAGTCGCACTCGTCGGCAGGCATATGCGGGCAGATCAGCACCTCGTCGAAGGCGATGCCCTGCGAGGTCAGCACCTGCATCATCAGGTTGTGCGGGCCGTCAAAGTCCGCCTGCGGGAAGCTGTCGGTGCCCAGACCGTCCTGGTTGGTGATCATCACCAGCTTATAGCCTGCTTTCTGAAGCTTCAGTAACACCGGGATCACGTCGGGTTCAAACGCCAGCTTGTCGAAACGATCGACCTGAAAATCGCTGGGTGGCTCCGAGATGATGGTGCCGTCACGATCGATAAAGAGATACTTCTGACTCATACTTTCTCCGCTTTCAGGGCGTCAATCACGCGCTGGCTCTCTGCATGGGTGCCGACGGTAATACGCAGGCAGCCGCTCAGGGTAGGTTGTTTATTCTGGTCTCGTAAGATAATGCCCTGATCCCACAACGATTTAAATATTGCGCTTGAGGCGGTGAAGCGCACCAGGATGTAGTTGGTTTCCGAGTCGAACACCTGCTCCACGCACGGAATCGTTTTCAGGGCATCGACAAGATACTGACGCTCTTCCAGGATCTGCGCCACACGCTCGCGCATCGCGCTGATGCCCTGCGGGGCCAGCGCCTGTGCCGCAATATCGGCAACCGGCGTTGAGAGCGGATACGGGGCAATCACTTTCAGCAGCAGGTCGATAACCGCTTTATTCGCCAGCGTAAATCCACAGCGAAGGCCGGCGAGGGCGAAGGCTTTGGAAAGGGTACGCAGCACAACGAGATGCGGATACTCCTCAAGCCAGCCTGCCAGCGTCGCCTGCGGGCAGAACTCAATATAGGCTTCATCAGCGACGACCAGGGCCTTGCCGCGCGTCATCTCCAGCAGGGTGCGGATATCCTGCGGATGAATAATCTGCCCGGTGGGGTTGTTCGGGCTACAGACAAACACCACCTTCACGCCGTCGAGGTTATCAGCGATGCCCTGCAAATCCAGCTGCCAGTTGTCGAGCGCCTGCACGTTGCGGCAGGCTACGCCAAAGGTTTCGGCGCTGACGCTGTACATCCCGTAGGTAGGCTGGCAGTACATCACCGCGTCTTTACCCGGCTCACAGAAGGCGCGGATCAGCAGCTCAATCCCTTCATCAGCCCCACGGCTGACCAGCACCTGCTCAGGCTTCACGCCTGCATACTGCGCATAGTTCTCGATCACCGCTTTCGGCTGACACTCCGGGTAGCGGTTCAGCGTCTGCTGCGAGAGCTCAAAGGCCACCGCCGTGGGATATTCATTGGCATTCAGCCAGACGTCGCCGTTGCCGCCCAGACGACGCGCAGACTGATAGGGCGTCAGGAGACGGACATTTTCGCGGGCTAATTCTTCGATGTTCATGCTTGCTCCTTCAGGGCGGCAACGCGCAGCGTCACGGCATTTTTGTGGGCAGTCAGGCGCTCGGCGGCGGCCAGGGTTTCAATGGTCGACGCCAGCGAGGCAAATCCCTCGCGGGAGAGTTCCTGCACGGTCATGCGCTTCTGGAAATCCGCCAGCCCCAGGCTGGAGCAGGTTGAGGTATAGCCATACGTGGGCAGCACGTGGTTGGTGCCGGAGGCGTAATCCCCGGCGGATTCCGGTGACCAGTCCCCGAGGAACACCGAGCCTGCGCTGGTTATGCTGTCGACCAGTTCGCGCGCGTTGCGGGTCTGAATAATCAGGTGCTCAGGACCGTACTGGTTGGAGATGGCGATGCACTGGTCAAGATCGCGGGCCACAATCAGGCGGCTGGCGGATAGCGCCTGACGCGCCGTTTCCGCACGCGGCAGGTCAGCCAGCTGACGCTCAACGGCGTCGCCCACGCGTTTTGCCATGTCGGCATCTGGCGTCAGTAAAATCACCTGCGAGTCAGGGCCGTGCTCGGCCTGCGAGAGCAGGTCAGAGGCCACGAAATCCGGTGTAGCGCCGCTGTCGGCAATCACCAGCACTTCAGACGGACCGGCAGGCATATCAATCGCCGCGCCGTCCAGACGCTGGCTGACCTGACGCTTCGCTTCGGTCACGTAGGCATTGCCCGGGCCAAAGATTTTGTCGACCTTAGGAATGGATACTGTCCCGAACGCCAGGGCAGAAATCGCCTGCGCACCGCCCACTTTATAGATCGCCTGCACGCCGCACAGCTTCGCCGCATACAGGATCTCATCGGCGATCGGTGGCGGAGAGCAGAGCACCACCTTCTGACAACCGGCAATACGTGCCGGGGTCGCCAGCATCAGGACGGTCGAAAACAGCGGGGCAGAGCCGCCGGGAATATAGAGGCCGACGGACGACACCGGGCGTGTCACCTGCTGGCAGCGTACGCCGGGCAGGGTTTCCACATCCACCGCCTGCAATTTCTGCGCGGTGTGGAAGGTATCAATATTTTTCACCGCGACGGCCATCGCCTGTTTGATGTCATCACCCAGACGATTGCTGGCATCAATGATGTCCTGCTCGGTAACCTGTAACGCGTCGACCTCAGTTTTATCAAACTTCGCGCTGTACTCGCGCAGCGCGTCGTCCCCGCGGGCTTTGACGTTATCGAGGATCTCCGCCACGGTGCGGGTGATGCTCTCCGAGGCGGAAATTGCCGGGCGCATCAGCAGCTCGCGCTGTTGCGCGTCGCTACAGGTATTCCAGTCGATGATTGTGTTAAAGCTCATGGTCGTTACTCCATCATCTTCTCAATTGGCAGCACCAGAATGGAGCTTGCGCCCAGCGCCTTCAGTTTTTCCATGGTTTCCCAGAACAGGGTTTCGCTGCTGACCATGTGCATCGCCACGCGCTGCTGGTCGCCCGCCAGCGGCAGAATGGTTGGACGCTCAGCGCCCGGCAACAGGGCAATCACTTCGTCCAGGCGCTCGGTCGGCGCATGCATCATGATGTATTTGGATTCACGCGCCTGAATCACGCCCTGAATGCGGGTCAGCAGTTTGTCGATGAGCTGCTGTTTGGCGTCGGCCATCTCGCCGTCGCGCTGGATAAGGCACGCTTTGGAGCGGTAGATCACCTCCACTTCGCGCAGGCCGTTCGCTTCGAGCGTGGCGCCGGTGGAGACGAGGTCACAGATGGCATCGGCCAGGCCCGCACGCGGCGCCACTTCAACGGAGCCGTTCAGCAGACAGGATTTAAACTGCACGCCTTTTTGATCGAGGTAACGCTTCAGCAGGTGAGGGTAAGAGGTGGCGATACGTTTGCCGTTCAGCGCGGCCGGGCCGTCCCAGGCTTCATCGACCGGCGTAGCCAGCGACAGGCGGCAGCCGCCAAAGTCCAGACGACGCAGGGTAAAGTAGCGCGGATCTTCGCCCTGCGCGCGGCGGGTTAATAACTCTTCTTCCAGTACGTTTTCGCCGATGATGCCGAGATCAACGACGCCATCCATCACCAGGCCCGGGATATCGTCATCACGTACGCGCAGAATGTCGATCGGCATATTTTCAGCCAGGGCGATCAGGCGCTGGGTGTGCAGGTTGATTTTAATCCCGCAGCGGGCCAGCAGTTCGCGTGAATCGTCGCTTAAACGGCCTGATTTTTGAATAGCTATGCGTAAACGTGAGTTATCTAACATTCTGTGTTCCTCGTTAACCTGTTTTAACCTGTCTGAATGCGGTCCAAAAAAAAGCCCCCGGAAGAAGATCTTCCGGGGGCTTTTTCATGCGTTCATGCACCACTGGAAGATCCAAACGTCTTCCAGCACACATCGCCTGAAAGACTAGTCAGGATGATGGTGATGATGGTGGTTTTTAAAAGGAACGCGTGTCATATAAATTCTCGTTGAATGCTTATGCATTTGATGTCTTTTAACCTAAACCAGTTGTACGCCATAAAGCAAGGGCTTTTTTTGATCATTAATTCATTTCATATTGATGGTATGAATTGTGCGTTCCACCAGGCTGGCGTAGCCTTATAACAGGCATCGTTAAGCGGAGAATGTAATGAAAAAGGTCGCGATTGTCGGGTTAGGATGGTTAGGAATGCCACTGGCGATGTCATTAGCCGCGAAAGGCTGGCAGGTGACAGGGAGTAAGACCACCCGAGATGGGGTTGAAGCGGCACGCATGTGCGGCATTGATGGTGTCGAGCTGCGTCTCGAACCCGAGCTTATCTGCGATACCGACGAGCTGGATGAACTGATGAATGTGGACGCGCTGGTCATTACCTTACCGGCGCGGCGCAGCGGCCCGGGTGAGTCTTTTTACTTGCAGGCGGTGCAGGAGATCGTCGACAGCGCCCTGGCGCACCATATCCCGCGTATCATTTTCACCAGCTCCACCTCCGTCTATGGCGATATCGACGGTACGGCGAAAGAAAACACCGAGCGCCGTCCGGTGACCGCCAGCGGCCGGGTGCTGAAAGAGCTGGAAGACTGGCTGCACAATTTGCCTGGCACGCAGGTGGATATCTTACGCCTGGCCGGGCTGGTGGGGCCGGGGCGTCATCCGGGGCGCTTCTTTGCCGGTAAATCCGCGCCGGATGGCCAGCACGGGGTTAATCTTGTGCATCTTGAGGATGTTATCGGCGCCATAGAACTGCTTTTGCAGGCTCCGAAAGGGGGGCACATCTATAATATATGTGCGCCTTCGCATCCGCCGCGCAGTACCTTTTATCCGCTGATGGCGCGCCAGCTGGGTCTGGCGCCGCCGGTATTCAGTGAGGCGCAGGGGGAACGCAAAGGCAAAATTATTGATGGCAATCGTATTTGCCATGAACTGGGATTTGAATATCAGTATCCCGATCCGCTGGTTATGCCCATGGAATAATTGCGCCGGCGGAGACAATCGCACACCGCAAGGGGGCGAAGATGAAACCGCTGCTGGATGTTCTTGTTATTCTGGATGCGCTTGAAAAAGAGGGGAGCTTTGCCGCCGCCTCGGCGAAGCTCTATAAAACCCCTTCGGCTCTGAGCTACACCGTGCAAAAGCTCGAGAGCGATCTTAAAATCCAAATCCTTGACCGCACCGGGCATCGCGCGCGTTTCACCCGCACAGGGCAGATGCTGCTGGAAAAAGGGCGTGACGTGCTGCATACGGTTCGCGAGCTAGAAAAACAGGCCGTCAAACTTCACCAGGGCTGGGAAAATGAGCTGGTGATTGGGGTTGATGATACTTTCCCTTTCTCCCTGCTTACTCCGCTTATTGAGGCGTTCTATCAGCGCCACAGCGTCACCCGGCTGGTTTTTATCAATGGCGTGCTGGGCGGTTCTTGGGAGGCCCTGACGCAGGGCAGGGCGGATATCATCGTTGGGGCGCTGCATGAGCCTCCCCAGTTGAGCGAATTTGGTTTTGCGCGGCTCGGTGTTCTGGAGCAGGTTTTTGCCGTTGCGCCTCATCACCCGCTGGCGAATGAACCGGAGCCTGTTACCCGACGCGTCATTAAAAACTATCGCGCCATTGTGGTTGGAGACAGTTCTCGCCCCGAATGCGGCATTTCATCGCAGCTGCTGGATGAGCAGGAGGCCATCACCGTTTTTGATTTTAAAACCAAGCTGGAGCTGCAAATAAGCGGCCTGGGGTGCGGTTACCTTCCCCGTTATTTAGCGCAGCGGTTTATTGACAGCGGAGCGCTGGTGGAAAAACAGGTTTTAGCGCAAAGCAGTAACGAATCGGTATGGGTGGGCTGGAATGAACAGACCGCCGGGCTTGCCAGCGCCTGGTGGCGAGACGAAATTTTAGCAAATAGTGCTATCGCCACAGTTTACGCTCAGGCAGATGATGGGAAATCAATCAGTTAGTAAAATTAATTTATGGGCAGGTTTCTCAATGTATTGCCTTTTGTATCTGGAATAGGGCAAAATGCCGCCGCTGCAAACAAATGAATAATCGACGATATAAAAGGCGTCGGTTATTTTTTTTTGCATGTACGAAACGAAACTAAAAACCAAGAGGCCGGGCTTCGTACCGGATAGATATTTACTAAAATCCGACAGTTGTTGTCGCTGAGGAAGAAAGAAATGGGGCAATTTTTCGCTTACGTGGCGGTTATCACCGTAAAGGAGAATAACTATGTCGCATAACGCAACTCCAAACACCTCTCGCGTGGAATTACGTAAAACGCTTACGTTGATTCCGGTTGTTATGATGGGCCTTGCCTATATGCAACCGATGACGCTGTTCGATACATTCGGTATCGTATCAGGCCTTACTGACGGTCACGTTGCAACGGCGTACGCCTTTGCGCTGGTCGCCATCCTCTTTACAGCGCTGAGCTACGGTAAACTGGTTCGCCGTTTCCCGTCCGCAGGCTCTGCGTACACCTATGCTCAGAAATCCATTAGCCCGGCGGTTGGCTTTATGGTGGGCTGGTCATCACTGCTGGACTACCTGTTCATGCCGATGATCAACATTCTGCTGGCAAAAATTTACTTCGAAGCGCTGGTGCCTTCCGTGCCGTCGTGGATCTTCGTTGTGGCGCTGGTGGCCTTTATGACCATCTCTAACCTGCGCAGTATCAAGACCGTGGCTAACTTCAACACCCTGATTGTGATCCTTCAGATGGGGATTGTTGCGGTTATCGTTGGGCTGATCATCTACGGCGTTTCCCACGGTGAAGGCGCAGGTACGCTGACCAGCACCCGTCCGTTCTGGTCTGAAGGCGCTCACGTAGTGCCGATGATCACCGGTGCGACTATCCTGTGCTTCTCGTTCCTGGGCTTCGACGGTATCTCTTCTCTGTCTGAAGAGACCAAAGACGCTGAGCGCGTGATCCCGAAAGCGATTTTCCTGACCGCGCTGATTGGCGGCCTGATCTTCATCGGTGCGTCTTACTTCTTACAGCTGTACTTCCCGGATATCTCTCGCTTTAAAGATCCGGATGCATCACAGCCTGAAATTATGCTGTACGTGGCGGGTAAAACCTTCCAGTGGGGCGTGCTGATCTTCTCCAGCGTCACCGTACTGGCTTCCGGTATGGCTGCGCACGCGGGCGTTTCTCGTCTGATGTACGTGATGGGCCGTGACGGTGTGTTCCCAACCCGCTTCTTCGGTTACGTGCATCCTAAATGGCGTACCCCGGCGTGGAACGTGCTGCTGGTGGGCGCTATTGCCCTGCTGGCGATTAAATTCGACCTGGTAACGGCCACGGCGCTGATTAACTTTGGTGCGCTAGTGGCGTTCACCTTCGTTAACCTCTCCGTGATTTCGCAGTTCTGGATCCGTGAGAAGCGCAACAAGACGCTGAAGGACCACATCAACTATCTGGTGCTGCCAGTGTGTGGTGCCCTGACGGTGGGCGCCCTGTGGATCAACCTGGAAGAGAGCTCAATGGTTCTGGGTCTGATCTGGGGTGCAATCGGTCTGATTTACCTGGCTTGCGTGACCAGAAGCTTCCGCAACCCGGTTCCTCAGTACGAAGACGTCGCGTAAGACTGTGTCGGGTGACGGCTATGCTCAACCCGACCTACAGTTTCGTAGGCCGGGTAAGCGTTAGCGCCACCCGGCAAAAAAAAGCCGGAGACATCGCCTCCGGCTTTTTTGTACCCGCTACTCAGACAATTTCTTGCGCATACTGGAACAGCGCTTTCAGCAGCGCCTGCTTCTCAGCATTCCCTTCATACTGACCGTAAAGCATCTCCAGCTCCTGGGCGTAGCTATTAAGAAACTCCGGCGTAAACACGTTGCGCCGATGCTGTAACCAGCGTTCCTGCTCTGCTTCATCCAGCGTGCCGGGATAGTTGCGCGCGCGATAATTAAACATCAGCTTCTCAATGCGCTTATCTGCGAAGGTGATATCCAGCGCGGGCAGGTTACGCGGGTCAGTTTGCAGCACGATATTCATCGCCGCGCGATCGGCGTCGCTGAAGAAGCCGTTATAAAGCTGCGCATCCACATTCTCAGACGGCACGAACGGCTCTGCTTCGGCAAAAATGGCGACGACTTTCTCGCGCACATGCGGGTTGTCGCGCAGCACTTTCAGGTTATCGAGGCAGTGCTGACGGTTAATCTCCAGCCGGTCGGCGTCTTCCGGGCGCAGCGTGTTGGCCTGCGCCAGCACCGGGCACTTATTGATGTGCACCAGTTTTACCGGTACGGCTGGCAGGTCACCCAGCGCCTCTTTCGGCGTATAGAGCCGTTCACGTAAGGTGTCGCTGTCGTGCTCAAGCAGCGGGGAGATATCTCCGGCGAGATCCACCATGATGACGGCGTTACGGTTGTCCGGATGCCAGGCAAGCGGCGCCACCCAGCTTGTATTCCCGCGCCACGCACCGAACATCCCTGAAATATGCACCAGCGGTTTCATCTGCGGCACGTCAATTAGCGTCATCAGCTTTTGCTTGCTGCGATGGCTCAACAGATACTCAAACAGGCGCGGCTGCGCGGTTTTTACAAGTTTCGCCATAGCGATGGTCGCGTAAACGTCTGCCATCGCGTCGTGGGCGTTGCTGTGCTCAATGCCGTTGGCCCGCGTCAGGTGCTCGAGCCTGAAGCTCGGCAAGCCGTCGTCGTTCTCCGGCCAGTTAATCCCCTCCGGGCGCAGCGCATAGCAGGCGCGCATGATATCCAGCAAATCCCAGCGTGAATTACGGTTCTGCCAGCTCCAGGCATACGGATCGTAGAAGTTGCGGTAGAAGATATTGCGCGTCACTTCATCGTCAAAACGGATGTTGTTGTAACCCACCACGCAGGTATTGGGCACCGTGAACAGGTCGTGGATGCGACGGGCAAATTCTGCTTCGCTAACGCCTTTATCCCGCGCTTCCTGAGGCGTGATGCCCGTCACCATTACCGCGCCCGGCTGCGGCAGATAGTCATCGGCGGGCTTACAGTAAAACACCTCGGGTTCGCCGATGACGTTAAATTCGTCATCGGTACGGATAGCCGCAAACTGCGCCGGTCGGTCCAGCGCCGGATGGGTGCCAAAGGTTTCGTAATCGTGGAACAAAAAAGTCGGGCGCGCGGCAGAGTCAGACACCAGTAATCTCATCCTGTTAAAAATTGACGTCTCTATGGTAAACGATTGGGGTGAGCAGTCCGAATAAAAAGCACCGTCAGGCAAGAAATTTGCGAGATTTGTTCCGAAAAAATCTGCGTGCTGTCACATTTTTTTGCAATTAAGGCAGGTAACGACATCAGAACTCCCGTAAAAAGGTCATCGATTTTTACTGACCTGAGGATATACCGTTGAAACGCCGTCTGTTTATTGCTGTTTCTTTACTCGCTTCGAGTATTTCATCCGCGCTGGCTGCCGAGCCGCTGGATTTTTCACCTCAGCCGCCTGCCATCCAGGCTGGCTCCTGGGTATTGATGGATTACACCACGGGTCAAATCTTAACGGCGGGCAACGAACATCAGCAGCGTAATCCGGCGAGCCTGACCAAACTGATGACGGGGTACGTTGTCGATCGTGCCATTGATAGCCACCGCATCAGCCCCGATGACATTGTGACGGTCGGACGTGACGCATGGGCAAAAGGCAATCCGGTCTTTGACGGTTCGTCGCTGATGTTTCTGAAGGAGGGCGATCGGGTTTCCGTGCGCGATCTCAGCCGCGGCCTGATTGTTGATTCCGGCAATGACGCCTGCGTGGCGCTGGCGGATCACGTGGCGGGCGGTCAGCCGCAGTTCGTCAGGATGATGAATGACTACGTTGAAAAACTGAACCTGCGCGATACCCACTTCGAAACCGTACACGGGCTGGATGCACCGGGCCAGCACAGCTCCGCTTACGATCTCGCCGTGCTTTCTCGGGCCATCATTCACGGCGAGCCTGAGTTCTATCACATGTACAGCGAAAAGAGCCTGACCTGGAACGGCATCACCCAGCAGAACCGCAACGGCCTGCTGTGGGATAAGACCATGAACGTGGATGGCCTGAAAACGGGTCACACCTCGGGCGCGGGCTTTAACCTGATTGCCTCCGCGGTGGACGGTCAGCGTCGACTGATTGCGGTGGTGATGGGGGCAGACAGCCCGAAAGGACGTGAAGATCAGGCGCGCAAGCTGCTGCACTGGGGACAGCAAAATTTTGATACGGTGCAGATCCTGCATAACGGTAAAAAAGTGGGAACCGAGCGCATCTGGTACGGCGATAAAGAGCAGATCGCGCTGGGCACGGATCAGGACTTCTGGCTGGCATTACCCAAATCGGAAGTGCCAAACATCAAGGCGAAATACGTGATGGATAAAAAAGAGCTGGAAGCGCCGATCGCCGCGCATCAGCGGGTAGGGGAGATCCAGCTGTACGATCGTGACAAGGTGGTAGCGCACTGGCCATTGGTTACGCTGGAAAGCGTTGAAAAGGGCGGCCTTTTCTCCCGCCTCGGCGATTATCTGCATCATAAACTCTGACCTTTTTGGGCAGACTGGCAGTGTTGCGAGTCTGCTCACATAATAAACACTCCTGGTTTGCCGATAATCTCGATTCTGCTTTACAGTGTATATATATACAGTAATAAACGGAGGCAGCATGGACTACAGCATCAGGCAGCAACAGAAACGTACGATCGCTGGCTTTCATCTCGTGGGGCCGTGGGAAAAGACGGTCAAGCAGGGATTTGAACAGCTGGTCATGTGGGTAGACGGGCGTCATATTCAGCCGCAGGAGTGGGTGGCCGTTTATTATGACAATCCGGATGACGTGCCGGCAGAAAAGCTCCGCTGCGTTACCGCCGTAACGGTAGCGGACGATTTCACTATTCCTGAAAACAGCGAAGGGGTGATGATGACCGAAATTGCTGCCGGAGAGTATGCTATTGCCGCCGCGCGCGTCGAAAATCATGATTTCGCCACTCCGTGGTATCAATTCTTCAACTCCCTGCTGGAAGACAACAAATTCCAGATCGCGGCAAAACCCTGCTTCGAACGCTATCTGAACGATGGCAATGCTGACGGCTACTGGGATATTGAGATGTTTGTACCGGTAGAGCACAAAGTGGGATAATCCTGCGGAATGCAGGGTTTTTCAGCCGGGCGCGATCCACCCGGCTGAAAACACAGTACAATTGTGGTTTGCCGTAGAGCTGGAGACGGGTGTGCGCCCCGACAAGTCATTAACCCCTTTTGAAATTCGGTTATACAAACATTATCGCGTGGTGCACGGTTGCCGCATTGCGCTGGCGTTTGTGTTGACCTTCGTACTGGTTCGTCTGCTGGATATCCCGGAAGGGACGTGGCCGCTGATCACGCTGGTGGTGGTGATGGGGCCGATCTCATTCTGGGGGAACGTGGTCCCGCGCGCTTTCGAACGCATAGGCGGCACCGTTTTAGGCTCAGCGCTTGGGCTTATCGCCCTGAAGCTGGAGCTGATTTCGTTTCCGGTCATGTTGCTGTGGTGCGCGGTGGCGATGTTTCTTTGTGGATGGCTGGCCCTCGGCAAGAAACCGTATCAGGCGCTGCTGATTGGCATTACGCTCGCGGTTGTGGTCGGCGCACCGGCGGGCGATATGACCACCGCATTGTGGCGAAGCGGGGATGTAATCCTCGGCTCGTTGCTCGCCATGCTGTTTACCGGCATCTGGCCGCAGCGCGCCTTCCTGCACTGGCGCATTCAGATGGCAAACTACGTCACGGCATTTAACCGGGTCTACCAGGCCGGGTTTTCGCCGAATCTGATTGAGCGCCCGCGTCTGGAAAAGCACCTGCAAAAAATCCTCAATGATGTGGTCAAAATGCGCGGGTTGATTACCCCGGCAAGCAAAGAAACCCATATCCAGAAAGCCATTTTTGAAGCTATTCAGACGGTCAGCCGTAATCTGGTCTGTATGCTTGAACTGCAAATCAATGCCCACTGGGCCTCACGCCCCAGCCATCTTCTGATGCTCAACGCGCATACGCTGAAAGAGACGCAGCAGATGACGCAACAAACCCTGCTGACCATCGCCCATGCGCTATATGAAGGTAACCCACAGCCGATACGGGCGAACAGCGAGCGGCTGAACGAAATCGTCGCCGAGCTTAAACAGCTGATGAATGAGCGCCAGGGAGACAATGTGGCGGAAACGCCCATCCATGGTTATGTCTGGCTGAGTATGGAGCTGGCGCGACAGCTGGAGTTGTTATCGCAGCTGATTTGCCGGGCGCTGCGCAAATAAAAAGCGTATGTGATGCCTGCTGCTTCGATTCAGCAACAATTAGGGTTATGATGGTTTTAAACGATATACTCATTGTCATTCGCAGCCGCTGTCTGTTAAAACGGTTGCTTTAACGAATCCGAATCTCACATTATCAGGGGTGTAAAAATGGAAACTACCAAGCCTTCGTTCCAGGATGTTCTGGAGTTCGTCCGCCTGTTCCGCCGCAAAAACAAGCTACAGCGCGAAATCCAGGACGTAGAGAAGAAGATCCGTGACAACCAGAAACGTGTCCTGCTGCTGGACAACCTGAGCGACTACATCAAGCCTGGCATGAGCGTTGAAGCTATTCAGGGCATCATCGCCAGCATGAAGAGCGATTATGAAGATCGCGTTGATGACTACATCATCAAAAACGCTGAGCTGTCCAAAGAGCGTCGCGACATCTCCAAGAAGCTGAAAGTGATGGGCGAAATCAAAAACGTCGACGCTAAAGGCGAGTAATCGCACACTCTGTTGCCCGGTGACGCTGCGCTTACCGGGCCTACAGGACTGTTATCACGTAGGTCGGGTAAGGCGAAGCCGCCACCCGACAATTTCACGAACGCAGAAAAGCAAAAAGCCTGCTCTAAAAGCAGGCTTTTTAAATTTGGCTCCTCTGACTGGACTCGAACCAGTGACATACGGATTAACAGTCCGCCGTTCTACCGACTGAACTACAGAGGAATCGTTGTGGAGGCTTATCTTAGCGGCGAAAAAACTTTTGTCAAACCTGATCTCAGGCAAAAGCGTTTGTTTGATGATTCTGTCGTCATTTTGTTGTAAATCCAAACATAATTTTATGGAAAATACTTTGCAGGATACGCATTTCTGCCCCATCATTTGAAATGGAGTTTCAACTTTCTCTCTAAGGTCCATTTTGAACGTCACCGCACCCCTACGCCAGGCGATTATGCGCACGCCCTGGTATGCAAAACGTAAGAGCTATCGAGTTCTGTTCTGGCGTGAAATCACCCCCCTTGCCGTGCCTATTTTCCTGGAGAATACCTGCGTCCTGCTAATGGGGGTGCTGAGCACTTTTCTGGTGAGCTGGCTCGGTAAAGAAGCCATGGCCGGGGTAGGGCTGGCGGACAGTTTCAATATGGTGGTGATGTCCTTCTTTGCCGCTATCGATCTCGGTACGACGGTGGTGGTGGCGTTTAGCCTGGGCAAGCTTGATCCGAAGCGTGCCCGCGAAGCGGCCAGACAGTCGCTGATGATCATGACCCTCTTTTCGATCATCCTTGCGGCGGTTATCCATTATTACGGCAAAGAAATTATCGACATTGTCGCGGGAGAAGCGACCAGCGAGGTGAAGGATCTGGCTCTCACCTACCTGGAAATGACGGTGCTGAGTTATCCGGCGGCTGCCATCGCGCTGATTGGTAGCGGTGCGCTTCGTGGAGCAGGAAATACCAAAATTCCGCTGCTGATTAACGGCGGCATGAACATCCTGAATATCATTATCAGCAGCGTTTTGATTTACGGCGTCTTTTCCTGGGAGGGGCTGGGCTTTGTCGGCGCGGGTTTAGGGCTGACCATTTCCCGCTATATTGGTGCGGCGGCGATAATTGGCGTACTGATGGCGGGAATTACGCCATCGCTGCGCCTGACGCTGAAAAGCTATTTCCGTCCGCTTAACTTCGCCATTATCTGGGAAGTGATGGGGATCGGGATTCCGGCCAGCATCGAATCCGTGTTGTTTAACGGTGGGAAACTGCTGACGCAGATGTTTGTTGCCGGGATGGGAACAGACGTCATCGCCGGCAACTTTATTGCCTTCTCCATCGCCTCGCTCATTAACCTGCCGGGAAACGCGCTGGGGTCGGCGTCGACGATCATCACCGGCAGACGTCTCGGAAAGGGGCAGATAGGGCAGGCGGAACGGCAACTTCGGCACGTCTTCTGGCTTTCAACTATTGGACTGACGGCGATTGCATGGGGAACTGCGCCTTTTGCCGGGCTGATGGCCTCGTTCTATACGCATGAAAATGACGTGAAAGAGGTCGTGAAGGTGCTCATTTGGCTCAACGCGGCGTTTATGCCAATTTGGGCCGCGTCCTGGGTACTTCCTGCCGGGCTGAAAGGGGCGCGCGATGCCCGGTTTGCGATGTGGGTCTCCATGCTCGGCATGTGGGGCTGTCGCGTTGTGGCGGGCTACACGCTGGGGGTAATGTTGGGTATGGGCGTTGTCGGCGTCTGGCTGGGGATGTTCCTTGACTGGGCCGTGCGCGGGGCGCTGTTCTACTGGCGCATGGTGAGCGGGCGCTGGCTGTGGAAATATCCGCGAAAAAAACCGGAGCAGGAGGTTTCGGAAACGGCAAGTGCCTGACAAATGTGCGAAGTGGAGAATAAATCGGCAAACGATTGAAAATCTGCATTCACCCTTTGACATCCTCAGGGCGCATCGATAATATGCGCCCCGTTCACACGATTCCTCTGTAGTTCAGTCGGTAGAACGGCGGACTGTTAATCCGTATGTCACTGGTTCGAGTCCAGTCAGAGGAGCCAAATTTAAAAAGCCTGCTTTTAAAGCAGGCTTTTTGCTTTTCTGCGTTCGTGAAATTGTCGGGTGGCGCTCCGCTTACCCGACCTACGGAATCCCAGGCCGGGTGAGTGGGTCCTTGTTATCAGCGGAACGGTGGCTCATTGAAGGTGCGCAGCTTGCGGGAATGCAGTTTGTCGCCCTCTGCACGCAGTAAATCGATGGCGCGAATACCAATCTGAAGATGCTCTGAGATCGCCCCTTCGTAAAAACGGTTCGCCTGGCCCGGCAGTTTGATCTCGCCGTGCAGCGGTTTATCGGACACGCACAGCAGCGTGCCGTAAGGGACGCGGAAGCGATAGCCCTGCGCGGCAATGGTGGCGCTTTCCATATCGATTGCGACCGCACGGCTGAGATTGAAACGCAGGGCGGAGGCGGAATAGCGCAGCTCCCAGTTACGATCGTCGGTGGTGACGACCGTACCGGTACGCAGGCGCTGCTTCACCTCTTCACCCGGCATGCCGCTCACCTCTTTGGTGGCGTCGTACAGGGCGCGCTGCACTTCAGCGATACTCGGGATAGGAATATCCGGCGGCAGAACCGCGTCAAGGACATGGTCGTCACGCAGATAAGCGTGGGCGAGGACGTAATCGCCAATCAGCTGACTTTCACGCAGGCCGCCGCAATGACCGATCATCAGCCAGACGTCCGGGCGCAGTACCGCCAGATGGTCGCAGATGGTTTTCGCATTCGACGGGCCAACGCCGATGTTAATCAGCGTAATGCCCTGACCGTCGGCGGTGATCAGGTGCCAGGCTGGCATCTGGTGCTTTTTCCACGCCAGGTCGGAGATGGCCTCTTCCGGTGCTTCGGTTTCGGCGGTGATCCATATCCCGCCCGCGCAGGATAGGGCGATGTAAGGGCTGTCCGGATCGAGGATCTGGCTACAGCCCCAGCGGACAAATTCGTCCACATAGCGGGTGTAATTGGTAAACAACACGAACGGCTGGAAATGTTCGGCTGGGGTGCCGGTGTAGTGGCGCAGGCGTGCCAGCGAGAAATCGACACGGCGGGCATCAAAGTGCGACAGCGGTGAAAACTCTGCCGGGTGATAGATCCCGTCCGCCGTCTCATCGCCAATCTGCGACAGCTCAGTGGTCGGGAAGTGGCGGGTCAGCCCCGCGCTCATGGAGCGATCCAGCGTCAGCGCTGAACCGTCTATCACGTACGGGTAAGGGATCTCGTGCAGGGACGGTTCAACGCTGATATGCGCGCCGTAATCCTGATACAGCAGGATAAGCTGCTCTTCCAGGTAGGGGCGGAACAGCGCAGGTCGCGTGATGGTCGTGCTGTAACAGCCGGAGTGGGTGAAACGCGCATAGGCGCGGGTTTTCGGATTGCTGCTGGCGCTGCCGTCCCAGGTGACAGAGAGCGATGGATAAACAAAAAGGCCCTGGGTTCTGGCCTTTTCATCGGGAAGCTTCCCTGTTTCGATATAGTCACTGATGGCGCTGCGCAGTGCATTGACGGACTGTTCATACAGCGCGTCGAGTTTTTCCAGCGCCTGAGCCGGGGTCAGGCTGGAGCCCTTATTATTCATGTCTGTCTCCTTGTTCCACAGGTGTGCGGCTTTACCCGATAGTATGTCACACGCCTGTGAAACAAAAGTGAGGAGATCAGCTGTGCGTGGTTTCCTTCATCAACAGGGCGGTGGCGGCAGAAAGCAGGCAACCCGCCAGCAGATAAATCGCCACGCTATGCCAGTTACCGCCTGAGAACGTCACCAGCGCGGCGGCGATAAACGGCGTAAACCCGCCGCCGACCACGCTCGCCACCTGATATCCCACGCCCGCGCCGCTGTAACGGTAGCTTGCGCCAAACAGCTCGGTGAACATTGGCTGCTGCACGCAGACCACCATATCGTGAGCGATGTTCGCAAGCATGATCGCGAAGAAGACAATCCAGAAGACCGACTGTGCCTCCAGCGCCATAAAGAACGGCCAGGCGCTGAGTGTGCCGATGAGCGCCCCGGTGATATACACCCGTCGACGGCCAAAGCGATCCGCCAGCCAGGCGAAGCAGGGGATGGTCAGGCAGCTGATCCCGCCCACCACCAGGCCAATATTCAGGAACAATTCCCGCGGCAGGCCGAGGTTTTGCGTGGAGTAGTTCAGGGCAAAGGCGGTGACGATATACATCGTCAGCAGTTCGCACAGGCGCAGGGCAATGATTTTCAGAAAAGCGCCAGGGTGCTGCACCAGCGCTTCCATCACCGGCAGCCGTTTCTTCGCGACCGGTTTTTCGCGCTGCTGCCGTTCAAACTCAGCCGACTCTTCCATGCCGTTACGGATCCACAGGGCCACCACGACCAGCACAATGCTGAAGATAAACGGAATACGCCAGCCCCAGCTCAGGAACTGCTCGTCTGTCGTGAGCTGGCTTATTAGCGACACCAGGCCCGTGGAGAGCAGCAGACCCACGCCATAACCCACCTGCACGCCGCTGCTGTAAAACGCTTTCTTGTTCTTCGGCGCGCTTTCCACGGACAGCAATGCCGCGCCGCCCCATTCACCACCGACGGCAAAGCCCTGAATGGCGCGCAGCGTCACCAGCAACACCGGGGCCCACCAGCCAATCGAGGCAAAGGAGGGCAAAATACCGATCAGCGCGGTGGCAATGCCCATCATCCAGACGGTGAGCATCAGCATACGTTTCCGGCCAAGGCGGTCACCGAAGTGGCCGAAAATTATCCCGCCCAGAGGACGAAACAGAAAACCGACGCCGAAGGTGGCAAATGCAGCAAGCGTGCCCATGGCGGGGCTGATCTGGGGAAAGAATTCACGGTTAAAGACCAGCGCAGCGGTAATACCGTAGAGCAGAAAGTCATACCAGTCGACGACGGCGCCTGCGAAGCTACCTAAAGCGGCGCGGCGGGCGCGGTTAAGCGAAGGTGTCTCCTCGTTGCGGCGAGCGGAGATAAGGGTGGAGTCCATAGTTGTCCTGTCTGTACTGATTTTTAATTATTGGTATAAGAAAAGGTCACTCACATCACGGCCGTCATATTGACGGAATGTATGAGACTACCGCGACAGGCGGCCTGAGAAAACGTTTTTATCTTTCCTGAAAGCGCAGAATAAATAA
Source organism: Enterobacter sp. AN-K1 (assembly GCF_020971765.1). Classification (NCBI taxonomy): domain Bacteria; kingdom Pseudomonadati; phylum Pseudomonadota; class Gammaproteobacteria; order Enterobacterales; family Enterobacteriaceae; genus Enterobacter; species Enterobacter sp. AN-K1. The sequence continues at coordinate 474,777 of NZ_CP087390.1, read as the reverse complement.
ATTTCATCTTATCGGGCGACAACATAAATCAGCCTGTTTGGCTCCGGTTAGGGCTGAATGGTTTACAGTAATAACGATCGCTGCGTGACGTAAGCTGAGGGTATAACGATGCAACGCCTCTTTCCTGCACTGTGGGTAGTCCTGTTTTTAGTCGTATCTCCGCTGCATGCGGAGCCGAAAGTCTATGGCGAACAGCGTATTCACCGCTGGTGGGATGCAGTAACGGACGATATTGCGCAAACCTGGGAACAGCCGGATCGTCACGATCTCTACCTTCCGTTTCTGAGCTGGCATGCTCGATTCATGTATGACAAAGAGAAAACCGACAACTACAACGAAATGCCGTGGGGCGGGGGGCTGGGCGTGTCCCGCTACAACGACGAGGGCAACTGGAGCGCGCTCTTTGCCATGATGTTCAAAGATTCACATAACGAATGGCAGCCTGCGATGGGCTACGGCTGGGAGAAAGGCTGGTATCTGGATAACGCAAAAGATTTCCGTCTGGGGCTGGGGGCCGCTGCGGGGATCACGGCACGCGACGACTTTGCCAACTATGTCCCGCTGCCGTTTATCTTCCCGCTTTTCTCTGCCGGATATAAGCGCGTCACCGTCCAGTTCACCTATATTCCCGGGACCTACAACAACGGCAACGTGCTGTTTGCCTGGCTGCGCCTGGGCTTTTAGAGGGTGATCACTTTTTTGGCCACTGCGTTGGACAGGATCAGCAGCGAAAACAGGACCGACGTAACAAACGTAAGCACAATCAGAGCAAGTTTGGTGCTCAGGGACGTCACCGGAATGAGCGCGGTCAGCAGGTGAAACACCGAGTAGTGCATAATATAGACCCCGGTCATGGTTTTGCTAATGGCGGCCAGCACGGACTCTTTAAACTCCGCATTGCGGCGAAAACGCACGCCGTTGGCCGCAATCACCAGGGCAATAATCAGAATGTAGATTTGCGATCCGGTGAGAATAAAGGCGTTTCTGTCTGCTTTAAATAGCGCAAAAAAGAAGTGCCGTTCGTAAAACCACGTGAAGAGATAAATAAACGGTATGGCGATGACCGCTGCCCTGACCACATTTTTGCGGCCGATCCACGCCGCGATCTGCGGATCGCAAAAGAGCTGCCCCGTCAGATAAAACAGCAGCCACGTCCACAGGCGATACTGCGGCGACAATGAAAGGACATGGGCATCAGGATAGAGGGCTGACAGTAAATCGTACCCGTATGAGAAAAGCAGCAGGGCGGCAATTACCCCGCAAAAGAGCGTTCGTCGCTGGCTGAGCCACTCCACCACCGGGTGAAACGTGTAAATCACGATAAACGCGAACACGAACCAGGGCTGGATCAGATATCCGCGCTGATAGGGCTCCCACAGGTAGTAAATCGTTACCCAGAACAGAAAGACGATCACCAGGCTTTTGATCTTATCCAGCTGCCAGCGCGTGCCGTGTCGGGATTGCCCGTCCAGATACCCTGCAACCACAAAAAATAACGGCGTGGCGATGGTCGAAATGAAGGTTAAAAAACCGAGGATCCAGTGATAGTCATAATCGTAATGATCCCAGGTGTTGTAGATGGTGAAAAAGGTAACCGCCGTCATACACCCCAGCGTCTTGATGATATTCAGCCCTGTCGCATTCATTGTTGTTCAGTTTTGTCCTTACGATGGAAACACGCGTAAATTACGGGGAGTACCAGCAGCGTCAGGATTGTAGCAAACCCAAGCCCAAACATAATCACAACGGCCATGCTCTGGAAGAACACATCCAGCAGCAGAGGGGCGAGGCCGAGTACGGTCGTAAAGGCGGTGAGGAGGATGGGACGCAGGCGCGACGTGGCGGCGTAAACGATCGCACTGTGCTGATCCTGCTGCACTTTCTGCTGTTCTATCTCTTCCACCAGCACAATGCCGTTGCGGATCAGCATCCCGCTCAGGCTCAGCAGGCCAATCAACGCCATAAAGCCAAAAGGGATGCCGGTAATTAAAAACCCCGGCGTCACGCCGATCAGCGCCAGCGGCACGGTCAGCCAGATGGCGACGGCGTTTTTCACCGAACTGAACATCAGCACCGTGATCACAAACATCACCAGATAGCCGAGCGGCAGCGTGGTAAATAGCCCCTGCTGCGCTTCGCTGGAGTTCTCCGCGTCACCGCCCCACTCAATGCTGTAGCCGTGGGGCAGGGGAAGGGCATCTATTTGCGGCTTCACGCGGGCGAGAATATCGCCGGAGGTTTGCTGGCTTAGCGGGTCAGGGTCGGTCTGCACGGTCAGCACGCGGGAGCGGTCACGGCGCAGGATCAGCGGATCTTCCCACTCCAGCGCGAAGCCGCTGATGACGTTGCTCAGCGGAATATACTGCTGCCGGGTCTGGCTCCAGACCAGAACGTTATTCAGGTGATTGGCGTCCAGCCGCTCGCCTTCCGGCGGGCGCACCACCACGGGCAACAGGTCGCTGCCTTCTCTGTACAGTCCCGCCCGACTGCCGGAGAAATTCATCTCCAGTGCGTTATCGACGTCCTGCTTATCCACGCCAAGCTCACGTCCCAGCGCGGTGACGTACTGCGGGCGGATCACTTTGCTGCGGTTTTGCCAGTCGTTCCTGACGCTGTCCGTCGCCGGATCGCGCGTAAGGATGTTGTCTACCTGGCTGGCGATCAGACGCAGCCTGTCAGGATCGGGGCCTTTAATACGTATTTCAATGGCGCTGTCGCCGGAGGGGCCAAACATCACCCGCTTCGTGCTGGCGTTAACCTGCGGATAGTTCCGTGCGATGTACTCATCCACGTGGCGGGTCAGGGCGGGGATGTTACGCTGGTCGTCCATTCTCACCATAATTTGCGCATAGTTGCTGTACTGCCGCTGTCCGCTGTAGGTCAAAATAAATCGCATACTTCCCTGACCAATCGTCGAGACCGTAGTTTCCACGCCTGGCTGGCCGTTAATGGTTTTCTCGATATCACCGGTCATCTTCTCGGTCCAGTTAATGTCGGTACCGTAAGGGAGCCAGAGGTCGACAAAGAAAATTGGCGTACTGGAGGAGGGGAAGAAGTTCTGCCGCACCGAGCCAAAGCCCCAGATGGCGGCGGCCAGCAGTGCGGCCATCACTACCAGCGTTGGCGCTTTACGCCGTAACAGCGCGTTGAGCACACCCTGATAGATCCCATAGATGCGTTTGTCATAGGGATCCGTTTCGTCGGCCTTTGGCGGTGCAGCATCTCGTTTAAACAGCCACCACTTAATCAGCACTGGCGTAATGGTGAGGGCTGAGAACCAGCTCAGCATGAGCGAAATCAGCAGGACCTGAAACAGCGACTTACAGTATTCGCCGGTGGAATCCTGTGACAGCCCGACGGGCGCAAAGGCCAGGATGGCGATGACCGTTGCACCCAGCAGCGGCAGCGCAGAACGGCGAATAATGTCGCTAATGGCGTTCATCAGGGACGAGCCCTGCTGCCGGGCTACCAGTACCCCTTCGACAATAACAATGGCATTGTCGACCAGCATGCTGAGGGCGATAATCAGCGCGCCCAGTGAAATGCGCTGTAGTTCAATACCCCAGAGATACATGATCAGCAGCGTGCCCAGCACGTTGAGGGCGAGGGAAAAGGCAATAATGATCCCGCTGCGTAAGCCCATAAAGATCAACAACACGCCGATGACAATCGCCAGCGCCATCAGGAAGTTAATGATAAATCCGTTAACGGAATGCCCGACCTCCGCCGCCTGATCGTAAAACAGGTCGATATGGATACCTGCCGGTTTCTCGGCTGACATCTGCTCTAGCTTCGCCTCCAGGGCATGTCCCACGTCGATCACGTTAACGCCGGGGATAAAGGAGACGCCCATGGTGACGGCTTTTCTGCCGTTGGCATGGTAGATGCTGGCAGGGGACGCATCCAGCCCGCGTGACAGGGTGGCAATATCCCGTAAGCGGGTAGCCGCCCCAACGCCGGGCGGGGTCACGATGAGATCGGCCAGCTCGTCAATACTTTCGAATTCACCGGTAGGATGCAGACGAATTGACTCGGTACCGGAGGGGATCTCTCCCGCGCTGGAGACCACGTTCAGCCTGCTGAGCTGGGCAGAAAGCTGGTTCAGCGTTATCCCGCGCGCGGCCATTTTGCTCAGAGAAATGTCCACGTTAATCTGCTGAGTGAGGGCTCCGCCGATGGCCACTTTGCCCACGCCTGGCACGAGGACCAACTCCCGGCGCAGCTGCTCGGCATACCGGACCAGTTCCGGATTGCTGAATTCATCTCCGGAAATGGCAAAGAAAAAGCCGAACACATCGCCAAAATCGTCATTCACAAACGGGGTCACTACGCCGGGTGGAAACTGTCTGGCGGCATCTCCCACCCGGCGACGCAGTTCATCCCAGATTTGCGGCAGTGCATTTGAGTGGTAGCGCGAGGCTATATTGACCGTGATCTGCGACAGGCCGCTGGAGGAGATGGAGCTGACGTTATCCAGATAAGGTAACTGCTGAAGCGCATTTTCCAGCGGCAGGGTGACCTCTTCCTCAACCTGCTGCGCCGACGCGCCCGGATAATGGGTGATCACCACCGCCGTTTTGATGGTAAACGCCGGATCTTCCAGTCTGCCAATGTTCAACAGGGCAATAATACCGCCTACGCCCAGCAGCAAAATAGTCAGCCAGACGCGAACCGGGTTGCTGATAAACTGACGAGAGATATCCATTACAGTCCCCGTTCACGCGTCCAGATACGTACCGGCTGGTTGGGATGTAGCTCCCCAACGCCTGCGGCCACCACGCGTTCACCGGCCTTAAGCCCACCGACGATGACGACCCCCTCAGCGCTGACTTGCCCCACGCTGACCTTACGATCTTCAAGGTGCAACGTATCGCCTTCGCCCGTCACCACCCAGACATGTGGCTCATTGCGCGGGCGGTTATCCGGGTTAAAGACCGCTTCAACCGGCACTACCAGCGCCTCACTGCCCACACCAGCCGGAAGGTTGGTTAAATTGATGGTGACCGTTCCGCTGACGCCGCCCACGACGGGAAAATCATCCGGGCGGGGCATGGTTAAAATCACCTGCCAGGTCAATGTGTTGCTGTCGCTACTGCCTGAGTGCTCTTTGTACACAGCGGTAAACTCGCGACCGGGCAGGGCGTTGATCCTCACTACCGGTTTGTACTGCGCATTGCGAATATCGAAGGTGTTAAACAGGTTCTCTGGAAGGCTGAACACCACGTCCAGCAGATCGGTACGGGTCAAAGTGACGACGGGCTGGCCGGCGGAGACGACCTGATGATTTCGCACATGGACGCTGGCCGCTGTCCCGCTAAAGGGGGCGACGAGCGTCATCTGGCTTAATTCTTCGCGCGCAATCTGTAGCGCGGCGTTTGCTGAATCGCGGTTGGCGCGCTGGACATCCATCTCGGCTTTCGACACGGCCTGGCGTCCCGCCAGGGTCTGGAAGCGGTCGAATTGCCGCTGAGCCAGGGTCGCCGCCGTTTGCCTGTCGTTCAGGCGCTGCCGGGCTTCACGGGCGTTGAGGCTGGCGAGCCGTTGCCCCTGTTTGACAACGGCACCCTGGCGAATGTCCAGGGTCTCAATCTGCCCGGCTCGTTTGAACGCGAGATCCGTGGCGTCGCCGGATTCAATACGGGCGGGAAACACGCGCTGCTGCGCGTTGCCGGCCTTGACCACCTCTGCGACTTTTACCATTTTCGGCAGGGGCGCGGCGCGGTCGGGTTTCGGATCGCACGCCGTCAGCAGCAATAAAACAGCAGGCAGAAGAGAGAGGTAGCGCTTCACAGTATTCCCCTGATAATAATTGTTTTATTTATTTCGTCATCAATGCTGGGGTGGCGCTATTCTGCCAGGGCCGAGACGACCACATAGGTAAATAAACCGATTGCTGTGCTGGCGATAATGGCGAGCGCAATAAACAAACCAAGGCGAATCAGGCTTAAACCGTACATGCATTCCTCCATGAGGTTGAAGGTGGCGCGGGATAAAGAGAATAAACGTGTTGCATGCCTGACTATGAGCATAGTCGGTGAATAAATAAATGTTAAATAACCATTATTAGTGGCGTGACATACTCAGGCGAAACAAGCGTTACGATGGTGTATCTCCTTTGAATAACATCCTGATATTCCTGTGCTACGTTTAATAGCATCCATTCCTTTTTTTCCGTAAAAGGCATTCACGCCTGTACCCATGGGTTTGATGCGATCTCTTCTGATTCACTCACTGTTGTGTTGGTTATAAAAAAGGATGCTTGATATGTATAAAACGATTCTGGTGCCGGTGGATGTATACGAAACAGCGTTGTCTGATAAAGCACTACAGCATGCCCAATTCCTGGCGCAAAGCGCATCGGGTAATGTCCATCTGCTGTACGTTATGCCAAAGTTCTCGGCGGAACTGACCCGCGGTTTTATTGCAGACGCGAGAAAGATGGATGAATATATGATTAATAATGCTAAAGAAAAACTGGCTGAGCTGGTAAAAAAAATCAACCTGCCGGAAGCAAATGTCCATCTACATGTTCGCAGCGGGAATATACGTGATGAGGTAATCAAACTGGCGGATGAGCTTAACGTCGGTGCGATTATTGTGGGATCGCGTAATCCAAATATTCAAACTCATTTATTAGGATCAGAGGCGGCGAGTATCGTTCGTTACGCGCATGTTCCTGTTTTCGTTATTCGTTAATGTCATGAAAGCAAGGTGATTTCTGAAAAGAACCCGAGGAAGGAACGATGATAACAGAAAAGCCTCACCGTCCGTATTATCAACAAACCGTTGATGAAACCCTGACAAATATCCAATCCAGCCTCGACGGACTTAGCAGTACAGAAGCCACCGCCAGGCTGGAAAAATACGGTGAAAATGCCTTACCGCAAAAACCGGGTAAACCTGGCTGGCTGCGCTTTCTGGCCCATTTCAACGATGTCCTTATTTACGTCCTTCTGGCGGCGGCGCTGCTGAAGCTGATAATGGGACACTGGGTGGATATGTTTGTCATTCTTGGGGTAGCCATCATTAACGCCCTGATTGGCCATATTCAGGAGAGCAATGCGGAGAAATCGCTGCAAAGTATTCGCAATATGCTCTCCAGCGAGGCTGTGGTCATCCGGCAGGGCAACCATGAAACTATCCCGACGACAGCGCTGGTGCCCGGAGATATCGTCGTGATACGCGCCGGGGATCGCATTCCTGCCGATCTTCGCGTGACAGAGGCGCACAATCTGCGGGTGGAAGAAGCTATTCTCACCGGCGAATCCACGGTAGTGGAGAAAAGCAGCGATGCGCTCCACGGGGAGTTGCCGTTAGGCGACCGTTACAACCTGCTTTATTCTGGCACCACCATCAGCTCCGGCGCGGGAAAAGGGCTGGTGGTGGCGACCGGTGGGGAGACCGAACTCGGCCATATCAACCAGATGATGTCAGACATTGAAAAACACCGTACCCCGTTGATGGTGCAAATGGACAAGCTCGGCAAGACCATTTTTATCACCATTCTGGTAATGATGCTGGCGCTGTTCGTTTTCAGTCTTATCTTCCGTGATATGCCCGTATCAGAGCTGGTGCTGTCGTTGATTAGCCTTGCGGTAGCGGCGGTGCCGGAAGGATTACCGGCCATTATCTCGATCATCCTCTCGCTGGGCGTGCAGGCGATGGCGCGTCGCAAGGCGATTATTCGCAAGCTGCCTACCGTGGAAACGCTGGGGGCGATGACGGTTATCTGCTCGGATAAAACCGGCACCCTGACCATGAATGAGATGACGGTAAAAGCGGTGATTACCGCGGACACCACCTACCGCGTGGAGGGAGACAGCTACGAGCCGGTGGGTACTATTCACCCCGTTGACGATCCGACACCGGTCACCGTGACCCCGGGATCTGTGCTGGAGCGATATCTGCGCACAGTCGATCTCTGTAATGACAGCCAGCTGATCAAAGATGAGCAGGGGCTGTGGAAAATCACCGGCGGTCCAACCGAAGGCGCGCTGAAGGTGCTGGCGGCCAAAATCCCGCTTCCGGCAATTGACGCCGAGTTGCGCAGTAAAATCCCATTTGATTCGCAATATAAATACATGTCCACCCTCTATCGCCTGGGCGACGAAGAGGTGATGTTAATCACCGGTGCGCCGGACGTCCTTTTCCGTCTTTGCCAGCACCAGCAGACCCAAAACGGGCTGGAGCCGTTCAACCTGCACTATTGGGAAGAGAAGATTGAAGAGTATGCGCGCGAGGGATTGCGCATGGTGGCTGCGGCCTGGAAACCGGCTGCCAGCGGGCAGCGCGAGCTGACGCATGCGGATCTGCAAGAAGGGGTCATACTGCTCGGCATTGCGGGCATGATGGATCCCCCGCGCCCGGAAGCTATTTCGGCCATTGCCGACTGCTTGCAGGCGGGCATTCGCGTGAAAATGATTACCGGGGATCATCCACAAACGGCGATGAGCATTGGACAGATGCTGGGTATTGGCAACGCGGCGAGCGCCATTACCGGGCGCGAGCTGGAGGCGATGGACGACCACCAGCTGAGCGAGGCGGCGCAAAAATACGATATCTTTGCCCGCACCAGCCCGGAAGATAAATTCCGCCTGGTGCAGGCGCTGCAAAGTAAGCAGGAAGTGGTCGGAATGACCGGGGACGGGGTGAACGATGCGCCGGCGCTGAAGCGGGCGGATGTCGGCATCGCGATGGGGATCAAAGGTACTGAAGTCACCAAAGAAGCCGCCGATATGGTGTTAACGGATGATAACTTTGCCACCATTGCCCGGGCGGTCCATGAAGGGCGTCGGGTCTACGACAACCTGAAAAAGACCATTTTGTTCGTTATCCCGAGCAACATCGCCCAGGCCTTACTGATCATTATTGCCCTGCTGGCGGGGAACCTGATCCCACTAACGCCGGTACTGATCCTGTGGATGAACATGGCAACCTCGGCAACGCTGTCGTTTGGCCTGGCGTTTGAAGCGGGTGAGAAGGACATCATGAACCGGCCGCCGCGTAAGTCAAACCTGCATGTGATGGACGGTTATGCCATCTGGCGAGTGGTGTTTGTCGGCCTGATGATTGCCATCAGCGCCTTTGTGCTGGAGGCCTGGCTGCAACCACGCGGCTACTCACCGGAGTTCATTCGCACCGTGTTGCTGCAAACGCTGGTCACCGCCCAGTGGTTTTACATGCTCAACTGCCGCGTCACCGACGGCTTCTCCCTGGGTAAAGGTCTGCTGGCTAACAAGGGAATATGGATCGTGAGCGGCGTACTTCTCGCCCTTCAGCTTCTGATCATCTATGCGCCGTTCATGCAAATGCTGTTCGGTACCGAAGCGCTACCGTTCCGCTACTGGATCATCACCTTCCTGATTGGGTTTGCGATGTTCATGATTGTTGAAGCAGAAAAAGTCCTTACCCGGAGATGGCGCACGACGAAAAGATGACTGAATGAGCAGGCTAAGCCTGCCCACCGGCAGGCTTTCTCTTTGACTGAGTACAGAACACTATGATTCGATTTGCCTCGTTCGTTTTTACGCTTGGTATTCTGGTTCCCGCTGCATCTGCTGTAACCTACCTCCTCCCTCCCGAGGGCAGCCGCCTGGTGGGGGCGCCAGTCACCATCACCGTGCCTGAGGGCAATACCCTGCCGCTCGAAGCGTTTGCAGCGCAGCACGGGCAGGGGTTGAGCAATATGCTGGAAGCCAACCCGGGGGTAGATCCGTTTTTACCGCGAGCCGGAACACAGCTGGTGGTGCCGCAGCAGCTTATTCTGCCGCCAACGGTGCGCGAGGGGATTGTGGTGAACGTCGCGGAAATGCGACTTTACTATTATCCACCCGGCAGCAACACGGTTGAGGTGCTGCCTATTGGCATCGGCCAGGCCGGGCGCGAAACGCCGCGTAACTGGGTAACCGCCGTTGAGCGCAAACAGGAAGGCCCAACCTGGTCACCCACGCCAAATACGCGACGCGCTTACGCGAAAGAGGGGAAAACGTTGCCTGCGTTCGTTCCCGCCGGGCCGGATAATCCGATGGGGCTGTATGCCCTCTATATCGGCAGGCTGTACGCGATCCACGGTACCAACTCAAATTTCGGCATTGGTCTGCGCGTCAGCCAGGGCTGCATTCGCCTGCGTAATAACGATATCAAATACCTGTTCGATAACGTTTCGGTGGGGACGCGGGTACAGCTTATCGATCAGCCCTTAAAGGTGACCACCGAGCCGGACGGTAGCCGTTGGGTAGAGGTTCACGAGCCGCTGTCACGCAATCGCGCGGAATTTGAATCGACAAATAAGGTGCCGCTGCCCATTTCAGCCGCACAAAGGACGCAGCTAATTAGTGAAGGGGCGGGCGCTGAGCTGGAACGGCGGTCGGGGATGCCGGTGAAGCTTGCTATGCCCGGTGGCGCTGCGCTTACCGGGCCTACAGGACCGTAGGTCGGGTAAGGCGAAGCCGCCACCCGACAATTTTACCGAACGCAGAATGTAGGTCGGGTAAGCGCAGCGCCACCCGACAAACTGACCGAACGCAGAAAAGCAAAAAGCCTGCTTTAAAAGCAGGCTTTTCAAATTTGGCTCCTCTGACTGGACTCGAACCAGTGACATACGGATTAACAGTCCGCCGTTCTACCGACTGAACTACAGAGGAATCGTGTGAACGGGGCGCATATTATCGACCTGCGTACGCCTTGTCAAAGGATGGATCGCCGACTTTGAACTGTTTGCTGACAAAACCAGCAAAGTGACGTTTTTGCCAACGGAATGCACCATTATTGTGCAGATATACCCCGAATGGGGCAGATCGGAAACCGTTGTCCCCGTCTCAAAACAGGCACCAGTGATTGGCTTTCCTTATTTTCAGCCGCTTAGCAGCGACATACACCCGCTGCAAAAAACTGGCATCCATATTGCAAAACCTGTTTAACAACACAGCCGTTACCGGCACGCTATTTTCGAACAGGGGGCAACATGAACTTAAGACGACTGAAATACTTCGTAAAAATCGTCGATATCGGCAGCCTGACCCAGGCGGCTGAAGTGCTGCATATCGCGCAGCCTGCGCTGAGCCAGCAGGTCGCGACTCTGGAAGGCGAAATGGACCAGCAACTGTTGATCCGCACAAAGCGCGGCGTAACGCCTACCGAAGCGGGAAAAATTTTATATACCCATGCCCGCACGATTCTGCGTCAGTGTGAACAGGCGCAGCTTGCCGTGCACAATGTGGGTCAGACCCTGAGCGGCCATGTCTCCATTGGCCTGGCGCCGGGAACGGCCGCATCGTCTGTCACCATGCCGCTGCTTCAGGCGGTGCGCGCGGAGCTACCGGAAGTGCTGGTTTATCTGCATGAGAACAGTGGTTCCGTGCTCAATGACAAACTGCTCAACGGTCAGCTGGATATGGCGGTGCTGTACGATCGCTCCCCGGTTGCCGGGATCACCAGCCAGCCGCTGCTGAAGGAAGATCTTTACCTGGTCGGTACCCGTGATTGCCCCGGCCAGAGCATTGATTTAACCGCTGTGGCAGAGATGAACCTGTTCCTGCCGCGCGACTACAGTGCCGTGCGCGTGCGCGTTGACGAAGCGTTCTCGCTGCGCCGTCTGACGGCCAAAATTATCGGCGAGATTGATTCCATCTCCACGCTGACTGCCGCCATTGCCAGCGGCATGGGGGTAACGGTTCTGCCCGAGTCTGCCGCATGTTCACTGTGCAGCGCGGCGAACGGCTGGATGGCCCGCATCACCACGCCATCCATGAGCTTACCGCTGTCGTTGAATATGTCCGCGCGCGGCTCCCTGTCACCGCAGGCGCAGGCGGTGAAAGAGATCCTGATGTCTCTGGTCAGTAAGCCGTCGCTGGAAAATCGCGAGCTGCAACTCGTCAGCTGATATTCCAAATAAGCATAAGATGCTGGTTTTTATTATTTGTTCTCCAGCCCGCCTGACTCTAACAATAGCCTTATGTCAGATGCGCCGGAGTGAATTGTGAATTTCCAGCAACTTAAAATTATTCGTGAGGCGGCCAGGCGGGATTACAACCTGACCGAAGTCGCCAATATGCTTTACACCTCTCAGTCGGGCGTCAGCCGACATATCCGCGAGCTGGAGGAGGAGTTAGGCATTGAGATTTTTATCCGTCGCGGCAAGCGCCTGCTGGGTATGACCGAGCCAGGCAAGGCATTGCTGACCATCGCTGAGCGCATTCTCAACGAGGCCAGCAACGTTCGTCGGCTGGCGGATCTCTTTACCAACGACGCTTCGGGTGTGCTGACTATCGCCACCACCCATACACAGGCGCGTTACAGCCTTCCGACGGTTATCAAAGCATTTCGTGAGATCTTCCCGGACGTACGTCTCGAACTGATCCAGGGCACGCCGCAGGAAATTGAAGTGCTGCTGCATAACGGTGGGGCCGATATCGGTATCGCCAGTGAACGGCTGAGCAATGACCCGCTGCTGGTGGCGTTCCCGTGGTTCCGCTGGCACCACAGCCTGCTATTACCCGCCGAACACCCGCTGAACCAGGTTTCACCGTTGACGCTGGAAGAGATCGTCAAATGGCCGCTTATCACCTACCGGCAGGGCATTACCGGGCGTTCGCGCATAGATGAAGCGTTCAAGCGTAAAGGGCTCACGCCGGACGTGGTGCTGAGCGCGCAGGATTCCGACGTGATCAAAACCTACGTCGAGTTAGGGCTGGGGATTGGCCTGGTGGCCGAGCAGTCTGGCGGAGAATATGAGGACGGTAATCTGGTGCGTCTGGATACGCGTCATCTGTTCGATGCGAACACCGTCTGGCTGGGGCTGAAGCGCGGGCAGCTTCAGCGTAACTATGTGTGGCGTTTTATCGAGCTGTGCAATGCGGGGCTCTCCGTGGATGAGATCAAACGCCAGGTGATGGAGCCGGAAGAAGTGGCGATTGATTATCAGATTTAGTTTTTGCCCGGCGGCGCATTGTCTGCCGGGAACGGTAAGAGTGGCTCTAAGTCTTCCTGGGTCATACGTGTACCGGGTTAAATAAAATAATGCCATCCATAAATGAATGGCATTATTATTTTATTTCTTAATGGCTAATTCCTTTTAGACATATTTAAAAAGTGTATCCGGCAGTTAAATAGTAGGCCCACCCCGTAGAGTCTATACGGGTGATCTGCCCTTTGCTATTATATGCTTTACTGCCTTCTTCAAATTGCCCACCATGATAGAAATAACGAAGGGTCGCGCCATAGCTCCAGTGAGAGTAAACTAAGCTGAGGATATGGGTAGAAACTATTGAATCATTAGTACGGGAGTAAAAGGGTTGCTCGCCACCTGATTCGTCTTTTAAGTCTGAGCCAAAATCAAAATTGGTGAAACCGACGTAATTAAGCTTCCCGCCAAACAGTGTAGTTAAAGGAATAGCATATTTTAATTTAAAGCGATATCCATCCCATTCGTTTTCGTTGGCAGCGTTATAATTATTCCCCTGGTATTTAGCGTAGATGTTTGCAGATAAAGTCATCGGTAATCCCGTATCAATATCCGTCCCAATTCCCATATACCAGGTACTTTGACGCTGTCCTTCGTTAGTACCCGCATCATAAATATAGTTGTGAGCAAAATACCATTCTTTAAATGGACCAACGCTCAAATCAAGTCCCGTTAATTTGTCGATGCTAAAACGTGGCTCTATTTCTGTAAAGAATGGCGAGCCATTGTCCCAAATACCAATATCGTTGTCATTTCCCAAACCAAAAAATTTAGGCAAATCCGCATAGCCGTAAAAATCAAACCAATCCACATGGGCCCACGCACGGTATTCTGGATAGAGATCCGACCTTTTTTGTGGCCCAAAGCGAGTAGAGTTGCTGCCGACTATGTTAATGCTTTGATGCCACCAGTCTGATAGATATTCATTATTACCAGAGTCCGCAAACGCAATCATGGGGAGCATTATCAATGCGCCTGGTAAAAGATATTTCATTTTTTTCATGCGTGTATTTCCTTTAATGGGAGTATGTTGAAAAGCGAGTGGTATTTAAAATACATGTCAGTATTTAATCACTTCTTGTTTAATTCATTTTGCTGCGCTTACATCAGTCACCCTCATTTCATGATCGGGTTTAACTGGGCTATGCGCCTTCACATAATCAATAATTGAATCGGCAGAGGTAGTGCTGTTAATAGTTTTAATATTTTTCCCTTTTAAAAATGCTTCAAATCCATCGCCACCTGTCGCACAAAATGAGTGTGTAGCAACCCGATATATCCTGGTCGGATCTATGGGTTGATTATTGACAGTGAATTTAATGAGACGTTTGCCCAGCGGTTTTGTACTGTCATAGACAACATGAACGCTTTTTGATACTTGCAAAATACCATTGGTGAGATTAGTCGCATGGATCATTAAATCGGTGAGATCTTTTCCGGTAAGATCCATTTCAACCAGGTCATTATTAAACGGGAAGGTGGTAATAACATCGCCGTAGGTTAAATTTCCCTGTGGGAAATCAGCACGTATCCCTCCGCTGTTTTGTAATCCAACGACGGCATCCGGCACTTTTGCCATCATGGCATCAATTATCAAATTACCGACGGGTGATGACTCCCCATATGAACGCGTAAAGTGCGCCGTTGTCGAACCAATAACCTGGCCAGTGATTTTTTTCAGCCTGGCATTCCACTCATCAATTTTAATCTGTACTTTTGGATCAGGTTTATATTCATCAGCAAATACAGTGATTAATTCACCTTTGTAACGCTCAATTTTCTTCGTCTGAGGGTCAAAATCCAATACTAATTTACCAATGTCAGTACCATAGGCATCCGTTGAAACAATGAGAGTGTCATTAACTTTAATCGGTTCTGGCGTCCCTACATGGGCATGGCCTGTGATTAATACATCAATACCCTTAAATTTCTTCGCGGTATCGATATCAGCTTGTAGCATTCTGGCTACGTCTTTGTTTCCATAGCTTGACTGGCGCGCTGGCGTACCTTCATGAATAAGCAGCACGATGATATCCACTTTACCTTTTAAGGCATCAAGCCCTTTTTGAATATAAGGCTCTTCATCACGCGCCTCTGAACCAGCGTAAGCCTTAGCTGCAATCGTGTCATAAAATGCAAATTTCTGATGTACCCCGATTACGCCAATTTTGATGCCATCTTTTTCGACAACTGTCCAGGGGGTATTCCAGACGGGCTTTTCACTGTTGGTATAAAAAACATTACCTAACAAAATGGGGAAGTGTGCTCTTGATAACTGCTTAACCATGTTATCAACGCCATAGTCAAATTCGTGGTTTCCCACTGACACAGCATCAAAGGGCATGGTGTTCATGATATCAATAATGGCTTCGCCTTTGGTCAGGGTACTTATATAGGGCCCGGTAAAGTAATCACCTGCGTCAAAGAAAAAAACATCTTTACTTATTTTCTTAGCATCATTGACGATGGTCGCTATATTCGCAAAACCTCCTACCAGACGTTCTTTGTCAACGGTGGGTAGTTTCCCAGGAGAGACATGAGCATGTAGATCGTTGGTATAGTAAATTGTTACATCTTTTGCATGAACTGAGGCGGTTAACGTTGCGAACCAACATAACGTAATCAGGCTCAGCTTTATATTTTTCTTCATAATCAATTCCCTTGAAAAAAATAATAGCTTGAAAAGGGTCCATGTAGAGGTATGAACCCTTAAACGTTTATTTTATTTCAATGCATTCATCACCAATGCGGCGCCAAAAGCCTGTATGGTAAGAACCTTTACTTTTTCACATCAGCAACGCGCATGCCGTTGAGCTGCTCATCCGTAATAGTGTTGCCCGCTTTGAAGTAATCGATCACGGCATTAGAAACGTAGTAACCGCCTGTTGTATTACGCGCTTTACCCTCGGTAAAGGTGGTAAAACCATCGCCGCCGTCAGCAAGGAAGCTCTGAGTGGCAATGTGGTAGACTGTCGCATCCTCAATCGGCTTGCCATTAAGGGTAAATACGACGACCCGCTGACCGATTGGTTTACTGCTGTCATACTTCACCTCTAGGCCTTTTGAAACCTGCAAGACGCCATTACTTAAACTTGCGGCATGTTCCATCAACGTGCGTAATTGTTTACCCGTAAGATCCATTGTGGCCAGCTCGTTAGGGAAGGGGAACGTACTGATGACGTCACCCATCGTAATCGCGCCCGACGGGATCTCATTGCGAATGCCGCCCGAGTTGGTCAAGGCTAGCTGAGTATTTTTACCCGCAGCCACCAGTAGAGCGTCCGCAGCCAGATTACCCAGCGGGGCTGATTCACCATACGCGCGCGTCAACTCAACCGGCGACTGCGCCACCGTTTGTTGAACTACTTTATCCAGTTTCTTATTCCAGCCGTCTATAACCTGTTTCGTTTGCGGATCGGGCTTCCACTCATCGGCGTAAATGGTTTTAAGCTCGAAATTTTTCATCGTAAACTGATGCGGCTTCGTGTAGTCCAGTACCAGTTTCCCCACATCAATGCCGCCGCTGTCGGTCGAGAGGATCAGCGTATTGCCAACTTTAATCGGTTCCGGCGTACCGACATGCGCATGTCCCGTAATCAGAATATCCAGACCTTTCACCTGGCTTGCAGTTTGAATATCTTTATCCAGTGCACGTCGTACGTCGGTCCCTCCCATACTGGACTGACGCGCCGGTGTACCTTCATGGACCAGCAATACGGTCAGGTCGACTTTGCCTTTCAGTTCATCGAGATAGCGCTGTAACAACTTAATTTCATCCCGCGCTTCAATGCCTACGCGCGTTGCCGCGGAGACGGTATCATTGAAGGCAAACACGCCGTGCAAACCAATGACGCCAATTTTCACGCCATCTTTTTCGACGATGGTATAAGGTTTATCCCAGAATAATTTGCTGCTGTTCTCATAGAATATGTTGCCCTGTACGACAGGGAATTTCGCCTGGCTTAGCTGTAATAATGTATTATCCCAGCCATGATCAAATTCATGATTACCTATCGTTACAACATCAAACGACATGGTATTCATAATATCAATAATTGCTTTTCCCTTCGTTAAGCTACTAATATAAGGGCCAGTGAAATAGTCACCTGCATCAAAAAACCATGTCGCTTTACTTTTTGATTTTTCCTCTTTTACCAGAGTAGTGATATTCGCCCAGCCACCAATATCCCGTTTGCCGTCAGCAATCCATGGCACTTTATAAGGTTCTACATGAGCATGGAGATCATTGGTATAAAGGATGGTGACATCCTTAGCGCAGGCCCAAAATGGTAACGTCGTCAGAATACCCGCAGCGATTAACTTTATCTTCATAAGTCGTTCCTTTCAGTCATATAAAGATTCGCTACTTTACGTTCTGAAAGGATTTTTTATGCGAACCTGCTCACACACTTATGCAAGAGTTATGCGGCAAAATCACCGACCCATTCAAATCGTTGGTGATTAATATTGATTCTGTTTACGATTAATACCTGTAAATCGTTTGGTTGCCGTAATTTAGGGCTGCCAGTATCAGCATCTGAAGATTACAGTTGGCCAGACTACAGGCTGGGATATCCAGCATTGCACTGCCGGGCATGTGGGAGTTATCCCCCTCTGTTTAATGAACAACAATTTAATGAATGGCTTTTTTCTTGCTTAAGCGCCTATGCCTTAGAAAACGGTTATTTTTGCCCTGAATGTTATTGCCAGAAAACTATTTGTTATGGTTATAACCCACGGGGGACACAGCGCGTTCAGTGCCGCGCCTGCAAAAAAGTCTGGACACCCAAACAGCAAAAGCAAAGAAAAATAGTGTATCCAGAACGTATTGAAACTGTGTCACTGGTTGTACCGTTCCAGGGGAGAATTGCAGAACAGAAATTGTATGTCCTGATCAGTTTTGATGCCATCCGCGGTAATATTATTCATCTCTCCACTAATTTTACTGAGCATCAAAGTGGGGAAACATTACGTTATCACTGGAAGGGAAATATCGAGCCTGATTTGCATCACGCTGATATTGTAAAACGCGTTGATATGCGAGAGACACAGTTTCTGCGCCGGAGCCAGTTCGATGAAATACAGTATGGAAGCGCGGCTCTGAAATGTAACGCCAGAGGTTCGATTGTGCGCCCGGTGATAGCGGCTCACGGGCATTTTCGAATACTGAATCTCCTCTTTCCTGAGGTAAAGATGCATGTTATTTCACACGAATGCTTTCTTCGGGGAGCAGTCATTACCGCCTGGGCAAATTTGTTTCGCCTGGGGCAAGGTGAAATGTGGTTTATAGAAGAAGAAATCAACGATAATGATAGTGATATACCCTGGAATTTTCAGAGAACGTCACAGCATGGCTGGTGGCAAAGTCAGTGGCAGCTTTGGGAGCAGGGAAGAAACCGTAAGATGGTTTGCCCATTAACCGGTGGTGATAGCAATAACGCTAAAATGGTCTCTTTAACGGCCAGCAGGTGCTTTATCAACTGGCTATATAAACAAACGCATTTTAGTCGCAGCGCGCAACTATCCGCAGGGCGGGTGACGCAAATACTACTTTCCCTGGCGCAAGACTATAACGATAAATTTACATTAGCGCCTTCAGGTATGAATAATGGCTCAATCTTTTCGGCGATGAAGTCATGACCTGTGCGCTTCGTATATAGCATCAAGGGGTCATGGCTCGACATGACCCCCTATTAACATATGCAGTGATCAATTGCATATGTTCCAGATTGTTACATCATTTGATTAATTTGCATAAATAGATGCCGCAGTGATGACGTCAGTAAGCTCCGTTTCATTAAATAATCTTGCACGGTAGGCCTCCCCAGGGTATTGAGGAGCGCCATCAGATAAAGAAATCACATCATAGATAGAGGCAACCATATTACCGTCTACGTCACTGATAAAGAATGAGCGCGCATGGCAGGTAAAAATAGTGAAATAATCACCATGATCAAACACGCCTCCCATAAAGTCGGTCCATTGGAGGATAGGCGTCGTTGGGAGTTCAACAGGCGCATGAATCTCAACAGCGGTGCCTGCTGCTAAGTCGACCGCATAGAACAGAATGCGGGCTGGATCTGTTTGATAGGGGTCCGACGTCGCTGCGTCATTTATCGGACGAATAACGGGGTTGCCATTTTCATCTACGCAAGATCGGTTATCGAACACTGATAAGACAAATTTTCCTGCGGTAGGATCGATACTGGCAGAAAAAGCACTATTATTCGTAATGCACACCGTATGGGCACCATTTTCAAAATGAGTAATACCCGAATTATCAATATGAATAGTCGCTTGTTTTGCCGGGAACTGAGGGTTGAAATTACCTGTGTCGATTGCCCACAAGATACTGCCATCAACGATAGAGATACCAAAAGTTGTACTCGTTGTGCGAGAATGGACAATAATGGCTTCTTCGTTATTTGGGCTGCTTGCAATCCATGTAAGAGAGTTAAAATGGACATCATTAGGCGTATTGTTATTCAGAATTTGAGAACCACTATATTCGCTGGTATAGTTTTTCGCCCAAATCATTTTCCCTGTCTGATCGTTAAATTTCAGAACCAGCGCATCTTGCGCCATCGTGTTGGTTAGTCGGTTAGGGCTATCGGTGCCAAACATATAAATGTCGCCCGCGGAGTCCGAGACTACATCATGAGTATTTGCATAGTGATTGCCATCAGCATCACGCATGTCGAATTCAAGGACGACATTGCCCATGATATCAATTTTGAAAAAGCGACGGCCGTACCACGCCATATCTTCGTCGCTGCCGGTATAGAGGTAGCCATTGTGGATCCGCAGCGGTTGGAGATGATAAACCGATAAGAAGTTAAAACGCAGGTCACCATTTTGGTCATAACCTCGGCCAGTGGATTCCATTAACCAACTGTTTCCCCATACAGAGGTAAATAGTGCAGGATCGGTTTGCTCAATATCGAGGTGGAAGATGACAGATGTATCATATTCCTGATCTTCTGTACTGATGATAAATGGCTGATTGAAAACTTCAGTACCCGTGTCATCCTTAAATACGACCTGCACACTGTTTGCATATTGCGCATAAAGACCAATAACAGGGATTTTAATGGTTTGCGTAACACCATAAATGAGATCCGATGTATAGGTAAAATCTACGCTGGTTGGACTGGTCGTCCTTTTTGTAACAGTGTAAGAATAACTTACCGGGGTATCTGAGGTAAAATAAAGGTATGCAGCGAGCTGGTTGTCGGCTGGTGCAAGTTCAGTTTTAATATAAGTAATTGTCATGATGGTATTCCTTTTATTTCATTCAATAAGATATATGGTTTTTTTGTCAACGCAATTAAGCATCGCCTGTATAAATAACGAGTAAATAAACGCCTGACGGATAATTTTGTGCTGTGATAATTAAAAGCGATTTTGTATTCTCATTCTCCTATTATAAACTTTATGTAAAAAGAACATGGTTAATCATCCGGAAAATAACGATGTGCTGCATTCTCTGCGGAAATATACATATCAAATGTGTTAGGTTCTATTCAGGATACATCTTTCGTGATAGCTGAAAATGAACGCCATCCTTTATTTCCGTCCAGTTGCCACCCCACTCAACATCAACAGATAGCTCCTTAGCGGCCTGAAAAACAGCCGTTGCAATTGTCTGATAATGTTTAAAATCCCATGAAACGGTACCGTTGATGACCGCGAATACATCGACGGCGTGCCCCGTTAAATGCCTGCTTTTAGACGTTAATGATTTTCCTAATGCTAATAGCTCAAGCTGTCGTTTTTGGTTTCTTACCCCTTCAGAAATACCGAAGTCAACAGGCGATAATTTCAATGCTTTTCTCATCACCTCCGAAAGATCTTTATGTACTCCTTTAAGATTCTTTTCAGTCTTTCTACTAAATTCATGATTTATCATTACTATCTCCAGAGATTTTCTTCCAGTAATAATTAAGAGCAACAACACCCATTGCACCTGATATACCGCTGACTGCAAGTGAAGTATGAAATACTGAACCAAGGCTTTGTGACATCAACCCAGCAAGTACACCGGTAAATCCTGATACAATAATTTGTGCTAACGCAGAAAATAAACTTCTTCCCGACTGGCCTGACTTAACGTCAAGGAGATATCTGACAAGTCCTCCCCACGCGCCAAATAATATTATGTAAAGCCAGCTAAAAAATGCATTTGATGATGGGTCTTTCCATGGCAAAGCAATTACCTCCATAGGGTATATAAGTAAAAAACTTTAACTCTTGATGAGATTATTTTTCCTGGTCTGTCGATTTGCTTTTGCTATGCGGTAAATAATAAACGTTGAGCAATCCCGTTTTGTGATGAATATCACACGGAATGTAATTAATAGTTTTTGCCGATCGATATTTGATGAATGATAGTTATGTGTTATTAATATTAATGATTCTATTTATTAGTGGAATATATAACAGGGACAGGTGAGGAGGTGGGGGTAAACACTAAAACGGCAACGGGCGCCGTCCTGCATTTCTCATGCGCTGAAAAGCAAAAAGCCTGCTTTAAAAGCAGGCTTTTCAAATTTGGCTCCTCTGACTGGACTCGAACCAGTGACATACGGATTAACAGTCCGCCGTTCTACCGACTGAACTACAGAGGAATCGTGTGAACGAGGCGCATATTATCGACCTGCGTGCGCCTTGTCAAAGGGGAAAACACCGTTTTTATTCGTTTGCCGAGAATTTCAGCAAACCGATGATTTAATAGCAAATTTGCTTTCAAATTGCACAGCAAAATGCGCCGCCCGCAGGCGGCGCGCAGGATCAGAACAGAACGGAGTAGTTCAGGCCAAACGTACGTCCACGGCCTTTATAAGTATAAAGACCCGGTGCGCCGTAGGTTGGGCTATACAGCCCCGGTGCGCGCTGGCCCCAGGCGGTGGTGTAGTCTTTGTCCAGCAGGTTTTCCACGCTGAAGCTGACTTTGCCCACCGGCAGGGCGTAGCTGCCCAGGAAATCAACGGTGTTATAGCCATCAATCTTCTTACCGTCGGCGTCAGACACGTCGAAGGTTTGTGTGCTCTGCACGCGCAGGGCCCAGTCGCCCGGCGCCCAGTTAACCCATGCGCTGGCTTTAGACGGGCTGGCGCTGTCGACCGTCAGCTTCTCCCATTTCCCGTTTTCACGCGTTTCGGACTTGATGGCGTTAAAGTTCGCCCCGGTGCTCCAGTCGCTGTCGGTGAAGAAATAGTCCACCTGGCCTTCAACCCCATAGATACGACGTTTATCGTCCTCCAGGTTGATGGTCATGTCGCTCTTGTTGATGGTGATGGTTTTATCCGAGAGCGAGTAGTAGGCCGCCACCTGGGTACGCAGGTTATCGCCGGTGAAGCGCCAGCCCAGCTCGTAAGCATTGACCTTAATACCGTCCAGCGTTGAGTCGTTCACGTTGACGCTGTTTTGCAGGCGATAGTGACCATCGACCAGCTGATAGGTGCCGGAGCCGTAGTACTTCGCCAGGTCCGGGATCTCGAAGCCCTGGGAGAAGTTAAACCACAGCTGCTGCTGTTCGGTAAGACGTCCAAGGATCCCAGCGTTAAACAGGAAGTTGTTGTAGTCGGTTTTCCCGCCCGGCACCGCGTCAGCGGAGGTCGCTTTGCCCGTGGCGATTGCCTGCTGCTGGGCGTAGCCGACAAAATCGTCCACCTTGTTTTCGGTGTACTGGTAACGCACGCCGCCGCTGAGGGTGATGGCGTCAATGTCATAGCTGGCTTGCAGGAACGGCGCGAGGTTGGTAATGCTGTAACCCGGATAACGGCCCACGTTGTAGGCATTGTCCAGCTCCATGCCGCCGCTCGCCGCCGCTTTGCTTAAGTCGAAGAACTGCTGGTTGGCATCGAACGTTTCGTGGTCGGCATCCACACCCCAGGTGAGGGTCAGGTCGTCTATCGGCTTGCTGTTCAGCGTCAGCTTGCCGCCGTAAAAATCGGTTTTCTGCTGGGAAGCGCCAATGCTGGTCACCGCGCCTTTGCTCAGCGTCGGGAACGGGTAGTAGGTCAGGCTCTCGTCACGGTAGTAAATCTGCGCAACCAGATCCTGGCCCCAGAAGTCGGTGTTCGAGTATTGCAGGTTGATCAGGTGACGCTCTGTGCCCGGGATACGGTCAGAGTTCAGGTTATCTTTGTTGTAGGCTTTGGCATCGCCCGTGACCGCAGCGAAATTCTCCCCAAGGAACAGGCCGTGCTTGCCGTCGGATTCGCTCTTGTAGTACTGCGTGGTTAACTGGAGCTGCTGATGATCGTCGATGTTGATGGTGCCTGTCCCCATCACGTCGATACGGTCGGAATACTGCAAGCCGGTCTGGGTGTTATCGATAATCACCTCGTTGCCGTTGCCGTCATACCAGCCGCCGTAGCGCTGATAGGAGACCGACAGACGGCCAGAGGCGTTGTCATTGCCGCCGCTCACGGCTGCCGATACGTTCTCATCATGGTCGTTATGGCTGTTAAACCCGCTTTTTGCCCCGGTCTGGAACTCCACTTCGGTCTCCGGCTGGCCTTTTTTGGTGACGATGTTCACCAGACCGCCGGTGCTGCCGCCGCCGTACAGCGAGGTGGCGCCAGAGATCACTTCGATGCGGTCAATGTTGAACGGATCGATAGAGTCGAGCTGGCGGCTGTCGCTGCGGGAAGAGTTCAGACGTACGCCGTCCACCATCACCATCATGGAGCGGCCGCGCAGGTTCATGCCGTAGTTGGTACGTCCCTGGCTGCTGACGTCCATGCCGGGGATCAGCTGGGCCAGCACGTCTTTAATCTCTTTCCCGCCCTGAACCTGCTGCTCAATTTCCGCCCGCTCAATAACCCAGGTGGTTTGCGCCATCTCTGCCACGCTGCGATGTGCCCGGCTGGCGGAGACCACAATATCTTCTTCCTTTTGTTCTTCCGCCCACGCAGAGGTAGAAAGCATGGCAAGCAAGCACGGATTTAAAACCCAAAGATGAGAACGTTTCATTGTTATGTTGATCCTGAATGTGTGTGTCAGTACTCGGTGGTCTTCATTAATGATTTAAAAACCTGGCTGCTCTCCGGGCTGGTGGTGCTCCGCCAGTGGATCACGCCGGGGGTGGTTGCCAGCTCAAACGGCTCGTCATCGTGAGCGCGATTCAAAATTCGCGCCGCGCGCCAGGCCATCAGGCTGAGCTGGGGTTCGGCAATACCGAGACGGTGCATCCCGGCATTGACGGCAAACAGGCGGTTGCTCTGCGGGCCGTCCCATTCAAGGGTGAAATCGTTGTTGATGCAGAAGGCTTCATTCTCATCCAGACGCAGTCGGGAAGAGAGCGGGGCGAGAAACGCGGGCTGCACGGCGCGGTAGCCGGTGGCGAAAATCACCACGTCGCTCTCCAGCTGTTCGCGCCCGCCGTCCAGGTGATGCTGGATGCTGAGGCGATGTCCGGTTTCCTGGCGCGTCAGCGCCGTCACCGAGCGGGACGGCATCAGATGCGCCCAGGGTTTTTCGCGCAGCACTTCGAAGCGGTGATACATGGCGCGATAGATGGCCAGCAGCGACTCCGTGGTGATCCCGTCGGAGGTCATCTTCTGCTCCTGCAACATCTGACGTCGGGCGTCGTCACCAAGGGTCGAGAAGCTGTCCACGTACTCCGGCGTGAAATACTCATTGGCAAACGCGGCTTCATCCAGCGCGTTGTAGTTGTTGCGGCGCGACACCCAGTTGAGGCTCAGCGGCTGCCCCCATTCCCCACGGAAGATATTTAAAAACAGATCCGCACCGCTCTGGCCGCCGCCGACGACGGTGACGCGCTTGCCCGCTAAATCCGGCGTGCGCAGCATCATTTCGCTGGCGTGGAAGCAGGTGTCGTCCTGCGCGGTGACGCAGTCTGGGAGATTGATCTGCTTCCCAATCCCCACGCAGACGTGGCGCGCCAGGAAGCGATCCCGCTGGGTCACGACCTCAAACAGGCCGTTTTGCTCATCAAAGCTGACCTGCTGTACCTGCTGGCTGAAGGCCAGGTTAGTGAGGTTATCCGCCGCCCAGCACAGGTAGTCGGCAAACTCCTCGCGCGACACGGTGCGCTGCTCGGTGGTGAGGAAACGGTAGAACTTTTTGCGCTGTACCAGATAGTTCAGAAAGCTGTGGCGGTTGGTAGGCTCCACGGCGCTGACCAGATCCTTCAGGAAGCTGGTCTGCATATGGCAGTCCGGCACCATCATCCCCGGGTGCCAGGAGAAGTGCGGCTTGCGTTCAAGAAACAGCGAGCTAAAACCGTCCAGCCCCTCTGCCAGCGCGGCAATACTGAGGTTGAACGGACCGATACCAATGCCGATGAAATCATAGGTTTTCATTGCGCTGACTCCCGGGAGACCAGAAAAAGAGGGTTATCAAGATCGCAGACGTAGTTCGGCAGCATGCGGCTGCCGCCGTCGTGTTCAGAGAAGGTCAGTTTGACCGGGTTGAGGATCACGCGAATAATCTGCGGCTTAAACAGGTCGAACTTCGCGAAGCGCGCCGTAAGATCCGGATGGGCGGCCATATAGCGACGTAACACCAGCGCCAGGATCTGATAGAAGCGGGTTTCGCTCACGCCGCATTGCAGGGTGAGGCGGGATATAAAGCGCAGTACCGTGACAAAGTTGCCGGTTTGCAGGTCGTGGATGATGTAATCCGCGCTGAGGCGCGCCGTCACCGCTTTTACCTGCTCCGGCAGGCTCTGCATCTGCGGGAAATCTTCATCCACCAGGCGCATGTCGCCCTGGAAATCCTTCAGCAAAATGCGCTGCGGAACGTAATCTTTCATCACCAGCGTGACGTTCTGGCCGTGGGCGATGAGCGCCACCCCGTAGCGACAGAGCAGGTGATAGAAGGGGATCACCGTCGCCTCAAACAGCTTTTCCAGCCATGCGTCAGCGGTTAACCCCGAGCGTTTGATCCACGCGTCAATCAGCGGGCGCCCCTGGTTATCGGTTTCCATCAGCGCCGCCATCAGCACCGCCTGTTCGCCATCCTGTAAATAGCAGGATGGGTTCTCGCGCCAGATCACCCCCAGCATCTCCTGATAGCGGTACGGCGCCTCAGGCAATGCGGCATAACCCGGATGCGACAGATATCCGGCTGCGGGTTCGCCAAGCACCTGCGCCCCGGAGTGAATCAGCGTGGCATCGCTGGCGAACTGCTGCTGTAGCCAGCGCGAGGCCAGCGGACCGGCGGCGATATACTTGCCCGGAATACCGCGATAGCAGGAGGTGTTGTAGATAGTCAGCGGCAGCTTGATGTCATACGGCGCGCAACGGCTGGCGTTGGTCAGCGTGCGCAGGGACTGCTGCGCCAGATACTCATCGCCGAACTCACCCAGCTCTACCATCTCACCGCGCGCGAGCTGCGCCAGGAAATGAATGGCAATTTTTTGCTGCCACTGCCACGGGTGCAGCGGCACCGGCAGCCAGCTGTCGTCCAGATCCAGCTCCTGCCAGCGGGCGTCGAACCGCTCGCGCTCGGCATCGTCCATGGCGCTGGAGAGCAGGGCGTTAATATCGCAATCGGCGTCGCTGCTCCAGACCAGACGCTCGCGCTGCACGGCGACCCAGTGCAGGCGGAAACGCCCGCGATATTCCGGCGCGTACAGGCGCAGGGCATCCAGCCCCCAGCCGCGGCGTCCCTTGTTGAAAATAAACTTCGGGTGACCGCGCATCAGGCACTGTAGTTCGTCCGGGTCGAGGTGGATCAGCGCATCGGCATCCAGCGTTTCACGCGCCTGCAACAGCTGCATGTCACCCCGCAGCGTGGCGTAGAGATCTTCCATGTGCTCCGCCGTTTGCGCGTCGCTCATCTCCAGCACGGTGGCCAGTTGCAGCAGCGCGTTTTCCGCTTCGACCGCCGCGCCGCTGGTGGTGGTCAGGGTATCAGGGTCAATATGCAGCCAGCCCCATATCCCACGCGTGGCGCGAAACTGCCAGCACGCGTTGCCCATACTGATGCGCCAGTTGTCCGCCGAAACCGGCTCGGCGCGCAGGGTGCGTTCATATTCCAGTTCGGCGAGGATCTTCGCCACCATCTCGCGGTTCACTTTCTGCCAGAGTGCGTTCACAGTTCCACCTCGTGGAAGAAGTGATGACGCTCGCTCATGATCAGACGGGAGCGTTTGTGCGGGAAGTCGAACTCTTTCACCGTGTCGAAACCGGCGGACGCCAGATGGCGGAACAGACGCTGGTTGTCGAAGCGCGGCTCGGCGACAATGCGCGTGGTGCGCGGTTCATCGAGATACAGATAGTGGCTCAGGCCGCGCAGCCAGCTGCGGATGTATTGCGCCCCGCGCCAGTTTTCTTCACCCACCAGCATGTGCAGCCCGCGGTCAAACGGCTGCCAGCGGTAGTGGCGGCCAATGCGGTCTTCTGCCGCCCAGTAGAGTTCAAAATAGCCGAACGGCTGATCGTCAAAGCAGCCGATCACCGGGTAACAATAAGTCGAGTCGAGCTGGCGACGCAGGTAGTTCTCCTGCTCGGCCTGCGGACCGGCCATCTCCCAGAAGGCATTTACGCGCGGGTTGTTCATCCAGCGGGTAAAACGCTCGCCGTCCAACGCCACGTCCGCCACGCGGAAGCTCAGGGTGCGCTTAATCTGCGGATCGTAACGGCGGTACACCTCGCTCTGCGGGCGGTGAGGGCGCAGCGGGAAGTACAGCTGACGGCTTTCGTCAAACTGCATTCCGCCGCTCGCCTGCGGACGTTCGCCTTTCAGCCACAGCGGCAGCTGCCAGAAGTTTTCACGCGCCAGATAATCCCCGTGAACGAGGCTAAACAGCGCCTGCGCCTGAGGTTCATCCTGCCAGGCTGCCCACGGCAGGGTAATGCCGGTCAGGGCGGGCGCGGCAACAAACAGCTGGTCGAGGGCGTCCACCAGCCAGCCGTCCGGGAGCCCGGTCAGCCGCTCAAGGACCGCGCTGCCGTCGAGACCCAGCGTCAGCGGCAGGTTTTGTTCCGTGACCGTGCAGCGAAAGCCGTAGCCGGAATGGACGATATTCGCGTTTGCCATCACGCCTTCTCCTTATAAAACGGGTTGCTAAAGTCGAAATAGATCACCGCCGGATCGACGATGGTGTTTTCGTTGCGATCGTGCAGGTAGCAGAAGAAGTTGCCTTTGCAGTTCCAGGTCGGGCTGTTGAGCACATAATCGAGGCAGCGGGTCTGCTTCGCCGTGGTGCGCAGTTCGGCCAGCGCGTCACGCACGCGGGACATCAGGTTCTCTTCGCTGTCGAAACCGGCAGCGGCGAGCGCGGCGGTGACGGCAAGGGTAGAGTTCAGCAGCAGGTAATAAGGGAAGTAGCGCAGCAGCTGGCTCTCACCGAAGCGGTTTTCCACTTCGGTTTCACCTGCCTCTTTCAGCCACGCGTCGGCCCCTTCGGTCCAGGCGCTGCCCTGGCAGTCGCGGTAGATCAGCCCAACGGGGAAATCCTGCTGCATCTCAACGAGGATATTTTGCTGGTGCGCCAGCAGGACCAGACCGTAGTCCGCCTCGGCGCTGAACAGCGGAAGCAATACCCGGTCGCAGTAAGCGTCCAGCCAGCAGCGCGCGGCCTGGGCGAGCGGGAGATCCAGACGCTGGCTCAGACGACGCACCGCCGCGGCGAGCAGGCTGTCGCCGCCGTCCGGCGCGGCCTGGGTCAGGCTCACCAGCACGTTGGTTTGCGTTTCAGGGGTATCGAACAGCAGGTTGACGCGCAGGGCCATCAGGCTCTCTTCCTGAACGACGCCGTGCTCATCGCGCAGCCCCGCCCAGCCGTCCTCCTGCATCACGCGCATGGTCGGGTAGCGCGCCTGAAGTTCCTGCCAGCGTGCCGTTTTCGCCAGCCGTGCCAGGCGCATGCCGCGCTTAACCTCTTTCACCGACAGCGTGCGCACGGAGTTGGTCAGGCGCACGCTCAGGGAAAACTTAATCATGTCGCTGTTGGTTTCACTGTACAGCGAGCGGGAAGAGCTGGTGGGCAGCCATTGCGCACCGGCTTCGCCCAGATCGCGCAGGGCGCTTTTTTCTACCAGACGCTGGCACCAGTCCTGCTCCAGCAGATAGTCGGCCTGCCACGGGTGCATCGGCAGCAGCCAGCAGGTGTCGGTGAAATGACCGAGAAGGGCCGGCGCGCTCTGCGCTGCAAAGCGCAGCAGACGTTCCCGCAGGGAGACATTCAGGCTGTCGCCGGTAATCAGCTCATGCTCAACCGCAAACCAGCGCAGCGGGAAGCGGGAGGCGAAATCCGGCAGATAGCGACGCGCCTCGGCCTCGTTGAACGGCTCGTGCGACTTTGGGGCAGGATGAAAAGCATGGCCGACCAGCAGCGCCTGTTCCGCTTCGGCAAACGTCAGCGGCTTATCGCGCAGGTTTGCCCAGTTGTGGCGTAAATCAATGGCCTGCCAGGTGTGCGTATGGCTTTCCAGGACGCGCTGCTTAAAGCGAGCCAGCGTATCGGCATCCAGATCGCCTTTTATCGTCTCTTTTTGAAGAATGAAATCAATCAGTTGATGAAATGTGACCGTGTCACCGCCGTCGCTGTCGGCCTGAATCAGCGTTGCCGGAAAACGATACTGGTGATGCTGCGTGGGGGAGAAATAGCGTACCGGAACCCGAATGGCCTGGGTTGGGGAGAGCGGGATATGAATCTGTGATAACTCATCCGCACGGGTTGCGGGAAGATAATGCCAGTCCTTCGTTTCGCGCAGCAGCGCGTTCAAAAAACACTGGGCCGCAACATCTGTACCGGCGGAGCGGGGCAGAGTACGCATAGTTGTACCTCATTCCATGACTGATAATAATTCTCGTTATGATATTCATTCTGTTTACAGTGGCAACTATTTTTGCAATATTTGTTTTCATAAACTTCATAATTTCCACACATTTATTGACATTATCTTCACAATTTTATGCGCACCCGTACTGAGAATCTCACTGACGTTGTGACCCCTAAAGCTAACTGGCCCCTGGCACTGGGCGCCGGTTTATTAGGTATTGGGCAAAACGGTTTGCTGGTTATGCTGCCGCAGCTGGTCTCCCTGACCGGACTGTCGCTCTCCGTCTGGGCCGGGCTGCTGATGTTCGGCTCGATGCTCTTTTTACCCGCATCGCCCTGGTGGGGACGCCAGAGCGAGCGGCACGGCTGTAAGATCGTTATGCTGGCCTCGCTGGGAGGCTATCTGGCGAGCTTTGTCGTGATGGCGCTGGTGGTCTGGGCGATGGCGAACGGCGCGCTGAATGCTCTCTGGGGAATGGCAGGCCTGGTGCTGTCGCGCATGCTGTACGGCCTGACGGTATCAGGGCTGGTGCCTGCGGCCCAGACGTGGGCCATTCAACGCGCGGGGCTGGATAAAAGGATGGCGGCGCTGGCGACGATAAGCTCTGGCCTTAGCTGCGGGCGTCTGCTGGGACCGCCCCTGGCCGCGCTGATGCTCAGCGTCAGCCCGGTCGCACCGCTCTGGCTGATGGCGGTGGCGCCGTTTATCGCGCTGCTGCTGGTGCTGCGCGAAGCCGCCGATCCCCCGCTGCCGCCGGTGGCGCACCAGTCGACGCGGTTACAGGCCTCCATGCTGCCTTTCCTGGTGCTGGCACTGCTGCTGGCGGCGCTGGTCAGCCTGATGCAGCTTGGTTTATCGCCGCATCTTCACCCGTTATTTAATGGCGATGCCGTGCAAATCAGCCATCATGTCGCGCTGCTGCTGAGTCTGGCCGCGCTGGCGACCCTGGCGGCGCAGTTTCTGGTGGTACGCCCGCAGCATTTTACCCCGAGAGTTTTACTCTTAATTGCCGCGGTCTTGATGGTGGCGGGTCTTGGGCTGATGTGTCTCGCCAGTTTAGCCCTGTTCTACGTGGGAATTGTCATCACTTCGCTGGGGGCCGCCATGGCAACGCCGGGATACCAGCTTTTGCTCAACGATCGGCTGACGACGGGCAAAGGCGCAGGGGTGATCGCCACCAGCCATACGCTGGGGTACGGGGCCAGCGCGCTGCTGGTACCCGTGGTGACGCGCTTTTACGGTGAGCAGTTTTTGATTACTGCCGCATGGGGAATGGCGCTGCTGTTTCTCGCGGTGAGCGTGTGGGTACGATCGACCGATCGTACCTCTGCTGAACATTAGTGGAACGGATGAGAGGATGTGCTGGCTGCGTCCTCACTTTGCCGCAGACGCTGAAGCGGATCCTGCTGATAAAACTGGCAAAAACGCTGCCACAGCGCCGGGAAGCGCGGAGCGAAAAGCTCAGGTGCGCTAAAGAAATACTCGGACAGTACCGCAAAACACTCGGCGGGATCGGTCGCGGCATAGGCATCAATGCTGGCCGCGCTTTCACCCACCAGGTCTATCTCATCCTGAATGTTTTCCATCGCCGCGTGCAGGTCGTGCTCCCATCCCGCGACTTCACGCAGCGGGATCAGCGGCACGCCGCTGGCGCGATCG
Organism: Enterobacter sp. AN-K1; assembly: GCF_020971765.1. NCBI lineage: Bacteria > Pseudomonadati > Pseudomonadota > Gammaproteobacteria > Enterobacterales > Enterobacteriaceae > Enterobacter > Enterobacter sp. AN-K1. The sequence goes on along the minus strand of NZ_CP087390.1, from coordinate 443,394 downwards.
CCGTTGCGGGTATCCAGCTTATGCGCCACTTCGTGAATGATCAGGTTGAAGCCCGAGGCATCGAACGAGTCCTGAATATCCAGCCAGTTGAGGATGATTGGCCCTTGCTGCCAGCTTTGCCCGGACTGCACCATACGCTGGTTGTGCACCAGCCCGATGTCATCCTCCCACTCATCATCGACGATAAACGGCGCCGGGTAGATCAGCACTTCGTGGAAGCCATCCAGCCATTCGATACCCAGCTCCAGCACCGGCAAGCAGAAGAGCAGGGCGATGCGGGAATTTTTAAGCGGATCCAGTTCGAAGCCCTGTAGCGGTACCAGCCGTTTTTGCTGTAAAAAACGCTCGGCCAGCTGAATCAGCTTTGATTGCTCTTCAGGCAAGAGATTCGCCAGCACGGGGATCGCCAGAGCCTCATCCCAGGGCAGCGCCATATTTCGACCAGCGTCGTTCGTTTTCCAGGGCCACTTAATCATCGCTTTGCTCGTTACTCGCACGTGAACAAAATGGAAAGGTCAGGGGCTGTTAGCATGCCAACATACTCTGTTAAGCAGTATGACACTCCTCTTCGGCTGCATGCAGACTGGCAGCCTGTTTAAGAGGAATCCAGCCCGCATAAACTATCACTATGTGCCGTCAGGTTGATAGCGCTTTAGGGGTATCCCCTTCATTTTGTGAAGTATGTCGTGCGCGACTATGATAAATCTCTTCTTACCCTACTGTGCTTAAGGATCCCGTCAGTATGCCCGTCAATTTTGACCTCAACGATCTCTATGCCTTCCGCGCTTTACTGGAATATGGCAATTTCCGTCTTGCGGCGGAGTCTATCTGCCTTTCCCAGTCGGCGTTGAGTCGCAGAATTGAAAAGCTGGAGGCGGCACTGGGGACAAAACTGTTCGACAGAACCACCCGGCGCGTCACGCTGACCCTGTATGGACAGACCTTTGCCGACCGATGCGGACAGCTGCTTGCTGATGTGGAGTCCATGCTTTCGGATATCGATAAGGCCAGCGAGGAGCGTACGGGGCTAATCACCGTGGCGACGGTGCCGTCCGCCGCCTGTTACTTTATGCCGGATGTTATCCGCCGCTTTCAGTCCCGTTACCCCCGCGTGCGCATAAAACTGATCGACAGCAGCGCCGGAAATGTTATCGAGGCCGTCACCCGCGGACAGGCGGATTTTGGTATCTGCTTTGCCCGGAGTTTGCAGCCCGACATCGAGTTTGTCCCGCTGGTGGAGGATGTCTACGTGGCTGCCTGCCGGCGCGACAGCCCGCTTGCAAAAAGAAAAAGCCTGACGTGGCAGGCTTTTTATCAGCAGGATTATATCGGTCTGGATAAGACCTCCGGCAACCGCAATCTTCTCGACCAGCGGGTCGGGCATATTCGGCCTGAGCGCCCCAGCATCTGCGAAACGCGGCACGTGACGACCATGCTGGGGATGGTTGAAGCCGGGATCGGCATTGCGGCCGTTCCCGCCATGTCAATGCCCCGCGCAGAGCATTCGCTGCTGACGTCGGTACCTTTAACCGAGCCTGAGGTCAGGCGAACCGTGGGGCTGATCCGCCGCCGCGGGCGGATCCAGTCCTATATTGCTGCCGAACTCGAAACGCTGATTACCGAGCAGTATCGCGAGGTGCACTGACGGGCGTTAAGCCCGTTGCCGTAATGACGCTGGCGGCCTGTGGCGAAGAGAGAAAGGCCAGCAGCGCTTTTCCCTGTTCGGGATGGTCAGCCTTCTGCGTTACGGCTCCGGCGAAACGGGTAATGTACTGCATGTCGTCAGGCAACTTACCGACAAACGTCACCCCCGGGACCGGCAGAAGCTCGCTCACCTGCTGAAAGCCGAGATCGTATTTCCCTTTTGCCACTTCAGACGCCACCGGGATGCGCTCAACCCGGTGCGCTTTATCGTGGACCTGGCCGTCGATGCCCAGCTTACGGAACAGCTGGCTCTCTACATACCGGCCGCTGGCGCTGTCGGAATAAGCTATGGAATGCGCCTTCAGCAGCGTTTGCCGCAGGGCAGGCACCGTACTGATATCCGGCACCGGCGCGCCCGCTTTGACAACCATCCCGACGGGCGAATCCGCCAGCTCCACGCGAGAGCCCGCCGCCGTCCTGCGATCCTGTTCCAGTTTCGCCAGCGCATCGCCCACCATAATCACCACGTCCGCTTTTTCGCCCCGGGCGAGCCGGGCCGGAATGGCCTGCGGCGTTTTGCCCATCGACGGGCCGGAGATCACAATGAGCCTGTCACCGCTTTGCGCTTCGTACTGCGGCGTCAGCTTCTCCAGCGCCGCTTTGAAGCCGCCAGAAATCATCACCGTCACATCCTGCGCAAGCGCGCCCGCGCTGAGGGTGGCGAAGGTCAGGGCGGCAATCACCGTTCTGAATGTAAGCATGAGGGATCACTCCTTAACGGCAGTTTGCAGGATTAACGTGCGACGACGATAGAGATAAAGCGTTGCCAGCAGGGCGCAAACGGCGGCAAAGCTCATCCAGTAGCCCGGAGAGGCTTTGTCGCCGGTGTACTCAATTAAGGCAGTCGAAATCACCGGCGTGAAACCGCCAAAGACCGCCGTTGCCAGGCTGTAAGCCAGTGAGAAGCCCGCCACGCGCACCTCTGCTGGCATGATCTCCGTCAGGGCCGGGATCATCGCGCCGTTATACAGGCCGTAGAGGAAAGAGAGCCACAGCAGCACGGTCAGCATCATTGAGAAGCTCGGGGCTGCGGCCAGCATCGTCAGTGCCGGATAGCTGGTCGCCAGCGCCAGCAGCGTCATGGCGATCAGCACCGGTTTACGCCCGAAGCGATCCGACAGCGCGCCGCCCACCGGCAGCCAGATGAAGTTGGACACCGCCACCAGCAGCGTGACCAGAAGACTGTCCGACGCGCTAAGCATCAGGACTTTTTTACCGAAGGTCGGCGCGTAAACGGTAATCAGGTAAAACGCGGTGGTGGTCATCGCCACCATCAGCATGCCCGCGACGACTACCGGCCAGTTGGCGAGCAGCGTTGTGAAGACCTGACGCATTGCCAGATGGTGGCGACGGGCGCTGAATTCCTCGGTCTCTTCGAGCTTGCGGCGCAGGAAAAAGATAAACGGCACAATCAGACAGCCAAACAGGAACGGAATACGCCACCCCCATTCGCGAATGGCACTCTCTTCCAGCACCACATTCAGGGCGAAGCCCATCGCCGCCGCGATCATAATGGCGACCTGCTGGCTACCCGACTGCCAGCTGGTGTAGAAACCCTTGCGGCCCGGCGTGGCGATCTCCGCCAGATAAACCGAAACCCCGCCCAGCTCGGCGCCTGCCGAAAAACCCTGCAACAGGCGGCCGGTCAGCACCAGCAGCGGCGCCCACAGGCCAATGCTCTGATAAGAAGGGATCAGCACGATCAGGAAGGTTCCGGCGGCCATAATTGACAGGGTGACGATCAGTCCTTTACGGCGACCCACTTTATCAATGTAAGCCCCCAGCACAATGGCCCCGATCGGACGCATCAGGAAGCCCGCGCCAAAGACGGCGAAGGTCATCATCAGGGACGCAAATTCACTGCTTGCCGGAAAAAAAGTATGGGCGATGTAGGTGGCATAAAAGCCGAACAGAAAGAAGTCGAATTGCTCAAGAAAGTTGCCCGACGTGACGCGGAAAATCGCGCCCGCTTTGGCACGAAGCGTTGCAGGTGAGGTTGAGGAAACCATGATTATCTCCAGTTTTATAGTGACGTTATGCTCGTCTGTTTCTGAAAACTGGATCAGGAAGTGGAAATTAATAAGCGCAAATAGCGCATGGACTGATGCGTGTGGTGCATTAATGACAAAGCGTTGACCAGTATTTACATATTCAACAATAACTTAACATTTCGGTGATCTTTTATTTACTCGATTTCGCTAAGTTGCTGATATATCGGTTTTGTGACATCGCGCAGGTGAGAAGCCAGGCGGGGCCTGGCTTGGGATTATCAGCGCAGCGCGTTCGCAATCGCGCTAAACATCAGCGACGCTTCCAGCGGCTGGGCGCTGAATGACGGCTCTGCCTGCGGCCAGGTGGACCACTGGACGATAACCAGATTTTCTTTCTGATTAACCATGATCATCTGACCAAAAATACCCAGCGCCCACAGGGAATCCTTCAGCGAATTTTCGACTTTCGGCTCCACGTGTGTGGCGGTGGCTGGTACTTCGTTGTTCCACCACTGGTAGCCGTATAACCCCTTCGGATGCGCGTCGGACACCGATCCTTTGGCCTGTGTCCAGGCTGAGGACTGTTTCACCCAGCCCTCGGGGAGGATCTGCTTCCCGTCCGGCAGCGTACCGTTATGCAGGATAAACTCCCCGAAACGCCCCCAGTCTTCCAGCGTGGCGTTGAACCCATGCGCACCCACGTCGTGCTGGCCTTTGCTGTAGGCATGCCACACGCCGTCGCTCGCCATGCCGTACGGCTGCCAGATGGTCTTCTCCAGATACGCCGCGAGCGTCATGCCGGTGGCGCGCTCAAGCACATCGCCTAACAGCCAGGCGCCACCCGAGGAATAGGACCAGTTTTCGCCCGCCGGGTGTTCACGGTGTAACCCCTTCACCATGGTGCGCACGCAGTTGTAGGTGCCCGGCTTCGCTTCGCATTCGGTAAGCCGGGCGAAGTCTGATTTTGGGTTGGTGTAGTCTTCGTTCCACGCCACGCCGGAGGTATGGGTGATGAGCTGTTTCAGCGTCACGCCGTCCCAGGCGGTGCCTTTTAAATCCGGTTCGTATTGGGTGACCAGGTCGTCCAGGGAGTGGATTTTCCCTTCTTTAATTGCGACACCCACCAGCGCGGAGACCACCGATTTGCCCACGGAACGCGACGTCCAGAGCGTGGAGTCGGTATTGCCTTCACCCAGATATTTATAGGCCACTTTGCCATTTTTCAGCACCAGCATGCCGCTGACGTTCTGGCGTTTCAGGTAATCCTGAAGAGTGTAACTCTTACCCTTCACCTGATAGCGGGCATCGGTGAGCGGTTTTTCTGCGGGCAGCAGCGGCGTAGCGTTGCCGTGGCGGAACACGTCCCCCGCGTAGTTGCGGTAGTCATTGCGAAAGCCCACCACGCGATCGGCCTGGCTCCAGGTGAGCATGGTATGTGCGTCCGGGAGTCTGGCGTCGAAAGGCGCCGGACAGGTGGTGAGGTCGGTACCGTTGCAGGCCGCCATAACAGCGGGCGAGAGCAGGCTGCTGACAACCAGCGCCGCGAGCAGCGTGCGGTTTGTTTTGATTTTCATATTTATCTCGTTTGGCTCAGGAAGGACTTCAGTTTAAGAACCTGCGGCCTATAATAAAAAACGCGTTATGGGGGAAAATCCCCCGTAAAAATTGCGTGGAGAATGGCGTGGCATCACTGATCTATTCCTTTGCCCAGCTTGAGGCGTTCACTGCCGTCGCTGAACACGGCAGCCTGATGAAGGCGGCCAGTAAACTCGGCAAAGATCGTACTACCCTGCGGGATCTGATCGATTTCCTTGAGGATGGGCTGGGCTATGCTCTGTTCCTGCGGGAGGGGCGCAGCCTGCGCCTGACGCCGGAGGGGGAGCAGCTTCAGCGGCAGGCGCACCTGCTGATGCGCCAGGTCAAAGCGTTTGAGGCGTTTGCCAGATCGGTACCGGACAGCGCGACGCAGGACATTGCCCTCGCTTACGATCCGTTCACCCCCAGAGCTTTTTTACAGGCGCTGATTGCCACGCTGGCGACGAAAAAGATCCGCCTGAGCCTGACCAGCGCATCGCGCGATGAGGCGGAAGCGATGCTGGCAAACGGTCAGGCCGATCTGGGGATCTGCCAGGCGCGCAACCGCAGCGTGGGCAATGAGATGGAGTGGCGGGCGCTGGGGGCGATCGAAATGGATTTTTACGCCGCAACGGCGCTTTTTGCGGAGGTTGCGTCGCCGGTGTCGCTGCTCGATCTCTCTCTGATTCCACAGGTGATTATGCATCCCGCGTCAGACGAGCCGGTTGCCCGTCGCCTGCAAATTTCAGGGCACACGCTTTTCACTAACGAACTGGAGATGCTGCGCGGCCTGCTGGAACAGGGCTGCGGCTGGGGGTTTTTGCCGACCCATCTTCAGGCAACGCAGTGGAAAAATGTAAAAAGGCTGCCCACCGAAGTGGGCAGCCAGGGGATAAGCCAGACGATGGTCACTATCTGGAAGCCGGGCAGCGACAAGCGCGGGTTGATCAACGATACGCTGTCGCTGCTTCCGGCGTTATGGAAACGTTCAGCGCTGTGAGCACCCTTTGCACTGTTTATTCTGGATCTGCTGGAAGAAGTCGTTGCCTTTGTCATCCACCAGGATAAACGCCGGGAAGTTTTCTACTTCAATTTTCCAGATGGCTTCCATTCCCAGTTCAGGATACGCCACGCACTCCAGGCTCTTGATGCTGTTTTGCGCCAGCACCGCCGCCGGGCCGCCGATGCTGCCGAGGTAAAAGCCGCCGTGCTTATGGCAGGCGTCGGTGACCTGCTGGCTGCGGTTACCTTTGGCCAGCATGATCATGCTCGCACCGTGGGATTGCAGTAAGTCTACGTAGGAGTCCATACGCCCGGCGGTGGTTGGGCCTAAGGAGCCAGACGCGTAACCTTCTGGCGTTTTCGCCGGGCCTGCGTAGTAAATCGGGTGATCTTTAACGTACTGCGGCAGTTCTTCCCCGTTGTCGAGCAGCTCTTTCAGCTTCGCGTGGGCGATATCGCGCGCCACGATGATGGTGCCGCTCAGCGACAGGCGGGTGGATACCGGGTGCGAGGAAAGCTGCGCCAGAATGTCGGGCATCGGCTTGTTCAGATCAATGCTTACCACGTCGCCTTCTCCCTGCTGGCGCAGGGATTCAGGAATGTACTGGCCCGGATTGTGCTCCAGCTTCTCAATCCAGATCCCCTCGCGGTTAATCTTCGCCTTGATGTTGCGGTCAGCGGAGCAGGAGACCCCCATGCCGATCGGGCAGGAGGCGCCGTGGCGCGGCAGACGGATCACGCGAATATCGTGCGCGAAGTATTTCCCGCCGAACTGCGCGCCAAGGCCGAGGTTTTGCGCTTCCTGAAGCAGTTCCTGCTCAAGCTGGACGTCGCGGAACGCCTGGCCGTGCGCATTGCCTTCGGTTGGCAGGCCATCGTAGTAGCGCGCAGAGGCGAGCTTGACGGTTTTCAGCGTGGCTTCCGCTGAGGTGCCGCCGATAACGAAGGCGATATGGTAAGGCGGGCAGGCCGCGGTACCCAGAGTTCGCATCTTCTCAACCAGATAATTTTTCAGCTTCGCCGGGGTGATCAGCGCTTTGGTTTCCTGATACAGATAAGTTTTATTGGCGGAACCGCCGCCTTTCGCCATGCACAGGAATTTATACTCGTCACCATCAACGCTGTAGAGGTCGATCTGCGCGGGCAGGTTGGTGCCGGTGTTCACCTCTTTATACATATCCAGCGCCGCATTCTGCGAGTAGCGCAGGTTGTCTTCAATATAGGTGTTATACACGCCCTGACTCAGCGCCGCTTCGTCACCGCCGCCGGTCCAGACGCGCTGGCCTTTCTTACCCATAATGATTGCCGTACCGGTATCCTGACAGGTGGGCAGCACGCCTTTCGCCGCAATTTCGGAGTTGCGCAGGAATTGCAGGGCAACGTACTTATCGTTCTCGCTGGCTTCCGGGTCGCTCAGAATAGCCGCAACCTGCTTCTGGTGAGAGGTGCGCAGCATAAATGCCGCGTCGTGGAAGGCCTGCTGTGCCAGCAGGGTCAACGCCTCTGGCTCGACTTTCAGGACTTCCTGACCGTCGAACTCGGCAACGGAAACGTGCTCTTTGGTCAGCAGATAGTATTCGGTGTCATCGTGCGCAAGAGGGAAGGGGTTTTGGTAGATAAACGGTTTGTTTGACATAGCGTATTGCTCCACAAAAATAAAACCGCCGGAGGGTTAGCCCGGCGGTCAGGAATCAGAACATCATGGACATCCACGGGTAGCCAATCAGCAGCAGAGCTGCCAGGCAGATGGCGCCGAAGATGGTGCCGAGGCGCCAGTAGTCTTTGGTTGGCAGGTAGCCGCTACCGTAGTAAATCGGGCTTGGACCCGTACCGTAGGGGGTAATGATCCCCATCACGCCCAGCGAGGTCACCATCAGCAGAACGAACACTTCCATATTCATGCCCGGAATGGTGGAGGCGATGGTCAGCATCGCAGGCAGCAGCGCCGTGGTGTGCGCGGTGGTGCTGGCGAACAGGTAGTGCAGCAGGTAGAACGCCAGCAGCAGCACGATGGTGGCGACACCCGGAGAAATACCGCTCATCAGCAGGCCGCCTTCTTTACCCAGCCAGCTGATAAAACCGGTGGAGGAGAGGCCATCCGCCAGCGCCACCAGGGTGGCGAACCAGACGAAGGTATTCCACGCGGCTTTGTTACCGGTGATATCGTTCCACTCCAGCACGCCGGTCCACAGCATCAGGCCAACGATCAGCAGGGCAGCCATGGCCGGTTCAATCCACGCCGCGGCGAAGATCCACATCAGCAGCGCACAGCACACGAACACCAGCAGCAGGATCTCATTGCGCGACAGTTTGCCCAGTTTTTCCAGTTCACGGGTCGCCCACAGCGGTACTTCGTTATTCACTTTTACTTCCGGCGGGTAGAACCAGTAGGCCAGCAGCGGCATGGTCAGGATCAGCAGGATGCCCAGCGGCAGGAAGGCGAGGAACCAGGTCCCCCAGGAGATATCAATTCCGACCGTGCTTTTTACCAGCGCCAGCGCCAGCAGGTTAGGTGCCAAAGCGGAAAGGAACATCGAGCTGGTGATACAGGCCGCGGTGATGGCTACCCACATCAGATACGAACCGATTTTGCGCGCGCTTGGGTCATTGGGTTTTGAACCGTACAGCGGCGGCAGGTTGGCGATGATCGGGTAGATGGTCCCGCCGCTGCGCGCGGTGTTGGACGGAGTGAACGGGGCCAGCAGCAGGTCCGCAAACGTAATGGCGTAACCGAGCGTCAGGCTGCGACGGCCCAGGTACTTCACCAGAATCAGCGCCAGACGGCGGCCGAAGCGGGTTTTGTCGTAGCCTGCGGCGAACATAAAGGCACCGAAAATCAGCCAGACGGTGGAGTTACCAAACCCGCTGACCGCCCATTTAAAGGAGGCGCCCGCCAGCTTGAATTTTGGGTCAGCCAGCTGTTCCGGGCTAAAGAGTACCCACTGGCTGCACAGCGCAATCGCCACGACGCCGGTAAGACCGATCACGGCGCCCGGCAGCGGTTCGAAAATTAAGCCGACGATGACGCCGACAAAGATGGCGAAGTAGTGCCACGCATAAGGCGGCAGCCCTTCCGGAACGGGGACAAACAACAGCAGGACGGCAACAATGACGGGCAAAGCCATCATCAGCAGTCGTTTTGCTGTTCCATTTGATGCCAGATTCGCCGCAGGAGGCGTTACAGCAGTTTTTGTATTCATAGTTTCACGTCTTAAGTTGTCAAAAATTCGTCGCCCGGCGAAAACACAAATTCGATTGAAATATCCTTTTTGCTTTTTTTAGTTATTTAAGGTGCGGATTTGTGTTTTCACTAATAGCGATTTAACGCATTTTGGTTTGCGCTAAATAAAAAATGATGATGTTTTTATATTGCTCTTTTGAATGCCATAACTATTGATCGCGATCAAAAAAACGGAACTGAATGGCTATTTTTATATTTTTTATAATAACCACTCTGAGTAGTGTGGTTATTCGCTAATTTTACGCATTTTATGTATCAAAACTATAACATTTAAATTCTGGTGTTTTTGTTTATCGTTGTTTTATAGGGTTTTTTGCTAGATTTGGTGTATTGGTTTGACCTTTTATAATTTAACTTTTTTTAAATTCTTGTGAACGAGTGAAACATTCCTGCTAACACCAATGTGTTATTAATGTTATCGAAGGGATTAAATAGTTTATTAACTAACGTAATGACTTTAGAAACTAAAAAAAGCTTTATATTACTATCATGACATCGGCAAAAAACACGAAATAAAAAATCATCCCGATAACGAATTCTTAATTTTTAAAGTTTGGAGTTTCTATTATGAGCACTAACGAACGTATTTTAAGCCCCTTCACATTACCGAATGGTACTGAACTGAAAAACCGTTTGTTAATGGCCCCGATGACAACCTGTACCGGTTATTACGATGGCACCGTGACCAGCGAGCTGGTGGAGTACTACCGCGCCCGCGCGGGCAGCATCGGCACCATCATCGTTGAGTGCTGTTTTGTTGACGATCTCGGCCTGGCGTTCCCGGGCGCAATTGGTATTGATAACGACGAGAAAATCGCCGGGCTGGCAAAAATCGCTGACGCCATTAAGTCAAAAGGCTCCAAAGCCCTGCTGCAAATCTACCACGGCGGCCGCATGGTCGACCCAAAACTGATTGGGGGCCGCACGCCGGTTGGCCCAAGCGCCGTTGCCGCGCCGCGTGACGGTGCCGCCACGCCGGTTGCCCTGACCGCGGAAGAGGTAGAAGGCATGATCGGCAAGTTCGGCGAAGCCGTGCGCCGCGCAATTCAGGCCGGGTTCGACGGCGTCGAAATCCACGGGGCGAATACCTATCTGATCCAGCAGTTCTTCTCCCCGAACTCTAACCAGCGCGACGACGAGTGGGGCGGCAGCCGCGAAAACCGCGCGAAATTCCCGCTGGCGGTGCTGGACATTACCCACAAGATGGTGCGCCAGTACGCGGACGACGCGTTTATCATTGGCTACCGTTTCTCTCCGGAAGAGCTTGAAGTCCCGGGCATTCGCTTCGAAGACACCCTGTATCTGCTGGAAAAACTGGCCGCGCGCGGGGTAGATTATCTCCACTTCTCCGTTGGCGCCGCCCTGCGTCCTTCTATCGTCGATACTCAGGACCCGACGCCACTTATCGAAAAATACTGCGCCATGCGCTCTGACACGCTGGCGCAGGTACCGGTGATGGGCGTTGGCGGCGTGGTAAATGCCACGGATGTGAATGAAGCGCTGGATCACGGTTACGACCTGATTGCCGTTGGCCGCGCCACCATCGCCTATCCGGACTGGACCGATCGCATCGCGGCGGGCGAAAGCCTGGAGCTGTTTATGGACAGCACCCGACGCGAAGAACTGAGCATCCCGGAACCGCTGTGGCGCTTCTCGCTGGTGGAAGCGATGATCCGCGACATGAGCATGGGCGAATCGAAATTCAAACCGGGCACCTTTATTGAAAAAGTGCAGGACGATGCTAACGAGCTGGTGATTAACGTCAGCCTCGAAACCGACCGCATCGCCGATATCGAACTGGCCTCCGGCCCGAGTGAAGACGTCGAGTTTGTCACCAGCTTCGAAGAGATCCGTACCCGTATTCTGGATGCCAACACCCCGCACGTGGACGCGATTACGGGCGCGACCAGCCAGAGCGAGGCGGTGAAAAAAGCGGTCTCGAAGGCGATTCTGAAATCCAGCAAAGCGCTGGCGGCAGAAGAGGGCGCTGACCCGAATGAGACTAAAAGCGTGGATGTGGTGGTGGTCGGCAGCGGCGGCGCCGGTCTGGCGGCGGCGATTCAGGCGCATGACGAAGGCGCGAGCGTGCTGATCGTCGAGAAAATGCCCACCATCGGCGGGAACACCATTAAAGCCTCGGCCGGGATGAACGCGGCGGAGACCCGCTTCCAGCGCGTGAAAGGTATTCAGGACAGCAAAGAGCTGTTCTACCAGGAAAGTCTGAAAGGCGGTGGCAACAAGAACGACCCTGAACTGCTGCGTCGCTTTGTCGAGAACGCGCCGCAGGCTATCGAATGGCTGGCCACGCGCGGCATTATGCTGAACGACATTACCACCACCGGCGGGATGAGCATCGACCGTACGCACCGTCCGAAAGACGGTTCCGCAGTGGGCGGGTATCTGATCAGCGGCCTGGTGCGTAACGTCAACAAGCGCAACATCGAGGTGATGCTGGATACCTCCGTGAGCGACATCATTTTCGAAAATGGCGAAGTGACCGGCGTGCGTCTGACCACCGAAGAGAACGAAACCCTCACCGTGGCAACCAAAAGCGTGATTGTGGCAACGGGCGGCTTCAGCGCCAACAGCCAGATGGTGGTGAAATACCGTCCGGATCTGGCAGGGTTCGTTACCACCAACCACAAAGGGGCGACCGGAGGCGGTATCGCGCTGCTGGAGCGTATCGGTGCGGGCACCGTGGATATGGGCGAAATTCAGATCCACCCAACCGTTGAGCAGAAAACGTCGTATCTGATTTCCGAATCCATCCGCGGCGGCGGGGCGATTCTGGTCAATCAACAGGGGAACCGATTCTTTAACGAAATGGAGACCCGCGATAAAGTCTCGGCGTCAATCATCGCGCTGCCGGAGAAATACGCTTATATCGTCTTTGACGAGCATGTTCGCGCCAAAAACAAAGCCGCGGATGAGTACATCGCGAAAGGGTTTGTTACCAGCGCCAGCTCGCCAAAAGCCCTGGCGGAAGCGCTGGGGATGGATCACCATCAGTTCCTGGCAACGCTGGAACGCTACAACGGCTTTGTGGAGAAACAGCACGACGATGATTTCGGTCGCACCACCGCGCTGCGTGCGCCAATCAACGAAGGGCCGTTCTACGCCATTCAGATTGCACCGGGCGTTCACCACACCATGGGCGGCGTGACCATTAACACAGAAACCTGCGTGCTGGACAGCAACCACAACGTATTGCCGGGAGCGTTTGCTGCGGGTGAGGTTGTCGGGGGCATCCATGGCGGTAACCGCATCGGCGGTAACGCGGTGGCAGATATCATTATTTTTGGTACGCTTGCAGGACATCAGGCGGCTATGCGTTCGAAAACACGGTAAGGCTCCTGTTTCCCCGGCGGCGCGGTGCCTGCCGGGGCTACATCTGAGGACTCATGAAATGCCTGATAGCCATCGCGTTTACAGCTACTCCGCCGTTCTGATGGGATCGCCCATCCTCCTGAAACTCTTTTCCCATGACGAAGCGCTTGCCTCTCGCGTGTTTCGCCTGATCAAACGGTACGAAGATTTGCTCACCGTTAACCGAGCGCACTCCCAGGTAATGGACATCAACCATGCGGCCGGTCAGCATCCGGTTGCCGTCAGTCGCCCGGTGTTCGAGCTGATCCGCTGCGCGAAAGCGGCTAGCCTGCTTAAAGACAGCGCCTTTAACCTGGCGATCGGCCCGCTGGTGAAGCGCTGGAAAATTGGCTTTAAGGGGGACGTGGTACCGCCCGCGGACGAGATCGCCGCCTTGCTGGGCATCACGCATCCTGCGGACGTGGTGCTGGATGAAGCCAACAGCAGCGTGTTCCTTACTCGCCAGGGAATGGAGATCGATCTGGGGGCCATTGCTAAAGGCTATATCGCCGACAGGGTGCGGGATTACCTGCATAAAGAGGGCGTTGAACTTGGGCTGATCAACCTTGGCGGCAACGTCCAGACGTTAGGCTCGCCGGAGGGCGGCTGGCGCGTCGGCCTGAAAAAACCGTTCGCCGGTGACGCGCTGATTGGCGCAATGACGGTCGAAAACCGGTCGGTGGTGACGTCAGGCACCTATGAGCGCTACTTCGAGCTGAACGGCAAACGTTATCACCACATACTTGACCCACGCACCGGCTACCCGCTGGATAACGAACTGGACAGCGTGACGATTATTTCGCCAGACTCCCTCGACGGCGATATCTGGACCACGCTGATCTACGGCATGGGCGTGGAAAAGGGCTGCGCCGCGCTGCGTTCGCGCCCCGATATTGAAGCCATCTTTGTCACCAAAACAAAAGAAGTGGTGATCTCCTCGATGCACCACTTCCGTTTTACCCTTCTGGACGACAGCTACCGAATTACTGGCAGTACTGTTTGAGTAGGCCGACCTGTTCCGGCTGCAAACGGTAGCGATATACCGGCCGGCCGGTAGCGCCGTAGTGGATGCTGGTGAACAGGATATTAATTTGCGCCAGCCAGATCAGGTATTTGCGGCAGGAGACGCGGGAAATGTTGACCGCATTCGCCAGATCGTCGGTGGAAAACTCTATCTCCGGATGGCTGTCGATCCACTGGCAAATGGTGCGCAGCGTCTGCGGCGTCAGGCCTTTCGGTAATTTTTTGCTGTCGGCCAGCTCCGGCGCGCCGCCGTGGATCAGCCTGTCGACGTCGGCCTGTTCATAATACTGATGCGATCCCATCAGGCTGCGCTTTGCCTTCCAGCCGTTCAGCGCCTCTTCAAAACGCGGGAACTGGAACGGTTTAATCAGGTAATCCACCACGCCATAGTGCATTGAGGTCTGGATCGTTGCGGCGTCGGAGGCCGACGAGATCATGATGACGTCAATCGGGCGGCCCGAAGCGCGGATGATGGGCAGCAGATCCAGCCCGTTATCCTGCTGCATATAGACATCCAGCAGCACCAGATCGATCGGCTGGCCTGGGTTGGCGATCAACGCCTCGGCCTGGTTGAGCGTGGAAGCGACGCCGCAGCAGCTAAAACCCTCAACGCGGTTAACATACAGACGGTTGAGGTCGGCTACCATGGCGTCATCATCGACAATTAACACATTTATCACGCGATATTCCTCTCGCTATCCCAGGGGATCTGAACAAAAAATTGGGTAAATACGCCAGGCTCCGACTCGACGGTAATATCTCCGCCCAGATTCTGGATCTGCTGACGCGCAAGGAACAGCCCAACGCCGCGGTTTTCACCTTTTGTTGAGTAGCCCTTTGTAAAAATAGCCTCCAGCCGCTCGGGATCAATGCCGGGACCGTCATCGCTGACCTCACCGCTCAGCCAGCCGTTCTGATAGTGCAGCAGCAGGCCAATCTCGCCTTCCGGCTGGCCTTCCATCGCATCCAGGGCATTTTCGATTAAATTGCCCAGCACGGTGATCAGCACCGCAACCTGCTCTTCATTGGCGGTGTCGGGAAGCTGACTCTCCTCCGCCAGCGTCAGGGTCACTCCGGCCTCTTTAGCGCGGTTAATTTTACCCAGCAGGAAGCCCGCAATGACCGGCGATTTAACTTTGCGCTGTATTGCGCCGATATCCGTCTGATAATTCTGCGCGGTCTGGATGATGTACTCCTCCAGCTTATCGTAGCGCTTCATGTGCAGCAGGCCGAGGATCACGTGCAGCTTGTTCATAAACTCATGCGTATGGGAGCGCAGGGCATCAACGTAGCTGACCATGCCATCAATACGCTGCATTAACTGGCTGATTTCGGTCTTATCGCGGAACGTGCTGATCGCCCCGATCACCTGATTCTGGCTTTTCACGGGGACCATGTTGCACAGCAGCAGCCGCCCGTTACAGCCGATCTCCTGATCCTGGCGGGCAATGCCGGTCCTGGATACTTCGCGCAGGCTGGCCAGCAGCGGTTCACTGCTGCTTTCGGAGTGCTGGCCTGAGGTCAGGAGTAATATTTCTCTGGCGGTGTGGTTAATCATCGTCACGCGCCCGTGCATATCCACGGCCATCACGCCTTCGCGCAGGGACTGCAACATGGCCTGGCGCTGCTCAAAGAGAGCTGAGATTTCGTAAGGCTCCAGCCCAAAGAGGATACGTTTCAGAACCCGGACCAGACCCCATATCGCCACTGAGCTCATCAGAACGCTGAATAAGATGGTCCACACGGCGTTGAGCCGCCCGCGGGCAATCTGATCTTCAACTTTATTCAGCGAAATACCCACCACCACCACGCCGATCTGGTCGTGCTGGTCGTCATACACTGGCGTAAAGACGCGCAGCGCTTCCGCGAGCGCGCCGCGGTTAACGGAGACATTCTCTTTCCCTTCCAGGGCGGGCGTCAGATCGTCGCCAATAAAATGCAAACCTAACAGCGCTTCGTTTGGATGGGAATAGCGGATCCCACGCAGGTCGGTGACCACGGTAAACAGCAGGTCGTTGCGCTTCGTCACCGCCTCGGCAATCGGCTGGATGATGCCAGCCTGCGGCGATTCCATCAGGCCACGCTTGATCTCCGGGCTGTCGGCCAGCGTCCGGGCGATACCCAGCGCGGTATCTTTCACGTCATCGCGCGTGGCGCGGGTGATCTGCACAGAGTACAGCGCGAAGACCACCAGCAGCACTGAGCCGATAATCGCGCACACCATCAGCGTAACCAGCGTATTCAGCTTCATAGGGCGCTTGCGCGTCGGGGGGAAGGGCTGCAAATCGCTCATTAACACTCCGCGATGAATAAGAAAGGGCTAATTATCGCTGATGACGGGCGTTTCATAAAGCCATGTAAAGAGAGGCGTTTCGTGAGCCTCCTCTCAGGTGACCTATATAAAACACTTTATAGTGTGAGGGTACTCATAATAAGGAGGCAGTTTATGAGCATTATGCTTACCGGTACGGCCAGGGAAAGACGGCACGCCAGCACCACGAACATCGACAGATTATCGACGCTGGATATGCTTAACGTCATACACCAGGATGACGCGCAAATCTCTTCTGCACTTACCCCTCACTTAAGTATGCTGGCCCGCGTGGTGGATAACGCGGCGGCGACGCTTAGCCACGGCGGACGTCTGGTACTGACCGGCGCGGGCGCGTCCGGACGCGTGGCTGAACAGGCGGCAGAAGCGTTTGCGCCGGGAAAACATCCCGTCATTGTGATGACAGCAGGCGATCACGCCGGTAGCTACGCGCGCGGCGTTGCCGACCTTCAGACGATAGAATTTGGCGAGCATGACATGATGCTGGCGCTGTCCGTCAGCGGCAAAACCCCATGGGTATGGGGCGCGATGCGTCATGCGTGGTCTCTGGGCTCAACGGTTGCGATCATTACGGAGGATGCGCAAAGTGAAGCGGCGCAGCTGGCGAGCATGGTCATTGCCCCCGAACTGGGCGCGGACGTGGTGGCCGGGTATACCAACGCTAAAGCAGGCATTGCGCAAAGCATGATCCTGCATATGATCACCACCGGTCTGGCGGTACGTTCCGGACGGGTGTACAGCAACCTGCGCGTTGATCTGGAGGCAAGCAATACCAGATGGGCCGAACGACAAATTGCCATTGTGATGGAAGCGGGGGGATGTAGCCGGGCGCAGGCGAAGGCCGCGCTGGAAAGCTGCAACCACCAGTGCAAAACGGCGGTACTGATGGTGCTGACGGGGCTGGATGCCTGGAAAGCGCACGAATTGCTGGCGCAGAATAACGGGTTTGTTCGCCTGGCCTTGCAGGAAGCGCCGTAAGATTTCAGCGTCAAATAAAAAAAGCCCGCATCGCGGGCTTTAATATTGATGGGAATTAGAACTGGTAGGTCATGCCTACGCCAACGATGTCATCGGTAGCAATACCGTTGTCATTGTAGAAGGCATCATCTTCGTCCAGCAGGTTGATTTTATAATCAACGTAGGTGGAGAAGTTTTTGTTGAAGCTGTAGGTCATGCCCACGTCGATGTAGTTAACCAGATCCTGGTCTACATAGTCATAGCCATTGCCTGGGTGATAATCGTTACCGCCCAAATCGATGCCTTTAGAATAGACCCACGCCAGGGATGGACGCAGACCGAAGTCAAACTGGTACTGCGCTACGGCTTCAAAGTTCTGTGTTTTGTTGGCGATGCCATCGTTGCCGTACGGAGTCATGTTACGGGTTTCCGCATACATCATGGCCAGGTAGACATCATTAGCATCGTATTTAGCACCGATTGTCCACGCTTCCGCACGTTCACCGCCAGCATATTTGCTGAAGCGGTTATAGGTGCCAGCGCCGTAAGCGACCTGGTCGTTAGTACGGTCAGAGGAAGAATAAGCCGCACCCAGCGTCAGGCCGAAATCGAAGTCATAGGTGGTAGACATACCGAAGCCGTCGCCGTTCTGGAAACGAACATCATCATGGCCGTTTTTGGTGCCTTCCTGATTTTCGTTTGCGTTGCCACCTTCATTATTACCCTGGTATTGCAGCGCAAAGTTCAGGCCGTCGACCAGACCGAAGAAATCGTTATTACGATAGGTCGCCAGACCGTTAGCACGACCGTTCATGAAGTTATCGGTCCAGGTGTAAGAATCTCCACCAAATACCGGCAGCATATCGGTCCAGGCTTCAACGTCATACACGACGCCGTAATTACGGCCGTAATCAAATGAGCCGTAGTCGCCATATTTCAGGCCAGCGAATGCCAGACGGTTGAAAGATTTATCCCCTGCGCCTTCGGTGTCGTTAGCGTAGGTTTTATATTCCCACTGGCCATAACCTGTCAGGTCGTTCGTGATCTGCGTTTCGCCTTTGAAACCCACCTGTACATAGGTTTCATCGCCGTCGTCGCCAGGGTTGTCGGAGAAGGTATGACGCGCATCAACCTTACCGTACAGGTCAACTTTGTTGCCATTCTTGTTATACATTTCCGCCGCATTTACTGCGCCAGCCATTAATAACGCGGGTACAAGAATTGCCAGAACTTTTCTTTTCATTATATATTCCCTTTAAATATAAATTGTCTGAATATATGTAATTACCCTCCGTAACTACATGGCTGATACTATTCTATGGATTATTATTTAGGTTCAAAAATAAATGTAATTAAAGTGGTAAAAATATTACAAAATATTTCTTTTTATCTCTTTATTTTTCATATGAATTAATTCATTGAAAATATAGCGGGTAATTATTATTAAGTATTTCGTAATTCTATTTATAAATGGTTTTAATTCGGGTGTATTATAATTCACTCACTTTTGAGCAACAGGACAGGATGATGGAACTTGCGCAGTGGCAACACCGTTTTGAGCGCTGGCTCGACGAAAATCATTTTACTGATGATACGGCGCACGATATCGCCCATTTTCGCCGCGTCTGGATGACGGCGCAGGGTATTATGGCTGACGAGGATAGCGATCCGCTGGTTGTGCTGACCGCATGCTACTTCCATGACATTGTCAGCCTGCCGAAAAATCACCCGGAACGTAGCCACTCCTCGAGGCTGGCAGCGCGAAAAACGCGCGAGATCCTCAGTCGCGACTTTCCTGATTTTCCGCCGGATCGTTATGCAGCCGTTGAGCATGCTATTGAAGCGCACAGCTTCAGTGCCGGTATCGCGCCGCAAAGCCTGGAGGCCAAAATTGTGCAGGATGCCGACCGGCTGGAGGCGTTAGGCGCTATCGGCCTGGCGCGCGTCTTTGCCGTCTCCGGTGCGCTGGGCGCCGCGCTGTTTGATGCCGACGACCCGTTCGCCGGAACACGAGCGCTGGATGATAAAGCCTTCGCGCTCGACCACTTTCAGACCAAACTCCTGCGCCTGCCTGACACCATGCAAACCGCGCGGGGGCGCGAACTTGCGCGTCACAATGCCGATTTTCTGATCCAGTTTATGGCGAAGCTGAGTGCCGAATTACAGGGCGATTACCTCGGAACCGACAGCCAGATATTGACCCATTTCCGTCGCAGTGTGCGATCCTGAACTGTGGTACTCTGTTTTCTGTCTTTATTGTCCGGTTAAGAGAATGCAGGAAAATCGATCAGTGACTGTGCCCGCGCCTGAGCGGGTTGAGAAATCAACGGCAGCCGTGCAGGCACTCCTGCGTCAGCTGCTGGAAATGTATGATGCTAAAACGCTGGCAAACCAGCTGGTGGCCCATGGCGAGAGCCACTGGAGCCCGGCGATACTCAAGCGGCTGCTGATAAGCGACAGGGCAGGGCATCGCCTGAGCGACGGTGAGTTCCGCTATCTGCAAAATTTGCTGCCGCGTCCGCCTGCTGCGCATCCAAATTATGCCTTTCGCTTTATCGATCTCTTTGCCGGTATCGGCGGCATTCGCCATGGCTTTGAAGCTATTGGCGGGCAGTGTGTATTCACCAGTGAATGGAACAAACATGCCGTCCGTACCTATAAAGCCAACTGGTATTGCGATCCCGACGCGCACCAGTTCAACGCGGATATTCGGGATGTCACGCTGAGCCACAAAACAGGCGTCAGCGATGAAGAGGCCGCCGAACACATTCGCAATACCATTCCGGCGCACGATGTGCTGCTGGCGGGCTTTCCGTGTCAGCCGTTCTCGCTGGCTGGCGTGTCGAAGAAGAACGCGCTGGGACGCGCACACGGCTTTGCCTGCGATACGCAGGGCACACTGTTCTTTGATGTTGCCCGGATCATTGATGCCCGCCGCCCGGCAATTTTTGTGCTGGAGAACGTCAAGAATTTAAAGAGTCATGACGGCGGCAAAACCTTCCGCATTATCATGCAAACGCTGGATGAACTGGGTTATGACGTGGCGGATGCAGAGGACATGGGGCCGGACGATCCGAAAATTATCGACGGCAAACACTTCCTGCCACAGCACCGGGAACGCATCGTGCTGGTGGGCTTCCGCCGCGATCTCAATCTGAAAGGCGATTTTACGCTGCGTGATTTGCCTTCGCTGTATCCGGTGCGCCGCCCGACGGTAGCCGATCTGCTGGAGCCCGCCGTCGATGCGAAATTCATTCTGACCCCGGTGCTGTGGAAATACCTCTATCGCTATGCCAAAAAGCATCAGGCCAAAGGCAATGGCTTTGGGTTTGGCATGGTCAATCCGCTTAATCCTGACAGCGTGACGCGTACGCTGTCGGCGCGCTATTACAAAGATGGCGCGGAAATTCTTATCGATCGCGGCTGGGATAAGGCGCTGGGCGAAAAAGATTTTGACGATCCCCAGAACCAACAGCACCGACCGCGGCGCTTAACGCCGCGCGAGTGCGCCCGCTTAATGGGCTTTGAGACGCCGCAGGGCTACAGTTTTCGCATCCCGGTGTCGGATACCCAGGCCTATCGTCAGTTTGGCAACTCGGTGGTGGTGCCCGCCTTTGCCGCGGTAGCTAAACTGCTGGCCTCACGCATCAGCAAGGCCGTTCAGCTTCGTCAGAGCGAGGCCGTCAATGGCGGACGTTCACAATAAGGCCACGCGCAGTAAAAACATGCGTGCCATCGGCACGCGTGATACCGCGATTGAAAAACGGATCGCGGGCCTCCTGACCGCCGTCGGGTTTGAATTCAGGGTTCAGGATGCCACGCTTGCCGGGCGTCCTGATTTCGTCATCGACGCGTACCAGTGCATCATCTTTACCCACGGCTGTTTCTGGCATCATCACGACTGCTATCTGTTTAAAGTCCCGGCGACACGCACCGACTTCTGGCTGGAGAAGATTGGCAGAAACGTCGAGCGTGATAAACGCGATGTTTCTCAGCTTTACGCTCAGGGCTGGCGGGTGCTGATTGTCTGGGAGTGCGCGCTGCGTGGAAGAATGAAGCTGAATGACGTGGAACTGACGGAGCGGCTGGAAGAGTGGATCTGCGGCGGCGGTCAGGCCGCGCAGATCGATACCCAGGGCATTCATCCGATCACGGTTTCTCCACCTCACACCTCGTGACAATCGGTTTCGCGGGCAGCAAATATTTACCCAGCGTGACCAGTACCACGGCAAAGACAATCACACCCAGCGCCAGCCATTCAATCGTCGACAGCACTTCGCCCGCAAAACCGGTACCCAGCAGCACGGCAACCACCGGGTTAACGTAGGCGTAGCTGGTGGCAACCGCCGGTGAGACGTTGCGAATCAGGTACATATAGGCGTTGATGGCGATAATCGAGCCAAACAGCGCCAGATACCCGACGGCCAGGAAACCTGAAAGGTCTGGCATCGCCGTCAGTTTTTCACCCGTCAACGCGGAGGCCATCAGCAGCACAATGCCCGCCGCGAGCATCTCAATCGCACCTGCCATCATCCCGGAGGGCAGCTCGATGCGTGAACCGTAGACCGAGCCGAAGGCCCAGCTCATGGAGCCGATCATGATCAGAACGGCAGCCCAGGGGTTCCCGCTCAGGTTACCGCCGCTGTTCAGCAGGATGATACCCACAAGCCCAATCGCGATGCCCAGCCATTCGAGCTTACGGGTGCGGATCCCGAAGAGGCGACTAAAGCAGAGCGTAAACAGCGGCACGGTTGCGACGACCACTGCGGCGATGCCCGACGGCACGTTCTGGTGTTCGGCGACGGTTACCGCGCCATTGCCCACCGCCAGCAGCAGCAGGCCAATCAGGGCGGCGTTAAGCAGGGGACGCCGCGGCGGTAGTCTGTGGCCGCGCAGCAATAAAAACGCCATCAGCAGCACGCCGGCCGTAAGGAAACGAATACCGGCCATCATCAGCGGGGGCCAGCTTTCCACGCCTATACGAATGACAAAATAGGTGGACCCCCAGATGATATACAGGGAAAAGAGTGCTCCAATGAGCGGTAATAAATGCCGGAAACGCATAGTCCCTCACGACGAAATAAAAAGTTCGCTCATAGTTAACGCCAAAACTATCAGCCTGGCGAGTGCTTTAATTGTGTTGTTGATGTGAAATTTTTGTTGACGCGAGGTGCCAGTTTCCGGGCGGTGAGTTTTGTTCCATACTATTCACTTAATTAGCAAAAAAAGAAGGAAAGAGATTTTGGCAGGAAGTAGCTTATTAACATTACTGGACGACATCGCCACCTTGCTGGATGACATTTCGGTTATGGGAAAACTGGCGGCGAAAAAGACCGCCGGGGTACTGGGAGATGATTTGTCGCTTAACGCGCAGCAGGTCAGCGGCGTGCGGGCGAACCGTGAGTTGCCGGTGGTGTGGGGCGTTGCGAAAGGGTCCTTTATTAACAAGGTGATCCTCGTTCCGCTGGCGCTGCTGATTAGCGCCTTTATACCCTGGGCCATTACGCCCCTGCTGATGATTGGCGGGGCGTTCCTGTGCTTCGAGGGTGCCGAAAAAGTGTTGCATATGTTCGCTGCACGCAAAGAGAAAGACACCCCGGAAATGCGCCAGCAGCGTCTGGAAGCGCTGGCCGCACAGGATCCAAAAACGTTTGAACGCGATAAGGTCAAAGGCGCGATCCGCACGGACTTCATCCTCTCAGCCGAGATTGTGGCGATTACGCTGGGGATCGTCTCAGATGCCCCTCTGATGAACCAGGTGCTGATCCTGTCCGGCATTGCGATCCTCGTGACGATAGGGGTTTATGGCCTGGTCGGGCTGATCGTCAAGCTGGACGATATCGGCTTCTGGCTGGAAAAAAAATCCAGCGCAATTGCGCGCGGCATTGGGAAAAGCCTGCTGGTGCTGGCGCCGTGGCTGATGAAAACCTTGTCGGTGGTGGGAACCCTGGCGATGTTCCTGGTCGGCGGCGGAATTATCGTGCACGGTGTTGCTTCGCTGCATCACATGATTGAACATTTTGCGTCAGGCCAGGGAGCGGTAGTTGCTGCGATCCTGCCCACACTGCTTAACCTCGTACTGGGCTTTATCGTCGGTCTGATTGTGGTAGCCGTTGTTAAGCTGGTTGAAAAAGTACGCGGGAAATCGCATTAATTATTGCTGACCCCGGATGCAAAAAGACCATTCCTCGTCTAAATTGAAAACGTTTCACCCTGATACAGGAGGCAGGTATGGTCTTTTTGATCAGTGATGAAGTTAAGCCCAAAAATGGTGGTCCAGGTATGATCGTCACCGGGTATTCCAGCGGAATGGTGGAGTGTCGGTGGCATGATGGATACGGCATTAAGCGGGAGGCTTTTCGCGAAGACGAGCTTCAGCCTGCTAATAAAAGGCAAAAACGCGACAAGGCTTAATCACACAACGCCCGGCCTTGCCGGGCGTTTTTACTGGCAGAAGACTTATCATATCGGATGGTGAGCGACAATCAGGGAGTGTGTGTGCAGCACGATACCTTTGTTGTAAAACAATCTTTTTTGCAGTGGCTGCATAAGCGTAGCAATCCCCGTTTGATTGTTAACTTCTGTTTTATCGTTGTCCTGATCTTTTCCACCCTCCTGACCTGGCGCGAGGTTGTGGTACTGGAAGATGCTTATATCTCCAGCCAGCGTAACCATCTGGAAACGGTTGCCAGTGCGCTGGACAGACAGCTTCAGTTCAGCGTCGATAAGATATTGTTTTTTCGCCACAGCATGCGTGATGCGCTGGAAACGCCGCTGGCGTTTGGCGTGCTGCATGATGCGGTAAAGCGTTTTGCGCATTTGCGCACGTCCCCCAGCTGGCAAATTGCGGTTGATAAACAGCGCACGTTACCGATCAACGGTGTTTCGGATGCCTTCGTTGAAAAGACGACCCTTCTGAACCGTGATGATGAGTACCTTGATAATGAACTGTCCGCCGCGCTTGAAGTGGGGTATTTGCTGCGTCTGGCATCCAGCCCTTCCCGCAACGAAGAGCGCGTGATTTATGTCTCTCGCGCCGGATTCTTTCTGGAAACGGATACGCCGGGAAATTCCAGCGATATCGTGCAGCGCTATTACCATCTGGTCACTCAGCCCTGGTTTACCCAACAGTCCGAGCGTGAAAACCGTGCGCGTGCCGTGCGCTGGTTTATCTCGCCGCCTTCCACCTTTGTCGGCAAAAAGCCGCTGATCACCGCCAGCGTGCCGGTTTATTACAATCACGTCTGGTATGGCGTGGTGGCGATGGATTTCACCTTTGCCACCCTGCGTCGCCTGCTGGTGGAAGCCGTGGGCGATAACCCGGAAGGGGAATACCAACTGTATGACAGTCGGCTTACTCAGCTTGCAACGTCTGAATCACCGGCTGCGGACGTTAATCATTTTGACGCGCGCGAATTAGCGCAGATAGCGCACGCGATAGAATCGGATTCCGAAGGTGGCATTCGCCTGGGGAGTCGTTTTGTGAGCTGGGAGCGTCTCGACCATTTTGATGGCATCGTCCTGCGCGTGCACACCCTGGATGAAGGGGTGCGCGGTGATTTCGGCAGCATCAGCATTGTGCTGGCATTGCTTTGGGCGCTGTTCACCGCGATGCTGCTCATCTCATGGCTGGTGATCCGGCGCATGGTCAGTAATATGTATTCGATGCAGAACTCGCTGCAATGGCAGGCCTGGCACGACCCTCTGACCCGGCTGAATAATCGTGGGTCGCTGTTCGAGCAGGCGAAAATGCTGGCGAAGCAGTGTGAACAGCAGTCGCTGCCTTTCTCGGTCATTCAGATCGATCTTGATTGCTTCAAGAGCATCAATGATCGGTTCGGGCATCAGGCGGGTGATAAGGTGTTGTCCCATGCCGCGGGTCTGATTGCCAGCACCCTCCGGACTAAAGATATTGCCGGACGCGTCGGGGGCGAAGAGTTCTGTGTGGTGCTGCCGGGCATGACGCTTGAAGAGGCGGCGGAAGTCGCAGAGCAGATCCGCGAGCGTATCGACAGCAAAGAGATCCTGATTAAGAAAAGTACCACCCTGCGCGTAAGTGCGTCGTTTGGCGTCTCTGGCGCGCAGGAGAAGGGCAATTATCACTTCGAAAATCTGCAATCCACCGCCGATGCGCGTCTGTATGAGGCGAAACAGCGCGGGCGTAACCGGGTCATCTGGCAGGATCACGTCAAAAAGTAATCAAGCCCCTCGCACCAGCCGGTCGGCCCGGTGTGCTGAGTGTGATAAACCCGGGCGGGATCGTTGTTCTTAAGGCTGACGCCCTCCCGGTTGAAGCCTTTCACCACGACGGCAAAGCCTACGCTGTCCAGCAGCGGGGCATCATTCGGGCCGTCGCCCAGGCCCAGCGTCGTCGGTTCGGAACCCTCGTGCAGGCGATACTGGTCCACAAGCCAGTGAACCGCCACGTCTTTGCCGCAGCAGGTATCCAGGATATGCCAGAAGCGTGCTCCCTGGACAATCTTCAGCCCCTGCCGGGCGAGTTCGGCGGCAAAGCGTTCCATTTGTTCATCACTGTCACGCCAGATCAGCGTCACGGAAGCCTCGTGTTTACGCGCAAGCACTGAGCGGGGACGACTCAGCCCAGTCCATTCGGCGACCACGCGCTCGTCCACGTCATCGAAGGTGGTGAATTTAAGATGCATCTCCTGGCGTACCCGGGCAATACACTGCCGGATATCGTCATGCTTCTTTTCTGAGATGAACCGTGCGGCGTTTTCCCACCGTACGTCAGGCTGGATCACCGCGCCGTTTTCCGCAATATAGGGCAACCCGCCAAGCCCCAGCTCCTGCTGGATGTCATCCATCTCGGACGCGGTTTTGCTGCTGCACAGAATGACCGGTACCTGTTCATCCATTAACTTTTCCAGCCAGGGGGCCGCAGGCTGCCAGTCGAGTGTGTGAAAATCCAACAGCGTGCCGTCGAGGTCGGTAAAAACAAGCAGAGTCTCCTCAAACGAAGGCATAACGTCTCCCGGGTGATGATTTCACCTAAGATAAATCTTAAAAAAACAGGCATTGACGCGCCGTTGAAGTGGAAACGATCCCGACAAACCCACAGGCGGCGCATGTTTATACTCATAACCAAAATTCACATGTATAAAATATAATATTCGCTAAGAGAATATATGCTTGTAAGACTATTCCGTTGGGGATAATGTCTTACCTGCATCAGATTTCCTGGTGTAACGAATTTACAAGTGCTTCTTGCATAAGCAAGTTTGATCCCGGTCATCCCCATGACCGGGATTTTTTTCGCCTTAGCGGTTCGTCTCCGAGACGCTAAAGTCATGGATATCCAGCTCGAATGCTTCAGCCAGTTCACGGTAGGTATGGTAATCCCTACCATTGACCACGACACGGTCGGAATTATCCTCCGCGCGATGAACTTCGGACTCACTGATTTCATTGATGGCGGCAAGCAGGGCATCGACATCCACTTCAACCTCACGCTTAATGGTGTCGCTGTACTCTTTGTCGGTCTTCATGGCGGGTTCCTCATTTAATCGTCTCAACAGTTAAGTATAGACCGCACACAAAAACGCCATTCGCGCCAGGTGGCGATGCCAGGCAATGCAATTTGTTCTACACTGGCTCAAAACCACAGGAGGAATGTATGAAGGTCAACGATCGGGTAACCGTCAAAACGGACGGTGGGCCGCGCCGCCCGGGCGTGGTGCTGGCTATAGAAGAGTTTAATGAAGGCACAATGTATCTGGTGTCGCTGGAAGATTACCCGCTCGGCATCTGGTTCTTCAACGAACTGGGGCACCCGGATGGGATCTTTGTGGAAACGGCGGAATAGGGCGGCGTCGGGGGCGTCTTCTCCCCGGCTCCGGCTACTGAAAAGCAAAATCTCTGGCCAGGCCAGAGATCAAGGTAGGGTACAACATGGCCGTGCAAATTAGCGCATATTAACGAAAATCCCATTCGTCACATTATCTGTCAGGCGTACGACATGGTATATGACTTGCTTATTATGCGTTTTAATTTTCCTTTTAATATTTCCTTTGTGTGACGATACTGTTTTTGCCTTGATATTCATCTGGTCTGAGATCTGAATTGTCCCTTGTCCAGCCATCCACATTCTTAGCATACTTGATTCAGTTCTGCTTAATGATAGGGTGGGTAAGTTAACCGCCCCTACATTCTTAACTTCTTTATTCAAATAATCGCCCAGGATATCATCAAGCGACTCTGGTTTAATCGATTTCGAACTGATTAATAAGTTTTTACGCACCAACAAATACTCATCGAAATGAATATTGGCGATCGCCATAAAAACAATAAACAGGGTCTTAGGATGCTGATTAATGATCTGCTTAATGTGCTGACTGTTAGCGGGGTCGTGAATGAAACAGTCCTCATTAATAAACACCACGCCGGGCTTGTGGGCGTCACAAGCGGCTGCGAGTTCTTCAACGGTGTGTGCATCGTTGATGTCTCTCTTTCTTACCCCTCTGCTTGCTAAGTACCCGGTTAACCCTAGCCGGGTGTAGCTGCATAAATCCATAATGATCGTTGACATGGCATACCCTCACTCAATGCGTAACGATAATTCACCACCTGCCTGAGAGCTCATAAACAGCCATACGGGATGGAAAAAATCTAATAAAACCTGTGAGCATGACAAAGACTTTCAGGCGAACTCACTATCCCGTAAAGTTACGTATAATTTGCCAGGAATCATCTTAAAGTAAAGTAAATATTAAGTATTGTGAGGTGGTTAGAAACATTTAAACCGCGTCAGATATATCCTGGTAGATGTTTTTCGAGATTATTTTTAGGAATATCCTCAGAAAGACATTGCAAACACTGCGGGTTATTATTTGCGTGGAAGTTCGCTGACAATATCCGCTAACAGATTGAATATCTCACTGAATAAATGCTCGCAGAAGGGGGCGATAAGTGGCATCAATAATGACATTAATAAAAGGCCAACCGTCAAAGTCACCGGAAAGCCGATGACGAATACCGACAACTGCGGAGCCATTCGGTTGAGTAAACCTAATGCGAGGTTAACGGTGAGCAGCAGGGTAATGATCGGCAGCGCCAGCATCAGCCCGTTGAGGAAGATCAGCCCGGCAGCCCGCACCAGCGCCAGAAACGCGTTGCTGTTTACCGGGTTGTCGCCAATCGGCAGCGTGTGGAAGGTGTCCACCAGCATCGAGATGAGCCACAGGTGGCCGTTGAACGAGAGAAACAACAGCATCGCCAGCAGGTCGATAATACGCGCCAGCACGGGCATATTCAGGTGGCTGCCCGGGTCAACGAACGTCGCGAAAGACAGGCCCATTTGCAAACCGATAAGTTCACCCGCCGTTCGTACCGCGGCGAAGGCGAGCTGCATCGTAAACCCGACCGCCACGCCAATCATCACCTGTTGCAGGGCAATCCAGATCGCATTCGGGGAAAAGATCGGGATATCCACCGCTGGCAGGGTAGGGGCAACGATAATCGTGATAACCATGCCCAGCCCAATTTTGACGCGTTTAGGCACCGACTTTTCACTGAGTATGGGGGCGGTGGAGATCAGCGCCATGATGCGCAGCATCGGCCAGAAATAGATCCCGAGCCACTGAACAAACTGATCGCTGGTGAAATGCAGCATCGTCCGTCAGCCGATGATGTAAGGCAGATTGGTGAACAGGTTGCGCATATAGTCCAGCAGCAAATTGAGCATCCATGGCCCGGCAACGATAATCGCCACGAAGACGGCAATGATCTTCGGGATGAACGACAGGGTCATTTCGTTAATCTGCGTGGCGGCCTGGAGAATACTGATAATCAGACCGGTGACCAGCGCAACCAGCAGCAGGGGCGCGGCGACGGCAATCGCGACTTTCATCGCCTCCGTGCCCATCATCATGACCGACTCAGGCGTCATTGCGCGCTCCTCAACTGTAGAAACTCTGCGCCAGCGAGCTGACCAGCAGCTGCCAGCCGTCGACCAGCACGAACAGCATGATCTTAAAGGGCAAGGCAATGGTTGCGGGCGGGACCATCATCATCCCGAGCGCCATCAGGACGCTGGCGATCACCAGGTCAATAATCAGGAACGGAATGAAAATGGTGAAGCCAATCTGGAACGCCGTTTTCAGCTCACTGGTCACATACGCCGGGAGCAGAATACGCATCGGCACCGCTTCCGGCCCCTGTAACTCACCGGTGTTAGCGAGACGGGCAAACAGGGCCAGATCCGCTTCGCGCGTCTGGCGAAGCATAAATTCACGTAATGGCTGCGCGCCCTTTTCCAGGGCAACCTGCATGGAAATTTTATCTTCGCTGAACGGCTGGTAGGCCTCGGTGTAAATCTTGTCGATCACCGGCGACATAATGAAAAAGGTCAGGAACAGGGCTAAACCCAGCAGTACCTGATTGGGCGGCGCGGACGGCGTGCCGAGCGCGTTGCGCAGCAGGCCAAACACAATGATGATGCGGGTGAAGCTGGTCATCATTAGCAGGATCGCCGGGATAAAGGTCAGCGAGGTGATGAATACCAGCGTCTGCACGGACAGGGACCAGCTTTGTCCACCGTTCGCCAGCGGCGTGGAAACCAGCCCCGGCAGTTGCGCATACACAGAGGGCGCGAACAGGCCCAGGCCTGTCAGCGTAAGGAATAACAAACGGCGCATCAGGATCTCCCGGGACGCTTGAGCAAACTCTTCATTACGGACTGGAAATCCGCAGGGGCCTGGGCGTTAGCCTCCACCGTGACAGGCGCAGGGGGGAGCGTGTGAAGGACGTTAATGCTGGAGGCGGTCACGCCCAGCACCAGTCGTGCATCTTCCACCTCCACAATGACCACGCGCTCGCGCGGTCCTAGCGGGGTGCTGGCGCTGACCTTCAACCCGCGGGTACCGGCCGTTTTCCCCGCCAGACCGAAACGCTTTGCCAGCCAGGCGGCGATAAGGATAAAGGCAATAATACCGAACAGCGCGCCGCTCACCTGGAGCAGCGGTGAGCCGGGTACGGCGGAGGGCGCGGACAGTGTTGCCTGGGTTTTCATACTTAACGACTCAGACGACGCATGCGTTCGGAAGGGGTAATGATGTCGGTGATACGTACGCCGTATTTATCGGCCACCACCACTACTTCGCCCTGTGCAATCAGGTAGCCGTTGATCAGAATATCCAGCGGCTCACCCGCTAAACCGTCAAGCGCCACCACGGAACCCTGCGTCAGGCGCAGCAGCTCTTTAATGGTCATGCGGGTGCGACCCAGCTCAACGGTCAGCTTGACCGGAATGTCCATAATCAGGTCGATGTCCTGCAACGTGCCGCTGACGTCGCCGCCGCCTAACTGCTGAAAGACCGCGTCTGCCGCGCTTTTCGTCGGCGTCGTTTTCTGCTCGTTTAACGCGTCAGCCCACAGATCGTCCAGTGCTCCGCTGTTTTCATCGGACGGATTGTTCATGTCACTCATTTGGGCTGTTCCTCATTCAGCGAATTCAAAATCGGGTTGATCAAGTGCTCAACGCGTAACGCATACTGGCCGTTAATCGTGCCGTACTGGCTTGTCAGCACGGGTACGCCATCCACATGGGCAATAATGCGGTCAGGTTTATCTATCGGCAAAACGTCGCCGGGTTGTAATTTCAGGATCTGCGATAACCGCATGGAGATGTCGGCGAAGTTGGCCACCAGCTCCAGCTGCGAATGCTGCACCTGACGCACCAGGTTTTCACGCCAGTTCTGATCTTCGTGACGTGAGTTCTCCAGCGGCGGGTTCACCAGCAGTTCGCGCAGCGGTTCAATCATGCTGAACGGCAGGCAGATGTTGAACTCGCCCGTCAGGTTGCCGATCTCGACGTGGAACGGGGTGTTCACGACGATGTCATTCGGGGAGGTGGTGATGTTGGTAAACTTCACCTGCATCTCGGAACGCACGTACTCCACTTCCAGCGGGTTAATCGCTTTCCACGCGTCGCTGTAGGATTCCAGCGCCAGCTTCAGCATGCGGTTAATCACACGCTGTTCGGTATGGGTAAACTCGCGGCCTTCCACTTTGGTCGGGAAACGGCCATCGCCACCGAACAGGTTATCCACCGCGATGAACACCAGGCTTGGCGAGAACACAACCAGGCCGGTACCGCGCAGCGGTTTCAGATGGATCAGGTTAAGGTTGGTTGGCACCGGCAGGTTGCGGGCAAACTCATGATACGGCTGAATGCGGATCGCACCGACGGTGATATCCGGGCTACGACGCAGCAGGTTAAACAACCCCATACGGAATTGACGTGCGAAACGTTCGTTGATGATCTCCAGCGCCTGTAAACGCTCGCGCACCACGCGACGCTGGGTATTGGGATCGTAGGGACGAATATTATCGTCGCCGGTCAGACCCGGTTTCGGTTCGTCACTTTTATCGCTGTCGCCGTTGAGCAGCGCATCGATTTCTGCCTGAGAAAGAATACTGTCGCCCATGTCGTTACCGCAGAATGAAGGCTGTATACAGAACGTCAGTGACTTCCTGCTTAGGTTGGCCGTTTACCAGCGGGGTCGCCAGCGTCTGTTTGATGGCATCGACCAGCTTTTGCTTGCCCACATCGGTGGCGAGCGCGGAGGCATCCTGACGAGAAAACAGCAGCAGCAGACGGCTACGCACTTCTGGCAGGTAGTCGTTCAGGCGTGCACGGGTCGCTTCATCTTTCAGACGCAGCGTAATACCCACGTAAAGCACGCGATCCGCATCGCCCAGGTTCACGGTGAACGTATCCAGCGGGTAGAAGACCGGCGCCGGCGGAGGCGGCGCTTCAGCTTTGGCGGCCGCGCTGGAGGGTTCCTGCTGCATACGCCAGTAACTGTAGCCTGCGGTGGCGCAGGCCGCGAGGGTAATCAACACCAGCAGCGGGATCCAGATGGAACGCTTGCTTTTTTTGGTGATAGCGGAGTCTGTCATCTGATACGAGCTTCCTGTTTCGGTACAGCTTAATACGGTGATTATCCCGTGTCCGGCTTAGGTCAAAGCGTGGAAAAGACGGGGATAATCACGTTACCTCTGGCGTTTAGGCAAAGATGTCTACGGCACGGCTGCCGCGCGCGGCGGATTGCAGGGCGGCAGGGGCAGGCAATAACTCTTCGCTCTCATCGTTAAACCCGCTATGCTGGCCGGAACGCGAAGCGTGCTGTTGCTGCCCGGATGAGGACTGCTGTTGCCCGGCAAAGCCCTCGCTGCTGACGCTGCTTTGGGAAAGCTGAATGCCGTTTTCCGCAAGCTGCGTGCGCAGGATCGGCAGGGCCGCTTCCAGCGCCGCGCGGACGTGGCTGTGGGGCGAAACCATCTGCAACTGCGCCTGGTTGTCATCCAGCTTAAGCGAAATTTGCACCTGACCCAGATCCTCCGGGTGCAGACGCAGCTCTGCGGTCTGCTGTCCCTGCTTTGTGAACAGGGTGATGTGCTGGCTCAGATTCTGCTGCCATTCGTGCGTGCCCAGCGGCTGGCTTAACACCGGCGCTGTCGCAACGGTAGCGGCAGGCTGTGAAGGCGCCAGGTGACTGACGATCGGGGCCAGCGTCGCGGTTGGGCTGGCGGCAGACGACGCCGCGCTCGCTACGTCCTGCTTCTCCGCGACGGCGGCGACGGCTGGCGTAACGGCTGCCGTGGCGGGCAGCGATGTGTCGCTGTCCTGAACCGGCATTTTTTCCTGACCCGTTAACGCATGGCTAAGCGGCTCATGCTGGCCGTTGTCCGTCTGGGGTAGCGCAGAGGGGAGGGCGGCACGGGGGGCGATCTCCCCGGTGCTCGCAGGCTGCGTCGCTACCGGGATGGTGGTCTGCTGGTGCGGTAACATCGCCATCAGCGCGCTTAACCCGGCCAGCTCCTCTTCCTCAGTCGTGGTCTCGCTGTTTGTTTTCGCCTCCGGCTGGGTCAGCGCCTTCAGCGCATCCGTATTCGCGGCGGGTTTCAGGCCGGAGACGAGGCTTTGCAGGGAGACGGCGGTATCTTCACCAGTCAGGGTCTCCTGACGGGAGAGCAGCTCGGCAATTTTGGCCTGGAGCGTGGTATCACCGTTTTTTTCCTTTACCGCTGTCGACAGCTTGCTGCCCGCCGCTTTCAGGTCCGCCAGCGTCAGCGGGGCATCTTTGCCTTTGCCGGTGGTCTCGGTCAACGCGCCCGCCAGCAGAGAGAGAAAATCTTGCGCGCCCTCAGCGCCTTTTCCGGTCAGCGTGCCGCCGGACGGGTCGCTGTCGGTCATCAGCAGTTGTTGCAGTGTGATCATTCTGGTTTCCTCATTGATGCGCGCTGGGCAAACTCATCCATTTTTTTCTGATCCAGACGGTTTTCCGCCAGGGTCGAGGCTGCAATCTGCCGGTCCTGTAAGGTTTGCCAGGCCTGCAACCGCTGTTTTTTCTCGCGCCAGAAATTCAGCGCGGTATCGACTTTTTGCGTCCACTGGTTAAGCTGCTGGCGATGCTGCTCAATCGCCTTTTCCAGCGTCTGGATAAACTGCTGATAGTTAATCCAGCGCTGGCTACCAATGCCCTGCGTCATGTCGGTGTTAAGGTTGGTGCGATATTCATGCTGATAGTCGATTAACATCTTCAACTGTTCTTCAGCCTGCTGGCACCCGCGTCGCATTGCGCCAAGCTGCAATGCGGCATCATCAACTTCTTTTTCAGCCAGATCTTTCAGCGTTGATAACGCGCTGTTCTGCGCCATGACCTTCGCCCTCCACCTGTGTTACACCTGCGGGAAAATCAGCTCCAGTGCCTGGAGGGAATCTTCCCAGTCGGCGCGTTCAAAAATACCCTGTTGCAGAAATGCCTCCAGCTGCGGCCACAGGGCAATCGCTTTATCGAGCATCGGGTCGCTGCCTTTGGCGTACGCCCCGACGCTTACCAGATCGCGGTTGCGCTGGAAGCTGGAGAGCAGTTGTTTGAAGTTACGCACGCGGGCGTAGTGTTGCTCGGTGATCAAGGCCGTCATCGCACGGCTGATCGAGGCTTCAATATCAATTGCCGGATAGTGCCCGGCTTCGGCCAGACGGCGCGACAGCACGATATGGCCGTCGAGGATCGCTCGCGCGGAGTCGGCAATCGGGTCCTGCTGGTCATCGCCTTCGGTCAGTACCGTATAGAACGCGGTGATGGAGCCGCCGCCGCTGATGCCGTTCCCCGCGCGCTCAACCAACGCCGGGAGCTTGGCGAAGACCGACGGCGGGTAGCCTTTGGTCGCGGGCGGCTCGCCGATGGCCAGCGCAATCTCACGCTGCGCCATCGCGTAGCGGGTCAGGGAGTCCATAATCAGCAGCACGTGCTGGCCCCGGTCGCGGAAATCTTCCGCAATACGCGTGGCGTAGGCGGCACCCTGCATACGCAGCAGCGGCGACACGTCCGCAGGCGCGGCGATCACCACCGAGCGGGCGCGGCCCTCCGCACCCAGAATGTTTTCGATGAAATCTTTGACTTCGCGACCACGCTCACCAATCAGGCCAACCACGATAACGTCCGCCTGGGTATAACGCGCCATCATGCCGAGCAGGACCGATTTACCCACGCCGGAGCCGGCAAACAGCCCCATACGCTGGCCGCGTCCCACGGTGAGCAGGGCGTTAATCGGCCGCACGCCGGTATCCAGTACGTGCTCGATTGGCGTGCGTTGCAGCGGGTTGAAGGGTTGGGTGATCAGCGCGCCGGTTTCGGTGGTATCAGGGGAGGGCAGGCCATCGAGCGGTTTGCCGCTTCCGTCCAGCACGCGGCCCAGCAGCGCCGGACCGAGCGGGAGCTGTTTGCCGCTTTGCAGGCCGTCACCGCTGATGTTTTTCGCGTAGACGCGGGCGCCGGGCAAAATCCCTTCCACTTCTTCAAGGGGCATCAGAAACAGGCGCTGACCGTTGAACCCGACCACTTCGCTTTCCACTTCACGCGTCTCCCCCCCGTCCTGACGCTCAATCACGCAGGTGGCGCCGAGCGGAAGTTGCAGCCCAGTGGCTTCCAGGACCAGACCGGTGGCGCGCGTCAGACGTCCATAACGACGAACGGATGGCAGCTGCGCCATCTTCGTTTCAAAATTATCGAGCGTGTTAAGCCAGCGCGTAAGGCGAGCGGTCATCAGATGACTCCCGGTGCCGCCAGGCGGCACAGTTCCTGCCAGCGGGTCGCGACGCTGGCATCCAGATCGCCCTCATCCGCCGAGACCTTACAGCCTCCGTGATGGAGCGACGGATCGCCGCGCAGCCGCCAGCCGTGCAGGCTCAGCGTCGCGCCGAGGCTCTCTTCCACGCGCTGCAAATCATCAGGATGAACGCGCAGCTGCGGTTTGCCGCTGAACAGCGGCTCCTGCTGGAGCAGGGCCTGGATCTGCTTAATCAGCGCGGCGTTATCCACTACCGGCGTCTGGCCGATCACCTGACGGGCCGCCTCCAGCGCCATCTGCATCAGGCGCGAGGCAATCACGCTGTCGAGCGCATCCAGCGTGTGCTGAAACTCGCTCACCAGCTGCTGCATGCGGGCATGCAGCGGCGCCTGCTGCTGGCGCGCCTGCTCGATGCCCTGCTCTAAACCTTTCGCCAGCCCTTCCTGATAACCCTGTGCGTGCCCGGTCTGACGGCCTTCGTTCATCCCGGCGTTGAAGCCCTGCTCGTGCGCCTGCATTTGCATCTGGGCCAGCATCTGGGCGCGCTGTTCCTCTTCACTCAGCTCGGGGATGCCCGCCCCGGCGTCGCCCTCGTCGGACGACACAACGGCAGGGGTGAACTCTGCGGTGGGAGGGGAGAGGTCGTCAGGCGTCCAGCGCTTCCACGACAGTTCATCAGACATAGGTGTCGTCTCCGCTGCCAATCACCATCTCGCCGGTTTCTGCCAGACGACGAACAATAAGCAGGATCGCTTTCTGTTCGTTTTCCACCTGAGACAAACGCACCGGGCCACGGTTGGCCAGGTCGTCGCGCAGGATATCGGCCGCACGCTGGGACATGTTGCGCAGGAATTTCTCGCGCAGCGGCTGCTCGGCGCCTTTGAGGGCGATAAGCAGCGATTCGGAGTCCACCTCCTGAAGCAGGCGCTGGATACTGCGGTCGTCCACTTCGACCAGGTTTTCGAACAGGAACATCTCGTCGATAATTTTCTGCGCCAGCTCGCCGTCGAACTCGCGTACCGCCGTAATAACCGCCTCTTCCTGCTGCGTTTTCATCAGGTTGATGATTTCCGCTGCCGTTCTCACGCCGCCCATTTTGCTGCGCTTGAGGTTCTGGCCGTCGAGCAGGTTGTTCAGCACTTCGGTCAGCTCCGCCAGCGCGGCTGGCTGGACGCCGCCGAAGGTGGCGATACGCAGCATCACGTCGTGGCGCAGGCGCTCGTCGAACAGCGCCAGAATATCGGCTGCCTGACCCCGTTTGAGGTGGACCAGAATGGTGGCGATAATCTGCGGGTGCTCGTCGCGAATAAGATCGGCGGCGCTTTGCGGCTCCATAAAGTTGAGCGTTTCGATCCCGCTGGCGGTGTCGCGCGTTTCGAGAATATCTTCCAGCAGGCTGGCGGCGCGCTCTTCGCCGAGCGCCTTAACCAGCACGGAGCGCAGGTATTCGTTGGCGTTGACGTTGAGCGCGGCAAACTGCTCGGCTTCCTGCTCAAACTCCGCCAGTACTTCTGTCAGCTGCTTGTTGGAGATCTGGCGCACGTTGGCCATCGCCGCGCTGAGGATCTGCACTTCTCGCTGGGAGAGGTGTTTAAACACCTCCGCCGCGCGATCTTCGCCAATGGTCATCAGCAGGATGACGCTCTTATCGGTGCCTGTAAGCGTATTACTCATGTTCGTTACCCATCCAACCGCGGATGACCAGCGCGACGACGCGCGGATCGTTATCTGACATTTCGCGAATGCGCTGGCTCATCACCTCTGCGCCCATACGCTGGTTAGCACGGCGCTGCTGCATCTGTTCATCTTTGCTGAGACGAACTTCAACCGCTTCTTCCTCGTCCGGACGCGCGTTCTTCTGTTCCAGCGCGGCTTTCTCGGCTTCAGCACGGCGCTGTAGCTGAGGACGAACGCCCTTACGCCACAGCAGCCACGCGACAATCAGCACCAGCAGCCAGCGGCCTGCGGACATCAGCTGATCGAAGAACGCCTGCTGTTGCCAGAACGGCAGTTCGCCACCGGTCTCATCCACCGGGTTGAACGGTGAGTTCACAACGTTGAGGGTATCGCCACGTTTTTCAGAGAAGCCCATCGCTTCGCGGGTCAAATCTTCGATCTGCTTCATCTGCTCCGCCGTGAGCGGCAGCGGTTTACCGTCCGGCAGCGTTTTGTAGTTCACCACCACGGCAACAGAGAGACGCTGAATATCGCCCGTGTTCAGTTTGGTATGGCGGATAGTCCGGTCGACTTCGTAGTTGGTCGTTTCGTTACGGCTGCTGTTACGCGGGCCGGTACTGTTCGCGGTCGAGGTCGTCTGCTGATTCGTTTGCTGACCGTTCTGCGGGTTTGCCGGCGGGGTGGAGATTGGCGCGGCGTTGGCAGGCGCAGGCTGGTTAGAGAGCGCGCCTGGCACACCGCCAGGATACTGGCCGCCGACCTGTTCCGTTTCATTGATCTGACGCGAGCGTAACACGGCGCGGGAGGCATCCCCGTTCGGGGCGTACTGCTCTTCGGTCTGTTCTTTATTCGAGAAATCAATCTGCGCGGTGACCTGCGCGTGCACATTGCTGCTGCCGACCACCGGGCCCAGAATCGCTTCAATGCGACGCTGGAGACGGCCTTCCACGTCCGCGGCGTATTTCAGCTGAGCGTCGTTGAGATCGCGTCCGGCGGTGTTGGACTGCGTCAGCAGATGACCACTCTGATCGACAAGCGTAACGTTACCCGGCGGCAGACCGGCCACCGCACTGGAGACCAGGTGCGTGACGGCGCTGATCTGCCCTTCATCCAGCGCACGGCCAGGTTCGAGGTTAACGGTCACAGAGGCCGAAGGGGACTTTTGTTCACGGACAAACAGGGACGGCTTAGGCATCGCCAGGTGCACGCGGGCACTTTTCACCGGGCCTAAGGTTTCAATCGTACGGGCCAGCTCACCTTCCAGTGCGCGCTGATAGTTAACCTGCTCGCTGAACTGACTGATGCCGAATTTTTCCTGATCCAGCAGCTCAAAACCAACCGCGCCGCCTTTTGGCAGCCCCTGCTGGGCGAGACGCAGGCGAAGCTCGTGCACTTTATCTGCCGGTACTTCAAGCGCACCACCGTTATCGGCAAAGCGATACGGGATGTTCATCTGGGTTAACTGGGTGACGATGGCACCGCCATCCTGGTCGGAAAGGTTGCTGTAGAGCGTGCGGTAATCCGGGCTTTTTGCCCATAAGACCATCGCGACAACGATCGCAATGGCGGCAGCGCCTGCCACAATCAACGGGATCTTAGGGTTGGCGCGAAGGCGGTTCATCCACTCGAGTGATTTATTCTGTGGCGCTGTCGATGCTGCTGTCGCACTCATTGCGCACCTCTTAAATCCTG
Organism: Enterobacter sp. AN-K1; assembly: GCF_020971765.1. Classification (NCBI taxonomy): domain Bacteria; kingdom Pseudomonadati; phylum Pseudomonadota; class Gammaproteobacteria; order Enterobacterales; family Enterobacteriaceae; genus Enterobacter; species Enterobacter sp. AN-K1. The sequence continues at coordinate 404,738 of NZ_CP087390.1, read as the reverse complement.
GTGGTTTACGTTATTCGTGTAGAGAAACAAAACTGACTCCCGGGTCGGCAAACACGACAAAAGTTCCATACTGATGGCCCTGCCATTATTTGATGATTCGGGATTTTCTATGCGTCAAATAACCTGGTTTTTTAACGCTATTTACCGCCATTATCTTATTGACAAGCTGTTAGTCTTGACCTCGTAAAAAACCATCCAGGGGAGAGTCATGGCTATACAGGGCATTGAAGGGGTACTCAGTCAGTTACAGGCAACGGCGATGACCGCCCGTAATCAGAGCGTGGCTGACCAGCCGCCGGGCGTTAGCTTCGCCGGTCAACTACATGCGGCGCTGGACCGGATCAGCGACAAGCAAAACGCGGCCCGTACCCAGGCTGAGAGATTTACCCTTGGCGAACCCGGCGTGGCGCTCAACGATGTGATGGCCGATCTGCAAAAAGCGTCGGTGTCATTGCAGATGGGGTTGCAGGTGCGTAACAAGCTGGTGTCGGCATACCAGGAAGTGATGGGGATGCAGGTTTAATCAATACCTATCTTACGCTGGCAGCCTGATGGCTTTAATGCCACAATATTTTTTTCTTCGCATGCAGGAAAGATGATGAAAAAAGTAGCAATTGTGGCTGCGATGCTGACGTTAGCGGGATGTGTTCAGGTAGATAACTATCAGGAAGTGATTAAGCACCCGGTACCTTCGCAACTGGCAGGTTACTGGCAGTCGAAAGGGCCGCAGAGCGCGATGGTGAGCCCGGAAGCGATCGCCACGCTGGTGGTGACGCCAGAGGGGGATACGCTGGATTGCCGTCAGTGGCAGCGCGTTATCGCGGTGCCGGGTAAGATCATGCTGCGTTCAGATGATTATTACAACGTGACGCGTAAGCTGGATGTCTATCCGCTGGAGCGTGATGGGGCGGCGCTGGAGTATGACGGTATGGAACTGTACAAGGTTGACCGTCCAACAGTGGAATGCGCAGATTACCTGAGTAAGAATCCGCTGGAGAGTAAGCTTCCGTAGCGGTAAAAGCAAAACGGCAATCATATTGCCGTTTTTAGGGTTTGCTCCCTCTCCCTGTGGGAGAGGGTCGGGGTGAGGGCATCAGGCCGCACTTTCCCAGCACTACAGCGCGTCCTCAATCACCCAGACGCTGACGCTTCCCCCGTTACAGAAGAACGTCCCTTCGCCATCTGCCGCCGTGGTCACGGTTTCCTCGCGGTTGCCTAAAAAATCACGCCAGGTCTTGTTGCCGTAATTCTCCCCGAGGCAGATCGTCTTCTCGCCGTCATCGCCATTCGACAGCACCACAACACAGCCCGGGTGTTCCTCAGTCCCGCTGCGGCTGAACGCAATACAGTTTGGATGATCGAAAAACAGCGTCTGCACGCCGTGGGCAAAACGCTGCCGGGCGAGAATAAGCTCGTGGAGCTGTTCAATCACCGGCATATCGATGTGATACGTTTCGCCATCCCCGCCGGTGTCGTCATAGCTTGCGCCAAAAAGATCCGGGTAGAACACGCTCGGCACGCCGTTTTCACGTAGCAGGATGAGCGCGTAGGCCAGCGGTTTGAACCAGGCTTCAACCGGGGCTTCCAGCGCCTGCAAGGGTTGGGTATCGTGGTTGGCTACCAGGGTCACGGCATGGAACGGATCGGCTTCCACCAGCGTACCGGTGAAAATCTGGCTCATATCGTAGTCGCGTCCCTGGCGTGAGGCTTCGTGAAATTTCATTTGCAGTGGCGCATCAAACAGCATGGTTTTACCGTCCACCTGATTGATGTAGTGCTGCAATTTATCCACTTCGTGAGACCAGTATTCCGCCACAATAAACAGCGGCTGCGGGGCCACCTCCTGGACGTGCTCAATCCACTCTTTGTAGAACCAGGCCGGGATGTGTTTTACCGCGTCCAGGCGGAAGCCGTCGCAGTGGGTTTGCTCCATCACCCAGCGCGCCCAGTATTTGATCTCCTCCGTCACCGCATGGTTGCGAAAATCGATATTTTCACCCATCAGGTAATCGAAATTGCCCATCTCGTCGTCGACCTGATCGTTCCAGCCTTCGCCGGTGTAGTCGTTCACGATTTTGAAGATACCTTCCTCATTGGGGTTTTCAATGTGGTCGATACCGCTGAAGCATTTGTAATCCCAGATGAATTGCGAATACTGCCCGGCCCGAACGGGGAAGGTGTAACGCGTCCAGGCTTCGCATTCGATGATCTCATCGCTGATTTGGGTGCGATCCTGAGCATCCACGCGCTGCACGCGGACGGGTTCCTTTTCATCGGCCCCCATTTTATGGTTGACCACCACGTCCAGAAGCACCGCAATCTGGTTGCTTTTTAAGGCGTTGATGGCCTCCAGCAGCTGGGCTTTATCGCCGTATTTGGTGGCGACGCTGCCTTTCTGGTCAAACTCACCGAGGTCGAAAAGGTCATAAGAGTCATACCCGACGGAATAGCCGCCGGATGCCCCTTTGTATGCCGGCGGTAACCAGACCATATTGATGCCGATTTCGTTCAGGTTGGGGGCTAATGCCGTGACTTCTCGCCACAGTTCACCGCCGGTGGGGTAGTACCAGTGAAAACATTGTAAAAGTGTTGGGTTGCGCATGCACCATCTCCATGAGGTCGCGAAACTCAAGTATGGAGCAGGTTTGGCAGAAATGCCTGGCGAACGAAACGGTTAACGCTCGAACGCCAGTTAAATGGCTAATTAATATCGCTATTACTTTGTGGAACCAGGACATGACCGCCCTGGTTACCGTAGGTGGAGAGAACGGTTTTCTGGATGGAGGATTGCCCAACCAGCTTCGCCAGTTCATCCATTCTGGCTTGCAGCAACGTTTTTACCTGGCCTTCGTTGTCCAGGATCACCCGCAGCGTCGGGCGAAGCTGCTCCTGAATCTGCATCGAAGGTTCACTTTCCTGAGTGAGACGAGCCAGTGAGTGCACCGCATTAACATAGTCGGTTTCACAGATGATCAGATCATCCCATAGTCCCTGCCGGGCCAGTCGCAACATCAACTGGCTCTGCTCAAGGAGTTGCTGATAAAGGGCATAAAGTTGCGGTGCGTTACTCATTAGACGGCGTCCTGGACAAGAGTTGGTATACCTGCTGCCTCCTTCCAGCCATCCGCAATATTGCGCAGTAAATTTTCCACCTCTTCGATGGCACTGGCATCATTGCGAAGGTTGGCCTGAAGCAGGCGACGAACCATATAGGCATAGAGAGCGATCAGGTTTTGTGTTAACTCGTCTTTACTCTCTTCATCCAATCCGACCTTCAGGCCATTTTCGATGATATTAATCGCTTTGGAGAGCGCCAGCCCTTTTGCCTGTATATTACCGTCTGCAAGGAACAGACGTGCCCGTACCAGTGCGCTGAGGGCTCCATCAAATAGCATGATAACCAGCTGCTGCTGGCTGGCGCTCATCACCGCGCTTTCAACTTCTATCTTTGCGTAGGCTTGCGTGCCTTTTGCGCCGTACATGTTATCCCCCTCGGGTCTGATTAGCGTTTACTACTTGTTGCTGGACGTATTTTCGAACTGCTGCGTCAGGTAACTGCTGGTAGAGTTCAGCGAGTTCATCATGACGTCTAATTGCGTAAACTGTTCTTTATAACGCGCTACCATGGTGTCGATACGCTCGCTGGCCGCGTTATATTGCTTAGTTAAATTGTTCAGGGTTTTACTGACGCCATCTTTGGCAGCCTGAATGATGCCGGTGCTGGAGAGCCAACCTGTGAGGTTTGTTCCAACGGTGGTGGTGATACCGGATGTTTTCCCGTCACCGATCAGCAGGTCTTTGATACCAGCCGCGCTGTTTTTCATTGCCGCGCTAAGCTTGTCATCATCCACTTCCAGTTTACCGGTGCTTGGGTCGGTAGTGATGCCAGCTTGAGCAAGGGTCTTGATATTGGAACTGGTGTGAGGGTTATTCAGCACGCTTCTCAACTGAGTCTGAATAGTGCGTAGCGTACTGTCGCCTAATAACGCGCCGTTGCTGGTATTCTGAGCGTCTGAGCCTGCATCCACTGCTGTATATTTTGTCAGGCTGCTAAAGGTGTCTTGCAGTGAGTTATAAGCGGTAACCCAGTCGTTTATCGCTTTGGTTGCTTTGCTGGTGTCGTTGGTGATGGTTAAGGTCTGGTTGCCGCTCGTAATATCATTCAGGTTCAGCGTGATGTCTTCCAGCGCATCGCTGATGGTGTTACTGCTGTTTTCTATGTCGACGTTGTTGACTTTTAGTTTAGCGTTTTGCGCGTTAACGCTTTCTAGCATGCCGTTGCTGGCATCACCTTTCGTGCCGTTGTAACCCATAAAAGATTGCAGCGCCGAATCGCCGCTGACGCTGATGGTCATCGCATTGTCTTCGCCAGTCTCTTTAGAGGTAATGGACAGACGATACTCACCGTTACCAACGTTAATAATACTGGCGCTAACGCCTGCATCCGCTTTATTGATTGCGTCGCGGATGCCTGTCAGAGACGAGTTTGCTGCGCTGATATCAATAGTGACGGGTTTTTTATCGCCGCCCTGCTGAATGGTGATCTTGCTGTCCGCGGTTGCGATCGCCGTTTTGCTGTCGCTTTGAGTTTTTGACGTAGTCAGCGTTTGGGCCTGAGCGAGCTGCGACACACTAATGGTGTATTTACCCGCGATTGCGCTGCCGGTAGTGGTTGCGCTAAACGCCGTTGAGCTGCTAATCGTGGTGGTCGCGGTAAAGAGGTCCGCTTTACTTAACGCAGTATTTGCCGTCTGGAAGGATTCCAGTGCACTTTTCAACGTGCCGTAGGCGCTGAGTTTTGCTGTGTAGGAAGACTGCTGTTTGGTGATTGGCGTTAACTGAGCCTTCTGTGCAGCGGTAAGACTATCCAGAATGTCTCCTAACTGTAGACCTGAGCCGACTCCCAACGTAGAAATACTTGCCATATTTATTCCTTAATGTAACGACACGTAGAACGAATAGTGTGGTTATCGGCCTCAACTCAGGAAAGTTTACGGTTAGGTTCAAATTTTTAATGGCGAGAATAACGCTATTGGAGAAGAGTATTTCTGTGGCTAAAAAAAATGATGCGATCCTGAAAAAAATTCTAAAGGTTGTTTTGGACCAGACGATAACACCTTTGACGGCGATGAAGCCGAAGGGTGGAAACCCAAATCTAATCCACAGATTTGATGAACAACAGGAAACGAAATCATGGCACAAGTCATTAATACCAACAGCCTCTCGCTGATCACTCAGAACAACATCAACAAGAACCAGTCTTCAATGTCTACTGCCATTGAGCGTCTGTCATCCGGTCTGCGTATCAACAGCGCAAAAGATGACGCTGCTGGCCAGGCGATTGCTAACCGCTTCACCTCTAACATCAAAGGTCTGACCCAGGCTGCACGTAACGCCAACGACGGTATCTCCGTTGCGCAGACCACTGAAGGCGCACTGTCTGAGATTAACAACAACTTACAGCGTATCCGTGAGCTGACCGTTCAGTCCTCTACTGGTACTAACTCCCAGTCTGACCTGGACTCTATCCAGGACGAAATCAAATCCCGTCTGGATGAAATTGACCGCGTATCCGGTCAGACCCAGTTCAACGGCGTGAACGTGCTGGCAAAAGACGGCTCCATGAAAATTCAGGTTGGCGCGAACGATGGCCAGACCATCACCATCGACCTGAAACAAATCGACTCTAATACTCTGAAACTGTCCGGCTTTAACGTTAACGGTAAAGGTGGCGTAGCCAACGCAGTTGCAACTGCAGCCGATATGACCGCTGCTGGCTTTACCCTGGCTGGTAATACGTACACAGGTTCTGCAGGATTTAAAGCTGCATCTTCTGCAGATGTATTAGGTAGCCTGGCAAATGGTGACACTGTCCTCAGTGTTGGCACTGTTGCTGATGGTCTCTCAGGAGCAGCAAATACCTACACCTACGATAAAGCAAACGACAAGTTTACTTTCGGTGTAACAGGCGCTACCTCTGCTCAGGTTCTGAGCTACCTGAACCCAGCTGCGGGCGACACTACCTCAGCTACCGTTACTATCGGTACAACTAAACAAGACGTCATCATTGCTAAAGACGGTACTTTAACCGCTAAAGATGATGGTGCTGCTCTGTATCTGGATACTACCGGCAACCTGACCAAAAACAGCGCGGGTACCCCACCTGTTGCAACACTGGCTGGTCTGCAGGCTAACGGCGGTGGTACTGCGATTGCTTCTTCTATTACCACAGCATCTGGCGAAACCCTGACTCTGACAGGCGGTACGGCTGGTACTATCGATGTTGCTAATGCCTCTATCAGCGCTGACAAACTGCAGAGCGGTGCTGCTGCAGGTTATACAACATCTACCGGCTATGCCGTTGACAACGCCGGTGCGGTTAAAAGCGGTGCTGCGGATGTGTATGTTGATAACAACGCTGCATTAACCACCACAAATACAGCTACTTATTTTGTTCAGACTGATGGCTCTATCACCAATGGTTCTGGCAAGGTTGCGCACAAAGATGCGAATGGTAAGATCACCACTGACGCTCAGACTGCTACTACTGCCACTACTGACCCACTGAAAGCCTTGGACGACGCTATCAGCTCCATCGATAAATTCCGTTCTTCTCTGGGTGCGGTACAGAACCGTCTGAGCTCTGCCGTAACCAACCTGAACAACACCACTACCAACCTGTCTGAAGCGCAGTCCCGTATCCAGGACGCCGACTATGCGACCGAAGTGTCAAATATGTCTAAAGCGCAGATCATTCAGCAAGCCGGTAACTCCGTGTTGGCTAAAGCTAACCAGGTTCCTCAGCAGGTTCTGTCTCTGCTGCAAGGCTAATCGCCTGATTACGCTCAAACCCCGCTTCGGCGGGGTTTTTTCTGTCCACGTACATACGTAACCCCCCAAATAACCCCTCATTTCACCCACTATTCACCCGATTAAAACCCCTCCAGAATCGGATAATCATGCCGATAACTCAACTAACGCAGGGCTGTTTATCGTGAATTCACTCTATACCGCTGAAGGTGTAATGGATAAACACTCGCTGTGGCAGCGTTATGTTCCGCTGGTGCGTCACGAAGCATTGCGCCTCCAGGTGCGTTTGCCGGCGAGCGTGGAACTGGACGATCTGCTACAGGCGGGCGGTATCGGGTTATTGAATGCAGTTGACCGGTACGACGCTCTGCAAGGAACGGCATTTACGACTTACGCAGTGCAGCGTATTCGTGGTGCGATGCTGGACGAGCTGCGCAGCCGCGACTGGGTGCCGCGCAGCGTTCGCCGCAACGCGCGCGAAGTGGCGCATGCGATGGGGCAGCTGGAACAGGAGCTGGGGCGCAACGCGACGGAAACCGAAGTAGCGGAGCGTCTGGGCATTCCTGTTGAAGAGTATCGCCAGATGTTGCTCGATACCAATAACAGCCAACTCTTCTCTTATGATGAGTGGCGCGAAGAGCATGGCGATAGCATCGAGCTGGTGACCGATGAACACCAGCAAGAAAACCCGTTACACCATTTACTGGAAGGGAATTTACGCCAGCGCGTGATGGAAGCGATTGAAGCTTTACCGGAACGTGAGCAACTGGTGTTAACCCTCTATTACCAGGAAGAGCTCAATCTCAAAGAGATTGGCGCCGTGCTGGAGGTGGGCGAGTCACGGGTGAGCCAGCTGCACAGCCAGGCCATTAAACGCCTGCGCACAAAACTGGGTAAGTTATAGGTGAGTCATTCGCCTTGGAAATGCCGCACAACGTATTGACAACCAGGAGTTATCATGACGGTGCAGCAATCTAAAAGACGGCCTTTAAGCCGCTACCTGAAAGACTTTAAACACAGCCAGACGCATTGCGCCCACTGTAAAAAATTACTCGACCGCATCACGCTGGTTCGTCGCGGTGAAATCGTGAACAAGATTGCGATTTCCCGCCTCGACACGCTGATGGATGAAGCCGCCTGGCTTGAAGAGCAAAAAGAGTGGGTAGCGCTTTGCCGTTTCTGTGGCGATCTCCATTGCAAAGAGCAAAGCGACTTCTTCGATATTATCGGCTTCAAGCAATTCCTGTTTGAACAAACGGAGATGAGTCACGGCACCGTGCGTGAATACGTGGTTCGCCTGCGCCGCCTGGGTCAGCATTTGACCATGCAAAATATCTCCCGCGATCTGCTGACGACCGGATACCTGGATGAAAATCTGGAACCCTGGCTGCCCGCCACCAGTACCAATAATTACCGCATCGCGCTGCGAAAGTACGCGCAATATAAAGTCCATATGCCGGGCGTCATAAAGCAGAAAGTCCGCGCCGGAACAACTTCTGATATATATTAAAAAAGAATAAGATGTAGCGCAGCCGCCTTTGACGTTGCAGGCGATTTCTCTACACTACTCAAAAATTCCACTGTATCGGGGTACTTATGAAATTAGCACTTCTGGGTCGTCAGGCGCTGATGGGGATGATGGCCGTTGCGCTGGTCGCGGGGATGAGCGTGAAAACGTTCGCGGCAGAGAATCTGCTCAACAAAGTTAAAGAGCGCGGCACGCTGCTGGTTGGGCTGGAAGGAACCTATCCTCCGTTCAGCTTCCAGGGCGACGACGGTAAACTGACCGGTTTTGAAGTGGAGTTTGCGCAGGAGCTGGCAAAACACCTCGGCGTTAAAGCCTCCCTGAAACCCACCAAATGGGACGGGATGCTGGCGTCACTGGATTCCAAACGTATTGACGTGGTGATTAACCAGGTAACCATTTCTGACGAGCGTAAGAAGAAGTATGACTTCTCCACGCCGTACACCGTGTCCGGTATTCAGGCGCTGGTGAAGAAAGGTAACGAAGGCAGTATCAAATCCGCAGCGGATCTGAAAGGTAAGAAAGTCGGCGTCGGTCTGGGCACCAACTACGAAGAGTGGCTGCGCCAGAACGTGCAGGGCGTGGACATCCGTACCTACGATGATGACCCGACGAAATACCAGGATCTACGCGTAGGCCGTATTGACGCCATTCTGGTTGACCGCCTGGCAGCGCTGGATCTGGTGAAGAAAACCAACAATACCCTGGCTGTCGCGGGTGATGCGTTCTCCCGTCAGGAGTCCGGCGTGGCGGTGCGTAAAGGTAACGAGGATCTGCTGAAAGCCATCGACGGCGCCATTGCTGAGATGCAGAAAGACGGCAGCCTGAAGGCGCTTTCTGAGAAGTGGTTCGGCGCTGACGTGACGAAATAAGTCTTTGACTGACAAAAAAAGGCGCTTTTAAAAGCGCCTTTTTTATTTCTCGCGCGTCTGCGTGCATAATGAAATAACAATTGTTTGCGTGACCGGAGGAACCATGTCACTACAGAATTTAACGCGCTTTCCCCGTCTGGAATTTATCGGCGCACCCACGCCGCTGGAGTATCTGCCGCGATTTTCTGACTACCTGGGGCGCGATATTTTCATTAAGCGTGACGATGTGACGCCCATGGCGATGGGCGGAAATAAGCTGCGCAAGCTGGAATTTCTCGCCGCCGATGCCCTGCGCGAAGGCGCGGACACGCTGATCACCGCCGGGGCAATTCAGTCTAACCACGTTCGCCAGACGGCGGCAGTGGCGGCAAAGCTGGGACTCCACTGCGTTGCCCTGCTGGAGAACCCGATCGGGACGCAGGCAGAGAATTACCTGACTAACGGTAACCGTTTGCTGCTGGATCTGTTCAACGTGCAGGTTGAAATGGTCGACGCGTTGACCGACCCGGCTGCACAGCTCGACGAGCTGGCGACGCGTCTGGAAGCGCAGGGTTTTCGTCCGTACGTGATCCCGGTTGGCGGCTCGAATGCGCTGGGTGCCCTCGGCTATGTTGAGAGCGCGCTGGAAATCGCTCAGCAGTGCGAAGGCGCGGTGAGTTTATCCTCGGTGGTGGTGGCGTCCGGCAGTGCGGGAACCCATGCCGGTTTAGCGGTCGGGCTTGAGCAACTGATGCCGGAGGTCGAGCTGATTGGCGTGACGGTTTCCAGAAGCGTTGCAGACCAGAAGCCGAAAGTCGTAACCCTGCAACAGGCGGTGGCTGAACAGCTTGCGCTTCAGGCGAAGGCGGAGATACTGCTGTGGGATGACTATTTCGCGCCGGGCTATGGCACCCCCAATGATGAAGGGATGGAGGCCGTTAAGCTGCTGGCCCGTCTCGAAGGTATTCTGCTCGACCCGGTCTATACCGGCAAGGCAATGGCGGGCCTGATCGACGGCATCGCCCGCAAGCGCTTTAAGGATGAAGGACCCATTTTGTTTGTTCATACTGGCGGGGCGCCTGCGCTGTTTGCCTATCATCCTCATGTCTAAAAATCAGGTAGAAAAATAATAATGCAAGAAAGTATTCAACTGGTTATTGATTCGCTGCCGTTCTTGCTTAAGGGCGCGGTGTTTACTTTACAGCTCAGTATCGGCGGGATGTTCTTCGGGCTGGTGCTCGGGTTTGTGCTGGCACTGATGCGCATGTCGAACATCTGGCCGGTGCGGTGGCTGGCGCGGTTTTACATCTCCGTGTTCCGCGGAACGCCGCTTATCGCCCAGCTGTTTATGATTTACTACGGGCTGCCACAGTTTGGTATTGAGCTGGATCCGATCCCGGCGGCGATGATTGGCCTGTCGCTGAATACCGCGGCGTACACCTCTGAAACGCTGCGTGCGGCGATCTCCTCCATCGATAAAGGACAGTGGGAAGCGGCGGCCAGTATCGGGATGACCCCGTGGCAGACGCTGCGCCGGGCGATCCTGCCCCAGGCGGCGCGCGTGGCGCTGCCGCCGCTGAGCAACAGCTTTATCAGCCTGGTGAAAGACACCTCGCTTGCGGCGACCATTCAGGTGCCGGAGCTGTTCCGTCAGGCGCAGCTGATCACCTCGCGCACGCTGGAAGTGTTTACCATGTATCTGGCGGCCTCGCTGATTTACTGGGTGATGGCGACGGTACTGTCCGCTCTGCAAAACTATTTTGAAAACCAGCTTAACCGCCAGGAGCGTGATCCAAAATGAGTGCAATTGACGTCAAAAACCTGGTGAAAAAATTCCATGGACAAACGGTGCTGCATGGCATTGATCTTGAGGTTGAGCAGGGCGAAGTGGTAGCAATTATCGGCCCGAGCGGGTCAGGCAAAACCACGCTGCTGCGCAGCATCAATTTACTGGAGCAGCCCGAAGGCGGGACGATCCGCGTGGGTGATATCACCATTGATACCGGGAAACCCATCAGCCAGCAAAAAGGGCTGATTCGCCGCCTGCGCCAGCATGTCGGCTTCGTGTTCCAGAGCTTTAATCTCTTTCCGCACCGCACGGTGCTGGAAAACATTATTGAAGGGCCGGTCATCGTCAAGGGGGAACCTAAGGAAGACGCGACGGTCCGCGCCCGCGAGCTGCTGGCAAAGGTTGGGCTGGCAGGGAAGGAGACGAGCTATCCGCGTCGCTTATCTGGCGGGCAGCAGCAGCGTGTCGCTATTGCGCGCGCGCTGGCGATGCGCCCGGATGTGATCCTGTTTGACGAACCCACATCCGCGCTCGATCCTGAGCTGGTCGGGGAAGTACTGAACACGATCCGACAGCTGGCGCAGGAGAAACGCACGATGGTGATTGTGACGCATGAAATGAGCTTCGCTCGCGACGTTGCCGATCGGGCTATTTTCATGGATCAGGGGAGAATAGTTGAGCAGGGGCCAGCTAAAGCGCTGTTTGCCAATCCGCAGCAGCCCCGTACCCGTCAGTTCCTTGAAAAATTCTTAATGCAGTAGCATTTTAGCGTTCAATTTGCTCCAGATGCCGCTTCTGGAGCAAATTATCCTCCCTTAAACTCCGTTCTGTTGCTTTTTTATTCCGCCTGATGTGGATAAGCCATCGCCAAATTAAAGATAATCTGCCTGTGGCCGATATTTTATATAAATAATCATGCTTTATGTGTTAGGTTATATTCACCATAATAATGATTATCTTTATCAGAGGCTTCATTCAGTAAGTATGAGGGATATAGACTTTTTCACCTGGCGACGGGAATGCTTCCTCCGGTTTCAGGAAATGACCTGTGCCGAAGAGGTATATCAGGAACTTCAGCGACAAACGCAGGCGCTTGAATTCGATTATTATGCGCTTTGTGTTCGACACCCTGTGCCATTTACCCGCCCGCGAACCTCCGTCCATTCCAGTTATCCGCAACAATGGATGGCGCAATATCAGTCCGAGAATTATTTCGCCATTGACCCGGTGCTGAAGCCGGAGAATTTCATTCAGGGACATTTGCCCTGGACGGATGAATTATTCACGGATGCCCAGCAATTATGGGACGGCGCGCGGGACCACGGTTTACGCAAGGGAATAACGCAGTGTCTGATGATGCCAAATCATGCGCTCGGTTTCCTCTCCGTGTCATGTACCAGCTTACAGGCACACTCGATATCCAGTGAAGAAATTGAGCTGCGTTTACAAATGCTGGTCCAGATGGCGCTCACTACGCTGCTGCGCTTTGAACATGAGACGGTGATGCCGCCTGAAATGAAATTCAGCAAGCGTGAGCGGGAAATTCTGAAGTGGACCGCAGAAGGGAAGACGTCGGCAGAAATCGCCATCATTCTCTCCATCTCGGAAAATACCGTTAATTTCCATCAAAAGAATATGCAGAAGAAATTCAACGCACCGAATAAGATCCAGATAGCGTGTTATGCCGCGGCGACGGGGCTTATCTGACTGATATCACGTTCTGCGTGTCAGACGAGAAAACGGCTGAATGCTTTGCATCCAGCCGTTTTTGTTACTGGCGGTAGGCTTGTTTAATTTGCTTAACCGTATTGGCAAATACAGCGGATTCCGCCTGGTCTTCCATCTGCGCGATCTGTTTTTCCATTTTAATGATCACACGACCAGCATCAGCCTGGCCCATCGCCTGTAGCATAAGCGTCAGCAGCGACTTCAGGCAGTTTACTTCCTGTGCCAGTTCCTGGTTATTCTCGGCAGTGGCAAATTCAGGTGTGCTCATTTATTTTCCTCATTATAAAACAGCGCATGAGCGCGACGATGAAAGTTATGGCGGCGGAGTATACCACAAGCTACGGCAAAAAATGCAGTGGTTGTTTTTTATACTTATCGCGCAGTGATTATTGGGCGGCGCGGATTATGAAGGTACCCTGTCCAATATGTTAGCGACAATTAAATGTTTATCCCCGGTTCGCCATTCGTTAATTGTTGTTACAAAAAATCGCGCGCTCTTTTTCGTTTGAGTTAACAACTGTTTTAGTAACTTTTCGAATGTCGATGCTAAAAAATAGCGGTAAAAGCCCGGCGGGCAAGGGTTTTCTTTCCACTTACTGTACAGCTTAATTTCCAAAAACGAGACCAGAATCGAATAGCCGATTTTTTAGCGTTTTAAACTTGCATGGAAAACCGTTAATATAAACCCAATTAGCAGTCAGTAGCGTTATCCCTATTCTGGAGACATTTCCTTTGATCAACGTCCTTCTTGTTGATGACCACGAACTGGTGCGCGCAGGGATACGACGCATTCTTGAAGATATAAAGGGTATTAAAGTTGCCGGCGAGGCGTGCTGTGGCGAAGATGCCGTCAAATGGTGTCGCGCTAACTCCGCAGACGTGGTGCTGATGGATATGAACATGCCCGGTATTGGCGGGCTTGAAGCCACGCGCAAAATCGCGCGCATGTTCGTTGATACCAAAGTTATCATGCTGACCGTCCATACCGAAAATCCGCTGCCCGCCAGGGTTATGCAGGCGGGTGCTGCCGGGTATCTCAGTAAAGGCGCCGCGCCGCAGGAAGTCGTCAATGCTATTCGCACCGTACACGCCGGGCAGCGCTACATTGCTTCTGATATTGCTCAACAGATGGCTCTGAGTCAGATTGAACCGGAAAAAACGGAATCTCCGTTTGCCAGTTTGTCTGAGCGCGAATTGCAGATTATGCTGATGATCACTAAAGGTCAGAAGGTGAATGAGATCTCAGAGCAGCTGAATCTCAGCCCGAAAACGGTCAACAGCTATCGCTATCGAATGTTCAGTAAACTGAACATTCACGGTGATGTCGAACTGACTCACCTGGCCATTCGCCATGGTTTGTGCAATGCGGAGTCGTTAATAAGTCAGTGAGTGAAGCGTTCGATTCAAAAGCATTTCTGAAAACCGTCACCAGCCAGCCAGGCGTCTACCGTATGTACGATGCTGGCGGTACGGTTATCTATGTCGGTAAGGCGAAAGATCTGAAGAAACGCCTTTCCAGCTATTTCCGCAGCAACCTTGCCTCCCGTAAAACCGAAGCGCTGGTCGCACTTATACACAACATTGATGTCACCGTAACGCATACGGAAACGGAAGCGCTGCTCCTTGAGCACAACTACATTAAGTTGTATCAGCCGCGCTACAACGTTCTGCTGCGCGATGACAAATCCTATCCGTTTATCTTCCTGAGCGGCGACACGCACCCGCGGCTGGCGATGCATCGTGGCGCTAAGCATGCGAAAGGTGAATATTTCGGCCCGTTCCCGAACGGTTATGCCGTGCGGGAAACGCTGGCGCTTTTGCAAAAAATCTTTCCTGTTCGCCAGTGCGAAAATAGCGTTTATCGCAACCGCTCCCGGCCATGCCTGCAATATCAGATTGGCCGCTGCCTGGGGCCGTGCGTTGAAGGGCTGGTGAGCGAAGAAGAATACGCGCAGCAGGTGGAATATGTCCGCCTGTTTTTAGCCGGGAAAGACGATCAGGTGCTGACGCAACTGATTGCCCGTATGGAAAAAGCCAGTGCGGCGCTGGAATTTGAGGAGGCCGCACGCATCCGCGACCAGATTCAGGCGGTGCGCAGGGTGACCGAGAAGCAGTTTGTTTCCAATACGGGCGACGACCTCGATGTTATCGGCGTAGCCTTTGACGCCGGTCTGGCCTGCGTTCATGTGCTTTTTATTCGTCAGGGCAAAGTGCTCGGCAGCCGCAGCTACTTCCCGAAAGTGCCGGGCGGCACTGAGCTGGGTGAAGTGGTGGAGACTTTTGTCGGCCAGTTTTATTTGCAGGGCAGCCAGATGCGTACGCTGCCCTCGGAGATCCTGCTCGACTTCACGCTCGACGATAAAACCCTGCTGGCGGAGTCGCTTTCAGAGCTGGCAGGCCGCCGGGTGAATGTTCAGACGAAACCGCGCGGCGATCGCGCGCGCTATCTGAAGCTGGCGCGAACCAATGCCGCCACGGCGCTGACCACTAAACTTTCCCAGCAGTCGACTGTCAGCCAGCGTTTAACCGCGCTTGCTACGCTGCTCAAGCTGCCGGAAGTGAAACGCATGGAATGCTTCGACATCAGCCATACGATGGGTGAGCAGACCGTGGCGTCGTGTGTGGTCTTTGATGCCAACGGTCCGCTGCGGGCAGAGTATCGTCGCTATAACATCACCGGCATTACGCCTGGTGACGATTATGCCGCCATGAACCAGGTGCTGCGTCGTCGCTATGGTAAAGCGATTGAAGAGAGCAAAATCCCGGACGTTATCCTTATCGACGGCGGGAAAGGGCAGTTGGGGCAGGCGAAGGCGGTATTTGAATCTCTCGACGTGGAGTGGGATAAAAACCATCCGCTGCTGCTGGGGGTAGCGAAAGGGGCAGATCGTAAGGCTGGCCTGGAAACGCTGTTCTTTGAGCCGGAAGGCGAGGGCTTTAGCCTGCCGCCAGATTCCCCTGCGCTGCATGTGATCCAGCATATCCGCGATGAGTCGCACGATCATGCCATCAGCGGGCACCGTAAAAAACGGGCGAAAGTGAAAAATACCAGTACCCTTGAGACGATTGAAGGCGTCGGGCCAAAACGTCGCCAGATGCTGTTGAAGTATATGGGCGGATTGCAAGGATTACTCAACGCCAGTATGGAAGAAATTGCAAAAGTGCCGGGTATTTCGCAAGGGCTGGCAGAAAAGATCTACTACTCGTTGAAACATTGAGGGCTCTGTAGCAACATAGAGCTAAATTTTACTGACAACAGACAGTTACCGTCATCATGCGATTTAATATCCCTACGTTGCTCACTCTCTTTCGCGTTGTGCTCATTCCGTTCTTCGTCCTGGCATTTTACCTGCCGGTCGTCTGGGCGCCTTTTGCCTGTGCGCTGATTTTCCTGATCGCTGCCGTTACGGACTGGTTTGATGGTTATCTGGCGCGTCGCTGGAACCAGAGTACCCGCTTTGGCGCGTTCCTCGATCCGGTTGCGGATAAGGTGATGGTGGCAATCGCGATGGTGCTGGTGGCGGAACATTATCATACCTGGTGGGTAACGCTGCCTGCCGCGACCATGATTGGCCGTGAGATTATTATCTCTGCGCTGCGCGAGTGGATGGCGGAGCTGGGTAAACGCAGCAGCGTGGCGGTGTCCTGGATCGGTAAAGTCAAAACCACCGCACAGATGGCGGCGCTGGTATGGATGCTGTGGCGTCCCAATGCCTGGGTAGAGTGGGCTGGAATTGGTCTGCTGTGGGTTGCGGCGGTGCTGACGCTGTGGTCAATGCTGCAATATTTGAACGCTGCGCGCGGTGATTTGCTTGAACAGTGATCGTTTCGGCTTAATTTTCAGCAAACGATCCTGAGATGCAAAAAATAACGTTGACTCATAACGTCATATCAGTAGAATGCAACGCATCGAACGGCGGCACAGTTAGCCGGACGACAATGAAATCAAGTGGTTAGGAAGTAGTTAAATAGTTACTTGATGACATGCGGGAATAGCTCAGTTGGTAGAGCACGACCTTGCCAAGGTCGGGGTCGCGAGTTCGAGTCTCGTTTCCCGCTCCAGATTAGTGCATCGGCAGTTTGCGGGTGCAGGTCGAAAGACAACAGATTTAAGGCGCGTTAGCAAAGCGGTTATGTAGCGGATTGCAAATCCGTCTAGTCCGGTTCGACTCCGGAACGCGCCTCCACTTTCTTCCCTGGCCGGATGGTGGAATCGGTAGACACAAGGGATTTAAAATCCCTCGGCGTTCGCGCTGTGTGGGTTCAAGTCCCACTCCGGCTACCATGGGAAAACTAGAATAAAATCAATGATAAGCAGTGTCGTGTAAACCACCGAAAGGTGGTTTTTTATTGCCTAATTTTCGCCATTCGCCATTCTTTCGCCATTCGGCTTCACCACAAAAAGAGGGCATTACTGCCCCCCGACTACCGGAACTATAGGAATTTTTCTATCATAACGTGCTGTCTGTGACGCGTTTTTATGACCAGCGATTCCCTGTTTTTCGTTAAGCGTGCCTTCCAGATCCGATATCCCTTTTGCTTTTAAATCGTGGAAAGTGAATTTGAAGTCAAGCTCAGGAAATTTTTCTGAGGCAATGGCTTTCGCTTTTCCCCACTGTGCATTAAAGGCATCTCTTGTGTATCTTAAACCTGAGGGCTGGTGGATCAGGTATATACTAACCATTCCTGTATTTAGCGGGAGAGATTCAGCAAGTCTGACTGCTTTATCAAGCCGCTCCGTCCATGCCTTAATTTGAGGAACGGCTGTCTTGCTCTGCTGAATCATGATGCCTTCATTGAGAATCTGGCTTTTCTTCAGGTCCAATATATCCCCTTGTCTGGCACAACATAAATAAGCAAGCTCCATAGCTACCTTCACGGGTGTGCCAGCAACACTTAATAAAGCCTCGTATTCCTTATCGGTGACATAGCGAGTTCTGGCTTTTTCCTTAAATTGCTTCACACCCTGACATGGATTCATCTTCACTTTTCCACGCTCATATGCCCACCTGAACACCCTCGATATAAAAGCTTTCTCTCGGTTCGCCTGAACCCTGCTTTTAACACCTCTCTTATCCATATACTTCCTGATATGCTCAGGCTTAATGTTGTCTGGCTTCATCTTCCCGAAAACAACATTTACTTTTGAACCATATTTTCTGTAGTCCTTTCTGGTTTCGGTGGCCAGTTCATGAAAGTCGCCCGAGTTAAAGAACTCTTCACAAAGTGCGTGGAAGTTGGAACCTGCCCTGATATCGTTGATGAAGTTTTCATAGGCAGCCCAGACCTGAGACTTAGTAAGATCGCGATTGCACAATCTCACAGTTCTGCCGTCTGGCGTTCTGAACTCATAGGCTGATTTGCCCCGGCGAACGCGGGGCGGCATCCAGTTATCTTCCGGGTTTTTGCGGATTCTAGGCATTACATGTCCTTAAAGTTTGGTTCTTCTTCCTCTGGATTGTTCACTACCAGCTTCAGGCAAGCCGGATTAGTTACATGATCCCATGTAGTTCCCGGCCTGCCGTCTTTTCGTGGTACAAAAAATACACCGCTTTCTTTCAGCGCTCTGCACTGAAGGGAGGGGCGGCGATAACCAGTAAGCTGATAGAGGTCATCAGGGGTAAGAAAACGTTGGCTTTGTCCGCTCATCGTATAGCTCTCCACTTAACCGGCTGCACCCGGTGCTTATTTCTGCAAATTATCTTTCATGCTCTTAATTGTTACCGTAAGCAGATCGATATCAGTAACCTTTCCGTGAATGATTTCAGCTATCCGCTCAACGATAGCGCGGTAGTTTGTTTGTTCGGCTTTACCATGGATCAGCGATGCAAGAGCAATCTTCATCGCCACAAGCGCATTGGCCGCATCTTCGTTTACTGCGCCGGGCATAGAATCGCGCTCTTCTTCAAGCTCCGCGATAGTCTTCAGGAGCCATTCTTTTAGAGTAGTGCTCATTGGGCGGCCTCCCGCTTCTGCTGTGCTGCCTGGTTAAGCCAGAGGCATTCTGTGCGCTGAACTGAACCAGCGAAGCCGTTGGCTGCCGTAGTTCGCGATACACGCTTCCATCCATCAAGTGCGTTGTTATAGAGGTCGCTGTTATATCCGCAAACAATTACCGCACCGCGTAACTCTTTCAGCGCGTTGAGAAGTTCCGTGTGTTCTTCATTGGTCATTTCGAACCGGTAAGCGCTGTTTTTTGCAGTCTCTACTCTGGTTTCATGCACGTAAGGTGGGTCAACAAAATGCAGGGTAGATGCTGTATC
This sequence comes from Enterobacter sp. AN-K1, assembly GCF_020971765.1. NCBI lineage: Bacteria > Pseudomonadati > Pseudomonadota > Gammaproteobacteria > Enterobacterales > Enterobacteriaceae > Enterobacter > Enterobacter sp. AN-K1. Next base: position 385,772 of record NZ_CP087390.1, on the reverse strand, counting down.
ATGGTCACGCATACATTGAATGGCACTGCGATTCTCAATCAGTACCCCAGCAAAACGACTGGCCACTGCGGCGAGGTTATCAGGCTGTCGCGCCCAAATGCGTTGTGCGGTAGCACTATTACGCTTGGTATCCAGACGAAACCCCGTCTTACCCTTTGTTGCACCTGCGCTGCCGAATCCCATGGTTGCACGAACAATCAGGCGGCGGGCCTGCTCCACCCGGTTATCACTGTCTTCATACGCGCAATTAAACTCGTCGCGTGAGTATGGGGTAAGAGCGCAGGCCTCAATAAGTTGCTTTGCCGTTTCCGGATTTCTGAGTACACGGAAAAGGTTAACTACATCTCCGTCGAGGTCATTGTAAACCTCTGCTTCTGATGCCTGCTTTTTCAATAGCACTGACGCTCCGCCACCAAATGGCTCAACGTAGCATCGGTGTTCAGGGAAATGGCTGATGATCCAGCTTGCCAAGCGGAATTTACCGCCATGATAACGAATTGCTGGATGTTTGATACTTACGCTCATGACTGCACTCCTTTGCGAAGCTGGGCGGCGATGTCTTCGAGTACGCCATCAGCGAACGAGCGATCGAAATCGCCTTCGGGAGCATCAGCCATAAACTCTGTGGAGGTAAGGATCATCCTCGCAATGTCAGCTGCGTTCTTCGCCGTGTCATCAATAAACCCAGCCTCCCATGCAGCCAACATTCGGTTGGCAACAAAGTGAGCGCCTTCCTTGTGGGCTTGCGCCCGCATTTCAGCCAGCAAAGCGTCGGTCGCTGGTGTTTCGTCCAGCAAATCAGTCAACGCATCAAATTCGGAAGGCTCGACGACATATTTCAATTCGTCACCGTTAATCTCACACTCTTCTGATGTTTTGCTTATTGCGATGATTGCATTTTTCAGCCCCGCATTCTCCGCAGCCAGCGCAGCAGCTTCATTACGAACCTTACGCAGTTCCAGAACAGCTACCTGCACTGCATAAGCGAACATAGCAGCAGGGCGGTCACTCACCTTTTCACTGTCTCGTTGCATGTTGACAGCAATAGTCATCAGTTCTTCCAGCTGTTCGCCGGTCATTGGTTTATTGGCTGTCATGATTTTGCTCCTGCTGCAATTTGTGTTGCTTAACGAAGTGGGCCACTGCCTTCGACTGGCTGGTGACAATCCCATTAAGGATGACGTTCTTACCGCGATAGATTTGCGCTGTCCCGATCTCTGTACCTTCAAGTCTGACGTAAAGAGTTTTACCTTTGATCTCAGTTTCAGGGACTGGTTGTGACAGGCGGTAAGTTTCACGCGCTTCGGCAATCGCTTTATGTTCGTCCATAATCGACAGCGCCTCGGCCAGGGCAGCCCCTTCAAGAGTGAAGACACCTTCATCACTGATCGTGGCCTGAGCCATCAGCTCAACGAAACGGCGTGCGTTCTTTACGCTCAGCTCCGGCGCGATAGAGCTACGGGTGACTTTCGATTTACCCTGGGCAGCAGCTACAGCTTTATCATGTTGGAGAACTTTCCCGGCCTGTTCGCCATACTCCATAACGCGATCAACCGCGACATCGACTGACACCGCACCGGATTTAACTTCCTGCTGAACGTCATGGTTCGCCGTGCTGAGGAGCAGCAGCTTCTCGACGGTGGCCACAGACTTATTCACCAGTTTTGCTATCTCGCTGGTGGTCTGGTTAAAGGCGTTATGTAGCTCCTGAATAACAGCTGCCTGTTCCATATCGGATAGCGGGAGCTGGTTGTTACTGGTCATGATGCGCGCCAGGCGCTGAACATCGTTACCGTTGAACGGCATGATATGGATGCGGTCTACTGGCTTACCAGCTTCTGCACAGCGCGCATAGCAGCGACGCCGACGGTGGCCTTCAACAACCCACACTCCACCTTCATCACGGGCGATAACCTCCAGCGGGGGAACGGAGCCACCGTTCATCAGGTAGTTGAAGAGGTTATCATCTGCATGGCGGGTTCGTTCATCATCTTCGCGTTTGTTGAAACCTTCCCGCACATGGATTTGGTCAAGGCTGATGAACATCCCGGTATCTGTGCGCTTGATGGTCCCGTCACGGGTCATTTGCTTGAATGAGTTAGCCATCAGAGAGCCACCTCGTTATTTTGGGAAATGACGATGGGTGACAGCTCACGCAATTCTCGCTGGGCTTCCAGTAAATGCATATTGGTTCTGGTCTTCGTGAGACGTTCAACAATGCGGTCACACTCTTTGGCCCAGCTTGCGACATCTTCACGCAAGGTGACGTTCTGAACAGCCAGTTCCTTACGCTGAGCCATCGCTTCACAAAGCGCGACGCTGGTATAGTCCAGGCGGTTAGCCAGTTCGGACATAATTCCGCGATAAGCTGGCGGAAGAAGAGGGGAGGCCTTACGCGCTGCGTCGATCAGCTGCTCCATGGTCATACGTGGTGGTAACTCAGATACGTTTTCAGTTTTTTTCATGGTTAGTTTCTCCGTTATACATGCGCTCTGCACAGCGCGAAAAATCAAAAATATAATTAAAGATTTTGTCTTTATTACCGATTATATTTTTGTTCTCTCTCATTCATTTAATTTAACAATTAATGGTCAATGTAATGTCTAAGAAAAAACTAGAAGTTCCTTTTGAAGGAAATGATCAATACTATGAAGGCATTCGCGGCCTTATGATCAGTTCTATTTGTTCAGTGTTTGGCGTTATCCTATATGCTGCCTTATTGGGTAAATTAACATTGAGCAGTTTTAGCCTCGACACAATGGTCGCTTTGCTTGGTTGGGCATTTGTATGTTTCGTAATCTGGATAGTTTCTTTCAAAAGAACTAATCGAGTACTGATTTCTTTTACAGATCCTACACCTCGACCAAGAGTGGCTGGTTTTTTCTTGATCCTTCTTTACATCGTTATTGGCACTTTTTGCGCTCTTTTCTTCGACGCTTTGACTATGTTAGATAATCCATCAACCACAGTTGATGATTTTTGGAAAACATTCAAAGCATTCCTGATCACCGCAGGAAGTATGTTCGTGTTCCTATTTGCTTTCAGTAATTACGCAGTAAATAAGGTTGCCCCTTTAAAAGCATCTGAATGATTTTTGTTAAAGAGCTAAGCGTCCTTTGGGGCGCTTTTATTTTATCGGCACTCTCCTCGTCTCTTCCGAGGTGTCACACCTGATCGCCACGCTGGTGAAACGTCTCTGGCTGTCGTATTTGCCTGGCTTGCACATTCCGGCTACCCGCTGGATCTGGATACTTGAAGGAATCCCCGGACCGCTGCGGTACATGTGCCATATACCGTACTTCAACTGATGCCTGTCTTTTCACCACATCAGGCTCGGTGGTATTCTTGGAGCTCTCACACAGCCAAGAAGATAAATCTATGAATAACGATCTTATTGAGTTAAGACTCTCCGCTATTGAATCTGCGGTTAAGACCATTTCAGCTGCAATATGCGCTAACGAGGGTCCACTCTCAGATGATTTGCACAACCAAATACGTTTACTACGCGAGCAACTTTCAAATCCTGGAAGCACTGTTAAAGAAGAAGCTATTACCTATCAAACCATCAAACTTTTGGATTCACTTAATTGTGACCCGTGGGAACCTTTTTAAAGAACTTCTCGTTGAAGGAAGCCATTTTTGATTTTGCTCGCGCCCTTCGCTCGACTTCAAGGGCAAGCTGCATGTCTGACAGGGCACTAAAAACGGCAGCATTAAATGCAAGGAACTGTGATTCATCACTGCACTCGGCAGTAGTTTTTCCGTCAACTTTCAACTCTATCTTCATGCCTGCCACCACGATGTTCGCTGCTGATGATTGAAATATACAAAACGTATTCATTGCGGTCAATACGATTTGTATACAAAAAATCTGCGTTAACATTATGTATTTGTTTCTTAACGGAAGAATTGATGAAAAGAATTGCGCTTAAGGCTTAAGATATGTAGTGCAGTAAGATTTTAGAGCCCAGCTTGGAAGCTGGGTATCAAAAAAATTTTTAGAGAAGCCGTAACTTGGTTTCAACTGCTACGCCGATGATTCGACAGTTGCCGTTGATTGGCATAAGTGGCCATTGTGGATTAAGCCCTTTTAAATATTTTTGACCACCATCAATGATTAACTTTTTGAATGTAGCTTCATTTGTATCTGATAGTTTTGCAATCACCAAGCTGCCGTTTATAGGGTCTCTTCCTGTGTCAAATAAGACAAAAGTGCCCTCAGGTATACTCAGTCCAACTGGCGCTGTCATAGAATCTCCTTCAACTTCTAGCCAGAATGCCTCTCCCTGTATATGTGCATCGGACTCAAGCCATAGATCGATATCTTTCAAGGTATAAGCTTCAACAGCTTCTCCCCACGCCCCAGCTTTAACGCTACTCAAAACCGGATACTTTTTACCAGCCTTATATGGCCCAACGTACTCAACATCCCCTTTGAGGGTCTCATCAACTATTAGACCACCCGCGCCAACGGAAAAATGTTTTTTTCCTAAAAACTCTAGGATTCGTGCGATCTCCCCCAGGCTAGGTTCACGGCGTGCATTCAGCCAATGGCTTACTGCACCTTTAGTTATACCAAGATGTTCTGCCAGCTGCTCTTGAGTAATTCCCTGAGATTTCATCAGGGATTTAGCGAGGTCGTACCATTTCATAGTCATACCAAAATAATACAACTTGTATACCTTAAATCGAGTCACAAAATGTATATGCAGCTTGTGGATTTTAGATACAAAATGTATATTTATCTTGTTAAAGGGAGAGTCAAATGAATAATCTTAGAGCTATCAGAACAAATCTGGGCATTACACAAGGGCACCTAGCAAGCGCACTTGGTGTAACAAAAGGGGCTGTTTGTCATTACGAAAACAGCAAAAGGAAAATGAACATCGATCAGTGCCGTGCAATCGTTTCTGCCCTTAATGATTTCGGCGCGGAAGTGAGTATCGATGATGTTTTCCCACCGCTGAAGTCTAGTGAAACTGCGGTGTAAACATAACTACCAAAGGAAAAACAACATGGTAGAGCCAAGCCTGAAAGAAGTAGTTAAAGCGATGTGCAAAACGTACCCAGGAGGCCGCGAGGCTATGGCCGGTGCTCTTGGCATGTCAGTAACGCAGTTCAACAACAACCTGTACGAGAAGAACGGCTGCCGCTTCTTTGAAGTGAACGAGCTGGAGGCCATGGAAGACATCTCGAATACGTCCCTCCTGGCAGATTACTTTGCCCGTCGCCGTGGCGCGCTGCTGGTGGACGTTCCTCAACTTGAAGACCTTGATCGTGTCGACCTTTTTGATCGTGCCATGAGAACGTCAGCAGCGCGTGGACGTGTTGATACCGTGATCCAGAGAGCTCTCGAAGATGGAGTAATCGAACGTCATGAAGCTGAAGAAATCAACGAATATCACCGCCGTCATTTGGCAGCGCGTGAAGAAGAGATCCGCGCGATTGTCGCGCTATTTAGCCGTAAGAAAAGCCAAAAGAAGTGACGCCCGCGAGTGTGCAGCTCCGGGCGTCGTGGCGTGTCGTATTCAGTGGAGAAACTAACGCATGAACAGTTTAAACCGATTGAGACCAGCGAAGCAATTCAGATGCCTTCCTCTGGTGGGAAAAGATTCCCCGTTCGGCTATGTGGAGAGATTAAACAACCAGGCGGATCAGAACAACTACCAGTCTGAGAACGCGATGGTAGAGGCATTTGCACTGATGAACGAGAAGGGGCGTGAGGAATGGCTGAAGTTGACCGGCGATTCAGAGACCAAAGAGGCATCACCGTCCACGTCATCAGATGGGAGCCTGAGACCCGACGCGTTATATACCTTCGCGAAGGGTACGATCATGAGTGCTTCAGCCCTCTTGAGCAATTCCAGCGTAAATTTACAGAGTTAAAGGACGACCATGAGCCTGTTAATGCCATCCCGCCCGATAGTGATTAACCCTGACCTTGCGTACAGCATTGGGCTGAACGAGGCCATTGCTTTGCAGCAGGTTAATTACTGGCTGAAAGAAACCACCTCCGGACTGGAGCGTGACGGCGTGCGCTGGATTTACAACACCAATGAGCAGTGGCTGGAGCAGTTCCCGTTCTGGTCTGAATCCACCCTGAAGCGCACATTCACCCGCCTGAAAAACCTTGGCGTACTCAAAGTTGAGCAGTTAAACAAGTCTCAGCGCGACATGACGAACTATTACACGATCAACTACGAAAGTGAGCTTTTAGATGAGGTCAAAGTGACCAAATCGAAGAGTTCAAAATGCACTCTTCCATCAGGTCAAAATGAACCGATGGAAGAGGTCAAAGTGGAACGTTCCATCGGGTCAAAACGAACCGCTCTCATCAGGTCAAATTGCACTGATGTTCTTACAGAGAATACAACAGAGAATACTACAGATATTAAAAACCCTATTTGTCCGGTTGCGCCGCAACCAGACGGTGATGTGTTGATCACCGATCAGGCTAAACAGGTTTTAACCCATCTGAACCAGGTGACCAGTTCGCGTTATCAGGTTTCTACAACCTCGCTGCAAAACATTCGCGCCCGAATCGGGGAGGGCTTCACCGTTGAAGAGCTGTCGCTGGTGGTGGACTACTGCAACGCCAAGTGGAGCGACGATTTAACTATGGCGGCCTACCTGCGCCCACAAACGCTTTTCCAGCCAACAAAGTTTCCAGCGTACCTGAAGTCTGCTACCAACTGGGCGAATGCCGGCAGGCCAGCGCGTGTTAACGGGAAGTGGGAGCGTGAGGATGGAATCTTCAAATCCAGCTTCAAGAACACCGACTACAGCAAAGTCCCGGCGGGCTTCAGAGGAGCGAACTCATGAGTCTTCTGAAAGATATTCAAATTTTCATCGCTGAAAACCCTGGGTTAACTAACAAACAGATCGCAGCTTCAATGCCTCAATACAACGTTCACGCTGTTCAGCGCGGTGTATGTCATCTGGTCAAACTGAATCGCGCAACCCGCCAGCATAACGGCAAGTGCTACCAGTATTTTTCCGAAGCGCCGGGTGGTGACGTTAGCGAGGGGCGTTCTGCACTGAAAATTAACCGGGCTGATAAACCAGCTGTATCAGAACAGGAAGAAGCTCCGAATCCAGCTGTAACCACGATGATGAATAAGGCTCAAGGCCTGTTTGAAAAGGGGCTCTACCAGCGTGCGGCCACAGTTCTGATGGATGCCTTCAATCGCTCTAAGAACGAAGAGCAGCGGATGAAGATACTGATTGAGCGTCAGCGTTGCCTGAGCATGGCGCCGAAAGTGAAAGCACCCTCTGATGCATGGTGTCTTGCTGGCCGAGCGAGGAATGTCTGATGATCCACTACCACGGAGGACCAATCACACCGGACACATGCGCGCTGAAAGCATGGAAAGGCAGGCACGCTTTCATCTCCTTCGCTAACCCCGGCCAAATAGCCCTGGCCAGCGAAGTCACCCAGTCTTTCGCGCTGGATAACGGTGCATTTAGCTTCTGCGATAAGGGCCAGCCAGTTAACTGGTTCGACTATTACGAATTCGTTAAGGAGTGGATGAATCATCCTCGTTTCGCGTTCGCTGTTATTCCAGATGTTATCGGCGGTACCAGCGAAGAGAATGACGCTCTGATTTCTGAATGGCCACACGGCAAAGTAGTCGGCGCGCCGGTCTACCACTTCAACGAGCCTGATGAGCGCTTCATCCGCCTGTGTCATGAATTCCCCCGGGTGTGTATCGGTTCAATGGGAGAGTACGACGCTAAACGCCCACGCGCCTGCCGTGCAAAGCTTCGTGACCTGATTCAGCACGTTGTCGATAAGAACGGTTACCCGATAACAAAGCTTCATGGCCTTCGCATGCTGAACAAAGATATTTTCACTTACATCCCGCTGTCGTCAGCTGACAGCACCAACGTTGCGCGCAACATCGGAATCGACAAAGCGTGGGATAAATCAGCTTACGCGCCGGCCAGCAAAGAAACACGCGCAGCAGTGTTAGTAGAGCGAATTGAAGCCTTTAACTCTGCAAGTTCGCTGAATTACGACGCAGAACGCGATCGGTTCACGCCACAACTTGCTTTTGAGGTGTAACGCGATGACCGGGAAATACTCACTCATTTATGCCGACCCAGCCTGGGAATACGGGAACACCATCAGCAACGGCGCTGCAACCAACCATTACGGCACGATGAAGCTTATCGACATGAAGCGCTTGCCGGTTTGGGACTTGGCTGCCGATGATGCAGTTCTGGCTATGTGGTTCACCGGTACGCACACCCGAGAAGCTATCGAGTTGGCTGAAGCGTGGGGCTTTAAAGTTCGCACGATGAAGGGCTTTACCTGGGTGAAGTTCAACCCACTGGCAGAGCAGCATATCAACAAAGCACTTCAGGCAGGCCGTGTGGAGGATTTTTACGACTTCCTTGACCTGCTGAACGCACAGACACGCATGAACGGCGGGAACTACACCCGAGCCAATACCGAAGACCTGTTGATCGCCACCAGGGGAAATGGACTGGAACGCAAGTGCGCCAGCATCAAGCAGGTTATCTACAGTCCACTCGGTGAGCACAGCCAGAAGCCAGCAGAGGCGCATTTCCGTCTGGAAAAACTTTATGGTGACGTTCCGCGCATCGAACTATTCAGCCGTTGCGGTGCGCCTGGATGGGACCACTGGGGAAATCAATCTGAATCACCAGCTGTTGAGCTTATACCGGCAGTTGCCGTTTCCATGAAAAAACTACAGGAGCGCGCCGCATGAAAAAGCTATCTACCGAGCATGAGAACGCTGTGCGTGATGTAGCCCGTCAATGCAACGATGCCATCAAAAAAGCCCTAAAGCAGAAGCCAAAGCCAAGCTGGAATGTCGTAGTGCCTCCGATCCTGAAGGAGTACCACGAGAAGGTTAAACCGATGGGCGTAAGCTTGGTGATGTTCAACAGCGTAATCGGACGCCTGAACGGGCGTTATGGAGTCGAGTCATGATCGAATTAACGCCGCGTCAGAATGAAGTGTTCGAAGCTATCAAGGTTCATATCGAAAAGGCTGGCTTCCCACCTACGATGCTGGATCTTGCCGGATTAATTGGCTGCGCATCACCGAACGCTGCTGTAGCGCACGTGAAGTCACTTAAGAAAAAGGGTTACATCACTGTTGCTCCTGGCGCAGCCAGGGGCATTACCGTCGTCAAAACGGAATGGGATGCAGATCCAGTGACGATCATCAAAGACCTGCTATCCGGTGGAGAAAAGGCCAGAGATAACGCTGTGGATTGGCTGAAAAAACAGGGAGTGACGTTATGAAACTGGTGCTCCCGTTCCCACCGAGCGTAAACACATACTGGCGAGCCCCGAACAAGGGGCCGTTAAAAGGCCGCCATCTTATCAGCGAGAAGGGCAGGGCATACCAGAGCGCGGCATGTGCAGCGATCATTGAGCAACTGCGTTGCCTTCCAAAACCATCATCATCACCAGCTGCGGTGGAGATCCTTCTCTTTCCGCCAGATGCCCGCCGCCGCGACATCGACAACTACAACAAGGCGTTGTTTGACGCGCTCACGCACGCAGGCATTTGGGAGGATGACAGCCAGGTGCAGAGAATGCTGGTGGAGTGGGGACCTAAAGTGCATGGCGGAAGGGTAGAAATATCGATAACCAGGCATCAACCAACAATGGGGGGAATTGGGTGAGAGCCATACTGACGCCTGAAATTGCGCCAATGTCCGGGGTGGTTCTGTTCCGCCCTGGTACAGAACTGCTCTGGCTATTCCGTCAGGGAAGGGTAGTTATTGAGCCACCATCCGAAGCCATACAGCATCTGCCATCGGGATTAATCCCTGAAGCCCACCAGCCCCTGACTGACGATGCCAACATGCAGGCTATTTTCGTTAACGAAAGGGTCATTCAGCGAGCTGGTGGATTGAGTAGCCTTGATGCCTGGCTGGAGAGAAAATTTGAATGTCAGTGGCCTCACACTGACTGGCATGCCAGTGACTTTACGGTAATGCGCCACGCTCCAGGGAGCATTCGTCTTTGCTGGTCATGTGATAACCATTTACGTGAGCAAACCACTGAAAGACTGGCAGGAATTGCCATGCAGAACTTGGTAAAATGGCTGCTGGAAAGGGTAAATATTGATTTAGGTTTCAGCACTGACCACACTCTTTCGCTTCCTGAGTTCTGCTGGTGGATGGTACGTAATGATCTGGCTGACCTTGTTCCTGAATCGGTGGCGAGTAAAGCACTCAGAATCAAGCCAGAACAACACAGTTCGGTGATGAGGGAAAGCGACATTGTCCCGTCATTACCGGCTACGCAAATCTTTCAGGAGAAGGCAAAAAAGATAGTGGTGGTGAAGGTTGATCCTGAAACTCCGGAATCTTTCATGCTGAGGCCAAAGCGCCGACGCTGGGAAAACGAGAAATACACCCGCTGGGTGAAGTCGCAGCAGTGCTGTTGCTGTAATAACCCGGCAGACGACCCCCACCACCTGATAGGCCACGGGCAGGGTGGAGTGGGTACTAAGGCGCATGACCTGTTTGTGATACCGCTGTGCAGAGCGCATCACGACGAGTTACACGCTGATCCCGTGGCATTTGAAGCGAAATACGGCGACCAGTTAACGCTGCTGTTTCGGTTTTTAGATCGTGCGCTGGCAATCGGCGTATTAGCATGAAAAGTGGAGAAAACATGCGTGACATTCAGAAGGTATTAGAGCGTTGGGGAGGTTGGGCCGCGAGCGATAGTTCTGGTGTGGATTACTCACCAATCGCAGCTGGTTTCAAAGGGCTTCTTCCTCAAACAAGTAAATCCCGCCTTTCTTGCACTGACGACGACGCCCTGATTATAGAAGGGTGTTTGGCTCGGCTTCAAAAACGAAAACCATATGAGCATTCGCTCTTGGTTGCTCATTATCTATATGGCATCTCAAAACGGAAAATCGCGAAAGCGAGAAAGAAGGATGAGAAGCTAATACGCATAGAGATCCAGATGGCAGAAGGGTTTATTGATGGTTGCCTTTCCATGCTTGATATTAAATTAGATATGGATTGATAAACAGCCCCCATAATTATTATATTAATTTATGGGGGTAATTGTATTTTATTCAATGCTTACTTTGAGAGTTTTGTTACGAAATTTACTAATGTTATATTTAATCTGGTCTCTAATGTAATCTTCTGGGAGATTGTAATTGTCTAAAGAAGCCATGATTTCATCTTCATTGTAAGGACCAGATTGAATTATACTTTCTAATTGATTTTGTAATCTCCAAACCTCTTTCTTAGTAATGTTTGCTTTATTGATTTTGTTATTGTTAAATTCGTTGGAGTTGGCTTCGAGTGCTCTAACTCGCTGATTTAAAGTGCGAGTGTTATTCAGTATTTCGGTCAGAATATCCTGCTCTGTACGCGGAGGAACAACTTCTTGTGGTGGGTTATCCTTCAAGGCCACATTGAAACTTTCCTCGAACTGAGGCCAGTATGTATCAAATACTTGTCGTAATATCCTTTCATCTAAAGCCTTGTCCACAAGGCAGGCATTTATAGTTCTTGTTAGTTCCCAAACGCTATGATTGTTCGGTGTCGTATGATTGAACTGTGCAAGGGGGTCTTGTAAGTCTTCAGGATTAAGGTCTATCAAAAAAGTACAAACTCTATTAGTAGTAAGACCTTTCGCTAATGCGCCGGTTTCAAAAAGAATCCAAGGTTTATTTTTGTTTTCTTGTGTAAGACAAACTACTCCAACTGAAACATCCTTCAATTTGTCATTAATTTCTGAAAACCAAATTGCACCACGGTCAATATCTCTTGTTGATATCCATGGTTGTGATGCTTGGATTACACACTTCAACCAGTCACTAAATATTTCAGCAACGACTTTGCTCCGTTGGCCTGACCAACTTATGAACACTTTCACGGACGTCCCTCCTATAGGGATAAAGCATAATAATGACTACAATTTACAATGAAAAAAAACAAAAATCATTAACGCGGTCCGCATTTTATCGTTTACTGTGTTAAGAGTGGTTACTACGTCACGGACTTAAAAAGATTCGAAAACCTCGCTACGACGGGGTTTTGTCATTTCAGAGGCTGCCTAAAGGCGGCCTTTTTCATATCTGCGCCACGCTCGGCGCAATTCAACCACAGAGCCTTTCAGGGGTGAGCCATAGGGAACGGTCGGTGTGACTGTCTCTGTGGGCTGATCATTCCTGAGCGCTGGCTCACCCGCTAAAAGGAAAGTCACTATGTTCGGTATCTTCAAAAAGAAAGCACGTAAAGCTGTTGTTGAAGTTAAGAAAATGGAAAACCGCGACGCGGTTGAAGCTACGGTGTGGGGGGCTTACTCCATTGCGTATGCCGACGGTACATGCGACGCGAAAGAAATCGCCACTCTGGAAAAAACCATTTCAGCATTGCCTGCTTTCGCACCGTTCGCTGGTGAGATCGCACAGATGAGTAGCAATATCCGTGCTCGCTATGAAGCTTCGCCGCGCTCTGCTAATGCTCAGGCGCTGCGCGAACTGGCTGACGTTGCCGGTACAAACGATGCTGTTGATGTTCTTTGCCTGTGCCTTGATGTCGCTGACAACGACGGCATCGGGGAAGAAGAAGAGAAGCAGCTCAAGAAAATTGCTCAGGCGCTGCAACTTCCACTGGACCAATACCTGTGATCGGGAAATTACGCTGGGTAGCCGCCGGGGTATTGATGTTCCTGGTGGTTGCCATCGACTTCACCAGCAAAATGATGTCCATCCTTGCTGATGGCGTGCTGGTAGCCGGGGTAATTGCTTTACTCTGGCCCGTGTTTAAATCCAGTAAATAACACTGTGCAAAAGGTCATTTCTGATGGCCTTTGACAGAGTGAATTTTTTCTTCGGTGCTATAGTAAACTGGCGTTCGATAATGCTCTCGATACTGATAACACTTGGTGGGGATACACCAACTTCGCAGAGACAACTGCATGACCCATGACCCATGACCCATGACCAGCAACCCAATGCTGGTCTTTTTTTTTCCGCCATTAGCTCAACTGGAAAGAGCACGGAGCTTCTACCTCTGTGGTTCGGGGTTCGAACCCTCGATGGCGGACCAGTGTCCAATTCGTTAAGCGAGGAAGTTTCTCAACTCTGATTTATGCGCTATTTTTTTATTGTGGTGAATCCCCCTATGCGGAGGGGCGTTCCAGCAGTTACCTGAAAAGGAAACCTCTCAGACGCGGGAATGTTTGCTGGAGTAATTCTCACCGGGAGGCACCCGGCACCACGATAACAATAATATCGAATTGATAATTCCTTGAGAGCCTGCTTTAAACAGCAGGTTTTTTTTGCTCGGTTCCCGAAGTTACGGCTACTCTAAAGAAGAAGGGGATATATCCGCTGGCAGGTGGTTCTCCTGAACCATCAGTGAATCGGCCTCGATACCCGGACGTCACTACCTGTCTTTCGGATGATCTCCTTTCTACCTTCTTGTGATAATCATCACTTTAGCCTGCTCTCGCGAGCGGGCTTTTTTTATTCCCCTCAAATTTCCTGAGAGGGATCACAGCAATAAGAGGGGGCTTAATGTCCGATCCATTAACCGGCACCGGCGCTGTTCTCGGCGGCGGCCTGCTGGGTTCAGTCCTGTACGGCGTCTTTACTCATACAGATTTTGGTGTGGTGTTCGGGGCGTTTGGTGGTGCGGTGTTCTACGTCGCGACAGCCACAAACCTGTCCCGCGCCCGACTGGCAGCATATTTCCTGACGTCGTTTATCGTTGGGGTGCTTGGGGCGGGACTTATTGGCTCACTGCTAAATGCAGCTTCGCACTATGAAAAACCGCTGGATGCACTGGGTGCAGTGATTCTGTCTGCCCTGTGTATAAAAATCCTCACTTATCTTAACAACCAGGACCTGAACAACGTGTTCAAGTTTTTCTCGCGGCTACGTGGGGGAGGGGGAAATGGTAATTGACCCGTCAGCAGTCTTTAATGCGTTTATTTGTGCGGCCATCGTCATCGTGCTGATGTTTTACCAGCGACATGGCGCCCGGCATCGCCCCTTTATTTCTGTCCTGGCGTATATAACCGTGCTGGTTTACGCCGCGATCCCCTTGCAGTTCATCTTCGGCCTTTATCGTGATTCCAGCTGGCTGGTGGTGGTCGCAAACATTCTTATCTTCGCCGCCATCCTGAAGGTTCGTGGAAATATGGCGCGGCTGGTTGATCGTCTGAGGCACTAATGAACCAAACACAATTTCAGAAGGCGGCTGGTATCAGCGCCGGGTTAGCAGCGCGTTGGTTTCCGCATATCGACGCCGCTATGAAGGAATACGGCATCACCGCACCGCTTGATCAGGCCATGTTCATTGCCCAGATGGGGCATGAAAGCACCAGATTTACCCGTGTGGTGGAAAATCTTAATTATGCTGCTGAAAACTTAGTGCCGACGTTCGGCAGCCACCGCATCACTCCACAGCAGTCCGCCGCCCTTGGCAGAACGGCAGCTCACCCGGCTAACCAGAAAGCGATCGCTAATCTGGTTTATGGTGGTGAGTGGGGAAAAGAACACCTGGGCAATCAGGTTGCCGGTGATGGCTGGAAATATCGCGGCCGTGGGCTGAAACAGGTTACCGGCCTGAGCAACTATCGCAGTTGTGGCCAGGCGTTGAAACTGGACCTTGTTACTCATCCGGAGCTGCTTGAACAGGATGAATACGCTGCGCGCTCAGCCGCATGGTTCTATGCCTCCCGCGGATGCCTGCTTCATTCTGGGGACGTGGAGCGCGTGACACTGCTAATCAATGGAGGCCGCAACGGGCTGGATAAACGCCGCGCGCTGTTTAACCTGGCGAAATCAGTGCTGGTCTGAGGTGGCTATGAGCATCATCGAAATGATTTTGGGCAGTATTGCTGCGCTGGTGGCCGTCGCGCTCAGTGGTTTTTTTGCTGGGAATATTCGCGGTCGCGGAAAAGCAGAGGCAAAAGCCAGGCAGCAGCGCACCGAAGAGAACGCAGCGGCGGCCGTTGCGGCGGCAGAACGTAAAGCTGAAGTCACTAAAGAGGCCAGTAATGTCCAGCAGACTGTTAATCACATGCCTGATGACGATGTTGATCGCGAGTTGCGCGGAAACTTCACCCGTCCCGGAGGTGATTGATACGGGCTGCCTGTGGACCCGGATTATCTACGTGACAAACCACGATATTGACGTCCTAGATAAGCAAACCAAGCGCGACATCCTGGCGCATAACAAAGCGTGGCAGGCGAACTGCAAGCCAACCAATGAGAGGAAATGAAGTGGATAAATTTAAGTTCGATCTTAATCAGTTTGTTGAGTTGTCGATCAGTGGCGAAATGGGCCATATCAAATCCCGCGCTGAGAGCATCAATCACTGTAATCAGTATCTGGTTCACTACAAAGCCGCAGATGGTCGTGCTCAGGAAAGCTGGTTCGATGAAGATGATATCGCAGCCGTTGAAGATGATGAGCATCCTGGCGCACCCATTTATGCCGTGAAAGCGGATGACTTGAAGGTCTGATAGTCATTACAAAGCTCACCTGCTGGTGGGCTTGATAATGGTTGTCGCTATAAACGGTGCGATAAGTTCCGGCAATTCATGCAATAAAGCTTTACTAAACGGTATTCGGAATTATCCTAATTGTTCTTTAATAAAAGGAGTTAGGTTGATGAAGATCCTCTGGGCTATTTGTGTTGTATTCGGGGCTATTGGCTTTGTTCAAGGTATCGTTGGGGTTTTCGGCGCTGTCAGCGCGCCTCAGCAAGCAGCAGGAGCAGCCATGGGAGTTGCCTGGGCGGTAATTCCTTACTGTATCGTCCGGGCGATACAGCAGATGCGACCGCAGGAAGTGGTGATCAAAAAAGAAGATTGATTGTCATTACTCAAATCAATTCCAGCCTCGCGTAAGCGGGGCTTTTTTATTACCAGAAGAAGGAGAAGAAGCATGTTAACAGTAAAAGTAATCTCGCCAGGTGGCGGTGAAGAGATTCATTGCGGGTTGAGCGTAGGGTTTAATCCGGGGCAGCAGAGCATCGCGGTATCTGGAATGGACAAAAATGTATTACTGAAACCTGGCGAGGTCGCCTACGTGATGAACCAGAACGGGAAGACGGTATCTCGTTACGAGCATATTGCCCGTCAGGAAGTACTGCATAACGCGGTGGGATCGTAGCCGTTGCAAAGCTCACCTGTTGGTGGGCTTGTGTTTCGTACGACCATAAAAAATGCCCCTGGTGCGGGGCAAATCATGATTTGGATTTTGTTATTCTTGTGTGCTTCTTGCTTTTCAGCAGAGTTGGAACCTTATCACTTAAATGAATTAGCGCAAGAGTATTCCCTTACTTTCTTTTGGCATGCGTATTACCGCAGAATGTCTGTTCCCAGTAGTTTTAAAGTGGCATTACGCAGCTCTTCACTCTCAGTTGACGTGCGGTCAGTTAATTCCAGCTGATCAAATGCCTCAAAGATTTGGTTGTGTATGGCCTGACGTTTTATGTCATCCAGCCCAGTACACATCGCATAAATAACAACTCTCATGGCACTTATCTGAAGATAAGCCTGCTTCTGTGTTTTACCTTCTTTGGATAGCTCTTCAATAAGATTGGCGATGAGTGATTCCATTTCTGTCTCCTTAGAGTGATTCGATTATTGATTGCAACACTCGCGCTATTGGCCACATTAGGTGTTCTCAATGCTATTGAGCATATCGTTAAACGAGAATTGATCCTATTGCTAAAAGGTACTCCTGGGGATCCTGAACACCGAGGGGGCGAGGACACGCGGGAAACGGCTAGTTTTTTGCATTTTATAGGTTTCATCATCATCTGTTTAACCTCTTGATATTTCAGTCCTGATCTTTTGCAGGATGTCGAAATGATTATTTTTTGTTCACCATCATGGATAACGAACTGAAAAATTTCCGGCTGAACATCACGCAGCTGGCAGCCATTACCGATCTGCACCGCCAGACGGTCGCGAGCAAGCTTGCAAATGTTCAGCCGGCCCCGGGCAGCAATCCGAAACTTAAGCTTTATGCCATCACCGATATCCTCAGGGAGTTGCTGACGAGTACCACACCGTCGGAGCTGGTGGACGTCGACAAAATGCTTCCCCCCGATCGTAAAGCCTGGTTTCAGTCGGAGCGTGAAAGGCTCAAGTTTCAGCAGGAAACAGGGGAGCTGATCCCGGCGTCAGAAGTCACCAGAGAATTTTCCTCCATGGCAAAAGCAATGGTTCAGGTGCTGGAGACGTTACCCGACATTCTTGAACGAGACTGCGCCATGACCCCTTCCGCAGTTGTCAGGGTGCAGCAGGTTATTGACGATCTGCGCGACCAGATAGCCCTCAAAGTTGAGCAGGCCGACTCATCAGAACAGGAGGATATGCCAGAAGAGGAGTAAATCATGCGACAGGCCACGGCAGCGGAAGTCAGGCGTAACGCTTCCGCCATTCTCAAAGCCCCGCGCCGTATGCCTGTGGCTGAGGCGGTTCAAAAATTTATGCGCGTACCTATGGGAGCCGGTAACTCGGTACCTTGGGATCCTGCTGTCGCTCCCTATGTGATCGAGCCGATGAACTGCCTCGCGATGCGTGAATACGATGCGGTGGTGTTTGTTGGACCGGCACGAACGGGGAAAACGATAGGCCTGGTGGATGGCTGGGTTGTATACAACATTGTCTGTGACCCGTCCGATATGCTCGTCGTTCAGATGACCGAAGAGAAAGCGCGTGAGCACTCTAAAAAACGTCTGGCGAGAACGTTTCGTGTCAGTCCTGAAGTGGCGAAACGCCTGAGCCCGTTGCGAAACGACAACAACGTGCATGATCGTACTTTTCTGGCGGGGAACTATCTCAAGATTGGCTGGCCTTCCATCAACATCATGTCCTCGTCAGATTTCAAATGTGTAGCGCTCACCGATTATGACCGCTTCCCTGAGGACATCGATGGCGAGGGTGACGGTTTTACCCTGGCTTCCAAGCGTACCACCACCTTTATGTCCGCCGGGATGACTCTGGTGGAGTGTTCGCCAGGCCGGGACATTCGCGACAGCAAATGGCGCCGAAAATCTCCCCATGAAGCACCACCAACGACAGGCGCGCTTTCGCTGTACAACCGTGGGGATCGCCGTCGCTGGTACTGGCCGTGCCCGCATTGTGGTGAATATTTTCAGCCTGCGATGGAGGCGATGACCGGATACCGTGATGTACCTGATCCGGTAAAAGCCAGTGAGTCGGCTCATCTGCTTTGTCCGCATTGCAGCACCATTATCACCGCAGATAAAAAGCGCGAGCTTAACGGGGTGGGTGTCTGGTTGCGTGAAGGTCAGAGTATTGACCGGGACGGCAAGATCTCCGGTGAGCCACGCCGTTCGCGCATAGCATCGTTCTGGATGGAGGGGCCCGCAGCCGCGTACCAGACCTGGGCGCAGCTGGTATACAAACTGCTGACTGCTGAGCAGGAGTATGAGGCTACCGGCAGCGAAGAAACCCTCAAGGCGGTTATCAACACCGACTGGGGGCTGCCATACCTGCCGCGCTCGGCCAGCGAACAGCGACGCGCCGATGTGCTGATGCAGCGTGCGGAGGATTACGGTAAACGCCTGGTTCCGCCGAAGGTGCGTTTCCTGCTGGCGGCCGTCGACGTTCAGGGCGGGAAAAAGCGCCGTTTCGTCGTGCAGATAATTGGTTATGGCGAAAACGGTGAACGCTGGCTGGTGGATCGCTACAACATCCGCCAGTCCCTGCGCTGCAATGAACATGGCGAGGCGGAGCCAGTCCACCCCGGCGCGTATCCGGAGGACTGGCAGCTGCTGGTCTCCGATGTGCTGGAAAAAACTTACGTACTTCAGTCCGATCCGACGCGGCGTATGCCGGTGCTGGCTATGGCCATCGACAGCGGCGGTGAGGAAGGGGTGACAGATAATGCCTATAAATTCTGGCGCCAGTGTCGCCGGGATGGTCTGGGTAAACGTGTCTATCTGATCAAGGGCGACAGCACAAAACGCCAGAAAATTATTACCAAAACTCACCCGAATAATACCGAACGCAGTGACCGTCGCGCTGATGCGCGTGGCGAGGTGCCGGTGTATCTGCTGCAAACCGACCTGCTCAAGGATCAGCTCAGCAATAACCTTGATCGTGAGACTCCCGGAGCAGGCTATATCCATTTTCCCGACTGGCTGGGGGAGTGGTTCTACGAGGAACTGACCTACGAAGAGCGCGGCGTGGATGGCAAATGGCGTAAGCCAGGCAAGGGCGCCAACGAAGCCTTTGACCTGTTCTGCTATGCCCACGCCGTCGCGGTTCTGCGCGGCTACGAAAAAATTCGCGACTGGGAAAAACCTCCTGCATGGGCTGAGCCGCAGGATCTCAACCCAAATATTCATGAAGGGGAACGCCCCAGGGAGATAACCGTGAAAAAAAACAAAACCGTTCAGCCACAAGTCAGGGCTGAGCCTGAGAAAGAAAACACGCTTTCCGGCAGCTGGCTGGGTTCTTCCGGTAGGGGAGGAGGCTGGCTGTGAAGAAAGACGACATCTGGAGAACGCTGGTGATGGTGCGCCAGGCCTACCAGGACTCGCTGGACGGCAAGAGTATTTCTTTCACCGGCGTTAACGGTCGCGCCATCACTAACCACGATCCGAAAGCGCTCCGCGATGAGCTTGAACACTGGGAGCGTCGCTGGCGCGCGGTCAATAGCCGTGGTGGTTCGTACAAACTCGCTAACTTTCTGTAAGGCGTTCTATGGGCATTCTTGAAAGAACACTGAGGGCAATTTCCCCCGGGTGGGCCGCGGCACGCGAGCGGGATCGACTCCGGCTTAATGCGTATGAAGCGGCAAATCCGTCACGGTTGCACAAGGCGAAAAAGCAAAGCCAGTCGGCGGACACCTCTGTGTTTGCAGCAGGTCAGTCCCTGCGGGAACAGGCCCGATGGCTTGATGAAAACCATGATCTGGTGATCGGCCTGTTCGACAAAATGGAAGACCGGGTGATTGGTGCCCACGGGATCCATGTTGAGCCTCAGCCCCTCGATCTGGAGGGGAATCTTCATTCCGATTTCGCCGGGAAACTTTCGGCGCTCTGGGCTGAATGGTCCGTGCGTCCTGAGGTGACTGGCATGTTCACCCGCCCGGAAGCCGAACGTCTGCTGCTGCGTTCAGCACTGCGTGACGGGGAAGTGTTCACGCAACTGGTCAGGGGGAATGTGCCGGGTCTGCAACATTCCACCTCCGTACCGTTCTCGCTGGAAATGCTGGAGGCGGATTTTGTTCCGTTCAACCTTAACAGCACCGCCGGCCAGCAGGTTCGCCAGGGCATCATCGTTAACAACTGGGGACGTCCCGTCGGCTACCGCGTTTACAAGTACCACCCGGCAAATATGACGGGGTTCAGCGCTGAACTTAAAACCGTCTCAGCTGAAAACATGCTTCACCTTGCGCAGCGCAAGCGTCTGCACCAGCTGCGCGGTATCAGCCTGATCCACGGAGTCATTACCCGTCTTTCTGACATCAAGGATTATGAAGAGAGTGAACGCGTCGCCGCCCGTATTGCCGCTGCGCTGGGGTTCTATATCAAGCGCGGAGATGCGCAGTCTCTTGGTGAAGACGGGGAGTTTTCACCTCCCGGCGGCCAGCGTCATTACGATATCGCCCCGGGCATGATTTACGACGACCTGCGCCCGGGTGAAGACCTGGGCATGGTGGAATCAAATCGCCCGAATGTTCACCTCTATGAATTCCGAAACGGACAGATGCGGGCCGTGGCCGCAGGCACGCGCGGCAGCTATTCCAGCATTGCCCGGGACTATAACGGCACCTACAGCTCTCAGCGTCAGGAGCTGGTGGAGAGCTTCGAAGGGTACAACGTCCTGCAACAGTGGTTTGTCGGCCAGCACAGCCGGCCCGTTTACCGCGCATGGCTGGCGATGGCGTTGCTGAGCGGCGTTGAAGTGCCGCCGGATGTGGATCCGAATTCTCTCTATAACGCGCTTTATCTTGGCCCGGTGATGCCTTGGATTGATCCGGGTAAAGAGGCTAATGCCTGGAAAGCCATTGTTCGTGGCGGTGCTGGTACCGAAGCGGAATGGGCACGGGCGCGGGGTAAAAACCCGCAGGAGGTTAAACGCCAGCGACTGCGTGAAACCGAGTTTAACCGTCAACACGGGCTGGTGTTTGATTCCGACGCCGCCAACGACAAAGGAGCGATGCCAGATGCAACGGCAAAACCAAAAGACGATCGGCGCGAGCCGGACGATGATGATTAACCCCCGCGCCAGCCTGGCGGGTGTCGATGCGGCAAACGGTCAGTGCTGGTACGAAATCCGCGCGCTGTCTGCCGGGCGCGTCGAAATCTTCCTCTATGACGTGATCGGCGGCTGGGGCATCACAGCCCAGCAGTTCGTCGCAGACTGTAAAGAAGCCGGGGTGTTTGACGCCAGCGCGGTGGATTTGCATATCCACAGCCCCGGCGGCGATGTCATGCAGGGATTTGCCATTTACAACACCCTGTCGCGGCTGAAAGCGAAAGTGGATATCTGGGTAGATGGGGTGGCGGCCAGCATGGCCTCGATGATTGTCTGCCTGCCCGGCGCCACGGTGCACATGCCGGAAAACGCCTGGATCATGGTCCACAAACCGTGGGGCGGGATCGCCGGGGATTCTGATGACATGCGCGATTATGCCGCGTGGCTTGATCGTAACGAAGCCCTGATGCTCAGCGCCTATATGAATAAAACCGGACTGGGGCAGGAGGAGCTGGAAGCGATGCTGAAAGCGGAGACCTGGCTTAACGGGGCCGAGGCAGTGGAGAAAGGTTTCGCTGACACGCTTGAACCTGAACTACAGGCTGCGGCCTGTGTGAATGAAAATAAACTGAAGGATTACCAGAACATGCCAGAACAGATTAAATCTCTTTTTGCGCCGCGCGCCGAAGCTCCGGTGAATCAGCCACAGCAGCCTGCTCCGGTACAGCAGCCTGCGCCGGTACAGGCGAACCTGAACCCGCCAGCGCCACAACAGCCCGCGCAGCAGATGACTAATATCGATATCACTGCGCTGGCCCAGCAGCTGCAACAGCAGATGCAGACGGCAAACGCTGAACGCGTGAACACGGTTTCCGCTGTTTTTGAGGCGTTCCCGACCTTCGCAACACTGAAGGCGGAATGTCTGGCCGACTTCTCCTGCACGGCGGAAAAAGCCCGAGACAGACTCCTCCAGGCGCTGGCGGCAGGAACTACGCCGAGTGCCGGTCCGGGTGCTATTCATCTTTATGCCGGAAACGGCAATCTGGTCGGTGACTCCATCCGTGCTGCGGTAATGAGTCGCGCGGGCTATGCGCAGGCTGAAAAAGATAACGCCTACAACGGTTATACCCTGCGTGAACTGGCGCGAGCTTCCCTTGTGGATCGCGGGATCGGTATTTCAGGTGCAGGGACAGCACAGGCGATGGTCGGCCTTGCGTTTACCCACAGCAGCAGCGATTTCGGCAATATCCTGATGGATGTGGCGCACAAGGCGGCACTGATGGGCTGGGACGAGGCCACTGAATCATTCGAACAGTGGACCCGTAAAGGCACCCTGACTGATTTCAAAACCGCGCACCGCGTCGGTCTGGAATCACTTGCATCGCTTCGCAAGGTCCGTGCCGGGGCGGAATATAAATATGTCACCATCAAAGATCGCGGCGAGCCGATTGCGCTTGCGACCTACGGCGAACTTTTCAGCATTGACCGCCAGACCATCATCAATGATGACCTGGACATGCTGACCCGTATCCCGCAGGCAATGGGCCTTGCCGCGCGTGCCACCGTGGGCGATCTGGTGTGGGCAGTTCTGACCAGCAACCCAAAAATGTCCGACGGCAAGCCGTTGTTCCACGCCGATCATGGCAACCTGGTCTCCGCCGATCTGAGTATCGAAGGCCTGGATACGGCGCGTAAGGCGATGCTGCTGCAAAAATCAGGCGACCGCCGTCTGAATATTCGCCCGGCCTACATGCTGACGCCAGTGGCCATCGAGTCCCGCGCTAACCAGCTGATCAAATCTGCAAGCGTACCGGGCGCGGACGCGAACAGCGGTATCGTTAACCCGATCCAGAACTTTGTGACGGTGTCCTCAGAGGCTCGCCTCGATGACAGCAGCCCGACGGATTACTACCTGACCGCTGCACAGGGACGCGACACCATTGAGGTGGCGTATCTGGACGGTATTGATACGCCATACCTTGAGCAGCAGCAGGGCTTCACCGTTGACGGTGCCGCGTTCAAGGTACGCATCGATGCCGGGGTGGCACCGCTTGACTGGCGCGGCATGGTTAAAGTCACCAAAAAATAACGACCGTCATCTGACGGTTTTTTATTACGGGGCGGCGCGTGCTGCTCCTTTTTTGTCTGGAGAGAAAAATGGCGAAAAATTATCAGCAGGATGGCAACACCCTTGATTTTCAGAATACCGGTGCGACAGATATTCATTCGGGTGACGCCGTGCTTTCAGGTGCGCTGGTGGGCGTTGCTCACGACGACATTCCGGCAGGGTTGTGGGGTGTGCTGCATACCACGGGGGTGTTCGTTCTGCCAAAAGCAGCGGAAGCGGTTACTGTCGGCCAGAAGCTCTATCTGGCAGACGGTAAACTGACTGCGGAAGCGGGTGAGGAGGCGGCTCCGAATCCTCTGGCGGGCACGGCCTGGGCTGAGGCGGCGGCGGATGCGGATTCTGTTCCGGTCCGGCTTGGTTACTGATGAACCGCTTTCGGCAACGCCTGTTAAAAGCGGATGCCCGGATATCCCGGGCATTTGCCGAAGAAGTGCCTGCTGTCCTGTCTGTCGGCGCTGAGTTGCGTCCTGTTACTGTGATTTTCGAGACGCCTGATGTCCCGGTTGACGTGCCCGGCGGGGGGCAAATTCAGGATCGCTCTCCGGCCTTCAGCGCGATGACCGCCGATATCGTGGGGCTTGAGAAACACCACGGCGTGGAGATCAACGGCACGGCTTATCGTGTGACGCACATTGGCGCTGATGAAGAAGGCCGCACCCGCGTCACGCTGGCGTATGGCGCACCGGGTAAGGTGCAGCCGGACATCAATAAGTGGAGCTGATATGGCGCGTGAGTCCAGACTGCGGCGGGATTTGCCCGTCGATATCGATGTGGATGCCATCTGGCGGATAGCGGAGCACATCGGTGCCACCCATAAACAGTTTCGGGCAGCGTATTCCCGTGCGCTGAAACGTACCGCCGCCACCTTGCGTAAAAAAGCGATGGCTGACCTGAAAGACGGGCTGGCGCCGCGCAGCCTGGATCTGGTGCGCCGGCGTCTGCTTTCCTTTCGTCTTGATCGCGCTTCTCAGTCACAGCTGGATAATTTTCGTCTCTGGTTTGGTCTCAATGCCATCAAGGTAAAAGACCTGAAAGGCAGGATTAACGGGCGGGTAAGGCCTCACCATACCCGGCGGGATAAATCCACCGGGCGGTATATAAAGGCGCGGCGCCAGGCAGAAAACGCCGGATTCACCCCAAAGGGCAGCCTGCTATCCCCGCGCACATTTGAAAACGGGGAAGTGGCGCGCTCCCGCCGTGAAAACCGCCGGACGGTGGTTATTCGCGATCCGGACACCCGTCGTACCCGCGAAGCGGAAGTCGATATTTATGAGCCGATGCTGAACTACATCGAGGATAACGCCTTTGCGGAGGCGATGGAGATTTTTATGCATCACTTTGAAACCGATCTGCGCGGGCGTGTGAAAGCCCGTATTTCTGTCTGAGGTGGACTATGGCTGAGCCATTACTGCTGGGGCAGTATCACGATGCTGTCACTGGCGCGCTGAAAAAAATTGCGTGGGTGCGTGACGTCGATGCCTACCCGGAAAAAAATGTCCCCCGTTTTACAGGGCTGACCACCCCGGCGGTCTATTTCTCCATTAACAGCTGGGAGCAGGGCGGCGGCAACGAGGGGCAGCTTAATGTGAATCTGTCCTGCGATTTGTTCGTTGTGGTGGACGCGGCAGGCGCTGGCGTCAGCCGACCCGAAATTTTCCTGCGCACGGCGGCGGCGGATATCACGCAGTGGATTGACGGCCAGCAGTTCGGCCTGACCAGTCTTGAGCCAGCCGTCTTTATCGATGCGTCACGCGATGAGTTTGATCCGCGCATGGATGATTACCTGGTCTGGCGAATCTCCTTCACACAGTCAGCCGCCTTTGGTGCGGATCCGTTTGCACAGCTGAATGCCCCGCTGAAAGCGGCCTGGCTGGGCAAGGCACCGGATATCGGCCAGGCACATGTGGACGATTATCAGCTGATTTACGAGGCGAAACCCGATGAGTGATATCGAGGGCGATTTACAGCGCCGCCTGGCGAATATTGTGCGGCGCGGGGTTATTCATTCCGTTAAGCATGACGGTATACCGAAGTGCCGGGTGGATCTGGGCGACATCACCACTACCTGGCTGCCGCTCTGCCAGGGCTTTTCCGGGGCAAACCGGGCTGACTCCAATCCGTATGCGGTCGGGGATGCGGTCACGGTACTGTCGGAGGCGGGTGAGCTGAATAATGGCCGGGTGTTTCCCGGCTGGAATACCGGCGGTCTGCCGGTACCGGAGGGCAGCGACAGCGAACATATCACCCGCTACGGTGACGGTACCGAGATCCGGTATGACCGCGCCGCGCATGCCCTGACCATCACGCTGGTCGAGGGCGGGACCTACAAAATTATCGGAAAGGGAACGCTCGATGGTCCGGTGGAAATCACCGACACCCTAACAGTTCAGAGCGTTACGCAAATCAATTCCGACACGAATGTGAAGGGAAACATCGGTGCAACACAGGAAATTTCGGACGGTACCGGGAAAATGAGCGGGATCCGCGAAACCTACAACGGCCATGACCATAAAGAAAATGGTGATGGCGGCGGAACCACGAATCCCCCCAATCAAAAAATGTGACCTGCCGCGGCAGGTTTTTTTATGCCTGGAGAAAATAAATGGCGAATTTACATGGTGTGGAAACGATCGAACTGACATCCGGTACGGTCGCGGTCACGACGATCCAGACGGCCATTATCGGCCTGGTGGGTACTGCGCCTGATGCCTCTGCCGGAACGCCGGCGAGTGCGAGCACGGGAACCCCGATTCTGGATAATGTTGTGGATTTTTCCGCGACAGTTGCTGGCAGGTCAGGAAACGTGGTGGTTGTTGAGGCTGTACCCGGCATCCCGAATGAAGAAAATCCCGCAGCGATTGAGACTTCTGCTGCCTGGAATGCGGAGGCATTAACGCTGACTATCACGCTTGGCTGCGATGAAACCGGCAAGCTGACGGCAACCCCTTCAGCCGTGGCCACTGCCGTGGGCGCGGTGGATGATGTGAAAGTCACCGCAACGGGAAGCGGGAGTGGCATGGTCACACCGTTCCGGTTGCAGCTGGCAGGCGGCGAGGATGAACCTTTCCCGCTGAATACCCCTGTGGCGATTGTCGGTACCTCGATGCTTTCCCGGCTCGGTGAAAAAGGCACGCTGAAACAGGCGCTGATGGAAATCAACGATCAGCGAAATGCCCTGACGGTGGTGGTACGCGTGGCTGAAGTTAACGATGCCGCGAAACAGCGTGCGGCGGTACTGATCGGGATCGGCGCGCTGTCATCTGCTCGCTCGGTGACAACGTACCAGCCCCGTATCGTCATCGCGCCGGGATTCAGTGAGGATGATGCCGTGGGCAAGGCTCTGGAAACCGTCGCCGGCAAGCTGCGGGCGGTGGCGTATGTTGATTGTGCCACTGGGGCTAAGCTGCAAGAAGTGGTCCAGCGCCGACAGTCTTATGGTTCCCGCACCGAGCTGCTGCGCCCGCGCGTACAGGTCAGCAATGCCGACGGCCAGCTGGTCTATCGTCCTTACTCTGCTTTTGCTGCGGGGTTGCGTGCCCGAATCGACTTTGAGAAGGGCTGGTGGTGGAGTAAATCCAACCAGGACATCAATAACATCCTCGGAGTGGAACAGATCGACGAGTTTATTCTCGGCGATGAAAACTGCGACGCAAACCTGCTCAACATGCAGAACGTCTCCACCATCATCCGCCGGGCAGGGTTTAAGCACTGGGGCAACCGTCTGTGCGGTACCGATCCACAGTGGCGCTTCGAATCGGTTCGCCGAACCGCAGATGTCATCGAGGACAGTATTCAGGAAACGATGCTGGAATACGTTGACCGTCCGCTGGACCGGGAGAATGCCGACGACATTATCGGCACCATCAACGCCTATATGCGCCAGCTGGTCGGGCTCGGCGCTATTTTCGGTGGTCGCGCCTGGCTGGATGAAGAACTTAACACCGCTGAGAGCATGGCGGCGGGCGTGCTGTACATCAACTATGACTTTGGTCCGAAATCGCCGACTGAGCTTATCAGCCTGCGCGTCCGGGTGAATAACAACTATGCGCTTGAGGAGATGCTGGCAGCATGAGCGAAAAAAACACATTACGCGTCTGGACCTTCTTCCGGCAGGGGATCCGCATACAGGGGGCGCATGAATTTACTCCGCCGGCATTGTCCATTGTCAAAACGGATTTGCGTACCGGCGCACAGGATGCGCCGTCCCCCGTTGATGACGGCATGGAAGCACTCACCTGTCAGCTGAAGTTTTACGGTGTGGACGTGGATATGCTGACCGCCTTCGGTTTTGTCAGCGGCAGCCGTCCGCGCTTTACGGCCTATCAGGGCTATCTGGCTAACGGTACCGCGTTGGGTACTATCGAGGAGATCGAAGGCTTTGTGCAGACCGTCACTCCCGACGCGCGTGGCAAGGACAGCCTGTCCGAAAATGCCGTCACGGTGGAAATCGCCGTGAGCTATTACCGTCAGACCAAAGACGGTCGCGAGCTCTTTGAGATAGATACTGAGCGCTTCTCGCGCCGGGTGAATGGCGTGGATGTTCTGTCCGGTCTGGCGGCAAAAGTACGGCTTTAACTTCAAACAATCTTACAACGGCCTGCGGGCCGTTTTTATATGGAGATCAACATGTCTTTTCCTGGTGAAACACGCGTTATCAAACTGTATTCCCCTGTTTCCTTTGAGAACGGTGGCCTGCTCGAACAGGTGACGCTGCGCGAGCCGCTGGTGCGTGACCGCATTGCCTTTTCCAAAGACCGCGGCAGTGAAGAAGAAAAAGAAGCGCGCATGATTGCGCTGCTGTGCAACCTCAGCGAACAGGATATCTGGCAACTGACTGCGGCAGATTATGCCCAGCTGCTGGACGCGTTTAATGTTTTTATGCTCCCGCCCGAGAAGCGACCGAAAGAGGGCTGATGCGGGCGATACGTTTTCTGGGACGGCGCCTGCATTTTCCCATGACGGAATACCTGGATATGCCGTTCAGTGTGTTTTCGGATTTTCTCACCGACGAAGTGGAGGCGGTAAATCGTGGCCGGATTAAGCCAGAATCTTAAGGCCGTCATTACCTTTGGCGGCAGTATCGACAGCTCCTGGAGCCGTTCAGCGAACAGCCTGCAAAAAAGCCTGAAGGACGTCGGAAAGCAGTCAGAAAAACTGACGAAAGACCAGGCCAGGCTGGCGGCTGAGATTAAGCGCGCGAAGCTGGCCGGGCAAAGTCTTGGCGATCTTAAACGGCGTTACAGCGACGTCTCCCGTGAAATCCGCAAAACGGAGGCCGAACAGCAGAAGCTGAATCAGCAGATGCAGAAAACGCAACGGCTGGCCGCCTTCAAGGGGGCAGGGAAAGGGCTGTTTCGCCGTGGGCTCGGTCTGGCCGGACAGCTGGGCGGGATGGTGGCTCCCGGGCTTGCGATTGGCGGCGGTGGCGTGGTGGCTTCCGCCCTGGGCACCCTGATTGCACCTGCGGCCACCAACGCAGAAACGGCCCGACGGGCCGGCGTGGCGAAAAGTTATGGCGTCGATATCCCGACGTTTGATGCCTGGGACACGCTCGCGAAGCAGTACGACATGAACGGGGAGAACATCGGCGACCTGTTCGAGGAGTATCTTCACAAGGCAGGAGAGTACAAGCAGAACGGCAAGCAGGGTTCCCTTCAGGATGCGTTTGAAACGCTGGGATTTAAGGCGGGGGATTTTGCGGGCCTCAGCGATATGGCGCAGTTCGAAAAAATCGTCGAGCGTGCGCTCAGCATGCAGGACGAGTCGAAAGCGTCGTTTGCACTGGATTCGCTGTTTGGCGGCGAGGCCAGCAAACTGCTGATGCTGCTGAAGCAGTCCGGCAAAAGCTACCGTGACCTGATGGACGAGCAGCGGCGCTATAACCTCGTCACAAAAGAGGGGGCTGAAGGGGCGATGGAGGGCAACCGCGCCATCACCAGCCTGCGCACGGTCTTCTCCTCCGCTGTAGCGGAAATCTCTGGGCAGCTGGGAAACGAGCTGGCACCGGATATCCGCCGGCTGACGGATGATATGGCGGAGTGGTTTAAGGGGGGCGGGATCAAACGCATTGTCAGTTTCCTGCGTAATGATCTTTACCCCGGCGTGTTGAAGTTCGGCCAGGGCATTGTGTTCGTCGGGAAAGTGGCCTACGCGCTGGCGAAAAAACTGTCCTGGCTTTTACCGGATGAGCGAAGCGATCAGCGGGACGTACTCAAATCGCTGGCGATGACCGGCTCGGTTGATATTGCGCGCATGACGGCGCAGCGCAACGGTCAGGGCGAATGGTTTGAGCAGCAACTGAAGGAAAAGCCGGACCTGCCTGATGATGTGAAAAAATCGTACCGGGACACCCGGGGATTTTTCCGCGACGACGATGACACCTTTAACAGTACGCTCGATAAATACGTGGCGCCGGAAAGCAACGGCGCGCCGTTCTCCTGGGATTCAGCACTGAACCAGAACCAGGAGACGTCTGTGCAACCGGGACATGAAACAACCGACAGCACTGCCGGCGCCTGGAATAATTACAGACTGCCTTCCTTTCCCTCGTTTGAAAAAAGTAGCGTCTGGCCCGCAGCGGAAAAACCGAAGGGATCCGCAGACAACATCTCACCGGATAAGACGGTGGTCAATGTCGACGTTTATCCTTCCCTTAACTGGACAGCAGCAGAGGAAAGATCTGATGGGAATTCAAAATACCCGGCACAGCGTATCCCGGATGTGAATGTTGATGTCGATTCGTTACCGGGGACTGACAAAGCGCAGGGTTTATTCAGGGGTAACGAACGTTACAGGGATAAAAGCGCAGACGTCCAGCACTTACCGCCTGAGATTAACTCCCGACAGTCTCCTGATCCTGTTTCAGACAGACCGGCAGAACTGTCAGGTGAAGTGGAAAGCAGTTACTGGGAAACTTTACTTCAGAAGCTGGATTTTGCGGACAAAGCGCCACCTCCCCGACAACTGACCGACAACCGTCGTTTCGAATTTCATTATGAGATACATGGCGCACCTGGTCAGGATGAAAAGGCGATCGGGGATGAAGTTGTCGCGGTGACTAAAACCAGTCCGGTATTTAACGGTGACAGCAGCATGCTGGACGGAGGACAAATCTGGTGAGTGAAATTATTCCTGTCTTTGAAGACTACGGGCAGTTTCAGTCCAGCGCTGTTCGGGGGGCTCAGGCCGCCCGGGTGATGATGATGCTGGGCGATTTTGCCTTTTCGATCGACACCACGGCATACAACCAGCTGACCCGCGAGGCCAGCTGGCGATGGAGCGAACAGGAGCGGATCGGGAAGCAGGATTTATTGCAGTATACCGGCAAGCCCGGGCGAACCGTCCGGCTTGAAGGGGAATCGCATGCTTTCTTTCGCAAGGGGGTGGATGCTGTTAACGATCTCTTCGACCTGGCAGACCAGAATCAGCCTCAGCAGCTGGTCAGCGGTGAAGGAGATGTCCTGGGCTGGTGGGTGGTGATCGACTTCTCAGATACGACCAGCCGATTCCTGCCGGGCGGCGGCCACCGAAACAAAAACTGGACGATGACGCTGAAACATTATGCCGATGACATATCAAACCCGTGACGGTGATGTGCTGGATGCGATCTGCGCGACGCATTACGGCACAGAGAACCTTTCTTATATTGTGACGCAGGTTCTTGAAGCGAATCCTGGACTGGCTGACCGTGGGGCCGTTTATCCTTCAGGTCTGTTTATCACTTTACCGGATCTGGCTCCGCCGGTTCAGGCTTCTGCTTACAGCCTGTGGGATTAAAAATGGCAGATCAGATTGTTAAACCGGAATATGCTCCCGCTTTCAGCGTCAGCGCTGAAGGAAAAGATATTACCCGTGCGCTGCAACAATGCCTGGCAGAGCTGACGCTGACTGATTACGGCGGTGCTACGGCAAAAGCAGATGAGCTGAAAATCACCCTGCTCTCGGAAACGCTCCCCCTTCCGACAAAAGGCGCTCGTCTTCGTGTGGCGCTGGGTTTTAATGATCATCTGGTGGATAAGGGCTGGTTCGTGGTTTCCGGCGTGGCCAGCAGCGGCCCGCCACGTCGTATTGAGATTTATGCCACCGCTGCGCCAATGAACGCGCAAAAACAACCGGGTGATGTGATCAGCCAGAAAACACGCAGCTGGGATAACCTGCGACTGGCGGATTTGGTTAAAACGGTAGCGAAAGAAAACGGACTGGTACCAAAAGTGGCCGCAGAGCTGGCCGACATCCATATCGATCACGTTGACCAGGTGGCAGAATCGGACGCCAATCTGCTGACGCGCCTGGCCCGAACATGGAATGCTGTCAGTAAACCGTCGGGCGGATACTGGCTCTTTCTGCGTCAGGGAGCCATGGCAAATGCGTCCGGCGAACAGACCGCAGCTCTGATTATCACACCAGAAGAGGTGTCAAACTGGTCTTACAGCGAAGGAGAGCGGGGCAGTTCGACAGGGAAGGCCACCGCCAGCAGTGGTAAGTCTTCAGGCAAAATCGGCGTACGTTATTACGATGAGGCTGACGGGAAGACCAAAACCACTACGGTTGATCATGATGGTCCCTCAATGGCTAACCCGTATACCCAGCCTGTAAAAGCTACTGCCGATCAGCAGGCCAAAGCGAAAAAAACGCAGGCCCGCCGCAATGAACAAAAAATGACAGTAACGGGGCCCTGCCGACCCAGACACGTTCCTCTCACGGCAGAGTCTGGCGTATCCACGTCCGGCTTTGGCGAACGGGAAGATCGCGCCTGGCTGGTTGAGTCGCTGGTGTTTTCCCTGACACCTGCGGGTTTCAGTTTCACATACAACCTGGTGGTTGATATTCGCAAGCCTGCGAAATCCTCAAAAAAATCCGGCAGCAAGGATAAGACCGGCCCGGATTACTTCGGATAACTCTCAGCCATCTGTCAAACAGATACGGAAAATACTATGAACGGTGTAAACAGCCGGACCGGGAAACGCCTGTCCGGTAGCGATCATCTGCGCCAGTCCGTCAGCGATATTCTCTCCACGCCCGTCGGCAGCCGTGTACTGATCCGTGATTATGGCAGTGACCTGTTTTCGCTGGTTGATAACCCTCGTGATGACCTGACCAGGCTTCGCATTATCGCCGCGACCGCCTCGGCGCTGGCACGCTGGGAACCCCGGCTTAAGGTCACGCGCGTTGTCGTTTCTTTCCCTGCTGACGAAACGGGGTGTGTGGTGGATATCGAAGGGATTAACAAAGAGAACAATCTTCCTGTCAGCACCGGAGGCATACCGATTTATGGCAAGCAGCTATGACGTAATTAACCTGTCCGCCCTGGCGGTGCCGGATGCCATCGTGGTACCGGATGCCGCTGACATTTTTACCCGCTGGCTGGCGCGCCTGCGAGAACTGGATCCGGAATTTGATGCGCTGGTGGAATCTGACCCGGCGTATAAACAGGGTGAAATCAGCGCCTACCAGCTCACCCTGGCGTTCCAGCGGGTTAACGACGCAGTACGCGCAGTTTTCCTTGCCAGTGCCAGAGGGGCCGATCTCGACCAGCTGGGCGCGGCCTTTAACGTTTCCCGTCTGGTGATTAATCCCGGCGATCCGGATGCGGTTCCCCCTGTCGACCCTGTTTATGAAGACGACGACGCTTTCCGGGAACGTATACAGCTTTCGTGGGCGCAGCTGAATACGGCCGGCGCGCGTAACGCTTATCGCTTTCATGCCAAATCTGCGGATAACGATGTGCTGGATGCGGACGCCTACGGGCCTGAAACCCATAACCGGCCCGGCGAGGTGGATGTGTACGTGCTCTCGCGCACAGGGAACGGTCAGGCAGGACTCATTCTTATTGAAACCGTCATGAACACACTGAGCGCGGATGAAGTCAGGCCGCTCACCGATTTTGTCAGTGTGAAGAGTGCCAGTATCGCCAGCTATACCGTTAAGGCAGAACTTGAAATTCCAGACGGTCCGGATGCACAGACGGTGCTGGAAAACGCGATCAGTACGCTGACGAGCTACACACAGCTTTCCCATCGTATTAATGCCATCGTACCGCTTTCCGCGATTTACTCGGCGCTTCAGCAGCCCGGCGTATCAAGAGTTAAGTTACTCAGCCCGACGGCTGATCTGGAAGCGGCAGCAGGACAGGCCCCATGGTGCAGCGCGATAAACGTGACCCGTAAAGGAGGAGTGAGTGGATAAATTTCGATCTCTGCTTCCACCTTCAGCCATTCACCCGGAACGGGCGCAGGAGCAGACAAGCACAGAGCTGATCGCGGCGCTGGATACTGACATGGTACGTAAGGTGAAAAATCCTGATACCTGTCCCGCACATTTGCTGCCATGGCTGGCCTGGGAATTTGCGGTGGATTCTTGGGAGGAGGCCTGGACTGAGGAAGAAAAAAGGCAGGTGATCAAGGATGCCGCTTATGTCCATCAGCACCGGGGCACCGCCGGGGCGGTCAGGCGGTCGCTGAGCGCCGTCAGCCTGCCGACCACCGTGATTGAGTGGTGGGAGGATACACCGCGCAAGGATCCCTACACCTTCCGCGTGGAGGTTTACAGCTTACAGGCTGTTGACGAAGCACTTTACCAGCGCATACGGCGCCAGGTCGATAAAGCCAAAAACCTCCGCAGCCTGTTGACCACTATCGATGTGATCGCCGATCTGGGTGCGAAGGGAACTTATTATGCCGGCGGTGCTGTTACCGCCTGGATTGACGTTGTTATTGAGGCCGGAGAATAACCATGGCTGAGAAGTATTACAGCATTCTGACAAACCGGGGCAAGGAGCTGGAGACGCAATCCTCTGCAACCGGGAAGCCCGTCATTATTAAAGATTTTGTTGTGGGGGACGGGAACGGGCAGGCCGTTAAACCGGATCCTGCGCAGACGAAGCTGGTGCGTGAGGTATATCGCAGCGCAATTTCTGCACTACAGGTTTCTCCTGATCAGGCGAACCAGTTTATTGCTCAGCTGGTCCTTCCGGTTGCCGTTGGTGGATTCGTAGTCAGGGAAGTTGGCCTGCTGACAGATGCTGGCGAACTGTATTCTGTTGCGAACTGTGCCGCCATTGAAAAGCCTGAAAACGGTGTCAGCGTTAATCTGCAATTCCGCCTTGCAGTATCTGATGCGGCAAACGTAGAGCTCAAGGTAGCGACCGGAGATGGTCTGTTCCTGCGCATTGATAAAAACCTATCTGAAATAGCGGCGAGAGGAGAGTCTGCACAAAAAGGGTCTCGCGAAGCCATAGGCGTTTATGATGCGACAACCTCACGTAAAGGACTTGTGCAGCTCAGTAGCGAAACCGACAGTTCGTCAGAGACGCTGGCTGCGACACCGAAAGCTGTCAGAGAAGCCGCTAAGGAGATCAAGGACGCGCTGGGAACGTCCGCATCTGAAGACGTCGTCACATCAAAAACAGATGCAACTGCTGGCCGCGTGCCGGTTGTAGGCTGGATGGGATTAGGGGGATATGGTTCGGACATTCTGCTTTCTGCTGCTGATGCCCGAAAACCTCTGCGGAATGGCTTCTATGGCGTGCAGTCGGAGCCGACATATGGAAATTCTGCCCTGATTAGCTTTGGCTTTGACTCAGGCTCTCAGGTGCACCTTATTGCAAAACAAGGCGGCCAGGCGCCGTTAATCGGGCTGGCAGGCTCAACGCCACAAGGCGTTTTTGGTGACTGGGGAAAAATTTACACAGAGTTTCAGAAGCCCACTGCGACTGAAGTTGGTGCCGTTCCATATCGATCTGCGCTTGGTGCAGTCGATTTGAATACAGTCAGAGGTACGCAGTACGGGCGGTTTAATCAGGCATTAACTGCCAATGCCACTACTGCCAGACATTACCCCATTCCTGAAGCCGGCGAACTGGATGTTCGCCAGACAAGTGCAAATGGAGCGGAGGCCTGTGTACAGGAATATCGTACTTTCAGTTCTCGTCGTGTTTTCCTTCGATCTTTTAACCCGGCAGATAACACGTGGACAGAATGGTGTGAGTTTTATACTACAGCCAAAAAACCAACCGCGACGGAGGTTGGAGCGCTGCCTGTTACGGGTGGGACCGTTACGGGCAATGTGGTTGCGAATGGTTATGTGCGTGCAGGTAATACTCGCAAGCTTGAAATCAGTTCTTCAAATACCTCAACCCTGGATGGGATTATTAACCTTTGGGGTAATGCTGACCGACCAACTGTATTAGAATTTAAAGATGCGACGGGATACCATTTTTATTCACAACGTAATGTAAATGGTTCCATATCGTTCAATTTAAATGGTGCAGCAGAAGTCCGGGGGGCAATTTCCGCTCATGGTGAAATTGTTTCCAGGGCTGCGAATGGCCTGCGTATCGCCTACGGTAACTTTGGTGCATTCTGGCGAAATGATGGCACAACGCTGTATCTGATGTTAACCAACTCTGGCGATTCGCTGGGTAATTACAACTCACTTCGCCCGCTGTATGTGAATCTCACCACGGGCGCACTTCAGTCAGGAACGCCGCTATCGGTTTACAACACAATCACTGCAAGCGAAGAAATTACCGCAGGCAAAGGAATGGTTGCGGGTTATAGCGGTCCATTTGCCTGGGCTGAACAGTACAAAGCGAAAGCGCCATTTTTCAATGCGTATTCAACTACCGCCACGAGTGAATACCATCCGGCAATCAAACAACAAGCGACCATTGTGAGTAAAAACTCCTGGGCATTTTCGATGGGGTCTCTGGTTGCTGGCGATGAACTTTCATGGCATCTGCATATGAAAGGCAGTGGCGGGTCAGAGGTTAATTTTAAATGGGACACTAAAGGAAACTTCAACGCGCCGGGACAGGTGAATCCGGGAAGCTATGCCAATTTTGATAACCGCTATTACACCAAAACGCAATCCGATGCGGGATATATGCCTAGAACGGGCGCTTACACCAAAGCCGAGAGTGACGGGCGTTTTCAGCCGAAAGGGAGTTATACCCCTGCGGGTCAGGCTTACACGAAAGCAGAAAGCGATGCACGGTACAACCTCAAAAATACCGCAACCAAATCAGCCAATGCCATGACGCATAAAGATGCTTCAACAGGTGTTATGGAGGTTGTTATGAGCAATATCAACGTACCAAACAAAACAAATGTTAATGTGACATTTCCTGCGGCTTTTCCAAATGCATGTGTAGGGGTTGTAATTACATATAATGGTGCAGGGCATGGATCTGGCGATGATTCGGCAATTTATGTTCCGTCTTATTCGCGTACTGGATGCACATTATATGGTCATAACGCCGAAGGCAGGTTTATGTTAATTGCTAAAGGATATTGAAATGAGGATTTATTTTAGCCCGAGCGAAATTGGTTTTTATCATGAATCAGATAAACAAGCTTATTTACTAGCGGGTACGTGGCCGAATGATTTACTTGAAATTTCAGAGAAGTGGTTCCTGTATCTGTTGGAAGGTCAACAGAAAGGTATGGTAATCACTGTAAATGATTACGATCAGCCTGTTCTTGTAGACCCGCCAGCGCCCACGAAGGAGCAACTAAATGCCGAAGCTGAGGCGCTTAAAGCTACGCTTATAGCTGATGCAAGCGAAACAATCTCTATCCTGAAAGATGCTGTAGATTTAGGCAGAGCCACAAAGGAAGAGGAGGCGCTCCTGTTAGCGTGGCGGGAATATCGAATCTCGTTAAACCGCATCGATACCAGCAATGCGCCTGATATTGAATGGCCTGTATTGCCAGCATGATAGTCAGGAATGCCTGAATTTTAATATTAATTTCTTCTCATTGTAGGCAACTGTGTTATCTGGAATGTCTTTATTCACAAAAGTCATTGCGCCTATCGTAACATTGCTGCCTATAGTGAGATTGTTACCTATAATAGAGGTCCCGACTCCAAGATCAACGTTGTCACCTATTGTTATCCTTGGATTTGAGTCTTCATTCTTTATACCTCCACCAATGCCAATAGTACAATTATGTCTTATTTTGAAATTACGGCCGATAATGACACATCCGTTTATAACAACTGAAGTGAAGTGAGTTATATGAAGACCAGGTGCAATTGTAGCTGGCAACTGTATCTCAGTATTGTATTTTTGGACCAGCTTTCTATTAATTCTTCTGGCTAACTGTTTTTTCCATTTGACATCAGTGCTATAAAGATAAGAAGCAATTCGCCACCAAAAATTAAAGCGTCTCTCAGGGCACTTCAATGCTTTATGTAAAACGCGGGACCAGCTGAATTTCTTATCGCTTTTCATTACTTCAGCTTGTAAGCACTCACGTAAATGGCATTTTGATAGTTGATTACTCATTTGGATAATCCCGTTTTCACTTTTTCTAACTGTATCTGTGAATGCAAAGAGAGCACCTTCGCTAAAAGCCTCTTTCGAGGCTTATCGTTTTTCTCGTCCAATTACTTTATCTGCCGCGACACGAGACAGGAAGCCAGACCGACTGCCGTATTCTGGATGCGCGGCCACAAACTGATCGATACGGCGGATCAGCAATGAGGGAAGCGTCACATTGATTTTTTCCGCTTTTCCCATCAGGCGTGTTATATCCACGTCAACCAGGGCCCATACCGCACCGGCGTACTCCGGATCAGATAGCCAGTTTTCGACGGTAGTAGCTTCGGGAACGGTCTCGCCATCTTCAACCAGTAATTCGATGTGTGCCTCGATCGCTTCACGTACGCTTTCGATCGCGTCCTGATAATCATCACCACCAGAGAAGCAGCCAGGAATATCAGGTACGCGAACGCCGAAGGATGAATCGCCTTTATCAATAGCAACAGGGTACAACATGTAAACCTCCAGTAGGGGGGCTTAGAGCCCCGCCTGTTTTTTGATGCTTTTCAGTGTTGGTAACGGTATGTCTTTCTGTGGATGCTTTACCGTTACCAGCCCCTTTTTCGTTGGGTGTTTGAACTGGTGATGACTGCCTTTAACTCTCACCAGATACCACCCATCGGCTTCTATCATTGCTATTGCATTCCTGCTATCCATCCTCCGGCTCTCTGTGTTGTCTTGATGGGGTTATAATAACCCCTCGCTAATCGAGTGTCAATGATTTTGGGGTTATTGGGGTTATTAAATGCAAACGGCAGAAGAGAAGTGTAAGCAGCAATTGAGGATGAAGAGATTTTACTTAGATATGTGGTGCGTAGAATGCACTGGCGATCTTGCTGTCTGCATCCTTGATAAGAATTTCTCTGTCCTAAAAGACAGTTTTGATAGATAAAAAGATTAAAAGTTATCAGGATTATTCGATGTACTAATGCCGACTTTGATGAGACCCAATATCATCAACCCAAGAACTACTGCCACGGTAGAAGTGATTATGAATGCTGTCATGATGACCCTTTAATTGGTGAGCATGTTTATTAGACTCTGCGGATTCATAAACGTTCAGATTGCCCTGCAATATAGGTAGAGTTTTATCATGCGTCACTGAAGAATAACCAATCATAAGCGGCTGGTTTTTTTGTGTGGTTTTGGTCGGAACGAAAGAATTTTTAACCTCCGCCTTCAACACTCCATTGTCGGTGAGCGGACCAAAAAAGTTTCGCCATTATGATTTTTTGTTACCCGTAAGCAGTTGATTCATTTGATCATAAAATTATGAATTAATGGTGAAAATTAAACGTATGTATATGATTACTATAGATAACACGCGTGATTTAAAATCCCTCGGCGTTCGCGCTGTGTGGGTTCAAGTCCCACTCCGGCTACCATGGGAAAAAGCAGAATAATCAAAGCAATAAGCAGTGTCGTGAAACCACCGAAAGGTGGTTTTTTTGTGCCTGCCATTCTGCTAATCAACAACCTTCATTTCTGACTCCCACGTAATAAAACAGCGATCCTTTTCAACGGAATTAAACAGATACACATTATGCTATCGTGTAGCGGGCGCGATTTGCAGTGTGTATATTTGCAGGTTCGCGATCCTGATCCCCCATGCCATCACCTCATTTAAGGGACGCTATGTCTTTACCGCCATTGTATGCACTGCGTGCGTTTGAAGTTGCTGCGCGGTTGAACTCCTTCAGTAAAGCCGCTGAAACGCTCAATATTACGCCGGGCGCGGTCAGCAGACATGTTCGTACCCTTGAACTGTGGTTCGACTGCGAGCTTTTCAAAAGGCAAGGTCCTCGCGTGGAGGTCACTGAAGCCGGGCGAGTGCTTGCCGGGCAGCTGAACGAAAGCTTCACGAGCATTGAATGGGCCTGCCGGGTATTTCGCAGTGAAAACCACCTGCTGCGGTTAAAAGCGCCCAGCACCCTGACCATGAGATGGCTTCTCGACGTGCTGCGATCTTTTCGCAACAACCATGCAAAACCACAGGTTGAGATTGCCAGCGTCTGGATGGACATTGACACCGTTGATTTCAATCTTGAGCCCTACGATTGCGCCATTCTTCTCGGCAATGGGCGTTTTGGTGACACAACGGAAAGCCAACTGCTATTTCATGAATGGCTTATCCCGGTTTGTACTCCATCGCTTATCGAACCGGCCCGGCAGCGGCTTCCGCAATGCGATCTGATCCATCCTTCACCGGACAGACGTGACTGGCG
The DNA here is from genome assembly GCF_020971765.1 of Enterobacter sp. AN-K1. Classification (NCBI taxonomy): domain Bacteria; kingdom Pseudomonadati; phylum Pseudomonadota; class Gammaproteobacteria; order Enterobacterales; family Enterobacteriaceae; genus Enterobacter; species Enterobacter sp. AN-K1. The sequence continues at coordinate 345,879 of NZ_CP087390.1, read as the reverse complement.
GCGCTGGCTGCGAAGAACAGGATTGTTCCCGGGGCTCGATATGAGCAGCGGTATGGTGTTCGATACCCTTGAACAGGGAAGTATTGCCGCGATGAACGGGCACGGCATCGCTATCGCCGACCTGCATCTCACGCTTGATGCCCTGAAAAGTGGCCTGCTGGGCCTGCCTTTCAGGGAAGCTATCGCGACGGGGGATGGCTACTACCTCGTCTGGCCAAAAAATTCACTCAAAAGAGAGAGCATTCAGCATCTTCTGGCCTGGCTGCAAAACCATACCCCGGTCGTTCCGGCGCTGGATATCGATTATCTAGCATACGATGACAGTCGGATTTATTAATACCGTTATGAATAAGATATATTTGCCATCTTTTTATAACGTTCTGGCAAAGCGCTGTTCAGGTTGAGCACCTTATCCAGAATATAAAATGCTGGCGTGTTTTTCTGCTGTTCAGCGTCAATAATTGCCGCGCGTAATAGCGTGGCGGCAGACGAAATCTTGTTAAAATAGTCCTCAGACTCCGGCGTCTGTAATTCACCAGAAGTGGCGTAACGCACGTCCGGCCAGCCAGAGAAGTTGAGCAGCGGGAGAGGGTTGCCTGCTTCGGGCTGACAGGATGAAAGCAACGCAGCTGCTTTTTGGGGATCGCGATAGGCAACTGAAAGCATATACGCGCGCTGCGAAAACGGTAACAGGGCGTCAGAATGATTTTTGGTGGAGATAAGCATGGTCATAAAATTCGCTAAATCGCCACCTGATGGGGTTTCAGATGGCGATATAATTTTCATTAACTGAAATAAAGCATCAAGTGTCATGTTTGCCCCGGTTCCTCACATTATGACTATTCAGTTTGCGCCTGAATGTTTTAATTGGCCCACCGTCCGGGTAGGTCGAGAGGATAATATTGGAAGGCGTACGTTTTTGAAAAACGATTAATAATCGCAATCACTGTGAGTTTTTCTCACTATAGCCTTTTCGTTTCACACGCCACCCAGATACGCCTTTCTCACCTCCGGATCCTTCAGCAACGCCTCGCCGCTGCCGCTTAACCGAATCTGCCCGTTAACCATCACATAGCCGCGGTCGGACAACTTCAGCGCGTGGTGCGCATTCTGCTCGACCAGAAAAATCGTCATTCCGTTACGGGCCAGTTCGCGCAGCGTCTGGAAAATCTGTTTAACCACGATTGGCGCGAGGCCGAGGCTGGGTTCATCCAGCAGCAGAAGTTTAGGACGGCTCATCAGCGCGCGGGCGATAGCCAGCATCTGCTGTTCACCGCCGGAGAGCGTCATCGCCCGCTGGTTACGTCGCTCCTTGAGGCGGGGGAAGAGGTCGAACATGCTTTGCATATCTTCCGCTGCATGCTGATTGCCGACGGGGATTGTCCCCATCAGCAGGTTCTCTTCTACAGACATATCCGGGAAAATGCGTCGTCCCTCAGGTGCCTGCGCGATGCCACCGGTGGCAACATAGTGGGTGGATTTGTGGCTGATATCCTCGCCGCAGAAGAGGATCTGCCCGTTGCGGATCCGGGGCTGACCAAAGACAGACATCAGTAATGTTGACTTCCCCGCGCCGTTAGCGCCAATCAGGGCCACAGTTTCCCGTTTGTTAACCTCAAGCGAAACCTGCTTCAACGCCTGGATCACCCCGTAGAAAACATCCACATCCTGAAACTGAAGCATCGGTTCGCTCACAGATTTACCTCGCTTTCGTCGGTGCCCAGATACGCGGCAATCACTTTTTCATTGTGCTGGATCTCAGCTGGTTTACCTCTGGCAATCACATCGCCATGATCGAGCACAATGATGTCATCTGAAATGCCCATCACCATCCCCATATCATGCTCGATCAGCAAAACCGTGATGTCATGGTGGTCGCGCAGGAACCGGATGATCTCACTCAGCTTGTGCGTTTCCACCGGGTTCAGGCCGGCAGCAGGTTCATCGAGACAAATCATCTCCGGGCCGGTACACATGGCGCGGGCGATTTCGAGGCGTCGTTGCTGGCCATAGGACATTTCCCCGGCCAGACGGTTCGCGCAATCCACCAGATCCACCACCTCCAGCCAGTAAAACGCCCGGTCCAGCGCATCGTTCTCTGAGCGACGATACGCAGGGGTGTTCAGCACCCCCGCCAGCAGATTGCGGTTGACGCGCATGTGCTGTGCCACCAGCAGGTTTTCCACAACGGACATCTCGCGGAACAGGCGGATGTTCTGAAACGTGCGCGCAAGACCCGCGCGGTTCACCAGATGCGTGCCGCCAAACATCTTATAGAACAGGCGTTGACCAAGCTGCGCCGGGTTGAGCCAGTCGCCCGGCTGGAATTTCTGGCCGAGCACCTGAATGACATTGGTGGTTTTATTTCGTGCATTGAACAGAATGTTGCCGCCGGAGGCCCGGTAGAAACCGGTCAGGCAGTTAAAGACGGTCGTTTTTCCCGCGCCGTTAGGCCCAATGAGTGCGGTAATGGAGCCGCGCTGCACCTCAAGATTGACGTCGTTTAAGGCCTTGATCCCGCCGAAGTGCATCATCAGATGTTCTACACGTAAAATCGTTGCGTTCATGGCACCACTCCTTTACGCACGGCAAATCCGCTGCGGTTGATGCGGATCAGACCGCGAGGACGCCAGATCATCATCACCACCATCAGCATGCCAAACAGCAGCACGCGATATTCCGCAAAGCTGCGCAGCAGTTCCGGCGTGACGGTCAGCACAAAGGCGGCCAGTACGACGCCGACGGTGGAGCCCATCCCGCCCAGGACCACAATGGCGAGGATCAGGGCCGATTCAAAAAAGGTGAAAGAGGTCGGGTTAACAAACCCCTGGTAGGTGGCAAAAAACACCCCGGCGATACCTGCCGTCGATGCGCCCAGGGTGAAGGCCGAGAGTTTGACCAGAACGTGATTCAGCCCCATGGAACGGCAGGCAATCTCATCCTCACGGAGCGCTTCCCACGCCCGTCCAATGGGCATTCGGGTCAGCCGGTGTTTAATGTACAGCACCAGCATGACTACCAGGAACAGCACCGCATAGATGAAGATAAACTTCAAGTTGGGGTTATAGGTCAGGCCGAAGAACTCGTGGAAGGGGACGCCGCCTTCTTTGGCGCGTCGGCCAAACTCCAGACCAAAAAAGGTCGGGGCAGGGGCTGAAACGCCGTTAGGCCCGCCGGTGAAGGTGAGCCAGTTGTTCAGCACCAGGCGGATGATCTCGCCAAACCCGAGCGTGACGATGGCGAGATAATCCCCGTGCATGCGCAGCACCGGAAAGCCGAGCAGGGCGCCCGCGCCCGCGGCCATTAGCGCCGCCAGCGGCAGCATGCTCCAGAACCCAAGCCCCAGATACTGATACCCGAGCGCCAGCCCGTAAGCGCCGATGGCATAGAAGGCGACATAACCCAGATCCAGCAGCCCTGCCAGGCCAACAACAATGTTCAGCCCAAGACCGAGCAGGACGTAGATCAGTCCGAGAATGGCAACCGTCAGAACGTATTTAGTGGCCACAAACGGGAAGCAGATCGCCAGCGTGACAATCAGCGGAATGATCCAGCGCATGCGGCTTTTATACGCCGGCGGCCGGACATACACCCCCGCATTGTCGGATTCAAACCGTGCCTGTAAACGTCTTCCGGCCGCCGTAGCTGAAAAGGCGCTCAGTAAAAAGCGTCCCACCATCACCGTGCCTACAATCCACGCCAGCCGCTGGCCGTCAAAGGTAAAGCTGTAACCATCCAGTATCACGCCCGCAATCGGGCCGAAAATAATCAGGGCGATCATTCCGGAAAAAATCGAGTCCAGAATGCAGCGCTTCAGGGAAAAACCGTCAGAGGTCATCGCGTTGTTCCTTACACTTTAGCCACGACGGGGCGGCCCAGCAGCCCCTGAGGACGAAAGATCAGAATTAAGACCAGCAATCCAAACGAGAACACGTCTTTATAATCCGAGTTCACCATCCCGGAGAATTGCGCTTCTGCGACGCCCAGAATCAGCCCGCCAAGCATCGCACCGGGCAGAGAGCCGATGCCGCCCAGCACCGCCGCCGTAAAGGCCTTGATGCCGATAACAAACCCGACGTAAAAATCAAAGGTGCCGTAATTCATGGTGATTAGCACGCCCGCCAGCCCGGCCATGGCTGCGCCGATAACAAACACCAGCGAAATAATTCTGTCGGTGTTGATACCCAGGATGGAGGCCATCTTACGATCCTGCTGTACCGCACGGCACATGCGTCCTAAGCGGGTACGGTTGATAATCCAGGTCAGCACCAGCATGCCCGCGAACGAGGCGATGAGAATAAAGACTTTGGTATAGGTTATCTGGACAAACCCTTCGCCGAGGTGAAAACGCAGCACGCCATCAAGCATGGTGGGCACGCCCTGCTGGCGCGGGCCCTGGCTGAGCTGGACGTAGTTTTGCAGTATCAACGACATCCCGATGGCCGAAATCAGCGGTGCCAGACGCGTCGAGTTGCGTAGCGGCTTATAGGCGATGCGCTCAATCGTCCAGCCATAAACGCCGGTGACCACGATGGTGAAAACCAGCGTCCCCAGGATCAGCAGCGGAAAGGAGTGGAGTCCAAAAAACGCCAGCAGGGCCAGGCCAATGGCCGAGAGATAGGCGGAGATCATATACACTTCGCCGTGGGCGAAATTGATCATACCGATGATGCCGTACACCATGGTGTAGCCGATGGCGATAAGACCGTAGACCGAACCCAGCGTTAAGCCATTAATTAATTGTTGCAGGAAGAATGTACTCATGGTCGCGCACCTGAATAAAGGGTTACGCCGACAGTCAGACCTGCCGGCGCTGAGCAGATTCCGTCCCGTTATGGCACTTCTTTATATTTGCCTTTGTCATCCCACTGATAGACCACGTAGTCAGAGACTTTGAGGTCACCTTTGCTGTCCCAGGCTTTTTTACCCATCACCGTGTCGACAGGGTTGGCCTTCAGCCACTCGCTGGCTTTTGCGGAATCCGTCCCTTTCGTGGCCTTGAATGCCGCCGCGATAGCCTGCACAGACGCGTAGGCGTAGAGGGTGTATCCTTCAGGTTCAAATTTACCGGTGCGGAATTTCTCGATGACGGCTTTTCCGTCCGGGATCAGGCGCGGATCTTTACCGAAGGTCATGTAAATACCGTTGGTGTATTGCGCCCCACCGGCGGCGGTGACCATCTCTTCATTGACGATACAGTCTCCCGAGAAGAACTTCGCCTGCACGCCCTGTTCACGCATCTGGCGAACCAGCGGACCCGCTTCCGGGTGACAGCCCCCGAAGAACACCACGTCCGGTTTTTGTGCGCCAATTTTGGTCACCAGCGCGTTAAAGTCTTTCTCCCCGCGGGATAACCCTTCGTACATCACCTCCTTCACGCCGCGTTTCGCCAGCGCCGCCTTAGTGGCGTCCGCCAGCCCCTGACCGTAGGTGTCTTTATCGTGGATGATGACCACCCGTTTGGCTTTCAGCTTATCAAGAATGAAATCGCTGGCGACCTGGCCCTGCTGGTCGTCACGTCCGCACATGCGAAATATATCGCTCATGCCACGTTCGGTAATAAGCGGGTTCGTTGAGCCGGGGGTGATGGAGAGGATCCCGGCATCGCTGTAGACCTCGGAGGCGGGCATGGTCGACGAGGAGCAGAAGTGGCCGACGACCGCTTTCACCTTATCCTGATCGACTAAGCGGTTGGCAACGGCGACGGCCTGTTTGGGCTCGCAGGCGTCGTCGCCCTGAACCAGTTTGATTTTCTCACCGTTGATCCCGCCGGCGGCGTTAATGTCTTCCGCCGCCTGCGTAGCGCCATGCCAGTATTGATCGCCGTAGGTTGCGTTCGGGCCTGTGAACGGCCCGGCCACGCCGATGACGATATCGGCCTGCGCGGAAAAGGCCGTCACCAGACAACCGGCCAGCACCAGGGAGAGGGGAGTTTTGGTAAATTTCAGCGACATTATTATGTTCCTTAGCAAAGAGGTTTTTGCACCAGGTATAAACCCGAACGCCTGATGGCATCGTAAATCCAAAAACAAGAGCGAGAACAAAATGCACTTTAGAAGCAATCTCATGCTTAATACGGCGAGGATCCCACGCACCGCGAAGCGCGCAGAATATTAAGCAAAAAGGTTGCCAGAATGGTTAATCCCTTGACCGGGTCACAACACGTTGAGTATAGAGCGCCGTTTTATGCGCCTTTGCGGGATGAGATGAATTTACAGCGGAGATCACATCTCCTTAACAACAAAGCCCATAAGTTGTGCAACGGTCACGATTTGCACGTTTTTGCAGCAATAAAGACCTAAACTTCAGATAGGCACGCGTGGCGATATATGTCAGGATCGTTTTTTTTATCAGGAGTATCAGCAATGGCTGAAGGCCCATTAAATGAAAGCGAGATGGCGTGGCTGGAAGAGACATTAATCTCTTACGGTCACGACGATGCATCCGTGATTGACGTGTCCGAACTGGACGGCATGCTTACCGCAGTACTTTCCGGTCCCGTTGTGGTGGAGCCCGACACCTGGCTGGTGGCGGTCTGGGGTGGTGAGAAATATATTCCGCGCTGGAAAAACGATCGTGAGATGAACCGTTTTATCGATCTCTGCTTTAAGCACATGAACGATATTGCCGAGCGTTTGAGCGAATACCCGGATCAGTTTGAACCGCTGTTTGGCTATAACGACGTTGACGGTCAGAGCTATACCGTGGTGGAAGAGTGGTGCTATGGCTACATGCGCGGCGTGGCGCTGACGGACTGGTCATCCCTGCCGGAAGCGCTGGAAGCGGACCTGGCGGTGATTGCCCTGCACGGGACGGAAGAGAACAGCGAGAAGCTGGATGCGCTGACCGAAGAGGAGTACATGGCCAGCATCGAAAGCATTCAGCCTGCGGCGCTGCGTTTGTATAACTACTGGGTGGCTAACCCGCAGCAGCCGGAAGCGAAAAAGCCGATCGTGAACGGGTCGAAGGTGGGGCGTAACGATCCGTGCCCGTGCGGGAGTGGGAAGAAGTTTAAAAGCTGCTGCCTGCATTAAATCATTAATTACTGTAGCCTGAATGGGGCACGGGTGTTGAGTCCCCGCTAAAATCGGCGAACCGGAGACCAGATGACAAGGGCTGGACGCCATGGATGGCGGCCAGAGGCGAATCGAGACAGGATGTCGAGTTGAGCCGACCGCAGGCAGATGGTCGGGAGGTGAGCGCAGTGCGAAGCACCGATTTTCCGCGGGGCCGCGGGGATTGATAAGGGGGCCGCGGCGGCCCCCTTATCCCGTTCACATGCTGTGAAAAAATTATATTCTGTTGATCTTAAGGTGAACGGAACAGTACCTCAGGACCTGTATAAATAAGTTATCCCACTTCCGGCAGCATCCCCGCTGCAATCAAAATCTGCACCAGAATAATCACCACCCCACAACCAAACACCGCGCAAAGCATTGGCGTACCGCCCGCTACGCGATACCCCTGCTGCGGATGTTGCTGGCGGCTCTTCCACGCCAGCAGGGAAGGCAGCAGCAGGGCCAGTACCGATAACGCCACGCCAGCATACCCCAGCGCCATCACAAACCCGCGCGGGTAAAAGAGCGCGAAGGCCAGCGGCGGCAGGAAGGTCATCGCCCCCGTCTGTAAGCGTCCGGCAACGGTATTGCGACGCTGGAACAGATCCGCCATATAGTCAAACAGGCCAAGCGCTACGCCGAGGAAGGAGGTTGCCAGCGCCAGGTCTGCAAACAGATGTACCGCCAGCTCCACGTGTGAAGAGGCCACCACGTTACGCAGGGCAACCAGGAATCCATTCAGACCAGAATGCTCTGCCATCAGGCCGATAAAGGTATTGGAATCAATACTGCCCAGCGTCACCAGCTGCCAGAACAGGTAAGCAATCAACGGAATGGCGCTGCCGATAACAAAGACGCGGCGCAGCTTGCGAATATCACCGTTCATATAGCTCACGATGCTCGGCACGCTGCCGTGAAAACCGAAGGAGGTGAAAATAACCGGGATGGCCGAAAGCGCCAGACCTTTCTCCAGCGGGAGGGAGAGCAGGTTAATCTTGTGAACATGCGGTGCCAGCAGCACCAGCATCACAATCAGGAAGAGAATTTTGGCGCTGAACAAAAAACGGTTAAACAGATCGACCAGCGATGTGCCCGCACAAACCACGCCGCCACCGATCAGCGTAAAGACAATGGCGCCTGTTTCCGGTGAAAGTGACGCACCGAAGCCGTCATTGATACTTGACGCAATCAGCTCCCCGGCGCCGCTGATGTAAGCGGCAGTCAGGGCGTACATCAGGAACATCATGCTGAAACCGGTGATCCACTGCCCGTAGCGTCCAAGATAGCGTGCAGCCAGGGAGCCTAAGCCAGTATCGGCAGGGACATGCTGATAAACCTCCAGCAATAATAGCGCGGTGTAACACATCAGGGCCCACAGACCGCCAAGCAGCACTACGGTAACCCCAAACCCGACGCCGGCGGCAGCCAACGGCATGGCCAACATTCCTGCGCCAATTGTCGTTCCGGCGACGATAAAAATACTTCCCAGAGTTCTGTTCTTCACGCTTTCCTCTACAACGCTTCCATACCGCGACTCATTCTGCGGCGCAGAGTAAGGGAAAAGCACCATCTCGTCAAATCACCGTTACATAGGGTGTAATAATTAATTTACAAAAAGAAAAGGGTAACCTGAGCCAGCGCAAAGCGTGCCGTAGAGGGAACGTTTAGTCTGCTTTTTATTTGCGAGAGGTAACCATGTCAATTCACGGACACGACGTGCTGAATATGATGATTGAGTCAGGTGAGCGCTATACGGAGGAGAGTCTGGTTGAGGCGATACATGCCCGCTTTGGCGAAGCGGCGCGTTTCCATACCTGTTCAGCTTCGGAGATGACGGCCGCGGAGCTTGTGGCGTTTCTGGCGGCGCGCGGAAAATTCATTCCGGCAGCAGACGGATTTTCCACTCACGAAAGTAAAATTTGCCGCCATTAAATAATGCGGTGCTGAAAACTCAGCACCGCTTTTCTGTTAATTCTGGGTATCGAGCGTCGACAGCTCTTTATCAATGAAGTACAGACCTTCCCCGGATTTACCTGCCAGAGATAATTTATCCAGCACGGATTTAAACAGCTTCTCTTCTTCGTGCTGTTCAGCCACATACCACTGAAGGAAATTAAAGGTTGGATAATCCTGGCTGGTCATGGCGGCATGAGCCAGTTCATTAATTTTCTGGGTGATCAGCTGTTCATGCTCATAGGTGGCGCGGAACAGTTCATCAAGAGAGCCGTATTCGGCAAAAGGCGATGCCACGTTATCAATGCGCGGCAGGCTGCCGGTGTCCGTCAGGTAATCAAACAGACGCTGCATGTGCGTCATCTCTTCCTGGGCATGACGACGCAGGAAGGCGGCCGCCCCTTCAAAGCTGTGATAGCTGCACCAGGCGCTCATCTGCTGATAAAGCAGGGAAGAAAAAAGCTCAAGATTCATTTGCGCATTGAGCTTGTCGATCATTTCAGTTTTTAACATGGTGCAGCTCCGGTTTATTAATTCTGGTTCACGATGAGCGACACTATAATTTGTTATTTAATTATTTGCAAAAAGTAAAATAAATATTTCTTTATTAAAAATACGAATGGGAATAAAACGCATTGCCGCCATTTATATTTATTAATGAGAATTGTTTTAGTTCTTATTAAATAAACTGCCAGCGTGACTGGCAGTAGCGGTTAATACCACGGATTCTGGCTGGAAGAGGTAACAGCATATCCCTGACATTTATACTGAATGGTCACACTTTCGTTCAGACAGAGTGAACCGCTGATCAGGGTGCAGGTTTTAATTGGCTGCCCGTAGGCTGACGCAGTGGCGTAGCCCATATGTTGACAGGCTTTGGTTGCCGTACCGTTATTAACATACTCATCAGACCAGGCGTTTTGCAGCATGGCCTGGCCATAGTCGAGGCGCACAATTCCGTTTGGGGCATCCGTACTGCTGACTTCTGCCTGACGGTTGATACTGCACCCGGCGAGCAACAGGATCGTTCCGGCTATGATTACACGTTTCATGGTTCACTCTGCGTGACGGGAAATACGCCATTGTAACCAACGCGATGGCACGCAATGGCTGGAATAGCCGGAGGATCTGCCCTCTCACTGTGCAACGAGCCGGGCCACCGCGCGAAATTGTGAGCGCATCTTTGTTTTTTAAAACAAGTTTTCACTTAATTTGAAAGTGTGTTTGTTTGATAGTAAGGTTAAGTTGAAAAGGTATCCACAGCGGGATCGCCCGCCATGCATTCAGGAGAGACAAGATGAAAATTGCACTGATGATGGAAAACAGCCAGGCCGCTAAGAATCCCATCATCCTTAATGAGCTGAAAGCCGTTGCTGATGAGAAAGGTTTCCCGGTCTATAACGTCGGTATGAGTGATGAGAACGATCATCATCTCACTTATATTCACCTGGGCATCATGGCGAGCATTCTGCTTAACGCGAAAGCAGTCGATTTTGTTGTTACCGGCTGCGGTACTGGGCAGGGCGCGCTGATGTCCCTGAACATCCATCCGGGTGTGATTTGCGGTTACTGCATCGATCCTGCGGATGCCTTCCTGTTTGCGCAAATCAACAACGGTAACGCGCTCTCTCTGCCGTTTGCGAAGGGCTTCGGCTGGGGGGCAGAACTGAACGTACGCTTTATCTTTGAGAAAGCCTTTACCGGACGCAATGGCGAAGGCTATCCACCAGAGCGTAAAGAGCCGCAGGTGCGTAACGCCGGGATCCTGAACCAGGTGAAAGCGGCGGTGGTGAAAGAAAACTATCTGGATACCCTGCGTGCAATCGATCCTGAGCTGGTTAAAACCGCCGTCTCGGGCCAGCGCTTCCAGCAGTGCTTCTTCGAGAACTGCCAGGACAAAGAGATCGAAGCCTTCGTGCGCGGTATTGTTGGCTGATTTACTTTGCCGGGCGGTGCGTTGCCTGCCCGGCAGATAGCGTTACTTTTTCGATGAGACCGCGCTGCCCGCATCTTTAGTCAGACGCAGCGTGTCAACCATTCCCACCAGGCAGATCAGCGCGATTGCCACAAATGCCAGCCGGAAGCTCATTCCCGGCATACCGGCAATCCCCATCGCCTCACTGACTTTTTCCCCGATACGAATACCAATCGCCCCGAGCGTGATCCCAAGCCCCACGGCAAGCTGCGTTGCGGTTGAAAACAGGGTATTGGCATAGCTCATCTGCGCCGATGGCACATCCGCAAAAGCCAGCGTACTGATGGCTGTAAACTGAATCGAACGGAAAACGCCGCCCAGATAGAGGATCAGCATGATGAGCCACGCGGGCGTCTGCGGCGTAAGAAACGCGCAGGCCAGCAACGCCAGGACATTCAATGCACCGTTAATCAGCAACAGCCGCTTAAACCCCAGGCTGCGGATCAGCGGCGTCGTCGCCGGTTTAATGGTGAGATTGCCAACGAAAACCGCCAGCACCAGCAGGCCCGAATGGAACGCGTTCATGCCAAAACCGACCTGGAACATCAGCGGTAGCAGGAACGGAACCGCGCTGATGGAGGCGCGAAACAGCGATCCGCCGTACAGGGTGACGCGAAACGTCGGCACCTGCATCGCATCGAGCCTGATCATCGGCCAGGTTGCCCGCTTAAAGTGACGCAGCGCCAGGCTCAACGCGACAATACCAACGATAAACAGCGTGGCGGTTAATCCTGTCCGCAGAGGCTCTCCGCCCATCAACTCCATCGCATAAACCAGGCTCACCATGGCAAGGGTGGTGACAACAAAACCCGGTAAATCGAACGGTCGGCGCGTATCTTCATGCAGGTCTGGAATGATGCGCAGCGCCAGCAAAATGGCGATTATCCCCAGCGGCACGTTAATAAAGAAGATCCAGCGCCAGTCGGCATAGCTGGTAATGAACCCACCCAGCGGCGGGCCGATGATCGGCGCGACCAGCGCAGGCCACGTCAGGGTGGCGATTGCCGTGATGAGCTGATGTTTTGGCGTGGTGCGTAGCACGGCCAGGCGACCCACGGGCACCATCAGCGCGCCACCCATGCCCTGGAGGACGCGCATTGCAACGAACTTATCGAGCGTGGTGGACAGGCCGCACAATACCGAGGCCAGCGTGAAGATCGCCAGCGCGAGGGCAAACACTTTTCGCGCGCCGAAGCGGTCGGCGATCCAGCCGCTGGCGGGGATCAGCACGGCCAGGGTGATCAGATAGGCGCTGATGCCGATATTCAGATCCACCGCCTGTACGCCGAAGCTTTTTGCCATATCCGGCAGCGCGGTGGCAATCACCGTCCCGTCCAGAAACTCCATAAAGAAAGCACCGGCCACCAGCAGCGCCGCAGGTGATAATCCACGGCTCTCTTTGCCGGATACGTTTTCACTCATTCTCTTCCTGCCCGCTCAAAAAATTTTATAAACATTTACTGGAATTTATAAGCCTGTAACGTGCGGATTTATCATGGCTTTTTTTAACAAACCAGCAGCACTGAGGGTTTAATAACCGTGACACAGGTCACAAAATGGTTGATTTTTGTGATGGTGGTCATATTATAAGCGTATTGACAATAACACCTGCATAACACGTTACTGGAGCAACATAATGAAACTGCGCAAAATCCTGAAAAGCATGTGGGCAAACTACTGCACAACGTTTAAAGACGTCCCACCGGGTGCGATGTTCTGATAAAAAAACCTGCTTCGGCAGGTTTTTTTATGTCTGCGGACGACGAGAGGGAGATGGAAGGGCGTCTGTTTTGCTACTATGGCGGCCTTTGAATAAGGAGAACCCCATGTCACAAAACCTGAGCGCCGATCAGGAACTGGTATCTGACGTCGTCGCCTGCCAGCTGGTTATCAAACAAATCCTTGATGTAATTGACGTTATCGCGCCGGTAGAAGTGCGCGAAAAGATGTCGACCCAACTGAAAAACATCGATTTCACCAACCATCCTGCTGCGGCGGACCCGGTTACGCTCCGCGCGATCCAGAAAGCGATTGCGCTGATTGAACTCCGCTTCACACCGCAGGGCGAGTCTCACTAAAATAAACCGATGTTTTAAAATTAGAAAATCTTTTCTGCTTTTACGTCGAAGGGCGACAGAGCCTGTCGCCCGCAGAAGGATCAGAAGAACGTCTGCACCAGCAGATAGCTCACCACGCAGGCACAGCTGACGCCAATCAGCCCCGGCAGAATAAAGCTGTGGTTGATGATGAATTTACCGATGCGGGTGGTGCCGGAGCGATCGAACCCGATACAGGCCAGATCGCTCGGATAGGTGGGCAGCACAAAGTAGCCGTAGGATGCCGGGAAGAAGGCCACCAGCATTTTCGGATCGATGCCCAGCATCAACCCCATCGGGGCGACCGCGGTCAAGGCCGCAGCCTGGCTGTTGACCAGTTTTGATACCAGGAACAGCACGATGGCATACGTCCAGGGATGACTTTTCACCACCCCCTCCAGCGCCATTTTCAGCTCGTCGAGATGCGCCTGAAAAAAGGTATCGCTCATCCACGCCACGCCAAACACCGAGAAAATCGCGACCATCCCCGCCTTAAATACCGCCCCGTTTGAAATGGCCGACGCATTCACCTTGCAGGTCATCAGCATGATGGCCCCGGCGATCAGCATCATCATTTGAATGACAAGGTTCATCGACAGGGCCGTCATTTTCCCTTTGATCTCAAACGCCGGACGCAGCTCGGGCAGCGCACCCAGCAGGACCACTACGGCAATTCCGGCGAAGAAGATCCACGTGGACCAGTAGGCCTGTTTCGGGAAACGTTGATCCATCAACGTCTCCGTTCCTCCATAGATAAACTCCCGCTGTTTCGGATCTTTCAGCTTTTCCTGAAATTCAGGATCGTCTGCGAGGTTTTTCCCGCGACGCAAGCTCCACAGTGCCGCAATGGCGACGCCAGACAGTGAGGCCGGTACGGAGACCGCAAGAATTTCGAGGATCCCCCACGCGTGGCCGATACCGTGCTGCGCACCAAGAATCGAGACCAGCGAAACGACGGCCACGGAAACGGGGGAGGCGGTGATCGCCATCTGAGATGCCACCGAGGCCACCGCCATCGGCCGTTCCGGGCGTATGCCTTTTTTCAGGGCGATATCCGCGATAATGGGAAACATGGTGTAGACGACGTGCCCGGTCCCGCACAGGAAGGTCAACATCCAGGTGGTAAACGGTGCGAGAAGGGTGATGTGCTGGGGATGTTTACGCAGCAGGCGCTCTGCAAACTGCATCATTACATTCAGGCCACCGGCGGTCTGTAGCGTGGCCGCACAGCCGATGACGGCGAGGATCGTGAGCATCACGTCAACCGGCGGTTTACCGGGTTGCAGACCAAAGACAAAACTCAAAACAAACAGGCCGATGCCGCTTATCAGCCCCAGGCCCATCCCGCCGAAGCGGGTGCCTATCAGCAGGCAGAGGATAATGACAATAAACTCAATGGTGATCATGATGCTCCCTCGTTAATGAATGTAATTAAACAAATCATTACACGATGTATGGTTATTCATTGGGAGCAAGATCTGATTTGTTAAATGTCAGCAAAAGCAGGGAGTTGGTACCCACTCCCTGACGGGAGTGGGTGAAGGGACTTAGTGGTGTTGCACGGTAGCAATGTCGAGAAGATGGCGGTCCGTCTGCTCCAGACAAATCCCCGCGCGTTTCGCGTTGCGGATTTCATCTGCGAGCGTCTTCAGCAGCATGCCATCCTGCTGCTGCTCTCTTTCCATATCACGTAAAAACTTGAGGGTAATGATGTCCCGTTGCGCTTTGGCTTCATCAGCCAGTTTGCTCAGCTTCGCACAGCGTTGCTCATACTCTTCGAGCGTTTTCTGAAACAGTTCTTCCAGAGAAGTGTAATTATCTTCAATCGTTTCAAGCTCTTTGACGGTAGGGTTTGCGCCGACAGCTTTCAAAAAGTTAAAGACGCGCATCATGTGCGTGACGTTACTTTGCGCCTGAGTACGAAAGAAGGTGGCAGTGCCGTTGAGGCTTTTTCTGGAACACCACGCGCTCAAATGCAGATGCAGATTTGAAGCATAAAACTCCAGGTTCATCTGGGCATTCAGTTTTTGCATCATCGTTTGGGTAGTCATTCTCATATCCTTATTGACTGCGGGACTTGATGTCCGCTACTTAACCTGACCCGGCAGGTATTGACGATTGAATGGCAGAAATAGATTTCTGCAAGGTAAAAAAACTCGAAAATTCACTTCCTGTGTTCGATTTAAATAAGCATACGCTTCTCTTTGACTTAAGAAAACTCTTAATTGGGCTGTGTTTACCATACATTACAAATTTAAATATAGCCCAGAATGGAAAGAGGGTTACGAGATTGTGTTTTATATAAACTGTTGATTTTTATGAACATAAAATTAATTTTGCTCATTTTTATCGTTTCAGGAAACGTTCTTTGGCGGGAAATTCTGTAAAAGTGTTAAATCAGAAATAATATCTGCAAATATATCCTGTTGTATCAAATTTGAGCTAAGTCAATTTTCACTCAATATACGGTTCTGTGATCGCGACGCAAGATTGCAATCTGATAATCCGAGAAAATGAAACACTGTTTTACATCGTTTAATTCGTTGAGGTTTATGATGGCTAACGTTGCGGTGCTGCTGGCACCCGGTTTTGAAGAAGCAGAAGCGATTATCACGATTGATATTCTGCGGCGTTTACAGATTGAAGTGGAGACGCTGGCCTGCGCGGCGTCCCGTGCGGTAGTGAGTTACCACAATATTCCCATGGTGGCTGACAGTACGTTAACGGAGCGCATTAATACGCTGTATGACGCAGTCGTGTTGCCCGGTGGGCCGCAGGGCAGCGTCAATCTTGCGGCTAACCAGGAGGTGCTCCGCTTTGTTTCCGCCCATGACGAGCAGGGCAAACTCATCTGCCCGATCTGCTCTGCGGCCGCGCGGGTATTGGGCGGTAACGGGCTACTGAAGGGGCGTCGCTACGTCTGTTCCGGCGATCTCTGGCAGAGCGTTGATGATGGAGTATATGTAGATGCGCCGGTCGTGGTGGATAATAACCTCATCAGCGGCAAGGGGCTGGGGCACGCTTTTGACTTTGCGCTGACGCTCTCTGCTCGTCTGTTGGGTGACGACGCCCCCGTGCGCGATCATGCTGAACACATCTATTACCGCTGGTAATTTTTCTGCCGGGCGCTAAGGCGTCCGGGTTACAGGGATTTCTTAGCTGACCTTATGGATAATCCTGCTTAACTCCTTTCCATTTGTAGGACAATTACGTCCTTTTTTATGTCATTTTCCGCTGAATTTATGTACGCAATTACTGTAATTCTGCGGTGTGATGTTGCTCTCTTATGGATGATTAATTTCCCGCTAAAACTATCTCCAGCAATAACGCTTATGACGAGGTAAGCGCTAATGCCTTGTTTTAAGTCCGATTAAATAAGTCGTTCGCCATTATTCCCTACAGATAAGAATGCTAAAGCTGGAGTTTACCATGCACAAATTTACTAAAGCGCTGGCGGCCATCGGCCTGGCTGCCGTTATGTCACAATCCGCTATCGCTGAAAATTTAAAGCTCGGTTTTCTGGTTAAACAGCCGGAAGAGCCGTGGTTCCAGACCGAATGGAAATTTGCTGATAAAGCCGGAAAAGATTTGGGATTTGAGGTAATTAAAATCGCCGTACCTGACGGTGAGAAAACGCTGAACGCCATTGATAGCCTGGCGGCCAGCGGCGCGAAAGGTTTCGTTATCTGTACGCCGGATCCAAAACTGGGGTCAGCGATTGCCGCGAAAGCGCGCGGTTACGACATGAAAGTGATTGCGGTGGACGATCAGTTCGTGAATGCCAAAGGCAAACCGATGGATACCGTTCCGCTGGTAATGATGGCGGCCACTAAAATCGGTGAGCGTCAGGGCCAGGAGCTCTATAAAGAGATGCAAAAACGCGGCTGGGATGTCAAAGAGACCGCCGTGATGGCCATTACCGCTGACGAGCTGGACACCGCCCGTCGTCGTACCACCGGGTCCATGGACGCCCTGAAAGCGGCTGGCTTCCCGGAAAAACAGATCTACAAAGTCCCGACCAAATCCAACGATATTCCGGGCGCCTTTGATGCGGCGAACTCCATGCTCGTCCAGCATCCGGAAGTGAAGCACTGGCTGGTGGTGGGGATGAACGACAACACCGTGCTGGGCGGCGTGCGTGCAACGGAAGGCCAGGGCTTTAAAGCGCCGGACGTGATCGGGATCGGCATCAACGGCGTTGACGCCGTGAGCGAACTGTCTAAAGCGCAGGCGACCGGCTTCTATGGCTCTCTGCTGCCAAGCCCGGATGTCCACGGCTATAAATCCAGCGAAATGCTCTACAACTGGGTGACCAAAGGGGTTGAACCGCCGAAATTCACCGAAGTGACCGATGTGGTGCTGATTACCCGCGATAACTTCAAAGAGGAGCTGGCGAAAAAAGGACTGGGCGGTAAGTAATACGCTGTGATTGCGCCCCTCACTCACCGTGAGGGGCCAGACGTACACACTACAGGAATCACGGAGTCGTTATGCAACAGTCTGATCCGTATCTCTCTTTCCGCGGCATCGGTAAAACGTTCCCCGGTGTAAACGCGCTGACCGATATCAGCTTCGACTGCTATGCCGGCCAGGTTCATGCCCTGATGGGGGAGAACGGCGCGGGAAAATCCACGCTGCTCAAAATTCTCAGCGGCAACTACACGCCCACCACCGGCACGCTGGCCATTCGCGGCGAAGAGGTGGCCTTTGCCGACACTACGGCAGCATTAAACGCGGGCGTCGCCATCATCTATCAGGAGCTGCATCTCATTCCTGAAATGACCGTGGCGGAGAACATCTATCTGGGCCAGCTTCCGCATAAAAGCGGCGTGGTCAACCGCTCGCTGCTCAACTATGAAGCGGGCTTGCAGCTCAAGCACCTTGGGCTGGATGTCGATCCGCAAACGCCCCTTAAGTATCTCTCCATCGGCCAGTGGCAGATGGTGGAAATTGCCAAAGCGCTGGCGCGTAACGCCAAAATCATCGCTTTCGATGAGCCAACCAGTTCGCTCTCGGCGCGTGAAATAGAAAATCTCTTTCGCGTGATCCGCGAGCTGCGCAAAGAGGGCCGCATCATTCTGTACGTTTCTCACCGTATGGAAGAGATTTTTGCCTTAAGCGATGCCATCACCGTGTTTAAAGATGGCCGCTACGTGCGCACCTTCACCGATATGCAGCAGGTCAATCATGACCAACTGGTGCAGGCGATGGTCGGACGCGATCTGGGGGATATTTACCACTGGAAACCGCGCGAGTATGGCCCGGAGCGTCTGCGTCTGGATAACGTCAAAGCCCCGGGCGTGCGCACGCCCATTTCACTCTCGGTGCGCAGCGGCGAAATCGTCGGGCTGTTTGGCCTTGTGGGGGCAGGGCGCAGCGAGCTGATGAAAGGACTGTTTGGCGGGACGCGCATAACCCAGGGTCAGGTTTTCGTCGACGGGAAAAAGGTCGATATTCAGAAGCCTGCGCAGGCGATAAACGCGGGGATTATGCTCTGCCCGGAGGATCGAAAGGCCGAGGGCATTATTCCGGTGCACTCGGTGCGCGACAACATCAACATCTCTGCCCGGCGCAAGTTCATCCGTGCGGGATGTCTGATTAACGACGGCTGGGAGGCGAGCAACGCGGATCACCATATCCGTTCGCTGAACATCAAAACCCCCGGGGCTGAACAGCTGATCATGAACCTGTCCGGCGGCAATCAGCAAAAAGCCATTCTGGGGCGCTGGCTGTCGGAAGATATGAAGGTCATTTTGCTGGATGAGCCAACGCGCGGTATCGACGTGGGGGCGAAACACGAAATCTATAACGTCATCTATGAACTGGCAAAACGCGGTGTGGCGGTCCTGTTCGCCTCCAGCGATCTGCCTGAGGTGCTGGGCGTCGCCGACCGCATTGTTGTGATGCGTGAAGGTGAAATTGCCGGTGAATTGCTGCATGAACAGGCGAATGAACAACAGGCGTTGAGTCTCGCCATGCCTAAAGTTAGCCAGGCTGTCGCCTGAGTAAGGAGTCAATGATGTCCTCTGTTACTACATCCGGAGCGCCGAAGTCGGCTTTCAGTTTTGGCCGCATCTGGGACCAGTACGGCATGCTGGTGGTCTTTGCTGCCCTGTTCGTCGCCTGCGCGATTTTTGTGCCGAATTTCGCCACGTTCATCAATATGAAGGGGCTGGGGCTGGCTATCTCCATGTCCGGCATGGTGGCCTGCGGAATGCTATTCTGCCTGGCCTCCGGCGATTTTGACCTGTCGGTTGCCTCGGTGATTGCCTGTGCAGGCGTCACCACTGCCGTGGTGATCAACATGACCGAAAGCCTGTGGATCGGCGTGCTGGCCGGGCTGCTGCTCGGCGTGCTGAGCGGCCTGGTGAACGGGTTTGTCATTGCGCGCCTGAAGATTAACGCCCTGATTACGACGCTGGCGACCATGCAAATCGTGCGCGGTCTGGCCTATATCATCTCCGACGGGAAAGCCGTGGGGATTGAAGACGAGCGCTTCTTCACGCTGGGCTATGCCAACTGGCTGGGTCTGCCTGCGCCAATCTGGCTGACGGTAGGCTGTTTGATCCTGTTCGGTTTCCTGCTTAACCGCACCACGTTTGGCCGTAACACGCTGGCGATTGGCGGCAATGAAGAGGCGGCGCGTCTGGCGGGTGTCCCGGTCGTACGGACCAAGATCATTATCTTCGTGCTTTCCGGGCTGGTATCGGCGGCGGCGGGGATTATTCTGGCGTCGCGTATGACCAGCGGCCAGCCAATGACCTCCATTGGTTATGAGCTGATCGTCATCTCAGCCTGCGTTTTAGGGGGCGTTTCCCTCAAGGGCGGCATCGGAAAAATCTCATATGTGGTGGCGGGGATCCTGATTCTGGGGACCGTGGAGAACGCCATGAACCTGCTTAATATTTCTCCGTTCTCTCAGTACGTCGTACGCGGCCTGATCCTGCTGGCAGCGGTGATCTTCGACCGTTACAAGCAAAAAGCGAAGCGTACCGTCTGATTTATTTTTAGCCATCAATATGCTCAACTATTAACCATAGTTGACCCCCTGACCGGCCCGCCAGTTTTGCTGACGGGCCGGTTGCCAAATGGCGAGCACCGTCACACTGTCTATACTTACATGGCTGTTTTGTTCACTGTAAGGAGGATTAGGGTGGCTGACTTGTTAACCGCACCGCCTGTACTGCCCGGAAAATTTGCTTTCTTTTTTGACCTCGACGGGACGCTCGCCGGGATTGAACCGCATCCGGATGACGTCGTTGTACCGGACACGGTGTTAGAGAATTTGCAGCAGCTCTCCCGACAGAACGAGGGGGCACTGGCATTGATTTCAGGGCGCTCAATGGCCGAGCTGGACGTGCTCGCCAGTCCTTATCACTTTCCGCTGGCCGGTGTGCACGGAGCGGAGCGCCGCGATATCCATGATCAACTGCATATAGTTTCACTCCCCGACACGCTGATTCAGGCGCTGCATACGCAACTCTCTTCGGCTCTGGAAATGCTTCCCGGTACGGAACTGGAAGCCAAAGGCATGGCCTTTGCGCTGCACTACCGTCAGGCGCCCCATCATGAGGCGGCGATCTTTGCGGTGGCAAGAAGCGTGGCGGAAGCCCATCCGGAGCTGGCGTTACAGCCGGGTAAATGTGTGGTCGAGATTAAACCGGCAGGAATTAATAAAGGCGCTGCCATTGCAGCGTTTATGGCGGAAGCGCCGTTCAAAGGGCGTACGCCAGTCTTTTTTGGGGATGACCTGACCGACGAGGCCGGGTTCAGGGTGGTAAACCAGGCCCAGGGCATGTCTGTCAAGGTTGGATCTGGTGAAACCATTGCCGGATGGCGGCTGGAAAATGTCGCCAGCGTCTGGCAGTGGATATCTGACGTCGCTAACCAGCAACAACAACAAATAGCGCAAAACAACGGGAGAAATCATTATGGGTCGCTTAGTCGTCGTCTCTAATCGCATCGCACCGCCGGATGATAAAAAAGCCAGTGCCGGTGGCCTGGCGGTCGGGGTATTAGGTGCCCTCAAAGCCGCGGGTGGTCTCTGGTTTGGCTGGAGCGGGGAAATCAGTAATGATGAGAAACCGCTAAAAAAGGTGTCACGGGGCAATATCACGTGGGCCTCCTTCGCCCTTAGCGAGAAGGACTACGATGAATATTATTCCGAGTTCTCAAACGCCGTGCTGTGGCCAGCGTTTCACTATCGTCTGGATCTGGTGAAATTCCAGCGTGAATCCTATGAAGGCTACATGCGCGTTAACGCGCTGCTGGCAGATAAACTGCTGCCGCTAATCGAAGAAGACGATATTTTATGGATCCACGATTACCATCTGCTGCCCTTCGCCAGGGAGCTGCGTAAACGGGGTGTGAAGAACCGGATCGGCTTCTTCCTGCATATTCCGTTCCCGACCCCGGAGATCTTTACGGCGCTACCGCAGCATGATGAAATTCTTGAAGCATTGTCTGATTACGACCTGCTCGGTTTCCAGACGGAAAATGACAGGCTGGCGTTCCTCGACAGCGTGTCGGGTAAAACCCGGCTGGTCACTCACGGCGGCAAATCTCACACCGCGTGGGGACGAAATTTCTATACCGAAGTCTACCCGATTGGTATTGAGCCAGACGAAATCGCCGAGCAGGCCTCTGGTCCGCTGCCGCCGAAGCTTGCCCAGCTCAAGGACGAACTCAAGCACGTTAAGAATATCTTTTCGGTTGAACGACTGGATTATTCCAAAGGGTTGCCGGAGCGATTCCTCGCTTATGAAACCCTGCTGGATAAATTCCCGCAGCATCACGGCAAGATCCGCTATACCCAGATAGCGCCGACCTCGCGCGGTGAGGTTCAGGCTTACCAGGATATTCGTCACCAGCTGGAGACCGAAGCAGGGCGCATCAACGGGCGCTATGGTCAGCTCGGCTGGACTCCACTTTTCTATCTGAATCAGCACTTTGAGCGCAAAATCCTGATGAAAGTGTTCCGCTATGCGGACGTCGGGCTGGTCACCCCGCTGCGCGACGGGATGAATCTGGTGGCAAAAGAGTATGTAGCAGCACAAGATCCTGCTGACCCGGGCGTGCTGGTGCTGTCCCAATTTGCCGGTGCGGCAAACGAGTTAACCTCGGCGCTGATTGTGAACCCTTACGATCGCGATGACGTGGCAAATGCCCTGAACCGCGCGTTAACCATGCCGCTTGCGGAACGTATTTCACGTCATTCAGAAATGATGGAGACCATCGTTAAGAATGATATCAACCGCTGGCAGGCGCGTTTTATTGACGATTTGCGCGCGATCCAGCCGCAAACTCAGGAAGGTGATCTGCAAAAAAAGATCGCGACCTTCCCTAAACTCGCCTGATTTTCTCCGGGGGCATTAATTGCCCCCGAGAGGCACCAGCAGGACATCCACCTGGCTTGACGAAACGATGGATTTTGCCGAGCATGCCGCCCGGGAAAAAAAGCTCTGGTTATGATTTCCGCAAATGACCAGGTCAACATTCTGTTTCTGACAAATGTCGAGAATATGTCCACTTAACTCGCCGGTGGCAATCACCGTCTGGTGGACAGGATATTTTGCCCGCTCAACCAGCTCGCGCAGAAATTGCTGCGTTTCCTCCTGAAGAACCTCACGAATATCTTCCAGCATTGGCGCTGCCAGTTGATTATACATTTCGGGTTCAGCAGCCAGGGTAATCAGACTTATGCGGGCATTATTCGGGCGGGCAATGGAAACGGCACGGGCGACGAGTTGATGACTTTCGGGGGAAACCGCAACAGAAACAAGAAGATGGGAGTAACTCATCACACACTCCTTTTATGTCAGAATGACACCTTTCTCAAGCTTTACCGCGAATCTGCCGCTTCTGCAAGAGGCACATGCGACAATAGTGTGAAGCTTATCATAATTATTCATTAATTATTCTTATAAGAAGAATAACGAAATGGGGACGCTAAATGAAAGTAATTAACAACTTAACGTAAATCACACATTTAGCCTTCCGTGCTGTTAAATCGCGTTAACCGATCGTCAACGCAAGCGTGATGGTTACCCATGGAAACTTGTTTCTCGAAAAGAAAACTTAAGCTGCTGTTTTTACTTAATTAACTCCGCCTCTTCTCTGGCGTTCGCGCCCGTTGTAACGCGAAAGGGCAGTGCTTCTTCGACGTAGCAATTTTCATACCCGATCCCCTCATCCCTCTGCATGAGTATTCGTTCCATAAGAATATAAACAAGCTTCACTTGCTCAATAAATAGTCAAATTACAAGTCGCGCTGATGGATTTATGGGTTACATTCGCGTAAATTATGTGACGTAGATCACATTTTTTTTAAATTCCAGGGGGGGCTGCATTGTATGTGTCAAAACTGACGAGTAGAGTTTGCGTCGAATTAGGAAAAATCTTAGTTATTTGTAAGAAAAGATAAAATGTGTAACCGACATTTTGGCCATGTTAACCGGTCACGCGCTTTACGACGTACAAACCTAAATTCAACTATGCATTTGGCCTTTTCTTTTTATACCGGGTGATTTCCCGGCGACATCACGGGGTGCGGTCTTTCCGCATAAAAATAATAGTTGGTTATTCGGGATGGGAAAAATGCATACATCCGAGTTGCTAAAACATATTTATGACATCAATTTGTCGTATTTATTGCTCGCGCAGCGTTTGATTAGTCAGGACAAACCGTCAGCGATGTTTCGTCTGGGTGTTAACGAAGAGATGGCAACCATGCTGGGTGGATTAACCCTCCCGCAAATGGTCAAGCTGGCTGAAACCAATCAACTTGTCTGCCAGTTCCGTTTTGATAACCCGCAGACCATTACGCGTCTGACTCAGGAATCCCGCGTGGACGATCTGCAACAGATCCACACCGGTATTCTTCTCTCCACCCGCCTGCTCAACGAAATCAGCCAGCCTGATGACGTAGCCCGGAAGAAAAGGGCTTAACAATGAGCGAAAAAAGCATTGTTCAGGAAGCCCGTGATATCCAGCTGGCGATGGAACTCATCACGCTCGGTGCGCGTTTACAAATGCTGGAAAGCGAGACGCAGCTGAGCCGTGGTCGTCTGATCAAGCTGTACAAAGAATTGCGTGGTAGCCCGCCGCCAAAAGGTATGCTGCCGTTTTCGACTGACTGGTTCATGACCTGGGAGCAGAACATCCATGCTTCCATGTTCTGTAACGCCTGGCAGTACCTGCTTAAAACGGGCTTATGCAGCGGCGTTGATGCCGTGATCAAAGCCTACAAACTTTACCTTGAGCAATGCCCGCAGCAGGAAGAGGGACCCCTGCTGGCGCTGACCCGCGCCTGGACGCTGGTGCGTTTTGTTGAAAGCGGAATGCTTGAATTGTCCCGCTGCAACTGCTGTGACGGCAATTTCATTACCCACGCGCACCAGCCTGCGGGCAGCTTCGCCTGTAGTTTGTGCCAGCCTCCATCCCGAGCCGTAAAAAGACGTAAACTTTCCCGGGATGCTGCCGATATTATTCCACAACTGCTGGATGAACAGATCGAACACGCTGTTTAACCCGAACCTGTGGGCAAGATTCCAGCAGCGGTAAGCGATTACCGCTGCTTTTTTTTACCCTGCGTTCAGGTCATGCGCTCGAAATGAACGTCCTGCCATAGTCACTAGCGGAAGGATGATGTCGTGCTTATCTTATTAGGTTACCTGGTAGTTCTCGGTACAGTTTTCGGCGGTTACATGATGACCGGCGGGCACCTTGGAGCACTCTATCAACCGGCTGAACTTGTCATCATCGGCGGTGCAGGGGTAGGGGCTTTTATCGTTGGTAACAACGGCAAATCGATCAAGGGCACGCTGAAGGCGATTCCGCTGCTGTTTCGTCGCTCGAAATACACCAAAAGCATGTATATGGATCTGCTGGCGCTGCTCTATCGCCTGATGGCGAAGTCACGTCAGCAGGGGATGTTCTCGCTGGAGCGGGACATCGAAAACCCGAAAGAGAGCGAAATTTTCGCCAGCTACCCGCGTATTCTGGCCGACGCGATGATGCTCGATTTTATCGTCGATTACCTGCGACTGATCATCAGCGGCAACATGAACACCTTCGAAATTGAAGCCCTGATGGACGAAGAGATCGAAACCCACGAGAGCGAGTCCGAAGTACCGGCCAACAGCCTGGCGCTGGTGGGCGACTCGCTTCCGGCGTTCGGCATCGTGGCGGCGGTCATGGGCGTCGTTCATGCCCTGGCCTCGGCGGATCGCCCGGCGGCTGAACTGGGGGCGCTGATTGCCCACGCGATGGTGGGGACGTTCCTCGGTATTTTACTGGCCTACGGCTTTATCTCCCCGCTGGCGAGCGTGCTGCGCCAGAAGAGCGCCGAAACCACCAAAATGATGCAGTGCGTGAAAATTACGCTGCTCTCAAACCTCAACGGCTATGCGCCACCGATTGCCGTCGAATTTGGTCGTAAGACGCTTTACTCCAGCGAACGTCCGTCGTTTATCGAACTGGAAGAGCACGTGCGTGCGGTGAAAAACCCTAACCAACAGACGACAACTGAGGACGCATGAAAAACCAGTCCCATCCGATCGTCATCGTAAAAAAGCGCAAGCATAAGGGGCACGGTCACGGTTCTCATGGCTCCTGGAAGATCGCGTACGCCGACTTTATGACCGCCATGATGGCCTTCTTTCTGGTGATGTGGCTGATCTCCATCTCCAGCCCGAAGGAGCTAATCCAGATTGCGGAATATTTCAGGACGCCGCTGGCGACGGCGGTCACCGGCGGGCCGCGCATTTCGAACAGCGACAGCCCGATCCCCGGCGGCGGTGACGATTACACCCAGCAGCAGGGCGAAGTGAAAAAACAGCCGAACATCGACGAGCTGAAAAAACGGATGGAGCAGGCGCGCCTGAAAAAACTGCGCGGTGACCTGGATCAGCTGATTGAAGCGGACCCTAAGCTGCGCGCGCTGCGTCCGCATCTGAAAATTGACCTGGTGCAGGAAGGGCTGCGTATTCAGATCATCGACAGCCAGAACCGGCCGATGTTCAAAACCGGCAGCGCCGACGTGGAGCCCTACATGCGCGATATTCTGCGTGCGATTGCACCGGTGCTGAACGGTATTCCAAACCGCATTAGCCTGTCCGGACACACGGATGATTTCCCGTACGCCACGGGAGAGAAAGGATACAGCAACTGGGAGCTTTCTGCCGATCGCGCCAACGCCTCGCGTCGCGAGCTGGTGGCGGGTGGGCTTGATGATGGCAAGGTCCTGCGCGTGGTCGGCATGGCTGCAACCATGCGCCTTACCGACCGCGGACCGGATGACGCCATCAACCGTCGTATCAGTCTTTTAGTGCTGAACCAGCAGGCGGAGCAGGCCATCCTGCATGAAAACGCCGAAAGTCAGAATGAGTCACTGGACGATTTAAAACAGCCTGGGGCCGTCCCTTCGGCTGCCGTTCCAACATCGCCACCAGCCAATCCGAGGTGATAGCGTGAGCATGGATATTACCGATTTTTACCAGACATTTTTTGATGAAGCCGACGAATTGTTGGCCGATATGGAGCAACATTTGCTGGATCTGGTGCCCGAGGCACCGGACTCAGAACAGCTCAATGCCATCTTCCGTGCGGCGCATTCCATTAAAGGCGGTGCCGGAACGTTTGGATTTACCATTTTGCAGGAAACCACCCATTTAATGGAAAACCTGCTGGATGAAGCACGACGCGGTGAGATGCAGCTCAATACCGACATTATCAACCTGTTTTTGGAAACGAAAGATATTATGCAGGAACAGCTCGACGCCTATAAAAGTTCGGCAGAGCCTGATGCCGCCAGCTTTGAATACATCTGCAACGCGCTGCGTCAGTTAGCGCTGGAAGCCAAAGGTGAGGCGTCTGCGCCCGCTGTCCCTGCGGCAAAACTGAGCGTTGTTGACGCCGTGGCCGAACCCGATACGGCGCCTGACGCGCCCGCAGGAAAACTGCGCGTGGTACTGTCACGTCTGAAGGAGAACGAGGTCAACCTGCTGGAAGAGGAGCTGGGGAACCTGGCGACGCTCAGCAACGTGGTGAAGGGCAAAGACAGCCTGGCCGCGACGCTCGACGGCGGGATCGGCCAGGATGACATCGTGGCGGTGCTGTGCTTCGTCATTGAAGCGGATCAGATTGCGTTTGAAACCGAGGCGGTGGCCGTTGAAGCGCCAGCTCCGGCAGAGAATACCCCTGCGGTAGTTGCCGCTGCCCCGGCCCTGAAAGCCGTGCCAAAAGAGACGGCTGCCCCGGCCCGTGGTGAAAAACCGGCGGCGCGTTCCAGCGAGTCCACGAGCATTCGCGTGGCGGTGGAGAAAGTGGATCAGCTGATCAACCTGGTCGGTGAACTGGTGATCACCCAGTCGATGCTGGCCCAGCGCTCCAACGAGCTGGACCCGGTGACCCACGGCGATCTCATCACCAGCATGGGCCAGTTACAACGTAACGCCCGCGATTTGCAGGAATCGGTGATGTCCATCCGCATGATGCCGATGGAATATGTCTTCAGCCGCTTCCCGCGCCTGGTGCGCGACCTGGCCGGCAAGCTCAACAAACAGATCGAACTCACGCTGATGGGCAGCTCCACCGAGCTGGACAAGAGCCTGATTGAACGCATTATCGATCCGTTAACGCACCTGGTGCGTAACAGCCTCGACCACGGCATCGAGCTGCCGGAAAACCGCGTAGCAGCTGGAAAATCGCCCGTGGGCAACCTGATCCTGTCAGCGGAACATCAGGGCGGCAACATCTGCATCGAAGTGACCGATGACGGCGCGGGCCTGAACCGCGAGCGCATTCTGGCGAAGGCGATTTCGCAGGGAATGGCGGTCAACGAAAATATGACCGACGAAGAAGTGGGCATGTTGATTTTTGCCCCGGGCTTCTCAACCGCAGAGCAGGTCACCGACGTTTCCGGCCGCGGCGTGGGCATGGACGTGGTGAAACGTAACATTCAGGAGATGGGCGGTCACGTTGAGATCCAGTCTAAGCAGGGCGCGGGCACCACGATTCGTATCCTGTTGCCGCTGACGCTGGCCATTCTTGACGGCATGTCCGTTAAAGTGGCGGACGAAGTCTTTATTCTGCCGCTGAACGCGGTGATGGAGTCCCTCCAGCCGCGTGAAGAAGATCTGCATCCGCTGGCGGGCGGCGAGCGCGTGCTCGAAGTGCGCGGCGAGTACCTGCCGCTGGTGGAACTGTGGAAAGTGTTTGAAGTGGACGGGGCAAAAACCGAGGCCACGCAGGGTATCGTTGTGATCCTGCAAAGCGCCGGACGCCGCTACGCGCTGCTGGTCGATCAGCTGATTGGTCAGCATCAGGTGGTGGTTAAGAACCTGGAAAGTAACTACCGCAAAGTGCCGGGGATCTCTGCTGCCACCATCCTGGGTGATGGTAGCGTCGCGCTGATCGTCGATGTATCGGCACTTCAGGGATTAAATCGTGAACAACGTGTGGCGAACACAGCCGCCTGATTAAGTAAAAGGTAATAACATGACCGGTATGAGTAACGTAACGAAACTGGCGGGCGAGCCATCTGGACAGGAATTCCTGGTTTTCACTTTAGGGGATGAAGAGTACGGTATCGACATCCTGAAAGTGCAGGAAATTCGCGGTTACGACCAGGTAACGCGCATTGCGAACACGCCAGCGTTTATCAAGGGTGTGACCAACCTGCGCGGTGTGATTGTGCCTATCGTGGACCTGCGCGTGAAGTTTAGCCAGGGCGATGTGGAGTACAACGATAACACGGTGGTGATCGTCCTGAATCTGGGGCAGCGCGTGGTGGGGATCGTGGTGGATGGCGTGTCTGATGTGCTGTCGCTGACCGCCGATCAAATCCGTCCTGCGCCGGAGTTTGCGGTCACGCTGTCGACGGAATACCTGACGGGGCTGGGTGCGCTCGGCGAGCGTATGCTGATTCTGGTGAATATTGAGAAGCTGCTGAACAGCGAAGAGATGGCGCTGCTGGATATCGCGGCGAATCATGTAGCATAAAACAAAGCCGGGTGGCGGCTTCGCCTTACCCGGCCTACAAATGGCTCGAACACGTAGGCCGGGTAAGCGTCAGCGCCACCCGGCTCTTTTGTAACCTTACGCCTCCTGCTCCACCAGCGCTGATTCCGCTTCCCGCGCCCCTTCATTCTGCGACAGCATCGCCGTCGCAATCCCGTTCCCCAGCACGTTAATGGCCGATCGTCCCATATCCAGGAAATGGTCAATCCCCATCAGCAGCAGGATCCCGGCCACCGGAATGTTAAAGCTCGGAATAGTTGCCGCCAGCACCACCAGCGACGAGCGCGGTACGCCCGCAATCCCTTTCGAGGCCAGCATCAACGTTAACATTAGCACCGTCACCTCGGTGAAACTCAGGTGAATGTTGTATGCCTGGGCGATAAACATCGAGGCGAACGAGCAGTACACCATGGAGCCGACCAGATTAAACGAGTAGCCGATCGGCAGGACGAAAGAGGCGATATTACGTGAACAGCCGAAGCGCGCTAACTGCTCCAGCGTTTTCGGGTATGCCGCTTCTGAGCTGCTGGTGGTAAACGCGACCAGCACCGGATCTTTCAGCATCGCCACCAGACGGAAAATCTCTTTTTTCAGTACCATGTAACCTACCGCCAGCAATACCAGACAGGTCAGAAGGATCGCCACATAGTAACCGCCAATGAACGAGGCATAGTTCAGCAAAATGCCCAGACCCTGAGTGGCAATCACGGACGAAATCGCGGCAAAAATGGCCAGCGGCGCAACGTACATCACATAGCCCGTCACTTTCAGCATAATGTGGGAGACCACATCCAGCGCCGCCACCAGCGGGGCGTTGAATTTTTGACCTAATGACGCGCCGCCGATGCCGAAGAACATCGAGAAGACCACAATTTGCAGGATCTCATTGTTCGCCATCGCGCCGGCAATGCTGGTTGGAATAGTGTGTGACAGGAAGGCTTTCAGCGACATCCCGCTAACGGCCAGGCCGGTATCAACCGTCTCTGTCGGAATGCTCAGGTTCAGACCGCTGCCGGGTTGTTCAAGGGTAACAATAAACAGCCCCACCAGAATGGAAAGCACGGATGAGCTGATAAACCACACCATCGCTTTACCCCCGACGCGCCCAATCGTCGACGTTTCACCCAGCTTCATAATGCCCACCGTCAGGGTGCTGAACACCAGCGGGGCAATCACCATCTTAATCAGCCGCAGGAAAATATCGGTCAGCAGGGTGATGTTCTCCGACCAGGCCTGTATCGCGTCGGGCGAAGCATACTCATGGATTGCCGCACCTGAAAGAATGCCCGCCAGCATGAAAATCACGATGAAGAGCGTGAGTTTGTTTGCACTTGCCACAAAAAGATCCTCTATGCGCTAAAAGAGTTTCCTGCGTCAATGCATACAAAATTTTTATTTAAGCGCAGGAAAATATTCGGGGCATAAATTGAAGTAAAGCTGCGTGAGTTACAACTTGTTTTTAATTTTTATAAAATTCGTTGTTTTTACTATGACGATATATTGTGACGTGGATCACATTACAGGCGATATATCCTCAAATTAAGCAAGAATAATGCCCGTTTTATTTTGCTAACTCTTTGTAATGTTTGTTAATAGTCTGTTAATTGGAGGGCGGGTGTCTCACCTTCGTTGAAAGTGGTTGAAGCGTGAACCATAAACTAAATTCTCAGTAACCGCGCCGGGGAATGTTTAAGCGGGGCTAACATACTGAACAGTATGAATAAAATAGGGTAAGCGGACCATTATTTCTTCTGGAGGGTGGTAAATGAAAAGAACACTTCTTTTTATCTGCGCGGGTACACTGCTGACGGCGGCGACTGTCGGTCAGGCGCTGGCAGTCACCAGTAGCGGTACTATCGGGGCGACGCTGACGCTGACGAACGGTTGTTTGATCAACGGCTCGCCAACGCAAAACGGCATTAACTTCGGGACACTCGATTTCGGGACCCATCCTGCGACATTCTCCACCCTGACAACCCAGTTAACCGGGGCCAGCGGCGGAAACACCTTTACCATTCAATGTACCACTGCCAGTTACACGGTGGCGATCACCGGCAACACCAACGCGACCGCACCCGGAACCGTTGTCGGCACCCCCGGCACACCCGCCCGCTATCTGGTGAACACCGCCAATGCGGCACAGGGCGTGGCATACAGCCTCTATAGCGACAGCGGGTACAACAACGTGATCGCTAACAACGCCGCGTTGCCCGTTGCCTCCACGGCGGGCGGGGTGGACAGCTATACCCTCTACGGACGCATAACGGGCGGTGGCAATAGCGTAACGGTTGTACCGGGAACCTATACCGACACGATTAACGTCAGCGTCACCTACTGATTCAGCCATGAAGGCATTGTGTTTATGTCTGCGCGAAAGCGCAGAGGGCGTCGTGCACCCTTTTTTGGCCCTGATCGTCGGGCTGATGATGAACTGCGACGCCAGAGCGGTGACCTCCCAGTCCTTCAGGGTGAGCGCGACGGTAGTACCAGGGTGCTCGGTGAGTACCGGCACGGGCGGGCGCTTTGGGACGCTGGATTTTGGAACCCGTAACGGCGTGGACAACACGCCGGTCAGCACCAGCTTTGTCGCCGACGGTGCGTTGTCCATCGCCTGCACGCCGGGCGTGGCGCTGAGCATGAGCATTGACGGCGGCCAGAATTACAGCTCGGTGCGACGGATGACGCGTTCAGGTGGGACCGAAGTTGTTGGTTACCGGCTTTACAGCAGCAGCTCTCTGGCGGCGAACAGCGAAATTGGGGTTAACCAGGCCATACCGATTACCTATACCAACAGCAATAACATCGCGCTGCCTCTTTTTGGCGTCGCGCTCCTGACGGGGTTTAGCCTGCCGGGAACATATTCAGATCAACTCACCGTGACCTTGTCATGGTAGGAAAGGGAGAACATCGATGAAGCCATTTTTCAGGCGATCAGGCCTGGTGGGTCTGTTGGGGGCAACGGCTCTGGCAGCGGGCCAGGCGCAGGCAGCGGCAACCATTCTTTTGTGGCCCATCGATCCGTGGCTTTCGGCAGAGGCCAGAGCAACTGAATTGTGGATCCAGAATCAGGGCAACAGCGCCACGACAATGCAGGTGCGTATTGTGCGCTGGAAGCAGGAGGGAGGATATGAGCGTTACACCGCCCAGCAGGATGTGGTTGCCAGCCCGCCGATCGTGACCATCGCCAAAGGCAGTAAACAGCTTATTCGCCTGATCAAGCAGGGGACAATCCCGTCGGGGGTTGAGCAGGCCTACCGCATTATTGTGGATGAAATTCCCCAGCCGGATGCCAAAGCGGAACCGTCCATGGGCCTCAAACTGCAAATGCGCTATTCCATTCCCTTATTTGTTTATGGGCAGGGGATCCCCACCCTCAACGAAGGGGCGCACCACGCGTTGGCGAATACTCAACAGCTGAGCTGGCGGGTCGTTCAGGAAGGGGGGAAACCCGCGCTTCAGGTCCGTAATCAGGGGGATGTGCACGTCCGGCTCAGCCAGGTTGCGGTTGAGCAGGGCGGGCAAAAACGCACGGTTGCCGAGGGGCTGCTGGGTTATGTGCTGCCAGGCAGCACCCGAAGCTGGCCGCTTCCGGCTGGGATTTATCAGCCGAACCGGATGAGCGCGCAAATTAATGCCAGGGATACGCAATGGCAATCGACGCCCGTCAACTGAAACCGGCGATGATGATCCTGCTTTGCGTCAGTACCAGCGCCTTTGCCGAAACCGGCGACGACAGTTTACCGCCGCCGCCGGATGCACGGACGATAAACGGCGAAGCAGTATTCCAGCTCGCCCTGGTGCTGAACCACTATGACACGGGTCTGGTGGTGCCGGTGACGCAGCGTGAGGGCGCCTGGTTTATTTCGGGCGCGGATTTGCTCCGCGCCGGGCTGCCGCCCGCGCATGTGCCAGCCGGAGAGGTGAATCTCTCGACGCTTACGTCGGTACGCGCAGAGTACGACAGTACGGCCCAGCGCCTGTTGCTGACGGTCCCCCGGGACTGGGTCGCGGCGCGGATCACGCCGTTCAGCGAACAGAGCACGCAAAGCAAACCGCACTATGGCCGCGGCGCGCTGCTCAATTACGACGTTTATACCAACCATTCCGAACACACGGGCGGCCAGGCGTCGGTCTGGCACGAGTTCCGCTATTTCAATGAGGATTATTCATTTTCATCGACGGGTTACGCCCGGCAGAATTTCACCGGTAACAGCGGACAGCAGGAAGGGTACGTGCGTTATGACTCTACGTTACTGATCACCAACGAAGAGGATGCCACCACCTGGTCCGCCGGGGACGTCATCAGCGATGCGCTGAGCTGGAGCACCAGCGTGCGCATGGGCGGGATCAGCTACGGGCGCGACTTCTCCCTGCGTCCGGATCTGGTGACCTGGCCGCTGCCGGCGTTTTCCGGCGAGGCGGCTGTCCCGACCTCGGTCGATCTCTTTATTAACGGCTACCGTTCCGGCTCCACCCGCCTTCAGCCGGGGCCGTTTACCCTCACCAATCTGCCGTATATCAACGGTGCTGGCGATGCAGTACTGGTTACCACTGATGCGCTGGGTCGTCAGGTGAGTACCACGCTGCCGTTTTATGTCAGCAGCGATCTGCTTAAGCAGGGGTTAAGCGACGGCGCCGTGACGCTGGGCAGCCTGCGGCGTAACTACGGTATTGAGAATTTTGACTATGGCCCGGCGGCGGGCAGCGGATCGTACCGCTACGGGGTGACCGACTGGCTGACGCTGGAGGGGCATGCGGAAGGGGCGGAGTCGCTGGCGCTTGGCGGCGCGGGCACAGTACTGAAGCTCGGGCGTTTTGGCGTGGTAAATACCTCGTGGACCCAAAGCCGCATGCGCGGCGATAGCGGCGGCCAGATAAACTGGGGCTATCAATACAACACCAGCGAGTTTAGCGTAGCGACCCAGCATACCCGACGTGATCGTGGTTTTGGCAATCTCGCCCTGTACGATCAGCCCACCGTTTATGATGAAAATGATAACCCCGTTGCCAGCCTGAGCCGCAATACCGACCAGTATTCCTTAACCTTTAACCTCGGCGGATACGGCAATATCGGCGCGGCGTGGATCGGCGTTGAGAGTTTTGACAGCCAGAAAACTGAGCTGCTCAACCTCTCCTGGAGCCGTAATCTGTGGGGCTCAAGCAGTATTTATCTGGCTGCCAGCCGTGACCAGCAGCGGGGCGACTGGACGGTTGCGCTGTCGTTGCAGGTTCCCCTCGGCGAACGTGACAGCGCCGCCGTCACCTTTGAAAATACCCCTGACGCAGGCAGCACTCAACGCATTAACTACAACCACTCGATGCCTTCAGACGGCGGCTTTAGCTGGAACATGGCCTGGGCCAACCAGTCGCAGTCGAGTAACTATCAGCAGGCCACGCTCGGCTGGCGGAATAACAACGTGGAGCTACAGGGCGGCGGCTACGGTGAGAAGGGCATGATGACCTGGTGGGGCGAGGCGATGGGCTCTGTCGTGCTGATGGACGGTGAGCTGTTTGCGGCGAACAAAATCAACGATGCGTTTGTGGTGATCAGCACCGACGGACATCCGGATGTTCCCGTCAGCTACGAAAACCAGCCGGTCGGAAAAACCAATAACAAAGGCTATCTGCTGGTGAGCGGCGTTTCCGCCTATTACCCGGCAAGTTACCGCATTGATACCCTGAACTTACCTGCGGATACCCGGCTGAAAGAGACCGAGCGTCGGGTGGCGATTCGTCGGCATAACGGTTATCTGGTGGATTTCCCGATGGAGCAGGAGCGGGTTGCCAGCGTGATCCTGCACGATGCGCAGGGCAATGCGATCCCGGTAGGAAGCCAGGTCAGACGCGCGTCCCGCAGCAGCGCGGTTGTCGGCTACGACGGCCTCGCCTGGCTGGAAAACCTCAACGACGTGAATCCGCTCGAGGTCATCACCCCGGAGGGTAAACGCTGTACGGCAACGCTGACCGTTGGCGCAAACCCTGAGCATAAACTGCAAACTTACGGTCCGCTGACCTGTCGGGAGGCGCCGTGAGACGCCTGTTAATCGCGCTCCTGCTGCTGTGCTCCGGCGGCAGTTGGGCGGCCTGTACCGTCAGTACGGTGAATGCCTCGTTTGGCAGCGTCACCTCGTTCGCACTCAGCGGCACCGGGGAAGTGGAAACGACGGGCACGCTGGTGGTGACCTGCGATACCGTTCTCAACCTGTTAACTAACGACTCGGTGACGCTGAATTACACCTCGGCATCCGTCTTCGCGAATAGCCGGGCGACCATGAAGCGTACGGACAACGCGGCTATTACCGATGTCATCCCTGCGCGGCTGTGCGGGGCGTCCGGCTGCGGCGGAAACAGTGAAATACAAATCAGCAAAGCCTATACCTGGAGCGGAAACACGCTGCTCGGGCTGCTGGGTTCAAGGCGCTACAACATTCCCCTTTATTTCCGGACCGTAATGGGGCAGAACGTCACCGCCGGGCCGTATCAGGTGTTGTTAACGTTCAGCATTAACTACAACGTGTGCGCCGTTGGCGCGGTCGGAGCGTGCCTGACCCCGCAAACCGGCACGGCAACCACCTCGATCCTCCTCAACATGACCGTCACCAACGATTGCAGCACCATGACCACGCCGGACGTGAATTTTAACAGCGCGCCGCTGGTGCAAAATTTTCCCACCGTTTCACAGTCGGTTGCCGTCACCTGCACCAAAGGCAGCACCTACACCATAGGCATTAATAATGGGGCAAATGCCCTGAACAACGTGCGTCGTATGGTCAGCGGCAGCAACTTCATGAGTTACGACATCTACAAAGAGGCGACCAGCAACCGCTGGGGTAGCAGCGGCAGCGAGCGCTGGGCCAGCGCCAGCTCATCGCAGGTCAGTACGGACGGGCTTTTACGTACCTACAACTACACCGCCAAAGTTCTGACCAGCCAGGCCACGCCGCCTGCCGGAACCTACACCGACACGCTGATTGTCGACGTCGCATTCTGACTCCCGCGCTTTTCCCTTTCGCAAATGTAAAGTTCCTGTGGCCTGTGCCGATAACACCGTTAATAAATCTATGAGAAGGTGTTGTATGTTGAACCGTATCCGCGTTGTCACAATGCTTATGATGGTGCTGGTCATTTTCGCACTTCTTCAGCTTACTTCTGGCGGCCTCTTTTTCTCGTCGTTAAAACAGAACCAGGACAGCTTCGCGGCCTCGAACGATTTGCGAATGCAGCAAAGCGAACTGACCACGACCTGGGATCTGATGTTGCAGACGCGTATCAACCTGAGCCGCTCGTCTGCCCGCATGATGATGGACCCAAATAACCAGCAGAGCAGCGCAAAAACGGAACTGCTGAAGAATGCGCGCGCCACGCTGGCAGACGCGGCGAAACATTACGACGCCTTCAAAAAAATCGCCCCTCAGCCAGCAATGGCGCAGGCGAGCGCGAACATAGATGAAAAATATCAGGCCTACTTCGCCGGCCTCACGGAGCTGGTGCAGTTCCTGGAAAAGGGCAATATGGACGCCTATTTCGCGCAGCCGACCCAGGGAATGCAGAACGCCCTCGGCGCGGCGCTCGGCGAGTACGCCAAAGCCAGCGGCGAGCTTTATCACTCCGCGTTCACGCAAAGCCAGAACGACTACCGTTTCGCGAAATGGCAGATGGCGGTTCTCGCCCTCGCGCTGGTCATCGTGCTGGTGGCCGTGTGGTACGGCATTCGTCATATCCTGCTTAACCCGCTTGGCCGCGTCATTGCCCATATCCGTGATATTGGCCGGGGCGATCTCACGAAAACGCTGACCGTTTCTGGCCGCAATGAGATCACCGAGCTGGCAACCAGCGTCGACCATATGCAGCGTTCGCTGATTGATACCGTCGCCAACGTGCGCGAGGGGGCGGATGCCATCTATACCGGCACGAGTGAAATCGCGATGGGCAACAACGATCTCTCGTCCCGTACCGAACAGCAGGCATCCGCACTGGAAGAGACGGCGGCCAGCATGGAGCAGCTCACCGCGACCGTGAAGCAGAATGCCGACAATGCCCGCCAGGCGTCGCAGCTTGCAGAAAGCGCGTCCGACACCGCCCAGCGCGGCGGTCGGGTGGTCGACGGCGTGGTGAAAACCATGCATGACATTGCCGACAGCTCGAAGAAAATTGCCGACATCATCAGCGTAATCGACGGTATCGCCTTCCAGACCAATATCCTGGCGCTCAACGCGGCCGTTGAAGCGGCGCGTGCGGGCGAGCAGGGGCGCGGGTTTGCCGTGGTCGCCGGCGAAGTGCGTAACCTCGCCAGCCGCAGCGCCAATGCGGCGAAAGAGATCAAAGCCCTGATTGAAGACTCTGTTTCACGCGTGGATACCGGCTCGGTGCTGGTGGAAAGTGCGGGTGAAACCATGAATGACATCGTGAATGCCGTGACGCGCGTGACGGACATCATGGGTGAAATCGCCTCTGCATCGGATGAGCAGAGTCGTGGTATTGACCAGGTCGCCCTGGCGGTATCGGAAATGGATCGTGTGACGCAGCAAAACGCCGCCCTGGTGCAGGAGTCCGCTGCCGCGGCCGCTGCGCTGGAGGACCAGGCGAGCCGCCTGAAAATGGCCGTCTCGGCGTTCCGTCTTACTTCAAAAACGACAAATACGGTCAGCTCGCGGTCGGCGTACAGCGAAGCAACCCCGGCGCCCGTGACAACACGTACGCGCGCAGCGGTGACCGGACAAGATGAAAACTGGGAAACATTTTGACTGACAATTAAACCGCGGCTGCTTGCCGCTTGATGGGAGCGTGGATGTTAAATCGTATTCGTATCTCGACCACACTGTTTTTGATTCTGA
The DNA here is from genome assembly GCF_020971765.1 of Enterobacter sp. AN-K1. Lineage (NCBI taxonomy): Bacteria > Pseudomonadati > Pseudomonadota > Gammaproteobacteria > Enterobacterales > Enterobacteriaceae > Enterobacter > Enterobacter sp. AN-K1. The sequence continues at coordinate 307,943 of NZ_CP087390.1, read as the reverse complement.
TCCTGTGTGGGGTTTTGCAGGTTGGCAGTAACGGGTTGTCTTTCTGGGCGTTTCGCGATGGCTATCAGAATTTGCAGGAAGTTGAGACGAGTAATCAGCAGCGCTCCGCACTGGCACAAACGCGTGCCGTGCTGTTGCAGGCAAGCACTGCGCTGAACAAAGCAGGGACGTTAACCGCGCTGAGCTATCCGCCGGAGGATATTAAGGCGCTGATGGTCGTGGCCCGCAGCAGCCTGAAGCAGGCCGACGCGCAGTTTAAGGCCTTTACGGCGCAGGAGGCGGTCAGTGAGAAAGAGAAAGCGCTGAAAGTCTCCATGAAAAAGACCTTTGATGTGTGGTACGGCGATCTCGACCATCAGGCGACGTGGCTGGAGAACAACCAGCTTTCTGACTTCCTGACCGCGCCGGTGCAGGCGTCTCAGGCGGCGTTCGACGGCAGCTTTAACGCCTGGCAGCAGGATATTAACCAGTTTGTGGCGCGTGCCGGTGCGGACAGCCGTACCAGCTACCGCATGTCAGGGGCGATTTTCCTGACCATGGTGATCCTGGCCGCCCTGCTGACCGGCGGCTCGCTGTGGTGGTCGCGCAAAATGATCGTCCAGCCGCTGGCCATCGTCAGCAGCCACTTCGACAGTATGGCGAAGGGCGATCTGGCGCGTCCGGTGGCCGTGTATGGCAGGAATGAAATATCAGCGATTTTCGCCAGCCTGAAGGCGATGCAGGGGTCGCTGCGGGAAACGGTAAGCAACGTTCGCCAGGGCAGTTACGCCATGCATACCGGGATCTCCGAGATTGCGGCAGGCAATAACGACCTCTCATCCCGCACCGAACAGCAGGCGGCATCGCTGGCGCAGACGGCGGCCAGCATGGAGCAGCTGACCGCGACGGTAAGCCAGAACGCCGATAACGCGCGTCAGGCGTCCGACTTGTCAAAACAGGCGGCGATGACGGCGAAACGTGGGGGCGATCAGGCCTCTCACGTCGCCAGCACGATGCAGGAGATTGCCGCCAGCTCGCAGAAAATTGGCGACATTATCAGCGTCATCGACGGTATCGCGTTCCAGACCAATATTCTGGCGCTGAACGCGGCCGTTGAAGCGGCGCGTGCCGGGGAGCAGGGGCGCGGGTTCGCGGTGGTTGCCGGTGAAGTCCGAAACCTCGCCAGCCGCAGCGCCAATGCGGCGAAAGAGATCAAAGGGCTGATAGAAGAGTCGGTCTCCCGCGTTCAGCAGGGCTCCGCGCTGGTGGATACCGCCGCGCAGACCATGCACGAGATTGTCACCTCCGTGACGCGGGTTAACGACATTATGGGCGAGATTGCCTCGGCGTCTGATGAACAACGCCGTGGTATTGAGCAGGTGGCGCAGGCCGTTACACAGATGGATCAGGTTACGCAGCAGAACGCCTCACTGGTGGAAGAGGCGGCGGCGGCTACCGATCAGCTGGCAAACCAGGCGGATCACCTTACCGGGTTGGTCGCCGTATTTAATGTGAAAGAGCACGTTGAAGCAGTAACAGAAGTCGGACGGTCACAGGCCGTGCCCGTTGTATCCTGAATGTGATTAAGAAGGCGCTATGACATCACCCATGCCCTCAGGGCAAACGTCATTATTGTTGCAGATGACACAGCGCCTCGCGCTGTCCGACGCGCATTTTCGTCGGATATGTCAGTTAATCTACCAGCGTGCGGGGATCGTGCTTGCGGACCATAAGCGAGACATGGTCTACAACCGGCTGGTGCGGCGCTTGCGTACGCTGGGGCTGGATGATTTTGGCCGCTATCTGAGCATGCTCGAAGCGAACCAGAACAGCGCCGAATGGCAGGCATTTATCAACTCATTAACCACCAACCTGACCGCGTTTTTCCGCGAGGCGCATCACTTCCCGGTGCTGGCGGAACACGCCCGTCGCCGTAGCGGAGAGTATCGCGTCTGGAGCGCGGCGGCCTCTACCGGGGAAGAACCGTACTCGCTGGCCATCACCCTGGCGGACACCCTGGGCATGGCGCCGGGCCGCTGGAAAGTGTACGCCAGCGACATCGATACCGAAGTGCTGGAAAAAGCCCGTAACGGCGTTTATCGCCAGGATGAGCTTAAAACGCTGTCTCCTCAGCAGCTACAGCGTTACTTCATGCGCGGTACCGGCCCGCATGAAGGACTGGTGCGCGTACGCCAGGAGCTGGCGAACTGCGTGGAATTTGCTCCCGTTAATTTACTGGATAAGCAGTACAACGTGCCGGGGCCATTCGACGCCATTTTTTGCCGTAACGTGATGATCTATTTTGATAAAACGACGCAACAGGACATCCTGCGTCGCTTTGTTCCGTTGCTCAAGCCTGACGGTTTACTGTTTGCCGGGCACTCGGAAAACTTCAGCAACCTCGTGCGTGAGTTTAGCCTGCGTGGGCAAACGGTATATGCGCTGAGTAAGGAAAAAGCATGAGTAAAATCAGGGTATTGTCTGTCGATGATTCGGCGCTGATGCGTCAGATCATGACCGAAATCATCAATAGCCACAGCGATATGGAGATGGTGGCGACAGCACCCGATCCGCTGGTCGCGCGGGATTTAATCAAAAAATATAACCCCGACGTGCTGACGCTGGATGTTGAAATGCCGCGCATGGATGGCATCGATTTCCTGGAAAAATTAATGCGCCTGCGCCCGATGCCGGTGGTGATGGTGTCATCTCTGACCGGTAAAGGTTCAGAAATCACCCTGCGCGCGCTGGAGCTGGGGGCGGTGGATTTTGTCACCAAGCCGCAGCTCGGCATTCGCGAGGGGATGCTGGCGTACAGCGAGATGATCGCCGAGAAAATCCGTACCGCGTCGCGCGCAAAACTCGCGGCCCACAAGCCGATGGCAGCTCCGGCAACCCTGAAGGCAGGGCCGTTACTCAGCTCGGAAAAGTTGCTGGTCATTGGGGCGTCAACCGGAGGAACAGAGGCAATTCGCCATGTACTCCAGCCATTGCCGCTCTCAAGCCCGGGTATTCTGATTACGCAACATATGCCGCCAGGGTTTACCCGTTCGTTCGCGGAGCGCCTGAATAAGCTGTGTCAGATCAGCGTGAAAGAGGCGGAAGACGGCGAGCGCGTGCTGCCGGGTCACGCCTATATCGCCCCGGGTGACAAGCACATGGAGCTGGCGCGCAGCGGGGCGAACTATCAAATCAAAATTCATGACGGGCCGCCGGTTAACCGGCACCGTCCGTCGGTGGATGTGCTGTTTCATTCGGTGGCGAAACATGCGGGGCGCAACGCCGTTGGGGTGATCCTGACGGGAATGGGCAACGACGGCGCCGCCGGAATGCTTGCGATGCACCAGGCTGGCGCCTGGACGATTGCGCAGAATGAAGCAAGTTGTGTGGTGTTCGGCATGCCGCGCGAGGCCATCAATATGGGTGGCGTAAGCGAAGTGGTCGATCTTAGCCAGGTAAGCCAGCAGATGCTGGCGAAAATCAGTGCCGGACAGGCAATACGTATTTGACTCAGGAGTATTATTTTATGGCGGATAAAGAACTTAAGTTTTTGGTTGTGGATGACTTTTCCACCATGCGTCGCATTGTGCGCAACCTGCTGAAAGAGCTGGGCTTCAACAATGTTGAAGAAGCAGAAGACGGGGTGGATGCGCTGAACAAACTCCAGGCTGGCGGGTTTGGTTTTGTGATTTCCGACTGGAACATGCCGAACATGGACGGTCTCGAACTGCTGAAAACCATCCGCGCGGATGCGGGCATGGCCTCTCTGCCGGTGCTGATGGTGACCGCAGAAGCGAAGAAAGAGAACATTATTGCCGCTGCACAGGCGGGCGCAAGCGGCTACGTGGTGAAGCCATTCACCGCGGCGACTCTGGAAGAGAAGCTCGGGAAGATCTTCGAGAAACTCGGCATGTGAGGTGATGGATATGTTGCAACCTGCTATGAAACCCGTTGAAGAACATTCGCCGAGCGACATTATTGCCCGCATTGGTAGCCTGACCCGCATGCTGCGTGACAGCCTGCGTGAGCTGGGGCTGGACCAGGCTATCGCCGAAGCGGCGGAAGCCATCCCTGACGCGCGCGACCGTCTGGACTACGTCGTGCAGATGACCGCGCAGGCGGCCGAGCGTGCGCTGAACAGCGTTGAAGCCTCGCAGCCGCACCAGGATGCGATGGAGAAGGGGGCGAAAGCGCTGAGCAAACGCTGGGATGAGTGGTTTGAGAACCCTATTGAGCTGGCGGATGCTCGCGAACTGGTAACGGATACCCGTCAGTACCTGGGTGACGTGCCGGGCCACACCAGCTTCACTAACGCCCAGCTGCTGGACATCATGATGGCGCAGGATTTCCAGGACCTCACCGGCCAGGTGATCAAGCGCATGATGGATGTGATTCAGGAGATTGAACGTCAGCTGCTGATGGTGCTGCTGGAGAACATTCCGGAACCGGCTGCCCGTCCGAAACGCGAGAACGAAAGCCTGCTCAATGGTCCACAGCTTGACACCAGCAAAGCGGGCGTGGTGGCGAGCCAGGATCAGGTGGACGATCTGCTGGACAGTCTTGGTTTCTGATTGCCCGTTCTGCCTCAGGTCGTTAACGCGGCCTGAGGCAGCTCAGAACAAAAACAGCGAAAAGAGCCCGAATAAACGGGCTTTTCCCGCCATTGGATTTTCTCTGCGCTGGCATGATACCCGTGAATTAATGGGCTGCGAGCAGGCACAGTGGCAGAAGAGAACGACGACAAAACAGAAGCCCCCACACCCCACCGACTTGAAAAAGCCCGTGAGGATGGGCAGATCCCCCGATCCCGAGAGCTGACATCCCTGCTGATCCTGGTGGTGGGCGTCTGCATAATCTGGTGGGGCGGGGAGATGCTCGCCCGCAGACTGGCGGGAATGCTCTCGGCTGGCTTACGTTTTGATCACAGCATGGTCAATGACCCCAATCTGATCCTCATTCAGATCATCAACCTTGTGAAAAGCGCGATGCTCGCCTTGCTGCCGCTGATCGCGGGCGTGGTCATCGTGGCCCTTGTTTCGCCGGTCATGCTCGGTGGCCTGGTGTTTAGCGGTAAATCGCTGCAACCGAAATTTTCCAAGCTCAACCCGTTACCCGGTATTGCGAAAATGTTTTCCGCGCAAACCGGGGCAGAGCTTCTTAAAGCGATCCTGAAATCGCTTCTTATGGGCAGTACCGCCGGGTTTTTTCTGTGGCACCACTGGCCGGAGATGATGCGCCTCATCAGCGAGTCCCCGATGACGGCGATGAAGAATGCCCTGAACCTGGTCGCGTTATGCTCGCTGCTGGTGGTACTGAGCATTATTCCGATGGTGGCGTTCGACGTTATCTTCCAGATCTATTCCCATATCAAAAAGCTGCGAATGTCGCGTCAGGACATCCGCGATGAATATAAACAGATGGAAGGCGACCCGCACGTTAAGGGCCGTATCCGCCAGATGCAGCGTGCCGCCGCGCGTCGGCGCATGATGGAAGATGTGCCGAAAGCCGACGTCATCGTCACCAACCCGACCCACTACTCCGTGGCGCTTCAGTACGACGAAAACAAAATGAGCGCGCCGAAAGTGGTGGCGAAAGGGGCCGGGCTGATTGCGCTGCGCATTCGTGAAATCGCCACGGAAAACCGTGTGCCGATCCTCGAAGCACCGCCGCTGGCTCGCGCGCTGTATCGCCACGCGGAAATTGGACAGCAGATCCCGGGCCAGCTCTACGCCGCTGTCGCAGAGGTGCTGGCCTGGGTGTGGCAACTGAAACGCTGGCGTTTAGCGGGCGGTCAACGACCTGTAAAACCTGAGAACCTTCCGGTGCCTGAAGCACTGGATTTTTTGAACGAGAAGGACACTGATGGCTAATCTGGTGGCAATGTTGCGCCTGCCCGGCAACCTGAAATCGACGCAATGGCAGATCCTTGCCGGACCGATTCTGATCCTGCTAATTCTGTCGATGATGGTGCTGCCGTTACCGGCATTTATCCTCGACCTGCTTTTCACCTTCAACATTGCGTTGTCCATCATGGTGTTGCTGGTGGCGATGTTCACCCAGCGCACGCTGGAGTTCGCCGCGTTTCCAACGATCCTGCTGTTCACCACGCTGCTGCGCCTGGCGCTGAACGTTGCCTCCACGCGTATCATCCTGATGGAAGGGCACACCGGCGCGGCGGCGGCGGGCAAGGTGGTCGAAGCCTTCGGTCACTTCCTGGTGGGCGGCAACTTCGCCATCGGTATCGTGGTGTTCGTCATTCTGGTGATTATCAACTTCATGGTTATCACTAAAGGGGCGGGGCGTATCGCTGAAGTGGGCGCGCGCTTCGTGCTCGACGGGATGCCGGGCAAGCAGATGGCCATCGACGCCGACCTGAATGCCGGGCTGATCGCGGAAGATGAAGCGAAAAAACGCCGTGCCGAAGTGACCCAGGAGGCAGATTTCTACGGCTCCATGGACGGTGCGAGTAAGTTTGTGCGCGGTGACGCCATCGCGGGCATTCTGATCATGGTGATTAACGTCGTCGGCGGCCTGCTCGTCGGCGTGCTGCAACACGGCATGGACATGGGCCACGCGGCGGAAAGCTATACGCTGCTGACCATTGGTGACGGTCTGGTGGCGCAGATCCCGGCGCTGGTGATCTCCACCGCGGCGGGCGTGATTGTGACTCGCGTCAGTACCGATCAGGACGTGGGAGAGCAGATGGTGGGGCAGCTCTTCAGCAACCCGCGCGTTATGCTGCTCTCCGCGGCGGTGCTGGGCCTGCTCGGTATGGTGCCGGGCATGCCAAACCTGGTATTCCTGCTGTTCACCGCTGCGCTGCTGGGGCTTGCCTGGTGGATGCGTGGCCGGGAAACGCAGCCTAAGGCAGAGCCTGCGCCGGTCAAAATGCCTGAGAACACCCAGGCGGTGGAAGCCACCTGGAACGACGTACAGCTCGAAGATTCGCTGGGGATGGAAGTGGGGTACCGCCTGATCCCGATGGTGGATTTCCAGCAGGATGGTGAGCTGCTTGGCCGTATCCGCAGCATTCGTAAAAAATTCGCCCAGGATATGGGCTTCCTGCCGCCGGTGGTCCACATCCGGGACAATATGGATCTCCCGCCCGCGCGCTACCGCATCCTGATGAAAGGGGTGGAAATCGGCAGCGGTGATGCGTACCCCGGCCGCTGGCTGGCGATTAACCCGGGCACCGCCGCAGGCACGTTGCCGGGTGAGCAGACGACCGACCCGGCCTTTGGTCTGGCGGCAATCTGGATTGAGAGCGCCCTGAAAGAGCAGGCCCAGATTCAGGGTTACACGGTCGTTGAGGCCAGTACCGTGGTGGCAACGCACCTCAACCACCTGATTGGCCAGTTCTCCGCGGAACTGTTTGGACGTCAGGAGGCGCAGCAGCTGCTCGACCGCGTAACGCAGGAGATGCCGAAGCTGACCGAAGATTTGGTGCCGGGCGTACTGACCTTAACCACCCTGCACAAAGTGCTGCAAAATCTGCTCGATGAGAAGGTGCCCATTCGCGATATGCGTACCATCCTTGAGACGCTGGCCGAACATGCGCCGCTGCAAAGCGATCCGCACGAACTGACGGCGGTGGTGCGCGTGGCGCTTGGACGCGCCATTACCCAGCAATGGTTCCCGGGAACCGGCGAAGTGCAGGTCATTGGCCTGGACACGCCGCTGGAACGTCTGCTGCTTCAGGCGTTGCAGGGCGGTGGCGGGCTGGAGCCGGGTCTGGCGGACAGATTACTGGCGCAAACCCAGGAGGCGCTGGCGCGTCAGGAGATGCTGGGCGCGCCGCCGGTGCTGCTGGTGAATCACGCGCTGCGTCCATTGCTGTCGCGCTTCCTGCGCCGGAGCCTGAACCAGCTGGTAGTGCTGTCGAATATGGAGCTGTCCGATAACCGCAATATTCGCATGACGGCGACCATAGGAGGGAAATAATGCGTAAGTGGCTGTGGATCTTACTTTTCCCGCTGGCGGCGCAGGCCGCAGGCGAGGGGGCATGGCAGGCCAGCAGTATCGGCTTGACGCTCAACCATCGGGGTGAGTCGATCTCCTCCCGTCCGCTGTCCGCCTCTGAGCCCGTGTCCGGGCAGATGACGCTGGTGGCCTGGAATTACACCCTGACGGGACCCACACCGGCCGGGTTGCAGGTGCGGCTGTGCTCGCTGACCCGCTGCGCGGAAATCGAGGGTCAACGTGGCACTACCCAGGCCTTCAACGGGGTGTCTGCTCAGGAGCCTTTACGCTTTATCTGGGAAGTGCCAGGCGGTGGACGTCTCATCCCGGCGCTGAAGGTTCAGCGCAACGAGGTGCTCGTCAACTACCGCTAACTGCCCGCCTTTTCGCCAGTCTCCAGGCATTTCTGAAGGCTGGCTCGCAAAAATGACCTTCCCTTTTGATACAAAAGAAACGCTGTTTTATAAATCAGTGACGCGCGTATTGACACTCTTTGCGTTTTTGCCATTCACCACTTTGTGATGGCAGAAACAGAAAGGTATCAACAGGTCGATACTTTTACTGTAGCCGTGTAAAAACTCCCGGACGAGGTTGCTTACAGGGAGTCTCCCAAAACTGATTAGGGTTGACGGCAATGAAAACACGTAAAATTGGACTCGCAAATTATTTTGCTTACGGGTCAGGGGACTTCCTCGGGGCGGGGACTACCGCCCTGACGGCCGCCTGGCTTTTGTATTTTTATACCACCTTCTGTGGACTCACACCGATTGAAGCAACCTTTATCTTCGCTGCCGCAAGGGTGCTGGATGCGGTTGTCAGCCCGTTAATGGGCTTTTTAACCGATAACTTTGGCACCACCTGGCTGGGCAAGCGCTTTGGCCGTCGTAAGTTCTTCATCCTGCTCGGTATTCCCTGCGTTTTCAGCTACTCGCTGATGTGGGTAGGGGACATGAGTTTCTGGTACTACCTGCTGACCTATCTGATCTTTGATATCGTCTACACCATGATCCTGGTGCCATACGAAACGCTGGTGCCGGAGATGACGGACGATTTCAAACAGAAAACCAAATTCTCCGGGGCGCGTATCTCAATGGCGCAGATGTCCGCCATTCTGGCCTCCTTCCTGCCGGGGATCCTGCTCACGCATTTCGGCAAAGACAACGCGATCTCCTTCTTCTATGCAAGCCTGGTCTTCTCCGTACTCTGCGCGCTGATGCTTACTTTCGTCTGGTTCTTCACCTGGGAGCGTCCGCGGGAAGAGTGGTCTGAAGCGGCCCTGCGTGCTGAAGAAGAGAAGAAAAAGCTGACCCTGGGCCAGAGCCTGAACCGTCTTTTTGTCGAATTAAGTTCGACGCTGCGCATCAAGATTTTCCGCCAGCATCTGGGAATGTACCTTGGCGGCTACATCGCCCAGGACGTCTTTAATGCGGTGTTCACTTATTACGTGGTATTTGTGCTGATGCAGGAGGCGTCAATGGCGTCCAACCTGCTGGGCACGATGGCCATTTTCCAGTTCCTCGCCGTGATCGGCATGATCCCGCTGTGCATTCGCTTCGGACCTGCGCCGTCTTACCGCATGGTGGTCGTGCTGTTTGGTCTGGCTTCGCTCTCTTACGCGGTGCTTTATTACGCGGGCCTGAGCGACGTTTACGCTCTGCTGCTGCTGATCTCTGCGGTTGCCGGTCTTGGCCGCGGGGGTATCAACTACGTACCGTGGAATACCTACACCTACATTGCTGACGTGGACGAAGTGATCACCGGTCAGCGTCGCGAAGGGATCTTCGCGGGCATCATGACGCTGACCCGTAAAGCGTCTCAGGCCGGTGCGGTGATGCTGGTGGGGATCGTGATGCAGATGTCGGGCTTTGTCAGCGGGCAAAAAGTGCAGCCTGCGGAAGTGAGCCACACCATTCTGATGATCCTGAGCGTTGGCACTATTCTGGTGCTGTTCTGCGGCTTCCTTGTCTCCCTGCGCTTCAAACTCAATTTGCAGACCCACAGCACCCTGCGTGAAGAGACCGCGAAAATGCGCGAGTCCGGCCATGCGATGCCAGAGGCGGTGACCCCGCAGGCCCGCGCTACCGTGGAGATGCTGGCCGGTATGCCGTATGAATCCCTGTGGGGCAACAACAACATCGGTTATCTGAATCGCAATAAGCCGGCGGCCCCTTCGCTGAAGGATCGTGCGGTACTGAATTCGACATACAACAGAGGTTAAGATGATGAAAGTTTGGCCTGTCAAACATAGCCCGTTACTGCGTCAGCCTGAGCGCTTTATCGCCAGGGATGAGCTGAAATCGCTGATTCAAAAGGTGACGCATAACCTGGTCAATATCCACGACAAAACGGGTGAGTTTTTGCTGCGGCTGGACGACGGGCGCGTGATCGACACCAAAGGCTGGGCCGGATGGGAATGGACCCACGGCGTCGGTTTATACGGTATCTGGCAGTATTACTGCCAGACCGGTGACGAAGGCATGCGCGAGATTATCGACAGCTGGTTTGCTGACCGTTTCGCTGAAGGCGCAACCACCAAAAACGTGAATACCATGTCGCCGTTCCTGACGCTGGCGTATCGCTACGAAGAGACCAAAAACCCTGCCTGGCTGCCGTGGCTGGAAAGCTGGGCGGAATGGGCGATGAATGAGATGCCGCGCACCGAACATGGCGGCATGCAGCACATCACCCTGGCGGAAGAGAACCATCAGCAGATGTGGGATGACACGCTGATGATGACGGTGCTGCCGCTGGCGAAAATCGGCAAGCTGCTGAACAAGCCGGAGTACGTCGAGGAGGCGATCTATCAGTTCCTGCTCCACGTACAGAATCTGATGGATCGGGAGACCGGGCTGTGGTTCCACGGCTGGAATTACGACGGCAATCACAACTTTGCCCGGGCTCGCTGGGCGCGCGGCAACAGCTGGCTGACCATCGTGATCCCGGATTTCCTCGAGCTGGTGGATCTGCCGGAAAACAACGCCGTTCGTCGCTATCTGGTGCAGGTACTGAACGCGCAGATCGCCGCACTGGCAAAATGTCAGGACGAGAGCGGATTGTGGCATACGCTGCTGGACGATCCTGATTCTTATCTGGAGGCGTCGGCCACGGCAGGGTTTGCCTACGGCATTCTGAAAGCCGTGCGCAAGCGTTATGTCGGCGCAGAGTACGCAGAGGTGGCGGAGAAAGCGATTCGCGGCATCGTGCAAAACATCTCGCCGGAAGGGGAGCTGCTGCAAACGTCCTTCGGGACGGGGATGGGAAGCGATCTGGCGTTTTACCGCCAGATACCGCTGACCTCGATGCCGTATGGCCAGGCAATGGCGATTCTGTGTCTGACGGAATATTTGCGGAAATATTTCTGATAATAAAAAACCCGGCGCTCGCCGGGTTTCTTTTTTACATACGTTCTACGGTTTCGATACCCAGGGTATCCAGACCGAGCTTCAGTGTCTTCGCCGTCAGCTGCGCCAGCTTCAGGCGGCTGTGACGCACCGCTTCGCTCTCGGCAGAGAGGATAGGGCAGTGTTCGTAGAAGCCAGAGAACAGACCGGCCAGATCGTACAGGTATGCACACATAACGTGCGGCGTACCGTCACGCGCGACCACGGAGAGCGTCTCTTCGAACTGAAGCAGGCGGGCAGCCAGCTGTGCTTCACGGTCTTCGGTAAGGGTCACCGTAGCATTCGCCAGCACGCTTTCGTCGATATTGGCTTTACGGAAGACGGAGAGTACGCGGGTATAAGCGTACTGCATGTATGGCGCCGTGTTGCCTTCAAACGCCAGCATATTGTCCCAGTCGAAGATATAGTCGGTGGTACGGTTCTTGGAGAGATCCGCGTATTTCACCGCGCCGATCCCAACCGCGTTAGCCAGTTTCTCCAGCTCGTCAGCAGGCATATCCGGGTTCTTCTCGGCCACCAGGCGACGCGCGCGTTCCAGCGCTTCATCCAGCAGATCGGAAAGCTTCACGGTGCCGCCCGCACGGGTTTTGAACGGCTTACCGTCTTTACCCAGCATCATGCCGAACATGTGATGTTCCAGCGGCACGGAATCCGGCACATAACCCGCTTTACGCACGATAGTCCACGCCTGCATCAGGTGCTGGTGCTGACGGGAGTCGATGTAATATAGCACGCGGTCCGCATGCAGGGTTTCGTAACGGTATTTCGCACAGGCGATGTCGGTGGTGGTGTAGAGATAGCCGCCATCCTTTTTCTGGACGATCACACCCATCGGTTCGCCTTCCTTGTTTTTATACTCATCAAGGAACACCACCGTTGCGCCTTCGCTTTCCACCGCCAGATTTTTAGCTTTCAGGTCCGCCACAATGCCTGGCAGCATCGGGTTATACAGGCTTTCACCCATCACGTCGTCACGGGTCAGGGTCACGTTCAGACGGTTATAGGTGAGCTGATTCTGGGACATGGTAATGTCCACCAGCCTGCGCCACATCTCGAGGAAGTACGGGTCGCCGCCTTGAAGTTTCACCACGTAGCTGCGCGCGCGCTCGGCGAAGGCTTCATCTTCGTCATAGTGCTTTTTGGCTTCACGGTAGAAACCTTCCAGGTCTGCCAGCGCCATTTCGCCTGCGTTTTCCTGCTGCTGCTTTTCCAGATACGCGATCAGCATGCCGAACTGCGTGCCCCAGTCGCCTACGTGGTTAGCGCGGATCACCTTGTGACCAAGGAACTCGAGGGTACGCACCGCCGCGTCACCGATGATGGTGGAGCGCAGGTGACCGACGTGCATCTCTTTCGCCACGTTTGGCGCGGAGTAGTCAACCACCACGGTCTGCGCTTCTGGCTGAGCCACGCCCAGACGGTCAGATTTCAGCGCCGCGTCAACGTGGCTTGCGAGGAATGCAGGCTCAAGGAAAATGTTGATAAAGCCTGGACCGGCGATTTCGGTTTTGCTGGCGATGCCGGTGAGATCCAGATGCGTCAGTACCTGCTCAGCGAGCTGTCGCGGCGGCATGCCCAGTTTTTTAGCCACTGCCATCACGCCATTAGCCTGATAGTCGCCAAACTGTACTTTCGCTGACTGACGAACCTGTGGTTCGCAATCCGCAGGCGCACCTGCGGCAATCAGTGCCTGACTGACTTTTTCTGAGAGAAGAGCCTGAATATTCACCTGGATACCTTACGTTTTTGATGCGGGTAAAAAACACCCACGCCAGTTTAAGAATTTAGGGCGGGAGTATACTGCAAATGCCTTCGGGCGTCAGCCCTGCGGGGGGCGAAGATCGCTCAGAATCCAGGCGAAGACGGTATGCATAATCATGCAGTCGAAAAAACCGTGATTCTGCGGTTGGTCGACAGAGGGCAACAGAGTAAATTAGCGGCTTTGCGACACGAAACGAGACTGACCTATGGCGAACTGGCATACCATTGACGAACTGCATGATATTTCCGCAGATTTACCGCGCTTCACTCAGGCGTTCACAGAACTTGCCACCCGTCTCGGGCTAGATATCGCGCCGCTTGAGGCCGATCACATCTCTTTGCGCTGCCACCAGAATGCCACCGCCGAACGCTGGCGGCGTGGCTTTGAGCAGTGCGGAGAACTGCTGTCGGAGAATATCATTAACGGTCGCCCGATCTGCCTGTTCAAACTTCACGCGCCGGTAACGGTGGCGCACTGGCAATTCACCGTTGTGGAACTGCCCTGGCCAGGAGAGAAGCGTTATCCGCACGAAGGCTGGGAGCATATCGAAATTGTTCTGCCTGGGGAGCCCGAGACGCTGAACGCCCGTGCGCTGGCGCTGCTTTCCGACGAGGGGTTAAGCCAGCCGGGTATTTTCGTCAAAACCAGCTCGCCAAAAGGGGAGCGCGAACGCTTACCGAACCCTACGCTTGCCGTAACGGACGGCAACGTGACGGTGAAATTCCATCCCTGGACTATCGAGCAGATCGTCGCCAGCGAAGCGTAAGCATTGTGAGCGTCGATCCAGACACCAATCGGGCAACGTGCCACGATGGTACGTTGAGTGAAATTTAAGGAGGATGACATGGCGCTGCTGGAAATTTGTTGTTACAGCGTGGAGTGTGCCGTCACTGCGCAACGGCAGGGGGCCGATCGCATCGAGCTTTGCGCGGCACCGAAAGAAGGAGGATTAACCCCGTCCTTTGGCGTGCTGAAATCAGCCCGCCAGGCCATCACCATTCCGGTGCACCCGATTATTCGCCCGCGCGGCGGTGATTTTTGTTATACGGCGGGTGAGTTCAGTGCCATGCTTGAGGATATCGCCCTCGTCCGTGATTCCGGTTTTCCGGGGCTGGTGATCGGTGTGCTGGACGAAGACGGCAACATCGATCTTCCGCGTATGCGTCAGGTCATGCGCGCCGCCCGGGGGATGGCGGTCACTTTTCATCGTGCGTTCGATATGTGTAAGGATCCGATACAAGCCTTTGATACGCTGGCAGAACTGGGCGTGGCGCGCGTTCTGACGTCGGGCCAGCAGTCCTCGGCTGAAAAAGGACTGAAATTAATTACGGAACTAAAAGCACATTCCGGTGTTCCAATAATCATGGCGGGCGCAGGAGTACGCGCCAGCAATCTGGAACTGTTTTTAAACGCAGGGGTGGAAGAGCTGCACAGCTCGGCGGGTAAATGGATACCTTCACCCATGCGTTATCGCAATACAGGGTTGTCAATGTCGACGGATGCTGAAGCGGATGAGTACTCGCGCTACGGTGTGGATGGAGAGTCGGTTGCGGTAATGAAATCGTTGATTGAACGTCATCACGTGTAGCAACGTACCGATTTTTACCGCGCATCATGTCGCCCAATATGATGCTTGCTTGTACCAGGCCCCTGCAAATTACACAGGGGTCTTTTTTTCTTTTTTGCCCGGTGGCGCTGCGCTTACCGGGCCTACGAAATCACGCGTAGGCCGGGTAAGGCGCAGCCGCCACCCGGCTAAAGGCTACGGCTTGGTCGCAATCAATACCGCACGCATCGGGGCCGGATAGCCTTCTATGGTTTTACTGTGATCGTCCGGGTCGAGGAATTGCTCCAGCGATTCGGTGATCATCCAGTCGGTGCGGCGCTGTTCCTCAACCGACGTCACGCACACATCGGCGATGCGTACATCGACAAATCCACATTTCTCCAGCCAGTTCTTCAGCGCCAGCGCGGAAGGGATGAAGTAAACGTTGCGCATCTGCGCATAGCGATCGCCCGGCACCAGAACGGCATGTTCATCGCCTTCGATGACCAGCGTTTCCAGCACCAGTTCGCCGCCGCTGACCAGCTGATCTTTCAACTGCCAGAGATGCTCCAGCGGGGAACGACGGTGGTACAGCACGCCCATCGAGAAAACGGTATCAAACGCTTTCAGGGCAGGGAGTTGCTCGATACCCAGCGGCAGCAGGTGCGCACGCTGGTCGTTACCCAGCAGCTTACGCACCGCTTCAAACTGGCACAGGAACAGCTGCATCGGATCGATACCGACGGCCAGATGCGCGCCTGCGCCGATCATGCGCCACATGTGATAGCCGCTACCGCAGCCCACGTCCAGAATGGTGCGCCCGGTCAGGTCGGATAAATGCGGCAGAACGCGATCCCACTTCCAGTCAGAGCGCCACTCGGTGTTGATATTTACACCGTACAGCGAGAACGGCCCTTTGCGCCACGGCATCAGGTTACGCATCAGCGTTTCGATGCGGTTGATCTGCCCGGCCGGGAGCGGCTCTTCGCTCTCCGCCGTCACGCTGTGCAGTAAATCCAGACGATGAGGCGTCAGTTCAGGCAGAAACTCCACGGCGTTGGACCACTGCTTCAACAGACCATGCTGCTGATCGCGCTGCCAGGTGGCAATTTGCGCAGGCAGGGTTTCCAGCCAGTGGGAAAGGTGGTTTTTGGCAATCAGCTGATAGAAATTACCGAACTCGATCATGCTGCGTCTCCGGCTTTAAGCGCCACCAGAGAACCAAAGTTAAAGCACTGGAACCACAGTTCGCTGTGTTCAAATCCGGCTTTGCGCAGGCGCGCTTTGTGGGTTTCTACGGAATCCGTCAGCATGACGTTTTCAAGCATGCTGCGCTTCTGGCTGATCTCCAGCTCGCTGTAGCCATTTGCACGCTTGAAATCATGGTGCATGTTGAATAGCAGTTCGCCCACGCTGGCGTCTTCAAAGCTGAATTTCTCAGACAACACCAGCGCGCCGCCCGGGTTCAGGCCCTGATAAATTTTATCCAGCAACCGCTGACGATCGTCCGGCACCAGGAACTGAAGGGTAAAGTTCAGTACCACCATCGAGGCGTTCTGGATGTCGATATCGCGGATATCGCCTTCTACCACCTCCACAGGCGTAGGGGCTTTATACGCGTCAATGTGGCGACGGCAGCGTTCGACCATGGCCGGTGAGTTATCGACAGCTACAATCTTGCAGCCTTCGTGATGAACGTTACGACGAATAGACAGCGTTGCCGCTCCCAGCGAACAGCCCAGGTCATAGACCTGCGTGCCGGGTTGAACAAAACGCTCCGCCAGCATGCCGATCATGGAGATAATATTGGAATAACCGGGAACAGAGCGCTGGATCATATCCGGGAAGACTTCGGCTACCCGTTCATCAAAGGTCCAGTCGCCCAGGCTGGCGATAGGCGCGGAAAAAAGCGTGTCGCGATCTGACATAACGTAAAAATCCGGGAAAAATAAAGGGGCATATTGTGCGCTAATGGAAGGAGAAAACCAACTCCCACGGCATATACCAAAGATTAGCCAGCACCATCAGCAAAAGCGAGCACCAGGTCGCGCTCATGCCGGAACGACGCCAGCGGATCAGGCGGTGGTGAAAACCATAATAATGCATCAAACGCCCTGCAATCAGCAGCAGCCCACAGACGTGCACCATCCAGGTTTCAGCGCCATCCATCTCCATTAACAGCAGTAAAATTAACGCGACGGGAATGTACTCGACCGCGTTGCCGTGGATCCGGATTGCGCTTTGCAGCTCAGAAAAGCCCCCGTCACCGTACGAGACGCGGTACTGCATTCTCAGGCGCACAACATCAAATGAAAATTTAATCAGCAGTAATGCACCTAACACCGCATACAGCGCGCTGACCATACTAACTCCCTGTTTTTGGCAGATGGCACGTCTCTATGATAGGGGGTGATTTCAGAAAAGAGAAGATTGTTGTGGGATGGACGGCGCGGGGCCAACCGACGGAACCGCCTGCTGCAAGGCCTGCCAGAGAGCATCGACCAGTTCAGGCGCCTGCGCGATATCCGGCGTATGTAAAAAAAGATACGGCGTGGTGGTGTGCTCCCATTTCGCCAGCGTTTGCAGCCAGACGGCGAACATCTCTTCATTTTGCTGCATGTTATCGCTGCCGATAAACCGGACCATCGGGTTCTGCGCCGTTACGATCGCATGGACGGGCACTTTCGGTTTTTTGCGCTGGGCATCAACAACGGCTTCGCTGTGCGGGATTGCGCTGTGTACGGGGCGGCTGTCGAGGATCACGCGGTTGACCGATCGTTCATGCAGGCCGCGATTGAGCGCTTTCTCCGCGTCGCCCTTGGCAAAGAATTCCGGATGCCTTACTTCTACGCCGTAGGTGAAGCCATGCGGCAGGGCGTCGAGAAACTGCCAGAGGGCAGGCAGGTCGCGCGGGCCAAACGTGGCGGGAAGCTGGAGCCAGTACTGGCCAATACGGTTGGCCAGAGGCGACATCCGGGTGAAAAACTCGTGGGTTAAATCATCGCAGTTGCGCAGCGCGGCGTTGTGGGAGATGGTCGCCGGGAATTTAAAGCAAAAGCGGAAGTCGTCGCTGGTTTGCTCACGCCAGCGTTCGACGATCTCCGCGCGGGGCAGGGCGTACAGCGTGGTATTGCCCTCCACGCAGTTAAAGTGTCGGGCATACTCTTCAAGGCTGGTAATACCCAGGCGCACCCATTTCGGGTGCGACCACTGGGGCAGGCCCACGTACATCATAGCGCGCTGAGGATCTCATCCGTGCTGCGCACGCGACCGATACGCGGGAAGATATGGGTCATGCTGCCCTGGTGCTGATCCGCAGAGGCTGCGCTGCACGCATCTTCCGCGATCACCAGGTTAAAGCCCAGCTCCCAGGCGTTACGGGCGGTGGATTCCACACCGATGTTGGTGGAGATCCCGCACAGAATAATAGTGTCGATCCCGCGACGGCGCAGCTGGAGCTCCAGGTCGGTGCCGTAGAATGCGCCCCACTGGCGTTTGGTGACTTCTATATCGCTGTCGCGTTTACCGAGCGAGACAGGATATGTCCACCAGTTGTCCGGCAGCGCCTGCGCCGGGGCCTGAGCATCAACCGGCTGTTTTAACGCTTCGGCGAAATCAGCGGACCAGCCGACGCGCACCATAACAACAGGCGAGCCGCTGGCGCGGCATTTTTCTGCCAGGCGCGCAGCGCGGCTGACCACATCGTCAGCGGTGTGCGGACCACCGGCAAAAGGCAGAATGCCTTCCTGTAAATCAATGACCACAAGGGCGGTTTTGGTGGCATCAAGTGTAAACATCGTCACTCCCGTCAAATGATTGCTTTTCTACACCTTACGACGTGATGGCCTGTTATCGGTCGGATAATTTTGTTAATTTTTGTGAGAATAGGCAATAAGAGTTCAGCAAACGCGCGTCAGGCCGTGCTTCGCTCTTATCGTGCGGCAGAATTTCCAGTATAATAGCCGCCTTTTTTCATCCAGTTGTGACATACAGAAAGCTGCGACATCGTAGCCTGCGAGACAGGCGACAATCAGCCTGCGGCTAATTAAGGGATATCTCATGCGTACAGAATATTGCGGGCAGCTGCGTCAGTCCCACGTCGGGCAGCAGGTCACCCTGTGTGGTTGGGTCAATCGTCGTCGCGATCTTGGTAGCCTTATCTTTATTGATATGCGTGACCGCGAAGGTATCGTTCAGGTGTTCTTCGATCCGGATCGCGCTGATGCGTTGAAGCTGGCTTCTGAGCTGCGCAATGAGTTCTGCATTCAGGTGACGGGCACCGTGCGTGCGCGTGACGAGAAAAACGTCAACGCCGACATGGCGACCGGCGCTATCGAAGTGCTGGCGTCCGATCTGACGATCATCAACCGCGCGGAAGCGTTGCCGCTGGACTCCAACCACGTCAACACCGAAGAAGCGCGTCTGAAATACCGCTACCTGGATCTGCGTCGCCCGGAAATGGCTCAGCGCCTGAAAACCCGTGCGAAAATCACCAGCCTGGTGCGCCGTTTTATGGATGACCACGGTTTCCTTGATATCGAAACCCCGATGCTGACCAAAGCCACGCCGGAAGGCGCGCGCGACTACCTGGTGCCATCCCGCGTCCATAAAGGCAAATTCTACGCGCTGCCGCAGTCACCACAGCTTTTCAAACAGCTGCTGATGATGTCCGGCTTCGATCGCTACTATCAGATCGTGAAATGCTTCCGCGACGAAGACCTGCGCGCTGACCGTCAGCCAGAATTTACCCAGATCGATGTGGAAACCTCCTTCATGACCGCTGAGCAGGTGCGTGAGGTGATGGAAGCCCTGGTGCGTAGCCTGTGGAACGACGTGAAAGGCGTTGAGCTGGGCGATTTCCCTGTCATGACCTTCGCGGAAGCCGAGCGTCGCTACGGTTCTGACAAACCAGACCTGCGTAACCCGATGGAGCTGGTGGACGTGGCAGACCTGGTGAAAGCCGTTGAGTTCGCGGTCTTTGCTGGCCCGGCTAACGATCCGAAAGGCCGCGTGGCTGCCCTGCGCGTTCCGGGCGGTGCTGCCCTGAGCCGTAAGCAGATTGACGACTACGGCAACTTCATCAAGATCTACGGCGCGAAAGGTCTGGCCTATATTAAAGTAACCGAGCGTGCAAAAGGTCTGGAAGGCATCACCAGCCCGGTGGCGAAATTCCTGAATGCGGACATCGTGGAAGCGATCCTTGAGCGCACCGGCGCGCAGGATGGCGACATGATCTTCTTCGGCGCAGACAACAAGAAAGTGGTTGCGGATGCGATGGGCGCGCTGCGTCTGAAGCTTGGCAAAGACCTGAACCTGACCGACGAAAGCAAATGGGCGCCGCTGTGGGTAATCGACTTCCCGATGTTTGAAGACGACGGTGAAGGCGGCCTGACCGCGATGCACCACCCGTTCACCTCGCCAAAAGAGATGACGGCGGCAGAGCTGAAAGCGGCGCCGGAAGACGCGGTGGCAAACGCCTACGATATGGTCATCAACGGCTACGAAGTGGGCGGCGGCTCCGTGCGTATTCACAGCGGTGAAATGCAGCAGACCGTGTTCGGCATTCTGGGCATTAACGAGCAGGAGCAGCGCGAGAAGTTTGGCTTCCTGCTGGACGCCCTGAAGTACGGTACCCCTCCGCACGCGGGTCTGGCCTTCGGTCTTGACCGTCTGACCATGCTGCTGACCGGCACCGACAACATCCGTGATGTGATCGCCTTCCCGAAAACCACCGCAGCGGCGTGTCTGATGACTGAAGCGCCAAGCTTTGCCAACCCAGCCGCGCTGGCTGAGCTGGGCATTGAGGTGGTGAAGAAGGAAGAGAAAAACTGATATGGCATATAAGCGTCCCGTTTCGGTTCTGGTGGTCATTTATGCAGAAGACACGAAGCGGGTGCTGATGTTGCAGCGGCGCGACGATCCGGATTTCTGGCAGTCGGTTACCGGCAGCCTGGAAGAGGGGGAGACCGCGCCGCAGGCCGCCGCGCGTGAAGTAAAGGAAGAGGTCGCCATTGACGTTGCTCGCGAGCAACTGACCCTGAAGGACTGTCAGCGCACGGTGGAGTTTGAAATTTTTAGCCATTTACGTCATCGCTATGCACCGGGCATTGAGCGCAATACGGAATCGTGGTTCTGCCTTGCGCTTCCCCATGAGCGGGAGATCGTGTTCACGGAACACCTGACCTACCGCTGGGTGAATGCGGCGGATGCCGCCGCACTGACCAAGTCGTGGAGCAACCGGCAGGCGATTGAAGAATTTGTAATTAACGCTGCCTGAGAAGGCGCGATTTTTGGAGAACTTTTTATGGCAGGTCATAGTAAGTGGGCCAACACCAAACACCGCAAAGCGGCACAGGATGCCAAACGCGGTAAAATCTTTACCAAAATCATTCGTGAGCTGGTGACAGCGGCGCGTCTGGGCGGCGGCGATCCGGCTTCTAACCCACGTCTGCGCGCAGCGGTGGATAAAGCCCTGTCCAATAACATGACGCGTGACACCCTGAACCGTGCCATCGCACGTGGCGTGGGCGGTGATGAAGACGCGAACATGGAAACCATCATTTATGAAGGTTACGGTCCTGGCGGTACGGCGGTGATGGTTGAGTGTCTGTCCGACAACCGTAATCGTACCGTTGCGGAAGTGCGTCACGCGTTCACCAAAACTGGCGGCAACCTGGGCACTGACGGTTCCGTAGCGTACCTGTTCAGCAAAAAAGGCGTCATCTCCTTCGAGAAAGGCGACGAAGATGCGATCATGGAAGCGGCGCTGGAAGCCGGTGCGGAAGACGTGGTGACCTACGACGACGGCGCTATTGATGTTTACACCGCATGGGAAGAGATGGGTGCCGTGCGCGATGCGCTGGAAGCGGCTGGCCTGAAGGCGGATAACGCTGAAGTCTCCATGATCCCGTCTACCAAAGCGGACATGGATGCGGAAACCGCACCGAAACTGCTGCGTCTGATCGACATGCTCGAAGACTGCGACGACGTGCAGGAAGTGTATCACAACGGTGAAATCTCTGATGAGGTTGCAGCGACTCTCTGATGAGAGCCTGTAAACCGTTTACGGGAGACGCGTGATGTCGATTATTCTCGGGATTGACCCCGGCTCACGCGTCACCGGCTATGGCGTTATCCGTCAGGTGGGACGCCAGCTAACCTACCTCGGCAGCGGCTGTATTCGCACCAAAGTGGACGATCTGCCGTCGCGCCTGAAGCTCATCTATGCGGGCGTGTCGGAGATCATCACCCAGTTCCAGCCGGACTATTTCGCCATCGAGCAGGTCTTTATGGCGAAAAACGCTGACTCGGCGTTAAAGCTCGGTCAGGCGCGCGGCGTGGCGATTGTTGCCGCCGTGAACCAGGATCTGCCGGTGTTTGAGTACGCGGCCCGTCAGGTTAAGCAGACGGTGGTGGGCATTGGTAGCGCGGAGAAAAGCCAGGTGCAGCACATGGTGCGTACCCTGCTGAAGCTCCCTGCGAACCCGCAGGCCGACGCCGCGGATGCGCTGGCCATTGCGATTACCCACTGTCACGTCAGCCAGAATGCGATGCAAATGAGCGAGTCGCGGCTCAATCTGGCGCGAGGCAGGTTACGATAATGACAAATCAGGCTGGATGTTTATCCAGCCTTTTTTTATTATGTCGGCAGTTAATTTCTTCCAGAACGCAGGAGCGTCACGTGATAGGCAGACTCAGAGGCATCATCATTGAAAAACAACCCCCGTTAGTACTGCTGGAAGTGGGTGGCGTGGGCTATGAAGTCCATATGCCAATGACCTGCTTCTATGAGCTGCCGGAGGCGGGCAAAGAAGCGGTTGTCTTTACCCAGTTTGTGGTGCGTGAAGACGCTCAGCTGCTGTACGGCTTCAATAACAAACAGGAACGCACCCTGTTCCGCGAATTGATTAAAACCAACGGCGTCGGGCCGAAGCTGGCCCTGGCGATTCTGTCCGGTATGTCAGCGCCACAGTTTGTGAACGCCGTTGAGCGTGAAGATCCGGCTGCGTTAATTAAACTTCCGGGCATCGGGAAGAAAACCGCCGAGCGTTTGATTGTCGAGATGAAGGACCGCTTCAAAGGTCTGCATGGCGATCTGTTCACGCCGGCAGCCGATCTGGTGCTGACTTCCCCGGGCGCGCCTGCATCGGATGATGATGCCGAGCAGGAAGCGGTTGCCGCGCTGGTGGCGCTGGGCTATAAACCTCAGGAGGCCAGCCGGATGGTGAGCAAAATTGCTAAACCGGATGCCAGCAGTGAAACTCTGATTCGTGAAGCGCTGCGCGCTGCATTGTGAGGTAAAGGATGATTGAAGCAGACCGCCTGGTATCGGCAGGCACTATTCAGCCAGATGACGTGGTGGATCGCGCGATCCGTCCCAAACTGCTGGATGAGTACATCGGCCAGCCGCAGGTTCGTTCTCAGATGGAGATTTTCATCCAGGCGGCAAAGCTGCGCGGCGATGCGCTCGATCACCTGCTGATTTTTGGGCCGCCGGGGTTAGGTAAAACCACCCTGGCGAATATCGTCGCCAATGAAATGGGCGTTAACCTGCGTACCACCTCCGGCCCGGTACTGGAGAAAGCAGGGGACCTGGCGGCGATGCTGACCAACCTCGAACCGCATGACGTGCTGTTTATCGATGAGATCCACCGTCTTTCACCGGTGGTGGAGGAAGTGCTCTATCCGGCAATGGAGGATTACCAGCTGGATATCATGATCGGTGAAGGCCCGGCCGCGCGCTCGATCAAAATCGATCTGCCACCGTTTACCCTGATTGGCGCCACGACCCGCGCCGGCTCGCTGACCTCTCCACTACGCGACCGGTTTGGTATCGTGCAGCGTCTGGAGTTTTATCAGGTGCCCGACCTTCAGCATATTGTGGGCCGCAGTGCGCGCTACATGGGGCTGGATATGAGCGAAGAGGGGGCGTTTGAAGTGGCGAAGCGCTCCCGCGGTACGCCGCGTATCGCCAACCGCCTGCTGCGCCGGGTGCGTGACTTTGCCGAGGTGAAGCACGACGGTACTATATCGGCCGAGATCGCCGCCCAGGCGCTGGATATGCTGAATGTCGATGCCGAAGGTTTTGACTATATGGACCGTAAGCTGCTGCTGGCGGTGCTGGATAAGTTCTTTGGCGGGCCGGTAGGACTGGATAACCTGGCGGCGGCAATTGGCGAAGAGCGTGAGACTATCGAAGATGTGCTGGAGCCGTATCTGATCCAGCAGGGCTTCTTACAGCGTACCCCACGTGGTCGTATGGCGACGGTGCGGGCGTGGAATCATTTCGGTATTACGCCGCCCGCGATGCCGTAAGCAGCGATAAATGGTAGCCCCGGTAAGCGAAGCGCCACCGGGGATATGCTGACTACTGCGCGGTCTTTTTCATCATACTGAAAATAAACAACACCGCCGCGCACAGTACCACCGACGGCCCTGCTGGCGTGTCATAAAACGCCGAGAAGGTTAACCCGCCCGTCACCGCGATCATTCCGATAATCACCGCGATACCGGCCATTTGCTCCGGCGTACGCGCAAAACGGCGCGCCGTGGCGGCAGGGATTATCAGCAGCGACGTAATGATCAGCGCGCCAACAAACTTCATCGCCACGCCGATGGTTAACGCCGTCACCAGCATCAATAGCAGCTTCACGCGCTGAAGCTTCACGCCGTCGACAAAGGCCAGATCCGGGCTGACGGTCATAGCCAGTAAATTTCGCCACTGCCACAGCAGGATCCCGAGCACCACTGCCACGCCAATGGCAATAGAAATCAGATCTTCGGGCGTGACGGCCAGCAGATCGCCAAACAGGTAGGCCATCAGATCTACGCGGATGTTTGACATCAGGCTCACTACCACCAGGCCCAGCGACAGGGCGCTGTGCGCCATAATGCCGAGCAGGGTATCAATTGCCAGGTGAGGGCGTTTTTCCAGCCAGACCAGACCGGCAGCCAGCAGCAGCGTGACGACAATCACCGCATAAAACGGGTTCACGTCCAGTAACAAACCAAACGCCACACCCAGCAATGAAGCATGGGCCAGCGTATCGCCGAAATAGGACATTCTGCGCCAGACGACAAACGAGCCGAGTGGACCCGCGGCGCAGGCAAGCATAATCCCGGCCAGCCAGCCGGGCAGTAACAGTTCAATCATGAGTGTCCATTTCCCCGACGCAGGACGATTCGTCCCTGTAAATCATGGCGGTGATTGTGATTATGACGATAGATGCCCAGCTGTTCGGCGCCGCGATGGCCAAACATAGAGATAAATTCCGGATGCATTGACACCACTTCCGGCGTGCCGGAACAACAAATGTGATGGTTCAGGCACAGCACTTCGTCGGTTTTGGCCATCACCAGATGCAGATCATGGGACACCATCAGCACCGCGCAGTTTAGCTCCCGACGGAGCTGGTCAATCAGATCGTACAGCGCAACCTGACCGTTGACGTCAACACCCTGCGTCGGCTCGTCCAGGACCAGCAGCTGAGGGCTGCTGAGCAGGGCGCGGGCAAGTAATACGCGCTGGGTTTCACCGCCCGACAGCTTTTGCAAGGGTGCCTCAACAAGATGTCCCGCCTGAACGCGTTTAAGCGCCGGGAGGATATCCGCTTTACGCGTACCGGGACGGAGGCGCAGGAAGCGGCTCACCGTCAGGGGCAGGGTGGCATCGAGGTGTAATTTTTGCGGCACATAGCCGATACGCAACTTGTCTTGGCGGACGATAACACCTGCGTCAGGGGCTACCAGGCCTAATACGACGCGTACCAGCGTCGACTTGCCTGCACCGTTAGGACCGAGCAGCGTGAGTATTTTGCCGGGCTTCAGATTCAGCGACACGTCAGAAAGGACGCGGCGCTGGCCGAATGAGACCGAAACATTTTCAAGAGAAACTAAAGTCGTCATGTCAATTTAAGCTTGCAGAAGTCATCGAATGTTATAATATCACATTCCACGCATTCATTACGATGATTAGTCGCATTATGTTACAGAAAAATACGCTTCTTTTCGCAGCTTTATCCGCTGCTCTTTGGGGGACAACAGCACAAGATGTTAACGCCGCCGTTGTCGCTTCGCTTAAACCGCTTGGATTTATCGCCTCTGCCATCGCGGATGGGGTCACTGAGACCCAGGTTCTGCTGCCTGATGGTGCTTCCGAGCATGATTATTCCCTGCGTCCGTCTGATGTAAAACGCTTACAGAACGCGGACTTAGTCGTCTGGATTGGTCCTGAGATGGAAGCGTTCATGCAGAAGTCAGCCAGTCAGCTTGCCGCTGAGAAACAGGTGACGATTGCCGGGCTGTCCGGCGTGAAACCGTTACTCATGAAAGGAGCTGAGGACGAGGGTGACGAACACGACCACGACCATGCTCACGGTGAAAAAGGTGACGACCATCACCATCACGGCGAATACAACATGCATCTCTGGCTCTCCCCAGAGATAGCGCGGCTTACAGCGGTTGCAATCCACGACAAATTAGTGGAACTTATGCCGCAAAGTCGAATCAAACTCGACGCCAACCTGAAGGATTTTGAGGCTCAATTAGCTGCAACCGACAAACAGGTGGGTAACGAGCTCGCACCGCTTAAAGGAAAAGGGTACTTCGTTTTTCATGATGCCTACGGGTATTACGAGAAACATTACGGTCTGACCCCGCTGGGGCATTTTACCGTCAACCCTGAAATTCAGCCTGGTGCGCAGCGTTTACATGAAATCAGAACACAGTTGGTTGAGCAAAAAGCGACATGCGTTTTTGCTGAGCCACAGTTCAGGCCAGCGGTCGTAGAAGCCGTGGCCAGGGGAACATCCGTGCGCATGGGAACCCTTGACCCGCTAGGTACGAACATCCAGTTGAGCAAAGCGAGCTATTCGCAGTTCCTCAGCCAACTGGCGAATCAGTATGCGAGCTGCCTGAAAGGAGATTAACGAGGAAGTGAATACGTGCAACAGATAGCCCGCTCTGTCGCCCTGGCATTTAACAATCTGCCTCGACCCCACCGCGTTATGCTGGGGTCGCTTACAGTTCTCACAATAGCGGTCGCCGTCTGGCGGCCCTATGTTTACCACCCGAGTTCCGCCCCAATCATTAAAACCATCGAACTGGAGAAGAGCGAGATCCGCTCTCTGCTGCCTGAGGCCAGCGAGCCTATCGATCAGGCCGCTCAGGAAGATGAAGCGATTCCCCAGGATGAGCTGGATGACAAGATCCAGAATGAAGCCGGCATTCATGAATATGTTGTTTCTACTGGCGATACGCTGAGCAGCGTCCTGAACCAGTACGGTATCGACATGGGCAACATCAGCCAGCTCGCCGCATCCGATAAAGAGCTGCGTAACCTGAAAATTGGTCAGCAGCTTTCCTGGACCCTAACGCCCGACGGCGATCTGCAACGTCTGACCTGGGAGATGTCCCGTCGCGAAACCCGCACCTACGATCGCACTGCAAACGGTTTCAAAATGACCAGCGAATTGCAGCAGGGCGACTGGGTTAACAGCGTCATGAAAGGAACCGTCGGCGGCAGCTTTGTTTCCAGCGCACGCGATGCCGGCCTGACCAGCGCTGAAATCAGCTCGGTGATCAAAGCCATGCAGTGGCAGATGGATTTCCGCAAACTGAAAAAAGGCGATCAGTTCTCTGTCCTGATGTCCCGCGAAATGCTGGATGGTAAGCGCGAGCAGAGCCAGCTGGTGGGTGTTCGTCTGCGTTCAGACGGCAAAGACTACTACGCTATTCGCGCGGAAGACGGTAAGTTCTATGACCGCAGCGGTACGGGTCTGGCAAAAGGCTTCCTGCGTTTCCCAACGGCGAAACAGTTCCGCGTCTCCTCCAACTTCAACCCGCGTCGTCTGAACCCGGTAACTGGCCGCGTAGCGCCGCACCGTGGCGTTGACTTCGCCATGCCGCAGGGCACGCCAGTGCTGGCGGTAGGGGATGGTGAAGTGGTCATGGCGAAACGCAGCGGTGCTGCTGGCTATTACGTTGCTATTCGTCACGGTCGTACGTACACCACCCGCTACATGCACCTGCGTAAACTGCTGGTCAAACCGGGCCAGAAAGTGAAACGTGGCGATCGCATCGCGCTGTCCGGTAACACCGGCCGGTCGACGGGCCCGCACCTGCACTACGAAGTGTGGATCAACCAGCAGGCGGTTAACCCGCTGACGGCAAAACTGCCGCGCACCGAAGGGCTGACCGGCAAAGATCGCAAAGATTACCTGGCGCAGGTGAAAGAGGTGATGCCGCAGCTGCGCTTCGACTAAGCTCTCCTGATTTAAAAAGCCGGCGTCAGTATGCGCCGGCTTTTTCTTTTGTGCGCGGGCGGCAGCCTCGCTACACTATCCGAATATATTTTTGCGTCACCAGACCCTGGAACCCGCATGGAAACCAAAAAAAACAATATTGAGTACATTCCCGAGTTTGAAAAATCTTTTCGCCACCCGCGTAACTGGGGCGCCTGGATTGGCGTATACGCGTTTGCTGGCATGGCGTTGCTACCTGCTTCCCTCCGCGATCCGGTGCTCGGCAAAGTGGGGCGCCTGGCAGGGCGCTTAGGTAAAAGCGCACGCCGCCGCGCGCAAATAAATCTGTTGTACTGTTTTCCGGATAAAAGCGACGCCGAACGCGAAGCAATCATTGATGACATGTATACCACCGCGCCACAGGCCATGGCGATGATGGCGGAACTGGCGCTGAAAGGGCCGGAGAAGATCGTCGAACGCGTTGACTGGAAAGGGCTGGAGATCATCGACGAGATGCGTCGCAATGATGAAAAGGTGATTTTCCTGGTGCCGCACGGCTGGGGGGTAGACATTCCGGCGATGTTAATGGCGTCGCAGGGCCAGAAAATGGCGGCGATGTTCCATAATCAGGGAAACAAAATCTACGACTTCGTCTGGAATACCGTGCGCCGTCGCTTTGGCGGGCGTTTGCACGCCCGAAACGATGGCATTAAGCCTTTCATTCAGTCGGTACGTCAGGGTTACTGGGGCTACTATCTGCCCGATCAGGACCACGGCCCGGAACACAGCGAGTTTGTCGATTTCTTCGCAACCTATAAAGCTACGCTACCCGCGATTGGTCGCCTGATGAAAGTCTGCCGCGCCCGCGTGATCCCACTGTTCCCGGTTTATGACGGTAAAACGCATCGCCTGAGCATTGAGGTACGTCCGCCGATGGACGATCTGCTGACCGCAGACGATCACACCATCGCACGTCGCATGAATGAAGAGGTGGAGGTGCTGGTGGGGCCGCATAAGGAGCAATATACGTGGATCCTGAAGCTGCTCAAAACGCGTAAACCTGGCGAAACAGAGCCGTACAAGCGTAAAGAGCTTTTCCCGAAGAAATAGGAAACCTTCACCCCTCTCCCCTTAGGGGAGAGGGGATTGGAGCTTACTCTACGGTCAGTACGCGGGTGGTATTGGTTGAGCCGATGGTGCTCATCACGTCACCCTGCGTCACGATAACGATATCACCGGATACCAGATAACCTTTGTCGCGCAGCAGGTTCACGGCATCGTGCGCGGCGGCCACGCCGTCGTTGGTGCTGTCGAAGTATACTGGCGTCACGCCGCGATACAGCGCCGTCAGGTTCAGCGTACGCTCGTGACGGGACATGGCGAAGATCGGCAGACCGGAGCTGATACGGGACGTCATTAGCGCGGTACGGCCAGATTCGGTCATGGTGATGATCGCCGTGACCCCTTTCAGGTGGTTGGCTGCGTACATCGCAGACATCGCAATCGCTTCTTCCACGTTGTCGAACTGAATGTCCAGACGGTGTTTAGAGACGTTAATGCTTGGGATCTTCTCTGCACCCAGGCACACGCGCGCCATGGCGGCCACGGTTTCTGCCGGATACTGACCTGCCGCGGTTTCCGCTGACAGCATCACCGCATCGGTACCATCCAGCACGGCGTTCGCCACGTCCATGACTTCCGCACGGGTTGGCATTGGGTTGGTGATCATGGATTCCATCATCTGGGTGGCGGTGATCACCGCGCGGTTCAGCTGACGCGCGCGACGGATCAGCGCTTTCTGGATACCGACCAGTTCAGGGTCGCCAATTTCCACGCCCAGGTCACCACGGGCAACCATCACCACGTCAGACGCCAGGATCACGTCGTCCATCGCGTCCTGATCGCAGACCGCTTCAGCGCGTTCCACTTTCGCAACGATTTTCGCATCGCAGCCTGCATCGCGCGCCAGGCGGCGAGCATAGTTCAGATCTTCGCCGCAGCGCGGGAAGGAGACGGCCAGGTAATCCACGCCGATCTGCGCTGCGGTCACGATATCCGCTTTGTCTTTATCGGTCAGCGCTTCGGCAGACAGGCCACCGCCGAGTTTGTTGATGCCTTTGTTGTTGGAGAGCGGGCCGCCGACGGTCACTTCGGTGAATACCTTCATACCCTGAACTTCCAGCACTTTCAGCTGTACGCGTCCGTCGTCCAGCAGCAGGATGTCGCCAGGCACAACGTCAGCAGGCAGACCTTTGTAGTCGATACCCACTTTTTCCTTATCGCCTTCGCCTTTGCTCAGGTTGGCATCCAGCAGGAATTTATCGCCGATGTTGAGGAAGACTTTGCCTTCTTTAAAGGTCGATACGCGGATTTTTGGACCTTGCAGGTCACCGAGGATAGCAACATGGCGGCCCAGTTTAGCTGCGATTTCACGCACTTTGTCGGCACGTAATTTATGGTCTTCTGGCGTACCGTGAGAGAAGTTCATGCGCACCACGTTGGCACCCGCGGCGATAATCTTTTCGAGGTTATTATCGCGGTCGGTGGCCGGGCCTAAGGTGGTGACGATCTTGGTTCTGCGAAGCCTTCTGGACATGTAATACTCCGTTGACTGAAACAACTTTGGTGTTGCGTGAACATAGAATCGGCCTTCATCTATCGCAAGGCAGTAGCGAGGGGACCGAATGCCGTAAATCGTACATCGTAGTTATTAGGGAACATCGCTCTTTATAAGCAATTCTTTATCAAAACGCGATTCTTTCAGGGCTTCCTTGACCCGCTTCAAGTTATCCCGGAATTTTGCGCCCCGGCGTAAGGTAAAACCGGTCGCCAGCACGTCGATGACCGTCAACTGCGCCAGGCGGGAGACCATCGGCATGTACATGTCGGTGTCCTCCGGTACGTCCAGGGTAATAGCGAGCGTCGCTTCCCTGGCCAGCGGCGTACCTGCCGTCGTCAGGGCGATGACCATCGCATCGTTGTCACGCGCGAGCTGCGCCAGCTCCACCTGGCTCTTGGTGCGGCCCGTATGGGAGATGAGTACCACGACATCATCTTCACTACAATTCATACAGCTCATGCGTTGCAGCACAATGTCATCGGAGTAAATCACCGGCACGTTAAAGCGAAAGAACTTATTCATGGCGTCATGCGCCACGGCGGCGGACGAGCCAAGGCCAAAGAAGGCAATCCGTTTGGCCTGCGTGAGAAGATCGACCGCGCGATTCACTGAACTCATGTCCAGAGACTGGCGAACGTGGTCGAGCGTGGCCATAGCCGATTCAAATATTTTTGCGGTGTAAGCATCAACGCTGTCGTCTTCATCTACATTGCGATTAACATACGGGGTGCCGTTTGCCAGACTTTGGGCCAGATGCAGTTTAAAATCAGGAAAGCCGCGCGTGTCCAGACTACGACAGAATCGATTGACCGTCGGTTCGCTGACGCCCGATTCCTGTGCCAGAGCGGCGATGCTTGAATGAATCGCCTGAGCGGGCGCGGCGAGAATAACTTCAGCCACTTTGCGCTCGGATTTGCTAAGGTGTTCCAGTTGAAACTGGATTTTTTCCAGCATGTTCATTGTTAACAAGACGCTCATGAGGGCATAAACGATTTCATAAAGAGATGAAATCTTGATTCGATTTAGCCGATATTACCCCCGGGACTCCCGAAAGGGTAATCGTCGACAAGAAATGTTGTTGTTTTTTTTCATTACTTGATCGACGTCGGGTTTTGCTCTGACCCTGTTGCGCAAAGAATCGACGTTTGTTGCGTCATCAGACGGGCGTAATGGCCCGGGCGACGAAAAATTACCGTATCGCACGCGACGTTAAGCGCTAATGGTTTCAGGAAACGCGTAAAAGCAGTACAGTGCATTGTAATAAAATTACAACGATACCTGGCAGAGTACCAGGCGATCTAACTGAGGAGAATGACATGGCGGTAACGCAAACAGCCCAGGCATGTGACCTGGTCATTTTCGGCGCTAAAGGCGATCTTGCACGCCGAAAATTGCTGCCTTCCCTGTATCAGCTCGAAAAAGCGGGCCAGATCCATCCCGATACCCGGATCCTTGGGGTAGGACGCGCAGACTGGGATAAGGAGGCTTATACCAAAGTCGTGCGCGAGGCGCTCGAAACGTTCATGAAAGAGAAAATCGATGAAAGCCTTTGGGATAAGCTGAGCGGGCGTCTCGATTTCTGCAACCTGGACGTCAACGATGTAGGCGCCTTTACCCGTCTGGGTGAAATGCTTGACCAGGAAAATCGTGTCACTATTAACTATTTCGCCATGCCGCCAAGCACCTTCGGCGCCATCTGCAAAGGTCTGGGCGAGGCGAAGCTGAACGCCAAACCGGCGCGCGTGGTGATGGAGAAACCGCTGGGTACGTCGCTGGCGACCTCGCGTGAAATCAACGACCAGGTGGGCGAGTTCTTTGAGGAGTGTCAGGTTTACCGTATTGACCACTATCTGGGCAAAGAGACGGTACTGAACCTGCTGGCGCTGCGTTTTGCCAACTCCCTGTTCGTGAACAACTGGGACAACCGCACTATCGACCACGTGGAAATTACCGTGGCGGAAGAGGTGGGCATCGAAGGCCGTTGGGGCTACTTCGACCAGGCCGGCCAGATGCGGGACATGATCCAGAACCATCTGCTGCAAATTCTGTGCATGATTGCCATGTCTCCACCGTCAGATCTGACGGCCGACAGCATTCGTGACGCCAAAGTGAAAGTGCTGAAATCACTGCGCCGTATTGACCGCTCCAACGTGCGCGAGAAAACCGTGCGCGGCCAGTACACCGCAGGTTTTGCCCAGGGGAAAAAAGTTCCTGGCTATCTGGAAGAAGAGGGCGCGAACAAGTCCAGCAACACCGAGACGTTTGTGGCGATCCGCGTGGATATCGACGACTGGCGCTGGGCCGGTGTGCCGTTCTACCTGCGTACCGGTAAACGTCTGCCGGCAAAATGCTCCGAAGTGGTGGTCTACTTCAAAAATCCGGAACTGAACCTGTTCAAAGAATCCTGGCAGGAACTGCCGCAGAACAAACTGACCATCCGTCTGCAACCGGACGAGGGTGTGGATATTCAGATCCTGAATAAAGTGCCGGGCCTTGATCACAAACACAACCTGCAAACTACCAAGCTGGACCTGAGCTACTCTGAAACCTTCAACCAGACGCATCTCGCCGATGCTTACGAGCGTCTGCTGCTGGAAACCATGCGTGGTATCCAGGCGCTGTTCGTCCGCCGCGATGAAGTGGAAGAGGCGTGGAAGTGGGTCGACTCCATCACTGAAGCGTGGGCAGCCGATCAGGACGCGCCAAAACCGTATCAGGCGGGAACCTGGGGACCTGTCGCCTCCGTTGCGATGATCACCCGTGATGGCCGCTCCTGGAACGAGTTTGAATAACCACCTTCTCTAGCCCAAAGGTGTTATTTTACCGGTAACATGATCTAACACAGCAAGTGGCATAATTTTTATCTTTTAAGCTCCGCGTGGATTCACCCGCGGAGCTTTTTTTATTACACTCCCTTCAGACATTTTGCCCCTGTGCTCCGGATATCAGGCGTTTCAGCGTTGTTAACAACCGTCAGAAACTGTGTAAACTCCCGAGCCTGGACAGATAAATTAGAGGAGCTTTTATGAATCCGACATTGTTACGCGTAACACAACGCATCGTTGAACGCTCGAAAGAGACCCGTGCTGCCTACCTTGCCCGCATCGAACAGGCGAAGAGTGAAACTGTCCATCGCTCTCAGCTGGCCTGCGGGAATCTGGCCCACGGCTTTGCGGCCTGCCAGCCTGGTGATAAAGACGCGCTGAAAAGCATGTTGCGTAACAATATCGCCATCATTACCTCCTATAACGACATGCTTTCAGCCCACCAGCCGTATGAGGCCTACCCGGCTATCATCCGCAATGCGCTGCACAGCGTGAACGCGGTGGGCCAGGTTGCAGGCGGCGTGCCGGCCATGTGTGATGGCGTAACCCAGGGCCAGGACGGTATGGAGCTGTCCTTGCTGAGCCGCGAAGTGATCGCCATGTCGGCGGCAGTGGGCCTCTCTCACAACATGTTTGATGGCGCGCTCTATCTGGGCGTGTGCGACAAAATCGTCCCGGGGCTGGTGATGGCCGCGCTGTCGTTTGGCCATCTGCCAGCGATTTTTGTGCCGTCAGGCCCGATGGCTAGTGGTCTGCCAAACAAGGAAAAAGTCCGTATCCGCCAGCTGTATGCCGAAGGAAAAGCGGACCGTCAGGCACTGCTGGAAGCGGAAGCCGCGTCCTATCATGCGCCGGGCACCTGTACGTTCTACGGTACGGCCAACACCAACCAGATGGTGGTGGAGTTTATGGGTATGCAGCTGCCGGGCTCGTCGTTCATCCAGCCGGATGCGCCACTGCGTAAAGCGCTGACCGAAGCCGCAGCCCGTCAGGTGACGCGCCTGACCGGTAACGGCAACGAGTGGATGCCAATGGGCAAAATGGTGGATGAAAAAGTCATCGTAAACGGGATTGTCGCCCTGCTGGCGACCGGCGGTTCAACCAACCATACCATGCACCTTGTCGCGATGGCGCGCGCGGCGGGCATTCTGATCAACTGGGATGACTTCTCCGATATCTCCTCCGTGGTACCGCTGATGGCGCGTCTGTACCCGAACGGTCCGGCGGACATCAACCACTTCCAGGCCGCGGGCGGCGTGCCGGTGCTGATGCGCGAGCTGCTGAAAGGCGGCCTGCTGCATGAGGATGTCAACACGGTGGCGGGCTTTGGCCTGCATCGCTATACCCTTGAACCCTGGCTGAACAACGGTGAGCTGGACTGGCGCGAAGGGGCAAGCGACTCGCTCGATCCTCAGGTTATCGCAACCTTCGAACAGCCGTTCTCTCCTCACGGCGGCACCAAAGTGCTGAGCGGTAACCTTGGACGTGCCGTGATGAAAACCTCTGCCGTGCCGGAAGAGAATCAGGTTATCGAAGCCCCGGCGGTGGTGTTTGAAAGCCAGCACGACGTTTTACCTGCCTTTGACGCGGGTCTGCTTGATAAAGACTGTGTGGTCGTGGTGCGTCATCAGGGACCAAAAGCGAACGGGATGCCAGAATTACATAAACTTATGCCGCCGCTTGGTGTATTATTGGACCGCCGTTTCAAAATCGCACTGGTAACCGATGGACGCCTTTCAGGGGCATCCGGTAAAGTGCCTTCAGCGATTCATGTCACCCCGGAAGCCTACGACGGCGGCCTGCTGGCGAAAGTGCGTGATGGTGACATGATCCGCGTTAACGGTCAGACAGGCGAGTTAACCCTGCTGGTGGATGAAGCAGAGCTGGCGGCGCGTCAGCCACATATTCCTGACCTGAGCGCGTCACGCGTGGGTACCGGACGCGAAATGTTTGGTGCGTTGCGTGAGAAACTCTCCGGTGCGGAGCAGGGCGCAACCTGTATTACGTTTTAAGACGACTTGATTTTAACGATCTGGCGAGAGAAAACTCTGATGAAAAACTGGAAAACAAGTGCAGAAGCAATCCTGACCACTGGCCCTGTCGTGCCGGTTATTGTGGTAAACAAACTGGAGCACGCTGTCCCAATGGCGAAGGCACTGGTTGCGGGTGGCGTTCGCGTTCTGGAAGTGACCCTGCGTACCGCCTGTGCGATGGATGCGATCCGTGCTATCGCCAAAGAAGTGCCGGAAGCGATCATTGGTGCCGGTACGGTTCTGAATGCGCAGCAGCTGGCGGAAGTGACCGAAGCGGGCGCACAGTTTGCCATCAGCCCGGGGCTGACTGAGCCGCTACTGAAAGCCGCAACCGAAGGTTCTATTCCGCTGATCCCGGGTATCAGCACCGTTTCTGAACTGATGCTGGGCATGGACTACGGCCTGAAAGAGTTCAAATTCTTCCCGGCTGAAGCGAACGGCGGCACCAAAGCGTTGCAGGCCATTGCGGGCCCATTCTCCCAGGTGCGTTTCTGCCCAACGGGCGGCATCTCTCCGGCCAACTACCGTGACTATCTGGCGCTGAAAAGCGTGCTGTGCATCGGCGGCTCCTGGCTGGTTCCGGCGGATGCGCTGGAAGCAGGCGACTGGGATCGCATCACTAAACTGGCTCGCGAAGCGGTAGAAGGCGCGAAACAGTAAGTTTGTTTGCCGGGTGTCGGCTGCGCCTAACCCGGCCAGCCAGACAGTTAAAACGGGCCTTTCGGCCCGTTTTTTTATCCTGCTACGCTGACGTTCGCAGCCGCTCTTTTTGCTCTCGCGACGGCTTCGTCCACATTTTCCCCGGTCGCTAATGCCACGCCCAGACGACGGCTTCCGTCGATCTCCGGTTTGCCGAACAGCCGGACCTGCAAGCCTGCGCCAACCGCACCTTCGACGTTATCAAAGGTGACATTCTGGCTGGTCAGATGCGGCAGGATCACCGCCGAGGCTGCCGGGCCGTACTGACGGATGCCGCCAACCGGCAGGCCGAGGAAAGCGCGTACATGCAGCGCGAACTCAGAGAGATCCTGTGAAATCAGCGTAACCATCCCGGTATCGTGCGGACGAGGGGAGACTTCGCTGAAGATCACCTCGTCGCCGCAAACAAACAATTCCACGCCGAACAGGCCGTAGCCGCCCAGCGCCAGCACCGTCTTGCGGGCGATCTCCTGTGCGCGTGCCAGCGCCAGCGCGCTCATCTGC
Organism: Enterobacter sp. AN-K1; assembly: GCF_020971765.1. NCBI lineage: Bacteria > Pseudomonadati > Pseudomonadota > Gammaproteobacteria > Enterobacterales > Enterobacteriaceae > Enterobacter > Enterobacter sp. AN-K1. The sequence continues at coordinate 271,374 of NZ_CP087390.1, read as the reverse complement.
TGCGGCTGCCAGGATTCGCGATAATCGCCGTCTTCCTGCCGATGACCAATCGGGTCGCAGAAATAAACGCCATCCACGGCGCTGACGGTGAGCAGGGTAATTTCAAAATCAAACTTCACCACGCCTTCCACGATGACGCGCCCGGCCCCGGCTCGGCCTCCCTGCTGGGCATAGTCCCAGGCGTTGTCCAGCGTGCTGCTGTCGCGGATAAAGCTCTGCCCTTTGCCGGAGGAGCTCATTACCGGCTTAATGATGCACGGGTAGCCAATCTCCTCTACGGCCTGGAGAAACGCAGCTTTATCCCCGGTAAAACGGTAGCTGGAGGTCGGGAGCTGTAATTCTTCTGCCGCCAGGCGACGAATGCCTTCCCGGTTCATGGTCAGTTTTGCCGCAGTGGCGCAGGGCACCACGCGCTGGCCTTCCTGTTCAAGGGCAATCAACATCTCAGTGGCAATGGCCTCAATTTCAGGTACCACGAAATCCGGTTTTTCGTCGGCAATTAACCCCCGCAGCGCATTACCGTCAAGCATATCGATGACGTGCGAGCGATGCGCGACGTGCATGGCGGGCGCATTCGCGTAACGGTCCACCGCAATCACTTCCACACCTAAACGCTGGCATTCAATGGCCACTTCTTTACCCAGTTCACCCGATCCCAACAGCATGACGCGCGTCGCGGCGGGACGCAGCGCGGTTCCTAAACGAGTCATAAAAATCCCCCTGAAAAAGATGCGGGCAGTATAAACGAAAACGTTTGCGTCTGTCTTGTATGGGGATAACCGGACAGCAGGGAAATTTGCGCTTCTTTAGTACTGACAGACATTTCCTGACACCCGCTCGCTTAGGCTGTGAAGGTTACGCACTGTTACGTGAGGAAAAATATGTCAGGCTGGATGAATCAACTGCAATCCCTGTTGGGACAAAAAGGCTCGTCGTCCGGCGAGCAGGGTCTGAGCAAGCTGCTGGTGCCGGGTGCGCTCGGCGGGCTGGCCGGTTTGCTGGTTGCCAATAAATCATCGCGGAAACTGCTTACCAAATACGGTACCGGCGCGCTGCTGGCGGGCGGAGGGGCTATTGCAGGCTCCGTCTTATGGAACAAATACAAAGACAAGGTGCGCAGCGCGCATCAGGATGAACCGCAGTACGGGAAGCAGGTATCGCCGTTAGATTTACGCACCGAGCGGTTGATCCTCGCCCTGGTCTTTGCGGCCAAGAGCGACGGGCATATTGATGCCAGTGAACGTGCCGCAATTGAACAGCAGATGCGGGAAGCGGGCGTTGAGGAGCAGGGCAGGGCGCTGGTGGCGCAGGCCATCGAACAGCCGCTTGATCCGCAGCGTCTGGCGCAAAGCGTGAAAAACGAAGAAGAGGCGCTGGAACTCTATTTTCTGAGCTGTGCCGCCATCGATATCGATCACTTTATGGAGCGCAGCTACCTGAACGCCCTGGGCGATGCGCTGAAGATCCCACAGGACGTTCGTGAGGGAATTGAGCAGGATATTCAGCAGCAGAAGCAGACCCTCGTGGGCTAGAAGGCCATGTTTCGCTTGCATCATACGCGTGTTTTGCCAACCTTATAGGATGTAAAACGAAAAAGTAAGAATGCCATGCCTCCAAAAGCCCGACGTACTCCTTATGCGATCACCACGCATGGCGATACGCGTATCGATAACTACTACTGGCTGCGGGACGATTCTCGTTCCCGGCCAGAGGTGCTCGACTATCTGCACGAGGAAAACGACTATGGCCGTCAGGTCATGGCCAGCCAGCAGGCGCTTCAGGATCAACTTCTGAAGGAAATGGTGCAGCGTATCCCCCAGCGTGATGTCTCTGCCCCGTGGTGCAAAAACGGTTATCGCTATCGCCATATTTATGAGCCGGGAAATGAATATCCCATCTACCAGCGCCAGTCTGTGCTGAGCGCCGAGTGGGATGAATGGGAGATCCTGCTGGATGCCAACAAACGTGCGGCCCACAGTGAGTTTTATACGCTGGGAGGCATGTCCATTTCCCCCGATAACGCCATTATGGCGCTGGCTGAGGATTACCTCTCCCGCCGCCAGTACGGTTTGCGTTTCCGCAATCTTGAAACGGGAAACTGGTATCCCGAGATGCTGGATAATGTCTCCCCCGATTTCGTCTGGGGTAACGATTCAGAAACGGTCTACTACGTTAAAAAGCATGCCTCAACGCTGCTGCCTTATCAGGTCTGGCGTCATACGGTGGGGACCGATTCCGCCGACGATGAACTGGTGTATGAGGAAAAAGACGAGACGTTCTATGTCAGCCTGCACAAAACGTCGTCTCGCCACTACGTGATCATTTTCCTCTCCAGCGCCACCACCTCAGAAGTGCTGCTGCTGGATGCAGAGCTGCCGGATGCGCAGCCTCTGTGCTTCCTGCCGCGCCGTAAAGATCATGAGTACAGCCTGGATCACTTCCAGCACAGCTTTTACCTGCGTTCGAACCGCGAGGGCAAAAACTTTGGCCTTTATAAAACCAAAGTGCGCGATGAACGCAAATGGGAAGTGTTAATTCCCGCGCGCGATCAGGTGATGCTGGAGGGGTTCACCCTGTTTACCGACTGGCTGGTGGTGGAAGAGCGTCAGCGCGGACTGACCAGTATCCGCCAAATCAACCGCAAAACCCGCGAAGTGGTGGGCATTGCGTTCGATGACCCGGCTTACGTAACGTGGATCGGCTTTAACCCGGAACCGGAATCGTCCCGCCTGCGGTACGGCTATTCGTCGATGACCACCCCGGATACGTTGTTTGAACTGGATATGGACACCGGGCAGCGTCAGGTGATTAAACAGGCTGAGGTCCGGGGTTTTGAGTCGGAAAATTATCGCAGTGAGCACCTGTGGGTGACCGCACGCGACGGCGTTGAAGTCCCAGTGTCGCTCGTCTATCACAAGGCGCACTTCAACAAAGGTAAAAACCCCATCCTCGTCTATGGCTATGGCTCCTATGGATCCAGCATGGACGCCGATTTCAGCAGCAGCAGGCTGAGCCTGCTCGACCGCGGTTTTGTTTATGCGATTGCCCATATTCGCGGCGGCGGCGAGCTGGGTCAGCACTGGTATGAAGACGGAAAATTTCTCAAAAAGAAAAATACCTTTAATGACTACCTTGATGTTTGCGATGCGCTGATCGCGCAGGGTTATGGCGATCCGCAGCTCTGCTTTGGCATGGGGGGCAGCGCCGGGGGCATGCTTATGGGCGCCGTGATCAACCAGCGGCCTGAACTGTTTAAAGGCGTTATCGCCCAGGTGCCGTTTGTGGACGTGGTGACGACCATGCTGGATGAGTCCATTCCACTGACCACCGGGGAGTTTGAGGAGTGGGGGAACCCGCAGGATGAAACCTATTATCGCTACATGAAAGAGTACAGCCCGTACGATAACGTCGAGGCGAAAGCCTATCCGCATATGCTGGTGACCACCGGCCTGCACGATTCCCAGGTACAGTACTGGGAGCCCGCGAAATGGGTGGCGAAGTTGCGTGAGCTGAAAACTGACGATAATTTGCTGCTGCTGTGTACCGATATGGACTCGGGGCACGGAGGGAAATCAGGGCGATTTAAATCCTATGAAGGGGTGGCGCTGGAGTACGCCTTTTTAATTGGCCTGGCGCAGGATACGCTGCCAGGCCGGGCGGGGACTCAGGCTTCGCCTAAATAATGCTTCAGCGTCAGGCGCAGTTCCGGGCTCATTCTGTCGAGGTTGTTGTACAGCCAGCGCAGATAGCCCGGATCTTTGTCCGCCACTTCCGATACTGGCTTCCCGCGATATTTTCCGAACGTAAAGGTGGTCAGTAGCGCGGGGCGCCCGGTAATGGTCGCCATATCGTCTGGCGTCCAGCCGGAAGTATTCATGATATCAATCAGGAGCGCTGCGGTGATGTAGCAGTCGTAAAGAGCGCGGTGATGATGCAGCCCTTCCGGCGTCCGCACGCTGAGTTTACGCGACTTATACAGCGCCATATTGCTGTATTTGATCCCCGGCCACAGACGGCGCGCCAGCTTCATAGTGCAAATCCATTCGCCGGGCATCGCCGGCAGCACGCGGCGGTCAAAGCTGGCGTTATGGGCCACATACCACTGGCTACCGTGGTAAAGAGGGATGATCTCTTCAATCCACGGCTTATCCGCCACCATCGATTCCGTAATGCGATGTATCGCCATCGCCTGCGCACTGATGGGACGATCCGGGCGCACCAGATGGCTCATTGGGTTGACTATCTTTCCGTCAATCACGTCGACAGAAGCGACTTCCACAATTCCACCCTGCAAATCACAGGTTTCGGTATCGATAACGCGCAGCATTGATCGCTCCTGATCCTAAAATGCCTAGCCTAATGGAATGATATCGCCTTGCCAACCCTGTTGGCCTAAAGAACCGGTTAGCAGCAGTTCTCCCTTATCGGCACGTACAATCAGCTGACCTTTTTCATCCCATAACGCGCTACCGCCGCGCGCGTTCGCCATTAATACCGCGATGGCATACTTGTGCGCGAAGCGTTGTAACGAACCGATGGATTGCCGCCAGCGGTGCTCGCCCACGGCCAGGCTGCTGGTGAACAGCGTTGCCTCCGGGTCCAGTGCCGGGGCGTCAGCCTGGTTATCCACGATGGTTAACCGTTTATCGCCAGGAATAACACCCGCACCGTTGCCCTGCGGATAACGCCGGATGGTCGAAAGGTTAGGGGTGAAAAGCGCGAGTCCTTTCTGGCGCTGGCCGTGTTGCTGGAGCGTAATACCAGCAATCACCGTGATGAAACGTGACTGCGCGGCGTGAAGGAGGGGGGCAAGCTGCAAATCGTCAGGGGGTGGGGGTAAGGTTGTTCCGCCAGGGCCGGTAAGCGAAAGCTCCGGAAAGACGATTAAATCGCACCCATGCCCGGCAGCCTCGGCAATAAAGTGCAGGTGATGTTTTACGTGCTCATCAACACAGTTGTGCCGCGGGGCATACTGAGCCGCGGCAATATTCCATCGTGACATCGTGACTTCCTTATACACTAAGTCGCTGGGATTTTAAGATTACACCTAAACTTATCAGGGTTTTCTTATCCTGCCACATAACGCGTAAGGAAGTGTAACGAGACGTTAAGCTTATTTAACTTTAGGTTCGTACGGCAGGCGCGAGAGATTGACGGAGGCGAGGCGATGCGCAATGAGACGTTCGCGAAACCAGTCGCGCAGATGCGCGGGTTGTTCACGCTCTACCACTTCAGCCACGACGGGCATGTTGTAACGCTCTTTGAATGCGACGCCCGCGGCGGCGAGATCGACATTCACTTTGTCCATCTCGTCCTGAGGAAGGGCGGCCAGGTTAACGTTCATTTCCTTCTCCTTTTTCTGCGGCGGCAACGTTACCGCGATTGTTCAACGATGACAAGGGAGCAAAGGATGTTCCTCGACTCGTTAATTATACAGAGTTATTCTTTAGCATTCAGGCATAACGAAAAGGAATGATTGTGATGCATTTTACCCCTTCCCGTGTCGCGTGCGCGCTGGTCTTTCTGCTCTCTTCAGCCATCACGCCCTCAGTTCTGGCCCATGCGCATCTTAAGCAGCAATCCCCGCAGGCAAATACCGTCGCGGTGGCACCAGAGGTCATTACGCTGAACTTCTCGGAAGGCATTGAGCCTACCTTCAGCGGCGTGGTGGTGACGGACGCGCAGCAGCACAAGATCCAGACGGGCGCAGTGAAGCGTGACGAGAAGGATAACGCAAAGCTGATTGTTCCTCTTGAGAAACCGTTGACGTCCGGCACCTACACGGTGGACTGGCATGTGGTCTCCGTGGATGGCCACAAAACCAAGGGCAGCTATCATTTTAGCGTGAAATAGCATGCTGGCCCTGAGCTACGTCGCGTTACGCTTTATCCATTTTGCTGCGCTGATGCTGGTTTTTGGCAACGCGCTTTACAGCGTCTGGTTTGCGCCGTCTTCGTTGCAGCGTCTCATGACCCGGCGTTTCCAGCGGCAGCAGAAACTCGCGGCCTTAATCAGCCTGATGGCGGCTCTGCTGATGTTCGGCCTGCAAAGTGGGTTGATGGGCAACGGCTGGGGCGATGTCATTCGCCCGGCGGTCTGGCGAAGCGTGCTGGGAACGCAATTTGGCGGCGTCTGGTTATGGCAGATGGTACTGGCCGCTGTGACGGCGGGCGCTGCCTGGCTTACCCCGCAAAAAGGCTCACGGCTGTTACTGCTCGCGATGGGGCAGCTGGTGTTGCTGGCGGGCGTGGGACATGCCGCGATGAACGGTGGCGCACCGGGAGCGTTGCATCGTCTCAACCATGCGCTTCACCTGCTCTGCGCCGCGACCTGGGTGGGTGGTTTACTGCCGCTGCTGTTTTGCATGCGTCTGGCGAAAGGCCGCTGGCAGCCAGCCGCTATCTTTACCATGATGCGCTTCTCCCGCGTGGGGCATTACGCCGTGGCGGGCGTGCTGCTGACCGGGATAATCAATACGCTCTTTATTGTTGGCATAAACGTGCCGTGGCAGGCGCCTTATGTCCAGCTGTTGTTGTTCAAATGTGTGCTGGTCATGATGATGGTGGCAATTGCGCTGGCGAATCGGTATTTTCTTGTGCCACGCTTTCGCCCGGAGGCCGGGCGGGAACAACAGATTTTTATCAGGATGACACAGGCAGAGGTGGTGCTGGGCGCGCTGGTACTGGCGGCCGTCAGCCTGTTCGCGACCTGGGAACCCTTCTGACAAGGTTAAATAACATATGAAAAAGACACTGCTTTCTCTTTTACTTCTCACCTGTGCCAGCAGTGCGTTAGCCGCGCCGCAGGTCATCACCGTCAGCCGGTTTGAAGTGGGCAAGGACAACTGGGCATTTAATCGTGAAGAGGTCATGCTCACCTGCCGTCCCGGTAACGCGCTGTATGTCATCAATCCCAGTACGCTCGTGCAGTATCCGTTAAATGACGTGGCGGAGCAGCAGGTTGCCAGCGGGAAAAGTAACGGACAGCCTGTCAGCGTGATCCAGGTAGATGACCCGGCAAACCCCGGGCAGAAGAAGAGTCTGGCACCGTTTATTGAGCGCGCTGAAAAGCTCTGTTAGCCGTCAGGTTTCCAGTAAAAAAAAACCGCAGGTGCTTGTAAAAGCTCTGCGGTTTTTCACATTTAGTGATGTTCTGACGCTTTTTTTCAGACCACTTTTACTGTGGACTGGAAAACCTGACGTCGTCATCTATTCTTAAAGGGCAAGGCGATTGAGCCTGCATTAATGCCAACTTTTAGCGCACGGCTCTCTCCCAAGAGCCATTTCCCTGGACCGAATACAGGAATCGTATTCGGTCTCTTTTTATCTGCATGAAAATAAACGGTAAAATCCGGTTTTCGTCTCAGCATAAGGTTCACTTCCTGTGCGCCTGCTTCAAACATACCACAACCCGGCAGGCGTAAGTCCAGTCCTTTTTGGCTGTTTTGTTAAATTTTTGTTTGTTTTTTGCCTGAGACGACTGCGGGATCAATGCGCGCCTGTACGCAAGCCGCAATATCATCTAGTAACGCAAAGCGGCGACGGTATTCGGCGCGTTTTTTGCTGGCAATCTCCCCCAGCGCTTTACGCTCCATCTGGAGCGGCAACTGCCAGCAGAAGGGGGAGAGTTTCTTTCCGTTCAGGCCTTCCCAGAACTCGTCGTAGCTGGCGTGAAAATGACGGCCTTTGCTCAGACGGTAGCGCAGCGCGCGGAAAACATGGCCTTCATCGCTGACGGCAAAAATCGCGCTGATGTTCGAGCGTGAGGCAAGCTGGAAGATCACCTCCATCAGCACGCGTTTCGGGAAAAGCCCATGGCAGGCACGGGTAGCCTGCTTAATCAACTCCCGTGAAACATGACGACGTGGACCCTGAAGGCCGCCGATAACCAGCACCATACGGCCGTTACTGCGTGCGACACAGAACGTCAGGCTGGCAAGCAGCGTATTGTCATTGTCGTGCAGCCAAAGCGTGCTTTCGCCTTCGCGTTCGGCCTTACCTGCGGACGAGGCGTGGACGGTAAAGATTTCGCCGTTTTTTGCCTCGAACCGGACAACCGGCACCTCTTGCGGGCTGGTCAGCGCGTGGGCGAGGGCGATGTTTTTCAGACTATCAATCCACTGATAGTGGCTGACGATAGCATCGGCCCGGTCGTTTGAGTTCAGGCCGCGCATCAGATACTGGCGGTGAGTTTTGCTCGGCAAGGTAATTTGAGAGGTGAGCAGCCTGTCGAAATCATCGCGCCCGGATAGCGCCTCCAGCATGCGATGGGTGGAGGACCAGAATAAAAGCGAGCGCAGAAGGAACTTTAACCGGTAATCACGTTTGTGCCAGATTGGGCCGGGAACGCGTTTCCCTCTCACCAGTTCAGAAATAATATTTGTGCGATGCGGATAAAAAACATCGTTTTGCAGGTGTATGTTTGACACGTGAAAATCCCTCTTTTTATTCCGCTCTATTTTAGAGGCCAGGGAATAAGGGATTAATAGCGCAGCGATCTTTATTTCCGGCTGGTTTATGGTTTGTTTGGATTCGCGATATCCAACGCCGGCTCATGACATTTTCTGTGGCAGCTATACTTCTTACAGGAGGCGTTATGTATCAGAAAATAGAGGGAGAACACTGGCGTCATGTCTGGGTTGTCAGCGATATTCATGGTTGCTATCAGTGGCTTATGGATGAGCTGAAACGACGGCATTTTAATCCTGATATGGATCTGCTGATCTCGGTGGGGGATATTATCGATCGCGGACCTGACAGCGTGAAATGTTTACAGCTGATGCAGGAAAACTGGTTTTATGCGGTACGCGGTAATCACGAGCAAATGGCGTTAGATGCGCTTGAAAATAATGAGTTTAGTCTCTGGTCGATAAATGGCGGTAACTGGTTTACCGGGCTTACGGTCGCTCAACAAAAGCAGGCGAAGGTTTTACTCGACGCGTGTCAGGACTTGCCGCACATTATTGAAATAACCTGCAAAAATGGTCTTAACGTGATTGCTCATGCGGATTATCCCTCCGCCGAATATGTCTGGCATAAGCCGGTGGATGCCCGGCGCGTGCTGTGGGATCGCGACCGGTTAATGGGCTTTATGGTGGGCAAAGGGCAGGGCATTAGCGGTGCGGATCACTTCTGGTTTGGACATACGCCTGTGGACAAACGCTACGATTTTAACAATCTGCACTACATTGATACGGGGGCGGTGTTCGGGGGCTTTCTGACGCTGGCGCAGCTTCAGTAATAAATAACCCGCCTTCGGGCGGGTTCTCTTTGGGTCAGGCAAGACGCAAGACCCAGGCATCGGTTTTACTGTCGTAATGCTCACGGTACAGAACGGAATGTTCCCCATCAAGGATCGCCGGGACGCTGGTATCTGCATCCCAGGCGTCCAGCTGCATGCACAAATCCGGATCGGATTTGCAGGGAATACTTAACGTTCGTTCGCCTTGTGCTTCGCCGCGCAATTCAGCGTCGTCGATTTCAAAAGCGCCAATGCGTACGCTGGTTTTCGTCATAATGCTCTCCGGTTTGTTGCCCAAAATCTGGTATGACCAGTGCAGTCACCCATTTTTGATCCTAGACAAGGAGAGCGAAATCGCCAGTAAAAAAATGCGCTTTTTTCAGGCGCTGCGGTTGTTACCGGTAAACAGGCGGCCATCACGTACCAGTTCGCGCGGATAACTGTTTTTCAGCCGCGAGCCGACTTTTTTCGCCAGTCCCAGCGGAAAACCCTGATAAGTCACGATGACTTCATCCTGTGACGGGCCGTCTTCCGGGTAAACGTCACGACCGCGATACCACTCTTCCGCTTCCTGATGCGTCAGGGCGAAGGTGTTCTCACTGCCGGCCAGCGCAATGACCGCTTCGTGCTGCCAGCGATAGCCTTTGTTGTGGATCTCCGCCAGGCGAATACCGAGGCGGGAGAAACGCACTTTACCAATCAGCGGTTCGATGTTGACCGGGAACAGCCATAGCTCTTTGTCACGCATCCAGAGGCGCAGGCTCTCATCCCAGTGCAGGCCGACTTTGCTCGCAGCCGCTTGCGCCTGTGCCGCCTCACGGCCTTTGACCGGCGTGAACGGGAAGTTGCCGACCTTAAACTTAGGGGCAGGCAAAGGATCGACGGCGCGGGTTTTACGCAGACGGGCAACAAAGAAGCCTTCGCAATCGTAAATCTGCGGGAAGACATGCAGGAAGCCTTCAGGCGTGGCCGCATGACTGGCCGAGTCGAAGAGGGTGTCCAGCGGCAGAAACTCGACGGCATCCGCATAGCGTTGCTTGAGCCACAGGCAGACGTCCTCATTTTCATCGCGATTCAGGGTGCAGGTGGAATAAACCAGCGTCCCGCCTGGGCGCAGGGCATGAAACGCGCTGTCGATCAGTTCGCGCTGTGTGGCGGCGATCTCCAGGTTGCTTTCAACGGACCAGTTTTTTAACGCATCAGGATCTTTACGCACCACGCCTTCGCCGGAGCAGGGCGCGTCGAGCAGGATGGCATCAAAGGCTTCCGGCAGGGCAGCGCCAAACACGCGACCATCGAAGTGCGTTAACGCGACGTTGTGGATCCCGCAGCGGCTGATATTGGCATGCAGGACTTTAACGCGGCTGGCGGAAAATTCGTTGGCGAGGATCGCGCCGCGGTTGTTCATCCGGGCGGCAATCTGCGTGGTTTTAGAGCCCGGCGCCGCCGCGACATCCATAACCCGCTCAGGCTGGTTCCCGTCGGCAAACAGCGCAGCAACCGGCAGCATGGAGCTGGCTTCCTGAATATAAAACAGCCCGCTCAGGTGCTCGGCGGTGCTGCCGAGCGGCAGGCTCTCCTCGTCATCCCGTTCGATCCAGAAACCCTCTTCACACCACGGCACTGGCGTGAATTGCCAGCCGTAGGGGGAGACGAGATCCAGAAACGCCCCGACGCTGATTTTCAGCGTATTGACGCGAATACTCCGGCGCAAAGGGCGCTGGCAGGCGGCAACGAAATTGTCGAAAGAGAGATGAGCTGGAAGCGCCTCGCGCATCTGTGCGAGGAATTGTTCGGGAAGAAATACGGAGTTTTGAGCCACGGGCACACCACAGGGAAACATTCAGGTGCGCAGTGTAACATAAAGGCTCCGGCGCGTTGACACCGGAGCCTGCGAGATTAACGCGGCAGCGCCGTTCCCCATTCGCGCCACTCTTTCGGTTCACTTTCCAGCAGCAGGAAGTGTTTACCTGCCTGCGCCTTAGGCGCCAGAGGCGTGCCAGGCGGCGTCGCGAAGGCAATGCCGCCGCGAATGAACTGATTAAAGGTCCCCGTTTTGACCACGCCACCGGTCAGGCCGAAGTCCAGCGAGTAGCCTGAAGCGAGCCAGAACACCGAGTTGTTGCGCACCAGATGTTGATAACGCTGGCTGATGCGCAGGCCGACCATCACGCGATCGGACAGATTACCCAGCGTCAGGCTTGTTACTGTCCCTACTTCAATGCCGCGGAACAGGACCGGCGTACCGATGCCCAGCGAACCGGCTTCCGGCACTTCAACCACAATGCTCAGACCGTCCAGATAACGGGAGTCGGTGATGGTGGCCTCCTGCAACTCAAATTCACGACGCGCGTTGCCGCGACCCGGTTCAACGTTAATGTACGGCTGAAGTATGGTGTCGAGATGTTCAACCCCTGCGGCAGAAATTTGCGGCGTAACCACCGAGAAGCGCGAGCCTGCCCGGGCGAACGTCTGCACATATTCCGGATAAAGCACGGCGGTCGCCTGCACTTCATTGCGCGCGGTGATCAGCGTCAGCTTCTGGACCTGCCCGATATCAATGCCGAGATAGCGGATGGGCATGCCTTCCGCCAGTTTACCGGCATCAAAGGTGTGCAGGGTAATCTGCCCCCCAACCGCGCGCGCCGCGGTTTCGGACGGGAAGAGGATCCGCTTGTCACCTTTACGCATGTTGCCGCCCGCGCCGCTCAGGTTATCGAAGCTGATCGCACCGCGCAGGGCCCTGGAGAGAGGCGAGGCCTGTACGGTCAGCCCGCTGCCGTTGAGCTGCACTTTCGCGCCGCCTTCAGCCCAGAACACGCTGTTTGGCGTGAGCAGCTTGCGGTACTCCGGCTTGATATGCAGTTCGATATCAAACGCGTCCGCACGAGGACGAACGGTGATCACTTCCCCCACCTCAAACTTACGATAAAGCACGACGGAGCCTGCCTGGACATCCGGCAGCGTTTCCGCGCTTAAGGTCAGCGTGGTGGTCGGCAGGTCGCCGAGGCTATTTTCAATGGCTTTGTCGAGATTGGCGAACAGCGGATAACTCTCGCGCAGCGCACCTTTGCTGCCCGGCAGAATGCGGATCCCGCCGTTAACCCACTCGCTGGCGCTGGCGCCGAGGAACTCAACCCCGTCCAGACCCACCTTCACGTCGACCCGGCTGTTAACCACAAATTTACTGTCGCTGTGGACCAGGTTGCCATACTGCGGATCGATGGCGGCGGAGAAGGAGACCCCTTTTTCCGACAGCTTACGTTCGAGGACCTGGCCCACCTGCACACCGTGCAGGATCAGCGGTTGCCCGGCTTCGATACCGTAGCTTTCCGGCGCATTCAGCGTAACCGTCAACACGCCCGGTTTTTGCAGCAGGGCTTTATCCGCCGGCGCGATAACAAAGTTTTTGTTCGGCGCGCCTTCACCGGGGATCAGCTCAAAGGTGCTTCCCGTCAGCAGGGAACTGATGCTGGCGTCGCTGAGGGAGAGCTTCGGATTACGCAGTTCAATGCGCGTTTTATCCCGCAGGAGATCCACCACGCTCGGATCCACCGTCATTTCGCCGGTAACGGAGCCGCCCGCATTGAGGGTTAATTTTGTCAGTTGCCCGACCTCTAAACCCTGGTACATCAGCGGGGTCGAACCGGCTTTCAGGCCTTTGGCATCCGGCAGGGTCAGCTTGACGATGACACCGCGCTGGCTGTGCGCCAGGTCGGCGTACAGGCCAAAGGTATCTTCTGCGGCGGCAGGGCTGGAGTTAGCAGGTGAGTCGAAGGCGATAGCGCCATTCACCAGCGCCGCCAGGCTCTCAAGCTTCACTTTCGCACCGCTTAAGCTCAGGTCGGCATCGACGCCTGAGACGTTCCAGAAGCGGCTGCCTTTTTTCACCAGGTTGGTAAAACGGCGCTCGATGAGTACATCAATGGTCACGCCATCTTTGTTCGGGTTAATGGCGTAGTCGTAAACGCGGCCTACCGGAATTTTGCGGAAATAGACCAGAGAACCACTGTTCAGCGAGCCCAAATCCGGCGCGCGGAGATGGATCATCAAATCGCCGTTATTCAGCCGATATTTCGGCTGGGTATCCAGCGCAACAAAGTGATCCTGTGGCTCACCTTTGCCGGGCATCATGCCGATATAGTTACCGCCCACAAGCGCATCCAGCCCGGAAACGCCGGCCAGGGAGGCTTTAGGCGTGACCAGCCAGAACTGCGTTTCGGCACGCAGGGCATCCTGCATATCAGACTTAATGCTCGCCCGGACCTGGATTTTGTTCAGCCCTTTGCCAAGGGAAATATCCTGCACGGTACCCACTTCCACCCCCTGGAAGCGAACGGGGGTACGTCCGGCGACAATGCCGTCCGCAGACTGGAAATCAATCGTGATGGTACTTCCGCGATCTTCATAGCTCGTCCAGATAAGCCAGCCTGCGATCATCAGCGCGATAACAGGCAGCAACCAGAATGGCGAAATGCGGCGTTTTGTTTTAATTCTCGCTTCAGTCGGCGAAGCGGGCGTTTCCTGACTCATGTGCGTCCCAAAGTAAGCGGCTGTCCAGCCATTCCACTGCAAGAATAGTCAATATCACCGCAGAGCCGAAATAAAAAGCTGCGGGTCCCATGGTAAAAGCAAGTAACTGATCGCGATTGATGAGCGACATCATCAGCGAAATCACGAACAGATCCAACATCGACCAGCGACCAATCCAGGTCACGAATCGCAGAAGCAGGATGCGGGTGCGTAGTCCTTGTTCGCATTTAAAGTGAATGCTAATAAGCAGCGTAAACATCACCACCACTTTGGTAAAGGGCACCAGAATACTGGCGATGAAAACAATGGCGGCGACCCCCACGTTACTGTGCGCCAGAGAGATAATCCCCGAAAGGATAGTATCTTCCTGACGGGCGCCGTTCACATAAATTACGGAGATCGGCAGCATGTTGGCCGGGAACAAAAATACCAGGGAGGCGATTAGCGCCGCCCAGCACTTTTGCAGGCTGTAGTTGCGTCGCAATCTTAACGGAATGTGGCAGCGTGGGCACCTCCCGCGTTTATCCGGAAAACCGGTGTAATGGCAGCCCAGGCAGACTCGCAGGTTTTCATCAGGCCGGGTCGCGGGGCGCTGCGGGTAAAATCGCTCCCAAAGCTGTTCAACATTGAGATGAATCAGGGTCAAAATACTCAGCAGGACCAGTGAAATAAACGCGAAAAGGCCAATGCCGGGTTGTAAAAACGCATAATCCTGCACCTTGATGGAGGCCACGCCAATGCCTACCAGATAGATGTCCAGCATCACCCACTCCTTGAGCTTTTCCAGCATGAGCAGGACAGGGCGCAGGTTCATCCCCAGTATGTTGCCAAACCACAGGTAGGCAATTGCCGCGACCAGCACCAACGGCGCGCCGACGACGCAGAACAGCACCATGGCGGCCGTAAGCGGATCGCCCTGGCGCGTCATCTGCCAGATCCCCTGCAACACGTTAGCGTCAATACGCACGCCAAGCAGGTAGAGCTTTAACAGCGGCTCGGTCCAGGCGAAGGGCATCAGCAGCAGCATGGTGACAGCCATTGCCGCCAGACGCGTCAATGACCAGTCCCGGCCATCGCGAATTTTGGCATCACAGCAAGGACAAAAAGCACTTTGGTGCGATTTCATCTTCGGCAACATAAAAAGCGTATCGCACTGGGGGCAACGCTGATAATGTGCACGGGGCAGAGCCTGGCTTACCGTACGGACAACGATCTTTCGTGTCGGCGTAATTTGGGGTGTTTTTAGGGCCATCAGTCGCACACAGATTAGTATTGTTGAAAGTTATAATAACTCATGAACGGATTCATCTTGAGCATGAGCGCATTTAATGCTTATTTTAATAGGCTATGCGGTAACTATGTAAGATAACTAAGTGATTGAATAATGAACAAAACAGAATTCTACGCGGATCTGAATCGCGATTTTAAGGCATTAATGGCAGGGGAAACCAGTTTCTTAGCCACTCTGGCAAATACCAGTGCATTACTGTTCGAACGCCTTTCTGACGTGAACTGGGCGGGCTTTTATCTGCTGGAAGGCGACACGCTGGTGCTCGGGCCTTTCCAGGGAAAACTCGCCTGCGTGCGTATCCCGGTAGGTCGCGGCGTGTGCGGTACCGCAGTGGCGACCCGTCAGGTTCAGCGTGTCGAAGATGTTCATGCGTTTGACGGCCACATTGCCTGCGATGCCAGCAGCAATTCTGAAATCGTACTGCCGCTGGTGGTTAAAAATCAGATTATTGGCGTTCTGGATATCGACAGCACGGTCTTCAGCCGCTTTACTGCCGAGGATGAGCAGGGGCTGCGCGCGCTGGCCGCAAACCTGGAAAATGTTCTGGCAGAGACCGATTATCATAAATTCTTTGCGAGCGTCGCAGGATAATCAACGGATAACGTAGCATTTACTGATAGCGTCATTATAATGTCGCCTGTTCATGCCTGCGCTTGTTGGCAACGTCCGTTGTAATCAGGAAATTTCATGGAAAATCAACCTAAGTTGAATAGCAGTAAAGAAGTTATCGCATTTCTGGCCGAGCGTTTCCCGCAGTGCTTCAGCGCTGAAGGTGAAGCGCGTCCTCTGAAAGTCGGTATCTTTCAGGATCTGGTCGCGCGCGTTGAGGGGGAGATGAACCTCAGCAAAACGCAGCTTCGTTCTGCCTTGCGCCTTTATACCTCGAGCTGGCGTTACCTGTACGGTATCAAGCCGGGTGCGACCCGTGTCGACCTTGACGGCAACCCGTGCGGTGAGCTGGACGAGCAGCACGTAGAACATGCACGTAAGCAGCTTGAAGAAGCCAAAGCTCGCGTGCAGGCACAGCGTGCGGAACAGCAGGCGAAAAAACGCGAAGCCGCAGCGGCAAACGGTCAGGAAGACGCCCCTCGTCGCGAGCGTAAACCGCGCCCGGCACCGCGTCGTACTGAAAATAACGATCGCAAACCGCGTGCTGACAAACCCGCAGCTAAAGCCCCACGTGCGCCGCGCGAAGAGCCGCGTCACACCCCGGTTTCTGACATCAATGCGCTGAGCGTAGGTCAGTCTCTGAAGGTGAAAGCGGGTAACAACGCGATGGACGCCACCGTACTGGAAATCACCAAAGATGGCGTTCGTGTACAGCTGACTTCTGGTATGTCAATGATTGTACGCGCAGAACACTTGTTGTTCTGAAACGGAGGCCGAGCCTGGCATGAACACTTTTTTTAAGCTCACCGCGCTGGCTGGCCTGTTTGCTATAACAGGCCACGCTTTCGCTGTGGACGATATTACGCGTGTTGATCAAATTCCGGTGCTCAAGGAAGAGACTCAGCACGCGACGGTGAGTGAGCGCGTGACGTCGCGCTTTACTCGTTCGCACTATCGTCAGTTCGATCTCGATCAGGCCTTTTCGGCCAAAATCTTTGACCGTTATCTGAACTTGCTGGATTACAGCCATAACGTACTGCTGGCCAGCGATGTCGAACAGTTCGCTAAACGCAAATCCGAAGTGGGTGATGAGCTGCGCTCCGGAAAGCTCGATCTGTTCTACGATCTGTACAACTTATCGCAAAAGCGCCGTTTTGAGCGTTATCAATACGCGCTGAAAGTGCTGGAACGTCCGATGGACTTCACCGGCAACGACACCTTTAATCTGGACCGCAGCAAAGCGCCATGGCCGAAAGAGGAGGCTGAACTGAATGCGCTGTGGGACGGAAAAGTCAAATATGACGAACTGAGCCTCAAGCTTACAGGCAAAGACGAGAAAGAGATCCGTGAGACGTTAAATCGTCGATACAAATTCGCTATTCGTCGTCTGGCGCAGACCAACAGTGAAGATGTTTTCTCGCTGGCGATGACCGCGTTTGCGCATGAAATTGATCCGCACACTAATTATCTCTCTCCACGTAACACCGAACAGTTCAATACCGAAATGAGCCTGTCTCTGGAAGGTATCGGTGCTGTGCTTCAGATGGACGATGACTACACCGTAATCAACTCCATGGTGGCCGGTGGCCCTGCGTCGAAAAGCAAAGCGATCAGCGTAGGCGACCGTATTGTCGGTGTGGGTCAAACCGGAAAGAGCATGGTGGACGTGATTGGCTGGCGTCTTGATGATGTTGTTGCGCTGATCAAAGGGCCGAAGGGCAGCAAAGTTCGCCTGGAGATCCTGCCAGCCGGTAAGGGGACTAAAACCCGTATCGTTACTCTCACCCGTGAGCGTATCCGTCTGGAAGATCGCGCGGTGAAAATGTCGGTGAAAACCGTGGGTAAAGAGAAGGTTGGCGTTCTGGATATCCCAGGTTTCTACGTCGGCCTGACCGATGATGTGAAAGTGCAGCTCCAGAAGCTTGAAAAGCAGAATGTCAGCAGCGTGATCATTGACCTGCGCAGCAACGGCGGCGGGGCATTGACCGAGGCCGTCTCGCTTTCCGGGCTGTTTATCCCGTCTGGCCCGGTGGTACAGGTGCGCGATAACAACGGTAAAGTGCGTGAAGATGCCGATACCGATGGTGTGGTCTACTATAAGGGTCCGCTGGTGGTGCTTGTCGATCGCTTCAGCGCCTCTGCATCGGAAATCTTCGCTGCTGCCATGCAGGATTACGGCCGGGCGTTAATCGTCGGCGAACCGACGTTTGGCAAGGGCACCGTTCAGCAGTACCGCTCTCTGAACCGTATTTACGACCAGATGCTGCGCCCTGAATGGCCAGCGCTGGGCTCAGTACAGTACACCATTCAGAAGTTTTACCGCGTCAACGGCGGCAGTACGCAGCGCAAAGGCGTGACGCCGGATATCATGATGCCGACAGGTACCGAAGAGACGGAAACGGGCGAGAAGTTTGAAGATAACGCGCTGCCGTGGGATAGCATTGATGCTGCGACATTCGTGAAATCGGGTGATATGAAACAGTTCGGACCAGAACTGCTGAAAAATCACAACGATCGCATCGGGAAGGATCCGGAATTCCAGTACATCATGAAGGACATCGCGCGTTTCAACGCTTTGAAAGCGAAACGGAACATTGTGTCTCTGAACTACGCCCAGCGTGAGAAAGAGAACAATGAAGATGACGCGACACGTCTGGCGCGTATCAACGATCGCTTCAAACGTGAAGGCAAGCCTCTGCTCAAAAAACTGGACGATCTGCCTAAGGATTACCAGGAGCCCGATCCGTATCTGGACGAGACGGTGCATATCGCGCTTGATCTCGCGAAGCTGGAAAAAGAGAAACCTGCCCTGCAACCTGCTCCGACAAAATAATCCCCCAACAGGCACAAGAAATTGTGCCTGTTTCTTTATGTACCTCCTCCTTCCGTCAGGCAGATTTCCAATTGTGTAAAGTTGTGTCTTTCTGGTGACTTACGCCGTCTGGATGCTTGAAAATAGCCGTAATACCCATACGATGTGGGTAATCGCATAGTGCGTTTTGTTAAACTGAGGTTAAAAGAATATTATGATGCGAATCGCGCTCTTCCTGCTCACCAACCTGGCGGTGATGGTGGTATTCGGGCTGGTGCTAAGCCTGACGGGAATTCAGTCGAGCAGCGTTCAGGGTCTGTTGATTATGGCGCTGCTGTTTGGTTTCGGTGGCTCTTTCATTTCACTGCTGATGTCCAGGTGGATGGCACTGAAATCCGTGGGCGGTGAAGTTATTGAGCAACCGCGTAACGATATGGAGCAGTGGCTGATGAGCACGGTTGCTCAGCAGTCAAAGCAGGCGGGCATTGCCATGCCGCAGGTAGCCATCTACCACGCGCCGGATATTAACGCGTTTGCTACCGGTGCGCGTCGTGACGCGTCCCTGGTGGCCGTCAGTACCGGCCTGCTGCAAAACATGAGCCGTGACGAAGCGGAAGCGGTTATTGCTCACGAGATCAGCCATATCGCCAATGGCGATATGGTCACCATGACCCTGATCCAGGGTGTGGTGAACACCTTCGTTATCTTTATTTCTCGTATTCTGGCACAGATTGCTGCCGGGTTTATGGGTGGCAACCGTGATGAGGGTGAAGAGAGCAACGGCAACCCGCTGATCTATTTTGCTGTTTCAATGGTGCTGGAGCTGGTGTTCGGTATCCTGGCAAGCATCATTACCATGTGGTTCTCCCGTCATCGTGAGTTCCACGCGGATGCCGGTTCCGCGAAACTGGTGGGTCGTGAAAAGATGATTGCTGCGCTGCAACGTCTTAAAACCAGCTACGAGCCGCAGGAAGCAAACAGCTTGATGGCCTTCTGCATCAACGGCAAATCAAAGTCGCTGAGCGAGCTGTTTATGTCTCACCCGCCGCTGGATAAACGTATTGAAGCGCTGCGTAGCGGCGAATACCTGAAGTAACGTAATCGGGTTGAAAAGAACCGGGCTGGAGCCATTCTCCGCCCGGTTTTTTTATGCCTGCGCCTTTGGCTGGGTGACGCGAAGGCCGCTAATGACAGCCGCGAGGGTCGCCAGGGTCCCTGCGGTAATCAGCGCAACGTGTGTCGCATTCTGCCCGGCAAGGTTAAACATCAACGCCACCAGTGCGGCCCCGGTGCTTTGCCCTAACAGTCTTGCCGTGCCCAGCATCCCGCTGGCGCCACCGCTGCGATGACGTGGGGCAGAGGTGATAATCGTGTGGTTATTAGGGGACTGGAACAGACCAAAACCGGCCCCGCACAGGATCATGCGCCAGATAATATCCAGATCCCCCGGCGAGGCGGGCAGGAGCGCCAGCGCAAACAGCCCCACCGCCATGACAACCAGTCCAATCGCCCCCAGAAGCCCGGCATGGACGCGCTCAATAAGGTAACCGGCCAGCGGGGCCATCACCATGGTTGCCAGAGGCCAGGGCGTGAGCAGCAAGCCTGTCTCCACTTCCGAACGGCCAATCACGCTCTGCAAAAAGAACGGCAGCGCAACCAGCGCCAGCATCTGGGCGCAGAACGAGCAAATGGAGGTACAAATGGATAGCGAAAACAGCGGAATACGCAGCAAATCCACCGGCAGTAACGGCACGGGCAGCGCCAGCTGACGTCGTACAAAGAAAAAGCCGATGATAAGCATGGCAACGATTTCTGTGGTAATGAGCGACAGAGACTGTCCCTGCGCAAATCCGCTCAGCGCGGTAATCAGCAGGCCAAAGGTCAGCGCGTTCATCACAGCGCTGGGCAGATCGAAACGTGGCATGGTGTTTTTCGGACCATTTTCCGGAAGATAGCGCAGGGCGAAGAAGATCGCCACAATGCCCAGCGGCACGTTAATGGCAAACAGCCACTGCCACGAGGCAACGGACAGGATGGCGGCGGCAATCGTCGGCCCGGCGGCGGACGACACGGCCACAATAAAGGAGTTAATGCCCATCCCGCGTCCCAGGTGGCGGTGAGGGTAGATAAGCCGTATCAGGGCCGTGTTCACGCTCATTAGCGCCGCCCCGCCAAAGCCCTGTGCGATACGCGCCAGCGTAAGGGTGTGCAGTGAATCTGAAAGGGCACAGAAGAGCGAGGTGAGGGTAAAGACCACCAGCCCGCACTGGTAAACCCGGCGATAACCAAACATATCGCCCAGGAAAGAGAATGACAGAAGGGAAATCACAATCGCTATCTGGTACGCGTTCACAATCCAGATGGAGCTTGCCGGCGAAGCATTAAGGTCTTTGGCAATGGTAGGAAGAGCCACGTTGGCAATCGCACCGTCAAGGACAGCCATCGAAATACCGATGACAATAGTGGCAATTGCCCCGTACCGCTGCGGTAAGGGCAGGCCATCAGAAACGTTTTTTTGCATGGGGAAAGAATGACTCAGCGTGAAATTATTTTCAGAGTAACTATTTTAGCATCGTTATTTCGGTTTTATGTCGCAGATTTGTAACGAAGTAAACCCAGATAGATTGCAGCACGCATCACACGAATTTATAATAAAAACCGGTTCTGATTTTTATAAAACACTCTCCATGAGGTGATAAATGGCAATCGCAGATTTGGATAAGCAGCCAGATTCTGTTTCTTCCGTGCTGAAGGTGTTTGGCATCTTGCAGGCGCTCGGAGAAGAGCGTGAAATTGGTATTACAGAGTTGTCGCAGCGTGTGATGATGTCGAAAAGCACCGTTTATCGCTTTTTGCAGACGATGAAATCATTGGGTTATGTCGCGCAGGAAGGAGAATCAGAAAAATATTCTCTGACCCTGAAACTGTTTGAACTGGGCGCCCGTGCCTTGCAGAACGTGGATCTGATCCGCAGCGCTGACATTCAGATGCGTGAACTTTCACGACTGACGAAAGAGACAATTCACCTCGGTGCGCTGGATGAAGACAGCATTGTTTACATCCACAAAATTGACTCCATGTACAACCTGCGCATGTATTCACGCATCGGTCGTCGTAACCCGCTATACAGCACCGCAATTGGTAAAGTACTGCTGGCCTGGCGCGATCGCGAAGAGGTGAAGCAAATCCTTGACGGGGTGGAGTACAAACGCAGCACCGACCGCACGATTACCAGTACGGAAGAACTGCTGAGCGTGCTGGATAAAGTGCGTGAGCAGGGTTACGGGGAAGATAACGAAGAGCAGGAAGAGGGGCTGCGTTGCATCGGTGTGCCGGTGTTTGACCGCTTCGGCGTTGTCATTGCGGGCCTGAGCATTTCGTTCCCAACGCTGCGTTTCTCTGAAGAGCGTCTTCATGAATATGTGGCGATTCTGCATACCGCAGCGCGCAAAATTTCAGAGCAGATGGGCTATAACGATTATCCGTTCTGATCGACGCCACCAATAAAAACGCCGCACTTTTGCGGCGTTTCTGTAAGCGAAGTTCAGCGCTGATTAACCGTTATCAACCACAACAGATGATTTACGCAGCACAGGACAGTTGGTTAACCCGATGATCCCGCTGTCGGAATGGATGTACTGAGCCGTGCTTATCCCCTGGGCGGTAAGATATTTACACTGGATACCCAGACCCGCGGCATTTTCTTTGCTCCCCATTAATACGCCGTACCCACTTAATAACAGGCCGATCCAGACAATAGCCAGTACAATTACTGTACGAATAAGTAAACGCATCGTTGCCTCTTTTTTCTTTGTTGTCATAGAGTAAGCGTAACGGCTTTACGCAGTGAAACAAGTGCACGATTCCGAAAAGCGTCTGTTGAAGGTACAGTTAGCCCCTGTTTAAGATAACCGTGATAACCTGGCTGTATCAGGTCATAAGACGGAGTGTGGAGTGAAAAAAATACGCTGGGTAATTCTGATTATAGTGTTGATAGCATGCGTGGTGCTGTGGACGCAGACTATCAATGTGATGTGCGATCAGGATGTACAGTTCTTTAGCGGCATTTGTTCAATCAATAAGTTTATCCCCTGGTAGAGACCATTTTTACGCTGAGTGATGTCCTTACGCGGCGGCAGTGGTAAAATGGCGGTTTTTACTGAGGTGGTGAAATGGGTGAGTTACTGAATTCGGGGCTGCTGAGCATTGCATCCCTGGTAATGTCTTTGGTGGTGCTGGTCGTTGGGCTGGTGCTGTGGTTTTTCGTTAACCGCGCCAGCTCCCGCACAAACGAGCAGATTGAGCTGCTGGAAGCATTGCTCGATCAGCAGAAACGGCAGATTGCGCTGCTGCGTCGTTTGTGCGAAGCCAACGAGCCGGAGGAGAAAGCGGTACCGAAGGACGCTGTTGCTCAACAACAAGACGAGGAAGACTTCATTCGCCTGGTAGCTGAACGATAGTCTGCCCGGAGCGGGGAGGTGGCTTGACGTACGGCGTAAATCCCCTCCCTTATCAAATGCATCCCAAAACTTCCCGGCATTTAATTAAGCAGCAGTTAACTCATGTTTTAGCACACTGAAAACTGGCGAATATTTATTCTTATTTAACAAATTCAGTTTCGTTGAATAAATAGTGTGCTTTATCTTTCCTGAAGTGTTTTATTTTTATCGAAACGTTTTGCTTGCCTTGTTTTGAGGCAGAGTCATAAAAATTTCATTATTTTGGTGCAGAATAACACTTATTAAATGGTGGTTTTTAATACAGTTAGCAAAATGTAATTAACATCGTATATCCCCTGACACATGTTGGTGCGTTGCAATGTTTTCAGCATAACTTTTCACAAAATGTTCTAACTCAGTCATTCCTTTAAAGAAATTCTGGGATTGGGATGGACGCTTTGAAATGATTGAGCTATGTTTAAAAAGTCTTTGATTACAGGGCGCGTCAACGCACCCTGCGGGCAGTGAGGTCAGGTGGCGCTTCATTTGACAATTCGCATAACTGTGCAGATTGTTATGGAGTAACGTCTGAATTTGTGCGGCGGATCGAGACACGTTTAAAAATGGCTTGCCATATTAAACGTTGTGTGTGATAACACGTTTTGGGTCAAACGAGGTACAGTTCTGTTTATGTGTGGCATTTTCAGTAAAGAAGTCCTGAGTAAACACGTTGTCGTTGAATACCGCTTCTCTGCCGAACCTTATATTAGTGCCTCAAGCAGTAATGTCTCAGTTTTATCTATGTCAAAGCCCGCGGGCTAAGAAAACACTCTAAGGAATTTTGCAAATGGCAAAGATTAAAGGTCAAGTTAAGTGGTTCAACGAGTCTAAAGGTTTTGGTTTCATTACTCCTGCTGACGGCAGCAAAGACGTGTTCGTACACTTCTCTGCAATCCAGGGTAACGGCTTCAAAACTCTGGCTGAAGGCCAGAACGTTGAGTTCGAAATTCAGGATGGCCAGAAAGGCCCAGCTGCGGTTAACGTAACTGCTATCTGATCGAATCACTGCTGACTGAAGCGCTCAGCGCTTCGATCTCAGACATAAGCCTCGCCGATGCGGGGCTTTTTTATTCGCTTATTTTTCAAAATATTACGTAATCCTCCTCTGTTATTATCTTGTTGCAAACCCGCGAGATTATTAGCATTGTTTTCCCGCCTTATTATCCGCTTTTCCCGTTAAATCAGGGCGTTGATTAACAGCCCTGGGGTTAAGGTGAAAAAAAAGACAATAACCACCACCGGAAATTTTACTCCGGCACGTTTTGCACTTCTGTGTCTCGCCATCTTTTGTAGCCTTGCGTTTCTGCTGGGCCGCGTAGCGTGGCTACAAATTATCAAACCGGATAATCTGGTGAAGCAGGAGGATATGCGCTCCCTGCGCGAAGTGGCGATAGACGCCCCGCGTGGGATGATTGTTGACCGTGAAGGGCGACCCCTTGCGGTGAGCGTACCCGTCCAGGCCGTCTGGGCCGATCCCAAAACAGTGCTGGAAAAAGGGGGGATCGGTTTTGACTCGCGCTGGCAGGCCCTGGCAAATGCCTTACACCTTTCTCTGAGCACGCTCGCATCGCGAATTAACAGTAACCCGCACGGGCGATTTATTTACCTGGCCCGTCAGGTTGATCCCGCCCAGGCAAAGTGGATCGATAAGCTGCGTCTCCCCGGCATCAACCTTCGCGATGAGTCCCGCCGCTTTTATCCTGCCGGGCACGTGGCGGCGAACCTGATTGGCTTCACCAATATTGATGGTCAGGGCATTGAGGGCGTCGAGAAAAGCTTTAACACGCAGCTTACCGGGAAGGCAGGCGTGCGGCTGGTCAGGAAAGATCGCTACGGACATGTGGTGGAGAACCTTACGGAGGTGGCTCCCGTACCTGCACATAATATTCAGCTTAGTATCGATGAACGCCTGCAAACTATCACCGAAGACGCGCTGGATAATGCCGTGGCGTGGAACAAAGCTGAGTCAGGCGCGTCGGTGCTGATTAATATCCGAACGGGCGAAATTCTGGCGATGGCGAGCTTCCCCGACTTCAACCCCAACAACCGGGAAGGGGCAACGCTGGATGATTTTCGCAATCGCGCGATCAGCGACACCTTTGAACCTGGCTCGACCGTTAAGCCTCTGGTGCTGATGACGGCGCTACAGCAGGGGCTGGTACAGCCTGACAGCGTGATAGATACGCATCCCTACACCATTGATGGTCATCGTATTCGTGATGTGGGCTACTACCCCGAGCTGACGATGACCGGGATTTTGCAAAAATCCAGCGACACAGGCGTATCCCGTCTTTCGCTGGCGATGCCCGTGCAACGGTTACTGGATACCTATAAAAACTTTGGTTTTGGCGAGAGTACCGGGCTTGGTTTAACGGGAGAAAGCGCAGGTTTACTGCCGCAGCGAAAATTCTGGAGTCAGTTAGATCGGGCGACCTTTGCCTTTGGGTATGGCCTGATGGTAACCCCCCTCCAGCTGGCGCATGTGTATGCCACCATCGGCAGCTACGGCATTGAACGGCCTCTGTCCATCACTCGTATTGACCCGCCGGTGATTGGCAAGCGGGTGATGCCCGAGGAAATTGTTCACGAGGTGGAACATATGATGGAGAGCGTTGCGTTACCCGGCGGTGGCGGGGTCAAAGCGGCGGTGCGTAACTATCGCGTGGCGATAAAAACCGGGACGGCCAAAAAAATCGATGAACATGGTAAGTATGTGGATAAATACGTCGCCTATACCGCAGGCGTTGCGCCTGCCAGCGATCCCCGTTTCGCGCTGGTGGTGGTGATCAACGATCCGCAAAACGGTGCCTACTATGGCGGGGCCGTTTCTGCGCCCGTGTTCAGCGAAATTATGGGTAACGTCCTGCGCCTGGAAAACGTGAAGCCAGACGGGCTGCCGGCAGATTCTGACCATCTGATCGTGATGCGTCACCCAGCCGTTTATAACCCTGGCGAATAGCGGTACACTTCGCCTTTTGGTTTACGCCCTGGAGCTGTCATGTCTTTCAGTTGTCCCCTTTGCCACGCGCCGCTGACGCGCGCGGAGAAAACGTTTATCTGTCCACAGGGACATCAGTTTGACCGGGCGAAAGAGGGCTATGTAAATCTTCTGCCGGTACAACACAAGCGCTCCCGGGACCCGGGTGACAGCGCGGAGATGATGCAGGCGCGCCGGGCGTTTCTCGATGCCGGGCACTATCAACCGCTCAGGGATGCCGTTGTCGCCTTACTCCGTCAATATCTGACAGAAGGCGCATCCGCCATGCTGGATATCGGCTGCGGCGAAGGTTACTACACCGCCACGTTTGCTGACGTGGCGGCTGAGAAGGGTGCCGAAACTTTCGGGCTGGACGTGTCGAAAGTGGCAATCCGTGCGGCAGCCAAACGCTACTCAGCGGTAACGTTCTGCGTGGCCTCCAGCCACCGCCTGCCGTTTGAAGAAGCGAGTATGGACGCCGTGGTGCGTATCTATGCGCCGTGCAAGGCAGAGGAGCTGGCGCGCGTCGTTAAGCCTGGCGGCTGGGTTATCACCGTCACGCCAGGGCCGCGTCATCTGCTGGAGTTAAAAGGGCTGATCTATGATGAAGTTCACCTGCATGCGCCGCACTCTGAACAGCTGGCGGGCTTTGCGTTAAAGCAGGCGCAGTCGGTAGCGTATGAAATGACGTTGCAGGGAAGTGAAGCAGTGGCGTTACTGCAAATGACGCCGTTTGCATGGCGGGCAAAACCAGAGGTGTGGGAAACGCTGGCAGCGCAGACAGAATTTCGCTGCCATACGGATTTCAGCATCCATTGCTGGCAGCGCGAAGGTTAACCCGCGAAGTGTGCCCAAAGGATTTGGGCACCAATCCCGATCAACACGATACCGCCCAGAATTTCGGCGCGTTTGCCTAAGAGCGGGCCAATGAACCGACCCACCATCATCCCCAGCGTTGACATGATCAGCGTGGCGCAGCCAATCGCCAGCGCGGTGGCGATAATATTGACCTGCAAAAACGCCAGACCGACACCCACGGCCATTGCATCCAGGCTGGTTGCGATGGCGGTTGTCACCAGAAGCCAGAAGCCGTGGCGTTGCAGCGGCGCATCATCTTCATCGCCGTTACCACGAAAGCCTTCAATCACCATGCGTCCGCCGAGGAACACCAGCAGCACGAAAGCAATCCAGTGATTCCACTCCAGCACGAACTGGCTGGCGAGCATCCCCAGACCCCAGCCGATAAGCGGCGTCAGCGTTTCGATAGCACCAAAGATGAGACCGGTACGCAGGGCGTCGGAAAATTTAGGTTTATGGAGGGTGGCACCTTTACCAATAGAGGCGGCAAATGCGTCCATGGACATGCCAAAAGCCAGAAGGATCGTAGCGGAGATATTCATAAGAGCGTCCAGACCGGGGATATCCATATGACACATCACTGCCCCCAGTAAACAGCAGTTGATGTATCTATGGTCTCGCCTGATCGCTTTTGGCACAGTAAGTGTGCTGAAAACGATCCGTACGCGCCACGTTTTTCAACGAGTATGTTGACACGTACATTTCCCGCAGGCAGGAAATCGGCTACTCCCCAACGACGGGCGCAACCTTAACATATTTTGAGAATATAAAACAACAACGAAGATGGCTTTATATAGCCACTATATTGATAACGATTTTCATTTAGATTTATGCGTGAAAATATCGTTAACAAATATAAGGCAATTAACAGAGGAGATATAGCACCGGCTATATTGCTGGTTTAAGAATAATGCAATATATAGCCGATGCTATAATATTAACTCATTGAGTTTTAACGAGTAATTTGTAGATCTTTTCCAGGTCATCAATATTTTTGACCCGGATGAGCAGGCGGCGTTGTTCTAATTGCATCACCAGAACCCCGTCTTCGGATAAATTCATCTCTTTAATACGGTTATATTCTATCCAGACATTGGCGAAGAAGAATCCGTGTTTTTTAAAAATGAGTTTTGGCGAGCGGATCCAGAACAGGTAAATCGCCATTAATGCCAGCGCACATAATAACCATGTGGTTAATATTGCGCCGTGGCTGGTCACATTATTGTAAATCAGGATGACTACCAGACCGGCGAAGATAAACGCATCAATGCGTCCACGGCGTAAGAGGGGAAGGGTCAGCAGCGTCTCGCCGTGGCGGCGAGGCATAATGAACTCGTCATAGATCGCGTAAGCCAGAAGGGTAACAATAAATAAAACCAGTACGGTGTCCGTGACAGTCATTCATCCTCCAGATAAAAAGACCGGGGGCAAGCCCCCGGTCGGTAACGCATTTTATTACAGACCCAGCAGGCCGACGGCGTAGCCCGCGATACCGATGACGAAGAAGCCAACGATGATCCACAGCGGGTTCACTTTCTTACGCAGCAGCCACATACAGGCGAAGGTTAACAGCAGCGGTACCAGGCCCGGCATCAGCTGGTCCAGAATCGTCTGCACGGTGGTAACGCGCGTCTGACCATCCTGACCAGTGATCGTCGATACCACCAGCGGGATGTTCACGTGCGTCCACTTGTTAACCAGCGCCCCCATTACAAACAGGCCGAGGATTGACGCCCCCTCAGTCAGTTTTTGCAGGAAGCCGCCGCCCATATCCTTAACGATATCCACCCCTTTACGATAGCCGTACGCCACGCCGTAGTAACGGGTCAGCAGACGCACCGCGTTGAACAGGATGAAGAACAGCAGAGGACCGAGCAGGCTGCCGCTCATGGCGATCCCGGCGCCCAGCGCCGCAAAGACCGGACGCACGGTACCCCAGAAGATCGGGTCGCCCACGCCTGCCAGCGGCCCCATCAGACCAACTTTGATACCGTTGATGGCGCCATCGTCGATCTCAGCCCCGTTCGCACGCTGCTCTTCCATTGCCAGCGTCACGCCCAGAACCGGCGCCGCAACATAAGGATGGGTGTTGAAGAATTCCAGGTGACGCTTAATTGCCTGACGGCGTGCTTCGTTGTTTTCCGGATACAGGCGTTTGATGGCCGGCACCATGGAGAAGCAGAAGCCGAGCGCCTGCATACGTTCGAAGTTCCATGAACCCTGAAACAGGTTAGAACGGATGAACACGCCACGAATATCACCCGGAGTGAGTTTTTTCTCAGTGGTAGTTTTTGTCATATCAACCATTTCGCTCACCTGTTAGTCCAGTTCGTTATCGAGATCGTTGTTACCAGCAGCCTGCGCAGGGGCACCCGCGACACGGTTGTATTTCGGGCTGAGCTGGATATAAAGAATCGCCATCACCGCACCAATCACACCCAGCGCAACCAGGTTGAAGTTGGTGAACGCAGCGGTAACGAAGCCGAGGTAGAAGAATGGCATCAGGTAGCCTGCACGCATCATGTTGATGACCATCGCATAACCGACCACCACGATCATACCCCCGGCGATATTCAGACCGCTGGTAACCACTTCAGGGATCGCATTCAGCATGCCCTGAACTTCGCTGGTACCGACAGAAATCGCCACGATAACCGCAGGGATTGCGATACGCATCGCTTGCAGGAACAGGGAAGAAACGTGGATCCAGGAGAGCGCGGTGAGGTTGCCGTTTTCGGCCGCCTTATCCGCCGCGTGCTGGAAGGCAACGGTAATAGTACGGACGATAATGGTCAGCACCTGACCCGCTGCGGCCAGCGGGATGGCCAGCGCGATACCGGCACCAATACTCTGATGACCAGCGATAACCAGAACGGTTGAAATAATGGACGCCAGCGCGGCATCTGGCGCAACTGCCGCACCGATGTTCATCCAGCCGAGGGCGATCATTTCCAAAGTACCACCGATGATGATACCGGTTTTCATGTCACCGAGAACGGCGCCAATCAACGTACAGGCCACCAGAGGGCGGTGGAACTGAAATTCATCAAGTACGGACTCCATACCCGCAATACATGCGACGATGAACACCAGCACAATCTGAAGAGTAGTAATCTCCATTGCACTTCTCCTATTACATAAGCTCTATATGAAAAACCGGCCCGGGCTTATTTCCCCACTTTGCCGATCAAATCCATCATTTTCAGTTTCTGGTCCGTGGAAACCTTACGGGCTTCCAGTTCGATACCGCGTGCATTCAGTTTGTTGAAGGCCTCGATATCTTTCGCATCCACTGAAATCGCGTTGTTGACCTGCGTTTTGCCCTGACGGAATGCCATACCGCCAATGTTAACGGAGGTGATTTTCACGCCGCCTTCAACAATGCGTTCGACGTCTGTCGGGTTGGTGAAGAGAAGCATCACGCGCTCACCCGCATATTTCGGGTTGTTGTAAACGCGGATCATTTTGGCGACATCCACGACGTGCGCGGTGACGCCCGGCGGTGCAACCTGGGTAAGAAGGGTTTTACGGACAGTGTCGGCGGCCACTTCGTCACTGACCACGATGATGCGTTGTACGTTGGTCTCTTTGGTCCAGCGTGTTGCCACCTGGCCGTGGATCAGACGGTCATCAATACGCGCAAGGCCGATAACCATGTAATCGTTCGGACCCATTGGCTTCGCCGGTGCTGCCGCCCTTGGTGCAGCAGGGGCAGGGGCCGGTTTTTCAACCGGCTGCGCTTTCAGCGCCTTCACGCCTTCGCGACCGGTTTCCACCGCCAGTGCCACCAGTTCATCAAAACCTGGGTTGTCGTCACGCGCCATGAAGGTTTCCACCAACATCGGGATATTCACCCCGGCGACGACTTCATAATGCTCTTTATCGACGACAATGCGGCTGGCAGCGTTGAACGGGCTGCCGCCCCATGTATCCACGAGAAACAGCACGCCTTTGCTGGTATCCAGCTTCTCAAGCTGAGCAGTGTATTTTTCAATCAGCGTCTCGGCATTTTCACCGGGAACGAAATCGATCCAGCCGACGTTTTCCTGCTCGCCCAACAGCATTTCTGCCGTTTTGAGTAACTGCTCCGCAGCCCAACCATGTGTGCCTATGACAATAGCAATGGTCACTTGCTACCTCCTTTTATTATCATGTATACGTCTGCCAGGCAGGCGTACTGAGAATCGTATTGGCGAACCGAATCGATTCAGATAAGGGTTAGAGTTCAAAAAACTAAGACTTCCGCGAATTATTTTAGATAGTGAAAAAATAATTTATGTGATGAAGATCCGTAATTTAGCTACGCCTTACAGATTTTTCTTTAAGTTAATCCGCGTGTGTTACAGAAGTTTGCAAAGGAACGTAAATCTTTGCTAAAAACCAATTGTCTCTGATATGTTTAGCGTCCGTTTAATTATTCAGGAGTATAGGGCTACAGCCCACTATATGGACCGTCACCGACGTCAGTCATCTTCCAGGCCATTCCGCGCCTTATTCATCGGCGATCTTCGCCACGCATCGACTCTCATTCCCTTTGAAATGCCCGAAATTAGCGGGGCACCGTTTTGTCATTCCTTTAGCAGGAGCGTGTCATGGAATTCTTAATGGACCCGTCAATCTGGGTAGGCTTGCTTACGCTGGTCGTGCTGGAGATCGTTCTCGGTATTGATAACCTGGTGTTTATCGCCATCCTCGCGGATAAGCTGCCGCCGAAACAGCGTGATAAAGCCCGTCTGATCGGCCTCTCGCTGGCGCTGATCATGCGTCTGGGCTTGCTGTCTGTGATCTCGTGGATGGTTACCCTGACGAAGCCGCTGTTCACCGTCATGGATTTCACCTTCTCCGGCCGCGATTTAATCATGCTGGTGGGGGGACTGTTCCTGCTGTTCAAAGCCACAACAGAGCTGCATGAACGGCTGGAGAACCGGCAGCACGATGATGGTCACGGTAAGGGTTACGCCAGCTTCTGGGTGGTTGTTCTCCAGATTGTGGTGCTTGATGCGGTCTTCTCACTGGATGCGGTGATTACGGCGGTCGGCATGGTGAACCATCTGCCGGTGATGATGGCGGCGGTGGTGATTGCGATGGCGGTAATGCTGCTGGCGTCAAAACCGCTGACGCGTTTCGTCAACCAGCATCCGACGGTCGTTGTGCTGTGTCTGAGCTTCCTGCTGATGATTGGTCTGAGCCTGGTGGCAGAAGGGTTTGGCTTCCATATTCCGAAAGGCTACCTGTACGCCGCGATTGGCTTCTCGATTTTGATCGAGCTGTTTAACCAGATTGCGCGCCGTAACTTTATTAAGCAGCAGTCGAATCAGCCGCTGCGAGCCCGTACCGCAGATGCGATTCTGCGACTGATGGGCGGACGTCGTCAGGTCAACGTGCAGGCTGATAACGAGAACCGTAACCCGGTTCCGGTGCCGGAAGGCGCGTTTGTGGAAGAAGAACGCTACATGATCAACGGCGTGCTTTCGCTGGCTTCCCGCTCCCTGCGCGGCATTATGACGCCGCGCGGTGAGATCAGCTGGGTGGACGCCAACCTGAGCGTCGACGAAATTCGTCAGCAGCTGCTCTCCTCGCCACACAGCCTGTTCCCGGTCTGCCGGGGTGAGCTGGATGAGATTATCGGTGTGGTACGCGCGAAAGAGATGCTGGTGGCGCTGGAAGAGGGCGTTAACGTCGAGGCCGTAGCGGCCGCGTCGCCCGCTATCGTGGTGCCTGAAACGCTGGATCCGATCAACCTGCTGGGCGTATTGCGTCGTGCCCGCGGGAGCTTTGTTATCGTCACCAATGAATTTGGTGTGGTACAGGGCCTGGTGACGCCGCTGGACGTGCTGGAAGCCATTGCCGGTGAATTCCCTGATGCGGATGAAACCCCGGAAATCGTTGCCGACGGTGACGGCTGGCTGGTGAAAGGCACCACCGACCTGCACGCGCTCTCGCACACGCTGGGCGTCGAAAACGTGGTCAATGATGATGAAGACATTGCCACCGTCGCGGGGCTGGTGATTGCCGTTAACGGGCAGATCCCGCGTATCGGTGATGTGCTGGAGCTGCCGCCGCTGCAAATTACCATCGTCGAAGCCAACGACTATCGCGTTGATATGGTGCGTATTGTTAAAGAGCACTCTGCACACGACGAAGAAGAGTAACGCTATCTAGCGTAACGGCAGTAAGGGCACGATGTGTCCGTTGTGGCGGGCTGGCGGAGAGTGACTTTCCGCCAGCCATTTCGGAAACTCGCGCAGCGGCATTGGCCGCGCATACAAGTACCCCTGCAAAATATGTACGCTGTGACGCCGCAGGTATCGTGACTGCTCCTCGGTTTCCACCCCTTCCGCAACCAGTTCAATATTCAGCCGCTGACCCAGCGCAATAATAATATCCGTTACCGTTGAGTTCACGGCGTCGGTGCCGATCGCGGTGGTGAAGGATTTATCAATTTTCAACACATCCGGATGCAGTTTTTCTAGCCATGAAAGTGAGCTGTTGCCGGTCCCAAAATCATCAATCGCAAGTTTCACCCCTTTGCGGTGCAGCTCCCGCACGATGCGGTAATCCACATCCAGCAACGCATCGCGTTCGGTTAACTCCACGATCAACTGTTGAACAGGGCTGGCGTTAAACCAGATGCGGTTGAGATCCTGGATCAGCGCAGCGCGGCGAAAATGGCTGGCGGCCACGTTAATGCCGATATGGAAATCGCGCGAGGCCGGGAAATAGCCTATCTGCCGCACCGTTTCGCTGATGACGTAGCGGGTAAGCGGAACAATCAGGTTATGTTCTTCGGCCAGAGGGATAAAGACATCGGGCGAAATCCATCCCTGACGCGGGTTGTTCCAGCGCAGGAGGATCTCGACGCCGACGCATTCCCGGGTGCGGGCATTCACCAGCGGCTGGCAGAAGAGCTCAAACTCCCTGGCCGCAATTCCCATATTGATTTCCCAGGTGAAACTGATGCGCCGCGCGGTGGCGAGCCAGGCGATATAGCCCATCAGTAAGCTGAGCATTAACGCCAGCGGCAGCTGGGTGGGCAGATTTTTTAACGCCATTTCGCCAGGCCCGGGGCCGCTCACCGTGACGCTGAAAGGGTAATGCTGTGACGATTGTTCCAGCAGGGAGGCGTTTTCATCGAAGGTCGGCGTAGTCGTCACCTGTTGCCCGTCGCGGAGGAAGTTATCTCCTACTCTCAGGACAACGTCGGTGATCTGCGGCCGCTGCGGCTCAAGAATCATTTTAGTGATGAGATCGATATTCACCACCTCCATCACCCCGTCGTTGCCGTCGCTCGCGAGGGGAGACCACTGAATCAGTACCGGGCTGCCTTTTACCAGCCACCGATCGGTCAGCAGCAACAGCCTGGATTCACTGACCGGCAGCTCCGGCACAAACTCACTGACGGGCACATTACGGCTGCCAAAGACGCTTGAGCAATACAGTATTCCGTCTTGAATGAGGGCGATGGAGCGTACGGTCTGGAGGATCGCCGCCTGTTTTCGCAGGATCAGATTTGCTTCGGAACAGGGTATGCCAACCAGTGAAAGTAGCGTTTCCCGCTGGGCCTCTAACGAAAGAAGCACCTTATCAAGCGCACGCACGGTGTGGTGGGTAAAGTCGTGGATCCGATCCTGATTTATGTTGCGCTGTGAAATAAAGCGAATACCCAGCGTCAGGACGAGCGTAACGAGCGCAACCGTGACACAGACGATAACGCGTTTTCGGCGATAGTCTTTAATGATCGTTTGTGCAGTTTGCATGAACGGTCGCCTGTTAAGCACCGGCCGGAAAAGCCAGACGCAACAGTGACAGTGTAGTGGGGAATACGTGAAGCGACGAGACGAGAGGGGAAAATTCGCCCATCCGTTGCAGATGGGCGAAAGGAAGGCTTAGTCGCACTGCACCTTAATGGCCAGACCGCCGCGCGAGGTCTCACGGTACTTCGCGTTCATGTCCTTGCCGGTTTCGTACATGGTTTCAATAACCTTATCCAGCGACACGCGTGGCTCGCTGGTACGGCGCATCGCCATACGCGAGGCGTTGATCGCTTTGACGGAGGCGATGGCGTTACGCTCAATGCACGGCACCTGCACCTGGCCGGCAACCGGGTCACAGGTCAGACCGAGGTTGTGCTCCATGCCGATTTCCGCCGCCACGCACACCTGCTCAGGGCTGGCGCCCAGCAGTTCCGCCAGACCCGCTGCTGCCATTGAGCAGGCCACGCCCACTTCACCCTGACAGCCCACTTCAGCACCGGAGATAGACGCATTCATCTTGTACAGCGCGCCGATAGCGCCTGCCGCGAGGAAATAACGGATATAGATGTCCGGCGTCACGGGCTCAATAAAGTGATCGTAATAGGCCAGCACCGCCGGAACGATACCGCACGCGCCGTTTGTCGGCGCCGTCACGACGCGACCACCCGCTGCGTTCTCTTCGTTAACCGCGAGGGCAAACATGTTCACCCAGTCGACCACGTTCATTGGGTCATTGGAGAACTTGTCGGTAGTGACTAGCATGCGGCGCAGCGCAGAGGCACGACGCGGTACGCGCAGTGGCCCAGGCAGAACACCCTCGGTGTTCATCCCGCGGTCAATACAGGCGCGCATGGTTTGCCACACGTTAGCAAAATAGTCTTCGATCTCTTTCTTGCTGTGCAGCGCCAGTTCGTTCTGCATCACCATGCCTGACAGGGACAGACCGGTCTCTTTGCAGTAGCCCAGCATCTCGGTGGCCGATTTAAACGGATAGGGCACATTGACGTCGCCCGCGCTCTCTTTACCAAAGTGTTCTTCGTCAACGATAAAGCCGCCGCCGATGGAGTAGTAAGTTTTGCTGTAGATCTCTTTTTCGCCACTCCAGGCGTGGATGGTCATGCCGTTTTCATGCAGCGGCAGGTTGTCGCTACGAAAACGCATCCCGTCATCCTGCGGGAAGTCCACTTCGTGCTGGCCGTTAGCCAGCAGCAAACGACCGCGCGTTTCCACGTCGCGGATAAATGCCGGAATGGCATCAATATCAACTGTGTCCGGCATATTGCCCGCCAGACCCATAATAATGGCGATATCGGTGTGGTGGCCTTTACCCGTTAATGACAGTGAACCGTAAACGTCTACGGCGACACGGGTAACGCTTTCCAGTAATCCTTTTTCGACCAGATCATCGACGAACTGTTTACCGGCCTTCATCGGCCCTACAGTGTGGGAAGAAGATGGACCAATCCCCACTTTGAACATGTCGAATATACTAATCACTTTCACACTCCTGACAGGGTTACTGGGGTTCCAGTAACGATGTTATAACTGCGCATAGTGTAAGAGGGAACACCAACCTCGGCTTAACTATTCACATGAATTAAACTAATGGTTAACGATGGTTTTGCTAATAGCGCGACGCCGATCGCAAACCTGCCAGAAAAGGGTGGAATGTAAAGTATAGTCAAGGCTTCAGGCCGATTTGCAGGGCCAGCTCACGAATGATGCCTGCCGTCATGCCCCAGACAAAATAATGCTGATACCACGACAGCCAGACCCGATGATCGTGTCCGCGGCGGTGAATATCCAGCGGGTGATAGCGACCCAGACGAAGGGCCTCTTCCAGCGGCATTTCGAATACCGCTGAAACTTCATCGACGCTGGCGTGATACTGAAGATCGGGCGGAATAATGCCAACGACCGGCGTGACCTGAAAACCGGTTACGCTGTCCACTGGCGGCAGCACGCCGATCACCTCGACCGCCTCCGGGGGGATCGCCACTTCCTCATGCGCTTCGCGCAGTGCGGCGGCAATCAGGGATGCATCGGTGCTGTCCACCGCGCCGCCCGGGAACGCAACCTGACCGGCGTGTTTTCGCATATGCGGTGAGCGCTGGGTAAGCAACAGACCCGGCTGCTCACGACGCACGACCGGGATCAGCACCGCCGCCTGACGTTGATTCAGCGTGGCGCGGTTAACCTGGGGCCGCAGAAGCTGAAAGCGCGACAGAAAATCATCCAGCGTCAGGTTGTCTTTCTTCACCGTGAGTTCTCCAGTTGTTTCAGGATACGATTCACTTTATCAAAGGTTTCCTGATATTCCGCCTCCGCCTGGCTGTCGGCCACAATGCCACCGCCTGCGGAACAGTACAGGTTACCGTCGCAGGCCGTCAGGGTGCGAATAGTGATGCTGGTATCCATGGTGCCGCACAGACTCACATAGCCGATGCTGCCGCACCAGGCGTTGCGGCGATGCGGTTCCAGTTCGTCGATGATCTCCATCGCCCGGACCTTCGGCGCGCCGGTAATGGAGCCGCCCGGAAACGCGGCGCGGAGCAGATCGCAGGCGGTTCGCGAGGCCGGCAGACGTGCGGTGATGGTGCTGACCAGATGATGCACCGCCGGGAATGGCTCCACGACGAACAGCTCCGGCACGCGCACGCTGCCCGGCTCGGCGACGCGGCCAATATCATTGCGCATCAGATCGACAATCATCAGGTTTTCAGCGCGATCTTTCGGCGAGGCCGCCAGCGTCTCCGCCTGCTGACGGTCGGCGTCGGCATCGGCAAGGCGCGGCAGGGTGCCCTTTATCGGGCGGGTCTGAATCATACCGTCAGCCAGGTGAATAAAACGCTCAGGTGAAAGGCTGAGGATGGCGCCGTGTTCAAGGCGTAAAAATGCGCTGAACGGGGCCTTATTGCTGGCATTGAGGCGGGTAAACGCCTGCCATTCGTCTCCCTCGTATGCCGCCTGGAAACGCTGGGCAAGGTTGACCTGATAACAGTCGCCGCTGTGAAGATACGCCTGCACGCGGGAGAATTTTTCCGCGTATTCCTCCGCGCTCATGTTCGAGCGCCAGCCGGAGGTTAGCATAAAGTGTTCCGGGGCGGCGGGCCGTTGCGCCTCAAGCCAGGCCAGACGCGCCTGCACGTCCCGGTGGCTTAGCAGAGAAACCGTCTGCTTACGGTGATCCACGATCAGCGCCCAGTCATAGAGCCCCACCGCCATATCCGGCAGGGAAATATCCGCCTGCGCATGCTCGGGCAGCTTTTCGAAACGGCGACCCAGATCGTAACCAAACAGGCCCAGCGCGCCCCCCTGGAAAGGCAGATCCGGATCCGGTGTGGCAGATAAGCCCAGAGCATGGATCTCGTTCTGAAGCCGCATCAGCGGATCGTCCGTTGGCGACAGCGCATCGGTCGTCAGCGTTTTAACCGGGTCGGCCACCAGAATGTCAAAGCGGCTGTAGGGGTGATCCGCATGCCCGGAGTGCAGCAGCATGGCAAAAGGCAGATGGCTCAGACGGGCAAACCAGAACTCGGCGGCGTCTGCACGCCAGGGCAAGGTCATAACAGTGGGGAAGCGCATGTTCATGTATGGCATACTACCGGGCAGCGTGAAATAATTAGCGCGAATAATTTAGCAGGAGTTAACGATGTTTGCAGGTTTACCTTCTCTCAGCCATGACCAACAGCAGAAAGCCGTTGAACGTATTCAGGAGCTGATGTCCCAGGGGATGAGCAGCGGACAGGCAATTTCCCAGGTCGCGGAAGAACTTCGCGCCACCCATACCGGCGAGCGGATCGTGGCGCGCTTTGAGGATGAAGATGAAGAATAACCGGCTTACACTGCCGCGATAATCTTGATCTCAACCTTATATTCCGGTTTCATCAGCGTGGCCTGTACGGTGCAGCGTACAGGCGCGTGACCCGCCACCACCCACGCATCCCAGGCTTTATTCATCGCCGCGAAATCGTCTTTATTCGCCAGAAAAATCGTCGCATCCAGAATGCGGGATTTGTCGCTGCCCTGTTTTTCCAGTACGGCGTCGATCTCCGCCAGGGTGTTCGCGGTCTGCTCGAAGGCGTCGGCGTCCAGATTGGCAGGGACGCCGGTGTAGTACAGCGTCTGGTTGTGGATCACCACATCAGACCAGCGGGCTTCGGCATCAATGCGCGTAATTGTCATAAACGTATCCTCGTTATCTTTCGTCGTCAGGCGGCAAGACTGCCATAATGTTCCGCCGTCGTCACTATTTGGGGTGGCACCGGAGAGAAGGGGCTGACATAATCCCTGTGCAAAAATACAGTGAGAGAACACCGTGGCAGACGATTTTTCCCCAGAAGGTCAGTTAGCACAGGCTATTCCCGGCTTTAAACCGCGCGAACCCCAACGTCAGATGGCGCATGCCGTCGCGCACGCCATCGACAAGGCGCAGCCGCTGGTCGTGGAGGCCGGCACCGGTACGGGGAAAACGTATGCTTACCTCGCTCCTGCGCTGCGGGCGAAAAAAAAGGTGATCATCTCTACGGGATCAAAAGCGCTCCAGGATCAGCTCTACAGCCGCGATTTACCCACGGTGGCGAAAGCGCTGAAATACCAAGGGCGTCTGGCCTTGCTGAAAGGGCGTTCTAACTACCTGTGTCTGGAGCGTCTTGAACAGCAGGCGCTGGCGGGCGGCGACCTGCCGGTACAAACCCTGAGCGATGTGATCGTCCTGCGCGCCTGGGCCAACCAGACGGAGGAGGGGGACATCAGCACCTGCGCGAGCGTGCCGGAAGACTCCCCGGCCTGGCCGCTGGTGACCAGCACCAATGACAACTGCCTCGGCAGCGACTGCCCGCTGTATAAGGACTGTTTTGTGGTGAAAGCGCGTAAAACCGCGATGGACGCCGACGTGGTGGTGGTGAACCATCACCTGTTTCTTGCGGATATGGTGGTCAAGGACAGTGGTTTCGGCGAGCTGATCCCGGAGGCGGAGGTGATGATCTTCGATGAAGCCCATCAGCTACCGGACATCGCCAGCCAGTATTTTGGTCAGTCGCTCTCCAGCCGTCAGCTTCAGGATCTGGCGAAAGATATTACCATTGCCTATCGCACCGAACTCAAAGATACCCAGCAGTTGCAGAAGTGCGCGGACCGCCTGGCGCAATGCGCACAGGATTTCCGCTTACAGCTTGGCGAGCCGGGCTATCGCGGCAACCTGCGCGAACTGCTCGCAGACAAAAATATCCAGCGCGCGCTGCTGCTGCTCGATGATGCCCTTGAACTCTGTTACGACGTGGCGAAGCTGTCCCTCGGACGTTCAGCGCTGCTGGACGCCGCTTTCGAGCGCGCCACGCTCTACCGTGGGCGGCTGAAGCGGCTGAAAGAGATCA
Organism: Enterobacter sp. AN-K1; assembly: GCF_020971765.1. Taxonomy (NCBI): domain Bacteria; kingdom Pseudomonadati; phylum Pseudomonadota; class Gammaproteobacteria; order Enterobacterales; family Enterobacteriaceae; genus Enterobacter; species Enterobacter sp. AN-K1. The sequence goes on along the minus strand of NZ_CP087390.1, from coordinate 231,426 downwards.
ACCAGCCGGGCTATAGCTACTGGTACGAATGTACCTCGCGCCACTTCACCCTTGCGCTCACGCCGCTGACCGTTGCTGATAAATTCAAAGAGGTGATGGCGCAAAAGCCCGGCACCTGGGTCTTTACCTCGGCCACGCTGTCGGTCAATGACGATCTGCACCACTTTACCGAGCGCCTCGGCATTGAGCAGGCGGAATCCCTGCTTCTGCCGAGCCCGTTCGACTATGAGAAACAGGCGCTGCTGTGCGTGCCGCGCAATCTGCCGCTGCCTAACCAGCCGGGCGCGGCGCGCCATCTGGCGGCCATGCTGAAGCCGATGATTGAGGCCAACAACGGGCGCTGCTTTATGCTCTGCACCTCACACGCCATGATGCGCGAACTGGCCGAGCAGTTCCGCGCCACCATGACGCTACCGGTGCTGTTGCAGGGGGAAACCAGCAAAGGCCAGCTGCTCCAGCAGTTTGTCAGCGCCGGTAATGCCCTGCTGGTGGCGACCAGCAGCTTCTGGGAAGGGGTGGACGTGCGCGGCGATACGCTCTCGCTGGTGATTATCGATAAGCTGCCGTTCACATCGCCGGACGATCCGCTCCTGAAAGCGCGCATGGAGGATTGCCGTCTGCGCGGGGGCGATCCGTTCGACGACGTCCAGCTGCCGGACGCGGTCATCACGCTTAAACAGGGGGTAGGGCGACTGATCCGCGACGTCACCGACCGCGGGGTGCTGGTGATCTGCGACAACCGCCTGGTGATGCGTCCCTACGGCGCCACCTTCCTCGCCAGCCTGCCGCCCGCGCCGCGCACGCGGGATATTAAACGCGCGGTCCGCTTCCTGGCGAACCCGACGGCGGAGTAATTCTTCCCGGAGTGTGTTAAGATGCGCGCCATTTTGTGACTGACCATTGCGAGAGCGCGACGACTGATGCGAATTCTGGCTATTGATACCGCGACAGAGGCCTGTTCCGTTGCCCTGTGGAACGACGGTACGACTTTTGCTCATTTTGAAGAGTGCCCACGGGAACACACCCAACGTATTCTGCCCCTGGTAAAAACCATTTTAACCGAGGGCAACACCGCCCTGACTGACCTCGACGCGCTGGCCTACGGCCGTGGTCCGGGCAGCTTTACGGGCGTACGTATCGGGATTGGCATTGCGCAGGGGCTGGCGCTGGGCGCTGACCTGCCGATGATCGGCGTCTCAACGCTTGCGACCATGGCTCAGGGTGCCTGGCGCATGACCGGGGCCACCCGCGTGCTGGCTGCGATTGATGCCCGCATGGGGGAAGTCTACTGGGCGGAGTACACCCGTGACGAAAACGGCGTCTGGCACGGCGAAGAGACGGAAGCGGTGCTTAAACCTGAAGCCGTCACAGGGCGCCTGAAACAGCTCTCCGGTGAGTGGGCGACGGTCGGAACCGGCTGGCCGGCATGGCCTGAGATGGCGAAGGACACCGGCCTTACGCTGGTGGACGGTAAAATGCTCCTGCCCGCCGCAGAAGATATGCTGCCGATTGCCTGTCAGCTACTTGCCGCAGGAAAAACCGTGGCGGTTGAACATGCTGAACCGGTTTATTTACGAAACACCGTCGCGTGGAAGAAACTTCCTGGCCGCGAGTGAATCTCAGTAACAGGAACTGAGAAAAAGGAGTCGCATCATGGCGGTTCAGACTAAAGTTGTACGCTTTCTTATGGCAGGCGCGGTTGCCATAGCACTGAGCGGGTGCGTCACCGTTCCTGATGCGATCAAGGGCACCAGCCCAACGCCACAGCAGGATCTGGTACGCGTGATGAATGCCCCGGAGCTGTATGTCGGGCAGGAAGCGCGGTTTGGCGGCAAGGTGGTTGAAGTGCTAAACCAGCAGGGGAAAACCCGGCTGGAGATTGCCACTGTCCCGCTGGACGACGGCGCGCGGCCTGTTCTGGGTGAAGCCTCGCGCGGGCGGATCTACGCTGACGTCAGCGGCTTCCTCGATCCGGTAGATTTCCGCGGGCAGCTGGTGACCGTCGTCGGGCCGATTACCGGTTCGGTGGCGGGCAAAATCGGCAATACGCCATACAAATTTATGACCATGCAGGTTAACGGCTACAAACGCTGGCGTATCGCCCAGCAGGTGGTGATGCCGCCACAGCCAATCGATCCGTGGATGTGGGGACCGCATCCGTATCGTTACGGCTACGGTGGCTGGGGTTGGTACAATCCAGGCCCTGCACAGGTTCAAACAATCGTAACTGAGTAACTTACTGTTATTGTTAGGAAAGAGACAGCGGCTCAGCCGCTGTCTCTGTTTTTTTACGGATAAAACGAAAAAAAAGAGTGACGCGCTTCGCAACCTGCAATCTGAACAATTAATAAACTGGTACGCTGAGTTAATATAATGTTAACAAACTGTTTATTATCGGGGCTGTGATGACGACGAACACTCATTTCAGAGGTGATGCATTGAAAAAGGTTTGGCTTAACCGTTATCCCGCGGATGTCCCTGCGGAGATCAATCCTGACCGTTATCAATCCCTGATTGAATTATTTGAACACTCGGTACGGCGTTACGCTGACCAGCCTGCATTTGTGAATATGGGCGAAGTGATGACCTTCCGTAAGCTGGAAGAGCGCAGCCGGGCGTTTGCAGCCTATTTACAGGAAGGGTTGGGCTTGCAGAAAGGGGATCGCGTCGCGCTGATGATGCCAAACCTGCTGCAATACCCGGTGGCGCTGTTCGGGATCCTCAGGGCAGGGATGATCGTGGTTAACGTTAACCCGCTCTATACCCCGCGCGAGCTGGAACATCAGTTGAATGACAGCGGCGCGGCGGCGATTGTGATTGTCTCCAACTTTGCCCACACGCTGGAAAAAGTCGTTGAAAGAACCCAGGTTAAACACGTCATCCTGACGCGTATGGGCGACCAGCTCTCTACCGCGAAAGGTACGCTGGTCAACTTTGTCGTTAAATACGTTAAGCGGCTGGTGCCGAAATACCACCTGCCGGATGCCATCTCTTTCCGCCGCGCCCTGCATGCGGGCTACCGGATGCAGTACGTGAAGCCGGAGATCGTGTCCGAGGATCTGGCCTTCCTGCAATACACCGGCGGTACCACCGGCGTGGCCAAAGGGGCGATGCTGACCCACCGTAACATGCTGGCGAACCTTGAGCAGGTTAATGCCACCTACGGGCCGCTGCTGCATCCGGGCAAGGAGCTGGTGATCACCGCGCTTCCGCTGTATCACATTTTTGCGCTGACCATGAACTGCCTGCTGTTTATTGAGCTTGGCGGTCAAAACGTATTGATCACCAACCCGCGCGACATTCCGGGGCTGGTCAAAGAGCTGGCGAAATACCCGTTCACCGCCATGACCGGCGTGAACACCCTGTTTAACGCGCTGCTTAACAATAAAGAGTTCCAGCAGCTCGATTTCTCCACGCTGCACCTCTCTGCGGGTGGCGGGATGCCGGTTCAGCAGGCGGTTGCCGAGCGCTGGGTGAAACTCACCGGGCAGTATCTGCTGGAAGGCTATGGCCTGACGGAGTGCGCCCCGCTGGTCAGCGTTAACCCGCATGATATCGACTATCACAGCGGCAGTATCGGTCTGCCGGTCCCGTCGACGGAAGCAAAACTGGTGGATGATGAGGATAACGAAGTGCCTCACGGTGAGCCAGGAGAGCTGTGCGTCAGAGGGCCGCAGGTGATGCTGGGCTACTGGCAACGTCCGGATGCCACGGATGAGATCATCAAAGACGGCTGGCTGCACACGGGCGACATCGCGGTGATGGATGACGAAGGCTTCCTGCGCATCGTCGATCGCAAGAAAGATATGATCCTGGTGTCAGGGTTCAACGTCTATCCGAACGAAATCGAAGACGTGGTGATGCAGCACAGCGGCGTGCTGGAAGTGGCGGCGGTGGGCGTTCCTTCCGGCAGCAGCGGTGAAGCGGTGAAGATATTTGTGGTCAAGAAAGATCCTTCTCTTACCGAGGATGCGCTGATAACGTTTTGTCGTCGTCAGCTGACGGGCTATAAAGTGCCGAAGCTGGTGGAATTCCGGGATGAGCTGCCGAAATCCAACGTCGGGAAGATATTACGACGAGAATTACGTGACGAAGCCCGTGCCAAAGTGGACAATAAGGCCTGAGCTTCACGTTAATCGCCCAGACGCCGGTTAAGCCGGCGTTTTTTATGGGCGCAAACAAAAGAGAGTCCGATTTGAATTACCAGATGATCACTACCAACGACGAGCTGGCTTCGCTGTGCGAGGTGACGCGTGAATTTCCCGCTATCGCCCTGGATACGGAATTTGTCCGCACCCGAACGTACTATCCGCAGCTGGGTCTGATTCAGATGTATGACGGCAAACACGTGTCGTTGATTGACCCCCTCGGCATTACCGACTGGGCGCCAATGCGCGAGCTGTTGCTGGATACCGCCGTGACCAAATATCTGCACGCGGGCAGTGAAGATCTGGAAGTCTTTCTCAACACCTTTGGCATCATGCCGCAGCCGCTGATTGATACCCAGATCCTCGCGGCGTTCAGCGGTCGTCCGCTCTCCTGGGGTTTTGCGGCGATGGTGGAAGAGTACACCGGTCTGACGCTGGATAAGAGCGAATCGCGTACCGACTGGCTCGCGCGTCCGCTAACGGCGCGTCAGCTTGAATACGCCGCGGCAGACGTCTTTTACCTTCTGCCGATTGCCGGCCAGCTCATGAAAGAGGCTGAGGCGTCCGGTTGGCTGTCTGCCGCACTGGATGAGTGCCGCATGACGCAGCAGCGTCGCCAGGAAGTGGTTGATCCGAAAGAAGCCTGGCGTGACATCACTAACGCCTGGCAGCTGCGCACCCGTCAACTGGCCTGTCTGCAATTGCTGGCTGACTGTCGTCTGCGTAAAGCGCGTGAGCGCGATCTGGCGGTTAACTTCGTGGTGCGTGAAGAACACCTGTGGGCGGTGGCGCGCTATATGCCGGGTAGCCTTGGTGAACTGGACAGCATTGGCCTTTCCGGAAGTGAGATCCGTTTCCACGGTAAAACGCTGCTCGCGCTGGTAGAGAAAGCTCAGCAGCTGCCAGAGGACGCACTGCCAGAACCGCTGCTTAACCTGATGGATATGCCGGGCTACCGCAAGGCGTTCAAAGATATCAAAGCGCTGGTGCAGACGGTGGCGGGGGAAAGCAAACTGAGTGCCGAACTGCTGGCTTCACGTCGTCAGATTAACCAGCTGCTGAACTGGCACTGGAAGTTGAAACCGCAAAATGGTTTACCGGAACTGGTCGCCGGATGGCGGGGGGAACTGATGGCCGAACGCCTGAATATCCTGCTGGAAGGGTATCCGCGCTAAAGAATTGTAGCCCCGGTAAGCGCAGCGCCACCGGGGAAATTGCCGGGCGGCGCGATGCTTACCCGGCCTACAAAACCACAAACGGATTAACGCGACTCTTCCGCTTCCGGAAGCGTCACGTTCAGCTCCAGAATCGAAATATCCCCGTCTTTTTGCTCCAGCTGAACGGTGACCATTTCCGGGTCAATCTGCACGTATTTGCAGATCACTTCCAGAATGTCTTTGCGCAACTGCGGCAGGTAGTGCGGTTCGGCGTCGCTACGACGACGTTCCGCCACAATGATTTGCAGACGTTCTTTTGCGATGTTGGCGGTGCTTTTTTTCCGCGAGAGAAAAAAGTCCAGTAATGCCATAACTTATCCTCCGAACAGGCGTTTGAGGAAACCTTTCTTCTCTTCTTCAATGAAGCGGAAAGGACGTTCTTCTCCCAGCAGACGGTCAACGGTATCCGCATACGCTTTACCTGCGTCTGCCTGTGTATCCAGGATCACGGGCTCGCCCTGGTTAGAGGCGCGCAACACGGACTGATCTTCCGGGATCACGCCAACCAGTTTGATGCGCAGGATCTCCAGCACGTCTTCCATGCTCAGCATGTCACCTTTGTTCACCCGGCCCGGGTTGTAGCGGGTCAGCAGCAGGTGCTCTTTGATTGGCTCCTGGCCATTTTCCGCGCGACGGGATTTCGAGGCCAGAATGCCGAGAATACGGTCGGAGTCACGTACTGACGAGACTTCCGGGTTGGTGGTGATGATGGCTTCATCCGCGAAGTAGAGCGCCATCAAAGCCCCGGTTTCGATACCGGCCGGGGAGTCGCAGACCACGAAGTCGAACTCCATCTTTTTCAGATCGTCGAGCACCTTTTCCACGCCTTCGCGGGTCAGGGCGTCTTTATCACGGGTCTGGGACGCCGGAAGAATGTAGAGGTTCTCGGTACGCTTATCTTTAATCAGCGCCTGGTTAAGGGTGGCATCGCCCTGAATGACGTTCACGAAGTCATACACCACGCGACGCTCGCAACCCATGATCAGGTCCAGGTTACGCAGACCGATATCGAAGTCGATTACGACGGTTTTCTTTCCCTTCTGGGCCAAACCAGTAGCGATGGCCGCGCTGGAGGTGGTCTTGCCAACGCCTCCTTTACCCGAAGTCACAACAATAATGCGTGCCATAGAAATTCCTTGTTAAAAGGGATCAATTTAACGGTTGAACGGTCAAAGCGTTATCTGCCAGTTGCAGACGGGCCGCTTTGCCATAAAATTCGGCTGGGATTTTATCGCTCAGCCAATATTCACCTGCGATAGACACCAGTTCTGCCGTCAGGTGAGTACAAAAAATTTGTGCTTCTCGATCGCCGCTGGCGCCCGCAAGCGCACGCCCACGCATCATACCGTAAACGTGAATATTGCCATCTGCAATCAGTTCTGCGCCCGCACTGACGTGGCTTGTAACAATCAGATCACAGTTTGGCGCATAAATGCGCTGACCGGAACGAACCGGCAGATCAATCAATCGCGTTTTTGTGACTGGGGCTACATTTTGCGCCGGAGGCGGGGGAGCGGGAACGGTTGCAGGCGTTGCACGCGGGGCTTTTTCTTTGCCCTCGTTTAACAAGGGCAAACCCGCGCGTTCAATTTCGGCTTTTAACTCTGCGTCTTTGCAGCCGCTAATACCCACGATGCGCAACCCCGTAGAGACGACGGCCTGCTGGAGTCGCTTCCAGTTAACCGGCCCCTCAAGGTCGCTTACATTGACGACGACAGGAGCATGCTTAAGAAAAGCGGGAGCCTGCGCGATTTTGTCTTCTAACGCCTGACGAATAACCTCGGGTTTTGCATCATGCAAATGAACCACTGATAAGGTGAAGCTACTGCCTTTAAGCTCGATGGGCGTATTTGACATCCTGGCCTTACTCAATTTGCTATTAACCGCAACACATCGCCGCGATATTCCGAAGAGTATCAGGCATGTTATAGTCAGGAGTATATTGAGGCAAGCAACCACCCATTAATTCAGAGTAAAAACATGTTTTGTGTGATCTACAGAAGTACCAGCCGCGACCAGACCTACCTTTATGTCGAAAAGAAAGACGATTTTTCCCGCGTGCCTGAAGAATTAATGAAAAGCTTTGGCCGACCGCAGCTGGCGATGCTGCTGCCGCTGGACGGCCGTAAGAAGCTGGTGAACGCCGATCTTGAGAAAGTCAAAAAGGCGTTAATCGAGCAGGGCTATTATTTACAGCTTCCGCCGCCACCGGAGAATTTATTAAAACAGCATCTTGAGGTGAGCGGAAAGAAATAAGCCCGGGTCCTTCCGGGAACAACTCATCAACCGATTAGGGGTCGACCATGTATCAACATCATAACTGGCAAGGTGCATTACTGGATTATCCCGTCAGCAAAGTGGTCTGCGTGGGCAGCAACTATGCAAAACATATTCAGGAGATGGGCAGCGCCGTGCCGGAAGAGCCGGTTCTGTTTATTAAGCCAGAAACCGCACTGTGCGATATTCGCCAGCCGCTGGTTCTGCCGCAGGGACTGGGCTCGGTGCATCATGAAGTGGAGCTGGCGGTGCTGATCGGCGCGACGCTGCGCCAGGCCACTGAAGAACACGTAGAGAAAGCGATTGCGGGTTACGGTGTCGCGCTCGACCTGACCCTGCGCGACGTCCAGGGCAAAATGAAGAAAGCGGGGCAGCCGTGGGAAAAAGCCAAGGGTTTTGATAATTCATGCCCGATTTCCGGTTTCGTTCCGGTGAGTGAATTTACCGACGACCCGCAGAACACGCCCCTCAGCCTGAAGGTCAACGGCGAGATCCGCCAGCAGGGAACGACCGCTGACATGATCCATAAGATCGTTCCGCTGATTGCCTACATGAGCCGCTTCTTCACCCTGAAACCTGGCGACGTGATCCTTACCGGCACCCCGGAAGGTGTGGGGCCGCTGCACAGTGGCGACGAGCTGGACGTCAGTTTTAACGGCCTGTCGCTGAAAACCCGCGTGCTGTAAAAGCACCTTGCCGCCTGAAAAGGGCGGCAAAACTTGCATCAACGTGCCAGACTCGTTATAAGGTGCGCTCTATTTTGACGTGTGGACATCCCGATGAACGACATTCCTTTCTGGCAAAGCAAAACTCTCGACGACATGACCGACGCGGAGTGGGAATCGTTGTGTGACGGCTGTGGGCAGTGCTGCCTGCATAAGCTGATGGATGAAGATTCGGACGAGATCTATTTCACCAACGTAGCCTGCAAGCAGTTAAACATCAAAACCTGCCAGTGCCGCAACTATGAGCGCCGTTTCGAATATGAGCCGGACTGCATCAAGTTAACCCGTGAAAATCTGCCGACCTTTGAGTGGCTGCCGCATACCTGCGCGTATCGCCTGCTGGCGGAAGGAAAGGATCTGCCCACATGGCATCCGCTGTTGACGGGGTCGAAAGCGGCGATGCACGGTGAACGTATTTCCGTGCGCCACATTGCGGTGAAAGAGTCCGAGGTGCGCGACTGGGAAGACCACATTATGAATCACCCTAATCGGTGATAATAAAAAACCCGCCGAGGCGGGTTTTTTATTGTGCGCAATTTTGTCGGGTGGCGCTGCGCTTACCCGACCAACAAAACTGACGTTGCCGTTTTGCTTTTACCTTCCAAAAAGATCGCGTTTCTTTGGTTTGAACGGCTGGGCAATCAGCACCAGCAGTGCCACCACAAAGTAGGCGACAAAAATGCCCACCAGCCACTGCGGCATCTCCAGCGTCAGGAACTCCCACTGGCGTACAGAGCAGTCACCGGAGGCCACAAACACCTGCGGCAGCCATTTATCCAGCGGCAGCCAGCTCGGGAAGCGGGCGGCAAAATCGCAGGTCATAAACGGCGACGGGTGAAGCTGCATCTGGGTGTGCTCCCAGGCAAGCGCAATCCCTTTCCCGGCGCTGTACAGCCAGATGGAAATTGCCGCATAGCGTAACGGTGATTTGGGTGCAATCGCACCTACCAGACCCGCGCCCATAATGCCGAACAGCGCACAACGCTCATAAATACACAGTACGCAAGGTTTCAGCCCCATCACATGCTGAAACCACAGCGCGACCATTTCCAGCGCAAAGGCGGTCAGGGCCATCAACAACCACGCTCCGCGACCGCGTGAGCACTGGTTCAAAAATCGCAACATAATCATTTCCCTGGAACATGCTTAGACAGCGCAGTGTAAACGAATTTTAATGCGCCGCAAGTATACCTGCTTGCAATAACCATTGCGTACAGGGAACGAGAGTAATTTTGATGCACAGCAAACCAACCAGGGTAAGCACCAGCGTATACGGCAGCGCCATCCAGACCATTCTTCCATAAGAAAGTCGTATGAGTGGTGCCAGCGCCGAGGTCAGCAGGAAGAGGAATGCCGCCTGACCGTTCGGGGTTGCCACGGAGGGGAGGTTGGTTCCGGTGTTGATCGCCACCGCCAGCAGCTCGAACTGTTCACTGCTGACAATCCCTTGCTCCATCGCGGCTTTGGCCTCATTGATGTATACCGTCCCGACAAAGACGTTATCGGATATAGAGGACAACAGACCGTTAAACAAATAGAACAGCGTTAGCTGCGAATCTGGCGTAGCCTGAAGCACAAACGCGATGATCGGCGCGAACAGATGTTGGTCAATAATCACCGCCACGACCGCGAAAAACACCGCCAGCAGGGCGGTAAACGGCAGCGCTTCGGTAAAGGCTTTTCCGATAGCATGTTCGTCCGTAACGCCGCCCAGGCTGGTTGCAAGGATAATTACCGACAGGCCAATCAGCCCCACCTCGGCAAGGTGGAAGGCCAGCGCAGCGATAAGCCACACGCCGATGAAACCCTGTGCAATCAGGCGCAGCGTCTCCTGGCGCGTGCGTTGTTTGCGGCTCTGCTCGTCAAACTTATGCAGCTCCTGGCGGACCTGATCGGGCAACTTCGCGCCATACCCAAAGAGGTTGAATTTTTCGACCAGCACACAGGTGGCTAACCCGCAGACCAGCACGGGCACGCTGACGGGCGCCATGCGCAGGAAAAATTCGCCAAAATGCCACTCAGCCGCTTTGGCGATAATCAGGTTTTGCGGCTCCCCGACCATGGTCATCACGCCGCCCAGCGCCGTCCCCACGCCCGCATGCATCATCAGGCTGCGCAGAAACGCGCGGAACTGTTCCAGCACATCGCGGTTGTGCGCCTCAACGTGGCTGTCGTCCTGCAAGTTATCGCCAGGACGAGACGAGGCCACCCGGTGGTAAATCCCGTAAAAGCCGACGGCGACGCTGATCACCACCGCAACGACCGTCAGCGCATCCAGGAAGGCAGAGAGGAAGGCCGCGGCGAGGCAAAACGCCAGCGAGAGCAGCGTTTTCGACGGAATGCTCAGCAGCAAACGGGTGAAGATAAACAGCAGAAGCTGCTTCATAAAGTAGATCCCCGCCACCATGAAGATCAGCAGCAGTAGGACTTCAAGATTCGACGCTATCTCGTTTTTAACATGCTCCGCGCTGGTCATTCCGATGACCACGGCTTCCAGCGCCAGCAGCCCGCCGGGCAACAGCGGATAGCACTTCAGCGCCATCGCCAGGGTAAAGATAAACTCGGCGACCAACATCCACCCGGCAACGAAGGGATCCAGCAAAAAGATAACGGGATTAACGACCAGGAATACCAGTAAAGTAAGTTTGTACCAGTCAGGTGACTGACCTAAAAAGTTGCGCCACAGCGCGCGCCCAAATGAAATTTCCACGACAGACGTCCTTTACCCGTCAAATAAGACAAGACATCAGTATACGCAAAAATGGCGGCAGAGCGGGGGATTAAGCCATTTGTAAATTTCATAAAAATGAAACGGCGATCCCTCTTTTCTGTCTCTGCTGCGCTATCTGCCTCTGCGCGCCTCTGGTATGATGAGTGCAATTTGCTAAAGCTGTGTAATGGAAATCTCACTATGGTCATTAAGGCGCAGAGCCCGGCGGGTTTCGCGGAAGAGTACATCATTGAAAGCATCTGGAATAATCGTTTCCCTGCGGGATCAATTCTACCTGCTGAACGCGAACTCTCTGAACTGATTGGCGTCACCCGTACCACGCTGCGAGAAGTGCTCCAGCGTCTGGCGCGCGATGGCTGGTTGACGATACAGCATGGCAAACCCACTAAGGTGAACAACTTCTGGGAAACGTCCGGGCTGAACATTCTGGAAACGCTGGCGCGTCTCGACCACGAAAGCGTACCGCAGCTGATTGATAATCTGCTTTCCGTGCGCACCAACATCGCCACCATTTTCATCCGCACCGCGTTTCGTCAGCATCCTGAAGATGCGCTGAAAGTGCTTGCCACCGCTAATGAGGTGGAAGACCACGCGGATGCCTTTGCGACCCTGGATTACAATGTGTTCCGCGGTCTGGCGTTTGCTTCCGGCAATCCGGTTTACGGTCTGATCCTGAATGGAATGAAAGGGTTATATACGCGCATTGGTCGTCACTACTTTGCTAACCCTGAAGCCCGCAGCCTGGCGCTCGGCTTCTACCATAAACTGAGCAAACTCTGCACCGAAGGGCTGCACGATCAGGTCTATGAAACGGTGCGTCGTTACGGCCACGACTCCGGTGAAATCTGGCACCGGATGCAGAAAACGCTGCCGGGTGATTTAGCGATTCAGAGTCGCTAAAATAAAAAACCTCTCGATTGAGAGGTTTTTTTTCGCCCGGTGGCGCTTTGCTTACCGGGCCTACAAAACCCGTAGGCCGGGTAAGGCGTAGCCGCCACCCGGCAACAAACTACAGCGTATTCAACCGCGCCGGACACCGGTCCAGCAGCTCCACGCTGCCATCTTCGTTCTGCTGCTCCAGCAACACGTCAAATCCCCACAGGCGATGCACATGCTTCAGCACTTCCTTACGCCCCTTATCCAGCGGCGCGCGGTTGTGCGGAATATAGCGCAACGTCAGGGAGCGGTCGCCGCGCAGATCCACGTTCCAGACCTGAATGTTCGGTTCAAGATTACTCAGGTTGTACTGGGATGACAGGCGCGAGCGGATCTCGCGATAGCCCTCTTCGTTGTGGATCGCGGAGATCTCCAGGTAGTTGTTGCGGTCATCATCCAGTACGGTGAAGAAGCGGAAATCACGCATGATCTTCGGCGACATGAACTGGCTGATAAAGCTCTCATCCTTAAAATCACGCATCGCGAAGTGCAGCGTTTCCAGCCAGTCGGAACCGGCAATATCCGGGAACCAGTATTTGTCCTCTTCGGTGGGCGACTGACAAATACGCTTGATATCCTGGAACATGGCAAAGCCGAGCGCGTACGGGTTAATGCCGCTGTACCACGGGCTGTTATATGCCGGCTGGAATACCACGTTGGTGTGGCTGTGCAGAAACTCCATCATAAACCGCTCGGTGACTTTTCCTTCGTCGTACAGGTGGTTAAGAATGGTGTAGTGCCAGAAGGTCGCCCAGCCTTCGTTCATCACCTGGGTCTGCTTCTGCGGATAGAAATACTGGCTCACCTTGCGCACGATGCGCAGGATCTCACGCTGCCACGGCTCCAGCAGTGGGGCGTTTTTCTCCATAAAGTAGAGCAGGTTTTCCTGCGGCTCGGAAGGGTAGCGACGCGCCTCGGCGACGGTTTTCTCCTCTTCACGTTTCGGCAGGGTGCGCCACAGCATATTCACCTGGCTTTGCAGATACTCCTCGCGGCTCTTCTGCCGGGCTTTCTCTTCCTGCAATGAGATCTTCTGCGGACGCTTATAACGATCAACGCCGTAGTTCATCAGCGCGTGGCAGGAGTCCAGCAGCTTCTCCACCTCGTCCACGCCGTAGCGCTCTTCGCAGTCGGTAATGTATTTGCGGGCGAAGATCAGGTAATCGACGATGGAGCTGGCGTCCGTCCAGCTGCGGAACAGATAGTTATTTTTGAAGAACGAGTTATGTCCATAGCAGGCGTGCGCCATCACCAGCGCCTGCATGGTAATGGTGTTCTCCTCCATCAGATAGGCAATACACGGGTTAGAGTTAATGACGATTTCATACGCCAGTCCCTGCTGCCCGTGCTTATACAGCCGCTCTGTTTCAATGAATTTTTTGCCAAACGACCAGTGCGGATAGTTAATTGGCATCCCGACGCTGGAGTAAGCGTCCATCATCTGTTCCGAGGTGATGACTTCAATCTGATGGGGATAGGTATCCAGACGATAGAGTTTGGCCACCCGGTCGATCTCCGCCAGGTAGACATCCAGCAACTCGAAGGTCCAGTCGGGTCCATCGCTCAGACGGGTGCTGTCCCTGGACATGGAATCTAGTGTAGCCATTAGCGCGCCCTCGTTGTTGGTCGCTCTCTCTGACTGGAGAGCCTCCTTTCAAGCATAGATCACCCCATTCAAATACGCGGGGCGCAGAAATTTTTTCTTTGCGATTTCGCGTTTTCGATACGGCAAATAAAGCGGTGCTCACAGAATTTTCTACTGGTTAAAAATAACGCGCAGCAGGAGATCCCAAATAAGCGCCATCCCCTGATACAGCGGGATATGTGAGTTGAGTCACCATAAAAAAGTCATATGTTGAATAATATTTTCAACTAGGTTATCAATCTGTAATTAGATGATTGTTCTTTTGCTCATAATGGAGTGGCTATGCGTGTTGTCATACTGGGAAGTGGTGTCGTTGGCGTAACCAGCGCCTGGTATTTAAGTCAGGCGGGACATGAGGTTACCGTTATCGATCGCGAATCCGGTCCGGCGCTGGAAACCAGTGCGGCGAATGCGGGGCAAATCTCTCCGGGCTACGCTGCGCCGTGGGCGGCCCCGGGCGTTCCGCTGAAGGCGATCAAATGGATGTTTCAGCGACATGCGCCCCTGGCGATAAGTCTTGACGGCACGCAGTTCCAGCTTAAGTGGATGTGGCAGATGCTGCGCAACTGCGACACCCGCCACTATATGGAAAACAAAGGGCGCATGGTGCGGCTGGCGGAATACAGCCGCGATTGCCTGAAAGCGCTGCGTGCCTCGACGGACATTGAATATGAAGGGCGTCAGGGCGGCACGCTTCAGCTGTTCCGTACCGCGCAACAGTACGAAAACGCGACCCGCGATATCGCCGTGCTTGAAGATGCGGGCGTACCGTATCAGCTGCTGGAAGCCAGCCAGCTGGCGCAGGTGGAGCCAGCGCTTGCCGAGGTCGCGCATAAGCTGACGGGCGGTCTGCGTTTACCGAACGATGAAACCGGCGACTGCCAGCTTTTCACCCAGCGTCTGGCGCGCATGTGTGAGCAGGCCGGGGTGAAATTCCGCTTCAATACTTCTGTCGACAAACTGCTGTCGGAAGGGGAGAAGATTTACGGCGTGAAGTGTGGGGAAGAGGTAATCAAAGCCGATGCCTACGTGATGGCGTTTGGCTCCTACTCAACCGCGATGCTGAAAGGGATCCTGGATATCCCGGTCTATCCACTGAAAGGCTACTCCCTGACCATTCCTGTGAAAGAGGACAGCGGCGCGCCGGTCTCGACCATTCTTGATGAAACCTACAAAATCGCCATCACCCGCTTCGATAACCGGATCCGCGTCGGCGGCATGGCAGAAATCGTGGGCTTCAATACCGAGCTGCTCAAACCGCGTCGTGAAACGCTGGAGATGGTGGTGGGCGATCTCTTCCCGCGCGGCGGCTTCATTGAGCAGGCAACGTTCTGGACCGGCCTGCGCCCAATGACCCCGGACGGCACGCCGATTGTGGGCCGTACGCCATACAAAAATCTGTGGACCAACACCGGCCACGGCACGCTTGGCTGGACCATGGCCTGCGGTTCGGGCCAGCTGCTGAGCGACCTGATCTCCGGGCGGACGCCGGCAATTCCGTTTGACGATTTGAGCGCCGCACGCTATCAATCAGGGTTTACCCCATCGCGTCCACAACACCTGCACGGCGCGCATAATTAAGGAGTCGCAATGTCCCGTCCTATTCTGGCCCAGCTGGATTTGCAGGCGCTGAAGGATAACCTGCAAATTGTTCGCCGTGCTGCGCCGGGTTCTCGTGTCTGGTCGGTGGTGAAAGCCAACGCCTACGGTCATGGTATCGACCGTATCTGGAGTGCGCTCGGCGCCACCGATGGTTTTGCCTTGCTGAATCTGGAAGAGGCCATCCTGCTGCGCGAGCGCGGCTGGAAAGGACCGATCCTGCTGCTGGAAGGATTCTTTCATGCGCAGGATCTGCCTCTGCTGGATAAGTACCGCCTGACGACCAGCGTTCACAGTAACTGGCAGATCAAGGCCATCCAGGACGCGAAGCTGCATGCCCCGCTGGATATCTATCTCAAAGTGAACAGCGGGATGAACCGTCTGGGCTTCCAGCCTGAACGGGTGCACACGGTCTGGCAGCAGCTTCGTGCGCTGAAAAATGTCGGTGAGATGACGCTGATGGCGCATTTCGCCGATGCGGAAAAGCCGGACGGAATCGCCGATGCCATGGTCCGCATTGAGCAGGCGGCAGAAGGGCTGGACTGTCCGCGCTCGCTGTCGAACTCAGCGGCAACGCTCTGGCATCCTGAAGCGCACTACAACTGGGTACGTCCGGGGATCGTTCTGTACGGCGCGTCACCCTCAGGTCAGTGGCAGGATATCGCCAACAGCGGCCTGAAGCCGGTGATGACGTTACGAAGCGAGATTATCGGCGTGCAAACCCTGAAAGCGGGCGATACGGTGGGCTATGGCAGCCGCTATCGGGCAGCAGGTGAACAGCGCATCGGTATCGTGGCGGGGGGCTATGCAGATGGTTATCCGCGCATCGTCCCGAGCGGCACGCCGGTGTGGGTCGATGGCGTGCGCACGGGCACGGTAGGCACCGTCTCAATGGACATGCTGGCTATTGATTTAACGCCGTGTCCCCAGGCGGGGATCGGGTCACCGGTTGAGCTGTGGGGCAACGAGGTTAAAATTGATGATGTGGCCGCTGCGGCGGGCACCGTCGGGTATGAACTGATGTGCGCGCTGGCGCCAAGAGTGCCTGTTGTGACGGTGTAACTTGTGTGTGTGCCGGGTGGCGGCTTCGCCTTACCCGGCCTACAAAAGCCCGAACGTAGGCCGGGTAAGCGTTAGCGCCACCCGGCAAAAAAAGCAGCTACTCCGCCTCCTCCTCCATCGGCCTGACGCCAACTTTGCGCACCGCGTTATCTTCTTTCTCGGCTACCGTCCAGATCATCCCGGCAAACTCCACCTGGTCACCGACGACCGGTGCAGCCCCTAATAATTGCTGAATAATCTCACCCAGGGTTTGCTGGTTATCGCGATTCTCCAGTCCCCCTTCCAGGCCATAAATCAGCGCCACATCCGCAAAGCGGGCGCTGGCTTCGAGGATAAAATCGCCGAAGAAACGCTGATCCAGCGCCACCGGTGGCGACTGGCTGAACAGCTTGCCGAGGGCAGGCAGGTCGCGCTCGCGGCCAATCACGCAGAGGATATCGTTCTCACGCAGCCGCGTGCTGCCGGTCGGGTGCAGCAGGGCGTTATCCCGGAACAGGGCGGCAATCCGCGTTTCAGCGGGCATATGCAGATCGCGCAGGGACGCGCCCACGCACCACTTATCGGCGCTTAGCTGGTAGACAAACTGTTCCCAGGGATTCTCAGGGTGAATATCCAGCCCCACGCGGGAGACCGGCCAGCCAATGGGCGGTACCACCACTTTGGCTTTTTTCGCCGCCCAGCCCAGTGACGTCCCCTGGAACAGCAGCGACACCAGCACCACGAAGAAGGCGACGTTGAAGAACAGACGGGCGTTGTCCAGCCCGGCCATCATCGGGAACACGGCCAGAATAATTGGCACCGCGCCGCGCAGACCCACCCAACTGATAAATATCCGCTCACGCAGGTTAAACCCGCGGAACGGCAGCAGCCCGGCAAACACCGACAGCGGACGGGCGAAGAAGATCATCCAGGCCGACAAAAGCAGCGCCGGTACGGCGATAGGCAGCAGGTCCGACGGCGTCACCAGCAGGCCCAGCACCAGGAACATGGCAATCTGCGCCAGCCAGGCCAGGCCGTCGAAGTTCTGCAAAATGGCGTGACGGTTGCGAATCGGTCGGTTGCCCAACAGGAAACCGCAAAGGTAAACCGCCAGAATACCGCTGCCGTCCAGCGCGGTGGTGACGGCAAAGATCAGGATCCCACCGCTCAGGGCCAGCAGCGGGTAAAGGCCGGAAGGCAGCGTAATACGGTTGATCGTCTGCTGTAACAGGTAACCGCCGCCGAGACCAATGATAATCCCGAGGCCAAACTGCTGGAGGATGTGCCAGGCGAACATCCAGCTCAGGCCGGTTTCGTGCTGCTGGATCATCTCAATCAGGGTGATGGTCAGGAACACCGCCATCGGATCGTTGCTGCCGGATTCAATCTCCAGCGTGGAGCCAACGCGTTCGTTCAGCCCCTTGCCGCCGAGCAGGGAGAAAACCGCCGCCGCATCGGTAGAGCCGACAATCGCGCCAATCAGCAGGCCTTCCATTATATCGAGGTTAAACAGCCAGGCCGCCATCATACCGGTCAGGCCGGAGGTGATCAGCACGCCGACGGTCGCCAGAGACAGCGCCGGACCTAAGGCAACGCGAAACGAACTTGCCTGGGTGCGCATGCCGCCGTCCAGCAGAATCACCGCCAGTGCGAGGTTACTCACCATATAGGCGAAAGGGTAATTATCGAAGGGGATACCGCCGATTCCGTCGATCCCGGCAAGCATGCCGATAGCCAGGAAAATGACAAGAATAGGTATGCCAAGACGCGATGAAAATGAACTTAATAAAATGCTGAAGGTTACCAGGATGGAACCCAGAATGAAAAGACTGATTATCGCTGTGGCACCCAATGTTGTCTTACTCCCACCTCAATGTGAACGCTGTTATTAAAACCCTAACATATTAACAACGTTAACAGCGTTTTATTGAGGGGGAATAACGGCTTTTTTATGCCTTTAAGACCGGATGACCGCTGATTGTTAACCGACTGCCTGCATTATCGTGTACAAGGTGCGCCCGGGCACCCAGCGGCAGCGTAACGGTTTGCTGCTCATGGCCGAAATCCAGACCGGCGATCACCGGGATATCCAGTCGGGAACGAATGAAATCAATCATCGTCTCCAGGGAATAGCCCGCATCGTAATCGTTAGGGGCTGAACCGCTAAAACTGCCCAGCACAATGGCCGACTGCCGATCCAGGATCCCGGCGTGATACAGCTGCAACAGCATACGTTCGACGCGGAACGGGTGTTCATTGATATCTTCCAGCACCAGTATGCCGTCCGCGATCTGCGGCAGCCACGGCGTTCCAATCAGCGACACCAGCATCGCGAGGTTGCCGCCCCACAGCTGTCCTTCACATTCCCAGTGCGGTCCGTTGCCTTGCCACTCGACGGTAAACGTCGGGTTTTGCAGGGCGCGCCAGAAATGGTCCTGGGTAAACGCATCCAGCTCCGGCGCACCAAAGTTGCCGGCCAGCATCGGGCCGCTAAAGGTAATGACGTTATGCAACGCCAGCAGGCCGAGCTGAATCGCCGTGAAATCGCTGTGTCCGCAGATTAACAGCGGATCCTGCTGCTGGCGCGCGGCCAGCCCTGCCCAGTCGATGCTCTCCAGCAACCGGCTTGCGCCATAGCCGCCGCGCACGGCCAGCACAATGGTGTTTTCACCTTCCAGCGTCGCCAGGCTGTTGATATCGCTCAGTCTCTGCGCCTCCGTACCGGCAAAACGCTGCATGCGGCGGGGGATAATTGTCTGATTTTCTACCTGATGGCCCATTTCCAGCAGGCGCTGAACGCCCCGCTGTGCCGCCTCCTGGTTGATGCAGTAGCCTGACGGTGCGATGAGATGAAACTGAGGCATGGCAATTCCTTGCTGAATGAGAATCTAATTGTCTATATCATGCCGCTTATACGCCGCCTGCTTCAAGGGGCGACGTACCGCGATGACCGGCTATAAGGATAGATGACGTGAAATTGAGATGGTTTGCTTTTTTGATTGTGCTGCTCGCTGGCTGTAGTTCAAAACATGATTATCAAAATCCCCCCTGGAACCCTGAAGTGCCGGTAAAGCGGGCCATGCAGTGGATGCCGATCAGCGAACAAGCCGGGAAGGCCTGGGGCGTGAGCCCGCGTCTGATCACGGCGATCATTGCCGTGGAGTCCGGCGGCAACCCGACGCTGGTGAGTAAATCGAATGCGGTGGGGCTGATGCAGTTAAAAGCCTCGACGGCGGGAAGAGAGGTCTATCGCTACATGGGCTGGAAGGGACAGCCATCCACCAGCGAGCTGAAAAACCCGGAACGTAATATCTCTATGGGAACCGCTTACCTGAGCATTCTCGAGCATGGCATTCTGAAGGGGATTGACGATCCGGAAGTGATGCAATATGCGCTGGTGGTGTCGTACGTTAACGGAGCCGGCGCGCTGCTCCGAACCTTCTCATCCGATCGCAAAGAGGCGATAGAAGAGATTAACGATATGGATAAAGATGAATTCTTCGAGCACGTTGTGAAGAATCATCCGTCAGTACAGGCTCCACGTTATATCTGGAAAGTACAGAAAGCGATGGACGCCATGTAACGCCTTTGTCGGGCGGCTGCATGCTGCCCGACGCCTTTCAGCGCACTTTGTTCGCGCGTTCCCGCGCTTCACGCTCCAGTGAGAAGATGATGCGCTGTAGTTCGCGTTCGGCGCCTGGCCCGACATTCAGAAAGCGAAAGCTCAGTCGCGGCGTGGTAATGGTTTCGTTTTTGCTGTCCACCACCTTACGCTCGCTGATGGCAATCAGCTGGGCGTCAAACCAGAAGCGTCCCCATCCGCCCATATCCAGCTCAATCTGACTAAAACGCATGCCTTCCACCAGTCCTTCCGGCTTCGGCGTATCCATTAACGCGCCCATCCCGCCCAGTGACAGGTCGAAGAGACGAAAGCGGATCTCTTTTTTGTCCGGCATTTTTGCCTTACAGAAATAGGCCGGGTGAAGCGGGGCGCTGATGCGAAAAAACTCGCGGCGTTGCACGAACCAGAGGTTAGCGGGCAGGGGAGCGATAAACGCAGGCAAACCCTGGTACGCGATCGTGGTCAGGCGGGGCAGTATAAACTCGACTTTAGCCCCCTGCGTTTCGGCCATCACCGAGAGGTTTTCTGCCTGGAGCGCGGCACGGTTTTCTTCGCTCTGGCTACCCAGATCCACGATCAGGTGTTCTGCCGTCACGTCCAGGATCTTACTGATAAACTGGCTGGTTGACCAGTTGATGCGCAGCGGCACCTCGCCCTTTTTCAGGTCGCGTAATACCCCTAATACAGCCAGCGGATTTTGTTTCAGGAACTGCTCACTGTAGCTACTCACGCCAGATGGCTCCTCGATAGATGACAGACTGTCTCTGGGTTATCGGCACGCTGGCATGAAACTTAATACAAACGATCTGTTTTTCTCCGCCGATATTGATTTGCTAATGGAAATGATAATAATTGGCGTTCCCAATACCATCTAATAACAAGACGACACTATGAGCACCTCACGTTTTGCGTTATGCGCGTTGGCAGGCGCCGTCACGCTGGCATTGCAAACACAGGCTTTTGCAGAAGAACCCACCATCGTGGTGACCGGTACAGAGCAGGGCAGCGCGCTCCCTGCCTGGACCAACAGCGCCACGAAATCAGCCGTCGCGGAAAGTAAAACGCCCCAGGTGATCAACACCATCGCCGCTAAAGAGATTGAGCAGCGGCACGCCAGTTCGGTAAACGAGATCCTGCGCTATGCGCCGGGCGTTTCCACGGAGGTGCGCGGGAGCACCTCTTACATGAGCGAGTACAAAATCCGCGGGTTCAACGTCGAGCAGGAGTTCTACAACGGCCTGCAACTTCCCTATAACGTCACCGGGAACACTAAAGCGCGAATCGATCCGCTGCTGATTGAGAGCGTCGATATCCTGAAGGGGCCGTCATCCGTGCTGTATGGCGGTGGCTCCCCGGGCGGGCTGGTCAATATTCAGAGTAAAAAGCCGCAGAAAGAGGCGAAAACAGAACTGGGCTTTAACACCGGAAACCGCAATCTGAAAGAGGGGTACCTGGACTCCACGGGGCAGATTGCGACCAGCGACTGGAACTATCGCCTGCTGGGTAAAGCGACAGAGAGTGACGAACAGGCGCACACCACGCGCTATGAAAACTATCTGGTGGCCCCCTCCGTGACCTGGCAGCCGGATGACAAAACGCGCCTGTCCATTGACGCGCTGGCGCAAAATACGCCGAGCCTGACGCCGTCTGATCCGATGCCGCTAAGCTATCTACGGTCTAAATACGCCGATCGTCGTGACTATGCCGGGGATGAGTGGAGCGGCTTTAAGCAGCGTCAGTGGATGCTGGGCTACAGCTTTGAACATGAGTTTGACAGTGGCTGGGGCTTTAGCCAGAAAGCGCGCTACTTTGACGTGGACACCCACCAGCGCAGCGCCTATTCAACCGGGACGGGCAGCGAGGTCTACCAGCTTAACCGCTTCGCCTATACCACGGATGAAGATTTACAGAGCTTCAACATTGATAACCAGGTCACCCGAACCGTCGCGCTGGGGGACTGGAAACATCATCTGCTGGCGGGCTTTGACTACCAGAAGCTGAACTCTCACTTCCATTATCGTTACGCCTCGTCCACACCGGGTATCGATATGCGTAATCCGGATCACTCGCAGATCGATAACGATGCGCTGGGGCTTGAAACCGCGCAGAAAAACCGTCTCAGCTATCAGCAGAATGGCTATTACCTCCAGGATCAGATTGCGTTTGGCGGGCTGAACGTGCTGGCCAGCCTGCGCTATGACGACTACCGTTCTGTCACCACCAACTATCTGCAAAACGGTGACAAAGCCTGGGTATCGCAGGATCGCCTCACTAAGCGACTGGGCGCGCTTTATGCCTTTGACAATGGTCTCTCGCCGTTTATCAGCTATTCGGAAGGGTTCGCCCCGGTATCGCCGCAGGGCACGTTGACCGCGAAAGACGTTAAGCCCACCACCAGCAAGCAGGTGGAGGGTGGGGTGAAATACCTGCTGGCGGATTACGCAACCACCTTCACCGCCTCGGTGTTTAACATTCGTCAGAAAAATGTGGTGACCAGCGATCCGGGCTTCCTCAACTATCGCCAGACCGGGGAAGTGGAATCGAAAGGTGCGGAGCTTTCCGCTATGAGTCGTCCAACGGATAACCTGACGCTGATTGCCAACTATGCCTACACCCACGCCATCAATACCGAAGATGACAAGTACCAGGGCAAACGACCGACGCAGGTCCCTGAGAACGCCTTTAATCTGTGGGGAGATTACACCTTTGACAGCACACCGCTGAGAGGGTTAACGCTGGGGGCAGGGGCACGCTACACCGGGCCGATGGAGATCTCGCCAGCCAACGACGCAGGCAAGCTGGGCGGTACGACGCAATACGATCTGGCGGCATCTTACCGCATGGGCGAGCTGGCGCCATCGCTGGAGGGGCTGACGCTGAAAGCGAGCGCGCAGAACGTCACCAACAAAGAGACGCTCACCTGCTATGACGCGACCAACTGCTGGATAGGCCGCGACCGCACGTTCCAGGTCGGGGCGAGTTACAGCTTCTGAAAAAAGCCCGGTGGCGCTTCGCTACCGGGCCAATCTATTGCACGGAACCTTCCCCTCGCCCCACCGGGGAGAGGGTCAGGGTGAGGGGCGCTACTGCGCCGCCTGTTTCGCAGGTGCAACATCATCGTTTGCCGCAGGCTGATTCTCCGGTACGCTGTCGCACGGCTTCTCTTTCGGGCAGACCATGTCCAGCATCCTGAGCGTCACGCCGTTACTCCAGCCGAAACCGTCCTGCAACGGATACTCACCGCCGCCACCGCCGGTACCGGTCGAAGAGACATCGTACTTCTCAACCAGTTTCTTCTCGCGATCGTAGGTATGCTGAACGTTTTTCAGGAAACGCCAGGTTACGTCCATCGCCACTTTCTGCTGACCATAGTTCTGCAACCCTTCCACCGCTACCCACTGCAACGGCGCCCAGCCGTTCGGCGCATCCCACTGCTGCCCGCTGTTGATGGTGGTGGTAGAAATACCGCCCGGTTTCAGCAGGCGTGACGACGCGGCTGCGGCCACTTTATCCGCGCGATCCTGTGATGCGGCCTTCACATACAGCGGGAAGAGGGCTGCGGCCGTCAGCTGATTACGCACCTTCCCGGTTTTCAGATCGTAATCCGCATACCAGCCCTCTTTATCGTTCCACAGGTGGCTTTCCATGGCTTTCTGACGTGCGGAGGCCAGCGCGTCATATTTACTTGCACTGGCGTTATCGCCGTCTTTCTGACTGGCGCGGGCCAGCAGTTTTTCCATCTTAAACATCAGCGCATTCAGATCCACCGGCACGATGCTGGTGGTGCGGATGGTACCCAGCTTCTGTGGATCGTCCATCCAGCGGGAGCTGAAATCCCAGCCCGAGGCCGCGGCAGAGCGCAGATCGCGGTAAATCTCGGTGGCCGGACGGTTAGGGTTATTTTTGGCGGTGGTCACGTCATCCAGCCACGACTCAGGGCGCGGCGTGTCCCGATCGTCCCAGTAGCGGTTGAGGATCGAGCCGTCATCCAGTTTCACCACGCGTTTGTTCGCCTGACCAGCCTGGAGCCCATCAGCCCCCTCCATCCAGTAAGCGTACTCTTTCTCCATCTGCGGACGGTATTTCTTCAACGCGTCGCTGTCATGCGTGGCCAGCAATTCCACCATCAGCGAGAAGAACGGCGGCTGAGAGCGGCTCAGGTAGTAGCTGCGGTTACCGTTAGGGATATGGCCCCAGGTATCAAGCTCGTAAGCGAAGTTGTCCACCATGTCGCCGATCTTATCCCAGTGGCCGCTCTCGGCCAGGCCCAGCATGGTGAAATAGCTGTCCCAGTAATAGACTTCGCGGAAGCGTCCTCCCGGCACGACATAGGGCTTTGGCAGGGGCAGGAGGGAGTCCCATTTGTTCGCTTTGTCAGTGGTGCGGGTCAGTACAGGCCACAGATCGTCTATGTGTTCGCGCAGGCTCTGGCCTTCAGGGGGAACGTATTTCTCACCTTCCTTCGGCAGGATAAAGTTCATCTCTACGAAGTGGCGCAGGTCAAAACCGGACTGGGTATGCTGCATCCGGTAATCCGCCAGGATGGTTAGCGGGTCGCTTTTGGGAACGGCATCCGCGAAGGTTTTCTGATCCGGGAACAGTTTGGCGCTCTGTACTTCATTAAAGAGGGGGCCAAGGAGAATATCAGGTGAGCTTTGCTGGCTCGTTGGCTGGTCTTCAGCATAACCAAATGCGGTAACACCGAGTAGGGCGCCTGCCAACGTAAGGTGTAACAAGCCAGGGCGTAGCATTCGAGTTTTTATCATCGGTTCATCTCCATTCGTCGCTGGGCAGCGTCACCGCTGTCGTCAATCACCTGAAAACCTTAGACGAATATTGCCCGCTTCGCGTGTTAGATATCCCATTTTGCGCATTACCAGACAATTTACCGCCGCGCCCGGACGCGAGAAGCGCGCCGAAAACTATTTACTCGGGGAATGTTTTTTGGGGAATGATTTTAATTAAATATCCTGTCAGGGCACACTATGAATATTGACCAGGCTTATGGGTTGCAACCTTTTTTAATTCTGTGAACGGGGTTGTGTTTCTTTATTACATTCCGCGAATAACTTTCCGTGAAGGTCACACAAAGTAAAAAACATAACCGACATAACAAAAAACATAATAGCCTGCCGAAAAGCATTTAGACGAAATAGAGTGGCCCATCACTTTGGGTATTCACTTTTATTTCAGGATGGATTCTATGCAATTAAAAAAAATGGTTGTCCTCGTGGGGGCACTCTGTTCTGGCTCTCTTTTTGCGGCACAAAGCGCGACGAGCGTAGATGAAAAACTGGCGCAACTGGAGGCGCAAATCGAGGCGTTGAAACAACAGCAGGCGGCCAGTCAGCAGGCTGCTCCCGTGGTCGTCCAGTCAGAAGAGCCCGTCAATAAAGACGCACCACCGAAGCTGACGCTTTCGGGCTTTGGAGATATAAAATTTTATGGCGATGTGGAATTTAATATGGATGCTGCCAGCAAAACCGGCAGTCTGACTTCTGTTAAGCAAAGTGCTAATAGCGACTGGGCGCCGGGAGATAAAGAACGGTGGGATATTAATGGTCGTATTTTGCTGGGGTTTGATGGTTATCGAAAAATGGATAACGGCCATTTTTCCGGATTTTCTGTACAACCACTGGGCGATTTGGCAGGGCAAATGTACCTTGATGATGCGGTATTTTTCTTTGGCGCAGAAAACGACTGGGAAATTAAAGTTGGACGTTTTGAAGCCTACGATATGTTCCCGCTCAACCAGGATACCTTTGTTGAATACTCAGGCAATACAGCGGACGATCTTTATAGCGACGGCTATGGTTACATTTATATGCTGAAAGAGGGGCGTGGCCGTACCGACAGCGGCGGTAACTTCCTGATGAGTAAAACGCTGGATAACTGGTATTTCGAGCTGAATACGCTGTTCAAAGACGGCAGCGATCTGTACGTCGACCAGCGCTACCATAGCGCGGAACTGGAAAATGATAAGAACGTCGCCTATGTCCGGCCAGTTATTTCGTGGCAGGACGGCCCGTTCTCAACGGCCGTCGCCATGGAAACCAATCTGGTCAACAATGCTTATGGCTATCGGGATGACGCGGGTCGTTGGGTCGATCAGTCTGACCGCACCGGTTACGGATTCACCATGACCTGGGATGGTCTGAAAGCCGATCCTGAGGATGGCATAGTCGTGAATCTCAACACAGCGTATCTTGACGCCGCAGACGAAACGGACTTCACCTCCGGCGTCAATGCCCTGTGGCGTAACGCTGAGCTGGGCTATATTTATGCGCATAACGAAATCGACGAATTTAACACTTCAACCTTTGACGCAGAGTGTGAGAATGATTGCTGGATCACCGATCCGGGTGAGTATGATATTCACACTGTCCATGCGTCGTACCTTATTCCCAACGTAATGAAGATGAAGAACTTTAACATTTACCTGGGCGCCTACGCTTCGTGGGTGAACGCGTCGCCGAAAAAGGGAAGCGATAAGAACGACGATCGTTATGGCGGTCGTGTGCGGTTTAAATATTATTTCTGAAGAGTGTCATGATGCCCCTCTGTTAGCAGGCAGAGGGGCCATTTTGCAGGCCGGGTATGCGCAAGCGTCACCCGGCAATACGATCGGCTACAACCCTTTCTTATCCATCAGCACCGCCAGATCCACCAGACGGTTCGAGAAGCCCCACTCGTTGTCATACCACGACAGGATCTTCACCATATTCCCGCCAATCACCAGCGTTGAAAGCCCGTCGATGATGGATGAGCGCGGGTCGCCCTGATAATCACGGGAGACCAGCGGTTCATCGCTGTAGCCCAGGATGCCTTTCAGCGGCCCGCTGGCGGCAGCCTGACGGAACGCGTCATTCACCTCTTCGGCGGTCACGTTGCGGCTCAGCGTCACCGTCAGATCGACAATCGACACCACCGGAACCGGCACGCGCAGAGAATACCCGGTGAGTTTACCATCAAGCTCGGGGATCACTTTCCCGAGCGCTTTTGCCGCGCCGCTGGAGTAAGGCACAATGGATAATGCTGCCGCGCGCGCGCCGCGCAGATCTTTTTCCGGCTGGTCATGCAGCGCCTGGCTGTTGGTGTAGGCATGCGTGGTGTTCATCAGCCCGTGCTCAATGCCAAACTGCTGGTGCAGCACCTGCGCCGCTGGCGCCAGACCATTAGTGGTGCAACTCCCGTTGCTGACCACAAAATGCTGGGCCGGATCGTACAGCGTGTGGTTCACACCCATCACCACCGTCAGATCATCATTTTTAGCCGGGGCGGAAATAATGACGCGTTTTGCGCCGCCGCTCGTGATATGCACCGCCGCTTTTTCACGTTCGGTGAAGAAGCCGGTTGCTTCAATTACCACCTCAACGCCTGCGTCTTTCCACGCAATGTTTGCCGGGTCGCGTTCACTGAATACGGTGATGCGTTGCCCGTCAACCTGTAGCGCGCCGTCCGCCGCTTCCACAGGCACCGGCAGCGTGCCGAGCAGAGAGTCATATTTCAGCAGATGGGCGAGGGTTTTACTGTCCGTCAGATCGTTAATGGCCACAATCTGGAGATCCGGGTTGCCCAGCGCCGCGCGCAGGACATTACGTCCGATACGGCCGAAACCGTTAATACCGACCTTAACCATGATGCACTCCTTATCTGTGTTGTCTGGAGTTACTGTAGGCGTCAGGTCGTATGGCGTAAATGACAAAAAAGGATCATATTACGCCATTCTACGGCAGTGGAAGCGCTGGCGGTATTCGCCCGGCGTAAGATGAAGCTGCTTTTCAAAAACGCGGCGCAGGTTGATGCTGGTACCAAACCCGCTTTTTTCGGCAATGACCTCAAGCGGATCCTGGGTCTGCTCCAGAAGCTGTCGGGCGGCGGCCAGACGCGCTTCGGTGACATAACGGGCCGGAGGCACGCCCACGTCACGCGTGAACACGCGGGTGAAATTGCGCGGGCTCATGGCGACCCGTTCGGCCAGCCTTTCGACGCACAAATCTGCGGTGAGGTTTTGCAGGATCCAGCTTTGCAGTTCGCTGACCGGTCCGCTCGCGCCGGACTGCTCCAGATTATAGCGGCTGAACTGTAGCTGACCGCCAGGCCGACGCAGGTACATCACCATATCCTGCGCCACATTGCGGGCGAGGGTGAAGCCGTAATCATCTTCCACCAGCGCCAGCGTCAGGTCAAACCCGGAGCTGACGCCGCCGGACGTCCAGACGGGGCCATCCTGAACATAGAGCGGGCCGCCCTCAACGTTGACCGCAGGATAGCGGGTTTTCAGGGTTTCCAGAAGCCGCCAGTGGGTCGTTGCCCGGCGCCCATCGAGCAGTCCGGCCTGTGCCAGCAGCAGGGCCCCGCCGCAGACAGAGGCGACGCGGCGCGCATGTGGCGCGGCCAGGTGCAGCCAGTCCACCACGGCGGTGCTCTCCAGCTCATTCATGCCGCGGCCGGTAATGATGATCGTGTCCAGCGGCTCGCGCGGATCAAGCTCCGGCAGGCGATAGTCCGCCAGCAGGTTCAAGCCGGACTGGCCGTGGATCACCAGATGAGGCTGGGTGGTGGCGATAATGGTGCGGTAGCGGGGCTGCGCAAGGCCGTCCGGGTGCAGCCGGTTGGCCTGCATCAGAATGTCGGCGATACCGGCGGCCTCAAACAACATGCCACCATCGGGAACGATAATCAGGATCTTCTTCATGTCCTGAAAAGTACCTTTATCACAAAATAAGTCAAGCGGCAGGCGAACATTGTAGAAGAGACAAATGAGGCGTGCCGGGTGAAAGAGTAGAACGGCAGATGTTGGGAAGAAGTAAAATAAATATGTAGTAACGGTAAAACTTCTTGCGTGAGGTTCACTGTCAGCGCCGCTGAACCCCCCCAGTTTATGGGCTGCAAGGGAGCGCGCTGAACGATGAGAGAGCAAAAAGATGTAGCCGGGCTTAATTGTTTAGGTGCAAAAAATAACCCCAAAGGGGAATTTTGCTCAGGTTATTTCGGATCGCGAAATTAAATTTCTGCCATTTTCTTAGCCGCCATTTGTTTATGCGGGACGCTCGTGCACAATAAAAGTTATCTTCTGAATGCAACAATGAAAATATCCCAGATATATCCCGCAGCGCACAGAAAAAATGAAATTCTACTAATTATGGTAGTGGAGATAATAAGGGGTTACGTTAATGATAGTGGTTCTCTTTTTCCTGTTTAGCCATTAATTTTCATAGAGTTATGCTCGAAATCTGTCTAAGAAAAAGACGATTTTACCTAAGTGCGCATTTTTTATGAGATTAATCCTATAATGCATTGGGCGTATCATTAAACGCCATTAAGCAGGTGGGAAATATTGAATTGATGACAAGCTCATGTAAACTTGTCTACCGTTTGTCAAAATATGTCAGGAGCATGCTGGGCCCATTTCTTTCGGGTTCGTGCGGTAGCTATGCCTTAAAATAGTTACCTGCTGAAAATATTCCGACTATTTTAACAATAGCACCTAAGTCAAATTTTATCCCCTCTCTTCATCCTCTAAATATCGCTACGGAAAAGCATATGAAACTGCGCGTATTGTTATCACTTTTGTTTGTTATGGCGGTGGCGGGCTGTAAGGCGCCGCAGAAACCAGCGATCACCGATGATACGATTGTGACCAGCCAGGTGAATGGCATCACGCTGACGCACCGTCACGCTGTTACCCCTCCGGCGGAGTTCACTCAGGTGAATGAACCGTACCGTGCCATGTACCCGGCATCCCTGATGAGCCGTCCTGACTACGGCGGAAAAGTGATCCGTACGCTTGAGACCGGCAAAACTTACGTTGTGCTGGGGCAGGTTGAACATTTCTGGATGGCGCTGGCCGATGAAGGGAGTGAACAGCTGATTGGTTACGTGCCGATGCGTGCCGTGATCAAGGCTGACCAGTACGAAGCCACCGTGCGTAAACAGGCACTGCGCCCGAAAGCGCGTAAGAAAACCACCTGTGTTGATGTCGATGGCAACAGCAAAGCCTGCAAAGACAGCGCGAACGGTACCTGGATCCTGAACTAAACGGGTTTCACGAGCATATTTTTATGAATAATAAAAATTTTCATCGGATGTGGTTCCCTTTTTTTGCGTTGATTCTCGCGCTGATCGGTGGTTGTACGTCGTCTTCACACAGCGACCCCTCCCGCTACAATCTTCAGTTTCAGGCTCATCCTCAAATCAATGATTCTGCACCGCTTAAGGTCAGAGTGTTGCTGCTGAAATCCGATGCGGATTTCATGTCCAGTGACTTCTACTCCTTACAGAACAACGCGTCAGCCACGCTTGGCGCGAATCTGCTGAACAGCGATGTGTTCTTCCTGATGCCGGGCCAGCTTTCGAAAACCCTGAGCGGACAAAGCTCACCGGAAGCGCGCTATATCGGCGTGATGGCGGAATACCAGGCGCTGGACGGCAAAAAATGGCGCGTCTCACTTCCTTTGCCTGTTCCCGGCGAAAACGCGATTTACCAGTTCTGGAAATGGTCCGCAGATGAACTCCAGGCCAGCGTCTTTCTTGACGTAAATGGTATCCGGGTCATCAGCCAGTAACGCCCTTCATAACAGGAAAGAGATCATCATGACGAAAGCAGAAAAGGTCGTCTGGACCGAGGGCATGTTCCTGCGTCCCCACCATTTTCAGCGGACAGAAAGTTACCTCCTCAACCACGTTCGTGAGTGGGGGGCCTTGCAGCGATCGTATCTTTGGGGCTTTCTCGACCTTGAGCTGGATGAAGCGATGCTTCGCCAGGGCTGTATTGCCCTGAGCTACTGTAGCGGTTTGCTGCCTGACGGCACCTTTTTCCAGGTTCGCAGCGACCGCAATGGTCCGGCCCCGCTAAAAATCCCCGATAATCTCACCAACGAAAAGGTGGTGCTTGCGCTGCCGGTTCGTCGCGGTGGCCGTGAAGAGGTGATTTTCAGCGAGGAGCAGTCTTCTCTGGCGCGTTTTATTACCTTTGAACAAGAGGTGGAAGACGACAACGCCATGTCGGTCGGGGAGGCGACGGTCCAGTTTGGCCGCCTGCGTCTGACCCTGATGCTGGAGAAAGATCTGACGGCAGAATGGACCGCCATCGGCGTGGCGTACGTCACCGAAAAGCGCAACGACAACCACGTGCGGCTGGATAACAGCTACATTCCGCCAATGCTGAACGCCAATAACAGCCCGCAGCTGTACGGCATGATCAATGACCTGCACGGCTTGCTGGTGCAGCGTAGCCAGCAGATCGGCGGTCGACTGCGCCAGCCGGGGCGTTTCAATACGTCCGAGATGGTTGAGTTCACGCTTCTCTCGCTGATCAACCGCCACCTTGGCGACGTCTCACATTTAAAAACGCTGCCGCTGCTTCACCCGGAAGCGCTCTGGCGCAGCTGGCTGCCGTTTGCCACGGAGCTCGCCACCTGGACGCCGCAGCGTACCGCAGAGAGCATACTGCCGGTATACGACCATGACGATCTCGCCGTTTGCTTCAGCAAACTGATGCTGATGCTGCGTCAGGGGCTGTCGCTGGTCATGGAAGATCATGCCATCCAGCTGCCGCTGCACGAACGCTCCCACGGGCTGAACATCGCCACCGTGCCGGAGACCAGCATGGTCCGCGAATTTGGCTTCGTGCTGGCGGTAAAAGCCAATGTCCCCGGCGAACACCTGCAAACCCATTTCCCTGCCCAAATGAAGGTTGCGCCAGTGTCGAAAATTCGCGATCTGGTCCAGCTCCAGCTGCCGGGCATCATGCTTCGGGCAATGCCCGTCGCGCCGCCGCAGATCCCGTGGCATGCAGGCTACAGCTATTTCGAGCTCGAGAGGGGCAGCGAACTGTGGCACGAGATGGACAAGTCCGGGGCATTCGCGCTGCATCTCGCAGGGGAATTCCCGGGTCTCGATATGGAGTTCTGGGCCATCCGTAGCCCGACAGAATAATAAAGCGAGCGCTTAATATGCAGGAACGACAGGATACCGGCAGTGATGCCGTGTTTACCGGAGCCAGTGGGAACAATCAGCTGGTGGCGGCCGCCAATCCGCTGCTCAATGCGATTCCGCAAATCCGTCATTCGGTTTCCCACGACGATCAGGTCGGGCTGCGCCAGCGCCTGATTGACGAAATTCGCCGTTTCGAAGTGCGATGCCAGCAGGCGGGCTTACCGTATGAAGTGATTGTCGGCGCGCGCTACTGCCTCTGCACGGCGCTGGACGAAGCCGCCGCGCTGACCCCGTGGGGAAGCAGCGGCGTCTGGTCAAGCAATGGTCTGCTGGTGACGTTTCATAACGAAACCTGGGGCGGTGAGAAGTTTTTCCAGCTGCTGGCGCGTCTGTCGCAGAATCCGCGCGAACACATTCTGCTGCTGGAGATGATCAACTACTGTCTGCTGCTCGGCTTTGAAGGCCGCTACCGCGTGCTGGACAATGGCCGGACCCAGCTTGAAACCATCAAACAGCGCCTGTGGCAGATGATCCGTGGCGTGCGCGGCAGCTACCCGCCGCCGCTCTCGCCGCACCCGGAAGATCGCCCCGTTCTGCGCAAGCTCTGGCGGCCGATGATCCCTCTTTGGGCGTGCGTGGCGCTGGTCGGCTTTATCGCCTGCCTGTTCTATATCGTGCTGAACTGGCGTCTGGGTGATAACACCAGCCCGGTGCTGGCGAAAATTTACCAGTCCCAACTGCCGGAAACCACCATCCAGCAGCCTGCGCGTCAGCTGCCGGCGGTGCTGAACCTGCGCGGCTTCCTGAAACCAGAAATTGATGCCGGTCTGGTGGCCGTTAAGGATGAGGCGGATCGTAGCGTGGTGATCCTGAAAGGGGACGGACTCTTTGCCTCGGCCTCAACGGTGGTGCGCGATCGCTATGAGCCGGTCATCGACCGCATCGCTCAGGCGATGAATAACGTCAGCGGCAAAATTCTGGTGGTGGGGTACAGCGACAACGTGCCGATCCGCAGCGCACGCTTCGCCTCCAACTATGAACTCTCGCTTGAGCGCGCCCGTTCGGTGCAAAAACAGCTCCAGGGCAGCCTCTCACAGCCTGGGCGCGTCAAAGCCGAAGGACGGGGTGAGATCAACCCGGTAGCGCCTAACACCACGCCTGAAAATCGCGCCCGTAACCGCCGCGTAGAGATTACGCTGCTGGTATCGCCTGACAATACCCAGGCCGAGCTGAACGGATTGCCGCAAGGAAACTAAGGATGCTGACAACTCTACTTTCTATACTGACCAATCGCATTCTGTGGAGCTTCCTGGGCGTAACGGCGCTCGCGGCGGTCATCTGGATGATTGGCCCGCTGTTGTCCATCGTGGATACCCGGCCCCTTGAATCAGAGCAGAACCGCGTCATCAGCATTGCGGTGGTCTACCTGATTTGGGCCCAGAGCCACATTCTGCCGCGGCTGTATAACGCCTGGCTGAACCGTAAGCTGATGGACAAGCTCAACGAAAATACCACCAGCCCGGAGGCGGCCGATCCGCAGAAACGTCTGAACAGCGAGGAGCAGATCCTTGCCGGGCGTTTCGATGAAGCCGCCCAGATGCTGAAAAAAGCCCACTTCAGCAAAGCGGGACATGGCGCGCAGTGGACGCAGCGCTTCAGCACACAGTACCTCTATCAGCTGCCGTGGTACGTCATTATTGGCGCGCCGGGTTCAGGTAAAACCACCGCGCTGGCCAACTCCGGGCTGCAATTCCCGCTGGCGGATCGCTTCGGTAAAACCGCGCTGCGCGGCATTGGCG
Organism: Enterobacter sp. AN-K1; assembly: GCF_020971765.1. Taxonomy (NCBI): domain Bacteria; kingdom Pseudomonadati; phylum Pseudomonadota; class Gammaproteobacteria; order Enterobacterales; family Enterobacteriaceae; genus Enterobacter; species Enterobacter sp. AN-K1. The sequence continues at coordinate 197,746 of NZ_CP087390.1, read as the reverse complement.
GCACGCGCAACTGTGACTGGTGGTTTACCAACGAGGCGGTTCTGCTGGACACCGCGGGGCGCTACACCACTCAGGAGAGCGAGCAGGTTCAGGACGCCGGGGAGTGGCTGGAATTTATCAACCTGCTGCGTAAATACCGCCGTCGCCAGCCCATCAACGGCGTGATTATCACCATCAGCATTTCCGACCTGCTTTCGCAGTCCGCTGAGGCCTCGCGCCAGCAGGCGGTCAACCTGCGCCAGCGTCTCTCCGAGCTGCATGAACAGCTGGGTATTCGCTTCCCGGTGTATGTGATGGTGACCAAAGCGGACCTGCTTAAAGGCTTCCGCGCCTGGTTTGCGGATTACGACAAAGCCCAGCGCGACCAGATCTGGGGCTTTACGCTGCCGTGGGAGCAGACCAAACACGCAGATTACGACCTGATGGGCAACTTCCAGCAGGAATTTTCCCTGCTGCAACAGCGTCTGGATGCTGGCCTTCCGGAAACCATGCTCAAAGAGCATGACGCCAAAACCCGTGCGGAAGCCTATCTCTTCCCGCAGGAGTTCGCCGCGCTGCGTCCGCTGCTGGCTGACTACCTGAGCACGGTCTTTGCCCGCTCAAACTTCGAAACCGAATTTTCGCCGCGTGGCATCTACTTTGCCAGCGGCACTCAGGAAGGGATGCCGTTTGACCGCGTGATGGGCGAGCTGAATCGCGCGCTCTCCTTACCTGAAGGGGGGGAAAGCACGCGCTGGGATTCGGTGAGCAAAGAGGCGCCGATCCCAGGCGCGAAGGGCCAAAGCTTCTTCATTAAAAACCTGCTGCAAAACGTGATTTTCCAGGAAGCGGGCATCGCCGGGGAAAACCGCTGGTGGGAACTGCGCAACCGCGCCGTGATGTGGTCCGGCTACGCGGCGCTGCTGGCCCTGCTGGTGATCCTGGGTGGCCTGTGGCTGACCAGCTACGCCAAAAATAAAGCCTATCTGGAAGAAGTGGACGCAAAAGTGCCGATGCTGGAGCAGCAGAGCAAGGCGCTGCAAAACCAGCCCCAGCGCGATCTGTTTGCGCTTCTGCCGCTGCTTAACAGCCTGGTGGATCTGCCGAAAAGCAATGCCTTCGACGTTAACGACCCGCCGGTTTCCCGCCGCATGGGGCTTTATCGCGGGGATGACGTCAGCGATGCCTCGCAGTCTCTGTACCAGAAGGCGCTGGATCAGATGCTGCTGCCCGCCGTGGCGATGCACATTACCACCTGGCTGCGCAACGACAACGGCAGCGATGTGGAGTACAGCTATGAGGCGCTGAAAGCCTATCAGATGCTCTACCAGCCGAAGCACTATGACGGCAAATTCCTGCACTCGTGGGTGATGCTCAACCTGCAACGCAACCTGCCGCAGAACGTGACGCAGGCGCAGCTTCAGGAGCTGGAATGGCACCTGACCCAGCTACTGGAGCCAAAAATTCAGGCTTCACCGTATGCGCAGGATGAGGATCTGGTGGCACGTGAAAGGGCGCTTATCAACCAGCAGCCGCTCTCAACTCGCGTATATGGCCGCCTGAAACGTCTGCTGGAGCATGATGAGAACCTGAAGCCGGTTTCGCTTTCAGATCTCGGCGGCCCGCAGAGCGAGCTGGTGTTTTCCCGTAAAAGCGGCAAGCCGGTGAGTGAAGGCGTACCGGGCCTCTATACGCCGGACGGCTACTGGAAGAGCTTCAACGACCAGATCGACAGCGTGACCACCGCCCTGCACGAGGACGACGCCTGGGTACTGGGAGCGACCACCGCCCAGGAAGATAAACAGCAGATCGACAACGCCGTGCGCCAGCTCTACATGCGCGACTTTATCGTCAACTGGGATCGCTTTCTCGCTGACATTCAGCTCAACAACAGCGCCGATCTTTCCCAGCGCATCAACACCGCGCGCCTGCTTTCAGGCACCAACTCGCCGCTGCGCCGTCTGGTGCTTAACCTGAGCAAGGTGCTGACCCTGTCGCGCACTGCGCCTGCGCCGGAAGATGCGCAGAAAGCGGAAGACCAAAGCAACCGCGCCACCCGCACGCTGGAAGCGCTGTTCAGCAACGGTGACAACGCCCCGACGCAGGGCGCGGTTGTGACGCAGGCGCCTGAGCAACTGGTGACCGACCACTATGCGCCGATGATTGAGCTGGCGCAGCCGCTGGAGAAGGGTGGCAAGACCATCGTCTTTGACGATTTTCTTAAGCAGGTTGACGAGCTTTATCGCTACCTGACCGCCGTTCAGGATGCGGCAAACAGCGGTATGCCCGCGCCGGGCGGGGATGCAATCAGCCGCCTGCAAGCCAGCGCGGGCCGTCTGCCGGGCGGGCTGCAAACCATGTTCAGCAATATGGCCGTCGGCGCCAGCAGCGACACCCAGCGTCGCGATCTGGAGAACGTGCGTAAGCGCATCAACGTGGAAGTGGGTGGGTTCTGCCGTCAGGCGATTGCCGGGCGTTATCCGCTGGTGCGCAGCGCCAGCACCGAGGTGACGCCGGACGACCTCGCTCGCATGTTCGCGCCGGGCACCGGACTGATGGACACCTTTTTCCGCGACAACCTGACCAATAAGGTGGACACCACCCAGGCGAACTGGCGCTTTATGCCGGGTATTGACGGTAAAACGCTGCCGGGCAGCGAAGGGCTGTTGCGTCCGTTCCAGCAGGCGCAGTCTGTCCGCGATGCCTTCTTTGCCAACGGCGCGACCACGCCATCCTTTAAGGTGACGGTGCGCACCGTGCGGATGGACAACACCATTCTGAACCTGACGCTGGACGTGGACGGCCAGCTGCTGCGCTACAGCCACGGTCCGCAGGCGGTGCAGATCATGACCTGGCCGGGGCCGGGCGGGACGAACCAGGTGCGTATGCAGCTCGGTCTGGCCAATGGCAGCACCGCAACGCTGGTAACTAACGGTTCCTGGGCGCTCAACCGCTTTTTCGACAAGGCGCGCACCAGCCCTGGCGCGGGTAGCCTGAGCCGTCAGGCCACCTTCAACGTCGACGGACATCAGGTCACGCTGGAGTTTGCCCCGAACAGCATCCGCAACCCGTTCCAGCTTCCCCGTTTCTCATGCCCATAACCGCAAGGACAGCCGTATGACGAATACCCCTGCGATGAACCGTTATAGCTGGTATGGCAAATTACCCAGCGCCGGAGATTTTTTGCAGCGTCGCTTTCCGGATACCCTGCAACGCCAGTGGTCGCACTGGTTCCAGGTCGGCCTGCTGGCCTGGCAACAGGAAGAGCAGCGCAGCGGCGAGCGCCCGTTTTCAAAAGCCCCGGTGTGGAACTTTGTCGTCCCGCCGATGCTCGGTAGCCAGATGATTCAGATGGGCTGCCTGCTGCCGGGCCGTGACAGCGTAGGCCGCCACTATCCGGTATGCCTGCAACTGAGCTTCACCCCCGCCGAGTGGTCATCCCGCCTGCTCGGGCAGGCTGAAAGCTGGTACCAGCAGCTTGGCCGTCTGGGGCTGCACGCCGTGCGTAACAGCTATTCTGCCTCCCAGCTGGATGAAATGCTGATGACCATCCCGGCGCCCCAGCCGGTTGAGCCGCAAAAGCGTTCCGACATTCTCGACGTGATTGGCTATGACGACGATGGTCAGAGCACGCTGGGCTGGCCGCAGGCGGCGGAGTGTTTTGATCCGCTGCGCCAGACCAGCTACTGGTGGACAAACCGCTGCGACGGCTATCCGCTGTACACCCACGTCCACAGTGGAAACTTCACCGGGCAGCTCTTTACGCTGCTGTTCGATCCGGCAGGCGGCGCCCGTCCGGGCCGCCACGGTCTTTACCCGCCTATGTTTGAATAAGCAGGGATCTTATGAATATCGATGAATTTCTCGCGCCGATAAGCCCCGATAACCCCTGCGGTGAAAATCTGGAGTACGACGCCGATTTCCAGGCCATGGGTCAGGCCAGTCAGGGCAAAGCCGAGCAGCAGTTTGGCGACACCATCATTCCGGCAGAGCCTGCCGACTGGAACACGGTGGAAAAACTCGCCACCAGCCTGCTGGGTCGCACCAAAGATCTTCGCGTCATGCTGGCGTTAACCCATGCCTGGACACGTCGTCGCGGTCTGGCAGGTTACGCCGACGGGCTAGTGCTGGTGCAGGAAGCCCTGTCCCGATACTGGGAGCAACTTTACCCTCTGCTGGAAGAGTATGGCGAAACCGATCCCTTCTACCGCATCAATGCCCTCGCCGGGCTGAGTGATAAATCTGACCTGACGGTCGCGGTGCGTAACGCCTCACTGCTCCGCTCAAACGGCGATGAGATTTCACTCCGTGACGCCCAGGCGCTGCTTGACGGCAGTAAAACCGAGTGTCCGGATTATCCGGGCGGTCGTCCACGACTGATCGATGAGCTGGCCCGGGGCGATCAGCCCGGCACCGAAGCGGTAATCGTGATCAACGAACGCCTGCTGGCCATCCGCGAACTGCTTACCGGCTATCTCGGGGAAAGTGGCGTACCGGAGATGGAACAGCTGTTGAAAACCGTCGGACTGGTTTCCAGCGCCTGTCAGGTGACCGATATCAGCAAGCTGCTGCCGAACCGTGACGCGCAGGCTGAACAGCACGCCGAGCCGCAGCCGGTGGCCGCGTCGCCCGTTCAGCAGGTGACGGACTGGCGCAGCGTGCAGGTGACCAGCCGCGCCGACGCCCAGCTGATGCTGGAAAAAGCGAAACAGTATTTTGCGCAGTACGAACCCAGCCATCCCGCACCGCTGATGATTGAACGGGTGCAGCGGCTGTCCGAACTCAACTTTATGGACATTATTCGCGACCTGGCGCCAGACGGCGTTAACCAACTGGAAAACATCTTTGGACGCCGCGAATGACGCGTCCTGGCATTATGACGACAGGCATGGAGTCTGCCGTTTCACCTTCACCGCGCATCTTTGATGGAGAACATCATGGCAATGAGTAACAGTGGACAGAAATTCATCGCACGCAACCGTGCTCCCCGCGTGCAGATCGAGTACGACGTAGAGATCTACGGCGCAGAACGCAAAATTCAGCTGCCGTTTGTGATGGGCGTTATGGCCGATCTGGTTGGCAAGCCGGTGGAAAATCTGCCAGCCGTCGACGAGCGTAAGTTCCTGGAAATCGACATCGACAACTTCGACGAACGCATGAAGGCGCTGAAGCCGCGCGTGGCGTTCCAGGTGGATAACACCCTGACCGGCGAAGGTAAGCTCAATGTCGATCTGACCTTCGACAGCATGGACGACTTCCTGCCGGACGCGGTGGCCCGCAAAGTAGAGCCGCTGAACAAGTTGCTGGAAGCCCGTACCCAGCTCTCCAACCTGCTGACCTACATGGACGGTAAAAACGGTGCGGAAGAGCTGATCGCGAAAATTCTCCAGGATCCGACGCTGCTCAAATCCCTGAGCCAGTTGCCAAAAAATGACGAAAGTGCGAAAGGTAGCGAGGAATAATCGATGAGCAACCAGACTCAACAACACGATCAGCAGGCGGGCCAGGCGTTCAGCCAGGACGAGTTCAGCGCGCTGCTGAATAAAGAGTTCCGCCCGAAAACCGATCAGGCGCGCTCTGCCGTAGAAAGCGCGGTTAAAACCCTGGCGCAGCAGGCGCTGGAAAACACCGTGACCTTCTCAAACGATACCTACCGCACCATTCAGAACCTGATTGCCGGTATTGACGAGCAGCTTTCACAGCAGGTGAACCAGATTATTCACCACGAGGAGTTCCAGAAGCTGGAGAGCGCCTGGCGCGGGCTGAACTACCTGGTGAACAATACCGAAACCGACGAGATGCTGAAGATCCGTTTTATGAGCATCTCCAAGCAGGAGCTGGGCCGCACCCTGAAGCGCTACAAGGGCGTGGGCTGGGACCAGAGCCCGATCTTCAAGAAAATCTACGAGCAGGAGTACGGCCAGTTCGGTGGCGAGCCGTTTGGCTGCATCGTGGGCGACTACTACTTCGACCACAGCCCGCAGGACGTTGAGCTGCTGGGCGAGATGGCACGCATCGGCTCTGCGGCCCACTGTCCGTTCATCACCGGCACCGCGCCGGGCGTGATGCAGATGGAGTCCTGGCAGGAGCTGGCTAACCCGCGCGACCTGACCAAAATCTTCCAGAACACCGAATACGCTGCCTGGCGTTCACTGCGTGAATCCGAAGATGCCCGCTATCTGGGCCTGGTGATGCCGCGCTTCCTGTCGCGTCTGCCGTACGGCATTCGCACCAACCCGGTCGACAGCTTTGATTTTGAAGAGCAGACCGACGGCGCGAACCACAACAGCTACTCGTGGGCAAACGCTGCCTATGCGATGGCGGCCAACATCAACCGCTCCTTCAAAGAGTACGGCTGGTGCACCTCGATTCGCGGCGTGGAATCCGGCGGGGCGGTGGAAAACCTGCCGTGCCACACCTTCCCGAGCGATGACGGCGGCGTGGACATGAAGTGCCCGACCGAGATCGCCATCAGCGACCGTCGTGAAGCGGAACTGGCGAAAAACGGCTTTATGCCGCTGGTTCACCGCAAAAACTCCGACTTCGCCGCCTTCATCGGCGCGCAGTCCCTGCAAAAACCGGCCGAGTACCACGACCCGGATGCCACCGCTAACGCGCGCCTGGCCTCCCGTCTGCCGTACCTGTTCGCCTGCTGCCGTTTTGCTCACTACCTGAAGTGCATCGTGCGCGACAAAATCGGCTCCTTCCGCGAGCGCGAAGAGATGGAACGCTGGCTGAACGACTGGGTGATGAACTACGTGGACGGCGACCCGGCTAACTCCTCCCAGGAAACTAAGTCCCGCAAACCACTGGCGGCGGCGGAAGTGCAGGTGCAGGAAATCGAAGACAACCCGGGCTACTACGCCGCGAAGTTCTTCCTGCGTCCGCACTACCAGCTGGAAGGTCTGACCGTTTCCCTGCGTCTGGTATCTAAACTGCCGTCGCTGAAGACGAAGGACGCGTAATGATAATTGCCGCCGGGGGGCCATGCCCGGCGTTAGCTTTATAGTATGGAAATTTGAGAGGAAATATGACCGCGAGACCTTCGTTTGTTGCTGCCTGGGCGGCGGCAACACGTATTTACGATGCAAATGATTCTATCGGCAAAGTTAAGCAAGTTATCGGCGGCAAAGTTAAGCACAACTTCGAAATAGCGCCAGATGAGGGCGGGTGGTCAAATAGTTGTGCCGTACGGATGAGTTATGTTCTTAACTATACCGGGCATCCCGTTCCTCGTATTGCAAATCTCACGGTATCCGGTGCTGATAATAAATGGTACTTCTACCGCGTAAAGGATGTCATTGCCTGGTTGACGCGTCAGTGGGGTAAACCTGACATGATCGTGAGTTATCCTTCCTTACCCGTTGAGCAATTAGCCAACAAAAAGGGCGTAATTCTGTTTGAGGTACAGGGCTGGAGTGACGCCGCAGGTCATGCAACATTCTGGAATGGTTTAACCTGTTCGGATCACTGTTATTTCAATGCGCCGGAGACGAATTACACGACGACCAAAGCTAATTTTTGGGAGTTGCCATGAAAAAAATGATTGCTAGTCTACTGTTGCTCACCAGTTCCGCCTCTGTGTATGCAACTGACGATCCGGTGTCGTTTGTCAAAAAAATGCCTTATAAGCAAGTTGTTAAAGACGTTGTTTTTTCTCGCTGCCTGGCACAAGTTGCAGATGATAAAAGCCAGTTTTCTCTGGATGCAGCCCGTAGCAGTAGCGCATTACTGGAATGGGTGCCTTTCGATATTGAAAATGGCAATGACAAAATTAATGCTCTTATTAATAAATATAAAGGTGCAACCAATGCCTTTCATTCTGAGAGAAAACCCGATGTAAAAGGCGTAACCTTAAACTGCCTGCGTCTTTATCATAGTGACGAACTTAATCAACTTGCTCCTCAATTAATCATCGGAAATCCTGACCGCACCTGGATTCAGGATAATCCACAATAGTATAAGACTTCACATTCTTTCCTTTCGTTCAGGGGGAATGTAAGACTGTCAAATGACACGGGTCGTTTGATATGAGGCAGAGGTAAAATATGGACGGTTTTATTCAGCCCCATGCTTTCCTGTTTGCCATATAAGGGCTTTTTCGAAAGCAATATTGTTCATCCACGAAGAGTAGATATTATGGCTATTGATATGTTTCTGAAGGTCGAGGGTGTTACGGGCGAATCTAAAGATTCTAACCACACCGGCTGGACTGATATTACCTCCTTCTCCTGGGGCGCGTCCCAGCCAGGTAATATGAGCGTTGGCGGTGGCGGCGGTGCCGGTAAAGTGAACTTTAACGATCTGCACGTTAACGCTCTGATCGACAAATCCACTACAGCAATCCTGAAACACTGCGCAAGCGGTAAACACCTGACCAAAGTTGAACTGTCCGTCTGCAAAGCGGGTGGTCAGCAGGTTGAATACACCCGCATTACCCTGGAAGACGTTCTCGTGACTTCCGTTCAGTACACGGGTGCAGACAACGGCGATACCGTTGGCGTGACCTATGCATTCCAGGCTGCGAAAGTGAAACAGCAGTACTGGGAGCAGACCACTGCCGGTGGTAAAGGTGCTGAAAGCAGCGCTGGCTGGAACATCAAAGAAAACAAAGAAGCGTAATTGCGCGCGTGACCGGGGAGTTTTCCCCGGTCATTATTTACAGAGACTTAATTTCGTTTGCAAAGGGATGTCAATATGAGCGTAAAATCAACGGTTGCTCCTGGTTATTGTGTTGTTCAGCAGGCTGGTACGTTAGATTTCCAGGCAAGACTACTGTTCAATAAACCAGACAGTGAAGCGGCACGTTATTTTATGCAAGTGAACAGGGACACACGGTGGTTAAAACCCGGGCAAATATTGATCCTTAATGCTCCGGGTGCTGAAAATGCGGTTCAGCTAAAACAATTACAAAATGCAAAGCAAAAGGTTAATGGAGCATTGGCAGAACTGAATACAGATGAAGCTAATTTCTTTAACAAGCATTTTAGTACCATCGCAGCATTAACTAATTTTATGGATAAATCTCTCGGGGTGGTTGCTGATGCAGGTGAAAGGTACTTTAGCGAAATAGAAAAGAAATTAAAAGCTATCGAACTGGCTTATCAAAATCAATACAAAACGCAAGGCACATTGATCGGGCAGCAGTTTTTTGTTGAAAGGCAAAAACTTTTTTCTGAGCTGGACGTTTTATTAAATAAGCTGTCCAGACTAACGCTGAAACTGAAACCTTATGAAGAAATCAAGCACGCTTTAGGTTTATCAAGCAGGTCAATTGTCCATGAATGGAGTACTGCGGGTGTTGCCTCGATACGAGGGTATTCAACATATGTAGACAATGCTTCAAAAGCTGCCCGTTTTCTGAAAATGGGAGGATGGCTTGCTATCGGCTTCGCTGGTGCAAACACAACCAATGAAGTTTACGATGCCTGTACTGTAGGTAGAGAGCAGAGTTGTTCCAAAGTCGCCGTTAAGAAGTACAGTCAATTCGGGGCCAGTCTTGCGGGCGGGATTTATGGCGGAAAATATGGCGCCATGGCTGGGGCTGGCGTATGTGTTGCATTGGGCGTGGCAACAGGTGGTGTAGGGTTGCTCGCGTGTTCTGTGGTAGGCGCCGCTGCGGGTGGATACATTGGTGGCGAAGTTGCCGGTGGAGCAACTGAGTATGTCATGGATAAACTATGGTGAATGTAGAAAATATTCTTTTATTTCTGATTGTAGTTTTATTTTTACTTGTCGTAATTATGGACCTCATCAGTTCCCGTTATTTTAAAAAACACGAGACCGAATATAATCAGCTTCTTTCAGAATATCGGCAAAAAGGCTACGATCTCGATCTGGTGACAAATTACGCATCTTTTTTCGGTTCGCTGGCGAACTATCAAAAAATAATCTGGTTTGTTCGTCTTCGCAAAGGCGTGAAGATGAAATTTACCAAAGACAGAAATGTTCAGGACGATGCCTATAAATTCGTTCAGGCATTACCGGAAGAGAGAATCGGCTGGATATTAAAACTGCATCGACGCTATAAAGCTCAGGCCTTACTTTTTACGCTATGGCTGCTTATCGGTATTATTTTCCTGAATGTAGTCAAATAGTTTTAATCAGCCCTTAACCCCCAAACCCCGCCGTTCTCACCCCTGAGAGCGGCAGCGTTTGAGCGCTAATCATACCAGCAGGAATACGCCATGCGATTCACGATTATTTCTACGAAACCCGGTCATCAGCCGCCGCAAAGCAGCTGTGATTTTTATGCCCCGGGCGGCACCATTGGGCGCGGTACGGATAACAATCTGGTGCTGCCGGACAATGACCGCACCATCTCGCGTTTGCAGGCCATCGTTCACGTCGACGCCAGTGGCGAATGCCGCGTCACAAACCGCGGCAGCGTTACCCGCGTGGTACTGAATGATATCCCGCTGGAGCGTGGGCGTCAGGTTGAGCTTCAGGATGGGGATATTCTCGGTATTGATGATTATCGCATTGAAGTCAGCGAACTCATTCATGACACCCAGCCCGTAAGCCGCATGGCGGCAAGCATGCAGCAGGCGCGTCCAGCGGCGACACCTGCGCCAGCACCGCAACCGAAACCGGCCAGCGCCGCGCCTCGCGGAAAAGCTGAACCTACGGCCGTGCCGTCGGAAATCTGGGACAGCCTGATGCAGGAGTTTTCCATCTCCGACAGCATCTCCAGCAACCGGGCAAAACCACAGCCCGCGGCCTCCCACGACCCGTTCTCCCAGCCTGCGGCCCCGGAGCGGAATGCCGAAGATCCGCTGGCAATGTTTAACGACGCCGAACCGTCGCTTGAACGTAAAAACGTTGACCCGGACACGCTGTTCAGTGATGAAGCGTTGTTTAAAAAAGAGAGCATCTTTGACGATGTCACCCCTTCAACGCTGGTACAGCCGGACGAAAGCAAACCTGCCCAGCCAAAGGAAGAGGCGTCTGACGAACTCGATCCGTTAGCCCTGTTTGGCGGGTCGGCGAGCGCACCTGCCGCGCGTCACGATGACCCTCTCGGCCTGATGGGCGGCGCGCCGTTAACCCATCCGGATGAAATCGTGGCCGATAAGCCGGAGCCAAAGCCTGAAGCGCAAGCCGCACAGGAAGAGGATGCGCTGGCCAGCTCACCGCTGTTCGATCCGGAACCGACTGAACCACAGGATGCGCCGCGCGCGGAAGAAGAGCCCGCGCGTCCCGATTACGCTGGCTTCACCATGCCAACGCCGCAGGCCGTCGCACGCAGTAGCGCACAGACGCCGAAGGGACGTCTGCGTATCGACCCGGTTAAAAACGCTGCATCGCCTGCTGCCTCCGCGCAGACCGGCGAGCGGGGCGAGGTGCTTCAGGGCGAACTGCTGGAGGCGCTGCTGGAGGGCATGGGCCTGAGCGAAATGCAGCCGGTGCCGCAGTTTGACCGGGAAAATATGCGTCAGCTGGGGCAGATCCTGGGCATGTTCTCGCAGGGGACCGTGGCGCTGCTCTCCTCGCGCTCCATCCTCAAGCGTGGGGTGAAAGCCGATATGACCATGGTGCTCGACGATGCGAACAACCCGTTCAAACTGTTGCCGACCGGGAAAACGGTGCTGATCCAGATGTTCGGCACGCCGATGCCGGGCTTTATGCCGCCGACCAAATCGGTGCGTGATGCGCTGATCGATCTCCAGGCACACCAGCTAGGGATGATCTCCGGTATCCGCGCCATTATCGCCGCTATGCTGCAATCCTTTAACCCGGAACAACTGGAAGAGCAGGCGAAGCAGAACGGGATGACGTCACGCCTGGCGCTGCCGGGCAGCCGTAAAGCCGCGCTGTGGGATTATTTCGTTCGCAGCTATGGCGAGACGGCGGGCGAGATCGAGGACGACTTCCATACCCTGTTTGGCGAAGCCTTCCTCCATGCCTATGACATGGAGGTCAATCAGTACAAAGACTCACAAAGCGGATCGGAAGAAAAATGAATATCGCAACGGCTTCTCTCTCCCGCCAGGGGACGCGCGCCAGCAACCAGGATCAGACGGGAGAAACCATCGGGGAACGTTCAGCCTGCTTTGTCGTCTGTGACGGCATCGCGGGCCTGCCGGGCGGCGAGGTGGCCGCTGAGCTGGCCCGCAACAGCATTATTTCCCGCTTTGACGGCGACAAGCACCTGAATGCGCAGCATATTCGTGACTACGTCCAAACGGCGAACCGCACCATCCTCAGCGAACAACAGGCCGTGCAGGACTATCGCCGGATGGGCACCACGCTGGTCAGCCTGTTTATCGACAGGGATTACCGTCTGGCTTACTGGGCGCACGCCGGAGACAGCCGCCTGTACCTGTTTCGCCGCGGCTGGCTGTGGCATGTCACCACCGATCACAGCCTCGTCCAGCAGATGAAAGATGCCGGGCATCAGACCGACGATCTCAACAGCAACCTGCTGTATCTGGCGCTGGGTATTGAGAATGGCGGACCGGAAGCGAGCTACAGCGATGTCGTGCAGGTTGAGGACGGTGATGCCTTCCTGCTCTGCACCGACGGTTTCTGGCACGGCGTCAGCGAAGAGCAGATGAAGCAGTCGCTGCACATGGTCAATACGCCACAGGAGTGGCTGACCTTAATGAACCAAATCATTCAAAAGAATGCCGAACAGGAGGGCAATGCTCAGGATAACTATACCGCCGTGGCGGTGTGGATGGGCAACCCTCAGGACACCACTTTGCTGCATACGCTCTCTGACGCAGCACAATTTCTTCCCTGCGGAACTGATTAGACACACAAGGATTGATATGAAACTTTGGCTATCGGGTTTGGCTCTTCTGACGGTGGCGACCACCGCACAGGCTGAAAACTTCCGCATCGTGCAGTCTCCTGCGCAGAAGCTGGATATCTGGATCGACAACATTAAAGACAATACGCCGCAAAGCTGGTGTAAGGCGGACGTGGCGCTGCGTATCGTGGCGAACGGCAAGAAAGAGGTTTCGGTGCTGGAAAACTTCGTGCCGCGCCTTGGCTCGCTGCTGGAGCACCAGTGCAGCAAGCTGAATACCCTGAACTGGACGCTTAACGATCCGGAAGGCACGACGCTTGCCCGGGGCACAGCGGCTAAAGCGCAGGACTGGGCGCTGGTGGTGAAGCAGCAGGAAACGGCGGCGGCAACGACCTCCACCTCAGGCGCGCTGCTGCCGCCTGACCAGAATCCGGAGACGCACACCGTGGCGGCAGATCGTACGCCCTGGCAGGAGTTCACCCTTCAGGACGGTTGCCATCTGCGCACCTTCTGGGAGGGCGGTTCCTCCGCGCCAGCGCTGTTTATTCCGGATTCCGACACCACCCGCTGCGGCAACGGCAGCTGGCTCAGCGGCCACACCGTGGTGACGCAGAACCGTAACGGGACGCAGAAAGCGATTCCGGTCACCTACATTCACGGCTTCCCGGTGATGGGGCTGAACAACACGGTCGATCCTGAAAAGGCGCTGATCACCTCCGTCAACAAAGAACGCATGGTCTTCAGCACCCCGAACAGCGACCAGAGCTGGATGATCCTGCTATACGACAGCACCCTGAACGGCTGGAAGAGCAACGGCACGGTGGCGGTGGAAATCACCCGTGAGATCGCCAGCGACGACGCCAGACTCCAGGCGCGTATCGCAGAGGTGAAGAAGATCTGGAACGCATGGGTTGCACCGGGCGCGGAGCTGAACGTTGTTCTGATTGACACGCTGCGTCCGCAGCTGCGCGATCCGGCAGTGGGCGCCTGGCGCGCGGCGAATTAAGGAGGGGCTATGAATACGCTTTATCAACGTCTGGCGGGGGAGTCGATTAGCGACGCGCTGCTTCGCCTGGAAGCCGATATCAAAGCCCGTCCGGCGGATGCCGATCTGCGCGCCGCGTTTGTGCAGTTTCTGATCCTCAGCGGCAACTGGGCGCGCGCCCTGACCCAGCTGAAAAGCTGGCTGGCGCTGAAGCCGCAGGCAAAACCGACCGTAACGCTGCTGGAGCAGGCCATTCAGGGTGAACAGCAGCGGGCGCGCGTGTTCGCGGGAGAGGTACGACCGGCAATGCCCGAGGCGCAGTGGCCGTGGCTGACGACGTTAGCCCAGGCGCTGACCGAAAGCGCAGGGCAAGCGCAAACGCTGCGCCTGGCGGCACTCGAACAGGCCCCGGCAAGCCGCGGGCAGGTCACGCTGGAGAATGAAGAGAGCCACACCTTTGAATGGCTGATGGACGGCGATGCCCGTCTGGGGCCGGTGTGTGAAACCCTGGTCAATGGCCGTTATTTCTGGGTGCCGTTCTGCGCCATCGACGCGATCCGTTTTCAGGCTCCGGCCAGCGTGACCGATCTGGTGTGGCGTCATGCGCTGGTCCGCCTCACGGACGGCACCGAGCAGGTGTGTCAGATCCCGGCGCGTTATCCGTTTGCTGACGGGGCGCCAGACAGCGTTAAGCTGGGGCGCACCACCGAGTGGCTCCCGCTGGACGATGACGCCGCCCTGTATGAAGGCATGGGGCAGAAAGCCTGGCTGAGCGAGCAAAGCGAAAGCCCGCTGCTTACCCTGAGCCTGGTGACATTTACCTCGGATGGTGCGGATGAGTAATCCCGCTGGCGAAGGCGATCTGCTGCGCAGCGGCTGGCAGGCCCGCAGCAGGCAGGAGAAAGTGGGGGCGCGCGACAAAATGCAGCCCTCACTGCTGGATCGCCTGACGGATAACGATCCGGAAAAAAAACGCGAGTCCGCCAACAGCAATCTGATTACCCACGCCGCGCTGCGTCGTAACGTCCTGCGGGATTTACAGTGGTTGTTTAACACCATTAACCACGATGCCTCCAGCGATCTGAGCGGGCTGACGCAGGTGAGCCGTTCCGTCGTTAACTTTGGCGTGGCGCCGCTGGCGGGGAAAAGAATGTCCGATATTGAATGGCACGACATTCAGCGCAAGCTCACCGAAGCGATTATTAACTTTGAACCGCGGATCCTGCCGCAGGGGCTTCAGGTTCGCTGCGTGTCCGATACCTCCTCGTTAGATCTGCACAACGTTCTGTCTATCGAAATCAAAGGTCGCCTGTGGTGCGTGCCGTATCCGCTGGAATTTCTCTTTCGCACCGACGTCGATCTTGAGAACGGCCATTTTGAACTGAAGGATGCGGGG
Organism: Enterobacter sp. AN-K1; assembly: GCF_020971765.1. NCBI lineage: Bacteria > Pseudomonadati > Pseudomonadota > Gammaproteobacteria > Enterobacterales > Enterobacteriaceae > Enterobacter > Enterobacter sp. AN-K1. The sequence continues at coordinate 182,632 of NZ_CP087390.1, read as the reverse complement.
TAATTATGGAAAGCAAACTGCTCGAATATTACAACCGTGAACTGGCCTATCTGCGCGAGATGGGCGCAGAGTTCGCCGAGCGCTACCCGAAAGTGGCGGGGCGGCTCGGCATGCGCGGCATCGAAGTGGCGGACCCGTACATTGAGCGCCTGATGGAAGGTTTCGCCTTCCTGACCTCCCGCGTGCAGATGAAAATGGACGCCGAATTTCCGCGCTTTTCACAGCGTATGCTGGAGATGATTGCGCCAAATTATCTGGCGCCTACGCCGTCGATGGCGATCGCTGAAATTCAGCCCGACAGCAGCCGCGGCGACCTGAGCAAAGGCTTTATTGTGCCGCGCGGCACCATGATGGACAGCCTGGCGCTGAAAAAGACCGGCGTTACGTGCAGCTATACCACGGCGCACGAGGTGAACCTGCTGCCGTTAAAAATTGAGCGGATCGAGCTGGGCGGCGTTCCCGCCGATCTGCCGCTGGCCCAGCTCGGCCTGAGCCAGCGGGGGATCAGCAGCGCCTTACGGATCCGCATTGCCTGCGATGGCCCGCAGCATCTCGGGCACCTGGACTTTGACCGCCTGGAGTTTTTCTTAAGCGGCCCGGACATCGAGGCGCTGAAGCTGCTGGAGCTGGTGATGGAGCACCACGCGGGTATTGTCTGCCAGACGGTCAGCAAGCAGCCCCAGCGCCAGCTGCTGTCGTCTGACGCCCTGCGTCAGGAAGGCTTTAATGCGGACCAGGCGCTGCTCCCGGACGATCTGCGCAACTTCGACGGCTATCGCCTGTTGCAGGAGTACTTTGCGTTCCCGGCGCGTTTTCGTTTCATCAGCCTGAGTGGGCTGGGCAAGCTGATCCAGCGCTGCGAAGACGAAAAAGCGTTTGATATCTTCATTCTGCTCGACAAGAGCGACGATCAGCTGGAGCGCGTGGTGGATGCCAGCCACCTGGCGCTGCACTGCACGCCGGTGATCAACCTGTTCCCGAAAGTGGCGGCCCGGCAGAAGCTGAGCGAAAGCCAGCATGAATACCACCTGGTGGTGGATAACATCCGCCCGCTGGATTATGAAATTTATGCCGTGAAAAAAATCTATGCCAGCGCGGATGGTCAGCGGGACGACCAGACGTTTCGTCCTTTCTGGAGCACCTGGAGCGGAGACGCGGGCAACTACGGCGCCTATTTTTCCCTGCGCCGTGAGCAACGCGTTCTCTCCGAACACGCGCTGCGCTATGGCACCCGCACGGGCTATATCGGCTCGGAGGTCTTCGTCTCGCTGGTGGATGCGCAGCACGCGCCGTGGCAGGAGAATTTGCGCTACATTTCCGCCGAGGTGCTGTGCACCAGCCGTGACCTGCCGCTGATGCTCCAGCAGGAGCTTGGGCAGTTTATTATGGCCGACTCCATGCCGGTGAAGGCGTTAACCCTGCGTAAAGGCCCGACGCCGCCGCGTCCGGCGCTGGCGGAAGGGTTCAGCACCTGGCGGCTCATTAGCCAGCTGCAAATGAACTACCTCAGCCTGATGGACAGCGAAAACGAAGAGGGCGCTGCCGCGCTGCGTCAGCTGTTAGGGCTGTACGCCAACCTGGCCGAGACCCCGGTTGCCCGTCAGGTGGATGGCGTTCGTCACTGCGTGCTGGAGCCGGTGCACCGCCGCGTGCCGGAACCCGGCCCGGTGGTGTTCGCCCGCGGGATCGGCATCACCCTGACGGTGGACGAACGCGCCTTTTCCGGTGCCAGCCCGTGGCTTTTCGGCAGCGTGCTGGAACGCCTTTTTGCCCGCCTGGTCTCCATCAACAGCTTTACGGAGTTCACGCTCAAGAGCCAGCAGCGCGGCGAAATCGGCTACTGGGCGCCGCGCATGGGTAAAAGGGCGCTGGTATGAGTGAAGTTGCCCCTGCAACGCTGCGCGTGCATCGCCTGACGCCGCTGCCCGATGCGTTCTGGCGCGGGGTGCGCGAGACGCCGTGGCGCTATGATCTGTTCCAGCTGTTAAGACGCATTGATGCCCAGGGCGGTGAACGTTACCCGCTGGGGCGCGCGCCGCTGCCTAAATTTGAGCCGCTGCGTATTGGTCAGCAGCCTTCAATGGGCTTTGCGCCGTCAACGGTTGCTGAGGTCCGGCAGCGGGAAGAGAACGGACTGCATGACGTTTCCATACTGAGCTTCGGCCTGTTTGGTCCTAACGGCCCGCTGCCGGTGCACATGACTGAGTATGCCCGTGAGCGTATTCATCATCATCAGGATCACAGCCTCAGCGCGTTTGCCGACCTCTTTCACCACCGCCTGACGCTGCTGTTCTACCGCGCCTGGGCGGACGCGCAGCCTGCCGCTTCACTGGATCGCGACGACAACAGGCGCTTCGAAGGGTATCTGGCATCGCTGATTGGTATGGGGCAGCCTGCCCAGATGTCGAAAGGCAGCCTGAGCGCGCACGCCCGCTTTACTCACGCCGGGCACCTGACCCGCCACGGACGGGACCCGGAAGGGCTGGAGAAAATCCTGCGCAACTATTTCAACGTGCCGGTCAGGCTGGTGGCCAACGTCCCGCAGTGGATGCCGCTCTCAATGCGGGAGCAGGCACAGCTGGGTGAGGGGCGTCGCCTGCCGCGCATGGGAGAGTCCGCTTTTCTCGGCATTGCGGTACGCGACGTGCAGCATAAATTCCGGCTCGAGATTGGCCCGTTGAGCGCAGACGACTACAACCGTTTTCTGCCGGGCGAAGGGTGGGTGACCGAGCTGCGCGACTGGGTGCGACAGTACGCCGGGGTGGAATTTGAATGGGAAACACGGGTGATCCTGCGCGCCGATGCGGTGCAGGGCGCCACGCTCGGTAGCGCCGGGCGATTAGGGTACAACACCTGGCTCGGCCTTCAGTCTCAGCCTGTTCCGCGTGGCGATCTGGTGTATCGCGCAGAGCGATAATCCTTCCGTATACCGAATCATTGTTAATGGAAACTAACATGTCAGAAATTAGCCGTGCCGTGCTTTTCGGCAAACTGGATACGCTGTTATTTACCTCTCTGGAAAGCGCGACTGCCTTCTGTAAGCTGCGCGGCAACCCGTACGTTGAGCTGGTGCACTGGCTGCATCAGCTGATGCAGCAGCAGGATGGCGATCTGCAACAGGTTATTCGTCACTTCGCCCTTGATGAACAGCAGCTGACACGCGATATCGTGGCGGCGCTGGATGCCCTGCCGCGTGGCGCGAGTTCCGTGTCTGATCTTTCCGAGCATATCGACAGCGCCGTCGAGCGCGCCTGGGTCTACGGCTCGTTGAAGTTTGGCGTCAGCCGCATCCGCGGCGGCCATTTGCTGATCGGCATACTGAAAACGTGGAATCTGGCTAACGTGCTGAAAAGCATTTCGGCGCAGTTCACCCGTCTTAACGTCGAGGTGCTGATCGAGCAGTTCGACGCCATTTGCGCCAGCAGCAAAGAGAGCCAGCAGGCCGCCGCCGCTGCGGACGCGCCTGCCGGGGCAGTACCGGCTGCGCAGGGCACGCTGGCGCAGTATGGTCAGGATCTGACGGCGCGCGCCCGGGAAGGGAAAATCGACCCGGTGGTGGGGCGCGATGAAGAGATCCGCCAGATGGTCGATATTCTGATGCGTCGTCGCCAGAACAACCCCCTGCTGACCGGGGAAGCCGGCGTCGGGAAAACGGCGGTGGTGGAAGGGCTGGCGCTGCGTATCGCTGACGGCGACGTGCCGGAGCCGCTGCAAAACGTTCAGCTGTGGCTGCTGGATATCGGCATGCTTCAGGCCGGCGCGGGCATGAAAGGGGAATTTGAGGCGCGCCTCCAGGCGCTGATTAACGAGGTGCAGTCCAGCGCCACGCCAATTATTCTGTTTATCGATGAGATCCACACTCTGATTGGCGCAGGCGGTCAACAGGGCACCGGCGATGCTGCTAACCTGCTCAAGCCTGCCCTGGCGCGCGGGCAACTGCGCACCATCGGCGCGACCACCTGGGCGGAATACAAAAAATACATTGAGAAAGATCCGGCGCTGACCCGCCGTTTCCAGACCGTACAGGTTCACGAGCCGGACGAAGCCAAAGCCGTGCTGATGCTGCGCAGCACCGTGTCGCCGCTGGAAACTCATCATCAGGTTTTACTCCTCGACGAAGCGGTCAGCGCGGCGGTGAAACTGTCGCATCGCTATATTCCTGCGCGTCAGCTGCCGGATAAAGCGGTGGCGCTGCTGGACACCGCCTGCGCGCGCGTGGCCGTCAGCCAGAGCGCGCCGCCTGCCCAGTTGGAAGACTGTCTGCGTCACCTGGCGGCCCTGGACGTGGAGCTGGAGATTGCTGAACGCGAAGCGCGCGTGGGGGCGGGCGATCCGGCGCGTGTGGCGGCCTTAACCGCCGAACGTGACGCGTTCGAAACCCAGCGCGAAGCCCTGGCCCGTCGCTGGGAAGAAGAGCGCACGCGGGTGCAGGAGATTATCCTTCTGCGTGCCGCGCTGTTTGCGGCGGGTGATGAGGATACGGCTGAACTGCGCGGCCAGCTGGCAGAACAGCAGCAGGCGCTGAAGACCTTACAGGGTGACGAACCGCTGCTGTTTGCCGCGGTGGATGAGAACGTGGTGGCTGCGGTGGTCTCAGACTGGACCGGGATCCCGCTGGGCCGGATGGTGAAAAATGAGATCGACGCGGTGCTGAATCTGGCCGACACGCTGAACCAGCGGGTTATTGGTCAGCGTCACGGTCTGGATCTGATTGCCCGTCGGGTAAAAACCTCGCGGGCGAAGCTTGACGATCCGAACAAACCGGTCGGCGTATTCATGCTCTGCGGGCCATCCGGCGTGGGTAAAACCGAAACCGCGCTGGCGCTGGCGGAGTCGCTTTACGGCGGCGAGCAGAACGTTATTACCATCAACATGAGTGAATTCCAGGAAGCGCACACCGTTTCGACGTTAAAAGGTGCGCCTCCGGGCTATGTGGGCTATGGTGAAGGCGGCGTCTTAACCGAGGCCGTGCGCCGCCGTCCCTACAGCGTGGTGCTGCTGGATGAAATTGAAAAAGCGCACCCGGACGTGCACGAGATCTTCTTCCAGGTCTTCGACAAGGGCTGGATGGAGGACGGCGAAGGGCGTCACATTGATTTCCGTAACACCATTATTATTCTGACCTCTAACGTCGGCACCGACCTGATCGCAGCCATGTGCGCCGACCCGGAACTGATGCCGGAGCCTGACGCGTTAAGCGGCGCCCTGCGCCAGCCGCTGCTGGAGGTGTTCCCGCCTGCGCTGCTGGGCCGCCTGCTGGTGGTGCCGTATTACCCGCTGAGCGACGAGATGCTGGGGCAGATTGTGCGTCTTCAGCTCAGGCGCATTCAGCGTCGTCTGGAAGAGAATCACAACATTATTTCTGAATTTGACGACAGCGTGGTCGAACAGATTGTTCAGCGCTGTACCGAGGTTGAGTCGGGCGGGCGTATGGTGGATGCGATTCTGACCAATACGTTGCTGCCTCAGATGAGCCAGATTTTACTTACCGCCAGCCGCAGCGACGAGCAGTACCGACGTCTGCATGTCACCTGCGAGCAGGGCGAGTTCCACTGTCAGTTTGCCGCGTAATAATCATCAAGAGAACTGTAAAAGATGACGGATAATGATAACAATCGGACTGTCCCAAACGCGCTCCCGGTCGGGTACCGTTTCAATGAGTTTGAGATAAAAGAGGTGATTGGCGGCGGCGGATTCGGCATCGTCTATCGCGCCTGGGATCACCAGCTCGAACGCACTATCGCTATCAAAGAATTTATGCCTTCCTCCCTCGCCGTGCGCGGCGAGGATATGACGCTGGTGCTGCGCAGCGAGCGCTTCGGCAAAGCGTTTTCTGCCGGTCTGAACAGCTTCATCCAGGAAGCCCGCCTGCTGGCGCGCTTTAACCACCCGAACCTGCTGCACGTACTGCGTTTCTGGGTGCAAAACGACACGGCCTATATGGGGACGCTGTTTTACAGCGGTACCACGCTGTCGCGTCTGCGCGAAGAGAAACCGGAGCTGATTAACGAGGCGTGGATCCGCCGCATGCTGCCAATGCTCTTCGGCGCCATCAAAACGATCCACGACGAGGGTTATCTGCACCGCGACATCTCGCTGGATAACATTCAGATTCAGGATAACGGCCTGCCGGTGCTGCTCGATTTCGGATCGGCGCGCCGCACCATCGGTAATCTCTCGGATGAGACGGAAACCATGCTGCGTCCGGGCTTCGCGCCTATCGAGCAGTATACCGACGACAATGAAAGCGAGCAGGGGCCGTGGACGGATATCTACGCGCTCGGCGCCGTATTGCGCACCCTCATCGTCGGCTCTCCGCCACCGGTCAGCGTGGTACGCTCGATTCAGGACACCTGCAAACCGCTGGTGGAGCTGATGCCGCAGGGCTATTCCATCCCGCTGCTACAGGCCATCGACAAGGCGCTGGCGCTGCATATGGAAGACCGTCCGCAATCCATTGAGGAGTTCGCGGCGCTGATCGAGATGCCCGTCGCCGGTATCGACGAGGTGCTTACCGCGAAGAAGACCGGCACGATGCTGGTGCCGGTGGAAGAGGAGACATCTGCTTCCGCGCTGGACTGGCGACGTTACAAGCTTCCGGGGCTGGTGGCCGCGGGCGTGCTGGTTGGGGTGGTTGCCGGTGCGATGCTGTTCGGCGGCGGCAGCCAGGAAACGCCAGCGCAGACGGCGCAAACGCCTGCCGTGAGCCCTCCGGCTGAGACCTCCGCCCAGGCGGAAACCAGACCGGCAACCGCAGACGTGAGCGAGCCGGTTGCGTCACCTTCTACGGCGCAGCAGAGTGCGCCGCCTGTCGACGCCAGCCCGGTCGCGCTGGTCTACATCCGCATGCTTGATGGCGAGACGCTGAAGGTGAACGGCGAGTCTAAAGCGCTGCGTCCGGGCAATAACGGTTACGCATCGCTGAAATTGCCTGCGGGCGAGACCCGCATTGAACTGGAAGGCAATGGAAGAACGCGTACCCAGACGCTGGATATTGCGAAGCCAGGCACCTGGCTGGTGAATCCGTAAGCCTGCGGGTAACAGGACAGAGCGAATGTATAACATCAAGTTTGTCTATCTGTTCCACGAGAACGTCTCGCCAGCGCTGTTTGCGAAAATAATCCGCCCGTCCGTTGCCGGACAGTGGATTATGTCGGTTCCCGACCATTCGCTGCGCTCGCTCTTCACGCGCTATGATCTGCTGCGCACGATCACCGGTGCGAATCCTTATCAGTCCGGGCGCGATACCCGCACGCTGATCGTGCAGGATTTAGAGATGGGCAGAGTGGTTGCCATTGACGAAAGTTTTCGTGACTGGTCATCAGTAACGGAAATTTTTTACATCAATGCCAAAGGGCAACTCCAGGCTGCCTCGCTGGTCGGCCTGGGCTGGTATCCGGTGAGTACGATTGTCGACCGCTACGAAACCATGGTGAGAACGTACGGATCTCGCCCTGCGCCAACGGTACTGCCAAAACAGGTGGTGAAATCTAAAACGGCACAGGTGCCGGATGAACCTACTCCGGGCAAGGACGGTAAAACCTATGCCGGGCAGCTTCAGAAGATGACCAAAGCAGAGCGCTGGCAGGCGCGTAAAGATCTGATTGCGAAGGGGAGTAATAGCCTTTATCCGGATGCCCAGATCGCCGCGAAGCGTCTGGCGGCGAATAATATCGCGGTGGAAAAAGCGAAGCTTGCGGAAAATATTTATAAGACCGTGAACCCGCTGGAAACCACACCGGGCGTGCCGGAGGGGTGGACTGATATCAGTAATGACGATGCGCTGTTAGGAAAGTTCGGGCTGAACAAATCAATGCTCTTTGACGATGATACGTCCCCCAATTTTCTGGCGCGCGTCTATCAACCGAAGCCGGAAGTGTTTGGTACAGATATGAACCCCACACTGGTATTCAGGGGATCGCGCGAGCCTGGTTTCGCCTCTCTGTCTGAGAATGTCTCCTCTTTACTGACCAAAGGGGAGCTGGCGCCGGTGGTAAACGGGGCTGACTGGTCGAATAACTTCTCACAGGGCATGGGTATGGCTTCAGATTATTATAAAAAGGCCGTGAGTATCGGTAAGGAGCTGGCAAGGTCAGGCCAGAATATTGATATTGCCGGTCATTCCCTTGGCGGTGGCCTCGCCTCTGCAACCTCTATGGGCAGCGGGAAAGCGGGGTGGACGTTCAACGCCGCCGGCCTGAATGCCGGAACCGTAGAAAAATACGGCGGCAAGATATTAGGCAGTACGGATAATATCCAGGCTTATCGGGTTGAAGGTGAGCTGCTGACGAAGATTCAGGAAGTTAACCCCTGGGAGGATCTGAAAACGATGAAAGGGCATGTCCCTTCGTGGATCCTCAAAGAGGAAATCTCTGCGCTGAGCCCTAATGCTGCCGGAATACCCCACGATCTTCCCGGTGGAACCGGAAGCGCGCTGGACCGCCACGGGATTAATCAGGCGATTGATTGCATAGAGCAACAGAAGGACGAGGATATTTCGATAATCGGGAGTCGATTGTGAAAAAACGGTTGATGGCTTTTGTCGCGTTATGTTTTTTATTCATGATTCAGGGGTGTAAGCAGGATATGGACCTTAATCCACAGGACTACTTCAGCGGTCAGCAGCTTGAACTGGCGAAAGCGATTGAAGAAGGTGATGTCGACGCGGTGAAGACGCTTGCACCAGACAGCGATCTTAATAAACCGGGAAAGCAGGATATGACCCTGCTTTTTTGGGCCATCGGCAACGCGATTAATGATAAAAAAACATCGCCCCATTTAAAGGTGATTACGTTGCTTGTTAAGGCCGGCGCAGATCCGCTCCAGCCTCGACCGCAGGGAAAAAGCAGCCCTGCCGAATTTGCCTTGAAGGGGGATAGCGCAGACTGGATCAACGCTATGCTGGACGGTGGCCTTTCGCCCAATGTGAAAGATAAGGTCTTCCACGAACCCATCATCTTCCAGTCGCTAAAAGCGAAAAATACAGAGACGCTGGAAGCCATGCTCGATAGCGGAGCTGACGTCAATGCAACCAATTCACTGGGTAAAACGCTGGTGTTTGATGCGCTGGATAACCAGGCTTACGATCATGTCTTGTTACTGCTCGATCGTGGAGCGGACCCGTCAGTTAAGGCTAAAAATGGCTGGTCAATGAGCAATGCGCTTGCGGACGCGCTGAGTGGACTTGATAGAGGCAGCGAGCAATACGAGAAGTTAAATGAAATAAAAGAGAAACTTATTCAGAAAGGGGGCGTGTGGCCACCTGCGCCGGTTAAGTGATTGCTCAACTTTCATGAAAGCCAGAGATAAGGTTTTTTCCGGAGTTTCCATAAGCCTGCACTCTTTGGATTTATAAAAACGAAAGTTCGTACCTCCAGACAAATCAACCCAGCATTGCATCAATCCAAAACCACCTCGTCGAAATTAGCTTTACGTTCATAAACGTTCCCAGCATAAACCATTACGGAATAAAGATTATGCTCAACCGAATTACCGTCCAGCTCCCGGTTGAGGGGCTGCTCTTCTGGAAACTCTCCGGCCGTGAGGCGATGTCCGAGTCGTTCGCGCTGACGCTGACCCTGCTTGGTACGGACGCGCGCATTGACCGCAGCAAGCTGCTGGGCCAGCCGGTCACGGTGACCATCCCGACGCAGAACCTGCTCACTTCCCGCTATATCAACGGCAAGGTGACGCGCGTGGCGGTGAGCGCCGTGGAGCTGACGGGCACCCGCTACGCGGTGTACCAGCTGACGGTGGAGCCGGACCTGTGGCCGATGAAGCGCGACCGTAACCTGCGTATCTTCCAGGGCCAGACGGTACCGCAGATTGTCAAAACCCTGCTGGGTGAGCATCAGGTTAACCTCGAAGACAAACTTACCGGCAGCTACCGGGTGTGGGACTACTGCGTGCAGTATCAGGAATCGAGCCTGGACTTTATCAGCCGCCTGATGGAGCTGGAGGGGATTGCGTACTACTTCAGCCACGAGGCGGACAAGCATACCCTGGTACTGACCGACGCCGCGACACAGCACCAGCCGTTCAGCGGCTATGAGGTCATTCCTTACCATCAGACGCCGTCCGGCGGCAGTACGGATGAAGAGGGCATCAGCCAGTGGGCGCTGGAGGACAGCGTCACGCCGGGAATTTACAGCCTCGACGACTATGACTTCCGCAAGCCGAACGCGTGGCTGTTCCAGGCGCAGCAGAACCCGGCGTCCCCGAAGCCGGGCAGCATCGACGTGTACGACTGGCCGGGCCGCTTTGTGGAGACAGGGCATGCGGAGTTCTACGCCCGCATCCGTCAGGAGCGCTGGCAGGTGGAGCATCAGCAGATTCAGGCGACGGCCACGGCGGCGGGCATTGCGCCGGGCCACATCTTTACCCTGACCAACGCGCCGTTCTTCAGTGACAACGGCGAGTATCTGGTGACGGCGGCGGGCTATCACTTCGAGGAGAACCGCTACGCGAGCGGTGAGGGGGAAACCATTCACCGCACCGATTTCACCGTTATCCCGGCGTCGGTGTCCTACCGTCCGGCGCAGAGCACGGCGTGGCCGCGCACCTACGGCCCGCAGACGGCGAAAGTCGTGGGACCGCAGGGGGAGAGTATCTGGACGGACAAATATGGCCGCGTGAAGGTGAAGTTCCACTGGGACCGCCTGGCGAAGGGCGATGACACCAGCTCCTGCTGGGTGCGCGTGTCGAGCGCCTGGGCGGGCCAGGGCTACGGCGGGGTGCAAATCCCGCGCGTCGGCGATGAGGTGGTGGTGGACTTTATCAACGGCGACCCGGACCGTCCGATTATCACCGGCCGCGTATACAACGAAGCAAGCATGCCGCCGTGGGCGCTGCCGGCTGCCGCGACGCAGATGGGCTTTATGAGCCGCACGAAAGACGGTTCAGTCGACAATGCCAACGCCCTGCGCTTTGAGGACAAGGCGGGCGCGGAACAGGTGTGGATCCAGGCCGAGCGGAATCTGGACACCAGCGTCAAGAATGATGAAACGCACAGCGTTGGCGGCGCACGCAGCCATTACGTGAAGAAAAATGAGCTGCATCGCGTGGAGGCTAATCAGATCCAGGCCGTGAAAGGCGGAACCGAGATCCTGACGGGTAAAGGCAAGCTGGATGCGGCGGTAGAGCAGTATGTTATTGCTTCCGGGACGAAGCTGCGGCTGGTCTCGGGCGAGAGTGCTATTGAGCTTAACGCTAACGGCAAAATTAACCTGATCGGCAAAGAGTTCAACTTCTTCGTTGAAGGGGACGGCTATATCACCACGGGCGGCAAGCTGCACCTGAATACGTCGGGCACCAAGCCGGGCACAACGGCGCCGGGATCGGGGCATAAAGGGGATATTGATGCGGCGGTGCAGGAGAAGTTTTCTCCGAATAAAAGTGCTAAGAATCCGGCTCCCGCAGCTTCAGCGCCAGCAGCAACCAGACCAAAACCAACAACAAAATTTGCATCAGCGCCACCATTAAAAGGGAGTTACGTTTATCAAAATAATTCCTACAACTCTGATGTGATGCCCTTCAGTGAAGATGTAGTTAAGGAAATCAATAAGTCACCAACGCTTCAGACACAATTAAAAGATCTAAAAGATAAAGGGTGGGCTATTCAGCCGGGAGCAGCAGGAGGGGGGAGTTACGCTGATACGAATAACAAATTGATTGTCATGGACCCTGAACACATGGAGGATACAGCCACAACGGTGCAAACTCTGGCACATGAGGCAGGGCATGCAACTTATCCTGTTGCGGTAGATTCTTCGAGTAAGGAAAGCTTCATCAACAGCCAGCTTATGGATGAAGGTGGAGCAACGCTGAATAACATTAAAATACAACGCGAGATCCTTGCAAACGGCGGTATTGATATTGATATAGCGGGAAGTGCCGAAAACCTAAAAGCATATAATTCTGCCTATGATAAAATGGTAAGTGGTGAGTTATCTCGCATTGATGCAGCCAAAGCAATAGGAAAAGTGTATGGTAAAGGCGAAATAGCCTCAGGGACTAATCTAAATTATAATGATTACTATGGAGGATTCTATGGAAAGTAGGATGATTAAAGCTACATTCCTCATTGTTCTTCCACTATTTTCAATATTTACCTATGCAGGGCATAATAAAATGAATCAAGATTCGTTGTGGCAAATGATTAAAGAAATGAAATCAGTGTGGGGTAAACAAGTTGAGGATGTCAGTAAACTGTTTAACCAACCGCTGATTAATAATACGCAGGAGAAAGAAGACCGTTATACTTCAGCTCCCTTTACGTTAACTGATGGCACACGGATCAGCAATGTGGATGTTCGTTTATGGGGAAATGGTGATAACAGCGTATCTTTGGTTTCTTTCGTAGTTAATCAACCATGTATTACTCTTGATCAAGTCAAATCTCACTTTCCGGATCTGAAATTGTCTAATATCCCTCGCGGAAACACGCCGGGACAATCAGTTGGATATCGCACCCCTACCGATGAACGCGGGCTGGCATGGGCATTTAGCTTTCCAGTTCTGAATCAGGAATGCCTGGGCAGGGTAGTTATGTCACGCTACGAACAATAAGTTGCGAGGCAACTTTACGGGCTGTGAAAGAAGATAATTATCAAACGGCCAATAATATCGCTCCCCCTAAAGTTTTTGCGGAAAAAAAGAAAGTGCTAACGTTCTAATGTTCATATTTCTCTGAGTCGCTAAGCAGTAATTAATATTGGCGGTATAAATTTTAGCGCTTTTAATTTTATTTTTCTAATAAATCATCCCGAGTTCACTTATGAAATACACCCTCCAGGAAGGTTCCTTTACCCTTTTTCCTGCCGCCTGGCAGGACAACAGCATGAACATCATTCGCGATGACGAAAGCGGGCTGTCCGTGGTGGTCAGCCGCGGCGTTATCCCGGATGGCAGCGACTACGAACAAGAGTTTCACCGCCAATGGGACGTGCTGCGTCCTCAGATGGGTGAGATCGCCCAGAGCGAATTTCAGCACGTAAAAGCCGGGTCTGCCGGCAACATTGATGGGGTTGAAGTTGAGACCACCTTTGACCGTAACGGCCAGCGCCTGTGGCAAAAACAGCTGGCCGTGCAGACGCCAGGCAAACCGGTACTGATGATTTTTACCCTCTCGGCCTTAAAAGCCTTTACGGAAGAGGACGAGGCGCGCTGGAGCGCACTGAAGCAGAGTCTGACGCTAAACGACAACCGGAATGTGTAAGGCATGAGCGATAACAACGCGGCCCGTAAGGGCGACGAGATTATTCACTCCAGCATTTTTGCTGATATTACCAGCATTGTGGCGGAAGGCGCTGCCTATGCGGTGATTGGCGCGGCGGTGGGCGCGGCAGCGACCGTCGCGGCCCCACTGCTGGGAGCCGGGGCAGCAGCAGCAGGCGTGGCGGCAATTGGCTCCAGCTGTCTGTTGAGCGGCATTATTGGTGGGGTTCTGGCGAACGTCGCCGGGATCACCGACGATATCAGCAACGCCGCTGAAGGGCTGGGTAACGCGCTTTTCCCGCCGTCGCCCGCGGGCAAAATCACCACCGGTTCGAGCAATGTTCTGACAAATAAACTTCCCGCTGCGCGCGCCGCCGGGACGTTAACGCCTGCCGATACCCCGTCCCCTGAGCCGCAGTCGCCGGGCAGCTTTGCCGACTACGCGGGCATGCTGCTCTCCGCTGCCGGACAGTTCGGCAGCGAGATGTGGCAGCCCAGCGTCGCCTCTGCCGCCGCAGGGACCTCGCCGCTGGAAGAAGACAAGGTGGCGTGTGATAAACACTCCGGGCCGCAGTATCTGGCGGAAGGCTCGAAAAGCGTCTTCATCAACGGACAGCCTGCGGTGCGCGCAAAAGATCGCACCACCTGCGAGGGCACCGTTTCCGACGACGTCTCCCCGAACGTGATCATAGGCGGCGACACGCTCACGGTCCGCGATATCAAAAGCGGCAAAACGCCGGGTCTGGCGCTGGGGATGATTGCGCTCTCCCTGCTGCGCGGGCGTCCGGGCAAGATCCTGAAAAACATGCCCTGCGCGCTGGCTGCTGCCGGTGGCGGGATGCTGGCTGATATGGCCGTCAACGCCGTGTTCGGCTCCTCGCACCCGGTTCATGCCGCTACCGGCGTGAAGGTACTGAATGACGACGACGAACTCGATTTCTCGCTGCCGGGGCGCTTTCCACTGCGCTGGCAGCGCAGCTACAACAGCCTGACCACCCGCGAAGGGCTGTTTGGTCTGGGCTGGGCTACCACCTTTGACAGCTATCTGACGCTGGAAGAAAACAACGCCACCTGGTTCGATGAAACCGGGCGCGAGCTGAGCTTTGAGCTGCCGCCGGTCGACCGCGCGTTTTACAGCATTAGCGAAGGCATTATCATCCGCCGCAATGAGAGCGGAGACGTGGCGATAGCTGACGATGACGGCGCGGTGTGGCGTCTGTATAAACCGACCCGCGCTAACCCCTCCATCCTGCGCCTGGCCTCCCTCAGCGACGAGTACGGCAACGCGTTGCTGACGGAGTGGGATGAACACGGCAGGCTGAGTGGTATCCATGATGAGCCGCGGGCAATCGACGTCACCCTGCGCTATGAAGATGAACGTTTCCCGCAGCGCGTTACCGCTGCCAGCCATTTTGACGGCAACCAGACATGGCCGCTGATGCAGTGGGGGTACGACGCGCGCGGCCAGCTGGCCAGCGCAACGGATGCCTCCGGCGTGGTTACCCGTGAATACCGTTATAACGATGATGGCCTGATGGTCTGGCACCGTCTGCCGGGCGGGCTGGAGAGCGAATACCGCTGGCAAAAATTCGACCACTGGCGCGTGGTGGAAAATCGCACCAGCACCGGCGACGGCTGTCGCTTTACCTACGATTTAGCCGCCGGGCTGACGACCGTCGATCACTACGACGGTCAGACGCGAAAGCATTACTGGAACGCGCAAAACCTGATTGTTCGCTACGTTGACGAGCGCGGTGAGAACTGGCGCTACGAGTGGGATGACAACGAACTCCTCACGCGTCGCATCGATCCGCTGGGTAATGCCGTTACCTTCGTCTATGACGAGATGGGCAACCGGGTGCAGGAGATTGACGCCGACGGCAATACCCGCACCACCACCTGGCTGGAGCACCGTGCGCTTCCGGCGTCCATCATCGAAGCCGACGGTAGCGCCACCCGGTTCCTGTATGACGAACATCACGGGCTGAAACGCGTGGTGGATCCGATGGGGCAGACCTCGCTGCTGCGTCGGGACGAGTTTGGTCAGGTTGTGGAAGAAGTCGATGCCGCCGGGAACAGCCGTTACCAGGAGTACAACGAGGCCGGGCAGATGGTGCGTGCGACGGACTGTTCGGGCCGTGTGACACAATACCGTTATCATCCGCTGGGCTGGCTGGTGGCTGAGATAAGCGCCGACGGCGAAGAGACGCGTTACCGCTACGACGCCGCGGGGCGTCCGGTGCAGCTCGACCGACCAGAAGGCTGGACCGAGTCGCTCAAATGGAACGAACGTGGTCTGCCGGTGAAACATGCGGGCGCCGACGGGAAAGAGAGCGAGTTCAGATACGACGAGGCAGGGCGCTTAACCGCCACCCGCAATACGCAGGGTGAAGAGGTGCGCCGCCGCTGGGACAGCCGCGGGCGTCTGATTGCCCTGGAAAACGAAAACGGCGAAGCGTACCAGTTCCGCTGGGGCGCAGACTCGCTGCTGCTGGAAGAGGTGGGGCTGGATGGCGTGGCCTCGCAGTATCGCTACGATGCCTGCGGGCGTACGATAGCGCGCACCTTTGCCGCCGGACATCCGGAGGCCATTACCCATGCCTTCGCCTGGAGCGCGAGCGGCCAGCTGGTCGCCCGCACCACGCCGGAGGGGCAGACGCGCTACCACTACACCCCGTCCGGCCTTCTGAGCCGGATTGGGCTGCATCCCGCGCTTTCAGAAGATGCCTGGAGCGCCGAGGCCGAGCAGGAGCTTGTGTTTGAGTATGACGCGCTCGGGCGCGTCACGCGCGAAACGGGCGAACACGGAGAGCTGGCGTGGGAGTATGATGCGCTGGGCAACCGCACTTCCGTCACGCTGCCTGATGGCCGGGAGCTGAAACAGTTCTACTACGGTAGCGGGCATCTGCTCAGCATTGCCCTTGATAAGCTGTCGGTCTCCGACTTTACCCGCGACGAACTCCACCGTGAAACCAGCCGTACGCAGGGGCTGCTGACCACCCGCAGCGAATACGACCGCCTTGGCCGACTGCATCGCCGGGACGTCTTTACCGGCAATGCCCAGCGCCCGTCGCCGCGCCGCTGGTCCCGCCGCTGGGATTACGACTATCGCAATAACCTGGTCCGCGAAGAGCGTGACGATAACCCGTTCAGCTGGTACCGCTGGCAGTACGACAGCGCAGGCCGGTTGCTGGTTCAGGACGGCACGCTGCCCGGCCAGGAGCAGTGGCGCTGGGATGCAGCCGGTAACCCGCTCGAAGGCTCGGCTGAGAAGGTCACGCACAACCGCCTGACGCAGCTGAATGGCATTCGCTGGCGCTATGACATCCATGGTCGCACCGTGGAGAAGGATAACGGCCAGACCCGCTGGCACTACCGCTACGACGGCGAGCACCGCCTGACGGAGGTCATCAGCCAGCCGCGGGACCGCAACAGGCCGCAGACGCAGGTCAGCTTCCGCTACGATCCGCTCGGGCGACGCATCAGCAAAACGCGCCGCCAGATGCTGTTTGGGCAGCCAACCGGTAAGCCAGTCACCACCCGGTTTGTCTGGGAAGGGTTCCGGCTGTTGCAGGAGGTGCACGGGGATGTGCCGCTGACCTACGTCTACAGCGATCAGGACAGCTACGATCCGCTGGCGCGTATTGACGGCGTTGATGCCCCGGAAATCTTCTGGTTCCACTGCCAGCCCAACGGCACGCCGGAGCGGATGACGGATATCGAAGGGCAGGTGCGCTGGGAAGGCGTGAACAGCGCCTGGGGCAAACTGCTGCGGGAAAGCGAGACGCAGGTATCAGGATATTCCCAGAACCTGCGTATGCAGGGGCAATACCTGGACCGTGAGACAGGGCTGCACTACAATCTGTTCCGGTATTATGACCCGGACTGCGGACGATTTACGCAGCAGGACCCGATAGGGCTGGCGGGAGGGATTAACCTTTACCAGTATGCGCCGAATGCGCTGGGGTGGCTGGATCCGTGGGGGTTGACTCCTAAAACATTAATTCACTACACGACTGAAGAAGGGATGAAAGGTATCACGGAAAGTGGTGTAATAAGACCTTCATCAGGAGATATACACGCCCGTTTCGGGGATGGACAATACTTCACTAATATCAGACCTGAAATGATTGGCGGACGAACACTCAAAGATGTTGGAGGAACTGGAAAAATGTCTCTGGGTCAATTAGCAGCTGATATATATGGTGATGCGAGGAAATTAAAAGGTATAAGCCATTTTGTCGAAATAGATGTTACTGGCTTAGATGTAATTGAACCCCGGAAAAATACATTTTTGATCTTAAACACAAAAGATCTTGATGTCTCTAAAAGAATTGTTAAAAGTGGGAGGAGTTGTGGTTGAGGTGAAAAAATATTATAAAGGAAGTGTTGATTTTATTGCAGGTGAAGGGACTATTCTCAATGAGTTCATAGGAGAGGTAGCCACGCGACAAATAAATATTATAGATGGTAATTATTATGCTTCTTCCTCTTTGCTAGATAAAAATGAAAAAGTTGGCTTCCTGCTGTATGATGGTAAGAAAAGCGACCTGGACTTAAGTGACGCCGAAGAAATTTCGAATGAGGAATTTGAAGTTTTCTGGCAAACATCAACGAGTTCATTGCAAGAAAAAAAGCGAATAAAATACTTGTTTGGAGATGCTGTGGAACCTTTGAAAAAATCCACAGTTATTGCTCATATTGTGAATAATAAAGGGAAGTGGGGTAAAGGTTTTGTTCTGTCCCTTTCAAATAAATATCCTGCGGCAAAAAAAAGCTATCTTAGTAGCTTCAAAGAAAATAACTTCCCAGAATTAGGGATGGTTGATTTTGTTATGGTTGATGCTCAGGAGAAGATATTTATTGCTAATATGTATGCGCAGGATGGTATAAAGAAAAATATCAACGACAAAAAACAATACGTTTGTTATGACTCTCTGGAAGTTTGTCTTGAAAAATTATCTGACTTTGCTTTAGTGAATCGCCTTTCTGTACAAATGCCAAGGATAGGAGCTGGCCTCGGTGGTGGTGATTGGAATGTCATAGAGTCATTAATACTAAAAAATATTTGCTATAAAATGATTGATTGCAATGTAATAACTTTATAATTTTAAATAAAAATTTAACCATATATTATGGTATTTCTGGCGGTTTCTTAGGCAAGGTTTTTTATTTAAAAGGGCAAGAGCTTAAGTATGATAATATCTATAATAATATACTATTGGACAAGGAAACGAGTTTCACGATGATAAAAAATACGTCGAGGCTTTAGAGCAATACCAAAAAGCCTGGCAAGCTCTTCCTGAGCCAAAGCTCCAATGGGAGCTCGCCAACTGGATCTCTGCTTGCATGTACAGCGCATATTTTGATCTCGCGGATTACGCTGAGGCAGAGAAATGGGGAGAGACGACATTACGGACACGTGGATCGGATATAGACACTGCACCCTTAATCGATCTCGGCATGGTCTGTTATGAGTTGAATCAATTCGAGGAAGCGTATAAATATTTTAACGATGCTTATAACTACAGCAAAGAGCGTGCGTTTCAGGATAGACCTAAAAAATATCTGGAGTTCTATCTGCGCAAAAGGGGATAAGTTCGTTACTCTATAAAAAAATCCACGCCAAAGCGTGGATTTTTTTAATTCAAAACAAATCAAACATTAAACAAGAAGTTCATCACGTCGCCATCTTTAACGATGTAATCTTTCCCTTCCGCACGCATCTTGCCTGCTTCTTTCGCGCCTTGCTCACCCTTGTAGGTTATGAAGTCTTCAAACGCGATAGTCTGCGCACGAATGAAGCCTTTCTCGAAGTCGGTGTGGATCTTACCAGCCGCCTGAGGCGCAGTCGCACCCACAGGGATGGTCCACGCACTTCTTTTACGCCCGCGGTGAAGTAGGTTTGCAGGCTGAGCATCTCATGGCTCGCGCGGATCACGCGGTTCAGACCCTGCTCGGCCATGAAATTTTCACGATCGGCGTCGTTCATTTCAGCGATATCGGATTCAACCGCGTTCCAAAACGCTACCACTACAGAACCTTTATCGCCTGAAGAGTCTGCTGAGAAGGTCACGCACAACCGCCTGACGCAGCTGAATGGCATTCGCTGGCGCTATGACATCCATGGCCGCACCGTGGAGAAGGATAACGGCCAGACCCGATGGCACTACCGCTACGACGGCGAGCACCGCCTGACGGAGGTCATCAGCCAGCCGCGGGACCGCAACAGGCCGCAGACGCAGGTCAGCTTCCGCTATGACCCACTCGGACGACGCGTTCAGCAAAACGCGTCGCCAGATGGTGGGTGGACAGCCAACCGGTAACCCAGTCACCACCCGGTTTGTCTGGGAAGGGTTCCGGCTGTTGCAGGAGGTGCACGGGGATGTGCCGCTGACCTACGTCTACAGCGATCAGGACAGCTACGATCCGCTGGCACGTATTGACGGCGTTGATGCCCCGGAAATCTTCTGGTTCCACTGCCAGCCCAACGGCACGCCGGAGCGGATGACGGATAGCGAAGGGCAGGTGCGCTGGGAAGGGGTGAACAGCGCCTGGAGCAAACTGCTGCGGGAAAGCGAGACGCAGGTATCAGGATATTCCCAGAACCTGCGTATGCAGGGGCAATACCTGGATCGTGAGACAGGGCTGCACTACAATCTGTTCCGGTATTATGACCCGGACTGCGGAAGGTTTACGCAGCAGGACCCGATAGGGCTGGCGGGGGGGATAAACCTTTACCAGTATGCGCCGAATGCGCTGGGTTGGGTGGATCCATTAGGTTTACGATGTGGGCGAACTAATACTTGGAATGATTTTCAGCGGCAGCATAAAGGTCGTTTCAAATCATCAACTGAAGCGGCTTCTGCTTATAACAAATTAGTGAATGAACAATCACCTTGGCCATTAAATGAGCCTCCTTTAGATGCAACATTAGTCCCAGGGACTCGAGTAAAAATGGCCGTATCTCCAGGCCAGCCAGCGACGAGACCTGGAGGGTTTGCTACATTTGACGATATTCCTAATGCTTCATATGTTAGAAATGAGCTCGCTGTGAAGATGGAATGGAAACCGGATATTGATAGAGTAATAACTTATGAAGTTAAGAAACCATTACCAGTTAAAATTGGTGCAGTTGGACCTCAAGTTGATAAAGGTGCGAATGTATATCTGCCTGGCGGCGGTTCACAAGTCGAAATGGCTGTGCCACCTGCAGAACGCATGAATTATTTGGAAGTTATTGACGAGTCGTTGCTCAAGCCCTAAGTTATAAAATGAGATTAAAATGATTAATAATTTTACCTGTGATAAAGAAAAGAATGAATTGCATTGGATATATAATACACACCAAGTAGCTATCGTTATAGATGATTTAGATCTGGCAATGATAGATGAAAAGAGAAAATTAATTTTTGTATTGAGTAAACCATTACCCTTACCCGTGTTATTAACTGTTTTAAATATTGATGGGACTTTGCTTTCAACATTTGCGCCTCCAGAAGGTGCGTCTTTTTCTTATTTGACATTAAACGATAAAAAAGAGGTTTTGATTGTCTGCTCCTTTTCGGAAAAAATAAATGGTTGGTATGATTGGCATTATTCTTTAGACTTGGATAAAAAAGTGATAACAAGAATGGCGCCATCTTATTAGAATCTGATAAAGCCATTTTAAAGTAAAGTTTTTGTGGCTTAATACAATCATAACACTAAACACGAGGCTCATCATATTCTTAGCCATAGCTATCCAGATAATAAACTTTGCTGGCCCGTATTGTCAGCCTTGAAGCGACGGAGAACTTCTGATTCCACGGTTTGCCCAGCGGTACGCTGGAGCTGATAACTTATGTAGAAAGGCAGTAACTCTGGTGCGGCTTCAAATATTATATTGGTAATGTTTTATCAGAATTGCCAGATGTTACAAGAATAAAAGTCAAGGTAAAATAATGAATAATAAAAACATACAAACAGTTGATCTACTTATCACACATAGTCAAATATTGCTACGATCACGAGACTATGATGAAAAACTGAGCCAGTGGGGCAAAGGTAATGTATCTCAAGGCGCTGTGATTCATAAAGATTATGTTATTTTTGATCCTTTACCTGAGGACGCATTTGGAGCAAACGTAAATATTAAAATAGAAAATACTTTTAATTTAGATGAAAATGCTCAACGCTGCATTGTAGTGCCATTTTTTATTACAGATAAAAATAAGCTTCAGGTGGCTTCTGCGACAGAGAAATTTAACATAAACATAAATGTAACCAACAAAACGTATTCGCTCTATTATGAGATTTGTGAAGGGGATGAAATTTATTACAATTTCACTCTTGTGCCGGAAAAAGACACTGTCACAGCTAAGTTTTTATTAGACGACCCTTGGGGCGGAAAAAAAGATAATCCACTCAAAGAAGGTGTTTTTTAACGTTAATAATAACTAAATAAGAACGAAAAAAAATCCACGCCAAAGCGTGGATTTTTTTCATTCAAAACAAATCAAACATTAAACAAGAAGTTCATCACGTCGCCATCTTTAACGATGTAATCTTTCCCTTCCGCACGCATCTTGCCTGCTTCTTTCGCGCCTTGCTCACCCTTGTAGGTTATGAAGTCTTCAAACGCGATAGTCTGCGCACGAATGAAGCCTTTCTCGAAGTCGGTGTGGATCTTACCGGCCGCCTGAGGCGCGGTCGCACCGACAGGGATGGTCCACGCACGCACTTCTTTTACACCAGCGGTGAAGTAGGTTTGCAGGTTCAGCAGCTCATAGCCCGCGCGGATCACGCGGTTCAGGCCCGGCTCTTCCAGACCCAGCTCGGCCATGAACTCTTCGCGGTCGGCGTCGTCCAGCTCTGCAATATCAGATTCAACGGCAGCGCAAACCGCTACCACTACAGAGCCTTCAGCCGCAGCGATTTCACGCACTTTGTCCAGATACGGGTTGTTCTCGAAACCGTCTTCGTTAACGTTGGCGATGTACATGGTAGGCTTCAGGGTCAGGAAGCTCAGGTATTTGATCGCCGCTTTGTCTTCGTCAGTCAGGTTTTTCAGCGCGCGCAGCATGCCCGCGTTTTCCAGCTGTGGCAGACATTTTTCCAGCGCAGCCAGTTCCGCTTTCGCGTCTTTGTCGCCGCCTTTGGCTTTCTTCTGCACGCGGTGAATGGCGCGCTCGCAGGTGTCGAGGTCAGAGAGGGCCAGCTCGGTGTTGATGACGTCGATGTCGTCAGCTGGATCCACTTTGTTGTTAACGTGGATAATGTTGTCGTTCTCGAAGCAGCGCACAACATGGCCGATCGCTTCGGTTTCACGGATGTTGGTCAGGAACTGGTTGCCCAGGCCTTCACCTTTGGATGCGCCTTTTACCAGGCCCGCGATGTCCACGAACTCCATGGTGGTTGGCAAAATGCGCTGCGGCTTCACGATTTCCGCGAGCTGGTCCAGACGCGGATCGGGCATAGGCACAACGCCAGTGTTCGGCTCGATGGTACAGAACGGGAAGTTCGCCGCTTCAATACCTGCTTTGGTGAGCGCGTTGAACAGGGTGGATTTGCCCACGTTTGGCAGACCGACGATACCGCATTTGAATCCCATTTCTAAATCACCTTAATATCTTGATAATCAATCCGTTAACGATAACCGATTGAAGAAAAGTAAATAACTACGCCTATTATACACGTAACCCGCGCGACGCGCGGTAAAAAAGCCCCGGGGCGCCGATTATTGCGCTTTGAAAGCGTGCAGTCGATTGGTGGCTTTTGTCAGGCCATCCTGAAGCCAAATCTCGGTGCAGCGGGCCGCTTCGTCCACCGCTTCGTCAATCAGCTTCTGCTCAGAAACCGGGGGTTTACCCAATACGAAACCAACAACTTTGTTTTTATCGCCCGGATGGCCGATTCCCACGCGCAAACGGTGGAAATTAGGGTTATTACCCAGTTTGCTGATGATGTCTTTCAGACCATTATGGCCGCCATGACCGCCGCCCAGTTTGAACTTCGCCACGCCTGGCGGCAGGTCCAGTTCGTCGTGGGCCACCAGGATCTCATCCGGATTGATGCGATAAAACGTTGCCATGGCCGCCACGGCTTTGCCGCTCAGGTTCATAAAGGTGGTTGGCACCAGCAACCGCACGTCAGCACCCGCAAGATTGATGCGTGAGGTATACCCGTAAAACTTGGGTTCTTCACGCAGGGGAGCGCGCAAACGCTCCGCCAGCAGATCAACATACCAGGCACCGGCGTTATGGCGGGTTGCGGCATACTCTGCGCCCGGATTGGCGAGGCCGACAATCAGTTTAATCGTCACGATTTACTTCCTAATGGGTTCCAGATCTGGCGCGTAGTTTACTGTCTGGCGCGCCGCTTGACAAAGTTCTGCCTGCTGTACACCGAAATGCGAATAATTTCCTCTTTGAACAATTAGAATTTCAAGCTGTTCAATGTCTTATTTGTAAATTTTTGTCCGGGAGTGATCAGTAAATGTGATCATTCACGCAACTCATATAAGAGGCGTTGTCTATACTTTACACACAAGGAGAAGGGGCTTTTCCCCTGACAACCCAAAGTTCCGGAGGTGACATATGAAACGCAAAAACGCTTCAATGCTCGGTAACGTGCTAATGGGGTTGGGACTGTTCGTGATGGTCGCCGGTGTCGGTTATTCAATCTTAAACCAATTACCGCAGCTTGACCTCCCACAATACTTTGCGCATGGCGCGGTGCTGAGTATCTTCCTTGGTGCGGTATTGTGGCTCGCCGGGGCGCGCGTGAGCGGACATGAGGAAGTCTGCGATAAATACTGGTGGGTGCGCCATTACGATAAACGATGCCGCCGCGACCAGCGCAAGCATAGCTAGTGCCCCATAAAGAACACCGAAACGACTTCATCTGAAGTCGTTTTTTTTGCATGACGCATTGACCCTCACGTAACGTAAGGCTTCAGAGTAACGACACTGGCAGAACAAAAGGAGCCGTTATGTTGATACAGGTGGGTGAACTGGCGAAACGTGCCGGGATCACCGTGCGGACTTTGCATCACTACGAGCAAACAGGGCTGTTGTTACCTTCTGCCAGAAGCGCGGCAGGCTACCGGCTTTATAACCTGGCGGATGTGCAGCGTCTGCATATGATCCAGGCGCTGGCAAAAGCCGGACTGGAGCTTGCCGAAATCAGGGATTTTCTGGAACAGCGTTCGCTGTCATTAGCCGAATTACTCGACGGGCAAATCACTCTGCTGGACAAGCAACTGCGTAGCATCCATACGCTGCGCAACCGGCTGGTGGAATTGCGAACCGGGCTGACCGACGATGCGACGCCGGATCTGGAATCCTGGCTACAGACTCTGGAGTTAATGAATATGTACGATCGCTGGTTTAGCAAAGAAGAGTTGCAGCAACTGCCGTTTGCGGTAGAGAAAGAGGCGCTGGCGGATATCTGGGCGGGTCTGGTGACGGAAGTTAAACACTTGCTGGAACAGAACGTCAGCGTCACGGACGCGCGGGCGACCGATTTGGCTTCACGGTGGATGGAACGCCTGGAGCAGGATACCGCAGGCAAACCGGAATTTTTGACCCGTCTGAACGAGATGCACAGCGTGGAGCCGCAGATGCAGGAGCAAACCGGCATTACGCCGGAGATAACTGATTACATCACGCGGGCGTTTGCCGAATCAAAGCTCAGCATCTGGGAGAAATATCTCACTGCCGAAGAGATGGCCTTTACCCGGGCGCACTACTTTGACCGGATGATGGAGTGGCCGCCGCTGGTGGCGAAGCTGCATCAGGCGCAGCAGGATAATCTCAGTCCCGCTTCTGACGATGCGCAAAAGCTGGCAGAAAAGTGGCTGGTTTTATTCCAGTCCTATGCAGGAACAAACCCGCAGACCCAGCAAAAATTTCGCCTCGCCATGCAGCAGGAGCCGCATCTGATGAAAGGCACGTGGATGACGCCTGCCGTGCTTGAATGGCTCCAGCAGGCGATCGGGGTGATGATGCAAAGACGAGTCTCTGCATCAGATGACTCACAGATCCGCTAACGCAGCTTCACGGTTAGGGTAGAAGGACAATCGGCCAGGGATCGGCTGCACGCCCGCGCGCGCCATGGTGCGCAGGGGCTGGAATTCAAGGTTACTTATCCGCAGCTCGCAGCCTTCCGGCAGGCGGGCAACAAAGCGCTGGAAGGCATCCAGACCGCCGGCATCCAGCACCGGGACGGCATCCCACTTCAGCACCACAATCCGTTTGCCCGCGATGCGGGATTCCAAATCGCTGAACAAACCTTCCGCTGCGGCGAAGAACAGCGGACCAATCACGCGCAGCACCAGCACATCGTCAGGCACCTCAACGTTAACCGGGGAGAGACGCGTCATCTGCGCGATGCGGCGCATAAACAGCAGCGAGGCCAGCACAATGCCGACGCTGATGGCGATAACCATATCGAACAGCACGGTCAGCGACATGCAGATCAGCATCACGATAATGTCGTCTTTCGGCGCACGGCGCAGCAGGTTAACCACCTTATGCGCCTCACTCATGTTCCAGGCCACCATCAGCAGCAGCGCAGCCATGGCCGAGAGCGGAAGCCATGAAAGCAGCGGGGCAAGGATAAGCAGCGCCATGATCACCAGCAGGGAGTGAATGACCGCCGAAACCGGTGATGTCGCGCCCGCACGTACGTTCGCGGCGGAACGGGCAATCGCAGCCGTAGCGGTAATACCGCCGAAGAACGGTGCAACGATGTTCCCTAAGCCCTGGCCGACCAGCTCGCTGTTGGCTTTGTGCTTAGTGCCGGTCATGCCGTCGAGCACGACGGCGCAGAGCAGGGATTCAATCGCGCCCAGCATTGCCATGGAGAACGCGGCAGGCAGCAGAGCGCGAAGGGAATCCCAGCTTAGGGTGAAGCTTGAGCCCGGCATGTCCCACGGCAGAACCAGCTGCGGCAGCAGCTGCGGAATGCCGCTGCCCTTTGAGCCGTCCGCCAGAACATAGTGGAACTGGGAGCCAATGGTGGCGACCTGTCCACCGAGCAGGTTGACAACGCCCATCACCGCGCAGCCCAGCAGCAGAGCGGGCAGATGCCCCGGGAGACGAATGCCTAAGCGAGGCCAGACGATAAGTGTGCCGAGGGTAACGATGCCAATGGCTGCATCGCCCAGGTTGGCCGTCGGCAACGCCATAAACAGCGCGCCCACTTTCTGTAAATAGTGCTCCGGAACATGGGCCATTTGCAGGCCGAGGAAATCCTTAATCTGCATGGTCCCGATGGTAATCCCAATCCCCGAGGTGAACCCCAGCGTTACGGAAAGGGGAATATATTCAATCAGGCGACCAAAGCGGGCCAGACCAAACAGAATTAAAAAGATGCCGGACATCAGGGTGGCAACCAGCAGGCCTGCCAGACCAAACTGTTGGGAAACCGGGTAGAGGATCACCACAAAGGCGGCAGTCGGGCCGGAGACGCTGAAGCGGGACCCGCCCGTCAGCGCAATCACAATCCCCGCAACGGCCGAGGTGTACAGCCCGTACTGCGGCGCGACGCCGCTACCAATCGCCAGCGCCATCGCCAGCGGGATGGCAATAATCCCGACGGTGATCCCGGCTATCAGGTCACGAACAAAGCGTGACGATGTGTATTTCTCTTTCCAGCAGGCGTCGATGAGGGCGCGAAAGGGCAGAACATGTGAGGAGGTTACGTTTTTCACAATTATCTATCATCCGTGTGCGCATCATCTGTCATGTGAATGGCAGGTGAAGGAGGCATAAGTCATACAAATAAATACTATAAACAAAAAAACCCGCCGTAGCGGGTTTTTTGGCCGTGTTCGATCAGTGTTCGAACATTGCAGAGATGGATTCTTCGTTGCTGATACGACGAATCGCTTCGGCCAGCATCCCGGACAGAGTCAACGTACGCACGTTTGGCAGCGCTTTGATCTCGTCGCTCAGTGGAATGGTATCGCAGACCACAACTTCGTCAATGACGGAGTTACGGAGGTTGTTTACCGCATTGCCGGAGAAGATCGGGTGAGTGGCGTAAGCGAATACGCGTTTCGCACCACGCTCTTTCAGCGCTTCAGCGGCTTTACACAGCGTACCGCCGGTATCGATCATGTCGTCCACCAACACGCAGTCGCGGCCAGCCACGTCACCGATGATGTGCATCACCTGAGAAACGTTAGCGCGCGGACGGCGTTTGTCGATGATCGCCATGTCGGTATCGTTCAGCAGCTTCGCGATAGCACGCGCACGTACCACGCCGCCGATATCCGGAGAAACCACAATCGGGTTGTCAAGATTCAGTTGCAGCATGTCTTCCAGCAGGATTGGGCTGCCGAATACGTTATCAACCGGCACGTCGAAGAAGCCCTGGATCTGCTCTGCGTGCAGGTCGACCGTCAGTACGCGGTCAACGCCGACGCTGGACAGGAAGTCAGCGACAACTTTAGCGGTGATTGGCACACGCGCGGAACGGACGCGACGGTCCTGACGTGCATAGCCAAAGTAAGGAATAACAGCAGTGATACGGCCAGCAGAAGCACGACGCAGCGCGTCGACCATAACAACCAATTCCATCAGGTTGTCATTCGTTGGAGCACAGGTGGACTGGATGATGAAAATATCACCACCGCGTACATTTTCGTTAATTTGTACGCTGACTTCGCCGTCGCTAAAGCGACCTACAGCGGCGTCGCCGAGGGAAGTGTACAGGCGGTTGGCAATACGTTGTGCTAGTTCCGGGGTGGCGTTACCAGCAAAAAGCTTCATATCAGGCACGAGAAGAACCTCAGGCATGCGTCCAGTGGTGGATAGCGTTCGCCGCAAACTGCGGGGCCTAAGCAAACGCTATCCAGGCGGTGTATTAAAGAGCGCGATGCAACGTCTGGAACAGGGTGACGTTGTCACCGAAACTCAGTCTGCGCCAGAATGGCCTGCTGTAGGGGGGAGGTGTTCATCCCGCGTGCTACAAAACCATGCAGCCAAACCGGCGCTTGCTCAAGCACCTGACGGGCGGCGGTTTCGGTGTCAAATTCAGCAAAGACACAGGCCCCTGTACCGGTCAGGCGCGACGGCGCGTATTCTAACAGCCAGGAAAGCACCGCATCAACCTCGCGAAAACGTTTTCTTGCGATATCCTCGCAATCGTTGCTGAATTCACAATTTAATAACGTTTTTATTGACCGTGCCGGGGTATTTCTTTTCAGGTCAGGATCTTTAAAGATGACCGGGGTAGGAATGCTCACGCCGGGGTGAACGATCAGATACCATTTTTCCGGCGGATCGACCGGCGTGAGGATTTCACCGACACCTTCAGCGAACGCCGCGTGGCCGCGCACAAACACCGGTACATCGGCGCCCAGCGTCAACCCTAACGCTGCCAGTTCGTCCGTCGTCAGACCGCAGCCCCAGAGGTGGTTAAGCGCCACCAGTACAGTCGCGGCGTTTGATGAGCCGCCGCCAAGTCCGCCGCCCATCGGCAGGCGTTTGTCGATACGGATATCCGCACCGCTTCCCGCCGGCAGACGACCCGACGTCGACGCCGTTTTCATCAGCAGGCGGGCAGCGCGCACGATCAGGTTATCGTCATGCGCCACGCCGTCGACCGGCGTCAGCAGGCAAATCTGCCCGTCCTGACGCGGTTCGATGGAGATGGTGTCGCCGTAATCGACAAACTGAAACAGCGTTTGCAGGGTGTGATAGCCGTCAGCGCGCTGCCCGGTAATGTAGAGAAACAGGTTCAGTTTTGCGGGAGAGGGCCAGTGGGTCATCATTTAACGATCCAGTTGTCCATTTTCAGCTTGATACGCTGGCTACCCTGCGTCAGCTCCATATTGGACGGCAGCGACGGTTGCGTCTTGCTGTCATACGCGCTGTACACCACTTTCCAGGTTTTACCGCCCTGGGTGTAGTTCACCTGGCTCAGACGGTATTGATCGTCGAGCGTATAGTCGGTTGCGTCACCCGGCAGGCCAAGGATCCACTGACGCAGACTATTGAGCGGAATCGGCATTCCGGTCAGCTTGCCAATCATCTCTTCGGCGTCGGTTGCCGTGTAGTGCTGGCCTTTGTTATCGGTGATCTGCGCTTCGCCAGGCTTCGCGTTCAGCTCCAGTTCGGTGCTGCCCAGCGGGTTCAGCAGCAGCAGGCGATAGTTGTCCTGACCCGTTTGCTGCCAGAAGAAGCGAGCGTAAACTTTTTGTTCGTCAGAGAGATAAGCAAATGCACCGCGGGTCTGATACTGGCTTAATTTCAGCACGTCCTGCTGGTGCTGACGCCACTGCGGTGAGTCAGGGCTTTTGCCCGGGCCTTTCGGCTGATGAACGGAACAGGCGGTCAGAACCAGGGCCGCCAGAGGCAGCAGGCGAATCATTCGGGTCATAATGATGACAAATCCTTGAGATACGTTGCAGTTATAACTGTTAATGCTAGCGTTGAAGGGTGCCACCGTCTACGTTCAAATTATCTCAAAGCGTGGCGTAAGCTATTACTCCGAAAGGGGGCAGTCTCTTTTATTGATCTCGCGCATCCTGTATGATGCGTCCTGCTAACCTTATTAACGCTGGTACTACTCCCGCTCAACATGACCCTATTAGCACTCGGTATTAACCACAAAACAGCCCCGGTTTCACTGCGAGAACGCGTTACGTTTTCGCCGGATACGCTCGACCTGGCGCTGGACAGCCTGCTTGCACAGCCGATGGTGCAGGGTGGCGTGGTGCTGTCGACGTGCAACCGTACCGAGCTGTATTTGAGCGTAGAAGAGCAGGACAACCTGCACGAGGCGCTGATCCGCTGGCTGTGTGACTACCACAACCTCAACGAAGAAGAGCTGCGCAACAGTCTGTACTGGCATCAGGATAACGATGCGGTCAGCCATCTGATGCGCGTGGCCAGCGGTCTGGATTCGCTGGTGCTGGGCGAGCCGCAGATCCTCGGCCAGGTGAAAAAAGCCTTCGCGGATTCCCAGAAAGGGCATCTGAAAGCCAGCGAACTGGAGCGAATGTTCCAGAAGTCATTCTCCGTGGCGAAGCGTGTGCGAACCGAAACCGACATTGGCGCCAGTGCGGTTTCGGTTGCTTTCGCGGCCTGTACCCTTGCCCGTCAAATTTTTGAATCCCTGTCGACCGTCACCGTACTGCTGGTGGGGGCGGGCGAAACCATCGAGCTGGTGGCGCGCCATCTTCGCGAACACAAGGTGAAGAAGATGATCATCGCCAACCGCACCCGCGAACGTGCCCAGGTGCTGGCAGATGAAGTGGGCGCTGAGGTGATTGCGCTGAGCGACATCGATGAACGTCTGAAAGAGGCGGACATTATTATCAGTTCTACCGCCAGCCCGCTGCCGATTATCGGGAAAGGGATGGTCGAGCGTGCGCTGAAATCCCGCCGCAATCAGCCGATGCTGCTGGTGGATATCGCCGTTCCGCGTGATGTCGAACCGGAAGTGGGCAAACTGGCGAACGCCTACCTGTACAGCGTGGATGATCTGCAAAGCATCATTTCGCACAACCTTGCCCAGCGTAAGGCGGCGGCTGTGCAGGCGGAAACCATCGTTGAACAGGAAACCAGCGAATTTATGGCCTGGCTGCGCGCGCAAAGCGTCAGCGAGACCATCCGCGAATACCGCGGTCAGGCGGAGCAGGTGCGTGATGACCTGACGGCCAAAGCGTTAGCGGCCCTTGAACAGGGCGGCGACGCGCAGGCGATTATGCAGGATCTGGCCTGGAAACTGACCAACCGCCTGATCCATGCCCCAACCAAATCTCTTCAGCAGGCTGCCCGTGACGGGGACGATGAACGCCTGACAATTCTGCGCAACAGCCTCGGGCTGGAATAGCGCCCTATACCCATTTTCTAAGACAAGGTGCATTTACGCCTATGAAGCCTTCTATCGTCGCTAAACTGGAAGCTCTGCACGAGCGCCATGAAGAAGTCCAGGCGCTGCTCGGCGATGCCGGGATCATTGCCGACCAGGAACGTTTTCGCGCGCTGTCGCGTGAATACGCGCAGTTAAGTGATGTTTCAAAATGCTTTACCGACTGGCGACAGGTCCAGGAAGATATCGAAACCGCGCAGATGATGCTCGACGATCCTGAGATGCGCGAGATGGCGCAGGAAGAGTTGCAGGACGCAAAAGCGCGTTCAGAAGAGATGGAGCAGCAGCTTCAGGTGCTTCTGCTGCCGAAAGATCCGGATGATGAGCGTAACGCCTTTGTGGAAGTCCGCGCCGGTACCGGCGGCGACGAAGCGGCGCTGTTCGCCGGGGATCTGTTCCGAATGTACAGCCGTTATGCCGAATCCCGTCGCTGGCGCGTGGAGATCATGAGCGCCAACGAAGGCGAGCATGGCGGCTACAAAGAGGTTATCGCCAAAATCAGCGGTGACGGCGTGTACGGTCGACTGAAATTTGAATCCGGCGGTCACCGCGTGCAGCGCGTGCCTGCGACAGAATCTCAGGGACGCATTCATACGTCAGCCTGTACGGTGGCGGTGATGCCGGAGCTGCCGGAAGCGGAACTGCCGGATATCAACCCGGCGGATCTGCGCATCGACACCTTCCGCTCTTCAGGGGCAGGTGGTCAGCACGTTAACACCACCGACTCCGCTATCCGTATTACTCACCTGCCCACCGGGATTGTGGTTGAGTGTCAGGATGAACGTTCCCAGCACAAGAACAAAGCTAAAGCGTTATCCGTGCTGGGCGCCCGTATTCACGCGGCGGAAATGGCGAAACGCCAGCAGGCGGAAGCCTCTACCCGCCGTAACCTGCTGGGCAGCGGCGATCGTAGCGACCGTAACCGTACCTATAACTTCCCGCAGGGTCGCGTAACCGACCATCGCATCAACCTGACGCTCTACCGTCTGGATGAGGCGATGGAAGGCAAGCTCGATATGCTGATTGAGCCTATCGTGCAGGAATACCAGGCCGACCAGCTGGCGGCACTGTCCGAGCAGGATTAATGGATTTTCAGCGCTGGTTACGCCATGCCGCCAGTGAGCTTTCTGCAAGTGAAAGCCCGAAGCGCGACGCCGAAATTCTGCTTGAGCATGTGACGGGTAAAGCCCGCACGTATCTGCTGGCTTTCGGCGAAACCGCGCTAACCGCTGAACAGCTATCGCAGCTGGAGACGCTGCTTGCCCGCCGTAAAACCGGCGAGCCGGTGGCGCATCTGGTTGGCGAACGCGAGTTCTGGTCACTTCCGCTGTACGTTTCAGCGGCCACGCTGATCCCGCGCCCGGACACCGAGTGTCTGGTGGAGCAGGCGCTGGCGCGGTTACCGGCGCAGCCGTGTCAGATCCTCGATCTCGGCACCGGCACCGGGGCGATTGCGCTGGCGCTTGCCAGCGAGCGGCCGGACTGCACCGTGACGGCGGTAGACGTGATGCCGGATGCGGTCGCCCTCGCGCGGCGCAACGTTGAACGGCTGGGGCTGAACAATGTTTCCGTTCTGCAAAGCAGCTGGTTTGCCGCGCTTGAAAGCCGCATGTTCGAAATGATTGTCAGCAATCCGCCCTACATCGACGAAGACGATCCGCATCTCGCGCAGGGCGACGTGCGTTTTGAACCGTTGACCGCGCTGGTCGCTGCGAATCAGGGACTTGCGGATCTCGATCACATTGTGACAACGTCACGGCAACATTTGCTTCCCGGTGGCTGGCTGCTGGTGGAACATGGCTGGACGCAGGGAGAGGCGGTGCGAGCGCTGTTTACGCGTGCCGGATATGTTGCCGTGGAAACCTGCCGGGATTACGGCGGCAATGAACGTCTGACGCTGGGGCAGTGGTCATGAGCCTGTTTACGCTGCTGATCTCCGTTCACCTGGTTTCCGTTGCCCTGACCATCGGCTTTTTCATTGCCCGCTACTGGTGGCGCTACAGCAACAATCCGCTGATTAACGCCCGCTGGGTACGCATCGCCCCGCACTGTATCGATACGGTGCTGTTCCTTTCCGGAGCCGGGTTAATGTGGAAAACCGGCTATCTGCCATTTACTGATAAAGGCGCATGGCTGACTGAAAAGCTGTTTGGCGTTATCATCTACATCGTTTTGGGTTTTATCGCGCTTGGGCGTCATCGTCCGCGCAGCCAGCAGACAGGGTTTATCGCCTTTTTGCTGGGTCTGGTGGTGCTGTACATCATCATTAAACTCGCCACCACAAGAATACCGTTACTGGGGTAAGTCATGAGGTCCTTAGCCGATTTCGAATTTAACAAAGTGCCGCTCTGCGATGGTATGATCCTGATTTCAGAGATGATCCGCGACGATTTTACGTCACAGTACGTTTACGCTGAACTGGAGAATCTGGTCAGCCTGGCGCGCGAAGAGATCAATCAGGCACGTCCGCAGGACTGGCAATTAGAGAAGCTGATTGAGCTTTTCTACGGCGAATGGGGTTTCTGCGACACGCGAGGCGTGTACCGCCTGTCTGACGCACTGTGGCTGGACCAGGTGTTGAAAAATCGTCAGGGCAGCGCCGTCGCGTTGGGCGCCATTTTACTGTGGGTTGCGCACGAGCTGGATATTCCACTGGTGCCGGTCATTTTCCCGACGCAGATGATTTTGCGGGCGGAGTGGCTGGACGGTGAGATGTGGTTAATCAATCCGTTTAACGGCGACACGCTGGATGAGCATACGCTGGACGTCTGGCTGAAAGGCAACATCAGCCCGATAGCTGAGCTGTTCAATGAAGATCTTGATGAAGCCGATAACGCCGAAGTGATCCGCAAGCTCCTGGATACGCTGAAGTCTGCGCTGATGGAAGAGCGTCAGATGGAGCTGGCCCTGCGCGCAAGCGAAGTGCTGTTGCAGTTCAATCCGGAAGATCCGTACGAAATCCGCGACCGCGGCCTGATTTATGCGCAGCTCGACTGCGAGCACGTGGCGCTGAATGATTTGAATTATTTCGTCGAGCAATGTCCGGAAGACCCGATCAGCGAGATGATCCGCGCGCAGATTAACGCGATCGCGCATAAGCACATTACACTGCATTAATCTTAATTCCGATTCACACCTGAATAAGGCGATCCTATGAAACAAAAAGTGGTTAGCATTGGTGATATCAACGTGGCAAACGACCTGCCGTTCGTGCTGTTTGGCGGTATGAACGTGCTGGAATCCCGCGATCTCGCTATGCGCATCTGCGAACACTACGTGACCGTGACCCAAAAGCTGGGCATCCCGTACGTGTTTAAAGCCTCTTTTGACAAAGCCAACCGCTCCTCCATTCACTCCTACCGTGGCCCGGGCCTGGAAGAGGGGATGAAGATTTTCCAGGAGCTGAAACAGACGTTTGGCGTGAAAGTGATCACCGACGTGCACGAAGCGTCTCAGGCACAGCCCGTGGCTGATGTGGTAGACGTGATTCAGCTTCCGGCGTTCCTCGCTCGCCAGACTGACCTGGTAGAAGCGATGGCGAAAACCGGTGCCGTGATTAACGTGAAAAAACCGCAGTTCGTGAGCCCTGGCCAGATGGGTAACATCGTCGACAAGTTTATCGAAGGCGGTAACGACCAGGTGATCCTCTGCGACCGTGGTTCAAACTTCGGTTATGACAACCTGGTTGTGGATATGCTGGGCTTCAGCGTGATGAAGAACGTTTCTAACCAGTCCCCGGTGATTTTCGACGTGACCCACTCCCTGCAATGCCGCGACCCGTTTGGCGCCGCGTCTGGCGGGCGTCGTGCGCAGGTGACCGAACTGGCGCGCGCCGGTATGGCAACCGGCCTGGCGGGTCTGTTTATTGAAGCGCACCCGGATCCGGCTAACGCGAAATGCGACGGTCCATCCGCGCTGCCGCTGGATAAGCTGGAGCCGTTCCTGAAACAGATCAAAGCGATTGACGATCTGGTGAAGAGCTTCGACGAGCTGGATACCAGCAACTAATAAAAAAACCCGCTTCGGCGGGTTTTTTTATGGGGCATATTGCCGGGTGGCGCTGCGCTTACCCGGCCTACAAAACCCGTAGGCCCTGCAAGCGAAGCGCCGCTGGGCAAAAAGGCTACGCAAATATCGTCATCAGATACGCAATAAACAGCGCCATATGCGCCGCGCCGTTCAGCACATTGGTGCGGCCGGTGGAGAAGGAAATCTGGCACAGCAGCAAGGATGCCACCATCACAATCATCTCCGGCGCACCCAGCGCAAACTGCAATTCATTCCCCGTCATAAAGGCAATCAGCGTCACCACCGGAACGGTAAGAGAGATGGTCGCCAGAACGGAGCCGAAGAACAGATTCATCGCCCGCTGCACCTGATTATTGAGCACCGCTTTCAGCGCTCCCAGACCTTCTGGCGACAGGATCAACAGGGCCACCAGGAAACCGGTAAAGGCGACCGGCGCGTTCAGTTCAGTTAACAGCGCCTCCAGCGGGTTCGCATTCATCTTGGTGACCGCAATAACGGCAATCAGATGCACGATCAGCCAAACCGTATGCCACGCGCTGCTGTGGGCCGACGGCTTACCGTGATGCGGGTCATCGTCGTCGCCGTCGTCTTCATGCTCGTAAACAAACAGGCTCTGGTGCGTTTTGGTCTGGATCAGCAGGAACACGCCGTACATCGCCGCGGAAATCAGCGCCACCAGCAGCGCCTGGCCGGTGGTGAAATTGGCACCCGGCAGCGCCATCGGGAAGACCAGCACAATAATCGCCAGCGGGAACAGGGCGATCAGGTACTGTTTAATGCCAAAGAGGTTCATGTACTGGGTGGCAAATTTGCGACCACCTAATAAAAGTGAAAAACCGACCAGGCCGCCGGTGACAATCATAATGATGGAGTAGAGCGTATCGCGCATTAGCGTTGGCGCGGCGTCGCCGGTGGCCATTAATGCGGAAATGAGACTGACCTCAAGAATCACAACCGAAAGGCTTAAAATTAATGACCCATACGGCTCGCCAAGACGGTGGGCTAAAACATCCGCATGGCGTACCACACTAAATGCACTGGTTAAAATACCCACCAGAGCCAGAATATTGATCCCCACAACCACTGGCAATGACTGACTGCTTCCCCAGAAGAGCAGCACAGCCAGTGCCAGAACCGGGAAAATGAGAGAGGTCTCCTTGTGGCGGGTTTTTACCGCCTCGTGTGTTGCTGTCATGTGTTTCTCCAACAGTGCAGGTGCTTGTAATTATAGATAGATTTTGAGGGTATTAATTTAACAGAAATTTGTTAAATACCCTGTGTTTTTTACTTAATTTTACCCTTTGTGATAATTTTTATGTCTGATGCTTATAATGCCTTGTCTCCATTAAATAATGGTTTAATAACAATGCGTTGTATTTTTAAATTGTTCATTTCTTACTGGCGAGTGGCACCCTCGCGTATCGTCGTCCACACTTATCTTTTAGCCAAAAGAGAGGTTAACGATGCCATACAAATCGAAAAGCGAATTACCGGATAACGTGCAAAACGTATTGCCTGCCCACGCCCAGGATATCTACAAAGAAGCCTTTAACAGCGCCTGGGATCAGTACAAAGATAAAGAAGATCGGCGGGACGATGCCAGCCGTGAAGAGACGGCGCATAAGGTGGCCTGGGCCGCCGTGAAAAATGACTATGAGAAAGGGGACGATGATAAATGGCACAAAAAGAAATAGCCGTCGAATAATACGCTACCTCCATTTTGACATTTCAGGCGGTTGACCTGCCGCTGTATTGCATCTGGCCCGCGAATTGCTTATCGTTGCTCAACTGCTGTTAAAATGAACAGCACAGAATGCCGGGAAGGCGCTTTAAAGATGTCGCAAGGAAGCATGCAGTGGCGGAGGTGGAATGTGTTAACGCGTGATTTCTTGATGAAGGCAGATTGTAAGACGGCATTTGGTGCTATTGAGGAATCGCTTCTGTGGTCGGCTGAACAACGTGCGGCGTCGCTTGCGGCAACGCTGGCCTGCCGCCCGGATGATGGCCCGGTCTGGATCTTTGGTTACGGCTCGCTGATGTGGAACCCGGCACTCGAATTTGTTGAATCGGCAACCGGAACGCTGCCTGGCTGGCACCGCGCCTTCTGTTTGCGCCTGACCGCCGGACGCGGCAGCGCGTGCCAGCCTGGCCGCATGCTTGCACTAAAAGAGGGCGGGCGCACCACGGGCGTGGCATACCGGCTGCCGGATACCACGCTGGAAGATGAGCTGACGCTGCTGTGGAAGCGCGAGATGATCACCGGCTGCTATATGCCCAGCTGGTGCAAGCTGGAACTGGATGACGGGCGCACCGTCAACGCGCTGGTGTTCATTATGGATCCGCGCCATCCGCTGTATGAAGCCGACACCCGTACCCAGGTGATTGCCCCGCTGATTGCCGCCGCCAGTGGACCGCTGGGTACTAACGCCCAGTACCTTTTCTCGCTCGATCAGGAGCTGACGCGTCTCGGTATGCAGGACGACTGTCTGAGTGAGCTGGTGGTGAAGGTGAAAGCGCTGCTGGAAGGGAACCCGCTCAGCAATACGCTGCGGCCGGGTTTTGCCTGATAATACGCCCGGCTGGCCGGGCGTTTACGGTTATGCCGCCACGTAACTTACGGAATGTTCGAGCGACTGGCTGTGGCTGTCGATCAGCACATCCCAGGTGCCGGTGTAAGGCACCGTCAGCCAGGCCTTATCGTCCTGGACGGTAAGGATATCTGCCTGCGATTGCTTCTGTCCTTTTGTACTCATCAGATGGATGCGGCAACGCTCTGAGCAACGCACCACTACCGTATCCCCGCCAAACAGTTTCAGACTTGTTTTAACTCGTGCCATTTTATACCCCGTCGTTTTTGCCCATCCCGAGCGTGATGTTGTTCACAATTTACTCATTGCATAACACCAAAGGGGCAGGGGTGGGATGCTGATTTCGATCAAAAAATGGCGCAACGATTAAACAAAAATGACAAAATCCCTGAAACCTTTCAGCGGACGCGCGTTTTCCCTGCTTTACGCGCGTCCGGGAAAAATTATATGCGGAAATGGCCAGCGGTCTCAGCAAGGTCGCCCGCCTGGCTTTGCAGGGCGCTGGCCGCCGCAGCAGACTGTACAACAAGCTCGGCGTTCTGCTGCACCATGCGATCCAGGTGAGTCACCGCGTGGTTAATCTCATGGATCCCTTTCATCTGCTCCCGGGTGGCAATGGATATCTCACGCATAATGCCAGACACGCTCCCGACGCTGGCGCGGATCTCATCCATGCTGTCGCCCGCAAGGTGCACAAACCGGGAGCCGATTGCTACGCTTTCGGTGGTGGAGTCAATAAGGGATTTGATCTCTTTCGCCGCCTGAGCGCTGCGGCTGGCCAGGTTACGTACTTCCCCCGCAACGACCGCGAACCCACGGCCTTGCTCCCCGGCACGCGCCGCTTCCACCGAGGCGTTAAGCGCCAGAATATTGGTCTGGAAGGCAATGCCGTCAATGACGCTGGTGATATCGCCGATTTTCGCGGAAGCCAGTTCAATGGACTGCATGGTGCTGATGGCCTGAGCGACGACGTCGCCTCCACGGGATGCGGCGGCAGAGGCCTTGCTCGCCTGTTCGTTCGCTTCTGCTGCCGACTCGTTTGACTGCGTGACGGAGGCCGTGATCTCTTCCACGGCGCTGGCGGTTTCGCGAAGGCTTGATGCCGCCTGCTCGGTACGCCCGGAAAGATCCTGATTACCTGCCGCAATCTCATGCGCGGCGTTTTTCACTGAGGCGCTGGCATCACGCAGCTGGATCATCACCACAGAAAGCTTATCGCTGAAGGCGTTAAATGCCTGCGCGATTTGCGCCACTTCATCGCCCCCCTTATCCGGCAGACGCTGCGACAGATCGTTAGTACCGTTGGCAATGCTGTTCATCGCGTCACGGATACCTGACAGCCGCTTAAGCAGGCGAGCAATCAGGAGATGCATGAGGGCACCGCTCAGCAGGGCGAGGATCGCCAGAGACAGTGCAGATGCTTTAAGCAATGACCGCATCCCGGCGGTGGCATCGCCATTATCAAGCGCCACAACCAGCAGCCAGTGCGTCCCCGGTACGGCGGTGGCCAGGAACGTTTTTTCGCGTCCGTTAAATGTTCCGTCAACCAGGTTGCCGCTTTTCAGGGCGGCAAAATCGGTCCCTTTGATCGTCTCCGTAAAAGGCTTAAGCGTCAGCGCAGGATCGCTGCCGGCAATAACGGTGCCGTTGCTGTCCAGAAGCAGTCCGCTGCTGGCCGGGGTCGGGTGAATACCGCGCACGTTAGCCACCACGCTGTCCATCGCCACATCGCCCGCCACCACCGCTTTCAGGGCGCCTTGCTCTTTAACCGGTACCGCGAACGTCACCACCAGTTTCCCGGTGCCCGCGTCCACATAGGGTGCAGTCACTACCGGGCCATCAGCGCTGACGACCTGCTGATACCACGGGCGAAGGGTGGGATCGTAATCAGCGGGTACCCCGGTTGGGTCAGAAAATTTAGCCGTTTTGCTGGCATAACCCACGTAGACGTTGGTGAATCCACCCGCCAGCGCAAGCTGTTTAAACACCGGAACCGGATCGTCGCTGAGCGCGACCGGCTGCGCCGAGGTAATGACGGTCATTTTGCTGTTCACCCAGTCGGCAATCGCCATGTTGTGGCTGGCGCTGGTGCTGGTCAGAATATCGCGCTGCGACTGCTGGTTATCCTGGCGCGTGACCTGAAAGTTAATAATAGTATTAAGAAGAAGGGCGACGACCAGACAGCCTGTCGTCGCGGCAATGATGCGGGCGCGAATGGATCTGAACATAAGTGTAATACCTGCTGTGTTGTTTCCATGCCTATCGGCAACGGTGCAGGTAAACTTGATGCTGAAACCGCGTCCATAAGAAAATAATATTTTTGGCGGGTTATTATTAAAAAGTTAATACTTTATCGGCGGAAAGCGTCCATTCAGCCAGCTCCACCAGCGTGCCAATTTCCACGCCATCAATCAGCGGCAGCCCGGTAATGCCGCGCCCGTCGGTACAGGTTTTGCACAGTTTGACCGGAACGTTTTGCGCGGTCAGGATCTCCAGCATTTGTTGAATGTTGTAGCCCTCTGCGGGTTTCTGCCCTTTCAGCCCGGCCGTGACGGCGTCGGACATCAAAAAGAGGCGCAGCTCCAGCTCACTCTCCTTATCGCGCAGCGCGATTGCCAGGCGCAGGCTGTTAAAAAGGGATTCACTGCCGTAGGCC
Source organism: Enterobacter sp. AN-K1 (assembly GCF_020971765.1). Classification (NCBI taxonomy): domain Bacteria; kingdom Pseudomonadati; phylum Pseudomonadota; class Gammaproteobacteria; order Enterobacterales; family Enterobacteriaceae; genus Enterobacter; species Enterobacter sp. AN-K1. The sequence goes on along the minus strand of NZ_CP087390.1, from coordinate 142,276 downwards.
GCACCGTTGGCGACGATCACAATCTTCTGCATGTTGACTCCTGTTCTTTGAAAAGGCACGAATATTGCTTCTCGTACCGAAGAATACGTATCGGGGAGAGAAACGATGACGATAGTGGCTGGCAGTTCCCCTGGCGCAACCGAATGGTTCCAGCGTGCGAAAATGTTGCGTGAGGAACAGCTCGGCAGACTGGCGCAGCTGGGCGCACTGGTGAACGGCATCAGTCGACTGGTGCATATGCTACAGTGCGAGCGCGGTGCGTCAAATGTCTGGCTCTGCTCGCAGGGCAAATTGTACGCGCCTGAATGCAAGGCCAGCAGGGCCCTGGTGGATGAAAACCTTGCTGTATTGCACCTTCAGTTTAACGAACCGCTGCCGGGCAGCGCCCTCTGCGAACGCATTGCCAGCGCACTGCACGGCCTTGAGACGCTAACGGTGCTGCGTGATGGCGTTACAGGTCAACGAGTCACCGCGCCGCAGGCGATGGAACACTACAGCCGCATACTGCGTCATCTGCTCAGTATCGTACCTCAACTCAGCGACAGCATTGACGATCCGCACATCGCGGGCCGATTTGTGGCCCTTTACAGCCTGATGCAGGGCAAAGAACTTGTGGGACAAGAGCGGGCGCTGGGGGCTATTGGTTTCACCCAGGGATTCTTTGACGATGAAACCCGCCAGCGGCTGGTGGATCGCATTGATGGCCAGCAGGCCTGCTTTGAGGTTTTTATCTCCCATTGCACTCCAGACGTGCAGGAGTCATTTACCCTCAACTGCCTGCCGGGTCTGGAGACTGAAAAACTCAGGCGTGAAGCGTGCACCCGCCAGCCTCCGGCAGATAACGGCGATACCGCCCTCAAATGGTTTGCCCTGCAAACCGCGCGCCTTGAGCACCTGCGCACGCTGGAGGAGGTGGCAATTGCCGATCTGATGACGGCAGTTGAGGAACGTCGCTGTAGCGAAAACCTGCACGCAGACGATGAGCACGACGATATCCTGGCGCGATTTCCTGACAGACCGCTGCTGCCGCTGGTGCGCCAGCAGGCGCGTGAAATTGAGCAACTCTCCCGTCAGCTTGCTTCCCTGCGCGACACGCTGGAGGAGCGTAAGACCATCGACAAAGCCAAAAGCGTGCTGATGACACACCAGAACCTGAGCGAGGAGCAGGCGTGGACTACCCTGCGCAAAATGGCGATGGATAAAAACCAACGCATGGTGGATATCGCCCGTGCGCTGCTGACGGTGAAAAATTTGTGGAAGATACCCCCTGGGGAGTAGTTGCACAGTCAGTGGGCATTTTGTGCCTGATTGAGGTGCGTAAAACAGCGCTCTTCTTGCAGAAACCCCGTAACGCCGGGGATGAAAAGCTGGCATTACCTTTGCATTAACAGATTAACCATTTTCGACGATGCGCCAACGGCGGTGCATGCGTCTTCGGGATAAAGGCGTCCAGCGGTGCTTCAGCACCGTCGGGCGCTTTTTTTTGCCTTTTTTCAGGAGCAACTATGGCGGATTTGTCGAGACGGCGGTTATTGCAGGCCAGCATGCTGGCGAGTGGTGCGATGCTGTTGCCGGGTGTCATGCAGGCCGCATGGGCGGCGGGGTCAGATAAGCCGGAGCAGGATACCGTGCGTATCGGGTTTATCCCCCTGACCGATTGCGCGCCCGTGGTTATCGCGGCCCTGAAGGGGTTCGATAAAAAACACGGTATTACCATTGTACCGACCAAAGAGGCGAGTTGGGCGGCGGTGCGCGACAAGCTTGTGGCGGGGGAGCTGGACGCCGCACACATTCTTTACGGCCTGCTGTACGGTCTGGAGCTGGGTATCGCGGGCAAGCCGCAGCAGATGGCGAACCTGATGACCCTCAATCAGAACGGACAGGCCATTACGCTCTCCAGCGATCTGGCGGAGAAGGGCGCTCGTGACCTCGACGGGCTGAAAAAGCTGATTGCGCAGCAGGCGCCGGGAACCTACACCTTCGCGCATACCTTCCCGACGGGAACGCACGCCATGTGGCTCTACTACTGGCTGGCCAGCGCGGGGATTAACCCGTTTGACGATGTGCGCACTGTGGTGGTGCCGCCGCCGCAGATGGTGATGAACATGCGCATTGGCAACATGGTCGGGTTTTGCGTTGGCGAGCCGTGGAACGCGCGGGCGATTAACGACCGCATCGGGTTTACCGCCGCCACGTCGCAGTCCATCTGGGCCGATCACCCGGAAAAGATCCTCGGCACCCGACGTGACTGGGTGGCGAAAAACCCGCACACCGCACGGGCGCTGGTGAGCGCGGTGATGGAAGCCGCGCGCTGGATCGAGGCGTCAGCGGAAAACAAACGCGAAACCGCGCAGATCCTCTCGCGCCGCGCCTGGCTCAACTGCAAGGAACAGTATCTCACCGGACGTATGCTTGGCGAGTACGACAACGGGGTCGGTCAGCGCTGGCAGGATGCGCACCCGATCCGTTTCTTCAACGAGGGAGCCGTGAGCTACCCGTATCTCTCCGACGGGATGTGGTTCCTAACCCAGTTCCGCCGCTGGGGCTTGCTCAACGCCGCGCCGGATTACGCGGGCATTGCACAGCGCATTAACCAGACCGCGGTCTGGCAGGATGCCGCGACCGCCGTGGGCGGCATGTCCACACCGTCATCACCGTATCGCAGCAGCACCCTGATGGACGGCACCGTCTGGAACGGAACCGATCCGGAAGGGTACGCCAACCGCTTCGCCATTCACCGTAAAGGGGCCTGAATATGCAGCATCTGCAAAATACAAAACCAAAAGAGATGTCAGAGAGCGGGGAAGTGATTGTCCTGCCTCCGCTACAGGTTCGCCGTCGTGCGCCAGCCTTTACGCGTCGGATGAATGAATTTTTACAGCGCGTCATCCCGGCGCTGCTCGGTCTCGGCCTGCTGGTGCTGCTCTGGCAGCTGGCGGCGATAAACAGTAAAGGCTTTCCGACGCCGCTCAGCACGCTTGATTCGGCCATGACCCTGTTTGCCGATCCGTTTTATCGCGACGGGCCAAACGATATGGGCATTGGCTGGAACGTGCTGGCGTCGTTGCAGCGCGTCGCCATCGGCTTTGGTCTGGCGGCGCTGGCGGGCATTCCGCTGGGCTTTTTGATTGGCCGCTTCACCTTTTTCTCCCGCATGTTCAACCCGCTGATCGCGCTCCTGCGTCCGGTCAGCCCACTGGCCTGGCTGCCTATCGGCCTGCTGCTGTTCCAGAAGGCGGAGCCTGCATCGAGCTGGACCATTTTTATCTGCTCCATCTGGCCGATGGTCATTAACACCGCCGAAGGGGTGCGCCGTATTCCGCAGGACTACCTCAACGTGGCCCGCGTGCTGCAACTCTCCGAGTGGACCATCATGCGCCGCATTCTTTTCCCCGCCGTGCTGCCTGCGGTGCTCACCGGGGTACGTCTTTCCATTGGCATTGCCTGGCTGGTGATTGTCGCCGCCGAGATGCTCACCGGAGGTTTAGGCATTGGCTTCTGGATCTGGAATGAGTGGAACAACCTCAATGTCGAAAACATTCTCATCGCCATCGTCATCATTGGCGTGGTCGGGTTGCTGCTGGAGCAGGGGCTGATGCTGATCGCCCGTCGCTTTAGCTGGCAGGGAAAATAAGGAGTGAAGATGAAACCGTTAATTCAGGTCCAGGCCGTGAGCCAGCGTTTTTCCACCGCCAGCGGCGAGTTTCTGGCGCTGCAAAACGTCTCTTTTGATATCCACGAGGGCGAAACCGTCAGTCTGATTGGTCACTCCGGCTGCGGCAAGTCGACGCTGTTAAACCTGATCGCCGGGATCACGCTGCCGACGGAAGGCGGGCTGATTTGCGACAACCGCGAAATCGCCGGGCCGGGGCCAGAGCGCGCGGTGGTGTTCCAGAACCATTCGCTGCTGCCGTGGTTAACCTGCTTCGACAACGTGGCGCTGGCGGTGGATCAGGTCTTCCGTCACACCATGAGTAAGGTCGAGCGCAAAGCGTGGATTGAGCACAACCTCGACCGGGTGCAGATGGGACACGCGCTGCATAAGCGCCCCGGGGAGATCTCCGGCGGTATGAAGCAGCGCGTCGGGATTGCCCGGGCGCTGGCAATGAAGCCGAAAGTGCTGCTGATGGATGAGCCGTTTGGCGCGCTCGATGCGCTGACGCGCGCCCATCTTCAGGACTCGGTGATGCAGATCCAGCAGGCGCTGAACACCACCATCGTGCTCATTACCCACGACGTGGACGAGGCGGTACTGCTCTCTGACCGCGTACTGATGATGACCAACGGCCCGGCGGCCACCGTGGGTGAGATCCTGCGCGTCGATCTGCCGCGCCCGCGCAACCGGGTGCAGCTGGCGGACGACAGCCGCTATCACCACATGCGCCAGCAGATCCTCCATTTCCTCTACGAAAAACAGCCGAAAGCGGCGTAATGAGGGGGCACGATGCGACTGGTCATTATCGGTAATGGTATGGCGGCAGCCCGGCTGATTGCGTCGCTCACCGGGCGTGTTCCCGGTCGTTTCGCTGTCACCGTCATCGGTGACGAGCCGGAGCAGGCATACAACCGCATCCAGCTTTCGCCGGTGCTGGGTGGCGAAAAGCAGGCGGAGCACATCTGTCTGCACGATGAAGACTGGTACACGGCACGAGGCGTAACGGTGCTGCGAGGAGAAACGGCGCTCGCAGTAGACGTTAACGCGCGTGAAGTGCATACCTCTGCTCGCACGCTGGGCTGGGATGCGCTGGTGTTTGCCACCGGGTCTACCCCTGTCGTGCCGCCGATCCCCGGGGTCGATGCGCCGCATGTGTTCACCTTTCGCACCCTGGCAGAGACCCGCGCCATCCAGAATATCTCCGGACCGGCGGTAGTGCTGGGCGGCGGCGTACTCGGCGTGGAGGCCGCGGCAGCGCTGGCGCGCAACGGTGACAACGTCACGCTCGTGCATCGCGGTCCGTGGCTTATGGAACAGCAGCTGGATCAGCAGGCGGGACTGCTGCTTGACGAGGCGCTGGCGGCGCGGGGCGTACGCTGTGAACTCGCCTCCGGCATCACCGCCATCGCTGACGATGCCGTGACGTTGACCGACGGACGCCGCATCGCCGCCACGCGCGTGGTGCTGGCCACGGGCGTGCAGCCCAACGTTGCGCTGGCAAAAGCCAGCGGCATTCGCTGCGCGCGTGGCATCGTGGTGGATCCGCAGATGCAAACCTCCGTGCCGGATATCTACGCCATCGGCGAGTGCTGCGAAATTGACGGCCAGACGTTTGGCCTGGTCGCCCCCTGTCTGGCGCAGGCGGATATTCTTGCCGCGCGGCTGGCCGGGGAGGTCACCGCGCCGTTTACCCTTGTCGACAACGGCGTGCGCCTTAAGGTGACCGGGCTGGAGCTGTTCAGCCTCGGACGCGCGACGGCGCAGGCGGACGATGTGGTCTGGAGTTCATGGGACCCGCTGACCCGTCACTATCGACGTTTACTCATCCATCAGGGGGCGCTGGCTGGCGTGCTGCTGCTGGGTGACTGCCGCAGCGCGGCAACCTTTACCGATTTACTGGCAACGGCTGCGCCCGCCCACGCGGACTGGCTGTTCGATCGTTTCACAACGCAACCGCAGGTTGCAGGACAGAACGCTATGACAAAACCTACTCTGGTGGTGGTTGGGCACGGTATGGTCGGCCATCATTTCCTCGAAGACTGCGTTAACCGCAATTTACATCAGCAGTATCAGATTATTGTTTTTGGCGAAGAGCGCTATGCCGCCTATGACCGCGTGCATCTGTCGGAATATTTTGGCGGACGCAGCGCGGACTCGCTCTCGCTGGTGGCGGGGGCGTTCTTTGCCGATAACGGCATTGAGCTGCGCCTCTCGCAGCAGATCGTCGCTATCGATCGTGATGCACACGTAGTGCGTACCGCCAGTGGCCATGAGACCCACTGGGACAAGCTGGTGCTGGCGACCGGCTCGTACCCGTTCGTACCACCCGTTCCGGGCAACGATCTGCCGGGTTGTTTTGTCTACCGCACCCTCGACGATCTGGACAACATTGCGGCCCATGCGGCAGGCTCTCGCCGCGGCGTGGTGATTGGCGGCGGCCTGCTGGGGCTGGAGGCGGCGAATGCGCTTAAGCAGCTCGGGCTGGAAACTCACGTGGTGGAGTTTGCGCCGAACCTGATGGCGGTGCAGCTCGACAGCGACGGCGCGGCAATGCTGCGCAAGAAAATTGAGGCGCTGGGCGTAGGAGTACACACCAGTAAATCGACGACGGAGATTGCCACCGCAGACGACGGGCTGGTGCTGCGTTTTGCCGATGGTGAACAGCTGGAAACGGACATGGTGGTCTTCTCTGCCGGTATTCGGCCGCAGGACGCGCTGGCGCGCAGCAGCGGGCTGGCTGTCGGCGAGCGCGGCGGGATCTGCATTGACGACGGCTGCCGGACCTCCGATCCGGACGTGATTGCCATCGGCGAATGCGCGCTGTGGGAGGGGAAAATCTTTGGCCTGGTGGCACCAGGCTACCAGATGGCGCGCGTGGCCGCCGCTGTGCTGGCGGGGGAGGAGAAGCGCTTCACCGGCGCAGATATGAGTACCAAACTCAAGTTGCTGGGGGTGGATGTGGCGTCGTTTGGCGATGCCCACGGGCGCACGCCGGGCGCGCTGAGCTACCAGTGGACGCACGGGCCGCAGCAAATCTACAAAAAAATTGTGGTCAGCCACGACAGCAAAACCCTGCTGGGGGGCGTGCTGGTGGGCGATGCCAGCGAATACGCCACGCTGGTGCAGATGATGCTCAACGGCATCAGCCTGCCAAAAGAGCCGGAAACGCTGATCTTACCCGCGTCGTCAGGCGGCGCGCCGAAAGCGCTGGGCGTGGCGGCACTGCCGGAAAGCGCGCAGATCTGTTCGTGTCATAACGTCAGCAAAGGGGATATCTGCCAGGCGGTAAGCGCGGGTGCAACGGATATCGGCGCCATTAAGCAGTGCACCAAAGCGGCGACCGGCTGCGGAGGCTGTAGCGCGCTGGTGAAGCAGGTGATGGAGTTCCAGCTTGCGGCGCAGGGCGTGGAGGTGAAAAAAGATATCTGCGAACACTTCCCGTACTCGCGTCAGGAGATTTACCACCTGGTGCGCGTCAACCATATCCGCACCTTCGACCAGCTTATCAGCCGCTACGGTCAGGGGCATGGATGCGAGATCTGTAAGCCGCTGGTGGGATCGGTATTGGCTTCCTGCTGGAACGAGTATCTGCTGAAACCGGCGCATCTGCCGTTGCAGGACACCAACGACCGCTATTTCGCCAATATTCAGAAGGACGGAACCTACTCCATCGTCCCGCGGATGCCTGCGGGTGAAGTGTCCGCCGACGGGCTGATCGCCATCGGCCAGATTGCGAAACGCTATAGCCTTTACAGCAAAATCACCGGAGGCCAGCGTATTGACCTGTTTGGCGCTACGCTCGAACAGTTGCCGGAAATCTGGCAGGCGCTGGTGGAGGCCGGGTTTGAGACTGGACATGCCTACGGGAAATCCCTGCGCACGGTGAAATCCTGCGTCGGGTCGACCTGGTGCCGCTACGGCGTGCAGGATTCCACCGGCCTCGCGGTCAGGCTGGAGCACCGCTATAAGGGGCTGCGCGCGCCGCACAAAATCAAAATGGCGGTCTCTGGCTGTACCCGTGAGTGCGCAGAGGCGCAGAGCAAAGACGTGGGGGTGATTGCCACGGACAAAGGCTGGAACCTCTATCTGTGCGGCAACGGCGGGATGAAGCCGCGCCACGCGGATCTCTTCGCCAGCGATCTGGACGACGAAACGCTGATCCGCACCGTTGACCGTTTCCTGATGTTCTACATTCGCACGGCAGATCGTCTGCAACGCACCAGTACCTGGATGGATAACCTGGAAGGCGGCCTCGACTATCTGCGCGAGGTGATCCTCAACGACAGCCTGGGGATCGTCCACGAGCTGGAGCAGGAGATGGCCCGGGTGGTGGAGACCTACCAGTGCGAATGGCAAACCACCCTTAACGATCCTGACCGCCTGGCGCTGTTCCGCACCGCGGTGAACGTCCCCGCCGGGGAGGAGAACAAGCGCTGGCAGGAAATTTGCAATATCGACGAGATCCCGGAGCAGGCGGGCATTGGCGCGCATCTTGGGCGCAAACCGATTGCGCTGTTCCGCTTTGGCAACACCGTTTATGCCCTCGACGATCGGGAGCCGGGCAGCCGCGCGAACGTGCTTTCACGCGGCATCCTCGGCGATGCGGCGGGGGAACCGGTGGTGATCTCGCCGCTCTACAAGCAACGTATTCGTCTGCGCGACGGGTGTCAGGCTGAGAGCGGGGCGCCTGCGGTGCGTGCCTGGCCGGTAAAAATTGAAAACGGCAAGGTGTGGGTTGGAAATGAAGAGCTGGTGATGCGTGCGGAGGCCTCATGACGGAAACCCGGACAACGTGCCCTTACTGCGGGGTGGGCTGCGGCGTGGTCGCCAGCGCAGACGGTGAAAAGGTGAGCATTCGGGGGGATGAAACTCATCCGGCGAATTTCGGTCGTCTGTGCGTAAAAGGATCTGCCCTTGGGGAAACCACGGGGCTACAGGGACGCCTGCTGCGCCCGGTTGTCGATGGCCGGGAGGTGGCATGGCCGCAGGCGCTGGGCGAAGCGGGCGAGCGGCTGCGGAACATCATCAACGAATGGGGGCCGCAGGCGGTGGCGTTTTATGCCTCCGGCCAGCTGTTGACAGAGGATTACTATGCCGCCAACAAGCTGATGAAAGGCTTTATCGGGGCGGCGAACATTGATACCAACTCGCGGCTGTGTATGTCATCGGCGGTGGTGGGCTACAAACGCGCCTTCGGTGAAGACGTGGTGCCGTGCAGCTACGAGGACGTGGAAAACAGCGATCTGGTGGTACTCGTTGGCTCGAACGCGGCCTGGACGCATCCGGTGCTGTATCAGCGGCTGGTGCAGGCAAAACACAACAATCCGCAGATGAAAGTGGTCGTGATCGATCCGCGTAAAACCGCCACCTGCGATATCGCCGATCTCCACCTCGCGCTCAGACCCGGCAGCGACGCCGGGCTGTTTGTGGGGTTGCTCAATCTGATCCAGGGGCGCGGCGAGTGGCCGATCCCTCGCGTGGCGGCGTTTTGCGATCTGCCTTCAGACGAGATTGGCACCTTCTACGACTGGTTTGTCACCGCGCCACGCGCGATCACGCTCTATACCATGGGGATCAACCAGTCCTCCAGCGGCAGTGACAAGTGTAACGCCATCATTAACGTGCATCTTGCCAGCGGAAAGTTCAACCGTCCTGGCTGCGGCCCGTTTTCGCTGACCGGACAGCCAAACGCCATGGGCGGGCGGGAAGTGGGTGGGCTGGCGAACCAGCTGGCGGCGCACATGAACTTCGAGCCGGACGATCTTTCGCGCGTGGCGCGTTTCTGGGGAACGGAACGGCTGGCGCAGACCCCGGGCCTGATGGCGGTGGAACTGTTTGACGCCATTGCCCGCGGCGAGGTGAAGGCGGTGTGGATCATGGGCACCAACCCTGCCGTGTCACTTCCCGACAGCCACGCGGTGTGCCAGGCTCTGGCGGCCTGCCCGCTGGTCATGGTATCTGAGGTGATGCAGGAGACGGACACCAGCCGGTTTGCCCATATCCGTTTTCCCGCCCTGGGCTGGGGCGAGAAAAACGGCACGGTGACCAATTCTGAACGCCGTATCTCCCGCCAGCGCGCCTTTCTGCCTGCGCCGGGCGAGGCCAGACCGGACTGGTGGATCATCGCCCGGATCGCAGAGCAGCTCGGTTATGGCGATGCCTTCGCCTGGGAACACCCTCAGGAGATATTTTGTGAACATGCGGCGCTGACGGCGTTTGAAAATAACGGCGAACGGGCGCTAAACCTGCGCGAACTGGCGTCGCTGTCGCGAGAGGCGTGGGACGCGCTGGCGCCGTATCAGTGGCATGCCGGTGATTTTCCGCAAAGAACGCTTGTTCCGGTTGACCCCTCCCCACATGGGGCAGGCGTCGACGAATTGTACCCCTTGATACTGAACACCGGGCGGATCCGCGATCAGTGGCACACCATGACGCGCACGGGGCATGTTCCGCGCCTGATGCAGCATATCGATGAGCCTTTTGTTGAGATGAACGCAACCGATGCGGCGCGCGCCGGGCTGACTGACGGCCAGCTGGCGCGGGTAAGCTCCCCGCGCGGAGTGATGGTTGCCAGAGTACGTATCTCCACCGCGCAGCGTGCGGGCGAGCTGTTTGCGCCGATGCACTGGAACGCGCAATTTGCCAGGCAGGGAAAGGTCAACGCGCTGGTGGAAGGGCGGGTTGATGCCGGGTCAGGCCAGCCGGAGAGTAAACAAACCGCGGTGAGGATCCTGCCCTGGCTACCGGCCTGGCAGGGGGAACTGTATGCCCGGGAGCTGCCAGCGCTGCCGCCGTCGGTCTGCTGGTGGCGTAAAGCCTCACGGCTGACGGTGGCGGCGGAGCAGCCGTTACTGTCGTGGGTCATGGCGTACGCCAGCGGTCGGGGCTGGCAGTTACAGGTGGCACAAACGGGAGAACGCAGCAGCGTGCTCGCCTGGCATCACGGCGAGCTGATGCTGGGCTACTGGGAGGGCCATACGCTGCCAGCGCTGGCGCATGCGTTTATTGAAGAAGCCTTTGCTGCTGCGCCCGTACTACTCGCTGAACGCCATGCACTGCTGCACGGACAACGGTCGGGCGAAGATGCCGATCCCGGGAGAATTATTTGTAGTTGCTTCAGCGTGGGTGAAAATACGATACGTAAGGCGATAGCCGGAGGCTGTGATTCTGCCGCAGCGCTGGGCGTGAAGCTGCGTTGCGGTACGAACTGCGGCTCCTGCGTGCCGGAGCTGAAAGGGCTGTTGGGATAGGGTAAGGGCGTCGGGTGGCGGCTTCGCACCGGTACGAATTTGTAGGTCGGGTAAGGGGAAGCCGCCACGCGACAATGCTTTTCAGGATATTCCTGAAATTTCTGTTAAGACTGGTTTTCAGGGCTTATGGCGTTAACATAATAAGTGTTTGTTCATAAACACAGGTTCTGATTGACGACGTTGAAGGCTGTATCGTCCCGCATCCGTTTTTTGCTGTTACTCCCCCTTTTTACGGCTGGAGCCGTTCACGGTGCGCCGAAATCCTTCGTGCAGCAGGCGCAAAATCCTTTTGATAACAACGGCGATAGTCTGCCGGATCTCGGTATGGCGCAGCCGAGCACCGAAGGCGAAAAGCATCTGGCTGAAATGGCAAAGGCCTTCGGTGAAGCCAGTATGACCGATAACGGCCTGACGGCCGGGCAGCAGGCGCGACAGTTCGCGTTTGGCAAGGTGCGGGATGCCGTCAGCGGGGAAGTCAACGAGCAGATTGAATCCTGGCTTTCACCCTGGGGAAACGCCAACGTCAATGTGCTGGTGGATGACGACGGCAACTTTAACGGCAGCAGCGGAAGCTGGTTTATCCCCTGGAACGACAACACCCGTTATCTGAGCTGGAGCCAGCTTGGTCTGACGCAGCAGACAGACGGGCTGGTGAGCAACGTCGGGATCGGGCAGCGCTGGGTTGCCGGAAACTGGCTGCTGGGCTACAACACCTTTTACGACAACCTGCTGGAAGACAACCTGCAACGTGCCGGGCTGGGCGCAGAGGCGTGGGGTGAAAACCTGCGCCTGTCGGCCAATTACTACCAGCCGTTCGCTGGCTGGCAGCCGCGTTCCGACATCCGCGAGCAGCGCATGGCGCGCGGGTACGACGTGACGGCCAAAGCCTGGCTTCCCTGGTTTCATCACCTGAACACCAGCGTCAGCTTTGAACAGTATTTTGGCGATAACGTCGATCTGTTTAACAGCGGTACGGGGTATCACAACCCGGTTGCGGTCAACCTGGGGCTGAACTATACCCCCGTTCCGCTGGTCACCCTGACGGCTGCCCATAAGCAGGGGGAGAGCGGCGTTAGCCAGAATAACCTCGGGCTGAAGCTCAACTATCGCTTTGGCGTGCCGCTGGCGAAACAGCTTTCCGCCGGGGAGGTGGCGGCGACGCGCTCGCTGCGGGGCAGCCGCTATGATTCACCTGAGCGCGATAATCTGCCCGTGATGGAATTTCGTCAGCGCAAAACCCTCTCGGTATATCTTGCCACGCCGCCGTGGGATCTTAAGCCAGGCGAAACGGTGATGCTTAAGCTGCAAATTCGCAGCAAGCACGGTATCCGGCAGATCCACTGGCTGGGTGATACCCAGGCACTCAGCCTGACCTCACCGGCAAACGGCAACAGCAGCGATGGCTGGAGTGTGATCATGCCTGCATGGGATGATTCGGAAGGGGCGAAAAATACATGGCGGCTTACGGCCGTGGTGGAAGATAAGGATGGGCAGCGTGTCTCCTCCAATGAGATCACGCTTTCCGTGGTGCAACCGCTCGTCGCAATGCCTGCCGACGATCCACGGTGGAAGTTGCTGCCGGATGAGTAAGTTAAAAAATGCGCTCCTGATGCACCCAGACGGCGGCTTCGACGCGGGATTTTAACTTCATTTTTTTCAGCATGTGTTTGACATGCACTTTGACCGTGCTCTCGGTGATGTCCAGACGGCGGGCGATCATTTTGTTCGGCAGCCCCTGGGCAATCAGCTTCAGAATGTCACGCTCGCGCGGGGTCAACTGGCTGACGTCACGATCAGACGTGGCGCGGTTCGCACGCAGGCTGGCGGCCAGTACCGGCGTTAACGCTTCACTCAGCACCATCTCGCCTGCGGCAGCCTGTTGCAGCGCCTTGAGCAGATCTTCCGGCTCCATATCTTTCAGCAGATAGCCGTCTGCCCCTCGCTTGAGGGCGGTGACCACGTCTTCTTCATGGTTTGAGACGCTGAAGACCACCACCCGGCCAGAGAGGGATTTCTCCCGCAGCTTGTCGAGGGTTTCCAGGCCATTCATGCCCGGCATGTTGAGATCGAGCAAGATCAAATCAGGATCGAGCGATTCGGCAAGTTCAATACCCTGTTCGCCGTTACTGGCTTCCCCGACGACGGTGATATCTGGCGCCATGCTGACAAGCTGTTTAACGCCAGTGCGCAGCATCGGATGATCGTCAATCAACAGGATAGATGCCGGTTCCTGATTAGTCATGGTTTTCTCCTTGAGCAGTTATGAGGGGCTTTTCGGGTATAAAGGTGACCACAACTTCGGTGCCACCTGACTCTCCCCGGCGAACCTGGCAATCACCGCGCAGGCTTTGCGCGCGGTCTCGCATGATAATTAAACCATAGTGGTTCGTTCGTTCGGCATTTTCCGGCACGCCGCGGCCGTTATCCTGAACCCTGAGCTTCACCTGATTATCCTGGCAGCTGACGGTGACCGTGACGGCCGTCGCCTCGGCATGCTTGAGCACGTTGCTCAGGGCTTCGCGGGCAATTTGCAGCAAGTGGATCGCCTGGTGAGAGGGGACAAAACGCGGTGGCAGCTGGTAATCCAGCTTCACCGGGAAGCCCAGCCGGGCGCTAAACTCCTGACAGCTGGATTCCAGCGCAGGGCGCAGCCCCGGCTCGGTGAGCTGCAAACGGAAGGTGGTCAGCAGCTCGCGAAGCTGAATCCACGAGGTGTTAAGCTCGTTGCGGATCTGGCTGAGCAGCTGTTTGCTGCTCTCGGGCATGCCTTCATCCTGCATTTGCAGGCAGCTCACCTGCATCTTCATGCAGGAGAGGGACTGGGCGATGGAGTCGTGCAGCTCGCGGGCGATGGTGGCACGCTCCTCCATCACGATCAGCTGCTGCTGTTTCTCCTGGTGGCGGTCGAGCGCCAGCGTGGCCGTGAGCTGCTCAACAAGCGTATCGACCAGTTGCTGCTGGTCGTGGCTCAGGTGACGTCCGGCGGGCAGGGTGGCCAGCAAAATACCGTACTGGGTATGGCTGTCCATCAGCCGCCACTTGAGGGTCGTGCCGCTGGTGGTAAGCGGCGGCAAGCCGCGCGGGCACAGATGACACCCTTTATCGTCGCAGGAGATATCCGACTGACAGGTAAATTCCTGATGGTTTTCCTCATCTTCAACGTCGTAAACCCGAAGCTCAAGATCGCGGAGCAGAGTCAGATTTTGCAGGCCGTTCAGTACCGGCGAGAGACGTTCGCAAAGCGGGACCTGCATATGCAGGCGACGGTTCGCCTGCCAGAGGAAAGAGAGGATCTCGTTTTTCTGCTCAAGCCCGGCGGTTTTCTCCTGGACGCGTTGTTCCAGTACCGCGTAGCTTTCTGATAGCTCTGCCGACATGGTGTTGAGCGCCTCGCCGAGCATCGCCATTTCGTTGCGCCCGCTGATGTGCGTGCGCTGGGTAAAATCGCGCTGTGTGACGGCGCGGGCCATCGCCAGGAGCTGTTTCCAGGGATTAAGCAACCGCGCGCGTAGCCAGATAACCGTGAAAATCAGCAGCAAACCCATAAACAGCGCCATTGCGCGGTGAACCATCACCACACGGTCAATGCGTAACTCTGTGGTGCGATCGAATGAGGAGACAAGATGATCGATGCGTGACACAAACCCGGCGACGTCCCGGGCGACCGTTTCCCGGTCTTCCGCCCGCTTTAATCCGGGCTCCAGTTGGGTATGCCAGTAGCCCTGAAGCGCCTTAAGCTGAGATTGCTGACCGTCACGGATGGCGGCTCTTTCCAGTTCAGGGCTGAATGCGGTACGCTCCATTTCGTCGATAAGCGGTTGGTCAGCCTGCGTCAGCGGCACCGACGCCAGCAGCCGGTAACTCTGCATACGTAGCGAGCCTGCCTCGTTGATGGCATGCGCGTTACCCTGTACACCCTGTACCAGCCAGCCAGAAATAGCCATGCCGGTCACGCCGATAGCGGTGGACAGCAGAACAATAAGCGCCAGCTGGTTAACCAGCGTCAGCGGAGATAAACATCTTTTTAACATAGAGTTGCCGGGCTCCTGACGTGACCTGATTGCAGGAATGGCGCTATTCTGGTGCATACCCTGGAGTATACCCATACCAATAAAGGATTACCTCTAAATTGCCAGAGGGGTAACGGTTAGTGGGTGGACGAAGCAGGGATGCGTCAGCACCGTGAAAAACCACACCTTTTTTACGTTTTGCATCTACTCATTAAGAGTGATGGCTTTTTTTTCGCCGCAAAACCTCCCACTTTTCCTTTGATTTATATCAACTTACCGCCGCCCTAAAGCCCTAATGTTTGCAGCATCATTCGAGAATCAGAGGTGTCTATGAGTCACTCTTCCGCTCCCGAAAGGGAAACTGGTGCCGTTATTACAGACTGGCGTCCAGAGGATCCGGCGTTCTGGCAACAGCGCGGCCACCGTGTAGCAAGTCGTAATCTGTGGATTTCCGTTCCATGTCTGTTACTGGCGTTTTGCGTCTGGATGTTGTTTAGTGCGGTTGCGGTTAACCTGCCAAAAGTGGGCTTTACCTTTACCACCGATCAGCTGTTTATGTTGACCGCGTTGCCGTCGCTTTCAGGCGCACTGCTGCGCGTTCCTTACGCGTTTATGGTGCCGGTCTTTGGCGGTCGTCGCTGGACGGCTTTCAGTACCGGGATCATGATCGTGCCGTGCGTGTGGCTCGGTTTTGCGGTGCAGGATACCTCCACACCGTTTAGCGTATTCGTGATTATCTCTCTGCTGTGCGGTTTTGCGGGGGCGAACTTTGCGTCCAGTATGGCAAACATCAGCTTCTTCTTCCCGAAAGCGAAGCAGGGTGGTGCGCTGGGCATTAACGGCGGCCTCGGTAATATGGGCGTGAGCGTGATGCAGCTGATTGCCCCGCTGGCGATCTCTGTCTCCATCTTTGCGGCCTTTGGCGGCGGCGGTGTGACGCAGCCCGACGGTTCCGTGCTGTTCCTGCAAAACGCCTCCTGGATTTGGGTACCGTTCCTGGTGGTCTTTACCCTGGCGGCGTGGTTCTTCATGAACGATCTGTCCGCGTCCAAAGCGTCACTGAGCGAGCAGCTGCCAGTGCTGAAGCGTGGCCACCTGTGGGTGATGGCGCTGCTGTATCTGGCGACCTTCGGCTCGTTCATCGGTTTCTCCGCAGGCTTTGCCATGCTGTCTAAAACCCAGTTCCCGGACGTGCAGATCCTTCAGTTTGCCTTCTTCGGTCCGTTTATCGGCGCGCTGGCACGTTCGCTGGGCGGGATGATCTCCGACCGTCTGGGGGGAACGCGCGTTACGCTGGTGAACTTTGTTGTGATGGCCATCTTCTGTGCGCTGCTGTTCCTGACGCTGCCTGCGGGTGGTGAGGGGGGTAACTTCTTTGCCTTCTTCGGCGTATTCATGGTGCTGTTCCTGACCGCCGGGCTGGGCAGTGCGTCTACTTTCCAGATGATCTCTGTCATCTTTCGCAAGCTGACCATGGACCGCGTGAAAGCGCAGGGCGGGAGCGATGAGCAGGCAATGCGTGAAGCCGCCACCGATACCGCTGCGGCGCTTGGGTTTATCTCTGCGATTGGCGCGATTGGCGGCTTCTTTATTCCAAAAGCGTTCGGTATCTCACTGGATCTGACCGGCTCTCCGGCGGGTGCGATGAAAATATTCCTCGTCTTCTATATCGCCTGCGTGGTCATCACCTGGCTGGTATATGGCCGTAATACCAAGAAAAACAAGTAAGCTTGATTATCCGTTTGCGCGGCCTGAGTGCCGCGCTTTTTTTAATCGCTAAATAGTTACAACATACTAATAGCTTTTCCTGTGGTCATACGCAGGTAACGCTGTGATCGCCATCGCTTTACAGGTGTTTCTACCCCTTAATACCTAAGATGTTAAATTTTGCCTCGCTTATTGTACGATAAATAAAATATATCCATATAAATCATAAAGTTAAAAAATATTAACGGCTACCGCTTTGGTGGTATTTGATCTAATACCCCCCCTCAGAGTCCCCCTTCGTCTTGATCGTTATCAATTCTCACCATCTTTCATAGCGTTACCTTCGCTGCAAATCAGCAATGTCGATTTAGAGAGCCACAGGCTCCACACAGGAGATACCCGATGAGCAAATTTTTGGACCGGTTTCGCTACTTCAAACAGAAGGGTGAAACTTTTGCCGATGGGCACGGCCAGGTTCTGGATACCAACCGGGACTGGGAAGACGGTTACCGTCAACGCTGGCAGCATGACAAAGTTGTCCGTTCTACCCACGGCGTAAACTGCACTGGCTCATGTAGCTGGAAGATTTTCGTTAAAAACGGTCTGGTGACCTGGGAAATGCAGCAGACCGATTATCCGCGTACCCGTCCGGATATGCCGAACCACGAGCCGCGCGGCTGCCCGCGTGGGGCCAGCTACTCCTGGTATCTCTACAGCGCCAACCGTCTGAAATACCCGCTGATGCGTAAACGCCTGATGAAAATGTGGCGTGAAGCGAAAGTGCAGCACAGCGATCCGGTTGATGCCTGGGCCTCCATCATTGAAGATGCCGACAAAGCGAAAAGCTTCAAGCAGGCGCGTGGTTGCGGTGGTTTCGTTCGCTCTTCCTGGAAAGAGGTGAACGAGCTGATTGCGGCTTCCAACGTCTACACCGTGAAAACCTACGGTCCTGACCGTGTGGCAGGCTTCTCGCCAATCCCGGCGATGTCGATGGTCTCTTACGCCTCCGGCGCGCGCTACCTGTCACTCATCGGCGGTACCTGCCTGAGCTTCTACGACTGGTACTGCGACCTGCCGCCAGCGTCGCCTCAGACCTGGGGCGAGCAGACCGACGTGCCGGAGTCCGCTGACTGGTACAACTCCAGCTATATCATCGCCTGGGGCTCTAACGTTCCGCAGACCCGTACCCCGGATGCGCACTTCTTTACCGAAGTACGTTACAAAGGGACCAAAACCGTCGCCGTGACCCCGGACTACGCCGAAATCGCCAAACTGTGCGACCTGTGGCTGGCGCCGAAACAGGGTACCGATGCCGCAATGGCGCTGGCGATGGGCCACGTCATGCTGCGTGAATTCCACCTCGACAAGCCAAGCCAGTATTTCACCGATTACGTGCGTCGCTATACCGACATGCCAATGCTGGTGATGCTCGAAGAGCGTGACGGCTATTACGCCGCAGGCCGTATGCTGCGTGCCGCGGATCTGGTGGATGCGCTGGGTCAGGAAAACAACCCGGAGTGGAAAACGGTCGCCTGCAACAGCAACGGCGAGCTGGTGGCGCCAAACGGTTCTATCGGCTTCCGCTGGGGCGAAAAAGGCAAATGGAACCTGGAGCAGCGTAACGGCACCACGGGTGAAGAGACGGAGCTGCGTCTCAGCATGCTGGGCAGCCAGGATGAGATCGCCGATGTCGGCTTCCCGTACTTTGGTGGTGAAGGTTCCGAGCACTTCAACAAGGTTGAGTTGCAAAACGTTCTGATGCACAAGCTGCCGGTGAAGCGCCTGCAACTGGCGGACGGTTCTACCGCTCTGGTCACTACGGTCTACGATCTGACCATGGCGAACTACGGCCTGGAGCGCGGCCTGAACGACGAAAACTGCGCGACCAGCTATGACGACGTGAAGGCTTATACCCCAGCCTGGGCAGAGCAGATCACCGGTGTGCCACGCGCCCAGATCACCCGTATCGCCCGCGAATTTGCGGAAAACGCCGACAAAACCCACGGTCGCTCCATGATCATCGTCGGTGCCGGTCTGAACCACTGGTATCACCTCGACATGAACTATCGCGGCCTGATCAACATGCTGATCTTCTGCGGCTGCGTCGGGCAGAGCGGCGGCGGCTGGGCGCACTACGTGGGCCAGGAAAAACTGCGTCCGCAGACCGGCTGGCAACCGCTGGCGTTTGCCCTTGACTGGCAGCGTCCGGCTCGTCACATGAACAGTACCTCCTACTTCTATAACCACTCCAGCCAGTGGCGCTACGAGACGGTCACCGCGCAGGAGCTGCTTTCGCCGATGGCGGATAAATCCCGCTACAGCGGCCACCTGATTGACTTCAACGTGCGCGCTGAACGTATGGGCTGGCTGCCCTCTGCGCCGCAGCTGGGCACGAACCCGCTGCGCATTGCGGAAGCGGCGAAGCAGGCGGGCATGTCGCCGGTGGACTACACCGTGAAATCCCTCAAAGACGGCTCAATCCGCTTCGCGGCAGAACAGCCGGAGAACGGTAAAAACCATCCGCGTAACCTGTTT
The DNA here is from genome assembly GCF_020971765.1 of Enterobacter sp. AN-K1. Lineage (NCBI taxonomy): Bacteria > Pseudomonadati > Pseudomonadota > Gammaproteobacteria > Enterobacterales > Enterobacteriaceae > Enterobacter > Enterobacter sp. AN-K1. The sequence continues at coordinate 123,119 of NZ_CP087390.1, read as the reverse complement.
ATCTGGCGCTCTAACCTGCTGGGTTCGTCCGGTAAAGGCCACGAGTACATGCTGAAATACCTGCTCGGTACCGAAAACGGTATTCAGGGTAAAGATCTCGGCAAGCAGGGCGGCGTGAAGCCGGAAGAGGTGGAGTGGAAAGACAACGGTCTGGACGGCAAGCTGGATCTGGTGGTGACGCTGGACTTCCGCCTGTCCAGTACCTGCCTGTACTCCGACATCGTGCTGCCTACTGCCACCTGGTACGAAAAAGACGACATGAATACGTCGGATATGCATCCGTTTATTCATCCGCTGTCTGCGGCCGTTGACCCGGCGTGGGAATCAAAAAGCGACTGGGAAATTTACAAAGACATCGCGAAGAAATTCTCCGAAGTCTGTGTAGGGCACCTGGGCAAAGAGACCGACGTGGTGACGCTGCCAATCCAGCATGACTCCGCTGCCGAACTGGCGCAGCCGCTGGACGTGAAGGACTGGAAAAAAGGCGAGTGCGACCTGATCCCGGGCGTGACCGCGCCGCACATTATTCCGGTTGAACGTGATTACCCGGCAACCTACGAGCGCTTTACCTCTATCGGCCCGCTGATGGAGAAGATCGGTAACGGCGGTAAAGGCATCGCCTGGAACACCCAGAGCGAAATGGATCTGCTGCGCAAGCTCAATTACACCAAAGCAGACGGTCCGGCCAAAGGCCAGCCGATGCTGAACACGGCAATTGATGCGGCAGAGATGATCCTGACCCTGGCCCCGGAAACCAACGGCCACGTGGCGGTGAAAGCGTGGGCGGCCCTGAGCGAGTTTACCGGCCGCGACCATACGCACCTGGCGAAGAATAAAGAGGAAGAGAAAATCCGCTTCCGCGATATTCAGGCCCAGCCGCGCAAAATCATCTCCAGCCCGACCTGGTCTGGCCTCGAAGATGAACATGTGTCCTATAACGCCGGATACACCAACGTTCACGAGCTGATCCCATGGCGCACGCTTTCTGGCCGTCAGTCGCTCTATCAGGATCACCAGTGGATGCGTGACTTCGGTGAAAGCCTGCTGGTTTACCGTCCGCCAATCGACACCCGCTCCGTGAAAGCGGTGATGGGCGCGAAATCGAACGGTAACCCTGAGAAGGCGCTTAACTTCCTGACGCCGCACCAGAAGTGGGGTATCCACTCCACCTACAGCGACAACCTGCTGATGCTGACCCTGTCGCGCGGGGGGCCAATCGTCTGGATGAGCGAAGCGGACGCCAAAGATCTGGGTATCGAAGATAACGACTGGATCGAAGTGTTTAACAGCAACGGTGCCCTGACGGCGCGTGCGGTGGTGAGCCAGCGCGTACCGGCCGGGATGACCATGATGTACCACGCGCAGGAACGTATCGTTAACCTGCCGGGGTCTGAGATCACCGAGCAGCGCGGCGGCATTCACAACTCCGTGACCCGTATTACGCCGAAGCCGACCCACATGATCGGTGGTTATGCCCAGCTGGCCTACGGCTTTAACTACTACGGCACCGTAGGATCGAACCGCGATGAGTTCGTGGTGGTACGTAAGATGAAGAATATTAACTGGTTAGATGGTGAAGGTAATGACCAGGTACAGGAGAGCGTAAAATGAAAATTCGTTCACAAGTCGGCATGGTGCTGAATCTGGATAAATGCATCGGCTGTCATACCTGCTCAGTCACCTGTAAAAACGTCTGGACCAGCCGTGAAGGTATGGAGTACGCCTGGTTCAACAACGTGGAAAGTAAGCCGGGCACCGGCTTCCCGACCGACTGGGAAAACCAGGAGAAGTGGAAGGGCGGCTGGATCCGTAAAATCAACGGCAAACTGCAACCGCGCATGGGTAACCGTGCCATGCTGCTGGGTAAAATCTTTGCTAACCCGCATCTGCCGGGCATTGATGATTACTACGAGCCGTTTGATTACGACTACCAGAACCTGCACAACGCGCCGGAAAGCAAACACCAGCCGATCGCCCGTCCTCGCTCGCTGATCACCGGTCAGCGCATGGACAAAATTACCAGCGGTCCAAACTGGGAAGAGATTCTGGGCGGCGAGTTTGAAAAACGCGCCAAAGACCAGAACTTCGAGAACATGCAGAAGGCGATGTACGGCCAGTTCGAAAACACCTTCATGATGTATCTGCCGCGCTTGTGCGAACACTGCCTTAACCCGGCATGCGTGGCGACCTGTCCAAGCGGCGCCATCTACAAGCGTGAAGAAGATGGCATTGTGCTGATCGACCAGGACAAGTGCCGCGGCTGGCGTATGTGCATCACCGGCTGCCCGTACAAAAAAATCTACTTCAACTGGAAGAGCGGTAAGTCTGAGAAGTGCATCTTCTGCTACCCGCGTATCGAAGCCGGTATGCCGACCGTCTGCTCAGAGAGCTGCGTAGGTCGTATCCGCTACCTCGGCGTGCTGTTGTACGACGCGGACGCGATTGAAAATGCCGCAAGCACCGAGAACGAGAAAGATCTGTATCAGCGTCAGCTGGACGTCTTCCTCGATCCAAACGATCCGAAGGTTATTGAGCAGGCGCTGAAAGACGGTATTCCGCAGAGCGTGATTGACGCCGCACAGCAGTCCCCGGTGTACAAAATGGCGATGGACTGGAAGCTGGCCCTGCCGCTGCACCCGGAATACCGCACGCTGCCGATGGTCTGGTACGTGCCGCCGCTGTCTCCGATTCAGTCTGCGGCGGACGCGGGTGAACTGGGTAGCAACGGCATTCTGCCGGACGTGGAAAGCCTGCGTATTCCGGTTCAGTATCTGGCCAACCTGCTCACCGCAGGGGATACCCAGCCGGTACTGCTGGCGCTGAAACGTATGCTGGCGATGCGTCACTTCAAACGTGCGGAAACCGTTGACGGCGTTAACGATACCCGCGCGCTGGAGGAGGTCGGCCTGACCGAGGCGCAGGCGCAGGAGATGTACCGCTATCTGGCAATCGCTAACTACGAAGATCGTTTCGTGGTGCCGAGCAGCCACCGTGAACTGGCTCGCGAGGCCTTCCCGGAGAAAAGTGGGTGTGGCTTTACCTTTGGCGACGGTTGCCACGGGTCAGACAGCAAATTCAACCTGTTCAACAGCCGCCGCATTGACGCGATGGATGTGACCAGCAAAACGGAGCCGCACCAATGATTGAACTCGTCATTGTTTCGCGTCTGCTCGAGTACCCTGATGCTGCGCTTGTGCAGCATCAACAGGAACTCTTTGATGCACTCGCGTCATCTGAAAACCTGGATAAAGAGGATGCCCAGAAGCTGGGCGTTTTCCTCCGCGATCTGCTGGCACGCGATCTTCTTGATGCGCAGGCGGACTACAGCCAGCTGTTTGACCGGGGCCGTGCCACGTCTCTGCTGCTGTTCGAACACGTTCACGGTGAATCCCGCGACCGTGGTCAGGCGATGGTGGATCTGATGGGCCAGTACGAGCAGCACGGTTTGCAACTCGACAGCCGCGAGCTGCCGGATCACCTGCCGCTGTATCTGGAATATCTGGCGCAGTTGCCGAAAGAGGAAGCGCTGGGCGGGTTGCAGGACATTGCTCCCATTCTGGCGTTGCTCGGCGCGCGTCTCCAGCAACGTGAGAGCAGCTATGCAGTCCTGTTCGATCTGCTGGTGAAACTGGCTAACGCCTCGGTTGACAGTCAAAAAGTGGCGGAAAAAATTGCGGATGAAGCCCGTGACGATACCCCACAAGCACTGGATGCCGTCTGGGAAGAAGAGCAGGTGAAATTCTTTGCTGACCAGAGCTGTGGCGAATCTGAAATCTCCGCGCATCAGCGTCGTTTTGCCGGAGCGGTGGCTCCGCAATATTTGAATATCTCTAACGGAGGACAGCACTAATGCACTTCCTGAATATGTTCTTCTTTGACATTTACCCGTATATCGCGGGCACCGTGTTCCTGGTGGGAAGCTGGCTGCGTTATGACTATGGCCAGTACACCTGGCGTGCTGCCTCCAGCCAGATGCTGGATCGTAAAGGGATGAACCTGGCGTCAAACCTGTTCCACATCGGGATTTTGGGAATTTTCGCCGGCCACTTCCTGGGGATGCTGACCCCGCACTGGATGTACGAAGCGTGGCTGCCGATTGAAGTGAAGCAGAAGATGGCGATGATTGCCGGCGGCACCTGTGGCGTGATGACCCTGGTGGGTGGTCTGCTGCTGCTGAAACGACGTCTGTTCAGCCCACGCGTGCGGGCTACCACGACCGGAGCGGACATCCTGATCCTCTCCCTGCTGATGGTGCAGTGTGCGCTTGGTCTGCTGACCATTCCATTCTCTGCGCAGCATATGGACGGCAGCGAGATGATGAAGCTGGTGGGATGGGCGCAGTCTGTCGTGACCTTCCGCGGGGGCGCTTCTGAGCATCTGGACGGTGTGGCGTTTATCTTCCGCGTTCACCTGGTGCTGGGTATGACCCTGTTTGTGCTGTTCCCGTTCTCTCGCCTGGTGCACATCTGGAGTGCGCCGGTGGAGTACCTGACGCGCAAATATCAGGTTGTGCGTGCCCGTCGCTGATTCGCTGTATTAATACAACCCCGCATTTGCGGGGTTTTTTTTGTCCCCGATCCAGGGGGGCGTGCGGATGCCGGGTGGCGGCTGCGCCTTACCCGGCCTACAGACCCTATTTGTAGCCCCGGTAAGCGAAGCGCCACCGGGGAAAACAGGCAGGGAAGGATTACTCCCGGCATCGAGAAATATGGAGCATTGTGCTTGAGTGAGTGCTTAAGAATCTGGAAGTGATGGTGGTGGGGGAAGGATTCGAACCTTCGAAGTCGATGACGGCAGATTTACAGTCTGCTCCCTTTGGCCGCTCGGGAACCCCACCAGGGGTAATTCATATTTTGAGGTAAAGCTGGAGATGGTGGTGGGGGAAGGATTCGAACCTTCGAAGTCGATGACGGCAGATTTACAGTCTGCTCCCTTTGGCCGCTCGGGAACCCCACCACGGGGTAATGCTTTTAACTGGCCTGCTTCCTGTTGGAAGCGGGGCGCATCATATCAAATGAGACGCCCCTGTAAAGCATTCCTTTAGGAAAATGAAGCTGTTTGCCTGCTTTTTATCCGTAAAGGCGTAAAGCTAATCAATTCATTTTCCGAGGGATTAAAGAATAATCGTTCTGTTGCCGTACACAAAGACGCGCTGAGCAAGTACCTGATACAGCGCACGGCTCAGTACGTTCTTCTCAACGTCACGGCCAGCACGCATCATATCTTCTGCCGTATAGGTGTGATCCACGTGGATCACGTCCTGCATGATGATTGGACCTTCGTCCAGATTGTCATTCACGTAGTGCGCGGTTGCGCCAATGATCTTCACCCCACGCTCGTATGCCTGGTGATACGGACGCGCGCCAATAAAGGCTGGCAGGAAGGAGTGGTGGATGTTGATAATCTTGTTCGGGAAGCGCGCCACAAAGGATGGCGTCAGCACGCGCATATATTTCGCCAGCACCACGTAGTCCGGGTTATGCGCTTCAATCGCAGCTGCCATCAGGTTGTCGTGCTCTTCACGGGTATGGCCTTCGTGACTGACCAGTTCAAACGGAATGTCGAAACGTTCTACCAGCGTACGCAGCGTCTCGTGGTTGCCAATGACGGCGGCAATTTCGACGTCCAGGCCACCGTAGTTGGCTTTCATCAGCAGATCGCCCAGGCAGTGCGCCTCTTTGGTGACCAGAATGACAATGCGGCGACGGCCCGCCGGGTTCAGCTCGCGCACCGAGCCTTCCGGCAGGGCGCTGTCCAGATCGGCAAGCAGGGTTGTGTCGTTGAAAATGCCTTCCAGTTCGGTACGCATAAAGAAGCGACCGGTACGGTGGTCAACGAACTCGTTGTTCTGCACGATATTCAGTTCATGCTTGTAGCAAATGTTGGTAATTCGTGCGATCAGCCCTTTTTGATCGGGACAGATAGTGCGCAGAACTTTACGTTGTAATGATTGCATCGCCGGGAAATCCTGTTTATGTATTTGCGAAGTCTGAGTTGTCAGGCATTACTGCCGCAACACTTTTTAAATTTTTTTCCTGAACCACAGGGGCAGGGATCGTTACGACCGAATTGCGGACGTGTGCCGTCAATATAATACCATTGCCCGCTGTCCTTTAAGAACCGTGAGCGTTCAATGATGGCGCCGGGTTTGTTTTGTTCGCTAAAGCGGGCGACAAAACTGACATAGCCCTCGTTGGCATCGCGGCCGGGAGCGGCTTCAAAGACGGTGAGGCCCAGCCAGACGGTGTTGGCAAATCCGGCTTCAATCTCTTGGCGAAAATCGGCAGCATGGCAGGACGGATGCCAGGTTTTAATCAGGTAGTCTGCGTTTTTGATCACAAAAGCAGTATACCGCGAGCGCATAAGGTGTGACGGGTCTGGTGCAACCTGCTCGCCAGAAAGATATCGCTGGCAACATAGGCTATACTCCAGAGCGCTACCACAGGGGCAGAGTTGAGACACGATTCTCTTCCTGGAACAAAAAATAAGGCGTTAAACGCTTAAGGTAGCAATATGTTAACTGAGCAGGTGCGTTGACGCTATGTCGGGAATCCAGGGGAAGTAAAACAGGGCTAATGAGAAAGGTAAAAATTGGACTGGCGTTGGGCTCAGGTGCAGCCCGGGGTTGGTCACATATTGGCGTTATCAATACCTTAAACCAGATGGGGATTGACGTTGATATTGTCGCAGGATGTTCAATCGGGTCGCTGGTCGGATCCGCGTACGCCTGCGGTAAGCTCCCGGAGCTTGAAAGCTGGGTGCGCTCCTTCAGTTACTGGGATGTGCTGCGCCTGATGGATCTCTCCTGGCAGCGTGGCGGCCTGCTGCGCGGCGAACGCGTGTTCAATCAGTTTCGTAAGATAATGCCCCTCGCTGACTTCAGCCACTGCCAAATGCCTTTCGGTGCCGTTGCAACCAACCTCAGTACGGGCAGGGAGTTATGGCTCACTGAAGGGGATATTCATCTTGCCGTTCGCGCATCCTGTAGCATGCCGGGCTTAATGGCGCCTGTGCCTCACAACGGCTACTGGCTCGTTGATGGGGGCGTAGTGAATCCTGTACCCATCTCTCTGACCCGCGCCATGGGGGCGGATATCGTTATTGCCGTGGATTTACAGCACGACGCACACCTTATGCAGCAAGATTTGATGCCGGTTAATCTTCAGAGCGATGATGCGGAAGAAGAGAAACTTGCCTGGCATGCGCGATTACGCGGCAGAATAGAGCGCCTGACCGCCCGTCGCGCGGTGACCGCGCCGAACGCCATTGAAATCATGACGACCTCTATTCAGATCCTTGAGAATCGCCTGAAGCGAAACCGTATGGCTGGCGATCCTCCGGATATTCTTATTCAACCCTATTGTCCACAAATCTCTACCCTTGATTTCCACCGGGCTGAGGCCGCCATAGCAGCGGGCTCGTTAGCCGTCGAAAAGAAAATAGATGAACTGTTGCCTTTTGTGCGTACAGCACGTTGAGCACTTTTTTGATTACTTCAGCAAAATCTGACAGGCGATAGTACCAATAGCATGCCACTATTGAGTAACTGTCAGCCAGGGGAGGAACCATGACACAGCCATTGGCCGGAAAACATATTTTGATAGTAGAAGACGAGCCCGTTTTCCGATCGCTACTGGATTCGTGGTTATCCTCACTGGGTGCAACCACGTCCCTTGCCGAAGATGGCGTCGAGGCACTGGAAAAAATGGCCAGCATGGCGCCTGATCTGATGATCTGCGACCTTGAGATGCCGCGCATGGACGGATTAATGCTGGTGGAAAACCTGCGTAATGAAGGTTATCAGACACCGATACTGGTGATCTCGGCAACCGAAAATATGGCGGATATTGCTAAGGCGTTGCGTTTAGGTGTGCAGGATATTCTGCTCAAACCGGTTAAAGATTTGAACCGTCTGCGTGAAACGGTGTTGGCCTGCCTGTATCCCAATATGTTTAATTCCCGGGTGGAAGAAGAAGAACGTCTTTTCCAGGACTGGGATGCTTTAGTCAGTAATCCGCTCGCGGCCGCGAAGCTGCTTCAGGAACTTCAGCCGCCGGTGCAGCAAAATATCTCTCATTGCAGAGTAAATTATCGCCAGCTGGTAGCGGCTGACCAGCCTGGACTGGTGCTGGATATTGCGCCGCTATCAGATTCCGACCTCGCTTTTTATTGCCTGGATGTTACCCGGGCGGGAGATAACGGCGTTCTGGCGGCCTTATTACTCCGTGCGCTGTTTAATGGATTGCTACAGGAACAATTATCCCATCAGGGGCAACGACTTCCTGAGTTAGGCAGTTTACTAAAACAGGTCAACCAACTTTTTCGCCAGGCCAATTTGCCGGGGCAGTTCCCGCTTCTGGTTGGCTATTATCACAGCGGGTTGAATAACCTTATTCTGGTCTCTGCGGGTTTAAATGCCACGCTGAATACTGGCGAACACCATATTCAGGTGAGTAACGGCGTGCCGTTGGGTACGCTGGGAAATACTTACCTTAATCAAATTAGCCATCGCTGCACCTCCTGGCAGTGCCAAATTTGGGGTGCCGGAGGGCGGTTACGCTTAATGTTGTCCACGGAGTAAGCAGTCAGATTTTATTTTTCAGATTGCTTTACCTGTGTTTTTGCTGGCAGTGCTACTATCGCTGCAAGTTTCATGCGTATTTGTCTTAATTGATCGGCAACGCGTTCTTTTCAGACCCGTATTAGTGGCTGAGACTGTATACTCAACGCGTTATTCAATGCATAAAAGTTCAAAACTTGAACAGTTCAGGAGAATTTCAATGGCTGCCCTTAATTCGAAAGTCAGAAAGGCCGTTATCCCGGTGGCGGGATTGGGTACCAGGATGTTGCCAGCGACGAAGGCAATCCCAAAAGAGATGCTGCCTCTGGTTGATAAGCCATTAATCCAGTATGTCGTGAATGAATGTATTGCAGCAGGTATCACCGAAATTGTGCTGGTGACGCATTCATCTAAAAACTCTATCGAAAACCATTTCGATACCAGTTTCGAACTCGAAGCAATGCTGGAAAAACGCGTTAAGCGCCAGTTGCTGGAGGAAGTGCAGTCTATTTGCCCTCCACACGTTACCATTATGCAGGTTCGTCAGGGCCTGGCGAAAGGCCTGGGGCACGCAGTATTGTGTGCACACCCGGTAGTGGGTGATGAGCCGGTCGCGGTTATTCTGCCTGACGTGATTCTTGATGAGTACGAGTCCGATCTTTCCCAGGAAAACCTGGCGGAAATGATTAAACGCTTCGACGAAACCGGCAGCAGCCAGATTATGGTTGAGCCAGTCGACGACGTGACCGCTTACGGCGTGGTTGACTGCAAAGGCGTTGACCTGCAACCTGGCGAAAGCGTACCGATGGTTGGCGTTGTTGAAAAACCTAAAGCGGACGTCGCGCCGTCTAACCTTGCTGTCGTTGGTCGTTACGTCCTGAGCGCTGAAATTTGGGCTCTGCTGGCGAAAACGCCTCCGGGTGCGGGCGATGAAATCCAGCTGACGGATGCTATCGATATGCTGATCGAGAAAGAGACCGTGGAAGCCTACCATATGAAAGGTAAGAGCCATGACTGCGGGAATAAGCTCGGTTATATGCAGGCATTCGTCGAATATGGTATTCGCCATAACAGCCTGGGTGAAGAATTTAAAGCCTGGCTCAAAGGTAGCGTGGGTATTAAGTAATAAACTCACAGCCCAGTGAACAAGACCGGTGGAGCGATGTCCACCGGTTTTTTTATGCCTGTCGCTCCGTAATAGGCGGGGGATTGTCAAGGACGTTAAATAGGGAGCCTCACAATATGACAGAATGTAAGGAGATGTTCGGGCGAATATTACAGGCATAAAAAATCCCGCATTAAGCGGGATTTTTCAGAATCTTTCCAGATTAATCCTTGATCAGGAAGTCATCCAGTTGTTTACCTTGTTCGTCCATTGCTTTCTTGATTACAGCAGGAGTACGGCCCTGGCCGGTCCAGGTTTTCTCTTCGCCGTTCTCATCGATGTAGCTATATTTAGCAGGACGTGCCGCGCGTTTTGCTTTGGTACCGGTTTTAGCCGCAGCCATGCTGTTCAGCAATTCGTTTGGATCGATACCATCGGCAATCAGCATTTCACGATACTGTTGCAGTTTACGTGTACGTTCTTCGATTTCAGCCGCAGCAGCGCTTTCTTCTTCACGACGTTCGTTAACTACAACTTCTAATTTTTCGAGCATTTCTTCAAGCGTCTCAAGGGTACATTCTCTTGCCTGCGCACGAAGAGTACGGATGTTGTTCAGAATTTTAAGTGCTTCGCTCATTGTAGTAATCTCAAACTTATAATGGGGGTGGGTTTGTTGTCCTAATAATAGAGCCTTAATTTCACTTGTGCAATAGGTGGGAATGTAAGGAATTCAAAAAATACAAAATAAACGACGCTATTATTAATTACGCTAACTTAAATTTCATTGTTTGTTGGGTCTGTGAGATATCGTTTCAAACGGCAAAAGCGCGTCATTTGCGTGTATGTTTTGTGACTTTTACCTCAGGAATTATAGTTGCGATTGATAAATATCAGCCTTTTGTATTACCCCGAGTAAGCGCAGCGAAGACAAGAATAGTTAATAAATAGTGAATTTTAATGAACGAAGAAGACACTATAAAAAGAAGTGTTATCTCTGGTTGCGGACTCACCTTATTGTCAGTGTTTAATGCCTTTACTGCCTGTTTTAACGCATTATTTTGCGCCATTCGCGAAGGATTTACTGATGCATGGCAGGCTGGAGAGCGCAGCCCGCCGCTGATGACGGTACAAAATATGGTACAATGATCCATCGGGAATATTACACATTGATTAGGGTTCTTCGGCCAATGGCACAACTTTATTTCTACTATTCGGCAATGAATGCAGGGAAATCGACGGCGTTACTGCAATCCTCATACAATTATCAGGAGCGGGGGATGCGTACCGTTGTTTATACCGCCGAAATCGACGATCGCTTTGGGGCAGGGAAGGTAAGCTCAAGAATAGGGCTCTCGTCGCCTGCAAGGCTGTTTAACCCTGAAACGGACCTGCTGGAGGACATTCGTGCCGAGCATGCCTCTAAGCCTGTCCATTGCGTGCTGGTAGATGAAAGCCAGTTCCTGACCCGTGAGCAGGTTCATGCGCTTTCAGAGGTCGTTGATGAGCTGGATATTCCCGTTCTTTGCTATGGATTACGTACCGATTTTCGTGGGGAGTTATTTGCCGGCAGTCAGTATCTGCTCGCCTGGTCGGATAAGCTGGTTGAGCTGAAAACGATCTGCTTTTGTGGCCGCAAGGCAAGTATGGTTCTTCGCCTGGACCAGTCGGGTAAACCCTATGCTGATGGCGAGCAGGTGGTGATAGGAGGCAATGAACGTTATGTCTCGGTCTGCCGCAAGCATTATAAAGAGGCGCTGGCTGTAGGCTCGCTGACGGCGTTACAGGGCGACAATCGAAAATAATAAGAATGTTTCACGTATCCTCAGATATAAAAAAACCCGCCAGCGGCGGGTTTTTTGTCACACTGTCAATCAAGCGTTTTTCTTCGCTTTCTTGTCAGCCTTTACAACTGCGGGGATTTCAACTTTTACGGCAGCGACATCGCTTTCAGTGAAATTACGACCGTAATAAGTATCCAGCAGGATCTGTTTCAGTTCGGAAATCAGTGGGTAGCGCGGGTTAGCACCAGTACACTGGTCATCGAATGCATCTTCAGACAGCTTATCTACGTGAGCGAGGAAGTCAGCTTCCTGAACGCCTGCTTCGCGGATAGATTTAGGAATACCCAGTTCAGCCTTCAGGCTCTCCAGCCATGCCAGCAGTTTCTCGATCTTCGCGGCAGTACGGTCGCCCGGTGCGCTCAGACCCAGGTGATCTGCGATTTCAGCATAACGACGGCGCGCCTGTGGGCGGTCGTACTGGCTGAATGCAGTCTGCTTGGTTGGGTTGTCGTTGGCGTTATAGCGGATAACGTTGCTGATCAACAGGGCGTTCGCCAGACCGTGAGGAATGTGGAACTGTGAACCTAGCTTGTGCGCCATGGAGTGACAGACACCCAGGAAGGCGTTAGCAAACGCAATGCCCGCGATGGTTGCCGCACTGTGTACACGTTCACGCGCAACAGGGTTTTTCGAACCTTCGTTGTAAGAAGCTGGCAGGTTTTCTTTCAGCAGTTTCAGCGCCTGCAAAGCCTGACCGTCAGAGAACTCAGAAGCCAGTACGGAAACGTAAGCTTCCAGAGCGTGAGTTACCGCATCCAGACCACCGAACGCACACAGTGATTTCGGCATTTCCATGACCAGGTTGGCGTCAACGATAGCCATATCTGGCGTCAGTGCGTAGTCAGCCAGCGGGTATTTCTGACCGGTTGCGTCATCAGTCACAACGGCAAATGGCGTCACTTCTGAACCAGTACCGGAAGTGGTGGTGACGGCGATCATTTTCGCTTTCACGCCCATTTTCGGGAACTTGTAGATACGTTTACGGATATCCATAAAGCGCAGCGCCAGTTCTTCGAAGTGAGTTTCCGGATGCTCGTACATCACCCACATAATTTTCGCGGCGTCCATTGGGGAACCGCCACCCAGTGCGATGATCACATCAGGTTTGAAGGAGTTCGCCAGTTCAGCGCCTTTACGTACAACGCTCAGGGTTGGGTCAGCTTCAACTTCAAAGAAGACTTCAGTTTCGACGCCAGCCGCTTTCAGAACAGAGGTGATCTGGTCTGCATAGCCATTGTTGAACAGGAAACGGTCGGTCACGATGAGCGCACGTTTGTGGCCATCAGTAATCACTTCATCCAGCGCGATTGGCAGAGAGCCGCGGCGGAAGTAGATAGATTTCGGAAGTTTGTGCCACAACATGTTTTCAGCTCGCTTAGCAACGGTTTTCTTGTTGATCAGGTGTTTTGGACCAACGTTTTCAGAGATGGAGTTACCACCCCAGGAACCACAACCCAGAGTCAGGGAAGGTGCGAGTTTGAAGTTGTACAGGTCACCGATACCACCCTGAGAAGCAGGGGTGTTGATCAGGATACGTGCCGTCTTCATCTTCTGACCGAAGTAAGCAACACGCTCAGGCTGGTTATCCTGGTCGGTGTACAGGCAAGAGGTGTGGCCGATACCGCCCATCGCCACCAGCTTCTCTGCTTTATCTACCGCGTCATCGAAATCTTTCGCACGGTACATTGCCAGCGTCGGGGAGAGTTTCTCGTGAGCAAACGGCTCACTTTCATCAACGACTTTCACTTCACCAATCAGAATCTTGGTGGTAGCAGGGACGCTAAAGCCAGCGAGCTCAGCGATTTTATACGCAGGCTGACCTACGATAGCCGCGTTCAGCGCACCATTTTTCAGAATCACGTCCTGAACGGCTTTCAGTTCTTTACCTTGCAACAGGTAGCCGCCGTGGCTGGCGAAACGTTCACGAACGGCGTCGTATACCGAATCAACCACGACAACAGACTGTTCAGATGCACAGATAACGCCGTTATCGAAGGTTTTAGACATCAGCACAGAGGCAACAGCACGCTTGATATCAGCCGTTTCGTCGATCACCACAGGGGTATTACCTGCGCCTACGCCGATGGCTGGTTTACCGGAGCTGTACGCAGCTTTAACCATACCAGGACCACCGGTCGCCAGAATCAGGTTAATGTCCGGGTGATGCATCAGGGCGTTGGACAGTTCAACAGAAGGTTGGTCGATCCAGCCGATGAGATCTTTTGGCGCACCCGCCGCAATGGCAGCCTGAAGCACGATATCTGCTGCTTTGTTGGTGGCGTCCTTCGCACGTGGATGCGGGGAGAAAATGATTGCGTTACGTGTCTTCAGACTGATGAGAGATTTGAAGATGGCGGTAGAGGTTGGGTTAGTGGTTGGAACGATACCGCAAATGATGCCGATCGGTTCTGCGATGGTGATGGTGCCGAAAGTATCGTCTTCTGACAGCACACCGCAGGTTTTCTCATCTTTATAGGCGTTGTAGATATACTCTGAAGCAAAGTGGTTTTTGATCACTTTATCTTCAACGATACCCATGCCGGATTCGGCAACGGCCATTTTAGCGAGAGGGATTCGAGCATCAGCAGCAGCCAGAGCGGCCGCGCGGAAGATTTTATCAACCTGTTCTTGGGTGAAATTGGCATATTCACGCTGGGCTTTTTTTACGCGCTCGACGAGGGCGTTCAGTTCAGCGATATTGGTAACAGCCATAATGCTCTCCTGATAATGTTTAAACTCTTTTAGTAAACCAGCGCTCGATACGTCTGACAGTATAGTCAGAGCCGATCCCACTTGCGTAACACACAGTAAAACAAAGGATTACTCACTGCTCCAGCTCACTAATTTACTAAAAGAGCCTTACCTTAGCATCATACCTTTTTGATAGGTGATCTCCCTGGCGGCGTAACCAAGATTACTCACTTCTGAGTACGAAAATTATGATCGAGATCAATTTTGTCCTAAGCTGATACCTTTCAGCAGGGTTATTTTGTGCTAATTATTCTACTGTTAAATAATTAAGTAACTATTGGAAGCAGCGATATCATTGATTACACAAATGTTTAACATCATGAATTGATAACGTTTAAGAACAGATTTCTGGTGAAGTATGCGGCTAAAAAGCGTATCTTCAGCGCGGATTTATCATGACACGCAGTTTCTCCCTGGCCATGCTCAATTGCGGAGCTTAATGTGATTCAAACGCTCTTTGATTTCCCTACATATTTCAAGTTTTTTATCGGCTTGTTTGCTCTGGTTAACCCGGTAGGGATCATCCCTGTCTTCATTAGTATGACCAGCTATCAGACGGCTGCGGCACGAAATAAAACCAACCTGACGGCAAACCTGTCGGTGGCGATCATCCTACTTACGTCTCTTTATCTCGGGGACGCCATTCTTCAGGTCTTCGGCATCTCGATTGATTCGTTCCGAATAGCAGGCGGGATCCTGGTGGTGACGATTGCCATGTCGATGATCAGCGGCAAGCTGGGGGAGGATAAACAGAACAAGCAGGAAAAATCAGAGACAGCTATCCGCGAGAGCATCGGGGTCGTGCCACTGGCACTGCCGCTGATGGCGGGCCCGGGGGCGATCAGTTCCACTATTGTCTGGGGAACGCGCTACCACAGCCTGATGCACCTGATTGGCTTTTCCGTCGCTATTGCGCTGTTCGCGCTGTGCTGCTGGGGTGTATTTCGTATGGCGCCATGGCTGGTTCGCTTGCTGGGACAAACGGGCATCAACGTGATTACCCGTATCATGGGTCTGTTGTTAATGGCGTTGGGCATCGAATTTATCGTTACCGGTATTAAAAGTATATTCCCCGGGTTAGTACACTGACTTTCATTTGAAAGAGCGGAGCCAGCGGCTCCGTTTTTTTTACGTGATTATCTGCAAATCATATAAATAAAGTTGAAATAGGCGCCAGTCATAATAAGTTCTACTAATAATCCTCTTCTGTTGTTTTTCAAGGGGTTGTTTATTTTCATTTCCCCTTGCCGCGCATAAATCCCTCAAACCCTCTGTTATTTTACTCACATGATACTCTGGGGCTTGCTGACAGATAACCGAAATGATATTAGTAATTTCGACGCTGACTCAGACGAATGTGCTAAATAATAATCAATTGTTAAATTATCGTGAAAAATCGTTCAGCCAAGCTTTGTCGTCGCGTTTGTAGCAACAAAATTTCTTATCTGTATGAATTACATCTCTTTTTGTTGATTTCGGCGTAAGCCAGGGTTGGCACCACAGTTATGCCAGCCATCGTAAAAGAGAAATGCTTAACAAATTTGCAAAATGTATTGGCGAGAGTTGGCACCATTTGGTACTTTCCGGCCTTATATTTTGCAGCATTAAACAAGTTGATGAGAACTATTTTCATATAGCCCTCACATAAGATATCCAACGCATCTCTCTGACAGGGGAGAGGTGTAAAGAATCGACGCAAGACCGCCGTACGAGCGGTCAGTAATAATGAAGTCGGTGATAGCAAGAAGTAAAAAAAGAACCTGACAGTAGCAAAAAAAACTCCTGCGCTGTACAGGCCCCAACAGGGGATTACACAACTGGCGAAGGCCGGTCATTATAATGAGTGGAGTATCAACACAATGTCCATCATCACAAAAAAAAATCTGGTAGCGGCGGGGATTTTAACTGCGCTAATCGCGGGCAACGCTGCAATGGCTGCGGACGTTCCTGCTGGTGTTCAGCTGGCTGAGAAGCAAACGCTGGTACGTAATAACGGTGCGGAAGTGCAGTCTCTTGATCCGCACAAAATTGAAGGTGTTCCAGAGTCTAACGTTAACCGCGATCTGTTTGAAGGTCTGCTGGTGACTGACGTAGACGGCCACCCGGCTCCGGGCGTGGCGGAAAAATGGGACAACAAAGATTTTAAAGTCTGGACCTTCCATCTGCGTAAAGATGCGAAATGGTCTGACGGTACGCCGGTTACCGCCGAAGATTTCGTCTATAGCTGGCAGCGTCTGGCGGATCCGAATACCGCCTCCCCGTATGCGAGTTACCTCCAGTATGGCCATATTGCCAATATCGATGACATCATCACGGGTAAAAAGCCAGTTACCGACCTGGGCGTAAAAGCCATCGATGCCAACACCTTTGAAGTGACGTTGAGCGAACCTGTTCCGTACTTCTATAAGCTGCTGGTTCACCCGTCCGTCTCCCCGGTACCAAAATCCGCAGTAGAAAAATTTGGTGAAAAATGGACGCAGCCTGCGAATATCGTGACCAACGGTGCATATAAGCTGAAGGACTGGGTCGTTAACGAACGTATGGTGCTGGAGCGCAACCCGCAGTATTGGGATAATGCGAAGACCGTTATCAATCAGGTCACCTACCTGCCAATCTCTTCTGAAGTGACGGACGTAAACCGCTACCGCAGCGGTGAAATCGACATGACCTATAACAATATGCCGATTGAACTGTTCCAGAAGCTGAAAAAAGAGATCCCTAAAGAAGTTCACGTCGATCCGTATCTGTGCACCTACTATTACGAAATTAACAACCAGAAAGCACCGTTCACCGACGTACGTGTTCGTACCGCACTGAAGCTGGCTCTGGATCGCGACATTATCGTGAATAAAGTGAAGAATCAGGGCGACCTGCCGGCTTACAGCTACACCCCGCCTTACACCGACGGTATGAAGCTGGTTGAACCTGAATGGTTCAAATGGTCCCAGGAAAAACGTAACGAAGAAGCGAAAAAACTGCTGGCTGAAGCTGGCTATACCGCCGACAAGCCGCTGACCTTTAGCCTGTTGTACAACACCTCCGATCTGCATAAAAAGCTGGCTATTGCCGTCGCGTCAATCTGGAAGAAAAACCTCGGCGTGAACGTGAAGCTGGAAAACCAGGAATGGAAAACCTTCCTCGATACGCGCCACCAGGGAACCTTTGACGTGGCACGTGCAGGATGGTGTGCGGACTATAACGAACCGACCTCATTCCTGAACACCATGCTGAGCGACAGTTCGAACAACACCGCACACTATAAGAGCCCGGCGTTTGATAAGCTGATTGGCGAAACCCTGAAGGTGGCAGATGACGCCCAGCGCGCCGATCTGTACGCAAAATCAGAACAACAGCTCGATAAAGACTCTGCGATCGTTCCGGTTTACTACTACGTTAACGCCCGCCTGGTGAAACCATGGGTAGGGGGTTATACCGGTAAAGACCCGTTGGATAATATTTCCGTTAAGAATCTTTATATTATCAAGCATTAATGGCAATACGTGGGGCGAGCGAGCTTGCCCCACTGTGTCTATTTTGTAACATTCATCAGGCACACGCCAGAAGGTACGGGCAATGTTGAAATTTATCCTGCGTCGCTGTCTTGAAGCGATTCCAACGTTATTTATTCTAATTACAATTTCCTTCTTCATGATGCGTCTTGCACCGGGCAGTCCTTTTACCGGTGAACGCACGCTTCCGCCAGAAGTTATGGCCAACATCGAAGCGAAATACCATTTAAACGATCCTATCACCACGCAGTACTTCAACTATCTGAAGCAGCTTGCACACGGTGATTTTGGTCCGTCATTTAAATATAAAGACTATTCCGTTAACGACCTGGTGGCGTCCAGCTTCCCGGTATCGGCTAAATTAGGGGCTGCTGCATTTATCCTGGCCGTTGTTCTCGGTGTCACTGCGGGCGTTATCGCTGCGCTAAAACAAAATACCCGATGGGATTACGCCGTAATGGGGGTCGCAATGACCGGGGTGGTTATCCCCAGCTTCGTTGTCGCGCCGTTGCTGGTCATGATATTCGCCATAACCCTGAAATGGCTTCCCGGGGGCGGCTGGAACGGCGGGGCGCTGAAGTTCATGATATTGCCGATGGTGGCATTATCTCTGGCCTACATCGCCAGCATCGCCCGTATTACCCGCGGTTCAATGATTGAAGTCCTGCACTCGAACTTCATCCGTACCGCCCGTGCGAAAGGGCTGCCGATGCGCCGGATTATTTTCCGTCATGCCCTCAAGCCTGCACTGTTACCGGTACTCTCCTATATGGGTCCGGCTTTTGTCGGCATTATCACGGGTTCAATGGTGATTGAAACCATTTATGGCCTGCCGGGCATCGGGCAGCTGTTTGTTAACGGGGCGCTTAACCGTGACTATTCGCTGGTGCTGAGCCTGACGATCCTCGTGGGCGCGCTGACCATTCTGTTTAATGCCGTTGTCGATGTGCTGTATGCCGTTATCGACCCGAAAATCCGTTACTAACTGGAGCACGCCATGATGTTGAGTAAGAAAAACAGCGAGGCGCTGGAAAACTTCAGTGAAAAGCTGGAGGTCGAAGGTCGTAGCCTTTGGCAGGACGCCCGCCGTCGTTTTATGCATAACCGTGCCGCCGTTGCCAGCCTGGTCGTGCTGGTGCTTATCGCGCTGTTCGTAACCCTGGCACCAATGCTCTCTCAGTTCACCTATTTCGATACGGATTGGGGCATGATGTCCAGCGCGCCGGATATGGAATCCGGGCACTATTTCGGCACCGACTCCTCCGGGCGTGATTTGCTGGTGCGTGTGGCGATTGGCGGCCGTATCTCCCTGATGGTTGGCATCGCGGCGGCGCTGGTGGCGGTGATTGTCGGCACGCTTTACGGCTCGCTTTCCGGTTACCTCGGCGGGAAAGTGGACTCCGTGATGATGCGTCTGCTAGAAATCCTGAACTCCTTCCCGTTCATGTTCTTCGTCATTCTGCTGGTGACCTTCTTTGGTCAAAATATCCTGCTGATCTTCGTGGCGATCGGGATGGTGTCCTGGCTGGATATGGCGCGTATTGTGCGCGGCCAGACGCTGAGCCTCAAACGTAAGGAGTTTATCGAAGCCGCACAGGTTGGCGGCGTTTCTACCGCCAATATTGTGGTGCGTCATATCGTTCCTAACGTGCTGGGCGTGGTGGTGGTGTACGCCTCCCTGCTGGTGCCAAGTATGATCCTGTTTGAATCTTTCCTGAGCTTCCTGGGATTAGGTACGCAGGAGCCGTTGAGTAGCTGGGGCGCTCTGTTAAGTGATGGCGCAAACTCCATGGAAGTGTCACCGTGGTTACTGCTGTATCCGGCGGGCTTCCTGGTCGTCACCCTGTTCTGTTTCAACTTTATCGGCGATGGCCTGCGTGATGCCCTCGACCCGAAAGACCGTTAAGGAGCGCCGTCATGACCATTATTGAAACGGCAACCGCGCCACAGGCGCAACAGTGGACCAGCGCACTGCTGGACGTTAAAGACCTCCGCGTGACGTTTAAAACCCCTGACGGTGATGTTACTGCCGTTAACGATCTCAACTTCGACCTGCGTGCCGGTGAAACGCTGGGCATTGTGGGCGAATCCGGTTCCGGTAAATCCCAGACCGCATTCGCGCTGATGGGCCTGCTGGCGTCAAACGGTGTGATCGGCGGTTCGGCGACGTTTAACGGGAAAGAGATCCTGAATTTGCCGGAACATGAGCTGAACAAGCTGCGCGCCGAGCAGATTTCAATGATTTTCCAGGATCCGATGACGTCCCTGAACCCCTATATGCGGGTGGGCGAACAGCTGATGGAAGTGCTGATGCTCCACAAGGGGCTGGGTAAAGCCGAAGCGTTTGAAGAGTCCGTCAAAATGCTGGATGCGGTGAAAATGCCTGAAGCACGCAAGCGCATGCGCATGTATCCGCACGAATTCTCCGGCGGTATGCGCCAGCGCGTCATGATCGCGATGGCATTGCTTTGCCGGCCAAAACTGCTGATCGCTGATGAACCAACCACCGCCCTGGACGTGACCGTTCAGGCGCAGATCATGACGTTGCTGAACGAGCTGAAGCGCGAGTTCAACACCGCCATCATTATGATCACCCACGATTTAGGCGTTGTTGCCGGGATCTGCGACAAAGTGTTAGTCATGTATGCAGGCCGCACGATGGAATACGGTAATGCTCGCGATGTGTTTTACCAGCCAGCCCATCCGTACTCTATCGGGCTGCTGAATGCCGTACCGCGTCTTGATGCGGAAGGGGAGTCGCTGCTGACTATCCCGGGCAACCCGCCAAACCTGCTGCGTCTGCCAAAAGGCTGCCCGTTCCAGCCGCGTTGTCCGCATGCGATGGAAATCTGTAACAGCGCACCGCCGCTGGAAGCGTTTGCCCCAGGCCGTCTGCGCGCCTGCTTTAAGCCGCTGGAGGAGCTGGTATGAACGCAATCGACGAAAAAAGAAATGTGCTGCTTGAAATCGCTGACCTGAAGGTCCATTTCGATATCAAAGACGGTAAACAGTGGTTCTGGCAGCCTGCCAAAACCCTGAAAGCGGTGGATGGCGTCACCCTACGCCTGTACGAAGGGGAGACCCTGGGCGTGGTGGGCGAATCCGGCTGCGGCAAATCGACGTTTGCGCGGGCGATCATCGGCCTGGTGAAAGCCACCGACGGGAAAGTGGCCTGGCTTGGTAAAGATCTGCTGGGGATGAAGCCGGATGAATGGCGCGACGTGCGCAGCGACATCCAGATGATTTTCCAGGATCCGCTGGCGTCCCTGAACCCGCGTATGACCATTGGCGAAATCATTGCCGAGCCGCTGCGCACCTATCATCCGAAGATGCCGCGCCAGGAAGTTCGCGATCGGGTGAAAGCGATGATGCTCAAGGTGGGTCTGCTGCCTAACCTCATCAACCGCTACCCACACGAGTTTTCCGGCGGTCAGTGCCAGCGTATCGGTATCGCACGCGCGTTGATCCTTGAACCAAAACTGATTATCTGTGATGAGCCGGTTTCGGCGCTGGACGTTTCCATCCAGGCCCAGGTGGTTAATCTGCTACAGAAACTGCAACGGGAAATGGGGCTGTCGCTGATCTTCATCGCCCACGATCTGGCGGTGGTAAAACACATTTCGGACCGTGTGCTGGTCATGTATCTGGGCCACGCCGTAGAGCTGGGCACGTATGATGAGGTGTACCACAATCCTCTGCACCCTTATACCAAAGCGCTGATGTCTGCGGTTCCCGTTCCGGACCCCGATCTGGAAAAAAATAAAACCATTCAGCTTCTGGAAGGTGAACTGCCTTCGCCAATCAACCCGCCTTCAGGCTGCGTATTCCGTACTCGATGCCCAATAGCCGGGCCGGAATGTGCAAAAACACGGCCGGTTCTGGAGGGCAGTTTCCGACATGCGGTTTCCTGCCTGAAAGTAGACCCGTTATAATCGCAAGGGCTGACATGATGTCAGCCCTTATTTTTCGAGGTTAATGTGTCGCGATTATTCACGTCGGCCCGTCAGCGGCTGTATCACCTTTTATTCGATCCTGAAACGGTTTCCGGTCGCCGCTTCGAAGGTCTGTGTGGTTTATTTGCGCTGATTAGCGTCATTATTATCTTTATCGAATCCGGCGCCGGAACGCAGTACCACATGACGTATGAGGAGTGGCACGTTTTCGTCTGGCTGGAATTGATTGTCACGCTGGTGTTTACTGCGGAATATGTGCTGAGGGTCATTAGCTGGCCAAATCCGGCGAAATACGTTTTCAGCTTCTGGGGATTTATTGATTTAGCCACTATCCTGCCGCTGTATGTCATGTGGCTGTGGCCTGAGATCAGCCTGAATTATGTGTTTGCCTGGCGTGCAATGCGGGCGATTCGTGTGTTACGGATTCTCAAACTGCTGCGCTTTATGCCGTCGCTGCGGGTTTTTTGGGTTGCCATTGTCAGCGCCCGCCACCAGCTGATTCTCTTCTATTCGTTTATTGCTATCGTGATGATCGTTTTTGGCTCCCTGATGTATTTAATCGAAGGGCCGAAATACGGGTTTACCACGCTTAATGCGTCTGTTTACTGGGCTATCGTCACGGTGACCACCGTGGGCTATGGCGATATTACCCCGCATACGCCGCTCGGACGTATTGTGGCATCGGTTCTTATCCTGATCGGCTATTCTGTGATAGCGATTCCGACGGGGTTAATTACCACCCATATGAGCAGCGCCTTCCAGAACAGCAAGCAGCAACGCAAATGTCCGAATTGTCAGCAGGGGAATCATGAACCCGGCGCGCGGTTTTGTCACCGCTGTGGAAATGCCTTACCGGATTAAATAAAAAGGCTGCGCGGGCAGCCTTTTTTATTATTCGCGCCAAAGGATATGGCACAGTTTGTGATCTTTCTCGCGGCACAGCAGGACGCGGGCAAAGATGTCGTTAATTTCTCCGCCGTCTTCATCTGCAAGGCCAATCACCACCTCGGCGAAGAAGTCCGGGTTGAGATCAAAATCGACATGTTCGGCCCAGTCTTCAGCCGGATCGAACAGCTCAGCACCGCCACGCTCTTCAAATTGCAGGTTGAAAAGAATGACGTCAGCAGGGTCGAGATTATCGACCGCCAGCTCGAGAAAAATATCGTAGGCCTGTTCGAGCGTTTCGTCTTCGGTCAGGCGATTGTTCAGATCCATTTCCATGATGACTACCTGTTAAACATCGTTGGGCACGTTTTACAGCAACGGACTAAAGAAGTAAAACAGTCGTTCGGCAATTCGCTGCCACAGCGGACGTTTCGCCCACAGTCTGGCGTCCAGCAGGCGTGAGCGGGAGATATAATCGTCCTGAACCGCCGCCAGATCGCCACCGAACCCGGCGTCATCAATAACCAGCGTAATTTCAAAATTCAGCCACAGACTGCGCATATCGAGGTTGACGGTACCCACCAGGCTCAGCTCTCCGTCCACCAGCACGCTCTTGGTGTGTAACAGCCCGCCTTCGAACTGATAAATTTTAACGCCTGCGGCCAGCAGCTCACTAAAGAACGCGCGGCTTGCCCATCCCACCAGCAGCGAATCGTTCTTGCGCGGCATAATAATGCTCACATCCACTCCGCGCTGTGCCGCTGTACAGATGGCATGCAGAAGGTCGTCGCTGGGAACGAAATAGGGCGTGGTCATGATCAGATATTCCCGCGCGGAGTACGCGGCGGTCAGCAGTGCCTGATGGATCAGATCTTCCGGGAAGCCAGGACCGGAGGCGATAGTGTGGATAGTGTGCCCGCTGGCTTCCTCAAACGGCATGATATTGCCATCCGGCGGCGGGGGAAGAATGCGTTTACCGGTTTCAATTTCCCAGTCGCAGGAGTAGACGATGCCCATTGAGGTCGCGATCGGTCCCTCCATCCGCGCCATCAGATCGATCCATTGCCCCACGCCGGAATCCTGCTTGAAGAAGCGGGGGTCAACCATGTTCATGCTGCCGGTGTAGGCGATGTAGTTATCGATCAGAACCATTTTCCGGTGCTGGCGGAGATCCATGCGGCGCAGAAAGACGCGGAAAAGATTCACTTTTAGCGCCTCGACCACCTCGATACCGGCGTTGCGCATCATGCCTGCCCACGGGCTACGGAAAAAGGCCACGCTGCCGGCGGAGTCCAGCATCAGGCGGCAGTGGATACCGCGACGTGCAGCGGCCATTAGCGATTCGGCGACCTGGTCCGCCATGCCGCCCGGCTGCCAGATATAAAACACCATCTCGATATTATGCCGGGCGAGCTGGATATCACGGATCAGCGCCTGCATCACATCATCAGAAGAGGTCATCAGTTGCAGCTGATTGCCTTTTACCCCAGCAATCCCCTGGCGGCGTTCGCACAGCTTGAACAGAGATGCGGCCACGCTACTGTTCTCTTCAGCGAAGATATGCTTGCAGGCTTTAAGGTCGGCAAGCCATTTCGCCGTGGAGGGCCACATGGCGCGGGCGCGTTCGGCGCGGCGTTTACCCAGATGAAGTTCACCGAAAGAGAGATAGGCGATGATGCCCACCAGCGGCAGAATGTAGATAATCAGAAGCCAGGCCATGGCGGAAGGTACCGCTCTGCGTTTCATCAGAATGCGCAACGTCACCCCGGCAATTAACAGCCAGTATCCTAAAATGACCAGCCAACTCACCACGGTGTAGAAGGTTGTCATAAATAAAAAATCCTTTTGAAAGCGTATTGTTATGAGTTTACGCATCAGGATTCATCTGGCAAATAAAAACGGCAGATAAAAGCGCTGGTTTGCCGCCTGCTTAGGCATATAATGGCATCTCTGTTAGAGAAAGAGTTGTAGACATGAAGCGCAGTAGAACTGAAGTTGGGCGCTGGCGCATGTTGCGACAGGTGAGTCGTCGTAAGGCTCGTTGGCTGGAAGCACAATCCCGCCGCAATATGCGTATCCACGCCATCAGAAAATGTGGCCTGAACAGACACCGTAACGCGCTGTTGTTCGCGGTCCAGGACATCTGAAAAGCATGAAGGGCACCGTAAAGGTGCCCATTAAACATCCAGGCTATCAATTTTTGCAGTCTCTTCCCATCTGCTTCCGCGATATACTAACTTCCCATAACGTCATGATATTAAAAGATGAATCCTTATCTCTGGATTTTTATTGTACTTTTGGCGCTGGATGCGCTCAGGGAAGATTTAGGACTTTCGTCATTTTCCTCATTGGCAGATTATGTTTTCGCATGGGGAATACATTTTTATTAAAGGAAAAAAGGATGAACGGAAAAGTAATGGCAGCACTCTTTGGGATTGCGATATTAAGCGGTTGTGCCAGCAGCAAAACCTCACCCGAACGGCACGCGTTTTATTTCGTGTCGCATCAGTCCAGCTTTACTGGCGGCAATTACACCTCCAGCGTGCAGAAAAATTATCAGCTGAACGTGGCGCAGTTCCGCGAGCTTTATGCCCGGGGCAAAGCTGACCGCGCGGAAGGGCGGACTCAGGCTGAAGCCAGTGAATACGCGCAAAGCATTCGCGATCAGCTAAAAGAAAATGCGAAGTCGCAGGAACTGTTCGCAGGCAACGCGAAGGATAAATGGTCTTCGGACATGGACAGTAAAGACGCCCTATTATTTGGTAACGAACTGGCCGCGACTTATCTTGATGGCTATAACGGCGTACAATAGCGCAACTGATTCAGGGGATACCGTAATTACCGGTATCCCCGCTGTTTTTGAGCGAAAGGAGTAAGACGTGTTTGCGGAGTTTGGTGTACTGAATTTCTGGACCTATGTTGTCGGCGCATTTTTTATCGTGCTGGTTCCAGGACCGAACACCTTGTTTGTGCTGAAAACAGGGATTGGCCACGGCGTTAAGAAAGGCTATCTGGCAGCCACCGGTGTGTTTATTGGTGATGCCGTGCTGATGTTTCTGGCCTGGGCGGGCGTCGCCGCGTTGATCCAGACCACTCCGGTTTTATTTAATATTGTCCGCTATCTGGGCGCGTTTTATCTGCTGTGGCTGGGCGGAAAAATGCTCTGGTCCGTTATGACGCGTCAAAAAAATGCGCACGAAAGTAGCGCCGAACCGGCAAGCGCAATCCTTAAGCGTTCGCTGGTGCTGAGCCTGACGAACCCGAAAGCGATTCTCTTTTACGTGTCGTTCTTCGTGCAGTTCATTGATGTCAATGCGAAGAATACCGGCACGTCGTTCCTGATCCTCGCCACAACGCTTGAGCTGATCAGCTTCATGTACATGAGCTTCCTGATTTTCTCAGGCGCGTTTGTCACGCGCTACCTGAAAACCAAAAAGAAACTGGCGAAGCTGGGGAACGGGCTGATAGGCCTGCTGTTTGTCGGATTTGCGGCGAGGCTGGCGTCGCTGCACTGAATGAAGAAAAGGCTCCCGAGGGAGCCTTTCGTTTCAGAACACTTTTTTATACGGGCGAACCGTGACTTTCTCGTACACGCCAGCTGCGACGTACGGGTCTGCTTCTGCCCAGGCCTGTGCGGCTTCCAGAGATTCAAACTCGGCAATCACCGTGGAGCCGGTAAAACCCGCCGCGCCCGGATCGTTGCTGTCAACGGCAGGCATCGGGCCTGCGGTCAGCAACCGACCTTCATCCTGTAGCAACTGTAAACGCGCCAGATGAGCAGGGCGAACGGAAAGACGTTTTTCCAGAGAATCAGATACATCTTCAGCGTAAATCACGTAAAGCACGGCAAAGCTCCTTAACCGGTAAAAGTGACAATTACGTTATGTGAAAGCACAAATGACTGCAATGTAAAGATAATAACAATGTTAAAACCCTGATCTGGATGCCCCTTTTTTGCCCTCATGTACGCTTAAATTGCGCCAGGACAAAGTGTCTTATTGAATATGATTGCTATTTGCATTTAAAATCGAGGTTCGGTTTTTTAACGTTGATGATTATGACTTCGATGACCCTTGATTTACCTCGCCGCTTTCCATGGCCGACGCTGCTTTCCGTCGTTATTCACGGTGCTGTCGTGGCGGGTCTGCTCTATACCTCGGTTCATCAGGTTATTGAAATGCCAGCGCCTGCGCAGCCAATTTCTGTGACCATGGTATCGCCTGCGGATCTTGAGCCGCCGCAGGTTGCGCCGCCGCCGCCACAGCCCGTTGCTGAACCCGAGCCGGAGCCAGAGCCGGTTCCTGAACCGCCGAAAGAAGCGCCGGTGGTGATCCATAAGCCGGAGCCGAAACCTAAGCCGAAGCCAAAACCCAAGCCGGTCAAAAAGGTGGAAGAGCGTCCGAAACGCGAAGTGCGTCCGGTTGAGCCACGCGCCACGCAGCCGGTTGAAAATGCCGCCCCGTCACGTCCGCTGATGAATAACACCACGACCGCGACAAAACCGACGGTAACGGCGCCAGCAGGCCCGCGCGCGCTGAGCCGTAACCAGCCGCAGTACCCGGCACGTGCTCAGGCGTTACGTATTGAAGGGCGTGTACGGGTGAAATTCGACGTTACGGCCGATGGACGTGTCGATAACGTGGAAATCCTGTCCGCACAGCCGGCGAATATGTTTGAACGTGAAGTTAAATCGGCCATGCGCAGGTGGCGCTATGAAGCCGGTAAACCCGGCAATGGGTTGATTGTGAACATTGTCTTCCGCCTGAACGGCGGGGCACAGATGGAATAAAAGAAGCCTCCGCAAGGAGGCTTTTTTTTACCTGAGGATCAGCTCCGTGGGAGCTGGCGGGGCTTACCGTCGCTATCCACCGCCACATAGATGAATAATGCTTCCGTCGCCTTATAGCGCTGACCAATCGGTTCAGAAGAGACTTTTTTCACCCATACTTCAATGTTGATGGAGACAGACGTATTGCCGCGTTTTACGCAGCGTGCATAACAGCACACCACGTCCCCCACCGCGACAGGGCGCAGGAAGGTCATACCATCGACCCGGACTGTCACCACGCGCCCGTGTGCAATCTCTTTTGCCAGGATTGCACCGCCCATATCCATCTGCGACATCAACCAGCCGCCAAAAATATCGCCATTGGCATTCGTATCCGCAGGCATTGCCAGTGTGCGTAAAACCAGTTCGCCCTGTGGGGCGTCATTTGTTGTCATTGTTTTTAAACTCGTAACTGAAGACTTCAGGCGGGATGCTACTATGATTTCTGGCTGGAGAGAATAGGGTTAGCGCCCGCAGAGCAGGCGCCTTAGGGTCAGAAGGACAGGGTCACGCCTGCGTAATACGCACGGCCTGGTTCGTTATAGGTCGATGCACCGTCATTTTCTCGGTAAATCTGCTTATCAAAGAGGTTGCTGATCCCGGCATTCAGGCGGAGATCTTTTGTCAGCTGATAATTGCTGCCGATCCCAACGATGGAATAGGCGCCAATCTCTTTATCTGACATCGCATTCTGCTCTTTGCGGATTTCAGCATTTTCTCTTGGCTTCTGGCGGCCATACATCGTCCAGCTAAGGTTCGCTGAAAGTTTGCTGCTAACCTGCCAGTCGAGCATCGTGTTGACGGTATATTTTGGAATAATCGACAGAGGGTTGCCGGTGTCCTTACTTTCAGACTGAATCATATACGTCGCATTGGTACGCCAGGTTAGCGTGTCGCGGATAACCGGGACGGTGAGGTTGCCTTCCAGCCCCTCAACCACAGCCTTTCCTCCGTTCTGCCACTGAAGGATATTTGCACCGCTGCTTGTCTGGCCCAGCACATCCGTTCCTGAAACGATCTTGTTTTTGTAATCGTTGCGGAACCAGGTTATGCCCGCCTCGTAGCCTTCCAGCGCAAAGGCCAGGCCAATCTCTTTGTTCACGCTGATTTCAGGATCCAGATCCGGGTTACCTAACAGGTAACAGCTTCCTTCGGAAACGTTATTCGGGCAGCCATTACCGCGGGTGGAAAGCAGATAGCCTTCGCTGGATTGATACAGGTTTGGCGCTTTAAATACCCGAGCGATACCCGCTTTAACCTTGAACATGTCGCCCAAATCCTGAGAGACGTTCAGGCTCGGACTCCAGTTGCTGCCAAACTGATTGTGATAATCAAAGCGGAGCCCCGGGATCAGGTTGGTGCCCTGACGCGCTTCAATATTGTCCTCAAGATAGATGCCGGTGAGGTCAGCGCTGTTTTTGCTGTTGCGCTCAGAAGCCGTGCCGGGAACGCCGTTAATCACTTCTCCCGACACATTTGTCGCCTGCATTGAGGCCGGATCGTTCAGTTCATCACGATTCCATTCTGCACCCACGGTTAGCGTCTGTTCGACCAGCCAGAAGAAAGGAATGTTCAGTTCACCCGTTGAACGGTATGACTCCAGCCGGCTGGTATCGTATTTATCGCTATTGATCATCCCTTCAACTTTGCCCGTAGAGCCTTCTTCCAGACGGGTGTTGTTGGTCTTTTCATAATAGACCCCAAACTTTGACTGACCCCAGTCCCAGATGCCGTTGTGCGTAATGCCATAAGACTGGCGGTACATTCGGTTCGTTTCGTGTCCATACAGGGACGACACCAGACCGTCAGGGCTAACGTTGCTGTTGCTGTATTGAGTATCACCCGCGTAGATATTGCCCTGGCGGCTGTAGCTGTAGTCGAAATCGATAATCTGCTGTGGCGTGAGTTTCCAGGAGAGCAGGGCATTGATGTCCTTGTTGCGCACGCCTTCACGTCCGGCGGCGTAAGAGCCGTTTTGCGCGGTGTTGATGTCCTGAGCATCTGCGTCAGTTTTGTTGATATTCCCGTACAGGCGCATCGTTAACGCATCGCCCGCAAGGGGGCCGCTCAGATCAAAATTAGCGCGTTTCGTCGCTCCCTCTTTATCATTTTCAGGCTGGTTAGTGTACAGGGAGAGCGAGCCGTGCCAGTCGTTAGTCGGGCGTTTGGTAATGATGTTGACGACGCCGCCGGCCGCCCCCGAACCATAGCGGGCGGCAGCAGGTCCCCGGAGCACTTCAATGCGCTCAACCATCTCTGGCGGAACCCAGTTGGTATCCCCGCGGGTGTCGCGCTCCCCGCGCCAGCTGTAGCGCACCGAGTTACGTGACGTCACCGGCACACCGTCAATCAGAATCAGCGTGTTCTCCGGCCCCATACCGCGGATGTCGATCTGGCGGTTGTTACCGCGGCTGCCTGTCGCGCTGTTTCCGGTGAGGTTAACCCCGGGCATTTTGCGAATAATTTCAGAAAGATCGTTAACCGGTGGATCCTTTTCTATGTCCTTTGCCGTGATGATGGAAACCCCCGGCTGTTGCTTCAGCGCCTCTTCAGCGGTGGCCTGAACAACCATTGTTTCACCATCGGCGAGAGGATCTTCCGCTGCGTGTGCGCTCTGGTATAACGTTGAAAGAATGGCGAGCGTAAGTGTAGCCGGGGCAAATCTTATTATGTTATTCATCAACTCATTTCCATTTGTTAAAAATGCGATGACGAATATTAATGATAGTCATTCTCATTACAATAAAGTGACAGCAATCTCCATAAAATCTTCATGATTCAGACATTTTCGCAGGGAGGATGTAGAGAAAAGAGAAGGCGGGAAAAGAGGCCAGACCGCGTGGCGATCTGGCCAGAAGGATCAGTGCTTGTCATCCTGCGGCATGTGGCGATAAATATAAACGCCGCTGAGCAGGGTGAAGATAAGAGTCAGCGCCGTCAGACCAAACACCTTGAAGTTGACCCAGATATTCTGCGGCAGCCAGAATGCGATATAGATATTCGCCAGACCACACAGAATAAAAAATAGTGCCCAGGCGATATTCAGACGCCCCCACACAGCCTGCGGCAGGGTCAGTTCTTTCCCCAGCATGCGCTGGATCAGCGGCTTCTTCATCACCCACTGGCTGATGAGGAGTGCGCCCGCAAACAGGCCGTAAATCACCGTGACCTTCCATTTGATAAATTCATCATTGTGGAAGAACAACGTCAGACCTCCAAACACCGCCACCATCAGGAAGGTGATGAGCGCCATCTTTTCAACTTTGCGATAGCGAACCCAGCTGTAAATCAGCACCACAGCCGTTGCCACAATCAGCGCCAGCGTACCGGCATAAATGTCGTACAGCTTATAAAAAGCGAAAAATACGATCAGCGGTAAAAAATCAAGAAACTGCTTCATTCTGCGATCCCAGTTACTGACGAATTAACATGTACAGGCGGAACAAATAGACCAGCAGCACGGCTGAAATCAGATTGCTCAGCGTATTGGCGACAACCGCTCCGACGTTTGGCGTTAACACCGCAAAATTCGGCGCAAACAGCAACAGCAGAGTTTTGGCCAGCAGCCAGCTGATAACGGCCGGGGCGACCAGTCGCATATTGGCCCATGCGAGCCTGATGCTGCTGCGCATGGCGGTGAAAATGCCCATTTTGTCCTGCACAACCATTACTGGCGCGAATGAAAGCACGATAGCCAGCAGCACGCCCGGAACGACAACCAACATTATCCCCATCTGGACCAGCAGCGTGGTAAGGAAGATGAGGATAAACAGTTTTGGCAGCACCGGAGCGCTGGCCCCGATTGCACGTAACGCGCTGACACGTTGGCCGGCAGACACCAGCTGGATCATCAGCAACACGCCACCCGCCAGAATGGCGTTGCCAATCAGGCCCGAGAAGGTAGATGCCGCAGATGCGCGCAGCAAGATTTGCTGTTGCTCTGGCGTCATATTCTGCACAAGGTCAAACAACCCTGCGCTGCCTGCAAGATTTTCCCCCTGGCTCAGCGTGGCAATCTGTTCATCACTGGGTGAGAACGCATGACCCAGCACCACCGTAATAAAGGCGCACAACAACGCGATCAGTAAAAAGGTAATGAACTGATTGCGGAAAAAATTTCCCGTGTCACGGTAGACAGACTTCGCCGTGATAGACATGCACTCTCCTTGAGTATTGCAGGTGTTAATTAGCTGGCAATTGTACACCGGATAACACGCTGGTGGCAGCATCAAGGCTTGTATGGAAAAGCATATCTTTGTAAAGCGGCGGTAATCCATAGCGGGCGCGGGCGCGATTGCATGCCTCATTGACCTGCCCATCCTCTCCCGACATCGCGAAAGTGCGACACGGGCTGGGGCGATCCGCGTAAATGGAACAGCGGGTGGATACCCCAGGCTCACCTTGCAGTGCCACACAGCGGCTCTGTTTTTGGTTGGTGCCGCGCATACAGCGCAGAAAAGGGGTTAAGGGTTCAGTGAGATCAACCGGAACGGTGCCGCCGCCATCGCTGGCTTCAGCCCAGTAGAAAGAGACTCGAAAATACGCACAACAGGCTCCGCACGTCATGCACGGGTTATGATCACTCATGGCACACCTGCAAAAGTAGAACGCATCAAATCACATTGTGAGAGCGATAAATTATCCAGCCGCTACAGGAAGCGCAAGAGAGGGAAGACAGAAAATTTTGTAACCATGAAATGCCAAAAATTGACGCGGTAACAACTTATTGCTTTATGAGGTGTCACCAAAAATTAACCTAGATCAATGAATGTTAACTTACTGGTTTTAATGTGATCTGTGTTAGATCACTTATTACTCATTTGTGAGTATATTCTCCTCCGCAATTAAAACCACAACGATGGAGCGGATATGAAAAAATTAGCGGTGGCAGCCCTTATCTTAAGCAGTCTCTCTGGCGGCGCGTACGCGCATGAAGCAGGCGAATTCTTTATTCGTGCCGGTTCGGCAACGGTACGTCCAACGGAAGGGTCCGATAATGTACTGGGTATGGGCGGGTTTAACGTCAGCAATAACACCCAGTTAGGCCTGACGTTTACGTATATGGCAACGGATAACGTTGGCGTCGAGCTTTTAGCCGCCACGCCATTCCGTCACCGCGTCGGTTTAGGACCGACCGGGGACATTGCCACGGTGCACCATTTGCCACCAACGCTGATGGCGCAGTGGTACTTCGGCGATTCCAGCAGCAAGGTGCGCCCTTATATTGGTGCAGGGGTTAACTACACCACCTTCTTTGATGAGAAATTTAACGATACCGGTAAAGAGGCCGGGCTCTCCGATCTCAGCCTGAAAGACTCGTGGGGCATGGCGGGGCAGGTTGGTCTGGATTATCTGATTAACCGTGACTGGCTGATCAACGCCTCGGTCTGGTATATGGACATTGATACGGACGTGCGCTTTAAAGCTGGCGGCCAGCAGCAAAGTATCAATACCCGTCTGGATCCGTGGGTATTTATGTTCTCAGCAGGCTATCGTTTCTGACAGAAGATATATCCCCTGTCAGCCGGTGATTGCTGTATGGTGGTTGTTCCACACACCTGGCTGGAGGGGATATCCCCAACATCAAATTTGAGTGTCCGGTTTGTGCAGGTAAACAGTTTCAGTTCACGACGTTCAGCCCAGCACATAGCCTACCTCACGGTGCTATCTGTTCCGTTTGCGGAACACGTCTCACCATTCATTCATGCCTGCCGAAGCTCAGACGACGACGGTGGCCAAAGCCAGTAAACTAGAAAAGGCCTCTGAGAGGCCTTTTTAGATCGTGAAGTCACTTCTGAATTAAATAACGAATGGTTGGTCCGTCCTGCTGGATATCCAGCACGGTATAGCCGTGATTTTTGGCATCCAACGGAATGTTATTGATCGACTGGGGGCAATCGCTCACCACTTCCAGAATTTCACCTTTCTTTAGCTGCGGTAGCGCTTCAAGCGTGGCGACGGCCGGGTAAGGGCAAGGTTCACCCACCATATCGAGACGATAGTCAGGCACGATCTCTTTCATGCGGCATTCTCCTGAGTTTTAGTTTTGGCGGTGGCGCGTCGGAAGAAGCGCTTCTCTTGTGCAACAACCAGTAAGAAGGCGATAAGCAGCAGGGCGTAGGTCACCAGGAGTCCTCCGAGTGGACCAAAGGTTTTCAGCAGGTTGACCTTGTCCCAGTTTGTTGCCAGTACCGGAGAGACGTCATCCCAGTAGTAGGCCAGAATGGTAGAGCCAATCACGTTACCCAGACCCACCCACCAGTAATGCACCTGGCCTTCCACAGCGCGATACATCCAGCCGGTTTCACACCCGCCCGCCAGCACGATGCCAAAACCAAACAGCAGCCCGCCAATGACGGCATTTGGGCCCGCCCACATGATTTTCGGTTCCACGCCGAGCTGAACGTAGCTGAAGATGCCGATCGCGCTCACGGCCATACCGGCAATGATCGCCTTCGCCATCATGGTGCGTCCGGTGATCCACATATCGCGAAACGCGGAGGTAAAGCAGATCTGCGCGCGTTCAATCAGTAGACCAAAACCGACGCCGAACAGCATGGCCAGGCCAAGTTTTGGCTGATTCATCGCCGTGCAAATCGCCCAGGCAACCATGGCAAAAAAGACCAGCATACCGAGGCGGAAGCGACGACGCGCCTGATCGGGTTTTTGCGTTAACGGAGAGGCAGCGCTAACTTTCGTCATTTTCACCGGAATGCGGAACAGTGGCAGCAGGGTGAATTTAGCACCGAAGTAGGAGCCGATGGCGGTGGCGACGGCAAAGAACCAGGCATGCAGCGAGAACTGCGGAATACCGGTAAAGAACGCGGCAAGGTTACAGCCCATCGCCAGGCGGGCGCCAAACCCGGCAATGATGCCGCCGACCACGGCCTGCATAATGCGGATGCGGCTTTTCGGCATGCGCAACTTAACGTTGTTGGCCCACAGCGCGGCCGCAAAACAGCCGCCGAACATGCCAATGATCATCATCCCGTCGATGCGGGTCAGCGGTGTGCCCTCAAGATGGATCAGTTTGAAGTAGCCCCACTCTTCGGCATGGACGCCTGCCAGCTGTAATAGCTGCCCACCCCAGCGGGTAAACTCGCCCGTAACAGCCCAGAAGGTGCCGGTAATACCGAAATAATAAGTAGAGAGAATGCCTGCCGCGATAACGGCCGGAACAGGTGACCAGAACTTAACCAGGTAAGTCTGTTTGAAGGAATGCCATGACATGAATAACCTCTGAACTCAGAAGGGTAACGCTAAAAAGAGCCCAGATCATACGCTTACGCGAAAGTTTGGAAAGTCATTCACACCGAAAATATCGACAGGATCAATTTTGACCTGCTTCTTTCAGGAAGAGAGAAGGGAAAACCGCCTGACGCCGGGGCCAGACGGTGTTAACGGTTACGCCTTGCGCGTGGCCGCTTTCATGGATGTGACGAATGCGTGTAACTCAGCCAGCATCTGCTCTGGCTTATCCACGTTCTTCTCGATAATTTTCACGATAGCCGAACCGGAAATGGCTCCGGCGGCTTTCGCGTCAATCGCCGCAGTAACCTGATCCGGTGAGGAAATGCCAAAGCCCTGAAGTGGCGGTGCAGCATGGTATTCTGCCAGCTTCTCCACCAGATGATGCAGCGGCAGCGCGGCTTTGTTTTCCGCACCGGTGACGCCCGCACGGGAGAGCAGGTAGGTGTAACCTCGTCCGTAAGAGGCAATCTGGCGCAACAGATCGTCATCGGCAT
This sequence comes from Enterobacter sp. AN-K1, assembly GCF_020971765.1. Lineage (NCBI taxonomy): Bacteria > Pseudomonadati > Pseudomonadota > Gammaproteobacteria > Enterobacterales > Enterobacteriaceae > Enterobacter > Enterobacter sp. AN-K1. The sequence continues at coordinate 87,942 of NZ_CP087390.1, read as the reverse complement.
TCGGTGGACAGATGAAAATCGGCGCGACGTTGTGGCGCATTGCCGCCTGACGGAATGGCGCAGACTCTTCAACGGGCACGTCAGCCACCAGCACGGAGTCAACGCCCACGCGGGCGCACTCTGCGTAAAACGCATCAATACCGCGGCTGAACACCAGGTTGGCGTACATCAGCAGGCCGATCGGAATGGTCGGGTGCTTCTGACGGATCGCCGCCAGCATTTCAAAGCACTGGCTCGGCGTCACGCCCGCGGCAAACGCGCGTAGCGTTGCGTTCTGAATGGTCGGGCCATCCGCCAGCGGATCGGAGAACGGAATACCGAGCTCCAGCGCGTCGGCACCGGCATCAATCAGGGTGTCGATAATCTTCAGCGACTGCTCCGGGCCGGGGTCGCCCAGCGTCACGAAGGGAACGAAGGCGCCTTCCTGGCGAGCTTTCAGTTGTGCAAATGCGTTGTCGTAGCGTTCCATCAGATTTCCCCTCGTGCTTTCAGAATATCGTGAACGGTGAAGATATCTTTGTCACCGCGACCGGAAAGGTTTACCACCAGCAGCTGCTCTTTTTCCGGGTTTTCCTTCATCATTTTCAGCGCGTGCGCCAGCGCGTGGGAAGACTCCAGCGCCGGGATGATCCCTTCATTGCGGCACAGCGTTTTGAAGGCCTCCAGCGCTTCGTCATCGGTGATGGAGACATAATCCGCGCGGCCGGTGCTGTTGAGGAACGCGTGCTGCGGCCCTACGGACGGGAAATCCAGCCCGGCAGAGATTGAGTAAGACTCTTCAATCTGCCCTTCATCGGTCTGCATCATCGGGGCCTTCATGCCGAAGTAGATCCCCACGCGGCCATGCTTCAGCGGCGCACCATGCTCGCCCGTTTCAATACCGTGGCCGGCAGGCTCAACGCCAATCAGCCCAACGCTGGTTTCGTCGATAAAATCGGCAAACATGCCGATGGCGTTAGATCCGCCGCCAACGCAGGCGATCACCGCATCCGGCAGGCGACCCTCTTTTTCGAGGATCTGCGCTTTAGTCTCTTCGCCGATCATGCGCTGGAATTCACGCACGATGGTCGGGAACGGGTGCGGGCCCGCGGCGGTACCGAGCATGTAGTGGGCGGTTTCGTAGCTGCCAGACCAGTCGCGAAGCGCTTCATTACAGGCATCTTTCAGCGTGGCAGAACCGCTGTGCACCGGGATCACTTCCGCCCCCATAAGACGCATACGGAACACGTTTGGCGACTGGCGCTCAACGTCCTTCGCCCCCATGTAAATGCGGCATTTCAGACCGAGCAGGGCGCTGGCGAGCGCTGAGGCCACACCGTGCTGTCCCGCGCCGGTTTCGGCGATGATTTCGGTTTTACCCATCCGCTTCGCGAGCAGCGCCTGGCCAAGCACCTGGTTAGTTTTATGCGCGCCACCGTGCAGCAGATCTTCACGCTTAAGATACAGCGTAGTTTTAGTGCCTTCGGTCAGGTTGCGGCACTTTGTCAGCGCCGTCGGACGACCGGCGTAGTTTTTCAGCAGGTCGGTAAACTCCGCCTGAAACGCCGGATCTTTCTGTGCGCTCACGAACGCTTCTTCCAGCTGGCGCAGCGCGGGCATCAGGATTTGTGGGACATACATCCCACCGAACTCACCAAAATACGGGTTAAGTAATGTCGTCATCTTCTCTTCCTTAATATGCACGCAGAGTTTTAAATACCGATGCCAGCTTGCTGGCGTCTTTAATGCCCGGTTGGGACTCTACGCCTGAATTGAAATCGAGGCCTGCGCAGCCGGTTTTGGCCGCTTCCACACAGTTATCGGGGCTTAATCCCCCCGCCAGCAGGACATTGTCCAGCACTTCGCCACGCAGCAGTGACCAGTCAAAACGCTGCCCCGTGCCGCCCTGGCCGTTGTCGAGCACGTATTTATCAACATGCTTCAGGTTACGCGCGGGCAGGGTGGCGCCAACGCTTTGCGCTTTCCAGATATGAACCTGAGGCGCCAGAACATGTCGCAGAGCATCGATGTACGCCTGATCTTCATCGCCGTGCAGCTGGACCGCGCTCAGGGATAACGCGTCCGCTTTTGCCGCAACGTCGTTAATATCCGCATTGCGGAACACGCCCACGTAGCTCAGTGGCGCAGCTGCCATCACCTTGCGCGCCTGTTCTTCATTTACTGCGCGAGGAGAGGACTCGACAAAGATCAGACCACCATAGATTGCGCCCGCTTCATATGCGGCCTGCGCATCCTGTTCACGGGTCAGGCCGCAGACTTTGTTCTCACCCAACAGCACGCGGCGCACGGCCGCGTTAAGGTCTTCGTGTTCCATCATTGCGGAACCTATCAGGAAACCGTTGGCAAAGTGGCTGAGTTCGCGCACCTGAGCGTAGCTGTTAATCCCGGATTCGCTGATCACCGTGACGCCCGCGCCCAGACGCGGCGCAAGCTGGCGCGTACGGTTGAGGTCAATCGACAGGTCGCGCAGGTCGCGGTTGTTAATGCCGACCACTTTGGCTTCCAGCGCGATGGCGCGCTCCAGCTCCTCTTCGTTGCTCACTTCGGTCAGCACGCCCATATTCAGGCTGTGCGCGACGGCGGAGAGCTGGCGATACTGCTCGTCATCCAGCACGGAGAGCATCAGCAGGCAGGCATCTGCCTGGTAAAAGCGCGCCAGCCAGATCTGATACGGGTCGATAATAAAGTCTTTGCACAGTATCGGCTGCGGCGCGATGCCGCTGACTACGGGCAGAAAATCGAAGCTGCCCTGGAAATATTTCTCATCCGTCAGCACAGAAATGGCAGACGCATGATGCTTGTAGATACCGGCAATACGCGCCGGGTCGAAATCGTCGCGGATCACGCCTTTGGACGGAGACGCTTTTTTACACTCCAGAATAAACGCGGTACGCGCGCCCTGGAGCGCATCATAAAAACGACGGCTGCTCGGAACGACGTCATTCTGAAAACTGGCGAGCGGCTGCTGTTGCTTACGGGCTTCCACCCAGATGGCCTTATCGGCGACGATTTTCGCTAAAACGGTCTGCATTATTTACCCTCTTGCCGCAAGTGCGGTAACGCGATCGTAAGCTGCACCGGAGCGCAGTACGTCCAGAACTTTTTGGGCGTTGGCTTTCAGATCTTCCTCGCCATGTAAACGCATCAGCATGGCTACGTTGGCCGCCACGGCGGCCTCATGGGCGGCCTCACCTTTACCTTGTAATAAGCGCGTGAGAATGTCACGGTTTTCTTCCGGCGTGCCGCCCGCCAAGGCGTCCTGATGGTACGGGGTCAACCCGAAGTCAGCGGCCTCAAGCTGATAGTTCAGCACTTCGCCGTTATTCAGTTCCGCCACCAGCGTGGGCGCATGCAGGGAAACTTCATCCATCCCGCCGCTGTGTACCACGGCGGCGCGTTGGTAACCGAGGACGCGCAGCGTCTCCGCAATCGGCAGGACCAGTTCCGGGCTGTAAACGCCAATCAGCGCCAGCGGCGGGTGCGCCGGGTTAATGAGTGGACCGAGCACGTTAAACAGCGTACGGGTTTTGAGCTGCTGGCGAACCGGCATCGCGTGGCGGAAACCGGTGTGATACTTCGGCGCAAACAGGAAACAGACGCCCAGGTCATCCAGCGCTTCACGGGAACGCTCGGCGTTCATGTCCAGGTTGATACCGAAAGCCGCCAGCAGGTCGGACGATCCTGAACGGCTGGACACGCTGCGGTTGCCGTGTTTCGCCACCTTCAGACCGCATGCCGCGGCCACAAAGGCGCTGGCGGTGGAAATATTGATACTGTTACTGCCGTCGCCACCGGTCCCGACAATATCGGCAAACGGATAGTCCGGGCGCGGGAACGGGGCGGCATTTTCCAGCAGCGCGGTTGCCGCGCCGGCGATCTCCTGCGGGCTTTCGCCACGTACCTTCATGCTCACCAGCGCAGCGGCCAGCTGCTCAGGCTTCAGCTCGCCGCGCACGACGGCGGAGAACAGCTGATGGCTCTCCTGCTGGCTCAGGGTCTGAGCCTGATACAGTTTTTCCAGAATCGGTTGCAGGGTGTTGGTCTGCTCCAGCTTTTGTAGCGCCCAGTCGAGCGTTTGCTCCAGCAGACGCGCGCCGTTGGACGTCAGGATAGATTCCGGGTGGAACTGCATCCCGCAGACGCGATCCGCATCGTGACGCACCGCCATCACCATCCCTTCAAACGAGGCGTTAATGGTCAGCCCGGCCGGAATGTTGCTGCCGACCAGCGAGTGGTAACGCGCTACCGGAAGCGGGTTCGGCAGACCGGCAAACATCGCCTGACCGTCATGTTCAATACTTGACGCTTTACCATGGAGGATCTCCCCCGCCTGACCCACGTAACCGCCGTAGGCTTCGACAATCGCCTGGTGGCCGAGGCAGATGCCGATAATCGGCAGCTTGCCGCGCATACGGGTCAACAGCTCAGGCATACAGCCTGCTTCGCTCGGTGCGCCTGGGCCCGGGGAGAGCATCAGCACCGGGTTTTGCATGGTCGCCAGACGGTCAATTAGCGTCTGGGCCGGAACGTGGTTGCGATAGATAACGACATTGTGACCATTCGCACGCAGCTGATCTGCCAGGTTGTAGGTAAAGGAGTCGATATTATCGAGCAGCAGAATGTCAGCCATCAGAAAATCTCCTGTGCATGATGTGCGGTAGCAATGGCGCGCAGTACCGCGCGCGCTTTACTGCGGGTTTCGTCGGCTTCCGACTGCGGAACAGAATCCAGCACAATCCCGGCCCCGGCCTGGACGGTGGCAATGCCGTCCTCAACGTAGGCGGAGCGGATCACGATGCAGGTATCAAGGTCACCGTGAGCGGTGAAATAGCCCACGGCACCACCGTAGCTGCCGCGACGGCGTCCTTCCGCTTCGGCGATCAGCTGCATAGCGCGGACTTTCGGCGCGCCGCTCAGGGTGCCCATGTTCATGCAGGCGCGGTAGGCATGCAGAACGTCGAGGTCGTGGCGCAGTTCACCCACCACGCGGGATACCAGGTGCATGACGAAGGAGTAGCGGTCGACTTTGGTCAGGTCCGCCACGTAGCGGCTGCCTGGGGTGCAAATACGTGCCAGATCGTTACGCGCCAGGTCAACCAGCATCAGGTGTTCGGAGAGCTCTTTATGGTCGGTACGCATTTCAAGTTCGATGCGGCTGTCGAGATCGCGGTCCAGGGAGCCATCGGCACGACGGCCGCGTGGACGGGTTCCCGCTATCGGGTAGATCTCAATCTGGCGGCTGGTGGCGTCGTACTTGAGGGAGCTTTCCGGCGACGCGCCAAACAGGGTGAAATCATTGTCCTGCATAAAGAACATGTACGGGCTTGGGTTGCTCTTTTTCAGCACATCGTAAGCCGCCAGCGGCGACGGGCAGGGCAGTAAGAAGCGACGGGACGGCACTACCTGGAAAATCTCCCCGGCACGAATCGCTTTTTGCATCTGACGTACCACCGCGCCGTACTGATCGTCGGTCTGACTCACCTCGCAGGTCATCTTTTCAACACGCTGCACCGGGAGCGCGGGCGGTGCTTCTGACATCTGCTGTTGCAGTTGGGCGATGCGCTGCGCGAGGCGATTTTTCTCAGACTCAGACGGCGTGAAAAGGCTGGCCTGGATGCGGGTATATTTTTTCTGATGGTCGATCACCAGCAGGGTTTCGGCCAGGTAGAAACAGTAGTCCGGGCAGCGGTTTCCCTGCTCGGTTTCCGGTAAATCTTCAAAGCCAGCAACCAGGTCGTAAGCAAACAGCCCGCCAAAAAACATTGCTTCGCGCTCAACTTCCGGCACGGCCACCAGATTTTGCAGCAGGCGAAAGGCGTCAAAAACGGAGAGCGAGCAGAGGCGGGCATCCTCATCCAGCAGCTGGCTCACCGGCGGGAAATGCAGAATACGCAGGTCCGGGTGGCGTTCATTTTCAATGCCTGAAGGCAGCGCCGCATCCAGCAGCGGCAGGAGCGACGCGCCATTGTCAGACAACGCCCTGATAGTGACGGTGTCACCTAACGCGGTAATGCGCAGCGCGCTGTCAACCAGCAGCAGGCTTTTGAGGTCGTCCTTACTGTCGATATCAGCTGACTCCAGCAGCAGCGTCGCGGGACGTGCGCCGCACACCTGATGAAACAGCGCGGTAGGGTTATGGCGATAGGCCGCCTCGCAGGTCAGCAGTTCGAGATGAGGTTTGGCTGTTTGCATGTTGTTGTTCTCATATTCTGTTCAAAAAAAAGCCCGCTGGGTAGCGGGCCGGGTATCTGTTTGCTTATCGCAGACGCGTGACACTGCCCGAAGATCAGGAAGTACGCCACCAACCGTGCAGAGCGAAATGTGCTGTCATTTTCAGATACCTTTCTCGTGTGAACTTGCGTACTAGTTAACTAGTTCGATGGCGTGTTGTCAACCCCTGATTTCAGTATTTCACGGTTAGTCGGTATCATAGGGGCTTCGGATGTCTCCAACCTGTTATGGGAAGTGCTTTGAGCGATACCACCTACGCCGTAATTTATGATTTACATAGCCATACGCAGGCTTCAGATGGCCTGCTGACACCCGAAGCTCTGGTCCATCGCGCCGTTGAAATGCGTGTCGGCACGCTGGCAATAACCGATCACGATACCACTGACGGCATTCCCGCCGCGCGCGCCGAGATTGCCCGCAGCGGACTGGCGCTGGATCTGGTGGCCGGGGTTGAGATCTCGACGGTCTGGGAAAACCACGAAATTCATATCGTTGGCCTGAATATCGATACAGAACATCCGGCCATGCGTGCTTTTTTGCAAGAACAAAAAACACGCCGCAATCAACGCGCGGAGATGATTGGCGAACGTCTGGAAAAAGCGCATATTCCCGGTGCGCTGGAAGGCGCGCGAAAGCTGGCGAACGGTGGGGCGGTGACGCGCGGCCATTTCGCCCGTTTTCTGGTGGACGCCGGTAAGGCGACGACCATGGCGAATGTCTTTAAAAAGTATCTGGCGCGCGGGAAAACCGGATACGTTCCCCCACAGTGGTGTACAATAAAACAAGCTATTGATGTGATTCATCATTCTGGCGGTAAGGCCGTGCTGGCCCATCCGGGGCGGTATAATCTTTCTGCTAAATGGCTGAAAAGACTGCTGGCACACTTTGCCGAATGCGGCGGTGAGGCGATGGAAGTTGCCCAGTGTCAGCAGGCACCCAATGAGCGTTCGCAGCTTGCGACCTACGCCCGTCAGTTTGGTCTGCTTGGGTCACAGGGTTCAGATTTCCATCAGCCCTGCGCGTGGATTGAACTGGGGCGCAAGCTCTGGTTACCCGCGGGCGTTGAGCCTGTCTGGCAGCTCTGGGAACAGCCACAGCAAATTGAAGAGAGGGAAGTATGAGTCAGTTTTTCTATATCCATCCGGATAACCCCCAGCCACGACTGATTAATCAGGCCGTGGAGATCGTCCGCAAAGGCGGCGTTATTGTCTACCCAACCGATTCTGGCTATGCGCTGGGCTGTAAAATCGAGGACAAAGGGGCGATGGAGCGCATCTGTCGCATCCGCCAGCTGCCGGACGGCCACAACTTCACCCTGATGTGTCGCGATCTCTCTGAGCTGTCGACCTATGCTTATGTTGATAACGTGGCGTTTCGCCTGATTAAGAACAACACGCCCGGTAACTACACCTTCATTCTGAAAGGGACAAAAGAGGTACCGCGTCGTCTGCTGCAGGAAAAACGTAAAACCATCGGCATGCGCGTACCGTCGAACCCGATTGCCCAGGCGCTGCTGGAAACCCTCGGCGAGCCGATGCTCTCCACATCGCTGATGCTGCCGGGCAGTGAGTTTACCGAGTCCGACCCGGAAGAGATCAAAGATCGTCTGGAGAAGGTGGTGGAGCTGATTATTCATGGCGGCTATCTTGGTCAGCAGCCGACCACCGTGGTGGATCTCACCGAAGACGCGCCAGAAGTGATTCGTGAAGGCGTGGGCGATGTTAAGCCTTTCTTGTAAGGGTGTAAGCAGATATACTACGCGGCCATCAAAGCAGGGCGCCGCCCTGTTTTTGACCTGATTCGACGCCTGTGAAGGCGACACCTGAGGAAGCTCAATGAGCGAGAAGTTACAGAAAGTGCTGGCGCGCGCCGGCCACGGTTCGCGCCGTGAAATCGAAGCCATTATTGAAGCAGGCCGCGTGAGTGTGGACGGTAAAATCGCCACGCTCGGTGACCGCGTTGAAATCGTACCGGGGCTGAAGATCCGCATTGACGGCCATCTTATCTCCGTGAAAGAGTCTGCTGAACAGATCTGCCGCGTACTGGCTTACTACAAGCCGGAAGGCGAACTGTGTACCCGCAACGACCCGGAAGGTCGCCCGACGGTGTTTGACCGTCTGCCAAAATTGCGTGGCGCCCGCTGGATTGCCGTAGGGCGTCTGGACGTGAACACCTGCGGCCTGCTGCTGTTCACCACCGATGGTGAACTGGCAAACCGTCTGATGCACCCGAGTCGTGAAGTGGAACGTGAATACGCCGTTCGTGTTTTCGGCCAGGTTGATGAGAACAAACTGCGCGACCTGTCGCGTGGTGTTCAGCTGGAGGACGGCCCTGCGGCGTTCAAAACCATCAAGTTTACCGGTGGTGAAGGCACTAACCAGTGGTACAACGTTACCCTGACAGAGGGACGTAACCGCGAGGTGCGTCGACTGTGGGAAGCGGTCGGTGTCCAGGTGAGTCGCTTGATTCGCGTCCGCTATGGCGACATTCTGCTGCCGAAAGGCCTGCCACGTGGCGGCTATACCGAACTGGATCTGACGCAAACCAACTACCTGCGCGATCTGGTTGGCCTGACGCCAGAAACCACGTCGAAAGTGGCGGTAGAGAAAGATCGTCGTCGCATGAAGGCGAATCAAATCCGCCGTGCGGTGAAACGTCATAGCCAGGTCAGCAGCAATCGCCGCTCTGGCAGCCGTAATAACAACGGTTAATTGAAAAGCCCGGTGAATATACCGGGCTTTTTTTTCAGTAATCAATCCCAATTTGCGCTTTGATACCCGCATCGAACGCATGCTTAACCGGACGCAGCTCGCTGACGGTATCGGCCAGCTCCAGAATGTCCCGATGACACCCGCGCCCCGTGACGATCGCCGTCTGGTGTGCAGGGCGGTTCCTGAGGGCCTCCAGCACGGCTTCCAGCGGCAGGTAGTCGTAGGCGACCATATAGGTGATCTCATCCAGCAACACCATGTTCAGCGACGGGTCTGAAAGCATTCTTTTGGCATGCTCCCAGACGGCGAGGCAGGCTGCGGTATCGGTTTCCCGGTTCTGGGTATCCCAGGTAAAACCGGTCGCCATAACCTGAAACTCGACGCCATGCGGCTCGAGCAGATTACGCTCGCCGTTGGGCCATTCACCCTTGATAAACTGGATCACGCCCACTTTCTGCCCATGCCCGACTGCGCGGGTGGCGGTCCCAAATGCGGCGGTGGTTTTGCCTTTGCCGTTGCCGGTGAACACGATTAGGATACCGCGCTCGTCCTGAGCGGCCGCCACGCGTGCATCAACCTGTTCTTTCAGACGCTGCTGGCGCTGCTGATGACGATCATCACTCATTGCGATATCCCCGGTTTGCGGCCAGGCTGGGCATCGAAGGTCATTCCGGTTTTGCGACGGCTGTCGTCACCCATCAGCCACAGGTAAAGGGGCATGATATCGGCCGGGGTTTTAAGCTTCTGCGGATCTTCTGTCGGGAAGGCGCTGGCGCGCATTTTGGTGCGCGTACCGCCTGGATTAATACAGTTAACCCGCAGGTGGCGGCTTTGGTACTCTTCGGCCAGCACCTGCATCATTCCTTCGGTGGCAAATTTTGAGACGGCGTAAGCCCCCCAGTTCGCACGCCCCTGACGCCCCACGCTGGAGGAGGTAAATACCAGCGAGCCGGAATCGGAGTTGAGTAATAAAGGAAGCAAGGCCTGGGTCAGGAAAAACGTCCCGTTGACGTTAACCTGCATCACCTGCTGCCAAATTTCCGGATCCTGTTCATCCATCGGGCGCACTTCGCCCAGTAACCCCGCGTTGTGCAGTACGCCGTCCAGACGCGGATAATGTGTGCTGATCCGCTGGGCAAGGGCCTGACATGACGCTGGCGTGCAGGTCAGCAGATCGAGCGTATACCAGGGCGTGGGGGTACCGCCGGCGTTTTCGATTTCACGGGCGACGGCCTTGAGCTTTTCTTCATTACGTCCCAGCAGAATAAGGCTCGCACCGTATTCAGAATAGGTCAGCGCCGCTTCGCGACCAATCCCGTCGCTGGCACCGGTAACCAGAATGATGCGGTTCTGTAGAAGGTTTTTTTGTGGCTGATAATGCACGGTGGCTCCTCAGGCGCATTGGGCGTGACTTGCACCTTTATTTATGACTTTTCGGCTTTATGCCCGAAACAGCGTCAGAATTCAATCAGTCTACAGGACAGAACGCTGGGAAATTAACAATTTGCAAAGATTTAAACCAGAAGCGGGGGATTCCTGAAGCCGCCTCGCAGAGGTAATGTCCAGAGCGAGACGCCTGCGCAGGGCTGTTGTACACTGGCGTGAAAGATTCGTGGTTAAATCAAGGTGGAACGCGTGGAATTACTTTCTCAGTATGGGTTGTTTTTGGCCAAAATCGCGACGGTGGTTATTGCTGTCGCGGTGATTGCCGTCCTGATTGTCAACCTGACGCAGCGTAAGCGTCAGCGTGGTGAGTTACGCATTACCCGCCTGAGCGAGCAGTATAAAGAGATGCAGGAGGAGATGTCTCTGGCGCTGCTTGACGACCATCAACAGAAGCTGTGGCTAAAAGCCCAGAAGAAAAAACATAAGCAGGACGCCAAAGCCGCGAAGGCGAAAGCTAAGCTCGCCACGCCACAGGCTGACGCAAAACCGCGCGTCTATGTGCTCGATTTTAAAGGTAGCATGGATGCGCATGAAGTCTCCTCTCTGCGTGAAGAAGTGACGGCGGTGCTGGCCGTGGCGACAGCCCAGGATCAGGTGGTGGTACGCCTTGAAAGCCCGGGCGGCGTAGTGCATGGGTATGGACTGGCGGCTTCGCAGTTACAACGTCTGCGGGATAAACAGATCCCGCTCACTGTTGCGGTAGATAAGGTCGCGGCGAGTGGCGGCTATATGATGGCGTGCGTGGCGGATAAAATCGTCGCGGCACCGTTCTCCATTATCGGCTCGATTGGGGTGGTCGCGCAGATCCCTAACTTCAATCGTTTCCTGAAAAATAAAGAGATCGACATCGAACTGCATACGGCGGGTCAGTACAAACGTACGCTGACGCTGCTCGGCGAAAATACCGAAGAGGGACGGCAGAAATTCCGGGAAGATCTGAACGAAACCCACCATCTGTTCAAAGATTTCGTGCACCGCATGCGCCCAACGCTGGACATTGAGCAGGTGGCTACGGGCGAGCACTGGTACGGCACGCAGGCGCAGGAGAAAGGGCTGGTGGATGAGGTGGGTACCAGCGACGACCTCCTGCTCAACCTGATGGAAGGCCGTGAGCTGGTGGGGGTGCGCTTCACCCGACGTAAGCGCCTGCTCGACCGTTTTACCAATAGCGCGGCAGAAAGCGCGGATCGCCTGCTGCTACGCTGGTTGCAGCGCGGACAAAAGCCGCTGCTGTAAAGAAAAACGCGAGGCAGATGCCTCGCGTTTTCGTTTTAATCGACCAGGTGGTACTTCTCTGAGAGGGTATGCGCCAGGTATTTAAACATGTTAAACACGGCGGTGCTTTTCGGGGTGGGTAGCCCTTGTTCATCAAGGAAGTATTCACCGCTGAACACCAGCACGCCATTACGTTGTTCCACGCCAGTCGCTTCAATTCCCGCCAGGGTGTCTTCATGGTCGCGAATGAGTTTGTTTGCTTCGATAAGCAATGAAGCTCGGTCAATGGGTTGGGTCGTATTCTGCATATTCCACTCCTTAAACAGTGACAATAGTCTACGCCTGGGTCGCTTCGGGGGCAAATTTTCCCTGTTATCCGAGGGGATAAGAAACAGGGGCTGGCTGGCGGGATTTGCTTTTGCATGCTAATAAAGTTGCGTAACGAATTTTATCAGGTACAGTGTGCGCTTTCGTCATTCTGGCAACAGAATTGCTTGACATTCGACCGGGAATTCGTCACGAATGAACTTTGATGTGAGAAAAATACCCGAAAACTCAATGACCTGGATGTCGCCATTCTGACGTTCGGTAACACATAGGGGTTGATATCCCCTGACGATGTCGCAATATCAATGGCTCGTCGTCAGCGGAAGGGAAATCAACGTGCGGCGTATTCCTGGAAGAATTAAATTAGGTAAAGGTGAATATGGGTAAAGCTCTCGTCATCGTTGAGTCCCCGGCAAAAGCCAAAACGATCAATAAATATCTGGGCAATGACTACGTGGTTAAGTCCAGCGTTGGTCACATTCGCGACTTGCCGACCAGTGGCTCAGCCAGCAAAAAGAGCGCAGACTCTACCTCCACCAAAGGGGCTAAAAAGCCTAAAAAGGATGAACGTAGCGCGCTTGTCAACCGCATGGGTGTTAACCCATGGCACAACTGGGATGCACATTACGAAGTGCTGCCAGGCAAAGAAAAAGTCGTTAACGAGCTGAAACAGCTTGCTGAAAAAGCAGACCACATTTATCTCGCAACCGACCTTGACCGCGAAGGGGAGGCCATCGCATGGCACCTGCGGGAAGTGATCGGGGGTGATGACAAACGCTACAGCCGTGTAGTGTTCAACGAAATTACAAAGAATGCGATTCGCCAGGCGTTTGAAAAGCCGGGTGAACTGAATATCGACCGTGTTAACGCTCAGCAGGCGCGTCGCTTTATGGACCGCGTTGTAGGCTACATGGTCTCGCCGTTGCTGTGGAAAAAGGTCGCTCGCGGCCTGTCTGCGGGGCGTGTGCAGTCTGTGGCTGTTCGTCTTGTTGTTGAGCGTGAACGCGAGATCAAAGCGTTCGTCCCGGAAGAGTTCTGGGAAGTGGATGCGAATGTCACCACGCCGGGCGGCGATGCGCTGCCGTTGCAGGTGAGCCATCACAACGACAAACCGTTCCGTCCTGAAAATCGCGATCAGACCATGGCCGCCGTGGCGCTGCTGGAAAAAGCGCGTTATCAGGTTCTGGATCGTGAAGATAAACCAACCAGCAGCAAGCCTGGCGCACCGTTTATCACGTCAACTCTCCAGCAGGCGGCAAGTACCCGTCTGGGTTACGGCGTGAAGAAAACCATGATGATGGCCCAGCGCTTGTATGAAGCGGGTTACATCACCTACATGCGTACTGACTCCACCAACCTGAGCCAGGACGCTGTCAACATGGTGCGTGGCTATATCGAGGACAACTTCGGTAAGAAATACCTGCCGGACGGGCCTAATCAGTACGCCAGCAAAGAGAATTCTCAGGAAGCGCACGAAGCGATTCGTCCTTCTGACGTTTCCGTTCTGGCTGAATCGCTGAAAGATATGGAAGCGGACGCCCAGAAGCTGTATCAGCTGATCTGGCGCCAGTTCGTAGCCTGCCAGATGACGCCAGCGAAATACGACTCCACCACGCTGACGGTCGGCGCGGGTGATTTCCGCCTGAAAGCGCGCGGCCGCATTCTGCGCTTCGACGGCTGGACAAAAGTGATGCCTGCGCTGCGTAAAGGCGATGAAGACAGAACGCTGCCTTCAGTCAACAAAGGTGACGAGCTGTCGCTGGTTGATCTGGTCCCGGCTCAGCACTTCACCAAGCCACCTGCGCGCTTCAGCGAAGCATCGCTGGTGAAAGAGCTGGAAAAACGCGGCATCGGTCGCCCGTCCACCTATGCGTCAATCATTTCGACCATTCAGGATCGTGGATACGTTCGCGTCGAGAACCGTCGTTTCTATGCTGAAAAAATGGGTGAGATTGTCACCGACCGTCTGGAAGCGAACTTCCGCGAGTTGATGAACTATGACTTCACCGCGCAGATGGAAGACAGCCTCGATGAGGTTGCCAGCCATAAGGCAGAGTGGAAGAAAGTTCTCGACAGCTTCTTCAGCGATTTTACCAATCAGCTTGAGAAAGCCGAGAAAGATCCTGAAGAGGGCGGCATGCTGCCTAACCAGATGGTGCTGACTAGCATCGACTGCCCAACCTGCGGCCGTAAAATGGGGATCCGTACCGCGACCACGGGCGTGTTCCTCGGTTGCTCTGGCTATGCACTGTCGCCGAAAGAGCGTTGCAAAACCACCATCAACCTCGTGCCGGAGAACGAAGTTCTCAACGTGCTGGAAGGTGACGATGCGGAGACCAACGCACTGCGCGCCAAACGCCGCTGTAAGAAATGCGGCACGGCGATGGACAGCTACCTGATCGATCCAAAACGCAAACTGCACGTTTGTGGCAATAACCCGACCTGCGATGGTTATGAGATCGAAGAAGGTGAGTTCCGTATTAAGGGCTATGACGGTCCAATCGTTGAGTGTGAGAAATGTGGTTCCGAAATGCACCTGAAAATGGGACGCTTCGGTAAGTACATGGCATGCACCAACGACGACTGTAAAAACACGCGTAAGATCCTGCGTAACGGTGAAGTTGCGCCGCCGAAGGAAGATCCGGTTCCGCTTCCTGAGCTGCCGTGCGAGAAGTCAGACGCGTATTTCGTGCTGCGTGACGGTGCTGCTGGGGTATTCCTGGCGGCCAACACCTTCCCGAAATCGCGCGAAACCCGTGCGCCGCTGGTAGAAGAGCTGTACCGCTTCCGCGACCGTCTGCCGGAGAAACTGCGTTACCTGGCCGATGCGCCACAGCAGGATCCGGAAGGCAACAAAACCGTGGTGCGCTTCAGCCGTAAAACGAAGCAGCAGTACGTGGCGGCAGAGAAAGAGGGCAAAGCGACCGGATGGTCAGCCTTCTTTGTCGACGGGAAATGGGTTGAAGGCAAGAAATAATCTTCCCTTACCGTAACTTACCTGTAAAAGGGCCGGACTTCCGGCCCTTTTTTATTACGTAGTTATTATTTTTTGTTCCGTACTATACAGCCTGGCTATAAATGATATAGTGGTTATAGTTAACCCGTTTCTTATTATCAAATCGTCTTAAGCGATTGACGCATGCGCTAAATCGGATGGTCTGGCATGAAATTACAGCAGCTTCGCTATATCGTTGAGGTCGTCAATCATAACCTCAATGTCTCTTCCACCGCAGAAGGTCTTTATACCTCTCAGCCCGGCATCAGTAAGCAGGTGCGTATGCTGGAGGATGAGTTAGGTATTCAGATATTTGCCCGCAGCGGTAAGCACCTGACTCAGGTCACCCCGGCAGGACAGGAAATCATACGCATCGCACGGGAAGTGCTCTCCAAAGTCGACGCCATTAAATCCGTCGCCGGGGAACATACCTGGCCGGATAAAGGCTCTCTGTATATTGCCACCACGCATACACAGGCGCGTTATGCGCTTCCCGGGGTGATCAAAGGCTTCATAGAACGCTATCCCCGCGTTTCCCTGCATATGCATCAGGGCTCACCGACGCAAATCGCAGAGGCCGTGTCTAAAGGCAATGCAGACTTCGCTATCGCGACGGAAGCGCTCCATCTGTACGATGATCTGGTCATGCTCCCGTGCTACCACTGGAACCGCTCTATTGTCGTGACCCCGGATCACCCGCTGGCGGGGAAGGGCGAAGTGACAATCGAAGAACTGGCGCAATACCCGCTGGTGACCTATACGTTCGGCTTTACGGGCCGGTCTGAACTGGACACCGCGTTTAACCGCGCCGGATTAACGCCACGGATTGTCTTTACGGCGACGGATGCGGACGTCATAAAAACGTATGTGCGTCTGGGCCTGGGCGTTGGGGTTATTGCCAGCATGGCGGTGGATCCTGTCTCAGACCCGGATCTGGTGCGTCTGGATGCGCATGATATTTTCAGTCACAGCACCACCAAGATAGGTTTTCGTCGCAGCACGTTCCTGCGCAGCTATATGTATGATTTTATTCAACGCTTTGCGCCACATTTAACGCGCGATGTGGTGGATACAGCTGTGGCGTTACGCTCCAATGAAGACATCGAAGAGATGTTTAAAGACATTAAACTTCCCGCCAAATAATCACTCCCGGTATCTTTCTCTTGCGGAAAGATACCGTCATTCCGCTTTAAACCTGAATTAGAATTATCATCATCTACGCCCACTGTCATATATCGTCATAACCCATTTGATGACTATGGTTTTACTGTCGCAAATTTGCGACAAAAGTAGAAACTAATTTACAGCTGTGCAAATTATTCTTTTCAATTATTTATTTCTGGTCAAAAGATTGAATTTTCCCGGGCTCGGATACGTAAATTCACTGGCTTTTCGGCTAAAGTTTCTTTAGGATTTATCTCATCAGATGATTACTTGTGCCAATTGTTTGGTCTCTAAATGATAAGCGATATCGATTGTATGAGGTTAGCAATGCCGTCAGGAAGTGAAGAACCGCAAAGGGATCCCGCGCTTAAGCGTAAAGCCTGGCTGGCGGTCTTTCTTGGCTCTGCCCTGTTCTGGGTGGTGGTTGCTCTTCTTGTCTGGAATTACTGGGGTTGATTATGGTCATGACGGTGCGTACAGAAGCGAGAAAAGAGATGTGTCAGCTTCGTGATAATGCTCACAAAGCCCGTAAGGCGCCAGCAACCAGCGTGCCAGCTTCCTGGAAACTGACGCCGCAGCAGCAGGCCTTTATTGATGTGTTCGCGGAAGACGAACCCAAAAAACAATAATTTTGATTTTTGCGTAATGATGCAAATAGTCTGAATATAGACTGTGCACTTTTGTACTCCTTAATAAATACACATCAGCAATATAGAACGAGGGCAGACCTCGCAACCTTAAATAATTAAAGACTGGTGTCCCTATGATGAATAACATGACAACCGTAAAATACTGGTCATGGCTCGGCGTATTCTCAGCGTCGATCCTCTTCTGGTGTCAGCTCCTCTGGCTGGCCCTGCACTAAATCGTAAAACCTCGCCACGGCGGGGTTTTTTGTTTTATCCCTCGCGTTGGACCATTCCTAAATTTATCAATTTGGGTTGTTATCAAAACGTTACGACATCTTTGTGTTATCTTTAATTACAGCCCTGATGATTGTCAGGACATCCCTGTTTTTAAGGAGGAGCTTATGTCGTTAACCCTACGCGAAGCCAGTAAGGACACATTACAGGCGGAAAATAAAACCTGGCGCTACTACAGCTTACCGCTGGCTGCCAGAACGCTTGGGGACATTTCGCGGTTACCCAAGTCGTTGAAAGTCTTACTGGAAAACCTCTTGCGCTGGCAGGATGGCGACTCGGTTACCGAGGAGGATATCCAGGCTCTGGCAGGGTGGCTGAAAAATGCTCATGCAGACAGAGAAATTGCCTATCGCCCGGCCAGAGTGCTGATGCAGGATTTCACCGGCGTGCCAGCGGTGGTGGATTTGGCAGCTATGCGTGAAGCCGTTAAGCGTCTCGGGGGCGATACAGCTAAGGTTAACCCCTTGTCCCCGGTAGACCTCGTCATTGACCACTCCGTCACCGTCGATCACTTTGGTGACGACGATGCTTTCGGCGAAAACGTCCGTCTGGAGATGGAACGTAACCATGAACGCTACGTATTTCTGAAATGGGGTCAGCAGGCGTTCAGCCGCTTCAGCGTTGTTCCACCGGGCACTGGCATTTGTCACCAGGTCAACCTGGAATATCTTGGCAAAGCCGTCTGGAGTGAATTGCAGGATAAAGAGTGGGTGGCTTACCCTGATACGCTGGTGGGCACCGATTCACACACCACCATGATTAACGGCCTTGGCGTTCTGGGCTGGGGCGTCGGTGGTATTGAAGCGGAAGCGGCCATGCTCGGCCAGCCGGTATCAATGCTCATTCCCGATGTGGTGGGCTTTAAGCTGACCGGTAAATTGTCCGAAGGCATTACCGCCACGGATCTGGTTCTGACGGTCACCCAGATGCTGCGTAAGCATGGCGTGGTGGGCAAATTCGTTGAATTTTATGGCGATGGTCTGGATTCACTGCCGCTGGCGGACCGGGCCACCATCGCCAACATGGCGCCGGAATATGGCGCGACTTGCGGCTTTTTCCCGATTGATAGCGTTACGCTGGAGTATATGCGCCTCAGTGGTCGCAGCGAGGAGCAGGTGGCTCTCGTTGAGGCCTACACCAAAGCGCAGGGCATGTGGCGTAACCCGGGTGACGAGCCGGTATTTACCAGTACGCTGGAGCTGGATATGGGCACAGTTGAGGCAAGCCTCGCAGGGCCAAAACGTCCGCAGGACCGCGTCGCCCTGAGCAACGTTCCGAAAGCCTTTGCCGCCAGCAATGAGCTGGAAGTTAACGCCGCACAAAAAGATCACCGTCCGGTGGACTATGTTCTGAACGGGCATCAGTATCAGCTCCCTGACGGCGCCGTGGTGATCGCCGCTATCACTTCCTGTACCAACACGTCCAACCCGAGTGTGTTAATGGCTGCCGGGCTGCTGGCAAAAAAAGCGGTAGAGCTGGGGCTCAAGCCACAGCCTTGGGTTAAAGCCTCCCTGGCGCCTGGTTCGAAAGTGGTATCCGATTACCTGGCACAGGCCAGACTCACGCCTTACCTCGACGAGCTGGGCTTTAACCTGGTGGGCTACGGCTGTACGACCTGCATCGGTAACTCTGGTCCACTGCCTGAACCTATTGAAATGGCGATCAAGCAGGGGGATTTGACCGTTGGCGCGGTACTTTCCGGTAACCGAAACTTTGAAGGGCGTATTCATCCGCTAGTGAAAACCAACTGGCTGGCCTCGCCGCCGCTGGTTGTAGCCTATGCGCTGGCCGGAAACATGAACATTAACCTGGCGACCGATCCGATTGGTCACGATCGCAAAAATGAACCGGTCTATCTGAAAGACATCTGGCCATCATCGCGCGAAATTGCGCGCGCGGTAGAGAAAGTTTCCACCGAGATGTTCCGCAAAGAGTATGCGGAAGTGTTCGAAGGCACAGCGGAGTGGAAAGCGATCGACGTGGTGGGTTCCGATACCTATGACTGGCAGGATGATTCCACCTATATTCGCCTGTCGCCATTCTTCGACGAAATGCTGGCGGAGCCTGCACCGCTGAAAGATATTCACGGCGCGCGCATTCTGGCGATGCTGGGCGATTCCGTCACCACTGACCATATCTCTCCGGCGGGGAGCATTAAGGCGGACAGTCCGGCAGGTCGGTATCTGCAAAGTCGTGGCGTGGAACGTCGCGATTTCAACTCCTACGGTTCGCGCCGCGGTAACCACGAAGTGATGATGCGCGGGACCTTTGCCAACATCCGCATTCGCAATGAAATGGTCCCGGGCGTGGAAGGGGGTATGACGCGCCACCTGCCGGATACAGAGGTCATTTCAATTTATGACGCAGCCATGAAGTATCAGCAGCAGGGTACGCCGCTGGCCGTTATTGCCGGTAAAGAGTACGGCTCCGGTTCCAGTCGCGACTGGGCGGCAAAAGGTCCGCGTCTGCTCGGGGTTCGCGTGGTGATTGCCGAATCCTTTGAACGTATCCACCGCTCAAACCTGATCGGGATGGGGATCCTGCCGCTGGAGTTCCCGCAGGGCGTAACGCGTAAAACGCTGGGTTTGACCGGGGAAGAGCAGATTGATATCAGCGGTCTGCAAAATCTGCAACCGGGTAAAACCGTTCCGGTGAAGTTAACGCGCGCAGATGGAACGACAGAAGTGCTGGATTGCCGGTGTCGTATTGATACGGCAACAGAGCTGACCTATTATCAGAACGACGGCATTTTACATTATGTGATTCGTAAGATGCTGGACTGATCAAACTCGCCCGGCACATGTGCCGGGCGTTTTGCGTTTACTCGCTCAGCAGATGCCCCATTTTGGCAGCTTTGGTATCGAGGTAGTGCGCGTTTTTCGGGTTGCGGCCGACAATCAGCGGTACGCGTTCCACAATATTGATGCCCGCTTCAGTGAGGATTTCCACTTTTTTCGGGTTATTGGTCAACAGACGCACTTCGTCCACGCCCAGCAGCTTGAACATATCCGCGCACAGGGTGAAATCGCGCTCGTCAGCAGCAAAGCCGAGCTGATGGTTCGCTTCGACGGTATCGTAGCCCTGATCCTGCAACGCGTAGGCGCGGATTTTATTCAGCAGGCCAATATTGCGTCCTTCCTGACGGTGATACAGCAGAACGCCACGTCCTTCCTCTGCGATATGAGAAAGGGCGGCTTCAAGCTGAAAACCGCAGTCGCAGCGCAGGCTGAACAGCGCGTCACCGGTCAGACACTCTGAATGAACGCGGGACAGCACCGGCGTTTGCCCCGAAATGTCGCCGAACACCAGGGCGACGTGATCTTGCCCGGTTGCCAGTTCTTCAAAACCCACCATCAGGAAATCGCCCCATGGGGTTGGCAGTTTGGCTTCTGCCACACGTTTAAGCTGCATGTGATTCTCCAGACCAGGCTGACACGTTTCGTGCCTTTGCCCCATTATGCTTTCTGTATCGGACTATTTTGCCACAAGCCCGGCAACTTCACCTAATCACCACCACGCTTTACAAACGTTAAACGCACAATCCGACATATCCACCAGAATGATGAAATTCAGTTATGATTGTGGTGCTTAGTGAAAAAGGAGAGGACATGCTTTCAATTGCCAGACGAACGGCCGCAGGAGCCGCCGTATTGCTCGTTATACCCCTGGTCGTTTGGTTCTCCGGCTGGATGTGGCAGCCCGGACAAAACGAGACGTGGCTGAAAGCCTTATACTGGATAACCGAGACGGTCACCCAGCCGTGGGGGATTATTACGCACGTGCTGCTCTGTGGCTGGTTCCTGTGGTGCCTGCGCTTTCGCCTTCGCGCGGCGCTGGTACTGTTCGCTATTCTCGGCGGCGCCATACTTATCGGGCAGGGGGTGAAGTCGTGGGTCAAGGATCGCGTGCAGGAACCCCGTCCTTTCGTCGTCTGGCTGGAAAAAACGCATCATGTTCCGGTGGATGAGTTCTACAATTTAAAGCGTAAAGATCGCGGTGCGTTGGTAAAGGAGCAGCTTGCAGAACAGCAGGATATCCCGACCTTTTTACGCAAACACTGGCAAAAAGAGACCGGCTTTGCGTTTCCTTCCGGGCATACGATGTTTGCTGCCAGCTGGGCGCTACTTGGCGTGGGACTGCTGTGGCCGCGTCGGCGTACCCTCACGATTGCGATTTTGCTGGTCTGGGCGACAGGCGTAATGGGCAGCCGGATGCTGCTGGGGATGCACTGGCCGCGTGATTTGGTGGTGGCAACGCTGATCTCGTGGGTACTGGTGACGCTGGCGACCTGGCTTGCACAACGTTTTTGTGGACCATTGACGCCGCCGCCGGAAGAGAAGGAAGAAATAGCCGAAAGGGAGTCTGGCGGAACCTGAAGGTTGATATTCCGCATTTTGACCATAAATCCATGTAGGGCGCGTTACTTTTTCCATTTCGCGCCCGCCACTAAAATGGTAGCTTATAAGGCTGATTGCAGTGAGTTGAACACGCTTTATACGCTCGAACCACATAACGGGAAGTCATGTGAAATATTTACTCATTTTCTTACTGGTGTTGGCGATTTTTGTCATTTCAGTCACATTGGGCGCGCAAAACGATCAACAGGTAAGTTTTAACTATCTGCTGGCGCAGGGCGAGTACCGGGTGTCGAGCCTGCTGGCGGTGTTATTCGCGGCGGGTTTTGTCATCGGCTGGCTTGTATGCGGCCTGTTCTGGCTTAAGGTTCGTGTTTCTCTTGTTCGCGCTGAACGTAAAATTAAACGACTTGAACATCAACTTACGCCTGCGTCTGACATTCCGGCGAGCTCTGGTGTGCCGGTAGTCAAGGAATAATCGAATATGCTGGAGTTGTTGTTTCTGCTTTTGCCTGTCGCCGCAGCCTATGGCTGGTATATGGGCCGCAGAAGCGCGCAACAAACAAAACAGGATGAAGCAAACCGACTCTCCCGTGACTACGTAGCGGGGGTGAACTTCCTGCTGAGCAATCAGCAGGATAAAGCGGTGGATCTGTTCCTCGACATGCTCAAAGAGGATACCGGCACCGTAGAGGCGCATCTCACCCTGGGAAACCTGTTCCGCTCGCGCGGAGAGGTTGACCGTGCCATTCGTATCCACCAGACCCTGATGGAAAGCGCTTCGTTGACCTATGAGCAACGGTTGCTGGCCGTGCAGCAGCTTGGGCGGGATTACATGGCCGCGGGGCTTTACGATCGCGCCGAGGATATGTTCTCTCAGCTGGTGGATGAGACGGACTTCCGTATCGGTGCGCTTCAGCAGCTTCTGCAAATCTACCAGGCCACCAGCGACTGGCAAAAAGCGATTGATACCGCCGAACGGCTGGTCAAACTCGGTAAAGACAAACAACGCGTCGAAATTGCCCACTTCTATTGCGAGCTGGCTCTCCAGCAGATGGGTAGCGATGACATGGATAAAGCCATGGCATTGTTAAAGAAAGGCGCTGCGGCCGATCGCAACAGCGCGCGCATCTCGATCATGATGGGGCGGGTCTTTATGGCTAACGGTGATTACGCCAAAGCCGTGGAGAGCCTGCTTCGCGTTATCGATCAGGACAAAGAGCTGGTCAGCGAAACGCTGGAAATGCTGCAAACCTGCTATCAGCAGTTAGGTAAGCAGGACGAGTGGGTTGCGTTTCTGCGTCGCTGCGTTGAAGAAAACACCGGTGCCACAGCCGAGCTGATGCTGTCCGACGTCGTTGAAGAGCACGAAGGGAGTGATACCGCCCAAGTATACATTACCCGTCAGTTGCAGCGTCATCCTACCATGCGGGTATTCCATAAGCTGATGGATTACCACCTTAATGACGCAGAAGAAGGGCGCGCTAAAGAGAGCCTGATGGTGCTGCGAGACATGGTGGGTGAACAGGTGCGGAGCAAACCGCGCTATCGCTGCCAGAAATGCGGCTTCACCGCCTATTCGCTTTACTGGCATTGCCCTTCCTGCCGGGCGTGGTCCACCATTAAGCCAATCCGAGGTCTGGACGGACAGTGATTTTTTAAAACACCGCTTTTTAGTTACAACATACTAATTGTTGTGGTAATTTCGTCAGCACCGTGCGGTCTGGGGTTCGGCAGGAAAATCATTCGATTCTGTTCATTTACCCCGAGGGCAGGTAGAATGCACGCCGTTTATCTGTTCCGCGCCGCTGCGCGCCCATAGACGAAAAGGGCTGGTCATGACGTCTGTTACATCCTCCACTTCCCGCGTAGTTACCGATTCTCCCGTAGTTGTTGCTCTGGATTACAATAACCGTGACGCCGCACTGGCCTTTGTTGATGGCATTGATCCCCGCGATTGCCGTCTGAAAGTAGGCAAAGAGATGTTTACGCTGTTCGGCCCACAAATCGTCCGCGATCTGCACCAGCGTGGCTTCGACGTTTTCCTCGACCTGAAATTCCATGATATTCCAAATACCACTGCGCACGCCGTAGCTGCGGCGGCTGAACTGGGCGTGTGGATGGTTAACGTTCATGCATCCGGCGGGGCACGCATGATGACGGCTGCGCGCGAAGCGCTGGTGCCGTTTGGCAATGACGCTCCGCTTCTGATCGCCGTCACCGTGCTGACCAGTATGGATGAATCCGACCTGCGCGACCTGGGTGTGACGTTGTCACCTGCCGAACACGCGGAGCGTCTGGCGCGCCTCACGCAACAGTGTGGTCTCGATGGCGTGGTCTGTTCGGCTCAGGAGGCGGTTCGCTTCAAAGCTGAGCTAGGCCGCGACTTTAAACTGGTAACGCCAGGCATCCGTCCGGCAGGCAGCGAGTCTGGGGATCAGCGACGCATCATGACGCCAGAGCAGGCGCTGAGCGCGGGTGTAGACTATATGGTGATTGGTCGCCCGGTGACGCAATCCGCTCATCCGGCAGAGACCCTGAAAGCGATTAATGCATCACTGAAAAAGGGGGCATAATGCGTGACGCCAACAGTCGTCTGGTCTATTCAACGGATACCGGGCGCATTGAAGAGCCAAAAGAGAAAGCTGAACGTCCAAAAGGCGATGGTATCGTGCGAATTCAGCGCCAGACCAGCGGCAGGAAAGGTAAAGGGGTTTGCCTTGTCACTGGCATTGATCTGGATGATGCAGACCTGGTAAAGCTCGCCGCTGAACTTAAAAAGAAGTGCGGATGCGGTGGGGCAGTAAAAGACGGCATTATTGAGATTCAGGGTGATAAACGGGATTTAATTAAAACGCTGCTGGAAGCCAAAGGAATGAAAGTTAAACTGGCGGGCGGCTAAAATAAATGAGCCACGGACATTGCCGTGGCTCTTTTTTTTACGTGCGTAAGTCAGACCTGAAAATACAAAATATATTATTATACCGGTGAGAGCCGTTATGGTGATTATTTGCCCACCTGGTGACCGATAACACCACCTACGGCAGCACCACCTAATGTACCCAGCGTACTACCATCCGTTAATACTGCACCACCAAGCGCACCAGCACCGGCACCAATCGCGGTGTTACGGTCACGTTTAGACCAGTTAGAGCAAGCGCTCAGGGACATTGCTACAGTGATTGCCAGAACAGCGGCGGCTAATTTTTTGCTGGTAAAGGTCATAATACTTTCTCCTGAATTATCGATTCACGGAAAGGAATGCACTTTAAGTATAGACAATATCCATACTTAAATTCTGTTCCCGTGAAAGCTGGTCGCGCAGGTGTTTCATCATCACGCAGGTGATAGTCACTTCCTGTTATATCGCTAATATTAATTTTACGTGTTTAGAACGGTTTCAACAGGTAAAAACTCTTAAAGGCAGGGTCAGAATACTCTCAGAGAAAGGTTTAAGTGCGCCCATTATTCGGGCGCAGCAGGATAATCAGGCCGTTTTTTTCACGATATCGACAGTCAGGCCGTCTTGTTCTAATTGCTGGCGATATTCATCGCGCAAACGCTCATCCGTAATCACACGGCTGAAGCGTGAAGCCGGACCCATCGTATAAGGGTGTACGGCGCCAAACTTAGAGCTGTCGGTCAGCACTATCGCTTCACACTCTTTGGCGAGCACTGCGTTAACCACGTCTGTACGCATCATGTCGCGACCGGTAAAGCCGGTGTCGGGCTGCCAGCCGTCAATACCAATGAATGCCTTACTGAAGTGAACCTGCTGAACATATTGACGCGTTAATGGCCCCACCATGCTTTCGCTTTTCTTCTGGTAAATGCCGCCCAGCAGTATCACCTCGCACTGAGTTTCCTTCAACAGATGGGCGATATAGCTGCTTACGGTGATGATGGTAACGTCTTTTTGATCGGCGAGCGTGCGCGCCAGAAGGGCATTACTGCTGCCATTTTCAATAAAGACGGTCTCACCGTTATTCACTAAGGATGCAGCAAACTCCGCCAGCTCCCGCTTGAGCGCATAATTGTTCATCATGCGGGTTTCGACGTCGTCGCTGTCCAGTGGAACGGCATATCCGTGCGCACGCCGCAGGTAGCTCTGTTTTTCCAGCAGATTCAGATCCTGACGAATGGTGACTTCAGAAACGCCGGTGGCTTTAGCGAGATCGACCACGCTTACGCGTCCCTGATCGATCACCATCTGCAAAATGATTTGTTGTCGGGAATTCATAGCATCCATTTAAAAGGCAAGGGCGGAAACGACGTGGCTACACTTCCCACGGGGCTTTAGGTTGAGTGGATTCTGGAGCGTTATCAGCGCCGTTCTCAGCCAGCAGTTCAGACTTGAGGATTTCAAGGTTACGGATAGCAGAGTGATAATCGCCTGCGACAAGAATATCCAGCACAGTATCAATACGCTGTGCCACGGCTGTTGCATCAATGTTAGACATAAGCTCACCCTGAAGCGAAAAGTTAATATTATCAATGATGCAGAAAATTGATTCAAAAGAGAAGGTAAAAAATGCAATAACCAAAGTTCATAAATGAAAGTGATAAATTTGGCCCCCGTATGCTGCGGGTTGTAGGGGTGGATTAGTCTAAAACTGCGCGCAACGCGCTTTTTTATAAGAGGAATTCGACTATGACAGTTATCAACCAGACAACCTGCACATTGTTTACTGATGCTGAACGATTCACTCAACTGGCGGCTTATTATGAGGCCGAACGGCGTACGGTGTGGATGATGTTACGTGCCACGCCACGGCCTTGCTTCAATCATGCGCTGATCGAGGAGATCATGAATCTCTCCTGGCTGGTTCGACAGTCCGGATTTGTCGTTGATTTTTGGGTCACCGGATCGCTGGTCCCTGACATCTACAATACCGGCGGTGATTTACAGTTCTTCGTTGAGTGCATCAAAAACAACCGACGCGAAGCGTTACGCGCCTATGCCCGGGCCTGTGTGGACTGCGTTCATGCCGCCTCGCGAGGGTTTGATACCGGTGCTGTCACGCTGGCTATGGTGGAAGGAAGCGCTTTAGGGGGCGGGTTTGAAGCCGCGCTGGCGCATCATTTCATTCTGGCCCAGCGCGATGCCCGATTAGGCTTTCCGGAAATCGCGTTCAATCTGTTCCCGGGCATGGGCGGCTATTCACTGGTGGCGCGTCGTGCCGGCATGAAAATGGCGGAGGCGCTGATCTACAAAGGTGAGACGCATACGGCGGAATGGTATGAGCAGCATGGTCTTGTGGATCTCTTATTCGAGCCGTTACAGAGCTATGTTTCGGTGCGGACGTTTATCGACACGCTACAGCCGAAGCTCAACGGCGTAAGGGCCATGCTGCGTGCGCGTACGCGCGTGCTGCCACTTCCGCGAAGCGAGCTGATGGACATTACTGAGGATTGGGTTGATGCCGCCTTCTGCCTTGAACCGAAGGATATCGCCTACATGGAGCGGCTGGTTATGCTGCAAAATCGCCATCAGGCGACGGGCTTACGCAAAGCCAGCTAACGGACATTTCTGGCCTGATAGCGCTTTAGCCATCGCTCGAATGCGGCAGCGGGCATGGGCTTAGCAAAAAGATAACCCTGCCGTTCGTTGACGCCATTCTTCGTCAGAAAGGCGTCTTCTTTTGCACTTTCCACCCCTTCAGCAATGACCTGCAAATTTAACGCCTGCGCCACGGCGACTATCGCACGCACCAGCGACTGTGAAATGGACTGCTTATGGATGTCCCGCACGAAAGCCTGGTCAAGCTTAATGGCATCGATAGGGAAGCGCGCCAGCTGCGACAGGGAAGAGTACCCCGTACCAAAGTCATCTAGGTGAATTTGCGCTCCCAGGCGGCTAAACTGCTGGATCACTGACAGGGCCAGCTCTTCATTTTCAATGAGACAGCTTTCGGTCAATTCCACGTCAATCGGGCAGTATTCAAAACTCAGGTCTTTCAGCGCCTGCTTCAGGTCGCTGAAGATGGTCTGGTCCGCCAGCTGACGGGCGGAGACGTTGACCGCGACGCGAAGGTTGATACCCTTGTCGCGCCATTTTGCCACCTGGCGCACCACATCGAGCATAACCCAGCGGCCCAGGGGCACAATCAGCCCTGACTCCTCAGCATAGGAGATAAATTCCATCGGCGGGATCAGGCCACGCTCTGGGGACTGCCAGCGCACCAGCGCCTCCAGACTTCTGACTTCGCCGCGCCAGGTTATTTTGGGCTGGTAGTGGATTAACAGCTGATCGTTATCCAGCGCTTTACGCAGGTTGGTATCCAGCCACAGGTATTCAAATACGCGCTGGTTCATCTCTGGCGAGAAGACGCAGAATTTGCCCCGGCCATTTTCTTTGGCGGTGTACATGGCGGTGTCGGCATTACGAATGACGCTTTCGCGATCGTTACCGTGCTGGGGCGCAAGCGCGATGCCCAGCGAGCAGCCGGTGTAAACCTCTATCAGCCCGATGCGGAAAGGCTGACGAAGTCGGGTCAGTATGCGCGATGCCATGGCTTCCAGCGCGCCCTGCGAGGTATCGGTGGCTAGCACGATAAACTCATCCCCACCCAGGCGCGCCAGGGTTTGTCCTTCGTCCAGGCAGCTCAGGATCGCCAGCGCAACGGCCTGTAGCAGCTGGTCGCCAAACATATGCCCATAGGCATCGTTCACTTTTTTAAAGTTATCCAGATCGAGATAAACCACGCCTACCTGGGTGTCACCCCGAGCGGTGATGGCATCAGAGATCAGCTCATGGATGGCGTTTCGGTTAGGCAAACCGGTAATCGTATCCGTATTGGCGAGTACGCGCAGGCGCTCCTGGGCCCGACGCTCTTCGGTTATGTCGGTACCTGAACAGATGAGGAAAATTTCATTTTTCCCGCTGCCGCTGTGAACAAATTTATTTCTGAAGAGAAACAGGCGCTGCCCCTTGCGGGTCTTGATCCAGCGTTCAACCTCGTACGAGCTGCCGTTACGAAAAAAGCCGGTGATGTTGCGTTTGGAGGCCGCGGCTTCGCTGCGGCTCATAAACAGTTTGAACACGTTTTGCCCGATAACTTCCTGTTCCTTCAGGCCCGTATATTCTTCACTTAAACGGTTGAAGCGCTGAATATTCCCGTTCTGATCGAGGATCACAATCACGGAGTTAGCCTCGGAAACCACCTGTTCGGCGAAGGAGAGCCCCTGCGCCAGGTCGCGCGCCACGGAAGGGGTATCGTTCCAGGCTGATGCCGTTCCTGCCCACTCATTTTTGTTAATTTTACGGCCGACAAGATGAACGGGAACGTCCACACCGTACAAGGGCAGGGTCATGGCAATACTGGAGGTGATCACGGTGAGCTGGCGGATCAGCGCGGCCTGCTCATCATCCAGCGCCACCACCTGAATGATGTCAGCGCTTTCACTGGCAGCAAGATGCAGAGCATTGCTGTCTGCTGTCAGTCGCCACCAGGGGCTATGCGTACCCATGTAACGAAACAGCAAATTCTGCTCCAGATCGTCCATCACGTTTTCTCCCGCGGCTGCTGAGTAGCGCACAAATTATTCATTTGCAGTCGACAATGACGGCTCTCTTTTACTGTAGATAATTCTGGCGAAATGTGGCGATGGGAAACAGAAAAGTGTGAGAAAAAACGATGATTTTGCGGGAGATAATATTGGAGAGAACTCCCGGCCACCCCTTAACGGAACGGCCGGAAGTTTACGCGGTTATCAGGCGACAGGGCGCGCGATAATACTGCGGGTTTCCATGCGCACTTCAGCGATGGTGACATCAATCACGTCAGTGACCTTGTAAACCGTTTCGCCTTTAATTTGCACGGTCCCGTTTTCCTGGCTACAAACCAATTCGTCGCGAACGGCATGCAGGAACGGGGCAGGAATAAAGGCAACGGCGCCATTATCCACCAGACGAACGCGCATACCGCCGCGGCTGATGTCAATGATTTCAGCCGGGAAACGGGTGTCAGTCCCTGCCTTATCATTCAGGAAGCGCGCGTACAACCAGTCGCCGACATCACGCTCCGCCATACGGTTGAGACGGCGACGTTCTGCCATCTGCAATGTCGTATCATCCTGTGGGCGGGCAACTGATTCCCCTTTGATGATCGCTTTCAGCAGACGATGGTTAACCATGTCGCCGTACTTACGGATCGGGGAGGTCCAGGTCGCGTAAGCCTCGAGGCCAAGGCCGAAGTGCGGGCCTGGCTCGGTGCTGATTTCCGCAAAGGACTGGAAGCGGCGAATACGGCTGTCGAGGAACCCTGACGGCTGTGCGTCCAGCTCGCGGCGCAGTTTGCAGAAACCTTGCAGGGTCAGCACTTCCTCAGGATCGACGTGTACGTCATGGGTTTTCAGCAGGGCAGCCAGCGCTTCAGTGTTCGCCGGATCAAACCCGGTGTGCACGTTGTAAATGCCAAAGCCTAATTTGTCGCGCAGCACGCGTGCAGCACAAATGTTGGCGGAAATCATCGCTTCTTCAACGATGCGGTTGGCAATACGGCGCGGCTCAGCGACGATATTCAGTACTTCACCTTTTTCACCCAGCACAAAACGGTAGTCCGGACGATCTTTGAAGACCAGCGCGTGAGTTTGACGCCATTCGCTGCGGCTCAGGCAGACGCGGTGCAGCAGACGAATTTGTGCGGCAATGTTGTCGGACTCGGGTTTCCAGCTGCCCGTGTTCTCCAGCCAGTCGGACACGTCGTCATAGGCCAGCTTGGCTTTGGATTCGATGGTGGCGGCGAAGAATTCAATATCTTCTTCAATGGTACCGTCAGCCGCAATGGTCATCCGACAGGCTAGCACCGGACGCACTTCATGCGCACGCAGCGAGCAAAGATCGTCGGAGAGTTCACGCGGCAGCATCGGAATGTTAAAGCCCGGCAGGTAGTTGGTGAACGAACGCACTTTGGCCATCTCGTCCAGCTTGCTGCCTTCGACAATCCATGCGGTAGGGTCGGCAATGGCGACGGTCAGATGCAGTTTGCCATCGGCTGTCTCTTCGGCATACAGCGCATCGTCCATATCCTCGGTGCTGGCGCTGTCAATGGTGACAAAGTCCAGCGCCGTCAGATCGCGACGTTCCAGACCTTCGTCCTGCATTTCAGTCGCCACGCCATCAGGCGCTTCTTTTTCGAGATTGTGGCGCGCCAGCGTCACCCACCATGGGACGAAATGGTCGTCGCCGAAGGTAATGTATTGGGTAAGCTCGGCGTAAAAACCGCGATCGCCTTTTAAAGGATGACGGCGCATCTCAGCAACCGCCCAGTCACCCTCAACAAAATCATGCTCAACGCCACGCGCGGCGCGGCACGGAATAGCATCTTTCAGGAGAGGATGGTCCGGCACGACAGAAAGACGATCGTCTTTTTTATGCACTTTCCCGACAAAGCGGGTCAGGAAAGGTTCGATCAGTGCTTCCGGCTCGGCAGACTCTCGTTCCTTTTCGGTATGAATAACAGCCGAAATGCGGTCGCCATGCATCACTTTCTTCATCTGAGGAGGCGGAATGAAGTAGCTCTTCTGCCCGTCAACTTCAAGAAAGCCAAAGCCCTTTTCCGTGGCTTTTACGACCCCTTCTGCACGCGGCGTCTGGGAATGCAGTTGCTGTTTAAGCTGCGCTAGCAGCGGGTTGTCCTGAAACATAATGTTCTATTTTCGTAGCCATTGAGCGGCTGACAGTTTTACGCGAATCTCACTGCTACAGCAAGCGCTCTTTAGGTAAAGAGTATGGTTATTCCTCTTTGCCGAGCGCCACGCGCAGACGGTCCAGCCAGCCATAAAATGCATCTCGGGTAAGCAGGTTGATGGCCTTCTCTGGCGAGAGACCTGACCCGGTCAGGGGCGTTAACTGGGCGGCGCTAAAGCGATCCGGAGAGGCGACAAGCAGCGCACGAGCGGCTGAGAGCATCGAAGACGCGGGGCCTTCACTTCGCGGATGGTTAAGCAGAATTTCGCCCGTCAGATCAAGCAGCATCGGCTCATGACACAGCACAGGAGTAAGCGCTTCAAGCGCCGGTTCCGCCTGCCAGCGTGAGAGCGCCTCAAGCTGAAGCGCACTGGCATATTTTAGCTCAACCGCGGGTAGGGTGGCGGTCCATCTGCTGAAGCTGACCGGCAGCGTATGGGGCTGAATGTGATGCCCGGGCAGCCAGCGTACCGGATGGCCAAGCAATGCCTGAAATACCGCGACCACTCGCGCCTGAAAACCGACAAAGCCGATGATCTGGTTGATGAGCACAATGTCATACGTTGTGAGTCCAACCTCATCAAGCTGGTTTTGGGCTTTATCATCGATGACATCGGGTGAGCTGGCTAACTGGCGGGCATACTGGGTAATTTCTGCAAGGCGTCGATTGCTTTCCCGGGAGGAGTCCGGCCCCGGAAGAGGGGCGAGCAGAGCAGCGTAGTGGTTACAGAGCCGCTGAACGCCACACGCCTGGGCAACCGTTAATGCCGTGCTCAGCCTGTCGTAGGCGCTGAGCGTATGCAGACGGTTCACGGGAGTATCAAGCGGGAACAAAAGATGACAGAGGGTTCGGGCAGGCGTAAGCCAACAAGCACAGCTTGCGAGAATGTCATCGGGCAGGGCTAGATCGAGCAAAAAACGGTCGTCGACGTTAGCGGCTTCGGGCACCAGCGGCAGAACGTCCGTCTGCGAATGATTCGACTGGGTTTCATGATACCAGTGGCCTTTGCCGGAAAAACGGCGTTGTTCCATGGGCGTTCCTTGATCTCAAAATGGCGATCAATATCCTGGCGTAAGGCGGATGAGGGGAAAAATATTGTTAGGTGATAACAAATAGCTGAACGGAATAACGAGGGGCGGGGCGGGAGGAAACTCTCTTCCCTGGCGGGAAGAGAGTGACAAGCTTATTTGATTTCCAGCTCGTTCATTGCAGCGATGTTGAAGCCGCCGTCAACGTGAACCACTTCGCCGGAGATGCCCGCGGAAAGGTCAGAGCACAGGAATGCCGCAGAGTTACCCACATCTTCGATGGTAACGGTACGACGAATCGGGGTAACCGCTTCGCAGTGTGCCAGCATTTTACGGAAATCTTTGATACCGGAAGCGGCCAGGGTACGGATTGGACCCGCAGAAATAGCGTTAACACGCACGCCTTCAGGACCCATCGCGTTCGCCATGTAGCGCACGTTGGCTTCCAGAGACGCTTTCGCCAGACCCATAACGTTGTAGTTAGGGATAGCACGTTCTGCGCCGAGGTAGGACAGAGTCAGCAGGGCTGCGCCCGGGTTCAGCATCGCGCGGCAGGATTTTGCCATTGCAACGAAGCTGTAGGAGCTGATGTCGTGGGCGATTTTGAAGCCATCACGGGTAACCGCGTTCACGTAGTCGCCGTCCAGCTGGTCGCCAGGAGCGAAGCCGATGGAGTGAACAAAACCGTCGAATTTCGGCCATGCTTTTGCCAGTTCAGCAAACATGCCATCAATGCTTTCGTCTTGTGCAACGTCACATTCCAGAACAATGCTGGAACCCAGCTGCGCGGCAAATTCTTCAACACGGCCTTTCAGCTTGTCGTTCTGGTAGGTGAACGCCAGCTCAGCGCCTTCGCGATGCATTGCCTGTGCGATGCCGTATGCGATGGACAGTTTGCTGGCAACGCCAGTCACCAGAATGCGCTTACCGGAAAGAAAACCCATAGCTTTAATCCTTATATTCATTGCTTATTTTGCCTTGTAATTCATAGCGTTACAGGCAGTATTTCAAAATCATTCGAAATTAGCTCGAAATTATAGCCCACTCACAGCCCCTTGTGTCACGATATTTCTTGCTCCTGCGCCGTGAATGGGCTCACGGAAGAGGTTGAACTGACTCTTCATCAGGCTGTTTCGTGTGTATCCCAGCAGTATATCACCGCACGCGGGGTTCGCCTCATCCAACCAGCGGGCACCGTGACGCCGCCCTCATGCTGATGTGTCCAGCGCCTTTTGCGCAAAATGATCCGTTTAGCCCTTTAAACGCTTTAAAATTGCGCGAGGGTTGATAACGGCTATGCCATTTTGCGTCTTTATCTGTGTGCGGTAAGAAGGAAGATGAAAAATATTACGTTGGCCGAAAAACTGATCATGCTGTCAGGTGCGGTGCTTTTCGCACTTATGATCGCGGTGAACTCCTTTTGCGTGAATGATAATCCTGGTTTCAGGGTGCCTATGACCACCTATTTGATCGTCATGATTGCGCTGTTCTTTCTGGATACCATTATCTTTATTTTTATCCAGATGCTGTATGCCTCCGACCGAACGCGTTTTTCATTATTCATTCTGAGCCTGGCATTTCTTAGTGGGCTGGTTTATTTTATTGAGACGATCATTGTTATTCAGCTTCCGGAGCATGCTGGTTTTACCCAGGCGGCAAAAACCAACGATACGGCGGTATTCTATTTTTTCCGGCAGCTGAGCTTTATCGTATTACTGGCGCTGGCGGTCCGTGTGGAGAAAATCACGATACGATCTACGCTCAGATTCCGAAATAAGATCAGCATGACGTTAGCATTAATGATGTCACTGGTTATGTTTCCGATGCTGGCCCATTATCTCAGCAGCTACCATCCGGCCTGGACATTAACGATTGCAGCATACGAAGATGAACATCATCATCCTGTCTGGGATATCAGGTACGTAAACGTTCTGATCCTGCTCTGGTCGGCTTTACTTTGTTATATGATTTCAGTGACACGCCTGGCGTCCGGGATCTGGAACAGTATTATTGTGGTCTGCCTTTCCGCCATCGTTTACAATTTTTTCCTCTTACTGCTTGATACCTACAATCTGTCGCTCTGGTATATCAGCCGGGCAGTAGAGGTCCTCAGTAAATTATTTGTGATTTGTACCTTAATGTTCCATGTCTTTAACCTGTTGAAAATTTTCGGCGATCGGGTTGATCGCGATCCGCTTACTCAGATCTACAACCGTAAATATTTTTACGAGGCACTTCCGCGGATCCGCTCGCTCAGGACAGAAAAGGGGGCCAGCATCATGATGCTGGACATCGACAACTTTAAGTCGATTAACGATAACTGGGGCCATCTTGTGGGGGATCGCGTGATTCTGGCGGTCGTGGATATTATCAAAGACAGCATTCGCGATAACGACATCTTTGCCCGACTGGGAGGCGAGGAATTTGGTCTTCTGCTGCCGGATACCGACGGTAAGCAGGCTATTGCCGTCGCGGAACGTATTCGCCAGAACGTTCAACAGCGCACCGGGCCGGGCTACCATTATGCTCTCCCGGTAAAGGTCACATTAAGTATCGGCGTGTGCTCAGCCATTCAGAATAACGTCAACAGCAATGATATTATGCGTGACGTGGACGAGGCGTTGTATGAGGCTAAGCACAACGGTAAAAACAGAATCGTTACCAGACAGGCGGAATGCAGCTGAGGTTACAGGATGGGGATGAAAACATCAAAATCGACACGCTCATCGCTGTACGCATTAATTTTCATCAGGTAAATACCGTCGCGCAACGTCAGGCGTTTATTTACCATCGCCTTAACGAAGCCAATCTTGTTAAACGCGCTGTAGCTTTCCCAGCTACCGCTAAAGGGCATTCTTGCGTATCTCCCACGCACAACGCGGGATTTTTTATTTGTCACCGTGTCGCTTTGTAAAGCGTACGATATTAATACCTCGACCAGATACGATCGGCTTTTGCCTAACTCGGGGCGGCGGGGCATCAGAATAATTTTATCGATATCATGGCGGTTTTCTGTCAGGAGCTTTTTGATTTTTTTAGTAATATCATGCACCGAGGTATCAAAAAGATGATCGTGCTCGATAATTTCATGCGTATAGACAAACGTTTCATCTAGAAAGCAGACCTCGAGCTCAGGCGTTTCCAGTTCGCTTAATAAAAAAGAGGGCTGTAAGATGTCAAAATTCCACCCTCTGGCACATCTGTACTCAGAGGGTGTCAGCCCCATCATTTTTTTAAAGGCTCTGGAGAATCCCTGGCTGCTCTGGTAATGGAATAAATACGCAATATCCGTCACCGGAATCGACGTCATTCTCAGCATAATGGCGGCACGGCTTAACCTCCGTCGGAGAATATACTCACCTAGAGAGAGCCGATACTTCTCTTTAAACCATGTTTCGATGGTTCTTCTGCTGTATCCAATATCTGCAACCAAATCATCAATGTGTAAAATAGTAAAGTTATTTTCTTCTACCCAGGAGAGAATATAGTTACTGATGCTGTCTTTCATTTGTGCGTCAGTGATAGTTTAACGGTAAATCAGTTTGCTGCCAGATGTTAATTCGCGGGCGTAGGGATCCTGGCGATAACCTTAATTTCGAAATCAAAACCCGCAAGCCAGTTAACGCCTATTGCTGTCCAGTTTGGGTAAGGAGCGTGCGGAAATGCCAGTTTTTTCGCCTCCATGATGACGGGAAACTGGTTTTCAGGATCGGTATGAAACGTCGTGACATCAATCAGATCGTCAAAAGTACATCCCGCGGCTGCCAGGATCGCCCGTAAATTATCGAACGCCAGCTGCACCTGAGCGGGAAAGTCGGGTTCAGGTGTGCCATCGCTGCGGCTGCCAACCTGACCGGAAACAAATAACAGATCGCCAGAGCGGATTGCAGCTGAATAGCCATGCTCTTCATAGAGGGCATGTCGGTTAGCCGGGAAGACGGGATCACGTGAAGGCATGGCTTTTCCTTTTCTGTCAGAGGTATTGTTGTGCTTACGCGGTAGAAGTAACATACGCGATGTATGTGAAAAATGTAATTCACATACGTCGCGTATGTCAAATTATAGTTATCGCTTAATTAAGGAAGTCCCATGGCTACAAAACGTCGCGCTGAAACGGCCCAGGAAAATCGCGAGAAAATGATTCAGGCGGCGCGGAAGGCGTTTGCTGAAAAAGGCTATGCCGCAGCGTCAATGGATGAACTCACGGCAAGCGTGGGGTTAACACGCGGCGCGCTATATCATAATTTCAACGATAAGAAGGGATTACTGGCGGCGGTGGTCGCGCAGATAGACAGCGAAATGGCAGCAAACGCAAAAGCGATTGCCGCCGCCGCCGAAGATGACTGGGAGCGACTGCTGGCGGAGGGCATCGCCTATATCAAAATGGCGCTCGTTCCTGAAGTTCAGCGTATCGTCCTTCTTGACGGTCCGGCTGTTCTGGGCGACCCGGCGCAATGGCCCAGCCAGAACAGCTGCCTTGAGTCGACCCGTCAGACCATCGAAAAAATGATGGAGTGCAACGTAATCAAAAAGATGGATGCCAGAGTCGCAGCCCATCTGCTGAATGGCGCTGCTCTGAATGCGGCTCTGCTGATTGCCGCGAGTGATGAACCGCAGAAGACTCTCCCGCATGCCATAGAGGTGTTTACTCTGCTGGCAAGCGGGTTACGCAGCGGCTAACGATCTTTACGCCACGCGTCCGCCGTCAACGCTTCACCAAAGTGTCCGGCAATCAGGCGTTTCGTCAGGTCATGGAGCGGGGAGGCCAGTACGTCAGCGGTACTGCCGCGCTCGACAACTTCTCCCTGGTGCATCACCAGCACCTGGTCGCTTATGTGCTTCATCATGCCCAGATGCTGAGTCACGTAAATATACGAGATCCCCTGCTTTTCCTGTAACTCCAGCATCAGGTTAATGAGCTGCGAACGCATCGACATATCCAGCGACGCCAGCGCTTCGTCGGCGATGATGACCTTCGGGCGCAGGATCAGCGCGCGGGCCAGACCGAGACGCTGTTTTTGGCCCGGGGCCAGCATGTGCGGGTAATAGCTGACATGGTCGGGCAGGAGGCCTACCAGACGCAGGGTTTCGACAATCCGTTTGCGACGCGCTTCCGGCTCCAGGTCGGTATTCAACCGCAGCGGGAAATCCAGGATCTGGGAAATACGCTGACGCGGGTTCAGGGACGTCGACGGATCCTGAAAAATCATCCGGATGCGCTGACTGCGAAAAGAGTAGTCCCCAAATTCCAGAGGATGATCGTCAATCAGTATTTCACCGCCGCTCGGCTCGACCATACCCGCGAGCATTTTTGCCAGGGTCGATTTGCCCGAGCCGTTTTCACCGATAATCGCCAGCGTCTGCTTTTCGCGCAGCGTAAAGCTCAGCGGTTTAACAGCCTCGACGGTCTGACGGTGAAACAGGCCGGTGCGATAGCGAAAGGTCTTACTCAGGTTACGTACTTCCAGTAAGGTTTCGACCATTTCACTCTCTCTCCATGTTCAGCGGGAAATGACAGGCAAACAGATGGTTTTTCGGCCCTGTCAGGCGCGGTGTTTCAATGCATTTGCGCTGAGCATACGGGCAACGCGGACCCAGACGGCAGCCAATGGGCAGCGATTCCAGCAGCGGTATCGCGCCAGGCAGTGTATTCAGCCGGCTTTTGTGCGGCATCGCGCTGCCAAAGTCCGGGATCGCCCTGATCAGCGCCTGCGTGTAGGGATGATGCGGCGTCGTCACCAGGTCTTCGCTTGGCGCGGTTTCTACCGTCTGGCCGCAATAC
Source organism: Enterobacter sp. AN-K1 (assembly GCF_020971765.1). Taxonomy (NCBI): domain Bacteria; kingdom Pseudomonadati; phylum Pseudomonadota; class Gammaproteobacteria; order Enterobacterales; family Enterobacteriaceae; genus Enterobacter; species Enterobacter sp. AN-K1. The sequence goes on along the minus strand of NZ_CP087390.1, from coordinate 50,073 downwards.
ATTACATCAATTTTATCCGCCCATTTGCTCAGCATTTGCAGGTCGTGGCTGATCAGCAAAATGGTGGTGTTGTTATTCTGGTTCAGACGCGTGAGCAGGCGGAAAATCTGGGCCTGGGTGGTTGGCTCCATCGCGTTCGTTGGTTCGTCCGCAATCAGCAGACGCGGCTGATTCGCCAGGGCGATGGCAATCATCACTTTCTGGCATTCACCGTCGGTCAGTTCGTAGGGGAAACTGCGCATCGCGTCTTTATGGTCTTTGATCCCGACACGGTGCAACAGCTCAATGGCACGGCGTTTACGCCAGCCGAAACGCTGCCACCAGCGGCCTTTATAGGTCCACCCGGGGATGTTCTGCATCAGCTGTTTCCCGACGCGCTCGGACGGATCGAGACAGGATTGAGGCTCCTGGAAAATCATCGAGACGTTATGGCCCACCAGTTTACGGCGTTCGCGCGGGGAGAGACGCAACAGATCGATGTCGTCGAAGCGCATACGATCGGCGGTCACCCGCCAGTTGTCCTTCGCCACGCCGCAAATGGCCTTGGCGATCAGACTTTTCCCTGAACCCGATTCGCCCACCAGCCCGCGGATTTCGCCCTCTGCGAGCGTAATACTGATGCGATCCACGGCCTTGACCCAGCCTTCGCCCGTTTTAATTTCGATCGTGAGGTTGCGGATATCGAGTAACGGCATTATTGCACCCCCGCATTGATTGCGCGGCGGATCCCGTCGCCCAGCAGGTTAACGAGCAGCACGCTCACCATGATGGCCGCGCCCGGCAGCATGACCGTCCACGGCGCAACGTAAATCAGCTCCAGCGCATCGCCAAGCATAGCGCCCCATTCCGGGGAAGGGAGCTGCGCGCCAAGGTCCAGGAAGCCCAGCGCTGCGATATCCAGAATCGCCATCGACAGGGCGCGGGTGATCTCCGTCACCAGCCCGGCGGCAATGTTAGGCAGCACGGCAAACCACAAAATATTAAACGTGGTGGCGCCATCCAGACGGGCGGCGACGACATACTCTTTCTCCAGCTCGTCGTGAACCAGGCTGTAAACCGAGCGCACCATGCGCGGCAGAATGGCCAGCCAGACGGCGAACATCGCATGGGTGAGGTGCGGCCCCGCGAAGGCCACGACGATAATCGCCAGCAGCAGCGAAGGAATAGAGAGCAGGGTATCAAGAATATGGTTAAGCACGGCCGACCGCAGCCCGTGGGTTGAGCCGGCAAAAATGCCCAGCGCCAGGCCGCAGATCGCGGCAGCCAGGGTGACCACGAACGCGCCGCCCACCGTAGGTGCGGCGCCGCTCAGCAAACGACTTAGCACGTCGCGTCCGAGATCGTCAGTCCCCAGGAAGAACGAAACCTCCCCGTAGCGCGACCACGACGGCGGTAAAAGCTGATAGCCAAGGAACTGCTGATCGATGCCATACGGCGCAAACCACGAACCCAAAACGCACAGCAACACGAGGCCAATGCAGCCGTAAAAGCCGATCATCGCCGTGGTGTCGCCGTAAAAATTACGCCACACGGTGCGTAGCGCACCGGGCGTGCGCTTTTCGCTGTAGACGTTATCGTAAGGCATACCATTCCTTATGCTTCAATGGGTTGGCCATGGCACCCAAAATATCGGAAATAACGTTAACAATAATGACCAGCGAGCCAATCACCATCACGCCGGCGGAGATCGCCGCATAATCCTGCTGGCGAATGGCATTGATCATCCAGCGCCCAAGGCCCGGCCAGCTGAAAACCATCTCGGTGATCATCGCCAGCGTCAGCATGGTTGAGAATTGCAGCCCAAGACGTGGGATTACGGGGGGCAACGCATTGTGCAGCACATGGCGACGTAAAATCGTCAGGCGAGACAGTCCGCGCGTGGCGGCGGCTTTCACATAGTTTTGATCGAAGACGTCGATAGTGCTGATGCGCATCAGGCGGATCACCTCGGTCGTCGGCGCGACGGCCAGCGTAAGCACCGGCAGCACCATGTGGCGCAGCGCACTCACGATCATTTCGTCGCGCCAGACTGAATCAGAAAGCCAGGCGTCAACGATGGCGAAGCCGCTAACCGTTTGCACGTTATACAGCAGGTCAAAACGGCCAGATACCGGCAGCCAGCCTAACGTCAGTGAGAAGAAGAGGGTAAGCAGCAGCGCCAGCCAGAAAACAGGGATGGAAAAGCCAATTAAGGCAAGCGCGCTAATAAATTTATCCTGCCATTTATTACGATAAATTCCCGCCAGCATTCCCACCGGGATCCCCACCATGAGGGCAAAGCCAAAGGCGAGTATACACAGCTCCATGGTGGCCGGGAAAACCACTTTCAGCTGTTCGGAGATGAGCTGTCCGTTGATGCTGGACACGCCAAAATCCCAGTGCAGCAGGCCATTAAACCAGAACAGCCAGGCGTCCCAGAGAGATGAGCCCTGAAGCGGGGCGTGCGGCGTAAAGTAGCTCAGGCTAAAGCCGACAAAGGTCAGGAAGAACAGGGTCACCAGCAGTAACAGTAGCCGACGCAAGGTAAATATAATCATGGTTTCTTCACCTCTTGTTCTTTCTCACGGGTCACGCCCGCGAAGGAGGCGTTACCAAACGGGCTGAGTACCAGCCCTTTAATATCGTAACGGTAGGCCTGGAGGCGCAGGGAAGAGGCAAGCGGCAACACGGGAAGTTCTCTGGCCAGAATATTTTGCGCTTCATCGTAGGCCTCAATGCGTGAGGCAAGCTGTTGAGACGCCAGCGCTTTTTGCAGCACGGCATCAAATTCCCGGTTACACCAGTGGGCGTAGTTGGTCTGGGAGTTGATTGCCGCACAGCTCAGCAGCGGACGGAAGAAGCTGTCCGGGTCGTTACTGTCGGTGGACCAGCCAGCCAGCGTTAAGTCGTGATTCATGTCCATCAGACGCGCCTCCTGGAAACGGCCTTCGACAGGCACGATGATCACCTTAACGCCCACCTGCGCCATATCAGCCTGCAACAGCTCAGCCGTTTTCAGCGGGCTGGGGTTCCACGCCTGAGAGCTGGTGGGCACCCACAGCTGTAGCGTCAGGTTTTCTGCCCCCAGCGCTTTAAGCTGTTCGCGCGCTTTCGCCGGATTATATTCCGTAATCTTCGCCTCGCCGTCATAGGCCCAGGAGGCGCGCGGAAGAATAGAGGCGGCGGTTTCCGCGGTACCGTAGTAAATCGACTGCATCAGACGCTGGTTGTTGATCGCTAACGCCAGCGCATGGCGCACGGCCGGATTATTTAGCGGCGGCTTATCGGTGTTAAACGCCAGATAAGCGATGTTCATGCCCGGGCGCAGGGTCAGGCGCAGGCGTGGGTCGTCGCGCAAAATGGTCAACTGGCTGGCCGCAGGCCAGGCAAGCACGTCGCACTCGCCGGTCAGCAGTTTGGAGAGTCGGCCTGTTCCACCTGAACCCAGATCAACAATAACCTGCGGCATCAGCGGCTTGCCGCGCCAGAAACGATCGTGGCGTTGCAGGCGAATGTATTGTCCGGCGCGGTACTCTGCTAACTGGAACGGACCGGTGCCTACAGGCTCACGATCGAGACGTTCCTGACGATCCTTTTTCGTCAGCTGATCCGCGTATTCGGCTGACATGACCGAGGCGTAGTGCGTCGCCAGATGCCAGAGGAAGGAGGCATCCGGGCGATTCAGACGAAACTCAACCGTACGGTTATCCAGTTTGCGAACGCTTTTGACCGAGTCCGCGAATTGCAGACTGTCGAAATAGGGGAAGTTCCCGCCATTAACGTTATGCCACGGATGATTGCGGTTGAATATGCGCTGGAAGGTGAAAACCACGTCATCCGCGTTGAGCTTACGGGTTGGGGTAAACCACGGGGTGTGCTGAAATGCGACATCATCGCGTAGACGAAAGCGGTATGTGGCACCGTTATCAAGCACTTCCCAACTTTCAGCAAGCTCCGGAACCAGCCGATAGGTATAAGGATCGACGTCGAGCAGGCGATCGTAGAGCTGTGCGGCCAGCGTATCGACAATCAGGCCGCTCCCCGCTTTTTGCGGATTAAAAATATCAACTTGCCCGCTGACGCAGTAGACGAAACCACTATCACGGATATCAGGAGGCACAGCGCGATCGGGCGCAGCAAAGGCCAGATTGCTGAACAGACCGAGTGCAAACAGGGACGATAAAACCAGGCGCATAGTTTTTAAGGTTTTTAGATTCGATCTGCAAAGTGTATCGCACTTACGCCTGCTTCGTAAAAATGTCTGGGGGTAAGTGCTGATAATGTCAGCGCATTTGATGTTTTTTGAGCAATGCCCTTAACTGATGGTAGGTCAGGCCCAGCAGTTCAGCTGCCCGTTTCTGATTATATTTCGCCTCTTTCAGGCTCTGCTCAAGCAACTGTTGCTCCTGCTGATGCTGGAAGTGGCGTAAATCGAGCGGCAACGCCGGAGCCTGCTGGCGCGTCGCCGGAGCAGGGAGCTGTTTCTCCTCGCGCCGAAAAGGATCGAGAATAATGTTGTCCAGTTCGGTCTCGCTGCTGCCATGCCGGTAAACGGACCGTTCCACCACGTTTTTCAGTTCACGAATATTGCCCGGCCAGTGGTAACCGAGCAGGGTCCCGGTGGCCCGTTCGCTGAAGCCCGGAAAGAGAGGCAGACCCAGTTCCCGGCACATCTGAATGGCAAACTGATCGGCCAGCAGCATGATATCGCTGCGCCGCTCCCGCAGCGGCGGCAGCTGTACAACATCGAAAGCCAGCCTGTCCAGCAGGTCGGCGCGGAATTTGTCCTCAGCCACCATCGCGGGCAGGTCGGCGTTGGTGGCGCATACCAGGCGAACGTTGACCTGGAGGGGCTGACTGCCGCCAACGCGTTCCAGTTCACCGTACTCAATGACGCGCAGCAGTTTTTCCTGCACCAGCATCGGCGCGGTCGCCAGCTCGTCGAGAAAGAGCGTTCCGCCATCGGCGCGCTCAAAGCGTCCGGGATGGCGTTTTTGTGCGCCGGTGAAGGCGCCAGCTTCATGACCAAACAGCTCGGTGTCGAGCAGGTTTTCATTCAGCGCCGCGCAGTTAAGGGAAATAAAAGGGCCGTCCCAGCGGCCAGACAGAAAGTGCAGGCGGTTAGCGATAAGTTCTTTACCCGTTCCGCGCTCACCGATAATCAGCACCGGTTTATTCAGTGGCGCGAGGCGCGATACCTGTTCAAGCACTTCCAGGAAGCTGTTGGCCTCGCCAAGCAAATTATCTTTATATTCAGCCATGATGAAATTAACCACTCCTTAGTGATATTCACCAGGTGAGAATAGCCGCTGGCTGGATAAATATCAATCACACTCAGTAAAATCAATAAGATAAAAAGTTGGCATGGGATTTGTATTAACTACTCAGCAGGGCATCGCCCGATAACAGAACTATGAGGATTGAATTATGGGTATTTTTTCTCGTTTTGCCGACATCGTGAACGCCAACATCAACTCGCTGCTGGAGAAAGCGGAAGATCCGCAGAAGCTGGTGCGCCTGATGATTCAGGAGATGGAAGACACGCTGGTTGAAGTACGCTCCACCTCCGCCCGCGCGCTGGCAGAGAAAAAGCAGTTAACGCGTCGTATCGAGCAGGCAACTGCCCAGCTTAACGAATGGCAGGAAAAAGCGGAACTGGCGCTGCGTAAAGATAAAGAAGATCTGGCTCGCGCTGCGCTGATTGAGAAGCAGAAGCTGACCGACATGGTTGCCACGCTGGAACACGAAGTGACGCTGGTGGATGATACTCTGGCGCGTATGAAGAAAGAGATTGGTGAGCTTGAAAACAAACTCAGCGAAACCCGTGCACGTCAACAGGCGCTGGCGCTGCGCCACCAGGCTGCAAGCTCGTCTCGCGACGTGCGTCGCCAGCTGGACAGCGGCAAGCTGGATGAAGCGATGGCCCGTTTCGAATCGTTTGAACGTCGTATCGACCACATGGAAGCTGAAGCCGAGAGCCACAGCATCGGTAAACAGAAAACCCTCGATCAGCAGTTTGCTGACCTGAAGGCCGATGATGAAATTAGCGAGCAACTGGCTGCGCTGAAAGCCAAAATGAAACAAGACAACCAATAATAATTCCTGCGGCACCTGAGCGTGCCGCATCGTAAGACAAGGAGTACACATGAGCGCGCTTTTTCTGGCTATACCCCTGACCATTTTCGTGCTGTTTGTTCTGCCCATCTGGTTATGGCTGCACTACAGCAACCGCTCTTCACGCGGTGAGCTGTCGCAGAGTGAACAACAGCGGCTGGCGCAGCTCTCTGCCGAGGCAAATAAAATGCGCGAACGTATTCAGGCGCTGGAAGCGATCCTGGACGCGGAACACCCGAACTGGAGGGAACGGTAATGGCTGGACTGAATCTGAATAAAAAACTGTGGCGGATCCCACAGCAGGGCATGGTTCGGGGCGTTTGCGCCGGGCTGGCGCACTATCTGGATGTTCCGGTAAAACTGGTGCGTGTGGTCACCGTATTGTCGATTTTCTTCGGCCTGGCCTTTATTACGCTTGTGGCATACATCATTCTGTCGTTTGTACTCGATCCTATACCGGAAGGTGAGCTGGATGCGGAGAACACGCAAACCAGCAGCGATCTCCTGAACGCGGTGGATGAACAGCTGAGCGCAGGGGAGAAGCGATTGCGCGAGATGGAACGTTATGTCACCTCCGATACCTTTACGCTGAGAAGTCGTTTTCGTCAGCTTTAAGAGAGAACTTACATGAAACAAAACTGGCAACAGGCCGGTCAGAAGGTAAAACCCGGCCTGAAAATCGCAGGTAAACTGGTTCTGATGACGGCGTTACGTTATGGCCCGGCCGGTGTGGCGGGTTGGGCGATCAAGTCTGTTGCCCGCAAGCCGGTCAGAATGATGCTGGCGGTCGCTCTGGAGCCGCTGTTACAGAAGCTGGCAAAACGCGTTTCCCGGCGCTACCTGTCACGCTAGTTCCTCCCGCATAAGCCCTTTCTCGCCCAGAGAAGGGGCATGACTTTCCCTTCTGCGTTTCTTCTGCTTTTCTGCTTTCTTTGCGGCAGCTCACAATAATGCGTTGCGCTGCGCTGAGATTGCCGCTTTCTGCCCCCGGGTCCGTTGACAGATATTTTACATGGGAGTAGATTGCCAATCCGTGGGACCGCTACCATGGAAAATAATGTGAACGCAAAAATTAAAAAACTTATCAATCATATTTACGGTGAATCATTTTCAGATGCACACCTTAACGTGTTATTAACTAAGCTTGAAAAGGCGGCGGTTAATATTACGGAAAAGCGTAAGTCAGGCTGGGATGAAAAAGACGTTGTGCTGATTACCTATGCCGATCAGTTTTCCGCGAAAGGGGAGAAAGCGTTGCCGGTATTTACCCGTTTCTATAATGAATGGCTTTCTCGCACGTTTTCTCATGTCCATCTGTTACCGTTTTATCCGTGGTCGTCGGATGATGGATTTTCCGTTATTGATTATCACGAAGTTGCACCTGAAACCGGAACCTGGCGAGATGTCGCGGAATTAAAACAGTCTGCCAGCTTAATGTTTGACTTCGTTTGCAACCATATGTCAGCGAAAAGCGAATGGTTTGCTAATTATCTGGCGCAGAAGCCGGGCTACGAAGATTTCTTTATTTCTGTCGATCCCGAAACCGATTTATCGGCGGTGACGCGTCCCCGCGCATTACCGCTGCTGACGCCGTTCACGCTTAATGATGGCAGCGTTCGTCATCTGTGGACCACATTCAGCGATGACCAGATCGATCTCAATTTCGCCTCGCCGCAGGTGCTGATTGCCATGGTTTACGTTCTGCTCCATTACCTCATGGAGGGGGCGCGTTATATCCGTCTGGATGCGGTCGGGTTTATGTGGAAGATCCCGGGAACCACCTGTATCCATCTGGAACAAACCCATTGCCTTATCCAGCTGTTCCGCGCCATTACGGACGCCGTGGCGCCTGGAACGGTGATCATCACTGAGACAAATGTTCCCCACAAAGACAATATCTCTTACTTCGGTGATGGTGAAAATGAAGCCCAGATGGTCTATCAGTTTTCCTTACCACCGCTGGTGCTGCACGCCGTTCATCGTCAGGATGTTAAAGCCCTGTGCCGGTGGGCGGGCTCGCTGGCGCTGCCTTCAACTTACACCACCTGGTTTAATTTCCTGGCTTCACATGATGGTATCGGATTGAACCCGTTACGCGGCATCCTTCCGGAATCAGAGATCCTTTCGCTGGTCGAAAAGCTTCAGCAGGAAGGCGCGCTGGTCAACTGGAAAAATAATCCTGACGGAACGCGAAGCCCCTATGAAATTAATGTCACCTATCTTGATGCGTTGAGTTTGCGAGACAGCTCAGATGATGAGCGCATTGCGCGGTTCATCCTGGCGCATGCTGTGTTGTTAAGTTTTCCTGGCGTACCGGCTGTATATATTCAAAGCATTCTTGGTTCGCGTAACGATTATGAAGGTGTCGAACGTCTCGGATATAATCGCGCGATAAACAGGAAGAAATACACCGCAGGTCAGGTTGATCGGGAGCTTAATAATAATAAGAGTATACGTTATCAGATTTATTCTCGTTTGAGTGAGCTTATTGCTATTCGTCGCGGCGAGCGTGCGTTCCATCCGGATAGTCAGGCTATTTTTGACGCAATCGGTGAACATATTCTTAAAATTGTTCGTGTTGCTGAAAATGGCGAGCGAATGACAGCATTATTTAATTTTAGCAATAAAATGCAGACCGTTTATGGACAAACGCTCTTTGGTACGGAATTACTCTCAGGACAAGATATTAGCGGTACGGAACTGACCCTCAATCCATGGCAGGTAATGTGGATTAAAGAAAACTAAAAAGGACCCTAAAATGAAAATGCCCAAAATTGTGCTGTTATCAGCACTGGTTTCGTGCGCCCTGTTATCAGGCTGTAAGGACGATAAAGCATCTCAGGTCACCATTGAGTTTATGCACTCGTCGGTAGAACAGGAGCGTCAGGCGGTTATTACGAAACTGATCGAAAAATTCGAGAAAGAGAACCCGACTATTACGGTGAAACAGGTACCCGTTGAGGAAGATGCCTATAACACCAAGGTCATTACGTTGGCCCGAACTGGCGCGCTACCGGAAGTGATTGAAGTCAGCCATGACTACGCCAAAGTCATGGATAAAGAGCAACTGCTGGACCGTGACGCGATCGGCAACGCGATTAAAGCCGTCGGTGAAGATACCTTTTACGACGGCATTTTACGCGTTGTTCGCACTGAAGACGGCAAGGCATGGACGGGGGTGCCGGTTAGCGCGTGGCTGTCCGGCGTCTGGTATCACAAAGATGCGCTCGCGGCAGCGGGAATCGAAGAACCGCACAACTGGGAGCAACTGCTGAAAGCCAGTCAGGCGCTCAACGATCCGGCGAAAAAACATTACGGTATCGCGCTTCCAACCGCAGAAAGCGTCATGACGGAGCAGGCCTTCTCGCAGTTTGCGTTGTCAGGCGGAGCCAACGTCTTTGATGCAAACGGCAACGTGAAAATCGATACCCCTGAAATGTCGAAAGCGCTGGCGTTTTATCGGGCACTGGCCGCGAACACCATGCCGGGCTCCAATGATGTCATGGAGATCAAAGACGCCTTCATGAACGGCTCTGCGCCTATGGCCGTTTACTCCACCTATATCCTGCCCGCGGTCTACAAAGATGGCAATCCGGCCAACCTGGGGTTCGTGGTCCCGACGGAAAAATCATCAGCCGTGTACGGCATGATCACCTCGTTGACGATCACGACCGGCCAGACCGAAGAGGAAACGCAGGCGGCAGAAAAATTTGTGACCTGGATGGAGCAGGCTCAAAACGCGTCTGACTGGGTGATGATGTCCCCTGGTGCGGCGCTGCCGGTGAACAAACTCGTGGTGGGCACTGAGAGCTGGAAAAACAACGACGTGATCAAAGCCTTTGGTCAGCTGCCTTACGAGCTGATTGCGCAGTTCCCGAACGTCCAGGTATTTGGCGCCGTAGGCGACAAAAACTTTACCCGCATGGGAGATGTTACCGGGTCCGGCATTATCAGTTCCATGGTGCATAACGTGACGGTGGGACGAAAAGATCTCAATGCGACGTTAAGCAACAGCCAGAAGAAACTGACTGACCTGATATCACAACGATAGGAGCGCTTTGCGAAGGGAATTATGAAGACGTTGTTTTCTGGTCGTTCAGATATGCCTTTCGCCATGCTGCTGTTGGCCCCCAGCCTGATTTTGCTGGGGGGCCTGGTGGCCTGGCCAATGATTTCCAACATTGAAATCAGTTTTTTACGTTTACCGCTGAACCCGCGTATTGATGCGGTGTTCGTCGGCCTGGATAACTACATTCGCATTCTGGGCGATGCTGCGTTCTGGCACTCCCTGTGGATGACGTTCTGGTATACGGCGCTGGTCGTGCTCGGCAGCACCGGGCTGGGACTGGCCGTAGCGATCTTCTTTAACCGTGAATTCCGCATGCGGAAAACGGCACGTTCACTGGTGATTTTGTCCTACGTGACGCCGTCTATTTCACTGGTATTTGCCTGGAAATACATGTTCAACAACGGCTACGGGATTGTGAACTATCTGGGCGTTGATCTGCTGCATCTCTACGATCAGGCGCCGCTGTGGTTCGATAATCCTGGCAGCAGTTTTGTGCTGGTTGTGCTGTTCGCCATCTGGCGTTACTTTCCGTACGCCTTTATCTCGTTCCTCGCGATTTTGCAGACCATTGATAAATCATTGTACGAAGCGGCAGAGATGGACGGAGCAAATGCCTGGCAGCGTTTTCGTATCGTGACGTTGCCCGCCATCATGCCGGTGCTGGCCACGGTGGTCACGCTGCGAACCATCTGGATGTTCTACATGTTTGAGGATGTGTATCTGCTCACCACCAAGGTCGACATTCTGGGCGTATATCTCTACAAAACCGCCTTTGCGTTCAATGACCTGGGTAAAGCAGCCGCCATTTCCGTTGTGCTGTTTGTGATCATCTTCGCTGTCATTCTGCTGACCAGAAAAAGGGTAAACCTCAATGGCAACAAATAAACGCGTTCTGGGCCGTATCGGTTTTTATCTGGGACTGGCGCTATTTCTGATTATCACGCTGTTTCCATTTTTTGTGATGTTGATGACGTCGTTCAAAAGCGCGAAAGAGGCGATCTCGCTGCACCCGACCATTCTGCCGCAGGAGTGGACGCTACAGCACTACATCGACATCTTTAACCCGCTGATTTTCCCGTTTGTGGATTACTTTCGTAACAGCATGGTGGTGTCGCTGACCTCCTCGGTCATTGCGGTGTTTCTCGGCACGCTGGGCGCGTATGCGTTATCCAAACTGCGCTTTAAAGGGCGCACTACGATCAATGCGAGCTTCTACACCGTCTATATGTTCTCCGGGATCCTGCTGGTGGTGCCGCTGTTCAAAATCATCACCGCGCTCGGCATTTATGACACCGAACTGGCGCTGATCATCACCATGGTGACGCAGACGTTGCCTACCGCGGTCTTTATGCTGCGCAGCTATTTCGACACCATCCCGGACGAAATCGAAGAAGCCGCGATGATGGACGGCCTGAACCGCCTGCAAATCATCTTCCGCATCACCGTGCCGCTGGCGATCTCGGGTCTGGTGTCGGTCTTTGTCTACTGCTTCATGGTGGCGTGGAATGACTATCTGTTCGCCTCCATTTTCCTGTCCAGCGCCAGCAACTTCACGTTGCCGGTCGGGCTGAACACGCTCTTCAGTACGCCAGATTACATCTGGGGTCGCATGATGGCGGCATCGCTGGTAACGGCACTTCCGGTCGTCATTATGTATGCCCTGTCTGAACGTTTCATTAAAAGTGGTTTGACCGCCGGCGGCGTGAAGGGCTGAGGCGGCCGATTTTAACAAGGAGTCAGTCATGAAAAAATTAGTTGCGACAGCGCCTCGTGTAGCGGCGCTGGTGGAATACGAAGATCGTCCTGTTGCAGCACATGAGGTGAAGATTCGTGCCTGTTATGGCGCCCCGAAACACGGCACTGAAGTCGTGGATTTCCGCGCGGCAAGCCCGTTCATCGATGAAGAGTTCAACGCGGAGTGGCAGATGTTTACCCCGCGTGAAGAAGGAGCAGCGCGCGGCATCGAATTTGGTAAATTCCAGCTGGGGAACATGATCGTCGGCGACATCATCGAATGTGGTGCGGACGTGACCGAATACCAGATCGGCGACAGCGTCTGCTGCTACGGCCCGTTGCAGGAAACGGTCATTGTTAACGCGGTGAACAACTATAAGCTGCGCAAAATGCCGCAGGGTGCATCCTGGAAAAATGCCGTTTGTTACGATCCGGCGCAATTCGCCATGAGCGGCGTGCGTGATGCTAACGTCCGCGTAGGGGATTTCGTCGTAGTTAAGGGGCTGGGCGCGATTGGCCAGATTGCAATTCAGCTGGCGAAAAAAGCCGGCGCGTCAGTGGTTATTGGTGTCGATCCTATCGAGCACCGCTGTGAGATCGCCCGCCGTCACGGTGCAGACCACTGCCTGAACCCAATCGGTACCGATGTCGGTCTGGAAATTAAGAAACTGACCGGCAAGCAGGGCGCGGATGTGATCATCGAAACCAGCGGATTCGCAGATGCGCTGCAATCTGCGCTGCGCGGTCTCGCCTACGGCGGCACCATCTCCTACGTGGCCTTCGCCAAGCCGTTTGCGGCGGGCTTCAACCTCGGTCGCGAGGCACACTTCAACAACGCCAAAATTGTCTTCTCCCGCGCATGCAGTGAACCCAACCCGGATTATCCGCGCTGGAGCCGCAAGCGTATTGAAGAGACCTGCTGGGAATTGCTGATGAACGGTTATCTCAATTGTGAAGATCTGATCGACCCGGTCGTCACCTTCACCACCAGCCCGGAAAGCTATATGAAGTATGTCGATCAGCACCCGGAACTCAGTATCAAAATGGGCGTCACTTTTTAAGCTAAGGACAGCAAATCATGAAAATCGCAACACAAAACCAGGCCTTTTTCCCGACAGCTATCATGGAAAAATTCGAATACATCAAAGCGATGGGATTTGATGGCTACGAAATTGATGGCCGGCTGCTGGTGGAAAACCTCGACGAAGTAAAAGCGGCTATCAAAGCCACCGGCCTGCCGGTCACGACGGCCTGTGGCGGATACGATGGCTGGATCGGGGATTTTATCGAAGAACGCCGCCTGAACGGTCTCCAGCAGATTGAACGCATTCTGGAAGCGCTGGCAGAAGTGGGCGGCAAGGGGATTATCGTTCCGGCTGCCTGGGGGATGTTTACCTTCCGTCTGCCGCCAATGACTTCGCCTCGTAGCCTGGACGGCGATCGCAAAGCGGTCAGCGCTTCCCTGCGCTGGCTGGATGAGGTTGCAGCGCGCACCGGTACTACCGTCTACCTGGAGCCGCTGAACCGCTATCAGGATCATATGATCAACACTCTGGCCGACGCGCGTCGTTATATCGTAGAGAACGGCCTGAAGCACGTGCAGATCATCGGTGATTTCTACCACATGAATATTGAAGAAGACTCCCTGACGGAAGCGCTGCATCAGAACCGCGACCTGCTGGGTCATGTGCACATTGCTGATAACCACCGCTATCAGCCGGGCAGCGGCAGCCTCGATTTCGCTAGCCTGTTCGATCAGCTGCGTGCTGATAACTATCAGGGTTACGTCGTGTACGAGTGCCGGGTGCGTGCCGACGATCCGGCTCAGGCCTATAAGGACTCTCTCACTTACTTGCGTGAATGCTAAGGATGACGAGCGTGATGAGTGCTTCTACACCTTTGCCTCTGCGCGTCGCCATTATTGGCGCCGGGCAGGTTGCAGACAAAGTGCATGCCTCGTATTACGCCACGCGCAGTGATGTTCAAATGGTGGCTGTCATGGACAGCCGCCTTGAGCAGGCACAGGCGTTCGCGGAACGTTATGCTATTCCATCGGCATGGCAGGACGCTCACGAGATGTTGCAGGAAGTAAAACCGGATGTGGTGAGCGTCTGTTCGCCTAACCGGTTCCATTTTGAACATGTGATGGCGGCTCTCGAAGCAGGCTGTCATGTGATGTGTGAAAAGCCGCCGGCGATGACGCCGCACCAGGCAGATGAGATGCGTCTCGCGGCGCGCAAGGCCGGAAAAGTCCTCGCGTACGATTTTCACCATCGCTTTGCCCTGGATACCCTGCTCCTGCGCGAGGCGGTAATGAACGGAACGCTCGGTGAAATTTACTTCACCTCCGCGCAGGCCCTGCGTCGCTGCGGTGTGCCGGGGTGGGGCGTGTTCACCAATAAATCGCTCCAGGGCGGCGGGCCGCTGATCGATATCGGCATTCACATGCTGGATGCCGCGATGTATGTGCTCGGCTTCCCGACCGTGAAACGGGTAACCGCGCACAGCTTCCAGAGACTGGGGAACCGGAAACACACCGGCCAGTTTGGCGAATGGGATCCTGCGCAGTTTACCGTGGAAGATGCCCTGTTTGGCACGATTGAGTTCTGCAACGGTGGCATTCTGCGTCTGGACACCTCTTTTGCGCTTAATATCCGCGAGCTGTCGATCATGAACGTTTCTTTCTGCGGTGAGAAGGCGGGTGCAACGCTGTTCCCGGCACACATTTATAACGACGAAGCCGGTGTTTTGCAGACGCTGATCCAGCGTGAAGAAGCTGACGATCGGAGACATCTGCGCAGTATGGACGCGTTTGTTCGCCACGTATTGGGCGAGCCGGTCATGATTGCCGATGCGGAGCAGGGGCTGGTGATCCAGCAATTAGTCGCGGCGTTATATGAAGCCGCGGAAACAGGGGAAAGCGTGACGTTATGCTGAACCAGTCTGTATTAACCGATCCGGGCTTTTGCCCGCATAGTCTGAATAAGTACGCGTCCATTATGGCCTGCGGCAATGGCTACATGGGCATGCGCGCCACGCATGAAGAAGATTACACCCAGCAGACCAGAGGCATGTATCTCGCGGGGCTGTATCATCGCGCGGGACGCAACGAAACCACTGAGCTGATCAATCTGCCGGATGTCACCGGGATTGAAGTTGAGCTGGACGGCGTCAATTTCACGCTCCTTTCAGGAGAAATTCTTGAGTGGCAACGCGAGCTGGCCTTTGCTAACGGCGAACTGCATCGTAACGTTGTCTGGCGTTCGCCGGACGGAAAACGCTATCGCCTCGAGAGCCGTCGTTTTGTTTCGCTGGACCAGTTGCCCTTAGTGGTAATGCAGCTCTCGATCACACCGCTTGACGGCGCCGCTCAGGCCGTGCTGAAAACCGGCATAGATGCGACACAAACGAACAGCGGCAGGCAGCACCTGGATGAAATCTCGGTCAGGGTCTTTGACCAGCACTACATGCAGGGTGTGTATGAAACGCAGGACCGGGCGTCTGAAGTTGTTGTTTCGGCGTTTTGTCAGCTCTCCGCTAAGAGCGACAGTTGTTTCACCGCCAAAAATCGTCGCCTCAGCGTTCATCATTCTCTGACTATCTCGCAAGGTGACACTGTCACGCTTGAAAAAATCGTCTGGCTGACGCATCGCTGCGATAAATCGCTCTCTCAGGAGTCTTTCGCCCGCAACGCGCTGGCCGATCTCAAAGTCTGCGCCGCAAGAGGCTACGATGCGTTGCTTGAAAGCTCAGCGTACGCCTGGAAAGCGGTATGGCGTGACGCTCGGGTGGAAGTGACGTGTGCAGAACAGCAGGATCAGCTGGCGCTGGATTACGCCGTCTGGCATCTGACGACAATGACGCCTGCTCATGATGAGCGAAGCAGTATTGCGGCGAAAGGGCTGACGGGTGAGGGGTATAAGGGACACGTCTTCTGGGATACCGAAATTTTCCTGCTGCCGTTCCATCTGTTTACCCGTCCACAGATTGCCCGCAGTCTGCTGCGCTATCGCTGGCTCAATCTTTCGGGCGCGCGTGAAAAAGCACGCCGTAACGGTTGGCCGGGCGCGTTGTTCCCGTGGGAAAGCGCCGCCAGCGGACAGGAAGAGACGCCAGAATTTGCGGCCATTAACATCCGCACCGGGGTTCGCCAGAAGGTCGCCTCCGCACTCGCTGAACACCACATCGTGGCTGATATTGCCTGGGCCGTTGTCGCTTACTGGCAGGCAACACACGACGATGCCTTTATGCGCAATGAGGGCCTGACGCTGCTGATGGAAACCGCTTCGTTCTGGATGGGACGCGCGGCGGAAATTAATGGTCGTCTTGAGATCCATGACGTAATCGGACCGGATGAATACACCGAGCATGTCAACAACAACGCCTACACCAACTATCTGGCCTGGCACAACGTTGCCTGCGCGCGTCAGTTTATGGCGATGTTTGGGCGTGAAGATGCGCGTTTTACGGAGAATGCCGGGACGTTTCTGGCGCGCCTGTGGCTGCCAGAGGCCGACGCAGAGGGTGTGATCCCGCAGGATGATACCTTCATGGCAAAACCTGCCATCGATCTGAGCCGCTATAAAGCCAAAGCGGGTAAGCAAACCATTCTGCTTGATTACTCTCGCGCGGAAGTGAACGAGATGCAGATCCTGAAGCAGGCCGACGTGGTGATGCTTAACTACCTGCTGCCGGAACGGTTTACGCCGCAGCAATGTGCCGCCAATCTGGCGTTCTACGAGCCACGCACGATCCATGATTCATCCCTGAGTAAAGCCATTCACGGCATTGTGCTCGCACGCTGCGGTGACACCGACGGGGCGTATGCCTTCTGGCGTGATGGGATTGCCATCGACCTGGGGGACGACCCGCACAGCAGCGATGATGGTATTCATGCCGCCGCCACCGGTGCGATCTGGTTGGGCGCCATTCAGGGATTTGCTGGCCTGCACATTAGCGAAGGGGAGCTGCATCTTGCGCCGAAGCTGCCTGCTCACTGGCAGAAACTCGCCTTTCCGCTGCGGTGGCGGGACGCAACGATGCACATTACCTGTGAAGATGACCAGTTAACCATTGAAACCGCCGCACCTGTCACGTTGACGCTGTGGGGTAAAACGCTGCACGTATCAGGGCGAAAGGTCTGTGAGCGTAAGGACTTTCTTGCATCTGTTAATGGGACCGCTACCACGGAGGGGCGCCATGACACTTAACGCTGTTGTATTCGATCTGGACGGGGTGATCACCGATACCGCGCATCTTCACTTTCTGGCCTGGCGCGCCGTGGCGGAGGAGATTGGTATCACCTTCGATGAAGTATTTAACGAACAGCTGAAGGGAATAAGCCGTATGGACTCCCTCCAGCGCATTCTGAAACATGGCGGGAAAGAGGGGATGTTCAGTGACGAGCAGCGCCTGGCGCTGGCGACGAAAAAAAACGCGCTTTACGTCCAGTCGCTGGCATCACTGACGCAGGATTCGCTGCTGCCGGGTATTCGCGACGTGCTGGCGGATATTCGCGCCGCGAAGGTCAAAATTGGCCTGGCATCCGTATCGCTTAATGCTCCTGGGATTTTGCACGCGTTGGGTATTCATCAGGCTTTCGATTTTTGCGCCGATGCTTCGCGCATTTGCCGCTCAAAGCCGGACCCGGAAATCTTCCTTGCGGCCTGTAAAGGACTGAACGTGCGTCCTGAAGAGGCCATTGGTATCGAAGATGCCGCCGCAGGAGTAGATGCGATTAACGCCGCAGGAATGCTGTCGGTCGGGATTGGGCCTGGCCTGAACCATGCGGGATTACAACTTCATTCAACGCAGGAACTGACCTGGGAACGCCTGACGGCGTTCTGGGCATCCCGGGCGTATTGATAAGGAATTAATAATGGCTCAACTGTCTCTGAAACACATTCAGAAAATCTATGATAACCAGGTCCACGTGGTGAAGGATTTCAACCTCGAAATTGAAGACAAAGAATTTATTGTCTTCGTCGGTCCATCGGGCTGTGGGAAATCCACGACGCTGCGAATGATTGCCGGCCTCGAGGAGATCAGCGCGGGTGAACTGATTATTGACGGGGTTTGCATGAATGATGTTCCCGCCAAGTCCCGTGATATTGCGATGGTCTTCCAGAACTATGCGCTCTATCCGCATATGACGGTCTACGACAACATGGCGTTTGGCCTGAAAATGCAAAAAATTGCGCCCTCCGTCATTGAAGAACGCGTTACCTGGGCGGCACAGATCCTGGGCTTGCGCGACTATCTCCAGCGTAAACCTGGTGCGTTGTCCGGCGGTCAGCGCCAGCGCGTGGCGTTAGGCAGGGCGATAGTGCGCGAAGCGGGGGTCTTCCTGATGGATGAGCCTTTATCCAATCTCGATGCCAAACTTCGTGTGCAGATGCGCGCTGAAATCAGCAAGCTGCACCAGAAGCTTAATACCACCATGATTTACGTGACGCACGATCAGACGGAAGCCATGACGATGGCGACCCGCATCGTGATTTTAAAGGACGGCATCATTCAGCAGGTGGGCGCGCCGAAGCAGGTCTACAACGAGCCGGCGAATATGTTCGTTGCAGGGTTTATTGGTTCGCCTGCGATGAACTTCATTCGTGGCGCGATCGACGACCGCTACTTTGTGACGGAAACGCTGCGCCTGGAGATCCCGGAGGACAAGCTGGCCGTACTGAATGCGCAAGGTTACCAGCGTAAAGCGGTTGTCTTTGGGATCCGTCCGGAAGACATTCTCACCGCACAGCGAAGCGGTGAAAACATCACGGCGAAGATCAGCGTTGCTGAGCTGACCGGGGCTGAATTTATGCTTTATGCCACCGTGGGTGGGCATGAACTGGTTGTCCGTGCGGGAGCGGCGGATGATTACGTTGCCGGAGATAATATCGGCATCCAGTTCGATATGAATAAGTGCCATTTCTTCGATGCTGATACTGAAACAGCTATTAGATAAGAAAGGTGTTCGCCGGAAATGAAAGTTTCCGGTTTTTTGTGTGTTAATTATAAAGGAATATTTTAATGAGTACTCTACTAAGAAGTGCTGCGCTCGTCCTGTGCGCAGGGGTGAGCTGCGCGCAAGCAACAGAATCAGCCAAACAGTGGGAATTTAATATTGGCGCCATGTATGAAATTGAAAACGTCGAAGGTCAGGCCGACGATAAAGATGGATTATATGAACCCTCCGTGTGGTTTAATGCCACATGGGATGCCTGGACCATTTCGCTGGCTATGTATCAGGAAGGGCCGGTCGATTACAGTAGCATGACGCGCGGCACCTATTTCGATCGTCCTGAAGTAGAATTACGCTATCGTTTTATCGGCACCGATGATTTTACGTTCGGCCTGACCGGTGGCTTCCGTAATTATGGCTATCACTTTAAGGATGAGCATGGTGCTAAAGACGGTAGTGCTAATATGCAGCGCTATAAAGTTCAGCCTGACTGGGATATTAAACTAACCGACGACTGGCGTTTTGGCGGCTGGTTTGCCATGTATCAGTTTGCCAACGATCTGGAAAAAACCGGCTATTCTGACAGCCGCGTCGAGACCGAAACCGGTTTTACCTGGACAATTAACGAAACGGTCTCGGCAAAAGTTAATTACTATTTAGAGCGCGGTTTTAATATGGACGGCTCACGAAATAACGGTGAATTCTCCACTCAGGAAATTCGCGCCTATCTGCCGATTTCATTGGGTCAGACGACGCTAACGCCTTATACCCGTCTGGGACTCGATCGCTGGTCAAACTGGGACTGGCAAGACGATCCTGAGCGTGAAGGACATGATTTCAACCGTTTGGGTATGCTGTACGCCTATGATTTTAACAATGGTTTATCCATGACGCTGGAATATGCCTACGAATGGGAAAACCATGACGAAGGGGAAAGTGACCGCTTCCACTATGCCGGTATCGGCGTGAATTACGCGTTTTGATAACACTTCACCAGGGGCGTTTGCCCCTGGTTTTTAGCGTAATGAAGCCGCATCTGAAAAATGCGTTTCAACCAATATCTTATGCGGGGCAGGTTTACCCGCTATGCACCTGAACAACACATCGCAGCTCTCTTCGCCCAGCTTTCTGGTGGGGATATCAAAGCCGCCAGGCGCAGGGGTTAAAATGAGAGATAGCATTGGGTCGCTGTATCCTGCCATTGCGACCTGTTCGGGGATCGTCAGGTTTAGCGCATCCGCGGCACGATAAAGACTCAGCAATTTCATACTGTCTGTCGCAAAAACCGCATCGGGCGGGTTGTCTGAAGAGAGTAGCTGACAGGCCGCCTGAAGCGCGCTTTCATGGGTATATCCGCCATCAATAACCCAGTCCGGGTTAACTGCAATACCCTGCTTCTCAAGACTCGATTTATAGCCCGCCAGGCGATCGATAGAAACGTGATAATCGAGCGGGGCATGCAGGCAGGCAATTTTAGTGCGACCATGTTTGATAAATGAGTCGGTTAATATGGCGCTGTCGCGGAAATTATCCGTGTCGACAGAATAGATATTCTGGTAATTACCTTCCACTTTACCAATAACGACCACGGGCACGCCATATTCGTCCAGCGTCGCGAAAAAAGACTCGTTCGCCGGCGAGCTTAGCATGATGATCCCCTTGATCATCTTCTGCTTTATTTTACCCACGCATTTTTGCAGATCATCTTCGCTGCTTTTGGACGTTTGTAAAATAACATCAAAACCCTCTTCTTCTGCTTTTGCCGTAATGGCATGTAGTACATCAGAGAAAAACGGATTGCCTGCGGTGGTTTTGGTTGAACGGGTCGAAATAACCATAATGGCGTCGAAGCCAGAAGAGGTGAGTGCGCGGGCAAGTTTATTCGGTTGATAATTTAATTCTTCTATCGCCTTCAACACCTTTTCGCGCGCTTCAGGAGAAATATTCGTTTGTTTATTCAGAACGCGCGACACGGTTGATTTCGAAACGCCAGCAACGCGGGCAATATCATAGATGGTGGGTGACATACACCTTACTCACTCCAGACGGACAGCAATTGCGCCCATCTTACTGGAGAGAAAACGGCAATAGCAATAATTAAGAATTGATAATCAACGATCTGCCCCAATTTACTGTATTCTGAAGTGACTTTTTTCAGGGTTCCAGGCAATGAAGGACGGCGATGAAGCGACTTAAAAACGAATTCAATTCTCTGGTGAACCGTGGCGTTGATCGCCATCTGCGTCTTGCCGTGACGGGGCTGAGCCGCAGCGGTAAGACAGCATTCATTACGGCGATGGTCAATCAGCTGTTGAACCTGCATGCAGGGGCGCGCCTGCCACTGCTTAGCGCAGTGCGCGAGGAGCGGTTGCTTGGGGTGAAACGCGTACCGCAACGTGATTTTGGCATACCCCGTTTCACCTATGATGAAGGTCTGGCGCAGTTATACGGGGAGCCTCCCGCCTGGCCCACCCCGACGCGTGGCGTGAGCGAAATCCGGCTTGCGCTTCGTTTCCGCTCGAATGAATCCCTGATGCGTCACTTCAAAGAAACGTCCACGCTCTATCTCGAAATTGTGGATTACCCGGGAGAATGGCTGCTCGATTTACCGATGCTGGCGCAGGATTACCTGAGCTGGTCCCGACAGATGACCGGTCTGTTGCAGGGGCAGCGGGCAGAGTGGTCGACCAAATGGCGCCAGCTTTGCGAAGGACTGGATCCGCTGGCACCGGCGGATGAAAACCGTCTGGCCGTCATAGCCGAAGCCTGGACGGATTACCTGCATCAGTGCAAGCAGGAGGGGTTGCATTTTATTCAGCCGGGCCGCTTTGTTCTGCCGGGTGATTTAGCCGGTGCTCCCGCGCTACAGTTTTTCCCGTGGCCGGACGTTGACAGCATCGGTGAATCGAAACTGGCGCAGGCGGACAAGACCACCAACGCCGGTATGCTCCGCGAGCGATACAATTATTACTGTGAGAAGGTGGTTAAGGGCTTTTATAAAAATCACTTTTTACGCTTTGACCGCCAGATCGTGCTGGTGGACTGCCTGCAACCGCTCAACAGCGGGCCGCAGGCGTTCAATGATATGCGGCTGGCGCTGACGCAGCTGATGCAAAGCTTTCATTATGGCCAGCGTACGCTGTTTCGCCGTTTGTTCTCGCCGGTCATCGACAAGCTGCTGTTTGCCGCCACAAAAGCTGACCATGTGACGGTCGATCAGCACGCCAACATGGTATCCCTGCTGCAACAGCTGGTGCAGGATGCCTGGCAGAATGCGGCCTTCGAAGGGATCAGTATGGATTGTCTGGGGCTGGCGTCCGTACAGGCTACGCAGAGTGGGTTGATTGACCTGAATGGCGAGAAAATTCCGGCCCTGCGGGGCAACCGTCTCAGCGACGGTGCGCCGCTCACGGTCTATCCGGGGGAAGTTCCGGCGCGTCTGCCGGGCCAGGCTTTCTGGCAAAGCCAGGGTTTTCAGTTCGAAGCCTTCCGTCCGCAGAGTATGAACGTTGACCAGCCATTGCCGCATATCCGTCTGGATGCCGCGCTGGAGTTTTTAATTGGAGATAAATTGCGATGACGGAACCGTTAAAACCACGCATTGATTTTACCGGCCAGCTTGAGCAGTCCCCGCATGAGGCGTTTAAAACGGCGCAAACCTTCAGCGGGCCGCAGGCCGACAACTTTGCTCCCGTGCTGGCAGACGAACCGATGGTTGAAGAGGGGCAGGCGGAAGCGGTTGTTGATGCGGCACTGCGCCCGAAACGCAGCCTGTGGCGCAAGATGGTGACCGCCGGGTTAGCCCTTTTTGGTGTGAGCGTAATCGGTCAGGGCGTGCAGTGGGGCGTCAATGCCTGGCAAACGCAGGACTGGGTGGCGCTGGGGGGATGCGCCGCCGGGGCGTTGATTGTTGGTGCGGGCGTTGGCTCAGTCGTCACCGAGTGGCGTCGCCTCTGGCGTTTGCGTCAGCGTGCCCACGAACGCGATGAAGCGCGGGATCTGCTGCACAGTCACGGCACAGGAAAAGGGCGTGCTTTTTGTGAAAAGCTTGCGGCTCAGGCCGGGATTGATCACTCTCACCCGGCGCTTCAGCGCTGGTATGCGGCGATCCACGAAACCCAGAATGACCAGGAAGTGGTCACGCTCTATGCCCACATTGTTCAGCCGGTGCTGGATGCGCAGGCCCGTCGTGAGATCAGCCGCTCGGCGGCGGAATCTACCCTGATGATCGCCGTCAGTCCGCTGGCGATGGTGGACATGGCCTTTATCGCCTGGCGCAACCTGCGCCTGATCAACCGCATCGCCAGACTGTATGGCATCGAGCTTGGCTATTACAGCCGGCTGCGCCTGTTCAAACTGGTATTGCTGAATATCGCCTTCGCCGGGGCAAGCGAACTGGTACGGGAGGTCGGGATGGACTGGATGTCGCAGGATCTTGCGGCGCGTCTCTCTGCCCGGGCGGCGCACGGGATTGGTGCCGGTCTGCTGACGGCACGCCTGGGCATCAAAGCGATGGAAGTTTGTCGTCCACTCCCCTGGATCGATGGCGATAAGCCGCGGCTGGGGGATTTCCGTCGCGAATTGATTGGCCAGCTTAAAGAGACGCTCAATAAAAAACCTGCTCAGTGAGGTTTTGTTTACTAATCGTGCGGGCTGTCAATATTTGTTGACAGCCACCTTCCCGAATACCGTTATCTGACATATCATTTTATTGTTATTGGCTTAAACGGTGAATTTCCCATGCGTCTGGAAGTCTTTTGTGAGGACCGTCTCGGTCTGACCCGCGAGTTACTCGATCTTCTTGTTTTACGTAGCATTGATTTACGTGGCATAGAGATCGACCCTGTCGGGCGAATTTACCTCAATTTTGCCGAAATTGAATTTAATACCTTCAGTAGCCTGATGGCGGAAATCCGCCGTATCGCTGGCGTTACGGATGTACGCACCATCCCCTGGATGCCGTCCGAGCGGGAACATCTTGCGCTGAGCGCGCTGCTGGAAGCAATGCCGGAGCCGTTTCTCTCTCTCGATCTGAAAAATAAAGTCGAGCGCGTTAACCAGGCCAGCTGCCAGCTGTTTGCGCAGACTCAGGAAAAACTTATCGGGCACCACGCCACGCAACTGATTACCGGTTTTAATTTCCAGCGCTGGCTGGACAGCAACCCGCAAAATACCCATAGCGAGCATGTCGTTATCAACGGACAGAATTTCCTGATGGAGATCACGCCGGTCTACCTGAAAGGGGAAAATGCCGCGCGGGTGCTCACCGGCGCGGTGATCATGCTGCGCTCCACGGTGCGCATGGGACGCCAGTTACAGAATCTTTCCAGCCAGGACGTCGGCGCATTCAGCCAGATTATTGCGGTGAGCCCGAAGATGCGTCATGTAATCGACCAGGCGCGCAAGCTGGCAAATCTTACGGCGCCGCTGCTGATTACCGGGGATACCGGTACGGGGAAAGATCTGCTGGCGCATGCTGTGCACATGGCCAGCCCGCGTGCGGCAAAACCGTATCTGGCGCTGAACTGCGCGTCTATTCCTGAAGATGCGGTGGAAAGTGAGCTGTTCGGGCATGCGCCGGAAGGTAAAAAAGGCTTCTTTGAACAGGCGAACGGCGGCTCGGTGCTGCTGGACGAGATTGGCGAAATGTCGCCACGCATGCAGGCGAAACTGCTTCGTTTTCTCAATGACGGCACGTTTCGCCGCGTGGGGGAAGATCATGAAGTACACGTGGATGTGCGCGTCATCTGCGCCACCCAGAAAAACCTGGTGGAGCTGGTGCAGAAAGAGGTATTCCGCGAAGATCTCTACTATCGTCTCAACGTTCTGACGCTCAATATTCCGCCGCTGCGCGATTGCCCGCAGGACATTATGCCGTTGACGGAACTGTTCGTGGCCCGTTTTGCCGACGAGCAGGGCGTGCCGCGTCCGAAGCTCTCTGCCGACCTGGGCACCGTGCTGACGCGTTACGGCTGGCCGGGCAATATTCGTCAGCTTAAAAATGCGGTCTATCGCGCATTAACTCAGCTTGAAGGGTATGAACTGCGCCCTCAGGATATTCTGTTGCCGGATTACGATGCCGGGACGGTCTCGGTAGGCGAAGAGGCAATGGAAGGCTCGCTGGATGACATCACCAGCCGTTTCGAGCGTTCGGTGTTAACGCAGCTTTATCGCAGCTATCCGAGCACGCGCAAGCTGGCTAAACGTCTTGGGGTGTCACATACCGCAATTGCGAATAAGCTGCGCGAGTATGGGTTAAATCAGAAGAAGGGTGACGAATAAATAAAAAAGCCTCTTTGCAGAGGCTTTTTTACGTTTAGGCTTTAAGCGCCTCAAGTGCAGCGGTGTAATCCGGTTCGGTAGTGATTTCGTTAACCAGCTCACTGAAAACAACGTTGTCGTTTTCGTCGATCACCAGTACCGCACGAGCAGCCAGACCTTTCAGCGCGCCTTCGGAAATGGCAACACCGTATTTTTCCAGGAAATCCGGGCTGCGCAGAGTGGAAAGGGTGATGACGTTGCTCAGGCCTTCAGCGCCGCAGAAGCGGGACTGGGCAAACGGCAGGTCAGCAGAAATGCACAGCACTACGGTGTTGTCCATTTCGGTCGCCAGCTGGTTGAATTTACGCACTGATGCAGCACAAACGCCAGTATCGATGCTTGGGAAAATGTTCAGGACTTTACGTTTGCCAGCAAACTGGCTCAGCGTGACGTCAGACAGATCTTTAGCCACCAGAGTAAAAGGCTGTGCTTTGCTGCCAGACTGTGGGATGGAACCTGCAACAGCAACCGGGTTGCCCTGGAAATGAACGAGTTGTGACATAGATATCTTCCTGTTTACAAATAGTTAACGTCGTGGCTAGTGTATGTCATCCGCAGTTAGCACGGCAAACCAATTTTCTGCCTTTCCGGCCTGCAAGGAGTCAGTGATGAGAAGCGTTAAGGTCTATGAAGAAGCCTGGCCATTGCACACCCCGTTTGTGATCTCGCGCGGCAGCCGTAATGAGGCCTGCGTGGTCGTGGTTGAATGTGAAGAGGACGGCGTAAAAGGCGTCGGGGAATGTACCCCTTATCCTCGCTACGGAGAAAGCCTGGCGTCAGTCATGGCGCAAATTATGACGGTGGTGCCCGAGTTGCAGGCGGGCCTGACGCGTGAGGCTCTTCAGCTTCGGTTGCCGGCCGGCGCGGCACGCAACGCGGTTGACTGCGCACTCTGGAGTCTGGAAGCGGCGAAACAACAAAAACCGCTGCCTGCGCTGCTGGACGTTACGCTGCCGCAATCGATCGTCACCGCGCAAACGGTGGTCATCGGTGAACCAGAGCAAATGGCCGCCAGCGCTCAGGCGTTGTATGCCACCGGTGCAACCTTATTAAAGGTGAAGCTCGACGATCGTCTGATTAGCGAACGCATGGTCGCCATTCGTGCGGCGGTGCCTGATGCCACTCTTATCGTCGATGCGAATGAATCATGGCATAGCGAAGGGCTGGCAGCCCGTTGTCAGCTGCTTGCCGATCTGGGCGTCGCCATGCTGGAGCAACCCCTACCGGCAGAAGACGATGCCGCGCTGGCGAATTTTATTCATCCGCTTCCCGTCTGTGCAGATGAAAGCTGTCATACCCGTGAGAGCCTGTCAGCTCTCAAGGGACGCTACGAGATGGTGAACATTAAGCTGGATAAAACAGGTGGATTAACCGAGGCCCTGGCACTGGCACAAGATGCCCAGGCGCAAGGCTTTGCTCTGATGCTGGGCTGCATGTTGTGCACGTCAAGAGCGATCGGCGCTGCGCTCCCGCTGGTGAACAGCGTGCGTTTTGCCGATCTTGACGGCCCAACCTGGCTGGCGGTTGACGTATCACCCGCCCTGAATTTTACCTCCGGTGTACTTCATCTTTGAGGCTGCCAGCGCAGGAGATCTGTCATCGCCCGCAGGTATTTTTCGCTCGCTTCATCCGAGGAGATGGGCGGAAACTCAGCGGTGATACAGTGAAGGCTGAGGTCCGCGCACCAGCTGCCAAACGACCCGGGTGTTTCATAGCCAACGCTGCTCACCAGAGGTAGAGCAAACGCATCCGCCAGCCACTGTCCGAGCGCCGTATGACGAGGATCTTCAATACAGGCGAGGGGATCGTGGAAAGAGACAACCCAGGCCGGGTGGATCTTATGAATAAGCTGGCACAGCGCCTGAGTCTCCGGTTCGGAACCGGGTTTGTCTCCTGTGAGCAGGACCACATCTCGCTCCTGCGCCGAACTGTTCCAGCGATACACCGTTTCACCGGCGCGCCAGTTTGCCGCCGGGAAGTTCCTGTTCAGGTCAACGCCGCGTGCATTCGCCCGTAATCCAAGCTGACAACCGTCCGGGTTGACGGTCAAAATCACATGATGACGTCGTAAATCGGGGGGCAGCGTACGTAGCGCGCACGAGAGCGTCACGACAGACGAGTTTTCATCGCCATGCGTGCCCGCAATGATTAAGCCGCTATTGCGATCGGCCTCGGGTGCCGGAAACCAGATCAGCGGCGCGCCTAAAAACGAGCGTCCATAATGTTCAGTCCCGGGCGGGAAGGCGCCGCGTTCCGTTCTTGGTCGGGTAGTTGCCATAGTAAACCCTGATGATAAAGTCACTTCTGGCAGTGTTGTGCAAAAGCCGCGCTTAATCAAATAGTTTCCGTGTGTGTGGAAAATTGCCTGACATCAACTTTCCGGAGGAAGCATTTGCATTTCTCCGTTTCGAAACAAATAATTACGCATCTGCCTGTTACCTGACATCATTAAGGGGATCGTATGAAGCATCCTGTTTCGCTTCTTTGTACTGCGCTGTGGCTGTGCGGGCTTTCTTCACTTTCATATGCCGCGGAGGTTCCCGAAGGAACGGTTCTGGCGCAAAAGCAGGAGCTGGTTCGACATATTAAAGATGAGCCCGCTTCGCTCGATCCGGCAAAAGCGGTGGGGTTGCCCGAGATACAGGTGATCCGCGACCTCTATGAAGGGCTGGTAAATCAGAACGAAAAAGGGGAGTTAGTTCCCGGCGTGGCGACGCGCTGGCAGAGCAATGACAACCGCGTCTGGACGTTCACGTTGCGGGATAACGCTAAGTGGTCTGACGGAACCCCGGTGACGGCACAAGATTTTGTCTATAGCTGGCGTCGTCTGGTTGATCCTAAAACAACGTCACCTTTCGCCTGGTTTGCGGCGCTGGCGGGCATTAACAATGCCCAGGCCATTATCGACGGCAAAGCTGCTCCGGATACCCTCGGCGTGACGGCGGTGGATGCTAAAACGTTGCGCGTGCAGCTGGACAAACCGCTGCCCTGGTTCAGCAATCTGACGGCTAATTTCGCGTTTTATCCTGTTCAAAAGGCCAATGTGGAAAGCGGTAAGGAATGGACGCGCCCTGGCGCGCTCATTGGCAACGGTGCGTATGTGCTGAAAGATCGCGTGGTGAATGAAAAACTGGTGGTTGAGCCGAATTCTCATTACTGGGATAACGCCAGGACGGTGCTTAAAAAAGTCACCTTTGTGCCAATCAATCAGGAGTCCTCAGCGACCAAACGCTATCTGGCGGGCGATATCGATATTACAGAATCGTTTCCGAAAAACATGTACCAGAAGCTGCTTAAAGATATTCCGGGTCAGGTATATACACCGCCACAGCTTGGGACCTATTACTACGCGTTTAACACGCAAAAAGGCCCAACCGCGGATGCCCGCGTACGTCTCGCGCTCAGCATGACTATCGACAGACGTATTATGGCGGAGAAAGTCCTGGGGACCGGTGAGAAACCGGCCTGGCATTTTACTCCCGATGTCACTGCGGGCTTTACGCCGGAAACCTCGCCATTTGAGCAGATGTCGCAGCAAGAGCTGAATGCGCAGGCGAAAACGTTGTTGCAGGCGGCAGGCTATGGCCCTCAGCGTCCGCTAAAATTAACGCTGCTGTATAACACGTCTGAAAACCACCAGAAAATCGCGATTGCCGTTGCATCCATGTGGAAGAAAAATCTGGGTGTTGACGTTAAGTTGCAGAATCAGGAGTGGAAAACCTACATCGACAGCCGCAATACCGGGAATTTTGACGTCATCCGTGCATCGTGGGTAGGGGACTACAACGAGCCGTCGACATTCCTGTCGCTGCTGACCTCCTCCCACAGCGGGAATATCTCACGATTCAACGATCCTGCTTACGATAAGATTATTCATCAGGCGACGCTCGAAACCACTGAAAAAGCGCGTAATGCCGACTACAACATGGCCGAGAAGATCCTCACCGAGAAAGCACCGATTGCCCCTATTTATCAGTACACCAATGGCCGTCTCATCAAGCCATGGGTTAAAGGTTATCCGATAAATAACCCAGAGGATGTTGCGTACAGCCGTACAATGTATATTGAAAAGCACTAAAAAGAGCTCAGGGCGCTACGTGATTATGGTTAACATCCATTAACCGCATAAG
Organism: Enterobacter sp. AN-K1; assembly: GCF_020971765.1. NCBI lineage: Bacteria > Pseudomonadati > Pseudomonadota > Gammaproteobacteria > Enterobacterales > Enterobacteriaceae > Enterobacter > Enterobacter sp. AN-K1. The sequence goes on along the minus strand of NZ_CP087390.1, from coordinate 20,768 downwards.
CGCCCGCTCTCAGGGTTGATTGTTTTACAGCCTGGTTATTTCCGAATATTCCCTTCATATCAGCCCATCACTCATTGTCATGATGAATATCTTCAGAGAGATTCTTCCTCCCGTTTATCGAAAAACGCGTAGTCATTTATTCGCCATACCGTTCCGCTTGAGGAGCGGCTTCGTCTGCTTTCCATTTTACCTGCCGGGCAACCCCTGTCAGCAGCGCAGCTAAACCAGACCGAACAGCATCTTCAGCAGTTGATTGCCAGCTATGCCCTGCTGAAGCACCAAAAAGAATAATGAGACTGGCGAAAAACACGGAGTTGACATGTCAGCAAGAGAGCGTTTTTTTAAGAAAGTGCAACAGAATATCGGGGACAAACCAATCTATGTTAATACGGCTGAGGCCGAAGTCAGGGCGTTTTGTGAGCGGATGGAGGATCTTGCGCAGCAAATCATTACATGGTTTGAAGGTTCTGGTATTGAAATATTTTTATCTAAAAAACATATCACCGATTTAAGTACGGTTGGCTACAGCCTCAGTAGCGGTATATGTCGTTATGCCATTACGACGATCATTTTGCAAAACGGAGATCGCAGCGTCACCATTATGCCAGAACAGGTGATCAGGGGGCCTGAGAAGGGGTGTGTGACGATGAGTATTAATGCCCCCGATAGTCTGTCGGGGGCGAGGATATTCCATTTAAGCATGGTGCCTGAAACAGGCTGGTATATTCGTCGCGGGCATCAGAGTGCAAAAGAGAATATTCTCATGACTGAGGACTGTTTTTTCCAGGCTATCGACTGTCTGGCCTGAACGTAACTCACCCTAACGGAAGGAGCGCGCATTAACGTAGTTTATATATATTAACTACGTTAACTTATTAAGCACCACTAAACAACGACGCCCTACAGTACCCCTCCTTAAATATATAATTACCATTTTTCAAGGGGTATCAGCAACCCAACGACAAGCCAGATATTTAGCGTAAAACATGCTTTTTGTCCGCCTTAAGTAAAACTGCGCAAATCAAACTGCAAAACAACAAACCAGCGACGAACGTGAGGACAAATTCGTATGGCAATGCTATAACCCTTAATGCCAACCAAAATATAATGTCCCAGGAAAACGTATGCTAAGAAATATTAGTGTCAGAACGTTCATTGTCTATTTCCTTTTATGTGTATTTTTGGTAAGTGATGGAGTTATAGCGCTATTTTCACGGAATTCTTCGCTTTTTATTGCAGTCATAATTGTACAATTCATCGCTTTATTTTTGCTTTGGGCGTACATGACCAAATATCTTGTGACGCCGATCAATACGGTGAAAAAAAGTATTGAAGAAGTAACGTCAGGCAAACTTGGCGTGTTGATACCTGAATTTGGCAACAACTGTGCGGGACGACTGATCCCGGGGATTAACAGTCTCTCCAACAACATTGCAACGCTGGTCCGTGAGATCCGCGCCTCCTCGCAAACCGCGATGACCCTGTCTGATCAACTCTCTTCACGCAGCGCGCAGCTTTCCGTCAAAACAGAACAGCAGTCAGCTTCGCTGGTGCAAACGGCAGCCAGCATGGAAGAGATGGCTGCAAGTACAAAAAATAATGCCGACAATACCCGTTTAGCCAGCGAGCAGGCGAATATCGCGACGTTACAGGCGCGTAAAGGCGGAGAATTAATGGGGCAGGTTGCGAACAATATGCAGTCGATTACCGACTGCGCCCAGCAAATGACAGAGATTATCTCGCTGATTGACGGTATCGCTTTTCAGACCAATATTCTGGCGCTTAACGCCGCCGTTGAAGCGGCAAGAGCGGGCGACCATGGTAAAGGGTTTTCTGTGGTCGCGGGTGAGGTGAGAAGCCTGGCGCATCGTAGCGCCGAAGCGGCAAAAAATATTAAGTCACTGATTGAAGTTACCAGCCATAACGTGACGCAGGGCGTTAACGTGGTCTCTGAAGCCGAAAAAAACATGCATGACATTGTTACCGGTTCGGGCAATGTGAGCAGACTGATGGATGAAATATCCGCCTCAACATCAGAACAGGAAAAAGGTATTTCACAAATTACGCAGGCATTGTCAGAGCTTGAACGCGTAACGCAGAGCAACGTGTCGATGGTTGAGGAACTCAATGGGTCGTCAGATGTGCTGCGCAATCAGGTGATTGAGCTCCAGACACGAACACGTAATTTCCGTCTGGAAAATGAGTTCCAGACTGACAATGCGTTAAGAAGCCGCGAATGGGCGGTGAATTCCTGAACGTATTCAGGACGATGCCTCACATAATTATTGCTTAACCCTCGGCGAAAGCTAGACTGACACCGAAAGAGATAAAACGGTGGAGGCGCTGTGGAGAGCATTAAAGGGTCTGAGGTTAACGTACCTGACGCAGTTTTTGCATGGGTGTTTGATGGACAAGGCGGCGCAAGGCCGCTTGAAGATCAGGATCACATCGACAGCGAACATCCATGCTGGCTGCACCTCAACTACACGCACCCGGACAGCGCCGAGTGGCTCGCGTCCACGCCGCTACTGCCCAACAACGTTCGGGATGCGCTGGCGGGAGAAAGTCTCAGACCCCGCGTAAGCCGGATGGGTGAGGGGACGTTAATTACGCTGCGTTGTATAAACGGCAGTACGGATGAGCGTCCGGATCAGCTGGTGGCAATGCGTGTTTATATGGATGAACGGCTGATTGTTTCCACCCGCCAGAGAAAAGTGCTGGCGCTGGATGATGTCATTAACGATCTGAAAGAGGGCACGGGGCCTACGGATTGCGGCAGCTGGCTGGTGGATGTGTGTGATGCGCTGACCGATCATGCCAGCGAGTTTATAGAAGAACTTCACGATAAAATCATCGATCTGGAAGATAACCTGCTCGATCAGCAAATCCCCCCACGTGGTTTTCTGGCGCTGCTGCGTAAGCAGCTCATCGTGATGCGCCGCTATATGACCCCTCAGCGCGACGTTTATGCGCGGCTGGCCAGCGAACGCATGAGCTGGATGAACGACGATCAGCGCCGCAGAATGCAGGATATCGCTGACCGGCTCGGACGTGGACTGGACGAGATTGACTCATGTATTGCCAGAACGGCAGTCATGGCGGATGAGATAGCCCAGGTGATGCAGGAGTCGTTAGCCAGGAGAACGTACACCATGTCGCTGATGGCGATGGTCTTTTTACCGAGTACCTTCCTGACGGGGTTGTTTGGCGTAAACCTCGGAGGGATCCCCGGCGGTGAATATCACTATGGCTTCACCACGTTTTGCGTCATGTTAGTGGTTTTGATTGGGGGTGTTGCATGGTGGTTGCATCGTAGTAAATGGCTGTAAATTTACGCTTTTCTGAGGCAGAGTCGGCTTCAAAACGACATTTTAATTGAGCGAAGTCAATAAACTCCGACCATGTTAGGTGCAATATTACTCCCGCAGGTGAATGCAACGTCAAGCGATGGGCGTTGCGCTCCATATTGTCTTACTTCCTTTTTTTGAATTACTGCATAGCACAATTGATTCGTACGACGCCGACTTCATAGTCGGCTTTTTTTTGCCTCCTGTTTATCTGCGTCTACCCTTTAGGAGTCAGCACCCTAATCTGGAGGAAAAGATGAGTATGCTACTTGCCCTGCAACGCCTCAACACCTGGCAGTCCGATCCGGTGCCCACCGATCCGACGCCGATACCCGATCCTGTCCCACGTCCGCAGCCGATGCCGGATCCGCCGCCGGATGAAGAACCGATTAAATTGTCGCATCGTTAGCGCAGATCTGCGAGGATACGCGCCATCTGACTGCAATCATTACCACGAGAGTATATTGTGACCGCTTTTTCCACGCTGAACGTTCTGCCTGAAGCCCAACTGACTAACCTGAATGAGTTGGGCTACCTCACTATGACCCCTGTCCAGGCCGCCGCGCTGCCGGCTATCCTTGAAGGCCGTGACGTGCGCGTGCAGGCGAAAACCGGCAGTGGAAAAACGGCTGCATTCGGGCTAGGCCTGTTACAACACATTGATGCAACCTTGTTTCAGACCCAGTCCCTGATACTCTGCCCGACGCGCGAGCTGGCCGACCAGGTCGCGGGTGAGCTGCGTCGTCTGGCGCGTTTTTTGCCTAACACTAAAATTTTAACGCTCTGCGGCGGGCAACCGTTCGGAGCGCAGCGCGATTCCCTTCAGCACGCGCCGCATATCATTGTGGCAACGCCGGGCCGTCTGCTCGATCACCTGCAAAAAGGCACTGTTTCACTCGATGCACTGCAAACGCTGGTGATGGATGAAGCTGACCGCATGCTGGATATGGGCTTCAGCGATGCGATTGACGAAGTGATCCGCTTTGCCCCAGCCACACGCCAGACGCTGCTCTTTTCTGCCACCTGGCCCGAGGCGATTGCAGCGATCAGCGGGCGCGTGCAGAAGAACCCGCTGACCATTGAAATCGATACTGTCGATGCGTTACCGGCGATTGAGCAGCAGTTCTTCGAGACATCGCAGCACGGCAAAATTCCACTGCTACAAAAATTGCTGAGCCAACACCAGCCAGCGTCCTGCGTGGTGTTCTGTAATACCAAAAAAGATTGTCAGGCGGTGTGCGATGCTCTGAATGATGCCGGACAGAGCGCATTATCGCTGCATGGCGATCTGGAACAGCGCGATCGCGATCAGACTCTGGTGCGTTTCGCTAACGGCAGCGCACGCGTGCTGGTTGCAACGGATGTTGCGGCCCGTGGCCTGGATATTAAATCGCTTGAGCTGGTGGTGAATTTCGAACTGGCATGGGATCCGGAAGTGCATGTCCACCGCATCGGGCGTACCGCGCGCGCAGGTAACAGTGGTCTCGCCATCAGCTTCTGCGCACCTGAAGAGGCGCAGCGCGCCAATATTCTTGCGGAAATGCTGCAACTGAAACTCAACTGGGTGAATACCCCTGGTAATATCAGCATCGCTCCGCTGGCGGCGGAAATGGCCACCTTGTGCATCGACGGCGGTAAAAAGGCCAAAATGCGTCCCGGTGACGTTCTGGGGGCGTTAACTGGGGATATCGGTCTCGACGGGGCCGATATTGGCAAGATCACGGTCCATCCTGCGCATGTCTACGTAGCGGTTCGCCAGTCGGTTGCGCAGAAGGCCTGGAAACAGTTGCAGGGCGGGAAGATTAAAGGGAAGACCTGCCGCGTTCGACTGCTGAAATAAGCTTAAAACGCGTCTCAGAAATGATATCTGAGACGCTGCCAGGTTACTTGACTTCTACCACGTTCAGGCGCAGTTCATCGAATTGCGCATCCTCTTCCTCTGGCTGCCAGCCAGCAGGCTGCATCGGGATCTCTTCGCGGTCAAACGCCAGATCCCCGCCATTCACCACCTCTGAACCGTGGTTAATCCCTTTGAAATCGAACAGTTCAACGTCGGCCAGGTGCGAAGGCACCACGTTCTGCATGGCGCTGAACATGGTTTCGATGCGGCCCGGATAGCGTTTATCCCAGTCACGCAGCATGTCGCCAATGACCTGACGTTGCAGGTTCGGCTGTGAGCCGCACAGATTGCACGGAATGATAGGGAAGGCTTTGGCCTGGGAGAAACGCTCAATGTCTTTCTCGCGGCAGTAGGCGAGTGGGCGGATCACGATGTGTTTGCCGTCGTCGCTCATCAGCTTCGGTGGCATTCCCTTCATTTTGCCGCCATAGAACATATTCAGAAACAGCGTTTGCAGAATGTCGTCCCGGTGATGACCAAGCGCAATCTTGGTGGCGCCCAGTTCGGTTGCGGTGCGGTACAGAATGCCGCGACGCAAACGTGAGCAGAGCGAGCAGGTCGTTTTGCCCTCTGGGATCTTCTCTTTAACAATGCCGTAGGTATTCTCTTCTACGATTTTGTACTCAACGCCCAGGTTCTCAAGGTACTCCGGCAGGATATGCTCCGGGAAGCCCGGCTGTTTCTGATCGAGGTTAACCGCGACCAGGGAAAAGTTCACCGGTGCGCTTTGCTGTAGATTGCGCAGGATTTCCAGCATGGTGTAGCTGTCTTTACCGCCCGACAGGCAGACCATGATGCGATCGCCTTCTTCAATCATGTTGAAGTCTGCAATGGCTTCGCCCACGTTACGGCGCAGTCGCTTTTGCAGTTTATTCAGGTTGTACTGTTCTTTCTTGTTAATCTCTTGATTTTGTTGCATCTATTCGTTACTCAGATCTCAAATGGGGCACAGGGTGAGGAAAACGATTTCAAAGCGTCAGCTTCGTGTTCATCTCTTCTATCCATGTAGCATAGATTTCATACACCATCTGCGCATTTACGTGCCCCATCTGGTTAGCGATAAAAGACGGGTTTGCGGCTACCGGTAAAAACCAGCATGCGAAAGTGTGTCGTGTATGGTACGGATTGCAGCGCCGAATGCCAGCACGATTTACAAATGAGCCCCACAGGAGAAGTTTGGTTAAGACTGAAGGGTTGTCTACACTTACAGCTTACGCAGTAAAAACGGAGGTGAAAATGACTGACCGTCCCGTTCATGGTGACCATCCTGATTATAATCCCAGCCCGGATAACCCGGAAAAGGATGGAAGAAAACCGAAAGATGTTCCTGGCTCAGCGCCTGAATCAGGCGATAAAGATCCAGAGTAATGATCAGCCGCCTTTACGAAGGCGGTTTTAACACCCATTACGGCCTCTCTACGCGCACCGCTGTTCACGTTATCCTCATCAACGTTGTCTGATAACCGCTCAGAATCCCTCCTGTTTTGCCGGACGAACAGCTGAGATAAAGCACGGATCTCATTCCCGCGTACCAGCGCGTTTTACAGTTCTCCTGCTACGCTTTTGAGGGGGACAAGGGAGCGCTTCTATGAAAAATAAAGACGAACAGACAGGATTAGTTGGGCTGGCGATTGGTGCCGCCGTTATTGGGCTGGTTTCATCCCAGAAGATCATCAACCGTGAAAGTATTGTCGATGAGCTGGTAAGGCTCGGCAGGCAGAAGGGGGATGGTGTTGAAGATGAGGTCTTTTTAAAAGCGGCTGAGTTAGTGAGAAAAGGGGTATAAGCGATGGCTGACATTCGTCATGCACAGTGTCATTGTGGGGCGGTGAAATTTACGGTTGAGCTGACGGACGGCCTGAATACCGCGCGTCGATGTAGCTGCTCGTTTTGCAGGATGCGTGGGGCGGTCGTGGTTTCCGCACCTTTGACGGGCATTAAGGTGACGCAGGGCGCGGACACGCTCACAGAGTACCGTTTCAACACCGGCACGGCGCGCCATTTCTTCTGTTCGATTTGCGGTATTTACACGTTCCACCAACGACGTTCCAATCCCAATGAATATGGTGTGAATGTCGCCTGTCTGGAAAATGTCACGCCATTCGACTTCCCGGAAGTGGTGGTAATGGATGGAGTAAATCACCCTATGGATGGCGACAGCGGGGTATTTGGCTATCTCTCTTTCCGCAAAGAACAGGCGAAACAGCGATAAAATTAGCCCGCAGATCGCTGCGGGCTAACGGGATTAGAACTGGTAAACCAGACCTAACGCTACAATGTCATCCGTACCGATGCCATTGTTTTTGTAGAACGAATCATCTTCATCCAGCAGGTTGATTTTATAATCAACATAGGTGGACATGTTTTTGTTGAAATAGTAGGTAGCACCGACGTCAGCGTATTTCACCAGATCTTTATCGTCCTGGCCATTGCCCAGGTCTTTACCTTTGGACTGTAAATAGGAAATAGCCGGACGCAGACCGAAATCGAACTGATATTGTGCGGTGACTTCGAAGTTCTGGGTTTTGTTTGCCACGGTGTTTTCGTCATGAGCATCACCGTAAGGCGTCATATTACGTGTTTCGGAATACATCGCCGCCAGATAGATGTTGTTTGCATCGTATTTCAGACCAGCAGTCCATGCATCCGCTTTATCACCACCCGCAGTGGTATGCATTTCCTGATCGTTGGTACGGTCAGATGACGCATATGCCGCGCCCGCGCTGAAGCCCATGCCAAAATCATAAGTCGCGGACAGACCATAACCGTCGCCATTCTCATGACGTACATCGCGGCCGTTATTGGTGCCTTCCTGATTGTTGCTGGCATCTTCATTATTACCCTGATACTGCACCGCGAAGTTCAGACCCTGCACCAGACCAAAGAAGTCGGTGTTACGGTAGGTAGCCACGCCGTTTGCACGACCGGTCATAAAGTTATCGGCATAAGTATAAGAGTCGCCACCAAATTCTGGCAGCATATCGGTCCAACCTTCAACGTCGTACAGGACGCCATAGTTACGGCCGTAATCGAAGGAGCCGTAATCGCCCACCTTCACACCGGCGAAGGCCAGACGCGTCCAGGACTGATTGTCAGAACCTTCGGTGTTGTTTGCCTGAATGTTGTATTCCCATTGTGCGAAGCCGGTCATCATGTCGTTGATTTGGGTTTCACCTTTGAAGCCCAGTCGCATATAGGTTTGATCGCCATCTTTAGACGCGTCGTCAGAGAAATAATGCAGACCATCTACTTTGCCATACAGATCCAGTTTATTGCCGTCTTTATTATAAATTTCAGCTGCGTGAGCGGCGCCAGCCATTAACAAAGCGGGGATCATCAGTGCCAGTACTTTTCTTTGCATTTTGATTATTCCTTTGCAGTTATTTTTTTATTACTTCGTGAACTTTCCGGGCTGGAAAGATGTCCCATGCTAAATCACTCTGACGGCGGATGAATAAAATATAATTGTTACGGGTTAAGTAAAATCTAAACTAAATGATGCGGTAGAAATAACGATTGATGCCATGAATGAATTATTATAATCAATACAAAATAAAAATTATTAATTACGTGGAAAACAAGGTAACCTCCACGCCGTTATATGCCTTTAAGATTTTTTCATCCATAATTCACGTGAATATTGTTCAGAACATTGAGGCAATTTTCACCGATCTTCTGGATTCGCCCGGTGCACGTGCATCGGGCTTTTTTTGGCAAAAAAATGCCCGGACAAGCCGGGCATAAAGTTATTCACTGGTCGATTTTTCGGCTTTCCCCGCCAGTTGCGCCAGGAAGTCATAACGCTTCTGTAGATCCGCTGCCGCATCCTTCCATAGCTGCTCTGCCACTTCTGGCTGTTGAGCGTTCAGCCTGCGGAAACGCTGCTCCTGAAGTAAGGTTTCGGCAAGGGCGTCTGACGGAGGACGCGAATCCAGCGCCAGCGGCAATTTCCCTTCATCGGCACGGCGCGGGTCGAAGCGGTACAGTGGCCAGAAGCCGGTTGCGGTGAGCTGACGCATCTGGTCGTGGCTGAGCGCCAGATCGTAGCCATGCTCCTCACACGGACTGTAGGCGATAATCAGCGACGGGCCTGGATACGCTTCCGCTTCCTGAATGGCTTTCACCGTCTGGTTGAGCTGCGCCCCCAGCGAAATCTGCGCGACGTAGACGTGTCCATACATCATCATGCTGACGCCCAAATCTTTACGCGCCTTGCGCTTGCCGTGCTCACCAAATTTCGTGACCGCCCCCAATGGCGTTGCTTTCGAGGCCTGTCCGCCGGTGTTGGAATAGCACTGAGTATCAAGCACCAGAATATTGACGTTTTCGGTCAGGCTCAGGACATGATCAAGACCGCCGAAACCAATATCGTAGGCCCACCCGTCGCCGCCGATCAGCCAGACAGATTTTTCAACCAGCGCGTCAGCATCAGTCAGGAGTTGTTCAGCCCCTTCAACACCCTGAAGCGCGTTGCGCAGTTCAGCAACCTGCGCGCGACGAACGTCAGGTGTGGCCTCCGCATGCAGGGCATCATTCAGTTCTGCCGGGATCTTATCGGCAAACTGTGCCAGCAGACGCATTACGCGGGCGCGGTGCTGATCGACCGTCAGACGGAATCCCAGACCAAATTCTGCGTTGTCCTCAAAAAGCGAGTTTGCCCACGCCGGGCCGCGACCGTTCGCGTCGGTGGTGTATGGCGTGGACGGCAGGTTACCCCCGTAGATCGACGAGCAGCCCGTCGCGTTGGCAATCAGCATTCGGTCACCGTAAAGCTGAGTGAGCAGTTTGATATACGGTGTTTCGCCGCAGCCGGAGCACGCCCCGGAGTACTCGAAGAGCGGGGTGATGAGCTGCGAGGTACGAATGTCAATGCGTTCCAGCTTGTTGCGATCGATTTCAGGCAGGTCGAGGAAGAAATCATAATTCACTTTCTCTTCTTCAACATGTTCAAGACGCGACATCATATTGATGGCTTTGATTGACGGGGCCTGACGATCTTTCGCCGGGCACACCTCGACGCACAGGTTACAACCGGTACAGTCTTCCGGCGCCACCTGTAGGACATATTTCTGACCACGCATATCGCGGGATTTTACATCCAGCGAGTGCAAACTTTCCGGCGCGCCATCTAACGCTTCTGGCGACACCACTTTGGCGCGAATGGCCGAGTGCGGGCAGGCCGCCACGCAGTGGTTGCACTGGGTGCACAGCTCTTCTTTCCAGATAGGGATCGCTTCGGCAATGTTGCGTTTTTCCCAGCGGGTCGTGCCCATCGGCCAGGTGCCGTCAGGCGGAAGCGCAGAGACGGGAAGGGTGTCGCCCAGTCCGGCAAGCATCGCCGCCGTGACGGTTTTGACGAAATCCGGGGCGGCGTCAGACACCACTGGCGGCCGGTTCGGACTGCTGGCATTGACCGGCTGCATCGGCACCGCGAACAGCGATTCGCGGGCCAGCGCCAGCGCCTGCCAGTTGCGCTCAACCAGTTCCTGACCTTTGCTGCTGTAGCTTTTGGCGATTGCACCCTGAAGCTCCATCAGCGCGCTGTCGCCCGGCAGAATATTGGTCAGGTGGAAGAACGCCATCTGCATAACCGTATTGATGCGCGCCGCCAGGCCGCATTCGCGGGCGATCTTCGCGGCGTTAATGACATACAGGCGCGCCTGTTTCTGGTTAAGCACCGCCTGCACTTCCTGGGGCAGGCGTGCCCAGACCTCGTCGGCGCTGTAAGGGGTGTTGATCAGGAAAATACCGCCGGGCTTCAGGCGCTCGGCCATCTGATATTTATCAATGAACTGGAGCTGGTGACAGCCAACAAAATCTGCCTGAGAAATCAGGTATGCCGAACGGATCGGGTGTTCGCTGACGCGCAGGTGGGAGACGGTCAGTCCGCCCGCTTTTTTGGAGTCGTAGACGAAATACCCTTGCGCATACCACGGCGTAGAGTTGCCGATAATTTTGATGTTGTTCTTGGTTGCCGAGACGCTGCCGTCGCTACCCAGACCGTAGAACAGCGCTTCCAGTTTCGCAGTCGAGGGCAGGGTGTTTTCCGGCAAGGGCAGAGAAAGGTTAGTCACGTCATCATAAATGCCGACCGTAAAGCGCGGCTTCGGTTTTGCCTCGCGGAGTTCAGCAAATACCGCCAGGACGCACTCCGGTCCGAACTCTTTGGAAGACAATCCATAACGCCCGCCAATGACGCGCGGCAGCGTTTCGCGCTCACCGCGGTTAAACGCCTCAGCCAGAGCGGTCATCACATCCAGATAAAGTGGCTCAGCCTGTGCGCCAGGCTCTTTGGTGCGGTCCAGTACCGCCACTGCACGCGCGCTGTCCGGCAGGGCTGCGAGCAGGTGTTTCGCTGAGAAGGGACGGTAGAGGCGAACTTTGAGCACGCCAACTTTTTCACCACGCGTCAATAGCTCATCAACCACCTCTTCACAGGTGCCGATGGCAGAGCCCATCAGGACGATCACGCGCTCGGCCTGCGGATGACCGTAATATTCAAACGGCTTATATGCGCGGCCCGTCGCAGCGGCAAAATCGTCCATCGCCTGTTCAACGTGCTCATAGACCGCGTTGTACCACGGGTTTGTCGCCTCGCGGGACTGGAAATAGGTATCCGGGTTCGCAGAGGTACCCCGGATCACCGGATGTTCCGGATTGAGGGCGCGAGCGCGATGCGCATCGATGTCAGCCTGCGGCAGCAGATTAAGAATGGTGTCGTCCGGCAGCGGAACGATTTTATTGATCTCGTGGGACGTGCGAAAACCATCGAAGAAATGAATAAATGGCACTCGGCTTTTCAGCGTGGCGATATGCGAAATCAGCGCGAAGTCCTGCGCTTCCTGCACGCTGCTGGCGCAGAGCATAGCGCAGCCGGTCTGACGCACGGCCATCACATCTGAGTGGTCGCCAAAAATAGAGAGAGCGTGAGTGGCTACGGTGCGTGCGGCAACGTGCAACACAAACGGCGTTAATTGCCCTGCCAGCTTGTAAAGCGTGGGGATCATCAACAGCAGCCCCTGAGACGACGTGAACGAGGTCGACAGGGCACCGGTCTGCAACGCACCATGCACGGTGGCAATGGCACCGGCTTCGGACTGCATCTCTACAACTCGCGGGACATCGCCCCAGACGTTTTTTATCCCATTACCAGCCCAGGCGTCAGCCTGTTCAGCCATCGTGGAGCTGGGCGTGATGGGGTAGATGGCGATCACTTCGCTGGTACGAAACGCAACAGACGCGACTGCACCATTGCCGTCAATAGTTTGCATAGGACAACACCCTTACATTGCGCAAAAAGAGGGGCCTGAAAAACGACGACAGACCCTGAATATTATCTGTGTATTTTAGCAAAGCTCAGGTTTTACGATTTTCGCTTTTGTGTCCTTGGTATGCGCTGTATCAATGACTCGATGGCTACTCGCGTTAAAAAATTGCGAGAAATTGTTACCAGGGCGCATAAATACGCACATCCGCTCTCGACGATGCGGCGCGTGATGCCTATTATGCATAGGTTTCGCGTTAATTATGGGGAGGAAGGTATGCGTTCAGCATTTTGGGTCGGATGTGCCGCGTTACTGTTGTCGGCATGCAGCAATGAACCTGTACAGCAGGCGACAGCGGCACACGTTACGCCAGGTATGCGGGCGGCTATGTCCAGTTCAGGTCAGGCCAACTGCGCAATGATCGGCGGTTCACTCTCCGTTGCCCGTCAGCTCGATGGCTCCGCCATCGGCATGTGCGCATTGCCAAATGGCAAACGCTGTAGTGAGCAGTCGCTTGCCGTAGGTTCGTGCGGAAGCTACTGAGTTATTCAACTCGCTTAAACATCAATGTCTTATTGGCTGTCGCCAGGGTTAACTGGTCTTCGGTCAGGTCTACCTGTGCCCCTGTGCGTAGCATATCGGCGATGGTCTGATCCAGTTCATTTAGCTGCGGCTCGGTGCAGAGTTTCCGCGTCATTGCCAGCGTTTTGACCGTCAACTCTCCTTCGGACAGTTTCCCCTGGCCGTTGAAGCCGTTGCACATTGTGCCGGAGACGACAATGTTGTTAATCAGGCTGATATTGGGTTGCGCACTGAAGCGAATTTCAGGCTGGGTTTTCCCGCCTTTAACCGCTTTGCCATCCACATTCTCCAGAACGAAACGATGATTCTCTAGCTGTTCGGTCTGAACGGAGGCTTTACCAGGATTAACGCATCCAGCCAGTGCGAGGCTGATTAAACTTACTGCCGCGAGCTTTTTCATTTTATTTCTCAAACTATCAATACCGTAAATATTTTTTCAGTGTAACCATACCCTCCTGAGTGTTAATGGGGTTTATCTGAAAGTGCGGGAAGGGACCGGGCGGCGGCGCACCCGGTCAGCGAGTTAGTGCGATTTAAATCCGGCTGCGGCCATCAGCATTTTAAAGAGCATACTTACGCAGGCCAGCGCCAGAACGCTGCCGCCCCAGATGATGGCAAGCCACATCAAACGTTTCCATACAGGTTGTTGCATCAGTGATAACCCTCCCCATGCTGTACTTTTCCGCGAAAAACGTAATAACTCCAGAAGGTGTAGACCAGAATCACGGGAATGATCAACAGTGCACCCACTAACATAAAGCCCTGGCTTTGGACTGGCGCAGCGGCCTGCCACAGGGTAATGTCCGGCGGGATAATATGCGGCCAGATGCTGATCCCAAGCCCGCTAAAGCCAAGAAAAACCAGCCCTAATGTCATAATAAACGGCAGAGTATGGCTCGCAGGATCGTTCAGGCAGCGCCACTGGCACAGACTCAGGATCGCAACCAGCGCAGGAACGGGCAGCAGATAAAACAGATTCGGCAGCGTAAACCAGCGCGCAGCAATAGCTGGTTGGGCGAGAGGGGTCCAGATACTGATTACTGCAATGAATACCAGAAGCAGGAGCAGAAGCACTTTCGATACCTGACGCATCCGCTGTTGCAGGGCATTTTCGCTTTTCATTACCAGCCACGTTGAACCTAGCAGCGCGTAAGCCACTACAAGACCCGCACCGCAGAAAAAATTGAACGCGGTAAACCAGTCAAACGGACCACCGCTGTAAGCGCGACCAGTGATGCTGAACCCATGGATGACCGCGCCGACGGTGATGCCCTGGCTGAAGGTCGCCACAATTGATCCGCCAATAAAGGCCTTATCCCAGAACGGGCGGTGCGCCGGAGTGGCCTTGAAGCGAAATTCGAAGGCGACGCCACGAAATATAAGCCCGATCAGCATTATTGTCAGTGGAATGGTTAGCGCGTCGATGATAACCGCATAAGCGAGAGGAAAGGCGCCAAACAGGGCCGCACCGCCAAGCACCAGCCAGGTTTCGTTGCCATCCCAGACGGGAGCCACGCTATTGACCATCACGTCTCGGTCGTCCGCATTCGGCGTTGCCGGAAACAGGATGCCTATCCCCAGATCAAAACCGTCCATCACGATATACATCAACGTGGCGAAAACGATAATCACGAACCAGATAATGGAAAGATCGATACCCATTACGGTTACTCCTTAAATTCAGTGGTGACGGCAGAAAGCGGACGAGCAGGGCGGCCATCGGATTCAGTCGCGAAGGATTCATGGGGCTGCGGCCCTTTTTTAATCAGACGCACCATATAGCTGTAACCCACGCCGAATACAGCGGTATAAACCACGAAGAAGGCCAGCAAACTGACGCTCATGTGCAGATCGCCATGCGCGGAAACCGCATCCTTTGTACGCTGTAGACCATAGACGACCCAGGGCTGGCGGCCGACCTCCGTTGTTACCCATCCGGCGAGGATCGCGATCAGCCCGGACGGCCCCATCAGCAGGGCAAACCACAGGAAGGAACGTGAGGTATAAAGGCGCTGTTTATAACGCAGCCAGATTGCCGTCACGCCCAGGAGCAGCATCAACATTCCCAGGCCGGCCATGATGCGGAAAGACCAGAAGACAATGGTGGCGTTCGGGCGATCTTCTTTTGGGAACTCTTTCAATGCCGGAACCTGTTTATCGAGACTGTGGGTCAGGATCAGGCTGCCGAGAGCGGGAATTTCCAGGCCAAAACGGGTCCGTTCCTGCTCCATATCCGGCCAGCCAAATAGCAGCAGTGGGGTAGGCTCACCCGGCGGATTCTCCCAGTGGCCTTCTATGGCGGCTATTTTCGCTGGCTGGTGTTTTAAGGTGTTAAGCCCGTGCATATCCCCCACCAGCGCCTGGACTGGGGCCACGATCAACGTCATCCACAACGCCATGGAAAACATGGTGCGAATAGCGGGCGTATTGTTTCCGCGCAGCAAATGCCAGGCCGCGGAAGCACCGACAAACAGCGCGCTGCTGAGAAATGCCGCTATCGACATGTGCAGCAGGCGGTAAGGGAAGGAGGGGTTAAACACCACGGCAAACCAGTCCACCGGAACGACCTGACCGTTGATGATTTCATACCCTTGCGGTGTCTGCATCCAGCTGTTTGACGAGAGGATCCAGAACGTAGACATGAGGGTCCCCAGTGCGACCATGCAGGTCGAAAAGAAGTGCAGCCCCGGCCCGACCTTATTCCAGCCAAACAACATTACCCCGAGGAACCCCGCCTCAAGGAAGAACGCGGTAAGCACTTCATAGGTCAGCAGGGGGCCGGTAATACTGCCCGCGAACTGGGAAAACCCACTCCAGTTAGTGCCAAACTGATAAGCCATCACCAGGCCGGAGACCACACCCATCCCAAAGTTGACGGCGAAGATCTTCGACCAGAAATGGTACAGCGAGCGCCAGACGGGATTTTTTGTTTTCAACCACAGCCCTTCCAGCACGGCGAGATAGCTCGCCAGGCCAATGGTTATCGCCGGAAAAATAATATGAAAGGATACGGTAAAGGCGAACTGTATTCGCGCAAGATGAAACGCATCTGGACCAAACATGCACTGCCTCAATGTTAAACGGTGTACTGTTATGATAGAGAGGCGGCAAGTGAGATATCAGAAGCAGAAATCGATAATTTATCTATAACAGTTGTGGGAAAAGCTGAACTTTATCTGGCTGATATAGGTAACAAGGAAGAATAAAAAATTTCTTTTTATGATTTTTACGCATTAAACAGCTTGCTTTGTCGCCAGCAACATGCGTTAATGGATTTCTGGTTTTGAATCCAAATAAATATCTGACGTAGTTTTATAAAGCAGTTCTCATCACGTTGTGCCTCTCCGCAGCCTCTCTTGGGTCTTTATCTACATTCCGATTAGTTTTGTATCGAACCATTTATTGCCTGATCGGCTCATGAGTAATTTACGTTTTTACGTTTACAGGAGAATCCTATGACTTCTTATATCCATTTCCGCTGCCCATGCTGTCATGGCTCGCAGTACCGCACCTCAGCTTTTGATGTGTCTGACAAAAATCCGTTCGGCGCGAAATGCATTTTCTGCAAATCGTCGATGATCACGCTCGACCACCTGGCCGCAGCGCGTTCTGCTCAGAATCACATTACAGAGTACCGCAAGTAATCTGCCGCGTTTCCTATAACAGTTAGCAAAATCTTCTCTTTTTCTCCTGCTGATATACACTGTCAGCAATAAGGAGAATCTGATGAAAAAATACCAGCGTCTGGCGCAACAAATTATCTCGCAGATTGAGCTTGGCGTATGGTTGCCGGGCGATAAGCTGCCTTCTCTGCGAGAGCAGGTGGCAAGCAGCGGCATGAGTTTTATGACCGTGGGCCACGCGTATCAGATGCTGGAAAGTCAGGGGCGCATTGTTGCCAGACCGCAGTCAGGCTATTACGTTGCCGCCCGCCCGACCACACACCAGCCTGCACCGCCCGCGCAGGTGATGCGCGATGAAGTGGTCGACATCAACACCTATATTTTCGACGTGCTACAGGCCAGCCGCGACCCCTCCGTTGTCCCTTTTGCCTCGGCGTTTCCCGATCCGCGCCTTTTCCCGCTTCAGCAACTCAACCGATCGCTGGCTAACGTCAGCAAAACGGCTACCGCCATGAGCGTGATCGAAAACCTGCCGCCGGGTAACGTCGACTTACGTCATGCCATTGCCCGCCGCTACGCTCAGCAGGGAATGAATATCTCCCCGGATGAAATTGTGATCACCGCGGGCGCGCTTGAGGCGCTTAACCTCAGTTTGCAGGCTGTGACTGAACCAGGGGACTGGGTTATCGTTGAAAACCCCTGTTTTTATGGTGCACTCCAGGCGCTTGAACGTCTGAAACTGAAAGCGCTGTCGGTTGCCACTGACGTGCGTGAGGGCATCGATCTCAGTGCCCTTGAGCAGGCGTTAAATGATTATCCGGTGAAAGCCTGCTGGCTGATGACCAACAGTCAGAACCCGCTCGGCTTCACGCTGAGTGCAGAGAAGAAAGCTCAGCTGGTGGCCTTACTCACCCGGCATAACGTCACGCTGATTGAAGACGATGTTTACAGCGAACTCTACTTTGGCCGTGAAAAGCCGCTTCCGGCAAAGGCCTGGGATAAGCAGGATATGACGTTGCACTGCTCCTCATTCTCCAAGTGTCTGGTGGCCGGTTTCCGTATTGGCTGGGTGGCGGCGGGAAAACATGCGCGCCGTATTCAGCAGTTGCAGCTGATGAGTACGTTGTCCACCAGCTCTCCCATGCAGCTGGCGCTGGTGGATTACCTGGCGACCAAACGTTACGACGCCCACCTTCGCCGTCTGCGACGCACGCTTGCTGAACGCAAACAGCAGGCCTGGCAATCGCTTTTGCGTCATATGCCTGCCGGCGTCAAAATCCATCATAACGACAGCGGCTACTTTTTATGGCTTGAACTGCCTGAACAGCTGGATGCGGGGCGGTTGAGTGAGAAGGCGTTAACCCATCAAATCAGCATTGCGCCCGGCAAGATGTTTTCCACCTCCAATATCTGGACACCGTTTTTCCGTTTCAATACCTCATGGGGCTGGGGCGAGCGGGAGGAGCAGGCGGTCGTCCAGCTGGCGGGGTTAATCCGCGAAATGATGCTGCACCCAGTCACACCTTGATGAAAATTTCTGAAGCGACATGACGCGCGGTCTACCTTTAGTAAGGGAGCGCGGATTGGTAACGTGACGTTGTCACGTTTCTGCCCGCCAGAACGTGTGCTGACAGCGAAAACAATGTCGATTTCAACAGGACGATGCTATGCAAAATCAATTGCTGATTAATGGTGAACTGGTGACCGGCGAAGGTGAGAAGCAGGCGGTTTATAATCCTGCCACGGGTGAAGTGCTGCTGGAGATTGCTGAAGCGTCGGCAGCACAGGTGGACGCTGCCGTCCAGGCTGCCGATCGCGCGTTCACAGAGTGGGGACAAACGACGCCGAAAACGCGCGCCGATTGTCTGTTGAAACTGGCTGATGTGATAGAAGCCAACGCTGACGCGTTCGCAAAAGTGGAGTCCCTTAACTGCGGGAAACCGCTGCACTGTGTTCAGGGGGATGAGATCCCGGCCGTGGTCGATGTGTTTCGCTTCTTTGCCGGGGCCGCCCGCTGCCTGAACGGGCTGGCTGCCGGAGAATACCTCGAAGGACATACCTCAATGATCCGCCGCGACCCGGTTGGCGTTGTCGCCTCTATTGCGCCCTGGAACTACCCTCTGATGATGGCGGCGTGGAAGCTGGCGCCCGCGCTGGCGGCGGGAAACTGTGTCGTCATCAAGCCGTCTGAAATCACCCCGTTGACGGCGCTGAAGCTGGCGGAACTGGCGAAAGATATCTTCCCGCCAGGCGTGCTGAACGTGCTGTTTGGTCGCGGAAAAACCGTAGGAGATCCGCTGACCGGCCACGAAAAAGTCCGTATGGTTTCTCTCACCGGCTCTATTGCTACCGGAGAACATATTATCGGGCATACCGCATCTTCAGTTAAACGTACCCATATGGAATTGGGCGGAAAAGCCCCGGTCATTGTCTTTGACGATGCAGATTTGGATGCCGTGGTTGAAGGCGTGCGTACGTTTGGTTTCTACAATGCTGGTCAGGATTGTACCGCAGCCTGTCGTATCTATGCCCAGAAGGGGATTTACCCCGCGCTGGTCGAAAAGCTGGGCGCAGCCGTTGCCAGCCTGAAAATGGGCGCGCCGGACGATGCGTCAACCGAGCTGGGCCCGCTCAGCTCCGCAGCGCATCTTTCCCGCGTTTGTGCTGCCGTGGACGAAGCCAAAACCCTTGGACATATCCGCGTCGTCACCGGTGGCAGTAAAAGAGAGGGGGCAGGATATTACTTCCAGCCAACGCTGCTGGCCGGGGCGAAGCAGGAAGATGCGATCGTCCAGCGAGAAGTGTTTGGCCCGGTGGTCAGCGTGACAGAATTTGAGGATGAAGCGCAGGTGCTGAACTGGGCCAACGATTCGCAATACGGCCTGGCCTCGTCCGTCTGGACAAAAGACGTCGGACGCGCCCATCGCCTCAGCGCACGGTTGCAGTATGGCTGCACCTGGGTCAATACCCATTTTATGCTGGTGAGCGAAATGCCGCACGGCGGGATGAAGTTATCCGGTTATGGCAAAGATATGTCGGTCTACGGACTTGAGGATTACACGGTAGTCCGGCATGTAATGATAAAACACTAACATGTGACTAAGTGGCTGTAATATAAATAAATTATATTCCGGCCACTTTATTGTGGGGCATCTGTGGGGCATTGAAGTCAAAATTTGTGTTCAGCAGAGCTACTTGGTCGCCGTTTTGTTCAGACATCCATTTACCATATACGTTGAAAACCATCTGGGCATTAGTGTGTCCCATCTGGTTTGCAATGAAACTCGGGTTCGCCCCGGCACTTAATGCCCAGCAAGCGAATGTATGGCGAGATTCATAAGCTTTCCTGTGCCTGATGCCTGCTCTTTTCAGCAGGTGATTCCATGAAGAGGCTATCGAACCTGGTATGTAGCAAATGCTTTTTGATGGGTAACGCGCCGAGACATTCGGATTGAATACAAAGGTGCATAGGTCTGTTCTTTGTTTTCCGTACTCCCTGAGATGAACAACAATTTCATGCTGCTCCTTCATTCGGGTAAATTGCATCTGACTTTTAAGAGCCTCGATAGCTGGCTGAGTCAGGTTGATTGTCCTTATACCGCTTTCCGTTTTAGGTGGTGAGAAGTGATCAGAGATCGCCAGGTTTCTGTTAACTTTTATCGCCCATTTCACGGTGTCTACATCCTCCCAGGCTAAAGCACAAATTTCACCATGACGCATGCCGGTACTTACGGCCAGAACCCAAAGATTTCTGATCTGCTGATGATTAGTAGCCTGAAGCAAGCGCATAAACTCTTCTTTGGTGAGCGGGTCAGGCTCTGATTTTGATTTCCTGAGTGGGCGAATATCAGATATGACCGAGCCATTTGTGTAACCGTTGCGCTCCGCAAACTTAAGCATCTCGAGCATCACAGCCATATAGCCGTTCACCGTTCGTACAGTCCTCCCTTTTTTGTGGGAGCGCTCAAGGGTTTTACCGATGAGCTGATAGCCAGTTAGAAGTTCATGCCTGAGAGACATGAGATCCTCGTGGGTAAGTGCTGAAATGGGC